>CBDCIZ010000003.1:0-4744467 GCA_965217685.1 Aurantimonas sp.
ACCGACAGGGTGTTGTTCCAGGTCCAGTAGATCACCAGGCCGGCCGGGAACGAAGCCAGCATGAAGGTGAAGATCACCGGCATCCAGGTGAAGATCATCTGCTGGGTCGGGTCCGGCGGCGTCGGGTTGAGCCGCATCTGGATGAACATCGTGATGCCCATCAGGAGCGGCCAGACGCCGACCATCAGGAGATGCGGCAGGGTGATCGGGATCAACCCGAAGAGGTTGAAGATCGACGTCGGATCGGGCGCGGCCAGATCCTGGATCCAGCCGAAGAACGGCGCGTGCCGCATCTCGATCGTCACGTAGAGGTTCTTATAGAGCGCGAAGAACACGGGAATCTGGATCAGCACCGGCCAGCAGCCCGCCGCCGGATTGATCTTTTCTTCCTTGTAGATGCGCATCATCTCCTGCTGCTGCTTCTGCTTGTCGTCCTTGTAGCGCTCGCGCATCTCCATGATCTTCGGCTGCATGTTCTTCATGCGGGCCATCGACTTGTAGGACTTGTTGGCGAGCGGAAAGAAGACAAGCTTCAGAAGCACGGTGACGCCGAGGATGGCGACGCCGAAATTGCCGACCAGGCGATAGAGCCAGTCGAGGAGATGGAACATCGGCCGGGTGATGAAATAGAACCAGCCCCAGTCGATCAGCTGGCCGAACTGCTTGACGTTCAGCGTGTCCTCGTAGCTGTCGATGAGGTCCACCACCTTGGCGCCGGCGAAGGAGCGGGTCGTGACCGTTTCGGATGCGCCCGGCGCGATGGTCTGGGGATCGGCGACGTATTCGGTCTGGTAGTGGGTGCGGCCCTGATCGACATAGAGGAAGCGCGATTGATAGGGCCTCCGGTTCTCGGGAATGAGCGCCGTTGCCCAGTACTTGTCGGTGATGCCCATCCAGCCCGAGGAAACCTTGGGCGGCGAGAAGGTCTTGTCGTCCTCGATGGCCGAGTATTTGACCTCGGAAAGACCGTCCTCGCCGAACACGCCGAGCAGGCCCTCGAACAGAACATAGGTCGAAGCGACGGCCGGCTTGGAGTAGCGCGTCACCCGGCCGTAGCTCGATAGCGTCACCGGCTGCGAGCCGGTGTTGGCTACCGTGTCGGTAACCGTGAACATGAACTTGTCGTCGATGGCGATCTGCCGGGTGAAGGTCACGCCCGAACCGTTGGTGGTCGTCAGCGTGACCGGCGTCGGAGGCGTCAGCGTCTGATTGCCCTCGGCGGTCCAAACCGTCGTTGGCCCCGGCAGTTCGCCGGCGTTCTGGCCGAGATAGCCCATTTCGGCGAAATAGCCGTCCGGCTGGCGCTCGGGCGACAAGAGCACGATGGTCGGCGAATTGTCGTCGACGGTGTCGTGGTAATTTTTCAGGCGCAAATCGTCGAGGCGGGAGCCGACGAGGTTGATCGAGCCGGAGACCGCCGGCGTGTCGATCGGCACGCGCTGTGTTGCGGCGATCGCCTGATCGCGGGACATCGGCTGGGCGGTCTGGCCGTTCGCGGAGCCTTCGGGCGCCGCCGGCACGACGCTTTCGCGACCCGAGGGCGAGACGGGCGGAGCCTGATCGGTTCCGGCCGCGGTCTGCGGGGTCTGCAACGATCCCGGCGTCGCGCCGTTCGTATCCGCGACCTGCTGATTCTGGCGCTGGGCTTCCATGCGCGGCGAGACGACAAGGAACTGCCATCCGACGAGCACGCCGATGGACAGCGCCATGGCGATCAGGAAGTTGCGGTTGTTTTCCATCAATCAGACCCCGATGGACGCTCGGGCGAGCGCCGCTTGGTTGTGGCCGGCGCGCCCGAGATCAAGCGGGCGATACGTCGGGACAGTTCGTCTGTCAGCGCAGCGAAGGGCATGTCGAGCACCTCGCGGCGCGCGACGACCACATAGTCGATCCCGTCCGCCATGTCAGCTGCAGCGTTGAGACGGATCGCCTCGCGCAGCCGGCGCTTGATGCGGTTGCGCTCGACGGCGTTGCCGACCTTCCTGGTCACGGTCAGGCCAAAGCGCGGGCCAAGGCCGTCGCCGCGATCGCGGGTCTCGACAAAGAAATAAGGGCCGTTGAGGCGACGGCCCTTGCGCGCGGCGAGAAACTCCGCCCGCTTCCTTATGACGCCGGGCTTTCGCGCCGAGCTCGCGGACGAAACCGGCTGCCCTTCGCCCAGGACCGGGCTTAAGACCAGTCGGCCGTTCATGCCAAGCCTCGGCAACCCAGCGTGATCGTCGATCGCAATCAGGCCGAAAGACGCTTGCGGCCCTTGGCGCGACGCGACGCGATGACCTTCTGGCCACCCTTGGTCGCCATCCGCAAGCGAAACCCGTGACGGCGTTTGCGAACGAGCCTGGACGGCTGATAGGTGCGCTTCATCTTGATCTTCCCGCATCTGGCGATGCGAGCCCTTCGTCTTGTCCGGATATTGAACCGGAAATATGAGCGATTGTGCAGGCCAACCGGCAACGCGAAGCCAAGCCCCGCGCGGGATATCGCCCGCTCGTCTGCCCGGCTTATAGGAACGATGGCAATCAAAAGTCAATCACCGTGCCGGCTTATGTCGGGCCCGTTTCAGGACGGCTGGAGGCAACCCGGTCGATGAGGCCACGGGCCTGCAGGCGGAGAAAACCGCCGATGCGATAACCCGGCGCAATAACATTGCCGTCATCGCACTGTTTGCGCCAGACATCATGGGACACATGGCCGGCGCGAGGCGATCAGGACTCGCCACCTGGACCGTCGGGCGCAGCGCGCAAACGTTATGCTAGAATGCCGCCATGGCAAGCTGACTGCGGCGACGCAACGGCTCTCGAGCGCTTTTGCGGACGTAACGATCCATGACGATCGAACGAAGACCCCGTCGACGATGGCCAACAGGCAGCGAAGGACCCGCCTATGAGCTCTGAAGATCGAGGACCGATCGACCTGTTGAAGCGATTCTGGCCTTTGGCCGTCCTTCTGGCAGGGCTTGCCCTCGCCTACGCCTTCGGCCTGCAGCGCTATCTTTCCCTCGACGCCTTTCTCGACAGCCGCGCCGCTCTGAAACAGGCGGTTCAGGATAATCTCGTTCTCACCTCGCTCGCCTTCGTGGCCGGCTACGCCGTGCTCGTCGCCTTCGCCTTTCCGGCCGCGTCGATCGTTACGCTTGCCGGCGGCTTCATGTTCGGATGGCTCATCGGTGGGGCGCTCGCCGTCGTCGGCGCGACGATCGGCGCGACGGCGATTTTCCTTGCCGCCCGCCACGCCTTCGGCGACGTTTTGCGCCGCAAGGCCGGCGGCGCGGTCAAGCGCTTCGCCGACGGATTTCGCGACGACGCCTTCGCCTATCTCCTGGTCCTGCGGCTGACGCCGCTTCTGCCGTTCCTGGCCGTCAACGTCGCGCCGGCCTTCTTCGACGTGAAGACGCGTACCTATGTCGCCGCGACCTTTTTCGGCATCATTCCGGGCGCCATGGTCTATGCCTTCCTCGGCAGCGGCATCAACCAGGCGCTGGCGAATGTCGGCGAGGGCGACGTCGGCGTTTCCGATCTCGTTACACCGCAGATGACCATCGCGCTGGTCGGCCTTGCCGGCCTCAGCGTTCTCGGCCTGATCTTTAAGAAGACTTTCTTCAAGGGCCGCCGCCCCGATGTCGCTCCGGCCGACTGACGATCGTTCGCGCCGACCGACCGTCGTCCCCAGCCCAGATCGTAGCAATCCCGCCGCGGCCCGCCGCTTCCCACGCCCGTTCGCCGCCGCTTCTCACGCCCGTTCGAAGGACGCCCCCGCCATGGCCGACATTCTCACCCCCGACATCTGCGTCATCGGCGCCGGCAGCGCCGGACTGACCACTGCAGCGGCGGCCGCTGCCTTCGGGGTCGACGTGGTGCTGATCGAGCGAGCCGAGATGGGCGGCGACTGCCTCAACTCCGGCTGCGTGCCGTCGAAGGCCCTGATCGCTGCCGCCAAGCACGTCCACGCCATCCGCGAGGCCCACCGTTTCGGCGTGACGGCGGGCGAGCCGGTGGTCGATTTTCAAAAGGTCCACGCCCATGTCCACGACGTGATCGCCGGCATCGCGCCGAACGATTCGGTCGAGCGCTTCGAGAGCCTCGGCGTCACCGTGCTGAAGGCGACGGCGATCTTCGTCGACGCGCGGACGGTATCGGCCGACGGCCAACTGGTGCGCCCGCGCCGCTTCGTCATCGCCACGGGCTCCTCGCCCTTCGTACCACCGATCGAGGGGCTCGCCGACACGCCTCATCTCACAAACGAATCGCTCTTCGACCTCACCGCCTGCCCCGAGCATCTTTTGATCATCGGCGGCGGGCCGATCGGCATGGAGATGGCGCAGGCCCATCGCCGCCTTGGGGCGAAAGTCACCGTGCTCGAAAGTTCCAAGGCGATGAACCGCGACGATCCCGACCTCGTCGCCGTCGCGCTGAAAAGCGTGCGCGCCGACGGCGTCGCCATCGAGGAGGACACCAGGGTGGTCGGCGCCCGCAAGAGCGAAGGCGGCATCGCCCTCACCGTCGAAGGCAAGGACGGCCAGCAGCGTGAGATGACGGGAAGCCATCTCCTCGTCGCGGTAGGCCGCGCGCCGAATGTCCGCGGCCTCGGACTGGATGCGGCAGGCATCGCCTTCGACAGAAGCGGCATCACCGTGGGCAAGGATCTGCGCTCGACCAACAAGCGCGCCTACGCCATCGGCGACGTCGCCGGGGGCCCGCAATTCACCCATGTCGCCGGCTATCATGGCGGACTGGTGCTGCGCGCGCTTCTTTTTCGCCTGCCCTTCAAGGCCGACCATTCGGCGATCCCTCACGTCACCTTCACCGATCCCGAGTTGGGCCAGGTGGGTCTCACCGAGGCCGAGGCGAAGGCGAAGGGCCTCAAGGTCACCGCCCTCACTTGGGGTTACGAGGAGAACGACCGGGCGCGCACCGAGCGGCAGACCGAAGGGCTGGTCAAGCTCGTCGTCGGCGATAGCGGCAAGCTGGTGGGCGCCGGCGTCGTCGGGGCGCAGGCCGGTGAGATGACCAACCTCTTCACCCTCGCCCTTTCCAAGGGCATGGGCGCCTCCGATCTGCGCGATTTCGTCTCGCCCTATCCTACCTTCTCGGAAATTGGCAAACGGGCGGCCACCGCTTATTATTCGCACTACACAAAGCGTCCTTTGGTGCGCCGGGCCGTATCTTTCCTGCAGCGCTTCGGATGACGAGTCTTTCGCCTACCGAACGTCGAGCGCCGGGCGGCAAAGACGTCCGACTTCGGCAGGGACGAAACAGGAGCGTGCGTCGCATTCGGGCGCAGCGAACCCGGCGGCGGGTCCTCGTCAAAGACGGGGGCGCCGAGCAGCGCGAATGAGAAGGGACGCCTGACGTGGCGCGGGCACAGCTGCCGATGAAGGCCGACAACGGATCGCCGGAGGGCGAGGTCACACTCGTTGTGGGGCGGCGTATTTCCACGCGTCTGCTTGTCCTGACGCTGCTGTCGATCATGCTCGCCGAAATCCTGATCTTCGTGCCGTCGATCGCGCGTTTCCGGGACGATTGGCTGTCGACCAAGATCGAAACGCTGGCTGTTGCCGGGCTTTTCATGCAGCAGACCACCGGCAACGGCGATCCGGTGTTCACCCAAGAGCAGGAATCGGGTCTGCTCAAGGCTCTCGACGCGCAACTCGTCGGTCTCGTCGAGGGCGGTGCCTCCCGCCTCCTCGCGCGCCAGGGCCAGATCGATCATGTCGACGTCCAGTCCGATCTCACCGACACCAACCCGCTTCACATGATCGGGGACGCGTTCGACACGCTGATCTTCGGCAGCGACCGCGTCATGCGCATCTCCGGTCCGGTCGGCGACGGCTCGATGGTCGGCGAAGTCGTCATGTCGGAAGCGCCGCTGCGCCGCGACATGCTGATCTATTCACGCAACATCTTCCTGTTGTCCCTGGGCGTCGCGAGCTTCGCGGCCCTCCTCGTCTTCGGTGCGATCAGCCGCTTTCTGATCCGCCCGATCCGGGCGATGACCCGCTCGATGGTGCGCTTCGGCGAAAAACCCTTCGATCCCACCCGGGTGATCGTTCCAAGCCGGCGCGACGACGAGATCGGCATCGCCGAGGCCAAGCTTGCAGAGATGCAGACTCGGCTCGCCGACACCTTGCGTAAGCAGCGCCATCTCGCCGATCTCGGCCTCGCTGTCGCCAAGATCAATCATGATCTGCGCAACATCCTGTCCTCGGCTCAGATGATCTCGGACCGGTTGTCGACGATGGAGGACCCGCGCGTGCAGCGCGTCGCGCCGATGCTGCTGCGCAGCCTCGACCGGGCACTCGACTATACGAACGCCGTTCTGGCCTACGGACGTGCGGTGGAAAGCTCGCCGGTCAAGCGGCGCCTCAGGCTCAAACATCTCGTCGACGACGTCTACGAGATGGTCGCCGTGTCGCCCGATGCACGCATCGACCTGATCAACGGCGTGGACGGAGCGCTGGAAATCGCCGTCGATCCCGACCAGTTCCACCGGGTTCTCGTCAATCTGTGCCGCAACGCCGTGCAAGCGCTGGAAGCCGAGGATGCCGATCTGCCCTCGGTGATCCGGCGCGTGTCGATCACCGCCGAGTGGCAGAGCGCGGACGAGGTTCTGATTCTCGTCGAGGATACCGGCCCCGGCCTGCCGCCCAAGGCGCGCGAGAAGCTGTTTCAGGCGTTTCAAGGCTCGGCGCGCACCGGTGGCATCGGCCTTGGCCTCGCCATCGTCGCGGAGATCGTCGAGGCGCATCGCGGCAAGATCCGCCTCTGTGACGAGCCGACCTCCGGCACGCGTTTCGAAATCCGCCTGCCTGCCGACAATCCCGGCCTCAACGACAATTTGCCCCACGGGCTACCCCACGGGCTACCCCATGACAGACCCGACGGCGCAAACGGTGCGGCGTCGGAGCCGTCGCCCAGGTCTCTCGGCAACGCGGAACCGGCCGAACGATCGTCCGGCGCGTTAACGGACCGGTTCACCGGCCGCCCCCGCAACGACAAGGCGGGCAACTGAGCGAACCGACAGCACGAGCCATCACCTGGCCAACGGCGCACCGGAGCTGGCATCGACACCCGCGCCGAAAAAATCCAGGGTTCACGGAAATAGCCGTGGACCGGCGCTTGCATTCCGCCGATCGAGAAGCTAGTTAGCCCGTCAAGAGCGAACGGCCCTTAGCGGCTCTTCCTCGTTGCGCCCGTAGCTCAGCTGGATAGAGCACCAGACTACGAATCTGGGGGTCAGGGGTTCGAATCCCTTCGGGCGCACCATAACTTTCAAGGACTTAGCTATTAGCCGCAGACTAAATTTCCTTACTAGTCTGCGATTTAGTCTGCGGAAAACATTTTTCTTGAGTGTTCACGCTGACTGCGGGTCACGCGCTCGCTTGGATAGCTGGGGTCGCACCAACCCCTTGCCAAGGTTGGGGTCGTGGGTTCGAATCCCATCGCCCGCTCCAAATTTCCCCATATATTTCAATGCTCTACTCAGTCCGTTTAGTGTTTTTATTTCTTACAAGAGGGTACGCTCGCGCGGATGTAAGCGCTTTGTAAGCATGAGATATGGCGCTGTAGGAAACCTCAGACGACGTTACGGTGATGCGAGCCAAGTCAGCCTCAGTTGCGATCGATAAAGATCGTAGCGACGAGATGGGAACTGGCCCCACTCCTTTGCGGGGGCGCACTATTGCGAAGCTAAGACAAGTAGACGAGGCCGCGATCTCGCCAACCCGAACGCTGAAAAGCCGCTGCGGACTGAGCTGAAGTGTCGATTTGGCTCTTGAAATATGCGCCGGTATCTTTTTTTAAGGAGACCGATGTGGCTTCGGCGACCGATCCGCATTCGATCTCGCCGCTGTCGACCACATGCAAAAAACGCCCTGCCTGGCGATCAGCCCAGTACCTGGACAAGGGCGATCAATCGGCGGCGCGTACTCGCGCTTTTTATGCGCACAAAGGCTTGATTGAGTTTCAGCCCGTCGGCCGAATGAATGAATGCCAGGATGTCGGTCCGCAAGGCTTCTTCTGCGGCCCCAACAGCCCTCGTCACAGGATTGTTGGAGAGCTCCTGATTGGTTTCGAAAAATGTGCCGACTGGCACACCGAAGATCGTCGCCATCGCCTGCAGCTTGCTGGCGCTGACACGGTTGCTGCCGTTTTCGTATTTCTGGATCTGTTGAAACGTGATCCCCAGCTTTTCGCCGAGCGCGGACTGGCTCATGCTCATGAGTTTGCGCCGGAACCGAATAAGCTTACCGACTTGGATGTCGACGGGATCGTTGACCTTTCGATCGGGTTTCGACAATCCTGGGTTTAGCCTTGCCGTCATCTGTTAAGCTCTTTTTGGTTGTTCACGTGTTCAATATCATCGCAACGAACGTGGCCATCAACCGGTCGCGACCCCGCATTCGCGATACCTCCAGGTAGATGTCGGTGGCGTCCTTTCATGGCTGACCGCCTTGCCCAAAATATGAACGCACCGCGGCCGCCAACGCCGCCATCCTCGGAAGTTCGCCTGGAACTAACGGAGCTGCTTTTCACGACCGCGGTGCCGTCAGCGATTATCGGCGTCTCGACCGTCGGCCTGGCGCTGACAATAATGATCCAGACCAGCAATTTTTCGTTTGCGGCGGTGGCAGTCGCGGCAATTCTGGTCACGGCCTATAGGGTAGGCTGCGTCTTTGTCTTTCGAAAGCATGGCACCCGTTTCACCATGCTGGCTTTCGAGCGTTTTTATGCCGCCGGCGCTATTGGTTTTTCCCTCGTTCTCGCAGCATTTTCCATCGTGGCTTTCGCCGAGCCGCTGAGTACCGGTCAGTTGATGGCGACCGTCCTTGTCGCCAGCTATTGTGCCGGAATTGTCGTGCGGGCCTCGGCCCGGCCCTGGATCGCCATTGCGACCGTTCTCGTCGCCGCCGTCCCCCTCGCTGCCGTTTCGACGCTGAAGGGAACACCCGACTTCATTGCCGTCGCCATTGCGATCCTCCTCGTCATCGTCGGAAGCATCGACACGGTGTTCCACACCTATCGGATCACCCATGATCATCTGGCCACCCGCCGCCGCTTTGCCGAGTTGGCCGCCCTCGACAGCCTGACGGGTTTGCCGAACCGCTCCATGCTCTACCAGCGCCTCGACGCCCTGTTTGCGCGAAGCGGCGGCGGCCAGATTGCCATTCACTTCATCGATCTCGACCATTTCAAAGAGATCAACGACAACCACGGCCACGCGACGGGTGACTCCATCCTGGAAGAAGTCGCCCGGCGTCTTCTGTCGATCCTGGGCAAAGACGCCTTTGCCGCCCGGGTCGGCGGCGACGAGTTCGTCATCGTCCAACCGAACATCGTCGAAGAAAGCGCGGCGCGCCACCTGGCCGATCGCATTGTCGAGGCAATCCGACAGCCAGTCGCCCTGCTCCACACTACGCTCGTCGTCGAGACCAGCAATGGCTGCCAGCTCGTCGAGCCTGGCACGATCCATTGGCGCGATGTCCTCGCGGCAGCCGATCAGGCGCTCTACGAGGCCAAGCGCGCGGGCCGCGGACGTGCTGTGGTCAAGACATCGGCGGTTAATCCCGTCGCGATACAACGCTGAAGGCTTCTGTCCGATGGGCGTTGCACAAGCCCCTGGAACCAATTTTGCGCGGTAAGTGCAGCGTCACGCTTCAAATAAGGCGAGAATTCCCCACGTGGGGCGTTCCGCCAAAGAACGTCACGCAACGGTCACGGCACAACCTCCGTTCAAACGGAAAATACGGTCAGCCTCATCCTGCCGAAATCGTCTTGCTTCACGAGAATGGCGACGATCACCAAGGCATGGAGAGGATCATGAAACCCAATCTCATCGCCCCAGCCATCATCCTGTTCGGGATTACTGCTGCCATGGCCCAGGTGAGCGCGCCCACCCAGCAGGAAGCCAAGGCCAAGGCCGACTGCGACGATGGAATTCCCAAGATCGAAAGCTTGATCGGTTCCGCCGACGAGAATGGCATCGATACAGAAAGCGCCAAGAACTTCCGGTCCACTGCAAAAAGCGCGCAAGGGAGCGGCGACGGCAGTAGCTGCGTCCAGGCGCTGATCCCGGCTCAAAACAGCGTTGCTGCTCCGTTGCCAACACCAAATTCCGAACCACCAACGGCCGACTGACGCTGCAGCGGCTGACAATTTGAGCGCCAGGACTATCGGTTCGGCGGATCCATCGAAGGGATACCATCATGGACAAAACTTTCGCACTAGCCGCTATCGCCGCGATGACCATTCTCGCTGCTTGCAACAACAGCGACGGCGAAAACGCCAACAATCAAAGCTCATCCGCGCCCGTTGTTCAAAGTGATCCGTCGCCGCCGGAAGTCGAAAGCGGCGCAACCGATGGCAGTGTGGAATCTGGGACAGCCTCAACGCCCGTTCCATCACCATCACAGCCCGCGCCACCAACTGGGGCGAACTGACAGGTTCAAATAACCGCCTGAGAAATAGTCAGGTTCGAGATGCAACTTCCGTCATATCTCCGCTCGCCTCTGTTGCCGAAACGACCCAGGATCACAGCCCCTCGCTATGCTTCAGCCGCAATTGAAGATCCACCTTGCTAGTCTGTAATGTGGGACCGATTACAACCATGGCTATCGCAACCGACTTGACGCCTTTGGGTGTCGTCGACCCGCTCAAGTTTTTGGCGTCGACGCGAGGTACGGTGCATCGTCTGCTGGCGGCCTTGCGGACCAATCTCGGAATGGACGTCGGATACGTGTCCGAATTCGTCGACGACCAATCCGTGTTTCGCTCAGTCGATGCGCCAGGACTGGAGGCGATGATCAAGGTCGGCGATGCCTACTCGGTTCGGGACGTCTACTGCCGCCATGTCCTGGAGGGCCGTCTTCCCGAGTTTATTCCCGACACGGCTGTCGAGCCGATCGCCATGGCCATGCCCATCACGCAGTCGGTGCCGATCGGAACCCATGCCAGCGTGCCGATCAAGCTCGATTCCGGTAAGGCCTATGGGATGTTGTGCTGCCTTGGATTTACGGCAAAGCCAGGGTTTTCGAACGATAGCCGAGGATTGATGCGAGCCATTGCCGACGTCATCGGAACCGAAATCAGCGGCGTGGTCACCGCCGCGCGGCTCTATCGCGAACGGCACATTCGTATCGACAAGGCGCTGGCGGGTGATGAACTCACGATGGCATTCCAGCCGATCTGGAATATTGCGACGCGCCAACTGTTCGGGTTTGAGGGCCTTGCCCGTTTTGCTGGCAAGCCCCAGCGGCCGCCCGATCAGTGGTTCGCCGAAGCCGAAAAGATCGGACTTCGAACGCGCCTCGAGGTCGCCGCCATTCGTCAGGCCGCAAGTTCGTTTACGCTGCCTACAGGTGATCTTGCGCTCGCGGTCAACGTGTCTCCCCAAACTGTTTTGCACCGTTCCTTCCAACGCCTGATGGATGGCTTGCCTCTTGACCGAATGATCCTCGAGATCACCGAGCATGCCCTGGTCGACAACTATGAGCGCTTGGCAGCGGCCCTGCAGTGTCTGCGGGACAAGGGATTACAGATTGCCATCGATGATGCCGGTGCCGGCTTTGCCAGTCTGCGCCACGTGCTTCTCCTGAAGCCTGATATCATCAAGCTGGATGCGAGCCTTATTCGCGACATCGACACGGACACAGCCCGCCAGGCCGCCGTGACCGCGCTTGCAGGTTTCGCGGCGCAGACCGAATGCAAATTGATTGCCGAAGCACTGGAAACGCCCGACGAGCTGCGGACGGTGCAAAGCCTCGGGGTCCGCTTTGGCCAGGGCTATCTTCTCGGCGCACCAATGCAGATGGCCCAAACGTCCAGCCGATTTGAAAAGATCGACGAGCGGGATGGGTTGATCCGCGAGGCGCAAGAAACAGGTCGCGGGGCGTTCGAAAGATCGGGTCGCCACCTATCGGTTGTCAACGGCAACCAAAGTTGAGGCCTGCGCTGCCAGTCCGTTCGCTGCCCGCAAGCTCATCATTGAACCGCCGCTTTCAATTCCCAGATCAGCGAGGCATTCGAGGGGGACGAGGCTCATGACCAAAACTGACGACATCGACGAGATCGTCCGGCAAACGGTGGCCAATGCCATCCGCACCGGTGAGCTTCTCCAGATCAACCGGGAGGCAGGACGTATCGCTGCTGAGACTGGTCTGCCGCGGCACGAGCTCGCGCAAGAGCTGTTCGCGGCAGGGATCGCTGCCCGCATCAACATGGAATTTGGCGAACGCCCCAAAGCAGTTCTCCAGGGGCACTCCAGGCCCGAAGGCCTCGGTGCCGAACTTCGCTCAGGCGGTTTGGAAGGGATCGTATTCCAGCACGATACTCTCGGGCTCGCCATCGAACTCGGCGGTGGGCATGGCGCCGAAACCGTCACCGGCCTTGAAGAGAATG
The DNA here is from genome assembly GCA_965217685.1 of Aurantimonas sp. Classification (GTDB taxonomy): domain Bacteria; phylum Pseudomonadota; class Alphaproteobacteria; order Rhizobiales; family Rhizobiaceae; genus Aurantimonas. The sequence goes on from CBDCIZ010000003.1 coordinate 12,393, forward strand.
ACGCAGGTCATCAGCGTGGTGGCGAGGCTGAAGGCGTGTTCGCGTGCAAGTGTTAGGCTCATCGTGAAGGCTCCCGTCCAGAAGGCGGGGACCATCCCCGCTCGACAGGCGCCCGAAGTGTCCAGCATCTGGCCGCGATCACCGCGACAGGCGTCAGCCAGAGCGGCCGCAAGCTGGCTTAGCGGACCCCTTGCGGGTTGATCGTCGCAAGGCCTGAGCTGGATCGTAGGAATGGCGTCGATGAGAGCGGGGTGATCGCACCAGACATCAGGAGTCCGATTGAAATGGGCCTCTCGCAACGGGAATTTGCCGGCGTTGCCGGTTCTCCGCCTGCGGACCAACCATTGGACTGCGCCAGTGATCGCGACCGACGAACCTGTCACCGACCAAGACGCGCGCCTGTCAGCCGTGAGCGTCCGCCATCTTGACCCTCATCGAGCCATCGATGATGAATGGCTCGGATGGAGGACCACTCATGTTCGAAGACGATCCCGAGATCGAAACGTCGCCCTTCTCCGGCAGCCTTACCAGAGACGGGATCACCGTTCGCATTGCGATCTTCAGGATCGCCGGCAGCAGGGACAGCTGGTCGCTCGAAATGGTCGACAAAGACAACAACTCCGTCGTCTGGGATAAGCAGTTCGCCTCCGACCAGCTCGCCTGCAGCGCCTTTTACGAAGCCCTCGAAGCCGAGGGCATCGAGGCCCTCGTCAATTCGCCGCCTGGCGGCGGCGTCCCGCAGTCGATGCTGCTGCATTAGGAGCGCTGATATCCCTCGCCGACCCGCGACCCGGCAACGTGATGCTTTGCAAAGGCTCGATCCCCTTGGAGCGTTCTTCCGGGCTCGACGCCCCGAACGCCGAAAAGCGGCCCCCGAAGGAGCCGCTCTCCGGTGTTTCGCTCAGGCCGCGTCGCGCGCGGCCATCAGGTTGAAGCTGGTGGCGATGATATCGACGGTGAACTTGCGGTCCTCGCCCTCGCCGTAGGAGGTCTCGCCGACCCGGGCCTCGACGCAGACGCTGTCACCCTTCAAGACGTTTTCGGCGACCCACTTGGCCTGCGCCTCGTCGAGGATGGTGACGGGCACCCAGTCGGTGCGGTCCTGCCTGTTGCCCTTGGCGTCGGTCCAGACGCGGTTGGTGGCGATCGAGACCTTGGTGACTTTGGCGAAGGCTTTGACGTTGCCGACATGGCCGAGGAGGGTGAGGCGGTTGATCGAGCGCATGAGGATCTCCTGTGTTGTGCGTTTCGATGCCCCCGAACAGACCGCGACAGGCCGCGCGGTCAGCCAGAATTGCGGAGGGTCCGGCGAAGCTGGAAACCGTCATTCGGGTTGACCGCATAGCGGACAAAGCGGTCAGGGATTGGCATCTTTCAAGAAACGGACCGCACAGGAGAGACCCGGCAGCCAGCCCTCGATCCCAGAGCCCTCTCCCGGCCAGCATGTCGTGCTCGAAGTTTCCCACGGGCTTCATCCTGGTTGACCGCTCCTATCAGCCTGGCCAGCATGTCTACGAAAGCGCGCCGAACACTGCGATCCCGCCGTCATCACCATCGTCGAGAAGCCGCAGATGGGTGATCGGACCGTCAGTGGGCTGCGATACCCGCGCGAGGTTCGGTGTTTGGTGCCTGGTCCGCGCGGCGTCCGGCGCCGGCCTGTCCGCCCGTGGACGCTATCGCCGCCTCGATCTTTGGCTCTCTGCACTCGTGTTCCAATGTCGAACTCCGTGTCATCGACACTGGATGCCACGGTTCGTCGGTCGAGCGTTGGCGTTCAGGCCGCGGGCGCGTCGATCAGGATCGATGTTCGAATTTCCGAATAATCCGCCCTTAGCGCCGTGCCATCACGATCGATCAAGCCAATTCGCTCGAGCGCGGTCACATCCTCATGCACCCGTTTGACGTCGCGGCCGAGATCGCGCGCCAGCGCCCGGATGCTGGACGCCGGATGCTGGTGAAGGCGGCGCAGCAGCTCGTAGCGCTTGTCGGTCAGGCTGGCCGCAAGCGACGACCACGACAGGAAGGTCACATTGTCTTCCGCAACAATATCTTCGTCTCGTTCCGCGCAGTGCCACGCGTCACTGACCCGGGCCGCTGCGTCCTTCAGGCTACCGCCGACGAATATCTGCTTCTTCATGTGGACCTCCGCAAACTCTCGACCTCGGCGACGAAACGATCGAGAAGTTCGTCAATGCCGGTGAAGGCATACGATTGTTCCCGATCTCCCTCGTGCCGGTGATCGCCCTTGCCGCGCTCGTTGTCGTAGCCAAGAACCCGGCGCCCTTCGACGATATAGACCAGTCGGTATTTGAACCGGTGCCGTGAGGGCAGGACCGGGTCGGGAACACGCCAGACGACCATCTCGGCCAGATTGCCATCAGGAAAGACGACACGCTCGCGAATGACCAGGTCGGCTTTCATGTTGGCATGATATGCCATCGCTGGCGTTGGCGTCAAATGCCATCAGAAGGCGCTGACAGTCGCTCAGCCCCTCACGATATGCCTCGCTTATCCCCGCGACGGCCGTCATGCGTTTCCGCGCGTTCCCGCCAATCCGGGATCCCTGATATCTCGAGGTCCGTTGTGAGAAAGGGCTGATTTCGGCCGCGCTTGCCATCCAGATAGCAGATGATGGTGACGAGGATCGCAGTGACGAAGACGACCATCATCACCATGATCGTCATCACCGTGGTCATCCGGCATTCCACACGATCCAGGAAACATCATGGTCCATGCGCGTTCCCATTCGACGGTGTACGGCATCAGTCGGAATAGATCGGTGGCACTTACAACAGCATCCAAGCAGCGCCAAATTACGGCGATAGTGACCTCACCTCTGCGGTCGGGGCCGATGTCCAGACAGCCAGCCAGCGCGATAACCGCGAAAGGCATCCTTCCGAATGCCGGCGCCTAAGCGCCGACCCTCATGACGGAGATCCCGAGCTTCTTCGCCTTGTCGACGAGGTTCTCGGTGATGCCGGTGCCCGGCGTGGCGATCAGGCCTTGCGGGACGATCTCCAGCATCTGGTCGTTGCGCTTGAACGGGGCTGCTTTCCCGTACCGGATCCAGTCTGGCTTGAAGACAACGGTGGTAACGTTTCGGGTGGCGGCCCATTTGGCGGCAATCAGTTCGGCGCCCTTGGGTGATCCGCCGTGGATCAGCACCATGTCGGGATATTTCGCTTTCGCTTTGTCGAGGGCGGCCCAGATCGGTGTGACCTCGTTGAAGTCGAGCCCGCCTGCGAAGGCGATCTTGGTGCCTTCCGGGCAGTTCGTCTCGGTCTCCTTGCGGCGTTTAGCCGAGAGGAAATCGCGGCTGTCGATCATCGCCGCGGTGAGTGTCTGGTGCGAGATCTTCGATCCGGTGCGTGGAAACCACGGGCTGCCGGTCTGGACATGATAGTGTTCGCCGGCCCAGTCGCGCATTGCCTCAAAGGCGTCCCGGGTCTGGGTGAGCGTGCGGCCCTCGTCGATCAGGCGCTCCAGTTCGACGCTGCGGATTTCCGAGCCGTCCTGCTCGCGCTGGCACTCGCGCTGCTTCATCTCGATGTCGTCGAGACGCTTTTGGGAATGAGCAACCCGGCGATGGAAGGTGTTGACGAGGCTCCAGAGGAGCTCGGGCGTTTCGTCCTCCAGCCGCGTGCCGGCGAAGATGTCGCCCATCGTCTCCATGAGGGCGTTGATGTTGGCTTCGACAAGATCGGCATCGGGCAGTTCGCGGGTGTCGCGCTCGTCCGAACCGGGTCTGACACCGTAAAGGGCGTAATCGTCGAGAAGGCGTGCCGTAGGACTTGGCGTCGGACTGCGGTGGTCGAAGGAGAACTCTTCGAAACGGGACATGGCGCTGATCCTTTTTGTGGAGAGGCCGTTTGATCGGCCAGGACAGCGTGGGCAGAAGCCCGGTGGCATCGGGGTGCACCCGAAGGGCGGCGCGAACGCGCCGAGGCCAGCGCCGGGCCTGTTTTGCTGCGCGAGGAGCAAAGCTGCGGCGGCCTTCCCGCCAAAGCGCAGCGGGGAAAACAGGTCCGATGCGGACTTGCGGCTCGATGAGGGCGGCTTTCCGCCCGACCCGCCGGGCTATCGTCCTGATGTCCCTGGTCGGTAGTGTCTCAGTTTGAAATGTAGATGCCGGTCGTTCCCCTTCTCGCGCAGGCCGATCGTTTCCTATATGCTTAGCGGTGAGCATAGGGGGAAACGCATGGCGATTTGGCGTATTGATCTATTCGAAACTAGCAAGGACAAGCTGCCCTTCCGGAGTGGTTACTGCCACGCGGCGGATCAAAACGAGGCGGTTGAAAAGGCTGGCGCTGCGCTGAAAGCTGATTCAGGAGCCACGAGTGTTGACGCCATAAAAATCACCGCGCGTTCGATCCCACCGATTCCGACCGATAACGTTCTTTGGGATGGTGAATAATGCCGACCGGACCTAAAGGCGAGAAGCGCCCCGCTGATGTGATCGGCAACGCCGTCCGCGTCATGCGGATCGCGACGGGCGAGGTCGACGACGGCACGCCAGCAGATGACGGCAAGGACAAGGCTGCGCAAGAGATGGGTCGCAAGGGTGGCGCCGCTCGGGCGAAGAACATGACACCAGAGCGGCGGGCGGAGATTGCGCGGAAGGCTGCGAAAAGTCGCTGGGGCAGTCAAGCTTCTGGCTCAAGTGGAAGTTCGTAGTTTTCCCCTAGCCTCGGGGAGACTTTATCAAGGTTTCTTTTGAACTCTTCCCAAGAGCTTGCTGCCTTCATAAACATTGTCACCATATGCACGTGCTGTGCGAGCAGTGGGTGGCCAATGTCATCTGTGAAAAATTGGTGAAGTTTCCCTTTCTTGTTTCCCATCTCCGTTTTTGGCATTCTGGTTTCCAGTTCCTTTCGCAATCCTGGTTGCAGCCGGTCATAGATAAAATCATTGGTGTAATGGGCCACGATTTGAGGTGGGTTCACGTGACGCCCTCTCCACGTCCAACCACGTAGCCTATATATTTGTTTGTAAAATTCGTCAGGGAATCGCTTAGCCCACGCGGCAAGTTCTTTCCGAAGGACGGCCTCAAAAATTTCTTGAAGCGCAAGTCTGTTTCGAATGTCTTGGTACCCGGTGGCTTCGTCGACGAGGGCATAGATGCCGACGTCAGCAAGAGCCGTCTTAATCGCCTCTGCGGCGACAATCATTTTCTGGTACCGAACGGGTACTGAGCCGTTTTGCTGCAGACTGTGATCGCGATACTTCAGATAAACGTCTGCCACTTTCCGAACTAATGTCGCATCGTATCCAACCGCTTTTGTACCCGAGCGCGTTCGAAAAAACACAGGTTTGGTCGACGCGATTAAGTCGTTGTCTATAAAGGGTCTTAGCGACTTAGCCTGAAGAAAAAACGGCAATTCGTCGACGGTAGAAAGAACACCGGTGCCTGCCTTGGGGGATCGGGACCGACCAAGCGCCCTCAGAAACGTGCCTTGCGTAACAAGCCGCCTTTCATCCCTCAGCACGGCAGCTGAAACAGACTTATCGCCTAGAGGAAAGTCGCCCTCGAAATCTGCCTGCGGCAAGTCAGAATTCCAACGTGCATCGGCCGCTTTTTTCGCGATCTCGCGTCGGCGTTCAGGGGACAGTTTGCTTGCACGGGCATTCCCGCCCTTCGATTGGTAGGGACTAGATACTGTCATTTTCCGCTCCTGCTTGCTTCAAAATTCAAGCAAGCATATGCTTGCAGGACACGGACAGCAAGCACGGAGTTTCGGTTGAGGAAAATGCTTGATACTAAGCAAAAAAGTTCACATATTAAGGGCATGAACAAGCTGCCCCTAAAAACCCGCGTCCAAATCCTCAACATGCTCTGCGAAGGATCGTCCATGCGGTCGATCTCCCGCGTATGCGACGTGTCGATCAACACGGTGTCGAAGCTGCTGGTCGACGCGGGCAAGTTCGCCGCTGCCTTCCATGACGAGAATGTCCAAGGCGTCACCGCTCAGCGCATCCAGTGCGACGAGATTTGGTCGTTCACCTATGCCAAGGCGAAGAATGTCCGCGCCGCAAAGGCCGCGCCGGAAGACGCTGGCGACACATGGACATGGACGGCGCTGGACGCGGATAGCAAGCTGATCGTCTCCTACCTCGTCGGCGGTCGTGACAGCGAATATGCGATGGAGTTCATGGACGATGTGGCGAAGCGTCTCGCCAACCGCGTCCAGCTCACCACGGATGGCCACCGCGCCTACCTACAGGCCGTCGAGGAAGCCTTCGGCGCCGACGTGGACTATGCGATGCTGGTTAAGCTGTATGGTGCCGCTCCCGAAGGGCCTCAGCGCCGCTACAGCCCCGCAGAGTGCATTGGCGCTCGCAAGGATCGGATCGAAGGCAACCCGGACATTGCGCACGTCAGCACGTCCTACGTCGAACGTCAGAACCTTACGATGCGGATGCACATGCGCCGGTTCACCCGGCTGACCAATGCCTTCTCGAAGAAATTCGAGAACCACATGCACATGGTCGCGCTCTATACGGTCTGGTACAACTTTATCCGCATCCACAAGACGCTGAGAATGTCGCCTGCGATGGCCGCTGGAATTAGTGATGCGCTCTGGTCGATGGAGCAGTTCGCCGAAGCGACGGACGCGGTCGCACCAAGACCGGGCCGTCGCGGTCCCTACAAAAAGCGCTTAGTCGAGGCCCAGTAATCGGCTTAGCCGAAATGCGGCGTCGTCTGAAGAGACTTGCGCCAATACCTCCAGTCCGTGCGGATCGGAGTCTCGGGTTTGGTAGAGGAAATAGCCGCCAGCATCTTCAAAATCCGAGCCGGCAATCCTTGCCTGCACGCTCGTCAGTGGTGATAATTGCAACCTTGTGTCGTTGTCGATTGAGCGGCTGTAATAATTCATAACCGGCCTCCGAGGATCGTATGGAAAAGAAGACGCATCGCGTTGCCACCAAGCCTGAAATTCCGGTTCAGTACCTCGCCGACTATATGGCAGCTTCGAATCAAGTCAGGCGCGGCATTGTCCAGAGATCGAAATACAAGTCCCTTGCCCGAACCTTCCAGCATCAAATCGCTCGGAAAACGATATCAGATCACATTCTGGACGGGAATCCATTGCCAGGCGATTTAAAGGACAAGGCCGACGATATTCGGAACCGGATCGCGGACACCGAATTCGAGGCCCAATTGCATGGCTACAATGCCGATTTTGTGGATGCTTTCGCAGGGATGGCCACGAAATACGAATTTGATGGTTTTGAAGTGGTTGCCCCCGAAAAGATCGATAACCCAAGCTACAACGGGACGCTTGTCAGGTTTACGCCAAGCCTGTTGTCCTACCGCATGACGAAGGCCAATACACAAAAGATTGGCGGGCTTATGTATCGCTACGCCAAGGGGTCGCCAGTGCCGTCAGAGGTTGCGGAATTCCAATCCGCCTTTCTCTATGGGTTCTTTTCCGAATCGCCCTTCATCGAACAGGCAAAGCCCGAATATAATCTCTGTCGCGTTCTGTGCGCGGTTTCAGGGGAGACGCATGTTGCTCCGTCAAAATCCATCTACAAATTTAACGAGATGAAAGCGGTGTGTTTCGACATTGCCGAGAAATGGGACAACGTGCCGCCCCCGTCAGGGGCGATCATCTAATTTCAAACTGAGACACTACCAGCACGTCCCATGAGTTGACCCATGACGCGCTTAGGGTCGACGATGTCGGCGACCGTGCCGCGTTCGATGTCGAGCCATGTCCGCGCGACGCCGGTCAAGTTGCAAGCGGTATCCGTGATCCTGGCCAGAAGCGCCGGCGCGGTCGCAAAGGTGCCGGTGGTCGCCTCACGGTAATGGACGGCCTCGTGCCAGGCGAGCGCCGGTCCAAAGCGGGTGATGCCACGGTTGCGCAGATAGGTTTCCGCCGGCGTGCCGGTGATGGGACGGCCGATTGCCCAAAGACGTTGTGCCCGTTCGATCCGCTCCACGGGCGTCGTGAACTGCCCCTTCGCGGTACGGCTGGCGGTTGGTATCGCGGGCCGCTTGAGGAACGCCCTCGCCTCGTCCATCACCTCCCTGAAGCGGCAGGTATTTGTGACCTCAGGAATCAGATTGATCAGGTCGCCATGCTCGCCGGACTGGAAGTCCGTCCATTTGCCGGCAGGTTTGCCAGAGATCTCATGAAGTCGGATCGCAAGACTTGCACCAGCCGTTCCTCTGACGTTTCCGACTTTCCAGTAATTGCCGGCGCGTGTGCCGTTTGGCAGATAGGTCCGGCAGAACGCTTCGGCGTTGGCGCCGAGCTGGCGCGCAATGTCTTCGACCGTCTCCATCGTAAGATCCTTCCATCGAACTTTCCATTGCGTCATCGCCATCGCCTTGTCGGTTGCAATTCCGCAGCGTAAGATCGCGTTGTCGCACGATCCGGCTTGCCGCTCGTCGTGATCGAAGCGGCGACTGCTCCCAACGGTCGCCGCACTCATTCTGGATTTCTTGTGTTCAGGCGGCGTTCGCCAGTGCGCAACCGTCCGGCGTCTGGCCACTGGCTGCACAGGTCTGCGGAAAGCGCTCCAGCAACCGGTCTAGCGCCGACCTTTCACTGAGCGGCAGAAACGCCCGGGTTTTCCAGGCGATGATTTCGGTCCGGCATCCAAGGCTTTTGAGGGTCGCAAGCAGCGACGGGTCGAACCCCGTCACCTCCATCCGCCAGGCGTTCATCACCCGCGACCGGCGCAGCGTCAGATCGCCGAGAAGCGGGATAGGCGCGCCGCGCTGCATCACCGCCACCTCGATCTCGTCGACGGTCAGTGCGACGGTCTCGGTCAGGCCAAGCTTGGCATAGACGGCGCCAAGCTGCTCGGCCGTCACCATACGGCCGATGACGCGTTCGCCCTCATCGGTCTGCAGCCGGTAGACCCGACAGTTCTCGTCGGGCAGCCGATCCCAGATCGGCAGCAGCAATCCGGACACGATGGTCAGCCGCGATGTCGAGAACTCCGGGATCGCCTGAACCTCGGCCGTCCAGGCTGCCGCGAAGACGGTGTCGTCGACCGGCACCCAGTGCGAGGCCACCATCTCCAGTTCCGTCATCGAGTCCGTTCCCATCGGCCGGACGAGCTTCACCCGCTCAATGATGCCGCCATCATCGTCCATGATGGCGCTGGCCGGGATTTCCACAGCCGCACGGTCGGACTGCTCGTTGACCAGCAACCGCGACTGCCGCTCTTTCGCGCGGATATCCAGGGCTCCGTTCAACGTCGTCGGCGAGTTGCGATGGGTCGCCTCGATGGTCAGCGCCGTGGTCGTCGCGCCCGAGACTGCTTCGAAGATCGTCTTGCGCTCGACCACGGTAAATCGCTCGGCCGTCAGCGTCTCCAGCCCGACATCGAAAGTGCCGCCAGCGATGGCCGCCTCGACGATGCCGTCGAGTATGCCGGTGAACGCCTCGAAGATCGCGTTCTGCATCGCAATCGTCAGCGCCAGGCAGCGGTTCAGGAACCGCTGGATCGGCGGCAACTCGTCAAGCAGCGTCCGGTCCTCGCCGACAAGGTCCAGACCCGTCATCTCCTGGAAGCGCTTCAGCGAGCACGCCTCGATCCGTCCGGCATGGACGGCGCCGAAGAAACGGCGAAGCGCTGCCCGCGCATAGGGGCTTTCCAGATTGTCCTCGGCCCGGAAGATCCCTTGCCCACCAGTCTGACGCTGACCGCGGGTGATCGCACCCAGCGTGTCGAGCCGGCGCGCGATCGTCGACAGGAAGCGTTTCTCACCCTTCACATCGGTGGCGACCGGCCGAAACAGCGGCGGCTGCGCCTGATTGGTGCGATGGGTTCGCCCCAGCCCCTGGATGGCATTGTCCGCCCGCCAGCCCGGCTCCAGGAGGTAATGCACCCGCAGGCGCTGGTTCTTTGCGCCGAGATCGGCGTGATAGGATCGGCCCGTGCCGCCGGCATCGGAGAAGATCAGGACGCGCTTGGCGTCGTCCATGAAGCTTTGGGTCTCCGACAGGTTCGACGAGGCCGGTCGGCTTTGAACCTTGAGCTTTCCATTCCCCCCATTTGCGTCCTTGCCCCGCACCACCCGCCGCGAGCGGCCGGTGACCTCGGCGACGGCTTCGGTGCCAAAGTGCCAGAGCAGCTGGTCGAGCGCGCCCTGAACCGGGGCGAGACTGCCGAGATGCTCGATCATCGCATTGCGCTTGTCGACGGTTTCCCGGCACAGCACCGGATTGCCGGCTTCGTCCATCACAGGACGCGAGCGCAGAGTCCCGTCCTCGTCGGTGTAGGGCTCGAACAGCTGCACCGGAAACGAATGCTGCAGATAGTCGAGGACGTATTCGCGCGGGGTGACGTCGATCTGGATGTCGTTCCACTCCGACGCCGGGATCTCCGCCAACCGGCGATCGAGCAGCGCCTCGGAGGTCGAGACGATCTGCACGACCGCGCAATGCCCCGCGGCGAGATCGGCCTCGATGGCCGGAATCAGCGACGGGCACTTCATCGCGCAGATGAGATGCTGAAAGAAGCGCTGCTTGTTGGATTCAAAGGCCGAGCGGGCCGCCGACTTCGCCTGGGCATTCAGCGTGCCCTCATCCGATGTGACGCCGGAGGCGAGCAGCGCGGCATCGAGATGGGTGTGGATCACCTGGAAGGCCTCGGCGTAGCTGTCGTATATGGCGATCTGCACCGGCGTCAGCGCGTGGACGAGCATCTGGTATTCGACGCCCTCGTAGGAGACCGAGCGGGCCATGTAGAGGCCGAGCGCCTTCAGATCGCGGGAGATCACCTCCATCGCCGCAATGCCGCCTGCCTCCATGGCCGAGACGAAGGCCGCACGGTTGACGAACGGAAAGTCACCGGTGCCCCAGAGACCGAGACGGCTGGCATAGGCCAGATTGCCGACTTCGGTCGCACCCGTCGCCGAGACGTAGATCACCCGGGCCCCGGGAACAGCGTTCTGGAGATCGAGACCGGCCTTGCCCTGCTGCGATGGTTTCTTGTCACCGCGCTCGGACTTGCCGCCAGCAGCGTTGGCCATCGCGTGCGCCTCGTCGAAGGCGATGACGCCGTCAAAACCCTTACCCAGCCAATCGGTGACCTGGGTCAGCCGGCTGGCCTTCTTCACGTCGCCGATCGTGCGCTCGGCACTGCGCAGTGTCGCGTAGGTGACGAACAGGATGCCGGCCTTCAGGGCGATGTAGGTGCCCTGTTTGAACTTCGACAGCGGCACGATATCGGAGGCGGCGCCGCCGAGTGCCGTCCAGTCGCGTCTCGCGTCCTCGATCAGCTTGTCGGACTTCGACAGCCAGATCGCCTTGCGGCGGCCGTTCAGCCAGTTGTCCATGATGATGCCGGCGACCTGGCGGCCCTTGCCGCAGCCGGTGCCGTCACCGAGGAACCAGCCGCGGCGCAGCTTGAAGCTGTCACCCTTGCCTTCGACCTCGCCGTTGCCCCCACGGTTGCTCTTATTGTTTCCAACGCCGGCGGCGACGATCTGGTCGGTCTCTGCGTCGCGGGTCCATTCGCCAGAGAGGAATGTCGCATGGGCCTCGCCGGCATAGATGACACTCTCGACCTGCGCATCGGACAGATGACCGTCACGGATCAGGCTGATTGGCAGGATCGGCCGATACGACGGCACCGGCGGCGCGACGGAGGCCATGGCGGCCGACTGCACCAGTGTCGTCGGGTGCGAGACGGCGGCCTTTCCCTCGCACTCGATCTGGATCGACTGAACCTCGTAGCGCTCGTAAAGCGAAGCTGTCAGCGCGGCCTGGTTCGGGGCCCAGGCCCGCGGCAGGTAGCTGACCTCGGATGTCTCGACGCTGTCGAGCGCGTGGCGGGACGCGGCAAGCTCAATCTCGCGGGTTTCGGCCCTGGCGCGGTCGCGCAGCACGGTAACGCTCTCGACGACGGATGCCGATCCGGCCATCGTTGGCGTGCCATCGGCTGCGGCCGCGTTAGCAACGACGTTGGCAGGAACAGCCGTGGTCGGCACGGCCACACGCGGCGGGCAATGCGCCTGCATCAGTCGAAGGAGATCGGCAGCGTCCGTCGCCATCGCATGGCAGCCCTCGAACCGCGCCGGATCCTCGGCCGGTATCTTGTCGATGACCGTCAACCGGGTCTCAATTGTCGTGCCGCTGGGCGCAAACACCGTGCCGGCGATGCCGGCGGTGAAGACGACGCGGCCGATCGCCTGGAGATCGCGGAACGTCTCGCGCCAGGCCGGTGCTGTCGGTCCGAACCCTTCGCCGGTGATCACCACCAGTCGCCCCTCGGGCGCCAGGCGCTGCAAGGCCGATCGGACATGGCAGGCTGTGGTCGACTTGAACCGGCCCTCGACGCCCGGCGTTGCCGAGAATGGCGGGTTCATCACCACCACCGACGGGACAAGACCGGGATCAAGCCGGTCATGGATGGTGGCGGCATCGAAGCGCGTGACGGCCGAGGTTCCGAACGTCTGCTCCAGCAGTTTGGCGCGAAGCTCGGCATATTCGTTCAGCATCAGCTGAGCGCCGGCCATGCGGGCGAAGACCGCCATCATGCCGGTGCCGGCGGAGGGTTCGAGAACCAGATCGTCAGGTGTAATGCCGGCGGCCTCGGCCGCGACGAAGGCCAGCGGCAGCGGCGTCGAGAACTGCTGGCGCTTCCGGCTTTCCTCCGAACGCCTGGTCTGGGTGGGAACCAGACCTACGAGACGCTCCAGCATGGCGAGGAAGGCATCGGCGGATCCCGCCCTATCACTGTGTGATTGGCGACGCATGGCGGCGCCGTATTTGACGACGAACAGCACCTGCGCCGTTTCCACCGCTTCGTAGGCGTCCTTCCACAGCCAGCAGCCTTCGGCGTCCGATCCGCCGAAGGCGGACTCCATGGTCGCGCGCAGCACCCTGACATCGACGCGCTTGCCGGCTTCGAGGAACTTCAAAAGCGCTTGCGCGGCCTGGAAGATCGCACGGTGGGCAGGCGGTGCGGCCTGTAGGGCAGGACGGTCAGCACCGTCGGCGCCACCGGCACCGGTATTGGCATCGAAGGCAAACAGCGACGGCAGGGCGGTTTGGGTAGCGGCGGGTGAAAGGCTCATCGAAAGGCTCCATCGTTGGAAGGACTGGCTTCCCCGATCTCTCTCGATCCCTCAGGAAGGCCTGCCTTCCCGGCCCTTTCTCTTGCTCTCTTCCGACGCTGCCCGTGGTCGCCCGCAATCGGCGCATACCCTGATGGCGAAGCAATGCCGCCATTCCGCCAATCTCTTTGTCGATCGTTCCCGATCTTTCAGTTGGGCTTCCGGCCGCTGTTCCAGTTGATCGCGCCACTCAACGGAACCGGGCGAAGCTTCAGTCGCTCGGCGGCTTCGGCGATCAGCACCGCGTCGATCAGCTCAATCCGGCCGGAATTGACCATCGCGTCGAGCGCCTCGGCCAGTTCAACGTCGGACAAGGGGATCGGCCGCGGGACAGGACTGGGGTTCGTCTCGGGCGGTTTCAAAATCTCGGTTCCTCAAATCCGTTTGGCTCAAATCTGCTTTCGGTCCGTTGACGATGTTCCGTCTTCGTTCCATTTTCGGACGATGACCGGAACCATCAGAAATCTCGGCCAGGCCGCCCGTATGCGCATGCTCGTCGAGATCACCTGCGAGCCTTGCGAGCGCACGGCGACATTCAGGGCATCGGACCTCCTGATGATCGCTCGCCCGAACATCGAGATCGACGCCATGCGCGGACGATGCATCGACTGCGGATCGGTCACGGACGTGCTGACGCTCATGGAAGGGCCGGACGACACGCCGAGAAGCATGCTGTGGGTGCCGAACCGCTTGCGTTGAGCCGGACGGCTTTTTCACACTGGCTCTGCTGGCTCTTCCGCTTCGTTCTCGCGATCCTCTCCGTCTACTCCGGTCCCGGCTTCGGGTTGCGAACCGTTAGTCGCCGGCGGTCCGACTGGCCGCGCATACATCTTCCGCAGTTTTGCGGCCTGTTTCGTTAAAGGCTGAGCCAGTCTGTGGGCCTCGCGCCGGATCAGCTGGACGTCTTCGGCGCTGCGTCAACGCGCGCCGGACGCGGCTTCCTTCCAGATCGAGGTGATCTGTCGGGCAAGGTCGTCGAAAGTCTTTTTCGCGTTGCGATCGCGCCAATCGTACTGGACACCATGGTCCGGCCCTGTCGAACTCATTACGCGTACCTATGCTCTTTGAACCCGATGGCTGACGCTGGAGAGTTCCGCCTGTCCCGATGATCCATTTATGGCTTGGCACTTGATCCGAGCTTTCCACTCGTAGCTTCGCAGGATCGTCTGAAAATTCGCAAAACCACCCGGGAACTCCGTTAATGTGCAACCTTTATTCGATCACCAAAGGCCAGGCGGCCATCCGTGAATTCACGCGGGCGATGGTCGATGCCACCGGCAATCTGCCGTCGATGCCGTCGGTCTTCCCCGATCAGTCGGCGCCGATCGTGCGAAATTTCGAGGACGGCGGACGCGAGCTTGTCCTCGCCCGCTGGGGCATGCCGTCGCCGCAATTCGTCCTGAAGGACCGCAAGACCGATCCCGGGGTCACCAACATCCGCAACACCAAAAGCCCGCACTGGCGGCGATGGCTATCGCCCGAGCACCGGTGCGTCGTGCCGCTGACGTCGTTTTCGGAATACGACACCGTCGACGGCAAGAAGGTGCCGGTCTGGTTCGCACAGGCGGAAGACCGGCCGCTGGCCGTCTTCGCCGGCATCTGGACGAACTGGACCAGCGTGCGCAAACTCAAGGAGGGCGAGGTAACCGCCGACCTCTTCGGGTTTCTCACCTGCGACCCCAATGCCGAGGTCGGTGCAATTCATCCAAAAGCCATGCCGGTCATCCTCACCGAGGCCGACGAGATCGACACCTGGATGCGGGCCGAATGGGACGAGGCGTCGGCGCTGCAGCGGCCGTTGCCGGACGGCGCGCTGATCGAAGTTGCCCGCGGCGATCGCTCGGATGGCCGCGAGGGCTGAGCGTCTTCTCGTTGCCAACTCAAACGAATTGGAACCGAAAGTCCCGTTTTGTTGGCACAGGCGACCGCCATCCAAGCCAGCACAGGAGCTTCAATAAAAAACGCGCCAATCGTCGGGAGGAACGATCGGCGCGTCTATCATCGTACTGCTATCGCTTGTCCGGGAGGAGCAAAGCAAGGCGACCTTAGCGCTTGAGCGTTGCGCCAGACTTGTGTTGGTTCATTGTGGAAGCAGCGGCCACGAGCTGCTGGCAACTGATATGCCGATCGTCTGGACGAACAGTTTCCCTATCGCATGTCGATGCGCCCACGGTGATCCGCGGGGGCCTCGCATCGGTGGACCCGCCGCATGCGCGCCTTCGGCTCGAAGGGGGTCCGGCGCCTGCAGTTCCGGTGGTCAGACAGGGATGCCGTTCCCGCTCTCGCGAGTGGGATGACGATCGGCAAGGTCAGATCGAGCGACGACCGCGTTTGGCAGCCACCCGGTTCAAAGATTTTGAGCAGTTGGTTCGAGCCCGCGAGCCGGCTTCGTGCTCACGGACCGTTGGATGTCGGCCGACGACCGCCGGTCAGGCGGCCTGATCGGTGAGGAAGGCCGGGACGGAGACATCATCGTCCTCAACATCGTATTGGGTGGTTTTGCCGTGGTCGGCCTCATCGGCGTCGGCTTCGTTTTTACGATAGCCCTGACCGTTCGGTTCTTCAGCGGTGCCGGAGGCGCGTCCGGTATGGTCCTCGACCATGGCGGGCGCCGCCCCAGCATTCTCAGCATCGCCAAAGCCCATCCCGGCGGGCAGCCAGC
Organism: Aurantimonas sp.; assembly: GCA_965217685.1. Classification (GTDB taxonomy): domain Bacteria; phylum Pseudomonadota; class Alphaproteobacteria; order Rhizobiales; family Rhizobiaceae; genus Aurantimonas. The sequence continues at coordinate 28,139 of CBDCIZ010000003.1, forward strand.
GCTCGGTCTTGGCCGCCGTCGCCGGCGTCAGTCCCGTACGCTCACGCGCCTGGTCCGAAAACGCCGCTTCCATCGCATCGGCCACCACGGCTTTCTTGCCGCCGCCATGCTCGTCAGCCCAGCGATCGCTGATCAGCTCGCGGGCGACGTCGAGCGACATCTCTTTCTTGACTCGCCCGAAATAACTTACCGCGGTCGGGCGCCAGCACGCGGCGACGTCGACGTCCATCCGCCGCCCTGCCTCCTCGATCACCGGATTGGCGCCGTGGTCGACGGACAGCTGCGCAACAAGAGCACAGGCCGTTGCGAACGCGAACAGGGCCTGCTTTTCGCGCGGCTTCAGCGCGCTTAGGGCGATGAAATCCTGTGGCTTTGGCAACTGCATCCAGTCGAGCCGAAGCGCCTTTTTCTGCGCCTCGAGCATTTTCTCGGCAACGGTGCCGGTAAGATGCGCTGCCGAACTCTGGTTCATCGCCAGTGTTACCGACAGATCGATGGGCTTGGGCCGGTAGCCCACAGCGAACACGGAATTACAGAGCGAGTAGAGGTTGAGATCAAAGGCCGTATCGAAGTCGCCGGCGAGATGCGCCTTCAGGATCTGATGGCGAATGGCCCGAAGGTCGTCGGCAAGCGCTGCCGACAGACCCATCTCCTTGCGCCTGGCCGCCGCTTGGTCGTCGACGCGGGAGGACATCCCTGAAGCCCCCACCGTAACAGGACGCGGGGCATCGATGCGAAGCGATCGCGCCGTGGACGCTAACGGAGCATCAACGTCACTGTCATCACCAACACCGCGATCGGCTTCACTGGCAGCCGTGTCGCCGATGTCTGCAGCTTCTGCGTCGCTCGCATCGGGTGCATTGGGTGCATCGTTGGTCTCACCGAGACTGTCCGCCGACGTTTCCATAGGAATGTCCTCGGGGCGCACGAGGCCAGCCTCGAAGCGAAGTTGGCCGGCATGATCCAGCGACAGCAGACCGCCAGCGATGACCATGGCTTCGTCACTGTAAACCTGCTCGAGTTGGTCAAGCTGTTCCTCAAGCGCTTCGGCGCGAATGACCAGTCGCTCGTATTCCTCCGTCTGCTCGTCGGTAAGCTCGGACCTGTCCGCCAGTTCCGACAGGCGGGCGTCGACCTTCGTTATCTCTTCGACGACTGTCGGGTCGGCATCAACGGGCTCCGGATAGACCCGGCCGAATGCCTGGGCGGCCTGCCACGGCATGTCGAGCATCACATCGATCCATTTCCAGGATTGGCGCAACGTCTCGGCTTCCGCTTCCAGCCGGGCAAGCGCCAACGTCTCCAGAAGCCCAGGATCGTCGAACCAGATGCTCTGTCCGCCCTCCTCGTCGCTGAACAGATCACGGGTCAGCGTGCCGCCCGCCGCCTCGTAGGCCTCGCCGCCGACGAAGCGGGCAAGCCGCGACTGGCCGGACACCCGCGCTTCGGTCAGGTGGCGGCGCACTAGGTGGACCGGCGAACCGCCATAGCGAAGGTTCGGCTCGATCGCGGCAAACACCTCGCGCTGCCGGTCGTGGCTGTCGGTCAGCGTGAAGGCCATCAGGGTCTCCAGCGCGATCGTGCCATCGCGGTACCGGTCGAGAATCTCCGGCGCGATCGCCGCGAGCTTCATCCGCTTGCGGATATGGCCAACCGTTGTGCCGAACCGGGCCGCCACCTCGTCCTCGCCGGCACCGGCCGCGATCAGCCCGGCAAACGCCTCGAACTCATCGGCCGCGCCCATCGCGACGCGCATGACGTTTTCGGCCAAGGACAGTTCGGCGGCCTCGCCGCCCTCGTCGATCAGGCACGGCACCTTGTAGTCGGCGTCGATCACGCCCTTCTCGCACAGCGCTTGCAGCGCCTTCAGGCGGCGGCCGCCAGCGTGGACGAGGAACTGGCCTTCCCCGGCTCCTTCAACTGCGTCGGCTTCGACGCCAAGATTCTGCTTCAGCCCGTGCGCGGCGATCGACGCCTCGAGCGCGGCATCATCGGCTGCGGACGGTTTCGTCTTGCGCACGTTCTTCGGCGAAAGGGCCAGCCGGCCAAGTGCGATCTTGCGGATGATGGTGGTCTTCATCGGAGGAGACTCCTGCGACGAACCGGGAAAGCCTCTCTCTCCCATTCGAGCCCGTCACACGGGCTGCCCTTCCTCTTTCTCTTTCTTGGTCGAGGCACCCGCTCACATGGCGGCCCCTTGATGTCCACCAACCCTACAGCGACCGAGATCGCCAGGGTCAGTTTGGCATAGCGGCCCAGAAGGCGCTCTTGCGCCCATGCTTTTCCTTGATCGCAGCGACGAAATCATCATGGGTGACCATATCGCCGAAATCCTGGATCTTGTCGGCCAGTCGCTTGCATTCGACGAGATGGCGGGCGGCATGCCGGTATCGCTTGCTGCGGGCCTCGTCGAGCGCGAACTCGATCATGGCGCGAAGCAGCTTCGTCGCAGCAAGCGGATGTGCGTCTGCCAGCGCTTCGCTGGCCGGCGTCAAGAGGTGATAGAAGTCGCCGTTCCAGATCCGGTCTTCGCGCAGGACGAGATCGGCCGCGTTTAAAAGATCAGGCCAGCGTAGAAAGAACGACAGCGCCTGGTAGGACTGCGGATGATCAAGCGCCAGCGCGAAGGCCTTCCGTTCAGCGTCGATGTCGTCGAAATCGGGGAGCCGCCTGATATATTCGCGTAGTCTCTCGACGCTGAGACGCGTCTCGAACAGCGACCAGCGGAACGCCTGCGCTTCGTCCTTTCGACCGAGAGCCTCGAGGGCGGCAAGACGCGCCTCCTCCCATTCGGGATGGTAAGGGTTGTATCCACCAAAATGCCGTTCGCGGTCTACCGCATCTGTCGCCGCCAGCGCTTCCGCGGCCCGCCCGGCATCGAGCAGCCGTCGTGCGATGTCAGCTGCAACCCGCGGCACGCCTTTGGCGGCAACGCTCTGCTGCGCAATGTAGGCGTCTACGTCGCCTTCGGCGTCGGCGATCTGCTGCAGGGCCACGCCGATCGTCAGGCTCTTGTTCTGAGCCTCGAATTCATCAGCGTAGATCGCGCCGCTCGTCGAATACCCAATCTTGCGACGGTCCTTTTCGGCCGCCTTTTGCGGCATGGGTTCGGCTTGCCATTCCAGAAACCGCGCCTTGAGGGCTGAAAGACCACGCTCGCCGAGTGCCGGGGCCAGGGCTTCGATGAGCCCGTCGTACTGCGCGTAATCATTGGCGCAGAGAGCGCCGAAGACGCGTGCCGCCAGCGATTCCGGGTCCGCTTTGGCGTTCGTCGCCACGACACCGAGATCGACGACAGCATCGCGGAACACGTCGCCGATCGCACCGCTGCTGTCGTCGGCCCGATCGTAGAGGCCGGGTGCAAGTTCGATGAACCGCCAGAGAAGCTCGACCGCCTCGCCCGGATCGCTGGGTCCGATCGTTTCGGCAATCGCCTTGCGCTGGGTTTGAAGATCAGAGACCAGGGCCCGATGCCTGTGCCAGTCGACGAAGCTCGTGCTGCGGGCGATGGTCGAAAGCCGTTTCTTGACCTCGCGCGCCACCTCCGCCGGGCCGTTCTCTCCGGCCAGCTCAAGCCGAAGCTGGCGTTTTGCGGCGGCGTTACCGGTGCTGATTTCGATCAGCAGGTCAGCCAAACGCTCGACACCCAGCGCCTGGAGGTTCTTCGCGTTCAGGGTGGTCTTCGAGGCCATGGCGCACCAGTTTTGTGTCTTCAGGAATGTAGCATCTCCACGCGGAGATTTGCCCGGTTCCAGCATATCCTCTGTCGCAGAATGATGCCGCCACGGTGACGGGATTTAACCCTGCGGTAACAGCACTGCATCACATTCGGCCGATGGCCAGACCTTCACGACCTAAAACCTCCAGATGGAACAGAACCGTTGTCCCGATCGGCGTCGCGCGCCGGCGTCGGCGTGAAAGCAAGGCTCCGACGTGTCGCTCGGGACGGCGCAGGAGCATCAAGTTTGTGACGGCTCTGGCTGGCGGTTGTGTTCTTGCTTTCGCCAGCCCCTTCGTGTTCGAGCGGATGACGACGGTCGCCGACGCGCAGCTCGGCAGAATCGGCATGCCGCCGGTCTGCTCGGGCGGCAATCGCGCAGCACGCAAACTCACCTGCATCGTCGACGGCGACACCGGCTGGGAGAATGGCGTTAAGTGGCGTGCCCTCGACGTCGACACCCCGGAGATCTCCCACGCCGAATGCGCAAGGGAACGTCAACTGGGCGAACAGGCCCGTGATCGGCTGCGCCAGCTGATGACGGGCGGCTATGTCATCGAGGACAGCGGCCGCCATGGCAGCTACGGACGCAACCTTGTCGTAGTCCGGCTCGCCAACGGCCGCGATGCCGGCAAGGTGCTGATCGACGAAGGCCTGTCCCAGCCCTGGCCAAATTTCGGCAATCGCTGGTGCGGAAAATAGAACCATTGGAATGATCGAAGGGGCGTGCGATTCAAAATTACGATTGCGGTAAATTTTTCGCCTGCATTCGTCGCAGGCCGGATATTCAATTCATATTTTGATCCAATAATATATGATAATGTCCTTTATCCTATATGTAGGGAGCCCTGCGTCCGCGGGCGGGCGGGATGATGTGACGGACAACGAGGAGCCGCGTAATGACGAAATCATTCGTGATGATCATAGCAGATCATGACAAGAAGCAATTCTGTGTCGAAGGACCGATGGTCGACGACACTCATTGGAATACCGCTGTCGTTGAAGAAAAAAAGCTAGGCCGCGATATACGCTGCTCGGTCCCCGGTGAAGAGTATCCTGCGCGACGCAACAGGAAGACGGCTGCAGCAGATTACGCGCACCAATACAATTACGAGGAAGTTCCTGCTGGCTCAATCGTGAGCGCTAAGTTGACATGAGGCAACTTCCGGCCCTTACCGCCCCGCACACGCCCAGCCTGGTCGCAGCCGCAGGCGAGCGCGCCGCGATCCGCTTCTTGGAATTCTTCACCGCGCAGATCCGTAATCCGAACACCCGCCGCGCCTATGGCCGCGCCGTTGGCGAGTTTCTGGCCTGGTGCGAGGCGCATGGCGTGGCGTCGATCGCGGCCGTGCAGCCGCTGCATGTCGCTGCCTATATCGAGGAGCTGACGCGGGAGCGCTCGGCTCCCACTGCCAAGCAGCGGCTTGCCGCGATCCGCATGCTATTCGATTGGCTGGTGGTCGGCCAGGTGGTGCCGGTCAACCCGGCTGCCTCAGTGCGCGGGCCGTCGCACAGTGTCCGCCGTGGCAAGACGCCGGTGCTCGATCCGGCCGAGGCGCGGCAACTCCTCGATGCGATCGACGTCTCCACCCCGGCGGGCCTCCGTGACCGGGCACTGATCGGGCTGATGGTATACTCCTTCGCCCGCGTCGGGGCGGCGCTTGGCATGAAGATCGAGGACGTCTACGTGCAGAACCGGCGCCTGTGGGTGCGGCTCAATGAGAAGGGCGGCAAGTGGCATGAAATGCCCTGCCACCACAATCTCGAAGCCTACCTCCAAGCCTATCTCGAGGACTGCGGCATCGCCGAGGATCGCAAGGGGCCGCTGTTCCGCACGATCGGCCGCGGGACGCGGGAGCTGACGACGACGCCCCTGCCCCAGGCCAATGCCTATGCGATGATCCAGCGGCGCGCGGCGGCGGCTGGGATCGGCGCAAAGATCGGCAACCACACCTTCCGGGCCACCGGCATCACCGCTTACCTCAAGAACGGCGGCACGCTCGAGCGCGCGGCCGCGATGGCCAACCATGCCAGCACGCGGACGACGCAGCTCTATGACCGGCGGAGTGATGAGGTCACGCTCGACGAGGTTGAGCGGGTGCTGATCTGAAACAGAATACAATGAAAGTGTTTCAGAACGAGCGATTGGACGGCCGGGATGGTGCTAGCAGGGCGGCTACTTTTAGGCGCCAATCGGCGGAATTGGACGTTCGTTGCAAGCCTTCAAGCTGGTGACGCATTAGCCAGCTGGATCGTCTGATTGACGAAGCCCGTCAGCTCTTCCCGATCGAGAAGCGGCTCAGGCTCTCCTCTCGCGTCCTCTCCGTGGTGGTATTCAGCTGTATAGTCGTTGATGCGATCGAGCTGATCGAGATGGGCCGCTGCCGGATGTACAGCACCGCCGTCGCGTATCTTCCGAAGAATCTCGCCGAGATTGTCGTTGGGGGCGAACGACCCCGTAAAGGTGCAGCGGTAGTGGGTCTCGAGGACGATGCGCAGCTTCTTGATGATCTCGCGCAGATCGCCGGCACCATTCGCCCGAAAGGCGAGCAAAGCGTCGAGTTCGGCGGCAGCGCGTCCTCGGCAAGCATCGTCCAGATCGAAGGTCATGATCTTGGAGCCGATCGAGCTATGGTAACTCAACTGCACGGCGACCCTTTCGGCGGGCTGGCACTTCTCCCAGATCGCTTTCAGAAAGAGCGGATCGTGCGACAGCACGATTACCTGCGCTCCGCTGCGGGCTACAGCCATGATCTCGTAGACAGTCTGACGCCGGCGAAAGGCATCCTGGCTGTTGAAGGGATCGTCGAACACTACGACACGATCAGCCAAGTCAGGTTCACGCTCTAGCCCGGCGAGGAAGAAAGCCAGCGCCAAAGTGGTGCGATCCCCGGCGCTTAGCGTGTTCTTGAAGGAGTGTTCACCACCTGAGGTCCTGCTGTCTCCAACCGCGACGTCAACATTGTCGATGCGCAGCATGTAAGTCGAGGTCGCCAGCCCCCCCGGATAGGCATGGCCTACCCGAGCGATCGAAAAGCCGGCGTTGAACAGCTGCAGAAAGTAGTTGATTCGCTCCTGATAGGGCTGCACGACCTGATCGCAATGAGCTTCCAGTTCCGCACGCACAACGGCCTTGGCGCCGTTAAGCCGTCGCTTCTCAGCGTCGAGGTTCCGCCACTGATCGCACCGAGCGATGCCGTCTGGTGAGTGACGGCGCTGGGCGGCTTCCAACTGTGCGATCCGGGCTGACACCGCCGCTACGTCGCCGCCCGCGGTGTCAGCCTTCTTCGCCTCAATGATAATATTAGCTGCCTCGATAGCCGCGTTGTACCGCTCGATGCGGGTAACAATAGCGGCGATCTCTCGCTCGATAGCCTCCAGCTCGTCCTGACTTTCGAACTCGTCTAGCGGTTTTGCAATTTTCGCCTCAATCAGGGCCGACAGGCGCGTATCGGCAGCCGCGAGATCGTCGGCCACGGCATCAAGGGATTCGAACGCATCTCGATCGAGCGCGCAATAGCGGCCCCAATAATCAAGCCCTCCCCCATTGCGTGCTTCAAGCGTTTTCAGTGCAGCGACGCTAGCCGGCCCAAAAGCGGCTGCTGCACGATCGCGCATGGTCCCAATCGCCGTCCGCAGCTCCTTATAACCCTCGCCGAACAACGCGCGGTAAGCGCGCACCAAGTCCAGTCCCTCAAGACCATCACGGCCGCAGAAGGGGCAATCATCACCGTCGGCGTACGCAGCCCCGCGGGCCAGCCAGGCTTGCCCGCCGTCTTGCAAGCCGTGCGAGCGGATGTGTTTGGCGATCCGTTCCTCGGCTTCAGCGCCAACGCCGTCGAGCGATCGGCGCATGGTGGGTTCAAGATCAGCTGGGAAGGCAGGCAGGGTTGCGGTTGTGAGCAGAAGACGATCGCGAATAGCGACGGCTTCCTGCTGTGCCTGCAATGCCGCGCGCTCGGTTGCGAGCTTCGTTTCAACATCAGGGTCGGCCGCCAGCTCGTCGAACAATTTCGTCGTCATCCCGCCGGAAATCCCCGATACCGCCCGTTCTGCCGCTGTCAGTTGGGTCTGCGTGGCTCGCGCGTCTTCCGCCAGCTGCCCTTCCTGCTGAGCGAGACCAACGCCATTACGGCCGACAATCACCCGGTACAGGCTGCGCCGATTGGCGACCTCGACGACGTCCCCCGAATGGACGTTCTCGGCGACGAACGTGCCGTCGAAGATCGACAGGCGAGGCTCCGCCGCGAGCCATGCGCCGTTGCGAAACTGCCGGGGCGTGCCGCCCCACAGCAGGTTTACGACCGGGTCAGCCGCAACGCCCAATGAGCGCCTTCCCAGAATATGATCCGGCTCGCCCCGCTCGAGCGAACGGAAGATCGCGCATAAGGTGGTCTTGCCATAACTGTTCGGTGCAAAGACCAACGTCTGACGTTTAAAGGTAGGATTGGGCGTGCTCGCCGAATTGCGGAAGCGTCCGACATTCGCGATCGAAATAACCCGCTCAAGCATGCCTGCCACCCCCTATCCCCAAGACGCACTATACCGTCAGCCGATCGGTTTGGTTACCACCCTTTCGGCACTTTGCATCGTCCAGCACATTCTTGATTGGGAACGTGGAACGCGTCGCGAAAGCGGCAGAGGCTTTCCAGAAATCCGTTCCCGATTGCCTTTTCCGAAATGGCTAAGCAGAGACGGAGAAATGGGACTGACTTCAGCCTTCCGAATGACCGCTTTGGGGAAAGACGGTGGACTCGAAACGTCGTGAACGAGTCGTAAGTCGCAAATGCCGGCTACTCTCGATTCTGAAACAGATGGGGTATTCGGCTTGCGCCCGTTCCTGTCAACAGGGGTCCCCAAGGTGCTGCGCTTCGAGCTGATGATAGAACGTGGTCTGTGAGAAACAGCCACAAGCATCAGGAAAGGAAGCGCAGCGTGAAACATTATGCTGGATTGGATGTCTCGATGAAAGAGACGTCGGTTTGTATTGTCGATGAGACCGGTGCGATTTGCCGGGAGATGAAGGTCCTCAGCCACCCGGATGACCTCGCCCGTGCGCTGAAGGATCCGGCATGGCCCCTTGATCGGGTCGGTCTTGAAGCCGGCCCGTTGTCGCAATGGCTGTTCAGTGGTCTGGCCGAAGCCGGCCTACCGGCGATCTGCATCGAGACCCGCCATGCGAAAGCGTTTCTGAAAGCCCAGGTGAACAAGACCGACCGCAACGATGCGCGAGGCATCGCACAAATGATGCGGGTCAACCTGTTCCGGCCGGTGCACGTCAAGACGCTGACGAACCAGCGACGGCGGGCGCTCCTGACCGCCCGCAAGTTGCTGCAGGAAAAGGCGATCGCCATCGAGAACGATATCCGTGGCCTCCTGCGCAACTTCGGGCTCAAGGTCGGCGTCATCGGGACGCTCGGGTTCGACGCACGCATCCGCGAGCTTGTCCACGATAGGCCGGATCTCGGCGAGATCATGGAGCCGTTGCTCGGGGCCAGGCAGAAACTACGCGAGACGTTCACGGACCTTCATCGCAAGCTGCTGTCGATTGTGCGGGACGACGAAGTCTGCCGTCGATTGATGACGATCCCCGGCGTCGGTCCCGTCACCTCGCTCGCGTTCACCAGCACCATCGATGTCCCGTCACGCTTTACCAACTCACGTGCCGTCGGTCCGGCGCTGGGGCTGACGCCGAGGCTTCATCAATCGGGCGAGAGCCACCGCGTCGGCCGCGTCTCGCTCTGCGGGGACGCCATGATGCGAGCTCTGCTTTACGAGGCGGCGCAAGTCATGCTGAGCCGGGTGAAGACATGGTCCTGGCTGAAGACCTGGGCGATGAACGTCGCCAAACGACGTGGACGGCAGAAAGCGATCGTCGCGCTGGCGCGTCGCCTGGCCGTGATCATGCATCGCATGTGGAGCGACGGCACAGAGTTCCGCTGGACAAGGGAGGAATGCATCCCGACCGCGGCCTGATCACTGTCTTGAGTCGAGACTTAATCGATATCGAAAGGAAACAACCAGGTTCCGCCAGCCGGTGGAGCGACGTCCTTCGCGGGACGATGGATGAGGTAAGCTCGCGTGTATTCTGGTACCGGTCGCACCATCGCGATCAGGACGCGAAACAGATAGGGCCGCCTCATTCTACTGACCCCATCATGGGACGGTCTCGTCACCGATCCCGAAGAGAAGCGGGGATCCGCGAAAGACGTCCAACGCCGGTGAAGCGACACGCTCGAAAGCGCTTGAAATCAGAACGCCGAATAGAGAAGAATGCATAATTCTGTTTCAGATTGTGCGAACGACAACCGGAACAGCGAAAATATCGGTAACCGAGTGATGCCGTTTTCATGGCAACGTCCAGACCTCGCCATCCGACAATCTACGGACTGGCGGCAGGGAAATTGCTGGCGTGTCCCAGGCAATCCCATGAACCGGCACCAGTGCCTTAGGCGCAATCGCCGCCGCAAAGCGGGCGAGGTCTGCCGGGCTGGCATGGCCCGAGGTATGCAGCTTCACCGTCTTGGCGCCGGCCACTCGCGCTTGTGCCCATCCTGAGTTTGCGTCTTCGGGATCGAGATAGCCGCTCCAGCTGGAGAAGGCGTATGCGTCGGCAGAGGTGAAACCGAGCCCAGCACGATCAAAATCGCGCAGCATAGAATCCCTGAGCATGATAATCGCCCTGTCCTTGACCAGGCGTGCCCGCGACGTAGCGAACGGGCTCGTCGCCATCTCGTCAACGAACTTTTCGCGACCTTGACGACCATAGAGACGCTTTCCCCCGGGTGTGATGACCACCTTCAATTCTGGGAAGTCGGCGCCAGGAACGGGCAGGCGGGTACCATCCGCAATTCGCCGGAGAACATCGGCGCCGTAGAGATCGACCACGAGTTTGCGGCCCGTGCGCTTGGCGGCTCGAAACAAAGTGACGGTACGATCAATATTCTGCGCTGACCACTGCACGAACACGTGGCGGGGCGTTTCATGCGCCAACTCGACAAACGCCTTTTCAAGTTCGGCCTCGCTGATCACGGGCTTGTCCGTACCGAGATTGGTGCCCTCCATGATGAGCGCATCGATTTTTTCGGGCGGTTCGGCGATTATCGCCTCGACCAGCTGGGCCTTGCGCCCATGCGCGCGAAAATCGCCGCTGTAGAGAATGCGGCGTCCCGCGCCCTCGATCAGCAGCATGTAAGCGTCGGGTGCTGAATGATCGGTAAGGTACGGCGTGATGGTGAAGCTGCCGATCCCGAATGGCTTTGAGCGACTATCCCACGTCCGGATCGGGCGGGTAATGCCGCCGCCAAACAACTCTGCCGAGAGCCGCATCAACTCCGCAGCCTTCTCGCCCGCCCAAATCGGCCAATCAGCAGGTAGCTCCTCGATCAGCCCCCAGTGGTCCATATGGGAATGGCTAAACAGCACCGTCGCGGGCCGGCGAAGGTCCAGAGTTGATGGTAGCAGTCCAGTCGCTTCCCGAGGTGCATCCAGCGGGCGACCGGCATCCAGGATAAGCCGTTCACCCGCTGAATTTACGACTTCGATGCATGAGCCACCGATCGCCCGAGTCCCCCGATGGACAGTCAGGGTAAGCGTCATTCCGACAGTTCAGCTCCCGAAAAGAAGGGTAGTTCCGGTCCATGGTGATCGGGACCGACCTCATGCACCTGGATACCGGCACCCTGGAGCTTTTCACGGTGTCCGTTCTTGGCGAAGCTGGTGGCGCATTGGGCCATCCGGCTGCTGGCGACCGAAGCCGTATAGCCTTCAGGCCAGTAATTGCCGATTACAATGCCCGGCTGCGCGATGATGGCTGTGGCCTCAAGCTGCGCAAGTGCTTGCCAGATGCCCACGCTTTCCGGTTTTCTTTTTCCCTCGTGGAACAAGCTATACAGGTCCAACAGTTTGGTGGCCGTTTCCCGGTAGGCCTGCTGTACCTGAACGACCCGATCGCCTTCGGCCATCCACCGGACGTATTTCGCGACCTGGCCCAGAACCTTCGGTGAGTTGTCTTCGCTCGCACGAAGCTCAGGGTTGTTGGCGCATTTGGCTTCCCAGAAACAGATGGACAGCGGCTCGTCACCCGCGCGCTGGGCAACCACCAGATCCATACGGGGCGCCACTCTTTCGCTGTCCGGCAAGTCGCTTGCGGGCAGGCCCATTTCCATGTCGATCACACCTGGATTGGCAGCGATCAGATCATCAACGAAACACTTCTCAGCTGAGGCATAGCTGTCCGCCGTGTCGATCCAGTTTGTGATAAGAGCGCCCGTCGTCAGATCAGCCAGCGCCATGGTGTCGTAGTCCTGGTAGCCTTTCACCGGCGGCGTGCCGTTGCCTGTCTGCTCTCTGCGGCGGCCGGTGACGTAAGCCTTATGAACCGAAAGCTTTGGCCCGTTCCGCCCGCACGACAATTTGGCGACCGATTGACCCTTGATATAAAAATTGAGGTAGCCGTCCCGCAGACCGAGCCTCAGGCGGGTTTTGTCGGTCGTTTTTTCTCCGGGAAGGCACCAATGATCGAAAAGCACGCGAACCGCGCTTCCCGGATTATTCGCATTCCAATCGGCAAGAACGTCAACCGCGAACGAGCGGGCAAATGAAGGCATCGAATTTTCTCCAAAAGTCTATATTCACTTTAGCGGCCAAGAAATTTACACTTGGTGTGAAGAAAGTCCGACTGTTGTCGAAAAACATCTCATCAACGATCTTGCTTGCCGACGATTCTCCGTGGAAACGACATGAGCCGATTGTTCGGCTGCGACCACATTGAGTACCGTTGAAGCGGAGCGCCTGTTGCCATACCTCGATCTCCAATCTTTAGGTGGGACGAAGGTCGGTCTCTTCTGGGTGATTGAAAATACGGTCGTGGCCGTAGGTTTGCCGATCGGGCGCGCCGATGCCTACGGTGATTGCCTGACCTACGATGGCGGACATTCAGACCACTGGGACGCGTGGAACGATGCGGGTCCGACATGGCTGAAAGAACATCAACTTCCGGCGACGATTTGCGCGACAGAGTATGACCAACATCCCCGTGGTCGCGCCATCTTTGACAAGACCCTGAATGCATTCGTGATCTACGCCGACCGCCGGCTCCATTCAGCTTCGACCATCCGTCGGATCGTCGAAGAATTTGGACTTCAGGAAGAGGTGGTCCAGGTCAAAAGCGATCTACATTATCGATAATCGTTCATTCCATAATGGGCTTATTTAACCCCTTATGACGGTGCGTGCCGCTCAACCTCGGGGCAGGCAGCCACGATTATACAGAAATTCCGATTTCGGAAGCCACGGCGGCCAAGCGTTTGTCGCGTGTCCATAGTCGCGTACCGGGCGCAAGCAGACAAGCCGCGACCAGAGCGGCATCAACAAGACCGATCCCACGGCTGAAAAGCCTCCGATCCTCGATCATGAAGCGTGTTTCGGCAATGCGCGATTCAATGAGCATTGGCAGGCTGTCTAATAGTCCGAGAACCTCGTCCCGGGCCTTCAGCGATCCCAAGGCGATCTCAGCGACAATCATCGGATGGCATAGAATACGGTTCTCCAGCAGCAGCTCGCGCACAAGGTCGTCGTCCTTGCGGAGATGATCGATCCAGACCGACGTATCGGCAAGAATCACGCAACGCCTCGTCGCCTTGGCGGGACGACAAGATCGCTCTGGCTCCCACCCAAATTCGCCAACCGACGGGCGCTCTCGCGTTCAATCAGCGCCTTGAGCGCATCGCGCAACAGGGTGCCGCGTTCGCTTGTTCCCGTCAGCGCTGTGGCGCGCTCCATAAGTTGGTCATCGAGGGTGACAGTTGTGCGCATTGGCTCCGTCCGCATCAATTCATGCATCTTTTGATGTAAGATAAGCGCAGACGGCCACGAAGAAAAGGCTTTCCTTAACCCGACGCGCTATCGATAGAGACCGGCGAACAGATCACCGAGTGCGCGGCGCATCAGATAGGTGATCCGTCGACGGGCCAGATGATGCGGTCGATCATGCATCATATGGCACCTTTGGCAGAGCGCAGCGAGGTTGCCAGCGTCGTTGTTGCCGACGTCATGATCAAGATGGGCGCAAGACAAATAGACCTGGGTGACGAAAGCCGGGATTTCGGCAGGCAGATGGGCCGGCGTGGGCAGGTTGGTGCGAACCCTCCTGCCCTGCCCATCCCGCCAGCGTTCGCTCTCTTGATCGTACCAGCGGCCATCGCCAAGATGGTGGACGATCTCCCCGTGCGGGCGACCGCAATGCTCGCAGCGACCTTTGGCACGGCGAAAGCGGATGGAATGGGAAAGCTGCGGCCAGTCGATTGGATAGAAACCGCGCAGTTCAGGCTTGATCGGCATTGCGAGCCCCATTCCCTGCCGCCTTCGCCGCAGCGATCTGCCGTTCAGTCTGCGACAGCGGCTCGCGACCGGGCACCCGGTGCAGCGTTCGATAGATGGTTGGCCGCGACACGGAAAAGACGTCGGCGAGATCGCTGATCGAATATTCGCCGGTATCGTACATGCGGCGGAGTTCTTTGCTCTGCTTTTCGGAGAGCTTCGGCTTCTTGCCGCGCAGACGCCCCCGCGCCCGCGCCATCGCCATGCCTTCGCGGGTGCGCATGCGGATGAGATCGGATTCGAACTCGGCGAAGGTTGCCAGGATGTTGAAGAACATCTTCCCCATCGGATCGGTCGGATCGTAGACCGAACGGCCGAGGGCCAGCTTGACGCCACGCGCGGCCAACTCGTCGGCGATCGCACGCGCGTCTGGAACCGAGCGCGCCAGCCGGTCGAGTTTTGGCACGACGAGCGTGTCACCGGACCGCACGGCGGCGAGCGCCTGGTCGAGGCCTGGCCGCTGCCTGTTCGTGCCGGTCAGACCGCGATCGGTATAGATGCGATCCTCACCGACGCCGAGCTCGAGCAGTGCATTTTCTTGAACGGCAAGGTCTTGGCGATCGGTCGAGCAGCGGGCGTAGCCAATAAGAGTGTGCGACATGCCAAGATTGCTACGTTACAAGCCCCGTCACTGCAAAACAATTCGGACCATCTAATTGATTGGAGGCGCGGCCACGTTTCGGGGGCTCCCGCAGACTGTCCGGTAGACGATCGGCTAACGGACAATGCTCCCGAGAGACTGATGTTTTGACCACAACGCGCTTAGGCTGGATTGGGATGTGCCTGATGCAACCGGAAAGCCTGCCAAATTATCCGGCACGCGCGTCCGCAGCGTCGGCTTCAAGACCGGCTTGCGATTCCATTTCGTGCTCGACGCGTTGACCTGAGCTGTCCTCGGAACGACGCGAGGTGAAATAGATAATCACGGCGAGCAACGCGAGCGCGATACCGGAGGCCTCCAGTCGATTCAGCGACAAACCGCCTTTGGCTGTCGACTTGGTCAAGAAATCGCCGAACGTCGCGCCGAACGGACGGGTGAAGACGAACGCAATCCAGAAAAGGGCGACCTTGTTGATGCTCGTCAGATAGTGAAGGGCGAGAACCACCGCGATCACAGCGGCTGTTACGAGCGCCCCCTGAACATAACTCAAGCCGAAAACATCGACGAGCGAATCGCCGAAAGCCGTGCCCAAACTGTTGGAAAACGTGACCGCGACCCAGAACAGGATCTCAGTCTCGGTCCGGGCGATCGGATAGACGCGAAGGTTTCTCTCCCGTGCGTACCAAACGGCAAGGGTCGCAATCAGCCCAGCGAAGAGAATGCTCGATCCAATGACATATCCAAGCCCAAGGGTCCGGTCCATGAGATCGGAAACCTCCGTGCCGGCGGTCGTGGTAGCGATGATTGCAGCCCAAAAAAGTGATGGATGATAGGCCTTCGAGCGTATTTGTAGAACCAGGATTACAAGGAGAACGATTGAGGTGATGATCAGCCCAATGACGTAGCCGAGGTTTAAAGTCATCGAAATGGCGTCGCCTGCCGTCTCGCCAAGCGTTGTCGCGATGATCTTCAGGATCCAGAAGATCAGGGTGACCTTTGCAACTTTACTAAATGCGCCGTCCATTGCGTCAGTCTCCGGGAGGGCCGAACTGTCCGGCCTGGATAGCTGGAAGAGCTATCCTGGTGAATGTTTTGCCAAACGAACTAACGGGCGCTGTTGTTGGTTCGGTTGTGGCGAATATACAAATTCGTAATCAGTTGACCGCCTGGCCGGCATTGCCAAATCAAAGGCAGATCACGGAGCTGTACCGGCAGGCGGCACCTCGATTATTGCCCGGCTCGGGACACGATCAAGCAACAAACGTCCGACTGCCAGACGTTTATGAGGGACCGGAGGTCTAACAAAAGTGGGGTCTTTCGCAGGACGGCGAGATGGGATCGTTGCCGCCGGGTTTTAAGAACCAGATGCGCGCAGCCTGCGGCGGGGATGGTATCGACCTGTCAGTGGCGAAGGTCGCGTGTCCGAACGCTTTAACTGGCGGGTCGTTGATCTGTGTTGCTAGGCGCAATTGAAGACGCTGACCGAGCCGGGGTGAACCGGATTAACTGCCAACGCCTTCGCGTTCCGCCCGACAAGGCCCTTAGGAGCACCGCCGGATTACGACGTCGCTGCATACGGCCGGATTGACGGTGCCAGGCCGTGCATGTCGGGACCAGTCAGCAACGACCAGTTCCCTTTCAACATTACCGAAACGTATAGCTCCCGAAAGCCAATTTCCAGCTAGCCACCCTACGACGTAAGGGGCGGCTGTGCGCCTTCTGTCCGACTGATGCAGCGGCCTTGCGAGGGGAAATTCCATACGATGTCGATCGAATCCAACATGACTTCGATGCAGCCGATTTCACTGGAAGCGCCACTCATAAAATTCTCGAGCGGGTGCTCGAGCGAAGCGCGGTACGGCTCGGGATTGGAGCCAGCCAAGGGAATTATCGACGGTGATATCGAAGTCCATCCCGGCATGCCCAGACTCGCTGATGGCCCTGCCTATACGTGGTTCAAACGATATCTTTCCGAGCCGATTTTCTACTGCGTACCGGCTTTGATGTGGATCGCGCTTTCGGCGCGATATGGAAACCTTGTCCTGCCAACGGTGGCCAACCCGGCGATGGAGGCAGGAGGGCTCTGGGGGGAATCAAAAACGCAAGGCTTCTCGCTGTTCGGCGAAGTGGCCCGCAAATGGACGGCGCGTTACGTCATCCTGGAACGATCGGAAGGTGACGCGGCGCCTCAGTCGTTGGCAAACGCGCGTCGAATGATGCGCAAGATGGGCCTTTCGTTTCCAGTCGTCGTCAAACCCGACCGCGGCTATCAAGGCTGGGGCGTTCGAAAAATTGAAGATGATCGCGAACTCGCCGCCTATCTCGAAACCATGCCCTCAGGCACGAAATCGATCCTCCAGGAATTCGTCGCGTATCCTGGAGAGGCCGGAATATTTTACATCCGAAGACCCGGTTTGGAACGCGGGCGAATACTTTCGATGACATTGACTTATGCGGCCCACGTCGTGGGAGATGGCAAAAGCACTCTTGCGGACCTTATCGAGGCGGACCGGATTCTTCGAAAGAGCCGAGAGATTTTCCGGTCGGCAAATTCGGCGCTCTGGGACCGGATACTGCCTGAAGGAGCTGTTGTCCCGCTTTCCAACACCCGGAGCGCGCGACTTGGCGCGGTGTATCGCGATGCCCGGCATCTGATCACCCCCGCATTGGAATCGCGTATCGACGACATCGCGAAGGACATCGACGGATTTTACTTCGGGCGTTTCGATTTACGGTTCAAGGATGTGGACAGCCTGCGATCCGCCGACGGGTTCGCGATCATGGAGCTCAACGGTGCCGGGGGCGAAATCCTGCGCATCTGGGACGGAAGATCGTCGTTGATCGAGGCCTATCGCGGTTTGTGGGAGCAGTACCGGTTATTATTCAGAATTTCCGCCGAGAACCAGCAACGCGGCGCGCGTTCGATGAAGCTGGCCGAGCTCGTGCAACTTCTCTTCAAACAGGCGAAGCTCCGGAAAGCCTATCCTCCGAGTTCGTGACGTCTGAACTATCTGCTTGCTTTGCAAACGATCCGAAATCACGAACCTTCGTCCGACGGGAAAGCCCCAGCATATTTTTTTGAAGCGAACCGCCCCAAAATCAAAACCGCGACCATTGCCAATGCGATGGCGATCCAAGCCCATTGATCCAGGACATCGAAAGCCGCCGTGTTGAAGCGGAACGCTACCAGAAAGACAGCGGTCGCATAAACGGTCGCAACGCACCCGTTGACGATTGCAAACGAAACAAATCCGGTCCGCAGAAAGCCGCTCGTCACGAAGACGGGAAGCAGAAGCCACGGCAACAACCGGGCGATGACGGCCGCAGTCAATGTGCCGCGCCGCAAGATTTGCCTGCCCCGTTCGATGCGGCCTTCACCAATCTTTCGGCGTATGATCGAGATGCGGCCGGCCGCATGGCCCAGAAGGTACAGCGCCCAATCACTGACGATGATACCAAAAATGATCGCGGTTAGGCAGATTTCAGGCGAAACGACGCCGGAAGCAGCGAGCCCGGCGCCGGTGAGCAACGCCAATTCCTCTGAAACAATGGGAACAGCGAACAGTATCAACAGTAGCACCAGCGGGTGATCTGAATATTGCTGGAGGAGATCATGCATATCGAAGTTCAGATGCGGTAGGAGAAGCGGTAAAAACAGGGACTTTCGAGAATGTTTTCCGCAGGCGCGCTGCCCTCGAAAGCGCGGCGGACCGCATCAAGATGGCGTCCCGATGGGACGAACGGCTAGCGCAGAACCTTCCAGAGGAAGGCCGGAAGCTTATCCGACAACCGCACAGTCAGCCGAGGAAGCTGCAACGGGTCGCAGGGCGTCCTCACCCGTTCGCGCACCGTCGTCGTGGCCGTCCGATAGCCGGCTTCTGCGACCGCCTCGACGATAGCGTCGTCGTGACTACCGAACGGATAGCTGAAGGCATCGACGGCTTGCCCCGTCATCTCCTGAAGATCCCGCCGACAGCCGGCGATCTCATCGCGGACCTCGACGGCCGCCAGATCGGTGAGACGCGGGTGGTTCCGGGTGTGACCACCGACCTCCTGCCCCATTTTCGACCACTCCCGGAGATCCTGAAGGTCCATGCAGGGCTCGTATGGCATGTAACCCGCGTCCCATGCGTTCGAACCACCGATCTGCCGGCTGACGAAATAGGTGGTGGCGGTAAATCCGCAGTCGACCAGGATCGGAAGAGCGTTGCGATGGACGTTCTGATAGCCGTCGTCGAAGGTGATGCCGACGACCCGCCCGGTCTTCTCGCCGCGAAGATAAGGCCGCAGATTTTCGATCGAACAGCCGATGTATCCGAGGCGTTTCAGCGTCTGCATCTGCCGCCGAAAGCGCGATGCCGTGACATAGAGATACCGCGAAGGTATCTCGCCCAGTGGCGCGTCAGCGACGTGATGATACATCAAGATGGGAATGGCACCGGTGTTCAGCATCGGTGCGAGGTCCCATTTGGATCGACCGATCGATGCATGGGAAAATGCTTCCAATCTGCAATTCTTTCGGTCGTGCCGTCGAAACGGCGGCACCGCCTCACGATTCTTTCAAACCGGCATGGCCCAGGACCCATCGCCACTTGCCGCGACATCCTGATCCATTCATCCACAACCTCCTCGGACATCGACAGCAGGCTCATGCGGTCTGTCTTTGGGCAAGCCTGATCAGCGCAATCCGAACGGCCGCGACCGTCGCCAGGATCGCGATCACGACAAAGCCGAGCAGTTCGCCCACCGGATAGGAAAGCGCGTCCGGCGGCGGATCGAAAATTCCGGACAGAAGCTTGACGAGCATGCCCGCCGCGACGACGCCGATCATCGACCCGATGGCCGCCCCCGGCACGAGGATCAGTACCGCCTCGCTCCACAGGAAGCCGCCGACCTGCGCACCGGAGGCGCCCAGGGCCGAGAGAATTTCGGCGGTTCGCCGCCGTTCCGCAAACCCGAGAAAAAGCAGCAGGCCCGTCGCTGCGGCGAGAAGCAGAACCGCGAAGACGATCTCGACCATGGTCAGACTGTCGAGATCGACAGCCACGATGCTCGACGCGATGAGGCTGAAGGCAGCGCCAAGGCCCTGAACCCTGTATCCGGATGCCCCGCCCAACGCGCCCCGGATCGCTTCGGCGAGCAGATTCGAATCGCCCTGCGATCGAACCAGCAGGACCTCGTGGGCTGGCGATCCGGTCTGTGCCGCAATGTAACTCGCATTGGCGACCAGAAACGAGTCCTTCGGCGCAGTCGGAAATTCGAGTGCCACGCCGACGAATTTGAACGGGACGGCCTTGTATTCGTGCGTATGCGCATCCTGAAGGCGCAGGCGGATCGGGTCGCCCAGCGCGAGTTGAAAGTCATTGACCGTCTCCTGTGAGACGAGGACGCCGTCGGGTGTCTGCTCCAGGGCCTTCATCGTCGCCGCCGCGTCGTGATTGGCGAAATAGGCGTCGACGACAGCGGTCGCCTGGCCGATGCGGGTGGGATCTATGCCGTAAAGGTCCTGCAGATCGTTGCCGACATAGGCGAAGCGGTGTTGCATCGGGATGGCCGCGGCAACGCTCGGCATGGTCGCGATCTGATTGACGATCGGGCCGACGGGCGTCGACGTCGAGCCGGTCACGGTCACGTCGGCACCGTTGGTTAGAAGAGCATCGACGCGGGTCTGTCCGTTATAGGTCAGGTTGAAGATCGCCACGGCGAACGCGAAGGAAAACGCCAGGGCGACGAGCGCGACACCGCCGGCGAGGCGACGATGCTGCCGCGACAGACTGGCGGCGACGCTGGGCGCCGTGCTGCCGGCAAGATGCGTGCGTCGTGCGATCGCTTCGAGACTTGAGGACGAACGGCCGATCCACCAGGATGCGATCCGCATCGTCAGGAGGATGCTGCCGATCCAGAACAGCAGCGGCGACAGGAAGGCGGTGTAGTCGACGGCGGTCGCGGTGACACCCTCGGGGGCCAGAACGACCTGATAGTTGGTGCTGGCCGAGCGAAGGAAAATCACGACCGACAGGACGAGACTTCCCACGTCGAGCCAGAGAAGTTGCCAAAGCGGCGATGTGGACCGATCCATCGACATTCGGCCCGCGGCAACCGTGTCGGATCGCAGCCGCGCCATTGCCGGAACGATCCCGCAGGTGAGCGCAAGCACAAAGCCACCCAAGGAGGCCATGGCGATCCAGAGGAGGGCGGTCGGCGACAGGGCTGCCATGCCGAACTGGACAGCCGAGAGCCCAACGGCCAGAACGCCGCCGACGACCGCCGCACCCACCGCACCGATCGACACTTCGGCAGCAACCATTTTGAGGATCGTCGACCGCGTGACGCCTCGGATCCGCAGAAGCGCCTCGTTTCGCGATTTTCGCACCCGGTCGGCCGACAGGAGCTGAACGGTCAAGAGGATAGCAAGAACCGCGGCGGGTAGTCCGAGAAACAGGTAGATGACGCGGGCATAGATCGCATCGCCGCGAACGGCGTCGAGCCGCGCTCCGAGATTGTCGCCGACGAGCGCCTGCCCGGCGACCGAGGCTTCGAAGTTCCGGGCCCTGCCCGCCTCTGCCGTGAAGGCCGTATCGGGTTGCGACGGAAGCGACGAATGGGTGAAGGAAACATGGAACTGGCGCCTGGCCGCTGGGTTTGCGTCGGCGATCTGGTCGGCCCACTCCGTCATCGGCAGGATGACGACATTGTCCGGCGGCGCGGACGGCCCAGCGGCCGCCGGGGCCCCGACGTTCTGGAACAGCGCATCGGCATTGGGAAGTTCCACAATCCCGGCGACCGTGACACTCAACGGCGCCTTGCCGGCGCGATCGATCTCGATTGCATCGCCGATTGCGGCATGCAGGTTCGCCGCGGTCTGCTGCGCCAGCAACGGGCCGTCATAGCTCCCGACGAGCAGGCGCATCTGGTCGGGAAAGGCCGAGCGATACGATGCGTCCATGCCGAGGATCACAGCCTGGCCGGTCGTCTGGACCGTCCCTGCGGTGCTGGCATGCAGAGACGGCGCATCGGCATATCCGACGCTTTCCACATGGCGCAATTCCGGAAGCGCCTTCACGGCGGCTTCGACCATGGCCGGATCGGCGCCGGGCTTTTGCTCCATCTGCCAATCGACGACGACCTGCTTCAGCGCCCTATCGGTCATCGTCGCCGCACTGATCGTCGAGAATGCGGCGATGAGGCCGACGAGGCAGACAGCCGTCGCAACGCCGCCATAGGCGAGCGCCATCGCGCCGGCTCGACGCCTCAGAACGCCGCTGATCCAAAGTCCGAACATCGTCGAAATCCTCTCAGGCAGCCTCGGCGAGGTGCCCGTGCTCCATGCGGTAGCGGCTGTCCATGGTGGCAGCCAGATTTTCGTCGTGGGTGGTGACGAGCAAGGTCGTGCCGTTGCGGTCGAGAGCCTGAAGGACGCTCGCCATCACCGCGCTGCCGGTCGGCTGGTCGAGTTGCCCTGTCGGCTCGTCGGCGAGGATGATCTCGGGGCTGGTCACCAGAGCGCGGGCGAACGCGACGCGCTGCATCTGGCCGCCAGACAACTCGTCCGGCCATTTGTCGACGAGATCGCCGAGAGACAGAAGATCCAGGGCTTCGTCGGCCGTCAGTCTCGGCCGATCCGTCGTGCCTGCGGAAAGTTGCAGCGGCAGATCGACGTTCTGGCGAACCGTCAGCGACGGAATCAGACTCGGCTCCTGAAACACGACGCCGATCCGGCGCGGCCGAAGCCGCGAACTGTCGTGTTCGCCGAACCATGACAAGACACCGGACGAAGGCCGAACCAGCCCCGCCAGCATCTTCAGAAGCGTCGACTTGCCGCTTCCCGACGGCCCGGTCACCGCGACGCGGTCGCCCTCTCGAAGGGTCATGGTTGCGGCGGAGACAGCGTGCACCGCCTCGTTCCCGAGCCGATAGTCTCGACTGATCTCGCGCCCCTCGATGAGCGCCTTGCGATCGTTTCGGTTTGAATTTCCAGCTCCATGGTCGGCGATCTCACGATGGCTCAAGGCAATCGCCGGGCTCGTCTGCTTTTCCTCGACCCGATCGACAAAGCGCCCGTCAGCCAGATGAAGCGTTCGCGTCGCGATCTGCTCGACGGCTGGACTGTGCGTCGCGATCAACGCACCCTTGCCCGTCCGGCTGCGTTGAACGAGCAGGTTCAAGATCACCCGCTCGGTCGCCTCGTCCACTTCGGCGGTCGGCTCGTCGGCCAGGATCAACGGGGCGTCGACCGCAAGGGCGACGGCGAGCCCGGCCCTTGCAATCTCGCCGCCGGAGAGCGTGTTCGGATAGGCGTTTGCCCTGGTTGCCATCCCAACCGACAGCAGGATCTCGTCGATGGACAAAGCATCGCCACGGCCCCTCATGGCCAAAGCGAACCGGACGTTCTGGGCGACGGTCAGATGCGGAAACAGATTGTCCCGCTGCGCCATGAGCCCGAGGCCGGAGCCCCGGATCACGGCCTTCAGCGCTTCCGACTGCCGGGTCATCCGGCGACCGCAGATCTCGACGGTGCCGCCATCGGGTTCGTCCAGCCCGCCCAGGCACGACATCAAGGTCGACTTGCCGCTTCCGGACGGACCGGTCAGGGCGACGATCTCGCCGGCTTCGACCATCAGGCTGACCCCCTTCAAGGCTCGGATTTCAACGTCACCCACGTGGTAGAACCGAAACAGATCTTCGGCGACGAGCAGCGTCACGACGTCCATCGGAAGGATTTCGCCATCATCGTCCACTGGTCGACATTGTCGGCGCCCGCCGGTGCCGACAGCGTCAGTGCCACTTCCTTGCCCCCTTGGACGAAATAGAGCCGACGGTTCTCGAGACGGATCTTGCGCCCGGTCACGGGATTGGTGTCGGAGTTCGAGAGGAAGTCGACTGCGACGGTTCGGCCCGCCGGCAGCTTCAAGGTCCGCATTTTCTTGACGTCGACCGCATGGCCATCCGCCTTCAGAGCCGCGACCTCGCCGGACTGGATCGAGGCTTCGCTCGGGGCCTTCTTCACCGCGGTCGACGACAAATCGATCCGGCCGTATTTGTCCGCGAAGGCCACGCCGTCTGCGGTGTCGCTCCGTGCCCAGCCTTCCGGCACCTTCATCGAGAAGCCTTTCGGCGACTTATAGGTAATGAAGACCTGGTCGTCCGGGATGTCGCCGGGAGGATTGATCTCCGGAGCGACGGCGGTCTCGCGCTGCGACACGGCCTTGGATTGGGCGAAGGCGCTTACCGGGCCAATGATCAGGCCGACAGCCATGACAGCTACCAATTTGCTGCGCGAGAAACGTGAATCGATCGTCATCGTGTGATCTCCTTGGTTTTCTGGAGGTGAAGGCGGCTTGCGGCCGCCTCGAAACCGAGGGCGACATAGAGCGCCTCGGCAAGCTGACGGCAGAACGCCGCAAAGCCAGCGATTGACGGGATCTGGAAGAGGAAGGCAACGCCGGCGCCGAGCAGCATTCCCGCGAGGATGTCGCTGGCGAAATGAACGCCGAGCGCAACACGGGCCAGCCCCACGGCAAACGTTGCGACGAGGGCCAGCCAACCGGCAAGCCGATGCCCACCGAGCAGCAAGGCGACTGTGGCCGCGGCCATGACCGTCGCGTGATCGCTCGGGAAGGAACTGTCGGTGACGTGGTCGAGAATATTGGGCGCAAGACCGAGCGCGAAGGGACGCGGCGCGTAGAAGAGAAACGAAAGCACCCCGGCGATGGACAGACCCAGCGTCGCGGCAAGCGTCGCCGTGATCGCCGCCTGCCGGCCTGACGTCCCGCCACGAAACCAGAGCGTGACCAGCAGAACGGGCACGACGAGAATGCCCCAATTCGCCGTCTCGATCGCCAGGCTCTGAAGCCAGGGGTCGGCCGTCAGAACAGATTGCAGACCAGCCACGAATGTTGCGTCGATGATATTGACGGCCACAGGGACCTCCTTCTTGGAAGAAGGGCATACGACCTGCGGATGATCGGAGCTTGGCCGGAACTATACCGTTTCGTAATGGCGTCGGGGTGCGAGCTACAAGAGGGCCAAATAGATTATGACGGGGCCCGCCGCCTCGGCGGGCCCCGTCAGCAGATAGCATTTTAACAAGACCGATCAGTTGAACCGATAGGACACCTTGGCCCAGACGGTATGGAAATCGTTCGAGCCGTTGCTGTTGGTCTTGAAATCGATCTGCCTGGCACCGTTCGTCGCGGTGGCCGACCAGTCGTTCTTACCAAGATTGGTATAGAGATATTCGAGGCCGACCGAGAGGTTCTTCGTCGCGAGATAATCGAGGCCGCCGCCGACGGCATATCCAAGATCCGTCCTATCGGTTTTCTCCGAGAAATTATAGCCTGCAAAAGGACCGGAGGTCGTGCTGGGAAAACCAGTGCTCTGGCTTCGCTTGGCGTAGGCGAGACCGCCCGTGCCGTAGACGAGGAAGCGATCGTAGGCGTAGCCGAGACGACCACGAACCGTGCCCATATAGTCGATCTTGTCCTTCACCGAGAAGTTCACCCCACCGACGGAAAAATCCCGATTGGACGAATTGCTCATCTTGCTGAGGTCGGCGACGGCGCCGACGACGACGTTACCGAACTGGTAGTCGTAGCCGATGTGGCCGCCACCGATGAAGCTCGACTTGCTGCCGGACGAGGACGACGTCGCGAAAGGACTGACGAAGCCCGGCGATGGCGAAAAGGACGTGTCCGCCTCGTCGGCCGCGAATGCACCACCTGCCTGGCCGCCGATGTAGAGGCCCGTCCACGTGTAGGTCGGCGCCATGATCTCGATCGGTGCCTCGGGCACCGGTGTCTGATCCTGGACGATGAGGTCGGCTGCGGCAGCGGGCAGCGCGAGTGCCGCCGACGCCATGGCCGACAATGCGGCAATTGCGATCAGTTTCATGTCTTGTTCTCCGAAAAATCGGCGTTCACCCCCACATGGCCGGATCCGCGAAACGCCCAAAGCAGATCCGGCCAGAGAGGGTTACCCGCCGACCGACGTGCGAGGACACGTCCAGTCGGACGGCGCCGGCTTCGGATCCGCTCGATCCCGGTCCAACTCCCCGTCTCGGATGGAAGGTCTAGGCCCCGGAGATGGGCCCGAGATTGCCGGGACTATACGGTTTCAAGGCGATCCGAAGGCAGGGGGCACATCTGCGAAGATCAGGGAACCCATGGACCGCCAGAACTCTGCATCGCGGTTTCTCTAATTCCCACGCAAGGGGATGCTCGCCGCCATGCGCCGATCGAGTTCGTAGGGAGCGTCGAAAATGACGCGGCCCGGCAATGGGTCTTTCGCATCGAGCCACACGGCCACGAGCATGCCAGTTGGGTTGGCGGCAAGCCAGTTCGCTGACGCTTCCCGCGTGTCGAGCACCGTCAACGGTGTCCGTAGGCGCGCAAGAAAGCCGAAGTCGCCCTGATAGTCGCCGAGGAAGGCGACGGGTCCTTTGTGACCTGCAATCAATGCGGCGAGCGGCGCCGTGTCATAGCCCTTGAAGACCGTCAGCGCGGCGGCGCCCTGCCCTATCACCGCAAGCCCAAGAACGATGACGGCACCGATCCGGATGAGCGTCAGTCGAAGCGTCCGCATCAGGGCCGCCGCCGCAACGGCCGCTGCCGGCACGAGCGGCACCAGATAATGCGGCTGCTTGCCGCCGATCAGGCTGAAGGTTGCGACCACCGGGAGCGTCCACAAGACCATGAAGCGAAACACCCAGATGTCCTGCCAGGCTCGCCGAATGGCTTGCAGCGGTTGCGCGAGTGCGCCCCTGTGCGCAGCCCAGAGATAGGGCGAGAAGATCCAGGGCATCGCGAAGATCGGCAAGAGCGGCAGATAGAACCAGAAGGGACGATCATGGCTGTTCGCCAAATTGCCCGAAATGCGTCCCGCCGTCTGATTCCAGATCAGCGATCGGGCGAATTCCCCATGGGTTTCGATCAGCGCCGGCACGATCCACGCCATAACCGGAAGCAGCGCAACAAGGATCGACAAGCCGAAACCGCGCCACATGCGGCCCGCGGATGCCGTATGGATCTCGCTTCGCCAGAGCGGATAGGTCGCAACCGGCCAGAACAGGAAGATCAGCACCACCGGACCCTTGGCGAGGATGCCAAGCCCGATGCAGAACCCGGCAATGATGACCCATCGCCCGGCTCGAGTGCCCTCGCCCTGTCGAGCATAGGACAGTAGCGAGATCAGCGCGCCGAGGACGCAGCATGTGAGGAGCAAATCGAAGAGGATGAGACCGGAGTAGATGACGAAGACGGCGTTTCCGAGCATCGCCCACCCGACACGCTCGATCGTGCGGTGGTCCTCCGGAACCAGTTCACGCGCCAGCCGGCGGGCAAGAACGATCGACAGCGCGGAGATCGCGAACACGACCGAGAGCGCCGAAAGCCGCGAAACGCCGAACAGTGCCCATCCGATATCGATCAACCAAAAGAGCAGCGGAGGCTTATGATGATAGGGCGCGAAATTGACCGTCGGAACAATGAAGTCCCGGTTCACCAGCATTTCCCAGGCAACCGTCAGGTATCGGGTTTCGTCGGGTGGCAGCACCGGCCGCAATCCGGCCGATATGAGAATGAATACGGCAAGGACGACGAGCGGCACGGCGAGGCTGGCCGAACGATGCGACCCACGTTCGGACGCATTGTCGTCCGCGCCCTTCGCGAATGCATGGCGCAACGAATGAAACATGAAGAACCGGCCCGAATTTACGATAGCTGATCGAGGCTCGAAATCGCACCGAAACGACGGCGGACGTTCAGGTCGGCGCCTTTAGTTTCGGCACCATGCGGGCAAGAGCGTTCGACTTGAAGACAAAATGCTGGGCCAACGCGCCGACGACGTGAAGTCCGGCGACGACAAGCAGCGGGTTCCACAGGAAGGTATGGTAGCCGGCGATGTCGTCGTTGCTGGTGAACCAAGCGGCGAGCCCAAGGATCGGCATGGTAATGAGGATGGCATAGAGTAGCCCATGGGTGATCTTCGCCAGCCACGTCGCCCAGCTCGGGTCTTTGGATGAATGCTCCGGACGTCCGTTCACGAAGCGGTCCAGCAGTCGAACAAGCGCCGCCGCGAGAATGCACGTGCCAAAAATGATGTGCGAATAGCCGAAGAAGCTCGTCGTCGTCGAGATCGGCTTGTTGTCGAGTGTCCCGTCCCAGAGACCTCGCATGTAGTCGCCTTCCAGCCATTGGGCGAAGATCAGGATGACGATCACCCAATGCAGAGTGATGTTCAGCCGGCTCCAGCCGGTCTTCGGTGCTGTCGTGCTCAAGCTGTTCTCCAAGCCCTTTGATGCCCGATCGCGTCGGATTCAAAACCGATCTATCGACAAAACATCACGTCTGAATTTCCGGAAATATACGGTTTGGTAATGTTGGAAGGCAGTCCGATTCAGGTCGCCGTGCTTCCGTTGCCGGGTAAGTCGAGCCGGTAGCGCACGACATTCATCGGCTCTTTGTGGTGACGTGGAAGGAAGGTTTCACGCCCGACCACGATGAGCTCCAGTTGACGAGGGAAATCCAGAGCTGCAGGCAAAGCGATCTCGCCAGCCTGCGCAAGCGAGCAGAGACGCGACGCGAGATTGACGGTTCGTCCAAGTATCGTGAAATCGGCGCGTTTGCCCGATCCGAGCGCCGTCGCAATGACCTCGCCCCTGAAAATGCCGATCCCCGGTCGACGGACAAGCGAGCGACAAGCATCGATACTGCTGACGGCCGCATCGACGGCGTTGCCAAGAGACTCCGGTCCCCGAAATACCGCCAGGATCCCGTCGCCAACGATCTTGTCGATCTCGCCGCCACATCGAGAGACGGCGCCGGCGGCATTCGTCACGAAATCGTCGATGAGGGAAGCCACTTCAGCGGGCTCCGCGGTTTCGGCAAAACTCGAAAAATCCCGAAGATCCAGGAACATGACGACGGCTTCGAACTTTTGCGGCGACGAGTTTGCGTTCAGAGCACTTCGAACAGCCGCGACTGGCAGGAACCGACCAAGGCGACGATGAACATCGAGGACGTATGCGGCCTGGGTGTCGATCGACCGCTGGGCTCGCATCACGACAAAGGTCGTTGCAGCCAAGGCGGCGGTGAATAAGGTCGCAAAGACTATTGTCCAGAACCATGCGGATCTCGAGATCGCGCTTTCCAGAGAGAGGCTTCGTCGCGTCGCCGCGACGAGCACCGACTCCCTGCCGTCTAGAAGCTCGAGCGAGCCCAGCGACGTCCATTGCCCCGAACCGGCGATGTCTTCGACGAGCACTGAACCGCCCTGCTGCGTGACATCCTCGAAATCGTCGAGGCCGATCGACCCGCAGGACATTCGGCCATCGATTCGAAGAACCGGCGTTCCGTCCGGCTTCATGACCGCGAGACAGGAAATTCCGGTCTCACCCAACTCCTTTCCAAGCTCCTTCAGAGCCGCGCCGGACGGAGGACTTTGAGAGCCGAGCACGCCATCGACCGTGAGCATCGTCCTGATGAGCCTTATCTCCTGGTCGGCGAACAGCTTTTCGGCGCTTGCGGAGATCGCGTTGTTCAGCGTCGTCGCCAAACCGAAGCTCCCGAGGACGAGGATCGGCAGAAGCACGAGGAGAAAGGTCCGAAGCAGCGGGAAAGGCTTGCCGATGCCTGGCTTTTTCAGAGCCGACCCATCCCTTATGCGGTTCGAATTCCTTATTCCGTTGAAGCCAATCATCGCGTCTGACCTTCAGCCGGCTTATCCTTCATGAGCCATTTCCCGCTTGCGGAAATCAACAACAGCCCGCCGTCGACCGCTTTCGGATTGCGATCGGAGGCAACCAGAGCGGTCACAGCTTTAGATCGATCCAAACTGGCGGTCTCGTCTACGTCGAGCACCGAATATCCGCCGGCCAGCGGTTGAAGCTGCTCTATCGATAGCCCACCGAGAAGAATACGATGACCGTCGCTACCGAAGTCGGTGTCATGGGCAGATGTCCAGAAACGCAGGACTAGCCTTCTGCCCGCGCCGTCAGCCAGGACGAACGACGCTACGGGCTTCATTCCTTCGTGCATCAGCGGTGCGGTCGGACGGTCCTCAAGCGGCAGAGACGACGGGAAAAGCGCTTCGACGAGAGTTCCGACGGGTTTCGGCTGGAACCGCGTAGCCGCAAGCCGCGCCGTCAATACGGCGACCGCGAGATCGGTCTGGACAAACAAGGTCTCCCCGGGATCGCCGTCGAACGCAAGGCGATCCCGCGCCAGCTTTTGCCAGCCCGAAGCCATCCAGTCCGACTGGGCCATCTGCTCGACGGTCAGTGTCGGGGCATAATTGCCGACCCATCGATCATAGTCGCGATAAAGGTGGATGCCGTAGACGAGCACGTAAACAGGCACCAGAACGCCTGCCAGTCGAAGCAGCCCGATCGCCTTGTCCCGGTGACGGCTGACATAGGCGAAGATCATCGTAACCGTCAGCCCGAGACAGAATCCGGCGGTGACATCGCTGAGCCAGTGAGCCCCCAGATAAAGACGCGTGAACGCGACGGAAATCGCCGCACCGATCGCGATGACGAAGGCCAACGGCCGCCATCGTGGGACGAGGTTTGCGGCTACGATCACCGATAGGATGCCGAAAAGGGTCATCGACTGGGTCGCGTGCCCGCTCGGAAACGAGAAGGCCTCGGCACCCGAGTAAAGAGCCGTCGGGCGCGGCCGCTGGACGATGTCCTTCACAAGAGGCACGAAGGCGCTCTGCGCGCCAATCGCGAGGCCGGTGATGACGGCCAGTGCGAAACGTTTCCTGACGATCATAAGTCCAAGCATGGCGAGCGTGACGGGGACGAGCACGAAACCGTCCGCGCCCATTGTCATCGCCGTGATAAGCCGCGTGCCAGCCTCGCTGCGCAGAGACTGCAGGAAATTGTAGACCGCCTTGTCGACGAGATTCAGTTGCGGATCGAACAGAAGATCTGCCAAGAGCGTGACGAAGCCGCCCGCGGCCAATGCGGCAACGAACAGGACCAGTGTCCAGCCGACGACGTTGCGATCATTGGTCAGAAAGCGCGTCTCGAATTGAGCAAGCCGCCCTTGGTCGAAAGCGAGGCTGGACACGCGCTCGATCCGCCAGCGTTCGAACATCGGATAGACGAAGCCGTAAGCGATCTTCGCGAGATAATAGCCCATCAGCACGATGCCGAGTGCCACTCCCCCGAGGATTGCGAG
This sequence comes from Aurantimonas sp., assembly GCA_965217685.1. Taxonomy (GTDB): domain Bacteria; phylum Pseudomonadota; class Alphaproteobacteria; order Rhizobiales; family Rhizobiaceae; genus Aurantimonas. Next base: position 59,019 of record CBDCIZ010000003.1, read on the forward strand.
CCTCGGGTCTAACGTGTGGACGCGCGAGAGGCCAAGCCCGATGCCTGCGGCCGGGACGAGATGTGCTCCCGCCCAGACGAATGCCGAGGTTACGTTGACCGCGCTGAAGCGCACGAAATCCATACCGACCATACCGGCGATGCCGGGAACGATCGCCTTCACACCGGGCACGAAGCGGCCAATGAAGATGCTCTTGCCGCCGTGGCGCTGGAAGAAGGCCTCTCCCCGGTCGAGCAGGGAGGTGTATCGCCGAAACGGCCAGACAGACCGCAGGCGACCTTCGTAATGGTGCCCTACCCAGAAGGACAGCGCATCGCCGATAATGGCCCCGGCGCTTGCCAGAGCAAGAACTGGCAGAAACGGCAGCTTTCCTGCACCGACCAGGGCCCCGACCGCGATCAGCACGAAAGTGCTCGGTACGAAGAGCCCGACGATGAATAACGCCTCGCCGAGGCTGACGAAAAAGACTAGCGCGAACGCGGCAAAAGGATGGAAAGCGACCAGGTCGAGGATGGTCTGGGTCATTTCGGAACGATCACGGAAGGCACATGCGGACGACCCAACCGCTGCGCCGGGCGGTCGGGCGGTCCGTGGCTAGCAGCGTGTCCTCCCCGACAGATGTCCGGCGCTATACGGATTGGTATACTTCCTCATGTCGTGCGGACATTTCGGCGGGAGCTCGTCATCCGCCATGGGATTACCGATGCGTCATAATATAGGATGCGAAAGTTCAGCGTTTCTGGCCGGCGGCGATATCCGTCCGAGTGTCCGTGTGGCGCGCCTGCCTGGACGTCGAATCACCTGGGACATTGACGCCCTGGTTGCCGTAGTTCGGCGTCGTGCAACCTGCGAGAGCAGCTGATGCAACGGCGGACGAGACGAGGATGATGGTGGCAAGGTTTTTCATCGCAGTTTCCTTGGTTCAATTTTGAAATGGCGTGATGGATGAGTCATCGAGCGCGCAGAGAGGGTGAGTTTCCGGACACGCAAGGCGCGTGCCCGGACGGTCAGGCCTTATCTGACCAATTAGTCGGCGGTTTCGCCGCCGTTCTCGCCGTTTTCACCACTCTCCGGCGCCTCATTGGAATTCGAGCCCGACTTCTCGCTGTCTTGGCTCTCCATCTTCGGATTGGTGTCGACCTTGCCGCTCGACATGTCGACGACGACGGTCTTGGTCGTACCGTCGTTCTGGGCGAGTTCGATCTCCCAACCGGTCTGGCCGCCTTCGTCGGACAATCCCGCATCGACCGCGCTGCCGCCGACCGCAGTCGTCGCGGCATCGATAGCCTTCGCCAAATCAACCTTGGCGTTAGCGATTTTGGCCGTATCGAACTTGCTCGCGTCCATGTTGCCATTGTCGGCGGCAAACGCCGACGCGCCTGCCGCAAGAATGGAGGCGGCGGCGAGGATCGCCACTCGGGTGGTCTTCGTCGTGTTCATGGGTTTTTCCTTATATCGGGATCCGGCTTGATTACCGGCCGGTCTCAAGGTGGGGCGTCCACATGACCTCAAAAGCTCCGGCTCTATACGGATTGGTATTCGTTTTAAGATCCCCGAACATGAAAAGGCCGGCGCAAGGCCGACCTTTCATTTGTCGCCCGTTGATCGAGATCAGCGGTGATTTCCGGCGATCGCCCGACGGGTGGCAGCTTCCCGATTGTGGGTCGCCCAGCGACTTCCGGGAACGCTGCCGGAGATTTTCGACGCTTCACGGGCCCGGGCGGCATCATAGTGCCGCTCGACGCGTTCGTTTCGCTGATGCGTGCCGGTATGGTGATGCGAGAGCCTCGTCCGGAAGACCCGATGATTGATCGTCCAATCACCCTTGTCGTAGCGACCGGCGGCCATGGAATATGTCGCAAGGGTGCTGCCGACGACGACGGTGCCGAGGGCGGCAAGCGCGAGTGAAATGGTTCTAAATGTGCGCATGATTTCGATCCTTTGTCTTATCCTGAGCGTCAATCGGCTCTGACAAGAAATATGGATCCGGAACATTGCGGTTTGCAGACCGGAACATTGTGGTTCTGTATTGATACCATTTTTTACTATACAATTTTTTATAATGCTGGAAATGCAACGCCCACAACTACTGTCTATTGACGTCGTCGCATATCGAGAACGCTGGAACATTGATTCCCAGATCCCGAAGCAACTGCCACGTCTTTTAGCCGGCGCTCCCGTCCGAAAATCGGGCCGCGACGGTTTCATCAAAAGGAATCCCCCATGAAGGCCTTTCACGGTTTGCCGCTGTCACTCGCGGCGATACTTCTAGCAATCGCCGCTGCCGGACCGGCTGCGGCGACAGGACCTACGGCGGTCAAATCCCAAACCCAGATGTCGAAATTTTCCCGGCTTGGCGATCTTTCCACCTTTCGATCGATAACGGCCGATACCCTGAGCATCGCGAAAAAGGGCAAACTGACCGCTGCCAAGACACGCATTGCCGATTTGGAAAAAGCTTGGGATACGTCCGAGCCGAAGCTGAAGCCGCAGGACACGAAAAACTGGCGCACCATCGACAAGGCCATCGATGCCGCGCTGGACGCACTTCGCTCACCGAACCCGACAAAACAGGACAGCGTCTCGAAACTTCAAAAGCTTATCGCGACGATGGACAAGGTCGACAAGCAGGCCTGAGGCTGTGACATTTCCTCAAGCTCGCGCCTCAATGACCCCGGTGGCGAATGACTTCTCGCCACCGGTCGATCATCGACACCATGCCACGGGAGTTCGGCCATCGATAATGTCGAGGTGAGGCTCGTCGCGGCCTCAGAAGACGCGCCCTGTATTCTTGCCATCGCGCATGCGAACGCCCGTCAGGAAAATCACAGCTATACCGAAATGTATAGTTCCGGAAATCCTCGGATCAGCATTCGCCATATATCATCAGTCTGTCGTTGCAAAATTCCAGCCTGCAACACGCCCTGCGCCGGATCGTTTGATTGCTGCGATCCGGCGTAGGTTACTTTTGACCAAAAATGCCGGCTGCGTGTTTCGCCCAGCGAATGTCCGAACCGTTGTGCTCGTTCGCTTGGCCACATCGATACGTCTCTTCCTGGGCCTTTCCCCCTCCCCTGCGACCGCGAGATCGTTTCCGTCAGCCCACCGTTTCGAGGGTCGCGTCGCAGAAGTGGCGCCGTCCAGACATGCGCGAAATCCATCTGGATCGCGTGGTCATGGCGTGGCTCGAGAATTCTCCAGAATCGGCAAGACAAGGTCCGTTTCGAAAAGAGTCGATCGCGTTTCTTCCCAGGAAGACTGGCCCTCGACCAGATGTTTGACGATCCCACGTTTCTCGCGCCAGGCGCGTCCGGTATCCTCGATATAAAAGTCCGGGTTCTCGCCGAGGATCAGATTCCTGAAGGGCCGGACATAGGCCTCGAGCAACGGATTGAGACCGCGGCAGAACTGCTTTTCCGGATCAAAATTCGGATTCATAAAAGTCGCGGAGCACCGGGCGAACTCTCCGGCAAAGAACGAGGGCGCCGTGAGAAACAGGGGGACCCGGTGCTTGAACGGCAACCGAACCCCTAACACCGTGTAGCGCCGACCGCGCGTATAGCAAAAGTGCCCCTTCCGGCGCTGGCTCCAATCCTTGCCTGCATGGTTAAAGCTGATTTGACCAACCCGCCGGTCCGTGACCATGGCCTCGAGATCGGTTGCATCAACCGGTCGCTTCAAAAGCCAGTCATCCTCCAGATGAAGGATGATATCGGCGGTGCTTGCCGCCCATGTCCGGGCGACGGCAGCAGCAAAACCGGCCTCGCCGGGCTGGGTGATGATGGCATCGGGATCGTAGCGTCGGATCAGCGCGACGCATTCGCGCTGATCGTCCTCTGTTCCAAAAAGCGGGTCGATGTTCGCGATGATGCGTTTGATCTGGAAATGCCTGAACAGGCCATCGTCGAATGTAGAAAGGGTCTGCGCCAGGAGGTCGGGACGCCGGGTGGCGACGAGACAGACGTCGAGCTCCGCCGAACGAAGACGTTTCGCGTTCATTGATCGTGCCGATCGATAGGTGATGAATTGAAAGCCTGGAAGATGCCGGGTTGCCGATGGGCAGGACCGAGGCATCGAAAGGGCATCATCCCGTTCGATTTCGACGGGATGGCGTTTTGCGTCGGATCGCTACCGGCAGCGAATTTCGGTCATGGATCCGGTGTTCAGCTGCCCACTTCCGATAGGCGTCGGGCCTCGATTTTGCCCCTTTTCGGCACAGTCGGACATTTGCTCGCGCAGAGTTCTCTGAAGGCCCATTGGTCCGTCTCCTCACGACCGTGTCGGTTACGCCGTTCAGGCGCTGACACAGCAGTTGTTTAAACGGAGAAGTGTGGAGGCAGCTTTGCGGGCGCTATACGGATTTGTAATCGCTGCGCATTACCTGCGGACCAGGCTGCCCGGGCGCCTCGAAGGTGATCCGCATCAAAAGGCCGGGATCATTGTCGAGAGCCTCGACGGTTGCTCCGTGCAGCTCGGCGATCGCGGTCACCATCGACAGACCCAGACCACTGCCGGACGTGGTTCGGCTCCGGTCGAGCCGGTAAAGGCGCCGAAACACCTTTTCGCGCTCATCGGCCGGAATCCCGGGACCGTCATCGGCGATGGAAAGGACTGCGTTTCCGCCGTCGTCATGAAGGGCCATTGCGATCCGGACGGAGCCCGGGCAGTGATTGATCGCATTCTCCAGAAGATTGGCGACCATCTGTGTCAAAAGCTCGCCGTCACCGAGGACGTGGATGCCCGGTGCGACTGCACATTCGAACCGGTGCCCCTCGTCGGCCGCCACCTCGGTGTAGACGTCGGCCAGCCTGTCGAGCAGAGCGGAGAAATCGATCGATGCAAAGCGCGCCTTGCGGGCTCCCGCCTCGATCTGGGAAATCCGCAGGAGTGCATTGAACGTCTCGATGGTCGCATCCGTCTCTTCGATCGCGCCGTCGATGGCCGCCTCGTAGTCGGCGATCGGACGCGGCGCACGGCGCACCGATTCCAACCGCTGGCGCAGGCGGGCGAGCGGCGTGCGAAGATCGTGGGCGATGTCGGTCGAGACCTGTTTCAGCGACGACATCAGGACCTCGATCTTCGCGAGCATGCCGTTGATGTCGCCCGCCAGCCGGTCGAGTTCGTCGCGTCGCCCCGAGACGGGCAGTCGCAGGTCGAGGCGGCCGGAAACGATCTGCCGGGTCGTCGCGGCGATCTCGTCGACCCGCCGGGAGGGCCCGATCGAGACGATATAACCGCCGACGAGCGCCATCAGCGTCGTCGCGAGGCACCCCCAGAGAAGCGCCGAAAGAATGATCTCCTGGGTTTCGTCGAGAATATGGGCGTTGCGGCCGGACAGGACCGAATAGCCGCCCATCGTTTCCCCAAGACTGAGGAGCCTGACTTCATTGTCGGGATTTTGCGACGCGGCAAGTTTCAGGTCGACGCTGGCGTCGACGTCGCCGTCCCCAAGCCGGCGATCCGCAATCCCTGCCTTCCACAATTGCGGCGGCAGATTGCCTTCGAGGCGCTTGCCGTTCGGCCCGAGCAGCAGAAAGAAGCGATCGTCGGGGGCGTTCTCGGAGCGCTCCTGGACGGCATCTTCCAGGCCCGGAACCCCGCCATCGCGTATCGCCATTCGAAAGGCCGCCATGTCCTCGGATATCGACGAACGCACGATGCCGCGCATCTCCGATGTGGCGGCAAGATAGGTGGTGCCCATGATGACCAGAACGGACAGGACGAAGAGCACCGCGTAGCCGATCGCCAGCCGGAAGGACGTGGTCCGGAACTGCTCAGGGAGTTGCATTCAGAACATATCCGGAGCCGCGGATGGTGCGGATCATCTCGGTGGCAAACGGTCGATCCACCTTGGCGCGCAAGCGGCTGACATGGGTCTCGACGACATTGGTCTTCGGATCGAAGTGGAAGTCCCAGACCCGCTCGAGCAGCATGGTGCGGGTGAGCACCCTTCCGCGATTGCGCATCAGGTACTCCAGAAGCCGAAACTCGCGCGGCTGCAGGTCAAGCCGCTCGCCTTCACGCTTCACCGTGCGGGCGATCAAGTTCATCTCCAGGGCGCCGACAGTGAGAACGGTCTCCTCCTTGCGGCTCGGCGCCCGGCGACCGAGGGCATGCAGCCGCGCCATCAGTTCGGAAAACGCGAAAGGCTTGAGAAGATAGTCGTCGGCGCCGGCCTCCAGTCCCTCGACGCGGTCGTCGACGCCACCGACCGAGGTCAGGAAGATGACCGGCGTGTCCTTGCCCGACGAGCGCAGCGCCCGCACGATCGACAGCCCGTCGAGCCCCGGGAGCATGCGGTCGATGACCATCACGTCGTAGTCCCGCGTGCAGGCGAGTTCCAGACCGGACGTGCCGGTGGCGGCATGGTCAAGATCGTGCCCCTCCTCGCTAAGGCCACCGGCCACGTAGTCGGCCGTGGACTTGTCGTCTTCGATCAGGAGCACCTTCATCGTTTCACCTCGTTTGCAGTCGATGACGCGACGCCCGCTTCCGACGACGTCATAAATGTCCCCCATTTGGCAACGTAAGGCTGAAACGCACGGTCCGTCGCATCGGTCCGGCTCCCTGCCAGGGAAAGTGACGGCAAGCGAACGAGAGCTGTCCCGCTGCTGCGTCGCTTCCTCGCATTTCTGTTGCATATGGCAGTTTCGTCGAAGAGCACATGAAGCCTGTCCCGCATTTGCAAGGCTTTTCTAGTCGCATCAGTTCTCGCCAGATTGTCCGGAGATATACGGTTTTGTATAGGTGATCAGCTTTGGCGATGATCGATGAGTTCGATCGACTGCCGGACCAGCCAATCACCGCTTTCCTCTTCCCGACCGCTGCAAGACCGAACGATCGACTCGGCCCCTCATGGCGGGATGCCCATGATCGCGAACTGGCGCTGTCACGGAATGACCCGAGTTTCGATCATGAAACCGCGGTTTACCAGATCCTGTGATCCCTTGAAGCGGATCGAATCCGGGTACATCAGCGACAGGTCATCTCGCAGGCGACCCGACGCGACGACGGCGCGGTATTCGTCGGCACCGTCTGCGTGGCCGCCATGCGCGATGAATTGCGCAAATTGAACGCTCGACATCGACGTGAACTTGTAGTGCAGCAGCACGGCCGTCACGGGGGCAAAGTTTCCGATCTGCGGAAACGGCCCGTGAATGCCCCCTCGCCTATAGGGCATGGCTCTGTTCGTGCGGACCTTGAGCAAGGGAAACTTCGACAGAAGATTGTCGACCCCGAACAGACGCAGCCGCGGACCGCCTCCGATCTTTATGCCTGTACGGGTCTTGCGGATACGATAGCCGTTTCCATCGAAGTGCGACGATATCTCGAACGGCCATTGGGTGCCGTCGTCGACGAACACCGCGGTCGACAGCGGTCCATCCGGGTAAAGATCGAGCATCGGCGCCAGGGAACGATCGAGACCCTGTCGCTCAAGGTCTGCAATGAAGGCCGGAACCGTGCGTTTTTCAGATCCCGGAAAAACCAGGAATTCGTCCGCGTCGACGGAAAGGTACCATCGCCCACGTCCATACAACTCGATCAGCCCGTCTCGCCAAAGCTTACCGCTCTCCGCTTCACTGAATGTCAGCGCCGACGTGAACACGTCGACGTCAAATTGCGTCTCGAGAAACGCACGGGTTCCATCGTTCGAGTCGTCGTCGAGAAAAATGAAGCGCGTCACGCCGAGGCCGCGGTAGTAGCGGACGAATGATCGCACGCAGGCATTCGCGTTGCGAACGACGCAGATCAGCGGAACATCCGATGCGATCAGGGGCACAAACTGACCGGAATGTCGGATGAGGACAGGCAAATCATCCACATGAAAGGTCTGTCCACGCGCAAAATCGGACACACGCGTTTCCATGCGCAGCAACGTTGACGATGATACCATGGAGCGCCACGCCGCTGCACGCGTTTCCGGATAACGCCCCATGGCCCCGTCAAACATCTTCATGACCTCGCTTCGGGTCACTTCCGCTATGTTCTGAACGGCGGGCTCCAACCGTTTGCTGTCGGTCTACGCGGCGATGATAGGTGAAGAGCCGATAAACGTATCCGAGGATCAGAAGACCGATGACCACCTTGGTCACTGGATCGAGCCATGTGGCGACACGATCGTATTGGCTTTCCAGGATATAGCCGGCGAATGTCAGAAAGGCCGTCCAGATCACCGTGCCCAGCGTCGACCAGGCGAGGAAGACCAAAAGGTTCATCCGGGCAATGCCTGCCGGGACTGAAATCAATGTCCGCACTGTCGGGATCAGGCGGCCGAAGAACACGGCGCTGGCGCCATATCGTTCGAACCACTCGGATGCGGTATCGACATCGTCCGACGTCATGGTGATCCACCGTCCGTGCCGATCCGCCAATCGCTTTAGACGCCTCTTCCGGAAGAAGTAGCCGGCATAGTACCAGGGCATCGCGCCAAGCAACGATCCAATCGTGCCCGCCAAAAGTACGCCGACGAGGTTCAAGTCGCCGCGGGCCGCTGAAAACCCGGCGAGCGGCATGATGAGCTCGGAAGGGATTGGCGGGAAAATGTTCTCGGCAAACATCAAGAGCACAATGCCGAGATAGCCGGCCTGCGTAACGAAATCGGTAATCCAGTTGAACATGTGACCTCAGTTAAAATGGATAGGCCGGGAACACCCAGGCGACTCGCTCTCTCACTTGACGGCGTACAGTCAGCGCAACCTGCTGCAGACTAAACGGCTCCGCATCGCCCATGAGAGATTGGCTTCTGACAACCTGGCCTTCGATCGTCCTGAACAAGTCTGCAGCGCTGCGTTGCATTGCGTTCCGTCACCTCTTTTGAAGTCGACCAGACCGTGGACGTTCAATAGCCACCAACGGACCCGGAAAGGCAGTCCTGGCGCGGGCTTCCAGTTCTTTCTCGTGTTTCCGGAAAAAGTAGGCACCGGTGATCGCCAATCCGATGCCGACGACAAGAAGCATGACGCCCACGGGGCCGGCCAGCTGCTCGATCTGTTGGCCGAAAATGTATGCCCCCAACCCGAACGACACGGCCCAACAGACACCGCCAAGCGCGTTCATCAACAGGAACCTGGGCCATGCCATTCGATTTGCGCCCGCCAGCAACGCCGCAAATGCGCGAAGGAAAGCGACGAAGCGGCCGAAGAAAACGATCTTGCCGCCATGAAGCAGAAACAGATACTGACCGACCTTCATTCGTGCCTCATCAAGACGGATGTAGCGGCCAAAGCGCACGAGAAGGCCAAATCCGATCGTTCGACCGATCATGTATCCAAGGATTTCGCCGACGACCGCGGCAAACACGGCGACAGCGATCACCGAGCCAATGCCGATCCCGTGGGTGGCTCCGGCGTAGATCGCAGCAGACACCAGGGCAGTCTCGCCAGGTAAGGGCAAACCCATGCTTTCCAGCACGATGAGAGCGAAAACCAGCCAGAGTCCGTAGGTCTGGACAAGATCGTGAATCGCTGCGCCTGAGAAAAAATGCGGCATCCGGATCAGTGCATTCCGAGGGGTATATGGCCAGACCGCCTACCCTCGCAGTCGGTGGTTCGGACGATCAATGCAGCGATTCTCATCAGCGCCACCCCAGACGTCACCCAGGATCTGGGTTCACGTATGGGTGAGAGAGAAGGGAAGGTCGTCGCGTCAGAACCAAGCATCCCAGGGACCTTTGTCATTCGTGGAAGCAGAAATTTCCCGTCGGATGCGCGAGATTCCATCGGATGCGACCCGACGGAGAACCAAGGACAAGGCTAGGGAGATTTGCAACCAGACCGCCAGGACCTGTTGATGAAGCGAAGGGCGTCGATGATGCTTTTTCGCCAAAGCGACCATGTGTGGTCACCCTCCGTGATCCGGAACTCCATGTTTCGGTGATCGGCTTTCATGGTTTCGTAAAACGCGATTGCTCCGCGCCACAGATTGTGGCTGTCATCGTCGCCGACCGTCACAAACAATGCCGGCAAAGTCCTTCCGGTTTCGATGCTTTCCGCCAGAAGCTCGAAAACATTTTGCCGGTTGAAGCGAAGCGGATCGAACGGAGTTCCGAACGCGCCGTTAAAATGCGGACCCGGCGGTGGGACGTCGATGCCGGTCGTAAACGTTCCCTCTTCCTGCCGGTGGAAATATCTACTCTCGCCAATCACCGTCATCTGCGCTGGCGGTTGGTCGATTTCATCGAGCGGCACGTTCTGCCACATTGCAGGAGAAAGTGCCGCAGCCGCGCAGTAGAGTTCCGGGTGAGACAAAGATATCCGAAGTGCTCCAAAGCCCCCCATCGAAAGCCCCGCGATCGCTCGCCTGGCAGCATCATGACGCACAGGATATCTGGTTTCGACAAAACTCCTTAGATCCGCAACGATGGCGGTCTCGTAGTCGCCTGGCCCGCCGACGCTGGCAGAGTCGACATACCAACTACTGGCAGCGCCCGGCATCGCAACGATCAACGGGGAGATCGCCTTCGTTTCTATCAGGCGATCGAGCGTATTCTTGATATCGCCGAGAATTGTCCAGTTCGTCTCGTTGCCGCCGAGGCCATGAAGAAGATAAAGAACCGGCCATCCACCGTCGGGAGCCGATCCGTCCGGTGTGTAGATTCTGACGTTCATATTGCGGCCCAGAGCTGGCGATAAGAATGACTGGGAAGAAATTACTCCGGCAAAGGACGATGTCGCTGACAACAACACTGCTGCAAGAAGATGGCCGATCCGCAAAATTCGACGCACCTGGATTGACGGCATTATCGATCCCTTTAGCAGCTGAAGCATTGTTGACGTCATCTGCCCCATCATCGGGATAGGCTCGTTGCAGAGAGCGTTGAGTCAGCCCGAAACTTCGATCTTTGGAACCATCGACCGTCGGAAGGCTAAACCGCGGAGCATTCACCTGCTGTCGCGAGTTGGGCGGACGCTCTAATCGGGAACGCCAGGAGGCGTTCGGTTCCGGCGTCATGAATTCGCTTCTGGCGAACTGAACGCCCGGTTTCAAGCGGGTGACATTGAACCCGGTATCCATATCTCCAGTTGCAACGAAATGCAGAACGGCCCCCGCTCATGGGGGCCGTGCATGTCTGGCGTCGCCGTCAGGATGTCGCCACGTCCTGATTGCCGCGCCGCGTTACCGTAAGATAGGCGACGATGGCCACGATTATGGCCAGGAAGATGGCGCTGGTCACGATCGTGCCGAGGCCCAGGCCGCCATATTCGTGCGGCTGCGACATGAGGTCACCGAACGACGCGCCAAGCGGCCGGGTGAAGATGTAGGCGATCCAGAAGGCGAGGATGCCGTCGAGCTTCAGAAAGTAATAGCCGATCGCGATCGACGCGATGATCATGCCGAACATGATCCCCGTCGGGAGATAGCCCAGAGCGAACTTCTCTGACACGAGGTCGCCCGCTGCGGTGCCGAGCGCGAAGGTGAAGAGGATCGCGAGCCAGTAGAAACCCTCACGCCGGGTGGTCGTGACCTCGTGGATCGAAAGGGTCTTTTCGCTCGCATACCAGGCCGCGAAAGTGATCGCGAGGAGGACGGAGAACAGCACCGTCGTCGTCACCAGCGTGACACCGAGATTGTCGACGAGATTGTCGCTGACCAGCGTGCCGACGATGGAGATGAGCACGACGGCGAGCCAGTAGGACCAGGGCACATAGCGCTTCTGGCGGAACTGCAGGACCAGCGCGCCGATCAGGACGACCGACATGAAGATCGAGGTGGCCATCAGGCCGAAGCCGAGATTGACGGCGAGGAAGTCTGCCGCGGTCTCGCCCATCGTCACGGCCATCAGCTTGATGAGCCAGAATTCGATGGTGATCTCCGGCACGCGGTTTGGTGTGGACTGCGCCATGGCTGCGGCACGGCCCGAGCGGCGGGCACCTCCGTCTACGGCGGATGTATCTGTCATGGTTCTGTTCCTTTCGGGGGAATCGATTGCGCTCGGGGCGATCAGTTGGGCATCAGTGCAAGCGCCTGCGCGGAGAAGTCGTCGGAGCGCTTGTCGTCGTCGGCGTTGCAGCGCTCGACAGCCTTGGCCTGAAGGGCTTCGACCGCGCTCTGCTTGTCGTTCGCAAGGTTCGCCTTGGCCAACCCGTCCCTCACCTGCTGGAGCAGATTCTCGCAGGGCAGCGGGCGACCGTTCGTGTCGGTGACGGCAATGCCGGAGCTTGTTGTGACACCGACGGCGTTCTGGGCGCCGCCCGGAACGCGGGTCGGGTCCTTCAATTCCGCCATCAGATCGGCCAGCGTGGATTTCACTTTCGCCGGATCGGGCGACTTCTCCCGCAGCGCGCCCAGCGCGCTATCGGCGGCGTCGTCGACATTGCCCCAGGACGTCGTGTTCACCGGCCGGAGTTTCTTCTGCGCATCGTCCCATGCCGTCTCGAAATCGGTGATGCGCTTTTCGGCGGCCGCCATGTCGCCCTTGTCTGCGATGCCTTGAACGTCGCTGATGATGGTGATGAAGGGCTGCATGTCCCCCAGGGCGGGCCCCGTGTTGGCCTGTGCGTCTGCCTGGGCCGTTGCCTGTGCTGGCGCAAGCAAGGTGTAGCCAACGGCAAAGATGCCGACGGGAATTACGATGAGCGCGATGCTCAGAAAAAGATTTCGCATGTCTGGTCCTCGATTGGCCGGCAGGGACACCAGCGTAATGTCAGTCGCGGTGAAATACCGAACGGTCTCCGCTGAACCGGACCATGGGACGTGAACGTTGCCGCGGCTTGTCAGTCCGATTACGCTTTTGCAATGTTCGACATGGAAGCGTTCCGCGGGCAAAACTATGCGGGCCTTGGATTTGCGCTGGTCGGGGTGAGAGAGCCAGCATGCCGGATACCGTCCTCGAGAGAGGGGTCTGGCAGTGCTTACGGATTCAAAAATCGGCTTCGAAGGTTTGTGTCCGAGCCTGATGGGGTAAAATCGAGGGGGCATTCTGCCCCCGCAATCACCTCATATCTCCGGTATGACCTTGCGAATATCGTCCTGGCTGCGGCCATACTGCCAGCCCGTGAGGTTCTGCGCCGACGGGAACCTTCACGACATTGCCGGTCGTCGTATCGATCGCATAGACCTCCTGGTCGAAACGACCTGAGAGCCATAATTCGGTTCCGTCGGCGCTGACATTTCCCATGTCCGGACTTCCCCCGCCTGGTATGGGCCAGGTAGCGGTAATCGTTTGCGTCGCGAAATCGATCACCGAGATGCTACCGGGGCCGTTGCGGTGACCCGGCATGTGATGCGTGCCGCGGTTGGAGACGTAAAGCTTAGTTCCATCGCGGCTGACATTCAAACCATGCGCGCCGACACCCGTCTTGAGAAAGCCGATTTCCTTGAAGCTGTCACCGTCGATCAGATAGACACCATCGTTCACCATGTCTGCGACGTAGAAAACCTTGCCGTCGGCCGATAGCCTGATGTCTTGTGGCGCACTTCGCTTTGAAAAGTGGATGTAGTCCACCACCTTGCGGCTCTTCAAATCTATCTTGACCAGTCCGCCACCGCCAAACTCACAGGTGAAGATCACGTAGGAATTGTCGGCTGCAAAATCGGCATGATTTATACCGTGGCATTGCGGGGTTTTGATCGTCGATTGCAGTTGCATCGTATGAGGGTCGCGCAGATCGAGCCGCTTTTGAGCCTCATCGACGATGATCGCCGAACTCCCGTCAGGCATGAAATACATGTTGTATGGATCGGTCACAGGTAAGGCCTTGCCGGGCTTACCGGTCGTTGGATCGATAGGCGTCAGGCTGCCGTGCCGGGTGCGGCTCGCATTGTTGGTAACCCAGAGAGTTTTGAGATCCCATGACGGAACGACGTGCTGGGGGCCAAGTCCGACCTTGAACGTGTCCACGACCTTCTTGGACTGGCTGTCGATCACCGTCACCGAGTTGGAAGAATGGTTCGGGACATATATCCGCGGCAGGGCATCCTTGACGGCAGGGCTGAGATTATCGACTCCCGTGTCCTTGTAGATGTTGATGGGCGTTGATGGCGCAGGCGTGGGAGCCGAGGAAGGTGCGGTAGTTTGCTCTGGCTGGGGAACGGACGCTGACGACGCACTCCCGGGCTGCGGTTGCGGGGGGCCGAGCATAGGCTCCGATCTCGCCGCCAGCACCGTCGCCAGCAAGCAAGCTGATCCCAGGAAAACGAGTTTTCCTCTCATTTTCCGTGATCCTGTGCCGCAACGAATTTTCGTATGGCTGCCGTGGTGCCGTTCACGATCAGGTCGACGCCAATCTGACCCAGCTTGGCAGACGAATTTTTCGGATTGCCGCCATAGACGCCTACACTTGAGTTCAGTGATGATGACTTGGCGATGCGATGCACGCGCACCATTGACGGGTCGGTAGCAAGCATCAACGACGTGTCGGCGAGCCCGGCGTGTTTTCCGATCTCCGATCGTTTTACGCCGGCTGAAAGAAGCCCGTCGACATAGGCATGCTGGCTGATCGAGTAGTAGGTCCTGGCCGCGTAAACCCGCGTCGATGTTTTAGCCCACTCGCGGTTCAGCTGATTGGAAACAGTGGTCAAATCGCTCTGATACCCTCCGTGGTCCCCGATCAGAACAATGGTGCGAAAGCCTGCATGCTTGAAGCTGCGGGCAGCGGATTCAAGCAGCTGTTCGAATGTCGCATCGCTTATCGTGATGGTTCCGGGAAATTTCATGTGGCCGGTCGGTGGGTCGATGCGGCCTTCCGGGACATAAGATACGACGGGCGCAACGAGAGCGTTTCCCAGCTTCTCGGCAATCATTCGGGCAAGAATCTTGACCCGGGTATTGTGCTTACCCAAAGCGATCGCGGGGCCGCTTTGCTCCGTCCCGCCGATCGGGATGATAATCGTCGTCTTGCCTGCCGATATCTGGTCGCGCAGTTCTGTCCACGTCAAATCTTCTAGGAAAACCGATGCAAAGGCCGGTAGCCCAGAGCAAAGCAGGAACACCACGAGCGCCGCAGACCGCATCGCAATATTGAACTTATCGCCGGATATCGCTGTCATTTTTAGCCTGAGGTTGCGCTGTTGTCTGGCAAGACAGATGCACGCGGCGTTCAAGCTGTCACTTTACGGATTTGTATAGCGGCCATTTCGAAGATGCACCGCATTCAGCTGGCCGTTAATTTCGCGGGAGGTTCGTGATCGTAATTGCCCCTGCGGTTTCCGGCTTCAGCCGTCAGACGCTGACGGTTTTGAAGACGGTCTTGAAGGTGTTGGTGCCGCGGCGCAGTCTTGCCGTGTCGACGACGGTGCGAATGTCGGCTTCGCCTTCAGCCGCCCACATCGCAAGATAGCCGTTGATCAATTTGCGCTGGATGACGGCAGGCCTGAGCGTGCGTTCGCGTTGTTCGTTGGCTCCGCCAGTCCGGGATAGGCGGCGAATGATGTTTCTCCGATTTGGTGGACACGGGTTTAGGCCATTTGTCTTTCGGCCTGTTCCGGGGTTCGGTATCCGAGAGCGGAGTGGATTCGCCCCGGTTATAGTAGCCTTCGATATACGCGAACAGATCGCGTTTGGCGTCTTCTCGGGTTGCCCATCGCCGCTGGTGAGCGAGTTCGACCTTGAGGGTGTGGAAGAAGCTTTCCATCGGGGCATTATCGTAACAACATGCCGTCCGGCTCATCGACTGTTTGGCTTTCATCGCGGCGATCTGCTGGTCGTATGCTCCGGACGCGTATTGGCTGCCAAGATCGGAATGGCAGATCAGGCCCTTGGCTGGTCGTTGCCGCTGGGCGCCCATCATCAAGGCGGCCAGCGGCAACTCGGCGCGCATGTGATTGCGCATCGACCAGCCAACAATCTTGCGGGTTGCCAGGTCGAGAACGGCAGCGAGATACAGCCAGCCTTCGCCGGTGGCACTATAGGTGATGTCGGCCAACCAGACGCGGTTCGGCGTCGCCGCAACGAAATTCTGGTTCAACAGGTTCGGCGCGATAGGCAGAGCGTGACGGCTGTCGGTCGTGCATGGCCTGAACCGTCGACCAGCAAAAGCACGGATGCCTTGACGTCGCATCAGCCGCGCGACGCGGCCGCGGCTCGTCGATCGGCCCTCGTCGCGCAGTGCCGCATGCATCCTGGGACTTCCATATCGGCCATGGTTCTCGGCATGGATCCGCTGCACGTCGGCGAGCAGCAAACGGTTCGCAGCCGTGCGAGCGCTATCAGGACGACCACGCCATGCGTCATAGCCGCTGGACGAGACCTCGAGGACCCGGCACATCAGCCTGATCGGCCAGCGGTCGGCATGGTCGCGGATGAATTGGAAGCTCATTTTGGCATCTCCGCGAAGATGCCGATCGCTCTTTTTTTAGCACGTCGCGCTCCATGCGCGTTCAATCGAGTTCACGCTTCAACCGCGTGATCTGCGCCGCCTGATCCGCTGGCGAGGGCATTTGCGAAACGGTCGCTGCCATTGCCCTCGGCCGTGTCGCACCTGCAAGCGCCGCCGCTCGCCAGTTCCGGAGCATCGACGGCGCAATACCCACCTCCGTCGCGATCTGCATCAGCGGTCGGCCACTGCTTTCGAGCAGCGCGACCGCCTCCTGTTTGAACTCGGGAGAAAACTCCCTTCTTGTCTTCGACATTCAACACCTCCATGCCCTCACAGGCTTAGCAAAGGTGTCCACGAAATCGAGGGAGTATCAGAATGCGGCTGCTGATGGTCGAGGACAACAGGCGCCTGTCGGATTGGCTGGCTCGCCTGCTGCGCAGCGAAAATTTCGTCGTGGACTGCGTCCCGGATGGAGAGTCCGCTGTGGAGGGGACGACCCTTGAGAACTACGATCTCATCATCGTCGATCTCGGCCTTCCCGGCATCAGCGGGATCGAGGTCATTCGGCGTTTGCGCGCCAGGCAATCGTCCTTGCCGATCCTGGTTCTGACAGCGGAGGGAGCGCTCGCACGGCGGGTCGAGGGGCTGGATGCCGGGGCGGACGATTATCTCACCAAGCCCTTCGAGGTGGAGGAACTGACCGCGCGCATCCGCGCCCTGATGCGCCGAAGCTCGAAAACGCTGCGCAATGAGCTTTGCTTCGGGACGTTGGTGTTCGACCAGAACACCTTCCTGTTCAGCGTCGACGGCGAAAATCTGCAACTGTCGCGCAGGGAGCACATGATCCTCGAGGCGCTTATCCGCCGCGCCGGGGAGGTCGTCAGCAAGGAAGTCCTGCTGGAACGCTGCTACGGGTATGGCGACGATGTGAACCTCAGTGCCATCGAGGTGATCGTTCACAGGCTCCGACGCAAGCTGGAGCAGACGGGGATCGCCATTGCGACGTTGCGCGGCCTTGGCTACGTGCTGCGACAGGCCAGGTCGTGAGCCTTGCGCGCCGATTGACCGGCAGTCTTCGGGTGCATCTGGTCCTCTGGATGGTCATCCCCGTCGCGGCAATTCTCGCGGTCAGTCTCTGGCTGTCCTTTACGTCGGCCAGGCGGCAGGCGACGCTGATCCTGCAACGCCAGATTTTGTCGTCGGCCAAGATGATCGCCGAGCAGACGCGTTTTCGCACGGGCGAGATCCGGGTCGTCATTCCGCCCGCCGCCTTGGAACTGTTCGTTTCGGACAGTCACGACGAGGTCTCCTACGCGGTCTTCGACAAGAACAACGACCTGATCGCTGGCTTTCCGGGGCTGGACCTTCCCCAACCGCTTCCGGCGGATTTCGCCCCCCTCTACCTGCCGACACGGTTTCGCACCGAGGACATGAACGCTGTGGTGCTGCGCCAATTCGTCATCACACCCAACGGCACCGAGCCTGTCGTCGTGATGGTCGGCGAGACGCTGAAAGCGCGCGACGCGATGGTCCGCAGCCTTTGGCTGCGCGGATTTCTGGAGCAGGCAGCGCTGGTTATAGCGGCGGCGCTGGCGATCTGGATCGGCATCACGCGGGAGCTGCGCCCGCTGTTGCGGCTGCGCCGTGCCGTGCTGGCCAGGCCCGCGGACAGGTTCGAAGCCTTTGCGGCCGAGGATGTGCAGACCGAAATCCGGCCGCTGGTCCAGGCTCTCAACGATTACATGGCACGGCTGGAAGCGCATCTGCAGCGCCAACGTCGGTTTCTCGACAGCACGGCGCATCAGATGCGAACGCCCCTGGCCGTGTTGAAGATGCAGATCGCGGTGGCCCGGCGCAGCGAAGACCCGGTCGAGACCGCGTCGGTTCTGGCCGAAATCGATGCGACCTTGACGGCCACAACCCGCGTGACCAGTCAGCTTCTGACCCTCGGCCGGGTGACGCATGATCGAATGCAGTTGGCGCTGGAGCACGTCGATCTCGCCGCTCTTGCACGCGACGTGGCAGGTGGGATCGCCCCCTTGGCGCTCGATTCCGGCATCGAGCTTACGATGGAGGCGGATGAACCCTGCATCGTGGCCGCTTCGCCGGTCCTTCTTCGCGAGGCAGTGGCCAATCTGGTGGACAACGCATTGGCCCATGCCGGGGTCGGGGCCGTCGCAACGCTGCGTGTCGCGCGCCAGGGCGCCATGGCGATGCTGACGGTCAGCGACACCGGGCACGGGATCGAGGTAGCCAACCGAGCCAAGCTGTTCCGGCGCTTCGAGCGGGGACCGTCGGCGGCCGGCGCCGGCAGCGGGCTCGGCCTTGCCATCGTGGCGGAAATTGCAGAGATGTTCGAAGGCCATGCCGAACTGGTCGACCCGCCCGGCGGCACCGGGTTTGCGGTGCGTATATCGCTGCCGCTGGTTCAGTCCGGAACGGCATCCACAAAGGCCGTCGTATAGGTTCGCGAAAGGTCGACGGTCGTCGGCCCGACGCCGGGCATGAAGGCGGACAACACCGCGAGCACCCCTTCGGGACCGCCCTTCGGCATCTTTCCATCGGGCGTGAACATGGATTTTCCTGCCTTGAGCGCCCGGACATACATGGCGCGGTCACCGGCGTAGAAATCCGCCGGCACAAGATCCGCTATCTCTTCGCTGCTGTGGGTTGCGATGAAATGCAGGGTCCGCACAAAGGCATTGGCGAGCTTTTGCACCGTGGCCGGATGCGCAGCCACCCAGTCGCTGTCCATGTACAGGCAGGCGGCGGGATAGGGCGCGCCGAGCGCGGCATCGGTGTCTTCCACGCTGCGCAGATCGGTGAGAACACGCGCATCGCCACTGGCCAGAAGGCGCGAAACGGTCGGTTCCGTCGTCATGGCGGCCTGAATGTGATCCTGCCGCATCGCGGCAATGAGCGGATCGCCCGCCCCGACCGGAACAGGCGTCACGTCCTGCATCCGCAGGCCGGCACGCAACAGGAGATATTCGGTCAGAAAGTCGGTCGACGAGCCGAGGCCCGTGACGCCAAGCTTCAGCCCGCGCAGGTCGGCGACGCTGCGAACTTCGGGGTGACGGCTCGACACCAGTTCGACCTCACCCGGGGCAAGTGAGAACTGCACCACGGACTGCGTATATTTGCCGAGGGCCTGCAATTGGATCGTGTGGTCGTAGAAGCCGATCACACCCTGCGCCGCCCCGGCCAGCATCTCGTCGGCCGCTTCCGCTCCGGCAGGTTCGGACAGGAGTTCGACATCCAGCCCTTCGTCGCTGAAATAATGCAGCTCGCGGGTCAGGATGAGAGGCAGGTAGATCTGCTTCTCGATCCCGCCGACCATCAGCGCCACGTGCTCAGCATGCGCAGCGAGCGGCAAGAGGATCACGCCGGCGCAGACCAGCATGCGCAGCGCTGAAGCTGGGAACCTTCGTGTCATCCGTTTCCGCCGCGGCGCCTCCCTTCGCTGCAAAATAAGGATCGGCCGGACGCGAGTCGAGGATGTTGCCAAGATGCGGGGCAAAGGGGAGTTGCCACCCCTTTGCCCCTTCCCGGCTCTGGTCAGGCCGAGTTACTTGACGCCTTCGAGCTTCTTGGCGGCATTGACGAAGTCATTGGTATAGGTCTTGGAAAGATCGGCCTTCCCATCGACCTTGCCGGCCGCCTTTTCGATCTCGTTGACCGTCTTCGGCCCGGATTCCGGCATGATGCCGGCACCGTCGATGTTGAACTGGCCCCAGTCAGCCTTCAGCGCCGCAACGTATTCGTCCTTGGAGGTCAGCTGGTTCGACACAAAGTCGGCGGGCATCACATCGGCCACATCGGCTGCAGTGTGGGTGCGCATCCAGACCAGCGTCGCGACCAGCGCATTGACGACGGACTGCGTCTCCTTCTTGTGCGAGGCCACCCAATCCGAATTGGCGATCACCGATGCCGCGGGATAAGCCCCGCCAAGCCATTTCTGGACCCCGGCGCCGGTCGACAGGTCGATGGCCGAATAGCCCACGTCCAGCTTCTCGATGGCGTTCACGGTCGGCTGGCTGGTGATGCCGCAGACGGCCTTGCCGAATTTCAGCGCCGCGATCATCGTCTGGCCCGCGCCCGCCGCGATCTTGGTGTAGTCGGTGGGAGCCATGTCGGCGCGGGCGGAAACGTAACTGACGAGCGCGTCGGTTCCGGACCCGAGGTCGGTCACGCCGACTGATTTGCCCTTCCAGTCGGACGGCTTCTTCACGTTCGAACCCTTGGCGCACATGATCCGTTCGCCCGGCGCGACGGAAAGCTGGACCACATCGAGGATGTTCTTGCCCTTTTCCTGCAGCTCGATGGTGTGATTGTACCAGGCGCCCGCCATGTCGACCTGACCCGACAGCATGGCATCCTCAGCGCCGACACCGCCGGCCTGTTCGGTCGAAAGTTCGACGTTTACGCCGTATTTCTCGTACATGCCGAGGCTTTTGGCGAGCTGGTATGGCAGGTAGATCTGCTTGTCGATGCCGCCGACCATCAGCGTGACGGTCGGCATGTCCGCCGCTTGAGCCGGGCCGGACAGCGCCGCGGCGCCTGGTACGGCCATCGCCATCGCCATCGTGCCAGCCAACAAGGTCGCGTTGATTGCAAGTTTCATCGGTTTTTCCTCCCTTGGAATTATCCAGTCGTCTGGATTTCTATCGTGGTCCAATCGGCATGACGCCGATCAAATCCCCTGTATGTTGCCGTCGCGGGCATTGCCCGGCTGCCAGGCGAGCAGGCGCTTTTCGATCTTCGACATCAGCCACTCGGCGCTGAGCGCCAGGCCTCCGATCACCAGCATCGCGCCGAAGACGCCATTCGCGTCGAACGTGTTCTGGGCCGTCGCGATCACCAGTCCCAATCCACGCTGCGACCCCAGAAACTCGCCGACGATCGCGCCGATGATGGAGAAACCGAGAGCGACGTGAAGGCTCGCAATGATCCAGGTCATCGCCGACGGGAAAACGACGTGGCGAACCACCTGCAAGCGTGACGCACCAAGGATGCGCGCGTTGGATATCAAATTGCGATCCACCGATCGCACGCCCTGGAAAGCGTTGAAGAACACCACGAAGAACACCAGCACGGCCGCCAGCAGCACCTTCGAGGAAAGCCCGAGCCCGAGCCACATCACGAAGATCGAGCCGAGCACGATCCGCGGCAGGGCGTTGACGATCTTGATGTAGGGGCCGATCACCTGCGCGAGATAGGGAATTTCGCCGAGGAGAACGCCGAAGAATATCCCGCTGGTCACGCCAACGATGAAGCCGAGGATCGATTCCTCAAGGGTCACCCAGATCTGAAGCCAGAACGACCCATAAGCGGTGCCGTTGATCGCCCAGGTGTACAGCCTGACGCAGATTCCCCAAGGCGAGCCGAAGAAAAACGGGTCGATGAAGCCAGTCATGGCAGAGATCTGCCAACCCGCTACAATGAAGACGAATATTCCGGCCTGCCCCATCAGCACTTGTTGCTTGTGCCGATGCGCACGTTGTTGTGCAAGGGTTGTCAGGCTGGCTTCGTCGGAGGCGGCTTCGGCACCCGTTTCCATGATCGCGACGGTCATCCCCGGCCTCCCTGGCTCTTGTCGGCAGTGGCCGAGCGGGAATAGGCCTCATCAACTTCCTCACGCAGCGCCGCCCAGATTTGCTGGTAGAGTTCGAGAAACCGCTTGTCGAAACGGATGTCCTGCACCGCGCCGCGCGGACGCGGCAGGTCGATGTCGAACACCGCCTTGACGGTGCCGGGACCTGCGGTGATGACCACCACCTTGTCGGCAAGCCCGATGGCCTCCTCCAGATCGTGGGTCACGAACATCACCGAGGGACGCTGGCGGTCCCACAGCGTCAGCAGCTCATTCGACATGATGGCGCGGGTCTGGACGTCGAGCGCGGAGAACGGCTCGTCCATCAGGAGCACGGACGGATCGTTGATGAGAGCAGCGGCAAGGCTTACGCGCTTCCTCATGCCGCCCGAAAGCTGGTGCGGATAGTGATGTTCGAACCCCGACAGGCCGACGGTCTGAAGCCAGTCCATCGCCTTGGCGTTGGACTCCCGGCGCGAAACGTTCTTGAACATCGGTCCGAGCGCCACGTTGTCGAGCACCGGCTTCCACGGCATGAGAGCGTCGGACTGGAAGACGAAGCTCACCCCTTTGGTGATGCCGTCCACAGCCTTGCCCGATACGCGCACGGTACCGGCACTCGGACGCTCCAGACCGGCGGCAAGCGTCAGGGTCGTGGATTTGCCGCAGCCGGTGGGGCCGACGATCGCGCAGAACTGCCCGGGTTCGACCGTCAGGCTCACGTCCCGGATTGCGGTCATCGCAGCGCCTGTCGGGGAAACAAAGCGCTTGGTGACGTTGGAGATTTCAATCCCGCCCAGATCATCGGCGCGCGCGTTCATATTGACGCCACGCAATGGTCTGAACACGAGCGAAAAGCCGGCAAAGAATGCCAGTTGAGCATCGGACATCTCCTCCCAGGCCGTCGCGTGTCCGGGGTCTCCTCAACCGCCGGCACTTCGGCAAGGGCACAGACTAGATCGCCCAGCTTTCATTTGGCTTTCATAAAGCTGCCCGGAATGCGGCTTTCGATCGACTTGCGAAGCGACCGGCTGAACAATTACGAAGATTGATCGCCGAGACCATTCCCGTCGAAACTTGGCCGCCCGCCCGCATAAGCTTCGCTCACACTGAGTTCAGGATTGAAGGCGAACTTGCGATAGTGCGTCTTGTCGGTCGGTCGCATGAAGATGTGCGGCCCGTCGCCCGCCTCGGCAAAGACATGGCGCTTGGCATCGGCGTCGATCACCAGAAGCCGACGCTTTTAAATGGACGTCTATATAATGTCTTACTGGGGCAAATGTTACCAATGATGGTATTTGACTGACTATATTCGCCAAATCCCGCTCCGGCCCAGCGAGTGAATCGAAAGATTACGCCTCGAAGTTAATGCGTTCGTGCAGCATCGTTTAATTTGCCTGGCTCGTCGCTGGTAACTTCGGGCTTGGCCAAAAGCCTATAAACAGATGCCCGTCCGATCTTCATCCGGCGGGCGATCGCGGCGGGACCAAGGTTTTCCTCAAGATTGAGCCGGTTCACCTCGGCGACGTCGATTGCAGGTTTGCGTCCCGTGTAAACGCCGCGGAGCTTCGCCGCCTGGATGCCCTCGAGCTGGCGCTCGCGGCGAAGATTTGTCTCGAACTCGGCGAAGACACCCAGCATGTCGAGAAAGGCCTTGCCGGCGGCAGTGGAGGTATCGACCGGCTGCTCGGTCGCACGCAGGGCCACGCCGCGCTGTTTGAGATCATAAACGATGTCCTGCAAATCCTTCATCGATCGAGCAAGCCGATCGATGCGTGTAACGACCAGCGTATCTCCGGGACGCAGAAATTCGAGAAGGATGGCCAGTTCGGTTCGGCCGTCGCGGCGAGAGCCGCTTTTCTTCTCGGCTCGGATAACAGTGCATCCGGCAGCGCGCAGGGCAGTGTCCTGGATTGAG
The DNA here is from genome assembly GCA_965217685.1 of Aurantimonas sp. Lineage (GTDB taxonomy): Bacteria > Pseudomonadota > Alphaproteobacteria > Rhizobiales > Rhizobiaceae > Aurantimonas. The sequence goes on from CBDCIZ010000003.1 coordinate 82,786, forward strand.
AGATCCTGATCGGTCGTGCTGACCCGGGCATAGCCGTAAAATGACATCGAAGGGGCCAAATCGTCTCGTTAGGTTCTAGACGCCCTCCCCTTACCGTCTCACGCCCGCGCTAGCAACTCAAATGAGACACGGTATGGCGTCTCGTGCGAATGCCTCCATTGGGTAGACCGAAATTGTACGTGCAGCGGTAAACAAAGGCGCTTTCCGATCTGCGACAATCTGAAACAGCGACGGACCGACTTTATTAGCGCGCAGTACCGGAGATTGAATTGCGGGGGCAGCTATGGCGCTTCTCGATCTCGCTTTGGCCGATTTTATCGATGGCCTTGAATCGTCTGACAACGAGCGCGGGATGAGTGCGGCCTGCGTACGGTTTGCCGGTCGGCTCGGATACCGCTGGTTTGCATACCTTGGGTTTTCCAATCCGGCGTTGAAAGTGCTCTCGTCCTATCCGCCCGCCTGGTCTCATCGATATATTGATAATCGGTACGAAACGATCGATCCCGTGATCGCACGAGCCCGGTCATCACGGAATGTCTTTGGCTGGAATCGTCGGACCTTCCCGGCGACGACCCGACCTCAGCAACAATTCTTTTCGGAGGCTTCCGCGCACCAAATTTCCAGCGGTGTCACCGTCCCCATCGATGGGGGATTCGGCCGCCTTGCGCTGTTTACGTTGGCTGGCGACGACAGAGGGAGCGACGGCCTTCTGACCACGGAGATATCGGACACCGTTCACCTTGCCGGCCTTTACTGCCATTCGCACGTCTATGCCAAGCTGCAGCTGGGATTGCACCGGCCCAACCGCGTTCGGCTCAGCCAACGCGAGCTTCAGTGCCTGAAATGGGCGGGAAGCGGCAAGAGGATGGCGGAAACCGCTTTGATCCTGGGCATCTCCACTCGAACTGTGGTTTTCCACGTCGAGAATGCGCGCGCCAAGTTGAACGCATCGAACGTCACGCAAGCCGCGTTCGAGGCGCAGCGCCTGGGCCTCATCGATTTTTGACGATACATTTTGCTCGAAACCTTTAGATCGAGACGGTGCCAACTCCCAATGGCTTATACACCGCCAGCGTGCCCCGCCTGTCTCTCCGATTGTTTCCAAATCTTCTACCGGCGTCAGTCTATCTCGAACGGCCGCGCGACCCGCGTCATTCGTCCTCACAGCTAATGCGGTCATCCACCCTGTAAAATCATACAGGTCCGTTCTCACGCGTCGCATGCTCTTTGGTTTCGAGAACCACGGAGGCACCGGCCATGCGAATTATCGTCCTCAATCACACTGATCATGTCGAGTTTCCAGACCTCATCGCGGGCATGCACCGTTTGCGTTACCGCGTCTTTCGCGATCGCCTGAACTGGGACGTTTCGGTTTCGGAGGACATGGAAATCGACGCCTATGATGCCTTGAAGCCCACATACATTGTTGCCGTCGACGACGACGGCTTGGTCGCCGGATGTGCGCGGCTTCTGCCGACGACAGGCCCGACGATGCTCGCCAAAACCTTCCCGGTGTTGCTTGGATCGGCAGCCTGCCCGCGCAGCCACACCATTTTCGAAAGCTCGAGGTTCTGCGTCGACACCAGCCGCGAGGGCGTTACAGAAGGCGCCGGCGCCGCGGCTTCGACCGGAATACGGGAAACCACCTTCAGCCTGCTTTCCGGAATCCTCGAATGGGGATTGGCGAACCGCCAGGATGCCGTCGTCACGGTCACCGATGTCCGGTTCGAGCGGATTTTGAAGCGAGCCGGTTGGCTCTTGGAGCGATTTGCGCCGCCGATGCAGATCGGCAGAACGAAGGCGTTGGCAGGCCAACTACCGATCTCACAGAACGCGCTGTCAACCATTCGACGGATTGGCCAACTCACCGGACCGGTCATCACGGCTCGCAACGCTCGCTCACTTGCAGCTTGAGCATATTTTTTCGAGGCCATCATGGGTATCGGGTTGCGCCATCTTCGCTATGCCGTTGCGGCCGAACAATCCGGCAGCATCCGAAGTGCGGCAGCAAGCCTCGGTCTCAAACCGTCGACGCTCAGTCGCGGGATAAAGCAAATGGAAGATCAACTGGAGGTTACGGTCTTTGCGCGAACGAGCAGCGGCCTGACTCTCACCGCCGCCGGGGCCGAGATTCTGCGAACCTCCCGGCATCTGGTCGAAGGCGTCGATCACATGGTGTTATCGGCCAAATCGGCAGGCCGTTGCGCGGCGAACCGGCTGTCGGTTGGATTTTACACCTCGCTTTCGGCCGGATCCCTACGGGCGATCCTCGTCGAATATATTCGTCGGTATCCCGATCTGAACATCCGATTGGTCGAGGCAGAGCGCGAGAGACTTCTGATCGCACTTGAGCACGGAACGCTGGATGTCGCCATCATCACCGGCGATAGCATCGATCACGACGCAGACACGATGCCGCTGTGGAGCGAGCGCATTGCGCTTGCGCTGCCGCGAAACCATCCACTCGCCAGCGACGACATCGTCTATTGGACCGATTTGCGCAATGAGATTGTCCTTGTGAGCGAGCGCGATCCGGGACCGGAATTGCAGGGCGTCTTGCTCACGAAGCTGCCATCACCCGGCGCCCGACCTCGGATCGTGAGCAAGGACGTCGGCTTCGATACCATTTTGAGCCTCGTCGGCGCGGGTTGTGGAATCAGCCTGACCGTCGAGTCGGCGCTTGGCGTTGCGCACGCGGATGCGGCGTATCGCGATCTGCAGGACGGCACGGGCGCCAGCGTCCTGAACTATCACGCCTGTTGGCAAAGCGAGACCGGGCCAGCCGCCAAGCGCCCTGCTCTATCGAATTTTCTCACACTTCTGGACGAGCGCTATCCATCGCTCCCGGCAAGAACCATTAACCCCGCCGCGCCTTTGCAAATCCCCGATCGCCCGAAATAAAGCGTTCCAGCATCGGCGCGATCAATTTGGTGGGTTCGGCGACAGGCTGGCCGGTCTCACGTCCCAGGACCTCAGCATAGGCGACGAGATCGCGGTGGAGCGCTGCCGGCAACTCCACGGTCATCTTGACCGGCTTGTCGTCGGCCAGCAGTCCAAGTTTGAGCTTCGCCATATCAGTTTCCATAGGGTTCGAGGACGAGATCGCGGGTGACGATGACGCGCACCGGAAACCCTGGCCGGATCGTCAGGGTCGGCTTCACATCGAGCTGGCGCTCGACGATTGTCTGACCGGCATTGTTGACGGTGTCCTGAGCGCCATTGCGGATGGCGCCGAGAAGGCGCTGGTCGTCGTTTGTGGAAAGATCGGCACCAACGCCCAGCAAGGTCGACAGGCCGGCGGCTTTGGCGAGCTCCCACCAGTGATAATCGACGCCATCTTCGAGACCGGCAAATCCCTGACCGTCGGCGCCGGGCTGGCGCTCGAGAACCAGCGAGCGGCCGTTCGGCAGGATGAGGCGGGTCCAAACGAGAAGGACGCGACTTTGGCCGAAGGTGACACCGCTGTCGTATTGGCCGATCAGGCGCGTGCCTTGGGGCAGGAGTAGATAACGTCCCGTCGGGCTGTCGTAGACGTTCTGCGTCACCTGGGCGGTGATCTGCCCGGGCAGGTCGGAGCGGATGCCGGTGGCGAGCGCGGCGGGAATGACTGACCCCGCCTGCAGGACATAGGGGCTTGCAGGCGCCGCGACGCGATCACCTGATACGGTGCGCCGGTCGACGGGGCCGTTGACGAAGGCCAGCTGTCGATCCGTTGCGGTGGCGCTTCTACTTTCATCCGATCCCCCGGCCTGTCTGAAGCCGGGAAACGTCCCGTCGACCGCGCCTAACCCAGCATCGGCACGGCTTTGCTGGCGACTGGCAAAGAGCTGGCTGGTGCGGGCGGCTTCTGCCTCCTGAAGACGTAGCTGTTCGGCGGGATCGGGACCGGGCACGATCTCAGCTGGAAGCGGCTTGCCCCCTTCGCGTGCACTGAGGATCGGTCGCCCGAGATCACCCGGCAGCGGCGGTCCGAGTTTTGGCACCCTGGTGTAGTCCGACGGCAGGCCGCGCAAGCCCTCGGGTGTAGGACCCCCGTCTGTCGTCAGGAGTTCGGCGGGCGCAAGGCGATGGTCGGGGCCGGCGAGCGCGTAAATCAAAGCACCGCCCAGCACCAGACCGGAAACCAGACCGAGCCCCGCAAGCACCTTGCGGGAAAGCCGCGTGACACGTGGCGGCGCCGATCTGAGGCGAAAGGCCGTGGCGGTGCGGTCGGCCTGGCCAGCGCCGAAATTCCCTGCTCCGGCATTGTCCACGCCGGGCTCCACCTCAGGATCATTCGCGCTCCTGCTAGCGTCGTCGAAATCGGCCATCACGCAGGCCCTCTCTTTGGGTCCCGATCGCCCATCGGCTGCGACGCCGCCCGACCCCGCATCCAGGCAAACGGGCCGCGCTTGGCACCGTCGGTGCGCTCGATCCGGACGGTGCTTTGGTCCTTGCCGCCGAGGCGCAGCTCGGCGGCGCCGAACAGCCGGTCGACGATCATCAGCGTGCCGAACACGCGGGTGTTCACGAGTTCGGGGTCACCATCTGCACCGATGACGAAGAGCGGCGGCATCTCGCCCTGGACGATGCCTTGCGGGAACTGGACATAGACCCGGCGGCCGTCGTCATAGACGGTGACGGGCCGCCAGGGCGTGCGATCGCCGCTCAACGCATAACGGTAATGGCGATCGATGGGCCTTGGGATCTCGGGCGTCGCCGGCACGCGGGCGGCCGCCGTCGTCGTCGCGGATTGCGGATAGGCCCAGGACACCGACGGCATGTAGGTCGCCTTGCGCGATCGCAGTTCGAGGAAATAGGTGCGCCGGTCGGTGTTGAGGACGAGGTTCGTCGCAAGGTCCGATCGCGTCGGCTTGACCAGGATGTGGACCCGGGCGCTTCTTCCATCGCCATTCGTGCCATCGCCGCTTGTCGTGTCGCCGATGATCCAGCGTGCCGTGTCGCCGGCGGCGATCGGACCGTTGCCGGTCAACACTTCGCCGGGCTCCAGCGCGATGTCGGTGATCTGGCCGGGCGCGGCATAGACCTGATACAGCGCGCCTTCGCTCCACGGGTAGATTTGAATGGCATTGTAGTAGCCGGCGCGCCGTGGTTCGACGCGGGCGGCGGCATTGGCCAGTTCGACCTGACCAGAGGCGTTCGCGGCATTCCTGGCCCCGCCGTGGCTCGGTTTCCAGGCCGGCGGCAAGTGCAGCGGCCTGGCGGCTTTCTCGACCACCGGCGGTGGCGGGATGAGCGGCGGCACGGATCGATCGTATTCGATCGACGGCGGCTTGATCTTGCCGGCGCAGCCGGACAGCGCCGTCGCCGTCACAAGCATCGAGACGGACCAGATTGCGGCGCAGCGGAACGACGTGGAATTCGCCATCATCCGAGCTCCTTCGACCAGGCGATTGCATCGACATAGATGCCGAGCGGGTTTTTACGCAGGCGCTCGGCGTCGTTGGGGGGCCTGACGACGATGGTGAGGATCGCGGTCCAGCGGCTGGTTTCGACGAGCGAGCCGTCCTTGTAATGACGCTCCGTCCAGGCGACGCGAAACGAGTTGGCAGAGGCGCGAATGACGCTGGAGACGTCGACGGACACCTGCTCCTCGCCGATCTTGGCGAAAGGGTCGTTGGCGCGGGCATAGCCGCTGAGGGCCTGCGCGCCCTTGATCGTCGTAAAGTCGTAGGCACCGAGCCAGTCCTGGCGCAGGATCACCGGGTCGGAGGGGATCGAGCGGACGCGCTCGATGAAATTCGACAGATGGAAGGCGATCTGCGGATCGCTCGGCGTATAATTGCTCGTCGCCGGCGCCACCATTTGCGCCGCGCCGAGCTTGTCGACCTCGACCACCCAGGGGACGATCGTGCCGCGGGCCGACTGCCAGACGAGACCGCACGCCAAGCCGACCGAAAGCGCCAGCGAACCGAACGCCATCGCCCGCCAGTTCTTCGCCTGAACACGGGCCGAGCCGATGCGCTCGTCCCAGACTTGTGCGGCCTTCTGGTAAGGCGTCTCGGGTTCGGGTGTCTTGCCGTAATGGGCGGCGGGTCGCTTGAACATTTTACCGGTCCCCCTCGGACAGATTGATCGACGCGCCGCCGCCATGGGCGTCGCCGGAACGCACGGCATGGGTGACGGCGCGAACGCTCTGGGTCATGTGCTGGTGACGCTTCATGCGGGTGGCCCAGGCGGGAACGCCGTCCGCCGATCGAGCGGCGGCTGTTTCCGCAGCCGCAGCGCCACCTGTTCCTGATCCGGCTTCCGAGCCGGCGCCACCGGACACGGCTCGACCACCGGCTTCGAAGCTGTCGGTCAGGCTCCCGGCTGCGCGGGATGCCGTACGCCGGAGCGGAGAGGTTGCAGCCGACGCGCCCGAGCGCCCGACCGCGCCAAGACCGGACGCAACGCCTCCCGCCCCGCTCGTTCCGGCCGATGCCAGCTGGTATGCCGCGGACGCGCCGCCGGCCATGGATGCGCCGCCGCGTACGGCCGTTGCACCGCCGGAGAGCGCGGTCATGCTGCCACGGGCGGCGAGCCCGGCGCCGGCGCCACCTGCCAGCACAAGTCCGCCGGCGGCAAGGCCGGTGCCGATGGCAGCGCCGGCGCCCAGTTGCGGGCCGCCGGATACGAGGCCGCTGGCAATGCCGGGGCCGAAGATGCCGAGCCCCAAAAGCGACAGTGCGGCTAAAACGATCGCCATCGCATCGTCGATTGTCGGCTGGGCGCCGCCAAATCCCCGCGTGAACTCGGAAAACAGCGTCGAGCCGATGCCGATGATGACGGCGAGCACCAGCACCTTGATGCCGGACGAGATGACGTTGCCGAGAACGCGCTCGGCCATGAAGGCGGATTTGCCGAACAGGCCGAAGGGAATGAGGACGAAGCCGGCGAGCGTCGTCAGCTTGAACTCGATGAGCGTCACGAACAGCTGGATGGCGAGAATGAAGAAGGCGAGGAGCACCAGTGCCCAGGCGAGAAACATGCAGGCGATCTGGATAAAATTCTCGAAGAACGACCAGTAGCCCATCAGGTCCGAGATCGATTCCAAAAGCGGGCGCGCCGCATCGAGGCCGGTCTGCGCGACGCGGCCGGGATGCAAGAGGTCGGCCGCCGTAAAACCGGTGCCGCTCGCTTTGAGGCCCAGACCGGCGAAGCTTTGGAAGATGATGGCGGCCAGGTTGTTCCAGTTGCCGATGATGTAGGCAAAGACGCCGACGAACAGCGTCTTCTTGACCAGCCGGGCGATGATGTCGTCGTCAGCGCCCCAGGACCAGAACAGCGCAGCCAGCGTCACGTCGATGACGACGAGCGTCGTTGCGATGAACGCCACCTCGGGACCAAGCAGGCCGAAGCCGGAATCGATGTAGCGGGTGAACACCTCGAGGAAGTGATCGATGACGCCGGTGCCGCCCATCTTAGCGATCCACGTGAGGGGCAGAAGGAAGCGCTATCGGACCCTTGCCGATTGCGTCATCGGGGATCGAATTGCCCGATCCCACATCCTGGGCTCGTCGTTCGAGCCGTCATCGAAGCAGACGGGACCAACGGGACTGTGAAAGTGAAGCCGGATGGATCGGCGGATTGAGATCTCCCTGAGCCCAGGAAACGCCGCCGATTGTCTGACCAGGCCTTGAGGCAGACCGGATCGCGGGTTGCCGAAGCGCCGAGCTCTCGGCAGCGGACGAGCAGCCGATGCATCGGATCGCCTTGAACCGATGTAGGGTTGGCCCGGACGTTCGGTGCTTCGCTCGTCCGATCGCGGCTGCGATCGCGATCGCTCATCTGGATCGCAGCGACGGTTGCGGCCAGCCCGACAAAGGCAGCGGCACCGATCCGCGCAAGGGTCTTGCCGTCCACCGGTCCGGCCTTAGTTCGCGCCGCGGAACATCTGCGCGTTGCCGGGCTGATAGCCGCCGCCCGGCGTCAGAAAGCGGCGGCGCTGTTCCCGGCCCTGCTCGGCGGCGGCCGAGCGTTCGGCGGCACTCAACGCTTCGGCGCGACCGTTGGCGGCGAGGAGTGCCGTCAGATCGGAAAGCTGCTGCGTTTGGAGGGCGAGCAACTGGTTGCCAGCCTGAGCCGCCTGGAGTGCGCCGGTGGCGCCCTGGCTCTCGCCGACCAGCGCCGACATTTGCGATCGCGTCCCGTCGATATTCCCTACGACGCCGGCCTGGACGCGCATAGCATCCTGGAGCGAACCCACGGTGTTCTGCCAGCGCTGGCGCGCCTGCGTGACAAGGTCCTGGTCGGACGCCGACATTGAGGCAGCGCCGTAGGTCGTGTCGAACGCCTTGTCGATGTCGCGGACGTCGTAAGCGATCGACTGCGCCTGGTTCAGGAGCTGCTTGGTCTTCTGAACCGACTGCTGCAGCTGCTGGATCGACGAAAAAGGCAGGCTCGTCAAATTGCGGGCCTGATTGACCAGCATCTGCGCCTCGTTCTGCAGCGAGGTGATCTGGTTCGTGACCTGTTGCAGCGAGCGGGCCGCTGTCAGGACATTCTGCGTGTAGTTCGACGGATCGAACACGATGATCGCATGGGCGGGCAGAGCCATCACCGGCGACAGCAGAACCGGTCCTGCGAGCGCGCCGACGATCAGCGCTTGGCGAACGGAACGGGTTGGCAAATAGAATGCGATCATGACGGCATCTCCAGATTGTCGAGGTCGAGAATGAGGTCCGCGGCCCAGGCCGCGCCGCGCTCAGCAAGCCAACCGCCGAGAAAGCCATCGCGGCCGTGCGCAGTCAGAACGCGGGCGATCGCCGCCTGATCGGTCTTCGAGGATGCGGCGCAAAGCGCCAGCGCGACGTCGCCGAGGCCCAGCTCGAACAGCCGGTTGCCCCGCCGCGACTGGCAGTAGTAGTCGCGCTTCGGCGTTGCCCTTGCGAGGATCTCGATCTGGCGATCATTGAGACCGAAGCGGCGATAGATGTCGGTGATCTGCGGTTCGATGGCGCGTTCATTTGGCAGCAGCAGTCTCGTCGGGCAGCTTTCGATGATGGCCGGCGCGATCGGGCTGGCGTCGATGTCGGAGAGCGATTGCGTGGCAAAGACGACGGAGGCGTTCTTTTTGCGAAGCGTCTTCAGCCATTCGCGCAATTGCCCGGCGAACCCCTGATCGTCGAGCGCCAGCCAGCCCTCGTCGACGATGAGAAGCGTCGGTCGCCCATCGAGCCGGCCCTCGATGCGGTGAAACAGATAGGCGAGCACGGCCGGGGCCGCACCGGTGCCGATCAGACCTTCGGTCTCAAAGACCTGGACGGAGGCGTCACCCAGACGCTCGGACTCGGCATCGAGCAGGCGGCCATAGGATCCACCGACACAGTAGGGTTGGAGCGCGCGTTTGAGGACCTGGCTCTGAAGCAGCACCGACAGGCCAGTGATGGTGCGCTCGCCCACAGGCGCCGAGGCAAGCGAGGTGAGCGCCGCCCAGAGATGTTCGCGCAGCGGCGGATCGACGGTGATGCCCTCGCGGCGCAGGATCGCAACCAGCCAGTCGCCGGCCCAGGCGCGTTCAGGAACGTCGTGGATGCGGGCCAGCGGTTGTAGGGCAACGCCGGCATCACGGTCCCTGTCTTCGCTTTCATGCGCCCATATGTCGTCGGTCCCAGTGGAGTGAGGCCCTGGGTCGACTGACCCAATGTCGGGGCTCAAATCGCCGCCGAGATCGTGCCAGTCGCCGCCCATCCCGAGCGCGGCCGCGCGAATTGAGCCGCCGAAATCGAAGGCGAAGACCTGCGAGTTTTGATAGCGGCGAAACTGCAGCGCCATCAGCGCCAGGAGCACCGACTTGCCGGCGCCGGTCGGGCCGACGACGAGGGTATGCCCGACGTCGCCGAAATGCAGGCAAAACCGAAAAGGGGTCGAGCCTTCGGTCTTGCCGTAAAGCAGCGGTGGGGCATCGAAATGGTCGTCGCGTTCGGGTCCGGCCCAGACCGCCGATAGCGGGATCATATGCGCGAGATTGAGGGTGGAGACCGGCGGCTGGCGGACATTGGCGTAGACATGGCCGGGCAATGAGCCGAGCCAGGCATCGACGGCGTTGACGGTCTCTGCCATCACTGTGAAATCACGGCCCTGGATGATCTTCTCGACCAGCCGCAGCTTCTCGTCGGCGATACGAGGAACGTCGTCCCAGACGGTGACGGTCGCGGTGACATAGGCCTCGCCAGCAATATCGGCGCCGAGTTCCTGCAGCGCGGTATCGGCATCGAGCGCCTTGTTGTGGGCGTCGGTATCGACGAGCGCGGAGGCCTCGTTGGTCATCACCTCTTTCAGGATGGCGGCGACCGACTTGCGCTTGGCGAACCATTGCCGCCGGATCTTCGTCAAAAGTCTGGTGGCATCAGTCTTGTCGAGCAGGATTGCCCGCGTCGACCCGCGATAGGGAAAGGCCAGCCGATTGAGATCGTCGAGGATGCCCGGCGTCGTCGCACTCGGAAATCCGGTGACCGTCAGAATGCGCAGATGCGCCGAACCCAGCATCGGCTCGAGGCCGCCGGTCAACGGCTGGTCGGCCAGCAGCGCATCGAGATACATCGGCGACTCGGGAACCCGCACGCGCTGGCGTTTTGTCGAGATCGTCGAGTGCAGATAGGTGAGCGTCTCGGCATCATCGAGCCAGGCGCAGGCCGGCATGAAGCCGTCGATCAGCTGAAACACCCGATCGGTGCGATCGACGAAACCGCGCAGCACCTCACGGGCATCGGCGCCCTCGGTCCGATCGCGGCCTTCGTACAAGAACCGCTCGGCGCGCGCGGCATCCTCGGCGGGCGGCAGATAGGCAAACGTCAGGAAGTAGCTCGACTCGTAATGCGCGGTCGGTCGTCCCTCGCCCCATCGCGGCGACCGCTCATCGTCATCGCCCTCAAAGTCCGCACGGCGCTCAGCGTCCACCAGCGCCGAGGCTGCATCGGCAAAGGCACTTCGGGGATAGTGCCCGGCCGGGTGCCGCTGGCCTTCGACGAAGATCACCCATCCCGAGCCGAGACGGCGAAACGCGTTGTTGAGACGGCCCGCGACGGCGACGAGTTCGGCGGGGACGGCACTGTCGAGATCGGGTCCGCGAAACCGTGCGGTGCGCTGGAACGAGCCATCCTTGTTGAGGACGACACCCTCGGCGACCAATGCAGCCCAGGGCAAAAAATCAGCGAGCTTGGTGTCTTTACGGCGATATTCGGCAAGGTTCATCATCGGTGGTACTCCCGTCAAACGGCGAGATGGGCCGGAATGCGCAAATGCCGGCGCACAACATCGACGAACAGTGGATCGCGCTTGGCCGCCCACACCCCCGCGAAATGACCGATCGCCCAGAATGCCAGCCCGACCAGCCACAGGCGCAGACCAAGGCCGAGCGCGGCGGCGAGCGTGCCGTTGAGGATCGCCAGCGAGCGCGGTGCGCCGCCGAGCAGGATCGGCTCAGTCAGCGCCCGGTGCACGGGCACGACGAAGCCGGCGATCATCTCTTCGCCGGCCATCAGACGAGCGCCCCGCCGCCAAACGAGAAGAACGACAGAAAGAAGGAGCTCGCGGCAAAGGCGATCGACAGGCCGAAGACGATCTGGATCATCTTGCGCGCGCCGCCCGATGTGTCGCCAAACGCAAGGCTCAGCCCGGTGATGATGATGATGATCACCGCGATGATCTTGGCGACCGGCCCCTCGATCGATTCCAGGATCTTCTGGAGCGGCGCCTCCCACGGCATCGAAGAACCGGCGGCCTGCGCAGCCGGGACAAACGCAACGGCCAGCAGAAGCGCGGTTGGAACGACGGCAGTGCCAGAGCGAAGCCGCTGACGGATGTTGGGAAGGATATGCTTCACGCTGGATCTCCAAGGTCGGTTGGAATGATGGGGACAACACGGTAGTCGCCGTCGGGACCGAGGCCCTCGACCCGGGCGAGCTCCGTCAGGCGGCGCTCAGTGCCGCGGCCGGTCAGCACCGCAATCATGTCGATGGTCTCACCGATCAGCGCGCGGGGCACGGTGACGACGGCTTCCTGGATCAGTTGCTCGAGCCGCCGCAGCGCGCCGATGGCCGATCCGGCGTGGATCGTGCCGATGCCGCCGGGGTGGCCGGTGCCCCAGGCTTTGAGAAGATCGAGCGCCTCGGGTCCGCGCACCTCGCCGATCGGAATGCGATCGGGGCGCAGCCGAAGCGACGAGCGCACGAGATCGGAGAGCGAGGCGACGCCGTCCTTGGTGCGCAGCGCCACGAGATTGGGCGCCTTGCATTGAAGCTCGCGCGTGTCCTCGATCAACACGACGCGGTCGGTGCCGTTGGCGACTTCGGCAAGCAGCGCGTTGGTGAGCGTCGTCTTGCCGGTGGAGGTCCCGCCGGCGACGAGGATGTTCCTGCGATGGGCGACCGCCGACCGCAGCGTTGCGGCCTCGTCCTCGGTCATGATGCCCGCGGCGACGTAATCGGCGAGCGTGAACACCGCGACGGCCGGCTTGCGAATGGCGAAGGTCGGTGCCGCGACGACGGGCGGCAAGAGCCCCTCGAAGCGCTCCCCTGTCTCGGGCAGTTCGGCCGAAACGCGCGGGGCTCCGGGATGCACCTCGGCGCCGACATGGTGCGCGACAAGCCGGACAATGCGTTCGCCATCGTCGGGTGCGATCGCCTCACCGGTGTCGGATAGTCCGTCCGCCAACCGGTCGATCCACAGGCGGCCATCCGGATTGAGCATCACCTCGACGATATCCGCGTCGGCGAGGTATCCGGCGATAGCAGGGCCGAGCGCGGTGCGCAGCATGCGCGCGCCGCGTGACAGTGCCTCTGATCGTTGATGTGAAACCGCCATCTCGTCCCCTCATCGCGAGGAGGGCAACGGCCTCGCTCGCTTCGGGGACAATCAAGAGGGCCAGGAAATCGATGGGCTCAACAGGAATTCGACGCCGTCGTACTGTGGCGTACAAAGACAGGTGAACGGCGGGATTGCGGAGCGGCTCCCGATACAAAGTGCAGGTGCGTCTTTCGCATTTTCCGCGAATCGGTCGCGGCAGCCATACTCGCGGCGTTGTGAGCAAAGCACGAGCGATACCGGTGTTTTCGCTCGGAAATCTCCTCCTAAATCTACAGACGCTGGAGTTCTTTCGGGAATGCCCGAGTCTGGGCCGATAGCGGTCCGTCCGGTCTGGGGCGTTGGTGACCAACAAGCAGACGGTCGGCGTAAGGTCTAAGCATGGCGTTCATGACCCGCGAACGTTACGTCGTGGCGTTCCGTGTGGCGCAAGCCGGTTGAGGTTGCGCGTCAGCCGGACAAGAAGCCGGACGAGCTCATCGGCTTCCGCGTCCGTGAACCCTTCGAGAGCCTCACGATTGCCTTCAAACAGAACCGCGATCGCTTGCGGCAGACGCATAGACGCGGCGTCCGTCAGAGTGATGCGTTGGCTGCGGCCGTCCTGCGGGTTCGGCTCGCGCTGGATCAGCCCGTCCCGTTCCATGCGCGCCAGCATCTGCGCCATGGGAGGCTGCTCGATCCGCGCGAAGCGGGCGAGACCACTCTGCGTGTCGGCCTTGCTCCCTTGCAACGCGACCAAGACCGGCAAATGACCGACACCAAAACCCATAGGTCTGAGCCGCGCGTCACTCAAGCGTGCGAAGCCACGGGCGGCGACGCTGATGAGATGCCCCGGCGTCGATAGCACGTCCCAAGGTTTAGCCATCCGCGCTTGCCTCCCGTCCGACCGTAGATTAGTAAAAGCATACGCGCATATGTAACCGGCGGCCATAGGTGCGATGCGTCTGTTCGCTCGGGTCCGCATGGTCGAGGAGGAAGCTATGCCCCGCGAAGAGACGACGATCGCCACCGAGGACGGCCGCTGTCCGGTCTACGTCTTCAGACCGGAGGGAGACGGTAGCTTCCCCGCCATCGTCTTCTTCATGGATGCGGGCGGCATCCGGCCTGCCCTGTTCGACATGGCGCAACGTCTGGCCGATGCCGGCAACGTCGTGTTGCTGCCGGATCTGTTTTACCGCTACGGGTCCTACGGTCCCTTCGATCCGGTCGAAGTCTTCAAAGGCGACTTTCGCGCGATACTCGGTCCCCTGATGGTGACGACGGGCAACGCGAAGGCAGCCAGCGACACGGGCGCGCTCCTGGCTTTCCTCAACACACGCAAGGATGTCGAAGGGCGGAAGGTCGGCGCCGTCGGCTTCTGCATGGGCGGCGGCATGGCGATCGCCGCAGCCGGAACCCATCCGGATCGGTTCGCTGTCGCCGCGAGCTTCCATGGCGGCAACCTCGCCACCGATGTGCCGGACAGTCCCCATACCTTCGCGCCGCGCCTGAACGCGCATCTCTACGTCGCGGCAGCCACGGAAGACGGCAGCTATCCGCCGGAAATGGCCGAGCGTCTGGAAGCGGCGTTGCTCGACGCCGACGTGCCCCACCGGACCAAAACCTACCCTGCCGCGCACGGCTGGATGATGCCGGACTTCCCCGTCTTCGACGAGCATGCCGCCGAGGAGGGATGGCGGGACATGCAGGCATTCTTCGATCGCCACCTGCGGTAAAGGTCGGCGAGGTCGCGCCCGTCCAGTGGGCGGATCGCTGCGCGAATGGCCGAAAGCGGTCAGTCCGCTTCCGGCTCCGCGCTCGCATGACCTGCAGTTCCGTTGTCGACCCATACCGGCCGTCCGGGGCTAGCTTCAGGCGTCCTTGAAGCGGCCGTTCGCGTCAGTACCGCTCGTGGCGAGCAGACCCATGTCCACCTTGTTCCAGACATACCAGCGGGCGAGGATGCTAACGCATCCGCCCGCTGCACACATCTGCCACGGGTCTCAGCCGGCGTGATAGGCTTCCGTGAGTGTGTCGATGAAGGCTCGCACCTTGGGGCTCGCCAGCCGGGTCGAGGTGTGTAGCGCCCAGGCTTCGATCTGGCGGTCCGGCAACACCCCCCATTCCCTGAGCCGTCCCTGTGCCAGGTCCTCTTCGATCAGCCATCGGGGCAACAAGGCAGCGCCGGCGCCGCTACGCGCGGCCTCGTGGACGACCATCATGGACGTGCATCTGAGGATCGCTCGGGGAACAACGCGGATTTCGCCGCTCTTTCCGATGGCGGTCCATTCGGTCAGACCGGCCTGCGCCGCAAGGACAACCGCGTCAACCTCCCGACCGGCCGGGCCCGGGAGCGAAAACTGCGGAGGGGCAGCCAGCACCGTCTCGGTGCGCAGGAAACACTTGCCGACCAGACCGGAATCGGGGGCGGGATTGACCCGGATTACCACGTCGTAGCCCTGCCGGACCAGATCGACAAAGCTGTCCGCAATGTCGATTTCCAGCGTGACCTCGGGATAGCGCGTAACGAAACGGGCCGCGATCTCGCCGAGCCGGGTCCGTGCGAACAGCGACGGGGCGCTGATGCGCAACGGCCCGCGCAGCCGGCCGCTGCGCCCGCTGACTTCCTCGCCGAGGCTGTGCAATTTGGACAAGAGCGGGACTGCGCGTTCGAGCAAGAACCCACCCTCTTCGGTCAGGCGCAACTGCCGTCCGCCGCGCTCCAGTAGACGGGCGCCGAGGGCGGCCTCGAGTGCTCTGACGCGGCGCGACAGTGTCGCCTTCGGCACTTGCGTCGCCCGGCTGGCGGCATTCAGCCCGCCGTGAGTTGCCACCGCGATGAAATCGCCGAGGCCGGGCATCTCCTGATGTTCCATATATGGACCTTATGGTTCCGAAAAGCCGGACTATTGTTCCGCCTACGGACCTCTTAAGTCAATGGAAGCGCAGGGCAACGGCCAGTATCGCCCCGACTCCGGCGCGATGAGCATAGGAGAACACCCATGACCGATATCTGGACTCCGACCAAAGTCGGCGGGATCGACCTCGCGCACCGTCTCGCCATGGCGCCGATGACGCGCAGCCGGGCCAAGGCCGACGGCACCCCCGGCGATCTGGCCGCGACCTATTACGCACAGCGTGCGGGCCTTGGCCTCTTGGTGAGCGAAGGCACCCAGCCCTCCGACGACGGGCAGGGCTATCTGGCGACGCCCGGCATCTACACCGACGCGCATGTCGAGCGCTGGCGCGGCGTTACCTCGGCGGTTCACGCCAGAGGCGCGCATCTCTTCATTCAGCTGATGCATGTCGGCCGGATGTCGCATCCCGACAATACGCCGCATCACCGGCAGGCCCTGGCGCCGTCAGCCGTCGCCCCTGGTGTCGGGATGCACACGCTGGCGGGCCAGAAGCCGATCCCCGAGCCTCGCGCGATGACGGTGGCGGAGATTTTGCAAACGATCGACGACTTCGTGCTGGCCGCCCGCCGGGCGGTCGAAGCCGGGGCCGATGGGGTGGAGGTGCATGCTGCGAACGGCTACCTGATCCACCAATTCTTCGCGGCCAATGCCAACCGGCGCACCGATGCCTATGGCGGTCCCATCGCCAACCGCATCCGCTTCGCGCTGGAGGTGACGCGGGCTGTCGCCGAGGCCATCGGACCGGAGCGGACCGGGATCCGCATTTCGCCGGGTGCGACGCTGGGCGGGTTGGACGAAGGGCCGGAAAGCGCCGCGCTCTATCGCAGCCTGGTGGCCGAGCTGGACGGCCTGGGGCTGGCCTATCTGCACATGGTCCAGCTGGGCAACGAGGCGCTGCTGGCCGCCATCCGCAAGAGCTGGCACGGGGTTCTGATGGTCAACCGCGCCGGCCACCGGCGGGACCAGATCGGGGCCGACATCGCGACGGGAATGGCCGACCTCGAATCCTATGCCCAGATGGTGCTCGCCAATCCCGACTTCGTGGAGCGCATCCGCACCGGCGCGAAGCTCAACGAGGTGCGCAAGGTGCAGTTCTACGGGGGCGGCGCAGAAGGATACATTGACTATCCGACGCTCGCGGAGCTGGAAAGCCTTGCGGAGCCAGCGTCGTGACCGACCCGCGCCCGTTTCCCTGCGCAATCAAGTTGCGGCACGGCTCCGGCGGGTCCGCTACCGCCTCCTTGCCCGAGCGCATCCAATCCTGGATCGGAGAATGACATGAAACTGCTCGTGCTTGGCGCGACCGGGGGAACCGGCAAGGCGATCGTCCGTGCGGCCCTGACCGCGGGACACGAGGTCACCGCCCTCGTCCGCAATCTGGAAAAGGCGCAAGACCTCAGCGGGGCGCGCCTGATCTCCGGCAACGCACTCGACCCAAGGGCCGTCGCCGAAGCGCTGACCGGCAGTGATGCTGTGATCAGCGCCCTCGGAACGCCCGTCAGCCCGTTCAAAGATGTCACGCTGCTATCCTCGGCAACCCGGATCCTGGTCGACCAGATGCGACGGCAAAATGTGTCTCGCCTTCTGGTCATTACCGGAATGGGGGCAGGAGACAGCGCCGGCCACGGCGGCTTTGTCTTCGATCGGGTGTTCAAGCCGCTCATGTTGCGCAAGGTCTATCAGGACAAGGATCGTCAGGAGGCGATCATCCGTGAAAGCGGCCTTGCCTGGACGATCGTGCGGCCATCGGTTCTCAACGACAAGCCCGCGAATGGCCGGGTGCGCGCGATGCTCGACTTGTCCGGGTTCCATGGCGGAACGATATCCCGCGCCGATGTTGCAGCGTTCGTTCTCGACGAGATTCAGACACGCCGCTGGGAGAAAACCTGCCCGCTCATCAGCTGGTAGGAAATCCGAGCGGCGGTTGCAATGCCACGGCTGGTTCGTGTCCGGCGAGACCCGATCGGCGAACGCCGACCGGTAGGACTAGGCGTTCCGGTTCTTCGGCTGAATGGCTTGGAGGCCTGGCCGTAAAGCCGAAAAGTCCGGTGGAATACCGCACGGCCACGCGATCGTCGGCTTGCCGATGTTCCTTTGCTCGTCGCCGAAGTCGGCGGAGCGCCGGACCGACTACCGGATGGCGTGCGCAACGTCCGCTTTGGCAGACCCGCACCTGGAACCCGCCATTCCGCTTTCCACCCATGATCGCCTTTCCGCGATCGGTGGATTATGGCCGATAGGAGACCGGCGGCTTCGGAGCATCGCAGGTTAAAAAGCTGCCGTTCGGGTTTCGACCCATTATCGCTGTTCCGGAAGCATCCCTCGTCTCCCGAAAGCTGCCGTTCGTTCAAGTCTCGGCAGACGGCAAATTCGGGGCCGTGTCCGGACGGTCCGGTTCTGGAAAATGCTCGGCCGTGAGCTGCCGTTGTCCGCCGAAAAACCGACTCTTCTGAAACCGACGTGCTCCGCTACATCAAGCGCGACGTCGCGTATGAGGTGGTGTCGTACAAGCTGTACGGCGATGGCTTCTGCCCGTTGATCGTGCAGGAGGCGTAAACCCTTGGCAGTTGACCAGAACGTCGATTAATTAGTCCCGCCAGTGGGGGGCACATGATCAAGTTCAGGCTGACTGAAACAACTCTCGACTTTGAATATCGAGCGGATCGAGCTGGAAATCAGTGGGTCTGGAATGACCTCGTGGAGAAGCATTCGGTCACGATTTCGTCTGTGTTCTTTTTTGACATCGAAGACCTCACGAACCCGCCGACTGCCGCTAAACCCATTGGCGATGAGGACTGGTATGTCTTCAAGTTTGGGACGCGCGAAGGCGATTATGTCCGTATCTGTGGTCAGTACCTGGGCATCGACAATGATGTTCTGATGCCGTCGATCACGGACTTCAGGCGACCGCTCTTCGCCGCAGAGAGGAATATCTCGATCTTCCGCCGGCTGTCAGCACTCCTGGAAAACGACGACCCCATCGTCATCGGCGGGCCGGCCGAAGGCGCCATCCCGATGGCAGTCTATAAGGATCTGCTTGAGCAGTTCCCCAACACCTACGAAGTGACCCGCTATGCCGCAGCGCGGGTGCACACCGTCCTGTCGGCCCATCTCGACGGCATGAAGGATGCACGTGGTCGCTATGAGGACTACCTCGACAAGAGGGAGAAAGGCCGATCAACCAAGATCGATCTCGATTTCCTCAAGACGCTGGAGATCGAGAAGTACATCCTCATTCGGGACCATGTTAAAGAGGCCCTTCGTTCTAAGGCCGACATGTCAGAGGGCCAATGGCAGTCCCTGATGATGTCGTTCCTGCTCCTCCTGTTCCCGAAGTACATTAAGGTGCTTGAGAACGTCACGATCAGTGACTACTACAGCAACCGAACGAAGACGACCCCCCGATTTATCGATATCGCCTTGGTCGACTCCAATGGCAATCTGGACGTCATTGAGGTCAAGAAACCGTTCGACGACAAAATTCTGCGCAAGTCCGAATACCGCGGCAACAGCATTCCTACGTCCGAGCTCAGCGGCAGCATCATGCAGGCCGAGAAATACCTGTTCCACCTGTCGAAGTGGGGCGTGAAGGGGGAGAAGGCACTTACTGCGAGATATGCAGATCAGTTGCCGAGAGGGATGTCGATCCACATCTCGAGCCCCAAGGCGATTATTATCGTCGGCCGAGACCAGATCGGTGGCGCCGACATGACGGACAGCCAGCTGCTCGACTTCGAGATCATCAAGCGCAAGTACGCAAACATGATCGACATCATCACCTACGATGACTTGCTCAGGCGTCTCAACAATACCATTATCGCCCTCGGGGGCGACGTGGGCGAGGACAAAGAAGACCTGGAGGACGACGATTTCGAGTTAGACCTCGAAGACGATGGTGATGATCCAGACGTCGATCTGCTAGGCGATGGCGACACTGATCTCGATTGAGCTTACGGCCACATGCTGTCCTGCCGTTGCCGAACCATGCGGAATTCCTCGAAAGAACCACGGGCCATGTAGACGTCGACGGTTGTGTCGTCGACGGCATCGATCACTTCCTGACGTTTCCCCTTGTAGCGCGAGCCTACGATGACCTCTCGAAGGCGGAGGTTGGTTGAGAACGGCAGGAAGTAGTGGACCACGCCGCTGATCTCGACGCCATTCTTCAGTGCGAGATAGGCTCGATACTCTCGCTCATAGCTCCACCCATCGGCCTTCGTCCGGGTCAGCCGCTTGATGTCCTCGGGGGTGATAACGTCCAGCGCCGATAGCCCCATGTCAGCTAAGCTCGGTCGCTTGCCGGTGTAGTCGACCTTATAGAAGGCCTGTTCAGGCACGTCGAAGCCGAGCACCATACCCTTGTGGCTCTCAGCGTAATGCGCCCACATGAGCGGGCTGTCCCAGGCTTCGCTCATGCAGAGCACGCCGTTCTTGACGTGGAGGTGACGGCGCATCTCCCGCAGCGCGATCCGGTCCGTCTTCTCAGCCAGCGCGAGCCCGATGAACTCGAAATCGTCGTTGAGTTCCTCGATGCGCCCGATCCGGAGGCGCTTCTCCTGCAGAGATCTGAACCCGTACTCAGCACTCAAGAAACGATATAGCCGCATAGCGCCCCTACCCTGGGATTTTTGTGTAGCGGATCCTGGTTCGTGCCGCTCCACCCTTTTTCCTCACAATCGACCGCTCGCTTGTCGGCGACGCAGACGACGACCGGCGTGACGCATTCCGCAAGACCTCGCCGCTGAACTAATTGGGGGGCAAGGCTAGATTTGACGACCTTTTCGGGCAGGACATACCAGCATCTGGGCCGCCTCGCATTCCTGAGTGACATTGCTGGTTACCTTGACTCCGCTGCATTTCCCTCACGATTTCGAATAGAAGGCAGCTTCTGGGATGTTGCGATGCGGGCTCGAACAGCCGGAATGGGGGTGCGTTGCAGTCGAAGCGCCGCGGCCCCCTGAACGGCCACTTTCCCAATTCTACCACTCGGAAGCGGTCGGGCAGGAATCCACCCAACATCGTCGTTCGCGGCTTGGTCGAGATGGGCCGGTAGCGGAATGGCGGCTTATACAAGCCGTCTGTCGATAGCGGCCATCACGCGTACGTGCAGGCAGCTACACCTCCGCCGAACACCTCGCATCGTTGATTACGAGCGAGATCTCGGAAAACGTCTTGCACCAAGCGAAGTAATCCTCTCAGCATAAATCTGCTTGGGGAGGCCTGATTTGGAAATCGTCGAAGATAGCTTGGATGGACTTCTCGTCCTCCTCTACGAGGCCCTAATGAAGTCTGGCGACAAGCAGGAAGGCTCGCGCGGGTCGATGCTCGAGCTGCTCGGTGTGACGCTGCGGCTGACCAAACCGCGGGCTAGGTTGAGCAGGTCCGAAGATCGGGGCAAACCCTTCAGCGCGCTCGGTGAGCTGCTCTGGTACCTTACCGGCTCCGACAAGCTCGACTTCATCGAAGCCTACGTGCCACGCTACAAAGCAGAGGCTGAGGACGGCGTCATTCACGGGGCTTACGGCCCGCGCCTTTTCGCAATGCGCGGCAAGACCAATCAGATTGGAAACGTGCTGGAGATGCTAACTAAGAATGCCGGGTCGAAGCGCGCGGTTATCCAACTCTTCAACGCGGAAGATATCGACAAGCGTTATCCGGAAATTCCGTGCACGACTACGCTGCAGTTCATGGGGCGAAACGACCGTCTCCACATGTCGGTGACAATGAGATCCAACGATGCCTATCTCGGGCTGCCGCACGACGTGTTCTGCTTCACCATGATCCAGGAGATGGTGGCGACGACGCTCGGGCTGGAGGTCGGCGAATATTATCATTACGTCGGCAGCATGCATCTCTACACTAAGGACCTCGATGGAGCCGCCCGCTATAATGAAGAGGGGTATCAGCGCACGGTGGAGATGCCGCCGATGCCACCGGGGTCGCCTTTCGCCTTCGTAACGAAATTGCGGGACGCGGAGGACCGCCTCCGGCACGGCGAACCGGTCGACGCCGCCAGCATCGCACCCGACGGGTACTGGGCGGACATCGTGAGGCTTTATCAGGCCTACTGGGCGAGCGGCGACGACATCGCTCTGGACGCGCTCCGGAACGCCGTCAGTACGCCCATCTACAAGAATTACATCGACGGTCGCCGTGCCATGAAGCGGAGGACCTTCCTACCTAGGGAGAAGTCTCATTGACTTGGCCGACAAGACTAGCCCAGAAGCAGGTTATCGCCGACGCCTTGCTGGACTTCAGCGCCAACCACCGAGATCTTCCCGGCATCGAGGACCCGCTGGCTCTGGAGACGCTGGCGATGCAGTTCGTCGCGAGCCTCAGGCGTGAAGACTACTATCTGCTTGTTCAACGCAATGTGATCGGGCAACGTCGCGCCGACCCCAACGACGACGCCTTCGACGCGGAACGTGCAGTCGCGTATCACGTCCAGAATGGCAACTTCGAGGAAGCCGCATGGCTCGCGTTCCTCATGACCCACCTGGCACGCCCGGCTGGCACCGGTTGGCTACGCCTCCGGCAGATTTACGGGAGGCTGGGTCAGGGCACCTGGACATGGAACGTCGTGTTAGCCGACCCGAAAGGCTTCGTGGACTGGCTGGCAACGAACTGGCAATCCGTGGGCGGCAAGTTCGGTAATCACAGGAAGTACGAAAGCCTCGATCCGGGTTCGAACCGGGCGTTCGGTAAGGTTCTTGCCACCTATCTCGACTGGATTGGTGCCGACGGTCACGTCACGTTCTTCGCTCGTGCCGTAAGGGAGGCTGGTAACGACCCGGGTACGATTTTCGACCACCTCTATCGGGGAATGAGCGTTCTGAGCTTCGGACGTTTGGCGAAATTCGACTATCTTGCGCTCATCGGAAGATACGGCATCGCCCCGATCCATGCTGGCCAAGCGTATTTCCGCGGCGCGACGGGACCGGCTCGCGGCGCAAGATTGTTGTTCGACGGGAACGCGGACAGCGGGACGGGACCGGATACGCTTCAAGATTGGGTCGACGAGCTTGACAAGGTATTGGGCGTCGGTATGCAAGTGATGGAAGACGCGCTCTGCAACTGGCAGAAGAGCCCGACAACCTTCATTCATTTCAAGGGTTAGACGAGCGCGGGCTCGATCTCTTCCCATTTCCAGCGGCGTTTCAGGCCGTTCATCTGGTTGTGGCCAATGACTTGGCGGTGCTGCAGCTGACCGACAGTTATGCCGGGAGACACACCGACTGAAAGGCTAAAGCGCAAAATAGCATCGCGCGTGGGATTGAGCTCCTCGAGCTCGCCGACGCGATCGAGAGGGATCAGGCACGAGCTGGCGAACTCGTTGGCTTCCCGCTCGCTCTGTTCGTCAGCGGGTGTATCGTCCTGATCGACGAACGTTGCCGCCTTGTGAAGCAGGAGATGACCGATCTCGTGGAACAGGGTGAACCAGAACTGATCGTCCGCCCGGTGTCGGAAACTCATGAGGATCATCGATTTGCCGGGCGATATCATACGGCTCGCACCGCTCGCGCGACAGCCTTTCGGAGCGCGGACAACTACGAGGGCGACACCCACCTCGGCCAGCAGTTTCCGGAGGGGAGGCAGGAAACGGGCAGGCTTGGAAACGCGCGCGAGCTTGCGTGCGCCATCAAGGCGATCCTGCAGGTTCCCTGCATTCCATTCGGCGGTTTCGGCCAGCTCTGCTTCCATCTCGCCGCGCCGCAGCCAACGCAGGAGGGACTCTTCGGAAGATTCGAGCGTCTGGGACGTGCGGAAACGCGTGGCGCCGATCAGCGAACCGTACTGCCGTTCCCAGGAGTCGAACTTGGGGACGTTGAAATACACCAGCCGGCTGCGCAGCTCTTCGCGCAGCTTTTCCGCGGAAGCGTTGGCCGGCAATTTCTTGCCGCTCGGTGACGGGACGCACATCAACCACGCATCGCGCTCAAATTCGGACGCCACCGTTACGGCGCGATCGATCGCTTCCTCGAAATTAGCCTGACGCTTGAGCCAGAATGCCTCGCCGCCGCCCAGACGCTTCGACAAGGACCGGGCGAGGGTCGCGTCAATTGGCAGGGAGCCGTCGCAGATCGCGCGGACGGTGTTCATTCCGCCGTCGAAGTCGGCAGACAACTCTTGGGCAGTAACGCCGCGACGATGCATGACTGCGCGGACGGAGTCGCCGGGCTTGGAGAACCAGTCGGTTGCTGCCTGCTCACCCATCAGTGTGCGTTTCCAATCTGAACCAGTTTCAGATACCGCACCGTTTGCCACTTCACGGTGCCGTCGTCATCTTTTTCGAACTTAATTCCCACAGGAATCAGTCTCGCGAACAAGTCTGACCCAAATGCGAGCATGAGACTACAGTCTTGCTGAACCGCTACGTCGTTGCCGCAGAATGCGATCCAGTCGGCGGCGTTCTCCATGGCTTCCGCGTCCGCAAGTGCTGTGAACAGGGCACGCGCGTCCAGCGTACCGTACACCGATTCGGCAACCGCGTACTCGCAGCACCGGTTCTTTAAGTCAGTCGTGTCGAAAGAAATGTTCAGCATATGGCGGTGGAACGACACTTCCTCGAGGCCATGGGATGGTTCTGGATCAGTTGCGCTGTGGCAGGGGCGAATTGTCTGGCCGCTTGGCCCGCTTGGCCCTAATGACGTCGATCCGCTCCCAATTGCTTGCCAGTTCGGCCTCGCCGGCCTCGATCATGTCAAACCCGGAAGCCGAGCATAGGCCGGCCAGCGTCACCATCACGCCGCCGGCCTCAAGCCGCGGCTGGCCGACTGGCCGGGAGAAAACGTAGTCGACCAAAGCGATCGCGTCCTCGCGTGATCCGCCGCTTGCCTGCGCCAGTTCTAAAGCTTCCTCGAGGAAGCGGTGCAGGCGCTCTTGCAAATCCGTAGTCGCCTCAGCCAGAAAGCAAGCCGCCATCCAATCCTTGACCCGATCTTGGAAATCCATTTCTGCCTTCCTTGAGGTATGGTTAGGCACAGATACGTTAGCACGAAAGGTTTCGTACATTCGGACGGAAGCTAACTACGGCCTAATCCACAGAAAATAGGATTCTCTCCGCTGCTCGCTTGGATGCAATTCTTCGCGCGAGCAGTCCCCAAAGCCAAAGCAACCTGTCGCCTTCCCCGTCCTAGTCGGTCGTCTGGCATAGCGGCAATGTCTGCTTTCTGGGAGGCCCTGAAGCGTGTCGAATGACCGAAATGGGCGCATTCCCGCCGATCATTCATTCCTTTGATCAGCGCAATCCACGAGTAGCTCCCGCGAAAATTCATCAGCGCGTCAACTTTCCATCGTTGACCGTCTCGCCGACATCGTCGGGAATTTCCTTCAAGAAGCTTTGTCCCTTCTGCAACCGCTTTCCGAGGGTTTCAACAAACCCCTCGAAGCGCTCGCGGCCTTTGATCTGAGCGGCGGACTGCGCGTCGGGCGGCAAGGGCGGCGTGATCGTCAGCCAGAAGCGCACGAACAGAGCGAGCGTTTCGGCAGTGACACCGAGATCGCGTTCGATGCGCTGGGCCTGGCGGGAAAGCCGGTCCATGCGTCGGGTAAAGGCGGCCTCACGCCGATCGGCGGCGTCGGGCGACAGGAACGACGCGACGGCCGCCTCGACGATGGCGGACCGGGGGATTTGCCGGCGCTCCGACACCTCGTTGATCCGGGCGATCATTTCGGCGGGCAGCGTGAGGTTCAAACGGTCGCGCATCGCCGGCTCCTATAGGTCCATGCCATCGCCAGGATCCAGTGACACCTGCCGGGCAACTCCACGCATCTGGCGACGCAGGGACTGGCGCTGACGTGCGATGTCCTCAGGCTCCTCGTCGAGAAGCGCCTCGAACTCTTGCGCAGGTTTGGGATCGGACATCTCGATTGCGATGGCGACGTGGTCGGGCAGCTCGGGTTCCCGGCGAAGCCCGGCGTTGGCCTGATCGCTTTCGTCGACCTCCGGTTTCGAAAGCTTTTCCATGTCGAGCTTGGGTGGAACAATGGCCGTCCAGGCATCGACCTGCCTCGTCTGTCCCGATGCCAGCGGATCGGGTGCCGGCAAGACCCGCTCGTTTAGGCGGAGATCCTCGTAATAGCGCGCCTTGTTGGCACGGATCGGCGGAATGCCGGCCACCATGACGATCTCGTCAGCGGGGGGCAGCTGCATCACCTCGCCAGGGGTCAGAAGCGGTCGGGCCGTCTCGGAGCGTGAGACCATGAGATGGCCGAGCCAGGGCGACAGCCGGTGTCCGGCATAATTTTTCATTGCCTTCATCTCGGTGGCGGTGCCGAGCGCGTCGGACACGCGCTTGGCGGTCCGCTCGTCATTGGTGGCGAAGCTCACCCGGACATGGCAATTGTCGAGGATGGCGTTGTTGGCGCCATAGGCCTTCTCGATCTGGTTCAACGACTGGGCGATCAGAAACGCCTTCAGGCCATAGCCCGCCATGAAGGCGAGCGCAGACTCGAAGAAGTCGAGACGGCCGAGTGCGGGAAACTCGTCCAGCATCATCAGCACGCGATGCCTGCGACCTTTTCCATTCAGGTCCTCGGTCAGCCGTCGCCCGATTTGGTTGAGCACCAGCCGGATAAGCGGTTTGGTCCGCGAGATGTCCGAAGGCGGCACGACGAGGTAGAGGGTTGCCGGACGCGGGTCGGCAATCAGGTCGGCGATGCGCCAGTCGCAACGCCGGGTGACGCGAGCGACAACGGGGTCGCGGTAGAGCCCGAGGAATGACATGGCGGTGGACAAAACACCCGATCGCTCATTGTCGGATTTATTGAGGAGCTCACGAGCGGTGGAGGCAATGACAGGGTGTGGGCCGCCGGAACCTAGATGCGGCGTCGACATCATTGCAGCGAGCGTCGTCTCGATCGGCCGCTTCGGGTCGGACAGAAATGCCGCGACGCCCGCAAGGGTCTTATCCGCTTCGGCGTAAAGGACGTGGAGGATCGCACCGACGAGCAGTGAATGGCTGGTCTTCTCCCAGTGATTGCGCTTGTCCAGCGAGCCTTCCGGATCGACGAGGACATCGGCGACGTTCTGAACGTCGCGGATCTCCCAGTCGCCGCGGCGCACCTCGAGCAGCGGGTTGTAGGCGGCAGACTTGGGATTGGTCGGATCAAACAGCAGAACCCGGCCGTGCTTTGAGCGAAAGCCGGCGGTCAGCTGCCAGTTCTCGCCCTTGATGTCGTGGACGATGGCCGAGCCCGGCCAAGTCAGGAGCGTCGGCACGACGAGGCCGACACCCTTGCCGGAGCGGGTCGGGGCGAAACACAGGACATGCTCGGGACCGTCATGGCGCAAATAAGCGCCATTGAGCTTGCCGAGGATGACACCGTCGGGACCGAGCAGTCCGGCAGCTTTGACTTCTTTTGTCTCGGCCCAGCGCGCCGAGCCGTAGGTCTCGACCTTTTTGGCTTCGCGCGCTCGCCAGACCGACAGGGCCAGAGCGACTGCAATCGAGAGGAAGCCGCCGGACGCAGCGATGACGGCGCCGTTCAGGAAGATCGTCGGCGCATAAGCGTCGAAGGAGAACCACCAGAGGAAGAACATCGGCGGATAGTAAACGGGCATGCTGGCGATCATGAACCAGGGGTCACCCAGCTCTTTCTGAAACCCAAGCGCAAAGGCCACGTACTGCGTCGCGCCCCAGGTCGTGAGAAGCACGATCAGAACGACGAGGACAATCTGTCCCCAGAGGATCTTGGTGGCAGCCATGGCGAGGTTCCTTTTGCTGGTTCGTCGTTACAAACCTGTCAGAGGCCGAGACCGCGCTTGCGCCCCAAGCTCCAGTCGATACCGCCGCCATCGCGGGCGACGCCGGCGATGTGCTGGCCGAGGCTGCGCTCGATCTCGCGCGACCAGGGCACGAGCTGAAAGCCGAGCCCGCCGCCATGGTTTTGACCTGGGCTTGGGCCTGACGCTGCACCTGGGATTTGGCGTGGGATTGGGCCTAGGCCTTGGATTGGGCCTTCGATCATGGCGAAGCGGCCGGAAGTGAGCGTCAGGCGCTGGCGATAGATGCCGGCGACTGTCTCGCCGGGCTGGGCCTTGACGTGCGGCATCTCGATCTGCGCCGACAGCGTCTTGCCGACGGCGTCAATCTCGCGTTGCCGCAGGGTGGCGAGGAGATCGCGTTGCAGAAGGATGCGCTGCCCCTGACGGCGTGCGAGCCCTTCGCCGATAAGATGCTCGGCTCGTGCGTCGAGAGCATCGCGCACTTCACCGCCGAACCCGCCCAAGCCGAGCGACGCCGGCTGGCGCTCGACGAGGCGATGATCGAGCCATGTGGCCCCCGGTGCCGTGATCTGGGCACGAAGATCGAAATCGGAGCGTGTCGCGAGAAGAACCGTCGGTCGTCGGTCGTCCGCGCCGCCAAACCGGCGCACCTCGACGATGCCGCCGAGCGGCGGCGCCTGTTCGAAGGCTTCAATGCCACGAAACCGGACATGGTGAGCGCGACCGTCGGTGCCGTCGATCACCGCATAGGCCTCACCAGTCAGCTCGTCGTGAAGCCCTTTGTCGACGAGCCTGCCAACAATCGGCGACCGGGCGCCGGCGTTCGTGGTGTCGACAGCATCGCCGTCGAGATTGGCACCGACACTGGCCCCACCTCTTTCAACGCCTCTGGTACGTTTATCCACACCCGCCCCGGCCCCCTCACCCACACCGGCGCCGGCGCCGCAGCCGACGCCGGCATCGATGACATAGTCGGCGACGCCACGGTCCTGCCCGCGTTCGGTGAACGCCCGGTGCATGCTCTTGATGATGTCGCCGCGGATGGAGAGATCGCGAAGGTGCCGCTCGGCCTCCAGTCCGACCATCCATTCGCCAGGGCCGGTCGCGGTGGCGAGACCCATCTTCTCCAGATGCTGCAGGCGACCGATCATCAGGCGGCGGGTCTCGGAGACTGCCCGTTGCGCCTCTCGCCGAAGATCGATCAGACCGACATCGTCGACATGACGACGGATCTCGAAATCGAGGCGGGTCCACCGATCAGCGGAGATGTCTTTCTCCAGCGCATTGCGGATCTCGAGTTCTGGTTTCGGACCCAGCTCGATCGCCACCAGATCTTCGGCGCGCGATCGAAGGCCCCGGCTGATGTAA
Source organism: Aurantimonas sp. (assembly GCA_965217685.1). Lineage (GTDB taxonomy): Bacteria > Pseudomonadota > Alphaproteobacteria > Rhizobiales > Rhizobiaceae > Aurantimonas. The sequence continues at coordinate 111,565 of CBDCIZ010000003.1, forward strand.
TCGCGCGAGATGACGAGGTCGGCGCCGGTCTCATCGACACCGCGCACAAGAAGATGGACATGCGGATTGTCGGTGTTCCAGTGATCGACGGCGACCCAGTCGAGACGAGTGCCGAGATCGGCTTGCATCTGATTGGCGACATCGCGGGTGAACGCCTTGAGGTCGGTCATCTCGCCGGCATCCTCGGGCGAGACGATGAACCGGAAATGATGCCGGTCGTCCTGGCATCGGTCGGCGAAGACGAGACCGTCGGCGCGATCAGTATCGGCGTCGAACAGGACGCCCTGTTCGCCATCCCGGCTGACGCCATCGCGCTTCAGATAGGCAAGATGGGCGGACATTGGCGCCGAGCGAAACGCCCGGCCCTGATGGCGCACGATCCGCGCCTTGATGACGACGCGGCGCGACGACGAGAACAGGCGGCTGCGGCTGAAACCGCCCCTACCCCGGCCGAAGGTCGAGCGGCCATAGTTCGTCCCGCGCTTGCCGGACGTCGGCGCACCGACATGACCGGCTTTTTGCGCGGCGCGCAGCACCTGGTTGACGAAGCTTTTGGTCCTCGGCGAGCGGCCTTTGCGGATGCGGCCAGGCCGGACGCGGATGTCACTGTCGCCCTGGCTCATCGGACAGCTCCGGGCGCCACTTGTTCGGCCGCGTGCATGCGGGCCCGTTGAAATCTCTCACGAAATTCGGGCTTCACGCCCGCGACCGACCGGCATGCACGCCAAAACGCCAGCCTCGTCAGAGGCTTATGGCGTTTGGGGCATGCGCTTTTATCTCGCCCTCTATCTTTCGCTCGTCCCTCAAATCCCTTGTCCTCCGCCATTGCTAACCGGAAGTCCGTTGCTGTTCGCAAGATTGCGACCGTGATCATTGTCGCGCTCCGATGCTGGCGTAGGCGACGAACAGGTCGCTCGATTGCGGGGTCATGGCGGAAACAGCGCGCGAAATTGCTGTCGGGGGATCGCTTTTGCGGTCAAGGTTCAGCTGCACGGGGTGGAGGTTTTTCGCTCCTGGAAAGGTCGCCGAAACCGGCTCCGGCGGGGCGACAAAGAGCGGGGCATAGGTCCACGGACGCCGAGCGGCGGCACCAGAACTGATCTTTGCGCCATGATCCTCGCCGCGAATAAACGGCAGAAGCGCTGCCACGTAGGCGCGGGTCTCCGCCGGCAATGGACGGCCGACGAGATACTGCTCGTAGCGGCCGGGCCCGGCATTGTAGGCCGCCAGAAACCCCGGTGAACCGTAGCGATCGTGCAGTTCGCGAAGATAGGCGGCGCCGGCCAGAATGTTGTCTGACGGATCGAAGGGATCGGCGCCAAGCGCATGGCGCCGGCGAAGAGCGGTCCAGGTCGCCGGCATGATCTGCATCAGACCCATCGCGCCCTTGGACGAAATGGCGTATCGATCATTGCGGCTTTCGACGCGCATGACCGCCCGGATCCAGGCGGCCGGAAGGTGAAAGCGCTGCGCGGCTTCTTCGACGGATGCCGTGTAGGGATCGCTCGCAACGGGACGCGTGACGGGCAAGCTTTGCGCCATCGCGACGGTCGATGGGAGCGCCGCAATCAGCAGGCCGGAAAGCAAAAGGACCCTGGAGCCGCAAACGGAATGACATGCGGCCTGTGGGATGGAATGTGAGACGGCATAGCGAATGACGTTGCGACGCCTGACCGCCGACGCGGAGCGAATGGGTGGGCAGGCTGCCTGCACCGGCTCAGCCCCGATCGCCGCGCTTGGGCGGACGGTTCCAGTACAGCCCCCACGCCGTTCCGTCGTCGCCGGACTGGAACAGATTGGCTCGGACGGGCTGCATGAACACAGGGTCGTCGATGACCAAGGCGACGTAGTCACCGGCACGCTCGCCTTTGCGGTTCCATGCGGCGCCGATCTCCGGTCCGGTCTCGGATTCGTCGTCGCCGCCGAGATGAACGCGGAAGTTTGGTGCGTTCTCAGTGTCGGTTGGTTCGACCGGAACAAGCGATACCTCAATGTCCAGCGTCAGGGTCCGAAGGCGGCCGCTATAGCCGTCCTGCGTGCGGGTGAACTCGCCGATCTGTGTCATGGTCAGTTCCTCATCTGATGCTTCGTTGACAGTTGTGTTGGTCGGCACGCGGCCGCGGCGCCGTGCCAATCAGCGACGCTCACGGGGGCTCGGCGGCGTTTTGGCGCGCCATTCGAAATGGCCGTCGCCGTTCTCGTCGGTGTAAAGCGGCGTTGCCCGGCCGATGATCGCGCGCATCGGGATCGCCTCGAAATACCGCCCGTCCAGGCTGTCTCGGACGCGTGAGTTCATGAGAAAAACCTCGCCCGCGGCGATCACGCGGCAGCCCTGCCAGGTCGGCAGAGCCCTGCCCCATCGATCGCGATCGAGTGCCTCAGTAGTGTCGGTGCCGTCGACGCTGATGGTATGGCCGGTTCGGCAGACGCGCTGTCCAGCGATGGCCGCGACCGGCTTAATCAGCGGCACGCCCATTGGCAGATAGCCGCGCGTCGACAGGAACATTGCGAGCGGACCCGGAACATCGACGACGACCCGATCACCGACGCTTGGGTACTCGACGGGACCGATCCCATAGAGCCCGACGGGCGTGCTGGCGGATGCATTCCAGAGCAGTTTGAGCGGCATCGGAGCAATGGACGAAACCACGATCGCTATCGTGGCCGTGGACGCCGCGATGAGGGTTGCAAGACGGCTCATGGCTCAGCCCGCCGGCGCAAGAGATACGCGCGGTGCTGCTCAGTGCTGTAGGCGCGCGGTTCTTCGCCGGCGGTCAGGCGATTGTGAACGTGCCGAAAATAGTCGGGCGACACGTCGACCGGATCGATGCCGATTGCCTCGATCGCGTCGATGGCCTGCAGCACGCGCTCGACCTTGGGCCAACCTTCGATCTTCAGAAGGATCTCACCGCCGGAGCGGACGAAGGGCAGCGTCTGGTATGGCTCGCCGACGCTGACCGTCTTCACGATGTCGATGCGTGAAATGATCGTGCCGAAGTCGTTGCCGGCCCATCGCACGAACGCCAACACGCTGTTTGGGGCAAATCCGACGACACGTCGGCGGCGATCCAGGATCTCCTCATGGACCGGATGGCCGAAGCGGATCCAGTATTCGATGGTCTTCTCGACAAAGGTCAGCTCGACCAGCGTCAATGGAGACGACGAAGCCTTCGCCGCCGATCCAAAGACGCGACTAGGTGCGACGGCGGACCTCATCGCACATCTCCGTCGCAGCGACGGGTTTGCGGGTTCAAATCGGTCCGACTGTTCGCCTGGCGAGCGGGGTTATCCCCATCGCGCGCGCGCTTCTTAACGTTAGACTCTTTGTTAGACTCTAAGTTAAGGGCGAAATTTATGCAGTTGCTGGCGTCACTTAAGGCCTGTTTGGGTTCCTGATAGCACGTGCCTCCGGTTCCTGATGGCACGATAGTTCGGGTTCCCGATAGCACGAGGCTATCCACAGCTTGTCCACAGGCCGGCGACGGCTCAAATGACAACAGACGGCGGCCGCCGCGTTCGACCTCGATCGACAGTCGATAACCCGGCAGCGGTTGGCGGCTGACGATAGCGCGCAGCTCGAATGCAAAGCGCTTGAACGGCGACAGGCTGCCGGACTTTTGATGCAGATGTGAGAAGTCGAAGCGCCAGCCGGCGCGCTGACGGCCGCCATGCTTGCGCACCAGGCGGTAAAGCCATCGCTCGAGCCCGCCGCTGAGCCCGAAATAGGCCGGGTCGATGGTCAGTACGAGCGCATCGTCGAGGACGGCGCGGTAGAACCAGTCGGGAACGATCAATTCGATCCCCGCCGGCTTGCCATCGCGGTCGGTGCGCTCCTGCCATTCATTGATCCAGGAAAAACGATGGCGACGGCCTTCCGCCGGCTGGCGGATCGAGGTGGCGACGGTCGTTGATTGCAGCCGATCAAGGGCGGCCTTCAGCCTCTGGTAATCGCGCGCGCCGACGCCGCGGCCGATGAAACTCAGGATCTCGTAGGGCGTTGCTGCCATCAGGCGCGAGGTTCTGAGACCGGCGTCACGGGCCGCAACGATCTGGCTTGCCGCCCAAATCAGAATGTCGGCGTCCCAGATGGTCGCCATGCCGTGATCGGCGACAGCCTCGACACGGATCGACACGCCGCTGGACGCAAAGTCGATCGGCCGGGTGCGATGGGATTTGGAGAGCGAAAAGAACGGATAGGCCATGAGGTCCTGCGCATCACGAGGCGCAACGTCGCCGGTCCGCGCGTGGAACAGATCGAGCTGTCCGCGCTCCGAAAACGAGCGATCGCGCACCGACATTTTGAGAAACCGCGCTCGGTTCAGCGGGCGACGCTGCCGAAATGCGCCCCGGGGACATGTCCCCCAGTAAAACGTGCATCGGGAAAGACCGCATGGCGCTTGGCGGGCAACACCGTGCCGCGCCTGTCGGAGGTCGAAGTGACGGCGCCGCGGTCGGTCCAGGCCTCGATGTCGTGAAGGGCGTAGACGACACGGCCGCCGAGCTTGCGATACGCCGGACCGGTTCCGTAGGTTCGATGCTTCTCCAAGGTTCGCGGCGAAAGACCCAGGAACAGCGCGGCTTCAGGTGTGCGCAGAAACCGCGGCGGCATTGTCGTGGCTCGGCTCGACGTCTCCGTCGTCGGCTGACCCGCAATCTGGGTGGTTGCCCTTGTGGTCGTTTGCATCGTCATGATCGTGCCCTTGTGCTGTTCCCGGATGCTGCTGGCGGCCAGCGGCTGGTAACGGTCACAATGGCGAAGGCAATCAGCGCGAATGGAGCGGGAATTAGCCCGCCCCAAGTTCCCACACCGTCCGGCACCGCCAGTCGGGCTATGATCGGCGCCGATGCCGAAGCAATCGGCGATAGCCGCCCGCGATCAGCGCGAGGCCATCCTTGATCAGTTGCCTGGTGGCGTGGCGCTCCGGCGCCGACTGCCATTCGTCGCGGGTCAGGGTTACGAGGGGAAAGAGGATTCTGGCGATCTGCCGCTGGCTGGCACCGGCACGACGCCCGTCGATCGCTCGCAGCATTCGCTTGGTCCGCATCAGTTGCTGACGCGTCATTCGCGTGTCGGGCGGGACGGTTCGTCCATGCAGCGATGCCAGCAGCCGCAGGACCGCTTCCGTGCGATCGAAACCCTCGACGCTCAACGGGATGACGGCCGCCAGAGGTTGTTCGGCTTTCCCATCCTCGGGAAGGACGAGGTGAAGGCGTTGCCCGCCCGTCAGATCACGCTGAATGTGGCGACCGTCCTCGGATGGGGTGTCGACAGATCCTTCAGGCGGCGAAAGCGATCCGCTGGATGGCCCCAGCAATGGCAGTGCCGGAATCAAAATGACGGCGCTGGTGTCGTCCTCGGGACGCCAGAACACCGGCGTCTGCGTGGCATTCAGCGAGGGCTCGACGGCGAAATCGCAACCCCCATGTGCTGGCAAACCGATCCGCGGCCGACGTCTCGTCGGCCTGGCTCTTCAACTCGGCATAGCCGGCCTGGTACTCCGTATTGCGACGCAACCAGTCCCAACCAACACCGGGTGCGTGCAGATCGTCCACGTAGTCATAGGTCGCTGGTTCTTGCCAGCGGGAATCATCGGGGAACATCGGATATCTCCAGGTTCATAGGCCACGCTTGTCGCGTGTGCATAGAAGCCCCGGAGCTGCACGCCGCGGAAGTCCTCGCGACCGCACCAGGTGATGCACGGGACGCATCCCCGCAGTTTAGCTATGGGTCCCTTCCTGGACCAAAAGCCGATATCCGTCGGTCGTCATCCAGCGCGCTCTGGCCAGATGCGTATCGTAGACATGCTGCGCGCGTTCCGGCTCGGCCGCTGGATCGAGGCCGAACAGCACAGCCACGGCTTCACACCAGTCGGCGCCGCTCGTCGCTGAATCGTGCAGCCGCAAATACAGCTTCATATGCTCACGGTCGTAGTCCGTGATGGCTGTGGAAGCCGGCGGTTCGTCAAGGATTTGAGGTACGGCCATTTTGTCTCCAACGAATTTGAAGCCTTTCGTTCACTGCAATTTTCCGCGGCCTAGCGTTCTTCCGACACCGGAACGGACGTGAAGTTGGTCTAGCTACGCTCGGAAAGCGGCGTATTCAACCACCACCGTTGCAACTGCATTCGCCGCAATTTTCGTCGAGAATACTCCGTGGTGAAATACTCTGCAAGGCTGTGCTGTCTCGTACATGAAAATACGAGAGGTGCTGGCGTTCAATCTGAAGCGGCTCCGACAGGCGAACGGTCTGTCGCAGGAGGAACTGGCACATCGCGCGGGCATCGATCGCACCTATATTAGTTCACTCGAACGCTGCGTTTATAACGCAAGCATTGACGTCGTTGACCGATTAGCTGGAGCACTCGGTGTCGAGGCGCCGGATCTGCTCGTCAGGCCAACTCGTTCGCAATTGAGCGTGTCGGCTTCGAGGATTGGGGAAAAATAGGGGCGGCTCGGGGCTCAACGCATCAACCCGAAAACTTCACCCGGACGATCTGGGCCGGGCGTCGTGGCCATCTCAGTCGCTGGCGTTCCAATTGAATCCCTTGCCGATTTGTTGAATCGAGTTGGATCGCAATCTGGCCCGTTAGCACGCCTACTGAAGATCAAGGCTGTACACTTCACCGCTCCCCGCATCGCGATAAAAGTCGACGCGCTTGCCGTCCCAGTGGTAATCGAGATGACGGCCCTGGTACGGGTTTGCCGCGAGGTCCGGGCGGAACAGGGCGACGCATTCTCCGCCATCGCACCGCACGCTAGGATACGCCAGACCTCCCGACTGCGCCTGGCGCAAGCTGCCGGCCAACTGTTGGCCGCTGGTGTAATCGTCGGGATCAAGAGCGGCTTGGTATGCAGGATCGGGCGACCGCAGATCATGGAGATTGGCGTTCACTGTCAGAACGAGTTCCCGGAACTGTGACGTCCAACCAGGAGCTTCACGAGTTCGGGCCATGAAGCGGGCATGATGATGAATGGTCTCGAACAGGGCGACCTCAAATCGGTCGCCGGCATACAGAACGCCAAAGCTTCCATCGGAAAAGCGGCTAGGCCTGTCGGTCGTCACATGCGTGAAAGGCGCCATCAAATAGCTGGCACCGGGGCCGCTGACGCGGTGTTCGTGGGCAACGAGATCGAGATTGCCTATCGTCTCCATCAAGCGCGGATTGGTCTTTTGCTCGGCCGAGATCAAAAGCGGCCAGTCTGCGGGATCGGCAATATCCTCGAACAGATCAATGGGTGGGTAGCGGCTTCGAATGATCCGCCGCGCCTCCGGCCATTCGATATGCGAGACCGGAATGGCGGAGGCGTCGATCACCAGCCGCCGCGTTCCGCGTCCAGATATCGGCGCACGCGCATCAAGTCGGTTAGCTCGCCGCCGAGCATGATATCGAGCGCGGAAGCCTGATTGAACCGATCGTTGGGCGCCTTGATCCAGGCATATCCACGCTGCGGTTCGCGGAACATGATGCGCAGCGCCTTATGGATGCCGATGACGTTTGAAAGGCGCGACTTGGTATCACGGTCGAGGCGACTTGGCCCGTCGGCCTTCCACCGACGATAGGTGCGCACCGGCAGATCGAGCAAGGTCGCGGCACTTTCATCGGTGATTTGCCAAAGGCGGAAAAGATTGGTCGCCGCTCGAAACAGCGCCCCGCCTTCCTCGTCGGTCAACGGTGAAGGGACAAAGTCTCTTGCCCGCGTCTCGATAAGATTTGCCGTCGACACCGCCATCTCCTGCCAATGTGCTCAATATAGAAATATTGATGCCATTTGGCAATAGGCTATTCGGCAATTCGATGTTCTGACTGAGCCCGGTTTCGGCGGGCTCGTTGAGGTGGCGACGTCGCCCGGCCTTCCAACAAATCGTCAATTTCATCGGCAACACGGTCGGCCGTCATTCGAAGCGCCTCATCGATATGAACGTAGCGCTGGGTAACCCCACGCGCGTAGTGCCCGCATAGCGCTCCGGATCGTCGGTTCGGAAGAACCTGGACAGTGAAAGTCGGCCGCAAAGGCAGAAAAGCCGGCCTTCCAAGCCGTGATACAACTCTCAGAAGCGGCTGTAGCCGCAGCCAGCAAGGAGAACGGGCGGTACTCGTCCCAAAGGATCTGCTGCGTCACGGCGGGCTTCTGTCCGCGTCGCTTTGTTTGAAGCCGAGCACGTCAAGCTGGCGCGTCCATCGAAATGGTCCCGTCTCAAATCCTGTCCCCGCGAGACAATTTCCTTAAGCTCAACGCCCGACGACAGAAGGTCTCCAGCTCGTCAAATCGCCGATCTGGTAGCCGCAGCCAGCCGTATGACGATACTCATGCAGTTGCTCAAGCAGCAGCATTCGGCGCTTCTGGAGGTATCGCATCTTCTTCCCGTGATCGAAGTAACCAGGTCGCGTCTGCCGCATTCCCCGCCGCATCGAGAATGACCTGCGAAATTCGTGCCTGCTGCTTGCGGAGGTGGTCGGCAAGCAGCCCTTCGCGCGTGATGTATCCGGCGTTCACCCCCGGCAGCGAGTGATTCATGAGAAGATGAATGTCGAGCTGCGATATGCCAGCAGCCTGCGCGAGGGTCCGATATGTCTGGCGGAGCTCGTTGCCCCACTTGGAAAGATTGTCGCGGTCCTCTTTGTGTTCGACCAGGTGGCCTAATTTACTGTCGGCCGGGAAAAGCCAGAAGTCCGCATGGTCTGGGTAGGCAATCCGACCCACGCGCGACGCGCGGATGATGCAGCGAATCATCGGCCGGGAAAGTGGGATGTCGAACGCCCTCTCTTCGCCACCCTTAGGTTTTGGGATGTGAAGGAGCCGGCGCCGCAAGTCGATGTGCTCAATCCTAACGCTCTTCAAAGCGGTCGGTCGGGACCCGCTCAACAAGGTCAGCAGGTGAAACTCTCGCCGGACGGCATTCTGGAGCTTGGAGAGTTCGACAAACCATCCCGCGAGCGGGCCTGCGCCCATACCGGTGTCGCGGCGACGCTCGGCGTTCCAGTCGACTGCCGTCACCGGGTTCACTTTCGGGAGATCGCGATTGGTCTTGCAGGCGTGATTGTAGACAGCCCGCAGGCTGCGCATCGCACCGTTGGCGATGTACGCGCCATGCTCCTTCGTGATCTTCTCATGCCGCTCGGCGACCAGACTGGGTTGGCGTCCGAGCCGCGCCAACGGCTTGTCCAGCCAGTCCTTGAACAGCCGTTCCATGTGGTCGCGATAGTTCTCGATCGTGCCGGCGCTCCGGCCCTTACGGATCATGTGTCCGTCGCGATAACGCTCCCAGGCGTTTCGCAACGAGATAGCGCCACGCTTAACTGAACGATCATCATCCGGGCGTTCACCACGCGCGATCTTGGCCAGAATGTCCTTCGCTTTGCCGCGGGCGTCTCGGGAGGTGATTTCGCCTGCTTCACCAATCTTCTTTCGGGCGGCGAACTCCCTCATCCCATCGCGCCAAAATGCTCCCTGGGCGGCAAAGGTCTTTGTGCGCTTTCCAACGACAAGGACAAAGCCCTTCAGCTCCGTATCGTTGACTTTATACTGACCGGAAGAGGCGTAGGGCAGCTTTGCCAGCGCCTTGTCCGTGATTAGCATCGACCGCTCTGTCATGACCGCACCAAAAATTAGTCTGCGATTAGTCTGCGGAACTCTGTTACGAAAGTCTGCGGGGTCTGCCTACGAGAGAACCCGATATTATACGAATAACATTGTAAAATCAGGGTTTTATGTCAATCACAAAATCGCACGTCGAGCGCCAGCGGGGCGTCGGAAAACCAGAGAACCTTACTACGAATCTGGGGGTCAGGAGTTCGAATCTCTTCGGGCGCACCATACTTTCTTCGCACCGGACTTTCTTCGCACCGGATAATACGGGAATGCGCAGATGGTGAAACATCGCGCATTCCTTATGCTCAAACGTTGCGCGGCTGACCAGGATGCGGATCGGTTTTTGTTATCGCATTTTGGTCTAAACAGCGCTTCATCCGAAGCTTGAAGAATAAACCGACGCCTGATGAATCCATTAACCTCAACACGCCCCAAGAGACCAACACAAGAAATCACGTTTCGCCTAACAAATTCCGGCAATGATTTCAACGTTCTGATCAAAATCGGCAATACTCCGATCAGCAGGATTTCAAAATCCATTTGCGTTGAAATCGGATTATATTGACGTGATATCTTCAGATCGATTTGGATAAGTATGCTTGGCCCAGGAGACGAGAAATACATGAGACGGGCCAGTGAACGGCATCGGCGCCATAAACATTTTCCAACGCCCTTTTGAATTCCTCCTAATCTTTTACTCGAAGGGTGAGAACAAAAACGTCTCGATCCTGTATTAAATTAAATTGCATCAGAACAAGGTCTTCTGACCGGTCGCTGAACCGCGTGGGGGATAGTCGAGCGTATTCCGCAGGCTGTCGATCCGATCGGGGTCGAATCTTGGCACCTGCATGTCGCCGGCATCCACTCGCGCCTTCACCTCGCGCTCGGCCCGCTCTGTTTTTTCGGCGTCGATGCCGGGATCACCCGTAACATAAAGTGTTTGAGAGGGAAATGCGAAGCCCGTTCCCGCCGCATCGACAATCTCCATACAGCGAAGCAGGAGATCCTCCTGCACTTCCAGGAAGTCCTCGTAGTCGGTCGCATTGACGTAGGCATAGATGTCAATGTCCAGCGAATGATCGTTCAGTTTGGTGAAGCGTACCCGTGCCGGGTCAGGACTGACGCGCGGATGGGCGTAGAGCATCGCCCGCACCTCCTGGAGAAGATATCGGATCTGGTTCGGAGTGGTCTCGTAGCGAAGCTGCAGAGACGGATGAAACCAGAATCTGTCGCGGGCCGAATAGTTCTCAATCTGAAGCGAGGAAAAGTCGCCGTTCGGTATGGTGACGATGGTCCGATCGAGGGTGCGGATGCGGGTCGAACGAATGCCGACGTCTTCGACAGTTCCGAGCGAACCGCCGAATTGGCAGAAATCGCCAACGCGGACCGGACGATCTGCAATCAGACTGAGGCTGCCGATCAGATTTTCAAAGAGCTTTTGCGCACCCAGGGCGATCGCAAGTCCGCCGATGCCGAGAGCAGTCAATCCGGCGGTTACGTTGATGCCGAAGGCCTGCAAAGTGATCAAAACGAAGGCGATGACGAAGATCGTCTGCAGCGCCCGTTTGACCAAGCTGACGGCAGAATAGGCCGTCACCTGGCCTCTGCGCGACATGCCGGCGAGCATAGCCTCGCCGACCGCATCGACGGAGCGCCAAAGGAGCCACGCGATGGCAACGCTGAAGACGATCTGTGCGAAGAACGTCCCATAGTAGCGCGCGACCAGCGACAGACCGAGCCATCGGGCACTGACGGCGAACCCGAAGATAGCCGAGGCGAAGATCATCCGAAGCGGAAATGAGATATTGTCGAGGTAGGCCCAGAGCTGGCCGTGCCTGGCATGCTCTCCGCGAACGCGATGGAGTAGCCTGGCGCGAAGTGCAACGAGGCCTGTCGCAATCGCGAAAGCGACCAGTGCAATAAGCAATACCGCCGCGATATTCGATGTCGGCACGCTGCCAATCATCGGGCCTGGCGGTACTTCATCGATCAATGCAGACGAACCGCTCGTGTGTTCGAGCGTTTTGTAGAGTTGCGGAATGGCGTTGAGGGTGTCTGCCGACACAAGCCAGATTTGGCCGCTTGTTCGCGAAACGCGGCGCGCCGCCATTGCTATCGTCTGGCCATTCGCGGTGATCGTTCCGATTTGCTCAAGATCGGGAGCAAGCCCATCATTGAGCGTTCCCGCCGGCTCCGCTGTCAAGCTCGTGGGGCTGGCAATGGTCCCCTCGGCATTCAGGACGGCCGCGAACTGCTTTGCAAGATCCGTACCGGCGACGGCCTTTTCTCGTGATGCACTAACGACGCTGTCGGTTTCGAAATACTGTTCGACGAGGCTAAAATCCGCCTCGGCGAGCGCACCGATCAGCCCTGTCGCAAGACCCTGCGGCGACCCTCGGCCCAGGGGATCGACCGGTTGGCTTGCAGTCGATGGCGAAGCCGTCTTGCCGCCGAACAACGGAACAGGTCCCGCGAATGCCGAACCTGCAAGCATCACGAGACCGATGACGATTAATCCTGCAATGCGCATGACTGACCTTTCCAGATGCAAGCGGATGATGAGATCACGCGGCCGGGCAATTGGGCTATTGCCCGAAACTCCGGTCGTCCGCGCGCCATCGACCCATACCGCGGGATCCGTTGAGTTCGCTTCTCGATGCGACATTGGAACCCGCCCAGGGTCGATGACTATTGAGCATGCCCGTTAACGCCGAAGCCCACCTCGGACGTCGATCATCTGCCGGGTCATCCACCGGGCATCGTTTGACAGAAGAAATGCAACCGCATCGGCGATAGCGTCGGGTTCGCCGAGACGTGCGAGTGAGGTGTTGAAGATCGTGCGCTGCCTGACGTCGTCAGGAATGCCATCCTCGAAGCGGTCTGTCGCCGTCGCGACTGGTCCGACGACATGTTAACGATCGCCCCTCCCCCCGAATTGCGTTTGGCGAACTCGGCCATCATCAGCAGCGGTCCGCAGACATCGGCGGAGAAAATCTCTTCATAGCGATGGACGTCGATCTCGTAGGCCGGCGTCGAATTGCCGCGCATGGCGGCGTTGTCGACCAGATGATCGATCGGCCCGAAGGTCTGTTCACGTCGTCGAACAGGGCAACGACCGCGTCGGGATGACCGACATCGGCTTTCACGGCCTTTGCCGTTCCGCCCGCCTTTTCAATCACTTCGACAATTTCGTTCGCCCCATCCGGGTTGCTTCTGTGATTGACGATGGTCCTTGCGCCGCCCGTAGCCAGACGGCAGGCGCTCGCCGCGCCGATCCCGCGGCCTGCCCCGGTTACAATGGCGACCCCGTTATCAAGCATCTTGTCCATCGGGCACTCCTTCTCACTTTACGGAAGATCGAGCGTATCTCGTCCTCCTGGTTTGCAAGGTTTGATTCAATGCAGGCGAGACAAGAGCCCGACCAAGGTGCGCAGTTCGCGATCATTGAGCGAGTGGAATGTTCCCCTGAGGCGACTGGCATTTTCGGCGATGAGCCGCTCGGTCATCTTCCGCGCTGCTGGAGTCAGGGAAACAAGGACTTTGCGACCGTCATGCGCGTCCGGCCTGGTCTCTAAAAGCTCCTCGTTCACGAGCGCTTCCACCAAACCCGAGATTGTTGCCCGACTGACTTTAAGTGTCTGGACAAGTTCGCGCTGCGGCACCGGTTCGCGATGCGACCAAAGAACCACGAGAACCTGCAATCGTCCCAGCGTGAGAGCGTCTTCGCCGAGCCAGCGAGCCAAACCGTTTTCAACGGTTTGAGCGCCAGAGCGTAGCGCAAAGAGTGTCTCCATCGCCAGGAGGTCGGTGGCGGGCAAAAGGTCGGCATAGCGACGTCGGACATTTTCGGGGGGCACGAACGACTCTGATTTTTTTCGGTTTGTCATGCTTGAAATTCTGTTAGGAACCTTACAATATGATTGACCGTTACGAATGTCGAGAGCATGCTTTAGCATTTTCATGATGGGACCGACAGGAACGGCCCGCGCTCTCGCATATCGTGGACCTTCCATGGGTCCAATGACGCAACAGCGAAGCTTGCTTCGATACGGCTGAAGCCACCCTAGTAGTCTGCGGAAGGCCCGATGACCACCGCCTGCTTGTCGATCATGCCGAACGCGATCTGATCACCAACCCGGCCGAACGCGAAGTTCATGCCGCAGGGACATGGCCCCAGACTGCGAAGCAAAGCTCAAGGAAGAAGGGTATCGAATGATGACCGATCCTGTATTGATCGTCGGTGCCGGCCCGACCGGGCTGACCGCCGCGATGGAACTCTCCCGGATGGGTATCGACGTCCGCCTCATCGACAAGAGCCAAGGGCCCGCGACGACGTCGCGCGCCATTGGTGTTCAGGCACGCACGCTCGAACTGTTCGAGCAGCGTGGTCTTGCCGAAGAAATGGTCAGGCTCGGCAATAAGGGTGAGGCCGGCAGCGTCTACGGTGGTGGCAAACGGGTTTTTCGTCTCGATTTCGGCCGTGTCGACAGCCGCTACGACTATCTCCTGTTCGTTTCGCAGGCCGAAACGGAGCGGATCCTGCGCAAGAAAATCCGATCGCAAGGCGTTTCCGTCGAATGGAAGGTCGAACTCGAAGGCATCTCGCAGAACGTGCTTTCGCACGACCCCTCGCCGGTCAAGGCGATCCTGAAGCACGCCGACGGTCGGATGGAACAGATTTCGACACCTTGGCTGATCAGCGCGGAAGGCGCGCACAGCGTCGTTCGCTCCACGCTCGATCTGCAGTTCGAGGGAAAGACCCTCGACGACAACTATGCGCTCGGCGATCTCCACATCGATGGCGACCTTTCCGACAACGACTTCCACATCTTCTCGTCCGAGCACGGCTTCATGGGCATGTTCCCTATAGGCAGCGGCCGCTTCCGCCTGATTGCAAGCAACCCCTTCTCCAAGCCCGACAAGAACACCGAGCCGTCGCTGGAGGAACTGCAGGGCATCTACGACCAGCGCTCGCACATTCCGGCGCGCTTCCATGATCTCACCTGGAGTTCCTGGTTCCGCATCAACAGCCGGATGGTTTCGCGGCTGAAGATCGGGCGACTTCTGCTCGGCGGTGACGCGGCGCACGTCCATTCGCCCGCCGGCGCTCAGGGCATGAACACCGGCATTCAGGACATGATCAACTTGTCGTGGAAACTGGCCATGGTGATGAAGGGCCAGGCCCCGATCGATCTGTTGGAGACCTACGAGCAGGATCGCCTGCCGGTGATGCACGACGTTCTGTTCAAGACCGAGAACCTGACAGACGTCATCGGCTCGGAAAATCATCTTGTCCGCAATCTGTTCAATCATCTCGGTCCGTGGATCGGGAGCGCCGGGTTCGTTCAGGACAACTCGACGGCACGCATGAGCCAGGTCGCGCTCGATTATCGGGAAAGCCCGCTTTCGGAAGACCATGGCCATGGCGGCTCGCTCAAGGCCGGAGACAGGGTTCCCGACATGCCGGTCCTGCATCGCACGGAAACCGGCTGGAAAACGGCGCGTCTGTTCGCGCTATTGAACCCCTCCCATTACACGCTGCTCGTCGCAGGTCCGCCGTCAGACACGGCGCCAGAGGGGCTTCACAGCTCTGTCCCGGAGGAGCGTTTCGTGGAGATCGCGCCGAGCGGTGACGACGACCAACAGGCCACGTTCGAGGACATCTTCGGAAAGGCCATGAAGGCCATCCTCGTGAGACCCGACGGCTACGCCGGTCTGACGAGCCCCGGAGCGTCTGCCGCTTCAAGGGTTGCCGAATACCGCGGCAAGTGGGCGAGCGCACCGGAGGCACACGCCTGACCCGGTCGCCGCCCCCCCCCAAAAACACAGGAAAATTTTCATGATTGACCCAGACACCGTCCAGATCCTGTTCGCCGATCTGCAGCCTGAGATCGTCGCACGCAGTGCGACCAACCCGCCCGAAGCCCTCACGCGGTCCGCCGTGGTTCTGGCAAAGGTCGGAAATCTCCTGAAGCTCCCGACGATGCACAGCGTGGTGCCGGAAGGGGACCAGGAGCCGGAGATCCTGCCGGAGCTTGCGGCGGAAACCAAGGGCTCGCCGTCCTTTCCGCGCATTTCGGCAAGCCCGTTCCTCGATGAGGCGAACCGCAAGGCGCTGGACGAAAACGGTCGGCGCACGCTCGTCATCGCCGGGTTTGCGACCGAAGTCGTCGTGCTGCACGCCGCACGCGCAGCGCTGGAGCAAGACTATGCCGTCCACGTGCCGGTCGACGCCTGCGGCGGCATTTCCGCGCGCACCGAGGACGCCGCTTTCCGTCAGATCGAGGCCGCCGGCGGCGTCACGACGTCAGTTGTGACCCTAGTCACCGCGCTTGCGCCTGACGCGGCCACGGAACCCGGTCGCTCGGCGTTCGCACTGCTGCAGACATTGCGCCTCGCCTGACTAGCGCTGCGGTGGGCACCCCCTCGAATAGGAAACGGATCGATTATGGACAATCAATCGAAATCTCCAAAGAGCGAAGATCCTGACACCAAGGGTTCGACCGCAGACGAAACTCAAGACAGCCAAGCCGCGAAAGGCGCGACGGACGCCGCGCCGAAAAAGACATCACGCAAGCGCCGTTGGACGATCATCATCGTCCTCCTGCTTCTGGTGATCGGCATCGCCGGTGGCGTCGCCTACTATCTCTATTCGAGCCAGTACGTGACCACCGACGATGCCTTCATCGACGGCGAAATCGTCCGGGTGGCGCCCCAGGAGTCCGGCAAGCTCGTCGAGATCGCCGCGAAGGAAAACGCCCGTGTCAAAACTGGCGATCTCCTCGTCAAGATCGACCCCTCCGGCCCGACCGCCGAGTTGCAGCTGAGAAAGGCCCAACTCGATCAAGCGATCGCCCAGGTCGAACAGGCCAAAGCGCAGATCAGCCAGGCCGAAGCGCAGGTCGAACAGGCCCAAAGCACCTATAACGGCAACGTCGTGACGGCGAAGAACCTCAGAACCCAGGCCGATCGCTATCAGGAGCTGTTCAAGAAGTCCGGCACCCAGGCGATTACGCAACAAGCGATCGACGATGCAACCTCGCAGGCGGATCAGGCACAGGCGACTGCCGACGCGTCGAAAACGCAGATCGACAACATGAAAGCCGGTGTGACGGCGGCCAAGGCGATGCTCACGGCCGCTGACGCGCAGGTCGAAGCGTCGAAGGCCCAGGTGGCGACGGCTCAGGTCAGCGTCGATCGCCTCACCATCTCGGCGTCGATCGACGGCCAGGTCGTGCAGAAGAACGTCAATCTCGGCAGTTTCGTCCAGCCGGGGACCGAGATGATGGCGATCGTCCCGAACGATCTCTACGTGACCGCGAACTACAAGGAGACCCAGTTGTCCGGCATCAAGGTCGGCGCCAAGGTCGATCTCGCCATCGATGCGTTTCCGGACGTGGCCTTCAAGGGAACCGTTCGTTCGATCCAGAGCGGTGCCGGCCAGGCTTTCCAGCTTTTGCCGCCGCAGAACGCCACCGGCAACTACGTCAAGGTCGTACAACGCGTTCCCGTCCGCATCTCGATCGACAGCCCCTCGGTTCTCGACTATCCGATCGGTCCGGGAATGTCCGTCGTTCCGTCCATCCATGTGGAGGACTGATCGCCATGTCCAGCATCACCGCAGATAGCGACGGGATCGACGTCAAGCAAACTTCGAACGCTGACCCGGATCTGCCGCGTTCCGGCGCCGGACCGGGCGGTCCCTGGTTGATGACGGCCGTGATCTCGGTCGCGACCTTCATGGAAGTGCTCGACACCTCGATCGCAAACGTCGCCATCGATCATATTTCCGGCAATCTCGGCGTCTCGACCGACCAGGGCACCTGGATCGTTACGTCGTATCTGGTGGCGAACGCCATCATCATTCCGATTTCCGGTTTTCTGTCGAAGGCGATCGGACGCAAGACCTACTTCCTGATCTCGATCGCGCTCTTCACGCTGTCCTCGCTTGCCTGCGCGCTTTCGACCAATCTTGGCATGCTCATCCTCGCCCGCGTTTTTCAGGGGATCGGCGGCGGAGGCCTGGCGCCAGTCGAGCAATCGATGATCGCGGACAGCTTCAAGCCCGAAAAACGCGGTCAGGCCTTCGCCGCCTTCGGCCTTGTCGTGGTGGTGGCCCCCATCATCGGCCCGACGATCGGTGGGTACATCACCGATGTCATCTCCTGGCACTGGATCTTTCTGATCAACGTACCGGTCGGGATCATGGCGATTTTCGCGACGATGGCCGTAGCCAGGGAACCGGACGCCCTCGTCGAGGAAACGCGGAAGATGCGAAAGGACGGCATCCGGTTCGATTGGGTTGGATTTACCCTTCTCACCATCGGGCTTGCAGGCCTTCTGATCACCCTCGACCGCGGTCAGACGGAAGGATGGTTCGGAAGCTCCTTCATCATTACCACAACAGTCGCGGCCGTCGTCGGCCTCGTCGGTATGGTCGCCTGGGAGATCAACCATCCTGATCCGATCGTGCCGCTGCCGCTGCTAGCCAACCGCAACTTCGCGATCTGCGCGCTGCTGATGGCAATGCTCGGCGTTCTGGTGTTCGGCACGATCCAGATCATTCCGCAGATGCTGCAGCAGGTGTTCGGCTACACCGCCTACGACGCAGGTCTGGCGCTGACCTATGGTGGCTTCATCGCCATCATCGGCATGCCCATTGCCGGGGCTCTGACGGGAAAGATCGACACGCGGTTTCTGCTGTTTCCGGCCTTCGCGGTGCAGGCGGTTTCGTTCTGGTATTTCAGCAGCTTCAGCATCCAGAGCACCTTTGGCGACGCCGCCTGGGGCCGGTTCTTCACGTCTGTCGGTCTGCCGTTCCTGTTCATTCCGATTTCGACCGTTGCCTATGTCGGCCTGAAGCCTGGCGAATCCGACAAGGCCTCGGCCATGCTGAACTTCTTCCGCAACCTCGGCGGTGCGTTCGGCATCTCCCTCGCGCAGACGCTGCTCGTACGGCGCGAGCAGTTCCACCAGGACCGGATGACCGAAACACTGAGCGGGCTGAACCCCGTGTTCAGCCAAGATCTGTCGAAGATGACGACGCTCTACGGCGGCGACCAGCAAAGCGCCTACGCTGCCATCTACAGGCAGGTTCAGGAGCAAGCCGCTATGATGTCCTACGTCGAAGTCTTCGACGTTCTGATGTGGTGCGTCATCGCGGTCCTGCCGCTGATCATCATTTTGAAACCGGCCAAGGGTCCTTCCGAAGGGCCGCCCGCGCACTAGCCGCGCACGCAGACTTCCCGGCTTGAAACGAACCGGTTCACCGGTGGACCAGTTCCTCGAAACGACCGCCCAAAACAGCAGCTCGAACGGAATTCCTATGAAACGTCGGATTGAAGACTATGCGTTGATCGGCGACTGCCATACCGCCGGGCTCGTCTCGAAGACGGGCTCCATCGACTGGCTCTGCCTGCCGCGCTTCGACTCGCCGGCCGTATTCGCCGCATTGGTCGGAAACGAGGACAATGGCTATTGGCGCATTTCGCCGACCTCGCAGGATTGCACCACGACCCGAAAATATCGGGATGGCACGCTGGTCCTCGAGACCAGTTTCAAGACCGAAACCGGCACAGCGACGGTCATCGATTTTATGCCGACCGGTGGGAGTGGACGTCATCTGACCCGAATTATCGTCGGCCAGGAGGGAGAGGTCAAATTCGACCTCGATCTGACGTTCCGGTTCGACTACGGCCGCTCCATACCCTGGGTCGAAAAACGCGATGCTTCGACCATCACGGCGACCGCGGGGCCGGATCTTCTCGTCCTTCGGTCGGGCGTCGATCTGCATGGCCAAGACATGCGGACCAGAGGCCGGTTTGTCGTCAAAGCCGGCGATCGGCAGGTCTTCAGCCTGACGCATCAGGCCTCCCATCTTCCGGTGGAAGCCGCGAAGGACGACGAAGTGCTTCTGGGCGAGACGGAAGACTTCTGGACGGATTTTTCGTCGCGGTGCCCGGACCTCGGCGAATGGACAGACGACGTCAAGCGCTCGTTGATCACCCTGAAGGCGCTCACCTATCAGCCGACCGGTGGCATCGTCGCCGCTGCGACGACATCGCTTCCCGAGCGGATCGGTGGCGAGCGAAACTGGGATTATCGCTACTGCTGGCTGCGCGATTCCAGCCTGACCCTGATGGCCTTCATGGAGCTCGGCTTCTACGAGGAGGCCGCGGCGTGGCGCGACTGGTTAATGCGGGCGGTCGCCGGCGATCCCGCCCAGACGCAGATCATGTATGGCGTGGCGGGCGAGCGGCAGCTGGTGGAGTGGGAGGTGCCTTGGCTCGAGGGCTTCGAAGGGTCCAAACCAGTCCGTGTCGGCAACGCCGCCTCCGATCAGTTTCAACTCGACGTCTATGGCGAGGTCGCCGAAGTCCTTTTCCTCGCGGCACAGGGCGGGTTAAGTCCTCATCCTCGTCAGATGGCCCTTTCGCGTGCCATCACGGATTATCTGGAAAAGGTCTGGCGCGAGCCCGACGACGGAATTTGGGAGGTCCGAGGAGGACGCCAGCAGTTCGTCCACAGCAAGATCATGGCCTGGGTGGCCTTCGACCGGGCCGCGAAACGCGACGAAGCGAACGGCGAAGAGGACCAATCAGCGCGATATCGAAAGATCGCGGACGAGATTCATGCCGAGGTCTGCTCGAACGGATACGACGAGACGCTCGACAGCTTCGTGCAATTCTACAGCTCGAAAGCCGTCGATGCCAGTCTTCTGCTGATCCCGCTTGTCGGGTTCCTGCCTGCGAAAGACCCGCGGGTCGTCGGCACCGTTCGCGCGATCGAGACGCGACTGCTCCACGACGGGCTGGCCCGTCGCTACGACAACGGCGAATCCGATGACGGCCTTTCGGCAGGTGCGGAGGGCACGTTCCTGATCTGCTCCTTCATGCTGGCCGACGTCTACGCGATGCTTGGACGTCGCAACGACGCGATCACACTGTTCGAACGCCTTCGCAGTCTTCAGAACGACGTCGGCCTGATGGCCGAGGAATACGACCCGGCCTCTCGAAGAATGCTCGGAAATTTCCCGCAGGCCTTCAGCCATGTCGGCTTCATTTTGTCCGCACTGAACCTCTCACGGTCGGGCGGTCCGGCCAGGGAGCAGGTCGACAACAACGCCATCCTCGCCTGACGACCTTCAGCCCCATCGCCCACTTCAAAATGAACGAGATGATCACGCCGGCCAACGTCGACGACGGCAAGATGCCGGCGGCGGTGCTGCCGGAGAACGCCGGCAAGGTCGGAGCTTGTCCTCGGGCCGAGTAATTGGCGTCGATGATGCGTCCATCTGCCGGATCGACTCTGCCCCAAAAGCTTGGAGCCTGAACGGAAAGTCCCCAGCGGAGGATTGGCGAGAGATTTTTGTGACATCCGCGAAGCGCCGAACGCAGTCGATGCCAACGGCATCGGCGAGGCTTGGCAACGAAGTGGTGGCCGAGAAGCATCGCCAAGCCGACCCGTGGGACTTTTCGATCAGGCGCTCAGGCCTTTAGAAAAGGAAAGAACGCGACCTTCCTCTGGTGTGGCAACGATTGACTGCGCCATTTCCGATATCGTCCTTCACGGTCTTGATGGTCTTGGCCGACTTCAGTGTTCCGGCAATCCGCAGAATGCGAACAATTCTCGATCGAATGGGACGGATCAATGCTCAAAGACGGGTTGCGGCTTTTGCTATTCGCGTCGGGGTTACACACAGGCAGAGGCGACATGCACTCCATCGGCAGGCCTCCAGACACCAGCCAAGATGGCCTTGCACCGAACAAGAAGCGAAACCGGCGAGATCTGAGTGAGAGAAAGCACGCAAGAACCTTGCCTGCCAGGCTTCGATCGGCTAGGGAAACGTCAAGGTGTGGACTTGGCGCGCCCCTCGCCCGCAAAGGGCATCGCACCCGTAGCTCAGCTGGATAGAGCGCTGCCCTCCGAAGGCAGAGGTCACAGGTTCGAATCCTGTCGGGTGCACCAATTTATCCATGAGCAGTGTTTTTTAAGCGGCATCCGCACAAGCTTCGAGTTTAAGGCGGAACACAGTCGCGATCAAGTCCGAGAGCCGTTTCGGAAATCTGCGAACAGCTCAAGGATCTCGACCGGAACGGCAATTGCACCCTCGCCAAGATTCAAGAACACGATGCAGAAGATGGGTTCGTCGGATGGGGCTAGAAGCCTGATGAAGGGCAGACCCCGGTGCCAGGAACGCAAGAGCTTTTCGGACGTCTGACGCAAGCGTGGATCGATGCCGGGGCGCATTGCCCATCATAGCTTTGATTGCAATATGAGGTGGCAAGAGAGTGAAGGGGTTTACCCAGACCACTTCCTGATCCTCTGCGGTACAGGTCCGATGGTCCGCTGTAGCTCCCGACATAAGTTATCTGATGAGCCTGATGGAACCATCCCGCCAGTCTAAGCCCAAGGCGTGACGGGGCCGAGTTCTTGCATGAAATCGGCGAAGGCTCGAACCGAAGGCGCGAGTTCTCGGCGGCTGGGGAACACGAGCGAAAGCGGAACGGCCGGTAAGGTCCATTCGGGAAGAACTCGAATCACTCGGCCATCTGCGATCTCGTCGGCGCACAGATAGCTCGAGACAATACCAATTCCTGCGCCGGCCCGGACAAGCCTGTGCAGGGTCAAAACCTCGTCCACGATGACCGACGGTTTCGCGCTTACCGTTGCCCAGCCGTTCGGTCCCTCCAGACGCCATTGCCGGGGGCGGGCATTCGCTGTCGGCATATCGACGATCCGATGCCTGGTCAGATCATCCGGATGCGCGGGCATGCCATGCTCGGCAATATAGTCGGGAGACGCCAAGAGCGTGCGCTTCAAGGCGCCCAGGCGCTGCGCGATCAAGGTCGAGTCAGGCAGTTCTCCGAACCTCAGTGCAACGTCGATCCCCTCGGCAAGGAGATCCACGCGGGCGCTTTCCAGATGCAGGATGAGCTGGATCGCCGGATAGCGGTTGAGGAATTTCGGCAGTGCGTCGCCAAGAAAATTGATTCCCAGACCGATGCCCGCGCTGACACGCAGTGGTCCTGAGGGAGAACCGGTCAAACCGTCCATGTAAGTCAATGCCGCGTCCAGATCGGACATTATCATCGAAGCACGGTCCCGGAGCGCGCTGCCGGCGGGTGTCAGCGTCACTTCACGGGTCGTGCGCTGCATCAGTCGTGTTCCAAGGGCTTCCTCGAGCTTCGCCACCGCCCGACTGACGTTGGACCTTGCAAGACCCATATCGCGTGCCGCGGCCGAAAAACTGCTCAGTGATGCGACTCGCTCAAAGACGCGAAGATGGTTCAGGTCGAGCATTGCATTGCCCCATATATTGAACACAGTTGGCCACCCAAACCGGCTACCCGAGCGACCGAACTTACTCCATCTTTCACGATACACGGACTCGACGCTGCATTGGACGCATCTCCGCAGCGTATTTCTGAAACCGGTCGGTTAGGTCGATTGTCGCTTTTGCGGGATAATCTAGCAAGCGCCGACACAAACAAACAGTCGGAGAAATGCCATGAAAAGCGAAAGAACAGTCATCGTAACCGGAGCCGCCGGCGGAATGGGCTCGGTGTTCGCGCGACGTTTCCTCGAGAACGGCGATACCGTCATAGCGACCGATACGTCGGAAGATGCACTTCGTGTTCTGTCGGGGTCACTCGACGACAAGCGTCTTCACGTCATAGCAGCCGATATTACGAAGGATGCCGACCTGGAGGCGCTTGTTGCGCTGGCCCGCGAGACCACCGGCCAGGTCGACGTTCTCGTCAACGCTGCCGGCTTCTTCCCTGTCCAGCCGTTCCTCGAGATGTCCTCGGACGACTGGCGCAAGATCATCGACATCAATCTGAACGGCCCGGCGTTGGTCACCAAGGCGATGCTGCCGCTGATGGTCGGTCGGGGCTGGGGCCGCGTCGTCAATATCGGCTCGGCCTCGATCTACGGCGGCGTGCCGGGTCAGTCACACTACGTCTCGGCCAAGGCCGGCAATGTCGGGCTGACACGTTGTCTCGCTCGCGAGTTCGGCGATGAGGGCATCACCGTCAACCTCGTGGCACCGGGCGTGACGATCACGCCGTCGGCCAAAAAGGCGCTGCCGCAATCCATCCAGGACACAGCGATCGAGACGCGATGCCTCAAGCGCGAGGAAACGGCCGACGACCTGACCGGCGCGGTCTTTTTCCTCGCCTCCCCCGACGCCGACTTCATTACCGGTCAGACGTTGATCGTCGATGGCGGCAACGAAATGCTCTGATGAGCTTCAGAAGGAGAATGGAAATGACCGACCTTTTCGACACCTTTGACCTGAACGGCGCGATCCTGCCGAACCGCATCGTCATGGCGCCGATGACCCGCACCCGTGCTACCAAGGACGCGATCCCGACCGACCTGATGCGAGAGTACTACGTCCAGCGCGCCGCGGCCGGGTTGATCGTCACCGAATGCACGCAGATATCGGAGGACGCCAACGGCATCATCCGCGCGCCGGGCATTCACAACGACACGCAGATCGCCGAATGGCGCAAGATCACCGATGCCGTGCACGCGGCGGGCGGGCGGATCATCAGCCAGATCTGGCATCCGGGCCGGGCCTCGCATCCCGACATCATGGGCGGCAAGGCCCCGGTGGCGCCCTCTCCGATCGCCGCGTCCGGGGAGTTCTTCCTGCCGTCTGGCAAAGTCCCCTTCACAGTCCCGCGTGAACTCGGCATCGACGAGTTGCCCGGCATCGTCGAGAACTTCGCGCAGGCCGCCCGGAACGCGCGGGAGGCCGGCTTCGACGGCGTGGAGATCCACGCGGCCAACGGCTACCTGTTGCAGCAGTTCCTCGAGAGCGGATCGAACAAGCGCACCGACGCCTATGGCGGCACCATCGAGAATCGCGCGCGGCTGACGCTGGAAGTGGTAGACGCCGTCGTGGCCACCTGGGACGCGGACCACACCGGCGTACGCCTGTCGCCCGCGGGCGTCCATTACGGCGAGGACGGCGAGGATCGTCCGGGCGACTACGACTACCTTCTGCGGCAGCTCGCGGATCGCAAGGTCGGCTATCTGCACATGGTTGGCCCGAACAAGGCGTCCTACGATGCTGGACCGGTCCAGATCGAGGACGTGCCTGGGTTCACCCGTGCGCGCTATGCCGGTCCGGTCATCGTCAACAGCGGATATGACAAGGAGAAGGCGAACGCCGTCCTGGCCAGGGGCGATGCCGATCTCGTGGCCTTCGGCGTGCCCTTCATCGCCAACCCCGATCTGGTGACACGTCTCGAGACGGATGCGGACTACAACAAACCCGATCCCTCGACCTTCTACGGCGTCGGTCCGAAGGGCTATACCGACTATCCAACGCTCGCGACGGCTGCGGAGTAAGGCACATGTCAGCTCCGATCGCAGAGTTCGAACAGGCGGACGAGACGGTGAGCGGCGTCAAGCTACACTATCGCCTGGGCGGCCCCGAAGAGGGTCGGCCGGTGATCCTCTGGCACGGTTTCCTGTCCACCGGCAACCTCTGGCGCAAGGTCGCACCGGAGCTGGTCCGTGCCGGATATCGCGTCCTGATCCCCGATATGCGGGGTTACGGCGACAGCGACAAGCCGGAGGGCACGGACGGCTACGACGCCCGATCGCTGATGGAGGAGACCCGAGTTCTTGCCGCCGCCATCGGGTTCGGCGCGAACCGTCCGCTGCTGATCGCCGCTCATGACATGGGCGCCCTGCCGGCACTCCTCTGGGCCGCCGATCATCCCGAGGAAGTGGCGGCACTCGCCTCTATCGAGGCGCCGGTCATGCTGGGCGCGCCCCTGAAGACCGTCTTCGCCTACGACCGGGAGCACATGGGCGAAGGGTCGATGTGGTGGTGGATCTTGCCCCTGGCGCCGGACGTCCCCGAATGCCTGATCGTCGGGCAGGAGCGCAGCTTTCTGACCTGGTTCCACCGCCACATGGCCCATCCCGAGGCGATCGAGCCTGAGGCGCTGGACGAGGTGCTGCGAACCTTCCGGGGGCGCGAGGGAGTGCTGGGCGCCCTGGGCATCTACCGGGCCGCCTTCAACAGCATCGACCAGACCGAACCGCTGACCGAACAAAAGATCGTCGTGCCCGTCCTCGCCGTCGGTGGACGACGCGGACTCGGCGACCGGGTCGGGCAGATGGTGATGCAGGTGGCCGAAACCGTCGAGGCGACGACGCTGGAGGATAGCGGGCATTTCGTTCCGGAGGAGCAGCCCAGGGAAATGGTCCGGCTTCTGATGAAGTTGGCCGACCGAACGATGACGGAAGGATTGCAGTCATGACGGAACTGGCGATGAAACGCGTCGCGGTCGAGACGATCCGGCGCGCGGCGAAGACGAGCCATGGGTCCGGCGGTTTCCGGATCGATATCCTCTGGCCCGGCACCGCCCTGGGACGCAAGGACAGCGGTATCGGCACGATCGGACGCATCGACCAGGCCCGCGTCCAGCCTGGAACGCTGGTGAAGATGCATCCGCACCGCGACGACGAAATCCTGACCTACATCCGCACCGGCCAAGTGGAACACAAAGACACCGTCGGCGATGTCGAGACGATCACCTCGACGCGTCTGATGTTGATGGGCGCCGGCGCCGAATTCCAGCACGAGGAGCTGGTCGACCCGCAAGGCGATACGCTGACCGCCCTGCAGATTTTCTTGCGCCCCGAGACAGGCGGGTTGGACCCGCAGGTGCGCTTTCACGATTTTGGCACGCCGATCTCGGAAAACGCCTGGCGGCGCATCGCCGGTCCCGACGACACCGACCCGTTGGAAGTCCGAAGCTCGACCTGGATCGATGACGGACGATTCGATGCCGGTCGCACCGTCCAACTTCAGCCTGAGCACGGTTCCGATCTGACCCGTCTGCTCTACGTCTTCGAAGGCAGCGTGACGATCGGCGGCCACGCATTCGGCACCGGCGAGGCTGCCCTGCTTTCGCCCGACGTTGCCCTGATCGAAGTTCACGAGCGTTCGGACCTGGTCCTTCTCACGACGGACGAACATGCGCCCCTCTTCGACGGCGGAATGTTCAGCGGCAACAAGAATGCCGGCGATCCGAGGTGATTTTCACGCCATAAATTCAAGGAGATACGCATCAATGCCCCCGTGGACATCTGGACGACGATCCGGCCCGTCACACCCCAGGAATGCGCCAGCTATTTCGCAAATGCCGGACATGAACCAACCTCAAATCGTCCCGCTCCAATGGCCGGCACCTTTCCCGACTATTCCGCACCGATTGTCCGGCCGGCCTTCAACGGCACGCCCGAGTCGACGCTCGCAAGCTGGGGCACTCGCGTTCGAGGATCCAATTCGTCGAAGATCGACTCGACCGCACCGATGACGTGTCGCAGTCCTGCATCCTTCGCGTTTCGCGTATGCCAGGCCAAGTGGAGCGGAAAGCCGTCAACGGCCACGGGTGGGTCGAAACAGGCGAGGTCGGCCCGGTCGTAAAGGGCCAGACTGTGCCGGGGCACCATCGCGATGAAATCCGATGCCGCCAAGACACGTGGGATCATCTGGAAGGAAGGAACGACCACGCCGACGTTGCGCGTTCGTCCCATCGCATTCAAAACCATGTCGAGCGGCGAGCCGAGATCGCCCCGACCCGATACGATCGCATGCGGCCAATCAAGCCAGGCATCGAGGTCAAAATCCTTCGCAGCCGGGTGGTCGCGACGCATTGCGATCACGTAATCTTCCTCGATCAATGTGCGCATTTCAATGTCTTCGATCTGCGTATCGAAGACCGAGATGGCGAGGTCGGTATCTCCGTCCATCAAATCCCGCAGCGCTGCGTCTGCGCCTTGCCAGGATTGAAAGACGATCGTGATGCCGGGAGATGATGCGCGCAGTGCGGAGACGAGCGGTCCCACGAGGATCGACATCGGATCGTCGGCCGTTGTGATCCGAACGACCTGAACGAGGTCTTTCAGGCCGATTTCGGGAGGATCGACGAGGTCGACAACACCCGCGAGGATCGATTTGAGCGGCGCGCGTAGCGCGTCTGCCTTCGCCGTGCGGTACATGACACCGCGCCCGCGTTCGAGAAGCGGGTCGCGGAACAGATCCCGGCAACGTTGCAATGCACTTGAAACGGCGGGCTGCGACAGGTTCAGCCGCTGCGCCGCGCGGCTGACATGCGCCTCGTCGAGCAGAGCGTCCAGAATGACGAGGAGGTTGAGGTCGACCGAACGTAAATTCATGAAAATGATAATAGCATATCGTAAATATCAGTTGGAAAGATATTCTAGTACATCTCATTCTCTTGGTCATCACCTCCTGATCGAAAGGACCTGACATGACCAAGACACTGATCCTCCTCTTTCACCGCGACCTCTCGAAATCGAAGGCGAACGCCGCGCTCGCCCACGCCGCGTGCTCCGTCGAGGGCGTCGAGATCGTCGACATGCAGGCCCGCTATCCTGATGGGGTCGTGGACTGGGGCAAGGATGCCGAAACCGAGGCGAAGATGCTGCTGGGCGCCGACCGTGTCGTGCTGGAGTTCCCCATTCAGTGGTACTCGACGCCGCCGTTGCTGAAGACGTGGCAGGATGCCGTGCTGACGCGGATGTACTACATCCATGCCAAAACCGAAGGCGATGCCTTCGCCGGGACACCGCTGATGATCGCGGCAACCTCTGGCAACATTCCCGCCGCCTATGACCGCTCCGGCGCGAACTACTATACGATCGACGAGATCCTGACGCCGCTGAAGGCCACCGCCTATCGCTGCGGTTTGCCATGGCACGAACCTTATATCGTCTTCACCGCCGACAAGCTCGAACCGGACGCTCTCGACGCAGCGAGCAAAGGGTATGTGAGGACCCTTGAAGACTTCATCGCGGAAACCCCGGTGGCGAAAGCCCTTGAAGGAGCCGTGGCATGACGGCGCAGACCCGCGATACCCTCGTCGAACTCGACCGCAGAATGCCCGTATTCTTCACATTTTCGGCCTGGCTCTTGCCCGTGGGGATCGGTGCCCAATTCCTCCTGGCCGGGCAGTCCCTGTTCAACGGCCTGCCGTGGAACCTGCACGGAATGGTCGGCGGTCTCGTCGCGCTGCCTGTGTTGGCGCTTATCATCGGCGCCTCCGCGATCCGTTACCTTCGGGGGTTCGGCTGGTGGGCCGGCGTGCTTGCAGGCCTCTATGTTCTTCAGATCGGCCTCGCGGCATCCGGCACGGCGGCCCTCAGCCTTCACCCGTTCAACGCAGCGCTTCTCCTTGCGGCCTCGCTCGTCATGCTGGCCAAGGTCGAACGCCGTCGCGGCCACCACGGCCGGTTGTGAGGGATGTCTTGGGCACCTTCGGACCGTTTCGATGGCGCTCTTGTCCTCATTATCGTTGGCAGATCGCCGCTGTGGGGTCAGGAACCCAAACAACCCTGTTCGAATTTGTCTCGCTCGACAATCTCGACCGCGGGCCGAAATACGTCTCTCTCAATGTCCGGCGTAGCGCGCCAGAAACATCACGACACCGCTTTCGATCTGGCGCTGCCAGTCCGTGTTGGTGGGGGGCGCAAAGCCGAGCATGACGGTCATCGGGATGTTGCCGGCGATCAGCGCCATGAATTGCGTCGCGGCCCCGTCGATGTCGGGCACGCTCAGCTGACCGTCCGCAACCGCCTCCCTCAGGGCGTCGGCAATACGGTTCAACAGCGTGCGCGGACCCGCCTCGAAGAAGATCCGGCCGAGTTCGGGAAAGCGCGGCGTCTGCGCGACGACACTGCGGTAGAAGGATAGCGCGTCGGTCGTCGTCAGAATCGCGGCGTGTTCATGCGCGATGCGGGTCAGGACGGTGGCGATGTCATCGCCCTTGAGCTCCGGCTTTGGCATCCGCTCGCGGATCGAACGGCATTCCTCGCGGATCATGATAGCGAACAACATCTCCTTGCTGATGAAATGCGAATAGAGCGTCGCCTTCGAAATCCCCGCCGTCTTGGCGATCGCATCGGTGCTGACAGCGTCGTAGGCGCCGCCGAGAAACAGCGACCGGGCCGCCTGCAGAACGTCGCGGACCTTCGGATTGCCCAGATCGAGATCGGGCAGATGTGTGAGACCGGTCGGTCCGTCGGTTTGCGAAGAGGGTGAGAGACAGGCGGTCACGAGCGGAAGGTCCTGATGATCGGTCGAAGGTCGGTCGCCGACTGAACTGAACGGTTCAGTCGTGTTGACATCTCGCACCGAACCGTCCAGACGTCAACGCTGAACCGACCGGTTCAGTTCGCGGCCCCGCCCTTCAACGGAAATGCCGGAGCGGGAATCTGACGAAGGCAAGCGTCATGCGCCCTTTCAATCTCGACCATCCTCGACCTGCCGGCCGCAACTTGCCCATATTCGGCGCGACCGAGCAATGGCTGGCGCGCGCAAGGCGCGGGAGCGGGCTTGGCCTCGCCGTGTTGTCGCTGTTTGCGCTGACCGCTTGCCAGCCCGAAGACACTGACAAAAAGGACGTGTCAAAGGTCATAGCGGCGGTGGTCGAGCCGCAGGCCTTCACGCCGACCTCGGAACTGACCGGGACGGTCGCCGCGCGGGTCGAAAGCGACCTTGCCTTTCGCACCGGAGGCCAGGTGGCCGAGCGGCTCGTCGACGTCGGCGCTCATGTCCAGGAGGGACAGCTTCTCGCCCGCATCGCCACCGACGAACCCCAGGCGACACTCGACGCCGCGGTTGCCACGGCGAGATCGGCCGAGGCGACCCTGAAGCAGGCTCAGGCCAATTTCGACCGGCAGAAGACGCTGCTCAATGGCGGCTTCACCACGAAGAGCAGCTTCGATTCGGCCGAAGAATCCCTGCGAACGGCCACGAACGCGCTGGATTCGGCCCAGGCCGATGTTGCGACGGCCCGCGAGCAGTTGACCTATACAGACCTCAAAAGCCCTGCGCCCGGCATCATCACCGCCCGCAATGTCGAGCAGGGCCAGGTCGTCACCGCCGCCCAGACGGTGTTCATCCTGGCGCTCGACGGGCCGCGCGACGCGGTGTTCGACATCTACGAGCGGGCAATGACCGAGGAGCCGACCAAAGGCGAAGTGAAGGTACAACTGATCTCCGATCCGTCGGTGACGGCAACCGCCAAGGTGCGCGAGATCTCGCCGGCCTTCGACACGGCGACCGGGACGCTGCGGATCAAGCTCGGCCTCGTCGACGCCCCGCCGCAGATGTCGCTCGGCGCCGCGATTGCCGGTACGGCGAGCTTTTCGGCGCGGCAGGTGATCCGTCTGCCCTGGACCGCGCTGTTCTCGACCAAGGGCAAGCCGAGTGTCTGGGTGGTCGACGCCGAGACCGGCGCGGTGGCCCAGCGGCCGATCGCCATCGACCGTTACCTCACCGGCGCCATTCTCGTGCGTGATGGGCTGAAGTCCGGCGAAACGGTGGTGACGGCCGGCGGCCAGCTTCTGCGGCCGGGCGAAACCGTGGCGGTCGTCGCCGATGCCGGGGCGGCCATACCGGGCGAAAGCGCAGGCGACGTCTCGGTTTCCGCAGAGGCGCCAGCGCCTGCTGCTACATCCGGGGCAGCGGCACAAAGCAGCACGGAGACCGCGAAATGACTGTTTTCGGCTCCCGCATCCGCTGGCTCATCGCGCCCCTCGTCGCTGCGCCTTTCGTCATCGGCCTTTCCGGTTGTAGCGAATCGGAGAAGACGCCGCCGCCGCCGATACGGCCGGTTCTGTCGCTCGTCGCCTCGACCACACCCGTCCAGGCGAATGGCTATGCCGGCTCGATCGAGCCGCGATTCACCACCGATCTCGCCTTTCGCGTTCTCGGGCGGCTGGTCGCCCGAGACGTCGATGTCGGCGACGAGGTGAAGGCCGGCCAGCGGGTGGCGGCGATCGATCCTCTCACCCAGGAGTTGGGCGTGCGGGCCGCCCAGGGCGACCTGTCCAAGGCGCAGGCGCAGCTCGAAAACGCCGTCTCCAGCGAGGCGCGCAAGCGCGAACTGCTTGCCCGCAATGTCGGCACCCAGGCGGACGTCGACCAGGCCGAGCAGGCACGACAGGCCGCCGAGGCCGGCGTGACCCAGACGCGCTCGGAACTCGCCAAGGCCCGCGAACAGCTCGGCTACACCCGGATCGTCTCCGACATGGACGGTGTCGTCACCTCCGTTGCGGCCGAAGTCGGCCAGCAGATCCCGTCCGGCCAGACGGTGATGACGATCGCCCGCGTCGATGTGCGTGAGGCTGTGGTCGATATTCCCGAGGGCGAGGCGCGCTTGCTCGATGCCGGGGCGCCCTTTTCGGTCGCGCTGCAGATCGATCCGTCCGTAACCGCCAAAGGCCGGATTCGCGAGATCGCGCCGGAGTTCGACGCAAGGACCGGCACACGGCGCATCAAGATCACCCTCGACAATCCACCGACGGCGTTTCGCGTCGGCACGACGATCACCGCGATGCCGGTCAAGACGGGCAAGGGTACACTGCGTCTGCCCCGCTCGGCGGTGTTGGAGAAGGACGGCAAGCGCTTCGTCTGGCTGTTGACGCCGAAGAGCGACGGGGCGGCCGCTCCGGGCACCAATCAGCCGGACGCCGAAAGCGCGGCGGAGCTACGGGATTCAGGCGCACCTGCGCCGCCATCGGGAGGCGACGCGGCTTCGGGCCCTACGCTCTCCGGGCAGGCGACCGTGTCGCTCCATCAGATCGAGGTCGCCAATCCGCAAGACCAGATGCTCCGCGTCACCAAGGGACTTCAGCCGGGAGCGCGCATCGTGTCGGGCGGCGTCCACAGCCTGACCGAGGGTCAGACCGTCAAACTCGGCGCAGGGCTTACCCTATGAATGGCTTCAATCTTTCCGACTGGGCGCTGAAGCACCGATCGCTGATCTGGTACGCGATGATCGTCGCAGCGCTGTTCGGCGCGCTCTCCTATGTCAATCTCGGGCGCGAGGAAGACCCGAACTTCACCATCAAGACGATGATCATCCAGGCCCGCTGGCCCGGTGCGTCTGTCGAAGAGACCGTGGCTCAGGTCACCGACCGGATCGAGAAGAAGCTGGAAGAACTTGAAACCTTCGACTACGTCAGGAGCCAGACCACGGCCGGGCAGGCGACCGTTTTCCTCAACCTGCGCGACACGACGAGGGGAGCCGAGGTCAAGGCGAGCTGGATCCGGGTCCGCCAGATCATCACCGACATCAAGGGCACCTTCCCCGACGGCGTGCAGGGGCCGTTCTTCAACGACGATTTCGGCGACGTCTACGGCAATGTCTACGCCTTTACCGCCGACGGTCTCTCCCAGCGGCACCTGCGCGACTATGTCGAGGCGGCCCGGGCCCGCATCCTGACCGTCGAGAACGTCGGCAAGGTCAATCTCGTCGGCGCCCAGGACGAAGTGGTCTATCTGGAGTTCTCGACGCGGCAGACTGCGGCGCTGGGCGTCACCCAGCAGATGGTCATCGACGCGCTGCAGGCCCAGAACGCTATCGTTCCGTCCGGCGTCATCGAGGCTGACGGCGAGCGGATCGCGGTGCGCGTCAACGGCCAGTTCTCCTCCGAGGACAGCCTGCGCGACGTCAATCTGTGGGTCAACGACCGCTTCTTCCGGCTGCGCGACGTCGCGACCATCACCCGCGGCTACGAGGACCCGCCCTCGACGCTGTTCCGCTTCGACGGCGAGCCGGCCATCGGCCTTGCGGTCGGCATGCGGCCGAACGCCAACCTCCTGACTTTCGGCGAAGCCCTGACCGAGGAAATGACCCGGATCGAATCCGAGCTGCCGATCGGCGTCGGCATCCATCTCGTCGCCGACCAGCCGAAAGTCGTCGACGAGGCCGTCGGCGGTTTTACGCAGGCGCTCGCCGAAGCGGTCGGCATCGTCCTCATCGTCTCCTTCATCAGCCTCGGCATGCGCGCCGGCTTCGTCGTGGCGCTGTCGATCCCGCTGGTCCTGGCGATCACCTTCGTCTTCATGGAATATTTCGGCATTTCACTGCAGCGCATCTCGCTCGGCGCACTGATCATCGCCCTCGGTCTTCTCGTCGACGACGCGATGATCGCGGTGGAGATGATGGTTTCGCGGCTGGAAGAGGGCGACACGCTGGAGCGCGCGGCGACCTACGTCTACACCTCGACGGCCTTCCCGATGTTGACCGGCACGCTGGTGACGGTCGCCAGCTTCATTCCCGTCGGCCTCAACGGCAGCGCGGCGGGCGAGTTCACCTTCACCCTCTTCGTCGTCATCGCCGTCTCGCTGCTCACCTCATGGGTGGTCGCGGTGCTGTTCGCACCGCTGCTCGGCGTCACGCTGTTGCCGAAGAAGCTCAAGCACGCCCACAAGGGTCCAGGCCGCTTTACCCGCACCTTCCGGTGGCTCCTGAAGCTCTGCGTGCGGTTCAAATGGTTGACGATTCTCGTCACGCTTCTCATGTTCGGCACGGCGATCTACGGCATGGGGTTCGTCCAGAACCAGTTCTTCCCGTCCTCCGACCGTCCCGAAGTGATCGTCGACTTCACGCTGCCGCAGAACGCCTCGATCTTCGAGACCAAACGGCGCATGGATCAGATGGAAGAGACGCTGAAGGGCGACGACGACATCGAACGCTGGTCGTCCTATGTCGGCCAGGGCGCGGTGCGCTTCATCCTGTCCTACGATGTCCAGCCGGCAGCGACGAATTTCGGGCAGATCGTGATCCTGACCAACGACATAGAGGCTCGTCAGCGTGTGCTCGCCCGCCTCAAATCTCTCGTCGACAAGGATTTCGTCGGCATCGACGTCTTCGTTCACACGCTCGACATCGGCCCGCCGGTGGGACGGCCGATCCAGTACCGGATATCGGGTCCCAAGACCGAGAACGTGCGCACATACGCCCAGGGCATCGCCTCGATCCTCGGCGGCAACGGCCGTCTCGGCGCCATCGTCTACGACTGGAACGAGCCGTCGCGGGTGGTGAAGGTCAACGTGCTGCAGGACAAGGCGGCGCAGTTGGGCATCACCTCCCAGAGCATCGCCTCGACGCTGAACGCCATCGTCGCCGGCACGACGGCGACGCAGATTCGCGACGATATCTATCTCGTCGACGTGGTCGGCCGCGCGAAAGCCTCGGAGCGCTCCTCGATCGAGACGCTTCAGAACCTGCAGATCGCCAGCCAGAACGGCAAGCCGATCCCGCTCGCGGCGATCGCGACCTTCCAATACGAGATGGAGCAGCCGACGGTCTGGCGGCGCGACCGCGAGCCGACGATCACCGTCAAGGCCGGCATAAACGGCGCGATCCAGCCGGCGACGGTGGTCGGAGAACTGAAACCCGCCATCGACGCCTTCATCGCCAAGCTTCCGGCCGGCTACGGGGTGGAGACCGGCGGCGCGGTCGAAGAGAGCGGCAAGGGGCAGGGTCCGATCATCGCCATCGTACCGCTCATGTTCTTCGCCATGGCGACCATCCTGATGGTGCAGCTGCAGAGTTTCCAGCGGCTGTTCCTGGTGGTGGCCGTGGCGCCGCTCGGGCTGATCGGCGTCGTCGCCGCGCTTTTGCCGTCCGGCTCGCCGCTCGGCTTCGTGGCGATCCTCGGCGTCCTCGCGCTGATCGGCATCCTTATCCGCAATTCCGTGATTCTGGTGGTGCAGATCGACCATCTGATCGAGACGGGCACCGAGCGCTGGAACGCCGTCATCGAGGCGACCGAGCACCGCATGCGGCCGATCCTGCTCACCGCCGCCGCGGCGAGCCTGGCGCTGATCCCGATCTCGCGCGAGGTGTTCTGGGGGCCGATGGCCTATGCGATGATGGGCGGCATCATCGTCGGCACGGTGCTGACGCTGCTGTTCCTGCCGGCGCTCTACGTCGCCTGGTTCCGGATCAAGCCGAGCGCGACGCCGCCCGACGAGACGGCGTCCGCCTGACGAACGCCGGGCTCAAAAGGTCGAAGCCGCGGCATGGACGAGCTTGAGCGATACGAGGAACAGAGCGATCTGCACCACGAGGAAGAACGTCTTGTCCTTGATGATGCGGGTGAGCTTCAGGCCCGCCAGCGTGCCCATAATCCCCGCCGGCAGGGCCAGCAGCGCCAACGAAATGTCGATGGTCGCGAACGAGTTCAGCTCCCAATAGGGGAGGATCTTGGCGTAGTTGATGCTGGCGAAGAGGATTGTCGAGGTGCCGGCGAAGACGAGCTTCTCCAGCCGCTGCGGCAGGATATACATCTGGAAGGTCGGGGCGCCCGAGTGGGACAGGAAGCTGGTAAGGCCGGTCAGCGTGCCCCAGAACACACCGCGCTTTGTCTCGATCGGTCGCGGCGGCGCCTTGCGGCCGGGGCCGAACCAGGTGTTGAGGCAAAAGCCGATGCCGACGAGCCCGACCATCAGGCCGATGACCATGTCCGAGACATGCGACGCCACGGCCCAGCCGATCATGACGCCGGCGATTCCGGCAGGGATGAGGATGCGCAGGTTTTCGGATGAATAGTCACGGCGATACAGCCAGAGGCCGACGAGATCGGTCATCAGATAAATCGGCAGGAGCAGGGCCGCCGCCGTGACCGGCGACATCACCAGCGCCAGGATCGGCACGGAGAGCGAACCGATCGAGGGCAGCCCGCCCTTCGACATGCCGACCAGGAAGGCCGCGAGCATGACGATGGCGATGAGGCCTGTCGGCGCGGTCAAGGCCGGCGCAACTCCGGCATGCGGTCGCAAAGGGCAGATCGGTCGCAGCTTTTCGCGCGCTCACTCAAATGGCCCCGATCACGCCAGAGCCATTGCAATTTCATCATGATCGGCAAGCTCCGCCCCTCGATCACTTCAGGCTTGTGCGTCTTCATTCTTCGACAGGGCGGCGTTGCAAAAACGGTCCTTTGTGAAACGTTCAACATTTGGATGCGATGACATTGAGTTCGAAAACCACGGCTCCGGCATCATCCGTCACTTTCACCTGAAGCTGTCCTGCCGAAATGACGGCAGCCGGATCGTCGTGAACAAGCGATGCCATCAACAAGACGGCTTGCTGCCTGGCAGCCTCGACGCTTCGATGCTCGGTGCCGTCGATATCGTTAAAGGTGCTGCCATTCGACGAATGGAAATGGTAGAGAGGCATTGAGAGACCATCTGGTTGTGTATTGCCGATCCCTTCGAAAATCCGGCAAGCTTTTCAATAGTTCCGCGCGCAATCGTTAGCCGACTAGCGCGCCAGAATGCAGATTGGCAGTTCCTGCGATGACCACGCTCAAGCCCGCCGATCGGCTTATCCAACGCTTGAAGCTGATCGCTGATCTGGACGAAGACGATCATGCCGCCATTTGCGGCTTGCGGTTCGAAACCCGATCAGTCGATCAGGATGTCGACATCGTCCGCGAAGGGGACGTCCTTGATCGCTGTTGTCTTGTCATGCAGGGTAACACGGTCCGATATCGCCAGATGGCGGACGGCAAGCGCCAGATCGTCGCGTTTCACATTGCCGGTGACATCCCGGATCTTCAAAGCCTCCACATCAATAAAATGAGCCACTCGTTGGGAACGATCGCCCCCAGCGAAGTCGCTTTCGTTTCTCATACGGACGTTTGGTCGCTGTGCCTTGCTCGACCGCGCGTGAATGCCGCTCTCTGGCTGGAGACGCTGATCGACGCGGCCATCTATCGCGAATGGATCGTCAGCCTCGGGCAATATTCAGCGCTGGAGCGCACCGCGCGGCTTTTGTGCGAGCTGATTTACCGTATGAAGGCCATGGGTTTTGGCCGAGACGAAGAATTCCTGGTTCCCCTGACGCAATCGGATTTTGGCGAGGCGCTCGGCCTGACGGTCGTCAGCGTCAACCGGGCCATACAGAAGCTTCAAGGAAACGGTGTTATTGCGCGAGATCGCGCCAGAATTCATGTGAAGGATTGGACGAAGCTGTCAAAAGTCGGACGTTTCGAGCCCGAATACCTGCAAATCTGTTCCGGTGCGAACGGCCAGAATGCATAAGTCAAGGATCTGCAAGCAGAACAATTGAGTGTGACAAACATTCGAGACGCCTCGGGATCTCCTTGGCGTAGGTCTCCGTTGCCAGCCTTTCGAAGATCGCTCGATGAATACGCTCGCCGCTCGCGTTCAAACCGGAAACACTTCATCGTGCCCCGTCGTCGATCAAAGAACGTCATCGGCCGCCTGATTGGCGAAGACGATCCGCCCATTCTGGTCGAACAGGAAAAGAGGCCGTCTGGTCCGGTGGACCGGATTCTCACACTGGTCGCGAAACGCCGGGATGCTGGAAGCGAGCGCGGGCGCCATGGAAAACCTCGATTGAAGACAGCGCATCGAACAGTCCGGGAGGTGTCTCGTCGGTAAACTGTTCCGGGTTTTATCGGTAGCTGGATATCGACAAGGTGACGTTGTGCTCCCGCCGCTTCGGCCATCACGCCGATGCGCCGGAATTCCGGCACCGGGGCGGCGAAAGGCTCCCGATTTCGGCGGTGGTGGTGAACGTTATCGCAGGATGGATTTCGCGCGTTCCGTGGGGGTTCCTATCCCCGGCGATCAGATCCATGGGCCTCAGGTTGCAACGCTGATAGACGCCCAAGGCACCAGCGACTAAGAGCGTAATGTTTCAAAGTTCCCGAGAGCCACTCGTGCTGCGCGATCACCCGACGACCTTCGACCCGACCATCATGGACGACATCGTTTCGCCGTCCAACGACGAACTGCGTCGCCTCAAGGCAATGCATGAGTTCGCGATCAACGCCATCGTTATTCTGGCAGCCATTCGCAACGAGGATTCGGCGATGCCCGTAAATGGATGACCTCCGACGTCTTCGTGCCGGCCTCGCTGCGGACGGTTCTCGACGAGACTTTCGCCGGCATTGAACGCGATGGCTATTGGCAGGGCAAGGTCGAGTTCAGGCATTTCGAAACGGGCAAACTTATCCCGGTGCTCTACAGCCTCTTCCCCGTCACCAGTGGTGACGGTCGGCCCGTCGGCTACACCACGATCAAACGCGACATCTCGGATCTTCGCGACATCTCGGATCTCAAAGCCGCCAACGACGCGCTGCGTGAAAGCGAGGGGCGTTTCCGAACGCTTGCCGACACCATGCCGCAGATGATCTGGTCGACGCAGCCGGACGGGTTCCACGACTACTTCA
Organism: Aurantimonas sp.; assembly: GCA_965217685.1. GTDB lineage: Bacteria > Pseudomonadota > Alphaproteobacteria > Rhizobiales > Rhizobiaceae > Aurantimonas. Next base: position 150,208 of record CBDCIZ010000003.1, read on the forward strand.
ACGCTCGCTGGTACGAGTTCACCGGCGTTCCGCTGGGATCGACGGACGGGGAAGCCTGGAATGGCATTTTCCATCCGGACGATCAGGAACGAGCCTGGATTCTTTGGCGACATTCGCTCAACACCAGTGAGCCATATGAGGTCGAGTTCGGCAAACGACAGAGCAGACTTGCCATCGGCAGTGAAGCCGACAACCTCAGAAGATCTCGTCTTCGACGATCAGGACGTTGCGGCTCATGACAACACCAATGGGCTTCAGATGATTTGGCAAAGTATCACAACCCTTAGCGTCTCGATCTCAACTCAACCGGCTCTCGATATTCGCGGGTCGGAACGTAGTGTGAAAAGCATAGATCAAGCTATCGGGTTCCCCATGTGGTTGGTTTTCGCGCGAAAAACCGCTGTGCGACCATTTTACCAGGTCCGACGCCCCGACACCCCGGACGTCAGGCCGTTGTGGCTTCATCCTCCGGATCGGGTTTGTTTTCTTCCGACAGGAAATCGCCGAGCGCAGCGAGCGGCTCGACATAGCTGGCAAACACCTTGACCGCGACCATGATGGGCACCGCGAGAAACATGCCGACGACACCCCAGATCCAGCCCCAGAACGCGACGGCAAGGAAGATGGCGGCGGCATTCATTTCCAGGCGGCGCCCCAGAACCATCGGCGTAATCAACTGTCCCTCGAGCGCCGTGCAGCCGAGATAAAGCAGCACGGGAAACAGCGCCTTCGACACATCACCGAATTCGGTGAGGGCGATGACGCCGACGAGCGCCATGCCGAAGATGGACCCGATATAGGGGATGAAGTTCAAAAGCGTGGCGAGAGCGCCGAACACCACCGGTGTCGGCATGCCGGCCCACCAGAGCACCGAACCGACGGCGATCCCGAGGCCAGTGTTGATGAGCGTGATGGTGAAGAGATAGCGCGACAGTTCACGCTCGATATCGTGGGCGATCCGCATTGCCCGCTTCTTGTCCGACAGGGTCGGCATGGCTCGAACGAGCTTCTGGTAGAAGAGGTCCCCGGATGACAAGAGGAAGAACAGAAACACCAGCGAGAAGCCGATCGAGGCCAGCATCTGCGGTGCCGCCGTCATGGCGTTGTCGAGCAGCCCAGGGTTCTTGACGACGACTTCGGCTGGCCGAGCATCGCTCTGGCCTGCGGCGTTGGTGTTCTGAAGTTCCTGTCCCGCCGACTGGAGCCGCTCGAAGCGTCCCTGGATGGCGCGCAACTGATCGTCGACCGCGGCGACGTAGCGAGGGGCGTCATTGACGATCTTGGTGATCGGATCGCTCAGCATGTAGAAGCCGGCAACGAGTGCCACCAGCGCGCCGACGACGAGAAACAATGCTGCCACCGGTTCCCATATCTTGAGACGCCGGCGCATGAACCGGACGATCGGGCTCATCATCAGCGCGAAGAGCAGCGCGATGATGACGGGCAGGATAAAGCTCGCCGTCAGGTAAAGGCCACCGACAAGGAGTATGAGGAAGATCCCGATCACGGCCCATCGCGGCCCGGTTTCGAAGGTCTGGCTATCGACCCGCTCGACGGCCGGGGCGATCTTCGCGATCTTCGCACCGGATGTCTGGGCGTTCGGCCGATCCGGCAATCTGCTCATCCTGAAATCCCGATCTCAAGCTGGTTTTCTCTTACACTTGCATACTCATGCACCCGACGCACGATGTTGGCCAGCCGCGAAGTCGGTCAACGCTGAGAGATCAGAGCTTTACCCTGTCGACCGCCGCCTTGACGAAGGCCTCTGAAACGAGAGCGAACGCCCGTTGGGCTCGCGCGGACTCTTCGCCGCTCGCCTCCGACTCCAACAGGAACACGCGCAGCGAACGACCGGTGATCATGAAGTCGAAGCCGAACTCGTGACGATGCGTCGGCACCCGTGGCGGAATCGGTCATCGGCCGCGTTGTGTCGTTCACGCTGACGAAAGCGGCAAGGCCTGCTATCAGATAAAACATCGTCCCTTTCCCATTCGGCTTAGGAACCCTGCGACCGATGACACTTCAGACGATAGACCCTCGACACTTGATCCATGGTGATCGTCCCGGCGTGCGGACCGCCCGAGGCACGAGCGCCCGGCTTCAACGCACGCGCCGACGCGTGGCTGTCGTGCTTGCTGCGTTTCGGTTTGTCGAAGGCCGAGGATGGGTTGCCGTGTCGATGCCGGCCATCTTGGCGGCGGCCATCTGGTTCGTCTTCGTGCTTCCGGCCCATGCGGCCGATTGCACCGCCGGCGCCAAGCCGTCGATCGATTGGAGCGGCTGCGATCGACGCAACCTCATGATCTCGGGATCGAACCTGGAAAAAGCCGATCTCAAGGAAGCTGATCTCAGCCTGACAGATCTGCGCGCTTCGAACTTGACGTCGGCGAACCTTACCGACGCCAGGCTGGTGCGGGCTTCGCTTGCCGGCGTCAGGGCAGACGGCGCGAATTTTTCCAAGGTCGAGGGCTATCGCACGAATTTTTCGGGACTTACGGCCAAAAATGCATCGTTTCAAAGTGCCGAATTGCAGCGCGCCGATTTCACCGGGGCGCAGCTGTTGGGAAACAATTTCCAGAAGGCCGAGCTCGGGCGCGCCAGCTTCAGCGGAGCGCAGATCTCGGACAACGTCTTTGCCTTCGCCAACCTCGCGCGGGCGGATTTTCGATCGGCCGCACTTGCCGGATCGCTGGATTTCTCGAATGCCTACATGTTTCTGACTCGCCTCGAAGGTGCCGACCTGTCGTCGGCCAAAGGGCTTCAACAATCGCAAGTCGATCTCGCCTGCGGGGACGCAAAAACCAGACTTCCCGATGGGTTGAAGCCGCCGGCAGCTTGGCCCTGCGGTTCGGAATGATCGTGGGCGCAACCGGTTTCGCATAGGCAGCGCGGCGCAGATACGCCTGCGGCTACCGATCCGACCGATCCACACGCTGGGACTTGGCACCTGTGCGAGTGGTGGTGGAGTCCAATCCTTCGACCCATGTGACACCGTTTGTCGTTTTGATGGAGAGCCGGCCGCCCCTACATGGTTGTAAGATCGAAGAGGGCTTGGCCATGGCACGGGAGCGCAGCCGATGAGCGTCGCATTCGTCAAGGAACCGAACGAAGACCAGATCGAGGTCCTGCCGGATCGCGATCTCGGACCGGACGCCAACATCGTCACGCCGCGCGGACACCGTCTCATCGGCGAAGCGATCGACGCGTTGGAGACTCGCAAGAGCGCCGCCCAGGCCACCGGCGACAAGGTCGCCATCGCCACGATCAACCGTGACCTGCGTTATTGGCGCACCCGTCAGGCGACGGCCGAGTTGACCGAACCCGCAACGGGAGCCCCCGCGACCGTGCAATTTGGAACCCGCGTCACCATCGAACGCGACGACGGACGTCGGCAGAACTTTACCATCGTCGGGATCGACGAGGCGGACCCCACGGCCGGGTATTTGTCCTATGTGTCGCCGCTGGCGCGCAGCCTGATCGGCAAGGAAACCGGGGAAATCGTTCGGGCGGGCGTCGGTGACGCCGAGATCGTTTCGATCGAGCGTGGCTGACAAAATCCGACGTCAAGCCTCAAAGGCCGGCACCGGCAAGGAGGGCCGATGATCGACTGGACCTACATCCAGGCCAATTACGACTGGCTCGGCCACATCGTCGAGGGCATCGTCATGGCGCTCATCGTCGCGTTGATCGCCAAGCCCTTTCATCTCTGGCGGACCGCCCTTGTCATCGGCATGGCCTTCGCCATCGGACATTTCCACGGTCGCGAGAAGCGCGACTACGAGGTGAGCGTCGCGATGCCGCCGCCGCAGCTCGACGCCTATTACATGTGGCGCTGGAGCTTCGATCAGGCGACGGATTTCTGGCCGGTTGCCATTGTGCTCATAGTCGGAATCCTGGCTTTGAGGCCAAGACGCCCCAGCGGCAAACCGGACTGCGAACGATACGATGATACGCGCGAGGGCCGACGCATCCCCTAAAACTGCCCGCTGCCAGCTCGCAGTCGCTGAAGCATTCCATCTGGCATGGAGCTCGGCACGAAACGTCAGATGTCCGCGAGCGAAACGGTCCAGGTGAAATCGCGCGTCTCGCCCGCCGCAAAAGCCAGGATACCGGGCTTTTGCGCGAACGCACCGTCGAAGCCGACGGGGCTCGCCATCGAGGCCCAGGGTTCGATGCAGACGAAGGGTGCCCCGCCCGGCTTCGACCAGATGCCGAGATCGTCGTAGCCATCCCAGCCAACCGTCATCGCGCCAATCGGTTCATCGCCTTCACCGAGTGCCTCGTAGCGCACGCTGCGACTGGCGACCGCCGGCATGACCAGCGCGTCGTTGGCAAAAAGGGCCTCGTCAAGCACCAGCGTCCTGCCGTCGAAGGGCAGAGCCTTCGGTTCGCTCAGAAGCCCGTCTTCGACGCCGAGGGCCGGTCCGGTCTCGAGGGTCTCGAACACGATGCGATGGGCGACCTTGGCGACCCCATCCTTCAACGGCCAGCGGAAGCCGGGATGAGCGCCGATACCGCAAAAGAGCGTCTCCTTGCCCGGATTGGTCACTCGCGCGGTGACGGCGAGCGTTGCGCTCTCGACGGCGTAGATCAGTTCCAGCCGAAAGGCGAAGGGGAAGACGGCGCGGGTCGAGGAATCGTCTTCCAGCGCAAGCACGGCGCGGGTGTCCGAGCGCTCGGTCCAGGCAAAAAGCGCGTCGCGAGCAAAGCCATGCTGGGTGACGCGGTAATCGCGCCCGCCATGGTGAAGGGTGTCGTTGGCAAGGCGCCCGACCACGGGAAACAGCACCGGCGCGTGGCGTGGCCATTCGGGGCCGGCCTGCCAGAGGAACTCGTCGCCGGCGGCATCCGTCAGACTGACGAGTTCAGCGCCTTCGGCCTTGATGGTGGCGGAAATGCCGCCCGACGAAATCCTGTGAGTCGCCGTGTCCATCACCGTCTCCGCATCGGGGTTGTTCAGGTCCAGTTCGGCGGCTTTGATAGACCGGGGCGGCGGTTTTGGCGAGGGCGCGAGTGTGGCGCTCCGCGCTTGCGACAAGCCCTACCCGTCGGGATCGATCGAGCCGAGAGCTATGGCCACGCCGCCGGGCCGTCCTCGAATGCCGGCTTGACGAAGACGTGCGATTGGTCGCCCATCCGTATGAATTCTCGTGCGATTCCCGATTACGCGAATTTCCGAAATCGAGGACCCGGCCCGCGGCCGGCGTCCGCAGGCGAGACGGGGGCGAGACGGGGGCGGGTTCGGTCGGGCCGGATCGCTCGTGGGCGGGCGTCGTTCAACAGGATGGAGAAGCGTATCATGTGGTCAGGCGTTATTCCGGCGGTCACGACGAAATTCACCGAGAATGGCGATCTCGACACGCAAGAGAACGAGCGCTGCTTCGGCCTGCAGATGGAGGCCGGCTGCGACGGGCTGATCGTCTGCGGCTCGCTTGGCGAAGGGCCGATGCTGACGCTGGACGAGAAGGTCGCGCTCTTGAAGACGGCGAAGTCCGTCACCGGCAACAAGCCGGCGATGATGACGGTCGCGGCCGCCTCGACCGCCGAATCGTGCGCCATCGCCAAGGCCGCCGCGAAGGCCGGCGCCGACGGGCTGATGATCGTGCCGAGCCTGATCTACCACACCAACCGCGAGGAAACGCTCGCCACGATGCGTGCGGTCGCAGCGGCCGGCGATCTGCCGGTGATGATCTATTCCAACCGCGTCGCCTACAAGGTGGACGTGACGCCTGAGATCATGGAGGAGCTGGCCGCCGACGAGCGCTTCGTGGCGATCAAGGAATCCTCGGACGACATTCGCCGGGCGAGCGAGATCATCAACCGGCTCGGCGACCGCTACGCGGTCCTGACAGGCGTCGACAATCTCGCCTATGAGGCGCTGTCGGTCGGGGCGGTCGGCTGGGTCGCCGGCCTCGTCTGCGCCTTCCCGAAGGAGACCGTGGCGATCTACCGGCTGATGAAAGCGGGGCGGCGCGAGGAAGCCCTCGCCATCTACCGATGGTTCCGGCCGCTGCTCGACCTCGACGTCTCGACCTACCTCGTCCAGAATATCAAGCTTGCCGAAGTCCACGCAATCGGCTCCAACGACCGCGTGCGCGCGCCGCGCCTGCCGCTCGCCGGCGCCGAGAAGAACCGCGTCGAAGCGATCATCCGCGATGCGCTCGACAAACGGCCGCCGCTGCCGACGCTTGGCTGACGGGCATCAGGCCCGAGCACACTGAAAAGACGAGGGCGCGATGGTAAGGGCTGATCAGCAGGCTGCGGATGTGGTGGTCGTCGGGGCTGGCATCGTCGGCCTGATGGCGGCGCGGGCGCTTGCCGCCGATGGGCTGCGGGTTACGGTCATCGACCGGAGCGGGCCGGCCGAGGGCGCCAGCTTCGGCAATGCCGGAGTGCTGGCCTTTCCGGAAATCCTGCCGCTCGCCTCCCCCGGCAGCCTGAAGCGGGCGCCGAAATGGCTGGTCGATCCGCTGGGGCCGCTCTCGGTGCGCCCGTCCTATGCTTTCGCCATCGCCCCGTGGCTCTTCCGCTTTTTTCGGGCGAGCGGCCGCAAGCCCTACGCGGAGGCGCTGAAGGCGCAGAGGGCGCTGATGCACCTTTCCATTACCGAGATGGATGCGGCGATCGCCGGCGCCGGGCTCGAGCGCTTTGTCAAGACGACCGGCGCGCTCGACTTATACGACAGCGCCGCCGATCGTGCGGCGGCCGAGCCGGAATGGCGGCTGCGGCGAGCGGCGGGCTTTGCCTCGCAACCGGTCGAGGGCGACGCGTTGAAGGCCATCCAGCCCGGTCTCGCGCCGCAATTCACCCATGGCGTGTTCGCGCCGGACGGGCTTCAGGTGCAGAACCCTTACGAGTTCGCCAGCGCCCTCGCCGCGCGCCTGGCGGCGAACGGCGTGCATTTCGTAAAGGGTTGCGTCGCGCGGGTCGTGCCGTCGACTTCAGGCGGTTCGGGGCCGTCAATCGCCGTCCAGACGGAGGGTGGAGACATCTTCGCCGCCTGGTCCGTCGTGATCGCTGCCGGCGCCTGGTCGAAACATCTGGTGGCGGCGCTCGGCGATCCGGTGCCGCTCGACACCGAGCGCGGCTACAACACGACGCTGCCCCGGCCGAATTTTGATCTTCGCCGCCATCTTTATTTCAACGGTCACGGCTTCGTCGTTTCGCCGCTTGCCGATGGCGCGATCCGCGTCGGCGGTGCGGTGGAGTTCGCCGGGCTGATGGCGGCTCCGAATTTTAATCGCTCCAAGGCACTGCTTGCGAAGGCGCAAGCCTTCATGCCGGGGCTTTGCGCCGACGGCGGACAGGAGTGGATGGGGTTTCGCCCCTCCATGCCGGACTCGCTCCCCGTCATCGGCCGGGCGCGGCAAGCGCCGAGCGTCTTCTACGCCTTCGGCCACGGCCATCTCGGCCTCACCCAGTCGGCGGGAACCGGACGGCTCGTCGCCGATCTCGTTGCCGGTCGCACACCACCGATCGACCTTGCTCCCTATCGTCCCGGCCGCTTCTTCGGCAAAAACTGACATCATCCACCCCAAAAAGGCCTCGTCGCCATGACGCGCCACAGCTTCTTCTGCCTCGACGGTCACACCTGCGGCAATCCGGTCCGGCTCGTGGCCGGCGGCGGGCCGATCCTTGCCGGTGCGAACATGATCGAGAAGCGGGCGCATTTCCTCGCCGAGTTCGACTGGATTCGCACCGGGCTGATGTTCGAGCCGCGCGGCCACGACATGATGTCGGGCTCGATCCTTTATCCGCCGACGCGCGAGGATTGCGACATCGCGATCCTGTTCATCGAGACCTCCGGGTGCCTGCCCATGTGCGGTCACGGCACGATCGGCACGGTGACCATGGCGCTGGAGCAGGGGCTGGTGACGCCGAAGGAGCCGGGCGTGCTGCGGCTCGACACGCCGGCCGGCCTCGTCGTCGCGCGCTATGTCATGGAGGGGCCGCATGTGGAGGAGGTGCGGCTGACCAACGTTCCGGCCTTCTTGCACTCGCAGGGTCTGCCGGTCGATTGCCCGGGTCTCGGCGAGATCACCGTCGATGTCGCCTATGGCGGCAATTTCTACGCGATCGTCGATGCCCAGGAGCGATTTTCCGACATCGCCGACCATTCGGCTGGGCAGCTGATCGCCCTCTCCGGCCCGCTGCGGCACGCGCTGAACGAGCGCTACGATTTCGTCCATCCGGAACAACCGCATATCGAGGGGCTCAGCCACATCCTGTGGACCGGCCGACCGACCGTCGAAGGCGCCCATGCGAAAAATGCCGTCTTCTACGGCGACAAGGCAATCGACCGCAGCCCTTGCGGCACCGGCACCTCGGCACGGATCGCACAATGGGCTGCGAAGGGCAAACTAAAGCCCGGCGACGACTTCATTCACGAAAGCATCATTGGCTCGCTATTCAAGGGTCGGATGGAGAGCGCGACGACGGTCGGGGACTTGCCGGCGGTGGTACCGTCAATCGCCGGCTGGGCCCGGCTGACCGGCTACAACACCATCTTCATCGACGACCGCGATCCTTTTGCCAAGGGCTTTCAGGTCGCCTGAGAGCTTCCGGTGGCAAACGCAAAAAAGCTCGACCGCGTGGGAGGTCGCGGTCGGGCCGACACCTTGGACGGGTCGATCGGTTGATCGCCGGCGCTCCCGAGGTAATCAGGATGTTCGTGCCGGAGCGGCGGACACCGACGGTGGCCGGCGCGCTTTCAAAGGCGATCGAGGCTCCGGTTGCCGCGGCGATGCGCTTCAGGTCGCGGAAAACAGTGCCGCCGGCGTCGGCCAGACAATGGCGGGATGCACTGCGAGCCAGGCAAGAACGACCTCGAGCGTTTCCCAGGCGCGTTCGTCGTGCTGGAGATGGTGGGTGAGCAAGCCGATCGGCGCAGTTGGTGGCGACGCTCTCTTGCAGCCGGTCGTACCAACAGCTTCGACCTTCGATCCCTGCTCGGGCATCAACGTCGGCATTCGGTCGAACGCAACGGCGTTTAACGTCAACTGCCAGTCGATCAAATCGGCCAGCAGCCGGTCCACTGCCGCGACGTTCAGCCCTTGCGGCGCAAGACCGGGCCCCGGATGCCAGTCCATCAGGTCGAGATGGGTGTTGACCGGCTGCGTTCCGCCCGGCGCGGCGTTGGCGAAGACTGAGAGACCGGCGAGTCCTGCCTCGGGCAGGCGCGCAGCGAGCGTTTGGCCGATGCGGTTCCAGGGCGGCACAAAGACCGGCAGAAAACGGTCGGCGAAGAGCTTTTCGAGATGACGGCGGCCGGTGGCGAGCTCGGCCAGCATCGCATCGGTCTTCCGGTGATCGCCGAACTCGGCACGCTTTTCGCCGGCTGGGGCATGGTTCTCGTGCGTGAGTCCGTGCTGCAGGACGGAAACATCCGGCTCACGCGCGAGGCGTTCTGCCAGAGCTAAGCCTGTGCCCTCGGGAATCACCGCCAGCGCCAGCGGCACGCCCGCCGTATCGCGCAGGCTCAGCAGGCGGTCGAGCGCCGCCGAGGGCTTGCGCGCATCGTCGTCACGCCACCATAGCGCGATCCCGCGACCGGTCACGGCCAGCCGTTCGAGACGCTCGAAGGTCAGCGGAAAGGCAAGACTCGCATTGCTCATGCGGCATCGCGTCGGCCGGCTGCACGTTTCGAGGCTTTCCTGGGTGCGCCCGTTAAGGCCGAGGTGGACGCCTCCTGGAGGACGCCGGTCAGAAGCGCGGCCACACGATCGATGCCGGGCTTGGGCGAAAAGGTCTCGCGCACCTTTTCGTCGCCCGCCTCTGCGAGTCTTTCGGCAAATGCAGGGTCGTCCATCAGCCGCGCGATCGCAGCGGCCAGTGCCTTGGGATCGCGCTCGGGCACCAGGAGCCCGGTGACACCATCCTCGATCAATTCGGGGATCGCCGAGACCCTGGTGGAGACGACCGGCAAACGGTGGGTCTGCGCTTCCATCAATACATTCGGCAAGCCGTCGCGGTCGCCGGAGCGGGCAATGCGCGAAGGCAGCACGAAAAGATCGCACCTTGCGAGGAGGTCGAAGACCGAGCCGCGGGCAAGGCTGCCATGCCAGCTGATGCGATCCGCGATACCGGCCCTCTTGGCCTGTTCGTGGAGGGTTTTCGTCAGCGCACCGCCGCCGACATGGTCGAAGCGCCAGTCGCGATCCTTCAGAAGCGTCAGCGCCCGGATCAGGTCGCCGAACCCCTTTTTCTCGACCGTGCGGCCGACCGAGACGATGCGGAAAGGCGCGTCGTTCCGGCCCCTACCCTGCACCTTTGGGGCGTGCGGCTTCACCTCCGACAGGTCGAGCCCGTGATAGACGAGTTCGACCCGCTCGGGATGCGGTGCGAGGCTTTTGAGATAGTCGAGATTGGCAGCCGTGCAGGTGACGCCGAAACGCGCCGAGCCGAGCTTCTCGGAAAGCTCCCAGGCCGGGGTCGTCCAGATGTCCTTGGCATGGGCGGAGAACGACCAGCCGAGGCCACGGATCAGCGCCGCATAGCGCGCCACGGAGGCCGGTGTGTGAAGGTAGTGCGTGTGCAGCCAGCCGATGTCCCCGGGCAGCTCGTGGGCCAGAACGCAGGCCTGGCCGAAGCGGCGATAGCGGTTGGCCGTGTGGTCGCGTTCGAGATCGGCCGCGAAGACCGCTCGTGCCGCTTCAAAGCCCGGCTGGCGCTCGGCGAAGTCGCGGCCCGCCTTCACCCGCGCCGGATCGTCCTTGAGGTACTCCGGCAAATAGAGGACGTCCGCCCTGATACGGCGATGGACCGGATGCAGCTTGGTCTCGCCCGGCTGCCGCAGCGAGACGATCAACGGCGCTAGACCACGTTCCTCGAGCCCGGCGATCTCCTGGGCGATGAAGGTTTCCGACAGGCGCGGATAACCTTTGACGAGGATGGCGACACGCGCGGACATGGGACGAACCGGGATTTGACGAAGGACAGGCAAACAAGAACTATCAGGCGAACCCGACGGCACGGCAAGCGGCCGATCCGTTGCATCTAGGGTCGCAAGTCCCCTGCCCGCAAGTCATCTGCCGGACAAGGTCGGCGCGGCACCCCAAAGTCTTCAACGACAAAGGCTTTTGCGTCATCGAAGTTTCATTGACAAACGCCACACCATCGAAGCTAACTGACGGGCAATGACGAGGATGGCGATGGACGAAACGACCGGCGGCGACCGGAACGGAACGCGACGGGTTTCGTGCCATCAGTCGGATACTCGTCTTGCGACCGGCAGGCTGGTTGCTGCGTGTTCGCGTCCAGCATTTCATCTTTTCGCAGCGCTTCTCCTCCTGACAGCTTTGGGTTCGCAAGCCAGCGGCCCGGCCTTGGCCCAGGATTTACAGGCGCCGGCCATCGCGACAGCGACGACTGCCGAGCCAGCCGGGACGACGCCGGTCGAGCCGCACGATGTCCTGAAAGCCGTCGCCGGCGGCGATCTGCCGCCGGTTGCCGAGCGCCTGCCGAAGCACCCGCTGGTCATGCCGGTCGACAGCGCCTGTCCCGCAGACAAGCTGGGCGGCACGCTGAACATCCTGGCCGGCAGCGCCAAGGACACGCGGATGATGAACTATTTCGGCTATGCGCGGCTCGTCGGCTACGACCAGAACTACGATATCAAGCCCGACATCGCCGAAAGCTACGACGTCAAGGATGGCCGAAGCTTCACTTTCCATCTGCGCAAGGGCATGAAATGGTCGGACGGCAAGCCCTTCGACGCTGAGGATTTCCGCTATTTCTGGGAGGACATGGCGACCGATACGAAGATCGCCAAATTCGGAGTGCCGGCCGAGCTTCTGGTCGAGGGCGAAAGCCCGAAGGTTTCCTTCCCCGACAAATACACGGTCGTCTACGAATGGAGCCGGCCGAACCCGAAATTCCTCGCCTCGCTCGCCGGCACCGTCCCCTTCGATATCTTCCGGCCGGCGCATTACCTGAAAAAGTACAATCCGAAATATGCCGACCCGGACAAGCTGGCCGCCGACGTCGCGGATTCGGGTCAGAAGGACTGGGTGGGGCTGCACTTCAAGAAAGATCGCGGCTATCGCAACGACAATCCGAAGATGCCGACCCTGCAACCCTGGAAGCTCGCCACCAAGCCGCCCTCCGAGCGCCTGATCTTCGCCCGCAACCCCTACTTCCACCGGGTCGACGCGGAAGGCCGGCAGTTGCCCTATATCGACGAAGTGGCGATGACGGTCTCCAATTCGTCGCTGATCCCGGCCAAGGTGGCGAACGGCGAATCCGATCTTCAGGCTGCCTATCTCAACTTCCCGAACTACCCGTTCCTGAAGCGTGGGGCAAAGCGCAGCGGCTACGAGGTGCGCATGTGGAAGGCCGGCGAAGGCTCGCACATGGCGCTCTACCCGAACCTCAACGCCGCCGACCCCGTATGGCGCAAGCTCTTGTCGACCGCCGATTTCCGCCGCGCGCTGTCGCTTTCGATCAATCGCGACGACATCAACAAGGCGATCTTCTACGGCCTCGCCAAGCCGGGCGCCAACACGGTGCTGCCGGGCTCCAAGCTCTTCGACCCGAAGCTGCCGATGATGTGGAGCGCCTACGATCCGGCCAAGGCCAACGCCATGCTCGACGCGCTGGGGCTGAAGCGCGACACGCCCGACGGGCTGCGCCACCTGCCCGACGGGCGCGAGATGCGCATCGTCGTCGAGACCGCAGGCGAGGGCAACGAACAGTCCGACGTCCTGCAGCTGATCCGCGACGACTGGCACAAGCTCGGCATCGATCTGCTCATCCGCGAATCCCAGCGCGAGATCTTCCGCAACCGGGTGAAGGCGGGCTCGACGATCATGTCGATCTGGGGCGGTCTCGACAATGGCCTGCCGACGCCGGCGACCGACCCCGACGCGTTCGTCCCCTCGACCGCAGAGCAGTTGCAGTGGCCGGGCTACGGCATGTGGGTCGAGACCGGCGGCACCGGCGGCGCCAAGCCGGGCGACGGCGAGAACATGGCCGCGCTCAACGAGCTGATCCAGTTGCGCAAGGATTGGTCGATGACCACCGACTCCGCCGAGGAACGGCGCATCTGGGAGAGGATCCTCGATATCTCGGCCAACCAGGTCTTCACCATCGGCATCGTGTCCGGCGTCGACCAGATCGTCGTCGTCTCCGACCGCTTGAAGAACGTACCCGAGCGCGGCGTCTATAATTTCGATCCCGGAGCCCAGTTCGGCATCTACCACCCCGACACGTTCTGGTTCGGCTGCGGCGGCGAGATCGCCGATGCGTCGCACGAATCGAAGCCAGCGGCGACCGCAATCAAATGATCCGCTATCTCGCGAGCCGCCTCGTCACCATGGCCTGGACGCTCCTGGCGATCAGTGTGTTGATCTTCGTCATCATCCAGCTGCCGCCCGGCGACTACCTCACCAGCTACATCGCCGAGATCCAGGCCCAGGGTGAGAAGGTCACGTCCGACAAGATCGCCTTCCTGCGCGAGCAATACGGCTTGGACAAGCCGCTCTGGCAGCAATATCTCGTCTGGGTCACCGGCCTCTTACACGGCGATCTCGGCTTTTCCTTCGAGTACAACCAGCCGGTCGCCGACGTGATCGGCGAGCGCATACCGCTGACGCTGCTGCTCAATTTCGCGACCGTCCTGTTCGTCTATCTGGTCTCGTTTCCGATCGGCATCTATTCGGCGACCCACCAATATTCCTGGGGCGACCACGGCTTGTCCTTCATCGGATTTTTAGGCCTTGCGACGCCGAATTTTCTGCTCGCGCTGATCCTGCTCTATCTTGCGAACGTCTGGTTCGGCACGTCGATCGGCGGATTGATGGATGCGCGGTACATCGATGCGGACTGGTCGATGGGCAAGATCGGATCGGTCCTGTCGCATCTGTGGGTGCCGGTCATCGTTATCGGAACTGCGGGCACGGCCGGCATGATCCGGCGCCTGCGCGCCAATCTCCTCGACGAATTGAACCGGCAATATGTCGTGACGGCCCGGGCCAAGGGTTTGACGGAACGCCAGCTCCTGCTGAAATATCCGCTGCGCATGGCCCTCAACCCGTTCGTCGCCGATTTCGGCACGCTGCTGCCGCAGATCGTCTCCGGCTCGGTGATCATTTCGGCGGTGATGAGCCTGCCGACCACCGGGCCGATGCTGCTCTCCTCGCTGCGCAGCCAGGACATGTTCCTTGCCGGCTCGTTCCTGATGTTCCTGGCGACCCTCACCGTCGTCGGCATGTTCGTCTCCGATATCCTTCTGGCCCTCCTCGACCCACGCATCCGTCTCGGCAAGAGCGCCGCGCGATGAGGCGAGTCAAAACGGCACGGCCGGAAAGTCGCCGACCATGAGCCAGGTCACGATCCGCGACGCCGAGCCCTATTTCGTCTCCGACGAGCCCTTCGACTCGGAGGCGACCGTTGCCGAGGGCTCCATCGTCTCGGCCAAATATCAGGCGGCATCTCAGTCGAAGCTAATCTGGTGGCGGTTCCTGCGGCACCGGCTGGCGGTGATCTCGCTGGCGTTCCTGGTCGTCGCCTACGCCTCGATCTTCATCGTCGAATTCCTGGCGCCCTACGGTCTTTCGGCCCGACACACGGACGAAATCTTCGCACCCCCGCAGCGTGTCCATCTCTTCCACGAGGGGCGTTTCGTCGGTCCGTTCGTCTATCCGCTCGACTACCATCTCGATCTCGACATGCTGCAGCGGGACTACAAGGAAAACACCGCCAAACCGCTGCCGCTGCGCTTCTTCTGCTCGGGCGACCCTTACGAGTTCTGGGGATTTTTCACCGGCGACACCCATCTCGTCTGCGCGCCGGAGGGCGGCACGCTGTTCCTGCTCGGAACCGACCGGCTGGGGCGCGATCTCTTTTCACGCATCCTCTATGGCGCCCGCATCTCGCTGACCGTCGGGCTCGTCGGCGTTACCTTGAGCTTTATCCTCGGGATCACCATCGGCGGGCTCGCGGGATATTTCGGCGGCTGGATCGACGCGGTCGTTCAGCGCGTGACCGAGATCCTGCGTTCGCTGCCGGAGCTGCCACTGTGGCTGGCACTGTCGGCGGCGCTGCCGGTGACATGGAGTCCGCTGCTGATCTATTTCGGCATCACGCTGATCCTCGCCCTTCTCGACTGGCCGGGGCTCGCCCGCGCCGTGCGCTCGAAGCTCTTCGCGCTGAGGGAAGAGGATTTCGTCGTCGCGGCCGAAATGCTGGGCGCGAGCCCACGGCGGATCATCTTCCGGCATCTTCTGCCGAATTTCATGAGCCACCTCATCGCCTCGGCGTCGCTGTCGATCCCGACGATGATCCTCGCCGAGACGGCGCTTTCCTTCCTTGGCCTCGGCCTGCGCCCGCCGATCACCTCCTGGGGCGTGCTCCTGTCGGAAGCCCAGAACATCGAGGCGGTGGCGCTCTATCCGTGGCTGCTGATCCCGATGGTGCCGGTGATCTTCACGGTGCTCGCCTTCTCCTTCGTCGGCGACGGCCTGCGCGACGCGGTCGATCCGCAGCATCACTGAGCCTGGGCCGCGTCAAACGCTGGCGGGCTCAGGCCCTCCACATCACCACGGCCATCAGAAGCGTAAAGCCGGCGACGAGCCACAGGACATAGTCGTTGATCGTCCCGTCATGGGCAAGCCGCAGCTTGGCGATCGGCCAGGCGACGAAGCGGCGAGCGCCTTGCGGCCAGGGCAGACGGAGCACCTGCCAACCAATCGGCACGAGCAGCGTCGCGGCGGCGATCTTCAGCGACGTCGCGATCTCCGGCAGATCCTCGCTGCGCAGCGGGCGGCTCGTCATACTGCCGTCGAGCAACGCCGCCTGATAGGCGCGGCCATCGAGCAGCGCAGCGGCGAACTGGCGGGCGCGACCGACGATCTCCGGCACGAACGGCACGAGAGCCGCGAATAGCAACAGGCCGATTGGCGCGAGGATGAGTGTCGGGGGAATGCTCGCTGTCACCCGCGCCTCGGTCTCGGCCGCAGTTCGGGCATCGGTCGCGCGCTGGTCCTCCTGTTCGTCGGCCATCGGATCGAAGCGCTCGCGCTTGCCGCGCGGCACCGGTGGCCCTTCCGGCGCAGGGCCGAGTCCAAGAAAGCCGTGCAGCACCGCGTGCAGCACGGCGCCACCGGTGAGAACGGCGGAAGCGACGAGGCTGACGAGAAGCCAGTCGCCGGCACGCCCGGCCGGCAGCGCGTGCTCGATCAGAATCTTGCCCGGCCACAAGCCGAAGGGCGGACAACCGGCAAGCGCCAGACCCCCGGCGAGGATCGGCAGGGCGACCCAGAAGCTGCCGTCGATTCGGGTACGCAGCTCGTAGATGTCGACGGTGCCGAAGCGGTGCAGCAGCACACCGGCGAGCAGGAACAGCGCCGCCTTCACCAACCCCTGGGAGAGAACGTAGAGTCCCGCACCGGCGAGTGCCCCCTCACCCGCGCCCGAGCCGATGAGACCGATCGCGATCAGCGCGACGCCCATATGCGAAACGGTGGAGAACGCCAGCAACCGCTTGAAGTCGACCTGGACGATGGCAAGCAGGCCGCCGACCCAGAGCGTGGCAACGCCGAGCCCGATGAAAAGGGCCGAGAAGGCGCCGCCGACCCCGCCAGCCATCGGCCCCACGATGACGCCCATCAGGCGGGCGAGCCAATAGGCGGCGACGGTCGTCATGACGCCGGAGGAGAGCGCGGCCACCGGCGAGGGCGAGGCCGTTTCTGCATCGGCAATCCAGAACTGCATCGGCACGGCCGCAAGCTTCAGGAGCAGGCCGCCAACCACCATGGCAAGGCCGATCGAGGCCAGCGGACTCGACTGGCCGGCGAGCGTGCGCGAGATGGCGGCAAGATTGAGCGCGCCGGTGCCGGCATAGATCGTGGCGATGCCGACCATCATCAATAGACTTGCGATCGAGCCGAGAATGGCAAAGTTGAAGGCGCCGGCCAGCGCATCCTCGTCCTCGACATTGAAAGCCGTCAGCGCATAGGCGATGACGCTCATCAGTTCGAAGGCGACGAACATGGTGAAGAGATCGGCGGCCATGACCAGGGCCGTCATCGCGCCGAGCAGCACCAGGAGCATGGTGTGGAAATATTCCTCCAGCACCTTGAAATAGCGCCAGGCATAGAGGGTGACGGCAACGAAGATCAGTCCGACGACCGACAGCACCGCCGCGGCCGGCGGGTCGACATAAAGGGCGATGCCGGGAACAACGCCGTCGCGCGGCGAACCGCCCGACAGCCAGTGAGCGACCGGCACGCCCGAAGTGGTCTCGATCAACAGCCAGATCGAGGCGCCGACCGATACAAGGGTCGTCGCCAGCATGATCGCATCGCGCGCGAGGCGCGGCATCAGGCTGGCAAAAGTCACCATCAGCGCGGCAACGAGCAGCGGCAGGCCGACGGATGCAGGCAGCAGGGCCGAGAGCCAGGGATCGCCCGTCATTTGCGCTTCATCCGCAGCGCTTCGGTCGAGATCGTGCCCTTGCGGCGATGAATTTGCAGCACCAGCGCCAGGAGCAGGCCGGTGATGCCGGCGCCGACGACGATGTCGGTGAGGCACAGCGCCTGGACGAGGCCATCGACGACGATGGTGTCCGGCGGCCGGTCGAAGAAGATCGGCGCCTCGCCGCCTCGCGTGTAGCCGATAGCGACGAAGAGCAGATAGGTCGCCGACTGCAGCACCGTCAGGCAGGCGACCATGTGGACGAGGTTGCGGCTTGTCACGAGCCCGTAGAGCGCGATCACCGCGAGCCAGCCGGCGACCAGATAGGGCAGCCAGCGCATGGCGGCGCCCGACAACCCGGTCGTCAGCACCGCCGCGTCGATTCCGCCCGTTTCCATCACTGTCCCTCCCCGCGCATGGTCATCCTTCGGTCGACGCCGCCTTGCCCGCCGATTCCGCGTCGTGAACCTCACGCAGATACTCCTTGAAGAGGAGGGCATAGCCGGCCGAGACTTCGATCGCGACAGCCAGATTGACGAGGAGAATCGTGCCGCCGGAGATCAGGTCGTGCGTCCTGCCGAGCGGCAGAAAATTGCCCAGGAAGCTCGACCCGAAGATCAGACCGAGAAAGCCGATGACGACGAAGAGACCGGCGCCGGCGGAATCGGCGATCTTGACGAGAAGATCGGGCGAAATGCGCTCGAAGGCCTCGCGGCTGGTGACGAGATAGACGGTGAGCAGCGCCGTGCCGAGGATCGCACCGCCCTGGAACCCGCCGCCCGGCGTCAAATGCGCATGGGCGATCAGCGAGACAGCAAGCGCGACGATCATGCCGATCCAGGCGATACCGACGAGGTTGACCGCGTCGGAGCGCTCGACCGCCCGCCCGCCCTTGCGGGCCGCGGTTTTCTCATCGTGAGAGTCCAGCGTGTTGCGCAGGAGGATTGAAACCGAGGTGATGCAGGTGAAGAAGATGAACTCCTCCAGCATCGTGTCGAAGCCGCGATAGCCGAAAGAGATGGCGGTGACGACATTGGTGATGTGGAAATCGGGAACGGTCGCGGCGGCATAAACGTCGGCGAGGCTTCCAAGCGGCGAGCCGAAGGCGGGCAGCTTGACGAGGGTCATGAACAGAACCACGGCGAAGGCTGAAAGCGTTGCGAAGGTGACGAGGCGGCGCATCATTCTTCGGTCGCACCGGATATCCGGTTGATGACGAGGACGAAGAGCACCGGCACCGCTGCCGAACCGACAGCGAGCTGCGCGAGCGCCAGGTCCGGTGCCTTCAATGCCAGGAAGACCAAGGTCTGGATCAGCCCGAAGAGCGACAGGACGATTGCCTGCACCCGCAGGCGCCGCACGAGGACCACGGCGGTGCCACCGGCCCCGACGAGCAAGAGGCTTGCCATGAGGAAGATGTCGCTCGCGCTCATCGGAACACCCCGAGCATCGGCAGGAACGCGAGGAGCCGAGCGAAGCGGCCCCGGCGCGGCGCGGCGACGGTCTTTCGCCGGCGCTTGCGGATCGCGGCCGCGGCGGCGATGCGGTGCCCCCCGACGGCCCCTGAGACCGCCAGCAAAAGGAAAAGCACGACCAGTTGCAAGCTCGCGACACCGGGTGGCCGCGACAGGGCCGCAGCCAACGCGATACTTGCTGCGGCCAAGCCGCTCGGGATCGAGCCATAGAGCAGCATGGCGAAGACCTCGCGGGACAGCGCCATGCCGGCCACGGCAACGACGATGGCGGCGGCGCCGAGGGTTATGAGCACGGCGACCGCGATCTCGACGGCCGTCATCGCCCGGTCCTATTCGGGTCGAGCGTGCGGGCAATCAGCCGCGCCATGACAAGGCTGCTTGGCAAGGCCAGCACCGCCCCGGCCAGCGCCACCGACAGAAGCGAGCTGTCGTCCCACCAGACACCAAGGACGACGATCAACAGCACCAGGATCGTTCCCGCCCCTTGCGCGGCCGCAAGCGCCTCGGCCTCGCTGCGCCACAGCGCCAGAGCGCAGCAGACCGCGAACGCCGCCAACAGGACGAAGGCACCGACGATCCACACCGTCACAACGGCCACCTTGGATCGTCTGGCACCGGCGGCCGTTCCTTGACGCCGATCCGGCAGGTGCGGATTTCGCGGGCATCGACATCGCTGTCGATCACCAGGCGGGCCGGCGCCAGCGAGATGGCGATGGTGACGAGGGCGCGCCGGCCGCGGTCGCGCGGGTTCTTGGCGCGGCCCGGATCGAAGCTTCGGGTCTCGGTTAGGGCGGTCAGGCGCTCTCGCCGAGACACCGCCGTCAACAGGGTCCAGGCAAGAGGTACGACCTCGATCGCCATATCGAGAAGCGGCCGCGCGAGCCGCGGCAGCCAGCGTGCTTCCACCACCTCCTGCATGTCGGCAAGGCGCATCAGCGCCAGCGTGCCGCATGTCGCAAGGGTTGCCGCAACGCCGGCGACGATCGCCTCGCCAATGGAGACGCTCCCCGAGAACGCGACATAGGCGAGCGCGAAAACCACGAACAACAGGCCAGCCAAGGCCGGCGAGCGGTTGAACAGCAGCGTCTTCACCTTCAGCATCGTCGTTCCTCGATGGAAGCCGCGCCCCGAAAGAGCACGGCCACCCTCGATGCTAAGCCGGAAACGCTGCGCAGCAAAGGCCCCGCGCCCGCGAAAACGATGGCCGGCCGGCTGCTGCCAGATAATTTCAGTTCAGCCTTGGACCACGCAGGAGGCGTCGAGCGATCGTCACAGAAAAGACCTTGCAATGCCTATCCCGATCCGGGGCAACCCTTTGACACCCAACACCTATTGACGATCGACGCAGAATAGGGTCGGAGAGTGCGGCTCGACGTCGCGGAGGATTGCCGAATCACGCCGGGACATGACGGACCCCAGCGCGTCTCGTCGACGATCGCGCTCGAATCAGACACATCCAAGCAAAGCGCGGTCGCGATCCGGTGCCGGGGACCGGGGCCGACGACCAAGCCGAGAGAAATCGCCAGCCATGCCCGATGCCGCCAAGATCCTGATCGTCGAAGACGAGATGCTCATCGCGATGCTGCTCGAAGACATGATCGCCGATCTCGGTCATGAGGTCGTCGGGCCGTTCCATACCTTGGAGACGGCGCTGGAGGCCGTGGCGCAGGCGAGCTACGACATCGCCATACTCGACGTGAATCTCGGATCGAAGAGTTCGGTGCCGATCGCCGAGGAACTGCAGCGGCGCGGCGTGCCCTTCGCCTTCGCCACCGGGCACAGCCGGGAGCATCTCGACCCGCGCTTTTTCGACACTCATGTGATCGCCAAGCCTTTCGACGAGCGTTCGATCGACTCGGCCATCAAGGCGCTGACGATCAGCTGACCGGTCTGGCGCCATTGCAGTCGGGTCCGACCGCTGCCGGACTGGCACCATTTCGGGCCGGAAAGGCGAGGCCGCGGCGCTGTCGCTTGAAACTGCGGCGCGCTCAGTCGACCGCCGCGCTTACGGTGATGCGCAGGCCCGGACGATTGTCCTCCTCGTCGAGCGTCCCGCCGATCTGGGCGATCATTGCCGCCATCATCTTGGAACCGAAACCCTGGCGGGTCAGGGTCTTGCCGGCGCCGCGGTCGGCGACGATCAGGCGAAAGCGATCGAGATGCTGGTCGAGGGAGATTGCCAGCGGCCCGACATCGCCGCCATAGGCGTATTTCTGGGCATTGATGACGAGTTCGGTCATGACGAGGCCGACATGCACGGCCCGATCCGCCTTGACCTGCACCGGCGCGAGATCGAGCCGCATGCGAGCGGCCCAAGCCGGATCCATGGTCGCCTGCAACTCGCCCAGCAGATCTTCCAGATAGCGTGCCAGATCGACGATCTCGACGCTTTCGCCGGTGTAGAGCCGGCGATGGACGAGTGCGACAGCCGTAAGGCGACGCTGTGCCTCGATGAGATGGGCGCGCGAAGCCTCGTCGGCAATGTCGCGGCTCTGCATCTTCAGGAAGGCCGAGACGAGCTGCAGGCTGTTTTGAACGCGATGGTTCACCTCGCGCAGCAAAAAGCCCTTCTGCTGCAGAAGAAGTTCGTTCTCATGAACGCTCTTCGTCAGCTCGCGATTGAGCTCACGCACCCGGAATGCCTGCCGTCGCTCACGCATCAACCGGGCCATCCGCACCGCCGATTCAGCTTCGGCGATCGACCAGGGCCGTGAGCGGCCACGCACCTCGTCGACCCAGGATTCAAAAGACCCGCGCGGGGTCAGCGCCTCAGCGGGGTCGTTGCTATGGGCCTTGTGAGGATTGCCGGCCCATTCGACGAGCTGACGCTTTTCGGCACGGAGCCAAAGGAAGTAGGACGGCGTCTCCGTCGACAAGGTGACGGCCATCAGCCCGCTGGCCAGCTCACGGAAATCCTTCGCCTCCGGCATCCGTTCCGAAAGTCGGTCCGTCTGAACCGGTGCCGACGGCGCTTCGGCTTCGACCCAACGGCAGATCGCCCGCAGTTCGTCAGGCTTCGGGCAGTAGCCGAAGCCGCGCAACTCGTTGCCGGACAAGACCGCAAAGCCGTCGGCGTCCAGCATGCGCAGCAGCTCCGGTCCAGCCGCATCGATGAAGCCGTCGAAGGTCATATCCGGATCGTAGAGCGACATCGCCATGTCTTCGGCGGTGCGCAGGCGGATGCGCTCGCGATAGAGTTCAGCCTCGTTTTTGGACTGGATCTGGCGTGACAGGCTTCCGGCCAGCAGCCGACATGCGAGACGCCGTCCCAGCGGAATGCACTTCGGCTCGTGGTGGTGGCAGGCGATCAGCCCCCACAGGAGGCCGTCCTTGACGATCGATACCGAAGCGGAGGCACCGACGTCCATGTTCTTCAGATACTGGATGTGAATCGGCGAGACACTGCGCAGGCCGCAGTCGGACAGATCAACCTCGCGCAGAGGGGTGGCCGGATTTGCATTCTCCACACTTTCCCCATCGGCCACACGGATGGGCGCCGGGACGTATCCGATGTCGGGGATGACGCGGATGCGGTTGCGCACGTACAGCGCCCGCGCCTGCCTGGGGATGTCGGTCGCCGGAAACTGATGATTGAGGAAGGTGCCGAGCCTTTCATCGCGGGCCTCGGCAATGACGATGCCCGCCTCGTCCTCCTGGAAGCGATAGACCATCACCCGGTCGTAACCCGTAAGGTCGCGGAACAATCGGGCCGCCGTCTCGCACAGATCAATCAAGTCGTGGGCACGCTCGAGGTTCCGCCCTGCGGCGTCGACGGTCGCGAGCGTCTCGGCAACGGTGGCATCGACCGCGTTCGGCTCGAGCTCGACGATGAGATGCGGGCCGCTGGCGTGAGCGCTCACGTCGAAGGTTTCAGCCCTGGTCGCGACGGGCCGTAGCGTGAGCGAACCGTGCGCGGCGATGCGCTCGCCGATCGGCCCGAGATCTTGGGCAAGCAGATCGCTCAAGAGCCGACCGTGCCAGTCCGCAGCAAGCCGCGATTCGATATCGCCGGCGCCGCCGATGACGGCGAGAGTCTTCGGGTCGACGATGAGCAGAAGCCCGTGGGGCTGGATCGCACCAGGAATGTGGATCGGCTCACGATCACACAGAGTCAATGCGGCGTCGAGGTCGATATCGCTGGAGTCCTGCACGGCATTCCCGGTGTCGAGGGTCGAGGGTCGAAGTGACGGACCGGCCAGGGCCCGATGTCTTTTTCTAAACACGATTCGTTCAATTCGAAGGCAGGCCCACCGAGAAACTCTTGAAACAGAAAAGTTTTTGGTGCGCGCCTACCGAACTCAAGGGGGCCACTAAAAAGGCGTGGGGAACCGCGATTGCCCTTACGCCATGTTTCGAAGGCGTAGCGGCATCGCAGGGATGTTTGCAATCCAAGATTGCAATGCTCGTCGACGCAAAACCATTTCGCCTGACCGACCAACCGCGACATGGTTTGCCCTTGCCACGATTTTCAGGAGCGGCTACGTCCGCTGGCAGTGCGAAAGCGCCCATCCAACACGGGCGCGCCGGGGCGCCAGCGCGCGCATCGCAAGCGCATCCTGGCCAGACATCCAGAGGACTTCGTCATGACCTACGTGGTGACCGACAACTGTATCCGCTGCAAGTACATGGACTGCGTGGAAGTGTGCCCGGTCGATTGCTTCTACGAAGGCGACAACATGCTCGTCATCCACCCCGATGAGTGCATCGACTGCGGCGTCTGCGAGCCCGAATGCCCGGCCGAGGCGATCAAGCCCGACACCGAACCGAACCTCGACAAATGGCTCAAGGTCAACGCCGAATACGCCGACAAATGGCCCAACATCACCGTGATGCGCCCGGGCCCCGAGGACGGCAAGGAGCATGACGGCGAGGAGGGCAAGTTCGAGAAATACTTCTCGGCCGAGCCCGGCCAGGGCGACTGAGGCCGGGCCTTGGCTCGTGGACCCGCGGTCCGGCCCGAGCGGCAGCGGCATCGCGATTGCTCCCGCCCCGCTTAGCCCGCGTTCGCCACGTCCTCGGCCAGTCGAATGAGGGCAGAGCGCAACGGACTTGCAAATTTTACGTCGCCGGCAATTCCTTCGGCGTCGAGACCGGTGCCCATCAAAGGCAGGGTGATAGAGGCCGACGTAACGAGGCGCGCAGACATCGTTTCCAACGTCAGGCGCAGTTGCGCGTCGGAATGGACGGCGCGCTGGGATGCATTGATCAGCGCCACCGGCTTTCCGGGAAATTCAAAGCTCGACACCAGCCAGTCCAGTGCGTTCTTCAGGGCGCCAGCGACACCGCGTGCATATTCCGGACTGCAGATCAGGAGGGCGTCGGACCGGCCGACCCATCGACGCAGTTCGAGGACTTCGGCCGGCGGGTTGTCAGTATCGAGATCGGGATTGAAGTGCGGCAGAAGTGAAAGGCCGGCATAGTGCGTGATGGACATCTGCGACGGCGCAAGACGTCGGGCGGCCTCCAACACCGCAGCATTCGATGATTTTTCGCGGAGGCTGCCGCAAATCGTCAGAACGTGCATTCGGTTCTCAGTCCCAGCGCAACCGGCTGTGGGCGCGGCGCTCCTTCTTCGAAGGCGGACGCGGCGGCGGGGTGTAGCCGGCGTGCCGGGCACTTTCCCTGGCCTCTGCCTTCGTCTCGATCGGTGGAGACAGATCCTCGTAGAGGGCTTGCGCTTCGCTGGCCGGACCTCGGCGTTCGCCGGCATCGAGTAGTTTGAACACGCGCACCCGGTCGTTGAGCGAAAAGGTCAACACGTCCCCGGCCCGAACGATGCGGGCGGCATTGTCCGTCTTGTCGCGGTTGATGCGCACGGCGCCCGACTGCACGAATTTCTGGGCCAGACTCCGCGACTTCATGATGCGCGCGAAGAACAGCCATTTGTCGATGCGCTGGGCGGTGCCCTCAGCCATCAGGTTCGCCCGTTATTTGCCAAGCTTGTCCTTGAGCGCCGCGAGCGCTGCGAAGGGCGAATCGGGATCGACGCGCTGCGGACGGCTCTGCGCCGGCTTGCCCTGGCCGCCGCCATAGGCGCCTTGGCCACCGCCGGTTTTGCCGCCACCTTTATGAGAGCCGCCCCCGTGGGGACCGCCATGACCCGACTTGTCGAAGCGGCGGTTGCCACCCTTCTCGCCGGGCCTGTCGCCGCCGCGATCGGAAAAGTCACGCTTGCCGAAATCCCGCTTCGGACGGCCTTTGCCACGCTGCGGTCGGTCGCCGCCTTCGACGATATCCGCAGACGTTGCGCCCGCCGCAGCGCCCCGGCCCGCCTGCTCCGGTGCGCCTTGGCCTTCGCCGCCGCGAGCATTCGGACGACCCCGGCCACGATGGCCGCCGCGGTTATCCGAGCGATTGCCCGCGCGCTGCGGGCGCCAGATCTGCACGATCTTGGGTTCGGTCGGCTCGACCGGTTCGGCGGCCTTCGCCTCCGAGGCAGCCGGCACGCCGGCTTGACCGTCGGCGATGACATCCGTGGATGAAGCCGGGCTCGTAGCCGGCACGACGTTCGCCACATCGGTCGTCGTCTGTTGGCCGGCCGCTTCGCCGAGGCCGGCGTCGGCGGCATCGGCGGCAGTCGTCATGCTGTCGGTCGCGGGCTTGATGCCGTCCATTTTCTCGGCCTCGGCAGACGACGCATCGGGGCTTTTCGCTTCGGCTGTAGCAGCAGTGTCCGCATGCTCAGACCCCGCATCGGTCAAAGCCGCCTCGGAAGGCGCCGTTTCCGTTGCAGCCAGAGCCTCGCTCGCTTCGGGAGAAGGAGCGCCGCCAGCCTTCAGCTCAGCGTCCGTCGCGCTCGCGGGTTCGCTTTCCGCCGTCGATTCGACATTGGACGCAGCCTCGCCAGCCTCGGCCTCGCCAAGCCCGGCCGCAGCAGCCTTGCCTGCTTCGGCCAGACCATCCTGGACGGGCGTTGCGGTCGAAGAGCCCGCGTCGGCATCCGCAGAAGCCGGCGCAGCGGCATCACCCGCCGCCGAGTTCGCATCGTCGGTCGCCGCGCTCTCGGTCGAAGCGGCCGCGTCTGCATCCCCGGCGGCCGCGGTGCCGGTCGCCGCCACTTCGGCCGCCTTGCGCGCGGCCTCTTCGCGGGCGGCGATCTCGGCCACGCGGGCGGCTGCGTCGAGCCGGTCGACCTCGGCCTCGACCGTGTCGGCGGCGACACCTTCGGGGCGATAGCCAAGACCCTTGAGGACCTCTTCCATGTCATCGGCGGTGGCGCCGAGGATCGACATCATCGCCGGCGTCACCAGGAACTGCGCGCCGTTGTATCCGCCTTCGGGGCGCTTGCCCTGACCGGGCTTCCAGGCGAGCGCCGGACGAATCAGATCGGCCAGTCGCTCGAGGATGTCCACGCGCACGGCGCGCCGGCCCAGCAGGCGATAGCCGGCCAAGCCCCAGAACACCGGGTCGAATCCCTGGTCGGCAACGGCCGACGTGCGGCCGGTCGACAGAAGCTGCGTCGCCTCGCCGTAGCCCGGCTTGTCGCGGCCGTCATTGTGGATGGCCCAGAGCAGCGTCAACAGCGCGGCGGGAGCCGGCTTGATCAGGGTCGGCACGAAAATGTGGTAGGCGCCGAAGCGCACGCCGCAGCGGCGCAGCGCAGCGCGCGCGTCCTGATCCAGGCCGCGCACTTCTTCGGCAACATCCCGGCGCTGGATCAGGCCGAAATTCTCGGTCAGGCGGAAAGCGAGCCCCTTGGCGGTGCCTTCGAGACCTTCGGCGGCCTTCAGGTCGAGCAGCGGCTTCAGCACGGTCGTCACCTGATAGGTGACCGAGCGCTCGGCACGGGCCACGACCTGCTCGCGGGGGGTGCCGGCCAGTTGCTCGTCGGCGAGCAATACGATCTTTGGCTTCAGCGGGTCTTCGCTTCCAGCGAGCATCGCGACCGGCGCGCCGAGCCAGCGCAGATAGCCGTCCGAACCCAGTGCCAGATCGCCGTTCGGCGCGTTGGCGAAGCGCTCGGCGCGCTTGTCGTATTCACCGGCCAGCGCCTTCTGGGCCGCGGCCCGGACGGCCTTGCCGTCGGGACCTTCGGCCTGGGAGTCGGGCGTGAACCTGAATCCTTGCAGCTCGCCCACCTGATGGCCCTCGACCACCACAGTGCCGTCGCCGCCGATCTCGGCTTCCATGTACGCGTTCTCTCTCAGCCGCCTCATCAAGACGCTTGTCCTGCGGTCTACAAAGCGTTTCGTCAACCGGTCGTGCAACGCGTCCGACAGACGGTCCTCGATATCGCGGGTCTTTTCCTGCCAGTGTGTCGGATCGGCCAGCCAGTCGGGACGGTGCGAAATATAGGTCCATGTGCGGATTTCGGCGATGCGCTGGGACAGCGTGTCGATGTCGCCCTCGGTGCGATCGGCTCGGCTGACCTGCGCGGCCATGTAGTCTTCAGCGACATGGCCGCGAGTTGCGAGATCGCCGTAAATCGACGCAATGATCTCGGCGTGCTGGGCCGGGGCGATACGGCGATAGTCGGGAAGCTTGCAGGCTTCCCATAGAAGCTCGACGCGATGGGCGCCGACCGCAAGCTTCTGGACGGTCCCGTCGCGAGAGAGGAAGTCCAAAGCCCGCTGATCGACGGCGGGCAGCGCCCGGGTGAGATCGGCCGAAGGCGGCGGGCACTCCAGACTGGCTTTCAGCGCATCGATCGAGGAAAAATCATGATCGCGCGAGCGCCATTGCAGAACGCGCACGGGCTGGAAAGCGTGGGCCTCGAGATGCTCGACGAGTTCGTCCGCCAGCGGGTCGACCTGGCCCGTCACCCCGAACGAGCCGTCGCGCAGATGCCGCCCGGCCCGGCCGGCGATCTGGCCGTATTCGGCCGGCGTCAGCTGACGATACTGGAAGCCGTCGAACTTCCAGTCCTGCGCGAAGGCGACATGATCGACGTCGAGATTGAGGCCCATGCCGATCGCGTCCGTCGCCACCAGAAAGTCGACGTCGCCCGACTGGTAGAGTTCGACCTGGGCATTTCTGGTGCGGGGCGAAAGCGCTCCCATCACCACTGCCGCGCCCCCGCGCTGACGACGGATCAGTTCGGCAATGGCATAGACCTCGCCCGCAGAAAAGGCGACGATGGCCGAGCGCCGTGGCAGTCGGGTGATCTTCCTGGACCCGGCATAGACGAGGTTCGACAGGCGCGGACGTGTCACCGACTGCATGCCCTTCAGGAGCCGGTTCAACACCCCCTGCATGGTCGAGGCGCCAAGCAGCAGCGTTTCTTCGCGGCCGCGCGCATGGAGGATGCGGTCGGTGAAGATGTGGCCGCGTTCGAGATCGCTGGCGAGCTGCACCTCGTCGATCGCGACGAAGGCGGTGCCCGGATCGCGCGGCATCGCCTCGACGGTGCAGATCTGGTAGCGCGAATTGGGCGGTTTGATCTTCTCCTCGCCGGTGATCAGCGAGACCGCCCCGACGCCGACCCGGTCGCAAACCTTCTGGTAGACCTCGCGCGCCAAAAGCCGCAACGGCAGGCCGATGGTGCCGGAGGAATGGGCGACCATCCGCTCGATGGCGAGGAAGGTCTTGCCAGTATTGGTGGGCCCCAGGACGGCAGTGACGTTCGAACCGTCGAAACGGCTGTCTCCGGCGAGACGCGGATCGCTAGGAAAACGGGGGGCCTTGATGGGGCGAAGCTCGGTCATGCGTCCCGCCTATGTGGGATTGCCCGTTGTTTGGAAAAGGTTTCCGCCCGATTCGCAAGGCGATGGCGTGCCGGCGAGTGTGTTCGGGAAGCGGGGTGGGTTATTCCGTCGCAGTTTCACGGCGGCCGGACGCACTGTTCCGTTTTTTGGCGTGCCTCGTGGCACCATCCACCGACTTCGCCTGCTGGCACCGGCCGCTGGACCCGGCCGGTAAGCGATCGGCCCCATTCATCCGGCGATCCGCGGCGCCAAAACTTTTTCTCGAACCCGCAACGCCCTGTTTTCCAGTCCTTTCGAAAAAACTTCGCAAAAAAGTTGCAGCGCATTGATTTTCTTCGGAACCGCTTCCTGACCCGCGCATTGTTCAAGCACCCCAAGCGATCATCCCCCTCGATCGCTCATTCAGACGGAAAAAGGCAGCTCCCCCTCGCTGCCTTTTTTCGCGTCTGGCGTTTGGTTTTCTGCAAAAGCACCTTCGAGCGGTCCAGTTAGCGGCAGCGCCTTTTTCGGCAGGGCGTAAAAATTAATTCGGATCCCATAGCGGAAGCGATTCCGCATTCGTGTGCGATCCGTTAGTCGGGAGCGATCCTTCAGTTGTTTCCGGATTCGCCCCATGCAAGCCGGCATTCTTCTCGCTTTCGCCTCCTATCTCTCCTTCTCGATCGGCGACGCATCGCTGAAAGGCATCGGTGGGCGCCTGCCGATCTTTGAGATCGGCTTCTTCGTGTCGATGTTCGCAATGGTGCCGGCGCTTTTCACCAAGCGTCCTGAGGACAATTGGGGCAATGTCTTCGTGCCGAAGCGGCCAGGCCTCCTGGCGCTGCGCATGGCGAGCGGCACGCTCGGCGGCATCCTCGGCGTCGTCGCATTCACCTCGTTGCCGCTCGCCGAAGCCTATGCCCTGATCTTCCTGATGCCGGTGTTCGTGACGATCTTCTCCTGGCTGGTGTTGAAGGAGCCAATCGGCTGGCGGCGCTGGACGGCGGTGATCGGCGGCCTTGTTGGCGTGTTGCTCGTCGTACAGCCGGGCTTTCGCGAAATTCTGCCGGGCCATTTTGCAGCCCTTGGCGTCGCGGTCTGCGGCGCGATCACCATCCTTGTCCTGCGCGTTCTGGGCTCCACGGAGCGACGAATCACGTTGATCGGCGCCGTCCTCGTCGCTTCGGTCGTCGTGAACGGCGTGCTGATGATCCCCGAATTCCAAGCGCCGAGCGGTGATCTCTTTCCGATCATGATGCTCGCCGGGCTCGGCGCCGGCTGCGGCCATCTCTTCATCGTGTTGGCGACCCGGCTGATTCCCGCCGCTCGCGCGGCGCCGACGCAATACAGCCAGATCGTCTGGGCGACGGTCATCGGCGCTGCCTTCTTCGGCGAATATCCCGACTGGATCGCGATCCTCGGGATGGTCATGGTCGCCGCCGCCGGCCTCTTCACCTTCGCCCGCGAGGAACGGACGGCGCGCTGGCCGAGCCGCACGCCGCTGCTGCGCAACCGCTGACAAGCGGAAAAGCGTTTCGCACTTGCGAAGAATCGGTCCTCGCCGCAATCTTGAGCGGTTGTGGGAAGCGGCTATAAGCGTTTCCGGTTCAGCCGAGGGGAACGCATCGTGGCCATCCGCAAGATTCTTGTCGCCAACCGCTCCGAAATCGCGATCCGCGTGTTTCGGGCGGCCAACGAGCTCGGCATTCGCACCGTGGCGATCTGGGCCGAGGAAGACAAACTGGCCCTGCACCGCTTCAAGGCGGACGAGAGCTATCAGGTCGGCCGCGGCGCGCATCTCGACAAGGACATGGGCCCGATCGAAAGCTATCTGTCGATCGAGGAGATCCTCCGCGTCGCCAGGCTCTCGGGTGCCGACGCGATCCATCCCGGCTACGGTCTGTTGTCGGAAAGCCCGGAATTCGTCGACGCCTGCCACGAAGCCGGCATCATTTTCATCGGCCCCACGGGCGATACGATGCGCCGGCTCGGCAACAAGGTCGCCGCGCGCAATCTTGCCATGGAGGTCGGCGTGCCGGTGGTGCCCGCCACGACACCCCTGCCGGACGACTTCGCCGCGGTGCGGACGATGGCCGACGAGGTCGGCTATCCTCTGATGCTGAAGGCCTCCTGGGGCGGTGGCGGCCGCGGCATGCGGGTGATCCGGGCCGAAAAGGACCTCGAACGCGAGGTCACCGAGGGCAAGCGCGAGGCCAAGGCGGCCTTCGGCAAGGACGAGGTGTATCTGGAAAAGCTGGTCGAGAAGGCCCGGCACGTCGAGGTGCAGATTCTCGGCGACACTCATGGCAACGTCGTCGACCTGTTCGAGCGCGACTGCTCGATCCAGCGCCGCAATCAAAAGGTGGTGGAGCGCGCACCGGCGCCGTATCTGTCGGACGAAAAGCGCCGCGAGATCGCCGGCTACGCGCGGCAGCTCGCCAATGCAACGAGCTATGTCGGGGCCGGCACGGTCGAGTTCCTGATGGATGTCGACACCAGGGACTACTACTTTATCGAGGTCAATCCGCGCATTCAGGTCGAGCACACGGTCACCGAGGAGGTCACCGGCATCGACATCGTCAAGGCGCAGATCCACATCCTCGACGGCGAAGCCATCGGCACGCCGGCCTCGGGCGTTCCCAGGCAGGAGGACATCAAGCTCAACGGCCATGCCCTGCAATGCCGCATCACGACCGAAGACCCCGAACACAATTTCATTCCCGATTACGGCCGCATCACCGCCTATCGTGGCGCCACCGGCTTCGGCATCCGGCTCGACGGCGGCACCGCCTATTCGGGCGCGGTGATCACCCGCTTCTACGATCCGCTTCTGGAGAAGGTCACCGCCTGGGCGCCCTCGCCGCAGGAGGCGATTGCACGCATGGACCGGGCGTTGCGCGAGTTCCGCATCCGCGGCGTCGCGACCAACCTCACCTTTCTCGAAGCGATCATCTCGCACCCGAATTTCAAGGACAATTCCTACACCACCAAGTTCATCGACGAGACGCCGGCGTTGTTCGACCAGGTCAAGCGCCGAGACCGCGCGACGAAGCTTTTGACCTATCTCGCCGACGTCACCGTCAACGGCCATCCGGAGACCAAGAACCGGCCGAAGCCGACCGCCGACCACGCCGCGCCCGTCGCTCCGCTCTTCGAGGCGCCGATCGTATCCGGCTCGCGCCAGAGGCTCGACGAGCTCGGGCCCGGGGGTTTTGCCCAATGGATGATCGAGCAGCCCCAGGTGCTCGTCACCGACACGACCATGCGCGACGGCCACCAGTCGTTGCTGGCCACCCGCGTTAGAACCCACGACATCGTCGCCATCGCCGATTCCTATGCGCGCGCCCTGCCGCAACTCCTCAGCCTCGAATGCTGGGGCGGCGCGACCTTCGACGTCGCCATGCGCTTCTTGACCGAAGATCCCTGGGAGCGCCTGGCGCTGGTGCGCGAAAAGGCGCCGAACATCCTTCTCCAGATGCTGCTGCGCGGCTCCAACGGCGTCGGCTACACCAACTATCCCGACAATGTCGTCAAGCGTTTCGTCTCGGAAGCCGCCAAGGGCGGCGTCGACCTCTTCCGCGTCTTCGACTGTCTAAACTGGGTCGAGAACATGCGCGTCTCGATGGACGCGGTCCGCGAGGCGGGCAAGCTCTGCGAGGGCGCGATCTGCTACACGGGCGATCTTCTCGACCCGAACCGCGCCAAATACGACCTCAAATACTACGTGGCGCTGGCCAAGGAGATGGAGGCCGCGGGCGCCCACATCCTCGGCCTCAAGGACATGGCGGGCCTTTTGAAGCCGGCCGCGGCGCGGGTGCTGGTCAAGGCGCTGAAGGAGGAGGTCGGCCTGCCGATCCATTTCCACACCCATGACACCTCCGGCATTTCGGCGGCGACGGTGCTGGCCGCGGTCGATTCCGGCGTCGACGCGATCGACGCGGCGATGGACGCGTTTTCCGGCAACACCGCACAGCCCTGTCTCGGCTCGATCGTCGCCGCGCTGAGCGGCACCGAACGCGACACCGGACTTTCTCCCGAAGCCATCCGCCGCATCTCCTTCTACTGGGAGGCCGTGCGCAATCAGTACGCGGCCTTCGAGAGCGACCTCAAGGGCCCGGCCTCGGAGGTCTATCTCCACGAGATGCCGGGCGGCCAGTTCACCAATCTGAAGGAACAGGCGCGCTCGCTCGGCCTCGAAACCCGCTGGCACCGGGTCGCCCAGACCTATGCCGACGTCAACCGGATGTTCGGCGACATCGTGAAGGTGACGCCCTCCTCCAAGGTGGTCGGCGACATGGCGCTGATGATGGTCAGCCAGGACATGACCGTCGCCGACGTGATGGACCCGAAGAAGGACATCGCCTTCCCCGATTCGGTCGTCGCGATGATGCACGGCGATCTCGGCCAGCCGCCCTCCGGTTGGCCGAAGGACATCCAGAAGCGCGTCCTGAAGGACAAGACACCGATCACGGTTCGCCCCGGATCGTTGATTGAGGACGCCGATCTCGACGCCGAGCGCAAGGCCGCCGAGGAAAAGGTCGACCGCAAGATCTCGGACCAGGAGTTCGCCTCCTACCTCATGTATCCCAAGGTCTTCACCGACTTCGCCGCCGCCCAGGAGATGTACGGCCCGGTCTCCATGCTCCCGACGCCCTCCTATTTCTACGGCATCGAGCAGGAGGGCGAGGTTCTCGTCGATCTGGAGCGCGGCAAGACCCTCGTCATCCGCTGCCTCGGCTTCGGCGAAACCGACGAGAAGGGTATGACGACGGTGTTCTTCGAGCTGAACGGCCAGCCGCGCCGGGTCAAGGTGCCCGACCGCGCCCATGGCGCCGGAGCCGGCGCCGCGCGCCCCAAGGCCGAGGCCGGCAACCAGAACCATGTCGGCGCCCCGATGCCCGGCGTCGTCTCGACGCTCGCAGTCAGCCAAGGCCAGGAGGTCAAGGCCGGCGACGTGCTCATGTCGATCGAGGCGATGAAGATGGAAACCGCCATCCACGCCGAACGCGACGGCACGATCGAGGCGGTGCACGTGACGGCGGGCGCGCAGATCGACGCGAAGGATTTGCTGGTGGTGTACGCGGCGGGGTGAGGCCTTCTTCCGGCTACGAACGAGTTGTCCTTATTTCACAAAATGCTTCGGTGATGTCTTGTGAGGATAAAGCCGCCGAAAATCGTGCTCGCTCGCTTTTCGAGACGTTCGACCCTGTAATGGGTGCATTTTGCTGATCGTTCGTCCACTCACCTTCGAGCCAGTTGATTGTCATACCAACGCAGCGACCGTCGGCATTCAGTACAGGACAACCGCTGCTTCCTGGGGAGACCAGATTTGAGATCACGATAGCATCGCAATTTTGAGTGTACAGCTTCACAAAGCCATTCACCTCTCCGCGATGGCCCAACATTGGAGCATCCGCCTGAGGTACCCTTGGAAAACCAAGCGTGTAAACGTCATCAAATATTTCTATTTTATTTTTCAGGTAGAATACAGGTGAGGCTATCGGTTCGAATATCGGAATGAATGCTACATCAAATTTCTCACTGAATACCGGTTTTCCAATTTTTAAAATCAAGCCGGCTGCGTCTCGTATCTCAAAAATGCGTATCCCCGCATTCTCATCAATGTTGTGTTTACATGTGACAATCCAGAATCTGCGATTAGATTCCATTCTAGCGACAAAACCGCTGCCTCGATGGAGATCACCATGCTTCTTAACGTCAATCGAGACAATTGCATTTTTATATCGCCCATACAAAGATGAAGCAGGATTGAAGATATTGACGAATGTATCACTAGATAGATATTCGTATAATTTCTCCAATTGCGTCTGAAATTGAAAAAACATGTTCCAGTCATCTTGAAACACTCGAACAAATACGCCCGCGTCTATCAAACGTTTCCAAACAAAATTAGTTGTTTTTAATTCCCCGCCAACCGCTTCATCAAAGATAATTGCGCAGAATAAATCATATGAAAGAAAATCATTCTTCCAGAATTCTAATTTCCTATCGATATCTGAAGCGGCCCCTCTAACGAGCCCTTCCCGGATTATTATTTCAAGCTTCTCTCTATCGTGAAATAAGAGCCATAGACGATTTTCTAACCGTCCAACTATCTCAGATTTCCACTGGTCAAGATCCATCGAATTGGACATCGATACTCCTGGTTTTTTGAAAAGCGCAACCTTCGGGTTGGCGTTTGGTAAAAACTTTACGGTTGGGTGTGCAAATTGACCTGTAGATTAGGCGTACAGTGATTCGTGGATATGAGCCTTAACCTATTCCCCCCACCCCGCATCGCCGTCGCCATCGCCTTCTTCGTCAACGGGTTCGTCCTCGGCGCCTGGGCGCCGCAGGTGCCGGTTCAGGCGGCGCGGCTCGGGCTCTCAGAGGCGGCGCTCGGGTTTTACATCCTGATCCTTGGGCTCGGGGCGATCGTCGCGATGCCGATCGTCGGCAGGGCGATCGCCAGGGGCGGCTCGCGAAGGCCGGTGATGGTCACGCAAACGCTGCTTGCCTTTACTCTACCGGCTTTGGTTCTGGCGCCGAACGCGATCCTGTTCGCGCCGGCGATCTTCCTCTACGGCGCGATGCTGGGCGGCATGGACGTCGCGATGAATGCCAATGCGGTGGCGACGGAAAAGCATCTCGGCCGGGCGATCATGTCGTCTTGTCACGGCTTCTGGTCGATCGGCGGTTTTGCCGGCGCAGCGCTCGGAGGCCCGCTGATTGCCGGTGTCTCGCCGCTCGGTGAGGCGCTGATTGCCGGACTGTTCACGCTGATCATGCTCTGGCCGGTCAAGCGGCTGATGCTCGACGACCGGGCAACGGCCGATGCGGCCGAGACCGAGGAAGGCGGTGGGTTCAAAGCGCTGTTCGCCGCTGCGAGGCGCGACCGCGGCGCGCTGCTGACGGCGGTGGCCATCGGGGTCTTCGCGCTCTTCGCCATGGTGCCGGAGGGTGCGGCGATCGACTGGAGCGCGATCTATCTGCGCCAGGATCTAGGCGCCGACATCGCCACGTCCGGCTTTGCCTTCGCGGCGTTCTCGGCGACAATGGCGATCTTCCGCTTCGGTGGCGACGCCATCCGCAATCGCTTCGGCGCGGTGAAGACGGTGCGGGTGTCGCTGGTGATCGCGATCGCCGGCCTTCTCACCATCGGGCTGGCACCGGGTATCGGCTTCGCGCTCACCGGATTCGCGCTGATGGGCGTTGGCCTGTCGAACATCGTGCCGGTGGCGTTTTCGGCAGCGGGCAATCTCAAGGGGTTGAAACCCGGCGTCGGCATCGCGGTCGCAACGAGCTTCGGCTATGCCGGCATTCTCGTCGCACCGTCCGCGATCGGCTTTTCGGCGGCGCATTTCGGCTTTCCAGCGGTCTTTCTGTCGCTTTCGGGCCTGCTTCTCGTTGTCCTCGTCCTGTCGCGGCTGATGGCTGGAGCAGATGCGGTCGAGGCCAAGGCGGTCGGCGACGAGGCACCCGTCGCCCTGCGCGGCTGAACACTCGAACGGCGAAACCGGTCACCGAACGCAAACGATCCCGGCACACGAATGCCGGGCTCGTTGAATGTCAGCAATCGGAATTCGGCGTCAAATCCTTCCGAGAAGCAACAAAACCAGCACGACCACGACGATCAGGCCGAGAATGCCTGACGGGCCATAGCCCCACCCTCCCGAATAGCCCCAGGTCGGCAAGGCGCCGATCAACAGGAGGATGACGATGATGAGGATGATTGTGCCGAGGCCCATGGTGCGGTTTCCGTGTGATGATTGATCTCTCGTGCCTCACAAATGTTTGAACGCCTTGCAAGGTTCCCACCACGGACATCTTAAGGCCGGCATTCGCGATCTCAGGCCGGGCCAAAACCGCCGATCGCGACGAAGACCGCGATCATCATGAATATCAGCGCCAGCACCATCGTCGGCCGGTAGCCCCAGCGGCGCGAGTAGGGCCAAGTGGGCATGATGGCGATCATCACCAGAAAGGCGAGGACGACGATAATCGGACCGGGACCGAGGGGCATGGGCGGAACTCCATTCGCGGGAAACAACTGCATGGGGGCGTGGGCGTGGGGGCCGGATCGCGCTGCCTGAAAAGTTGTAACGACCGCCCCGTTCAAGGCTAGGGCGCTCGAACAGCCAAGCGATCACCGCGGCGCATTTGCCCGGGACTTGCCCGCGCAGGGTCGATCTTCGCTGAAGTGCCATCTTTGCTGAAGCGCCGATCTTTGCCAAAGGAATGTCCCGAAGCGCCGGGCGGCAGAGCATATCTCTGCAGATGGTCCATTGCGTCATCGCCGCGTCATTTGCGCCTGCAAGAATTATATTGGTGTGCCGTTTGCATCGCTGCGCAAGTATCGCACGGTCGAGCGCCGGCAAATTGACAAGCTGGCGGGGAGGCGCCACCTCGTTGATGCATTGCCGCGCGCATCGCGCTACATTGGACCGGATCATCTGCGGGAGCCTTCATGCCGGGTCGATGCCAGCGCCGATAGATTGCCATCGAGACTGCAGCAGAAACGCCGCACCAACATCCGTCAGGTTCTCCATGACCATTCAAACCCCCATCGCCAAGGCGCTCTCCGGTGAGCCGGTCCTCGATCCGATCGAGGCCGATCCTGCGGTGCGGCGAGCGACCGTCGGCGTCATGGTCGGAAACGTCATGGTCGGCGGCGGCGCGCCGGTCGTCGTCCAGTCGATGACCAACACCGACACGGCCGACATCGACGCGACCGTCGCTCAGGTCGCCGCTCTCTACAAGGCCGGCTCGGAGATCGTCCGCATCACCGTCGATCGGGACGAATCGGCGGCCGCCGTCCCGAAGGTGCGCGAGCGCCTCGATCGGCTGGGCGTCGACGTGCCGCTGGTCGGCGACTTCCACTATATCGGCCACAAGCTCCTCGCCGATCATCCGGCCTGCGCCGAGGCGCTGGCGAAATATCGCATCAATCCCGGCAATGTCGGCTTTCGCGACAAGAAGGACCGGCAGTTCGTCGAGATCGTCGAAATAGCGATCCGCTACGACAAGCCGGTGCGCATCGGCGTCAACTGGGGCTCGCTCGATCAGGAATTGCTCACCCGGTTGATGGACATCAACACCGGCCTCGAAAATCCCCGCTCGGCCCGCGCCGTGACCCGCGAGGCGATCATCCAGTCGGCGCTGCTGTCGGCGCAGCTTGCCGAAGAAACCGGTCTCCCCCGCGAAAAGATCATTCTGTCGGCGAAGGTCAGCCAGGTGCAGGACCTCATCGCCGTCTACCGCGATCTCTCCCGCCGCACCGACCACGCGCTGCATCTCGGTCTGACCGAGGCCGGCATGGGCTCGAAAGGCATCGTCGCCTCTTCGGCGGCCATGGGCATCCTCCTTCAGGACGGCATCGGCGACACGATCCGCGTTTCGCTGACGCCGGAGCCGGGCGGCGACCGCACCCGCGAGGTGCAGGTTGCGCAGGAGCTTCTGCAGACCATGGGGTTCCGCCAGTTCCTGCCCATCGTCGCGGCCTGCCCCGGCTGCGGGCGAACCACTTCGACGGTGTTCCAGGAGCTGGCGGAAAAGATCCAGTCGGACATCCGCATCAACATGCCGGTCTGGCGCGAGAAATATCCGGGCGTCGAGGCGCTGAACGTCGCGGTGATGGGATGCATCGTCAACGGCCCCGGCGAATCCAAGCATGCCGATATCGGCATCTCGCTGCCCGGCACCGGCGAAACGCCGGCCGCGCCGATCTTCGTCGACGGCAAGAAAGCCATGACCCTGCGCGGCCCAAATATCGCCGCCGACTTCCAGGTGATGGTCGCCGACTATATCGAGAAGCGCTTCGGCGGAGCTCGGGCGGCTGAGTAGGCGGCGACGGCTTGCCGCGAAGGGTTCGTCACGCGTGACCGTCACGCAACAGCCCGGCCGATCACGGCCATTGTGATGCAGAGTGCGCTTCGGCTTGCCGTACAGTCTCTGTAGGGTGAGGCGGTTCGCTGCCGCAGTGTTGTCGACGCAGGCGTCTTTTCGAGGGATCGTTCGAGTTTGCAGGTCGCAATGGGGAGCCTACGAAATCGACTGTCGCCCGCTCTGCGAGGCACGGTGACAGGCGGCATGTTCGCGGCTGTGATGGGTTTGAGCGGCATTGCGGCGTTTGCGCCCGCCGCGGCGCAAACCCAAGCAGTGCCCGCGTCTCCAGTCGCGGCGACTTCTCCCCCTGCTGCGCCCCCGCAAGCCGACGGTCCGTCCCCGTCGACCGTCGTGGAGACACCGCGCGCCGCGCTCGGCGGACCGGACGCCATCAATGGCGTCGACACGGACGTGTCGCGGCCATCAAAGACCAAGGCGACGGCGGAGTCGATCTGCGAGCTGATCGCCAGGGAGGCCGACGGCGTCGGCATGAACCGCGACTTCTTCGCCCGGCTGATCTGGAAGGAAAGCCGCTTCGACGCCGGCGCGATCTCACCGGTCGGTGCCCGCGGCATTGCCCAGTTCATGCCCTATACCGCAGCCGAGCGCGGCCTCGACGACCCCTACGACATCGAGCAGGCGATCCACCATTCGGCGACCTATCTGCGCGACCTGAAGGGCGAACTCGGCAATTGGGGCCTGGCGGCCGCCGCCTATAATGGCGGCATCAACCGGGTGAAGCGCTGGGCGGCGACCGGCGGGATGCTGCCCTACGAGACTGAGAATTACGTCGCGTCGATCACCGGTCGCGCGGCCGACTGGTTCCTTCAGGACGGCCACGCGCTGGAGGAAAAGCCGCTCGACGACGATCTGGAATTTCTCGACAGCTGCGCGAAGTTGCCGGTGATGAGAACGCGCGCGCTCTATGCGTCGACCGGCGCGCCCGACAGCGCCCCGATGAAGCCCTGGGGCGTGCAGGTTGCGGGCAACGAGCGCCAATCCATTGCCATGCGCATGTTCTCGCGGATCCAGTCGAGCTATCCGTCGATCCTCGGTGGCATCAAGCCGATCGTCATGCGTACGAAAACCAGCCCGCTGCGCCGCATCTATGCCGTTCGCATCGGCGCCGACAGCCGCAGCGAGGCCGATGCCATCTGCGGAAAGCTACGCGGCGCGGGAGGATCCTGCATTGTCCTGAAGAACTGACGGAACCGTTGCAGGCTGCCGCTCGCCTTCCGGTGCTGCGGTTACAGAAGGAGCCTCCGATGCCACTCATCGTCAATTTAGCCGATCTCGCCCTCACCGAAGGCGGTCAAGGCGAGTTCTATGCCTGGGCGGACGCGTCGCTGACCGATCTCCTTGGCCTTCGTCAGTTCGGCGCGAGCTACAACGCGGTGCCGCCCGGCAAGAGCGCCTGCCCGTTCCACAACCATCTCGGCGAGGACGAGATGTTCATCGTCCTCGCCGGCACGGGCACCTATCGCTACGGCGAGGCACGCTATCCGATCAAGGCCGGCGACGTCCTCGGCGCTCCCGCCGGCGGGCGAGAGACCGCCCACCAGATTGTCAACACCGGCACCGAACCGCTGCGCTTCATCGGCTTCTCCGCGACCGTTCCCGCCGACATCGTCGAATATCCCGATTCGGAAAAGTTCCTCGCGGTCTCGACCACGCCTGCCGGCGAGCGCCGGCGGATCACCATGCGCCAAGGCGGCGAAGTCGACTATTGGGACGGCGAACCGGGGGCGTAAGACGTGACGGTTGCCGGTATCCGCCGACCGACCGCCTACTCTCCCGTGCGTCGACGCTTTCGCCTATCCGGCAAGGGCGCGCCTTGCCGGGGCCGGCTCGCACGTTCACCAACGGGCTCCCGAACTGGGAGCCTGTTGGCCCATGCCGACATCGCGCAATCTGCTTCACCGGCGCGCGGAACACGAAGAACCAAGGTCGAGTTCGTCGAGCTGTTCTTCGATCTTCCGGGCTGATCCTGTTGACGCTTGCAACCCCCGCTGGCGCTGATCCTGACGCCGGTCGGCCATGCCAATATAACCACGGCGCCGCTGTTGATCGTGACGATCCGGGAGACGCGCAGCCTGCCGGCCGACGCGGTTTGACGGGCGCGGCGTTCGAACGATTATGCCTCAGTTCGATCGGGCGGCCACATAACGGGCGGCGGCGATGAGGGTTGCGGCCCGCTCGCCATAGGGCTCGAGCGCCGCCTCGGCCTCCTCTACCAGCCGGTCGAGGCGGCGCCTCGTCCAGTCGATGCCGTAAAGCGCCGGCAGGGTCTTCTTGCCGCGCTCGCGGTCCTTGCCGGCGGCCTTGCCGAGGGTCGCGGCGTCGGAGGTTTCGTCCAGAAGATCGTCGGCAAGCTGGAAGGCCAAGCCGACGATCTCGCCGAAGCGCCGCAGGCGTCGGCGATCGTTCGAACC
Source organism: Aurantimonas sp. (assembly GCA_965217685.1). Lineage (GTDB taxonomy): Bacteria > Pseudomonadota > Alphaproteobacteria > Rhizobiales > Rhizobiaceae > Aurantimonas. Next base: position 191,035 of record CBDCIZ010000003.1, read on the forward strand.
AACTTCGGCGACGATCGGACCGGCTTCGGCGGCAAACGCAATCAGCGCGCCGGTCTTCATCGCCTGCATGCGGGCGATCTCGTCTTCGGCGAGAGTTTCTTGCTCGGCGGCGAGGTCCAGCGCCTGACCGCCTGCCATTCCCGCGGGCCCGGCATCGTGTGACAGAAGCGCGATGAGGTCGATGCGGGCGGCAAGCGATAGAGCTTCACTGTTGGCGATGAGCCCGAAGGCGAGCGTCAGAAGGCTGTCGCCGGCCAGGATCGCCGTCGCCTCGTCGAAAGCCTTGTGGACGGTCGGTTTGCCGCGGCGCAGATCGTCGTCGTCCATGGCCGGCAGGTCGTCATGGACGAGCGAATAGCAATGGATGCATTCGAGGGCGAGCGCCGGCGCCAAAGCCGCGTCGGCCGGGGCGCCAAAAAGCCGGGCGCTCTGGATCAGGAGAAACGGCCGCAGCCGTTTGCCGCCGCCCAGCGCACCATGGCGCATCGCCTCGATCAATGGGCGGGGTGCGCCGGCGAGCAGGCTTTGCGTGCCGTCGAGCGTCAGCGCGAGCGCGGCCTCGAAGCTCTCGGCGTCGGCGGAGAGGACCGCCTTGAACTCGCTTTCGGTCATTGTGCCCGCTCCCGTCGCACCCCTGCCAGCTCATGGCGCGCTTCGCCCATCGTCCGGCCTTTGCGCCATTGCGGGCGTTTGCGCATGTGGGGGCCCGATCGTCAAGCAGGACGCTTCGTTTCCGCCTGCCCGACGGCGATTGCGGCTTGAAACGATGCCGCCATCGAGCCAGCGCCGTGCCGGTATCCGGGGCAGCCGAAGTGCGCTCTTCGCCGTTGCGGCTGCCGCGCGTGGCGGTTATGAGATTTCACGATGAGCGTCCGCCCCGCCCCCTCGATCGCGCCGCCTGCCGATGTCGTCTGACTGGCTTCGTCCCCTGTCGCGGCGCTCGCCGGTCAAGCGGATCCTGTTGCTGATCGTCGCGGTGCTGGTGATTCTGGCTGCGATGCCGCTCGTGCTCACGCCGATCTATGCGATGCGGGCGGTCCATCCGGTCTCGACGCTGATGCTGGCCGACCATTTCACCTTCAAGCCGATGCTGCGCAACTGGGTGCCGATCGACGACGTCGCGCCGGTGCTGGCCTATTCGGTGCTGATGTCGGAGGACGGCCAATTCTGCAAACACGACGGCATCGACTGGGGCGAAATGCGCCGGGTCGTCGAGGACGCACTCGCCGGCGAGGAAACCCGTGGCGCCTCGACCATCCCGATGCAGTCGGCCAAGAATCTCTTCCTGTGGAGCGGGCGATCCTACATCCGCAAGGGCCTCGAAGCGCCCCTTGCGCTCTATTACGACCTGATGCTGTCGAAGCGGCGGATCATGGAAATCTATCTCAACGTCGTCGAGTGGGACACCGGCGTCTACGGCATCCAGGCAGCCAGCCAGCACTATTTTGGCCGTGACGCCGACAAGCTGACGGCCAAACAGGCGGCGCTCCTGGCGGTGACGCTGCCGGCGCCTGGCACACGCAATCCGGCCCGACCCGACCGAACCATGCAGGCGCTTGCGGCGCGCGTGCAACGCCTTGCCCAGCGCTCCGGCGCCTATGTCGACTGCCTCGGGCTTGGCGGCAGCGGCTGACGCGCCCGACCGTCCGCCAGGGAACCCACATCAAGGGAATTGCCGGATAGGCCTTCCCAAACGGCCCGCGCTTTGTTATGGCCTGCCGGAAATTCCCGTCATGGTGCAGCTTCAAATGCGATCGAGTTCGATTGCGAGGCCGTCTTGGCGTGAAGGGCGAGTCGCCGCCGAGGGGACAGCCGAACGAGATCAGACGAAATCGTCGCCGGAGCGCTTGTGTGCTCGCCGACAGCCCGAACGGAGCAGACCATGGCCGTCCCCAAACGCAAAACGACGCCGTCCAAGCGCGGCATGCGCCGCTCGGCCGACGCCCTCAAGGCGCCGACCTACATCGAGGACAAGGATTCGGGCGAACTGCGCCGTCCACACCACGTCGACCTGAAGACCGGCATGTATCGCGGCCGCCAGATCCTTGCGGTGAAAGAGAAGGCGTAACGCCTCTCGCCGCCGGATACGACCCAATTGCCCGACACGCAAAGGCCGGTGCAGCGATGCGCCGGCTTTTGCGTGGCGGTTGCCGCCCGGACAGCGAGCGACGCTCGAGTTCAAGCCTTTCCGGCCTTCGAGATCACCTCGCTCGGGCGCGACGACATCTCAAGGGTCCGCTCAATCGACCCGGGTCGACTGCGTTACTTCTTGGCGTCAAGGGAATCGATGCGCTTTTGCATGTCGGCGAGCTGCTGACGCATCGCTTTCAGATCGTCGGCGCTGTCTTCCTTGGTGGCGTGGCCGTTCGACGCCGGCTTGTCGGCCTCGCCGACCTCGCCCATCGCGCCCGCGAGAAACGGGTTGAACATCGCCATCGCCTTGCGGAACATCTCGGTGTTGCGCTGGACCTGGGTCTCCAGCATCTTCACCGGGTTCTGGGCCATCGCGCCGGTCATCTTGTCGCGAAAGTTCTCCTGCTCGCGGGAAAACGCGCTCATGGAATTTTCCAGATAACCCGGGATCACCATCTGCATCTGATCGCCATAAAAGCGGATCAGCTGGCGCAGGAAGGTGACGGGCATCAGGTTCTGACCGCCCTTATTCTCCTGCTCGAAGATGATCTGGGTCAGCACCGAATGGGTGATGTCGTCGCCCGACTTGGCGTCCTGAACCACGAACTCCTCGTTGGACTTCACCATCGAAGCCAGGTTCTCCAGCGTCACATAGGTGCTGGTTCCGGTGTTGTAGAGCCGACGGTTGGCGTATTTCTTGATGACCGTCACGTCTGAAGTCTTGGCCATTCCTCACCCCTTGACCGCGAGTTCGAAGGCGCCCCGGCGTCGCTTATGTTGCGACTGCTTCGCTGCGCCGCATAACGATAGCCACAAACCGGTCTCAATTCCAAAGGCTTTTACGACCGATCCCCATCAAGACCGTGTCAGACTTTTGAAAATCCGAGATTTGCCGGCACTTCGCCATGTGGTCGGTCGCCGCGCTTGTCCGGCTTCGGCTGTTTCGTGCGCACCCATTTCGGGCGGCTCGGGGGACGCAAAAACGAATGCGGGCAGGCCCCGTCGTGGCGTTTCGGGGCAAAATTTTTGCCCCGCGCCCTATCTATGATCGCCTTGATATTTCAAATTCGTCGCAACGGCCCGAATGGGCCATGCACGAAACGGAAGGAACGCATCAATGAGCAACACGCAATCCGTCGTCATCGTCAGTGCTGCGCGCACGCCGGTCGGCGCCTTCAACGGCGCCTTTGCCAACGTCCCCGCCCATGAGTTGGGCGCAGCCGCGATCAAGGAGGGCCTCTCCCGTGCCAACATCGACCCGTCCGATGTCGACGAGGTGATCATGGGCCAGATCCTGACCGCCGCCGAGGGCCAGAACCCGGCGCGCCAGGCCTCGATGATGGCCGGCTGCCCAAAGGAGACCACTGCCTGGTCGCTCAACCAGCTTTGCGGCTCGGGCTTGCGCACCGTCGCCATCGGCATGCAGCAGATCGCCATGGGCGACGCGAAGATCATCGTCGCCGGCGGGCAGGAGTCCATGTCGATGGCCCCGCACGCTCAGCATCTGCGTTCGGGCCAGAAGATGGGCGACCTGAAACTGATCGACACGATGCTGAAGGACGGCCTGATGGATGCCTTCAACGGTTACCATATGGGCAACACCGCCGAAAATGTCGCGCGGCAGTGGCAGTTGACCCGGCAGGTGCAGGACGAGTTCGCCGTCAAGTCGCAAAACAAGGCAGAAGCGGCTCAGAAGGCCGGCCGGTTCAAGGACGAAATCATTGCCTTCACCATCAAGGGCCGCAAGGGCGACACGGTCGTCTCCGACGACGAATACATCAAGCACGGCGTGACCATGGAAGGCGTCGGCAAGTTGCGCCCAGCCTTCGACAAGGAGGGATCCGTCACCGCCGCCAACGCCTCCGGCATCAATGACGGCGCCGCCGTCACCGTTTTGATGAGCGAAGAGGAAGCCAGCCGCCGCGGTCTCACACCGCTCGCCCGCGTCGTCTCTTGGGCGACGGCCGGCGTCGACCCGGCGATCATGGGCACCGGCCCGATCCCGGCGTCCAGGAAGGCGCTGGAGAAAGCCGGCTGGACGGTTGACGACCTCGACCTCGTCGAGGCCAACGAGGCCTTCGCGGCGCAGGCCTGCGCGGTCAACAAGGACCTCGGCTGGAACCCGGAGATCGTCAACGTCAATGGCGGCGCCATCGCCATCGGCCATCCGATCGGCGCCTCGGGCAATCGCATCCTCAACACGCTGCTGTTCGAAATGCAGCGCCGCGACGCCAGGAAGGGCCTCGCCACGCTCTGCATCGGCGGCGGCATGGGCGTCGCCATGTGCTTCGAGCGGATGTAAACGGGTGGAGGCCGGGCGACGGGGAGACCGCCCGGTCGGACCATGAACCAGGCGGGAAGCCGCACGCATTTCAGTTCATAAGGGAGGACACATCATGGGACGCACTGCCATCGTGACAGGCGGGACCCGCGGCATCGGCGCGGCGGTCGCAAAGGCCTTGAAGGCGGCCGGCCATACGGTCGTCGCCACCTATGCCGGCAATGACGAGAAGGCCGCCGCCTTCAAGGACGAGACCGGCATCGCCGTCTACAAATGGGACGTCAAATCCTACGAGGCGTGCGCCGAAGGCATCAAGACCGTCGAGGCCGAGCACGGGCCGGTCGAGATCCTCGTCAACAACGCCGGCATCACCCGCGACGCGCCCTTCCACAAGATGACGCCTGACAAATGGAACGAGGTCATCGACACCAATCTGTCGGGCCTCTTCAACATGACCCATTGCGTCTGGAACGGCATGCGCGACCGCAATTTCGGCCGGATCGTCAACATCTCGTCGATCAACGGCCAGAAGGGCCAGTTCGCCCAGGCGAACTACGCCGCGGCCAAGGCCGGCGACATCGGCTTCACCAAGTCGCTGGCGCTGGAAGGCGCCCGCAAGAACATCACGGTCAACGTCGTGGCCCCCGGCTACATCAACACCGAGATGATGAGCACCATCCCCGAGAAGGTGATGAACGAGACGATCCTGCCGCAAATTCCGGTCGGCCGCCTGGGCGAGGCGGACGAGATCGCCCGCTGCGTGGTGTTCCTGGCCTCCGACAACGCCGGCTATATCACCGGCTCGACGCTCTCGGCCAATGGCGGCCAGTATATGGATTGACGCGGGTTCGGACCGTGGCCAAAACCGATCACATCCCATAAGCACCTGGCGAAAAACGACTTTTCGCCAGGCCTTTTCGTGCGACACGTCAATCGCGCGCATTCGCCCGTGGGGAACCATCACCAGTGTCGTCGGTTAATTCCTCGAAATCCGCCGCTGCGGAGTGCAGCCGTTTAAGACATTCGGGAGTTTACAAATGACAAAGCGTATATGGACTTTTGGCGCCCTTGCCGCCGCCGCGCTTCTGGCCGCTTCGCCGGCCGTTTCGCAAAGCCTGCAGATCGGCAAGGACGGCGTGCGCGTCGTTCCCCAGGGCCAGGAACAGACTGATCGCGACGTGCGTATGCGTGATCGCCGCGACAGCGACGTTCGGGACCGCGACGCGGGTGACAGGGTTTTGGCAGAGGTTTCCGAGCGCCAGGCTATTCGCATAGCCAAGGGCGAAGGCCTTCGCGACGTCGACTCCGTGACCAAGACCCGCAAGTCGTATCGCATCGCAGGGGTCGATCGCCGCGGCGACGACATTCGCGTCGATATCGATCGTCGCAGCGGCGAGGTTCTCAGCGTCCGCTGATCCGACCGTTCGATAAGCCCATACGAGATCTACGAAAGGCCGTGAGCGATCGCGGCCTTTCGCTTGAGACGGGCCATGCTTTCACTGTGCGGGCCCATGTTTTCACTGTGCGAGAATGTCGTTCGAACTTGCCGACCTAATTTTCGCTTGAAACCTATGAAACGTTTTGGCGGCATTGGCCGGGCCGCAACGGGAACGCTTCCCTGGCCGAGCTGTTGTAGAAGCCGACGGGACTGAGAGAAAGACATCAAGATGAAATCCATTTTGACCCCGGCGCTCGTCGTGCTGTTGTCGGTTGCCAGCGCTTCAACGGTTTTCGCCCAGGCCGTCCAGATTGGACCGAACGGCATCCGCGTCGTGCCCGACGACCGGGGCGGCCCGCCGCCTCCTCCGCCCCCGCGTGGCGGTTCGGATCGCTACGACTTCGATCGCGACACGCGAACGGACGAGATTTCAGACAGGCAGGCAATCCGTATAGCGCGCGGCGAAGGCCTGCGGGAAATCGACGCCATTCGCCGCGGCCGCCGCACCATCCGGGTCATCGGTGCCGATCGCCGGGGCGACGACATCGAGGTCGACATCGACCGCCGCAACGGCGATGTGGTCCAGGTGCGCTGAGGCTATCCCATCGAAAGCGGGGAACTGGACGGAGTTGCGGCCTCCGCAAGCCTATAGCCAAATGCGGTGAGGATGCTGGGTCCGCATCTCGATCGATCTGCGCTTTCTGATGAGCGACTGGCTCATCGCGATCAGGCAACGTCGAGCATGCGCCGTTCGGCGCTCGAGACGAAGCACAGGTCGAGCAATTTCTGAAGTTCGGCCGCACGGCGGAAACCCGGCGCTGCGGCAGCGTCGGCGCGGAGCGCCATAACGAAGCGCTCGGCGTTGATCGGGGTCGCCGAACACTCCATCGACCGCCAGGTCTGGGTCTCGATGTCGGGGCCCAGGCACCCTTGCAGGCTGGAATCGGTGGTGTTGGCCCAGATTTTCAGTGCGCCCCGGTCCCCATGGATGGTGAGGTCGAGCTCGTTGGTCTTGCCGGTCGCGAAACGGCTCATATGAATGACGCCGAGAGCGCCATTGTCGAACTCCACCGTCATCGCAACGGAATCGTTGGCGTCGAGCGTGTAGGCGCCGATCGCACCGCCCTCAGCCTTGTCGAAGGTTTTCAAGCGCGCCTGCAGAGCGGCGATGTCCAGCCCCGTGCCATAGGTCACGAAGTCGAGAATGTGGATGCCGATGTCGCCGAGAACCCCCTTGGAGCCGTGCGACGACGACAGACGCCACAGCCAGCGCTCGTCGGTGCGCCAGTCGCCCCAGTGCCGGCCGACGAGCCAGCTCTGAAGATAACTCGCCTCGACATGGCGCACCGTGCCGATCTCGCCGGCAGCGATCAGATTGCGCGCATGCTGTAGCGCATGGGCATGGCGGTAGGTGAGGTTGACCATGTTGATCAGCCCCGCCTCCTCGACCGCATCGACCATCTCGAAGGCGTCCGGCGCGTTCGTCGCCAGGGGTTTTTCGCAGTAGATCGGCTTGCCGGCGGCAATGATCTCGAGCGACGTCGCCTTGTGGACACCGTCAGGCGTGGCATTGATCACCGCGTCGAAACAGCCCCATTCCAGCGCCTTGCCGAGATCGTCGAAGACGTGGGCAATACCGTGCAGTTCGGCGAACGTCTTGGCGCGCGTCGCATTGACGTCGCAAGCGGCAACGATTGTGCATCCGGGAATGGCCGAGAATTGCTCCAGATGACGCCCGGCCATGCCGCCGGTGCCGAGGATCAGGAGCGCGATCGGGCGGTCGCCGGCTTCCGGCTTGCCGGGCCCAGCCTGGACATCCGTTTGGTCATCAAGGACCGCTCTCATCGATAGCCCGCCTCGCCGGCCTTGTGCAGTGACGGTCCGCGCTTTTCGATCGTCTCAGGTGCCTTGTCGGCGGGCACGTTCGGCGCGTCGGCGATGTCCGTCCAGGCAGAGGCCGGATTGTGCGCCCAGTTCACCGCATTCGCGATGACCGTCTGCACCTGAGGATTCTTGTAGATCGGATAGGTCTCGTGGCCGGGGCCGAAATAGAAGATGCGCCCGGCTCCGCGCTGGTAGGTCAGGCCCGAACGGAACACCTCGCCGCCCTCGTACCAGGAGATGAACACCGTCTCCATCGGCTCGGGCACCAGGAACGGCTCGCCATACATCTCCGAATTCGGCAGCTCGATCGCATGGCCGACACCCTGGACGATCGGGTGCGAGCGGTTGACCGCCCACAACCGCTCGCGCTCGCCGGCCTCGCGCCAGCGCAGCGAGCAGGGCGTGCCCATCAAGCACTTGAACGGCTTGGAGAAATGCCCCGAATGCAGGACGATGAGGCCCATGCCCTGGTGGACGCGGTTCACCACCCGCTCGACCACCGCGTCTTCGACCTGGCCATGGGCCTTGTGGCCCCACCAGATCAGAACATCGGTCTCGTCGAGCCGGGATTGCGGCAGACCGTGCTCGGGCTGGTCGAGGGTGGCGGTCGACACGTCGAAACCACCGGTCTCGTTCAACGCTTCGGCAATGGTGTCGTGGATTCCATCGGGATAGATCTCCCTGACCGTCGCGTTCTCACGCTCGTGGACGAACTCGTTCCAGACGATCGTACGAATGCTCATTGGGACTCCTTCCGCCCGACCGCGCCATGAAAGCCGGCAAACGACCGGCACAGGCGAGGGCTGCCGTTCAACCTGTTCGCGCGACGGCCAAGGTCAAGCGATACGCTCCCGACGTCGGCAACCCGCCGTTCAGTCGCTTTCCAGAAGCGCCACCGGCAGGACCGCCAGAACCTCGGCCATCATCAGCGTCTCGCTTGCCACCAGGCGCTCGTCGGTCAAGACGTTGTGGAAATTCTTCGCGGCGAGGTCTGTCGGAAGGGCAACGGCGGTGTCCGCCCACCGCTCGGCCGACACCGCTGGTGTCTCGGCACCGTCGAGCAGCGTCAGGGCCAGCCGCGGCGCGATGACGATTGCGGCGTGGCCGGCCTCGTCGGTTCGCGCAAAAGCCAACACATGGCCCGCCATTGCACCGGTGACCGCGAGCGGCACGTAATCGCCCCGCGTAAAGAGCGCCGGCATGCGCTTGCGCAGGGCAAGCCCCCGCGCCGTCACCAGTGCCTTGATGCGACCGCTGCGCCAGTCGGCCAGCGCTTCCGCCGGATCCTCGGTCTTATGCAGGATGTCGGCGAGCGCGCCGAAGTCGACCGCGCGGCGATTGTCAGGATCAACGAGGGAATAATCGTAAAGCTCGGTGCCCTGATAGATGTCCGGCACGCCCGGCGCGGCCATCTTGATCGCTGTCTGGGACAGCGACGTCAGCGCGCCGGCCGCAACGAAGGGTTGAGCCTCGGCCCAGAAATCCTTCAGGAAGGGCCCCGATTGGCTTTCGTCGAAGACCGCCTCGACGAAGCCGTTTAGCGCGTCCTCATAAGCTTCGGCGGGCGAAGTCCAGGACGTCCAGCGCTTGGCCTCGCGCACGGCCTTTTCGGCAAAGGCGGCGACGCGCTCGCCGATCGCCGCGCAGTCCTCGGCGTCGGCCGGATCGAAATCGGCCGGCAGCACGCCGAGAATCGACTGGTAGAGGCCCCATTCGGTGGCGGGCTCCGGCGCGTTCAGCGAGGGCTCGATCGCCTTGCGCCATGGGCTCATCGTCTCGGCGAAGCCGGCGACCAGCGCCTGCCAGCGCTCCGGCGCTTCCGAGAGGGTGTAGAGCCGGGCACGCGCGTCCTCCCCACGCTTGGTGTCATGGGTGGAGGTGGCGAGCAGGCCTTCGGGCTGATCCTTGACGCGGATCGCCATCTGCTCATGAAAGGCATCGACATCGGCGCCGTAATGGTCCGGCTCGCCGCCGACCTCGTTCAGCGCGATCAGCCGGTTGTAGCGGTAAAAGACCGTGTCCTCGACGGCCTTGGCCATCACCGCACCGGTGGTCTGCTGGAAGCGCCGGGTGAAGTCGAGCGCGCCGGCAACATCCTCGCCGGCCTCGAAGTCGAGCTTCAGCAGGCGGCCGATGAACTGCAGCGGCTCGTCGGCCTCGACCTCGCGCCAGGTGGTGGCGAGATCGACGGCGTCGTCGATGATCGCGATGTCGCGGCGCGGCACGCCGTCGACCGAGACATAGGTACGATAGACCGGCAGTGCCGTCGCGATCTCGACGATCGAACGCGCGATCGTGTCCGGACCGAGATCGCGTGTCGCCAGACCACGCTCGGCGACAGACAGGGCGACGTTCGTCAGATGCGACAGCTCGCCGGCCAGATTGCGCTGGAAGATCGACCGCTTCTGCCGCGTGATCATCGCCCGCAGATCCTCTTCCTCGCCGAGGAAGGCCTGATAGGCGTCGTTCATCGGCGACTCCCTGGCCGGATCGACGTATAGGCCGGAGAGCGCTGTGATGAACTCGTAGCCGGTGGTGCCCTCGATCTCCCAGTCGCGGCGCAGGCGCTCCTCGCCGGTGAGGATCTTCTCCACATGGATCGACGGCGAGCGGCGCACCGACTGGAAGGCCTGCTGCAGCTGATCGAGATAGTCCTTCGGGTCCGCGAGACCATCGACATGGTCGATGCGGATGCCGTCGAGCCGGCGCTCGCGGGCAAGGCGGATGATCAACTGGTGACTGTCGCGGAAGACCCGGCGCAATTCCTGGCGAACGCCGATCAGGTCGGCGATCTCGAAGAAGCGGCGATAGGTCAGCTTTTCGCGCGCCGTGCGCCACCAGGCCAGACGCCAGGCCTGAGCCTCGTGCAGGCCGTGCATCGCGTCGCGGTCGGCGTTGATCGTCTCGATCGCCGCCTCCAGCGCGGCGCGCGAGCTGTCGTCGGCCAGGTGTTCCATGAAGCGTTCGGCGAGTTCGTCCGCCTCGGCCGGCGCGGAAACGGCAAAGCGGCGGATCAGCCGGTCCTTATCCGTATGGTCCATCAGGCCGAAGACATGACCATAGGTGCGTGGGTCGATGGGCAGGCCGTAACCCGCCGCATCGAAGCGCAGACGGCCGTTGTCGGCATCAAGGACAACGGAAAGGTCGCCTTCGACCAGCGCCTCGCCATAGGGCTTGCCAAGGACCGGCACGAGGATTTTCTCGGCCTGCCAGGAAATATCGAAAACCTGGGCGTAGCGGCTTTCCTGGCCCCAACGCAGAACATCCTCCCACCAATGGTTCTTCGGCGAGACGCCCATGTGGTTCGGTACGAAGTCCAGGATCAGGCCCAGATCGGACTTCACCAGCGCGTCGCTCATCGCGGTGAAGCCGGAAAGGCCACCGAGATCCTCCTCGAAGGTGTTGTAGTCGGTGACGTCGTAGCCGTGGGTCGAGCCGGGCGAGGCCGAGAAGATCGGCGAGGCGTAGAGATGGCTCGCGCCGAGCATGGCGATGTAGGGCGCAAGGTCGGCCGCAACGGCGAAATCGGTGCCTTCGCGGAACTGCAGGCGGTAGGTCGCGACGAGGGAACGGCTCATGATGCTGACGGTCTTTCTTCGCGCATGGCAGCGGCTGTGTCGAGGAACTGCCGGTGGTCCTTCAGCTCGTCGAGAGTCACCAACGAACGCACGCGCCAGTTCGGATACTGGTCGGTGGTGCCCGGAAGGTTCGGCTGCTCGGTGGCGCCGACCATGTCGTCGAGCTGAACGGTGAGAAGCATGGAAGGCGTCCGCGCCACGAACCGGTGGACGGCGACGGCAAGATCGGCCCCCAGCCGTTGCGGAAGCTCATCCTCGCCGGTGGCGGCATGGGCGTATTCTTCCGGCAGAAGTTCTTCGTCGGCGAGCGCGATGATCAGCGCCCGGCGGTCCCTGCGGCGCTCGGCGAGATCGCGCTCGGTGGCCTGCGCGTTCTGGGTGCCGGCCTCCTGGCGCAGCTTGATGTCGGAGCCCTGCCACCAGCCGGCGAGCGTCGCCAGATCATGGGTCGAGACGCAGGCGAGCGACTTTTCCGGATAGGTCGACGGCGGCAGGAACGCCGTGCCGCCATGCCGTTCGAAATAAAGCACCCGGTAGGACAGGACGTTCGCCGCCTCCATCGTGTGGCGGAAACCCGGCGGCACGGTGCCGAGATCCTCGCCGATGACCAGGCAGGCATTGGCGTTGGAGGCGTCTGCGACGGTATCGATCATCGCGCCGAGCGGATAGCGCATGTAGCCACCGCCGGAGGAACTGGAGCCTTCGGGGATCCACCAGAGCCGGGCGAGACCCATGGCGTGGTCGATGCGCACGGCGCCGGCGTTGCGGGTGAGCGCGGCGAAGGCTTCGCGCAGCGGCCTGTAGTCGCGCTCGGCCAATACTTTCGGCGAAAGGGGCGCCAGACCCCAGTCCTGGCCCTGACTGTTGAACATGTCGGGCGGCGAGCCGACGCGGGCGGCGCCGACCGTCAGCGACGGGTCGGCCCAGGTCTCGGCCCCGTCCGGCGCAACACCGACCGCGAGATCGAGATAAAGGCCGATGGCCATGCCCGTGCCGCCGTTCGCGGTCTTGGCGACGACCTGGGCTGCGGCGAGCTGGTCCTCGGCCTCAAATTGCAGCCAGGCGTGGAAGTCGATGCGCTCGGCGTTGTCCTTGGCGAATTCGGCGACGTCGGCGCTCCCATGGTCTTTCAGCGCATCCGGCCAATTGTGCCAGCCTGCATGGCGCCCGGCCGCGACTTCGGCCTCAGAAAGTGCCTCGAACAGCGCGAAGCCTTCAAGCGCCTTGCCGCCTTCCGACCGGAAGCGCTCGAAGGCCTGCTCGTCGCGCATCGCGCTCGAGCGGGCGGCGAAGATGTCGTTGAGCAATCGCATCTTCAGACGACCAACCGCGGGGTAATCGACGAGATCGCTGTTCAACCCTTCCAAGATCCCTGGCGCGGCGGCCTTGAGCGCCGCGATCGCCTCGGGGCCGCCCTCCAGCTCGTCGATGGCGAGATAGAGCGGGTTGAGGAAGCGCCGGCTTGACGGCGAATAGGGGCTGAAGCGGCTCGGATCGGCGGAGAACAGCGCGTGCAGCGGATTGACGCCGACGAAGGCGGCGCCCTCGCCGCCTGCGATCCTGGCCAGCGCCGCAAGATCGGCGAAGTCGCCGATGCCGAGATTGCGCTTTGATTTCAGGCTGTAGAGCTGGCAGGCCACGCCCCAAAGCCGCTGGCCCGCGATTGCCTTCGGCAGCGCGCAAGTCTTCGAAGGATGATCCAGCGCCTCGTCGAACAGCCCTGGCTCTCCGGCCTGCGGATCGACCCCGAGCACTTCAAGGAGCCTCGTCTTGGCCGCTTCGGCAATCACCACCCGCTCGCCGAGTTCGGAGATGTAGGCCAGCTGGATGCCGTGGCTCTCGGCCAGGCGGTCGAGCGCTTCGTTCATCGCGGTATCCTCGTGGTCATGCGGGTGGCGGTCATGTTTGCGGGCGTGCGGATTTCAGTGACAGGCAATGCGGCGTCGTTCACTTGTCCGCAGTCGTCGCGCCGTCGATCTTCGGACCGGATATCGTCCGCTGCTCCTCGAGGCGGAAGACCACGGACGGCCCCGGCAGGAAGCCGTTGCGCAAGCTCTCGTCTGCGCCCTTGGGGTGGGCATGCACCAGGATGCCGCACTCGAAGCTGCGCTTCATGACGCCCTCGGGAATACTCCAGGGCTCGTCGTCGATATTGGCGAAGAGATGAAGACGCGCCCCACCCTTCAGCGTCCAGGCGACGACGAAGGCCTTGGAATTGTCGGAAACGACGTAGGAGCCGCAACCGGCCGGGATATCCTGCAGCAGCGGCACGATGACGTCGCGGCGTTTGGCCAGCAGCCGGCGGGTCATCACCAGCCGCCGTGCATAGGTCGGGCGCGAACGCATCGACCAGTCTAGCTTGGAGTCGCGAAAGGTCGTCTCGGCGTTCGGATCGGGGATCAGTTCGCGGGCGTCTTCGTCGTGGAAGGCGGCGAAGTGCTTGAACTCGGCCCGGCGACCCTTGCGCACCGCGTCGCCGAGCTCGCCATCGAAATCGGTGAAGAAGCAGAAGGGATGGGTGTCGCCATATTCCTCGCCCATGAACATCAGCGGGATCTGGGGCGACAGCAGCAAGATGGCCTGCAGACATTCGACCGACCGGCGCGAGGCGAGATCGGTCAGCCGGTCGCCGAAGGCACGGTTGCCGATCTGGTCGTGGTTCTGGATGAAGTTGACGAAGGCGGTCGGCGGCAAATGGCCGGATTCGTGGCCGACCTTTCCGTCGCGGTGCTTGGAATGCTGACCCTGGAAGACGAAGCCGGTGGCCAATGACCTGGCCATCTGCGCAACGCTCTGGCGGACATAGTCGCGGTAGTAGCTCTCTTCCTCGTGGGTGGCGAGCACATGGGCGCAGTGGTGGAAGTCGTCGTTCCACTCCCCCGACACGAGCGGCGGCTCGCCGTTCTCGTCGCGCTCCACGTGCCAGGTGATGTTGCGATCGTCCTCGGTGGTCAGGTGCACGTGTCGGTCGGGGAAGGCGGCCCGCACACGGGTCGCCAGTTCCTCGACCAACGGCGTGTCGGTCGTGTCCTTGATGGAGTCGATCGCGTCGAGGCGAAGGCCGTCGATGCGGTATTCTTCCAGCCAGTAAAGCGCGTTCTCGATCATGAAATCGCGCACCGGCACCTCGTCATAGGCGATCGCCGGACCCCACGGGGTCGGGGTCTCCTCGTGGAAGAACTCCGGCGCATAAGAACCGATGTAATTCCCATCCGGGCCGAAATGGTTGTAGACGACATCGAGGAAGACCATCAGCCCGCGCTCATGCGCCGCGTCGACCAGCCGCTTCAGCCCCTCGACGCCACCATAGGCCTCGTGCGGGCAATAAAGCAGCACGCCGTCATAGCCCCAGCCGCGACGGCCGCCGAACTGGGCGATTGGCATCAGCTCGACAGCGGTGATGCCGAGTTCCTTCAGATAGTCGAGCTTCGCGATGACGCCATCGAAGGTGCCTTCCGGCGAAAACGTGCCGGTGTGCAGCTCGTAGAACACCGTCTCGCGCCAGGGCCGTCCCTTCCAGTCGGCGCTCGACCATTGGAAAGCTTGCGGGTCGACCAATTTCGACAGGCTGTGGACGTCACCCATCTGGGCGCGGGCGGCCGGGTCAGGCACGACGGCGCCGCCATCGATGCGGAAGCCGTAGCCTGAGCCGACGGCGACCTTGTCGGTCGACAGGTGCCACCAGCCGGCCGCGTCGCAGGTCATCGCCGCGACGCTGTACTCGCTGCCGCTTGCCGTACCGATCACCAGATCGACGGTTTTCGCGCTGGGCGCCCATAGGCGAAATTCGGTCACCTCCCCCTTGAGGCGTGTGCCCCAGGCAGTCTCGAAGGCGAATGTGTTGTCGGCGATCATATCCATGCGTTCCACCTCAAAGCTTTGGCGCGCTCGCGAATGCGGCTCGTCAGACGTCGGATCCCCTGAACCGACCGCCTTCGCATCTGCGCTCTACCACAAGCCGCCGCCCGCCGCGTTTTCAACGCGCGGAGCCTGTCGAATTATTCGGAGAAAAAGCGAAACATGCCGTCGGCACAACGCCGACGGGGCTTCCAACCATTCACCGTCCCAACCGATTAAGTGGAGCAGCCGCGCGACGTTCCAGCCTTTGGCCGTGCAGAATTTTGTGTCGCAGCACACGAATGCCGCGGCGAACCAGGCGTTTGAACCCCGCGATGCGAAGCGACCGCCGCCCACAAAAGGCGACGGCAGCGGCCGCAATGCAGCATTACCAAGGTCGGGCGCGTCCTCAGGCAGCGGCGCTCTGCTCGACGGCCTTGCCGGTGCCGACCCGGCCGTGAACGAGATCGTGAATGAAGCCGAGCTTGGCGATCACGGTCGGGCTGATCACGAAGGGATAGGTGTCCTGGTGGCCCATGGAGCGGCTGAAGGAGTTCAACGCCGCCGAAAGCGCCAGCCAGGCGTTGGCGATCTGCTCGATGGTCGCTTTGTCGTCGAAAACGTCGAAGTCGATCGTCGTCGTCAGGAGGCCCTGGTTTTCGAGCTTGGGATCGATCGAAACGCCCCAGCTGTGGCCGGTCTCCAGCGTCGCGACGATGTGGAAGTAGTGCGCCCAAGTCTCGGCGAAATCCTCCCAGGGATGGGCGCCGGCGTAGGACGAGACGTATTCGTGCTGCCAGTTCGGCTTCGGACCGTTTTTGTAGTGAGCCTGCAGCGCCTCGCCGTAATCCTGGCTGTCGTCGCCGAAGATCGCACGGCACTCCTCGAGTGCGCCGCCGTCGCGCACCAACCGGTCCCAGTACCAATGGCCGACCTCGTGGCGGAAATGGCCGAGCAATGTGCGGTAGGGCTCGCCCATCGCGGTGCGGCGCTTCTCGCGCTCGGCGTCGTCGGCTTCAGCGAGGGCGATGGTGATCAGGCCGAGATCATGGCCCGTCATCACTTTTTCGCCGGAGGCCGGGTCGTTCGACAGAAATTCGAAGCCGAGGCCCTCTGGAATTTCTTTGCGGGTCTGCAGCGGCAGCTTCAGACGCATCGCCGTATAGATCATCCGGTGCTTGGCGTTCTCCATCTTCTGCCAGAGCGCCATCTTCTCGATGTCGGAAACGTCCGGCACGACGAGGTTGTGGCGGCAGGCCTGGCACAGATGATCGGTGCTGTCGCCAGGGATCAGCCAGTTGCAGACGCCATGATGATAGTTGTCGCAGTATTTCCACGACGCGCCGTCGGCATTCGTGCCGGCGGACACCCAGATGCCGTCATCGGCCTCGAGCGCGACCATCTTGTTGGTCTTCGGCTCGTAGCCGAGGGCGTGGTTGCAGCGCTCGCAGACGACATTGTCGAAGAACACCACCTGGGAACATGAGGGGCAGGAGAAAAGTTTCATCGAATCTGACCTTTGCTGCGCCCGGCGCCGGATGTGAATTCTTGCCCGTAATGCGATTGCTGCAATGCGGTTCCGGCTTGGCCGGACGGGTTTCAAAATAACTGACGATCGCGATGTTTACGCATCGACACGGCTTGGCTTGCTCGCAGCGCACAAGGCCTTATGGTCCGGCGCAACATCACTTGGAAAAGGCCTTGCCGAACCGGGCGAGGACGAAAGCGTCTCATGTCGATTCTTGCCGCCCTGCATCACGTCACGCATTACAGATACGACCGACCGGTCTTTCTCGGGCCGCAGGTCGTGCGTCTGCGCCCGGCGCCGCATTCGCGCACCAAGGTGCCATCCTATTCGCTGAAAGTGCTGCCGGAAAACCACTTCATCAACTGGCAGCAGGACCCGTTCGGCAACTATCTCGCGCGCTTCGTCTTCCCGGAACCCGCGACCGAATTCAAGATCGAGGTGGACCTGACGGCCGACATGACCGTCTACAATCCGTTCGACTTCTTCGTCGAAGAGGCCGCCGAGGCTTGGCCCTTCGACTACGAGGAGCCGCTGAAGACCGACCTCCAGCCCTATCTCAAGCAGGAAGACGGCGGCCCGCTGCTCGACACCTTCGTGGCCGAACTCGACCGCAGCGAGACCCACACGGTCAATTTCCTCGTCGGCCTCAATGCGCTGCTGTCCCGGAAGATCGACTATCTGGTGCGCATGGAGCCGGGCGTGCAGACGCCGGACGAGACGCTTCAGAACCACTCCGGTTCCTGCCGCGACACCTCCTGGCTGCTCGTCCAGATTCTGCGGCGCCTGGGCTTTGCCGCCCGCTTCGTCTCCGGTTATCTGATCCAGTTGAAGCCCGACCGCGTCTCGCTCGACGGACCGGCCGGCACCAATGTCGACTTCACCGATCTCCACGCCTGGACCGAGGTGTACCTGCCCGGCGCCGGCTGGATCGGACTCGATGCGACCTCGGGGCTCCTGACCGGCGAGAGCCACGTGCCGCTGGCGGCGACGCCGCACTACCGTTCGGCCGCGCCGATCTCCGGCGGCGTCAGCTATGCCGAAGTCACCTTCGACTTCGAGATGACCGTCGAACGCATCTCCGAGCGGCCGCGCGTCTCCTTCCCCTTCTCCGACGAAAGCTGGAAGGCGCTCGACGCGCTGGGCGAAAAGGTCGACACGGAGCTGAAGGCCGGCGACGTGCGCCTGACCATGGGCGGCGAGCCCACCTTCGTGTCGATCGACGAGTTCGAATCGCCGGAATGGAACGCCGACGCCACCGGCCCGATGAAGCGCGGTCTCGCCGACGACCTTATTCGCCGGCTGCGCGACCGGTTCGCGCCGGGCGGCTTTCTGCATTACGGCCAGGGCAAATGGTATCCGGGCGAGACCCTGCCGCGCTGGACCTTCTCGCTTTACTGGCGCCGCGACGGTGTGCCGGTCTGGAACGACGCCAATCTCGTCGCCCGCGAAAAGACGGTGACGCCGGTCGGCCAGAAGGAGGCCGAGACGCTGTCGAAGAAGGTCGCCGAGGTGCTCGGGGTCGATCCCGAATACGCGCAGCCGGCTTATGAGGACGCGGCCTACTGGCTCGCCCGCGAGGCGCAACTGCCGGAGAATGTCGAGCCGACCAATTCCAAGCTGGAGGACCGCGAGGAGCGGGCCCGGCTCGCAACCGTCTTCTCGCGCGGCCTGTCGAATCCGACGGGCTATGTGCTGCCGGTCCAGGCCTGGCAGTCCCGCGACAGCCGGAAACTCCGCTGGCATTCGGAACGCTGGTCGACGCGGCGCGGCCATCTGTTCCTGACGCCCGGCGATTCCGCCCTCGGCTACCGCCTGCCGCTCGGTTCGATCCCCTATCTCAAGCCGAGCGACTACCCCTACATCCACCCCGCTGATCCGATGCAGCCGTTCCCGCCTCTGCCGCCGCAGAATCGCACGCAGCACGGCCGTATCGAGATGCAGCAGAGGGCTGCAAATGATGGCATCAGCCAGTCGACGGGCGACATGTCCGGGGCGATGGCGGCGCCCGCCAACGCCAATTCCTCGGCGCCGGTTGGCGAGAACGGCTCGCAAACGCTCGGCATGGCGCCGGTCGGCACCGGCTTCGGCCCCGGTGGTGGTTCTAACGGTGGCTCTGGCGACGCCACCCCGACCGACATCTTCGGCGCGGTGCGCACGGCGCTCGCCATCGAGCCGCGCGACGGCAAGCTCTGCGTGTTCATGCCGCCTCTGGAGAGCGCCGAAGCCTATCTCGACCTTCTCGCCGCCGTCGAGGAGGTTGCAGCGGCGGAGGGCCTTCCGGTGCAGATCGAGGGCTATGCCCCGCCATCCGACCCTCGGCTCAACGTCATTCGGGTCGCTCCCGATCCGGGCGTCATCGAGGTGAACGTCCATCCCTCCTCGTCGTGGCGCGAAAGCGTCGACATCACCACGGCGGTCTACGAGGAAGCGCGTCAGTCCCGCCTCGGCACCGACAAGTTCATGATCGACGGCAAGCATGCCGGCACCGGCGGCGGCAACCATGTCGTCGTCGGCGGCGCGACGCCGCTCGACAGTCCGTTCCTGCGCCGGCCGGATCTCCTGAAATCGCTGGTCCTCTACTGGCAGCGCCACCCGTCGCTCTCCTACCTGTTCTCGGGCCTGTTCATCGGACCCACAAGCCAGGCGCCGCGCATCGACGAGGGCCGCCACGACCAGTTGTACGAACTCGAGATCGCCATGGCGCAGATCCCGGCCGATTCCTCGTCGGTGCCGCCATGGATGACCGACCGCCTGTTCCGCAACCTCCTGATCGACGTTACGGGCAACACCCATCGCGCGGAAATCTGCATCGACAAGCTGTTTTCGCCGGACGGCCCGACCGGCCGCCTCGGCCTGGTCGAATTCCGCGCCTTCGAGATGCCGCCAGACGCCAGGATGTCGCTTGCCCAGCAACTCCTGATCCGCGCGCTGATCGCCAAGTTCTGGAAGCGTCCGGAACAGGGCCGCTTCACGCGCTGGGGCACCACCCTCCACGACCGCTACATGCTGCCGGAATTCCTCTGGCAGGATTTCATGGGTGTCCTCGCGGACCTTAACGAAGCCGGTTTTGCCATGCGGCCGGAATGGTTCGAGGCGCAGTCGGAGTTCCGCTTTCCCTATTGCGGCACGATTACCCACGAGGGCGTCACGCTGGAGCTGCGCCAGGCGCTGGAGCCCTGGCACGTCATGGGCGAGACCGGAGCGATCGGCGGCACGGTGCGCTTCGTGGATTCCTCCGTCGAACGCCTGCAGGTCAAACTGTCGAACTTCGACCCGGCCCGTCACACCGTCACCTGCAACGGCCGCGAGGTCCCACTGGCGGCGACCGGCAACGGCAAGGACGCCGTCGCAGGCGTTCGCTTCAAGGCCTGGCAGCCGGCCTCGGGCCTGCATCCGACGATCCCGGTCCATGCGCCGCTGACCTTCGACATCTATGACAAGTGGTCGCGGCGCTCGATCGGCGGCTGCACCTATCACGTCTCCCATCCGGGCGGGCGCAGCTACGATGTCTTCCCGGTCAACGCCAACGAGGCCGAAGCCCGCCGCCTCGCCCGCTTCGAGGATCTCGGCAACACGCCAGGCCACTACGTGCCGACGCCGGAGATGCCAGACCCGTCTTTCCCGACGACGCTCGATCTGCGCCGCCCGGCGGGTCTGGTGTGACGGAGAACTGAAACGGTGTCACTGACCGAAGCCGCGGAACGAAAATCGGACGCCGACCTTTCGGCGCTCACCGCCGGCTATCGCCAGGCCGTCGGCTCAGGCCATGACGAGATGATGGCGCCGGACGGCTCGATCCGGCCGCATTACCGGCCGCTGATCGAGGCGTTGGCCGCGCTGGCGCCGGCGGCGCGCGAGGCACGGTTTCGCAGTGCCCGGCAATATCTCGACGAGGCTGGCGTCTATCACAGCGTCTACGGCGCGGCAGACGGCAGCGAGGAGCAGCGCGAATGGCCGCTGTCGCAGCCGCCCCTGGTGCTCGATCCGGACGAATGGTTCGATCTTTCGGCAGGGCTGGTCCAGCGCGCGAACTTTCTCGAAGCGCTGCTCGGCGACCTTTATGGTGCGCGACTGACGATAGCGGATGGCGTCCTGCCAAGTGCGATCCTCGGCCAGAACCCGGAATTCTTGCGGCCGCTCGCCGACCAGGCGCTGGTGCGCGCACAAGGAAACGGACGGGACAGGGGAAACAACGGACGAGGAAGCGATGGGCCGCAACCGCTGATCCGCTTCATCGCCATGGACCTCGGCCGGGGGCCGGACGGGCGCTGGTGGGTGCTCGGCGACCGCACACAGGCGCCGTCCGGGGCCGGCTTCGCGCTGGAAAATCGCGTGGCATCGACCAAGGCGTTCCCCGACGTCTCCGGCGCCATGAACATCACCCGGCTCGCCGGCTTCTTCCGCCGCTTTCGCGACAGCCTCTACGGGCTCGCCGGCCCCGATTCCACGCGCATCGGTCTTCTGACGCCCGGCCCGCACAACGAGACTTATTACGAACAAGCCTATCTTGCCCGATATCTCGGACTGTTACTGCTCGAAGGGGGCGACCTCGTGGTCAACAACGGTGTCGCGATGGTGCGCACCGTCGACGGCGCCAAGCCGATCGAGGTGCTGTGGCGAAGGCTCGATGCCGATTTCTGCGATCCACTGGAGCTTTATGCCGGTTCGCGCATCGGGACGCCCGGCCTGGTGCGCGCCGTCCTCTCCGGCCAATTGACCATGGTCAACGCGCTCGGCTCCGGCATTTTGGAAAGTCGGGCGTTGATGGCCTTCCAGCCGGCGCTGGCCCGAGCGTTGACGGGCGAAGCGTTGGGCGTACCGACCATCGCGACCTGGTGGTGCGGCCAGAGCGAGGAGCGGGACTACGTCCTGTCGCACAAGGACCGGTTGCAGCTCGCCGCCGCCTTCCCGCCGTCGGCGACCGATCTTTTCCTCAAGAATGGCGGCTTCGATCCGCGCGCCTTCACCGACGACCCCCATGCCAATGGCGCGGAATATGTCGGCCAGGAGATCGCCGCGCTGTCGACCCAACCGGTGTTCATCGACGGCGTCCTCAAACCGCGGCCGGTGACGCTGCGCATCTTCCTTTGCCGCGACGAAGCGGGCTGGCACGCCATGCCGGGCGGCTTCGCCCGGGTCGGCGACCTGCCCGACGCGCGGGTCGTATCGATGCAGGCGGGCGGGCGCTCCACCGACGTGTGGATCGCCGCCAGGTCCGTGTCGAAGCCGGTAACGCTGCTCGGGGGCGGTCATGACGGCCGGTTCCTGCGCCGTCTGCCGGGCGCTCTGCCGGCGCGCGCCGCCGACAATCTCTTCTGGCTCGGGCGTTATACCGAGCGCTGCGAGGTCGCCACGCGCCTTCTGCGAATCGCCGCCGCCCGCGAGGCGATGGCGCATGTCGAGCCGGCTCCGGCAGCGACATCGACGGAACCGCGAGCCGCGAGCCAAACCGGCGCCGCGAACGCAGGCGCCCACCGCAATATCGCGCAAGCGACGTCGGGAAAACGCCCGTCGCCAAATACGGAGGATGCGCCCGCGTCCGCCATGCCCGGCGAACCGGCAATGGCGGACGACACGCTCGATGCCCAGATCGCCGCCCTGCTGAAGGAACTCGGCGTTTCCGTCAGCGATCCCAAGCGCGGGCTTTTGATGCTCGCCCGTCAGGCCGCCGACACCGCCTCGCGCATCCGCGACCGGTTCGCGCCGGACGGCTGGCGCACCCTGACCGAGATCGTCGACCTCGCCCTCTCCGCCATCGCCGACGACGATTGCGACCTCGTCGACCTCACCTCGCAGGTGCTCACCCGCCTTTCGGGCTTCACCGGCCTCGTGCGCGAAAACATGTACCAGTTCACCGGCTGGCGCTTCATGCAGTGCGGCCGGCGCATCGAGCGGGCGCGCATGTCGGCGACCATCGCCGCGAGCCTGATCGCCCCGATCGGGGCAGACGGCGAGCCGGCCGAGGGTGCCCTCGAAGCGCTGCTCGAGTTCACCGACAGCCGCGTCACCTACCGACGGCGTTATTCGGTCGATCTGTCGATGGAGACGGTCCTCGACCTCACCATCCTCGATCCGCTCAATCCGCGTTCCCTTGCCTTCCAGGTGTCGAGCCTTGCCGACCGGCTTGTCGAACTGCCGGGCGTGCGAGCCGGTGAAACCCGCGACACGCTGCAACGGCGCATCGCCCGGCTGAAGGTCCGGCTGGAGACGGCCGATGCGATCGAAGTCGACACGGCGTTCCTGAACCGTATCGTCGGCGATCTGGGACTGTTCTCGGAGCTTTTGACGCGACGCTATCTGATGGCAGCGCCGGCCGAAATCCAACAGGCTGCGGTGCCGGAATGAAATACGACGTCACCTTGAAGATCGCGTACGACTATCCTTCCGCCGTCGCGGTCGCGCGCCATACGCTGCGGGTGCGCCCGCGGACACTCGCCGGTCAGACGATCGAAACGACGACGGTGAAGATCGTGCCGAACCCGGACGAACGCTTCAGCGACCTCGACTTTTACGGCAACCCGCTGGACGAGATCGTCCTTGCACGACCGCATGAGACCCTGAGAATCGAGATGCGGGCGCGGATCGACGTCGCACCGGAACTTGCCGGTCTTGCCGGGACGCCGACGCTCGCGGCAGTTGCGGACGAAGCGCGGCGGACGCGCGACGCCTCAGGCCTGTCGCCGATCCATTTCCTTGGCCGCTCGCGCC
The DNA here is from genome assembly GCA_965217685.1 of Aurantimonas sp. GTDB lineage: Bacteria > Pseudomonadota > Alphaproteobacteria > Rhizobiales > Rhizobiaceae > Aurantimonas. Next base: position 214,422 of record CBDCIZ010000003.1, read on the forward strand.
GCATCGGGCCGCTGCGCAACGTCTCGGACTACACGGCGGACGGCCTGCGCAGTCCCTATCTTCCGGTCGATGGGCTCCCGGCCGATGGGGCTCTGGCGGCAAGCGACCGAGACCCGTCGACCGGGTCGCATTCGGCCGGCGAGGCGGTGATGGCGCTGACGCGAAAGATCAAGGCGGATTTCGCCTATCAGCCGGGCGCCACCAAGGTCGGCACCAGCGTCGCCGAGGCCTTCGAGAAGCGTCACGGGGTCTGCCAGGATTTCGCCCATGTGATGATCGCGGGCCTGCGCGCCAACGGCATCCCGGCCGCCTATGTCAGCGGCTTCCTGCGCACCCTGCCTCCGCCCGGCAAGCCACGGCTGCAGGGCGCCGACGCCATGCACGCCTGGGTGACGGTCTGGCTCGGACGCGAGACCGGATGGGTCGGCTTCGATCCGACCAATGCCGTCATGGCCGGCAGCGACCACATCGTCGTCGCAATCGGACGCGACTACAGCGACGTATCGCCGGTCGCGGGCGTTCTCACCATGACAGGTTCGCAGAAGACGCGCCATTCGGTCGACGTGGTCCCGGTCGAGCCGGTGGAAGCCGCGCCCATCGCCAGCCCGCCGCCCTCCGCCTCGCCTCAAGACCGGGCCGCCTCGGCTCAAGCCACGGCCGCCGCAAGCGCGACAGGACAACCGCTGCCAGACCGGACAGGTTAGGTATCGGCCGGCCAAAGCCCATGAAAATGATGCGTGGGACCATGACCCGAGCCGACGTCGAGGCGGTCGGCGGCAGCGATCGCGGCAGCGACGTAGGCCTTGGCGCGGCGCACCGCTTCGGCCGGATCGCCGGTTCGGGCGAGTTGCGCAGCGATCGCCGACGAAAGGGTACAGCCGGTGCCGTGAGTGTTCATCGTTTCGATGCGCTCGCCAGCAAAGCGGGTGACGCCCGAAGGCCGCGCCAGCATGTCGGGCGACGCACCGCCCGATAGATGTCCGCCCTTCAAGAGCGCCGAGCGACAGCCGAGCGATAGAAGCCTCATGGCGACCCGCTCCATGCGCGCCGGATTCTCGGCCTCCTCCTCGCCGAGCAGCATCCCGGCCTCCGGCAAATTCGGCGTGATCATTTCGGCGAGCGGTACGAGATCGGTGCGGATCGTCTCGACCGCCTCCTCGGTGAGAAGCCGGTCGCCGCTCTTGGCGACCATCACAGGGTCGAGGACGATATTCCTCGCCCTGTTCCGGGTCAGGGCCTTTGCCACGGCTTCGGCGATCCCGGCGGTCGCGATCATCCCGATCTTGACCGCGTCGACGCGGATGTCGGCGAAGATCGCATCGATCTGCGCGGAAACGAAGGCCGGGGAGACGGTCTCGATATCCGAGACCCCGCACGTGTTCTGAGCGGTCAGCGCGGTAATCACCGCCATACCGTAGACGCCGTTGGCTGAGAAGCTCTTGATATCCGCCTGAATGCCGGCACCCCCCGACGGATCCGAACCGGCGATCGACAGGACGTTACGGATCGTCTCGGGCGGTGCCATCGCAGGTTCCCTTTTCGACGATCCCACTGGCTGCGGGCGTCATGACGATGGGCCTGTCGGCGGGAAAGACGTCGGCGAGAACCGGCTTTGGTGATCCGTTTCGCGACTTCCTCCGCCGGCATTGCCCGGTTCAGGTTCGAAGGGTGCTTCTCAGACCGCCATCGCCGGCAGCCGCCCCTGTCACGGAGCAGACAATAAAGCGAAGATGGCGTCCTGTCATCCAGCTCGGCGAAGGGGCGATTTTACTGGCCCGTAGAACGCGTTGGCGGAGTTGCCCGGACGCGGTGATGTCGACGAGGGAAAGTCACTTGCTGGCCGTCGCATTGCGCACGGAACGACAAAAAACGGCCGGATGCGGGTCCACCCGGCCGTCAACTTCAAATGGCGGCGATGCGGCGCGCAAAGCAACCGCTCCTGCTGTCAGTCCTGCGGAACCAGCACGATGGTGGCCAACGGAGGCAACGAAAGCGAGACCGAGTAGGGTCGGCCATGGACCGAGTGATCCTCGGCCTCCTTGCCCCCCATATTGCCGGCATTGGAGCCGCCGTAGACCTCGGCATCGGTGTTCAACCGCTCGACCCACTTGCCGCCGGATGGAACGCCGACCGTATAGTCGTGGCGCGGGACGGGCGTGAAGTTCGAGACGACGAGAACCGCCTTGCCTTCCTTGTCCTTGCGCAGGAAGGCGATGACGCTCTGCTCGACATTGGAGGTATCGACCCATTCGAACCCGTCGGGCTCGCAGTCGAGCTCGTGAAGCGCCGGAATTTCACGATAGAGCGTGTTGAGATCGCGGACCAGCCTTTGCATACCTTTGTGGTTGGCCTGATCGAGCAGGTGCCAGTCGAGCGAGCGGTCGTGGTTCCACTCGCCGACCTGGCCAAACTCACCGCCCATGAAGATCAGCTTCTTGCCCGGATGGGTCCACATGAAGCCGAAATAGGCCCGAAGGTTGGCGAACTTCTGCCATTCGTCGCCGGGCATCTTGCCGAGCAGCGAGCCCTTTCCGTAGACGACCTCGTCGTGGGAAAGCGGCAGGACGAAGTTCTCCGAGTAGGCGTAGACCATGCCGAAGGTCATGTGGTGCTGGTGGTAGCGCCGGTTGACCGGGTCTTCCTGCATGTAATGCAGCGTGTCGTGCATCCAGCCCATGTTCCACTTGAAGTGAAAGCCGAGGCCGCCGGCATAGGTCGGGCGCGACACGTTCGGGAAGGCGGTGGATTCCTCGGCGTGGGTGGTCGCCTTCGGATAATATTCGCCGACGCGCTCGTTGGTGTCCTTCAGAAAGGCCATGGCTTCGAGGTTCTCGCGGCCGCCATGGATATTCGGCTCCCATTCGCCGTGATTGCGCGAATAGTCGAGATACAGCATCGAGGCGACGGCATCGACGCGCAGGCCGTCGATGTGGAACTTGTCGAGCCAATAGAGGCCGTTGGCGACGAGGTAGTTCTCGATTTCCGGCCGGCCGTAATCGTAGATCAGCGTGTTCCAGTCCTTGTGGAAGCCGCGGCGCGGGTCGGCGTGCTCGTAAAGCGCCGTGCCGTCGAAGCGGCCGAGGCCGTGGACGTCGGTGGGGAAATGCCCCGGCACCCAGTCGAGCAGCACGCCGATACCGGCCTGGTGCAACTTGTCGACGAGGCGGGCAAAGGCCTGCGGCGAACCATAGCGCGAGGTCGGCGCGTAAAGGCCGATCGGCTGGTAGCCCCAGGAACCGTAGAACGGATGCTCGGAAACCGGCAGCAGTTCCACATGGGTGAAGCCCATCTCCTTGACATAGGGAACCAGCTCGCCGGCGATCTGATCGTAGTCGAGCATAGCGTTGTCGTCGCCGCGCCGCCAGGACCCGAGATGCACCTCGTAGATCGAGATGGCTTTCTCGCTGTCCTGCCAATCCGCAGCGTGCTTCTGGAATTCTTGGTCCTTCCACTCGTGCTCGATCAGCCCGTCGACGATCGACGCGGTGGACGGCGCCTGCTCCTGGTAAAAGCCCATGGGATCGGCCTTCAGCGGCAACACGTCGCCGTCGGGGCCGATCAGCTCGAACTTGTAGACCTCACCGCGGCCGAGCTCGGGGATGAACAGCTCCCACACGCCGCATTCGTGCCGCTTGCGCATCACGTGGCGGCGGCCGTCCCATGAGTTGAAATTGCCGACCACCGACACCCGGCGTGCGGCGGGCGCGAGGACGGCGAAGGCCGTGCCGTCGACCCCGTCCATGGTGGTCGGATGGGCGCCGAGCTTGTCGTAGAGTCTGTAGTGATTTCCCTCTGCGATCAGGTGGACGTCCTGTTCGCCGAGGATCGGGCCGAAGCGATAGGGATCGCTCTCGTTCCACTCGTCGCCACCATGGGCATACTGCATTTCATAGGCGTCCACGGCGCGAAGTTTCGGCACGAAACCGGTAAAGAAGCCTTCGGGACCGAAGGCTTCGAGCGCGCCGAGACGGGTGCCGTTGGCGCCCAGCACGGTCGCGCTTTCGGCGCCGGGGCGAAAAACGCGTACGATAGCACCGCCGTTGGTCTCAAATCGACCAAGGACGGCGAATGGATTGCCGTGAACGCCTCGGCCGATCTCGACGGCCTCGTGCTCGGACGGCCGATGGTCGACGCGCGTCGCCGCACCGGCGGTCGTCTGGGAGGGAGAAGTCATTTCAGAACCTGTCGTTTCGTGAGCAGCGCGATGATGCCGCGCAAGGGAATCGACAGCCAGCCGGGGCGCATGGCCGCCTCGTATTTGAGTTCGTAGAACGCCTTCTGGAGAACGAACAGGTCGAGGAGCTGCTCGATGGCCGGGTTATCGAGCGAGATGCCCGAGGCCGTGCTCCAATGGCGCAAAAAGGCTTCGCTCGCCTCGTTGCGCCAGCTCTCGGCCATCTCGCGCAGCCGCTCGCCGGTGGTCTCGTCGGACGGTCCGGCGCGGTCGCGCGCGGCAAATGCGGCGTAGTCGAGGGAGCGAAGCATGCCGGCAACATCGCGCAGCGGCGAGAACTTTGCCCGGCGCTCCTCCATCTCGCGGCCCGGCTCACCCTCGAAGTCGAGAATCACCATATCGTTCTTCGATACCAGCACCTGGCCGAGATGATAGTCGCCATGGATGCGGGTGCGATGGGTGTTGATCTTCAGGCCACCGAAACGGTCGAACCAGGTCAGGATGTCCTTCTCCGAGCCGACCAGCCGGTCGACGTCGTCGGCGAGATCGGAGGGCAGACCGGCCTTGGCGTCGGAAAGAATCTTCAGCGCCTCGCCGGCCTCGCGCTTGGCGTCGGCGATGAGGGCCATGTAGCTCCCGTCGTCGAGCGGCTCGGGATCGAAGGCCGGATCACCGGTCCTGGTGGCCAGCGCAGCATGCATCTCGCCGGTGCGACGGCCGAGCACTTCGGGCGCATCGAGCTGGATCGCCAGCTTCGGCTCATCGCCGGGCAGTCCCTCGATGGCGTCGTCGACGAAGGGCTGCTGGGTGTAAGCGTTGTCGCGCAGAAAGCGTGACAGGGCATCGACGACGACGCTCCAGGCGTCGCCCTGGTTCTGCACCTGCTCGAAGAGCGCGGCCACCGCCGTTCGGGTGCCGTCGAGGCGTTCGAGCTCGACCGAACCGTAGAGCTTCGGCGCCGCCTCGAAATCGGTCTTCTCGGTGAGGAAGCGCGTGACCTCCAGCTCCGGCTGGATGCCGTCGCGCAGGCGCCGGTAATATTTGAGGATCGCGTCGGCGCCGATCAGCAGCGAGGTATTCGACTGCTCGGTCGTCAGCGGACGCATCGCGTCGACCTCGACGGCAAGCGAGGCCGCAACGCCCTCCTTCTGGGTCTTCGACGGCGTGAAGATCAACTTGCCGCCGTCCATCGCCACGTCCTCGCCGTCAGCGATCAACGCGATCATCATCCTGGCAAGGTCTGGATTGCGGGCGCCGTCGACCAGCGCGCCGATCTTTGGACCCTGACGAACCTTGGCGATGGTGTAGGGCAGCTCGGTATCCTGCGGATGCAAATAGCGCTCGCCCCAACGGGCCGAAAGCGGCAAGAAATAGCGTTGGTCGCCGGAGGCGGCCTTCACCGTCACCTCGGTCAAGAGATGCTGGGCCGAGCCCTCCTTCGGCTCACCCAGCACCGAAACCGTCACGTTGCGTGGCCGCTCGGACTTGCCGGCGAACCAGCGCTGACCTGTAATGAAATCGGGCATGACCGATTGCAGCTCGGTCAGATTGCGTCCGCCGATCGTCGCCTTGAGCGAGCCCGGCGAAACCAGCGTCGAAAAGGCCGGCAGCGGCACCGGACCGCCCAGCGCCAGGCCGTTGGCCGCGAGATCGAACCAGAAGAAACCGAACGCCGGTAGCGTCAGCATGTAGGCGTTGACGCCGATCTGCGGAAAGGCCGACTGGCCGAGCATCTCGACCGGCACGGTGCCGGCGAACTGCTCCAGATCCAGTTCAACGGCCTGCGCCGAAGACGAAAGGTTGGCCACGCACAGGATGCGCTCGCCCTTGTATTCGCGAAGATAGGCGAGAATCTTGCGGTTCGATGGAAGCAGGAAATTGATCTCGCCGCGACCGAAGGCCTCCTTGGTGCGGCGGACCTGGATCAGCCGGCGCAACCAGTTGAGCTGCGAGGCCGGGTTGTTCGACTGCGCCTCGACGTTGACGCCCTGATAGCCGTAGACCGGATCCTGGATGACCGGCAGATAGAGCCGCTGCGGGTCGGCGCGGGAGAAGCCGCCGTTGCGGTCGGCCGACCATTGCATGGGCGTTCTGACGCCATCGCGGTCGCCGAGATAGATGTTGTCGCCCATGCCGATCTCGTCGCCGTAATAAACGGTCGGCGTGCCGGGCATCGACATCAAAAGCGCGTTCAAAAGCTCGACCTTGCGGCGGTCGTTGCCCATCAGCGGCGCAAGGCGCCGGCGAATGCCGAGATTGATGCGGGCGCGGGTGTCGGCGGCATAGGTCGACCAGAGATAGTCACGCTCCTCCTCGGTCACCATTTCGAGCGTCAGCTCGTCGTGATTGCGCAGGAAGATCGCCCATTGGCAGTTTTCCGGGATGTCCGGCGTCTGCCGCATGATGTCGGTGATCGGATGCCGGTCTTCCTGGGCGAGCGCCATGTACATGCGCGGCATCAGCGGGAAGTGGAACGCCATGTGGCATTCGTCGCCCTCGCCGAAATAGGGCCGCGTGTCCTCCGGCCATTGATTGGCTTCGGCCAGCAGCATCCGGTCGGGATAGTGCTTGTCGAGGTCGGTTCGAATGGCTTTCAGGACGACATGCGTCTCGTCCAGATTCTCGTTGTTGGTGCCTTCGCGCTCAACGAGGTAGGGGATCGCGTCGAGCCGCAAACCATCCACGCCCATGTCGAGCCAGAAGTGCATCGTTGCGAGCACCTCTTCCATGACCTTGGGGTTGTCGAAGTTGAGATCGGGCTGGTGCGAGAAGAAACGGTGCCAGAAATACTGCTTGGCGACCGGGTCCCATGTCCAGTTCGACGTCTCGGTGTCGGTGAAGATGATACGGGTAAGATCGTAGCCCTTATCATCGTCGGCCCAGACGTAGAAATCGCGCTCAGGCGAACCTTTCGGGGCGTTGCGAGCCGACTGGAACCAGGGATGCTGGTCCGAGGTGTGGTTGATCACCAGTTCGGTGATGATCCGCATCCCGCGCTTGTGGGTCTCCTCGATCAGCCGTTCCACATCCTCCAGATTGCCGTAGGACGGGTTGACCGAACGATAGTCGGAGATGTCGTAGCCATCGTCGCGCAACGGCGAGGGATAGAACGGCAGAATCCAGATCGCCGTGACGCCGAGTTCCTGGACGTAATCGAGATGCTGCACCAGCCCAGCGAAGTCGCCGATGCCGTCGCCGTTGGAATCGGCGAAGGTCTTGACGTGCAATTGGTAGATGACCGCGTCCTTGTACCAGTCTGCCGCCTGGGGGTCGGGGCCTTGGCTCTGGTCGCCCGAAGGTACGATCGAAACTTGCTCGTTCATCAATAGGTCTTCTGGGTCAGGAGGAAATGGAAAGGTCGGGAGGCTGGCCGTCTCAGCGCTCGATCTTGAAGACGGCATAGGGCCGGTCGTGCGGGTTCATCCACCAATGCTGGGTCTTGCCGTGCCAAAGGATGTCGGTCCCCGACACCATCTCCCTGACACGCACGGTGCCGTCGTCCGGGAGGCCGAGCTCCCAGACCGGAACCTCGAAGTTTCCACCCTGCGAACGGTGCGGATCGAGCGAGACCATGAACAACAGGAAGCAGGAATGGTCCGCCGTCCGCTTGCCGTAATAGACGATGTTGTCGTTGTCGAAGTGGTAGAAGGCGAGGTTGCGGAAGTCCTTCATCGCGGCTTCCGTCCGGCGCAGCGTGTTGAAGAAGGCGATATCCTCGCGGATGTTGCCCTCGGCCTTCCAGTCGTAGGCGCGGATCTCGAACTTTTCGGAATTGAGATATTCTTCCTTGCCGGGAATCGGCAGGAATTCGCACAGCTCGAAGCCGGAATAGACGCCGTAATTGCCCGCGAGCGACGCCGCGAGCGCCAGACGCGTGCGAAAACCGGGACGACCCGAGGTCTGCAGGTAGAGCGGGTTGATGTCGGGCGTGTTGACGAAGAAGTTCACCCGCATGAAGTCGACGCATTCCTCCTGCGTCAGCTCGGTCAGATACTCCTCCAGCTCCTGCTTCTCGTTTCGCCAGGTGAAGTAGGAATAGGACTGGTTGTAGCCGACCTTGGCGAGACGCTTCATCACCTTGGGGCGCGTGAAGGCCTCCGCGAGGAAAATCACCCCCGGATCGACCTTATGGATTTCCGCGATCACCCACTCCCAGAACGGGAACGGCTTGGTGTGCGGGTTGTCGACCCGGAAGATGCGGACGCCGTGCTCCAGCCAATACAGGAACATGTCGCGCATCGCGTACCAGATCGACGGCAGCGCATCGCGGTAGAAGTGGAAATTGACGATGTCCTGATACTTCTTCGGCGGGTTCTCGGCGTATTTGATGGTGCCGTCCGGCCGCCAGTCGAACCATTCGGGATGCTGCCTGATCCACGGATGATCGGGTGACGCGTTGAGGGCGACGTCGAGCGCGATTTCCAGGCCGTGATCCGTCGCGGCGGCCATCATGCGCTGAAAGTCGTCCATCGATCCGAGTTCGGAATGGATCGCCTCGTGACCGCCCTCCTTCGCGCCGATCGCATAGGGGCTGCCGACATCGTCTTCGGTCGGGGTCAGCGTGTTGTTCTTGCCCTTGCGGTTGGACAGGCCGATCGGATGGATCGGCGGGAAATACAGGACGTCGAAGCCCATCTCCTGAATGTCGGGCAAACGCGCGATCACGTCGTCGAAAGTGCCGTGGCGCTTCGGGTCGCCGGACTGGGAGCGTGGGAAGATCTCGTACCAGGCGGAAAACGCCGCACGCTCGCGATCGACCCAGACCGGGACGTCGACGGGAAAGCGCGAGAGGTTGGTTCGCATACCGGTGACCGCGAGCAGCGCGATCGTCTCGGCGGCCATCATCAGGTCGTACTGACCGTCGGCATCGCCTTTGGCAGCACATTTTTCCAGCTTCTCGTGGAGCTTGACCAGATCCTTCTGCTGGGCCTTGGAGCCGCGGCCGGACTCCTGGGCTTTTTCGACGAGTTCGCGGGCCTCGATCAGTTCGAGGTTGGTCAAAACGCCGGCGTCGCGCTTCTTTTCGGCTTCGTCGCGCCACGTCGCGTAAAGGTCGCGCCAGGCAATGACCGAGTAGCGATAGGGTCCCGGCTTGTCGAAGCTGATTTCGGCCGACCAACGATCGTTTTCGACGAAGATCAACGGCGTCTCAGCCCAGTTCTCCGCCGGGCCGGCACCAAACAAGACGGCGGCTGCGATCTTATCGTGGCCGTCGGAGAAGACGTCGGCTTCGACGACGAGAGGCTCGCCCTCGACACGCTTGACGGCGAAGCGCCCGCCGTCGATCTGCGGCTTCACATCCTCGATCGCGACCCGGTTCTCGGCCAGCGCCACGAGCAGCGCCTCGCCCTCGGCGTTGTTCGTCTTCTGGCCCTTGGATGTCTTGGGTGCGGTCGTGGATTTCGCCATGGGCAAAGCCTTTCAGTCAGCCATCGTCTTCAGTGAACGGCGACAGATGCATCGGGTGCATCCGGGACGCCGGACGTGTCGGCACACGTTAAGGGATAGAGGGCGACACCCGGTTGTCCAGCACTCGTTGCGCCGTTGGGCTCGATCCTGGAAGAGGTCCCCGCCCCTTGAGGTTTAAGAGGCGAGTGCGTGAGAAGTTCCCCACTCGGCGCGGGTTTCGTTAAATTTGCGTGCAATGCGGGATAAATTGACGACCGACGACCAGGGTCGGGTTTCGTCGCGCGGTTTTGTGACGTCACTGCCGACGATGCGTCTGAGCGGCGCTCGCGTCGAACGGCCGGAAACAGCCAACTGAATTAGCCAGCCTGTACCCTCACTCGCCGTAAGCCTTGACCACCTGCCGCTGCTCGCCGAGCCCTTTGGCGCCGAGGGTGACGACATCGCCCGGTTTCAGCCAGCGCGGCGGCTTCATGCCGGCGGCAACGCCTGCGGGCGTGCCGGTGGTGATGACATCGCCCGGCATCAGCTTCAGAAACTGCGACAGATGGCTGACGATGGTCTTGACCGAGAAGATCATGTCGGCCGTCGTGCCGGTCTGCATGCGCTCGCCATTGACGTCGAGCCACAGATCGATGGCGGACAGATCCTCGATCTCGTCGGGCGTCACCAGCCATGGGCCGAGCGGACCAAAGGTCGGCGCCGACTTGCCCTTCACGAACTGCCCGCCCCGCTCCTTCTGGAAAGCGCGCTCGGAAACGTCGTTGCACAGACAAAAACCGGCGACGTGGTCGATCACCAGATCCTCGGAAATGTAGTGGGCCTCCTGTGCCATCACGATCGCCACCTCGACCTCCCAGTCGAGCTTGGTCGAGCCTTGCGGCACCATAATATCGTCATGAGCCCCGACGATCGACGACGTCGCCTTGTTGAACAGCATCGGTTCGGTCGGAACGTCGGAGCCGGTCTCGGCGGCGTGCTCGGCGTAATTGCGGCCGATCGCATAGAAATTGCCGACATGGCCGACGGGCGCCCCCAACCGGCTGGACGGATCGGCCTTCGGAAAGCTTTTTTGATCCCAACCGGCGATCTTCTTCAGCGAAGCCTTCGACAGCGCCTCGCCGGATAAGTCCTCGATTTCGCCGGAGAGGTCCCGAAGCACATGCTCGTCGTCGAAAAACCCCGGTTTTTCGGCTCCGACCTCGCCAAATCTCACCAGTTTCATGGATCGCGCCTCTCGCTTCTACCTGTCGCCAAGGAAGGTAGGGATCGAAGGACGTTGGTCGAGGGTCGGGCTCTTGACGCCAACGCTCCCGCGATCGCCGCCTACTGCTGATCTGCACCGTCCCCGACGACACGCGTCTTGCGCGGCAGTTGGTCGGGCCGTCGTGCCAGGCGCGGGCGCCGTGCCGTCGCGCGGTCATAGACCCGGCGGCCGAAGGCGTAGGTCGCGACCGTCGACCGCTCGTCGCCGAGGGTCATCAGAGTGAACAGCTCGTCCTCCAGCGTCTCGACGCGCTCCATGCGCCGGCGCTGGACGCTCGTGGCAGTGGTTTCGAGAACGACACAATCGGCCTCGAAGCCGGCGGCGATGCAGCCGATCCGGTCGCCGAGACCCATGGCAAGAGCGTTGCCGCGAGTCGCCATGTGGAACGCATCGAAGGCCGGCAGCTTCTGGCCGGTCAGAGCCATGACCTTATAGCCTTCGGCCAGCGTCCGAAGCATCGAATAGGACGTGCCGCCGCCGATGTCGGTGGCGATACCGATCGCAATACCGGCTTGCAGGGTCGCCGCCCGGTCGAACAGGCCGGAGCCGAGAAAGAGGTTCGAGGTCGGGCAGAAGATGGCGGACGCGCCCTTTTCGCCCATGACCTGCCGCTCACGCTCCGACAGATGGATGCAATGGCCGAACAGCGCCTTTTCGCGCATCAGTCCGTAATGGTCGTAGACGTCGGTGTAGTCCTTCGACCAGGGAAACAGCTCGGCGACGAAGGCGATCTCGGCGTGGTTTTCCGAAAGATGCGTCTGGATGGTGAGGTCGGGGTGGGCCTTGGCAAGAGCGCCAGCGGCCTCGAGCTGCGCTTCGGTCGAGGTCGGGGCGAAGCGCGGGGTGATCGCATATTCGAGCCGCCCGCGCCCATGCCAGTGGGCGATCAGCGCTTCGGACTGCGCGTAGCCGGTCTCGGCAGTGTCGAGAAGCGCCGGCGGGGCGTTGCGGTCCATCATCACCTTGCCGGCGACCATGCGCAGGGACCGCCGCTCGGCCTCCGAGAAAAAGGCGTCGACGCTTGCCGGATGGGTCGTGCAGTAGACGCCGGCGGTCGTCGTACCGTTGGCGAGAAGCTCGTCGAGGAGAAAGCGGGAGGCCTCGGCGGCGACCGCCGCATCGCCATAGCGGCTCTCTTCGGGAAAGGTATATTTTCGCAGCCACTCCATCAGTGCGGTGCCGTAGGAGGCGATGACCTGGGTCTGCGGCATGTGCAGATGCGGATCGATGAAGCCCGGCAGGATCAGATGCGGCCGATGGTCGGCAATCGGGATGCCGGGCGACAGTTCGCGCAGGAGCTTCGTCGCCTCGCCGACGGCGCGGATGATACCCGCCTCGACGACCACCAGCCCGTCCTGGATGAAGCGCACGGCCTCGCGCACGCCCGCCTTAGCCGGATCGGCGTCGAAAGAGAGGATGCGGCCGCGCAGCGCAATGGTTCCGCCACCATGCTGGCCTGCGCTCGCCGGGTCCGCATCGCTGTCCATGGGAGGGCCGCCCTTCTGCCCGGCGGGCGTTGCGGTGTCGTTCGATGAACTGCGGGACATCAGAGCGCCCCATCGCCCCGGTAGCCGCCCTCGCCCGCTGCCAGCCAGTGGGCCAGCGTCGCGCGCTCCCGCGGCTCGATGCCCGTCAGGTTGCCGGGCGGCATGGCGTGACTACGCACCGCCTGGCGCTCGATCAGCGAGGCGAAGTGGACGATCTCGTCCGGGGTTTCCAGCATCACGTCCTTCGGCGCATGGCCGAGCCCCGGCCAGAGCGGCTCCCTGGCGTGGCACATGGAGCAGCGCGACATGACGATCGATTGCGCCTCGGCGAACAGCGGCGAGGCTGCGAGCGCTGCGGCCGGATCGCCGCGCCCCTCGATCAGAACCGCACTGGGGCTTTCGGCGTCCGCCGACGTCGCGCGCCAGCCCGGCGAGCCGGACAGCGTGATGACCGCGACGAAGAGGAGGCCCGCGACAGCCCAGCACCACCACAGCTTCCGGCCGGTCTTGTGCATGGTGTTGAAGAAGTGCCGCACGATCGCGCCGATCAACAGCACGAGGCCGGCGATGGCCCAGTTCCACTGCGTGGCGAAGGCCAGCGGATAGTGGTTGGAGAGCATCAGGAAGATGACCGGCAGGGTCAGGTAGTTGTTGTGCAGCGAGCGCTGCTTGGCCTCGGCGCCGAGCAACGGCTCGGGCGTCTTGCCGGCCTTCAGGTCGGCGACGACGATTTTCTGGTTCGGGATGATGGTGAAGAAGACGTTGGCGGTCATGATCGTCGCGATCATCGCGCCGGTGTGCAGCATGGCGCCGCGGCCGGAAAAGACCTGGCTGAACAGATAGCTTGCCACCACCACATAGACGAAGAGCGCGGCGAGCAGCGCCGTGTCACTGGTCTTCAGCGGCGATTTGCACAGGGCATCGTAAACGATCCAGCCGAGCGCCAATCCGCCGATGCCGGTCAGCGTTGCGCCCCAGACCGGCAAATCGGCCTTCTGCGGATCGATCAGAAAAAGATCGGCACCGAGATAGTAGACGAGGAACAGAAGCGCTGCGCCCGACAGCCAGGTGGCGTAGCTTTCCCATTTGAACCAGGTCAGCTCGTCCGGCATCTCGTCGGGCGCGATCGTATATTTCTGCATGTGGTAGAAGCCACCGCCATGCACTTGCCAGGCCTCGCCGCCGACACCGGCAGGGAGCGCCCGGATTTTTCTGAGACCAAGATCGAGGGCGATGAAATAAAAGGACGAGCCGATCCAGGCGATGGCGGTGATCACATGCACCCAGCGCACCGCGAATTCCAGCCAGTCGGAGAAGTAGGTCCACATCGATACTCTGGTCCTCTGGCGGTGACGTTTCGACTTACGTCAGAACACAGTCGTCATCCTCGGGATGGTGCCCGAGGATGACGAAGCGGTGGTGCTTCGCCCTCTCAATCGTGGCTGCGGCCCTCGTCCGAACTTGCGCCGCTGTCTTAAGGAGACAGGACGGCGCGAAATCCCGGAGGAGTGTTCGCCCCCTTAGCTCTGCACGCCCTCGACATACCAATCCATCTTCAGCAAGTCGCCGTCGGGAATCGTCTCGCCCTCCTTCACCTTCACCTCGCCCGTCTGATCCTTGATCGGTCCCTTGAACACGTCGTAAGTGCCGGCCTTGGTCTCGTCGACGATCTTCTGGGCGGCGGCTTTCACGTCGTCGGGCATCTTCGGGTTGAAGGGCGACATTTCCAGCATGCCCTCCTTCATGCCCCACCAGACGTCGGTCGGCTGCCATTCGCCGGCCAGGAGCTTCTCGACCTCGGAGACGTAATACGGGCCCCAGGTGTCGACGATCGCGGTCATGTGGGCGTTGGGGGCGAAGCTCTGCATGTCCCAGGCCTGGCCGAAGGCGATGGCGCCGGCGGCCTCGGCCGCCTGCAGCGGCGCGGGGGAGTCCGTGTGCTGGGTGATGACGTCGGCGCCCTGACTGAGCAGCGCCTTGGCGGCGTCGGCCTCTTTGGCCGGGTCGTACCAGGAATTGACCCAGACGACCTGCGTCTTGAAGTCCGGATTGACCGCCTGAGCGGCGAGCGTGAAGGCGTCGATGCCCATTACCACTTCGGGAATTGGGAAGGAGGCGACGTAACCGGCCTTGCCGGCCTTCGACATCATGCCGGCGATCGTGCCGAGGACGGCGCGGCCCTGGTAGAAGCGCGAATTGTAGGCGCCCATGTTGGCACCTGTCTTGTAGCCGGTGGCATGGTCGAAGGCGACCTTCGGGAATTGCTTCGACACCTTCACCGTCGGATTCATGAAGCCGAAGGAGGTGGTGAAGACGATGTCGTTGCCGTCCTGGGCGAGCTGGCGAATGACGCGCTCTGCGTCAGGCCCTTCGGAGACGCTTTCGACGAAATTCGTCTCGACCTTGTCGCCGAGCTTCTCCATCAGGAACTTGCGGCCCTGGTCGTGGGCAAAGGAGTAGCCATAGTCGCCGACCGGTCCGACATAGACGAAGGCGGCCTTCACCTTGTCCTTCTTCTCGCCGATGGCGGCGTAGGATTTCGGCAGGCCGAAGGCCGAGGCGGCGGCGAAGGCGGCCGAGCCGGTGAGAAGGCGGCGGCGGGTGCGGTCGAACATGGTGATGCTCCTGGGTTACGATCTGTTCGGGTTGGCGAAAGGCGGCGCGATCAGGTGCTTGCGCGAAACGGTTGGCCGAGGCAGGTCGGGGCGGCGTTGAGCGCCCGGTTCCTGCCGGCGGAGATGAGGGCGAGGACGAGAATCGTCGCCAGATAAGGCAGGCTCGCGAGGAACTCCGGTGCGAAAAGATCGAAGCCGGCGGCCTTGGCCTGCAACTCGAAGGTGATGACGGCACCGAAGAGATAGGCGCCGAGGACGACACGGCTCGGGCGCCAGGAGGCGAAGACGACGAGGGCGATGGCGATCCAGCCGCGCCCGGCGGTCAGCCGCTCGGCCCACATCGGCGTCAGCACCAGCGAATAGTAGGAGCCGGCAAGCCCGGCCATGGCGCCGCCGAACAGGACGGCGAGATAGCGTACCGTCAGCACCGGATAGCCGATCGCATGGGCTGCCTCGTCGCTCTCTCCGACAGCGCGCAGGATCAGCCCGGCGCGCGAATGAGCAAGAAACCACCAGACGAGGGCGGCGAAGATCAGGCCGAGATAGACAAGCGGCGAGTAGCCGAAGATCACCCGAAGCAGCGGGTCGCCCGCGAGAAAATCGGGGAAGACCGGCCCGAGTCTCGCCGTGGTGATGCCGACGAAGGGTGCGCCGAGCAGCGCCGAAACGCCCGTGCCGAAGATCGTCAG
Source organism: Aurantimonas sp. (assembly GCA_965217685.1). Taxonomy (GTDB): domain Bacteria; phylum Pseudomonadota; class Alphaproteobacteria; order Rhizobiales; family Rhizobiaceae; genus Aurantimonas. The sequence continues at coordinate 230,060 of CBDCIZ010000003.1, forward strand.
CGCCAGGCCCGTCGCGACCTGATTGGCCATCAGGGTCAGCGTCAGGACGGCGAAGATCAGCGAGGCGAGCGCGCCGGCAAACAGCGCGGCAAGCGCGCCGAGCGCCGGAACACCCGTCGTATAGGCAACGGCGAAGCCGGTGACGGCGCCGATCAGCATCATGCCCTCGACGCCGAGATTGAGGACGCCGGATTTTTCGGCGACCAGTTCGCCAAGCGCGGCGATCAGCAAGGGCGTCGCCGCACCGGCGATGGTCATCACGATGGCGATGGCCAGGGACATCGTCATGCGGTTGCCGCCTCGGACTTGGACGATTTGGCCTCGGCCGGGTTCTGGCCAGCCTTCCGGGCGGCACTTCGGCCGGACTTCAGCGTCGTTGCCCCTTGAGCCGGCGAGCGCGAACGCGACACCAGACGGTAGCCGACGAGAAGATCGCCCGCGAGCAGGAAGAACAGCAACATCGCCTGGAAGACCCCGGTCGCGGACGCCGGCAGGCCGATCGCCGTCTGGGCGGTTTCGCCGCCGACATAGGTCAGCGCCAGAACCAGCGCGGCGAGCAGGATGCCCAACGGGTTCAGCCGGCCGAGAAAGGCCACGATGATCGCCGTATAGCCATAACCGGTGGGGAATTGCGGCACCATCTGACCGAAGGGCCCGGCGGCCTCCAGAACACCGGCAAGGCCGGCAAGGCCACCACCGACGAGCAGCGCCAGCCAGACCGTCGAGGACCAGCGGAACCCGCCATAGAGCGCCGCCCTGGGCGCCAGGCCCACGACACGGATCTGAAAGCCGGTGATCGAGCGGACCATCAGGAACCAGACCGTCAGCGCCACCGCTGCGGCGATCGGCACGCCGAGATGGATCAGCGTTCCCGGCACCACCATGGGCAGGGTCTGATCGGCGGAAAACAGTGCCGTCTGTGGAAAGTTGAAGCCCTCCGGGTCCTTCCACGGCCCGCGCATCAGATAAAAGAGCAGCTGGATCGCGACATAGTTGAGCATCAGGCTCGACAGGATCTCGTTGACCCCGAGCTTCGTCTTCAGAAAAGCCGGGGCAGCGGCCCAGACCATGCCGCCGAGGATGCCGGCGACGATCATTGCCGGCAGGATCCAGGCGCCGGTCGTTTCCAGCGTCTGCAGCGCGACGCCGCTGCCGGCAAGGCCGCCGAGAATGTACTGCCCCTCGGCGCCGATGTTCCAGACATTGGCCCTGAAGCCGACCGCCAGACCGACCGCGATGATCGCCAGGGGCGCCGCCTTGATGAGGAGGTCCTGCCAGCGATTGGAGTCGAGAATCGGCACGACGAAGATCTGATAGACCGCCTGCAAGCCGTCATGGCCCAGCAGGGTGAAGACGATCGCGCCGGCGACCAGCGTCGCCAGCACCGCCAGGACCGGGGCGGCGAGCATCATTGTCCGGCTCGGCTCGCGCCGCGGCTCCAGCACCAACGCCATCAGGCCGCCCTCTCTCGGCGGTCAGTCGAACCCGCGGCCTCGTCGCTCTGGCCATGGACGCCGCCCATCAGAAGGCCGATGCGCTCGATCGAGATGCCTTTCACGTCCATCGGTTCCGATAGGGTGCCGCCGTTGATGACGGCGATCCGGTCGGAAATTTCGAGGAGTTCGTCGAGATCCTGGCTGAGGACGAGGATCGCCGCGCCCGTCGCGGCTAGATCGATCATCGCCTGACGGATGAAGCCCGCGGCACCCGCATCGACGCCCCAGGTCGGCTGGGAGACGACGAGCACGCCCGGCTCCTGGCCGATTTCGCGGCCCATGATGTATTTCTGCAGGTTGCCGCCCGAAAGGCTCCCGGCCATCGCGCCTGGACCGGTCGCCTTGACCGAGAATGTGGAGATGACCGAGGCGGCATAGTCGCGTGCTGCGCCCGAGCGGATGATGCCGCCGGCCGTCAGCCCCTTGCGGCTGCGCGCCGACAGGACGGCGTTTTCGGCAAGCGTCATGCCCGGCACGGCGGCGTGGCCGTTGCGCTCCTCGGGCACGGTCGAAAGGCCCGCGCCGCGCCGCGCCGTCACCGAAAGGCGGGTCACGTCGACCGCGTCGATGACGATCGCCCCGGCCGAGACGGCGCGCTCGCCGGCAAGCACCGAGAGAAGTTCGTTCTGGCCGTTTCCGGCCACCCCGGCGATGCCGAGAATCTCGCCGGAGAGCACGGTCAGGGCAACGTCCTTCAGGCTCGTGCCGAAGGGCGGCTCGCCGGGCGCCGCGAGACCCGTAACCGTCAGCCGGGCCTTGCCGACCATGCGGTTGTCCTTGCCCGCAATGTCCTTGAGGCTGCCGCCGATCATCATCTCGGCCATTGCCCGCGTCGTCTCGACCTTTGGGTCGCAGGTGCCGACGACCTTGCCGCCGCGCAGAATCGTCGCCGTCTGGCAGAGCACCTTGATCTCGTGGAGCTTGTGAGAAATGTAGAGGATCGAACAGCCTTCCGACGCCAGCCGGCGGAGCGTCTCGAACAATTGCTCCACCTCCTGCGGTGTCAACACCGAGGTCGGCTCGTCCATGATCAGCAGCTTGGGGTCCTGAAGCAACGCCCGCACGATCTCGATGCGCTGGCGTTCGCCGACCGACAGGGTGTGGACGTGACGATGTGGATCGAGCGTCAGCCGGTAGCTCGCAAGGACGCTGCGGATTTTCTCTTCGAGTTCGCGGCGCGGCGGCGGATCGTCCATGCCGAGCGCGATGTTTTCCAGCACCGTCATCGCGTCGAAGAGCGAGAAGTGCTGGAACACCATGCCGATGCCGAGCGCCCGCGCCGCCTTCGGGGAGCCGATCGAGACCGCCTGCCCGTCGAAGGCGATGGTGCCCTCGTCGGCCTTCTGGACGCCGTAGATGATCTTGACGAGGGTCGACTTGCCGGCACCGTTTTCGCCGAGCAGCGCATGAATCTCGCCCGGCTCGACGGAAAACGACACGTCCTCGTTGGCGACGACGCCGGGAAAACGTTTGGTGATGCCGGAAAGTGCGAGGCGTGGCGCCATGGGCGAAAGGCTCATCCCTTTATCGGTCGGCTTGTCGGTCGGCTTATCGTCAGGTCGCCCCGACGGGTCGGCATCGCTTGCCCGTCCGTCGGTCGAGCGGTTCACTCTCGCCCTGCACTATGGCACCCGGTATCGGCCTCTGCCAAGCGATCGGTCAACTTTTCCTGTCGATGAGAAAAAAGGCACACGGCCAATTCCGCCGCGGTCAGCGTGGCGATCACCTCGGGCCGCTTGTCGCGCAGGCCCGCACCACCGATCGGCAGGACCAGCTTGGGAAATTCCGCATCGAGGCCCTCGCTTGCGAGATACCGGCGAAACCGCTCGCGCTTCGTCGCCGAGCCGATCATGCCGACATAGGCGGCATCTTTGCGTGCGAGCGCGGCCGCGGCGACGAGGAAGTCCAGGGCGTGATCGTGGGTCATGACGAGAAAGGCGGTTGCGGGAGTTGCCCGTTCGACCTCGGCCTCCGGCAAGGCTGTGGCCACCGTCTCGACGGTTTCGGGCAAGCCCGCCAGCGTCTCTGACCGGCCGTCGATCAGCCTGACGTTCAGCGGCAAGGGTGCCAGTGCGCCGGCGAGTGCCCGGCCGGTATGGCCCGCCCCGAAGATCAGGACACGGGGCCGCGCGGCGCGAGCCGCCTCCGCTTCGTCGCGGATGGCCTCGAGCAGCGCCGCATCGATGCGTTTCAGCGACAGCAGCACCCGACCGCCGCAGCACTGGCCGATCTCGGGGCCGAGCGGCACGTCCATCTGCGCCGCCGCCTCGCCCGACGCCAGCAGTGTCCGCGCCCGGTCGATGGCGTCGAATTCCAGCCGCCCTCCGCCGATCGTGCCGCTCATGCCGGCGGGCGTCACCAGCATCGAAGCCCCCGCTTCGCGGGGTGTCGAGCCGAGAGCGCGCGTGACGGTGACGAGGATGGCCGGGGTGCCGTCGGCCGTCGTTCGATGGAACTGCTCCGTGACGTCGGGCATCAGGATTCCCGCCCGGCCACTACGACGCCTTCGCCGAGTGGTCGATCGCCTCGGCGACCCATTCGTTGACGCTCTTGTTCGCGGCACGGGCGGACATGACCGCGCTTTCGTGGAGTCTCGACTCGAGCCGAACATTGAACTTTCCGGAAAACTTACGGAAGGGCTCGATGCCCTGCTCGGCACACATCTCCTTGAACGCTTTGAGGGAAGCCGCGCCCTGCTCCCGCAACCCATCGACACTCGCGGCGTAGAAATCCGCGCCGCCATTGAGGCCGAGAAACTCGCCACGAAACAGGCCGATCTCCGGATCGAACGTGACGACGGCCTTTTCGCCTTCGATCTCCAGGATGTTCTGCGTCATGGTCTCACTCCGTTCGCACTTCCCGCACGGCCTCGACCGCATTCAGCACACGCTCGGGCGTTGCGGGCGCGTCCAAGTCCGGGAACGCCTTGCCGTCGCCGGCGGCCATCACCGCGTCCGTCAACGCGCAGAACACCGAGATGGCCAGCATCAAGGGCGGTTCGCCGACGGCCTTGGAGCGGTAGATCGTCGCCGAGCGGTTCTCGCCCTTGTCCCAAAGCGCGATGCGCAGATCGTCGGGGCGATCGTTGGCGGTGGGGATCTTGTAGGTCGACGGGGCGTGGGTCTTGAGGACGCCCTTTTCGTCCCACCAGAGCTCCTCCATGGTCAGCCAGCCCATCCCCTGAATGAAGCCACCCTCGATCTGACCGCGGTCCAGCGCCGGGTTCAGGGACTTGCCGACATCGTGGAGGATGTCGGCCCGCAGCAGCTTGTACTCGCCGGTGAGCGTGTCGATCACCACCTCGGAGCAGGCCGCACCATAGGCGAAGTAGTAGAACGGCGTGCCCGAGGCTGTCGCCCGGTCGTAGGCGATGCCGGGGGTAGCGTAGAAGCCGGTGGACGAGAGCGAGATGCGGGCGAGATAGGCCTCGCCGACGAGCTCGGAAAAAGCCTTTTCGGTATTGCCGATGCGCACGCGGTTCGCCTCGAAGACCACCTGGTCGCGACGGACATGATAGCGCTCGGCGGCGTAGTCGATCAGCCGATCCTTGATCGTGCGCGCAGCCGCTTGGGCGGCCATGCCGTTGAGATCGGAGCCGGATGAGGCCGCCGTCGCCGAGGTGTTGGGCACCTTCGCCGTCGTCGTGCCGGTGATCTTCACGCGGTCAAGGTCGATCTGGAACTCCTCGGCGACGACCTGTGCGACCTTCGTGAAAAGCCCCTGCCCCATCTCCGTGCCGCCATGGTTCAGGTGAACCGAGCCGTCCTTGTAGACATGAACGAGGGCGCCCGCCTGGTTGAGATGGGCGGTGGTGAAGGAAATCCCGAACTTGACCGGCGTCAGGGCAAGACCCTTCTTGAGGACCGGGCTCTTGGCATTGAACGCCTTCACCGCCTCGCGCCGGGCGCGATAGTCACACGAAACTTCCAGCTCCTCGACGATCTCGGCGGCGACGCTGTCCTCGACGAACATGTGGTAGGGCGTCTTCGCCGGCACCTCGCCGACCGCCGGGTAGAGATTGCGCTTTCGCACGTCGAGCGGGTCGAGGCCGGTCTCGAAGGCGACGCGATCCAGCGCCCGCTCGATGCCGACCATGCCCTGAGGCCCGCCGAAGCCGCGAAAGGCGGTGTTGGAGACGGTGTGCGTCTTCAGCCGCCGCGAATGGATGCGCGCAGCGGGCAGCCGGTAGGCGTTGTCGGCGTGAAACATCGCCCGGTCGGCGATAGCGCCCGACAAATCCTTCGAATAGCCGCAGCGCACGATCTGGTCGAAGCTCGCTGACGCCAGCCGCCCCTCGTCGTCGAAGCCGATGGCGTAGTCGATGCGCACTTCGTGGCGCTTGCCGGTCATGACCATGTCGTCGTCGCGGTCGAGACGGCATTTGGCCGGGCGGCCGGTCTTCACGGCCACCAGCGCCGCGACACTGGCGAAGAGCGCCGGCTGGCTTTCCTTGCCGCCGAAACCGCCGCCCATGCGACGCACCTCGACGGTCACCGCATGGTCCGGCACACCGAGCATCTTCGCCACATTGTGCTGGACCTCTGAGGGGTGCTGGGTCGAGGAGCGCACGAGCACATCGCCGTCCTCCTGCGGCAAGGCATAGGCGATCTGGCCCTCGAGATAGAAATGGTCCTGGCCACCGAGTTCGAGGCGGCCTTCGATGCGATTCGGAGCCTTGACAAGGGCCGCTTCGGGATCGCCAAGCCGCATTTCATGGGCCGGCATCAGGTCTTCGCCGGCGTCTTCGGCGTAGCTCAGCGCGGCGTCGATCGAGATCGCGGCCGGAAGATCGTCATAGTCGACGGTCGCAAGCCTGGCGGCGGCCCGCGCCTGACCCAGCGTTTCGGCGGCGACGGCGAAGATCGGCTGGCCGACATATTGGACGATCGCGCCGTCGCCCGACGACGGCGGAAAGACCGGGTCGTCGCCGAACACCGGCGAATAATCATTTTGGCCCGGAATGTCGGCCGCCGTCAGCACCGCGACGACGCCCGGTGCTGCACGGACGGCCGAAAGATCCATGTGGTTGATGCGGGCATGGGCGCGCTCGGACATGGCGATATAGACCTGCAGCGTGCCGGGAAGCTCGGGGTCGTCGTCGACATAGCGCGCCGCGCCGGAGACGTGTTTCGAACCGCTATCATGAGCGACGGGCGTCGCAACGCCCCCGACGATGCTGCGCATCTGGCTCGCCGGCGCCGCTTTCGACATTTCGGCTGTGGTCGGCTCGCCGGCGCTGCCCCTGTCCTGGATGCGGGTTTCGTCCATCATTGCGCCGCTTGGGCGTTCGTTACGCCGTCCGAACCGGTCTCGTAGTCGGCGATGCGGCCTGGGGCCTTGCCCGTCAGCTCCAGTCGGAAGCGTTCGAGAAGGTTCTGGGCGGTCTTCAGCCGATAGGCCGACGAAGCGCGCATGTCGGTCAGCGGCGAAAAGTCCTCCGCGAGCGCGGCTTTCGCGTCGGCCAGTGCGCGGGCATCGAAGCGCCGGCCGACCAGCGTGGCCTCCGCCTTCTCCGCCCGTTTCGGCGTGCCAGCCATGCCGCCGAAGACGAGCCGCGCCTCGGCGACGATCTCGTCCTCGAAGGTCAGGCGAAAGGCCGCCATCACCGCCGAGATATCGCTGTCGAAGCGTTTCGAAATCTTGTGGGCGAAGAAGCACTGGTTCGGCTCCAGTCGCGCCACCTCGACGGCGGCGACGAACTCGCCGGGCGCCCGGTCCTGCTTGCCGTAGGCGATGAAAAAATTCTCCAGCGGGATCGAGCGGGCCTCCTCGCCCCTGCGCAGATACAGAGTCGCTCCAAGCGCGATCAGGCAGGGCGGCAGGTCGCCGATGGGCGAGCCATTGGCGATGTTGCCGCCGACCGTACCGGTGTTGCGGATCTGGAAACCGGCGAAGCGGCGCAGCATCTCGCCGAGGTCGGGATGCAGGTCGGCCAGAACGCCATGCGCCTGCCGGTGGGTGACGCCGGCGCCGATGAAGATGCGGCCGGCCGCCTCCTCGACCATCTGCAGGTCGCGGACATGGCTGATGTCGATGAGCACTGGCAGGTCGCGGTGTTGCTTGGTCACCCACAAGCCGACATCGGTCGCGCCGGCAACGATGGTGGCATCGGGGTACATGGCGTAGATGTCGGCAAGTGCGTCCACATCGGTCGGCGCGAACCAGCGACCGCCCGCCGCCGCGTAGGCGAAGCAGCCATCGGGGCCGGTGCCTTCCCCGGCCATGGCGCAGAGTCGAGTGCCGAGCGCCGCATCCGCCTTGGTCGTGTCGGGCAACGGCGTCGCGCCGAGCGCGAGGCCCGCGTCGATGATCGGGCCGTAGCCCGTGCAGCGGCAAAGATTGCCGGAGATGAGGTCTTTCACGGACTGCCGGTCGGAGATCGCGCCGGTCAGCCAGCCGCCATAAAGCTGCATGACGAAACCTGGCGTGCAGAAGCCGCACTGGCTGGCGTGACGCTCGACCATCTCGGTCTGAATCGGATGCGGCCCCGAACCGCCGAGATGCTCGACCGTCTCGATCGCCCGGCCGTTCATCGCGGGCAGGAACTGGATGCAGGCATTGATCGCCCGCCGGGCGAGGCCGCCCTCGCCGTCCGGTTCGGCGATCAGCACCGTGCAGGCGCCGCAATCGCCCTCGGCACAGCCTTCCTTGGTGCCCGTCAGCCGCTCGGTGCGGCGCAGATATTCGAGCAACGTCGTCGTCGGGGCGACGCCCGTCACTTCGCGGGACTCGCCGTTGAGCACGAAGCGGATCGGCTGCGGACCGGTGGGCGCAATCCCGGCGGCAGCGGCCCCGGCCGACACTACGCTTTCGGTGTCGCTCATCAGCTGCCCCTGTAGGTGGAATAGCCGAAGGGCGAAAGCAGCAGCGGCACGTGGTAATGGGTCCGCTCGGCCATGCCGAAGCGGATGACGATGTCGGAGAGAAATTTCGGGCCAGAGCCGGTGTCCGCGCCACCCTGGCCGGTCGCGTCGAGATAGGGGCCGGTCGCGAAGGTCAGCTCGTATTCGCCGACCGCGAAAGCGTCCCCTGCCAACAACGGGGCATCGCAACGGCCGTCGGCATTGGTCACAGCATCGGCGACGGGCGTGCGGGCGCCGTCCGTGATCCGCACAAGGCTGATCGCGATCCCGGCCGCGGGTCGGCCGAGACTGGTGTCGAGCACATGGGTCGTCAGCCTCGCGTCGCTCGAATCGGCCATGCCATTCCCTTCAAACATTTGCTATTTCAGTCTTCTCGCCCTCCATTCATGAGTTTGCCGGCTTGCGGACATCGCGGCAAGGCGGCATCGCACAATTCGGAGCGCTTTCCTTCAAGTTCCGGCGCATCGGCGCAACGCTGAGACAGCGCTCGGCTGGCCATCCCTGGCACTTGTAGCCAAAAGTATTCCTGCGACCGAAATTCTTCGAGAAACCCGACGAAATGCCTGGACATGGCAGGCTGCGACTGTAGGTCTCGATGCAGTTTGTTGCACTGCAAGGACCGCCCCATGGGATCTCGCGCCGCCAAAGTCTTTTCAATCCTGATGGTCGCAATCCTCGCGGCCCTCGGGCTGGCCCTAGTGGTCGGGGGCGTCTGGCTGATCGCGGTCGGCGGCTCCTGGTACTACCTGATCTGCGGGCTCGCGTTTGGACTGACGGCGGCGCTCCTCTTCTTGCGGCGGCCGGAAGCGCTGAGCGTCTTCGCGGCCCTCATCGTCGGCACACTTTTATGGGCGCTCTACGAGGTCGGTTTCGACTGGTGGCCGCTGGCGGCCCGCGGCGACGTGGTTTTCGTCCTCGGCGCTCTGTTGCTGCTGCCCTGGGTCACCCGCCGCCTCGGCACACGCAACGTCGCCGAGGCGTTGGACGACATCCAGGTGACGCCATCGCCGCGACGCGGCTCCGGCATCGCGCTCTCGGGCGCGCTGGTCCTTGCCTTCCTCGTCGCCGTGATCTCCTGGGTTTCCGACCCTTACGGCCATTCCGGCAAGCTGCCGGAACAGACGGCTTCCGTCGACCCGGCCAGGCCGGAGGTTCCGGCCGGCGACTGGGACGCCTATGGCCGCACGCAGTTCGGCCAGCGCTATTCGCCGCTCGATCAGATCACCCCGCAGAACGTCGCCGATCTGAAGGTCGCCTGGCAGTTCCACACCGGTGACACCAGGCAGCCCGGCGATCCGGTGGAGACGACGTTCGAGGTGACGCCGCTGAAGATCGGCGAGCGGCTGTATTTCTGCACCCCGCATCAGAACGTCATCGCGCTCGACGCCGTCACCGGCAAGGAAATCTGGCGCTACGACCCGGTGATACAGGGCAAGCTGACGCTGCAGCACCTGACCTGCCGGGGTCTCTCCTATCAGGCGCCGAGCCAGGAAGCGGCCCCCGCAACCCCACGGAATTCGTCGCAGGACGCCGCCGCTTCCACCGATGCGGCGGCAACGCCGGCATCCGTCACAGCCACCACCACCGGCGCGGCCGAGGGTACGGCGGACCCGCGCGATCCGAATCAGCCGGTCGCCGCGCGCACCGCGACCAACACCGCCGACAGCTGCGACGGCAAGCTGTTCATGCCGACCGCCGACGGTCGGCTCATCGCGCTGAACCTCGAAACCGGCGCCGTCTGCACAAGCTTCGGCGGCGGCGACGGCCAGATCGACCTCTGGCGCCGCATGCCCAACGTCAATCCGGGTTCCTACTATTCCACGTCGCCGGTCGTGGTGACGAAAGACCTTGTCATCGTCGGTGGCACGGTCCTCGACAACGTCTCGACGAGCGAAGCCTCCGGCGTCATTCGCGCCTACGACGTCGACACGGGCGATCTCGTATGGAACTGGGATTCCGGCAATCCCGACGAGACAACGCCGTTGCCGGCCGGCCAGACCTACACGGCGAACTCGCCGAACTCCTGGTCGATCATGAGCGCCGACCAGAATCTCGGCCTCGTCTACATCCCGCTCGGCAACCAGCCGCCGGACCAGTGGGGCGCAAACCGCTCGGCCTCGGTCGAGAAATACGCCTCCTCGGTCGTGGCGCTCGATATTGCCACCGGCAAGGTGCGCTGGGTCTTCCAGACCGTCCATCACGATCTATGGGACTACGACGTGCCGGCGCAGCCCTCGCTGATCGACCTTTCGGTCAAGGGCCAGAGGGTGCACGCGCTCGTCCAGCCGACCAAGCAGGGCGAGATCTTCGTCCTCAACCGCGAGACCGGCGAGCCGATCCTGCCGGTCGTCGAGAAACGCGCACCGCAGGGCGCCGTCGAGCCGGACAAATCGGCCCCGACGCAGCCGGTCTCGGCGCTCTCCTTCGATCCCGAGCCGCTCAAGGAAAGCGACATGTGGGGCGGCACGCTGTTCGACCAGATGGCCTGCCGCATCGCCTTCCATGGCTACGAATACGACGGCCGCTTCACGCCGCCCTCGCTGGGCGGATCGCTGATCTATCCGGGCAATTTCGGCGTGTTCAACTGGGGCTCGGTTGCCGTCGATCCCGAGCGCGGGGTCATGTTCGGCACGCCGACCTATCTCGCTTTCGTTTCCAGGCTGGTCCCGCGGGACAACGACACGGAACTCGTCGTCAACAAGACGCCACCCAAGGGCGCGCTTCCAGCGCTCAACGAGAACTTCGGCGCGCCCTACGGCATTTCGCTCAAACCCTTCACCTCGGTGCTCGGCCTGCCCTGCCAGGCGCCGCCCTGGGGCACGATTGCCGGCGCCGACCTTTCGACGGGCGAGATCGTCTGGATGCACAAGAACGGCACCACCCGCGATTCGGCGCCGATCCCGCTGCCTTTCAAGATGGGCGTTCCCAACCTTGGCGGCCCGATGATGACGAAGGGCGGCGTCGCTTTTCTGTCGGGCACGCTCGACTATTACGTGCGCGGCTACGACGTCACCACCGGCGACCAGCTCTGGGAGGCCCGGCTGCCGGCCGGCGGCCAGGCGACGCCGATGACCTACAAGGGTGCCGACGGGCGGCAATATCTCGTCGTCGTCGCCGGCGGCCACGGCTCGCTGGGCACGACGACCGGCGACAGCGTCATCGCCTATGCGCTGCCCGAAGGTGACGCGGACGCCGGCAAATAGGCGCGTCAGTAAGGGTCCGACGGCTCCATCCGAGGATGACGTGATCTTCAGCGGCGTCTATCCTCGGCCCGAACCCCTCGGAAGGCGCCGGCGATGACCGATCTTCACCCTACCGCCCGCGATGGCTTCGCCGCCAGAGCCGAGACTTATGCCTTGGGTCGCCCTTCCTATCCGCCGGCTGTGACGCAATGGCTGGCGGATGGGTTGAAACTCGGCAGGGGCAAGACCGTCGTCGATCTCGGGTCCGGCACCGGCAAGTTCCTGCCGTTCCTTGCGGCGACAGGCGCCAAGATCATCGCGGTCGAGCCCGTCGACGCGATGCGCGCGCGGCTTCAAGCCGAGTATCCGGCGGTACGGACCGAGGTTGGTTCGGCGACGGCAATCCCACTGGAAGATGCCTGCGTCGATGCGATCGTCTGTGCCCAGGCGTTTCATTGGTTCGCAACCAACGAGGCCCTCGACGAAATCCACCGGGTGCTGAAGCCCGGCGGATTCCTCGGCCTCGTCTGGAACGTGCGCGACGATAGCCTGCCCTGGGTCGCCGCGCTCGCCGCCATCATGACACCCTATGAGGCGGGTGTGCCGCGCCAGGCGAGCGGCGCGTGGCGCAAACTGTTTCCGGCCAACGGGTTCGGTCCGCTCGACGAGACGCGCATCGCTCATCCCGGCCATCGCGGTTCGCCGGACGCGGTGATCGTCGACCGCATCCTATCCGTGAGCTTCATCGCCGCGTTGCCGGCGCGCGAACGGGCAAAGCTGGAGGGACAGTTGCGCGACCTGATCGCGGCAACGCCGGAGCTGGCCGGACAAGGCGAGGCCACCCTGCCCTATGCGACGATCGCGGCGCGCGTTGAGAAGACGGGCACACGGTGACGCGCGCCGTCGCCTGCGATCCGACTCTGCCGCGCCGAACGTCTCAGGCCGCGATCTCGATCGCCGGAAGGCCGCCCGTTTGCGACAGGAACGTCAGGATGTCGCCTATGCCGTTGGATCGCGACAGATCGCAGAACAGCGTCGTCCCTGTGCCTCTTCCCTTTGCCGCGTCCTGGCGCATGCGTTCGAGATCGGCGCCGACATGGGGCGCCAGATCGGTCTTGTTGATGACGAGAAGATCGGAGCGGGTGATCGCCGGCCCGCCCTTGCGCGGGATGTCGTCGCCCTGGCAGACCGAGATGACGTAGATCGAGAGATCGACGAGATCCGGCGAGAAGGTCGCCGCGAGATTGTCGCCACCGGATTCGACGAGCACCAGATCGAGATCGGCATGGCGGGCGTTGAGCTCGCGGATCGCGGCGATGTTGATCGAGGCGTCCTCGCGAATCGCCGTGTGCGGACAGCCACCGGTCTCGACGCCGATGATCCGGTCAGACGGCAGCGCCTGCAGGCGCACCAGGGCTTCTGCGTCCTCGCGGGTATAGATGTCGTTGGTGACAACGCCGATCGACCAGGCGCCTCGTGCCGCCTTGCAGAGCTTTTCGACGAGGGTCGTCTTGCCGGAGCCGACCGGTCCGCCGATGCCGACGCGCAGCGGGCCGTTTCGGCGGGACGCGTTTGGAGTGGTGGCATCCTGACCGGCGGCGGAAGCGGAAAGGGTCATGAGCGGAACAGCCTCGTCGACAAGGTCTCGTGCCGCATGGCGGCGATGTCCGACCCTATCGCCGCCGAGCCGAGATCGTCCAGCTTCGATCGGGCCACGCGCTCGGCAAAGGCCGCGATCACCGGCTCCAGGCGATGCATCACATGGACGGCATCGCTTTGGGCGAGCGGCACGAGCCGCACCGCCGCCGACACGAGCGAGGCGGCAAAGCCATGGGCGAAGGCGAGGAGGGTCTCGGCGAGCGGCAGGCCGGCTTCGACAGCCAGGCGCCCGACGGCGACGGGATAGGCAAGCGGGGCGAAAGCGGCTCTCTCGGACGTGTCGGCCAGCCCCATGCCCTGATTGCCTGCATCGCCCATCCAAGGCATCGCGGCCTCGGCGAAGGCCGTGCCCAGTGCCAGCGTTTCGGCCCGCCGTTCGGCGCTGCCGGCCAGCGCCTCGGCCAGGTCCGCGGCGTCGTCGAACCGGGTCCGGTCGCCTGCGGCGGCGGCGTGAAACGCTTCGACGAGGAGAACGCCATCGTTCCAGCCGCTGCCGCGATCGAGAAGGGTTTCGACCCAGGCGGTGACGGCGTCGGAAGCGTCGGCGCGCGGTGTTCGCCGCAGGCTCCCGTCGCTTGGCTGAAGGACCGGACCGTCCGCGATGTCTGGTGTCGGGGCACTCGGCGAACGTGGCCGCGCCGAAGCGGCCTTTTCTGCACGGGCCTCTTCGACTTCAGGTCCGACCACGGGTTCGGCGACGAGTCGATCTTCGGCGATCGCAGCCTCGAGCCCATGCGACCAGGCGAAAGCGCCGATCGGGAAGGCCGGCGAAAACAGGGTCAGCAGGCTGGCAAGCGGAAGCCGTTCCGCGCCCCCACCCATGGCCTGTCCAGGCTGCTTCTCGCCGACGGGGTTTCCAACCACGTGGTCGATCGTCGGGTGAGAAGGCATCGGCATCCACCCGATCAGGCAGGCGTTTCGGGCAAGTGACCGTGACCGTGATCGTGACCATGGCCGTGGGCGCTGTTCCCGCCGCCATTCCCGGCATAGGCGCCGCCTTCGGGATCGAAAGGCGCCTCGAGCTCAGTCACGGTGGCCCCGAGCCCCTTGAGCATCTCGGCGATGACATGGTCCTCGCGAAGCAGGATAAAACCCTCATGAATCTCCGCCGACAGATGCCGGTTGCCGATCTGCCAGGCAAGCGTCAACAGATGCCGGGCATCGCGGCCACGCACCTTCAGCAGCGGCTCCGGCTTGGCCTTCACCGCAATCAGTCGGCCGTCGTCGAGGACGATCGCGGCGCCTTCGACGAGCAGCATCGCCTCGGGCAGGTCGAGAAGGAACGCGATGCCGCCATCGGTCACCATCGCCATGCGGCGGCGATGCCGGGCCGTCTCGTCGAGAGTGATCGTGTCGGCGGCCTCGCCCCATTCGCCGTCACGCTTCACTGAAATGCCGACGATCATGTCGAAGTCTCCGCGCTTGGACTTGAGGCAGCTCGCCCGTTGCGTCCAGGATACGGCGATCGGCCGGGAACGGCCAGCCCCGGCGCTGCCGCGACCGAAGGTCCGCGTCCGCGCTGCGCCGAACTGCACAGGGAAACAGGCCCATGCCGCTTCAAAACCGCGTGACACCGACCGGCCGGATCATCGCCGACCCCGCGCGCGGCACGCTGATGGGAAACCGCGGCGTCCTGCACGATGATGCGCAAAATCTTGGAACCCGGCGTTGGGCCTCGAAGGCGTGGATCGCCTGCGTTCTTGAATTCAAGGGTACGCGACGCAAGGTCATGACGCCGAATTGCTATACCGAACTCTTCTTCCTCAACGAGGCGACGGCGCTTGCGGCCGGCCACCGCCCCTGTGCCGAATGCCGGCGCGCCGGCTACAACGCATTTCGCGCAGCCTGGACGGCGGTGCATTCGCCCGGAAATCCGCCGAGGGCGCCGGAGATGGACGCCGTCCTCCATGTCGAGCGCGTCGAACCCTGTTCTCGCAGGCAGATCACGCATCGCCGCCTGGCCAGCGACCTGCCGGACGGAACGTTTGTCCAGCTCGAAGAGCGCTCCTGGCTGGTTCGCCAGGGCCGCGTGCATCTGTGGCGTCCGGCCGGCTACGGCGAGACACGACCGCTTCCCGACGGCGAGGTTACGGTTCTGACCCCCGCGTCGATGGTCGCGGTGCTGGCGAACGGCTATCACGCCGCGATTCATGAAAGCGTGGATGCCGAATGAGCCGAGAGTGTTCAACAAACCTGGCAACTTCGGCTCCGTAGAGCAGTGCGCGAAGAGGCTGATCCACACTGTCGGCGAGCGATTGGAGTGCGCTGCGTGCCCTGACCGCGCCTCAACGCTTCACCTCGCAGATCGAACCGGCCTTGAAATCCCTGGTGACGGCGTCGTAGAGGCGCGCGCCGGAGCCCTTGGTCCACCAGATTCTGCGCCCCGAGACGTATTGCGCGCCGGAGCCGGCGACGACGTCGACGAACAGCGTCGGCTTGCCGTCGATCGGCAGCACCGCCAGCGTGTTGCCGGGCAGGTTGATGTATTCGACCACCATCTCGGCCGGTGCCGCGTCCTTCGAGGCGCGGCAGGTGTAGGTGACCCTGGTGCGCTGGGCGTCGCCGGACAGATCGAGGGTCAGCGCCGAGGCGGTCGCGGTTGCCGCGCCAACCCACAGCGCCGCCACGAAGGCGACGGTCGCGAACTTGCCAACGGCACGATGGTCTTGCCGGCCGGAGATCGTTCCAAACATGGTCACTTGCCCGCTCTTTCGGCGCCGTCACCCGGATAATAGCGCTCGTCGAGAATCTCCCCGATCGTAAACGGGCAGGCTTCGGGAAAGACGTCTTCGGCCAAGGTGGTCTCGCCCGCCGCCTTGAGGCGCGCCGTTTCGTATTCTGCGGCAAGCACTTGAGGCGGAAAGGATTTGAGGCTCGGATTCTCCCGCAAAGCGAGGATGAGCCGCTTTCGCTGCTCCATGATCGTACCGCGCCATGAACTCGAACGACCAGCCGGCTGATACTTCCATTTCAGGAGGTGCTGGATAAGAACCAGCATGCGCGAGCGAATTTCGTGCTTTTCCGAACGTCCCAACGTCTCGACCTCATCCACCAGATTCGCGACATCGAGCTTTGACCATTCGCCATTCTTGAGAAAAGCGGCCTGCTCCTGCGTCCAGCGGAAGAAATCCGCGTCATAGGCCGTCGGCGCCGCATCCAGCGCGCGCGGCGGCTTTTTGTCTTTCGCAAGATTCAGTTGGCTTGCCATCCTGTCCTCCGACCGGTTCGCCGAGCAATCGTCCGAAACGACCCGGCCCTCGATCCACCCTAGAACAGGAAATAGCGCTGGGCCATCGGCAGCACCGTGGCGGGCTCGCAGGTCAAAAGCTCGCCGTCGGCGCGCACCTCATAGGTCTCCGGGTCGACCTCGATGTGCGGTGTCAAATCGTTCAGCACCATCGAGGCCTTGGAGATGCCGCCGCGGGTGTTTTCGACGGCGAGGAAGGTCTTTTCGCAGCCGATCCTGTCGCGAAGCCCGTCCGCCATCGCGGCGTGCGAGATAAAGGTGACGCCGCTCGCCGAGGCGGCCTTGCCGAAGGCGCCGAACATCGGGCGGTAATGCACCGGCTGCGGCGTCGGGATCGAGGCGTTGGGATCGCCCATGGGGGCGGCGGCGATCATGCCACCGATGAGCACCATCATCGGCTTGACACCGAAGAAGGCCGGGTCCCACAGCACGATATCGGCGCGCTTGCCGGCCTCGATCGAGCCGATTTCCCTCGACATGCCCTGCGCGATCGCCGGGTTGATCGTGTATTTCGCGATATAGCGGCGAGCGCGCAGATTGTCGTTGTCGCCGTTCTCGCCGGACAGCCGGCCACGCTGGCGCTTCATCTTGTCGGCGGTCTGCCACGTGCGGATGATCACCTCGCCGACGCGGCCCATCGCCTGGCTGTCGGAAGCAATGATCGAGAAGGCGCCGAGGTCGTGGAGGATGTCCTCGGCCGCGATGGTCTCCTTGCGGATGCGGCTTTCGGCAAAGGCGATATCCTCGGGGATCGACTTGTCGAGATGGTGGCAGACCATCAGCATGTCGAGATGCTCTTCAAGGGTGTTTACGGTGTAGGGCCGGGTCGGGTTGGTCGAAGACGGGATGACGTTCGAAAGGCCGCAGACCTTGATGATGTCCGGGGCGTGCCCGCCGCCGGCGCCCTCGGTGTGAAAGGCGTGGATGGTGCGGCCCTTGAAGGCGTCGACGGTGTTTTCCACGAAGCCCGATTCGTTCAGCGTGTCGGTGTGGATCATCACCTGCACGTCGTGATCATCGGCGACGGAGAGGCAGCAGTCGATGGCCGCCGGCGTCGTGCCCCAGTCCTCGTGCAGCTTCAGGGCACAGGCGCCCCCCTTCACCACCTCCTCCAGCGCCATGGGCAGCGAGGCGTTGCCCTTGCCGGAAAAGCCGAGGTTCATCGGCATTGCGTCGGTCGCCTGCAGCATGCGGGCCATGTGCCAGGGGCCGGGCGTGCAGGTGGTGGCAAGCGTGCCGTGGGCCGGGCCGGTGCCGCCACCGAGCATGGTGGTGACGCCCGAAAACAACGCCTCCTCGATCTGCTGCGGGCAGATGAAATGGATGTGGCTGTCGAAGCCGCCGGCGGTGACGATCTTGCCCTCGGCGGCGATCGCCTCGGTGCCGGGACCGACGATGATGGTCACGTCCGGTTGGGTGTCGGGATTGCCGGCCTTGCCGATTGCCGCGATGCGGCCGTCCTTCAGGCCGATATCGGCCTTGTAGACGCCCGTGTGGTCGAGGATCAGGGCGTTGGTGATCACCGTGTCCACGGCACCGTCCGCCCGCGAATGCTGGCTCTGGCCCATGCCGTCGCGGATCACCTTGCCGCCGCCGAACTTCACCTCCTCGCCATAGGTGGTGAGGTCCTTCTCCACCTCGATGAAGAGTTCGGTGTCGGCGAGCCGAACCTTGTCGCCGGTCGTCGGGCCGAACATGGCGGCATAGGAAGAGCGGGCGATCTTTGCGGCCATGGTCACGTCCTTGCGGCTGGTCTCCGGTCAAGCTGGCCGGACGGTCCTCTCGTCGCACCGCCACGTTGCGATGCACCCGACACGATCCTATGTCGAGGATACGGCCTTGTCTTCCCGGGATCGGCTATCGGAAGCGAGGTTTTTCGCAAAGTTCTCGAATTTCCTCGACCGACAGGCGTTGCCCGGATCAGGACGTGGCTTGAACGACCCGGCGCTTCGACGGGACCGGGCCGACAGCCGGAAGGAGCCAAGCCCCATGACGAACCGCCTTGCTGGCGCAAACGGTCCGACCCGTATGACGGCATGTGCCATTCGTCTGGTCGCCGTCCTTGGATCAGCTATCGCAGTTTCCCTTATCGCGAACGCCACCCAAGCGCAGGTCTTCGCCCCTGGTCCGGGTTCCTCGGTTCCCGGCTCGTCGGTCTCCGGCATGCGCATCGGTGGGGCGCCGCCCAAGGCGCACGGCAATGTCCGCATCAAGGGGGCCGACATCGCCGGCGACACCGTGGAAGAGCGCGCCTATGGCCGCAATTACGACGACAGTTATCTGAAGCCGGCCATCCCGAACGGCCGCGTCGCCCGCCAACCCTCGACCGAGGAACGGGCCACCAAGGGCCGCGCCGACCTCAACGGCATCAATGCCGGCCGGTTTGCGCGGCAGGGTCCGAACGCCATCGGCCGCAGCGAGGTGACGCGCGGCAGCGGTCCCCGCTCAGGCCGCGCCATCATCCGACAGGGCACGACACGTCCCCAGCCCGCCCAGGCCAGGCCCGCGCCGCGCAGGCGCTGATATTCACTGTCGCGCGGGTTTAGCGCGGCACTCGTTCGGAATCCTCGCTTGAACAGCGTTTGAAGGGGAGCAAATCCAACGTCACAGCGACACCACGAAAAGCCGATCACGCACGCAGCGGAATGGAAGCCAATTTGGGAACCGGTTGTGTCGATATCCCGTTTGCCAGATGATAGTCTGTTCGCGCGCGGCGCATCATACCGATGCGGACGTGGCTTCGGAATTGTTCGCACTGAGCCGTCCAAGGTCCGGATCGATTGGAAGATAGGGTGAGCGTTGCATCATTTCACGACTGCGCGGCGAATTTACAAGAAAGATGGGATTGACGGCCATGACCATGAAGCGTTCCACGAAGTTCGGTGCCTTGACGCTGCTGATGGCCGCGACGGGCATTGTCCCGTCATCGGCGTTGGCCCAGCTTTCGACAGGCAGCAGCGGCTCGAGCGGGGGCTCGTCCATTGGAAGCGGTTCGCCGACAAGCGGGTCGTCGGTGGGCGGATCATCTGTGGGCGGATCAAGCGGTTCGTCGACGTTGTCCGGGTCGATCGGTTCGAGCTCGTCGACCGGAAGTTCCATCTCATCGGGATCGGGCGCCAGTCCGTCTTCGACCCAGAGCACGGCGACGGCGGGATCGACTTCGATCAACTCCGTCAACGTGGACTCGCTGGCGCGCTCAGGCGGCGCGGCGGGCACGTCCTCCGTCGTCACTCTCGACAGCGGCAGCAGCGGCGCGATGTCGAGTGACGGTTCGAGCTTTCAAAGCGTGTCCGGCTCGGGCCCGGCGCGACTCTACCGCATCCCCGAACCCAGGATCGGTGTCGATCTGAGTGGCATCCGTAGCGGACTGCGTTCCGCCCCGAGCGCCACGCCCAACGGCCTCGGCGACTGACTCCGATCCATCGGATCACTGAAGTCGCAACGCGGTCGGTCTGTCCAACGTTGCGAGAGCCATGCCGGAATATGATGGTTCATGTCCGACGAACAGTTGGCAAGCCTAAAGTTCGCCCATGACCTTGGCGTTGAAACCATAGATTTTCCGCGCTCCGCGAATCGGGACCAGTGTGACCTCGCGGGTCTGACCCGGCTCGAAGCGGACGGCGGTGCCGGCCGCGATGTCGAGGCGCATGCCGCGCGCGGGCACTCGATCGAAATCGAGCGCCGGATTGGTTTCGGCGAAGTGGTAGTGACTGCCGACCTGCACCGGCCGGTCGCCGGTGTTGGCGACTTGCAGAACGACCGTCTCCGTGCCTTCGTTCAGGACGATGTCGCCATCGACGCACACAACTTCACCCGGAATCATGGTTCACGGCTCCAGAGTTTGCGTAAGGCGAACACGGCGAGGACCACGAGCAGCACCGGACCGATCGCCATCAGATCGTATTCGCCGACAGGCTGGGGTGCTCGCAGCAGTTCCGGCATACGAGACCCCCTTCAAGTCGGCTCGAATGGATGCACCTTCGAACGATGTTAGATCGACCGCAGCCTATGTCGATCAGTCGGAACTTGGCACAACTGACGATATCGCTGCGCACGCCAACCGTCTCGCGGGCCATCTTGCGACGCGCGGCGCGCCTGGTCGCCGTGCGTCGACTCCTTGCGTCGTCGTCTCTTAGCCCGCCATCATGGCAAGGCCGGCCATCGCGGCTGCGGCGCCGACGCCACGCACCAGCAGCGGTCGGCCGGTCGCGGCAAGGCCCCGACCGATCCCCAGTCCGACGACATGCAGCGCTGCGGTCGACAGGGCGAAGCCGACCCCGAAGGCAAGCGCGCCGGCACCGGCCATCTCAGTGCCATGGGCATAGCCGTGGAACAGAGCAAAGGCGCCGACCAGCGTCGCGGCAAGCGGCACCGGCGGCTTGACGGCGCTCGCAACGAGCAGGCCCAACGCCACGACGGAAGCCATAACGGTCGGCTCGACGAAAGGCAGGTGTACACCGACGGTTGCCAGCATGAAGCCGGCCGACATGGCACCGACGAAGGCAAGCGGCACCGCCCATAGTGCCTTGCCGCCGATCATCGCGGCCCAGATGCCGACGGACACCATTACCAGCACGTGGTCCCAGCCGAACAACGGATGCGACGCGCCGGCCAGAAGCGAACCATGCTCGGCAGGATTGAGATGGGCGAAAGCCGGTGCGGTTGCGGCGGCAAGAGCCGTGGCGGCGAGGAAGAGGCGCTTGAACATGGTGTCCCTTTGAATTGGTCGACGAGGCGCCCCGGTATGGGTCGCGCCTTCATAAATGGCATCACACGGCCGACATCGGCATTCCGCCCTGTGTCACCATATCAAGGATCATGGAAGCGGCCCGGTCATCTGTCAAAGTCTTTATCGATCGACGGCCAGAGCGATGCGCGCAAAACGTCATCGTCAACCCGCCCCTACGCCCGCGCGCATGAAGCAAGAGTTCGGCAACGCTGCCTTTGAAAAACCCCATGCCGTGAAACCTGTCGAAACGATCGCACGTTATTCATGGCAGGGAACGAGTTCGCATCGGCGTGCCCAGCACTTGCCGCGGCAAGTGCGAAGGCGTGGCATGACAAAAGGGAATGCAAAAAGGCCGGCGCAAGATCGGCTCGCGCATCCCGACAACGGGTTGGAGTGCAAAATGCTGAGATCGATGACGATCACGGCCTTGATTCTGGCAGGCCTGTTCGCAACTGGGCCCGCCGCGCGCCTGAGCGAGCCCCTTCTGATTCGCTCCGTGGTTCTCGCCGGCGCCAGCGGGCCGGCTTATTACTCCGTCCTCGAGCAGGGCTATCGCTTCCTCGGAGGTCCGGGGAACGCGGGCAAGGCGGTCGCAACGGTCGACCATGCAACGGCCGGCAGAGGACGATCCAACGGCGAAATTGCCCTCTCGTCGCTCGATGACGCCAAAAGCGGCATGCCGGAAAGCGGCGGATCGGTGGAAAACGCCCGCTGACGCCGGCAGAGCGCCTGCGGCGCGGCCGCCATTTTCAGATCAATCGCCACCGCCCCGGAACAACCTGACGGCCGGCAACCGCCCGCACGGCGATCGCACAGCCGGAACGAGCGGACCGGATACGTGTCAGCGGATCGGTTCGTGAACGGTCACCAGTTTCGTGCCGTCGGGAAAAGTCGCCTCGACCTGGACGTCGTGGATCATCTCGGAGATCCCTTCCATGACTTGATGGCGAGTGATCACATGGGCTCCGGCTTCCATAAGGTCGGCGACGCTGCGACCGTCGCGGGCGCCTTCCACGACGAAATCGGTGATCAGCGCGATCGCCTCGGGATGGTTGAGCTTGACGCCCCGTTCCAGGCGTTTGCGGGCAACGATCGCCGCCATGGCGATGATGAGCTTGTCCTTCTCGCGCGGCGTCAGTTGCATGCGGGCGTCTCCGAAAGCGTCGTCATCAGATCAAGGTCGTCACAGCGACCATACAAGCGGCAGCGGCCGTTTCGCCAGTGCGGCAAGCACCGGGATCAGCCGTTTTCGCAAACTCATTCCCGATGGGGCCAGCATCCGAACGATCAGCACGCCGCCGACGAGGCTCGCGCCGCCCGTCTCGCCGACCAGGTCCCGCACTGGATCGCGCAGCGCTTCGGCGTCCGCAGCGGCGTAGAGCACGCTGGCGAAGGCGCGGTGGCCGGCAAGACTCGCCGGTTGGCGCGTGTCCGCGGCAATGGCGCCGTCGAACCTCAGATCGTCGGCGAAGACGAGCCGCCCGGCGATCCGCACCCGCCAGCGGTCGCGAAACAGGCCGGACGTCACCGTCTCACCCATGGCCGCGCGACCGAGGATGACGCTTTCGCAAAGCAGCACCGAGGCACTTGCGGCGGCATCGACATCAAGGTTGCGCGCGATCGCACCGCCGTCGAAAAGGATCGTCTCCTGGGGGAGGTAGGCGCAGGACGCCGCCTCGCCGATCGTCAATCGCGTGGTGACGCCCGCATGGCCACCGGACGAGCGATAGACCCGCTCGCAGGCCTGAGTCGTGATCGTCAACGCGGCGCCGGGCTCGACGGCGAAGGCCTGTTCGACGCGGTCGCCGCCGGTCAGGCCGCCGGAGGAGTTTATCAGGATGGCTTGGGCGGCCCTGTCGGGCAGGCGCGGAAAGCGCAGCTTGAGGCAGCCGGACTGATGCAGCCGCGCGATGCGGGAAACGCCGTCCACCTGCCGAAAGCTTGCCGACACGCGGCCGCTGGCGCGCTGGTGCGCAACCGGATGCGGCGAGTCGGCGGGCTTCGATTCGCCGCCAAGGCCGCCACCCGCTTCCGGCTCGGCGCCGCGCGCCCGCCGTCCTCCAGCTTGGGCTTCGGCTTCGGGTTCGATACGCTGGGGCGGTGGCGCGGCAGATCGGGTCACCGCCCTTTCCTGCCGCAACTTCGCGGCCGGGGAAAGCCTCACACCGTCAGGTGCCTGCGCACCTCGGGGTCGTCGAGGCCTTCGGCCGCGCCGTCGAAGACGATCTCGCCGCGATCCATGATGTAGACCTTGTCGGCGAGTTCGCGGCAGAAATCGAGATATTGCTCGACGAGCAGGATCGCCAGGTCGGCCTCGTCCTTGAGGAATCGGATCGCCCGGCCGATGTCCTTGATGATCGACGGCTGGATGCCCTCGGTCGGCTCGTCCAGGACAAGAAGCTGCGGCCGCGTCACCAATGCCCGGCCGATGGCAAGCTGCTGTTGCTGGCCGCCGGACAGGTCGCCGCCGCGCCGCGACAGCATGTCCTTCAGCACAGGGAACAGCTCGAACACATGGTCGGGGATCGACCGATCGGCGGCTTTCAGCGGCGCGTAACCGGTCTGGAGGTTCTCCTTCACCGTCAGGAGCGGAAAGATCTCGCGTCCCTGGGGTACGAAACCAATACCCCGTCTCGCCCGCGAATAGGGGGCGGAGCGGCCGAGATCGGTGCCGTCCAGCGCGATGGCGCCCTTGCGGATCGGCTGCTGGCCGACGACGGCGCGCAGCAGCGAGGTCTTGCCGACGCCGTTGCGGCCGAGGACACAGGTGATCTCGCCCTTCTTCGCGCCGAGCGAAACGCTCCGCAGCGCCTGCGCCGCACCGTAGTAGAGATCGACGTTGGAGACGGTCAGCATGAGAAGTCCTTCATCGCCCGAGATACACCTCGATCACCCGCGGGTCGGCCGACACATGGTCGAGCGTGCCCTCCGACAGCACCTTGCCCTCGTGCAGGCACGTCACCTTGACGCCCAGCGCCCGCACGAAGTGCATGTCGTGCTCGACGACGACGACCGATCGGGTCTCGGCGATTTCGCGCAGCAGCCGCGCGGTCTCCTCGGTCTCGGCGTCGGTCATGCCGGCGACCGGTTCGTCGACGAGGAGGAGCTGCGGGTCCTGGGCGAGCAGCATGCCGATCTCCAGCCATTGCTTCTGGCCGTGCGAGAGATCGGCGGCCAGCGTCCTGCGCCTGGCGGTGAGCCGGGTCGTTTCGAGAATGCGGTCGATCGTTTCACGCTCGGCTGAATCCTTGCGGTGCACCAGTGCATGGAGGATCGAGCGGGTGCCGGTGAGCGACAGACGGATGTTGTCCTCGATCGTGTGGCTCTCGAAGACCGTCGGCTTCTGGAACTTGCGGCCGATGCCCATGTTGGCAATGGCCGCCTCGTCATGCTGCGTCAGATCGGTCTCGCCGGCGAAGTAGACGTCGCCCTTGTCGGGGCGGGTCTTGCCGGTGATGATGTCCATCATCGTCGTCTTGCCGGCGCCGTTCGGGCCGATGATCGCCCGCATCTCGCCCTTCTGGACGACCAGCGACAGATTGTCGATCGCCTTGAACCCGTCGAAGCTCTTGGTCACGCCGTCGAGATAGAGCAGC
This sequence comes from Aurantimonas sp., assembly GCA_965217685.1. Taxonomy (GTDB): domain Bacteria; phylum Pseudomonadota; class Alphaproteobacteria; order Rhizobiales; family Rhizobiaceae; genus Aurantimonas. The sequence goes on from CBDCIZ010000003.1 coordinate 254,832, forward strand.
GTGTCGCGGCGTGGCCCGCGCAGCGCCTCCAGCCGGTTGCGCTCGACGGCGCGGGCGGTGGCGTAAGGGTGCGGCGAGACAGCGGGCGCATAGGCCTCGTCGGGTGCGGCTTCGTGTACTGAAGTCGGATCGGCCGACCGTGCGGTCTCAGCGCTGGCGAGCGTCCGCGACTCGGATGCGGCCTGCATCTGCTCCGTCACTCCGGCCTCGGACCCGGCTTCGGTCTGCAGCTTGGGCTCGGGTGTCCCAATCGCCTCCGGCTGTGTCTCGCACACCGGCACGCCCTGCGGCTCGATGAGCGTCATCGCCTGCAAATTCGCTTCCCGCTTCATCGCTTCGGCATCGCTCATTGCGCTCATTCCGCCGGGCTCGGTTCGGCACCGGGCACAGCCGACGCGCTGCCTTCGTCGATCCCCTCACCCTTTTCCCGCTCCACGGCGCGGCGCCGATCACCCAGCGCCGACCAGCCGGCATCGAAGGTGCCGACGATGCCGCGGGGCAGGACGAGCGTCACGAAAACGAACAGCGCACCGAGGACGAACAGCCAGGATTCCGGCGCGACGGCAGTGAAGGTGCTCTTGGCGTAGTTCACCAGCAGCGCGCCGACGACCGGACCGATCAACGTCGCGCGGCCGCCGACGGCCGCCCAGACGACGATCTCGATGGAATTGACCGGGGCGAACTCGCCCGGATTGATGATGCCGACCTGCGGCACGTAAAGCGCGCCGGCAATGCCGGCCATCACCGCCGAGACGGTGAAGGCGAAGAGTTTGACGTTCTCCGGCCGCCAGCCGATGAAGCGGGTGCGGCTTTCGGCGTCGCGCACGGCGACCATCAGCTTGCCGAGCTTGGAGCGGGTAATCCAGCCGACGAGAAAGACGGCAACGGCCAGCGCCAGACAGCTTGCCGCAAAGAGCCCGGCGCGGGTCGCGTCCGCATGGATCGAGAAGCCGAGGATCTCCTTGAAGTCGGTGAGGCCGTTGTTGCCGCCGAAGCCCATGTCGTTGCGAAAGAAGGCGAGCAGCAGCGCATAGGTCATCGCCTGGGTGATGATCGACAGATAGACGCCCGTGACACGGCTTCGGAAGGCGAACCAGCCGAAGACGAAGGCGAGGATTCCGGGCGCCAGAACCACCATGATCGCGGCAAACCAGAACTGGTCGAAGCCGGTCCAGTACCAGGGCAGTTCCTGCCAGTTCAGGAAGACCATGAAGTCGGGCAGGACCGGATTGCCGTAAACGCCGCGCGTGCCGATCTGGCGCATGAGATACATGCCCATGGCGTAGCCGCCGAGCGCGAAGAAGGCGCCGTGACCGAGCGAGAGGATGCCGCAATAGCCCCACACCAGATCGAGCGCCAGCGCCAGCAGCGCGTAGCAGACATATTTGCCCCAAAGCGGCACCAGATAGGTCGGTACATGCAGCGGGTGGGAGGCCGGGAGCCAGAGATTGCACAACGGCACGGCGACGGCCGCGACGATCAGAAGAGCGACGAGGATAAAGACCCTCGGCCCGAGGAAGCGTGCGAGGATCATGCGTCGATGAACCTCCCCTTCTGGGCGAACAGGCCGCGTGGCCGCTTCTGGATGAAGAGGATGATCAGGACGAGCACCACGATCTTGCCCAGCACCGCGCCGGCATAGGGTTCCAGGAACTTGTTGAGAATGCCAAGGCTCATCGCCCCGACCAGCGTGCCCCACAGATTGCCGACGCCGCCGAAGACCACGACCATGAATGAGTCGATGATGTAGCCCTGGCCGAGATTGGGCGAGACGTTGTCGATCTGGCTGAGCGCCACGCCGGCGATGCCCGCGACGCCCGATCCCAGCGCGAAGGTCATGGCGTCGACCCAAGGCGTGCGGATGCCCATGGCCGAGGCCATCTTCCGGTTCTGTGTGACGGCGCGCATCTGCAGGCCAAGCGCCGTGCGATTCAGGACGGCCATCAGCGCCAGGAACACCACCAGCGCGAAGACGATGATCCACAGGCGGTTCCAGGTCACGGCCATCAGCCCGACATCGAAGGAGCCGGACATCCAGTCGGGATTGCCGACCTGGCGGTTGGTCGGCCCGAACAGCGTCCGCACCGCCTGCTGCAGGATGAGCGAGACGCCGAAGGTGGCGAGCAGCGTCTCCAGCGGCCGTCCGTAGAGAAAGCGGATGATGCCGCGCTCCATGATCAGGCCGACCATCGCCGAGACGAGGAAGGCGAGCGGCAGGGCAATGGCCAGCGACCATTCGAACAGACTAGGCGCGTTGGTGCGGATTGCATCCTGGACGACGAAGGTCGTGTAGGCGCCGAGCATGACCAGTTCGCCATGGGCCATGTTGATGACGCCCATGACGCCGAAGGTGATGGCAAGGCCGATCGCCGCGAGCAGCAGCACCGAACCAAGGGACAGGCCGTACCAGACGTTCTGGAGTTGGTTCCACAGGGCGATCCTGCTCTCGATGCCGGCGACGGCGGCAAGCGCGGCGGTTCTGGTGTCGGGGTCCCGCGTCGCGCTCGCCAGACGATTGAGCATCGACAGCGATTCGCGGTCGCCGCGCGCCTCGATGATCGTCGCGGCCTCGCTCTTCTCGGCGGCCGGGCGGTCGGAGGCGAGGACGGCGGCAGCACGTGCCTGCTCGAGGCGGGCCTTCACATCGGCGTTGGTCTCGCCGGCGATGGCCGCGTCGAGCGGCTCGATCATCGCCGGGTCGGCTTCGGAGAACAGCGTCGAGGCCGAGCGCAGCCGCACCGCCGGGTCGGCAGCTTTCAGCGTCAGCCCGCCGAGCGCCGAGGTGACGGCGTTGCGGATGGAGTTCTTGACGCGGGCCTTGGTGAAGTCGCCCTGCGGCCCGGTGCCGGCATCTCCGCCGGTGAGCGGGTCCTTGAGGGCGATCGTGTCGCCGGAGACAGAGCCGATGAAGACGGCTTCATCGGATTTGCGCCAGTAGAGATCGCCCGACGAAAGAGCCCTCAAGGCGCGGGCAGCGTCGGGGTCGCCGCTTGCGGCAAGTTCGCCGACGATCTTTTCCGTGTCGCCGAAGCTTTGCCTGCCGCCCAGTCGCTGGATGATCGCTGCGGTGCCGCTGACCGCCGGGCTTGCGGTCAGCGCGGGCATCTCGGCAGACATCGGAGCCGGCCTGCCGCTCTCATCGACCGGGTCGGCGACCACGCGGGGTCCGGTCTGCGCACCCGCCGGCGCTGCCGTGATCAGCAATGCGAGACCGAGCGCGAGAGCGACCTTGAAGAAGGAATTCATCCGTACGGACGAAACAGCGGACACCAGCAGCCTCGGGTCATGAGAATGAGACATCATATGGCGGGGGTGGTCAAAGCGACCGCCCCCGCCATCGGGCGCGCCTTTTGGGAGAAGGCGCGCCGTCGGAGGTAAGGCTTTTTTACTTGGCCGCCGTCGCAGCCTCGCCGCCGCAGGTCTTGGTCGCGGTGTTGTAGTTGCCGCAATTGACCGGGTCGGTCCAATCGCCGATCAGATCCTTGGAGTCCGGCAGATAGTCGGACCAGGCATCGCCCGGCACCAGCTCGTCGGTCTCGTCGACCACGTCGAACTGGCCTTCCCCGTTGATCTCACCGATCAGCACAGGCTTGGTGATGTGGTGGTTCTTCAGCATCTCGGCGGTGCCGCCGGTCAGGTTCGGAACCTCGGTGCCCGGCAGCGCCGCGATCACCTTGTCGGGGTCGATGGCGCCGGCCTTCTCGACGGCCTTCACCCACATGTTGAAGCCGATATAATGCGCCTCCATCGGGTCGTTGGTGACGCGTTTGTCGTCCTTGGTGAAGGCATGCCACTGCTTGATGAAGGCGGCGTTCTCCGGCGTGTCGACGCTTTCGAAATAGTTCCAGGCGGCCAGATGGCCGACGAGCGGGCCGGTGTCGATGCCGGCGAGTTCCTCCTCGCCGACCGAGAAGGCGACGACCGGAATGTCGGTGGCCTTGACGCCCTGGTTGGCGAGTTCCTTGTAGAACGGCACGTTGGCGTCGCCGTTCACGGTCGAGACGACGGCGGTCTTCTTGCCGGTCGCGCCGAACTCCTTGATCGAGGAGACCTCGGTCTGCCAGTCCGAAAATCCGAACGGCGTGTAGTTGACCTTGATGTCCTCGGCGGCGACGCCCTTGGCCTTGAGGTAGGCTTCGAGGATCTTGTTGGTCGTGCGCGGATAGACGTAGTCGGTGCCTTCCAGAACCCAGCGCTCGACGCCCTCGTTCATCAGATAGTCGACGGCCGGGATCGCCTGCTGGTTCGGGGCGGCGCCGGTGTAGAAGACGTTGCGCTCGGATTCCTCGCCCTCGTACTGGACGGGGTAGAAGAGGATCGAATCGAGTTCCTTGAAGACCGGCAGCACCGACTTGCGCGAGACCGAGGTCCAGCAGCCGAAGACTGCGGAGACCTTGTTCTGACTGATCAGTTCGCGGGCCTTTTCGGCAAAGAGCGGCCAGTCGGAGGCCGGATCGACGACGACGGCCTCCAGCGGCCGGCCGAGCAGACCGCCCTTCTTGTTCTGCTCGTCGATGAGCATCAGCATGGCGTCCTTGAGGGTCGTCTCCGAGATCGCCATCGTGCCCGAAAGGGAATGCAGCACGCCGACCTTGATCGGCTCGCCGGTCGGGGCCTTGGCCTGGACGGCATTGTCCTGGGCCCGGGCGCTGCCGACCGATTGGCCGATCAGCGGGGCCGCCAGAACACCCGACAGGGCGATGGCAGTGCCGAAACGGCGCAGCCGGGATGAGGGTGACGTCATGTTCGCGCTCTCCAATCCATTGGTGACCCGATCTTGCTGTCGGGCATCATGGAGAGGTGAGCAAATGCCGTGCCAGACTGGTTTCTCTCGCTCAGAGAGAACCTGTGCAGGCGGCGGATAGGCCATGAACCGGTCCGGGAGCCGGACCAGACACGCCGTCGGCAGGAAGAGCGGTTGCACCGAGCGCAGTATCGCAGCGACCGAATGACCAACTTTTAATCGACGGATGCCTGGAATCTGATCATGCGATCGGATTGGGCATGGCGCCTGATTTCGGTGCATCGAACGAGCCGAGCCCGCCGCGAATTCCCGCTGGCCCCGGAGTTCCCGATCAGATCGGGTCCTTGCGCTCCTCGGGCCATTCGCACGTCCAGCTCTTCACCTTCATGTCGGGATGATCGCCGGCCCACATGGCGATGTAGGGGGTCGACAGCATCATGCAGGTGGCGAGCGACCCGCGGCTTTCATAGGCCAGGCGCTGCTCGTGGCAACTCGACGGGTCCGAGACCATGCAGACGGTGAGTACGAGATCGATGATCATGGAAACGAATTCCTCCCGAGGAGTTCGGCGCAGCGATGGCCGCTGCACGGTCGCTTGCGTGCCGCGCTTTACCCGGAAGCTACGGCGAATTCGTGCCAACGGATGTGAGACCAGCGCCGAAGGCTGCACGGGGTCAAGGCCGATCTCCCTCAAGCAGGCAGAAACACCTCGCCCTTGCCAAGCACCGCCAAGTCACCGCCGATGCGACGCATGGGGGCGCCGTCGAAGGGCACCGGGCCGACGGGACTGCGGGACAACTCGTCGGCCATCAGCCGCAGGATGATCAGATCGGCGACGCCGTTGTCGAGAAAGGTCGACGCCAGCTTCTCGACACCGCCGCACAGAAACAGCGTGCCGCGCTTCATCAGCCGGCCGGGCGTGCCGTTCGTCCTGCCGCCGACGATCAGCGTGCCGGCGATCATGCGGCTTGCGGCGTTCTCGGCCACGTCGCCTGCAATCACGATCGTGCCGCGGCGCATACGGTCGGCAGCGCGAGGCCCGGCCTTGCCGCCGACGCGGATCGCGCCGCCGGCCATGCCACCCATCTCGCCGGCCATCGGCCCACCCAGCCGCTCGCCCGCATCGCCGCCGATGCCCAGGAACCCGCCGCTCATGCCCGAGCCGGCAAAGCCGCAGACCGAACCGGAGATCGTCAGCCGGCCGCCGGTCATCGACCGCCCCACCCGCCAGCCGGCATCGCCCTCGACATGGATCGCGCCCGACGCCATCGCCTCGCCGATCCGGTCGAAGCGCGACGAGCCGCCTTCGAAGCGAAGCGTTTCACCGGACGTGCCGGAAATGCCGAAGATATCGCCGACGGCAAGCCGGTGCCGCGACGTGCCAATCGCCCGCGCCGCGATTTCGCGCAACGAAAGCCCGGCAAGCGTTGCCGGCGTCAGTTGCGACAGGTCGAGCCGCTGGTCCGGCTCGGCCTTCAGGGTGAAGACGAAACCGGTCATGGCGCCAGATCCTTCAAATGGAAATGATGCGGCCCGAGATCGCCGCCGTAATTGCCGGCACCGATGCGAAGCGCGCCCTCTTCGGGGCCGAGATCGAGCGCCGCCTTCAGCCCGACGCGCATGGCATCGGACACCGCCCGCTCGGTCAGGCCGTCGATGACGATCTCCAGCACCGAGCCGATTTCCGGATCGAGCGCGGTCTCGACGACGCCCTTCAACGTCGGGCAATAGGCCTCGTTGGTGGAGGCCGGCGCGCCGTATTTCGAGCCCACCTTGGAGCCGGAGCGCACGATGCCGCCCGGAAACGGCATGATCACGTCAGGCACCTTGTGCATGGCTTCGACCGCGGCTTCCGCAGCGGCCAGCGCCTGGGCGCGGGTGCGCGCCATGAACAGCAGATTACCGCCTCCGACGCCCTCCTTCGACACACCGGTTTTGGCCTCGCAGACGAACTCGCCCTCCATCACCGGCATGCGCCAGAAATGCCTGTCCCCGAATTTCTTCGAGATCTGCCAGCCATCGGCGAAATAGCGGATGGCGTTGCCGAGATCGATCTGCGTCTCGCTTTCGAGATCGGCGTAGCAGGCCGAGGTCGGGCTGGTCAGGATGCATTGGCCGAGCCGGGTGCCGAGCTGCTTGGCGAGACCCTTGGTGTCCATGGCGAAGAGCAGGATGCGCACGCCCGGCCGGCCATCGCGCGTTTCATCGGCCGCAAGCATCCGGTCGATGCCGCCTTCGCAGCCGCAGGCGATCACCGAGGTGGCGAAACCGGTGAAGGAGCGGGCGGCCTCCAGCGCCCAGCGCTCGGTGTCGGCGGTCACCTGGATCGCCGTGCCGCGCATCGGAAAAGCCTCGGCGAAGGTGTCGTCGACGCGCACGCCATTGATCACCATCGCCTGCCCAGGGGCCTTGCCCGGTGCCTTCGGCGCGTCCTTTGTCGCCGGGCCCTGGCTTTCCATCACGTCCGGCATGGCACCACCTTGAAGGGATCGCTCCGGGCAAAGGCGTGCTCGGGCACCTCGAACCAGCGCTTCGGCAGGCCGAACTTCTCGTCGAAATAGGTTTCGAGGCGCTTGTCCATCGCGGTGTCGGTGTCTGGCTGCACGGTCAGCGTGCGGCCCCAGGTGCGTTTCACCACCGTGCCGTCCTTCACGACGGTGACGCCGTCCTTCAGCACATAGGCGGCCTTCGCGAACATCGCCGCCTTGTCGTCGCCGGGGCGGTAGACCGCGATGTCGGCGACGGCGCCCGCGCCGAGATGGCCGCGATCGGGCGTGCCGAGCAGCCTTGCCGGCGCCATGCGGGTCATCTTGGCGATCTCGGTCAGCGTGTATTCGCGCTCGATCTCCGGCAGGCTCGTCATCTTGACGACCGAGGTCGGCAACGCCTCCAGCCAGCGCTGGCGCACGTCACGGTCCATCAGCAGCGCGAAGATGTCGGGATAGGTGGTGAAGGGCGCGCCATTCGGGTGGTCGGTGGTAAAGAAGACCCGCGTCGGGTCCTCGATCAGCAGGAACAGCTCCAGACCGATCGCCCACTGCAGGGCGTTGAAATAGCTCGACGGCTTGTAATTCTGCGGCACGACGCCGCCGCCATTCGCCTCGTGATCGAAGATCACCGACTTCTTCGGGCTACCGCCCGCGCGCCCGGCAAACTGGCGCAACTCGTCCGAAGACACCGTCACGGTCTGGCCGAACATCACCTGGCCGATGTCGACGGTGACGTCCTTCGAGGCGTTGACGCGTTCGGCAAGATGCCGGCCCCTGGACGAGAACTTGCGCTTGCCCTCGGTGCCGTAGCCGTAGAACTGGATGTGGGCGAGATGCAGCGGCCGGCCCTCGGCGGCCTCGATCGTCGCCTCGGCGGCGCCGACGCTCTCGCCCGGCACGCCGAGATTGTTGCAGTGGACATGCAGCGGATGCGGGATGCCGAGGCCGGTGACGGCCCCTTGCAGCGTCTTGACGATGTTTCGCGACGACACGCCGTAGTCCGGCACTTCATCGTCGAAGCCGAAGCTCCTGACGTTCTCCTTGAAGGCCGCCGAGCCGCCGGCATTGATGCATTTGACGCCGAGGGCGCGGGATGCCGAAACGCTCCAGGCGACGTAGGCCTCGATGGCATTCTGGCTCTCGCCGTCGCGGATCATCCCCATCAACAGATCGTCGTTGCCGAGGACGACGAGGGTCGCCTTGTCGATGATCGGAATGTCGGCGAGTTCGAGATGGGCGTGCAGCGCCGCCGAGGGCGCCATGGCCGGCTCGACGACCGTTGTGAAGCCCATTTCGGCGTAGCGAAGGCCGGTTTCCTCGGTGGTCCAGCCGACCTTGGAAAGGCCGGTCTCGCCGGGTCGCGAGGAAAAGGCGCGGTGGGTTTCCGGCAAAAGCAGGCGGGCGGTGTTCACATGGCCGCCGGCGATGTGCGAGTGGATGTCGATCGCGCCGGCCATGGCGATCAGGCCGCTGCAGTCGATCGTCTCGTCCGCGGCTCGGCCGTTCGCCGGCGGGGCGACGACGACGCCATCCTCGACGTAGACGTCGCCGAGCTCGTCGCGGCCGTTCGCCGGGTCGACGACATGGCCGCCCTTCAGACGCGTCAGCATGGGCGCGCTCCTTTGGTCCGCCTCATGCCGCAATCTCTTTCTTGCTCGCGAGCGCATCGACGATGGCGTCGAGAGTGTCCGCCGCCGTGCGATGCTCGCTGCTGCCGGCCTTGCCGTCGACGGGAACGAAGCTGCCGAAGCGTTCGTCGAAGAGGATTGTGTCATGGTCGGCGCCGGCCTCGGCGATCCGGAAGCCGATTTTCGGCGGGTTCGTCCAGGCCGACGACTGGGCGGTGATCGCGATCGTTGGCACGGCGCCCGACCAGTCGGGCTCGGCGACGGCAACACCGGCAAGACCCGAGACGACAACCGCGCAATCGGCCTCACCGCTCGTCACCAGGCGTCCAGCCTCGAAGAGTTCGGGATCGTGCTCGGCGACGCCGCGTGCGAAACTGGTCCGCAGCGGCGTGCCGACCATCCAGGTCACCGCTTGGGCCGCCGCATAGGCCTGGCCAGCCACGAAGACCGGCAGGCTGGTAAAGCGGGTCTTCGCATTGAGGTCGGCGACGAGGCCGGCGAGCATCTCGACGCCGATCGCGCCAAGGGTCCTGGGCGCGAAGATCGCACAGCCGAAGCCGGTGCCTTTCAACAGATCTGCGAGCGCACCGACGCTTGTCGCCGGCAGCGGTCCCTTGCCGAAGCGATGCCCCGAGACGGCGGCGCGCAGCATGGCGAGCGCATCGACGAGATCGGCGTCGTCGCAAGGAACAGCTTCGATCGAAACGGAACTAGGAAGGCCGACACCATCCTTCGGCGCACCGAGCCAGATCGCCTGACGCGTCGAGCCCCTGGTGGCCTGGCCGAGATCGGGGCCACTGGAAAACAGGTAGGCCGGCAGATCGGGCGATGCCGCGAACGCGTCCGCTCCGACGATCAGCACGCGGTCCGCGCGGCGCCGCACTTCGGAGGGTGCGCCGAGCATCATGCCGGCATCGCGCAGCGCCTCGATCAAAGGGTAGATGTCGGCCGACTGAGCGTGATCGATCACGCCGCCGGCATCGATCGCCAGCCGAACCGCCGCCTTGATGCCCGCCATGTCGGTCTGGAGGCCGGTGATGACCGGGAGCCGCGCGCCGCTCAGCAGTTCGGCGGCGGCCTGGACGGCGTGCTCGACCGAAACCGCTTCGCCGTCGATCCATGCAGTGCTCAAAAAATCATGCCTTCCGTGCCCGACTGCGAACCTATAGGTCCAGGTCGGAAGGTCAAACCGCCGCAGGTCGGAGCCGGCCGAGAATTTGCGCGACGGGGCGATCACGGGTGCGACCGCACGTGACCGCAACGGATGGCGGAATGACGATCGGTCCGCTCGGGCAACCCCGAGGCCGCATTCGCTCAGCCGCCGCTCTTGTCGTATTTGATATAGGCAAAGCGCGGATCGTCGGGCGTGCCGGACAGCGGGCCGTCTTCCTTGCCCGGCTGCCACATCACCACCTGCTCGATCATCCTGGCCAGCGCGAAATCGGCATCGGTGATGCCCTTGGCGGCGTGGTTCATCAGCCGCACCTCGACCCAGGCGTAGGAAGCGGTGATGTCGGGATGATGGAAGGCGGCTTCGGCGAGATGGCCGACGGCGTTGATCACCATCAGCGTGCCCTTCCAGCCTTGCGTCTTGTAGGTCCGGCGAATCCAGCCGTCCTCCAGCCGCCAGGTCGGCAACTCGTCCTTCAGCTTCTGCTCGACCTCGGGGTCCGAGTAAGTCCTGGCAGCCATGGTTTTCCACCCTTTTCGACACTTGCCCTCGATGAAACTTGCCCCTGTGGGACACTTGCCCCGGAGGGCCTTGCCGCAATAATAGGGTGCGGGCACCGCGAAATCAGGGGACAGTGTGAAAGCCGATTTCGTCCACGTCTCGGCTCCGGCTCGCCTGCATCTGGGATTCCTCGATCCCGGCGGCCGTTCCGGGCGTCGCTTCGGCGGCATCGGCCTGGCGCTCGACGCGCCGGCGACGCGGCTGACGATCGCGCGGCGAGCGGCCTGTTCCGGCGCGGCGGACGACGGGGTGAACGGCGGAGCGGATGATCGCGTCGAGGGCCCGGAGGCGGACCGCGCGGCGGCTTATTTGAGCAAGCTGCGTCAGTGGCTCGACCTCCCCTCGCCCTGCGAATTGACGCTGCACGAGACGATTCCGGCCCATTCCGGCCTCGGTTCGGGCACGCAACTGGCGCTGGCCGTCGCGGCCGGCCTGCGTGCCCTCGAAGGCCTGCCGGCTGATGTGGCGGGGGACGCAGCGCTGCTGGGGCGCGCGCAGCGCTCAGGCCTGGGTGCGGCGTTCCTCGCGCGCGGCGGTCTCGCGGTAGACGGCGGCAAGGGTGAGAATGACCGGCCGCCGCCGATCGTCGCCCACCACGCCTTTCCGGCCGAGTGGCGGGTGGTCCTCGTCCTCGATCCTCGCACGGAAGGCTTTCACGGGCAGGACGAACTGGCCGCCTTCGCCGCCCTGCCTGCCCTTGCGGAGGGGGCGAGCGCCGAGATCTGTCGACTGGTGCTGATGCAGGCGCTGCCTGGCCTCGTCGAGCGCGACATCGCCGGCTTTGGCGCGGCGATCGGCACGATCCAGAAGATGGTCGGCGAGCATTTCGCACCGGCTCAGGGCGGCGTCTTCACCAGTAGGGCGGTCGCCAAAGCCTGCCACGCACTTCATGCTGCGGGCGCGCACGGCATCGGCCAGAGCTCTTGGGGCCCGACCGGCTTTGCCTTCGCGGCATCGCAAGTCGACGCCGAGCGACTGGTCGCAAAGTTGCACCGGAACGGGACAGCCGGCGATCTCGACATCCGCATCGCCTGCGGACGCGAACACGGGGCGACGATCGAAACGGTCGCGCGCCGGCAACGAACGGGCACCGGCTGAGGCGCAGTGGCGTCTCGGCATCCATCGCGGGCCGCCGAGGTCCGCATTCACGACAAGCCGGGCGGGATACCCCCGGCACACGCGAAAAACGAGAAAGGGCCCGCATTCCATGGCCGACAAGAACATCCTTCACATGCTGACCCCTCACAAGCATGTCAGCCCTTTCGACGTGAACCAGGCGCTCGACGCCGGCTACGATTCGGTGACGCCCTACGAACGGGTCGAACTGAGCGAGGTCGCCGATCTCGTGCAGGACGTCATCTTCTCGCGTCCGCCTGATGTCGGCGTCCGTTCCGGCATCTTCTTCGGCGGTGACGACGCGGTGCTGGCCCTCGACATGATCGACGCGGCGAAGAAAGCGCTGGTGCCGCCCTTCGGCGCCCATCTCTTCGCCGATCCGGCCGGCTCCTTCACCACGGCCGCCGCGATGGTCGCCAAGGTCGAGAAGGCGCTGAAAGACAAGCACGGCAAGGCCTTGAAGGACGTTTCGATCGCCGTCTTCGGCGCGACCGGCGTCGTCGGCTATTGCGCGGCGGTGATCGCGGCCTCGCAAGGCGCCAGGGTCAGGATCGTCGGCTACCGCGGCGTCGACCGGGTGAAGACGCGCGGCGACGAGATGAAGGAGCGCTTCGGCGTCGACGTCGAGCCGGCCGACGGCTCGTCCGAGGAGAAGAACACCGCCATCGCGGCCGATGTCGAGGTGATCCTCGCCGCCGCCAAGGCGGGTGTGCAGGTGTTGAGCGCGGCGCAGATGAAGGCGGCGAAGACGCTGCTCGTCGCCGCCGACGTCAACGCCGTGCCGCCGGCTGGCCTTCAAGGCATCGACGTGATGGCCGACGCCGTACCGATCGAGGGCACGCACGCCGTCGGGATCGGCGCGCTGACGATCGGACAGGTGAAGTCGAAGACCGAATACGGCCTGTTCCGACGGATGATCGAGGCCGATGAGCCTCAGGTGCTCGACTTCCGCGACGCCTTCAAGCTCGCCCGCACGCTGGTCGGCTGAGGCACACCGTGACCCTCCCGACCGACCAGCCGACCATCCTGTGCGCCGCCTTTTCGGCGCGGCAGATCGCCATGAGCGCCAGGCGCTCGGGGTATGGCGCGCTGGCCGTCGACTTCTTCGGCGATCTCGACCTCCATGAGTCCGCGCTCGCCGGGGAAACGCTCGGCAGCGACGATTTCGGCGGCTTCGACGGTGCGGCGCTGATCGCGGCGCTGCAGCGGTTGGCGAAGGGGCGCGAGCCGATCGGCTTCGTCCACGGCGCCGGTTTCGAGGACCGGCCGGAGCTTCTGGAGGAGATCGGCCGCCATTGGCCGCTTCTGGGCACGGCGCCGGCGACGTCGCGGGTTCTGAAGGACCCCGAAGCATTTGCCGGACTTTGCCGGGCGGCCGGGGTGACGCATCCTCAGATTGCCCGAATGGCGCCGGCGGGCGAGGCGCATCTGTGGCTGTCGAAGAAGATCGGCGGCTGCGGCGGCAGCCATGTGCGTTCGGCTGAGACGACCGCGCCGGGCGCCGACCGCTACGTCCAGAAATTCGTCGCCGGCGAACGCTGGTCGGCGGCCTTCGTCGCGGCCGGCGGCAAGGCGACCGTTCTCGGCTTCACCAGGCAGTGGACCCATCCCTCGGGCGACGAGCCCTATCGCTACGGCGGCGCAGTGGGGCCGCTGACGCCGCAGAAGCCGGCCGGCTCGGCCATGCGCGATGCGATGGCGCGGGTCACGGCGGCCGTCAGCGATTGCGGCCATGCGCCGCTCACCGGCCTTTGCAGCGCCGATTTCGTCGTGTCCGCCGACGGGCCGGTGCTTCTGGAGATCAACGCCCGCTTCGGCGCCACCATGGACATCTTCGACACCGATTCGGAACCGCTGCTCGCGCTGCATCTTCGCGCCTGCCGCGGCGACCCGATCGGCGGCTACACAGGCCCGCAACATGTACGCGCCAGTGGCCTTGCCTGGGCCGAGGCACCGGTGTCGGTGGGCGCGGGTTTTATCTGGCCCGCCTTCACCCGCGACCGGACCGCCGCGCCAACGGCGTTCGTCACCGGCCAGCCCATCGCGACCATCGTCTCCAAGGCAGACACCGAGGAGGCCGCGGTCGCGCTCTTTCACGGCCATATCGCAGACCTTGAAAAGACATTCGAAAGGAAAGCCGCATGAGCGCCACGACCATGACGTCCACGCCATCGCCTGTGCAGGCGACGAAAGCACCGTCCACGCTCTCGGTCAATGCGGGCGCGCTGGCGCTGGTCGAGACCCTTAAGGACCGCGCAGGACAGTTGAAGCTCGGCGTCTCGAAAGGCGCGGCGGGCGAAACGCTGATCGACGCCGGCGCCAGGGCGCCCGGCAGCCTGGAGGCCGGCCGGCTGATCACCGAGATCTGCCTCGGCGGCCTCGGCACCGTCGAGATCGGCTCGTCGCCGTATCTTTCGCGCTGGCCCTTCACCCTGACCGTGCGCACGCCGCAGCCGGTGCTCGCCTGCCTTGGTAGCCAGTATGCCGGCTGGCAGCTGACCCATGGCGAGGGCGACGACGCCTATTTCTCCATGGGCTCGGGTCCGGCGCGCGCGCTCGCCGGCAAGGAGGACCTGTTCAAGGACATTGCCTATGCCGACAAGAGCGATGCGGCCGTCCTCGTCCTCGAAACCGGCAGTCCGCCGCCCGAGGCGCTGGTGCGGTGGATTGCGAAGACCTGCGACATCGCCACCGATGCCCTGACCATCGTCTACACGCCGACCCAGTCGCTGGCCGGCAGCGTGCAGATCGTCGGCCGCGTCGTCGAGGTGGCGCTGCACAAGGCGCATGAGCTGAAATTCGACCTGTCGCGCATCGTCGAGGGCATGGGCATGGCGCCACTCAGCCCCCCGCATCCCGATTTCGTCATCGCCATGGGCCGCACCAACGACGCGGTGATCTATGGCGGGCGTATCATGCTCCACGTCACCGGCCCCGCCGCCGACGCCGAGGATCTCGCCGCCAGGTTGCCGAGCTCGACCGCCAGCGATTACGGCCGGCCCTTCGCGGAGATCTTCAAAGAGTACGAGGGCGATTTCTACAAGATCGACCCGATGCTGTTTTCCCCCGCCGAGGTCGCGGTGGTCTCGCTCGAAAGCGGCCAGACGTTCCGCGGCGGCTCCGTCGATCAAAAGCTCGTCGATGCCTCCTTCGACTGATCCCGCGCCCATCGGCCCAATTCGCGACAGTCGGCCGGCAATCCTGCTCGTCACCGCCGACATGGACCGCCATGCCCGCGAAATGATCGTGGCCTTCGAGGCGCGAGGCGCTCGGGTGGAATCCTGCGCGTTGAAAGCCATCGGCTTCGACACGGCCGGCCCCGGCGGCCTTTCCATTCCGCGCTTTGCCGACCGTCTGCCGGACGCCGTCTGCGTGCGCACCATGGATGGCGGCTCCTTCGAGGCGGTGACGCGCCGGCTCGGCGTGCTGCATGCCATGGCCAGGCTCGGCATTCCCGTCTCCAACGATGCGCGGGCGATCGAGAACTGCGTCGACAAGGCCGCGACGAGCTTTCTCCTGTCCCGCGCCGGTCTGCCGAGCCCGCCGAGCGTCTGCGTCGAGACGCGGGCGGACGCGCTTCGGCTGTTCGTCCGTGAAAACCATCCGATGGTGCTGAAGCCGCTGTTCGGGGCGCAGGGCAAGGGGTTGAAGCTGATCCGAACACCGGACGACCTGCCCGAGCCGTCCGAAACCGAGGGCGACGTCTACTATCTTCAGCGCTATGCCGGAGTCGAGGCCGCCGGCCATTGGAGCGACGTGCGCATTCTCGTCTCGGCCGGGCGCGTCGTCGCCTCCATGCGACGCGAGGCGGACGGCTGGATCACCAACATCAAGCAGGGCGCGAAGGCCCTGCCCATGGTGCCCGACGCCGAGATGAAGGCGCTGGCGATCGCCGCGACCGAGGCCGTCGGCGGCGATTTTACCGGCGTCGACCTGCTGCGCGACGAGACCGGCGCAGCGCAGATCATCGAGGTCAATTCCATGCCCGCCTGGACAGGCATCAAAAGGGCCACCGGTATCGACATCGCGGCGGTGCGGGCCGGCGATCTGATGGCGCGGCTTTCGCGCGAGGCGGCCGGGCGCCGGGCGCTCGCGGACATCGCGCCGCTGCCGCAGGCCGTGTGAAGGCGTTGGACCGGCCGGCGATCCTCCCTGCCACGATCGAGGCGACGTTCCTTGCCGCCTGCCGGGCCGAGATCGACACGCTGAAGCCCGGCAACGTCCACCGCTTCGCGCCCGGACATGGCATGGAGGCGAAAACCTTCGAAGCGAGCGCCCGCGCATCGGCGCCGTACATCGCGGCGTCCGGCACGCCTGTCGGCGCACGTATCCTGGCGGCCACCAGGGCGAGCTGGGACGCCGTCGGGCTCAACGCCAATCTCGGCATCGTTCTCCTTTGCGCGCCGCTTGCCGCCGCGGCCGAGAGGTTGCAGGCGGGAGACGGCCTCGCCGATCTGCGCGCCTCCATCGCCTTCGTCCTGGCCGACCTCGATCGCGATCCCGGTCGAAGCGATGCGCGCGACGCCTTCGCCGCCATCGCCCTCGCCGCCCCCGGCGGCCTCGGCTCGGCGGACGAGGGCGATGTGCGCGCACCGCCGACGATCGGCCTCGTCGGTGCGATGAAGCTTGCGGCCGACCGCGATCTCGTCGCCCGACAATATGCTGACGGCTTTGCCGGGATTTTCGACATCGGCGTGCCGGCGCTGCGCCATCCGCCGTTCTCGCCGGCGATTTGCGCCGAGCCCGGCTTGGGGCGAGCGCTCGCCGCCTATCTCGCTTTCGCGACCGCCTTCCCGGACAGCCATCTCGGCCGCAAGTTCGGGGTCGCGACCGCCGAAGCGGTCCGCAAGCGTTTCACCGCGCTTGCCGAAGCGCTCGACCAGGCGCCCGATCCGCAGGCGGCCTTCACCCTCGCGCTGGCTCTCGACACGGCGCTGAAGGCCCAGGGGCGCAATCCGGGAACGTCGGCCGACCTGACGGTCGCCAGCCTTTTTGCATGCCAGCTTGCGGAAGCGGCATCGGGATGATTGACTGTTTGCCACAGGGGTCCATGTGACCCCTTCGCTATCTGGCTAACCGGTCCCGCGCGGGACGCCGCCAACAAGGATAGACGAATGCCGGACCATTCGGGTTCGGCGACCGGGAGGGATCGACCTGGCACCGCTCGTTTCGAGCGGGCTCTCAGTCTCGTCTTGCCTCTACGGATGTCGGAAGTTCTTAACCGGGCCGGTGCCAAGCCGGACCAGTTGGCACAATTTGGAGGAATTCTGCATGGCTACCATCAACAAGGTCATGGTCGGCGAGTCGCTCGTCGGCGAGGGCAACGAAGTCGCGCATATCGATCTCATCATCGGACCCCGCGGTTCGGCCGCCGAGTCGGCTTTCTGCAACTCGCTGACGAACAACAAGGACGGGTTCACCACCCTCCTCGCGGTCGTCGCGCCGAACCTGCCCTGCAAGCCGAACACGGTGATGTTCAACAAGGTCACCATCAAGGGCGCCAAGCAGGCCGTCCAGATGTTCGGCCCGGCCCAGACGGCCGTCGCGCGCGCCGTTGCCGATTCGGTCGAGAAGGGCATTATCCCGGCGGCCGAAGCCGACGATCTGTTCATATGCGTCGGCGTCTTCATCCACTGGGAAGCCGAGGACGACGCCAAGATCCGCGACTACAACTACCAGGCGACGATGGAATCCATCGAGCGCGCCATCAAGGGCACGCCGACCGCCGCGGAAGTCTTGTCCAAGAAGGGCTCGGCTTCGCACCCCTTCGCCGGCGCCTAGACAAGAGACCATCCCGGAGGAGACGACAAGCCGGCGATGCCCGCCGGCCTCCTCCGGCGATTGGCCGCCAAATTCGGCTTCCAGTAGGCAGCCGGCCCCGTCATCGGGCGGGACAAGATGTGGAAAAGGGATCGGGCGACCGGTCCCTTTTTTCATGTGCGATCATCGGCTGGCGTTGCATGCCAAGCAGTTTTCAAAGCAGATGCTCGGCGTGCGAACATGCGCGAACGACCGAACGGCATCGGTTGGATTTTCGCGATGCCGCGTATCATCGAACTTCAGGTCCTGGCAAAGATCGAACGAAAACGTCACAAGCCCTTCCCTGAAAGTTCCTCAGCGCGCCTGACATCCGCCGCCGTGAGCCGGCCGTCATGAAGCGCGCTGGAAACGAGGATGCCGGCGATGCCGAAATCGTTCAGGGCGTCGAGGTCTTCGGGGCCGCGCAGGCCGCCGGCAGCGAAGACTTTTCGCTCGGGGCCGGCGCGATCGACGATCTCGGACAGGCGCGCGAGATCGGGGCCGAGGCCGCTGCCGACCCTTGCAAGGGTCATGACGATGATCCGCTCCGGCCAGGTTTCCGCCTTCCCCAGCACCGCCCGCTCGCCGACGAAGGCGTCGCCGCGAAAATCGAGCGACAGGACACCATCGCGCCGGAACGTCGGATCGTCGAGCAGCGAGACGTCGACGAGGGTTTCGCTGCCGGCCACGGGCCGCAGGGCGCAGACGGCGTGCAGGAGTTCGATCCCGGCGCGGTCCTTCGGGCCGCAGTCGACCCAGACCCGGCAATCCGGATGCGCCTCGGCAAGACGACGATACAGCGCGACGTCCGGCGGGCCGCCACCGATCGCATCGAGATCGGCGAGATACACCGCTTCGAAGGGGTGGAGACCCATCAGTCCGGCGAGAACGTCGAGCGGCTCGGCGGTCGGCGACAGCGGCGTCTCGATCGGCCGGTAGGAGACGCGATCGCCCTTGAAGCCGCGCACGACCGAGCCGCCTTTGAGGTCGAGGACGGGGATGATCTGCATGGAAAGGATTTCCGCGGGCGGGCGTTTGGGTGCTAAGGACGGTCGCGACGGGTTAAATCAGGCCGAAAGCATTATGGCGAGAACATTGGGTTGGGACGTGGGCGGGGCGCATCTGAAGGCCGCGCTCGTCGAAAATGGGCGCATCGTCAAGGTCTGGCAGGAGCCGAGCCCGATCTGGCGGGGCCTCGACCATCTCGACACCGCCTTGAAAGCGATCCTCGCCTCGGTCAAGGACATCGACGGCGTCGAGCGCCACGCGATCACCATGACGGGCGAACTCTCCGACATCTTCGCCTCGCGGCGCGAGGGCGTCGAGCAACTGACGCACATTTTCACCCGGGAGCTGGACGGCGACGTGATGCTCTATGCCGGTGCCGAAGGCTTCATCGCGCCCGGCGACGCGCGGTCCCATGCCGATGCCGTCGCCTCGGCCAACTGGCACGCCAGCGCCGCGCTGGCAGCGGGCGAGATCGAGGAGGCATTGTTCCTCGACATGGGCTCGACCACCACCGATCTGGCGCCCGTGGCCGGCCATCAGGTGCTGGCGCGAGGGACCACCGACCGGCAGCGGCTGGTCGAGGGCGAACTCGTCTACCAGGGCTTCACCCGCACGGCGCTGATGGGCGTCGAAAAGCGCGTGCCCTTCGCCGGTCGCTCGATCCCGCTGATGAACGAACTCTTCGCCACCATGGCCGACGTCCAGCGCATCATTGGTGTCCTCGACGAGAGTGACGACCAGCATGAGGCGGCCGACGGCGGCGAAAAGACCATCGAGGCCTCGCGCCGCCGGCTCGCCCGGATGATCGGCATGGACGCCTCCGGCGCCACCGACGACGCCTGGGAGTGGCTCGCCCACGCCTTCGCCGAGGCGCAGGTGCGCCATATCCACGACGCGGCGTTGCAGGTCCTGTCGCGTGAAGACCTGAGCGACGAGGCGCCGGTGGTCGTCGCGGGCGCCGGACGGCCGGTGCTGCGGAGGCTCGCCGCCCGTCTCGATCGCGGCGTCGTCGACTTTTCCGACCTCTTCGACTGCCCGGGCGAGATACGCGACGACGTCTGCCGCGCCGCGCCCGCCGCGGCGCTGGCAATCCTGGCGGGACGATGACAAGCTTTATCGACGTTATCTGCGGGAGAAGAACACCATGAAGATCACCCGACGTTCCAACGTGCCGACCCGTCTGGCGGCGGCCGAATATTTCACCGGAACCGTTTATCAGGACCCGATCGTCGAGACCGAGGCGCCGGCCCGGCTGCGCGCGGCGCTCGTCACCTTCACGCCCGGCGCGCGCACCAACTGGCACACCCACCCGCTCGGCCAGACGCTTTACGTGACGGCCGGCACCGGCCGTGTGCAGCTCGAAGGCCAGTCGATCCAGACGATCGGCGCCGGCGACGTCGTGTGGATTTCGCCCGGTGAGCGCCATTGGCATGGTGCCGGGCCCGACACGATGATGAGCCATATCGCCATGCACGAGCAGGACGGCGGCAGCCATATCGACTGGCAGGAGCCGGTCAGCGACGCCGATTACGGCGAAGCCTGACCGTCCGGCACAGCAGCGTCACGCGAACAGCGCACGTGAAAACGGGAGCGGTTGAACGGCCCCGCTGCATCTTGCTTCGATAGCGCGCCTCGATCAGGCGGCGATGTCGATATCGTCGGGCATGCCGGCGAGAACCTTGTCGAGGGTCATCGGATAGTCCCGCACCCTTACGCCGCACGCGTTGTAGATGGCGTTGGTGATCGCCGCGCCGACGCCGGCAATGGCCAGCTCGCCGATGCCCTTGCCGGCCAGCGGGCTTGCCGCGTGGTCGAGTTCGGGCAGGAGCACGACTTCGAGCTGCGGGACGTCGGCATTCACCGGCACATGATACTCGGCGAGGTCGTGGTTGACGATGAGCCCAGTGCGCTCGTCGATCACCATCTCCTCTGTCAGTGCCGACCCGATCCCCCAGATCTGGCCGCCATAGCACTGGGAAGTGGCGGTCTTCTCGTTGAGGATGCGGCCGGCCGCGCCGACCGTCAGCAGACGCTTGACCCGTGTTTCGCCGGTGACGGCGTTGACATGCACCTCGCAGAAATGCGCGCCATAGCTCGCCTGATGGGTCGCCTCGCTCATCTTGCCCGGCTCGAACGTGCCGATGACCTTCAGCGCCTTGCCCTCGAGGATTTCGGCGAACGCGATGCGACGATTGCCGGCGATGGCGAAGCCGTCCTTCAACGTCAGCGTTTCCGCTTCGACGTCGAGGCGCCTGGCAAACTCCGCGATCACCGCCTCGGCGGCCACGTAAACCGACGAGCCGGAGGAGTTCGCACCGAACGAGCCGCCCGAGCCGGACGAGGCCGGAAGGTCGGTGTCGCCGAGTTCGACCTTCACATGATCGAGCGGCAGGCCCAGCATCTCGGCGGCGATCTGCGAAAGGATCGTGTAGGTGCCGGTGCCGATATCGGTCATGGCAGTTCGCACGATCGCACGGCCCTCCGGCGTCATCTCGATCTCGGCCGAGGACTTCATCACCATGTTCTTGCGCGACGCCGCGGCCATGCCGTAGCCGATCAGCCACTCACCCTCGCGCTTTGTCCCGAGCTTTGCCGGTCGATTGTCCCAGCCGAAGCGCCTGGCGCCCTCGTCCATGCACTGGACGAGCTTGCGCGAGGAAAAGGGCGTGCCGTCCTGCGGGTTGACCTCCGGCTCGTTGAGCTTGCGGAAGGCGATGGGGTCCATGCCCAATTGTTCGGCCATCTCGTCCATGGCGTTCTCGAAGGCCAGCATGCCGACCGCCTCGCCCGGCGCGCGGGCGGCGGAGGTCATCAGGACGTCGGTCTCGCCGAGGCGGTGGGTGATCAGGCGGTTCTCGCCCTCGTAGAGAAACACCGAGGAGATGCCGGCCGGCTCGAAGAAGCCGTTGCCCGGCGAGTTGGCGGCGATCGTCTCGTGGCCGAGGGCGGTAATCTTGCCGTCCCTGGTAGTACCGATGCGCACGCGCTGGATCGTTTCGGAACGCCGCGAGGTCGCCTGATAGACGTTCTGGCGGGTCAGCGCGACCTTGACCGGCATTCCCGTTTCCATCGCTCCGAGGGCGGCGAAGACCGCGTCCGGACCGATCCCGAGCTTGGAGCCGAAGCCGCCCCCGATATAGGGGCTGAGAAGGCGGATGTTCTTCTCGTCGAGGCCGGCGCCCTTGGCGATCTGCTTGATGTTGGTCTCGAGCAGTTGGCAGGACGACCAGATGGTCAGTTTCTCGCCGTCGAATTTCGCGGTGGATGCATGGGGCTCCATCGCGGAAGCATGATGCGGTGGCGTGCGATAGGTGACGTCGAACGTGACCTCGGCGGCGGCGAAAGCCTTTTCGAAATCGCCTTTCGTGGTGTCGGCCGGCATCACGCCATCATCCGATTTGCGGGCCGAATCCTTGACCTTCTCCAGATCGTAACGACCCTCGGCCTCTTCGTACTCGACGACGACGAGCTTGGCCGCATGACGGGCCTGTTCGAAACTGTCGGCGACGACGAAGGCGACCGGCTGGCCATAGTGAAAGACCTTGCCGTCGATCGTCTGTGCGCCGGGACTCATCGGCTGGGCGGACGCACGCACGATCTTGTCGCCATGGATGATGGCGCGCACGCCGTCGGCTTTCCCTGCTGCCGAGACGTCGACCCACTTGATCTCGCCCTTGCCGATCGTCGCCGGAACGATGAAGCCGTAACCGACCTTTTCGCCGGCCAGATACTCATAGGCATAGTTGGCGGTGCCGGAGACCTTGAGCGGCCCCTCGTAACGCGGCGCGCCCTTGCCGATGACGCCTTGGGTCGCGCGGTCGAGGCGGGTTTCGCCGATCTCGGCGTCCATCACATGGCTGGATTCCATCACGTGCTCGTTCATCATGCGTCTCCCCGTGTGGCCTCGGTCAGCACCGCGACGAGCGTGCGCTTGGCGAGGGGAATCTTGAAATCGTTGTCGCCCTGGCCTTTTGCATCCTGAAGCAGGATGTCGGCGGCCTTGGCGAAAAGTTCGCGGGACGGCGCCTGTCCCACCAAGGCGTTCTCGACCGCCTCGTTGCGCCAGGGCAGATGGGCGACGCCGCCGAAGCAGAGCCGGGCGGTCGCGATCTTGCCGGCCTCGAGTTTGACGATCGCGGCGACGGAGACGAGCGCGAAGGCGTAGGACGCGCGATCGCGCACTTTGCGGTAGATGTGGACACCGTCCATCGGCTTGGGCAGCCGCACCGCAACGATCAGTTCGCCCGGCTCCAGCTCGTTTTCGGTCTGCGGCGTGTCCTTCGGCAGACGGTAGAAATTGTCGACCTCGATCTCGCGGGTCGACCCGTCGGTCTTCACCGTCTCGACGATCGCACCGACGGCGCGCATGGCGACAGCCATGTCCGAGGGGTGCGTCGCGATGCAGTTCTCACTTGCGCCGAGGATGGCGTGAATGCGGTTGAAACCGCCGATGGCACCGCAGCCCGAGCCCGGCTCGCGCTTGTTGCAGGGCGCTGAGGTCTCATAGAAATAGCCGCAGCGGGTGCGCTGCAGAAGGTTGCCACCGGTCGTCGCCTTGTTGCGCAACTGTCCGGTCGCACCCGACAGCAGCGCTCGCGATAGCACTTCGTAGTCCTTGCGGATGCGCGGATGGGCCGCGAGATCGGAATTGGTGACCAGGGCACCGATGCGCAGGCCGCCGTCATCGGTCTCCTTGATGGTCTTGAGCGGCAGGCGAGTGATGTCGACGACGGTCTGCGGCGTCTCGATCTGCAGCTTCATCAGGTCGAGAAGATTGGTGCCGCCGGCAATGAACTTGGCGGCCTGGGCGCCTGCGAGCTTGCCGGCCTCGGAGATGTCACCGGCGCGTGCGTATTCGAAGGGTCTCATGCCGGTTCCCCTGTTTTTGCGGTAGCGGTCGTCGATGCGGGGATCCGGGTGGAGGCCGTCTTGATCGCGTCGACGATGTTCGGATAGGCCGAACAACGGCAGATGTTGCCGCTCATGCGCTCGGAAATCTCGTCGTTCGAAAGCTGGCTGTTGCCGTCAAGGCTCCTGGAGACGTGGCTCGGCCAGCCGTCCTCGACCTCGCCGAGCATGCCGACCGCCGAGACGATCTGGCCCGGCGTGCAGTAACCGCACTGGTAGCCGTCATGGGCGACGAAGCTTTCCTGCATCGGATGCAGATTGCCCGGCGTACCAAGGCCCTCGATGGTGATGATCTCGTCGCCCTCGTGCATGATGGCGAGCGTCAGGCACGAATTGATGCGACGGCCATTGACCATGACAGTGCAGGCACCGCATTGGCCGTGGTCGCACCCCTTCTTGGTACCGGTCAACGCCAGATGGTCGCGCAAGGCGTCGAGCAGCGACGTTCTGTTGTCGGCGTCGAGCTGATGCTCGGCCCCGTTGATGTTCAGTGCGATCACGATCGGATTTCCCTTCGCTTTCCTCGCTCCGCCAAAGCGCCGCGCCGGATGCCTTGTTTGGAACGGTTCGAATTCGAGGGGGAAACTATGCCGACGCCCGAAAAGTTCGAGGGTGCGACGCTCTGTTCGGTTGCCGGATCGTTGGCGGCGACGCGATCGTGCTCGTCAGCCCGACAAATTGGGAGACCGTCGTCGACCTTTCGAGATCGACGGATTGCGTTGCAAGCAAGCCATTCGAGCGAAGCGCAAGTGTTCGGCGCCGCCAAGCTTACCTCCGCGGCTCGACGCTCGCCAGATGGTCGATGATCTTCGCAAGCAGCCAGTCGAAGGCCTGGCGTTCGTCGTCGCCGGCGGTCTTGTCGATGGCGATCTTCAGATAGGCGATCTCGTCCTCGATCTTCTCGGACGGCAGCATGGAAAGGCGGCTGGCCAGGATCGCGGCCTCCAGCACGGCGGCCTTGGCGCGGTTCATGCCCTTGTAAGGGCGGTGCGTCGCCGACGAGACGACGCGGCACGTCAGGCGCGGGCGGGTCCCGTCCTCCTTCGTCGAGATCACTTCGAGGACGTCGTGGGACAAAGCGGCTTCCAGCCGCGGCACGACGCACCCCCCGATCGGCGTCACCGGCCAGTCCTTGCGGCCGGTCAAGCAGCCGGCGAAAATTTGGGCTTCGTCGGTGTAGTTGACGACGGCGACGCCGTTGGCTTCGAGGTTTTGAAGCGTCGTCGAGGGGCGGAAGGGCGCGACGATCCAGTGCTCGCCCGCCTCGATGATGCCGAGCGGCGCGATATGGACCTCGCCGGCCCCGGAAATCGTGGTGAGGATGGTCTCGCGGATATAGGGCATCGCTCGTCCTGTCAGTTCGTCCCGTTGCTGTCCGTGCCGGCATCCTCGTTTGCCGTCGGCTTGCCGTCTCCCCGCTCCCTCACCCCGTCCTTCCTCGCCTTCAGCGTATGGCCGGCCGCCTCCAGGCGGGTGCGGTCGTCCACGTCCGGCTTCGGCGCGGCGACGCCGAAATCGAGGGCCGCGTCCTGGGCGTAGCGCTTGCCGAGACGGAAAGCGATCTCGGCCTTCTGCAGTTCGGCGCCGAGATAGAACGCATGGCCGACATCGCCTTCGACCGCGATTTCGGGAAAGAATTCGAAGGCGTCCTGATGCACCGCGTGGCCGTCACGATTGTAGAGATGGATGCCGTCCGCCGCCGTCTCGATGCGGTAGTTGCGGTCGCGGATGGTTTTCGCCTGTGCGACGAGATCGGCCGGCGTCGCAGCGAAGGGTTTGACATCGTGCACCTGCAGCAGCGCCTTCGAATAGCCGCGCGGCAGGGCGTCGTCGGCACGGGCGGCGAAGAACATGCGCCGCGCCGCGTCGTGCTCCTCGATGGTCTTGATCGTGTGCGGGCTCACCTGCACCACGAGCAGGTTGCGGATGGAAAGCTCCGAGCAGATCCCGAGCAGCATCGCGGTGATCCCGGACGTGTCGGCATCGGTCAGTTCGGTAAGATTGCCGGTTCCCATCAGCATGTTGATGTCCGGATCGCTTGTCCGCAGCGCATGGTAACGGGCGAGCGAGGCGGAGAAGCCGAAATGGATGGGATCGAGGATCGGATCGGCCAGGAAGACGAGGCCCATCGCCCGCGCCTTATCGATCGCCCGGCGGAGTGAGGCCATGTCGTGGGGCGTTGCGGGCACCAGCACGGGCACCGCCGCGCCTTCCGTCGCGATATCGAGCGTCTCCTCGGTGAGGCTGAGAAGGAAGTCGGCGCCGCAGCGGGTCGCACGGCGCAATTCGTCGGGATTCGCGGAATCGACGCTGACCCTGTGGCCGGCGGTCTTCAGTGCTGCCACCGCCTCCTCCATGTGGTCGAAGGGCGTGTCGGGCAGGCAGCCGAGGTCGATCACGTCGGCGCCAGCCGCCCGCATCCTGTCGGCTCGCTCGACGATGGCCTTTACGGCGAGCGCCGAAGCGTCGACGATCTCGGCAAAGATCGCCATGTCGTGACGCGACAGGTCCGGCGGCGCGCCCTTGCGGCCGAGATAGGCGGGCAGGTCGGCGAGTTCGTCGGGACCGCGCTCGAAGGGCACGCCGAATTCGGCCGACAGCCGATCGAGATCGGCGCGGCAGCGGCCGGGCAGGATGACCTTGTCGGCGGTGACGGGCCGCTCCAGACGGCGCAGGATGATGTCGCTGGTCGCAAGGGCTGCGACCTTCACGCCGATATCGGCGATCGCCCAGTCGAATTCCGTCTCGCCGAGGCCCGTGAGCACACGCTCAAGCCGAGGCCGGGCGAGATGTCCGGTCAGGAAGAGGAGATTTGGGCGCGCCATGGGCCGCTCTGTCGGCGATTTTTCGCCCGAAGGAAAGGGCCCGGCGATCAAACGGCCAGTTCGCGGGGCGGTCAAGTTGACCCGCCTCTATTCTCGTTCGGCCGCCGCGACGATCCGCTGACCCTTACTCGGCCGCGGTGACGGCCGGGTAGACGCTCTGCTGCTCGATCGCATTGACTTGTGGGCGCGATGGACGGGCGCGCTCGCGCAGCACCTCGCGGCCGGGAATGCCGCCCTCGGAAAACCGCTTGCCGGCGGCGGTCAGATCGTTCGGACCGGCGACGAAGACGCGGGTTGAACCGTGCAAGAGCCGCGCAAAGCTCTCGTCGACAATCTGCGCACCGATCAGTGCGTCCACCGACGCGTTGGCCGGCACGTCGATCTGCTTCAACAGGCACAACTTGATCCCGCCCAGGCGCCCTGCGAGCCAGGCGGCCAGGCTGTCGGAGGTGACCGTCCAGTCCTTCTCGATCGCCGGATCGGCGAGCACGGCGTCGAGCGGCATCCAGACCGGAACCTGCTTCAGCGCCAGAGCCGCCTCGATCTCGGTCTCGCTCGTCGCCTTCACCATGCGGGTTCCGAGGCTGATCAGAGCGGTACCGAACTGCTCCATGCCGAGGATCGCCATTTCGTGTGCGGCCTCGTCGTCGAAGCCCATGCGCGGCTGATAGCGGCGCACCGTGTCGGCGAAGGGCCCGCCACCCGGCACCACGACGACAGGATTTGCGGCGCGCTCGATCGCCTTGATCCAGGGCGTGACGGTAGCGGTGGAGGCGGAGCTTCCGCTGAACTTGATGACAAGACGGTCCTGCATGGTTGCGTACCCTTCCCAAACTCCCGCGGCGTTCTCCGGCCGCGTTCTGTGTCCGCGTTCCGGACCCGAACC
This sequence comes from Aurantimonas sp., assembly GCA_965217685.1. GTDB lineage: Bacteria > Pseudomonadota > Alphaproteobacteria > Rhizobiales > Rhizobiaceae > Aurantimonas. Next base: position 281,967 of record CBDCIZ010000003.1, read on the forward strand.
GGCGCAGGCCGGGTCGGCTCGTTTGGATATTGATGCGTCGTCGGCTCGAAGCGCTCTGACACCCCCAGCACACGGTTGCCGACACTGTGTCATGACGATCAAGGACTAGCCACAGGAAAAACACGCTTTCGGCAAATTTCGCAACGCCAAAACGGTAAGAGTTTCCGACACTTCGCAGATGCGAAGAGGCTAGGCGACGCGTTCTGGACGGCGGCGGGTCAGCGAAATCCCGACGGCTTCCGGCCCCAGTTCCAGCTTCTCGACAGTCACAGTCACCTGCCGCACGTGCCGGTCGCCGAGCACGATGTCGGCAAGCTCCAGCGCTAGCGTCTCGACGAGATCGGTGTGGCCACGACCCGCGAGGGTGCGGATCGCGTCGAGGATCACATCATAGGAATAGATGTCGGCCATCGACCGCGCGTTGCGGCCGATCGGCTCGATCTCGGCCTCGACCGAAAAGCGTACATCCTGGGTGCGGCTGCGCTCGAAGTCGTAGGCGCCGATCTGCATCGGCAATGTGTAGTCCTTGACGAAGATGCGATCGCCCTTGGCCCGAAACGCGGCTGCGGCTGCGGCTTCGCCGTCTCCGTCGACGTCGCCGCCCACCGGGACGGCCTGCCCGTTCTCGGCGGGGCCCAGCAGCGCGCGGATCGCCCGCACCGCGCCCGGATCCACCGCCGCGTCGCGAGCACCCAGCGTCAGCGCGCCGCGAAATCCGAGATAATCGGGCTTCAGGACCGCGAGCCGGGGCACATCCGGCGGCTCAAGCGAACCGGCAAGGCCGGTGATCAGCCCTAGACCTCTCGCCGTTTCGACGAAATCGCCGAGAGCCGCAACGTCGAGATGCGTCAGCAGCCGGCCTGACCCTTTGCCCAGCGTATCGATCATCGCGCCGGCAAATCCCGCCTCGGCGAGCGCCGGCAGCAAGGTAAAATCCGGGTCGCCATCGGCAAAGAACACCGCGATCAGGCGGGTCTGGCCGGCAAAGGATGCCAGCGCCTCGATGACGGCAAGGCGCGCCTCGCGCGACGCCGGAAACAGCCCGATCTTGACGTAGTCGGCGGCAAGCCGCGCCTCGACGGCGCGGCGCACGGCCACCGGCTCCATCGGCAGATCGCCGGCGACGGCCGAGACCGGACGCCGGCCGGCGACACGTTTAAGGGTCGCGCACAAAACGTCCGGCGAAACCGCGCCAAGCGCGCCCTTCGCCGGGTCCTTCAGGTCGACGAGATCGGCGCCGCCGGCGAGCACCGTCTCGGCTTCGTTCGGCCCGATGACGCTCGCCAGGAACTTGATCAACGGGCGGCCTCGAACTGCTTTTTCAACGTGTTCTTCCACAGATAGTCGATGCCGCGTCGCCAGCTCTCGTCGGTGTTGGAGCGAATGTCGGCGGAGCCGCGGGCGATCGTCTTGCCGGTCGAAACGTCGGTGGCATAGGCGTTGATGTTGAGGATCAGATTGGAGACCTTCTGCACTGTGCCCGTCATGGCGATGTCGGCGCCGATCTCCTTCGCCATGGTGACGGCGCAGGCACCGCAGTTCTGCAGGTTCTGGCTCTTCGCCTTCTTCTCCACCGGCGCGATGTCGGCGATCCTATAACCCGAAAGGTTCTTCAGGTCTTCGCGAATGACCGGGGCGAGCTTGGCGAGCCGCGCCTGTTCGTCGGGGTTCTCACCCATCATCGAGCCTTCGAGGCTGGAATCGATCAGCTCGAAATCGAAGACCGCGACGGATTTGTCGGCGGCCTGCGACGGCACGGCGGTGGCGAAGGCGCCGACGACAAGGCTGAGGGCAAACAGGACAACGGGAAAAAATCTCGCTTGTCTTCGCACGCTTCGTCCGCAACACATTGGGATCTCGGTCATCAGCGTTCCTCCCTTTGCGGCGCCCACCGTCCACCGGGCGATCTAAGGCGTGGGGCGCTGCAAGGCAAAACCGAATTCGAAAAGATCGCGGACCAAGGGCACCGGTTCGCACGACATGACATCGCGCCGATCGGCCTTGGCGGCCTTCATGGCGCAAACGGTACGGGAGGTGACGCATGTCCCAACGCGCAACGCACACGCAGTTCGTTTTGGCGCGGCAGGCATCGGCGACCTGTCCCAATCCGTCATCCGGTCCTTCGTTCTCGGCATTGTCACGCACGGCGCTTCGTTCTTTCTGCGTCGGCGTCGCTGCCGTCGCGCTCTCGGGCGCGCCCACCCTTGCACAGGATGCCGCGAAGCCGGCGGCTTCACCCGCACCTGCTGCGTCGGCTCCTGCCGCACCCGACGCGCCGACCAAGATCGAGATCGTCAGGATCGGCTTCCTGCGCACCTACGAGCCGACGATGGCACTCTCGAAGCTCGACGAGCCGCCGGACAATATCGGTCTTGCCGGTGCCAAGGTGGCGATTGCCGACAACAACACCACCGGCCGCTTCATGGGCCAGGAGTTCACTCTGGACGTGGCGACGCTGGCGCCCGGCGAGGACGTGCCGGCGGCGGCGCAGAAGATGCTCGACGCCGGCGTCCATTACATCGTCACCGATCTGTCGCCGGACGACACATTGAAGGTCGCCGACCTCGCCAAAGCCGGAAACGCCATCGTCCTCAATGCCGGTGCCACGGACGACCGGCTGCGCAACGCTGACTGCCGTTCCAACATGCTGCACACCGCCCCGTCGCGCTCGATGCTGACGGACGGTCTCGCGCAGTACCTGATGTGGAAGCAGTGGCCGAACTGGGCGCTGGTCGAGGGCAGCCACGACAAGGACAAGCTCTACGCCGAGGCGCTGAAGAACTCGGCCAGGAAATTCGGCGGCAAGATCGTCGCCGAGAAGGTGTTCGAGGACAAGGGCGGCGCCAGAGCCACCGATTCCGGTCAGGCCCTGGTGCAGCGGCAGATCCCGACCTTTCTGCAGGACCTGCCGGACTATCAGGTGCTGCTCGTCGCCGACGAAAGCGAGGTGTTCGGCACCTATATTCCCTGGCGCACCTGGATTCCGCGTCCCGTCGCCGGCACGGCCGGGCTGACCGCCGGCTCCTGGCACCCGTCCAGCGAACAATGGGGCGGCGAGCAGATGCAGACGCGCTTCCTGAAAGAGGCTGGCCGCCGCATGCAGTCGAGAGACATGCAGGTCTGGACGGCCGTGCGCGTCGTCGGCGAGGCGGCGGTGCGCACCCATTCGGCCGATCCCGGCACCATCGACGCCTATATCAAGGGCCCCGATTTCACCGTCGCCGCCTTCAAGGGCCAGCGCCTGACTTTCCGCGACTGGGACTGGCAATTGCGCCAGCCGGTCCTTCTGGCGACGTCGAACTCGGTCGTCAGCGCCTCGCCGCAGGAGGGCTATCTGCACCAGGTCTCCGAACTCGACACGCTCGGCACCGATCGGCCGGAGACGCTGTGCAAGTTCGACAAATAAGCGGCTGGCCCGTCGACCGTGGCGAGAGCCGTCAACCGGACTGCGCGGACGGGACCGACACTTTCGCGAAGCCCGCATCCCTCTCCGGCAACGACGACGCTGCGTCGGTCGAAGGCCGTTCGGCTTGACGGAGCGCCCTTCGGCTGGCTTCTAAACGGGATCGCCCACGACCCGCTCCGCGCTTCTCTTGCGGCGCCGCCACTCAAAGGCTTCGTTCGTCCCGTGTCGCTCAAATCCCGCCTTGCGGCCACACTGATCGTCGCCTTCCTCGCGATCCTGTCGATCGGCGCGGTGCTGACCTTCGACCAGGCGACGCGCAATATCCGCGCCGAGCTCGGCGCCGAGCGCAGCGTCGCGTCGAACCGGGTCGCCGAACTTGTCGCCCGGCTGCCGGCCTCGCGCGACACGGCCGGTGAACTCGCCGCCTTCGTGCGCGCCTTCAACGGCGACAGGCATGTGCAGGTGATGCTGCTCGATTCCACCGGCGCCATCCGCGCCGCCTCGATGCCGGCCGCGCCGAGTTGGTCGCTGCCGCACTGGTTCGTCACCCTGTTTGCGCCCGATACGAAGACCACCATCATGCCACTCTCCGGCAGCGCGCTGCCGATGACTGCGGTCGTCGTCGCCATCGATCCGCGCAACGAACTCGTCACCACCTGGACGGATCTTCTGATCAGCCTGTCGATCCTCGTCCTCTTCGTGCTCGTCGCCTTCGCGGCCGTCTGGATCGTCGCCGACCGGGCGCTGCGTCCGCTTGGCGAGTTGCAGAAGGCCTTCGGGCGAATCGGGAATGGCGACTATGCCGTTGCCATCGCACCCGAAGGGCCACCGGAAATGCAGGCGCTGGCCGAGGGCTGCAACGTCATGACGACACGTCTCGACGAAATTTCCGCGCGCAACCGACGGCTTTCCGAGCAGCTCCTGCGGCTGCAAGACGAGGAGCGCGCCGACCTCGCTCGAGACCTTCACGACGAGATCGGCCCGCAGCTCTTCGCCATCGATGTCGACGCCTCGGCGATCGCACGGCTGTCGGCCAGGGGGCAGACCGGCGTGGCCCTGTCGAGCCGCGCCGACGCCATCAAGACCGCCGCGCAGCGGGCGCGAAAAGATGTCCGGCGCATCCTGTCGGACCTTCGCCCCGGCCTGATGCCGGGCCTCGGCCTGAAGGTCTCGATCGAGAACCTGCTGTCGGACCTAGCCCGCCGCCATCCGGACGTCGCCTTTCCGGCCGATCTCGAGGATGGCGACTGGGATGGGACACTCGAGGTGCTCGTCCACCGGGCGGTCCGCGAGGGGCTGCACAATGCGTTGCGCCACGGCCATCCGACGCGCGTCGCGACCCGGCTCGTCTCCGACGGCCGCAACCTCGCCTTCAGCGTCGTCGACGATGGCGGCGGCCTGCCGGAGGCCGGTCCCACCGGCGGTTTCGGCCTGATCGGCATGCGCGAACGGCTGGAGGCGGCCGGCGGCAAGCTGGCGGTCGTCCAGGTGCCGCTGCCGCCCGGCGTCAGGATCGAGGGTATCGTGCCGCTGCGGCCGGAGGATTTCGACACGGCCCGCAGCACCGGCGGGGAAACTTGTGCGAGGGACCGTGAAGCCGCAGCCGGCCCCGTCGACTTCGACGGCCCGTCGCCGGACAACGGAGCCGAAACGGCGAACGGGCCTGCGGCTGGCCGCAGCCGGAGGACCACGCCATGAAACTCCTCATCGTCGACGATCACACGGTGGTGCGCGACGGCGTAAGGCGCCTCGTCGAAACCCTCGACGTGACCGAGATCGCCGAGGCGGAAACGCCGTCGGAGGCGCTGGCCCGGTTTCGCGCCTTCCGGCCGGACGTCACCGTCCTCGACATCAATTTGAAGAACGGCAGCGGCCTCGACGTCCTGCGGCGCCTCAGGGCCGACGATCCGAAGGCGAGGATCGTCGTCTTCTCGATGTACTCGGACGTCGTCTACGCCGATTCCGCCCGGCGCGAGGGCGCACTCGGCTACGTCGCCAAGAGCGCGCCCTCCGACGAATTGCTGCTGGCGATCGAGAAGGCGGAGGCCGGCGAGCCCTATGTCGACAGCGAGACCATGGCTCTGATGGCGCATCAACCTTCCGGCGAAGGCGGCTCGAAGGAGTTGTCCCGGCGCGAGTTGCAGATCCTGCACATGCTCGGCGAGGGCAGGAGCCTCAACGAGATCGCCACCGGTCTCGGCGTCGCCTACAAGACCGTCGCCAACACCTCGACCCGCATGAAGGAAAAGCTCGGCGTCGAGCGCACCTCCGACCTCGTGCGCTTCGCCATCGAAACCAAGGGCGGGCGCATGCTCGGCCGCGACGATCTTTGATCCCGGCGTCAAAGCCCTCTCTCCCCGTGCGATCTTTCCGCTCGCGATAACCTCGAAGCCAGGGGCCAGGCGGCAAGTCAAGACGCAAGGAAGCCTGCGTGAACGGGAAGTTGTCCCGTTGTCAGGTGATCGAGCCGGGCGCAAATTCGTCCTGCCGGTTGTTCCGACCACCCGCCCCTCCCAAAGGCAAGGTGGCCGGGACAACCGGATTTCGATTGCCGATCTTATGTCTGGCCGATCTTATGTCTGGGAGGACGTGCGGCATCGAAGTCTTCGAAACGCGGTGGGCACCACGGATCGAAACGGACGATTTCGCGATGTCGGCCGAACGAACACGCGCCGGGATGTTCGGTGCGGCCGTACTACGCGTTTACATTGCGCGCGAAAACGTCTCGGGAGGACATGCATGCACCAGTCGAAGCGCCACCGGCTCGCCGCCCCGTTGCAGTCGGCGATCCTGCCGGCCCTGACCCTGGCGCTCGGCCTCTCGACGACGCCGGCCTTCGCCTACAAGATCTTCGTGACCAACGAGAAGGGCAACGACATCACCGTCATCGATTCCGATGGCTTCGAGGTCGTCGACAGCTTTCGGGCCGGTCAGCGGCCGCGCGGCATCGCCGTCTCGCCCGACCAGAGCAAGCTCTACGTCTGCACCAGCGACGACGACACGATCACCGTCTTCGACACCAGGACGTATAAAAAGCTCGGCACACTGCCCTCCGGTCCCGATCCCGAGCTTCTGGCGATCTCGCCGGACGGCAAGTTCCTCTACGCCGCCAACGAGGACGACAATCTCGTCACCGCCATCGACCTCGTCACGGGCCAGAGGCTTGCGGAAATCCCCGTCGGCGTCGAGCCGGAAGGCATGGCCGTCTCACCCGATGGTCAGACGATCGTCAACACCTCCGAGACGACGTCGATGGCGCATTTCATCGACAAGGACAGCCAGCAGATCACCGCCAACGTCCTCGTCGACACACGGCCGCGCTGGGCCGAGTTCAAGGCCGACGGCTCCGAAGTCTGGGTCTCGGCGGAGATCGGTGGCACGGTCAAGGTGATCGACATGGCCACCAAGGCCGTCACCCACACGATCGACTTCAAGATCCCCGGCATCCGCCCCGAGGCAATCCAGGCGGTCGGCATCGCCATCACCAAGGACGGCTCCAAAGCCTACATCGCGCTCGGCCCCGCCAACCGCGTCGCCGTCGTCGACACCACGACCTACGAGGTGACGGATTATCTTCTCGTCGGCCAGCGGGTCTGGCACTTCGCCTTCTCGCCGGACGAGAAGCATCTCTTCACCACCAACGGGATCTCCAACGACGTGTCGATCATCGATGTCGCCGACGACGAGGTGATCAAGTCGGTGCAGGTCGGCCAGCAGCCCTGGGGGGCGGCGGTCGCCGACATCGAGTGAGCCGAAGCCATCAGCGCCCTGCGCTGGCGGCCTTGAAAACGACTGAAGGAGAACACCTATGAAACCGACCTGGCTCCTGGCGATGGCGGCCATGCTTACCTTTGCACCGATCACCGTGGCGACCGCGCAGGATACAGACAAGCCCGTCGGCGACCAGCAGATGCAGACCGAAGACGACGATGATGGGGACGATGACGGCCCGGCCGCGGCACCGGCCGACGCCGGCATCCAGGACAAGGCGGTCGAGGCTGCCTCGAAGATGGCAATGATGCCGGCAAACGCCCTCACCGGCGACCAGCTCGGCCTGCCGAAGGTCAGCCTGACCAGCGTGACCCTGCCGCCGCTGGTGCTCGGGGAAGAGGGCAACGACTTCGCCGTCAACCGCAACGACTACGTGCTGCGCGCCGGCCAGTCCTACCATTTCGACATCACCTCGGCGGGTGGTCTGGAATACAAGTTCGAGGCGCCGGGCTTCTTCCGCAACATCTGGCTCGACGAGATCGTCATCGACGATCTGGAAGTCCACATGGCCGGACCGCCGGCCTGGCTCGAATACGACGACAAGGGCACCGTGTCGCTGCACTTCAAGGCCGTCACGCCCGGCCGCTACGACTGGCACGTCGGCGACGCCAAGGGCGGCAAGGAGATGAAGGGCACCATCCTGATCGTGCGCTGACGCGGAGCATGACACGGGCCGGATCGGTCGCAATCCGGCCCGAATGCAACGTTCGCCGCATCGATTTCGCATGGGCGCGCTCCGCCGTTGCGCTAGTATGACCGGAGGGTTCGGCTGGTCCGGACGATCGAGACGCAGCATCAACACCCATCAGCACCGGCCCTCAAAAGCGAGACATTCGACCCGATGAACGACGAACCGGCGGCGCTTTCCATCGAAGCCGTCAGCCACTCCTACGGAGCGCGCAAGGCACTGGACGACGTGTCGTTCAGCGTGCCCCAGGGCTCGTTCACCGCGCTGCTCGGGCCGAACGGCGCCGGCAAGTCGACGCTGTTCTCGCTGATCACCCGGCTGTTCAACGTCCGCGACGGGTCGATCGCGATCCTCGGCTGGTCCCTGCGCGAGGACCCCGGCGAGGCGCTGCGCCGTCTCGGCGTCGTCTTCCAGGCCCGCACGCTCGATCTCGACCTGTCGATCGACCAGAATCTCACCTACCACGCCTCGCTGCACGGCATCGGCGCGCACGCCGCCAGGGCCCGCAGCCGCGAACTCCTGCAGGGCTCCGACCTCTACGACCGGCTCGGCGAGAAGGCCCGCAACCTGTCGGGCGGTCAGCTCAGGCGCATCGAGATCATCCGCGCCTTCATGCACAGGCCACGGCTGATCCTGCTCGACGAGCCGACCGTCGGCCTCGACATCCGCTCGCGCGCCGAGATCGTCGCGGAGGTGCGCCGGCTGGTGAAGGACGAGGGCGTCAGCGTGCTTTGGGCGACCCATCTCATCGACGAGATCGACGAAAGCGACCGGGTCGTCGTCCTGCACCACGGCAAGGTGCTGGCCGAAGGCCGCGTGCCCGACATCGTCGAGGCCGAGAGCGCCGGCTCGATCCGCGACGCCTTCACCCGCCTCACCAGCCTGTCGACGAACGGCTCGGCGGCCCGCAAGCCCGAGCTGGAGACGGCGCCATGAGCAGTCTCTCGATCCCCGCCGCCGAACGGGCCGCCAAGACCGCCGGGGACGAACGCCGCGGCTTCGGCTTCTCCGCCTATGCAACCTGCCTGTGGGGCATCGTGTGGCGTGAGGGTCTGCGCTTCCTGCACCAGCGCGAGCGGTTCGTCGCCGCCCTCGTGCGCCCGCTCCTGTGGCTGTTCATCTTCGCCGCCGGCTTCCGCCAGGTGCTCGGCGTCTCGATCATCGCGCCGTATCAGACCTACGTGCTCTACGAGGTATTCATCACGCCCGGTCTCGTCGGGATGATCCAGTTGTTCAACGGCATGCAGTCCTCGCTCTCCATGGTCTACGACCGGGAGACAGGAACCATGAAAACGCTGCTCGTCTCGCCGCTGCCGCGCTGGTTCCTGCTGGTCTCCAAGCTGTGCGCCGGCGTCGCGGTCGGCATCGTGCAGATCTACGTGTTCTTCGCCATCGCCTGGTTCTGGGACGTGCGTCCGCACTGGACGGGCTATCTCTATGTTGTCCCGGCGCTGGTGCTTACCGGCCTGATGCTCGGCTCGCTCGGCATGCTCTTGTCCTCGCTGGTCAGGCAGCTCGAGAATTTCGCCGGCGTGATGAATTTCGTGATCTTCCCGATGTATTTCGCCTCCTCGGCGCTCTATCCGCTCTGGCGCGTGCAGGAATCAAGCCCGCTGCTCTATCGGATCTGCCAGATCAACCCCTTCACCCACGCCGTCGAGCTCGTGCGCTTCGCGCTCTACGGCCAGTTCAACCTCTTCGCCTTCGCCGTCGTTCTCGGCTGCACGATCCTGTTCCTCGGCGGCGCGATCATCGCCTACGACCCGGCGCGTGGACTCATCAGCCGCAAGCGCGGTTGAGCCGCCGCGCCGCAAGGCCGCGCCAAAACGCATCTCGGGAGGATGTCATGACCCACCGCTCGGCCAACCCGCATTCCGCAATGCGCCGCGTCCGGCCTGTCCTGCTGGCGACCGCGGCCATGCTGCTGCCGGCGCTCGTCGCCGTTCCCGCCCTGGCCCAGACCCAGACCCAGACGCCGGGCGGCGCGCAGCCGCGCGACATCCCCAAGGACTTCGTGCTGCCCGGCCCCGCGCCGACGGGAACGCCGAGCCCGGCCCCCAGGACTGCCACTCCCCTGGCGAGCGATGCAGCCGCACCGAATGCCACGACCGGCGCAAGCGGCGGCGACGGCGAAAGCGCGCGCAAGGGCCGCCCAATGGACTTCGCCAGGGCGCCGGAGACCGGCACGACGAACTGGCCCTGCATCCAGCAGAAGCTCGGCTCGATCCAGCCCGCGCAAGTCTGGTCGGGCCCGGCGCTTCCCGAGGCCGGCGCCGAAAAGCCGACGCCCGAAGAGAACCGGCTGATCGATTCGCTCGCCGCCCGCCGCCTGCCGATCGACGAGGCTGCGACCCTGGTGAAGGCCTATGTCGAGAAGCAGTCCGAGGCCGAGCGCCAGGCGGCGGCAACGCGTATCATGGCCGGGCTCCTGCGCCAGCTCAACACCGAGCGCAGCGAGGTGATGGACGGGATCGAGCGCTACGGCGCCAAGCAGAAAGCGCTCGCCCAGCGCCTGCGCGAACAGAGCGCCGGCTTCGCCAGGGTGCAGCGCAATGCTGCCTCGTCCAACAACGATATCGAGAACGCCCGGCAGGCGCTGCTCTGGGACACCCGTGTCTTCGACGAGCGCCGCAAGTCGCTGAGCTATGTCTGCGAGGTCCCGACCCTCATCGAGCAGCGCGCCTTCGCGCTGGGACGGGTGATCGCCAGCGCGCTGTGACCGCTTAAGACCTTTCGAGCACCCCAGGGCATCAATCTTCCCGCCACCGAGCCAAACGCCCTCATCGCCTGCCGGCACTTCTCCCGCAGGCGGGAGAAGAACTCAGCTTCGAGGCTTTCAGATCAGGACCGGCAAGGTCGCCGGGTTCCTCGAAATTTCCGGACAGACTACAAACCCGGCCACCGCCTTCTTCTTCCCGACGGGGAGAAGGTCCGGCAGGGGATGAGGGAGCAATGTCTCGCGAAGAAAGCCTGCCGCGGCAAAGTGCCGATCCAGGGAATGTGCCGGGATCGTCAGGTCCAGCCCTGCCTTCCGTCGCGATCGCCCGCCCTACTCGTCCGGCCGGTCGACCGGCTCGGCCGGCACCAGCTCGTAGCCCGCCTCGCCCCAGCCGTCGGTGCCGTCGGGATACCAGGAGACGGTCGAATAGCCGGCCTTCACCGCCCGCTTGGCGGCGTTGTAGCTCATCCAGCAATCACGTTGGCAGTAGAGAACGACGGGCCTGGCCTTGTCCCCATCAGTGACTCTGGCGAGGCCGTCCATCAGATAGGTCTCCATCACCGGTGCAAGATCGCCATAGCCGGTGTCGACGAGCCAGAGCGAACCGGGAATGTCGCTCCGGGGCTTGGGATGCCAGAGGGTGCCGGCCGGAAGGTCCTTCGGTCTCGGCGCCCGCGGCAGGACGTCGATGAAGGGCACGCCCTCGTCATGCAGCGCCCTGGCCCTGGCGGTGTCGATCACCGTGGCACCGGCGAGCGTTGCCGGAACCGGCGCGCGATAGTCGTCCGTGCGGTAGCCCTCCGGCTCGGGAACGACAGCCTGGGTCGGAGCGGCCGCCGCGTCCGATGCGGCGGACGCCGCCTTGCCCGAGGGCTCGATCGGCTGGTTCTTCTCGTCGAGCAGCGGGAGGCCGAAGGACAACAGGATGTCGTCGATCTCGCTCTGGTTGTCGGCGATCGTCTTGTTCAGCGTGCGCTTCCACTGCTGGTCCGACGGGCGCACGCCCATGGTGATGCGGAAGGTCGTCGCCGGGCCCTTGCCCTCATGGGTCAGCGGGATGACGGCATAGTCCCTGCCGGACTGTCTGGCGTAATAGCCGGCCATCGGGCCCCAGAGCGCGGCGGCGTCTATGGTGCCCTTGCCGAGATCGTCGATCATGTCCCGCGCCGAGTTGTCGACGCGCGTGTCGATCATCAGCTGGTACGGCCTGGCCTTGCCGATCAAGCCGGCGCGGGCAAGGTAGGTCGCGGGGGGCGTGCCGGCAACGACGCCGATCCTCTTGCCCTTCAGCGCCGGGTCCTCGAGCGTTTCGACCTTGGCGAGAGCGCCGTCCTTCGGTACGACGAGCGCGTAGGCGGTGCGGTAATAGGCGTTGGTGTTCTGCACCAGCTCGTCGCCCTGCGGATAGCTCATGATCACGTCGCAAAGGTTCGAGCCGAGCGTCATGCGCACGAAGCCCGTCGCCTGCGGAAAATAGCTGTAGCTCACCGATTTGCGGCCGAGCTTCGGCGCCAGGAACTCGGCGACCTTCTGCTCGAAGCCCTCGCCCGCCTCGTTGGAAAACGGCATGTTGTTCGGGTCGGCACAGACCCTGAGAACATCGGGATCGACGAGTTCGATCTCGCCGCCGAACTCGCGGTCCGCCTGGGCGAAGGCGAACTGCGGCAGGGCGAGCGCGACGACGCCCGCCATGCCGAAGAGGATGCCTTTACCGAGGCGGATTTTGGCAATCCTTTTCATCGCATCAGAATCCGAGACAATCGTACTCGACCTGCTTGGCGGCCTTGGTCTCGTCCGTCTGGGGCGGGCGCTTCGGCTCGCCGCGGCCGACGACGCCGTCCGCGCGGGCGCGAAGATAGACGTAGATCGCATCCATCGAACACATCACGTTCGGATCCTCGCCCCAGGCCGGCATGATCGAGTTGCCCGACGGGTTCCACTGGTTCTGCTGGCCGCTGACGATGATGCCGGCGAACTTGAAATAGTCGATCTTCTGCAGCTGGTCGGTGAGGTTCGGCGCGAAGGACGAGCCCATGCCGTCCGGGCCATGACATTGCAGGCAGTTGGCGCCGTATTTCTTGTAGCCGCGCCAGGTGTACCAGTCGGCCGTGCCGTCGGCGGAAATCTCATAGGTCGGGTTGCCGGCCTCGTCCATCGGCTTGCCGTCCTCGCCATGGCTGGCAACCGCGTTGCCCTCGGCCACGGTGTCGGCGGACGGGGTCGTGTCGACCTTCATCGTCGCGACGTCGGACATTTTCTTCTCACCGGATGCGGCCCCTTCGTCTGATGCGGCTTTTTCGCCCGACGCCGGCTCGGCGTCGGCGGCCTTGGCGTCGCTTTCCGGCTTCGCGTCGTCGGCGGCCTTTGCGGTGTCGTCCGCGGCGGGTTTGGCGGCGCCATCGGCGGGGGCTGCGCCTTCGGGCGCAGTCGGCGTCTGCGCCTTGGCCGGCGCGGTGCCGGCTTCGGCCGGGGCGGCTGCCGGCTTTGCCGGTTCGGCCTGGGCCAGGACGTCCGGCGCCGACTGGCCGGCGGGCACGATGGTGGTGCCGCCATTCTGGCCGCTCTGGGCGGCGACAAGGCTGGTGGTCGCGAGCAGCGCTGCACCGGCCACCGACAGGAATTTCGTCGTCATTCAGACCTCACGGAATTGATATCGGATCGCGCCGGGCGATCCGCGCTTCGGATGCCGCGACATTCTGGCGCGATCTCCCCTCCCACAAAGCGAGAGCCCGGGTCATGGCCTCAGCCTGACCTCGGGCCCCCTCGATGTCATGCGCCGTTTCAAGCGCAGCGGGCGACCCCACCCGAAGGAGGAGCCGCCCGCGTTTCGACTTACTTGGATGCCGTCTGGTCCGGAACGGTGAAGACCGTCAGCTGACCGCCGAGCGCGGTGTACTTCGACAGGGCCGCATAGCCGCCGACTGCGCCGAGACCGGCGTTCGGATCGGTGAGGCCGGCCGCGAGGCCGATGCCGGCCCAGCCGCCGATGCCGGACAGGATGCCGACCATCTGCTTGCCGTCATGCACGTAGGTCATGACGTTGCCGATGATGCCCGACGGGGTCTTGAACTTGTAGAGTTCCTTGCCCGTCTCGGCATCCACCGCCTTCAGGTATCCCTCGAGCGTGCCGTAGAAGACGATCCCGCCCTTGGTGGCCAGAGCACCCGACCACACCGAGAACTGCTCGGGCAGCGACCACTTGATCTCGCCCGTGCCGGCGTCCCAGGCGATGAAGTTGCCCATGCCGCCATGGCTGTTCGGCGCCGGGTACATCGACAGCGTCGCACCGACGTAAGGCTGTCCGGCCGTGTAGGCGACGCGGAACGGCTCGTAGTCCATGCAGACGTGGTTGGTCGGGACGTAGAACAGCTTGGTGTCCGGCGAATAGGCCGCCGGCTGCTGGTCCTTGGTGCCCAGCGCGGCCGGGCAGATGCCGGTCGAGTTGGTGTCTTCGCCGTTCTGCTCGGTCGAGTATTCGGCGACCACCTGCGGGCGGCCATACTGGTCCGAACTCTTGTCCATGACGACTTCCGTCGCCCAGTTCACGGCCGGATCGAACTTCTTGGCGACCAGTAGCTCGCCGGACTCGCGGTCGAGCGTGTAGGCGAAGCCGTTGCGGTCGAAGTGGACGAGGGCCTTGTGGTCCGTGCCGTCGACGGCAACGTCGGCGAGGATCATCTCGTTGACGCCGTCGAAGTCCCATTCGTCATGCGGGGTCATCTGGTAGACCCACTTGGCCTCGCCGCTATCGGCATCGCGCGCCATGATGGTCATCGACCACTTGTTGTCGCCCGGGCGTTGCGACGGATTCCATGTCGAGGGGTTGCCCGTTCCGTAATAGATGAGATTCAGGTCCGGATCGTAGGAGAACCAGCCCCAGGTCGTGCCGCCGCCGATCTGCCATTGGTCGCCTTCCCAGGTCTTCAGCGAACTGTCGGCGCCGACCGGCTTGCCGAGCGACATGGTCTTCTCGGGGTCGAACAGCATCTCCTTGTCCGGGCCCGTCGAATAGGCGCGCCAGGCCTGCTTGCCGTCCGAAAGGTTGTAGGCGGTCACCGAACCGCGCACGCCGAACTCGCCGCCCGAGATGCCGATCAGGACCTTGTCCTTGAAGACCATCGGGGCCGCGGTGCCGGTCTCGCCCTTGGAGGGATCGCCGTTCTGGACCGACCAGGCCTGCTCGCCGGTCGCGGCATCGAGCGCCACCACGGTGGTGTCGGCCTGATGGAGGATGATGAGGTCCTTGCCGCCGGTCGCGTCGGCCGGCGCGTAAGCGACGCCGCGATTGACCGTGTCGCAGCACATCACCGGGATGACCGTCGGATCCTGCTTGGGCTCGTACTTCCACTTGATCGCGCCGTCATTGTTGAGGTCGAGCGCGTAGACGAGGTTCGGGAACGGCGTGTGCACGTACATCGTGTCGCCGATCACCAGCGGCGCACCTTCGTGGCCGCGCAGGACGCCCGTCGAGAAGGTCCAGGCCGGAACCATGTCCTTCACGTTGTCCTTGTTGATCATATCGAGCGTCGAGTAGCGCTGGTTGGCATAATCGCCGGCCGGCATGACCCACTGCTTGGCATCCTTCTGCATCTCGACCAACGAGTCGGCGGCCGAAGCGGCGGCGCCGAACGAGACCAAGATGCTGGAAGCCAGCGCAGCTTTGGTAATCATCTTCAACATTCAGTGTCCTCCCAAAGGAACTGTAGTCGGGACGCACGCAAGCAGGATTGCCGACGCACACCTGACGGTCGATTTCATGGGGGAAGGTTTCCGGCAGCGTGTCACGACCGCCAATAGGGGTCTTGGTGGGCACCGTTGATCAACGCCCTACCGTGGCCTTCGAGGTTCCGCCGTGCTCCCAACACCGCGGCCTTGAAGCCGGAAACCATGGTGGGAGGTTAGTTCGGGAATTTTTCCTGCGCAAGCATGCAAATGCGGTTTTCCTTGCTGCAATGCAGCAAAAGAACGCTGCGGCGCATTATCATTCCGGTTTATGAATTGCTTCAAACACTTCATTCCGGCATGCCGGAAAATTTTCTTGCCGGCTAAAGACTTGACGCATTGCCCCGACATGGCGAACGGCATGCGTTGCACGAAACCGTAAAACTACACTTGATAGGTGCCGATGGAGCTGCATTTGATCGTTTCGGGCGTAATCGATGCCGCCGACCGCAATCGTCGCGAGGCGCGTTTTTTTCAACGATGCCTTCGCCGTGACTCGGGCCGGCGCCACGAGCCGATAGGTCGCCGGTGACGATCCGCCCGTCCCTGGTGCATCGCACGCTCTGCCCGGTGGACCATTCACCGTGTCGTGATGCCGCATGCGACTTGCGCAGACGGCGCGCGGGGTCTCCAATGGAGGCATGCTGACAACACCGCGTCGTCGCGCCTCGCGTCCGATCGTCCGCCCCGCAGCGCTCCTCGTCGCCGCGTCGCTTACCCTGTGCAGCCTCGCCTTTGACAGTTCGGCGGCCGAAGGACCAACGCCCCTGCCCTTCGAGGAAGTCGCCGACGGCGTCTACGTGCATCACGGACTGGTCGAACAGACGACAGAGCAGAATCAAGGCGCTATCGCCAATATCGGCTTCGTCGTCGGAGACCACGCCGTCGCGATGATCGACAGCGGCGGCAGCGTCGAAGAAGGAAAAGCGGCGCTCGCGGCGATCAGGGCGGTGACGGACAAGCCCGTGCGCTACCTTGTCAACACGCACATGCATCCCGACCACGTCTTCGGCAATCAGGTCTTCAAGGCAGCCGGCGCGACCATCGTCGGGCACCGCCGGGAGCCGGAGGCGCTCGCTTCGCGTGCCGAAAGCTACCGGGTCTCGATGGCCGGGCAGCTCGGCGCCGCGCTCATGGACGAGATCACGATCACGCCGCCCGACGAGACCGTCGCCGACACGCGTGACCTCGACCTCGGCGGCCGCATCCTGCATCTGAAGGCGTGGGGCACGGCCCACACCGACAACGACCTCACCGTTTACGACGGGAAGACGAGGACGCTGTTTGCCGGCGATCTCGTTTTCCTGCAGCACACGCCGGTGGTCGACGGATCGATCCTCGGCTGGCTGAAGCAGACGCCGGAGCTGGAAGCCATCCCGGCCGAACGGGTCGTGCCGGGCCATGGCCCCGTCAGCGCGCCCTGGCCGCAGGGGATCGCGCCGCAGACCCGATATCTGAAGACCCTCGCCGCCGATCTGAGGGCCGCCATCGGGAAGGGTGTGCCGATAGAGAAGGCCGCAAGGGAGGCCGGCGCCAGCGAGCGCGACGAGTGGAAACTCTTCGACGACTACAATCCGCGTAACGCCACCGCCGCCTATGCCGAACTGGAATGGGAATAACCGCAACGCCCGGCGAGCGCCGACGGGGTTGCCCAGTGGGGTTGCCCAGTGGCCCCTCACGCATCACATTGTACACAGCGCGACCGGGCACTCGCGACCTGACGTCTGGGAGGACCGACCATGACCCATCGCAATTCAGCCGCCCCAATCGGGCTGTTTCACACGCGCAGCCTGACCCTCCTGGCGGGCGCCGCGTCGCTCGCCGCCACGACGCTGGCGACGTTGCCGGCGGCGCATGCGGCTTCACCGATGTCGCCGGAAGAGGCGGCGGCCGCCACCGATTCCGTCTGGCCCGACCTCAAGGGCGACCTCTTCGGCGACAAGGCACTGGAGGACGGCGCGAACGTCATCGGCCTCGAAGCGCCCAGCCGCGCCACCGACCCGGCGCTGGTGCCGATCAAGCTGACCCTCGACCCCAAGGCCGACATCCGCAAGGTGACGCTGGTCATCGACAACAACCCCTCTCCGGTGGCCGCGACCTTCGACATCGCGGAGGGCTCGGGGCTGACGCAGCTTTCGACGCGGGTCAGGGTCAACGCCTACACCGACATTCACGCCGTGGCGGAAGCCGCCGACGGCACGCTCTACATGTCGAAGAAGTTCGTGAAAGCCGCCGGCGGCTGCGCCGCGCCGGCCGGCAAGGACCCGGAGCAGGCCGCCAGGGAAATGGGCCAGATGAAACTGCGCGAGTTCGCGGCAGCGCCCGATGCGGCCGATGCGGCCGACGGCGTCAACGAGGCGCAGTTGATGATCCGCCATCCGAACAATTCGGGCCTGCAGAAGGATCAGGTGACGCTCCTCTACATCCCGGCACATTTCATCACCGATCTCGAAGTCGATCATGCCGGCCGGACGCTCTTCACGATGACCGGCGGCATCTCGATCTCCGAGGATCCGAGCTTCCGCTTCACCTATGCCGGCGATCCGGCCGAGCCGTTCCACGCCAGGGCGACGGACACTTCGGGCAACGTCTTCGAAAAGACCTTCTCGGACGGCCAGTCGTAAAATACAGCCGTTTGGCGACAACGCGCGACTGGTCGATGAGACGAGACCGTTGGCGCCGGTCGGCCGAATGCGTTCCGACGAAAAACGCCCGCTGGTCCTGATGGAGCAGCGGGCGTCTTCCTATGCCGGACGCTGCCGCGTCAATTGAAGCAGCGGACCTCCGCCTCGGCCTGCGCGCGGCGCAGATCGCCGACTGTCCTCCTGGCCTGCTCGCTGGAGCGGAAGAGCGTGCCCTTCTCGCCGGCGACCTGGCCCATGGACAGGAAGGTCGAGGCCTCGACGTAGCGCTCGTAGGGAAGAAGCGTCGCCACCACGTCGAAGGAGCAGGAGCACTGCTCCAGCGCAGTGCGCGAATTGCCGTTCGAGGCCATGCAGGCAAAGACGTAGTCGGCGGTCGTGTCGGTCGGATAGTCCGCGGTCGCCGCGTTCGGCGTCGACCCGGTCACCGGCACCTTCGAGGCACCCGCCGAGGCCACACCCGGCGTGACGTTCGGCGTCGACGCCATCGCCCCCACTGCACCCGGCGACACCGCACTGGTAGCGCCAGCCGGCGAAGCGCCAGCAGTGCCGACGCTCGGTGCCGGTTCGGAGCTTTGGGCGCAAGCGATCCCGCCCGCACCGGCGACCAGCGCCAGAACGCCGGCAAAAGCCGCTGTCCGACAGAGCGAAGACAAACCCTTGATCATGATATCCTCCCGATGATGAGGCGCTGCCGCATCCGGCCCATGGGCCTTCGACGGTCGCCGATCGAATGTCCGGCCACGGAAACGGTCGATCACAAATCCGGTCACTGACACGGAACCATGGCCGCCGCCTGGAACGACCGCCTCCGCAAGCTCGAAAACCGTGGCTGGACGCTACTCCACCGGCCTGGCGTCACCGTGGCGGATGAAAGCGCCGAAGGCCCGCGGGCCGTTGCCGACCTCGACGCTCCCGACGATCCCGAGCGTTTCCGCGTCGATCTTCGACAGCGTGTTCTCGAACCAGTTCGCCACATAGACATAGCGCCCGCCGCTGCCGACGGCGATGCCTTCCGGGTAGTCGCCGGTCTCCAGCTGAGCCAGCCGCTTGTAGCTCGTGGCGTCGAAAACGGTCACCGTCGAGCCGTACTGGTCGGTGACGAACACCTTGCCGCGGGTCTCGGCCGCGCCGTAGGGGTGCGAGCCGACGTCGACGGTGGCAATGACCTCGTGGCTCGCGACGTCGATGACGCTGACGTCGTCGCTGCCGACATTGGCCGCATAAAGCCGCTTTTCATCCGGCGAAAAGGCGATGCCGAAGGGCCGGTCGCCCACCTCGACGCGCGCCCTCGCCTTGCCGGTCGCTGCATCGATGAAGGAGACCTGGTTGCTGTCGCGATCGGCGGTGACGACGGTCGTGCCGTCCCGCGTCACGACGACGCCGGAGGGCGACTTGCCGGTCTCGAACTTGCCGTAGATTTCACCGGTTGCGGGATCGGCGAGCAACAGCGAATGGGAAAACCAGTCGGCGACGTAGACCGGCGCGCCGGACGGATCGACCGCGATGCCGAGCGGCCCGCCGCCGGTGGCAATCTCGCCGATCACCGCATTCGTCGCCGTATCGACGATCGCCACGGCCTTGCCTTCCGGCTGGGTGACGAAGGCGCGGCTGCCGTCCAGCGTCACCGCGACGCCGGCCGGTTCGCCCGAGACAGGGAATGGTCTTCGTCACGGTCATGGTATCGAGATCGACCACCGAGAGCTCCTGGCTCTCCTGGTTGGTGACATAGGCGATATCGCCGGTCTTCGCGTCAACCGCCCCGTTCGCCGGTTCGGTCGCAGAACCAACCCCGAGCGCCGACGAGACAAACGTCATCGCAGCGAGAAGAACGACCGCGACAGCCGCCCTCCATCTGAACCGCGCGATCGTCACGAGTTCGATTCGGCGATCGTCTTCAAATTCTTCAGGCCGTCCTGGATATAGGCGTCGACACCTGCGATGGAGGCCTCGTCGTTGAGGTCCGGCGGCGGATCGCCGTTCGGATCGCCGCGATAGAAGGCGGCGCGCCAGTCGACCGTCGAGCCCTTGCCGTCCTTGGAGGGCTTCACCGTGACGGTCGAGGAGTAGTTGGTGGCGGGGAACACCTTCAGATTCACGTGGCCGACGAAGGTCGAGTAGCTCATTTTGTCGGCGTCGTATTTCGACAGCTCCTCTTCCTGCATCGCACCGCTCTTGTAGCCGATGGTGCGCACGGAGCCCTTTTCGTTGCCCTTGGTCGCATCGGTCATGGAGACCTGCGGATGCCAGGACATGTCGCCGAAATTCCGGATGATCGCCCAGACCTTGTCCGGGGCGGCGGCGATCTCGATCGACTGGTCGACCTTCTTGCGCGTCGGTCCATGCGCCTGGGCAAGCCCCGGCAAGACCATCAGTGCGACGAAAAATGCGATGATTCGTGCTGTCACGATCATGTCTCCCTCATGATGATGACCGGTCCGGCACGGTGCCCGAAACCGACGCGGATCGCGGCGCACACTATGAGCAAGCCCTGTGAAGGGAAAGCCCCTTTTCGTTTAGCCTGCCGCGGTTTTGAACGCGGCGGGCGCCGGCGTTTCGCCCGACGGCATTCATGACGCAAAGCCCCCGCGCCAGCGCCGTTCCACCGCCGGGCTGCCGGGGAGGACGCGCAGCGGTCAGGCCGCGCCGGTGAACCCCTTACCGCTCGCGGCCACCTCTTCGAGATTCTTCGCGGGCTTGAAGTCGTCGCCGAATCGCTCCTGGAACTCGCGCAGTCTGGCGAGCACCGTATCGACGCCGATCGTGTCGGCAAAAAACATCGGACCGCCGCGATAGACCGGCCAGCCGTAACCGTTGATCCACACCACATCGATGTCGGATGCACGCTGGGCGATGCCTTCGCCCAAGATCTTCGCGCCCTCGTTGATCATCGGATAGACGAGGCGTTCGAGGATTTCGTCGTCGGAAATCGAGCGCCGCTCGTAGCCGGCTTCTTCAGATTTCTTCAGGACGATGGCCTTTACGAAGTCCGACGGCGTGCCCTTGCGCGTCTCGTCGTAGTCGTAAAAGCCCTTACCGTTCTTCTGGCCGCGCCGATCGGCCTCGCACAACCGCTCGCGCACCGTCTCGCCCTTGGAGTTTTCCATGTTCCAGCCGAGATCGAGCCCCGCAAGGTCGGCCATCTGGAACGGCCCCATCGGCAGGCCGAAATCGGTCAGCACCTTGTCGACGTCCCAGGGCATGACCCCCTCGAGGATCAGCTTGTTCGCCTCGCGCTGGCGCGCCTCCAGCATGCGGTTGCCGACGAAGCCGTGGCACACGCCGACGAGCACCGCCGTCTTGCCGATCTTGCGGCCGATCTCCATCGCCGTCGCGATCACGTCCTTGGCGGTCTTTTCGCCGCGCACGACTTCCAGAAGCGTCATGACGTTGGCGGGCGAGAAGAAATGCAGGCCGACAACGTCGCCCGGCCGCCCGGTCACCGACGCAATCTCGTCGATGTCGAGATAGGAGGTGTTGGACGCCAGAATCGCGCCGTCCTTCGCAACGGCATCGAGCTTTCGAAAGATCTCCTTCTTGACCGCCATCTCCTCGAACACCGCCTCGATGATCAGGTCGCAATCCGAAAGATCCGCAAAATCCATCGTCGGGCTCAGCCGGCCCATCGCCGCTTCCGCGTCCTCCTTGCGCATGCGGCCCCTGGCGGCGGTCGCCGCGTAGTTCTTGGCCATCACGCCGGTGCCACGGTCGAGCGCCTCCTGCTCCGCCTCGACCATCACCACCGCAAGGCCGGCCGTCAGGAAGTTCATGGCGATGCCGCCGCCCATGGTGCCGGCGCCGATGATGCCGACTGTCCTGATCGGCCGCGTCGGCGTGTCGGCCGGAATGTCGGCGATCCTGGCGACCGCGCGCGTGGCGCCGAAGACGTAGCGCTGCGCCTTCGACTGATTGCCCGCCAGGAGTTCGGTGAAGATCTCGCGCTCGGCTGTCATGCCCTCGTCGAAGGGCAGCGTCACGGCATTGCCGACCGCTTCCATCGCCTTCTCGAAGGCCTCGAAGCCGGCCATCTTGCGGCCGTGCTTCTCCCGCGTCGCCTCGATCGCCGCCTCGACGTCGGCGCCCTTCAGCTTGCCGTCCTCGTCGCGGACCTTGCGAAGCGGCCGGCCCTCCTCGACGATCGTGTTTGCGAAGCGCACGGCCTCGGCGCGGATGGCGCCGTTGGCGATCGCATCGACGATGCCGAGTTCTTGCGCCGTGGCGGCGCCGACCGGAGTGCCCGAAACGATCATGTCCATCGCCCTGTCGAGACCGACGAGGCGCGGCAGGCGCTGGGTGCCGCCGGCGCCGGGGATGATGCCGAGCTTGATCTCCGGCAGGCCCATCTTCGCCGAGGGCATCGCGATGCGGTAGTGGCAGGCCATCGCCAGTTCCAGCCCGCCGCCGAGCGTCGTGCCGTGCAGCGCGGCGACGACGGGCTTGCCGGCATTCTCGACGACGTCCAGCACCGTCTGGAAGGTCGGGTCCTGCATCGGCTTGCCGAACTCCTTGATGTCGGCGCCGGCCACGAAGGTGCGGCCCTCGCAGTGAAGGACGATCGCCTGCACCGCATCATCAGCGAGTGCCGCCGCAACGCCCTCGACGATGCCTTCGCGCAGGACGTGGGACAGGGCGTTCACCGGCGGGTTGTTCAGGCACAGGACCGCGACTCGGCCTTCGGTCTCAAGCGTTGCGACGTCGTTGATCTTGGTCATGCGAATGGGTCCGTTGCTCTTGATGTTTCGGCGGCGGGACGGCCGCATCTCATGGAATCCGGCCGAATTGCCCTGCGGAACGTCAGTCGCCGCGATCGCGAAAGACGCATTGGCCGGAGGCGACGAAACCGTCCTCGCCGAACGGCCGGGCCTCGCTGTCCGCCGCGTTGACACGGGACAGGGCGGTTCCTATTGCTGGATTGCATATAGAACCCCATTCCACGATGCGAAACGAAGCGTCGCAATGGATGGTGTCGCGCCCGCCGGGCGCCGGCGAGCCTTCCCGCGAACGAAAGGCCCGCAGGCCCGATCGCGCATTCGGGTGATGCTTCGGCCTCGCCCCGTGCTCACAAGGACCCCTGCGATGGATCTTCGCTTTACCGATGACGAACTCGCCTTCCGCGACGAGGTCCGCAGCTTCATCCGCGAGAACGTCCCGCAGGACGTCACCGGGGCGATGAAGCAAGGGCGCGAGGTCACCAAAGACATGCTGGTGCGCTGGACCCGCATCCTCGACCAGAAGGGCTGGTCGACGCCCCACTGGCCGCAGGAATACGGCGGCACCGGCTGGGACCCTGTCCGGCAATACATCTTCCAGGACGAGATCCAGCAGGCCCCCGCGCCGCAGATGCTGGCCTTCGGCCACTCCATGGTCGGCCCGGTCATCTACACCTTCGGCAACGACGAGCAGAAGAAGCACTATCTGCCGCGCATTGCCCATCTCGACGACTGGTGGTGCCAGGGCTTTTCCGAGCCCGGCGCCGGCTCCGACCTCGCCAGCCTCAAAACGAAAGCGGTTCGGGACGGCGACCATTACGTCGTCGACGGCCAGAAGACCTGGACGACCCTCGGCCAGCACGCCGACTGGATCTTCTGCCTGGTGCGCACCGACCCGGACGCGCCGAAGCGGCAAATGGGCATCTCCTTCCTGTTGATCGACATGAAAACGCCCGGCGTCGAGGTCCGGCCGATCCAGACCCTGGACGGCGGCCGCGAGGTCAACGAGGTGTTCTTCACCGACGTGAAGGTGCCCGTCGAAAACCGCGTCGGCGAGGAGAACAAGGGCTGGGACTACGCCAAGTTCCTGCTCGGCAACGAGCGCGTCGGCATCGCCCGCATCGGCGCGTCCAAGGAGCGCATCCGCCGCCTGAAGGAGATCGCCCGGCTGGAAAAGGCCGGCGAAATCCCGGTCTGGGAAAACCGCCGCTTCCGCGAGAAGGTCGCCGCCGTGGAGATCGAGCTGAAGGCGCTGGAAATGACCCAGTTGCGCGTCGTCTGCGCCGACGCCAGGCGCGGCGAAGACGGTGACCAGAGGGGCAAGCCGGACCCGGCCTCCTCGATCCTCAAGATCAAGGGCTCGGAGCTGCAGCAGGCGACCACCGAACTGCTGATGGAAGCGATCGGCCCCTACGCCCTGCCCTACGAGCCGAGCGGCGGGGAAGGCCGGCCGGAGGGAAAGAACGAACCGCCCGTCGGTCCCGACTACGCCGCGCCGCTCGCACCCGGCTATTTCAACTACCGCAAGGTCTCGATCTACGGCGGCTCCAACGAGATCCAGAAGAACATCATCGCCAAGGCCATTCTAGGCCTTTGACCCTCGCCCGTCCGGCGCTCGTCGCAGCGCCGGACGGGTTTCGTCGGTGCCGCACGATCGCCCTTCGCCAGCAGTCCTTTCGCCAGCCGCCCTTCGCCAGCCGCCGACCGACATCGATTTCTTCGCGACCCGGCGGATTCGTCGGCGCGGTCCGACCAATGACCCGAGGACCTTCTTCCCATGGATTTCGACCTCACCGAAGAGCAATCGATGATCAAGGATTCCGTCGAGCGGCTGATCGCCGATCGCTACGGTTTCGCGGATCGGCAAAACTACCGCAAGGAAGAGGGCGGCTTCTCGCGCGACATGTGGGCGTCCTTCGCCGAACTCGGCCTCACCGCCGTGCCCTTTGCGCAGGATGACGGCGGCTTAGATGGCGGCCCGGTCGAGACGATGATCGTCATGGAAGCGTTCGGAAAGGGCCTCGTCGTCGAGCCCTATCTCGCCTCCATCGTCATGGCCGGCGGCGTGATCCGCCACGCGGGAACCGACGCGCAGCGGCAAGGATGGGGGCCCGGCCTTGCCGACGGTTCGACCCGCCTCGCCTTCGCATGGGCCGAGCGCAACAGCCGCTACGACCCGGCCTTCATCGCGCTGAAGGCCGAAAAGGCCGGCGACGGCTACAGGTTGTCGGGCGAAAAGACTCTCGTTCTTCACGGCGACACCGCCGACGGTTTCGTCGTCACCGCCCGCACATCGGGCAGGCCCGGCGACACCGACGGCATCGGCCTCTTTCACGTCGCGGCCGGCGCAAAGGGCCTGTCGCGCCGCGGCTACCCGACCCAGGACGGGATGAGGGCGGCGGAACTGACCTTCGAAAACGTCGCGGTCGCGGCCGAGGACATCATCGGCGATCCCACCGGCGCCTTTCCGGTAATCGAGCGTGTCATCGACGAGACGATGGCCGCCCTTTGCGCCGAAGCGGTCGGCTCGATGGCCCGCATGCACCATCTCACCATCGAATACCTGAAAGAGCGCAAGCAGTTCGGCCGCCCCATCGGCGACTTCCAGGTGCTGCAGCACCGTGCCGCCGAAATGTACATCGCGCTGGAACAGGCCCGCTCGATGATGATGTTCGCAACGATGAACGCCTCCGAAACCGACCGCGACACCCGCCGCGAGGCGATCTCCGCCGCCAAGGTGCAGATCGGCCGCTCGGCCAAATTCATCCGCGAAAACGCCGTCCAGCTCCACGGCGGCGTCGGCGTCACGATGGAATACGAGGTCGCCCACCACTTCAAGCGCCTGGCCATGATCGACCTCGCCTTCGGCGACGCGGATTTTCATTTGGAGAAGCTGGCGGAAAAAGGCGGGCTGGTGACGTTGTAGGGGTGGCTCAAGCGTTCGCGATAGCTTTGAAGGCCGGGGGTTAGATGTCGAGTGCCGTCCGTCCTCTTGAGGGGACAGGATGGTAATCAATCGTGGAAAAGAAGCTCGGTGGCAGGGTCACCGGTTTTGCAGGGCGCTCGGGTTGCGCCTTGATGTTCCCGTGCGGACCGCTGATCGGGAGTGGAAAGGATCACGCTCGAGAGCTTTCAACTCCGGCATGTGCGTTGAACTCTGTCAAAGATTGTCGCGACAATCGGAACCGCTTCGCACCCAGTGCAAGATTTGTAGTCGTACCAGGATGCGGCGAGGCAAACCGATCCGCATCCTGGTCGGCCCGCGCGGCGTTCGAGCGAAAGGAATGCGCGATGATCCATCATCTGGGCATTCCCGTATCAGTCGGAAAATTCGAAGCGGTTTCGACCCTTCGCTTTGGCGCGATAAAGGGCAGCGTCGGCTCTTGATAGCAACAGATCAGCCGTCTTGTCCGTGAGGGAGGCAACGGCAATTCCGATGCTCACGCCGACCGAAAGCGATTTGCCTTCCACGTCGAAAGGCCGAGCAAATCCCGCAAGAACCCGCTCGGCGAGAATCGAGGCCGAACCGGGTTGATCGAGCCCGATTTGCAGAATGATGAATTCGTCACCGCCGCTTCGAACGACCGTATCACCCTTTCGACAGGACGCTCTGAGACGGCTTGCGACTTCGACAAGCAATGCGTCACCAACTGCATGGCCGTGTACGTCGTTCACTGTTTTGAACTGATCAAGATCAAGAAACAAAATTACTGGAAAGCAGCTTTGCTGTGGAGTGCCGGCAAGGGCTTGATCCAGCCGCTCGTCAAGGACCCGTCGATTGGCAAGCCCTGTCAGCGGATCGTGGCGGGCGAGCTGCTCGTTTTCGGCTTCGTGTCGTTTACGTTCTGTCGCCTCGACGACGGTTCCCTCATAGCAGACGATGCTTCCCTCGGGGTCGCGGATGGCCCAGGCGTTCTCGGAAATCCAGATTCTCTCGCGTGTTTTGTGGCGATAGATCTCCGAAACAAAATCATGGACCGCACCGTTTTCGTACATACGGCGCTTGAACTCCTCGCGACGGTTCGGATCGACATACCATTCCCGGGCGATATCGTTAACGAGGGCAACGAGATCCGTTTCGACGTCGTAGCCGTTCAAGGTGACGAGCGCAGGATTGCCGCGTAGCATTCGACCATCGGGTGACGAACGATATATGCCGACGACGGCGTTCTCGAAAAGCGCGCGATATTCGGTCTCTGATGCCTGAAGTCTTCGCTCTTTCTCGATCTCTTCGGTTCGATCGATCACGGCCGTCAAGAGGTGGCTGTGCGCTGCATTACTATCGTTCGATATATTGATATCGCCCGCTGCGACCGTCCGAGAGGAAAGGGCGACTGACCGAACGGCGCCATCATGGCGGTACAATCGAGCGGAGAATGAGTCTACCCCGCCGGCTTCGTCGATCGCATCAAGAAAGTCGAGTCGATCGCTGGGCTCGAGGTAGAAGCCGACCACCTTTTGACCGACAATGCTTCTCGAAGAGTTCTCAAAGAAAATTTCAGCGGCTTGGTTGGCGCGTAAGATCGTACCAGTTCCCACTTCGGTGACGAACAAGGGAATCGGAACCGCCGCGAACGTTCGCTCGAGAAGGGCTTGGCTCGCCGACAGTTCAGCTGTCGAGCGGCGCAGTCGCTCGACAGCGATAAACGTCAATCGGCGGCGGCGCCCAATGCGTACGATAACTGCGCTCATCGCCAAATTGAGGCTGGCCAGAACCATCACGAGGCCCACGAGCGAACCAACGAAAGTGGATTGCGGCACTGAGATCGAATGGGTCGCGTCTACAGAAACCCTGGCTGCAACAGCATAAAAGCCAAGCATGACAATGCTCGAAAAGCACCCCGCACCGACGCTGGCCGTGGTCGCAATCGGCCGGGTGAGATACATCAGCACGGGCAGCAACAGCACCGCCGCGAGAGCCAAATCCGTGCGGGTCGTAATCGCCAAGGCCAATCCCAGCGTGAATACAACCTGCCAGCCTGCTATAATGAAGCTTACCCATCGCGGTGCGAACCGAACCAGCGCGAATGCGGCAAGGCAGCTCAGAAACGCGACTGTCCGGGCCACGAGCATTTCGGCGAAGTCGCCGCCGCCATCCAGCCACTCGCCTGCCAGGAGGACCGCGATGGCAATTGCACCAAAGATAAACGCGGAACTCGCGTCCCGAACGGTGGCTCGCTCACTGCGCCTCCGAAACCTTTTTTCGGTTTCGAGGTCGGCAAATTGTCCCGCGCGTGTCAGGGCCACTCGGTCAACGGGTTGGTCGATGGTGACGGCCATCACATCCTGTCTTTTCCCATAGAAACAGCGAAGCGCTCCCCGGCATACCGTCCCGCTCCGAAATCCGGGGCTGGTCGTCCGGTATATTTGAAGAATGTTACCAGTCTCGCAAGGTTACCTCCTGCGTGTGGAGGGCCTTGGGACATGCAGACGATCAGGCCGACCTTCATCTCTCGCGAAGCCACCCAGCTGCACGGGGCCGGCGGTCAGGAATCTTGAATTGCGTAGAAGCGCAGAGCGGGCAGTCCGTCAATGCATCCTGGTCTAACGATGGGTTTCGTGGCTCATACGGAAATGCGCAGATGAGGACTCATCGCGCATTCCTTTCGCTCGAATGCCACGCGGGCTGATCAGGATGCGCATCGGTTTGCCTCGCCGCATCTGGCTATCGGTTCCGCTGGCGCGGATATCGTCAGGAACCCGAAGACCGGAATTATCGCGGCCGCAGTGACAGCCTGCGCGGCCTGGAAGGTCGTGCAGGGACCTTGGGAAACGGCGATCCGTTCGCCGCTTGAGGCCGACGGCCTTGAGATTTGCCTCTCTTCTTGACGATGCTCACCTTTGCCCGCACAAAAAACTTATCCACCCCCCCACGACCCTCCCGCATAATCCTCTCACTGCCAGCCCTTGACCGGGCACGAATGATCACCGGGATCGTTCGGGGGCTGGCGGGCGGCGTCTGCGGTGCTCACCTCTTCCGGAGGGGTGGCACTCCGGACGACCCTGAGGCACCGCCGGCCCGTCGCCTACTATGGGGCGTCTGCGGATCGGTCCGCTTGAGTGGGGCGAAAGCCCTGCGAAGCGTCGGCTGCCATTGGGGCCTTCATCCGAACCGCTGGTGACGGCGAGGGTGGGGGCAGCCGCCGAACGGAACGGGCAAGGCGGCTGACGACCGCCAAACCCGGAGCCAGACGGCGCCCGATGCATCGGGGTCGCATAAACGCCGCGCGGCACGCCGGAGGTGGACCGCATTACTTAAACTTACGGAGGTCCGCCTCCGGCGTGCCGCCGCCCGCCTTCGCATCGAAGGACGGACGGCCGAAGAACCGTTCCGCCCGCGGCCGAAAGGCCACCGGCGAACCTCATGCCCCGGCCGCATCGCGGCGCGGGAACGCCTTCGCGCGCCCTCCAACAGGCGAAAGCGCCGAAGCCGCTTCTTCTCCCGAATCGGGAGAAGTGGCCGGCAGGCCGATGAGGGCTTCGTAGGGCGCCTTGGGTCCCGGCAAGGGGATAAAAGGCTTCGGGATGAGGGTCTCAAACGGCGCTGCTTCCGAACACGATGACGTCCGCCTCGTCCTGCGCTAGGCTCGCGGCGTCCACACCAGCGGAAAGGCAAACGGCCATGGCGAACCGAACCGAACGCAAGCCGGCCCTCGGCGGCTTCCGCGTCAGCATCCTTCCGGTTCTGGCGCTCACGATCCTCGTCCTTTCGCCCGTCGGGCCCGTTCCGCCGGCCTTCGCCCAGCGCCAGGCGACGGATGCGGTCCAGCCCGAGGGCGCGGCGGCGACCACCACACCGGAGCGCCGTCAACCCGTCGCGGCGCAATCGCAGATGGTCGCGGCTGCCAATCCACTGGCCGCAAAGGCCGGCTACGCCATCCTCGCCAGGGGCGGCAGCGCGATCGACGCGATGGTGACGACGCAGCTCGTCCTCAACCTCGTCGAGCCGCAATCGTCGGGCATCGGCGGCGGTGCCTTTCTCGTCTACTACGATGCCGCCGAGGGTCGCCTGACCACCTTCGACGGCCGCGAGACCGCGCCGGCGGCGGCAACGCCAAAACTGTTTCTCGACGAAGCAGGCGATCCGCTGGAATTCTACGACGCGGTCGTCGGCGGCCGCTCGGTCGGCACGCCCGGCACGCTCAAGCTGCTCTACGAAACCCATAAAAAATACGGCAAGCTCGACTGGAAAGATGTCGTTCAGCCGGCCATCGACCTCGCCACCAACGGCTTCGAGGTCTCGCCTCGGCTGAACGAACTCGTCGCCGGCGACGCCGAGCGGCTGAACCGTTTTCCGGGCACGCGCGGCTATCTTCTCGATGGCCACGGCAAGCCGCTGCCGGTCGGCCATCTGTTGAAGAACCCGGACTTCTCCGAGACGCTCGGGACCATCGCCGACAAGGGCGCAGACGGTTTCTATACGGGCCGGATCGCGAAGGACATCGTCGACACGGTGCAGGGCGCGGAAGGCAACCCCGGCCAGTTGGCGCTTGCCGATCTGGCCGCCTACGACATCGTCGAGCGCCAGCCGGTCTGCGCCGCGTACCGCACCCACGACGTCTGCGGCATGGGCCCGCCCTCCTCCGGTGCTCTGACGGTCGGCCAGATCCTCAAACTCGTCGAGCCCTTCGACATCGCCGCCCTCGGCCCGAAGAGCGCGAAGGCCTGGCGACTGATCGGCGACGCCTCGCGCCTCGCCTTCGCCGACCGCGGCCGCTACATGGCCGACATCGACTTCGTGCCGATGCCGCTCGCCGGCCTGCTCGACAGCGGCTATCTGGAGGGCCGCTCGCAGCTTCTGAACGGCGAGACGGCCCTTTCGAAAGACGCCGCAACGCCCGGCATGCCGCCCTGGGACCACGCGATGCTGCAGGGCGACGACCGGGCGATCGAGCTGCCTTCGACCAGCCATTTCTCCATCGTCGACAAGGCCGGCAATGTCGTCTCGATCACCACGACCATCGAGAACGAGTTCGGCTCGCGGCTGATGGTCGACGGGTTCCTGCTCAACAACGAACTCACCGACTTCTCCTTCGAGACCCACGAGGACGGACGGCCGATCGCCAACCGCGTCGAGCCGCGCAAACGGCCGCGCTCGTCCATGGCGCCGACCATCGTGATGAAGGACAACCGGCCGGTCATCGCCATCGGCTCGCCGGGCGGCAGCCGGATCATCGGCTATGTCGCGCAGGCCCTCGTCGCGCTGATCGACTGGAAGATGAACGTCCAGGACGCCGTCGCCCTGCCGCATCTCGTCAACCGCTTCGGCCCGATGGACGTCGAGAAGGGCACCGAAGCCGAAGCGCTGGCCGAGCCGCTGAAAGGCATGGGCTACGAGGTCAACGTCACCGACCTCACTTCCGGCCTCCACGGCATCGTCATCGCCGCCGATGGCAGCCTTAAGGGCGGTGCCGATCCGCGGCGCGAGGGCCTTGCCGTGGGCGATTGAGACATCTGGCAGGAATTCGGACTCACCGCCGGCCTGTCCTTCGGTGCGACCGGGCCGCTGCAGGACTGGTCCCGGCGCCGCCGCCTGCCCGCTGGCCATAGAACCCGAATTTCTCCGGCCTCTGGAACAATTCAATCGATTAGACTATTCAGGCGCCAAGGCCCATGGAACGCATGAGGCCGAACGACAGAAAGTTTTTCATGTCCGCCCAGATCATCCCCGTCGATCCGTTCGATTACGTCGTCTTCGGCGGCAACGGCGACCTTGCCGAGCGCAAACTCTTGCCGGCGCTCTATCACCGGGATCACGACGGACAATTGCCGCCGGACGCCCGCATCATCGGCGCCTCGCGCAGCGAGATTTCCGACGAGGCGTATCGTGACTTCGCCCGCAAGGCGATCGAGGCGCATGTGAAGCCGGAGGACAACGATCAGGCCTCGGTCGAGCGGTTTCTGGGCCGGCTCCACTACCGGCAGGTCGACGCCAGGGCCGATGGCGGCTGGGACGAGTTGAAGCGGCTGCTCGACGAAGCCGGCCAGGACCGCATCCGCGCCTTCTACCTCGCGGTCGGTCCCAGCCTCTTCGCCGATCTGGCGACCCGCATCGACGAGAAGGGCCTGTCGAACGAAAAGACCCGCCTCGTCGTCGAAAAGCCGGTCGGGCGCGATCTGGAATCGGCCAAGGCGCTGAACGAGACCATCGCCCGGCATTTTACCGAGGACCAGGTCTTCCGCATCGACCACTATCTCGGCAAGGAGACGGTGCAGAACCTGATGGCGCTGCGCTTCGCCAACGCCCTTTACGAGCCGGTGTGGAACTCCACCCACATCGACCACGTGCAGATCACCGTCGCCGAATCGGTGGGCCTCGAAGGCCGGGCCGGCTATTACGACACGGCCGGCGCGCTGCGCGACATGGTGCAGAATCACATCGTCCAGTTGATGACCCTCGTCGCTCTCGAACCGCCTTCCTCGCTCGATTCCGACGCGCTGCGCGACGAAAAGCTGAAGGTCCTGCGGGCCCTGACGACCATCGACGAGAGCAATGTCGAAACCCGCACGGTGCGGGGCCAGTACAAGGCCGGCGCATCCAACGGCGGGGCGGTGAAGAGCTATCTCGACGATCTCGGCGAGCCGGAGAGCGACATCGAGACCTTCGTCGCCATCAAGGCCGAGATCGGCAACTGGCGCTGGGCCGGCGTGCCGTTCTACCTGCGCACCGGCAAGCGGCTCTCCCAGCGCATGTCGGAGATCGTCGTCACCTTCAAGCCGATCCCCCACTCGATCTTCGAGAAAGCCGCGGGCAACATCGTCCAGAACCAGCTCGTCATGCGGTTGCAGCCCGACGAGGGCGTCAAGCAATGGCTGATGATCAAGGATCCGGGCCCCGGCGGCATGCGTCTGCGCCACGTGCCGCTCGACATGAGCTTTGCGGAGTCCTTCCACGTCCGCAATCCGGACGCCTACGAGAGGTTGCTGATGGACGTGATCCGCGGCAACCAGACCCTGTTCATGCGCCGCGACGAGGTCGAGGCCGCCTGGGACTGGGTCGACCCTATCCTGCGCGCCTGGAGCGCCAAGAGCGTCAAGGCGCAGGGCTACACCGCCGGCACCTGGGGTCCCTCCTCCTCGGTCGCCCTGATCGAGCGCGACGGCCGCACCTGGCACGAGCCGGACTGAGAACACGAGCCGGACCAGGGTCATCCCGCCTGCGACATGACGAGCGACGAACCGATGAACGAGCCGAAATTTCACCGCTACGACAATCGCGAAACGCTCGCCGAGGCGCTGGCCGGCGGCATCGCGGCGGTGCTCGGAGGGGCGATCGCAACGCGCGGGGTGGCAACGCTCGCCGTCTCGGGCGGCTCGACGCCGAAGCTCCTGTTCGAGCGGCTGTCGCAGACCGACATCGACTGGCACGACGTCACCGTCACCCTCGTCGACGAGCGCTGGGTGCCGGAGACCAACGAACGCTCCAACGGCGCGCTTTTGCGCTCGCACCTCCTGAAGGACAAGGCGGCGGCGGCGCATTTCCTGCCGCTTTACGTCGAGACCGATACACCCGACGCGGCAAAGGACGATCTGCACGATCGCTTCCAGCGGGTGACCCGGCCCTTCGACGTCGTGATCCTCGGCATGGGCACCGACGGCCACACCGCCTCGTTCTTTCCCGGCGCCGATGCGCTGGATGACGCGATCGATCCGGACGGCCGCGAGCCCGTCGTGGCGATCCGGGCGCCGGGCGCCGGCGAACCGCGGGTGACGCTGACGCTGCCAATGCTGATCGACGCGCGCTTCCTGGCGCTGCACATCGAGGGCGCAGACAAGCTTGCGACCTACGACAGCGCCCGCAAAGCCGGGCCCGTCGCCGACATGCCGGTGCGCGCCGTGCTTCGCGGGACCCGCGCCGAACCGCTCAACGTCTTCTGGGCCCCGTAACCCGGCCCGAACGCCTTACGAACCCTCACGCCGAAAGGTCGAGACCCATGTCCGCAGACCGTCGCATCGAAGCCGTCACCGCCCGCATTCGCGAACGCTCGAGGGCAACCCGCGAGTCCTATCTGACGCGCATCGCCACCAAAGGCGCGGCAGGTCCCAAGCGCTCGACGCTGACCTGCGGCAACCTCGCCCACGGCTTTGCCGCCTGCGGACCCACCGACAAGCAGCGGCTGTCGGACAACCAGACGCCCAATCTCGGCATCGTCACGGCCTATAACGACATGCTCTCGGCCCACCAGCCCTTCGAGCGCTACCCCGAGATCATCCGCGAGGCAGCGCGCGAAGTCGGGGGTACGGCGCAGGTGGCGGGCGGCGTTCCGGCGATGTGCGACGGTGTCACGCAAGGCCAAGCCGGCATGGAACTGTCGCTGTTTTCGCGGGACGTCATCGCCATGGCGGCGGCCGTCGGCCTTTCCCACGACATGTTCGACGCCGCGGTCTATCTCGGCGTCTGCGACAAGATCGTGCCGGGCCTGACGATCGCGGCGCTGACCTTCGGCCATCTGCCGGCGATCTTCGTGCCGGCCGGGCCGATGACGTCCGGCCTGCCGAACGACGAGAAGAGCCGGGTGCGCCAGCTCTATGCGGAAGGCAAGGTCGGCCGGGACGCGCTGCTCAAGGCCGAGAGCGAGAGCTATCACGGGCCGGGCACTTGCACCTTCTACGGCACGGCGAACTCCAACCAGATGCTGATGGAGATCATGGGTCTCCATCTGCCGGGGACGTCCTTCGTCAATCCGAACACGCCGCTGCGCGATGCGATGACGAAGGAGGCGGCGAAGCGCGCTTTGGCGATCACCGCGCTCGGCAACGAATACACGCCGGCCGGCCTCGTCGTCGACGAGCGGGCCGTCGTCAACGGCGTCGTCGGCCTGCATGCGACCGGCGGCTCGACCAACCACACGATGCATCTCGTCGCCATGGCCGCCGCCGCCGGCATCAAGCTGACCTGGCAGGACATTTCCGACCTGTCCGACATCACGCCTCTGCTTGCCCGCGTCTATCCGAACGGCCTTGCCGACGTGAACCATTTCCACGCCGCCGGCGGCATGGGCTTCCTGATCCGCGAGCTTCTCGACCATGGCTTCCTCCACGACGACGTGCGCACCGCCTGGGGCAGCGGGCTTCGCGCCTATGCGATAAAGGCCAGGCTTTCACAGGACGGCACCGTTTCCCGAGAGCCGACGCCGAAGGACAGCGGCGACGCGAAGGTGCTGACCACCGCCGACAGGCCCTTCTCTTCGAACGGCGGGCTGAAGATGCTGACCGGCAATCTCGGCAAGGCGGTAATCAAGATTTCCGCGGTCAAGCCCGAGCGCCGCATCGTCGAAGCACCGGCAAAGATTTTCCACGACCAGAACGACCTCAAGGCCGCCTTCGATTCCGGCGATCTCAACATGGACTTCATCGCCGTCGTGCGCTTCCAGGGCCCGCAGGCCAACGGCATGCCGGAACTGCACAAGCTGACGCCCCTGCTCGGCGTGCTCCTCGACCGGGGCCACAAGGTGGCGCTGGTCACAGACGGGCGCATGTCAGGCGCATCGGGCAAAGTGCCGGCGGCCATCCATGTAACGCCCGAAGCCAAGGCCGGCGGCGCCATCGCCCGCATCGAGGAAGGCGACCTCATCCGCCTCGACGCCGAGGCCGGGACGCTGGAGGTGCTCGCCGAGGCCGGAAGCTTCGCGGCCCGCGTGCCGGCGAGCCCGGACCTGTCCGGCAACGATTACGGCATCGGCCGCGAACTCTTCGCGCCGTTCCGCGCGGCGGTGGGAACGGCCGACAACGGAGCCAGCGTGTTCTGAGCCTGCCGCGCCGGGGCCGCGCGGTGCCTGCTGGCTTCGATCACGCATGTTCGACCGTCAGGCCGCGGCACGCTCGGTTGCAGGATTGCGGATGGCCTTGCCGTCCTCGCCGAAGAGGCGCATCGCGCCCGGTCGCGCCGTCAGCGCCACCTTTGTGCCGCGCTCGATCGACACCTCGCCCGGCAATTTGGCGACGAAGGGCTCGTCGTCCCGGCCGGTGTCGACATAGACGAGCGTCACCTCGCCGAGGGATTCGGTCAGCGACACGGTGCCCCGGAACGGCGCGTTCGGGTCGTCCGAGAGGCTGAGATCTTCGGGGCGAATGCCGAGATGCACGGCCGAGCCGACCTGCGAGGCGTCGGTCGCAACCGACAGCGTTACCGCCGTGCCGCCGTCCGGGATCACGGTCGTCGCTCCGGCCGTCGCCCCGGATGTCGCCCCGGATGTCGTCTGATCGGCGGAATCGATCCTCGCGGGCAGGATGTTCATCGAGGGCGAGCCGAGGAATTTCGCCACGAACAGATTGTCCGGGCTGTTGTAGAGCGCCATTGGCGAGCCGACCTGTTCGACATGGCCTTTGTTGAGGACGACGATCCTGTCGGCCAGCGTCATCGCCTCGACCTGATCGTGGGTGACGTAGATCATCGTCGTGCCGGCCATCTTCTCGTGCAACCGGGCGATCTCGATGCGGGTCTGGACGCGCAGCGCCGCGTCGAGATTGGAGAGCGGCTCGTCGAACAAAAAGACCTTGGGATCGCGGGTGATCGCCCGGCCGATCGCCACGCGCTGGCGCTGGCCGCCGGACAGGGCCTTCGGCAGGCGGTCGAGATAGGGTTCGATCTGCAGCACCTTCGCGGCGTCGCGCACGCGCCGGTCGACCTCATCCTTCGACGCGCCCTTATCGAGCTTCAGGCCGAAGGCCATGTTGTCGTAGACGGTCATGTGCGGATAGAGCGCGTAGGACTGGAAGACCATGGCGATGCCCCGCTGCTTGGGTGTCTTGCCGTTGACCACCGCCCCGTCGATCTCCAGCGTGCCGCCGGTGATGTCCTCCAGCCCGGCGATGACCCGCAAAAGCGTGGACTTGCCGCAACCGGACGGCCCGACGAAGACGATGAACTCGCCGGACTCGATGGTCAGATCGATGCCGTGCAGCACCTTGACCGTGCCGAACGCCTTCTCGATGCCTTCGAGCTTCAGATTGGCCATTTTCATCCTCCCGCCCCTGTCTCTCGCGCCCTGTCTCTCGCTTTGCTCATCCCTTGACGCCGCCCGCCGTGAGCCCCGAGACGATCTTGCGCTGGAAGATCAGGACAAGCGCGATCAGCGGCACGGTAACGATGACCGAGGCGGCCATGATCGTGCCCCAGGGAATCTCCTGCTCCGAGGCCCCCGACAGAAGCGCGATGGCGACGGGCACGGTGCGCGTCGTGTTGTTGGACACGAAGGTCAGCGCGAAGAGGAACTCGTTCCAGGCGGCGATGAAGGCGAGGAGCCCTGTGGTGACCAGCGCCGGCCACATCAGCGGCAGGAACACCCTGGTGACGATGACGAAGGGCGAGGCACCGTCGACGATCGCCGCCTCCTCGATCTCGATCGGAAGGTCGCGCATGAAGGTCGTCAGCACCCAGACCGTGAAGGGCAGCGTGAAGATCATGTAGGCGAAGATCAGCGAGAGAAGCGAATTGTAGAGGCCGGCCGAGCGGATCATCTCGAAAAGGCCCGCGAGCACGGCGATCTGCGGAAACATCGACACGGCAAGGATGGTCAGAAGCAAGAGCCCCCGACCGCGAAAGGTGATCCGCGACAGGGCGTAGGCGGCGGTGACCGCCAG
The DNA here is from genome assembly GCA_965217685.1 of Aurantimonas sp. Lineage (GTDB taxonomy): Bacteria > Pseudomonadota > Alphaproteobacteria > Rhizobiales > Rhizobiaceae > Aurantimonas. The sequence continues at coordinate 319,207 of CBDCIZ010000003.1, forward strand.
GAACAGCGAGATGACGACCACCGTCACCGCGACGATGACGGAGTTGAGGATGTTGGTCGGGAAGACGCCGTTGGTCAGGACGTCGCGATAATTGGCGAAGGTGATCTCGGTCGGGATGTAATTGACCTCGAAGAGCGCCGTTCCCAATTCCAGGCTGGTCAGGATCGCGTAATAGAAAGGGAAGATCGAGAAGACGACAATGGCGGCGACGAGAACGTAGAAGCCGGTCCGCTTTGCGATCGCCTGCATGTCAGCGCCCTCCCCCGCCAAGGTCGAGCCGGGCGACCTTGATGTAGAAGAGGGTGATGAAGGCGATCACCAGGAAGAGGACAGTGGAGGCCGCCGAGCCGTAGGCGAACTTGTCGAACTGGAAGAGGTTTTCCTGGGCGAAGATCGACATGGTCTTGGTCTGCGTGTTGTTCGGCGTCAGGACGTAGATCAGGTCGAAGACGCGCAGCGCGTCGAGGGCGCGAAAAATCACCGCGACGAGGATGGCCGGGCGGATCAACGGCAGCGTCACCTTGAAGAACACCTTGACCGGCCCGACGCCGTCGATCTTCGCGGCCTCGTAGACGTCGCCGGGCACCATCTGCAGGCCGGCGAGGATGAGCAGCGCCATGAAGGGCGTAGTTTTCCACACGTCGACGATGATCACCGCCCACATCGCCGTGTCCGGCGAGGCGGTCCAGGCGACGGGGGCGGAGAGAATGCCGATCGACATCAGCATGTCGTTGAGGATGCCGAACTGGTCGTTGAGCATCCAGGCCCACATCTTGGCCGAGACGATGGTCGGGATCGCCCAGGGGATGAGAACGGCGGCGCGCACCAGAGCGCGGCCCTTGAACTCGGCATTGAGGACGAGGGCGAAGACGAGGCCGAGCACCGTTTCGATCGACACCGAGATCACCGAATAATAGACGGTGTTCCAGACCGAATTCCACCATTGCGGATCGAAGAGCAGGCCGAAATACTCGCCCTCCCCGTCGCCGTAATCGACATATTCGAAATAGTTACGCAGGCCGACGAAGTTGGCGCCTTCGATGTTGGAGAGGCTGGCGTCGGTCAGCGAATAATAGATCGTCTGGAGAAGCGGCCAGCCGGCGACCAATGCCAGGACGGCGAGCATCGGGGTCAGGAAGAGCCAGGCCGAGCGCAGCCGCTGGCGCGACAGGTCGGAGCGGCCAGCGGGTCGCAACGTGGCCTTCATCGCCGTTTCCGTCGGTGGGGCTCCCGCCGTGAAATTGGTCATCTCAGCCTCCCAAGGCCGCCAATCCTGCCGGCGTCTTCGGCCGATCCTCCTTTCAGCATCTCCATGATGCGGCAAACGGAGACCCGTTCGGGCGGCCGTCTCCCGGCCGCATTGTGCATCCTTCTTATTGCCAGGCGCTGCGCTTCAGGCGCCGCAGGCGCTTTTCCAACTGGTCGATATTTTCGGCGGCCGTGCCCCTGCCGGCGAGGGTCTCGTTGACCGCCGTCCAGAACTCTTTCGAGACCTCGTTGTACTGGCCCTTGGTCGGCGCCGAGGGGCGCGGCACGGCATTCGAGACGACGCCCTCCCAGGCCGCGACGATCGGCACCTGCTTGGCGATATCAGCGTCCTTGTAGAGCCCCGGATAGGTCGGCAGGCGCGACGAGCCGAGCGCTCGCTCCTTCTGCGCCTTTTCGGAGGCGAGATAGCGCACGAGGTCGATCGCCTCCTGCTGATGCCGGGAGTATTTGGAGACGGCGAGATTCCAGCCGCCGAGGCAGGCCGCGGACTGACCGCCGTCGGCACCGGCCGGCAGCGGCTGGACGTCGAACTTGCCGGCGACGGCGGAATCGGTACCCTCTGACAACGCGTAGGCGTAGGGCCAATTGCGCATGAAGACCGCATTGCCGGTCTGCCAGACGCCGCGCGATTCCTCCTCCTTGTAGGCGAGAACGCCCTCGGGCGCGATCGTGCCGATCCAGCCCCTGGCCTGTTCGAGCGCCGCGACGGCCTTCGGATTGTTGATGGTGATGTCGCCCTTGTCGTCGACGATCCGGCCGCCGCCGTGGCTGGCGACCCATTCCAGCCCGTCGCAGGTCAGGCCCTCGTAAGGGGCGCCCTGGAAGACGAAGCCGTTCAACCCCGAATTGCCCGCTGCCCGCTCCTTGTCCTGGATCTCCCTGGCCGTCTCGGCCATCTCGGCCCAGGTCTTCGGCGGCTGCTTGCCGTATTTTTCCAGAAGGTCCTTGCGATAGTAGAGCGCGGGCGCATCCGTGTAGATCGGGAAGGCGACAAGCTTGCCGTCGACGGTCTGCGACGCGATGGTCGACGGAATCTGCTCGGCAGCCATGTCCTTCATCGCATCGGACAAATCAACGAAGCCGGCCGCCAGCTGCGGGGCCCAGATCACGTCGGTGCGATAGACGTCGATGTCGGCGTTTTCAGCCGAAAGCCACAGGCGATACTGCCCGAACTGATCGGTGCTCGACGCCGGCATCTCGACGAGTTTGACGGTGTTGCCGGATTGCTTTTCGTAATCGTCGAGTTGCTGCCGCAGCTCGGAAATGTCCTTGCCGACGGAGCCGGCTACGAGCGAAAGTTCGACCGCGAATGCTTGTCCGCAAAACAAAGCCGACAGCGCGACCGCCGGCATTAGGCGTGAAAGCTTCATCCTATCCTCCCCATGACGCGCCCGTTCGGCCGGGCGTCATTCTCTTCGGACCGGCGTTTTGCAGCGAACGAAGCCCTCTCCATTCGGCTCGGACGAAATCATGCTATCAACCCATGGAGGAAACGCAAGCACGGCGAAGCAAGCCCGATCGCGGATCAGGCGATCGCCGCCGCGGAAAAATCGAGCCCCGCTCGGCGCGGCAAAATGGGCCGCAGGGCGAGTAGGCTCGGCTTGCCAGTGCTGTCGCTGTCGTTCGACGATTCGTCGACGTCGAGGCGGGATAGGCGCGCGGCGCGTCAGCGGGGAAGGCGACGGCTGCGGATACTGGCGATATGCCGCTTGGCCTCGGCGATATCCTTTTGAAGGCGGGTCACTTCCGGATCGTTCGCCAAAGCGGCGGACGCGCCCTCGGTGCCGCGCTCCGCGGCAATCGCCTTGACCCGATCGCGCAGGCTGCGGCGTGCCGTCGGCATGTTGCCGACCTCGGCGCCACTTTCCGGCGCTTGCGACATGCCGTCCGACGGGTCCAGTGTCTGTGCCTCTTGTTCGCCATCGTCAAACCCTTCGGCGGGCGGCGCGGCGCTTCCGCCATCGGCGGTCGGCGGCATGGGCTCTTCGACCTCTGGCTCCACAGGCGACCGTTCGCGCCTCTGCCCGGCGGCGTCCGCGGCAACGGAAGGCCGCAAATTATCGAAGGACTCTTCGGTGCGCGAGGCAGCGGCTGCGACGTGTTCGCCGCTTCTCCTCGACAGCGTCGAATCGTCGATGGAAAGGCTGCCCCTCGTGGTCATCGGGCCATAGTTCGGGCCGGCGCCGGCCGGGGCGCCACGGTAAGGCGAGGGATCCGTCTGGCCATAGGGCACGAGACCGGTGCCGCCAGCGTAGGCGCTGCGCCGCGGCATCTGGCGCGCCTCGACCATCGAACGTCCCTTCGAGATCTCGCGGAACAGCCGACCGATGCCGACGAGCACCGCGATGCCGATGCCGATGAGCAGGCCGAGCAGCCCACCGGCCGCGACGATCAGGCGCCGCGACAGGCTCGACGGCTCCAGCGGCGGCGTCGCTTCGGAGATCACGCGGACATTGGAGGTGTTGAGAGTTTCCTGCTCGCCGGTCTCGCGGGCCCGCAGCAGGAAGGCTTCGTAGACGGCGCGGGACGCGTCAACCTCGCGCTCCAGTTCGCGCAGTTTCACGAAGGAGCTGCTCGTGTCGATCTGCTTGGACTTCAGGTCCGCCAACTGTTTGGTGAGATCGGCATTGGTCTGCTGGGCGCGCGACAGCTCCGTCTGGGCGGCGGCGACGATGCGGCCGAGCTCGCCGCGGATGGCGGTGCGACCGGCCGTCAGCGCCTCCTCGTTGGCGATCCGCTGGGGATGACGTCGGCCGAGGGTCGCCGACAGGATGGCCTTCTGCTGGGCGAGATCCGAATAGGACTGGCGCAGCTTCGTCAGCGCTTCCGAGGTCAGCTCCTCGGGCAAGGTGCCCTTCACGACGTCCTCGACACCGGCCTTCTTCATCTGGTCGGCCCTGACGCGCAGCGAGGCGATGTCGGCCCGGCCGCGCGAGAGCTGGTCGTTGATGCGGCTGATGTAATTGTCGTCGACCAGCTGACCGCCGACGCCGACGAGCTGGTTCTTGGCCTTGTAGTCCTCGACCGCGCGCTCGGCGTCGGCAACGGTCTGGCGCAGCTCCGAGAGGCGTCCGGACAAGGCTGCGCTCGCCTTGCGCGCCGTCCCCGACTGCACTCTTCCCATCTCGTCCATGAAGGTCGAGGCGACGAGGCGCGACAGGCGGGCGGCTTTTTCCGGGTCTTCGGAGGTGACGGCGATGTTGATCACGAAGCTCTTCGGATCGCGGTCGACCTTCAGCTCCTTGCGAAAGTTCTTCAGGGTGCGCAGCCGGGTCTCGCCCTTGGCCGTCTCGTCGCCGAACGTCGGGATGAGATCGGTGATGAAGGCGAAGGGCGAGGTCGACTTGCCGTTGAACTCGGTGTCATCGGCAAGACCGGCCTCTTCGATCACCCGGGAGAGCAACGCATTCGAATAGACGACGGCGATCTGGCTCTCGATGAGCGCGAGCGTCGCCTCGCTCGGCAGGCCGTTCGGGGTCACCTCGTTTTGCACCACCTTGATGTCGCGCGGATCGACGAGGACCTGCGAGGTGGCGGTGTAGGTCTTCGGGATCGACAGGGCGATGAAACTGGCGAGGACGATGCCGAGAATGGCGGTGAGCACCGCCAGCCAGCGAAAGGCCCAGATGGTGCGCAGGATAAAGACCGGGTCGAGCAAGGATGCTGGCCCGGCACTGTAGTAGGACGAACCCGCATAGGGCGGGTTTTCGCCAGCAACGGCCGCCGGACCGCCGAGCGCTCTTCGCGCCTCGGGATTCCACTCGGGTGCAGGGGGCGAGAACATCACATCACCGATCCAGGTCGAACTGGTTGAGACCCTTATCAGAGTCGTGCGAGTGAAAATGGCCAAACATGGCTAACAAACCATTAATTCTTTTCGGCCGGCGTTCCGGCCGGACGGGCCGTCGCCGCAATTCCCGGCGGCATGTCCCGGCCGTCAATCCGACGTTCGCGGCGCGGTCTTGTCCAGCCGCTTCTCGATCAGCTTCATCCAGTTCTTCGGCCGATAGTCCCCGTCCAGCGGCAGCGGACGATGCGGCGCTCCATCCGGACGCGGCATCACGTCGGGAATCCAGCTGTAGCGATCGGTGATGCCCCAGGTGACAACCGCCTCCGGGGGCTTGAAAGCAAAGACGCCGTCGAGGAAGTCCGAGACGATCGCCATCGCCGCGTCGTCCTGGGCCTGTGCGCCGGCCGGGGTCTCGCGGTCGATCACGTCGAGTTCGGTAACCCAGAGTTTCACGCCCAGGGCGTCGAGTTCGCGGTGAAACGTCTCCAGCGCGCCGATATCGATCCGGCGCTCGGTGTAGAGATGTCCCTGAATGCCGATGCCATCGATCTTGACGTTGCGCCCCTGCAGCTGCCGCACGATCTCCAGCGCGATCGACCGCCGGGCGTCGTAGCGCGGCCCGATGAACTCCAGATCGTAGTCGTTGAGGACGAGGTCGCAGGCGGGATCGGCCGCCGCCGAGGCGGCAAAGGCGAGCGGAATGTGGTTCGGCCCGAGCTTGTCGAGCCAGGTCGTGCGACGCAGCGGCCCGGACTCGGCCGGATCGTTGGCGATGATCTCGTTGACCACATCGAAGCTGCGCAGCTTGCCCTTGTAGCGGTCCATCACCGTCTCGATGTGGTCCCGGAGCGCCGTCTCGGCCTCCACGCCGGGTGTCAGAGCCTCGACCCAGGGCGGGGTCGAGTTCCACCAGACATGGCAGGTGCCGCGACACAGGCGCCCGTTCGACAGGGCAAAATCCACGAGCCTGTCGGCCGGCTCGAAGTTCCAATCGTCCCGCGTGGGATGAATCTGATCGAATTTCAGCTCGTTTCCGGGCATGATGAGATCGCAATGGTCCAGAAAAGCCTGCCGGTAGGGCGCGCTGTCGAAGAATTCCTTCTGGACCATCGCACCGAAGGGCACCTTTCCGGAGCGAGGCCAGGAACCGAAGGCGGAGGTTGCCGCCAGAGCCTCACCGCCGGGCGCGTTCGAGATCGGGGCCCCTGCAACGAGACCGGTCGCCAGAGCGCTCGCCACGAAAGAACGGCGCGTTAAGTTCGATGCGCTAGGACGTCGTGCTAAACTGTCGCAGGTGGTCTCGCAGCTGCCCACCATGGCAGGGAATGCGATTTCGGTCTGAGGAACGGTCTTCGTCATCGGCCTCTCGCGGAACATTGGGAACACGGACGCATGGGCAAATCGGCAGTCTGGATGGCAGCCTGGATCGAACAGGCCAGGAGCAACGTCACCCTTCTGCGCGATTATGCCTCGCTGCTCTCCGGCTCGGCCGGTCGTCTGGTGCTGTCTCTCGCTTATTTCGTCAGCGTCGCCAACGGCCTTTCCGTCGGCGATTTCGGCCTCTTCGCCACCGCTTCGGCCACCGGCATCGTTTTGTCGCGCATCGCCGGCTTCGGTTTCGTCTCGCCACTCTACCGCGTCTCGACGACGCGGCAAAGGTTGATCGGCGCCTATACGGCCGGGCTTCTCGCCGCTTTCGCGGCTTCGCTGCCGATCGTCGCACTCGCCGCCTGCGGCTTCTACCTCGCATTCTTCCAGGGCCAGGTAAGCGTTCCGGCCTTCGCGGCGATCATCATCGCCGAAATCGTCTTCTGGCGCACGCTGGAAGTCGTGGTCATCGTTAACAACGGCATGGGCCGCTTCGCGCAAGGGGCGATCATCGTCATAGCCGGCTCGGCCATCCGCGCCGTCGCGGCGGTGGGTTTCGCGAGTTTCGGCGACGGCACGCTTCTCGAATGGACTCTCGCCTATGCCGGCGCCAACGCCGTCGCGGCTATCCTGGCGGTCGTCGTCTATTATCCCCGCCAGCGGCTGCGCTTCACGCCGGCTCTCTACATCGCACGGGCCCGCGACAGTTTTTCGGTCGCCGGGGCGGAGATCATCTTCTATCTGCAATCGGAGCTCGACAAGCTCCTGGTGCTGTCGCTGGGCGGCGCCGAAATGGCGGGCCTCTACGCCATTCTGATGCGGCTGATCGACCTCACCGCGCTGCCGATCCGGTCGGCCAACACGATGATCGTCCAGAAGCTGATGCGCACGCCGGGGTGGCTTGCGGGATGGCGCGTGCGCTGGGGACTGGAGGCGGCCGTCGCCGCGGTTTCGATCGCCGGCCTCGGCTTTCTCGGCGGCGTCCTGCATTTCTTCCCCAACGCGCTCGGCCACAATGTCGCCGATGCGGCGCCGCTGGTGCTGGTCGCGCTCTTCGTTCCGGCGTTCCGCAATCTCGTCGAATATGAAAGCGAGCTGCTCTACGCCCGCGGCAAGACCGGCATGCGGGCGCTCATCCTCGGCATTGTCGGCCTGCTCAAGGCCGGGATGCTGGTGATGCTGCTGCGAGCCATGGTCGACACGACCAGCTGGATCATCGGCCTCAACGGCCTGTTCTTCGTCCTGTGGATCGTCTCGGCGGCGGCGACCTACACCGCCTTCGACTGGTCGCCGCCGAAACGGCGCCAGCGACGCGCCAGGACCGAGGACGGCGTGGCGATCAATCCAGTCCCACAGCCCGGCGAATGACCGCCGGGTCGGTGCCGATGAAGGACTGGATGCCGATCGCCGCCTGATGGGGCGCCAGCTCGCGCAGGAACGTGTCGAGTGCTTGCTGGCCCATCGCCTTGCCCGACCACACCATGGCGCAGACATTGTCGTCGCCGGGAAGATGTCGATCCGGGCGCGCCTCGACCTCGTCGACGAACCGGCCGTAGAGCACGCATTCCGAAAGGCTGCGCGTGCTGGCCAGCTGCTTCATCCAGTCGCGCCCGCCTTCGGCCTCGATGTGGCGGCGCATGTCGCGGACGGTGTCGCTGCGCCACGCAATCGCGGTGGCGACATAACCATTGTCGTTGACCGGACGACCGGGGATGGCAAGGCACGCGGCGGCGGTGAGCGCCCAGCCGCGATGTTCGCCGAGAAACGGCTCGTCGAAGCCGGCAACGACGCCCGGCCGCCTGAAGAAGCGAACCCGGCCGCCCTCCTGAAAGTGACGAACGTCGAAATCCTTGACGAAGACCACATCGGAATCGAGCGAGACCATCACCGTTTCGTCGAGCGCCGCGGCCATCGCCAGCCGGCGCAATTGCTGGACATGCCAACCGCGCAAGGGCGGCCCGTAGGACGACAGCCAGATCCGCCGCCGCCCCATCGTGGTCGGATCGGGAAAGGCGCGCAGGAAGCGCGGCAAAAGGCTGCGCTCGTCGACGATCTCGCGCTTTGGCCCGGCCAGTCGGCGAAACAGCAAAAGATCGCGCGGCTCGACCAGGATGAGGTGCCGGCTGTGACCCGTCACCCGCCGATCGATGCTTTCGCACAAGAGGCGGCAGCGCTCGAAATCGCCGCGATAGCTGGCGGTGACGAGCGCCGTTTCGAGCGGTCCGGAGGGCGCTATCCGGCTCATCGGCGATCCGTTTGAAATGGCCGGTCCGACGGGTCTGCCGGCATCGCCACGACCGCCGGCCACCCGTCGAGACGCGCCGGGCCACGGCCGTCGCAAGCTACAATCGGGATCAAGGTCGCTGCCAAATTCGTGCCGAACTCTCGCATAAGCCGCAGAAATCACTCTGAGGGATCGTTTCGAAACGCGCCGTCCTTCGACGACGACATCGAAATTGCCCCGGGACAGTCGATCATCGACCCGTCTTGCCGTTTGCCCTATCGCAAGCGACCCGGCCGGGCAACGGACGGGCCTGACAGCGCCGGCGATCCGATTTGCACCGGCCGAACGAAGCTTTGTTCATCTTCCCATGATATTGACGCTCGTTCTCCCATACCGGCCGGGCCGCCCCATGACCGAAAACGCCGTGACCATCGCCTGTTCGTCCCCCGCGCTCGACCCCGAGGGAGTCGAGATCGCAGTGACCTTGCCGACGTTCCGGCGCCCGGAGCATCTCGTTGCAACGCTGCGCTCGCTTGCGGGACAGCGCACCGAACGCCGCTTCGTGGTCATCGTGATGGAAAACGACGACGAAGGCCGGCAGGGTCTTGCCGCCGCCGAACCGCTGTTTGCGGACGGGACCGTCGCCGGCCTGATCGTCATCGCCCATGAACGCGGCAATTGCTCGGCCTACAATGCCGGCTGGCAGACGGCGCTCGACCGCTTCCCGGCGCTTTCGCACGTTCTGGTCATCGACGACGACGAGATCGCCGGGCCGGACTGGCTCGAAAGCCTCGTCGCAACGGCGGAGCGCTATGGCGCCGACCTCGTCGGCGGCCCGCAGATGCCGGTCTTCGAGGGCCCCGGCGGGGCGCGCTATGCCCGCCACCCGGTTTTCCAGCCGCACTACTCGGCCACCGGCCCGGTGCCGATTCTCTTTTCCTCGGGCAATGTCGCGATCTCGCGGCAGGTCCTCGAAACGATGGGCGCGCCCTTTCTCGACACGGCCTTCAACTTTATCGGCGGGGGCGACAGCGACTTCTACTCGCGCTGCCGCGAAAAGGGCTTTCGCTTCGCCTGGTGCGCCGAGGCCGTCGTGATGGAAACGACGCCGGCGCGGCGAACGGAGTTTTCCTGGATCAACGCCCGCAGCCTGCGAAACGGGGCGATCTCCTCTATCATCGAGCGGCGGCGACGCATGGACCGGGCGGGCCGGATGAAGCGTCTCGCCAAGAGCCTGGCCTTGCTGCTTGCCTCGCCGTTCCGCTCGGTCAAACTGGCCGTGGAGACCCGGTCGCCCCTGGTCGGGCTCTATCACATGCAGGTGGCGGTCGGCCGCCTCTTCGCCGAATTCGGACTGGTCAATGAGCAATATCGCAGCCCCGAGCAGAACTGACGTCCAGCCCCAAGGCGAAACGCACGAACCCGGCGACCCGCCAGGGATTGCGGCTGGTTCGGCTCGTCCTCGGCGCGGCGATCCTGTCCTGCCTGCTCGTCACCTTCACGCCCTTCGTCCTGGAATACAGCGCCGGCCAGAGCAGCGGCAATGTCCTCAACCAGCTCGGCTACAGCGCCCTGGCGGCGATCGCGATCGCCGGGCATTTTCTCTTCACCGACCGCAAGGTCGCGCTGTCGCTGCTGCGGCCGTTCTGGCTGCTGCCGCTGGCCATGCTGTTCTTTTCGGCGACGCAATCGCTCTGGCCGCAAGGCGCCGTCCGGGCCGTGCTCTTCGCCATCGTCGCGATGATCGCCGCGACCGGTGCGCTGACGCTGCCGGCCTCCGTGCGCGATTTCCGGGTGGCTCTCACCGTCGCCGCGCTCGCCGTCCTCGGCCTTTCATACGCCGGTGTCGTCCTCTACCCTGTGGCCGCCATCCACCATGCGTCGGGGTTCGAGCCGCAGCACGCAGGCCTCTGGCGCGGGATCTACAGCCACAAGAACGTCGCCGGCCCGGTCATGGCGATGCTGTTGTTTACCGGGCTCTACGTCCTGCGCAGCGGCGACAAGCTGACGGGATTGCTGATCGGCTTTCTGGCCGGTTTCTTCATCTACAAGACCGGGTCGAAAACGACGCTGGCCCTGGTTCCGGTGGTGGCGACGATCGTCATCGGCGGCCGCATCCTCGGCGGTCGCTTCCTGCCCGTGGCGATCCTGGCTCTGGCGATGCTGACGACCGGGTTGCTGACCCTCGGCTCCGCGGTCTCACCGCAGATCGACGACATCCTGCAGACGATCATGCCGGGCACGACCTTCTCCGGCCGCCTCGACCTGTGGCGCTTCACCTTCGGCCAGCTCCAGGCCCATCCCTGGACCGGCTTCGGCTTCGAGAGCTTCTGGGACACGGCCAACGTTCAGCGGGCCGAACTGCCGTTCGAGCTGTCCTGGGATCCGCGCGGCATCGTCAATTCGCACTCCGGCTATCTCGACATCGCGGTCTGGGCCGGCTGGCCGACGCTCGCCGCCGCGTCGATCATGCTGATCGTCCTGCCCTTGAAGGACTATCTGACCACGCAGGCCGGCGTCGAGAACCAGCGGCTTGCCGACTGCTTTTTGATGATCGTGGCCTTCGCACTGCTCAACTCCTTCCTCGAGACGTATTTCTTCTCGCGCGGCAACCCGATCTGGCTGTTCACCTTCGTTGCGATCGTGGGTCTGCGACTGTGCAGCCGGTTCAAGCTGAGCTGACGGCGGCGGCGGCGGCGCCGTTTCATGCGGCTTCGTCGCCTCGGCGTGCAGCAAAGCTATTCCCATGCGCGCCAGCCGGCCTAGCTTGGGCCTTTGACGATCACGGGCCCTCGCAGTCGCTGCGGTGGCCGAAGCCAGAAAGACGCACCTGATCCGATGGACCGCCTGCGCCTCCTCGCCGTCGACGCCGACGACCTCGCCATCCTGTCCGCCCATTGCCAGGATGCCGTCGTCAAGCTGAAGGACTGCCGCTATCGCCCCGGCGACAGGCAGTTCTTCGTCGAGATGAACCGCTTCGTCTGGGAAACAGCGGCGGGGGTTTCGCGATTCCGGCTGTTCAAGCGGGCCGAATACGAACGCCGGCGGTCCGTCCTGCATTTCGACCGGGTTACGGCGGTCGGTCATCGCGGTCTCGATTTGAGTGCCGGCGACCAGATTCTGGTGCTTCTTGCCCTCAAGTTCGAACCCGGCGACGCGCCGTCGGGCGCGATCGAACTTGTCTTCGCCGGCGGCTCCACGATAAGGCTTGAGGCCGAGGTGATCGAGGCGCAACTCACGGATGTGGGCGGCGCCTGGAGCACGACGGCGCGGCCCGATCACGAGCGGCCCGACCCCGAAGGCTGATCGCGGCTCGCACCGCGTCGACCGATCGGGCGACGGCTCATCGCATCGTCCGCGGTTCCGTCGTGGCCATTCCGTCTTGGCCATGAGTTTGGGGCCATGAATTTGGGGCTTTGCGCGCACCGCGCGGGCGGCCGGAAACAAGGACATGCCAGCGTGCCGTTGCGGCTGAACAGTACCGACAAGGATTTCGAGACGAAATTCGCCGCGCTCCTGTCCGCCAAGCGCGAGCAGGCCGAGGACGTCGACGGCGCGGTGCGCGAGATCATCGCCATGGTCCGCCGCGACGGCGACGCGGCGCTCATCGAGCTGACCCGCCGCTTCGACGGGCTCGATCTCGACGCGGCGGCCTTGCGGGTCGGTCGCCACGAAATCGACGAGGCCTTCGCGGCCACGGCACCCGAGACCCTCGACGCCCTGACGCTTGCCCATGACCGCATCCGCAGCCACCACGAGCGCCAGCGCCCGAGCGACGACCGCTATGTCGACCCGATCGGTGTCGAGCTCGGCAGCCGCTGGACGGCGGTCGAATCGGTCGGCCTCTACGTTCCCGGCGGCACGGCGAGCTATCCCTCCTCGGTGCTGATGAACGCCATTCCGGCCAAGGTCGCGGGCGTCGAACGCATCGCCATGACCGTGCCGGCCATGCGCGGCGCGCTCAATCCGCTCGTGCTGGCCGCCGCGCGCGTTTGCGGTATCGACGAGATCTATCGCCTCGGCGGCGCCCAGGCGATCGCCGCCTTCGCCTACGGCACCAGGACCATCAAGCCCGTCGCCAAGATCGTCGGCCCCGGCAACGCCTATGTCGCGGCCGCCAAGCGCCAGGTGTTCGGCACCGTCGGTATCGACATGATCGCCGGCCCGTCGGAAATCCTCGTCATCGCCGACGGCCGGAACGACCCGGACTGGATCGCCGCCGATCTCCTGAGCCAGGCCGAGCACGACGCGGCGGCCCAGTCGATCCTGATCACCGACGACAAGGCCTTTGCCGACGCAGTCGAGGCGGCGGTCGAGCGGCAGCTGACGCGGCTTTCGCGCGCAACGACGGCGCGGGCCTCCTGGACGGACTACGGCGCGATCATCTGCGTCGATTCGCTCGATGAGGCGCCGCCGCTGTCCGACCGGATCGCCCCGGAGCATCTGGAGATCGCCACCGACGAACCGGAAGCGATGTTCGACAGACTGCGCAACGCCGGTGCGGTGTTCCTCGGCCGGCACACACCCGAAGTCATCGGCGACTATGTCGGCGGCTCCAACCACGTCCTGCCGACCGCCCGCTCGGCCCGCTTCACATCGGGGCTTTCCGTCCTCGACTTCGTCAAGCGGACCTCGATCCTGAAACTGGGCCCCGACCAGCTGCGCGCGCTCGGGCCCGCCGCCATCGAACTTGCCCGCGTCGAAGGCCTCGACGCGCACGGCCGGTCGGTGGCGGTTCGCCTCAACCTTTAAAGGGACGGCGATGAGCGAGAAGAGCCCCGACGGCAAGCTGATCGACGTGGAACTCGACGAGACGATCGGACGTGCGACGCCCGACGTCGAGCACGAGCGCAACGTCGCGATCTTCGACCTGATCGAGGAGAACGTCTTCAACCCGGCCGGGGCACCGGAAGGTGCGCGCTTCAAGCTGAAACTGTCGCTCGCCGACAAGCGCCTGGTCTTCGACATCCGCAACGAAGCCGGCGAGGCGCTGGTCGCCCACATCCTCTCGCTGACGCCGTTCCGCAAGGTGATCAAGGACTATTTTCTCATCTGCGACAGTTATTACGAAGCGATCCGCTCCTCGACGCCGCAGCAGATCGAGGCGATCGACATGGGTCGGCGCGGCATTCACAACGACGGTTCGACCACGCTGATGGAGCGCCTGAAAGGCAAGATCGACGTGGATCTCGACACCGCCCGCCGCCTGTTCACCCTCATCTGCGTCCTGCACTGGCGGAGTTGAGGCGGCCGATGGCGCCGAAACCCAAGGTCACCTCGCTGCTCTTCCTGTGCGGCATGAACGCCATTCGCTCGCCCATGGCGGAAGTGATCGCGCGCTCGCTGCTGCCTTCGTCGGTCTACATCGCGTCCGCCGGCGTGCGCGGCGGCCAGCGCGACCCCTTCGTCGACCAGGTGCTGGCCGAAAAGGGCCTCAGCCTGAGCGACCGCAAACCGCAACGCTTCGAGGATCTGGCCGACGACTATTTCGACCTGATCGTCACCATGGCGCCCGAAGCCCATCACGTCGCCCTCGACGCGACCGGCACGGATTCGGTCGAGGTCGAGTTCTGGCCGATGCCCGACCCATCGGTCGCCACCGGCAGCCGCGACCAGATCCTCGACGCCTATCGCGACGTGTTCAAGCGGATCGAGCAGCGGATCAGGACGCGGTTGCTGGCGTGAGAGACGGAACCCGAACCGCGTCGTATTGCGCTTTTTGTCTTTCGAAACCGCATTCAAACTATCTCGCCGCCTGATAGGGCATGCGAACCTCGGGTCCATCCGGACCGAAATCACGGGTGTCGCGCGTCACGAGCAATAGCCCGTGAATGTCGGCGGTCGCAGCGATGATCGCATCGGGAAGCTTGATGCGCTTCGTCCTGCGAATGTCGACCGCGCGTTCGGCGATCCGATCATCGAGCGGCAGTTGATCAAAGCTGGACAGAAACGCTTTCGTCACGACCTCGGTCTCAGGTCTCATGCCGACGAGGACTTCCATCCTGGTGATGATGCTGATCGTGCGAACCTCGTGGCTCTCCAGTGCCTTGGCAGCCTCGACGACACCATTCAGGTAGTCGATGAGAATGTTGGTATCGAAAAGAGCGTTCACCATTCCTCTCGAAGCTTTCGCTGAAACGAAAGGCCATCGACCGCATGACCTCCCCAGGCGCCGAACGCGTCCCGAGGCAGCGGCTTCGAGCCGGGTCGAAGCAGATTCGAGACGGCCGAAACGATCAACTCTTCACGGGACGACATGGAAATTCTGGCGAGTTCGTCCAGTGCGCCGATGTCCTCATCCGGTATGTTGACCGTCATTCGCATCGATGAACCTCACTTGCCGTTGCGAAGACGATAGCCTTCCGCGGCGTTCCGGCCAAGCGCCCGAAACGACAGCGGTCAATCCGCCAGCTTTGCAATCACCGCCTTCAATTCGTCGAGGCCGACATTCTTTTCCGACGAGGTCGCGAGAATCTCCGGGAAGGCCGCCGGGCGGCGCTTGATCGCCAGAGCCGTCGCCTCGATCAGCTTCGGCACCGCCGGGACCTTGATCTTGTCGGTCTTGGTCAGGACGATCTGGTAGGAGACCGCCGCCTTGTCGAGGAGGCCGAGCACCTCCTCGTCGTTGTTCTTCAGGCCGTGGCGGGAATCGATCAGCACGAAGACGCGCTTCAGGCTGGCTCTGCCGCGCAGATAGTCGAAGACCAGCCTGGTCCAGTCCTCGACCTGCTCCTTTGGCGCCTTGGCATAGCCGTAGCCGGGCATGTCGACGAGGGCGATCGGCGGCAGCTCGGCGGTTTCGCCGCCGAAACCGTCCGGCACGAAGAAGTTGAGCTCCTGGGTGCGCCCCGGCGTATTGGACGTTCGCGCCAGCCCCTTTTGCGCGAGCAGTGCGTTGATCAGCGAGGATTTGCCGACATTGGAGCGGCCGGCGAAGGCGATCTCGGGCGGTCCCTCGGTCGGCAGGAACTTCATCGCCGGCACGCCGCGCACGAACACCCAGGGGCGCAGGAAGAAGCTGCGCGCAAAGCCGGCCTCGCCGGTCGATGACCCGCCGTCAGGCCCTGAAACCGCGGGGGGGATGTTGCCGGGTGCCGATTTGCCGGCCCCATGGCCATCGGCGGTCGTCTTGTCGTCGGTCATGGCGTCGCGGCCGCTTCCTCTAAGGTGTCAAGATCTGATCGGCACAGTGCCGAAGGGTGACGCGTAATCCTTTCGGCCGGCCAACGCCACCAGGCGCGCTTCACGAGGGTGTCCACGATGCGCTCGAGGGCATCCGTTGAGAAGCGGCTGCGGGTTCTTTCCCAGGATTGCTACAGGCCCGGGATTGCCACAGGGAAATTCGCTGGTGCCGACCAGGCAGGCCGCCGTCGATTGCGCAGCTATGGTGGCGCCATCGCCGATGGCATCCGGGTCGGGAACGTTCCGGCATCGCCGCAAGTTGTTCTCGCCAAAGAGGAGCGTGCCATGTCCGATCACTCAGATGACGCCAGGAAGACCTATCCCTCCGCCAAGGGCGGCACCGACGGAGACGTGTTCGAGAACGCCATGCGACGCACCGACAATGCGTTTGCCGGCAAGAAGGATGACAAGACGTTGATCGGCGAAGACATTCCCGACGCCGAGCAGGACGAGGAAGCGGGCGAGTGGGGCGAAAAGTCCTGACCGTATGAGCCGACGTTCCAAATGATCGAGGCGTGCCGATCTAGATCATGGCCTCGATCAGGAACGGGCCGGGACGTTGCATCGCACCGGCGAGCAGATCGTCCAGTTCCGTCGCCGTCTCGGCCCGCGCGGCATCGACGCCGAACCCCTTGGCGAGAGCCACCCAGTCGGCGTCGGGGTCGTCGAGGTTCAGCATGCGGCTGGCGTTCTTGCCGAAGGAATTCACCCCGACATTGGCCATCTCGATCTGCAGGATCGCATAGGAGCGGTTCGACAGGATCACCGTGACGACGTCGAGTTTTTCGCGCGCCTGGGTCCAGAGGCCTTGAACCGTGTAAAAGCCGCTGCCGTCGGCCTGCAGGCCGATGACCTTGCGGCCCGGCGCGCCGATCGCGGCGCCGGCGGCGAGCGGAATGCCGGTGCCGATCGCGCCCCCGGTCAGTTGAAGATAATCGTGGGGTGGTGCGCCCCTGGACGCCGCATCGAAGGTCGCGCCGCCCGTAATCGATTCGTCGACGACGATCCCGTGCTCGGGGATGTGGCGCGCCACGAGCGCGCAGACCGAGGCGGCCGTCAGCTTGCCGCTTGGGCGCTGCGGCATCCCCTCCCCGGCTTCGGGGACCACCGGCGTTTCGCCAGCAGCGCCAGCCGCCTCGCACAGCATGGCAAGGGCAGCCTTCAGATCATCGCCGATCTTCGCCAGTTCCACGACTGAGCAGGCATCCGGCAGCAAAGCACTGGGCTTGCCCGGATAGGCGAAGAAGGCGACCGGCGCCGTGGCGCCGACAAGGATCATGTGGTCGAAATCCTTCAGGCAGGCGAGCGCCATGTCGACAGGATAGGGGATCTTCGTCACCGGCACGCGGCCGGCGCCCCGCTCGATGCGCGAATTGAACACCTGGCTGAACAGCCGCGCACCGGTCTTGGCGGCGATCTTGCCGGCGTTCTCCAGCGCGTCGGCCCGCAGCGCGTCGTCGGTCATCAGAATGCCGCAGCGTTTGCCGCTTTTCAACGCCTCCAGCGCCTGGGCCATGGCAGTTTCGCCCGGATGTGCGGGCGCCGGCAGCGGTTTCGGCGACAGGTCGCCGGCCGGCCCGGCTTCGCTCCAGGCGGCGTCGGCCGGCAGCATCAGCGTCGCAACGCCCCGCCTGGTGACGGCGGCGCGATAGGCCGCGGCGGCGGCATCGGGCACGTCGTTCGGGCCCTTGCAGCGGCCCACCCAGGCGGACATCGGCTTGGCGAGACTCGCGATGTCGGAAGTCAAAACGGCATCGTAAGGCAGATGATAATCGGGGTGATCGCCTACGATGTTGACGATCGGCGTGTAGCCGCGCCGCGCGTTGTGGAGGTTTGCGAGGCCGTTGGCGAGGCCTGGACCGAGATGCAGGAGCGTGGCGGCAGGCTTTTCGGCCATGCGCGCATAGCCGTCGGCGGCGGCCGTCACGACACCCTCGAACAGGCCGAGAACGCAGCGCATCTGCGGCTTGCGATCGAGGGCTGCCACGAAGTGCATCTCGGACGTACCCGGATTGGCGAAGCAGACATCGATGCCGTGAGCCAGAAGCGTGTCGCAGAGAAGGTCGGCACCATTCATCGTCTCGTCTCCCGGATGGTGTTTCATCGTTGGACCGGTCGGTTCGCATCCGGCCTTGCGGCTTCCAAAAAGGAAAGCCGCGAGCGCAGATACAGCCGTGACGACCACAGGCAAGCCGATCCAGGCGTCGGAACGAAGTTGCGACGATCGATTCAGGCGACGCCCAGAGCGAGATCGGCGCCGATGCCCGTCGAGACCAGCGTCCAGACAGCCGCGAAATGGATCATCGCCGCGGCCAGGACGAAGCCGTGCCAGATGACGTTCTGGAAGCGCAGCTTTTCCCACAGGTGGAAGACGATGCCGAGGGAGTAGACGATACCGCCGATCAGGATCAACGCCAGGACGCGGTCCGGCAATTGGGCCGCCAGTTGGTTGTAAAGCACGACACCGCTCCAACCGAGCGCGATGTAGAGCCCGATCGACAGGCGGTCGAAACGGCCAGGCTTCAAAAGCTTCAGCGCCACGCCGAACGCGGCCACCGTCCAGACCGTCGCCAGCATCCCCCAATTGGAAATCCACACCAACATCGGGGTGTAGGTTCCGGCGATCAAAACGTAGATCGCCGAATGGTCGAAACGGCGCAGCAGCCATTTGGTTCGCGACACCGGCCAGACATTGTAAGTCGCCGAAAGGCAGATCGAGAGAATCAGGCTCGCGAGATACACGCAGCCGGCGGCGAAATCGGCGCCCGTTGCCGAACCGGCCATGGCGATCACGAAGGTTATCGAGCCGATCCCCACGAAGGCGACGCCAAGGCCGTGAACGATGCCGTCCGCCCACAGTTCGGCGACGCTGTAGGGCCAGGATATCGGGTCGGTCGGTCGCGCTTCCATCGATTTCCCTAAGGACACTCCTTCTTCGAAAGGCCGGCCTTCGTCCGGGTTTCAAGCGGTTCATCCGCCCGCAAGAGCAAATCTACCCCGCCGCGGATCGAGGGTCGAGACGGCTGCGACGACAAAACCTTGCCTGCTGGCCTGGCGTCGTCCGCAAACGTTGCCGCGGGCGCTTCGGCCGATGGTATGCGTCGGGCCCGTTCCTCCCCTGGGGATTCATCACGGAAACGGGCCTTGCCAAGGACAAGGACGCTGCCGATAATACGGTCAAGGGACTGTCGGCCCGGATCGGCCAGACGACAAGTCGAGGATGACAACATGACGACTTCAATTTCGCTGCCCCGCTCAGACGCATCGCGTATCACAATGACCGTAGCGCTCGTCGCGGCTGCGCTGAGCATGTCGGCCTGCACCACAACCCAGAAGACGGTCGGCGGTGCCGCCGTCGGCGGTGTCGGCGGCGCGCTGATCGGCGGCGCCGTCGGCGACACGACGGGCGCGGTGGTCGGCGGCCTCGGTGGCGCGGTCGCGGGCGGGCTCGTCGGTCGCAACCTGCGCTGACGTCACGAGACACGGGGCGCAGGAACGCCCCGTAAAGCGCCTGGATCTACGAATTGAAACGATCCAACTGCGGGCCGTGTATCGATCGATGCGCGGCCCCTTCTGCATCGGTGCGATTGCGTCGTCGGACCGCTTCGGCGCCGCAGCCGTTCGCCACTCTCGAGATTTCGAGGCTAACACGAAAACCGGCCCCCGGGAGGCAGGGTGGGGCCGGCTTTCGATGGTCGAGCCTGGCATGGACAAACCGGCCCGATCAGCCCTGGGTGAGCGGCGAGATCGCGATTTCGACGCGGCGGTTCTGGGCACGACCGGCATCGCTGCCGTTGGACGCGACAGGCTGGCTTTCGCCGAAGCCTTGCGAATTAAGGCGTCGCGGATCGATGCGCTGACTTGCCAGATACCGGCTCACCGCCGAGGCGCGCTGCTGGGAAAGCTGCAGATTGTAGGCATCCGTGCCCTGGCTATCCGTATGGCCGTAAACGTCGACGATGGATTTGTCGTATTTCTGCAGGACGAGCGCCACCGAATTCAGCGTCTCATAGAAGCCCGGCAGGATCGACGCCTGGTCGGACGGGAAGGTGATGTTCGACGGCATGTTGAGGATTATGCGATCGCCGACGCGTGTGACGGAAACGCCGGTTGAGCGCAGTTGATCGCGCAGCTGCGCTTCCTGTGCATCCATGTATCCGCCGACGGCACCGCCCGAGAGGAGGCCCACGCCGGCTCCGACGAGCGCCGCGCGACCGGCGTCGATGCCCGTTGCGCGACCGACCAGATAGCCACCCAACGCACCGACGCCGGCGCCGATACCGGCCCCACCGGCCGTATTGGAAAGCTGGGATTGGCCCGTATAGGGATCGGTGGTGCAGCCGGCGAAGGCGGCGGTCAGGGTCAGAGCGAGGGCAAGCTTTTTCATGGGATAAGACGGCTCCGGCGTAAGGTGCGGGGCGTCATTTCGTGGGCCCCGTCGCTTCGGTCATGGCGGATTAAGCAACACAATTGTCTGGAATGGGGCTGAAGACCGTGTGACGATGTCATTTGTTTTGCTTGTGCAGGGTTGGCCGACGGCGGTCGGAGACGGGCGGCGCGGGTCGAGATGAAATAACGGCACGGGTCTCTAAAGTGTGACGGTCTCGCCTGCCGCCGGTCATTGCTGCGATCAAGGCCGCGGCTCATGGAGCCACTGGCGCAGCGAGGACAGCTCGGATTTCAGCATCGTGATATGGGCATCGCGAAGGGCGGAAATCGCCCGTCCGGCGCGAGCGTGGTCGAGCCACATGTTGACGTAATCATCGAGGCTGTCAATCGGCTGGTCGAGCTCTGGATCGGCGCTCGGCGGCTCGTACGGCAAAACCAGAGTTTTCAAGGTCGAATCCTCCGTTGAAGGCCACGAAATCTCTCAATCGTCCCAAACCTCCATGCCTGAAGAGACCACACCAGGCTTTCGCGAGCCTCGCGTTCGTCGAACCGGCAACGTGTACTATCGCATTCCTCAAACGTCGCGATGTGCTGCGAAAAACGCCGAGCCAGCCGCGCCCGATCTTACCTAAGGTAATTTCTCGGTATTGCAGATCGTGCTACAGTCTGCGGACACATCGAGGGCACCGGCGGCGAATTGCGCAATTGCCCGAGCGCATCCGCACGCGCGGGTACAGCCGGCGCGATCTCGATCCAAAATTCAATCCTTGACGAAGCGGACCTTGAGGTCGTCGATCTCCTCGATCGTCGAACGAATGTGGCGTTCGGCCGTCTGCGCCTCGCGAGCCGCTTCGCGCAGCGCGACGCGGAGCATGCTGCATTCGACCCAGCTCTGCTCCAGAAGTTCGAGCACCTCCAGATGCCGGCGATCGTGGCGCCCGGCAATCTGCTCCAATTCGGTGACCCTGGCCTGGCTGTCGGTGCACTCGGCCTCCAGGAGCTCGATGCGTTCGGCCTGTTCACGAAGCCGGCGTTCGTCGTCGCGAATCCGCAAGGCCGCAGCTTTGACGAACTCGATCGCGCTGGCTAAAGCCTTCGGATCGGAGGCGTTGACGATTGATCGGTGATCGTCCGATCGACCGTTCCTCTGCCGCATTCCGTGCCCCGGTTCACCGGCCCAGTCGCCGTTCACCTGATGGAGGCTGGGACGCAAATTACTTGCCATCTCCGACATAAATTCTCACTGCGCCGAACATCGAAAGACACGTCGCGACACCGCGGCGTGCCCTCGAAGGCCGGTCCCAGGTGACATTCGAGGGCAGGCTACAGAAAAGGCTCCCGCCACAGCTTGAGTCTCAATCGTCATGCTCGCCGGAACGGGTCTGACGCCCGAAACCTTCGACGATCGCCTCGTTGAGACGTCCCAGCCAGCTTTCGGCTTCGATCGCACGGGCCTCGAAAGCTTTGGCCTTGGTCGTGGCCGCCTTGATCTCTTCCTGTGCGGTCTGATAGCGCGCCAGCATCTTCTTCAGATCGTCGCGGCTCTGCAGCGTCAGCTGCTCGAGCTCGTTTTCCAGGGCTTCGACGCGCTCCTCGCTGATCCGGATCGACTCGCAGGCTTCCTTGACGAGGACCAGGGTGGCCGCCCATTCGTTGGTCTTCAGGCGGTCGCCATTGTTTGCGACATTGGCCGCGTTCAGGCCGGAGACGCCGGCGATTTCCCGCAGCGCGCGCTCGGTGCCCGCCCGGTCCAACGCCTGCTCCTGATCCTCGTCATGCCCGCTCCACGAATTGTCGTCCGCCCTTACCTGCGAAGCATTTTCAGCCATGGGTTCTTCCTCGCTCGTTTCAGACATGGTGCCTGGCCAGTGCCGTTTCCGTCACTTCGGTCCATCCGACGACGCCCCCACCGCAACTTTGAAAGCGACGGAAACGCGCGACGATCGAATGGTCATTCATTGTCGCCCTGTTCACGCACCTTCGGCGGGAACGGCTTCACATTGGACGACGTCTCGCCGGCCTCGTCCCACTCGACGACATCGACGGCCTCGCCCATTCCGGGCTGCCCGCGCTCGTCCTCGTCGGCCACCGCATTGCGCATGGCCCGATTCGAGCGCTTGAGCGCCTCGTTCTGGCGTTGCAGAGAAGCGCGGCTTTCGCGGGCGATCTTCAAGGCGCCCTGAGCCAGCGTGCGCTCGGCGCGCTCGTTCTCCAATTCCTCGACGAGACGACGATTGGCGGCATCGAGCGAGGCGCGCTCCTTGTCGAAACGGCCCGTCAGATCGTCGATTCGCAGAGAACGCGCCTGCGCCTTTTCCGTCGCGGCGTCGTGGGCGGCGCTCTTGGCCGACAGCGCCTTGGTCAGCATCTCCACGCGCTTAACCGCATCATCGGAAATGCCCTTCAGTTCGGCGAGCTGAGCGCTGCGGTCGGTCATCTGCTGTTCGAGCGCGGCGTGCTGGCGCTCGATGGCCGCACGATCCTTGGAGTGGGCCCGCAGATGCTCCTCGGCAGTGCGCAACGCGCCCTCACGGTCGCCGAGAAGACCGCGAAGCTGTGTGACGCTCTGGTCGGTGGCGCCGAGCCGCGCCGCCAATTCGTCGACCTTCAACAGCAGCGATGCCTTGTCGGCCGAGAGCGCCGAAAGCGCCAGATCCTGAGCATGCGCCGCTTTCTGCCGCTCGGCCCGCTCCGATTCACGCCGATTGCGCAGATCCTCGATCGTCTGGACCTGCTCGTAGGAGGCCTTTTCCAGCTCGTGATGCTTGCCCTGGATATCGACGATCTGATGGACCTGATTGTCGACGATCTTCTGGAGACGCTGGCACTCGCGATCGAGATCGGCAGCGCGCTCGGTCTGGCGGTTGACCTGCTGGGTCAGCGACTGAAGGCTGTCGTCCTTTTCGGACAGCTCGGCCGTCAGGGCGTTGATCTCCGCTTCGAGCCGCTCGCGGTTGGCGACCTCGTTCATCGCGCGCCGCTCGGCGGTCTTGCCGAGGGTTTCCAGCTCGGTGAGGCGGATGCGGTGGTCGGCCGCCATGGCATCGCCGCGCTCCAGCTCCTCGGCAAGGGCACGGCTGCGATTGACCGCCGCGAGGCGCTCGTCGAGCGCCACGGCATGCTTGTCACGCAATTCGCTCAGATCGGCCTTGATGGACGTGTTGTCCTGAACCTCGCGCTGCAGCAGCGCCTCATATTCGAGAATACGCGCCTTCGCCTTGGGAAGCTCGGTCGCCATCTCCTCGATGGGCCTGGTCAGAAGATTGAAATCCTCGGTCAAGGTCTTCAAGTCTTCCAGACGGTCCGCCATGTAGCCGAAGCGAACATGCAACAATTCGTTGCGCTGGCCGAGATGTTCCATCGGATCGAACTCTGCCACGGGCGCCTTTTCTTCCCGCTCGGACACGCTTTCGGACCTCGGCGGACCGGGCTGCCGCGCGATCGCCGACATGACGCCGTCCGGCGCCTGTCGCAGAGCCTCGCCCGCCGCGGGTCTGGCAACCCTGCCAGCGTCGGAGCGGTCGTCGTGTCCCGACAAGCGTTCCAGAATCAGACGCCAAGGCGAAGCCATCGGTCAGGCACTCCCGCGGAAGGAAACATTTACGATTTGTTAACCCGTTTCGCGCGCAAAGGCGAGCACTCATTGCCGTCTGATCTCGAATTCCGGGGTTGATTACGCCCGAAAAATCAGCCGCTTCGGTCTTTGTGTCACACCTTCGAACAGGAACCCGCGACCCGCGCCTCGGCGCGAAGGACCGGCATCCGAAGGGCCGCACGCAATTCCTGGGTTCCGAAGGGTCAGGCGTTAACCATAGCCGTACACAGTGGTGTGGATAAACCGAACCCGGACAAAAGCGTGTCCGACGCCCCGGTGTGGCGCCGACAAGGCAGCGCGGCCGCCGGAAACGCTGGCCGTCCGAAGACGGCACGGTTGCCCTGGCGCTTTGTCTTCGCGGCGAGATGTTTTAAGGCCAGCGAACACCACGGACCAAAGCGAAAGTCGAAACCATGTCCAGCCGCACCCTTCTTCTGCTTGCCGGCGACGGTATCGGACCCGAAATCATGGCCGAAGTCGAGAAGCTGGTCGCGGCGATGAACGACACCGTCGGCGCCGGTTTCACGACCCGGACCGCCCTCGTCGGCGGCGCCGCCTATGACAGCGAAGGCGCGCCTGTGTCGGACGCGACGGTCGAGCTTGCCAGACAGGCCGACGCCGTGCTGTTCGGCTCGGTCGGTGGGCCCAAATGGGACGGCGTGCCATACGACATGCGGCCCGAGGCGGGTCTTCTCAGGTTGCGCAAGGATCTCGGCCTCTTCGCCAATCTGCGCCCGGCCATCTGCTATCCGGCGCTGGCAGACGCCTCGTCGTTGAAGCGGGACCTGGTCGAGGGGCTCGACATCCTGATCCTGCGCGAGCTGACCGGCGGCGTCTATTTCGGCGAACCGAAAGAGATCGTCGATCTGGGAGGTGGCCAGAAACGGGCCGTAGACACCCAGATCTACGAGACCTACGAGATCGAGCGCATCGCGCGGGCCGCCTTCGACCTCGCCAGAACCCGTCGGGGCAAGGTGACCTCGATGGAAAAGCGCAACGTGATGAAATCGGGCCTTTACTGGAACGAGGTCGTCACCCGCATCCACCGCGACGAGTACCCCGAGATGCAGCTGGAGCACATGCTGGCCGACGCTGGCGGCATGCAGTTGGTCCGCGCGCCAAAACAGTTCGACGTGATCGTCACCGACAATCTCTTCGGCGACATGCTGTCCGACATCGCCGCGATGCTGACCGGCTCGCTCGGCATGCTGCCCTCGGCCTCGCTCGGCGCGCCGAACGAAACGACGGCGAAGCGCCACGCCCTCTACGAGCCGGTGCATGGCTCGGCCCCGGACATCGCCGGACAGGGCATCGCCAACCCGCTGGCGATGATCGCGTCCTTCGCCATGGGCCTGCGCTATTCGTTTCAGATGACCACCGAAGCCGACGCTCTGGAGGCGGCGATGGCCGAGACGCTGGAGGCCGGCATCCGCACCGGCGACATCATGGCGCCCGGCTGCCGCAAGGTCGGCACGGCCGAGATGGGCGAGGCGGTGGCCGAGCGGTTCGAGGCGAAGCTCGGCTGAACACATTCTCGCGGCAACCCGATGGCGTCCTTGAGCGTTTGCCGAACAACGTTCAATGGAGACACCTCATGATTCGCTCTATCCTCAAGGCCGTCGTCGTTGGCTGGATTGCCAAAAAGTTCCTCCATCGCGGCGAACGCCGTCCGGCCGGATCGGCACGTCATCCCGATCGTCGCTCCGTTTGATTTTCTTTTGCCGGAATCCCGTCCTGCTTTTCCGAAACGACGGATCGGCGGCCTTGGCCGAACCCGGTGATACAGAGCGAACCGCTTGGGCGACAGGTTGTGCGGTGGCGGAACCACAGCCCTCGGCGACGCAGCGGATTTCGCGCTGCTCCGGAGCAATCACCGCTGCGGGAGCGATTGACAAGATCGCCGCAGTTGCGACATATCTCGCGCATGTCTGAGCGCTCGACGATCAAAACCACGACCATCTGACGCATCCGCCCTCAGTCTCCCCGGGGCGGAGGCGAGCGAGCGTGCAATCGTCAGAGGGGAGAGCGAAGGATCAATTTCATGGGTTACAAGGTCGCCATCGTCGGCGCTACCGGCAATGTCGGGCGCGAAATGCTGGAGATTCTGGCAGAGCGCGGCTTTCCGGCCGACGAAGTCGTCGCCGTCGCCTCGCGCCGTTCCATGGGCACCGAAGTGTCCTTCGGCGACAAGACGCTGAAGGTGAAGGCCCTCGACCAGTTCGACTTCAACGGCACCGATCTCTGCCTGATGTCGGCCGGCGGAGAGACCTCAAAGGAGTGGTCGCCGAAGATTGCCGCCACGGGCTGCGTCGTCATCGATAATTCGTCGGCCTACCGTTACGACCCGGATGTGCCGCTGATCGTACCTGAGGTAAACCCGGATGCGGTGGCCGGTTTCGCGAAGAAGAACATCATCGCCAATCCGAACTGCTCGACCGCGCAGCTCGTCGTCGCGCTGAAGCCGCTTCACGACCATGCCAGGATCAAGCGCATCGTCGTGTCGACCTACCAGTCGGTCTCCGGCGCCGGCAAGGAGGGCATGGACGAGCTGTTCAAGCAGTCGCGCGCCGTCTTCGTCGCCGACGAGATCGAGCGCAAGAAATTCACCAAGCGCATCGCCTTCAACGTCATCCCCCATATCGACGCCTTCATGGAGGACGGCTCCACCAAGGAAGAGTGGAAGGTGATGGCGGAGACGAAGAAGATGCTCGACCCGAAGATCAAGATCACCTGCACCGCCGTGCGCGTGCCGGTCTTCATCGGTCATTCGGAAGCGGTCAACATCGAGTTCGAAAACCCGATCACCGCCGACGAGGCGCGCGACATCCTGCGCGAGGCGCCGGGCTGCATCGTCATCGACAAGCACGAGGACGGCGGCTACATCACGCCCTACGAATCCGCCGGCGAAGACGCCACCTTCATCTCCCGCATCCGCGAGGACCAGACCCTCGACAACGGTCTCAACATCTGGATCGTGTCGGACAATCTGCGCAAGGGCGCCGCGCTCAACACCGTGCAGATCGCCGAGCTTTTGATCAACCGCGGCCTGCTGGAGCAGCGCAAGGCGGCCTGATCGCCCGCCACTCTCTGGGCAGCAAAATGAACCCGCCGCGGCTTTTCATAAGGCCGCGGCGGTTTTAGCTTTTACGGACGGCTCGAGCAACGACCCAAGACGTCGGCAGCGTCTGCCGGATTTCGTCCGACGCTTATTTTGCCGTCACCTCCCCGGCCGGCATGTAGAGATCGCCGCCGTCGCGGTATTTTTTCGCCATATCCGCCATCCCTTCTTTCTGGGCTTCCGCGCGGATGTCGTGGGAAATCTTCATCGAGCAGAATTTCGGCCCGCACATGGAGCAGAAATGTGCGACCTTGTGGGCCTCCTTCGGCAGAGTCTGATCGTGGAAATCGCGGGCGGTCTCGGGGTCGAGCGAGAGATTGAACTGGTCTTCCCAGCGAAACTCGAAGCGGGCGCGTGACAAGGCGTCGTCCCGCACCTGCGCGGCCGGATGGCCCTTGGCGAGATCGGCCGCGTGGGCGGCGATCTTGTAGGTGACGACACCGATCTTCACGTCCTCGCGGTCGGGCAGGCCGAGATGCTCCTTGGGCGTGACGTAGCAGAGCATCGCCGTTCCGAACCAGCCGATCATCGCCGCGCCGATGCCGCTCGTGATGTGGTCGTAGCCCGGCGCGATGTCGGTCACGAGAGGTCCGAGCGTATAGAAAGGCGCCTCTCCGCACACCCGCATCTGCCGGTCGACATTCTCCTTGATCTTGTGCATCGGCACATGGCCCGGCCCTTCGATCATCACCTGGCAGCCCTTGGCCCAGGCGATTTGCGTCAGTTCCCCCAGCGTATCGAGTTCGGCGAACTGCGCCGCGTCGTTGGCGTCGGCGATCGAACCGGGACGCAGGCCATCGCCCATCGAGAAGGAGACGTCGTAGGCCCGGCAGATGTCGGCGATCTCGGCGAAGTGTTCGTAGAGGAACGATTCCTGGTGATGATGCAGGCACCATTTGGCCATGATCGAGCCACCGCGCGAGACGATGCCGGTGGTCCGCTTCACCGTCAGCGGGATGTGATGAAGCCTGACGCCGGCGTGGATGGTGAAATAGTCGACGCCCTGCTCGGCCTGCTCGATCAACGTGTCGCGGAAGACCTCCCAGGTGAGGTCCTCGGCGATGCCGTTCACCTTTTCCAGCGCCTGATAGATCGGCACGGTGCCGATCGGCACCGGCGCGTTGCGGATGATCCAGTCGCGGATGTTGTGGATGTTGCGGCCGGTCGAAAGGTCCATCACCGTGTCGGCGCCCCAGCGGATCGCCCAGACCATCTTCTCGACCTCCTCGGCCATGGAGGAGGTGACGGCCGAATTGCCGATATTGGCGTTGATCTTAACCAGAAAGTTCCGCCCGATCGCCATCGGCTCCAGCTCGGGGTGGTTGATGTTGGCCGGGATGATCGCCCGGCCGGAGGCCACCTCCTCGCGCACCCAGTCGGCGGTGATGAAGTCGGGCGTCGAGGCCGCAAACGGCTCGCCGTCGCGCTCCATCGCCTCCTTCGCCGCCTGGCGGCCGAGATTCTCGCGAATCGCCACGAACTCCATCTCGGCGGTGACGATGCCGGCGCGGGCGTATTCGTACTGGCTGACGGATTTTGCCCCCGTCGCGCGACGCGGCACATTACGGACGGGAAATTCCGGCGTCAGCTTGTCGGCGGGCAGATTGCCGTTGTCCTCGGGCTTCACCACCCGGCCTTCATAGGCCTCCGTGTCGCCACGCGCCGCGATCCAGCTTTCCCGGATACGCGGCAGGCCCTCGGCGATCTCGGTGACATGGTTCGGATCGGTATAGGGCCCGGACGGATCGTAGACGACGACGTCCGGTTCGCCGGCGGTTGGATGGACGGCGATGGCCCGCATCGGCACGCGGATGTCGGGAAAGGCGATGCCCGCCTGGAAGATTTTCTTCGAAGCGGGCAGCGGGCCCGTTGTCACCGTGGGTGCGGGGGGCGTGGTCTGGATATTCATCGGTCGGCTCTCCTCTTCGCGCGCGGCGCGATCAAGAGATCCAGTCAAAGCTTCGGTGATCGAGGGCCATACGCGTGAAAACCCGCTCGCGCCTTGCCCGGCGCGGCGAGAGAAAACGTTTCAACGAAGACGTCGAATGTCGATCACGAGCGGCTTTCCCATCCCTACGCCAGTACGAACTGGATCAGGTTGTAAGGGTCGCCGCGGTGACGCCTTTCAGCGTCGGTCGGCCTCTCAGTTCCCTGCCGGAACTCCCCTTGGACGTTTCGACGCTATCAGGGCGAGGTGTCGTGTCAAGCGTTGCATCACGCACAGTGGCTCGGCGTTCAGCGCTCCGCCGACACGGCCTTGGCCGCCGAGACAGGGCCGGTGACGACGAGGGCGCGTTTGCGCTCCTTGACGATGAGCACCAGGTTGCGGACGTAGACGAAGAGACCCGTCGCCTGGCCGAGGATGAAGACCGGGTCGCGGCGCTGGATCGCGTAGACCAGGAGGAGCGATCCGCCGACCAGCGAGAACACCCAGAAGGCCACCGGCACGACGCTGCGCCTGGCGCGTTCGGAGGCGATCCACTGGACGACGAAGCGGCCGGTGAACATCGCCTGGGCAATGAAGCCGAGGATGATCCAGAAGTCGAACTGCCGGATAAAGACGTGATCGATATAATCGATGATGTCGCTCATGGCGCACCGTTCTCAAAGGGGTTGGACGACCGCTCCGGCGGCCTTCGTTCAGTTGCTGTTGCCGGTTCCGGCGTGGTCGGCGTCGGTCCGCTCGCCAACGGCACCGCCGAGCGCGATCTCACCGACGACCGGGAGCTTCTTTGCCCGCCGCAGCAGCCACCAGACGCCATAGAGGTCGAGGATTCCGCGCAGGCCGCGATCGAAGATGCCGTAATTCGACTGGCCGAAGCGACGATTGCGGTCCTTCACGTCGACATGAACGACCGAATGGCCCTCGCGCATCACCAGCGCCGGCAGATAGCGATGCCAGCCGTCGAAGAAGGGCAGCCGGCGAAACAGATCGGTCGGGATGGCCTTCAGGCCGCAGCCGGTGTCGCGGGTCGCATCGTGCAGGATCGCGGTGCGCAGATTGTTGGCGAAGCGCGAGGAGAGCTGCTTGAGCCTGGTGTCGGTGCGCCCGACCCGCTGACCGGCGGCAAGGCCGGCGCCGGTGCCCGCCGCTTCCAGCGCGGCGACGAGGTCGGGGATGAAGGCCGGATCGTTCTGACCATCGCCGTCGATGGTGACGACGAGATCGCCATGGGCCGCCATCATGCCGCTGCGCACGGCCCGACTCTGGCCGCAGGAACGGTCGTGGCGGATGTGGCGGACGTTGCGGCCCTTGGCCTTGAGGTCGGCGAGCGTCGTCGCCGTGCCGTCGGTCGAGCCGTCGTCGACGACGATGATTTCGTGGTCGCGATGGGCCAAAGCCTCGGCGATCTCGACGACCAGGATCGCCAGGTTCTGCGCTTCGTTGCGAGCCGGAATGACGACGCTCAGGAGCGCATAGGGCGCGCGCGGGATCGTCGGCGCCGAGGCATTCGCGGATGCGCTTCGGGTCGGGACCTGCGGCGCCGGTCCATCGAAGGAGGAGCTATCGTTCATCGGCGCCCTCTTATCGCATTGCGACGCTTCGGCAAATGCCGCCTGACGGACGGACGCCGTCAAACCGAAGCGCTGTGCGATGCGCGCCACGGTGCGGTCGATCCGAGCACCGCGCGGGCCGAGAAACAGCGGCCGCAACAGCACCGCGACCAGCAGAACGACGATCCAGGACAGCAGCGTGTCGGAAAGAAAATGTCCTCCGAAAGCGATACGGCTGATCGAAACCTCCATCGCAAACAGCGTCAGAAGCAGGCCGATCGCCAGCCGCCAGGCCCTTGGCACGACGAAGATCATCGCGAGGATCGCGGCGGCGGCCGAGGCTTCTCCTGACGTGAAGGAGCAGTTGCTGACGCAGCCGCCGGCGACGGTCCAGACATTGGTGAAGCCCGCGTCGCCGCCGAATTCCAGGATGTCGCGCGGCCGCGCCCGTCCGAACCCGTTCTTGAAGAACGCATTGACGATCAGCGCCGGGCCGATCGCGTAAACGGCCAGGAGATACAGCGCGGCGTGCGGCTTGAGGTCGATCAGTCGCCAGGTGACGCAGAAGGGCGCGGCCAACGCCAGGATGGCGGTGACGATCACAGCCGTCGTCGCCAGCATGCCGAGATTGCGAAGCAGTTGCAGCGCGGGGTCGGCGGTCATCGCGAAGCCGGCCCCATCGACATAGAAGATGCCGCTCACCGCGCGGTCCAGGACCGGAAAGGCCAGGAAAACGACACTGACCGCGCAAAGCGCCACGAGGAGGACGCTGACCAGCGTGAGGCCGGGCCGCTCCGCCTCGCAGGACAGGAGCGGCATGGCCGGTAACGACGATTCGTCGTTCGTCGCGTCTTCTTCCCTCATCGGATGTGGCTTTTTCACCTGCATTGCGATTTGAGACGGCCTTCAGCGCGCCTTGCCTCTTTCGTTCCGGAGCGCCGGCCTCTACAGCCGAAAGCGAGCGAAGCGGCGGTCGCCCGGTGGCGGGCGTTCGGCGCTCGAACAAATCCGTATCGGACGACCAGGCCATCGGCTTCGACGCGTCCGCTCGATGCTCAAGACCCGTTCCTGCCGCTTCCTATAGGCGAGGGCGGCGACCGCGCCAAGACGAGGGCAGCCATGACATTCGCCACCGCCATCGACGTCGAGGACAGACGCGCCGCTCGCGCCCGCCTGCAGGATTTCGATCCCGGAACCGGCGTCCTGCTCCTCATCCTCGGGGCGCTGACGCTCGCACGCCTCGCCGCGCTGGTCCTGTCGCCGAGCGAGCTTGGCTTCGACGAGGCGCAATACTGGGCCTGGTCGCGCAATTTCGCCTTCGGCTATTTCACCAAACCGCCGCTGATCGCCTGGGTCATCGGCCTCGAGACCGAAATCTGCGGCTCGGGCGCGGCCTGCGTGCGCTCGGCCTCGCCGATCTTTCATCTTGCGACCGCGCTCGTCCTCGCGGGCCTTGCGCGAAAACTCTATGGCCCGGCGACCGGCTTCTGGACCGGCATCTTCTACGCCATCCTGCCGGGCATCGCAGTGTCGTCCTTCCTGATCACCACCGACGTGTTCCTGCTGTTCTTCTGGAGCGTCGCCCTCGCCTGCCTGATCTCTTACGTCGAGAAACCGTCGCTCTTCAGCGCATTGGGGTTCGCGGTCGCGACCGGCATCGGGCTCTACGCCAAATATGCGATGATCTACCTGCCGGTGCTGGTGATCGTTGCGGCGATCGCCCTGCCGAACGTGCGCCGGGCCGTGTTGCGGGTCGAGGCGGCGATCGCGCTGATCCTGATCCTTCTCCTGATCGCGCCGAATCTCTGGTGGAACGCCACCAACGGCTTTGCGACCTTCGAGCACACAGGCGGCAATATCGGCTGGAGCATCGCCAAGCTGAATGTCAGACATGGGCTGGAATTCCTCGGAGCGCAGTTCGGCGTCGTCGGACCGGTGGTCTTCGGGGCGATGATCAACGCCCTCGTCCTCGGCGCCCGCACCGAAGCGCCGCAGACCGACCGGCTGCTGCTCTGGCTGTCCTGGCCGATTCTCCTTGCCATCACCGTGCAGGGCTTCCTGTCCCAGGCGAACGTCAATTGGGGTGCGACGGCCTATCCCGCCGGCGTGATCCTGGCGACGGCGCTCGTGGTGCGCCACCGCTGGCGCTTCTTCTTCGTCGCCAATCTCCTCGTCTGCGGTGTGATCGCCGCGGCGATCCTCGTCGGCACGGTGGCGCTCGATCCGCGCACCGCCTCCGGCCCGGCGCGGCAACTGCGACAGCTTGGCGGCTGGTCGCAAACCGCGGCCAATCTGATGGCGGTGGCCGATCGCGTCGATGCCGACAGAATTGTTATCGAGGGGCGCGCGCTGACCGCCGGCATGATCCATGCGCTGCGCAACGATCCCGTCGACGTCCACGCATTCCTGCCGCCGCGCACCAATCCGAGCGACCAGTTCCAGCTCGACGAACCCTGGACGCCGGGCGATCCGACCGAGCAGACCGTGTTCTTCGGCATCGACGAGGCGACGGCCGAGAGTCTTGGCGCGCACGAAGTCGCGATCATCGATGCACCGCTCTATTCGTCGAAGAGCGGCAGGATGGCGGTCTACGGCTACGGCACGGGCGAAGGCGCCGCTGCCTCGCCGGTTCCGGTCGCGAACTGAGCCATCGGCGCAATGCCATCGGTGCAAAGACGGCGTCGATCCCATGGTGCGCAAGCAAAACGCCGTGAACCCTTTCGGGCACACGGCGTGCTGACGCGAAACAAGGCGGCAGAAGGGTTCGGGTAGGACGCGGTCTCGTGCGACCTGTCGGTCCGTCGAGAAACCCCTAGAGTACGGCGATGGAAACCCTGGCGGTGCCGGAATTGATCATGCCAATCCTGGCGGCGGCAGCGCGCGACAGGTCGATGACCCGGCCGTGGGCGTAAGGTCCGCGATCGTTGATGCGCACGACGACCGACTTGCCGTTCGAGCGATTGGTCACCCTGACCTTGGTGCCGAAGGCCAGCGTCTTGTGAGCCGCGGTCATCGAATTCATGTTGAAGCTCTCGCCATTGGCCGTGCGCCGGCCATGGAAGCGCTTGCCGTAATAGGACGCGGCTCCGGAAAAATGTGACGCCCCGGCGGATGCCACCGTCGGCACCGCGCTGATTCCCCCTGCCATCGTGCCTGCGAACAGGACGGCGGCCAGCGCGGCTTTCGGCAAAAATGTCATGTTTTATTTCCCTGCTTGTCGGATGCATCCCCCATTTGTTCGGTGCATCCTTCGGTGACGCTCCTTTCGATAATTCCTGTGACGAAAAAAAGAAGAGACCCTGGCGACAATAGGGTCTTTCTACGATCAGGGAACTTTTTTGAGTTTCATGCAGCTCGGCCGGCAGAATGCGGAATTTTCGTCTCATCACCGCCTTGTTCGCGACAAACGCGTCGCAATTGAAGCGTCAGCCACGGCAACTCGAAGGACGACCGATCGCCATGGTCGGCGGCGGGAAATATGAACTCAACGGGGCGGCAGAACCCGTGACTGGACCGTTGCCGACCAGCGACCTCGACCGATGATCACAGGGCCAGAGGCGGCGTGCGCCCGCTGTCCTCGAGTTCCCATTCGGCTGTCCATGCCGTGCCCTTGCGCTCGACGACCAGATAATTGCGCTCGCCGACGTAAGTGCCGGTGCGCCCAGGTAGCGCGCGCAGCCGCGATTTGCGTTTCGGCAACGGGCTCTCGCCGACCCGCGCCAGAAGCCCGAGCATCTTCGGATAGGTACCGTGCGGCGCCGGATGGGAGATCCCCGATGCGACAAGCTGATGCAGGATGGTTCCGTCCATCAGCTTCATCTCGCCGCGCGTCGCCAGATGGATTTCGCCCGACACGACCGTGACCATTCCAGGATTTTTTTCCTGATGCTCGGCGAGCATGGTCAGAAATCGTTTCCACTCCTCACGATGGGTGCGGCTTTGCCACTGGTCACGCAGATCGTCTTCAAGCTCGGCCGTGCCGGGGGTCCAGTCGGCGACGGCTTCGACCCAGCTGAGACGCGGCCCGAGCGCGGGAATGCTGGACATCAGGATCAGCCGGTCCTCGCCGGGTGTTGCCCGCATCGCGCTTGTAAACCCGTCCCAACCGGCTCGAGCCATTATCCGGTCGAGCCGGCGTTCGCTGCGCAGATCGGGCGCAATGATCGACAGCCCTGGATAGCGCACGGCGATGCCGAGGGTGGTGCCGGTGCGATCGAAGGCGATATCCGGCATGTTGCCTTCGGCGGCGGCGAGCTGGAAGATCAGGAACATCTCGCGGGCGGCCTCGAACATGCCACGACCGATCGGCCCGTCGAGCATGGCCGCCGGATGGCTGCCCCAGCCATCGACGATGTCGTGGTCGTCCCACATCATCACCGAGGGAACGCGGGCCGCCATCGCCTTCATTGCCGGCCGCACGAAGGTGCCGCAATAGCGGTCGAAATAAAAGCGCCGCATCGCCTCGCGGCCATCCTGCGACAACGGCTGGTCGCCGCGCTCGTCAGACGAGAGTGCCCACCACGCCTCGATCTCGGCGTGGCATTTCGTGACGTCGTCGGCGTAAAGCTGGTCACCCCCCTGCAGCATCAGGGCGAAGGGCTTCGCCGCGTTTTCGCGGACAAGGCGGGTCCACATGATGTCACGCTCGTCGATATCGCGGGTCCAGTCGCCCTCCTCCTGGCCGTTGCACGAGACATAGGCGATTCGTGTCGCTGGCGCGCAGACGGGCTCGACCTCGAAGCGCTCGTCGCCGAGGCGATAGGCGGCCCGCTCGGTCGCCGGCAGGGCGAAATCGTAGAGCCAGACCGTGCGGTCGAACATCGTGGCGAGCGCGCGCGGCGCGATCTCCCGGCCTGCCGCTTTGCCGGCCTCGGGAACAAGCTTCGGCGCCGGTTCGTCCTGCGGCAACACGACGAGGGCCCCGAGACGGCTCGATCGTTCGTCGCCGCCTCTGGCGAACAGCACGGGCCCGACGCGGTCGAGGTTCAAATCTTCAGTGGTCTGCATGGTGGCACTCGGTCCCGGCGGCTGTCGCGGATCCCGATCGTGGACGGCCCGGCTGCCCGTGGAACCCCCATTGCGACCGGACCGCACGATCGGTTCGCGTCGGCATATAGGCCACGATCAAGATTTTGACGCCCCGTCCTGCGACGCGATGCGGCGAAATGCGCACTGCAAATCGGCCGAGCTATGACTGCAAACCGGCCGAGCCATGGCGGCTCGTCCGTCGGATGCCTAACGTGCTGAGATCAGTTGCCGCCAGCGAAGGCGTTCTCGACGCCGCCGGCCGAAGCACCGCTCGAGCCGCGGTTTGCCGACACCACCGAGCCGAGATCGCTCGCAACACCCGGCAGGCCGTCCATGCGGTCTTCAAGGGCGGCCGCGTCGACCGCGACGGGCTCGGTCGTCGCCTTCGGCTCGTCGGTGCGAACCGGACGCGCGCCCTTCGAGGCGATTCGGGTGCCTGGGGCCTCTGTCGCTGCCGGCTGCGCGACAGGCGCCGGAGCGGTCGAGGCGACCTCGGTTTCGCCGCGCTCGTCCTTCGGCGAGGTCAGGCCCTTCCAGATCGCCTGGAAGGGGCTGGCGACCTGACGCTCGTTCTCCTTCGGCATCATCGCAGAGGCAGTGGTGACGAAGGATTCGCCGCGCGATGCGGAATTTCGCTGGGCCAGCAGAACATCCTTCTGGGTGGCCATGCGCAGTTCGCGGTAGCCACGTCGGATCTTCTGGTAGAATGCGTTGCCGCCGGCGACGGCGACGTAGTTCATGTTGCCGTAGCCGAAGCGCATGCCGGCGGTGTGGAAGTACATCGCCGTCTTCACGTCCTTGTGGCGCTTGCCGGCGAGAACGTCGTGGGCGACGTTCATCGCAAGGTCCTTGCCCGTAGTCATCGTCCGGCTCATCACACCCGGCGCGAACTGGTTCCGCTGACCGACGACACCGCATACGGAACCGGGATAACGACCGCTCGCCACCCGGTTCATCACCACCGTGCCGACCGCCAGCATGCCGGCTTCGCTCGACCGGTTGGACTCGAAATACATCGCCCGGGCGAGACACTTTTGGTCCTTGCTGCTCACTTCGACAGCGGCGGGCTGAACCGCCTCGGACGCCGTCATCGTGTCGATGGCGTTGACGCAGCCCGCGGTGCCGACCGCGCCGAAAAGCGCAAGGGCACCGAGAAGGCGGCGGATCACCCGATAGCGATCGGTCGGGCGGCGAAGGGAGGAGCGGATCGTCGTCATGACCGTATCCGTGGCCGCCAAAATTGGCCGCAAAACGGTCGGGTTCCGCTTCTCTTCACGCAAATGAGAGTTTGCCCGCCTCTGTTGCCGACCGGCATCAGGGGTGGATCGGGAACGAAACGTCGAACGGTCTGTTCGTTCAATCATTTAGCAAATTGCGGCGCATGCAGGCGCGGGAATCACCCCCGGCGGCGAAAAGGGCGCGGATGCGAAGACCGCGCGCCCTGTGTGCTCTCGAACCGGAGGATCGGACCGCTGGCCGCCACGATCACGGCGGCAGCGTCGGCTCTCGTGCTCAGACCCGGCGCTCGACCATCATCTTCTTGATCTCGGCGATCGCCTTGGCCGGATTCAGGCCCTTCGGACAGGACTGGGTGCAGTTCATGATCGTGTGGCAGCGATAGAGCTTGAACGGGTCTTCGAGATTGTCGAGCCGCTCGCCGGTCGCCTCGTCGCGGGAATCGATCAGCCAGCGATAGGCCTGCAGCAGCACGGCCGGACCGAGATAGCGCTCGCCATTCCACCAGTAGGACGGGCAGGATGTCTGGCAGCAGAAGCACAGGATGCACTCGTAGAGGCCGTCGAGCTTCTCGCGATCGTCATGGCTCTGCTTCCACTCGTGCTCGGGCTCGGGAGTCTCGGTTTTTAGCCAGGGCTCGATGGAGCGCAACTGGGCATAGGGCACGGTGAGATCGGGGATCAGATCCTTGATCACCGGCATGTGCGGCAGCGGGTAGATGGCGACGGGACCGGAAATCTCGTCCATGCCCTTGGTGCAGGCCAGCGTGTTGGAACCGTCGATGTTCATGGCGCAGGAGCCGCAGATGCCTTCGCGGCAGGAGCGGCGCAGCGACAGCGTCGAATCGACCTTGTTCTTGATCCACAACAGCGCGTCGAGGACCATCGGGCCGCAATCGTCGGTGTCGACGTAGAAGGTGTCCGTTCGCGGGTTCCTGCCGTCGTCAGGCGACCAGCGATAGATCTTGAATTCGCGGACGTTGTCGGCGTTCGCGGGCTTCTCCCAGACCTTGCCTTCGGTGATCGTGGAATTCTTCGGGAGGGCCAATTCGACCATGGTGAATCCGTCCGGTGCCTGATTGGAATCGTTCGCAACATAAAGCGTGCGCTGCAAAACGAAAGGGACGAATCATCGCGGCGCGGTTGCGAATCGTTTGAAATGTCCAGGCGATCGACTTCAGAGCGCCTGCAGCGCTCCGCCGAGAAGGCCGATGCCGACCAGGAGCATCACCAGCGCGCCGGCGATTTCCAAAGCCGAGATCAGCGCAAAGCCTGTCCGGCCGCGGCCGTCGCCGCCGAGACGCAGTGCGAACCCCTTGGCGAAGACAGCGATGGCCGCGATGGCCGAAACGGTGATCGCGGTGCCGAGCGCCATGGCGAAAACCGAGAACAGGCCGCCGAGATAGAGCCCGTTCACCAAGGCAAAGGTCAGGACGACGATTGCGCCGGAGCAGGGCCTGAGGCCGATGGCGAGGACCGCCGCGGCGGCTGTGCCGAGGGTCATCCTGCCGCCGAGCGTCTTCGGGTCCGGCATGTGCTGCCGTCCGCAACCGCAATCCTCCGTTTCATCGGTGCAGATGCCGGCGGCCATTCCGCCGGAGGCCGGGCGCATCATGCGGCCATCCTGAGGCAGACCGGGCGCGGCGAAGGCCAGCGCACTTATGCCGCCGCTGCTGTTGCCAGTGCCATGCGTGCCAACGACGCTGCCGGCGGGCCCGAAGGCAAGCCCCATGCCGTCACCGAAAGGACCGGCGCGCCGGCGCAAGGGATTGCCGAACCGGAAGCCGCCGGCGGCGCGGGCAAGTTTTGCCAACCGGACCAGCTTGCGGATGAGCAGCCATGCGCCGAACCCCGCAACGAGGGCGAAGGAGGCGATCTCCAGCGCATCGGACGCATCTGTCATCGAGACGGACGTGCCGCGCAGCAGGAACCAGCCGGCCCCGACGACACCGATCGCCGTCAGCGCCTGGACCAGGGACGAGGCAAAGGAGAGCGCGATGCCGCGCTTCAGCTGCACCTTGTTGGCGACGATGTAGGAGGAGATCACCGCCTTGCCGTGGCCGGGCCCGGCGGCGTGGAAGATGCCGTAGACGAAGGAGAGGCCGACGAGAAAGGGCAGCGCGTTGCGGTCGGTGCGCAAGGCGATCAGCGCATGGCGCAGCGATGTAAAGAATTCGCGCTGATAGGCGGTGATCCAGGCGAAGAACACGCCCAACATCCCGCTCGTCGGCTGCGGCGTCACCTCGCCGCTGCCGATGCCGATCGAGGATTTCGCCAGCGCCGGCTCCAGCGCGAGAAGCTGGGAAAGAACGAGCATCGCGGCGACGGTCGTCAGGGCAAGTCTCAGCCGGTAGGTGCGCATGCGACCTCCAGACGCGAGGCGAGGACCTGCGAATAGTTGACGCCGTCGTCGGGGATGTCCTCGTCGGGGCCCAGGCCCGCCATCTTGTCCATCCATTGCTTCGCCGCCGCGTCCTCGTCGGGCACGATGAAGGTTTTGACGCAGCTCTTCGGCATGCCGATCAGCTGGAAATCCTCGGCGTCCTTGAAGTCGAAGGCGGTGTAGAAGCTCTCGTCGAAATTGGCGACGGTCAGCTTGTCCTTCGAAAGATCGACCGGCTCGGCCGGGGTCATCTCGAAGAACAGGAGCAGTTGATTGTCGTCCCACAGCGCGCGGATTTCATCCGGCGGGCTCATCTTCACATGACGGGCGCCGGATTCGACGTAGGTGTAGAAATCCCATTCGGCGATCGAATCCTTGACCGTGTGGCCGACCCCCTGAAGTTCGTCGTCCTCCAGCGTTCCGCTGGCGTTCTTGTCGAATTCGACGAGCACGGTGGAGGAAAACAGCTCGTCCATGCGCCAGACATTGCGCACCGAGGCGAGTTTGTCGTCGGGCGTGCCGACGATCTCGACGCGCCCCTCGGCGAAGACATGGGGGTGGGCGAGCGCCACATCCGTCAGGATGGACGAGGCGGCGAAGGTCGCAAGACCCGCTAAAGCGCGTTGCAGCACGGCCATCCCCTCCGATATTCCCGAACACCCCTGTCGTCTCAAGACGCGATAAGAATGGCCGAAGTTTGAACGGAGCTGACCTGCGAGCGCCCTCGACGAGAAACGACGGCCGCTCTTCGGTCTTCCTTCGTTTCGGGAGACGTGGCCCGCAGGTCGACAAGGACGTTACGGGGTGCTCTCGTTTCGCATTGGGTCATTCAGGCCAAAGCGCGCTTTGGGCTCTTGCGACTGCGATGTTGCCAAATCTGCTATACTTGCGATGCTTCGGCAGGTGGAAGACCGACAGCCTTGCGTGACGGCAAGGTTACGTGGAATTCATCCATCTGCCCCGGACGAATGGTGCCGACGACACCGCTTCATCCAAACCCGACCACGTACGAATGGACCCATGCCCGCCATCGACATCGACCATCTCAAAACCTGGATCGGCCGTCGGGAAACTGCGACCGACGTTCTCGACATCCGCCTCGTTGTCTCTTTCCTCGCCCTGTTGGACCGCGATCCGTCGGGCGTGAAGGAAGGCGATGCTGCACCGCTGTGCATCCACTGGTGCCTTGCCCCGCCGATCGTGCCGAATTCCGCGACGGGACCGGACGGGCATCCGGCCCGCGGCGGCTTCCTGCCGCCGGTGCCGCTGCCGCGGCGCATGTGGGCCGGGGGCGAGCTGACGTTTCTTGCCCCCCTCAAGGTCGGAGATCGCACCACCCGCCGATCGACGATCGAGGCTGTGGAGCTGAAGCAAGGCCGCTCGGGCACGCTGTGCTTCGTCACCGTGCGCCACGCGATCGAAACGGAAGCGGGTGTCGCGATCGAGGAGCGGCAGGACATCGTCTATCGGGAGGCCGAGGCCCCGAAGCGCGACGGTCGAGCGGTCAAGGGCCAGGCCGAACTGGCAACGACGCCTTCGAGCTCCGCGGCATCGAACCTCCCCGAACCGGACGCCTCCAGCAGCTTCGAGACGAGCACACTCGCGCTTTTTCGCTACTCGGCCCTGACCTATAACGGCCATCGCATCCATTACGACCGGCGCTATTGCATCGAGGAGGAAGGCTATCCGGGCCTCGTCGTCCACGGCCCGCTGCAGGCGACATTACTGTGCCAGCTCGCCGCCGAGACGCTGGGGCAGACGCCCGCGACCTTCGCCTATCGCGGGGTCAAGCCGCTCTTCGACGGGACGGGTCTGACGATCGAGGCAAGGCGCACGGCCGGTGGACTGGACCTGCGGACGGTGGGCGACGACGGCATTTCGCGCATGAAAGCAACGGCGACGATTTAGTCATCGGCCCGCACGTCAGACGGCGACGGCCATCGGCTCGTCGGCGAGGCCGAGACGCCGGCGCATGAAGCCCTTATCGACCACCAATTGCTCGATCGTGTATTCGCCAAGCACCGAAAGGAAGGCGTTCAGCGCCTTGCGGAGCGCTGCATTGAGCTTGCAGCTGTCGATCAGCGGGCAGTCGACGGCCCCGGTCTCGAAGCACTCGGCGAGCGAGAAGCTCTCTTCGGTGACCTCGACGACGTTGCGCAGATTGATTTTCGCGGCCGGCTGGGCCAGGCGAACGCCGCCATTGCGGCCGCGCACGGTCTCGACCATGCCGGCTTCCACCAGCGGCTGAAGGATCTTGAACATGAACAGTTCAGACGCCGCGTTGGCGGCCGCGATATCCTTGATCCGGCTGAGCTTTCCGCCATTGGAGGCGCAGTACATCAGGATCCGGATCGCATAATTGGTCTGGCGGGTCAGCCGCATCTGTCGTCCTCGGTCGTTTCGCCAGGAAGCTTGAAGATGGACCTTATTTAGAAGAATTCCAAGACCTTTGAAGGGCATCGCGGCGGCGATCGCCGAACAGGCCGGCCCGCGCCGTATGCGATCACCCGCCACACCGGTTTCCGACAGCTTGCGATGAGCTTGCGCACTGTCACCGCCGCGATACGCCGTCGACGACGAACGCGCATGGTTGTCTCCCCCACAAAGCGGGGTCGGCAAGGTCGAAAGCGCGACGGATACAAGCTGATCAGATTTCGACGACCAGCGGCCCCAACGGCTTGGAGCAGCAGGAGAGCACGAAGCCCTCCTCGATTTCCCAGTCGAGAATGCCGCCATTGTGGTTCATGTCGACAGGGCCTTGCGCCTTCACCTTGCAGGTGCCGCACAGGCCGAATTCGCAGGCCGCCGGAATGCGCACGCCGGCGGCGCGGGCAGTCTGCAGGATGGTCTGGCCGGACACGCACTCCGCCTCGACCTCGGAGAGGCTGAAATGCACCGGCACGGTCTCGACCGGCGGCGTTTCTGCCGGAATTTCGGAGGCCGGCATGTCGGAAAACTCGGCCGGCACCACTTCGACGGACGAGGCCTGGAAGCTTTCCTGGTGGTAGTGCTCCATGTCGAAGCCGCCGGCTTCGAGCAGCGCCCGCACCGAGCGCATGAAGGGCTCCGGCCCGCAGCAGAACACCTCGCGTTCGTGATAGTCGGGCGCCAGCAGGGGGAGCCGCGCCGCGTCGATGCGGCCCATATGGCCGGTCCAGTTCTGCCGGCTGGAGCGCTGTTCGACGACGAAACCGAGCGACAGGCCCGGCATGTAGGCGCCGAGAAGGTCGAGTTCGTCGCGGAAGATGATCTCGTCCGGCCGCCGGGCGCAATTGATGAAGGCGACGTCGGTCTGCGGCGCGACGTCGTTCAGCCAGCGCAGCATCGACATCATCGGCGTGATGCCGGAGCCCGCCGAAACGAAGAGATATTTCGCCGCCGGCCAGGTGTGCAGCGAGAAATCGCCGGCCGGACCATAGGCCTTGACCATCACGCCGGGCGTCAGATTTTCGAACATCCAGCGCGTGCCGACGGAATCGGCCTGCATCTTGACCGTGACGGCGATCGAGAACGGCCGGGTCGGGCTGGAGGCCAGCGTGTACGTGCGCAGGAGCGGCCCGTCCTCGGCGGGCAGCTCCAGCGTGACGAACTGACCCGGCTGGTAGCGGAACCAGGTCTGCGCGTCGGAGCGGAACGAGAAGGTGCGCACGTTCGGCGCCTCGTCGGCGGTGCCGATACATTCGAGCACCTGCAGCCGATCGTTCCACGGCAGCATTTCGTCGAGATGTCTGTAGAGTCCGACGGTGCTGCTCATGGCTCAATTCTACCGGCTGTCTGATGCATCGGATCGTCGTTTCGAACGATCAGGCGACGCTGCGCAGCTTCGGGGTCTCGCCCTCGGCCAGGCGCGGCTCGATGAAGCCGCAATACCACTCGACGAACTGCTGCACGCCGCCCTCGTGGACCAGCGAATACGGGCCCGGCTCGTAAGCCGGCGACTTGATGCCGAAGGCATTCTCCTCGACGATCCGACGGTCCTCGTTATTGGTCATGTTCCAGACATGGATGAGGTTGTCGAGATCGTAGTCGACGCCCTCGACGGCATCCTTGTGGACCAGCCATTTGGTGGTGACCTCGGTCTCGGTGGCGCTGAGCGGCATCACGCGGAAGCTGATCGCATGGTCGATCAGGGCGTGGTTCCAGGTCGACGGGTAGTGGTAGAACATCATCGCGCCGATCTTGTCGCCATTGACCGCGTCGCTGAGGTTCTTCGCCACCGCCGGCTTGCCCGACATGGTAAAGCTGACGGCGTCGCGCAAAAGCGGCGTGCGCACGGTGCGGTACTGGCCGTCTTCGGACATCCTGAAGGTGCTGAGCAGCCCTTGCGCCTCGCACTTGTTCCAGTGGGCGACCATGTCGGCGTCGGCGCCGATGCTCGTGACGCCGGTGACGACCGGCGCTTCGGGATAGGACTTGCAAAGCTCGGGATGGTTGCCCGCGCAGTGATAGCACTCGCGGTTGTTCTCCCAGACCAGCTTCCAGTTGCCGTTCTCGACGATGGTCGTCTCATGGGCGACCTTCACGTCCTCGATCCGGTGAGGCCCGAGATAGGGGTCGAGCTGCGCCTTGAACGGCGCGAAATCGGCGGGCGTTTCAGCGAGGCAGATGAAGATGTAGCCGCACGCCGTTTCGCAGGCGACCGGCTTCAGACCGAATTGCGATGCGTCGAAATCGTCGCCCATCTGCCGGGCGAAGAGCAGCCGTCCGTCGAGCTCGTAGGTCCATTGATGATAGCCGCACACGAGCTTGGCCGTGGTGCCCCTGGCCGCGGTGCAGACGCGGCTGCCGCGGTGGCGGCAGGCATTGTGGAAGGCGCGAATCTCGCCCTTGGCGTCGCGCACGATCAGGATCGGATAAGCGCCGATCTGCAGCGTCACATAGCTGCCGGGCTTGGGCAGCTCGCAATCGTGGCCGGCAAACAGCCAGTCGCGATAGTAGATCAGCTCCATGTCGAGCTTGAAATAATCTTCGCTGGTATAGAAGGGCTGCTCGAGGCTGAAACCGTCGCGCCGGTTCCGGATCTTGCCGAGCATTTCGCTGCGCACGTCCATGTCCTGTCCTCTGCGATCGAAGACTTGAGCGAAAGGGCGAAAGGGATGGTGTTCCAGGGGCGCCGGCGGTCGAGTGGTCCTCGGGTCGGTCGTCGAAGGTCTGCCGCTCCTTTGATCGCCCACCGCGATCAGTCGGTTCTTGCACGCCAAGGCTGGTTCGCGGGCTCCCGGAGCAACGGTCGAACCGATCCCTGCGATCGGTCCTTCAGGCGCTCCGTGACCGCTGCGGGGGCAGCACCGGCTTCTCACCGGCTTCCCAATTATCCGCTTCCCTCAACATGATGGCGGACCCTTGTTGTCCTGCACAAAATACCAAAGCATCAAGCGAGGAAAGACGAAAAGCGACATCGTCGGACGCAATGCGACAAGGCGAACAAGACGGGCGCTTCGCCCGGTGATCGGCGCGCGGTTGGGACGGATGAAAATCAGAACGACGCCCTGCCCCGTGACGGGCAACGTGGCGCCTCAGGAGGCAGCCGCCGCACGCTTCGCGCGCCGTCTCGGGCCGCCCCGTCGGCGGCTGTTCGCGGCATCCGGACCAGACCCTGGTGCCGTTTCGTGCCCGCGCGCCTGCCCCGTCTCGGCGGCCATAACGGCCGCACGCAGCGTGAACAGCTCCATCGCGTGATCGACGCCGGCGAGCGGATGTGCCCCTACCGAAACCCAGTCCTGCGGTGACATAGCGACGACGTCGGCGCTCGCCAGCACGTTCGTCTTCAGGGATTTGGTCATTTTCTCGATCCGTTCCACCTC
Source organism: Aurantimonas sp. (assembly GCA_965217685.1). Taxonomy (GTDB): domain Bacteria; phylum Pseudomonadota; class Alphaproteobacteria; order Rhizobiales; family Rhizobiaceae; genus Aurantimonas. The sequence continues at coordinate 364,087 of CBDCIZ010000003.1, forward strand.
CGTCACGGTCGGGCCGATGACCGTGAAGGCCAGACGCTCAGGCACGCCGATATTGCCGAAGACCACGTCGCCGATATTGAGGCCGATGCCGAAGGCGATCGGGGGACGGCCTTCCGCCTCGCGCACGATGTTGGCTTCGCGCTGCATGGCAAAGCTCTCGCCGATCGCCTTGATCAGCTTCTGCGACAGGGACCGGAGCTTCTCGGCGCTGGGACTGTCGGGCAAAGGGAAGATGATCAGGACGGCATCGCCGATGAAGGCCAGCACCTCGCCGCCGGCCCGGATCGCCGGCCGGGCGGAGCATTCGAAATAGACGTTGAGCAGCTTGAGGAACTCGTCACTTGGCAACGAGCCGGTCAGGTGCGTCGAATTGCGAAGGTCCGAATACCAGACCAGCGCCTTGGTGGTGGATCCGTCGCCCAGGCGAATATTCCCGTCGAGCACACTGCGACCGGCTTTCCGGCCAAGATAGGTCTCGACGATATTGGTCATGATCTGCGATTGGATCGCGGTCTTGCAGACCAGCGCGAAAGTCAGCTGGATTTCCTGCAGGACACCGATGTCCTCCTCGGTGAAACCCGACGGCCGGTCGCTCGCCCAGATGGCGAAGATGCCGTTGGTCTTTATGTCGATGAACATGCCCGGCTGGACGAATTCGGTCTTGAATGCGACGTAGTCGGTATAACCCTCCGCGGCGAGCTCCTCGAACAAGCTGAAATCGAGCAGCGCGCCCTCGCCGGCGAGCCGGCGGCGCATGACGTTGAGATTGGCCTCCAGCATGTATCTCAGCGGGCTTTTCTGCCAGGCCTCGCTGTTGGAATCCTGGTGGTGGAAGTGCTCGAGCTCGGTCTCGCCGCCCCGGTGCCACTTGACCATCTCGGCCCGGAACAGCGGATGCAGCGTCGGCCAGTTCAGCCGTGCGCGGGCGATCGGAATGCCGATGCCGGTGAGCTTCAGACACAGCTCGTGGAAGATTTCGTCGAGCTTCGGTTCGCCGAGCGAACGACGCAGCAGCCAGTCGTCGACCTGTTCGGCCAGACCCATGATTTTACAGATCCTGAAGGACTTGGATTGCGCTCGGCTCGATCGCGATTCGCAATCCGGTGCCGGCGATGAGAGCCCCGGTAAACGCCTCTTTGACTTCCTGTGCAAGGGCCTCGAGCGAGGCGTCGTTGCGCGAGATGTCGTGATGATGGATCATCAGGTTTTCCACGCCGGCCGCCTCGCAGAGCCGCACGCCCTCCTGCCAGGTCGAATGGCCGAAGCCGCGATAGCGCTCGAAATCCTCGTCGGTATACGTCGAATCGTAGATGACGAGCTGCGAGCCGGCGATGAACGCGACGATGTTCTGATCGAGCTCGCCCGGTTCGTGCTCGGTGTCGGTCACGTAGGACAGGACCCTGCCGTCGAACTCGATCCGATAGGCGACCGCCCCGTCCGGGTGGTTGAGCAACATCGTGCGGGCGACGATGCCGTCGCCAAGGTCGAGGATTTCGGGCGGTCGAAAATCGCAATAGTCGATCTTGGCCGCGAACTGCTTCGGCGTCACCGGAAAGTAGGGCGGGCACATGAAACGCTCGACCATGTTGCGGCACGTGGTCTGGTCGTGGAAATGGCCAGCGAATACCCGGACCGACGCCCAGTCCTTGTAGAGCGGGATAATGAAGGGCAGGCCGATGATGTGGTCGAAATGGCAATGGGTGAGGAGGAGGTCGAAGCGACCCGTCTTTTCGCCGAACAGCTTGCGACCGCAGCCGATGATGCCGGTGCCTGCATCCAAAAGGATGGTGCGGTCGCCGAGGCGCAGTTCCATGCAGCTGGTGTCGCTGCCGAAGCGGGCGTTGTCGGCGGCCGGGGCGGAAATGCTGCCGCGGGCACCCCAGACCGTCAGTTCGAAGGGTTTCAAACCGTCTCGCTCTCCGCGCCGGCGAGATTGCGGGCCAGCGCCAGTTCTTCGTTGGTATGGGCGAGGCGCTCGGCGAGACCGCGCATCACCTGCGAGGAGATTTCCGGAAACTGTTTGAGCAACTGCCGGAAGCATTCCTTCTTCACCCGAAGCGCCGAAACGGGCGAGCGCGCGATGACGGTTGCGGTGCGCGGCGTGTCGCAGATGATCGCGATCTCGCCGACGATGTCGCCGGGTCCGAGCGAGGCGACCACGTAGTCGCCGTCCTTGGTGGCGATCGACACGTCGGCGTTGCCCTCGACCAGCACATAAGCGCTATCACCGGCCTGGCCCTGACGGCAGATGACCTGGGATTCGCGATAGGCGATGGAATCGGACGTGTAGGCGATGAGCTTCAGGCGGGAAGGCTCGATGCCGGCAAACAGCGGGACCGACCGCAGGAGGTCCATTTCAGATTTCAGCAGCGTCACGTCTGTCCCTTCACTTCGCCGGTCGGTTATTCCGCGGCCTTGAATGTCGGTTCCGTTTCGTCGCCCGCGGCATCGTTTCCGTTCTCCGGGCCGTCCTTGCGCGCTTCCACCGCCCCTGTGTGGTTCGTCTTGTCGTCGATCAGCTTCCCGTCACCGAAGGTCAGAACGCGATCGAACAGCTCGGCATGTTCGGCGTTGCTCAAGACCCACAAGATCGTCTGTCCTTCGATCGAAAGAGCCTGGCGCGACGCCAGGACACGCTTAATAGTCTCCCGTTGCGTCTCGCCGTCAAGAGCCGAAAGCGGTCGATTGAGGACGATGAGGTCGGATCGTTTGATCAGGGCACGGGCCAGGGCGAGCTTCTGCTGCTGCCCGGCCGACAGCCGTTTGGCGCCGCTGCCGATATCGAAGGCGAGGCCGATCTTGAACACGACGTCGGCAAGGCCGGTCTCGTGAAGGGTGGCCACGAGCTCTTCGTTGATGCGCGCCGAAGCCTCGGCGAAGCGATCGACGACGCGGCCGAAAAGAATATTGTCCTGGAAGGTCGCGGCCCGGTTGATCGCGTCCGGCGCATGCACCGACACGGCCCGTGCGAAATCCGCTTCCAGCCCTTTCTGGAACGAGGCGCGCCCGTCCAGCACGGCCGACTTGATGCGATCGTCGAGAAGGCCGAGGCGATGGCGCGGCTCGATGTAGCCGAAGGCCAGCTCCTGCAGCGCCTGCCGGTCGGCGGCGGTGGGCTCCGATGCGCTGGCAATGCGCCTGAGGATCGCCCGATAACCCTCGACCTCCTCGGGCGACATCAGATCGACATTGTCCATCAACGGATTGTCCGGCGACAGATCGCCGAAAATTTCGATCAGCGTGTCGGCGATCTGTCGACCCATGTCGAAGACGATGTCGTCGAGGCCCGTGTCTTTCAGAACGCGCATCATCTGCGGCCGTGCCGCGATGGGAACTTCGCCTTCGGCGTAGTCGAGCGGGGTGCCGAAGACAAGGTTTTCCAGCAGCGTCGCGTAGTCGGAATAGAGGTCGGGATCGAAGGGCTCGAAATACTCCTCTTCGCCCAGATCGGCGAGGCGGCGGCGGAACAGCTGCCGCGCCTCCAGGATACGCCTTTGCACATCCTCCGGAAGGTCCGCCGGCAGCCGGTTGCGGAAGCCGAGGCGGGCAACCTCGATGCGCATGCCGGCGATCTCCAGCACCTCGGCGAGCCTGGTGTCGAGATCGTTCGGCCCGTCGACACCCGCAGCGGCGTAGTCGACCCAGTCGGCATCGACGTCGAGATCGCTGTTGCCGGAGGCATGCGCCTCGTGCAGGCGCGCTTCTTCCTCCTGCCCCTTGCGCTCGATGCGCTTCAGCGGCGCGTGCCGCAGGCTGTAAATCAGCGCGTCGCGGATCGACATCTGCGGAAAATAAAGACCCGCCGCGCTGTAGGCGACGCGCCGGCCGGCAAACGAGTCCGGCAGGCCGTCGAGGGCCTTGCCGTCGAAGGCGATACGCCCCGAGGCCGGATCGACGAGCCGCACCAGCGCCTCGGCGAAGTATTCCGCGCCGCTGCCGACCGAGCCGATAACCGCCACCGTCTCACCCGACGCCAGCCGAAGATTGGTCGGCTCCAGAAGGTCGTTTCCGCCGTCGTCGGTGATGCGCAGGGCGGTGACCGAGATGTCGCGTTCGATGCGCCCGCAATCGTCGTAGGAGATCGCCTGGACCTTCTGCTCGATCAGGCCGGGCATGATGAACTGCTCGCAGATCTGGTCGTATTTCGACTGCACGTCGACCCGGAACTGGTCCCAGGTGATCAGCTCCTTCAGCGGCGAAGGCAGATCCTTGTAGGCCGCGATGACGGCAACCAGCTGACCGATGTCGAGGCGGCCGACGATGACGAAATAGCCGCCGATCAGATAGAAGATGAAGGGGGTGATCTGCGCGAGCAGATTGTTGATGAAGTTGGTGAAGAACTTCCAGCGGAAGAAATCGTAGCGGATCTTCAGGATCCTGGCGAGCCTGCTTCCCAGCTCCGCGCGTTCCCAGTTCGACGTGTCGTTGGTGCGGATCGAAGGAATGCTTTCGACGATCTCGCCGATCCGTCCGGAGAGAAGCCGTGCCGTCAGCTGCCGCGCCCGCGCCAGCACGACGAGGCGCCGGCGCATCTGCGGGATGAGGATCAACTGGACGAAGACGATGCCGCCGGCGATGCCGCCGAGCCAGTAGTTCTGCAGGAAGATGAAGACCAGCGCCGTCAGCGCCTGGCTCAAGAGCAGCGCCGGGTCCGCGAAGGCCGAGCCACCGAAACCGCCCACCGGCTCGGTCTCGTCCTTGATCATCGAGGCGATCTCGGGGCCGCGCACCTGCTTGAAGCGTCCGGTCGGAAACCGCAGCACCCGGTCGACGAGCTGGTAGCGCAGGCGCCGTAAAAGCCGCTCGCCGAGCTGGCCCTTGTAGTTCGACAGGTAGAACTTGAAGAGCCCGTTGACGACAACGAAAAACAGGAACGTCAGGCTGAGGCTGACCAGCACACCGAGCCGCTGCAACTCGACCCCGGGAAACAGGACGATATTTTCGCCGCCGAACACCGCCGGCAGGTCGACGGCCCAGCGGAACACCGTGTCGGTCTGGCCCGGCGTCCACGAGCCCTGGATCGGCCCGTTGACGATCCGCTTCGGCAGGTCGAGGGTCAGATAGTAGAAGGGCAGCGAGACAGCGAGCACGACGAACAGCCAGATCTGCTGGCGCCTCGTGTGACGCCAGACATATCTGAAGATGCTGGCGTCGAGATGGTCGTCGATCCCGTCCTTCAATTCGCGCCCACCCCGTCGGAAAGGATCGCCGCTTTCTTGAGGCTCTCGCGCGAGAAATCGAGGTTTTTTGCGCGCACGAAATGGCCGGGCTTCACTTCGAGGAAGGGCAGATCGATGCCGGGGCCGGCCGCGAAGGGTTCGGGCCAGCCGCGATCGCCGATGCTTCCCGCCTCGCCGATATCGGCGAAATCCAGCGGCCGTTCGGGATCGGCATGGGGTACGGCGCGCATCAGCATCTGCGTATAGGGATGCAGTGGCGCGTCGAAGAGATCCCGGCGCGGCGCCAGCTCGACGATCTGGCCGTCACACATCACCGCGATCCGATCGGCGATATAATTCACCACCGCCAGATTGTGGGAGATGAACAGATAGGTCAGGCCGCAAAGGCGCTGCAGGTCCTTCAGAAGATTGAGGATCTGCGCCTGCACCGAAACGTCGAGCGCCGCGACGGGCTCGTCGCAGATGAGCAGCTCGGGCTCCAGGGCCAGAGCCCGGGCGATACCGATGCGCTGGCGCTGGCCGCCCGAAAAGCTGTGCGGGTAGCGATTGGAATATTGCGGCTCGAGTCCCACCGCCGACAGAAGCTGTGACACCCGGCGATGCTTGTCGCCCTTTTGATGGTGCTGATGAATCTCGAACGGTTCAGCCAGAATCGCGCCGACCGTCATGCGCGGATCGAGGGACGAGAACGGATCCTGGAAGATGTATTGCAGCCTGCTGCGTGTCTTGAATAGCGTCTCGCGGTCGGCATGGACGAGATCGACCATGCCGGTGGGCGTCGCAAGCCTCATCTGACCGGCATCGACCTTCACCGCCTGCATGATCGCCCGGGCAAGCGTCGTCTTGCCCGAGCCCGATTCGCCGACGAGGCCGAGGCATTCGCCGCGCTCGATCGTCAGGCTGACATCCTTCAGCGCATGGACGGATTTCTTCGGCGCACTCGAGAACAGCCGCTTGTCGCCACGCCGGGAAAAGCTCTTGGTCGCTCCGACGATTTCGAGAAGCGGCGCGCCCTTGGGTCCGGTCGGTTCGGTGCGGCCGATCAGCGCCTCGGCGTCGACCTTGATCTCGCGGATCGGCTTCAGCCGCGGCCGCTCCTCACCATAAAGACCGGGCACCGCCTTCATGAGCGAGACGAGATAGGGATGCTGCGGATTGGCGAAGATGCGCCCTGCCCGGCCCGCCTCGACGACCTTGCCATGATGCATCACCACGACCTCTTCGGCGAGATTGGCGACGACACCAAGATCGTGGGTGATGAGCAGGACGGCCATGCCGAGCTCGGCCTGCATCTCCCTGAGCAGCTTCAGGATTTGCGCCTGCAGGGTGACGTCGAGGGCGGTGGTCGGCTCGTCGGCGATGAGCAGCGCCGGCTTGGCGATCAGCGCCATGGCGATCATCGCGCGTTGCCGCAGGCCGCCCGACAGCTCGAACGGATAGGATTTGAGCGCCCGCTCCGGCTCTGGAAAGCGCACGAGCTGCAGGGTCGCGATGGCCCGCTCGCGGGCTTCGGCGCGGGAAACGCCATGGACCTCCAGCACTTCGCCGATCTGGTCGCCCAGCGTATGCAGCGGCGAAAACGAGGTCATCGGCTCCTGGAAGACAATGGAAATCGACTGCCCGCGAATGTGCCGAAAACGCGAGCTGGTTGGCGCAAGCTGCGCCAGATCGACGAGACCTTCGAGCGGATCGTCGAACAGGATGCGCCCGCCGGTGATCCTGGCGCTCTTCGGCAACAGGCCGAGGATTGCCTGGGAGGTGACGGTCTTGCCGGAACCCGATTCGCCGACGAGAGCCACGGTGCGTCCCGGCGCTATTTCCATGCTGAGGCCGCTCACCGCCTTGGCCATGCCGGCCATGGAATGGAACTCGACGGCCAGATCCTCGATCGCAAGCAGTGGCCGGCGCGTGGCGGAAAGCGCTGCAACGGGCGCTTCCGCCCGCGTGATCGTCGAGCGATCCAGCACCGATGCGTCGTTGGACAAGGGCATCCGCCTTCTTGTGGCTGGGGTCTGGTGAACCGGAGACCTCAGGAGCTTCGGTCTCGGGGCGTTACGATTCGAAGTTTCCGTCCCGATCCGTTCCTGCAAATCTTCGATTGCGCGGCATTATTGCCGCTCCGGCATGATCCTGCCAGCGATAATGCAAAAACGCGATGTCCGCATGTCGATGTTTCCGCAAATACAGCTTTCGAGATCCATTCGCCGACACGCTTGCGATCCGGCAACCTAACCGGCCACCTGCGTCACCGAATTCTCGATGATCGCGGCCGTTTTTCGCGCGCCGTCGAGATCGATCGGTGGAGCTTTTGTCGCCGGCGCGCGCTGCGCAAGGGCCTGCTTCAGCGCCGCTGCCAGGGTCTCGCCCGAAAGGTCGGAAGCCTTGACCACCGACAGGAGCCCCATTTTCTCCATGCGAACCGAGCGGAACCACTGCTCGGTCTCCTCGCCATCGTCATAGGGCACGACCACTGCCGGTATCGCGGCCCGCATCAGGTTCATTACCGTGTTGTAGCCGGCCTGGGAGATCGACGCCTCGGCCCCGTCGAGCAACGCCTGAAAGCGCGTCGAAAAACGCTCGACGATCGTCCTGTCGTCTGCCTTTGCGGCCAACGCCTTGAATTCGGCCTCGGAAAAGCGCGGCCCGGTGAGGAAATGCCAGGTTCGCTCGCGCAGGTCGGGCAGGCAGAGCGGCCGTGCCGCGAGCGCCGCCCGCATCAGCTGGCCCGCCGCCGCGCCGCCGCCGGCCGAGACCACAACTTCGCCGTTCGCCTCGATCGCCCCACGCTCGGCGGGCTCGGTAACGTAGCCTGTATAGCTTACGAGGTCGGCGATTTCGCCGGCATGGGGATAGGTTTCCTCGAAGGTGAAAAGCGAAGGATCGGAGTGGACAAGCACCGCATCGAGCCTCTCCCGTGCGATCTCGGCGCCGCGCCTGGCCCGCTCCGGATGCTTGGTCTCGACCAGGATATCGCGTACCGAGGTGATACACTTGACCCGCGGCTTGTCCTTCGCCGCCCGGTCGAGCAGCGGCACGAGCTCGAAATTGAACCGCCAACGGCCGAAGGGAAACATTTCCAGGAGCACGACGTCCGGCTGGACATCCTCGTAGACGGCGATCAGCGCATCGCGCCGGGCCGCGCGCCAGGTGTCGGTGATCGGCGCACCGTCCGCGTCAAAGAGCACCTTGAAGTCGGCGCCGGCGATCTTCGTCGGCGGCAGCTGCACGACGTCGGCACCGGCGAACGGCATCTCGGCCACCGGCATGCCGCCCAGCGCCACGGTCACGTCGATGCCGCGCTCGACCAAGGCTTTCACGATCAATTCGCCGCGGCGCAGATGTCCGACGCCGAGAAGGTGCTGGACGTGAAACAGAACGCGCATCGTCAAAAAACCTCTTGCCGCACCGCGACCGGGCGGCGTCTTGCAGCGAAGGCCGCGACGGTCTCGTTCAGCGCACCGCCCAGTGCGCTCGCCGCAACACCGATGTCGTGCCGTTCCAGCATCGCGTTTTGCGCAGCGCGCCCCATCGCGCTGCGGCGCTCGGGATCGAGCATCGTGGTCAGCGCCTGGCCAAAAGACGCGCCATCCCCCTCCGGCGCCAGCAGCCCGGTGACGCCGTCGACGACCACATTGGCAACGCCGCCCGAACGGCCCGCCACGACCGGCAGGCCGGCCGCCTGCGCCTCGATCAGGGCCATGCTCCAGGATTCCTTGATCGCCGGCCAGACATAGAGGTCGCAAGCCGCATAGATCGCGGGCATGTCCTCCGGAGCCGCCCCGCCGGCCAACACGACCGGTATGGGGGCACCGGCGAAAACTGCCCACACCTCGGCCTCGGCCGGTCCCGAGCCGACGAGCAGCAGCTGCGCGTCGATATCGCCGAGCCGCGCCACCGCCTCCGCCAACAGGCGATAGGAATCGAGCTTCTGGTCGTTGCGCATCATCGCGACGGCGAGCAGCACCGGCTTGTCCGGATCGAGCCCGAAGTGTCGGACAGCCGCCGCCCGGGCCTCCACACGTTGTCGGCTTGCCGCAACGAAAGGTGCGCAATCGAGAAACGGCGGCAGCGCCAGGCGCACCGCATCCGCACGGCAATAGGGTGCGATCCCCGCCGCGTCATTCGGATTGAGCCCGAGCACCAGATCGGCGCGACGAAGCGCCGCGATGCTTGCGCGGTGCCCCGCGTCCCAGCGTCCGCCCGCCTGCTTGCCGGCGACCGAGGCTTCGGCGACAGCATAGGGAATGCCCAGCACGCCCGCGACATGCGGTCCGATCCAGTCCGGCGCCTTGTGATAGAGATGATAGGTGAACCAGACGTCGGGCTTGTCGAGACCGGCGACCAGACGCTGCGCCAACCGCTCGGCCAGGCATCCGCCGAGACGGCCAAGACGCTGCTGCCTCGATGCGTCGCCGCGATCCCAGCTGCGAAACCGCGTCGGAACGCTCACCCGATGGCCACCCCGCCGCAGGGCGTCGAGAAGGCCGCGCGCAACAGTGCGGTCACCGGACGGACGAGGATCGTCCGGTGACTTCATCGGGGCATAGAAGGCGACATTCACGCCGAGCCGGCCCTCTGCAGCGAACGGACGTTGTCGCCGTCAAGGACGCGGTCCTTGGAGTGGCGCCTCGATCGAGCGGGCATGCCGGCCGCGAAATAACCATCGGTCAGCTCGCAGATGGTCTTCAGCCCGTCGAGAACGCCGGGGATCGCCGCCGAGCGTGGCCGGGCCTGAGTCGGCAGCGCCCGGATCGCATCGGCCATAGCCGCCGTGTTATCGCTCTGTTCGTCGGGCAACATGGTGAGAAGTCCGAGATCCTGCGCCCGCGAGGCGCGGATCCACTGCTCCAGCCGCGGCTGGGTTCGCGGCACGACGACGGCCGGCTTGTCGAAGGACAGGATTTCGCAGAACGTGTTGTAGCCACCCATGGCGACGATGCCGGCGGCGCGCTCGAACAGACGTTCGATCGAGGCCGCGAAGGTGATGAGGTCGACATGATCGAGACCCGCCGCGCGGGTCTGGAATTCCGCCGCAACCGCGGAATCCATGAATGGGCCGAGGACGATCTTGGCGCGCACGCCGATCGCAGCATTGCTCTCGTAGGCGCGCAGCACCCAGTCGACCAGCATGGCGCCGTCTCCGCCACCGCCGGTGGTAACCAGCACGAAGGGACGCTCGCCGATCTTGATGCGGTCGGGCAGCGCCCCCGACGGGTCGTCCTCGCGCTGAAGATAGCCGGTGAAGGTGGCCTTGTCGCGCACCGCCTGGGAAACGCCGATGCCGTCCAGCGGATCGCAGATTTCAGGCAGGCCGTAGATCCAGATGTCGTCGTAGAACTCCTCGACCGCGGTGAAGGAATCCTTGCGCGTCCATTCCTCGATCAGCCGCGACGGCTCGTCCATGATGTCGCGCAGGCCGAGCACCAGACGTGTGCCGCGCGCCTTCAGCATGTGCAACGTGTCGGTCACTTCTCCCCGCATGCCGAGAGGCTCCTTGTCGACGAGGAACAGGTCCGGCTCGAAGATCTCGGCGGTCTTGGCAATGATCGCGCTGCGGATTTCGGTGAGGTCCTCGATCGACAGGCCCGGGTTCGACGGCGCGTAGTGTTCCGAGCCGAGCTTGACGACGCCGGGTACGCGGATGAAATCGACCTGTGGCGGAAAACTGAAGGAGCCGACGACCGGCGAGCCTGCAACGATCAGGATCGAAATATCGGGACGATGGGCGACGAGCGATTGTGCAATCACCCGGCAACGGCGCAAATGCCCCAGTCCGAACGTATCGTGACTATAGATCAGGACACGAGGCGGTCGGGTTTTCATCAAACACTCCTGACGCCCTTGCGCTGTGACGGGGACCACACTGGCGTCTTTCGCGGTGCGGTGCAAGATCGCGCGAACCGGCGCGAGATAGGCGCGAACACCGCGACGTTCAATTGGCCGCCGTAACGCTTTCTACAATGAGGACGAACCGTTCATGGACGGGCGGACCTGAACCGGAACATCGATGTCGAAGCCACCCAAGATCCTCAGACCCTTCATCGGCCGGCCCGAATCCCGCGCCATTCCCGATCGAATCCAGGAAGTCGTCGATCAGTTCGAGGATCAGGGAGAACGGCTGATCGGCTGGGTGCAGCTCGGCATCGGGCTCTTCCTTTCGGTGCTCTACTTCGTCTCGCGCCGCCCCGAAGACGCCTTCATGGGCTATATCCGCCAGCCCGTCCCCTTGAGCCTGTCGATCTATCTGACCTTCACGATCGTCCGGTTGATGCTGTCATACCGGTTCCGACTGCCGAAATGGTTCGTCTTTCTGTCGGTGCTCGTCGACATCACGACGCTCTACGGCGTCATCTGGTATTTCCACGTCCAGTACGGTCAGAGCGCCGGCTTCTACCTGAAGGCGCCGACGGTGATGTACGTCTTCTTCTTCATCGCCATCCGGGCTCTGCGCTTCGAGCCGGCATGGGTGCTGATCACCGGCGCGGTCGCAGCGATCGGCTGGGTCGGCATGACGATCTACGCCATCGAGAAATCCGGCACGGTCTCCGTGACCCGCAGCTTCGTCGCCTATATCGAGAGCGACCAGATCCTGATCGGTGCCGAGGTCGACAAGGTCGTGGCGATCCTCGGCCTGTCGCTCGCGCTCGCCCTCGCACTGACGAGGGCCAAGCGCCTCCTCGCCGTCGCCGTGCGCGAAAAGATCGAGCGCGAGGAAATCCGTCGCTTCCTGCCCGAGGATATCGAGAACGCCATCACCAAGGCGCCGGCGAGCGTGATCGCCGGGGACGCCGTGGAGCGCGACGCCGCCGTCATCGTCCTCGACATTCGCGGCTTCACTCATTTCCTCAACGAGAACGAACCCGGCTACGTCGTCTCCGTGCTGGTCGATCTGCACGCCCGCATCGTGCCGATCATCCAGCGCCATGGCGGCATCGTCGACAAATATCTCGGCGACGGCCTGCTCGCGACCTTCGGCGCGTCGCGTCCCAGCAAAACCGCCGCGGCCGATGCGCTGGCGGCGCTCACGCAGATCATGCCGGTTGCCGAGGTGTGGTCGGCGGAGATGAGCGAAATCAAAGGCGCGCCGCCCCTGAAGGTCAACGGCGCGGTTACCGCCGGCCGTCTCGTCTTCACCGCCCTGGGCGACGCCCAGCGGCTGGAATACACGGTGATCGGCGACGCGGTAAATCTCGCTGCAAAGCTCGAAAAGCACAATAAGATAGAGGGATCGGCGGCGCTCACGACTTTCGCCACCTTCAAACTGGCCAGCGGCCAGGGCTTCATCCCGGATCGGCGATTCACCGAGGTCAGCGATCGCCACGTCCAGGGCGTCGACGCGCCGCTTGACCTGATGGTCGTCTGGGCCTGACCCGGTTCCGGCCGTTACGCGGCTGCGATCAGGGCAGCTTCCGGTCGAGCAGGATGACTTCCGAATAAAGGTGATCGACAGCGACGCCCTCAAGGTTCGGCGAGCGGAACCAGCGCGGCAACGCAATGGTCTCGATCGTCCCCGCCGGATCGCCCTCCCGCATCCAGCGCGAATCGATGGCGAGGATGCCGGTGTCGCCGGAGACGATCGCATCGCAGATCGCCTGGGCGTTCGCCGAAAGTCGTGCCGGATTGCTGGCGTGCAACACCTCGTGATAGGCGATCCCCTCGCCCTTCAGCTTACGCTGCCAGACCAGCCAAAGGCCGAAATCCGGTATGTAGGCTTCTCCGAGCCCGAAACCGGCGTGCAGATCGTGCGCGCGGCGCTGGTCGGGATCGAGCCTTGCGCGGATCGCGGCGGGGTGGCCGACGATTTCCAGCCCGGATCGTTCCCGCGAAGACGGCGCGGACGGCCGGAAGACACGCCGCGTGTCGTCGAGAACCGAAAAGCCCAGCGCCCGGATTTTGCGGCCGGTCGCCCGCCGCGCGGTCATCGTCTGGTAGGTGACGTCCGGTTTCGCCATGCAGGCCCGAAGCAGACGGTCGCCGGTGCCGTCGCCGCGATAGTCGCGCATCAGATACCATGAGGAAAGATCGCAGAAGCGATGGGTGCGACCGGCAACCACCCGGTCGCTGTAGATCGTGCCCATGAAGCCGACGATACGCCCGCGATCCTCGACCAGCCAGCCGCGCTCGGCCTCGGGCGGTCTCCAGGGATAGTCGAGGATGCGCCGCCAGCGCTGCGGCTCGATCTTGCCGTTCATGCGCGTGTGGAGGAGGTCGACGACCGCAGGAATATCGTCCTCGCGGGCCGGCCGGACATTGGCCTCGCTCAAGGGAGCAACTCGCGAGCCGAGGCGAACCGCACGGCCGAATGGGCCGACAGGAGTTCCAGAAGCTCGTCGAGAAAGGCCCAGGTCGCTTCGTCATGGTCGAGATGGTGGGTCAGGAGGCCGAAGGGCTCGATCGATTGCGGCGGCATGCCTTCCACCCCGCCTGCGTTGCCCGTCCGGCGCATGGCGATCCGCTCCACCGCCAGCTCGATCAGCTTGGCGCGGCCGGCAAAACGTGCGCCGCCCTTCCAGGTGAGAAGATCGAGATGGGCGTTGAGTTGCGGCATCTCAGCGCCGCCCGCCGCTTGGTCCGCACCCCTCCCGCCAAAAATCGAGAGCGCCCGGTAGCCCAGATCCGGCAGGCGCACCGTGACCGCCGGTTCGATGCGGTTCCAGGGCGGCACCATCACCGGCACGAAGCGCCCGCCGAACAGCGATGCGAGGCGCTCGCGTCCCTGAACGAAGCTTGCGATCACCTCCTCGACCGACCGATCGCCGCCGCATTCGACGGCGCGGCCGCCGGGTGCGGCGAAGTTGCGATGGCTGTAGCCGTGCTGCAGGACCGTGACGCGCCGGTCGTCGAGCCGGTCGTCGAACCGGGGGGCGAGCGCATCGTCGATCCCGGCGGGGATCGCGGCCAGCGCCAGCGGCGCGCCCGATCGCTCTGCCGCGCCGAGCAGCCGGTCGAGCGCCAGGCTCGGTGCGCTGACGTCGTCGTCCCGCCACCACACGTCGAGCGTCAGCCCCGCTTCGCTCCAGCGGTCGAGTTCGTCGACCAGGTCCCGGGTATCGCGGGCCTGAAGGTCGTCGGCCGGAGTGTCGGGGTCTTCGGTGTCCTGCATCCGCGCGAGGTAGCGCATCGGCCCGCAAACGCAAACGCCGGCCACGATCGAGGATCGCAGCCGGCGTCTGGATTGATCGATCGAAGAACGCTTGCCCGGTCAGTGACCGCCCACGAGCTCCATCGCGTTCGGATCGTTCTGCACGGTCAGACGGTCGACAATCGTGCTCGACGCCTCGTTCATGCCGACGACCTCAACCTCGACCCCCTCCTTGCGGAACTTCAGGACCGCCTTGTCGAGCACGCCGACGCCGGTGAGGTCCCAGATATGCGACCGGCTGACGTCGATGACGACGCGCTCGACCTTCTCCTTGAAGTCGAAGGCGGCGATGAATTTTTCCGAAGAGGCGAAAAACACCTGACCCTCGATCCGGTAGCGCCGTTCCTTGCCGTCGGCCGAAAGCTCGGAGGTGACGAAGAAGATCTGGGCGATCTTCGAGGCGAAGAAGAGCCCGGAGAGGAGCACGCCGACGAAGACGCCGATCGCCAGATTGTGCGTCCACACGACGATGACGACGGTCGCCACCATGACGATGGAGGAGCGACGCGGATGAATGACGAGGCTCTTGATCGAGCCCCAGTCGAAGGTGCCGATCGACACCATGATCATGATCGCGACCAGCGCCGGCATCGGGATGATGGCGACGAGATCGGACAGGCCGACGATCAGGAACAGCAGGAACACGCCGGCGACGAAGGTCGACAGCCGGCCGCGGCCGCCCGAAGACACGTTGATCACCGACTGGCCGATCATCGCGCAACCCGCCATGCCGCCGATGAAGCCGGTGCAGAAATTGGCGATGCCCTGGCCGACGCATTCGCGGTTCTTGTCGGAGCCGGTGTCGGTGAAGTCGTCGACGACCTTGGCGGTCATCAGGCTTTCCAGCAGTCCGACCATGGCGATGCCGACCGAATAGGGCAGGATAATCAGCAGCGTGTCGAGATTGAACGGAATGTCCGGGATGAGGAACACCGGCAGCGTCGAGGGCAGCTCGCCCATGTCGGCGACCGTGCGCACGTCGAGGCCGAAGAACACCGTCGCCAGCGTGAGGATGATGATCGACACAAGCGGCGACGGCACGGCCTTCGTCAGATAGGGGAAGAGATAGATGATCGCGAGACCGGCCGCGACGAGCACGTATGTGACGGTAGACACGTTCGTCAGCTCCGGCAACTGCGCCATGAAGATCAGGATCGCCAGCGCGTTGACGAAGCCGGTCATCACCGAGCGCGAGACGAAGCGCATCAGGTCGCCGAGCCGCAAAACGCCGGCGATCATCTGGATGATTCCGGCCAGGATGGTCGCGGCGAAGAGATATTGCAGTCCGTGATCGCGCACCAGCGTGACCATCAGGACGGCCGTCGCCGCGGTCGCCGCCGAGATCATGCCCGGCCGGCCACCGAAGATCGAGATCAGGACGGCGATCGAGAACGAGGCATAGAGGCCGACGCGCGGATCGACACCGGCGATGATCGAGAAGGCGATCGCCTCGGGAATAAGAGCGAGCGCGACGACGATGCCGGAGAGGATGTCACCGCGAATATTGCCGAACCATTCGGCCTTGAGATTGGACGTCGAAAACATCGGCCCCGTATCGAGATCTGAACGCCAGGCCGGTCA
The DNA here is from genome assembly GCA_965217685.1 of Aurantimonas sp. GTDB lineage: Bacteria > Pseudomonadota > Alphaproteobacteria > Rhizobiales > Rhizobiaceae > Aurantimonas. Next base: position 379,990 of record CBDCIZ010000003.1, read on the forward strand.
CCGGTCGAGCACGGCCCGCAGCACATTTTTGCCTGCGGCCCCGGATCGAGGCAGCTTGAAACGGTCATGTCTGGCATCTGGATTGGCCGAGGGATAGGCGCCCGGCATAGCCACCCGCATTGCAAGCAGGTCCTTGTTGCGGTGCGATATAACGCGAACCGATCACGCAATGCAACGACCGGACGCAGCAAAGCTGCCATGCGGAGGCGGCAATTACACCACGCACTCCGATTCCGCACCGTTGCGACATGGCGACATGGCGCGGCCTTGCCTTGGTCGCAAAGCGTGATTCAATGGAACGAAAGGCGAATCACCGAATGGCCAACGGGCCGACTTTACGAAACCACGCGGCGGTAGAAAAGTGTACCGGAAGACTGCGGCATCCGGCGCCGGGTTAAATCCCGGGCGAAACGGGGAACAAGGGGCGAATGAACGGGCTGGCGCGGCGGCGAAGGCAAGGCGAGAGCGAGGCGCTGGAAACGGTGCTCTTCGGCGAGGCCGTGCTGTGCGATCCGTCCGGCGTTCTCTATGTTCCCGCTCACGATCTCCTCGTCGTTTCGGACCTACACCTGGAAAAGGGCGCGGCCTTTGCCCGCCGCGGCATGATGCTGCCGCCCTACGACAGCGGCGCGACCCTCTCGCTGCTTTCCGATGCCCTCGCTCGCTACCAAGCGAAACAGGTGGTCTGCCTCGGCGATTCCTTCCACGATCGTCCGGGCGCGGCGCTGATGCCGGCGGTGTTCCGAGAACAACTGGCCGCCGAGATGCGCGGCCGGACATGGCTCTGGATCGCCGGCAATCACGATCCCGAACCCCCCGTCGGCATCGGCGGCGAGACGGCGATGGAGGCACGCTTCGGCCGTCTGGTTTTCCGCCACGAGCCCTCGCCCCATCGCATCGAGGGCGAAGTCGCCGGGCATCTTCATCCGATCGCGCGGGTTTCGGTCGGCGGCAAGTCGCGCCGCAGCGCCTGCTTCGCTTCGGACGGCGAGCGGATGATTCTGCCGTCCTTCGGCGTGACCACGGGTGGTCTCAATGTGCTCGATCGCGCCTTCAGCGACCTGTTCCAGACAGCGTCCGCCACGGCCTACGTCGTCGGCCTGACGCGAATCTACCCGATCGGATTTGCCGGCCTCTGCCTCGACTGAGATCGCCGATCTTCCGGCCGGTCAAAACGTCGAGAGGAAAGCCACGACCTGACAGAGAACCACGACGACCGTCAGCACAAGCCGCATTTTGCCGAACCAGTTCGGCAGCGATCGACCGCGCGCGCCAGCGAAATCCCAGGCCCCCGAGACCGCGAAGGCAACGGCAAAACCGGCGAACATCCAGGGGCTCGGTACGAACAGAAGTGCCCAGGCGGCCAACGATGGAAGCACCGAGAGGATCAGCGTACGCGGCTCATGGTTCCCCAGCACCACCCCGCCGCCCCAGCGAATGCCGCCGAGAAACGCGAGAATCGTCGCCGAATAGCCAGACATCGCCAGGATCAGCGAAGGAAAGGCGATGAAGTCGCGGCCCGCATAGAACAACAGGCCAGCCATCACAACGAACGGAATCAGGCCGAGGAAACCAAGCGTCCAGGCCGTCCGGTGACGGGGATTGCTTTCCCGCCGAGCCCCACCGTCGGGCCGGCCGGCGCCTTGAGCCGGCGAAACGGCGCGCGTTTCGTGGATCGGCGCGTCGGTGGCCGGGTTCTGAGAAGGGGCCGATGCGGGGGGGCGCGCCGGATCGTCGGTTACGGTGCTCATGGACGTTCTAACTAATCGCGCTTGAAAACGATCCGCCCGAACCAGCCGGTGAAAATCGCCAGCGCCACGGCAAAGAGGCCGTAGAGAAAGCCGTAGCGCGTCGCGAAATCGTCGACGACGCTCTCGAAGCCGGTCTTCACCACGACAAGCGGTTCGGATTGCTGGCGGATGAAGACGCCGCTGCGGAACAGATAGGCGCGCACCATGTGCTGGCCGACCGGCAAATCGGCAGGCAGGCGCAGATCGGCGCGAAACAGTGTCGGGCTGACGAACTCGACGCTGCCGAAGCTTTGATTGTAAAGGCCGGAGCCTTCGCGGATACGCCGCAGCGCGGTCGCGTAGCGATCGCGATTGGCCTTGGTCCCCAGCGCCTCGTCGAGCGGCGGCGCCCTGGCCATGCTGGCCGGATCGCTCGCCCCGACGGGGACCGGAACGGTCTGCGATGACGGCCCGGACGCGGGATTGAACACCGGATCGCCCGACGCGGCGTCGGCATCCGACGGGCCGGGTTCGCCCGACGATCCATCGCTGGCAGCTGGCTCGGACGTGTCATCGGTCCCATCGGCGTCTGGCTCTGCCGCCGCTGGCGGTTGGCCCGTGGTCCGACGGCCCGCCGTTCCGTTTCCAGCGGTGTCGTTGCCGGCCTGTGGCATCGTCGATGCGGGCGACGCCGGGTTTGCGGCATCGGGCAATGCCCCGTCCTGTTTCGGCGGTGCCTGGATGCCGCTCGGCTGCAGCGTCGACCCGCTGTTCAGCCGCATGTCCTCGATGCCCATCGAAAGGCTGACGCGGAGGCCCTCGCGGGTGATGTCGCCAAGCGGTCGGGTCGAGGCGAGCGCATAGGAGGCCGGAACCGAGTTGAAGCTTTCCGAGCCCCGGTTGATCCAGAGGCCAAGGGTGCGCTCCTTCTCGCGCACCACCACCCGGCGCCGCGGCCCGACCAGCGCGACGACGATGTCGTAGCGCTGCTGGCGCAAGAGTTTCGCGTCGGCATTGTCGAGGGCGCCGAAAACAACGAGTCGTGCACCGTTGAAGTCGGAGGTGATGCCGATCAGATCGGTCGACAAGCCGATCTCGAAGCTTTCGTTCGGCGTCTGGGCGTGGCCGACCTGCAATCCGCAGCCGAAACCGACGGCGGCCAGCGCCACGCGGGAAAACGCCAGGCCGCACAGACGAAGAAAGCCCGAAAGTGGTCCGCAGGCCCGTAAGACGTGCGAAAAAGAACGATGTGGAACCGCGGGCTGGCTCATCCGGTCTGACCGCTCGGCAGACTGATGGAGAAAAGTTCGCTCGGCGTCAGCACCAGCTCGAAGCCGAGGCGCAGGCCGACGGCGAGAACGAGGAGGCCGAGCAGCGCCCTGAGTTGGTCGCCGCGCAAGCGCCGACCGGCCTCGACGCCGAACTGCGCGCCGATGACGCCTCCCAGCATAAGGAAGAAAGCAAGAACGACGTCGATCGTGCCGTTCGTCGTCGCCTGCAGCACGGTGGTGACGGCGGTGGTGAAAATGATCTGGAACAGCGAGGTGCCGATGACGACACTGGTCGGCACGCGGAGCAGATAGATCAGCGCCGGCACCATGATGAAGCCGCCGCCGACGCCCATCACCGCCGAAAGGACGCCAATGAGAAAGCCAAGGCCGATGACCGGGATCACCGAGACGAACAGCTTGGAGCGCTGGAAGCGCATCTTCAACGGCAGGCCATGGATCCAGTTGTGCTTGCCGGAGCGGCGGGTCCCCTCGCCACTGCCGCCGGCCGCGCGGTTGCGGCGCATGGACTGGACGCTCTCGATCAGCATCAGGCCGCCGACGCCGCCGAGGAAAATCACGTAGAGCAGCGAGACGACCAGATCGAGCTGGCCGATCCGGCGCAAAAGCGTGAACAGCGACACGCCGCCGACCGAGCCGATGGCGCCGCCCACCAGCAGCATCGTTCCGAGCTTCAGATCGACGGTGCCGCGCTTGTAGTGAGCGAGCGCACCGGAAAAAGATGACGCGATGACCTGGTTGGCGCCGGTGGCGACAGCGACGGCGGGCGGCACATTGTAGAAGATCAGGAGCGGCGTGATCAAGAAACCACCGCCGACGCCGAACAGTCCCGACAAAAACCCGACGGCCGCGCCCATTCCGACGAGGACCAGGATGTTGACCGAAATTTCCGCGATCGGAAGGTAAAGGTTCACGGGGATTGGCCGTCCGACGGTCGGCTTTTCGAGCCGCACGAAAAAGGGGTTCGACCGTCTTGGCCCGAACCCCCTTGCCTGTCAAACCTTCAACCGGCTTTACGGGTGGTTTACCTCAAGATTTCAGCTGTCCTTGCGTTTCAGGAGTTCACGGATCAGCGGCTCGTCGATATTTCCCGACGCCTTGAGGCCCGCATCTTTCTGGAACGCCTTGATCGCTTCGGTCGTCTTGGCACCGGAGACACCATCCGGTGTGCCGGCGTCGTAGCCGAGCTTGGTCAGGATCGCCTGGATGTTGCGGACGGCCTTTTTCATGTCGACCGAAGAGGTCTCGACCGGATCGGTCGCTTTGTCGCTCCACGCGGCCGGAATGTCGACGGTGTTGGCCGCTTCGTCGCGCGCCACCGGTTTGAAGTCGTCGACGGCCGCCTTGGCCGCGTTCAACTGCTCGGCGGTCAGCGACTTGGCGACCTCGTCGCGTTTGTCGACAGAATCCTTGTCGCCGTCGGCCGCGACGACGCCGAACCATTTGTAGGACTGCACGAGGTTCTGCTCGACCCCCGCACCACGGGCGTAGAGAATGCCGAGATTGTACTGGCTGTCGGTCATGCCGTGATCGGCGGCCTTCTCGAACCATTCGGCGGCCAGTTCCGCGTCGGATTTGCCGTCGACGCCGGTCGCATAGAGGACCGCGAGATTGTGCATGGCGCGCACATTGCCCTGGCCTGCCGCCTTCACATACCAGTCGCGGGCAGCCGACGTGTCGCGGGCAAGGCCGTTGCCCTTCTCGTAGAGCGTGCCGAGGCTGTACTGCGCCGGTGCGAAGCCACGGGTGGCGGACGCTTCGAACCATTTTGCCGCCGCATCCGGCGCGGGCGTCGTGTTGCGGCCTTCCATCAGGCGCAGACCGACCTCGAAGAGCGCCTTCGGGTCGCCGGCCGTTACGGCATCGGCGAGCGCCGGCGTGCCGATCGACTGCGGCATGGCGGGAATCGCCGCGACTTGCGTCGACGAGGCAGCCGCACCGGCGGTCGAGACGCCCGACGCCGTCGCTTCGGGGGCCACGAGCGGACCGTTCCCGAATGTCGAGCCGCTGCGGGCCTCGCCGAATCCCGCGGACGCTGCGGCATTGGTCGGGCCGACTTGCGGGGCCGAAATGGCGGTCGGCGAAATGTAGGGGCTCTCGTCGGCACCAGCCGGAGTGTCCTTCCAGCCCGAATTGTCGGGCATGGCGGACGCGATGGTGGTCGGTTGTTCGGCTGGCGAGTCGGCGGCGATGCTGTCGGTTGCCGGAGCGGCCGGCGCGGCGTCGCGCGCATCGGTGTCAGTAGCCGCGGCCACGGACGTATCGTCCCGGTCAATGGTGCTGTCCTCGCCCGAGACCGTCGGAAGGGGCGCCGCGGCGTCGCTTGCGGCGATGGTGGCACCCTCGCCCGAACCGGTGTTGATGTCGGGGGAAGACAGCAGCGATAGGCCGAGCGGCAGCGCCATCAGCGCCAGGATGACGGCGCCCATCGCCATCATGATCGGCTTGCGGCGACGCGACAGGATGTCGGTCAGGCGACCCTTGCCCTCCTCGGCGTCGTCGCCGTGGACGCGAAGGTTGTCGGCTTCGGCAGCGGCGGCCATGGCGGCGCGGCGGGCGGCTGCGATGAAGTCGGCCTTGCCGATGTCTTCGCCGTTATGTTCGCCGGCGCGGCCGGCCTGCTGAGCCCGCACGCGCTCCAGGAGAGCGGTGACGTTCGGCACGCCCGAACCGACGGCCAGCGGCCGGTTGGCCTCTGGACTGGCGAAGGGATCGCTGGTGTCGGCGGCTGCCTCGTCTGCGTCTGCGTCTTCGACGGGCAGAGCGACCATCTGGGGTCCGCCCTTCGAGTCTTCGGCATCGCCGCTCGGCGCCTGACGGGTGCGCCGCATCTGGCCGAGCATGGAACGAAGACCCGACGGCTTGTGCGAGACCTCGTCGTAATCTTCTTCGAAGGCGGCGAACACCGCTTCTTCGACGACGTTCGAACCCGCTGCGGCGGCCTGCCGCGTTGCGCGGCCGTCGCCGGCAATCTCCTGCTCGATCTTGCCGATGCGCTGGACCAGCTGCTGCAGGGTCGTGTGGACGGCGGTGAAGAATTCGTGGGACTGGTTGCCGCTTTCGCGCGACAGGTTCTCGAGCGCCGTCAGGCCCTCGGTCAGCTTGGCGACGTGTTCGCTCTGTCGCAGGTCGCCGCTCTCCAGCATCCTGCGAACCGCCTCGTCGGCAGCCGCGCGGGCGGTGGAGAGAATTGATTCCTGGTTTTCCTCGAGCCGGCGCTCGATGTCGCTGAGGCGTGCATCGAGTTCGACATCGGCCATGGCGGCACCGCCGCCCTCGCCGATCAGCTCCGACAGACGGCCGATCTGGGATTCCAGCAATTTGACCAGGGTTTCGTCGACGCGCGAATGGGAGACCTCGTCGATCTGTTCGGCCAGGGACTGCAACCGACCTTCGAGCGCGTCGTTGTTGGCACTGGCCGCTTCGGTGGACGCGACGAACTGCTCCAGATGCGCGGAAAACCGTTCCATCCGCTCGGCCAGATCATCCGCCTTCGGATCATTCGCCATGACTTCCATGCGTTCGGAAAGCTCGACGATCTGCTGCGTGAGGAAATCGGTGTCGGGCCCTTCGGCGACCTCGTCAACCCGTGTGGCAAGCGTCTGCAAGCGCGCCTCGATGCGATCGATCGGCGTCATGTCGAGAGTCGGCGCGTGCGTCGAGACGTTGACGATCGCCTGCGAAATTTCGTCCAGCCGCTCTTCGAGCTGGCCGAAATGGTCGGCATCCGTCTCGTCCTGCTGGCGCTGCGACAGGGTCTCTATGCTGAGGGCCAGGGCCTGGACCCGCTCTTCGAGCGGCGCGATCGACAAGGTCTCGGGCAGCCGGTCCAGCGCCTCCTCGATCTGCGCGACCCGTTCCGCCATCGCCTCGATATTGGTCTCGATCCCGCGCGAGGCGAAGCGTTCCTCCATCGCCCCCCAGCGTTCCTCGACAGCACTCATCGATTTTTCCGAGGCGAGCGTCTCGAGCTTCTCGCGCAACGAGACCATCTCGCCCTTGATCAGTTCGGAGATCGCGGCTTCCTCGATCGGTTTCGGCACGGCCGAGAACGTCGCCTCGAGCTGGTCGAGACGCCCCTCGACGGCCAGCACGTGATCCTCACTGGCGAGCGAAGCGATGGAGGCACGAAGGCGCTCCAGCTCGTCCTTGATGTCGCGCCGCGACTCGTGTTCCACGTCGCCACGCCCGAAATCGTCACGCCCTGACATGCTGGTCTCGATGACTTCCACGCCCTCCTCGACGGCCTGAACCGTGTTTTCGTGTGCCATCTGGCCGACGAGCTGGCCCATCGCGTCGAGCTCGGACTTGAGGTTCTGCATCGTCGCGCGATCGACACCGTTCTCGATCATCGCGTCGAGACCCACGCCGAGGCGCTGGATCTCGTGTTGGATGGCGTCGGTGCCGGCCCGCTCGTCGATCATCTGCCGCAGTTCGTCGAAGCTGTGGCGTATCTCGTCGAGGCGTGGCTTCATGCCGTGAGCGGAGGCCTTGCCGACATCGCTCCGCAGTTCGTCGCGCAGGCGCGTTAACTCACCGCTGACATCCGACAATTGGCCGGGCTCGGCCTGGCGCTTGCGACGCTTCCTGGCGGGCTGGCCGCGCGCCGGCACCGAAGCGGCCGCGGGAATTTCGGGCGCCGGGGTTTCGTTCGCCTGATCAAGGCCGCCGTCCAGAGCCTTTTGCCGCAACGCGATCTGGGACACGGCGCTCGACAAGGACGGTCGAAACGCCTCGCCCCGTGTCTCGGCGGGCCTTGCGACCGCGATCGGATCGGCACGATCGGCGCCGCCTTCGATCGCCGAAAAACGTGGGCGGGCCGACCCCCTCCCCCTGCCGCCGCGCGCTGCCGCCTCCCGCTTGGCAACGCTCATCCGCGCCAGACGGTGTTCGAGGTCTTCAAGGGTGCGGCTCAACGTGTCGAGGGGCGACGCATCGTCGAATGACTCGTGCGTTTTCTTCGCCGCGGGATTGAGATCGCTCATGTCAGCTCTTTCCGGTCAGTCCGAACCGGTGAGCCGGCTCTCTTCAGCGGCAGGCTTTCGCCCGTTGTCCCCGAACTTCGTCAAACATGGTAAACGACACGTTAACGCTTTGAGGTCATGCGAGAGAAAATAGCCGTGGAAGCCGGACCGAAGCTGGAGAGGGATAATGACCCTACGTCTTGCTAGAGCCGCATTTGGCTCGATATCACAACGGCGGGCACACGCTCATTGCGGCGCGGGAGGTTAGGGACTTCCCCCGCAAAGCGGTTTCGCCGACGTCGCAGACATACGGACATGACACCCATGGCACATCTTAAACCTGTCGAACGGCCGGACGAAGACGTCGATATCGATATCGACTTCCTGCTGGGTACGCGCGGCGATGAAAATCGCGACCAGCAGATCTTCAGGATCGGCGACCTGTCGAAGGAATTCGGCGTCACGCTACGCACCCTGCGCTTCTATGAGGATCGCGGTCTGCTCTTACCCGAGCGACGTGGCACCACTCGGCTCTACAGCCGCCGCGACCGTAAGCGTCTGCGGCTGATTCTGCTGGCCAAGACGCTCGGCTTCTCGCTCACCGAAGCCAAGCAGCTGATCGAACTCTACGACCAGCCGAACGGCCGGACGATCCAGCTTCAGACCGCGCTCGATCGATTCGAGGAACAGCAGGACATTCTCGACGATCAGAAGCGCGAAATCGAAAATTCGATCAAGGCGATGGATCTCACGATATCCCTCGTGCGCGAGAAGCTGAAAGCGAGAGCCGACGCATAACGTGTCATGGCGGCACGAACGAGATCACGGACCCGGCAAAACCGATCCGGCGGGAGCAGCGCCGAGATACTGACGATCGAAGACCCATGGTTGCGTATCGGCCGAGCCTGGTTGATTGGACGACCGAATTCCTGACCGGGCACCGTCGAAACGCTTTTCTGCTTTGGCAACCGTTGAAATCTGATTCGGCTCCCGCGCTGGTGCACCGACGGATCGATTTCGAGGCGCCATCGAAGCCTCGCGATGAAAGCGGGCTGGCAGTTAATTGACGTTTACGTCAAAGTTAGTCATATGCACGGGAGCGCCACGAAGGGGAGAACGAAATGCCCAGCTACCAAGCTCCGATCGAAGACACGCTTTTCGTCGTCAACGACCTTCTCGGCATCGAGCGCTACAACAATCTGCCCGGCTTTTCCGACGCGAGCCCGGACATCGTCGAAGCGATCCTGTCGGAGGCCGGCCGCGTCGCCGGCGAGGTGCTGCAGCCGCTGAACCGCATCGGCGACATCGAGGGATGCACGCGAAACCCAGATGGCGCGGTGACGACGCCCGCCGGATTCAAGAGTGCCTACAAGACATTCCGAGAGGGCAGCTGGGGCTCGCTGCCCTTCGATCCAGCCTATGGCGGCCAGGGCCTGCCGCATACGTTGTCGACCGCCGTTTCGGAATACATGTCGGCCGCCAACATGGCCTTCGCCATGTATCCCGGCCTCACCGCCGGCGCGATCGCGGCGATCTCGGCGCATGGATCGGACGCGCAGAAGCAGGCCTATCTGCCGAAGATGATAGAAGGCTCGTGGACCGGCACCATGAACCTCACCGAGCCCCATTGCGGGACCGATCTCGGCCTCCTGCGCACCAAGGCGGTGCCGCGAGACGACGGCAGCTACGAAATCACCGGCCAGAAGATCTTCATCTCGGCCGGCGAGCACGACATGTCCGACAACATCGTCCATCTGGTGCTCGCCCGCATCGAGGGCGCGCTGGAAGGCGTAAAGGGTATATCCCTCTTCATCGTGCCGAAATTCGTGCTCGACGCGGATGGTGAGCCAGGCGCCCGCAACGGTGTCGTCTGCGGCTCCCTCGAAGAAAAGATGGGAATCCACGGCAACGCCACCTGTGTCATGAACTACGACGACGCGACCGGTTTTCTGATCGGCGAGGCGCACAAGGGCCTGCGCGCCATGTTCACGATGATGAACGAGGCCCGCCTCGGCGTCGGCGTGCAGGGGCTCGCCATCTCCGAGGTCGCCTACCAGAACGCCGTCGCCTATGCCCGCGAGCGCATCCAGGGCCGCTCGCTCTCGGGCGACAAGGCGCCGGACAAAAAGGCCGACCCGATCATCGTCCACCCGGACATCCGTCGCATCCTGATGAGCGTGCGCGCGGTAAACGAGGCGGGTCGCGCGTTGATCTTATGGACCGCGCTGAAGGGCGATCTCTCCCACCGCTCCGACGACGCGGCCGAGCGCCAGGCGGCGGACGACTGGATGAGCCTGATGACCCCGATCATCAAGGGCGTCTTGACCGACAAGGGTTTCGCCAACACGGTCGAGGCTCAGCAGGTCTTCGGCGGCCATGGCTACGTCGCCGAATGGGGCATGGAACAGTTCGTGCGCGATGCCCGCATCGCCCAGATCTACGAAGGCGCCAACGGCATCCAGGCCCTCGATCTCGTGGGCCGCAAGCTTGCCCTCAACGGCGGCCGTGCCGTCCAGGCATTCTTCGCCGAAATCGACGCCTTCTGCGAGGAAAACCGCGACGACGAGACGCTGAAGCCCCTGACCAAGGGCCTCAAGAAGGGTCTTTCCGACCTGCAGCAGGCGACTATGTGGCTGATGCAGAACGCCATGGCCAAGCCCGACAATGCCGGCGCCGCCTCGACCGACTACATGCACCTCTTCGGCCTGGTTGCGCTCGGCTACATGTCGGCCCGCATGGCCAAGGTCGCGAACGAAAAGCTCGCCGCCGGTGCCGACGACAAGGCCGACTTCATGGAAAATAAGCTCGTCACCGCCCGCTTCTACATGGACCGCATCATGCCCGAGAGCGCCGCCCATCTCGCCCGAATCGCGTCTGGTTGCGACTCGACGATGGCGATGGAGGCGGAGGCGTTCTAGCCCGCAGCGTTCCTGCTATATGAAACGATGCGCCGTATGGCGCAACGACTTGCCCGGGAGGCCCCTGACATGACCGAAGCCTATATCTACGACCACGTGCGCACGCCACGCGGCCGCGGCAAGAAGGACGGCGCGCTTCACGAAGTGCCGGCCGTCCGCCTCGGCGCCAAGGTGCTGGAAGCGATCCGCGACCGCAACGGGCTCGACACCGCCACCGTCGACGACATCATCTTCGGCTGCGTCGATCCGGTCGGCGAGGCCGGCGCGGTGATCCCCCGCGCTTCGGCCTTCGAGGCGGGCTACGCCTTTTCCGCCCCCGGCATGCAGATTTCGCGCTTCTGTGCTTCCGGCCTCGACGCGGTGAACTTCGGCGCGGCGACCATCGCGCAAGGCGCCAACGACCTCGTCATCGCCGGCGGCGTGGAATCCATGTCCCGCGTCGGTATGGGCATGTCCGGTGGCGCCTGGATCATGGACCCTTCCGTCGGCATTCCCTCCTACTTCATGCCCCAGGGCGTTTCGGCCGATCTCATCGCGACGAAATACGGCTTTAGCCGCGACGACGTCGACGCCTATGCGGTCGAAAGCCAGAAGCGCGCCGGCAAGGCCTGGGCCGACGGCCGGTTCGACGATTCGGTGATCGCGGTCAAGGACCAGAACGGCCTCACCATCCTCGACAAGGACGAGCACATGCGTCCGTCGACCGACATGCAGTCGCTCGGCTCGCTCAACGCCTCCTTCGCGATGATGGGCGAGATGGGCGGCTACGATGCCGTGGCCATCCAGGCCCACCCGGAAGTCGAGCGCGTCGAGCACGTCCACCACGCCGGCAATTCTTCGGGCATCGTCGACGGCGCGGCGGCGGTCCTGCTCGGCTCCAGGGCCGGCGGCGAAAGCCTCGGCATCAGGCCCCGCGCCCACATCAAGGCCTTCGCCAACATCGGCTCCGATCCGGCGCTGATGCTGACCGGCCCGGTGGACGTGACGGAAAAGCTGTTAAAGCGCGCCGGCATGACGCTGGCCGACATCGATCTGTTCGAGCTCAACGAGGCCTTCGCCGCCGTCGTCCTGCGCTACTGCCAAGCCTTTGACATCGACCACGACAGGATCAACGTCAACGGCGGCGCCATCGCCATGGGCCATCCGCTCGGCGCCACCGGCGCAATGATCCTCGGCACAGTGCTCGACGAACTGGAGCGCACGAACAAGCAGACCGCTCTCGTCACACTCTGCATCGGCGCCGGTATGGGCACGGCGACCATCATCGAGCGGGTGTGAGGCCTCCAATGGGTCTTCGGGCTGGAGGTTCGGCGAAATGCCCGCTCTCAGGAGTAGTGATGTCGCATGATTTGCGTCGCCACGTCCATGCAGACGCCCGGCAGCGCCTCGAAGGCAGGCCTGGCGAACCAGTAGCCCTGGAAGAGGTTGATACCCGCGGCCTTCAGCGTGACGTATTCGGCCTCGGTCTCGATGCCCTCTGCGAGCACCTTGATGCCGAGTTCGCGGGCGACGTAGAGGATCGCCGACATGATCGCTTGGCGCGATCGCGAGCTTTCGATGCCACGCACCAGTTGCATGTCGATCTTGATGAGGTCGGGCTGGAAATCGGCAAGCAGGCTCAGCCCGGCATAGCCGGCGCCGAAATCGTCGAGGGCGGTGATGAAGCCGGTACGGCGATATTCGGAAATGATGTTCTGGAGATGGGCGACATTGGTCACCTCCTCCCCTTCGGTGAATTCGAACATGATCGCGTTGAGCGGGAAGTCGTGCTTTCTGGCGGCGGACAGCGTCGCACGCAGGCAGGCCGCCGGGTCGTAAACGGCACCCGGCAGGAAGTTGATCGACAGCTTCAGGTCGTGGCCCTGTGGAAACAGCCGGGCGGCCAGCGCAATGGCGGTCGTGCGGCAGGTCTGGTCGAAGCGGTATTTCTGCTCGGGCGACACGCGCGACAGGACGTCGCCCGCGCCCGCGCCATTGGTGTCGCGCACCAGCGCCTCGTAACCCCAGACCCGTTCGGACGCGACGTCGTAGATCGGCTGGAACGCCATGGTGATCTCGAAGTCGAGCGGGCGGGCCGTCTGGCAACCGGGGCAATCGCTGGTGGGGTCGGACATCGCGGACACTCGGATTCGGGGACAAGCTCGAAGGATAGGCCGCGGATGGTTACCGGAAGCTGAATGCAAGCGATTTGCCGCACGACGAAGCGGTTGAAGTCAAACGAAGAATCGAGAGCCGGCCAAACGTCGGCGACGGACACGAACGGGAGCGGACGATGAACAGCAAGAACTTTACCACCGAGATCAACGAGGGCGGCATCGCCGTCGTGACCTGGGACATGCCGAACCGGTCGATGAACGTCTTCACCCAGGAGATGATGGGCGAATTCGACGCGATGATCGACGCGATGGTCGCCGACGAGACCGTGAAGGGCGTCGTCATCACCTCGGGCAAGCAGGGCTCCTTCACCGGCGGCGCCGACCTGAAGATGCTGTCGGGCATGTTCGACGCGTTCGAGGCCGCGAAAGCCCTGAACAAGGAGGCTGCCGTCAAGGAACTGTTCGACGGCGCCGGTCGCATGTCGTGGATCTGGCGCAAGCTGGAGACCTGCGGCAAGCCCTTCGTCGCGGCGATCAACGGCACCTGCATGGGCGGTGGTTTCGAGCTGGCGCTCGCCTGCCACGGCCGCGTTGCGGCGCAAGGCGCCAAGATGGGCCTGCCGGAAGTCAAGGTCGGCATCTTCCCCGGTGCCGGCGGCACCCAGCGCGTCGCCCGCCTCGCCGACACCCAGAGCGCCCTGCAGATGCTCCTGAAGGGTTCGACGCTCACCGCCGACAAGGCCAGGGGCATGAAGCTCATCGACCAGGTGGTGCCGCAGGACGAACTCGTCGCCACCGCCAGGAAGATGCTGACGGACGGCCTGTCGCCGGTCAAAGCCTGGGACCAGAAGGGCTTCAGGCTGCCCTCCGGCCCGGTCTATTCGCCGGCCGGCGCGCAGATCTGGCCGGCCGTCGCCTCGCTGTTCCGCAAGGAGACCAACGACAATTATCCCGGCGCCCGCGCCATCGTGAAATGCGTCTACGAGGGGCTTCTCCTGCCGATGGACGCGGCGCTCCGCGTCGAGCAGCGCTACCTCACCGAGGTGTTGCAGACGACCGAGGCGGCAATGATGATCCGCTCGCTCTTCGTCTCGATGCAGGCGCTGAACAAGGGCGCCCGCCGCCCGGCGAACGAGCCGGATTCGAACCTGAAGACGATCGGCATCGTCGGCGCCGGTTTCATGGGCGCCGGCATCGCTTATGTGGCGGCCCAAGGCGGGCTCGACGTCGTCCTCATCGACCGCGACCAGGACGCGGCCGACAAGGGCAAGGCGCACTCCCGCACGCTGATGGAAGGCCTGGTCTCCAAAGGCCGCGCCACCAGGGAGCAAGCGGAGGCGGTGCTGGCCAAGATCACGGCGACGTCCGACTACGACAGCCTGAAGGACGCCGACCTCGTCGTCGAAGCCGTGTTCGAGGATCGCGACGTGAAGGCCGAGGTGACGAAGAAGGCCGCCGCCGTCATGAAGGACGGCGCGATCTTCGCCTCCAACACCTCGACCATTCCGATCACCACGCTGGCCGAAGTCTTCCCCGACCAGGCGCGCTTCATCGGCATCCACTTCTTCTCGCCGGTCGACAGGATGATGCTGACCGAGGTGATCCTGGGCGACAAGACCGGCGACACCGCACTGGCCGTCGCCCTCGACTTCGTGCGGGCGATCAAGAAGACGCCGATCGTCGTCAACGACACCCGCGGCTTCTTCGCCAATCGCTGCGTGCTTCGCTACATGTCGGAAGCCTACGACATGCTGGTCGAGGGCGTGCCGCCGGCGATGATCGAGAATGCCGCCAAGTTCGCCGGCATGCCGGTCGGCCCGCTGGCCCTCAACGACGAAACCGCGGTCGACCTGTCGCTGAAGATCATGAAAGCGACCATGCGCGACATGGGTGAGGACTCCGTCGACCCGCGCCACTTCAAGCTGGTCGAAAGCATGAACGGCGACGGCCGCCTCGGTCGCAAGGCCGGCAAGGGCTTCTACGACTACCCGCAAAAGCCAGCCAAAAAGAGCCTCTGGCCGGGCCTTAAAGAGATGTTCGACCAGAAGCCGGCCTCCGAGATCGACTTCAAGGAGTTGAAGGAGCGCTTCCTGGCCACCATGGCGCTGGAAGCTGCCCGCACCATGGAAGAGGGTGTCGTCACCGATCCGCGCGAGGCCGATGTCGGCTCGATCCTGGGCTTCGGCTACGCGCCCTATACGGGGGGCACCATCTCCTACATCGACGGCATGGGCACCAAGGCTTTTGTCGCCCTGTGCGAAAAGCTCGCGGCCAAACACGGGGAGCGCTTCGAGCCAACGCCGCTCCTGCGCGAAATGGCGAAGACCGGCGAAACCTTCTATGGCCGCTTCGCGCCGAAAGAGGCGGCGGTCGCCGCCTGATCACCGAAGCCGTACGACTTGGTTCGATGCACGATCCTCAAGGGCGGCTCAGAAGCCGCCCTTTTTGTTTGGGGTGTCGCACGGTGCTGCGCGATTCACCATTCGCGCCAAAATGATCCACCGAAAGACGGATTTGAACGGACAGCATCGCCGAACCGTCATATTTAAAGATTTAATCAACCCTGAATGATTAATGTTTCGGGAAGCTTCCCTTTCACGCGATGCGCGAAAGCGGTGCCACGCGGGCACGAACGAACACGCGACGCACCGGCCGAAAGCCCGCCCGTGGAGACGGTTTCGCATGAACAAACGGTTGGAGCCCCGCGGCATCCGTCCGAGTGAGGACATCATCCGAAGGCGCCTCGTCGAGCGCCGGCTCGCGCACGAGCGTGCCCAGAAGAAATCCGGCTGGTTCTCGCGTGCCAAAAGTGGCGATACGAGCGGTCGCCGCATGCTCGGCGGAAGGATCGGTCGGCGCGCCGCCTTCATGACCCGATTGCGCAAGCGCCCGGTCGCGGCATTTCTCGCCGCCACGATCTTCGGTATCGCCATGATCGGCGCCATCGGGTCGATCCTGCGCCTCGACGGGACGCCCGGCGCTGGCGCCACGCCGCAGATCGCCGGCAATGGCGTCGCATCACCCGCCGATCTCAGCCCGGACGATATCAGCGTCGGCTCCACCACACGCTCGCCGCCGGGCGTCATTGCGGCGGACCGTCCGCTGCTGCGCGATACGACCGGCGCCCTGCCGCCCAGCGTTGCGACCCCGACGGGCGCAAGGCCCGCAAGCCCCGCCACGACGGGGGCCAGCCTCTCCAACGAGGCCGTCGCCGCCGCCCTTGCCCTGCGGCTGCCGCAAGATGCGCAGAACGACAGTTTACAGGACCCAGCGGCGAACGACGGCAACGACCCGGCCGAAGCACCAACCCTGCAGACCGAATTTCTGGCGACCACCGGCAGCATCACGCGCGCCGTCACGCAAAAACCCGTCGCGCCGGACCAGCTTGCGGGCGAACTCCAGGAGCAGGCCGCAGCCCTCGATGCGGACGCTGCGCCGTCGGCCCTGCCCTCTGCCGAAGCCACCGCCGCGACCGATGCGGAGGCCGCCAAGGCCAGCGTCACCGCCAACGTCAATCTGCGCGCCAAGCCCGACAACGACGCGACCGTTCTGGCGGTGCTGCCGAAAGGCCGGACGGTGACCGTCGAGAAATGCGACCTGTGGTGCGAAGTCAGCGCCGACGGCAAAAGCGGCTACGTCTTCAAGAGCTTCGTCGACAAAGCCGGCTGACGGGCTTCGGCGTTCGGCGCGGCCTATGGGTCATCATGGGCGCGCGCTCCGGCGATCGTGATCGCGATGCATCGCGCGCTACGAACCGTCGCCGGAATTTGCGGCTACGGCCGAAACGGTTTCGGGCAGGCCACTGTCCGCAGCGGGCGCTGCAGTCGTGCCAGCCGCCTCGGCTGCCTTGGGCGCACCGACTGTTTCGGCGATCAACAGCGCGACCAGCGCCGACCAGCCGGTCTGGTGCGCCGCTCCGACGCCGCGGCCCGTGTCGCCGTCGAAATATTCGTAGAACAGGACAAGATCGCGAAACGCCGGATCGTCGGCATAGGCGGCCACGCCGCCATGCACCGGGCGATGGCCCGCGCCATTGGGTAGGAAGAGCGCAATCAGGCGCTCCGACAAGCGGTCCGCGACTTCCGCGAGCGTCCGCTGGGCTCTGTCCGTTCCGCTCTCGCCCGCCGCTTCGCCTTCGTCCATTGCGGGCTCGCAATCAGGACAGCCGACCGTCAGCCCGTCGCCGTAGAAGCGCCCAAAGCGGCGCAATGCATCGACCAGCAGATAGTTGATCGGCATCCAGACGGGGCCGCGCCAGTTGGAATTGCCACCGAAAAGCCGCGAGCGCGATTCTGCCGGCCAATAGGGCAAGGTCTCCTGCGCCCCGCGCCAGTCGATGGTGAAGGGATTCGCCTCATAAACCTTGGAAACAGCGCGCAGGCCATGCGGAGAAAGAAACTCGCTCGCGTCCAGCATCCGGTCCAGCAGCATCCGCATGCGATGGGCGCGCACCATGGAGAACAGTCGCGTGCCGCCTTGGCCCGGCACGCGAAACCGCGAGACCAGATCGCAGAGATCGCGGCGATGCTCGGAAAACCATACGATGCGGTCGGAAAGCCGCGGCAGTTTCTCGAGCGCGGCTTGATCGAGAAGCGTTACTGCGCAGAGCGGGATAAGCCCAACCAAGGAGCGCGCCTTCAGCGGCAGCATCGCACCGTCCGGCCCGTCGAGCCGATCGTAATAAAACTGGTCCGCCTCGTCCCAAAGGCCGCCACTTTGAGCCGCCGCCGCGGCGATCAGCAGGAAATGCTCGAAGAATTTCGCCGCCAACCCCTCATAGACCGGATTGTCGGCGGCAAGCTCCGTGGCAATCGCCATCAGATGCAGCGCATAGGCCGCCATCCACGCCGTGCCGTCCGACTGGCTGATCCGCCAGCCTTCGGGCAGCGGCTTGGAGCGATCGATGATCTCGATGTTGTCGAGACCGAGGAAGCCGCCCTGGAACAGGTTGCGGCCCTCGGCATCCTTGCGGTTGACCCACCAGGTGAAGTTGATGGTCAGGCGCTGGAACATCTCCTCGAGGAATGCCCGGTCCTTGCTGCCGGTCAACGCCGCGTCCATCTCGTAGACCCTCAGCGCCGCCATTGCCTGCAACGGCGGGTTGGCGTCGGAGAAATCCCATTCATAGGCCGGAATCTGCCCGCTCGGATGCATGTAGCGGTCGCGGCACAAGAGCAGCAGTTGATCCTTGGCGAAGGCCGGGTCGATCAGCGCGAAGGGCAGCGCCTGCAAGGCAAGATCCCAGGAAGCGAACCAGGGATACTCCCATGCGTCCGGCATCGAGATGATGTCGTTCGCTCTGACATGCCGCCAGTCGGTGTTGCGGCCATCGTCGTCGCGGCGCGTCTCCGGCGGCGGCGGCTCGCCGGGATCGCCGGCCAGCCATTCGCGCAGGTCGTAGCCGTAGAACTGCTTCGACCAGAGAAGCCCAGCCAGCGCCTGCCTCTGCACGCGCCGCCGCTCGGGGTCGGCGATGGCCGCCTGCAGCGCGGCGTAATATGCGTCGGCCTCGGCGGTCCGGGCCTCAAGGATCGCGTCGAAGTCGGCGAAGGGGTCGCTGGCATCGGTGGCAGCGCCCGCTCCGGCGCGCGGTCCAACCTTGCGAAAGCGCAGCCGCACGGTGTGCTCCTCGCCGGGACCGAGATCGAGGCGATGCCAGGCCGCGCATTTCGTCCCGCGCCCGGTGGGATTCACGGCGTCCTCGCGACCCGCCACCACGCGCTCGTGAAAGGCATCCTTGGGAAAACCCGTGGGCTTGGCCCCGGAAAGCCGCGCATCGTTCGTCTCGTTGTCGCAAAAGATCAGCGTCGCGCCGTCTTCGACAGCCAGTTCGTAGTCCAAAAGCTCGGGATGCGTTGCCGAAACGGACGTTTTGCTCGTTGCGACAAGCTCCGGCCGCCCACCCTCCTGACGTCCGAAGGACCAGAGGTTTCGTGCCCAAAGCTGGGGCAGGACATGAAGTTGGGCGGCCTGTGGCCCGCGATTGATGACGCGGACGGCCATCAACACATCGTCCGGCGCTGCCTTGGCATAAGTGATCTCGACGTCGAAATAGCGCTTTTCGGCGAAGATGCCGGTATCGAGCAGCTCGTATTCCGGCTCGTCCAGACCGCGCCTGCCGTTCTCGGCGAGGAGGTCGTCATAGGGAAAAGCTGCTTGCGGGTATTTGTAGAGCATGCGCATCAGCGCGTGGCTCGGCAGGCCGTCGAGATGGTAGTAGAGTTCCTTGACGTCCTCGCCGTGATTGCCTTCTTGGTTGGTCAGGCCGAAGAAGCGCTCCTTCAGGATCGGGTCGGCGCCGTTCCACAGCGCCAGCGACAGGCACCAGCGCATGTCCGCGTCGCAAAAGCCGGCGATGCCGTCCTCGCCCCAACGATAGGCGCGGCTGCGGGCGTGATCGTGCGGAAGATAGTCCCAGGCATCACCATCGGGGCTGTAGTCCTCGCGCACCGTGCCCCATTGCCGGTCGGAGAGGTACGGCCCCCAGCGGCGCCAGTCCGCGCCCACCGTCCCGGCCCCCGCATGGTCGCCGAACAGGCGCTTGCCCTCCTCGGTTTCGCGGATCGACGCTGCCATGGATCGGCCCTCAGCAGAGCGTGACGTTGACGGCGAGCCCGCCAAGCGCGGTCTCCTTGTATTTCTCGCTCATGTCGACGCCGGTCTGGCGCATGGTCTCGATGACGTTGTCCAGGGAGACGAAATGCGTGCCGTCGCCCTTCAGGGCGAGGCGGGCGGCGTTGATCGCCTTCACCGCACCCATCGTGTTGCGCTCGATGCAGGGGATCTGCACGAGGCCGCCAATCGGATCGCAGGTCAGGCCGAGATTGTGCTCCATGGCGATCTCGGCGGCATTCTCCACCTGCCGTGGACTACCGCCGAGGACCGCGCAAAGGCCGGCCGCGGCCATCGAGCAGGCGACGCCCACCTCGCCCTGGCAGCCCATCTCGGCCGCCGAGATCGAGGCGTTCTGCTTGTAGAGCGCGCCGATCGCCGCCGCCGTCGCCATGAAGGCGACGACGCCGTCGTCATTGGCCGAATGAACGAAGCGCTCGTAATAGGCAAGCACCGCCGGAATGACGCCGGCCGCGCCGTTGGTCGGCGCCGTGACGACGCGCCCGCCGGCGGCGTTCTCCTCGTTGACGGCCAGCGCATAGAGATTGACCCAGTCGAGCGTCGTCAGTGGATCGCGCAGCGCCCGTTCGGGCCGCTTCAGAAGCTCGTTGTGCAAATGCTTGGCCCGGCGACGGACCTTCAGCCCGCCCGGCAGGATGCCGTCTATCCTGCAGCCGCGCTCGATCGAATCAAGCATGGCGTCGCGGATCGACAGGATGCCGGCGCGAATTTCGGCCTTCGAGCGCCAGGTCTCTTCATTGGTGAGGACGATCTCGGCGATCGACAGGTTTTCGGCGTCGCAAAGTTCCAGGAGCCGGTCACCCGAATTGAACTCGTAGGGCGTGCGCGCGTTGGTCAGCACCGGCGCCTCGCCCGCCGCGTCCTCCGCCGACATCACGAAGCCGCCGCCGACCGAATAATAGTCGGCCGTATCGATCTCGGCGCCGTCTTCGCCATAGGCGGCAAAGCGCATGCCGTTGGAATGATGCGGCAGCCGCTCGCGTTTCAGATAGATCAGCTCCTCGCCGTCACGGAACGGCACACGCTGGCCGCGGTCCAGCTGCAATTCGCCCTGGTCCTTGATGTAGGAATAGAGATCCTCGGCATCGTCGGGATCGAGCGTATCGGGCTTGAGGCCGGCCAGTCCCAGCATCACCGCCTTGTCGGTGCCGTGGCCGATGCCGGTCAGCGCCAGCGAGCCGTAGAGCGTCACCTTGACCTTGGTGACGGCGCCTTTGAGGCCCCGGTCGTCGAGCCGGTCGAGATAGCGCCGTGCCGCCCACATCGGGCCCACCGTGTGGGAGGACGACGGACCGATACCGATCTTGAAGAGCTCGAAGAAGCTGACGGACATGGACGACTCCTGGCATGCGATCGTGAGCTCTGCACGGCAGAGGCACGATCGAAGCTTGGTACGACGCGCGCCGAAAGGCCAGACGGTTTGCGACGCGCGCCGTCGCCTGCCGGCGTTTCGCGGATGCCTTGCTGCGCTTTGTCGGCCCGACCTGCCGCAGATGGCCGTCCTTGTGCCTGCCTGCCGGAGTCGCGTGCTCCGAAACCTGCCGGTGCACGGACGGAGCGTCGCGATTGGCAAGTATCATCGATCCCGCGTGGACGGACCCGCTGTCGCGAAACGTTCGCGGCCTGCCGGCAAGCGAGGGCAGCAAGGCAGGCGCGGGCCGGCCGGAAAATTCAGCCAAACAGGCCCTTTTTTTCCGCCGTCGGGTTCGGTGTCTTGCGCGAGGAACTCTTTCCCACCGTGTCGGCGACACGGGCGCCACGCTTGCCGATCGGCAAGGGTTCCTGGCCTGTCGTGTCGAGCGCCGTCTGATGCTCCATCTCGGCGTTGATCTCGGCGCCGATGATGAAGATCAGCGAGGAGATCCAGACCCACATCATGAAGCCGATCACAGCGCCGAGCGATCCATACATGGCGTTGTAATTGGCGAAGTTCTGCAAATACCAGGAAAAGCCGATGGAAGCGGCGAGCCAGACCAGGGCCGACAGGCCGGCGCCGAACATCACCCAGGTCCATCTCGCCCGGTTCCGGCTGGGGCCATAGCGGTAGATCATTGCGATGGCCGCAACGATCAGCGCGAACACCACCGGCCAGCGCAATGCCGCGATCACCGTGTCGGAAAAGCTCTGCAGCCCGAGGATCGACATGACGGCGGGTACGACTCCGACGGCGACGATCAGGACGATGCCGACGAAGATCGCGCCCAGCGTGAAGCACAAGGCGACGAGGTTCAACTTGATGAAGCCGCGGCTCTCGGTCTCGCCATAGGCGATGTTCATCGCCTCGAAGAGCGTCTTGATGCCGTTGTTGGCGCTCCACATGGCGAACAGGATGCCGGTGACGAAACCCAAAGACAGCGAGGCAGGATCGGCCTTCACCAGATTGTCGAGCTGCGATTGCAGGAGTTCGGTGCCGGCGGTCGGCAGGAACTGGCCGACGAAGGCGATGTGGTCGGCGATCGTCGAAGGATCGGCGACGAAACCGTAGAAGGAGACGAAGACCGCGAAGGCCGGAAACAGCGCCAAAAGGAGGTAGAAGGTCGCGCCGGCGGCGATCAGCATCACCCTGTCCTCGAAGAAGGAGGCGTAGATGCGCAGGCAGATGTCCTTCCAGCCCTTCCACGGAATCGAAAACGGCCCGTTGGCATTGCGGCCTCGACCCGGTTCGCTGGCGCGTCGGCGTGTCTCGTCGTCGGTGTGCGCTGCAAATCTCGGGGCCATTCTTTACTCTTCGTCTGGTCGATCGGTCCGGAACTTCGAAGCCCGCGTTCCGGGTCTGTGCCACGCATGACGCCGGTCGAAGCCATGACGCGCACCAGTCCGGCATCAATGCCACATTTTGACCGAGGTTCCCAATCGCGGGACGTTCGGTCGCGGAATCCCGGCGGACGGGTGACGTCGAAGGCCGATACAAGCGGACCGAACTCGTCTCCAAACTTCGCTGGGCAAGGCAACGCCGAATTGCAGGCAAGGCCATGGCCCCGTACATCGGAGCATATGCCATTGGGGAAAAAGCAACACGGCCTCAAATTGCCGATGGACAGGCCGCGCTCGACAATTTATGAAAATCAAGGGATTTATTCCTTGACGATGATCTGGCCCGAGCGACGAGTTCCGGAGCGATGTTCTCACACGACCGAATCTGGGCGGCCATCGATGCCCTCGCGACACGCAACAAGCTGTCGCCGTCCGGGCTGGCTCGCAAGGCCGGACTCGATCCGACGACCTTCAACAAGTCGAAACGCAACGCCGGCGACGGCCGTCCGCGCTGGCCCTCGACCGAATCCCTCGCGAAGGTGATCCAGGCGACCAACTCCTCGATCGACGAATTCACCGCCTTGATGCGCGGCGATCTGCCGCTGGGCCTGACGCCGGCGCGCGCCGCTTCCAATGTGCCGCTTCTGGGGTTTGCCGAGGCGGGTGGCGGCGGCTTCTTCGACGATGCCGGGTTTCCGGTCGGCCAGGGCTGGGACGAGATCACCCTCCCCGCCACCGCCGACGAGGCGGTCTATGCGCTGGAAGTCTCCGGCCAGTCGATGATGCCGCTCTACCGGGATGGCGATGTCGTCATCGTCTCGCCCTCCTCCTCGGTTCGGCGCGGCGACCGGGTCGTGGTGCGCACCCGCGGTGGCGAGGTGATGGCCAAGATCCTGCAGCGCCAGACCAGCCGCACCGTCGAGCTGGCCTCGGTCAATCCCGAGTTTCCGGACCGGCAGTTCGCCGTCGAGGACATCGAATGGATGGCCCGCATCCTGTGGGCGAGCCAGTGACCACAGCCGGTTCGATCAACCCAACTGCCTTCGTCTACCGGACTTTTTGCCGGCGGAGGATTATCGTCCAAGGTGCGGAAAGTCATGGCGGAGGCCTTGCCCGTCACGGTGGAGAACGCAGCCGCGCGACCGCAGCGATCGGCCGCGCCAAAACGCCATGATCCGCATGATCGCTATCATCTGCGCCCTCGCCGGGCTTGGATGGCTGGTCCTGACGATGGCGTCGACGGTCGGCCCGACCGCGCCGGAGGCTGAGGGCCAAGCCGGTTCCGGGAAAGCAGCATCGTCGCGAAGTCAGCCGGCGACCTCGGATTCGAATTCGGAGCGGACCGCCGACGCTCTCGACAGTGCCGCCGACAATGCCGCGCCATCGGTGGCCGCGATCCGCTCGGTCGATGGCGCACGCCGCAGCGACCCCGGCGGTCGGACGAACGACCGGACGATTTCGGCCTCCAACGAGGCCATCCAGACAAATCGCGCCGACCGCAACGTCACGCCCGACGGCATGACCTTCGGCCCCGGCAACGTCGAAAACTTGAAGCGGATCGCGCCGCGCAACGGCGATTGGGCGCCGCCCTCGCCGCTCGTCAAGGTCGATGAGGCGCGCTCCCAGGCGGTGGAAGCGAAAGCGGAGGCCGACCGGCCGATCCGACCGACGCTGCTGCCGCGCCCGATCGCACTGGATACCGCCCATCTGAAGATCGGCGAGGGGACGATTGCCCTGCCCGGCATCGACCCCTTGCCTCTCGACGCCGAATGCGGCAGCGACGAGGAGGCTTGGCCGTGCGGCATGCGGGCGCGCACGGCGTTCCGCGCCTTCCTGCGCTCGCGCTCGATCCTTTGCGACGTGCCCACCCATTTCGTCGAGACGGAAGAGACGGTGTCGTCGCAATGCACGATCGGCGGCGGCGACATCGGCGCCTGGCTGATCCAGAACGGCTGGGCGAAGGCCGTCGCGGACGGCCCCTATGCCGATCGCCAGTCTCGCGCGCAAAAAGCCGGTCGCGGCGTGTGGGGCCGGGCGCCAAGCCAGCCGCGCCGTGACACCGGCGACGAAGCCGGCGGCGAGGACCGCATGCTGGTGCCGGAGATCGCGCCAACCGTCGCCCCGCCGTCCGCCGTGAGCCCGCCGACGACCGCACAGCCGCCGGCCGTCATGGTGCCCGCGACCCCGTAAGGTTCGAGCCGGTCGAGAGTCGACGACGCGCCATCGCGTCCGTCACACCCGATTGACGATCGACATGACGGCGGGTCTCTCGGGCAAATCGGCCTTGTCCGCGCACAACTCGTCCTCAGGCGCTCGCCGTAAGACGCCCCTCCAGGGCTTCCTTGATCAACGTCCGAGTCTCGTCGATGCCGTAAAGCGCGACGAAGGAACCGAAGCGAGGCCCTCGGTCCTGGCCGATCAGCGTCTGGTAGAGCGCCTGGAACCACTCGCCCGAGACCCCCGGCCCGCCGTTCGGGCCGGTCTTCTTCTTGTCCTGATAGCGCTCGATCGGCCGCGCGACATCGAGGAGCGTGTCCTGGATCGCCTCGCTGGACGAGTCCTTCGGCAGACGGCCCAGCGTCGCATCGAGTTTGCCGAGCGCTTGCCGCTCCACCTCGTCCGGCGCGCGAAAAATCTTCGACGGCCTCACGAAGTCCTCGAAATAGCGCAGCGCATAGCCGACCAGCCGGTCGAGCGCCGGATCGGTCTCGGCGGTGACGCCCGGCGCGTAGCGCGAGATGAAGCCCCACAGCGTTTCGGCATTCGAGGCGTTGGAGGCCGACACGAGATTGATCAGCATGGCGAAGGGGACGGGCACGGCTCTGGCCGGCGGCGTCCCGTCATGGACGTGCCAGACCGGGTTCTGCAGGCGCTGCCTGGCGTCCTGGCGCTGATAGGCCGAGACGAACTGGTAATAGTCGTCGGCCGCCTTCGGGATGACGTCGAAGAACAGCCGCTTGGCCGCCCGCGGCTTGCCGAACATGTAGAAGGCAAGGCTTTCCGGCGAGGCATAGGTCAGCCACTCGTCGATCGTCAGGCCATTGCCCTTGGATTTGGAGATCTTGTGGCCGTCCTGGTCGAGGAAGAGCTCGTAATTGAAGCCCTCCGGCGGTTCGGCACCGAGCGCCCGGCAGATCTTCGAGGAAAGCGTCACCGAGTCGATCAGGTCCTTGCCGGCCATCTCGTAATCGACGCCGAGCGCGGCCCAGCGCATCGCCCAGTCGGCCTTCCACTGGCACTTGACCGCACCACCGGTGACGGTGGTTTCGATGCGCTCGCCGGTGCCTGGATCGAGATAGGCGATGGTGCCGCTTGCCGCGTCGCGGTCGACCATCGGAACCTGCAGGACGATGCCGGTCTTCGGGTGGATCGGCAGGAAGGGCGAGTAGGTGGCGCGCCGATCCGGCCCGAGGGTCGGCAGGATGACCTCCATCACCTCGTCGTAGGCGGCGAGCATCTTCAGCAGCGTCCGGTCGAACTGCCCCGACGCATAAGCGTCGCTGGAGGACATGAAGGTGTAGTCGAAGCCGAACCGGTCGAGGAAGGCCCGCAGGCGCGCATTGTTGTGAGCCGCAAAGCTCGGATACTCGGTCGAAAACGGATCGGGAATGCGCGACAGCGGCTTGCCGAGATGGCTTTCCAGCATCGCCTTGTTCGGCACGTTGTCCGGCACCTTGCGCAGGCCGTCCATGTCGTCGGAGAAGCACAGGAGCTTTGTCGAGACCTTGTCTTCGGTGAGGACGCGAAAGGCATGGCGCACCATCGCGGTGCGGGCCACCTCGCCGAAGGTGCCGATATGCGGCAGGCCGGACGGGCCGTAGCCGGTCTCGAACAGCACCACGTCCGGCATGCCCTTGGCCTTGAAGCGGGAAAACAGCTTGCGCGCTTCCTCGAACGGCCAGGCGTTCGAGGCCGAAGCCTCGGCGGCAAGCGCCGCCGGGTCGAGTGTATCCGCGGTCTCGCTCAGCCGTTCAGGGCTCTGCATCGTCGTTCCTCGTGCATGTGGCGTCGGGCGCAGGGCGCCGAAGGACAGGCCGAGAGGTCTAGAAAGAAGCCCGGGGCGCGTCAACAAAGCGGCTGGATTCGAGGCGGCGTCGGCCTCGATTCGGTCTTGAGACCGGCCTGCTTCCCTTGCGCCGCGGTTCCGGCGGAGCGGTCGATCGCATCCGCCACCAATACCGTCTTGTGGCGCCACAATCGCCCGCCTAGCTAAGCTGCGACCCGAAGCAGAAAAGGCGGACACGCATGTCGACACTGGAACCGCAGGAAGCGCTCGTTCATCTGATGGTCTCGATGGCCGCGGCGGACGGCGCGATCAGCGAGAACGAGTTGCGCGAACTCGGCGCAATCCTGAGAACGCTGCCGGTCTTCGAGGGCTTCGACGTCGAACGTCTCGACACGATCGCCGGGCATTGCAGCGACATCCTGGATCAGGTCGACGGGATCGACAGGATCATCGCCAATGTCCGCGACGGGGTGCCGGAGAAGTTCTACGAAACGGCCTATGCGCTGGCCGTGGAGGTTGCCTCGGCGGATATCGAGGCCACCCAGCCGGAGTTGCGCTATCTTCAGATGCTGCGCGACGAACTCGGCCTCGACCGCCTCGTCACCGGTGCGATCGAGCATTCCGCCAGGGTCCGCTACCGACGCCTGTGACCAGCGGGGCCATCAAAAAGCGCTGACGGGAAAATAGCGCAGCAGGAGATCGGTAAAAATCTTCTTCTCGACGATCTGCCCGATGGCGTAGTCGATCGACAGCGCAAGGGCCGCATCGTCTTTCGGCACCGCGATCGAAAGCCCCTCCCCGAGAAAACGGTCCGACAGGAACGGTCCGCCCGAAAACGCGCAACAGTTCTCGGCCGCATCGCTCTCGAGCCAGAAGGAAAGGCCGACGCCGTCGCCGTAATAGGCGGCCACGGCCCCCCCGCGAACCGCTGCCATGGCCTCGTCCTGCGTCTTGAAGGACTGAACCTTCGCGTCGGGAAAGAACGCCCGCAACATCGCGCCATGAGCACTTCCGGCAGTCACGGCGACCGTTGCTCCCGCGGTGGCATTTGCGATCGGCTCGGAGAGCATGGCGGATCTGCGTGTCACGAACCGCCCGGGATAGCGGAAATAGGGTTCGGAGAACGCAAAGTCCTGGCGCGTGACCGGCGTCGAAGCCAGCCCCATGACCGCCGCCTCACCGTCGCCGCGCTTCAGTGCCGCGACCGCCTCGTCGAAGGGCATCGCCTCGATCTGACAGCGCTCCAGCACGTCGAGCTCCTTGCAGATCGCCCTTACGAGATCAACGTTGAAGCCGATCAGCCGCCCGCGTGGATCGAGGAAGTTGAACGGCGGATAGTCGGTCGTCGTCAGGAACCGGATGCGCTTGCGGGTGCCCAGATCCGGCCGCTTCATGCGCTGGCGCTGGTCGAAGAAATTCGGGGTGGCCACGACCGGCCCGCCGGACTGTGCGTTCTGCGCGCGTTTTCCTTGCGCGCTCTGGGCGCCCCGATCCTGGGCTTGCGCGGCGACCAGCCACGACGACGCCAAAATGCCGGTGGCGATCGACAAAACAACCCCTACGACCAAAAGAATCAACTCAGACGAGCGACGTACCCGCATAGATTAGTTTCCCCAAAGTCATCACACGCCGACACTGGCGGGCGGCAGGTCCTTCAAGATGGGCGACATGCCCATTTGGGCGGATCACACGTTGCACGACAACAATACCGACACCGCGGCTTCGGCGCGAACTTACGTCCACCCGGCGCCTGCACGCAATGGCGCCCGTCGCAGGCTTCCGGGCCCTTATCGCGGCTTCGAGCCGATCGTCGAGCCCCGTCGTCCAGACCAGCACGCGCAGGGCTCGGCCATCGCCCACGGCGAAGACGCGGTCATGCGGGCGCTTGCCGTTCCACCCAATCGCTTGAGGGCCGCCCGCACGGCAGCGCTCGCCCACGGTACCGATCTGGCAAGCGAGCTCGTCGCTGCCGGTGATGTCGAAATGGACGCGCTCGCCAAGGCGGCGGCCGCGCATCTTGGCCTGCCCTTCGAGGCGATCGCGCCGGGGGACCGGATCGTCGGCAAGGCCGCTGCGGGCCAATTCGGTCTCCCCAAGCTGTTGAAGACCTGCAACGAACGTCTCGTCACCAAGGTTTTCATGGTGCCGCGGCTGGAAAATCTCGACGGTCTGGCATTATTGCTGTCGCGTCTACCACGTCTTCGCGCGATGGCGCGCATCACGACATCGGCGGAGCTCAAACGCGCCGTGGCCCGCGAAACAGTGGGTGCGCGGCTGGAAGCGGCGACCCTGGGTCTCGCCCCGAGGCACCCGCGTTTTTCGGCGCGCACGGTCGTCGAAGCTGGTCAGGCCACGTCTGTGCTGCTTTTGCTCTTCGCCTTTGCGATCTGCCTCGTCGAATATACGTCCACGACATTCGCGGCTCTGCATGCGCTGGCGGCGATCCTCTTCGGCGCATGTCTGGTCCTGCGCCTTGCAGCCGTTTTGTCACCGGCGAAGGATTCGCGACGAGACCGTCAGCCAGGAGAAATCCACCTGCACCGGACAAAAGCCCTGCCGTCTCAGGTGCCGCTTTATTCCGTGCTGGTCGCGCTCTACCAGGAATCGTCGGTTGTCGAACGGCTTGTCGGGGCGCTCGACAAGCTGGACTGGCCGAAAAGCTGCCTCGAAATCAAACTGGTGTGCGAAGAGGACGACCGCTTGACGATCGCTGCGGTGGAGCGGGCCGTCGCCGAACGGGCGCATTTCGAGATCGTCCTCGTGCCGCCCTCTTATCCCCGCACCAAACCGAAGGCTCTGAACTTCGCCTTGCCACTCACCGCAGGCGAATTTCTGGTGCTCTACGACGCCGAGGACGAACCACACCCCGGCCAACTGAAGGAAGCGTATCACGCGTTTCGCACCGGACCAGAGGAGCTTGCGGCCCTGCAGGCCCCGCTCGTCATCCGCAATGGCGCACGCAACTGGCTGAGCGGCCTTTTCGCTCTCGAATATGCTGCTCTGTTCCGCCGCCTCCTGCCCTGGCTCGCGCGCTTTCGGATGCCGCTGCCTCTTGGCGGCACGTCGAACCATTTCGTGCGCCAACATCTCGTCGAAATCGGCGGATGGGATTCTCACAACGTCACCGAAGACGCCGATCTCGGAATGCGTCTCAAGCGCAATGGATTTTACGTCGGAACGCTGACCTTGCCCACCTTCGAAGACGCGCCCGAAGTCTGCGCCGTCTGGCTGCACCAGCGCACGCGATGGTGCAAGGGGTGGCTGCAGACCTGGCTCGTTCATATGCGCCAGCCGCTCCGCCTCATCGACGAAATCGGATTTCGCGACTTCGTCGTCTTCCAGCTGCTCTTCATCGGACTGGTGATCTCCGGGATCGGCCATCCGGTATTCCTGCTGGCGCTGGCCTTCGGCGTAAGCGACATCTTCACGTCAGGGTGGCCCCAGGGCGCCAAAGCCATGCTGCTGGTGCTCGATTTGTTCAATGCGGTCGGCGGCATCGCGCTGTTCCTGGCGCTGTCCTATCAGGCGCTGACGCCGATCGAACGCCGAACGCTGCCGCGCAGCTATCCGATGATCCTGATCTATTGGCCGATGATTGCCTTCGCGACGCTGCGTGCGGTCTGGCAACTGGCCACTAATCCGCACGAATGGGAGAAGACACCCCACGATCTGCGCTCCCGCGCCGACATCCACGATCTTCGCTACCGGATCGACCCGGAATTCGCGCAAAAGCCGGACGGGGCCCGCGTGGCGTGAACCCGGCCGCCGCCCGCACAACAGCTTCTGACGGGTCGGACGGTCGGCCCCCCGTGCATGACGAAACGGTTGGCGTAGAGAAATTGACGGAAAAGCTGGAGCGGGCGATGGGGATCGAACCCACGACATCAAGCTTGGGAAGCTTGCGTTCTACCGCTGAACTACGCCCGCATGCCGGAGAGAATTAGGCGCTTCGCCGCCCCGACGCAAGCGGATTTGCAGGTGGACACGCCGCGACCGCCATCAGCCCTTGAGGGCCGAAGCTTCCTTGGCGAGCGCGGTGATGGCGGCCCAGTCGTCGGCTTCGAGTTCGGCCTTCGGCGCGACCCAGGAACCGCCGACGCAGATGACGTTAGGCAGCGCGAGATAGTCGCGGACATTCTTCATCGAAATGCCGCCCGTCGGGCAGAAGCGCAAGGTCGGGAAGACCGGCGCGATGGATTTCAGGAAGGCAGCCCCGCCGATCTGCTCGGCCGGGAAGAATTTGAGGATCTCGTAGCCCTCCTCCAGCATCGCCATCAGCTCGCTGGCAGTCGCCGAACCGGGCAAAAGCGGCACCGGCGAGGAGCGCGCCGCATCGATCACCTCCATCGTGGCGCCCGGTGAAACGATGAATTTCGCCCCGGCTTTTTCGGCCTGATCGTACTGCTTCGGCTCCAAGATCGTGCCGGCCCCGACCACGCACTCTGGCACTTCGGCGGCGATGGCGCGGATCGCGTCGAGCGCGGCTGGCGTTCTGAGCGTCACCTCGATCGCCTTGAGGCCGCCCGCGGCGAGCGCCCGGGCGAGACCCACGCCCTGCGCCGCACTGGCCACGGCAACGACCGGCACGACCGGCTGGGCGGTCAGGATGTCGAGGAGACGCTTGGAGTTCTGAGCCATGATGTCCCAACGCTGCGAGAAGAAATGCTTCACCGGCTGTAGCGGATTTTCCGAAGTCGCGGAACACCCGATCGGGAGCGAATCCCCGAAGCGGGGTCGAACGCGGTGATACGCTAGAAGACGACCACGGCCAGAAGGATGTCCAAAGTCTCGATAGCGACAGGCCCGACGTAAGAAGCCCTGAGCGAACCCCTGGAATACAGGGGCCCTGAAGACGACCCCTGCGATCGATCGAATTTGATTCAGAAAATATCAATCCGGATCGGCGAGACACTGGCGCAATCAAGGTCGGCCCGAACGACCGGCTCAAGATTGAGTCGAGGCGAGCGGCCACGGACGCTGGGTTGCGCTTTGGACTGGGAAGCTCTGCCCGTGTCATTGGGGCCGACCAAATCGTCCGCCGTCTCAAGCGGCAAGCGGATCGAAGCCCGGCGGCTTACCACCCGCCGTTGAAGGTGCGGTAGAAGATATGACGGCCGATCTTGTCGACCTTTTCCATGGCACTGGCCCAGCGCGGATGGACGTAGCCGGCGTGGTAGTGCGTGGCGGAGCCGACCTCGGCGATCCAGATATCGCCCCTGGTGACCTGCCCGGCGACGCGCTTGGCGCGGGCCCAGGCGCCCTGGTCGTTGATGCGATCAAGGTGCCCGTCGCAGGCGAAGGAGAACTGGCAGCGATTGCGCCAGCTCTTGTTCTGGTAGACGACGCCGCAGATGCTGTTGGGATAGACGGGATTGCGCACCCGGTTGAGGATGACCTGGCCGACCGCGGCCTGGCCCATCACCGTTTCCCCGCGCGCCTCGAAATAAAGACCGTTGGCAAGGCAGGTCTGCTCGGCATCGGAAAAGACCGTGGACGCCAGGGGTGTGGCGGCCCAATCGTGATCGTCGCCGCTGATCGGCGGGATGAAGGCCTGGGGCGTATCCTTGAGGATCTTCTCGAAAAGCGAAGAGGTGTGCCCGGTGCCGTCGTCGCCATCGGCCGCATAGCCGAGAGCATTGGTGTCGTCGACGGCGCTGGTGCCGCCGGAGGACGGCTTCAGAGCCGCCATCATGATCCTGTCGTTCGGAGTCTGCGATTTGTCGCGCAGCGACTTCGGCGTGCCCTGAAGCTGGAAGTTCATCGCCACGGTCATGGCGTCCCTGGACGTCTGCGTGATCTTCGAGAAGGCAGTGCGGATGCGCTCCTGGCCGCCGAGAACGCGGCCGCCGAGCATCGACTGGCGCTCCATGATCGAACCGGCGGAGAAGCCACGCGGCGGCAAGCTCGTTTTGGGAACGACGGTAACGACGCGGGCGCCCTTGTCGGCACGCATGATGCGGCCTTCGTCACCAGCAGGGAGAGCCTGGGAGAGAGGTGTCTTGACGGCGCCGTTGGTAAACAGCGACTTGCCGATCGCGCCGCGACCGGTCTCCGCGATCAGCCGCCTGGCCTCGGGCGTTCCGGCAAACGCGATGGTCGGGGCCGCGATGGTCGAGGCGTTTGCCGAACCGACCGGCGAGGGAACCGAAAAGGCCTGCCAACGGTTGCTGTGCTGAATCTTGCCTAAGAAGCTGGCGATGTCCTGAAAAGCGATGGGCCTCGTGAAGGCAAACGTCGCCACGAGACTGCCCGCAAGGATCAGGCCAAACTTGGTCGCGCGCTCCGTTGTACGACGCGTAACGAGCCGCCCCGCTCCCCGCTCTCCAGCCGTCATTATGCCCCCTGCACTTATAAATATGAATCGGTGTCTCTCTCACCGAACATCCCCCATTAACCTTAGTTCTTGGTTAACAGATCATGGTGATTTCAAGACGGACGTTTGCGTTTTCCCGCATACGGGTTGTCCGGCTTTCGCAGTCCGAGACGGATCGGCACCCCATCGAGGCCGAAGCTCTCGCGTAACCCATTGATAAGATAGCGCGTATATGATGTCCCCAGCGCTTCCGGTCGCGACGTCGACAACATGAAGGTTGGCGGACGCGTTTTCACTTGAGTCATATATTTCACGTTAACCCGCCGCCCGGCAACCGCCGGCGGCGAATGGCGTTGCAACATCTTGTCGAGCCACTGATTGAGCTTTGCCGTCGAGACGCGCTTGTTCCAGATCTCATGCGTCTCCGTGACCGCCTTCATCAACCTATCGATCCCCTCGCCCGTCTCGCCTGAAACAGTCACCGCGCGGATGCCCCGTGCCTGCGGCAACAGCCGTTCGGTCTTCTCGCGCAGGTCGGCCAGCACGGCCTGCCGATCCTCCACGAGGTCCCATTTGTTGAAGGCGATCACCGGCGCGCGGCCCTCGCGCACGACGAGATCGACCAGCGAAAGATCCTGGCGCTCGAAGGGGATCGTCACGTCGAGAACGATGACGACGATCTCCGCGAACTTCACCGCCCGCAATGCGTCGGCGACCGAGAGCTTTTCGAGTTTTTCCTGGATTTTGGCCTTGCGCCGCAGGCCCGCCGTGTCGAAGATCTTCACCTTGCGGCCACGCCATTCCCATTCGACCGAGATCGAATCGCGGGTGATGCCGGCCTCGGGCCCGGTGAGCAGCCGGTCCTCGCCGAGAAAGCGGTTGATCAGCGTCGATTTGCCGGCGTTGGGGCGGCCAACGATGGCGATGCGCAGCGGCTTCGTCGCGTCGTAGGCGCTCTCGTCGGGTTCGTCCTCCGGCGTCGGCAGGCCGATAAGCGGCTCGTCGAAATCCTCCTCGTCGCCGACCGGATCGTAGAAATGCTCAAGGCCAATCGCCTCGACGATCGCGTCGCGCAGCTCGGGCAATCCCTCGCCATGCTCGGCCGAAATGGCGACCGGCTCGCCCAGACCCAGCGAATAGGTGTCGAGAAGACCGGACTGCGAACCCTTCGCCTCGGCCTTGTTGGCAACGAGGATGACCTTGGCGGCAGTGCGCCGCATCAACTCGACGAAGTCCATGTCCTGGGGCGTCAGGCCGACCTTCACGTCGACCATGAAGAGGCAGAGATCGGCGTCGTCGATGGCGGTCTCGGTCTGCGCGCGCATGCGGCCGGCGAGCGTTTCGGGGCCTGCGTTTTCGAGGCCCGCCGTGTCGACGATGGTAAATTCGAGATCCATCAGCGTCGCGTCGCCCGATCGGCGGTCGCGGGTGACGCCCGGCCGGTCGTCGACGAGTGCCAGCTTCTTGCCGACAAGGCGGTTGAACAGGGTCGACTTGCCGACATTCGGCCGGCCGATGATGGCGATGGTGACCATGAAACGGTCTCCGCGCTCCTCCGGAGCGATGGGGCGCAGCGGACAGGCCGCGCGCCGGGACAAAGGGGGTCAGCCGGAGCCCGGCGGGACCGGTGTCG
Source organism: Aurantimonas sp. (assembly GCA_965217685.1). GTDB lineage: Bacteria > Pseudomonadota > Alphaproteobacteria > Rhizobiales > Rhizobiaceae > Aurantimonas. The sequence continues at coordinate 414,326 of CBDCIZ010000003.1, forward strand.
CGATCCGTTATGCTCCGGCTTGTTGGCGGCCCGCGATCATCCGGTCGAACCGGGCGAACGCTTGCGGACCCTGCGATCAGTTGGTGCTGCCCGCAGGGGCAGTTTGCGGTATCGATTTCGGAGCCGCCGATCCCGATACCGGGTCGGCCGGGTCGGACGACGCAGCGGGTGCGGTCGGCGTCGAAGGCTCGGTCGCCGGCCTGCTGGATGCCCCACTGGATGCTCCTGTAGATGGCGTTTCGGCAGGCGCTGTTTTGGCCGGAGCGTTCGGCGCTGAAGAAGCGGTCGCTTTGCCCTCGGTGGATTTGGCAGGCGGGTTCGCGGCTGAAGCCGCCGAAGCGCTCGCGGCCGTGTCACCCGATTTGATGATGTCGAGCATCAGCCGCGCCCGTCCCGCGATGCCCTGCGGCGTGCTGCCGTCGTCGGCAAGCTGCTGGAACGCTTTGCGCGCGGTTTCCATGTCGCCCGCCCTCCAGGCGGCCAGCCCGATGGCCTCGCGCGCGGGAAAGCGCATGGGCTCGCTGTCGCCGGTCAGGCGCTGAACCCGGTCCTGGACCTCGGCCACCGTTCCCGAATCGACGAGAATATACGCGGCGCGGATCGCCGCCATGTCGCGGATCGGCTGCGGCACGCCGGTATCGTTCGCCACCTCGTCGAAGGCGGCAACGGCCTCCTTCGGCTGGGCCTGCTGTGCACGCACCGAACCGATGCTCATGCGGGCGAGGTCTGGATAGGCGCCATAACCGTTCACCGCGATCGCCTGCAGCGCGGTCACCGCCTCGTCGCGCTTACCGTCCTCGGAGAGCTTCAGGGCCTCAAGATAATGGTCGCCCGAAGCGTTCGCCCGGCTCGTGGTATAGCGATCCCACGCGACGACGCCCACCGTAACGAGGATGACGAGCACGACGGCGGCGAGGATGATGCTGCCGAACCGCGTCCAGATCTGCTTGACCCGATCCTGGCGCAGCTCTTCGCTGACCTCGCGAAAGAAACTGTCGTCGCTCATTCCACCACTCTTGAACCGTTGGTTCGCGCCGCTTTGCGAAAGGACGCGGGCGCGCAAGACCCCTTGCCCGGTGCTGGGCCCCGAGCCTGCTTAAGGTCTTCTAACGATTTTTCGCGGCGGTGAAAGGGCAGCGTGAACCGGTCGCTCGGCCGGGTTCAGGCTTGAGGTCCGAGATCGGGAAACCGAAGGACGTCAACCAAGCGGCGAGACGCCGATCAGCCAGAGATGAAGACCCGCGACGAACGCGACGGTCAGGGCAAGGCCAATGACGACGGCGAGTCCATCGCCGATGACGCTGCGCCTTGTCGCGGCCGCTGCCGAAACCCCAGCCGGAAGGCTGCCGGTGCGATTCAGCGAGGCCAAATAGTCGAGAACAGCCCAGACGAAGAACGCCCCGAAGAGAACGACGTCCGCGTCAGTGCCGTTGCTGATGAGATGGCCGAGGGCCCATAACGCGACGCCGAGCACCATCGGATGCCTGACCGCAGCCTTGATCCGCCCGAGGGGCAGATAAGCGCTGGCGATCAGGATGAAGGCGATGGGCAACAGGATGAAAGTGACGTGCCGAAGGCCCGACGGCGGCACCCACCATTGCGTCGTGTCCGCTCGGGCCTGTCCGTAGCCGTAGACCACCAGAACGAATCCGACGAGGGACAGGATCGAATAGGCGCCCTTGAAACGGCGTTCGCCGAGGCGGGAGAACAGCCGATCGCGCCCCGCTTCCGAAACGATGCGAATCGAATGGACGCCGAGGAATATGACCAGTCCGGCGATCAGGATCAGCATGAGTTCATCCCCAAAGATTGCGTGAGCGTCAGCAAATCCGACCACCGAACGCCTTTCCAGGCGGCGGCGAACGAGCTCCGTCACGCGCAACTCAAGCCTTGGCAAAAGGGTCCTGCCGAAGGGCATCCGCCGCTTTCGGTTAAAATTGTCAGGAATCTACGAAGGAAAGATGTTTAACGATGCGTCGGGTCGCGACATTTCCGGCCGACCATGCCGGCAGGGCACTGACGTAGCGGGCGAGCAGGTGGGGGAAATGACGCGATGAGGGGACCATCCAATGCCGAATGATCTGGCGACGTTGTCGGGGCCACTGCATGCTGCGCTATCGGCTGTCGCGCTCTATGTCGGGCTCAATCTCTTGATCCTGGCCTGGCTCACCGTGAAGACCGGCCTGATCCGCCGCAGCGAAAAGGTCTCGATCGGCGACGGTGGCAACCAGCGGCTGATCCGAATCATGCGCGGCCATGCCAACGCGCTGGAAGCGGTTCCGCCGACGCTGGTCGCAATGCTGGTCATTGCACTCACGGGCGCTCCAGCGCTGGTGATTCACGTGCTCGGCTGTCTGTTGACGGTCGGCCGCTTCCTCCACGCCCTGCACTTCACCGCAGCCGACGCGCCCGCCTGGCAACGCGGCGGCGGGTTCCTGCTTTCGACGCTCGCCTTTGCCGGCGCCGCGCTCTGGGCGCTGGCGGTCGGCGTCGCCGCAATCCTGTGACGACACTCCAGGGTCTCCACATTCGCCCGGCCCGGCGCGAAGACGTGGCTGCAATCGTCGGGCTTTTGGCCCTCGACGACATCGGCGGCGCGGTCGACACGGCCGATCCCAAGGCGCTGCCGCTCTATATGAAGCAGTTCGACGCAATCGCGCAAAGCCCCAACGAAACGCTCTACGTCGCGTGCCTGGGCAACGTCGTGGTCGGCACCTTCGAGCTTTTGATTGCCCACAGCCTTCCCTACCGGGCCGCAACGCGCTGCATCCTCGAGGCGGTGCAGGTGCGGCCGGACATGCGCGGCCGCAAGATCGGCGAGACGATGGTGCGTTTTGCGCTCGAAGAAGCGACGCGTCTCGGCGCCGACCTGATGACGCTCTCCTCCAATGCCAAGCGAAGCGATGCCCATCGCTTCTACGAACGGCTCGGCTTCGAGAAAAGCCATGTCGGCTTCAAGATTGAATCTGAGAACGTAGGATATCCGCTTCACGGCCGCTATGATGCGGGCGCGGCGAAGAAATCAGCCGTGGGAGTGACGCCCGCTCGACCTTGCCTCGGTCGGCATCTTTTGCGAACCATGGGCGCAAGCCATTCGGAGACCCAATGACCGCCGCCAGAACCGCAATCGCTTCCACCTTCGCACTCGTCCTTGCTGCCACGTCCTGGGGCTGCAGCAGCACCGGCGGCTCGAATGACGCCGTGCAATTGCCGCCGCGCCAACCCGACCTGGCCGCCCCGACGGCCAGTCCTGGATACGGCACGGCGCCGGGCGCAGCCGGCCCCTTTGACAACGCGCCCAATACTCCGACGGCTGGTCCATACGGAAATCCGCCACAGGCCGGCGGCTACGGTACGGCGCCCGGCGTTTATGGTTCCGGCGCCCCTCAAGGCACGAATGCCACCGGCGCGCCCGGCTTTCCGCAGCAACCGGCGACATCCTACCCGCCGGCAGCCGGCGCACTCGCTTCGCCTGAGGCAACGAGCGGCCAGATGGCCCAGAACACCGGCGTCTGCAACGCCGCGGCGGCCCGTTCGGTGATCGGCCAGCTCGGCACGGTCGACGCCAGCGAGACCGCCAAGGCGGCCTCGGGTGCCGAAACGGTGCGCGTTACCTATCCCGGCCAGCCGCTAGCTCAGGATATTGATGGCGCACGCCTGAATCTGGAGACCGACAACCAGAACCGCATCGTCAACGTGCGTTGCGGGTAGCTATGCGGATATGAATGGCAAGAGCCAATTCGTTTCCGCCATTTGCCGTTTGGCGAAACTTCAACTTGCTTGTCTTCGTCCGCGCCGACGTCGTTTGGTGCGGTCGAGGATGACCATAAGATCGTTGTTTTCCTCGATGCGGAGCATGCGGATATCGCGAAGCGACGGCGTAAACCATGAAAACTCGTCCGCCATGTCTTCGACGATCGCAATGCATTCGGTCGCCGTCAGATCGTCGTCCCCGAAGTAGACCGAGCCTTGCCGGTGCTCGAATCCATTCTCTTCGAGGAAGCCTCGAACGTCGCTGTAAGCGTTGCGCCGTGACGGGTTCGGGTAGAGCGTCTCGAGCATCTCGGTATCGAAATCGAATGCGATCGCGTACACGCGGCCTCCTCCGGCTGGCTTTCGATTATGTCCCGGTCCCGCTGTGAGGCTCACCGTTGAATGCTCCCGTCAATACACCCGCTTCTTCGGCTCGATATAATCGATCTGGTTCGACATCGTATAGCTGTGCACCGGACGATCCTCCAGCGTCACGGTCTTGTTGGCCGTGTCGCAGAAAGCCAGCGTGTGCTTCATCCAGTCCTGGTCGTTGCGATCCGGGAAATCCTCGCGGGCATGGGCACCGCGCGATTCGGTGCGGTTGCGCGCCGAATCCATCGTGACCACCGCCTGAGCGATAAGGTTGTCGTATTCCAGCGTTTCGACGAGGTCGGTGTTCCAGATTAGCGAGCGGTCGGTGACGCGGATGTCGTCGGACGCCTGCCAGACGTCGTGAATCTTCTCGTGGCCTTCTTCGAGGATCTCGCCGGTACGGAACACCGCGCAGTTCGACTGCATGGTGTTCTGCATCTTCGAGCGCAGCTGCGCCGTGGGCGTCGCGCCGTCGGCATAGCGGAAGCGGTCGAGCCGGGCGACGGCATTGTCGCCGGCGCCTTTCGGCAGGTCGGGCTGATCTTCCGAGGCCGTCACCGTCTCGGCACAGCGCAACGCCGCGGCGCGGCCGAAAACGACGAGATCGATCAACGAATTCGAGCCGAGACGGTTGGCGCCGTGCACCGACACGCAGCCGGCCTCGCCGACCGCCATCAACCCGCGCACGACCGAATCAGGATCGCCATTGGCCTTGGTCAGCACCTCGCCATGATAGTTCGTCGGAATGCCGCCCATGTTGTAATGGACTGTCGGCAGCACGGGGATCGGCTCCCTGGTGACATCGACGCCGGCGAAGATGCGGGCCGATTCGGAAATGCCCGGCAGCCGCTCGTGCAACACCTTCGGATCGAGGTGGTCGAGATGCAGGAAGATGTGGTCCTTGTCCTTGCCGACCCCGCGGCCCTCGCGAATTTCCATCGTCATGGAACGCGAGACGACGTCGCGCGAGGCGAGATCCTTGGCCGACGGCGCATAGCGCTCCATGAAGCGCTCGCCCTCGGAATTGGTGAGATACCCGCCCTCGCCGCGCGAGCCTTCGGTGATCAGGCAGCCGGCGCCGTAGATGCCGGTCGGGTGGAACTGCACGAACTCCATGTCCTGCAGCGGCAGGCCGGCGCGCAGCACCATGCCGCCACCGTCGCCGGTACAGGTGTGGGCCGAGGTTGCCGAGAAATAGGCGCGGCCGTAGCCGCCGGTGGCGAGGATGGTCTTCTTGGCGCGGAAGCGATGCAGCGTTCCGTCGTCGAGGCACAGCGCCACGACACCGACGCAGGCGCCCTCCTCGTCCATGATCAGGTCGATGGCAAAATACTCGATGTAGAATTCTGTCGAGTGGCGCAGCGCCTGGCCGTAGAGCGTGTGGAGAATGGCGTGGCCGGTTCGGTCGGCGGCCGCGCAGGTGCGCTGGGCGGCCGGGCCCTGGCCGAATTCGGTGGTCATGCCGCCGAACGGCCGCTGGTAGATCTTGCCGTCTTCCGTCCGGGAGAACGGCACACCGAAATGCTCGAGCTCGTAGACCGCCTGCGGCGCGTTGCGCACGAGATATTCGATGGCGTCCTGGTCCCCCAGCCAGTCCGACCCCTTGACGGTGTCGTACATGTGCCAGCGCCAGTCGTCCTTGCCCATGTTGCCGAGCGAGGCGGCGACGCCCCCTTGCGCCGCGACCGTGTGCGAGCGGGTCGGGAAGACCTTGGTGATGCAGGCGGTCTTCAGGCCCGCTTGCGCGGCACCGAGCGTCGCACGCAGTCCCGCACCGCCGGCGCCCACCACGACGACGTCGAAGGTGTGGTCGGTGAAGGTGTAGGCCTTGCCGTTCTGCGACGGTGCAGTGCGATGCGGCTGGCCGCTTTCCGTGGTTCCGTTCGTGGCCATGCTCAGACTCCGAAGCTCATCTTGACGATCGCGAAGAGGCTGGCGCCTGCAATCACGACCGCGAAAAAGGTGTTGAGGATGAGAAACAGCAGCTTCAACTCACCATGGATGTAGTCCTCGATGATCACCTGCATGCCCAGCCGCATATGGATCGCCGCAGAAACCGTCACCAGCGCCATGGCGATCCCTACCAGCGGATTGGCAAAGGCGGCGCGCACGTCGGGATAGGCGTCGTTCTGCAGGGCAATGACGAGGATGACGAAGAAGGTGATCAGGAACACATTGGCAATGGCGGTGAGCCGCTGCTGCCAGAAATGATTGGTTCCGCCGCCAGCGGCGCCGAGGCCGCGAACGCGTCGAAGCGGGGTTCTCATGTCGCTCATGATGTCGCTCCTCAACCGGCGATCAGGACGATGGACCAGAGGGCCACCGTGACGACGAGCGAGGCGATGAGCGTCGCCTGCGCGAACATCGTCGATGTTTCCTTGGACAGGCCGTGGCCTGTGTCCCAGATGAAATGACGAAGCCCGCCGAACATGTGGTGCAGCAACGCCCAGGTGTAGCCGAACAGGATCAGCTGGCCGATGATCGAGCCGAAAAACCCGGATGCATAGGAAAAGGCCTCCGGGCCGCTCGCCGCCGCAACCAGCCACCACACGAACAGGATCGTGCCGACATAAAGCGCCATGCCAGTGATGCGATGCAGGATCGACATCGCCATGGTCGGCTTGAACTTGTAGACCGACAGATGCGGCGAAAGCGGTCTTGCGGATTTGGCGTCGGACATAGGTGCCTTTCTGTCCTTTCGGCTGCGGAGAACAAATGCAGGCGACAGAGGGCTCATGATTCCCGGAGCCGACGCCGCACGTCGCGCTGATCAGCATATAGGCGAAAAGCCGATGCTGCACAGCAACCAACGCTGCCCTAGAAAGGCCGCCGCCCCAAGGAAAGCAACCCCTCGCCCATGAAAACCGTGCCCGCCTCGCGCCTTAATCGATTAGACGCGGCGATTGCGCGCGCGGCGCACAGACCGTTCAAGGACGCGAAAGAAATGGCACCCGCGAACGGGCCGTCCGCCCTGGCCAGCGCCGACAGGGGCACGAATCGCAGGGATTTCCGCCTCAGTTCTGCGGCGCCGGCTCGCGATCGATGAAGCGGATCACGTAGCTCGCCCAGTCGGCCGGGTCCGCGACCTTTTCGTAAAGTCGCTTGCCGCTGCCGAGATTGCGCGGCGCGTGCAGCACGAGCTTCGACCAGCCGCGCCCGTCGGCCTCCTCGGCCAGAAGGTCGACCATCGCCTTGGCGATCCCCTTCTGGCGAAAATCATGGTCGACGAAGATATGGTCGGCGAGCCCCGAGCGCATGCCGGTCCAAACGTCCGGCAGGTCGTAGAAGATCACGAAGCCGACCAACGCCCCGTCGAGCCGCGCCCCCAGCACCTCCGCCGAGCGGTCCTGCAGGATCTGCTCGGCATAGACGGTATCTGGCGAGGCCGGCGCCCCGCGAAACAGCGACTGGTTATAGGCCGAGATCAACGGCGCGAGATCACGCGCGTCGGACAGCCGCAAGGGGCGGATTTCGATGTCGGGTGCGGTCGGGTCTTGCGGCGCGGAGATCATGGACGAAGCTGTCGCCCGTGGCGCACCGACCGTCAAGCGCGCCGTGTGGTTTTTTCGGTCCGTGTTCCCGACCGAAGCAACACCCCCAAAACGACGAAAGCGGCCCCGAGGGAGCCGCTTTGCCGAAAATGTCAGAGGCTTTGAAAACCAGGAATCGCCTACTCGGCGGCGCCGGCCTTGGCGGCTTCCTTCTCGGCCTTGACGCGGTCGCGCTCGGCGACGGCGATCTGGCGGGCTTCGTCGTTCAGCTTGCGGGCGCGGGCGTTGGTCTGCTCGACGATACGGGCCGACTTGCCGCGACGATCGCGCAGATAATAGAGTTTGGCACGCCGTACCTTGCCGCGGCGCACGACCTCGACGGAGTCGAGCATCGGCGAATACACCGGGAAAACGCGCTCGACGCCCTCGCCGTAGGATATCTTGCGAACGGTAAAGTTCTCCTGGATGCCGGCGCCCGACCGCGCGATGCAGACGCCTTCATAGGCCTGGACGCGCGTGCGCGTGCCTTCGGTGACCTTGACGTTGACGCGCAGCGTATCGCCGGCGGAGAATTCCGGAATAGTGCGAACCGCGTTGATGCGGTCGGCCTCAGCGGCCTCGAGTTCTTCGATGATGTTCATGGCATAGCCTCAATTCGTTTCATGCCGGTCGTCTGATGCCGGGAAAAGCACAACTCAGCCGACATGGCCGCCGTGACGGTCAGTTTATTCTGAGGAAATCGACGCTGCCCATACACTGGTTGCAGCGCTATGTCACCCTCTCGCGGGCGCGAAGCGGCAGGAAAATTCACCTGAGCGATGGACAGAGCCCATCGCTGGCAAGGGGCTCTAGACCGAAGTCGATCTCTCGACCGCGATCCGACGCAACCGCCTACGGTTGTTTAACCGACCGCAGCGCTCGGTGCCGGATGCTTGTGAAACACGCGCCGCCATGCGAAGCGGGCTCCGCACCCTCTCCTCGCGCGCCGTTAATCGGGCCGCGCGACATTCACAGCATGCCCGGTCCGCCATCATGTCCGTCCTCACCATCGCCCTTCTGTTCGTCGCCGGTTTCCTGTCTGGCACGATCAACGCCGTCGCCGGCGGCGGCACCTTCATCTCCTTCGGCGCGCTGACCCTCATCGGCGCGCCCTCGATCGTCGCCAACGCCACCTCGTCGATCGCGCAGCTGCCCGGCTATTTCACCTCGACCCTCGCCTACCGCAAGGACTACGCCAGGATGTGGCGCGGCATCCTCGTGCTCTCGGCGGTGTCGATCCTCGGTTCGCTCGGCGGCGCGCTGTTCCTGCTCTATCTGAACAACGCCCAGTTCTCCGCCGTCGTCCCCTGGCTGTTGATCGCCGCGACGACGCTCTTCGCCGCCGGCCCTTGGCTGAAGCCGAAGGCGCCGCTCGAGAAGGGGGCGGCGAAAGGCGGCGACATCGCCTCGCCGCTCGTCCAGTTCCTGACCTCGCTCTATGGCGGCTTCTTCGGCGCCGGCATGGGGATCATGATGCTGGCGACGCTCGGCCTCACCATGGGCGGCGACTATCACAAGCTCAACGCCATCAAGAACTTCCTCGCCAACGTCATCGCCATCGTCGCGGTGGTGGTCTTCGTCGGCGGCGGCGTGATCGACTGGATGGGCGCCGCGGCGATGATCCCCGGCGTGGCGCTGGGCGGCTATGCCGGCGTGTGGACCGCCAAACGCGTGCCGCAGATCTACGTCCGCGGATTCGTCATCGCCTTCGGGCTGTTTCTGGCGGGATACTATTTCTGGAAGGGATAGGCCCGAACGCCCGATCTTGAAGACTTACCACACGTCGCCGGCAGAACGACGTTCGCGAGACCTCGTCAGTCGTTCAGCAGATCCGGCCGCCGTTCGCGCGTGATGCGCTCGGCCTCGCTGCGGCGCCAGCGCTCGACGGCACCGTGGTCGCCCGAGGTCAGGACATTAGGGATCGTCCGTCCCTCCCATTCGGCCGGGCGCGTGTAATGCGGATGCTCCAGGAGACCGCCCTCGAAGCTTTCGGTCTCGCCGGATGTCACGTTGCCCATGACGCCGGGCAAAAGCCGCACCACGGCGTCGAGAAGGACCGTCGCCGCCACCTCGCCGCCCGACAGGACGTAATCGCCGATCGAGATTTCGGTGAGGCCCCGCGCCTCGATTACCCGCTCGTCGACGCCCTCGAAGCGCCCGCAGACGATGACGACGCCGTCGCCGCTCGCCAGATCGCGCACTATCGCCTGCGTCAAGGGTTTGCCGCGCGGGCTCATCAACAGTTTCGGACGCGAATCGTCCGGCGCCATCGCATGATCGAGTGCGGCGGCGACCACATCGGCCCGCATGACCATACCGGCGCCGCCACCGGACGGCGTATCGTCGACCATGCGGTGGCGCCCGACCCCGAATTCGCGCAAGGCCACGGTCTCGATCGAAAAATCGCCGCGCGCCAAAGCCTTGCCGGCCAGTGACACGCCGAGCGAGCCTGGAAACATCTCCGGGTAGAGCGTCAGGATCGTCGCGCGGAACACCATCGGTCAGCCTGTGATTCGCAGCCGCTCAGGCGAGCGGCTCTTCGCGGCCGGCCTCGATGATCTTCAGGTCGCGGCCAAGCACCTCGACGGTCTTCAGCGCCGCATGCCAGGCCGCGACATGCGGCGACTTCTGGTGCTGCGCGAGCGTCTCGCGGCTTTTCCATTCCTCGTAGATGCGAATCAGCCCCGGTTGAAGGAAATCCTCGGCGAAGGAATAGACGATGCAGCCGTCCTCCTTGCGGGTCTCGGTCAGGACATGCGCCGCCTCGCCGCGCAATGTTTCAAGACCCTCGGGCGTCAGCTGCTGGGTTCCGGATATGATGATCATGGTCGGGTCCTTCTCGAAGAGTCACAGCAGTGACGGCTTGGCCTGCGCGTAAGGCCGACTGTCGGCTCGACGGCGCTTGTGCCGCATCCTGGCCCGCGAGGAAAGTACGCCCCTTGTGCGAACGCGAACGCTCGGCCGCGCGCCGAAGCTGGAAGCAAGGTTGTCAGGCGCCGTCCTCGCCCTCGTCGGGCCTGGTCTCGTCGAGACCGGCCGCGATGGGGTCGACGATCAGCACCTGCCGCGCTTCGTCGATCTCGGGGATGGCAGCCTGCGAGAACGGGATCATCGCCGTGCGCCCCCTGGCGCGGGAATCGCCGCCATCGGAAGGCACGATCTCGACGACGTCGCCTGCACCGAAATCATGGAAGGCGAGGACCGTGCCCACGGCCTCGCCGGCAAGCGTCTCGACGGCAAAGCCGACAAGGTCCTCCAGATAGAACTCGTCGTCCGCGTCCGGCTCGGGCAGCGCCGCGCGGTCGATGAAGAGTTCGCGCCCGTTCAGTCGCTCGGCGTGATTGCGGTCGGTGACCTCGGCGATCCTCGCCACGACGACGTTCTTCTGCACCCGCGCCGAACGGATGGTGTAGCGATTGCCCTGTGCATCGAAGAGCGGGCCGTAGGCGCCGATATCGGTCGGATCGGTCGTGAAGGACTTGATCCGCACCTCGCCCTTGATGCCATGCGGTGCGCCGACGACACCGAGGAGGACCCGCTCGGCTTTCGAGGATTGATTCGACACGGGCAAGCCTTGCAAAGGCGGGACAGGGACAGTTCGTTCCATCGCCGCAGTGCGTTCGACGGCGATCGCGCGCGCACCTGCAATTGCGATGATCCAATCGCATGCAGCTAGTCCAAAGACGTACCTAAGCCGAACACCATCCCGGATAACGGAACGGCACCTGACGGCGCCGCCCGACATTCATTCGTTCAATTCGCCTGAACCTTGCAGAAGGTCAGGCCTCGTTCGAAGCCTCGGCATCGTCTTGCTCGGCCGAAGCCTCTTCGGCGACGGGTGCGTTCTTGGCGGCTTCCGCCTCGGCGGCGGCAGCTTCGGCCGCTTCCTTGGCATCGTCCTCGCGCTGCTTCTTCTCGGCGACGCGCTCCTGCGCCTTCTTGCCCGGCAGACCCTTCTTCTCGTTCTTGCGCTCGGGGCGGTTGGCGATACCCGCCTTGTCGAGGAAGCGCAGGACGCGATCGGTCGGCTGGGCACCCTCGCCGAGCCAATGCTTGATCCGGTCTTCCTTCAGCGTGACGCGCTCGGCGTCCTTCGGCAGCATCGGGTTCCACGAGCCGAGCTGCTCGATGAAGCGGCCGTCGCGCGGCGAACGGGCGTCGGCAACGACGACGTGATAGTAGGGGCGCTTCTTCGAGCCGGCACGGGCAAGGCGCATTTTCAGGGGCATATCATTTTCCTTTCAGGCTTTGTCTGAACCGGCGACTTCGGCCGGCTTGGTTCGTTGATCTTCAGGTTCTTGGTCCGTCCGTCCGCGTCCCGAATTCAGAACGCGGAAATCTCGTCTCGAAGGCGCCGCTAGCGCTTCTTTCCCGGTCCCGGCAGGCCCGGAAAACCGCCGCCGCCGGGCAATCCCGGTAGCCCACGTCCGCCGCCGAGACCGCCTGTGCCACCAAAGCCCGGCGGCAAGCCCTGCGGCATGCCGGGCAGGCCGCCGCTCTGGGCCGCCTTGGCCATGGCTTCGAGTTCCTTGGGGTCCATCTTGGACAAATCCGGCATACCGGCACCGCCCATTCCACCACCAAGCCCCATCTTGCCGGCAAGGCCGCCCATCATCTTGCCCATCATGCCGCCCTTGCCCTTGCCCATCGTCTTCATGACGTCGGCCATCTGGCGGTGCATCTTCAGGAGCTTGTTGATGTCGGCGGCGCTGGTGCCGGAGCCGGCCGCGATGCGCTTCTTGCGCGAGTGCTTGAGGAGGTCGGGATTGCCGCGCTCCTTTTTGGTCATCGACGAGATGATGGCGAGCTGACGGCCCAGCATCCTGTCGTCGAGACCGGCGCCGGCCATCTGGTCCTTCATCTTGCCCATGCCGGGCATCATGCCCATCAGGCCGCCCATACCACCCATCTTCTGCATCTGCCGGATCTGCTCGGCGAGGTCGTCGAGGTCGAACTTGCCGGACTGCATCTTCCTGGCCATCGCCGCGGCCTTTTCCGCGTCGATGTTTTCCGATGCCCGTTCGACGAGGCTGACGATATCGCCCATACCGAGAATGCGGTCGGCGATGCGCGAGGGATGGAAGTCCTCCAGCGCGTCCATCTTCTCGCCGGTGCCGAGGAGCTTGATCGGCTTGCCGGTGACGGCGCGCATGGACAGCGCCGCGCCACCGCGACCGTCGCCGTCGACGCGTGTGAGGACGATGCCGGTGATGCCGACACGCTCGTCGAAAGAGCGGGCGAGATTGACGGCGTCCTGGCCGGTCAGGCTGTCGGCGACCAGCAGGATCTCGTGCGGATCGGTGCGTCGCTTGATCTCGGCCATCTCGACCATCAGCGGCTCGTCGATATGGGTGCGGCCGGCGGTGTCGAGGATGAGGATGTCGTAACCGCCGAGCTTGGCGGCTTGGCTCGCACGCCCGGCGATCTCGACCGGACCCTGGCCGGCGATGATCGGCAAGGTGGCGACGCCCGTCTGCTCGCCAAGGATGCGAAGCTGCTCCTGCGCGGCCGGACGCCGCGTGTCGAGCGAGGCCATCAGCACACGTCTGCGCTGCTTCTCCGTCAGTCGCTTGGCGATCTTGCCGCTGGTGGTGGTCTTGCCGGACCCCTGAAGACCCACCATCATCAGAACGACCGGCGCCGGCGCGTTGAGGTCGATCGGCACGGTGTCCCTGCCGAGCATCTCGACGAGCTCGTCATGGACGATCTTGACGACCATCTGGCCGGGCTTGATCGACTTCAGGACCTCGGCACCGACGGCCTTCTCGCGCACGCGGTCGGTAAAGGCGCGCACCACTTCCAGCGCGACGTCGGCTTCCAGCAAGGCACGCCGCACCTCGCGCAGCGCTGCCCCGACATCCTTGTCGGAAAGCGCGCCGCGACCGGTGAGGCCGTTCAGGATGGACCCGAGGCGGTCCTGGAGACTGTCGAACATCGAGCTTCCTTCCGTCCTTCCGAGAGGCTTCGACCCGAAGATCGAGGCTCCTCGAAAGGTGGTGCGACCGTACCGTCAGCGCAAACGAACCACCTTGAAGCAGACGATGCTCAAAGCAAAAACGCATCCGCGGGCGAAACTCGCTGGCGGATGGTGACCTCCATGCGGCTTCTCATCGAAGGGGCATGGTCGGCGGCTCGCGGACGGACGGTCGCGGATTTGTCGAGGAAGAACACCAGCGTGGGCAGAAAGTCAAGTTCGGCGGCAAGGCCCGGCGGCCGTCGGGCGAATGCCGAGATAGCTTATCTCACCCTCGTTGAAAACGACCTCCCCATCCTTGTATGACCACCAGTTTCTGCCTTGCATTTACCCGAAGAGACAAGCCCCTATCTGCGGCCCGGACGAAAGGCTTTCCGTGTCGCATCTCTTCTCCCGACGTTACTACGACGGACCGCGCTCGGATCATTTCGACGGGACGCGATTCTTCAATCCGGGCGGCGTCGAGCCGGCGGATCTGCGCTGCATCCTGCGCTGGCAGTTGCGCGGCGAGCCGGTGCCGTGGCCCGACCGTTTCGAGAGCCCGCTGCCGAAGGACACGCCCCCTGCCACGGTCGGCGGCGAGCGGCTGCGCCTGACCTTTATCGGCCACGCCGGCTTTCTCCTGCAGACGGCGGACGTCAACATCCTGCTCGACCCGGTGTATTCGGAACGCTGCAGCCCGTTCTCCTTTCTCGGGCCAAAACGCCACGCCGAACCCGGCATCGCCTTCGACGATTTACCGAAGATCGACATCGTCTGCCTGTCGCACTCCCATTACGACCACATGGACAAGCCGACGATCGCGCAGTTGCAGACGCGGTTTCGACCGCGCTTCGTCGTGCCGCTCGGCGTCGATTGCCTGATCCGCGACTGGCATCCGAAGGCCGATGTCGAGGCCTTCGACTGGCACGATCGCGTGGCGCTGGCCAACGGCCTTCACGTGACGCTCGATCCGACCCACCACTGGAGCGCCCGCGGCACGTTCGATCGCCGTCGCACGCTCTGGACCTCCTTCGCCTTCGAGACGCCGGCGGGACTTTTCTACTATGTCGGCGACACCGGCTTCGATCACGGCCGGAATTTCATCGCCGCGCGCAAGCGTTACGGCCCGGCCAAGCTCGCCGTCCTGCCGATCGGCGCCTACGAACCGCGCTATGTCATGGCCCCGCAACACCAGGAACCGGACGAGGCGGTGCGCGCCGCGCGGTTCCTGGAAGCCGAGATGGCGATCGGCAGCCATTGGGGCTATTTCAAGCTGACCGACGAGGCCGTCGACGATCCGCCACGGCGACTCGCGGCGGCGCTCGAAAAATGGGATCATCCTGCAGCGCGCTTCGTGGCCGGGCGCCCCGGCCTCGTCCACGAATTGCCGCATGACATCGATGCGCGGCCGGTCGAGCCGCTGAAGGTCGATGCGCAGACGACGCGCCAGACAGGCGTTCACGACGATCGCAAGGACGATGCCCGCCGGGAGAAGGCGAAGGTGCCATCCTGACGGGTGGGCCGAACTCAGAGAGAACGTTCAGTATGACGACAGCGATCACGCGCAAGACCGCTTCGAGATGCCGTCAATGATCGCCCTTACCGTCCTCGCCGTCCTGACCGGTCTGCTGGTCGTCGTCACGATCCTGTCCTTCCTGCACTTCTCGCACGGCTTCTACCGGGTATTCTCCTTCCCGCGCCTGCAATTCAGCGTGGCCGCGGTCGTGCTGTTCGCTTTAAGCCTGATCTTTCTCGACCGCCCGCGCTGGGAATGGGCGCTCCTGTCGACGCAGATCGCCTGCTTCGTCGCGCAAGGCTGGGCGATCGCGCAGTTCCTGCCGGTCCGCGCCAGCCAGTCGGACGTCTATGACGGGCCACCCGACCAGCCCAACATGGTCTCGGTGCTTTCCTACAATGTGAAGATGTCCAACGTCCGGTTTCAGGAGGCGATCGACCTGGTGCGCCTGCACCAACCGGACATCGCGATCTTCATGGAGACCGACGCCAAATGGGACGATGCGATGGCGGTGCTGGCCGGCGACTGGCCGAACCACGTCCGCGAACCGCTCGACAACAGCTACGGCATCCTCCTCTATTCCCGGCTTGCGCTTGCCGACACCGAGATCATGCATCTGACGATGAAGGACACGCCGTCCATCGTCACCACGGTGACCTTGGCGAACGGCGAACCGTTTCGGCTCTACTGTGTCCATCCCGAACCGCCGGTGCCTTTCGCCGATTCGGCCGGCCGCGACGCCGAACTGGTCCGCGTCGCACGGCTGGTAAAGGAAGAAAGCCTGCCGACCATCGTCTGCGGCGACCTCAACGACGTCGCCTGGTCGCACACGACGCGGCTCTTCCAGCGCATGTCACGGCTGCTCGACCCACGCGTCGGTCGCGGCTTCTTCAACACCTTCGACGCCCGCTACTGGTTCATGCGCTGGCCGCTCGATCACCTGTTTCACGACGCCCGCTTCGCGCTGGTCTCAATGCGGCGCCTGCCGCATATCGGCTCGGACCATTTCCCGATCCTCTTCCAGCTCGCGCTTACCCAGGGTACCGGGAGCTCACGTCGGCCACCGGAGCATGACCAGGACGATCGCGGCGAGGCCAAGGAAATCAGCGGCGAGGCCAGAGAACTCGACCGCCGCGCCATTGGCGTCGACTGGGAGAAATAGGGCGTCTCATCCGGGTTTTACTTCCGCGTTTCGGCGAGGCGAGTCGCCCGACGTCGTTCCAGATGGAAATCCTGGCTCATCGTTGAGACCGCCGCCGTCATCCGCTCGCTTTTGGATGAACGCCGCCTATCTTCCGCAGCGTCGAAGGGACGACCCTGTTTTGGAAAAGAATCTATGAGCGACAATCGCGATCGCACCGAACCCCATGACCGCACGGTCATCGTCAACAACGACCGCGGCGGCGCCGGCGGCAACGGCGGAGGAGGCGGCGGCTGGTTCATCGCCGGCATTCTGGTGATCGTCGTTCTCGTCGGGGGCTATTTCCTGATGAACGGCGGATTCTTCGACGGCGGCGGCACCGGCGATGGCGACATCAACATCAAGGCCCCCGACGTGAACATCTCGGGCGGCAGTGATGGCGGAGGCTCGGGCGGCGGCGCGGCCCCGGCGGCTCCCGCCAACTGAGACTGAACCCGACCGGGTGGCAAAACGAGCCACCCGGTTTTTCTTTGGATCGACGCCGGCCTTAAAGTGCGCCAGCTCTTGAAAGCAGCGCGTGCGGTCCAATTCGGCGAATGTCTCCGCATCTGGCTTCACGACGAAACGGCGCGTTCGCAATCGCGCGGTTGACCCGGCGTGCCCGCATCGACATCTGCCAAGATGATCGACGCCCAGAGCCGCAAGGATGACCCCATGAGCCGCCTCTTCGAATCGCTGACCCTCGGCGATCTGCATCTCGACAACCGCATCGTCGTGGCGCCCATGTGCCAGTATTCGGCGGAAGCCGGCTCGGCCACCGACTGGCATGTGATGCATCTCGGCCAGATGGCGATCTCCGGCGCCGGGCTCCTGATCCTGGAGGCGACCGGCGTTTCGCCGGAAGCGCGCATCACCCATGGCGACCTCGGCCTCTACAGCGACGAGAACGAGGCCGCCCTTTCGAAGGTGCTGGCTTCGCTTCGGGTTCATTCCGACATTCCGGTGGCGATTCAGCTCGGCCATGCCGGCCGCAAGGCCTCCTGCGCCCTGCCCTGGCTCGGCGGCCACCAGATCGCCCCCACCGATCCGCTCGGCTGGCAGACCGTCGCGCCGTCCAACGCGCCACACAACGGCAAGGACAACCCGCCGCTCGCCCTCGACGCTCAAGGCCTTCAGAAGGTCCGCGACGATTTCGTCGCCGCCGCCGACCGCGCGGTCAGGATCGGCATCGAGGGCATCGAGCTCCACGGCGCCCACGGCTATCTGCTCCACCAGTTCCTCTCGCCGCTCGCCAACAAACGCACCGACGAATACGGCGGCAGCCTGGAAAACCGCTTGCGCTTCCCGCTGGAGGTCTTCGACGCGGTGCGCGCGGCATTGCCCGAAGACGTGCCGGTCTGGATGCGCGTGTCGGCCAGCGATTGGGTCGAGGGCGGCTGGGACATCGACGGCACCATCGCCTTCGCCAAGGCGCTGCAGGCGCGCGGCGCGGCGGCGATCCACGTCTCGTCGGGCGGCGTGTCCAACGAACAGCAGATCACCATCAAGTCGGGCTATCAGGTGCATTTCGCCGAGGCGGTGACGCAAGCGGTCGACATTCCCGTGATTGCCGTCGGCCTGATCACCGAGGCGAACCAGGCCGAGGAGATCATCGCCAGCGGCAAGGCCGACGCCATCGCGCTTGCCCGCGCTATCCTCTACGATCCACGCTGGCCCTGGCACGCCGCCGCCGAACTCGGCGCCTCGGTCGCCGCCCCGCCGCAATACTGGCGCTGCGAGCCGCATGGCGTGAAGAACCTGTTCCAGGGCCAGCCCAAGCGCTGAAACGACGCCCCGGACAGACGACGCGAAGGGCGACCGGACACGGCCGGCCCTTGGCGGCTTTTCATCTGCGGTATTTTCCGCCAGAACGGGACAATGCCAAACAGGATTCTTATGGACGACGGCGACAGAACGGACGGCGAAAGGCCAAACGACAGCCGCATCGCGTTCGCACGCATGAACGGCGCCGGCAACGAGATTCTCGTCGCCGACCTGCGCGGCACGGGCGCCAGCATCTCGAAAGCCGCCGCCCTGACGCTCGCCGCCGACCCGGCCACGCACTACGATCAGATCATGGCGATCCACGCCCCCCGCACCGACGGCACCGACGCGCTGGTGCGGATCATCAATTCGGACGGCTCGGAGGCCGAGGCCTGCGGCAACGGCACGCGTTGCGTGGTGCAGGCGCTTTCTGCCGAACTGGGTCGCCATGACTTCATCTTCGAGACGCGCGCCGGCATCGTCGCCGCCAGCGAGCGAGCGGACGGGCTGATCTCCGTCGACATGGGCCGGCCGCGCTTTGCCTGGAACGAGATCCCGCTCGCCGAGGAATTCGCCGACACCCGCGCGATCGAGTTGCAGATCGGCCCGATCGACGCGCCTGTTCTGCATTCGCCTTCGGCCGTCTCGATGGGAAATCCGCACGCGATCTTCTGGGTCGGCCGAGATGTGTGGTCCTACGATCTCGACCGCTTCGGCCCGGTGCTCGAAAACCATCCGATCTTTCCCGAACGCGCCAACATCACGTTGGCCAAGGTGACAGGCACCGACGCACTAACCATCCGCACCTGGGAACGCGGCGCCGGCCTCACCAGGGCTTGCGGCTCGGCGGCCTGCGCCGCCGCCGTCTCGGCCGCCCGCACCGGGCGCACCGGGCGCACCGTGACCGTCACCGTGCCGAATGGCGACGACCTGACCGTCCACTGGCGCGAGCGCGACGACCACGTGGTCATGACCGGGCCGGCCGAGTGGGAGTGGTCGGGCACACTCGATCCCGCCACCGGTGCATGGGACCGCGACGTCGATGCCTCGACGCCGGTCGCCATCATGCCGGGCGGGCAACCCGGCTGATGGGCGTCGAGATCGTCTCCTTCGGTTGCCGCCTCAACACGCTGGAATCCGAGGTCGTGCGCCGCAACGCACTGGCCGCCGGGCTCGGCGAAGGCGGTCGGAACGGCGCGCCAGGCGCGATCGTCTTCAACACCTGCGCCGTCACCGCCGAGGCCGTGCGACAGGCCCGCAAGCAGATCCGCAAAGCCCGCCGCGACCACCCGGACGCGCGCATCGTCGTCACCGGCTGCGCGGCGCAAATCGAGCCGAAGACTTTTGCCGACATGGACGAGGTCGACGCCGTCCTCGGCAACGAGGCGAAGCTTGCCGAATCGACGTTTCGCGCTCTGCCCGATTTCGGCATGTCCTCGGACGAAAAGATCCTCGTCGACGACATCATGAGCATCGCCGAGACGGCGGGCCACATGATCGACGCGATCGAAGGCCGGGCCCGCGCGATCGTCCAGGTGCAGAATGGCTGCGACCACCGCTGCACCTTCTGCATCATCCCCTTCGGCCGCGGCAATTCGCGTTCGGTGCCGATGGGCGCCGTCGTCGACCAGATCCGCCGCATCGTCGCAGCCGGCACCAACGAGGTGGTGCTGTCGGGCGTCGATATGACCTCCTGGGGCCTCGACCTGCCGGGACAGAAGCGTCTGGGCAATCTCGTCAGGGCGATCCTCACCCATGTGCCCGACCTGAAACGGTTGCGCCTGTCGTCCATCGACAGCATCGAGGCCGACCCGGCACTGATCGAGGCGATCGCCACCGAGCCCCGGCTGATGCCGCATCTGCATCTGTCGCTGCAGGCCGGCGACGACATGATTTTAAAGCGCATGAAGCGGCGGCACACCCGCGACGACGCGATTCGCTTTTGCGCCGAAATACGCGCCGCGCGGCCGGACATCGTCTACGGTGCCGACATCATCGCGGGGTTTCCGACCGAGACCGAAGCGATGTTCGAGCAATCGCTGCGGCTGGTTGAGGACTGCGGCCTGACTCACCTCCACGTCTTCCCCTATTCGCCGCGCGACGGCACGCCCGCCGCGCGCATGCCGCAACTGCCGCGGGACATCGTCAAGGCACGCGCGGCGCGACTGCGCGTAGTCGGTGACGCAGCGGCAAAGGCCCACCGCGAAGGTCTGGTCGGCAAGCAGCGTTCGCTCCTCGTGGAGCGCGGCGGCATCGGCCGCTGTGAGGATTTTACCCCGTGCCGGATCGACCTCGGGACCGACGCGGACGCCAGTTCAGCGGGGCCGATCGCCGCGATCGACGGCCCGACCCTCCCCGGCGCCATCATAGGCGCTATGATAGAGCGTCACGAGGACGGCGAGTTGTTCGCCCGGCCTCTCGCGACGCCAAGCGGCCGCATGGTGGCCGATGTTTCACGCAAGGGCACAAACGGATCATATGGCTGAGAAAAAGGGCTTCTTCCGCAAGATCTTCTCCTTCGGCTCCGACAGCGAGGACAATCGCACGCCAGAAAGCGGCGGCATGCCGCGTGCTTCCGATACCGAGATCGGCCGCGCGGACGCGAAGGATCCCGAGGCGCGCCCGGTTGCAGCAGCCCACGCCGGTGCCGACACCGAAGCTGGCGCATCGCCCGAGGACGGCGGCGGCATCACCCCGTTGAAGGGGCGCGAAGAGACAGGATCGGCGCAAAGCGGCGCACCATCCGCACCCGACGCGGCTCAAAAAAAAACGCTGAACACGAGCAGCCGGAGCAACTGGAGCTAAAGCAGCCCGCGGCGGCCGAACTCCCAAAGACCGACGAACCGGCACCGTCCTTCGAGGCGTCGCATTCCGAAGCAACGGCTTCACCCGGCGAACAGGCGGCGCGCGACGACGACTTTTCTTGGCTGGAGACCCCGGCCGCTCCCGACCCCGCGCCGGACGACGATTTCTCGTTCCTCGACGAAACTCCGGAGCGGCTTGACGACGGCACGCCGGGCGACGGAACCGACCGTTCGATCGCGCGCGAAGAGACCTCCGGCGACGAGGCCATCGCGCCCCCGGCCGAATTCGACTCTCCGGCGATTTCTGAAGCCGCACAGCCATCCGACACGATGCTTACGGCCCCCGAACTCGGCGGCGAAACCCGCGAGCCCGAGGCCGAACGCGGGGACCTGGCCGCAGCGACCAAGGCGACTCCCGAGGTCGAACCCGCGTCCGAGGTCGACCATCTCGACGGCCATATCGAACCGGACGGCAGCGACCGCGATGTCGATTTCTCCTGGCTCGACAGCGACCTGCCGCCCGAGGACGACGACAGCCGACCGATCGACAGACCCATCGCCGTCGACGCACCTTTACCTTTGCAAGCGCCGAGCGGAGCCACCGCGCCACGCCGGCCGGTCGACCCCGATGCCGGGTTCCGCGTCCGTGACGACGTCGAGGCAGCAGCCCCTGCCGTGCCCATGGCGCCCTGGATCGTCCGCCTGCGCGAAGGACTTTCCCGCTCGTCCAACCAACTCACCGGCTCGATCGGTTCGATCTTCACCAAGCGTCGCCTCGACGAAGGCACCCTGCAGGATTTCGAGGACGTACTGATCCAGGCCGATCTCGGCGTCGAAACGGCGATCCGCATCACCGGTCGTCTCTCCGAGGGCCGCTTCGGACGCGAGATCGCCAGTTCGGAGGTGCGGCGCATCCTGGCCGAAGAGGTGGAGAAGACGCTTGCGCCGGTGGCGATCCCGCTGGAGCTCGACCTCGAAAAGAAACCCCACGTCATCCTCGTCGTCGGCGTCAACGGCACCGGCAAGACGACGACCATCGGCAAGCTCGCCGCCAAGCTGTCGCGCGCCGATCTGAAGGTGACGCTCTGCGCAGGCGACACGTTCCGGGCGGCAGCGGTCGAGCAGTTGAAGATCTGGGGCGAGCGCACCGGCTCCGAAGTCATCGCCAAGCAGATCGGCGCCGACGCGGCCGGGCTTGCCTACGAGGCCTACGACCGGGCCGTGGAGAACGATTCGGACGTTCTGATCATCGACACGGCCGGCCGCCTCCAGAACCGCACGGAGCTGATGGCCGAGCTCGAAAAGATCGTGCGCGTCCTGCAGAAGCGCGAGCCCGATGCCCCGCACACCGTACTCCAGACCCTCGACGCGACGACCGGCCAGAACGCCCTGCAACAGGTCGAGATTTTCCGCAATGTCGCCGGCGTCAACGGCCTCGTCATGACCAAGCTCGACGGCACGGCACGTGGCGGCATCCTCGTCGCCATCGCCGCGAAGCACAAGCTGCCGGTCTATTTCGTCGGCGTAGGCGAAGGCATCGACGATCTGGAGCCCTTCAAGGCGAAGGATTTCGCCGGCGCGATTGCCGGGACGGCGTCGGCATCGTCAAATCCCCCGTCGGCTTCGGCAATGGCGCCATAAAATCGACGCGCAAAATCGGTCGGGGTCGTCACGCTGGCCTTGAGACGGGGCGCGTTCCAGGCCATGTCAACGATGGGTGGGTTCGATTGCCGAGCCGGCCAGGTTCGACGATTTGGAATGAACCCCGGCTCGGGGCCGGAATGACGAAGCTGGGAAGGCAAGGCTCTTAATGACCGACAGCATCATCGAACGCGCGCCGAACACTCCGAAGCGCAAGGAGATCAACCCGCTCCTGAAGTTCGTGCTGGAGCTTGGGCCGCTTATGGTGTTCTTCTTCGCCAATTCCCGCGGCGAGCAGCTGGCGAACTGGTTCCCGATCCTGCGCGATCTCGGCGAGCCGCTGTTCATCGCCACGGGTCTGTTCATGGCCGCGATGGTGATCGCGCTCACCGTGTCCTGGCTGATCACACGGACCCTGCCGATCATGCCGCTGGTGACGCTCGGCGTCGTTCTGGTCTTCGGGTCGCTGACGCTCTGGCTGCAGGACGAGACCTTCATCAAGATTAAGCCGACCATCGTCAACGGCCTCTTCGCCGTCGTGCTTCTGGGCGGTCTCGCCTTCGGCAAATCCTTCCTCGGCTACGTCTTCGACCAGGCGTTCAAGCTCGACGACGAGGGCTGGCGCAAGCTGACGCTGCGCTGGGGCATCTTCTTCGTGTTCTTGGCGATCCTCAACGAGGTGGTCTGGCGCAATGTCTCGACCGACGCCTGGGTCGCCTTCAAGGTCTGGGGCACCATGCCGATCACGGTTCTCTTCATGCTGTTCCAGTTTCCGCTGATCAAGCGCCACGCGACGGAGCCGCTGGTCAAGGACGCGAAAGAACGGCCGGCGCCCGGCGAGTAACGGCAAAGCTGCGCCTTACCGGACATCAGGGCGGTTTCAATTCCAGGCGAGCGTCGCTCCAACTGTCGCGTGTCGGGCGCCGGCAGCATCTCCGCTAGAACTCGTCAGTCTTCAGGCGCCGCCCGTCCGGCATCATGTTGCCGGTCGCGCCATCGGGATTACCGAAGGGCACGGACGGCGCTCCCTCCTCGGCCTCGCGGTCGTGGTTCAGCGCCCAGTGAACCGACGGGAAAGCCAGCTCGCCCCAGGGAATATCCGCCCAGTCGAACAGCTCCACCGCTTCGCTTTCGACGCCGGCGGCGATCGGAGGCATCGCCTCGGTTCCAATGTCGGGCGCGCTCAGCGTCGCGCGATAGATCAGCTGCACCTGGCTGATGCGCGGCACGGAATAAACGGCAAGCAGCCGCGAGATCGCGATCTGCGCCGTCGCCTCTTCGCGCGCCTCACGCATGGCGCCCTCGTCAGGCGTTTCGTTCAGTTCCAGATAGCCGGCCGGGATCGTCCAGAAGCCGCGCCGCGGCTCGATTGCGCGCTTGCACAAAAGGATGCGACCGTCATGGCGAACCACCGAGCCGACGACGATCTTGGGGTTCTCATAGGCCACGAAACCGCAGGTGTCGCAGACCTTGCGGGGCATCTCGTCGCCATCGGGCATACGGACGGAAAAGGTGGGCTGTGTCATCGCTCTACACATGGTCTTCGACGGCCATTCGACCATGCAGGACACGGACAACATCCAATTCATTGGCCAGGCGGATGAAGGCGATTGAATGCCGACCGGATATTCGCTGCCCGGACTCTGTTGTAGAGCTGTGTGAAGCGCCAGGATTTGACACGAGCAGCTTTGCAGAAGCTCCCGACCCACATTCAGGACACCGTTGTCCGCCATAAACCAAGCTTCTCGTCCATGAAGTCGCCAAGGGGTTCGCCAGGATTTGACGAGTTTGGGTGGCCCCTCTCGAACTTCTTGTGACTGCGCTTGACGACCGCAACTCAGTTCGTCGGCGCCTTCGCCTTCGGATCGCGTGCGTTGGCATTTTTCAGCGCCGGCATCAGCCCGGTCTCGATCGACTGCGGCGTAAACGGTCCCGTCTGCTTGTAGAGGATCTCACCGTCCGGGGCGACGAGGAAGCTTTCGGGCACGCCGTAGACGCCCCAGTCGATAGTCGCCGTACCGTCCGGGTCGATGCCCACGGCGGCATAGGGATTGCCGAGGGCGGCGAGGAATTTGCGGGCGTTCTCCGGCTTGTCCTTGTAGTTGATGGCGACGAGCTTGAAGCGCGGGTCGCGGCCGAGCTCCATCAACAGCGGGTGTTCGTCGCGGCAGGGACCGCACCAGGACGCGAAGACGTTGACCAACGTCGGCCGACCATCGCCGAAGCCGGTCAGGTCGAGGCCCGGCGTGACTTCGCCGGTCGCGGTCTCGATGCCTTCCAACGGCGGCAGCTTGGTTTCCGGTGCGGTCTTGCCGATCAGCACCGATGGGATTTTCGACGGGTCGGCGCCCGAGACCAGCTGGATGAGGAACACCGCGGCGAGCC
Source organism: Aurantimonas sp. (assembly GCA_965217685.1). Classification (GTDB taxonomy): domain Bacteria; phylum Pseudomonadota; class Alphaproteobacteria; order Rhizobiales; family Rhizobiaceae; genus Aurantimonas. The sequence goes on from CBDCIZ010000003.1 coordinate 439,227, forward strand.
CGCCGAACAGGACCAGCGGCAGAAGCACCAGAAAATTGCGCCGGGCCTTGGCCGGTTGCGAGGGCGCACCACGGGTCCTGGGACCGCCGGCCGGGGTTTCGTCACCGGTCGGTGCGGTCGGCAGTACGGCGTCCGGCCTATCGACCTTCGAATGCTCGCTCATCGCGTTGTTTCCAAGGTGCCGGTCTCGGATGCGGCGACCGGAGCCGTGGGCCCCGCCTGCCGGGACGACCGCCGTCGAACGCCCCGCGCCTCCAGATCCTTCAGCGCCCGCCGCTGCGCCCGCGCGTCGAAAAACACCCAGAGCCCAAGACCGACGAGCGCGGCGACGGAGATGCCATAGGCCGAGGCGATGAAGCCAAAATAATCGTTGCTCATTTGATCCAGTTCCCCTCAGGCGCCGGCACTGCGGGCCGACAACCGCGACAGGGTGGCGACCCGGCGGCGCAGGATTTCGGTGCGCATGGCAGTCAGGTGCAAGGCGAAGAACAGGACCGTGAAGCCGACCGCGCAGGTCAAAAGCGGGATCAGGAACACCGGCGGCATGGACGGGCCGTCCATGCGGATGACGCTCGCCCCCTGATGCAGCGTGTTCCACCAGTCGACGGAGAACTTGATGATCGGGATGTTGACGAAGCCGACAAGCACCAGGATGGCCGCCGCCCTGGCGCTCTTGGCCGGCTCGTCCAGCGCTCGCGTCAGCGCGATCAGGCCGAGATACATTAGGAACAGGATGAAGACCGAGGTCAGCCGCGCATCCCAGACCCACCAGGTGCCCCACATGGGTCTGCCCCAGATCGAGCCGGTGATCAGGGACAGCGCCGTGAACACCGCGCCGATGGGCGCCGCCGCCTTGACCGCGACGTCGGCCAACGGATGGCGCCAGACCAGCGTGCCGAGGGCGGAGATGCTCATCACCGTCCAGATCATCATGGCGAGCCAGGCGAAGGGCACGTGGATGAACATGATCTGCACGGTCGCGCCCTGCTGGTAGTCCGGCGGCGCGGTGAAGCCAAGGAACAGCCCGGCCCCGAGCGCCAGCAATGCAATGGCGTAGAGCCAGGGCTGCAGCCTGCCCGACAGCTCCAGAAAGCGCGTCGGATTGGCCAGCACGGAAAAGCGCGGGCGTTTGGCCGGTGGGGCGTTCCGTGAAGCGTTCGGTCCGGCCGGCGTCGGCTCGTTGGCGGAAAGATCGGTCATGGCGACAGATTAGAACCTTGAACGCGCGGCGGCAAATGGACGTTTCGTCATCGTCCTGTGGCGATCGGCGCCGTCAATTCGCTTCGCCCGCGCCAACGCCCACTTCTCCCAACGCGCGAGCGAAGACCTCAATCCGTCGCGTTTTTCAGTGCGGCGCCGGCGGCGATCGGGCCGAGCGTGCCAAAAAACAGGGTGAGCGCAAAGAGGATGAGGAAGGGCGGCAGGAACGGATCGGGATCGTTGACCGCGCCGTAGGTCGCCGAAACGCCGAAGATCAGCACCGGGATCGCCAGCGGCAGGACCAGCACGGACACGAGCAACCCGCCGCGCGGCAGGGAAACGGCGACGGCCGCGCCGACCGCGCCGATGAAGACGATGGCGGGCGTTCCGACGAAGAGCGTCGCCATCACTGCGCCGATCGCGGCGGGAGAAAGCGCCAGGAACAGGCCAAGGACCGGCGCGGCGAGCACCAGAGGCAGGCCTGAGGCGACCCAGAGCGCGAGGCATTTGGCCATGACCACCAGCGGCATCGGCACCGGACCGGCGATGAGAAGATCGAGCGTGCCGTCCTCGCGGTCGGCCTGGAACAGTCGGTCGAGGGTGAGGAGTGCCGACAACAGCGCACCGATCCACAGGATGGCCGGCCCGATGCGCGACAGGAGGTTGAGATCGGGTCCGATGCCGAAGGGCACGGTGGCGACGACGGCGAGGAAGAAGATCACCCCGGTCATCGCGCCGCCACCGCCGGCAAAAGCCAGCGCGAGATCACGCCGAAACAGCGCGATCACAGCCAGCCCTCGGCGCTGTCGAGATCGGCGTCGGAAATGCCGGCGGGTTGTCGAGGATCGTCAGTGGTCGTCGACATGCCGCACGCCGAGCCCGTGGCGGGCGCAAGCTCCAGCCGGCGGGCTTTTTCGAGCCCGAGCGGCTGATGGGTCGCGGCGATGACGATGCCGCCGGCGCCGAGATGCGCGGTCATCAGACGTCCGAAGCGGGCCTGCGAGGCAGCGTCGAGAGCGGCGGTCGGCTCGTCGAGGATCCAGACCGGGCGCGGCGCGACGAGAAGGCGGGCAAGGCTTGCCCGCCGCTGCTGGCCGGCGGAAAGATAGCCGAAGGGAAGATGGCAGAGATCCGGCAGGCCGACCGCATCGAGGGCGGCGACGTTCGATAGCCCCGTCCGGGTTATCGCGCCATCAACGGCTTCAGACTCGCCGGCATCACCGATCCGCCCGGTTCGCCCGCCCGCGCCGAGATAATTCCGCCAGAAGCGGAGATTGGCGCCGACGCCGATGCCCGATTTCATCGCGTTGCGGTGGCCGACATAGTGGGCGATCTCGCCGATCGAGCGGGCCGGTTCACCGTCCGGCGCCATGACATCCAAGACTGCGATCGTGCCGGAAAGAGGCCGCAAGAGGCCGGCGAGCGTTCGCAACAGCGTAGACTTGCCGGCCCCGTTCGGCCCGGTGACGACAAGGCCCTCGCCGGCGACAAGTTCCAGGTCGATCGGCCCGGCAACGACGATCGTACCGCGCCCGACGCAAAGGCCGGCTGTCGCGATCCTCATGCCGCAGGGCGTATGGACAGGTCCGACCTCAATACAGCGTCACCTTGTAGCGCTCGACCATGTCGCGGTGGATCTCGACTGCATCGCCCGAAAGGCCGATCTGGTCCTTCAGCATCGCCCCGAGGGTCGGCATGGTCGCTCGATCGATCTGTTTGTCCGTCTCCCAAAGCCCCGAGCGCATGAACGCCTTGGCACAGTGGAAATAGACCTCCTTCACCGCAACGAGGAGCACGCTGATCGGCGGCTTGCCCTCGTAGGCGCAGCGCTCGAGCAGGTCTTCATCGGTGCGGATTTCTGCCGTGCCATTGACGCGCAACGTCTCGTCCATACCCGGCAGCAGGAACAGGAGCCCGACAGCCGGGTTGACGAGCACGTTCTCGTAGGTGTCGAGCCGCTTGTTGCCGGGCCGGTCGGGAATGGCAATCCGGGTGTCGTCGATGATGGCGGCAAAGCCCGGCTGGTCGCCCTTCGGCGAAACGTCGGGCAATTTGCCCGGAGCCGACGAGCCGATCAGCACGAAAGGGCTCTTGGCCAGAAAGGCCTTCGCGTGAACGTCGAGCCGCGGCATCTGTTTTTTCACCGCGCGAACGCCCGGCGCGCCATAGAGGGCCCGCAATTGCCCGATGGTGGCGATCTTCGTCATCCCATCCTCCGCTCCGGCCTCAAAATCCGGCGTTTTCGATGAGCCGAAAGCGCCGAACGGCCCTGATCCCTCGCGTTTTTGTGCACTGCGAGTCTCCCGCGCCCTTTATAGCCATTACAAACTTCCCTATAACCCCTTCAACCACGCCAGCGACCGGGGTGGAAACTTTTTAGCGCCGATCTCAGAAACCCGCTCGGCACCGGCGGGTCTCGGGGCGGACAAGCGGAAATGGTCGCACCCGCAGCTTCGAGCGCTTTTCCGCAGCGCATGAAGGCCGTTCGCCCTTCGGACTCATTTTTCGGTTCGAAAAGGAACGACAGCCTTGTCCAACAACAATACGCCCACGACGACCGACAGCTTCAAGTCCCGCAAGACGCTGGACGTCGGCGGCAAGCCTTACGTCTATTACGACCTCAAGGAAGCCGAGAAGAACGGCCTCGACGGCATTTCGCGCCTGCCCTTCTCGCTGAAGGTGATCCTCGAAAACCTCCTGCGCAACGAGGACGGCCGCACCGTCACCAAGGCCGACATCGAGGCCGTCGCGACCTGGCTGACCGACAAGGGCAAGGCCGGCCACGAAATTGCCTACCGCCCGGCGCGCGTTCTGATGCAGGACTTCACCGGCGTACCGGCCGTCGTCGATCTCGCTGCCATGCGCGACGCGACCAAGCAGCTCGGCGCCGACCCCAAGAAGGTCAACCCGCTGGTCCCGGTCGACCTCGTCATCGATCACTCGGTCATGGTCGACTATTTCGGCCAGAAGGATTCGTTCGAGAAGAACGTCGACGCCGAATACGGCCGCAACGGCGAGCGCTACACCTTCCTGCGCTGGGGCTCGGAAGCCTTCCGGAACTTTCGCGTCGTTCCCCCTGGCACCGGCATCTGCCACCAGGTGAACCTCGAATATCTCGCGCAGACGGTCTGGACCAAGGACGAGAACGGCGAGACCATCGCCTATCCTGACACGCTGGTGGGCACCGATTCCCACACCACCATGGTCAACGGCTTGTCGGTGCTGGGCTGGGGCGTCGGCGGCATCGAAGCCGAAGCGGCGATGCTCGGCCAGCCGATCTCGATGACCATTCCCGAGGTCATCGGCTTCCGCCTCGACGGCCGGCTGCCCGAGGGCACGACGGCGACCGACCTCGTCCTCACCGTCACCGAGATGCTGCGCAAGAAGAAGGTCGTCGGCAAGTTCGTCGAGTTCTATGGTTCGGGCCTGTCCAACCTCACCCTCGAGGACCAGGCGACCATCGGCAACATGGCGCCGGAATACGGCGCGACCTGCGGCTTCTTCCCGATCGACAAGGACACGCTCGCCTATCTGGAAGCCACCGGCCGTGAAAAGGACCGCATCGCGCTTGTCGATGCGTATGCGAAGGCGCAGGGGATGTTCCGCGAGGACGGCACGCCCGATCCGGTGTTCACCGACACCCTGTCTCTGGATCTGTCGACCGTCGTTCCTTCTCTTGCCGGCCCGAAGCGCCCGCAGGACCGCGTTCCGCTGACCGAGGCCGCCGAACAGTTCCACACCGCGCTCGCCGACATCCGCGGGGGTCGCAAATCTTCTGAAACGCCGAAGTCCGAGGGCGATTCGCGCTTCATGGACGAGGGCGCCAGCGGCGTGAACGACGTACCGGAGGATGTGCGTCAGCGTCATGACGTCGAGGGCGTGGCCCACGGCCTGTCGCATGGCGACGTCGTCATCGCGGCGATCACGTCCTGCACCAACACCTCGAACCCGAACGTGCTCGTCGCCGCAGGTCTCGTCGCCCGCAAGGCGCATGAGAAGGGCCTCACCGTGAAACCGTGGGTGAAGACGTCGCTGGCGCCGGGCAGCCAGGTCGTCACCGAGTACCTGGAAAAGGCCGATCTCCAGAAGGATCTGGACGCGATGGGCTTCAACCTCGTCGGCTACGGCTGCACCACCTGCATCGGCAATTCCGGTCCGCTGCCGGAGTCGATCTCGGAGGCGATCAACGCCAACGACCTCGTCGCCTGCTCGGTGCTGTCCGGCAACCGCAACTTCGAGGGCCGCGTGAATCCCGACGTTCGGGCGAACTATCTCGCCTCGCCGCCGCTCGTCGTTGCCTATGCCATCGCCGGTTCGATGTTCGCCGACATCACCAGGGAGCCGCTCGGAAAGGACAAGCAGGGCAACGAGGTCTTCCTGAAGGACATCTGGCCGACCACCCAGGAGATCGCCGAGATCGTCCGCAAGACGGTGACCCGCGAGATGTTCGAGACCCGCTATGCCGACGTCTTCAAGGGCGACGAGCACTGGCGCAAGATCGACGTTTCCGGCGGCCTCACCTACGATTGGGACGACAGCTCGACCTATGTCCAGAACCCGCCCTATTTCGAGGGGATGACCCAGGAGCCCGATGCGATCGAAAACATCGATAACGCCCGCATCCTGGGTCTCTTCGCCGATTCGATCACCACCGACCACATCTCGCCGGCGGGCTCGATCAAGAAGGACGGTCCGGCCGGCGATTATCTCGTCAGCCACCAGGTGCGGCCGGTCGACTTCAACTCTTACGGTTCGCGGCGCGGCAACCATCAGGTGATGATGCGCGGCACCTTCGCCAACATCCGCATCAAGAACCAGATGGTGCCGGGCGTCGAAGGCGGCGTCACCAAATATTATCCGGGCGGCGAACAGATGCCGATCTACGACGCGGCAATGAAATACAAGGACGAGGGCGTGCCGCTCGTCGTCTTCGCCGGCAAGGAATACGGCACCGGCTCGTCCCGAGACTGGGCGGCCAAGGGCACCATCCTGCTCGGCGTGCGCGCCGTCATCGCCGAAAGCTTCGAGCGCATCCACCGTTCGAACCTCGTCGGCATGGGCGTCGCGCCCTTCGTCTTCGCCGAGGAAGGCACCTCCTGGGAGACCCTGGGTCTGAAGGGCGACGAGCAGGTCTCGATCGCCGGCCTCACCGAGATGAAGCCGCGCGAAGTGATGGAAGCCACGATCAAGATGGCCGACAGTACGGAAAAGACGGTCAAGATCCGCCTGCGGATCGATACCGCCGAGGAGATGGAATATTACCGCAACGGCGGCATTCTCCACTACGTGCTGCGTCGCCTGGCTGCCTGATCGTCCAGGTCAACGATATTGTGAAAGCCATGAACGCCGCCGGGTACTGCCCCGGCGGCGTTCGTTGTTCGTCAACCACAATTACCTATCACTGCCAATTGTATGGCCGGTGTTCGCTCGAATGCCTAGGTTCGGTCTCGCGTTCGGATGCGGCGACCTGTCGCAGATTCGAACCTTTGCCGATTATCGAATCGTCGGGCTCTGCCCGCCGACGACAGCCAATGCCGAGGACCAGACTTCGTGACAGCCGCCATCCCGTTTTCCCGCGCCCTCGCCGGTGCCGCGCTTTGCTTCGGCGTCGTCGTCGCCTCGCTGGGTAGCGGCGCCGCACTGGCGGAAGACGTCTTTACTCATTCGACCGCGCAATCCGCAGGCAACGAAGCAGGGCCCGGCGGCGAGCCGGTCAACCATGTTCTGGAACTCTTCACGAGCCAGGGCTGCGTCTCCTGCCCACCGGCCGACGCAATCCTGACCAAGCTGTCACGCCGCTCGGACGTCTTGGCGCTGGCCTATCACGTGGACTATTGGGACTATATCGGCTGGCGCGATACCTTCGGCTCGCGCGAAAACACCGAGCGCCAGCGTGACTATGCCAGAACCTTCGACACGACGACGGTCTATACGCCCCAACTCGTCATCAACGGCAGCGCCCAGACCGTCGGCTCGCGCGAACATGCCATCGACAATCTGATCGAGACCCACGATCTGCCGCTGAACGGATCGGGCGCCACCGTCGAGATGCGCCGGCAAGGCGACAGCGTGCACATCGTTGCCGATGCCAAGCGTCTTCCCCCCGGGTCGCGCATGCCGGTCCTGCTCCTGGTCATCTACGCCAGCGAGAAGACCACCGCGATCGACAGCGGCGTCAACATTGGCCACAAGCTCGTCAACACCCATCCTGTGCTGAGCTGGCGCGTTTTAGGCATGTGGTCCGGTAAGCCGCTGCAGATCGACATGCCGGCGGCCATGCTGCGCAAGGATGCCGACGGGAATGGCGGCTGCGCGGTGCTGCTGCAGGCGGTCCAGTCGGACGGCGCGCCCGGCCCGATACTCGCCGCCGCGAACATGTCGTTCGCCGGCCGAACGCCCGACAACTAAAAGCCGCAGCGCGGCGGACTTGTCGTTCCTGCCGATCTACGTCCTCTTGAATCAGCTTTTGCCCGCGGCCAGGTTCCGTGTCACCATGACGGTCAAATGACGTCATGCCGCCAGCGGCATCGTCATCCATTCTCCCGGAGATCCCGTCCGGGAACCCGCCGAGACCCGCCGGGTCGAACGAAGAATGCGAGACGCACGAAACTATTCGTGCGGGGACGACGAACCCCAACGCTCGCCACCCCATGAGGTCGGATTTGGACGATTTCGCATCCGCCACGCAGGTTCCGGGCAATCTCGTGGCTTTTCCAGATCAGCGCGCCAAAAGCCTGCCGATCGTCTCCTTCGACCGACGCGAACTCTCACACATCCTCAAGGTCTACGGCCGCATGGTCGCCGCCGGCGAATGGCGCGACTACGCCATCGACACCTTGAAGGACAAGGCGGTGTTCTCGGTGTTCCGCCGCACCAGCGAAATGCCGCTCTACCGCGTCGAAAAGAATCCCAAGCTTGCCCGCAAGCAGGGCGCCTACCAGGTCGTCGCCGCCGGCGGCCTTGTCATGAAGCGTGGACATGACCTCGTCCAGGTGCTCACCGTCTTCGACAAGGCGCTGAAGCAAGCGGAGAAGGACTGAACGCGCTCGTTTCGCACGTTGCCTCGGTCGCCGTCATGTCAACGTCCCTGGAAACACGGCCTCGTTGGGCACCGTCGTGCCGCCCGCGCCGAGCGCCATCTGCATCATCACGGTGTCGATCCAGCGACCGAATTTGAAGCCGGAGGCTTCGAACGTGCCGACCATGCGGAATCCGGCGCGCTCGTGGACCTTGATCGAGCCGTGATTGTCGGCGCCGCCGATCACCGCGATCATCTGCCGGAACCCGAGGTCGCGCGAATCGTCGACGAGCCGGGTCAGCAGCGCGCGGCCGAGCCCCTGCCCTCGTGCGTCCGGCGACAGATAGATCGAGTCCTCCACCGCCCAGCGATAGGCCGGCCGCGCCCGAAACGCGTTGGCGTAGGCGTAGCCATCGACGGCACCATGGCGATTTTCGGCGACCAGCGTGGGATAGCCGGCATCGAACATCGCTGAAAAGCGCCGGCGCATCTCCATCTGATCTGGCGGCGTCAGCTCATAGGTCGCCGTCGCGTTCAACACCTCGTATTCGTAGATTGCGGTGATCGCCGCAATGTCGTCGAGGGTCGCGGGACGGAGCGTATGGGCGGTCATGGCGTCTGGCTTTCGACATGCTGGAAATCCGCGCGTCGGGCTCGATCGCGAGCCGTTTGCGACGGCGCGCATTTTGCAGCGCACGACCCAAAAGAAAAGGGCGGCCCGAGAGCCGCCCTTGGATCATTAGTCCCGACTTGTCGCCCGCTCAGTTGCGGTTGCCGAAAAGCTGCAGCAGAACAGGAACATGTTGAGGAAGTCGAGGTAGAGGCGCAGGGCGCCCATGACAGCCTTGCGACCCATGACGGCCGAGCCGTCGCCCTCGTAATACATTTCCTTGATCTGCTGCGTGTCGTAGGCGGTCAGTCCCGCGAAGACGAGCACGCCGATGCAGGAGATGGCGAAGGTCAGCGCCGGTGAGGCGAGGAAGATGTTCACCACCATCGCGATGACGATGCCGATCACGCCCATGAACAGGAACGAGCCCCAGCCCGAAATGTCGCGCTTGGTGGTGTAGCCCCACAGCGACAGCGCGCCGAAGGCGGCGGCCGTGATGAAGAACACCTGGGTGATCGATTCCTGCGTATAGACGAGGAAGATCGTCGACAGCGAAAGGCCGACCATGGTCGCATAGGCCCAGAAAGTCGCCTGTGCGGCCGCAACGCTCATCTTGTGAACGCGGAAGGACAGGAAGAAAACCATCGCCAGAGGCGCGAGCATCAGGACCCAACGCAGAGGCGAGGTGTAGATGACGCCACCGAGCTGCGTCAGATAGACGCCGCCGATTTGGCCGACGGACTGCGACGGGTCGGTCGTGGTCGCGAACGAATAGAGAGCAAAAGCAGCGATGCCGGTCAGCGCGAGGCCACCCGCCATCAGATTGTAGACCTTGATCATGTAGGAGCGGAGACCCTGATCGATGTCCGCTCTGGTACCGGCGGCAGGCACTGTCCGTGCGCCGGGAGTCCGATAATCAGCCATAGAATGTATTCCTTTCTGCGTGTCCCGTCCGGTGTCCTGCGCAACGCCTTTGAAAGCGCGGAGGAGGCGCCGCTGGCGGGACGCCCAGCGTTCCTGCCAACCAATATGCGGCTGCCAGTCGTTTCACACAAGGCTTGGACGGGCGCCTGGGCCGAATTGCTGCACAAACGGGATTAATTCTGCGTTATCACGTCCACGGCGGTAAAAGTCCCATCGAGATTCCTCGTAGAGCTTACGAAATATTTAAACGATGGGAAACGCGGCCGACAGATGCCTCCTGCCCGCGTCGGCGTCCCGCCCGTCCTAAAGTGCCCGCAGCACCGGCGCGGCCTTCTGACCGAGAATGCGCCACGTGCCGGCAAGGCCGATGCCGACGGTCAGCACCAGCGAGACGACCAGAGTGGTCAGCGCCACCGTCCAGTCGAACACGAAAGGCAGTTGCATGATCGTATCGACGACGAACCAGGCGGCGAGCGCGCCCGCGCCGATCGCGAAGAGTCCGGTGGCCAGGCCCAGCAGAATATATTCGGTCGTGAACGCCCGGATCAGCACCATGCGCGTCGCGCCCAGCGTCTTCAGCACCACCGAATCGTGCACTCGCCCGCGATTGCCCGCAGCCAGCGCTCCCGCCAGCACCAGCACCGAGGCCACCAGCGCAACGGCCGCCGCGACGCGAATCGCCAGCGCCAACTGCGCGATGAGGCCGTTCACCGCATCGAGCGCCTCCTTGACGCGCACCGTGGTCACCGCCGGATAGGCGTTGGTGATGCCGTTGATGACGCGCTTTTCGGCTGCATTCCCGGCCTTCGGCGATGCAGCCGTCGGCATCGACAGGGTCGCGAGCCAGGCGTGCGGGGCACCGGCGAAGGTGTTGGGCGAGAACACCATGATGAAGTTGATCGACAGGTTCTCCCATTCGATGGTGCGGAAATTGGCGATCTTCGCGGTCACGTTGCGGCCGAGGACGTTGACGGTAATCGTGTCGCCGATCTTGAGGCCGAGTTCCCTGCCCTCCTCGGCGGCGAAGGAGACCAGCGGCTCGCCGCCGTAATCGCCGGGCCACCATTGGCCCTCGGCCAGCGAGGCGTTTTCGGGGATCGATGCCGAATAGGTGATGCCGCGGTCGCCGCGCAGCACCCAGCCGCCCTTCTCGGGCTTTTCCATGGTCGCGACGTCCTGGCCGGCGAGCCTGGTGATCCGCCCGCGCAGCATCGGCGCGGCGTTCAGGGTGGCGTTCGGCGCAAGAGAACTGATCTCCTTGCGAAAGCCGTCGATCTCGCCATTCTGGATGTCGACGAAGAAGAAGTTCGGTGCCCGGTTGGCCAGCCCCGCGCCGATCTCCTGGCGCAGATCGTAGTCGATAGTGGCGAGCGTCACGAGCAGGGTGAGGCCGAGGCCCAAGGACAGGACGACCGAGCCGGTCAGCGCGCCGGGACGATGGATGTTGCCGATGGCAAGCCGCAGCGGCGTCGATTTCACGCGCGGCGCGCGGCGGGCGAGCCACTGGATGGCGATGGCAACGCCCCGCAAGATGAGAAAGGCCGCCGCCGTTCCCACGAGGAACGTCAGCGCCACGCGCTTGTCGCCGGCCATGACGAGGGCGAGGATGGCGATCAGCAGCGCCAGACCCAGCGCCGCGCCGAGATAGGCCCAGCGCATCCGAGCCGTCGCGGCCGAGCCGGCATCGCGGAAAAGCGCGGTCGCCGCGACGTCGCGGGTGCGCCCGAGCGGCAGGATCGCGAAGGTCAGCGCCGTCAACGCACCGAACACCGCGGCGACCAGCAGCGCGAGAGGGTAGACCGAGGCGTCGGCCGCGATCGGTATGACGCTCTGCAGGAACTGCGCCGTTACGAAAGGCGCGATAGCCGCCAGAACGAGCCCGAGCACGATGCCGAGGGCGGCGAGCAGCATGATCTGGATGAGATAGATCGATACGACGAAGCCGCCGCCGGCGCCGAGCGATTTGAAGGTCGCGATAACCGACCGCTTGGAGTCCAGATAGGCGTTGACGGCGTTGGCGACGCCGACGCCGCCGACAATCAGCGCCGTCAGCCCGACCAGTGTCAGGAACTGCGAGAACCGCTCTATATTGCGCTGGAGCGAGGGCGCCGCTTCCGCCGAGGTGCGGATCTGAATGCCGCTGTCGCCGAGCTTTTCGGTTGCGGCCTCCCCGAGCGCCTTTGTCTGCGCACTGTCGGCGAGCCGAACCTTGGTGTCGTAGCGCACGAGGCTGCCCGGCTGGACGAGCCCGGTGGCGACCAGAGCCTTGTCCGAAATCATCAGCCTTGGCGCGAAGTTGAAGCCGTCCGAAAGCACGTCCGGCTCGCTGTCGAGGATGCCGCGCAGCTCAAGATCGATATTGCCGAGGCGCACCGTCTGGCCGGGCTTGACGTTCAGTCGCTCGTAAAGCTCGCGCGCAGCGACGACGCCGAAGGTGCCGTTCTTTTCGGCGAGCAGCGACGCGAGCGGTTCGGCGGGCGTCGTTCCGACGCTGCCATAGAGCGGATAGGCGCCGTCGACCGCCTTGACCTCGGCGAGGGACTGGTCGCTTCCGTCGGCGAGCCGCACCATCGAGCGCAGCGAGGCGGCCTGCGACGTCCGGCCCAGCCCCTCGATGTAGCTCTGCTCGTCGGGCGTCGGCTTGCGCTGTACCAGCGAAAAGCGCAGATCGCCGCCGAGAATCACCCGCCCCTGCTCGGCAATGCCTTGCGTCATCATCGAGGCGACGGAATTCACCGCGCCGATCGCGGCGACGCCCAGCGTGATGCAGGCGAGGAAGATGTAGAATCCGGATAAACCCCCGCGCATCTCGCGAAGCCCGAAGCGCCAGGCGAGCTTCAGATTGCCGCGGCCCTTGGACAGGCTCGTTTCGGCGCCTGATGCGGAGGCAGGTGCGGTTCCAGCGACGCTCACGAGTGCGCCTCGGCCAGCTCTGGAGCCGCGGTCATCGCCGGGCCACCCTCATGCGCGCGCTTTTCGGCCTCGCTCAGAATATTGCCGGAGCGCACGGCGACCTCGCGGCCGCAGCGATGGGCAAGCCCCGCATCATGGGTGACGATCACCAGCGTCATCTGCCGCCTGGCGCATTCTGCAAAGAGCAGGTCTGCGACCTGCCGGCCGGTCTCTTGGTCGAGATTGCCGGTCGGCTCGTCGGCGATCAGGATGGCCGGCTCCGGCGCCAGCGCCCGGGCGAGCGCCACGCGCTGTTGTTCGCCGCCGGAAAGCTCTCCCGGATAGTGGGTGACGCGGTCGGCGAGCCCGACATTGGAAAGCTCGCGCCTCGCTCGTTCGAAGGCGTCGGCGTGGCCGGCAAGCTCCAGGGGCACGGCAACGTTTTCCAGCGCCGTCATGTTCGGGATCAGGTGGAAGGACTGGAAGACGATGCCGATATTCTGGCCGCGAAAAGTTGCGAGCTGGTCCTCGCTGAGGCCCGACAGCTCCTGGCCGGCGATCTCGACCTGCCCCTCGTCGGCGCGTTCGAGGCCGGCGAGCACCATCAAAAGCGTTGACTTGCCCGAACCGGAGGGCCCGACGATACCGACGGATTCGCCTCGCGCCACATTTAGGTCCAACCCCTTCAGGACATGCACGGCGCTGTGGCCGCTACCGAGAGTCAAATGAACGTGTCGCAACCGGATCGCTGGTTCTGCCAAGGCCGCCGGCTCCTATATGCAAGGCTCGTGGAACGCGCCCTTCAAGGGCCAGCGCTATATGGGTGTGCGATGCAACGCTTCCAACCGATCCTCGCCGCACTGACGATGATGTCATGGCTGTTGGCCCCGATTGCGGCCAACGCACAGGACGCCGCCGCGTCGATTGGCAAAACGCCGCTGCAGGTGGTCGCCTTCGGCGATAGCCTCTCGGCGGGATATGGCGTCGGGCCGGGCGAGTCCTTCCCCGAGCAGCTGCAAAAAGCCTTGCGCGACAAGGGCTACGATGCGGACGTCGCCAATGCCGGCGTGTCCGGCGACACGACGACCGGGGGTCTTGCCCGCGTCGAATGGTCGGTGCCGCAAAGCACCGATCTCGTCATCGTGGAACTCGGCGCCAACGATGCGCTCCGCGGCGTTTCGCCCGACATCACTCGAAAGAACCTCGACGCGATCCTTCAAAAGCTGAAGAATCGCGGCCAGGCGACCATCCTCGCCGGCATGATCGCCCCGCCCAACATGGGCGGCGATTACAGCAGGGGTTTCGATCCGATCTATACGGACCTCGCGAAAAAATACGACGTGCCGCTCTACCCGTTCTTCCTCGACGGCGTGGCGGCCAAGCCCGAGCTGAACCAGAACGACGCCATGCACCCCAACGCCAAGGGCATTGCGATCATCGTCGAAAAGATGCTGCCGATGGTGAGCCAGGCCCTCGATAAGCTCAAATCCGCGAAGGCGTCGGGGTGATCGCCGAAGCGAGGCGCTTCAAAGGCGCCGTCAAGGCGGTGAGGCCTCGGCTGCGCCGGGCCGAGCAACGCAAAGACGAAGGCCTCGCTCTCGTCGGCCATTTCCCGCGACAGGCTGGCGGCATCGGCATAAGGCCGAAGGATTTCCGCCGTGACCTCGCCGGCGACGAAGGAGAGATCGGCGCCATATTTTGTGGCGATCGCCTGCATGCGGCGGTTTTCTCGCAGGCAGGTGAGAAACAGCCGCCGGACGCCGCGATTGCGGGCCGAGGCGATCAGCCCTCCGAACAACCGGTCGCCATGGCCACGGCCCTGGAATTCCGGCTCGATCGAGAAAGCCCCCTCCGCCTCGTGATACGAGTCGGTCAGGAACCGCAGCTCGGCGATGCCGCGCAGCGTGCCTTCGATGAAGAGGCCCTTGACCAGCGCGTCGTTGCCGAGCGCCATCGCAGCATAGCGCTCAAGGAACGCGGCGTTGACAGCATTGCCGAAGCGAAGGCGCCGTGCATCCGGCCCGAGCCGCAGGAGATGCCCGAGGATAAGGTCCGATTCGCCCGGATGCAGGCGACGGATGTGACGGTCCTCCGGCTCGCACCGTGCCGGTCGTGCGGCCAAATCCAGCTTGTCCACATCTTGTGCAAGGCGCCCGGTGCCGGAGCGTGCGGGTAAGAGGGCATCGCCGGCCGCGGTTTGCGAAAAAAGCGATTCTGCGAGCTGGTGCATGGGTTTAAAGCCTTCATTTCGGCCTCCCGCGACACCTCCCTGTCACACCTCTTAGATAATTGGGCACCGCGATAACCACAACGCCGATAGGGTCGGCGCAGGGCTGCCCTGTGCTTGCAACATGACTGGTGAGGTGAAAGACTCGCGATGCGGAAGAAACGCGGCTTGGCAGGGGCGAAACGGGCGTTGTGACGTCCGCACCCCGCCCGCACAAGCTATCGGCGTCTTCCTGAGTGTCGCGGGACGTTTCCACGGCTCGCGATCGATCGTCGGAATGGCGGATGCGACGGAGCGACGCGTCAGATGAATGCGAGGTGCCCCATGCCCCGACTGTTCACCGCCCTCGACATCCCCCCGGCGGTTGCCCTTTCCCTGTCCTTCCTGCGCGGCGGATTGCCGTCGGCACGCTGGATCGAGCCGGAAAACTACCACATCACCCTGCGCTTCATCGGCGACATCGACGCGCGGCTGGCCGACGAGATCGTCGGCGCCCTCGATCGGATCCACCGCTCGCGCTTCACTTTACAGTTGAAAGGCGTCGGCGCCTTCGGGTCGAAGAAGCCGCACTCGATCTATGCCGGCGTCGAGGCCTCGCCGGCCCTCGACGAATTGCAGGGCGAGATCGACCGCATTCTGAAGCGCCTCGGCCTGTCGCCGGACCAGCGCAAATTCGTGCCGCATGTGACATTGGCGCGGCTGCGTCAGCCCAAAATCGACGACGTTGCCCGCTATCTTGCAGGCCGCGGCAATTTTTCGAGTCTGCCTTTTAATGTCGACCGCTTCGGCCTGTTCTCGGCAAGGGACAGCGTCGGTGGCGGCCCCTACATCCTGGAGGAAGCGTTCGGTCTCTCCGCAAGGCCCGATCGCCACGCTTCACCGGCGCAGGAGTTCCGCGCACGCTATTCGACCGGTTGAACCGAACGCTCGTTTTTGCCGCAGCCCGTCGCAGCGGCGGTTGTATCGCTCCAGGTGTCGCATTTGCCACCTCCGGCGACACGCCGGACCGGATACGAATTCCCGTGCCGGCTGCCGAACTCTTCACGGCAGGCCGGAAAGCCACCCTTGAGGATCGGCCGCCCACGCGCCATCTGCGGAGGGGACTCAACGGGAGAAACGAAATATGGCCCTCGACGAAGCCAAGATCGGTGAAATCCTACGCCCGGGCACGCCGTCCGAGCAGGAAGAACAGGCGGAGTTCGTCCGGTCCTCCTTCTTCACGACCTTGAAGCGGGCGCTGCGCTACATCCCCTTCGGCGAAGACGTCGTCGCCTCCTATTATTGCGCGATCGACCCGAAGACACCGCTGGCCAGCCGCGGCATCCTGCTCGCCGCACTCGCCTATTTCGTCCTGCCCTTCGACATCGTGCCGGACTTCATCCTCGGTCTCGGCTTCACCGACGACATCGCCGTCCTTTGGGCCGCGTTCCGAACGGTAAGCCAGAACGTCACGCCCGAGCACTATGAAAAGGCGCGCGAGACCCTCGGCGACCTGAAGGCCGAGCGGAGCAAGGCCGCGACCTGAGCGCGGCGACCACCCCACTCCTGGAGCGCCTCATTCTCGACCACGCGCGGGTGGCCACCTCGAAGATCATTAGCCGCGCGCGGGTTTAATCCCGGCCGCACCCGTTCAATGGCCTGGACAAGCGGTTTTTTGGCCGCTTGCGGTGTTTCCGCCAAACTGTCGCCGGATTTCTTCGATTGGTCGAGCGCCTTGCAATTCATTGACTTTGGAACCCGTTGGGGGTGTTTCGAGCTGCGATGATCCTTCCCGAAGAGCTGGCCGAGGGGCGCCTGTTGCGTCCATCGCGGTCGGAACGACCGGCCCTCGTTTGCTGTCATTCGAGCGGAAACGTTTAAAGCCGAAGCCTCGATTTTCGGCTTTCGTTAACCACCGGTAAACCGGCATGGCGATAGTGTGGGACTTGATCGCAATCGGCGTTTTAGCCGGCCTCGGCTCGGCCGCGGGTTTTCAAAAGAACGACGCAGCGAAGTTTCATTCCAAAGACCGAACGAGCGGGAAACCATGAACCTCAAGAACGTCCTGACGGCCGCAGCGGCCATACTGATCTTCTCGAGCGCCGCAGGTGCAGCCCAGACGCCGACTCGAATGAACCAGTACAATGCCTGGGGCACCTACTCCTACGGCGCCTCCAAGGGCAAAGTATGCTATGTCCTGTCGACACCGACCAAGATGCTGCCGCCCAGCGTCGACCATGGCGACATTTTCTTCCTGATCTCCCAGAAACCGGGCCAGGGCGTCTCCTACGAGCCGCAGGTGGTGATGGGTTACGAGATGAAGGAAGGTTCGACCGTCAATGTCGACATCGACGGCAAGGACTACAAGATGTTCGTCAAGGGCGAGTCCGCCTGGATGCAGAACGCCGCCGAAGAGCCGCAGCTGGTCACGAGCCTCAAGGCCGGTAAGTCGATGACCGTCGATGCGGTCTCGGCGCGTGGCACCAAGACGAGCTACACCTATTCGCTGTCGGGCGTTACCGCGGCTCTGAATTCGATCAACTCCTGCAAGTGATGCCGGGCGTCTGATCGCTGCAGCACACAGCCGGGCAAACCGATCGACGATAACGCGCCGGGGCCTCGTCCCGGCGTTCGTCGTTTCGCGGCCCGTTTCGGCGACAAACCTTGCAAAAAGCCGGCCGAGCCGTCATGTGTCGGTTTCGTTTTCGAATGCAGACCGAGCTTTAAAAGCCGCGCCGGCGACCGCCGATGCAAGGACCGCCCATGGCCATCACCCTCGATCTTTCGAGCGCCAAGCCGAACCCGATGCCGGCCCCGATGCCGGCCCTGGTCGCGATGCCGAATTTCGACGACGAAAAGCCGTCGCTCATCGGGCTTGGCCGCGAAGCTCTGGCCGAGGCGCTCGGCGCCTTGGACGTGCCGGAGAAGCAGCGCAAGATGCGCGTCGCGCAGCTCTGGCACTGGCTTTATGTGCGTGGCGTCGCCGACTTCAACGAGATGGTGAACATCTCCAGGGAGCTGCGCCAGAAGCTGGGCGATGCCTATACGATCGCCCGGCCGGAAGTGGTCGAGGAGCAGATCTCCGTCGACGGCACCCGCAAATGGCTGTTCCGCTTTTCGCCGAAGGGCGCTGGGCGCCCGGTCGAAATCGAAACCGTCTACATCCCCGAGGAGGGCCGCGGCACGCTTTGCGTTTCGTCGCAAGTCGGCTGCACCCTCACCTGCACCTTCTGCCACACCGGCACCCAGCGGCTGGTGCGCAACCTGACGCCGGACGAGATCGTCGGCCAGATCATGCTCGCCCGCGACCGGCTCGGCGACTTTCCCGAGCGCGACACGCCGGCCGGCGCGATCGTGCCGTCGGAAGGCCGCCTCGTCACCAATGTGGTGATGATGGGCATGGGCGAGCCGCTCTACAATTACGACAACGTCAGGCAGGCGCTGGCCGTTGCCACCGACGGCGAAGGCCTTTCCCTGTCGCGCCGCCGAGTGACGCTGTCGACCTCCGGCGTCGTGCCGATGATCAAACCGACCGGCGACGAGATGGGCGTGATGCTGGCGATCTCGCTGCATGCGGTGCGCGACGAACTGCGCGACGAGCTGGTACCGATCAACAGGAAATATCCGCTGGCCCAGCTGATCGAGGCCTGCCGCAACTATCCGGGCCTTTCCAACGCCCGCCGGATTACCTTCGAATACGTCATGCTGAAGGGCGTCAACGATTCTCTCGACGACGCGCGCGCGCTGGTCCAGCTCCTCAAGGGCATTCCGGCGAAGATCAATCTGATCCCGTTCAATCCCTGGCCGGGCAGCGTCTATGAATGCTCCGACTGGGACCAGATCGAGCGCTTCGCCGACCTCGTCAATCAGGCCGGCTACGCCTCGCCCATCCGCACCCCGCGCGGCCGCGACATCTTCGCGGCCTGCGGCCAGCTGAAGTCGGAATCGGAGCGCATGAAGAAGGTCGATCGCCTCGAAATAGAAAAGAGCCGTGCCCGCGAACTTGCCACCGGTTAAGCCAGGGCAGGCCTTTTACGCGGGGCTTACGATACGCCGGGCAGCAGGGTGTCGGGTGGCGGGGCGGCGGGCACGGATCGTCCAGCGACCTATATGAATCGCGCATTCGGACTCCATCCTTGCCGGGATCCCGCTCCAGACGGCGCGATCGGACAGCAACCCAACGCCGCTCGTGAGCCCCACCATCGTTCGAAAGTCGCCTCGCCGTCCATGCTCACCGTCCTGCGCTTTCTCTTCGTGATCCCGATCGCCTTCGTCGCTTCCTGCCTCACCAGCGCGTTTGCAATGCTGTGGCCGTTCCTGGACTTTCTGGGTAGGATTCAGGTCGCCGACCCGGTCTATCTCTTCCAGCTGATCATCGTGTTTCTCGAACAGGCCGGCCAGATCGGCTCGGTGACGCTCTTTCCCTGGGCTCTGTTCATGGTGCTCACCGAGGCGCTGGCGCTTCGCTCGATCCTGCTACATCTGGCCGCCGGCATCTGCGGCGGCGTGGCGATCGTGATCCTCGCCTATGGCCAGACCGGCGCCCATGCGAGCGTCCAGACGGCGATCGTCGTTGCCTCGATCGTCTTCGCCCTGATCTACTGGATCGTCGCCGGCCGCGCAGCCGGTAGTTGGCGGCAGGGTAAAGGCTGGAAGAAACCCGTGCCGCCGCCGCTTCCCGCCGCGACTGAATCACCGGCCGACTGAAAAAAGGACAAACCGATGGCAAGACGCCCCACCGATCCGCGCGAGGCCGCCGAGGCGATCTTCAAGCCCGCCGTCCCGTCCGCCGAGCGCCTCAAGGACGCGCGTCCGGCCGTGCCGCACGCCAGGGAAATGGTATCGCTCCGCCTCGACCGGGACGTGCTCGACCATTTCCAGGAGGATGGGCCCGGCTGGCAGGACCGGATCAACGATGTGCTGCGCAAGGCCGCTGGCCTCTAGCGCGCGGGTCCGATCACGGCGCAGCTGCTGGCCGATCGGCTCGGCGATCCCATCTTCGCCGCAGCTTCCGCAAGGACGCAGCGCTGGCGCAGCGCCATCGCGACCATCGGCAACAAAGCCGGATCATCGGCAACGGGGCGTGACATAAACCCGAGGAGAACAACCATGACGATGTCTCAGACAAGCGTGCCGACGGCCTATGCCAGCCGCTATCTCCAGCAGCTCTGCAAGCACTGGAGCCACAAATTCGAGACGGCGTTCGACGCCAAGGCCGGCACGATCCACTTCGATTCCGATCGTGCGGTCGCCCTCGTCGCGGACGACGCGACGCTCAAGATGAAGCTGACGACGCCTGACGCCGAAACCAATATGCGCATGCAGACCGTCGTCGCCGAGCACCTGAAACGCTTCGCCTTCCGCGAAGACCTCGTCGTCGACTGGACGAACAAGGCTTGACACCAGAACCGGAGCGGGAGACCGGGCCACGATCCAGCGGTGCCTTGGCACAAAAGCGCAAGCGAGCCGCTTTCACCTCTGCGCATTCCCGCACGAGTACGAACGTCGGCAGGAACAGGATCAGATGATCACCATCCATCACCTCAACAATTCCCGCTCCCAGCGAGTTTTGTGGCTGCTCGAAGAGCTTGGCGTCGAATACGACGTCAAGCGCTACCAGCGCACCAAGACGCTGCAGGCGCCCGACGAAATGAAGAAGGTCCACCCGCTGGGCAAATCGCCGATCCTCACCGACAGTGATACGACCATCGCCGAAACCGGCTCGATCATCGAATACATCCTGGCCAGGCATGGTGAGGGCCGCCTCATGCCGCCTGAGGGCTCCGGCGATTACTGGCAGGCCCGGCACTTCCTGCACTATGCCGAAGGCTCGGCGATGCCGCCACTGTTCCTGATGCTGATCTTGTCGATGATCCCCGAGCGCGCGCCCTTCTTCGCCAGGCCGATCCTCAAGGCCTCGATGGAAAAGGTCGACGATATGCTGGTGAAGCCGCAGATCCAGCTTCATATGGACCATTGGGAGAACGCGCTCGGCGCAACCGGCTGGTTCGCCGGGCCGGACATGTCGGTCGCCGACGTGATGATGAGCTTTCCCGTCGAGGCCGCCGCGACCCGCGTCGGCTACGAGGAGCGCCCCAGGCTGCGCGATTTCCTGCAACGCATCCACGAGCGGCCGGCCTACAAACGCGGCCTCAAGCGCGGCGGGCCCTACGCCTACGCCTGATCTTCGACCCGGAGGCGCTCAGCGCCAGGCAACGAGGATCGCGCCGCAGAAGATCAGGCCGACGCCGAGCCAGTTGGCGGTCGTCAGCTTCTCGCCGAGAATCGCCGCGCCGAAGATCGCCACCATCACCACCGACAATTTGTCGATGGGCGCCACCGCCGAGGCCGGCCCGAGCTTCAGCGCGCGGAAATAGCAAAGCCACGACGCCCCGGTCGCAAGACCGGAGAGAACGAGGAAGACGAGGCTGCGGTGGGAGAGCGTACCCGGCGCCTGCCACTGGCCGCTCGCGGCGACGATCCCCGCCGACAGCACGACCACCACGCAGGTGCGCACCAGTGTCGCCATGTCGGAATTGATGCCCTCGACGCCGATCTTGGCGAGGATCGCCGTCGCCGCCGCGAACACGGCCGCGAGCAGCGCCCAGAGCTGCCAGCTTCCCAATATGCCAAGCGGTGTCGAGGATGTCGCCATGGCCGGACCGTCGCGCGTCAGCGCCCCTGCGTCAAAAGGATTTTGACGGCGAAGGCCGAGAACACGCTGGCGAAGAGGTAATCCAGCCCCCGCATCAGCTTCGGCCGGGATTTCAGCGTCAGTGCGAACTTGTCGGCGGCTAAAATCATCGCCGCCGAGAAGGGTACGGCAAGCGCGATGAAGAACAGGCCGAGAAAGAACAGTTTGCCGGTTGGATTGGGATCGTGTGCCGTGAGGAATTGCGGCAGGAAGGTCACGAAAAACAGGATGATCTTCGGGTTGAGGAGGTTAATCCCGAGGCCCGTCAACCAGTTCGACGCCAGCGAATGGCTCTTCGCGCTTCTGACCGCATCGAGCTTGAAGGTCGAGCCGGTGCGGATCGCGTTCACCGCCAGAAACACCAGATAGGCCGCACCGACGATCTTCAGCACGAGAAACGCCCGCGGCGACGCCGCGATCAGCGCCGAGATGCCGAAGGCGGCGAGACAGGTGTGGATGACGACACCGCTCGCTGCACCCAGCATCGCGGCGAAACCGGCGGCCCGTCCCTGGGCGAGCGTGCGGCCGATGAACAGCGTCATGTCCGGCCCCGGCGTAATCGTCAGGACCAATGCAGCGGCGATGAAGGCTAAGAACGTCGGCAGATCGGGGAGAAAGGTCATCGCGATGGTCTTTGTGCTCGTGTGCCGCCCGCGCTTTACGCCTCATTTGCATCTGCCGCCACACGAATCCGATCACGGATTTGCGGATCGATCGCGTCGGCCGGTTCCTTTCGCGCACGGGATTGCTATAGAGCCCACGAACCGAACGAACGCTTGGAAAGAAACCCGCCATGGCCACCACCCGCGACATCAAAAAGGTCGTCCTCGCCTATTCCGGCGGGCTCGACACCTCGATCATCCTGAAATGGCTGCAGACCGAATACGGCGCCGAGGTCGTCACCTTCACTGCCGATCTCGGCCAGGGCGAGGAGCTGGAGCCGGCGCGGCGCAAGGCCGAGCAGATGGGCATCAAGGAAATCTACATCGAGGATGTGCGCGAAGAGTTCTGCCGCGACTTCGTCTTCCCGATGTTCCGCGCCAACGCCGTCTACGAAGGCACCTACCTGCTGGGCACATCGATCGCCCGGCCGCTGATCTCCAAGCGCCTCGTCGAGATCGCACGCGAGACCGGCGCCGACGCCATCGCCCATGGCGCGACCGGCAAGGGCAACGATCAGGTTCGCTTCGAGCTCTCGGCCTATGCGCTGAACCCCGACATCAAGATCATCGCCCCCTGGCGCGACTGGACCTTCAAGTCCCGCACCGACCTGATCGATTTCGCCGAGAAGAACCAGATCACCGTCACCAAGGACAAAAAGGGCGAGGCGCCCTTCTCGGTCGATGCGAACCTCCTGCACTCCTCCTCCGAGGGCAAGGTGCTGGAGGACCCGGCCGAGGCGCCGCCGCCCTACGTCTTCATGCGCACCGTCAGCCCCGAAGACGCGCCGGACAAGGCCACGACCATCACCATCGGCTTCAAATCCGGCGACCCGGTCTCGATCGATGGCAAGGGGATGAAGCCGCACGCGCTTCTGGCCGCCCTCAACGATCTCGGCCGCGACAACGGCATCGGCCGGCTCGATCTGGTCGAAAACCGCTTCGTCGGCATGAAGTCCCGCGGCATCTACGAGACGCCTGGTGGCACGATCCTTCTGACCGCCCATCGTGCGATCGAATCGATCACCCTCGACCGGGGCGCCATGCACCTCAAGGACGAGCTGATGCCAAGCTATGCCGAGCTGATCTACAATGGCTTCTGGTTCTCGCCCGAACGCGAAATGCTGCAGGCCGCCATCGACCACAGCCAGCGCCATGTCGAGGGCGCCGTGCGACTCAAGCTCTACAAGGGCAACGTCATCGTCGAGGGCCGCGAGAGCGCGAAATCGCTCTATTCCGACGCCCTCGTCACATTCGAGGACGACCACGGCGCCTACGACCAGAAGGACGCGGCGGGGTTCATCAAGCTAAATGCGCTGCGCTTGCGGACGCTGGCGAAGCGGGGTCGGTGAGCGGTCTTGCAGGTCGCGATAAACCAAATTTCGTTGGTTATGCTGAAGTAAGCAAGCCGCGTGACGGCCTCAGTCTAGCGGCTTTCACTTGTCGGCTCGCGGCCACTCGGACGACAAACCACACCGGACGGCGCTAAGATTCCTAAGACTAAAAAGGAGCCCGGCGAGCCGGACCCCGTTTCGTGGTTTCGGAGAACATTCTCAATGCTTACTGGCTCGACGGATTTGAGCCCTCCTGAACCGTCCCGGTCGGCAATGTCGCCGGTGCGATCTGCGTCTGCGAAGGCGCGGGCGATGCCCCGCCGCTCGCTGGCTTCGCAGCCGGCTGCTGGCCGGTGACCTTTTCATCGGAGCTCGCCGCGGGCAAAGAGGCATCGTTCGATGGCTGGGCGCCCGGCGTCGTCGATGCCATAGCGTCGGACGGCGCGGCATTCGCGGGTGCCGAGTCGGACGAATTGTTCGCCGTCGCGGCGGAAGCCGACTTGGCGCTGGCCGCTCCGGCCGCCTGCGGCGATGTCGTCGACCCGTCGCTCGCCGCCACGCGCCACACCGCGTTGCCGGCATCGTCCGCCACCAGCAGCGCGCCGGTGCCGTCGATGTCGACGCCCACCGGGCGGCCATGGGCCTTGTCGCCGTCGATGAAGCCGGTCACCACGTCCTCGGCCTTGCCCGAGGGCTTGCCATTCTCGAAGGGCACGTAGACGACCTTGTAGCCGTTGAAGAAGCTGCGGTTCCAACTGCCATGCTCGCCGATGAAGGCGCCGTTCGCGAAGTTCTGCGGCATCGCCGAGCCCTTCGAGAAGATCATGCCGAGCGGCGCGACATGGCTGGAAAGGGCGTAGTCGGGCACGATGGCCTTCGCCACCATGTCCGGCCGCTGCGGATGCACCCTCGGGTCGACATGGTCGCCGTAATAGCTCCATGGCCAGCCATAGAAGGCGCCGTCCTTCACCGAGGTCATGTAATCGGGCACAAGGTTCGGCCCGAGTTCGTCACGCTCGTTGATGACGGCATAGAGCGTGCCGGTGTCGGGTTCGAAGGTCAGGCCGTTCGGATTGCGCAGGCCCGACGCATAGACCCGCGCCGCGCCGGTCTGCCGGTCGACCTGCCAGATCGCGGCCCGGCCCTTTTCCGCCTCCAGCCCGTTCTCGACGATGTTCGAGTTCGAACCGACGCCGGCATAGAGATATTTGCCGTCCGGGCTGATCGTGAGGTCCTTGGTCCAATGATGGTCGATCGGCCCGCCCGGCAGGGGCGTCAGCACCTTGGGCTCGGCGGTGATCGTCGTCTCGCCGAGGGTGTAGGGGTAGGCGAGGATCGCGTCGGTCGCGGCGACATAGAGCGTATTGTCGGCATAAACGATGCCGAACGGCGAATCGAGACCCGTCAGAAGATCGCTGCGCGCGTCGACGGTGCCGTCGTGATTGGTGTCGCGCAGAAGCGTGATCTTGTTGCTTTCCTTCTGGGAACCCGAACCGCTGCCATGGGCGATCGACATGATCCAGCCGCGGATGATGTCCTTCGGCCGCGTGGGGGCCTCGCCCTTCGGACCGCGCGACTGGACGACGAGCACGTCGCCGTTCGGAAGGGTGTAGACCCGGCGCGGATTGGCCAGATCCCTGGCGTAGGGCGTCACCGTGAGACCGTCAGCGACTTTTGGCGTCTCGCCGTCCTTCCAGCCGATCACTTCGGCGACCTTCAGGTCGGGCAGGATTGCCGAGCTTTGCTCCGGCAGATAGGGATCGGGACCGATCTGTCTGGAGATGTCGAAGTCGGAGCTGTCGTCGCTGCAACCGGCGACGGCGAAGAGAACGAGGGCGCTGCCGGCCAGCAAGCCGGTGCGCAGCTTGGCGGGGCGTTTCGTGAACTCGCGATTATTCATAATTGCTCACTCCAACGCCGTGACGGAACACCATCGAACGCCCCATGAAACTCGTGACGATCACCAGCACGACCGTCACCGCCGACAGGATCAGCCCGTAGGGTACGACCGCGGTCCAGCCGTCGCCGGCGTGAATCAAGCTGTTGAGGAAAGCGAGCGCCAGGACGACGATGTTGCCGATCGCATGCGGCCAGGCCGGTTTTTGCGCTCTGACAGACCGACGGGCGAGAAGGTCGATGACGCCGGCAAGGCCTGCGAGGACGCCGAAAGCGAGGCCAGCCAGAAGCAACCAGGCCGAAAAGTTCTGCCACATGAGGTTTGCCGTCTGCCAATAGGCGAGGTCGGTGAACAGCGCGAGCGTGAAGCAAACGATCGGAAACGGCACCAGCATGGCGTGGATCGGCTGTCCGGCGACCGATGCGGTGGAAGGGGGATGCGGAAAATCCATCGATGAAATCTCGATCCTAGTCGAATGTTGCGAACGGGTAAGATCATACGAACGAAAGGGCATTCCGGTTCCGGCTGCGGCGAAACGCTGCGCGCGCGATCACATCAGGGACGGGCGTCGTGCATGAATGGGAGAGCCGACCCGGCACCCGGCGATGGCGACGACGAGCGCGACACCGATGCCGGAAGAGCGCGGTGAGAACGCGCGCACCCATGCATTTGGTCAAACGGGCTGCGGGTCTTTTGCCGGACGCGCCCCATCTCCCGGATCAAACCCCAGTCACCGCAAACGGACCCGCCCATGCCCGGCATCACCCGCTCCCACGGCCGCTATCCCTATTCCGCCCTCCCCGACCGGGAGTCCTTCGATTGGCCGAACGGCAGGCGGCTCGCCGTCTATGTCGCACTTAACGTCGAGAGCTTCTCCTTCGGCGAAGGCAAGGGCGCGGGGATCGCGCCGAAGAAGGACGACCAGCCCGACGTCCTCAACCATTGCTGGCGCGAATGGGGCAACCGGGTCGGCGTCTGGCGGATGAAAGACCTTTTCGACGAACTGGACATGCCGCTCTGCGTGCTGCCGAACTCGGCGGTCTACGAGGACTGCCCCGGCCTCGTCGACGCGTTTCGGGCGCGCGGTGACGAGATCGTCGGCCACGGCCGCACCAATGCCGAGGAGCAGGGCGTGCTGCCCGAAGCGGAAGAACGTGTGCTGATCAGGGAGGCGAGCGATGCGTTCCGAACCAACGAGGGCAAGCTTCCCGGCGGTTGGCTCGGACCGTGGATTTCCCAAAGCGAGACGACGCCGGATCTCCTGGAAGAGGAAGGTTATTCCTATCTCCTCGACTGGTGTCATGACGACCAGCCGGTCTGGATGAAGACCCGCTCGGGCAAGGGCATTCTCTCAGTGCCCTATTCTCATGAAATCAACGACATCCCGACCATGACCACCCGCCTGGCCTCGGCGACGGAATTCGCCGGCATGATTACGGCGCAGTTCGACGAGATGCTGGAGGCCTCGGAGAAGGCGCCGGCGGTGATGAGCATCGCGCTCCACCCCTATATCGTCGGCCAGCCGTTTCGCCTCAGGGCCCTGCGCAGCGCGCTCAAGCATATCCTGGCGCGCCGAGACATGATCTGGCTGACAAGGCCTGGCGAGATCGCCGCGGCATTCGCCGATCGAGGCAGGCCCGACCTCGTCTGACAGGCGAGGTCGACGGCATGCGACGATCATCCGTCACCGTTCACCGTTCCAGGCGACCAGCGTTCAGTGGTCTTTCGCCGAAGCGCTCCGGACCCATATCTGCTCATGAACGGATTTTCAGGAGACCGCGCCATGACACCCTATTCGGTCCTCGATCTTTCGCCGATCCCGGAGGGTTCGACCGCCGGCGAAGCTCTGCGCAATTCCGGCGATCTCGCCCGCCACGCCGAAGCGCTCGGCTACAAGCGCTACTGGATGGCCGAGCATCACAACATGACCGGCATCGCCAGTGCCGCGACGGCGGTGGCGCTCGGCTATGTCGCGGGCCAGACCAAAACCATCCGCGTCGGCGCCGGCGGCGTCATGCTGCCAAACCACGCACCGCTTGTCATCGCCGAACAATTCGGCACGCTTGCGAGCCTTTATCCGAACCGCGTCGATCTCGGCCTCGGACGCGCGCCCGGCACCGACCAGATGACGGCGCGGGCGCTGCGCCGCAGCCTCGACAATTCCGACAACTTCCCCCAGGACGTCGTCGAACTGATGGCCTATTTAGAGGCGCCCGAGCCGAACCAGCGCATCCGTGCTGTGCCCGGCGCCGGTACGAACGTGCCGATCTGGATCCTCGGCTCCAGTATGTTCGGCGCACAGCTCGCCGCCCATCTCGGGCTGCCCTACGCCTTCGCCTCGCATTTCGCGCCGGGCGCGCTGTCCCAGGCGCTCGAAGTCTATCGCGAGACGTACCGCCCGTCGGAGCGTTGGCCGCGGCCGCATTTCATGCTGGCGATCAACGTCTTCGCCGCCGACAGCGAGGACGAGGCGCGGCTCATCAAGACCTCGATGAGCCAAGCCTTCGTCAATTTGCGCACCGGCCGTCCGGGGCCGCTGCCGCGCCCCATGGCCGACTTCGAGAATCAGTTCGACCCGATAGCCAGATCGATGGTCGATCAGGCGCTTGCCGTCTCGGCGACGGGCACGCCGCAGACCGTGCGGGCGCAGTTGTCGAAGCTGATCGAAACCCACCGCCCCGACGAAGTGATTCTGACCGGCCAGATCCACGATCATGCCGCCCGCAAGCGCTCCTTCGCGATCGCGGCGGACGCAATGCGCGACCTGACGGGAATGCGCCAAGCGGCGGAGTAGGCGGAAGTATCGGGAGATTCGCCGGGGCCGGCGCCTAGTGATGCAGTTGTCGACGGCCGAACGAGGCTGGAGCCGTGTGCCCCGGTTTGGCTCGAGAGTCACGCTACCCGCGGCCCGAGGAATGCCGCTCGCAAACCACCTTGCCGCTCAACCCTATGGATTTGTGACCAAAAAGTCGCGTTGCCGGGTCGCAAATCGGCTACGCGCCCTCCCCGATCTTCACAGCTTCCGAGCGCTGCGTTAGGCGTCGCTGGCGCAGCGCTTTTCGATCCCGGTCCTGCGCTTGTCGCGGCCACAGGGAGCCTTGACGTTGGCAAGGAGGAGGTTCGATGATCGCAAAGCGCCTCGTCTTCCTGTTTCCGGGTTTCGAGCCGATGCTGGCGAAGGCACATATAGAGCGGTTTCGCCGCGCCGGCGGTCGTTCAGCGGCTGTGTGGGACACCAACCTCGCTTTTCATGACGCCGAGCCGGAAGGCAGAACCGTTGCCGCCGGCGCGGGCCGGAGCGAACCGCATTTCCCCTCGCTCCATGCGAGCCATTTCGGCGAGGGTTTCGCCACCGAAACCGAAATCGTCGTCCTGGAATGGGGCGACCTCATCCTCGACTATGCGAGACGACCGTCCCACACCCGCTTCTTCGACGGCTATGCGGCGCTCTTCGACTTTCTCGCGACCGGCACGGCCGTCGCCTATTTCCGCACCTCGTGGCGCTACGGCTTCTTCTTCGCCTTCCCGCTGGTTGTCCTGATTGCGTCGCTGCTGATCGGCTGGGGTGCAGCCGCGCTTCTGGCGGCTTTCCTGCCCGCCCTCGCCAACCCCGTCGCCTCGCTTGTCATCGACCTCCTCGTCGCCATCGGCCTGATTGCTTTCGCCGCCAAGCGCATGCACCTTCTGACGGCGCTCGACGACTGGACCATGGCGCTCGACCTCATTCGCGGCCGCAAGCCGGCGATCGAAGCGCGTATAAATGCCCAGGCCAGCGCGATCGCCGAGCGGGCGAACGCGAGCGATGCCGAAGAGATCGTCGTCGCGGCCCACAGCCTCGGCGCGAGCTTCGCCGTGCTGGCCTTGTCGAAGGCACTGAAGGATGGCGCCCTGCCGACCCAGCCGATCCAGATCCTCACCGTCGGCTCCAGCCTGATGAAGACGGCCTTGCATCCGGCAGCAACCGCCCAGCGCGAGGCCGTGCGCCATCTCGTGGTAGACGAATCCCTCGCCTGGACCGACTGTCAGGGCCTTTCCGACCCGATCAACTTCTACAAGTCGAACCCGGCGACTTCACTTGGAATCCACGACGGCTGCACGCCGCAGGTGATCCGCATCCATTTCAAGCGGATGGTGACGCCAAAAACCTACAGGCGCATCAAGCGCGATTTCTTTCGCCTGCACCGACAATTCGTGCTGGCCGTCGAGCGTCGCTGCCCCTATTCGGTCCACATGCTTTTGACCGGCCCTCGCCCGCTTTCCGATTTTGCTCGCGACAAGACCGTCGACCAGCCACCTCTGGCGAAAACCGAGACGGAATCGAAGGCCGAGGGATCGCACATCGCACGAGCCGAAAGCCCGGCGCGATGAGCCTCGTCCTCTTCGGCAAGATCGCCTGGGTGCTGATGGTCGTTGGCTGGTACGTTATTCGCTACCCGTTCGAGCGCCGGGCCAGGCGCCAGCGCGTCGAGCGTTCGCGTCGCGGCCTGGCCGAGACGATTCGCATGGCGATCTCGTTCACCGGGCTCGGCATCCTGCCGGGACTGGCCGTGGTCACGTCGTTTCCACGCTTCGCGGCCTATACGCCGTCGATCCTGCAGATCGCGCTGGGGCTCCTTGCCCTGGTCGGTGCGCTGATCCTCTTTCGCAAGACCCACAAGGCGCTCGGCAAGATGTGGTCGGTCTCCTTGGACATCCGCAAGGAGCACAGACTGGTGACGTCCGGAATCTACAAGCGGCTGCGCCACCCGATGTACACGGCCTTCTGGACCATGGCACTGGCCCAGGCCCTGCTGGTGCCGAACCTCGTCGGCGGCCTTGCCGGCCTCGTTGGCTTCGGCACGCTTTTCTTCGCCCGGATCGGGCCGGAAGAACGGATGATGGAAGACACGTTCGGCCAGGAATACCGCGCTTACCGAGCGCGCACCGCACGTGTGCTGCCGGGTATTTTCTGAACGCGGTCTTGGTCGATAATTCACCGCAGGATCGGTCGGCGACGCCCGAACGAAAAAAGCGCTTCAGCTTGCCACTGTCGCATCTTCGGCGACGATCGCCGGATCGGTCGCAAGGTTGGCGCGCATGCGCCGCATCAGCTTCTGGACCACCTCACGCTCCTCTTCGCTGAGACCTTCGACCGTGTGCTCGTAGACCGACATGGCCAGCGGTCGCACGCTTTCGAAGATTCGCTCGGCTTCTTGCGTCGAGGTGATCACCTTGGCACGCCGGTCGGTCAAGTCGGTCTCGCGGTTGATGAGGCCGCGGGTTTCAAGCCGGTCGAGATAGGCCGACAGCGTCATCGGCTCGACGCCCATGCGTTCGGCGAGCGCGGCCTGCCGCGAGCCTTCGTAGCGAGCCACATAGGCAAGCGCACGAATTTCACCCGGCGTCAGCCCCAGTCCCGCGGTCTCGACGACCCTTTCGAAGGCCTGGCGATACAATCGTCCCAGGTCGACGATCACGAAGCCGAGGGAGTTGCCGGGAATCAGTTGCGTCATATCCAGCCCGTTGAACCGTGTCATCGTTGCACACGACCCGAGGGCCGCATAAGTTTGCGGACGACCCGTCCAAGAACCAGCCGGATCGACGACATCGCGCGAGACGACATCGCGCGAGTTGATCGAAGAATCGACACGCTGCAGGACCTTCGCACGCGCTGTCCTCGCCTCCCCGCAAAAACACCACGAAAGCCTTCTATGCACGAAAATTCCGGACTCGAAAAGATACGTAACCCTTTCTATTTCCTGGGCGCCGAAGAGCTGCCCGACTTTCAGGCGATCGAGATCCAGGCATTTCCCGCCGAGTTCGAAGCGGCGATGGCGGCCCATCTCGACGAAATTGCGGCCATCGTCGGTAACGAAGACGACGTGACCTTCGACAACACCCTTGGCGCGCTGGAGCGCTCCGGGCGCCGCCTCGGCGCCGTCGCGCGGGTGTTCTTCACGCTGGCAGGGGCCGACACCAACGACAAGCTGCAGGCCGTCGAGCGCGACATTTCGCCGACACTCTCGCGCCACGGCTCGAAGATTTCCCTGGACGCCGGCCTGTTCGCCCGCGTCGACGCGCTCTATCAGGCCCGTGACACGCTCACCGGCCGTTCGGCCGAAGACCTGCGGCTTCTGGAGCGCACCCATTCGGGCTTCGTGCGCGGCGGCGCCAATCTGAAGGGCGCAGACCGCGGCCGGCTGTCGCAAATCAATGCCGAACTCTCCTCGCTGGGAACGCAGTTCTCGCAAAACATTCTCGCCGATGAGAAATCCTGGGTGCTGGCGCTCGGTGCAGACGACTTGGCCGGCCTGCCGGCCTTCCTCGTCTCATCCATGGCAGGCGTTGCCGAAGAGCGCGGCATCGACGGCTATGCGCTGACCTTGTCGCGCTCGATCGTCGTGCCGTTCCTGACCTATTCTACCCGCCGTGACCTACGCGAAACGGCATTCCGCGCCTGGACCAGCCGCGGCGAAAACGAGGGCCCATCCGATAACCGCACGATCATGGCCGACATCCTGGCACGGCGCCACGAGAAGGCGACGCTGCTCGGTTACAAGTCCTACGCAGCCTACAAGTTCGAGGACCAGATGGCCAAGACGCCCGGCGCCGTGCGCGAGCTCCTCGAAGATGTCTGGGACCACGCCAAGCGCCGTGCCCTGGAGGATGCCACGATCCTGCGCGCCATGGCCGCCAAGGACGGCGTCAACGGCGACCTCGAAGCCTGGGACTGGCGCTATTTCGCCGAGAAGCGCCGGCAGGCCGAGTTCGATCTGGACGAGACCCTGCTCAAACCTTACTTCCAGCTCGACCGCATGATCGAGGCAGCCTTCGATGTCGCCGGTCGCCTGTTCGGCCTGAGCTTCGAACCGATGCAGGACGCCGTCGCCTGGCACCCGGACGTGCGCGTCTTCCGGGTCAAGGGCAAGGATGGCAGCCATTGCGGCCTCTTCCTCGGCGATTATTTCGCCCGAAGTTCCAAGCGATCCGGCGCCTGGATGAGCGCGCTGCGCGGTCAGGACGGGCTCGACGGCGGCACGGCGCCGATCATCTACAATGTCTGCAACTTCGCCAAACCTTCGAAAGGCCAGCCAGCGCTGCTGTCGCTGGACGACGCCCGCACTCTGTTCCACGAGTTCGGCCACGCGCTTCACGGCATGCTGTCCAACGTCACCTGGCCGTCGCTGTCGGGCACCTCGGTCGCGCGTGACTTCGTCGAACTGCCCTCGCAGCTCTACGAACACTGGCTGACCGTGCCGACGATTCTCGACGCCCATGCCCGCCATGTCGAGACCGGCAAGTCGCTGCCCAAGCCGCTGCTCGACAAGATGCTCGCCGCCCGCACCTTCGACGCCGGCTTCGACACGATCGAATACACCGCCTCGGCCCTCGTCGATCTCGACCTGCACGACAGGAACGAAGCGCCCGACAAGCCGATGGAGGCCGAGCGTGACATGCTGAAGGCCATCGGCATGCCCCGCGAGATCGCCATGCGCCACCGCTCGCCGCACTTCGCCCACATCTTTGCCGGCGAAGGCTATTCGGCCGGGTACTATTCCTACATGTGGTCCGAAGTCCTCGACGCCGACGCCTTCGAGGCCTTCATGGAGGCGGGCGATCCCTTCGACACCGTCATCGCCAAAAAGCTCTTCACCCACATCTATTCCGCAGGCAATTCCCGCGATGCGGCCGAACTCTACACCGCGTTCCGCGGCCGCATGCCGACCCCGGACGCGCTGTTGAGAAAGCGAGGGTTTGTCACGTAGGAGGCGGCGAACGCATTCACGTCCTTCGCCCGCCACCATCAGACCGTAAGACCGTAAGAGGTCATTAAGCTGACAAAGGGAGCCACTCGTGAGACGTGGCCGTCGTGAAAATGTCGTGCGAATGTAATCGCCATGCCACGACGAGCATCGATGCTGCGGGGATCGAAAAAACTTGGAGCCCCTCATGTCCATCGCCTGCTTGCCCCTCAGCCGCCGCCGTTTTCTCGCTTCGTCAGGCGCCGCCGCCTTGGCTGTCGGCTCAGGTCTCACCATGCCGAGGATCAGCCGCGCGGCCAGCCGCCCGCACTTTTCTCATGGCGTCCAGTCCGGCGACGTGACGCAGACGACCGGCATGGTCTGGACCCGCACCGACCGTCCGGCGCGGGTCGACTTCGAATGGGCGACCACCGAGAGCTTCGAGAACGCGACAAAGCTCGCCTCGCTCGACACCTCTCCGACCGCCGATCTCGCCGTCAAGCGCATGCTCGACGCGTTGCCGAGCGACCAGGAGATCTTCTGGCGCGCCGTCGCCCATGATCTTTCCGACGTCAACGCGTCGTCCGAACCGATCGTCGGCCGCTTCCGCACCGCGCCGGGCTCGCGCCGTTCGGTCAAGTTCGCCTGGTCGGGTGATACGGCCGGTCAGGGCTGGGGCATTAACGAAGACGATGGCGGTTTCGTCACCTACAAGGCGATGGCCGGCCACGAGCCGGACTTCTTCATTCATTCCGGCGACACGATCTATGCCGACGGCCCGATCCAGGAGACAGTCGAACTGAAGGATGGCGGCGTCTGGAAGAACCTCGTGACGCCGGAAAAGGCCAAGGTCGCGGAGACCCTCGACGAATATCGCGGCCAATGGAAATACAATCTCCTCGACCAGCATGTCCTTGCCATGAATGCCATGGTGCCGACCTTCTACCAGTGGGACGATCACGAGGTAATCAACAACTGGTCGTCGACCAAGGACCTGGCCGCCGACGACCGCTACACGGTCAAGAACATCGCAGTCCTCGCCTCGCGTGCGGCGAAGGCCTTCCACGACATGACACCGATCCCCTACGTGCCGCAGGAGCCCGGCCGCATCTATCGCAAGATCGCCTACGGCCCGATGCTCGACGTGTTCTTCCTCGACATGCGCTCCTATCGCGGCGGCAACAGCGACAACATGCAGACCGAAAAGTCGGACAGGACCGCGATACTCGGCAAGCGCCAGGTGGAGTGGCTGAAAAGCGCGCTCGAAGCCTCGACAGCGACCTGGAAGGTCATCGCCTCCGACATGCCGCTCGGCCTCGTCGTGCCGGACGGCGACGCCAGGTTCGAGGCCGTCGCCAACGGCGATCCGGGCGCGCCAAAGGGCCGCGAGCTGGAACTGGCCGACCTGTTGCGCTTCATCAAGACCACCGGCATTGCCAACACGGTCTGGCTGACCGCCGACGTCCATTATACCGCCGCCCACCACTACAGCCCGGATCGCGCCGCGTTCCAGGACTTCGAGCCGTTCTGGGAGTTCGTCTCCGGTCCGCTCCAGGCCGGCACCTTCGGGCCGAACAAGCTCGACGCCACATTCGGTCCGGAGGTGAAGTTCGTGAAGGCGCCGAGCGAGGAGATGGGCCAGAACCTGCCGCCCTCGGCCGGCTATCAGTTCTTCGGCCTCGTCGAGATCGACGGCGCCAGCGAAGCGCTGACGGTGCGGCTCATGGACCGTACCGACACGGAACTATGGAAGACGACGCTGGAGCCGGTCCGCAAAGCCTGAGCGAAAGGCGTCCGCGTGACCAGACAAGACCTTGCGAAAGGCCAGTCCGGCGCCCATCTTTCGCAACTGCAACATTTGCTGTAAGAGCACGGCAGAACAGCGCCGAGTGGATGCCCCATCCGCCCGGCCTTAACTCGTTTGCGGTGACCTTTATGAAGCTTCGCAACATCGCGATCATCGCGCATGTCGACCATGGCAAGACCACTCTCGTCGACAAGCTGCTCGCCCAGTCGGGCTCGTTCCGTGAGAACCAGCGCACGGAAGACCGGGCGATGGACTCCAACGACCTCGAAAAGGAGCGTGGCATCACGATCCTCGCCAAGGCGACGTCGGTCGAGTGGAAGGACACCCGCATCAACATCGTCGACACGCCGGGCCACGCCGATTTCGGTGGCGAGGTCGAGCGCATCCTGAACATGGTCGATGGCGCCGTCATCCTGGTCGATGCCTCGGAAGGCCCGATGCCGCAGACCAAGTTCGTGCTCGGCAAGGCCCTGAAAGTGGGTTTGAAGCCGATCGTCGCGATCAACAAGATCGACCGCCATGACGAACGCCACCAGGAAGTGCTGAACGAGATCTTCGACCTGTTCGTCACCCTCGACGCCACCGAGGAGCAGCTCGACTTCCCGGTGCTTTACGGTTCAGGCCGCGGCGGCTGGATGGCCGAGGAGCCGGAGGGCCCGCAGGACCAGGGACTGACCCCGCTCTTCGACCTGATCCTGAAGCACGTGCCGGAGCCGGACACCGCCGGCAAGGACGAGCCCTTCAAGATGATCGGCACGATCCTCGAGGCGAACCCGTTCCTCGGACGCCTCATCACCGGCCGCATCCAGGCCGGCTCGATCAAGCCGAACCAGGCCGTCAAGGTTCTCGACGCATCGGGCAAGCAACTGGAATCAGGACGCATTTCCAAGATTCTCGCCTTCCGCGGCCTTGAGCGCGTGCCGCTCGACTACGCCGAAGCCGGCGACATCGTCGCCATCGCCGGCTTGCAGAAGGGCACCGTCGCCGACACCTTCTGCGACCCGGTCGTCTCAGAGCCGCTGCACGCCCAGCCGATCGATCCGCCGACGGTGACGATGTCCTTCATCGTCAATGATTCGCCGCTCGCCGGCACCGAAGGCGACAAGGTGACGAGCCGCGTCATCCGCGACCGCCTGATGAAGGAGGCCGAGGGCAACGTCGCTCTGAAGATCGAGGAAGCCGCCGACAAGGATAGCTTCTACGTTTCCGGCCGCGGCGAACTGCAGCTCGCGGTCCTCATCGAGACGATGCGCCGCGAAGGCTTCGAGATCGGCATCTCGCGCCCGCGCGTCGTCATGAAGCAGGGCGAGAACGGCGAGACGCTGGAGCCGATCGAAGAGGTCGTGATCGACGTCGACGAGGAGCATGCCGGCGTCGTCGTCCAGAAGATGTCCGAGCGCAAGGCCGAGATGATCGAGCTGCGCCCCTCCGGCGGCGACCGCCAGCGTCTGGTCTTCCTGGCCCCGACCCGTGGCCTGATCGGCTACCAGTCGGAGCTTTTGACCGACACGCGCGGCACCGCGATCATGAACCGGCTGTTCCACTCCTACCAGCCGTTCAAGGGCGAGCTCGGAGGCCGCAACACCGGCGTGCTGATCTCCAACGACACCGGCGAGAGCGTTGCGTTCGCGATGTTCCACCTGGAAGATCGCGGCCCGATGGTGATCGACTCCGGCGTCAAGGTCTATGCCGGCATGATCATCGGCATCCACACCCGCGAGAACGACCTCGAAGTGAACGTGCTGAAGGGCAAGAAGCTCACCAACATGCGCGCGTCGGGCAAGGACGAAGCGATCAAGCTCACCCCGCCGATCCGCATGACGCTGGACCGCGCTCTCTCCTGGATCCAGGACGACGAATTGGTCGAGGTGACCCCGAAGACCATCCGTCTGCGCAAGCTCTATCTCGATCCGCACGAGCGCAAGCGTTTTGAAAAGAGCCGCAAGGCGGCCTGACGAACGCCCATTGCCGAGATGCCGCCGCACGGCAAAACATTCTCGGTCCGATCGTCGTCGTTCGTAGCATGGGACGCGCCTAGGCTTTGAAAGCCCTGTACGGTTTTGTCCGGCGCGCCAACAGACATCTCGCGTATCTTCCGGGATCACGCTGACTCTGCGGCGAGCGAAGGGGGCTGACCGCCGGCGCCGGGACATTCCGTGGCGGCGGCCTGACGGCAGATGCCGAGGAGTGAGGAAATTGGGACTGTTGTCCGGCCTTCTGGGCCTCACCAGCGATGTCGATGTCGAGGCCATTCGCGGCGAGTTGGAGCCGATCCTGATCCCGCAGGAGGAAATCGGACTGGCATTTCAGGTGGTGCGCGATCTTTTCGTCTTCACCGACCTCCGGCTGATCATTGTCGACAAGCAGGGCATGACCGGCCGCAAGCGGCTGATCCAGTCGCTGCCCTATCGCTCGATCACCATGTTCGCCATTGAGACCGCCGGCCATTTCGACGTCGACAGCGAGCTGACGCTTTGGATCACCGGCCAGCCGCCCCT
This sequence comes from Aurantimonas sp., assembly GCA_965217685.1. Taxonomy (GTDB): domain Bacteria; phylum Pseudomonadota; class Alphaproteobacteria; order Rhizobiales; family Rhizobiaceae; genus Aurantimonas. Next base: position 476,687 of record CBDCIZ010000003.1, read on the forward strand.
GATCCGGCAGTTGTCGCGGCGCTCCGACATCGCGGGAATCCAGAAGGCGCTGGCCCATGGCGTACTTGGCCACAGACTGCCTGCCTGAGCCGATACGCGGCGCGGCCTGCACTTCGGCTGGTCACAGAAATGGCGCGCCCTGCGAAAAATCGACGCTGCCCGCTCATACTGACGAGACGGATCAATTCGTGACGCTTATCATCAGCGTCCAATGAGCACGATCGCCACCGAGATCAGGTCTGCCAAACAGCGCGATGCGGCCGCTCTTGCGGCGGTTCACGAGGCGGCCTGGCGCGGCGCCTATGCCGGCATCCTGCCCCACCGCCCCCTCAACCAGATGATCGCACGCCGGCACGGCAACTGGTGGGCCGGGGCCATCCGCAGCGGCGCCGCAATTCTTGTCGTCGATTTCTGCGGCGAAACCGTCGGCTACGCCACGCTCGGCCGCAACCGGGCTTCGACGATCGCCGCCGAGGGCGAGATCTACGAGCTCTATCTGAAGCCCGAATATCAGGGTCTCGGCTTCGGGGCCCGGCTGTTCAAAGCCGCCCGCACCCATCTGCGCGCCATTGGACTGAAAGGCGTCGTCGTCTGGGCGCTTGCCGAGAACCAGGCGGCCTGCGAATTCTACCGCCATCGTGGCGGCACCGAAATTGCCGAGGGCACCGAAAGCTTCGACGGATACGACATTGCCAAGGTCGCCTATGTCTGGTTCTGACGCGGCACGACCCGTTCTCCAAGGCCTGCCCACAATATATCGTCCCGCAAAGCCCGGTCCTTGCGGGTTTTCTTGCTTCCAGGCACGCGACCGGCTAATCGACGCCCATCAACCGACCGATGCCGTTCCCATGCCTGGGGAGCGTATCGGATAGCCCATATGCCACGGCCGAGAACAGGCGGGCGACGAGTACTGAACGCCTTGGACCCGGGACATCCGGCTGGGGCCGACATCATCTGCCGAAACGTCAGTAAGGATCTTTCATGCGCATCGACGCCATCACCCGCGGCAACAATCCACCCGAGGACATCAACGTTCTGATCGAGGTGCCGCTGGGTGGCCATCCGATCAAATACGAGCTGGACAAGGAAGCCGGCGTGCTGGTCGTCGACCGCTTTCTTTATACGCCGATGACCTATCCGGGCAATTACGGCTTCGTGCCCCACACGCTCTCCGACGACGGCGACCCGATCGACGTTTTGATCTGCAACACCCGACCGTTGTTTCCGGGCTGCGTGATCAATTGCCGGCCGATCGGCGTCCTCGTGATGGAGGATGACAAGGGACAGGACGAAAAAATCATCGCAGTCCCCTCGCCGCAGGTGACCCGGCGGTTCGAGAAGGTGACGAACCACACCGATCTGCCGGAAATCACGCTGCAGCAGGTCGAGCACTTCTTCGAGCACTACAAGGATCTTGAAAAAGGCAAGTGGGTGAAGATCGGCGGCTGGGGCGATTCGACCAAGGCCAAGCAACTGATCACCGAGGCGATCGAGCGCGCCGGCCAGAAGTAACCGGACACCTCGGTGCGACCACGATCAGGCTGATTGCCGGGTCGTGGTTGCACCAGAGAATTCGAAGGGCGCGGCGGGCCACCGGTGGGCCCCTTTTTATGCCAAGGGCCCAAGGCCCGACGTGACAAGCTGTCGGCCGCGCAGGAACGCAAAAGGGTTAACGATCCGTAACCAAATTCTGCATGAGACATGCGCAATATGCACAACTGATGTGCAGCAAAATGCACTCCATTTCATCAGCACAAGCGCCTACATGAGGAACATCGAAACACGAATATTGGACAAGGACGATGTTCCGTCACCTCACCTCCCGGCTCAGCACTTTTCGTAGCCACCGCAGCCACATTCGCCAGCTCCAGATGATGGATGACCGCGAACTCGCCGACATCGGCGTTTCCCGTTCCGAGATCACGACGGCCGTTCGCCACGGCCGCATCTCCTACATCTGAAGACGCGCCGGTTTCGCCGGCTGAAACGTGCCTGACCGCCCAAAAGACGATCGACCGTTCGATATCGCCGCCGCTTCCTTCGCTAAGGAACGAGCGGCGTTTTCGTTTGTGGGATGCGCGACGCCATTGGCATCCATGCCGATCCAGTCGATGCGATCGGTCGCGGCCTTGGGTGTCAGATGGGCCCCGCAAGCGCCACATGGTCCCCGGCCGAAAGCCACGGCATGTGCAAGGTCCGTTCACGCTCTTCACACACGACGACAACTCACAGACTTGCGATCGCAGTCGATCAAATGCCGGCCGAGGCGATCGCCGGATTGAGATAGATGACGATGAAATATTGCAGGAACATGATCCCGAACAGCACCACCAGCGGCGACAAATCGATACCGCCGAGATCGGGCAGCACCCGCCGGATGCGACGAAAGACAGGCTCGGTCATCTGCCAGAGGAACCGCCCGACCGAATCGACGAAGGGGTTGCCGGGATTGACGATGTTGAAGGCATAGAGCCAGGAGAGCACCGCCGAGGCGATTACGATCCACCAGTAGAAATTCAGCGCCTGGTAGAGAACAAAGGTTACGGCGAGCATGGAAAACGGGCCCTTCGGTGAACGTCGAGCCCGATGTAGCCATCGTGCTCCGGCTTCGCAAGCGAAGTGCCCGCTGCGACAGCTCCTCCCGACCTCCTGCGACCGGCGTTTCGCCCCCAGGACGAGCGGCGATTCGCCGTTGACACGATAAGGCCCCCTGCTCTAAATGCGGCTCGCAAGTGGTGGATGGGGCTGTAGCTCAGTTGGGAGAGCGCGTCGTTCGCAATGACGAGGTCAGCGGTTCGATCCCGCTCAGCTCCACCAGCCGCCTTCCGGTTTTGAAACGCGATTTTCCGCAAACCTCGTCGGAGCGCTCTCGTCAGCGCCAAGCTCCGTCGATTCGGCATCCTGTCGCGAAGGTCATGGCGCGAGGATGTCGAGGCGAGATGAAGCAAGCGACCGCGCGGCGACCCAAATCCCCCTGCACCCAACCGATTGACGTCTCGACTTCGCGTCGATCGGTTGTGGTTTGACTGCCCCCGACACGCCAGGTTCCGATGACATGGGCTCCGGCGGCAACGACTCAAGCGGCAGTGGCGGACCCGGCGACACGATCGATCCGCGCAGCCCGGCCATCGCGCCGGTGCCGCCGCATGTCACCCAGACCCCGGACGAGGATCGCTATGCGGCGTTCCGCAACCCGCGCTTCCTGCGCTACTGGTTCTCGCGGCTGCTTTCGACCTTCGCCATCCAGATCGTCGTCGTGTCGGTCGGCTGGCAGATTTACGACCTCACCCGCGATCCGCTCGATCTCGGCATCGTCGGCCTGTGCCAATTCCTGCCGGCCCTGCTGCTCGTTCTGGTCACCGGCGCCGCGGCCGATCGCTATTCGCGGCGATTGATCATGGCCATCGCCATCGGCGTCGAGGCGCTCGGAGCCCTGGTGATGCTGCTTCTGACCTGGCACGGCCTCGCCTCGCCGTTGCCGGTCTTCGCCACGCTCGTCGGCTTCGGCATCGCCCGTGCCTTCTTCGGTCCGGCCTCGCAATCGCTCGTCGTCAACCTCGTCGACCGACATGAACTCGCCAACGCCATCGCCTGGAACTCTTCCTCCTGGCAGATCGCCACCATCGTCGGCCCTGTCGTCGGCGGCCTGACCTACGGCGTTTCTCCGCTCGCAGCCTATTGCCTCGGCTTTGCGTTGTTCGCCGCTGCCGCCCTCCTCGTCCTCACCATCAAGGCTCCCGCGCACAAACGATCGGTCGAGCCGACGAGCATCGAGACTGTCATTGCCGGCTTTCGATTCATCTGGTCGGAAAAGATCGTGCTCGGCGCGATCTCGCTCGACCTCTTCGCCGTGCTGCTCGGCGGTGCCGTCGCGCTGATGCCGGTCTATGCCCGCGACGTGCTGCATGTCGGCCCCTGGGGGCTCGGGCTCCTGCGCGCGGCGCCCGGCATCGGCGCGCTCGCCATGGCCGTCTGGCTCGCCTCGCACCCGATCAGGGACCATGCCGGCGTTCTCATGTTCGCCTTCGTCGGTATGTTCGGCGCGTTTACGGTCGTCTTCGGTCTCTCTTCGGTGCCCTGGCTGTCGATCCTCGCCCTGATCGTCATGGGCGGCTCCGACATGATCAGCGTCTATGTCCGCGAGACGCTGATGCAGTTGTGGACGCCCGACGAGGTCCGCGGCCGGGTCAACGCCGTCAACATGGTATTCATCGGTGCCTCCAACGAACTCGGCGAGTTTCGCGCCGGCGTCATGGCCTTCTGGATCGGCGCGGTGCCGGCGGTCGTCCTCGGCGGCGCGGCGACGGTGGGTGTTGCAGGCCTGTGGTCGGCGATGTTCCCGGACCTGCTCAAGGCGCGCAGCCTCGCTGAAGGGCCGGCCTGATCTGCGTTGCCCTTGCGGTGGCCGCTTGGACTACGCTCAGCCGAGTGCGGCCAGCAGAGCCGGCAATTGGGAAATCTGCGCGATGGCATGAAAGCGCGGCTCACCGTCCGGCGCTTCGGCATGTTCCAGCGCCCAGGTCAGATCGTGCGGTACGTGAACGCCAATGGCCCCCGCCGCGATGGCTGGCAGCACGTCCGACTTCAGCGAATTGCCGACCATCATTGCCCGCGCCGCGCCGTCTCCATGCCGCGCGAAAATGCGCTCGTAGGTCTCGGGACGCTTTTCGCTGACGATCTCCACGGCATCGAAAAGATCGCCGAGGCCCGACGCGGCAAGCTTGCGCTCCTGGTCGAAGAGATCGCCCTTGGTGATCAGGACCAGACGGTAACCGTCGCTGAGTCCCTCCAGCGTTTCACGAACGCCGGGCAGCGTCTCGACGGGATGAGCGAGCATCTCGCGGCCGCGATCGAGGATAGCCCGCACAACGCTTGCCGGCAGCCGGTCCTCGGTCAGGTCCAGCGCCGTCTCGATCATCGACAGCACGAAGCCCTTGATGCCGTAGCCATAGACCACAAGATTGCGGCGCTCGGCCTCGACCAGTCGCTCCGACAGGATGTCCGGCGCGACATGTTCGGCGAGCAAATCGCGAAACCGCGCCTCGGTGATCTGGAAGAAACACTCGTTCTGCCAGAGCGTGTCGTCGGCATCGAGACCGATGGTGGTGATGCGTCGCCCGGTCATGCCTTCGCCGTCCCCTTTCGCCGATGTCGGACAAGACCGCTGGTAAAACCCGTCGCAGAAGAACCGTCGCGGAGGGCCCGACGGAGGCGCTTCAGGTAGCCGGGCCACCGTCCCGCTGGCCGAACACCCGCGACAAAAATCCGTCGAGCCAGCGCTTGACCGCGGCATCGTGGACGGCCCGGCCCTCGAAATGCTGGCGCCGCTGCTGGGCACCCGGCAGCTTCAGCCGCTCGTGGCCCTTGGTCGTCCAGCGATACATCATCGCCAGGGTCAGCTCGGCGTGGAACTGCACGGCAAACGCCTTTTCGCCATAACGAAACGCCTGGTTCGGATACCAGTCCCCCTCGGCGAGCAGCGCCGCGCCGGACGGCAGTTCGAAGCCCTCCCTGTGCCACTGGTAGACCATCTTCGGCCAATGGGGCATGAAGGCCCGACCCTGCGGCGTGGAGCGCAACGGATAGTAGCCGATCTCGGCATAGCCTTCAGCGTGGCTCGCGACCTTCGCGCCCAACGTCTTCGCCAGCATCTGCGCACCCAGGCAGATGCCAAGAAAGGGTCGCTCTTCCTTGAGCGGCACATCCAGCCAGTCGATCTCCTTGACGAGATGGGCGTCGGTGTCGTTGGCACTGGGCGGCCCCCCGAAGACGATGGCGCCACGATGCTCGTCGAGCGTCGTCGGCAGCGCCTCGCCGAGAACCGGGCGACGGATGTCGAGCGCAACGTCGCTTCCCGTCAGCACCTGGCCAACGCGTCCAGACGTCGAGTTTTCCTGATGCAGCACCACCAGGATCGGCCGATCGTCGCCGGTCTTCAAGGTAAAGCGCTGGGCGTCGAGCGCTTCGCCGACCGTCTTGCCACCGCCGGCTGGCGTGATCTTGTCGGATGAGTGGATCGCTTCATTCGTCTCGTTATAAGCCATGGCGTCAGTCGGACACTCCGCTCCTGGTTGCCGCCTCCCGCTTCATCAACATGCGATCCCGTGTCGAGACGCCAAGAAGGTCGGCGACCCGCCAGATGAGATTGTCTTCCAGCTCATGCACCTCGCCATCGGCATAGGTGACCTCCCAGAGCATCTCCACAAAGCGTATCCGATCCTCTTCCTCCAGGCGATTCTTCAGAACCGAAGTGAAGTGGAAAAGATCGACGGCGCTCTCATCGGCCGCCTGGCCCGCGGCGGCCAGCCGCTCGGCCTCGGCCGCATCGATGCCGAACTCATCGGAAAGCACCTGCCGCATGCGGGCGCGCTCGTCGTCGGTGACGACGCCATCGGCATCGATGATATGGAAGAGCAGCGCCGCCGAAGCCGTGCGCACATCGTCGTGCGGTTGCAGCGAGCGGTCCGGCTCGATGGCACCGATGGTACGCATGATGTCGCGAAGGGCGTCGAACATGGGGCCTCTTGGCGATCGCCGGGTCAAAGCGATCCTGGGTCTGGCAGGATCACCGCTTGCGCACGGTGATCGCAACGATCGGGTGGCCTTTGGGACCTTTCGGCATGGAACGGCAACCACATCGCGACCGTCGCCGAAAGCGCAGGAAGCCGGAGAGGCTGTGCGGCTTTGGTTGCAGCGCGCCCCAAGCGAAGCGGACTTCGGCCGGGGTGAACACGAGCCGGGCACCATGCACCGCTTCGCCCATCGCGGACCCTGCTGCGGACGGGCCTTCGGCCGGCGGACAAACCGGAGCTGATCAGCCGAAGCGCGCTTCCTTGCGTTCGTCGGTCGCCGGACCGAATCCGCGGGTCTCCGTCGTGCTGGCCGCCGGGGTCGATGGGTTGGAGGAAGGAACGGTCCGTCCGTGCGACGCGAGGGCCGAAGCCGGGGTCGATGTGGCTTCGGCTGATCGGTTGTCGGATTTGGCTGACTTCAGTTCGCTCGTATCCGCGCCGTTGGCCGGCCTGGTTTCGCGCAAAGCTCCGGCTTCTTTTTTCGCCTCGGTCGCGGATGCCTTATCGCTCTTCGGCTCCGACGCGTCATTCACCGTGATCGCTTCGACCGTCCTGGCGTCGTCGCCGGGCTCCTTGCCCGATTCCGCCTCGATCAGGGGCAGGTCGTCGTCGCCGACGCGCTCGACGGGCACCTTCCACTGGAAAGCGTCGAGGCGACCGGTGACCGGCGAGATCGGCGCCCAGGCCTTGGAAACGATGCCATCTGCTGTCCAGGCCGGATCACGCGGCGCGCGGATCGCCTTGGACAGCCACTGACGAACGTGGCCGACTTCACCGGTGTCGGCCTCCTCGATGTCGGCGAGCAGCAGATAGACGCTTTCGCGTGGCTCGGATTCGGCCGCCGCCATGGCGGAGGAGCGGGCGAGTTCCATGTCGCCGGCGTCGAGCGCGGCGCGGGCAAGGCATGTTTCGGCGTCGACATTGCCGGGTCGCATGGCCTGCAGCTTTTTCGCCCGCTTCAGCCGGTCCTCGACCGAATCGCCGGTGCGCGCGCGGACGTAGGCATCGGCAATGTCCGGATGCGGTTTGTTCTGAAAGGATTGCTCCAGGATCTTGGCGCCGCGCCGGGTGTCGCCCAGGCGGAAAGCCGCCTGGGCGGCGACAAGCGCAGCCGGCGTCAGGTCCGGCGCAAGCTTCTGCGCCTCGATGCCGGCGCTCTTGGCGGTCGACGGGTCGGCCTCGGCGACGGTCATCGCCTTGGCGGTCAGGAGCACGGCCCGCAGGCGCTTGGATTCCTCGCTGGCGATCAGCCGCGAATTCTTCTGCGCCTCGAGAATGTCGAGGGCGCCGTTCCAGTCGCCAGCGAGCGACTTCGATTCCAGCACCGCGCCGCCCGCCCAGGGCACATGCGGCGCGATGCGCACCGCACGTTCGGCGTAATGGCGTGCGGCGCTCTCGTCGCCGACGCGCTCGGCTTCGAGGAACAGGCCACGTAGCGCCAGAAGCCGCGTCTCGGGATCCCGCTCCATCTGCTCGAAGGTCGAGCGTGCGCGAGCATGATCACCTTCGATCATCGCGGTCTGCGCGTCGAGGAAGCGGATCAGCGGCTCCTGGCGGGCGTTGAGCAACTTGTCGGAGCGCTTGGTCATGCGACGAGCGAGGACCGCGTCGCCGGCACCGGCAGCGATGATACCGCTCGACAGCGCCGTGTAGCCACGGTCACGCTTGCGGGCCTCCCACCAATGGCCGATCGCGCCGGGTGTCTTGAAGAAGGCGCGGATCAGCCAGACCACGACGATCGCGGCAATGACCAGCAAGGCGAGACCGACCAGGAAGACCATCATCGAGGTCGCCACTTCGCGGCCCTGCCAGACGAAAGTGACCGTGCCCGGGTTGTCGGCCAGCCAACCGAAGCCGAGACCCGCGGCAAGGACGAAAAGGAAGAAGGCGAGGATGCGCAGCATGTGTGTTCCTTAGCCCTGTGTTCCGGCAGCCGCAGCCGGAGCCGGCGCCGCCTGGGGGGACGATTCCGTGCCGGATGCCGGTGCCTTTGAAGCTCCGCCCTGTGCGGCCGGAGCCGCACCGCTCGGCGCATTGGCGGACGAATTGGCCGAACCCGTGCCGTTTGGCGAAAGCGCCGAGGAAAGGGCGCCGCTGACCGCCTTCTGGGCGGTGACACGCGCCTCGACCTTATCGGCAAAATCCTGGCTCGCGGCCTTGGCCGGGTCCGGCAATGTCTGCCACTCGGTCTGGAAGGTCTGAAGATCGCCGCCCTCGATCGCTGCGGTCAGCCGCGAGACGACGGCCTGCGGCCCCGTATCGGACGCCGCCGCCGGGCCGCTTGGGCGAACCTGCACAAGCGATTTGAGGCCGGAGAAGAACTGGTCCTGGACCGGCGCGGAGGGCTGTGCCGGGGTGAGGCTCGCGGAAACCTTATCGCGCACGGATGGCCATTGCGCCGCAAGGGCCTGTCCCAACGGCACGCCGTCGGCGGCATAGCCGCGCAACTCGTTGATGGTCTCGCTGGGCCCGGACACCTTGGCGTAGGTTTCGAGCTGGCTCATGAACGGTCCGCCGGAGTCGATGCCCGATTTGAGGTTTGCGGCAGCCAGTGCCACGCGCGCCTCTTGGCCGTTCTTCTCGACGACGGTCAGCCGGTCGACGACCTGGCCGATCGAGGCCTGCGTGGCTTCGACGCCATCCTGTGCGGCCTGCGCCGCCTCGGCGGCGGCGTCGGCAGATACCTTGGCCGCGTCGGCCGCGGAACCCGCATCGCCCGCCGTTTTCTGGGCACCGGCTGCGGCATCGTTGGCCTTCGATGCCGATTGGCCGGCAGCGTCAGCGCTCTGTTGTGCACCCGCCGCGGCGCTTTGGGCCGCGTTCGCGGCATCCAGCACCGGTTTCAGGGCCGCGGCGCCGTCGGCACCGGCCGAACCCGCCGATTTTTCCAATGCATCGACACGCTGGCCGAGCGCCGAAACGTCGGCACCGGCGCTCCCGTCCGACGCGTTCGCAGAGCCGGTGGATACCTCATCCTTGAGCGCGGCGATCTGCTGGTTCAGCGAGGCGACTTCGCTCTGGCTTGCATAATCGCCGGATGTCGCCGGCTCGGTGGCTGGCACCTCGGCGAAAGACGGCAGATAGCCGGCCGATTGCAATATTGCACCGCCGCCGAGCGCGATGATCGCGCCGATAATGCCGGCAACGACCGCGCCGGTCATGGCCGCACTCGACGAGCCGGACGAATTGTTATTGGCACCGGCGTCGGCACCAGCACCTGCCCCGTGCCCGTCGACCCCGCCGCCCGAGCGCGCGGTGCTCCCCGAAGCCGCAGGACCTGCGCTGCGCGAAGGGGACGCGGAAGGCGAACTGCTTGAAGAGGATGAAGTCGAAGGCGAGCCGCTTGCAGGGAGCGGCGTCGACGATCCCTTCGAACCCGTGGACGCCGCAGAGGACCCGCTCGCCGCGGATTTCACCGAAGATGCGCCGACGACCGAAGACGGCGCGGTGGCCGGCTGCCCCGACGTCTTGGAGCTCGGTGTGGCGGACTTATCTGTTGCGGACTTGCCGCTGCCCGATTTTTCACCACTCGTCGCGTCCGGCTCACCGTTCTTGACGGCCTCGCTCGACGAGGCATTACCGGACGAAGCGTTTGGTGCCGACGAAGCAGGCCTCGCAGCGGCCGCACCTGTGGGCTTGACCGGAGTCGTGGAAGCCGCGCTCGGCGCGGATGCACCGGCCGAAGGCGACACGGCGTCCGCAGGAGACGCGACCGAACGGGATGCGCCGGTCGATCCGGCGGCTGGCATAGAAGAGGACGAGCTGGCGGCGCTCGGCGCGGTGCTGGCAGACTCAGCGGCGCCTTTGCCGGTGGCCTTTGCGGCGTCGGTCGTTTTCATCGTTGCAGCGCTGCCGGCGACGGACGACGTCGGAGGGGAGGAAGATTTGGACGCGTCGGACCTGGCGGCAGAACCTGGCGCCGAAGACGAATATTTCACCTCCGTGCGGCCGCTGGATGTGCCAGCCGCATCGCTGGATGGCGAACCACCGGTCGACCCCGCGGCTTTGGACGCCATCGAGACTGCACTCGTTGCCTTGTCGTCGGATCGGCCGGTCGCGTCCATGCCGGCCGTGATTGTCTTGTCACCTTCGGTCACCGTGTCGATCTTTTCCGCCTTGAGGTCGATGGTCTGGCCACGCGTCTTGTTCGGTTTGGACCGTCTCGGACGATTGGTCATCGGGTCTGCTCCGTTCCTGCCGCCCCACGCGCGATCAGCCAACGCAGGATACCGTCGAAGAGTGTGCGCAGCGTGCGCGCCACTCCTATTCGTCCTTCATTCGCGCCGGCCGCGCAAGCATCAAACAGCCGAATGAACAATGTAGGTTAGCCGAGCCGTTCGAAAAGCGAGACCATGGTCGGTTCGTAAGAAATCACCGCCCGATCGCACCAGGGCGACGTCAGCGCCGCCGCGATCCGGATCGAGAGCGCGGCGATTCGCGGCTTCGGATCGAAACGGTCCGGCATTCGTTCGGCGAGGCTGCAGAAGGCCCTGGCCTGGCCCGTCGAGAGGATCAGAACGGCATCCGGCGCGCCGCCCGACAGAAGGGCTTCGACGTCGGGGCGCTCGATTTCGAGCCGCACGGTGGCGTAGGCCTCGCGCACGATCAGCTCGACGTCGAGCCCGGCCAGTTCCGCCTCCAGCGTGCCCGTCCGCGTCCGGCCGGCAGCGTAGAGCAGCCGCGTACCGGGGACAAATCCTGTCGCCGCGACGGCCTTTGCCAGCGCCGGCGCATCGCCGCCCGCCGTCACGACGGTGGAAAAGCCCGCTTGCCGTGCCGCCGCCGCGGTGCGCTCGCCGACGGCGAAGACGGGGCGCGATCGGTCCGCCGCAAAAGCGGCAAGCGCCGGGACCGCACGGGGGCTGGTGAGGAGAAATCCCGCGAAGGTTGCCGATGATTCGTCGCCGGCCAACAAATCTTGCGTCGTCGGCGCGCGATTCGGGGCAGGACGAGGAACCGGCCGTCCGGCGCCCGCGCGTGTCCTCGCCGAGCCCGAACTATTCCGGGCCGCCTCGGGAGCACCTGCAGACAGGTCGAGGGTCTTGTAGGCTTCGAGCGGCAGGATCAGCGGCTCGTGGCCGGCCGCAACGAGCGCTGCGGCGGTCTCTTCCGCAGCAGCGACCTCCCTGAGAATCAGGACCCGCGCCACGCGTTGCCCCGTCTGACGGCCGGCCCGATCACCGACCCCAGCCGTCGAAGAAGTGCGGACCCGCCGCCGCCAGCACTTTTTCACCGGCGAGGCGGCCGATTTCCACCGCCCCGTCGGCGTCACCGGCCTGATGCGTCTCGTGCATGCCCTTGCCGTCCGGCGTCAGGATCATGCCGTGCAGCGCCATTGTGCCGTCGCCCTTCAATGTCGCATGGGCGGCGATCGGCGTGCGACACGAGCCGTCGAGCTTTTTCAGGAATGCGCGCTCGGCGGTCAGTGCCACCGTCGTCTCGCCATGGTCGAGCGCGGAAACGAGTTCATCCACGCGGCCGTCGCCCACACGGCTCTGGATGCAGATCGCGCCCTGGCCCGGTGCGGGAGGAAAGCTTTCGACGGAAAGAACTTCGGTCGCCACATCGGCCATATCCATACGGTTGAGACCGGCCAAAGCGAGAAGCGTCGCCTGGGCCTGGCCCTCCTCGAGCTTGCGCAGCCGCGTCTGGACGTTGCCGCGGAAGGTGATCACCTGAAGGTCCGGCCGCATGCGCTTCAGGAGTGCCTGGCGGCGCAACGATGCCGAGCCGACGATCGCGCCTTCGGGCAGATCGATGATCGTCGCGGAGGCCTTGCCGATGAAGGCGTCACGCACGTCCTCGCGCGGCAGGAAGGCCGAAAGCTTCAGCCCTTCGGGGATCAGCGTCGCCATGTCCTTCGATGAATGAACCGCGATGTCGATGCGTCCGTCGATGAGCGCCGCCTCGATCTCCTTGGTGAACAGTCCCTTGCCCCCGACCTCCGAGAGCGGTCGGTCGAGGATGCGATCGCCCGAGGTGGAAATCACCTCGACGACGAAGGCCTCCGCGCCGAGCCCGTGCGCCGCCATCAACCGGGCGCGCACTTCGCTCGCCTGGGCGAGCGCCAGCCGGCTGCCGCGGGTGCCGATGCGGATGGGCTGAATGTCGGACATGAAGCTTCCCGAAATCGTGAGAGTTGCGTCAGAGGCGGGGCGTGTCGTCCTTCATAGAGCCGCAAAGCCGCCCGCGAAACCGCCTCGACCCGGTTTTTCCAGATGGCCGGCGCACGGCATGACGATGCAAGCGGCGCAATCGGATGAACCGTCCAGCCTGCAATCGCTTCGCTTGCGGCAAGTTGACGGTCTCCACGGGTGCAGCGGCATACGAACCTGTGTGCCGCGGCATTCGACGGAAACGATCTGGAAGACATTCATGACCGCGACCCTCAAGACGCCCCGGGCGAGCGCAAGACTGGCTCTTGCGCCGTTTTCCGTTACGCCGTTGGACCCTTTCTCTCGGCCTCGGCGTTGCGTTCTCCGCCCTTGCGCCCGGCAGCCGAATCTTCGTGCCGGGCAACGAAGCAGGCGGGAAGATTGCGGCGAAGGTCGCCATCGTCGGCAAGAATGGCGTCGTCCCATCGATGTGATCGGCGAAAGTCGCTGCGCCCAAGGCTTGGGGGACGTGACACGTCTCCAGTGTTTGGCTCGAACGGGTTTTTCGGTTTGAGCCGGAGTCGAGCGCGCCGCCGAAAAGGGTGCGGCCGTTTTTCTCGAAGACAAGTCCAACGGCACTTCGTCGAAAAGCGCGAACGTGGCTCATCGCCGTTGGCGACGGACGAGCACGCCACGGTGGCGTCCTGCGGCCCGATCGCCTAGATCAGGGCCGACCCGGATCGGCAACGCCCGCCGCCGCTTCGAGCCTTCTGCAAGAGCTTGGACCCTGCCATCGTGACGACCGCCGCCCCGATCATTCTCGGCATCGAGACCAGCTGCGACGAGACCGCCGCCGCGCTGGTCTCCCGCGATGCGTCGGGGGCGCCCGAAATCCTGTCGAACGTCGTCCTCAGCCAGATCGCAGAGCATGCGGCCTTCGGCGGCGTGGTGCCGGAGATCGCGGCGCGCGCTCATGTCGAGGCCCTCGACGGCATCATCGCCGCGGCGCTGACGGACGCCGGGCTCGGCTTCGGCGATCTTTCCGGCGTTGCCGCCACGGTCGGTCCCGGCCTCGTCGGCGGCCTGATCGTCGGTGCGATGACCGGCAAGGCGATCGCCGCCGCGCTCGGCCTGCCCTTCCTGCCGATCAACCATCTGGAAGGCCACGCCCTGACGCCGCGGCTCACCGACGGGCTCGCCTATCCTTATCTCCTGCTGCTCGTCTCCGGCGGCCACAGCCAGATCGTCCTCGTCCGGGGCCTCGGCCATTACGAGCGCTGGGGCACGACGATCGACGATGCCCTCGGCGAAGCCTTCGACAAGACCGCCAAGCTGCTCGGCCTCGGCCATCCGGGCGGCCCGAATGTCGAAAAGGCGGCAAAGCGCGGCGACCCGAAGCGCTTCAAGCTGCCCCGGCCGCTGAAGGGCGAGGCGCGGCTCGACTTCTCCTTCTCCGGCCTGAAGACCGCGTTGCGGCTCGCCGCCGAGGCCGCTTCGCCACTGTCGGACAACGATATCGACGACCTCTGCGCCAGCTTCCAGGCCGCAGCCGCCGAAAGCCTCGCCGACCGCATCGGCCGGGCGCTCGCCCGCTTCCGTGAGACGTGTCCGCACCTCACCGATCCTGTCCTCACCGTCGCCGGCGGGGTCGCGGCCAACGCCACGATCCGAGCCGCGCTGGACGAGGCAGCGCAAGGTGCCGGCGTCCGGCTCGTCGCGCCGCCCCTGAAACTGTGCGGCGACAATGCCGCGATGATCGCCTATGCGGGCCTCGAGCGCCTGGAAGCGCTCGCTGCCGCCGAGAAATCCGACCGGTCCCTCGACAGGACCGGAGGGGCCCTCGCAGGTGCCAACGCCATCACCGACGGCCTCGAAGCCCCGGTCCGCTCGCGCTGGCCGCTTGACGAGAACGCAGTGCCGCTGGTCGGCTTCGGTCGACGCGGAGCCAAGGCGTGAGCCGCTTCGTTGTTCTCGGCGGCGGCGCCTGGGGCACCGCGTTGGGCAGCCTCTACACCCGCGCCGGCCACACGACGACGATCCTTTGCCGCGACGCCGGCATGGTGGCGGCGATCAACGAAGCGCATCGGAATCCCAACTACCTGCCCGGGATCGACCTGCCCGAAACGCTGACCGCCACGACCGACCCGGCAAGAGCGCTGAACGGCGCCGACATCCTGCTCGCCGTCGTGCCCGCCCAGGCGCTGCGCGCCGCCCTCGCGCCGATCGCGGAGCATCTGCCGCCCTCTTGCGTGTCCGTCCTCTGCGCCAAGGGCATCGAGCGCGGAACCGGCCTCTTTGCCTCCTCGGTCTTCGCCGAACTGCTGCCGGGCCGCCCCCAGGCCATCCTCTCCGGCCCGAGCTTTGCAGCAGACGTCGCACGCGGCCTGCCGACCGCGGTGACCATCGCCGCCGACGATGCAATCGCGGCCGATGCGCTGACCCAGCGCCTTTCGACCGGGAGCTTTCGCGGCTACGCCTCGACGGACGTCCTCGGCGTCGAGGCCGGCGGCGCGTTGAAGAACGTCCTGGCGCTCGCGGCCGGTGCCGTTGCCGGACGGGGCCTCGGGGCCTCGGCCCAGGCCGCCATCGTCACCCGTGGCTTCGTCGAGTTGCGCCGCCTCGGTGCGGCCCTCGGTGGCCGACCCGAAACGCTGATGGGTCTTTCCGGCCTCGGCGATCTCGTGCTCACCTGCTCCAGCGAAAAGTCACGCAACTTCGCCTATGGCGTTGCCCTCGGCCGTGGGGACGATCGCAGCGGGCTCAAGCTCGCCGAGGGCGTCTTCTCCGCCGAGATCGCGGCACGGCTCGCTGCACAGCATGACATCGAGGCGCCGATCATCGACGCCGTGGCCGCGGTCCTCTCCGGCGCGCTCGACATCGACGCCGCGATCCAGGGGCTGCTCGCCCGGCCGCTGAAGCGCGAGGCGGACTGAGTTCGCCGGCCTGGCAGCGCAGACAAGCGAGCGAGGCGAGCCTTCGCGGTCGCGGCCCTCCGCCCCGAAAACCACCTGCTTACGATTGAAGCAGGCGGCGAATTCGCTAGGTTTCCACCCGATGCCGAAAGGCGCGCTGCCGGCCTGAACCCTCGGCGGCGAGGACAACCAGGAGGACTTCCCATGCTCTATGCCATCTTGTGCGACGACCAGCTCGGCGCGCTGCAGCTTCGACTCGACACCCGCGAACAGCATCTCGAGCATTTGAAGGACCTCGGCACCCAGCTGAAATTCGCCGGTCCCTTTCTCGACGGCAACGAGAAGCCCTGCGGCAGCCTCGTCGTCATCGAGGCCGACAGCCCCGAGGCGGCCCAAGCCATCGCCGAACGCGACCCGTACGCCGAGGCAGGTCTGTTCAAGTCGGTGACCATCCGCCCCTGGGCCTGGTCCGTCAACAATCCCGACAAGAATCCCTAAAAGGGCTGAGGCGGAAAGATGAAATACTGGCTGTTCAAATCCGAGCCGTTCAAATGGTCATTCGACATGCAGAAGGAGAAGGGCGCGGCCGGCCAGGAATGGGACGGGGTGCGCAACTACCAGGCGCGCAATTTCATGCGCGACATGGCGATCGGCGACCGCGGCTTCTTCTACCATTCCAACGAGGGCAAGGCCGTGGTCGGCATCGTCGAGATAATCGCCACCGCCCATCCCGATTCAAAGGCAGACGATGCCCGATGGGAGTGCGTCGACATCAAGGCAGTGATGGATATGCCGACGCCTGTGACGCTCGATCAGGTCAAGGACGAACCGGCCCTGAAGGACATGGTCCTCGTCAACAATTCACGGCTGTCCGTTCAGCCTGTCGAGCCGGCAGAGTTTGAGAAAGTGTGCAAGATGGGTGGTCTCGACGCGAAAAAGGCAATGGCGACGTAGCAAAAGCGTCCTTTTCCAAACGAGACGGCGCTGTATCACCCTTACAGCATCCGCGACCTTCGGGCGCAACCGATCGCTCGGACGGGAACGACTCACGGGCACGAACATTACCGGAACGAAGATGTTCACCGGAGGATGCAAGATGTCCAATACCGATCCCAAGACCGACACCGGCTCCAACACCGAAAAGGACCCGAAGGACTGGACAACCGGAGGCGAGCCGATGACCGGCGCGCAGATGTCCTATTTGAAGACGTTGTGCGAAGAGACCGATACGCCCTTCGACGAGACCCTCGACAAGGCCGACGCCTCGATTCTCATCGACAAGCTGCAGGGCGAAAGCGATCGGCTGAAGAAGACCTCGTGATCGCGAGCGTATCGACCGGACGTTTCGTTGCTCGAAGCTTCGATACGCCGGTCCAACTGACCATCTATGTCGGTTCATTCGGCCTTTCTGTTGCTGTCACGTTGCAGCTTGGTGGGTTAGAGGCAGAATGATGTGCGAGACGGACGCGTTGTCTGCAAGGCTTCCACCCACCGAATTCTCCCCGGATCGGGCCGAACGCTTCATCCGGGGCAACACCGCCATCCTTGCCCGCAGCATGTGCCGGGGGTTCTTCTTTATCTGGCTGACGAAGCCCAAGATCTCTGGCTGAAAACCGCGGATGAAGCGGACGCAGGTGTGGCAATGGCAAGTGGCCGTTTGAATGGGCGTGACAACAATGGACCAAAGGTTCTCACTTGGAAAACCCGGCTTCCGTAAATAGAGGCCGGCTTCGACAAGCGGTACGGCTGATCCGATCGGCGGCCGGCCTTCTCTTCGTCAGGCCCCCGCCCGAGCCCGCTTGATGAACTTCACCGGAATCGATTTCGCCGCTGGCACATGGGCCCGACGCGAATGGTGCCAGAGTGGCATCAGCGGGTTGAGTTCGGGATAATAACCCGCGACATCCCCCTTGGGGATTGGATAGGCGTGAACCCGATAGTCGAAGACCTTGCGCTCGATACCGTCGTCGGCGTGGGTCTCGACATCGACGCGGTCGTCGTTCGTCAGACCGAGGCGCTTCATGTCCTCCTCGTTCATCAGGATGACCATGCGCGTCCCGTGGATACCGCGCAGACGGTCGTCATAGCCATAGACCGTCGTGTTGAACTGGTCGTTGGACCGAACGGTCAGGAGGTTGAAGACATCGGCCGGCTTGGTCGAGACGTCCGGATCGACATCGAGGCTCTCCGGCGTCTTGAAATTGGCCTTGCCCGTGTCGGTTCGCCAGTCACGATAGCAGGCGCCGATATCGCGGTGGAAGCCGCCGGGCTCCAGAAAGCGGGCATTGAAATCCTTGAAATCAACCGGATACGCCTTTTCGATCGCATCGCGGACCATGGAATAATCGGCGACCCATTCGTCCCAGGGTACTGTGGATTTGCCCGGTACGGTCGCCTTGGCGATCTCGGCAACGATCTTCGGCTCCGACAGCAGCTCGTTCGAGGCCGGCACGCGCTGGCCCTTGGAGCCGTGGATGTTGGCCGTGGAATCCTCGACCGAGACATGCTGCTCGACGCCGTTCTGGACGTCATGCTCGATCCGGCCGAGACAGGGCAGGATAAAGCTGACTTCGCTGGCCAGAAGGTGGTTGCGATTGAGCTTGGTCGAAATCTGCACGTTGAGACGCAGCTTGCGCCACGCCTCTTCGAGCAGTCCCGTCTCGGGCGCGGCACGCGAAAAATTGCCGCCGAGACCGACGAAGCCTCTCACCGTGCCGTCGATGACGCCACGCACCGTCTCGACCGTATCATGGCCCTTTTCGCGAGGAATCTTGAAGCCGTAGAGGGATTCGAGCGTGGCGATCGGCAGCATGTCGGGCTTTTCGGTGATGCCGACGGTACGCTGGCCCTGAACGTTGGAGTGGCCGCGGATCGGCGAGATCCCGGCGCCCGGCTTGCCGATATTGCCGCGCATCAGGAGAAGATTGCACAGCATCTGCACGTTCTCGATACCGTGACGGTGCTGGGTGAGGCCCATGCCGTAATTGGCGATCACCCGCTCGGCCTTGGAATAGACCCGCGCCACATGCTCCAGCTCGTCGCGTTTAAGTGCAGAGCAACGCTCGATTTCCGGCCAGTCGTTCGCCCGCAGGAAAGCCTCGAATTCATCGAAGCCGTGGCAGTGTTCGGCGATAAAGGCGGCGTCAAGCACCCGCGCACGACCGGCCTCCCTGGCCGCGTCGTCGAGGGCGAGCAGCGCCTTGGCGATGCCGGTCATTGCCGCCATATCGCCGCCGCCGCGCACCTGGAAATAGTCGCTCGACATCTTCACGCCCTCGTCGGGCGTCAGCATCTCCAGCGGCTTCTGCGGGTCCTTGAAGCGCATATGACCGCGTTCGAGCAGCGGATTGAAGGTGATGACCGGCACGCCACGCTTTCGTGCGTCATGCACCTCGTGTAAAAGGCGCGGCGCATTGGTTCCGGTGTTGTGGCCGAAGAAGAAGATCAGGTCGGATTGGGCGAAATCCTCGTGCTGCACGGTGCCGACCGGCGAGCCGATCGATTCCGGCAGGCCGACAGACGTCGATTCGTGGCACATGTTGGAGGAGTCCGGCAGGCTGTTGGATCCATAGATGCGAGCCATCAGCTGGTACATGTGCGAGGCTTCGAGCGAGGCCCTGCCCGAAGCGTAGAACACCACCGATTTGGGATCGAGCTTGTTGAGCTCCTCGCCGATCTCGCGGAACGCATCCACCCAGGTCACCGGGATGTACTGATCGAGGCTCCGATCGTAGCGCATCGGCGTCGTCAACCGGCCCTGCTTTTCCAGCTGGTGGTCGGTCCAGTTCAAAAGCTCGGTCACCGTGTGCCTGGCGAAGAATTCGCGATCGCAGCGGTTGGGTGTCACCTCCCAGATCGTCGCCTTGGCGCCGTTCTCGCAGAATTCCACCGCGCGGTGCTCCTTCGGCTTGGCCCAGGAACAGGAAACGCACGCATAGCCGTCGGGCTTGTTCTGCTTGCCGAGCAGCGCCCAGACACTGGAGGCGACCATGCCCTCGTCCGCCGCCTTGTCGATCAGCGACTTCATCGAACCCCAGCCACCGGTCGGCGAGTCGTAAGGCTCGATCGTCGGGGTATCGGTGATCTCGCTGCGGTTCATGGGGTTTGCTCCGTCGGCTTTGCGCTTTCCTCGGCATCTAGGTCGCAAGGCAGGAATATCGCGGCGTGGATGCGATTATTCCACCAGGAGCCGTGCGGGCCTCGCGGTTCGAACGTTCTGGTCAGAACCCGGATTGGGAAGGACGCGGGCCACCGCACGCAGGTCGACGCGCTTCGGGCAAAAAGGATGGTGCGCTGCTCATCGATGCACGACGAGGCGTGTGCGCGGCGACAGCATCGGTGCCAGTCGCAGCATGTCGGTCGACGCAACGGCGACGCAGCCGGCCGTCGGCGGGTAGCCCGGCTTGGCAACGTGCAGGAAGATCGCGCTGCCGCCGCCGCGCATACGCCGGCTCAGATTGAAGTCGAGCACGACGACGAAATCGTAGAGACGGTCGGCCCGAGCCATGGTCTCGCAGCTTGCGCCGAAAGGCAGCCGAACCGGCCGGTTGTAGGCGGCGTGGTTCGAGGCATCACACCAGCCGTCGATGTCGACACGCGTGCGCCGGATCGGCAGCCGCGCGAACGGGCGCATCATGCGGCCCGGCCGATGATAGGCCGAGACGAGCGGCATCGACGCCACCGGCGTTGCCCCGTCGCCCTCGCGCTTGAAGATCGTCGTCGAGTTTCTCCCGAGCGCGCAGCGCAGCCGCAGCGGGCCGGCCTGCAGAACGCCGAGCGTCGGCTGGCCCGGAGCGCGCCGCACGACGATCGTGCGCATTCGTTCAGGCGTTCCACGCCGCAACGCTTCACCTTTTCGATCAGAAAAATCATTCGATTTTGCAGGCAATCTAGCGCATCCCCGTGACTCGGCCGAAAAACATCCTATCTGTCCTCACGAATTGTTACAGCCGGTCGGCGCCATCGCTGCCGTTCCGGGCCATGGACGAAACGACGGGGCCGCATGAGCGCACGCAGCATCCTTCTGGTCGACGACGACGACGACTTCCGCAAGACCCTTGCCGAGCAGCTGTCGCTGCACGAGGAGTTCACCATCCTGCAAGAGCCGGACGCGACCAAGGGCATCAACGCCGCCCGCGCCGGTCTGATCGACCTGGTGGTCATGGATGTCGGGCTACCCGACATGGACGGCCGCGAGGCGGTGAAGGTGCTGCGCAAGACCGGTTTCAAGGCGCCGATCATCATCCTCACCGGCCAGGACGCCGATGCCGACACCATTCTCGGCCTCGAGGCGGGCGCCAACGACTATATCACCAAGCCGTTCCGCTTCGCCGTGCTGCTCGCCCGCATTCGCGCGCAGCTTCGCCAGCACGAGCAGAGCGAGGACGCGACCTTTCAGGTTGGGCCCTACATCTTTAAACCCAGCCAGAAGCTGCTGCTCGACGACAAGAACGGCAAGATCCGGCTGACCGAGAAAGAGACGGCGATCATCCGCTATCTCTATCGCGCCGACCGCCAGGTGATCACCCGCGACGTGCTGCTCGAAGAGGTCTGGGGCTACAATTCCGGCGTCACCACCCACACGCTGGAAACCCATGTCTACCGTTTGCGCCAGAAGATCGAGCCGGACCCGTCCAATGCCCGCATCCTCGTGACGGAGTCGGGCGGTTACAAGCTGGTCCCCTGATCGTCGTCGCCGCGCTTTAACGAAAGGGCGAGCAACGCTACCGGGACACAGGCGGTTGTCTCGGTCATTGGCGAGGGCGACCGGCGGCCTCGATGGCGATGCGATGCGAGGGCTTAGCTCGAAAAGCGTGTAGACGCCTTGTCGAGCCGGCCCTCATCCCGCCTGGACGGCCACGTTTCGCGTTTCGGTTCTCTTCACCTTTACCGTTCATTATAAGCTCCCGATAACCGGTTCGCGCATCGACCGTGCGTTTGGGCCAGCCGTCGCAGACCGCAGACGTCCGGCGGTGGTGTGCCGGCACGTGTTCGGCCCGATGAGAAAACAAGCCTGAGGAGATCGGTGCGCCGACGAGATGAGCCTTGAAAGCGACATCGCGGTTCTTCGCAACGTCGAGCTTTTCGAAGTGCTCGAAACCGATCAATTGCGTCTGCTCGCCTTTGGCGCCGAACATCGTCGGCTCGGCGCCGGAGAGTTCGTGTTTCGCCAGGATGCACGCTCCGACGCCGGCTTCGTCATCGTTTCCGGTGAAGTCGCGGTATCGCGCAACGGTCTGCTGACCGGCACAGACCGCCTGATCGGCAGCTATGGGCCCGGCACGCTCCTCGGCGAACTCGCTTTGATCACCGAAACGCGTCGACCCGCCAACGCCCGCACCGAAACGGCATGCGAGCTGATCCGCATCGGTCGCAGCCTGTTCCGGCGCATGCTGGAGGAATATCCCGAACTCGCCTTCGACCTGCACCAGCGACTGCGCGCGCAGCTTGCCGAGATGACCGAGAACATCCTGGCGCTGGACGAACGCTTTTCCGGCTGAGCGCCCCCAAACGTCGCCCGCCGTGTTCGAGGACGCTAGATTTCGAAGCGGGCGATCACCGGCACGTGGTCCGACGGCCGATCCCAGCCGCGCGCCTCCGTG
Organism: Aurantimonas sp.; assembly: GCA_965217685.1. Classification (GTDB taxonomy): domain Bacteria; phylum Pseudomonadota; class Alphaproteobacteria; order Rhizobiales; family Rhizobiaceae; genus Aurantimonas. The sequence goes on from CBDCIZ010000003.1 coordinate 498,868, forward strand.
ACGATCTCGACACCCGACAGATGCGGCGCAAGGTCCCTGGAACCCCAGACATGATCGAGCCGGCGGCCCCGATTGGAGGCCTGCCAGTCCTTGGCGCGATAGCTCCACCAGGTGAAGACCGTCTCCTCCATGCCGAAGTGCCGGCGCATCAGGTCGCTCCAGCGCCCCTTATCCATTGCCGCGAGCAAACCTTCGCATTCGATCGGCGTATGCGAGACGACCTTCAGGAGCTGCTTGTGCGACCACACGTCGCTCTCGTAGGGCGCGATGTTGAGATCACCGACGAGCACCGCCGAGATGCCCTCCTCGCCCTCGGCATCGGTGCGCTTGAGCTCCTCGATGAAATCGAGCTTGTGGCGGAACTTCGCATTGACCTCCGGGTCCGGCTCGTCGCCGCCAGCCGGGACGTAGAGATTGTGAATGCGGATCTTCCGGTCGCCGACCGCAAGCCTCACCGACAGATGCCGCGCGTCGCCCACCTCGCAGAAGTCCTGCCGCACGACATCGTCGAAAGGCCGCTTCGAGAGCGTCGCGACACCGTGATAGCCCTTCTGGCCATGCACCGCGATGTACTCGTAGCCGAGCGCCCGAAATGTCTTTTCCGGGAACTGGTCGTTCGGGCACTTGGTCTCCTGCAGGCACAGGACATCCGGCGCATGACTGGACAGGAGCTTTTCGACCAGCGGCGCGCGCAGGCGGACGGAATTGATGTTCCAGGTGGCGATGGAGAAGGACATGGGCGCATCCGGCAGGTGAGAAATCCCGTCCCGCTTATGACCCGTGCGCTTCGCCTGCAACCCATCCGCCCATCGATGGCAACGACCGGCGGGTTCGCCGGACGCAAAAAGGCCGCCCGGCGAACGGACGGCCTATCGATGAAGCCGCTGATGAATCAGGACGGTTACTTTTTGCCGGTCTGGCCCTGGCTGATCGCCGTATAGGGAATCTTGAAAGCCGAGTTCTGGATGTCGCCGCCCTTGGCGACGTCGTAGATCATCACCGACGTATCCTTGCCCTGGGCATCGCGGATCGTCCACTGCTTCAGATCCTGGGTCTTGGAATCGAACATCATGGTGATGCGCGAATTGCCGAAGACCGAACGATCGCCCATGACGATGGTGGTGAGATCCGGGTCCTGCTTCACCGACTGGATATTGGCGGCGGACAGGTCGATGCGGCGGTTCAGAAGCAGCTTCAGCGGCGTCTTCGACAGGGGATAGACGTCCCAGGTGTTGAGCTTGCGGTTGTTGACGGCAACGTTCGAGCCGTCGGAGATCACCCGCAGCGGCGAGGACGAGTAGTCGAAGCGCACCTTGCCGGGCCGCTCGATGTAGAACTTGCCCTCCGACTGCCCGCCATTCGGATCGAACTGCACGAAGGAGCCGTGCATCGACGGGATCGACTGGAAGTGGTCGGCGATGGCCTGCGCTGCGGCAGACTGGGCCGCCTGTGCGGCAGCGGGTTCGACCGAGAACGGCAACACCGTTGCGCTCGCGGCCAGCAGAAGGCCGGCCGCTACAATCACTGTCCGGCCACGGGTGCCGCGGGTGAAACCGCGCAAATGTCTGATCGTTGCCATGGTGGTCTCGGCTTTCCTCAAATGATCGATGTCGCTGCCCCGGACTGTCACCCCCGGACCGTCACCCTTTGGATGGTGGTCAGCGGTCGGCGGTCGACATCGCGTCTGCCTTCCAATGTCGGCGCTGTTCCTCGAACCGCAATAGGGCATGGGCGTGGCGTCGGGCTGAGCATCTGGTCATAAAGCGGCTGAACGGGTGCTGAATGCAGGGTGATCACGCGGTTTTGGTCGTTTGAACGAAACGATCGGGCCGGGGGTGAGCCCGACCCGATTGTAGCGTCGCGTTAAAACAGACCGAAGGGCGGCCTTAAAGCTTGTCCTCTTCGGTCGGCACGAGAATCTCGCGCTTGCCGGCATGGTTGGCGGGGCCGACCACGCCTTCCTTTTCCATCCGCTCGATGATCGAGGCGGCGCGGTTGTAGCCGATCGACAAGCGGCGCTGGACGTAGGAGGTCGACGCCTTTCCGTCGCGCAGCACCACGGCGACCGCCTGATCGTAGAGGTCCGCGCTGTCGTCGAGATCGCCGCCGGCGGCGGTGCCGGCACCCGAGCCCGCGTCGCCGCCGTCTTCCTCGTCCTCTTCGAGGATCGAGTCGAGATAGTCCGGCACGCCCTGGCTCTTCAGGTGCGAGACGATGTGCTCGACTTCCGAGTCGTCGACGAACGGGCCGTGGACGCGCTGGGTGCGGCCGCCGCCGGCCATGAACAACATGTCGCCCATGCCGAGCAGCTGCTCGGCACCTTGTTCCTGAAGAATCGTGCGCGAGTCGATCTTCGACGTCACCTGAAAGGAGATGCGGGTCGGGAAGTTCGCCTTGATCGTGCCAGTGATGACGTCGACCGACGGGCGCTGGGTCGCCATGATGACATGGATGCCGGCGGCGCGGGCCATCTGGGCGAGGCGCTGGACCGTGCCTTCAATATCCTTGCCGGCGACCATCATCAGGTCGGCCATCTCGTCGATGATGACGACGATGTAGGGCAGCGGCGAGAGATCGAATTCCTCGGTCTCGAAGATTGGCTCGCCGGTCTCGCGGTCGAAGCCGGTCTGGACGGTGCGCGAGATCGTCTCGCCCTTCTCCATCGCCGACTTCACGCGGGCATTGAAACCGTCGATGTTGCGCACGCCCACCTTCGACATCTTGCGATAGCGATCCTCCATCTCGCGCACGGTCCATTTGAGCGCGACGACGGCCTTCTTCGGGTCGGTGACGACCGGCGACAACAGGTGCGGAATGCCGTCATAGATCGACAGCTCCAGCATCTTCGGGTCGATCATGATCATCCGGCACTCGGCCGGCGTCATGCGGTAGAGCAGCGACAGGATCATCGTATTGATCGAGACGGACTTGCCCGAACCGGTGGTGCCGGCAACCAGCAGATGCGGCATCTTGGCGAGATCGGCGATGACCGCTTCGCCGCCGATCGTCTTGCCGAGGGCGAGAGGGAGCTTGCTCTTGCTGTTGATGAAGCTTTCCGAGCCGATCATCTCGCGGAAATAGACGGTCTCGCGGCGCTGATTCGGCAGTTCGATGCCGATGGCGTTCTTGCCGGGAATGACCGCGACGCGGGCCGCGATGGCGCTCATCGAGCGGGCGATGTCGTCGGCGAGGCCGATGACGCGGCTCGACTTGATGCCGGGGGCCGGCTCGAGCTCGTAGAGCGTGACGACCGGGCCCGGCCGCACTTCCAGTATCTCGCCCTTCACGCCGAAGTCCTCGAGCACGCCTTCCAGAAGCCGGGCGTTCTCCTGCAGCGCTTCCGGCGACAGCGTCGAATCGCGGCTCTTGGCCTTGGGCGGCGTCAGAAACTCGATCGAGGGCAGCTCGAACTTCACCGGATCGGCGACGGTCATCGCCGGCTTCAGCGCAACGGCGCGGCCGGAGCCTGTGCGCAGGCGCTGCTGCTCGGCGGTAACGGTCGCCTGCGGCACGACGCGGGCCGTGGCGTCCGGCGCGGGAGCCCGCTGCGGCTGCCCGCCGGCGCTTGGTGTGGCCTGTCCACGGGGGTCGGCCGGACGCGGGGCACCGCCCACGACAGCGCCGGAGCGTGCGGCGAGTTGGCCGGATGGGTTGGCTTGGCCGGTTCCCTGACCCTGAAGGGACGGCTCGGTGCGGGCCGTCTTGGACGGACGGCGTCCCGGGAAGGCGACGATGTTGCCGGACAACAGCCCGCGCCAGCCGACGCTTTCTTCGGGAATCGGCGCAGCGTTCGGCGACACGCGGTCGGCTACGTCGATCATCATGTCGTCGTCGCACTGAACGGGCATCGCGCCATGCCGATCATCGTAACGGCCATCATCGTAACGGCTGTCGTCATTCATGCCGTCATCGGCATATCCTTGATCGTCATAGGCCTCGGTCGGGGCGAAATCCTCGCCGTCATGGTCCTGGCCATCAGGGCCGCGATCATCGAAGCGCGGGTCCATGCCGCCGCCGTCGGCTTCATAGCCGGCCATCGGGTCGTAGGCGGCGGCACTGTCGTAGGCGGGCTCGGCGACGCGGATCTCGCGGTGGACCGCAGCGTTCGCCTGAGGCACGCGGGGAGCAAAATCGTCGGGCTCGTCTTGCCAGTCGTCGAAGCGATCGCCGAACTCCTTCGGACGGCGCGCCTCGCGGCGTTCCTCCAGCTTGCGCTGGACGCTCGACTTGATCGAGTAGGCGGTGTGGGCAAGCGCCCCGAACACCAGAGCCATGCGGCCCTCGCCGACCTCGTCTTCGTCCTCCTGCTCGTCGACGGCGACTTTCGCGCCGCGGCGCTCGTCGAAGCGCGGATCACGCGCCGGAGCGGCCTTTGTTTTGCCGCGCACGAGGCCGGCACCGTTGAGGAACAGCCAGGCCGCTGGCACGGCCAAAAGGAGGCCGAGGACGGCGCCGAGGATGCCGGATGGATAAGCGCCAGTGGCAAGGGCTGGAAATTTCAGGACGATGTCGCCGGCAACGCCGCCGAGGCCGATCGGCAGAGGCCAGCCTTCGGGCGCCGGGAGGCAGCCAAGCGCCGCCGAGGCCAGAACGATGCCTGCCACGGCATACCAGGCCCGGCGCCAGATGTGGTCGACTGGCCGGCCGGCCAGAAGCATCAGACCCCATATTGCCGGCAGCGCCACGACCAGCGCCGCGCCAAGGCCGAAAACCTGCATGAGAAGGTCGGCAACGACAGCGCCGGAGCCGCCCGCCCAGTTGTCGACCATATTCTGGTTCGACTGGGACAGCGATGGATCGCTGACGTTCCAGGTAGCACAGGCGAGGCCGAGATAGCCTGCAAGCCCGATCAGGGCGGCGGCCGCGCCGATCTCGCCCTGGCGCCTAAAGAAGGATGTTTCGTTGTCGCCGGTCGCCGTCGCTGCCATCTGCCCCTGCCTGTCGTCGCTTAAGGGGGAATTGCCTTGGATGACCAAAGCATCTTCCCATGGTGGCTCGACACTAGGGGCGGCAGGTTAAGACCCGTTTAAGCTTAAGCGGACGTTACGCGCCGGCGCCGACAAAATCCGTCGCTGTCGGAAACGTTTTCGGGAACCGCGAGCCCTCGCGGCGACTTCCTTTGCCTCATTCACAGGGATATTTCGCCATGCAGATCCGTCACGAACCGTCCGGCGAGACCGGCCGCTTCACCCTCGGCGCCGGGACCGCCGAAATGACCTACAAGCGTCGCGAGGACGGCGTCGTGGTCTTCGACCACACTTTCGTGCCGGAGCCCGAGCGCGGCCAGGGCATCGCTGCGGTGATTATAACACCAAAGGTTTGGGTTGTTGAGCCAATGACTTGGTATTTTGCGTTATTGGAAGGACGCTGTGGTCTATTCCAGTCCGCAAAAAGCCCCTGATGGGAAACCCCACCAGGGGCGCGAGGGTTATAAGCAACGCTCGATGAACGACTATTTTGGTGTCTGGTCCCAGAATTTTTCTAGTTCAGCGCGACCCAGGATTCCTTTTTGCAGGGCCAAGTTCGCGAGGGCCTCGATCGCGATGCGACCGACATTGTTGCCAGCAGAGCGTCAGCGTAGGCGATCTGAATTCGAGCCTCGATAAGGCTCTCGTCGACGGTCGATGACATCGACAACCGGGTTCCCATGCCAAGCCGCATTTCGGCGGTGGTTACCAACGACGAAGCCTTCCCAAGATCCGACTGGTCGAGCCCACCGGCGCCGCTCGACACAGATCCGAGAATCACTTCCTCGGCTGCGCGACCCGACAGATGAACCCGAAGGCGGCGGTCGATTTCTTCTGCAAGTCCTGCCTCATCATTAATCTGATAGGTGACCATCCCACCGCGCTGATCGACGATCGACATATTGTTCGGTGTGATACCGGCCCGAAGGAGACTGACAGCATGGCCTGCTTCGTGAACGGCAATGCGTCGCCTGAGCGATAGGGGTCGGGTGTCGACCGGGACCGCAACGGCGAGGAGGTCGGCACCGGACACCGTCCGCGAAGCCGCCCTCGCCCGTTGACGGGCTTCCCTGGCCAAACGGGCTGCGTCGGCACCCGACGTGGAGCCTGCCAGAAATGCCGCGACAGGCTGGACATCTTCTTCTTGAAGATCTGGAAGATGATGGATCAGGATGCGCCTGAGGTCCTCCTGGTCCGGAAGCGAGATCTGGAACCTCCTGTCCAGCCTTCCTGATCTTACGACGGCAGGATCGAGGCCGGCGCCGTCATTGCAGGCCGCAAGGACGACCACCCCCTCGCGTCGACCCGAGCCGTCGAGGCATTCCAGAAAGCCGTTGACGACCGCCCGCCACCAGTCGGCTTCGCGGCCGCCGGAGCCCCTGGACTGAAGCGTGTCGATCTCGTCGATGAACAGCAGCGACGGCGACGCGGCCGCTGCGTCCGCGAACACCTTCCGCATCTCCCGCATCACATCTCCGAGATGCCCTTCCTTTGTCGCTTGCCACTGGGCGTAGGACGTCGGGAAAAAGGCCAGGCCGGCGGTGTTCGCCAGCGCCTCGGCATAGAGTGTCTTGCCCGTGCCCGGCGGCCCCACCAGCAGCGCGCCGCAATCCACGTCGGACCACGGCAACAGCCCGGCCCGATATTCGGCGATCGCCGCGGCAAGCTGCAGACCCCACGCCTTCGCCGGTCCGTAACCGTGGAGGTCTTCGAGCCGAATCCGAGAAGTCTTCGAGTTGCACTTCATTGCATTTTCGAGCATCGCCACGGCTTCGGCAGCGGTTTCCGCCTTCTCGAAGGCGACGTCCAGCCATTTTGCATTCATCGCGGCCGCGGTTGCTGCGGGCGGCCAGTCGATGGTCTTGCCGAATCGATCCCTCGCGGCGGCAGCAAAATGATCGGGCTCGATCGCGACATCGAGATCGAGATCGGCGAAGGCCTGCACAGCAGGATCGAGCATCTCTCCCGGCGCCAGCAGCAAGACGGTCGTCTTCGTCGACAACGCCTCCATGGTCAGCGCGGTCCGATCCTTCTGGGGCTTCCGATCCCATCCGATCGTGCCGGTGGCGTCGGGAATGGTTCGGATCAACCGACTATTCGTCGCCGCCTTGGTCCAGACCCGATGCTCGACGGCACGCCGCAGACCTGAATCCACCGCAGTCGCCCACGATGCGTTGGGCATCCTGAGGACGATCAGGACCGGTCGTCCCCGACGAAGACGCAGGACGATGTCGTCCGGTAGCTGTGGGTAAAGGCAATGGAAGACCACGAGCCCGGACGCCTCGGTTTCCAGAAGCAGTCTGGCGATCTCCTCGTCGAGGCTGATGTCCGTCTTGTCCTGATGGTCGCCCGTGTCATCGTCGTCGGCGAGGAACAGGTCCAGCGGCCGATAGTCGTCGAGCCGCGGCTTGGGGAGATCGGAAACCAACTTGCGGGCGCTCATCGGACCGCCTCCACCCGCGTCTCGGGACAGATGCGGGCCTCTTTCTGTAAAATCGCTTGCAAGAATGCCCCCCTAAGCGGGGTTTTTCGCATCCAAAAATGACCCCTGCTTTGGTTTGTCACAGTCTCTTCGGGATGAGCTTTTGTGCCGTTCGGAAGGGTAAGCCGGGGAATGATTGGTGTGGATTTGATAGGTCAGATACGGCGTGCGTTTCATGATCAGCGTCAGGGGATCAAGACGATCGCCCGCGATCTGGGAGTGTCGCGAGGCACGGTGCGCAAAGTCGTCCGTGGAGACGATACGGAGTTCAAATACGAGCGTTTGGTCCAGCCGGCGCCCCGGCTCGGGGCGTTCGTCGGGGATCTGACGACGATCCTGGAAGCCGAAGCGGCGCTTCCCCGTCGGGAACAACGATCGACGCAACGCCTGTTCGAGGAATTACGCGGCCGCGGCTACGAGGGAGCGCACGACAGCGTTCACCGGTTTGCCAAGGCATGGCGACAGGAGCGATCCCGTCTGCCGGCAAAAGCCTACGTGCCGATGAACTTTGCGCCGGGCGAGGCCTACCAGTTCGACTGGAGCCACGAGACGATCACGCTTCAGGGGCTGCCGCTGATGGTGAAGGCTGCGCATATGCGCCTGTCGCACAGCCGGATGCCGTTCGTTCGTGCCTATTTCCGCGAGACGCAGGAGCTTGTCTTCGACGCCCACGACAAGGCTTTTGTCTTTTACGGCGGGATCTGCCGGCGCGGAATCTACGACAACATGAAGACGGCGGTGGAGACGATCTTCGTCGGCAAGGCCCGTCAATACAATCGTCGCTTCCTTCAGATGTGTTCGCATCACCTGATCGAGCCGGTGGCCTGCACGCCGGCGGCGGGCTGGGAGAAAGGCCAGGTGGAGAACCAGGTCGGTAATCTGCGCGACCAGGTATTCCGGCCCAAGCCGAAGGTGGCGAGCCTTGAGGAACTGAATGCCTGGCTGGAAGACCAGTGCATCGCTTACGCCAAGCGGACCCGTCATCCCGAGTTCAAGGATCGTACGATCTGGGAGGTCTTCCAGGAGGAAAGGCCGGCCTTGATGGAGTTGCGATCGCCGTTCGACGGGTTCGTCGAGAAGGCGGTGCGCGCCAGCACGACCTGCCTCGTCATGGCCGACCACAATCGCTACAGCGTCGATGCCAGGGCCGCCGGACAGACGGTTCTGGTTCGCACCTACGCGGAGCGGGTCGTCGTCTTGTTCGAAGATCTGATCGTCGCCGATCATCCGCGCCAGTTCCGGCGCGATCAGGTCGTCTACGATCCCTGGCACTATCTGCCGGTCCTTCTGAAGAAGCCGGGCGCACTGCGCAACGGCGCGCCGTTCAAGGACTGGGAGCTGCCGCCGGCTCTGGCGCAGGTCCGCGCCGAGTTGAAGCGGCACGAGGATAGCGACCGTCAGTTCGTGAAGGTCCTCGGCGCCGTCCTCGACCATGGGCTGGAAGCCGTCGAGGCCGCCTGCACCGAGGCGATTGAAGCCGGCATCTGCCATGGCGACGTGATCCTGACGATCCTTGCACGCCATCTTCAGCCGCCGCCGGTCTCCAGCATCGCGATCCCCGAGGCTCTTGTCCTGAAGGTGCCGCCGCTGGCCGATTGTGCCCGCTACGACAGCATCCGGAGGGTGGCGTGATGGAACGTCACGAACTTCTGGAGACGATGGACGAGTTGAAGCTTCACGGCATGCGCGACAGCTTCGACGAGATCACCGGCAAGGGCCTGCAACGCCGCGACGAACTCTATCCTTTGCTCGCCAGTCTTCTTCGGGCCGAGCATAATCACCGCCAGGCCCGCTCCATCGTCTACCGGATCGCCAGCGCCAAGTTCCCGGTGCTGAAGGATCTCGACGCCTTCCAGTTCGCCGACACGGCGATCGACGAAGGCAAGGTGCGCGAGATCGCCACCGGCACGTTCCTGGAGGCCAAGCGCAACGCCATCTTCATCGGCGGCACCGGCACGGGAAAGACGCATCTGGTAATCGCCGTGGCTGCCGCCATCGTGCGTTCCCATGCCCGGGGCCGGTTCTACAATCTGGTCGATCTGGTCAACCAACTCGAGCAGGAGAAGGCCGCGGGCAAAGGAGGCCGGCTGGCCGAGAACCTGTTGCGCTACGATCTCGTCGTGATCGACGAACTCGGCTATCTGCCGTTCAGCCAGGCTGGCGGCCAACTGCTCTTCCATCTTATCAGCAAGCTGTACGAGCACACCTCGCTGCTGATCACGACGAACCTGGCCTTTGCCGACTGGCCGCAGGTCTTTGGAGACGCCAAGATGACCACCGCCATGCTCGATCGGCTGACGCATCATTGCGATATCGTCGAAACCGGCAATACGAGTTGGCGGTTCAAAAATCGAAGCTGATCCCCAACGCTCGCCACGATCAAATCACTGACATGCAAAGGGGCCCGATCGGGCCCCTTTGCATGTCGGCGCAAGCGCCGCCGCAGGGGTCAACATTCGAAGCGAAATGGGGGGCACGGTTCAAAGCGATTTGACAGGCCAATTCGTTGAAGTCCTTCCTCCGTCGCGGGGGGCAGCGATTGCCAGAAGCATCTCATTCGGTAGGTCATTGCCAAACCGTAGAGTTCGGCCATCCGCGGAGAAAGGGCCGATCTATCCAGATTGATCTGCTGCTGCTTTCGTCTGCGATATTCGTCAATGCGGTCGGCTAGCTGCGCCATGGCTCTCATCCTTGTCCTGCACTTTATATAATTGCCTCACGAAAACCGCGAGCGTTGGATTGGCAACTCGGAGAGTTCGGTGACGGGCCGAGGCTGAGCGCTGGATCGCGATCACGGAGCGGTAAGGAAAGTTCGTGACGAATGCCGGGCGTGGAAGTCCTTGGCGAAGAAAAAGTTTCCACCGCGACGACATCAGGTCGAGGGGACGATCGTCTTTCGGTGGTTATTTCCATCGGGATACGAAGCCTCCTGATATCGATGTGCATCACAAAATGTCCCGGGCCTTGTAATATGCGATCGTCGCCGAAACGTAGAGTCGACGCATGCCGTGAAACGGGATCGCCTTCAGATCGGTGACGGGCAGAGGCAAGGCGCTCCTGTCGCCGGACGATAGGTATTCCGCGATCCACTTTCCCATCGAGGTCTGAAGTCCGACGCCCCGGCCCTGACAACCGATCGGAACGATCAACCCGTCTTCCGGTTCGTGGAGGTGAGGCAGGAAGTCCTGCGTGAGGGCGACGCGTCCGCCCCACCGGAACTCGATCGGCCGGTCGGCCAGCGCCGGATAGATCCGCTTCAGCATACGATCGAGATGCTGGAAATCGGCTTCCGATTTCGGTTCGTCGAACGTGCCTCGTCCCCCGATGATGAAGCGTCCGCCGGCGTCGCGGCGCCAGTAGGCGAGAAGCCGCCTCGTATCGGAGGCCACGACGCCGTCCTTCAGGATCTGCTTGTCGAGATTGTCGGACAACGGGCCCGTCGCGATCTGGAAGCTGTTGGCGGCGATGATCGATTTCTCGAGCCCCGGCACCAGATCGCTCGAATAGCCGTTCGTGCAGACGACCACCTTGTCGGCGACGATCTTCTCGCCCCCGGATGTCCGAACGTGCCACCGACCTTCTGCCTTGGAAATCCGATCCACCGCCGTTCTCGACGCTATCCGGGCGCCGGCCTTCGATGCGGCCTCCGCCAGTCCGCGAGTGTAGGAAAGGGGCTGGATCGAGCCACCGCGGCGATCGATCCAGCCCCCGTGGTAGACCTCCGTGCCGAGGAGCACGTTCATCTCGTCGCGCGAGAGTTCGTCCACGTCGGCACCGGCTTCCTTCCACTGACGGCAGCGGTCGAGCGCCTTGCCGAGGGCCGCCTCGCTGTGCGCCGGTTGCGCCCACCCGCCGCGCACGGCGTCGCACTCGATGCCGTGCCGCTCGATCAGGTCGAAGACGGTGTCGGCCGTCGCGCCGAACATCCGCGTCGCCTGCTCGCCGGCCTTTTCGCCGAACATCTTCCGCATGTCTTCGGGATCGTACTTGATGCCGGGAATGACCTGGCCACCGCTGCGGCCCGACGCGCCCCAGCCGATCTCGCTCGCCTCGGCGACGAGGACGTTCACGCCCCGCTCGGCGAGGTGAAGCGCCGTCGACAGGCCCGCGTAGCCACCGCCGATCACGGCGACTTCGACGTCCGCATCGTCTTCGAGCGGAAACGCCTCGGGTGCGGGGCGTGCGGTGGCGGCCCACAGCGAGGGGGGCATGGTCGGAGCGTTCAAGACGGTCACCTCAGAAAGGGTTCAGTACGCGGCGCAGGAAATCCTGCGTCCGCTCGTTCTCAGGTTGGGTCAGCACCTTTTCGGCCGGGCCTTCCTCGAGAATCTTCCCGGCGTCCATGAACAGCACCCTGTCGGCCACTTCCTTCGCGAAGGCCATCTCATGCGTCACGACGAGCATGGTGAGTCCTTCGTCGGCCAGGCTGCGCATGGCCTGCAGGACGTCGCCGACGAGTTCCGGATCGAGCGCCGACGTCGGCTCGTCGAACAGGATGGCCTTCGGTTGCATTGCCAATGCTCTAGCGATGGCCACGCGTTGCTGCTGGCCACCCGACAAGGCCGCCGGATAGGTATCCGCCTTGTCGGGCAGCCCCATCCGTTCGAGCAGCGACATGCCGTATTCCGTCGCCTCGGTCCTCTTCTCGCCCTTCACGTAGATCGGCCCCTCGACGATGTTCTCTATGGCCGTTCGATGCGGGAAGAGGTTGAAGCGCTGGAAGACCATCGTCACGGCCATGCGAACTTCCCGGATCGATGGCTTGCCGGGATCGACCCGGATGCCCTCGACGTGAATGTCGCCTTCCTCGTATTGCTCGAGGCCGTTGACGCATCGCAGAAGCGTCGACTTGCCGGATCCCGACGCGCCGATCAGGCAGACGACTTCGCCCTCGTCGATTTCGGCGTCGATCCCCTTGAGGACTTCCAGCTTTCCGAAGCGCTTGTGAACGTTCTCGAGCTTGATCATCGCTTGCCGAACCTCCGTTCGAGATAGAAGGCGAGAAGGATCAGCGGCACGCTCAGGCAGAGGTAGAGCAGCGCGACGAGACTGTAGACGGTCATGTTCTCGAAGGTCGAGGCGGCGATCAGCTTGCCCTTGAACGTCATCTCGGCGACCGTGATGACGGACGCTTGGGACGTGTCCTTCAGGAGCATGATCATCGTGTTTCCGTAGGGCGGCAGGACCGTCCGGATCGCCTGCGGAAGGATGACCCGTCGCATCATGAGGGCCCACGGCATGGCGATGGAATGCGCGGCCTCGATCTGCCCCTTCTCGACGGCCTCGAGCCCCGCCCGAAAGTTCTCGGCCATGTAGCAGGAATAGGCGACGCCGAGACCGATGGCGCCGGCCTGGAAAGCCGTCAGGTCGATCCCGAATTCCGGCAGCACGAAGTAGATGTAGAAAAGCTGGACGAGGATCGGGATTCCGCGGATGACGTTCACGAACGTCACCGAGATCCATTTCAGCGCCCTGATCCCCGAAAAGCGCATCACGGCCAGAACGAGGCCGAGAAGCGTCGACAGTATCAGGGCGCAGATCGTCAATCCGATCGTGATCCTGGCGCCCTCGAGAAGGATGGGCAGGAATTCGCGGGAATTTATCAGAAATGCCTGCATGGCTCCTGCCCTCCTTGAGGTATGATCAGCCGAGGTTCCACTTCTTGACGAGGCGGTCGATCTCGCTGTCGGCCTTGACCTTCTTCAGGGCCTCGTTGATGCGTCCGAGAAGCTTGGTCTCGTTCTTGCGGACACCGAGGCCGATGGAACCGCCGAACTGGCTTTCGTAGCTCTTCGAAAGCTTGAGATTCTCGTATTTTCCCTGCGAAAGCTGGTAGGCGATGATCGGCTTGTCGCCCATGCCGGCGGGGATGCGGCCGAGGTCGACATCCCGCATCATGTTCGCCAGCGAATCGTAGACCTGGATCTTGCCGAACCCACCCATCTTCTGAAGCTGCTCGAGATAGATGGTGCCCTGCTGCACGCCGATCGTCTTGCCCTTCAGCGAGGCGAGCGACTTCGCGTAGGCGGTCTCGTCCTTCTTCTGAACCACCAGGCCTTCGCCGTAGGGGAAGACGGGATCGGAGAAGTCGATCACCTTCTGGCGCGTCGGCGTGATCAGCATCGCCGCCGAGATCACGTCGATGCGGTTCGAGGTCAGCGAAGGGATGAGTGACGCGAAGTCGACGGGCTGGACGGTTGGCTCGAAGCCGGCTTCCTTGCCGATCGCGTCGATCAGGTCGACCATCATTCCCTGGATCTGGTTCGTCTTGATGTCGAGGAACGTGAAGGGCACGCCGGTCGCGGTCGATCCGACCTTCAGGGGCTCGGAGAGTGCCGGTCCGGCTACGACGAGCGAGGCCGCAAGGGCGAGTGAGGCGAGGATGCTTCGAATGTTCATGGTCGATTTCCTTGCTGTTTTCGGGGGGTCTGGCGAATGCGGGCATTCGGTCCGGAAGAGATCTTGCGAGCCGTCTGGACCAGAAGCGGCGCCAGTTCCGCTTCCATTTTCTCGATCGTCCAACGGGCGGTCGGACAGGAAATGTTGATCGCGCCGATGCCGACGCCGTCGGGCCCGACGATCGGCGCCGCGATGTTGAGGTCGCCGACGTAGAATTCCTCGGCCGCCGTCGCGAATCCGCGGCTTCGTGCTGCGTCTACTCGCTGAAGGATGGTTTCGGGATCGACTTCGGTCGACGGTGTGAAGGGATGAAAATCCGAAGACCGGAGGATCTCGTCGGCCTTTTCCGCCGGCAGCGTCGAAAGATAGGCCCGCCCGGAAGCCGTGCAAAACATCGGAATGCGCGTGCCGAACGGCATGTGCACGAAAGTCCGGCTATGACTGGTGAACCGGGCGAGGAAGATCATGTCGGCCCCGTCCGGTTCGGACATGTTCACGGACTCCCGGCAATCCTGATTGAGATCGACGAGGTAGGGGTTCGCCGTTTCGATGAGCGTGTCGGTGGCGAGATAGGCCGATCCGATGTCGAGCGTGCGGGGCGTCAGCGACCACCGTCTGCTGGACGGATCCTTCCTCAGATATCCGAGCGTTTCCAGGGTGTAGGTGAAGCGCTGTGCCGCGCTCTTGCTGATCCCGACGCTCGTTGCGATCTCGCCGAGGCTCATGGACCGGCGCCCGGAATCGAACGCCCGGAGGACGAGCAAAGCCTTCTCGACGGACCGGACGAACATCGCGGACATGCGGGGGTCCGCGCCGTCCGAGACCATGTCATATCGCATACCGATATAATCGCTTGCCATGCGATACATCGAAGCTGAAGTTTTCGGCGCTGTCAAATCCGATGAAAAGACACGCAGCCCGAGAACCGTCTTCTCTGCATATGGGATGTGGCGGCTATGCCGATGAAGATTGCCGTCGTCGCGTTCGTCCTGACGGCACGGCCGCTGACTTGCGGGGACCGGGTATTGCTTCGGGTCGTCTCGACGGCCGTTGCCGTCATCGTTGCTATGATTTTCCCGCCGGCTGTCCGGCGGAACGCTTTCGGCATCCTCGCTTTCGTCGGCGCGCCTTCCATCAGCCCAGTCGTCGCGGTCCATATGCCAAAGGATTAAGAGGCGTTCCCAAGTCTAGCTACGTTCGCGGCGCTGGGCTCATCGGCGGTCACGCCGCCGGTTCGTCCAAGCGAAGCAATGGAAAAGCTTGCGTTATACGCAGCGGAAAAGAACACTCCCCGAACATTCGATTCGCTGCGGATAACGCGGCGGAGACGAGGAGATCGAGCCATGACCATCCTGATCTTCGTGTCGTACAGCCACAAGGACAACGACCATCGCCTTCGACTGACCACCCATCTGGCGCCTCTTTTGAGGGAGAAGGACGTGGATATCTGGTATGATGGAGACATCGAGCCGGGAAAGGCGATCACGCCCGAGATCCGGAAGAAGCTTCGGGAGACCGACATCTTCGTGGGGCTGGCGAGTTCCAGCTACTTTGCATCGGACTACTGCTACAAGAAGGAGTATCTCCCGATGCTCCGCAAGGCGAAGCGAGGGCGCCCCAAGGTCGTTGTCGCCATGGTCGAAACTTGCGACTGGCGTAACACGATAACGGCCGCATACAAGGTGCTCCCGGACGACGGGAAGTCTGTCGACAAGCACGGAAACCGGAACCAAGCCTATCTGGAGATCGTGCAGGGAATCCGTCGCGTCGTTCGGTCAGCGCGACAGGAAAAGGGGAAAGCTCGGGCCGAGGCCGATCGCCTTTCTACACAGAAGGTGAAAGCAGCCGAGGCCAAGAGGCTCGAGCGGCGAAAGAAGACGGCTGAAGGTGCATCGGCAACCGGGAAGCCGAAGGCCGCGAGGAAAGTGGCGGCGCCGAAATCGACATCCAGTGCTTCTCGTCCGGTCGTCCGTGGTGCGAAAAGGAGCCCGATCGGGCCCAAGATCAAACCAATCTCGAATGCTGCGCGAGCGGGCGTGAACCGCGTGACGAAGAAGCCGAAGCCAAAGGATTCGGCTTCTCGGAGCCGGTCCTAAGGGGTCTTGCCTATGCCTACTACAGGCTGCTGTAGATCACCGTCACTGTCGTTGTCGGCGTCTTCGCATGGTCCGCTCATTTTGGAAGCCCGGCGGCAGGACTTCGTCATTCTTGCCGATGGCCGCGTTGGATGGCTGGACGTTGCCTGCGTCCAAAGTTGATCGCAAGAATGCCTCTCCTCGCTGCTATCGCGACCGGACTTGGTATTTGTCATACAAATAGTTTAGGCTGATCATGTGATATGACTTGCGCAGCCTGACCGCGCAGAGAAATGGCGTGTTCATGGACGGATTGACTGCGATTGGCCGGGAAACCTTCAAGATCCACATGCGAGTGGCCGATCAATTGGGCCTGTCGGTCGTGCGAGGCGACTATGCGCCGGGTGCCGTGATCCCGACCGAAGCGGCTCTTTGCGAAACCTTCGGCGTCAGCAGGACCGCGGTACGCGAAGCCATTCGCGGCCTGATCGCCAAGGGGCTGGTCGAATCGAAGTCGAAGATCGGCACTCGTGTACGTCAGCCGGAATTCTGGAACCACATGGATCCCGACGTCCTGAAATGGCGACTGGCTGTCTCGGAGACCGGCTCGTACCTCCAGAAGATGTTCAACCTTCGCGGCGCGGTGGAGCCGGCAGCATCGGCGCTCGCGGCCGAAGCCGCGACGCCGGAAGACCACCGCAGGATCGACGAGGCTTTCCGGGCAATGGTCGCGGCCGGCGCGGACGACGGCCTGTGGGTAGACGCCGATATTGCCTTTCACAAGGCGATCTACATCGCCACCCAGAACGAGTTCTTTTGGCCCATCGGCCAGCTTTTCGAGATCGGGCTGCGCGAGATGTTTATGATCGCTGCCAGGGGGTCTCATAGAGCAAGGGCGATCAAGGAGCATGGAGAGCTTCGCGACGCCATCATCGCTGGAGATGCGACGAGAGCGCGAAAGGCGACGTTCGTTCTGCTCGGGAATGCCGAGGACGATATCCGCCTCATCAGATCGATGGATCAGCGCAAGACGGCATGACGCGGAAATGGTCGAAAGGCCGCGAACGATCGGTTCGCGGCCTTTTCCTCGTCAGCCCGTGACGCGCATCGACATTCCGCCGTCGACGACGAAGACCTCGCCCGTGACGAAGCCGTTTCTGGTTAGTTCCATCATCGCGCTCGCGACGTCGTCGACTGTACCTTCACGCCCGACGAGGATTCGGTTCTCAAGGTTATGCTTTTTCGCCTCGGGGCTCATGCCGTCGTGAAAGCGGGTCCGGATGATCCCCGGTGCAATGACGTTGACCCGGATACCTTCCGACGCGTGGTCGAAGGCCAGCGCCTTGGCAAACGGAATAAGCGCTCCCTTGACGGTCTGATAAGCGACGGTCCCGGGGCACCCGCGAATGCCCGCTACCGAAGAGACCAGGATCACCGCCCCGCCTTCCTTGGCGAGATGTGGATGGGCGGCCCTGAACAGATGGAAAGCTGCATGGACATGGATGTCGAAGGCGGCGTTCCAGTCTTCCGGGCTGATCTCGGTTGCTTTGCCGCCCGCAGGTCCGCCGGCCGCGTGACAGAGCACGTCCAGCCTGCCGAACTTCTTTCCCGCCGCCTCGACGAGGGAAGTCGCTTCCGCCGGTTTCGACACGTCGGCCAGTTCCAGCGCTACGCGATCATGGCCGAATTCCGAGATCAGCGCTTCGGATTCGTCCGTTCCGGAACGCCCGTTGACGACGACCTTGCCACCAGCGGCGAGAACGTGTTTCGCGTAGGCGATGCCGATGCCCCGTGTTCCGCCGGTGATCAGAGCTACTTTCCCGTCGAGTTCGAACATTGCATTCTCCTTTTTGCAGTACTGCGAGGTTGGATCGGGCGCGAAGCGTCGGCGCTAGCCGAGGGCCCATGTCGGGATCGCGCTGGCGACTGGCGGCACTAGGACGACCAGCATCAGCACGGCGATTTCTGCCCCGATGAAGGGCCAGACGTAGCGGACGGTTTCCCGGTACGGGCACTTAGCGATGCTCGATGCCACGAAGAGAAGGACCGCCACCGGGGGGGTCGTCGATCCGACCTGCGTGGCGATGACGAGCGCGACGCCCAACTGGAACGGGTCGATGGCGAAGGTCGCGCCGATGTTGACGGCCAGCGGCACGAAGATGATCAGCACCGCCATGCTGTCGACGAACATCGTCAGGACCAGCATCGTCAGGACCAGCAGGACGAAGACGGCGGTACCGTTCTGCGTGATGCCGAGGATCGTAGAGAGGATCGACTGGTTGAAGTTCAGGTAGGCGAGGAGCCACCCAAAACCGCCGGCGATCGCAATGATTCCCGAGACCATGCAGGTTGTCGTCACGGCGGCAAGGAAAATGTCCGGCAGGTCCCGAAGGCGGATTGTGCGGTAGACGAAGAACGACACGAGGAACGAGTAGACGCATGCGACGACGCCAGCTTCCGTGGCCGTGAATATCCCCCCCAGAATGCCGCCGACGATGATCAACGGCGCGAGCAGCGCCGCCCAGACGTTGGCCAGCGCTCGGATCATCGCGCCGAAATTGAACCGTCCTTCGGACTTTTGAAGCTCGGGGAACTTCCTGGGCGAAAGCGACTGGATATAGACCACGGTCATCAGCCCGAGGCCGACGAGAATTCCGGGTACGATGCCGCCAAGAAAGAGACCGCCGATCGAGACGTTGGCCAGCGAACCGTAGACGATCATCGTCATGCTCGGAGGAATGATCGCACCGATCGTTCCGCTTGTCGCTGTGATGGCTGCAGCGTAGCCGGGCTTGTAGCCCTTCTCCTTCATCGCGGGGATGAGGACCGAACCGATGGCCGAGGTGTCCGCGGTCGACGATCCTGAAACGCCGGAGA
Source organism: Aurantimonas sp. (assembly GCA_965217685.1). Classification (GTDB taxonomy): domain Bacteria; phylum Pseudomonadota; class Alphaproteobacteria; order Rhizobiales; family Rhizobiaceae; genus Aurantimonas. Next base: position 517,668 of record CBDCIZ010000003.1, read on the forward strand.
AGACCATGCTGGACAGGATGTTGGCCTGCGCGAGGCCGGCGCGCATATGCCCGACGACGGTCTCGGCGAAATCGACCAGCTTCCGGCTGATTCCACCGCGGGCCATCAGTTCGCCGGCGAGGATGAAATAAGGAAGAGCAAGCAGACTGAACGAATCCAGCGTCGAGAACATCTTCTGCGGATAGAGCGCGAGAACGAGCCCTCCGGTCGAGAGAATACCGCCCAGCCCGACGAGGCCGAGGGCAAGGATCACCGGGATGCCCAGGAAGATCATGACCAGCAGGGCGGCGAACAGCAGGAGGAGCGTCATGGCGCTTTCTCCTCGAAGATAGGTTCGCCAATGGACGGTTCGTCAGCGTAAAGCTCTGGATCCTGACCGGTAAGGTTACGGGCGATGCGCCGGATCGCCACCAGGATGATGTAGGCCGCGCCCAAATCGATCCCGCCGTAGACCCAGTCCATGGGAAGGCCCATCCCGGGGCTGGTCTGGAATGCGAGCGGCACCGAGAGGCGCCACATGCCGGCCAGGATCGCTCCCCCGAGAACGATCCACAGCAGATCGACCGCGAGCGCGAAGGTCCGACGTCCGCGGACGGCCATGATTCCGTGAAGGGTCTCGAGGCCGATGTGCATTCCGCGTCGGTAGGCGATCGGGATTCCGAGAAAGACGATCCAGATCTGTCCGTATCGTTGGAATTCCTCGCTCCAACTCAGCGAGTAGTTCAGAAAATACCGGTTGAAGACCTGTGCCGTCCCGACGAGGACGATGGCCAGGAAAATGACGAACGTCAGGGTTTCGATCGTGCGATCGATCGCGTTCATGAGCTTGGACATGGGAGCCTCGGCAAGGCGGACCCGGCACCGCCGGATCCGCGTCCGTTTCCTGGGGCGTCAGTTGGTAGCCGGATCCTTGGACAGTTCCCGAATTTCCTTCAGCAGATCCGTCGCGCCGATACCCTCGGCAAGCTGGTCCTGGACCCCGACCGCCTTCTCCCGGAAGGACGACGTGTCGATCTCCGACACGCTCATGCCGAGTGCCTTCAGCTTGTCGAGCGACTCCTTTTCCTTGACCGGAGCCAACGCTCGGCTCGTCTGGAGCGCGAAGTCGGCCGCGTCCTGAACGACCTTCTTCTGCTGGTCATCAAGCTGGTTCCAGAGCGGAAGCGAGTAGGTCATGACCGTCGGACCGAGAAGATGCCGGGTCAGCGAGATGTGTTTCGTAACCTCGTAGAGCTTGGACGAAAGGACCATCGACGGAGCGTGCTCGAAGCCGTCGAGAACACCTGTCTGAAGCGCCGTGTAGATCTCGCCGAAAGCCATCGGCGTCGCGTTCGCGCCCATCAGGTTGATGGCCGCGACGTAGATCGGCGACTGGATGGTGCGGAGCTTCTGGCCGTCGAGGTCTGCGGGCTTCGTCGCTTCGACGTCTCTCGTCACCACGTCGCGATAGCCCCAACTGACTCCCCAGCCGAGAACCTTGAAGCCCGCTCCCTCGAACTTAGCCGAAAGCTTCGTGCCGACATCCCCATCGAGCGCGCGACCGACGTGATCGAAACTGGTCCACATGAAGGGGAGATCTAGAACTCCCACTTCGGGAATGAACGTGTTGAACAGCGCTGTCCCGCCGATGTGCATGGTGGCGCCGGATCCAAGCTGCATCGCCTGAATCACGTCCTGGTCGCTTCCGATCTCACTGGAACCGGAAATCTGGACGTCCAGCGTGTCGGAATGGTCTTCGACATAGTGCCTGAAGAGCCAGGCTGCTGCTCCGTTGTCGTTCTCGAGGTCGGCGACCGACGAGAACCCGAAGCGGATCGTTTGCTTCTCCTGAGCGGCGGCGGGGCTGAGGGAAAGTGCGGCGACGGTGGCCGCGAGCAATAGGCGCTTGATCATCATGTCCTCCCAAACAATTTTTAAGCGGCCTATTTGTCATACAATATACAAGTCGTTGTCAATCGCCTTTCGATTCTGTCTGTCGCCTTACCGCTGCCGCGGCCGCGTCATGCCGGTTCTGAGGCGCTGAAGAGGCCTAATGTTACGATGGCGCCACTGATTTCCGAAACCGGCTCCCAAGGGGATCGAAGTGGAAGGAAATCAGATTCCTACGACAAGATCCGAGGGATTGGTCCGTTTGGCAGAACTTTGCCTCTCCCGACCCAACCCTTTGCGAAACAAGGTTTTCAGGGGTTTCGAATGTCATATATATCAATAACTTAAAAAGAAGCGGCGTAATCTATAATCATGTAATCAGCGGCGCTTGTTTCGGCGGGCGTCGAATGGGCGCGGCGCGAGAACCTCAAGGTCGACCCGACCTGCCCCTTCGCCCATGAACAGTTCCGGCGCAACGGCGACTGGCGCGATGTGCTCGCCCATTGACCGGGCCATTCACGCAATAGAAACGGGCGCCGAAGCGCCCGTCCCCTGAATGCCTTCTTGAACGTTCGGCCGAAGCCGAAACCGCTCAGGAGTGGTAGGCGGCCTCGCCGTGGTAGGAAAGGTCGAGACCTTCGCGTTCCTGCTCGACGCTCGGACGCAAGCCGACGATGGCATTGACGATCGCATAAAGGATCGCCGAGCCGACGCCGCACCACACGATGGTGATGAGGACTGCGACGATCTGCGCCCAGACCTGCGCGCCCATGGTGACGCCATCGGCATAGCCGATGCCTCCCAAGGAGGGCGAGGTGAAGATGCCGGTGCCTATAGCGCCGATGATGCCGCCGATGCCGTGGATGCCGAATACATCGAGGCTGTCGTCGTACTTCAGGCCGTTCTTCACCACCGAAACGAAGAAGTAGCACACGAGGCTGGCAATGGCGCCCAGCACGATCGCGCCCACCGGGCCGATCGTGCCGCAGGCCGGCGTCACGGCAACAAGGCCGGCAACGATGCCCGAGGCACCGCCGAGCATCGAGGCCTTGCCGCGCATGACGGTTTCGATGATGCACCATGCGACGAGCGCACCCGCCGTTGCGGTGAAGGTGTTGATCATCGCCAGCACGGCAGCCGCGTTCGATTCGAGGTTCGAACCGGCGTTGAAGCCGAACCAGCCGACCCACAGGATCGAGGCGCCGACCATGGTCAGCGTCATCGAGTGGGGCGCCATCATGTCCTTGCCGAGGCCCGTGCGCTTGCCGACGAACATGCAGCCGACGAGTGCCGCGATACCGGCGTTGATATGGACGACCGTACCACCGGCGAAGTCGAGTGCGCCGACGCCGCCCGAGAGCGTGCCGTTGAAGATCAGGCCAGAGCCGTCCCAAACCATGTGCGCGACCGGGAAGTAGACGAAGGTCACCCACAGGATCGTGAACAGGATGACCGCCGAGAACTTGATGCGCTCGGCGAAGGCACCGACGATCAGCGCCGGCGTGATGACGGCGAAGGTCATCTGGAAGGCGATGAACAGATATTCGGGGATCGCCACGCCGTCGGTGAAGGTCGCCGATGTGGAATCGACCGTTACGCCGGACAGGAAGAGCTTGCCCATGCCGCCCCAGAACGGGCTGGTGCCGCCACCGAAGGCGAAGGAATAGCCCCAGACGACCCAGACGATCATCACGACGCCGGTGATCACGGTGCACTGCATCAGCACCGACAGCATGTTCTTGGCGCGCACGAGGCCGCCATAGAACAGGGCGAGGCCCGGCATGGTCATGAACAGGACGAGGAGCGTCGAGGTCATCATCCATGCGACGTCGCCCTTGTCGACGGTCGGCGCGGCGGCCGTTGCGGCGTCCGTCGCTGCCGATGCCGCTGCGGGGGCATCCTGGGCGAACGCCGCGGTGGCGGCGAAACCCGCCAGCAACGAGCCGGCAAATAGGAATTTCTTGATATTCATTTCAGTCAGGTCCCCTCTCACAATGCGTTCGCGTCAACTTCGCCCGTCCGGATACGGACGGCGGTATCGATGCCATAGGTGAAGATCTTGCCGTCGCCGATCTGGCCGGTCTTGGCGGCGCCCTGGATGGCCTCCACGGTCTTGTCAACCATGTCGACCGCGACCGCGACCTCGATCTTCAGCTTGGGCAGGAAGCTCACGGCATATTCGGTGCCGCGATAAATCTCGGTATGACCCTTCTGGCGGCCGTAGCCTTTGACCTCGGTCACGGTCAGGCCCTGAATGCCGATGCCGGTCAGGGCTTCGCGCACTTCGTCTAGCTTGAATGGCTTGATGATCGCCATCACGATTTTCATGTTCACCTCGAACCTTGGGCAGCCGAGAGGGCCGCTGAGTTGAGCCATCTTTCACTTGAAGGCGGCATGCCTTTTCACGATGACTGATCTCATAGGAATCAAGGAGCGTGCCAATTGGGCACAGCGCGCAGAATCGGCCGCGTTTTTGCCGCTCCGCAGCCATTTTGCCGCAAATGCGCTTCGACACTCCGCAGAGAATGGCTAATATTTATGCAGAAATGCCAATATTGCTTACGAAATGAGCGTATACCTCAATCTTTCGTTGCGCGTCGCGGCCGGATAAGACCCTCCTGCGCCACCGATGCGACCAGTTCGCCATTGCGCGAAAACAGCGAGCCGCGGGTCAGGCCCCGCCCGCCCGACGAAGACGGGCTGTCCTGGGAATAGAGCATCCACTCCGACACGAAGGCCGGACGATGGAACCACATGGCGTGGTCGAGGCTCGCCGCCTGGATCGACTTGTCGAACACCGACAGGCCATGAGCAAAGAGCGAGGTGTCGAGCAGCGTCATGTCCGACAGATAGGCGAGGACCGCTGCGTTGAGCGCCCGGTCGTCGCCGATCTCGCCGGGACAGCGCACCCAGACCTGCTGGATGGGCTCCAGCTTGTCGCGGGTGAGGTAATGGTCGAAGGAGACCGGCCGGAACTCGATCGGCCGCGGCCGCAGCCAATAGCGCTTCACCGGCTCCGGCGCTTGGCTGAGGATCGTTTCATTCAGCGTCTCGCCGTGCGGCAGCTCGTCGGGCCCCGGCACGTCGGGCATCGTCGCCTGATGATCGAGGCCTGGTTCGTCCTTCTGAAACGAGGCCGACAGCGAGAAGATCGCGTGACCGTGCTGGATCGCGACGACCCGGCGCGTCGTGAAGGAACCGCCGTCGCGGATGCGATCCACATCGTAGACGATCGGCGCCGCCGGATCGCCCGGCCGCATGAAATAGGCGTGCAGCGAATGGCAATGGCGGTCGTCCGGCACCGTACGCTGGGTCGCGACGAGCGCCTGCGCGATCACCTGCCCGCCGAACACCCGCTGCCAGCTCTGGTCCGGCGACGTGCCACGGAAGAGATTCTCCTCGATCCGTTCGAGGTCGAGCGTGGCAAGAAGCTGGGCGACGGGTTCGGTCACAGGGCTGGTCATCTTTGCGGGTCTCCTGCGCAGGTGCGCCGCTTGGCGGCGAACGAAACGAATATCGTCTGGCGTTGCAACAGGTCGACGAACCGGTCAAGCACCGACGCGCCCGGATACGCGACTTGCGCGCGTTGCTTCAAGCGCTTGCCGCCCCTACATCGCAGTAAGAACGCGATCGTCGTGCGGGTGAAAAGGAGCAAGCGATGTCGAACGACACAGCGAAGACCGACACGGCCTCGGCCCGCGAACACGCAGACATCGTCATCGCCGGCGCCGGCTATGTCGGGCTGACCACCGCCGTCGCCATTGCCGACGCCGCTCCGCATCTGAAGGTCATCCTCGTCGACGCCGCGCCCGACGGCGTCTGGAAGAAGGACGGACGCGCCTCGGCGGTCGCCGCGGCCGCCGTGCGGATGCTCGATCAGCTTGGCATCTGGCAGACCGTCAAGGACGAGGCGCAGCCGATCACCGAAATGATAGTCACCGATTCGCGCACCTCGGACCCGGTGCGCCCGGTGTTCCTGACCTTCGGCGGCGAGGCGCAGCCGGGCGAGCCCTTCGCCAACATGCTGCCCAACAGCATCCTCAACGGCGCCCTCAGAGAAAGGGCTGGCGAACTCGGCATCTCCATCCGCGGGTCAAGTGCCGTCACCGGCTTCGACGCGAAGATGGCCGAGATCGGCATCGAGCTACAGGGCGGCGACCATATCGACGCGAAACTGCTGATCGCCTGCGACGGCGTCAATTCGGCGATCCGCGAGATGGCCGGCATCCGCACCGTCAAATGGGGCTATGGCCAGTCCGGCATCGTCGCGACCGTCGCCCACGAGCGCCCGCACGAGGGCCGCGCCGAGGAGCATTTCCTGCCGTCGGGTCCCTTCGCCATCCTGCCGCTCAAGGGCAACCGCTCCTCGCTGGTCTGGACCGAGCCGACCCATGAAGCCGAGCGGCTGGTCGCCGGCGACGACATGATGTTCGAGCTCGAACTCGAACAGCGATTCGGCCACAAGTTGGGCGCGCTGACCGTAGAGGGCGGCAAGCGCGCCTTCCCGCTCGGCCTCACCATCGCCCGTGATTTTGTCAAGTCGCGCATCGCGCTGTGCGGCGACGCAGCCCACGGCATCCACCCCATCGCCGGCCAGGGCCTCAATCTCGGTTTCAAGGATGCCGCCGCCCTCGCCCAGACGATCGTCGAGGCGGACCGCCTCGGCCTTGATATCGGTGCCCTCGACACGCTCGAAACCTATCAGCGCTGGCGGAGATTCGACACGGTGCAGATGGGCATCACGACCGACGTCCTGAACCGCCTCTTCTCCAACGACAACGGCCTCCTGCGCGCCGCCCGCTCCTTTGGCCTGTCGCTGGTCGACCGCGCCCCGCCGCTGAAGAAATTCTTCATTGCCCAGGCCGCCGGCACGACCCGTGGTCCGTCGCCGAGGTTGTTGCAGGGCGAGGCGATCTGACGGTGAACTCGTAGGCAACGTGGCCGGCAAGTTACGCCGCCGCCGATCTGGAACGATTCTATCGCCGGATCGCCATGCTGCGGTAAAATCTTTCCCCTTTGGCGAAAGACGGGCAATCCTCATCGGCGCGCCCTGCGTCAGACTCGCCTATCTAGAGATGATCGAGAAGGTGACCGCCGCATTATCCATGTGCACGGCTGTCAACGGAGAGACACAATGGCCAAAGACCATCGCGCCGGATCGAAGGTACGGGGCGACAAGCTCCCCGCAATCCTGATGGCGAACAACCTGCTCGAAGGCGATGTCGTCTTCCTGACCGAGAAGGGTTGGACGCTCGATCCGTCGAAGGCGCGTGTCGCCTATGACGAGGCGTTATCCGAGGCGATGGAGGCCGAGGGCAAGGCATCGGCTTCCGCCAATCTCGTAGTTGATCCCTATCTCGTGCCGGTGGATATCGATGGCCAGGGCTTCCCGGTTGCCCGCCACTTCCGCGACGCCATGCGCCAGAAAGGCCCGTCGATCCATCCCGACATGGGCAAGCAGGCCGAGTTCGAAATCCCGGTCTGACCGACGCCAAAACCGGAGATGACATCATCTCGGCTGGCCGACGGGCGAAACGCCCGGCACCGCGAAAGATTGAGGAGAGGATCAGGCCGATGTATCGCTATGACGAATTCGACGAGCGTTTCGTGCGCGAACGGGTCGCACAGTTCCGCAATCAGGTGGAACGCCGCCTCGACGGCTCGCTCGCCGACGACGAGTTCAAGCCGCTGCGCCTGAAGAACGGCCTCTATCTCCAGCTCCACGCCTACATGCTGCGGATCGCCGTGCCCTACGGCACGCTATCGGCCCGCCAGTTGCGCCAACTCGCCCATATCGCCGACACCTACGACAAGGGCTATGGCCACTTCACCACGCGCCAGAACCTGCAGTTCAACTGGCCGAAGCTGAAGGACGTGCCGGCCATTCTCGACCTCCTCGCCGATGTCGAGATGCATTGCATCCAGACAAGCGGCAACTGTATCCGCAACACCACCGCCGACCAGTTCGCAGGTGTTGCCGCCGACGAGATCGAGGACCCGCGCGAAACCGCCGAGTTGATTCGGCAATGGTCGAGCCTGCATCCCGAATTCGCCTGGCTGCCAAGGAAGTTCAAGATCGCCGTCACCGGAGCCGAGCACGACCGTGCGGCGATCATGGTCCACGACATCGGCCTCAAGATCAAACGCGATGCGGACGGCCGCCAGGGCTACGAGATCTCCGTCGGCGGCGGTCTCGGCCGCACGCCGATGATCGGCAAGATCATCCGCCCCTTCCTGCCCAAGGACGAGCTGCTCGCCTATCTGGAAGCGGTGATGCGCGTCTACAATTCGGAAGGCCGCCGCGACAACAAATTCAAGGCACGGGTCAAGATTCTCGTCCACGAAACCGGGGCCGAGGAATTCACCCGCCGTGTCGAGGAGGAATATGAAAAGCTCGACGGCCCGACGATCAACGCACCCGAAGAAGAGATCGCGCGCATCGCCGCCTATTTCGCCCCGCCGGCCTACGAGAGCCTGCCAGAGCAGTCCGAGACGCTGGCTGCCGCCCGCAAGGCTGATGCCGCGCTCGACCGCTTCGTCGAGCAGAACGGCTTTGCCCACAAGCAGCCGGGCTACATCGCGCTGACGGTCTCATTGAAGGCGATCGGCGAAGTGCCGGGCGACATGAGCTCCACACAGATGCGCGCCTTCGCGGACATCGCCGACGAGTATTCCTTCGGCGAGCTCAGGGTCACCCACGGCCAGAACCTCGTTTTGCCCTACGTCAAGCAGAACGACGTTCCAGCAGTCTACGAGGCCCTGAAGGCCCACGATCTTGCCACCGCCAATGCCGGACTGATCACCGACATCATCGCTTGTCCGGGCCTCGACTATTGCGCGCTGGCCACGGCGAAATCGATTCCGATCGCCCAGGAGATCGCCAGAACTTTCGCCGACGAGACCCGCCAGCGTGAGATCGGCCACCTGCCGATCAAGATTTCCGGCTGCATCAACGCCTGCGGCCATCACCATGTCGGCGCGATCGGCATTCTCGGCCTCGAAAAGGGCGGCCGCGAGAACTACCAGATCACCGTCGGCGGCGATGCCACCGAGAACGCGGCGCTGGGCGAACGCCTCGGCCCCGGCATCGACGCCGAAGACGTGCCTGGCGCGATCGAAACCATCGTCGACGTGTATTTTGCCGAGCGCAAGGACGGTGAGGCGTTCATCGAGACGGTGCGCCGCGCCGGCATCGAACCGTTCAAGACAGGCTTCACCGATTTCATCGCCGCGCGCCCGAAAATTGCGGAGCCCGCCGAATGACCCTGATCTCCGCCACCGGCGAGAAGCCGGACGATTACACCCGTGTCGATACGATCGAAGCGATCGCGGAGGCCACCAGCGCGCCGCTCGTGCCGCTCGCATTGGTTGACGGCGCCAAGACGCAGCTGACGGCCAAGCGCTTTGGAGTGTCGGTCAAGAACGACGCGCCGGTCGAGGACATCGCACCCTTCCTCAAAGCGGTCGATCTGATTTCGGTCGAGTTTCCCTCCTTTTCCGACGGCCGCGGCCTGTCGCTTGCCAAGCGCCTGCGCCGGGCGGGCTTCGAAGGTACGCTTCGCGCCTCCGGGCCTCTGATCGCCGACCAGTTCACTGAGGCGCTGGCCTGCGGCTTCGACGAGATCGAACTGCCGCAGACCATGGCCAACCGCCAGCCGGTCCAGCAGTGGCTGGAGGCCAAGGACATCGTCTCCGAGCACTATCAGACGGGTTATGGCGAGGATCGCTCGATCCTCCAGAAGCGCCTCGCGGCGCGAAAGGACGCCAGGCAATGATCCAGGATCCCAAGCTACTGGCGGAAACGCTGAACGCCGAACTCCACAATCTCCTGCCGCTGGAGCGCCTGAAGCGCCTGCGCGCCGAGGTGAAGGGACGCATCGTCTTCACGACAAGCCTCGGACTCGAGGACCAGATGCTGACCCATCTGATCTTTTCGAACGACCTCGACATCGAGGTGGTGACCCTCGACACCGGCCGGCTCTTCCCCGAGACCTACGACGTCTGGCGCGCGACGGAAGAGAAATACGGCAAGCGCATCCACGCGAAATACCCCAGAGCCGAAGCGCTGGAGGCGATGATCGACGACCAGGGCATCGACGGCTTCTACTACGCCAAGGAGTTCCGACTGAACTGCTGCGGCATCCGCAAGGTCGAACCGCTTGCCCGCGCGCTCAATGGCGCGTCAGCCTGGATCACGGGCCTGCGCGCCGATCAGTCGGCCAATCGCAAGGGCATGGATTTCGTCGACTTCGACAGCGCGCGCAAGCTGGTCAAGGCGAACCCGATCTTCGACTGGAGCCGGGATCGCGTCGCCGGTTTCAACGCGATGAACGGCGTGCCGACCAACGTGCTGCACGACAAGGGCTTTCCCTCGATCGGCTGCGCACCCTGCACCCGTGCCGTCCAGCCCGGAGAGCCCGAGCGCGCAGGCCGCTGGTGGTGGGAAGACGACACCAAGCGCGAGTGCGGCCTGCATGTGCCGGACCGCGCGATGGTATCGGAAGGCGCGAGGATCTAGGGAGCGGGGCATCTTCGGCTTCGGCGTTCGGCAGGCGATGAGCTGTGCCGGAGAGGCAAAAACCTCAACGCACCGTCATCCTGTGGCCCGTGTCGAGGATCCAGAGACGCCGAACCCGACGCACCGCACCGACTGAGAACCAAGCCATCGACCTCGACCCTTTCCCGGATCCTCGGGACGGAACCCGAGGATGACAAGCGTTCAAAGCGAAGCCGTTTCTGCCTTTCGCACCCGACAAGCAAGGGCCCCCGGCCATGAAAAATCTGACTCATCTCGAGCGGCTCGAGGCCGAATCGATCTTCATCCTGCGCGAGGTCGCGGCGACCGCCGACAATCCGGTGATGCTGTATTCGATCGGCAAGGATTCGGCCGTGATGCTGCATCTCGCCATGAAGGCGTTCGCGCCCGGCAAGCCGCCCTTCCCGCTGCTTCATGTCGACACGACCTGGAAGTTCCGCGAGATGATCGAGTTCCGTGATCGCCGAGCCCGCGAACTCGGGCTGGACCTCATCGTCCATACCAACCAGGAGGGCGTTCGCACCGGCGTCAACCCGTTCGATTCCGGCAGCCGCATCCACACCGAGGTGATGAAGACGCAGGCCCTCAAGCAAGCGCTCGACAAGTACAAGTTCGACGCGGCCTTCGGCGGCGCGCGTCGCGACGAGGAAAAGAGCCGCGCCAAGGAGCGTGTCTTCTCGCTGCGCTCGCCCGAGCATCGCTGGGACGCAAAGAACCAGCGGCCGGAGCCCTGGCGGCTGTTCAACACCCGCAAGAAGAACGGCGAGAGCTTTCGTGTCTTCCCGCTCTCCAACTGGACCGAGCAGGACGTGTGGGACTACATCGCGCTGGAGCGCATCCCGGTGGTGCCGCTCTATTTCGCCGAGGAGCGCCCGATCGTGAAGCGCGACGGCGCACTGATCATGCGCGACGACGACCGCATGCAGTTGAAACCCGGCGAGACCGTCGAAAACATGATGGTCCGCTTCCGCACTCTCGGCTGCTACCCGCTGACCGGCGCCGTCGAATCCTCGGCGACAAATCTCGACGACGTGATCGCGGAAATGCGCGGCTCGCGCGTGTCCGAACGGCAGGGGCGGGTCATCGACTCCGATTCCGGTGCCTCGATGGAACAGAAAAAGCAGGAAGGCTACTTCTAAGATGAGCAACGCCCTGCCGAAGAACACCGCCGTCGAGACCGAGCCGGCCGAAACCGAGACCACGATCCTGCCCGGCACCAACACCGCCGTAATCGCCGAGGACGAGACCTTCGCCGGGCCTGCGCCGGACGACGACGCAAGTGCCCAAGGGGGCAATGGCAACATCGTCGCCCCGCAGGCAGGCCCGGAACCGGTCGTGGCGCCCGCCGAGTCGCTGCTGCGTTTCATCACCTGCGGCTCGGTGGACGACGGCAAATCGACGCTGATCGGCCGCCTGCTCTACGAGACCAACGCGGTCTTCGACGACCAGATGGAAGCGCTACAGCGCGATTCGAAGAAATTCGGCACCACCGGCGGCGATCTCGACTTCGCGCTGCTGGTCGACGGCCTGTCGGCCGAGCGCGAGCAGGGCATCACCATCGACGTCGCCTATCGCTATTTCTCGACTGGCAACCGTGCCTTCATCATCGCCGACACGCCGGGCCACGAGCAGTACACCCGCAACATGGCGACCGGCGCCTCTCAGGCCGAGCTGGCGGTGATCCTCGTCGATGCGCGAAAAGGTATCCTGCCGCAGACGCGGCGGCATTCCTTCATTACCTCGCTCGTCGGCATCAAGAGCGTCGTCATCGCCATCAACAAGATGGACCTCGTCGACTTCTCTCAGGAACGGTTCGAGGCGATCAAGCGCGAATACGAGACGATCCTGCCGAATTTCGGCTTCACCGACGTCTCCTACATCCCGCTGTCGGCCAAGAACGGCGACAACATCGTCACCGCCTCGCCGAACACGCCCTGGCACACCGGCGAGACGCTGCTGAAGCGGCTGGAAACGGCGACGCCCACCACCTTCGATGCGGCGACATCACCCTTCCGCCTGCCGGTGCAGTGGGTCAACCGTCCGAACCTCGACTTCCGTGGCTTTGCCGGCACCATCGTCGGCGGCGCGGTCAAGGCCGGAGATGACGTTCGCGTTCTGCCGGGCGATCGAAGAACCTCGGTAAAAGGCGTCTGGGGGCCCGATGGCGCGATCGACGGGGCCGAAAACGGCGCGGCGGTGACGCTGACGCTTGCCGACGAAGTCGACGTCTCGCGAGGCGACGTTCTCGTTGCGGCAAACGACAAGATCGCCGCCGCGCGCACGATCAAGGCGCAAATCCTGTGGATGTCCGACAAGGCGCTGGTTTCGACCGGCCGCTACGTCGCGCAGCTTGCCGCCTCGACGACGCCCGCCAGCGTCCGAAGCCTCGACAAGGCGATCGACATCCATTCGTTCGAGGCCAAGCCGGTCAACGCGCTGCTGATGAACGAGATCGGCGAGGTGACGATCGCCTTTGACCGGCCGGTCGTCGTTGCGCGCTACGAGGAAAGCCGCGAGCTCGGCTCCTTCATCCTGATCGATCCTCTCTCGAACGAGACGATGGCGCTCGGGGTCGTGCGTTTGCTTCCCGGCGAAGGTGCAAGCGTCGCTGCCCCCACAGCCGCAGTCGAAACCGTCTCGGCCAGGCAGAAGCTCTTGAGTCTCTGGTTCGGCGACGAGAATCCGGGCGTGGCCGGTTCGCCGGATCGGGGAGCAGTGGTGCGCTATCGCGCTGCGGCGGCGGTGTTCTTCGTCTTCGTCGCCTTCCTGTTCGGGCTGAACCCGCTGTTGACGCTCCCCTTGGCGCTGATCGACTTCGTCGTGCGGCCCTTCCTGCGCATTGCCTTCGGCGCGACCATCGCGACAAAGAAAGCGTCGAGCGATTCGACCACGGTCGGGGACGGAGCCGGCATATGAGCCGCTGCGACGTCGCCGATGCTCGTCGAAAGCCGTGAAAGCCGTGAAAGCCGTGAAAGCGGCGACCCCTCGGCGGGCCGTTCTTGCAATGGTCGGGGTTCGTCGAAGGCAAGCCTGCGCACCATGCGCGAGCGCATCGCCAGCCTGCCGCTTGTCGACGCCGCGCTCCTCGCGCTGTCTGTCGGCGCGTGCCTCGCCCTTGCCGGCGGTTTCATCGGCTGACGCATATCATTCGACTGTGTCCTATAACGTGGCCGAACGCAGGAACGAATCCGATGGAGTCAATCCAGTTCCCGGGCTTCCGACGGCAGCATGATCGGAATGCCGTCGCGGATGGGAAAGGCGAGCTTGGCAGCGCGCGAAATCAGTTCGTTCTTGTCGCGATCGTAGGTCAACACCGATTTCGTCAACGGGCAGACGAGAAGCTCGAGCAGCTTCGGGTCGGGGCGCTGGCTGTCCTTGATGATGCTCACTGTGGATTCCCCGTCCCGAACTGTGACGATAATTCGCTTCGCTCGATCGAGACGATCAACGCTCCGACCGTGTAACCCCGGCCGATCAACTCGGGTTGCACGGTCGCTATTGCAGTGTCCGCGACGGACCATCGTCTCCGCCACCACCACGGGCCAGCGAAATCTCGGTCATCGCGACGAGCGTCTCGGCCCGCATCTTCAAATCCGGCGCTTCGAGCAGCGCCTGCTTTTCCGCCGCGCCGTAGGGCGACATCATGCACAAGGCGTTGACCAGCGTTTCGTTCGAGGCGCGAGTCACGCTCTCCCAGTCGGCGTCGAGCTGGTTGGCGTCAAGATAGTTGCGGAACGCCTTCAAAAGGCCCTCGCGATCGACCTCCTTGGCGCCTTCAGACAGGTCGAGATCGCTCAGGAATGGTGCGGTGTGACACGAACGATAGGGCTTCTTCGCGGCAAGTTCGTCGAGGACGCGAAACCGAACGATGCCGTGAAGGTTGACAACATAGCGCCCGTCACCGGATTCGGTAAGGGACGTAATGCGCCCGAAGCAGCCGATCTTGCAGAGCTCCGGCTCGCCATCAGCCCGCTTGGCGCCGTCGAGGCTCGGCTGGATCATTCCGACCACGCGATGTGTCGCCATCGCATCGTCGATCATCTGAAGATAACGCGGCTCGAAAATGTTGAGCGGCAATTGTCCGCCTGGCAGCAAGAGCGCGCCGGACAGTGGGAAGACCGGAACCGTATAGGGCAGATCGTTCTCCGACCTGTAGTTGACATTACCGGCGTGAACCAAGGATCGTCTCCGTTACAGCATCCTGATCTGGAACCCGCACGCGCGATCTCAAGGGTTTATCGGCCAACTGCGGCAATCGGCTTCGCCGGGCGCACCCTTGGTGCCCGGCCGCTTAACGAGATAAGATGCTCAGGAAAACAGCAGTGACGACAACCTGCGCCGCGCGTCCCGCGTGGCCGGATCCATCGGGCCCCAGGCATCGAAGAACTCCAGGAGTTTGGCCCGCGCGCCATCGTCCTTGAAGGTCCGTTCGCGGCGGATGATCTCCAGCAGATGGCCGGCCGCCGTCGCTCGGTCACCCTTCGCCTGGGCGATCAACGCGAGATCGTAGCGCGCCTGATGATCGTCGGCATCGCCTTCGATTCGCGCCTGCAGTTGCGCCGGGTCGCCCAGTTCGGCAATTTCGTCGGCCAGCTTCAACTTGGTGCGAACCGCCGCGATCGGCGGGTCTTCGGCCTTGTCCGAGTTCGAGGCGGTGAAATCGTCGACGAGGCCGCGCGCCTTTTCGGGCTGGTTCAGCGCCAGATAGCATTCGGCAACGCCACCAGCCGCGCCCGCATGGGCAGGATCGTGCCGCAGGATCGCGCCGTAATATTGTGCGGCGCCGTCGACGTCGCCGTCGCCCATGAGCTGTGCCGCTTTCTCGAAGGCGGCGGCCACCGGATCGTCTTCCAGGCCACCCGTCCCGCCCTTGGCGCCGGAGGTCAGGCGGTCGATGAAGGCCTTGATCTCGCTCTCGGGCAGCGCGCCCATGAAGCCATCGACCGGCTGGCCATCGACGAAGGCGAAGACCGCCGGGATCGACTGGACACCGAGCTGGCCTGCGATCGAGGGATGCTGGTCGATGTCCATCTTGACCAGCTTCACCTTGCCGGCGGCAGCTGTGACCGCGCGCTCCAGGATCGGCGTCAGCTGCTTGCACGGGCCGCACCAGGGCGCCCAGAAGTCGACGATGACCGGCTGGCGGCGCGACTCCTGGATGACGTCAGCCGAAAACTGCGCTGTCGTCGTATCCTTGATCAGTTCGGCCGCGGACGGCGCCGGCGCGCTGGCCGCGCCGAACCCCTGCAGGGTGGTGATGCCGGCTGAGGCGGCAGCTGAAGCACCGGCGGCGCTGCCTTGCGGCCGCGTCGCTTGCGGTGAGGCGGTGCCCCGCATCTGCTCGCCATAGCCGCCTTGCGCATCGTAAGGATTGTCGCCCGAATTGGGTCCGCCCGAGTAAGGATTATCGCTCATTCCGCCTGCTCGTCGCCATCGCCTGCCGGACCGTCGAGCTTCAGGAGGAGCGGCTCGTGCCCGGTGGATTTCAAGAACGCCATCAGATCCGCCGTGGCGAGAGTGGTCGTCGCCGTGTTCGTCAGCGGATGGCAATTCACCATATCGTGCATCAGGAGACCTTCATCAAGCACGACCGTAACACGACCGTCCGTGTCGTTGATGACGCCGAAGGCGGTCACCGAGCCGGGCGTGACCCCGAGCAGCGCCATCATCTGGTCGGGGCCGGCGAAGGACAGACGCCCGCTGCCACCGATCTGTCGGTGCAGGCCCTTCAGGTCGATCGCGCTCGACTCCTCGGCGACCACCAGGAAGATGCGGCCCTTCTTGTCCTTCAGAAACAGGTTCTTCGTGTGCCCGCCGACGATCTCGCCGCGCAGGCTCTGGCTTTCCGACACGCTGTGGAGCGGCGGATGCTCCATGGTCGTCGTCTCGATGCCGAGCTTTCGAAGATAGTCGAACAGCTCCGCGCGCCCTGCCGTCATCCGTCTCGCTCCCCGAAACCATTGCTCATCGCGTCCCGCCGGCTTTAGCCCGGCAGGCGGCGCGCCTCAACAGGGCTGGACCCTGCCCGAAGGACGCAAGGGCTCGCTGGCGCGCATGCGCATGAGCGAGAAAAGATGGCTCGGCCTCAAGCATTCCCACCCGCGACATGCCCTCGGCGCATGCCAAACGGGAATGCGGTCCTTGCGGGGACCGAACCGCCCTCATGCGCCAAGGACGCAAACGCGCCACCGCAATGACGGTCGGGAGCGGACGCCGAAAAGACGCCCACCCCACGCGACCGAAATCCTTTGCATCGGCCCGTCAATTCCCTGTTGCATTCGCCGATGTGATCGGTCATACACCCGCCATCCGCGGCAAGCACATCGCCGCACGGAGCGGGCGGGCGTAGCTCAGGGGTAGAGCACAACCTTGCCAAGGTTGGGGTCGTGGGTTCGAATCCCATCGCCCGCTCCAGTTTCTTCAAGAATTTCAGATACTTATATCTACGAACCTTACCCCGAAGACGAGCGTTTTCGGTTTGGTTCCCACATGGTGTCCACCGCGGTGGCGCGTTACAGCGTGGTCTGTCGCATTTTCGGCGCTTCAAGGGTGCACCGGGTCAGGCGAAAACACGTTGGAGCGCTTCTGCTAAGAGTTCGTCAGTTGTCGCCCGTGGCGCCCTCAGGATGGGAAAAATTCTGAGCCGTATCTCGTGTTCGTTATCGATATGGACCATAGGACGATATTTGGGTTGGCGCGCATGTCCCGGACCACCTTCACTCGCGCCTACAAACTCTTTTGAATGCTTCTATGACTTTCGAGGATTTCGCCGGTCGTGTTGTTTGATGCGTTCGCTAAGCGCTTCGGTATCCGGCCGAACCAAATCTAGGTGGTCAACTTCAAGCGCCTGCGCCAATTCAAAAATCGTCACGACAGCCGGATTTCGGAGCCCCCGCTCCAAGTCGCTGAGATATTGCTGGGAGAAGCCAGAAACCTCGGCCAATCGCTCCTGCGTCCACGTTCGTTCCAGCCTGATTCGCCTTACATTTCGTCCAACCAGTCGCCGCATATCCATCGCGGCAGGATTGGCGCTTTACATACTTTAAGTTTATCTACTATAGTGTGTATCGCTTCAGTTCGACGGCGGCAGTCACCCGTAACTGGTTGCCAGATTGATTTTATTGGCCGTCCTTATCGTTGTGATCGCACCATCCAGGTTCCGGGGACATCATGAATGAATTGACCATCCTCGACGAACCGCCCGACGCTCCGACCGTCACCGATTACGATCTGGCGCATACGATCACCTATCTGCGCCTGCTCGATGCCGATGCCGACGGCGCCGACTGGCAGGAGGTGGCGCGGATCGTTTTGGACATCGATCCAGCTGAGAACCCCGATCGCGTCCGTCATATCCATGAACGCCATCTCGCACGGGCGCGCTGGATGACCGAACACGGCTATCGCGACCTACTGCGGCGCGCCGACACACATTGACGTCATGCGTGTGGCGCATGGGGTCGTGCGCTTTAGGGGACTTCCGAACGAGCCAAATCTTGCAAGACTGCTCCGAACGCACCGCAGGCCGATGCTACGTCGCGGCCGGGTCATGGGAGCGTCTGCCATGCCGATCGCGGACTGGCGGTCGAAGACCGCCTACAAGAGCCTTGAGAATGTTCCATTCCGCGGTATCGCCTGGGAATATCTGCGCCGCAACACGCAATACGCTCGCACCTATCGCCAAGCCATGAGTGTCTCCAGCGCCGATCCAGCGGATGAATCCGCTCGGCGCTGGGGGCTGCGGTTTCCCGGTCGACCCGGATCAGCCCGCGACGACTGAACA
Source organism: Aurantimonas sp. (assembly GCA_965217685.1). Lineage (GTDB taxonomy): Bacteria > Pseudomonadota > Alphaproteobacteria > Rhizobiales > Rhizobiaceae > Aurantimonas. Next base: position 535,856 of record CBDCIZ010000003.1, read on the forward strand.
GCTTTTCTGGCTGGCGACCGTGTCGCCCGATATCGTCGCCATGCTGGGGCTGCCGAGCGATGTATCCGATCGACCGCAGGTCCCGCTCGATCAGACCGATGCGTCGCGCTCTGACATTGCCGGCACGCATTTTGTCATCGACGACGTTCACCAGGGTCTCAGCCTGGACGGCACGATGACTGCGCCGGTTGGCGTCCTCCTGCCTTTCGACGATTGGCTTCCCGCCCGCCTCGAAGCGACGCTGGCTCTGTGGCGCACGCTGCAGGGCCAGCACGCCGTCGAACCGCGTCCACCCACCCCGCAGCGTCGCGCCCGTTTGATCCTCGGTTTGCGCGCCCTCGACGGCCGTGACGATGGCGCGAGCTATCGCGAATGCGGGTTTCGGTAAGTCCCGGACAGTGATTTCAGAAAGTCGCGGACACGGATTTCGGTAAGTCGCGGACAGCGATTCCGGAAAGTCCCGGACAGATAATTTCGGGCTGGGTGCGGATTTCGAGAGCGCCGTTTTGGCAGGTTCATCGTCCACGAGGACGAGAGGGACCGATGCCGAGACGGAGAGCTGCGAGACGAACCACAATGAAGGACATAAAGGCGATCCTTCGCCTGACTTACGCCGAGGGCTTGTCGATCCGTGAGGTTGGCGAGCGGCTGCGGATCGGGCGCACGAGCGTCTCGACCTATCTGCTTCGCGCCCGGGAAGCGGGCATCACCGGATGGCCGCCGCCGGAGGACTTTGACGACGCCGGTCTTGAGCCGGTCCTGTTCAAGCGGATGGGTCGGCCGCCACGTGATCTCAGCGAGCCGGACTGGCCGGCAATGTCGCGCGAGTTGAAGCGTAAGGGCGTGACGCGAACGCTTTTATGGCAGGAATACCGCGCCGCGCACCCGGACGGCTACGGTTACACCTGGTTCTGCGAAGGTTTGCAGGCGTTCGAACATCGTCGTAGCCCGACATTCCGCAACCACTTCGAGGCCGGTGCGGTCATGCAGACCGATTATGCCGGTCACACGGTGCCGATCTTCGATCTCGACAAGGGACGGCTCATCGAGGCGCAGATCTTCGTCGCCGTGCTCGGCGCCTCGTCCTTCACCTTCGCCTACGCCAGCGTCAGCCAGGCGCTGCCGGACTGGATCGAAGGGCAATGCCGTGCCTTGGCCTTCTTCGGAGGCGTGCCGAAGAGCATCGTCTGCGACAATCTGAAGGCGGGCGTCGCCAAGGCCTTGTGGTTCGAGCCGACCATCAACCCGACGTTTGCGGCGATGGCCGAGCATTACAACACGACCATTCTGCCGACCCGGGTTCGCAAGCCACGGGACAAGGCGAAAGTCGAGGGCGCGGTCCTGATCGTGGAGCGCTGGATCCTGGCGCGCCTGCGCAATCGACGCTTCTTCTCGATCGCCGAGTTGAACGTCGCGATCCGCGAACTTCTCGACGATCTCAACGATCGGCCGATGCGTCATGTCGGCCAGAGCCGCCGTCAGTTGTTCGAGGCGGTCGAGCACGAAGCCCTGTCGCCGTTGCCGGCGGCGCCCTTCGAATATGCCGAATGGAAAACCGCCAAGGTCCATCCCGACTATCACGTCGACGTCGAGCGGACGGTTTATTCCGTGCCGCACGGTCTGATCGGCCAGCAGGTCCAGGTGCGGCTGACCCACCGCGTCGTCGAGATCTTCCACAATCACAAGCGCGTCGCCAGCCATGTTCGTCGCTCGGCGCGCTCCGGCCATGTCACCGTCAACGAGCATATGCCCAAGGCGCACCAGCGCTACGCCAACACGACGCCGGAAAGCCTGATGCGGCAAGCGGCCAAGATCGGCGCCAATACCGCCATTCTCGTCGAGCGGCTGATGCGCGACCGGCCGCATCCCGAGCAGGGTTACCGCTCCGCCATGGGCGTCATCTCTCTCGCACGCCGGTTCGACAGGCCTCGTCTCGAGGCGGCCTGCGAACGCGCCCTGACGATCGACGCGATCTCCTATTCCTCAGTCAACGCCATTCTCAAATCCGGGCTCGATCGGGCCAAACCCTCAGAGCCCGTCAGACCCTCGCCGCCGCACGGCAACATCCGCGGCACCTCCTACTATCAATGATGAAGGGACATCTTCTCATGCTGAACCATCCGACCATCGACCAGATGCAGGCCCTCGGCCTTGCCGGAATGGCGAGTGCCTACCGCGAATTGAGCGAGCAGCCGGGAGCGAGCGAGCTTGCCCGCGACGAATGGCTGGGTCTCATGCTCGATCGCGAGACGGCCGTTCGCGCCGACAAGCGGCTGACCAACCGCCTTCGGCTCGCCAAGCTCCGCTTTCCCGACGCTTCCATCGAGGACATCGACTTCAACGCCGCCCGCGGTCTCGATCGACGTCAGGTGCTGTCGCTGGCACAAGGCGAGTGGTTGAAGGCCAACGAGAACTTGATCCTCAACGGGCAAACCGGCACCGGCAAGACGTGGTTGGCCTGCGCCTTCGGGCGACAGGCGGCCCGGCTCGATCATTCCGTCCTTTATGTCCGGATGCCACGGCTGTTCGAGGATCTCGCCATGGCCCGTCTTGATGGCCGCTTCCCGCGCCTGATCGACAAGCTCGCCCGCGCTCAGCTTCTGATCCTCGACGACTGGGGAACCCATGGCCTCGGCGATCAACAGCGTCTCGACCTCCTGGAAATCTGCGAAGAACGCTACCGCCGGAAATCCACGTTGATCACCGCCCAGGTGCCCGTATCGCGCTGGCACGATCTCATCGGAAGCCCGACGATCGCCGATGCGATCCTGGATCGCCTCGTCCACAACGCCCATCGAATAAACCTGGAAGGAGAGAGCATGCGGAAAACCAAAACCGTCACCGCTTGACCGCGATCCCAATCCGCGAAATCAATCACCTCTGAACGAAACGAGGCTCTCTGATCTTCACGCCCAAAACTGTCCGCTCCGCGACTTAGCGAAACCGCTGTCCTGAATCAGCGAAATCCGCATCGCGAACTTGCCCGTGGCCTGTTCGGCGCCTCGCGCGTACCCGATGGCCCAGCCTGGAAGACCCACGACCTGCGCAGCCGCGTCATGCGTCTCGTCGTCGACGCGAACGCGCTTCGCGATGGCGGCTATCTGACCCTCCTTCAGCCGAGCCGGCGCTCGCGACGCTGATCGGTTCCGGCGCTGACCGATCCCGCCGGGAGTGCGATATTCACACCCCGGAGTTCGAACTCCCCCGCCAGCGCCCTTCTTCGACATCGTATCCGACATCCGCCGTGGACGGTCCGCGGCACGCGATGACACTCGGAGACACGATCATGCCCGATCCCAACGCCGGCCTGCCACCACGCTACCTGCGCACCCCGGAAGCGGCCCGCCTTCTGGGGCTTTCCGCGCGAACACTGGAGAAGCATCGCACCTACGGCACCGGTCCTGGCTACTCGAAGATCGGCGGGCGTGTCGTCTATCGCGTCGACATGCTTCAGTCGTGGGTCGAGCGCGGCAACAAGCGCAGCACCTCGGACGATACCGGCGATGTCGTGCTGCCCGCCAAGCGCCATGCGGCGCTCTCGCCATCCTATGCCGATCGCCACTGATCGTTCCGGGCCTTTCCCAAATGTCGGCCCGCCGCCGCCCGCCCTCCGAGCGCGACCAGCTCGATCTTTTTCGCGCCTTGCCCGGAACGTTGCGCCCTCGCGATGCCCAGGACCTCATGGCCTACCCGTTCTTCTCGCTGTCGAAATCGCCACGTGTGGCGCCGATCGACTTTACCGCCGGCAGGATCGCGATCCGGGTCGAAGCCGTGCCCGAACACGGCATGGCCACGATCTGGGACGCCGACGTGCTGATCTGGGCGGCCTCGCAGATCGTCGAGGCCCGCGATCAGGGCCTGCGGCCCTCACGGCTGATGGCAGCGACACCCTACGAGATCCTGACCTTCACCGGACGCGGAACATCGGTGCGCGACTATGACCGGCTGAAGGCGGCCCTCGACCGGCTGCAGTCGACGACGGTCGCCACATCGATCCGCCAGCCGCTCGAGCGGCGGCGGCATCGCTTTTCCTGGATCAACGAATGGCAGGAACGGGTCGACGCGCGAGGCCATTCGCTGGGGCTGGAACTGATCCTGCCGGACTGGTTCTACGCCGGCGTTCTCGACGACGCGCTCGTCCTGACCATCGACCGGGCGTATTTCGGGCTGAGGGGTGGGCTTGAGCGCTGGCTCTATCGGCTGGTGCGCAAGCATGGCGGCGTCCAGCCAGGCGGCTGGAGCTTCGACGTCGGCTATCTCCACGCCAAATCCGGCAGCCTGTCGGCGCTGAAGCATTTTGCGTTCGATCTGCGCCGGATTGTTCGCCGCCAGCCGCTCCCTGGGTACCACCTCACCATTGATCATGATCGCGAGCATGGCGAACGGCTTGCCTTCACCGCGTTGGTCACCGATCCGTTCGAGGTCGCAGCCGCTCGGGCCCTGGGGCACGGCCCTGTGGATAAGCTGTGAATAGCCTCGTGCTATCAGGGACCGCAGCTCTCGTGCTATCGAGGACCCGATCCTCGTGCTATCAGGGACTGGAATCGGGCGAATATCGCGACGGTTCAACAGCTTACCCGTGTCGTAACGTTTCTAACTTAGATTCCTTCGGAATCTTTCTAACGTCCCCGCCCAAAACCGGCCGCTGGGGACGAACGGCACACGGCAAAACCGCTCGGACGACCGACCGCCCTGCCTGGCTCGACGATGCCGATCGCAAGCCTTCGGGTTTCGCCGGCAGTTGTGCGCCGAATAATCCCATCAGCGACAGCGTGCGCGTCGACATCCGCGTCGACATCCGCGTCGTCTCTCACCGACCAAGGTTGAGCATCGCGATCCGCGATGGCGAGCGACAACGAACGCGGTCAAAATCCAGTCTCTCGCGACTTCGCCCCGACAGTGCGGAGGCACGTCGATGAGCGTGCGCACCCATGTCGAACTGCTGTGGATCGAACGGCGCATCGAGCGCTGGATCCGGTTCGGTCGGATCACCGACGAAACGATCCTCGATCGCCGCCGCCGCATTGTCGGGTTCGATCCGGGCAGCGTCTTCGCCTTTGTGCGCTGGGCCGCCAACGATTACGGCACGGTCGTGAGCCGGATCGACATCTTGCGCGGGGTCTTGCCGGGCGAGCGATGCGCGACGGTGCCGTATGTCGCGCCCGGCGGCGACATCCTGTTGCGCCTGTCCGGCTGGCCGAAGGTCGAGGCGGTGCTGGCCGCGATCGATGCGATCGACGCACTCGGCATCGCGCCCGAGGACGTCTGCCCCGACCATTGGCGCCACCTTCATCACCGCATCACTGCCCGCGAGTTGCCGCGCCCGTACACAGCAGCGCGCCATGCGGCCTGGCTCAAACGCAAGGAGATCGAGACATGACACAATCTCGCACGCTCGCCCTCGGCGCACTGGCGGTCGGTCTGTTGGCGTTACCGTCGATCGCCAAAATGCCGACGAAGCTCGTCTGGAACGCCTCGGCCAGCGTGCCCATCGGTCTTTATGCCGTGCGACCGATCGACCGGCTGTCGGTGTCCAATCTGATCGTCGCCATGCCGCCAAAAGCACTTGCTCGGTTCCTCACCGAGCGGCGGTATCTCGGACGTGGCGTGCCGCTCATCAAGCATGTCGCGGCCACTGCCGGCCAGACCGTTTGCCGTATCGGCGCAACGATCCGGATCGATGGTGACGTGATCGCCCAGGCGCGCGAGCGTGATCGTCTGGGTCGCCCGTTGCCCGTCTGGCGTGGCTGCCAAACGCTCGAGGCCGAGGCCGTCTTCCTGCTCAACCCCGACGTCCCGGACAGCATGGATGGACGATATTTTGGGCCGCTGCCGCGCGAGGCCCTCCTTGGCCGGGCGGTTCCGCTCTGGACGATGGCGGGGCCGTGACGATGCGCGTCCTTTCTCTTTCCAGCCAACACAATGTTCTGGCCCGTGTCGCGATCATGTCGACCGTCGCCTTGTCGTTCAGCACCGCGGGGTCACCAGTATCGGCGCAAGCCGTTCGCGCCGATAAGCCGCTCGCTATCGACAGGGCGACCGAGCCGTTCGCCCCGTTCATCGCCGAAGCCGCGCTGCGGTTTGGCATCCCCGAACGCTGGATCCGCGTCGTACTCCATGCGGAAAGTCATGGCGACGTGCGGGCGATCAGTTCCAAGGGCGCCGTTGGGTTGATGCAGTTGATGCCCGCGACCTGGAACGAGATGCGCACTCGCTATGAACTCGGACCCGATCCGTACGACCCGCGTGGCAACATCATGGCGGGCGCCGCTTATCTTCGCATGATGCACGACCAGTTCGGCGCGCCGGGGTTTCTTGCCGCCTACAATGCCGGACCGGCACGGTATCGCGAACACCTGTCGTCCGGTCGCCCGCTGCCCGCCGAAACGCGCATCTATTTAGCACGCCTCGCCCCGTTGATCGGCTTTGGCGCGCCGTCCGGTCAGCACACCTTGAGCACGCCCCATCCGCGACCTTGGCCCCGTGCATCGATCTTCGTCGTACGTCCGAAGGCACAGGCCTCCAACCAACCAACTGTCGCAGATGAGCGCGAACATGGCACCACGGCGATCGATCCGGCGACGATGACGATCCCTGTTCGCCCCCCGACAGGTCGTTCCAGACGCAGCCGTCAAGGCGTCAACACCCTGAACTCCGATGGTCTGTTCGTAGCGCCATCCCGGAAGAAACGCTGATGAGGGCCCCTTCCGGCCCAGATCGTACCTTGGCGGGCCCCAGCGTGGAAAAGCGTGGGAGAGTGGCGGCAAGGACCGAAGCAGGGGAAGGATGGCAGGATAAAAGGGCGCGAGGTGCGCCCCGGTCGGTTGGTGGAGTTTCAACACGTTACAGACCCAATTCGCGAGGTGTGCCCAACCGGCGAACCTCGCAGTCCACGGCGTTTTCCAGGATTGATGTCGCCTTAACGCGATGTGCACGGGCGCGGCCATGAGCAGCGAAGAGGAGTTTCGCGTTCGGCCCGGCCGCGTGCGCTCACGCGGCGCCCAGCGCGCCCGGCCCTTCGTTGCCCAGGCGCTGGCCGCCGCGCAAAAGGCGGGCGGGTCGGCCTCCAGCACTGGCCGCACCGGCTCCAAACACTCCCGCTTCGGCAAGGGCCAGCTTGCCAGCATCCAGGCCAATCGCGTCATCACCGCGCGCTCGCGCGGCGCCGTCGTCAAGGCACGGGTCGTGCGCCACAGCGGGCGCGCCGCATCGCTCGGGGTTCATCTCACCTATCTTCGCCGTGAGGGTGTGACCCGGGATGGGGGGAACGCCCGCTTGTTCGGGCCGCAGACCGAGAATGCGGATGCCGGCGCATTCGGCGAGCGCTGCGCCGGCGATCGGCATCACTTCCGATTCATCGTCTCGCCCGACGACGCGAGCCAGATGACCGATCTGCGTGGTTTTACCCGTGACCTGATGGGCCAGGTGGAGCGCGATCTCGAGACGAAACTGGACTGGGTTGGCGTCGATCACTGGAACACCGGTCATCCGCACATCCATGTCATCGTGCGCGGCGTTCGAGACGACGGCTCCGACCTTGTCATCTCGCGCGATTATATCAGCACCGGAATGCGCGACCGGGCGCGCGATCTGATCACCCGGGAGCTTGGGCCTCGCTCCGAACACGAGATTCGCCGATCGCTTGAACGCCAGATCGACAGCGAACGCTGGACGAACCTCGACCGCCAACTGTCCCGCGATGCCGCAACAAGCGGCGTTCTCGACACGGCACCCCGTGTTGGTGAGCAGCTTGACACGTTCCATGCGCTAAAGGTTGCTCGATTGCGCAAGCTGCAAGGCCTGGGGCTTGCCGACGAGATTGGCCCAGGCCAGTGGGTCATGGCCGACACCGTCGAGGAAACGATGCGTGCGCTCGGCGAGCGCGGCGATATCATCAAGCGCATCCACCGCGGTCTGAACGAGCGCGGCATCGAGCGCAGCACCGCGAACTACGTTCTGGCCGGTGAGCGCCTCGCCGAGCCGGTCGTCGGCAGGCTGCTCGCTCGCAATCTCGATGACGAGCTGACGGGCACGGCCTACGCTATCGTCGATGGAACCGACGGCCGCACCCATCACATCAAGCTCCCCGACCTCGATGCGGCGAGCGACGGATCCACCGGATCGGTTGTCGAGCTTCGCCGCTATGAGGATCGCCAGGGTCGAGCCCGCGCCGCACTGGCGGTCCGCTCGGACCTGTCGATCGAGGCGCAGGTCACCGCGACCGGCGCGACGTGGCTTGATCGTCAGGCCATCGCCCGAGAGCCACCGACACTCGGCGGCGGCTTCGGGACCGAGGTGCAAGATGCCATCGAAAGACGCATCGATCATCTCGCCGGGCAAGGCCTTGCCGAGCGGCGCGCCGGTTGCGTCGTCTTTGCCCGCAATCTGATGGACACACTGCGCCGGCGTGAACTCGACGCCGTCGGCGAGCGGCTCGCGGCCGAGACCGGGTTGCCGCTCCGGACTTCAAAAGACGGCGAATACATTACCGGTCGCTACCGGCAACGTCTATCGCTCGCCTCTGGGCGGTTCTCGATGGTCGACAATAATTTGGGGTTTCAGCTCGTGCCCTGGTCGCCGTCGATGGACAAGCATCTCGGCCAACACGTGTCCGGCATCGCTCGAAGCGGCGGCGTCGACTGGAGCTTTGGCCGCAAGCGCGGCCTTGGCATTTGATACCTGCCCGCGTGAGAACGAGGGGCATTTCGCGGAGAAAAAGATTGATGACAGGTGGCCCACCCCGCTCGGACCGCCGACCGCCTGTATTCGCCGCCGAGAGCACGCTTCGACAAGGATCGGACTTGAATCCGCAGCGAGAACCGCCTTCGGATGTTGGTTTTCCACCTCCGCGAGTTCGCTCATGCCCGCCACCCGGATCCTGTGGGGTCAGATAATCGTCGCGGCGCTGATCGTCGTCGGCACGACCTGGGGGGCAACCCAGTGGACCGCTTGGCGGCTCGGGTTTCAGCCTCATCTCGGGCAGGCCTGGTTCGATCTCGCCGGATGGCCGGTCTATTATCCGCCGAGCTTTTTCTGGTGGTGGTACGCATACGATGTCGCCGTGGCTCGGCCACATGATGGTCTCGCGATCGGAATCGGCCCGGCCGCTGCTGACACCCGGCGAAATCATGCAGCTTCCGCCATCCGACGAGATCGTCATGGTGGCGGGAACGCCGCCGATCCGGGCAAAGAAGGCGCGGTATTTTGAAGACAGCCAATTGCAGGATCGGGTCCTGGCGCCACCGGTCCTGATCGCGAATGCCGATAAGCGCACGGCTGACGATGACGATTGGAGCGCGCGACCAGCCGTACCGCATGGTGACGACAACAAACCAATGCCTGATGCAATCAGCGTCGCTTCCGACGAAGCGGGGGGACCCGCTTATCGGTGGATTCCTGAACTCGATCCGGCAGCGACACACGAGCCCGAACGAACAAAGACCAACGAATTCGAGCTCGATCTGCCAGACGACAAAAACATCCAAAGAGCGCGCTTGCGAGAATTGAACCGCAACATGCGCCAGGTGGCGCGCCAAGCCACGCTCGATCCGCGCGACGGGATTGAACTTTGATGAGCCACAGATGAAGAAGCAGCGTCTCTCGGTCTATGTCGATCCGCCCGTAATGAAGGCCCTCGGCGAATATGCCGCGCGGCGCGACCATTCCCTTTCTCTTGTCGCCGAAGCAGCGATCGCGTCCTTCCTGTCGCCCGATGCCACTGAGCGGCAGGAGGCCGCAATGGCAAGGCGGCTGGACCAGTTCGACCGCCGCATGCAGCGGCTGGAACGCGATGTTGGGATCAGCATCGAAACGATGGCGCTGTTCGTCCGGTTCTGGCTGACCTCTACGCCGCAGCTCCCCGAACCGGCGCAATCTGCTGCCCGTGTGAAGGGCGCGGAACGCTACGACGCTTTCGTCGATGCGCTGGGACGAAGACTGGCCACTGGTCCCCTGTTGCGTCAGGAAATATCGGAGGAGAACAAGTCGGGGCAATGACTTATCGCTTGAAATGTAGGAGTCCGAGACTTGGAGAGCAGGTTCACAAGTATCGGAGTATCCCAACATCGAGCCCCGATACCGAGGACGATCTGGGTCTACGCGACAGAGTCATCCGTCTAACACTACTTTGGCAGGTTTGGATCGAGGGCGTCTGCGAGCCGCATCCGACAGTGCGGGCATTGCCTCTGTGGCGGACGTGTGAAGAGATCGAGGATTGCCTGGCGGACGGCCGGCAAGCTCGGCTGGGGCGGCGGTCCGCCGATTCTTTTTTTTCCGCCCCGCTGCCTTGAGGCGGCGGGTTTGAAGGAAGGCAAAAGCGATCATCGTCATCAAGGCGTGTCGATGGAGCCCGGTCCAAGATCGACCTTCGAAGTGATCGAGACCGAGTTCCTCCTTGAGCTGCTGATGGGCCTGCTCACAGACCCATCTGGCCTTGATCGTTGCGGCGAGCTTTTTGAGCGGGGTCTCGGGCGGCAAGTTCGACAGGTAGTACTTCTGCTCGCCGCTCGCACGCTGCTCGCCGACAAGCCAGACCTCGTCGCCCGGCATACATTGCATTCGATTGTCGCGCATCCGGTGCTTGTGGCCGTCCGCCACGCGAACACGTCGAGCGGCAAACCGGCACGTCAACCGACCTCGGGTGCCGCGCCGCCAGTTGATCGTTTGCCATCTCTCGCCGGCCAGCATGGCCTCGGCAGTGACAGGGGGCTGGTCGGGAATATGATACTGGCGACGCTTGCCGGTCTTGGCGATGGGGAAGATCAGGGAGACATCGGCCGGGTAGACGTTCTGACGCCGCGACAGCCCGACCGCCCACAGCAGGCCGCGCTCGCTCAGGGCCTGACGGAACGTTCCGCTAGAGCCGTATCCGGCATCGGCTAGCACGCAGCCAAAGCGGGCACCGGAGGCGACGACGCGGTCAATCTCTTGGATGGCGATCTCCGGCTTTGTCAGAGCGATCTGCCGATTCCTGGGGACGCCCGCCCGGGTCATCCTCTCGGGATCGTCCGTCCAGGTCTCGGGAAGGAAAAGCCGCAGGCCGACCATCACCGGCACCTCGCGGGACGCCAGGGTCAACGAAACCAGCGCCTGGCAGTTGGACGTCTTGCCGAGCGCGGAAGCGTATTGCGGCGCGACCCCAACCGAGTGCTGCCCCTTCTTCGGCAGCGCCGTGTCGTCGATGACGAGAAAGCCCCGCTCATCACCAACCAGGCGATCAGCTTCGGTCAGCAGGGCGGCTTCGAGGGGGGCGCTGTCCCACACACCTGCAGCGACGAAATGGTGAAGCTGGTCGTAGCCCACCTCGTCAGAACGGGCGGCCATGGGTTGAACGCTTTTACGGTCCCCCGGGCCGATCAGGCCGGCAACGTAGAGCGGACACATCCGGCGCCGCGCCGGATGGGAAAGCCCCGCCAGGAACGGCTCGAGCCACTGCTCCAAATCATTCCGCCAGTTTGCGTCCACAATCATCGCCAATCAGCCCGTCAGACTATCCTGACATGCGAATCCGCGACGATTCCTCACAGTTCCAATCAACCTGCCAAAGTAGTGCTAAGACGCGCTTTGCTGTATCATTTGAGTTGTCGAAGCCAGTTTGAGACAGAAATACCATATGTGGAACGGCCGCTGCGGGTCCAGAGATTTGCGGCAACGCTTGGCACGCGGGAAACGGTGCTTCCTGGTCGGCCCCACTGAGTGGTCCGGGGCAAATCTTAGTTCATGATTGGCGGGATCTGCCCCGATCTCTGGTCCAGATCTCATGCGATCTTTCGGGTTTCTGCGTCCGCTGACGTGCGGATGCTCGGCGGGTGCGCCGAGCCACCACAGGGTAGAACATGAGGTGCATAATCGGAATAGATCAACGTTGGTGGCTACCCCGTCGCGAAGACGACAAGCAGATCCTTGGCGTCGATCTGGTCGCCAACCTTGGCGTGCACGACCGCAATCGTGCCGTCGCGCTCGGCGTGCAGCGCCGTCTCCATCTTCATCGCCTCGATCGACAGGAGCACGTCGCCAGACTTGACCGCCTGCCCTTGCGAGACCGCAAGCGTCGAGACGACGCCCGGCATCGGCGCGCCGACATGGGCGGCATTGCCGGGCTCGGCCTTCGGCTTGACGACGGCTGAGCCGCTGCGGTTGCGATCGGGCACCTTCACACGGCGCGGCTGGCCGTTCAGCTCGAAAAACACGGTGCGCATGCCCTTCTCGTCGGTCTCGCCGAAGCCGAGGCAGCGCACCACCAGCGTCTTGCCGCGCTCGAGGTCGATCAGCACCTCCTCCTCCTGCGCGATGCCGTAGAAGTAGCTCGGCGTCGGCAGGCCGCTGACCGGGCCGTAGAGGTCCTGCGCGGCATGGAAGTCGGTGAAGACCTTGGGATACATGAGGTAGGAGGCGAAGGCCTGGTCGGTGATTGACACGTCGAGCTTCTCCTCGATCTTCGCCCGCTTGGCGACGAGATCGGCATCGGGGATGAGCGAACCCGGCCGCACGGTGATCGGCGCCTCGCCCTTCAGCACCTTCTTCTGCAACGCCGCCGGCCAACCGCCCGTGGGCTGGCCAAGATCGCCGCGCAGCATCGAGACGACGCTGTCGGGGAAGGCGACATCCTTGGCGGGATCCTCGACATCGGCGACGGTGAGATCCTGGCTGACCATCATCAGCGCCATGTCGCCGACGACCTTGGACGAGGGCGTCACCTTGACGATGTCGCCGAACATCCGGTTGACGTCGGCATAGGTCTGGGCGACCCGGTGCCAGCGGGTCTCGAGGCCGAGCGAGCGCGCCTGTTCCTTGAGATTGGTGAACTGGCCACCGGGCATCTCGTGGAGATAAACCTCCGAGGCCGGACCCTTGAGGTCGCTTTCGAAGGCCGCGTACTGGTTGCGCACCACCTCCCAGTAGAAGGAGATGCGGCGGATGGCTTCGGGAGAAAGCCCGGTGTCGCGCTCGGTGCCGCCCAGCGCGGCGACGATCGAGCCGAGGCAGGGCTGCGAGGTGTTGCCGGAGACCGCGTCCATCGCGGCGTCGACCGCGTCGGCGCCCGCCTCCACCGCCGCCAGCACCGTCGCCGCGGCGATGCCCGAGGTGTCGTGGGTATGGAAGTGGATGGGAAGACCCACCTCCTCCTTCAGCGCCTTGAACAGCACCCTTGCCGCCGCCGGCTTGAGGAGGCCCGCCATGTCCTTGACGCCGAGGATATGCGCGCCGGCCGCCTCCATCTCTTTGGCGAGGCCGACATAGTATTTCAGGTCGTATTTCGGCCGGGCGGAGTTCAGGAGATCGGCCGTGTAGCAGATCGCCCCTTCGCAGAGTTTTCCGGACTCGCCGACCGCGTCGATCGAGACGCGCATGTTCTCGGTCCAGTTCAGGCAGTCGAACACCCGGAAGAGGTCCACCCCGCCCTTGGCGGCCTCGGCGACAAAGGTCTTCACCACATTGTCGGGATAGTTGGTGTAGCCGACGCCGTTGGAGCCGCGCAGCAGCATCTGCAACAGGATGTTCGGCGCCCGCTCGCGGATCTGCGCCAGCCGCTCCCAGGGATCCTCGGTGAGGAAGCGCATGGCGACGTCGAAGGTCGCGCCGCCCCAGCATTCGAGCGACAGGAGCTGCGGCAAGGCGCGCGCATACGCGTCGGCGATGGCGACGATGTCGTGCGTGCGCATGCGCGTGGCGAGCAGCGACTGGTGGCCGTCGCGCATGGTCGTGTCGGTGACAAGCACCTGGCGCTGCGCCAGCATCCAGTCGGCAAAGCCGCGAGGGCCCAGCGCGTCGAGCTTCTGCTTGGTGCCCTCGGCGATCGGAACGTTGAAGACCGGGGCGAGCGGCGGCGCATTGTCGGGATTCGGCTTTGGCCGGCCGCGCGTCTCGGGATGGCCGTTGACGGTGACGTCGGCGAGATAGGTCAAAAGCTTCGTCGCGCGGTCGCGGCGCTTCACCTGGCTGAACAGCTCCGGCGTCGTGTCGATGAAGCGCGTCGTGTAGCTGTTGTCGCGAAATTTTGGGTGGGTGATGATCGCTTCGAGGAAGGTGAGGTTCGTCGCGACGCCGCGAATGCGGAATTCGCGCAGCGCCCGGTCCATGCGCGCGATCACCTCCCCCGGGCTCGGCGCCCATGCCGTCACCTTCTCCAGAAGCGGATCGTAGAAGCGCGTGATCACCGCGCCGGAATAGGCCGTGCCACCATCGAGGCGAATGCCGAAGCCGGTCGCGCCGCGATAGGCGGTGATGCGGCCATAGTCGGGGATGAAGGCTTGCTCGGGATCCTCGGTGGTGATCCGGCACTGCAGCGCGTGGCCGTTGAGGCGGATGCCTTCCTGCCGGGGGACGCCCGACTCCGGCGTGCCGATGGCAAAGCCGTCGAGGATGTGGATCTGCGCCTTGACGATGTCGATGCCGGTGACCTCCTCGGTCACGGTATGCTCGACCTGGATGCGCGGATTGACCTCGATGAAGTGGAACTTGGCTGTATCGGCATCCATCAGGAACTCGACGGTGCCGGCGCCGACATAGCCGGTCGCCTCGGCCAGCTGCTTGGCGTAGCCGCAGAGTTCCGCCCGCTGGTCATCGTCGAGATAGGGCGCCGGGGCGCGCTCGACGACCTTCTGGTTGCGGCGCTGGATCGAGCAGTCGCGCTCGAACAGGTGGACGACGTTGCCCTGCGTGTCGCCGAGGATCTGCACCTCGACATGCCGGGCGCGCTCGACCAGCTTTTCGAGATACACCTCGTCCTTGCCGAAGGCGGCCATCGCCTCGCGCTTGCCCTCCGTCACCTCGCGCAGGAGATCGGATTCCTGCCGGATGGAGCGCATGCCGCGCCCGCCGCCGCCCCAGGAGGCCTTCAGCATGAGGGGGTAACCGACGCCGGCGGCGAGGCGCTTGATCTCGTCCGGATCGTCCGGCAGCGGCGCCGTCGCCGGCACCACGGGCACGCCGACCTCGATGGCGAGATTGCGCGCCGCGACCTTGTTGCCGAGCCGGCGCATGGTGTCGGCGGTCGGGCCGATGAAGATCAGGCCCGCTTCGGTGCAGGCGTCAACGAATTCAGGGCTTTCGGAAAGGAGGCCGTAGCCGGGATGGATCGCGTCGGCGCCCGAGAGTTTCGCGACGCGGATGATCTCCTCGATCGACAGATAGGACTCGATCGGCCCGAGATCGCGCTTCAGATGCGGGCCGCGCCCGACCTGGTAGCTCTCGTCGGCCTTGAAGCGGTGCAGCGCGAGCTTGTCCTCCTCGGCCCAGATCGCCACGGTCTTGAGACCGAGCTCATTGGCGGCGCGAAACACCCGGATGGCGATTTCTGACCGGTTGGCGACGAGGATCTTGGCGATGGACAAATTAGGCACTCCCTAGCGCAGCACAACTCGCTGGATGGGCGCGTTTGCGCCCATCTTTATTTCCGCATAGACACTTTGAGTTGGGTTTCAGCTCGCGATCGTTGGGATCGAGAATTCGGCACCTGCCTTGATGCCCGAGGGCCAGCGCGAGGTCACCGTCTTCGTCCGCGTCCAGAACTTGATTGAATCCGGGCCGTGCTGGTTGAGGTCGCCGAACGACGAACGCTTCCAACCGCCGAAGGAATGATAAGCCATCGGCGTTGGGATCGGCACATTGATGCCAACCATGCCGACATTGATGCGGCTGGCGAAGTCGCGCGCGGCGTCGCCGTCACGGGTGTAGATGGCGACACCATTGCCGTAGTCATGCTTCATTGGCAGGTCGAGCGCCTCCTCGTAGTTCTTCGCGCGCACCACGGAGAGCACCGGGCCAAAGATCTCCTGCTTGTAGATCTCCATTTCCGGCGTGACGTGGTCGAACAGGCAGGAGCCAACGAAGAAGCCGTCCTCATAGCCCTGCATCGAGAAGCCGCGACCGTCGACCTTCAACTCGGCGCCTTCCGCGACGCCCTGTTCGATCAGGCCGAGAATTTTTTGCTGGGCAGCCTTGGTAATGACGGGGCCGTAGTCCGCACCCGTGTCGGTTGCAGGACCAATCTTCAACGCCTCGATCTTCGGTACAAGCTTGGCCACCAACGCATTCGCCGTCTCCTCGCCGACCGGCACGGCTACCGAGATCGCCATGCAGCGCTCGCCGGCAGAGCCGTAGCCGGCGCCGATCAGCGCGTCGACCGCCTGGTCGAGATCGGCGTCGGGCATGATGATCATGTGGTTCTTGGCGCCGCCGAATGTCTGCGCGCGCTTGCCGTATTTCGCGGCTTCTGCGTAGACATAGGCGGCGATCGGTGTCGAGCCGACGAAGCTGACGGCCGAGATGTACGGGTGCTGCAGGATGCCGTCGACCGTCTCCTTATCGCCGTTCACCACCTGCAGAATGCCCTTCGGCAGACCGGCTTCAATCATCAGCTCGGCGAGCCGCATTGGCACGGAGGGATCGCGCTCCGACGGCTTCAGGATGAAGGCGTTGCCGCAGGCGACGGCCGGGGCGAACATCCACATTGGGATCATCGCCGGGAAGTTGAACGGAGTGATGCCCGCGCCGATGCCGACGGCTTGGCGGATCGAATACATGTCGATGCCGGGACCGGCGCCTTCGGTGAACTCGCTCTTCATCAGATGCGGGATGCCGACCACGAACTCGCAGACTTCAAGGCCGCGGACGATGTCGCCCTTGGCATCTTCGACCGTCTTGCCGTGTTCGGACGACAGCAGCTCGGCCAGCTCCTGCATGTTTTCGTTGAGCAGCGCGACGAACTTCATAAACACACGGGCCCGGCGCTGCGGGTTAGTCGCTGCCCAACGTGGCTGCGCCGCCTTGGCCGCGTCCACAGCCGCCTGCAGGTCCGCGCTCGATGCCAGCGCAAGCTGCGCGGTGACCTGTCCGGTCGCGGGGTTGAACACGTCGGTCGTGCGGCCAGCCAAGCCAGGCACGCGCTTGCCGTCGATGAAGTGGCCGATGCTCGTCATTTATCTCTCCGAGATTGCTATTGTGCCACCACATGTCAGACAAAGGACCCGCACATCAACACAACGAATCGCGCAACCATTGTGTGAAAATTGACGTCCGCGCGTTAGTTCGAAAGTAACATGAATTGAATTGGGACGACGTTCGCCTCTTCCTTGCAGTCGCCCGAGCGGGCCAGATACTAGCGGCGGCCCGTCGCCTGGGCTTGAATCACGCTACGGTTGGTCGTCGGATCGATCAGCTGGAAGCGGCAGTTTCGACGAAGCTGTTCGAGCGACGTCCCAACGGCTGCGTCCTGTCAGCGGACGGCGTCGCCTTCCTGCCGGCAGCTGAGCGGATGGAAGCCGCAATGCTTTCGGCGCGCTCGGCAATCGGCAACACTCAGATCGGCTTGTCGGGCACGGTCCGTATCGGCGCTCCGGACGGCTTCGGGACGGCATTCCTCGCAGCGCGTCTCGATGCATTCGGAGAGAAACACCCGAACTTGAAAATTCAGCTGGTACCGGTGCCGCGCGCCTTTTCCTTGTCTCGGCGTGAAGCTGACATTGTCGTCACTATGGAGCGTCCCCAGGAGGGGCGGTTGGTGGCCCAGAAGCTCGTAGACTACGCCCTTGGCCTGTATGCCACGTCGACATACCTTGATGCCCGGGGCCGCCCGCAGTCTACCGCCGATCTAAAGGGGCATCGGCTTGTCGGCTATGTTGACGATCTGTTGTCCACCCCCTCGCTCGACTATGCGAACGAGATGGCAGGCACCTTCGACAGTCAGTTCGAGATTTCATCCGCGCTCGGCCAGACGGAGGCTGTTGCCGCGGGCGCCGGCATAGGTATCCTCCACGCTTTCATCGCGCAGAGGCGTTCTGGACTCGAGCGGGTTCTCCCCGATCGTGAGCTCCGTCGGGCCTACTGGCTCGTTTATCACGAGAGCGCGCGAGGGATCCCGCGGATAACCTCGGTGGCCGCCGCCATTCGCGATTTGGTTGAAGCAGATCGGCCAATTTTCTCTTACGGGCCAAACGACTGAGGCCTCAGCTCAGCGTATGCCCTTGATAGCCCTTCATTCATGGTCGGCAGCTTTGCTCCGACCATAGAGGCTCGTAACGGTGGAGCCATGGCGACCCGTTATTGGTTTTCCCCGAAGCTCCCCCCAGTCGCCAAGGCGTTATTAAGCGGCGGCTTTTAGCGCAGTTCCGAAAACGTCCACGATCTCACCAATCTGGTTCGTCTCGATGACCAGCGGAGGCGACAGAGCAATGATATCGCCGGTGACGCGGATGAGAAGGCCCTTCTCAAAACAATCGACGAAGACATCATACGCTCTTGTGCCCGGCGCGCCTGCACGAGAGTCGAGCTCAATCCCAGCAATTAGGCCCATCGTGCGGATGTCGATGACGTTCGGGAGGTCCCGCAGCGAGTGAATTGCCTCGTGCCACGCTGTCTGGATCTCCGCGGTTCGGGTCAGCAGCCCCTCGTCCTCGTAGATGTCGAGCGTAGCGATGCCTGCCGCGCAGGCGGCGGGGTGGCCGGAGTACGTGTAACCGTGGAAGAGCTCGATAGCGCTTTCTGGGCCGTGCATCAGCGCGTCGTGCACCTTGCGGCTGGAGAACACAGCCCCCATCGGAAGGGCGCCGTTTGTGAGCCCCTTGGCCGTCGTCACGATATCCGGCGTAACTCCGAAGAAGTCGGTGGCGAAGGGAGCGCCGAGACGACCGAACCCGGTGATGACCTCATCGAAAATGAGGAGGATGCCGTGCTTGTCGGCGATCGCCCGCAGTCGCTCCAGGTAGCCCTTTGGCGGCACGAGCACGCCCGTCGAGCCCGCGACGGGCTCCACGATCACGGCCGCGATCGTTTCGGCGCCGTGGAGGGCGACAAGGCGCTCCAGATCGTCTGCCAACTCCATCCCGTGCTCAGGCTGGCCCTTTACAAAGGCGTTTTTCGAAAGATCATGGGTGTGCCGCAGATGGTCAACGCTCGGCAGGAGTGGGAAGACGCGGCGGTTGTTGACGAGGCCGCCAACAGAGATTCCTCCGAAGCCGACTCCGTGATAGCTGCGTTCGCGACCAATGAAGCGCGTGCGCGTGCCCTGGCCGATCGCGCGTTGATAGGCGACGGCGATCTTCAAAGCGGTGTCGACTGACTCCGAGCCGGACCCAGTGAAGAAGATCCGGTCGAGCTTGGCGCCCTCGGGTCCGGGCGCGATACGCGCCAAACGCTCGGCGAAGTCGAACACGATCGGATGCCCCATCTGAAAGGAGGGGGCGTAGTCGAGCGTGTTGAGCTGCCGCTCCACCGCAGAGGCGATCTGCTTGCGGCCATGTCCGGCATTGACGCACCAGAGCCCTGCCGTACCGTCGAGCACAGTGCGGCCGTCGTCGGTCGTGTAATGCATGCCCTCCGCGCCGACGAAGATGCGGGGCGCCGCTTTGAACTGACGGTTTGCCGTGAACGGCATCCAATAGCTGTCGAGAACGGGCGCGTTCGGCCGGGCGAAGTGGTTCATGGCGGATCTCCTTAGGGTGGCCATCAGGAAGCCACTGATAGAGGGGCCTAAACAAGTCCTTTTCTGGCTAGCTACAACCCATTGACAATCCAACGAACGACAGGCCTCTGTTGCATATATCGAACACCTGCAACAGGGATACCATGACGGTCGACATCGGCGGACGCCTGCGTTTCCTTCGCGAGCGACACGGGCTCTCGCAGCGCCTGCTCGCGAAACGGACAGGCGTCACGAATTCAACAATCTCGTTGATCGAAGCAAACGCGACGAACCCGTCGGTCGGTGCGCTAAAACGCATTTTAGACGGCATTCCGATCGGCTTGTCCGAGTTCTTCGCGCTGGAGCCGGAGCGTCCCTCGAAGGCCTTCTACCAAGCCGAGGACCTCGTCGAGATCGGCAAGGGCCCGATCTCCTACCGCCAGGTTGGCGACAACCTATTCGGCCGGTCGCTACAGATCCTGAAGGAATGCTACCAGCCGGGGGCGGATACGGGAAAGGTGCCCCTCGTCCACGAGGGGGAGGAGGGCGGCATCGTTCTGTCGGGGCGGCTGGAGGTGACGGTCGACGAAGAGCGACGAATCCTCGGGCCCGGCGACGCATACTACTTTGAGAGCCGCCGCCCGCACCGCTTTCGCTGTGTTGGCCCGGTACCTTGCGAGGTCGTCAGCGCTTGTACGCCGCCTACCTTCTGATGAGAGTTACTCCGTCGCGACGAGCGGGAAGAGCGTCACTGCTGCCCCGTGGCTCCGCAGGTTGTCGCGATCAAGCCAGCCTAAAATCTCGATGGATGGCGTGGGGGCGTCGCGAGTGCGTCCGCAGTCGTGCCATCCACACACCTTCCACTTGCTCGGCGACTTAAGCCATTCGGATGATGGCGTCAGCCACCGCGGCGACGGATCGACTCGTTCGCGCTTCGGACAGCATCCAGGTCGCAATCGTAAGTCCCAAAGGCACGGCACCGCGGAACGGCGCTACGAGGGCTCCGCTGTCCAGGTACTGCTGTACAAGGCTACGACGCCCGATCAGGACGCCAGCTCCGAGCAGCGCCTGCTGAACTGCGATCGAATACAAAGAGAATCCAGGCCCCCGAGCCGTGAAGCTTTCTTCCGGCACCGCTGCCGCGGCCCACACACTCCAATCATTCCAGACGACATCGGCGATGCATCGGACGTTCGCAAGGTCGCTGGGATGGTGAAGCCCGGCCGCGAGCGCCGGCGTGCACACAGGCAGCACCTCCTCGACGAGAACCGGCCGCTGCCCTTTCTCGAGATGCTCCGTGTAGAAGAGGCAAAGGTCGAACGGGCTGCGTTTTAAGTTCGGCGTCGCGTCGACGGCCGTGACCGAGATGTCGATCGGATCGAGCAGCGCGGTGAGGCGTGGCAACCGTGGTCCGAGCCAGAGTTCGGCGAGGGAGGGCGAGGTCACGATGTGGACGCGCCTGGGCGCGGAGAGCCACCGTAAGGTTCGAGCGGCGGCTTCGACCGCGTCGAAAGCTTCGGCGAACTGAAGCCTGACGCTATCCCCGACCGGAGTGAGCCCGACGCCCTTCGCTTGACGCACGAACAGCGCCGCGCCGTACTCCAGCTCCAGCGTCTTTATCTGTGCCGCTATCGCGCCGGGTGTCACCCGAAGCTCGTTCGCCGCCTGCGCGAATCCTCCCAGCCTCGCGGCGGCCTCGAAGGCGCGCAACGCGTTCAGGTGAAGCGAATGCCTTATTGGCGGGTCGACCCACATCCAAATGCCCCAGATTTTCTAGCCCTACTATTTCAGATATTTGCGTTGCGGCCAAGGGCCTCGCGACTACGATCCCGACCGACCGATCCGAGGCCAATACCAGTGCCGGGCGGTGTATCGACTTAAAGAGACGAAGAAGGAGTTGAGGATGAAGATCTCGACGATCGAGCTTTACGAATACCAACTGACCTATTCTCACGGCACCTATGTCATGTCCAAGGGCCGCGCGGCGAGTCAGCAGCCGTCCAACCTTGTCCGCATACTGACCGACGACGGTCTCGAAGGTTGGGGGGAAGCGGCGATTCTTTCGGGCAACTACCTCCCCCTCTTCGCCGGCGGAACGCGAGCGGCCCTCCGCGAAATCGCACCGTACCTCATCGGCGAGGATCCGCGGCGCTCGACCCGCATACAAACCATTATGAGCAGCGTCCTGACGGGCCAGAACAACGCGAAGGGCGCCTTCGATATCGCCTGCTGGGACATTTTCGGCAAGTCGGTGGAACTGCCGATATCGGCGCTTCTCGGTGGCGTTCTGACCACCGATCTCCCAATTTTCGAAGCTATTCCACTCGCCTCTACGGAAGAGAACATCGAGTACGTGAGGAACCGAAGCGCCGTCGGCATCCGCCGTTACCAGATCAAAGTCGGCGATGATCCCCGTGCTGACGCGGCCCGCACCCGTGCGATTATCGAGGCCTCCGACGACGACATCTTCTTCTTCATGGATTCGAACGCCGGCTGGACCTTCCTTGAAGCTTCCGTCGCGATGCGCGCCGTGGAAGATCTCGGCATCTATGTCGAACAGCCCTGCGCCGATCCGTCCGACTGCGCGATGCTGCGCAAGATCAGCCCGCTTCCCATGATCATGGACGAATGCGTGATAACCCTGCCCGACTTGCACCGCGCTAAGTACGAAATAACCGCTGGGGCGATCAATCTTAAGCTCGGCCGCGTCGGCGGCATCACGCCTGCCGTCGTCATGCGCAACGCGGCGCAGGGACTTGGAATGCACTTCTGCATCGAGGACATCTGGGGCGGGGACGTCAGTGCAGCAGCCGTATCGCACGTCGCGGCAAACGCGCAGCCGGGCAACCTCCTCCACACCTCATTCTTCAACGACTGGACGGACGAGCACGTTGCGGGCTACCAGCCGCGCACCGTTAACGGCCGAGGGGCTGCTCCCGTTGGGCCGGGCCTCGGCATCACCGTCGATCGAAGCATGATCGGCGATCCGGTCGCGAGCTTCTCTTAAACGATCGCCACGCGCCGCCGTGCCTCATCTCGGCATGGCGGGACCATGCCCCCCAGCTACATGGCATGAGGCAGTCCATGTACCTATTCGATAGGATGGGAGGGCATTGGCGCCGCGTTGTTGGTAAAGGACAACGCAGACCTCGATCTTACCGGGGTTTTGGGTCACTGGGTCTAAAGGCCGTTGCAATGCACTTTCGTCGGAAACTTCCATCGTTGACGGCTCTTGCGGCACTGGAAGCCACGGTCCGCCTCCGGAGCATGACCGCGGCCGCCAAGGAACTTGGGGTGACGCAGGCAGCCGTGAGCCGACAGATTGCCGGCCTAGAGCGGGATTTCGGTCGACAACTGTTCGGCCGCGGGCACCGCATGCTCGTACCGACGCCGGCCTGCCAGATACTGGCAGCCACGTTGGCCGAAGGCTTCCATAACATTGCCGAGGCTGTCGACGCGATGCGCGCAAACTCCAGCAACGTTGTGACGATTGGGTCCACGATGGGTGTTTCGTCCTTTTGGCTCCTGCCGAAGCTCGCCGAGCTTCGGCAGGTCCATCCGGAGATACAGATCAGGGTCATCTCACAGGATACCAAGCTCGCCCTAGACACGGGGGACCTAGACATAGTTTTGCGTTTCGGCACCCCGCCGTTCAGCGATGGAGAGGTGATCGCCAGCCGGCGCGATATAATGTACCCGGTGTGCTCTCCGCACTACGCGGCCGCGCGCGACTTCGAACTGTTCCCTGAAGGCCGTTGGGATTTCATCGAAACGGATGTGCCCAGTAAAAGCTGGTACCGCTGGGCCGATTGGTTCCTACAGACTGGCAGGAAGGCCGAGCGTTTGGAACCGGTGCTGCGGTTCAGCTATTTCACCGAGACCATCGCCGCGGCACGCGCGGGACAGGGGATAGCTTTAGGCTGGGATATGCTGATCCGCTCGCATGTAAACGATGGAAGCCTCGTAAAGATCGGCGTTCGCGAACTCGTCCCCGAGGCAGCCTACAACATTGTCGTGCCCTTGGGTCCGAAGCGAACGCCAGGGGTCGAGCTCGTGGGTGCATGGCTCGCAAAGGCACTCCAGCATTCATAGAGAAGTGGCGCCAGGTTGGGAGAGGTGGCGCCAGGTTGGCTGCCGATCCGACACACCCTCTGCACGTTGCATCCTTTATGGGTGCGCCATTTGAATGCCCCGTCACGTCGATCTGTGTCCAATTTTCGTCGGAAATCCGGCTTCCCTTTTCCCTGGCATGAGTGCGACGTGGTCGAGACCGCCGGATCGCGCAATGCTATGTTTCATCGCGTCCCCGATCCGATCGAGACCGAAGCATTCCGCCCGGAAGCGCGACAGGTCGATGGCACCGGACACGATCAGCGCGAGGACGTCAGCTGCCGTCCCGTGCGGGAACCAGAACGAGCCGACTAGGCTGTTGCTGTTGCGCATCAGCGCACTGGTGTCGAAAGCGGCGCGCTCGGTCAGCGCCCCGACGAGCGAAAGCGTTCCGAACCGCGTCAGCCGTTCCGACAAGGCGACAGTAGTCGCCGTTTCGCCACCGCCGGCGCAGTCCAATACAAAGTCGAGCGGCTTGGCGTCTCCGGGCTTCTCGACGACAAGCCGCTCGTCAATTGCCAGCAGTTCGTTCAACACGGCCGTACGACGGCCCACGAGACGCACTTCCGCCGCCCCGATCGCCAGCGCCACAAGTGCCGCCGACGTGCCCAGCATACCCGCCGCACCGTTAATTGCGACGACCGTGCCTGCTCGGAACCCGCCCCTTCGAAAACCCTCCAGCGCCGTCGCGAACCAGCCGAGCCGGCAAAGCACTTCCGGCGTCGCATCGACGCCGGCCGGGACCGGAGTGAAGCAATGTCCAGGACCGACGAACTCCTCGGCAAAGGTGCCGTTAGGCCATTTCGCGAGGTGCCGCGACGAACCGGGCGCCAGACCAAAGCAGCCGATGAAGCCGTGATCCGGTTCCGCCCCCGGCCCTTCGACAAACATGTCGCAGTAGACGCGCTGGCCGACTATCAAGAAGCTTTCGGGATCGGCGGTCTCCATCACGACGCCCACCGCGCACTGCCCGGGCGTGAAGGGCCGCGGCGGCGTGCGCCAGCTGCCGCCGGGAAGCGCCGCGAAGTATGGCGGCAGGAATGCCGCCTCGATTTGCACGCGCACCGCGCCGTCCGGCAGCGCCGGACGCTCGATGATTTCCGTCATGAACTTTGTAACGCCCTCAACGACTCGAAGAGACTTCATATTTACTGCTCCTAGGCCGTCAGGCCGAGGCGCAGGGCCTCCAGCGCGGCGGTGATCTTCGTTTCTGCCGGCCGGGCCGACCTCGCAGAACGGCGCCCGCATCGTGCTGTCCCAGCGCGCGAAGTTTGCCGCACCGTCCCTGTCGAATGACGTCCGCATCGCGAGGTTGATGCCCTTCAAGTCCGCCATGGCACCGCCTTCCGTCTCTGTGGCCGCGTGACGATTTCCCGCCCTCCTTCCAGCGGCGGTGGCTGGTCGACCGCTTCACTTGGAGGGAGATAATCAGCTCCGATTGGGTGCGGCTCCGTTTCGTCATGTCAGCAGGATGCGGATTGACTCGTGGTCCATGCAGCAGGTCAACGACGCGCTTGTTGAGGACGATACCGGGGCCTTCGTCTTCATTCCTCGACGAGCGAACGGCGGGATACCGGGCTGCCGTCGCCGTAATGCGGCAATCGCCTGTCGCCATCAGCCGAGGACGAGTTCCAAGCCGTCCTTCGGCGTCATCGGATCGTCGAGGTCGACTACTAGCTGCGATCGCGCAATCACCCAGCCAGTGCCGGTGACGGTGAAACGTGTACCCTGCCGATGATGGTACGGAAGCGTTTCGAGAACGGCGACATGAAGGTCGTTTCCAAAAACGGAGACCGTTCGCAAAGTATCGTTGGTCCGAAGCTGACCTCGATGCAAGAGCTGCAAGGCGGCCGCGGTGGAGGGCGCGCCTGCCGGAGAACGGCACACGTTCGAACGAAGGTGCTCGTAACAGCATACGCGGCGCTCTGCAATTCCGTTCTCACCCACTTCCAGCGGTCCGACGAAGACGACTAAAGCCAGCGGTCCATCGTCACCGAATTCCGGGTGGATGGGATACCAGACCGGCCTCGCGACGGTCAGGAAGTCTTTGGCGAAGCGAACCAGTTCCGCCTCATCCTCTCTCACCAGGGAGAGGCCGACGCTCGCCGCATCAATGACGGGATAGAAGGCGCCTGTCCAGATGAGGTCGAATTCGACAGGCCCGCAGCCCGGCAAGTCGGCTATAAGGTCGGATGCCTCCACGAAGGACGGCGCCAGCGCCTCGTAGGTCACCGACCGCACCCGATCGGCCTCGCATTCTGCTCGCACCCGGATGAGACCACCCGGAACTTGCAGAGCGATCGGGACCGTTCCATCCCGCTTCTGCACCCGTCCGGTTTCTAGGAGCGCGACCGCGGTGCTGATCGTGTTCGTTCCAGATATCAGCGGATAGCCCAGCAGCTCCATGATCACGAAGCCGGCATCAGCCGCCGGGTCCGACGGCTCGACGATGAGGTCGGCGTAAAGCGATGGATGACCGCCTCGAGGCTCCATTAGGAGCAGTTGCCGCAACCCATCGGCGTGGTCCTTAAGATAATTCATCTTCTCCAGTGGCGAGGCGCCCGGCGGCTCCTTTATGCCCCCCATTACGATCCGGTGAACGTCGCCGCCGACATGGACGTCCACGACTTCAACAAGCCCGCGTCTGTCCGTCATACAATACCTCGGAGCGTAGACGGAGCGGAGGACCGTTCTCTCCTCTGACAAGCCGGTTCGAATGCGTCTGCCGACGGCGGCGATGTCCGTCTTCCCGCCTCGCCTATGGTTACCGTGCTAAAGAAGCTCATTCGCCGTCTCCTTCCCGATATACCAGGCCCACGGTTCGGAGCCAGCAAAACGGGTGATCTGCTTTGTTTCGAGATAGTTCTCGAGGCCCCAGCGGCCGAGCTCGCGGCCGATGCCGGACTGCTTGTAGCCGCCCCAGGGTGCCTCGGTGAAGGTCGGCTGCGAGCAGTTTATCCAGACGATGCCTGCCCGGAGCGCGGCAGCAACGCGCTCCGCCCGCTCGTCGTCCGACGACATCACTGCCGCGGCAAGGCCGAAGCGCGAATCGTTGGCGAGCCGCACCGCCTCTTCTTCCGTCGCGAAGGACCGGACACAGACTACGGGACCGAAGATTTCCTCGCGCCAGGCGTCGCTGTCCAGCGGAGCGTCCACGATCACCGTCGGCTCGACGTAGTAGCCCTTATTGAAGTTCGCCGCCCGAACGCCCCCGGTCGCGACCCGCGCGCCGTCGACCTTCGCCTTCTCTATCGCCGCAAGAACAGTGTCGTACTGCTTTTTCGAGACAAGCGGGCCCAGCAGCGTGCCTTCCGCCATACCGTCCCCGATTTTGATGCGCTTCGCCTCCGATACGAGGCGATCGAGCAGCGGTACGTATAGCCCTTCCTGCACGAGGACGCGCGAAGTCGCCGAGCAGACCTGCCCCTGATTCCAGAAGATGCCGAACATGATCCATTCGACGGCCTTTTCGACGTCGGCATCGTTGAAGATCACGAATGGCGACTTGCCGCCGAGTTCGAGACTGATCCGCTTGATGTCGCGAGCAGCGAAAGCCATCAGCTTCGAGCCCGTCGGGACCGAGCCGGTAAAAGCGAGCTTATCGACCAGCGGATGCTGGGCCAGCGGCTGCCCCGCATCTACGCCGAGGCCAGTGACGATGTTCAGGACGCCCGGCGGCAGACCGGCTTCCTCTACGATGGCGCCGAGCTCAAGCGCGGTGAGCGGCGTGAGCTCCGATGGTTTCAGGACCATCGTGCAACCGGCGGCGAGCGCCGGCGCGACCTTCCAGGCGGCCATCAACAGCGGGTAGTTCCAAGGGACTATCGCGGCGGCGACACCGACCGGCTCCTTCACGACCTTGGAAGTGAAACGAGCATCAGGCAGATCGACCGGTTCAACGCGGTTTTCGTCAAGCTCCTCGGCAAGTCCGGCGTAGAACTCGAAGCAGCCGGCGGCATCGCCGATGTCCCATTCGGCTTCCGGGTATGGCTTGCCGTTGTTCAGCACTTCCATGCGAGCGAGTTCGCCGAGCCTCGCCCTAATGCCGCTCGCGATGGCCCGGAGGTACCTGGCCCGCTCGGCACCCGGTAACCCGCTCCACGAACCGTCATCGAAGGCGCACCGCGCCGCCCGCACCGCGCGGTCGACATCGACGCCCGTCGCGGCGGGCGCCCGGTGGATCACCTCCTCGGTCGCCGGATTGACGACGTCAAGGGTGCCCCCTTCGCTCGGCTTTACCCAATTGCCGTCGATGAAAAGTGCGTCGCGCATGCAAATACTCTCAAAATTGAAGCTTGCCGCAGGATACGTCCGGCGGCGGTCCAGTTAATGCCAAAACTCGATCAGAGAGCCGGCTTCACCGGCGACATCCGTCGGAACCCACTTCATCCAGATATCCGGGTTGTTCTTCAGGATTTCATGAGCTCCGTCCTCGCCCGTCCCCTGGTTCTCTTACATCCACGAGATAATCTTGCCGACCTGCTCGGCGTTCCACGTCTGCCTGTCGAAGCACTCGATCACCGGGGTTCTCATCTGACTTTCTCTCGTTGATTTGAGTGAGACCATGACGTTCACAAACGAGCGCCAGAACTCCTTCTAACTAATTCAACTTGTTTTTTTCGGGTTTCTGTCAGCCCGCTTGTGCCCGCACCACGCTGCGTCCGATCTTTTCGATCGGCAGGGTGTCGTCAGAGCGGGGCGGGTCGAGCGGTTCGGTTGCGGCAGCCGCCGCGGCGCCGCGCGAAGTGGCCATGTCGGCGACGATCTGGCGGAGCGTCACGCGCCCGATCCGCTCGCCGCCGACGTTTCGCACGTCGAGCGCATCCTCGGTGGAATGAGCGAGAACCTCGGCGGCCGCCTCCAGCGTCGTATCGACCGGAACGACCAAGGCGGAAGGAACGCTGTGGCTGCCGGTCGTCATTACGCTTTCCACGGTGATCACGCGGCCACGGTTCACCTGGCGTACGAAAGCCGCGACATATTCGTCGGCGGGCCGCAGCACGATGTCTTGGCGGGAGCCCTGCTGCACCATTTCACCATCGCGCAGGATTGCGATCCGGTCGCCGAGCCTGAGCGCTTCATCGAGATCGTGCGTGATGAAGACGATGGTCTTGCGAATCTCCTTCTGGATATCGAGCAAAACCGACTGCATGTCGTTGCGGATTAGGGGATCGAGCGCCGAGAAAGCCTCGTCCATCAGGAGAATCGGCGCATCGTTGCAGAGCGCCCGCGCCAGCCCAACACGTTGCTGCATGCCGCCCGACAATTGGTTCGGGTAGCAATCCTCGAAACCCTTCAGCCCGACTCGCTCGATCCAGCGCATCGCTGCCTCGACCTGTTGTGCGCGCGCCATGCCCTGCACTTCGAGTCCGTAGACGGTGTTTTCGAGGACATTGCGATGCGGCAGGAGCGCGAACTTTTGGAAAACCATCGCGGTCTTATGGCGGCGGAACTCCAACAATTCTCGAGATCCGAGCTTCACTATGTCTGTGCCATCGATCAGAACCTCACCTGCGGTCGAGTCGATCAAGCGGTTGATGTGGCGGATGAGGGTCGACTTGCCCGATCCCGACAGGCCCATGATTACCTGGATCGCACCTCCGGGCATCGAGACGTTGATGTCTCGAAGGCCAAGTACATGGGAAGTCTTGGTAATCAGCTCGGCCTTCGTCATGCCGCATTTCACGGCCTCCACATGTGACGATCCCTTTGCGCCAAAAATCTTATAGAGGTGCCGGATCTCGATCCCGGGGGCCAGTTTATCAACCATGCACGATCTCCCGGTGCTTCTGAAGGCGCCGGCCGTAGGCCTGACTGACGCGGTCGAAGATGATGGCGATGCCGACGATGGCGAGGCCGTTAAAGACGCCGAGCGTGAAGTACTGGTTAGAAATCGCTTTCAGGACAGGCTGACCGAGGCCCTGCACTCCGATCATTGAAGCGATTACCACCATGGCGAGCGCCATCATGATGGTCTGATTGATACCCGCCATGATGGTCGGAAGCGCCAAGGGCATCTGCACCTTCCAGAGCTTCTGCCAGGACGAGGAGCCGAAGGCGTCAGCCGCCTCCAGTGTGTCCCGGTCCACAAGGCGGATGCCGAGATCGGTCAAACGGATCATCGGCGGGATTGCGTAAATCACGACCGCTATCAATCCCGGCACGCGCCCGATACCGAGCAGCATTACAACGGGGATCAGGTAGACGAAGCTTGGCATGGTCTGCATCACGTCGAGTATCGGGTTTACCACGCCGCGAAGGCGATCCGAGCGAGCCATGGCGATGCCGATCGGCAGGCCGACCACGATGGCGATAAAGGTGCACACCAAGATCATCGAGATCGTGCGCATCGTGTCGGTCCACATGTCGAACCAGCCGATGAGAAGGAGCGTCATGATGGTGCCGACGGTGATGAGCCATGAGCGGCTGGCGAGATAGGCGATCGCGGCGATCACGATGATCACGATCGGCCATGGACTCTGGGTGAGCAGCCGTTCGGACCAGATCATGAAGGTCTGCAACGGCGAGAACAAACCCTCGATCGCTTCGCCGTAGCTTCGCGTGAAGACGCGAAACCCGTCGTCGATAGTCTTTTTCACCATCCGAAGCGTGTCATCCGGCATGTGCGGAAAGGACAGAAACCAGTCCATGCTTACCCCCTTGCTTCCCGTTGCAACTATTTCTGAGCTCAGACGAGCAAAGGACCAAGGGCAGCACGAAGCTCGACCTGTTCGGCAGCGTTCAACTGTGAAAGCGGACGACGGATGTTACCCGTGCCGAAGCCTCGGAGTTGCGAGGCGAACAGCACTGCGGGCATGTAGCGGTTTTCCCAGATATACAGGAGGGACGGAAGCATGCGCGCCCATAGCCGAAGAGCTTCCGCGTGTTCGCCCGAGTTCACCAGCTCATAAAGGCGCACTGCCTCATGTGGCATGTAGTTAGCGCCGCCCCAGATCACGCCATGGGCGCCGGCCATCAGCGCATAGACGGTCGTGGTATCGCAGCCGTTCAAAACTTCGCCACCTGCCAGCAGGTACGACTGATGAACGGTGAAGTCTCCCGCGCTGTCCTTGATATACGCGAAATGCTCCAGTGCGTTCAGGCGCTTCAGGAGAGGCACGCCGACGGATATGCCCGTAGCCTGTGGGATGTTGTATCCAACAACGTCGATGCCGACGTTCCGATCGATTTCCTCATAAAATGCCAGCAGTCCGTCGTCGTCCGCTGGGCCTTCGAGATATGGCGGGAGGATCATCAGAGCGTCGGCCCCAATAGATTCGGCATGGCGGGAGCGACGAATGACCTCGTCTACGTTCAGCGCAGAGGTCTGGCAGATTACGGTACAGCGGCCAGCGATGCGCTTCGCGCCGACCTCGTAGAGCCTGTTGCACTCATCCTCCGTGAGATAAGGATGCTGGCCGGTGCCGGAACCGAGCACGAGCCCGTGCACGCCGGCGTCTACATACTGGTCGATCAGCTCTTCCCACGTCTTAAGGCAGATCCGCCCTGCGTCGTCGAAGGGGGTCTGCATCGCTAAATTGATACCTTTCAGGTCGGCCATTTTTGATGTTTCCTTTTGAGTTAGGTCAGACTTCGAGGCCGGCTTGCCGGAAACGGTGTCCGGTGACGAGCTTGACGCCAAGATGGGTTATGGGCGTCGGATAGGCCCGTGTCGGCCGGGAGCGGCCTTTGAGGATGTCAATGATGCGCGACGAACGGCCGACCGCCATCTCGGCGATGGCTTTGCCAAAGGCCGTACCACGCGCCACTCCCGTGCCGTTGCAGAAGGCGGCGCCGAAGACGTTCTTGGTTAGTTGGCCGAAGATCATGCCGCCGTTTTGGGACAGCGTCAGAAGTCCACCCCAGCTGTGCTCGAAACCGATCCCGGAAATGCTCGGCCACCGCCGATCGAAGGCAATCTGCTGATGCCGCCGCGCCTTCGCGACGTCCGCGGCAGTTGAGCGGAAGTTTTCGGCGTAGGCGTAAACATTCCGGAGGAAGAGGCGGTGGTCTACCGTGCGACGCACCGTGGTCCCGAAACTGTTGGCAGGAATCAGGCCGAAACTCGAAGCCCCGCCGATCGTGTACATTTCGGCCTCGGTGAGCGGACGGGTCATGCTGGCGTAGGTGTAGACGGGGATAGCCGTCTTTTCGTGGAAACCGAAACGCGTCAGGTACCCGGCGTTACACAGGATCAGACCCTTTGCTCGGATCGTTCCTCCGGCGGTTTCGGCGACGTGGAACGGGGATCCGTATTCGATACCCGCAATGATAGTGTTCTCGTGCACCGCCACGTTGGCTGGCAGGCGGGCGGCGGCATTGCGAAGGTACTTCGCCGGCTGCAGAAGGACGGCGCCCGGCGTGAAAAGCGCCTCAATGTAGTGCCCGCTACCGGTGTGTTCCCGGATCTCTTCCTTCGACACCCATCTGTAGGTTTGCTGCATGACGTCGAGGGCGCCGGCAAACTTGCGCAAATCGGCGCGCCCGTTCTCGGTCGCAGCGGAATGGTATTTGCCTTGCGGCTGCCAGTCGCACTCGACGCCCAGATCCTCAACCGCACTGCGCAGATACGCGATGCCGTGGAGATTGGTCTCCAGCTCCTCCTGGTTACCCTTGACGTCCTCAACGAAGTCGGACTTGCGTGGATTGTGCGCTAGGTCGATCGCGAACCCTGCGCATCTTCCGGAGGCGTTGTTGCCGATGCGCCCCGCGTCGACCAGGACCACCGAGTCGTCTGGTTGGAGTTCGGCCAGGCGCCGGGCAGCGTGGATGCCCATCCAGCCGGCGCCGACGACCAGCCAGTCGCACGAGACGTCACCATCGAGTGGCCTCGCCGAGGACTCCGGCCCGGAAGCCGCATACCACCCAGCTACCGTCGGCTCGACATGAGGCGGATTTATCCGGTGGGTGCTTTGAGCGAGGTTGGCAGCCATGTCCGCGTGTCTTTCAAAGAATTCGGAGGACGCTCCCTATTGGGAAGCGCGCTTAACGGAGTTTTCGATACTATCCGGGCTCTTGAAGGAAATGCTCTCATCCTCCTTCAATCGGGAGATGCGGCCTTGACCCCAGGACCACGTGCCTTTTCTCTTCGTGAAAAACAATCAAATTTTTTCACGCTTGTAAATCATCTTTTTCTGTGAGAATGTTTTTATGGATAGAGATCGGCTTTCGTCGAGATTCTACACGCCGCAGCCGAGGCGTCGCTCGATTGGGTCGCTTCTCCGAAAATGTTCGGAAGGAGCGCCAATTTAAAAACAGCCTTTTATTATGCGATATCGCACTCACTCAACGGATGGAGGTAAAGATGAAGGTATTACTGATTTCTGCCATGATGGCGGCACCTTTGATGGTAAGCAATTCTGCGCAGGCGTCCTGTGGCAATATCACGATCGCAGCATTTAATTGGCAATCGGCCGAGGTCAACACGTACGTAGACCAATTTATTCTGAACAACGGCTACGGTTGCAACGCCACGGTCGTCGCGGGTGATACGGTCCCGACGCTGACATCTATGATCGAGAAAGGAGAGCCGGGCGTTGCGCCTGCTGTCGCTCCGGCTGTCACCGGGGATCTCTATGTGCAAGGCATCAAGGAAGGACGGATCGCCGCTATTGGAACGGCGATAAGCGACGGCTCCACTTCAGGATGGTACATTCCGAAGTATCTTGCGGACGCTCACCCTGACATAAAATCCGTCGATGACGCAATGAAGCATCCAGAACTCTTCCCGGCGCCGGAGGACTCTTCGAAGGGTGCCGTGATCAACGGGCCCCAGGGCTGGGGAAGCACGATCATAACGGAGCAACTGTTCAAGGCCCTTGATGCCGAAAATAAGGGCTTCGTTATTGTTTCTAGCGGGTCCGCGGGCGCTCTCGATAGCTTGATCACGAGAGCGTATGATCGGAAGATCGGCTACATCGCCGCCTATTGGGCTCCGACATCGCTCTTGATGAAGTATCCGATGGTCCGCCTGCAAGGCAGCCCCCATGACGCAGCTGAGTGGGTGCGTTGCACGACAAATCCGGATTGCCCAAATCCCAAGCCGAACTATTGGGAAGTCGCACAAGAACTCACAGTGGCTTCCGCCGCATTTCTAAAGCGGGACGACGTGACCGATGCGAAGGGCTATTTCGCAAAACGCAGCTGGACGCAGGCTGAAGTCGGCAAGATCATGTTGTGGATGACCGACAACCAGGCGACCGGCGAGGACGGAGCGAAATGGTTCATACAGAACATGCCCGAGGTCTGGACCAAGTGGGTCCCCGCTGAAGTTGCCGAGAAAATCAAATCTGCACTTTAGGCGCTGATGGATTACGAAAGAAAGAGGACGTCGGGGCTTCTCGACGTTCTCTTAGACACCGTGCTATTTCTTATAAAATCGATCAAGATTTCGATGTGGATCTTCAGATATCGGTGTGACGCTTACATTGGTCCGCCTGTTGGCACCAATAATACCTTAGCCGTGCAATGTCTCCAGTATGTCAACTACGAGTGCCAAAGTCTTATCTCGGAGTAAAAGATAGATTCCGATAATTGTAAAATGATCATTTCGCTGAAACAATACAACTAGTTAGCGCTAGGGGTCGCTCAAAGAAGAAGATGGTCGTATTCGGTTTTCTTCAGCCTAGGCAAACCAATTGTGCAATTCTTCGTCGAAGATCAATCCTGTGGAGTAAATATAATGGCAAGAGATATACCGTCTGTTATGCATGCGGTTGTGCTTACAGGACATGGAGGACCTGAAAAGCTTGAATATCGAGCTGACGTGCCAATGCCGCAGCTGAAGGATGGAGAGGTGCTCATTAAGGTCGGCGCAGCGGGCGTGAACAATACCGATCTTTGGGCGCGGCAGGGAGCATACAATACGCAGAAGGATTCCGTCGCGGCGGTTGGATGGAAAGGTGATCCGCTCGTGTTCCCGCGCATTCAAGGCATAGACATCGTCGGCCGGATCGTTGCCGTTGGGAACGGCGTCGAAGCGACCCGAGTTGGAGAAAGGGTTGTGGTCGATCCGGTCCTGAGATTGCCGGGAGACAGTCTCTACGGAGCTGGGCACTTTGGCAGCGAGCGCGACGGTGGGTTCGCCGAGTACGTCTCGGCGCCTTCTGAAAGCTCCTTCTCGATCCAGTCAGATCTATCGGATCCTGAGATTGCGAGCTTCCCATCAGCCTACGGAACGGCACTGCACATGCTGAACCGAGCGCGTATGGTGACGGGCGAAACAGTCATCGTCTCAGGAGCGTCCGGAGGTGTTGGAACTGGATTGGTGCAGCTCGTAAAGGCGCGAGGCGGAAAGGTTCTAGCTATCGTCGGGAAAGGCAAGGAAGCCGACGTTCGTAGGATCGGGGCCGATTTCGTGGTGAATCGAGATGAGGACGACCTCGGCAAAGCGGTCCGTGAAGCGCTGGACGGACACGAAGCCGACGTGTTCGCCGATGTTGTCGGCGGACCGGCATTCGCGACCTTACTCCACAATATCCGGCCCGAAAGCGGCCGATATGTTACCGCCGGAGCTATCGCAGGGCCAAAGGTCGAACTGGACTTGCGCGTACTATATCTCAGGCACCTGGAACTGATCGGTTCCACGATATGGACACGCGCTGAATTTAAGGAGCTCGTCGATCTGATCGTCTCTGGCGCGGTGCAGCCGCAGGTAGCCCGGAGCTATCCGCTTAACGAAATTCGCAAGGCTCAGGACGATTTCGTAGCTAAGCGCTTCTTCGGCAAACTGGTTCTGCTGCCGGCTGCAGAGTAAGCGCACGGCGGGGACCGCCTTCTCGATTATGGTCGGATCGGTGAAGTCCTAGGGATAATCCTAGGAGCAGCACTATGACGACGACGAGGTTCGAAGTGATCACCGGCGGGGGCGGAAACCGCCGTCGCTGGAGGCGTGAGGAGAAGGAGCGATTGGTCGCCGCTTCGCTCGAGCCCGGTGTGACCGCCTCGCAAGTTGCCCGGTCGGCCGGGATACACACGAGCCAGCTTTTTCGTTGGCGAAAGCAACTGTGCGAGACGTCGGCGCCGACCCCGACGGCGCTCGTTCCCGTGACGATCGCCGACCCGGCACCGATACCATCGCACGGCTCTTCATCGGGGCAAAAGACCGGACGATTGCTCCTCGCCGCGTAAACCACATTGGTCGCCGCTTCGCTCGAGCCCGGTGTGACCGCCTCGCAAGTTGCCCGGTCGGCCGGGATACACACGAGCCAGCTTTTTCGTTGGCGAAAGCAACTGTGCGAGACGTCGGCGCCGACCCCGACGGCGCTCGTTCCCGTGACGATCGCCGACCCGGCACCGATACCATCGCACGGCTCTTCATCGGGGCAAAAGACCGGACGATTGCTCCTCGCCGCGTAAACCACACAACATCGCAAGAGCCACTTTCGCGCAGCAAGTCCATCTTTTCATGGCATCGGTTATCCAGAGGTCGAGTTTCAAGTCGGCGCGGCCGCGAAGCATAGTTTGGTAACGATCGATCAGAGCCCGCATTCGCCAAGGTCGGGACGCTGGCTTTTGTCACTGCTGTCTGTCGAATCAAAGCACACTGCGGATTGCAAAGCTCGAATTGATACGCGAGACGCCGGGCAATCGCGACAAGACTTCCTTATGAATACGTTCGTAATCGCCTGCGTCGCTGGCCTCGACACGCAACAGATAGTCTTCCTCGCCCGTCATCAGATAGCACTCGCGAATTTCGGGATACTTGAGGATCTCGCGCTCGAAACGGTCCAGCATGTCCTCGGTCTGCCTCTCCAGGCTGATCCTGACAATGACGACATGCCCCTTTTGCCCCGCCATGCCACCGACGATCACCGTGTAGCCCCGGATCGTGCCGCGGTCCTCCAGAATCTGGACGCGCCGCAGGCAGGCCGAGGCGGAAAGGCCGACCTCGGCGGCCAGCGCCACATTGGTTACGCGCGCGTTGCGCCGCAGGGCTTGGATGATGCGTCGATCAACCTTGTCGATGTCATGCACGAATTGCGTGCCTCCGAAGATTGTGCGGATTCCGATCGCAATAAGACAGGAAACTCGAATTATATCGCACATCTTCG
Organism: Aurantimonas sp.; assembly: GCA_965217685.1. GTDB lineage: Bacteria > Pseudomonadota > Alphaproteobacteria > Rhizobiales > Rhizobiaceae > Aurantimonas. Next base: position 572,417 of record CBDCIZ010000003.1, read on the forward strand.
ATGATATTTAGATAAGTTTGGTCATCCCCATCTCTTCGAGGGTTCGGCAATGTCTCCCGGCTCCAGCGCAGCGACCACATCCGCTCCGATGCCCATCGATGCAATGGCAGGCGTTGCCGCGCCCGGCATTCTCACCGTCGATCTCGCGGCCCTTGCCAGCAACTATCGTCTGATGAAGGAGGCGGCTGCCGGTACAGCAGTTGCCGGCGTGGTCAAGGCGGACGGCTATGGACTGGGCGCTGCACGTATCGCGTCGGTGCTGTGGGGCGAGGGATGTCGGACCTTCTTCGTCGCCCATCTCGGCGAGGCGCTGGAACTCCGCAGCCGACTGCCGCCGGAGGCCGAGATCTTCGTCCTGAACGGGCTGGCCGCGGACAGCGAAGGGGCCTGCCACCGGGCCCGGATCCGGCCAGTGCTGAATTCGCTCGAGCAGGTCGCGTCGTGGAGACGCGCCGCCGTCGCCGCCGGAATGCCGCTGCTGGCGGCGCTGCAGGTCGATACCGGCATGTCGCGCCTAGGCCTGTCGGCACTGGAGATCGCAATGCTCCGGCAGGCTCCCTCGCTTCTGGCGAAAATCGACATCTGTCTCGTGATGAGCCATCTCGCCTGTGCGGACGAGCCCTCCCATCCCGCCAATGCCGCCCAGCTCTCAGCTTTCTGCGCGATCGCCGATATTGCGCCCGAGGCGCGGCGCTCGCTAGCCAACTCGGCCGGCGTGTTTCTTGAAGCCGCCTATCATTTCGATCTGGTCCGTCCTGGCATCGCGCTGTATGGCGGCAAACCGACGCCGGGCCGCTCCAATTCCATGCATCCCGTCGTCCGGCTCGATGCTCGGGTCGTGCAGCTGCGTGAGCTCTCGGCCGGGGCTGGGATCGGCTATGGGCTTGCAGCCGTCGCGGCGCGCGACATGAGGCTGGCGACGATCGCCGTAGGCTATGCCGATGGCTGGCCGCGCTGCATCGGCACGGCCGGCGCAGCCATCTATCATGGCCATCGCCTTCCCATCGTCGGACGCGTGTCGATGGACAGCCTCATCCTGGATGCGAGCGATGCCACGGTCGACGACCTCGCAGCAGGCGATTTGGTGGAGCTGATCGGCGCCACTCAGAGCCTCGACATGGTTGCTGCCGATGCCGGCACGATATCCTACGAAATCCTCACCTCTCTCGGCCGGCGTTTCGAGCGTCGCTTTGTCGAGACGGCCATCTCGGAGTGATGAATGAAGGTTCTGGTTTTGGGCGCCGGCGTCATCGGCGTGACGTCGGCGCATGCGCTCGCCAAGCTCGGCCATCAGGTTGTGGTCGTCGACCGGCAACCGGGCCCGGCGCTGGAGACGAGCTTTGCCAATGCTGGCGAGGTCTCCTTCGGATACTGCTCGCCCTGGGCGGCGCCCGGCATTCCCCGCAAGGCGATGAAATGGCTGTTCATGGAGCATGCTCCGCTGATCCTGCGGCCGAAGCCGGATTGGGCCATGCTGTCCTGGATGGCACAGATGCTAGCCAACTCCACCAGTGCGCGCTACGCCGTAAACAAGAGCCGGATGCTGCGTCTCGCCGATTACAGCCGCGCTTGCCTCGCCGAACTCCGAGCCGAAACCGGTATCGCCTATGAGCAGCGCATGCAGGGCACGCTGCAGCTGTTTCGCACCGAGGCGCAGCTCGACGCCTCCGCCAAGGACGTAAAGGCCCTGGCCGCCGATGGCATTCCCTACGAGGTTCTCGGCCGTGAGGGCTGTATTCGGGTCGAGCCGGCGCTTTCCCATGCCCGCGACAAGATCGTTGGCGGTCTTCTGACCCCGCAGGACGAGACCGGCGACTGCTTTGCCTTCACCAACGCCTTGGCCGCGCGCGCCGAAGGGCTTGGGGTGCGGTTCGATTATGGTCGCACCGTTTTGCGCCTGCGGGTCGAGGGTGGCACGGTGACCGGAGTGGAGACGGATGTCGGCTTACTTGCCGCCGATGCCGTCGTCGTCGCGATGGGCAGCCATTCGCCGCTGCTTCTGAAGCCGCATGGCATCGCGCTGCCGGTCTATCCGGTGAAGGGCTATTCGCTGACGATCCCCATCGTCGAGGCGGCGCGGGCGCCGGAGTCAACCGTCATGGACGAGACCTACAAGATCGCCATCACCCGCCTCGGCGACCGCATCCGGGTCGGCGGCATGGCGGAAATTTCAGGCTTCAACAACAGCCTGGAACCGGCCCGTCGCGCCACCCTGGAGCATTCCGTCACGGATCTGTTCCCCGGCGGCGATCTGTCAAAGGCCAGTTTCTGGTCGGGTCTTCGGCCGATGACGCCTGACGGCACGCCGGTGATCGGAGCCACGCGCGTGCGCGGCCTGTTCCTCAACACCGGCCACGGAACGCTCGGCTGGACCATGAGCTGCGGCTCCGCCCGCGTCCTGGCCGATCTCGTCGACGGCAGGCAGCCCGAGATCGATGCGCGAGATCTAACCGTTCAACGCTACGACAGACAAAGCAGACGGGCGTGAGCGCGATCTGGGAGCGCCTCCGCCGGAACGGCAGGAGGAGCTGACGGCAGAGCTGAAGCAACCGCGGCGCGAGTGTCATTGGGCGTGCAATTTTGGAAGTGATGCAATCGTCGATGACGATCAGGTGGCGCCGAGGAAGTGCGTTTCAAGGAGATCGAGCTTTGCCCGGCCGTACATCCACCGCTTCACGAGCTTGAGCCTGGTATTCCGTCTGCCCGTTCGACCATGGCTCGGAGATTGCGCCGCGAACTGCGGATGCATCGCCGCGTCGCCCTCCGCGCTGGTATGCTCGGTGTTCGAGGAAGGATTCAGCGCGAGGGCGAAGTCGTCCATCTGACCGCCAATCGCCTTAGCGATATGTCGGCAGAGCTCGCGAGTGTTGCCCATCGGGACATCGGTCCTACATGGGGTACGCTCTATGCTCTTAGCCAACACGAAGGACAAAGTGAGGTCCACAATCGGAAAAGTTTTCCGCCTTCGAAGGACATGGCGGATCCGCACCAGCACATCGATGAGATCACGGTACGGACGCGGGATTTCCAACGTTGTGGCCGCTCTGGTCTCCTGGCGGATCGGTCGCAGGTTAGTGCAACGCCCTACCCGAGGAATGCGATACTCGGGAATAAATTACACGTGTTTAATCTTTGAAGGATCACGAGGCCGATTGGATTGGCCGCTGCGGAACGAGAACGAACGCTTCGCCATCTACCTCTTCCATAAAGTAGCATGCCACCGCCGTGCAGCCAGGCGGCGCGTTGGAGGCTGCTCCCGTTTCCGGATCGAACTCGGCAAAATGCGATGGACAAACGATCCGGCCGTTCTCCAGGAAGCCTTGGGAAAGGGATACTCCCACGTGCGGACATGTGTCGTTCACGGCAAACAGGCGACCGTCGCAGCGCGTCACCGCGATTGCACCGACCTCATCAATCTCGAAGCGTACGATTTTACCGTCAGTGATGTGGTCGGCACGACCGAGTGACAAGCGGATCAACTCAGCCGTCGCCACGACGGGAGGGGCGACCGGAACCACTGCGCTTGCAGCGGCCTCCTGGATCGTAGCTGCGAAGCGGTGCAACTTTCGTGCGCGGTTCACACCCACGGCGAAGCCGTCGAACTCCCAGTAGGGATCGGCGCCGCCTTCCTGAGCCACCGGCTCAGCGGCAGAGTCCGGCAAGCCAACAACCTGCAACATGGCGTCGTACTGGTGCGACCAGAAGCGGGCAACGGGCGTGATCTCTGGCTCCAGCGCCAAAAGGTGCCGCGCAAGCCGGTAGGCTTGATCGTTGGCGTTGTGCCAACTCTCAAGACGGAGGCCGCCTCGATGGCCTGCCACCCGCTGGCGCGCCACGTCGCCGATCGCAAAGATGGCGGGATCATCGGTTGCTCCGTCCGGATCGGTGAAGATGCCGTCGGCACAAGCGAGTCCTGCCTGTCTTGCCAGGCTTTCGTTCGCGCGCATGCCGATCGCGACTACAAGCATGTCGGCGGCTTCCACATTGCCGTCGGCGAACTCGGCCTCTACCCGGTCCGCGTGTTCTCGAAACACCGGTTCCTCGCCGAGGCGCAACCTCACGCCATGCTGCTCGTGTAGACCGACGAGATAGTCCGAGACCACGGACGGCAGCACTCGCGAACACAATCGACGTTGCCGGGCAAACAGCGTGACGCTGCGACCAAGGCTTCTGGCCGTTGCGGCGACTTCCAGACCAAGCCAGCCCCCGCCGAGCACAAATACCCTGCGGCTCGCATTCAGCGAACGATGTAGGTGCTCCGCGTCCTCCGCGGTTCGGATTGCATGGACACGTCCATAGCCGCGCTCGAGCCGTGGCACGCGCCGCGCAGTCCCCCCGGTCGCGAGTATGAGCCGGGAGTACGGGAAAAGCGTCCCGTCCTCGGTTTCAATTGTGCGCTCCGTGCGATCAATCTTCGCGACACGCGCGCCAAGATGGAGAGCGATGTCGAGCGTCTCGGCTTCGGTCGCCGACAGGACGCTGGTTAGTCCGCTGGAACCGATCTTGCCGACAAAATCGCTTTTGGAGAGAGGAGGTCGCTCGTATGGAGCGTGGTGCTCCTCACCAAAGAGGTCGATCGGGGCAGCTGACCCCAGATCGCGCATGGCGCGCGCCGCGATTGCGCCGGCCTGTCCCGCGCCAACGATGACTATCGGCGCTTCCTTTTTCTTTACGAGTTCTGCTGTAAGCTGGGCGCCGACAGCGATATCACCTTCGTCCAACACGTCGCAAAGGATGCCGAAGTTCTTCTCGAAGCCTGCGATCAAGGCGCGCAGGATGTTCTTATCTTCCGGCAAGCCCCTCTGTTCAAGAGCCGTGAAGCTGCAACGATCGCGTGGCACCGTTCCTCGGAGCCGCAAGGCTCCCAATCTGAACTCCTGTCCGATCAGAAGCTCTTCCGGCACCAACTCAGTCGTGCCCGGCAGATCAACGAGGACATTCGGTCGGAACCGCGCCACGTCGACGATGCTGTTCGGCAACCGCTCCTGCAGCGCTTGCATTGCCTGGAGACTGAGTAGATGGATGGGCCCGCGCTCGTATCGCGGTTCGGCTGTCCCGTCGCCCAGAGCGTCACCGTAGCGATGGACCTGCACCTTGCGTCCGAAATGTAAGTTAAGGTCCCGCTGAAGCGAAATGTCGTCGAAAGCTGCCCAGCGCTCGCCGTCGACGCTGAGTTCCAAAACGGTTCCAATGCCTATCCTTGCGGCGGCGAGCGGCGCGACGTTCGCGCGGCGGTCTCTTGAGGGAAAGAGGATGCCCTGTGTTCCCGCGTCGAATAAACCAAAATCGCGGTCGCCCGCGACGCCCGTTTGCGTCAAATGCGAAAGAGCCAGGCGTTCCCCGGCCAGCGAGCTGACCGGGTAGCGCCAGAGCGCGACGACCGAGCCGCTTAGGGTTCTAGTCATTTTTCGCCTCTGCTTGCGCCGGTTGGAGCTTGTCGTTCAGGCCCGGACCCGTGCCGCGGTCGGATCGTACATGGGTTTCAGCGAAGCTTCCGCCGCAAAACGCCGACCCGCGATCTCGATCTCGTAGCTCGAGGAAAGGACGCTCTCCGAGCCTTCCCCCTCGCACGGAACGTAGCCAAGGCCGATTGCTCCGCCCAAGAAATGTCCGTAATTGCCGGAAGTTATGATGGACACGATCTTCCCGTCCCGGACCACCGCTTCGTTGTGGAACAGGAGCGGCTCGGCATCCTCCAGCTTGAATTGCACCATGCGCCGCTTCAGGCCTTCGTCCTTCACGCGCCTCACCGCTTCGCGGCCAATGAAATCCCCCTTGTCGATCTTCACCGCAAAACCTAGGCCGGCCTCGAGCACATGGTCCTCGTCGGTGATGTCGTGGCCGAAATGACGGAATGCCTTCTCGATACGGCAGGAATCAAGCGCGTGAAGTCCGCAAAGCTTGAGCCCGACGTCCTGTCCCGCCTCCTCGAGGGCCTCGAAGACATGCGCAGTCTGGTCGGTGGAAACGTAAAGCTCCCAGCCGAGTTCGCCAACATAGGTTACGCGATGGGCACGAGCGAGGCCCATCCCGATCTCGATCTCCTGCGCCGTACCGAATGGGAACGCTTCGTTTGAGAAGTCACTAGGACTAATTCTTTTGATGAGTTCGCGAGAATTCGGCCCCATGAGGACAAGGACGGACTCGGCCGCGGTGACGTCGGTGACGACCACAAACTCGTCCTGGAGATTCTGGCGCATCCAGGCGAGGTCGCGCTGAAGCGTTGCGCCGGGAACGATTGCGAGGAAGGCAGTTTCCGACAAACGGGTGACAGTGAGGTCGCTCTCGATGCCACCCCGCTGATTCAGCATTTGAGTGTAGACAATTCTGCCCGACGCAACGTCCATCTGGTTGGCACAAAGTCGCTGGACATAGCCCAGAGCGCCCGGTCCCTCGATGCGTATCTTGCCGAAGGAGGTCATGTCGAAGAGGCCGACATTCTCGCGCACAGCCATATGCTCGTGCCGACTGTTCTCGAACCAGTTCTGGCGCTTCCAAGACAGCTTGTATTCGCGTTCCTGACCCTCGTCAGCGAACCAGTTGGCGCGTTCCCAGCCGGCCACCTCGCCAAACACCGCTCCTCTTGCCTTGAGATGCTCGTGCAGGGGTGAGCGACGGATGCCGCGCGAGGTCGCCATCTGTCGGTAAGGAAAATGATCGGCGTAGAGGAGGCCGAGCGTTTCGGTGACGCGTTCCCTCAGATAGCGACGGTTCTTCTGGAAGGGCTGCGCGCGCCGGATGTCCACCTCCCATAGGTCAAACGGTGGCTCGCCGTCATTCATCCATTGTGCGAGCGCCATGCCGGCGCCCCCCGAAGACACAATGCCGATCGAGTTATAGCCTGCGGCGACATAGTAGCCCTTCAGTTCCGGCGCTTCGCCAAGATAGTAGCGGTCGTCCGGGGTGAAACTTTCCGGCCCGTTAAAGAAGGTGTGGATGCCCGCGGTTTCCAGCATCGGCATCCGGTTCACCGCCATCTCGAGGATCGGCTCGAAATGGTCGAAGTCCTCCGGCAACTGGTCGAAGCAGAAGTCCTCGCGGATGCCTTCCATGCCCCAGGGCTTGGCTTTCGGCTCAAAGGCGCCGAGCAGCATCTTGCCGGCGTCCTCTTTATAGTAGGCGCATTCGTCGGGAACGCGGAGGACCGGCAGGTGCGTCAGGCCCTCGATTGCCTCCGTCACAATATAGAAGTGCTCGCAGGCGTGAAGCGGCAGCGCGACACCGGAAGCGCGAGCCAGGTCGCGCCCCCACATGCCGCCGCAGTTGACCACCATATCCGCCTCAATGACTCCTTGCTTGATGCCGTCATCCCAGGCGACGCCGCTAACTCGGCCGTTCCGCTGTCGGACGCCTCTGACCTTCACGTTCTCGATAATCTGCGCGCCGCGCTGACGGGCGCCTTTGGCTAGCGCCATCGCGATGTTGGTCGGGTCACACTGGCCGTCGAGGGGCAGGTGGACGGCGCCCACCACGTCGCCAATATTGATATGCGGATACATCGCCTTCGCTTCGTTGGGCGAGATCTCGTTCACGTCGATGTCGAAGGCGCGGGCGAGTGTCGCCTGACGGTAAATCTCCTCCTTCCGCTCCGCGGTCAGCGCGACGGTGATCGAGCCGCACTGGCGCATGCCAGTCGCGACGCCCGTTTCCTCCTCAAGCTTGAGGTAGAGGTCGGCGGAATATTTCGCGAGCCGCGTCATGTTCTGAGAAGCGCGAAGCTGGCCGATAAGGCCGGCTGCGTGCCAGGTCGTGCCGGAAGTAAGCTGCTTGCGCTCCAGAAGCACCACGTCGGTCCAGCCGAGCTTGGCCAGATGATAGGCCGTAGAACAGCCTGAGATGCCGCCGCCGATGATCACGACGCGGGCCTTGGCGGGAATGTTGCTCATTGCTGAATTCTTTCGTTCTGCGGTCTCACGGCGGCTGCGGGTGACTTCGACGGCGTGTCAAAGTTCGCCTCGAGCCGAACCAGATCCGCAAAATCATTCCCATGGAAAAAGAAGATTTACAAGCGTGAAAAAATCTAGTTTTTTTTCACAAAACGAACTAAGCGGTGTGCTCTGGTAAAAAGCGCTGGGAGAGAATACGGAATGATCGGCGGTCGAAGCTTGCAGGTTCTTGGGCTTCTTGAGGTGGGACTTCGCCGGGAATCCGTGCCGGGAGTTGCCAATGCCATCCTTCAGTTTATCTCGGGCTTCCGCTTCGGGCCAAGCAGGCTCCTCCAACGAGGTCGTGGAGGAGACGGAGATTGGCTCGCAGATCCGGCAGCTGCGGAAGGTCAAGCGAATGACGCTGCAGCAGGTCGCGGACGCGTCCGACATCTCGGTCGGATATCTCAGCCAGATCGAGCGCAACCACAGCAAGTTGCCGATCGGTGTCCTGAAACGGATCAGCAGCGCGCTCGGCATCCAGATGAACTGGTTCTTCCATGCCGCCGGCGACGTGCCGACGGGCGAGCGAGACTTGATCGTGCGCGCGGCCAATCGACGACGCTTCGCGTTCACCGGCCTCGGGATCGCCGAAGAACTCTTGACCCCGAATCTATCCGGTCCGTTGGAACTGCTGATCAGCACGATCGAGCCGGGCGCGGACAGCGGCGACTACAGTCACGACGGGGTCGAAGCTGGCGTGGTCATGGCAGGTCGCCTGGACCTCTGGATCGGCGGCCGCTTCTTCGAGTTGGAGGAGGGCGACAGCTTCTCCTTCAACAGCACGGAAATTCACCGCTGCGCCAACTCGGGCGAGATCTCCACCAAGGTGGTCTGGGTGATCACGCCGCCGCACTACTAACGGCACCGGGGTCGGGATTGACGTCTCCGGGGTGCACGCGGCCCCGTGCGCGCAGGTCGCAAACCCACACCGGAGAAATGAAATGACGCGCAGCTACATACTGACGCTATCCTGCGAAGACCGTCCCGGGATCGTCGCGGGCGTCACGACAGAACTCGCGTCCGTCGGGGCCAACATCGCGGAGTCCGCGCAGTTCTGGGACCGGCTGACCAACCGGTTCTTCATGCGTATCTCCTTCGACGCCGTCGCCGACGTTTCGAAGGATGACGTCGAGAGGTGTCTTAAGCCCGCCGTCGAACGGTTCGACTTGAAGAGCGCTATCGTCGACCGGGCACGGCGGCCGCGGATCGTGCTGTTGGTTTCGCGTTTCGACCACGCCATGTTGCTTCTTCTCTATCAGATCCGCGTCGGCTGGCTGGACGCCGAGGTTGCCGCCATCGTCTCGAACCACGAGGACAGCCGCGCGACGGCCGAGCTTGCCAGCATTCCGTACTATTGCTGGACAGTCGACAAGACCAACAAGGCGGAGCAGGAGGAGAAGCTCCTCGACCTCGTGCGGGATGTCGGTGCCGATCTCGTAGTGCTGGCCCGATACATGCAGGTGTTGTCCGAAGACCTGTCGAGGCGGCTGTTCGGAAAGGTCATCAACATCCATCATTCGTTCCTGCCCAGCTTCAAGGGCGCCAAGCCTTACCATCAGGCTTTTGAGCGAGGCGTGAAGCTGATCGGCGCGACGGCGCACTACGTGACGCCCGATCTCGACGAGGGGCCGATAATCGAGCAGGAAACTGAGCGTGTCACTCATGCGCTGAGCGCCGACGACTTTGTTGCGACCGGCCGCGATATCGAGAGCCGCGTCCTCGCCCGCGCAGTGAAGAGCCATCTGGAAAGCCGCGTCATGCTAAACGGCCACAAAACCGTGGTGTTCGGGTGAACGTTGCGGCATCAAGAACTTCCGGCGAGAAGCTCGCCCGTCTGCTCGACGGCAAGGCGATGGGAAATCGCATTCTCGAATGGGTGAAGGCGGAAGCGTTGAAACTGGCGGCAGATGGTGTCGTGCCGGGCATCGCGGTGATCATTGTCGGCGAGGATCCGGCGAGCCAGATCTACATGTCCGCTAAAAACCGGACCGCGGAGGAGTGCGGCTTCAGGTCGGAGCAGCATGAGCTTCCGGAAACGACGACCGAGGCCGAGCTCCTCGCCCTAGTGGCATCCCTAAACGCCGATCCGGCCATCAACGGTATCCTGGTACAGTTGCCCCTGCCGAAGGCTATCGATCAGGTTTCGGTTATCCAGGCCATCTCGCCCGATAAGGATGTCGACGGCTTCCATGCCCTTAACGTCGGACGTCTAGGTACCGGAGACCTTGATTCCGCTTTCGTACCCTGCACCCCGGCGGGGTCGATGATCCTGATCGAGAGTGTCCGTGGCCGCGACCTCTCCGGCCTGAATGCCGTCGTGGTTGGACGTTCGAACATCGTCGGCAAGCCGATGGCGAACCTTTTGCTTGCCGCAAACGCGACCGTCACGGTCGCGCACAGCCGGACCCGGGATTTGGCATCCGTCTGCCGGAGCGCAGATATCCTCGTCGCCGCGGTCGGTCGGCCGCGCCTGGTCCTGAAGGATTGGGTCAAGCCGGGAGCGACCGTCGTCGACGTCGGCATCAACCGCGTAGAAGCGCCCGAACGCGGCGTGGGCAAGACGCGGCTCGTCGCGGACGTCGACTTCGACGCCGTCGCCAAGGTCGCTGGGGCGATCACGCCGGTTCCCGGGGGCGTGGGCCCGATGACGATCGCGCTTCTTATGGCGAACACGCTTGTTTCGGCTGCCCGAGCGAGCGGCCGCGTCGCACCGAGGTTCTGACCGTTCAAAGAATTGAGTCTGGCGAGCGTTGTCGGCGACCGGCACTCCCACGTCGGAGCGCGTCCGCTAGCGTCAAATCGTTGGTTCGACACGAAGGAAGAGTGCATGAAGATTTTGGTCAGCGTGAAGCGCGTTGTGGACTACAACGTGAAGATCCGGGTGAAGCCGGACGGCACGGGCGTCGACCTCGCCAACGTCAAGATGAGCATGAACCCCTTCGACGAGATCGCCGTCGAGGAAGCGATCCGGATGAAGGAAAAGGGCGTCGCGACCGAGATCGTCGCCGTGTCCGTCGGCCCGCAACAGGCGCAGGAGATGTTGCGCACGGCGCTCGCCATGGGCGCCGACCGCGGCATCCTGATCAAGACCGACGGCGTCACCGAGCCGCTGGCCGTCGCCAAACTCCTGAAGGGCGTCGTCGAGGCCGAGAAGCCGGACCTCGTCATCCTCGGCAAACAGGCGATCGACGACGATTGCAACCAGACCGGCCAGATGCTGGCGGCGCTCCTCGGCTGGAGCCAGGGCACGTTTGCCAACAAGATCGAGCTGGCGGACGGCAAGGCGACCGTCACCCGCGAGGTTGACGGCGGCCTGCAGACGCTCGACCTGACGCTGCCGGCGATCGTGACGACCGATCTGCGCCTCAACGAGCCGCGCTACGCCTCGCTGCCGAACATCATGAAGGCGAAGAAGAAGCCGCTGGAGGAGAAGACCCCGGCCAATTTCGGCGTCGACGTCTCGTTGCGGCTGACCGTGGTCAAGACCGTCGAGCCGGCCAAGCGCGGCGCCGGCGTCAAGGTCGCCTCCGTCGACGAACTGATCGCCAAGCTCAAGACCGAAGCCGGCGTTCTCTGATCCGAAGCGCACGAAGGAAATTTTCATGACCACGCTTCTTCTTGCCGAACACGACAACCACACCCTGTCCGACCTCACCGCCAAGGCGCTGACGGCCGCGCTCGCCCTCGGCGGCGACGTGCATGTCCTCGTCGCCGGCGAAGGCGCGACCGCCGTCGCGGACGCCGCCGCCAAGCTCGATGGCGTCGCCAAGGTGCTCCTCGCCGAGGCGACGCCCTACGCCCATCACCTGGCCGAGCCGCTCGCCGCGCTCATCGTCTCGCTCGCGCCCGGCTACGACGCCGTGGTCGGGCCGTCGACGACGACGGTCAAGAACGTGCTGCCGCGCGTCGCCGCCCTCCTCGACGTGATGCAGATCTCGGACGTCACCGCGGTGCTCGGCGCCGACACGTTCGAGCGGCCGATCTATGCCGGCAATGCCATCCAGACCGTCACCTCGGCCGACGCCAAGAAGATCGTCACCGTGCGCACGGCGTCCTTCGCCTCCGCCGGCGAGGGCGGTTCGGCCGCGATCGAACCGGTAGCGGCCGCGGCCGACCCGGCGCTGTCGACCTTCATCGAGGACCGGCTGGCGACCAGCGACCGGCCGGAGCTCACCTCGGCCAAGATCATCCTGTCCGGCGGACGGGCGCTGGGCTCGAAGGAAAAGTTCGAGGAGGTGATCCTGCCGCTCGCCGACAAACTCGGTGCGGCGATCGGCGCTTCGCGCGCGGCGGTCGACGCGGGCTATGCGCCGAACGACTGGCAGGTCGGGCAGACCGGCAAGGTCGTCGCGCCGGATCTCTACATCGCCGCCGGCATTTCCGGCGCGATCCAGCATCTGGCCGGCATGAAGGACTCGAAGGTCATCGTCGCCATCAACAAGGACGAGGAGGCGCCGATCTTCCAGGTCGCCGATTACGGCCTCGTCGGCGACCTCTTCACCCTGCTGCCGGAACTCCAGTCGAAGCTGTGACGAGCATGGGTCTGGCAGACGTTCCTAAGCGCGAGGGCATGGAATTCGACGTGGTAATCGTCGGCGCGGACCCGGCGGGCCTCTCGGCGGCGATCCGGCTGAAGCAGCGCGATCCCGAGCTCTCCGTCGTGGTCCTTGAAAAGGCCGCCGAAGTCGGCATTCACATCCTGTTCGGCTGCGTGCTCGACCCCTCCGCGCTCGACGAACTGCTGCCGGAATGGCGGCAGGAGGAGACGCCGATCCGCTAGGCGGTCACCGAAGAATGGTTCTACTTCTACGGCGCGCAGGGCGGTGTGCGCCTGCCCAACAAGCTGATGCCCAAGCTGATGGACAATCACGGCAATTTCGTTGTGTCGCTGGGCCTCGTCTGCAAACGGATGGCAGAGAAGGCGGAAGCCCTCGGCGTCGAGATCTATCCGGGCTTTGCCGCGAGCGAGATCCTCTACGACGAATCCAACGTCGTCATCGGCGTCGCCACCGGTGATATGGGCATCCTGAAGGACGGCACGCCCAGCCCGATGCACCAGCGCGGCATGGCGCTGATGGGCAAGTACGTCTTCATCTCGGAGGGCGTGCGCGGCTCGCTCGCCAAGGAAGTGATCCGCACCTACGGCCTCGCCGAGGGCCGCGAGCCGCCGAAGTTCGGTCTCGGGATCAAGGAGCTCTGGGAGATCGATCCGGCCAAGGCGAAGCCCGGCCTCGTCCAGCATTCCTTCGGCTGGCCGCTGGACATGAAGACCGGCGGCGGCTCGTTCCTGTATCACCTGGAAAACAACCAGGTCTATGTCGGCTTCGTCGTCCACCTGAACTACAGGAATCCCCATCTCTCGCCGTTCGAGGAATTCCAGCGCTTCAAGACCCATCCCGACATCGCCGGGCTGCTCGCCGGCGGCAAGCGCATCGCCGATGGCGCGCGGGCGATCTCGGAAGGCGGCTGGCAGTCGGTGCCGAAACTGGTCTGCCCCGGCGGCGCGTTGATCGGCTGCTCGGCCGGCTTCGTCAACGTGCCGCGCATCAAGGGCGTGCGCAATGCGATGGCGTCCGGCATGCAGGCGGCGGACGCCGCGGTCGACGCGATGAAGGAGGGCCGTTCGCACGACCGGCTGAAGGCTTATGAGGACGGCTGGCGCTCGTCCTCGATCGGCCGCGACCTGAAGCGGGTGCGCAACGTCAAGCCGCTGTGGTCGAAATTCGGTACGGCGCTCGGGGTCGCGCTCGGCGGCATCGACATGTGGACGAACCAGCTTCTCGGCTTCTCCTTCTTCGGCACGCTGCGCCACGGCAAGCCCGACCATCTGTCGACGGAGCCCGCGGCGAACACGCCGATCGCCTATCCCAAGCCCGACAACACGCTCACCTTCGACCGCCTGACCTCGGTGTTCCTGTCGAACACCAACCACGAGGAGGATCAGCCGGTGCACCTGAAGGTGAAGGATATAATGCTGCAGAAGACTTCCGAGCACAATGTCTACGCTGGCCTGTCGCGTTTCCCGGGACCACCTCTGGTTATGGTCGGCAGTTCGGCGACACGGCAAACCCGCTCCTGGTGTCGGTCCGCTCCGGCGCCCGCGCGTCAATGCCGGGCATGATGCAGACCGTTCTCAACCTCGGTCGATACTTTGCTCGAAAAGAACGTGGTCCATCGAAGACAAAGCAAATGTCGTAGCGTGACCCAGTACGGCACTGACTGTGCGAGCATCGTCGGCACCGACCTGTGATCTGAAAAGTGAATGATCAGACGTCGATCGTCACTCGGCCGATCGGATGGGAGCAGCAGGCGAGGATGTAACCGTCTTCTATGTCGTCGTCTGAGATGCCGCCGTTGTGAACCATATGCACTTCGCCGGAAGTCATTTTAATCATGCAGGTTCCGCAGACGCCGAACGTACAGCCCGAAGGGATGTTGAGGCCCGCCGACTTCGCTATATGCAGGATCGTGTCCGTCTCGTCGCACGACACCGTCACCCCGGACGCGAACACCACCTCTGCCGCCTTCGCCAAGTCCGCAACGCAGTTACTCGCCGGTCCTTCGGCGTCGGTATGGACTGGCTGCGTGAAGCTTTCCTGGAAGTAGTGTGACATGTCGAAGCCGAGGGCGTTCAGCATGTCCCGTACCGCTCTCATGAATGGCTCGGGGCCGCAGCAGTAGACGTGCCGTTCGAGGTAGTCCGGCGCGATTGCGCAGAGCATGACCTGGTTCATCCGGCCGCGATATCCGGTCCAGGCGCCAAAGGGGTCGTCCTCCTGAACGATGAAATGGAGCTTGATGGAGGGCTCCCGTGCGGCCATCGACTCGAGGGTCTGACGGCAGATAATCTCCGAGGGACGCTTGGCGCAGGTCACGAGGGAGACGTCGATCCCCGTGCCCCGATCGAAGAGAAAGGTAGTCATCGATACCGCCGGCGTCACGCCGGACCCCGCCGAGATGAAAAGGTATTTTTCCTTCGCTGCAGCCTGCAGCGCGAAGTGGCCTGACGGCCCCTTGGCGCGCAGCCGCATGCCCGGACGAAGATTGTCCAGCATCCAGCGCGTGGCGAGGCTGTCGGCCTGTGCCTTCACCGTCAACGACAGGCGGAGCGGACGGGACGGGGAAGACGAGATCGTGTACGTGCGCCACACCGTTTCACCGTCGACTGGTACTTCCACCGTGAGAAACTGTCCTGGCAGATATCGGAACTGCGCCCCGCTCGGCGAAACGAAGCTTATAGTCGCAGTGTTCGGCGCCTCCGGCACGACTGCGCAGCATTCAAGTACTTCGGCGTCCGTCCACACCGCGGGTTCGATAGCCACTGCTCTCGCCTGGCTCATGTCGCTATTCCGCGGCGGCGAGCTGGCGCTCCACCGGCCCGCCGGTCATCGCGGCCGTGTACCAGTCGCAGAACTGCATGACGCCAGCCTCGTGCTCGGGGGAGTAGGGTCCCGGCTCGTAGCCCGGCGAGAGAATGCCGCGATGGTTGTTCTCGACGACTTCCTGATCCTCGGAGTTGGTCGCGTTCCAAACCTCCGTCAACCGCTGCAGATCGTAGTCGACGCCCTCGACGGCATCCTTGTGAACAAGCCACTTCGTTGTGACCTCGGTCTGCGTCGCGCTGATTGGCGTGAGTCGAAAAACGATGGAATGGTCCGACAGGAAATGGTTCCAGGTCCCAGGATAGAGGAACTTGAGGAGCGACCCGCCGTCTTTGAAGGGCAGGCTGGAGTTCGGCTTGGTCACCGCGACCTTGCCGTCCATCGTATAGCTTTCGGCGGTATCGAGGAGCGGGGTGCGCACGAACCGCCACACGCCGTCCGGCGCCTCCAGATAGGCCGATGGCGCACCGACGGCCTCGCAGCGCGCGACGTGCCTCCCGAGTGCGTCCGGAACGCCCCCGTTGCCGTTGGTGAACAATCGCGCGTCCTCGGGATAAGTCCGGCAAAGCGAGGGGTGGTTGCCCGCGCAGTGGTAGCATTCCCGGTTGTTCTCCCAGACGAGCTTCCAGTTGCCGTTCTCGATGATGGTGCTCTCGTAGGCTATCTTCGAATTCAGAAGATCGTGCGGAGCGAGATAGCGCTGAGCTTCTGCCGCGAACTCCTCAAATAACGGCGCATCGTCGGCGAGGCAGATATAGACGAGACCGGAAACCTCGCGGCAATGGACCGGTTTCAACCCGTGCTGCATGGGATCGAAATTCGGTCCCATGTCGCGCGCCCAGACGAGCGAGCCGTCGAGCCCGTAGGTCCACTGATGATACGGACAGACGAGCTTCGGCCGCGAACCCTTCGCCGTTTTGCACAGGACCGAACCGCGATGGCGGCAACTGTTGTGGAAGGCTCGGATCGCCCCGTCCTCGCCGCGAACGAGGATGACGGAATAGTCGCCAACGTTGTGGACGACGTAGTTGCCACGCTTTGCGATCTCGCAGGAAGGGATCGAGAAAAGCCAGTTCTTGTACCAGATCCGCTCCAGGTCCATCCGGAACACGCCCGAATCGATATAGAACTCGCGATCCAAAGAGTGGTCGGACCGCCGGTTGGCCAGACGCGCCAGAGCTTCAACTTCGTTCAACATCTCAATTGCTCCCTAAGAGGCCGTTCCGTGCCGGTTGTGAGTTGCTCTTCTTATCTCGTCCAAGTTCGGGCTTGGCCCAGCGGTCTGCCTTGAACGACTCGACGCCAGGTGAAATGCGAAAGACGTCCAGCCGCGCGTCGAACCGGAATCACGATCAGTTCTGAGCCGCAGGTCGTCCGGATCGGTCGGAGTACGGCATGGATTTTCGCGGGCCCTGTCGTGTTCCGCGAGCCGCCGAGCATCAATATCCGTGTGCCTTGAGACGCTCGATATACCAACGCATGTTCAGTTCCACCAAACGTTCCAAGGACTCCGACAACGGGCCCGGCGCGTAGCCCGTGGTCTTCACTCCAAGTTGGGTGATCTTCACGAGGTCCGCGTCCTCCTGGTTCGTCTCGAGCCAGACCGTCGTCAGGTGCTCGACATCGTAATCTACGCCTTCAACGGCTTCCTTGTGAACGAGCCACACAGCCCGCAACTCCGTCCGATCCGGGCCGAGTGGAACGATGTAGTTGACCACCGCGTGGTCGGCAAAAACGTGGTGCCAGGAGTTGTGTGTCCAGAAATGCAAGTCGCCCAGCTTCGCGTTCGTCAGATTCCCCAGAAGGCGCTTGCTGGGCCGGTTCGTGTCCATCGTGTGGGGTTCGCCCTCGCCGGCAATCGCGAAGCGCTGCGTGCGGAAGATAGTCTCGCGTCCGCTCATTTCCTCGATGAGGCTCGACGGGAAACCCGCCGCTTCCCAATGCGCCTCCTGCGCGGAAGTCGACGCGACATGAGCGTTCCACTCATCGAGTTCCTCCGGCGACATGCCTTCGATCTCGCAGGTCAGATCCAGCGGATGGATCGAAACGCCGAGCGCCGGATGGTTCGCTGCACAGTGGTAGCACTCGCGATTGTTGTCGATGCTGAGCTTCCAGTTGCTCTCCTCGATGATGACCTTCTCGTAGGCGATCTTCGCGTTCGCGAAGTTGAAAGGCATCAGGCGTGGCTTCATGACGTCCGCCAGATCCTGAATGTCCTGAGGTCCCCTCGCCGTCTATGCAGATCATGATGATGCCGCCGATGGACCGAATCCGCACAGGCTTCAGCGAGTGGCATTCCTTGTCGAAGGACTCCCCCATCGACGCGGCATAGACAAGCGAGCCGTCGAGATCATAAGTCCACTGGTGGTAAGGGCAGACGAGCTTGCCAACATTGGTCTTGACGTCGGAGACGAGGCGCGCCCCGCGATGCCGACAGACGTTGTGGAAGGCCTGCAGCCTGCCGTCGTCGTCTCTAGTGATCAGCACTGACGTCTTGCCGATATCGAGAACCATGACGTCACCTGGCTCCGCGACGTCCGGCTCGACGCCGGCAACGATCCAATGACGAGTGAAGAATACGTCCACGTCGACGTCGTAGGCTTCCTGGCTATTGTACATTTCCGCTGGCAGCGAGTAGCCGCTTGTGCGGGAGCCCACCAGGCACGACATCAGATCTTTGGCGTGGGTGTCCATTATCCAATAAATCTTTCGAGCTGAATTCAATGGATAAATTTTCCCATTCCTGTGGCACGACCACAGGAAATGGCGAAGCCGAACGATAATGCGGCGTCGATACTTGCCGTTCACAGATTAGAATCTCTTGCATCCATGAAGGAAATTCAACGGCACAAATGCTCATGGGCGGTACAACCAAATGTAATGGCTGTCTTTTTCTGCTAGGTGGCGACGGTACGTCGGATGGAGCCCGCAAGGCTGCTCTATCGGTATTTCGAGGCAACAGCGGCTATCGATCGATTACGAGGTCGCTGAGCGGTTTCGAGCAGCAAGGCAGAAAGAAGCCGGCATCGATCTCTCGCTGGCGTATGCCGCCGCTATGCTTCATGTCCACCGAGCCCCTGACGAGCTTGGACTTGCAGGTACCGCAGAGGCCGTTCGCACACGAGGCGGGAAGGCGCATCCCCGCCTTGCGAGCCGCCGCGAGGACCGTTTGCTCCGCCGCGACATCGATGGAACGGTTCTGCCTAGCGAATTCGACGCTGAAGGCGTGGGTTTCGACCTCTCCTGCCAGCGGTTGCGGGGCGTCCACGACGACCGCAGCGTCGAAGCTTTTCTCGATGAAGTTCGTTGGAAGAACGCCGAGTTCGAGGCAGATTTGTTTGGCGGCGGCCATGAAGGGCGCCGGGCCGCAACACATGACGACCCGCTCGGTCACATCGTTCAGCACGAGCTCAAACAACTGCTTCGAGATACGACCAGTCAGGCCTGGCCAGGACAGCTCGCTTGTCACAGCTTCCGGCAGAAACCCCAGGAACGTCGCGAACCGCCCGACGTCGCGAATGTAGTTGCCCTGCATCTCGCGGCCGAATCGCCTCATCTCCATCTCGTCGATAAGACGCTGGCGCAGCGGACTAACGGCAATCGAGATTAAGGTGTCATGGCAGGGCTCCTCCTTGCAAAGCCCCGGATGCTCTGTCTCGTCGCTGCTGCGCGCAATCCGAGCGCGATACTCGCTCCTTCACCTCAACCGTCCCGCACACACCCTTCCGCGCAGCGGGTTCAAGCATCAATCATCCGGTGCCGTCGCGCCGGGAAAAGTAACCAATGGGCGAACTAGACCCAGTCAATTGCGATTGAGGCATGCTCAAGTAATAAGGTTCTATCTCCACGCCATTTTCGACATTTTTACAAATTGAGAAGCTAGCTGGTCCTGATACAACGCCAGGTATCACTTTTGCAATAATAACTACTTTTAGATGCCGAGGGCGGCGGCAATTCGTTTCGACGTGCGCTCAACAGCCTTACGCATCGGCTGATGCTGGACATGAGCATAAATTGCCGTAGATCTAGGATTCGCGTGGCCGAGAATCGCACCGGTCAGCGCGAGCGCTTCTCCGCCCGAAACGGCAGTCGACCCCATGGTATGCCTGAGAGTGTGAGGAGTGATGTCCGATAGACCAGCCTCCTCTTTGACGGATTCCCAGATTCGCTTCGTTCCCTGATAGTGGCCATCACCGCTCGTGGCGGGAAAGACGTACGTGCTGGCCGCGTCGCGCTTGACGCCGCGAAGTATGGCGATCGCGGCCACGCTAAGTGGACGGACGTGCTGGCCGCGTCGCGCGGATTGACCGCCCCGTCTTCGTCGCGCCGAGCACGAGTAGCCCACGATCGAGATCGACCTCGTCCCATTTCAGCGCCGCGATTTCGTCTCTTCGACATCCCGTGAGCGCCCATAGACGCGAGATGTCGATCGCCTTCGGATTGGCTCCGTCGAAAGCGACCTTTTGAAAGGCCTTTCCGAGCCGTCTCACCTCGGCGAGGCTGAGATAGCGCTCGCGCTGATTATCGGTCTTGCGAACCGCAGCACGCTCGACGGGGTTGCTGCCGACGAGTTCACGGCGCACTGCGAAACTGTATACGGCCGAAAGGTCCCGAACCACCTTGCGTGCAGCGCCGTCCCCACCGCGGACGATTATGCGTTTGCGATATCCAACCTTTTCGTCTTTCGCGGTTTTGCCGGCGGCCACGTCGCGTACGAACGTTTCGATGTCTCCGGCACCGACTTCGCCGATCCGCTTCGATCCCAAGAGCGGAAGCACATGATGCCGAAGGCGAGCCAATGTATATTTCTTGGTCGTCTCCTTCATCGGCTCGCCCTGTCTCTTGCCGCGTTGGATGAAGCATCCTTCTCGCTCATATAATTCGATAAGATCGGTGATGCGCAGTTCCGAGCGCTTGGCTTGACGCTCGGCGGCTGGATCCTGCCCAATCGCTGCTGCGCTCAGAATCAAGCGCGCCTTCTTTCGGGCCTCGTCGAGCGTCAGCGTCCCGTAACGGCCGATCGTCATGAAACGGCGGGGTGCCGAACGTCCGCCACCTTCGGCGCGATAACGAAGGATGAAACTTTTTCGTCCGCTCGCCTCCACGCGTAAACCGAAGCCACCGAGTGATCCGTCCCAGATATGGTAGCGTTCATCGCGGGGCTCCGCCTGATCGATCATCCGCTTCGTGACGGGCGCGCTATTCGGCTTGGCCATGTCTCATCCAAACAATTGGTGCCCACATGGTGTCCACCGACGACGCCGGAAGCGGGATAGCGGATCGGATGATAGCGTAGGATATATGCAATAACAACAGATATTTATCGCACTATAGCGTGGACACGGATACGCTAGAGAAGCCTAAGCCTGTTCTTGCCAAGGTTGGGGTCGTGGGTTCGAATCCCATCGCCCGCTCCAGTTTTCTGCTATTTGTCAACGCCTTAGGATCGCGGGCTCAGTTGACGAGGCCGCCGCTTTCGGTTTGGTGTCTACCGTGGTGGCGTACTAGGGCGTGGCTTATCGCAATATCGGCGCTCGATGGCTGCACCTGTCCGGGAGGAAACAGATCGGAGCGATCATACTGAGAATCTGAAAGCAGTTGCCCAGAAGGCGTGGAGGTCGAAGAGAGTTTTGAGCGGCATAGCGAAGTGCGTCGGTATGGACGACTGCGCCGTCGATGATCGACTCCAGGTTCCCCGACCGGGATTTACTGGCGCCTATAGCTTATGTCGACCGCTTCTATAACTTTCGAGGCTTCCGCCGATCGTGTCGATTGATGCTTTCGCTGAGTGCTTCGGCATCAGGCCGAACCAAATCCAGATGACCAACTTCGAGCGCCTGAGCCAATTCGAACAGCGTCACTACCGCCGGATTGCGAAGCCCCGTTCAAGGTCACTGAGATATTGTTCGGTGAACCCAGAGGCCTCCGCAAATCTCTCCTGAGTCCAAGCTCGTTCCAGCCTGATCCGCCTTACGTTTCGTCCAACCAGTCGCCGCATATCCATGGCGGCAGGGTCGACGCTTTACACACTTTAAGTTTATTCACTATAATGTGTAAAACCATTGAATCGGTGAAATTGGTCTGCCCCCACTGAAGTGGTCCTCCCTGAAGTATGCTTTTTCAGCCGGGGGACTTGCCCCTATCTCTGGTCCAGATGTCATGCGATTTTTCGGGCTGGTTTGAGTAAGGCGGCGAAGGCGCTCGGCGTCAAGTTGCCGATTGCGGAATGCGGCCGGTCTTCGTTGTAGTCAATTCTCCATTCTTCGATCCGGTGGCGGGCATCGGCCATCGACAAGAACCACGAGGCGTTGAGGCATTCCTGACGAAGACGGCCGTTGAATGCCTCGACATACGCGTTGTCACCGGGCGTTCCGGGCCGCGAGAAATCCAGTTCGACCTTGTTCAGATAGGCCCATTGGTCAAGCATCCGCCCGGCAAATTCGGGGCCGTTGTCAACTCGAATGCTATGCGGCTTGCCTCGGATCCGCACGATCCGATCCAGCTTTTCGACGACCTGATAGGACCTGAAGTGAGTCCTCGCGGATGTCGCGAGAGCCTCTCTCGTATGGCAGTCCACGATCGTCAGAATACGGAATGGCCGATCGTCAAAAAGCCGGTCGGAGACGAAGTCCATCGCCCAGACATCGTTCATGGCATCTGCCTTTGAACGCCCCGAGCGATAACGACATGCCCGGCGCCGCTTCGGAGCGCGTGTGCGGATCGACAAACCTTCCTCGCTGTAAAGCCGGTAGACGCGCTTATGGTTGTCTTCCCAGCCCTCCCGCTTCAGGAGAACATGAAGGCGCCGATAGCCGAAGCGAACCCGGCTTTTGGCCAGTTCCTTCAGCCGCATTCGAAGCGCCGTCGCCGGATCGCGTCGCGCCTGGTATCGATGTGAGGCCCGTCCAAAGCCAATCGCTTGCAACGCCCGGCGTTCCGAAAGCATAAAAGCCTCCTGGTAATGCCGGACGAGCTCGCGTCGCTGGACGGGCCTCACCACTTTTTTCGCAGGGCATCCTGAAGCATCGATTTGTCGAGCGTCAGATCGGCGACCAGACGTTTGAGCTTCCCATTCTCGTCCTCAAGCTGTTTCAGACGACGGATCTCGGACACGCCCATCCCGGCATAGACCTTCTTCCAGCGATAAAACGTCGCCTCAGCCACGCCCATCTTGCGGCAAATCTCGCCGACCGTCGTCCCGGCATCGGCCTGTCTCAGCGCAAACGCAATCTGCTCTTCTGAAAATCGTTCCTTCGGCATTTCTAAGCACTCCTTGGTTGAAAGGATTGTGCCCGAAAATTCGCAGTCAATCTGGACCAGTTCGAAGGGTCAGGGTCCAAACTTTTGGCCGGAAGGAGACTGTCCGATTAGCGCAACGCCTTAATGTGAATACTCCACCGCCTGAAAGGCGGTGGCTTCAGGTTACGGCTCAAAGCCGGATCGGTCCGCCGTTCGGCGGACTCAGGTGACATCGAAGTGGTTGTCCGGTTCGGGAGGCGTCTGGTGCTTATATACTCGGTCCACACCTCGTCCGTCACATTGCCACTGCTGGCCACCCAATATCCCCTCGCCCAAAGGTGCTGGCCCCAATAGCGCTTCCGCAGAATGCCGAATTCACTCAGCAGTTTGTGCGAACTGCGACCCTTCAAATACTGGACGGCGCGAGAGACCGAAAGATTCGGCGGGATCGACAACAGCATGTGGACATCATCCCGATTGATCGATCCGGCGTGCACCACCATCTCGTGCGCCCTTGCCGTCTCGCGCAACAGTTCGCGACATCGTTTGCCGACATCTCCGCCCAGCACCTGATGACGATATTTCGTCACCCAAACCAAATGATATTTGCAGTCCCAGACCGTGTGGCTGCCACGCTTGTAAGCTTCCATCCAAACAATCTACAACGGAACCGCCGCGATCCCAGCCGCCTGAAGGCGTGGGGTTTGCATATCCCCTATTCGGGGACTCTAAAACTGCCGTTGTGGTGCTACCATTCCGAAGGCCTACCGTGGGCACCATCGCCCGATGATATTATAGAATTGGTGTCTTCTATCAAAAAAACCGTAGCCAACAGTGATTCTTGTGGTAGGATATTTGCCGTTGTTGGGTGAAGGATCTATCGCCCTGCCATGTCGAGAAGCTGATACCAGCCTGCGATGAGGCGGACAGCGGGTTCGCGGAGCGGATAGAACGGCACGTTCCGCAGTGTCCTTGGACCAAGCAAACCGAGGTCGGGCTCGTCGCCGAGGGTCACGTCGGCGGCGTATCGGCCTATCAGCGACGCCATTGCAATTCCCGCGCCATTGTAGCCAAGGGCAAAACTAATCCTGTCGTCCAACCGGCCGATCTGGGGGATGGCATGGAGGGTCATGGCGACGAGACCAGACCATCGATGGGTGACCGGCACATCCTGCAAGTCCGGAAAGACGCGAACCATCACCCGCTCCAGCGCGTCGAACGCCGCTTGGCTGTCGGTCTTGCCGAAGGCCCCGCGGCCGCCGAAGATCAGGCGATCCCGATACGGCCGGAACCAGCGCATCATCCGTCGCGTCTCCGAGTAGCTGCGGCCATGGCGCAGCAGCCGGCTGCGAAGCTCCTCGGAGAGCGGTCGGGTGGCGACCATTGAGCTACGAAAGGGAATCACTGAGCAGCGGATCGCGGCCGTTCCGGAGGCTAGAGCATCGGGCGATTAATCTGCAACGCAGCCTGCAGCTTTGAAGTAGTTCCAGCATTCGTCGGGTGAGAAGAGAGCACAGATGTCGCCGACGGCGCGCCAGAGTTCGTCCAGAGTGCGGGCGACGGCCTTTCGAAGCAGGGTTTTGAGCTTGGAGAATGCCATTTCGATCGGATTGAGGTTCGGCGAGTATTTCGGCAGGAACAAGAGCCATGCGCCTCGCTCAGTGATGGCCTGCGCGGCTCTCGGGCTCTTGTGGACGTTCAGATTGTCCAAAATGACGACGTCGCCGGGTTCGAGACATGGCGCCAGTTGCGTGCGCACGTAGACGTCGAAAGCCGCGCCGTCCATGGCGCCATCGATGATCCAGGGGGCGACGAGTTCATGGCATCTGAGGCCGGCCACGAAGGTCTGGGTCTGCCATTTGCCAAACGGCGCCTGCGCCCGCAGACGCTCGCCGCAGGGGCTGCGTCCCCTGAGCGGCGTCATGTTGGTCTTCACGCTGGTTTCGTCGATGAAGACCAGCCGTGCTGGTTGGCGGCGCATGAAGGGCTGACGCCGGTCTTGCCACTCACGCCGCGCCGCCTTGACGTCGGAACGTTCTTGCTCCGATGCCAACAGTGTTTTTTTTATAGGTGAACCCTTCCTGGCGCAGGAGCTTGGAAAGGTTCGACGGATCGGCCGTCACGCCGTGCTGCTCTTCCAGCCAGGCGGCAAGGCCCGGCATGGTGATGTCGGGCTTGGCCTTCACCTTCTCGACGATGGCGAGCCGATGCGGACCGAGCTTGCCGGACCCGGCAGGACGGCCCTGCCTGGCCGGTTCCACGGAACCGGTGCGGGCGTAGCGGGCCTGAATTCTCACCGCGGTCGAGGGCGCAACCTCAAGCCGCGCCGCCGCAGCACGCCGCGTCTCGCCGGCCGCAACACCGCGAACGATCCGAAGCCGCAAGTCCGATGAAACCGATTTGCCCATGGTGCGCATCCTCCCGCGCACAGGGAATCAGAATTCGCGCCCAAGCGGAACCAAGCGATTCAAAATTCTTGCCGGACGCTCTAGGTCGGAATAACCGTTCGTCGCCAGGAGCGCGTACTTTGCGCGGATTGTCCCCAAAGGTGTCTCGACCACCACTCCGGAGCCATCCTGGCGGATGGACGTTGCCAGGGCGCCCTCCCAAATGTCGCCCCCCCGTCCACGCAAACCCTCGGCGAGACCGAGCGCATAGTTCAAGGGATGGATGAGACCGGCATGGGAGACCAGCACGCCGCCGACAAAGTCGGCCGAGCCGGTCTCTTCGGCGACCTCCTCCCGATCGAGGATGCGGCTAGTCTCGTCGCCGAAGTCCTCTCGCATAGTCCGCGCCTCGGCCTTCAAGGCGTCGAAGGCGCTCGAAGAGTGGGCGCAGCGCAGGTTGCCGGTCATGGTGAGATCGGCATCGTCGATCCCGTCGCGCCGCACTGCTTCTTTGACGGCGTCGACGGCCTCGTAGCCGAGTTCGGCCATGCGCCGGGCGACGTCGAGACCGTAACGACTCGCGATGGCGGGAATGGCGAATCGGAACTTCGGCGACACCACCCCGCCGTTTCGTCCGCTCGCCCCCCAGCCGATGCCGTTCGCCTCGACGATCAGGGGCCGAAGGCCCCGCTCGACGAAACGTTGGGCCGCAGACAATCCGGTATAGCCGCCGCCGACGATGACCACGTCGACGCTAACCTGCCCACCGGCGCCCCAAAGTCCGGGCGGGGACGCGCCGTCTCCATCCAGAGCGAGGCCGGCCACACTGCGAGGGAAGACGCTATCGCCACGTCCTTTCCGGGCGCTGCTGCCGTCACCGGACGCCGGCCATGTCGGCGTCGATCGCATCGGCCAGCTGGGCCAGCGTCGCGAAGTGGAAGTCCGGTTTCGTCACCTCCTTCGGCACCGGGGTCCCGCCAAAACCCTTCTGACCCCGCCGTCGTTCGATCCAGCAGACCGTATAGCCGAGCTTGCGCGCCACTCCGATGTCGTGATGCTGGCTCTGGGCAACATGCAGGATTTCCTCCTGTTTGAAGCCAAAGGCAGACTGGCGGCCGCGATTGAAGGCGAAGAACGCCGGATTGGGCTTGGGAACGCCGGCTTCGTCCAACGTCACGCTGTCGTGGAAGGGGTGGTCGAGGGTGTGGGAATAGCAGGAGAAGGCCACCCGGTCGGCATTGGTCATCGCCACCAGCCTGAAGCGGCTGCGGAGCCGCTTCAGGGCCTCGACCGAGTCCGGAAAGGCCGGCCATTGCAGGACCTCCGTCTGAAAGGCCGCCGCCGCCGCCGCGCTCGCATCGAGCCCGAGCTTCTGCGCGACATAGAGGTAGACGTTCCCCATGACCTCACTGGAGCGGCCGGGATGCACGTCGCGGGCCTCGACATAGGGGCCAAAGAGGTCGTCGTCGCTCAGATCCTCGGCGGCCGGGCCGCCGATCGCGCGAAAGCCGTCAAGAACACCCTTCTCGAAATCGACGAGCGTTCCGACGACGTCAAAAGTGAGAACCTTGAAGCGGGCGAAAGTCATGAAGCGTGTGTCCTTTTAAAAAGGCGGTTCAGGGTGGGCCGGTCGGCCGATACTTCAATCGTCAAAGCGGGCTGCAGATGCGGACCGCGTCGAGCATCGCGGCATGGATGTTGCGACTGGAAACCGCGTCGCCGATGCGATGGAGTTCGAAACCGTCCCGTGCCGCTGCGGGTTGCGGCGCGGCGCGGACGAAGGTCTCGATGTCGGTGACGCCCTCATTGCCGGAAGCCGTGCGAAGCTCCTCGAACAATTCGTTCATCGGGATACTGCCCTGCTCGACGATCACCTGATCGACCGCCACGATCTTCACCTCTCGGGAGATCTCGTTGAGGAGCACGGCTTCGAGCAGGTTGTCGCGGCGGCGAACGGCGAGGAGCCGAGTTTCTGAGATCGGCTGTAGGGCGAGCGACAGGAATCGCTTCTTCCAGCGCAGCCTTTCTGCGTAGGTCAACTCTTCGGCGAGATTGGCATCGATCGTCGCATAGGTGACGCTGGCGCCAGCTTTCTTGGCCCGCTCGGCCGCAAGCGGCGCCGGATGGCGGCCGGTGCCGTCATAGACGAGAACGTCGCGGCCGACCGGCGTCTGGCCCGAGACGATGTCCCAAGTGCTGACGCAAAGCTCGCTGCCGTCGACGAGATCGATTTGCGGCAGGCCACCGGTGGCAAGGATCACCACCTCGGGTGTGAGCGCGATGATGTCGCCGGCTTCCATGTAGCTGTTGGTATGGATCGGGACCCCGCGACGTTCCAGTTCGGCGACCCGCCATTCGACGATGCCGACGAGGTCGCGGCGCCAGGAGCCCGTCGCGCCGAGGAGGATCTGCCCGCCGACATCGGCCGCCGCCTCGTAGAGCGAAACGTCATGGCCGCGCTCGGCGCTGATGCGGGCAGCCTCCAACCCCGCCGGTCCGCCGCCGACGATCACGACCTTGCGCTTCGGCCCGCTCGTCGGCGCGGTGACGTGGCTGAGGACCGTCTCCCGGCCGGTCACCGGATTGTGGAGACAGGAGGGGCGATAGGGCGATTGGCAATGGGTCGCGCCGATGCAGGGGCGCACGTGATCCTCGCGGCCGGCGGCAAGCTTTTCCACCATGTGCGGATCGGCGATCTGGGCCCTGGTCATGCCCGCCATGTCGACCTTGCCCTCGGCGACAGCGAAGCGCGCCGAGGCCAGATCGGAAATCCGCGCGGCGTGGAAGACCGGCAGCCCGGCCTCGCGCCGGAAGGCACCGACGGGCTCGACCCAAGGCGCCAGCGGTGAGCCCATGCCGGGCATGTTCTCCTCGGCGAGTGCCCGGGTCGTGTCCATCGTGCCGTAGATGGCGTTGAAGAAGTCTACCGCGCCTTCCCGCTTCAGGATCTGCGCGGCCTTGACGCATTCGTCGAAATTCATGCCGCCGGGGGTCGCCTCGTCGACAACGAAGCGGATGCCGACGAGGAAGTCATCGCCGGTCGCCTCGCGGATCGCTTCATGCACCATCAGCGCGAAGCGGCAGCGGTTTTCCAAGGAGCCGCCGAAACGGTCGCTGCGCCGGTTCGTCGCCGGCGACAGGAACTGGCCGATGAGATGGCCGGCCGAGAGCGTCTCGATTCCGTCGATCCCACCTTCCTTGCAGCGCCGCGCCGCCGCACCATAGGCCTTCACCACCCGGCCGACGTCGTGCTCGTCCATCTCTTTGGGGATGCTGCGGTGGAGCGTCTCGCGCAAGGGGGACGGCGCGATGGTGGTCAGCCAGTCGCCGGCATAGGGATCGCCGCGCCGGCCGAGATGGCTGATCTGGCACATCAGCGCAGCGCCCTCCCCATGCATGCGCTCGGAGAACTGCTGGAGGTGCGGAATAATCGCGTCCGAGCCGACATTGAGCTGGCGAAAGATGTTCGGCGAATCCCGGTCGACGTTGGACGAGCCGCCGAACATGGAAAGAGCGAGCCCGCCCTTGGCCTTTTCCAGGTGATAGCGCTGATAGGCCTCCTGCGGCGTGCCGCCGACTTCCAGGCCGCAGGCGTGGCTGGTGCTCATGATGCGATTACGCAGCGTCAGATGCTTGATCGTCAGCGGCTGCAGCAGAGGATCTTTCGGCGGCGACACGGCTCTGGATGTGGCGTTCTGTTCGGGTAAATTTAGCATGGATCGGTCTCTCAAGTTCAGGCAAAGCAATGGCGTCGGCTGGACGGGTACTCGTCAGACCGTTGCGATCACCGGCCCGTTTCGGGCGAGCGGTTAAAAGATCTGGCTGAGAAAGCGCTTTGTGCGCTCGTCCTTCGCCCTGGTGAAAAGCTCCTCCGGCGGCCCGTGCTCGACGATCACGCCCCTGTCGGTGAAATACACGTGGTCGGCGACCTCCCGGGCAAAGCCCATTTCGTGGGTCACGAGAATGCAGGTCATGCCCTCGGCGGCGAGTTCCTTGATCGTCAGGAGCACCTCCTTGACCGTCTCCGGGTCGAGGGCCGCGGTGACCTCATCGAACAGCATCACGTCCGGCCGCATGGCGAGGCTGCGGGCGATCGCCACGCGCTGCTGCTGGCCGCCGGAAAGATGGCCGGGGTAGACGTCTTCCTTGCCGGAGAGCCGCACCTTGGCAATCAGAGCCCGAGCCCGCGCCTCGACCTCTCGTTTGGGCTCCTTCAACACCTTCACCGGCGCCATCATGACGTTCTCGAGCGCCGTCTTGTGGGGAAAGAGATTGTACTGCTGGAAGACGATCCCGACCTTCTTGCGCAAGGCCAGCTTATCGAGCTTGGGATCGTTGACCTCCTGGCCCTCGACGGCGATCGAGCCCTTCTGGATGTCGTTGAGACCGTTGATGCAGCGGATCAGCGTCGACTTGCCGGAGCCGGACGGGCCGATGATACAGACCACTTCGCCCTTCTTCACGTCCATGCTGACGCCGCGCAGCACCTCCAGCTTGCCGAAGGACTTGTGGACGTCCTTGATCGAGACGAGCGGCATGTCCGGAGTCCAGGTCGCCGGCGCCGTCGCATGCGGGGAAATCTCAGGAGTCGACGGCATATTTGCGCTCGATCATTCGTGTCCAGATGGAAATTGGATAAATGTAGGCGAAGAACAGAAGCAGCAAGAACAGGTAGAACGGGACGAGAAGTTCCGGCCGCGCCCCCGCCGCCTCCATCGCGGCCTGGGCATTTCCGACCGCCTCACGCACGCCGAGGATCGAAGCCATCGGCGTCGCCATGGCAAGCAGCGCATACCAGTTCATCCAGGGCGGGATCGTCCGCTTGATGCATTGCGGCAGGATGATCCAGCGCAACGACTGGCTATGGGTGAAGGCCAGACTCTCGGCCGATTCCCACTGGCCTTTAGGGATCGAGACGATGGCGCCACGGACGATCTCGCTGACATTCGCCATGACCGGCAGCGAGAAGGCGAAGGTGGCCTTCAGCCAGTCGGACATGATGAAGGTTCCCCCGCCGGGCAGCTGGAGCTCGAACGGCACCAGCAGCATAACCACGAACAGGATCACCAGCCAGGGCGAATTGCGGAACAGATGCGTCACCAGCCAGGCCGGGGCGCTGATGAAGCGCGTCCGGCCGAGTTGCAGCAAGCCGAGGCCGATGCCGAGCACGGTGGCGATCGCCATGGCGAGAAAGCTCATGCCGAGATTGAGCAGAAAGCCCTTGAGGATGAAGGGGATCCACTCGACCAACGTGGCCAGCGGCGACGGCGGTCCAGCCGCGCCGGCGCTCTGGGCATGAGCCGTGGCGATGGCGAGGCTGACGAGGAACAGCGCCAGAAGCCCGATCCCGTGCCAGCCGCGAAGCGCGCGGCTCGGCAGAAAGGACGAGACCGCCTCAACGTCGATCCGAAAGGGTTTCGCCGGCGCTTTCATCGGCCGTATCCCGGCAATGCGAGGCGCTTTTCGAGGACGTGCAAACCCGCCGCGATCAGGCTGACGACGACAACGTAGAACAGGAAGAGGACGAGCATCATCTCCGGCACGTTGATGTTGTCCGACCAGACCTGGTTCAGCGTGTAGGTCATTTCCGGAACCGAGATGACGTAGACGAGCGACGTGGTCTTCGCCAAGGAGACGAGATTGTTGGTCAGTGCCGGCAGGCTGATGCGGAAGGCCAGCGGCAGGGTGACGTAGGCGTAGGTTTGCCAGGAAGAAAAGCACAGGCTTTCGGCCGCCTCGGAGGTTGCCGTCGGCACGGCCTCGATGCCGGAGCGGAATATCTCGACATTGAAGGCGCCGCCAAAGATGCCGAGCGACAGGATCGCCCAGGTAAAGGAGGAGACGAGCGGTTCGTAAAAGCCGCCCATGTCGACTTGCGGAGTGAAGGCACCGAGCCCGAAATAGAAGAACAAGAGCTGGATCAGGGGCGGCGTGTTGCGGAACAGCTGGATATAGCCGTCGACTATGCCCCGCAGCAGCCTCGAGCGCGAGGTTTGGACCCACGCGCCGAGAACGCCGATGACCAGGGAGAGAAGGATCGACCACACGATGAGCTGCAACGAGATCGAAATGCCCGTCACGAACCGGTCATATTCGTAGCGATCGTAGAATATGATGAAGTTCCATCCCGTCTCGGCATCGAGACGCTGGAAGATCGGGGCAATCGAATCGAACAAGCTACGGTCCTGTGCGCGATGGTTTCAACGGCAGAGCCTTTCGGCCAACGTCATTGGCTCTTGAGATAGCTCTCGTCCCATTCGAGCCGCTTATGCTGTTCGGCGATCCAGTCGGAGGGCTTCACCTCCCATTTCTTCTCGAGCTCGATGAGCTTGCCATCCGCCTGCCACTCATAGGCCATGCCGGTCATGAAGACGCCCCAGGGCTTATCGAGTTCCTCGATCGGGACGGCCGAGGCCCAGGGATTGTTGAACAGGACGGAGACCGGCATCGTGTAGCCCTCCCATTCCCCGGAGGCGAGGTCGGCCATGATGCTGGCATCGTCATAGAGCCAGGCGACGCACTTGCCGGCCCGAAGCGCGGCCTTGCCTTCGGTGTTGCCGGCAAAGGCGACGAGGCGCGGCCCATAGTCCTGCTGGACCTGCTTATTGTAGTTGGCGCCCTGCTTGGCGCAGACCGGCTTACCCTTGATGTCGTCCCAGCTCGAGACTGCGCCTTCCTTGGCCATCAGGGCCGGGCCCGAGGTCCAGTAGGCAGGCTCGATGATGCCGATGATCTTGCGGCGCTCGGCGGTGTCGTACATGCCGCCGATGATCACGTCGATCTTGCCCTGCTGCAGGAACTGCATGCGGTTCGCCGAGGTGACGACCACCGGCTCGAGCTTGACGCCGAGCGTATCGGCGACGCTCTTGGCGAGATCGACCTCGATGCCTTGCTGGGACCCATCGGGCGAGGGAAACGACCACGGCTTGAAGGCTCCCAGCACGCCGACACGCAGCGTGCCGCGATCGAGAATCTCCTCCAGCCGGC
Organism: Aurantimonas sp.; assembly: GCA_965217685.1. GTDB lineage: Bacteria > Pseudomonadota > Alphaproteobacteria > Rhizobiales > Rhizobiaceae > Aurantimonas. The sequence goes on from CBDCIZ010000003.1 coordinate 604,340, forward strand.
CTCCATCAGCCTTTGCCGGAGCGGCCGCCGCAAAGAGCGTCGCCCCCATGACCGCGGCGAGGACGGGAAGGCGGATGATTGTGGCAATCGAATTCATGGCTGCATGTCTCCTATTGAGGTTGGCATTGCTCTCGATCGATCGGGGATACCGGCTCGAAACACTGTTCGTTGGTAGGCGAGGAATTGGTCGACTTCTTCGGCAGCATGCTCGGGTGACCAAGCGAGGAGGTCGGCGACCGAGGCGGCGGCGTCCTCGACCTCATGACGCGTCAGATGGCGGCGCCAGGCCAGCGACGTGCGCGTGTAGAGAATGCCCTTCAAATCCCGGGCGTGTTCTTCGTTGACGGCTCGGCGCAGCGCGGCGCGGCGAAGGTTTCCCGAAGGTTCCGGGTCGGACAGGCGCAGGGCGTCTTTCGTGATCCGCCACGGCGCGGGCTCGCTGCCCGCAGCCCCGGCGGGTGTGCCGAGCATGGCCTCGGCCCTTTCGCGCATCGTCCTCGCGGCACTGCGATGCGACATCACCGGTCCCGCCGTCATGGCCAGGACGCCCGGCAGCCCTTCGCCGGAGAGATCGTGGATCTCCCTAGAGCGCCGGCCCATCGGCTGATCCTCGTCGAAGGTCAGCGGCCGCACCCCGGCCCAGGTGAATACGACGTCCTTGCGCATCAGGCCGAGACCCGGCAGGAGAAAATTCGCCTCGCCGAGGAGAAAGTCGATTTCCGCCCCGGTCGCGGCAACGTCCCGTGCATCCCCTTCGAACGGGGTTTCCGTCGGGCCGAAATAGAAGAATTCGTCATGGGACGGCAAGCAATAGAATGGCATGCCCTGGCGGTGCATGGTGGCGATGCCGTAGCCGCGATAGGCTTCGGGTAGCCGCACCATGACGTGGCTTCCCTTGGTTCCACGAATGAGGCGCTTGGAACCGGTCGGTCTCTCGCCCGCCCCCGCATTCACCCCATCGATCCAGGTGCCGGCCATGTTGAAGACTAGGCGCGCGGACACCTTGGCCGTAGAGCCGTCCTGCGCCTCTAGGGCGATCCCCCAGAGCCCCGCTGCGTCACGCTCGACGAGCCGCGCCTTGCAGAAGTTCAGCACCGTCGCGCCGCTGGCCTCGGCTTCGAGCGCAGCGTCGACGCAGAACCGCTCCGGCCAGTCGAAAACATATTCGCGGTAGGTCGCGATCGACTGCAGACGATCGCGATCCCGCAGATCCCGTGCAAACGTAAGTCGTTTCTCGAAATCGGAGGTAATCTTGCGGTATTCTAGTGGCGGCTCGCTCGGACCGAGCTGCTGTAGCAGCCTGAGGCCGGCGTCGAGATGCCATGGCCTGACGGGGCTCTCGGGATAAATCGGAAAACACATGGTGAAGGGCTTCACGCCCTCCGGCGCCGTCGTCGCGATCTCGTGGCGGGCTTGCATCCCCGCCCGTGCCATCGTCACGGCCTGAAGAAAACGCCGCGGATGCAGACCGAACGCCCGGACGGGCGCTTCGGCCTCGAAATAGCGCAGGCCGCAATGGAGCATGCGGGACGAGCGGCCCGAGGCCCCTTCGGCGAAATCGCCTTTCTCGCAAAGCAGCACCGAATATCCGGCCACGGTCAGTTCGCGGGCCGTGGCAGCGCCGTTGATGCCCGCCCCGATCACGGCGACGTCCCATTGCGATCCTGCGGCACCAGCCAACTCTTGCTTCATTTTATCCCTGATCAAGCGGTTTCAAAGTCGACTATGCAGAGAGATTCGAAATGTTCAAAATTGAAAATACGGGGACAGTTATGCGCATATGTAATACAAAAGCGAGCAAGCAGAATTGTCTTCTGCCTCGTCTCGTCAGGTCGGAACCTTTGCCAGAACTTCGTCCCGCTCGCTCTTGGCGAGGGACAGCATGTGCTCGACCGCCGGCGTAACGCCGCGCAATGCAGGCCTCAACAAGGCGAGGTTGAAGGGTATGGCCGGTCTAAACGGAACGAGGCGGATGCGCTCGTCTGCCTGGAGGACGGCCGTATAGGGATCGACGATGGCAATCCCGAGCCCCTGCTTCACCATCTCGTAGGCAGCGCCGGAGACGCTGGTCTCGCAGAGTGCCTCGATCCGGACCCCCGCGGTGACAAGTACCTGATCGAGCAGGTGGCGGGCTGAAACGAAGGGCGACCAGTTGATGAACGGCCCCCGGTGCAGGTCCTGTGGAGTTAGACAGGAGCGATCGGCGAGCACGTGACCGCTCGGCACCGCAGCAACATAGGGGCTAATGCTGAAGATATCGGTCTCGAAGCCGGAGCGTCGCACTGGCATCTCGGCAAACCCGAAATCCACCTGCTGGCCAGCGGCCCATTCCTCCACCGTCGGAGACATGCGGATATTGAGGCTAACCCGAGTTTCCGGCCAGTCCTTCCTAAAACTGGCGATGACCCTCGGCATGAAACTCATGCCGAGAGCCGGCAGGACGGCCAGACTGACCTGGTTGCCTTGCCCCTTCGCCAAGCGGGAGGCGAGGCTCTGCAGTGAATCGAGCGAGACATAGGCTCGCTCGACCTCGTCGAGAAGCCGATGGGCCTGTGCAGTCGGCCGGATCAGGCCTTTTCGCCGTTCGAAGAGGGCAAGGCCGAGCTCGGCTTCCAGCCGGTCAAGCAGCCGGCTGACGGCGGGCTGGCTTCGGCCCAGCACCTCGGCGGCACCGCTCACCGTTCCCGTGAGCATAACCGCCCGAAAGGCGGCGAAATGCTGGATGTTCACCGACAACACACCATCAACAAAGATCGATCTCGGCGAAGAGGAAGGCCGCAACAGCCTCCTCGTCGAGCTCGACGCCGTAGCCCGGCGCATCGTCAATCGGAATGCGCCCCTTCACGACACGCGGCTCGAGCGGATTCTTCAAAATCTCGACATAGCCGAGGGTGCGACCCCAATAGGGAAAGTGCTCCTGAATGGTGAAATTCGGAACCGTGGCGCTGAAATGCGCACCGATCGCCGTCGACAGCGAGCTTGCACAGATATGCGGCTGCACCTTCAGCCCGTAGGCCTCGGCCATCGCGGCGATCTTCCGGCCTTCACAGATGCCGCCAGTGTTGCCGAGGTCGGGCTGGATGATCGCGACGCTGCGGCTTTCCAGTAGATCACGAAAGCCCTGCCGGCCATAAAGGCGTTCCCCAACGGCGATCGGCTGCGAAATGGAGCGGGAGATCAATTGCAGTGCGCCGAGATCGTCCGGCTCCGTCGGCTCTTCGACGAAGGCCACGTCATACCTCTCGATCGCGCGGCAGAAGCGAATAGTGTCCGATGGGGTGAGACCGGCGGATAGGTCGAGCATGAGCTCGACGCCGGAGCCCACCACCTCCCGTACAGCGGCGACGCGCTTTATTCCACGGGGCACAAGATCGCGGTCCCCGGCCCCGCGGAGAGAGGGATGGCGAAGCCGACCGTCGGATAGAATGGTGGCGAAGGGATAGAACTTCAGACCGTCATAACCGTCCGCAACGGTCTGTTCTGCGGCGGCCGGTAGGTCGGCGTCGCTGGTACATCCGAAATACCAGCCATTGGCATAGGTTCTCAGTTCGTCGCGCATCCGGCTCCCGAGCAGGTCGTAGGCAGGAATGTTCAAGCTGCGGGCCTTGATGTCGACCAGCGCCTGCTCGATCGCGCTCAAGCCCGCATTGAGGATCGGTCCGCCACCCTTGGCCCAAAAGCTGTCGTCGCGAATCGACGCCGTAATCGTCTCAATGCGAAACGGATCGATCCGCCCTTTCAGGAAACGCTCTGCGAGCTCCTTCGTCATCGCGGCCGCCGCACTTGCGCCGACCCCGTAGGCCACGGCGGCCTCACCTAGCCCAATGATCCCGTTCTCCGTTTCGAGGCGAAGAATCACTGGTCGGATGCCACCGCTCTCGAGGGCATAGACACGTGCAGACTTCAAAATCATGCTTTGCTCGCCACCCGTATACTTAGGTCAGAAATTTGATCGCCAGGAAAAGTCCCTTTCACGACCCAGCTCAACTGCCAAACACAATCCAAGATAACCGAAAACTTACTGAAGAAAAACATAACATCGGTTCAATTGAAACCGGCCTATCGCTCTGATGCATATGTTGATTCGATTTTTGCAATTTGACAATATCGAATTCGCGTAAACGGGCCGGAAGCGGGCATGTGGCTTTTGAGTAGGTCATAAACGTAAGTCGCCATTTGAAGAGCGTCCAGATCGGAAGTGAACGGACCGCCGTTCCGACAATAACTAAGCGTATCAACGCACGTCCTGCTCGACCATTGTCCGCGAATATGCACGACCGTAATACGCCTCGATGCGCATCTGGATGAAATGCCAGATAGTGGTCATCAATAGATAGTAGAGCGCCGCCACGGTGAACAGTTCGAGCACAATGAACTTCTCTTGGATCAGCATCTGCGTGCGGCGCAGCAGCTCTTCCATCGAGATTACTGAGATGACCGAAGTCGTCTTGAGGAGGCCATTCACGCTGTTGCCAAGGACCGGAATGATGATCCGCGTCGCCTGAGGCATGATCACGTAGCCCATCACTTGCGAAGGCTTCAGACCGAGCGCCCGTGCCGCGTTCCATTGGCCGCCGGCGACACCGAGGATACCTCCGCGGACAATCTCGGCGAGATATGCTGCTTCGTTCAAGACAAGGCCCAGAAGCGCCGATTCGATGACGCCCAGCCGAAGTCCAAATTGTGGTAAGCCAATATATATAATGATTAGCTGGACGAGCAGCGGCGTGCTGCGGAAGACCCAGATATAGAAGCGGGCTGGATAGGTCAGAAATCGCAAGGGTGCCATGCGCATGATCGCGAGGATACAGCCGACGGCGAGACCGCCGGCGATCGCCGCAAGGGTCAGCCAAAGCGTTGTCAGCGCACCGCGGAGAATGAACGGATTGACCAGATATTCCAAGAATCCGGGCCAGTTCCAGCGAATGTCCATGACGATCTCCTCAGGCTGATTTGGCTGATTTGAGACATGATCGGCCGGAGGCGTATCCCGAAAAGATTATGCAAATACAGGATCGTCGATTGAAGGTCGCAACCCACAGCGCATCACGGCCAGATATTGATCGGCAGTGGACGTCTGCCTGCCGCCGATCAATCGTATTGGGTAGGCTTTTCAGCCTCTCGCGTGTCAGTCTTTCGGACCGCGCAGGGCGAACGGCTCGGTGTTGGCGAGAAGGCCGTACTCGTCCATCAGCTTCTTGTGGCTGCCGTCCTTCATCATGTCGTTCAGGGCGCCTACCACCGCGTCCGCGACCTTATCGTCGTTCATCGCCAGCGCGACTGGCGTCGGGAACAAGCCGGACAGCGCCCTGTCGAAATCGCCGCGCTTGGCGTATTCGACCGCCGTCGGGTCGATGCTCACCGTCGCGTCGGTCTGGCCGGCCGACAGCGCCTGATAGGCCAGGGCGAAATTGTCGAAGGTGCGGATGTCGATCGCCTCCACCCCTTCGCCCTGCAGCTTCTTGTCGAGCTCCTTGAGCTTGGCTTCCTCAAAGCCGCCGATCTCGACGCCAACCGTCTTGCCGGCGAGATCCTCTTCCTTGGTTATTTTTTCCGGATTGCCCTTCTGGACCGAAATGGTGATCGCCTGGGATTCGTAGGGCACCATCTTCATCAAGCCGGCCCTTTCGGGATTCCAGAAGATGCCGGTGTTGATGACGTCCCAACGGCCGGCTTGAAGGCCGGGGATCATCGCGGAGAACTCGATGCGCACATATTCGGGCGTCAGGCACAGGCGCTTGGCGATCTCGTTGTCGAGCGTCACCCGCATCCCCTTGAGTTCACCGGACGAGTCGACGAACTGCATCGGCGGCAGGGTCGGATTGGTCGACATGGTCAGCTTGCCGGGCGAGACCAGCGCCGAATCCGGCAGCTTGGGCGGGCAGTCCGCCGCCCGGACCGGGGCCGAGGCGAGGACGAGGCTGGCGGCGACACCTCCGGCGAGGATGAGGGCTTCGTGAAGTCTGGTCATGCTGGTCTCCTGTTGCCCAGGAAGGGCGTGTTGAAAGGTCAGCGTTCATCACCGTTGCAGGGAACATGCGGGCGTTGTCGCCCGTCTATGATTGGACAAGGCTGCCGACGAGGCCAAGACTCGAAAACGTCGCCTCGAGGTCTTTGTGGTCCGCCGCCGGTAACGGCAGGCGCGGGGCCCGCGGATCGCCGACGGGCAGGCCCATTATCTTAAGCCCCGCCTTGAAGGCCGAGACGTAGCGAGGCCCACCGACCCAGCGCACCACCGGCAGGATCTTCCGGTAGAGGGCCAAGGCGGCGTCCTTGTCGGAATGGTCGGCGACGAGCTCGACCAACTGCGCCGACTCCTTCGGCATCAGATTCGAGCAGACGGCTACCCAGCCGACGGCGCCGAGCCAGAAGGATTCATAGCCGAGGATGCCGGCGAAGACGTCGATCCGGTCGCCGCACAGATCGATGATGTCGCAAACCCGCGTCACCTCCAGCGTCGATTCCTTGATTAAGCGGACCGCGTCGATGCGGCTGAGCCGGTCGACGATATGCGGAACGAGATCGACATTCGCGGTCGTGGGATTGTTGTAGACCATGATCGGGATCGAGATCGCCTCGCCGATCCGGCGGTAGTGCTCGAATATCTCGTCCTCGGTGGGTGCAGAATAGAAGGGCGGGATGATCATCACGCCATCTGCGCCCATCGCCTCGGCCTCGCGGGACAGATCGACCGCGTCGAACGTCGCCTCGGCGCCGGTGCCGATATAGACTGGAACGCGGCCCACCGCTTCTGAAACGCAGATCTCGATGACCTGCTGGCGCTCTTCCCGCGAGCACGACAGGAACTCGCCGGTGCATCCGAGCGGGATCAGGCCATGGATGCCCTCTTCGATCTGCCAGTTCACCAGACGCTTGAGCGCCATTGCGTCAACGCCCGAGCCATCCGGCGTGAATGGCGTGACGAGTACGGTGAAGGTGCCCTTCGCAGATGTCATAAACGGTCTTTCGTCTCTTCGTTCAGATCGACCATAACAAGAAAATTTTCTGCGTATACAAAAAAAGTTCTTTCGCTGTAGGATCGCCTCGAACCCTCCCGAGCCGAACACCGGACCCCCGATGCGTATCGCCCGCCCCTTCGTCGAACCTTCGACAGATACTGCCGAATTCACCTTCGACGGACGGCGACTGCCTATGCAGCCGGGCGAGACGATTGCCGCGGCACTGGCGGCGAACGGAATCGCAGCGATCCGGAAGTTCGACGCCGGCAAGCCCGGAGAGGAGAGCTGGCTCGGCCTCTATTGCGGTATGGGCGCCTGCTACGACTGCGTCGTCACCGTCGACGGGCGAACAGGCCAACGCGCCTGCATCACCAAGCTGAGCGGCGGCGAAATCGTCCGCTCGTCCCAGCCCGACGGAACCCTTGACGATCCGCTGCTGCCGCTAACCGCGATGCCATCGTCCTCTAAGAGGGCCGAGGTCAGCGTCGATATCCTCGTAGTCGGGGCCGGCCCGGCCGGGCTATTCGCAGCGCTTCAGGCCCGCAAGGCGGCCGCGACGGTCACGGTCATCGACGAGTGCGGCCAGAGCGGCGGCCAGTAATTCAAACCGCTCGCCCCGTCCCTGACCGCGACCAGGGCACCGGACCGCCAGTTCGGGCGCGGCGAAGCGCTGACCCGACAAGTCGAGGACGCCGGCGTCGCGCTGATCCAGGGCGCGCTCGTCTGGGGCGCGCTGAAAAAGGACGAGGTTCTGGCGATGGTCGGCGGACGGGCGCTCGTCTACCGGCCGCGAAAGCTCGTTCTCGCCACCGGCGCCTATGAGCGCCCTTACCCCATCCCGGGCTGGACGCTGCCCGGCGTCATGACTACGGGTGCCGCACAGACCCTGTCACGCGCCTATGGCGTCGCGCCCGGGCGACGTGTGGTCATCGCCGGCAACGGCCCCTTGAACCTCCAGCTTGCGGCCGATCTCATGTTGCGCGGCGTCGATGTCCGCGCCGTTGTCGAGACAGCGCCGATGCCGGGCTTTTCCAAATGGCGCAGCCTCGCCAAGGCCGCTCTCCTGGCTCCAGACCTCATCGCCGAAGGTGCGAAATACCGGTCGATCCTCGCCCGCAACGAGATTCCGATGCAGTGGGGCCACGCCGCGATCGAGGCGAGCGGCAAGGGCCGCATCGCCTCGGTCAACTTCGCCCCAATCGGCGACGACGAACGGCCGAACGCCGCGCTGGTCATCTCGATCGAAGCCGACGCCTTGTGCCTGGGGTATGGCTTCATTGCATCGAGTGAAATCGCCCGGGCGCTCGGCTGCGAAACAGTCCTCGATCCGCGCCATTTCGGCACGCCTTCGGTCATGACATCCGCAGACGGCGAGACCAGCATTCCTGGCGTCTATGCCGTCGGCGACGGCGCACATGCCGCAGGGTCACGCGTTGCAGAACAAATGGGCACGCTCGCCGGCGCCCATGCGGCTCGATCGCTCGGGTTCGAAAGCCCCGCTGCCGATCTTTCGAAGGCGCGGCGCGGCTTGAAGATCGCGCGCGGTTTCCAGGCCGCGCTATGGGACATCTTCGCCGCCCCACCGGTCGACCTCTCCACAGTTCCCGACGAAACTATTCTCTGCCGCTGCGAAGGCCTGACCTTCGGACGCATTCGCGCCGAGATCGACGCCGGTTGGGACAGCCTCGGCACGCTGAAGCGCCGCACGAGGCTCGGCATGGGACGATGCCAGGCGCGCTACTGCTCCGCGACGGCGGTCAGGCTGATCAAGGAGCGCACCCGCCAATTGCGCCAGGTCGACGGCTTCGCCCCGCGCCTGCCGGTCAAACCGTTCCCAGCGGCGGCGCTGGCCCGTGAAAAGCCGGAATGGGGTGGCCACACCCGCACCGGCTTGCCCAATCTTGCCCGTGCGCCGTCGCAGGAGCCCTTCGGCGCGATGGAGGCCGAGATCGCCGTCATCGGCGGCGGCGTCGTCGGCGCCTGCCTCGCATACGAGTTCGCGCATGCCGGCCGCGACGTTCTCGTCGTCGAGCGCGACGACGTCAACCTGCAGGCGTCCGGGGCCAATGCCGGTAGCCTGCATGTCCAGCTTCTCTCCTTCGATTTCGGCAAGAAGGCCGAAACGGGCGGTGGCCCGGCCGCCGCGACGCTGCCGCTCGGCCCGTTCGCCGTGAAGCTCTGGCAGGAGATCGTGCAAGCCTGCGGTAGCGACTTCGAGATCCGCGTCACCGGTGGGTTGATGGTGGCCGAGACCGAGGCCGGCATGGCCTTCCTCAAGGCCCAAGGTCGCGCTCGAGCGCAGCTACGGCATCGAGGCGATCCTTCTCGGACAAAGCGAACTGCGCGACCTTGCGCCGGCGCTATCGGAGAATCTGATCGGTGCCGAATACGTGGCAGAAGAAGGCAAGATCAACCCGCTTACTGCGACCTACCGCACCTTCGAGGCGGCAAGGCAAGTGGGCGCGCGCTTCTTGCGCGGCACCGACGTCACCGCGATCGAGCGCAGAGGTGGCTCATGGACGATCACCACCTCGCGTGGAGCGATCCTCGCCGGAACAGTGATAAACGCCGCCGACCCCTGGGCCCGGCAGATCGGCGCTATGGTCGGGATCGACATTCCGGTCCACAGCGCGCCGCTCCAGATGATCACCACCGAGCGCGCACCAACCCTAATCGGCCAGCTCCTCGCCCATGCCGACCGGCATTTGAGCCTCAAGCAACTCTCGACGGGCGGCATCTTGATAGGCAGCACATGGCCCGCCCGCTACGCCGCACAGCAGCGCCTCAACACGACAATGCTTGACAGCATCGAGGGCAATCTCTGGGTCGCCCAGCGCATCGTCCCGCAGATCGCCGGCCTGAATATCTTGCGCAGCTGGGCCGGCATGAACTTCAACATCGACGGCGCGCCCATCCTCGGCGAAGCGCCAAGCCTACCGGGCTTCTACAATTGCGTGACGTCCAATGGCTACACGCTGGCTCCGGCCGTCGCGCGCCTTACCTGCGAACTTGTCACGACCGGACGCGCGAGCTTCGACGTCACCCCTTATCTTCTGGAACGTTTTGAACGGAGCCGCCCATGATCACTCTCGAAAACGTCTCCAAGTCATTCGGCAAATTCCAGGTTTTGAAGAACTGCTCGACGACGGTCGATCGCGGCGAGGTCGTCGTTGTGTGCGGGCCGTCTGGCTCTGGCAAGTCGACCCTGATCAAGACCATCAATGGTCTCGAGCCGATCGATTCCGGCCGCATCGAGGTCGGCGGCACCGACGTCTGGGCGGAAGGGACCGATCTTGCAAAGCTCAGGGCGAAGACCGGCATGGTCTTCCAGAACTTCGAGCTATTCCCGCACCTGTCGATCCTTGACAATCTGACGCTCGCCCAGCGCAAGGTCCTTGGTCGCTCCAAGGCCGAAGCGAAGGTCAAGGGTGAAGCGCTTCTCGATCGCGTCGGCCTTGCCGATCAAGCCTACAAATACCCGATGCACCTGTCCGGCGGCCAGCAACAGCGGGTCGCGATCGCAAGGGCGCTGGCCATGGACCCGATTGCAATGCTGTTCGACGAGCCGACCTCGGCGCTCGATCCGGAAATGATCAACGAGGTGCTCGATGTCATGGTCAAGCTCGCCGACGAAGGCATGACGATGGTCTGCGTCACCCATGAGATGGGTTTTGCCCGCAAGGTGGCGAAGAAAGTCGTGTTCATGGACGAGGGCGAGTTCATCGAGGACTGCACCGGCGAGGAATTCTTCGCTACCGAGCGCTCCGAACGCGCCAGCCAGTTCCTCGACAAGATCCTGAAGCACTGAGCGGGCGGACGACGACATGGGACATTTTGCTCAGACGGTTACGGGCCACGTCGCGAAGTCCGATCTGGGCATGACCCTGATGCATGAGCATATCCTGTGCGACCTGCGTGCGCCGGATCGCCGCGTCGAACGGGCGCGCGAGCCGATCACGACCGCGAACCGCTTCGAGATCGACTATTTCCAGAACCGGGTCCCTGAGAACATGTTCCTCGACGAAGACCCTGCCGCCGAAGCGGAACTTAGGCGCTTTTCCGCGGCGGGTGGCGGCACCATCGTCGAGCTGACGGTCGGCGGCATGATGCCCCAGCCGGAGCGACTTCGAGCGCTATCGCGCGCAAGCGGCGTCAACGTCGTTCTCGGCGCGGGCTGGTACACGCAAGACTATCTGCCGGCAGAACTCGACCGCTTGGACGAGGCGACCATCCAAGCCGAAATCGAGACGCAGATCCGCGACGGCGCTTGGGGCACCGACATCCGCTGCGGCATCATCGGCGAGATCGGCTGCTCGTTCCCGATCACGCCGACCGAGCGGCGCATCCTTGCCGCCGCCGCGCGGGCCCAGGGTACGACCGGCGCGGCGCTGACCGTCCATCCTGGGCGCCATCCGGACGCGCCGGCCGAAATAGCCGATATCGTCATCGCGGCCGGAGGCGACCCCGAGCGCACCGTCATCGACCACATGGACCGGACCATCTTCGACACCGATCGGCTGTTGGCCTTGCTCGCTCGCGGTTTCATTCTCGAATGGGACTTCTTCGGCATCGAAACGTCGCAATACTGGATGGCCGGCATCGACCTCGACCTGCCCACCGACTACATGCGGCTCGATCTCATCCGGACTTTGATCGGAAAGGGTCATCTTCATCGGATCGCGGTGTCCCACGACATCTGCACCCGCACGAGGCTTTCGTCGCACGGCGGCCACGGCTACTCACATCTCATCGCTCATGTCGCGCCGCTCGGGCGCCGACGGGGCTTTTCGGACGCAGAGCTGGATCAACTTCTGGTTGAGACTCCGGCTCGGCTTCTCTGCTTCCTGAACTGATCCACCGGAGGGGACGATGGCTCTGCGCGACACGACAATCGATGAACAGGACGCGCCGCGCGGCGAAAAGCGCAAGCGCGCTAAGGGCGAGAGCGAAAACCTCGGGCGCAGGGCCTTTGGCGCGATCCGCGCGATGATCATGGAGCGCCGTCTGTTCGGTGGCGACATCCTATCGGAAGAAAAGCTCGCCGCCGATCTAGAGATTTCCCGCACACCGGTACGCGAGGCAATGTTCCTGCTGCAAAATGCCGGGTTTATCCAGAAGGAGATGAACCAGCCCTTCCGGGTGCGGCTTGTCTCCAACCGTGAATATTTCCAGAGCATGCGCCTGCGCGAACTCCTGGAGGGTAAGGCAATTGCCACGGCCGTGTCCGCCGTCGATGCAAGAGTTATAGCCGAGATCGAGAAGGCGATGCTGGCCCTGAAGAACGATCCGGACGTGCCGGCTGAACTGCACTGGGCGGCGGACGAGAAACTGCACGAGATGATCGCCGACGCCTCCGGCAACGATGTGATGGCGAAGATGATCGCGACGCTTCGGATCACCACCCGGCTTTACGAACTCTCCGGCCTGCCCTCGCGCTTCCGGCCGGACACCGAAGAGCATATCGCCATCATCGACGCGATCCGTTCGGGCGACCCGGAAAGGGCCCGCGCTTCGATGCAGGCTCACATCCGTAGCCTCACCACCGACGTCCTCGCAGCGATGGCGAAGCTATGACCGGCAGCGAAGTTCAGGGCGTGCCCCACGAAGACCGGATCGCGGCCGCGGCATCCGCGAGCGAAGCCGCGAGCCTCGACCTCCTCACCCGTCTGATCGAGGCCGGGCGGGGTGGCCGCGAGACGATCGACGGGCTGATCGCGGAGGAATTCGCGGCTCTCGGAGTCGAGACCGAAACGTACGACTATGATCCGGCAGAAGTTCCGCTGGTCGTCGAGTTCGCGGCAGCAACCCCAGGCGGCGCCGAACAGGCACGCTGCCTGATCGGCCGGACCGGCGGCGAGGCGCCGCGGGATGGTCGAAGCCTGATCCTCTTTTTGCATCCCGATTCCGAACCGTTTGGTACTGATCCCGCCTGGACAAGCGATCCGTTTCGGGCCGAATTGCGCGACGGTCGGATCACCGGCTGGGGTGTCGCCGACGATCTCGCCGGCATCGCCATCATGCTGCAAAGCTGCGCAGTCCTGAAAGGCGCCGGGCTGGCGCTCTGCGGACGTCTCGCGCTGGTCTCGGCGCCATCGAAGAGCCATCGCCGCGGCATTGCTGCCGCGTTGCATCGCGGCCTCGACGCCGACGCCGCGATCTATCTGCATCCGGCCGAGTCCGGAAAGGGCCTCGACGAGATCAAGGCTTTCGCTCCCGGCCAGATCGAGTTCGCTGTGACCATCGAAGGCCGGCTGCCGACACGAACGAGCCGGCTCACACCGCCTTCGCCCATCTCGCCGTCAATCCGTTCGAGGAGATGATGGCCGTCGTCGTCGGGCTGAAGCGGCTGGATGCGGAGCGCGGCGAGAGGGTGCGTCATCCTCTGCTCGACGAGGCGATCGGACGCTCGACCAACCTTATTATCACCCATTGCGACTATGGCGCGCTCGGCGGCTCGCCGCGTGTCGGCAAAACCTGCCGTCTGACAGCCGCGCTATCGCTCTTGCCGGGCGAAGACCTTTTGGCCGTTCAAGAGGAAATCACCGAAGCGGTGGAAGACGCAGCGGCAGCGAACGGATGGCTCAAGAACCATCCGCCGCAGATTTTGTGGCTCGCGGGGGTCAGCGCCGCCGGAACGGATCTGGCGTCGAGCCTTTATCGCCTAGTATCGCGTACTCTATCCGACTCGTGGGCGAAGCCCAGCGTCAACCCGCTCCACACGTCGAGCGACATCCGCAATCCCATCGTTCAAGGCGGCATTGCGACCGTCGGCTACGGCCCGCTCTGCGGCAATCTGACAATGGCCAGGCGCGTGAACGAGTGGGTCGATGTCGACGACTATTTCAGAACCATTGCGGTGACCGCGAAAATCGTTGCCGCATGGTGCGGCATGCGTTCAGGATCAGACGCAACCCGTCCTCAAGACCAACAAATATCAACCTGAAAGAGCCATCATGACCAAAACTTTAAAAATCACGGCCGGCAACTTTGCGTTTGCCGCCCGCCTCGAAACTGAACTCGCGCCGAAAACTTCGGCGTCCTTCCTCGAACGCCTGCCTTACGAAAGCAAGATCGTCCACGTGCGCTGGAGCGGCGAAGGCATCTGGGTGCCGCTCGGAGACACCGATTTCGGAGTCACCTACGAGAACCACACGAGCCACCCCGCACCCGGCCAAATCATTCTGTATCCTGGTGGTATCAGTGAAACCGAAATCTTGCTCGCCTACGGCGGCGTGTCCTTCTCCTCAAAAATGGGACAGCTTGCTGGAAACCACTTCATCACATTGACCTCCAACCTCGAGAATTTGCATGAACTTGGCACCACCGTTTTATGGAAAGGGGCCCAGCCTATTCAGTTCGAGTTAGCTTGAAGTTTCGATATCTGGCCGAAAGGAGACCGTCTGCTCCAGAGCATAAGCTAGCGTAAAGCGGCCATTCCTCTCCCTTGAAGGGTTTCGGACGCCGCGAGGCGTACGAAAGTCGCCGAAGAACGAACCCTCGAGATGCCGTTCACTGAGTTATGGGGTTTTCGGCTGGGGGTCGTGCTTGAACCTGTGACTGTCGCGACCGACCGATACGGATCCTGCCCTGCAACGTCTCTCTTGTCGACTTGACGCAGTTGCGGGGGAAGCCCGGCACGACACGATGACCGTGCTCTGGAAGCCGACGTTGCCGGTCGACATGCAGGTTTCCGATGCCCGAAGCGTGTCGCTTCGTGCTGACAATTGTCCCTTTCCATGCCGTGTCACGGCGAAGTATCCCGGTTTGATGATGGGCGAGATGGCGGCCCGCGGGGCTGTCGCCAGCGCAGAAAGATCCCGACGATCGTCATGCGTCCTCCGCAACAAGGGCAAGGCGGGCGAACGTCTGGCGGCTCCGAGATTTTCGTCTCGTCGTCATCGGGCTGCGGCGAGGACGGAGCGCCAAGGAGTTCGCGTATCCGCTCGACACCGGCTTTGCGGTTCGGTCCGGTCAGGAACCCGTAGTGCCGAATGCGGTGGAAGCCCCGGGGCAGGACATGGAGGAGGAAGCGTCGGATGAACTCGCCGGCTTCGAGCGTCAGGGTTCGATGGCGGGCGGCGCCGTCCCGGCGATAGTCCTTGACGCGGAAGGTGACGTTCGCCCCGTCGAACGCGATGATGCGCCGGGAGGAGATGGCGACGCGGTGGGTGTAGCGCGACAGATAGGCGAGGACGGCCCGCGGCCCGGCGAAGGGTGGCTTGGCGTAGACAATCCATCGTTTGCGTCGGACCGGAGCGAGATGTCGGGTGAAGGCTTTGCCGTCGGCGAGATGCGCTAGGGTACCGAAGAAGGCGAGTTTGCCGCGAGCATGAAGATCGGCGAGCGCTTCGAGGAAAAAACGCCGGAACAACGCCCCGACAACCCGCACCGGCAGGAGGAAGGCAGGGCGCGAGGAGATCCACTTCGTTCCGTCCCGCGAGAGGCCGCCGCCTGGCACGATCATGTGAACATGAGGATGGTGAGTCATCGCCGAACCCCATGTGTGGAGCACGGCGGTGAAGCCAATGCGGGCGCCGAGATGCTTCGGGTCGGCGGCGATGCGCGTCATCGTCTCCGCGGATGCCCGGAACAGAAGATCGTAGACCGCGGCTTTGTTCTGGAAAGCGATCGTTGCGACCTCGGCGGGCAGCGTGAAGACGACGTGGAAGTATCCCACCGGCAGAAGGTCGGCCTCGCGGTCAGCGAGCCAGTCGCGTGCTGCCGCACCCTGGCACCTCGGGCAGTGCCGGTTACGACAGGAGTTGTAGGCCACCCTCAGATGGCCGCAGTCGTCACATCCTTCGACATGGCCGCCGAGGGCAGCGGTACGACAATGCTCGATCGCTGACATAATCTTCAGTTCCGCCAGACTCAGATGTCCAGTCCGAGCGACGCGATACGCAGGTCCTGCGACACGGAAGACATCGGCGACCTCGATTGAGGCTCGCATTGATTCATCCGGACGAAGCTTCTTCATGATGGAAGAGCGCAAGCCGATCGAGTGGGCTTACGATGGCGCGAACCGTGCGGGTGGCGACCTTGGCGTAGAACGCCGTCGTGTCGAGCTTGGCGTGGCCGAGCAGAACCTGGATAACGCGGATATCGACGCCGTCTTCCAGGAGGTGAGTAGTGAAGGAGTGGCGCAGTGTATGCGGTCCGACCCTCTTCTGGATGTCGGCCGCTCGCGCTGCCTCGACCACGATGCGGTGCAGTTGCCGGGTCGAGATCGGTCGCGTCCAGTTCTGACCGGGGAATAGCCAGCCCTCACGATGGAGAACTCCCTGCCGTCGTCCCTCGACCCACCATTGCCGCAGGAGGGTAAGAAGATCGGTCGATAGCATAGCGTTGCGATCACGCCCGCCCTTGCCGCGTTCGATACGCAAGAGCATGCGGGTGGAATCGATGTCGCCGATCTTCAAAGTCGCGACCTCCGCCACTCGAAGTCCTGCGCCATAGGCGACCGACAGGGCGGTCAGATGCTTGAGGCAGACCGTTGCGTCAAGCAGTCGCCGCACCTCGTCCGGGCTCAGAACGTCTGGCAGGCTCCGATGGTAGCGCAGTCGCACCAGCTTGCGGGCAAGATCGGGACGGTCGATCGTATGAACGAAGAAAAACCGAAGCGCCGACACAACGGCATTCATCGTCGGCACACCGAGGCCGGCTTCCTCCAGGGCGACCTGGAAACGGCGCAGGTCCTCGATGTTCGCCGTGTCGGGCGTCCGTCCAAGAAACGACGCCAGACGGCCGATGTCGCGAATGTAATTGCGTTGCGTCTCGCGAGAGAAACGGCGCATGGTCATGTCGTCGATCAACCGCTGACGCAACAAGCTGACCGGCGCTGTGGAAATGGGAAGGGTCATCGAGGAAAGGCTCCGTTCAAGGGAAGGAGCCTGGATCGTCTGCCCGCACGGAGAGACGCTCAATCAGCGCATGGCGCTCGTATCACTGCGCAACCGGTGAAACCGCCGCCCATCCCGCGCGAGCGGGTTCGTTCTGCGGCCAGCATCGGCCTATCGAACGACCAGAATCAGTTTGTGACGTTCTCCGTCTATAGCAACGCGCACTGCTTCGGCCGACTGGGTCGGCTCGGCGCCGTCGAGAACGGCGTAGGCGACACCGCCACCTCGAGCGACCGTCGTTTCGACCCGGATGTCGTAGCGTGTCGATCCGATCGTCACGGTGGCCTCGAAACCCGGCCAGGCTGCGGGGATACAGGGGTCGATCACCAGAAAGCCGCCCTCGCGTCGAAGGCCGAGGATGCCCTCGATGCCGGCGCGGTACATCCATCCGGCCGAGCCGGTATACCAGGTCCATCCGCCGCGCCCGGCATGGGGCGCAACGGAATAGACGTCGGCGGCCACGACATAGGGCTCGACCTTATAGCGCTCGGCGTCCTGAAGCGTCAGGGCGTGGTTGATCGGGTTGAGCAGCGCGAACAGCTCGCTCGCTTTGTCGCCCTGGCCGAGCCTGGCATAGGCCAGCACCGCCCACATCGCTGCATGGCTATACTGCCCGCCATTCTCCCGCAGGCCCGGCGGATAGCCCTTGATGTAGCCGGGATCGTGGGGAATCTGGTCGAAGGGCGGCGTGAACAGGAGGACGAGGCCCTCGTCGCGGCGGATCAGGTGGTCGTCCAGGGAGGCCATCGCCTGCGCGGCGCGGGCGGGGTCGGCTTCCCCCGACAGCACGGCCCAGGACTGCGCGATGGAATCGATCCGGCATTCCAGGCTGTCCTTCGAGCCGAGCCACGTACCGTCGTCGAAGGTGGCGCGGCGGTACCATTGGCCGTCCCAGGCGTCGCGCTCGATCGCCTCGCGTACCGAGGCGGCATGGGCGCGCCAGCGCATTGCCCGGTCAGGATCGCGGGTCTCGGCCAGCGGCGCGAACAGGGCGATCGTGCGCAGCAACAGCCAGGCAAGCCAGACGCTCTCGCCCCGGCCCGCTTCGCCGACCCGGTTCATACCGTCGTTCCAGTCGCCGGTGCCCATCAATGGCAGGCCGTGTTCGCCAGTCAGGTCCAAGCACTGGTCGAGGCCGCGGGCGCAATGCTCGAAGAGCGAGGCCGTCTCGTCCGTCGGCATCGGTTGGAAGAAGACGTCATGCTCGCCCTGGCCTAAGGCAGCGCCCTCCAAGAAGGGCACCATCTCGTCGAGGATCGCCGCATCGCCGGACGTGGCGATATAGGTTGCAGTGGCAAAGCCAAGCCAGACACGGTCGTCCGAGATGCGCGTGCGCACGCCCTGGCCAGTATGCGGCAGCCACCAATGCTGGACATCGCCTTCGGGGAACTGCCGCCCGGCCGCGCGCAAGAGGTGATGGCGCGTCATCTGCGGTTGCGCGAAGGTCAGCGCCATCCCGTCCTGCAGCTGATCGCGGAAACCGTAGGCGCCGCTCGCCTGGTAGAAGGCGGACCGGGCCCAGATGCGGCAGGCCAGCGTCTGGTAGAGCAGCCAGCCGTTCAGCATGATGTCCATGGCGCGGTCGGGCGTCTTCACCTGGACGCTGCCGAGCATGGTGTCCCAATGTTCGCCCACCTGGCGAAGCACCGCGTCGAGATCGGCCTCGCGGTAGCGGGCGACCAGAGCGCTGGCCTCCTCGGCCGAGGCGCACTGGCCCAGGAACGAGACGATCTCGATCATCTCGCCCGGGGCGATCTCCACGACCGTGGACAGCGCGGCGCAGGGGTCCAGTCCGGCGCCGGTGGCGTTCGACAGGGCGGCCTGCCGGCTCAGCGCCGCGGGTGCGGCCGTGGTACCGCCGCGCCCGAGGAATTCGGTGCGGTCGCCGGTCCAGCAGCTCTGCCGCCCGCGCAGGTCGGCGAAAGCGACGCGGCCGGGAAATGCGTTGCTCCAGGGATTGCGGGCGAACATCGCGCCGGTTGCCGCGTCGATCTCGTTGGCCACGAACGGACCGGACGCGCCGCGCGAGGTGCCGAGCGTCCATTCCGCGTAGGCGGTGACCGACAGTCGCCGCGGCCGGTCCGAGAGGTTTCGAACCGTCAGGCGCGAGATCTTGATCGGGTCGTCCAGCGGCACGTACTGCAGCAAGCCAAGCGCCAGGCCGCCGACCTCGTGCTCGAAGCGGCTGTAGCCCCGGCCATGGCGGGCGATATAGGTCCCGCCGTCGCGGATTGGCCGGGCGGTGGGGCTCCAGAGCTCGAGGCTCGCTTCGTCGCGGACATAGATTGCCTCGCCAGCGGGATCGGTGACCGGATCGTTCGACCAGGGCGTCAGCTGGTTCTCGCGGCTGTTCTCGGCCCAGGTGTAGCCGCTCCCCTCCGCCGAGGCCTGGAAGCCGAAGGCAGGGTTGGCGACGACGTTGATCCAGGGCGCCGGCGTCGTCGCGCCGGCCTGAAGCACGCTAACATATTCACGCCCATCATGATCGAAGCCACCGATGCCATTGAAGAATTCGAGATCGGGGGTCGCGGCCGCCGGGATCGGCGCGGACGACGGCTCTTTGCGTACAAAGGCAGCGGCCGGCGCCTCGGATAGTTGTGGCAGCCGGGCCAGCTGGTCCGCGATGGCTCCGCGACGGGCGACGAGGACGATACGGGCGACGGCCTGGAGGAGCGCACGGGCTTCGACGCTCATCAGGTCGGCACGCAGGGCGTAGGCCGAGCCTTGCGCCAGTTCCGCCCCGAAGCGGGGCCGCGACTGGCTGCTACGAACGGCGGTCTCGATCGCGATCTGGAGGTCCTGCACGTAGGAAGACGCCCGCTCGTTGAGGATGACGAGATCGACGGCCAGGCGCTTCATGCGCCAGTATTCATGGGCTTGCAGCATCTGGCGGACCTGATCGATGTCCTCGATGTCGTCGATCCGCACGAGGACGATCGGCAGGTCGCCGGAGATCGCGTGCGGCCACAGGCCGGACTGCGGACCCGATCCGCGGACGATCGCGTCCGAGGCCGCCCGGAAACGCCGGTCTGCATAGAGGATCGGGCTCGCCAGCCGCTGGAAGTCGGCAGCCTCCTCGGGCGCGACGCCGAGATGGCGCAATTGGACCTGGCCTTGCGTCCAGGCCAGGGTCTTGGCCCGGTCGAAGGCGCTGCGATCGTGATGTCGGTCGATAAGATCGAGAAGCTCGGCGCGCGAGCCGGCGACGAGGGTCCAGAACCCGACGCGGGCGACGTGGCCGGGCGCGATCGTGACGCGCTGGCGGAGCGAGAAGACCGGATCGAGGACCGTCCCGACCGTGTTGGACAGCGTGCCGGTGTCCAGAATCGCCGCGGCGGAGGCGATGGTGCGGCCGCGGCCGATGAAGCGCGCGCGGTCGGACTCATATTGCGGATCGGCGGCGACCTCGCCTTCAACGACGGCAAAGTGCGCTGCCCAGATTGACGGTTCGCCGGACGATCGCGGCCGACGCGTGGCGATCAGCGCTCCGAATTCGGCGAGAAATTCGGTTTCCACGAACATCTTGGCGAAGGCCGGGTGGGCGTTGTCGGCGGACGGGGTGGTCAGAACCAGTTCGGCATAGGAGGTCAGCTCGATCTCGCGCTCGCGCCGGCCGCTGTTGGTGAGGGTAACCTGCCGGACCTCGCCGTCGTCCTCCGCCGAGACCAGCACCTGCGTGGCGGTCGTCAGCGAGCCGTCGCGGCGGATGAACTCGGCGTGATCTTCGCCGAAGACGACCTCCTGCGCGTCCGCCTGTCCGCCGAAAGGCCAGGCGCCGGACGACCAGACGTCGCCGGATCGCACGTCCTTTAGGGCGATGAAGGAGCCCTGGTCGTCGCGTGTCGCGTCCTCCTGCCACCGCGTCACTGCCATGTCGCGCCAGCGGCTGTAGCCGGACCCGGCCGCCGTCAGCATCAGCGCGTAGCGCCCGTTCGACAGGAGATGGGTGACCGGTGCACCGGCAACCGGCGCCGTCAGGCTGCGCACCGTCGACATTTCACCCTTGGTCTCGTGCGCCGACGCTTTCACCTCTTCGGCACGGGGGTGGGCGGCGGCGATGTCGCGCGGCATGCGCTCCTGGAGCAGAAGTTCGCTCGCCCGGATCATCGGCTCACGGTGGAAGCGCTCGCGCATCCGCCCGCCCGCCACGGCGTTGGCGATCGAGACGATCGTCATTCCCTGATGATGGGCCATGAAGTTGCGCACGATGGCGAAATCCTCGCCGTCGGGAAGCCGCGAGCGGGTGAAGTCGATCGCCTCGAAGAAGCCGTAGCGGCCGCGCGCGCCCATCTCGGCGAGGCGGGCATAGTTGCGCAGCGCCCCCTGCGGATCGACCATGGTGGCGAGGCCGGTCGCATAGGGCGCGACCACCCGGTCGTCGGCGAGACCCCGCTTCAGCCCGAGACCGGGCACGCCGAAATTGGAGTACTGATAGGTGAACTCCATGTCGCGGGCGTTGTAGGCCGATTCCGAGATGCCCCAGGGAATGCCGAGCGCGCGGCCATAGGCCTGCTGGCGCTCAACGATCCGGCGATTGGTCTCATCGAGCAGGCTACCCTCCGGGGCCCGCATCACCAACGAGGGCATCAGGTACTCGAACATCGAGCCTGACCAGGAGATCAGCGCCGACCCGTTGCCGAGAGGGGTTGCAGTCCGTCCGAGGCGGAACCAGTGGCGCGTCGGCGCATCGCCCTTGGCGATGGCAAGCAAGCTCGCGAGCCGGGCTTCCGAGGCGAGGAGATCGTAGCAGCTGGGATCGAGCCGGTTGTCGGGGACGGAGTAGCCGATCGACAGAAGTTTGCGCTCTGGATCGATCAGGAAGGCGAAATCCATTGCCAGCACCATCTGGCGCGCGGCGCTGGCTAGCTTTTCCAGGCGGCGCTTCAGCGTGCGAGGTGCATCGGCGACTTGCAGCCGGTCGCGGCCATGCTCGGCCACCGCCTTCCTCAGGGCGCTGGCCCAAAAGACGAGGTCCGGCGTCCCATCGTCGCCCCCCTGGTTGCCGGGGGGGGAGAGGTCCGCCGCCGCCTGCGCGGCTTTTTCCGTCAGTCGATTCAGGGTCGCGAGGAGCGTCTCGACCGACTGGGCGCCGTTCAGCTCGCGCTCGATCGTCTTGACCAGCGCGGCGAACTCGCCACCTGCCGCCGCCGGCAGGGACGCGGCGGCCTCGCGCACCAGCGCCAGCGTGTCCGCAAGGCCCCTTCGCAGGTCGGCCGCAAAAGGCGCCTCCGCCCATTCCTCGCAGGCATTGGCGAGCGCGATCAGATGGCCGGCGAGATTGCCGCTGTCGACGGACGAGACATAGACCGGATCGAGCGCGCGCAAATCCTGCGTGCCGTACCAGTTGAAGAAATGGCCCTTGAACCGACGAAGCTTGCCGAGCGCGGCGAAGGTCGTCTCCAACCGTTCGACCGTCTCGCTCGTTCCCACCCAGCCGAAATCGCGGGCGGCGACGGTCGAGAGCAGATAGAGCCCGATATTGGTCGGCGAGGTCCGGTGCGCGACGACCGGCCTCGGGACTTCCTGGAAATTGTCCGGCGGCAACATGCTGTTGGCCGGCGTCACGAAGGTCTCGAAGAACCGCCAGGTGCGCCGAGCGACGAGGCGCAGGTCGAGCGCTTCGTCCGGAGAAACGGCAAGCCGGTGTGCCACGCTCGGCGAGCGGCTGGACGCCAGGGCGATGGCCGGCGCCGCCAGCCAGAGCAAGGCGAAGGGCATGACCAACGGCCAGGACGAAGGTGCCAGGACGAGAGCGCCTGCCACCAAGGCCAGTGCCAGGGCCGTTCCAGGAGCCATTCGGCGGTAGAAGCCGCCAAGGTCCGGCCGCGGACTTCCTGCCGACTGCGCGGCGGTCATCCATTCCAAGAGATGGCGGTGCGTGATAAAAACACGCAACAGCGTTCGCACGATCGCATCGGCCATCTGCCAAGCCTGGTTGGGCAGGAAGGCCAGTGACAGGAAGGTCTGCGCGGCCGCCAGCCGAAAATCGGCCGCCACCCGCCCTAGATGATTGCGCAAGGGCACGCCGCTCCGCTGTGGCAGCATGGAAAAGACGACCGGCAGGACCGCAGGAACGGCGACGGCGGCGATCACCAGCAGGACCGCGGCGGCAGCGGACGGACTTGGCAGCAGCCAAGAGAGCGCGAGCACGGCCAGGGTGAACGGCGCCACGAGCGAGCGCCTGAGATTGTCGAGCATCTTGCCGCGGCCAACCGGCGGAAGGATCTTGCCTCCCGTA
This sequence comes from Aurantimonas sp., assembly GCA_965217685.1. Classification (GTDB taxonomy): domain Bacteria; phylum Pseudomonadota; class Alphaproteobacteria; order Rhizobiales; family Rhizobiaceae; genus Aurantimonas. The sequence continues at coordinate 627,436 of CBDCIZ010000003.1, forward strand.
CCGCGCCCGACGAGCCAGGGAAGCAGCTGCCAGTCGCCTCGCGTCCATCGATGCCGCCGCTTGGTGTCGACGTCGTAGCGCGTCGGGGATTCCTCTACGACCTCGACGTCTGAGGCAAGGCCGGAGCGCGCGAAGACGCCTTCGAAGAGATCGTGGCTGAGCAGGGCGTTGTCCGGCACGCGGCCCGCGAGCGCCGCCTCGAACGCATCGACGTCGTAGATGCCCTTGCCGGTGAACGAACCCTCGCCGAAGAGGTCCTGGTAGACGTCCGACACCGCTGCTGCGTAAGGGTCAATGCCGCCGGGACCGGAGAAGACCCGCTGATAGAACGAGCCCTCGCGCCCGATCGGCAGCGAGGGCGTGACGCGCGGCTGGAGGATGGCGTAGCCGGCAACGACGCGCTGCGCGGCAGCGTCGAATCTCGGCCGGTTCAGCGGATGCGCCATCTTGCCGACCAGCCGCAAGGCGGCGTCCCGCAGAAGCCGGGTGTCGGCATCGAGCGTGATCACGAAGCGCACGTCGGGCGGCACCTGCGGCCCACGCCCGGCGATCGGGATGTAGGAGGTGTCGGTCGCGCCGCGCAGGAGGCGGTTCAGCTCGTGCAGCTTGCCGCGCTTGCGCTCCCACCCCATCCAGACTCCTTCGCTCTCGTTGAAGAGCCGTCGGCGATAAAGGAGCATGAAGCGGTTGCCGGCAGGGCCGGGGCCATAGCGGCGGTTCAACGTGTCGACGGCCCTTGCGGCGGTTGCCAGCAGAGTCGCATCACTGACCAACTCCTGGCGGTCGGCGTCGAGCCCGTCGAGCAGAAGAGCGAAGGAGAGATCGCCGCCGGCCCCGGCCAGATGATGGACCTCCAGCCGCTCGACTTGTTCCAGGATCTCGGTTTCGTCGGTGAGGAGCGTCGGCACAGCCACCAGGGTGCGAAACGAGGCGGGAACGCCGTCGGCCAGTTCCAGGCTTGGCAGGCTCTGCGTCCCGAACGCCCAGGTGATGGCGCGGTTGACGAGTGCGACCGCCACCTCGCTCGCCGGCACGAGGCCGAGCACCGCGAATAGTACGAGCCAGCCGGTCCAGATGCCCGGGAAGGACAGACCAGCGAGCGACAGGGCAACGAGGACGGCGATGACTGCCAGGATCGCGGCGAGATAGCCGTTGGTTCCGAGGCGGATACCGAGGCGGGCGGTCCACAGGCTCGGCGGCGGCCGGAAGCCGATGGCGCGTTCGAACGCCGGCCGGCCCTCGGCGATCAGATGATAGCCGGGATCGCCGACGCGCTCAGCCTCGCCGGCTTCCGGGACGCCCGATGCCGCTTGGCGTGCTGCCGCCAGCACCCGGTCGGCGATCTCGATCTCGGTCAGGGACGATCCGCGCGCCAAGTCCTCGATCGCGCTGCGATAAAGATTGCGCGTCGAGAAATCCATCGCCGCGAAGGTACTGGACGCGCGCAGGCGCTCGTCGACGAGGCTGACGTTCTCGAAAAGCTCCGTCCAGTCAATATCGGAGATCTGGCGCATGCTGGTGATGACGTTGCGCACGGTGACGTTGGAGGCGCCCTGGCGCTGCTGGGCGTGGGCGACTACCTCCTCGATCGAGGAGCCCTGGCGTTCGAGCCATTCGTCGAGCCACTGCAGTGCGGGCGTCGTCCGCGGGTCTTGGTCGCGCAGACGCTTGGCGATTTGGGCGGCGAAGAGCTCCGACATCGGCCCTGCCGGGCGGCTCGCGATGTCGGCGTCCAGCACCGAGCGTCCGGATCCGGTCGCGGCAAGCCCGTCGACCAGAATATCGGCTTCCGCCCGCGCCTGGCGCGCCACCATGATCTGGTCACACAAGCGGCGAAGATTCTCAACGAGGACGATGCGGAGCGTGATCGCCACCGCCCACAATTCGCCGATCGTGAGAGGCTGAATCCGCTGGTAGGCATCAAGGAAACGGCGAAGGCTTGCCGGGTCGAAATTGCTGTCAGTATGGGCGACGTACGCCCAGGCGAGACCGAACACCCGCGGGTAGCCCGCGAACGGACCATCCACCAGCTTGGGGAGCTGACGGTAATAGCCTGGCGGCAGATCGGTCCGGATGTCGCGGACCTGCTGCTCGACGAGATGATAGTTGTCCAGCAGCCACTCGGCGGCGGGCACAACGACGTTGCCGCTCTCCAGTTCCGCCGCGCTGGCGCGATAGGCTTCGAGCAGCACCGCGGCGTTCTGGCCGAGCCGGCGGCGCAAAGAGGGGACCGACAGCGGACGATTGGTGATCGCCTGCGCCGCGGCAAGGCTTTCGGCGTGCTGCTCCAGCCTCTCGATGCCAAAGAGCTCTTCCCGGACGGGCGCCGAGTCATTCCATGGGTTCATACGCCGTTGCTGGGCGAGAAAGAGACGGGGGATTGAACGCATCGGCGCCTTTCCGAGGTAGATCATGGACCTGAAGAAGACGTTGGGATACCGCGTCCACAATGAACGAACCTCATGCGCAAAATGAAAATAAGTCGCTGCGAACGCTTTGTAACCCAGCTGTCACGAGACCTGTGCGCGGTTTCAAGGCGATGAAGGCTGCCTACGCGACCATCAAGGGTTTCGAGGCGATGCGGGCGCTGCGCAAGGGCCAGGCTGCGATCTTCAACATCACGGGCGACATCCACGGCGAAGCGCGCATCGTCGAGCGAGCTTTCGGTATCGGTCCCTGCGCGCTCGCCGAGGCCATGGCCTTCGTCAGCGTGCGGCTTGAGCGCGAAGCGCCCTGAAAAGGACCGGTCATTGTCCAGCCGCTTAAACGCGCCCTTCAGAACGGTTTGCAACAGCGCCATCCAGACAAGCCCGCCTGGCGCATCCGCTGCCTTCCGTAACACGCAGTGGATCATCTCCGCCGTCATCGTACCAGAGGTTTTTGGACGTGCCCACGTGGCCGCGAGCTTTCGCGCTCCAAGAACCGGAGCAGCATCTCGATCCGGCGGTTGTGCGTATCGGGGCCGGTTCCGCTGAGGAGGTTGGCGATCATCTCGCCGGTGCGGAGGCCGATCTGGTAAGCGCCTGCGTCAATGGTGGTGATGGTCGGGACGCAGCTGGCCGAGATGTCATAGGCCCCGAAACCCGCCAAGGCGATGTCCCCCGGCACACGAAGGCCGCAGCGTTGGCAGGCAGCGAGCGCGCCGAAGGCGGACAGGTCCGAGACGCCCATCACCGCTTGCGTATCGGGGTATGCGTCGAGGAGGAGATCCATGGTCGCGGCGCCATCGGCTATTGTCACGGGCGGATGGCCGGTGGCGACCACCATGTTGGTCGCCAGGCCATGCTCCTCGAGTGTTTCGAGAAACCCGGCCCGTCTGTCCGCGCCGCGCGTGTCGCGCCCGTCCTGGCTTCCGATGAAGCCGATCCTGTCATAGCCGCGCTCGATAAAGTAGCGAGCCATCATCCGACCGGCTTCCGCGTTAGAGAAGCCGATCACGTGGCCGACGGGGTCGATCGGCAGATCCCAGGTCTCGATCACGGGAATGCCGCTGGCCGACAGGAGCCGACGTGCCCGCGCGGTGTGAACGCCGCCGGTCACCACCATCGCCTCCGGCCGGCGCCGCAGGAACGTCTCGATGAGCTGCTCTTCCTTGCCGGTCTGGTAGTCCGTATAACCCATCAGCACGTCGAGCCCCCTATCGACGACGGCTTCGGTCAGTCCGCGTACGGTGTCGGCGAAATTTGCGTTGTTGATCGAGGGGATCGTGATCGCAACGAAGCCCGACTTCCGTGACGAGAGCCCGGCGGCCGTGCTGTCGAGCACATAGCCCAGCGCATCGGCTGCCTCGTGGATCTTCGCGCGCGTCGCCTGCGACACCGAACCGTCGGGGCGCAACGCTCGCGACACGGTCATGGGAGAGACGCCGGCCAGCTTGGCGACGTCGATCATCGTCGGCGCGCGAGAGCGGCTCACGGCGTGAACGGCGTTGGCGCGGTCTTGCCCACGGACGTCGTCATCCGGCCCCGACCTTTCGGAATTTGACCTCTTCGCAAAAAGCGATATCGATAACATACGACGTGTCAAGCGTGTGGCGGCGTCGGTTCACGCCCTGTCCCCGGGGGCGGGAACGCCGTCGGCGTACACCAACCCTGGTGGGGACGAGGAGGCGCACGGGCGACGACACGGTTCTGCGCTGGGGTATCCTCGGCTGCGGTGAAGTTACGGAGGTCAAGAGCGGCCTTGGCTTCCAGAAGGCTCCGCGCAGCGTCCTGACGCGTGTCATGCGCCGCGACGCCGCCTTGGCCGAGGACTACGCCCGGCGGCATGGCGTGCCGGGTTGGACGGCTTCGGCCGACGCGCTTATCGAGGCCGACGACGTGGATGCCGTCTATATCGCAACTCCGCCGGACACGCATGCCGACTATGTGCTTCCCGTCGCCGAGGCCGGCAACCCTGTCCTCGTCGAGAAGCCGCTGGTGCACAGGCTTGCCGGAGGCGGAGCGGATAGTCGCAGCGTGCGAGGATGCGAGCGTTCCGCTCTTCTGTGCCTATTACAGCCGTGCCATGCCGAAATTCCGGACTGTAAAGGCGTTGCTCGAAGACGGGGTCCCGGGCACACCAACCCGCGTCTCCATTCGTCACGCGCTCCTGCCACCCTACGATAAAGTCGAACTTCCCTGGCGCCTGCGACCGGGTGCGGGCGACGGGGGCATCTTCATGGACATGGGCAGCCACATGATCGATCTCGTGCAGTATCTGATTGGCCCGGCCATTCTGGCCACTGTCTCCGGCGAGGCGCGCACGACGGTGGACTATCTCGACGTGCCGGACAGTGTAGCGGCCCGCTTCTCCTTGGACGGCGCGGCTGGCACCGTCCTTGTAGATGGTTCCTGGTGCTATGTGGCCGATGCAGCCGGGGACCGAATCGACATCGTCGGCACGGCCGGGCAACTTAGCTTCTCCGTCTTCGATGGATCGCCCGTCTCGACGCGGATCGACGGACGTGTGGAGGATCACGCCGCGCCGCATCCCCACCATGTCCATCAACCGATGATCGAGGAGATCACACGATCCCTTCTGGATGGGATCGACACGGTGTTTTCAGGCTGAGAGGCGATGAGAACGGCACGGGTTCAGGCGCGTATCCTCGACAGCGCCTGAGTTCGCGCCTGAGACGTAGGCAGACGGAGCGTAGTCTCTGGCATGGTTGCGGAGGCGGATCGCGATGTCCTCCCTCGCTTGAGGCAGCTTTACTTCGAGGCAGCCTGAATTTGGTCGATCAGCTCGTTGCCGTTCTCCTTTACGAAGTTGTCCCAAACCGGCTTGACGGCCTCCTGGAACGCGGCGGCGTCGACGTCACGGTTGATTTCCATGCCATTCGCTTCGAGTTCGGCGAGCATCTCCTCTTCCTTCTCAATGCTGAGTTCGCGCTGCATGTCGGTTGCCGCTTTCGCAGCCTCAGTGATGATCGTTTGCTGCTCCGGCGGCAGGCTGTTGAACTTTTCGAGGTTCATCACGAGGTTCAGCGCCGCGTAGGCATGCTGGCTGAGCGAGAGATAGTCCTGCACCTCATAGAACTTGAAGGAGAGAACGACGCCGATCGGATGGTCCTGCGCATCGACGACACCGGTCTCCAGCGCGGTATAGAGCTCTGCCACTTGGATCTGCTGCGGGTTGGCGCCCAGAAGCGCGAACATGTCGTTGAGCGCGACCGAGTTGTTGACCCGCATGCGCAGGCCGTCGAGGTCAGCCGGCACGCGCACAGGTCCGCGATTGTTGGATATGTTGCGGTAGCCGTTCTCCGGGTAGCCAAGGTTCTTGAGACCGTGTTCCTCCATCTTCTTGGCGACCGACTGGCCGACCTCCCCGTCGAGCACTTTGTAGGCGGTGTCGCGGTCGGGGAACATGAACGGCAGCGTAAAGGCTGCAGCCTCCGGGAGGAGGCCGGTGAAGTTGTTGAGGCCGGACATTTCGATGTCGATGATGCCGGAGCGCACGCCGTCGATCATCTGCTGATCGGTGCCGAGCTGACCGTTCGGAAAGATGTCGATCTTGAGCTCACCTTTGCTGCGCTTCTCGACGTCCTTCTTGAAGAACTCCGCAAGCGTGTGCTGCAGGTCCGATTCCGGTGTCGGATGGGCGAATTTCAGCGTCGTCTGCGCTTGCGCACTCAGCGACGAGAGGGCCAGAACCGACGCAAGGCCGATGGCTTTGAGAGTAGTCTTCATGAGTATTCCTCCTTGTTTTCAGTTAGTCGATCAGGAAATTCATCGGCACGATGATGATGATTGGAAACACAACGAAAAGCGCGAGCAACAGGATGTAGACAGCCACGAACGGAAGCACGCCGCGGACGGCCTCGCTCATGGGCACGCGACCCACACCGCAGACAACGTTCAGGACGTTGCCGACTGGCGGTGTGATAAGGCCGATGCAGGTGTTGATGATGAACATCAAACCGAAATAAACGGGGTCGATGCCGGCCATCTTCACCAGCGGCATCAGAAGCGGCACGAGGATCAGGACTGTCGGCACGAGGTCCATCACCATGCCGACCAGCAGAACCAGGATCATGATGATCGCCATCAACAGCCGCGGACTGTCAATGAACGGCTCCAGCAGCCCGGCCAGTTGCTGCGGCAGTTGCGCCACCGTTATGAGCCAGGCGGCGACCATGGCGCCGCCGACCAGGAACATCACCATAGCGGTCGAGCGCGAGGAGACGACCAGCACTTGGAACATCTTGACCCAGGTCATCTCTCGATAGACAAAGGTGGAGATAACGATGGCGTAGACCGCAGCGACGACCGCCGCCTCCGTCGGCGTGAAGACGCCAAACCGGATGCCGCCGATGATGATCACCGGCAACATCAGCGCCCATAGCCCTTCGCGCAGGGCCGTCATCCGCTCTTGGCGGTCGGCCCGCGGTGCGAGTTCCAGCGGCGTTTTGCGGATCAGCACCGACCAGGTAACGACGAGCGCCAACCCCATCAGCAGACCCGGTACGATACCGCCGATGAAGAGTTTGGCGATCGAGATATTCCCTGCGACACCCATGATGATGAGAGGCAGCGAGGGGGGGATGACGGGCGCGATGATCCCCCCGGCCGCCAGAAGGCCAACGGAATGAGCCTGCGGATAGCCGGCCTCGCGCATCATCGGATAGAGGATGCTCACTAGGGCGGCCGCATCGGCGACGGCCGAACCTGAAAGACCGGCCAGGACGATGGCAGTGAAGATAGCGACATAGCCAAGCCCGCCCTGCTGATGTCCAACCAGACTAATGGCGAGTCGGACTATGCGCGCAGACAACCCGCCGACCGACATCACTTCGCCCGCAACGAGAAAAAACGGGATGGCGAGGAGAGGGAAGCTGTCGACCCCGTTGATCAGCGCCTGGGCCAGAATATCCGCGTTGAACAGGTCGAGATGCACCATGAGCGCCATGGCGCTCAAGAGGAGAGCGAATGCGACAGGCAGACCGGCCAGGATCGACCCGATCAAGACCGTGAGAAAGAGGAAAAGAGTCATCCGGTCGAACCGTCGGTATCCGGGCGAGCGAGGCGCAAGAGCGCTATGCCCATCATCAGAAGCCCGGAGACGACACCTGCGATATAAAACACGCTACTCGGCAGTCCGGTCAGCTGAGAAATGTTGTTCCAATTGGCCACGACCTGCTTTTGGGCGCCCCAGAACAGCATCGCCGAGGAGACCAGGATGACGAACCATATGCTGCGGCGCAGGATTGGCAGAGCGCTTGGCATGAAGGCGCGAGAGAAATCGTCAACTGCGAGATGTTCACCGCGTAGCAGGCACGACGCGGCGCCCAGCAAGACAATCCACACGAAGCCGAGACGGGAGAGTTCGAGGGCAGGGCGAAGCCCGCTGGAGAAACCGTAGCGCAGCACAACGTTGATGAAGACCAGTGCGATGGTGACAGCCATCAGCAGCGCCATCACCACATCTATTAGCTTCCAGAATCGCGCCATCGCCTCGGTCATGGCATTGCACTCGCCGTCCAAGGGATTGATTGTTATCGATAACATTGGGTGAGTCAACATTGGGGCGAGGGGGAAGGGAGGTGCGGATCAGGCGCTGAAACTATAGAATCGGAGCCCATTTCCACGCACTACACGGCGGACATCCGCCAAAGGGATCGTCTCACTTATAAGGTCCATACGCTCTTCGGCGAAAGCCAATCATAGATGCGGCAAAGGTATTTAGTTACCGCACGCACAAACGCGTGTTCCACGATTCAGGTGTGCCGACCCGCAACCCACAACTCGAGGAGCTGTTGCAAACCGTTCTGAAGGGCGCGTTTAAGCGGCTGGACAATGACCGGTCCTTTTCAGGGCGCTTCGCGCTCAAGCCGCACGCTGACGAAGGCCATGGCCTCGGCGAGCGCGCAGGGACCGATACCGAAAGCTCGCTCGACGATGCGCGCTTCGCCGTGGATGTCGCCCGTGATGTTGAAGATCGCAGCCTGGCCCTTGCGCAGCGCCCGCATCGCCTCGAAACCCTTGATGGTCGCGTAGGCAGCCTTCATCGCCTTGAAACCGCGCACAGGTCTCATTACTCCATCAGATCACTGACTTTCCCGTCCGGATCGATATCGCGGGTCGCCTTCGTGAACTTCCCGATCTTGTGTGGGTCGTCCCATGCAAGGAGCCACATCGCTATCACCGAAGACTATCTCGGGAACGAGATGGGATTGCCCCCTTGAATGCTGTTATCGAACTGGGCCTATCGCTTCCATTTAAAAATCTTCTGTTCCCTTGGCGTACATGGCTGAAGAAACTTCCACAGAGCCCCGTGTCGTTGCCAATGGACCGATCGACGTTCCAAAAGTCGGACTCCGCCACGCAATCGGGAAACGGCGCAGCGTTTTCCATTATTGTCAACTGAAGTCCCGCGTTTTCACTTTGATGCCGTCGATATGGAGATCACGCACATACATGTCGTGCGGAGGCGGCATTCTGGACGGCAAGGTCCGGCGATCCAGTCCTGCGCCGCCGCCACTGCGTGCTTCGTCACCGCGCCCGTGAGGCAGCGGAAATTCCGCGTCACGCTGGCCAAGACAGGCAAGCTCGCACGACAGATCTGTGATGCGATGGGCGACAAGATGGACGATTTCGCCTTCACGCTGGATGCGGCCACGCACCGCCATCATCCTCGCCGACAGCACGGTACGCCGGTCCGCCTCGAACACTTTCGGCCAGACCACCAGATTGGCCGCACTCGTCTCGTCCTCCAGCGTGATGAACATGACGCCCTTGGCGCTGCCGGGCCGCTGGCGGACGAGCACGATGCCCGCCGCCTCGAGCCAGCGCCCGTTCGACGCCTCCATCGCCTCGGCACAGGTGACCATAAGTCGACGGCGCAGATCCGCGCGCAGAAACGAGAGCGGATGGCCGCGCAGCGACAGGCCGACATGACCGTAATCCTCCACGACCTCGCTGCCGGCGGTCATGGGGCGAAGCGCCATCGCGGGTTCAAAAACTTCCGGCACCATACGCTCTTCCCGGTCCGACGCGGCCGCGAACAAAGGCAAGGGTTCGTCGCGCAGTGCCTTGATCGCCCAGAGCGCCTCGCGCCGGGCAAGACCGAGCTCATCTTCAGAAGGCTCGGTACGGTCAGAATAGTGCCGGTCGCAAGTCCCGCCTTCCTCGACGCGCGCGCGGCCCTCGTCGATATTGCCGATCTTTCCAGCCAGCCGACGATTTCCTATCGAAAGCGAACCGCCCAGAACGAATGGGTCCTCTTCGACGGCGACGACAAGGCGTTCACCGTCAGGCACGAGCCGCGCATCATCGCAAACGATTTCGCCGTGCTGCGTGAGGCCGCGCTCGAGGGCTTGGGTGTCGCCCTGCTGCCCCAGGCCATCTGTTTCGACGCCCTCGCCGATGGTCGCCTGTGCCGGCTCCTGCCCGATTATCATGGCGGCGAAACGCAAATGCATCTGCTCTTCACGTCGCGGCGCGGCATGCTGCCAGCGGTGCGCGTTCTGGTCGATCACCTGATCGAGACCCTGCCGGAGCTTTTGCGACGCAAACGCCGCGATCAGGACGAGAGGTTTACGGCTTCATTTCGAAAAGTGGCCCCGGTTTTCGGGCGACATGATGCTGCAAATTAAGTGATACAGCGCCGTGCGTCCAGATGGACGCACGGCGCTGTAAGGGTCGGGATGTTCCGGCGGGCGTGCCGGTCTGCGCGGATAAGAACCGTTTAGATCTCAGGACGTGGCCGATTTGGCGATCAGGTTCTGAAGCTTCTTGATGGCGACATCAACGGTCTCGTGAAAGTCGATCGTACCGGCTGGCGTGATGAGGTGGACGGCCTCGGCTACCGGTATCTGGTGCCATAGGTTTCAGGCTGTCCAGGGGTCGATGACCTCGACCTGCAGGACATCGAACGGTTTTCGGTCGCGGGTCGCAACCGCCGCCCCTTCATTGGAAAGAGCGATCGCGGCAATCTGGCCGTCCGCCATACCGATGCTGTGCCCCTGCCGGCGTGCCGTGGCGATCCGGGTTCCGTAAAGCCGGGCCGCCTTTGCGTCGTAGGGCAAAACCCGGCCGCGAAAGTCGTCCTCGACGATGGCCTGGACCGCGGCCTCGAGCGCCAGACGCCGCGCACCGGCGTCGAGGCAGGTCACTCCGAACACGAGTTCCCCCACCGTGACCGAGGTCAGATAGAGGTTGGTCGGGTCCTGCGCGTCGAGCCATGCCATGACGGTCGCGCTTGGTCGCTGCTTTTGCGTTTCCGAAACGACGTTGGTGTCGAGAATGATCAATCGAACAAACCTGTCTCACTGACCGACCGATCCCGCTCGACGGAAAGATCCACGCCAAGATTCTCAGCAAAGCGTTTGCGAAGGCGCTGGCCAAATCCTCCGGCGCTGGCCGCCACGGTGGATTGAACGAGAATGGAGCGGACCTCCGCCTCCAGGCTGCGTCCGTTCGAAGACGCCTGCTCGCGCAAACGCTGGTGGATTTCGTCGGGAAGATTGCGGACGACCATGTTTCCCATGGGACCTCACCATTGATATCGATTTCTCCTATTCGATATCATGCCCGCAACCTTAGCCGATTTCAATGCCAATGCGCGGGGTGAGGAGCAACGCACGATCACTGAGCGCATGTGGGCCTGACCCGTCATCCGGCTTCGATGATACGCTTGCGATACTCGTCCCAGGTCATCCGACCGGCTTCCACCTCATTGCAGAGTTGTTTGGCGAGCGGAGAAAGTTGTAGTCCTTCGAGGCGAAGGGAGTGCTCTGCCTCTGCAAAAGCATTGCGCCGCGCCTCAGGCGTTACCTGGATTTGTTGTGCCATAAAAACTCTCCTTGATTTGCCATTTTCATTATAGCGATCATGGCGTCACACTTCTACTTAAAGACGTATCCGGCTCGAAGATAAGCGAGGGCGAAGGGGCGGCAGCGGCCAGCAGCCTCAGCCACTTCAACCCTCTGCATCACCTTCTCGATAACCCTGTCTCTTGCTCTCTGACGTTGCGACGGCGCGATGCCGCGCGGCTGCCATGGCGACGTGCTTCGCGTCACCGGCTCCAGCCGATATCGTCGCGCTCGATGCCGCGCTCGCGCTGGCGTTCGGGTCCCTGGGTCTCGATCTCGTAGCCACCCACCGTGACGCTCACCTTGACGATGGATCGCAGGGCGTCGGTGTTTTCGGCGTGCTGGGGGTCGATGCCGGGCAATCTGGCCGCTTTGCCGGCCTCGCCGAAGCGGCGATCGGCCTCGACATTCCACGTCTTCAGTTCAGCAAAGGCGCCGTCGTGTTTCAGAAGCGACTGAATCTCCGACCGCTTTTGCTTGTGGGGCAGGCCGTGGGTCTTGTAGATCGCGAAGGCGAGTTGTTTGGCTTCCTCGGACAGGCCCGGCAAGACGGTTCGCTGTGCGGTCCGCGATTCGGTCTCGCGCTGGCGCTCCGCCCAGACATTGCGCGGCCAGAGTTTCGCAATTGTTTTAATGCGTGAGACGACGAGATTCAGTTCGCTGAGTGCAGCCTGGCGTTCCTCGTTGGGTTTCATGAGGAGCGTGCACCCGGCTCGCAGCGCACCGACGCTTTCGGGGTCACGAGTGACGATACGCGGCAGAGCGCACCGGCGATTGCACGTTCGAGCGCTGGATCACCGATTGCCGGAAGTAAAAGATCGCTGATCGCGCACCTCTTCGGCCTTCAACAGGTTAACAAAGCTTAAAAATCGCCGCCGCTCAGTGCAATTAGCATCCTTCTACGCAATTTGCGAAAAGCCCCATACACTTCCCTTAAATTCAGACACAGCGCAACCAATCACCTGCCCGGCTTTTCACATGGTCGCGCCGATCTGCCACGGCACGAACTCGTAGTCGCCAAGGCCCTGCGTCTCCGATTTCGACGCTTCGCCGGAGGCGACGCGCAGCAGCATGTCGTAGATGTCGCGGCCGGTCTGTTCGATGGTCAGCCCCTCCGACACCATCCGCCCGGCGTCGTAATCCATGTCGTCAATCATCCTGGCGTACATTTCGGAATTGGTCGCGATCTTGATCGACGGCGCCGGCTTGTAGCCGGCGGCCGAACCGCGCCCGGTGGTGAAGGCGATGAGGTTGCAGCCCGAGGCGATCTGGCCGGTGACGGACGCCGGGTCGTAGCCGGGCGAATCCATGAAGACGAAGCCGTGAGTGCGGATCGGATCGGCGTATTTGTAGACGCCGACGAGCGGCGAAGTCCCGCCCTTGGCCGCCGCGCCGAGCGATTTTTCCAGGATCGTCGTCAATCCGCCCTTCTTGTTGCCGGGCGACGGATTGTTGTCCATCGAGCCCTTGTTGCGGGCGGTGTAATCCTCCCACCACTCGATCAGCTTCACCAGCTTGGCGCCGGTCTTCTCGTCCACGGCGCGCCGGGTCAAGAGGTGCTCGGCGCCGTAGATTTCCGGCGTCTCCGACAACACGCCGGTGCCGCCTTGCGCGACCAGGAGATCGCAGGCGTAGCCAAGGGCCGGGTTGGCGGTGATCCCCGACCAGGCGTCCGAGCCGCCGCATTGCAGGCCGACCATAAGCTCCGACACCGGGCATGGCTCGCGCTTGGCCTGATTGGCCAGCGGCAGCATCGAGCGCACCTTCTCGATGCCGATCTCGACGGTGCGACGCAGGCCGGCCACGTCCTGAATGTTCATGGCGTGGAACATCGGACCCTTTTCAAGCCCGTTGGCCTCGATCAGCCAGTCGATCTGGTTGACCTCGCAGCCGAGCCCGACCATCAGCACGCCGGCGACGTTGGGGTGGCGGGCATAGCCCCACATCACCCGCTGCAGCGCGTCGAAGCCCTCGCCGTCGCCGCCCATTCCGCAGCCGGTGCCGTGCACGAAGGCGGTGACGTTGTCGACATTGGGAAATTCCGCCAGCACGTTTGGACCGAAGGCCTCGGCGATCTTGCGGGCGGCGGTCGCCGAGCAATTGACCGAAGTGATCACTGCGATGGTGTTGCGCGTTCCGACCGCGCCGTTCTTGCGGCGGTAGCCCATGAACGTATCGCGCGCCGCCTCCGGCACCATCATCACCGGGCGCAGATCGGTCGAAAACTGGTAGTCGTGGGCGGTGCCGCGAAACTCGACATTATGGGTGTGGACATGGCTTCCCGGCGCGATGCCTTCCATCGCGTAGCCGATCACCTGGGCGTATTTCAGCACGGCCTCGCCGGCCTTGATCGGTCGTGCCGCGATCTTGTGGCCGCGCGGGATGAGCGACAGGGTCGGATGTCCCTCGGCATCGGCGCCGGTTTCGAGCGAGCGCATCGCCATCACGACATTGTCCGCGGCATCGAGGCGAATGGTGTTGGCGGGCATGGAAGTGATTTTCCGAAGCAGGATTACGGACAAATTTGGAGGCAGAACGTGCAGAAACAAGGCGCGCCCTCCAACCCTCGCCCCTCTTATGAGCAGGAAGCCAAGGATTCCAGACGCAGCAGGGGCGTTCCTGAGGTAACGGTCGGAATTAGTTTCGGTGGCGTGCCGACCGTCCCACGACGACCTCTACATGCTGGTCGGCCGAGGAAATTGTCCGAACGGACATTGCGTTGTCGGTAAAAGCCCATACGATAATCCCATAACAGTGTATACATTGTGAAGCGGCCGCTGAGATGAAATTATGTTCCCAGCGTCCGCAAACTGGGAGGAAAACATGATTCGCTTCGACAGATGGCTCGCAGTCGCCGCAGCTTTTTGCACAACCTTTTCGGCGAGTGCCGCATCCGCTGAGACCGTCCTGAAATTCGCGCATGTCTATGAGGCGAGCGAACCCTTCAACACCTGTGGTCAGACTGCGTCCGACACGCTGAAGGCTGCGACAGACGGGCGTTATTCCATCCAGATGTATCCCGCATCGTCGCTCGGCAAGGAAGCCGATATCAATGAGGGACTGGGTCTTGGAACGGTCGACATCATCTATACCGGACAATTGTTTGCGGGCCGCGCGTACGGGCCGATCGCGATCGGCGGAGCGCCCTACATGTTCCGCAACTACGAACACTGGGACAAATATCGCCACTCTGACCTCTTCAAGGAAATCGCCAAGGGCTACAACGAAGCGACCGGAAATCATGTCGTTGCGACTGTCTATTACGGCATGCGCAACGTGACCGCCAACAAGCCGGTTCTCAAGCCCGAGGACATGGCCGGCATGAAAATCCGCGTGCCGAACGCACCGCTCTACATGATGTTCCCGCAGGCCGTTGGCGCCAATCCGACGCCAATTGCATTCTCCGAGGTGTATCTTGCATTGCAGCAGGGAACGGTTGACGGCGAAGAAAATCCCCTGACGGCCATCGAGGCTAAGAAGTTCTACGAGGTCCAATCCGACATCTCGTTAACCCAGCATATCAACGACGCGCTCCTGACCATTGTCGCTGACTCCACCTGGAGCCAGATGGAGGAGCCAGACCAGAATGCGCTAACGAAGATGCTGAACGAAGCGTCCGATTGCGCAACCGAAAAAGTGCGCAAGCGCGAGGGCGAATTGGTCGAGTTCTTCAAGCAACAAGGCGTCAAAGTCCATGATGTCGACACCAAGCCGTTCCGCGACGCCGTCGTGAAGCTGCACAACGGCCCGGACGCGACCTGGGACAAGGCGACCTATGACCGTCTCCAGGCCATCCAGTAAGCCTCGAACAATGCACGCCGGTTGCATGGAATTCGACGTTTGACCGCAACTGACTCGCGGACAACGATTGCCATGCTCCGGACGGGACCAACTGGGATCAGAGCGTTGAAGGAACCGAGCCCCGAAGTGCATGCCGAGGAACCGGCCTCGGCACTGATGATGGACGATGGACCTGTCGATCTGTCGGATCTGCGGTGGAGTGACGGGCTGGTGTTCGTCATCTTCTGGTTGCTTGCCTTCATCGTCTTCCTGCAGTTCTTCACCCGCTACGTCCTCAATGATTCCCTCGGCTGGACCGAAGAAGTCGCGCGCTTCATGCTCATCGCAGTAACGTTTGTCGGCTCGGTGATGGCGGCGCGCAAAGAGAGCCACATCGCCGTGGAATTACTTTTTCGCTACCTGCCGCGCAGGGGACGATTAATGGTTCAACTGTCCGTTGATGCCTTCAGCATCGTCTTCTATGGCGGCCTGGCGTTTCTCTGCACGCGCCTGGCAGGTTTCACGCACCAGAAGATGGTCTCGATCAACTTGCCGAAGTCGGCGATTTATTGGGGCGTTTCGGTCTGCCTGGCGATCATGGCGCTTTACGCCACTGCAGCGTTCGTCAGGCACCTGCGAACGAAAACGAGCCGCCTCGTCGATCCGGAGCGGTTTGCCCAAACGAACCTTGGTCTCTGAGGACGCAATCTCGATGCCTGCCGAACCCCGACCGGCGTGTTGTTCCAGTCGAACTCCATACCGAACCGACAGGACCACCGACCGATGCTGCTAAGCCTACTCTTCGGAACGCTTTTCGGCCTCATCGCGCTCGGCGTGCCCGTCGCCATCGCGCTTGCCGGATCGTCGGCTATCTTCGTCTTCGTTCAGGGCCGAGTGCCCGAGGTGGTCGTCATCCACCGCATGATCAACGGCGTCGATTCCTTCCCGCTCCTCGCCATCCCGTTTTTTATCCTCGCGGGCAACCTCATGAATGCCGCCGGTATCACGGGCCGCATCTTCGACTTCGCCAAGGCGATCTTCGGCTGGATGCGCGGCGGTCTCGGCCACGTCAATGTCGGCGCGTCGGTTATCTTCGCTGGCATGTCGGGCGCGGCCGTTGCCGACGCTGGCGGCCTTGGCGCTATCGAGATCAAGGCAATGCGCGATGCCAATTATGATCCCGGCTTTGCCGTTGGCATCACCGCGGCGTCCTCGACTATCGGGCCGATCATCCCACCCTCGCTGCCGATGGTCATCTACGGTGTCGTTGCCGGCACATCGATCGGCCAACTCTTCGCCGCCGGCTTCATTCCGGGGATGCTGATGGCGATTGCGCTGATGGCGATGATCGCAATCTATGCGCGCCGGCGCGGCTATCCAGTCGATCAACCGTTCCGGTTGCTGATCCTCGGCCAAACTTTCAAGCGTGCCTTCCTGTCGCTGATGACGCCGGTGATCATCCTCGGTGGCATACTTTCGGGCGCCGTGACCCCAACCGAAGCAGCGATCGCGGCCTGTTTCTGGGCGTTGATCCTCGGCATCTTCGTCTATCGCAGCCTGACTTGGCAGCGCTTCCTCCGCGTGTCCTTCGATACGATCGAAACGACTGCCGTGGTTCTGCTGATCGTCGCTGCAGCTTCGATTTTTGCCTGGGTGCTAACCTCGGTTCGCGCGCCCGAACAGTTCGCAACCCTGATCCTGACTGTGTCGGACAACCCGATCGTCGTCCTTCTCCTGATCAACGTCATCCTTCTAATTGTCGGCTGCTTCATGGAGACGGTCGCTGCGATTACCATCATGACGCCGGTGCTTCTGCCGATTGCCGTACATATGGGCGTCGACCCTGTTCATTTCGGCGTGATCATGGTGCTGAACCTCATGATCGGTCTTCTTACGCCGCCGATCGGTATGGTCCTGTACGTCCTGTCGCGCGTTTCGGGCATCCCGTTCGAGCGCTGCGTGTCGGCGACTGCGCCCTTCCTCGTACCGCTTTTTGTCGTCCTCATACTCATCACTTTCATCCCCGCACTCACCATGTGGCTACCGACCCTGATTTACCGCTGATACAGCACGACACAACCGCTCTCGACTCGGACCACTCCGAGAAGGCAGCGAATGTAATGACGCAATGGTCGTCGATGATGCTTCGCCGCCAGATGTATGAAGTGTTTTAAATACGAACGTTTACGCTAGGGGGTAGTTTCAGCTGATCGCCGCAACACCTTCGGCGAAGGTCTCTGCTGGGTGCAATAGAGCAAGGTTTTCTTGGCCGCTCGTTGAGCTGCGAGCGATGGCGCTGAGTTGAGCCTGGCTGTGGAGGGACAGGTCGGTTCCGTGGGGCAGGTATTGGCGGAGCAACCGATTGGTGTTTTCGTTCGAGCCGTGTTGTCACGGCGACCTAAGATCACAGAAGTAGAGCTAAACGGACACCTCATACCAAACGCCCCGATTTGTGACTCTTTAGGGATTCCCGAATCATTGAAAGTCTGACTCGCTGTTGTTTTGGCGAGGAGGCTTGGATGGCAGGGATCGAGATCACGCGGGCGGACATGGACGCTTCGCAATTGCGGGCCGCGTCGTCGCAGGCGCCGAATGCGAAGGTCGCACGGCGGATGCTGGCTTTGGCGCTGGTGCTTGATGGCGCCGACCGCAAGACGGCGGCCGAGACTTGCGGGATGGATCGCCAGACATTGCGCGACTGGGTGCATCGCTACAACGACAATGGGCTTTCAGGCCTGGTGAACCGGAGCTATGCCGGCCCACCGCGCCGGCTGAGTGCGCAACACCTGTCGGAACTGGCCGCGATCGTCGAGAAGGGACCGGACCCTGTGACGGACGGTGTCGTGCGCTGGCGCCAGTGCGATCTTCAGCGGGTGATCAAAGAGCGGCTCGGCGTCACCATGCACGAGCGCACCGTCGGCAAGCAGTTGAAGGCACTGGGCTTCGTACGCCTGTCTGTTCGAGCCCAGCATCCCAAGTCGGACCCAGAAGCCCAGGAGGCTTTCAAAAAAACTTTGCCGAGACGGTGAAGGATGCCGTGCCCGATGCTGTCCGTGACAAGCCCCTTGGAAATCTGGTTCCAGGACGAAGCAAGGGTCGGCCAGCAAGGCACCTTGACCCGCATCTGGGCACGTCGCGGGACGAGACCGCGTGGTCCACGCGATCGGCGCTACAAATGGGCCTACATCTTCGGCGCCGTCTGCCCGGCCCGGGCAGCCAGCGCCGCGCTCGTCCTGCCCCACGCCAACGCCGAGATGCTGTCGCTGCATCTGGCCGAAATTGCCAGGCAGGTCGCGCCGGGAGCCCATGCCGTCCTGGTTCTCGACGGTGCGGGTTATCACATCGCCGCCGACCTCGTCGTTCCTGCAAACATCACCCTTCTGAAGATGCCGCCCTATTCGCCCGAGCTGAACCCGATCGAAAACGTCTGGCAATATCTGCGCCAGAACAAGCTCGCCATCACCGTCTTTAAAGATGACGCCCACATCGTCGACGCCTGCTGCGACGCCTGGAACTTCTTCGCCAACGACAACGCCCTCGTCGCTTCAATCACAACCAGATCATGGGCAACGGTCATAAGTTAGGGCCGTTGGTATGAGGGAGACCTGTGCGCGAAGGCGAGATTTGGGCGGGCGCGAAGGCTGTTCGGCAAGTTTGTCTGGCATCGTCTCTTGTGCCTCCGATGGGCGTCGATTACTCCCCTGATTGCCGGGAAAGGGGGGGTACGCGGAATCCGCCCCTGCTCATGCTGCTCTACCTTGCAGAAAGCGCAACCAGTAACTTTCGAGCAAGTGCCACAATCATCGTCTTGCGCAGACGGCCACCATTGCGCGCGACACGGTCATTGAACCAGCGGGTTGGCGCAGAATGCGGTTGATGACGCAACCATAGCCAGGCAAGCTGGACCATGGTCGTTCGCAATCGCGGATTGCCGGCTTTCGACACGCCTTGCATCGCAGGTTCCGCTGCCAACAGTGCGTCTCGATCCATCTCTACCGCCTTGATTTGCTCGAGAAGCAGCTCGAGCCGGTCGAGTTCGCGGCCGATCTGAGCTTTGAGATGCGCCGGTAGGACCCTGCCATCACCGGTCCGTAGTTCATCGAGCTGCTTCCGCCGATTGATGCGCAGAGGTTCATATCCACAGATACCCTGCGCGAACAAAAGCCCCTTCACGCGATTGACGTGCTGAACCCGCTCGGCGGTCAACACCTTGCGCTCGCGTGTGATGCGACGACGATCTTCCTCTTCAGGATTCGGCGCCTTGACCATCGCGCACACCCGTGGCTCGCCGCGCTTGTAGGCAAGCAGCGCCCGCACCAGCGCCTCGCCATCAAGTCTGTCTGTCTTTGCCCTCAGGCGCCGACGCGAGGTCGCGATCGAGGCAGGATCCACGACATGGCTCTCGATACACTCATTCTGAAGCAAGCGATGGATCCAAAACCCATCAAGGCCGGCCTCCTGGATGACAATAATCGGAAACGTCAGACCTGTTCGCGCCCGCGCTTTCTCCTGGACTTTTGAAAATCGCGCCAAAAGCCCCGCGACATCGCCAGCTTGCACCACGTATCTCGACATCTTCTCCCGGTTTCCCGGCGACAGCGAGGTGATCACCCAGCTCGTTCGGCGCAATTCAATTGAGGCGAAGATTGCGCCGAGATCGGTACGGATTGTGTTTGGACAGTCATCTGCGCGATTCATGATCGCCTACCAAGCGGTTGGTTGAACAACCCACTCTAGATGTTTGATCCCAGGATTTGATGGTGCAATTTTCTCGCAGGAGTGGAAGGAGGCACTATGGGTCAGATTCACCACGGCAGCGCCACCAGAGCCTACCCTCGGGCTTGACCCGGGAGACTGCGGCGGTCCGTCGAGCGATACAACATAGTTAAGAGAGCCTGAGGCAGCTCGCCAGACGGCATGGGATTAATCCGAAGACCGTCGCGAAGTGGAAGAAGCGAGGCTCGACGGCCGATCGGCGAACCGGTCCTCGAGAGCCGAGGTCGACTGTCCTGTCGATCGCCGATGAAGCTGTCATTGTCGCTTTCCGGCAGCACACGCTTTTACCGCTCAGAGCCTGCCCTCGGGCTTGACCGGGGGACTGCCTCTACGCGCTGCAACCGACGATCGCGCATTTGACCCGATCGTCACTCCACCGCTGCCTCCAGCGCCATGGCATCTCGCGACTACCCGAGACCGAAGGCGACAAGCCGCAGCGCTCCAAGTTCAAGCGATATCCCCTCGGGTATTTCCACATCGATATCGCCGAGGTGCAAACCGAGGAAGGCAAGCTCTATCTCCTCGTGGCGATCGACCGAACCTCCAAGTTCGCCTTCGTGGAACTGCATGAGAAGGCGACCCGCCGCGTTGCCGGAGACTTCCTCAGGGCACTCGCCGCGTCGGTTCCCTATAAGATCCACACGGTTCTCACTGACAACGGAACGCACTTCACCGACCCTTCCGGCGACGGCTGGACGCCCGAGGATATCAAGGCGATGCGGGCTGAAAAGGTGCTGTTTCGCTGCCACGCCTTCGAGGGCGCCTGCGCTGATCTCGACATCGAACATCGCCTGACCAAGCCGCGTCACCCGTGGACCAACGGCCAGGTCGAAAGAATGAACCGGACGCGACCGTCAAATGCTTCCATTACAACGATCACGCACAACTGCGACGCCACCTCGCCGACTTTATCGACGCCTACAACTTCGGCCGACTATTGAAAACCTTACGCGGCCTCACTCCATACGAGGCGATCTGCAAAGTATGGACAGATGAACCGTTCTGGTTCAATCATAATCCGCACCACGAAACTTCGGGACCATACATCTAGCGAAGGGTTGTGTTCCACCCCCATGGGATCTTTTTACACGTATCTTCAACCCACCCCTTCTTGCCCCGCGTTTAGGCATGCGGCGGTAACGGTGATCCGCTGCGCTTGGCCGCAAGCCAGTCTTGTATGCGATGATAGCGGAGAGAAAGTTCAGGACCGAATGCCATATAGAAGGGAGCGGCGCGGTGTGGCTCCAGCTTCAGCGAGAGGTCTTTCGCGGGAACGTCCATCGCCCATTCGCAGAGAATACCACCGAGCATGGAGCCCGTCGGAACCCCGCGTCCCGAAAGTCCAGTGAGGCCGACGACGCCCGGCGCGAGGTCATAAAGCCGCGGTACAGTACGATACTGCATATCGAGTTCGCCGAACCAGAGATAATCCCAGCGAATATCCTCGCGGATGTCGGGGTGTAGCCATTTCAGCCGATCAGTCAGCACCTGTCGCGTATAATTGAGATCGACGCCCCGGCGCCCCATTGGAAACATTGACGCGACAATTCTGCCTTCGCGGTTGTATT
Source organism: Aurantimonas sp. (assembly GCA_965217685.1). Lineage (GTDB taxonomy): Bacteria > Pseudomonadota > Alphaproteobacteria > Rhizobiales > Rhizobiaceae > Aurantimonas. The sequence continues at coordinate 648,853 of CBDCIZ010000003.1, forward strand.
TGTAGACGAAAATATCGCCTCGCCCGTCATGCATCGTGGAATTTCGGGGCAGTGTGTGTCGCCGGGTTTCCTGTGAGAGAGGCTGAGTCGCCGCGACGAAGACGCGCATGATCTTGAACGTCCGGTCGAGTTTTGGCCAACCGCCGACCGTGTACGCTCCGGTGGCGAAGATGACCTTGTCGGCCGATACCGTGCCCTTCGGCGTATTGATCCGCCACCGGCGTCCCTCTCGTTTGGCCGACTTGACCGGAGAGGTGGTGAAGAGCCGGCCTCCTTCCTGCATCACCGCGCGGGCAAGGCCGCGGGCATAGCTCAACGGATTGAGATGACCACCTTCCTCATGAAGCCAGCCCCCCATGAGGCGCGGTGAGCCGGTTATTGCTCGTGCCTCGTTCGCATCCAAAAAGCGAGTTTTCGCGCCGACGGCATTGTACTCGATGGCTTTACCCGCGACTGCGCGAAGTGCCGTCGGATGAAGCGCACCCATTACATAGCCGTTCTGCTGCCATTCGCAGCTGATTTGGTAGTCGCAGATCATCCCAGCGACCTTGTCGTTTGCACGAGTCTGGCGGTTGATCAGACGTTCGGCCCAGGGCTCGCCGAGCATTCGCCGCAATTCGCCCAGCGAATAATGGGTGAAGGTCGGCGTGCAGTGGCCCGCGTTGCGGCCCGATCCGCCGAAACCGGCCTCTTGCGCTTCAAGGACGATGACTGAGACGCCCTTGCATGCCAGTTCTAATGCCGTAGTCAGGCCGGTATAGCCCGCGCCAACAATACAAACGTCTGCCGAGACGGTCTCGTCGAGTTCACGGGTGGCGGGCGCAGACTCGGCGGTCGCGAACCAAAGAGAATCCTCGAAGCGTGAGAATTGGCTCATGAGACGGGTCTCCGATTACGACAGGTCACTTCGGGCATCGAGGGCGTCGCGAAGGCCATCGCCGACGAAGTTGAAGCCAGTGACTGCAAGCGTGATCGCAACGCCCGGCACGATCGCGAGCCAAGGCGCAGAATCAAGGTATTGCTGAGCGCCGTTGAGCATGTTGCCCCAACTCGGCAGCGGCGGCTGGATGCCATAGCCGAGGAAACTCACATAGGCCTCGAGCAAGATCGCCCGTGCAACCGTCAGCGTCGCCGCGACTATGATCGGCCCCATAGCGTTGGGCAGCAACTCTCGAAACATGATCTGGCTGTTCGGCAGGCCGAGGGTCCGCGCCGCCATGATGAAATCGCGCTCGCGCAACGATTTGATTTCCGCCTCCACGATCCGCGCGATTTCCATCCAACTCGTCGCCGCGATGATGACGGTGATCATGATGGGGCTTGGCTTGATGAAGGCGGCGAGAGCCAAGAGCAGAAAGATGCTTGGAAAGGACAACATGGCGTCGACGAAGCGCATCAATACCGCACCGACCTTGCCGCCATAATAGCCGGCGAGGATGCCAATCAGACTGCCGAAGACGGTGCTGATCAACATCGCCGCGAAGCCTACGAGAAGCGATATGCGCCCCGCCATGAAGAGTCTGGCGGCGATGTCTCGCCCGAGGGGATCGGTACCAAAAATGTGGTAGCCGGTGAAAGGAGGAGAAAATCGTGCACGCAGGTCAATATAGAGGTCGTCGAACGGCAGAAGATACGGGCCAACGACGCAGACAAGGACCAGAACAAGGATGATTGCGAGACCAACCAGAGCGAGTCGATGGCGCAGGAAGCGTTTGACCGCTCGGCGCTGCCACCAGCGGTGGTCGGGAGTTGGCTTCGCGTCGAGTGCCATGTCCGTCATCTTGCGTCCCCTCAGCCTAGTCTGATGCGGGGGTCGATGAACGCGACTGTCACGTCGGCAAGCAGGTTGCCGATGAGGACAAGGATCGCCGACAGCATCAAAAGGCCCATCACGACAGGATAGTCGCTGTATCCCAGGCTATCGAGGAACAGCCGGCCCATACCGGGCCAGGTGAATACAGTTTCGGTTACCAGTGCGCCGCCGAGGATCGTCGGCAGTTGCAGGCCAAGGAGTGTTATCATGGGCACCAGCGCATTGCGCAGGATGTGGCGCATGAGCACTGCCGCGCGTGTCAGGCCCTTCGCCTTCGCGGTTCGGACGAAATCCTGGTTCATGACGTCGAGCACCGCCGTGCGCATATAGCGGCTCCAGACTGCCACGTTGACGAGGGCCAGCACCAAGCTCGGCATGACCAGGTGGATGGCGTAGTCGAGCACGGAACTGTCGCCGATCGTGTACATGTTGCCGGCCGGAAGCCAGCCGAGGCGGAGTGCGAAGATGTAGATGGCGATAAGGCCGAACCAGAAGGTCGGGATCGACAGCGCCACCATCGCGCCGACTGTCGCGGCATAATCGAATACTGAATAGCGCTTGAGCGCGCCGAGCACGCCGACCCAAGTCCCGATAAAAACCGATATGACGGTCGAAGTGCCCATTAGGAGCAGCGTCGCCAGGAGATGCTCCCAGATGACGTCGAGAACCGGCCGGTTGTCACGGTAGGAACGGCCCCAGTCGCCCTGGAGGAGTCGCGTGAACCACTCCCAGTACTGGATGGGGAGCGGGCGATCGAGGCCCATCTGATGGGCGATACGGGCGAGTTGCGCTTGTGTCATACCAGGCGTTAGCGTGAATTGCGAAAGCGGGCCGCCCGGCGCAAGGGTGAGAACAGCAAAGCCGATCATCGAGACGATGACAAGGAGAACGAGACTTTGCCAAAATCTTTCGACAAGAAAGCGCAACATCGCTGAACTCGCTTCCGCTGTGACCCAGAAGAGGCCGCGAGAGCCTTTGATCCGGTGTCAGGTAATGGAAGAAACCCACGGCCGAAGTTTGCGCCGGCCGCGGGTGCAGGCGGTTTACTTTTCCCAATACCAGCTGCCAATGTCCCAGCTGTCGATGCGCACATTGATGTTCGGCACGACCCCCTTGATGCCACTTTTGTGGCCTCGAACAGTGGCGTACTGGAACATCGGCAGGAAGGGCAGGTCGTTCCGAACGACTTCCTGCAGCTTGGTGTAAGCGGCCTTGCGCTCCTCGGTTACGAACGTCGCCCCCCCCTTCTGCAAGAGCTTGCCGACTTCTTCGCTATCATATTGCCACGTGTTCTGGCCGGCACCGCCCTTGGCCGGGATGGAGGTCGGTGCCAGATAGTTCGATACGTCCGGATCGGAGCCAGTGAGGAAGTTGATGCCAACGACGACGGAATCGAATTTCGACATCATCCAGTATTCGCCCCACATGACTGCAGGCGGCAGGTTCGAGATCGACATATCGACACCGATGTCACGGTAGGACTGCTGGATGAACTGTTGCGTTTGTTCGCGGATGTGATTGCCGGCGGTGGTAGAGTTGGAGAAGGCGAGCTTCACGCCATCCTTCTCCCGGACGCCATCGCCACCCGGCTTCCAGCCGGCCTCGTCGAGAAGGCTTTTGGCCTTTTCCGGGTCGTATTCGTGCTTCGGCAGATGCGGGTTGTAGTAGGCCGACTGCTGGGGCATGAAGGTTTCCGTCGGCGCCGGCAGGCCGTAATAAAGTGCGTCGATGATCGTCTTCTTGTCGAGCGCATAATAAAGTGCCTGCCGTACCTTTGGATCCCGGAACTGTGGGCGCTCCATGTTGAAGGACAGGGATTCGACCGTAGCCGTGGGCACGACGTTGACCTCCTTACTAGGAAGGTCCTTCGCTTCCTGGTATTTGTCCGGCGTGATCCATTGCAGGCCGACGACGTCGATGTCTCCTGTCTTGAACTGTGTGTAGAGGACCGTGAGGTCGGGGATGTACTTGAAGATCACCCTCTCGAGATAAGGCCCATCGCGGAAATATTCATCGTTGGCGTCGAGCGTAATGTGGTCGCCGGCCATTCGCTCGACCCACTTGAATGGACCGGTGCCGACCGGAGCATTATTGAAGGGGGCGTTGTTTTTGTCGGTCGCCTCACCGAGAATGTGCTTTGGCACGATGAAAGTCGCCGCCAGGATCGACGGGTAGGGCGCGTAGGGGCTCTTCAAGTCGAAGGTCAGTTCGCTTGGCGAAACGACCTTGATGTTCTCGACGAGTTCATGTCCGTCACGCCGCCAGCTTCTGAAGTCGGGATCGACCAGGAGTTCGATCGTGAACTTGACGTCCTCGGCGGTAAACGGCTTACCGTCGTGCCATTTGACATCGTCGCGAAGCTTGATCTTCCAGTGAAGGCCATCCTTGGAGATGCCCCCATTCTCGACGCTCGGGACTTCCGTTGCAAGAGAGGGCTGGAATTCGCCCTTTTCGTCGACGATGAAGAGCGGATCGAAAATTGCGAAGTGAATGCCTTCGTCCACCTCGATATGCGGCATGTGTGGATTGAAGACAGTTGGTTCCTGCGAGAACGCGAGGATCACCTGGCCGGTGGGCTTCGACGGCGGAGCCGCGAACGCCGAGCCCTTGCCAAGGAAGCCGGGAACGACGAGGCCTGCGGCCGACGCTCCCATGAGGGAAAGAACCCGACGCCGCGATGGGCGGATCCACGAAGTGAAGTGATCGTCTGCCATGCCTTTGATCCTTTTGTTCGATGGATTGTCTGCCTGCATTATAAATCATTCATAACGCTTTACTTTTGGGTGCAAAGCGGGGTTTTGCTGTTTCTGAGACTGCTTCAGAACCCGCTGATTGGGCGCACATTTGAGCCGTCTGTAAAGCGGGAGAAGCGGAACTCATGCGGGTCAACGATCGGCGAGCGTCCCGAAACGATGTCTGCCATGAGTTTCCCGGCGCCTGGACCGATACCGAAGCCATGGCCGGAAAAGCCGGTGGCGACATGGAACCCCGGGATCTCGTCGACTGCAGAAATTACCGGAATGGCGTCGGGGGTTACGTCGATCCGGCCGCCCCAGTGCTGTTCGATTTCCGCCTGCTCAAACGCCGGAAAGGCCTGTTTCAACTCGGCCAAGGCGCGGTCGGTCATGCGTTTTTCGGGTTTCGGATCGAGGACGCGGCAGTATTCGAAGGGACTCGCCTCATCGAGTGACCATTTGCGAGGCGTGCGCGCCTCCTCGAAGAAGCGCGACGATACCCGGAAGTTAAGCGAATTCCAGTCCTCCCGAAGCGCCGGTAAAAAACGTCGGGCATAGCGAAAGGAGTTCGGTACGATGTCGACGACATTTTCGTGGCCGCAAGCGATTGTGTAGCCGCCGTCCTGGCGCTTGCGGCAGGCGAAATTCTTGGCCCAGATGGCTTTCTGCGGTCCACCCTCGAAAGGTTTAGTCCGGAGCACCGAGGCAAGTACCGTCAATTGCGGCAGATCGAGGCCATAGAGGCCGCAGAAGAGGTTCGACCAGGCGCCACCGGCTAACACCACAGAGGAGCAAGAGATCGACCCGCGTTCTGTGACAACGCCGGAGATCCTTCCGCCTGACGTTTCAATGCCGCGGACGGCACATTCGGTGAGGATCGTAGCGCCCTTGTCCCGGGCTGCTTCTGCGATAGCAGGAGCCGCAACCTGCGGCTCAGCACGGCCGTCTGACGGCGTATAAAGTGCGCCCTTTACGTCCATCTTCGCCTCGGGGAACATCGCCTTGAACTCACTCGCATCGAGCATCCGCGATTCGATCTGCCAAGGTTCGAGGTGACGGATCCAGTTCGTGTAGTTCTCGACGTCCTTGTCGGTCTGACTGGCGAAAACGATTCCCGTTTGTGTGTATCCGGTTGCACGGCCGATACGTCGGTCAAGGTCCTTCCACAGGCGTAGGGCCTCGACCATGAGCGGCACCTCGCGGGGGTCGCGACGCGAGATGCGAACCCAGCCCCAATTGCGGCTCGACTGTTCCTGACCAATTCCGCCCTTTTCGCATAGGGCGACGCGGATGCCCCGTTCGGCGAGTTCCAGCGCGGTCGACGCGCCGATAATGCCGCCGCCGATGACTACTACGTCCACCGCTTGCGGCAGATCGAGGTCGCCATGGACGGGGGTGACGAATGGACCGGGCATTGTCAGTACTGTTCCTCGAGTTGGCAATTGACTGAAAATTCCGCGACGCTTGCCGTGTTCGACAGACCGATGAGGATTGCGATGACATCGGCGAGTTCGTCCGGGTCAGTCATCGCGGTCGGCTCGCGAGCTGTGATTGAACGGGCCATGTCCGTGGCGACGAAGCCGGGGCAGACGGCAGTCGCGCGGATGCCGCGATCGAAGCCGGCCTGGCGGATGCCGTGAGCGAGGGCGACGGCGGCAAACTTGGTGATGGCGTAGAGGCCAGATTTTTCCGACTTTACGCGCTTGCCCGACAGCGAGGCCAAAATGATCACGCGTCCCCGTCCGCTTGCGGCCAGTTCCTCAAAGGCGGCCTTCACCAGTCGGCGTGGCGCCTTGACGTTGACGGCAAACATCTCTTCGAGCTCGTCGTCGTTGGCTTCAATTACCGATTTCGGTATCATGACGCCGGCACTTGCGACGACTGCGTCAATCCGGCCAAAACGCTCCGTGGCTTCGGCGACCCACTTTGTCTCGCATGCTGTTGTCGCATCATAGGCGAAGAGGTGGGTATGGGCAGGATTGGCATCGTCGGGCAAGATTGGGTGCCGCATTCCGAGCGAAAGTGCCCATCCGTCCCGGGAGAGGCGACTCGCGACTGCAGCGCCGATGCCGCGGCTTGCGCCGGATATGAGGGCTACGGGACTTGCCGTCACGCTATTATCCCCTTGCCTGAGTGCTTTTGACGATGCGCCAGTAGATGCTTCGCAGAAGGTCCATCAACTGGGCGTATTCGCGGTCAGAGACGTCGTGGAAAAATTCGCGTGACTTGCGCACGATCGCTTGTACCTCGGCCGACAGGCTCTCGCCCTTCTTGGTCAGATAGAGTGCCTGGACGCGGCCGTCTTCCGGATCCTGATCACGACGTATCAGTTCGTGCTTTTCCATGTCGTCCAGAATCCTTGCGATGGCGGAGCGATCTTTCATGGCCGCAGCGGCGATTACCGAGGGACGAATGCCGGGATGGCGCTCGATCAAAAGTAAAGCGGTGATTTTGCCGGTTCCTCGCGCGACGTCCATTCCATCTAGACGTGCGTCGAGGTCGCGGGAGACTGCAAGATTGATGGCGCGAATGAAGAAACTTAATGTTCCATCGAGAACGCCAAGGTCGACGTTTTCGACGCGTGTGACCGTCCGTCCAAGGTCGTTCCGTTCGCGATCGCCGCTATCGGCCGTCATTTCCCTGCTCCTTGCAAGCTGGCCGAGAGATTTCGAAGCCTGGCCAGCTCGTCGCTTGGATCGAGGTTCTTGAAGACAACTATCGGAAGAGTGGTGGATGTTGTCAACTATTTTCCAGCATCATTCATCGTTTGGGCACTTGCAAAAAAAGTCATGCGAGTTGTTCAGCCGTTCACCGCCGCGAACCAGAGCCGACATCTGGTAACGACACCCCATTGCTGAAGGCTCCATCGGCGCAGTCGCAGCAGAATCAGGCGGCTTGTTCCCAACGCCGGCCAGGGATGGCTGCAACAAGCTGGCGCGTATATGTGTGCCTTGGCGCCTGAAAGACCTGCGCAGGCGGTCCGGCCTCTACCATGCAGCCATTCTGCATCACGATGATCTCGTCACAGATACGGCTGGCAATGCGCAAATCATGGGTGATGAAGATCATGGCAAGCTTCATTTCGTCCTGGATCTCGGCAAGGAGATCGAGAATCTGCGCCTGGACCGACACGTCGAGAGCCGACACCGCCTCGTCGGCGATGATCAGGTCCGGATCGAACATCAAGGCGCGCGCAATACCGACGCGCTGGCGCTGTCCGCCGGAAAACTCGTGTGGGTAGCGTTCGAATGCGGATGGGTCAAGCCCCACTCGCGACAGCAGCCGATCGGCTCTTGTCCTGGCTTCGGTAAAGGACATGCCATGAGCCATCGGGCCACAGGTCAAGATGCGCCCGACTGTGTGACGAGGATTAAGCGACGCGAACGGATCCTGGAAGATCATCTGGATCAGCGGACGGTGGCGGCGAAATTCGGCCTCCGTCATGGCGGCGATGTCCTGACCGTTGAAGGTGATGGCGCCGGAGTCCGAATTGAGGATCTTCATAAGAAGGCGCCCAAGAGTCGTCTTGCCGGAGCCTGACTCGCCGACAATGCCAACTGTCTGTCCCTTTCGCACAATGAGACTGAGATCGTTAACCGCCTCGATGATACGCGGTGGCTTGAAGAATGCGCGGGGAAGATGGAAGGTTTTCTTCAGCCCACTTGCCGCGAGCACCACCGGCGCCTCGCCTGCAGCAGAAGGCCCAGCCTCGCTCATCCGTGGCACCGCTGCAATCAGACGCTTGGTGTAGGGGTGGTTGGGTGCGCTGAGAACGCCGGTCACGGTCCCTTCTTCGACCATCCGGCCTTTTTCCATGACGATTACCCGGTCGGCGATCTCGGCGACGACCCCAAAATCGTGGGTGATGAACATGACGCCCATATTCTTCCTCTGCTGGATTGTCCGTATCAGTTCGAGGATTTGTGCTTGGGTGGTTACGTCGAGAGCCGTCGTCGGCTCGTCGGCAATTAATACGGCGGGTTCGAGTGCAAGCGCCATGGCGATCATGACACGCTGACGTTGGCCGCCGGACAGCCGGAATGGGTATTGCTTGCCGATCACCTCGGGATTGGGCAAGCCGACTTCCGTGAGAAGGTCGACGACGCGGGTTCTGTAGTCGATTTTCACAGGGAGACGGTGCGCATTAATCACCTCGGCGATCTGGTCGCCGATGGTCATTAGCGGATTGAGAGCCGACAGTGGATCCTGGAAGATGATCGAAACGACGCGTCCGCGCATGTCCCGCAATTCGGCAGGCGAGGAGCCAAGAATATCACTACCGCGCAGGAGGATGCGTCCGCCCGTGACTGCAAGAGCATCCGGCAGAAGGCCCATGATGGCGTTAGCGGTAACCGATTTGCCAGACCCGGATTCGCCGACAATGCACAAAGTTTCACCCACAGCAAGTTCGAACGATATGTCCTCGGCGGCGAAATCACGATCCATTCCGCTCGGCAGCGAAACCGTCAGGCTTTCCACCTTCAAGAGTGTTCCATCGGAGGCTCGGGATTCAGTCATCACGCAATCCTCGTTTTCGCCGAGGCCGATCATGTCGATACGAAGATGTGAAAGCAAACCGCGAACCTCTCGGCCGAAACAGAACCCTCAATCTGGATTGGTTCGCTACCTATCCGACTGCGGATCTTCGGGTGGCAGGGGGAGATCGTCAATCCGGAGCACGTAAACAGGCGAGCCTTCCAGGTATCTCTCTAACCCGTCATCCGTCGTGACAACGGCCTTGGCACTCCGAACCAACGCTGTGGCTGCAGCCATCGCATTGTACTTCATCGCCACCTTCCAGCCGGGAAGGCGTTGGGCTTCCGGTATGCGAGCCTGAATAGCCGCGATCCGTTCGCCGGTCTCGATAGCGATGACGGTATCAAACGCCTGGATCTCCATTACCGGGAACTGACGGATCGTCTCGACTATTTCCTCAACCCGGCTGGCGCGACCTGCTACCAGATCGGCCAGTGCTGGCGACGGGATCACGATCGCCTCGCCGGATTTTGATATCTCTGAAATGAAGTGCAGAACACGATCAACGGGTAGTGTCTCAGTTTGAATTTTCTTCGGTGCGCTTTTTGTAAGGCCCACGACGACCGGGCTTCGGCGCGACCGCATCCATCGCTTCCGCGAACTGCTCCATTGACCACAACGTGTCGCTAACACCAGCGGTCCTCGCGAGGGGCTGAAGGCGTCGGGATCGCACCCTTGCCGATTGCCTCATCGGGGATCGGATCGGCCGTTCCCATATCAAGGCTCGCCAGACGAGCCTTCATCGAAGCGGACGGGACAAACGGACCTGTGTACGCGGAGCCGGATGGATCGATGTCGTGAGATGTCCCGGAACCGAGAAAGCGACGCCGATTGCTCGCCCAGGTTTTGAGGCAGACCGGATCGCGGGTTGCCGAAGCGCCGAGTGTTTGGCAGCGGACAAGCAGCCGATGCAAAGGATCGCCGGCGACCGATGCAGGGTTGGCCCGGACGTTCGGTGCTTCGCTTGCCCGATCGCGACCGCGATCGCGATCGTTCATCTCGATTGCGGCGACGGTTGCCGCCATGCCGACAAAAGCGGCGGCACCGATCCGCACGAGGGTCTTGCCGTTCACCGGTCCGGCCTCAGTTCGCGCCGGGAAACATCTGAGCGTTGCCGGGCTGATAGCCGCCGCCTGGCGTCAGAAAGCGACGGCGCTGTTCCCGGCCCTGCTCGGCGGCAGCCGAGCGTTCGGCGGCGCTGAGCGCCTCGGCCCGTCCGTTGGCGGCGAGAAGTGCCGTCAGATCGGAAAGCTGCTGCGTCTGGAGAGCGAGCAACTGGTTGCCGGCCTGCGTTGCCTGGAGTGCGCCGGCGGCACCCTGGCTTTCGCCGACCAGTGCCGACATTTGCGAGCGTGTCCCGTCAATATTGCCGACGACGCCGGCCTGAACGCGTATGGCATCCTGGAGCGAACCCACCGTGTTTTGCCAGCGCTTGCGCGCCTGCGTGACAAGGTCCTGGTCAGACGCCGACATCGAGGCAGCGCCGTAGGTCGTGTCGAAGGCTTTGTCGATGTCGCGGACGTCGTAGGCGATCGACTGCGCCTCGTTCAGGAGTTGCTTGGTCTTTTGGACCGATTGCTGCAACTGCTGGATCGACGAGTAAGGCAGGCTCGTCAGGTTGCGGGCCTGATCGATCAGCATCTGCGCTTCGTTCTGCAGCGAGGTGATCTGGTTTGTGACCTGTTGTAACGAGCGGGCCGCTGTCAGGACATTCTGCGTGTAGTTCGAGGGATCGAACACGATGATCGCATGGGCGGGCGGCGCCATTACCGGCGATAGCAGAACCGGGCCCGCGAGTGCGCCGATAATCAGCGCCTGGCGAACGGAACGGCATGGCAAATAGAAAGCGGTCATGACGGTATCTCCAGATTGTCGAGGTTGGGAATGAGGTCTGCGGCCCAGACCGCACCGCGCTCAGCAAGCCAACCGCCGAGAAAGCCATCGCGGCCGTGCGCAGTCAGAACGCGGGCGATCGCCGCCTGATCGGTCTTCGAGGATGCGGCGCAGAGCGCCAGCGCGACGTCGCCGAGGCCGAGCTCGAACAGCCGGTTGCCGCGCCGCGACTGGCAGTAATAATCTCGCTTCGGTGTCGCCCTTGCGAGGATCTCGATCTGGCGATCGTTGAGTCCGAAGCGGCGATAGATCTCGGTGATTTGCGGCTCGATGGCGCGTTCATTCGGCAGAAGCAGGCGTGTCGGGCAGCTCTCGATGATGGCCGGCGCGATCGGGCTGGCGTCGATGTCGGAGAGCGATTGCGTGGCAAAGACGACGGAGGCGTTCTTTTTGCGAAGCGTCTTCAGCCATTCGCGCAATTGCCCGGCAAACCCCTGATCGTCGAGGGCCAGCTAGCCCTCGTCGACGATGAGAAGCGTCGGTCGCCCATCGAGCCGGCCCTCGATGCGGTGAAACAGATAGGCCAGCACCGCCGGGGCTGCGCCGGTGCCGATCAGACCTTCGGTTTCGAAGACCTGGACGGAGGCATCTCCGAGACGTTCATGCTCCGCATCGAGCAGCCGGCCATAGGGTCCACCAACACAGTAGGGCTGGAGCGCGCGTTTGAGGACCTGGCTCTGGAGCAGAACCGACAGGCCGGTGATGGTGCGCTCGCCGGCAGGCGCCGAGGCCAGCGAGGTGAGCGCTGCCCAGAGATGCTCGCGCAGCGGCGGATCGACGGTGATGCCCTCGCGGCGCAGGATCGCGACCAGCCAGTCGCCGGCCCAGGCGCGTTCGAGCACGTCGTGGATACGGGCCAGCGGTTGCAGCGCAACGCCAGCATTCCAGTTCCCGCCTTCGCTGTCGTTTGCCCCTATGGCATCGGCCCCAGTGGAGTGGGACCTTGGCTCGACTGACCCAGTTCCCGCCTTCGCTGTCGTTTGCCCCTATGGCATCGGCCCCAGTGGAGTGGGACCTTGGCTCGACTGACCCATTGCCGGTGCTCAGATCGCCGCCAAGATCGTGCCAGTCGCCACCCATGGCGAGGGCCGCGGCGCGGATCGATCCCCCGAAATCGAAGGCAAACACTTGGGAGCCAGGATAGCGCCGGAACTGCAGCGCCATCAGCGCCAGCAACACCGACTTGCCGGCGCCGGTCGGGCCGACGACGAGCGTGTGTCCGACATCGCCGACATGCAGCGCGAACCGAAATGGCGTTGCGCCTTCGGTCTTGCCGTAAAGCAGCGGCGGGGCATCGAAATGGTCGTCGCGTTCGGGTCCGGCCCAGACCGCCGATAGCGGGATCATATGCGCGAGATTGAGGGTGGAGACCGGCGGCTGGCGGACATTGGCGTAGACATGGCCGGGCAATGAGCCGAGCCAGGCATCGACGGCGTTGACGGTCTCCGCCATCACTGTGAAATCGCGCCCCTGGATGATCTTCTCGACCAGCCGCAGCTTCTCGTCGGCGATACGAGGAACGTCGTCCCATACGGTGATGGTCGCGGTGACATAGGCCTCGCCGGCGATGTCGGCGCCAAGTTCCTGCAGCGCGGCGTCGGCATCAAGCGCCTTGTTGTGGGCGTCGGTGTCGACGAGCGCGGAGGCCTCGTTGGTCATCACCTCTTTCAAGATGGCGGCGACCGACTTGCGCTTGGCGAACCATTGCCGCCGGATCTTCGTCAAAAGCCGGGTGGCATCGGTCTTGTCGAGCAGGATCGCCCGCGTCGACCAGCGATAGGGAAAGGCCAGCCGATTGAGATCGTCGAGGATGCCCGGCGTCGTCGCACTCGGAAATCCGGTGACCGTGAGAACGCGCAAGTGCGCCGAGCCCAGCCTCGGCTCGAAGCCGCCGGTCAGCGGCTGGTCGGCCAGCAGCGCATCGAGATACATCGGCGTCTCGGGAAGCCGCACGCGCTGGCGCCTGGTCGAGATGGTGGAGTGCAGACAGGTGAGCGTTTCGGCGTCATCCAGCCAGGCGCAAGCCGGCATGAAGCCGTCGATCAGCTGAAACACCCGGTCGGTGCGATCGACGAAACCGCGTAAGACCTCGCGGGCATCGGCGCCCTTGGTCCGATCGCGGCCTTCGTACAAGAACCGCTCGGCGCGTGCGACGTCCTCGGCGGGCGGCAGATAGGCGAACGTCAGGAAGTAACTCGACTCGTAATGCGCGGTCGGTCGTCCCTCGCCCCAGCGCGGCGACCGTTCATCGTCATCGCCCTCAAAATCAGCCCTTCGCTCGGCGTCGACCAGCGCCGAGGCCGGATCGGGAAAGACGCTTCTGGGATAATGCCCGGCCGGATGTCGCTGGGCTTCGACGAAGGTCACCCATCCCGAGCCAAAACGGCGAAACGCGTTGTTGAGCCGGCCCGCGACGGCGACGAGTTCGGCAGGAACGGCACTGTCGAGATGCGGCTCACGGCCATCGCCTTCAATCTCACCCGAACCCGCAACATCCTCAAAGAACGAGCGGCCTGAGGGCAGAATTGCGCCCAAATGGGCGACAGGAAGGATGCAAGTGCCCAGGTCGGTGGGTCGATGCCCGCTCCCGGCTGAAAGCGCGTATCCTGACCCCCTGTAACTGGCTCAATCCGCTAGAATTGCCCGTCACGCACGGGTCTCGGATCACCGCGACCAGGGCCTTCTCCGAAAGCTTTCTAGGCTCCAGAAACAGCGGGACGTAGCTGCCCTACCGAAGCTTGGGAATGCAAAGCTTCAACGAGCCGACCCGCGTGCCGAGAGAACGGTCCCGATAGCCGTTGCGATAGGTCGCCCGCTGCAGAGTCCGCTCGTGACGTCCGGCGCCGATCATTCCCTCCACGTCGGCATCCATCAGAAGCTGCAGCACGCTCTCGGCAATCGTCCTCAGAAAATCGCCATTCCCCGCTTTCGCCAGAAGCTCGGCAAGGGATAATCTATCCTCGGTCATCGGGTTCTCCGGTCAGGTTGAAGTCTCGCAACTCCGCCTTAGCCAGCCGATCCGGTGGCCGCCTCAACCACACCATTCGATGTCGGAATTTCCACCATGAGCGCGGACACTACCAAATACGCCGATACCTTGCGCAGTATCTCGTTCGCCTGCCGCAGTTCGCGGACCTCGCGCTCGAGGGTCTTGATCCGGTCCCGCTCCGCACTCGTCTGTCCGGCCCGAACGCCCTGGTCGCGTTCGGCATGGCGAACCCAGTTGCGCAGCGTCTCGCCCGAGCAGCCGATCTTCGCCGCAATCGACGATATCGCCTCCCATTGCGAGGCGTGATCGCCCTGATGCTCCAAAACCATTCGGACCGCCCGTTCCCGGACCTCCGGCGAATATCTCTTCGATGTCGGTTTCGTCAGGATGACCTCATTCTCTCGAGAATTGAAGTCTCCGGGAAATCCCGGGCGGTTCAATGCGTCGGCACGGCAAGAAATCCGAGACAGGGTCCGGCGTCGAATCTTCGGCAACAAGACGCCATCTCGCGAAAATGATCGGCGCGACCTATCACACCGTCAGCCGCACCTTGAGCACCTGAATAAAACAGGGGCTCATCGAAAGCACGCGCCGTTCCTTGATCGTGAAGTCGTCACACCGCCTGTTCGAGATTGCCGAGGAGCTCTGAGCCCGCCCTGAAATGCGCTAAGCAGATCCGGTCTGTCGTGGTTTCATCGGCGTCAAGTGCATGCCTTCGGTGCTTGGTCTGTGCGAAGCCATACCGGCTGCACTTCCACGGTACGCCCGGCCTACCCTTCTCTCGTCTCATCGTTCCGGTTCCATCCTGGCCGGTACGGAGCCGGTCGCGGGGGGAACCAGGAAATCGAAGTCGCAGCCGCGATCGGCCTGAAGCACCGTGTCGAGGAAAAGTTTCATGTAGCCTCGATCGGAGCCCTCGTGGCGACGCTCGGTGATCTCGCCACGCCGACGCTCGAGTTCGTCCGTGGCGACATCGAGGGTGAGCGAGCGGCCGTCGACGTCGAGTTCGATCAAGTCACCGTCGCGCACCAGGGAGAGCGGACCTCCAGCGGCAGCCTCTGGCGTGACATGCAGGACGATCGTGCCTGATGCCGTGCCGCTCATGCGGGCATCCGAGATCCGCACCATGTCCTTGACGCCTTCGCGCGCCAGCTTGCGGGGAATCGGCATGTAGCCGGCCTCCGGCATGCCTGGCGCACCTTTCGGGCCGGCGTTCTGAAGAACCAGCACGTCGGCCGCTTTGACGTCGAGACCGGGATCGTCGATCCGCGCTGCCATGTCCTCCACCGATGAGAACACGACGGCGCGTCCGCGGTGTCGCAAAAGGTCGGGGTCGGCCGCCGATTGCTTCACGATGGCGCCGCCGGGCGCGAGATTGCCGCGCAGAACGGCCATGCCACCCCGCGGATAGATCGGGCTTTCCACCTTGGCGACGATGTCCTGCGGAAAGGCGGCCGGCGCACCGTCGATGTCCTCGCCGAGCGTACGACCCGTCACGGTTAAACAGTCGAGATGAAGCTGGTCGCGGATTTCGCGCAGGATGGTCGGCAAGCCGCCAGCATCGTGCAGGTCTTCCATGTAATTGCGGCCGGACGGCTTAAGGTCGACAAGGACCGGCACATTACGGCCGATCCGGTCAAAAGCATCGAGATCGAGCCTCAATCCGACCCGTCCGGCCATGGCAGCGAGATGGATGATGCCGTTGGTCGAACCGCCGATGGCGAGCAGCACGGTCAGCGCGTTCTCGAAGGCCTTGGCCGTCATGATCTGCGACGGTACGCGTCGCGCCGCCGCCATCTCGACCGCGAGCGCCCCCGTCGCCTCGGCGATGCGTCGGCGGTCGGCCGAGACGGCAGGCGCGGTCGCGCCGCCCGGCAGCATCATGCCGAGCGCCTCGACCACCAGCGCCATCGTCGAGGCCGTCCCCATGACGCCGCACGTGCCGGCACCCGGAACCAGCCGGTCGTTGACCTCGGCGATTTCCTGATCGTAGATTTCGCCGGCACGGTACCTGGCCCAGAACCTGCGGCAGTCCGTGCAGGCTCCCACGCGTTCGCCGCGATGCGACCCCGTACGCATCGGCCCAGTGACGAGATGAATGGCCGGCAGCCCGGCGCTCGCCGCTCCCATCGATTGGGCCGGCACCGTTTTGTCGCATCCGCCTATAAGCACGACGGCGTCCATCGGTTGGGCCCGGATCATCTCCTCGGTGTCCATCGACATCAGATTGCGCAGGTACATCGACGTGGGATGCGCGAAGGATTCGTGGATCGAAATGGTCGGAAAAGGAATCGGAAGCGCGCCTGACAACATGACGCCGCGTTTCACGGCCTCGATCAGATCCGGCACATTGGCGTGGCAAGCATTAAACCCGCTCCCCGTATCGACGATGCCGATGATCGGCCGATCGAGCGCATCGTCGGAATACCCCATACCCTTGATGAAGGCCTTGCGCAGGAACAGCGAGAAGCCCTCGTCGCCATAACTCGTAAGCCCTTTCATCAGGCCTTTCTTTTCTTGGACCATGCCGGCACCCCTTCGCTGTCTTCAAGGCCAAGGAGATACTCGGACCCATAGATTGTCAACAATATGTTTGACATTTCCGGCAGGGATTGCCTATGGTTTCAGAACGCGCTGGGAGGCGTGCGACATCGGACTCGGGAGGTTCTACATGAAAATGACCATCGTCGCGGCACTCGCCGTCACAACCGCACTCGCCGGCACGGCATTCGCACAGGACGCCGGCTACAGCCAGAAGGACGTCGACGTGCTGCAAGGCTTCAAGGCCGGCGGCGGTTCCGACGCCCTGGCACAGCTCGTGCAGCCGTTCCTTGCCAAGCAGCTCGGCGTCAATTTCGTCAACCAGTACATTCCTGGCGCAACTGGCGCCATTGCCTGGACACGGCTTGCCAAGCAGGCGCCCAAGGATGGATCGACCATCAGCATCACCAACACGCCGATGGTGACGACCAACTACATCATGAACCCGTCGATCACCTACACGATCGACGAGATTACCCCGATCGCCAACATCGTGACCGATCCGGGCATCGCAGTGGTCGCCAAGGACAGCCCTTTCAAGACATTCGAGGATTTCGTCGAAGCGGCTAAGAAATTGCCCGGCACGGTGACGGTCGGCAATTCCGGCGTCGGCGGCGACGACTACTTCACGTCACTGCAGTTTGAAAAAGGTGCCGACGTCCAACTCCAGAAGGTGCCATTCCAAGGCGACGGTCCGTCCTGGACGGCCGCCATGGGCGGTAAGATCGACGCCAGCTTCACCAATGTCGGAGTGACCTATCCGCAGATCAAGGAAGGCAACCTTCGAGCACTAGCGGTCTTCTCCGAAGAGCGGTTGCCCGAGCTTCCGGACGTTCCGACCGCCAGGGAGCTGGGCTACGATCTCGTCGCCGGCTCGTCGCGCGGTTACAGCGGTCCGGGCGGTTTTCCCAATCAGGACCGCGACGCGATGATCGCCGCGCTGCAGAAGGTGATGGACGATCCGGCCTTCCAGAAGGCGGCCAAGGATCAGGCGCTCAACATAGATTTCGTACCTGGCGATGAATACGCCGCCATGCTGAAGAAGCAGGAGGCCGAATATCGCGACATCTGGGCCTCCATCAAGGATCAGGTGCAGGCCAAGTAACGCGTTTCAGGGACGGTGAAGGGATGCCGGGAGGTGCCCGGGGGGGCGAAAGCCCGGGCCTTCCGCTCCGCTCGATATCGCAACATGGCCGGCGCCGAGCTGCCGGTGCAATTTCGCGGAGCTTCCTCGATGGGACGCATCTTCGTCTCGCTCGCTATGATCGGCCTCGTAATCCTGTTCTGGAACGAGGCCTCGGCCTATCCGGCGACCGCTGCCCGGTTGCCGGCGCTTATTGGCTGGGTCGTTCTGGTGCTGGCTGTGATGGCAATCGGCGAAGTGCTGTTTGGCTGGCGCCGGCAAAGCGTTGCGGGACGTCTCGACCTGTTTCCGCAGCAGAACTGGCGCGGCCTCGCCGTCGGTGCGGGCTTTCTCGGCCTGATCGTTCTTTACGCCTGGAGCATCACCGAGGTCGGCTACCTGATCGCGACGCCGTTGTTCATGCTGATCCCGTTCGTCGTGCTGCGGCCCATCGGCTGGATCGCATCGATCGTGACGACCGCGGCGGTGACGACATTCATCTGGATCGTCTTCGTCTGGTTCCTGAACCTGTCCATCCCGCTTTACCCGGCCATTTGAGGAGATTTCGATGACCGAATCCTTCCTCTGGATCGGGCTCGCCAACGTCGTTCAGCCGCACAATCTCCTGGCCATTCTGGTTGGAACGATGATCGGCATGTTCATCGGCGCAATGCCGGGTCTGTCGGCGACGATGGCCATCGCACTGCTTTTACCGCTGACCTATTCGCTCAGCCCGGAAACCGGGCTTGCGATGCTCGCCTCGCTCTATCTGGCGGCCATGTACGGCGGCTCGATCGCGGCGATCTTGCTGCGCACGCCGGGAACGCCGGCCGCCGCCGCGACCGTGCTCGATGGTTATCCAATGGCGCAGAAGGGCATGGCCGGCAAGGCGCTCGGCTTGTCGCTCACCGCGTCGTTGATCGGCGGCGTCATGTCGTCCGTCGCGCTTTTGACGGTCGCGCCGCTGCTCGGCAGGATCGTCCTCAATTTCGGCCCGGTCGAGATCTTCGCCGTCGCCGTTCTCGGCATCACCATCATCGGCTCGCTGTCGCAGGGCTCGGCGATCCTCGGCCTGATGTCGGGCGCGCTGGGCCTTCTTCTCGCGATGGTCGGAATGGATCTCACGACCGGTACGCCGCGCTTTACATTCGGCTATCTCGACCTTTTCGGCGGCATCGATTTCACTGTCGCCTTGATCGGCCTGTTCTCGATTCCACAGGCGGTGCGCCTGATCGTCCAGGGCGATCAGAACTCAGAGCAAAGCGTCTCTAGCGTTCGCGACCGCATGCTGCCGAATTGGCGCGAGTTCAAGAACATGGTTCCCAACAGCCTGCGCTCCGGCGTGATCGGAATTTTCGTCGGCCTGATCCCGGGAACGGGCGGCGATACGGCATCGTGGTTCGCCTATAACGAGGCCAAGCGCTTCTCCAAGCACAAGGCCGAGTTCGGCACGGGCTATCCGGCCGGGATCGTGGCACCGGAGGCGGCCAACAACGCCGTCGTCGGCGGCGCGCTGATCCCGACCATCGCGCTTGGCATTCCCGGCTCGTCCTCGACGGCGGTGCTGCTCGGCGGCCTGATGGTTCACGGTATCCTGCCGGGACCGACCCTGATGACCGATCATGGCGATGTCACCTACACTCTCCTCTGGGCAGTGCTTTTCGCCAATGTCGCACTCTTCCTCGTGGGCGTGCTGTTCACCCGGGCCTGCGTCGTCGTCACCCGCATTCCCAACCGCGTCGTCGGTCCGGTGATCGTCGTCCTTTCCGTCATCGGTTCCTTCGCCATCAACAATTCGGTTTTCGACATCGGGCTGATGATCGCTTTCGGGATGATCGGCCTGGCCTTCGATTCCTTCCGCATTCCGACACCGCCGCTGGTGATCGGACTGATTCTCGGGCCCATCCTCGACACGACGCTGCAGCAATCGCTGCTGATCGGCGGCGGACGTTATTCGATTTTCATCGACAACCCGATCTCGGCGACCCTTCTGGTTTTCGCGCTGCTCTCGGTGTTGCAGGCCACGCCGCTTTTCGGATCGCTCGTCAAGCGGTTTCGGAAGAAGGCCGTTCCGGGTGCCGAACCGGCGGGCGGCGACCTGGCCGGCAGCCGCGAGTGACGATGCAAGGATCGCTCGAGGCGCGCCATCCGCCGATTGACAATCCGAAGTCCTCATCGCAAGCGATAGGGCACCGAGGACGAGGAAGCGCGATGGAAGTGTCGATCGACGGATCGAAAGGGGCCCCCAGTGGCAAGAATGGCGAGGACGCGTCGTCCGCCATCGCCGCGCAACTCGAGGAGGACATCGTCCTTGGCCGGCTGCAGCCGCGCGAGCGCCTGATCGAGGAAGACCTGTCGGAGCGATTTGCCGTCAAGCGCCACATCGTGCGCCAGGCGATCATCGATCTGGAACGCCTTGGCCTCGTGGAGCGCGTCCGCAACCGCGGCGCCGTCGTCAGGCTCTACAGCGCCCGCGAGGTCGAGGACATCAACGCCGTACGCGACCTGCTCGAAGGCCATGCCGCATCGCTCGTCGCCCTGCCGGTCCCCGATGCGGACCTTGCCGATCTCGACGCGATCCAGGCCCGGCACCTGGCTGCGATCGAAGAAGGGCGCCGGCGTGACACGTTCAGGGCGAATCTGGAGTTTCACCGCAGGCTCTTCGGTCTGTGCGGCAACCGTGCCCTCGTCTCCGCCATCGAGGCCCATGCCCAGAAATCGCACGCCTATCGATCGATCCTGGTTAGCGACCGCACTTATCAGAACTGGGCTTCGAACGCGCATCTGGCGATGATCGACGCCATGCGGCGCGGTGATCGCGAGACGCTCGTGCGGCTGTGCCGCGAGCATCTGGTTCCCGCCAAGAACCGCTATATCGAGACTTGGAATTCCCGCTTCGGGTAGCGAGGCGCAGAAATGGGCGGCCGCGGTCGGGGCCACACACACCGTTTTAAATCGTCATCACAGGGGCGTTCAGTCGACATTCTCAGTGTTTAGTCCCGGCATTTGGTGGATCGAACTGACGATGAATCTTTCGGGCTCTTTTGTCCACTGTTTGCAGATGAGTTCGTAGGGCGTTAGCCCTTTCAGAGTTTTGAGACGGCGGCCGAAATTGTAGGCGGCAACGAAGCTTCGGAGATGGGTCCGGAGCTGATCGTGGTCGTCGTAATGGAAGCGTTTGACTGTCGCGTCTTTGATTGTGCGGTTCATCCGCTCGACCTGATTATTGGTCCAGGGATGTTTGGGTTTCGTCAGCCGGTGTTCGATGCCGTTGGTCTGGCAGGCTCGATCGAACGAATGTCCGCGCCACCTTGCTGTCGGGCCTGAGCGGTTCTTCGGCAGGTCCGCGAATTGAATGCCATTGTCGGTCAGCACGATCTTGATCCGGTAGGGGACGGCCGCCACCAGCGCATCGAGGAAGGTCCGTGCAGTCACCGGTGTTGGCCTTGTCGACGAGTTGCGTGAAGGCGAACTTCGAGGTGCGGTCGATGCCAACGTACAAATACAGCTTGCCTTCGGCCGTCTGCACCTCGGCGATATCGATATGGAAGCAGCCGATCGGATAGGCTTTGAATTTCTTCTTTGCAGGCTTGTCGCCCTCGGTTTCTGGCAGTCGCGAGATGCTGTGGCGCTGGAGGCAGCGGTAAAGGGACGACCGCGTCAGATGCGGGATGGTTGCCTGCAAGCTGTAAAGACAATCCCCCGGGACAAGCCCGGGGGCAGGCTCCGTGGCGCTTCCATGAAGAACCTGTCCCATAGCGCTTCCCTTCATTCAATGAAAAAGATTGCACCATCAAAGTCCGAAATCAAACAACTAGTACGTTATTAAAATGTGCGACATCGTCGAAAAGGTATCCCGCACTGAACATGTTAAGCGCCGAAACATAGGTCGAGGCGTTGGCTGCGGCGGAGACCGACATATCGATATTGCCGACCTCCAGTCCTTCCAGCATCGCCGTTTCACTGCCAAGCTGCGCACCGGGAAAAATCTTGATCTCGACCTTGTCGTTGGTCTTCCCGGCAACCTCCCTGGCGAACTCTTCTAGCGCACCCTGGTAGTTGCTGGAAACCGGCTGGTCGTGACCGAGGCGGAGCTCGAATTCGGCCGCGTCGGTGTCATGAACGCCGATGAACGAAAATCCCAGCGTAAAGCTACCAAAGACCACGAGCCCGATGCCCGCGCGAATTGTCCGTTTCATGCCGGATCCTCCCAAATCCCTTCATGCAGCCAGACTGGCGGCATTCCTTGCTCGCGCCGGTGGCCTAACGCTCACGTCGTTAAAGATGCCGACCTTAGGCCATCGTTTTGATTTGCATTCTCAGCGAACACCTATACCAGATGATTGTCAACTATTTTGTTATCAATTTGAGATTGCCTGTGTTGGCGGCTTCTCGGCGTGAAGAACAGGCTGCTTTAGATCAGCTCCACTCGTCGAGCGCGTAGCGGTCGAGAGCGTCGGCATCGAAGTCAAAGCCCAGGCCAGCGCCCGTCGGCAGCACCAGATGGCCATCCCTCACTTCCAGTTGGCGGTCGAGAAGCCGTCGAAAGTTCAGCACCTGATCGTCGGGGAAGTATTCGACGAACTCGCCGTTCGGAGACGAACCCACGAGATGGACGTGCAGGTCATGGAACCAGTGAGGGCAGACATTCACACCGTAGCTCGCGGCGGTCGCCGATATTCGCCGGTACTCGGAGATTCCGCCGCAAACCGCCGCGTCGGCCTGCAGGATCTGTGCTGCGCCCCGATCAAGGAGATGCTTGAACCGCCAGCGACCGGCTTCGATCTCGCCGGTCGCCACCGGGATCGTCGTACGCTGAGCAAGGCGCGCATGGTTTTCGATATCGTCGGGCGAGAAGGGCTCCTCTATCCAGTAAGGGTCGTAGTCCTCGTAGCGCGTCATATAACGAAGGGCGGTCGGCAGATCGCGCCAGGCATTGTTCGCGTCGAGCATCAACAGGACGTCCGGACCGATCGCCTCGCGAGCGGCCCGGATGCGGTCCTCTTCGGCCGCTGGATCGAGCCGGCCGACCTTCATCTTTACCGCCTTGAATCCTCCGCGGACGTAGCCGGCCATCTCCTCGGCGAGACCGTCCGGACCCTTGCCCTCGAGATAATAGCCGCCCGAAGCATAGGCGGGGACGGTCTCGTCGTGATATCCGCCCAGGAAGCGGTGCAACGGCTGTCCGACGGCGCGCGCATTGCGATCCCACAGCGCGATATCGATTATCGAAAGGCCGCGCATCGCCGACCCGGCACGACCATGCAGAAGGCCAGTACCGTACATCTTCTGCCACAGCCCCTCAACGCGTGTCGCGTCCTCGCCGACGAGCAGGGGCGCAAAGAGCGCGCGGACGCTATGGGCCACCAAAGAGCCCGCGTTGCTGCCGCCGTAACAGAAGCCGATCCCGTACGCGCCATCTTCGGTCGTCACTCGCGAAACCACATAGTCGCGGTGGCTTATGACCCGCGTCGAGAGCGACGTCACCGCGTCCAGCGGGACACGAATGGTGCGGGCCTCAACTGATTTTATCCGTGAGGAAGCGACCATTGAAATACGTCTCCTGTCGTCACTTGTTCGTCCGGAAGTGAAAAGCCTGGCACAGCGGATCGCCTGGTCACGCCACGCTGCGGATGGCGTCCTGCTCCTGCCGACCAGGCATGGTGAAGGATTGCTCCTTCAAGATCGAACCGAGGCGGTCCAGCGTCGCATCATCGAGCGGCATCAACGGGGGTCTGACCGTATTCCACGCCGGATCGTCGGTCACGATCGCAACCGTCGACTTGAGCGCCGGGATCATCGCGAACCCTTCGATCGCCTTGCGGAAACGGGTGACCCTCGCCTGTCGGTCGTCCGCATTGTCCTTTTCCCAATTGTTGAAGAGATCGACGATTGCCGGCGCGTTGATGTTGGCCGTCGCCGAGATGCAACCGGCACCGCCATTTCGCATGTTGTCGAGGAGAAAGGATTCCGAACCGCAGAAGACGCCGAAGTCGGGGAAGCGATCCAGCATCGCCTTGGTGTTCGACCAGTCGCCGGACGAATCCTTGATGCCGAGAACCGTACGCGGATAGTCCTTCACGAGCCGTTCGATGAGGCCATGCAGGATCGGCACGCCGGCAAATTGCGGTATGTGGTAAAGGTAAAGCGCAAGCCGTTCATCGCCGACGCGCTGGATCACTTCCGAATAGAATGCGTAGAGGCCATCCTCCGACAGACCCTTGTAGTAAAAGGGTGGCAGCATCAGAACGCCGCTGCAGCCCCTCTTGACGGCAAGCGCGGTCAGTTCGACCGCTTCCGTCAGGGCGCAGGAGCCCGTTCCCGGCATCATGCGCGTCGGATCAAGGCCGGCCTCCAGCCCACGCTCCAGCAAGCCGATGCGTTCGCGCGCCGAAAGCGAGTTGGCCTCAGAGTTCGTTCCAAAAACGGCAAGGCCGCAATCCCGCGCCTGCAGCCAGCGGCAATGGGCGATCCATCGATCGAAATCGGGCGCCAGATCATCGTTGAAGGGTGTGACCACGGGCGACAACACGCCCTGCATCATCTCGGTCATGGATTCATCTCCAGTTTCACGGGTCTAGATTTTTCAAGGGTTCAGGTCCGGTATCGCCGCGCATCGGGCAGCACGAGAAAGTCGCGGGTCATCTCGGACAGATCGCCGATGCCCAGCAGCGCCATGTCACGGTCGATCTCCGACGACAAAATGTCGATCGCGTAGCGCACGCCGGCCACACCCGCGACAGCCGCACCATAGAGCATGGGGCGCCCGACGAAGACGAATTGCGCGCCCAGTGCCAGCGCCTTCAGGACATCGGTTCCGCGCCGGATGCCGCTGTCGAGCATCACGGTCATATCGCCAGCCTCCTTCAAAACCTCCGGAAGCGCCGCGATCGAGGAAATCGCTCCGTCGAGCTGGCGACCGCCATGATTGGACACGATGATCCCGTCGCATCCCGTGTTTCGAGCCCGCGCGGCATCTTGCGGCGACAGCACGCCCTTGAGGACGAAGTTGCCTTTCCATCGATCCCGGGCCGCCTGCACATGCTCCCAGCGGAGCTGCTCGCGGCCGGAAAAGGACCGAATGAGATTTCGCGCCAGGATCGGCGGACCGCGATCGACGTCGAGATTTTCGAAATGCGGCATGCCGAGAGTCCGCAAGGTCCTGTAGGCCGTATCCCATAGCCACCTCGGACGCGTGATCCCGTGCCAGGCCAGCCTTGGCGTCGGTTTCAGCGGCGTGGCGAATCCATTGCGGTGGTCGGTTTCGCGGTTGCCGTTGACCGCCACGTCGACGGTGACAACCAGCGTCTCGAAGCCCGCTCGTGCGATCCTGTCGGTCATGGCCAGCACCCGCGCTTCGTCGCCCGGGAAATAGGCCTGAAACCAGCGGCTCCCGCCCTCGCCTGCCACCCGTTCGAGTGCCGTCAGCGAGGTGGCGCTCATGACCGCCAGGGTGCCACGATCGCGCGCACCCTGGGCGAGAACCACATCGCCGTCATAAGCGGCGAGCGCACTCATGCCCATCGGGGCGATGCCGAAAGGTCTTGCGTATTCCTTGCCGAACAGCACCGTTTTCTGGCTGCGACCAACGTGTCCGCGCAACGAATTGGGAACAAAACCGATAGAGCTGAAATCGATCCGATTGTCGGCGAAGCTGCGGCCCGTCTCGGCGGCACCTGCGATGTAGCCAAAGACCGGAATGGGAAGATATCGACGTGCGGCCGCCTCGAAATCGTCGAGTGCGAACGACCGGCGCAGTCTGTGCGGCGCTTCGCTTTTGCCGCGCTGAGCGACAGCAGGCACGAAACGAGCAGATGGAACTGCTTTCTCGGCATTCTCGTTCGACATGAAGCGTCCTTCTATCCCAGATCGATTCTTAATTCCGCAGGGGCCCTCGACGCGCCAGATCGTGGCAAGGTCCGCCAGTCATGCGCGCTGCGATCGCGTCAAGCACTTTGCGCGCAATCTCGGTCCCGACCCGTTCGAGGCCGCCATTGGTCGATGCGCCAAGATGCGGCATAGCCAGGAAATTGGGCTGTCGCAAAAGTGGATTGTCCGGCAAGGGAGGCTCGACGGCGAACACGTCCGATGCCGCTCCGCTCAGGTGTCCCGACGCGAGCGCTTCGGCAAGCGCAACCTCGTCGACGATTCCGCCGCGTGCGCAGTTGACGAGGTAGCTCCCCTTCGGCATCGAATTGATTGCTGCCGCATCGAAGATGCCTCGGGTTGCGAGGGTCAGCGGCATGTGAAGGAAAACGATCCGGCTTTCGGCCAGGAGTGCGCGCAGGCTCGGCGCAAACTCGACGCCCGATTCCGGTTTTGCCCCGGTTCGACCCGGCGAATAGATGATCGTCGAAGTTCCGAAACCACCGACCAGCCGTCGCGCCACCGCTTGGCCCACTGCCCCATATCCGACGATCCCGGCCCGCAATTCACCGAGATCCCAACCGATCCGAAGATAGGGCGGGACGACGCACCCTTCGCGAAGGGCCATCGTGATCGGTACGACATTGCGAATCAGCGCCAGCGCGAATCCAACCGCGAGATCGGCAACGGATTCCGCGTTGGCTCCTGGCGTCGTTTCGACAACTACACCTGCAGCCGTTGCTGCCGCCACATCAATGGCATCGACGCCCACGCCGTGCTTCCCGATCACCTTGAGGTTGGGACAGGAGGCGATCTCGGCACCCGTGATCGCTCGGGTGCGTACGACGATCCCGTCGCAGGCCGACGGGAACGGGTCGTCGTCGGTCAAGAGGTCCGCCTCAAGCCGGAGAAGGGCGATCGCGTTCGGATGGATGTTGCCAAGGACGTGGACAACCGGGCGGCGGTTCATGCGGAGCTTTCTACAAGTGGACGGTTTTGCCGACTTCGCCTGGTCAAGATATTCGATATCTGCATGTTGAAGCAGATGGCCCGACAGACAATGCAACCGTGCAATCACATGGATTCTATAAAGTTACCAATCTTGTCAACAATTTTTGTGGACATATCCTGGCGAGATTCGCGAGATGTGGCTCCTGTGAAATCGCAGAGCCAGCCAATCCCGCCTAATTTGCCGAGTCTGGCCTTTGAATATCTCATACCAACGGAAGCGACGGCAAACTTGTCGGGTATTTTCCAAAGCGATGGCAGTCCGGATCATCAAGGACACATGGAGGCTTTCCATGGCCACACCTGCCCAGCCTCGCAAGGATCCGACGGGTCATCATTGAGAAAAACCGCGAAGGCGACGAAGGAGGCATGTCAGGTCCGGCACCTGCCGGCACGCGCCAAGATCCGGAAGGAGGATCCATGCAACAAAGCTGCCCGGACGGGCGGCATCGTCTTGCGACGCAGCCGCTTTGCCGAGCTATCGTCCACCGTCCAGCGATTGAATCAAACCGACGACGCGATCCGACAAGGATGTTGCATTTGTCGTCCAGCACCGCGATGCTGGCTGTAACGTATACATCGCGCCTCCTGAGAGGGGACGATTGATCGGGAGAAGCGCATGGCGTCGGTAAGTTTCCGCGATGTCCGCAAGACATTCGGAACGGTGGAGGTTCTGCATGGCGTTTCCGTCGACATCGAAGAGGGGCAGTTCGTCGTTCTCGTCGGTCCGTCCGGCTGCGGAAAGTCGACCCTGCTGCGCATGCTCGCAGGATTGGAACGCATCTCCGGCGGAGACATCTTCATCGGCGACCGAGTGGTCAACGCCCTTCCGCCGAAGGACCGCGACATCGCCATGGTGTTCCAGAACTACGCGCTCTACCCGCATATCACCGTCGCCGATAACATGGGCTTTTCGCTGAAACTCAAGGGCGTATCGAAGTCAGAGATCGAGGCGAAAGTCTCGCCAGCCGCCGAAATCCTGGGCTTGTCGCATCTCCTCGACCGTTATCCGCGGCAGCTTTCGGGCGGCCAACGTCAGCGCGTTGCCATGGGGCGTGCCATCGTTCGCAATCCGCAGGTTTTTCTGTTCGACGAGCCGCTTTCCAATCTCGATGCCAAATTGCGCGTGACGATGCGGGCCGAGATCAAGAACCTGCATCAGCGCCTCGGTACCACGACGGTCTACGTCACCCACGATCAGATCGAGGCGATGACCATGGCCGACAAGATCGTCGTGATGCATGATGGCATCGTCGAACAGGTGGGCGACCCGCTGGAACTCTACGACCGGCCGAACAACCTCTTCGTGGCGGGCTTTATCGGCTCGCCCGCGATGAACATGGTGACCGGTCAGCTCGACGCGAACGATAAAAGCACCTTCGTCACCGGCGATGGTCACCGCCTGCCAGTGGCCGATCCCGGCCGGTCCACCCCCGGCCGGGAACTCGTCTACGGCTTCCGCCCGGAGGGTATCAGGCTCGGCGGCGACGTGACGCTCAAGATTGAAGTGGTGGAGCCCACAGGGGCGGAAACCCATCTCGTCGGCAAGCTGGGGAAAAGCGAAGTCACCTGCGTCTTTCACGAGAGGATTTCGCAGCGCCCGGGTGATGAACTTGCCGTCACCTTCGACCCGAAGGCGGTGCATCTCTTCGACGCCGCATCCGGCCTGCGCCTGTCGACTTAGGAAAGGTCCGCGAGAAAACGATCGGCGCTATCGCGCCAAACATCATGGCAAGCCAACGGAACGGGAGGAGACCGCATCCCGAAACGCTTGTCGCAACGACCGTCGGAGTTTCGGGAGGCCGGACGGTGACTATGATCGCAGAATCCCGCACTTTGGAGGAGAGTCAGAATGACGATCGACAGAAGAACGTTCCTGACCGGTACGGCCGGTCTGGCAGCGGGCGCCGCGCTCGCGGGTCCCTTCGGCGCCAGAAGGGCATTGGCCCAGGATGCGGCGATGAAGTTCAAGCCCGAGGCCGGTGCCTCGCTCCGCCTTTTGCGCTGGGTGCCCTTCGTCAAGGGCGAGGAAGAGGCCTGGAACGCCAACACCAAGGCCTTCACCGACGCGACGGGCGTCGATGTCCGCATCGACCAGGAAAGCTGGGAGGACGTGCGTCCCAAGGCCGCCGTCGCCGCCAATGTCGGCTCGGGCCCGGACATGGTGATGAGCTGGTTCGACGATCCGTTCCAGTACCCCGACAAGCTCGTCGACGTGACGGACCTTGCCACCATGCTCGGCGAAAAGAACGGTGGCTGGTACGACGGCCTCAAGGACTACGCCACTCAGGGCGACAAGTTCATCGCGGTGCCGCTCTGCGCGATCGGTAATGCGATCTGCTACCGCGACAGCCACATGAAAGCCGCCGGTTTCTCCGAATTCCCGAAGGATACGGACGGCTTTCTCGAGCTCTGCACGGCGATGAAGGCTAAGGGAACGCCGGCCGGATTCCCCCACGGCAAGGCCGTCGGGGACGGCAACAACTATGCTCACTGGCTGTTGTGGAGCCACGACGGCAAGATGGTCGACGAAAACGGCAAGGTGACGATCAACTCGTCGGAGACCAAGGCGTCGATCGAGTATGCCAGGAAGCTCTACGCCACCTTCATTCAGGGCACCGAGAGCTGGCTCGACATCAACAACAACCGGGCGTTCCTCGCCGGCCAGATCTCGCTGACGGCGAACGGCGTCTCGCTCTACTACGCAGCGATCAAGGATCCGGCGATGAAGGAGCTCGCCGACGATATCCGCACGACCAACCTGCCGATCGGCCCGGTCGGCAAATCGGTCGAGTTGCACCAGACCTCGACCCTGTCGATCTTCAGCCACACCAAATATCCGGAAGCGGCAAAGGCCTATCTCGAATTCATGTACCAGGCCGACAAGATGAACGCTTGGATCGAAGGAGCCAGCGCCTATTGTTGCCAAGCCCTGAAGGCCTTCGCCGACAATCCGGTCTGGACGTCGAACCCGATCCACGAGCCCTATTCCAAGGCCTCCGCGAGCCTGCGTCCAAACGGTTACGCAGGTCCGCTCGGACCTGCCTCGGCTGGCGTCATGGCCGACTACGTGCTCGTCGACATGTACGCTTCCGCCGTCACCGGACAGGCCTCGACGGAAGATGCGATGGCCAATGCCGAACGCCAGGCCAGCCGCTACTACCGCTAAGGGGCCGGACGTCGAACGAGACCGGCGGCGGGCAAAAGGTCCGCGGCCGGTCGCACTGCTTTCATCGCCGGGCCGCTTGGGCTTGTCGGTGAACGCGGCATCATCGGAAAAACCGCGGCGCCTGATAGCGGCGACCTTGAAAGTGCGAGATCATGGCCAGCATCGAGATGTCCGACCGCGCAGAGGTGGCGAAACCGTCGCTGGTCACGCGCATCGTCGAAAGCCGGACCGGTCTCGGCATTCTGTTCATGCTGCCGGCGGCGATCTTCCTCCTTTGCTTCCTGACCTATCCGCTCGGCCTCGGCATCTGGCTGAGCTTTACCGACACCACCATCGGTCGTTCCGGGGTCTTCATCGGCCTTGAGAACTATGCCTGGCTATGGGGCGACAACGTTTTCTGGCTTTCGGTGTTCAACACCATCCTCTACACCAGCGTCGCCTCGGTCCTGAAATTCGCGCTTGGTCTCTGGTTGGCCCTGATCCTCAACGAGCGTCTGCCCTTCAAGAACCTGTTTCGCGCGATCATCCTTTTGCCCTGGGTCGTGCCGACCGTGCTTTCGGCGTTGGCGTTCTGGTGGATCTTCGACAGCCAGTTCTCGATCATCTCTTACGTGCTGATGCAGTGGGGGTGGATCGACCAGCCGATCAACTTCCTCGGCGACCCGACCAATGCTCGGGCCTCGGTCATCGCGGCCAATGTCTGGCGCGGCATTCCGTTCGTCGCAATCTCGCTGCTGGCTGGCCTGCAGACCATTCCGCAATCTTTGAACGAGGCCGCCGCGCTCGACGGCGCCACCTCTTGGCAGCGTTTCACCAAGATCACCCTGCCGCTGCTGACCCCCATCATCGCCGTCGTGATGACCTTCTCGGTGCTGTTCACCTTCACCGACTTCCAGTTGATCTACGTCCTGACCCGCGGCGGGCCGGTCAACGCGACCCATCTGATGGCGACGCTGTCCTTCCAGCGGGCGATTCCCGGTGGCCAGCTCGGAGAGGGTGCCGCCATCGCGGTCGCGATGATCCCATTCCTCCTTGCCGCGATCCTCTTCTCCTTCTTCGGTCTGCAGCGCCGAAAATGGCAGCAGGGGGGCGGCGACCGATGAGCGTGCCGAAGGAGACCAGACAGATGAGCCAGGACACGTCTGCGACACGCAAGGCGGCCGCGGCCGCCAAAGCCGCCGCCAAGGTCTCGACGCGCGCCGAGGAAAGTGATGGCAACGCCTCGGGCCTGTCGCAGTTCGATAGTCCGCTGCGCAAGATCATGATGGTCTACCTGCCGCTGGCGGTGTTCATCTTCGTGCTGCTGTTCCCGTTCTACTGGATGGCGATCACCGCCGTAAAGCCGGACGGTCAGCTGACGAATTACCGCGAGTACAGCCCGTTCTGGGTGGTCGGCCCGACGCTGGAGCACATCAAGTTTCTCCTCTTCGAGACGTCCTATCCAGGCTGGCTGTGGAACACGATGCTGGTGGCGACCGCCTCGACCTTCATCTCGCTCTTCGCCGCCGTCTTCGCGGCTTACGCCATCGAGAGGGTACGGTTTACCGGTGCACGAGTGACCGGGCTTTTGATCTTCCTCGCCTATCTGGTTCCCCCGTCGATCCTGTTCATTCCACTCGCCTTCATCGTCTTCAAGGTTGGCATCTTCGATTCGACCTGGGCGCTGATCCTCACCTATCCGACCTTCCTTATCCCCTTCTGCACCTGGCTTCTGATGGGCTATTTCCGCACCATTCCCTTCGAACTCGAGGAAAGTGCCCTCGTCGACGGCGCGTCGCGCTGGCAGATCCTGACCAAGGTGATCCTGCCACTCGCCGTGCCGGGACTCATCTCGGCCGGCATCTTCGCCTTTACCCTGTCGTGGAACGAGTTCATCTACGCGCTGACCTTCATCTCGTCCTCGGAGAACAAGACGGTGCCGGTCGGCGTTCTGACCGAGCTCGTACGGGGTGATATCTACGAATGGGGTGCGTTGATGTCCGGCGCGCTGCTCGGTTCGCTACCCGTGGTGATTCTGTATTCCTTCTTCGTCGACTACTACGTGTCGTCCATGACCGGTGCTGTGAAGGAATAGATTGAAAACGGGCCGAGACAGCCTGCCGAACGCTGCTCGCCTCGATCGAGCCCTCGTGAAGGCAATGCTGCCTATCCGACAACTCACTTTGCCGCAGAGACGACGATTTCGATCAGCACGTCCTTTCCGAGTTCGGCGACACCGATAGTGGCGCGGGTCGGCAGGTGCTCGGCCGGGAGCCATTCGAGCCAGGCGTCGTTCATGCCGTCCTTCTGCTCGAAGTCGGAAATGTAGATCATAGCCGTCAGCAGCTTCTCCTTGGACGAGCCGACCTTGGCCAGGAGATCATCGAGCTTCGCGCAAATCTCGGCGGTCTGGCCCTTCATGTCCTTGGACTTGTTGTCGGCGACGAGGCCGCCGAAGTAGAGCACTTCATTGTGTTCGACGACGCGGTGGTTGATCTTCGTCTGAATGTGGCGGGTGATCATGCGCTGTTTCCTTCTGCATGCGACCTGGAAAGATCGGGGCCTGTATTCCCCCGGGTGAAACGCGTTATGGCAAAGGGCTCGATCGGCGCGTTGGTCGAGCCGGTAGCGATGAGCTCGGCCATGATTTCGCCGACGCCTGGCCCCATCTGGAAGCCGTGGGCGGAAAAGCCGAAGGCGTGCCAGGCGTCTTCCTCGGTCGAGGACGGCGAGATGACCGGAATGTCATCCGGCATCCGTCCCTCGATCCCGGCCCACGAGCGCACGATCGTAGCATTGCGCATGATCGGGAAGATGGCGATCGCCGTTTCGGCCGTCTGGCGGAGCTCGCCGAAGACCATTTCCGAAACGTTCCGATCCGGTACGGCACGACCGCGACGACCGCCGCCGATAACAACCGTGCCGTTGCCCATCTGCTTGAACGACAAAGGCCGCCCGGCGCCGCCTACGACAGCGTCGCAGAAAGGCGGCATGCGGGCCGTCACGATCATCATCGGCGCAATCGCCTCGATCGGCACGGGCTCACCGAGTTGGCGCGCCACTTCGTCGGCCCAGGCACCGGCGCAGTTAAGCAGCCGCGGCGCGACGAAGCGTTCTCGATCTGTTGCGACATGCCAGTCGGAACCCACTCGCTCGACCGTTCTTGCGCGGCAGTTCTCCTCGAAGCGGACGCCGAGCGACATTGCCTTGCGCTGGAATGCGAAGGTCGTCTGGTAGGGCATCGCGAAACCGTCGTCGAGGCTGGCAAGCCCCCCGACGCAATGAGCCGCCACCGCCGGAAGCGCGTCCCGCAGGGCGTTGCGATCGAGGATGATCTCGTGGTCGAAGCCATGGAGCCGCAGGTCGGCTGCCCGGGCGGCCAGGCGCTCGAGATCGGCTTCACTCTCGGCCACCTTGATTTGCGGCGCTTTACGGAAACCGCAATCGTCGTCGACCAGATCCTCGATCCGGTGCCAGATCGCCATCGAGCGCACCGAAATAGGCACTTCGGCAAAATGGCGGCCGAGACGTCGCACACCACCGGCGTTCACCCCGGAAGCATGACGCGCCACCGTGTCCTTCTCGATTACGACGACGTCGAGGCCGCGCATTGCGGCATGAAGTGCGGCAGAGCAGCCATGGATGCCCCCGCCGATGACAATGAGATCCGCCGTTTTGTTGGTCATGATGAACCCTTTCGGATGCAGCGTGGCGTTATTCGGCAGCGATCTGCGGCGTGTTCTCGTCGAGCCCCGCCAGTTCGGACAGGAGCAGCGGCTTCAGAGGCGGTCGAATGCGGTAATAGTCGATGGCCGAAGGCTGCTCTCCACGGGCGGCGGCGATGATCTCGGAAACGGCGAGCCCGCACATTCGGCCCTGACATGGCCCCATGCCGGCGCGCAGGAACGACTTCACCTGGTTCGGGCCGGGAGCGCCGAGGGCGACCGCCTTCCGGATCTGGCCTGCGCTGATTTCCTCGCAACGGCAGACGAGCGTTTCATCAGCCGGTGCCAAAATCTCATCGGACGGAGCGTAGAGCGTTTCGAGCAATGGGCGAACCGCCGCGTCCTTCGCGAGTTCGGTTCGGAGCCGTTCGCAGGATTCGGCAACCTTCATTCCTGCCTTCTCGATGATCCGCATTGCGACAAGCCGGCCTCGCATCGCGGCCGCCTTGGCTCCACCAATTCCAGCGCCATCGCCGGCGACGAACACGTTGGAGACGCTCGTCTCGTAGTCGGCATCGATGACCGGAAGAAAGGCCCGTTGGTTGTCGTCGAAGCGATGCCGACAGTTGAGGAGGCGAGTTACCTGCTGGTTAGGCACGACCCCCTGATGCAACGCGACATGCGTCGTCGAAAGACTGTACGCCTTCCCCTTCGAGACGAAGGTGACGGCCTCGGCCTTGTCTTTTCCGATGATGGCGATGGCGCTGGCGTCGCGATAGACTGGAATCCCGCCCTTCTTTACCGCAGCCATCATCGCTGCGCCCTTGGCGAGATAGCGCCAGCCCGGCAGCGCCTTGGCGACATGCCGTGCCGCCTGACGATAGCGCCCCTTCGGCACTGTCTCGACGATCGCTTTCGGCGGCGCACCGGCGGCAAGAAGCTGGCGCGCCGTCAGCCACAGCAATGGACCCGAACCGACCAGGACGAGGTCTTCCAGCACGATGCCGGACGTTTTCAGGAGAATCTGCACGCCTCCGACGGTCATGACGCCGGGCAGCGTCCAACCTGGCATCGGCGTCGGCCGCTCGATGGCGCCGGTCGCCACAACGAGGCTGTTGGCCGAAACGCTATGCGATCGACCGTCGGCCGAATAGTCGATGCGCTTTTCGCTGTCGATGTTCCAGACAACAGCGCAGGAGACATGGTCGGCTCCAGATTTGCGAAGCCCTTCGACAAGTTCGGCACCGACCGCGTATTCGGCTCCGAGCAGGGCGCGCCGTCTTTCGTCGGCCGCCTCTACACCGCGATAGATCTGGCCGCCGGGCCTTGCCTGCTCGTCGAGCACGAGGGTCGAAAGGCCGTTGGAAGCCGCTTCATTCGCGCACGCCATGCCCGCGGGGCCGGCGCCGATGATCACCACATCGTAGGTCTTCATGCTACCATCTCGTTCGCAGTCTGGCCGGCCACGGCCATTCCCGAGCGCACTTCGATCATGCAAGCCTGCCGGTTGGGCACGCCATCGACCTCGACGAGGCAGTCGAAACAGACGCCCATCATGCAGAACGGGCCGCGTGGTTCGCCCGAAACGACGGACGATCGGGTCGTTCCATGGCCGGCTGCGATCAGCGCGGCGGCGATCGTGTCACCGCCGCAAGCGGTCATCGGCTCACCTTCGAAGGTGAACGGGATATTGGGTCCGGTCATGTCAATTCGCTGGGGCATCAAATCGTCCTACACTGAATGCGTCGAGTTCCTCGTCGAGCCGACCTCGCGCGATCATCGGGGCCAGAGCGAGGGCATGCGAGCCGGCAAGGGTCACGCCGGAATGGCAGTTCACGGAGAAGACGCCGGGATGGCTCTCCGACTGCTGGTAGATCGGGTGTCCGTCCGGGCTCATGATCCGCAGCGCCGCCCAGGCGCGTACGATCCTCAAGTCCTTGAGGAAGGGAAACATCCGGATCGCGCGCGCCGCGAGCGTCGCCATGACGTCGCTCGAGGATGAGATGTCGAAACCGACGTCCTCGTGGCTGTCGCCGATCATGATCGAACCCTCGGCGGTCTGCCGGACGACATGGGTCGGCATGGCAAGGCGCGGGTTCGTGCGCTCGGTGACGAGGATCTGCCCCTTGAGCGGAGCGACAGGGATGTCGAGGTCGACCATCGCGCCGAGCGGGCGATTGCCCAATCCGGCAGCGAGGACGATCCGCGATCCACGGAAGGTGCCGACGCGCGTCGTGACCGAGTAGCCCTCGCCATCGCGCGAAATCGTTTCGGCGCGCGCGTCGGCGACCAGCCGTCCGCCATGCCGCTTGATGCCGGCATGAAGCGCACGAAGCAGGTAGAGCGGGCTTGCGTGACCGTCGTGCTCGCAATAGGTCCCCCCCGTAACGTCCGGTCCGAGCCCCGGCATCATTTCCCGGACCTCCTGGCGATCAAGGACCCGCGCGCCGTAGTTGGCCGCACCGTGGACGTTGTGAAGCCGGGCGATCAGCGCCTTACGCTTCTCGAGTTCTTCCTCAGACAGACAGAAGTGCAGTCCACCGGGTTTCTCGTAGGCGGTGGAGACGCCGGTCTCTTCTTCCAGCATTTTGTCGAGTTCAGGCCAGAGATCGGCGCTGCACCGGGTCCAGATGGCATAGTCGGGATAGCCGTCGCCCTTCGATTGCACCCAGACGAGACCGAAATTGCCGCGCGAGGCACGAAAGGCGACGTCGCCTTCATCGAGCACGGTCACCGACAGCCCCTCGCGGGCAAGGCCATAGGCAGTGGCGGCGCCCACAAGGCCACCGCCGAGAACGATCGCGTCGCTGGACATCAGCGGGCTCCCTCTCCGATGAGCAGACGGTCGAGTCCATAGATCCGATCGACGACGAGCATGAGCGCCACCGTGAACATGATGGCGACCGTCGAGACCGATGCAACCAAGGGGTCGGTGGTCTGGGTAATGTGGGAAAACAGTTTGACCGGCAGGGTCGTCGTGGCCGGATTAACGATGAAGACGGTGACCGTCAGTTCGTCGAAACTCGTGATGAAGGCGAGCACCCAGCCACCGACGACGCCCGGTACGATCATCGGCAGGGTGATGCGCCGGAAAACTGTCAGGGACGATGCGCCTAGCGAGATCGCCGCTTTCTCGACCGAAGCGTCGAGGCCAATGACCGAGGCGAGAACCAGCCTGATGACGAAGGGTACGATGATGATCGTATGACAGAGCACGAGCCCGATGAACGTGCCGTTGGCGTTCAAGAGTGACAGGAACCGCAGGAAGGCAATGCCGAGAACGACGGTCGGCACGGTCAGCGGCGACAGGAACAGCGCCTGTAGAAAGTCGCGACCGCGGAACCGTCTCTTGCCGATCGCCAGCGCCGCAGGAACGCAGAGGAGCGTTGCGAGACTCGCCGAGGCGACGCCGAGCTTCAGGCTGATGATCGCCGCATCGATGAAATCGCGGTTGTCGAGGATCGCCCGGAACCAGCGCAACGATATGCCGCTCGGCGGGAATTCGAGGAAGCCTTCGGGAGTGAAGGCGACACCGACGACGACAACCAACGGTGCCAACATGAAGACCGCGAAGACAAGACTGAAGATCGAGGCGAAGCCCCCGTTCTGTCTCATTCGAACACTCCCGCGAAGCGACGCTCTACGAGTTTGTTCCAGGCGATCATGATCGCCAGCACGGACATCAGGAGCAGCATGGCGATCGCCGCTCCAAGCGGCCAGTTCAGCGTGTTGAGGAACTCGTCGTAGACCGTCGTCGAGACCACCTTGACCCTTCGGCCGCCGAGCACGGCAGGCGTCGCGAAGGCGCTGGCCGAGAGCGAGAAGACGATCAGAGAACCGGACAGTATCCCCGGCATCGCCTGCGGCAGGACGATGCGTCGAAACACCGTCGAGGGTTTGGCACCCAGGGATTCCGCCGCGCGCTCGGTCGCCGGATCCTGGCGCTGAAGTGCCGCCCATACGGCAAGGATCATGAACGGCACCATGACGTGGACGAGCGCCAGAACGATGCCGCCGGAGGTGTACATCATCTTCAACGGACTATCGATCAACCCTAGACTGCGAAGCGCCTCGTTGATCACGCCGTTGTTGCCGAGGAGGATCGCCCAGCCGAGAGTGCGCACCACGACCGAAATCAGGAGCGGACCAAGGACGACGAGGATCATGACCGAGCGCCAGAACGGATGCATGCGCAGCATGAAGTAAGCCTGCGGCGTGCCGATCACCGCGGAGATGACCGTAGTCGCCAGCGCGATCAGGAAGGTGCGCATGAAAATCTCGTAAAAGTAGCTGTCGCTCAGGACGTCAGCATAGTTGTCGAGGCCGAAGGTCGGCTTGATGCCACCGTAGAAATCGAAGCTGTTGAAGGACAGCACCGCCGTCATGACGAGCGGGATCAACAGCATCACGACGAAGAGGACGAGCGCCGGCGCGCTCAAAATCCATGGACGGGCGCGAACGCTCGTCATGCCACCGTCTCGCCGGCGAGGATGCGCAAGTGATCGGCCTGCCATGACAGATGAACGTTCTCCCCGGCTTCAGGCTCTCGGCGTCCGCTGTTGCGACGCACGACGAGAAGTTCGCCGAGCCCGGTTACGACCTTGAACAGCCACTGGTCACCGAGGAATATCCTCTCGGCGACACGGCCCGATACGACGGCCTCGCTTTCGCCGCAGAATTCAATCCGCTCGGGACGGAGCGACAGCAGCACGGGGCCTTCCTTCTCAAACGACGCCGGACCGGCCAGAACATGGTCGCCACAGCGCAGCACAGTGCCGTCACCGCCACCGTTCTCCAGACTGGCGGCGATGGAATTGCTCTTGCCGAGAAACGAGGAGACGAACCCGTTCGTCGGACGATCATAGGCGTCGAAGGGAGAGGCCTCTTGAACCAGGCGGCCGCCCTGCATCACTGCGATCCTGTCGCTGAGGGCCATGGCTTCGGACTGATCATGGGTTACGAGCAGCGTTGTGACGCCGGCTTCCTGCTGAATGCGCCGGAGTTCGAGCTGCATCTCCTCGCGAAGTTTGGCGTCGAGATTGGAAAGAGGCTCGTCAAGGAGAAGAAGTTCCGGCTCGATGACGAGAGCTCTTGCGAGCGCCACGCGCTGGCGCTGACCGCCGGACATCTGGCGCGGGTAGCGACCGGAGAGGTGCGAAAGGTGGACGAGGTCGAGGGTCCGAGCGATGCGTTTTCGCCGCTCACCGGACGCAACCTTTCGCATTTCCAGCCCGAAGCCGACATTCTCTTCCACCGTCATGTGGGGAAACAAGGCATAGGTCTGGAAGACGATGCCGAGGCCACGTTGCCGGGCAGGTATCTTGGAAAGGTCGCGACCATTGAGGAAGATCGAGCCGCTCGTCGGCGTCTCGAATCCGGAGATCATTTGAAGCGTCGTCGTCTTGCCACAGCCTGACGGACCGAGCAGCGAGACGAATTCACCCTTTTCGACGGAGAGGGTAAAGTGATCGACCGCGACCGTTTCGCCGAAGCGCTTGGTCAGGTCCTGCAATTCCAGAATTGCCATGTGCGTTCGTCCAACCGGAGCCAGATGATCGACACCGGGACGGAACAGTGTCCGCCCCGGCGTGTGTCAAAAGGAAGCCGCGATCAGCGCTCGACCTCGCGCGCCCAACGCTGCGTCCATTCCTGACGCTTCGGATTGATCACGTCCCAGTCGACCTTGATCAGCTTGGAGATCTTCTCCGGTCCATAGGGCAAGGTGTCGGCGAGTTCCTTGGGAAGCACGGTCTTCTTGTTGACCGGTCCCGAACCCATGGCGTCGCCGAGCTTGACCTGGATTTCCGGGTCGAGGAGATACTTGATGAATTCCTGGGCCGCTTCGGGAGCATCGCTTTCGACCACCGGGCAGGCGGCGAGCATCAACGCCACCGCGCCCTCTTCAGGGTAGGCGAATTTCGCCGGGAATCCGGTATCGGCGAGCGACTTGGTCCGGCCCGAGCCCCAGATCGAGAGCGCGATCTCCTTCGATTGGAAGAGCTCCGACATTTTGCCGGACGACGGCTCGAAAACGAGGACGTTTGGCGCGACGTCGTCGGCCATGGCGGTGAAACCGGGGTCGATATCCTTTTCACCACCGCCATTGAGGCGGGCCATCATGATCAGCGTATGGAGGCCGTAGGTATTGGAAATCGGCGGGATCGACAGGATCTGCTTGTATTTCGGATCGGCAAGGTCCTTCCAGCTTTTCGGCGGCGCCCAACCCTCCTTCTCGAACCACTCGGTGTTGTAGGTGAAGCCGGTGGCGACGAAGCCGATGCCGATGGACTTCGGTCCGATCTTGGCGAGATCGTAGACATCGTCGGAGGCGACGTCCTCGTCGAGCGATGCACAGAAGCCGAGCGCGTCGGCCTGGTACATCGGCCCATCGTCGAGGATCACGACGTCGAGTTCCTGATTGCCCTTCTGCGCCTGCAGCCTTGCAAGGTTCTCCGTCGAATTGCCGGAGACGAACTGTATCGTCACGTCGTGCGCCTTTTCGAACTGCGGGATGATCAGTTCTTTCATCAGCGTTTCGAAGGAGCCGCCATAACCGCCGACCGTCAGTGTCTTGGTCTGCGCTTGCGCGTGGGCGGCAACGAGCAAAGAGCCCGTGGCAGCGAGAATTCCGAGAAGATGCTTCATGTGAGTTCCTCCTGTCGTGCCAGCATTTAAGCACGATCATGATTTGTGCATTCACCATTCCAAGCAAATGATTTTATATCGCGGCTCCATTCCACTGGGTTATAGGAACGGTTTATGCCGCAGATGAACATCCGCCAATTGGAGGCGTTCAATGCCCTGATGAGGGTCGGTTCCGTCACGCAGGCGGCCGAGCGGATGTTCGTCAGCCAGCCTGCAGTGACGAAGCTTCTCAAGGCGTTCGAATCTCATTGCGGATTTGTGCTTTTCGACCGTTCAACCGGGCGGCTCAAGCCGACGGCGGAGGCGCGCCAGCTTTTTGTCGAGACCGAGAAGCTGGAGGCCGGCATGATGCGGATTGGCCGTATTGCCGAGTCCATCCGCAACCTCGAACGCGGAGAAGTTTCAGCGGTTACGTTTCCCGGCCTCAGCATGCATGTGGCGCCGCAGGCGGCAGCCACCCTTCTAAAACGCAGCCCCGAGCTGCGGTTGCAGCTTTTCAGTCGGACCTCCCGCAGCATCGAAGATTCCATGGTGACCGGGAAAGCCGATTTCGGCATCGCCCTCATTCCGGCGACGTCCCTGTCGCTTCGGTCAGAGAAGTTCGAGGAGATCGAACTCTTCATCGCGCTGCCTTCGGATCACCGTTTCGCCGGGCATCCGGTCATCGACATCAAGGATCTCCAAGGCGAACGCCTCGTTGCCCTTGGCCGCGAGGATCTGTCCTATCCCATTATCGAGGCGGCCTTTCACCACGCCGGCGCGAAAATGAACCCCATCGCGGAGGTGCAAATGGCGGACGCTGCCTGCGAGATGGTGGCGGAAGGAGCAGGCATCTCCATCGTACCGTCCCTCGCCTCTGCCCGGGCGCAGGACAAGCGGCTCGCCTTTCATCGGCTAAGAGAGCCTATCGTGATGACATCCTGGCTGATTACTCCCAGAGGCGAAAAGATGTCGATGGTCGCAAGCAGCCTGCTAGACGAAATCCGAAATCGCATCAGGCAACTACAAGCCTGATGTAGAAAACCAACGTGCACGATAGCTGACTCTGTAGGCGTTCCCAAGGCGAGCGAAGTCTGAAGCGATGGCGGCAAACGGAGGTTTGCCACGGCTTCAGCGATCCCGCTTCGTGCCGATTTTGATGGACCCGCTTTTAGAGGGCTGGCCAAGACGACGAAGCATGCGGCGCAGGCGCGACGGCTTCTGGCACTGCCCGAAATCTATGATGACGGCTCGCGCTCGAACGCGGCGAGGATCGGCAGTGTCACTCTGCAGATCGTGCGGGACTGGGTCACTCGGTTCAACGTCCGTGGGGCGGCCGGCTTGATCACCGGCAAGGCGCCAGGCAATCGGCACAAGCTGAACAACGTGCAGCGGCAGGCGCTGGCAGAGATCGCGGCGAACGAGGCCGTCGGCCAATGTCTAGAGATCTGGTTCCAGGACGAGATGCGCATCGGCCAGAAGAACCCGATCACCCGGCGCTGGGCCAAACGGGGGACGCGACCTTCGGCACCCAAGGATCAACGCACCGCCTCCGCCTCCGTGTTCGGAGCGATCCGCCCGAAGCCTGGAAAAGGCGCAGCCCTCGTCATGCCGCGCTGCGACACCCACGCCATGGCCTGTCATCTCGAAGAGATCTCCCGCGTCGTTGCCGCCGGCGCCCACGCCGTCGTTCTTCTCGATCAGGCCGGTTGGCATACGAGACGTCCAAGCTCATGGTCCCCGGCACATCACCTTGATGCCTCTGCCGCCCCGGGCGCCCGAACTGAACCCTCCTGAGCTTGTCGAAGGGCGAGAACCTCTGGCAGTTCCTGCGCGACAACTGGTTGTCGAACCGCATCTTCCAATCCTGCGACGACATGATCGATCACGCCTCCCACGCATGGCGCAAGATCGAAAGCCGGCCATGGCGCATCATGTCCATCGGATTGCGTCGATGGGCTCACGGGTTCTGATCAATCGGAGTTGGTATTAGGGTCCGGACCCTAGCCAAAGGTGCAGATGTGGCGAAGAAATTCAATACTCCTGCAACGATCAAGAACAGCGAACCGTGCAATCGCCTGCGCCGCGTTCGCATGATTTCGCAAGACATAGGCCGCGTTTTCAGGATGCAACTTGGCTCGCCATTCGCTGATTACGATCGTCATGGCGTGGCGCGTTGCCATCAAATCGAAAAGAATTTCAATCTCCGCCTCCAGAAGCGGATAAACGGAGTGATAAGCTGAAACAAGATCGGCGACGAGACGCAGGGGCGGCCCTTCGAATGGAACGTGATAAGCGCACGCGACAGCAACGTCGTAGATGCACGGTGCCTCCACCATATCGCCGAGATCGAGGATCCCGGTTATCCTCTCGGGATCGTCTGTGGCGACCAGAATGTTTGATGGATTGAGATCATTGTGGATGATCTGTCGGCGAAGGTTGGCCTGCCGGGGCATGATCGCCGTCGAAAAGCGCTCCAGAATAACCTCGACCTTCGCCCGCATTTCGCCATCGGATATGTTCGCCGTGAGCCGCAGAAGCTTCGAGGCATGCTGCATGTCCCAAAGAATTTCCTGCTCCGGGACCCGATGCGCGAAGCTTGCAAAGGCTTTTGAGACCTCGCCAAGGAGTCGCCCGATGGCCGCCGGCTGTGCCGCGCTTTTGTCGACATCGGACAGAGGTCGGCCAGGCAGGTAGGTGAGAAGCCGGACAACATGCCGCTCGCCGCGAACGCTTTCGAAGAATTCCGTGCTGCCGTCACCGGTCGCAATCACACGGGAGACCGGCAATTCCGGCGCGACTTGGCCGAGATGGACGAGCGCTGCATTCTGGAAGCGGATGCCGTCCGGATCCTCAGCGGCATTGGCGATTTTCAGAACATAGCGCCTGTCGTCAGCCACCTCGACGCCTACGGTGAGATCGCGCTCGCTGGCCATGACGGAGACGCGTCCAACGACACCGTAATGGGTCCGCAAGAGGGACGCGATCTCGGTCGGCCCGAATTGGGGTATCGCTGCCTTGAAGGCCGCGGGCGTATCGCATGTCTCGATGGTCGTCATGGACTGCCAGATTTCCTGTTCCGTGAGGTTGCGGATGGACCAGCCGGTGATCGAAGCCTTGCCATTGCTCCGGCGCCGGTCAGATCTCAAATGTGACGCCGCCGAACTGCTCGCCCTCCAGTTTCAGAATGGTATATTATCACCGATCTAAATCAGTGAAACGTGAGCAATAATTGGGTATTTTGTAAGCAATTAACGCGTGAAGGGCTAGCAGTATTTCTTCTGTGATATATGATACATCAAATTGATGCCTGTGCTCAGATCGTTGTCGACAGGTGAAAACGACTTTCCGGAGGCGCCCCATCACGTTCCCGGGCGTCATTGCCTGTCTTGAACGAAGATGCGCAGCATCGGTGCCCCAGCATGACGTCGATGAGTCCGAGACGGCATCGCCAAACATGCAGGGGCTAGCCGAATTTGCCGCGATTACTAACTAAGACGCCCTCCGCCGGTACGACCACGAAATTCCGGACGCTATCGCGACACCGTTAAAGATTCCGCACCCACCTCCCATGAGCAGAGAGCCAGACCGTGAGCGCAGCCAGCGACCTTTCCATGCCGAACGCCTATGTCTCCGGCAGGGGTAATCTGTCGAAGGAAGAGGAGTCGATGATCGAGCGGCGCGCCCGGGTGCTTGGGCCGGCCTACCGCCTGATGTACGAGACACCGCTGCATCTGGTTCGCGGCGAAGGTGTCTGGCTCTACGACAAGGACGGGAAAGCCTATCTCGACGCCTATAACAACGTCGCTTCCCTGGGCCATTGCCATCCGCGCGTCGTCGCTGCGATCCAGAGGCAGGTCGGCGTCCTGGCAACCAACACCCGCTACATTCACGAGTTGATCCTCGACTATGCCGAGCGCCTGGTCGCGACCTTTCCGGCCGCGCTGTCGCAGGTCATGTTCGCCTGTACGGGAAGCGAGGCGAACGATCTCGCCATGCGCATCGCCCGGTCCTACACCGGCGGAACAGGCATTATCGTCACCGAGAATGCCTATCACGGCATCAGCGAGGCGGTCGCCTGCTTCTCGCCATCCCTTGGCCCCTCTGTCGATCTCGGCCTTCACGTCCGCACGGTTCCAGCGCCCGATGCGTATCGCGCCGGCGGAGTGGATGTCGGCGAGAGATTCACGGCCGACGTCGAAGCCGCGATCGCCGATCTGAAGCGTCACGGGATCAAGCCCGCCGCGCTGATCGTCGACACGCTCTTCTCGAGCGACGGAATCCTGCCGGGTCCGAAGGGCTTCCTCACCGGGGCCGTCGAAGCGATCCGCAAGGCGGGCGGCATCTTCGTCGCCGACGAAGTGCAGCCAGGCTTCGGGCGTACCGGCGAGGCGATGTGGGGCTTTGCACGCCATGACGTGGTGCCGGATCTGGCGACCCTCGGCAAGCCGATGGGCAATGGCCATCCGGTCTCTGCCGTGGTCATGCGCCCTGAGGTCTGCGACGAGTTCGGCCGCAAGGCCCGCTACTTCAATACCTTTGGCGGCAACGCCGTCTCCTGCGCGGCAGCCATGGCCGTTCTGGAGACGATCGAGGACGACGACCTGATGGGCAATTCCCGCCGGGTCGGCGAGTACCTCACAGAGGGCATACGCCGTATCGCCGATCGCTTCGATTCCGTCGGCGATGTTCGGGGCGCGGGTCTCTTCGTCGGCGCCGAAATCGTCGGCGACCGCGCCTCGCATGCGCCCGATCGCCACCGCGGCGGCCGGATCGTCAACGCCATGCGCGAACACGGCGTGCTGATCAGCGTCACCGGGCCAGCTCACAACATCCTGAAAATTCGTCCGCCGCTGGTGTTCTCGACCGAAAACGCCGATCGCTTCCTTTCAGTGATGGACAAGGCGATGAAGACGACGGCCTGACGCAGCGGACCTTTCGCAGAACCAGACGCCATGCCGCGGCCAAGCCTATTTGAGGATGGCCTTCT
Organism: Aurantimonas sp.; assembly: GCA_965217685.1. Lineage (GTDB taxonomy): Bacteria > Pseudomonadota > Alphaproteobacteria > Rhizobiales > Rhizobiaceae > Aurantimonas. The sequence goes on from CBDCIZ010000003.1 coordinate 693,784, forward strand.
TGGCCCGCCCGCTTTCGGCGCTCGCCCGCCACCGGGCCGAGCGCTCGGCCCCGATCCGGATCAGATGCGGGACGATATGTTCGCTGGCAGTGGTGAGATCGGCGACGAGTGCGGCGCGAGCGGCCCCGGCATCACGCCGTTCAAGTGCCTCGACGAGACGCTTGTGCTCGCTGTTCGCCTGAAGCTCGTAGGTCGATGAAACGAAGAGCTCCGAGACATAGGGGCCGGTCTGGCCCCACAGATTTTGGATGATCGCAAACAGACGCGGCGAATGCGCTTCTTCGTAGAAGGCGAAGTGGAAGGCTTGGTTGAGTCCCCGATAGGCTTCCTGATCGCGCCGTTCGACGACGGAGTCGATCTGGGCAACGATGGAACGAAGATGGTCCAGCCCCGATCGCTCGACCCGCTCGGCGGCAAGTTCGGCGGCCAGCCCTTCGAGTTCGCAGCGAATTCGCAGAAGTTCGAGATAAACGTCGAGTTCGAGCTCCGGCACCGCGATGCTGCGGTTCTCGCGCATCATCAGCAGCCGCTCGGCGACCAGGCGTTGCAGCGCCTCGCGGACCGGCGTCGTGGACACGCCGTATTGTTCGGCGAGCGAGCGGATGACGAGCACCTGCCCCGGCCGGAACGTCGCTGCCATCAGGCCTTGTTTGATCCGGTCGTAGGTCTGGTCGTTGAGCGAGCGATATTCGAGCTTTTTATCCACGCAGCCTCCTTCGGCCGCTGATATCATATTTTGCAAGGCATCAGAGACCGAAGAAGTTTGCGGGGGTTGGATCGCGGCTCAGGCGCCGAGGAATTCCACCAGCTTTTGCAGGCGGGCCTTTTCCTGCCCGCGGGCAGCGAGCGCGGTCTCCATGTCGACCGCTTCGAAGCGGACCGGCTGGTGCGGCTGGAGCTGGGCGATCAGGTCCATATCCGCGGAGATCACAGTACCGACCATGAAATAGCCGCCGCCCGACACCGCATCACGATGCAGGACGATCGGTTCGGTGCCGCCAGGCACTTGGATCGAGCCGTAAGGGTAGCAGCTATCGACGATGTTGGACGGATCCGACCCGGCACCGAAGGGCGGCTCGCGCGGGACGAAGTCGAGGCTGCGCCCACCCCGGAAGCGATATCCGATCCGGTCGGCCTCCGGCGCGACCTTCCAGGTGTCCTCGAAAAAGGACGACTGTGATTCCTCGGTGATACGGTGCCAGTAGAGACCGGGCAGCGCACGCAGCAACGTGCCCGCCCGGGGGTTGGCGCGTCGGATATCCTCGGGAACGGTAACGCCCAGCTTGGACGGACCGGCCCCGGTTCCGATCTTTACCTGGTCGCCGGCCTGAAGGGGCCTGCCCTCGAAGCCGCCGAGACCGCCCAGCGCATAGGTCGATCGCGAGCCTTTCACTTTGGGCACGTCGATGCCGCCGGCAATCGCGATATAGGCCCGCGCTCCTGCTTTGAGATAACCGAAGGAGAGCTCCCCCCCTGCTGAAATCTTGAAGGCCGTCCAAAGCGGCTGCTCCTCTCCATCGACCTTTGGCGGCATCGTCGCGCCGGTGACCGAGACGACCGCATCGGCGGTGAATCTCAGGCTCGGGCCGAGGAACACGGCCTCGAGCCCTGCCGCACTGTCGGGGTTGCCGACCAGCCGGTTGGCAGCGATCAGTGCGAAGCGATCCATTGCCCCCGAGATCGGCAAGCCGAGATGGTAGTAGCCGGGCCGGCCGAGGTCCTGAACCGTCGTCGAAAGTCCGGGTTTGACAACTTCGAATGTCGCGGCCGCATCAGCCATCGAGCGCCTCCAGAAGCTTGGCATTGGTGCCTTCGGGATCGGCCGTGAAGGCATCGAGGGAAAAGTGCACAGAGGCTATCTTCGGCTGGTAGCGGCCGCTCTCCACCTCGGCGATCGTGGCGTCGTACGTCGCGCGGTCGATCGACTTGAAGCGGATGATGTCGCCCGGCTTGAACAGGAAGAGTTCCTTCAGATAGCTGCGCTCGCCCTTCGCATCGTAGATCGGCATCGGCGTCACGCCGAACATCTGGTAGCCGCCCGCCCCGCGCACGGAATAGACGCAACCGAAGCAGCCGCCATGGCCGACCGTCTGGCGCGGCGTATCGGTGCGTGGCCGCAGATATTTCGGCACTTCGATCTGCTTGGCGCGCTCGACGAGCTGATAGGTGAAGGGCAAACCCGCCACGAAACCGACCATTGAAACGAACCACGGCGTGCCCGAATGGGCCGCGATAAAGTCATCGATGCTCGCATAGCCGTTGATGCGCGCCGCATATTCAAGGTCGGTGCCGGTCGGATCCTGATGGCGCTCGCGAAAGCGCATCAGCGTCTCGTGGGTCCAGGGATCATTGTAGAGAACCGGCATCTCGATAATACGGGTGTCGATCGTCTTCTCGGCATTCTCGGCCACCGACTCGAAACGCTTGAGCTCCTTCATCAGATCGTCCGGCGCGATCACGTCCGGGTCGAACTTCACTTGGAAGGACGCATTGGCCGGGCAAATCTCGGTGACGCCGGCGATCTGGCTCTCGCGCAGCGCTTTGGTCATCGACAAGCTCTTGAAGAAAGCCTCGAGCGACATTTCCTCATCCACCTCGACAAAGATATGCTCGTCGCCGCCGAAGGAATAACGCGTGTTCATCGGCCCCTCACTGTTTATCTGGAGATTGACGGTCAGCCAGCGGATGGCCGGACAGCCAGTCCTCCAGCCAGCCGGTGTGAAACGCCCCATTGCGGACGTCGTCGGCACGGGCCAGCGCAAGATGCAGCGGCACCGTGGTTGGCAAGCCCTCGACCTTCAGTTCGCCGAGCGCACGCGAAAGCCGGCTGATCGCGGCTTCGCGCGTCTCGGCATGGGCGATGAGCTTGCCGAGAAGCGAATCGTAGAAGGGCGGTACCTGACAACCGGAATAGAGCATCGTATCGAAACGAACGCCCATGCCGCCGGGAACCTCGATCGCCGACACCGTGCCCGGATGCGGACGAAAGTCGACGGCAGGGTCCTCGGCGTTGATCCGCACCTCGATGGCATGCCCACGCAGCGACACGTCCGTCTGGGATAGGCTCAATTTCTCCCCGCCAGCGATCCGGATCATCCAGCGCACGAGATCGACACCGGTGACCATCTCCGTCACCGGATGCTCGACCTGGATACGAGTGTTCATCTCGATGAAGAAGAATTCGCCGGTCGCCTCGTCGAAGAGATATTCGAGTGTCCCGGCGCCGCGATAGCCGACCCGTTCGGCAAGCTTCACCGCCGAGCCGCAAACGGCCTCGCGCTGCTCGGGCGAAAGGCACACAGCCGGGGCTTCTTCCCAGACCTTTTGGCGGCGTCGCTGGAGCGAGCATTCGCGTTCGTAAAGATGGATGACGCGTTCGCCATCGCCGAGAATCTGAACCTCGACATGCCGGGCCCGACGCACGAAGCGCTCCAGATAAAGCCCGCCATCGCCGAAGGCGGCCTTCGCCTCGGCGCTCGCCTGGGGAATGAGCTTGGCGAGCTGATCGGTATCCTCGGCGATGCGGATGCCGCGACCGCCGCCGCCGGCCGACGCTTTGATCATGACCGGATAGCCAACCGCCTTGGCCGCCTCTTGCGCCTCGCCCACGTCCTTGACGATCCCGTGGGAGCCCGGCACCGTCGGAACGCCGGCAAGCTCCGCTTCCCGCCGCGCCCGCGCCTTATCGCCCATCTTGCGGATCGTCTCCGGCTTCGGGCCGATGAAGACGAGCCCGGCAGCTTCCACCTTCTCGGCGAAATCGGCATTTTCGGATAGGAAACCATAGCCCGGATGGACCGCGTCGCAACCGCTTTCGCGTGCCGCGGCTATCAGCGCGTCGGCATTGAGATAGGATTTCGACGCATGGGGCGGGCCGACCGGTGCAGTCTCGTCGGCCAGCCGGGCCGCCAGCATCGTCTCGTCGGCGGCGCTGACTGCCTGAACGGTGGCGATACCGAGTTCCTTGGCGGCGCGGATGATCCTGACGGCGATCTCCCCGCGATTGGCGACGAAAATCTTCGCAATCGCCATGCGTCAGGCTTCGAGATCATAAAGGGCCTGACCGGCCATGACCGCGTCCTCGTTCTCGACATGGAAGGCGACGAGTGTGCCGGCCGTCTCGGCGACGACAGGGGCAAAGGACTTCATAACCTCGATCAGACCGACGGTGTCGCCGACGGCGACGGCATCCCCCTCCTGCTTGAAGACCGGCTCTTCCGGCGAAGGCGACCGATAGAATGTACCGGGGATCGGAGCTTCGATGGTCGTCTTCGTCATGATATCATTCGCCTATCGGTTGTCGGGGAACAAAGGTGAGCGTTGCAAAACTTAGGGGCGGCGTAAAATTGCAAAAGAAAAATCCTCGTATCAGAAAATTAGATACCCTAGAATCATCGTCGCATGGTCGGCGGGTGAATTTCGGGCGCCCGGCAACTGGCCCGGTAAACATTGCCCTTCACGCGAGCACTCCCAAGCCAGTGGGCAGACGAGGGCGCAAACCATGTCGATATCGCTTAAGCAGATCCGGTATTTCGTGGCCGCAGCGGAAACGCGGCAGATCAGCCGTGCCGCGGTGGAGTTGAACGTCTCGCAATCGGCAGTCACCACGGCAATCCAGCAGCTCGAGGCCCTGCTCGGCGCGTCGCTTCTGGACCGCACGCCGCAGGGCGTGAAGGTGACCATCGAAGGTGGCCGCTTCCTGCCCCAGGCAAAACAGATCCTTTCCTCCGTGGCCGAAGCGATCCGCAGCCCGCACATGACGGGCAATCGTGTCGTCGGGCGGGTGCGTGTGGGGGTGACCTACACGGTATCAGGCTACTTTCTTTCGCCGCATCTCATCCGCTTCTACGCAAATTTTCCAGGTGTCACGCTCGAGCTGTTCGAAGCGCCCCGCCCCGTTCTGGAACAGGCCATTGTCGACGGCGCCCTCGATGTCGCCGTAATGCTGGTCTCGAACCTCGAGAACCGGAATAAAATCTCCAGCGAGATCCTCAAGCGCTCGCCCCGGCGATTGTGGGTCGCGCCGTCCCACCCGTTGACGCGGCTCGATCGCGTATCCCTGCGAGATATCGAGCCTCATCCGTATCTTATGCTGACCGTCGACGAGGCGAAAATAACGGCGATGCGCTATTGGGCCGTTTCGGAACTCGAGCCCAAGGTGATCTTCCGGACCGCATCGGTCGAGGCAGTACGTTCGATGGTCGCTTCCGGGCTCGGCGTGACGATCCTGTCGGATATGGTCTACCGGCCGTGGTCGCTGGACGGTCAGCGCATCGAGACGCGGGTGATCGACGATGGGGTGCCGAGCATGGATGTCGGGCTTGCCTGGAAACGGGACGTCACTCCCGACGCCGCCTACGAAGCCTTTCGCGACTTCATGCGCTACGCCACGGCGAACGTTGGCGAAGCTCCATATTGATGCCTGCAAGGAACTGGCCGCAGATTCCACGAAACTTTCGGTCCTTGAAAAACCACCGACAAAACTATTGATTTTCTAGATACGCTGTCGCGCTTTATTCGATTTGACCTCGCGTCCCGATACCGGCCACGTTTGGAACCGCAGCAATCATAGGCGGTTCGAGCAAAGGACGAGGGTATTGGGCGTCACCATCAATTGCGATATGGGCGAAGGCTTCTCGCTATACCATTGCGGCGACGACGCCGGACTGATGCCCTTCGTCGACATCGCCAACGTCGCTTGCGGTTTTCATGCCTCTGACCCGTCCGTAATGCGAGCGACCGTCTCCCTTGCCGCCAAGCACGACGTCGCGGTCGGTGCCCATCCGTCCTTTCCGGACCTGCAAGGTTTCGGTCGGCGCGAAATGAAGATGGACCGGGACGAACTCGCCGCCTGCCTGATCTATCAGATCGGCGCACTCAAAGGCTTCCTGCATGCTGAAGGATTGCCGCTCAACCACATCAAGCCCCATGGCGCGCTTTACGGCGCCGCGATGCGGGATCGGCACGTCGCCGAGGCGATTGCCGATGCGGCAGAGATTTTCAGCGTTCCCCTTCTCGGCATGCGCGGCACGCTGCAGGAAGAGATCTACCGCGAACGAGGCGTCCCCTTCCTCGCCGAATATTATGCCGACCTCGAATATGACGGCTCGGGCGGCCTGATCATCACCCGCAAGCACGGCTCCAAGGATCCCGAAGAAGCCGCACGCCGGGTCAGACAGGTGCTCGTCGACAAGAAGGCGACGACGATCGACGGCACACTGATCGACATGCAAGCGGACACGATCTGCATCCATTCCGACACGCCCGGCGCGGTCGAACTGGCGAGCGCCGTCAGGCAAGCCCTGAATGAGGCGACTTGAAATACAATTCCCGGTTCATGGACTCCGGACAGGGCTTGAAGTCCACTCGGAAAGGCGCCGCCAAGGAGCTGCGAGATCAAAACGGGTCCTGAGAAAACGGGAGATATGGGGAAAACGCCAGGCCGCACACGGCACGTTCGACACCGATCGGAGTGAGTGGAAATGCAGGTTAGATATTCGACAAACGACGTCCCTCCCGCCCAGCGTAGGCTGGCTTGGCAAAAGGCGGTCTCGGACATCTATTTTCCGCTCGAACTTGCCTATGAGGGATCGGACATCTTTCATGGCACGCTCGAAGCCTGGACCCTCGGCCAGGTCTCTGTTTCCCGCAATTGCTCGAACGGACTGCTTTATCGTCGCCACGAACATCACCTCGTCGAGGCATGCGACGAAAGCTACCTGATCACCGTTCCCGAACTCTCCGAGGTCCGCTTCGTCCAGGATGGCAGGGACGTCTCCTGCGCACCGGGTGGTTTTCTGATCGAACGCAGCCACCTTCCCTATGAGTTCAGCCACCGCGACCCCGCTTCGTTGTGGGTGCTGAAAGTGCCGAGCGCCGTGCTCGAGGCCCATATCAGCCGGCCGGAACGCTTGGCTTCGCTGAGCTTTGATGCCAGGTCGAGTGTTGGCGCGCTCTTCATCGACATGCTGCGCATTGCCGTCACGCGGATCGCCGAGTTCAATGATGCGACCCGGCACCTGATTGGTAGGCAACTCGTCGAGCTTATCGCTGCAGCAGTCACGGCGGACAGCCGGGTACTGATCGGCTCGTCGACCTCCGTGCGCGATGCGCATCTGTGCCGGGCCGAGGACATTGTCCGCAACCGGCTCCGCGACCCAAACCTATCGCCCCAGAGCGTCGCCAACGCCTGCGGCATCTCGCTGCGTTATCTCCAACAGATTTTCGAGGCACAGAACACCACCGTCGGCGCCCATATTCGCAGCCAGCGCTTGGCCTTGTGCGATCAGCGGCTGCGCGATCCCCGCCTCCGGGGGGCCATTTCCCAGATCGCCTATGAATGCGGTTTTGGCGACCAGGCTCAGTTCAGCCGAAGCTACCGCGCCCGGTTCGGCCGCACCCCGAGCGAAACCCGTGCAGAAGCGAACGGCCGGCGCTAGCCCAAGGGCACCAAGACGTATGGGTGCAGAAATTTTCGGCACGTCTTCTTCCAAGCATTGCGCAGAAAGCGCTCAGATTCTTCGGCCGCATAGAAATCAGGCCAAGGCTTCGCCTGGACACAAGCTTTTATGCGCCAATCGTCAAGAATGACGTCCACAAAGCTGTTTAGCTTCCTGAACGCGCCGCAAGAGCCGCCCGTAAGAAAGGGAGCCAGCACGGCGAGAATATGGGAAACGACGCCTTGCAAAACCTTCGTGTAGCCGTCGATGTCGGCGGAACCTTTACCGACATGTGCATCATGGACGAGACGACCGGTCGGATCCGGATCGAAAAGACGTCCTCGACCAGCGATCCGATCGATGGGATCATGACCGGCGTGCACAAGGCCGGCATTGATCTCGCTGATGTGGCGCTCTTCTCGCACGGAACGACAGTCGCCACCAATGCGCTGATCACGCGGCGCCTTCCGCGTACGGCCCTCGTTTCGACCAAGGGCTTCCGCGACGTCATCGAAATCCGCCGCGCTAACAAGGAAGACCTTTGGGACGCCTACAAGGACGTCGTGCGACCCTACATCCCGCGCCGCGACCGGCTGACGGTTCCCGAGCGCATCGACGCAGCCGGAGCGATCGTGGAACCGCTCGACAAGGACGCCGCCCGCGAGGTCGCGCGTATCCTGAAGCGCCGCGGGGTCGAGGCGATCGCCGTCTGCTTCATGAACGCCTATCTCAATGGGGAGAATGAACGGGCGATGCGCGCCATCCTCGTCGAGGCGATGCCCGATACCCCGGTGTCCATATCCTCCGAGGTGCTGCCCGAGATTTTCGAGCACGAACGCTTTTCGACAACGGTCGTCAACGCGGCGCTGAGCCCGGTCGTCGTCAGCTACACCGAGCGCCTCGGCGACCGTCTGGCCGAAGACGGCTATACGCGCGATCTGCTGCTGCTGCATACCGGCGGAGGCGTGATGACGCCGGCCAGCGTCAAGGACTTCGCAGCCCGCCTCGCCGGATCAGGTATCGCGGCAGGCGCCATCGCCAGCCGCCACATCGCCGGCCTGTGCGGATTTGCCAATTCGATCGGCCTCGACATGGGCGGGACGTCCACCGACGTGTCGCTGGCCTATGAGGGCCAATCGCGAGTCACCAAGGATTGGTACATCGAGTTCGGCTATCCGATCCGCTTCTCCTCGATCGAGGTGATGACCATCGGTGCCGGCGGCGGTTCGCTCGCCTGGACCGATGAAGCCGGTTCACTGCGCAACGGGCCGCAATCGGCCGGCGCCTATCCCGGCCCTGCCTGCTACGGAAACGGCAACGAGGCGCCGACCAACACCGACGCCAACGTGACGCTCGGGCGTCTGGGCACCAGCCTTGCCGGCGGTTCGGTCCAGCTCGATCCGGAACTCGCCCGCAACTCCGTCGCCAAGGCCGTTGCAGAGCCCTTCGGCCTCGGCATTGAGGAGGCTGCCGACGCGATCCTGCGGGTGGCAAACGCCAACATGTCCGATGCGGTGCGCCTCATCTCCATCAGCCGCGGTTACGATCCGCGCGACTTCGCCCTCGTGGCCTTTGGCGGGGCGGGCGCACTGCATGGTGCGGCCATCGCCCGCGAACTCTCGATCCCTGTGGTCATCGTGCCCACCAATCCGGGCGTGACCTCGGCGCTCGGTTGCCTCCTCGTCGACATGCAGCATGATTTTTCCGAAAACTGCATGATCGAGGCTACCGAAGCCGACCCCGACGCGATCGAGGCGCAATTCGCCCGCATCGAGAAGGAAGCGCTGGACCGGTTGACGCACGAGGGCGTGCAACCGCAGGACATTGTCTTCCAGCGCTCCATCGACATGATGTATCGCGGCCAATGGCGCTCCCTGGCAGTGACTGCGCCAAGCCCGGTCCGGTCGATCACCGATCTCGTCGAGGATTTCCACCGCGAGCACCTTCGCGAATACAATTTCCGGCGCGACGACACGCCGGTCAGCCTGTTCCGCGTCAATCTCAAAGCGATAGGGATAGTGCCGAAGGCCGACCTCCTCGTCCATGAACCGACGGGCGAGACACCGGAGCCGGCAAGCCGGCGCACCGTCTGGTTCGCCGACGAACCGCACGACACGCCGATATTCGAACGCGATACCCTGCCGGCCGGTTTTCGGCTCGAGGGTCCGGCAATCGTCGAACAGGTCGACTCGACCACTGTCGTTCCGCCCTGGGCTGCGGCCGAAGTCGACAAGTATCTCAACATCATCATCCGCGCGAAGGGCTGAAAGCAATGGCGACCGAGCAGATCGATCCGGTGACCTTCGAGGTCCTCAAGAACTCCTTCATTACCGCCGTCGACCAGATGGGCGAGCAGGTCCTGAGAACCTGCTACTCCTTCGTAATCTACAATCACGATTTCTCCAGCGGACTGCACGATGCCAAAGGCGAATGCGCGGCCCAAGGCAACCAGGACATCGCCGTCCATGTCGGCACACTGCATTTCACCTGCCAGGACGTCATGCGCCATTTCGAAGGCGACATGCGCGAGGGCGACGTCTACGCCATCAATGATCCCTATGCCGGCGGCACGCATTTTTCCGACGTGAGGTTGGTGCGGCCGATCTTCGCGAATGGCAAGGTCATCGCTTATTCCCAGTCGAACGGCCACTGGTCCGACGTCGGCGGCAGCGTGCCGGGCTCCTTCGACGTGTCGGCCCGCGAGATGTTCCGCGAAGGCTTGCGGATCACGCCTGTTCGACTGTTCGAGAAGAACGAGATGCGCCGCGACGTGGCGGGCCTGATCGCCTCGAACACCCGCGATCCGGCCTCGATCATCGGCGACATGCAGGCCCAGGCCCAAGCCACGCGGGTCTGCGAACGCGAAATCCATCGCCTCGTCGATAAATACGGCTGCGAGACGATCGAGACCGGTCTGTCGGCCGTGCAGGACTATGTCGAACGTGCGGTGCGCCAGCGGATCGCGGCGATGCCGGACGGCGAATGGGAGACGGTCGACTACATCGACCGCGACCCCGCCGGCGGCGAGGGCATGATCCCGATCAGGATCAAGATGACGATCAAGGGCGACAAGGTGATCTACGACTTCACCGGCAGCCATCCGGTGATCGGCTCGATCTACAATTCCGCCTTCGGCACGACCTTCTCGGGTGTCGCTGCCGGGATGAAGACCTTCTTCCCCGACCTGCCGCTGAATTCGGGCTTCTATCGCTGCTTCGAAATCATCGCGCCGGAAGGTTCGATCGTCGACGCCAGGTGGCCCGTCGCGGTGACCGGCTTTTTGATGCCCTTCGAGAAAATCATGAACTCGATCTACGAGATGTGGTCGAAGCTGATACCCGAGCGTGCCCTCGCCTGCGCGTTCAACCTCGAATATCTCCTCACCGGCGGCCGGGACAACCGCGCGTCCGAGAAGTCGATCTTCATGTTCTACGATTGGCTTCCCGGTGGATGGGGCGGGCGCAACGGCAAGGACGGTAACAACTGCACCACCGCCTCCTTCGGCACCGGAATGATGGCCCAGCCGGTCGAGGGACAGGAACGGGCGAGCCCGATCATCTGTACGGAGATGGAGATCATCAAGGATTCCCCCGGCCCGGGCCGGTGGCGCGGCGGATCAGGCGTGCGCAAGACCTCGCGCATGCTTGCCTGCGAAAACGTCGTGATCTCCTACATCTGCGACCGCGAACGCGCTGTCGTCTGGGGCATCGAAGGCGGCCTGCCCTCCATGCCGCACGGCTTGACGCTGACCCAAGCGAAAGATGGCAAAAGCAAGCGTCTCGGCGCGATCTTCTCCGACGTGTCCATCGGCGAGGGCGACATCTTCACCAGGCCGACCGCCGGCGGTGGCGGCTTCGGTGATCCGCTGAAGCGTGATCCCAAGCAGGTCCTCGAAGACGTCATCGACGATTACGTCTCGGTCGAACGCGCGGCGAAGGACTATGGCGTGGTCATTCGCGAGATCGATGTCGAGCTGTGCGAATACGAGATCGACACGGCCGCAACCGATGTGCTGCGTGCAAAGATCCGGGAAAATCGCGTCGCTTGGGCACGCGCCGATCCCGAAGAAGTCGCCGGACGCTACCGCGACGGTGAGATCGACGTCCTCGACGTCGTCCGACAGCACGCCGTTATTCTCGACTGGGAAAGCGGCGATCTCCTGCCCAAATCCACACGCCAATTCCGCGAAGGCTTCGAACGCCGATCGGTCGCACAATGGGCTCCGGCCTGAAAGCTGCGTCCGCCTCGTTGCCCCTTCGCACCAAGCTACTGTCAATGCCCCGAAACCCGAAGAAGGATTGCAGATCATGGCCGACACAATGAAGACCCGCATCGCTTTTGCTACAGCGAGCTCACTCGCCATCCTCGTCGTGGCGACCCAGCCCAGCACCGCCGCGGATTCCTCGGCATCCTGGTGGCCGTTTCCGGTCAACGACGCGTCCTCCGGCACACCGACGCCGGCCGAATACACACCGCTCGATAAAGCCGAAAAGCCCCACAACATCTGCGTCCTCTTCCCGCACATGAAGGACAGTTTCTGGGTTGCGGTGGCCTACGGCATCGTCACCCAGGCCAAGGCCGAAAACGTCAACATGAACCTTTACGAAGCGGGCGGGTACGAGAACCTGCCCAAACAGATCTCCCAGTTCGACGACTGCATGGCGAGCGGCGCCGACGCGATCGTCGTCGGCGCGATTTCCGGCGCCGGCCTGATGCAGAAATTCGCCGAGGCGAAAGAGAAGAACATCCCGGTCGTCGGCGTGACCAACCCGCTGCCCGAAAACGCCCTGCCTGCGGCGAACTACGTCGACTTCGTCGCCATGGGAGGGGTCACCGCCAAGGGCCTTCTCGCCCGGCTCGGCGACGACGAAGAGGCGAATGTGGTTACATTCCCTGGCCCCGCCGGCTCCGGTTGGGCGGAGTCCTTCAACGAGGGCTTCAAAAAGACGGTCGAAGGCCACTCCAACGTCAAGATCCTCGACGAAAAATTCGGCGACAGCGGCGTCGCGGTCCAGCTTCGGCTGATCCAGGACGCCCTCCAGACCTATCCCAACATGAACGTTATCTGGGGTACGGCACCAACCGCCGAGGCCGCCATCGGCGCGGTTCAGCTCGCCGGTCGCCCGGACATGAAGATCATCTCGTCCTACGAGAACCAGGCCATGCTCGATGCCTTGAACCGCAATGAGATCCAGGCCTTCGCAACCCAGTACCCAGTAGCCGAGGGCGCAATGGCAATCGACCAAGCGGTGCGCCTGATCGAAGGCAAAGACGTCATGGCTCTGGTCCAGCCGAAGCCCGACGTCATCGACGCGGACACGGCCAAGGGCCTCAACATGGATCTGGTTCTGGCGCCGGCAGACTGGAACCCGGAATATTCCGTCTCGGCCAAGTAACATCGCGTCCGACGACCCGGCGGACAGGCTCTGGCCTGTCCGCCCCACTGTATTCCAGGAGACGCCATGGGACAGGCTGACACCAATTCCACGACTGCGAAGAGCGTCGAGTCCCTGCTGGTCCTGTCCGGCATCACCAAGCGTTTTCCAGGCGTCCTCGCTCTCGACGGGGTCGATCTGGAAGTCCGTGCCGGCGAACTGCACGTTCTGTTCGGCGAAAACGGCGCGGGCAAGTCGACCCTCATCAACGTCATCTCCGGCACCTTCCCGCCGACGGAAGGCAGGTTCCGTTTTGGCGGGAAGGCTATCGACCATCTGACGCCGAACAATGCCAGGGCGATCGGCATCAGCCCGGTGTTCCAGGAGTTCTCCCTCGTGCCGAGCCTGACCGTCGAGGAAAACCTCTTCCTCGGCCGCGAGAGTTCGACCGCCGGCATGCTCGACACGGGTGCGATGCGCAGGCGTGCGCGCACGCTGATCGATGAACTCGGTTTCGATCTCGATCCGAAGACACGGGTGGACAAGCTGGACCGCGCCCATCAGCAAATGGCAGAGATCGCCAAGGCGCTGCTGGGAAATGTCAGGCTGCTGATCCTCGACGAGCCGACCGCCTCGTTGACCGAGCGCGAGACCGGCCGATTGTTCGAACTGATCGCCAAGCTCAAGAGCCAGGGCGTCGGGATCATCTACGTCTCGCATCGCCTGCGCGAGATCCGTGCCCTGGCCGACCGCGTCACGGTGCTGCGCGATGGCCGGCAAATCAAAACGCTGGATGCCTCGACCGTCAACGACAGCGAACTCGTCGAACTGATGACGGGCCGCAAGATCGACGTCCTGTTTCCAACCATCACCCACAAACCCACCGATATCGCCATCGAAGTCGAGGATCTCTCGACTGCCGACGGGCTGGTGGCGGGGGTCGAATTCTTCGCTCGTTCCGGCGAGATCACCGGCATTGCCGGTCTCGTGGGCTGTGGCAAGTCCGAACTCGTGCGTGCCATCTACGGCATCGAGCCGATCGCTACCGGCACGGTCAGCCTGCACGGCACGCCGATCAGCGATCTCGATCCGCGCACCAGCCTCAGACGCGGCGTCGCCTATTTCCCCGCCAACCGCGGCGTCGAGGGCCTCGCCCTGTCCCGGCCGATCCGCGAGAACGTCTCGATGGCCGCGCTCGATCTTTCGCGTTACCAGCGCGGCGGCATCATCAAACGCTTTGCCGAACGGTCGTTCATCGGTCCGATCATGGAAAAACTGAATCTGCGCCCACCCAACATCGAGCGAGCGGTCGCCAATCTTTCCGGCGGCAATCGCCAGAAGGTCATGCTTGGCAGGGCGATGGCTCGCGACCTCGATATCTTTCTTTTCGACGAGCCGAGCGTCGGCATCGACGTCGGCGCCAAGGTCGAGGTCTACGAATTCATAAAGCGGCTGGTGGAGCAAGGCGCGGCAGTTGTGGTGGTCTCGTCGGAGCTGCCCGAGGTGCTGGCACTCTCCAACCGTCTCTACGTCATGCATCACGGCCGCATCGCCGCGCTGCTCGAAGGGGATCAGAAGACCGAACAGAACGTTCTGTCGAGCTTCTTCCAGGAAGAAAACCGGGGTAAGGCGGCATGAACGCGACCGCAGCTCTTGCCCCCCGCAATGCCAATCCAACGTCGCGGGACGTTCTTCACCTCATTCTGAGGATCGGGCTGCTGCCGATCCTGATGGCGATCGTCGTCATCGGCACATCGCTGATGTCACCCTATTTTCTCGGCTGGATGAACATCGTCAACATCCTGCGCATGGCCTCGTTTCTGGCGATCATCGCCTGTGGCCAGGCAATGGTGATCATCGCCGGCGGCTTCGACCTATCGGTCGGCGCGGTCGTGGCGCTGGCGAGCGTCGTGACGGCGAAGGTCATGGCGGCTGCCGCCAGCACCATCGGCGGCCCGGACGTCGTCGCCATCATGATCGGAATACTCGCCGGCCTAGGTTCGGGTTTCGCCGTCGGCCTGTTCAATGGCCTCTGCGTCGCCAAGCTGAAGGTCTCCGGCTTCGTCGTTACCCTCGGCACCATGTCCGCGACGGCGGGCATCGGTCTTCTGCTCACCAACGGAATTCCCGTCTACGGCATGCCGGACAGCTTCGTGCAAGCGATCGGCCGTTCGCAGATCCTCGGCTTTCCCCTGGCGATCTACCTTGCGCTCGCCATCGTTCTCCTCGTCGCCTTCGTCCAACGTCGAACGCTGTTCGGCCGCTATGTCTACGCGATCGGCGGCAATCAGGAGGCGGCCGTGGTCTCGGGCGTCCCGATCCAGCGCCATCTGGTCGGCACCTATGCACTGTCGGGAGTTCTCGCCGCGACCGTTGGCATTCTGCTGACCGCCCTCGTCGGTTCGGGCCAGGCAAGCCTTGGAGGCGACACGATGATGCTGCAGTCCATTGCGGCCGCGGTGATTGGCGGCGTCAGCCTGCGTGGCGGCATTGGCCGGGTCGAAATCGTCGCCATCGCTGCCCTGTTCCTGACCATCCTCGGCAATGCGTTGAACCTACTTCACATCGATTCCCGGCTCCAGCCAATCTTCCTGGGACTGATCATGGTCCTTGCCGTTGCCCTCGACGAATTCAGTCGCCGGAGGATGTCCCGTGTCTGACGCCAATCTCACCGCAGCCTCGAAAACCGCATCGCCGGATAACGAGATCCACCGTCGGTCTCTCGACACCGATTGGCTGCGCAAACTTGCTCTGCCGATCGCTGTGCTTCTTCTGCTCGGCGGCTTCGGTCTTGCCGACGATCGGATCCTGACGCGGTACAACCTTCTCAACATCGCACAGCAGGCCAGCTATCTGACGCTGTTCGCCATGGCCCAGATGATCGTCATCCTCACCCGTGGTTTCGACCTCTCCGTCGGACCCACCGTATCGATGGTCAGCGTCGGGGCGGCCCTCGCCATGGCCTCGATGGGCGGCAGCGACGTCAACGGGGTGCTGGTCGTGCTCATTGCGATCGCGGCCGGCTTTGCGCTCGCGGGCGTCTGCGGACTCTTCAATGGCGTTGTCGTCGCCCTGCTCGGCGTCAGCCCGCTGGTCGCGACGCTCGGCAGCATGAACATCGCCATCGGCGTCGCCACCACGATGTCCGACGGCCGTCCCGTCCAGGGCGTGCCGCAAGCCTTTTCCAACTTTTTCTACTCCGGTTCGATTTTCGGCCTTCCCTCTGCCGTCGTCATCGCGATCGTCGTCGGTTGCGTGCTCACCTTCGTCCTGTCGCGAACGGTCTTCGGGCGCTCTCTCTATCTCATCGGCACCAATCCGCGCGCCGCGGCCGTTGCAGGCATCCCGGTCAAACGCCTTCTGGTCTACGCCTATATCCTTTGCTCCGCCCTCGCCGCCCTCGGTGCCCTGATGATGACCGCCCGCACCGGCTCTGGCGAACCCAATCTCGGCGGCACCTTGTCGTTGCAGTCGATCGCAGCGGCCGTTGTCGGCGGCACCAGCCTTGCCGGTGGCCGCGGCGGTGTCGGATCGGCCGTACTCGGGGCACTGTTCATCACCATCTTGTCGAACGGCATGAACCTCACCCGTATCGACGGATACGTCCAGATGATCGTCCTCGGTGCCATCGTGATCCTCGGCGTCGTTCTCGACAGGCTACGCCTCAACGCTCGTTGATCAATCGAAGCACCGGAGCCGAACGCGCTCCTCGGTGCCGCAAGACCCAAAGCGAGCTTTTCAATCATGCTCCAGGCCCGTTCAACAGCCGTCACGATCCCCACCACGCTTTCGCAGGCTCTGGCCATGCTGGCCGATTATGGGACGCAGGGCGCACCGTTCGCTGGAGGCACGTGGATCATGCGCGCACCGCTCCGTCGAGAAGCCTTCGCGCCCGGATATGTCGCCCTTGGCCAAATTCCGGAGCTGAGACGCGTGCAGTCAAACGGCGCAATCGTCGAAATCGGCGCAAGCGTGACCCATGCAGAGCTGGCGGGCGCCCTTGCCGCATATCCGGAGTTCGAAGCCTTGAGGTTCGCCGCCGGACATTCGGCGAACCCGGCGATCCGCAACGCGGCCACCATCGGCGGCAATCTATGTGCCGCTCACTTTCCCGCCGCCGATCTGGTACCCGCACTCCTCTGCCTCGAGGCCACGGTGGAGATGACCGAGGCCTCGGGAAGCGAGCGGCTGGCAATCGGCGACTTTCTCACACGCCAAGTCGATCTCGGGCCCGGCCGGATCGTGACGAAGCTGATCCTCAAGCGATCCAATCGGCGCTCGGCTCATATCCGCCTACCGTTGCGCAAAGCCGGCGATTATCCAGTGGCGATCGTCTCGATGGCGGCAGACATCGACGGCTCCGGCCAGATCACCGACGCCCGGGTCGCAGTCGGTTCCGTCGAGGCGGCGCCGCGCCGCTGGACCGCGCTCGAGCATGCCCTGTCGGGACAAAGCTTCGACGGCCAGAACGCAGCGGCAATCGCACGATCGCACACCGGCGTTTTCACCGGCCGCGAGGGCGTTGAAGCACCAAGCTGGTACCGCGTTCGCGTCTTGCCTGCCCTCCTGGGCCGTTCCGTCGAGGCTCTTGCCTCGGCGGCGCGATCGAAATTGGGGAGTCGACCGAATTGATCATCCGTCTGACCGTCAATGGCGAGGAACGCGAGTTCGCCGCCGAACCGATGGCCCCGCTCCTCGACGTCCTGCGCGACACGCTGCATCTGACCGGCGCAAAGCCCGTCTGCCGGGAAGGCTTTTGCGGCGCCTGCATGGTGCTCGTGGACGGCATTCCGACCGTCTCTTGCCTGACACCGGTGGCCCTGGTCGGGGAGCGCGCGATCGAAACGGTCGAGGGGCTCACATCGGCCGCCGAACCGACGCCGGTCCAGGCGGCCCTCGAAGATCATGACGCCGTCCAGTGCGGCATGTGCTTTCCCGGCATGGTGGTCACCCTCAACCACCTGACCAAGCCGGGAAATTGCGCGCCGAACCGCGAGGCAGTCAAAGCAGGACTGGCCGGTAATATCTGCCGCTGCACCGGCTACGAGCGCATTGTCGACGCTGCCCTCGCGGTGATGGAACGGTCGTGATGGACAAGGAAGCAATGGACAAGGCAGCCCAGACCGTGGTCCAGGACTTTCGTCGGCGCGACGCCAGCGACAAGCTGATGGGTCGCACCCGCTACACCATCGATCGTGGCACGACGGGCATGCTCCACGCCATGCTTCTGCGATCCGAAGTGCCGAGCGGACGAATCGTCCGCCTCAATGTCGACGCGGCCGCGCGTATGCAGGGCGTGCGCGCCATCGTCACCAGCGCCGATGCGCCGGGCCGCGCCGGGCTGGGCATTGCCGACCATCCGCTTTTCGCCGTCGATAGGGTGCGCTATTGCGGCGAGCCGATCGCCGCGATAGCGGCCGAGACGGAGCGCCAGGCCCAGGCCGCCCTTGCGTCAATCGAGATCGAGATCGAACCGCTTCCCGCGATCCTCGACATGGGATCGGCCCTCGCCGAAGATGCGATACTCGTTCATCAGGACTGGCAAAGCTACCAGGTGCTGCACGAAGGTGGTGCCCGCGGCGGCAATGTGGCGTGGGAGGCCATCGTCGACCGTGGCGACGTCGATGCTGCCTTTGGCCACGAAGACGTCACGGTGGTCGAGAGCACCTTCCGCGTCGGCCGCCAAAATCACCTGTCCTTCGAGCCTCGCGCGGTGGTGGCCCATTACGAAGACGGTCGCTTCCACATCGAAACCTCGACGCAGGTGCCCTGGACCGTGCGTAACACGACGGCGGTCCTCCTGGGCGTTCCAGCTTCGACGATCCGCGTCACGGTTCCACCCGTCGGCGGCGGCTTCGGCCTCAAATTCGACTGCGCGCTCGAACCCTTCGCCGCTCTCCTGGCGAGGAAGGCCGGCCGCGCCGTTCGCCTCGTCAACAGCCGCGAGGAGGAGATGCGGACCTGTCTGTTCCGGGAAAACGCCGAGATACGCATTCGCTCGGCGATCGCGCCGGACGGGACGATCGCCGGCCGCGAAGCGGTGGTGCTGATGGATTGCGGCGCCTATGGCGGCGAACAAGTGTTCCTCACCACGATGACCGCCCACACGCTCGGCGGCAATTATCGGCTTGGCTCCACCCGCATCGTCACGCGCGCCGTCTATACCAACACCGCACCCAACGGGGCCTTCCGGGCTTGCAACGGAGTATACAACACCTTCGCGCTGGAACGGCACACCGACGAAATCTGCGCCGCGATTGCCATGACACCGGACGCGTTCCGCCGCAAGAACGTTATCGGCAACGGCGATCTGGGCTCGACCGGCCAGGTCTTCGAGGGCGACGTGTTGGTCCCGATGCTCAACAAGATGGCGGCCCTGCGCGCAAAAAGCCCGGCGAATCCGCCGGCCGACCGGCGCCTTCACGGCCGAGCGACGACGGTCGGAACCTGGTTCGTCTTCACCGGCCCATCGGCAGCGACCGTCAATATGAACGCCGACGGCAGCGCCACGCTCGTTACCAGCGGTGTCGAGATCGGCTCTGGATCGATGATGCAGTCGCTGCCGCAGATCGTCGCCGCGACCCTCGGCCTTTCGCCCGATCAGGTGGTGGTACGCGCCGCCGACACCGATGCCGCCGGCTACGATGTCGGTGTTGGCGGCGGCCGCACCACGGTCTCGCTCGGCGCGGCCAGCCGCTCGGCCGCCATCGAGGTGCGCACAAAGCTGTTGAAGGTCGCGAGCGACATGCTCGAAGCGTCGGAAGACGACCTTGTCCTGAAAGACGGCCGCATCGAGATTGCTGGTGCAAGGAGGTCCGGCGTGACGATCGCCGAAGTCGCCACACGCGCCCAGGTCCTCTTTGGCCCGGTCGCAGGCACAGGCTCCTTCGCGGCTGCCGGGACACCCGCGGCGGCGGGCTGCTGCGCCGGCCATTTCATCGAAGCCTTGGATATCCCCGTTTTCGCAGTCCACGATTGCGATGTCGCCGTCGATCCCGACACCGGTCATGTCGAGGTGCTGCGCTATCGCGTCGTGCAGGACGTCGGCAAAGCGTTGAACCCCAGCGCCATCCACGGCCAGATCCAGGGCGGTGTCGTGCAGGGACTCGGCTACGCGCTGCACGAAGAGGCCGATGTCGGCCCGGACGGCGAGATCCGCCAATTGGGCTTCGAGACCTATCGCGTACCGCTCGCGGGCGACGTGGTCCCCGTCGAGATCGAGTTGCACGAGGGCGCCCCGTCCCTCGGCCCCCACGGCGCCAAGGGTGCCGGCGAAGTACCGATCCTCAACGTCGGCGCGACCATCGCCTGCGCCGTCGCCAACGCCATCGGCAAGCGCGTCTCGCAACTGCCACTAACGCCACCACGGGTGCTGGCGCTTTTGCTGGACGAGACGCCGGCGCTCGAACTGCCTCACATCAAGCCCCGCCACGAAGACAATGTGCTGCCCAACACGCAATGAGTTGCGGCGCAAGCGACGTGCGCGCTGACAGACAACCAAGAGGAGAGTTCAATGGATCAGCTACCCAATTCGATCGAGGCCCGCGACAAGGCCTATCAACTCCATCCGCTGGTCGATCTGCGCCATCACGAGACCGCCGGGTCCCTGGTGATCGACCGCGGCGAAGGCATCTATGTCTACGACACGACAGGCAAGCGATATATCGAGGGCCTTGCGGGCCTTTGGTCAGTCGCCGTCGGCTTCGGCGAAAAGCGTCTCGCCGAGGTCGCGAAGGCACAGATGGAGAAGCTGCCCTACTACCACCTCTTTTCCTACAAGACTCACGGTCCCTCGGTGGATCTCGCCGAAAAGCTGATCCAGATGGCGCCGGTGCCCATGTCGAAGGTGCATTTCACCTCGTCGGGTTCTGAAGCGAACGATCTCGTGGTCAAGCTCTGCTGGTATCGCGCGAACGCCCTCGGCAAGCCGGACAAGAAAAAGATTATCGGCCGCATCAAGGGCTATCATGGCGTCACCATCGCAGCCGGCTCGATCACCGGCCTTGCGCGAAATCATGCAAGTTTCGACCTGCCGCTCGACCGGATGCGTCATACCCATTGCCCGGACTACGATTCCATGGCGAAGGAGGGCGAGAGCGAGTCGCAGTTCTCTCGGCGCATGGCCGATGAACTCGAAAATCTGATTCTCGAGGAAGGCCCGGAGACCATTGCCGCCTTCTTCGGCGAACCGGTGATGGGCTCTGGCGGTGTCTACGTGCCGCCGGAAAACTACTGGCATGAAATTCAGCGTGTCCTGAAGAAACACGACATCCTGCTCGTTGCCGACGAGGTGATCACCGGTTTCGGGCGCACCGGAAACATGTTCGGCTCACAGACCTATGACATGAAGCCCGACGTAATGGTGATTTCCAAGCAGATGGCGTCGTCCTACATGCCGATCGCCGCGATCCTGATGAGCGAGGAATTCTACGGTCCGGTCGCCGACGAGTCCGAACGGATCGGCGTCTTCGGCCATGGCTTTACTGCTTCCGGCCACCCGGTGGCGACAGCCGTGGCGCTCGAGAACATCAAGATCATCGAAGAGCGCGATCTCCTGGGCAATTGCCGAACCCTGGCTCCGCGCTTCCTCGAACATCTCGACGACCTGACCCGCCACAAGCGGGTGAAGCTGAAACGCGGCGTCGGCCTCATCGGTGCGCTGGAACTCCATGCCGATGGCGAACCCGGCCGGGTCGGCGCGGCCATGGCGGCGGCGGCACTGGAAGAAGGCGTGATCGGTCGCTCGGTCGGGGATTCGTTCTGCCTCTGTCCGCCGCTGATCATCAGCGACGCCGATATCGACGCCATGTTCGCAGCGGTCGGCAGCGCGCTTGACCGACTCGGATGACCACCATGCCGGTCCAAACCTTGCAGGTTCCGCTGCCGTCTCGATCCGACTACGCCCCGTCTTTGCGGCGTCGGACGAGGCAACATCGCCAAGACCTCGACCGCTTGCGGCGGCGCAGATCAAGTCGGACCCGAGCCGGTCGGTCAGGTTCGTGGCCGACGGAGTATCTTGGCTTCGATGCCGTCCCGGGACCGAGAAAAACGACATACTCGGGAGTATTCCAAACCGATTGGCATTGACGTCGGGGGCACAAATACGGATGCGGCCCTAATGGACGGTATGCGTGTCGTCGCATCGTGCAAGTCGCCGACGACCGGCAGACGTATCGTCCGGAGTTGTTTCGGTGCTGAAGACAGCTCTGGGCGACAGTGCGACGCCGTGATGATCGGGACGACACATTTCACCAATGCCGTCGTTGAGAAGCGGCGGCTTTTGACGGTCGTGGCGATCTGCCTTCGGCCTGCCGGCGACCCGTACACTGCCGCCCATGACGGACTGGCCAGCAGATCTTGCTCAAACGCTTGGCCGCCATTGCTACATGGTTCACGGCGGCCACGAATTCGACGGGCGCAAAATTACCTCTCTCGACGAGGTCGAGGTCGAGGTCGAGGTCGTTCGAATTGCCGGCGATATGAGGAGCAAGGGCCTTAAGAGCACTGCCATCACCTCGGTTTCCCCCCGTTATGCCGATCATGGAGGAACGCGCAGCGGACAACCTGCGCAGCGCAATTTCCGACGTAACGCTGTCCTTGAGTCACAAAATCGGCCGAGTCGGCTTTCTGGAGCGCAAAAACGCGTCGATCATGAACGCCTGCCTGACCGATCTGTCGAGGCACGTCATTCACTCTTCCGCCAGCCAAGGACACTGTGAAAATCATGGATATCCGAGAAATCCCCCTCGCCTACCTGCCCGGCTCAGCTACCCGTATCCGGGTCAAGGCCGTAGGCGATCTGATCATTGGATAACGCAATTTAGGCATCCGCGGAAAGTTTGGAGATAAACTGGCCAGACGAAGAAATTGAATTCAGACGCCGGTCATTGGAACGATCTTCGAACCATCCGAGAAGCGCGAGAACCGGAACGCATCGGGATTGACGATCGGCGGATCTCCAGCGGAGAGATCAGCGGCAAGCCGCCCGGCACCTGGCCCAAGTCCGAAACCGTGACCTGAGAAACCCGTAGCCACAACGAGTCCCGAGCAGCTTTTTACTTTCGAAATAACCGGTACGGCATCGGGCGTCACATCGATGAGGCCGGCCCAGCGTTGAGCAATTTCTGCGTTCCGGAACGCCGGGAAGGCCTCGGCCAATCGTTTCATTGCGGTATTGCCCATCTCGATGTTTGGCTCCGGATCAAGAATGCGCGTCCGCTCATAGCGGCTTTCCTGGCCCGGTATTCCCCGACGCATGTCGCGCCATTCCTCGAAGAAGCGGCGACCGATGCGCGGCGACATGGCTTTCCACTCCATCTTGAGCGCGGGCATGAACTGGCGGGCAAAGCGGAAGCTGTCCGGTGTCAGATCGAAAATGTTCGATGCAAGTGTCGAAACCGTATATCCGCCATCGGCCCGCTTTCTGACGGAAAACCCCGGACCTCGCACAGTCACGTCCGGCCCGCCTTCGATCGGCCTGGTGCGAAGAACCGAGTTGAGCACCTTGAGCTGCGGCAGAGTGATCCCGATATCGCGCAACAGAAGTCGGGACCATGCGCCGCCGGCAACGACGACCCGGTTCGTTCTGATCCGCCCGCGCTCGGTGACGACGCCGCTGATGGCACCGTCCAAACATTCGATTTCGCGGACCGCACAACCCGTCAGGATGGTTCCGCCCTTCGCCTTGACTGCGCGAGCGATCGCGGGCGCCGTCGTCTGGGGCTCGGCGCGACCATCCGTCGGAGAATAGAGCGCGCCGTCATAGTCGAGGTTCATGTCCGGCGTCAGCGTTCTCACGTCGTCGCTGCCGATCGCCGACACGCGATATTGCGTGTCCTTGATATAATCGAGCCATTTGACGTTCTCGTCTCTGAACACTTCGGAATAGAATGGAACGACAATTCCGCACTGGCGGTAACCGACATCGTGCCCGATCCGTTCTGCGAGCGTTTCCCAGATGCGGATCGAAGCGGCCATCAGGTCGATTTCCCGGGGATCGCGTCGGGACATGCGCACCCAGCCCCAGTTCCGACTGGACTGCTCTCCGGCGATCACACCCTTCTCACACAGAACGACCGAATGGCCTCGCTCGACGAGTTCGAGCGCAGTCGAAACGCCGACGATTCCGCCGCCGATGACGACGACGTCGGCTTCATTTGCAAAGTGGGTCGAGGCTTCGACCGGATCGACCATGGGGCCGGGCATTGCATTGAACTTTCTGGGAGGAAGGAATGCTTCGCGCCATGGCCGTCAGTACACTGCGGCCTTTATGGAAATGTCAGCGATTGGTCACGCCGAAGCAGAAGCGAGCTTGCGCACCTGCTCGAGGATCTGCGGATCGATTTCGACGCCGTTCCGGTCTGCTTTGGCTCTCGCTGCGTAACGCCTGCTGCCCGGAAGCCGCGTGCCATCCTGTTCGGCTACTACTGCGGCAATCCGGGTGATGCGTTCTGCAAACGCGTTTCCAGCCGTCACATCGGGCGCAATCGCGATGAAGAACTGACCGGTCCTCGGAGGTCCGCCGCTCGTGCCGCTGAAGGGCGCGGCGTCGATGCCGAGCATGGCTCCGGTCAATGCCGCTGCCATGACTTCGGTAAGTAGCGCCAGCCCCACGCCCTTATAGCCTCCGAGCGGCGCCATCGTACCGCCAAGCGCTGCATCGGGGTCGGTCGTCGGATGGCCATCGACGTCAAGAGCCCAGCCCTCCGGGATCGCCTCACCCCGACGGGCCCGCTTCATGACCTCGGATTTCGCAACCACGCTGGCGCTTTGATCGATGGTCAAAGCGGGGCCATCGGGGCCCGGCACAGCAAGCGCGAATGGATTTGTTCCGAAGACGGCGCGAGTTCCGCCGGCAGGCGCGATCGATGCAGGCGAATTGGTGAAACCAATACCGACGAGGCCTTTTTCGGCAAGCCATTCTACATGATAGCCGAGCGCGCCGCAATTGTAGGACTCATGGATGGCAAGGCACGCGATGCCGTTGCTTTCGGCGGCCGGGATCAGAGCGGAAAATCCAAGATCGATCGATGGATGGGCGAACCCGGTCCTCGCATCAACGATGACAGCTGCGGGGCGCGGCTGGCTCAGAACCGGCTCGGCCTTTCCATCGACCTTGCCGCATTCGACATGCGAACAGTAGGTCGGAACATACATGAGCCCGTGACTCGCTATCCCATCGCGCTCGGCGGCAGCGACGGCACGTGCAAGCGAACGGGCACTGGTATCTCTCGTCCCGGCGACTTTGAGGGCGGAGAACGCCAACTCCTGGATTTGCGAAGGCGTCAAGGTGGAAGTGGCGCTCATGGTCGCGTCCTCAGTCATTGTCGGATGTTGCAGCTCCTGCGCCGCTCACGCGGGAACTCTCGGTCGACGGCGCATGGGTTTTGCCGGCGAGCCGTACGAGCACCTGATAGGCCTTTGCGCTGACGAAGCGGGAGCCGGTTTCGGGAAGCTGTGCAGCCTTGTCGATCGCCGCATTGTCGTCGCAGCAGACAACGTCGCGTCCGACCGGATAGTCGGTGCCGCCGCGCTGTTCGATCGCCAATGCGTCTGGGAAACAGGTGGCGGAGAAGTCCTGCCAGCGAAGTGTCAGCGTGACCCCGAGCGCATTGGCCGACCGGCTCGCCTGACCCAGCAGCAGGAGTGGCTCCGCAACGTCGCCCAGATCGGCCGCTTTTCCGTCCGCAATATCCCCGGCCTCGTCGGACAGTTGGGCTCCGCTGGCGATCGCGCAATTCGGTGCTCCCGTCTCGCCGGTGCAACCGCAGCTTCTTCGAGCTGTCAGGAGCGAAGCCAATGCTTCGGGGCCCGGAAGGCCATAACCGGCGATCCAGCGAGCCGCCTTGCCGGCCTCTTCCGCAAGCCCCCAGGGGCACCCCGCACCCCTTGCAGCCTTCCGGGCGAGCGCATCGATCTCGGAGAGCGACAGGCGAATCGGACGGCTTTCTTCGCCGGTCATGCCGCGACCTCGTTCAAGGGCGGATAGGCCCAGTCGTCGGACGGCGACGTCCCGAGTTCATGGGGAAAGGGCGCGTTCTGAAACATGCAGATGCGCACCCAACGATCCGACCGGGGATCGAACCGCGTCGCGCCGAAGAAGGATAATTTGCAGCGCAGGATGTCGATTGGCATCATCTCCGCGCCGATCAGATTATCTCTGATCTCCGCATAGGGCCGGCCAGCCGAAAGCTGAACGCGTCGAACCGTATGACGATGTTGCGGATGAGCTCCAAGAAAGCCAGCAACCGTGGGTGGCTCTGTGGAAACGCCTTTCAGATCAGCCGAAAGAATGGATATCGCTCGACCGACGTCTAGCGGTTGTTCGTATTCGGCGCCGACGTCCTGATGGCGCTCGCCGAGACGAGGCTCCAGCTTTTCCTCCGAAACGTACCAAAACCGGGACCTGTTTTTCGGTTCGGCGTAATCGACGTCAAGCGCCCAGGTATAGTTCTCGGCAATCAGGTCTTTGAGCTTTGCAACAGGCATCGCTCCCTCGATGCGGAAGCACGCGTTTTCGTCGACATGCATCGTTGCCGTCAGATCATCGACGCATTCGCCATAGGGTTCGAGGATCAATGCGGCAACCTGTTCCTGCGCTTCGATGCCGAGATTGTCTTCCGACCATGAGATGAGTTCGTCCCACGGATGACCGGTTTCGAGCGCGTCCGTTTCGATGTGCGCTGCGAGCGTTTCGAGATCGCGGCGAAGGATCTCACATCTCTCGTTCTGGCTGGGGTGATCGGTATGCCAACTCTCGGCATTCAGTCGAGCCCGCTTCAGATATGACCGGAAATGACTGCGCTCCACCGAAGTGGCCTTCGGCATCGCGCGGACGCGGACAATCGCGGTTTCGCGTGCCTTCATCCAGGCATCGAGAAGCGCAGGATGGTTGACCAGAAACGGCGCCATGCCAAGGCCCGTCGAATTGCCTACGCCGAAACGCCGGCGCAACTCCGGATCGATCGCCGTCGCCGCGCTCCCGCCGTTGACGTGCGCTGCATGCTCGGCAAGATCGAGCGTGAAGGCGCGGATCAGCCAGACAGACAGCATCTCGATGTGGAAAGGCGCACTCATCACCTGACGCCCAAGCAGTGCGGCCCGGTCGGCGGCGCCGAACTTGCCCGAGCCGTAAACCGCCGTCGTCCGCATCAGGTAGCCGACCTTGTCGATCTCGTGGATCGAAGGCTGCAAGCCCTTCGCCAGACATTCGACGACATGGTTCCAGAGCCGAACGGAGCGATTGGCTCGGGACAGAGAAAGCTCCCGATCGCTGATGCGTCCCGCCTCCTGCAGCGGCACGTTTTCAGAAAGACGCGCGATGTCGTCCGCATCGGGCACGCCGTCGAACAGGGTAAAGGTTGCATCCCACGACGTCGCGATGACCCGATCGGAACGCATCTCGTCGGGAAGATCGTGGGCGAACGCGACCAGACTGTAGATTCGCCTCGGTCCCTTCGCCGTGTAAACCGCATGGCCGACGCCATTTCCGTCGATCGACCAGTCGGCGCATTCGAACGTCCAGTTCTCGCGCTTCAAGTGACGCAGTAGCGAGCGCATGAACGAAAGCCGGGTCTGGTGAGCGCTTCCCATTCGCGAGAGGCGCATGACCATGTCGGGAGAACGAAGTTCGGGAGCCGGACCGGCATCGAGGACTGCTTGATCGAGGTTCATGTGTCCGACTCCCGTTGTCTTGGTGTATCAGCGGATCACGCGCTGCGGCCCTTCAGAAGGGTGATGCGCGCTGCGTCCCAAAGTGAAGGCAACAGCACCAGAGAGACAGGCACCGCCGTTACGACAATGAAGCTCTGCAACTTTCCGACTCCGCCCGAGCCGGTATAGATCAGGATCATCGCCATGACGCCGATTGCAACGCCCCAGAACACGCGCACGGGCGTGGACGACCGGTCTTCGTCCGACATTGCGACCGAGATCACGTATGTCATCGAGTCACCGGTGGTGGCGACGAAGATGATCGTCAGAAGCATGAAGAGCAATGAGACGATCAGTCCGAAGGGCAACCCTTGCGTGATCGCCAGAAGCGCAGCCGGCAAGTTGAAGCCCTCGAATGCCGCCGCGACCGTGTTCGGATTGGCGAGTTCCATGCCGATTCCGGTTCCGCCGACGATCGTGAACCAGAAGGTGGTGACGATAGGCGCAACGATCGAAAGCATGACAATGATCGAGCGTATCGAGCGGCCACGGCTGATGCGGGCGATAAACATTGCCATCAAAGGACCGTAACCAAGGAACCAGCCCCAGAAAAACACAGTCCACCAGCCGAGCCAGCCCGGGTCGCCAAAGACCCCGGCGTCGCCGCGATAGAGCGCAATCTGGAAGAATTTGGCGATGTAAAGGCTGAACCCTTCAAACCAGCTTTCCAGGATGAAGGCCGTCGGACCTGCGGCCAACACGAAGACGACGAGTACAAAAGCCAAGACGATGTTGATCCGGCTGAGAAGTTGGATGCCACGATTGAGGCCGGTAACGGCCGAGGCCGTATAAAGGACGACCAGTCCGGTGATGATCACGGCTTGCGTCGCGAAGACATCCGGGATTCCGAACAATTCGTTGGCGCCATAAGAGACCTGAAGGCCGAGGAAGCCGATAGGGCCAACGGTTCCGGCGACGACAGCGATAATGCAGCACGCATCCGCAATCAGACCGATCGGTCCGTTGATGGCGCGCTCCTTGAACACCGGGTAGAGCAATGTGCGCGGGGCCATCGGCAGGCCCTTCTCGTAGTGGTAGTGCATGAGCATGACGGTGGTCAGCGAGCCGAGGATTGCCCAGGCGAGAAACCCCCAGTCCATGAAGCTCTGCGCCAGAGCCGGAGCGACCGCTTCGGGCGTGCTGCCCGTTACGCCGGAAAACAACGGCGGTGGCGAGACGAAATGGGCCATAGGTTCGCCTGCCGCCCAGAAAACGCCGCCGCCTGCGAGCAGCGTGCACATGATCATCGAGCCCCATTGGAAGTACGAGAATTCCGGTGTTTCAAGACCACCCAGCTTGGCTTTGCTGCCGGGTAAAACACACAATCCCAGACTGATCAGAAAGGTCGCAAGCAGGAGGATTTGCCAATAAAGACCGAAGAACCGTGCAGAAAAGTCGAAACCGACGTCGACCGCCGCCGAAAGACCGTCAAGGTCGACGAGCGCCCAGACGCAAAACAACGCGATGAAGCCGCCGGTAATTGCAAACAGCGGTACGTTTATGTGTCCGTCGGGCGAAAGTGCCGAGGGAATGGTGTTTTCACTCATGACATTGCTCCGGTTTGCGCTCTCGCGGCGCCATGCCACTGCAGCGACGTCAATTCGGACCCGGCCGGTCCAAAGCTTGCATCGAAAAAGCGGAGCCAATTGCCACCCATGATGCCGGCGGTCTCGTACGCATCGAATCCTATGGCGCGCAGCCCGTCTTCGATCCTGTGGAAGTGACGATTGTCTTCGAACCAATTCGGCATCGGCGGAAAACCCGGCGCCGTAGCGCTGCCCTCACCGAAATCCTCGCCTTTGGTCCAGCGTCCCATACGCATCCACTTCACGACGCTGTCCGGCTGATCCTGGCAAAGGTCCGAGCCGACCCCAAAATGCTCAGCGCCGATCATTTCTGCGGTGCGGGCAATCATTTCGCAGAAGCTCTCAAGCGTGCAGGCGCTCTTGTTCTTGAGATGATGCGGGTAAAGGGAAAAGCCGAGCATGCCGCCACTTTCGGCCAGAGCCCTGATCACCCGATCCGACTTGTTGCGCAGCGCCGGTGCCCAAGAGGCCGGATTGGCGTGCGTGATCGCAATTGGCCGCGTGCTGCAGGCGATGGCTTCAAGCGTCGATCGTTCGGCGGAATGGCTCATGTCGACGACGAGGCCAACCCGATTCATCTCGGCAATGACTTCGCGGCCCATGCGCGTCAGGCCTGGATCCTCGTCCTCGTAGCATCCCGTCGCGAGAAGCGACTGGTTGTTGTAGCTGAGCTGCATGAAGCGGGCGCCAAGCTGATGAACGATTTCGACGAGCCCGATATCGTCCTCTATCGGCGAGGGGTTCTGAAATCCGAAAAAGATCGCGGTTCTGTTCATGCGCCGCGCTTGGCGCACGTCGTCGCCGCGCATCCCGCGCATGATAAGATCGGGATGATCCTCGAACCAGCGGTTCCAGCGAGAGAAGTTCATGACCGTCTCGCGAAAGTTCTCGTGATAGGCGATGGTCACGTGGACGGCGTCGACACCGCCCTCGCGCATCTGCCGGAAGATGCGTTCGGACCAATTGGCGTATTGAAGTCCGTCAATCCGAAAACCGATCATGCCGGCTCTCCAGACCGGATGTAGGCGGTCTTGACTGTCGTATAGAATTCCCTGGCATATTGACCCTGTTCGCGGGGACCATAGGAGCTGTGACCCCGGCCACCGAACGGCACGTGATAATCGGTTCCAGCCGTCGGCAGGTTCACCATGACGCATCCGGTTCTCGCATGGCGCCGAAAATGGCTGGCCCGCGAAAGGCTTTGCGTGACGATGCCGGAGGTAAGGCCGTATGCGGTGTCGTTGGCGGTCGCGAGCGCCTCGTCATAGCTATCGGCGCGAATGATACAGGCGATAGGGGCGAACATTTCCTCACGGTTGACGCGCCAGGCGTTTTTCGTCCCGGCAATGACTACAGGGGCCATGAAATAACCCTCGGTCTCGCGGTCCAGCCGGTCTCCGCCGCACAGGATCTCACCGCCTTCTTCTCTTGCAAGAGACATGTATTCGAAGTTCTGTTCGAGCTGGTCTTCGCTGACGACTGGGCCCATCTGGGTCTGCAGGTCGAGGGCATGGCCGACGCGCATCGCCTTCGCTTCGGCAACCAAACGTTCGACGAAAGCGTCATGGATCGCCGGATGTACGACCAGACGCGACGATGCTGTGCATTTCTGGCCGGTGCCGCCAAACGCGCCGTTCACGGCGCATGTGACGGCGATGTCCAAGTCCGCGCCGTCCATGATCGCGAGGGCATTTTTCGAACCCATTTCGCACTGGACGCGAGCGAGACTACCGGCACCCGCGGCTGCGATCTGGCGTCCGACGGCCGTCGACCCGGTGAAGGTGATGGCATCGATCCCGGGGTGTTCGATCAGTTTCTGTCCGACACTACCGCCCGGTCCCATGACAAGGCTGAAAAGGCCCTCGGGAAGACCCTGACGAACGATAATATCGGTGAGGGCGACTGCCGATGCCGGCACCAGATTGGCCGGCTTCCAGATCACCGCGTTTCCGAATGCAAGCGCCGGTGCGATCTTCCAGGCGGCGGTCGCCATCGGAAAATTCCAGGGCGAGATGACGGCGACCACGCCGACGGGCTCACGGCGGATATCGACTTCGACCCCGGTCCGCACACTGTCGGCGGTTTCCCCCATCTGCCGCAAGACCTCGGCGCCATAATAGGTAAAGAACTGACCAGCGCGGTGGACCTCGCCACGCCCTTCGGCCAACGACTTGCCCTCTTCACGACTCAGCAACATGCCGAGTTCTTCGGAACGCGCCATAAGCTCGTGGCCGATCGCAATCAGCTTATTGCTGCGCGTCTCGAGCCCGGTTGTGGCCCAACGTCGCTGAGCAAAGGCCGCGGCTTCGACGGCCCGGTCCACATCTTGAAACGAGGCCTGGGCGAAGGATCCGATGACGTCCGAGAGATCCGACGGGTTTCGGTTCTCGACCACGGTCGAGCCGGATTTCCATTCGCCTGCGATCAGGTTCAGACCATCGGACATCATCGCCTCCATTCCGCCAAGCGAAAAGGATTGATGGAGAGCGCCTATTCAGTCAAACTAGAACTTCTGACCTTAATTTCAGAAAAGCTGAAATATATGCTGAAGCTCGAAGCAATGCGCGTTTTTGTGGCGGTCGCGGAAACGGGGAGTCTCGCCGCGGCTGCCAATCGAATCGGGAGAACGCCAGGGGCTGTGTCCATGACCTTGAAGCAGGCGGAGGAGGAAATCGGCGGAGCCCTGTTCGACGCTGACCGGAAGGCCCGGTTGACGCCACTAGGCACGACGGTCTTGCGGAATTGCCGCCATGCCCTCGAAGCCTATGCCGCGGCGATGGGAGAAATCGAGCGATACACGCGCGGTGACGAGGGCACTTTGCGGCTGGCATCCACCCCGTCGATTGCAAGACGGGTCTTGCCATTGATCGTCTCGTCGATGCTGAAAACCCGGCCGAATCTGCAATTCGAAATCCGTGATGTCGATTCCCAATCCGTCGCCGAACTCACAACAGCCGGCCTGGTCGATTTCGGAATCGCGAGTCTGTCGGCGGCATCCCGCGGACTGAAGGCGGAAATGCTGTTGGAAGACAAGTTCCACGTCGTTTGCCTGAAGGGCCACCCGCTCACCGTCGCTTGCGAGCCTGTCACGTGGGAGGCACTTTCCGCCTACGACTTCATCCACAACGGCCTTTGCGACGCGATCGGTTCGCAGGCCGTCGCAAAACTATCCGTCACGGCTCGTTTGCGCGCCCGCAATGTAGGCGCCTTGTTCGGCCTGATCGAATCCGGGCTTGGTGTGACGATCCTTCCTTCGCTCGCTGTGCCGGCAGAAGGGAGTTTGACCAGCGTGCCGTTGGCTGATCAGGCTGCAACGAGCCGTGTTCATCTTCTTAGCCGAGACGGAGACGCAGCATCTCCCATCGCGCTCCTGTTCAGAGACGCAATACTTCGCTCAATACGCAGCATATGAAGCGAGATTTCACGATCATCGAATTTTGATACCGTAGTCTCTGGAACGAATGCCTCGTCTTGATTGCGGCTATGCCTGACGCCGAAGGGCGCCTTTTTCCGCAAGGATCTCCGATGCCGGATAGTCCCCGTACGGCTCATCGCCGAACTGATGCCATGCTCGATTATGAATTGTGTGTCCAAAAATCAGATCGACAGCAACCTATCCAGACATGATAGGCTGTTTACTGTAGCGGACATTCAGGCCGAAGGAGCCTGTCCGCTTCAGTTGGCAAATTTTAACAAGCGGCCGTTCCGTTCACTTACAGGATTTTGTACGCTTCGCGGCGCTCGAAACCTTTTATGAAATCCAACCCGCAGTTTTTGAATTCGGTAGCGCGAATACGCCGCTTTTTTCGAAGTTTATCTTCGATCCTCTTCAGCCGCGCGACTGGCCTTGAAGTGCCGCATCATCCCTGCGTCGCGTCACTGCGCGCATCCTCTTCCATCTTCCGGCGTACGGCGACCGCCTGGCTTTCTGGGACATCGACATCGTTCCAGGTCAGCATCTGCCCTTCTGAAACGGCACGGGTCACCTTGATATCGTGAGCCAGCCCGATCGGCAGCGCCGTTGCGGCGAGCGATTCCTCGGCGCGTGCGATGCGGCCCCAGACCGTGTAGCCGCCCTCGCCGTCAAGCGTGTCGCCGGGCAGCAGCGCCGTTTTGGCGACCGCGACGACGTCGGACACGAACGCATCGGTGCGGCCCGTCGGCTCGCCGCGCAGGGCAGCGCTCGCGACCGAGATCGGAAGCTCCAGACCAATGAAATGCGACGGGCGAAACAACGTCGCGTAACGCCCGGACGTGTCGGTAATGACCTGATATTCGCGGAAGCAGCGGCGGACGTATTCCGCGCCGCGCTCTTGGTCGTCCATCGCCTCGAAGGTCACGTAGACGCCCCATCTCAGGTCACCGACGACATGCCGGCCGTCGCGCTCCACGCTGGAGACGCACTCCACCATGCCGGCTTCGTCCAGCATGCCGCCAGCGTTTCTTGGCTTTAGCACCTCGGCGAGATCGTGTGTTCCGGCGGCCGGAAACTTCAGTCCGCCCCGCGGCGCCAGCAGGCCGGAGGCGTTCGAGATCGCCGCCATCTCGAGCGCCGACTTCGTGCCGTCGAGAAAGGAGTTGAACATCTGCGGGTTCATGCCGCCGGCCTTCGCCTCCTCGGCGGTCAGCCCATAGTGCCCCCAGACGGTGTCGGGCGTCGAGGCGGCGTATTGCGGTAGATATTTCGTGCCCTTCCCGGCGGCGACCACGCGGAACCCGCAGGTGCGCGCCCAATCGACCATTTCGCAGACGAGAGCAGGCTGGTCGCCATAGGCCATCGAGTAGACGAGGCCCGCACTGTCGAACGCCTTGACGAGATACGGGCCCGCCAAGACGTCGGCCTCGATATTGACCATGACCATGTGGCGACCGTTTTCCGCAGCAAGCAGCGCATGGCGGATGCCTGCGGCTGGGCTCCCGGTCGCGTCAATGACGACATCGAGGCCTGAAGCGCGGATCAGCGCGTCCGAGTCCTCGGTGATACATGTGCGACCGGAGGACAATGCGTCTTCGAAGGTGCCCGTTACCGCGGCATCGGCATTCCACCCAGTGTTCGTCAGCGCCTCTCGTGCCCGGGCAGCAGAAAGGTCGGCGATGCCGTAAAGATGCATGCCGGGGATATGCCGGACTTGGGCGAGGAACATCGAGCCGAACTTGCCCGAGCCGATCAATCCGACACGGATCGGATTTCCCTCGTCCTGGCGCCGCTTTAATTTTGCATAGAGATTCATGTTCGACGTTCTTCCAGATGCCAGTACTATTTTTACGAAGCCGGTTCGCCGAATTGATCCTGGCCCACCCTCGCGACGAATAATATCCGGGTGGTGCAGCCGAACAGGACCGTCGATCGCTCGTCTTGCCGCTTTTGGCTTGATCGCGCTCTGTTCTCACGAATGTCTGCAGGCACTGGCCCGTCCTTCTCTTTGGGTCGACAAATAATGGTAGGCAGGATCGCCGCTCGACCTTCTTTAGGAAGCAGAGACGCGTTAGACCAGCTCGTCGCTCATGCTATAGGCAAACGCGGAACGCCGGCGACAAGGCGGCCGGGATATATCGGGAGGACAATATGAAGTTTTCAGTCAAATCGGCTCTACCAATCGCATTCGGCTTTGCAGCAATCCTGACTGCCGCAACGCCTTCGAGCGCCGAGGAAAGGATCGCCTACAAATCGGCCAAAAGTGGAACGTCCTACTATCAGATGGGCGTCGAGCTTGCGAATGCCGTCAAGGCTGGCACCGATGGAGAAGCGATCCTGACGGTCGAGGAGAGCCAGGGCTCCGTCCAGAACGTCATGGAGGCCGCGGCGCGGCCCGGAAATTACGTGTTCACGGCGCCGCCTTCACTTGTTTCTGCGGCGGTGGCCGGCAAGGGGCCGTTCACAGAGCGGGCCAATCCGAAATTTGCCGAGATCCGCTCGCTGTTTCCAATTCCGTCGCTCACCATGCACTTCGTCATGAAGGCCTCAGACGGAGCCCATCATCTCGCCGACCTCGCCGGTAAGACCTTGCTTCTCGGGAAAGGCAGTTTCGGCGCGACCGAGGGCAAGAAGTATCTCGAACTGTTCGACATGACCGACAAGGTGACCATCGCCGACGCCGAACTCGGCAATGCTTCCGACGCATTAAAGAACAGGCAGATCGACGGCTTCGTCACCGCAGGCTCCTTTCCGGCGCCTAACGTCGTAGAGGCGTCGGCCGGCTCCCCTGTCACGTTGCTCACGATGAGCGACGCGGAGATCGAAAAGACCGGGAGGTCGCGTCAGGTCATCCCCGCCGGGACTTATTCCGGCGTCGACGAAGATGTCGTGACGACGTCGCTGCCGGTCGTTGCATTCTCGTCGACCGCGATGAGCGACGACACAGCCTATCTTCTGACCAAGACCTTCTGGGAGGAAAAGGTGAAACTCGCAGACGAGTCGCGCTGGTGGGCAGCGGTCACTCCGGACCTTCTTGCCGAAGGATCGGTCAAGCTGCACCCTGGTGCGCTTCGCTATTACGAAGAAGCCGGCGTTTCCGTGCCAGACGATCTGCGCTGAGCGTTCTTCGAAGGTGACCTCACCGGAAGAAACCGCGCCGGCGGCCGGACGGCGGCTGACCCGGTTATGCGGAACACGACCATGTCATCCATGAGCGCTTGGCTTGTCCGCCCCGGTCCGAAGACACCGGGCGCCTGGATCTGGAGCCTTCTCGGCCTTGTCTCGATCGGCTTTCATCTAGGGCTGGTCTTCAGCGGCCTCGTTCCGGCGCTCGTTGCACGCCCGATCCACATGGCGTTGGCGCTTCCGTGGATCTTCGTCTTCGGCGCGAAGGGGGGAGTTGCCAAGATTACTGGTTGGATCTTCCTGGTCGCTGGCGAGGCCGCCTGTTTCTATATCGCGCTCAACGCCGATGCGCTTTCCGACCAATACGGCTTCATCGACAATCCCGGGCAGATGGTGATCGCCGCCGCACTTCTCGTCGTGACCCTGGAAATGGCCCGCCGTGCGATCGGATGGCCACTGCCGATCGTTGCCTTCACCTGCCTCGCCTATGGGCTTTTCGGGCAGTATGTGCCCGGCGAATACGGCCACCCAGGCTTTCCGCTCGCCAGTTTCCTTGGCACGCTGATGATCACCGAAGGCGGAATCTGGGGTTCGCTTACCGGGGTCTCCGTCGGGATCGTCGCGATTTTCGTCATTCTCGGCGCGGTTTTGAATGCGGGGGAGGCAGGACAAGGTTTCATGAATCTCGCAGGGCTCGCCGCGGGCAGATTGCGCGGCGGTGCCGGCAAGGTCGCGATCCTGTCCTCGGCCCTGTTCGGATCGATCTCCGGTTCTGCTTCGGCCAACGTCGCCTCGACCGGCGCCATCACCATTCCGGCAATGAAGCGTCTCGGTTATCCGCCGGCGCTCGCCGGTGCGATCGAGGCCGTCGCCTCGTCCGGCGGCCAGATCATGCCGCCCTTGATGGGGGCCGGCGCATTCGTCATGGTCGAACTGACCGGCATTTCCTACCCGCTGATCATGGGTGCGGCGCTTCTGCCGGCATTGCTCTACTTTCTCACGGCCTGGATCGGCGTCGATCTCTTCGCCCGGCGCTACGACCTTAAGGCCATCGACGTCACAGACCGCCCGAAACCGTCGACCGTCGCCATCACCGCCCTGTTTTTCGCGGTCCCGTTCAGCGTTCTGTTAGAGCAGATGTTCGTCGGCGGCGTCACGCCGCAATATGCGGCCTGTCTTGCGATCCTCACCGCAGCGTGTCTGCTGTTTTTCGACGTCCGGTTCCGCTTCTCGGTCTACCGTTTCGCCGAAAGGGTTGCCCATGCGGCGATCGAGGCCGGCCGACAGATCGCGATGATCGCGGCGATCATCATCTGCGCCTCGATCGTCATCGGCGTGCTCGGCATGACCGGTCTCGGCGTCAAGGTGACGTCGACGATCCTGGCGGTCGCAGGCGAGTCGCTCTGGCCGGCGCTCCTGTTGACGGCGCTCGCCTGCATTCTCCTGGGAATGGAAGTCCCGACTACCGCGGCCTACGTCATCTGCGTCACCGTCGCCGGCCCCGCGCTTCAGCGGCTCGGCATCGAGCCGCTACTGGCCCATCTCTTCGTGTTCTGGTTTGCTCTCCTGTCGACGATCACGCCGCCGGTCTGCGGCGCGGTCTTCATCGCCGCGGGAATGGCCGAGGCGAACTGGTTGAGGGTCGCCGCCTCCGCAATGCGGATTGGCCTAGGCCTCTACGTCATTCCTCTGGCGATGATCGCGAACCCTCAGATCATAGACCTCGTGGATCGGCCAGGTGCCGCGCTCTTCGCTTTCGCGAAGATCGGCGTCTCTCTATGGGCACTCTCTCTCGGCGTCATCCGGAGGGGCCCCATCGTTCTCCGCCTGGTCTTGCTCGCGTTGGGGTTCGTTATCTGTTTCTGGCGAGTTTGATATCGCGTCCTGCCGGCCGACGGTGAGAACATTGGAATATTGTCCTCTTTAGGCTAGCTGTGGTGGCGAATATCGGGAAGGTCCGCATATCGGCTGTGGGCGTCATGCGACCTGCATGGCAGGTCCTCACCTACTTGGTAGCCGAGTGAAAGTCGGCCGGCTTTTTGCCACCCCATTTCACAAAGCGTGCGACCGTTTCGTTGTCCGTAAGCGGCGTCCCGCTTTCCACGTGGCGGACCAGTTCGCTTGCCGTAAAATTGGCGTCGATGGTCTCCCGGCAAATGGGATGGACTGGAACAGTGTCACGGCCACCCCGGCTTTTGGGGATCGGGTGGAAGCGGTCCACGGTATCACCCAGCAATCGACCGCATAGCCAGCACGGCGCTGAAGCCTCGATTTCGATTGCCTCGTTCGCAAGCCAACTTGCGTCCCGAATCTTTCGCGCCATCTCGCATCTCCTGGCGCGCAGAACACAGTGCGGCGCTGGGCCGTGACCCTATCTGCCGCCGGCGCGACTGATTGACCAACTTCAAGCGACCAGTCAAGTCACGGTGCCATTTCGCCTGGGAGGAACATCTGCTTTGTGAGCGCGTCGCCGAAAGTGGATCGGTAGCTTTCCACACATCCTGGCTGTTTGCCGTGGCGTTTCATTAAGTCGAAAGCTGACCGTTCGCTCTGGATAACGAACTCGAAAAGCAGTGGTTCTGCTCTCGTCGGGAAGCGGATGTCGGGAGATGCTCCGCTTTTATTCGGTAGATTACCGGAAGCCGGCGTTTCCGGCAGCAGATCACCTTGAAACGCTACTGGGCGGCGAGTTGCTCGATCCGCTGGCCGTTACTCGAGAGAAACAGGTGAAGATGCTCGGCTGGCAGCGCGAAAGGCAGGACATCGTCAGGGCGTGCGTTGAGGCGACCGACGTGGAAAGCCTTCAACACGGCGTCACCATAGCGCAGATGCACGATCATCCCCATTCCCGTAGGCTCGATCAACTCGACCATGGCATGATGCGGCAAACCGTTCGCATCCACCGGTTTCGACGCCGCATCGCCATCCCTTGCTCCAACGACAACATGCTCCGGTCGCACGCCGATGGTGACCTCCATGCCGGCGGCCACGTCGATCGGCGCGGCGATCGCGATGGTCCGGCCCTCGCCGATGTCGATCGACGGGCCATCGCTGCCATGCTGAAAGCGGCCCGCGATGAAGTTCATCGCAGGCGAACCGATGAAGCCGGCAACGAAAAGATTGGACGGCCGATCATAGAGTTCGGCTGGGCTGCCGATCTGCTGGATCGAGCCGCCGTCCATAGCGACGATCCGGTCGGCCAGCGTCATCGCCTCGATCTGGTCGTGGGTCACGTAGATCGACGTCGCGCCGAGCCGATAATGCAGCTTCTTGATCTCGCCGCGCATCTGTTCACGCAGGCGCGCATCGAGATTGGACAGCGGCTCGTCGAAGAGAAACGCCTGCGGCTCGCGCACGATCGCCCGGCCCATGGCGACGCGCTGGCGCTGGCCGCCCGACAGGGTGCGCGGCTTGCGAGCGACCAACGGGGCCAGCCCCAACGTTTCCGCTGCCTTATCCACCGCCCGGGAGATAGCCTCACGCGCGACCTTTCGGATGCGCAGGCTGTAACTCATGTTGTCGGCGACGGTCATGTGCGGATAGAGCGCATAGGACTGGAAGACCATCGCCAGGTTGCGGTCCTTCGGGGCGAGATCATTGACCCGCCGGCCGGCGATCATGATGTCGCCGCTCGACACGTCCTCCAGGCCAGCGATCATCCGCAAAAGGGTCGACTTGCCGCAGCCGGATGGTCCGACCAGAACGACGAACTCCCCCGCGCCGATCGACAGATCGACGTCCGCGAGGACATGCGTCTCGCCGAAGGATTTCGCCACGGACTTGATCTCGATCGTCGACATGGAGCGATCCCTTTCGTCAGCCTTTGACCGCGCCGGCCGTCAGGCCCTGCACGAGGAAGCGCTGGATCATCAGGAAGAACAGGAGCGCCGGGATCAACGCGAGGACGCCGGCGGCCATCATCTGCCCGAAATTGACCCCGAACTTTGACACGAAGGACAGGAGCCCGACCGGAAAGGTGCTGGCGTCGGTCTTGGAGATCAGCATCAGGGCAAAAAGCAATTCGCTCCACGCTGCGGTGAAGACGAAGCCGAGCGTTGCCGCCATGCCCGGCAGGGTCAGCGGCACGATGATCTGCCGGAACGCCATGAAGCGGCTTGCCCCGTCAATCATTGCCGCCTCTTCCAGGTCGCGCGGGATCGCATCGAAAAAGGACTGCATCAGGAATACCGCAAAGGGCACGTTGAAGGCCGTGTAGACGAGGATCAGACCGGCCAGGCTGTTGGTCAGGCCGGTCGCCGTCAGCATCTTGAAGATCGGCGCGATCAGCATGACCAGCGGAAACATCTGGGTGATCAACATGAGGCCGATCAGCCAAAGCTTTCCCCGAAAGGCGAAGCGCGACATGGCATAGCCGGCACCGGCCGCCACCAGCGTGACGATCGCTGCCGTCGACAGCGAGACGACCAGGCTGTTGCGGAAGAACTTCGGAAAATCCGAATTCTCCAGAACGAAGGTATAGTGGGCGAGTGTCGTTGCCGAGGGCCACATCCGGACGCCCTCCGAATAGAGCAGCGCGTCCGGTGTCACCGAGACCTTGAGGAGCCAGTAGAGCGGGAACAGCGCCACCACGATATAGGCGAGAATAGCCATTCGGTGGGTCAATGTGCCGATGATGCGGATCGAGCGGGTTGCCATCAGGACCTCGCCAGAAGCGTCTGCCGCAGGATCACCAGCAGCAGCGAATAGATCATGAGAAGCACCAGCAGCACCATGGCGATCGCCGAGGCATAGCCGAAGTCGAGGCGCCGGAAGGCTGTGGTGAAGATGTAGCTCGCCACGATCTGCGTGCGATCGGCCGGTCCGCCATTGGTCATCACCACGATGAGGTCGGCGAAATTGGCGATCCAGACGGTCCGCAGGAGCACGGTTATGGCGATGGTCGGTGCAAGAAACGGTAGGGTAATGGCCCGAAATCGCTCGAACGCCCCCGCTCCGTCGATCGACGCAGCCTCATAGATGTCCTTGGGGATCGACTGCAGGGCGGCCAGCAACGTGATCGCAAAGAACGGAATGCCCCACCAGACATTGGCGATGATGGGTCCCCACATGGCAAGGTTCGGATCACCGAGGATGTTGACCGGCTGCTCCATCAGGCCGAGCGCCGTCAGCCAGTGGGGGATCGGCCCGACCACCGGGTTGAACAGCCAGGCCCAATCGAGGCCTGACAGGAAACTTGGTACTGCCCAGGGCAGGAAGACAAGCGCCTGCGCGACGCCGCGTCCGGTAAACGGCCGGTTGAGGAGAAGCGCCAGGATCAGCCCGAAGACGAACTGAAAGAACACTGACGTCGCCGTCCAGAACACGGTGTTCTTCAGTGCCAGGGCGAAATCGCCATCCTTGGCGAGCGCCCGAAAATGCTCCAGTCCCACGAACCCGCCACTGAACGGATTGAGCAGCCGCACGTCCCGGAACGCATAGGTGAAGCCGATGACCAGCGGCACCAGCATGACGGTGAGGATCAGGATCACCGCCGGCGCGGTGTAGAGATAAGGCTCCACCGCGCGCGTAAAGCGAGGCATCGGCGGGCGACGGCGATGATTGGCGCTGTCGTCGACTGTCATCGCCATCGCATCGCCCGCCCTTCGACGATTTTGGAGTTCAGATTGTGTACGCGAACCAAAGGCCGGCCGGACGCGATTGAACGTCCGGCCAGGCAGATCACTGGCCCATCGCCTTTTTCTTGGCATCGCTCAGGTAGTCGGCCCATTGCTGGCCAAGCTCCTCCGGGGTGATGTCGCCGAGCAGAGCCTGCTGGCTAGTCTTGATGACGAGGGAATCCTTGAAGAAGGCGAACTCCTCCAGATCCGTCGGCATCCTCGTTGGAACGAAGTTCTTGTCGGACAGCTCCTCGAACCAGCCCTTGAACTTGGCCTGGGAATAGAACGGGTCTTTCTCTGCCGATTTCAGCACCGGCAGGGCACCGGTGCGTTTGTTCCAGGCAATGTTGCCTTCCGGACCTTCGAGGGTCGTCAGCAGCTTCCAGGCGAGATCCTTGTTCTTGCTGGTCGAAAACATCGACCAGCCGGCGTAGCCGATCGTCGGAAACGCCTTGCCGGCAGGTCCTTTCGGCATCGGCGCGACGCCGTAGTCGTCGGGGCCCATGTGCTGATCGATGGCAATCAGCGCATCCGGATCCTGGTCGAGCATCGCGCAGGTCCCGGAGTAGAAGCCGGCGACGATCTCGTTGAAGCCCCAGTTGATCGAGTCCTTCGGGGCATAGCCCTTCTTGTAGAGGTCGGTCAGGTAGGCGAGGCCCTTGACCCATCCCGGATCGGCGAAGGTTGAGGTGCCGTCTTCCTTGAAGAAGGCGTTGTCGCCGTTCATCGTCGCGCCGAACATTGCCCAGCCATTGAGGCCGCCCGGACCGCCGCGCAGGCAGTAGGCCGACTTGCCCGGCACCTTGGCGATCTTCTCGGCGGCAGCGGTGAATTCGTCGAGCGTCGTCGGCGGCGCCTCGACGCCAGCTTCCTTGAACACCGCCTTGTTGTAGAACATCGCCCTCAGATAAAAGCCGTAGGGCAGCATGTAGGCGGTCTTGTCGACGGCCCGGCCGAACTCCAGCGCCCGATCGTTGAGGTCGGGCGTTACCGACCAGTCCTTCAGATACGGCTCGAGGTTTTCCAGCGCGCCGTTCTTGGCGTAGAGCGCCAGCCAGGTGTCGGGCATCTCCATGACGTCGGGCACCTCGCCCGCCGAATACATCGTCGCGAACTTTTCGAAGGCCTCGCCCCAGGGCAGCGAGGTGATCTCGACCGTCGTGCCGGGGTTGGCCTCCTCGAAGGTCTTGACCAGCCCTTTCAACGTTTCGGTCCTCTCCGGCGAGGTGATAACCTCGGTGAGCTTCAGCACCGTATCGGCGCTGGCCGGCAGGGCGAAGAGGCAGGATAGGGCCGTGGCGGCCAATAGATGTCTCGTCATGTCAGTCCTCCGTCTGGGCAGGTTGTGGATCTGGTTGTCGTTCGGTCTCGTTTGCTCTTCGGTCTCGTCGGGTGACGCCGCGACCGCGGTTCAGTTGTCGGTGGCCGCCTCGATTGCCGCTGCAAGATCGGCCCAGAGCGGCTCCACTCCCTCGAGCCCGACGTGCAGGCGCACCGATTGCGGATCGATGCCGAAGGCTTTCGCCGCGTTCGGCCCGGCCTGCTGCGCCAGAACGACCTTGCCTGGAATCACCAGGCTTTCGTGGCCGCCCCACGAGACGCCGAGACTGAACGTCTTCAGATGATCGACAAATGCGACGACGTCGACTGTCTGGTGAAACGTGAAAGAGAAAAGGCCTGACGTACCGCCAAGTCCCGCAGGCAAAGCGTTTGAAAGCCCCGGATGCTGCACGGACTGGACCGCAGGATGGCTGGACAGTTGTCGGGCGATCTCCATCGCATCGGCCTCGTGGGCGCGCATGCGGATTGGCAGGGTACGAAGGCCGCGAATCAGCAGCCAGGCGTCGAAGGGCGAAAGTTTGCCACCGAGATAAGGCAACGTGCACGAGCGGATCTGGCCGACCAGCGTCCTGGAGCCGGCCACCACGCCGGCAACCACGTCGGAATGGCCGCCGAGATATTTCGAGGCCGAGTGCAGGACAAGGTCGACGCCGAGCATCACGGGCTTCTGGAAGACCGGCGACGCCCAGGAATTGTCGATGACGCTCAGGATACCGTGCTGCCGCGCCAGCGTTGCCAGCGCGCCGACGTCGTGCGCCTCCATCACCCAGCTCGTCGGGCTTTCCATGTAAAAGAGCTTGGCACCCGGCAAGGCCGCCGCGACCGCGTCCTCGTCACGGCCGTCGACATAGGTCACTTCGACCTTCAGCCGCTTTAACATCGTTTCGAACAGCCGATAGGCATCGGGATAGACATGGCGGACCGCAACGATCCGGTCACCGGGTTCGACGAAGGTGAGGACCGTCGAGGAAATCGCCGCCATGCCGCTAGCGAAACCGAGTGCATCTTCGGCGCCTTCGAGCGCGGCCAGCTTCTCCTCGAAAATCCGCACCGTCGGATTGAGCCCGCGCGAATAGGTCGACCGCACGCGTTCGCCGCGATAGGTCGCCTCCATCTCGGCA
The DNA here is from genome assembly GCA_965217685.1 of Aurantimonas sp. GTDB lineage: Bacteria > Pseudomonadota > Alphaproteobacteria > Rhizobiales > Rhizobiaceae > Aurantimonas. The sequence goes on from CBDCIZ010000003.1 coordinate 737,517, forward strand.
TAGCTTTGGAAGGTGAAAAGCGAGGTCTGGACGATCGGCGGCACGACCGCCTCATATGGGTTTGACGCATCATGGGCGACGATGAAGGCGTCGTCCGGCCGGCCCGAGACATCATTTTCTCTGATCGCCGCGAAAGGTGCGGCTGAAGGTGACGTCATTGCGACATATCCTTGATGTCCTCTTCGACAATCGCTAGGATCGCAACGGTCTTGTCGCGAGCCTTCTCGGCATCGCCGGCAGCGATCGCGTCGTAAAGCTCGCGGTGGAAGGGAAAGGACCGCCTGGCGAAATCTGGCCGTTCGAACGGTTTGTCGAAGAAGTGCTCGAAGGCCTCGCGCATCTGCTCCAACAATTGCCCGAACAGCGGGTTGTGCGTAGCTCCATAAATCGACAGGTGGAAGGCGAGGTCCTCGCGACCGGCGGTACCCTTCTGAAGATGGACGCGTTCCATCTCGTCGAGCTTCATGGCCATCGCGGCGAGATCGGCCGGCGTTGCCCGGCAGGCGGCGAGCATGCTCGCTTCGACTTCGAGACCACGGCGCACGTCAAGCGTCTGCAACAGCGCATCGCGCTGGCGTGTCGTCGTATCGAACGATAGGGGCATATGGATCGTCGATGCAGAAACCGGTCGTTTCAGGAAGGATCCGGTGCCGCGTCGGGTCTCTATGACACCCAAGGCCTGAAGATGGCGCATCGCCTCGCGCACCGAGGAACGGCCAATGCCAAGCGCGGCCATGATTTCGTGTTCTGTCGGGATCCGATCACCCACCGCGAGCCCGACAGCTTCCACATGGCGCGCGACCGCCACCACCACATCCTTGGTCCGATCAATCGAGGGAAGGCGCGCTTGGTAGATGAGACCGGGGCCCTTCAAAGGATAGGTTGTCAGACATCAGACAATACGGCAGCGCATCTGTCAAGATCGCCATGTGGCGCCGCCACTTTCGGTCGTTGAGCCATAACTCGCACCTTAAGTGTTCAGTCCCGGTATTTGGTGGATTGGATTGAATTTGAAACGCTCCGGCTCTGATGTCTACTGTTTGCCGATGAACTCGTATGGGGTGAGGCCCTTGAGCGTCTTCAATAGTCGGCCGAAGTTGTAGGCGTCGATAAAGTCGGCGAGGTGGCGTCGCAGTTGTGCGTGATCGTTGTAATGGAAGCATTTGACGGTCGCGTCCGGTTCATTCTTTCGACCTGGCCGTTGGTCCACGGGTGACGCGGCTTGGTCAGGCGATGTTCGATGTCGAGATCAGCGCAGGCGCCCTCGAAGGCGTGGCAGCGAAACAGCACCTTTTCAGCCCGCATCGCCTTGATATCCTCGGGCGTCCAGCCGTCGCCGGAAGGGTCGGTGAAGTGCGTTCCGTTGTCAGTGAGAACCGTGTGGATCTTATAGGGAACCGACGCGGCGAGTGCCCTGAGGAAGTCTCCGGCAACGCGGCGGGTCGCCTTCTCATGCAGTTCCACGAAGGCGAACTTGGAGGTTCGGTCGATCGCCACGAGGAGATAGAGCTTGCCTTCCTCGGTTTGCACCTCGGCGATATCGATGTGGAAATACCCGAGGGGATATCGCTTGAACTTGGAGCGCTGCGGCTTGTCGCCTTCGGTCTCGGGTAGTCGCGAGATGCCATGGCGCTGGAGGCAGCGGTGGAGTGACGATCGGGTCAAATGCGCGATCGTCGGTTGCAGCGCGTAGAGGCAGTCCCCCGGTCAAGCCCGAGGGCAGGCTCTGAGCGGTAAAAGCGTGTGCTGCCGGAAAGCGACAATGACAGCTTCATCGGCGATCGACAGGACAGTCGACCTCGGCTCTCGAGGACCGGTTCGCCGATCGGCCGTCGAGCCTCGCTTCTTCCACTTCGCGACGGTCTTCGGATTAATCCCATGCCGTCTGGCGAGCTGCCTCAGGCTCTCTTAACTATGTTGTATCGCTCGACGGACCGCCGCAGTCTCCCGGGTCAAGCCCTACAACATTCACACTTTTGATTTTTGGGGTTTTGGACGGCGGAATTTTCTGACTCGATAGCGTTGCGTTTTGTGACAAGGGAGAGCCTGCGATGGAAGCGTTCAGCCTTGGCGAATTCGGCGATTTGCGCCGGCAAAAAGGGGGGCCTTTCTGCTCCGACGTCTGGTCGAGATGGGATGTTCGCGGGTGCGGCGTCTGGGAGGCGACCGGGCCGGAGAGATCGGGATAACCCGGTTCCTGCGCAACCGGGCCGTCACCGTGGACGAAATGGTCGAGAATGCCGCCGCCCGCACAGCCGGACGCGTTGCTGGGCTGCATGTCCTGGCCATCGAGGACACGACCAACTTGCGCATCGACGCTCAAAGCTGTGGATCGGTGCTGCATCCGGTGATCGCGGTCGATGTAGCTTCGCATGCCCTGCTCGGTCTCGTCCATGCGCAGATCATTTATCGCCATGGAGGCCAGCGGGCGACGCGCAAGCAACGTGGGTTCGACGCCAAGGAGAGCGCGCGTTGGCTGGACGGTGCGACAAAGGCAGCGGATTTGATCGAGCAAGGCGCGGCCCGCGTCACCGTCGTCGCCGACCGCGAGGGGGATATCTTCGAGATGTTCGCCTTGCGGCCCGCCGGCATCGATCTGGTGGTGCGCGCGGGGCAAGACCGGCAGCTGGCCGGTGAGGCCGGCAAGGAATGTCTGTTCGCGAAGGCTGCGGCCCTGCCATGTGCGGGAACGACGACGGTCGATCTGCCGGCCGCGGCAGGTCGAAAGGCGCGGCAGGCTCGGCTCGAGGTGCGCTTCGATCGGATCAGGATCGTGCGGCCGGTCCGCCGTGGGCGCCAGCACGGACAACGCATCCTGCCCGACCATGTCGATCTCACCGTCGTTGAGGCCCGCGAGATCGGTGAAGCAGCAAGCACAGCCCCGGCCCACACCCCGGCCCACACCCCGGCCCACTGGCGGTTGTTGACCACACACAGCGTAAACGACCTCGCCGACGCCGAGCGCATCCTTGGCTTTTATCGCCAGCGCTGGACCATCGAGCAACTGTTTCGAACTATGAAGTCCAAGGGGTTCGACGTCGAGGCCATGCGCATCGCCGCCGACGAACCCTACGAGAAACTGGCCATAGCCGTGCTCATCGCCGCCATCAGCGTCCTGCAACTCGTTCACGAACGCGACGCCGCCGGCCCATCGCCGATGCTTTCGATGCCGAAGACGCTCAAATCCTTCAACACGTCTCGATCAGTCTCGAAGGCAAAAGCGCTCGCCAAAAAACCCGCACCAGCCCACTTCGCTCGCCTTCGCGACATGGGTGATCGCCCGCCTCGGAGGATGGACTGGTTTCTACGGTAAACCCAGACCCGTCACCGTCTTCAACGGCATCCAACGATATCAAGCCATCAAACACGGCTGGAAACTCCGCAATGTGTGAATCCGGTAGGGCTTGACCGGGGGGAGACTCTGGTGGCGCTGCCGTGGTGAATCTGCCCCATAGTGCCTCCTTCCATTCCTGCGAGAAGATTGCACCATCAAATCCTGGGATCAAACATCTAAACCCAACCGCCGACTGTCCGCCGAAACGGGGTCCACTCTACGGGCGTAGCCGATGAGAGTGTTCGACATAACCAGAATCATACTTTAGAAGGCCGGTCACTGCAAAACAATTCGAACCATCTAATTGATAGGCGGTGCGGGCATGTTTTAGGTCGCTTAGCAACTGTCCGTTGGACGATGTTCTTTCGTTCAGTGTTTGATGCGGACTTTCGTCGTCAACTGCCTGATTCTGCATTAACAGCAGCGCCAGCGGGAATTTTTCGGTGAGCGTCCTCTGCTTCGCCCCAAGCGATCCGAAGCTTCTCGATGTTGAATTCTGGAGCGCAGGCCGCTGCGAGAATAGGCGCTTCTTTCCTTGCGACAGTATCGATAGCGGCCGAGATACCCACAAAATGGCGAGCCGGTATGACAACCGCCCCGTGCCGGTCTGCATGAATCAGGTCGTCCGAGCGTACCGACATGCCGAAGACGGTTACCGGACAGTCGATCTCGAGAATGTGGACGAACGCATGACTGGGGCCGACGGCGCCCGCTAGAACCTGATAGCCGTGGTCGAGAGCGCCGAGATCCCTCATAGCCCCGTTCGTCAGCGTTCCGGCTACCCCAAGACCCTTGTGGATCGCGACATTAACCTCTCCCCAGAAGGCTCCGACTGGCTGAGGCCAGTCGCGATCCTCGATGACGACGACCTTCGGACGAGTCCCGAACGCCACGTAATCTTAGTATGCGAGCCGACGCTTCCGCACCTCTTCCGGTGTCATTTCGGCCGGCGACGCCGCCCGGATACACGCGGTTCTGGCGAAGCCTACCATCGACGGTAAGGCTGGCTCCGCCGCCAGCACCGTTACCTTTGTGAACCCTGTCGCCGAGCGGCGGCCATTGAGGACTTCCAGCGCGTTGCAGACAGTCGGCGTATCGCCAGAGCGGAGCTTGGCAAGGGTAGCGTTGTCGAAGGCGTCAGGCATTTCCAGTCTCCTCGGGGACGGCCGCCGATCACTGCCGTTGCGGCTTGGTCCTATTCGGCGGTCCAGCCGCCGTCGATCATCATCGCGGTTCCGGTGACCATGGCCGACGCGTCGGACGCCAAGTAGACCGCGGCACCCATGACGTCCTCGATCTCTCCAACCCGCCCGAGCTTGATCTTCTCGCGCATCCAGGCGACCCGCTCCGGATCGGAAAACATCGATGTCGTCAGCGGCGTCCTGACGAAAGTCGGGCAGATCGTATTCACCCTTATTTTTCTTGGACCCCACTCGATGGCCATTGCCTTCGTGAAGCCTTCGACGGCGTGTTTCGTCGCACAATACACCGCGCGGTCCTTTCCGCCGACGTGACCCATCTGACTGGAAATGTTGATCAAGGAACCCGGTCTGTTTGCCGCAATCAGTCCGAGCGCGACCGCACGGGTCAAGAAATACGCGCCGCGCAAATTGACCGATACGACGGCATCGAAATCGTCGACGCCGGTGTCGATCGCCGCGCCGTGCCGCGCCATTCCCGCGGAGTTGACCAGGATGTCGAAAACCCCGGCGTCCCGTACGACCTGCGTCGTCTTCACGACATCCGCGACGTCCATGCCGAGCCGTTCGACGTGGCGCCCCTTGGTCTGAAGCATGTCGACGGCTTCATCCAGTCGCCTACCCGCTCGCGACGCCATGACGACGTGCGCTCCGGCTTCCAACAAGGCGGCCGCGCAGCCGAAGCCTATGCCCGACGAGGCACCGGCGACTATCGCTCGTTTCCCTTCCAGCCGAAATGACGGGGTTTGCGGCAGCGAGTTCATTCGGCGGCTTTCAATGTTTCCGCCGCCGATCCGTATTCTACGTTCCGACCGCCATAACGCCTGACCCGAATGTTCGCCTGTTCCGCATGGCCCACGAACCCCTCAAGCATGCAAAGCCGCGAGCAGTATTCGCCTATCCTGGCGGCCGCCTCGTCGGTCGTCACTCTCTGATAACTATGCGTCTTCAGGAACTTTCCGACCCAAAGGCCGCCCGTGTAGCGCCCGGCCTTCTTCGTCGGCAGGGTATGATTCGTGCCGATTACCTTGTCGCCGTTGGCGACGTTGGTGCGTGGTCCGAGGAAGAGCGCTCCGTAGGATGTCATATTGTCGAGGAACCAGTCGTCGCGTTCGGTCATGACCTGCACATGCTCGGACGCGATCTCGTCGGCGATCTTTAGCATCTCGTCGTAGGTGTCGCAGATAACGACCTCGCCATAGTCCTCCCAACTTTTCGACGCCGTTTCGGCGGTCGGCAGAATTTTGAGAAGCCTCTCGATTTCCCCCATGGTTCCTTCGGCCAATTTAAGAGAATTCGTGACGAGGACTGCGGGGGAATTGTAGCCGTGCTCGGCCTGGCCGAGGAGGTCAGTCGCACAGAGTTCGGCGTCGACGGTGTCGTCGGCAATCACCATCGTCTCGGTAGGACCGGCGAAGAGATCGATACCGACCCGTCCGAACAACTGGCGTTTAGCCTCGGCAACGAACGCGTTGCCTGGGCCGACCAGCATATGGACCGGTTCGATCGTTTCGGTTCCCAGCGCCAGCGCGCCGACGGCCTGGATACCGCCGAGGACATAGATCTCGTGGGCGCCGCCCATGTGAATGGCCGCGATCACTCCCGGGTTCGGTTCGCCCTTGAACGGCGGTGTCGCGGCTGCGATGCGTGGCACGCCGGCGACGCTGGCAGTGGCGACCGACATGTGCGCCGAGGCGACCATCGGAAACTTGCCGCCCGGCACATAGCACCCGACGGACTGGACCGGAATTGTCTTGTGACCGAGAACGACACCCGGCATCGTCTCGATCTCGATGTCACTCATCGAGTCCCGTTGAGCCTTCGCGAAGTTACGAACCTGATCCTGGGCAAAGCGGATATCGGCCATCTCTTGGTCGGAAACCTTCGAGACGATCGCCTCGATCTCGGACGGCGAAAGCCGGAAAGACTTAGGGGCGTAGCGGTCGAATTTTTGCGAAAGATCCCGGACTGCTGCATCGCCGCGGCTCTCGATGTCGGACAAGATGTCTTCGACGGTCTTCCTGACGCTATCGTCATCCGCCGAACGCTCGGTGTCAGGCTTGCCGCGTTTCAAATACTCGATCGTCATGATGCTTTTCCGCTTGTTTCCGCTTGTCCATCGGCGTTCTAGGCCCTGAAGTTTGCAACGATATCCGCGGCACCACGCGCCATGAGGGCATGTTCGGAGCCGACGACGAAGAAGGTTGCTCCCGCCTTTCGTGCCGACTGCAGGTCCTCAGCGGGCGCGCAGTAAAGGCCTGTCGCGCAGCCGGTGGCCCCAAGTACGGCCTCGCATTTTGCGGCGACTTCGGGAGCAAAGAAACCGTCGAACCCGTAGGAGACAGCAAGGTCTGCCCGCCCCACGAAGAGAGCGTCGACACCGTCGACGTTTGAGATTCGTTCGAACGCATCGACGCCTTCGGGATCTTCGATCTGGCAGATCAGCGAAGTTTCGTGCTCGGTCTGTGTCAGGTGATCCTTGAAGTTCCGCTTCGCATATTGCGCTGCTCTCGTGGTTCCCGCGAAGCCCCGTCCACCCGCAACGTAGCGGGTCATTTTGACGAGTTCCTCAGCTTGCGCCGGCGATGTCACATGAGGAACCATGATGCCGGCGGCGCCAGCATCCAGCACGTTCAGAATCCAATCCGGCGAGGTTATCGGCACCCTGACGATCAGCGGGCAGCCAACGGAACGACCGGCGATCATCGCCATGTCGATTGAGGAACGATCGAACGGGGCATGTTCCGCGTCGAGCACCAGAAAATCCAAACCGGAAGCGCCCATGATCTCGATCACAATCGGATGCGGTGTCTTGATGAACGCACCGATCAAAGGCTCTTTCGCTCGGATGCGTGACTTCAGCATTCGGTTCTCGGTCATGCCGATACCTCCAGGGTTTGGTTCGTTTCCGGGTGCAAGGCGTCTCGCTTCCTGATCGCCGCCCGCGACATCGTCGCAAGCACCGCGAACAGGACCGCGGCACAGGCCGTCGCGAGCATGTTCGGCAAAATCGCCAGGACCGCGGGAATTGCCCAAAGGACAATGAGGAAGCGATTGCCCGGAAGGATCGCTCCGCCGAGAAGATGCGCGGTGGAGAGGACGAAGATAGCCCCAGATACGATGGCCCTGATGATCGCCTCCGGACCGCCGCCACCGAGCATTCCCGGATAAATCAGGAACAGCATCGGCAGAACATAAGCCGTCGCGCCAAGCCGCAGTGTCTGCACGGCAACCTTGAGCCAAGGTGCCTGCGCGATGGTCGCCGCCACGAAGACGCCGAGACAGACCGGAGGCGTGATGACAGATAGCGCCGCATAGTAGAGGACGAACATGTGGACGACGAGCGGATCAAGGCCCTGCTGGATCAGCGCAGGCGCGAAAACCGCCGCTACCATCACGTAGGCCGCAGACGTCGGCAACCCCATTCCTGCGATCAGACAGATGCCCGCCATCAGGATCGCGATCAGCCACGTCTGACCTTGGCCGAAGTCGAGAACGGCAGCGGTCACGGCCACGCCGAATCCGGTCAGATTGATCATCGCAACGAAGACCTGCGCGCCGACAAGCAGAACGCCAACGATCACGACCCCGCGGCCGCCCTCCTCGAGGGACCGCACGACGATCCGCACCACTTCGCCGACGCTCTGGCCGGCGGCAAGGCGGGCGACGAAGACGGCGACGACCATCGCGATCATGCCGTAGCAGGCGGTGAGTTCGATCGAATTGCCGTTGAAGATGCCGAACGCCAGTCCCGACAATCCCGCAACAATCGGTGCGAGCCGGGTGAAATTCATCGCGGTTTGCCAGTCGGGCAGTTCGGACGGGTCGACTGGGCGAAAGCTCTGTCGACGGGCGACAACGTGAACTGTCGCGTAGACGCCAAGGTAGAAAAGGAAAGCCGGAACGATTGCAGCCAACGCAATCGACCAATAATTTATGCCGACCAGTTCAGCCATCACGAAAGCCGCTGTTCCCATGATCGGAGGAGCGAGTTGTCCGCCTGTCGAGGCGATGGCTTCGACGGCTCCGGCATAGGCCGGCGGGTAATTGAGACGCTTCATCAATGGGATGGTGAAGTTGCCAGTCGTCGCGACATTCGCCACCGTCGATCCGTTGATCGCTCCGAAAAAACCCGAAGCGAACGTGGCAATCTTGGCGGCGCCGCCCGGTCGCGAGCCTCCCAGACGGGCAGAAAGGTCGAAGAAGGTCTCTCCTGCACCGGTATGGAGAAGGATTGCTCCGAACAGCACGAAGGAGGCCAGCGTGGTCGAGGCGACGTTGACCAGCATGCCCCAGAGACCGCGGTCGGATAGGAAGATAATCTCGGTGAGGTAACCGACATCGAAGCCGCGATGTCCGAATTGTCCCGGTATCAGAAAGCCCAGAAGCGCGTAGACGACAGACAGGATGACAATAACGGGAAAGACCCAGTTCGACGTTCGCCTGGCGAGTTCGAGGACCGCGGCAAGAGTTCCGAACGCCATGATCATGTCCGTCGGCTGGGCCCACGGAAGGTCGGTCATGATGTTCTGGTAATTTTGAACAATGTAGACAGTGGACACCGTGCAGATCGCGACGATGGCGATATCGATCGCGATACCAAGCGGCCGTAACTTCGAGCCGAGGAACAGCGGATACATCAGCACCGCGAGCGTCACGATCATCAAGACAAAGACAGATCGCTGGACAAGGGACTCGAACGGACCCTCGAATGACGTATAGAAGATGAACGCACCGAGGAGGATGGCCAAAGCGGCGATCGCCTTCTCGCGGAACGTGTCGAAACCGAAATTTTGCATAGGTCTTCTCCCGGTTCAGGCGGAGCGCGGGGGCTCCGCCTGAATGCTGCCGATTACTTCAGGGAATCGGGAACGGTGAGACCGATCTCTTCATAGTAACGGATTGCCCCGGGATGCAGCGGGCTGGTGGCGTATTTCAGGGTCAGTTCGGGAAGGTTCGTTCCCTTCACCGCCGGGAATGCGGCCTCCTGCTTGGCCATGTTTTCCATTGCAGCGTTGGTAAGATCGTATGCGGTCTGCTCATCGAGATCGGGACGGGCCGATACCGAGATCATGAAGCCCCAGGTTTTGAAGGGGCCTGTTCCCTCCATATCGCCGCCCGGCATATCCACGAGCGAAAGTTCGGGAAGTTCCTTCTTGATCTTGGCGGCCTGCTCCTCGTCCAGTCCGAGGACCTTCAATGCCGTGAAGGCTGCGATGTCGGTAGTCAAAGCGTCGAAGTGAGTTCCGACGGCACTCTTCACGAAGCCGACCGCACGATCGTCCTTAATGGCGTTGGCCAGTTCGGCATTGGTCCCGCGGGCCCAATCCGGCTTGATTTCCAGAAGTTTGAAAACCTCTTCCGAGGTTGCCTCGGTGGACGATCCACGCATGCCAGGACCCATCTTCTGGCCGTCGAGGTCGGTCAGCTTCTCGTAGCCCGCGTCCTTGCGTGTGATAACGTCCTGTGGAGCCAGCGAGTAGGCCCAGAGAAGTTTGGATTCAATCGGATGACCGTCGAATTCCTTGGTGCCGTTGTAGGCCTGATAGAGGGTCGACGTCGTTACCAGCCCGATGTCCAGCTGATTCCGCGACATCCGCTTGAGGTTGTCGACCGTCGCGCCGGTCTCGACGACCGAAGCCTGATACTTCTTCGGATAGGTCGAATTTACGATCTGCGCCAAAGCGGCGAAGTAGGCGTAATGAGCGCTCTGTGCGTTCGTTGCGCCGAAAGCAAGACGCTCCTGCGCGGCGGCCGAGCCTCCAAGGCTGAGAGTTGCGATGATGCCCGCAATGGCTATGGTCCGAAATTTCATGTGTTCCTCCGCTGTCGTTGTTTGAAACAGGCGAATTGCCGACTGTTTCCTCACTCCCTCCGACATCAGTAGACAAGGATCAGCAAACTTGCAAGAAAACCAGGAATAATTGAAATAATTTCAGATCAGTGCGGATCCATTCGGGTTTTCCTCGTGTCAGCCGCTCGCGCGCTCGATCAGCTTGCACGGCGTGATCCGGACCGAACCTGCTACTGCAGGATCTCTCGTGATCCGTTCGATCATGTCGAGCGTTTCTTGGACCATCAGGCGGATTCTCTGCCGAACCGTCGTCAACCGGTAAGACTGCCAGCCCGCCATCGGGATATCATCGAAACCGATGATAGCGACGTCGTCCGGAATCCGAGCCCCAACCTTTTTGGGCACAGAAGACTGCGAGCCCCAACCTTTTTGGCAGCATCGATCGCCGCAAGCGCCATGATGTCGTTGGCACAGAAGACTGCGTCGGGGGCCGTAGAACGTTCGAGAAGACGTGTGGACGCTTCGAAAGCCGCCGCATACTCGAACCGCCCGTCTACGCGCGCCTCGATGGTCACGTTCGCCTCTTCAAGTGCCGCGGAGAAGCCGCGCCAGCGTTCGACGTTGGTGGACGTGTCGGAAATACCAGAAACGAATGTGATGCGGCGGCGGCCCGCCGCAACCAGACGCTGGCCGATCTGACGTCCGCCGTTGTAGTTGTCGCAACAGACCGCGCTGACCCCGATGTCGGGTTGCGTCCGGTTGAAGAGGACGACGGGAAGGCGCTTCTGCCGGCAGGTCTTTGCAAGGGTCGACGACAGTGTGGCCGAGGTGATGATCGCCGCGTCGGCCTTGTAGTCGAGAACCTGCTGCATGACGCTGTCGACATCCTTTCCGCCTGGCACGACGTGCAGGATCAGCCGCCTCCCCGATCCGACGAGTGCCTGCGAAAGCTCCTCGAGGACGGTCGGGTAGAACGGGTTCGTCAAGTCGCCCGCGACGAGCGAGATTGTGCCGGTGGAAAGCTGCGAGACCGCTGATCCCGAGGGCGTCTGGTAGCCAATCTCGTCAGCTACCTGCAGAATACGAGAGCGAAGGTGTTCCGCAATCGACGAACCCGGACGGAACGCTCTCGAAACGGCAGACGTCGACGTTCCGGCCTTGGTCGCGACATCTCTGGCTGTAATCTTCAACGCAGCGCCCCTAATTTCATGAAATATTTTCATAACAATTGCAATCATCAAGCGCTACCGTGGTTGATAGCTTTCGTGTCTCGAAGGCAGGTTGAACGAAATTGACTTTGCAAGTCGACGGGAACTTACGGCGTTGCGGAGGCCTTCGCCCGCAAATAGATCGCCGGCGCCTATCCGTGGGCGAGGAGTGCCACGACGTCGAAATAGCTGCGCCGTCACTACCACCATTTCACCAATGAAAGGAACCGCTGCGTGTTCGCCGATGGCACCGCGCAACAAACGGCGCTGTTGCAAACCGTTCTGAAGGGCGCGTTTAAGCGGCTGGGCGATGACAGATCCTTTTCAGGCCGCTTCGCGCTCGAGCCGCACGGTGACGAAGGCCATGGCCTCGGCGAGCGCGCAGGGACCAATGCCGAAAGCTCGCTCGACGATGCGTGCCTCGCCGTAGATGTTGCCTAACCCGGCCTGACCCTTGCGCAACGCCCGCATCGTCTCGAAACCCTTGATCGTCGCGTAGGCGGTCTTCATCGTCTTGAAACCGCGCACGGGACGGATCAACTGCTTCAGCTTGCCGTGATCGGCTTCGACGACGTTGTTCAAATACTTCACCTGTCGATGCAGCGTATGCTTCGGGCACTTGCCCTCAGCCTTCAGCTCCGTAAGGGCCGCGCCGCAGGTCGGCGCCTTGTCGGTGTTGATGACGTGCGGTTTCTCGAAGGTCTTCAGGCCTTTCATCGCCTTGCCCAGAAAGCGCTTCGCCGCCCTGGTGTTCCGGGTCGGTGAAAGATAGAAGTCGATCGTGTTCCCACTCCTGTCGACAGCTCTGTAGAGATAAGCCCATTTCCCGCGGACTTTCACGTAGGTCTCGTCCACGCGCCAGCTCGTCGAACGCGGTCGACGCCACTGCCAGCGCAGGCGCTTCTCGATCTCCGGGGCATTTTTTGAACCCACCGGTAGATCGTCGAATGATCGACGGCGACGCCGCGCTCGCCCATCATCTGCTCGCGATCACGAGAGCCGATCCCATAACGACTGGACCATCTCACCGCCCAAAGCATGATCTCGCCTTCGAAGTGGCGTCCCTTGAAGTCGCAATTCATTGCCGCGTCGCTCGCCTCCTCGGTCCAACAGCCGTCATCGTCATCGGCAAAGCAATTGTTCGCAAAAGAGCCGCCAAGACGCGCCCCGCGCGATCTGGCGGCCTGCATGCCGGCGGTGACGCGCTCCGAGATAAGCGCGCCATGGCGCCTATGATGGTGAACATGGCCCGGCCCATGGGACTGCAGGTATCGATCTGATCCTGGACGCTGACGAAGCGGATGGCGAGATTCTCGAACTCTTCGAGCTCGGTCAGAAGGCCCGCTCGCGGACCTCCGGCGAATATCTCTTCGATGTCGTTCTCTTCATCATGACCCCATTCTCGCAGGAAATGAGGTCTCCGGGAAAATCCGGCGCGGTTAAAAGCGCCCTAACCGAGAAGGCCGGGCAGCCAGAGTGCGAGCGAAGGGAGAGCTGCGACAAGCAGGACAACGAGCAGGATTGCTCCCAGCCATGGCAAAGACGCCATTGTTACCTTCTCGTAGCTGACCCCGGCCACCTTCGTCATCACAAACAGAACCATTCCGAACGGTGGGGTCGCCTCTCCTATGACCAGAATCATGATCATCACGATGCCGAAGTGAACGGGATCGAAACCGAAGGTAATGGCGATCGGCACGAGGATCGGCGTCAAGACGTTGATCGCAACCGACACGGCCATGAAGCAGCCGATGAACAGAAGAAAAACGATCATCATGATTATCATCAACGCAGGGCTTTCGGTCATGCTGGACAACCAGGAGGCCATCGTGTCGGGGACTCGAGCCCGCGTTAGTATCCACGCGAAGAGCGACGAACAGGCCAGGATAAAGAAGATGACGGCCGCGTCGTATGCCGTCCGCCTGAAAACCTCGATAATCGCGCTAAGGCCGAGATTTCTGTAGAAGATCGTCGCGACAAGAAAGGCCCAAAGCCCAGCGACCGCAGCCGCTTCAGTCGCGGTGAAGACGCCGGCAAATATTCCTGACAGTAAGATGACCGGCGTCATCAGCGGCGCGAAGGCCGAAAGAAAAGACTCGCCCAGAGCCCGAACGCCTGGGAATTTTCCAGATGGTAGGCCCCGGACTTTCGCGAAGACCGCCGCCATTGCCATCAGCGAAACCGCCATCAAGATCCCTGGGACGATGCCGGCGAGAAGCATGTCGCTCGCGCTGACGCCTGCCAGGACTGCATAGAGAATGGCGGGGATGCTCGGCGGAATGATGGGCCCGATCAGCGAGCTTCCGACGGTAACGCCGATCGTCGTTTCGTCGTCGTATCCGGCCTCGCGCATCGCGCGGACCTCCATCGCGCCGAGGCCTGCAGCATCGGCAACGCCGGAGCCGGACATGCCGGCGAAGAGCATGCTTGCGACGATGTTGACCTGGGCGAGACCGCCGCGCACATGGCCGACGAGCGCGTTGGCGAAGTTGAACAACCGCGTCGTCGAGCCGGAATCGTTCATGAGGTGGCCGACGAAGATGAAGAGCGGAATGGCAAGAAGCGGAAAGGAGTCGACGCCGGAGACCAGCCGCTGGGTGATGATGGACCAGGGAATCTCCAGGATGCCTCTGGTGACGGCGAAATAGCCGAGACCAGCCAGACCCAGGGCGAAGCCCGCGCCGATCCCGACGACGAGGAAGACGATTAGTGCGATCATGGAGATGATGCCAGGCAGCATGGATCAGTCCTCCATCGCTTCGAGTTCATGGATCGGGTCGCTGCGTCCTGGCGTCACGAACTTGATCGCCGTGATGACGGCAGCCACCGCTCCGCCGATAAAGGGCGCGAGATAAACCATGCCCTGACTGACCCAGGACATGGTGGCCAGCGGGTAGGGCCAGTTCGCAACCATGAGCCTGTAAGCGCCGAAGGTCAGGGCGCACAGGAAAACGAAGGCCGCAAATAGCTGGAAACGGTATAGAATATCGGTCAGCAGGTTGCGACCGAGCATGCGGTCGATCAGGTCGATCCGGATGTGACCGTGCCGGGCGGTCACGAGAACGAGGCCGAGAAAGACCACGAAGAGGTTGAGCAACCTCGCCAGTTCCTCGCTGAAGACAAGGCTGACGCCGAGATAGCGATAGGCGATCTGAGCGAGGATCGCGACGAAAAAACCTGCAAAGCAGATAGTGACGAGGGCGTCTGTCGCCCTCGTCACTACGGTCGTGACCGTTTTCATTTGATGGCGCCCGCGGACTCCCCTGTGACGCCATCAGAACCGGCCGCCGACGATGCCGCGACCGCGGTGATCGCCGCTTCATAAACGCCCTGATCGAGAAGCTTGTCGGCTGCGGCCTTGATGATCGGCAGCGCCTTCTCGCGAAATTCCGGCTTTGGCTCGACCATTTTCACGCCGGCCTTTTCGATCAGCCCGATAATCCTCTTGTTTTCCTCGGCCGCGGCCTCGCTGCCGGCTTGCGTGGCGTCATCGACGGCCGTCTGCAGGGCCTGCTGCTGCTTCTCGTCAAGGCCCTTCCAGAAGTCGAGATTGGCCATCACCGTCACGTAGCTCTGCTGGTGCTTCGTCGCGATCAGGTACTTCTGGACCTCGTAGAGTTTGCGCCCGTAGATATTGCTGAGCATGTTCTCCTGTGCGTCGATGACACCCGTCTGGAGAGCCGAGAAAACCTCAGGCGACGGCATCGGCGTGGTGATGGCGCCCATGCCGGACCAGATGTCGATCCAGAGCGGGATTTCCGGCATGCGGATTTTGATGCCCTGCAATTCCGGCAGTGTCTCGAACGCCTTGTTCGACGTCGCCCAGCGTGCACCCTGATAATAAGTGCCGAGGAACTTGGCGTTCCCCTTCTCTTCAAGCGTCGCCTTCATCTTGTCGCCGATGGGGCCAGCAAGAAAACGCCGAACGCTGTCATAGTCAGGGAAGAGGTAGGGTACGAGCGTCGCGTCGAGATTCGGGAAGTATTCGGACGCATGGATTACGCCCATGTGGATCTGCGTCTCGCCAATGCGCACGAGGTCGATGAGTTCGTTTTCACCGCCGAGTGTGCCGTCGAGAAAGATGTCGAGCTTCATGTCCGGTTCGGACTTCGTCAAATCCTCCTTCAGCGTTTCAACGACGACTTTATTGACGCCGTTGTCCGGCACCGTCGATGCCAGTGTCACGGTCTGTGCCGAGACACTTCCCGCGAACATCATTGTCAGTCCGGCCAAAAGGGCCGCGATCCTGGTCACCTGCATTGTCTTTCCTCCCGTTAAAATTTAGATTTGTCCGCTTTGGGTCCTCAGGCGTGGGCGTTCCGTTTCTCGAATTCCCAAACCCGATCGAATCCCATCAGCCGGCTGAAGCTGTCGAAGTTGTAGAGATTGGCCTGACCGGCCGACGCCCCCGACGACACCAGATCGCCGTAGGCGCGCTCGAGCGCCGTTGCCGTCGACAAGAATCCGATGGCTGGGAAGATCGCGAGACTGAAACCGAGCTCGCCAAGACGTTTGGCGTCGAGCACCGGCGTGCGCCCGCCTTCAACCATGTTCGCAATGAGAAGCTTGTGACCAAACCGCTCGCCAATCTGGCGCAATTCGTCCTCGCTCTCGGGCGATTCGACGAAAAGGATGTCGGCGCCGGCTTCGTCGTAAGCGGCCATCCGGTCCATCGCCTCAGCAAGACCATGCTCGGTGCGAGCATCCGTGCGGGCGATGATCAGGAATTCGTCGCTCTGGCGAGCCTCGACAGCAACGCGAATCTTGTCCGCCATTTCCTGCTTGGGGATGACCGGACGATTGAGCGTATGTCCGCATTTCTTCGGGAATACCTGATCTTCGATCTGGATCGCGGAAGCGCCCGCGCGCTCGTATTCCTTTACGGTCATGTCGACGTTGAGAAGGCCGCCATAACCGGTGTCGCCGTCGGCGACGAGTGGAATGCCCGCCTCTTTCGCGACCCGGCCCATGACGCTCACGCGATCGATCATATCGCGGAAGGATGCTAGGCCTGCGTCTGGAATGCCGAGATGCGACGCAACTGTCCCGTATCCGGTCATGTAAAGAACCTTCGCCCTGGCCGCGATGGCCATGCGGATCGAAATCATATCGTAGATACCGGGCGCGACTGTGCAGCCGGGCTCAGTTAGAATTGTTTTTAGGCTCGACGTCATAGATACCTCCCTATTTTGGATACAAGCCTGATGCGAAGGGTGATAAAATGCAAGCGAATATGAATTCTGGTATACAGAAGACGGCATTTAGTGAGTGATATCATGCAACCGGGCGCTGCCGACGAAGCCTATCGGTTCATCAGGGATGGTATTGTCTCTGACCGGTTTCCAGAGGGATCACGTCTCGCGGAAGAAGAGTTGGCGCGGTTGTCCGGGTTGAGCCGCACGCCTGTCCGGGAAGCTATCAAACGTCTGGCTGCGGAGGGTTTTGCGATTACCAAGCCGCGGTCCAGTGCAACGGTGGCCTCCTGGAGCAGCGACAAAGTCGCGGGTTTGTTTGGCACAAGAGCGGTGCTCGAAAGCTATGGCTGCTCTCTCGTTGCCAGGAATGCGACGGAAGCCGATATTCGCTGCCTTGAGGCTATGTGCGATCACATGGAAGGATTGTTGAATGGCCCGGATGACGATTTTCTAAGGGAATTTTCACAGTCCAATACCGAATTCCACATTCAGCTTCTCAAAATGTCAGGAAACAGGCACCTTCTCAGTGTCGCCGCACCGATGATCGATCTGGCCTTGATCATGCGAACCTACCGGAAGTTCTCGTCGGAAAGAATTCGCCGAAGCTGCAGTGACCACCGCGACATTGTCGCGGCCATTTCACGTGGAGATACGGCATGGGCTGAAGCCGCAATGAAGTCCCATATACTTGCGTCAATCGATATTGCTGCAAATGCAGCTTCCGCGTCAGGCAATGAAGTCTACAGCAAAGCCGGCGCAGTTCGATGAACCCTTACCCCGTTTGCTCGTCACCAGGTACGGATTTTGCCAGCAGCCTGTAAACGGATGTGCGACCGATCTTCATTCGGCGTGCAATCGCAGCGGGTCCGAACTTTTCTTCGAGACGAAGTCTGTTGACCTTCGCGACATCGATCGCAGATTTGCGGCCGGTGTAAAAGCCGCTCGGCTTGGCGGCCTGGATACCTTCGAGTTGGCGCTCGCGCCTAAGATTGGTCTCGAACTCGGCAAAAACGCCCAGCATGTCGAGGAACGCCTTATACTAACGGCCCTAATTTTGACCGTTGCCCATGATCTAGTTGTGATTTGTGCGGCGCCGCGCCGACCTGTCCGATCGTCGACACCATCGCCACCACCTTCAACCTTTGACCGTCGCCGCGGAACGTTTCCCACGCTTGGAACCGCGTCGTCGACACGAAACTCGCTTTTCACTGTGCGGTCACCGGCATCAAGCTGCCGATGCCTCCATCAAAGCTGATGTTCGGATTTCGGAATCATCCGCCCTGAGGCCGCCAACGCGGGACGCATTGTGCCCTTTTGATAAGCGAAATGAACGGAATGATCCCCTGGCCACTCACCACTCGGCCGCTGTAAACGCTCAGACGACACTCTTCACGCGGTCCCAGGTGTTCATGAGGTGCCGGGCGAGCACCGCGCCAAGGCGCTTGCCGTCGCGGCGCCTTAGCGCTTCGGCCATCTCTTCGTGCTCACCCACAGCATCTGCCCAGGCACGTTGACCCTGATTGCCGAGAAAACGAATGCGTTTCAAACGTGACTGAATGGTCGCCTGGACGTCGATGAGCATGTTGTTGCGCGAGAGCTGGGCAATGCCTGAATGGATCGCCTGGTTCAGCTTGTAATACTGAAGGCGCTCCCGTTTTTCATAAAGTGCAATCATCGCGTCATGAAGTGCCAGGAGTTCGGCCAGTTCCTCATCGCTGGCGCGTTCGCAGGCCAGCCGTCCCGCGAGTTTCTCGAGTTCCGCAAGAACTTCGAGCATCGAAATCACGTCTTGTGGTGAAAGCCGTTTGACCACGCTGCCCCTTGCCGGGCGAATATCGATCAGGCCCTCGCCGGCGAGCGTTCGCAGCGCCTCGCGAAGCGGCGTTCTCGATACGCCGAGGGTCTGGACCAGAACCGCCTCGTTGATCCTCTGATCCGGCTCCAGATGGCCTTCGATGATCATGTCGCGGATCCGGCTGGCCACCTGCTCGTGCAGCGTCTGGCGCTGAATGAACCCGCTTTCATGGCCATCGGGCGGCTCGGTATTCGTCTCGCTCACGGCACCATGCTCTCCGGTTGGTCGTGACGCTTCTAACAAAAAAGCATTGTGCTCACCTAAAAAAATATCGTATGCAAAATGCGATATCCAGTAGAAGGGATGTGTCAGACCATGCAGGAACCTCTTGTCGTCGCCTTTGCGCTCGGCGATCCCGCGGGCATCAGTCCCGAACTCGCCGCTCGCTTGATCAGCGAAAGCGCGGACATTCCGGCCAAGCTACTGATTCTCGGCGACCGACGGATCCTCGACATGGGGGCCGGCCACGCCGGCATCACTCTGGACTTGCCGACGGTCAAGCTCGAGGAGCTCGGACCGCGACGGGTGGAGGAATCCTGCTTCGTCGATCTGCGGAACTGCGACCCAGCCGATCTTGAGATCGGCGTGGCCAGCGCCGCCGGCGGCAGCGCTGCGCTCGCAAATTTTCGTGGCGCTCTCCTGGCAGCCAAGGGCGGCCATGCCGATACGGTATTCTTCACCCCGTTCAACAAGCGCGCGATGCGACTTGCTGAATCAGACTATGTGGACGAGATCGGCTTTGTGAACCGGACTATCGCAGCAGCCCGCAGCGGCAGCGAGTTCAATGTCCTCGACGAGGTCTGGAACGCTCGCTGTACGTCGCACATCCCGCTGTCGCAGGTCGCCGGCGCGCTCAGCGAGGAGCGCGTGTTCAAGAGCCTGATGTTGACCATTGAGACAATGCGAAGTGCGGGTTTCGAGCGGCCGCGTATTGGCGTTGCCGCGCTCAATCCCCATGCCGGGGACGGCGGCAATTTTGGATACGAGGACGACGAGATTATCCTGCCGGCGGTGGAACGGGCGAAGGCCCGTCAGATGGCCGTAGCTGGTCCTATTCCTTCCGACACCGTATTCATGCGAGCCCTCAAGGGCGAGTTCGACGCGGTACTCACGATGTATCACGACCAGGGACAGATCGCGATGAAGCTCATCGGCTTCGATCGCGGCGTGACCCTCATCGCCGGCTACCCGTTCCCGATCGTTACTCCGGCGCACGGCACCGCCTACGACATCGCCGGTCAGGGCCTCGCCAATCCGGGCGCCGGACGCAAGGCCCTTGAACTCGGGCTGAAGCTTGCAGGGCGCCAGCGCGACGCCGCGGTCGACGCGCCACTTCCGGACCGGACCCTGGCCGCGCTTTTCAGCCAAGGGGTTCAGCCCTCCCCCGCCTGAGGCGTGGGACGTGGGAACCGCTGCAAAACCTGTGAACGGGACGACCAGTAGCCAGTTTTTAACGCAGATGGGAGGAATGACATGACGCAGACCACTTTGAAGGCACTTCTTGCCGGTGCCGTCCTGCTTGCCACTGGCGTCGCGGCCAGTGCGCAGGAAGAGATCATTTTTGGCCTCAGCGCCGCGTCGGGCTCGCTTCAGGAGCGCACCGCCAGCGAATTTGCCAAACGCGCCAACGAAAAGCTCGGCGACAAGGCCGTGGTGAAGGTGTTCGACTCCTCGCAGCTCGGCAAGGACAAGGACATGATGCAGAAGATCAAGCTCGGGACGATGCAGATCACACTGCCGTCTTCGACCATGCCGGAGGTCGCACCCGAATACGCGATCTTCGACCTGCCGTTCCTGATCAAGGATCGCGACCAGCTGGCGCAGATCGACAAGACGCTGTTCAAGGACGTGCTGGTGCCCGCCGCCGAGGCGCAGGGCTATCGTCCACTCGCAATCTGGGAGAACGGGTTTCGCCAGATCACCAACAACGCCCGGCCAATCAACACGCCAGCCGATCTCGACGGGCTGAAGATCCGGACCCCGAATTCGTCCTGGCGTGTGGCGATGTTCAAGGCCTACGGCGCTAATCCTACGCCGATGTCCTTCTCCGAAGTTTTCGTTGCGCTACAGACTGGTGTCATCGACGGGCAGGAGAACCCGCTCACCAACATCGAGGCAGGCAAGCTCGACGAGGTGCAGAAATATCTGTCACTGACCGGGCACGTCTACTCGCCCGCTTATCCGACGGTCGGCATTGCCGCTTTCGAAAAGCTCGATCCGGAGATTCAGGATGTTCTGGCAACGACTGCGCAGGAAGTCGCCGTTTGGGCTCGTGAGCAAGGCGCGTCGGAGGACGGCAAGCTGCTCCAGGAGCTGAAGGACTCCGGCATGGAGGTCAACGAGGCCGATCATCAGGCCTTCGTCGACGCGTCCAAGCCGCTTTACGAGAAGTTCGCCAACGAAGTCGAAGGCGGCCAGGCGATGATCGACAGGGTGCAGTCGCTCACCGACTGATCCCGAAACGTCAATTGCGGGGGCCGGGACGGACCGGGCCCCTCGCATTCGCCGCGCGCGCCACGCCGCACCGGTCCCGTCCCATCCTTGGAAAATCTGCCCATGTCACGGCTCGCCCGCTGGCTCGACATCGCCCTTCAGGCCGCGACGCTGTTCCTGCTGATCGCCCTCACCGGGGTCGTGCTTCTGGGCGTCGGCTTTCGCTATTCCGGCCATTCGCTGATCTGGTACGACGAGATCGCCTCGGTGATGCTCGCCTGGATCACGTTTACGGGGGCGGCGCTGGCGACGATGCGCAACGCCCATCTCGGCTTCAGCGGCCTTCTGTTCGCGCTGCCGGAGAATAGCCGGACGATTCTGTTTATCGTCGTCGAGGTGATCTTCATCGCCGTCTTCGTCGTGATCGGCTGGGCCGGCTGGGCGATCCTCGACATTTTCGGCAACGAGACGCTGATCTCCGTTCGCTTTGTTTCCCGCAGCTTCGTGCAGGCGATCCTGCCGGTCAGTGCCGCATTGATTGTTCTGGCGCGGCTCCTGACCCTGTCGGAGCGCTATCGCGACGTCCGTGAGGGATACGACCCTGAGCGGCGCGAGATCGAGGCCGAGATCGCGAGAGCCGAGACCGAAATGGGCGTCGCGCGCGCCGGAGAGCCGAAATGACCGAGGCTTTCATCCTGCTGCTGATGTTCGTGCTGATCGCCGTTGGCCTGCCGATCGCGGTCGCCATCCTCGCCAGCGCTCTGGTCGGCGTCTACGTGCTGAACGGCCATCTCGGCTTTCTCAACGCCGCGCTGTCGGTCTTCGACGGTGCGACCAGCTTTCCCCTCATCGCCATACCGCTGTTCATCCTGGCTGGAGCGCTGATGAACACCGGCGGCATCTCGAAGCGGCTGATCGCCTTCGTCTCGGCAATGATCGGCTTCCTTCGCGGCGGCCTTGCGATGGTCAATGTCGGCGTGTCGCTGTTCTTCGCCGAGATTTCAGGTTCCGCCGTCGCCGATGTCGCGGCGATCGGCTCGGTGCTGATACCGGCGATGAAGAAGAAGGGCTACTCGCCCTATCTCGCCGCCGCCGTCACCTCCTCCTCCGCCTCGCTGGCGATCATCATCCCGCCATCGATTCCGATGATCCTCTACGGGGCCCTGTCCGACACCTCGATTGTTCGGCTCTTCGTCGCTGGCATCGTGCCCGGATTGCTCGGTGGTCTCGGGATGATGGCGCTGTCATACTATTTCGCCGTTCGCTACGACCTGCCACGCGAAGAGGCCTTCAGCCTTTGCCGGCTCTGGCATGCGACGAAAGACGCTGCCTGGGCGCTGATCCTGCCGGTGATCATCCTCGGCGGCATCTTTGGCGGCTTCGTCACCGCCACCGAGGGGGCCGGGCTGGCGGTCGTTGCAGCGTTGCTAATTGGCGGCTTCGTCTATCGCGAGATCGACCTTCGCAAACTCTATTTTGCGCTGATCGACGGGGTGATCCAGACCGCCGTCGTCATGCTGCTGGTCGCGACCTCGGCGGTCCTCGGCCTCTATCTGACCGAGACCGAGATGCCGCAGCGCCTGGCCGCCAGCATCACCACGCTGACCACGGACAAATTCCTCGTCCTGATGATCATCAACGTCTTCCTCTTGTTCGTCGGCATGGTCCTGCACGGGGCTGCGGCGATCATCCTGACGGTGCCGATCTTCATGCCGCTGGTCCACCAGATCGGCATCGATCCAATCCAGTTCGGCATCCTGTTGACGCTGAACATCGCCCTCGGACAGCAGACGCCGCCGGTCGCCAGCGTGCTGGTCACAGCCTGCTCGATCGCTCGCACCGACATCTGGAGGACGACGAAGACGAACTTGCCCTTCATCGGCGTTCTCTTCCTCATTCTGATGCTGGTCACCTACGTCCCGGCAGTTTCGCTTTCACTTGTAGACGTTTTTTACAAATAGGATATCGACAGACATCACGGCATCTTCATTACAAATGGCGATCGATTCTTCGGTTTGGTCAGCTACGACAGGCATGGTGGCCTCCAGAGTCGATCGGTTGAACAACCTCAGTCTGCCAGGGAGCGGTTGCTATCCACCCCATGAGGTCTTTGTTGGAAATAACCCCAGATGCGCAGGTCGGTCCCGAGCGAGTTCAGAAACACGACAGCAGGGCCCTACTCTTCGGCTCGCCGTGCTTGCTCGTATGGCCCATCACCACCACGACCCGGCCCACGCCCGCCACGAGGTCCATCGCCCCGCCCATCCCCTTGGCCAACTCGACAACGACAACCTATTGAGGCCTCATAGCAAAATAATCAGCGACCGCTTCCGGAATCGTCTAAAGGACGGCTGAAACGGGCATCAGGCGGCATGTCAGCCGCGATTTGAAAGCATGGGGCTAGGAATCTGCGTTTGGCTTTAAATTCCGCCCAGGCGGGAAAGCGCTTTCCCCATCACAACAAACTTTCGATCGCGTTCTTCAGTCAATTCACGGATGCTTCTCCCTTTCGTTTCTGCCATCGTCCCGGAGATCAGCGCCTCCCGTAAAGGCGCGTCGAGTTTCGGCTTCCCAAGGTCATCCCAACGCCGCTGCTGGCTGTCGCCGAGATGATCGAGATAATGGCGGATGCCGCCCTCCCCGCCGCCGAGATGGTAGATCATGTGCGGCCCGTTGGTCGCCCAGCGCAGGCCCGGGCCGTTGCGCACCGCCGCGTCGATGTCCTCGACCGTCGCGACGCCCTCCGCGACCAGATGCACCGCCTCACGGTACAGCGCCGCGCCGAGCCGCCCGGCGATATGGCCCTGGATTTGCTTCTTCAAAAGCACCGGCGACTTGCCGAGGACGGTGTAGAAGGTCATCACGCGTTCGAGTACCGCTGGGTCTGTCGCTGGCCCTCCTGAAACCTCGACGAGCGGCAGGAGATGCGGCGGATTGAACGGATGGCCGGCGACGCAGCGTTCCGGATGGGCCAGGGCCGACTGGATGTCGCCGATCAGAAGCGCCGAGGTCGACGAAGCGAGGATCGCGTCGGGCGCGACGAAGCACTCGATGTCGACGAACAGCGCCCGCTTGAGATCGATTTTTTCCGGTGCGTTCTCCTGGACCATATGGACGTCGGCGAGTTCCGGACCGGGCACGGAGGCGCAACTCAACCTGCCGAAGTCCGGCTGACCTTCGGCCTGACCGAGTTCGATCAAGGCGGCCCACATCGTCTCTACGTCGCGGACGAGACGCTCCCGCGCGCCGGGCGATGGATCGATCGCCAGAACCTCGAGCCCATTGGCGAGAAAGATCGTCGTCCAGCCGGCACCGATCAGCCCTGTGCCGATCACCGCGACCTTTTCGATAGAATTCGTTGCTTCGCTCACGGGCGCACCTCGCCGGTCCCGGACTGCGGGATCGTCACTGCCGCAGACGACGTCCCGGCCATGGTCCGCGCCTTCTGGCCGCCGACGAAGAACGCTCCGGCGAGCAGCGCTGCCGCCGCGATGGGAAGCCCCACCACCGGCACGAAGGCGAGCGCGATGACCATGAGGTAGATCGCGATGTCGAGGACGGGCTGTCCGAAGAGCGGCATTCGCCCGAGGAGACAGGGAATCGCGATCACCAGGACGAGGCCGGTCATCAAGGCGTCGACGACCGCCATCGTGCCACCCTCGCCGATCATGCCGGGATAGAGCAGCAGCAGGAACGGCACGACATAGGTCATCGCCCCGAGCCGAACCGCCTCGCGGGCCGCCGGCAACCAGTTGGTCTGGGCGATGCCCGCGGCGACGAAAACCGCCACGCAGACCGGCGGGGTGATGACCGAGATCGTCGCGAAGTAGAAGACGAACATGTGGGCGGCAAGCGGTTCGACGCCGACCGCCGTCAGTGCCGGGGCCAGCACCGCGGCGACGAGGACGTAGGCGGCCGTCGTCGGCAGTCCCATGCCAATGATCAGGCAGACGAGCCCGACGATCAAAGCGACGAGAAAGGTCGAGTTGCCGGCGATCGCGACGATGAGTGAGGACAGCGTCACGCCTATGCCCGTCAGATTGATCATCGCGACGAGGATCTGTGCGCCGGCCAGCAGCACGCCGATGATGACGAGCCCGCGTCCGGCATCGTCGAGCGAGGCGACGATCTGGCGCCCGATCTGGCGCGGCGAGCGCTGTCCGAGGCTGACCGCGAGATAGGCGACGAACAGCCCGGCAATGCCGTAGAAGGCCGCCGTCTGCACCGAACGTCCGACGAAAATGCCCAGAAACAGACCGCCGAGCGCGGCGATGATCGGCAGGACGCGGCGCCATTTGACGATCGTCGCCCAGGCCGGGATCTCGTCCTCGTCGACGATGCGCATGTTGCGCCGCACCGAGACGACATGCACCGTTATGAAGACCGAAAGGTAGAAGAACAGCGCCGGCAGGATCGCCGCGACCATCACGTCGACATAGGAAATGCCGAGGATCTCGGCCATGACGAAAGCGGCGGCGCCCATGATCGGCGGCGCCAGCTGGCCGCCGGTCGAGGCCACCGCCTCGACGGCCGCGGCGAAGGGCGCCGGGTATTTCAGGCGCTTCATCAGCGGGATGGTGAAATTGCCCGTCGTCGCGACGTTGGCGACGGCGCTGCCCGAGACCATGCCGAACAGGCCGGAGGCGATTGTCGCCATCTTCGCCGCGCCGCCGGGGCTCTTGCCGCCGAGCCGCATGGCGAGGTCCATGAAGGTTTGGCCACCGCCGGTGTTCAGGAGGAACGCGCCGAAGAGGACGAAGGCGGCGATGACGGTCGCCGCGACGCTGACGAGCGATCCCCAGATGCCAAGGTCGCCGAGGAACAGCGTCTCGGTGACGAAGTAGGTGTCGAACTGGCGGTGGCCGAGAAGCCCCGGAATCAGATGGCCGAGAAGCGCATAGGCGAGGCCGACCATCACGAGCGCGGGAAAGATGATGCCGACGACCCGGCGACCGACCTCGAGGACGACCACCACCAGGCCGATCGTCATGGCGAGGTCATAGCCGGTCGCCCAGGGCAGGCTGTTCATGATCTCGTCGTAGTGAAGGACGATGTAGCCGCAGGCGATCCAGATGACGACCGCCGAGCAGACGTCGACGGCAAGCCCGAGGGGCCGCAGCCGCGACGTCGCAAAGAGCGGATAGAGCAAAAGCCCCAGCGTCACGACGAGGCCCAGGAAGACGGCGCGCTGCACGAGGCTCTCGAAGGGCCCGAAGGCCGAGGTGTAAAGGACGAACAGCCCCGTCAGAACGGCGAGTGTCCTCGCTGCCACGTCACGCATCTCTCAGCCTCCCGAGCCGCATCTGCCGCTGGAAATCACGTATTGGAAGGCTCGCCGATCGCCCTGAAGCGACCGGCGAGCCCCGTTTTGATGCCTCAGTCCACCTGTGGGCGAAGCTGCTCCGGAATCGCGACGCCGTTTTCTTCGAAGTAGCGTGCTGCCCCCGGATGCAGCGGCACGGTCGCGTACTGTATGGTCAGCGCGGCGAGATCGACGCCCTTCAGCGAGGCGAGCGCATTGGCCTGAACGGTTTTGTCCTCCATCGCCGCCTTGGTGATCTGGTAGGCCGTTTCCTCGTCCATATCGGGACTGGCGGACACTGCGAGCGCGAAGCTCCAGGTCTTGTAGGGCGGGATGCCCTCGCCGGCCTTCGCCATCTCGACGACGGAGATGTCCTTCATCTTGTCCTTCAGCGTCTCGGCCTGGTCGTCCGAGAGCGAGATCACCGAGATCGGCGTGAAGGTGTTGATGTCGAGCGAGGACGCGTCGAGGCGGTCGCCGGCTCCCGACTTCACGTAGCCGACGATCCGGTTGTCCTTGACCTGATCGACGACGTCTGTGGTCGATCCACGAACGATCTCGGGCGAGATGCCGAGCATCTTGAATACGGCTTCGGCGGTGGCTTCCGTCGCTGAGCCTCGAATGCCGGGGTTGAAGCGCTTGCCGTCCAGATCGGAGAGTTCGGCAACGCCCGCATCCTTGCGCACGACGACGTTCTGCGGGGCCGGCGAATACACGAACAGGAGCGGCGCCTTCTGCTTCTTGCCCTCGAACTCGTTGGTGCCCTCGAAGGCGTGCTGAACGACGTTGGTCGTCACCAGACCGAGATCGACCTGGCCGCGCTGCATGCGGCGCAGATTGTCGAGCGTCGCGCCGGTCTCGGCGACCGACGCCGTGACGCCCGGCACCTTGTCGTTGATCAGCTGGCCGAGGGCAACGAAATAGCCGTACTGGCTGGACGAGGCCGAGGTCGAGCCGATCAGCAGGCGCTTGTCCTGGGCGCTCACCGAATCTGTTGTCGAAAGCGCGGTCGTCAGCACGAAGGCTGCCATCGCGGCGGTGGTGAAGATGGATCGTTTCATGGTTTCTCCTCTCTGAGATCTTCGATTTGCCCTATCGTTTCCTCTTTGACCTCGATTCTCATTTCGAGCAGACGGAACGACAGGCTCTTCCCGTGGCCGTCGAGATTGAGGCTGGCATTGACGCCACCGTCGAGAACCCGGTCGAGCACGAAATTGAGGGCGCAAAGGTGCGGCAGTTCATAGCGCACGATGTCGGCAGGGCAGCGCTCGGCGAAGAGGTGGCGCACACGCTCCACGGTGACGGCCTCGAGCAGCAGCGGGTAGAATTCCGGTCGGTACGCGATGACGGAAACGTTCAACCGGTCGCCCTTGTCGCCGGCACGGCTGTGGGCGAGCGCATGCAGCGCAACGGTCCGTGTCGGCGCGCGTGTGATGTTGGTGCGAGTGGCAACCGTATCCATCAGGCGCTTCCGTAAAACCGGTAGGATGGCGAGACGTTTTCGCGCGGCACAAGGACCGACCCGGTCGAGACCCGCGAGCGAACGCTCGTGCGAACGCCGCCGCCGCCGGCCGGACCGCAGGTATAAAGCGCGCCGACCTCGTAGACCGCGGCCTCGACCGCCTTCCTGTCCTTCGACGCGACAGCGATCCGCAGCCTGACGTCGCGGCTGTCGGCGAGGTCCCGTTCCCGCAGGACCGCCCCGCCGTCGTCGGCGAAGAGGCTGATCGAGCCGATCAGGTCGCCGCGGAATTTCAGCGCCGGATCGACGCGGCTCCGCACGGTCGCCAGCGCCGCCTTCGCCCGTGCCAGGGCGTTCGGCCCCGCATAGGAAATCTCTCCCTCGCCGATGAAACCGCCATCGTAGCAGACCGTCGCCTTAAGGGTTTCGGGCCTCTTGCGGCCTCGCGCGCCGGAGACTGCGACGCGATCGCGGCCGATCTGGCGCACCTCGACGCCCGTCAGGTCGAGAACGACGTCGGGCGTCAGATAGGCAGAGGGATCATGGATCTCGTAAAGGAGTTGCTCCTTGACCGTGCGCTCGGTGACGCAGCCGCCGGTCCCGGCGGCTTTCGTGACGACGAGAGCGCCGTCAGGGCCGATCTCGCAGATCGGAAAACCGATCGTGGCGAGACCATTCACGTCCTTGAAGCCCGGATCGCAGAAATAGCCGCCGGTCACCTGCGCTCCGCATTCGAGGAGATGCCCGGCAGCCGTTGCCGCCGCGATCAGGTCGCAGTTCTCGAAGTCCCAGCCGAAATGAGCGGCGATCGGCCCGACTGCGAGCGCCGGATCGGCCACCCGTCCGGTGACGACGACATCGGCGCCGCTCAACAACGCAGCGGCGATCTCTCGCGCACCGAGATAGGCGTTGGCGCTGATCACCTGCTCGCCGGTTGGAACACCCGTGGCAAGCAGGCGCGCAAGCTCGTAATCCAAGCCATCCGAAACGAGGTCATCGCCGGAAACGACCGCAATCCTCGGCAGGCGGCAACCAAGCCGAAAGGCAAGATCGGCGATCGCCACCGCCGCGCCTTCGGGGTCGGCGGCGCCGAAATTCCCGACGATGCGGATATCGTTGTCGAGGCAAGCACCGAGAACCGACGAGAGACGCTCGACCAGATGAGCGTCGTAGCCAATACGCCCGGCCCCGCGCTCCAGCTGTGCGAGCGCCAGTGTGCGCTCGGCGAGCGTCTCGAACATTAGGCAAGCCGGTCCGCCAGCTTCTACCAGCGCGTCGACGACGGACACGGCCGCGTCGAGGCGATCGCCGCTGAATCCTGCGCCGCAGCCAACCCGAAAGACGGGTTCCGCCATCCAATTTTCTCCCAAGCCGGCACCGAAATTAATCTCGGATGGTCTCCTCGCTTTTCAGGGTTCGTTGATTTGGTCTATTTGTCGAATTGAATGATTAAATGGATTGATTTGCTTTGCTTATAAACGCGCAATTTCGCCAAGTGCGGGCGTTCCTCGAGCTTTCGCGTGTCCTGAGCTTCGGCGAGGCGGCGGCGCGGGTTGGGCTATCGCAGCCGGCTTTCAGCCTCTCAATCCAAAAGCTGGAAGAAGCGATCGGCGCCCGACTTTTCGACCGCACGTCGCGGACCGTCTCGCTCACGAGAGAGGGCGAGGCGTTTCTGCCCCTCGCCCGGCGCCTTGCCGCGACCTGGGACGAGACCTTCGAGGAGATGGCCGATCTCGTCGCCGTACGGCGCGGCCGGGTGGCGCTGGCCGCACTTCCCTCGCTGGCCGCGCGTATTCTGCCGGAGGCGGTGAGCCGCTTTGCCCGCTCCCACCCGAACGTGTCGATCCGCATTGCCGACGTGCTGCATGGCGCCGTCGTCGATCTCGTCCTCGCCGGCCGCGTCGACTACGGGTTCTCGGTCGAGCCGGAGAACCAGGACGAACTGACCTTCACGCCACTGGTCCGCGACCGGTTCGTGGCGATCCTGCGCGACGACGATCCGCTGGCCGCCCGCCAGCGGCTCGAATGGGACGAACTCATCACCCAGCCGCTCGTCACCATGACCGGCGTCACCAGCGTTCGCCGCCGCCTGGATGCCTCGATTTTCGGACGCCGCGTGCCGACAATCGTCGCCGAGGTCAACCAGCTGGCGACCGTTTCAGGCCTCGTTCTAGCCGGCTTCGGCGTCTCCGCGCTGCCGGCCCTCTGCCTGCCGGTCGTCATGCAACCCGGTCTCGCATGGATAGCACTCGAAGAACCCGTCGCCGAACGCACTCTCGGCCTCGTCCATCGCCGCAAGCAGAGCTTTTCGGTCGCTGCCCGGACTTTCCTTCGGGAGCTCCGCGGCCTGCCGGAAAGTCCCGTCCTGACCGAACTCGGCGACCAAGTCCGCTTCGAACCGGTCAGGGGCCGCGCTTGACGCGGGGCGCCGTGACAGGCGAATGCGCGGGGCAAGCCGGTCGATTCTCGATTTGGCCTGAGGTCTGATTCAGGGTGATACCGCCATGATAACTGCCGATTCAGACGCAACCCAATGTCGACCGTCAACAATTGGTCAGCCCCCAGTTATAAAATCACCGGTTTCTCCCGACGATCGAGCGCATCGTAGCGCGGCGGCACAAGTCAGCGAATATGTTGTCTCCAGAACTGCGTCGCTTGTCGATGGCTCAACGAGCGGTCGTGTTGGAGCCGTAAACGATTGCATCAGCCGACCGCCAACACAATCTTCCCGAAATGCTCGCCGCGCTCCAGTTCCGCGTGAGCCTGGCAAACCTCTTCCAATGTATGTGTCGACTGAATGACCGGGCCGACGGTTCCCGCCTCGATCAGCGGCCAGACATGCTCGCGCAGATCTTTCGCAATCCGCCCCTTTGCTGCCTTCGATTGGGGGCGGAGCGTGCTGCCGCAGAGCGTTTGCCTGCGACGCATCATCTTTTCGATGTCGATCTCGCCCTTGCCACCACCAAGGAAAGATATGACGACCAGCCGACCATCGTCACCGAGGCATTCCAGGTTTCGGGCGAGATAGTCGGCGCAAACGATGTCGAGGATGACGTCCACGCCTTTGCCGCCGGTCTCCTCGAACACCCTCTTCTCGAAGGCTTCGCGCTTGTAATCAATCGCCACGTCCGCTCCGAGATCGAGGCACTTTTCGATTTTGCGGGGCGTACCCGCCGTGGTCAGGACACGCGCGCCGAATGCCTTGGCGAGTCCTATGGCCGTTGTTCCGATGCCACTGGCACCGCCGTGAACGAGAACGGTTTCGCCTTCATGGAGCCGTCCGATGGAGAACAGGTTCGTCCAGACGGTGAAGTGGGTTTCCGGAACGGCGGCAGCCTCGACAAATGACAATCGAGAGGGTTTCGGAAGCATCTGCTCAACGGGCACGACGCAGTATTCGGCATAACCTCCGCCGGCGACGAGTGCGCAAACTTCTTCGTCGACAATGGCGTCGTTTCCGCCTGCGCCGACGGCCGCCACGATGCCGGAAATCTCCAGACCGAGGATATCGGTCGTACCCGGCGGCGGAGCGTAGTTGCCCTGCCGCTGCTTCAGGTCCGGGCGGTTGATCCCAGCGGCCATGACCTTGACGAGCACTTCACCCTCCGCAGGTGCTGGCACTGGCATCGATCGGACCTCGAGCACCTCGGGCCCACCGGGCTGGCGCGCGACGATCGCCCGCATCATTGCAGGAATCGTTGACATGGCTGATTCTCCGTTCAGGGTATGGCGATCAGGCGGCGGGCTGCATGACGGTCGTCGCTAATCCGCCATCGACGAGGATTTCGGTCCCGGTGACGTATGCGGCGCGATCGGATGCGAGAAAGAGCGCCACCTCCGCGATGTCCTCGGCCGTTCCCATCCGCCCCAGCGGAACCTGAGACGCTCTCGCCGCCTTCATCTCGTCGAGAGAACGGCTTCCGTATGAGGACGCAAGGGTCTGCTGGATACGGGGCGTATCGATCAGCCCGGCGACGATCGTGTTCGCCCGGATTCCCTTCGAGGCGTGTTCTCGCGCGAAGAGCTTCATGAAATGGATCGCAGCCGCCTTCGTCGCACCGTAGGCGAGATGCGGATACCCGACGTCCCTGATCCCGGCGATTGAAGAGGTCGTCAGGACGACGCCTCCCCCGCCCTTCTCCATGATGGGCACGACGGCCTGCGTCGCGACGTGAAGAGATGTAAGGTTGGCATCCGAGATCCGACGCCATTCGTCGGCCGACGTCTTCTCAGAAGGCCCGGCCTTCCCGAGGCCCACGTTGCAGTAGAGGATGTCGATCCGCCCGTGTTTAGACGCTGTTCTGCGAAGAAACGCTTCCAGCGCAGCCTCGTCAAGAACATCGACGGCGGCGGGTTCCGCGTATCCGCCGGCTTCGGTGCAGACATGAGCGGTCTCCGAGGCCGAGGTCAGGTCCCGGTCGCCGACGACGACTTTCGCGCCGGCTTTGGCGTAGGCGATGCAGATCGCCTTGCCGATGCCGATGCCGGGGCCAATCGATCCGCCGCCCAGCACGACCGCAACGCGATCCTGTAGCTCGCCTTTCGTCATCGTGTCCCTCCCGCGCCTTCCAGTTCGCTCGTGTCGACCGACCCCCGCCTGGCGGCCCGCGCCGAATCCCGCTCCTTCTTCAATCCGATGTAGAGGGACAGGATCGTCGCCGCGATGAAGAACCAGCAGATCCAGCTCCGGAAGAAGACCGTTGCGTCGTTTGCGATCAGGTAGGACCGTCGCAGATTGTCTTCGAACAACGGGCCGAGGATGAAACCGATGAGGAACGGCGCAGCGGCCATGCCGACCCGTGTCATCAGGAAACCGAGGACGCCGAAGGCTAGCATCACCAGGACGTCGAACATCTGGTTCTGAACGGCGAAGCTGCCGAAGACGCAGAACATCAGGACCATCGGCATCAGGATGTGGCGCGGGATATCGGCAATTCGGGCGAAGTGGCGGATCGCGAAGCTTCCCGTCACGAACAGCGCGGCGGACGCAACGATCATTCCGGCGAACAGCGCGTAGATCAGGTCGATATTGTCCTGGAACATGAGCGGACCCGGCGTCAGCCCCTGCAGCATGAACGCACCGAGGATGACGGCGGTTACAACGTCGCCCGGGATACCCAGCGCCAAAAGCGGAATGAGGGTCGCACCCGCGACGCCGTTGTTGCCGGATTCCGCCGCGGCGACACCCTTGATCTCACCTTTACCGAAGGCCTCCGGATTTTTCGAATAGCGCTTGGCCTCGCCGTAGGAGAGAAACGACGCGGCCGTCGCACCGATGCCGGGGATGGAGCCGAGCGCCACGCCGATGAAGCTGCCGCGGATGATCGTTGGCAAGCACCGCTTGAACTCGGCCCAGGTTACGCGGCTCTTGTCACTGCCTCCGACGGTCAGCTTGGCGGCGCGCTGCATGTAGAAGTCGATGACCTCGGGGATTGCGAACAGGCCGATCAGCAGCGGGATGTAGCTGATCCCGCCCATGAGGTTGAAGTTTCCGAAGGTGAAGCGCTGCGTACCGT
Organism: Aurantimonas sp.; assembly: GCA_965217685.1. Classification (GTDB taxonomy): domain Bacteria; phylum Pseudomonadota; class Alphaproteobacteria; order Rhizobiales; family Rhizobiaceae; genus Aurantimonas. The sequence continues at coordinate 770,815 of CBDCIZ010000003.1, forward strand.
AGACAAGGTCGAGACCGACCGTCGACAAAAGGACGCCGAGCAGGCCCGACATCACGCCCTTGGCCAGCGACGAACCCGAGATCGAGATGACGATCGTCAGCGAGAACGCGATCAGCCAAAAGTACTCCGGCGGGCCGAATTCGAGGGCGAATCCGGCGATGGTTCCGGCCAGGAATATCAAGGCGGCGTTGGAGATCACGTCGGCAATGCAAGAGGCGTAGAGCGCCATGTGGAGCGCTTTGCCCGCCTGCCCCTTCCTCGCCATCGGGTAGCCGTCGAGCGTCGTACAGGCGGCCGCCGGCGTTCCGGGTGCTCTGATCAGGATCGCGGTGATCGATCCGCCGAAGATGCCGCCCTTGTAGATGCCGACGAGGAGAAGGATGCCGGTAATCGGAGGAAGGGCGAAAGTGAAGGGAAGTGCCAGCGCGACAGCCATCGTCGCGGTCAGACCCGGAATAGCGCCGATGGTCACGCCGATCATGACCCCTACGACGATTGCAACGAAGTTCTGGTAGGTCAGAAACAGCGTCATTCCTTGTGCGATGTTGTCCATCATGTCGTTCAGATCCAGCCTTCGAGGATGCCCTGCGGCAGGGGAACCTGCGCCACCTTCACGAAGAAGAGATAGACGAGGAGCGGGATGAGAAACGACACGAGCCCCCCTCTGACGACGGACGTCTCGCCGCCCATCCAGACGAGCAGCGCCATTGCCAGGACCGAAACCCCGAGCATGCCGACGACGTCGGGAAGATAGTAGAAAGCCGCTAGGACGACCGCGAGCCCGAGAAGGCGGATCGGCCAGTTTGCGGCGGGGTAGAAACCTTCGCCCTCTTCGGTAGGAACACCGGGACCGAAGGCCGCCTGAATGCCGCAGACGAGTCCGAGAACACCGATCGAGGCCGTCAGGACGTACGGCAGGAACGCCGGCGACAACGGCAACGCCTTGATGCTGGCGGGAGTGACGACGCTATCCGGAATTCCCCACAGAACGAAGATCACGGCGAGCGCTGCCATGCCGAACCCGAAGACGGTGTCCCTGGCGCTTTTTCTCATGACCGGTTTGCCCGGCCTGACGTCCTCGATATCGCTCATCGGCTATCCCTCCCGTTGGACAAGGGCGGGACCGTGCTTGCGAACGGCCCCGCCCGGCGGTCACTCGACCTTCACGCCAGCCGCATCGACGACCTTCTTCCACTTGGTCAGTTCGCTGTCGATGAAGTCGGCAAACTCTTGCGGCGAGCCGCCGACGACCGTGGCGCCGTTGGTCTTGGCGTAGTTCTGGAAACTTTCGCCTTCGATGACCTTGTTCGTCGACGCGTTGATCTTCTCGATGATCGCCGGATCCGTCTTGGTCGGGACCAGAAAGCCGAACCAGGAAGCGGCCTCGAAACCTTTAAGCTCTGGAATTGCGGTTTCCGACAGGGTTGGGACGTCGGGCAGCGACGGATCGCGTTTCGCCGTGGTCACGGCCAATGGCGTGAGCGTGCCAGCCTTGATCTGGGGCATGGCAGACGGAAGATTGTCGAACATCACATCGATGTTGCCTGAAACCAGAGCCGGAACCGCCTCGCCGCTGCCGCGGTACGGCACATGGGTCATGTCGAGGCCCGTCCGGTCCTTGAACATTTCGCCCGAAAGATGGATCGAACTGCCGGTTCCGGACGATCCGAACGTGGCGCCCCCCTTCTTGGCCTTGTCGATGAACCCCTGGACGTCCTTTATGCCGCTGCCGGCGGGGACGACCATCACGTTCGGGATCCGCGTGATCCAGACGATCGGTGCGAAGTCCTTTTTCGCGTCGTACTGCAGGTTCGAATAGACGGCCGGTGCGATACCGTTCGACGAAACCTGGCCCATGAAGAGCGTGTAGCCGTCGGGCTTCGCACGGGCGGCCTGCGCGGACCCCAGCGTCGCTCCGGCGCCGGGCCTGTTCTCGACGGTGACTGTCTGACCCCATTCCTCGGTCAGCCCCTGTGCGACCTGTCTTGCAAGGACGTCCGTCGCGCCGCCGGCGCTGTAAGGCACGATGATGGTCACCCGCTTGGTCGGATAATCGGTCGTCTGTGCCGACGCCTGCGTGGCGAGACCGGTGACGGAAGCGAGTACGGCGATCGCCGCCAGGATCTTGCTTGTTCGTGTGCGTTTCATGATGTTCCTCCCTTGGTGTTGAGCAGCATAAGCCGCGTTTACTGCGACGGCCGTCAGGCGGACCCGACGGTCATCCCTCCGCAGACGTAAAGAACCTGTCCCGTAACGAAGCCCGAGCGGTCGGACGCAAAGAACGACACGGCGTTTGCCACGTCGTCCGGCGTTCCGAGGCGCTTGACGGGCACCCCCTCGACGATCGCGGTCGTGCGTGGATCGTCGGGCGGGTTGACCTCGTCGAAGAGCGACGTCCGGATTGGACCTGGGCCCACCGCGTTCGCGGTTACGCCATAACGGCCAAGCTCGAGCGCCCAGGTCTTGGTCATCCCGTGAATTCCGGCCTTGGTGGCCGCATAGGCTGTTCGCTTCTCCTTGCCGAGCGCCACACGGCTCGAGATGCTGACGACGCGGCCCATCCCGGCCTCCTTCATCGCCGGAAACACCTTCTGGAGACAGATCACGGGCGCCTTGACGTTGATCGCCGTCACCGCATCGATCGACGAGGGGTCCGTATCCTCGATCGTGGCCGGCATCACGATGCCTGCATTGTTGACGAGGCGCGTGATACGAAAGCGGATGGCGACCGCCCCGACTGTCCCAGCCACCGCATCGGCGTCCGAAAGGTCGAGCTTTACGAACTCCTCGAAGTCCGAATGCTCCGGTTCGATCCTGTCGACCGCGACGACCTTCAAGCCGTCCGCCGTCAGCCGGCGTGCGATTGCCGCGCCAATGTTGCGGGCCGCTCCCGTGACGAGCGCGAAATCGCTCATTTGCCGCTCTCGGCCTCATAGGGGATCGCCTTGTCGACAAGATCCCAGATGAACCGCCCGGTCGGCCGCTTCTGTTCCTCCGCGATATGGGCGATCAAACCGGAAGTCCGCCCGAGAACGCTGAAGCCGCGCATCAGCTCGACCGGCACCCCGATCTCGCCGAGCAGGGCCGCCGTCGATCCCGTCGCGTTGATTGTCGTGTGCTTGCCACGCCGCTCGTCGAGAACCTTCGAGAGCAACCGAAGCGCGGCACAGTGCTCGCCATCGAGGCCGTTCTCCGCGGCGATCTCGAGCAGGCGAAGGGCGCGCGGATCGTCGGGCTTGTGCAGATGGTGCCCGAACCCGGGGATAGGCGCCTTGCGCGAACGATGATCATCGACGATCTCGCCGGCGAACGCCTCGCGGTCACTGGGGGCGGCCTTGACGATGCGATCAAGCAGGCGGGCGTTGTTCTCGACCGTTCCGACAAAGCTGGACCCGACCGCCATCAGGCCGGCGGCCACGGCGCCCTGAAGGTTCTCGGGTGCTGACATGTAGATTGACCGGGTCGTGATCGCGCTCGGCGTGAAGCCGTGCTCCATCATCGTGATGAGGATGGCGTTGAGCACGTTGCGCTCGCCGTCGCTGATCTCGCGGCCGAGGATGTGAAAGGCGGATATCGAGACGAAGTCGGCGTTCTTGCCCGGCGCGAGGATATCCTGCACGAGATTGCGATCACGGTAGAAGACGTCGGTTTCGGTGTAGCGGCTGAGCGCCGTGGTGGGTGTGTTGGCGGTCATGCGTCTTCCTTCAGTTCGCTGCGGTTTTTCTCGAAGTCGTCGATAAGTGCCTGTTTCTGGAGCTTTCCGTACGCATTGCGCGGAAGGCGGTCGTAGACGACGACGGACTTCGGGGCCTTCACCGATCCCAGCCGCTCCTTCACCATCCGCACGATCTCGTCCGGTTCGACGGAACGCCCTTCGACGAACTCGACCGCCGCATGGACGGCCTCGCCCCACTTGTCGTCGGGGACTCCGAAGACGGCGCAATCGGAGACCGCTTCATGCTCGGCGATCACCGGCTCCACGTCCGACGGGTAGACATTGAAGCCGCCCGTGATGACGACGTCTTTGGAGCGCCCCTTGATGAACAGGAAACCTTCATCGTCGAAAGATCCGAGATCGCCTGTATAGAGCCAGCCGTCCCTGACGGTTTCTGCCGTCTTTTCTGGCTGCTTCCAATATCCCGTCATCACCATGTCGCCGCGAATGACGATCTCTCCGAGTTCCCCGACGGGCAACTCCTGGCCGTCCTTGTCGACGACGGCGACGCGGGTCAGGAAAGTTTCTCGACCGACGGAGGCGCGCTTGTCTTTGCGCAGCAGATCCTTCGCCGAGATCATGGTCGCGATCTGCGGCGCTTCGGTCTGGCCGTAGTTGGAGGCGATGCACGGGCCGAAGATCCGCTGTGCCCGGTCGATCTCCTCCGAGCGCATCGGCGCCGAGCCGTAGACGAGGTTCTTCAGCCTCGGGAACGTCATCGCTTCGATGCCCGGGACCTGCATCATCATGTAGATGAGCGTCGGTGGCAGGAAGGTGGTGGTGATGTTGCGATCGCGCAGGCACGCGACGACGTCCTCCGGCCGCGGACGGTCGACAATGACGAGCGTGCCGCCTGTGCCGAGCGTCGGGACGATGTAAGTCGAGGTCCCATGGGTGATCGGCGCTGCCGCCAGGTAGCGGTCGCCCTCCTTCATGTCCCACGCCACGATCTGCGTGGCGATCGTCGTGTTCCAGGCTCGGTAAGGCTGCATGACTCCCTTCGGAACTCCGGTTGAGCCCCCGGTGAACTTGATCGCCTGGGTCTCGTGCAGTGGCAGCGGATGGAAGATCGGCTCCCTGCCGTCGAACCGCTGGACGAGTCCCGCGACCGTTTCCTCGCCATCGTTCGGAGACGTCGTCAGCACCCGTGCGGATCCGCCGTCCACGAGGTGACGAACGTCGGGGTCCGTGATGACAACGGTCATCCCGGTAAATTCCACAGAGCGACCGATCTCCTCAGCCTTGTTCTTCGGATAGAGCGGGACCCAGACCTTGCCCGCGGCGAGTACACCCAGCCAGGCAATCAGGTGGTCGACGTGATTGAAGCAGCAGATCCCGACCCGCGATCCCGGCTCGGGGTCGATGTCCTGCAGCCCCGCAGCGAACGCATTGGCCTTGCGATGCAGGTCCCGGTAGGAGAGCGATCCCGTCTGGTGTTCGACGGCCACGCTGTCAGGCGTCAATCGCGCCTGGCGGTGGAAAAGATCTATCGGGTGCATTCGTTTTCCTCTGCGGTGGTGAAGCCGGCCCGGCGCGCGACCTCCCGCATTGCCGAAACGACACGAACGCGGTCTTCGGCCGTCAGCCGAGACGAAACGTTTGTGACCGACATGGCGGCTACCGCAAATCCGTCTTGGAAGAGCGGGATGGCGACGGCAGCGATGTCGGGAATGATCACCGCTTCATTGACGACGTAACCGTCCATCGGCATCCGGTTCGCGGCTTCCCGGACGATTTCGGCCGTGAGGCGCCCGTATTTGAGGTAGCGCTCACGCTCTTTTTCAATGACTGCGTCTCGGTCCGCCCTTTGGAGCGAAGCGAGTAACGCCAGACTTGCACCCCCAGCTCCGAGCGGTCGGCGAGCGCCGATCTCGAGGGTGTTCACTGTGATGTCGGTTTCGCCCGCGATGACGTCGATGCAGAGCGCCTCGCCGGCGGAAGGGACAGACAGGCACACAATGCCACCGACGCCCTGTTGGACCGACTTCAACGAGCGCCTCATCCGGCGTCGAAAATCGACGAAGGCGAGATCCTGCCCTGCCCTGTCGACGAGTTCATAGGGCATGACCCCGAGATGATAGCGTTTGGAATACGGGTCGAAGCTCAAGAAGTTCCGAGCGGTGAGCGTGCCTAGCAACCTGTAAGCCGTGGCGGCGTGGATTTCGGCCTTTCGCGCCGCAGCACTCAGAGACATCCCGTCTTTACCGCAGTCGGCCACGACTGCGAGCAGTGCGAGGCCTTTCTCCAGCGATGTTCTTGCAAGGGCCGGCAATGGCCTGGTGCTCATGAGTTCCTCCCCACGATCTCCCAATAGCTAAAGAACAAATGAGGACGTCCAACCGGTCGAGTAAACCCCGATTTATCAACATGCGGGAAAAGCTTCTCAATATACGATAAGGAATCGTATGCCGATGTGTTGTTCCGATCTTCCGAAACCCTCGGTCGCCCGTCAGTAATTGGAAGCCGCAGGTTCAGTCCATAGTCTTCAACGGGCCGAAGAACGAACCCGCTTGCGCGGGATAGGCAGCGGTTTTGCCGTTTGCGAACTGATACGAGCGCCATGCGCTGATTGAGCGTCTCTCTGTGCGGGCAGACGATCTGGCTCCTTCCCTCGAACGGAGCCTTCCCATGACGATCCTTTCCATTTCCACCATGCCAGTCAGCCCGCTGCGCCATCGGCTAATCGACGACACGACCACGCGACGTTTCTCGCGCCAGACGCAGCGTCGCTACATCCGCGACATTGGCCGCCTGGCGTCGTTTCTCGGACGGACGCCCGACACGGCGAGCGTCGAGGACCTGCGCCGTTTCCAGGTCGCCCTGCAGAAGGCCGGCCTCGGCCTTGCGACTGGTCGGCCGTCACCGAGTGGTTTGAGGCAAATCTCAATGCATAGAGGGCCTCGGCGCCAAGGCTGGCGTGGCCGGTGAAGCCGGTCCGGATGGCGAAGCCGACCATTTCGTAATCTGTGGTGCCGGCGGGCGGCAGTTCAACGACGAGTGCGGGGGTGCGGTGTTTTCATGGCGGCGCCAGCTTTCGATCACGACCTTCGGCCTCGGCCAGCGAGTAGAAGATCTCGCCGTTCAGTAGTTCGTCCTCATATAGCAGATGCACCATCAAATCAGCAGCAGGAACATCGGCTTAATCTGATAATGCGGGGATGACAGATAACACCAACGTCCTCTCCGGCCTGAAACAAAACAAAGCGAAATCCTCGGCGTTATTCGAGGATACGACGTGCAGGTGATCGTCGTCGGCGCTCCTTGTCACGCAGTTCCTTTTAGACCGGCTGCAATGAACGCCGCCAGCCGCTCAACCTCGGCGGTCGAAATCCGGCAGTCGGTGATGATCAGGCGCCAGTAAATCATCGCCCCCAAGGCATCGCATCCTAGCGCCACGTCGGTGTTGGCGGCAAGGTCGCCGCGTTCGATAGCCAGCCTGATGACCACCTCGGCTCGACGTCGGCGCCCTTCTTGCAACCGGCCCCGGATCTTCGCGCTGAACTCTGGAGACCGCGCCATTTCCGCATGGAAATCGGGCAGTATCCGACGTACCTCCGGATGACGCAGCACCCGGCGAAGGCCGAGGAGGAGGACCCGGGGATCGGCCTCCAGCGAGCCAGTATTGGGTGCATCGGTCAGGGCAATCCCGACGGTCTCCAGCCGGTCGAATGTCATTATCTCTTTCGACGGCCAGCGTCGGTATAGTGCAACCTTGCCCACGCCCGCGCACTTCGCCACCGCCTCCAGGCTGAGCGCGCCCAGGCCCACGCGGGCCCATTCCGCGAAGAATGCGCGCGTCAGCGCTTCCGTCACCTTGGGCTGCATGAGTGAAGCGCCGCGGGGCGCGCGGCGGGGTTTCCGTTCCGCGTCGGAACAATAACGTTTCATCCCGATATAGGCAAAGCCCATGGCTAATTCCGACGATCCCATCCCGCAATTCTCCGTGATCCTACGGAGCGCACTCGGCGACCGCCTCGACCCGGAGGCGAAAACCTTTCCTGACATGCTAGCCAAGGACGGAATCATGAAATTTCCTTTCGCGCCCCCTGGCGGCGTGAACCACCTCGAAGGGCGACAGGCCGTGCGCGAGTATATGGGTGGTCTGCTGCGGATGATCTCGATTGATGAGATGGCAGGGCTTACCGTGCATCCGTGCGAAGACCCCGCGATAATCGTTCTGGAATTCAGTGGGAAGGGACAGAGCCTGGAGACAGGCCGCCCCTATCGGCAGCACTACGTCTCCATCATCACCCTGCGGGACGGTCGGATCGCGCGCTATCGCGATTACTGGAACCCGCTTGCACTGGCCTCGGCCGAGGAGGCCTCCCATGACTGACCGCATCCTTGTCACCGGCGGGACGGGCAAGACCGGCCGGCGGGTCACTCAAGACCTGCGCGCACGCGGCCACGCCCCCCGTTTTGCCGCGAGATCCGCGACCGGTCCGGAAGCGGTTCGCTTCGACTGGCTCGATCCGGACAGCTACGACGCGGCGTTGCGCGACGTGGGCGCGATCTATCTGGTCGCGCCACAGAACGGGCCCGCCATGCTCGACGCCATGCGACCGTTTTTGGAGCAAGCTCTCGGCTCAGGTGTCAGGCGCTTTGTGTTACTGTCGGCCTCGTCGCTCAAGGCTGGCGGACCGATGATGGGCGCGGTCCATGCCTGGTTGCAGGGCAACGCGCCGGAATGGGTCGTCCTGCGCCCTAGCTGGTTCATGCAGAACTTCTCCGAGCAGCAGCATCTGCCGACCATCCGCAATGAAGGCGCGATCCATTCAGCAACGGAAGACGGGCGCGTGCCGTTCATCGACGCCGCCGACATCGCCGCCGTGGCAAGCGCGGCCCTGACCGATTCCACGTTCACGAATGGAGAGAGGATCCTGACCGGACCGCGCGCGCTGACCTACGACGAGGTTGCGGACATCATCGCGCGGGAAAGCGGACGGCCCGTCGCGCATCGCCGCCTTTCGCCGGACGACCTCGCCGCATATTTCCGGACAGCAAGCGTGCCGAGTGACATCGCGGACACGCTCGCCGCCATGGATGCGGCCGTCGCCACCGGTGCGGAGAATCGCGTCACGGACGTCGTCGAGACCGTAACCAACCGGCCACCGAAGGCGTTCGAGGACTTCGCGTGCGAGCACGCCGGTCTCTGGACCGCATAGCACCGCCTCAATCGACGGCCATCGTCCAGCAGCGACACGGCATCAATCAGGCGTCATACGCCGATGACACCAAGGAACAATGCGTGCCCGAGAGATCGTGATCCGGTTGCCCCGTCAGCTAGACCCGCGTCGCGTTACAACGATCAAGGCCATAGGCAGCCTGCTCGCACGGGCTGAGGACACCGCAGTTCCAAACCTGATCGACATTGCTACGAAGGGCCTGCCAGCCGTGTGATCAGCCGATCATGCAAAAACGGTACGCGGGTCATCAGGCCGATCAACCATGGGATTAGCCAGCGCGGCAGCGCGCCATCGGCGGTCGCCATCCTTTGCATCGCATCGCTTTCGCGGATTGTCGCCTGCGCCTTTGCCAACCGCTCGCGCTCCCAGTTGCCGAGGTTTCCCGCAACGATCCGGGCGGCCAGCGTGGCGGCATCCTCGATCCCGAGGTTCATGCCACGCCCTCCGGCGGGCGAGTGGATGTGCGCGGCATCGCCGACGATCCAGGCTCGACCGCGGCCCAGACTTTCCGCCATTCGGTGGCTGACCTTGTAGTCGCTTTGCCAGTGAACGGTGCCAGGTTTCCAGCTTACGGGTATCCGGTCGAGCACGTCCGGTCCGTTCGAGATGACACGGTGGACGCCGTCGCCGATGGGAAGGCGCAGCAGGATCGGCTTGTATCGGTCGAGGATCATGTCACCCCGTGCAGGGTCCGCATCCCCGGCCATATCCACATCGGCAAGAGACCATTGGAACGAATAGGCGTTGCCCGGAAAGTCGATCCCGAGCGCCTTACGCACCGTCGAATGGGCACCGTCTGCCCCGATCAGCCAGTCCGCCGCGACCACTTCCACCACACTGCCGCGTTCCACCGTCGCTGTCGCGTAGTCCGCACCGGCGACGATATCGGTGACCGTGCAGCCGTATTCGACTTGCACACCGCGTTCAGCCAGACACGCAGTCAGAATCGCGACCGTGCGGCTTTGAGGCAAGGACAGCATGAAGTTGAACCGATGGTTCAGCCGCGTCGGGTCGATGATCGCCCGCAACCGCCCGCCACTGACGACGCGTACGCCTCGCAGCGGGACGCCCGCGGCGATCAGACGTACCGCCGCGCCCGATGGATCGAGAAGATCCAGCGTCTGGGGCAGCACCCCAGTTGCTCGACTTTCGGTGGTGACGCCTTGGTCGGCGCTGAAGATCCGCACGGTCTTGCCCAGTCGCGTCAACTCCAGTGCGGCCACGATACCCACCGGTCCCGCGCCGACGACGATTACCTGCACGTCGTGGCCCACGGTCAGCCCTCGATCTGCTGCGTCATCATATCCTTCATGGTGATGGGCTTGCGGCCGATCAGATCTTCCAGCGTCGGGTTCACTTCCGCGAACTCGCCGTTCCGCGCGGCGATGTAAAGGCCAACGACCATGTCGGCGGCGCTGGCAGGTGCACCGCGCGCGGCCACCTTTGCGCGCATCTCGTCATCGGAGATGATGGTGCGGGTGATTGCACCGCCCGTCACTTCGGATGCAATGCGGGCCATGTCGCCGAAATCAAGCGCCTCGGCCCCGGTCAGGGGTGGGGTGGGGCCGTCAAAACTTCCCTCGTCCGCGAGAATTGCGGCCGCCGCCTCGGCCAGATCGTCGTGCGCGGCCCACGAGAATTTGCCGTCTTGTGCCGTCTCCAGCGATCCGGTCTTCAGCGCCTCACCCATCATCATGATGCCGCTCTCTCCGTAGAAGCCATGACGTAATGCGGTCCAGGGCAAGCCGCAGTCGGCCAGCATCTTTTCCGTAGCCGCATGGTCGCGTGCGGGCGGGAAGGCAGACGTCGGGCTTGCTGCGATCTGGCTGGTATAGAGGATACGCCTCGCGCCGGCGGCCTTGGCAGCGTCGATGGCGGCAGCGTGCTGGGCTAGCGGATCACCACCCTGCGCACGGGCGTTCGAGGACACGATCAGGAGTTGCGCGGCTCCCTCGAAGGCGTCAGCCAGCGTTTCCGGCTCGGAAAAATTACCCTGGCGGACGCGGACGCCGAGTTCTGCCAGGTCGGCGGCCTTTTCGGGGCGGCGACAGCTTGCGCCGATCTGCCCCACGGGAACGCGAGCCGCCAGTTTCGTGACGATGGCATGGCCGAGCTGGCCGGTCGCACCGGTGACTATGATCATGATGTAATTCCTGCCGTTCGAGAAATTGGTGTTATCGTTGATATCTCGATCATCTTAACGGTGGAATTTGTCGATAACAAGAACACGCTAGCGGTGGTAATATAAGTCGGTTAAACAGAGACCATGCAGACCAAGGCACCCAACCAGACCGGCGATGAAGCCGCGGACACCCTGCGCGAACGGATCATCCTGGCCGCCGCCCACCTCATTGCCGCTGACGGTCCCGATGCGGCGACCACACGTGCTGTGGCCGCAGCTGCCAACGTCCAGGCCCCCGCAATCTATCGCATCTTTGGCGACAAGCGCGGGCTCATGGATGCTGTCGCGCATGACGGGCTCGCGCGATATGTCGCCGAGAAAGCCCTGCGCGATCCGCACCCGGACCCGGTCGAGGAACTTCGACACGGCTGGGATGTCCACATCGCGTTCGGCCTGACGCATCCTGGCCTCTACACGATCATGAGCAGCGATTCCGGTTCGCGCGCACCATCGCCCGCTGCAATAGCGGGTGACCAACTTTTGCGTCGCAAAATCACTACTATTGCGCGCGCCGGTCGTCTGAAGGTCAGCGAAGACCGGGCTGTCGGCCTTCTCTATGCCGCCTGCGTCGGAACGGTCCTGTCCCTTTTGCGCCAGCCTGAGGCACGGCGGGACCTGACGCTGTCCATTGACGCGCGCGAGGCCGTGATGAGCGCCATCGCGGTTATGGACGACAGCAAGGCCGCTTCCAATGACATCACGGCCGCCATCGCGCTGCGGGCCTTTGTTGATCGAAGCAGGGTGCTGACGGCTGGCGAGCGGCATCTGCTGAAAGAGCTGCTGGATCGCATCGCTGCGCCGAGCGGCTGATCGCTGATACAGATCAGCCCGACGGTTCGTTAGTTTGCAGTAAAGCCGACTAACGACGCAAAAGCTCGGGCGCATGGAAGGTCGCGTCACACAACCTGCGAATTCCAAAATAACGCGAGACCGACGCTGCGTTCTGATCGGCGAAGGTAAATTCGATCCTCGGGATTGCCGCGCAACCGCCAACGATGATGAGAAGTAAGACAGGCGTCACAATTGGATGCAACGCGTGGAATTTGGAGTGCTTGGGCGGGTCTTTGAAGACGCGGCGCCCCTTGCCCGTGCTGCAAGCGTGTCGGTGCCAAAGTAATGCCGATCCAAGCTTGCGCGTGGTCAAACGGAGAAAACCGAGCAGTTGTCGCAGAGCGACAGACTGCAAATGGACCAGAGACGGGAGTTGGTACAACGGACCTATTGCCCGGCAGCATCGAAACGTTAAAGCCATCTACCGGTTTGCGTCTCGCCCTATTGTACCAGTTGCGTCCTATTACAATGATAACATTCGGCATCTTCTACAGCAGCGTTGTACGCCGCCAAAATATTGCATCGATAATATTAGTCCGAAATCTACCAGTAAAACTTGGTCAAGAAAGTCTCGAATTCAATCAGGCTTTTTTGCGAACTTAACTCACCGAACAGCGAGCCCGGAGGGCCCCACGGGCGAAAAATCGCCTTTCAACACCTGCCGATACCGGGCGGGCGTAACGCCCATGTGGTCGCGGAACCGCTTGACGAAATGCGCACTGGAAGCGAAGCCATACCGATGTGCGATAAGCGAGATGGGTAGGGTCGAGCGAACGAGAAGCGCCTCGACGCGCTTCAACCGTCGGTTAAGTGCGAACGCATAAGGTGTAACGCTCGTCGCCCGGCGAAATTCGCGGGCGAAGTGATAGACACTGAGTCCGGCCGCAGAAGCCATTTCTGCGAGTGACGGTGGTGTATCGACGGGTCGATCCAGCCGTGCCTCGACGAGATCCTCAACCGCCTGGACTTGCCTCCGCGTAAGGCCCCCGTGCCGGGGTTTGTCTGGCGCGCCGCGTGAGGTTAGCGCATCACGAAACGCGATCGCCCAGCTATCCAATTCCTCCGCATCCTGCATTTCGCAGTCATGCATCAGGATCAGGAGCCGCCTGAGCATACGGGCCCTGACTTGTTGTCGGCTCGGATCGGGGAATGCTTCGAGCGCGGGCGACGCTGGCGTCGCCCATCCTGTCACCGAGACTGCAAGGATGTCGAACTCGCCCTCGACGATCGCCCGCAGGTCATCGCCGGGATCGAGGATCGTGGGAGTTCCGATTTGGATGGGCAATTTGACGGTTCCGCGCTTCGTCTGATGCCAGACCCTTTGCGTCTGCGTCAGCGGGAAGATCAGGCGCACAGAACCGTCGCACGGTATCGTATTGTCGACATCGCGCTGTCGCCAGCGTGCGGCATTGAGTACGCCGTTGCCGATCGCTCGCACTGGCGAGCCCAAGGCGGCCTGCATTTCGTCCAGATCCGGCATGACGGGCTCCTCCGCCCATAAGCCTTAGCGTGAGGCAGCCCGGACGATTTCAGCAAGATCGTTATACGCGCATTCAAGACATGAATTACATTCCGAGACGTTACCGGCAAGGAGTTCGTCATGCCAAATGTTCCCTTCACGACCCAACGCCGTGTCGGTCGCTTTCGCGACCAGCGCTGGCTGATCGACAAGGTCATTGAGGTGATCGGTCCCGAATTCGACCAGGCCCGCCTGCAATACTGGAGCGCCCCGATGAGCGCGGACCTGCGTGGGGGGGTGATGGGGCTCAAGGCCCTCGTCCACCGTTGGGATGACCTCACGCGCGAATGTGCCCGTCTGGCGCGGCGCTACGAATTGCACGGCATGGCTGACCGCAAAGCCGGTCACGACGTCAGCGCGAGCGACAACTTCTTTTCGGCCGCGACGATGTATACGGCGGCGCAATGGCCGATCTTCGAGAACACGGACCTGAACCTGACGCTCGAAAAGAAGAAGAACGACTGCTTCACCGAGTACATGAACGGCGCCGATCACAGGATCGAGGCGGTCGAGATCCCCTACGGCGACACGAGCTTCCCGGCCTACTTCCACCTGCCGATCGGCTATGACGGCGGCCAGATGCCCTGCGTCGTGATGCAGACCGGGATGGATGCGTCCAAGGAGTTCCAGATCAACTCCTCCGCTGACCGCTTCCTGCGACGCGGCATGGCGGTTTTAATGATGGACGGGCCGGGCAGCGGCTCGTCGCTCCTGCGCGGCGTCTGGTACGACCCCGACCGCTACGGCGAGGTCGGCACGGCGGCCTACGAGGCGATGGCGGCGCGACCGGAGATCGACACCGACAGGATCATGGTCTGGGGTCTGTCCTTCGGATCGTTCTGGGCCACGCAGATGGCCGCCGCCGAGCCGCGGTTTGCCGCCTGCGCGGTCATGTACACCTGCTTCCAACCCGAAAACTGGCCACTTTACGACATGGCCGCGCCCAGCTTCAAGCAGCGCTTCATGTACATGACGGGCATTGAGGACGAGGCGGACTTCCCATCCGTCATGAAGAAGATGGACGTGATGAAGCTGAGCGCGAAGATCGAGATGCCGTATTTTGTGATGGCGGGCGAGGACGACTCACTCTCCGACGTCGCCTGCACGATCGATCACATGAACGGCGTGAAGGGCCCCAAGACGCTGATGATGTTCGCCGGCGAGGAGCACGGGATGGGCGGCTCGCGATCGTCCCAGCTCGGGCCACCGTTCTTCCCGATGATCTGCGACTGGCTGGCCGATCGTGCTGCGGACAAGCCGCTGGAATCGACCTACAACGTCGTCGATACGCTGGGCATGATGCACACCGAGCCTTGGGATGAGGAGCGCGTCTACCAGTATGGTGCGCCCCTCGGCGTTGATCAGCTTTTCAGTGACCATCCCCCAGCCGGCGTGTCATGAGCCGCGCGGCCGGGACCGGTTCTGCAAAGGCCGCCAACGCCATCAATGTCTTGAGAATTCTGAGCCATCTTCCGAACGACGACTGCCGCGGACGGAAACGGAAACGATTCGGGATTACGTATCCCGCATAAAATCTGAAGCTCCGACTTCAGGAAGGGAAGCATCATGAAGTTTTGGAAAGCATATACACGAGCCGACATCGACAACCCGACTTATGCGATCATGTCGGATCGGCGGCTTGAGCCGGCTGATCTGAATGCCGAGGAAATTGCCCGCGCGCACGGCGCGCTCGCCTATCTTAAAGCGAAGATCGGCAATGACCGGATGCAGGAACTTCTCGCGGACGACATTGCCGAGACCACAAAGCGGACCGGAGACTACGCAAGGAACTCTGACGGCTGGAAGAGCGCCAATTTCAGGCTCGTTGTGCCCGGGCCCGGCGCAGCCGAGTTCCACCATTACTTCCTTCAGATGATGAAGGAGGACCGTCAACTCGACCTGCGCGCCGGCCATCCCGATCACTTCATGAATGTGCCTCTGGGCCCGACAGCCAAAGTGATCGAGAATGTCGGCGAGGACGATCTGCCCTGGTACATCGAGCTGGAGTTCACCGACGACCAGGAACGGTTTCCGGAGAAATGGGACGATGCTTATCCCGAGCGTCTAGGGGCAATTATCTTCAACGCGAATCGTGTCGAGATCGGCAGCGCCATGCATGAGATGCGCGATACTGCAGACGGAACGGAAATAAAGTTCACGATCATCCTCCCCGACGCAGCTCCGAACGCACTCCTCGACGGTCACCTGCGCCATTTCGCGGTCGAGTTCCGCAATTGGACGCGAATGGCCCGAGAGCAGTCCGACCGAGATTAGGAATCCCGCGATCCGGAACGGGGCTGATCCCGTACCGCGTTCGTTGTGTGCTCCGAGCAAAAATAGGCCGTACCTTATTCCAGTGACCCCTCTCGTCATGTTCGAGATGCCTGCCTCTGCGCGCGACCAGTTTATTTTACACTGGGAGGCCGCAACGCGTCTGATCACCTCTGCCGGAGGTTTCATTGAAGGAAAGATACTCGAGGCATTTTCAGAGGATGCCACGTTCCCTTCGTGAACGTGGCGACCTGGGAAAGCGAAGAGGCGATGGAGAAGGGCCGCAAGCTCTCCAACGAGAAGAACGAGGATGCCGGACGCCCGACGATGGAGAGCTTGGAAAAGTTGGGCGTCAAGGCGACCACCGTGATCAATGGAGCGTCATGAAGCGTATTGATCTGTCCGTACATTGCACCGAAACGGACAAACTGATCGGCACGTTATCGGAAGAAAAAGCTCCTGATCGAACATGGCTTGTGCAGCACCGTTACCGGAATCTCGGCACAAAATAAGCCCGCAAGACGGCAATCGTAGGCTTGTTTCGTTCAAGAGCGTCATCACGCGGCATCTCAATTACGATGCGACGAAGGCTTCCGGCTTGCTGCCGGAAAGATGGGCGACCAGCGCATCGAGGAAGACCCTCACCTTGGCCGATGGACTGCGACGACTCGGGTAGAGCGCATGAATATCGACCGAGCCGAAATCGGTTTTGGGCAACAGACGCACGAGATCGCCGCGCGCGACGCTCGCACGAACATAAACCCACGGCAAAACAGCCGCACCTGCGCCACCCAACGTCAGATTCAGCAGCACGACGGGCTCGGTGGCGGCCAGCACAGGGCTGACCGAAACTTCGACCGGCTCGCCGTTTTCATCGCGAGCGGATATTTGCAGTTGCCCGTCATGGGAATGGAGGATGCGGTGGTCCTTCAGGTCGCCGAGGTCGCTCATCGTCGGATGTGCTTCCAGATAGGCTGGACTTGCGCAGAGCCACTGCGGCACTCTGGCAATCCGTCGCGCAATAAGCGAACTGTCGGGCAAGGCTTCCATCCTGATCGAGACATCCACGTCTTCGGCGACGAGATCGACCACCCTGGTCGTCAGCACGAGCCGGACGCAGACCGTTGGATAGCTCTGCATGAATGCGGGAAGCATCGCGGCAAGTGGTCCGGCTGCGAAGGTCGTCGGCGCGGCGATTACCAGATCGCCGGTCGGATTGCCGATCAGGCCGCCGAGGGCGTTTTGCGCATCGACGACATCATCGAGAATGCGCCGGGCATGCCTAATCAGCAGCCGTCCCGCATCCGTAAGCCTCAGATTCTGTGGCGTGCGCTCCATGAGCGCGGCCCCGGCTTCGTTCTCCAGCCGCCGAAGCGCCCGACTGACCGACGATTTCGGCATGCCCAAAGAGCGCGCTGCGGCCGAAAGGCTGCCCGCGTCTACGATGCGGACAAAGACGTTCAGATTGGACGTATCCATCATGTCATCAGTGTTCCAGATGTGGAACGTCACGTCCAGCCATCAGCTTCTGTAAAAGGGACATGGAACTCATAACTGTTGGGTCTCATCATCAAAACCGATCGATCCTTTTCGATCGAGGCGTTCGTTTCAAACGGCAATCATCAAGAATGGAGGTCTTCTGATGGCTCAGATCATCACTCTCGAACCCGTCTCGAAGGGTTCTGGATTTCGTGCGTTCGGGCTGCGTGGGAACGCCGACCCGGCCCTGATCGACCCATTCCTGAGCGCGGACCGCGTCTGGATTTCAGAGCCGACCTTCCCACCCCATCCGCACGCGGGGTTCTCGGCAATTTCCTATCTGTTCGAGGATTCCGACACCGGCCTCGACAACCGCGATTCCATCGGCAACCGAAACCGGATCGAACCTGGCGGCCTGCACTGGACCGCTGCCGGACGCGGCATCGTCCATGAGGAAGAGCCGGCGGTCGCCGGCAAGTGCGTCCGCATGCTGCAGATTTTCGTGAATTTGCCCGTCGAGAAGCAACAGCGTGCGCCATTTGCGTTGAGCCTTGCGCCCGAGAACGTCTCGCGCCTGTCGTTACCGGGTGTGGAAATCCGCGTTCCGATCGGCCGCTTTAACGACACCGCCTCGCCGCTCACGCCGCCGACCGAGGCGACGCTTCTGGATATCACGATGGACCCCGGCGCCACGCTCGACCTTCCGATCGCGGCAGGTCACAACGCCTTCATCATGGCGATCGCCGGTTTGCCCGAGATCGACGGGCAAAACTTCGACGGAGACGATGTTCGCCTGCCTGCCTACCCGGCTCAGGATACGGCACGTAAAGTAACCGTACGGGCTGGCGCTCGACCCGCGCGGGTCGCGGTCTTCGCCGGAATGCCGCTTCGTCAGCCGGTTTTCTGGGATGGAGGCATGGCCATGGCTTCGCAGGACGCGGTCAGGACCGCTCGTTCGGAATACGAGGCCGGCAAGCTGGGCAGCATCTGACACGCGCGTTCCAGTTCAGGAACTTCATGTTCGACGTCGCACCCCTACGAGAATGAATGCGAAACGGCACATGAAGGACATCAACCCAGGAAGGACTTCATCATGACACAGACAGTTCTCATCGCCGGTTCGACCGGCATGTTCGGCAGCAAGGTTGCGCATCATTTTCTCGACCGGGATGCGCGCTTGCGCCTCCTCGTGCGACCCGGCACCGACAGCACGGACGATAACAACATACTCGACGAACTCATCCAGGCGGGTGCCGAAACCATCACCGGCGACCTTACCGACCCGGCTTCGCTCGACCGGGCAACCGATGGCGTGGACGTCATCGTTTCGGCAGTCCAAGGCGGACCGGAGATCATTATCGATGGCCAGGTCGCTTTGGCGGAGGCCGGGAAGAAAAACGGCGTGCGCCGGATCCTGCCGTCCGACTACGCCCTCGACATCTTCAAGGCGACCGAGGGTGAGCATCCGTTCTTCGACCAGCGCGTTCAGGCCGATCGACAGATCGCGGACCTCGGTATCGAACACGTCCATATTCTCCAGGGCTCCTTCATGATGATGGTGGCGAATGGGTTCACCATGTTTCCCAATGCGGATTCCGTTGGACTGCCGACGGTGGATCACAAAAATGCCGTCGCGAAATTCTGGGGCACTGGCGACGAGAAGATCGAAGTCACCAGCATGGACGCGACGGCAAGCATGATCGCTCGCGTGGCACTCGATCGCGATGTGCCGAACGGCAAGTTCGCGTTCTACGGCGACCATGTCTCCTGGAACGAGGCGATCGACATCATCGAGCGCACGATGGGCAAGACTTATAAGCGCGAATCTCTCGGTGATGAGTCAGCCTTGCGCGAGACGATGAAGGCGGCCGACGGCATGGCCAGGATGATGCTGCCTTATGCGCTCTACATGCTGAACGGGCAGACGGCGTTGGACAACCTTCAGAACGACCGCTACCCCGATCTCAAGCTGGAAAGCTTCGAGGAGTACATCGTTCGTACGATGGCTTGATCGTCGACGGCTGGATCAATCCATTCCCCGATGCGTCAACTTCAATGTTGATGCTTTGATGCGGTGCCGATGGCAATGTGCCCTGATCAGCGAACCGCACGCAGCAGCTTCGAGACGGCACGTTTCGCTGTGGGCAACGGGTCTGCCACGCCTCCAAGATACGCCTCCGTGACCGCTCCATCGAGCAAGAGGATGATCTGGTCTGCTATCTCGTCGTGGTCCGCGCGGCCTTCGTCGAGAAGACGAGCGACGTGCTCACGCAGGGCGCGCTTGTAGGCCTGGACGATGGCGTAGACGGGCCCTTCGGCCCGCGGCGATTGCAGACTTGCATGGATGAACGGGCAACCGCGGTAGTCGATGTCGGTTTCGTGACGGTCGAAATGATCGAAGACCGCGAAGATCCTGTCCTTTTCCGAGCGTCCGGCCGTCTCCAAGCGGCCGAGCGCCGCCATGTCGGCCTCGGCCATCTCCTCGTAGACGGCGGAGACCAGCGCATCCTTCGAGGCGAAGTTGTTGTAGAGCGTCATGCGCGCGACACCGGCGGCGGCGGTCACGTCGTTGATGCCGACATTCGACGCGCCCTTCCCCGTGAACAGCTGGCGTGCGGCGGCGATAAGGCGGTCGCGCGCCTCAGACGTCCGTGAAGCGCGCTTGCGATCATCCATGATGCATTCCTTGTTGACACGGGCGTCTCTCATAAATAGGTAGACCGATATACCTATTTATGAGGAATGTGATGGCCGACATTCGTTTCTGGTACGCCTCGGGGGCCTGCTCGCTGGCACCGCATATTCTGCTGCATGAAATCGGCCTGCCCTTCGACCCCGTCGAAACATCGATCGCCAAGGGCGCGAACCTCACCGAAGACTTCATGCGAATCAATCCCAAGGGGCGCGTGCCCGTCCTGTCGTTGGATGGCGAGATCATAACCGAAGTGCCGGCCATCGCCTCCGCCATTGCAGCGCTTGCGCCGGATCGGCACCTGATGGGCAGGACCGAGATCGACCGGGCGCGGGTTCTGGAATGGATGAACTGGCTGTCCGGCACCTTGCACACTCAAGGTTTCGGAGCCTTGTGGCGGCCGCAACGGTTCACCGACGATCCAGGCGCCTTCGCGGCGATCGAGGCGAAGGCGCGCCGATCGATCGGCGGGTGCTTCGAGGTCATCGACGGCAGGCTTGCGGGCGATTTCTCGGCCGGCGACGCCTTCAGCGCAGCCGATCCCTATCTCCTGGTCTTCTATCGCTGGGGAAACGGCATCGGCATCGATATGCGCACCCGATACCCGCGCTTCACAACCTTTGCACAGCGCCTCGTCCAGCGTCCCTCGGTCATGGCGACGCTTCTCGCAGAACGTCTCGCGGACCGGCCACTCGACGACAGGGTCCCGTCTGCGGACCCTGTCGTCGATCATTCAACAGCAACGAAGGAGAATGGAATATGAAAATCGCACTCATCGGCGCGACCGGACTGGTCGGAAGTCGCATCCTGTCGGAAAGCCTCGATCGCGGCCACACGGTTACCGCCATCGTGCGCAACCCGGAAACGCTGAGCGGAGAGGCCGGCGTGACTCCTGTGAAGGGCGACGTCCAGGACACGGCCGGACTCGCCTCGCTCGTCGCAGGACACGACGTCGTCATCAGCGCCTTCAATCCGGGCAAGGACGAGACGGGCAAAGGCGGGCGCTCGATTGTCGATGCTCTCAAGACGGCGGGTGTGTCGCGTCTGCTTGTCGTCGGCGGCGCCGGCACGCTGGAGATCGCGCCGGGCCAGCGGGTGGTCGACCAGTCGGACTTTCCAGCCGAGTGGAAGGACGGCGCGCTGCGCACGGCGGATTTCCTGGGCCTGTTGCGCGGCGAGAGCGAACTCGACTGGGTCTTCGTCAGTCCCGCCGCCATGCTGATGCCTGGAGAACGCACGGGTCAGTACCGGGTCGGCGGCGACCGGCTGATGACGGACGCCAAGGGTGACAGCCGAATCTCCCTCGAGGACTACGCCGTCGCCATGCTCGACGAGACGGAACGCCCGAAACACCATCGCACCCGCTTCTCGGTGGCCTATTGATGGTGATGGAGAAGTTCATGTCGGGCCGGAAGCTTGAAGGGCCCGTCAAACCCGCTTGATTATGAACGGAACAACGGTCATTGAGCCGGCTCGTTTTATCTTTCCCAGACCCGCATAGGATAACGTTCATGACGTCGTCGATTAAGCGTCGTTGCCTGCTGGTTCTCGCCGCTTCGTTCATCACCGCCACGGCAACGCCGTGGGCTCATGCGGCATCGGCCCAGAAAGTCGATGCTGTATCAGCGAAGATTGCGGAGGTGGAAAAGCGGCTTGATGCTCGTGTCGGAGCGATGATCGTCGACACAAAATCCGGAAAGACGTGGTCTGTTCGGGCCGACGAGCAGTTCCCGCTCAACAGCACGTTCAAGGCTTTTGCCTGTGCCGCAGTGCTTGGGCAGACCGATTCGGGCAAGGCGCAACTCGACCGGAAAATCACGTTCACCGCCGATGATCTCGTCACCTATTCGCCGGTGACCGAAAAACGGGTCGACACCGGTATGACGCTTGGCGAAGTCTGCGATGCGGCGATGTCGATGAGCGACAACACCGCCGGCAATCTGGTCATCGAGAGCCTGGGCGGGCCGGACGGCTTCACCCGGTTCATGCGGCAGATCGGTGACGAGAAAACCCGGCTGGACAGGACCGAACCAACCTTGAACGAGGCGACTCCGGGCGATCCACGCGATACGACGACCCCGAAAGCTGCTGCGGAAAGCCTTCGATCACTCGTTCTCGGCGATGCGCTTTCACCGCAATCGCGCGAGCAGCTGAAAAGCTGGCTTGTCGGCAACAAGGTCGGCGATCCGCTTCTGCGGGCTGGATTCCCGAAGGACTGGACGATCGGCGACAGAACCGGCGCCGGCGGTAACGGCTCTCGCTCGGTCATTGCCATCGCTTGGCCGCCGAAGCGCAAACCGATCATCGCTGCAATCTACCTGACTCAAACGGATGCATCGATGGAAGATCGCAGTGCCGCTATTGCCGAAATCGGCAAGGCGATCGCCGAAACGATGCCGCGTTGAGAGAAAAAACAGCAATCACCGATATGAGTGACGCGTCCTTCTGAACGAACTGTTCTGGTCGCCAGCAGCTATCGACGATCGGCCGAAAGCTGGGGCGCAACGCGTTGCCGGGTGGGCGCTGTTCGCCCCGTCATGCCGGAGCATGCCCCGGAATCGATCCAGGGGATACCGCTTTTGCCCGGCATGCGATACCGGCCGATCTCGGCGGGACGACAACGTGGTTCTGTAACGCCTGTGCCTCCTGACATAAGGGCGGCAACCACCTTTCTCATTTTGCCATGAGGGCCGGCAGAAACGTCGTGATCTGCGGAAACGCAACGCAGATCAGCAGCCCCGCCACCTGCAACAGGAAGAACGGCACGATGCCGCGATAGACCATGCCCATGCCGATGCCCTCCGGCAGCGTGCTCTTGATGTAGAAGAGCGTGTAGCCGAAGGGCGGGCTGATATAGCCCATCTGGATCGTCAGCGCGTAGAGGACGCCGAACCAGATTTCGTTGAAGCCGAGAAAATGCACGACCGGCAGGAATACCGGGACGGTCAGGAGTATGATGCCGATTTCGTCGAGGACCGTCCCGAGAAAGACGAGGATGAGCATCATCGCGGCAAGAACGAGGTAGGGGCTGAGCTTCAACTGCTCGATCGTACCGAGCAGCGCGTCGGCCCCTCCAAGGCCGGTGAAGATCGCGACATAGGCCTTCGCGCCGATGGTGATCCACAGGATCATCGCCGTCGCCTTGAGGGTGACGAGGCAGCTTTCCGACAGGGTCGGCCACGTCAAATGCCGCTGTGTCGCCGCGGCCAGCGCCGCGCCGAAGACGCCAACCGCTGCAGCTTCGGTGGGCGTCGCGATGCCGAAGAAGATCGACCCGAGGACCATGATGATAATCAGCGACGGAAGGACGAGCGTCTTGAGCGATCGCAGCTTCTGCGCCCAGCTTGCCCGCGGAATATCGCAGACGTCGGGAACGAGTTCCGGCCGCAGCCAGGATATGATCAGGATATAACCGATATAGAGGCTCGCCAGAAGCGCGCCGGGCACGATGCCGGCGATCAGCATCTTGCCGATCGAGACCTGCGCCGTCACCGAATAGACGATCGTCAGGATCGACGGCGGGATGAGAATGCCGAGGGTTCCGGAGGCGCAGATCGTGCCGGTTGCCAGTCGCGCGTCGTAGCCACGGCGCATCATTTCTGGCAGCGCCAGGATGCCCATCGCGGTCACGGCGGCACCGACGACGCCGGTCATCGCCGCCATGATCACGCAGATGACGACCGTGCCGATCGCGAGGCCGCCGCGAATCCGGCCGAACCAGAGCTCCATCGCCCGGTAGAGGTCTTCGATGATTCCGGATTTCTGCAGAATCACCGCCATGAAGATGTAGAGCGGGATCGCCAGCAGCGCTTCGGAACGCATGGTGTCGAAGATTTGCAGCACCAGAATGATCAGGGCGTTGGAATCCCAGAACAGCACCGTGAACAGGACCGAAAGACCGCCCAGAACGAAGGCGACGGGAAGTCCTGTCAAAAGGAACACCGTCAGGCCCGCGAACATGAAGATGAGAATGCCGGTGGAACTCATAGGCCCTCTTTGGTGCCCTCGCCGGCTGGCGGCGTCAGATCATCGAACAACAGCCGCAGCCACTCGGCGGCCGCCTGCAGGAAGAGGAGCACCAGTGCAATCGGGATCACGAACTTGATCGGCCAGATGACGGGGTTCCACGAGGTGTAGGAGGTCTCGCCGAGCTGGTACGCCTGCACTGCGAAAGGCCAGGCGTAGTAGAGAAGGATCACCGCGAAAGCGGCGATGATCGGATAGTTGAGGAGGTCGAAGCCTCGGTTGACGCGCGCGGGGACCGCCTGACGCAGGAGGTCGAGATTCACGTGTCCACCGATATGAAGCAGGTAGGGACCGCCGAGCAAAAAATACGGCCCGAACAGCAAGGTGGCGAGTTCCAGTCCCCAATCCGAAGGCGCATTGAATGCATAGCGGGCGATCACCGCATAGAGCATGACCGGCACGATCAGCAGCAGAAGGAGGCTCGCCGTCCTGAACAGCCATCGGTTGACTGCGGTGACGACACGCACATAGCCGTCGATGAAATTGCGCATTATGGTCCTCCCATTGGCGCGTCGCCGGCGGCCAGTTTCTGGCAAGCCGCCGGCGATCGTCACGGAAGGTCTATTCGATCAGGCCGAGTTCTCGCATCTGCTCGATCTGCGAATCGAGGATCTTTGTCGCAAGTTCGTTCCCCTTGGTCGCCTCCCGCCAGGCCTCGACCGCCTTGGTCCGCGCCGCCTTGACGTCGGATTCATCGAGAGTGACGACGGTCACGCCTTGTTTCTTGAAGGCTTCGAGAGCGGTCTTGTCGCTCTTGGTCTTGGCGTCCTGATAGGCGGCGGACACGTCCTTCGCCGCCGTTGCGAGCGCGTCCTTATAGGCATCGGGCAACTGCTCGTAGGCCGCCTTGTTGGCGACGTAGGACGTTGCCGTGGTCGGCTGGTGAACGCCCGGCAGGATGATGAATTTCGCCACCTCTCCAAGACCGGCATCGAGATTGGCCTGCAAATCGCCGCGATCGGCGATGTCGATCAGGCCCTTGTCGAGAGCCGAGTAGACCTCGCTGGTCGGCAACGGAGACACCGCGACGCCGAACGTGCTCATGACGCTCGAGGCAAGGCCGACGAAACGGCCCTTTTTGCCCTGGAAATCGGCAATTTTCTCGATCTTCACCTTCGAATGGATCGGCTCCTGGTCGTAGATCGTGGGCGCGATGTATTGCAGGCCCGCCGGCGCATAGGCCTCCTGCGCCATTTCGAGGCCCCCACGCTTGTAGAACCAGTCCGCATATTGCTGAGATTCGGTGTAACCGAAGGGGATCGTGCTCGTGAAGGCGAGTGCCGGGATCTTGCCGGCTTCGTAGCCGTCGAAGGTCTTCATGAGTTGGAACGCGCCACCGCGCACGGCGTCGAAGGCCTGGGCCGGCGGGACGATCTGACCGGCCGAAAACAGTTCGATCTTGAAATTGCCGTTCGTGAGTTTCGCCACTTCATCGACATACATCTGCTCGAACTTCTGCGGTGTGGTGCCGCCGTCCCAGAGCGCCTGCATGCGCCAGGAGACCTTTTCCTCCTGACCGAATGCCGCCGTCGCCGTTGCGGCTATGGCGATGACAGCGGCCGAAAGGCGTAGCATCGAGCGTCGGTTCAAATTGTCGTTCATGTCATTCCTCCTCTTTGATTGATTTTGCGCGCCGCGACCTTGCCTGACGGCCGTCACGCCTCACCGCGCAGTTTCTCCAAAAGCGTCGCCGCTCGATCGGTCCGGACGTCTCCAGCCTTGGCAAGTTCTGCCGCAACCTTTTCGATCTCGGCGCCGACGGCACCGGCGGCGATCGCGATATTGCGAGCATGGAGCGCCATGTGACCGCGCTGAATGCCCTCCGTCGCGAGCGCCCTCAGCGCCGCCATGTTCTGCGCAAGCCCCACGGCGACAGTGACTTCCGCCAATTCCTGGGCGGTCTGAACGCCGAGAATTTTCAGGGCCGCCTGAGCCGCCGGATGTGTCCTGGTCGCTCCACCGACCAGGCCGACCGCCATCGGCATCTCGATCGAGCCGACGAGGGCACCCTCGGTATCGACCTCCCATGCGGAAAGCGACGTGTAGAACCCGCTGCGGGCCGCATAGGCATGGGCACCCGCCTCGATCGCCCGCCAGTCGTTGCCGGTCGCCACGATCACCGGATCGATGCCGTTCATGATGCCCTTGTTGTGGGTGGCAGCGCGGTAAGGGTCGATCGCGGCGAGTTCATAGGCGTCCATGATGCCGTCGATCATCCGGCGGCCGGAGAATTCCTTCGTCGCAAGGGATTGTTCGGGGATGCGAACTCGTGCCCGCGCCAGTCGCATGTCGGCGAGATTGGACAGGATGCGCAGGCGCACCGTGCCGCCGGTCAGTTCCTCGACCTTCGGCGCGACCGCCTCGGCCATGGTGTTGACGGCGTTGGCGCCCATGGCATCGCGGACATCGACGAGAAGATGCAGCACGATCATCGGTCCGCGAGCGCTTTGCGGGAAGACATGGACTTCGATGTCCTTGCAGCCGCCGCCGAGCTTGACGAGAAAGGCGTCGCGACTGTTGGCGATCGACAGGATTTCGTCACGCGCGGCAAGAAGTTTCAGCCGTGCGCCATACGGATCGGACAAGCCGACGACCTGTACCTGCGCCCGCATGACCGGCGCCGTCGACGAGGTTTGAAAGCCGCCATTGTCGCGGGCGATCCGGGCCATGTAGGAGGCGGCGGCGACGACCGAAGGCTCCTCGACCACCATCGGGACCAGATAGTCCCGGCCATTGATCGTGAAGTTCGTGGCGATCCCGAGCGGGAGCTGGAACGTCCCGATGACGTTCTCGATCATACCGTTGGCGCGAACTGGATCGAGCGCGCCGGGCTGGCCGAAAACCGCGATGTCATCATTGCCGAGCCCCGTCGCCTCGGCCAGCATGCCGAGGCGCTCTTCGGGGGTCTTGTTGCGATAGCCTTCCAGGCGCGAATTCAAAGCCTGCCGCGCCTCGTCAGTCGCCTGTTCCATTTTTCCTCCCGCAGCATCTTGCCCTTGGATGCCGGGTGGAATTGTCCTATGATTTTGCTGACAATCAAGGGACAATTACCGCTGTTTTGACCGACACTGTCCCAGCAATAACAAGGTGACAGTTTGCATGGGCACCGAACGGACACGGGTTGCAACAATCGTGGACGTGGTCTCCAGGCGTCTGGCCCAGGGCCGCTTCAAGATCGGCGAGCGCCTCCCGTCGGTCCGTCGAGCCGCCGAAGAACATGGCGTTTCCAAAAATACGATGGCCGAGGCCTACGATCAGTTGGTCGCTCAGGGATTGCTTCAGGCGAGAGCCGGATCCGGCTACTACGTCACGAAGAGAGACCTTCCCCGAGCCAATGGTCCCTCCCCGCATCTGGCGGCGGCGATCGATCGCATATCGCTGCTGCGTGAGCAGCTCGACCGACACTACGAGGTACGTCCCGGCGATGGCAGGCCGCCCGCATCATGGATGGAAGGTTCCGAGCTTCGACGTCATTTCGCCCGCCTGAAACCTGCAGATCCTGAGACGGACAGTTTCGGTTACGGCAGCGCGCGAGGGTTCGAGCCCCTGCGCGAGCGATTGCGGCTGATGCTGATGGAGCGCTCCATCGCGGTCGAGCCCGACGGGCTGCTTTTGACCCATGGTGCCAACCATGGTTTGGATCTGATCATTCGCCATCTGCTCGAACCCGGCGACACGGTTTTCGTCGACGATCCAGGCTACTACCCGCTCTTTGCCAAGCTCGCCTTGAGCAAGGTCAACATGATTGGCGTTCGCCGCACGCCCGATGGCCCGGATATCGACGATCTCAAGCAAAAGCTCGCCGCCTCGCGGCCGAAGCTCTTCTTCACGCAGTCGCAGGCCCATAACCCGACCGGCGGGTCGCTTTCGCCTCCCGTCGCGTTCGCAATTTTACAGGCAACGGAGCAATGGGGCACGCTCGTTGTCGAAAACGACGCGTTTGCCGACATCGTACCACCGGCCATGACTCGTTTGGCCGCGCTCGATCAGCTTAATCGGGTGATCTATGTCGGGACCTTCTCGAAGACGCTGTCCGCCAGCCTGCGCTGCGGGTTTCTCGCCGGGCATCCTTCACTCGTTCGTCCGCTGACGGACATCAAGATGTTGACCACCGTCGCGACGTCCGACTACGTCGAGCGCTTCGTTTTCAAATTGATCCAGAGCGGGCAGTATCTTCGCCACCTCAGACGTCTGCGGTCCCGTATCGAAAATGCTAACGCTGCGGCGGCAACGGAGCTCGAAACCGTGGGCCTGAAGGTCAACCCGAGCAAAGTGCCGGGTTTCTATCTTTGGGGCGAGTTCGACGAGGGGATCGATGAACTCAAGCTATGCCAGGCGGCCGCCCGCGAAAGCATCTTTCTCGCGCCGGGCAGCGTGTTCTCGCCGAACAGAACTGACGGCGCCCGCGCGGCAATTCGCGTGAATGTCGCCTACGGCGCTGATCCGCGCCTGCTCGATTTTCTCGGACGCGCGCTTGGATCGCATGGGTCCGTGAGAAGAAGCCGCAACGGCTCACTTGGTCCATATGGTTCGTCGACATGACGCCGCAGGGCGACCGAACGATCGATCGTGTCAATCGGTCGGCGATGCCGCTTTCGATTGGTTGGGCGGTGGGCCGAGGAACGCCGGCACCACCAGAAAGGCGGCGATAAGGGTGAACACCAGAGAGATCGCCAGAAGTTCGCCCATGGAGGAGGTTCCTGGGTGGCTCGAGGCCCAAAGGCTCCCGAAGGCCGTCCCCGTCGTCAGTGCCGAGAAAAAGATCGCCCGCGTCAGCGACGAGGCCAGAACGTCGGAGACGCCCGATCGCCAGGCGATCAGATAGTAGATGTGAAAGGCGACGCCGACGCCGAACATCAGCGGCAATGCAATGATGTTGGCAAAGTTCAGCGGCAAGCCGATCGCCGAGGAAAATTCCAGTGTCCAGAAGCCGGCAAGCACCAGCGGACCCAGCGCCAGCACCACGTCGCTCAGCCGGCGCAGCGCAATCCACAGGATGATGGTGATTGCAACGAGCGCGAACAGCCCCGCCTGCAGGAAGGCCCTGACAATCACCTTGCCCGCCTCGGTGATGCCGATCGGCGGTCCCGACGCGTTCGGTGCCACGGTGCGCACCGCATCGGCAAAGCGCTGCAGAACGGCGTTGTCGTTGGAATCGCCGGTGGGCGAGATCTCAATGCGCGCGCGTCCGTCCGCGGCCACCCAGTCCGTCACGAGTTCAGCCGGCAGATCGCGCCGTGTGACCGTCTCGGCCGACAGCGACGTCTTCAGGTTCGCAACCAGTTGCGGAAAATATTCAAAGACCGCGCCTTGCGCCCGCTCGCGCACCTCCGGCGAGGCATCGGCGAGACGCCCCAGCACCTGACCCAGATTCTTCATTGCACCGGCGACCGGTCGATCGATCGCGTCCGACGCCTCAGCCAGGCCCTTCGAGGCCTGGCTCAGCGCCGCGGCCGTCTCTTCGTCGGCCGAGGCCGGCGCTGCCTTGTCCGGGGCAAAAACCGGTTGCAATGCCGCCCTCGCCTCCTGGATCAACCCCAGCTTCTCCGCCTGGTTCTGCGGCAGGAACGTCGCAAGGCTCACCGTCCGGGCGACCTCGGGCAGCGCGTCGAGACGCGTGGCCATCGGCGCGATGTCGGCTTCGCTCTGTACCAGCACCTCCAGCTTGTTCGGTGCGGTCTCGGACTTGCGCGACAGATCGAGGAAGGTCGCGACACTTTCCACCGTCTGGCTGCGCAGATTCATCGGATTGGAATCGAAACGCAACGCAACGAGCGACGGCACGCCGGCGAGCGTCGCAAGGACCGTGAGCGCGATCAGCAACGTGCGGTGACCGGCGATGAAATGGTCGACGCGGGCGAGCGCGCGCGTTTCCAGGGGGCGCGTTTCCTCGGGCAGCCGCATCACCGTCATCAGCGCCGGCAGCACCGTGAGGCTCGCGACATAGGCGACGATCATTCCGATGCCGGCAATCAGCCCAAGCTCAGAGACGCCGCGAAACTGCGTCGGCAGGAACGAAAAGAAGCCGGCGAGCAGCGAGGCCGCGGCGAGAGTCAGCGAGAGGCCCACTGCGCGGGTCGCCGAGAGGATCGCCGGCTGCAGCCTCGAGCTTTCGGTTCCCTGCGCCGCAAAGCGTTCGGCGCGATAGCGTGTCGACAGCTGGATGCCGAAATCGACGCCGAGGCCGATGAACAGAACTGCGAAGGCGACCGAAATCAGATTGAGTTCGCCAACGAGCAGGAGACCCAGCGCGAAGGTCACGACCAGGCCGACGACGAGCGTCGCCAGCACCGACAGGATCAGACGGCCGGAACGGAGCGCCAGGAACAGGAGGACGGCGATGGCGAGCACCGTCAGCGCGCCGTTGAGGCCGGCGTTCTGAGCGACCGTCGCAAACTCTTCGTCGGCGAGTGGCACCGGTCCCGTCAGCCGCAACTCGATGCCGTTGTCGGCGGTGACGCCCGCATCCGCCGCGATCTGGCGCAGGACCCCGATCGCCTGTGCGCCCGGCTCCAGAGCATTGTAGTCGAGGACCGGTTGGGCAAGGACGATCTGCTGCTGGTTGTCGCCGCGCGCAGCGGAGTCCGCCGTAAACGCATTCTGCCACGATAGCTGGGCCGGGTCGCCGTCGAACACCGCCTGCAGCGTGTCGGCAAGCGACGTGAAAAGCGGTGCCACGCCCGAGAGTATCTCCACGTTCCCGCCGCTGCCGCCGGCGCCCTCCGTCAGAAGGCCGGTGATCGTCTGGGCCAGGCCCCGCAGCGTCGGATCGCGCTCAAGCGCTCCGATCAGGGGTGCTGCGCCCTCGATTTGCCGGGTCAATGCCGCAACACGCTCCTGCGGCAGGAGCAAAAGCCCGTTCTTGGCGAAGAATGGCAGCGTCTCAGGTTGGCGCACGAAGCGGAAAAGGTCGGGGCGTGCAGCAAGGCCCGCCACCAATCTGCCCGCAGCGTTTTCCGCAGCTTCCGGCGTTGCCGTGTTGATCACGGCGACGATCAGGTCCTGAGTCTGGGGGAAGGCCTGCGCGAAGACAATCTCGTCCTGGCGATAGGACACCTTCGACGAAATCAGCTTGTTCGTATCGGTGGTGATCGCGAAGTGCGTGACCACATAGAAGAGCGACAGGCCGGTCAGAACGACGCCAAATGCGATAACCAGCCAGGGCCTGCGCACGCAGCGGGCAACGATTGTCTCGATCACTGAACAACTCTTGCAGGCATTGCCGCGGCGTGGATTGGGCCTCCGCGGAGGTTGATCCCTAAACGGACGCGCCGGCCCGATCAAGCCAATCCGAGACCGGAGCAGCGCGCAACCGGTCTTTTTCCGTCCGCCCTCCAGCGGCCTGCGGAGGTCTGTCGAGTGCCCCGTTCATGGCAAGGGCCTCATCGATCATTGACCACGACACTTGCTGGATGAAACCGGCAAGTCGAAACTTAATGTTGCGGCGCAACCGCACGGGCAGCAAAACCGTTGGGCCAAGCATGAAACGAACGGGGCACAATTGCGAGGTCAACAGACTTTCGTCGCAAAACCGGTTATGATGCGGCTTACACGCACATGCCGCCAGGCTGCCGCAGAACACCATGTCATCCGCCGTGTCGATAGACGCATCTTTTAGGATTTTGCCGCCGTGTCCATTCCTCTTCGCCAGGCCGTCGCCGTCGGCAGCTATATCTTCCGCCAGCACCTCAAGGGCAACAAGCGCTATCCGCTGGTGCTGATGCTGGAGCCGCTGTTCCGCTGCAACCTGGCCTGCGCCGGCTGCGGCAAGATCGACTACCCCGACGAGATCCTGAACAAGCGTCTATCGAATGACGAGATGGTCGGCGCGGCCGAGGAATGTGGCGCCCCCGTTGTCGTCATCGCCGGTGGCGAGCCTCTCATCCACAAGGAGTTGCCGGCGACGGTCGCGGAGCTCATCAAGCGTCGCAAGACGACCATCGTCTGCACCAACGCGCTGCTGATGGCCAAGAAGATCGACGCCTACAAGCCGAGCCCGTATTTTACCTGGTCGATCCATCTCGACGGCGACCGGCAGATGCACGACGCCTCGGTCTGCCAGGAGGGCGTCTTCGACAAGGCGGTAGACGCGATCAAGCTCGCCAAGGAGCGCGGCTTCCGCGTCACCATCAACGCGACCTTCTTCAACAACGCCGAACCCGAAAAGATCGCAGCCTTCTTCGACGAGGCGTCGGCCCTCGGCCTCGACGGCCTTACCGTTTCACCGGGCTATGCCTATGAGCGCGCACCCGACCAGCAACACTTTCTCAACCGCACCAAGACCAAGGAGATCTTCCGCGACGTCTTTCGCCGTGGCCAGGGCGGCAAGCGCTGGAAGTTCAATCAGTCCTCGCTGTTCCTCGATTTCCTTGCCGGCAACCAGTCCTACGAATGCACGCCCTGGGGCAATCCGACGCGCACCGTCTTTGGCTGGCAGAAGCCTTGCTACCTGCTCGGCGAAGGCTACGCCGCGACCTTCAAGGAGTTGATGGAGGACACCAACTGGGACTCCTACGGCACCGGCAATTACGAAAAGTGCGCCGACTGCATGGTCCACTCGGGCTTCGAGGCGAGCGCCGTCGAGGACGCCTTCCGCCATCCGCTGAAGGCCGCCCGCGTCGCGATGTTCGGTGTGAAGACGGACGGCCCGATGGCGCCCGACATCTCGCTCGAGAACCAGCGCCCGGCCGAATACGTCTTTGCCGACAACGTCCAGCTGAAGCTATCGGAAATGCGCGAGCAGAATGCCGCAAACGCCGCCAAGGTTTCAGCTAAGATGGCCGAGGCCCGCACCAAGCAGACGGCGGACGCGGCGTAGGGCTAAAAGCGCCTGCGCCGTTGCGACCGCCGTCCCCGGCAAGAGCGCCAGCTGTCCGGGCCGTGAAACGAGTTCGCGACCGATCGTCCTGAAATCGAGCCGCCCGTCCGCCCTGATCGCACTGATCGCCAGCGGCGGCAAGTCGTGGTTGAACCGGTCGCAGACCACCCGCAACGTCACGAAGGGCAAGCCGTGGCGTGCCGCAAAGGCGCTGGCAAGATGCGACTCCGTGTCGACCGCGATGGCGCCCGATGCCGCGGCGACGATCCGCTTTTCGCGCGTCGTCGCAACTGGCGTATTGCTGGCAAGCAGCAGGCCCCGTTTGACCGCGATGCCGGCAGTGGCCAGGCGGCCCGCCAGATGGTCCGAAACCTTCCGGTCGCACGGCCTGCCGGACTCGGTCCCCCGAACGACGCGCGTCGCAACGACGAGATCGCCGACGTTGAGCGCCGGATCGAGCCCGCCGGCCAGGCCGAAGCTGACCACGGCCGCAAAATCGCTTCCGGCGACATTGGCCAACTGACGGTCAAGCGCTGCGGGCGGCGCGGCGATCACCGTCACGCCCTCGCCGGCCGCGATGCGCGCTTCGACTGCAAGGCCGCAGACGACGAGAACGGTCGCGCCAGAACCGGTCATCGCATGACACGTATCGTTCGATGCAAAAAAACCTGCGGACGTCCGAACACCCGTCGCCCTCTTCCGCGAACGGGAAAGGGCGGGAGATCCGAAGGAACGGACGAGTGAGGACATCCACAGGGCCCAATGCGTGAGAGTTTGGCGCCTTTCATCCCCCTCATTCCCCTGCCGGGGCCTTCTCCCGCAAGCGGGAGAAGGGAAAGCTGCTCCCTCACATTCCCACCGTGACCCTGCGGCTGTTGGTGCGTTTCAGATTGCGATAGCGCGCCAGGGCCCACAGTGGGAAGAACTTCGAATAGCCGTGGTAGCGCAGGTAAAACACACGCGGAAAACCAACCGACGTGAAGCGCGGCTCGTCCCACAGCCCCTCCTCGCCCTGGGTCGTTTCCAGATAGACAATGCCTCGCTCGACGGCCGGGTCATCGAAGCGGCCGGCCGCCATCAGGCCCAACAGGGCCCAGGCCGTCTGTGACGCCGTGGACAGCGCCGGCGCGTGACTGGTGTAGTCCATGCGGTAGCTTTCGCCGCCCTCGCCCCAACCGCCATCGGCGTTCTGGATCGCGATCAGCCAATCGGCGGCGCGCGACACCATCGGCTCTTTAAGGTCCAGCCCAACTGCATTCAGCGCACACAGCACCGACCAGGTGCCGTAGATATAGTTCATGCCCCAGCGGCCGAACCAACTGCCTTCGGGCCGCTGCTCGAAGCGCAGATTGTCGAGCGCCGCCTTCAGCCGCAGGCTCGTCGCGGGCGTCTCGCCGAGTTGCGCGAACATCGACACGCAGCGGGCGGTGACGTCCGCCGTCGGCGGATCGAGCAACGCACCATGGTCGGCAAAGGGGATGTAATTCAGATAATCGTGGGTGTTGTCCGCATCGAAGGCGGCCCAGCCACCGTTGCGGCTTTGTAGACCCCCCACCCATTCGGCCGCCCGCGCGATCCGCTCGCCATGTACCGGCGCGACCTCACCCTTGCCGTCGCCGAGGCGGTCCGCCCGGTCCATGGCCATCGCAACGACGGCGGTGTCGTCGAGGTCGGGATAATCGGGATTGTCGTATTGAAAGGCCCAGCCGCCCGGCCGCACGTTGGGCTTCGTCTGCGCCCAGTCGCCGCGATGGTAGAGGACCTGGCGCGGTGCCAGCCAGTCGAGCCCGGCTTTCGCGTTGTCAAGCGTATCGCCCCCCACCTCCATCAGCGCATGGACCGTGAGCGCCGTGTCCCAGACCGGTGACAGGCAGGGCTGGCAATAGGCCTCGTCCTCCTTCTCGACGATCAGCCGATCGATCGCCCGGCGCGCGGTAACGACCCGCGGGTCGTCACGCGGCACGCCGACGACATCGTACATCATGATGGCATTGGCCATCGCCGGATAGATCGCCCCGAGACCGGACTCCCCGTTCGACCGCTTGTCGACAAAGGCGACGGCACGATCAATGGCCCGCTTGCGGGTGGCTCTCGGAAACCGCTGCTCGGTGCGCTTCAGAACCCTGTCGAGACCGCCGAAAAGCTGAGTCCAGGGCGCCACCTGATGCGGCCCCTTCGGCCAGTCCTTCACCGCTTCGGGCGTCACCAGAAACAGCTCGTCGATGTGGATGCGGCGCGGATTGCGAGCAAGCGGTTTCAACGTCTGCAACACGAGAAGCGGCACGACGACGGTGCGCGCCCAATAGGAGATCTTGTTAAGATGCACCGGGAACCAGCGCGGCATCAGCATCAGTTCGACCGGCATGGTGGGCACGCCGCGCCAGGGGATTTCGCCGAACAGCGCCAGGAGAATACGGGTGAAGACGTTCGCCTGAGCCGCCCCGCCGTGGCTGCGGATCGCGGCGCGGGCCCGGAGCATGTGCGGCGCATCCGGATCATCGCCGATCATCTTCAGCGCGAAATAGGCCTTCACGCTCGCCGAGATGTCGAAGGCGCCGTCGGTGAAGAGCGGCCAGCCGCCGTGATCGGCCGCCTGGATGCGCCGCAGATAAACACCGATCTTGGCTTCCAGCGCGGTGTCCTCCTCGCCGAGATAATGCAGCAGCAGCACGTATTCCGACGGGATCGTCGCATCGGCCTCGAGCTCGAAGACAAAATGCCCGTCCTCGCGCTGCCATTGCAGAAGGCCGGCCGTCGCCCGGTCGATTGCCTGATCGAGCGCAGCGCCGTTCGGCCGGTACGCGTTCGCATCGTGATGACCGACCGTCATGGGCCTTTCGCTGCGTTCGCTCGATGGATGATCCAGCATATCGTCTCGGCCGTCAGGAATGGTCACGAAGCGACCGCGCGGAGTTTTGGCGCACCCGCGCAGGCGCAGCAAGAGCCAGTTTCGCCGCGCGCCGGCCCGACCTTATCGCGCCTTCGATCGTGGCGGGCAGGCCCGTCGCTGTAAAGTCGCCGGCCAGAAACAGATTGTCGAGGGCGGTGACCGGTCCCGGCCGCCTCATTTCCTGTTCGGGCGTAGCCAGAAACGTCGCACGCCGTTCACGAACCATCTGCCAGCGCGGCAGGGCGGCGGCGCGCCCGGTCAACGCCGCGACCTCCTGCCAGACGGCGGCCGCAAGCGCCTCCCTCGGCCGATCCAGCAGACGGTCGGCAGCGCTGATCGTCACGGACAGGCGACCCGGAAAGGCGAACAGCCATTCACTGATGCCGCCGACGATGCCGATGAGCTTCGGATCACCTGGTCCCGGCTGCGGCCCAGGGAATGGCCCAGGGAATGGATCGGCGATGAAATGGATGTTGAGGATCGCGCTGAAGCGGTCGGGCACGACGAGGCCTTCGATGAGGCCGGCGGCGGCGATCGGCGGCACGGCGAGGACGACCCTGTCGTCCGGGCCGATCGGCTCGTCCGCGCCCGCAAAGCAAAGGCGCGTGACCGCTCGCGCCTCGGTCTCGATCGCCTTCAGCGCGGCGCCGAAGCGCACTTCCGTTCCGCGCGAGCGAAGCGTCGCCAGCGCCGGATCGACCAGCGCCGCCCCGAGCCCACCGGTCGCGATCACCGGGCGGCAGGCCCGCCCGCCGAGCGCCAGCGTCTCGCGGAACAAGGCCGCTGCGAGCCGTGCCGAAGCGTCGCGCGGCTCGGTGTTGAGCCCGGCGATCAACAGCGGGCGCCACAGCCGCTCGTAGACCGGACCTTCAGACACCATCCGCTCGCCGAGCGTCACGTCGCGTTCGGCACCGAAAAGCCGAAGCGGCGCGAAATAGTCGCGGGCCCGCGTGTTCGGCACCCGGCGCCTGGGATCGAGGATCCAGGTCGGGATTCGTCCGGCATTCGGCCGTAGCGTCCAGCGCTCGCCGGTCGAAAGGTCGGCGAAGTCGAAGGCGCAGTCCTCCTCCATCGACAGCGCGGCTTCGCCGCCGATCCGCCGCACATAGTCGAGCGCCGTTTCGTTGCCCGACAGGAGAAGATGGTTGCCGTTGTCGATGACCATATGCAGCACCGGATCGAAATAGGAGCGGCACCGCCCGCCGGCCTGGGGCGAGGCCTCGTGGACGATCACTTGGCTGCCGGCGCGCGACGACGCTTCGGCAGCGGCAAGACCCGAAAGCCCGGCGCCGATCACATGCACAATCCCGGCCATCAGATGCCGCTCACCGGCTGCAGCCCGCGCGGCCCCGGCAACCGCAATCCGCCATCACAAAAAAAACCATCACAACAAGCCATGCCGCAAAAGCGCCAGGAGGATCACGCGCTTCTTCTTGGACACCCGACGACGCGGCGGCGCCCAGCCCCGCGCGAGCAAGCCGTCGAGCAAGGTACGGTAGGCAGCCGACATCATGCGCGGTGCGCGCACCATCTTGCGAGACGACGCGTCCATGATGGCATCGGCCCGGGTAAAATGGTCTTTCGCCTCGGCTGCCAGGCCGACGCAGACCACGGCAAGACGAGGATCGGCCAGAATACGATCGATGGTTTTCCCGTCGTCCGGACGGGAGCCCTCGCCGGCCTCGGCATCGGCTGCGGGCACGGAAATATGGGCCTCCACCAGCGCCTCGCGCGGCAGATATAGCCGGCCGCGCTCGGCATCCTCGTCGATGTCGCGCAGGATATTGGTGATCTGGAGTGCCCGTCCGAGGTGGTGCGCCAGCGCCAGTCCCGCTGCCTCTGACAATCCGAACACCTGCACCGACAGGCGGCCCGGCGCCGAGGCGACGCGATCGATATAAAGATCGAAAACCGCCCTGTCCGGGGCGACGATGTCGGCCGCGCCATCCATCGCCATGCCGTCGATCACCGAGTCGAAGTCCTCGCGGTTGAGATCGAAAGCGCCGATCGCACGGGCCAATGGTGCAAGCGAAGCGATGCGCTCGCCGGCGTAGAGAGCCGTTATGTCGGCACGCCAACGATCGAGGGCCGCGATGCGGATGTCGCGCGGTTCGTTGCCATCGGCAATGTCGTCGACCGCCCGGCAGAAGCCATAGATCGCATACATCGCCAGCCGCTGCGGCTCGGGCAGGATGCGCAGGCCGAGAAAGAACGAGCTCTTCGTCGGCGCCTGAGGCACGGACACGGCCGCCTTATCGGCTGTCCGCACGTCGCCCGGCATCGCGCCTGAAGGCGCGTCACCAGCCGGCCGCGAACCGTCCGCCGGATCCGCATTTCGTTTGGCTGCAAGGATGCTCATGAGGTTTTCACGCTGCGCTTGAGCTTGCTGCTCCATCGTGCATTCAGCAGACCCTTCGTCGCCTGGCCCGCTGCGGCCGACAGCATGAGCCTCAGAACGGCCGGCTTGCCGAGATGCACACCGCCGGCAAGCGGATCACCCGTGACGAGGCGCAGATTCAGCCGCTCGGCCAGCTTCTGGATCGTCGCGATCTCCATGCGCAGGCGCATATCCTCTACCAGAGGCACCAGGCGGGACGATTGGACGAGCAGTTCCGAGACGTGGATCGTCAGCTGCTCGATCGTCCTCTTCAATTCCGGACTTGCCCGATTGCCGCCCAGATCGTCTATGGCGGCGCCGTTGCCAGCAAGATTGGCGAGAGGGATATAGACCCGATCGAGATCGCGAAAATCGCGTCCGCAATCCTGAAGGTGGTTGATAATCTGCAAAGCGGCACACAGGGCGTCGGAAGCGTCCCAGATGCCGACGGATTCGCCATGAAGGTCGAGCACGAAACGGCCGACCGGCATCGCGGAGACCGCGCAATAGTCCATCAGATCGGCAAGGCTTTCCGTTCGCGGATTGGCCACGTCGCGGCGAAACGCCTTCAGCAGATCGCAGGGATGGCGAGCCGTCAGATTGCGTTCGGCCAGGGTATCGCGAAGCGGAAGGGCGGCGTCGACGTCGTCTTTGTCGAACAGCGTCGCCTCCAGGCGATCGAGACGGTCGAGTTTTTCTTGCGGCGCGAGCGTCGGATGATCGGCGATGTCGTCTGCGGCCCGTGCGAAACGATAGAACGCCAGGATGGCACCTCGATGCCGCTTGGCGATCAGAACCGAGGCCACCGGAAAGTTTTCAGTGCGATGGTTCCTGCCGGATGTCCAGTCCTGCGATCCGGTCATGACGGCACTCTTCGCGATGGCATATGCACACGCCCCTTCCATAGACCGCCACGCCCCCGCTGATAGTCAAGCGCCGACCGGATGGTGAACGCGCCGTAGATCGCAGCGATTGCGGGTAGGCACGTCGCACGCCAGGCCGACAGGCCGTAGAAGCGCAGCATCGGCATGAACGAAATCGCCATCGCCACCCATCCGGCAAGGCCGACAAGGCGCGTCGAGCCGCTGCCGAAAATCGCGGCCGACGGAGGCACCAGGAAGACGAGAGCCAGACCCAATATGGCGATCACCAGACGAACCGGGCTATGCCGGAGCTCGGTATAGGCCGATCGAACCACCATTTGGCGAATGTCGGCGAAGGCGGGACAAGACCTGATGCTGACGACATCATGCACCAGGCCGAGCCAGATCGGACCTTGGCTTTTCATCATCCGGCCCAGTGCGCAATCGTCGATCAAGGCGCCGCGTATGGCGAACAGGCCGCCCGCCCGCTCCAAAGCCGCACGGTCGCAGAGCACCACGCCGCCGGCAGCCGCCGCGGTGCGTCGTTCCGGGTCATTCACCCAGTCGAATGGGTAAAGCAACCTGAAGAAATATACGAAGGCCGGCACCAGCCAGCGTTCGGCGGAACTTTCGGTGCGCAGCTTCACCATGAGCGAGGCAAGAACGACACCGCGGCGATCGGCCTGCGAAACGAGCCGGGCCAGAGTTCCGGCCCCATAGGCGATGTCGGCGTCGGTGAAGAGTATGCGGTTCGACGAAAGACCGGTCTGGCGAATGTGGTTCAAGCCTTCCTGCAAGGCCCAGAGCTTGCCCGCCCAGCCGGCGGGCAACGGCCTGGCCGCAACGACCGTCAATCGCTCGGCATAACCTGCGACGGTTGCCGCCCGCAATGCGATTTCAGCCGTACCGTCCTCGCTGTGATCGTCAACGAGAACGACGTGGAACGGCATCACCGTCTTCTGCGACAGAAGCATCGGCAGCGTTTCGGCAATCGTATCGGCCTCGTTGCGTGCCGGCACGATCACGACCAAGGCCTGGTCCGCGTCACGCCTTGTCGAATTATCACCGACGCCGGCATTGTCCGGCATCATGACGGGAGTCAGTCGCCAATATCGCCCCCGCGCGAAAAGCAGCACCATCCAGATCGCAAGGGACAAAACAGCAAACGCCGTCATCGAAGCATACCTCGCCGATCGAACCAGGTCAGCGCGTCGCCGATTGCGTTCTGCCAGGGCCGGGTTTGGTAGCCGAGTTCCCGACGCGCTTTCGCATCGCTAAAGTACATGTGGTGCCTTGCCATACGGAGCGCGTCGAAGGAGACGAAAGGCGCCCTGCCCGTGATCCTGGCGTTCAGTTCGGCAATAGCCGCGAGCGGCATCACGGCGGCAATCGGAAGCCTGATTTTCGGCGCGGAGCGACCCGCCTGCCTGGCGATTTCGGCGAGCATCTGCGACAGCTCCACATTCTCGCCACCGAGAATGTAACGCTGGCCGACGAGACCTCGGCCAAGCGCGAGAAGATGGCCGCGGGCGATGTCGTCCACATGGGCAAGATTGAGGCCCGTGTCGACGAAGGCCGGCATCCGCCCACGGGCCGCCTCGATGATGATCCGGCCGGTCGGGGTCGGCTTGATGTCGCGCGGCCCGATCGGCGTCGAAGGATTGACGATGACAACGGGCAGGCCCTCGTCCGCCATCTGCCGGACGACCGTTTCCGCGTTCGCCTTGGAACGCTTATAGGCACCGATCACGTCGCCGGCCGTCTGGACAGCGCTTTCGTCGGACGGAGCGTCCGGTGTCCCGGGCCTCAATGTCGCGACGCTCGACGTGTAAATAATACGCGAAACGCCCGCAGATCGCGCTGCCTCAAGCAGTGAGCGGGTGCCTTCCACGTTGACGTCGTGGAGTTCGGATGGATCGCGCACCCAAAGGCGGTAGTCGGCTGCAGCATGGACGAGAACATCCATCCCTTTCATGGCGTTTTGAAGAGAGCGAGGATCGCGGAGATCGCCCTCGACGACTTCGACGCCCGCAGCG
Organism: Aurantimonas sp.; assembly: GCA_965217685.1. Lineage (GTDB taxonomy): Bacteria > Pseudomonadota > Alphaproteobacteria > Rhizobiales > Rhizobiaceae > Aurantimonas. The sequence goes on from CBDCIZ010000003.1 coordinate 811,700, forward strand.
ATGAGGTCTCGCGGACTGGCCGGCCGCACCAACGCCCGAACCTTGTAGCCTGCCGTGGCGAAGACGCGGACCAGAGCGGAACCTAGAAACCCGCTCGCACCGCTGATCAACACTGGCCCTCCGTCGAATTTGGATGCCCGCATGGACGTGCTCGCGTTTTCTGCCAAATGGCCAGGACGCAGCATTTCAAGATCGGCAGTTCGCATGTCCAAGCTCAAGAAACGCACCGATCTTGTTTTGCCGCGAATCAGACGTTCCGAAATGACCGTCTGTGAATATGGGTTGGCAGGCAAGCTCGACAATTCTGAAGGCGCCACAATTCCTCCGATCAATCTCAGGTTGGAGTGGACTCCATTTCGCCTGACATGATGTGACCGATCATGAATCATGCGGCACCGCTGGCAGAGCGCAGCGAGGTTTTCGGCGGCATTGTTGACGACGTCGTGGTCGAGATGGGCACAGGATAGATAGACGTTTGTGACGAAGGCCGGAATTTCGGCAAGGAGATTGTCCGATGCGGGCAAGTTGGTGCAAAGCGTCCTACCCGTCCCATCCCATCAGCGGCCAATTTCTTGATCATACCAGCAGGAGCAAATCCAGGCCGCCGGCACCGCCGTCGATCCTGAAACCGGCTAGATCTTCTCGACCTGATCCCCAAACCCGATCGCCGACGCACGAAGCGGCCTGATCACGCCCTTGGTGCGTTGCGTCTGCCATCGCCACGGCCTGGTTTGACTCCGCCACACTGGCCTGGATTTGCTCTGCCGTTGAAACTACCGAATGGATTTCGGTCCCAGCGTGAGCGATGCCCTGACTGATCGGTTCTGAGGAAGCCCGTTGCCTCGTGTGCCCAACGCTCGATCTCGCCTTCGAAGGTCATACGCGAGAAGAAAAATCAGTCAGCGACACGGTAATCACGCCGGCGGCCAGCGCAACCGATGCGAGAGCGAGAATGGGTGTCAAAGAAGCGGTAAAGTGCTCGGCGCCGAATATTCCAAGGATGGCACCGAACAGAGCAACGCCTGCCATGAATGTGAAACGCGGCCCGAAACGGTCGGACAGAGCTCCTGCGTTCAACAGCAGCGTCGCGTAGGCGAGCGTATAGATGTTGAGAACCCATTCGACCCCATTGAGGCCGATCTGAAATGAGCCCCGGATCGCTTCCACGACGACGTTCATGACCGAAATGTCGATTCCGACAAGCATCAGTCCCATCATGGCGGCGATCAGAACGAAATTCGGATTCATCGATGCTCGTTTTCAGCCGCTCTCGGCGAAGCCGCCGCTTTGTAGCGCCAGTAAAAAATGGATTCGTGTACGGCTCGGAGCGCGAAAAACCATATGGCCGCATGCTGCTGCCGAGCGCGTCGGTCACAGGGATAGCGCCGAGAACTCAAGGTGCGTGAAAATCCGCACGGATATCGCGCATACGGGACCGGATCTGCTACCTGGTCCCGTATTGCACGCCGGCCTCAGCTGATCGCTGGAGATATCGGATTTTTATCCTCGGTCCGGCTGTCGAAATCGCTTGCGTCATGGCGCTCGCGAAGCTGCCCGGAGGGATCGCCAACGACACGATTGACCATCCGGCCCCGTGTCACAGCGGGCCGCTCGGCGATCATATTCGCCCAGCGCAGAACGTTCCCGTAATCCTGGACCTGCAGGAATTCGCCGGCTTTATAAAGGTCGCCCCTGACAAGGCCGCCGTACCATGGCCAGACCGCGATATCCGCAAGTGTGTAATCGTCTCCAGCCAGATATTCCGTCATCGCCAGCCGACGGTTCAGAACGTCGAGCTGGCGTTTGACCTCCATCGAGAACCGGTTGATCGCGTATTCGATTTTCGTGGGTGCGTAAGCATAGAAATGTCCGAACCCGCCGCCGAGATAGGGGGCACTGCCCATCTGCCAGAAGAGCCAGGACTGGCATTCGGCTCGAGCCGCCGGCTCCGTCGGCAGAAACGCGCCGAACTTTTCGGCAAGATAGGTCAAGATGGCGCCGGATTCGAAGATTCGTACCGGGATCGATTTGCTGCGGTCCATCAACGCCGGAATCTTGGAGTTCGGATTGATGTCGACGAAGCCGCTGCCGAATTGATCGCCTTTTTCGATGCTGATCAGCCATGCGTCATACTCCGCACCGGTGTGGCCGAGCTCCAGAAGCTCTTCGAGCATCACCGTGACCTTCACGCCATTTGGCGTGCCGAGCGAATAAAGCTGCAGCGGATGACGGCCGACCGGCAGCTCCTTGTCATGTGTCGATCCAGCGATGGGACGATTGATGCTGGCGAACTTGCCACCGCTTTCCGTGTCCCAGGTCCAGACGGAGGGCGGCGTATAGTCTGATTGATCGTTCATCTGTGAATTTCCGCTGTTTCAGTTTCGCCGTGATTGCGTTGGTGGGCGGTCGGCGATCTGCATGGCTGCGAGATTGGTCGAAACGGAAAGAAAGCCGCCTGCGCCAGCTTCGACTTCGAATACGAGCTTGGAACGCTCGGCACTTGCGGCACTGGCCATATAGGCTGATGCCATCTGTATGTGCCGCTTTTCAAACATTGACGCCCTTCATCCCCTCCTCGGTATAGCGCGCGCCTCGAACCGCTTCCGGCCGGACGATCCGGCTTAGACGATCGCGCTCGTCGACGCCTAATTCAATGCCGATGGCGGCGACGTTCTGTTCGAGATATTCGATCGTCTTCGTTCCGGGAATCGGCACGATGTCGTCGCCCTGGGCGAGCACCCAGGCAAGCGCGAGCTGGGCGGGCGTGCAATTTTGTTCGATCGCCACCGACTGCACGGCGTCGATGAGCGCGATGTTTGCCGCGAGGTTTTCGGACGCAAAACGTGGATTGGTTTTGCGGAAGTCGTTGTCGGGCAGATCTTCGGTCGAAACGATCTTGCCTGTCAGAAAGCCCCGCCCGAGCGGTGAATAGGGAACAAAGCCGATGTTCAGCTTCCGACAGGTCGCGAGAACCTCGTTCTCGACCTCACGCGTCCAAAGCGAATATTCGCTCTGCAAGGCAGTGAGGGGATGGACGGCGTGTGCGCGTTCAAGCGTCTTGGAGCTTACCTCGCAGATCCCGAGATGGCGCACCTTCCCGTCGGCCACCAAGCCGGCCATGGCCTTCATCGTGTCCTCGATCGGGCGATTGGCGTCGACCCGGTGCACGTAGAAAAGATCGATCGTCTCGATACCCAGCCGCTTCAAGGAAGCATCGCATGCCGAACGCACATAGTCGGCCGTATTGTCGATGCCGCGCGCATAGGCACCCGGTTCCCGGCGGATGCCGAATTTGGTCGCGATCGTCACTGCATCGCGGCCGCGCTCGGCGATCAATCTGCCGATCAGTTCCTCATTGTGGCCAAGCCCGTAGGTATCGGCCGTATCGAGGAGCGTCACGCCCAGATCGAGGGCACGGTTCAGCGTCGCATAGGACTTCTCGTCGTCGCGCTGCCCGTAAAATTCGCTCATACCCATGCATCCGAGGCCCAGAGCGGAGACCTTCAAGCCGCCGTCGACAGCGCCAAGCGTTCGGCTTTGCAGGGAGGATTGCGAATTGACCATGAGTTTCTCGATATCCTGGGAGGCGATGCGACAAGGCCTCGTCGCATCGTACGATTTCGTTGCGCAAACGGATATGGCACGCCTGCCTGAACTCCGTCTCCGAAGGTGAGCCTATCAGTTAGCGCTCGCGAGTCAGAACCATGCCGGCGTGATAAAGGACATCGTCCCGGAACTCGCCGTCGGCGGTGAAGCCGGTGTCGTCGACGTAGTCGATATGGTTGCCCGTGACCGTGTAGCGCCCTTGATAGGCACTGGCCCTCTTGCCTCGGGCTTCGTCATAACGTCCATTCGGGAGAAGTTCATGGCGAATATGGCCATCGGCCGTAACCCACATGCCGACGTAAGGGTGAGATTCTTGCTGCATTTGACGATTGTCCGTTTGTTCAATGTGGGCTTGGGCAAAGACGGCGACCGGAGCGCCAAAGTAGAGCAATCCGGCCGCCAAACTGATCCGGCTTGCTTTCAGTTGTCCCTCGTGCCGCTTGCCAAGCACTTTGATCACTTGCGGCTCAGTTCGCGTTTGCAACCGGGCGCACGACGATCTCGGTCGTGTCGACGTCGGCTGGCTGCGAAATTGCGTGCAGGATCGCATTCGCGATGGCCTCCGGTTTGAGTGCGACGGCGCGAAACGTCTTCATCGCTTCGCGAGCCGCCGCATCGGAAATCGTATCGGCGAGTTCGGACTCGACCACACCCGGACAAACGGAGGTGACGCGGATTTTGTCGTTCTCTTGGCGCAGGCCGTCCGAGATTGCCCGGACCGCAAACTTGGTCGCGCAGTAGACGGCCGCCGTCGGTGAAACCTGAAGGCCGCCGATGGAGGAGATGTTGACGATGTGACCGGATTGCCGCTCGTTCATCGAAGGCAGAACGGCGGCGATGCCGTGCAGCACACCCTTGATATTCACGTCGACCATGCGGTCCCATTCATCCACCTTCAGCGACACCATGGGGGACAGCGGCATGATGCCGGCGTTGTTGACAAGAACATCGATGCGCCCGAATTCGTCGAGCGCGGCCTTCGCGAATGTTTCGAAGTCTGAGAGCGATGTCACGTCGAGCGCCAAGGCGCGTGCCGTCCCACCCGCTTCGGTGATCTCCTTGGCAAGCGTTTCCAGGCGGTCGGTGCGCCGCGCACCGATGACAACCACTGCACCTGCCTTTGCCAGTTCGCGCGCGGTGGCCTCGCCGATACCGCTGCTGGCGCCAGTGACGAGAACGATCTTTTCGGCAACGTTTTTCATGAATCCAAGATTCCTTTTTTGAACGACAATCTGAAAGGCATATCTGGAACTTGGGACGGCGTTGCATTAGACGGGACTGATGCAACGCAACTATGAAAATGATGCATCAATCAGAATGGTCCTCGGCGATCTGGCGGCATTCGAAAAAGTCGCCGATCGGGGCAGCTTCACACGCGCCGCAGTCGAACTGGGCATGTCGACATCGGCGCTCAGCCACGCCATCAAGAACCTCGAAGCACGGCTTGGAATTCGTCTCCTCCAGCGCAGCAACCGGAGCGTCGCCCCGAGCGAGGCAGGTGAAGAGTTTCTGCGGACGCTGGCGCCGGCGCTGCGCGACATCGAGCGTGGTCTGGAACGGCTGCACAGCTGGCGTGACAGCGCTTCCGGCACCGTGCGGATCACGACGGTCCGTCATGCCTACGAGACCATCATCCGTCCGGTGTTGCCGCAGCTCTCGCGCGACTACCCTGACGTGACCGTCGAAGTTCTGATCGACTACGGTCTTCGCGACATCGTTGCCGAACGTCTGGATGCCGGCATCCGGCTCGGTGAGATGGTGGAAAAGGACATGATCGCGGTTCGGGTCGGGCCCGACCTGCGGATGGCCGCGGTGGCTTCGCCCTGCTACGTCGAAAAGTCGGGAGCGCCTCGCACACCGCGTGACCTGGCGGGTCATCGATGCATCAATTACCGGCTGATGGGGTCGAACAGTTTCTACGCCTGGGAGTTCGAAAGGGACGGTGAGGCTCTCGATGTCCATGTCGGCGGCCAGCTCACATTCAACGAGCCCGACACGATGCTGGGCGCGGCGCTCGATGGTCTGGGTGTTGCCTACGTGTTCGAGGATCAGATCCAGAGCCATGTTGCCGAAGGAAGCCTCGTCCGTCTCCTGGAAGACTGGACACCGCCATTCCCGGGTTTTCACCTCTACTATCCGTCGCGCCGTCAAACGCCGCCTGCGTTGGCCGCATTGATAGGAGCCCTCAGGCACAGCTGGGCTTCGTCGAAAGACGATTACGTGCGCTGAGGGTACTGCAACCGACCGTCGAATTCGCTCGTCGAACAAGCGAGCGCGGCGGCTTCGGCTTCACCGGGGAATACGGCGTCGAGAGGAGGTTTCACGAAACGCGTCTCCACCGGCTGGCGCCGAGCTCGGCGAACCTGATCCGGTCCTATCTGTCGGGGCACATCCTTGGACGCCGCGCTCCAATCGAGGGCCAGCACATAGAACGGGCACCGTTGCGCGCGAAGATCGAAGCGGCTCGACCGGGTGGTTTTCGGCCAATCCGCTTTCAGTATCCTGACACCCTGAACCGACACGTCGTCAGACCCGGTAAATGCCGCACAACTTGTTGCCGTCGGGATCGCGGACATAGGACAAATGGACCGGCCCCATAGTGCTGTGACGCAGCCCCGGCGCGGCCTCGATCGAAGTGCCCCCACGCGCGACTGCAACGTCGTGAAACGCTTTCACCTGCTTAGGGGAATTGCATTTGAAGGCGACGGTGCTGCCGTTGGCGAACGTTGCCGGTTCGTCGTCGATGGGTTCGCTGACGCAGAAGGTGCTGCCATCGTGACGATAGAAGAGCCGAGTATGGCCGCTATCTGCCGTGTGGCGCATCGGCTCGCTCGCTCCGAGAACCCCGAGCACCGCATCGTAGAAGCGCTTTGAACGCTCGATATCGTTCGATCCGACCATCACGTGATTGAGCAAGCGTTTTCTCCTCTGCGGCACCGCCGTTCCGGGTTTGCCGCGGTAAAGCATGTTGAATCGATACTGCCGTCTGGTGGGATGGCAACTTTTAAAAAGCGCCGCCGCGCCACGCGCGAACTGAACAAGGGTGAAGCCGAGAACACCTTGAAGCGCACCATCTTCTTCCATCGGTTCGGCCGCGTCCGCGATCATGGCCTTCAGGCGTGCTTTTCGTCTGGCACCTTCTGAGACGTTTCGATCGCGTTTTCCGGCAACTCTATCAGATCGTCGACGAACCGCCGCATCAGGCGCACAAGATTACCGAAATCCTCATCGCTCCACCCCTTCAGGATGGGAGCTGCGATGCGCTCGCGGGCGGCGTCGAGCGCTTCGATCACGCAAAGCCCTTGTGACGTCACAACAGCTTCGTTGATCCGGCGATCGGCGGTGCTCGACTGGCGCTCGATCAGCTTCAGTTTTTGAAGTTTCGTCACCTGGCGACTGACCGTCGTGTAATCACGACCGACCCTTTCGGCGAGGTCGACCACACCGACGGGACCAAATCGCCCCACCCCGACCAGGAGCGGATAAAGGGCTCGATCGAGACTAAGGCCTGCCTCTCGAAGAACGGTGTCGTCGCGCTGAGGACGATTCATCATTGCAAAGAGATCGACCATCGCCCCGTGAAGCGTCCGTATGTCCTTCTTGGTTTTGCCAGCCATTGAACGACCTCTTCTTCGCCTGATCGCGTGCATTATGCACATGACTATTGACCGTCGGCAAGGTGTCGCTTAGTATGTGCATAATGCACATGATTTCGACAGCGAGGTTCGCGATGACAAGGTCCGACATTACGAGCGCTGAGGCGAGCACGGCGCTCGAACAGTCGCCGCGGCCACCCCGTCTTGATCTGTCCCTGATCATGCCGGTCTTCGTCGTCGTCAGCCTCGACGCCGCGAGTGCCGCTGCGATCCTCGCGGTTCTGCCGTTTTTCCTGCGCGGACTGGGTGCAAGCCCCCTCGTTTTCGGGACCGTCCTGGGAGCCGAGGCGCTGAGCCTTTTCATCGCAGCGCCAATTTTAGGCCAGATGGCGGACCGATTTGGGCGAAAGACCATCCTTCTCGTCAGCCAGGCGGGCGCACTTCTCAGCCTGTCGCTCCTGTCTTTTGCACACAGCGTCCTCGTCGTGCTTCTCGCGCGTGTCCTTCTCGGTCTGACCGCCGCGAACTTTTCTGCCGCCGCCGCCTATGCCGCCGACAAATCGAGCACGGTCAATCGCCGGCAGGCGATCGGTATCCTGAGCGCAGGACTTGGCCTCGGCGGCGTCGTCGGGCCAAGCCTTTCCGGATACCTCTCCGATATCAGCCTGACGGCGCCCGTATGGGCCGCCCTGGCTCTTTCGGCGACCAGCATGACCGTCACGGGCGTGTTTATCAGGCGCGACCGGGTCGCCGGACAACTCGACGATAAAAAGCTGGACGGCGAGACGGTTCGAGACAAGGTCTCGTTCCGTTCGATCATCACCTCGCCGGTTGTCCGTGTTCTCATCGCAGTGCTGCTTTGCCACTATTTCGCCTACGGGCTGTTCAGCTCGCAGCTCCCGGTTTTTCTTGCCGACACCTTCATCTGGAACGGGCACGCCTTCGGGACGAAGGAACTCGGCTACATCCTTGCCGCCGACGGGGTCATTAACATCCTGGCTCAGCTGTTTCTTCTGGGCTGGCTCGGACGACGCATTTCCGAACGCAATCTGATTGTCCTGCTCTTCACCCTTCTCGCGACCGGCTACATCGCGGCCGGGATGGCCCACACCATCGCGACACTGGCCTTCGCGGTTCTTTGCGTAAGCACGGGCGTCGCGCTTGCCCGCCCGACTTTCCTGGCCGCATTGTCGGTGCATGTCGCGCAGCAGCGGCAGGGGGTCGTCATGGGCACGATGCAGGCCCTCGTCTCGTTGACCGATGTCGTTTCCCCCGTGCTTGCCGGGCTGATCCTGGGCCTCGGTTTTTATACGTCATGGATCGGCGTGGTCGTGGCCATCGCACTTGGCGGCGCCGTTCTGGCTCGCTTCAGGCTTCCCAAAACTGATCCGGAACTGGCGGCAAGCCCGTCATGACGAACAAGGACGTCGCCGCCGGAAGCCCGGCGGCCGTTCCGAAAACCGGCATTCACCTGCCGAACACCACGCGACGTTCGATAATCAAGGAATCAAACGTGATGACCTATTCAAAGAACGAGACTTCAAGAAGCTCTGACCTCGACGTGCTGATTTGCGGTGCTGGCGCGGCCGGTCTCACCCTGGCGACAGACCTCGCACGGCGTGGTGTCGATTTCCGGCTGATCGAAAAGCAGAACGATCCCTTTCGCGGATCGCGGGGCAAGGGCATCCAGCCTCGCACACAGGAGGTGTTCGAGGACCTCGGTATCATCGACCGGGTCGTGGCTCTCGGGGGTCTATACCCGCCGCAGCGGGAATACCGCGATGACGGGACCTTTCAGGACACGGTTGTCGTCGAACTGCCCGACCCGACCCCGGCGGAACCCTATCAGATACCCTTGCTGGTTCCGCAGTTCCTGACCGAGGCGGCGCTGCGCGAACGCCTCGCCGAACTCGGGCACCCGCCGGACTATGGCTGCGAACTGATCGGTTTCGAACAACGCGATGACGGCGTCAGCGTGACGATCGCCGGCCCCAAAGGAGAAGAAGTGGTTCGCGCCCGCTTTCTTGTGGGAGCCGACGGGGGAAGAAGCTTCGTTCGGCACCATCTCGGCATCGGCTTTCCCGGCAAGACTTTGGGCGTGCGAGCGATCGTCGCCGATGTCCTGCTGTCCGGGCTTGGCCGTGATGCCTGGCACCGGTTCGGCAAAGGAGACATGACGCGCCAGATCTCCGTCTGCCCTCTGGCGGGGACGGACATGTTCCAGCTTCAGGGACCGATCCCGATGGAAGGCGGGATCGATCTGTCCGCCGAGGGACTCACGAAGATCGTCCGGGAACGGAGCGGCCGCTCCGGCATCAGCGTCGAATCCGTGTCATGGGCCTCCGCATTCAAGATGAATGCGCGTCTTGCCGACCGCTATCGGGACGGTCGGGTTTTTCTCGCGGGAGATGCGGCTCATACGCATCCGCCGACAGGAGGACAAGGGCTGAACACGGGTGTGCAGGACGCCTATAACCTCGGCTGGAAAATCGGCGCCGTCCTGAATGGCGCCCCAAATTCGCTGCTCGACAGCTACGAGGCAGAACGGAGACCGATCGCAGAAGCCATGCTGGGTCTTTCGACCAAGCTGCTCGATGCCGCCAAGCGCGGTGAAATGCGACGCGGCCGCGAGGTGCATCAGCTCGATATCGGCTACCCTGAATCGCGTATCGCCCTGGAAGAGCCTGAACGGACCAGCGGGGTGCTGGCAGGCGACCGTGCGCCTGACGCTCCGATCCGCGGCGTCGCCGGTCAGCCGACACGCCTGTTCGAGCTTTTCAAGGGACCGCACTGGACGCTTCTCGGCTTCGAGGTCGAGCGGCACTCCGACGTCGAACCGCGCGCCAATCTTCACATTCACACGGTCGGGCCGCGCGGTGATATCGTCGACGATGGCGGATATATAAAGCAGGCATTCGACATTGCGCCCGGCGACTGGGTGCTGGTTCGTCCGGACGGCTATGTCGGTGCGATCGTCGCCTCTGGCAATATCGATGCTCTTGAAGGGTATCTGCGAACGGTCGGCCTCGGTGTAGGCGCCTGCATGCGCCTATTTGAGTAGAGGCTGTATCTTGTCGGTCATCACTGCTGCCGCCTCGTCGCTCGACATCTGGCCGTTGCCGATTGCGGTCATCTCGTCGAGGACGATCTGGCTGATGCGGACGCCGTTCCGGCCGGGCCAGGCGAACCAGGGCAAGGCACGGCCGATCTGTTTGGCGCTTGTCTCGAAGGCCGGGTTTTCGGCATAAAACGGCGCCAGCACTTCAAGTGCCCTGGCATTGGTCGGCATGTAGCCGGTCTGCTCGACGATCATCGCCTGGGCCTTCGGCCCGGTGCCGGAGAGAATGTAGTCGAAGGCGGCCGCGCGCTTTTGCGGATCGTCTGTCAGGATGACGGCCGCCATGCCGCCGGAAGCAACGCCGCCATCGGGCACCATCTTCGGCATTTCGGCTGTGCCCCATGCGAAGCGGTCGCCGATCTCCCGCGAGAAGGAGCGGACCGCTGCGGTCGAGTTGAAGTACAGGCCGAGCTGGCCGGCATACATCTGCTGGCGCGCCGCCTTGTCGGCGATCGGCTGCTGGCCGGCCTCGTCGAAGAAGCGCTCGTAGGTGTGGAGCGCGGCCTTCCCTTCGGTTGTCGCGAAGGCGATCGTCTTCCCGTCGTCTTCGATCGGCGACAGGCCGTCGGTGGCGAGAATGTTCTGGGTCATCCAGTCGTCGTCGCCCAGCGTGTAGTACATGCCGGAAATGTCCGGGCCCAGCGCATTGATCTTCTTGGCGAGCGCAATCGTCTCGTCCCAGGTGGTCGGCATGTTATCCGGATCACCGCCGGCCTTTTGCACCAGATCCTTGTTGTAGAACATCACCGGCGTCGAACTCGTCCAGGGCAAACCGTATTGCACACCGTCGATCTGAGTCAGAGACAGGATGTCCGGCGTATAGCCCATCGACGCCATGTCCTTGTCCTTCATCACATCGTCGAGCGGCTCGACCATGTCGCGCGCCACGAGGTTGCGAAGGAGGTGCGAGCCGACCATGAAGACGTCCGGCGGGTCGCCGGCGAGATTTTGCCGGATCACCGAGACAAGCCCCTCGTCATAGTCCGGCGACGGCGCCTGGAAGCTGATCTTCACGTCCGGGTGCTCGGCCATGAAATCGTTGGCGATCTTCTCCTGCCAGACGGAATGGTGTGGCCATGCGTGGAAGACGGTCAGATCCGTCTGCTGCGCGGCAGCCGTTGCCGACAGCGCCGCGAGGCCGATTATGGAAAGAAGCAGGCGTTTCATGGGGTGAATCCCTTCGAGGCTCGACAATTCATCGGCGGACGCCAATGGACAGTCCGCGGATCAGATGGCGTTGGAAGAACAGGAAACCGACGACCAGCGGCGCGGTGATCATCACCCCGCCAGCCATTAGGGCGCCGACGTTTCCGGCGCTTTCGCCCGACGAGCGAAATGCGAGAAGTCCGAGGGGCGGCGTCATCATCTCGGTCCGGGTGACGACGACGAGCGGCCAGTAGAGATCGTTCCAGTGAGCGATCACGCTGATCACCGCGAAGGCGCTGACCGCCGGCCAGGCCGCCGGCAGCATCAGCCGCCAGACGATGGCCAGTTCGGAAAAGCCGTCGAGCCGCGCTGCGTCCAGCACCTCGTCCGGATAGGACAAAAAGAACTGGCGAAACAGGAAGATGCCGAAGGCCGAAACGATGAAGGGAAGGATCAGCGCCGTGTAGGTGTTGAGGAGACCCGCATAGGCGATCGCCACGTAAAGCGGGATCGCCGGCACCTGCATCGGGATCATCAAAGCGAGGATGATCGCGCCGAACAGGACGGGTCGCCCGAAGAACGGCAGCTTGGCGAGCGCGTAACCGGCGGGCGCGGCGACCAGGACCTGCAGGACGAGGATTGTGCCGCAGACGAAGACGCCGTTCGCCATGTAACGAAGCAGCGGCGCCTCGTTCAGTGCGTAGGCGTAGTTTTCGCGAGCGGCTGCGAGATTTGGCCAGGGCAGGAGCGAACCGGTGTAGACGGCGCCCTGCCCGGCAAAGCTCACGGCCAGCATATAAACGAACGGCACGAGAGTCAGGAGCGCGACGATCGTGAGGACGAGGGTCCCGGCGAAACGTGCGGGCCGGCCTTCAATCATGGCGCACCCGCCTGTCCAGAAACACGACCTGGAGGATCGAAAGTCCTGCGACGAAACCGAGGAAGGTAATGGCGATGGCGGCGGCCGTGCCGATGTCGAAATAGCGGAAAGCCTCCTGATAGAGCGTGTAGAGCATCATGTCGGTCGTCCCGCTCGGGCCACCCTGCGTCAGGACGACGACGCTCTCGAACTCCGAAAAGCTGCGGATCAGCGTGATGACGGTGACGAACAGCGTCACCGGGCCGAGCATCGGCCAGGTGACAAGCGTGAACCGCTTCCAGCCGCGGTCGGCGCCGTCGATGGCGGCGGCCTCGTAGAGTTGGCGGTCGATGGTGGCGAGGCCGGCGAGAAACAGGAGGATGTTGTAGCCGAGCATCTTCCAGACGCCGATGACGGCCAGCGTCGCAAGCGCGGTGTCCGGGTCGGAGAGAAACCGCACCTTGGCAAACCCGAGCGCGGCAAGCCCGACGTTGACCAGACCGAAGGTCGGGTGCAGCACCACCTCCCAGGCCGTCGCCATCGCCACCATCGTCGCGGTGATCGGCAGGAAGAAGATCGCCTGGAAAAGCCGACCGAACCGTTTCATGTCGTTGAGAAGCAGCGCCAGCCAAAGCGCGGCGCCGATCGACACCGGCGCAACGAAACCGACATAGGCGAAGGTATTGAAGAGGCTGTTGCGGATCGTCGGATCGTCGGCCATTGCAGCGAAGTTGCGAAGACCCACCCAGTCGAAACGGGGCATGCCGAATTGATAGTCGGTGACGGAGAGGATCAGGACCCCTGCCGATGGCAGGAACAGGAGCACCATAAGCAGGAACGCCGCCGGGAAGGCGAGCGCGGCACCGACGCGGTGTTTGCGCGGGGCGTAAGTGCTCAAGCGGCTACCCTTCCGAGAGCGTCAGGACCGGGCTCGGACGCTGCCGACTTCCCGGTAAAGACATGCGCCGTGGCAAGATCGAACTGCAGCGTGCCCTCGCTGCCGGGCGGCCATGCCCCGATCTCGGCGGATTTGATCCGCACGACGCATCGGGTTCCGTTGGCTTTAAGCCTTACAAAAAGGTGAGCCTCGACGCCGCCATGCTCGGCATGATCGACGATGCAATGCAGGCCGGGCCGCGCCGGTGCGTTGATCCGTTCGACCCGCGCATGCTCAGGACGGAACGCGACGATGCCGTCGACCTCGGCGATCGGGCGCCCGCCGATGGCGATGGCGCCGCCGCGCGTTCGGTCGCCGATCGCCTCGCGAATGGTGGCGGCGTCGATGCAATTGAGATGCGGCTGCGATAGAAACCGCGCGACGTCGAGATCGGCGGGCGCGCGATAGAGTTCGTCCGGCGTGCCGATCTGGCGAATGCGCCCGTCGAACATTACGACGACCCGGTCCGAGATGGCCATCGCTTCGGCCTGGTCGTGGGTGACGAAAAGGGTCGTTGCGCCAATGCGTCGCTGCAAGGCGCGCAACTCTGAGCGGGTCCGGTTGCGCAAAGCGGCATCGAGATTGGCGAGCGGCTCGTCCAGCAAAAACAGCGCCGGCTTACGTATCAACGCCCGTCCGAGCGCCACGCGCTGGCGCTGCCCGCCCGAAAGCCCCGACGGCCGTCGCTCGAGGAATGGCGTGATCTCGAGTTGTTCGGCCATCGCCGCGACACGGGACGCTATGCTGGCGCGAACCCGGCGGCTTCTCGGCGACAGTCTATGGAGGAGCGGCAGGCGGCCGAAGCTCGAAAGCTCCGCCATCATCAGCGGGGCGGCGAGGTTCGCTCGGCACGTCATGTGTGGATAGAGCGCGTAAGACTGGAACACGAAGGCGACCTGCCGGTCCTTCGGCCGCAGTCCATCGACCGGACGGTCGCCGATACGGATCGAGCCGCCCGCGACCGGTTCCAGCCCGGCGATGGCGCGCAGCAAGGTCGACTTTCCGCAACCTGAGGGTCCGAGGACCGAAATGAACTCGCCCGCTTCGACCGCGAAGCCGACCGAGTCCAAGGCCGTCACGTCACCGTAAAGGCAGGATAGATCCTCGATATCGAGACGCCGAGCCTCAAGCATGCGACCGATGCGCTGCGCGCGGAAATACCGCCGGCCCCGAGTGTGCCTGGACATGTCCTGAAGTAAGCCGAAGCGCGATCATCGCTGGTCGTCCCTTTCGCCGGATGTCGCATCTTTCGATGCCAAGACGACGAATGTGGATAAAAAAATCGGACTTGGACGTGTGGCGCGTTGTCTCAAGGCCCGGAAAACCGACGTTCTCCCGAGATCAAGCCTTGTACGATCGGGTCTGAATTGTTTTTGGCCAGCGAAGCATCGCCATCGCTTACCCATGAATTTGGCAAATCTCGATGTGCAAAAAGAGCGAATTGGGCTGTTATCGAGTATCGGACTTGCTCGGAGTTTTGATGTGAAGAGATGGCCAGTCCGCTCGAGAAAGACGGTCATTCGCCGGTTGGTCATTCGCCTTCGCATTATTCGGGAATGCCCGGATGAGGGGACTCATCGCGCATTCCTTTCGCTCAAACGTCACGCCCGCTGACCAAGATGCGGATCGGTTTCCCTCGCTGCATCTTGGTATGAGCACCGGGAACAAGGGATCACATGCAGGATGGCGATCGTTTCGCCGTCAAAGGCATGATTGATCGCGGAGGCCAAAGGCGAGGATATCCGCCTTGTCGGGTTCGGCACATCTTGCGTTTCTCGGCGCGCCGCTTCGAAGGATCGTAATCCCTCGACCGGCGCCGAGATCGATATCACGGCCCCTAGCCAACCGAAATTCACCGCCGGCAAAAGCCTGAAAGACGCCGTCAATTCCATGTCAGGTTGCAAATCGAAGAGCATAACCGGGCTGCGGCATCCCTCCAGTCAGCCCAATCATGCCATGCTTTTACATAATTCGATTAACGGCTGACTTTCAGCGCTCAGCCACTGCCTGGCAGGGACTGCACTGCGAAAGCTGTACGGCAGAAACAAACATGCCGGCCTCCTGTACGAAGGCCGGCATCGAAATTCGTCAAGGTGCGATTTAAAGCGCCTGAAGATTCACCGCCTTCGGGCCCTTGCCTTTGGGATCTGGCTGCGCCTCGAAAGAAACCTTCTGGTTTTCTGACAGCGAGGTCATTCCCGAGCGCTCGACATCCGAGATGTGAACGAAGCAATCCTTGCTCCCATCGTCTGGCGAGATAAACCCGAAGCCTTTGTCGTTGTTGAAGAATTTGACTGTACCGGTCTGTGCCATGAAACGTTCCGTTTGCTATCCGGTTCGAAAGACCGGTCGGTTTGATCATGCTGCAAAGAACCGAACCGCGCAACGGCAACAACCTGAATTCGTCGCTGGGTCAATCCTGGCCAAATCACTCTTCTGTCGATGAGCGACCTGTTGCCGATGTCGATCTTGCCGAAAAATGCAAGCAGCTGGATACTGATGGTGCATTAAAGTCGCTCGAACCGGCACCTTATTTTAACGCCTCGAGTCTGGTTTCCTGCCTCACACTTTCGTCAGCTCGAGCGCGACGGCATTCATCGTGATCTCAATGCCTCCCGCCTCCGCGATCGCCAACTTGCCGCGCACGGTCATGTCGCTAATGAACGAGAACTGGTCGCGCAGGTCGAAGGGGTAGGCCTTCAGCTTGTAATGCGTGCCGTATGGCGTCTGCGTCAGCATGATGAGCACCGGCTTGTCGTAGTCGAGATAGGCGCTGGTCAGAGCGACGTCCTGCAGCACCGAGCGGATCAGGGCGGCGTCGTGCAGCGGGGCAAGGTAGAAGTCGGCGATGCACATCAACGTGCGCGTGCCGTCGTTGGAGTTGGAGATGTTGTCGGTCCACAGCTTGTCGTGAGGAATGGTCACGGCATTGTCGGCCGCCGTCTGCACGACGATCGAACGCATGCCGACGGATCGGACCTCGCCGTAGTCGTCGCCTATCTTGACCCAGTCGCCGGGTCGATAGGGCCGCTCCACGATGGCGACGATGCCGGCGATGAGACTGGAGACGTAATCCTTGAAGGCGAAGCCGATCGCTACGCTTGCCGCGCCGGCGATCACCAGGAAGTTCTGAAATGTGATGTTGAAGATAATCGGGACGATCCAGAGGATCGCCGTCACCAGCAGCACCAGCCGGATGATCGGCACCGCACCGAGGAGATAAAGCCGCAACTGGCTCGGCCCGCGCTCGGCGAGATAGGGCAACAGCCGCCGCGCCACGAAGATCGCGAACCACGTGCCGACGATGACGACAGCGATCTCCCAGATACTGATATCCTGGAGACCGTTGATCAGCCGAGCCGCTTGTTGCTTGCCTTCTTCCGCGCCGCCCATAATCTAAAGTCCGTCCATCGAGAAACCCGCCTCCGACAATTCGCGCCGGATCGCCGGATATGCCGCTGGCCTGCACGATATCTGAGCATCTTTCCGTTCTACAAATCCCGCGGATACCAGTGCCGAAACAACTGGAGATTCGCCGACGACCGGCAGGACGGAGCGCAATTCGTCGACGCTCAGCGAGCCATGCAACAGCAGCGCTTGAAGAACCAGCAATGGAGTCTCGTTGCTTGAATTCGGAAGCGTGAACTCGTCGAGCGCCGCGACCCATAAGGTCTGTTCATCAGCATCACGTTCAATGTCTTCATCGTGTTCGCTGCCGTTTTCGCCATCTGAGCGCAGACTGCGACGCCATAGATGCCATGCCACCCATGGAATGCCGCGGCTCTGCGCCGCGAGCGTATCGAAATAGTCGCTGTCGCGCGTGCCCTCATCGTCAACCGCAAGGACATCCTCGCCGCTCTGGGGCAAACGGAACGTGATCTTGCGACTCTTGTCATTTACTGCGAGCCGCAAAACCCAGTCGTGCAGACGCTTTCCATCGAAAGGCTCGTATGTCAGCGGCTGTGACAGGATCATGTGGACGCCGACGGCCTTCTTGAGGAACTCCCACGCCCAACTGTTGCAGCCGATAACACATCGACGATCCGTGGCATCGATCGCTGCAAGAAGCGATCGGATCGCGGCAAGACCGTTGCGATGGCGCAGAAACCACAGCTCGAGCTGCGGAATAACAAGGAGGCCTTCACCGGATAAATCCGGAAGCGCTTCGTCTTTCTTTGTCGTCAGCAGCGCCTCCCGTGAAGGCGCATCAAGAACCTTATGGCATTTTTCAGCCGCCCAGGTCCCGACGATATCATTTTCGTCGCACGGGGGGAGAATGATGAGCTTCGCCGTGACAAACGGTGACGGATCTGCGATCCACGGGTCCAGCGCTGCCTGCAATTCGTCGAGTAAAGGGCCACAGGCTGGCGGCGCGACGACGTCGTCGAGGATCTGGAGGGTCGCCTTCTGCAGGCGGTCACCTGCCATGAACGGCGTATTGTCCTGCTTGCGAAAGACGTCAATCATTCGGGCAATCAAGAGCCGAAAAGATTCCTGGGATGGCAACGAAGGCCGCTTCGCGGCATCCAGCGGAACAAACTGGTGGTCATCGGTAGTCATCGTTTAAACGTCATGGAAAAAAGTTTGAGCTCCGTTTGTCTCCCGGTCATTCCCGGAGACACGTTGTCGCGAGCGATTTACAGATGGAGTTGCAAAACCCCTAAATATTTTTTCCTCTGCGATAGACATTGAATCCATGACGAGGTGATCGTGGCGATCGGCCGAGCGATAGGTTTGTTGTCGACCACCGTGCGCAAGTTCGCTTATGTCGAGCCTTTCCCGAGCGGGCAAGAGCCATCAAAGTGCGGCAACTCCAACCTTTCCTTCGACCGGATTCATCAATACGATTGAGATCATCCCCCTCACAACGTAGACCTGCACTGCTTTCGGATAAACGCGAACTGGGCAGCAGGTTTGAAAAAGCAAAGGCAAGAGACTGGCGACGTCAACGCGCTCCTTCCGCTAAGCCTGATCGATCGCATGCGCCAGCAGCTTCCAACCATGAAGCGTGCTAATAAGGCCGTCGCAGAAGCGGTATTGGCGAGTATCGATGCCGCGACCCGCAGCAGCGTCAAGGCGCTGGCGGGTCGGGCGGGTGTCAGCGAACCGAGCGTCATCCGCTTCGCGCGCCACATGGGCTGCGACGGGTTCAGCGACTTCAAGATCCGGCTCGCTCAGGACTATGCCATCGGGCGAATGTACCTTTCGGCGGACTACCAGCAGCCCGCGAACACGGGCAGTGACGTTGCCGGGCACGTCTACGAGGCGACGAGTCAGGCCCTTGCCAGTGCCTTCGCGCAGCGTGATCCCGCCGCCCTCGATCGGGCGGCCGATCTCATCGACGGATCTCGACGGGTCTTCTGTTTCGGCGTCGGTGGCAGTTCGGCCAATGTGGCAGCGGAGGCTGAGAACCGCCTTTTCCGGCTGGACCTGGCAGCCAGCGCAACCGCAGACGCCTATAAACAGCGCATCACCGCGGCCACCGCCGGCAAGAGCGATGTCTTCCTGATCTTCTCGGTGACCGGTCGACCACGCTCGTTGATCGAGAGCGCTCGCTCGGCGAAACAATGTGGCGCCTCGATCATCGCCGTAACGACCCCCGGCACACCACTGGCGATCGAGGCCGATGTCCTCATCCCGCTCATCGCTTTCGACGAAGAAAAGTTCTTCTACATGCCCAACCGCGGGCGATACGGTCAGTTGTTCATACTGGACTGCCTGGCAACGCTGCTCGGTGGCCGTCGAATGAAGCATATCGCCTCCAAATTGTGGAATGCCCGCACGATGCTTGCCGACCTGAACGGCGAAAGCGAGAATCAGCCGGTCGGCGACTGAAAATGTAGCGTTGTGTATAAAACTCCAGTGCGCCTGCTCGCCCTCGGCCGATTTCAGCTTAAAACTGATAGCATCAGAAACACCATTGACACATTTTGTAGTTTTGGTACAAATTTTGTCTGAACGCAGACGGAGACCATCGTGGACGGCATCGCGACGCGCCAGGCGCATATCATCGGTTTCCAGTTCGACGAGGTCGTCGTTCCGGCACATCCTGGCGTCATCAACTCGGACAGTCTGGCCAAGCCCCTGCATATGCTGCCTGTCGGAGGCAAGGAGAGCTGGAGCGTGCAGTTCGACGAACTGCCGAAGCTGATCCTTCGCCTGCACCTTTCAGACGGCACGACGGGTCTCGGCGAGTTCTATCGCGACCATGACTGGACGCGGGTCGAACAGATCGCCGGCAATCTCATGGGTCGATCGATCGACCAGCTGATCTTGCAGAAACTCCCGATCCCGCTCTGCCGCGAATATGACGGGTTCGAATGCGCGATCTGGGACGCCTATGCCAAGCAGCTCGGGGTCCCGATGCATCGCCTTCTCGGCGGGGCGCTGCGCGACATGATCGCCGTCAGCGCCTGGTCCAGCCATCGCACGCAGGACGAGATCGGCCCGTGGGTCCGCCAGTATCAGGATCGGGGCTTCAAGGTCATCAAGTTCAAATGCGATCTCGAGGACGACGTGCCCGGCTGGTGCGCCAGGATCGCCGAGCACGCTCCGGGCATGAAGATCATCTTCGATCCCAACCAGCGTTGGGAAAACCCCGGCAATGCGCGGCCGATCATCCGGGAGATCGAGAAGGTCGGTAACGTCCTCGTCCTCGAGGATCCGATCCCGCGCTGGATGATGCTCGACTACAAGGAACTGCGGCGCTTTTCGTCGATCCCGATCGCGCTGCACGTCTCACTCCCGTACATCTATCAGGGACAGCGCCCCTACGAGGCGATCGACGCCATCGCCCATGGCGCCGTCGACGGATTCAACTTCAACGGCGGACTGGCCGGTTTCCAGCAACTCGACCACATCGCCCGCACGGCGGGACTGTATTGCTGGCACGGTTCCGAGGTCGATCTCGGCATCCTCGAGGCGATGTACGTCCATCAATGCTCGGCTGCCGCGAGCTGTGTGTGGCCCGGCGATATTTTCGGCCGCATGATCCGGTCGCACGACCTCCTCGACACACCGCTGACCGTCGAGCCGCCCTTCATCCATATCCCGGCCGACGGGCCGGGTTTGGGCGTCAAGCTGAGCAAAGCTGCCCTTGAACGCTTCGGCGTTTCCAAGCGCATGATCGATTGAGGGCATCCGATGCGCTGGGAACGTCTTACCACACGCGAAATCCGGGACCTGCCGCGCACCGTCCCGGTGATCGTCAACGTCGCGGCCATCGAGCAACACGGGCCGCATCTGCCGCTCGACACCGATGCAGTGATCGGCGGGGCGTTTCTCGACGCGCTGGAAGCTCAAGCCGGTGACGACGTGCTGATCCTGCCCCAGGTCAAGGTCTGCTGCTCAGAGCATCACATGGACTTTCCCGGCACCCTCAGCATCGGGCATCGCAGCTTCCTCGACTATGTCGGCGCGATCCTCCAATCCGTCGTCCGGCATGGCTTCCGCAATCTGGTGATCTTCAACAGCCATGGCGGCAACCAGGCCGTCGGCCAGGTGCTCCTTGAGGAGTTCGGCGCCTCCCATCGCGATTGCCGTATCGCGATGCTGACCTGGTGGCGGCTTGCCGGTCCGGAGATCGCGAAGATCCGCGAGAGCAGCTTTGCCGGCGCCAACCACGCCTGCGAACTCGAAACCTCGTTGATGCTGCACATTGATCCGGAGGCGGTGCGCCAACCCGACCATCTTCCGGCCATGAGCTACGTTCCGACCCATGACTGGGCCAATGCGGACATGATCCTGCCGGCCCGCGGCGCGTTGTTTCGCTCGATGGCGGAGATGTCCGACGGGCTGGGCATCGTCGGCGACGCATCCCTGGCGACCGCCGCCAAGGGCCGAGCGATCATCGATGTGGTGACCGAACAACTTCTCGCTGTCGTCCGTGACCTCTCGGGCGCGTCTTCCAACGCAAATCTTGAAACCCATGGAGACTGAGACATGTTGAAGGCATTGGCAAAAACCTGCCTAGCGGCGACGATGGCGCTTGGCGCGCTCGTCACCTCGGGCGCGCCGGTGATGGCACAGGACAAACCCGGCGGCATCATCACGGTCGCAACGATCGGCGAGCCGAACACGCTCGACCCGATGGCTGCGACGGGTGATCTCCTGGGCATGATCACCCAGCATTTCCTCGAAACGCTCTATACGTTCGACAAGGAATGGAACGTCACGCCGCTGCTGGCGGCCGACATGCCCGAGATTTCCGATGACGGAAAGACGGTGACGCTTCCCCTGCGCCAGGGCATCAAGTTCCACAACGGCAAGACCATGACCGCCGATGACGTCGTGGCGTCGCTGGAGCGCTGGCTCAAGATCGCCTCGCGCGGCCAGCTCGTCGCCGACAAGGTGGAAAAGATCGAGGCGGTCGATGCCGACACCGTAAGGATTTCACTGAACGCGCCCTTCGGCCCGCTCCCGGCGCTGCTCGCCTTCAACAATTCGGCCGCTGTTATCCTGCCGAAGGAAACCCTCGCCGACCCGCTGACCGAGTTCATCGGCACCGGCCCCTTCATGTTGAAGGAGCGCCGTCCCGACCAGTATATCCAGCTGGTGCGCTTCCCCGACTACAAGCCGCTGGACGGCGAAGCGGACGGTTTCGGCGGCCATCGCGAGGCGCTTCTCGACGAGGTGCGGTTCGTGCCGGTTCCCGACGCCAATACACGAGTGGAAGGTGCTGTCGCAGGGCAGTACGATTACGCCGAGCTTCTTCCCGTCGAATCCTACGACCGGCTGACCGGGCAGACCGAGCCGATGCTGACGGAGTCCTTCGGCTGGCCGATGTTCATCATGAACACCAAACAGGGGATCATGACGGATCAGAACATGCGCAAGGCGGTTCAGGCCCTTCAGAACTCCGACGATCTGCTGCTGGCAGCCTTCGGCGAGCAACGCTTCTTCAAGGTCGATGGTGCGATGTATCCTAAGGGTTATGTCTGGCGCAACGAGGCCGGGATCGACGCTTATAACCAGGGCGATATCGAAAAGGCGAAGTCCCTCGCCGAAAAAGCCGGTTACAAGGGCGAGCCGATCCGCATCCTGACGAGCCGGCAATACGAATTCCACTACAAGATGGCTCAGGTTCTCGACGCCTATCTGAAGTCCGCCGGCCTCAAGTCCGAACTGGACGTCGTCGACTGGGCGACCCTCGTGCAGCGACGTGCCGATCCGGCGCTGTGGGACATCTTCATCACCCACAGCCCGTTCCTGCCGGATCCGGCACTCATCGCACCGCTGCCTGCAAGCTATCCCGGCTGGTGGTCGACGCCGGAGAAGGAAAAACTCCTGACGGCACTCAACACCGAGACGGACCTGGAAAAACGCGAGAAGATCTGGTCCGACATCCAAGGTCTCATTTACGAGCAGGCGCCCTTTTACAAGGTCGGCGACTTTGCCGCCCTGGCCGCCAAGTCGTCCAAAGTGAAAGGCTTCGAAGCCTCGCCCTGGCCCTATTTCTGGAACGTTTCGATTTCGAAGTAAGCCGATACCGGCGGGCCCCAGCGTCCGCCGGACCCTCCTTTGACTTCACAGGAAGGCGCGATGGCCAGCTACGTCCTCAAACGATTCACCGGAATGATCGTCGTCCTGTTCGTCGTGGCGACCATCGTTTTCGTGATCGTGCGCATTGCGCCAGGCGATCCGGCGGCCGTCATGCTCGGGCCCGATGCGACGCCTGCGGATATCGTGGCGCTGCGCGACCGGCTCGGTCTCAACAGCCCCATCCTCGTTCAATACGGGGTCTATCTCGGACAGATCCTGACCGGCAATCTCGGCGATTCCATCTTCCTGAACATGCCGGTGCTGACCGCCCTCGGTCAGCGGGCCGAGCCGACCTTCTTCCTCACCCTGTTCTCGATCCTCATCGCTACCGTCATCGCCCTGCCCATCGGCATCCTGTCGGCCTATCATCGCGGCAGCCTTTTCGATCAGGCCTCGACGACCCTGGCCATGTTCGCCGCCAGCGTGCCGAGCTTCTGGCTCGCGCTGATCCTGATCCAGGTCTTCGCGGTCCGGCTCGGCTGGTTTCCCGTTGCCGGTTACGGCGGTCCGGGCACGTCCCTCTTCGAGCGGTTGCATCACCTGGTCTTGCCGGCCGTCACGCTGGGCGTGGTGAGCTCGGCACTGATCCTGCGCTTCACCCGCGCTTCGATGCTCGATGTCCTAGATGACGACTACATCCGGACTGCTCGATCGAAGGGGATGGCCGAAACACCCGTCATCCTCAAACACGCCTTCAAGAACGCACTGATCCCGATCCTGACGGTTATCGGCATCACCGCCGCTCTCCTGATATCGGGGGCAATCGTGACCGAAACGGTGTTCGGTCTTCCCGGTGTCGGCAATCTTGTCGTGTCCGCTGTCCTGCGCCGAGACTATCCGGTGATCCAAGGCGCGCTTCTCGTGGTTGCCGCTCTCTACGTCCTGATCAACTTCGCCATCGACATGCTGTATCTCGTCATCGATCCGCGGGTGCGATTCTGATGTCCGTTCCCGCCGCTGCACGACCCCGCCGATCCCTTGCCCTCGCGAAAATCCTGCACGAGCGAAAGCCACTCGCCCTTGGTGCAATGCTTCTCCTGATCATTGTCGTGCTGTGCGTGTTCGCCCCGCTCTTTGCGCCTTACGACCCCAACAAGCTGTCGATCGCCAATCGCCTGATCGCACCTAGAGCCGACCATATCTTCGGCACCGACGAATTTGGCCGCGACGTCTTCACCCGCGCGATCTACGCCGGCCGGACCTCCCTGACGATCGGGGCGACGGCAACGATCTTCGCCTCGGTGATCGGCATCGCGCTCGGGCTCGTGGCGGGCTTTTTTCGCAGCACCGACGTCGTCATCGCCCGTATCATCGACGCGATGATGGCCTTTCCCGACATCCTGCTCGCCATAGCCCTCGTCGCCGCCCTCGGCCCCTCCGCCGCGACCGTCATCGTCGCCCTCGGCATCGTCTATACGCCGCGCCTCGCCCGCATCGTCCGCGCCTCCACCTTCGTCGTGCGTGAACTGCCCTATGTCGAGGCCGCCCGCGCGCTTGGTGTGCCGACATGGCGCATCCTCTACCGCCACGTTTTGCGCAACCTCCTGTCGGTCATCATGGTCCAGGCGACCTTCATCTTCGCCTACGCCATGCTCGCGGAAGCGAGCCTCACATTCCTCGGCGTCGGCGTGAGCCCGGACATTCCGACCTGGGGCACGATGATCTCCGCCGGACGACAGTATGTCGGGCAGGCCGACTGGATGACCGTCTTCCCCGGTCTTGCGATCATTCTGTCGGTGATGTCGCTGCAACTCGTCGGCGATGGTCTGCGCGATCTCCTAGACCCTCGCCTGCGCAAGGATCTTTGAGATGACGCAGATTGGGGCCCCGGCGAACACGGGACTGGCGCCTGCCTCGTCCGATGCCGTCACGCTGAAAGTGACCGGCTTGAAGACTCACTTCCGTATCGGTTCGACCGTCGCCAAGGCAGTGGACGACGTCGACCTGACGGTGCGCCAGGGCAAGACCCTCGCCGTCGTGGGCGAATCCGGCTCCGGCAAGTCGGTGACCAGCCTTTCGGTGATGCGGCTACTCGCCCCGTCCGCGACGATCGTCGACGGCGCAATGACGTTCAAGCGCCGGGACGGCACGACAGTCGACCTTGCCAAGGCGGACAATCGCACAATGCGCAAGATCCGCGGACAGGAGATCGCGATGATCTTCCAGGAGCCGATGACGAGCCTCAATCCGCTTTATACGGTCGGCGACCAGATTATCGAGATGATCCGCCTGCACGAAACGGTCTCCCGGTCGCAAGCACGCGAGCGGGCGCAGCGTATGCTCGAACTCGTCGAGATCGCCTCGCCGGAGAAGCGCCTCGACGACTACCCGCATTCCATGTCCGGCGGCATGCGCCAAAGGGTAATGATTGCGCTGGCCCTGGCCTGCAACCCTTTCCTCCTGATCGCAGACGAACCGACCACCGCCCTCGACGTCACGATCCAGGCGCAAATCCTCGAACTGCTGCGCCGGCTGCAGCAGGAGATGGGGATGAGCATTTTGTTCGTCACCCATAATCTCGGCGTCGTTGCGGAAATCGCCGACGACGTCGCTGTCATGTATGCCGGCAAGGTCGTCGAGCAGGCGCCGGTCGGGACTCTCTTCAAGGCCCCGCGCCACCCTTATACGAAAGGGCTGATCGCCTGTATTCCCGATCCCGCGCGCGACCGGGATGCGACGGGACAAAGACGGTTGCTCACCCCGATTCCCGGCTCCGTACCCAGCGTGACGAACCTGCCCCGGGGTTGTGCCTATGCCGATCGCTGCCCCTTGGTGGTGGCGCAGTGCCTTGCGGAAAGCCCCCCGCTAATTCCGGTCGAGGCGCTGCATTCCACCCGCTGCTGGAGGCACGAGGACGTATGAGTGAGGCCGATCGGACGGACGAGACGCTCCTGTCGGTGCGCAATCTCGTCAAGACGTTTCACATCGGGAAGGGCGTCGTTCAAGCGGTCACCGACGTCTCCTTCGACGTCAGGCGCGGCAGGACCACCGGGATCGTCGGCGAATCCGGCTCGGGCAAGACGACGATCGGGCGCTGCATCATGCGCCTCGTGGAGCCGACGAACGGCGAAGCGCTTTTCGAAGGGGAGGATCTCTTCAAGGCCTCCCAAAAGCGACTGCGCGAACTTCGAAAGCGACTGCAGTTCATCTTCCAGGACCCCTATTCCAGTCTGAACCCGAAAATGAAGGTCGCCGACATCATCGGGGAGGCGATCGACACCCACAAGATCGCTAAAGGCGGCGCGCGACAGGAGATGATCGGCGATCTTCTCGAACGCGTCGGGCTCGATCGTGACCATGCCCGCCGCTTCCCGCACGAATTTTCCGGCGGCCAGCGCCAGCGGATCGGCATTGCCCGGGCGCTCGCGGTGCAGCCCGACCTGATCGTCGCCGACGAGCCGATCTCGGCCCTCGACGTTTCCGTTCAGGCGCAGATTCTCAACCTGTTGCAGTCGCTCCAGAACGAACTGGGACTGACGACGGTCTTCATCTCCCACGACCTGACCGTCGTCGAATATCTTTGCGACGACGTCGTCGTCCTCTATCTCGGCCGCGTCATGGAAAGCGGGCGTGCAAGAGACATCTACGACAATCCGCGCCATCCTTATACGCGGGCGCTTCTTTCGAGTTCGCCGCTGCCCGATCCCGAACGCCGCCGCGAACGCATCGTCCTGAAGGGCGACATTCCAAGCCCGATCTCGCCGCCCTCGGGCTGCGTCTTCCGAACGCGCTGCCCGGACGCGATCGATGCTTGCGCCAACGCCGTTCCACCGGTCGAGGAAGTCGGCAAAAACCACATCGTCGCATGCATCAGGCACCATGAACTGCCTGCCTGGTCGCCCGCGCAGAACCAAACGAAAGAAACCACATGACGCCCGATGAAAAGCTAGCTGCGCTCGGCCTGACCCTCCCGCCTGTACCCGCGCCGATCGCCAATTTTGTCACCCACGTCGAGGAGGGATCGCTTCTCTACCTGTCAGGCCAAGGGCCGAGAAACCACGACGGCCATATGGCAACCGGGAAGGTCGGCGCCGGCGTCTCCGTCGAGGAGGCTTACCAGCATGCACAACTGACCGGCCTCAATCTCCTCGCGGTGATGAAGCACGCCCTTGGCGATCTCAGCCGCGTGGAGCGCGTGGTCAAGCTTCTCGGCATGGTCAATGCCGACCCGCTCTTTTCCGATCATCCGAAAGTCATCAACGGATGTTCCGACCTGATGGTCGAGGTATTCGGCGATGCTGGACGCCACGCCCGATCCGCGGTCGGTTTCGGATCGCTTCCGGGGCAGATTACGGTAGAAATCGAGGCAATTATCAAATTCAAGAAAAGTTAGAGCGGCTCGGCCGGGCTTTCGACCTCATCACGTCTCGTCATATCCGCGTCGTATCGCTGACGAGAGTTCGCTTACCAGCATCACCCTGCTTCGTCGTAAACGCAGGCGACGCCGCTGGGGCGTTAAAGCGGTGTTTGAACCCGCCTTCAGGCGGAGGAGATCGAGCAGACCAGCGCAGATCGTTAAATGGCCGGTACCGTTCGAGCCGAGGAGAGCGACAACCTCACCCCGTCGGAAGCGATCGGCGCGGCTCGACATCCTCAAGCGTATCGAGATTTTTATAGATCTGTTTTACGGCGTCCTTGAGCCAGGCAATCTCTTCCTCCGAGAACGAACTCGTGCCGATTTGTTCGAACTCTGCCGCGATCGGCATGAGTTTGACCACGAGCCTCTGGCCCTCCCGAGTGAGGTCAATCCGCACGGTCCGCCCGTTCTCTTCAGGACGGATACGCGAAACCAGGCCCCGCTGCCTCATTGTGGTGATGAGTCGCGATAGCGTCGACAGTTCGACCGATATCAGCGAACTCAAATCTCCCAGGCGCTGCGGCCCTTCCTGCTTCAGCACCGCCATCACACGATACATGGGAAGCGTCAGCCCGTAAGTGTTCAGCCGTTTGGAGAACAATTCGCCAACCCGAACACCGACGCGGTTGAGGAGATACGGGAAGGAGGTCGTAAAGCGGTAGGTCATGATCGTGGCCGTGTCGACATGGATGCATTTATAGATAGCGCCCGCGGCCGCACAAGCGGGAAAGAATTTCAGATGAAACTCTTGCAAATGCAATAATCAAGTTGTAGCGTCGATCATGCTGATAACCAGAAGATGTTCGTGACACGGATCGGGAGCTTCGGTTGCAGGGGAATCCATATGCCGGAATTCGATATCGCGATCGTCGGCTACGGGCCGACCGGAATGGTGTTGGCGGCCCTGCTCGGCCAGGCCGGACGCAAGGTCGTCGTTCTGGAACGATACACCGGGCTTTACAACATGCCCCGCGCGGCGTGCTTCGACGATGAAACCATGCGGACCTACCAGAAGCTCGGTATTGCCGACGAAATGCTGCCGGGCACGCGGGTGCAGGACGGTTATGAATGGCTCAACGCCAATGGCAAAACCTTAATCAGCATCGCCTACGACAATCCCGGTCACAGCGGCTGGCCGCAGCAGTACATGATGTTCCAGCCTCACATGGAAGAGGTACTCGACCGGGCTGTGAGGTCGTTACCAACGGTCGAAATACGTCAAGGCGTGACCGTCGACTCGATCGACCAGGACACAATCGGTGTGACGCTACAGGGTGAGGGCAAAGACGGGACACGGCACACCGTGACTGCGCGCTATGTCGTCGGCGCCGATGGCGGCAATGGTGTCGTGCGTGGCTACTTGGGAGGCGGCATCCAGGACTACGGCTTCTTCGAGAACTGGCTGGTCTGCGACTTCCGCATGCTGCGGGAGGTCGAGGGCCTTCCCTCCTTCCGTCAGGTCTGCAATCCGGCCCAACCGCAATCCATCGTCAATATCGGACCACATCATCACCGCTTCTCCTTCATGCTCAATCCGGAGGACAACCGCGACGAGGCGGTCAAACCCGAGAACGTCTGGAAACGGGTGTCGAACTTCCTGACACGCGAAGATGCCGAACTCATCCGGGTCGCGAACTATATTTTCCGTTCCAAGATCGCGGACAGGTGGCGCGACCGACGCGTTCTCCTTGCAGGTGACGCCGCGCACGAAATGCCGCCGTTCCTTGCCCAGGGAATGGTCTCCGGGATCCGCGACAGCCGGAATCTGGCCTGGAAGCTCGAACTGGTGTTGGACGGCCATTGCGACATCATTCTAGACAGCTATCAGCCCGAGCGCGAGCCGCATGTGCGCTTCATCACCGAAAAGGCGATCGAACTTGGTCAGATCCAGACGATGCGGGATCCGGAGAAGGCAAGGCAACGCGATCAACGCATGCTCGCT
The DNA here is from genome assembly GCA_965217685.1 of Aurantimonas sp. Classification (GTDB taxonomy): domain Bacteria; phylum Pseudomonadota; class Alphaproteobacteria; order Rhizobiales; family Rhizobiaceae; genus Aurantimonas. The sequence goes on from CBDCIZ010000003.1 coordinate 840,801, forward strand.
GCCCGCCGCGCCGACCAGAAGCCGGAGAAATTCCGCTTTCCCCCACTGAAGGGCGGCCTGATTGCCGGTCACGGCGGATTGCTGCCTCAGGGAAGGGTTTCGGACGGCAGGCGGACCGCACTGTTCGACGACATGGCAGGCACGGGCTGGACGGTCATCACGATGGAACCCTCGCTTCTTGCGGCCATCGAAGGCGAGCGCCTTTCGATTTGGGAAATATTGGACGGCAATACTGTCGTAATCGGCACCGGCCCAGGCCATCTCTCCGACGCGGATGGCATTTTCGAGCGCTGGTTCGGGGAAAATGAAATCAGCGCGGCCGTCGTGCGTCCTGACCGCTATGTCTATGGCGTGGCACGGAATGCCGAACAACTCCAGGATCTGCTGGATAGCCTGTCGAAAGCGTTCCCATCGTCGTCTCAGCCCGCCGCCGCCACGCCCGAGTTGACCCGGTCGGCACGACACAGCCAATAAGGAACCCTGGAAATGCAAGGTAAGGTAGCACTCGAAGAGCATTTCGCAATTCCCGACACGCTACAGGATTCGGCGGGCTTCGTGCCGGACTCCTATTGGGAGGAGTTGTCCTCGCGCCTTCTCGATATCCAGGACAAGCGTCTGCGGCTGATGGACCGGCACGGGATCGAGACTATGATCATCTCGCTCAACGCACCCGCCGTCCAAGCCATCACCGATCGGAAGAAGGCGATCGATATCGCCAGAAGGGCCAACGACGCGCTCGCGGAGGAATGCGCCAAGCGTCCCGACCGTTTCCTTGCATTCGCCGCCCTGCCCCTACAGGACCCCGATGCGGCCGCCGAGGAACTCGCCCGCTGCGTCACCGATATGGGCTTCGTTGGCGCTCTGGTGAACGGCTTCTCGCAGGATGCCGCACAGGGCGACGGGCAGGAACTGCTTTACTACGACTTGCCACAGTATCGGCCCTTCTGGGCGGAAGTCGCGCGGCTGAACGTGCCGTTCTATCTTCACCCCCGCAACCCGCTCCCACAAGATTCACGTATCTATCAAGGCCATCCCTGGCTTCTCGGCCCGACCTGGGCATTCGCACAGGAGACGGCCGTCCATGCACTTCGTCTCATGGCATCCGGCCTGTTCGATGAAAATCCCTCGCTGCAGATCGTCCTCGGCCACATGGGCGAGGGCATCCCCTACATGATCTGGCGCATCGACAACCGCAACGCCTGGGTCGAGGCGCCGAAGAGCTATCCCGCTAAGCGGCGTTTCGTGGATTATTTCAACGAGAACTTCCACATTACCACGTCCGGCAATTTCCGCACCCAGACCTTGGTCGACGCCATACTCGAGATGGGATCCGACCGCATCATGTTCTCGACCGACTGGCCGTTCGAGAACATCGATCACGCTGCGGACTGGTTCGACGCAGCGTCGATTTCGGAACCCGACCGCCTCAAGATCGGCCGCACCAATGCGCACAGGCTGTTCAAGCTGGGTGGTGGGAGATGAACCCCGTGGACGCCTTCGTTTATGCGCCGGGCGCCTCACGCATCGTTTTCGGACGGGGTCGGATCAATGAATTGGAAAGCGAGATCCGCACGCTTGGCGCGAAACGCGCGATTGTCCTGAGCACCGCCCACCAGAAGGCGAGTGCCGAGGCGCTTGCACGGGGACTGGGATCGCTGGCGGCAGGAGTCTTCGCAGAAGCCGCCATGCACACGCCGGTCGAAGTTACTGCGCGAGCGCTGGCGGCATTTTCGCAGACGCAGGCCGATTGCGTCATCTCCCTGGGAGGCGGGTCGGCCACCGGGCTCGGCAAGGCGATCGCTGGCCGTACCGGCGCGCCCCAAGTCGCCGTCCCGACCACCTATGCCGGATCTGAAGCGACGCCGATCCTTGGCGAGACCGAGAACGGGCGAAAGACGACCCGTCGTAGCCCGGAGATTCTGCCCGATGTCGTAATCTACGACCCCGACCTCAGCGACGGCCTGCCGGTCGCACTCAGTGTCGCCAGCGGTCTCAACGCGATGGCGCATGCGGCGGAAGGCTTCTACGCACGGGACGGCAATCCGATTTCGCGGATCATGGCGATCGAAGGCCTGAAGGCCTTCAGGGATGCCCTTCCCGCGATTGTCACGGAGGCGGGTGACAAGACCAGCCGCGACACGGCGCTTTACGGTGCCTGGCTTTGCGGAACGGTGCTCGGCACTGTCGGCATGTCCATCCATCACAAGCTATGTCACACGCTGGGCGGCGGGCTCGACCTTCCGCACGCGCCGACGCACGCCATCCTGCTGCCGCACACGATCGCCTTCGTGGAGGCGGCCATACCCGATCAGCTTCGCCCGGTCGCGGAACTTTTCGGCCACGCTGCCGGCAGCGGCCTGCATGATTTCGCCAGCGGCATCGGCGCGCCGACACGTCTTGCCGATCTCGGCGTGAACGAAGCCCAGCTCGACGACATGGCGGATCAGGCCATCGCCAACCCCTATTGGTGCCCGCGTCCGGTCGAGCGGGACTCCGTTCGCGCATTGCTCCAAGATGCATTCGAGGGCCGACGACCCTGACGCATGATCGCGATCGCTGCGAACCGGCGCCGGGATCTTGCTCAAGCAACGAGATTGGATGGTGTAGCGTGACGCTCACATTCCGCTCGTATTCCGGAGACAGTCAGGAGGACTGCATGTCGCGTTACTTTACCGAAGAGGACTCGGTCGAGACGGTCGATGCCCGCATTGCCGAGAACTGCGATCCGCGCCTGAAGGAGATTATGGCGAGCCTCGTCAAGCATCTCCACGCCTTCACCAAAGAAATGCAAATCACCCAGACGGAATGGGAGTTCGCCATCGACTTCCTGACCAGGGCCGGAAAGATCTGTTCGGACGAGCGGCAGGAATTCATCTTGCTGTCCGACGTTCTCGGCGTTTCCATGTTGGTCGACGCGATCAACAATCGTCGTCCGGCCGGCGCGACGGAGAATACCGTTTTCGGCCCTTTTCACGTCGCCGACGCACCACGGCGCGCGATGGGAGACAACATCTCCCTGGACGGCAAGGGCGAGACTTGCCTCTACGAAGGGCGCGTCCTGGAACTGGACGGCAATCCGATAGAGGGCGCCGCAATCGACGTATGGTCGGACAATTCCGACGGTTACTACGATGTCCAGCAACCCGACATCCAGCCGAAGTGGAACAATCGCGGCATTTTCACCACCGACGCGGACGGTGCATACGCCTTCACTGGCATCAAGCCGGTGAGCTATCCCATCCCTGACGACGGTCCCGTCGGGAAGATGCTGCGTGCAGTGGGACGTCATCCCTACCGCCCTGCACACATGCATTTTCTCGTGACGGCACCCGGCCGTCAGAAGCTCGTCACGCATACGTTCGTGGGCGACGATCCCTACCTCGCCACGGACACGGTGTTCGGCGTGAAGGAAACGCTGGTGGCCCCCTTCGAGCGAGCGAGCGGCGAAACCACATGGCGCTCGAAGTTCGACTTTGTGCTGTCCCCCGAGAAAGCCGGCGCCTGAACAACAACTCAGGCGGTGGCGGCGACTTTCGGGATCGCGCCATGTGCTGCCGAGGGGCCATGTGCTGCTGACGTCACGGACAGCGGTGACAGAACCGGCTTGCCGAGAATGAGATCAGCCGCCCGTTCCGCAATCATGATGATCGGCGCGTTGATGTTGCCGCCGACCATGTCGGGCATGACCGAAGCATCGACGATCCGAAGATTGTTGATGCCGCGCACGCGCAACTGCGAGTCCACCACTGCCATCTCGTCGCCGTCCGGTCCCATCTTGCATGTGCCAAGCGGATGATGCGTGGTCAGCGCCTTCTGACGAATGAAGCGGTCGAGCGCATCGTCGGTGTCACCGGCGATCTCGTCCGGAACGATTTCGCCGGAGTTGAACATGCTCATGGACGGCCGTGACGCCAGATCGCGGATCAATCGGATGCCGCGCCGCAACACGCGCCATTCTTCCGGGTCGGTCAGGAAGTTCTGGTGTATGCGAGGCTGTACCAGCGGATCGTCCGATATTGCCGTGATGCGGCCGCGGCTCGTCGGTCGAAGCAACACCACACGGAAGCCGAACCCGTCCTGGAATGACCCGCCCCGCTCTGTGAGGTAGGGCTTGGCGGTCAGCGGCGCGGCATTGAGCAAAATCTGAAGATCCGGGGCATCGAGACCGGCCTCGCTCTTTATGAAGCCGATCAGACCGCAAGGCACGTCCGATGCAATGCCGGTGCCGCGCAAATAGGCTTCTGCCAGCGACAGTGCGACGCGATCGTAGCGCATCGCCTTGTGGAACGGACCGTTTTCCTTCCGGCCGAAATGTACGATCGGTGAAATATGATCCTGTAGGTTACGACCGACGCCCGGCAAATCGATCCTCGTCCTGATGCCAGCCATCGCAAGAACTTCAGGATCGCCCAGGCCGGCAAGCATCAGCAAATGCGGCGAGCTTGCCACGCCGCCCGACAGGATCACTTCGCGATCGGCGCGGACTGTCTCTGTCTTACCATTTTTAACATAACGAAGGCCCACGCAGCGCTTGCCATCGAAGTCCAATCCGATCACCTGGGCGCGCGTGATAACGGACAAGTTGGCCCGCCCTCGGGCGGGATGCAGATAGGCGTTCGCGGCGCTGCACCGTCTTCCGTTGCGAATGGTGGACTGGATTAGCCCGACGCCTTCCTGTTGAGCACCATTATAATCGGCGGTGCGGGGCAGTCCCGTATCCATGCCTGCCGAGATGGCGGCATCGACGAGCGGATCTTCATACTTCGAGGCCTGCGTCGCCAACGGACCGTCACCGCCCCGATAAGCACTCTCGCCTCCCTCCCATCTTTCCTGTCGCCGGAAATAAGGAAGTGCATCGGCATAACTCCAACCGTCGAGCCCGCTGGCCGCCCAACGATCGTAGTCGGACCGGTGCCCGCGCACATAGGCCATGGCGTTGATCGACGAACACCCGCCGATGACCTTGCCACGCGCAAACTCGACGGTGCGGTTGTCGAGCGCGCGCTCCGGTACTGTCTCGTAGTGCCAGTCATAGGCCTTGCCCGTGTAAAGCTTGCCCCAACCGAGTGGAATCTGGATCCACGGATCACGATCCGACCCACCGGCTTCGATCACCAGAACGCGGACATGAGGGTCTGCGCTCAACCGGCTGGCCAGCACGCATCCGGCCGACCCCGCACCAACGATGATGTAGTCGAAACTTGGCTTCCGCGTCATGAAATGTCTCAGCCGTAGAAGAGCCAGACGCCGAGACCGGCGATCTGCGGGATGTAGGTGATCAGCAGCAGACTGATTGCGAAAATGACCACGAAGGGTGCGATTGCGCGGTAGATCACCGGTATCGGGAGTCCGAGTACGGACTGGACCACGAAGATGTTCATTCCGAAGGGCGGTGTGAAAAGCCCGATGGCAAGGTTCACCGTCATGACGACACCGAGATGGACGCCATCTATGCCGGCTGCGTTGGTGAGCGGCAGGAGCAATGGCGTAAACATCAAGATCGCCGCGATCGGATCAAGAAAGCAACCGACGATCAGGAGCACGAGATTGATCAGTACGAGAAGCGCCCATGGCGGCAGATTCGCATCCTGAATGAAGCCGACCATGGTCTGCGGCACCTGATTGACAGTGAGGATCCAGGAGAACACGGACGCGCAGGCGACGATGATCAGAATCTGGGCGGAGAGGACGACGGTCGCCGACGTGGCGTCCAGAATGTCCTTCCAGCTCAGATCGTAAAAGACGAAGCGTGTGACGAAGGCCGCGTAAACGCACGCAACCGCAGCAGCCTCGGTGGGCGAGAAGACGCCGCCATAGATGCCACCGAGGACAATGATCGGCATGCCGAGCGCCCATATGCCACGATAGAAGGCGCGGCCAAAACGTTTCCACTCGAACGAAGACCCCCCGCCATAACCGTTCCGATGCGCGGAGACCATGACATAGACGGCGAGAAGTCCCGCAATCAGCAGTCCGGGAAAGATGCCGGCGGCGTAAAGGCGTGGAATCGATTCCTGCGCAGAGATGCCGTAAACGATCATCGGAATGCTGGGCGGGATGATTGTTCCGATCGCACCCACGGACGTGACGAGTCCGGCCGACAGGCGTTCGGGATACCCCTCCTTGCGCATCATCGGATACATCATGCGTCCGACTGTCGCGACGCAGGCTGCGCTGGAACCGGCGATTGCACCAAAAATGGCCGATGTTCCAATGGTCGTCACGCCGAGCGTGCCCGGAACGCGTCCGATGGCAGACTGCACCACGTCCACGAGGCGCCTTGCGACGCTGCCGCGCCCCATCAGTTCGCCGGCATAAATGAAGAACGGGATTGCCAGCATGGCAAAGCTGTTGATCGTTCCGAACATGTTCTGGTGCACAACGGCCATTGGCACGTTCATGTAAAATAGCAGGGCCAGCGTCGAGCCCGACAGAAGAACCATAAAGATCGGAAATCCGAGCAACAATAGCGCCACTGGCACAACGACGAGAGCAAAGATCATTGGCCAAATTCCGGTTCGACCGAGCCTTCATCTTTTGCGGGTCGCGTAAAAGCCACCACCAGATGGACAAACGACACGACCGCGATGAGGCCGAAACCCGCGGCCAGCGATCCATTGGGAACCCACATCGGCAATCCTGCAATATCGCTGCGGCGACCGAGAAGAAACATCTTCTGTGTGTAGTCGAAGGACTGGTAGGCGAAGTAGCTCATCAGCCCCAACGTCACCACCGCCTCCAACCCCTGCACAATTCGGCGCGCGGTTGCCGGCAACGCGGAAACAAAGACGTCCATGCGCAGATGGACCCGCCGCCAGGACACGACCACCGCTCCAAGAAAGGTTACGAAAACGAGAATGAAAAGCTCGATCTCGTCCGCGAACGACATGGTGAAGCTGAACAGATAGCGGGTAACGACATTGGCAAAATTCAACAACACCGCCACAACGAGCGCGACCGCAAGCGCCCGTTCAAGGCAGAGGAATGCGCCGTCAACAATCTTTCTGATCATCACGAGAGCGCCCTGCTCGTTGAACAATGTGGGTGAAGTGCTCATCCGTGATGAACACTTCGATATGATGATGCGAGATCAATCGCCGATGCGTTCGGCAGCTGCCTTCAGCAGGTCGTAGTCTTCCTTAAACTGCTTATTCGCAGTGAGGTAGCCTGGCAGAAACCCGGTCGCCGCCGCGTTGTACTTGGCCTGCTCCTCAGCCGGCATCTCGATGACCTCGCCACCGTTCTTCTTCCAGGCTTCCAGCATCTTGCCGTTGTTCTCCCGGGTCCATTTAGCCATGTCGGAGGTCGTCTTGCGCGCTTCCTTGCGCACGATGGTCGCGAGCTCGTCGCCCAGAGAGTCCATAAACACGGCATTGGCCATGACGCCCACGAAGATCATTCCGCCCGGGACTTCGGTCAGGTGCGGCGTGACGTCGTAGAGCTTGAGTCCGACAAAGATCGGGTTGCCGGCGACGAAACCGTCGATCGTGCGGTTCTGCATTGCCGACGTGACTTCACCAAGAGGCATTGCGATCGGCGATGCGCCCATCGCCTCCAGTGGGCTGGTATAGATCGCACCGCCGCCTGGGACACGCACACGCTGGCCCTTGAAGTCTTCGATCGTTTTGACCGCCTTATGGGACAGGATGCTGGTTTCCGAGAAGGGAAGAACGGCCAAGACCTCGACGCCCTTGTCCTTGCCAAATTGCGTCAGAACATCGATCACTTCGGGGTCGGCCAGTACCTTTTGTGCCTGCTCGAAGCTGGTGAACAGCCCAGGCGTGTCGAGGACCAGAAACCGTGGCTCCAGAGCGGCTAGAAAGCCCGTTGCAGGCGCTGCAATCTCGATCGTTCCGAGCGCGGCGCCATCGATAGTAGACGGGATCGAGCCAAGCTGGCCCGAGGGAAAATTTTGCACCGCGATACGGCCGCCGCTATGTTCTTCTATTGCGGCCTTGAAGTCCTCCATCCACTTTTCCGTCGGCGAATTGGTCGTTGGCGAGGCGATGCGAAGCGTGAATTCCTGCGTGGCCGCAGGCAGTACCGAAAAAGCCGCCAGCAGAGCGCCGGCAGCAAGCCCAAGACGGTTGCTCATCAGATTCTCTCCCTAGGAATGCGCCCTCCAACGCCCCGGCACGATGACTGCGTCTGCAGCAGCCTCCTCTCCAACCGGTGCGTTGCAGGACTTAATTTTGGTCCGTTGATTTCACCCTGTATTCACTATTAGTGAACGCGTATCTTAATGTGAAACAAAAATGAGTCAAGGCTGGCCGGAGAACGCTCTCGTAATGCAAGCGCCAGAATATCAGGGCGCACCCAGCTTCTCCGAAATATGACGAGCAATCTGCCGGATCTCTTCCGGCAAGGCGGATTGCTTTTTTACGTCCAGGGTATCCTGAGGCCCAACATACGATACGGCGGCGGTCAGATGGCCTTGATAGTCGAAGATGGGAGCGGCCACTGCGTTCACCCCGACGAACATCGACGCTTCTACCCTGGCATAGCCCAGCGCGCGCACTTCGTCCGCGATGCGCGTGACGTCATCGAGCGCACCGATTCCGACCCTCGGCGCGGTTTCCTCCGCCAGCTCGTTCATGACGAGATCGCGGGTCTCATCCGGCTCCTTCCATGCGAGAAAGACGCGTCCGAGCGCGGAGGTGAGCAACGGCATGCGCGTACCCATTCGCACATTGACCCCAAACGGCTTGGCCGTTTCCATGAAACGGATAACGACCGGGCCGCGTGACTCCCAGATCGCAAGCGTCATGCATTCGTTACGCATGCGACTGTATTCGAGCATGAGCGGCTCGGCCACCGTGAGCACGTCGAGCCTTCGGATTGCCGCCAGCCCCAGGCGCAGTGCGCTTGGACCCAGCAGGTATCGGCTGGTGTCAGGATCCTGCTCCACAAGCCCGACACGAATGTAGCTGACCAGGTAGCGATGCGCCTTGCTCGGAGGCAGCCCCGCCTCCCGAGACAGTTGCGACAGCGCAATCGGCGCTCCTTCCCTACTCAAAACGTCAAGCAGCGGATAGCCCACCACGACGGACTGTATGCCAAGCTTTTCGGTCATGAAGCGCCCCAGATTTTCACCGATGGTGAATCTGATTAACTTGCTGCGGTCAACCGGCTGACAATCGTCACATGCCTTCCCACTCTCAAGCGGGATGAAATCAGACTGGTTTAACGGGGGGAGGTGAACGAACCCGCCGAGGCGGGCGGGAGCCGAAGGTTCTCACAGCGCCGTCTGCCTGCCAGGATCCGTAGGTGGGAAGGTCGTTCCACGAGACCGAAGCCCGGATGAACTATCTCCACCGTCGCATAAGAGAGGACATGACCGTTGGAAATTGATCACCGGCGACGGCGACGATCCTGCATGCATGCGATTTCAGACCTTACAGACATTGCGTGAAGCAGACGATTATCCTGAAATTGCTATTGTTTTAGCAGAGGTAGAGCCAACTTGGCTCTGTTGGCCGCGAACAGGCAAAACCCGAAAAGACAAACGCCGGCGATGTCCGTCCAGATTCCGTTCTTCAATAGCCCTGCCGGTATCAGCGCCAGAATTCCACCGAGAAAAAGCATCGCACGCATGACAGTACTGGCCTCGGTACGCAGAAATCCCACGATGCCTGCCGTGACCATATAAATCCCAAGAGCAGCCGTGGTCAGTGCCCATACGACCTGAAGCGGACTTCCCTCCAGGATGAGAGAAGGCGCGAACAGAAACAGGAACGGCACGATATAGGCAGGCCAGGCGAGCTTCATGGCCTCGAGGCTTGTGTTCCAGGCGCTTGTTTGCGCGATATTCGCGGCGGCGAAAGACGCAAGGGCAACGGGTGGCGTGACCATCGAGAGCAAGCCGAAATAAAACACGAACAGATGCGCCGCCATGATCGGGATGCCGACTTTGACCAAGGCGGGCGCGACCAACGTGGCGAGCAGGATATAAACGCCGACGGTCGGCATTCCCATGCCGAGCACGATCGAAATGGCAGCCGTAATCAAGGCCAGGACAAGCACGCTGTTGCCGCTGGCGTTGATGATGTGAAGCGTGAGGTTGAAGGCAAGACCGGAAATGTTGAGGACGCCGATGATCAATCCAGCGGCGGCGCAAACGACAATGAGGTCGAGAGCCGAGCGTCCCGCCGAGCCTATGACACTCCAGATCTCCGAAAGACCAATCCGACGACCTTTGTAGCCAAAAACAACGCTTCCGACGAGCAAGACGACAACCGACAGAACCGCGGCGCGTTCCGGGCGCATGTTCAACGCGAACAACGCATAAAACAGAACCGCGAAGGGAATGACGAAGTGCCAGCCCGCGCGCAAAGCGACAAGCGCGCTCGGCATTTCGGCTGGGTCGACGGCGCGTATGCCGCGCTTTCCGGCCCGAAGATCGACGTTGATGAAGATGGCGAGATAGTAGAGGAGTGCCGAAGGAAGCGCTGCCAGCATGACGGCGCTGTAGTCGACGCCCATGAAATCCGCCATGATGAAAGCCGCGGCCCCCATGACGGGCGGCACCAGCTGGCCGCCTGTCGATGCAACCGCTTCGACAGCGCCCGCGTAACTGGCGGGAAAGCCGGCGCGTTTCATCATCGGGATTGTGACGACGCCGGTCCCGACGACGTTTCCGACCGCGCTGCCGGAGATCGAGCCGAACAGCGCCGACGCCGCCACCGCCACCTTGGCAGGGCCTCCGCGATAACGTCCCATGCCGGCCAGCGCCAGATCGTTGAAGAAATCGGCCGCACCGCAACTCGCGAGAAGCTGGCCGAACAACAGGTACGGCACAACGATGACCACGGCGACTTTCAGTGCCGCACCAAGCATCCCGTTGGCATCGATCGTGAGATAGACGAGCAGCTCGGGGACTGAACTTTCACGGCTACGCATTTCGCCCGGCAGCAGGTGACCGAACAAGCCATAGGCCAGGAAAATGAGAACGACGATCAGGATGCCCATACCGGCGGACGGGCGCAAGTTCAGCATCAGGGCGCCGAACAAGATCGCCGAGAGCGCAATCAGCCAGCCCGGCAAATAGGGCGCGTCCATGGTGATTGAGACGTAGGTGGCGGCGACATATGCGCCAACACTTAAAGTAACGAGAGCGCATGCGAGTTCGAAGCCGCGCATCAGCTTCGAACTCGTCTTGCGGGCCATCACGAGGAAACCCGTGACCAACGCGAGGGATAGCGAAGCGACGAGAAGCTGGGCATCATAGACCGACAGACCGATCCTGCGGTGCAGGTCGGCGGCATAAGCCACCGAAAGGAATACGATCAGGACGCCGGCGATATTTTCCAGCCAGGCGATCGGGCCGCTTCGTCCATTCGGCACCGACCGCTCCTCATTCGCGCCTCGCATCTTGTCAGTCCATCAACCCGACGGTCTTGAAGTATGCGACAGCGCCAGGGTGATAAGTCAATCCGGGAAGCTTCGGTGCCATCTCCTCCGGCGCAAACTCGGCAAAGGTTTTCAGGATACCACGCACCTTGTCCGGATTGTCATGCAGGAGCGTAACGATCTTGCCGACGGTTTCGTCCGGCACATGGGCACCCGCCGTCAGGATGTAGTCGTAACCCATCATCGGTGTCGGTTGCTCGACGCCCGGTGCTGCGCCCGCCTTGACGGTCTTGATGTAGGATGTCGGAACGAACTTCTGCATCGCGGCCTCGGCTTCGGGGCCCTCGTCGACAGCCAGCCATCGGATGCCGACCGCGGCATCGGCCTCACGTGTCTTGCCGCCTTGAAGAGCAAAGAAGGCAACATCCGCGGTCCCTGCGATGAAGTCGTCGACGCCGTTCGGCACCGAGGGCACGTTGTCGGGGTTCATATCTTCGATCGACAGTCCACCCGCCGCGAGGATGCCGTCGACTTGCGCTCGCAGCGTCGGCTGGGCGGTGTAACCGTAGGTGATCGACAGACCCTTGACGTCGGAAACCTTCTTGTAGGCCGAGTCCTTTCGGACCATGAAGCCGTATGCTGAAGAGCTGAGTGAAGCGACGGCCCGAAGATTCTGAAGCGATCGACCTTCAAAGGGGTCCTGTCCTTTGACCGCCGCCGCGAAATCCGGGCTCGGAACGAGCTGCAGATCCAGTCGGCCTGCATCGATCAGCGGCATCGACTGACCGGTGCCGCCATAAGCTTGAACCCGAACGTCCATTCCAAGTTCGTCCGACAGGAATTTCGCCATGCCGGCATTCACCGCGTAGTTCTGAGACCCTTGGGTACCAGCGCCGATGCCCAGCGATTGGGCTTGAGCGGCGCCAGCGAACGTCAATGTTGCAGCCACGCACGTCGCGGCGATCGTTGAAAATTTCATGAGACTTCCTCCCTGTGTGTTGCGTGCTTTTCCGTCCGCCCCTCCACCAGGCGGTACGGATTGCCTAAAGTCCGCTGAAGCCTGCGCGGGCGACCCAGTAGTCCCACGCGCGAGCTAGCGGCATTGGCCCGAGAAGCATGGCGCTGGCCTTATCGATCTCGCCATCGGTCAGGTAGGTGACCTTGCCGAGCTGACGCGTCGACTGGATCAGCGCCGCGTTGTCACGCAGGCCGATGGAGACCATCACGACGGATTTGAGATCTGCGGCGGCGCAGATGGCGCCATGGCCGCGAAGAAGCGCGACCCGGTTCGCACCCAGCGCATGCGAGAGCGAATGGCCCATGTCCATGCTGTCGACGAGCATGTTCGTGTCACCAAATTCGTCCTGGCTGTCCCAGACGGGGATCTCGGTTCCGATCACGGACGCCATGTGAAACATCGGCCTCAGCGAGACGTCGCACATCGTGAACGGCAGCACCGACCGAGCGTGATGATGCGTCACCGCCCGGACGTCAGGGCGATCCTTGTAGATCGCGCCGTGGATGTGCCTTTCGGCGTACGGCTTGCGGGTATCCTGGCCGACCTGCTCACCTTCGAGTGTGAACTCCATGATGTCGTCGCGCGTGACGACCTCCGGACTGCGCGAACGGGACAGGAAATAGTGCTGCGGGTTGAGCGGATGGCGAACGCTGACATGGCCGAAATTGTCGATGATATCTTCGCGCGCAAGGATACGGTTGGCCATCACCAACTGCGTCAGTGTCGCCTCGATAACTTCGCTGGAACGCGTGTTCGCCATATCGTCTGGCATCTGGCGACCTCCTCTCGCTTAAACGCTTGTTTCAGAAACTACGACCACCAGAAAATCAGGACAAATATATATTTGCGTCCAACTCATAGCCTCTGTAGTATGCATAATGCGCTCGCTCGTCTCCCAGATATCCATCCATAAACTCGAGGTCTTTTGTCTCGTCGCGGAACTCAACAGTGTGTCCAGAGCGGCGGAAAGACTCGGGATCGCGCAGCCCGTCGTCTCAAGCCACGTCAAGATGCTGTCCGAGAAGCTGGGCACGCCCCTGACCGCCCGCGAAGGACGCAAGGTGGCGCTCACCGATGAGGGCCAGAGGGTCTATCGCTGGGCTCGTGAGCTGGTCAGCCGGACGCGTGAGCTGGAACGCGAGATGGCGGAGAGCCAGCGCGGCGTCGTCGGGAAGGCCTCCGTCGGAGCGTCGATGACGATCGGTTCCTACGTCCTTCCGGCGCTGATCACCGACTTTCACTCACATACGCCGCAGGGCGAGGTTTCGGTGAAAGTGACGTCACCCATGCTGGCGGTCGATGCCGTACAGGCCGGTGATTGCGACTTCGCCTTCACCATTCTCGATCCCCGACATGAGACGGCCGGGCTCGACATCCAGCGGATCACGGACGAACGGTTGATCCTCGTCGCTTCGAAACGGTCGCCGATCCTGGGTGACGAACTGCCTTTGGCTGCCCTTGCCGAACTTCCGTTCGTCACCGCGCAGTTCGGTACGCCGCGACGGGAGATCGAAGAGCACAGCCTGCGCCAGTTCGGAGTCCGGCGCACGCGGATCGAGATGGAATTCGGCCATGCCGAATCGATCAAACAGGCGGTCCGGGCCGGCGCAGGGGCAGCATTTCTGTTTCGCTCGTCGATCCACGACGAACTTGCGTCGGGTGCGTTGAGGGCGATACGGACCCCCGGAATGGAACTGCAGGTTCCCGTCTATCAGGTGCGTCGCAAAGGCAAGACGCTGTCGCGGTTTCAGGTGTCTCTCATGAATTACCTGACGGAGGCGCTGCGGAATCAGGACCCGGAGCGCAGCGCGCTCGTCATGGCCGGCGAATAGCCTTTCTCGGTATCGACCTCCAGAACCGCCGTGCCGCCTCGACCCAGAACTTCCATTGCTTCCGGCAAAGCCCCGGTAATGGCGTCGGCCCCGCTCAAAAGCCCCGGGCTCCACGCGCCGAAACTTCTCGCAACGCCGCTGACATCGATGGCCGGTCCGTCCATGACGATGCCGACATGCTTGTTCTCCGGGGGACGGCCCCGCTCGTTGGCGACGGTCTCCTGATGGACCTCGTCATTGTAGAACGACCGGTTGTTGAGGACCACGACAAGCAGTGGAACCAGGTGCTTGACGCCGGTCCACAGCGCCGAAGCGTTCATCAGGAAATCCCCGTCTCCCAGTACGGCGAGCGGCAACAGGTCCGATTTCATGTCGCGCAGAGCCAGCGCTGCGCCGACGGCCATGCCGCAGCCTGAACCGATTCCGCCCCCCCCGTCATAACCCAAAGCCGCGAGCGGATGGTCGACCGGCCAGTCCGCACCGGTCCAGCTCAAGGGATTGCGGATCAGGCAGGAGCGGCGCCCGGTCAGTCCCGCCCGCAGCACGACGGCGACATCCTGCGGCGTCAGTCGGTCGCCATCAGGCATCGGCTCGGGTTTGCCGGGTTGAGGTGTCGCAACCGAGGACGGCGCATCGAGCGCTTTGGAAAGCGCGGCGACGACGTGATCGGGTTCGTTCAGAAACGCGATATCGGCCGGGTACGGTGCCCCGCCGTCCTTCGACCAGCCACGGTGAGCGTGCGTATCGAGCGACGCCGAAATCACTTTCGCCGGCACGGGCTCGGCGCCGAACACGGAACGCAGCGTCCCGCCGAAGTCCAGCCAGTCCAGATTGACGATGACGTCCGCCTCGAAGATCGCCTTCTTGGCATCCGCGTCCGGAAAATAGCCAGCCCGACCGACGATGGCCGGATGCAGGGTCGGAAAGGTCGCGCCGGTCTTGAAATCGGTCACCACCCTCGCGCCCAGTCTTTCCACGAATGCGATACGGTCGTCCCAGTCCCGTTGATCGCGCGACAGCCGCCCGGCCAGAACGACGACCTTGCGCGCGTCCGTCAGCAACCGCGTCGCTTCTGCGAGGAGATCGGGCGCCGGCGCTCCGGAACGAGGCGCACCACGGCGTGCGAAGTCTGCCGCAGGCAGCGGCTTGGTCAGAACCAGTTCCTGCAGTGCGGCGTCGATATTGACGTAGATCGGCCCGCGCGGGACCGTTCCAGCGATTGCCGCGCCCTGGATCAACGCATCGCGCGCCGCACTGACGCTGCCTGGTTGATCATCCCACTTAACGAAGTCGCGGATCAAACCGCCCTGATCCTGTGCCGTGTGAATCCACTCGATCCACGGACGGCGTTTCGCCGCATCGACAGGTCCGGTCGCCCCGACGACGACCATCGGCACGCGGTCGCAGAACGCGTTGAAGATTCCCATCGAGCCGTGCATCAACCCGACGTTGGAATGCAACGCCACACCCATCGGCTTGCCGGTGATCTTGGCCCAGCCGTGCGCGATCGCGACGGCCGCCTCCTCGTGAATGCAAAGCAGAATTTCGGGATTACCAGTGGTGAAGTTGACGAGGCTGTCGTGCAGGCCGCGATAGCTCGCGCCCGGGTTCAGCGCGACATAGCGCAGATCAAGGTCGCGCAGGGTTTCTGCGACGACGTCGGAGCCATAGGCAGCGGTGTCGTTACGAACGGTCTGGTCCAAGGCGTGCATCCTCACAGCATGATGTTGATGGTCTTGGTCTCGGTGTAGCTGTAGAGTTCCTCACGGCCCTCTTCGCGCCCGACACCGCTGGTCCGCATGCCGCCGAACGGCACGCCGAGGAAATGCTGGCTCGAGCCGTTGATCCACAGATGCCCGGAACGCACGCGCCGCGCCGTCTGGAGCGCCTTCTTGATATCGTTGGTCCAGATCGCCGCGGTGAGCCCGTATTCGGTCGAATTGGCCATGGCGACGGCATCGTCGACATCGCACCAGCGGCCGACAGCAAGGACGGGGCCGAACACCTCCTGCTGCCAAAGCCGCAGGTCCGCAGTCACGTCGGCGTAGATCGTCGGTTCGACCCAAAAGCCCTTGCGGAATTCGCTCCCCTCGGGCCGCTTGCCGCCGAGGAGGCGTCGGGCGCCGTCCGCATCGGCGTTGGCGCAGTGGGCCAGAATGCGCTCCATGTGAACCTTGGAGTTCACCGGGCCGACATCGGTTTCGTCACTGAGAGGATCGCCCATCTTCAAAGCCGCGACACGCTCCACCACCGCTTTGAGAACGCGATCGTGGATGTCCTCGTGGATCAGCAGCCGGCTGAGGGATCCGCAGGACTGACCCTGCCATGAAAAGTTCATCCCCGTGACGGCTGCCGCGGCCACCTCGTCGGGGTCGCAGTCGGGGAACACGATCATCGGGTTCTTGCCGCCGAGTTCCAGCGAAATGTGCTTGACCGTCACCTCGGCGGCGGAGCGCTGGATCGCGCGGCCCGTGGCGGGCGAGCCGATGAAGGCGATCCGTTTGATCCGGGGGTGCCGCACGATCGCATCGCCCGCCCCCGGGCCATCGCCGGTCACGATATTGAAGACACCTGGCGGAAGCGTCTCCCGGGCGATTTCGGCGAGGATCATGGCCGAAAGCGGCGAGGTCTCGGGCGGCTTGACGATGACGGCATTGCCGGCGGCGAGCGCCGCCGCGGTCCGGGCGACGGCAAACATCACCGGATGATTGAACGGAGCGATGCGGGCCACGACACCGTAAGGCTCATGCAACGTCAGATGCAGGTTGTCGCGGGTCGCCGGGATCGTGTCGCCACGCAGATCGGGGGCAAGGCCCGCGTAATAGCGAAGGGATTCGACCGCCGTGGGCACGTCGATCATCCGCATCGGCTTGATGGTGTTGCCCGTATCGGTGACCTCGACCTTGAGGATTTCGTCGGCTCTGGCAGCGATCGCATCGGCGAACCGGTTCATCGTTTCGGCCCGCTGCATCGGCGTTAGCGCCGCCCAATCGGGCCATGCCGCCTCGGCAGCCACGACCGCACGCTCGACATCTTCAGCCGTTCCGGCCGGCACCCGGCCGATCGGCTCCTCGGTCGCGGGGTTGATCGAAGTCGACCAGCCGCCGCCGACGCTCTCGACCAGTTCGCCGCCGATCAGCATCCGCTCCGCGTCGGTAATGCGCTGCATGTCAGTCCCTCCTCCTGGGTTCGAACTTGAATGCGTGTGGCCAGGCCCGCTCATTCGGCGGCCAGGGATCTGCGTTCGGGATGGAGGCGCTCGCCGGCGCCGTTCTGCGCCCCGCCATAGAGCCATTCGAGCGTGTCGAACCACTCCGTCGGCGTCTTGTTGCGCATGATTTCGTTGCGGAGCTGGGCGTGGGCACCGGAGGGATGATAGATGTGATCACCGATCCAGCGCGACTGAAGCTGGACTCTCGCAGTCCTGATCATTCTGGCCGAAACATAGTCGGGCAGCGCCGCTTCGACGTCGCCGTCATGTGAAGCGACGGCTTCGCCGAACGCCAGACCGTCCTCCATTGCCATGCACGCCCCTTGCGCGGCGTATTGCATCATCGGATGGGCGGCATCCCCGAGAAGCACGACCCGGCCATCCTGCCAGCGGTCCACCGGATCCCTGTCGCACAACACCCAGAGTTTCCAGTCGCGCCCATGACGGATGATGCTCTGGGCCCGATCGCAGATGTGCTCGAAACCGCGCAGCACCTCCTCTTCCGGAACCGGCTTGCCCGCGACCGGTTCAGGGGCGTCGTTGTGATAGGTCACGACCAGGTTGAAGACCTTCCAGCCCGAAAGCGGGTAATGGACGATATGGCACTTCGGCCCGGCCCAGAGCGTCGCCGCGTTCCATCGCAGATCTTCGGGCATGTCTTGCGTCGGGATGACCGACCGATAGGTCGTATGACCGGAAACGCGGGGTGCGCCGTCGCCGACGACCCGTTCCCTGACATTCGACCATAGGCCGTCGGCGCCGATCAGCGCCTGTCCCTCAATCCGTTCCCCATCGGCGAGGATCGCGGTGACGCCGTCACCGTCCTGGGCATAATCCTTCACTTCCGCGTTGATGCGCAGCCCGACCAAAGGCGACTCGTCGCATGCTTTCAGAAAGACGCCATGCAGGTCGCCGCGATGGATAACGGCATAGGGATTGCGGAACCGCGCGCGAAAATCGTCGCCGAGCGGCACGCGGCAGATTTCACCATCGGCCATGGCATCCATCAGGAGCAGGCTGTCGATGAACACCGCCATCTCGCGTGCCCGCTTGCCGATCCCGAGCTGGTCGAAGACGTGAAACGCGTTCGGACCGAGCTGAATGCCGGCACCGATCTCGCCGAGCTTCGGAGCCTTCTCCAGTACCAGCGACGCAAACCCTTTCTGCGCGAGAGCCAGCGCTGTCGCGAGGCCGCCGATGCCGCCTCCGGCAATCAGGATTGGACGCGTTCTGGACATGACACTCTCCGATGGTTTTCGTTTCAGCGGCGTTAGAAGAGGCGCATCATCCTCGGCACGAAAATGACGACTAGGAACGCTTCTCAGTCCTCGGCATCCGGCTGACGGGATGGAGCCGCGTCGGCGAAGGCCGGATGCTCGGCGCAGGCCTCGGCGATCGCCCGCAAACGCGGCAGGGCCGTCAGATCGACACCGAAGCGGTCGGCCGAGCCGAGTTGCGGCACGAGGCAGATGTCGGCGAGGCCTGGCGAATCTCCGAAACAGAACCGGTCGCTTCCGTGCCTTGTCACCAGTTCCTCGCACGCGGCGAGACCGTCGCCGAGCCAGCGCCGGCACCACGTCTCGACGCCATGCTGGTCCTGTTTGAAGTCCGCGCGCAGATATTCGAGCACCCGCAGATTCTGCAGCGGATGAATGTCGCAGGCGATGACCTGCGCGAATGCCCGCACCAAGGCCTTGGTTGTCGGCTCTGACGGCAGAAGCGGTGGTTCGGGATACGTCTCGTCGAGCCATTCGATGATCGCCAACGACTGGGTCAGCACCGTGCCGTCATCCAGTTCGAGCGCCGGGACAAGTCCTTGTGGATTGCGCGCAAGATAGTCCGGCGACTTCTGTTCGCCGCCGCCGCGACGCAGATGAACGAACGTCGTGTCGGGTTCGATGCCCTTCAGGTTGAAGGCGATCCGGCAGCGCCAGGCGGAGGAAGAACGGAAATAGCCGTAAAATTTCATTCCGGCTCACCGATCGTCAGATCGACCGGCGCAAGCCCTTCGATCTCGCCGTGGATGACGTCGCCGGCAACGACCGCCCCGACTCCTGCCGGTGTACCGGTATAGATCAGGTCGCCCGGAGCGAGATGATAGTAGCGCGACAGATGCTTGACGATCTCCACGGGCGAATGGATCAGGTCGGACAGATGCGCATCCTGCCGCGTCTTGCCATTGACGCTGAGCATGATCCGTTGCGGCCCGACCTCGCCGATCTTTGCGGCCGGAAAGAGCGCCGTCATCACCGCCGAGCGTTCGACGTTCTTGCCCAAATCCCACGGCCGCTTTTTCTCCCGAGCGGCCAATTGCAGATCACGGCGCGTCATGTCGAGACCCGAGCCGTAGCCCCAGATCGCCGCCTTCGCCTGTTCATCGTCGGCACGGAAAGCGTCGGTCCCGATCGCCAGGACCAGTTCCATCTCGTAATGGTAGTTTTCGCAGCCCGGCGGATAGGGAATGGTCGCACCGGTCGGCACCAGCGACTGCGCATCCTTCATAAAGTAGAACGGAGCCTCGCGGTCCACCTCGACGCCCATCTCGGCGGCGTGTTCCGAGTAGTTGCGCCCCACGCAGAAGATGCGATGCACGGGATAAACGTCCGAGCCCCCGGCGGGAACGGTGGGGTATTCGGGCGATGCGAAAAGACGATTGGCCATCGGGAGTCCTTTTTTCAGTCAGGTGTCGTGAGATCAGGTGCCGGAATTGCCGGCAGCGGACCGTCGTATGAAAGTCGGCGGGCGCCGCGCCCTGTCAGCCAGCGGGCGATGTCGGCGGCGGCGCCTGAAACACGGGTCCCGCAATCGGAGCCCAATGAGCCCGATGGCACGAAAGCTTGCCGGTCCGAACAGGCGACGGTCACAGGCGGGCTCGACCATTCCTTGGCGAGATCCGCGATCAGCCTGTCGACGAGGCCGGGCGGCATGTCCAGAAACGAGCCGCCTGAATCGAGGTCGACCGCGCGCAGCCAGACCTCACGGGCGCGAAACCATGGCGTGTGCGAGGCTCTACAGACACGGCCGCTGGGCAGACAGACCTCTGCGCTCCAGGCCCTGGCATCCAGATCCCGCCATTCGACGTCGAGGTGAACGGCGGCATGACGGAAAAGGCCCCTGAGCGCCCGAGCCGGCAGCGTCGCGCCATAGTCGAGTTCTTCCAGCCTCGCCTCGTCGGATTCATACATCGGCTGTGGCGTGCCGCTTGCCGCCCACTGCGTCAGCCGGGCCAGCGCCCGCGCCTGATACCCGACCTGCGCGACGACATGACGTCGGCTTTGCCCCTGCACGAGGCTTGGCGCATCGAGCGCCTGATCCGGAATATCGTTCAGCAGCCGAGCGAAATAGGCCGTTCCGAGCCGTGCCCAGCCAAGCGTTTCGGCGGGCGCTTCCTTTGCATCGTAACGCGCCCCGGCCCCCTGACGAACCCGCAGCGCCTCCCGCGCCTCATCAAGCGACGTCGTCACGATACCAGCTCTCAGCGGTCGGCCCCATCGATGTGGGTTCGCGCGAAATACAGGCGCTCCATGATCGGCGCATCGGAAAACCGGAACAGATCGAACGGGGTCTCCGCCGACAGCGACCAATGCACCCAGGACGGAACGACGAACATGTCGCCCTTTTCCAGCCTGGTCTCAGTCCCATCCATCGTGATCAGCCCGCGTCCTTCGAAAACCTGGAAGACGGACGACCCCACTTCGCGTCGCCCCGGCGTCGCGACGCCTTCACGGAGCCGATGGAACTCGGCGCGTATCGTCGGCATCACATCGCCCCCGGTGGTCGGATTGACATATCGGACAGCAGCGTGTCCCTGCTCCACCGTCGCGGGCTGGCCCTCTTCCTCCAGAAGAAGTTGCTCGGTCAGAGCACGGTCCGTGAATTCCCAGCGATAGGCGCCGATCGGCGACGACACCGTGTCGTGCAGTCCCGACAACGGGCGCAAGCCCGGATGGCACCACAACCTTTCGCCGCGCGAGAATTGCGGCGTGGCATAGTCGGTCACCCGTTCCGAGCCGAACTCGAAGAACCCGGTGTCGGTCTGCTGCACATACGGAATGTCCAGTCCGTCGATCCAGGCCATCGGATGATCGGTCGAGTTCTGGTGGCCGTGAAAATGCCAGCCCGGCGTGAGCAGAAAATCGCCTCGGCTCATCCTGACCGGATCGCCGTTGACCACCGTCCAGACCCCCTGGCCTTCCACCACGAAGCGAAACGCGTTTTGCGAATGACGATGCTCAGGTGCCGTTTCTCGCGGCCCCAGATACTGGATTGCCGCCCATAAAGTCGGGCTGACATAGGCATGTCCGCCGAGGCCTGGGTTGGCCAGGCCGATGGCACGACGCTCGCCGCCCCGCCCGACCGGCACCAGGTCGCCCGCTCGCTTGGCCAGGGGATAAAGATCCGCCCATTTCCAGATATGCGGTACGGCCTTCGGTTTCGGCGTCTGAGGCATCAGATCGCCGGTCTGGGTCCACAACGGCATCAGATGATGCGTCTCGAAGTCGGCGTAGAGCTGGGCGAGCTGCGCCTTTTCGTCGGCGGTCGCCTCTGACGCCGCCATGGGCGCCGTGGAATTCGCAACGGACATGTCGGATCCTCCCAAATCCTGCGGTCGGCAGACCGGTTGGCCAAAACCATCCTGTGTCAATAATTAGTCAGCATGCCGATCATTAGCATACGTGTCAATCTGGCGTCGAAGAGTCGGCAGTGTTAAAGCTGGAATCGGATGCAATGGCGGAAAATTTTATGGACGCACTTTACAGCATGCCCGGTCACCTGATCAGGCGGTTCCAGCAGATTGCGGTGGCCATTTTCATGTCGGAGGTGCAGGCGCTCGGGCTCGACCTGACCCCAGTGCAATACGCAGCTCTCGCAATGACGAAAGCGCATCCCGGACTCGACCAGGCGACGTTGGCTGGCTTTATCGCGTATGATCGCACGACGATCGGCGGCGTTGTCGACCGTTTGGTCCAAAAAGGTTACATCGTGCGCCAGATCAGCGACCGCGACCGGCGAGCGCGTGAATTGCGGCTGACCGAACTGGGTTGCAGGATACTATTAGAGGTCGATCCAGCCGTCGCTCGAGCACAGGACATGATTCTTTCCAGTCTCGATGGTGATGAGCAAGCGGTGTTCATGGCGTTGCTGCGCAAAGCGACATCCGCCGCCAACGATCGAAGCCGCGCGCCGCTGCGCAAGACCGGCTACGGAATCGGGGGAGTCTCCGCCACACCTTTCCTCGAACCCAATGGCTAGGTGTAGACCTCGATAGGGCGATGATTGCCAGAACGGGAAGGTTGTCAACGACGGAGCGAATGCAGACCAGTGTGTAGAGTGGTTGTTTGGTCCCGAGTTTTGATGGTGCGTTGTTTTTCTTGGAATGGAAGGAAGCACTATAGGCTAGGTTCTTCACGAGAGCGCCAGCGAGCCTGCCCTTGGGCTTGACCCGAGGGGACAGGACGGTCCGTTGAGCGACGCAGCATGGTCAAGAGAGCTTGAGGGCGCTGTCTAAGCGCTACGGAATCAATCAGAAGCCGGTCTGCCAAGTGGAAGAAGCGCGGTTCGGTCACCGATCTGCCAATTAGACCCAAAGAGCCAAAGTCAACGGTGCTGTCGATCGAAGAAGAGGCCGTCATCGTCGCTTTCCGCTGGCATACTCTGTTGCCGTCTGCATGAGAAAACTGGGAAGATGGTCGCAGCCGAAGTTCCTGCGCAATCTGATCGCCGCCGTTTTCTGCACCATCCATACCGTGCTGAGCGACAACGGCATCGAGTTCATCAAACAGGAACAGCATCGCTATGCACTCGAACACATCTTCGATCGCGTCTGCGGCGAGCACGCCATCAAACATTGGCGGATAAGGATAAAGCATTTCAAGCCGCTGTTTGCCGTTGCTGGTAAAACTGCTGCGGTCCTCCGATTCATCGATCGCAATCAACCCTGCAACTTGCAGCTCCCGGACGCCTTCGGAGTTCGCCGAGTACTCATTCCCATCATATAAAACAACCGGCCAGACGTCTTCACCGCCGACCAGTGAATGGTCGGCGGTGAAGACGGAGATCGACGGCGTGCCATCGTTCCAATTGCTTTAGGCCAAAAGCCTTTCACATTCGCTGGTTCCATCCGTTGACAAGGGCAGATTCTCGCGATGGTCAACGGCGGTTTGCCGCTGTGCGAATGTTGCTTCGATAGAAGACCGGAGGGGTCTCGTTTGTCAGGTGAGGCCTTCCTTTTTCGCCTCGTCCTTCGCGGTATCACCTGCTGACTTGGCGACGTCAGCGACCTTCTCGGCCAATGTTTGCGACCCAGCGCTTTTCGTGTCCGGCTTCAGTCCTTTGTCTTCGGCTGTTTCGCTTGCCGCATCATAGGCTTTTTTGGCAACGTGCTCGGCCTTGTGAAGCGTGTCGCTTCCCTGCTCGTAGGCCTCGTCGCGCAGATGATCGCGGGTGTCGCCCATCCATTCGTCTTCCTGGCGTGTGGCGGGCAGCATGGCCCCGACGGCCGCGCCGATCGCGACGGCGACGGCGCCGAACACCAGTGGCTCGTCATGTATGAGGTCGGCAATGTTGCGCTGGGCACGCGCCCCCGCTCGATAGGCTTGACGCCCGGTACGCTGGGCGCTGTCCATGACAGAGGAACCTGCCGAAGACACGGCGTCCGCAGCGTCGTGCATGCCGCGCCGCGTGGCTTCAGCTGCCGATCCGGCCGCATCGGATACCGAGTGACCGGCACCCTTCACGGCGTCCGATACACTGGACGCTGCATTCGAACTCGCATCTCCGACCGAGCCTGCGGCACGCGAGACACGGTCTCCAATACCTGGACCGCTGGAAGTGGACGATCCGGGATTTGAGCGTCCGGTCGATCCACTGCTGACTGCCGGACGTCTATAGGACGGATGGCTCGTATCGACCGACCCCGTGCGATCGCTCGACGGAAATGCCTCGTCAAATCGATCGTATTCCCGGTCATCACGCCACCGCGACAGCCGATCCGAAGCCTCGTGGGTTTTCGCCCGAGCGCCGTCGCCGAGAAACAACCAGGCGAGTCCAGCACCGACAAGACCGAGAGCCAAGGGGTTATCGCGAACCTGTTTGCCCAGGTTCTTGACGGTATCAGCGCCTTGTCCCTCTTTGAGATAGCCGGAAAACTCGTCGAAGATCTGCCCGACCGAAAGGCGGTCTCGAATGGCGTCGAACGTCGAGTCCAGATTGGAACGGTGGGATTCGGCTTCTTTTTCCAGCCGATCGGTATCGCTGCTCATCGGGTTTGCTCCTTGGCAAGCTTTGCGTCTTTGCTCAGCTGGTTCGTCGTACGGGACGGCATCAGGTTTCCAGGCTCTAGTCCTTCTTGCCCTTCATCAGGAGCGCCACGCCGACGACGGCGATGACGACGCCGACGATCAACGCGGCCCAACCCGGTCCGATGTCCGGATCGCCGATCTTCGAAACTGCGGTCACGAGTGCCGCTGTGAGCGTGATCAGCGCGACGAGAAGGCAGATCGCTCCTGCCGCGATCGAGCCGCCGCCGACTTCCACTTGCGTGATCTTTTCGGACAGTTCGGCCCGGATCAGCCGGGTCTCTGTCTGGACGAGTTCGCCCGTCTCTCGCAGGGCGTGAACCACGAGGTCGGGAAGCGACCGCGGCTCGCCCGGCGTGCGTGCATCAACAGGCGCGCGGGGATCATTCGGTTCAACGGTCATGGGTGCCCCCTGGCGTGGTGGTTGCGGCCGACGTGGATGGCGAAGTCGTAGACGATGCCGGCGAGGACGAAGATTTTACAACCGGCGGGGTTTCCTGCTTTGACAAACCAGGCCCATGCACGGGTGGATCGATCGGCCTGCTTGCCGCCCCCGTTGCCGGGTCACGACCGCTGGGGAACGCGCCCTCCGTCGGCCGCGGCTTATCCGAATAGGAGCTCCGGTAACCAGCAGGAACCGACCCGTCGTTAGAGCCGGCAGACCGATCGACATGACCGGTGTCGCGTTTGTCTCGGTCATTACCTCGCACACCCGCATAATCGCCTTCGTCATGTTCGCCCGAAGAGCGGGCAAAACGGCCGAGCGCCAAGCCTGCAAGCGCTGCGCCAACGAGAAACGTCGCTGGCCGCTCCCGCGCAAACCGGGCAACCGACTGTGTCAGTTCGCCAATATCCTTGCCATGAATGGTTCGGGAGGCATGCTCGAGACCGCCGGCGACTTCGCGAACAAGGTTCGACGCCATCGACTGATCGCGTGATCCCAGTTCCTCGGACGCCTTGCTGACGGCAGCGGCGAAATCGTGGAGACCGCCTGCCGCCTGTTCCTTGCCTTTCTCGACCTGCTCTTGCGCCTTGGCACGGGCCTTGTCGGACAGATCGGAAGCGGTGTCGCGAATACTGTCGGTCGCCTTGCGTGCTTCGGCCTTCACCGACTGCGTTTCCTCCCGGACACGATCCTTGGTTCGGTCGAGATCGTCCTGGGCGTGATCCGGCTCAGGCGTTCGTGGGGTCGATGGATTATCGGATGTCATGGATGCAAACCTTTCAGCGGAGGCCAAAGAAGGACAAAACGACGAGAACGACGACGATCAGTCCGATGAGGTAGATGATGCTATTCATGGGGGCTGCCTTTTCGCTGTTGAGATTGGATTCGGTCCGACGCCCTCAAGGAGGTACTCGCCTTGGTCATTGGCCGTCGCTTCGGCGTCGCATCGCGGCGAGAAGCAGGGTTGCGGGGAGGGCGAAGGCGAGTGTTCCAAGCGACACGCGCTTGCGAACTTCTTGCTGTTGCGAGGCGGCCCACTGGATGCGACCGCCCTCGGCTCTAGAGTGTGAGCCATGCGTATCGTTCGGCGGGCTTTGGGTTGCACCGCGGCCGGCGACATGGTCGGCCATGTTGGCGCCGCGCTCGCCTAGCGGGCGGGACGGACCCGTCGTCGTATCCTGTGCTGTCTGATGTTCCATTTCGGAGTTTAGCTCGCCGCCAATTATCAGGATCGTCGCGGAGATCCAGATCCAGGTCATGAAGCCAATCAAGGCACCGAGAGACCCATAGGTTGCATTGTAAGAGCCGAAGTTTGCAACATACCAGGAGAACAGAACAGAGACGACGACGATCAGGACCATCGTCAGGACAACGCCGGGGCTGATCCATTTCCATCTGGCGGATGCCCGACTGGGTCCCCATCGATAGAGCGCAGCGATGGCAAGCGACGCCAGGATGGCCATGCCGACATAGCTGCCAATCTGGATTAGCCATTCCGTTCCTTGACCAAGTCCAATGGTGTTGAGAACGATCGGAACGACAATCACGACACCGAGAAACAAAAGGGCTGCAACGGTAGCCGCTACCGTGAACGCCAGCGAAATCAGGGTCAGCTTGACGAACCCCCGATCCTCGGATTCGTCATAGGCGACGTTCATTGCCTCGAAGAGCGACTTCATCCCGGCATTCGCGCTCCACAGCGCAAGAAGAAGCGAGATGACGAACGTAACCCCGAGGGTGGCGTTGTCCTGCTGGGTCAACCGCGTCAACTGATCGCCGATGATCTGCATCCCGCCGCCAGGAACGACGCTGGAAAGAGTGACAATCTGTTGTTGAATGGTCGCTGAATCGGCGAACAGGCCGAAGATCGAGACGCAGGCGGACAACGCCGGGACCATTGCGAGTAACAAGTAGTAGGTCACTCCGGCTGCGATCAGCATCACCCGGTCGTCGCTGATCTCGGAATAAATTCGCCAGAGAATATCTTTCCAGCCGGTCGCAGGAATGTCCGTAGGGCTTGTCGCCGATCTACCTCGAACACTGTCGGCCATGAACGCAAATCCGATCCCGTAGCCGAATGACCAAGGCGGTCGATTGTCAGCGCGTTTCTCGGTTGATCAACCGTTCGTGAGTGTCGGTGGTTCCGGTTTTAGTGTCGAGGAAAAAACAGCCGGCTATGGAAAGCAGGCTGCAAGAAAACAATTATCGGAAAAAACTGTTCGGCTCTGTTTGGGCGAGACCGTACCGATAAAGCCATGTTCATTCGCGTGCCTGGCGTCACCATGCACGAGCGCATCGTCGGCAAGCAGTCGAAGGCGCTCGGCTTCGCGCGCCGGTCCGTTCGAGCCCAGCATCTCAGGTCGGAACTTGAAGCCCAAGAGGCTTTCAGAAAACCTCAGCGAAACGGTGAAGGAGGCTGTGCCCGATGCCGTCCGTGACAAGCCGCCCCTGACAGGCCGCCCGTAACAGGCCTTTCGAAGCCTGGTTCCAGGAGTGAGGCGGGGAAAGAAAACAGGCCCGCTACTGTTTTCCAACCGAACACAAGGGTCGGCATGCAAGGCACCTTGACGCGCACGTGGGCACGCCGTTGGCGAGATAAAAGTCATACTGCTCAGGCGGCCGACAGCTTCGCCATCACCTCGTCGTCCACCTCGAAATTGGCGTAGACGTTCTGAACGTCGTCGTCGTCGTCGAGGTTGCCAATCAGCCGCATGACGCTCTCGGCCTTGTCGGCATCGACGGGCGTGCCGGTCTGCGGCCGCCAGATCGGCTTGACGCTTTCGGCCTCGCCCAACGTTTCTTCCAGCGCGGTGGAAACCTCCCCGATGTCCTCGAAGGCGGTGATGATGGTGTGGCCGTTCTCGTCGGAGACGACGTCGTCGGCCCCCGCCTCGATCGCCGCCTCGAGCACCTTGTCGGCGCTACCGGCCGATGCCGGATAGATGATTTCGCCCACATGGTCGAACATGAAGGCGACCGAGTTGCTCTCGCCCATCGCCCCGCCCGACTTGGTGAAACAGGAGCGCACATTCGAGGCGGTGCGATTGCGGTTGTCGGTCAGCGCCTCGACCATGATCGCAACGCCGCCGGGCCCATAGCCCTCGTAGCGGACCTCGTCGTAATTCTCCGCATCCGCGCCGGCAGCCTTCTTGATCGCCCGGTCGATATTGTCCTTCGGCATCGACTGGGCCTTGGCGTTGTTGATCGCCAGGCGCAGGCGCGCATTCATCGAGGGGTCGGGCAGCCCGGCCTTGGCCGCGACGACGATCTCGCGCGCGAGTTTGGAAAACATCTTGGAGCGGACCGCGTCCTGCCGGCCCTTGCGGTGCATGATGTTCTTGAACTGTGAATGGCCGGCCATCTTTTGAAAACCTGTTTGTCGGGTGGGCAGTCGCGTGCCCGTCATATAAAAAATTGTCACGCATCCGTCCAGAACGAGGCCAGCAATGCCGCTGCCGATCCGAGCCGTGACCATTCCACGCCTGCCGCTGACCGGCGGATGTGCCTGCGGCGCTGTCCGCTACGCCATCGACGCGGTGCCGCGGGCCTTTTATCTCTGCCACTGCACCGAGTGCCAGCGGCAGTCGTCCAGCGCCTATGGAGAGAGTCTCAGATGCGATCCCGCCAGCGTGACAGTCGAGGGTGAAATGAAGACAGCGCGGCGAAGCTCCGAAAGCGGTGCCGTCCGGCTCGGCGATTTCTGCCCGGACTGCGGCGTGCGGCTGTTCCACCGCAGCGAGGGCGACCGGGACCGGTTGAACGTCAAGGCGGGCACCCTCGACGACACCTCATGGCTCGTACCGGCGGGTCACATCTGGACGACCTCGAAGCAGCCCTTCGTGGTGATCGGCAAGGACGAGCTCTCATATCCGGCGCAACCATCGGACAAATCGGTGGCGATCTTCGCGCGCTGGGCGCAGATGGTCGCCGCCGGAAAGCGCTGAGCGGTTCAAAGGCTGAATCCCCGAGCCAACCTTTCGCCAAAGGCGTCCGCACGGAGCGGTCGGCACATCGATAACAGGTTTATGATTTTGCTTCCGGCAATCCTCGGTTAGCGTCTTCAAAGCCCTCCCGCCGCTCCGCCTGTCGGCAAAAGTCGCGGCCGATGGACGATGGACGATGGACGATGGACGAGAGGAGTATCGCGGCGATGGCAGACCTCTGCACCAAGGCGCGTTTACGCCAAACCCTGGGGATCGGCAGGCGCATCAAGACCCGTCTCGGCGCCCTTGTCACAGTCGCCGTCTTGGCGGTTTGGCCAGCACTCGCGGGCCCGGCGAAAGCGCAGTCATCTCCCATAATAGCACAAGCTGCCGCCACCACGCAGTCCAAGCCCGGTGTCTTGCAAGCGCAAGCGCCCTCGGCCGAAGCTCCATCCAAGCCCGGTGCGCAACTTCACGATCGGCTCTTTATAGCTCTGAAGGCCGCAAGCAACGAGGCCGAAGGGCGGGCGGTCGAGAACGAGATCTGGCGCTTTTGGCTCGCCGAGGCACCGGATTCCGAAACGCGTGCGCTGATCGAGGGTGCGATGACGAAGCGCGGTGTCTACGACACGGAAGGCGCCGAAGCGCTGCTCGACAAGGCCATCGCCAAGAGCCCGGATTACGCCGAAGCCTATAACCAGAGGGCTTTCGTGCGCTTCCTGCGCGAAAACATGGACGGCGCCCTGGAGGATGCCGACCGGGCGCTGGCGCTCGAGCCGAAGCATTTCGGCGCCATGGCCGGGCGGGCACTGATCCTCATGCGCCAGGGCCGCTTTCGCCTCGCCCAGGACCAGTTGCGACAAGCGGTGGCGATCCATCCGTTCCTGAAGGAACGCTCGATGATCGTGCCGACCGAGGGCGCGAAGCCGTCACCCGAACGGAAACAGCCGAAGGGCATTGATCTTTAGGGGCAGAAACAAACCGCTCGCAGTCGCGCGATCGGCGAGAGTCGACGGCGCGAAAGACGACAGGATCCGCCAAGGAGCCACGCCGATGAAGCATTCCGTCGCCCGCCCCATATCCCGGTCTGCCGCCCTTGTGAGATGCGCCGTCGTGGCCTGCGCCTTGCTTTTGCCGGTGATATCCCATGCGCAGTCCGTGCCAAGCACCTGCATTGCCATGGCCAACGCCATGCCGGAGGATTTCCGCGTGACGACGGTGGCGCTGCATCGACCGCACGATGCTGCGCCCATCGTGGCGAATATGAAAGGCCCGGATTTACCGGACCCCGTCCAAAGGCGATCGAAAGGTGATGGCCCCCGTCTTCGCCTGGCGCAGGCCACGGGCTCCGCTTTGCTCACCCGCGACGAGGTGCGGATCACCTATGTCCAGCATGCGACCTACCTGATCGAAAGTCCGCAAGGCGTCGTCGCGGCGACCGACTATGCGGGCTACGCCGGCGGCATCGTCCCGGATATCGCAACGATGAACCACGCCCATTCGAGTCACTGGACCGACTATCCCGACCCCGGAATCAAGGAAGTCCTGCGCGGCTGGAACCCTGCGGGCGGCGCGGCCCGTCATGCGGTCACGGTCGGCGACATGTATGTGCGCAATGTGCCGACCGACGTGCGCTCGCTGGGTGGCACGACCGAGCTCGACGGCAATTCGATCTTCATCTTCGAGGTCGCCGGCCTCTGCATCGGCCATCTCGGCCATCTCCACCAACAGCTGACCGACGAGGATTACGCCAGGATCGGCCGGCTCGACATCGTCATGGTGCCGGTCGACGGCGGCTATACGATGAGCCAGACGGGCGTCGGCGACATCGTCCAGCGGCTGCACTCGTCGATCGTCCTGCCGATGCATCGCTTTGCCGGCCCGATCGAACGCTTCCTGTCACGGCTGCCGGATTTCGCGGTGGAGCGCAGCGCTTCGCCCAGTCTGACGGTGTCGATGCGCAGCCTGCCGAAGACGCCGATGGTAATTATTCTTGCTGGCGTTTGAACTTACGTCGTTCTACCAGAAATCCGGCACGGCCGCTGCCAGTCGTGGGCCGATCCGCACCGGCGCGATCTTCTCGCAAAGCCCCGTGCGGTCGGAAATCTCCAGCGCGAGGCCGGCGATGGTCGCCGGGCCGTTCGCCGCCTCGAAACGGCTGCGCGGAACTTTGGCGACGAAGCGATTGATGGGCTCTTCCTTCTCCATGCCGAGCGAGGAATCGTAGTCGCCGCACATACCGGCATCCGACTGGTAGCCGGTGCCGCCAGCGAGGATTTGATGGTCCGCGGTCGGCACATGGGTGTGCGTCCCGACCACGAGACTGGCCCGGCCGTCGAGATAATGCGCGAAGCACTGCTTCTCGCTGGTCGCTTCGGCGTGGAAGTCGACGATGACGGCATCCGCCTGTTCGCCAAGCGGACAGGCCGCGAGGATGTCGTCGGCGCAGGCAAACGGGTCGTCGAGATCGGGCGACATGAACACCCGGCCCATGATATTGGTGACGAGCACCCGCGCGCCGTTCTTCGCCTCGAAGAGGCCCGAGCC
This sequence comes from Aurantimonas sp., assembly GCA_965217685.1. Classification (GTDB taxonomy): domain Bacteria; phylum Pseudomonadota; class Alphaproteobacteria; order Rhizobiales; family Rhizobiaceae; genus Aurantimonas. The sequence goes on from CBDCIZ010000003.1 coordinate 872,424, forward strand.
GCTGCCGGGCGTGCCCTTTGGGTAGTTGGCTGGCCGGATGAACCGCTCCTGCCGCGGCGCAAAGGCCAGCGCCTCGCGTTGGTCCCATACGTGGTTGCCGGTGGTGACGACGTCGGCACCGGCCGCCAGCGTCTCCTCGAAGATCGCCTCGGTGATGCCGAAGCCACCGGCCGAGTTTTCGCCGTTGACCACAACGAAATCGAGCTTCCAGTCCGAGATCAGCCCTGGCAGCCGATCGATGACGGCGACGCGTCCGGTACGGCCGACCATGTCACCGAGAAACAGAAAGCGCATCAGGCGGCGGTGTCCTTCTTGTCCTTCTTGTCATGAGCGGTCTTGTGAGCTGCCTTCGCGGCCTTCAGCTTGGCAAGCGCGGTCTTGACCGCCGGCCGTTCGCCGACCCGGTCGACCCAGGCGGCGAGCGCCGGAAAGTCGCCTCGAGCGTCCAGATCCTTCAGCCCCGACACGGCCCAGGAATAGTTGATGACGTCGGCGATCGAATAGTCGCCGGCGAGATAGTCGACATCGCTCAGGCGATCGTTCATGACGCCGAGCAACCGGTGCGATTCCTTTTCGAAACGGCGGATCGCGAAGTCGCTCTTTTCGTCGGCGTTCTTGAAATAGTGGATCTGGCCGATCATCGGACCGGGACCGCCCACCTGAAAGAAGCTCCAGCCAAGGGTCTCGGCACGGATCTTTGGATCGACGGCGAGCAGCTGGCCGGATTTTTCGGCGAGATAAACGAGGATCGCGCCGGATTCGAAAACGCGGATCGCGCCGTCCGTATCGACGATCGCGGGAATGCGACCGTTCGGATTGATGGCGAGGAAGTCCGGCTGCTTCTGGTCTCCGGTCGAGATGTCGAGGAGCTTCAGATCGTAGGGCATGCCGATCTCTTCCAGCATGATGATCGGCTTTTCGCCGTTCGGCGTCGTCCAGGTGTAGAGTTCGATCATCATTTCACCGCGTTTTTTGATCCAAACCGAGCAACGAAGACCTCGGCCTCTTGCTTCGCCGCAAAACTAGTGCGGCGCGGCGATGCTGACACCGGGACGACCGGCGGCCCTGCGATGTGGCACCGGGCCCAGACCAGCCTAAAAACATAAGAGAATTTCGACCGATGGGGCGAGTCGGCGATAACTGACGAACGAGGAGCCGAAGCGACCATGAACAACTTCATCTCGCCACTGGTCCGCCTGGTGCGCCCGGCAATGCAGCTGGTGGTGATCGCCGGCCTGACGCTGGTCTCGGCCTGCGTCGCCGAAACCCACTCGGTCGACATCTCGTCGAGCCGCAACATTGGGGTCGATCGCGGCGGTCTGCTCGCTTCGGTCAATGTGTTCCGCAGCCAGAACGGCCTCGGCCAGGTGCGCTTCGACACCGTTCTCGGCGAGGCGGCCGATCGCCAGGCACGGGCCATGGCGGCGCGCGGCAAGATGAACCACGACCTCGACGGCGCACTGCCGAGTCGCGTGGCGGTCTATGGCTATCAATGGGCTGCCGTGGCGGAAAATCTCGGTTGGAACTATCGCTCGACGACGGCGCTGATGACCGGCTGGAAGAACTCGCCGGGTCACCGACGCAATCTCCTCAACCCCAACGTCACGGAGATCGGTTTTGCCGCCGCGGTCGGGCGCAATGGCGAGCCCTATTGGGCGCTGATCCTCGGCCGCGAGCGCAAAAAGGGCTGAGCGGTCCCCGCGCAAGCACGTCGTTGCTCAGGTCGCGGCAGAAACGATCCCGACCGCAATGATCCCGGCCTCGGTCGCGATCAGTTGCACCGGCTCGTCATGGGCCTCGGTCGGCACGTCATCGACCTCCTGGCAGGCGAAGGCGACACCGATGCAGCGGGGCCGAATGTCCTTGGCGATCAGCGCCGCGATCGCCCTGTCGTAATAGCCGCGTCCATAGCCGATCCGGCCGCCTGAACGATCGAAGGCCGCGAGTGGAACAAGCATCAGGGTCGGATCGAGCACCGCGGCGTCTGTTCCGGGCGCATAGGTGCCGAAACCCTGAGGCTGAAGCGGCGCGCCGCGCACCAGATGGCGAAATTGAAGATTGCCCTCGACGATGGCGGGTACGCAGAGACGCGCCCCCTTGTCGGCGAGCGCCATCATCAGCGGCCGGATGTCGATTTCCGAGCGGATCGGCAAAAAGCCCGAGACGATCGCGCCGGGCCCGATTTCGAGCGTCTCGGCCAGCCGGTCGGCGACGGCGAGCGAGGCTTCGATCCTGATCGCCTCGTCCATCGCGTCGCGCCGAGCCAAGGCTGCCTTGCGCAATTCGGCCTTCGCCGCTTTGATGTCGCTCATCGGTTTTCTCCGCCCCAGCGTCGAACTGTGCAACGTCGCTACGCACATCGGATAGCAACGGCACGAACCGGAGTGACCGATTTTACGTGAGATGAAAAGGGAAGGCGACAAGAAGCGAGAGGCTGCCGGCTACCGCCAGTCAGGTTGGGACCCTAACGCACAACGAGCGAAGTCTCAGCACCGGATTTTCAAAAATGTGACGAGCCACCCGACCGATGGAGAAGTCGATCCCGGGAACCTACAAAGTAGGTGGGCGCCGTATGCCCCAGGCCCACGGGCCAAGGCAGGAACAGCTCCCTTGGAATGACTAAGGCCCCGAGAATATGTTACTCCTGTCGCATCGGCCAGCCCGCCATTGATGAACATAGGCTGGCGTCGATCCACGATCCAGTGGCGCGGTGATGTCGGTGCGGGTTTATTCGCTTGCCTGTTCGAATACCCGTCGCTTGGCTCGATCCAGCGGACGTTTTGGCGGCGAAGTCGTCCGTTCGAACGTCTGTCCGGTCAAATGAATGGCCGACCCGGCGCGAGAACCGACCATTCGGCGGTTCTCGCCCTGATAGCGCTGCTCAGCTAAAATGCTTCGACAGCTTCAGCCCCTGCGCCTGGTAGTTCGACTTCAGATCTGTGCCGTAAAGCCGATCGGGCAGCGCGGCCATGTGTTCGTAGATCAGCCGGCCGACGATCTGGCCGTCCTCCAGAATGAATGGCACGTCGTGGCTGCGCACCTCCAGCACCGCGCGGCTGCCGGCACCGCCCGCTTCCGAATGACCGAAGCCGGGATCGAAGAAGCCGGCGTAATGGACGCGGAACTCGCCCACCAGCGGATCGAAGGGGGTCATCTCCGCCGCGAAAGCCGGCGGCACATGGACCGATTCCTTCGAGACGAGGATGTAGAACTCGTCCGGATCGAGCACGAGTTCACCGGTCTTGCCGCGATGGATCGGCTCCCAGAAGTCGGCGAGCGCATAGGCGCCGCGCCGATCGACATCGACGACCCCGGTGTGCCGCTTGCCGCGATAGCCGACGAGACCGGTTTCGTCGCCGGCAAGATCGATCGACAGCGCGATGCCGTTGCCGGAGATGTTGGCGTTGGCCGCGCTGGTCAGCTTCTCGATGGCGTGAAGCTCGGACAGCGTGTTCTCGTCCAGCATCGGCTCGCCGCTGCGAAAACGGATTTGCGACAGGCGCGAGCCCTGGCGCACCAGGATCGGAAATGTGCGCGGCGAGATTTCGAGATAGAGCGGTCCGCGATAGCCAGCCGGCAGCTTGTCGAACTCGCCGACCCCGTCAGCCATGACGCGCGTGAAGATGTCGAGCCGGCCGGTCGAGGATTTCGGATTGGCTGTCGCCTTGACGTCGGATGGCAGGGTCAGAGATTCCAGCAGCGGCACGACGTAAACGCAGCCTGTCTCCAGCACCGCACCCTCTTCCAGGTCGAACTCGTGCAGCGAAAACCTGTCGAGCTTGTCCTGCACCGTCCCCCCCGGCCCCGGCAGGAAGCTCGCGCGCACGCGAAATGCTTTGGGGCCGAGCCTGAGATCGAGGCTCGCCGGCTGGATCTGGTCGCGCTGACGCTCGATCGGCGTCGCGATCGCGCCCGAGGCGAACATTGCGCTGATCGCCCGGTCCGGCAGGATCCCGCCGCTCATGCTTGAACTTCCATCGTGTCCCCTGTGTGTCGTCGCCTGTCGCCCCGTTGTCAGGGTTCCTGTCGTTTCGCCGCGTTGACGCGTAACCGCAACGGGTCTATTTGCAAAGCCATCGTGGTGATTTGGCCGGCCGGCTTGCAGCCACGTAAAACAAGTCGCTAAAGGGCCGTTCCGACGAAAAACGTCACGGCGTGTTTGGACGGTCCGGTTTTGCGGCGACGCGAAGCCGGCTTTTTGCGTTCGGAGACACGTCATGCTGAAGAAGACCCATGAGCCGCGCAAGCTGCGTCCCGCCACCTTGATGGTCCATGGCGGCACCGTGCGTTCGAGCTTCGGCGAGATGTCTGAAGCGCTCTTTTTAACGCAGGGCTATGTCTACGACAGCGCTGAATCGGCCGAGGCCCGCTTCAAGGGCGAAGAGCCCGGTTTCATCTATTCGCGCTATTCCAACCCGACGACCCGCATGTTCGAGGAGCGTATGATGGCGCTGGAAGGCGCCGAGGATGCTCGCGCCACCGCCTCCGGCATGGCAGCCGTTTCCGCCGCCATGCAATGCCAGGTCAGGGCCGGCGACCATGTGGTGGCCGCCCGCGCGCTGTTCGGCTCCTGCCGCTACATCGTCGAGACGGTGCTTGCGCGCAACGGCGTCGACTGCACGCTGGTCGACGGCCGCGACATGGCGCAATGGAAGGCGGCAGTGCGGCCTGAGACCAAAGTCTTCTTCATGGAGAGCCCGACCAACCCGACGCTGGAGGTGATCGACATCGCCGCGGTCGCGGAGATCGCCCACGCGGCTGGCGCGACACTCGTCGTCGACAACGTCTTCGCGACCCCCTTGCAGCAGAAGCCGTTGGAACTGGGCGCCGACGTCGTCATCTATTCCGCGACCAAGCACATCGACGGCCAGGGTCGTTGCCTCGGCGGCGTCATCCTCTCCACCAAGCAGTGGATCGACGAGAACCTCCACGATTACTTCCGCCACACCGGACCGTCGCTGTCGCCTTTCAACGCCTGGACGCTGCTGAAGGGCCTGGAAACCCTTCCCTTGCGCGTAGCCCAGCAGACACGTTCGGCCGGAACCGTCGCCGATTTTCTCGCCGAGCGCAGCGACATCGCGAAGGTGATCTATCCCGGCCGCGCCGACCATCCGGATGCGGCGATCATCGCCAGGCAGATGACCGGCGGCTCGACGCTGATCGCCTTCGAAGTAAAGGGTGGCAAGGCCGAAGCCTTCCGCGTCCTCAACGCGCTGCAGCTGATCCTGATCTCCAACAATCTCGGGGATTCCAAGTCGATCATCACCCATCCGGCGACGACGACCCACAAGAACCTTTCGCCCGAAACCCGCGCCGAACTCGGCATCACCGATGGGATGCTGCGCCTGTCGCTGGGGCTTGAGGATGTCGACGATCTGATCGAGGATCTGGACTGCGCGCTGGCGGCGATCTGAAAATCCATTGCGATCTAGGCAGACGGTGTGCGGCCTGAAAGGCTGCGCACCGCCAGGCTGACTCGAAAGACGAAGGTCCAGGCCGTCAGCGCGGCAAAGGCATAGGCCAGCACCGCAAACCAGGCGGGAAACAGGCAGAACGCGACGAAGAAGGCGAGCGTCTCGCCGCCTTCCATCAGGCCGGTCGTGAAAAGCAGCGCCTTGCCACCACGCGCCTCGTCCGACAACCCTCCGTGCGCCTGGCCGCCTTCCGATCGGCCGATCTGCTCGGCCATGATGGCGTAGGCCAGCACGCTGCCGCCATTGGCATAGAAGGTCAGAAGCAGAACGCCGGCCGCAACGGCGTTGGCGGCCGGATCGAGGATGGCGAAGGCCAGCGGGATCGCGCCGTAGAAGACGAAATCGAAAACGATGTCGAGAAAGCCGCCAAGATAAGTCCGCTGGTTCGACACCCGCGCGACCGCCCCGTCGAGACCGTCCGCAAGCCTGGAGACCAGGATCAGTGCAAGGCCGGTCCAGAGTTGGCCGAAGGCGATGGCGAGCGCGGCGCAAAGCCCAATGGCCAATCCGGCCGACGTCACCGCGTTCGGCCCGACGCCGCGTTTCGCCATCCCGCGCGCGAGCGCGTCGATGGCCGGCTTGATCAGACTCGTCGCCTGTCTGTCGAACACGTCAAAGTCCTTGGTTTGCCGTCGATACGAATGACGAGATCGCCATCGCCTCGCATGCGGCGCGCCCTCTGTCGTCTGCGCCCCGACGCCCTCGTTGACCCGGTCGTCCTTGTTGACCGGAGCACGCGGGATGGCGATAAAACCTTAACGGGATATCAAACGACCGCTTTGCAAGGCCACCATGTACCAGGCGACGACACGGCAGATCACGGTGACCGTGACACCGACCTATCTGGAAGACCAGTCCCATCCCGACGCCCAGCGCTGGGTCTGGGCCTATACGGTCGAAATCGAAAACGCCGGAGACGCTCCAGCCACGCTCCGCTCGCGCTATTGGCAGATCACCGACGCCAACGGCCATGTCGAAGAGGTTCGTGGCCCCGGCGTGGTCGGTGAGGAACCGCATCTGTCGCCGGGCGACAGCTTCACCTACACCTCCGGCTGCCCGCTCGCCACGCCCTCCGGCTTCATGCGTGGCCATTATCGCATGCAGGGACCAGACGGGGCGTTCTTCGAGGTCGAAATTCCGGCCTTCTCGCTCGATCTGCCGCAAAAGGCGCGGGTGTTGAACTAGACGTTCGGCGACCTCACGAAACGTCTCGCTTTTGCACAATGTCGGCTTCATCCACCGGCTCGAACTCCTCCGGGGCGAAGCTGTAGGCCTCGCCGCAGAATTCGCAGGTCACCTCGATCTTGCCATCCTCGACGCTCTCGGCGATTTCCTGCGACGTAAAATTCGACAGAACGCCCTTGATACGCTCGCTGTTGCAGGAGCAGTCGTCGGCGACCGGATTGGGCGGAAACACCTTGACGCCGCGCTCATGGAATAGCCGGAACAGCAGCCGCTCGACGCCGATGTCGGGATCGGCGAGTTCCGAGGCCTCGACCGTATCGACCAGCGCGCGCACCTCGACCCAGGCATCGTCCGGCTCGTAATCCTCCAGCGGATCGTCGGCGCCCTCGGGCAGATCGCCGCCGGGAAGGTCCGGCATGCGCATGCGCTCGAGTGCATCAGGCAAGAACTGCGCGATCAGGCCGCCGGCCCGCCAACCCTCGACGAAACCACTCTCGCCGCGCCGGGCAATCTTGGCGACGGCGAGTTTGACGGCTGTCGGAATCTGCTCGGACTGTCGGAAATAGGCCTCGGCGACCTCTTCCATCGAGGCACCGGCGAGTTCGACGATGCCCTGGTAGCGCTGCATGTACTCGCCCTGATCGACGGTCAGCGCCATGACGCCGGTGCCGAGCAGAGCCTCGGACGTGGTCATGCCGGCCTCGACTGCGGACGAAAGCCTGGCTTCGTCGAAGCGCGCATAGGCCCGCACGCTCGACGGCGTCGCGAAATCGACGACGAGCAAGTCCACCGGCCCGTCCGTCTGGGTCTGGGCGATGAACTTGCCATCGAATTTCAGCGACGTGCCGAGCAGCACCGTCAGAACGATCATTTCGGCCAAGAGCCTGTTCACCGACTCGGGGTAGTCGTGCCGCGCGAGAATCTGGTCGAGCATCGGCCCCAACTGGACGACGCGGCCCCGTGCATCCAGTTCCTCGACGGCGAATGGGACGACGTTGTCATCGCCGGCGAAATCGAACTCGCCGAGCGCCAGGTCAGGGTCAGCCATGATCGCGGCCGTTCGAGCCCGCATGGCCGACTTCGCCAAAGCACCAGGCGAGAATGGATTTCTGCGCGTGAAGGCGGTTTTCGGCCTCGTCGAAAACGACCGACTGCGGCCCGTCCATGACGCTGTCGGTAACCTCTTCGCCGCGATGGGCGGGCAGGCAATGCATGAAGAGCGCTTCTGGTTTGGCATGCGCCATCAGGCGGTCGTTGACCTGATAGGGCATGAAGACGTTGTGGCCACGCGCTTGGTCTTCGCGGCCCATGGAGACCCAGGTATCGGTCACGACGCAATCGGCGCCGCGGACCGCTTCAACCGGGTCGTCCGTCATGTGGATATCCGCGCCGTCTTTTCGAGCCCTCTCGACGAAGCGCATGTCCGCACCCGAGCCTTCGGGCGTTGCGATCTTCAAGGTGAAGTCGAAGCGCGCCGAGGCCTCGACGAAGGACGACAGGACGTTGTTGCCGTCGCCGGTCCAGGCGAAGGTCTTGCCACGCACTGGTCCGCGCTTTTCCTCGAAGGTCAAAAGGTCGGTCATGATCTGGCAGGGATGGGTGTCGTCTGTCAGCCCGTTGATCACCGGCACGGTGGCGTATTGCGCCATTTCCATCAGACGGTCGTGCGTGGTCGTGCGAATCATGATCGCATCGACATAACGCGAGAGCACCCGCGCCGTGTCGGCAATGGTCTCGGAGCGGCCGAGCTGCATTTCGGTGCCGGAGAGGAACAGCGTCTCGCCGCCGAGCTGGCGCATGCCGACGTCGAAGGAGACCCGGGTGCGCGTCGACGGCTTGTCGAAGATCATCGCCAGGACCTTGCCGGCCAGCGGCTTCGGCCCGTCGCGGCCGAGCGCTTTGCGCCGTGCCGCATCGGAGATGATCGCCTGAAGATCGCCACGGTCGACCGTGGCGATATCGAGGAAGTGGCGCGGTCCAGAGGACGTGACGTCGTTTGCCGCCAGACCTGTCAGCTTGGCTGAACCAATGCTCGACGGCCGAGCGCTCGACGGCTTCGCCGCCGGCCTGGCTGCGGCCGGTGTCTTGATGGAACTCATCGGCCTCTCCTCAGGCGCTTTTGCGGGCTTGCCCGGCGGCCGACAAAGCAGCGACCGCGGCCTCGATCCGCGTCAGGCCCTCGCGCACCTCGTCGGCGGTGATGATCAGCGGCGGCAGGATGCGCACGACGTTGTCGCCGGCCGGTACCGCGAGCAGGCCCTCGTGACGCAGCGCGGCGACGATGTCGGTGTTCAATGCCCGACCCTTGATGCCGAGCAGAAGGCCCTCGCCGCGGATATCCTCGATCACGTCGGGATAGCGGTCGGATAGAGAAGCCAGCGACTGTTTGAACAAAAGCGCGGTGCGACGGACGTTTTCCAGAAAGCCGTCCTCGAGAACAACGTCGAGCACGGCATTGCCGACGGCCATGGCCAGCGGATTGCCGCCATAGGTCGTGCCGTGGGTGCCCGGCGTCATCCCCTTCGACGCCTCTTCGGTGGCCAGGCACACGCCAAGCGGAAAGCCGCCGCCGATGCCCTTGGCCGAGGCCATGATGTCGGGCGCCGCGCCGGACTGCTCATAGGCGTAAAACGTCCCCGTCCGCCCGACGCCCGTCTGCACCTCGTCGTAGATGAGCAGGATGCCGAGCTCGTCGCACATGGCGCGCAGGCCCTTCAGGCAGACCGCCGGCACCGGCCGGATGCCGCCCTCGCCCTGGATCGGCTCGATGAGGATCGCCGCGACCTCCGGCCCGCTGGCGGCCTCTTTCAACGCCTCGTGGTCGCCGAAGGGCAGTTGGTCGAACCCTTCGACCTTGGGACCGAAGCCTTCGAGATATTTCTTCTGGCCGCCCGCCGCGATGGTCGCGAGCGTGCGGCCATGGAAGGCGCCCTCGAAGGTCAGGATACGGAAACGCTCGGGCGCATCATTGACATAATGATAGCGCCGCGCCGTCTTGATGGCGCATTCCAGCGCCTCGGCACCCGAATTGCAGAAGAAGGCGCGATCCGCGAACGTCGCATCGGTCAGACGCTCGGCCAGCCGCTCCTGGCCGGGCACCTGATAAAGGTTGGAGACGTGCCAGACCTTGTCGGCCTGCTCCTTCAGGGCCGAAACCAGATGCGGATGGGCGTGGCCCAGGGCATTGACCGCGATGCCGCCGCCGAAATCCATGTAGCGTCGGCCGTCGCGCGTCTCCAGCCAGACCCCTTCGCCACGCTCGAAGGCGAGTTCGGCGCGGGCGTAGGTCGAAAAGAGCGGCGAGGAATGGTCCGTCGGCTGGGTCATGGAATTCGACTTTGCAAAAGATCCTTTGGGATCGGGTTGAGACACGTCGAGGCCGAAAATCGACCGCCTTGAAAACATCAAAGCCTGCCGTGAGGCAGGCCTTGCAGGCGCTTCGAACTGTTCGGGCCTTTTTCTATACCATGCGGGACGCCCAAGCTGTCAACGAAACCCCCGCAAATCCCTGTGAATGCGGCGAAATTTCCCCCCACCGGTGGTTGGAGCGTGCCAGGCTCGGCTCGACGACCTCCGCAAATTTTTAATTGCATTTTAGCGAAGAGAAGCCTGGGGAAAAACCCGCAATTGATTCGCGGCAACGCACACCGTGCTTGTCAGCGAGTCTTACGATGCGCTAAATTGCATGCCAGACACTAGATTTCGTGCGGCGGACCTAGTTCATCAATAGATATTGTGCGTCCCTTCGCCCCTTCGAGGCGAAAGGTTCATCGACTCCGACCGTCGCAGCCTATCACGAAGGAGCTTTCCATGGGCTGGACCGACGAACGCGTTGAGATGCTGAAGCAGCTTTGGACCGAAGGACTGAGTGCCAGCCAGATCGCCGACAAGCTGGGGGGTGTCAGCCGCAACGCCGTCATAGGCAAGGTTCATCGCCTCAAGCTGGAGTCGCGGGCGAAGTCCCCCGGCGCCGCGGTGTCGTCCCCGTCCCATGCTCCGGTCCAGGCCATCGAGCGCACCGCGCCGCAGCCGCGGTATGCCGAAGTCGAGGTGAACCGGACCGTCGTGTCGCCGCGCTTTTCGCCACCGCCGCAGCCATCGGCCCCTCAGCGCTCCATGCCCCGCACCATGGGTGCAACCGCGCTCAAGATGGAGCCGGACGAGGAGCACCAGTTGATAGAGGCGCAGGAAACTGTGCAGACGACCGGCGAGGTCGTTCCGATCGCCCGCAAGCTGACCCTCGTGCAACTGACCGAAGGCACCTGCAAATGGCCGGTCGGCGATCCGCTGAAGCCGGACTTCCATTTCTGCGGCAACAGTGCCCGCGATACCTCGCCCTATTGCGCCTACCACGCCAAGCTGGCGTTCCAGCCGGCTTCGGAACGACGCCGGGTGCGTTGAGTCGGGCCACGGGCCGGACTTGCCAACGGACGTATGCTTTGGTCCGAGATATGCTCCGGGCTGATGCCGGCGAGGTGAAGACAGATCGAAAACTGTCATGAAAAGAGGCGGCTCGCCGATGTAGCGGACCGCCTCTCTTCATTATCAGTGTCCAGCTGTGGAATCCGCCTATGGCGGCTGACGCGACCGTGAGGCCTGCCAACATAACGGAATGCGCAGATGAGAACTCATCGCGCATTCAGGTCGGACGGCCATCCATGGGGGGCAAATTGGCGCAGCTTCGCAATGCTGATAATCAGTGTCAGAATTAAATCTTAGGCAGACTGGAACGGTTCCAAAGATCGTTGCGGCGCGGGTGGTTGCCGCTCGTAACGGAATCGCTTGCGCACCGCGCTGAGCGGACTGGCAAATCGCCCCGGCATCGGCTATCGCGGCGCATATGAGCACATCATCGAACGACGGCGCGCCCGCCGAACCCGCCTTCCCGGATCGCCTCTCGGTCGATCCCGACAGCCCGCATTACGACGAGGCCTGGGTCTCGCGCGGCATCGGCATCCGCTTCAAGGGCGCCGAAAAGACCAATGTCGAGGAATATTGCATCAGCGAGGGCTGGATCCGCGTCGCCGCCGGCAAGGCCCTGGACCGCAAGGGCAAGCCGTTGACGCTCAAGCTGAAAGGCCCGGTCGAGCCCTTCCTGAAGGATGACCCAACCGAGGGCTGACGACCAAGCGGCTCATACCAGGATGCGGCGAGGCAAACCGATCCGCATCCTGGTCAGCCCGCGTGGCGTCTGAGTGAAAGGAATGCGCGATGAGTCCTCATCTGCGCCTTCCCGTATCAGTGCGAGGCGGCGGTCGAAATCTGGCGCGGCCGTGCCGTCGGTGCGGGCGTGGCGGCAGCAAATTGCTCGTCCAGCGCATAGCCGGCGCCGCGCACCGTGCGGATCGGATCGCGCTGACGACCGCGGTTGATCGCCTTGCGCAGGCGGCCGACATGTACGTCGACCGTACGCTCGTCAACATAGATATCGCGGCCCCAGACGCCATCGAGCAGTTGCTCGCGCGAAAATACCCGGCCCGGCGCCTGCATGAAGAATTCCATCAGCTTGAATTCGGTCGGCCCGAGCTTCAGCTCGCGTCCACCCCGGCGCACCCGATGGGTCTCGCGGTCGAGATCGATGTCGCCGGCCGACAGGAAGGTCGATATCTTTTCCGGGTTCGACCGGCGCAGCATGGCGCGGACGCGGGCGATCAGCTCCGGCGTCGAGAACGGCTTGACGACATAGTCGTCGGCGCCGACCGACAGACCGCGCACCCGCTCGCTTTCCTCGCCGCGCGCCGTCAGCATGATGATCGGCAGGCGCTCGCTCTCGGAGCGCTGGCGCAGTCGCCGGCAAATCTCGACGCCGGAGAGGCCCGGCAACATCCAGTCGAGGATCAGGAGATCGGGCAACTGCTCCTTGAGGCGCAGATCGGCCTCGTCACCGCGGGCGATCACATCGACCTCGTAACCCTCGGCCTCCAGATTGTAGCGCAAGAGGATGCCGAGGGCCTCTTCGTCCTCGACGACGGCGATCCGCGTTGCCATCGAAGTCAGCCCTCCGCGCGGCCGATAGTGCCGAAGCTGGCGACCTCTTGGGTCATCGCCGGCGTGGTGTCGCCTTTCGGCCGATCCGCCTCCATCTGCTGCCCGGTCTGGATATAAAAGACCGTCTCGGCGATGTTGGTGGCGTGATCGCCGATCCGCTCGATGTTCTTGGCGCTGAACAGGAGATGGGTGCAGGCGGTGATGTTGCGCGGGTCTTCCATCATGTAGGTGAGCAGTTCGCGGAAGATCGACGTGTACATGGAGTCGATCGCCTCGTCGTTCTCGCGCACCGCCATTGCACGGCGATGATCGCGAGCACCATAGGCGTCGAGGACCTCCTTGAGCTGCTCCAGCGCCAGTTCCGACAAGTGTTCGATGCCGCGCACGAGCTGCACCGGCTGGGAATGCTCGTGAACCGCGATGACTCGCTTGGCAATGTTCTTGGCCAGATCGCCGATCCGTTCGAGATCGTTGGAGATGCGGATCGCGCCGACGATCTCGCGCAGATCGACGGCCATGGGCTGACGCTTGGCGATGGTCATGATCGCCCGCTCGTCGAGTTCGCGCTGGGCGGCATCGAGAAGCAGATCGTCGGCGACGACCGACTGGGCAAGGCCCCAGTCGGAGCGCATCAGCGCTGCGACCGACTGTTCGACCATTCGCTCGGCTTGTCCGCCCATCTCCGAGATGCGGCGGACGATGAATTTGAGCTCATCCTCGTAGGACGTGACGGTGTGCTCGGACATCGGCATGGGACGTCTCCCTCAAACATGATCCGCAATACGGCACGCCGCTCGCGAACCGATCATGCGCAGACAAAAAGTGGCGGCGGGGCGGCGACCGGAGACGGCCGCGTTCCCGCCCTTGCGGCTCAGCCGAAGCGGCCGGTGATGTAATCCTGGGTGCGCTTGTCGTCCGGGTTGGAGAACATCTTCTCCGTCGGCCCGACTTCCGCGATATTGCCGAGATGAAACATCGCCGTGCGCTGCGACACGCGGGCCGCCTGCTGCATGGAATGGGTCACGATGACGATCGTGAACTTGTTTCTCAATTCGTCGATCAGTTCCTCGACGGTGGCCGTTGCGATCGGGTCCAACGCCGAACAGGGCTCGTCCATCAGAATCACTTCCGGCGAGACGGCGATGGCGCGCGCAATGCACAGGCGCTGCTGCTGGCCGCCGGAAAGACCCGTGCCGGGCTCGTCGAGCCGATCCTTGACCTCGTTGAAGAGACCGGCCCGCTTCAGGCTGGTGACGACGATCTCTTCCAGATCAGCCTTCGACTTGGCAAGACCGTGGATTTTCGGGCCGTAGGAGACGTTCTCGATAATCGATTTCGGGAACGGGTTCGGCTTCTGGAACACCATGCCGACGCGGGCGCGCAGCTCCACCACGTCAATGTCGGGATCGTAGATGTCCTCGCCGTCCAGTGTGATCTTGCCGCCGACCTTGGCCGAATCGATGGTGTCGTTCATGCGATTGAAGCAGCGCAGGAAGGTCGACTTGCCACAACCCGACGGCCCGATCAGCGCCATCACCTGATGTTCCGGGATGTCGAGGTCGACGCCGTTGATCGCCTGCTTGGTCCCGTAGTGGACCGTGACGTTTTCGCCCCGCATCTTGATCGGTGTTTGCTGCACGGAAGCGCCTTTCGCGGAGGACAGCTGAAAATGTTCCATCATGGGAAGCTCCTGTCGCATGTCTACCAGCGCCTCTCGAAGCGGCGGCGCAAAAAGATCGCCGTAATATTCATGACGGCAAGGAAAAGAAGCAGGACGATGATCGCTCCAGATGTGCGCTCGACGAAAGCGCGACCGGCCTCGTTCGCCCACATATAGATCTGCACCGGCAATGCGGTCGCCGGATCCATTGGAGAGCCTGGATAGTCGGCGACGAAGGCGACCATGCCGATGAGCAGCAGCGGCGCCGTCTCGCCGAGCGCCTGGGCAAGCCCGATGATCGTACCGGTCAAGATACCCGGCATCGCCAGCGGCAGGACATGATGGAAGACCATCTGCATTCTGGAGGCGCCAAGCCCCAGCGCGGCTGCTCTGATCGACGGCGGCACCGCCTTCAGCGCGGCACGGGTCGCGATGATAATCGTCGGCAGCGTCATCAAGGTAAGGACGAGACCGCCGACCAACGAGGCCGAGCGCGGCAGACCGAACCAGTTGATGAAGACCGCGAGCCCCAGCAGGCCGAAGACGATCGAAGGCACCGCCGCGAGGTTGTTGATATTCACCTCGATGATATCGGTGAAACGGTTCTTCGGGGCGAACTCTTCAAGATAGATCGACGCGGCGACGCCGATCGGCAGGGCCAGCACCAGAACGATGCCCATCATGTAGAGCGAGCCGATGATCGCGACGCCGACGCCGGCGGTTTCCGCCCGGCTCGACGCGCCGTTCGTCAGGAGGCCCCAGTTGAAGCGCTGCTCCAGATCGCCCGAGGTCTTGAGCTTGTCGATCCAGGCGAGCTGCCGGTCGCTGATCGGCCGGCGGTTCTCGGGCACGGAGAGGTCGTATTGGCCTTTCAGCGCGCTGTCGACGTCGGCGCTGGCGTAAAGCCAGACGCTCTGTGTCTGTCCGATCGTCGTCAGATCGCCCATGACGATGTCGCGCAATTGCAAGCGCACGCCGTTGGAGATCATCCTGTTGGCTTCGGCGACCGCCTTCTTGTCGGCCGCATCGATGCCGAGCAGTTGGACGAGGCCATCCTTGGCAAGCCCTGGATAGTTGGCCATCATCAGCGCCGTCGTGTCCTTGCCACCGGTGCCCTTCGGGTCGACGATCTTCTGGCTGAAGGTGATCGGCACGTTGATTTCGGTCTGCCAGAACGCGGTATAGCCCTTGGAGACGACGCTCCACAGGAGCAGCAGCAGGAAGAGAAGGCCGATCGCGATGGCGACGATGCCGTAGATCTTGAAACGGCGCTCGGCGGCATAGCGACGTCGGATGCCGATGTCTCGGCGGGCAGGACGGCTTGCGGCGGGCGAGAGGTCGCTGGCGGTCGCGTCGGTCATTCGTACTGCTCCCGGAAGCGGCGGACGATGTAGAGGGCGAAGATGTTGAGCCCGAGCGTGATGACGAAGAGCGTGATGCCCAGCGCGAAAGCGACGAGGGTCTGCGGCGAGGTGAACTCCAGATCGCCGGTCAGCTGCGCGACGATCTTGACGGTCACCGTCGTCATCGCCTCGAAGGGGTTGAGCGTCAGGTTGGCCGCGACGCCGGCCGCCAGGACCACGATCATCGTCTCGCCGATCGCTCGCGACGCCGTGAGCAGGAGAGCCGACACGATGCCCGGCAGCGCCGCCGGCAGGATCACCCGCTTGATCGTTTCCGAGCGTGTCGCGCCGAGACCGAGCGAACCGTCGCGCAGGCTTTGCGGCACCGCGGTGATGATGTCGTCCGACAGCGAGGACACGAAAGGGATCAGCATGATGCCCATGACGAGGCCGGCAGTCAGCACGCTCTGCGCCTGGATAAAGCTCTGGTAATTGCCGGTAACGAGCCCGGCGAGCTCGGCGGACATATCGCGCAGGAACGGGCCGACGGTGATCAACGCGAAGAAGCCGTAGACGATGGTCGGAATGCCAGCGAGCACCTCCAGCAGCGGTTTGACCACGCTGCGGGTCTGGCGATTGGCGTATTCGGCCATGTAGACGGCGGCGTAAAGCCCGATCGGCACGGCAACGAGCATGGCGACCGCCGAGATGTAGAGCGTGCCGGCAAGCAGCGGGATGAGACCGAACTGGCCTTCGGCACCGCCCGAACCGGCGGCGGCGAAGCGCGGCTCCCAAACCGTGCCGAAGAAGAAATTGGCAAAGTCGACCCGCGAGAAGAAGTCGACGGTCTCGAACAGCATAGAGAAGATGATGCCGACGGTGGTCAGAATGGCGATGGTCGAGCATGCGATGAGGCCGCTGCGCACCACTGTCTCGACCCGGTTGCGGGCCCGGAGGCGTAGCGCGATCGAGCGGTAGCCCCAGAAGGCGCCGGCCAGTGCGAGAATGACGACGACGACAGTCATCGCCCAGCGGCTGATCCTTTCGAGGCCGTTCAGCTGTATCGCCATCGGGATCATGTAGTCGGCGCTGGCGGAAGCGACCGGCACGCCGCGGCGCTGCAGGAGCGGCGTCAACGTCTTGATCGGCGTCGCCTCGGACACCTGTTCGCGTTCGTCCGGCGGCAGGGCATCGAGCCCTCCGGCGATCGATTCGACCATGCCGTAGGCGAGGCCCTCGGTGATGCCGGACTGCGAAAGGACGCCCTCGGGAAAGCTTCCGCGGACGTCGGCGCCGACGAGGATCGGCGAGACGATCAGCCAGGCGGCAAGTACGATCAGCGCCGGCACCATCGCCCAGGAGACGACGTAGGAGCCGTGATAGCCGGGCCGCGAATGCAGCTTGCGACCGGCCTCGGCGTTCAGGCTCCGGCTGCGGCGATAGCCGAGAACGTAACCGACCGCGGCGATCGCACAGACGATCAGAATGATGGTCAAGGTCGACATCTGCTGCATCCTGCCGGGGTGGAGATGAAGAGCCCTTGGGCAAACGGGTCGCGACGCGCCTCCAAATGGGCCGTCGCGGAACCGGTCGACCTCCGGCGCAATAACGCAGCGCCGGAGGTCGGAGAGGCGAAGAGTTTAGCTCTTGGCGTCCATGGTCTTGCCGGCATCGAAGTCCGTGCGAGCGGTCTCGCGCTCGGATTCCGGAGCCGCGACAAGGCCATAGGCGACGAGCGGGCTGTCGGGTCCGATCATCTGGTCGGAAAGGAAGAAGTCGACATACTCCTTCAGGCCCGGAACGACGCCGATATGCGCCTTCTTGACGTAGAAGTAGAGCGGGCGGGACACCGGATACTCGCCCGAGGCGATGGTCTCGGCGGACGGCACGATGTCGCTGACGGTCGCAACCTTCAGCTTGTCCTGATTCTGCTCGTAGAAGGCGAGACCGAACACGCCAATCGCCTGCTTGTTGGCGTCGATGCGCGATAGGGTCTCCGTGTAATCTCCCGAAATCTCGGAGACGGGGCCGTCATTGCGGACCTGGACGCACTGCTTGGCCGCGGCCTTTTCGTCCATGCCGGATTTCACGAAGTCGTCCATCGCGCCGGAGTCCTTGCAGCCCTGCTCGAGCAGCTTGACTTCGAAGACCTCGCGGGTGCCGTGGTTCGAGGCCGGGATGAAAGCCATGATCTTCTGGTCGGGCAGCGACGCGTCGACGTCCTTCCAGGCGGCGCTGGGATTTTCGACGACCTTGCCGTCCTTGACGACCTTGGCCGCCATCGCGCCGAAGACGTCCTCGGGGGTCAGCTTGAAGTCAGGGCCGCCGGCGTCCGAGGCGAAAACAATGCCGTCATAGCCAAACTTGACCTGCTGGATATCGGTGACGCCGGCTTTCTTGCAGGCCTCGACCTCGGTGTCCTTGATGGCGCGCGAGGCGTTGGCGATGTCGATCGTGTCAGGGCCGACGCCCTGGCAGAACTGCTTGAGGCCAGCCGAGGAACCGCCCGATTCCACGACCGGGGTCGGGAAGTTCGGGAAGGTTTCGCCGAAGTTCTCGGCAACGATCTGCGCATAGGGCAGAACAGTCGAGGAACCGGCAACCTGGATCTGTTCGTTCGACTGGGCAAAGGCCGGGCCGGACAGCGCGAAGGAAGCGCCGAGCGCGAGGCTGGCGAGAAGCTTGGTGTTCACTGGGCAATCTCCTTGAGGAGTGGCTTTTCGGAACCGTCTGCCGCAGGCCCTCATTGGCCGCGGCGGTTCGAAGCGACCATTAACGACCTCGCAAGAACTCTATATGACATTCGGACTGCAGTTTTATGACATTCTAAGCCATTGAATATATTTTGGGAATCGACAGATCATGAATCGCGAGAGGATTCGGGAAAGCGGGCCGTGAAGGTCGCGCCCTCGCCCGGCGTCGAGGCGATCAGAAGACGCGAACGGTGCCGCAACAGGATGTTGCGGGTGATCGACAGACCCAACCCTGTGCCGCCCTTGCCTCGCGAGTTGCCGACGTCGACGCGGTAGAATCGCTCGGTCAGCCGTGGCACGTGCTCGCTGGCGATGCCGGGGCCATAGTCGCGCACGGAGACGTCGACCATCGGCTCGCCCCGTTCGGCGAGCCGCGTCAGATCGATCTCGATGCGGCCGCCGCTGGCGCCATATTTGCAGGCGTTTTCGACAAAATTGGAGAAGACCTGGATCAGTTCGTCCTCCTCACCGAGAATCTCGACCGTCTCGCGCGGAAGCGAGAGTGTGAGCTTCGCGCCGGCCTCCTCCGCCAACGGCTCCATCTGCGAATGCACCCGCTCGAGAACCGCGCCCAGGTCGCAGCGGGCGGCGATCGGCACATGGCGCTTCATCTCGATCCGCGACAGGGACAACAGATCGTCGATCAGCCGCGACATGCGCACCGACTGCTCGCGCATAATCTGGAGGAAGCGGTCGCGGGCGGCCGCGTCGTTGCGGGCCGGACCCTGCAAAGTCTCGATGAAGCCGGTCAGCGAGGCGAGCGGGGTGCGAAGCTCGTGGCTGGCATTGGCGACGAAATCGGTGCGCATGCGCTCGATGCGCAATTCGGCCGTGCGGTCGCGGAACGACAAGAGGAAGAAGTGCGGCCGCTCGCCCTGATAAGGCGGGATCGGCAGGATTTCGATCTGCCAGAATCGCTCGATCGGCCGCCGCTCTTCGAGGATCGAGCTTTGCGGCAGGCCCTCGCGAACCGCCATTTCGAGGTTCGACAAAAGGTCGGGCGAGCGAAAGCGCAGTGAAATCGCGTCACCCAGCGCCATGTTGCCGAAGGCGACCGAAGAGGCGGGATTGCGGTAGCGCAACAGCATCTCGCGATCGACGAGAAGGGCCGGCTCGACCAGCGCCTCGACAACCGCCTTCATGCCCCGGCCCGGCCAGACGAGTTCGCTGCGCTCGCTCGCCGCCAGGCTGCGCCGCCGCGTGGCGGCGCTGCGCGGCCACAGCAGCATTGCCGACAGAAGCAGGAAGATCCCCAGGCATCCATAGGCCGCCGCCGGCACGACAACGGCGAGCACGCCGAGCGAGAGGGCAGCGGCCAGAATGAGGCGTTTGCGCCGCAGTCCGGGGACGCGAACGGCCGGTTCGTCGTCGATTCGCTCGGGAGTGCCGCTCATGCCGGGCCTGCCGCGAACGTGCAATGGCAAGCTGGTATGTCGGGATGCTGAAACTCTGAAATCATCGCCCCCGTCTTATGTCCCGCATGCGACACGCCCGTTACGCCGGACCCTCGGCGTGGAACTGGCAATTCCAATCGTCCGATCAGCGCCGGGCTCCCCTGAGCGCCCGTGAATTCGGCGACGGCAACCCGCTCGGCGGTCTCGGCTCAGGCGCTCTTCAGCCGCAGGCGAAACACGTTGAGGTCGCTGGCGCCGCCGCCGCCGAGCGACGGGTCCACCGAGAAGCGCATTTCACCGGTTGCCGCCGACGGAATATCCATATCGAAAACGAAGCTCTGACTGTCGATCTTGGTCGAAAAGCGCTGGCGGCCGCAGATCGACTGGTCGGCGATGTGGCAGGACACGGTGAACTCGCGCGCCGTGCCGTCGGGCGAGCCGACCGTCAATTCGCCGCGCACGGTGCGTCCGGCGAGTTCGGTCACCGTGCCCGCGGCAACGATCAGCGCGGCGACGACGGCAGGATCTGCGTCATTTGCCGGACCGGTTGCAGCAATCCGCACGGCCGCGCGTTCGCCAGGCCCCGTCACCGCCGAAACCGTGCCGCGCGGGCCGGCCTCGACGCCCTTGGTGCCATCGGCCGCAAAGGCGATCGTCCAGCCGTCGCCCGCAACCGGGGTTTCGCCGTCGCCCGAGGCCGAGCGGATGGCCGCCGCGATCGGGTCGACGCTGGACTGGGCCTGAGGCGCGCTGGCGAAGAGGTTCGGAAGCAGGAACGGCAGGATCAGATAAGCGCCGATGATCACCAGGAAGGCCAGAAGCGCGACGATGACGATCGCCACGATGCGTTTGGGATAACGCGAAGCCCCGGACGCTTTGCGCGCCGCCCCCGGCATCCAGGGATCGGCGGCATTCGCCGTCTCGAAATCGGACTTGTCGTCGCGTTTCGCGTCGAACGCGACGTCGGGTTCATCATCGATTTCGGCCTTCGGCCTTTCGGCCGCCGCCTCGCCGTCCGCGAGCGGCTCGTGTCTCGGCTGGCCGTACGCCGAGGCACCGTCGGCAGCGGAAGCGCCGGTGGTCGTTTCGCGTGGCGCAACATCCGGGACATCGGACACCGCGCCCGGTGTGCTGTCGGAATCCGATTGCAGTTCGCCGGTGGAATTGCCGCCGCGTTCGACTGGTGGATAATCGGCCTCGATCGTCTCCACCGCAGCGATAAGTTCGCGGCGGCGTTCGTCGCTCTCCGAGGCCGAGGTCTTACCGTCGGTCTCGCTGCGGACAATCGCCCGCTCGGCGGCCTCGTAAACGAGAACCCGGAAATCGGGATCGTCGCCATTGCCCTTGGCAATGGCGCGCAGGATGCTGTTTTCGATCGCACTGGCCAAACCGAGCAACTCCCCGCGACTTGCGTGAGGCGCGACACTCGTCGCCGCGCACCTGCCGACGACCTCCTCCCGAGGGCGGCATCGCTCTGGATAGCAGTGCAAGGCCCCCCGAGATAGTATCGCGGCCGGCTGCGAGCTTCAAATCCACCGCTGAACCGCGACCTCCTGTCCTCCCTCGCAATCTTCAGCCGGCTTGCTAACTTCTGCTGACACGTTCATCTTGCGGCGCACAAAACGACAAAATCGCGCTCGCTGCCTGACACCTGACACCTGACACCGCAAGACGAGACCTGAGCATGTCGCCCAACCACCCCCATGACGTTCCCAACCTGATTTCCCAGCACGGCGTGATCGGGGACATGCGCACGCTGGCGCTGGTCGCCCAGGACGGGACGATCGACTTCTTCTGCCACCCTGAAATCGATTCGCCGACCTTGTTCGGCGCGCTGCTGGACGACCACAAGGGCGGTGTCTTCCGCTTCGGCGTCGGCCGTGGAAACGATGGCATGAAGCATCGGCAGATCTACCTGCCGGACACCAATATCCTAGTCACCCGCTTTCTCGGCGACGACGGCATTGGCGAAATAACCGATTTCATGCCGGTGGACGGCTCCGGCCGCATCGTGCGGCGGGCCAAGGCGATCATGGGCGATGTCGACTTTGCCCTCACCATCGCCCCGCGTCCCGAATATGCGACCGCCGAACCGCGCATCGAACGCATCGACGGCGGCTTCAAGGTCGCCTGGAACGTCAATGACAGCGACGAGAAATCGGCGTTCTTCTACACGCCGATGGATTTCGAGATCGACGGAGACACGGTGCGCGGCGGGCGCACGCTGAAGGAGGGTGAGACCGCCTATGTCGTCTTCTGCCCTGGCCGCAAGGACCAGCCGGCAATCGACGAGCGCTATGTTCGCAAGGCCTTCTCCAGGACCCGCGACCATTGGCACAAATGGGTAAATACCGGCACCTATCCGGTGTTCTGGCGCGAACTCGTGGTACGCTCGGCACTGACGCTGAAGCTCCTCACCTCGTCGCAATACGGCTCCATCGCAGCCGCAGCGACCTTCGGCCTGCCCGAGGTGATCGGCGGCGAGCGCAATTGGGACTACCGCTTCTGCTGGGTCCGCGATGCCGCCTTCAGCCTCTATTCGCTATCTCGCCTCGGCTATTACGACGAAGCCGAGAGCTTCATTCACTTCCTGATGGAGCGTGCCGTCGAAACCGGCGAATCAGGCTTGCAGATCATGTACGGCATGGATGGCTCGGAGAAGCTGCCGGAGAGCAATCTCGACCATCTGGATGGCTACAGCGGTTCAAAGCCCGTGCGCATTGGCAACGCGGCCTACTCACAGCGCCAGATGGACATCTATGGCGAGTTCATGGACGCGGTCTACATCTCGACCAAGGCGCGCGGCAAACCGGCCTATTCGGTCTGGGTCAAGCTGGAGCGGATCCTCGACTGGCTCTGCGACAACTGGCACCTGCCCGACAAGGGCATCTGGGAAAGCCGCGGCGAGCCCAAGGAGTATCTGTCCTCACGTCTGATGTGCTGGGTGGCGCTCGATCGCGGCCTGCGCATGGCCGACCAGAATTCGCTGCCTGCGGACGTCATCCGCTGGCGCACCGAGCGAGACCTGATCCAGAAGTCGCTGCTGGAGGAGTTCTGGAACCCGGACATCGGCGCCTTCACCCAGTACAAGGGCGGCAAGACCCTCGACGCGGTGGTGCTGTTGATGCCGCTGGTCAAGTTCATCAACCCGCGCGATCCGATGTGGACCTCGACGCTGAAGGTGGTGAAGCAAAAGCTCGTCCACGACTGCCTTGTGAAACGCTACATCAACACCGAGGACAATGACGACGGCCTCGACGGGGAGGAAGGCGCCTTCACCATCTGCTCCTTCTGGTACGTCGAGGCGCTCGCCCGCACCGGCTATGTCGCCGAGGCGCGTCTCCTGTTCGAGAAGCTCCACACGTATTCCAACCATCTGGGACTTTATTCCGAAGAGCTGTCGTCGGCCGGCGACCATCTCGGCAATTTTCCCCAGGGCCTCACCCATCTGTCGCTGATCTCGGCAGCCATCTGGCTCGATCGCGCGTTGAATGGGGACAAGAAGGACCCCCACCATTTCGAATTCCAGATGCTCGAGGACCCCGATGGCGTTTACTAACGATCTTCACAGTCTTGCCGGCCAGGTGGCCATCGTCACCGGCTCGTCCTCCGGCATCGGCGAAGCGACGGCCAAGGAACTGGCCAAGGCCGGCGCCGATGTCGTCGTGAACTACAACGGCTCCGAACGGGATGCGGACGCGACCGTCGCCGATATCCAGGCGATGGGCCGTCGCTCCTTCAAGGTACAGGCGGACGTGTCCAGCGAGAGCGACGTGATCGCCATGTTCGACGAGACCGAGAACAAGCTCGGCCCCATCGACATCGTCGTTTCCAATGCCGGTCTGCAGAGGGACGCGCATCTGACCGAGATGACCCTCGACGACTGGAACATGGTGATCTCGGTCAACCTCACCGGTGCCTTTCTCGTCGGACGCGAGGCGGTGCGACGCTTCCGCAAGAAGGGCATGCGCGAGGACGTATCCAAGGCGCTCGGCAAGCTGGTCTTCGACTCGTCCGTTCACCAGATCATCCCCTGGGCCTTCCACGTCAATTACGCGGCCTCCAAGGGCGGCATCGAGATGCTGATGAAGTCGATCGCCCAGGAGGTCGGCGCCGAGAAGATCCGCGTCAATTCCGTCGCCCCCGGGGCGATCGCGACCGGCATCAATGCCGAGGAGCGCAAGACAAATCTCGAAGGCATGCTGAAGCTCATTCCCTACGGCCGGGTAGGCGAGCCCGCCGATGTCGGCCGCGCCGTTGCGTTCCTCGTGTCGGAAGCCGCCGACTACGTCACCGGCCAGACGCTCTTCGTCGATGGCGGCATGACGCTGTATCCCGGCTTCAGGGGCAACGGCTGATCGGCGCGCGCGAGCGCTTCGCCCTTTCGCACCCCCTCTGTAATGAACCGGCATCTCTGCTAAGGAGGCTGTTTCGCTGCATGTCGCGGCAAAGCCGATCAACACAGGAGAAACGCCATGGCCCTCGACGGCAAGGTCGCCATCGTCACCGGCGGCGCCAAGGGGATCGGCCTCGCCATCGCCCGCCGCTTTCTGCAGGACGGCGCCAAGGTGGTCATCGCCGACGTGGACGAGAAATCGGGCCATGCGGCGGTCGCCGACCTCAAGAGCCTCGGCGAGGTCCGCTTCGCAGTCTGCGACGTCTCCAACCGGCTGCACGTCCACAATCTCGTCGCCACCGCCCTCGACGAATTCGGCGAGATCGACATCCTCGTCAACAATGCCGGCATCGTCTCCAAGGGCGACTTTCTGGAGATCGAGGAAGAGTCGTTCGACAAGGTGTTGTCGGTCAATCTGAAGGGCGCGTTCCTATGCGGCCAAGCGGTCGCCCGGCACATGGTCGAAACGGTGAAGAACGGCGGCACGCCCGGCGCGATCATCAACATGTCGTCGATCAACGCCGTCTTCGCCATCGCCGACCAGGTCGGCTATTCGATCTCCAAGGGCGGGCTCAATCAGCTCACCAAGGTGATGTCCCTGTCGCTCGCCTCCCACGGCATCCGCGTCAACGCGATCGGCCCCGGCTCGATCATGACCGACATTCTGCGAGCCGTCGCCGACGACCCTAAGGCCGAGCGCCGCATCCTTTCCCGCACGCCCCTGGGCCGCATCGGCGAACCCCGCGAGATCGCCGCAGTCGCAGCCTTCCTCGCCAGCGAGGACGCCAGCTACATCACCGGCCAGACCATCTACGCCGACGGCGGCCGGCTGGGACTGAACTACACGGTCAAGGTCCATAAAGAAGGCGAGGACGATGAAGACTGATACCGAGATGCGACGAGGGAACCCGATCCGCATCCTGGTTAACCCGGGCGGCATTTGAGCGAAAGCAATACGCGATGAGTCCTCATCCGCGCATTGCTTTATAAGCCGAGCGCTCCGGGCGATCGAACTGGAAAACGCCAAAAAAGCGGCGCCGGATCGCTCCGACGCCGTTCTGATCTTCGAAACGTGCGAACAGGCAGAGATCAGCCGCGGTCGTCGCCGTCTTCGTCGGTCTTTTCGCCGCGCATCGAGGTAAGCTTGGCGAAGACCGCCGCAGCATCCAGTTCCTCGTCCTCGCCGGCGGGCTCCTTGCGGTTCCAGTTCTGGGTCTGCGAGGCAGACAGCAGGCGCTCTTCCTCCGCCAGTTCCTCCGGCCGCACGATGCCCTTGGAGGCTTTCTCGACTTCGAGGTCGAGATCGATCTGGGTGCAAAGGCCGAGCGTGACCGGGTCCATCGGTTGCAGACTGGCGGAATTCCAATGGGTGCGGTCGCGAATTTGGGCGATCGTGTTCTTGGTCGTGCCGACCAGCCGTGAAATCTGCGGATCCTTGAGCTCGGGATGGTTGCGCACCAGCCACAGGATCGCATTCGGGCGATCCTGGCGCTTGGAGACCGGCGTGTAGC
Source organism: Aurantimonas sp. (assembly GCA_965217685.1). Taxonomy (GTDB): domain Bacteria; phylum Pseudomonadota; class Alphaproteobacteria; order Rhizobiales; family Rhizobiaceae; genus Aurantimonas. The sequence goes on from CBDCIZ010000003.1 coordinate 898,128, forward strand.
GCGGCCCCTTGCGCTTGGCCTCGGGCACCCGGACCTTGGGCGCGGCGATCTTCAACTTCTTGTTCGCGTCCTTCTCGGCCATCGAGATTTCTTCACGGGTCAGCTGGCCGGTGAGCACCGGGTCCAGCCCCTTGATCCCCTGCGCCGATTCGCCGTCGGCGATGGCTTTGATCTCAAGCGGATGCATGGTGCAGAAGTCGGCGATCTGCTCGAAGGACAGCGAGGTGTTGTCGACGAGCCAGACGGCGGTCGCCTTCGGCATCAAGAGCTGCTGTGCCATGGATACAATCCTCCTATGGGCCGGCCCCGGGAGGCTGGCGGTGGAAATTCAAACCACATGTCCGGAATTCGACCCGTCTTATAGGTGCCGGGATGCGATGGCGCAAGGAATTCGCGACGAATCCGGGAATTTATACGGGAGGGCGCGGATGGTGAATTATCGCGCCTTCCATTCATCGACTTTTCGCGCAAACTGTCTCGGTTCTTGTCTTGGGGCTTGGAGGCCGATCGCGGCGAAGCTATTCCCGCAATCCAAACGGAACCGAACGCCGGGATTATTCCCGACGCTGGTTTCGAAGCCTGACCGATCGGCCGCGAGGACGCGATTTCGGTGGCAAAGGGCCTCTCAAAGCCGCCTATCGATCCTGAAAATGATCGGTCAACAGCACGATCTTGCCGATATGGTCGTCGTCCATGTGCCGATGCGCCTTGGCTGCCTCGGCAAGCGGATAACGTGTGTCGATCAGCGGCGCGACCGTGCCGTTGGCGATGAGCGGCAGAACCTTGTCCGTCAGGTCGCCGGCGATCTCCGCCTTCACCGCGATCGGTCGGTTGCGCAGGGTCGAGCCGCAGAAAGTCAGCCGCTTGCGCATCAGGTCATTCAGGTCGATCTCGACCTTGTTGCCCTTCTGGAACGCGATCTGGACGATCCGGCCGTCTTCGGCGGCAAGCTTCAGATTGCGCCCGGAATAGTCGCCACCGACCATGTCGAGCGTCACGTCGATGCCGTGGTCGTTCGTCGCCTGCTTGAGAATTTCGACGAAATCCTCGGTCTTGTAGTTCACGCAACGCTCCGCCCCGAGCTTTTCGGCCGCGCGGCATTTGTCGTCGCTGCCAGCCGTCGCGAACGTCCGTGCGCCGAACGCCCTGGCGAGTTGTATGGCGGTCGTGCCGATGCCGGAGGTGCCGCCATGAACCAGAAAGTTCTCGCCTTTCGTCAACCTGCCGCGCTGGAAGACGTTGTGCCAGACGGTAAAGAAGGTTTCGGGAATCGCCGCCGCCGCGTCGAGGCCGATCGAATCCGGCACTGCGATGGCGTTCAGTTCCGAAACGGTAGCGTATTCGGCGTAGCCGCCGCCCGGCACCAGCGCCATCACCCGGTCGCCGATCTGAAAACGACTGACGTCCTCGCCAAGCGCCGCGACCACGCCGGCGATCTCCAGTCCCGGCCAGTCCGGCGCGCCCGGCGGCGGCGGGTAGAGCCCTTGGCGCTGCATGACGTCCGGCCGGTTGACTCCGGCGGCGGCGACCGCAACCAGGATCTGCCCTGCATTTGGCTGCGGCACCGGCCTGCGACCGATCTTCAAGACGTCAGGACCGCCCTTGCCGTCCATCACCACAGCGTTCATCTCGTTGGGAATCGTCATGCGTTCTCCTTCTAGGCATTTACCGGAAGAGGTAGCGAAAATCTTGCCAAAGCCAGCCGCCGTTAATCTTCAGGTAAGGTTTCCGGTGCTTAACTGTGTCCAGTCCAAACATTGGCGCGGCCAGTTTGGATAGACGGAGCGCTCGCCGCTTTGTTTGACGCCTCCCTGTTGTAACTCTTGAGAGCCGCTTGCCGCGGCTCTTTTTTTTGGCCGAACGCAGGCCCCCTTCCGGTCCCACCCCAGGCCGCCTACAAGAGCTTACGCAGGGCTGACCTGGCCTTCGCGACAAATGGATCGAATTGCGAGCACTGTGGTTAACCGCAATTAACCATTCGCGACGGTGCGCGCTTGCAAACCGGCCCGGCCCGCCGCACCTTGCCAAAGTTTTCTAGGTCTTGAAAAGTCGCGCATCATTGGCCACAGCAGACGGTGGCGCAATCGCGATCTGACGAGATCTTGGGACCATGGCGATGAAGAACGACGGATCCGGCTTATGACGACGCAGATGATGGGCTCGAGAGACGACGACCGGACGATCCGGCTTGCCGAACATCTGGCCTTCTCGCGCTCGTTCCAGCCGCTGTTCAACGAAGGCATGGCACTCGTCGACGAAACCGCCGTCTATCTCGACGGTCCCGGCCGCACCGAGGCCAAGCGGCTGTCCAAGCCCACCGCCACGCTCTACGCTGCCGAATCGATGCGCATGACGACACGTCTGATGCAGGTCGCCTCCTGGCTGCTCCTGCAACGCGCGGCCAATCAGGGCGACATGTCGCGCGCACAGGTCGAAGCGGAAAAGGTCAAGGTCCGCCTGGAAGGCCTAGGGACGGCGAAGGACTCGCCACAATATGCCGATCTGCCGGAGAGCTTCCGCAGTCTCGTCGAGCGCGCCTTGAAGCTGGAACGTCGCATCGCCATGCTCGACCGCGAGATCTACGGCGAATTGTCGAGGATCATGCCCGAGGGTTCGAATCCGGTCGGCGAGCAGATCAACCTTCTGCGTACGGCATTCCACGACTGATCGTTGCCGATCGACAAGGCTCGAAGGGCAAGGGGCGTCCGCAAGGAACGCCCTTTTTTGGCCGGTTGCGCAGACGATGAATGGTACTGGCCGCCGGATCACCCGTGCGTTGGTCGGCTTTGATTCGTGGTGCACCTTTGCCGGTTCGGCTCCTGCTCGCGCATCATCTGGATCGCCTTGGTCGCATCGACGTGCAGCGGCAGTTGCGCGGCCCGCTCGATCTGGTCGCGGCGCAGCCCCGTCACGTCCTCCAGAATGTCGGCATCGACCCGCAGCAGCGTGTGGAACGCCTCGCGCTGCAGCCGCTGGCGACGGCGCTCGACGGTCCAATTCCTGAGCCAACCCATCGGGCCGGTCGGCACCTTCGCGACGAGTTTCTCGGTCGGGGTTGAAATGATGGTCGGGGTGTAGAGTGAAAGTTGCATTTCGATCTCCTTGGGCTGTCGTTGGAGATCAATGTGGGGGATGGGGATTGATGAGTCGAACGAGAAGTTATAATAATAACTGTGAGGAAATATAATAGGTCATATCGCCATGTCCGCACTCACGCCCAATCTGCCGAATCTCGACATGGATCTCGCTCGCACCTTTGTGGCGATCTGCGAGAGCGGCAATTTTTCGCGCGCCGCCGAGCGCGTCCATCGCACGCCTTCGGCGGTCAGTCTGCAGGTCAAGAAGCTCGAGGACATGGTCGGGCGCAGCCTTTTCACCCGCGAGCCGCGCGCCGTCGTGCCGACCGGCGATGGCGAAATGCTGCTCGGCTATGCGCGAAAGCTGCTGCGACTGAACGACGAGGCGATGGCGCGTTTCCTGCTGCCGCAGATCGAGGGCCATGTACGGCTGGGCGCGCCAAACGACACCGGCGTGTTTGCCATCCCCTCGATCCTGAAGCGCTTCGCCGCGACGCACCCGCATGTGTCTGTCGACGTCAGGCTCGACTACAGCCGCGCGCTGCGCGAGCGCTTCGACGCCGGCGATCTCGACGTCGCCCTGATCGGCACCAACGACAAGCCCGACGCGACATCCGAGGAAATCCATCACGAGAAGCTGATCTGGGTGGGCCTCAAAGGCGGCGGCGCTGTGACGCGCTCGCCGCTGCCGCTTGCCGTCGCCGACGCGGGCTGCTGGTGGCGCGGCGCTGCGCTGGAAGCACTGGACGCCGCGGGCATCAACTACCGCATCGCCTACTCCAGCGAGTCCTCGAACGGCCAACTTGCGGCTGTAGAAGCCGATCTCGCTATTGCCCCCCTGCCGGCAACGGTCGTGTCGTCGTCGATCGTGAGGATACCTTCGGCACACGGCCTGCCCGAACTCGGAACCTACCGGGTCTTCATGATGCGTCGCGAGGCGGCGGGACCGGTCGCGCAGGCGCTGGCACGGCATGTCGCCGACAGCCTCAAGGAGATTTCCGGCCGCGGCCTTCGGGTCTTCGCGTAAGGGATGGCCCCTGATGATTGGAGCCGAGCGAGGGCCGCAACGCGAAAAACCCGGCGCACAAGGTGCGGCCGGGTTGACTGATATCGAGCCGCCGAAGCGAACTTCGGCGATGAAGTCCTACATGCCGAGGCCTTCGTAGCGCTTCTTGAAGCGCGAGACGCGGCCGCCGCGATCCAGCATGTGCTGGTTGCCGCCGGTCCAGGCCGGATGGCTGGTCGGGTCGATGTCGAGGTTCATCTTGTCGCCCTCGGCGCCCCAGGTCGACCGGGTCTGGTACTCGGTGCCGTTGGTCATCACGACGGTGATGGTGTGGTAGTCGGGATGGATGTCGGGTTTCATCGCCACAGTCCTCAAAGTCTCACATTGCGCGGGTCCCTCGACAACACGATACCGTCCCGGCCAAGCTGCCGTGCGGTTCACGATGTCGCGGGAAAGGAAAAGCGCATTCGCTTTCAAATTCGAGGACGAGCCTATACATGAGGGCCGAAACCGACACAAGGGTGCCGCTTTCAAAGCGCCGACCGATTGCGTAACGGTTTTCTTCCAGGTTGCGCCGGACGACACCAAGGCCCGACAGGGTCACCCGGTCAGGTCGACCGGGAATGGGCATGACGGAGGCAGGCGTGCGTGAGATGAAACCGGTCGATCACGAGGCCGAACGCAAACGACGCAATCTGAAGCCCCTTACCCGCCTCGTCCCCTACATGGCCCGCTACAAGGCCAAAGTCGCCGCAGCAATCGTCTTCCTGGCGCTCGCGGCGCTCACCACCCTGTCACTGCCGCTGGCGGTGCGCCGGGTCGTCGACCACGGCTTCACGGCTGAGAACACCAGCTTCATCGACACCTATTTCGCCATGCTGGTGGTGCTGGCCGCCGTGCTCGCCTTGGCCAGCGCCGGACGATATTATTTCGTCATCACCCTCGGCGAACGCGTCGTCTCGGACGTGCGCAACGACGTCTTCGCCCATCTGACACGGCTGTCGCCGGCCTTCTACGACCAGGCGCTGACCGGCGAAATCATCTCGCGTCTGACCGCCGACACGACGCAGATCAAGTCCGCCGTCGGCTCCACCGCCTCGCTCGCCCTGCGCAACGCTATTCTATTCCTCGGCGCGGTCGCCATGATGGTCGTCACCAGTCCCGGCCTGTCGCTGATCGTCATCGCCGCGATCCCCGTCATCGTCCTGCCGCTCGTCGCCTTCGGCCGCTCGGTGCGGCGCCGCTCGCGCTTTGCGCAGGATACGCTGGCCGACGCCACGGCTTTCGCCTCGGAGGCAATCGGCTCGGTGCGCACCATCCAGGCCTTTACCAGCGAGGCGACCACCGCCGGGCATTTCTCGGCCGCCGTCGATCGCGCCTTCGAGGCGGCCCGCTCCTCCGTCGCCGCACGGGCGTTCCTGACGGCCTTCGCGATCTTTCTGATCTTCGGCTCGATCATCGCCGTACTGTGGATCGGCGCCCAGAGAGTGGCGACCGGTGACATGAGCGGCGGCACGCTCGGCCAGTTCCTGCTCTATGCGGTCTTCGCAGCCGGCGCGCTCGGCCAGCTCTCCGAGGTCTGGGGCGAACTCGCCTCGGCCGCGGGCGCGGCCGAACGCCTGAGCGAGATTCTCGCCGAAGAGCCGGCGATCCGCTCGCCCGAACAGCCGCTGGCGCTGCCTGTCCCCGCCGCCGGCCGCCTGGTCTTCGACAAGGTGAGCTTCGCTTATCCGACCCGGCCGGACGTTTCGACCGTCCACGACCTGTCCTTCACCGTCGAGCCCGGTGAGACAATCGCCATCGTCGGCCCGTCCGGCGCCGGCAAGTCGACGATCTTCTCCTTGATCGAGCGCTTCTACGACCCGAAGGGCGGCCGCATTTTTGTCGACGGCGTCGACATCGCCCGTGCCGGTCTCGAAGCCCTGCGCAGTCGCATCGCCATCGTGCCACAGGACACGACGATCTTCGCCGCCAGCGCGTCGGAGAACATCGGCTTCGGCGATCCGGGTGCCGGCGAGGACCGCATCCGCGCGGCCGCACACGCGGCGCTGGCCGACGGCTTCGTCAAAGCGATGGACAAGGGGTACGCCACGATCATAGGCGAGCGCGGCATCACGCTTTCGGGCGGCCAGCGCCAGCGCATCGCGATCGCCCGAGCCATCCTGCGCGATGCGCCCATCCTGCTCCTCGACGAAGCAACCTCGGCGCTCGACGCCGAAAGCGAGATCCTTGTCCAGCAGGCGCTGGAAAAGCTGATGGAGGGTCGCACCACCCTCGTCATCGCCCACCGGCTCGCGACCGTGCTGAAGGCCGATCGCATTCTCGTCCTCGACGGCGGCCGCATCGTCGAGGAAGGCACCCATGCCTCGCTCATCGCCAAGGACGGCCTCTACGCCCGCCTTGCCCGCCTGCAGTTCGAGGCCGGCCGTATCGACGAGGCGGCGGAATAGCATTCGGATTCGGTAATGCTACTTCGGCAGTGTCGCAGTCACCTTGATCGCCGAAAACCAGGCTGCGAGATTGCCAATGTCCTCGTCGCTAAGGCTCTGCGCGATGATCGACATCTGCTCATGTTTGCGCTCTCCCGACTTGAAGGCCTTCAACTGCGCTTCGAGATAGATCGGGCTGTCGCCGGCGAGATTGGGGGCATCGGGCACGACCGCGATGCCGTCCCGGCCATGGCAGGTGGCGCACATTGCCGCCTTTTTCCTGCCGGCGGCGATGTCGGCCGCGCTTGCAGGGGCGACGATCGCGATGATGACGCCGAGAGCAAAGACCAGGGAGAGCAGGCGTTTGATCATGAGTGATGTCCTGAAAACGAAGTCGCCGGCTGCGATGGGGTGATGGCCGGCAAGAAGCCTCCCCCCATCCGACGGTAAAGCAGGATGGGGAAAGTCGAGGTTCAGGCAGGGTCCGACACGATGCCCAATAGCGTTATCGAACGTGGCCTACTTCTCGTAGGAGATGCGGTAAAGCGCGCCGGCCAGGTCGTCGGAGACGAGGAGCGAGCCGTCCTTCATCATTTCGACGTCGACCGGGCGGCCGATATATTCACCCGTCTCGTTCAGCCAGCCCTTGGCAAAGGCTTCCGTCTCGCCGGCCGTGCCGTCCTCGTTCACCGGCGTGAACATGATCTGCGCGCCGACCGGCTCGGTGCGGTTCCACGAACCGTGCTGGGCCGAGAAGATGCCGCCCTGATACTTCTGCGGAAAGCTCTTGCCCGAGTAGAAGTCCATGCCGAGATCGGCCGCATGAGCCGTCATCTCGCGCTGCGGCATCACCACGTCGGTCGGCGGTTCCTGGTCCTTGTATTCGGCGGTGCGCACCGTGCCGCCGCCAAAATAAGGAAAGCCGAAATTTTCGCCGGGCTTTTCGGCACGGTTCAGTTCGCCCGGCGGGATGTCATCGCCCATGCCGTCGACCTGGTTGTCGGTGAACCACAGATTGCCGTTGGCCGGATTGAACTGCATGCCGACCGAATTGCGCACGCCCGTCGCATAGACCTGGCGGTCGGTGCCGTCGCGCTTCAGCGAGATGATGCCGCCGATGCCTTCCTTCTTGAACAGGTCGAGCTTTTCCGGCGGCGGCACGTTGAAGGGCTGACCGAGCGTGATGTAGAGGCGGTCGTCTGGCCCGATGCGGCAGACGCGCGCGGTGTGGTTGAAGCTTTCCTCAGAGGCCGGAATCAGTTTGCCCTGATCCAGTACCACGCCGACGGCAACGTCGGGGCTCTCGTAGAAGAACTCGGCGGCCGGCAGAACGAGCACGCGGTTCTGCTCGGCGATGTAGAGAAAGCCGTCCTTGGAGAAGCAGACGCCGTTCGGGATGGTGAACTTGATCGACGGCGCGAACTGCTTGACCTCGTCGGCGACGCGGTTCTTGTCGCGGTCGGTGACCACCCAGACATTCTGCTTCCGCGTACCCACGAAGGTTGCGACGCCCTGCGGGCCGATGGCGATGTGGCGGGCGTCGGGCACCACCGCGTAGAGCTCGATCTTGAATCCGTCCGGCAGCTTGATGGCTTCCAGGTTCTTCTTCAACTGGTCGCCATATTCGCCGGTCTGCTCGACGGTCTTGAAGTCCATCGAAGTGCCGGTGGACTGCATGCCCTCCAGCTTCTTGATGTTGTCGCCGGTTTGCGCCAAAGCGCTGGTCGCCGTCATCAGGGCAAGCGCCGCCGCCGATCCCAGGAGCCAAGTCTTCATGATGTCCTCTTCTGCCGCCTCATCACGGACGGCTTGACGCAACGGTGAATTTCCGCCGCAGTAGGATGCTGCGCGTTCGTCGAATGGGGGTCAATCGAGCACTGCAGCATAGGAGGGTCTATCGTCGATCCGGGATCGGACCGAAACGCCAAGCGGCGCAATCCCATCGACACAGGTCGCCCGCCAGAGTGTAGCCCTACGATTGACGTTCGTCCGACGACGCAAAGGTGAACGAGAAGCAGAAATCGAGGCGAGACTTTGCGGCTCGACAGCCGACTCTATCGCTCCGTCAACTTGAACTCGATACGGCGGTTGCGGGTGCGCGCTTCCGGCGAGGAGCCTGGCTCGATTGGCTGGAACTCGCCGAAGCCGGTCGCCGCCAGATGCTCGGGCGAGACGCCCTGACTGATCAGATAGCGCACCACCGCATCGGCGCGGCCGCTCGACAACTGCCAATTGTCCTTGTACCGGCCATTGGTGATCGGAACGTTGTCGGTATGACCGTCGACGCGGATGATCCAGTTGATGTCGGAAGGAATTTCGGCGGCGAGTTCCTTGATGGCGGTCGCGAACTTGTCGAGTTCGGTGGCGCCGGCCGGCTGGAGGTTGTCGGCGCCGGACGGAAACAGCACCTCGGATTGAAAGACGAAGCGGTCGCCGACGATGCGGACATTCTCGCGGTCGGCCAGGATCTCGCGCAGGCGCCCGAAGAAGTCGGAGCGATAGCGCGAAAGCTCCTGCACCCGCTGCGCCAGCGCGACGTTGAGGCGCTTGCCGAGATCGGCGATCTTGGTCTGGCTTTCCTGATCGCGGGTCTCCGACACATTGAGCGCGTTTTCCAGAGCGGCAATCTGCTGGCGCAATGCCGAAAGCTGCTGGTTCAAAAGCTCGACTTGACTTCGGGCGCGTTGCGACAGCTGTTGCTGATCGTCGAGCGCCGACTGGAGCCCCGCGACGCGGGCATTGGCCACATCGGTCGAACCGGAGCCCGAATCGAGAGTCTTCTGCAACCGCGAGCGGTCATCCTCGGCGGCTGACAACGACGCCCGCAGGTCTGCGATCTGGTCCTGATAGTCCTGGCCAGAGGAGCGTTCCAGCGCCAGAAGCTGGGTCAGCTCGTTGATCTGGCCGTTCAGCCGGTCGAGCACCGCGTCCTTGCCGGAGATTTCGCGGCTCAGGAAAAACTGCGCCAGGACGAAGACCGAAAGAAGGAACATGATGGCAAGGAGCAGCGTCGACAGCGCGTCGACGAAGCCCGGCCAGTAGTCGACCGTGCGTTCGCTGCGGCGGTTGCGCGACAGCGCCATCGATCAGCCTCCCCGGCCATTGTCGCCGATCCGGCCGGCACCGATCTGGCTGGAAAGGCGGTCGAGCACGCGGCGCAATTCCTTCTGCTCGCCACTCTGCGCCTCAACGAAATCGCGCAGCATCTGCTGCTCGGAGCGCATGTGTGTGACGAGCCCCTGGATGCTTTCGGCGAGATTGGCCATGGCGGCGGAGGTGCGCGGATTGGAGCCTTGCTCCTGAGACAGCCGATTGAGCCGCTCGGTCAGGATCTTGATCTCCTCATTGCCTTCGGACTCCTTCATTGCGGTTGGCGGCAGGAGCATGTCGGAGCCGACATCGGTGACCGAGGAAAGCCAGTTTTCGAGCTCGGTGTAGAAGCGGTTCTGCGCCCGGCCGATCTGCAGATCGAGAAAGCCGAGGATCAACGAGCCGGACAGGCCGAAGAGCGACGACGAGAAGGCGGTCCCCATGCCGGACAGCGGCGCGGCAAGACCCGCCTTCAGCGCGTCGAGCACGCTTGCGGTGTCGCCGGCCGCACCCGGATCGAGGCCCTGTATCGTCGCGCCGATCGAGCCGATGGTGCGCAAGAGACCCCAGAAGGTGCCGAGCAGCCCGAGGAAGACCAGAAGACCGATAAGATAGCGGGCGATGTCGCGTGTCTCGTCAAGGCGTGTCGCGATCGAATCGAGGATCGAACGCATTGAATGGGTCGACAGCGAGATCGAGCGGCGCCGGCCGATCAACGCCCGCATCGGCGCAAGCAGCACCGGATCCGACATAGATTCGAAGTCGCTCGCACCCTCGCGATAGGCGTTCACCCAACGCACTTCCCGCGAGAGCCGCAGCACCTGCAGGAGTGCCAGGAAGATGCCGACCGCGAGGACGCCGGTGATCAGACCGTTGAGGCCGGGATTGGTGGCGAAGGCCGAGGAGACCTGCCGTCCGAGGATGGCGACCACGAACCCCGCCAGCGCCAGGAAGACCAGCATCGACCAGAGAAACACCATCGGCGAGGACAGCCGGTTCGGATCGAAATCGACCGGTCGTTGCGCTTCGTTGTTCGGCGAACTGAAGACCTGCATCGCGCTTCACTCAACTCCGGTCGTTTTATGTGCCTTAAACGGCCGGATGGCCTGGCTCGTCCCGATCCGGCTTACGCAAGGCCGAAACCTTTTGAAAGCATAGGGGATATTGCGGCGCTTTTAAACGACTACGACACGACGCTGCCAGAGCCGTCGTCAAAAGAACGTCGGTCTTTCACGATCTCGCTGCGTTTCGCCATGCGGAACGACCGGTCGAACGGCCCGCACGAGCCTTCACAGATGTCAGGGATCGACGGCCTCAGGCCGCCGACACGGGCGCCTGCGCTGTATCCTTTGCAACGCGAGCGTCCTTGACAGACTGGCGCAGGCGCGTGGCGATCGCCAGCTGCTCGTTGAGCGCTTTGTGCATGAATTCGTTGCCGCAAACGACGTCGCCGCGCATATGGTCGAATTTCTCGTCGTCCAGCCCCGAGATGAAGCCGCCCGCCTCACGCACCAGGATCGCACCGGCAGCGCAGTCCCAGGGCTGAAGGCCTCGCTCCCAGAACCCGTCGAGCTGGCCGGCCGCGACCATGGCAAGGTCCAGCGCGGCAGCGCCGAAGCGACGAACACCGGACGTTTCGGACATGATCTGGCGGATTTCGTAAAGGAACCTGGCGTGGTCGCCATGGCCGAGGAACGGCACGCCGCAGCCGATCAGCGCCTCGGGCAGGCTTTTGCGTGCGGCCACTCGCAAACGACGGTCGTTCACGAAGGCGCCGCCGCCCTTTTCCGCCGTGTAGAGCTCGTCCCGCGCCGGGTTGAATACGACGCCGGCGACGATCTGCCCGTCACGCTCCAGCGCGATCGAGACGGCGAAGACCGGGATGCCGTGCAGGAAGTTGGTGGTGCCGTCGAGCGGATCGACGATCCAGCGGTGCTGCGGATCCTTGCCCTCGACGGCGCCGCGCTCCTCCATCAGGAAGCCCCAATCCGGGCGGGCGCGCGACAACTCCTCGAAGACGATCTGCTCGGCCCGCCTGTCGGCATTGGAGACGAAGTCCGCAGGCCCCTTCATCGAGACCTGCAGGTTCTGCACCTCGCCGAAATCGCGGGTGAGCGAACGACCGGCCTTGGTGGCGGCCTGCGTCATCACGTGGAGCAGCGCGGAGCGAGCCATGGTTCTGCCTTCGTCGTCGAATTCGTCATCAGGGGCCGCGGGACCGGCCGCACTGTCAAGGCACCGGGCTGAGAGCCGTCATCGAGAAGCGCGGCTTTGCCTCAGTCGGCGCGGCGCAGATAGGTGATTTCGTTGGTGTCGACGAGAATCTTTTCGCCCGAGGAGATGAACGGGGGCACCATCACGCGCATGCCGTTGTCCATCATCGCCGGCTTGTAGGACGACGCCGCCGTCTGGCCCTTCACCACCGGGTCCGCCTCGACGATCGTCAGAACGACCTGATCGGGAAGCTGGATGCCGATCGGCTTGTCCTCGTGGCTTTCGACCGTCACCATCATACCGTCCTGCAGGAAGGCCGAACGGTCGCCGACGAAGTCCTTCTGCAGTTCCAGCTGCTCGTAGGTCTCGGTGTCCATGAACACCAGCATCTCGCCCTCGGCGTATAGGAACTGGTAGTCCTTCTGCTCGAGCCGCACCCGCTCGACGGTTTCCGACGCGCGGAATCGTTCGTTGAGCTTGGTGCCGTCGATGAGGTTCTTCAGCTCCACCTGGGCGAAGGCGCCGCCCTTGCCGGGCTTGACGTGGGCGGTCTTCACCGCGGCCCAGAGGCTACCATTGTGCTCGATCACGTTGCCTGGGCGAATTTCGTTTCCGTTGATCTTCATCGAAGCTCTCGAAGGTTGAATGCGCCGGCCCGTTGAGGGGTTCGGCAGCCGAAAAAATTGGGCCTGACACCGGATCGTTGCCGAAAACCCTGCGATCGAACCGTCCCGAAATGAGTGGCCTTCTCACAGGTTCGGCGGGTTCGCAGCGGCATACGCCGCCTGACTGCGGTCGTCCTGGATTGAAGCGATGTCGGCCGATCGGCGCTCAAGACCATAAAACGCCGCGCCATTCAAGCCTTCGACCGGCGGCGGGTCGGCCGAAAGCCGGTCCGGCGGGTTACCAAGCGCACGCTTTGTCAGCCGGAGCGGAAGCGGTTGGCGGCTTCCAGCGCCGATTTCCTGGTGTCGGCGTCGAGGCCGCGGAAGAAGTCGTCGAGCACCGGGTCGGAATTCTCGACCCGCTTGGCCAGAAGCGCCCATTTTGCCGCCTCCAGCCGATCCGGCGTCGTGCCGATGCCGTCCTTGAAGAGATGGGCGATGCGATTGATGGCGATCGGATTGCCGCGTTCGGCGGCAAACTTGAGAAAGCGGAATCCGTCCTGCGGCTTGGCCGGGCCGCCCTTGCCGTTGATCAGCCAGATGCCGTACTCGATCTGGGCAATCGCCGAACCGTTGATCGCGGCGGCCTTGAGCCAGTTGCGCGCCTGCGCGTCGTCGGTCTCGACGCCCTTGCCGTATTCGTAAAGCTGCGCCATGGCGTATTGGGCGTCGGGCACACCGGCGTCTGCGGCCTTGGCGAAATACGGCATCGCGTCGGAAAACCCGCTCGACGGGGAGGCTTCGATCAGCATCTGCGCGTAATTGTATTCGGCGAGCGGCAGGCCTTTTTCGGCCGCCGCCTTCATCATCCCCTGAGCCTTTTCGGCGTCCGGCGCGACGTCCTTGCCGTCGAGAAGCATCATCGCGTAGCGGAACTGCCCCTCCGGATTGCCGGACTCGGCCGAAGCCTTGTACCAGCGCCCGGCCTCCTTGAGGTTCTGGGCGACGCCGAGGCCGCGCGAATAGATCTCGCCGAGCAGCGTCTGTGCAGCCGGATCGCCGAGATTGGCCAGCGGTTCGGCGATCTTCCGCGCCGTCAGGTAGAAGCCGCGCTGGAAGGCGCCATAGGCATAGTCGCTCCTGCGCGGCGCTTTGGCGCCGTCGCCCGCCTCGGCGCTCGCCGGCGGCTCGGCCGGCGCCTGCCCTTCGGCCGGCACCGGCAAGACGGTGCCATGGGAGCCGGCCTTCAGATCCGGCCCGAGCGACCGCGCGGGCATGTCGGGTGGCGCGATGACGGAAGAGCCCTTGGCCGGTGTCGCTGCGGACTTCGGTGAAGCCGACCTGGCGTCAGAGGGCTGGGCCGCGTCGGGCCTGGCGGGCGAAGGCGAAGGCACCGCGGCCTGAGCCATGACCGGACCCGTGGACATCCCCCCGAGCGCCAAGCCGAGCGCCACCGTGGTGACGAGCGTGGTCGCCATCGGCCGGAGCCGCCCCGCCGAACGCCTGCAGCATCCGGGCCGGTGCCCAGCGGCTCTGCCGAAGTGCCCGCCCCGCTGCGTGACGCCGAATCCGGTCATGCCGCCACGCTCGCTGCCAGTTCGTCGAGAATGGCGTTGGCCCGTGCGACCTTTGTGCCGGCGTCCTTCGGGTCGGCGAAGATTGCCGCCGACAGGGCGATGAACTCGGCCCGGGTTTCGGCTGCCGCGGCAACGCTTTCGACGTCGCCGCCGGCCATGACGATGCAGGGAATCTCGACGATCTCGGCCCACCATTCGCCCATGGCGAGGTTCTTCCTGTGAGGCTCGTCGGCGATGTCGCCGCCAAGGCGGCCGAAGAACAGATAGTCCGGCATGCGCTCGCCGGCCTCCAGCGCATCGTGCCGGGTCTCGAAGCCCGAAGCGCCGATGATCAGCTTCGGCGCGAAACGCTCGATTGCGTCCTTCAAGTCCTCGATGCGACCGGCGCTGAGATGCAGGCCGTCCGCCTTGACCCGGCCGGCGCATCGCGTGTCGTCGATGACGATCGCCGCGGCGCCCGCCTCCTGATCAGCGGCATCAGGCTCTCGGCGAAATCCTGGAAGGCGTCGCCCTCGCGGCCGGCCGGATCGATCAGCACCGAGGCGACGTCGCCGCCGGCGAGCGCCGCCCGCATGGCCGCAGGGGCGTCCGCATCGGAGAGCGGCGTCGTCAGGAGAATCAGGCGGGGGCGGATGAACTGGTCGTCGGTCATGGATCGGTATAGCGCCGTCGGTCATTTGCCGGCAGAACCGGCGGGATAAAACAGGCCGGCGAAGCCGGCGGGACATGTCGGGCCGGCAAACCGGCGATCTTCTTATGTGGGCCACCCGACGTCATGAGAACGTCGCGGCGCCGCTGATCCGGCCGACGTCCCTACCCGATCCATCGAGACGCCCCGGTCGATTGGCCGGGGTGACCCGCCAGGGGCCTCCAAAGGGTGACCCTGTGACCGGCAGACGCTATAGCATCTTTGCCGGCATGGGACAGCGTAAGGTCGAAAAGGCCCGCGCGTCGGCCAGGGAGGATTTCATGGGACTCTACGACGAACATCTGGACCGCAATGCGGCGAACTACCAGCCGCTGACGCCGCTCAGCTTCCTGTCGCGGGCCGCGCAGGTGTTTCCGGATCGCATAGCGATCGTCCACGGATCGCTGCGCCGCAGCTATGCCGACTACTATCGCCGCTCGCGCCAGCTCGGCTCGGCGCTGGAGCGGCGCGGCATCAGACGCGGCGAGACGGTGGCGGTGATGCTCGCCAACACGCCGCCGATGCTGGAGGCCCATCACGGCGTGCCGATGACCGGCGCAGTGCTCCTGTCGATCAACACGAGGCTCGACGCCGAGATCATCGCCTTTCAGCTCGACCATTCGGAAACCAAGCTGGTCATCGTCGACCGCGAATTCTCCGGCGTGATGGCGGACGCACTTGAGAAGGCCAGGGTGAAGCCGATCGTCGTCGACTATGACGACCCGGATTTCGGCGAGAACGGCCTCGCCAGGAAGGGCGAGGCGATCGGCGAGATCGAGTACGAAGCGCTCGTCGAGGAGGGCGACCCGGACTACGCCTGGCGGATGCCGAAGGACGAGTGGGACGCGATTTCGCTGAACTATACCTCGGGCACCACCGGCAACCCGAAGGGCGTCGTCTACCACCACCGCGGCGCGGCGCTGATGTGCTACGGCAACGTCATCGCGTCCGGCATGGGTCCGCACCCGGTCTATCTGTGGACGCTGCCGATGTTCCACTGCAACGGCTGGTGCTTTCCCTGGACGGTCTCGGTCGGTGCCGGCACCCATGTGTGCCTGCGCTGGGTTCGGGCCAAACCCGTCTACGACGCGATCGCCGATCACCAGGTCACGCATCTGTGCGGCGCACCGATCGTCATGTCGCTGCTCGTCAATGCCTCGACGGAAGAAAAGCGCGAGTTCGACCAGACCGTGACCTTCAACACCGCCGCCGCCCCGCCGCCCCAATCGGTGCTCGCCGGCATGCGCGAGGCGGGCTTCGAGGTCACCCACCTCTATGGCCTCACCGAGACCTACGGCCCGGCGGTGGTCAACGCCTGGAAGGAGGAGTGGAACGAGATGAAGAGCCCCGAGCGCGCCGTTCAGACTGCCCGCCAGGGTGTGCGCTATCCGGCGCTGGAAGAGCTGGCTGTGATGGACGGCGAGACGATGGAGAAGACCCCGGCCGACGGCGAGACCATCGGCGAGGTCATGTTCCGCGGCAACATCGTCATGCGCGGGTATCTGAAGAACCCCGACGCCTCGAACGAAGCGTTTCGCGGCGGCTGGTTCCATTCGGGTGATCTCGGCGTCATGCACGAGGACGGCTATATCGAGCTGAAGGACCGGGCCAAGGACATCATCATCTCCGGCGGCGAGAACATCTCCTCGATCGAGGTC
Source organism: Aurantimonas sp. (assembly GCA_965217685.1). Classification (GTDB taxonomy): domain Bacteria; phylum Pseudomonadota; class Alphaproteobacteria; order Rhizobiales; family Rhizobiaceae; genus Aurantimonas. The sequence continues at coordinate 914,472 of CBDCIZ010000003.1, forward strand.
GAGAACGCGCTTTACCAGCACAAGGCGGTGATGATTGCGGCGGTGATCGCCAAGCCCGACGAGAAATGGGGCGAGACGCCGCTGGCCTTCGTCGAACTGAAGCCAGGCCACGAGAACGTCACGCCCGACGACCTCATCGCCCACTGCCGCCAGAAGCTCGCCAGGTTCAAATGCCCGAAGGAAATCCGTTTCCAGGAGGTGCCGAAGACCTCGACCGGCAAGATCCAGAAATACGTCCTTCGCAAGATGCTGGATTGACTCTTTCGAACGATGTCGGAGGCGGACGAGCAAGGAGTGCTTGCCCGTCGGCACACGGTGTGAGACACGTTTTCGTCACAATCTCGAATTGAGCGAAGCGTTACCTGACCATGTCCGAACCAGCGCCTCAGACCAATTGGACGATCGAAGTAAGCGGGGCCGAGTACGGCCCCTACACCCGTTCCGAAATGCGACGCCTACAAACGGAGGGCCGCATCGACGGCGATATTCTGGGTTACGACAACATCGTCGGCGAATGGCGGCGGCTGGCGGACATCGAGTCCTTGCGAGCCCTCTTCGCCGTTTTACCGCCACCCTTGGCAGATCGGACTCGTGCGGTTGGCCCGCCATCCGAGATCGTACACACGCACACGACGCCTTCGGGAGAACCGATCGTCTCCGGACAATATGCGGGCTTTTGGATCCGTTTTGCGGCCCATATGATCGACGGCGTGGCCCTGTTTGCCATTTCAGTCATCGGCCTTCTCGTTTTAAGCGGCTTCGATCTCAATGCGCTTGAGCCGGGGGAAGACAGCAACAAGCTTTACGGCATCGTCAACGCGGCAATCGGGATCGCCTATTTCGTCGTCTTGCACGGCGGCCCTTGGCAGGCGACGCTCGGCAAGCGCGCCGTGGGAATTCACCTGATGAGGCGAGATGGAAGCAGAGTCGGCTACGGGCTGGCATTCGGCCGTTACTTCGCTTGGGTGCTGGCCTGCCTGCCCTTCGCCATCGGCCTCATGATGGTGGGATGGACCTCGCAAAAGCGCGGACTGCACGACATGATTTGTGGCACCCGCGTGATCTACGGAGAACCTTAAACGTGTCACCGGCGTATCGGGCGCGGTGGCTAGGCTTCATGAAACTTGCGCGTTTGCCCAGCCATCGAATTTCGTCTCGACGAGCCCCGAGCATCGTGTGTTGCGCCCGGACCTCTGGCGAGGATGTCCGAAACGAAAAGAAACCTTAATGGGCGCTCAAGCGCTCGATCTCTTCCTTCAGATGCAGCTTCTTGCGCTTCATCTCCTTCAATTCCAAATCGCTCATGGCCGGATTAGACTGCTGTGCGGTTGAGATCTCGTGGTCGAGTGCACTGTGACGCTGCTGAAGCACGGTGAGATGGGCATTCAACGACATGGTGTCCCTTCCTCAAATTCGTCGCGCGCCTTGTACGGACACGACATCGAGCGGGCCGATGCTGTCACGAAAGCGTCGCACTGTCGAACCCCGAATATGGGTCGCTATCGCCGGAGTGACGCATTTGCTAATCAGGCGACGCGGTCGCCGTGAGACAATCCACCAGGCGCCGATTCGGTTGCGAACATTCGTGAGCTGAGAGGAAAAGAATGGCGGATCAGGATCAGGCCGACCTCCGGCTGCAAGTCGCCAGGCTGCGCCAGGAGCACGCCGATTTCGACGCGGCGGTCAACGCCATGGTGCAGGTCGGCTGCGACCGCCTGCAGGTCCAGCGCATGAAGAAAAAAAAGCTGACGATCAAGGACCGGCTGGCCGATCTGGAGGACCAGATCATTCCGGACATCAGCGCGTGACGGACGGCGCCGGCACGAAGAGCCCGACACCCGTCGCCATCATCATGGGCAGCCAGTCCGACTGGGCGGTGATGAAGAACACCGCCGACACGCTGGAAGCTCTCGGTATCGGCTTCCTGGCGAAGATCGTCTCGGCCCACCGCACGCCCGATCGCCTCTATGACTTTGCCAAGAGCGCCCGTGGCAACGGCTTCAAGGTGATCATCGCCGGGGCCGGCGGCGCCGCGCATCTGCCGGGCATGACCGCTGCGATGACACCGCTGCCGGTGTTCGGCGTGCCGGTCGAAAGCCGCGCGCTTTCGGGGCAGGACAGTTTGTTGTCGATCGTCCAGATGCCCGCCGGCGTGCCGGTCGGAACGCTGGCCATCGGCCGCGCCGGCGCCGTCAACGCCGCCCTCCTGGCTGCTGCCGTGCTCGCCCTCGGCGACGAGGCGCTGGCCGACCGCCTCGACGCGTGGCGCGCCGCCCAGACCGACAAGGTCACCGAGAGGCCGGTCGATTTGGCCGCCGAAACCAAGGCCTGACGACGCGATGACGGAAACGCCGACCCCCGACGCCGCCGCATCCGCGACCGCGTCATCCTCGAAGGGTGCTCTGCATCCCTCTCTCGCCCCCGGCGCCACCATCGGCATCGTCGGCGGTGGTCAGCTCGGCCGCATGCTGGCAATGGCCGCCGCACGGCTTGGCTTCCGTACCCTCGTGCTCGATCCGGCCGAAGACGCGCCTGCGATCCAGGTCGCAAGCGATGCGATCGTTGCCGCCTATGACGATCCGTCGGCCCTCGCCGACCTCGCGACGCGTTCCGACGTCGTCACCTACGAGTTCGAGAACGTGCCCGTGGAACCAGTGCGAAAAGCGCTCGGCGCGTGCCCGCTCTATCCGCCCGCCGACGCGTTGGAGGTCTCTCAGGACAGGGTCGTGGAAAAGGCTTTCCTGAACGGGATCGGCGTTGCGACAGCCGAATGGCGCGCCATCGACAGCGTCGAGGAGATCGGCCACGCCCTCGCCGAACTGAACGGCGACTGCATCCTGAAGACGCGCCGCTTCGGCTATGACGGCAAGGGCCAGGCGACGATCCGGCGCGACGCCCCCCATGACGGCGCCTTCGAAAGCCTCGGCGCCGTGCCGTCGATCCTGGAGAGAAAGGTTTCCTTCGCCTACGAGTGCTCGGTGATCGCCGCACGTGCGATCGACGGGACGGTCAGGGCCTACGACCCGTCGATCAACGTCCACAGCCTCGGAATCCTGCGCCGCTCGACCGTTCCCGGCCGCGTCGCACCGGACGTTGCGGAGCGCGCCAAGGCCATTGCCGAAACGATACTGACCCGTCTCGACTATGTCGGCGTCATCGGCGTCGAATTCTTCGTCGGAGAAGACGGCGGACTTCTCGTCAACGAGATCGCGCCGCGAGTCCACAATTCCGGCCATTGGACAGAGGCCGCCTGCGCTATCTCGCAGTTCGAGCAGCACATCCGCGCCATCGCGGGCCTTGCCCTCGGCGATCCCAGGCGCCACAGCGACGCGGTGATGGACAATCTCATCGGCGATGACATGGCCGAGGTGCCCGAACTCTTGGCAACGGCAGAGGCGGTCCTCCACCTCTACGGCAAGGCGGAGAGGCGAAAGGGCCGCAAAATGGGCCATGTGACGACGCTGACCGGACCGGCGCGAGGCTGACTCCGGGCAGGGTTTGCCGTCTTCAAAAACGCCCGATCGTCGCTCTTGCCCCCTGAGCGAACGTTGACAAGTGCCGTCTGCAGAGCTATCTCGACGGCAATTGATTTCGGGCGTACCGCTGCGGTGCGCCCTTCGTTTTCGAGGGGCTGCCCAAAACGGTCGCCGCTCCAGCTGAACCGGTGATGCCATGAAGATCAAGAATTCCCTGAAGTCCCTCAAGGGTCGCCATCGCGCCAATCGCATGGTCCGCCGCAAGGGCCGCGTCTATATCATCAATAAGGTCGCTCCGCGTTTCAAGGCGCGCCAGGGCTGATCGGACAGGCGCGCCGGCAAGCGGCTCGTCTCACCCTACGACTCGAAACGGCGCGGCATTCGCTGCGTCGTTTTTCGTTGGGTCTATATCGCCGTTGCCGATGTGGGCATGGTGGCCTTATGACAATTTTGCGAGCGGCCGCTTTGGCCGCATTGACGCCGCGCTGCGAAGATTTAACCTCTTTGCATGCGTGGTGTCCTGACGTCCCTCACCCTTTCCTCGATCCTGGCCCTCGGCCTGTTGGCCGCGATGCCGACGCGCGCGCAGGATCAGGCGCCCGGTCCCGGCATGCGCTCCGAAGATGGAAGCGCCGGCGATGGCGGCACGGGCCAGGGGCCCTCGATCATCGATCCCGACACGCTTCCGGGTGTCCCCTTCCCCAACGAGGACGCGCCGTCCGATCCGACCGGACCAGATGGTGCGCCGCTTCCCGACACGCCGCCCATGGTCGTGCCGCCGCCCGATGGCGGGGACGATGAAGATCAGGTACCCGAAGCCTTCGGCGGCGCCCCCCTGCCCGACGACCCGACCGCGGCACAGCCCGACCCGCCCGAGAAGGCCGACGAGACACCGGACGAGCGGCTCGACCGGTTGTTCGCGGAGTTGAAGAAGGCGGCCGGTCACGAGAAGGCCGCGCCAATTGCCGTGCGCATCCAGCGTCAGTGGGCAAGGAGCGGCAGTGCGACCGTCGACCTCCTGATGCAGCGGGCCGCCGATTCGATGACCAAAACGGACAATGCCGCGGCGATTGACATGCTTGACCAGGCGCTCGTCCTCGATCCGAACTATGCCGAAGCCTGGAACCGCCGCGCCACGCTCAACTTCACCATGGACCAATGGGGCAAGTCGCTCGCCGACATCGAGCAGACCTTGCTCCACGAGCCGCGCCACTGGGGTGCGATGATGGGACTCGGCATGATCCTCGAGCAGACCGGCCACAAGGACAAGGCGTTTCAGACCTACATGCAGGTGCTGGACGTTTATCCCGCCCTCGATTCAGCGCAAAAGGCCGCCGCGCGCCTCGCCGACGAACTGACCGGTCCGGAGATTTGATCCCTCCGCGCCAGCGCTCATGGCGGCGCGGCATTGCGGCGGGGTTTGGCGCCGTCCCGTCGGCTCGTTCAGATCGAGGACAGCCCATCCGAGCCGATATAGGCGATGCGCAGCATGTTGGTGGCACCCGGTGTCCTGAGCGGCACGCCAGCGGTGACGATCAGCCGCTCGCCGGCCTTGGCGTATTTCTGCTCGACGGCCAGGCGGCAGGCCCGATCGACCATGTCGTCGAGGCTCTGGGCATCCTCGGTGACGACGCAGTGCAGACCCCAGACCAGCGACAGACGCCGGGCCGTCTCCAGAACAGGCGAGAGCGCTAGGATCGGGATCTGCGGCCGCTCGCGGGCGGTGCGAAGCCCAGTCGTACCGGTCGCCGTATAGGTGACGATGACCGCGACGTCGAGGGTTTCAGCCATCTGCCGGGCGGCCAGCGCCACGGCATCGGCGCCCGTCGCCTCCGGAGCTGGACGCTGGGCGAAGATAATGCCCGGATAAAGCGGATCCCGTTCCACCTCCCGGGCGATGCGGTCCATCATGTCGACCGCCTCGACCGGATAATCGCCGGCGGCCGATTCGGCCGAAAGCATGACCGCGTCGGCGCCCTCGAAAACGGCGATCGACACGTCCGACACCTCGGCGCGGGTGGGCACCGGCGCCGAGATCATCGATTCCAGCATCTGCGTGGCGACAACCACCGGCTTGCCGGCGCGGCGGGCGGCTCGAGTGATGCGCTTCTGGATGCCGGGCACGGTTTCGAGCGGCAGTTCGACGCCGAGATCACCGCGAGCGACCATGATCGCATCGGAGAGCTCGATGATCTCGTCGAGCCGCTCGACGGCCTGGGGCTTTTCGATCTTCGACAACAAAAACGCCCTGCCGCGGGCGATCTTGCGCGCCTCGGCCAGATCTTCCGGCCGCTGGATGAAGGACAGCGCCACCCAGTCGACGTTTTCGGCGAGCACCGCGTCGAGGTCCTTACGGTCCTTCTCGGTGAGCGCGCCGGTGGCCAGCGTCGTGTCGGGAAGGCTGACGCCCTTGCGGTTGGAAATCTGGGTACCGGCAACGACCTTGCATTTGATGCGGTGCTTGTCGGTCTCGATGCAGACGAGTTGCAGCCGTCCGTCGTCGATGAGCAGGCGGTGCCCGACCTCGACGGCCTCCAAAATTTCCGGATGCGGAAGCTTCACCCGAGTGGCGTCTCCCGGCTCGGGATTGTCGTCGAGCGTGAACTCCTGGCCCGCTTCGAGGTCGACCTTGCCGTCGGCGAAGGTCGCGACACGCAGCTTGGGGCCCTGGAGATCGGCCAGGATACCGATCGGCAGGCCGACATCCTTCTCGACGCTGCGAATCATGCCGACGAGGTCGCGCATCATCTCGTGGCTCGAATGGCTCATATTGATGCGGAAGACGTCGGCGCCCGCATCATGCAGCTTGCGGATCATCTCGATGGTCGAGGAGGCCGGCCCGAGGGTAGCGAGAATCTTGACCCTGCGATTGCGTCTCATTGCGGTCCCGTGCTTTCCCGCGGCGCCTCGGTCAGCTGGACCATCCAGCTCGCCTGTTCGCCGGTGTCGTATTCGCGGAATCCCATCTTCTGGTATCCCCGCTTCAAGCAATCCTTGACGCCCGCAATCTTGAACTCGTTCTCGGCGATGCAGAAGTCGATCGAACCGGCCCAGCGACCCTGCCCGTCCGCGTCTTCGGCGTAGACATAATAGTAGCGCGACGAGAGCGGACCCTCGATGATCGACTTGCAGGTGGTCGCCGGTATGCGCCACCAGCCCTCCGTCGTCCAGCCGGCCTCGGCTCGATAGCCGATGGCCACGCCGACGAGCGACTGCGTGCCGTTGCAGACGCGGAAGTCGGCCTTCGCCGCCGTGGCGCCGAGCGGCCCCATGACCGCGAGAAGGGCGAATGCGAAAAGGCCCAATCCCGCCGCGCCAAGTGCGCGGCTGGCAGGTTTCGATCTCATGCGACATCTCCGAAATGAACGTCCGTGCGAACCGGGCCGAATCTCTACATACCTGCCGGACCTGTCAACGCGGTGACCAAACGACCGCATTGCGTGAAAAGCCGGCAAGGTTCGAACAACCGACGGCAGGTCGCCGGCTTTTCGCCAGCCGTGGCGTTCGTCCGAAACGCGAGCCTGTGCGCCCATCACGAAGGGGCCGAATGTTTGCGCGGCCGCGCGACGAAGATGCCGGCGAAGATCAACAGGCCACCGGCGGCCTGCAGCCAGCCGATCGCCTCCCCCGCAAAAAGCCAGCCGAAGATCGCCGCGGCGATCGCCTCGGCGAAAATGACGAGCGAGGAAAAGGACGCCGACAGGACGCCGAGCGACACCGACAAGAGCCCCTGCCCGCCCGCGTGGGAAACGAAGCCGAGAGCTGCGAGGTTGGCAACGCCCGATGCGCTCGCCGGGATGAGGCCGTCGCCGGACAGGATCGCGATGACCAAGAGCACGGCGGCTGTGACGAGGGTAAAGGCAAGGGTCGATTCGCCGCCGCCGAGCCCCTTTCGCGCCTCGCGCATGGCGAGGAAATACAGCCCGAAGAACAAGGATGTGATGGCGCCGTAAAGATCGCCCAGTGGCGAGCCGGCCGAGCCTTCGCCCGACTGCAAGATGAGCAGTGCCGCTCCAGGCAGACAGATGGCGAGACCGATCATGGTTCGACGCGACACCGCCTCGCCAATGGTGAGGCGCGAGAACAGCGCCACCCAGACCGGCGCGAGACAGGCGAGGAAGGTTGCGTTGGCGATCGTCGTGTGGAGGATCGCCAGATGCCAGAAGGTCAGGTCGCCGGAGAAGAACAGACCGGCAAGAACGAGCGCCCGGGGATTGCTGACCTTGATTCCCCGCCCCGCCCGGCCGCTCATGCGCCGCTCGACAAGGCTCCACACGAACAGCAGAGGCAGCGCGGCGAAGGCGCGCCAGAAGGCGCTGGCAAAGGGGCCGACCTCGGCGTTGCGCACGAAGACCGGCGAGAGGCCGAGGGCCATCGCGCCCACCAGCAGACAAATCAGCGCCGCGCTCGCCCCCATGGCGATGCGCGAGGTCGCCGGCGCGCACGCGACCGGGACCGGCTCCACGCCCTGCGGCGCGGCGGAAGAGGTTCGATCGTTCGACAAAGCGGCACGGCCCTTAACGATGTGGCTTGCCTACGGACGTGGCAAGGTCTTGTCGAGAGGGCACCGTATGGCGCGTTCCTTCTTGGCGAGGCGGTGAGGTCCGGCCGTGAGCCTGGGCGCACTGCGGGTTGGGCAGGACCTGCGCTTCAAACGCAAGGCGCGGGTTGGCCGCACCCTTGATGACGACGGCTGCGAAGGCGATATCGGGCATCGGACGCGATCCTCAGCATACGGCTGCCTCAGGCCGCCGGCTTCGGGCGCACCGGATTGGAAACGGAGACGACGCCATGAGCGACAAGCAAAAACAGTTGGAATACGAAGCCGCGGCGTTTCGGCGCCTGCGCGATCATTTGCGCGAGCGGGCCGACGTGCAGAACATCGACCTGATGAATCTTGCCGGGTTTTGCCGCAACTGTCTGTCGCGCTGGTATCAGGAGGCGGCGGAGGCGGACGGAACCCGGATCTCCAGGGACGAGGCGCGTGAGATGTTCTACGGTATGCCCTATGGCGAATGGCAGGATCAGTACCAGACACAAGCGACTGATACCGCTCGGCAGCAAATTTCGACGGCGGAACCGCACGATTGAAAACTCGCCGTTTTCAAGAATCGCTCCGGTCTGCTATCGGCGGCCATCAGAACAGTTGATTTCCCAGACGGAGACTTTGCATGTCCGACGTAGAAGGTGTCGCCCAGGATCAGTTGCGCTCCTTCGTCGAGCGCATCGAGCGGCTCGAGGAAGAAAAGAAGACGATCTCGGACGACATCAAGGATGTCTACGCCGAGGCCAAGGGCAACGGCTTCGACACCAAGGTGCTGCGTCGCGTGATCTCGCTGCGCAAGCAGGATCAGAACGAGCGGCAGGAGCAGGATGCGATCCTTGACCTGTACCTGCAGGCCCTCGGCATGACGCCGGGCCAATCCTGAGTTCAGCCAGTCCACGCGTCCCGCGGCAACACTTTGAAGCCAACGGGCCGGCATCGGCAACCAACCCAAAAAAACACCCCGTCGATTCGCATCGGCGGGGTGTTTTCGTATGCTGCACCACGCAGCGGTCGAACGTGCGAGGTTTCCGTCTTAGCGGGCAGCCCGGCGACGCTTGTGGCCGAGGCCCATCTGCTTGGCGAGACGCGAGCGCGCCGCGGCGTAGTTCGGCGCGACCATCGGGTAGTCGGCCGCCAGATCCCACTTCTCGCGGTACTCTTCCGGCGAGAGATTGTAGTGGGTCATCAGGTGACGCTTGAGCGACTTGAACTTTTTTCCGTCCTCGAGACAGATGATGTAATCGTCGGTCACCGACTTCTTCGGCGACACGGCCGGCTTCGGCTTTTCGGCCTGGACGGCGGCCGGAGCGGCAGTCGTGCGGCCGAGCGCGCCATAGACATCCGAAATCAAGGACGGCAGTTCGGAGACGGGCAGCGAATTGTTGCTGACATAGGCAGCAACCACTTCGGCCGTCAGTTCCATCAGCATTTCATTGTTGTCGAACGATTCGATCTGATCCATGGGATACCCTTTTTATTGGAGTGAACCACCTGCAAACCAATTAGGAATGGTAGATAGCACCATCACATGGCGCTTAACAGGCGACCGGTTGGCCACCAACTGACGACGACCCACCCATACGGAGTGGTATTGTATCCTCTATACTTAATGTCAAGTCGTCTAATGGCAGCCGCAAGTTTTTAGGAGAATTTCCTCAAGCGAAAAACCGCAAACAGATCGTTCGAATGAAGCCTTGAAATGCCAGATTACCGAGACTTAAGGTTCGCATTACGTTGCCGATGAAATATCCGGAGATCGCAGACGATCAGAGCAATTCCCGTCGGCCTGGATACGTAAATTGCCGCCGCGTTTTCGCCATTCGTCCGCAAAGCCAAATTTCCGAAGCAAAAAAGCGCATCGATTGCAATTTGCGGCTTCAATTCCCGCGCGGCGATGCTTGGCTTTTCCGCCGCTTGCATCACGCCCATTGGACAAATCTGCGACGATTTCAGTGACAAAGCTTTCGCGCGAACTCGTTTTGCCGTGATATTTTGCCGACCAACTGGAGGCGTCTCTCGCACCAGGCGAACATGATCATCACAGTCGGCTCCAAAATGTCGAATAGACCCAAAGTGTAGATCATCGGATCGAAACGGTTTTAGAGCTTCGGTTCGATCGCCGGGCTGACAGCGAATTAAGGCTGCAAAATCGCCACAAACAAACTCCGCTCCTCGATCTGAGCCTGCAGGGCGGCCCGGCCGTCTTGTGCGATATCTTGCGCGAGCGGCCAGACGAGAATTCATCGCGCATCGGTATCGATGACGGGCCAGACAGCTGACCGATCTGCGGATCGGTTTTCCTGGACGTCGTATGGAATGATGCCAGCTCGACGAGGCTTTGATTCGCAGCCCCGGCCGTGCCCGCTCGGCGACAGAACGCCGACCCCTGGCCACCGATCGGCAACCGGCCGGCGGCATGAACGCCGCGGAACGCGGCAATCAGGGCTTGATCTTGACCACCGGCATGAAGGCGACGGCCGACCCTGAAAACCGGTCGGCTTGGCCGCCGGACTTGGTCGAAGAGAAGCCGTCGGCATAGAGCGTATCGGGCACGTTGCCGACCAGCCGCGCCGCATCGGGCGTCGACGTCCTGAGCTTCGTGGCCCGGCGTCCCGAATCCGCCATCAGGCTGGCCATTTCGATGCGCGAGGAGATGACGTCCTGCGGATCGACCGGTGCGACCTTCAGACGATTGCTGGACGACGCCACCTTCACACCGCGCACACGACCGCCCTTACCGCCTTTCGGCACGGACGCTGCACCGTCGAGCACGGCTGCGAAGGTCGACCGCGACGGATGCGGCTTGGGCTGTGCGCCGACCTTGGTCGACGCCTCGGTGATCAAGGAGCGGCTCGGCACCGGTGCTATGGCTTGCGGTGCCGGTGCCGGTGCCGGCGCGATCGCCGCGATCCGGGTGGCAGTGCGCTTGCCGATCGGCGTTTCGCCTTTGGCGGATGCCGCGAGAACCCCGCCCTTGGTCAGGGCCTTCACCGCGGCTGCCGCGTTCCGGCCAGCTGGCGCCGGATCGACCGCATCGAGGATCGCCTCGAATGCGGGACGGTCGCGAGGGGTGGGAATGGCATAGGCGAGTTGTTCCTCGGCGACGGGCTGCCGTTTCTCGCGCTCTTCCTGCGCCTGCAGGTCGGCGACGAGCGATGAAACGGTGGCTGCGTCGGCGCCGGCGATCGCCGGCGAGGCGGCCGCGATCGTCGGGCCTGGCAGTACCGCGGCTCCAACGGCCTGGCGCAACGGCGCGAAGGTCGGAAACGGCACCCGGGCCGGCTCAAGCATGGCCATTTGCGTCGGCACTTCGGGCTCGGACCTGGAGTCCTGCGGCGCCGGCTGCGAACGACTGGTATCGAACACGTCGGGAACCGACACGGCAACGCCGCCGGGGATGTTCGGGCGCGATTGCGGGATCACCGCGGCAACGGCGACCTCGGGTTCCGGCACAGCCGCTGCTGGAGCCGGGGCCGGGCGTGCGGCCGGAGCCGCGCGGGTCGGCGCTGCGGACGGCGCCACCTGGGCATCGGCCTCGTCCTCGGCTTCGTCGGATCCGCCGCCGAAGAGGAACGACAGGAGTGTCTTGCCACCACCCGAGGAGCGACCGCCGGCATTGGCGACCTGCATGTCCGAAGCACCGCGGCGCTGCTTGTAGGAAGCGACGGCCTGTTGGTAACCCGGCAGCGGCTTGCCGTCCGAGGGAACATGGACCGTGTTGCCTCGCGGAAACACCGCAAGAAGTTGCGAGCGGCTCATGCGCGGCCAATGGCGCGCGCGGCCGACGTCGAAATGCACAAACGGCGAGCCGGAAGTCGGATAATAGCCGACGCCGCCGACCTGCATCCTGAGGCCGATCTCGCGCATCTTCTTCAAGGGCACGCCGGGAATGTAGAAGTCGAGCGCCTTGCCGAGCGTGTGCTGGCTCTTCTGGGCGACGCCGGAGCTGCGAGAGCGCAGCATATTGTTGGTACCGGACGAACGGTAGCCGCAGATGACGTTGATATAGCCGTTCGAGCCCGACTGGCGGTAGGCTTCCCAGATCAGGTCGAGAAGCTGCGGGTCCATCTTCGTCGCCTGGTTCTTGCGCCAGTCACGCAGGAAATAGTTGACCTTCTTCAACTCCGACGAGACGTAGCGACCGTTCACCTTGTAGGGAAAGGCACCCTTTTCGTGGGTGTGAAGATTGTAGAATTTGAGGTACCGGGTCTCTGCCTGCGCGGCACCAGCCGAGGCCAGTGCCAGCAGCGCAACGGCCGCGAACGTCGCGAGGCGCCAGCCAGAACGGCAGGCGCGAGCGGTGTGTCCGAACATGCGGTTTTCCCCTCAAACACAGGCCTCGCGAAAGGCCCTTCAACTCGACTGCCGCAATCCGCTTAAAGCCCCGGATCCGAGCAATTGCTTGTATATGCACCCCAAACTCACAGTCTTCCTCAAACTGCGGCATTAAGATGACACTCGTCCAACTTTTTCGAAGTCTGCAAGAAAAACATTAAGTCCGGGTTAAGGTTAAAAAGCCGGCAACCCATTCACTGCGCTTTCGCGGCAGGCCGGTCGTCGCGGAACGTAGCGCGAAGTCCTCGTATTCCACCATGGGTTCGCGCGGGTCCAGGTCTTCGAAACCGTTCGCTACTGCAGCAACGCTCGATCATCGCCATTCAACATCACGTCACACCTCGATGTCGTACTCGCGCATCTTGCGGTAGAGGGTAGAGCGCCCGATGCCGAGGCGACGGGCGATCTCGCTCATACGCCCCTTGTAGCGATCCAACGCCAGCCGAATGAGATCGGCCTCCACCGCTTCCATTGGTCGGATATCACCATTCTCGTCGACGATTGGAAACATCGTCGTTCCGATCCACCCCCGATCGTCGGCTTCATCATCGTCATGTCGGCGCCGCCGATCGGCCAGCGTTCGCCGTTCGACCGGCCCCAAAGACGCGTTCGCCGCTTGCGGCGACGGTTCACCCGTCACGGGTTCGCCGGCCGACGGACCCACTGCGGCCTGATGCATATCCGTCGGTTCCCCGGAGCGCGAATTCGAACTCATTGCCGCGCCCATGCCGGCGATCTGCGGAAAATCGGCGGCGTTCAATGTCTTGCGTTCGCACAGGACAACGGCGCGGTGCAGCACGTTCTCCAGTTGGCGAACATTGCCCGGCCAGTCGTACCGGCACAGAAGGTCGACCGCGGCTTCACTGATTCTGCGCACCGGGGTGTGCCGCTCTAACTTGACCAGCCGCGCGACGAATCGGCGCGTCAGCCCGGCAATTTCTTCGCGTCGCTCGCGCAACGGCGGCACCGTCAATTCGAAGGCGTTGAGCCGGTAATAGAGGTCTTCGCGAAAGCGGCCGCCGCGCACGTCGTCGGCGAGATCGCGATTGGTCGCGGAGATGATCCGAACGTCGGTTCGAACCGAATGCCGCCCGCCTACAGGGTCAATCGCGCCATCCTGCAGGACGCGCAGGAGCTTCACCTGCGCCATCGGCGGCAATTCGCCGATTTCATCGAGGAACAGGGTGCCGCCGTCGGCCTCGACGAACTTGCCGGCATGCGGCGTGCTGGCATCGGTGAACGCCCCCTTGGCATGGCCGAAAAGCAGGCTTTCGACGAGTTCGCCCGGCAGCGCGCCGCAATTGACCGCCACGAAAGGTGCCCCGCGCCGCGGGCCCGCGGCCTTGATCGCTCGCGCCAGCCACTCCTTGCCGGAGCCGGTTTCGCCCGAGATCAGGATCGGAATGTCCGACTGCGCGGCCTTCGCCGCCGCGGCCAGCACCGAGGCGAGCGACGGCGAGGCGTCGACGGCCGCCACCGCAAGGCTCGGCGCGGCGGCCTCGCTCCTCGCCCGACGCTGGTTGGCGGCACTGACCTTCAATGCGTTACCGAGCGCGGCCTTGAGCTTTTCCGGCGAAACGGGCTTGACCACGAAATCGAAGGCGCCGGCCTTCATGGCGTCGACCACCGTGTCGATCGAGCCCTTGGCCGTCTGGACGATGACCGGAATGTCGAGGTGGCGCTTGCGCATCTCGGCCATCACGTCGCTGCCCGAGCGGTCGGGCATCATCAGGTCGAGGACGACAGCCGAGACATTGCCGCTGTCGGGCCCGGTCAGGATATCGATTGCCGCCCGCCCTCCGGCGCACTGGCAGACGTTCAGACCGAGGCGCGACACATGGGCGTCGAGCAGCCGGCGTTGAATGGGATCGTCGTCAACGATAAGTACGGTCTGGGTCATGCTCCGCCTCCGGTCTCGTCTTCATGCGAGAGTGACCCAATTTGATACGGACGGATAAAATTCGACTGAACGGAGATGGCCAAGTTTCGATCGCCAAATTCCGGAAAAGTCTAATGAAATTGCAGATATCAGGTTTACGTTCGGACGGTCCGAATGACGACCAGCCGCTTGGTGCCCGAACCTGCTGAAACCTGCCCAGAAACAAAGAGCGTGCCGCGATGTCTTCTTCCCCCACCCCCGCCTTTTCCGCGATCGAAGCAGCGCCGGCGGCGAGCGGCGACTTGCCCGAATGGAACCTTTCCGACCTTTATCCTGCGATGGACAGCGACGCCTTGAAGAACGATCTCGCCCGCGCCCGCAGCGAGGCGGAAGCGTTCCAGGCCCGTTGGCGTGGTTCGCTTGGAAACGAGGCGCGGGCGGCCAACAGCCATCTCGGCGAAGCGATCGCAGGCTTCGAGGCACTCGAGGAACTGCTTGGCCGGATTATTTCCTATGCCGGGCTGATCTATTCCGGCGACACCTCGGACCCGGCCCGCGCCAAGTTCTACGGCGACATCCAGTCCAACGTCATCGACATCTCCTCCAGGCTTCTGTTCTTCCCGCTGGAGATGAACCGCATCGACGACGCCGACATGGATGCGGCGATGGACCGCGATCCAGCGCTCGCACACTATCGTCCCTGGATCGTTGACCTGCGCAAGGACAAGCCGTTCCAGCTCGAGGACCGGGTCGAGGAGCTTTTCCATGAGAAGGCGATGACCGGTTCGGGCGCCTGGAACCGGCTTTTCGATGAGACGCTGACGTCGCTGCGCTTTACGGTCGACGGCAACGATCTCGCCATCGAAGGCACACTGAACCTCCTTCAGGACCCGGATCGGGACAAGCGCCGCAAGGCGGCCAGCGCGCTCACCAACGTGTTCTCGGAAAACCTGCGCACCTTCACGCTGATCACCAACACGCTGGCCAAGGACAAGGAAATCTCCGACCGCTGGCGCGGTTTCACCGACGTCGCCGATTCGCGCCATCTGGCGAACCGGGTCGAGCGCGAGGTCGTCGATGCCCTGTCCGAAGCGGTGACCGAGGCCTATGCGTCGACGTCCCACCGCTATTACGCGATGAAGGCCAGATGGCTCGGACTCGACATCCTGGAATATTGGGACCGCAACGCCCCGCTGCAGGATTCAAGCCGCCGCGACATCGGCTGGGACGAGGCACGCAAGACGGTGCTGTCGGCCTATTCGGGTTTTTCGCCCGAGATGGCGACGATCGCCGGCCAGTTCTTCGATCACGGCTGGATCGACGCGGCGCTCCGCCCGGGCAAGTCGCCCGGCGCTTTCGCGCACCCGACCGTCCCGAGCGTACACCCCTATGTTCTGATCAACTACATGGGCAAGCCGCGCGACGTGATGACGCTCGCCCATGAGCTCGGCCACGGCGTCCATCAGGTGCTCGCCGGCAAGCAGGGCGCGCTGATGGCGGCGACGCCGCTGACGCTGGCCGAAACCGCTTCGGTGTTCGGCGAGATGCTGACCTTCCGATCGCTCCTGAAGCAAGCCCGCACCAAGGCGGAGCGCAAGACGCTGCTCGCCTCAAAGGTCGAGGACATGCTGAACACGGTGGTCCGCCAGATCGCTTTTTATCAGTTCGAGCGCGAACTGCATCAGGAGCGGCGCAACGGCGAGCTGACCAGCGAGCAGATCGGCGAGATCTGGATGAACGTCCAGCGGCGCAGCCTCGGCCCATCGATCCATCTCGGCGACGGCTACGAGACCTACTGGACGTACGTTCCGCACTTCATCCATTCGCCCTTCTACGTCTACGCCTACGCCTTCGGCGACTGCCTCGTGAACTCGCTCTATGCGGTCTACGAGAACTCCGAGACCGGCTTTCAGGAGAAGTATTTCGAGATGCTGAAAGCCGGCGGCACCAAGCACCATTCGGAGCTGCTGCAGCCCTTCGGCCTTAACGCCTCCGACCCCGCCTTCTGGTCGAAGGGCCTCGCCGTGATCTCCGGCTTCATCGACGAGCTGGCGGCGATGGAGGAATAAGGCGGTCGCGCTCCCTCAACCCCACGCATCGCCCCACTCCAACCGCCGCGCGACACGAAACGTCTCGCCTTCGCGCTTGGTGATCAGCCGGTCCTCGGCGGTTCCCATGCTCGTGCAAAGCTTCAGCCTCACCTTGCCGCTGCCCACCTTGACCGGCGCGATCACGCGAGCCGCGGCCACTGCAAGCGATGCGGCGGGGGCACGGGATAGAGCGAGATAGGCGAATTTTTCGTCCTCGTAGGGGACGGTTCCGTTCTTGGCGAGCCGATGGACGCGCGAGCGCTCGACCCGTTGCGAAAAGTGGCACCAGTCGGGCTCGACCAGCGGGCAGTCTGCCGCATGCGGACAAGGCGCGACGAGCGTCGCGCCGGCGGCCAGCATGCGCTCACGGACGGCCATCAGCCGGCGCCAGCCGGCGGTGGTGCCGGGCTCGACGATCACCAGCGTGCTGTCGGTCTTTGCCCAGAGCGCATCGACGAGGGTCTCGCCTTCGGCGGCCGAAAGCTCGTCGAGCACATAAGAAAGCGTGACGAGATCGGCGTTCGGACAGTCTTCGAGTTGCGTCGACGCCGTGCCGACGCGCCAATCGATCGAAAGAGGAAGCCCACCGCCCACCGGCCGCTCTTGCGCCAGTGCCGCGCCGATCACGGCGGCGGGTCGGCTCGCTTCGACGAGGGTCGCCTGCTCGAGGCTCGGGAAGACCGCAGCGGCGGCCCAGGCGATCGTGCCGGGCCCCGCGCCGACATCAAGCAGGGTCTTTGGTGCGAAATCCGGCAACCGCTCGGCCGCAGCCTGCAGCGACGCGCTTGCGGAAGCGAAGGTCGCGGGCAACCGTGCGGCCAGGTAAGCGTCAACCGATGCCTCGCTCGACAGATGCGCGCGCCCGTCGCGGGTTTCGGCCCGGTAGCGGCGGGATAGCCGCTCGCCCGATTGCCTGAGATCGGCCATGTCGGAATGGCAAAGGCGCCTGTCGAGCGCGGCTTTCAAAGCCGCCGGAAGCTGCATCGCGTCATTCCTTCGATATCGGCCCGACCATGCAAAACCGGATTGTCACGTGGTCCGACCCGCCGCCTTGGCCTTCCACCCGCCGCCTTAGCCTTCCAATTGTCACGGAAACGTTCTAGCGCCTTCGCCGAGACATTCAGAGGCTGGCCGGCACATCGAGCGTCGGCCGCCGCCTTCGACCACGACCGAGAGGACGCCCCATGGCAGACAAAACCCCTTCGATCCATGCCAAGATCACCGGCCCCGTGGTGATGATCGGATTCGGTTCGATCGGCAAGGGCACCCTGCCCCTGATCGAGCGCCATTTCGATTACGACAAGTCCCGCCTGACCGTCATCGACCCGAACAAGGACGTCGAGCTCCACCTCAACGAGCGCGGCGTGCGTTTCATCAACGAGGCGGTCACCAGGAAGAACTACAAGGAGCTCCTGACGCCGCTGCTTACCGAGGGTGAAGGCCAGGGCTTCTGCGTCAACCTGTCGGTCGACACCGGCTCGCTGGACCTGATCAAGCTGTGCCGCGAACTCGGCGTCCTTTACATCGATACGGTCGTCGAGCCCTGGCTCGGCTTTTATTTCGACGAGTCCATGTCGAATGCCGACCGCACGAACTACGCCCTGCGCGAAACCGTGCGCAAGGAAAAGAGGAAGAACCCCGGCGGCACGACCGCTGTTTCCTGCTGTGGCGCCAATCCCGGCATGGTCTCCTGGTTCGTCAAGCAGGCGCTGGTGGATGTCGCGGGCGCTGTCGGGCTCGACTTCAAGGAGCCGGGCCCGGACGATCGCGAGGGCTGGGCCAAGCTGATGAAGAAGGCCGGCGTCAAGGGCGTTCACATCGCCGAGCGCGACACCCAGCTGACCAAGAAGCCCAAGCCTATGGACGTCTTCTGGAACACTTGGTCGGTCGAGGGCTTCCTGTCGGAAGGCATGCAGCCGGCCGAGCTCGGCTGGGGCACCCATGAGAAGTGGATGCCGAAGAACGCCAGGCAGCACAAGAAGGGCCACCAGTCGGCGATCTATCTGGAGCAGCCGGGAGCCAACACTCGCGTGCGCACCTGGTGCCCGACGCCAGGGGCCCAGTACGGCTTCCTCGTGACACACAACGAGTCGATCTCGATCGCCGATTATTTCACGGCCCGCAACAAGGACGACGAGGTCACCTTCCGCCCGACCTGCCATTACGCCTATCATCCCTGCAACGACGCCGTCCTGTCGCTGCACGAGCTGTTCGGCGCCGCCGGCAAGATCCAGCCGACCCATCATGTCCTCGACGAGGACGAGTTGGTCGAGGGCATCGACGAGTTGGGGGTGCTCCTCTACGGCCACGACAAGAACGCCTATTGGTACGGCTCGCAGCTCTCCCTCAAAGAGACCCGTCGCATCGCGCCCTACCAGAACGCCACCGGCCTGCAGGTGACCTCGGCGGTGCTCGCCGGCATGGTCTGGGCGCTGGAAAACCCGAAGGCCGGCATCGTCGAGAGCGACGAGATGGACTACAGGCGGTGCCTCGAAGTGCAGTCGCCCTATCTGGGACCGGTCAAGGGCTACTATACCGACTGGACCCCGCTCACCGACCGTCCGGGCCTCTTCCCCGAAGACCTCGACGAGAAGGATCCCTGGCAGTTCCGCAACATTCTCGTGCGCTGAAACGCAAGGCCAGCCACCAAAACGGTGGATAAAGCGAAGCGAAAAGGGTTGCGACCTCGCCGAGGGGCCGCAGCCCTTGCTTTTCGGACCGCCTGTCTAAACTTTAGCCGTCATGTGGAGGCATACGCCCGATCCGCAGGAAATCGAGGAATCGGGGGCGTCCCGCTTTCTCACGGAGCATCCGTTGGTCGATACGCAGGCACGACGCGCCATCGTCGAACAGGTCATGGATGCGGTAATGACCGGCAAGACCGGCACCATCGCCCGTCATTTCGCCCCTGGGGCCAAGGTCTCCCAGCGCAGCAACGCGGCGCTTGCCGAAGAGCCCTGGTTCGGTCGAATGGAGGGTGAGTTTCAGCTTGGAGGCGAAGCGGAGGCACAGGCCTTCTTCGACGAACTTCTGAAGCGAACCTCCTACATCTCCTACGAACTGCGCGGTCTCGTCTGCGAGGACGACGACGCGGCCAGCCGCTGCGACTGGACGCGGCACGACGAAAAGACCGGCACGTTGATCACCGGCACCACCATGTACTGGTTCGCCTTCAACAGCGAAGATCGCATTCGCTTGATCGAGACGATCGGCTCGATCCATTCGGTGATGCCGCCAAGCCCGATGCCGGCAAGCCCTGTCGGCTCGATTGCCTGACAGAAGTGCGCGGGTTGCGAACAGGCCGAGCTCGTCATGGCGAGCATCGCAAGACGCGCTGGGATGATAACGCGATGACTCGCGGGCGCTTCTCGGATAATGTCTTTTTTGTGCCGCAGGGATCGTTGCCAGCCTCGGTCGGTTCTTGTGTTGTTGTTGTCGAAGTCGGCTGTCGGCGAGGACCGACGGCAAGCTTCATGGTCGTAAGGTTTATCTGATGCGCGGTGTCGTTCTTTCCCGTCTCTTCGTTTCGCTCGGACTGTCGCTTCTGGCGCTGTCGGCCTGCCAGAGCGAAATGCCGCGCGCCCAGTTCGACGCGGCCCAGCCGCGCGGCATCGACGGGCGCTGGTCTTCTGTCGGTGGCCCCGTCGCCTACACCGCAACCTTTCAGAACGGGCGCTTCACATCCGTCGAGCAGGCGACCAACGGTCTGCTCGCCTCGGGCACGTATTCGAACCTCGGTCCCGGCCAGATCAACATCGTCTACACGTCGACGACCCGGAACCAGCAGGTCGCGGCCAATTGCAATCAGGTGCAACCCAATATCCTGTCGTGCGCAACCTCCAGCGGCAACCGCTTCGATCTGTCGCGTGCCTGATCGGGCGCCGCGGCACCCGTTGGGCGGTGTTGCGATGCAACGCGCGTGCCTATATCGCCACAAAGGACGGTGTTCAGCGGCAGACGGGGTCGGCTATCCTGCACAGTTTCGAAGCCGGGAAGGCCGCCAGGTGGCGTGAGGTTTGATAGATGAATGCCCAGACCCAGACGATTGTGGATCGCTCCATCGGACCGCTTCCGGCCGAGCATCCGCCGGTCAAACGGGCGAAGGTCGGCGTTCTCCTGGTCAATCTGGGCACCCCAGACGGCACCGATTTCAAATCGATGCGGCGCTATCTGAAGGAGTTTCTCTCCGACAAGCGCGTCATCGAATGGCCGCGCGCCGCGTGGTATCCAATTCTTTACGGCATCGTCCTCAACACCCGCCCCAAGAAATCCGGGGCGGCCTATGCCGAGATCTGGAACACCGAGAAGAACGAATCGCCGTTGCGCACTTTTACGCGGGCACAGGGCGAGAAGCTCGCGATCCGCATGGCCGTCACACCGTCCGTGGTCGTCGACTGGGCCATGCGCTACGGCAATCCCTCCATCGCCGAGCGCACCGACTATCTGATGAGCCAGGGCTGCGAGCGAATTCTCGTCTACCCGCTCTATCCGCAATATTCCGCTACGACGACGGCGACGGTGAACGACAAGTTCTTCGAGCACATGAGGACCCAGCGCTGGATGCCGGCGGTGCGCACGGTGCCGGCCTATCACGACGAGCCGGTCTACATCGACGCGCTCGCCCGCTCGATCGAGACCCATCTGGCAACGCTCGATTTCGTGCCGGAGCGGGTGATCTGCTCCTTCCACGGCATTCCGCAGAGCTATTTCAAGAAGGGCGATCCGTATCACTGCCATTGCCAGAAGACCGCGCGCCTTCTGGACGAGCGACTCGGCTGGGAGAAGGGGCGCTTGATGACCTGCTTCCAATCCCGTTTCGGGCCGGAGGAATGGCTGCAGCCCTATACCGACAAGACCGTCGAAAAGCTCGCCCGGGACGGCATCAAGAACATTGCCGTTCTCAATCCGGGTTTCGTGTCGGACTGCCTCGAAACGCTGGAGGAGATCGCCGGCGAAGCCGCCGAGATCTTTCACGACGCGGGTGGCGAGAACTTCGCCCATATTCCATGCCTCAACGATTCCGAGCCCGGCATGGACGTGATCGAGGCGATGGTCCGGCGCGAACTGAAGGGCTGGATCGACTGAAGGGCGGACCGACGAACGGTCCGGCTTCACCAGAGGGAGGATGACGATATGATGCTGTCCGGCTTGAGCATTCTGGTGCTTGTCCTGCTGTTCGTGGCGATCGTCGTCCTGTTCTCGACGATCAAGATCGTGCCCCAGGGCTACAATTACACCGTCGAGAATTTCGGCCGCTACACGCGCACGCTGTCGCCGGGCCTCAACATCATCGTGCCCTTCATCGAGCGCGTCGGCCGCAAGCTCAACATGATGGAGCAGGTGCTGGACGTGCCGACCCAGGAGGTCATCACCCGCGACAACGCTTCGGTCGCGGCCGACGGCGTCGCCTTCTACCAGATTCTCGACGCGGCAGCGGCCGCCTACGAGGTGTCGGGTCTGCAGAACGCCATTCTCAACCTCGTCATGACCAATCTGCGCTCGGTCATGGGGTCGATGGACCTCGAT
Source organism: Aurantimonas sp. (assembly GCA_965217685.1). Lineage (GTDB taxonomy): Bacteria > Pseudomonadota > Alphaproteobacteria > Rhizobiales > Rhizobiaceae > Aurantimonas. The sequence continues at coordinate 936,324 of CBDCIZ010000003.1, forward strand.
GATCTTCTTTCCAACCGCGACACGATCTCCGAGCGCATCCTGCGGGTCGTCGACCAGGCAGCCCATAGCTGGGGCATCAAGATCACCCGCATCGAGATCAAGGACATCAACCCGCCGCGCAATCTCGTCGATTCGATGGCCCGTCAGATGATGGCCGAGCGCGAAAAGCGGGCGGAAATCCTGGAAGCCGAAGGCTCGCGCAATGCCAAGATCCTGCGCGCCGAGGGCGAGAAGCAGAGCCAGATCCTGGAAGCCGAGGGCAAGCGCGAGGCGGCCTTTCGCGAGGCAGAGGCCCGCGAGCGCCTGGCCGAGGCCGAGGCCACCGCCACGCGGCTCGTCTCCGAGGCCATCGCCGCCGGCGACGTTCAGGCGATCAACTATTTCGTCGCCCAGAAATACACCGAAGCCCTGGCGAAGATCGCCTCGGCGCCGAACCAGCGCGTCATTCTGATGCCGCTGGAAGCGGCCTCGCTGATGGGCTCGATCGCCGGCATCGCCGAGATCGCAAAAGCCTCCTTTGGGGATCCGCAAGGGTCCGGCGGGGGAAACCCTCGTGGGGGCGCGAGTACGACGTCGCCGCGCCGCCGCGGTTCCGGCGCGCCGTCGGTCCCGCGCAGTCAGGAAACCCGCGATACCGGCCCGACGCAATATGCCGACGGCTGGCCGCCGAAAGGTGACGCGTGAACGGCCTGATCGAGGCCCTCCTCGACTATGGCTGGTGGATCGCCGGCCTGGTGTTGCTCGTGTTCGAAGTGGTGCTGCCCGGCGTCTACCTGTTGTTCTTTGCCATCGCGGCGCTGATCGTCGGCACCAATGTGTTCTTCCTCGGCGGTTCGGGGTGGTTCGGCTGGCAGCAGCAGGTCGTCGCTTTCGTCGTCCTGTCGATCGTCTGCATCCTGATCGGCCGCAACTGGTACGGCGCCCGCAACGTCGCTGACGAACCCGACCGGCTCAACAAGCGCACGGGACGTCTCGTCGGCCGCGAGGCGGTGCTGTCGGAGGCGATCGTCAACGGCCGCGGCCGCGTCGCGATCGACGATGGCTGGTGGAGCGTGGCCGGCCCCGACCTGCCTTTGGGCCGCGCCGTGCGCATCGTCGATGCGGACGGCGCGGTGCTCAAGGTCGTTCCAGCGGAGAATGGGGCGTCGTCGGCCTGACCCGAAAGCCTCGAACGGATCGGCAGACCCCGAAATTCCATCTTTCTCCGGGTGAGACGTCTCAGGCGACGCCGATGCGCAACAGATCGTGGAGATGCACGATCCCGACCGGCGCGCCATCCTTTGCGACCATCAGCGCGGTGATGTTCGAAGAATTGACGATCTCCAGCGCCGAGGCGGCCAGCGTCTCCGGCTCCACCGTTTTCGGCTTGGGATTCATCACCGTCTCGACGTTTTGCTTCAAGAGGTCGTTGCCGAGATGGCGACGCAGATCGCCGTCGGTGACGATGCCACGCAGCTTTCCCTTTTCATCCACCACCGCGGCGCAGCCGAACCCCTTGGCCGACATGACGATGATCGCCTCCGACATCAGCGTGCCGAGTTGCACGAGCGGCATCGAATTGCCGGTGTGCATGATGTCGCCGACATAGCGCAGGCTCGCACCAAGCTGGCCGCCCGGATGGAAGACCCGGAAATCGCCCGAGGTGAAACCGCGGCGTTCGAGCAGCGCGACCGCCAGCGCGTCACCGATCGCCGCCTGCAACGTCGTCGACGTCGTCGGCGCGAGACCGTGCGGGCAAGCCTCCTTTACCAATGGCAACACCAGCGCCACGTCGGCTTCCTTCGCAAGCGTCGATCGGCCTCGGGACGTGATGGCCACCAGCGGAATCCTGAAGCGCCGCGAATAAGCGACAATTCCCTGCAGTTCGGTGGTCTCCCCCGACCATGAGAAGGCGAGGATCGCATCGTCGTTGCCGATCATGCCGAGATCGCCGTGATTGGCCTCGGAGGGATGGACGAAGAAGGCGGGCGTGCCGGTGGACGCGAAGGTGGCGGCGATCTTCGCGCCGATATGGCCGCTCTTGCCGACGCCGGTGACGATCACCCGGCCGGTGATCGTCGCGATGGTCGCGACCGCCCGCTCGAAAGGCTCGGCGAGGTCGATCCTCATCGCATCGGCCAGAACGCTCAGACCTTCGGCCTCGGTTTGCAGCGTGCGAAGCGCCGACTGGGTCGCAAACCCATGGTCCTTCGTCCGGGGCGCGGGACTGGCGGTCATGGCGTGTCCTGTCGTTTCGGCGCGTTCGGGCGCCCCTCCGCATGGGGACCGTCGCGTCGCCTGATGCCCAAGCCGATCCAGCCCGACGCAGGGCCGGCGTTCTAGTCTGGGGTGCGCAGCATGGGCCGGTGTGTCGACCGTATCCTGCGGCAGAGGCTCTAACGTAAAATGCGCCGAGGTGCCAGCGGCCGTCACCTCGTCGATGTCTGAGGCCGCGCGGGTCAAGACCGGGCCACAGGCGATACCTTTTGTTAACCATAGAAATTTACGTTCGTTAACGCCTGGGCGACCAGCGCACCATGTTCCTAAGACTGCGACCCGACCGCGATGTTCGTCCCCAAACGCCCCTTCTCCAAGGCTCTCGCCACGGTGCTGTTCGCCGGGACAACTCTCGGCTTCGGGCTTTCGGTCGCCGGGCCGGCTCTGGCGCAAGCCCTCGTTATTCCGGGGCTCAGAACCGGCGAGTCGATCAACGATCCGAACGCGCTTCGCAGTGCCGACCCCCGCGATTCGGGCAGTGCCGACACCGGCTCCGCCGACGCAAGCCCCATTGGTTCGGGGCCCAGAGGTTCGGGGCCCGGCGGTTCGGAACCCGACGATGTCGGCTCTGGCGGGGAGGGGTTGAGCGATGCCCGCCCGCAAAACCTCGATCCGACCGAGCCACTTGCACCACGCGGACCGACGCCCGACGCATCGTCTCCCGACAGCGGCACGACGATTCCTCCGAACGCGACCGCCACGGACGTCGATCAGGCCGACACCGGCACGGAGCCCATGCAGGTCTCGCCGCCGAAGTCGAAATTCGACCTCTTCGATGGTCCCCGGAACACCGCGACCGGACGTGTGATTGGCGGCGGTCCGGCAACCCCGCAGAACACCGTCGCCGTCGCGCAGGACGGCCGTAGCGAGACCGGCGCGGTTGCACGCCCCGCGGGGCCGCAAGACACCACCGCGGCAGCGAGCGGTGGTGTGGAAACCATGCTACCGCGCAATCCGCCGCTCAGCCCTGGTATTGCGGGTGAAACGCTCGGGGCGGACAGCCAACTGCGCACCAACCAGCGCGTTCAGGCGCTCGGCCAGTTGCTGCGCCGTTCGCAGGACGATCCGTTCGCACCGGTCGGCATTCGCGTCGGCAAATTCATTCTTTACCCGGAGCTGATACAGACCCTTGGCGCCTCGACCAATCTCGACGACAAACCGAATGGCGCGAGCGGCGTCTTCAGCGAAACGACGCTTTCGTCGCGGCTCTTGTCCGACTGGTCCAGCAACGAAGCGGAGTTCAACAGCAACCTGACCTACCGGCGCAACTTCGCCGGCGACACGCCCGACGATCCCTCTGCGACCGCCGACGGCCGCTTGCGGCTCGACATCGACCGCCTGACGACCGCGACATTGCGCGGCGCCATCGACTATCGCCGGGAAGACGCAGGCGACGTCAACGATGCCTTCCAGAGCGCCCAGACCCGACCTGAGGTTCTCAACCTGTCGGGCTCGGGTGCCGTGGCCCGCGAATTCGGGCGATTGACCGTCACCGGCACCGGCACGGTGGCGCGGCAATCCTATTCGAAGCTGCCTGACGGCGCGCTCGACCAGAATTTGACGACGCTGACGGCCAGCCTGCGCACCGGCTACGAGCTGTCACCGGCGCTCGCGCCCTTCGTCGAAGCCAGCCTCGGACGGCGCATCTATGACGTCAACAACACGCCGGGCGTCGATTCGATCGAACGCAATTCGCTGGTGCCCTCGGCACGGCTCGGCATCGCGCTTGACCTTGCGGAAAAGCTGGCCGGCGAGGTCGCGGTCGGCTACGCGGTCAATCTTCCCGACGACGATAGCCTGAATTCCCACGGCGCCCCGACCATCGATGCCAATCTCATCTGGTCGCCGCGTCGCGGCACCGACGTGACGCTCGCGGCCCGCTCGACCTTCTCGCCGCAGAGCGACGGCCGTTCGACCACGGTCGACTACGAGACCTCGCTGGCTCTTCGCCACACGGCGACCGCGCGCACCGACCTGACGGCCTCGGTCACGGGCCTCTACAGCGATTCCGACCAGCCCTCGAACGACGAGTTCCTGCTGACCGGCGATCTCGGATTCAACTACTGGCTCAGCCGCTATATGGCACTGACAGGCCTCTACACCCACCGCCAGAACTTCTCCCAGCAGCGCGGCCAGGATTACGCCTCCGACACTGTCCAGCTCGGCATTCGCCTGCAGCGCTGAACCGGACGTTTGCGAATGCGAAAAAGGCGGACCGGGTGGCCCGCCTTTCTAACCTGCTCCTGCCCTCAACCGGTTGCGGCGCCTTATTCGGCGGCGCGCACCGCGTTCTTCGGCTCGACCGTCTCCATCAGCTTTTCCAGATTGTCGAAGACCTTGCCGCGGATATCGGGCCGCCACAGGGCGAAGGCGACGTTGGCTTCCACGAAACCCTCCTTCGAGCCGCAGTCGAAGGTCCGGCCGCGAAACGGAAAGGCCGCGAAATCCTGCCGGTCCGCGAGCTTCAGCATGCCGTCGGTCAGCTGGATCTCGTTGCCGGCGCCGCGCTCCTGGGTGGCGAGGATGTCGAAGATCTCCGGCTGCAGGATGTAGCGGCCCGAGATCGAGAAGTTCGACGGTGCATCTTCCGGCTTGGGCTTTTCGACCATGCCGGTGACCTTGAAGCCGTTGCCGACCGACTCGCCCTTGCCCACGATGCCGTATTTGTGGGTCTCTTGCGGATCGCATTCCTCGACCGACAGGATGTTGCTGCCGGTCTTCTCGTAGAGCGCGACCATCTCGGCCAGGCAGCCCTTCTCGGCCTGCATGATCATGTCCGGCAACAGCACCGCGAAGGGTTCGTTGCCGACGAGATCGCGGGCGCACCAGACCGCGTGCCCGAGACCGAGCGGCGCCTGCTGGCGGGTGAAGCTCGCGGTCCCCGGCGCCGGCTGCAGCGCGTCGAGCAACTTGAGTTCCGCGGTCTTGCCGCGCTCGGCCAGCGTGTTGGACAGTTCGACCTGGATGTCGAAATAGTCCTCGATGACACCCTTGTTGCGGCCGGTCACGAAGATCAGATGTTCGATCCCGGCCTCGATTGCCTCGTCGACGACGTACTGGATCACCGGCCGGTCGACGACCGTCAGCATCTCCTTCGGGATCGATTTCGTCGCCGGCAGGAACCGCGTCCCGAGACCTGCGACGGGAAACACCGCCTTGCGCACCTTCTTCATGTCATTCCTCACTCGAAAAGTTGATGCCGTCCTGTGTCACATCATCGTGGCCGAGAGGTGGCCTTCCGGCTTGCCGCATGCCGCAATTGCCCCTGTTTCGCCGCTTGACCCTGCAAGATGTGGCAATTCATCATCAAATCGAGATCAACGAGCGATCGGTGTGGTAAACCAATGCTTAACGACATGGACGTACCCTGACTTCTTCCTTTGCAAACACTGCAGATTCCAGGAGACGACGCATGCTTCGAACGACCGGACGACGCCCGACGCGACCGGGCCCCACGGGAGCCAACCTCGTGCGGGCCGGGCTGATCCGTGCCGGATCGGCGCTCTTCGCGGTGGCGCTGACCGCCTGCCTGACCACGCCTTCCATCGCCGATACGGGTTTCGTGAACTGGATCAACGGTTTCGAAAGCGTCGCGGCGAAGAGCGGCGTCAGCCGCAACGTCTATCGCGCCGCGTTCCAGGGCATCACTGAGCCCGATCCGGAGGTGCTGGAAAAAGCGCGCTACCAGCCCGAATTCCAAGCCAAGGTCTGGGACTATCTCGACAACCGTGTCAACGAGGAACAGGTTGCCAAGGGCCGCCAGATGCGCGCCCAGTACAAAAGCGTCCTCGACCGCATCGAACAGCGTTACGGTGTCAACCGAGACATCCTGCTCGCCATCTGGTCGATGGAGACCAATTACGGGCAGATCCTGACCCGCACCGATGTGATGCGCAACCTGCCGCGCTCGCTGGCGACGCTCGCCTATCTCGACAAGTCGCGCGCCAAATTCGCCCGCACCCAACTGATCGCCGCTTTGAAGATCGTCCAGAAGGGAGACATCAAGCCGAACGAGCTGATCTCGTCCTGGGCTGGTGCCATGGGTCACACCCAGTTCATCCCGACGAGTTATCTCGCCTACGCCGCCGACATGGACGGGGACGGTCACGCCAACATCTGGGAATCGGTGCCGGACGCGTTGGCGACGGCCGCCAATCTGTTGCGCAAGAATGGCTGGCAGACCGGCAAGACCTGGGGCTACGAGGTCGTCGCGCCGGGCAAATCCGCTTCAGGCCGCCGCTCGCTCGGCCAATGGCAAAGCCTCGGCTTCAAGCGGCCGTCGGGCGCGGGCTTCGCCTCTCCAGGCGACAATGCCAATCTCCTGCAACCAGCCGGCAGTTCCGGGCCGGCCTTCCTCATGACAAAGAACTTCTACGTTCTGAAGAACTACAACAACGCCGACAAATACGCTCTGGCCGTCGGTCTTCTCGCCGACCAGATCGGCGGTTATGCCGGCCTGTACCAGGACTGGCCACGCGGCTACAAACCGCTGTCGATGGCCGAGCGCTACGAGTTGCAGAAGCATCTGGCCTCGCGTGGCCTTTATGATGGCAAGATCGATGGTAAGATCGGGTCGGGTTCGACCTCGGCGATCATGTCGATGCAGGGCAAGGCCGGCCTAGCACAAGACGGCAACGCCTCGAAGGCGCTCCTGGACTTCCTGCGCAAGAACTAGGGCATCGGCCGTCTTCGCCGCGGTCAGACTGTCGGCAAGCCTCGCGGAAAACGCAGCAATCGGGTGCGATGACGACGTCGCCGCGCCGCATGGGAAAGGCAGGCGCCAAAGTGGCGGATGACGACAAGAAGGTCCAGATCGCCCTGAGGCGTCACCCTGCCTGCATGCCCGCAGCGCGGCACAAGGGGACACGGCTGGCGATCGGACTGTTCTCGGCGCTCATGCTTTTGGGCTGCCTTATTCCGACCGGTCCGTCATTCGCCCAGCAAAGACCCCGCACCGTGATGGAAATGCTGTTCGGCAACGGCGGCCAGGACGTTCAGCCCCGACGAAAGACCGTGACGCCGCGCAAGGTCAAGCCACGCACTGTACGCAAGAGCCGGCAAAAGCGCTCGCAGCCTGCAGCGCGCAAGCGCTCACCGGCAGCCGCCGCGGTAGCGAGCCCGACCGGCCAGGACGCCGATACGGCCACGACCGACAGCGCCGGCGACGCCCCGCCGGTCAAGGCCGCGACCGCCGAAAAGATCCTCGTCGTCGGCGACTTCATGGCCGACGGCCTCACTGACGGCCTGAACGAGGTCTATGCCGACAATGGCGACGTCGTCGTCGAATCGCGGATCAACGGATCGTCCGGCCTCGTCCGCCAGGATTTTTACGACTGGACCCGGGAACTCGGACCGATCCTCGACGACAAGAAACCGGCGGTCCTCGTGATGATGATCGGCTCCAACGACCGTCAGCCGATCAGCGACGGGTCCAGCACCTATGCCCTGCGCTCCGATCCGTGGACGGCCGAATACGACAAGCGCATCGCTGCGATCGCGAAGATCGCGAAGGACCACGGCGTGCCGCTGGTCTGGGTCGGCATGCCGTCCTTCAAGTTCAACCGGATGAGCGAGGACATGGTTTTCCTCAACGATCTGTTCCGTAAGGAGATGACCGAGCTGGGCGGCGAATATGTCGACGTCTGGGACGGCTTCGTCAACGCCGACAACGACTTCACCTATTCAGGCCCCGGTGTCAGCGGACAGGATGTGCGCCTGCGTAATTCCGACGGCATCACCCTGACGTCGGCGGGCGACGACAAGCTGGCCTTCTTCGTCGAAAAGGCGATCGGACGGCTACTGAAAGAGCCGACTGCGGGTGCCACCCTTGCAGCTGCGAGCGGGGCGGGCCTTCCGGGCGCCCAGCTCCCGACCCTTGGAAGTGTGGCAAACGCCAAGGTGTCCGCCCCCGTCGGCCTCGCCGATCCCGCTCTTGATGGCGGCGACACGCTGCTCGGCGGCGGATCGACCGCAAGCCTGGCGCTGGAACCGACGCCGCGCGAAAAACTGGTGCGCGACGGCGAAGGCACCGGAGGCATCGGCAGACGCGCCGACAACTTCGCCTGGAACGAGAAGACCGGCGCACTGGCGCCGCCGGGGCCGCCCATCGCCTATCGCGGAACGCTGGACCTGAAAGCCTTGCGTGCCAATGACGGCATCAAGCCGCCCAAGGAGATGCCCGGCATCCTCGACGCCATCATGAACGAGTGGGCCAAGCAAGACGCCGCGAAGACGAGCCAAACGGGACAAGGCGAGGCGCGGCAACCGGACGCCTCCAACTGATCCGCCGGTCGGTCGCGGCCATCGGCATGCCGAAAACATCGTCCGTAAAATGGAGGCCGGCCGGGCGAAGATATCCGGCTCGATTCCAACCGGACGCGTGCTGTTCCCATCGTGTGCTGTTGTATCGAGCGACGGCTGGGGCGCCGCGCGCCTCAGCGCGGCAGTGTCGTCGTGCCCATCAGATCGAGGTCGATCGCCCGCGCCGCCTGGCGGCCTTCGCGGATCGCCCAGACCACCAGCGACTGACCGCGGCGGTTGTCGCCGGCGGCATAAACCTTGTCGACCGAGGTGAGGTAGCCGAGCTCGTCGGCCGCGACGGAGACGTTGCCGCGCCGGTCGGTGTTGGTCTTCAAAGATTCGCCGAGTTCGCTCATCACGCCGGTTTCCATGGGGCCGGCAAAGCCGATGGCGATGAAGGCGAGATCGGCCTTGATGACGAAGTCCGTGCCCTCGATCGGCCGGCGCTTCTCGTCGACCTCGGCGCATTTGACACCGGTCAGAACGCCGTCTTCGCCGACGAATTCCAGTGTCGCCACCTGGAACTCGCGGTTGGCGCCTTCGGCCTGACTCGACGAGGTGCGCATCTTCGTCGCCCAATAGGGCCAGACGGTCAGCTTGTCCTCGATCTTGGGCGGCTGCGGACGGATGTCGAGCTGGGATACCTTCACCGCGCCCTGGCGGAAAGCCGTACCGACGCAGTCGGACGCGGTGTCGCCTCCGCCGACGACGACGACATGCTTGCCGCCGGCCCAGATCTCTTCCTGCGGCCACCCATTGGTGCCGATCGGCGCGCCGGCGACACGGTTGTTCTGCTGAACGAGATAGGGCATCGCGTCGTAGACGCCGGTGAGGTCGCCATGGGGAATTCCAGCCTCCCGCGGCGTCTCGGCACCGCCGCAATAGAGCACCGCGTCGTATTCGGCTGTGAGCGCCTCGACGGTCTTGTCGACGCCGATATTGGCGCCGTAAAAGAAGGTCACGCCCTCGCCCTGCATCTGCTCGACGCGCTTGTCGATCCAGTGCTTTTCCATCTTGAAGTCGGGAATGCCGAAACGCAGAAGGCCGCCGGCGCGCGCCTCGCGCTCGTAGACATGCACATCGTGGCCGGCGCGTCCAAGCTGCTGCGCGGCGGCAAGACCGGCCGGTCCCGATCCGATAATGGCGACGCGCTTGCCGGTCTTGTCCTTCGCCGGCTTCGGCTTGATCAGGCCCATCCCGTAGGCCTTGTCGGCGATTGCCTGCTCGACGGTCTTGATCGCGACCGGCGTGTCTTCCAGGTTCAACGTGCAGGCTTCCTCGCAGGGCGCGGGGCAGATGCGCCCGGTGAACTCGGGGAAGTTGTTGGTCGAATGGAGGTTCTGGATCGCCGTCTCCCAGTCGTTCTGGTAGACGAGATCGTTCCAGTCCGGAATCTGGTTGTGGACCGGGCAGCCCGTGGGACCATGGCAATAGGGAATGCCGCAATCCATGCAGCGTGCCGCCTGCTTCTTCACCTCCTCGTCGGACATCGGAAGGGTGAATTCGCGGAAATGCCGAATGCGGTCGGACGCCGGCTGGTATTTCTGCGTCTGCCGATCAATCTCGAGAAATCCGGTGACCTTGCCCATTCCTGCTCCTGTTCGTGAGCCGCATCGCCCACATGCCGATGCCTCGGCGCTGTCGCAACGCACCGTACGGCATCCGGCTGCTTGTGGAAGTCTTCTACTGCCGCAGCCAGTGCTTAACGGCAAGTCTCGGCGCATGGTGAAATTCGGACGTATTGTCCCTCGGCAACGTCGGCGACGCCTACTCCGCCGCGACGCCCATTCGCATCTTCTCCATCTCCTGAAGGGCGCGGCGGTATTCGACCGGCATGACCTTCACGAATTTGGGACGATGCTCCTCCCAGTTCTCCAACATCCGGGCGGCGAGGCCCGAGCCGGTGTAGTGGCGATGGTTGGAGATCATCTGCAAGAGCCGTTCGTCGTCGTGACCGGTCATGTCGGAGGTGAGATCGACCCGACCCTTATAGGCGAGATCGCCGCCATGGTGGTGAAGCTTTTCGAGGATGTCGTCTTCCTCGGGCACCGGCTCGAGATCGACCATCGCCATGTTGCAGCGTTCCGAAAAGCTGCCGTCGGCATCGTAGACATAGGCGACGCCGCCCGACATGCCGGCCGCGAAATTGCGGCCGGTCTCGCCGAGAATGACGACGACGCCGCCGGTCATGTATTCGCAGCCATGGTCGCCGACGCCCTCGACGACGGCGATGGCGCCCGAGTTGCGCACAGCGAAGCGCTCGCCGGCAACGCCGCGGAAGTAACATTCGCCAGCGATCGCACCGTAAAGCACGGTGTTGCCGACGATGATCGAGTTCTCCGGCACGATTTTGCTGTCGTCACGCGGTCGTACGACGATCTTGCCGCCCGACAGGCCCTTGCCGACATAGTCGTTGCCCTCGCCGATCAGCTCGAACGTGATGCCCCGCGACAGGAAGGCGCCGAAACTCTGTCCGGCGGTGCCGGTCAGCTTGACGTCGATCGTGTTGTCGCGAAGCCCCTTCAGTCCGAAGCGCTTGGCGACCTCACCCGACAGCATGGCGCCGGTCGAGCGGTCGGCGTTGGAGATCACCGTCTTGATGGACACCGTCTGGCGCGCAGTCAGCGCGGCTTCCGCTTCCGCGATCAGCTTGCGATCGAGGATATCGACGATCGGATGCTCCTGGAGCTTGGTCCAGCGCAGTTCCTCGGCGGGGGCGTCAGGCTTGAAGAACACTTTGGTGAAGTCGAGGCCCTTGGCCTTCCAGTGTTCGATCGCCGGCTTCCTGTCGAGAAGCTGCGACTGGCCGATCAACTCGGACAGCTTGCGCACGCCCATCTCCGCCATCAGCACGCGCACCTCTTCCGCCACGTAGAAGAAGAAGTTCACGACATGCTCAGGCGTGCCCTTGAAGCGCTGGCGCAGCACCGGGTCCTGGGTGGCGACGCCGACCGGACACGTATTGAGGTGACATTTGCGCATCATGATGCAGCCGGCCGAGATCAGCGGCGCGGTCGAGAAGCCGAATTCGTCGGCGCCGAGCAGCGCGCCGACGATCACGTCGCGGCCCGTCCTCAGGCCACCGTCGACCTGCAAGCAGACGCGCGAACGTAGACCATTGAGCACCAGCGTCTGCTGGGTCTCGGCGAGACCCATTTCCCACGGCGATCCCGCATGCTTGATCGAGGTCAGCGGCGAGGCGCCGGTGCCGCCGTCATAGCCCGAGATGGTGATGTGGTCGGCACGCGCCTTGGCAACGCCCGCCGCGACCGTTCCGACGCCGACCTCGGAGACGAGCTTGACCGAGATCGCCGCCTCCGGGTTTACGTTCTTCAGATCGTAGATGAGCTGGGCCAGATCCTCGATCGAATAGATATCATGATGCGGCGGCGGCGAGATCAGGCCGACGCCCGGCGTCGAATGGCGCACCTTGGCGATGGTCGCATCGACCTTGTGGCCGGGCAACTGGCCGCCCTCGCCGGGCTTGGCGCCCTGCGCGACCTTGATCTGCAGCATGTCGGCGTTGACGAGATATTCCGACGTCACGCCGAAGCGGCCCGACGCCACCTGCTTGATCGCCGAGCGCTCCGGGTTTTGACTGCCGTCGCGCAACGGCAGAAAGCGATCCGATTCCTCGCCGCCCTCGCCGGTGTTCGACTTGCCGCCGATGCGGTTCATCGCCCGCGCCAGCGTCGTGTGCGCCTCGCGCGAGATCGAGCCGTAGCTCATCGCCCCGGTGACGAAGCGGCGCACGATGTCCTTGGCGGGCTCCACCTCGTCGAGCGGCACGGCCGCACGCCCTGCTTTTTCCGCCATCTTGATATGGAACAACCCGCGGATGCTCGATTCGGCGACCGTCGAATCGTTCACCATTCGGGCGTAGTCCTGATACTTTTCGAAGGAGTCCGTGCGCACCGCGTGCTGCAACGTCGCCACCGCGTCCGGTGACCAGATATGGGTCTCGCCGCGCATGCGGTAGACATAGTCGCCGCCGATGGCGAGCGAGCGCGCCAGCACCGGATCGTCGGAGAAGGCGCGATCGTGCCGCTCGGCCGATTCGCGGCCGATCTCGTCGAGCCCAACGCCCTCGATGGTCGTCGCAGTGCCGGTGAAGTAGCGCTTCACGAACTCGGTCTTCAGGCCGACCGCGTCGAAGATCTGCGCGCCGCAATAGGACTGGTAGGTCGAGATGCCCATCTTCGACATAACCTTCAACATGCCCTTACCGACCGATTTGATGTAGCGCGTGACCACCTCGGTCGGATCGACCTCCGGCGGAAAGTCGCCGCGGCGATGCATGTCGAGGAGCGTGTCGAAGGCGAGATACGGGTTGATCGCCTCGGCGCCGTAGCCGGCAAGGCACGCGAAATGATGCACCTCGCGAGGCTCGCCCGATTCGATGACCAGACCCGCCGCCGTCCTGAGACCTTTGCGGATCAGATGGTGATGCACGGCCGCACAGCCGAGCAACGCCGGGATCGGCAGCCGGTCCGGCCCGACCTGGCGGTCCGACAGGATGATGATGTTGTAGCCGCCGACGACCGCCGCCTCGGCGCGCTCGCACAGTCGGTCGAGCGCGCCCGCCATGCCCGAAGCGCCGCTCTCGGCCGGATAGGTCATGTCGATCGTCTTGGTGTCGAAGCGATCCTCGGTGTGACCGATATTGCGGATCTTCTCCAGATCGCCGTTGGTCAGGATCGGCTGGCGCACCTCGAGCCGCTTGCGGCGCGAGGAGCCCTCCAGGTCGAAGATGTTCGGCCGCGGCCCGATGAAGGAGACGAGGCTCATCACCAGCTCTTCGCGGATCGGGTCGATCGGCGGATTGGTGACCTGGGCGAAGTTCTGCTTGAAATAGGTGTAGAGCAACCGCGACTTGTCCGACATCGCCGAGATCGGCGTGTCGGTGCCCATCGAGCCGACCGCTTCCTGGCCGGTGGTCGCCATCGGCGCCATCAGCGTGCGGGTGTCTTCCAGCGTATAGCCGAAGGCTTGCTGGCGATCGAGCAGCGACACGTCCGAGCGCGAGGCCCGCGGCGCCACGGGCTTCAGATCCTCCAGAATGATCTGGGTGTTCTTTAGCCAGTCGCGATAGGGATGCGCGCCGGCCATCTGCCGCTTGATCTCGTCGTCGGAGACGATGCCGCCCTTTTCGAGGTCGATCAGCAGCATGCGGCCGGGCTGCAGCCGCCACTTCTTGACGATGGTCGCTTCGTCGATCGGCAGCGTGCCGGCCTCTGACGCGAGCACGACGAGGTCGTCGCTGGTCACAACGTAGCGCGCCGGGCGAAGACCGTTGCGGTCGAGGGTCGCGCCGATCTGCCTTCCGTCGGTGAAGGCGACGGCCGCCGGCCCGTCCCACGGCTCCATCAGCGCGGCGTGATACTCGTAGAAGGACTGTGTTTCCGGCGACATCTGCTTGTTGCCGGCCCAGGCTTCCGGGATCAGCATCATCATCGCGTGGGTCAGCGGATAGCCGCCCTCGGTGAGGAATTCGAGCGCGTTGTCGAAGCAGGCGGTGTCGGACTGCCCCTCGTAGGAAATCGGCCAGAGCTTCGAGATGTCGTTGCCGAAGAGCTCCGAATCGACCGAGGCCTGGCGGGCCGCCATCCAGTTGACGTTGCCGCGCAGCGTGTTGATCTCGCCGTTATGAGCCACCATCCGGTACGGGTGGGCGAGCTTCCAGGACGGAAAGGTGTTGGTCGAAAAGCGCTGGTGGACGAGCGCCAGTGCGCTCGTAAAGCGCGGATCGGTCAGATCCTTGTAGTAGGAGCCGAGCTGGTAGGCGAGGAACATGCCCTTGTAGACGATGGTCCGCGCCGACATGGAGGTGACGTAGAAGCCGATGTCTTCGCCCGTCCACTCGGCATAGACGCGGTTCGACACGACCTTGCGGATGATGAAGAGCTTGCGCTCGAAATCGTCGTCGGAGGCAATCGCCGCCGAGCGCGAGATGAAGACCTGGCGATGCACCGGCTCGGTCGCAGCGATCTCCGGCGCCTTCGACAGGCTGGAATTCTCGACCGGCACATTGCGCCAGCCGAGGATCGTCTGGCCTTCCTCGTGGACGACCTCGTCAAAGATCGTCTCGATGCGCGCTCTGGCGGCCTCATCCTGCGGCATGAAGACATGGGCCACGCCGTAATGGCCGGGTTGCGGCAGTTCGACACCCTCGCCGGCCATCTCGGCCTCGAAGAACTTATGTGGCATCTGCACCAGCATGCCGGCGCCATCGCCCATCAGCGGATCGGCACCGACGGCGCCGCGATGGGTGAGGTTTTCAAGAATCTGCAGCCCCTTCTCGATGATCGAGTGGGACTTTTCGTTTTTCATATGCGCGATGAAGCCAACGCCGCAGGCATCGTGCTCGTTCTTCGGATCGTAAAGGCCGCTGGCAGCCGGAAGCCGGCGCGCCTTTACCGTCGCGCCATCATGGATTGCACCGTCCAAGCTCGAAAGGGTTGTGGTGGCGAGCATTCCGGCGTTGCACGGCTCGGCGTCATATGGCGTTGTCGTCATCGCGTCGTCTCCCGTCGTGTCGGGCGGCGCTGCGCCGGCCCGGCAAACTGTCTCTATCTCTATTCCGTACACGGGCACAGGCCGCGCGTCCCACGCACTCCTGTCCGGAGCCTGCGGCTCATCGCCCGCCAACGATATCCGCGGCGTGCCAGCAGAACCGAGCCTTGATGTCGTTAGACCCGTTTAGAACATGGGCCGGTCTGTCGGGATAGAACGATGCGCCGACTTTTGCGCCAGCGCCCATCCAGCGGTCTGTGCCGCCGTTTATATGGCAGCAACACTGTCCTATCCGACACAATATGTCAGAGCCCCCCGATTTCCACAAGAGCGCATCGACCGGCGTGACGACGAACGTCGACCGATGAGCGGGAACGGCGGAACCGTCATCAAAGCGTTGCCGGGCGGTTCTTATTGTGCCGCCACCCCGTTCAACCTTCCAAAGCCATCCCATACGCCGCGCCCTACTTTTGACGAGCACCGCCCTTGCGGCCTCGTTTGGCCTCTTCCCCCTAAAGCCAGTCTTCACCGCTCGAACCTTGACTCTCGGCCGCCATCGACGGCAAATCCGCACCGATACGAGACCCGTCCCGGGAGGATGAGGACGGCGCTCGAACTTCGGGAGGAAAACACATGCGACTGAAATTCCTGTTGGCCGCCGGCCTCGCCGGACTCGCTCTCATCGCCTCGTCGACTTTCGCGGCCCGCGCCACGGAACTGAAGGTCGGCTATTCGCTGCCCGAAGATTCCCATTACGGCGCCGCCGCCGACGCCATGGGCAAGAAGCTCGCCGAGCTGACCGATGGCCGCTATACGCTGAAAGGCTACCCGGCGAATGCCCTCGGCGGCGAACGCGAGATGGTCGAAGGTGCGCAACTCGGAACCGTCGATCTGGTCATCACCTCGACCGGCCCGGTCGGCAATTTCGTGCCCGAGACGCTGATCACCGACATTCCCTTCCTGTTCCGCGACTACGACCACGCCCATGCGGTCCTCGACGGCCCGATCGGCCAGACGATACTCGACAAGTTTCCCGACAAGGGTCTCGTCGCCTTGGCCTGGGGTGAGAACGGCTTCCGCAACCTGACCAACTCCAAGCACCCGGTAAAGGAGCCCGAGGACGCCAAGGGCCTGAAGATCCGTACCATGGAGAATCCGGTGCACATGGCGGCCTTCAAGGAACTCGGCGTTTTGCCGACGCCAATGGCCTTCCCGGAGCTTTTCACCGCGCTCCAGCAGGGCACCGTCGACGGCCAAGAAAACCCGATCGGCGTGATCCTGGCGGCGAAGTTCTCCGAGGTGCAGAAGTATCTCTCGCTCACCAATCACGTCTATTCGCCGGCCCTGATCATCCTCTCGCCGATCGTCTGGGACGGGCTGTCGGACGAGAACAAGGTCGCCTTCAAGGAAGCCGCCAAGGCCGGAGCGCAGGCAATGCGCGATCGGGCCGAGGCCGATGCCGAGACCGGTGTCGAAAAGCTCAAGGCCGCCGGCATGGAGGTGACCACCGACGTCGATCGCGCCGCCTTCGAGAAGGATCTGGAGCCGCTGATGGCCGGCTACGCCAAGCAGTTCGGCGAGGACAAGCTCGACGCGATCAGCGACACCAAGAACTGATCTTCGAGAATAGTCTTCGCGCTTCGAAAGGCGCGGCTCACCGGCCGCGCCTTTCCCTTATGTCCTTCGCCGTCCCGAAACGATCTGAAGGCGATCCCATGATCGCGTTGCTGTCGGCTTTTGACAGGCTCGTCGCCCGCTTCACGCTCGGCGTCGCCATGGCGCTGCTGGCGCTGATGTCGGTGGTCACCTTCTGGCAGGTGATCACCCGTTTCCTTCTGGAAGAACCCTCCACCTGGTCGGAAGTCACAGCTCGCTCGCTGATGATCTGGATGGTTTATCTCGGTCTCGCCGTCGCCCTGCGATCGGGCTCGCTGATCGCCGTCGATCTTCTGATGGAAAAGCTGCCGGCGTCGCTGCGCAAGGTCCTCGCCGTGGCGCTCGCCGCGATCACCCTCGGTGTCCTCGCCGTCATGGTGTGGTATGGCTGGCTGATGGCCGAGCGCACCGCCGCCCAATCGATCGCCGGCCTCGTCAACCCCTTCACCGGCAACACCATCTCGATCGGCCTCGTCTATGCGGCGATCCCCGTCGGCGCAGCCATTTCGGTCGTCGCGGTGATCGCCAAGCTCGCCGAGGACCTGACACGCGGCATCGCGGTCCATTCGGGTCCAGCGACCCACGACGTCTGAAGGGCCGTAATGTCGAGCTTCATGCTTCTCGCGCTCGTCGCGTTCTTCGCTTTCGGCCTGCCGATCGCCATCGCCATCGCCGCCGCCTCGATCGCCGGCATCGTCTTCTTCACGCCGTTGCCGC
This sequence comes from Aurantimonas sp., assembly GCA_965217685.1. Classification (GTDB taxonomy): domain Bacteria; phylum Pseudomonadota; class Alphaproteobacteria; order Rhizobiales; family Rhizobiaceae; genus Aurantimonas. The sequence continues at coordinate 953,766 of CBDCIZ010000003.1, forward strand.
TGCTGCTCGTCGCGCAGAAGCTGATGAATTCGATCGATTCCTTCCCGCTGATGGCGATCCCGTTCTTCATCCTTGCCGGCAATCTGATGGAGGCCGCCGGCATCTCCACGCGTCTCGTCGAATTCGCCAAGACCATCGTCGGTGGCGTGCGCGGCGGGCTCGCCTGCTCCTGCGTCCTCACCTGCATGATCTTCGCCGCCGTCTCAGGTTCCTCGGTCGCCACCACCTTCGCCATCGGCGCGATCATCATCCCGGCGATGGCCAAGCACGGGTATCCGACCAATTTCGCGGCGGCGCTCCAGGCGACCTCGGCCGAACTCGGCGTCATCATCCCGCCGTCGATCCCGCTGATCCTGTACGGCGTCAGTGCCGGCGTCTCGATCGGCGACCTGTTCGTCGCCGGCTTCGGCCCCGGCCTCCTGATCGGCGGCGCGCTGATCGGCTTCGTCTACGTCTACTGCCGCATCAAGGGTTGGGGCACGCGCGACCACGAAGGCCGCATGCCCCTTGTTCCCGCCGTGCGCGAGGCATTCCTGGCGCTCTTGATGCCGGTGATCATCATCGGCGGCATCTATCAGGGCGTTTTCACACCGACCGAAGCGTCCGTCGTCGCGGTCTTCTACGCGCTTTTCGTCGGCGTCCTGATCTACCGCACGATTCGAATCCCCGAGTTGCTCGAGGCGTTGCGGCGCTCCGTCGTTTCCTCGACGATCATCATGTTCGTGATTGCCGCCGCCGGGCTGTTCTCCTTCCTGATCACCCGCGCAGGCGTTCCCGCCGCCATCGGCGAATGGCTCGGCACCGTCATCCACGACCCGACGCTGTTCCTGCTCGCCGTCAACGGCTTCCTTTTCGTGGTCGGCATGTTCGTCGAAACGTCGGCGGCGATCATCGTGCTCGCGCCGATCCTCGCGCCGATCGCGGCCGGCTTCGGCATCGACCTCACCCATTTCGGGCTTGTCATGGTGGTGAACCTGGCGCTCGGCATGATCACGCCGCCCTTCGGCGTCAATCTGTTCGCCGCCTGCCAGGTCGCCAAGATCCCCTTCCACGCGATCGTGCCGCGGCTTTTGCCCTTCGTCCTGACGATCGTCATCTGCCTGGTGATCATCACCTATGTGCCGGCGATCTCGGTCGGCGTCCTGGCGCTCCTCAAATGATCGTCCCCGACCGCAAGGAGACGACCATGCGTCTGCCCGCCCCGAAACACTTCATCGACGGCGCCTTCGTCGACGCTGCCAGCGGCGGGACGATCAACGTCATCGATCCCTCGACGGGCGAAGCATTCGCGCTGATCGCCCGGGGCGGCCAGGACGACATCGACCGGGCGGTCGCCGCTGCCCGCTCTGCCTTCGAAGGCTCTTGGGGATCCATGCCCGCCTTCGAGCGCGGCCGGCTCCTGTCGAAGCTCGGCCATCGCGTGCTGGATGAGATCGATCGCCTCGCCTGGCTGGAAGCCCGCGACGTCGGCAAGCCGCTCGCCCAGGCCCGCGCCGACGTCGTGGCGCTCGCCCGCTACTGCGAATTCTACGGCGGCGCCGCCGACAAGCTGCACGGCGAGACCATTCCCTACCAGGCTGGCTACACGGTGATGACCTTTCGCGAAGCGCACGGCGTGACCGGCCACATCGTGCCGTGGAACTACCCGATGCAGATTACCGGCCGCAGCGTCGGCGCGGCGCTCGCCATGGGCAACGCCTGCGTCGTCAAGCCCGGCGAGGACGCCTCGCTGACCGCCCTTGCCTTCGCCGAACTGTGCGCCGAAATCGGCTTCCCGGAGGGCGCGCTCAACGTCGTCACCGGGCTCGGAACAGAGGCCGGCGCGCCGCTCGCCGCCCATCCGGGCATCGACCACGTCTCCTTCACCGGCTCCGTCGCGACCGGCCGCAGCGTCCAGGCGGCGGCAGCGCAGAACGCCCTTCCGGTGACGCTGGAACTCGGCGGAAAGTCGCCGCAACTGATCTTCGCCGACGCCGATCTCGACCAGGCGCTCGGCTTCGTCGTGAAGGCGGCGATCCAGAATGCCGGCCAGACCTGCTCGGCCGGCAGCCGCCTTCTGATCGAGCGCCCGATCTACGACCAGTTCATCGCCCGTGTCGCCGAACGCTTCGGCGCGCTGAGCGTCGGCCCTGCCCTCGACGACCACGATGTCGGCCCGATCGTCAACGCCAGGCAGCGGGACCGCATCGCCGGCATGATCGAGGCCGCAAGACAATCCGGCGCGAGCATTCTCGCCGAGGGTCGCATCGTCGACGGCGCGCCCGCTGGCGGTTTTTATGTCGCGCCCACCCTGCTCGGCGGCGCCGGACCCGGTGATACCATCGCCCAGGACGAGGTCTTCGGCCCGGTGCTGGCCGCCATGCCCTTCGACGACGAGGCGGACGCGATCCGCATCGCCAACGGCACCGACTACGGCCTTGTCGCCGGAGTCTGGACCAGGGATGGCGCACGACAGATGCGGCTTGCGCACAAGCTCCGGGCCGGCCAGGTCTTCGTCAACAATTACGGCGCAGGCGGCGGCGTCGAACTGCCCTTCGGCGGGGTCAAACGCTCAGGCCATGGCCGCGAAAAGGGCTTCGAGGCGCTCTACGGCTTTTCGGCGCTGAAGACCGTCGCGATCCACCACGGCTGACGCGGACGACTTCGCGCCGAGTTTGGAAAATGGACAGAAAGGGAGGGACTTCGATGCGTCTTGCAAACAAGGTCGCCATCGTCACCGGGGCCGGCTCCGGCTTCGGCGAAGGCATCGCCCGGCGCTTTGCCGCGGAGGGCGCCAGGGTGATCGTCGCCGACATCAACCGCGAAGGCGCCGAGCGCGTTGCCGCCGAGATCGGCGAGGCCGCGAAAATTGCCATCGCCGACGTATCGAAATCGGACGACGTCGCAGCGATGGTCAAGGCCGCGACCGAGGTTTTCGGCGGCCTCGACATCGTCGTCAACAATGCCGGCTTCACCCACCGCAACGGTCCGATGCTCGGCGTCGACGAGGAGACCTTCGACCGGGTCTTCGCGGTCAACGTCAAGTCGATCTATCTTGCCGCCCGGCACGCCATCCCGATTTTTCGCGCGCAGGGCCGTGGCGGCATGTTCCTCAACATCGCCTCGACGGCGGGGGTGCGCCCACGTCCGGGTCTTGCCTGGTACAACGCCTCCAAGGGCGCGGCGATCACGCTGACCAGGGCGATGGCCGTCGAACTGGCGCCGGAGAAAATCCGCGTCTGTGCGCTCAATCCCGTCGCCGGCGAGACCGGCATGCTTGCCCTGTTCATGGGCGAGGACACGCCTGAAAAGCGCGAACAATTCAAGGCCTCGGTGCCGCTCGGCCGCCTGTCGACGCCGCGCGACATCGCCAATGCCGCGCTGTACCTCGCCTCCGACGAGGCCGAATTCATCACCGGCGTCTGCATGGAGGTCGACGGCGGTCGCTGCATCTGAGCGGCGAACGACCGGCAGACCTCAAGAGCGCGGCCTCAGGCCTTCGGCGAGTTTTTGATTGCCGAAGGCGACGAAATGGCCGTTGGCGAAGTCGACATCGTGCGCCTGCCCGCGCTTGTTGTAGAGGAACGGCGCGCCGTCCGGCGTCGTCACGATCCCGCCGGCGGCCCGCAGCACGGCATCGCCGGCGGCCGTATCCCACTCCATCGTACGCCCCAGACGCGGATAGATGTCGGCCTCGCCCGCGGCGACCAGGCAGAATTTGAGGGACGAACCGCGCGAAACGAAACGCGAAACGGCGAAGCGCTCCAGCCATTGCGTCGTCGCCTCGCTGCCGTGCGAGCGGCTGCCGACCGCGATCAGCGGCCCGTGCGGTTCGCGGACCTTGATTGGTGTTTTCGGTCCCATGGCGCCGTCAGCAACGCCCGCCTGGAATGCCTGCCCATCCGAGCCCGAATAGATCGTGCCGAGCGCCGGTGCATAGACGACGCCCGTCACCGGCACGCCATCTTCGACAAGTGCGATGTTCACCGTGAACTCGCCATTGCGATTGATGAATTCCTTGGTCCCGTCGAGCGGGTCCACGAGAAAGAAGCGATTACCGGTCTCCGGCACGCGACCGGCCGCAGCCTCTTCCTCGGCGATGATCGGAACGTCCGGCGCAAGCTGTTGCAGGCCCTTGAGGATCACCGCCTCGGCGGCTTTGTCGGCTTCGGTCACCGGCGAGCCGTCGGCCTTTTGGGCAACGCCCGGGTTTTTGCCGTCGTAGATCCCCATGATCGTGGCACCCGCTTGGATCGCGAGGCGTTCCAGGACTTCGATGTTCATGGGGGGCACCCTCCCTGCGACTGTGGCTTTTACGGTGGCGGATCATGGCTGTCAGGTCACTTGTACGGCCTGGAACCAACCATTGAAAACCCGATCCGTCGCAGGGTTTCGGTTGGAGCGGGCTTGGCCTGCGCTAATTCGAAGCGAAAGGCGCCATTCGGCACAGCGCATCGCCGGCTCGTTGATGAGGCCGAAGCATCAAGGAGGATGCCCATGAAAATCCGATCGGCCGTCCTGCGCGGCATGGACTCCAAAGCGCCCTATGCGTCGAGCCGGCCGCTGACGATCGAGACGCTGGAGCTCGACGCGCCGGGGCCCGGCGAGGTGCTGGTGAAGATCGGCGCAGCGGGCCTTTGCCATTCCGACCTCTCCGTCATCAATGGCAGCCGGCCGCGGCCGATGCCGATGGCGATCGGCCACGAGGCGGCGGGCACCGTCGTCGAACTCGGCAGCGGCGTCGACGATCTGGTGGTCGGCGACCATGTGGTCATGGTCTTCATGCCGAGTTGCGGCCATTGCCTGCCCTGCTCGGAAGGCCGCCCGGCGCTCTGCGAACCGGGCGCCGCCGCCAACGGCAAGGGCACGCTGCTGACAGGCGGCATGCGGCTGCATGGTGACACCCCCGACAAAGGCCGAGAAGAGCAGCGGGACGAGACCATTCACCACCATCTCGGCTGCTCGGCCTTTGCCGACCACGCCGTGGTTTCCCGCCGCTCTCTCGTCAAGATCGACAAGGACCTGCCCTTCAACGAAGCGGCGCTGTTCGGTTGCGCCGTCTTGACCGGTGTCGGCGCGGTGGTGAACACCGCCAAGGTCCAGGCGGGCCAGTCGGTCGTCGTCATCGGCCTCGGTGGTGTCGGCCTGTCCGCTGTCCTCGGCGCGCTTGCTTGCGGTGCAAGCCAAATCGTCGCGGTCGATCTTTCGAAGAACAAGCTTACGCTCGCCGAGGATATCGGCGCGACGGCGATCGTCGACGGTGCAAGTCCCGATGCCATCGATGAGGTCCGGCGCCTCACCGGCGGCGGCGCTGACATTGCGCTGGAATTCGCCGGTTCCGCCAAGGCGCTCGACAACGCCTGGCGAATGACCAAACGCGGCGGCTTGACCGTGACCGCCGGTCTGCCCGCTCCGGACGCTGCCCTGCCGGTCAACATCGTCAGCCTCGTCGCGGAGGAGCGCACCTTGAAGGGCAGCTACATCGGCACCTGCGTGCCGGTCCGCGACATGCCCCGCTACATCGCCCTCTACAAGGCCGGCCGCCTGCCGGTCGACCGCCTGATGAGCGGCACGATCGGCCTCGACGAGATCAACGAAGGGTTCGACCGGCTGGACCGCGGCGAGGTGGTGCGGCTGGTGGTGGAGTTCTAGGGGCGTAAGAGAGGGATGGCGCGCCGGGCATCACCGACCCTGGGCGTATACCGGCGCCACGGTCCTATTTGAGGCGATCACGGGGTCACCCCGCGCGAAATCCGCGCTGTCGGACCCGTCACGCCTCGTCTGATCCTGGCAGATGTGACGTCGTCGCTGTTTCGTGCAGCGCATTGCGCGCGCCGAGAATGTGGGCGCGCATCACCGCCTCGGCCCAGTCGGCATCGCGGGAGGTCAGCGCCGCCACGAGATTGCGATGTTCCGACAGGCTGCGGGATATCTCGACCGCCGAAAAGCGCAGATAGGTGTTGGTCAAAAAGCCGATATCCATCAGGCGGCCGGCCGAATCGGTCAGCGTCGCGTTGCCCGCGGCCTCCAGGATGCGCTGGTGGAAGGCCTTGTTCAGCACCGACAGGCGCTCGACACGGTCCGGTGCGACCGCGTCGTCGTCCGAATCATCGTCTTGCAAACGATCGACGGGCGCGCCCGCCACCGCCACCATTTCGCCTTGCAGGGCAGAAATCTCGGCCAGGTCCAGGGCGGTGCGCCGCGTCGCGGCCAGCTTCGCGGCTGCGCTCTCCAGAATCGCGCGCACATCGTAGATATCGGCGATCTCCTGCGCACTGCGGTGCTTCACCATCGTGCCCGATCGCGGCGTCATCTCGACGAATCCGTCGCCGGCGAGCTTCAGGATCGCGGCCCGGACCGGCGTGCGGCTGGCGCCGAAACGCTCGGCGAGCCACTCCTCGGTGATCCGTTCGCCCGGCTTCAACCGCCCGGACAGGATCCCCCGACGAATGTCTTCGTAGACCCGGTCTACGGTCCGTTTTCCCACAGCCGCGCTTTGCTTCATTATGCCCCGGCAATTCGCCTTATTGGATACAATATTGCTACGATAACGTGTTTTTATGCCCTGTCATTGACTTATTGGATACAATCTTTTTCATTGCCGCATGCCTACGCAGCCATGGCGGTTCGCAAAAAAGCGGCACGACGAAGTGTGGGAGCGCTTCGAGTGGGAGGAATGATTTGAAGCCGTTGGAAGGAATCCGCGTCCTCGAAATGGGACAGCTGATCGCCGGGCCGTTTTGCGGGCAGATGCTGGCCGATTTCGGCGCCGAGGTGGTGAAGATCGAACCACCGAAGGGTGGCGACGCCATGCGCCAATGGGGCCGTTCCAACGAGGCCGGCGAGACGCTCTGGTGGCCGGTCATCGCCCGCGGCAAGAAATCGATCACCCTCGATCTGAGGAAGGCCGAAGCCCAGGACATCGTGCGCGATCTCGTCCAGCACGCCGACATCCTCATCGAGAATTTCCGGGTCGGCCGCATGGAGGAATGGGGCCTCGGCTACGAGGCGCTCAAAGTCATCAATCCCAGGCTCATCATGGTCCGCGTCACCGGCTTTGGCCAGACCGGACCCTACGCCGACCGCGCCGGCTTCGCCTCGGTCTGCGAGGCGATGGGCGGACTGCGCTACATCGCCGGCTATCCCGACCGCCCGCCGGTGCGCACCGGCATCTCGATCGGCGACACGCTGGCCGGCCAGAGCGGTTTTCAGGGCGCGCTGCTGGCCCTTCATCACCGCGATCGGACGGGCGAAGGCCAGATGGTCGACGCGTCGATCTACGAGGCGGTGCTTTCGGTGATGGAAAGCGTCGTCACCGAATACGACCGGGGCGGCCATGTGCGCGAACGCACCGGCAGCACGTTGCCGGGAATCGCGCCCTCCAACGCCTATCCGACCAGGGACGGCCAGTCGGTCATCATCGGCGCCAACAAGGACAGCCTGTTCCGGCGCCTGGCGAAGGCCATGGGGCAACCCGAGCTCGGCACCGACGAGCGCTACGCCACCCATCGCGCCCGCGGCACGAACGAGAAGGAACTCGACGGGCTGATCGCCGATTGGACGCGGCAGCATGACGCCGAGGCGATCGTCGAGCTTCTGGCCACCGCGGCGGTGCCGGCCGGCCTCACCTACAAAGCGTCCGACATGCTGGCCGATCCGCATTTCAAGGCCCGCGAATCAATCGTCAGGGTGGACGACCCCGATCTCGGCCCGACCGCCATGCAGAACGTCTTTCCCAAGCTCTCGGTCTCGCCCGGCAAGATCGAGTGCACCGGCCCCAAGCTCGGTGAACACACCGACGATGTGCTCGAGGACTGGGTCGGGTATGGGAAGGATCGCATCTCGGCCCTGAGGGCAGCGCATGTCGTTTGACGAAATGCCCTTCGACGCTTCGAACCACGGCACGACCTGCTCGCGGGTCCCGCGATGATCGAGCCCGTCTTCGTCGTCGTCATCCTTCTGGTGCTGATCGCGCTCGGCGCACCCATCTTCCTGGCGCTGGGGGCAGCGGGCCTCACCGGCCTCTACATGGCGCGCGGTTCCATGGCCTTCTTTTTCGGGCCGACCTCCCTGTTCGGGCAGTTGAACAGTTTCGAGTTGCTGGCCCTGCCGCTCTTCGTGCTGATGGGCAATTTCCTCGCCGCAACGCCGGTCGGCGCCAACCTGTTCAAGGCGGCGGTGATCTGGCTGCAATGGCTGCGCGGCGGTCTCGCCATCGCGACAGTCGGCGCCTCGGCGGTGTTCGGCGCGGTGAGCGGCGTCTCCATCGCCGGCGTCGCCGCGGTCGGCTCCATCGCCGTGCCGCAGATGCTCGATCGCGGCTATTCCCGCTCCATCGCCGCCGGCAGCGTCGTCAGCGCCGGCGCGCTCGCCATGCTGATCCCGCCGAGCGTGCCGCTCATCATCTTCGGCGCGGTCTCGTCGGTCTCGGTCGCCAGTCTCTTCATCGGCGGCATCGTGCCCGGAATTGCCCTGGCTCTTGCGCTCTCCACCTATCTCTACATCCGTGTACGCCTCAATCCGGAGGAGGCCCCGGCCGGCGAACGCGAGTATTACAGCTGGGGCCAGAAGTTCGGAGCGCTCGCCGGGATCTGGCATGCGATCCTGCTGATCGTCATCGTCCTCGGGGCGATCTATTCGGGTATCGCCACGCCCAGCGAGGCGGCCGCCTTCGGCGCTGTCGGCGCCTTCGCCATCGCCGTTTTCATCTTCCGCTGTCTGAACGTCCGCGGCATCCTCGCCGTGCTCGGCTCCAGCGCGCGAATCTCCGGCTCGATCCTGATCATCATGGGCTGCGCCCGGATCTTCGGCGACTATCTCAACCTCGTGCGTGTGCCCGACACCATCTCCGAGCTGTTGATCGGCACCGATCTGCCGCCGGCGATCATCCTGATGCTGATCATGCTGATCCTTGTCGGCCTCGGCATGCTGGTCGACGCGGTGTCGCTGATCGTCGTGACGACGCCGATCCTGCTGCCGCTGATCACGACGCTCGGCTACGACCCGCTCTGGTTCGGCATCGTCCTCGTCATGAACCTCGAGATCGCGGTGATCACCCCGCCGGTCGGGCTCAACCTCTACACGCTGAAGGCGGTCGCGCCGATGCTGAAGATCGAGGAAATCGTCAAAAGCGTCTTTCCCTTCGTGCTGATCCAGTTCGCGATGCTGACGCTGTTCGTACTGTTTCCGTCGATAAGCCTGTGGCTGCCCAATCTCATGAAATGACCATCACCGACTGAACCATCACCAAGTGACCATCGAAACGGGAGGAGAACCGACATGAACATCGACAGACGCACGCTTCTGGCCGGCGGCGCAGCGCTGGGCGCCGGCGCGGCCTTTGGCCTCAGGCCGTCATCCGCGCTGGCTGCGCAAAAACTTACGGGCGTCACCTATTTGCCGCCCTCCTACGAAGATCTGGCCTATGGCAGCCAGGGCTTCGTCGACTTTCTCTCCAAGAACCACGCCGATCAGGTGACGGTCGATTTCTACGATTCCGGTCGCCTGCTATCGGCCGACGAACAGCTGCCCGCGCTGCGCGCCGGAACGATCGACTTCATGTTCCACACCACGAGCTACATCACCCGCTCGCTGCCGATCCTCGGCGTCATGGGTCTGCCCGGCGTCGTCGGGCCGCTCTACGAGAACCCTGACCGCCTGAAACGCGGCTCGCCGCTTTTCACGCTGATCGAGCAGGAACTGAAGAAGAAAGGCCTGACCGTCCTCAGTCTCGGTGGTGGCATCCTGGAGCCGGAATACATCTGGTCGGCCGGCGATCCGGGCATCCGCACGCTCGACGCCATCGACGGCAAGCGCATCCGCGTCGTGTCGTTCGAGGCGACCAAGGCCATCGAGGATTTCAAGGGCGCTTCGGTACGCGTCCCCTCCTCCGAGCTGTACCTCGCCCTGCAGCGCGGCACGGTCGATGCGGCGGTGGCCAACATCTCGACCATCAACGGCCGCTCGATTCAGGAGCAGGTCAAACAGGTGCTGCGCGTTCCTGTCACCGCCTTCGCCATCGGCGTCTTCGTGCAGACGGACCGCTTCGAGGCCATGCCCAAGGAGGTCAAGACAGCGATGACGGAAGCCGCCGAATGGTTCGACGACAACAGCGCCCGCGCCGCCAACAAGAACTACTACGACGCCAAATACTGGCCGAAGTTCAAGGAAGGCGGCCTGCAGGTCGTCGAACCCGACAAGGCGATGCTCGATCGCTTCGCCGACGTGAGCGGCAACGTCCGCACAGCCTGGACCGGAGAAGTCGGCGAGGAGATCGGCAAGAAGGCCATCGCGCTGGCGATGGGCGAACAGACCTGAGGCGAACGCTCTCGAAACGCCGCTCGGGCCACGCATGGTCCGAGCGGATGTGACATCGACAACGCGCCGGTGGATCGCAGCCGCCGGCGCCCCTGAAACCGAGCGCCGGTGGTAACCCACCGGCGGCGCCCGAACCGGGAGGACCGTGCCGTGTTATCCGGACCGATCAAGCTCTTCGACGCGTTTGCACGGCTCCTGCAGATTGGCGGCGTCGCTGTGCTCGCCTTCATGGCGGTGACCATCACCTACGACGCCCTGATGCGCTACTTCTTCGCGGCGCCGACCTCCTGGAGCCTGGAGATCAACTCCTTCCTGGTCGTCTATCTGGCGACGATGACCGCCGCCGACGTGGAAAGGCGCGGCGAGCACATCGGCATCACCTTCTTCCACGATTCCCGCGGGCCGGTCGGACAGCGCATCCTGACGGTCCTGATCGGTCTCGTCGGCGCGACCTTCTGCGGCATCCTCGCCTGGCGTGGCTATCTGATGGCCCACGACTCCTTTGCCTATGACGAACGCGTCTCGTCGGCTTTCGGCACGCCGAACTGGATCCCCTATTCGATGCTGCCGATCGGCTTCGGCACGCTCGGCCTGCAGTTCCTTTTGAACATTTTCCGCCCGCCCGAACACGACGCCGAGCAGCAAGGCTATGTCTGACACCCTCGCGAAGAAGCTGCTTTCCGCCCATCTCGTCTCCGGCAATCTGACGCCCGGCGCCGAAATCGCGCTCACCATGAACCAGGCGCTGCTGCAGGACGTGCTCGGCACGCTGGTCATGCTGGAGCTCGAAGCGATGGGCGTCGAACGCGTGTCGACGGGCCCGAGCGTCCAGTATATCGACCACGGCCTCGTCCAGTCCGACGAGATCAACGCCGACGCCCATCTCTTTCTGAAAAGCGCCTGCGAGCGCTTCGGCATCATCTATTCCGGCCCCGGCAACGGCATCAGCCACCCGGTCCACATGGAGCGCTTCGGCGTACCCGGCGCCTCGCTGATCGGCAGCGACAGCCACACGGTGGCGGCCGGCTCGCTCGGCATGCTGGCGATCGGCGCCGGCGGCGTCGAGGTGGCGCTGGCCATGGCCGGCGAACCGCTCTTCATCGCCTGCCCCGAAATCTTCGGCGTCGAGCTCACGGGCGAACTGCCCGACTGGGTCTCGGCCAAGGATGTGGTTCTGGAAATGCTGCGCCGCCACGGCGTTTCGGGCGCGATCAACACGATTATCGAGTATCACGGCGAAGGCCTTCAATGCCTCTCGGCCATGGACCGCCACGTCATCGCCAACATGGGCGCCGAGCTCGGCGCGACGACCAGCGTCTTCCCGAGCGACGCAGCGACGAAGCACTTCCTCGAGGCGCGGAGCCGCGGCACGGACTGGCGGGAGCTGAGTGCCGATTCCGGCTGCACCTACGACCGCACCGACCGCATCGATCTGTCCTCGCTGGTGCCGCTGATCGCCAGGCCGCAAAGCCCCGGCAACGTCGTTGCGGTCTCCGAGATTGCCGGGGAGCCGGTTTATCAGTCCTATATCGGCTCCTCGGCCAATCCGGGCTACCGCGATTTCGCCATGGTCGCAGACATCGTCGCCGGACGGCGGGTCGCCGAGGGCGTGTCGCTCGACATCAACCCGTCGTCGCGCCAGGTGCTGCAGACCCTCGTTTCGGAAGGCAAACTCGGCGCGCTGATCGCCTCGGGCGCAAGGCTGCACCAGGCCGGCTGCAATGGCTGCATCGGCATGGGCCAGGCGCCGGCGACCGGTCGCAACTCGATCCGCACCGTGCCACGCAATTTTCCCGGCCGCTCCGGCACCCGCGAGGACGCGGTCTTCCTGGCAAGCCCGGAAACAGCGGCGGCCTCGGCGATCCATGGGGTCATCACCGATCCGCGCACCCTCGACCTGGCCTGTCCGAAGATCGCCGAGCCGGACTCCATGCCGATGAACGACGCCGGCTTCGTCTTTCCCGGATCCGGCAACCGGCCGGAGCTTTACCGCACCAGGCACACACCGTCGCTGCCCGACTTCGAACGCTATCCCGACGAGATCGAAGTGCCGGTGATGATGGCGCTCGGCGACGACGTCTCGACCGACGACATCATTCCCGGCGGCAAGGTGCTGCAGCTCTGGAGCAACGTCTTCGCCACCGCAGCCCACGCCTTCGAGCAGGTCGACGAAACCTATGCGGCACGGACGAAGGACGCGGCAGACGGCCACGCCATCGTCGCCGGAAAAAATTACGGCCAGGGGTCGAGCCGCGAGAACGCCGCTCTGGTGCCGGCCATCATGGGCCTGCGCCTCGTCGTCGCGAAGAGCTTCGCCCGCATCCACTGGCAGAACCTGTCGAGCTTCGGCGTGCTGCCGCTGGTCTTTGACGGCGAGGCGCCGGAGCTCTCCGTCGGCGACACGATCCGCATCGCCGACATCCGCGCGCAGTTGGAAAACGACCGGATGATCGAAGCCGAATTCGCGAGCAAGGACACCGGAGAGCGCCGGGCGCTGAAACTCCGCCACGACCTCAGCGAACGGCAGATCGACATCCTGACGGCGGGCGGCGTCATCAACTGGATCGCCGGGCGCCGCCACAACACGACAAAGCGAGGCGCCCCATGAGCCACCGATCCACCGTCACGCTGCTGGAGGTGGCGCCCCGCGACGGCTTTCAGTCGATTGCCGATCCGCTGCCGACGGCCGAGAAGATCGCCATCGTCGAAATGCTTCTGGACGCGGGCGTGACGCGCATGGAGCTCGGCTCCTTCGTCAGCCCGAAGGCGATACCGCAGATGGCCGACATGGCGGCGATCGCGGCGCATTTCAAAGACCGTCCGGAGTGCCGCCTGTCGGTGCTGGTGCCCAACGCCAAAGGCGCGAGCCTTGCCGCGCAGAGCGGCTACCGCGACCTCGTCTTCGTCGTCTCGGTGTCGGAGGCCCACAACCGCAACAACGTCCGCCAGAGCGTCACGCAGTCTCTCGACCAATTGCGGGCGATCGTCGAGGAAATGGCCGACAGTCCAGACGGAAGATTACGTATCGATCTGTCGACCGCCTTCGACTGTCCATTCGAGGGTACCGTTCCGCTCGACGACGTCCGCCGCGTCTTTGCCGAGGCACTGGAGATCGCACCGCACGCCGAGTTCGCTCTCTGCGACACGACCGGTCGCGCCGATCCGCTGACGGTCGCCAGACGCTTCGAGGCCGTGATGACCGAGGCGCCGGAGGAAACCGTCTGGGCCTTTCACGGCCACGACACCTTCGGCATGGGCGTCGCCAACGCGCTCTACGCCCATTCGGTCGGTGTCGAGATCATCGACGGCGCTGCGGCCGGTCTCGGCGGCTGCCCCTTCGCGCCGGATGCCACCGGCAACACCGCGACCGAAGACTTGCACTTCGCCTTCGAGCAAGGCGGGGTTCGCACCGGCATCGACCGCGACAAACTACTGGCCGCCGCAGACCGCATCGCCGCACTGCCCGGCGGCAAGACCGCCAGCCATCTGCGCATCGTTCCCCGTCGCCGCGCACTCGAACGAGCCTCGTAAGCGCGAAAAGCTTTTCTGATCGATGAAACAAAGCCGCACCGGATCGACGAACGACCGCTGAGCGGCGTTGGTCAACCGCTCGTGCGCGTCAGGTCTTCGATGGCAATTCGCGCTGGCCGGTCCGCGCGACGCGGGGGCCGCCCGACAGCATCGCCCAGAGCGTCCGCGGCACGAGCAGTGCGAGCAGCACATGAACAACGAGAAAGCCGACAATCACGGCCATGCCGGCGAAATGGGCGATCCGCGCGCCCTGGAAACCGCCGAAGAGGTCGATGACGAAAGCCAGTTGCACCGGCTTCCAGATCGCCAACCCCGTGACGACCTGGACGAGACCAGCCAGGATCACGACGAGATAGAGGATCTTCTGCACCGCATTGTAGACGGTCAGATCCTCGTGGGCGAGCTTCAGCCGCAACGTTTCGCGGATCGTCTGCTTGATGTCGGCCGCCCGGATTGGCAGCAACCGCTCGCGAAACCGGCCGGTCGCAAATCCATAGATGAGATAGGCCAAGCCGTTCAGCATCAGCACCCACATGGCGGCGAAGTGCCACTGGAGATGCTGCGGTGCCCAATTGCCAAGGGTGATCGCGCCGGGAAAATGCAGGCCGCTGACGATCACGGAATCATTGTAAATGCCCCAACCGGAGCCGATCATCACGATCATCGCGACCGCGTTGATCCAGTGCATTGCCCGGATGGACTTCGGATGAAGTTTGCGCGTCGCTGGCGGCACGTTCGCGGTGACCATGGGACCTCCTGACATTGTGACCATCTCCGGCTGCGGCATGACGGGACTGGATGACGGCTGCCGACCACCGAAGCCGGCTCGGCATTTTCAAAAGCAAGGGTTTCAGCCCCGGCGTGACCGTGGATTCGATGCGCGCCACTTTTGTGGACCGTGCCAATTCGCGGGTCGCCTTCTCTGGCTCAATGCGCCGGCTTGCTCAGCGCGACGGACAACTTCGCATCGCGCGAGACGGGGCGTTCGTCCTTTGCGGAAAAGGCCGGCAATGCGGCCAATTGCTGCGGCGAGTAGGCGTTCACCTCCAGATATTGGCCGTTCAGCGCCAATGCCTCGACCGGCACGGCGACTGATCGCCGCGACCAGGCAAACCGGCCGCCGAGATCGATAATCACGAAGATTCGGTTGTCGACGCGCTCCACCACGTCGGAGACGAAGCCGATCGTCGGCTGGCTTTCCAGATGCCGCAACACCTGGCGCCCGATAAGATCGCCGACCAGAACCTCCTGCGGAAAGCGCTGCGCCGCAATCGCCTGCAACTGCTCGTAGGTCGGTGCGTCCTGGGCCATTCCCGGCGTTGCCAGGCTGGCCAGTAGCAAGAGGGCAGCGGCGTGCCGAACCGAGATCGACATGATGAGCGTGGCTCACGTTTGGGTGCGTTTCGACCGATATTCGAGGCCGTCCGCTAAAACGTTACACCTCTCGCCTACCGCGAAAATTCGGCAACCCGTTGCAGCCTAAGCTCGTTGGCAGGCGAAACATATCGAGGCGTCGTAACGTTGCCGCACTGCGGTACGAAAACAATTATAACGCCGGCGAAAAACTTGGCGCATTAACCAGCAATCTTTCGATCTCGCTTTCTCGTATCGATCATCGCATCTCTTGCAATCCTATTCCGGACGCAGCGCAATGGACCATTTCGAAGAACGTCCGACCTCGATGCGAACCCGTCTGGCGCGTGGCGCCAGCCAAGGCGGCCTCACCGAGGAGGACGTCACGCCGGGGATTCGCCTGTCGGTCAGCTATCTGCGCGGCGCCGACAACACCTACAGTTCCGGCCGGGTCTACGGCCGCGCCGACAATGCCGGAACGCAAAGTGCCGAGACGCTGATCGCCGACCTCGAAAACGGCGCGGAGGCGCTGCTCTTCGCCTCGGGCACGGCGGCCGCAACGGCCTTTTTCATGGCGCTGGACCCGACCGAGATCGTCGCGCCCAAGCAGATGTATTGGGGGCTGAAGGGATGGCTGCGCGACCGCGCCGCGCGCTTCGGCCATCGCGTGCGGTTCGTCGACATGTCGTCGCTCGACGCCGTACGCGACGCCATCGTTGCGGGCCGCACCGGCATCGTCTGGATCGAAACGCCGAGCAATCCCTTGTGGACGCTCACCGACATTGCCGCCGTCTGTGCCATCGCCCATGCCGCCGACGCGCGCGTGTGCGCTGACTCCACCGTCTCGACGCCGATCATCACCAAGCCGCTCGAGCACGGCGCCGACTATGTGCTGCATTCGGCGACGAAATACCTCAACGGCCATTGCGACGTCACCGCCGGCGTCATCGTGGCACGCCGAACCGACGGCCTCTGGTCGCGCATCCGCTCGGTGCGCGAGGACCATGGCGCGGTGCCCGGCCCCGTCGAAGCCTGGATGCTGATGCGCGGCATGCGCACGCTGGAGCTTCGGATGAAGGCGCACAGCCAGAGCGCCATGGAGATCGCCAACGCTCTGAAAACCAGCGCACGGGGCGATATCGAGGCAGTGCTTTATCCTGGCCTCGCCGACCATCAGGGCCACGAAATCGCGGCCCGGCAAATGACCGGCGGTTATGGCGGTCTGCTATCGATCCGCCTCACCGGCGGTTTCGAAGCGGCGCTTGCCACCGCCGCCCATGTCCGCCTGTGGCGGCGGGCCACCTCCTTCGGCGGGCTGGAAAGCCTGATCGAGCACCGCGCCTCGATCGAGGGTGTCGGGACGCCCTGCCCCGACGATCTCCTGCGGCTTTCGGTCGGACTGGAAGACCCGGCAGATCTCCTCGACGATCTCTATCAGGCCCTCGATCGCTCACCTCGCCTGGCCGCCTGAACCGCATACGGACCTCCCGCCTCATGAACACCGTCGCCATCGCCATCATCTGCAAGAACCCGACGCCGGGCCGGTCCAAGACGCGCCTCGGCTCGGTGCTCAGCGATACCCAATGCGCCGAGATATCAGCCTGCTTCATCGCCGATCTCGCCGAGACGATCGAGATGGCAAGCCGCATCGATCCCCGCATCAAGGGCTATGCGCTCTATACGCCGATCGGCGCTGAGGCCGAGGTTCGCAAGCTTTTGCCGGATGGCTTCGGCATAGTGCCGCAGGTCGAGGGCGATTTTGGCGACCGGCTCCATAACGGCATCCTCGACCTGCTCGCGCTCGGCCATTGCGGCGCGATCGTCCTCAATTCCGACAGTCCCACCTTGCCGCGCCAAGTGCTTCTCGACGCGGCCGCCGCGGTTCTGGATGGCGACCGGGTGGTGCTCGGGCCGGCCGAGGACGGCGGCTACACGCTGATCGGTCTTAGCCAGGATCATCGCGAAGTCTTCGACGACATCGCCTGGAGCACCGAGGCGGTGCTCGCCGAAACCGAGGACCGCGCCCACGCTATCGGCTTGCCGGTCACGAAGGTCGGCCGCTGGTACGATGTCGACGACAGGGCATCCTTCGACACGCTTGTCGACGAATTGCGCGGGCGGCGGCCGGATTTCGCTAAAGGCAGCCCCGAGCCGGAAGCCCGGCGCACAAGGCGATTTCTCGAAGGGGTGCTGTCGGAAATGGATCTGGTGCGATGACCGGCGTGACCGAGCTGGCGCTGAAGGTCGGCGTGGTGATTCCCTGCCTCGACGAGGAAGAGGCGATCGGCGGTGTCGTTCGAGAGGTTCGCGCGACCGGCTTTCAAACGGTGATCGTCGTCGACAACGGCTCGACCGACGAAACGGCCGAAAACGCCGCGGCCGCCGGCGCGCTGGTGGTCGTCGAGCCGCAGCGCGGTTACGGCCGGGCCTGCGCCACCGGCATCGCCGCCTTGCCGCCCGAAATCGAGATCGTCTGTTTCATGGATGGTGACGGCAGTGACCCGGGCGAAGGGCTTGCTGCCGTCACCCAGCCGATTCTCGATGGGACCGCTGATTTCGTCCTCGGCTCTCGTGTTCGCGGGACGCGCGAAAAGGGCAGCCTGACCCCGCAGCAGGTGGTCGCCGGTCGCATGTCGGGTGTCCTGATCCGCTCGCTTTACGGCGCGCGCTTTTCCGACATGTCGCCGGTCCGGGCGATCCGCGTCGACGTCCTGCGCGCGCTCGCCATGCGCGAGACGACCTATGGCTGGAACCTCGAAATGCAGATGCGGGCGGCGGCGGCGGACCTTCGCTGCGTCGAGATTCCGGTCGGCCATCGGCTGCGCCGCGGCGGCCAGTCGAAGGTGTCGGGAAACGTCAAAGCCGTCGCGGGGGCGACATGGAAAATTGCGACGACCTTCCTGCGGCTCGCGCGCGATCTACGCAAGCCGAGTGCATCACGGCAGCAATTGGCCTCAACGAACCGGCCCTGAACGGTTCATGTGCCGCAGGGCTCCAAGCGGGCACGCAAGCGAGAATCGAGGGGGAGACAACATGGTCGTCTTGCTGACCGGCGCGGCGGGCTTCATCGGACATCACGTGCTCGACCGGCTGTGCGCCCGCGGCCATGAGATCCGCACGCTCGATTCCCTGCGAGCCGACGTCCATGGGACCAGCGACTGGACGCCGGGCAACGGCATCGAGTTCATCCACGGCGACGTGCGCGATCCGGCCGTCCTCGACCGCGCGCTCGAAGGCATCGACGGGGTGATCCATCTTGCCGCCAAGGTCGGGCTCGGCGTTGCGATCGGCGACATGCCGGACTACGCCTCCAGCAACGACACCGGCACCGCCGAACTCCTGGCGGCGATGGCACGCCACGAGGTGAAGCGCCTGACCATCGCCAGTTCCATGGTGATCTATGGCGAGGGGCTCGGCGCATGCCCCGGGCACGGCCTCGTCATGCCCGCGCCGCGATCTGCCGCCGCACTCACCGAAGGCCAGTACGAGCCGCCCTGCCCCCATTGCGGCCAGACCCTCGCCCCGGCGCTGGTTGCCGAGGAGGTCGCGCCCGACCCGCGCAACGCCTACGCGACGAGCAAGCTCGCCCAGGAGTTCTACGCCCGCAACTGGGCCCGTGCGACCGGCGGTTCGGCGGCGATGATGCGCTATCACAACGTCTACGGCCCCGGTATGCCGAAGGACACGCCGTATGCCGGCGTGGCAGCGATCTTCCTGTCGGCGCTGCGCCGTGGCGAGGCACCGCGCGTCTTCGAGGATGGAGGCCAGAGGCGCGATTTCGTCCATGTAAAGGACGTCGCCAGCGCCACCGTCGCGGCGTTCGAACAGATCGAGACAGACGTCGAAGCCTACAATGTCGGCTCGGGAACACCACGCACGGTCGGCGACATGGCGCGGGCGCTCGCCGAAGCCTCCGGCGGGCCCGAACCCATCGTCACCGGCGACTGGCGGCTCGGCGACGTGCGCCACATCACCGCCGATTCCTCGAAACTGATGCGGCGCCTCGCCTGGCGGCCGGAAGTGGAGTTTGCCGATGGTATGGCCGACCTCGCCCGCACCCTCTGAGGTCGCCCTTCCACGTGCTTCGCCGACGCGCGCAAACGAAACGTCCGGGGGCTGGTCGCCATCGACGTTCCTTTTCGCGCTCTTCGCGGTGGTGATGGCGACGATGACCGTCTACGGCTCGACGTTGCTCTGGCATTGGCACCATCCGACACTGTGGCGACTGATGGTCGTGCAAGGGGTGGTTTTTGCGGCGGGTTGCGCGCTGGTGTTTTCCATGACGCGGAACGGGACCGGGCCGCGCTGGTTGCTGCCGGCGATCCTCGTTCTTGCCGCCCTGATGCGCCTCGTCCTCATCCCGGCACCGACCGTCTCGACCGACATCTTTCGCTATGTCTGGGATGGCCGGGTTCAGGGAGAGATGACCAACCCCTATCGCTACATCCCCTCCGACCCGGCGCTCGAGTCGCTGCGCGACGACGCGATCTACCCGTCGATCAACCGCAAATCCTACGCGCCGACGATCTATCCGCCCTTCGCGCAGATGGTGTTCTTCGCCGCGACCCGCATTGCCGAGACGCTGACCGCCATGAAGGCGATGATGGTGCTGTTCGAGGCGCTGACCATCTGGGGCCTGATCCGGCTTCTGAAGGCCCGCGGCCTCTCGCCGGCGCGGGTCGTCTTTTATGCCTGGCATCCGCTGCCGCTTTGGGAGTTCGCAGGAAGCGGTCATATCGATGCCGTCTCGACTGCGCTTCTGGTTCTCGCCTTCGTTGCGGCCGACAGGCGCTCGCCCGTCTGGACGGGTGTCGCTCTGGCGCTCGGGGCGGTGACGAAGTTCTTCCCCCTCGCCGTCGGACCGGCGCTTTGGCGGCGCTGGGACTGGCGATTTCCGCTGGCCTTCGCGGTGACCGCAATCGCCTGCTACCTGCCCTATCTCACCGTCGGCACCAAGGTCTTCGGCTTCCTCGGCTCCTACATGACCGAGGAAGGTATAGAGCAAGGCAACGGCGTCTACCTGATCCGCTTCATCGGCCGCTTCGTCGGCATCGACCCGACGGTCGCCAGCCTCTACATGCCGGCCGCGCTCGTCGTCCTCGTGGTGCTCGCAGCGCTCGTCGCCTTCCGGCGGTCGCGCCCCGATCCGGACCTCGGCGGAGCCTTCCTCCTGATGACGGTCTTCACCTTCCTCATGGCGCCGCATCTCGCCTGGTATTTCACCTGGCTGATCCCGCTCCTTTGCCTTCGGCCCAATCTCGGCGTGTTCTATCTGACGCTCGCCGCACCGCTGCTCTACCTGCCAAGCGTCGCGGTTCCCGGCGGGAATGAAAGCGTCATGTATATCCCGTTCGTCGTCCTGGCCCTGGCCGACATCGCCTGGCAACGCGCAAGGCAACTCGCCTTCCCCGAACGGATTGCCGCATGACCCGGACCGCCCTGATCGCGCTGATCCTCCTGAGCGTCAGCCTCAACGCCAGCGCCCAGATCTTCCTGCGCCTCGGCGCCAAGGGCGTCTTCACCGGGGCGGGCGCATCCGGCATCATTGCCATCGTCGAGACCGTGTTCCGCTGGCCGATCCTGGCGGGCCTTGCCTGCTACGGCTTGAGTGTCGTCACCTGGGTCTTCGTTCTCAGTCGAGCGGAAGCATCCTACGCCTACCCGTTTCTCGGTCTCGGATTCGTGCTCGCCGCCGCTATCGGCTGGCTCTTCCTCGACGAGAACCTGACGACGCAACGGATGCTGGCGATCCTGATGATCGCCGACGGCGTCGTGCTCCTGGCGTCGACATAGGCGGCGGCCTCGGCTCTCCGTCCTGCCGCGAGCCAGGAGCGCCGAACCGCTAGAGCCCGCTGAACCAGGGGAAGCCCTTGTCGCTCCAATAGCCACCCGGATAGGTGTTGGTCACCTCGATCGCGCGGATCCATTTGGGATTCTTGAAGCCGAGCTTCACCGCCGTGCGCAATCGCAGCGGAAAGCCGAACGGATCGGCGAGCGGTGCCCCGTCGTATTTCGTGGCGAGGATCGTCTGCGGATGCAGCGCCGAGGCCATGTCGATCGATTCCATGTAATCGTCGTTGCCGTGGAAGGCGATGTATTTGGCCGACAGGTCCGCCCCGACCTGCGTAAGAAAATCGCGCAAATTCACCCCCGACCACGAGCCGATGTAGTCCCAGCCCTCGACGCAGATGTGGCGGATGATGAGGTTCTGCTCCGGCAGCGCCTTCAGTTCGTTGAGCGTCCACGGCTTGCGGTCGGCAATCTGACCGGCGAGTTCGAGCTTCCAGTTGCCTGCATCCACGGGTTTGATCTGATCGACGTTGTAATAGGCGTTGAAGCGCGGCGGCCGCAGCACCTGGTCGGAACGGAATGTCGGCGCCAGCCGGTTCGGATCGAAGAGAAAGGCCTGCACCCGGTCGTTGAAGGACGAGATCGTCTTCAGGGTCGAGCGCACCGCGGCCTCGTCGGAGACATTGCAGCCGCTCAGCATCGACAAAGCACCGAGGCTCAGCGTGCCGCGCAAGACGTTGCGGCGATTGATGCTTTCAACGAGGCCTTTCGACTCCGCCAGGACCTGTCGGTCCGGCAGGACGGCGGGACGGAAAATCGAATTGAGACGCGAGCGCATGGCAGGTCCTTTCGGGCGCGGCCCCTTGGGCGGTCTTCGATCATGCGAGGCAGATGCGGGACCACCGCCCGCGCCGCCTTGCCGGCGATGCGGTTCCGATCGCCGAACCGGGCCTCGGTGCGATTGAGTACGCGGCGGCACCGGCAAACGTTACACGCCTGCCAAACCGCCGCCGCTCGGCCCTGCCCTTTGTCGCCGTCGCTCAGCGCGCCGGCAGCTTCATCCAGGCCGGGTTCGCGACATCCGCATGCGCAAACTGCGGCAGCTTCTTGCCGAGCTCTTCCATGTTGTTGATGTCCTGGTCGTTGAGCATCTGCTGCGTAATCAGCGTCGGCGGCACGATAACTTCCGCGCCCGGGTCCTCGCCGGCCAGCTTCAGCGCAAGCGCCCGCACCGAGACCTCGCCGACGACCGCCGGATTGGTCGCCGCCGTCGCCACCCAGGCCGAACCGGGCTCGCGCATGGCGGCGATATCGGCGGTGGAGATGTCGGCGGAATAGATCTTGATGTCGGAGGACAGCCCCGCCTCGTCGACGGCGATCTTCACGCCCTTGGCGAACTCGTCGTAAGGCGCGAACATCACGGCGATCGACGGGTTGGCGCGCAGCACGGCCGAGGCCTGGTTCGCCACCGAATTGGCGATCGGATTGTCGAGCGTGCCGAAGCGCGCCACCTCCTCGATACCCGGGTCCTTCGTCTTGAACGCGTCCCAGGTCTCGTTGCGGCGATCGAGGGGCGCGATGCCGGCGACGTAGACATAGCCGGCCTTGAAGCTGTCGCCATTGTCCTTGACAGCCTGCTCGAGCGCGAGCCGCGCGAGATCCTTGTCCGATTGCTCGATCTGCGGCACCTTCGGGTTCTCGACATTGACGTCGAAGGCAACGACCTTGATCCCCGCCTCGATTGCCCGCTCGACCGCCGGCTTCATGGATTCCGTCAGCCCGTGCTGTACGATGATGCCGTCGACCCTGAGGCCGATCGCCTGGTCCATCATGTCCGACTGCAACGCCGCGTCCTGACGCGAATCGAAGACCCGAAGCTCCATGCCCAACGCCTCGGCCTGGGTTTGCACGCCGTTAAGATAGGCCTGGAAGAAGTCGCCGGTCGACAGATACCGCACCAGCGCGACGACCGGCTTCTTCGAGCCGTCGAAGGGCGCCGGCGCCTTGGCATCCTGCGCGAGGCCGGCCCCCGTTGCGGCAAGCGCTGCAACGCCGGCGATCAGAAGCCGTCTTGTGATCCAGAGCATGTTGTTCCTCCCATTTTTTCGTTGAAGATTAACGGCTGCGGGCGGAGAGCCCGAAGGTGAACATCAGCGCGGCGACGAGCACCGCGCCCTTGACGAAGTCCTGGGTGTAATAGGGCGCGTTCATCATCGTCAGGCCGTTCAGCAGCAGCCCGACGAACAGCGCCCCGAGCGCCGTGCCGATGGCGTTGGGCCGGCCCGAACCGAGCACCGCAAAGCCAATCAGGGCCGCCGCAACCGCGTCGAGAAGGAGCGAATTGCCCGAGGAAACGTCGCCTCGCCCGACCCGCGCGGCGAGCAGGATGCCGCCGATCGAGGCGCAGACGCCGGAGATCATGTAGGCGGCGATCTTGTAGCGCTCGACCGGTGCGCCCGCGAGCCTTGCGGCCTGCTCGTTGGAGCCGATCGCGTACATGACCCGGCCGTAGCGGGTAAAACTCAGGAACAGCGTGATCAGCGCCGCGAGCGCCAGCATGACCAACACCGAAATCGGCACGAGGTCGCCGACCCGGTAACGTCCCAGCGCCAGGAACGCCGCGGTGAAGGTGCCGGTTGCCACCGATCCGTCCGGCATGGTCATGCCGCGGGCGATCGACTGGCCGGCCGTCGGAATCAGTTGCAGGCCGAGCAGCAGGAACATGATGCCGAGCGTGGCGAGGAGATCGGGAACACGCAGCTTGACGATCAGGAGACCGTTGACGAGGCCGACCAGCGCGCCGAGCACCACGCAGGCGCCGACGGCCGCGATCGTGCCGCCGCCGAACACCACCATGATGTAGGACGACGTCATCAGCGCGGTCGCCGCCACCGCGCCGATCGACAGGTCGAAACCGCCGACGACCAGCGTTGCCGTGACGCCGAGCGCCAGGATCGCGACGATCGACACCGACTGCAGGACGATCACGACGTTGCGGATCGACAGGAAGGCCGGCTCCATTGCCCCGAAGAAGACGACCATGGCGACGAGCAGGCCGATCAACCCCCAGCGCACGACGAAGGCGCGCAACGAGAATCGCTCGGTTGCCGGGCCGTCGTCGCGCAAGGCTGCGGATGAGGGGCTATCGGCGGCGGTGGGGTGGATGGACATCTCAGGCGGCATAGGGTTGATCGATTGGCTGGGGTCGGTCGTCGGTCTGCGACAGGCGGGAAACGATTGCGGTCCGATCGAAGGGCGGGGCGAGGTCGGCGACGACGCGCCCGCTTCGCATCACGACGACCCGATCGGCGATCTCCAGCGCCTCGTCGAGATCGGCACACAGGACGACGGTGGCGCGGTTGTTCGCGGTGGCACGCAGGGTGGCGCCGATGTCGCGGCGCGCGGCAATGTCGACGCCCTGAAAGGGCTCGTCGAGGATCAGGAGTCGTGCCGTTCCCGTCAGCCAGCGAGCGAGCACCACCTTCTGCTGGTTGCCGCCCGACAACGAGCCGATCGCGGCGGTCTCGCCCGGCGCGACGATGCCGAGATCGGCGATCGACCGCCGCCCGTTCCGCCGCTCGGCAGCCCTGTTGACGAAACCGGCCAGACTGAATGCGGAGAGAAACGGTAGCGACATGTTCTCGGAAACGTCGAAGTCCGGCACGATCGAGCCACCGCTGCGATCTTCGGGCGCCATGTAGACGCCGGCGCGCACGGCATCGCTCGGCGCTTTCGGCGCGTAGCGCGCACCCTCAAGTTCCATCGTCCCGCCGGCCGGAAGCCTCGCGCCGTAGAGGCATTCGGCGAGTTCCGTTTTGCCGGCACCGACCAGCCCGACGATGGCCGTGACCTGGCCGGCGAAAAAGTCGAGCGAGACGCCCGGAGCGTCAGGCGCGACTTTGACGTTCGCCAGTCGCATGACACGCGGTCCGGCCGGCGTCGCCATAACCCCATCGCCCGAAAGATCGCGGCCAAGCATGGCGTGAACGGCGCCCGTATAGTCGATGGGCGCGGTAAAATCGCCGGTCAGTTGGCCGTCGCGCAGGGTCAGGACCCGGTCGGCAAGCCGCCTGATGTCGCCCATGCGATGGGAGATGTAGAGGATTGCGACACCGCGGTCGCGCAGGGCCTCGAGCACCCGGAACAGGTTTTCCGCCTCGGCATCGGACAGCGCCGAGGTCGGCTCGTCGAGGATCAGGAGCTTCGGATCGTGCGACAGCGCCCGCGCGATGGCCACGAGTTGCCGGTCGGCCAGCGAAAGGTCCGCGACCCGGCGGTTCAGTGGTGCGACGAGCCCCACCCGCGCGGCCATCGCCTCCGCCTCGGCGCGATGGGTTCTTCGCCGAAACAGCACCGAACCACCGCGGCAGATGCGATCGATCATCAAATTTTCCAGAAGATCCATATCGAGGACGACATTGTCGTTGATCGCCTGGTGGACGACGACGACCCCGGCCCGCATCGCCTCGCCGGGATTGACCGGCCGGAACGCTCGCCCGTCGATCGCCATGCTGCCTTCGCTCGGCGCGTGAACGCCCGCGACGATCTTCACCAGCGTCGATTTACCCGCACCGTTCGCGCCCATCAGCGCGACGATCCGCCCGGCCTGGAGCGAAAGGTCGACGCCTTTCAGGACGGTCGCGGAGCCGAACTGCTTGGCAAGACCGGCAACGGTAAAACGCGCCGGCGCGCCGGTCGCGCCTCTCGCACCGGTGGCCCCTCGCGCGAATACGTCTCTCGATCGGCGTTCGCCTTGCATGCGTCCTCCCAGACACGCCGACACGTCACGAGGATGCATCGGACTTGTATGATTGTCCCATATCCAACACGATGGAAAGAGGCGGGGAGGCGACGATGGACGGGACACCAAGCGGCAGCACGATGCAAACCCAGGCGGAAGCACCGCCGGATTATGCGGCCTACGAGCCTCTGACCCTTAAGAGCGTCGCCTCGCGACTGGCCGGCTATGAGCCGGCGAGAGAGCGTCTGGGCGGATCGCCGGCGCAGTGGTCGGTACGCGAGGTCGGCGACGGCAATCTCAACTTCGTCTACATCGTAACAGGCCCGGCAGGCTCGGTCTGCGCCAAGCAGGCCCTGCCCTATGTGCGCCTCGTCGGCGAGTCCTGGCCGCTACCGTTGTCGCGCTCCTTCTTCGAACACGGCGCCTTGACCCGGCAGGCCCTGCGCTCCGGCTACGTACCGGAAATCCTCGTCTTCGACGCCGGCCAGGCGCTGATCGTCATGGAGAACCTCGAACCCCATTTGATCTGGCGCAAGGCCCTGATCGGCGGTGAACGGCACGAAACGGCGGCGCCGATCCTTGCGCGCTTCATGGCCGACACGCTCTTTCGCTCGTCCGACCTGGCGCTCAACGCCGACGCCAAGAAGGCCGACATGGCGACGTTTGCCGCCAACACCGCGCTCTGCAAGATCACCGAGGATCTGGTCTTCACCGACCCCTATCGCGATCAGGAGCTGAACCGCTGGACGTCGCCGGAACTCGACGAAACGGTGGCAATGGTCCGAGCGGACGGCGAATGGAAGATCGCGGTCCAGGAACTGAAGGCCAAGTTCCTCACCTCGACCGAGGCGCTGGTCCATGGCGATCTCCATACCGGCTCGGTGATGGTCGCCAAGGATGAGGACGGCGCCGAGGATATCCGGGTCATCGACCCGGAATTCGCCTTTTACGGGCCGATGGGCTTCGACGTCGGCGCGCTGATGGCGAACCTCTTCCTGGCGTTCTATGCGCAGGACGGCCATGGCCACGACCGCGGGCCGATGAAGACCTGGCTCATCAAGCAGGTCGAACGGGTGTGGACCGAGTTCGATGCCCGCTTCCGCGAACTCTGGCGCACCGAGCGCAGCGGCGACGCCTTTTCGAAGACGCTGTTCGAGGACCAGGGTGACAACCTCGCCGCAGATGCCGCCTGCACCGCCTATCTCGAACGTTTGCAGGTCGACGCCCTTGGCTTTGCCGGCGCCAAGATGGCCCGGCGCATCCTCGGCCTTGCCCATGTCGAGGATCTGGAAACCATCGAACCGCCGGCCAGTCGAGCCGCCCAGGAGAAGAAAGCGCTGAAGCTCGCCCGCGCGCTGATCGTGGAGCGGTCCGCCATCGCAAGCTTTGCGGCCGCCTGCGAGCGGGCGAACGCCATCGACGGAGAGACCCCATGAAGGTCGACGGCATGGACCGACGCACGATCTGGGTCGAACGGCTGCCGGCAAACGGCGCGTCCGGTGCCGTCGGCATCATCGACCAGACGCGGCTGCCCCATCGCTTCGAGACCGTGTCGCTGACCGGTCTCGACGACACCGCCCATGCCATCGCCGCCATGCTGGTGCGCGGGGCGCCGCTGATCGGCGCCACCGCCGCCTACGGCATGGCGCTGGCGCTTCACGGCGAGGCCTCCGATGCGCGGATGCAGGACGCCCACGCGACGCTTCTTGCCACCCGTCCGACGGCGGTAAACCTGCGCTGGGCACTCGACGACATGCATCGACATCTAGACTCCCTGCCCGAGACCGAGCGTGAAGCCGCCGCCTGGCGCCGCGCCGGAGAGATCGCCGAGGCGGACGTCGCGACCAACCGCCGGATCGGCGACCACGGGCTCGATATCATCCGCAGGCTCGCCGCGAAGAAAGCGTCCGGAAAACCTGTCAACATCCTCACCCATTGCAACGCCGGCTGGCTGGCGGCCGTCGACTGGGGCACGGCGACAGCGCCGGTCTACAGCGCACTGGACGAAGGCATCGCCGTCCATGTTTTCGCCGACGAGACGCGGCCACGCAACCAGGGCGCGGCGCTCACCGCCTGGGAGCTCGGCCATGCCGGCGTTCCCCACCACGTCATCGCCGACAACACCGGCGGCCATCTCATGCAGCACGGCATGGTCGACATGGTCATCGTCGGCAGCGACCGCACGACCGCAAACGGTGACGTCTGCAACAAGATCGGCACCTATCTGAAAGCACTGGCGGCCCACGACAACGGCGTCCCCTTCTATGTTGCCGTTCCCTCTTCGACCATCGACTTCACATTGGATTCCGGCCGCGACATTCCCATCGAGGAGCGCAGCGCAGCGGAGGTCACAAAGATCGCCGGGCGCGCGCCGGACGGCGCGATCGTCGAGGTGCAGTTGACGCCGGACAGCTCGCAAGCGCTGAACTTCGCCTTCGACGTCACGCCCGCACGCCTCGTGACCGGCCTCATCACCGAGCGCGGCATCGTCGACGCGAGCACCGACGCCATCGCGACGCTGTTTCCGGATCGGGTTCGCAATGCCGCCTGAAACGCGGATCGGCCGGGCAAGTGGGGCGAAGACCGAAGTCTCGGGCTTAGCAAATGCATCAGGGCTGAAGTCGGATATCAGCGACGACGGCGCCTTGCGAAACGCGATCATCGCGACCTGCCTCAAGATGAACGCCGAAGCCCTCAACCAGGGCACCTCCGACAATGTCTCAGCCCGGATTTGCGGCGGCATGCTGGTGACACCTCGGGCATCTCCTACGACGCGATGACCCATCCAATGATCGTTGCCGTCGACGGCGACGGCGGGTGGGCGGGCGACGTCAAGCCGTCTTCCGAATGGCGCATGCATCTCGACATCTAACGCAATCGCCCCGAAGCCCATGCGGTCGTCCATGCCCATTCGACCTGTGCGACCTTCGACATCTCAGAGATCTCGACTGCGATGACGACGGCGCTGGACGGACGACGCGCCTGTCTCCTCGCCCATCACGGCCAGATCGCCTTCGGCCCGACCGTCGGAAAAGCGTACGGCCTTGCCGTCGAAATCGAGACTCTCGCCCGGCAATACGCCGTCACGAGAAGCCTCGGCACCCCGGTGCTGATCGAGCCCGATGAAATGGACCGTGTCCTCGGCAAGATGGTAGCCGGCACCGTCGAGGATCGGGATAGCGCGGGCGTCTGGCGCGATCTGTCTGCTGATTTCGGCCAGATGAAGCAACAGCATTTCGCCAGTGGCCGGCGGCGGGACGAGGGTGGCGGTGGCGCTGCAGACGCGCCGAAAACCGAACGAAGCCGAGTGCCTTCAATTGCTTGCCGACGGTGCGCTCGTGCATCACGACCCCGAACCGCTGCTCGATCACCCGCTGCAGATCGGTCTGGCGCCAACGCAACACATCGTCGGCCTCGGAGTCTGGCGCCTTCTCGGCCCGTTTTGGCAGTTCCGCCGACTGGGCATCGCTCAATCGCCGTGGCGGGCCGGCATAGTGCCGGTTCGTCAGGCCGGACAGGCCGGATCGTTGTAGCGATGCACCCCTTTGCGCAGCGTCTGACGATCTATTCCGTACCTCTCGGCCCGCATGTCTCGGCCGCCATCTTGCGATCGACACCCTCGAGAACAAGAGCCAGGGCGAGCATCCGCCACGCCGAGCGTGCGTCCGGCGCCTTGCCCGACGCCGCCCGCATGTCCGTGAAACTCAGACCGGCCCGCGTGATTGAAACTCCGCTCATCGCCACCTCCCCAAAAGAGAGCAGAGCGAGTCAGAATTCTCCGATTTCGGAAGCCCTTTTGGCTGAGCCACCCGTCAGGGCGATTGGTACAAGGTTTTCGCGCCGCATCTTAATGCGACTTGGTTGCCATCCACTCCACGAGGGTCGCCTTCTGCGCTGCGTTGAGGCTCAGGCCGTGCTTTGTGCGACGATCGAGGATATCGGCAGGGGTCACGGCCCATTCCTCGTCGATGAGATAGCGCGCCTCGGCCTCGTAGAAGGTCGCGCCGAAATGACGGCCGAGATCAACGAGGCTTGTTGCGGAGCCGACAATCCGCTCGATGCGGGTGCCGTAGAGCCGGGCGTAGTGTTGGGTGAGTTCGTCCGGCAGGAACGGATAGCGCCGGGCGGCCTCGTTCAGGAAGGCGTCGAAATCGGCGTTGGGCATGTCGCCACCGGGCAGCGGCACGCGACCGGTCCAGGCCTTGCCCATTTTCGGAAAGTGCCCCCCCAGCTTGTCGAGTGCGTGTTCGGCGAGCTCGCGATAGGTGGTGATCTTGCCGCCGAAGATGTTGAGAATCGGCGCCTCGCCCTCGTTGCCGTCGAGGTCGAAGACATAGTCGCGGGTCACCGCCGACGGGTTCTCGGCATCGTCCTCGAGCAGCGGCCTGACACCCGAGAAGGAGTGTAGGATGTCTTCACGCGCGAGCTGTTTGCAGGTGTAACGGTTCACCGCCGAGAGGAGATAGTCGATTTCCCTGTCCTCGATCGAAACGTCGCTCGCGTCGCCGTCATAGGCGATGTCGGTCGTGCCGATCAGGCAGAGGTCGCCTTGATAAGGGTTGACGAAAATCACCCGCTTGTCGGTGTTCTGGAAGAGGAAGGCGTTGGGCGTGTTCCAGAACTTCTTCACGACGAGGTGGCTGCCCTTGACGAGACGCACGCGTCGCGCGGAATTCTGCCGGGCGACGTTGCGGATGATGTTTTCGACCCAGGGGCCGGCCGCATTGACGACAGCGCGCGCCTTGACGGTGATCTCGGTGTTGTCCTGACGCTTCAGAACCACATTCCAACGCTCGCCTTCGCGGGTCAGCGAGGCGGCGGCGGTTCGGGTGAGGATTGTTCCGCCGCGTTCTCTAGCGTCGACGGCGTTGAGGACGACGAGCCGGGCGTCGTCGACCCAGCAGTCGGAATATTCGAACGCCTTGGTGTATTTGTCCTTGATCGCAGCCCCTTCGGGCGCCGTGCGCAGGTCGAGGGTGCGAGTGCCCGGCAGCGTCTTGCGGCCGCCGAGATGGTCGTAGAGGAAGAGGCCGAGGCGCACGAGCCAGGCCGGGCGCTGCTCGCTGGAATGGGGCAGGACGAAACGCATCGGCCAGATGATGTGAGGCGCGGCGTCGAGCAGCACCTCGCGCTCGGTCAGCGCTTCGCGCACTAGGCGGAACTCGTAATATTCGAGATAGCGAAGGCCGCCATGGACGAGCTTGCCGGAGCGCGACGACGTGCCTTCGGCGAGATCGTCCTTTTCGCACATGACGACGCTGAGGCCCCGGCCGACGGCGTCCCGCGCGATTCCGACGCCGTTGATGCCGCCGCCGACGACGAGAACGTCTACCGTTCCAAGATCGTCCATGACTTCAAACCTTCCTTGCCGAGCCGTTCACACCGGCCGTCGTGAGTGCGAGCGCCGGGCGCCCGAAACGGTCTTCGATTGCTGGGGCCGGGAGAGCACCCTGGCGCCCGGCGGACATTCAGGTTTTGCGGTGGCGATCCTTGATCGCGTGCAGCCGCTCCCAGGCCGGACCGAGCGTCCGGCGCAGATCGCGATAGAGTTCGAAGCCCTCGTCGTAATCCGCGGTCAGCGCCGCATCCGGCTCGGTCGCGTTCGAAAGGCGCGGCGTCACCCAGGTCGCCGCGGTAGTGATGATGTCGGGAAAGACGCCCTGCTGGGTCGCAGCGATCATCGCCGCGCCGGCCGCCCCCGCCTCGTCCTGCTCGACGATCCGCACGGGCCGATCGAGAACGCTCGCCAGGATCTTGCGCATCGCCGTCGAGCGGGCAGCGCCCCCGGTGAGGCGGATCTCGGCGGGAATCGCGCCGGTCGCCGAGTAACAATCGCGCGAGGCGAAGGCGAGGCCTTCGAGCACGGCCCGCATCAGATCGTAGAATCCGGCCCCCGAATGCAGGCCGGTGAATTGCGCCCTGGCATGGGGATTCATGAACGGTCCGCGCTCGCCGGCCCTGGAGATGTAGGGGTGGTAGATCGCCGAAAGCGGCTCGGCGCCGAGCACCCGGTCGTCGAGGCTTTTCACGAGATCCCGGCGCTCGAGCTTCAACCCCTCGTGCCTGAGGACGCCGCGGGCGAGATCGAGCATCCAGTCGATGTTGAGGGTCGCCGCCATATTGGACTGGATCTGCGCGACCGCACCCTCGTGGGGTAGCAGCGCGACATAGCCGCTTTCCTCGTCGTTGAGGATCACCTCGTCCGGGGTCGCCACGAAGCGTTCGTGCATGCCGGTGGTGCCGAGGATCGAGCAGCCGGCGGTGCCGCTCGCATCGATGAGGCCGC
The DNA here is from genome assembly GCA_965217685.1 of Aurantimonas sp. Lineage (GTDB taxonomy): Bacteria > Pseudomonadota > Alphaproteobacteria > Rhizobiales > Rhizobiaceae > Aurantimonas. Next base: position 985,763 of record CBDCIZ010000003.1, read on the forward strand.
CGCCGATGACGGTGGTGACGAAGTCGACATAGCCGAGAACGATGGGAGTTCCGGCGAGCAGTCCCGTTGCCGAGGCCGCGTTCTCGGTGAGCGGGTGACATTCTTTCGCGCCGTCGACGATCGGCGGCATCAGGTGCCGTTCTCCGGCAAGGCCGAGACCCTCGATGACCGCGCCGTCATAGGTCCGGCTGCGGAAATTGCCGTAGGTGAAGACGGTCTCCGACGGGTCGCTGGCGCGCACGCCTGTGAGCTTGAAGTACAGCCAGTCCTTGCAGTGGAAGGCGGTGGCAGCCCGTGCAATGCGCTCGGGCATCAGGCGCTTCATCGTCAGGAGCTGGACGTTCTGCTGGCACGGATTGATGCCGGTTCCGGTCGCGCGGTAGTGTGACCGATGCATGTCGCTGCGCATCAGTTCGGCGGCAAGGCCCCCGGCGCGTGCGTCGAGCCAGAGCCAGGCCGGGCCGACCGGTTCGCCGGCCTCGTCGATGAGCCAGGTGCCGTCGCCCTGCCCGGTCACGGCGACGGCGAGCACGCTGGAGGCGCCGCCCGGCAGACGCTGCATCAGTTCGCTCAGCGTCTCGGCCGTTTGCGCGAAGGTGCGCGCCATGTCCTGCTCGGCACCGCCACCGGCCACCTTCGAAAAGCTGTTCGGCCGCGACGCAACCGCGACCTGCAGGCCGGAAAGGTCGAAGGCGACGGATTTGACCACCGACGTGCCGGCGTCGATGCCGACGATCACCGAGCGGTCGCCGGCTGACCCGGCATAGCCCGGCAGCGCATCAGCCGGCATCGCCCGCCTCCGCGATCTGCCGTGCCGTGACCTCGTCGACGATCAACCCGTCGAGCACACGGCTCTTGAGCACCGCCTCGATGGCCGGGGCCTTCACGCTGCCGCCGGCGATGGCGACGAGCCGCGACTTGCGCAGCCGCGTCATGTCCGGCGCCAGCGCCCGCGCGGTGAAGCTTTCCGCGACAGGCAGGCCGCCCTCGTCGAAATAATGGCCGAGCAATTCGCCGACGGCCCCCGCCTCGCGCAATTGCCGGACCTCGTCGCCATTCAGCATGCCGGAGGTGATCAGGAAGGCGTCGTCGTTCAAGTCGCCGATGCCGGCGAAGATGATCGGCGCGGTGCAGGCGAGTTCGAAGACGTCGGCAATGCCCGGCTGGGCCAACAGGACGTCGCGGTCCTCGACGGAATTGGCGAAGGTCGGCAGCGGGATCTGGTAGGCCTCGCCGCCGGTGCGCTCGGCCAGACGATGGATCACGTCGTAGGGGCTGGCGGCGAAGCGGCGCGACAGCCCGCCGAACACCGAGACGAAGCGTGTGCCACCCGCCGCCACCGGCGGCATGGCGCTGACCGCGGCGGCGAGCGTGCGGCCGTGACCGATGCCGATCAGATCGTATTCACCGCGCTCGATCTCGCCCTTCAGGAAGGCCGCGCCCGTGATACCGAGCGCCTTGAGCGGCAGCGGCGTCGCTTCGGCCAGATCCGGCGCGACCCGACAGAAATCGAGGCCGTAGCGGTCAGACAGCATATCCTCGATCGCAATGCATTCGGAGACGTCGGCTTCGACAATGATGTGGACGAGCCCCTCTCGCATGGCGCGGGCGATGAGACGATGCGCTTTGACGTTTGAGACACCGAGGCGCTTGGCGACGTCGCCTTGGGTCATGCCGCCGGAAAAGTGCAGCCAGGCGGCGCGGGCGGCAAGGTCGGCCTCCTCGGTCTCGTCGCGGCGGCGGGGTGCCTCCTTCAACATGTAAGCTGCCCTCCCAAACGAACCCGCCAGCGTCGGTGCGATCCGGCCGCCTGCCCTTTCCCACGCCTCGAAGGCTGTGCGTGGGTTTTCTTCAGTTGCAAAATTTTTCACTCTGCGTGGCGCATGTCAAGGCTGACCGATGACACCTGTGCTTGCGGCCGATCGCCCCGGAGCTCCCGTTCGAAATTCCGCAGGCGCCGCATTCCAGGCCTTCGATCCGCGAGGGTCGAACCGATTCCCACAGGCTCCGATCGGCATGGGCAAAGGCCCGGGCTTCGTTCCGATGGCAAGGCCCGGACTCGGCCTCATCAGGCCTTGTATTTGCTATCAAGCGCGTCGATCGCGTCGACATTGGCGGCCGAATGGCTCTCCGTGTCGAACTCGGACTCGATGTATTTGTCGACGATCGCCTTGGCGAGTTCCGGTCCGATGACGCGGGCGCCCATGGCAAGGATCTGGGCGTTGTTGCTCTTCACCGCCCGCTCGGCCGAATAGGTATCGTGGCATAGCGCCGCGCGGATGCCGGGCACCTTGTTGGCGGAGATCGAGACACCGAGGCCGGTGCCGCAGCACAAGATGCCGCGATCGAACCGCCCTTCCGCAACAGCGCTCGCGACGCGTTCGGAGGTGGTGGCGTATTTCTCGTCCGCATCGGTGACGATCGGGCTGGAATCCTCGAAGCCGACGCCGCGGGCCTTCAGATGCTCGGCGATCACCTTGATGAGGGGCTGGCCGGCGCTGTCGCCGCCGATGATGAGCTTCATGTCGGTCTCTCTCTTGTCATGGGCGCTCTTGTCGTGGACGCCGGATTGCCGGCTGCCCTGCGTTTGCAGAATACAGCGGTTCACTGTCGGGCATCCGTGCCTGCATCGAACCGAAGCCAGGAACGGCGCCAAAGCGCGCCCATTTCTCCGCTGGTCCGCTGGTGTAATTAGAGCATTGAAATTTTTTTCATGCAATTCATAATACTTCACGCGGATCGGGAGAGCCGTTACGAAAGACCCATCCGGGAGGTTCGCCGTCATGTCCTTCACCCTGTCGATCTCGACCAATCCGCTGGTCAACCGCTATGCGGAGCCGGCCGAGCTGATCGATGTGATCGCCACGGGGATCGGCATCGGCCATGTGCAGCTCACACATGAATTCCTCAATCCCTCCTGGCCAGCCAAGACCCTTAAGCCACTGGTTGAGGAGACCGCAAAAGCCTGTTCGCGGCACGGTGTGAAGATCACGTCGATGATGACCGGCCCCTATGGGCGGCTCAATCATTTCGGCCACCCGGACGAAAATGTGCGGGCCTATTACGTCAACTGGTTCAAGACTCTGGCGGACATCGCGGCCGATCTCGACTGTCCTGCGATCGGCACCCAGTTCGCCATCCTCACCTACCGGGACTATGACGATCCGGACCGCCGCAAGGCAATCATGGACATCGCCATGGCCTGCTGGGCCGATGTCGCCGAACATGCCGCCAGGCGCGGCCTGTCATGGATGTTCTGGGAGCCGATGTCGGTGGGCCGCGAACTCGGTCATACGCTTCAAAGCACGAGCGAACTGCAGGACTGGATCGAGACCCGTGATCTGGCGATCCCCTTGAAGCCGATGGTCGACATCGACCATGGCGACGTGACCTCCTCCAACCCGGCCGACACCGACCCCTTTGCCTGGGCCAGGGAATTCGCGACCCGTTCGCCGATCATCCACATCAAGCAGAGCTCGAAGAACAAGGGCGGCCACTGGCCCTTTACGGCGGCCTACAATCGCGACGGCCGCATCCAGCCGGAGACGCTGATCGACGCGGTGCGCGCCGGCGGCGGCACCGACAACGAGCTTTGTTTGGAACTTGCCTTTCGCGAACGCGAGCCGGTCGACCGGCAGGTGATTGCCGCGATGGCCGAGTCGGTCGCCTTCTGGTCGAATCATGTCGACGCCGGCCTTGCCCGGAAGGCGGCCTGAGCCCGCCGCGCCCTCGAACTCGGGACATCTCATGAGCAAACGCCCCTTCATCGGCACAAGCTGGAAGATGAACAAAAGCCGCGCCGAAGCGAAGACGTTCTGCGACACGCTCGCCGCGTCCGACTGGGCCCAGAGCGATGCCGCACAGCTGTTCGTCATCCCGCCCTTCACCGTCCTGACTCAGGTCGCCGACGCCCTGGCTGGCATCAGGGTCACCGTCGGCGCCCAGAACGCCCATTGGGAGGATTCCGGCGCCTGGACAGGGGAAATTTCGGTTCCACAGGTCAAGGATGCCGGCGCAACGCTCGTCGAGATCGGCCATTCGGAGCGGCGCACCTTCTTCGGCGAGACCGACGAGACCGTGGCCAAGAAGACGGCCGCCGTGGTTCGCCATGGCCTCACCGCCCTCGTCTGCATCGGCGACACGCGCGAGGAATACGATGCCGGCCGCACGGCCGAGGCGCTGAAGCGCCAGACCGAAGCGGTGCTGAGCCAGGTCGACTGGGGCACCGGCGCACCAGACGTGATCCTCGCCTACGAGCCGGTCTGGTCGATCGGCGAAGGCGGCACGCCCGCCGATCCGGCCTTTGCCGACGAGCAGCACGCCCGCGTCAAGGCGATCGCCAGGGCGGCGACAGGACGCGACCTCGCCGTCCTGTATGGCGGCAGTGTCAATCCCGGCAACTGCGTGGACCTGATCGGCCGCGAGCACATCGACGGTCTGTTCATCGGTCGCTCGGCCTGGGCAGCGACCGGCTATCTCGGCATCGTTTCCGACGTGGTCATATCCCTCGCCTCGACCTGATTTTTTGTCCACCCCGTTGACAGCTTCGACGAGAGGTGGAAAGTTTTACGCAGCATAGAAAAAAATTCACCGTCTTGGGAGAGACGGTCCGGAAACGGCATCGAACACGGTGGCCGACCGGGACAAATGTCACGGGAGGACCGAAATGCTGTGTCAAGTGCCGCGGCCTCGGGAGGAGGCCGGTGCAGGCATGCTCGCGACACCGGTCACTGGCCTTTGTGGTTCAGTCGACACCGCCGGGCGCAGGTTGGTACGCGGTATTGGCCCGACAGCTCGGTCGCGCGGCCTTTGCGCATTCTCCTTGCGGGTCCCTGGACCCTCCGTCCGTCGGCTTTGCCTCGTCCGCCGGGCAACCGGCGTTCGCCGTCGCCCTGGCGGTTTTCAGGCACCCGCCTCATGGCGGTCGCGTGGCCGTTCGGATCGCATCCCGTTTGAGAGCCGGGGGATCTGAGCCATGGCAAGCACCGTTCAGAGCGTGCCGACGGCCCGTCCCGGTTTTCCGGTCAAGACAGCCATCTGCGTCGGCGTGGCGTTCGTCCTCGTCGCCGCTATGGCGATCGACACGACGGTGATAACGATCGGCTCGGAGGCCGACGTCCAGAAACAGGGTTTTTCAGCCGAGGCCTACGGCACGTCCGAATTTCCCAAGGTCCAGGCGGCCGTCGAAGGGCGCGCCGTCGATGCCGCCGCGCTCGCCGAGGCTGTTCTCGCGGACAAGGCTGCTGCTGCCGAGAAATACGGCGTCGACGCCGGCATCGCCCCGGTGATGTCGGTCAAATTCACCGGTGTCGCGGGCAAAGCCAAATCGGGCATCTATCCCGTCGAGGTCGAGGGCGTACCGGACACGATCAACATCCGCGTCCAGACCGGCCCCGCGGTCAACGGCACCGACCTTCGCGATGCACCGGGCAACATAAGTTTCGGCCAGTTCACCAACCAGATCGAGTATCAGAATGCCGGAGCGGCGCTGAACGACACGATGAAGAAGCAGGTGCTCGCCCCCGTCGACACGGCGAACCTCACTGGCAGGACGATCACCGTCACGGGTGCCTTCAAGCTGATCAACCCGAAGAACTGGCTGGTCACGCCGGTGCGGCTTTCGGTTCAATGAATGCTGCAACCGCCCACAAGACAGCCGCCGCTGATGTCGCGGTCAAGGCCGCAGACGGCGAGATCGTTCTGTCCGCTCGCGACGTCGCCAAGTCCTATGGCCCGATCCAGGCGCTGAAGGGCGTCAATTTCGACATACGCAATGGCAAGGTGACCACGCTGTTCGGCGAGAACGGCGCCGGCAAGTCGACGCTGATGAAGATCCTGTCGGGTGTCGCCAAGCCGACCTCGGGTGCTATCGTTCTCGACGGCGAGGAGGTCCGCTTCGCCTCTTCCACCGACGCGCGCGACCGCGGCATCTCGATCATCCATCAGGAGCTCAGCCTCGCGCCCAATCTCTCCGTGCGCGACAACATCTTCATGGGCCGCGAGATCGGCGGCCCGACCGGCATCGACTATGCGGAGGAAGCTCGCCAGGCCAGCGCCCTGATGGAAGAGCTGGAAGAGGACATCGATCCGTCGACCCCGGTCGAGGATCTGCGCCTCGGCCAGCAGCAGATCGTCGAGATCGCCCGTGCTTTGTCCGTCGACAGCCGCATCCTGATCATGGACGAGCCGACCTCGGCCCTCTCGGCCTCGGAAGTCGAGGTGCTGTTCAAGGTGATCCGCGACCTCACGGCCCGCGGCGTCGCCATCGTCTACATCTCGCATCACCTGGAGGAAGCCCTCGCGATCACCGACTATGCGGTCGTTTTGCGCGACGGCGCGATGACCGCCAAAGCCGAGGTCAAGGACATCGATCTGGAATGGATCGTGCGCAACATGGTCGGCGAGAACTTCGATCTCGGCGCGCCGCCGACAGGCTACGCGTTCGGCGAGACGGCGCTGTCGATCGACGACGTCTCGGTCGCGGATGCCGCAGGCTCCGGGTATCTGGTGGTCGACGGCCTGTCGCTCGACGTCAAGGCCGGCGAGATCGTCTGCATCTACGGCCTGATGGGCGCCGGCCGCACCGAGTTGATGGAGTGCGTCGCCGGCAAGGTTCCGAAGGTCGGCGGCCGCGTCATCCTCGAAGGCGAGGACATCTCGAACCTCTCGATCGCCCAGCGCATCGGACGCGGTCTCGTGCTCGTGCCCGAGGATCGCCAGCGCGACGGGCTCGTCCAGACCATGTCGGTCGGCGAAAACCTGTCGCTCGCATCGATTGGCGACTTCATCAAGCGAATGATCCTCTCGAGGACGCGTGAACGCGCCATCGTCGATCAGTCGATTGCCAACGTCCACATCAAGACCGAAGGCGGTGACGCGCCGATCGGTTCGCTCTCCGGCGGCAATCAACAGAAGGTGGTCATCGGCAAGATGCTGGTGACGGCGCCGCGGGTCATCCTCCTCGACGAGCCCAGCCGCGGCATCGACATCGGCGCCAAGGGCGAGGTCTTCAGACTTCTGGCCGAGCGCGCCCGGGAGGGCCTCGCCGTCGTCTACTCGACCTCCGAAGTCGGCGAATGCCTGTCGATCGCCCACCGCATCGTCGTCATGCGCCGCGGCAAGATTTCCGCCGAGTTCGGATCCGATGTGACCAAGGCGCAGATCATGGCGGCCTCCGGCGAATCAGTGGCCGCCTGATGCTGACAACCGAGAGTTCCCGTCCATGACCGATACGGCCTCCACTTCCAGGGCATCGACGACGAAGAGCGCCGGCGGCGGCTTCGACGTTGCCCGGCTGCTGCTCGAAGGCCGCGCCTTCTTTGCGCTGATCGCGATCATCGTGATCTTCTCGATCCTGTCGCCCTATTATTTTACGCTCAACAACTTCCTGATCATGGCCTCGCACGTCGCGATCTTCGGCCTGTTGTCGGTCGGCATGCTGCTGGTCATCCTCAACGGCGGTATCGACCTGTCGGTCGGTTCGACGCTCGGCCTTGCCGGCGTCGTCGCAGGCTTCTTCATGCAAGGGGTGACGCTCGAAGCCTTCGGCGTGATTCTCTATCCGCCGGTCTGGGTCGTCGTGATCCTGACCTGTGGGCTCGGGGCCCTGGTCGGCCTCGTCAACGGTGTCCTCATCGCGTTGTTCAAGGTGCCGGCCTTCGTCGCCACCCTCGGCGTCATGTACGTCGCGCGCGGCATTGCGCTGCTAATGACCAACGGCCTCACCTACAACAATCTCGGTGGCAAGCCCGAACTCGGCAACACCGGCTTCGACTGGCTCGGCTTCAACCGACTCGGGGGCATCCCGATCGGCGTCGTCGTGCTGGCCGTCGTCGCACTGATCGGCAGCGTCGTCCTCAACCGCACCGCCTTCGGCCGCTGGCTCTATGCCTCCGGCGGCAACGAACGCGCCGCCGAATTGTCGGGTGTTCCCGTGCGCAGGGTGAAGGTCTCGGTCTACGTCATCTCCGGCATCTGCGCGGCGATCGCCGGCCTGATCCTGTCCTCGCAACTGACCTCGGCGGGGCCGACCGCCGGGACCACCTACGAGTTGACCGCCATCGCCGCCGTGGTCATCGGCGGCGCGGCACTGACCGGTGGGCGCGGCAACATCCGCGGCACGCTGCTCGGCGCCTTCGTCATCGGCTTCCTGTCGGATGGTCTCGTGATCATCGGCATCTCGGCCTACTGGCAGACCGTCTTCACCGGCGCCGTGATCGTCCTCGCCGTCCTCCTCAACGCCATCCAGTATCGCCGCCGCGGGCCGCTTCCGAGCAGCACCGGCAGCAACCCGCCTTCGCCGCAGCAGGGAGGACAGGCCAAGCCCGCCTGAGCCTGCATCGGGAAGCAAACGAAACCCATCATCCAAGAAAACAGGGAGTTCCACTCATGTTCAGCAAGGCAAGAGGCCTGCTTCTGGCGGCCGTCACGGTCACCGCCCTCGCCGGCACCGCCCTTTCCGCCTCGGCGGAAGGCCTGATGACGATCATCGTCAACGACCCGTCGAACCCATACTGGCTCACCGAAGGCAACGTTGCCGCCGAGACCGCCAAGACGATGGGCTATACGGCGAACGTCGCCGCTCACAAGGGCGACACCAACACCGAGTCGAACCTCATCGACACCGCGATCACCAACAAGTCGGTGGCGATCATCCTCGATCCGGCCAATGCCGACGGTTCGGTCGGTGCGGTGAAGAAAGCCATTGCCGCCAACATCCCGGTCATCCTCGTCAATGCCGAGATCAACCAGGAAGGCCTCGCCAAGGCGCAGCTCGTCTCCAACAACGCGCAGGGCGCAGCTCTCGGCGCACAGCATTTCGTCGAGGACATGGGCGAGAAGGGCAAATATGTCGAGCTTTTCGGCGCCCCATCCGACAACAATGCCCAGACCCGCTCGAACGGCTTCGAGACAGTGCTGAGCCAGTATCCCGACCTCGAAAAGGCCGGTCAGCAGGTCGCCGACTGGGACCGCACCAAGGGCCACGACAAGATGCAGAGCATGCTGCAGGCCAACCCGGACATCACCGGCGTGATCTCCGGCAATGACGAGATGGCGCTGGGTGCCATCGCCGCGCTGAAGGAAGCCGGCAAGCTCGATCAGATAAAGGTCGGCGGCTTCGACGGCTCGCCCGATGCGGTCGCGGCGATCAAGGCCGGCGAACTCCAGTACAGCGTCCTGCAGCCGGTCGCGATCTTCTCGGCCGAAGCGATCAAGCAGGCCGACAGCTTCATCAAGACGGGCAAGACCGGTGCGGACGCCGAAAAGCAGCTGTTCGACTGCCTTTTGATCACCAAGGACAATGTCGACAAGTACACGGCGGCCTTCACCCTCAGCCCGTGAGACGTTTGCGAGGTGCCGGCATACGGCACCTCGCCTATCGACCGTGATGCACGAAGGGCATCGCGACGCGCGCCACGGCTCGACCGCGGCTCTTCCAAAGCACCGCACCGAAAGGCCGACCGGAACAATGCCGGTCGGCCTTTCGGTTTATGGAATGCACGTCGATGCCCTCCAGGCGAGGGCCGAACGGCGGCCTGCGATCAGCCGCTTGCGAGTTCGACGCCGGCCATCGCGTCCAGCATGATCACCGTCGAGGCCGCGCCGGGATCGACATGGCCGAGCGCCCGCGCGCCCAGTTTGGCGGAGCGGCCCTTCCTGGCGACGATGTCGGCGGTCTTCTCCATGCCTTCCTTGGCGCCCGCCGCCGCAGCCTCCAGAACGGCGGTGACGGTCTCGCCGGCTTCGGCGGCCGCTTTCGCGCGTTCCGCCGCGGGCGCCCAAGCATCCACCATGGTGCGGTCGCCGACCTCGGCCTTGCCGCGCTCGGCGATGCCGCGATAGGCCGCTTCGACGAAAGCCGCCGTCGCTTTCGCGTCGAGGCCGCGCCGACCCTTGGCGCTTTCGCCCGCCTTCAGGAAGGCAGACGCCAGGAGCGGCCCCGAAGAGGCGCCGACCGCCTCCAGGAAGGCTTTGGCCACCTGGCGGCAGATCGCCGTGATCGTCGCGTCGTCGTCCGCCTCGTTCACGGCCTTCTCGGCGGCCGCCCACCCCATGGCCATGGTGACGCCGTGGTCGCCGTCTCCGACGATGCCGTCGAGTTCCGAAAGGCGATCGACATTTGAATCGATCGCCTTGCGCACGGCGCGGATCATGTCGCCGAATGCGACCGAACCCAGCGCTCCGTCCGGCGCATCGGCGGCGAAGGCATCCTCGGCGACGTGGCGGTCGCTCGACCGGGCTCCGGCCACGTATGTGGAGGCGGCGGCCGACCCGGCGATGTTCTCGATCGTCTGGCCCACACGAAGGGCTGGCGTGTCGCAGGGATGCTCGAGGAGTTCGATCAGTTCGTCATCGAGGGCGATGAGCGTGATCGACATGCCCGCCATTTCCAGCGACGAGCAATAGGTTCCGACCCAATTGGCATGGACGACGATGCCCTTCTGCTCAAGGCGCTCGTGGACGCGCCGGTTGACGACGTAGAGTTCCATCAGCGGCGTCGAGCCAAGCGAATTGATCAGAACAGCGACCTTGGAGCCCTTCGTGGCAGGACATTCGGCGAAGATCCGCTCCAGCATGTCGTCGCTGACGGCGTCCGACGTCGTCAGCGGTTCGCGCGCGACGCCGGGCTCGCCATGAATGCCCATGCCGATCTCCATCTCGCCTTCGCCGATCTCGAAATTGTGGCGGCGGGTCTGGGGCAGCGAACACGGGCTGAGAGCGACGCCGACGGTGAAGGTGTTGTCGTTCGCCTTGTTGGCGATGCGGACGCACTCGTCGAGCGACCACATCTTGTCGGCCGCCGCGCCGGCGAGTTTGAAGACGAAGAAGTTGCCCGCCACGCCGCGACGCTCGTTTCTGCGATCGAGCGGCGCGGAGGCGACGTCGTCGGTCGTCACGACCGTGCGAACCGTCAGCCCGTCGAGGCCGGCCAGTTCCGCCGCCATGTCGAAGTTCATGACGTCGCCGGCATAATTGCCATAGAGGTAGAGGACACCGCCGCCGGTCTCGACGGCCTTGGTGCAGGCGACGATCGGGTCCGGCGGGGGTGAGGCGAAGACGTTGCCGATGGCGCAGCCGTCGGCCAGGCCCCGGCCGACGAAGCCGACGAAGGACGGCTCGTGACCCGAGCCACCGCCCACCACGATGCCGACCTTGCCCTTGCGCGCCGGCGCCGCGGCGACGATCGAGCGAGGACTGCCGGGCAGCTGGCGCAGTTGGGCCGGATGGCCCTTCAGCATTCCCTCGAGCATCTCCTCGATGATGTCCTTGGGATCGTTGATGAGTTTCTTGGTCTTCATGGTGGTCCCTCCCTGAACCTGTGTCCGTCTCGTTCCGCGCAGCGCCCGAAGCGATGCGGGCATGCCCTCCGCCTGAAGAATGCGATGGGCCGTCGCCGCATCGGTGATCAGAACGTTGGCGTAGCCTCCCCGCAACGCCGCCAGGATCGCCGGCACCTTTTCCGCACCACCGGCCACGGCGATCCGCAGCTTGACGTTACGAATTTCCTCCAGGGTCAGGCCGATCGTGCGTGCATCCAGCGGGCCGCCGAGTGCCCGCCCGCGATCGTCGATGAAGCGCCCGGCAATGACGGCGGTCGCGCGCTGCAGGGCCGCGTCGGACACGTCGTCCGGCAGGATCAACCCGCTTTCGAACAAGCTGCTGCCCGGCCGCGTTGAACAAATGCCGAAGACGACCTTGTTGGCGCCGCGGGCCATGGCGAACTGGTCGCGCAGCAAAGGCTCGGTCATCAGCATGTCGCGGACCGACGGGGTGGAGACGACGGCCGGCGCGGTGATGTTGATCGAACGGGCGCCCAGCGCCGTCGCCATCTGCGAGACGCAGAGTTCCGGCGTAAAATCGACCGGAGCCGTGCTGCCGCCGGTCATCTGGATCACCGAAAGATCGGCCATCTTCAAATGAGCGATGCTGCGCGCCAGCGCGATCATGGTGCGGCCCCAACTGACCCCGATCGTATCGCCCGGTCGGGTCAGCCGCTCCAGAACCTGCGCGCCGGTGCGGCCAAGACGCTGGGTCAGCGACGCTTCGTCGTCTCCTGCCGGGATGACGACACAATCCGTGAGCGCAAAACGATCCTTCAGCGCCTGGGCGATCATGAACTCGCTCAGACGCGAGGTCTCCATCGTCAAGGTGACGATACCGCGGGCTCTCGCCTCGGCCAGATAGCCGTTCACCGTGGCCCGCGAAACCCCCATGGCTTTGGCGATTTCGTTCTGGGTCAGCCCATCCTGGGCGTAGAGCCAGCCGGCCCACAGCAGCGGGTCGTCGCGGAACTGCAACGGCGTCTGGCGCGCCGGCCCGGCCGGACGCTCCACACGAGAAGGTTGCGATGTGAGGAGGCTGGTTTCTGTCATCTTGACAATTGTCTTAACCCATCTGAATATTGTCGCCAATAGCGTTCTGCATGGGATGGCCGTCTGGGAGGATGGCGCCATTCCTCCGGCCCGAACCTGGCGTGATCGCCGTCGGACACCGGATTTCGTCAACGTTGTTGCAACGGGAGGAACCCTTTCATGACACGTGCATCCCATTCCGGATCGGGCAGCTTCATGCTGCCCCGCCGCAGCCTCTTGAAGGGCGGCGCGGCCCTCGGCCTGTCGACCGCGCTAAGCGCCCCCTTCATCAACCGGTTGATGGCGCAGGAGAAGCACCCGCTCGCCGGCCAGTCGATCGACATGAACATCCTCGGCATCGCCGGTTGGGTGCCATCCTCGCTTGGCGTGAAGATGTCGCCGCTCTTCGCCGAGTTCGTAAAAGAAAAATACGGCTACGACGTCAGCTTCAACTTCCAGGAAGCGCCATTCTCCGACCTGTTCCAGAAGGCCGCGACGTCGCTCGTGACGCGCAGCCAGGAATTCAACATCATCATCTCCGACAGCCAGTGGCTCGGTGCGCTTGGCCAGCCGGGCTGGATCCTGAAGCTGAACGACGTCATCGCCAAGAACCCGAACCTCGCGATCGACTGGTACTCCAAGACCGTCGTCGACACCTACATGACCTATCCCGACGGCAGCCAGGACATCTGGGGATTGCCGCAGGAGGGCGACGTCGAGGCGCTGTTCGTGCGCAAGGACTGGCTGGAGGACCCGAAGGAGAACGAGGCCTTCAAGGCCAAGTACGACAAGCCGCTGCCGCAGACCTTCGAGGACTTCGAGAACCTCACCATGGAGGATTTCGAGAAGGTCGCCGACTTCTTCACCCGACCGGACGAGCAGCGTTGGGGATTTGCACAGCAATACAGCCGCGTCTACGATTTCGCGACCTGCGCCTTCAACAACTTCCTTTGGAGCCGCGGCGGTGAGATCTGGGACCCCGAGACCGGTCAGGTCGAGGGCATCCTCAACACGCCGGAGAACGCCGCCTCGCTTGAGGAGTTCAAGCGCTGGCTGAAATACTGCCCACCGGGCGCCACCAACATCGGCATCGCCGAAGGCATCGACGTCTTCACCCAGGGCAAGGTCTTTTCGACCATCCAGTGGGCCGCCGTCGGCCCGGCGATGATCACCGAGGAGTTGAAGGGCAAGGTGCTCGTCATGCCGCCGCCCAAGCACGGCACCGGCGACAAGGCCAAGCGGGTCTATTCCATGGGCGGCCAGCCCTGGGTGATCAACGCCTTCAACGACGAGAAGAAGATGCGTGTCGCCATCGACTTCATGAACTGGTGGTACCAGCCCGACACCGCACTCGAATTCGCCAAGCGCGGCGGCAACCCTTGCGACAAGACCACCCTTTCGCGGGACGATTTCGACGACATCAATCCCTGGAACCGCACCTACAAATACATGCTGCAAGACGGGCGGAGCCAAGACTTCTGGCATGACCCGAAATATTCGGAGATGCTGTCGATCCAGCAGGAGGGCTATTCGTCCTTCGTCACCGGCCAGTCGAACGATGCACAGGCCGTCATGAACTACATCGCCTGCGCACAGCAGCAGATCCTGTCCGACGAAGGTGTTGCCAAGACGGCACCGACCGACATGTGCGCGACGACGTCGCTCTGACGGGCGAACCCCGTTCTCGCGGGATGCGGCGGTTTGGCACCGCATCCCGCTATCATTCGAAATTCGGTGCACACCCGAGCCACAAATCGAGACGCCGTCATGTCATCCGTGTCCCGACGAAGCGGATTGTCCCGCCTCTTCGACAGTCGAGCAACGTTGATCGTTGCGCTGCTCGCGCCGGTGATGATCTTCTTCATCCTGTTCAACACGATCCCGACGCTCTGGCTGCTGGGGCTCTCCTTCTATAACTACTCGCTGACGAGCGGCATGCCGCCGGATTTCGTCGGTTTTCGTAACTTTCTGGCCATTCTCGCCAGCAAGAACGGTATCTGGTTCGACCTGTCGCGCACCTTTACCTTCGTCATCTGCGGAGTGACGATCCAGACCGTCCTCGGCGCGGCGCTCGGTTTTCTCTTCTGGGGATCGAAAGACATGCCGGGCCGTCGCCTGGCACTGACGTTGCTGTTTGCCCCGATGGTTCTGACGCCGGTCGCGTCGGGTACGTTCTTCCGCTTCATCTACGATCCGACCTTCGGCATCCTCAACTACGCCGCACGGACACTTTTCGATGCGGGACCGATCGACTTCCTTGGGGACCCCGGCCTCGCATACTGGTCGGTGCTGGCCGTCGACTGCTGGATGTGGACGCCGTTCATGACGCTGATGACGCTCGCGGCCCTCGGCTCGGTACCGACTGCGGAGCTGGAAGCAGCAGAGATCGACCGCGTGCCTTTCATACGCCGGCTCACATTGGTGATCTGGCACCATGGCAAGTTCATCATGATGCTCGGCATCCTGCTGCGCACCATCGATAGCTTCAAGACGCTCGACCTGATCATCCCGATGACCAAGGGCGGGCCCGGCCAGACCACCCGCCTCGTCGCGCTCGAACTCAACAAGCAGGCCTTCGAGAGCTTCAACATGGGCTGGTCGTCGGCCTACGCGGTGCTCTTGCTTCTGATCTCGATCGCCATGACGAGCGTCTTCATTTACGTCCTCAACATGCGCCGCAGACGGGAGAGCGACCAATGAGCCGCCTTCGCGCCGGACTCTACTATGCAGCGCTGTGGGTGATCGCGTTGATCTTCTTCGCGCCGATCGGCTGGATCGTCCTGTCCTCCTTCAAGACGCGCGACGACATCCTTGCGATACCGCCGAAATTCGTCTTCTCGCCAACGCTCGCCAACTATGTCGACCTGTTCAATCGCAGCGAAATTTTCCTGCAGATCGGCAATTCGATCGTCTTGTCGCTGGGCGCGGTGATCATCGCCGTCGTCGTCTCCTTCCTCGCCGCCTTCTGCTTTTCCAGGTTCCGGCCGAAGGGCACCGACTTCCTGATGTTCCTGCTCCTGTCGATCCGCATGCTGCCGGGACCGGCGGTCATCCTGCCGGTTTTCCTGATGTATGTCGGCTTCGGCTGGAAGGATTCGCATCTCTGGCTGATGCTCTTTTACGCGATGTTCTCGATTCCCTTCTCGGTGTGGATCCTGAAGGGCTTTCTCGACGGCGTCTCGACGCGGTTCGACGAGACCGGCATCGTCAATGGCGGGTCCTGGTTCCACGTGATCTTCAAGGTGGTGATGCCGCAGGTCCGCCCTGGCCTGATCGCCGCCTTCATCTTCAATCTGATCTTCGTGTGGAACGAATATCTCTTCAATTTCATCATCGGTGGCGTCAACACGCAAAACATCCCCTACGCCTTGTCGGTCGGAACCTATTCGGACGGCGGCGTCAACTGGACGTTCATCTCGGCGATGACCTCCATCTACATGGTCGTGCCGGTCATGTTCATCTATCTCTTCCAGAAATATCTGCTGGTCGGAATGACGTTCGGCACCGTGCGGGGTGAGGTCTGAACCGATGAAAGAAACCCAACCCCACCGCAGCTTTCCCGAGCGTCTGGAGATCACGCTGATCTTCGGGCTTCTCGCCGGCATCCTGCTCATCGCGCAGCGCTACGATCTGATTCTCTACAAGATCGGACTGGTGGTTCTCGTCGTCTCGACCCTCCTGCAGATCGCGGTCGGCAATCTTCGCAAGGACGCCTCACCGGCAGGAAGTCTCGTCTTCATCGTGAAGATCCTCGTGATCATCGCCGCGGTCTTCGGCGCGG
Organism: Aurantimonas sp.; assembly: GCA_965217685.1. Lineage (GTDB taxonomy): Bacteria > Pseudomonadota > Alphaproteobacteria > Rhizobiales > Rhizobiaceae > Aurantimonas. Next base: position 1,001,897 of record CBDCIZ010000003.1, read on the forward strand.
GAATCCTGCTCGTTCCGACCTTCGCGCAACTCGGCCGCTGATCCATGTCACTGAGCTTCAAGGCCATCACCAAGAGCTACGGGGGCAAGACGGCCCTCGACGGGCTGACGCTTGCCGTAGAGCCTCAGAGCTTCACCGTTCTCTGCGGCCCGCCGAAATCCGGCAAATCGACCTTGTTTCGCATTCTCGTCGGGCTGGAAAAGCCTGATTCCGGCGAGGTCCGGCTCGGCGGCCGCAATCTCATCGACGCGCCGCCGGCCGACCGGCCCATCGGCTACGTGCCGCAGAGCTTCGCGCTCTATCCACATTATACGGTCGCCCAGAACATGGCCTATCCGCTGACGCTGGCGCGGTTTCCCAAGGCCGAGATCGCCGCGCGCGTCGAGCGCACGGCTGGCATCCTGTCGATCACGCACCTCCTCAAGAAGACGCCGGATCAGCTTTCCGGCGGCGAGAAGCAGCGCGTCGCAGTAGCCCGTGGGCTACTGAAGGACGCAGAAATCTTCGTCCTCGACGATCCGCTCGTCGGGCTCGACTACAAGCTGCGCGAACGGCTGATGGACGAGTTGAAGGCGCTTCGCGCCGAGCTCGGTGCGACGTTCCTCTACGCCACGTCGGATTCGCTGGAGGCGTTGACCATGGCGCAGCGGCTTGCGGTCATCGACGGCGGCCGCATCATTCAGGAGGGCGAGGCCAGTTCGGTGTATCACGACCCGCATATGGCACGCTCTTTGGATCTGATCGGTTTTCCCAACGCAAATCTCTTCGCCGGCCATGTGTCGAAGGGCATGATCGAGGCTGGTCCCGTGCACGTTGCGGCACAGGGTCTCGGCGAGGGCACCGAAGTGACCGCCGGGCTGCGCCCGGAACACGTCAGGCTGTTGGAAGGCGGCAGCAAGGCCGTATCGGCCGTGGCACGGGAGGCGCGGGTGACGCTCGTCGAGAATCTCGGCGGCGAGGCGGTCGTCTATCTCGAAGTGGACGGCCACCCGCTGACGGCGGCCATGCCGCTCACCGGCCGGGCGCCGCCCGAGATCGACCAGATCGTCGCCATCAACGCCGATCCGGGAGATGTCCTGCTGTTCGACACCAGAAGCGGCCGTCGCATCAATGTCGATTCGTCTAGATCGCCGGCCGCCGTGCCGGGACAAGACAACAGCCACCCGGAGGGCCGCGCTCATGGCTGAGATCGTCATCGAGCGCCTCACCAAGCGCTTCGGCAACTTCACCGCGGTCTCCGACATCGACATGACCTTTGCCGACGGCGAGGTCGCTTGCCTGCTCGGGCCGTCGGGTTGCGGCAAGACCACGTTGATGCGCATGCTCGCCGGGCTGGAGCGTCCGAGTGAAGGCCGCGTTTTCTTCGGCGGCCGTGACGTGACACGCCTGCCGCCGCGAAAACGCAATGTCGGCATGGTGTTTCAATATCCGGTCATGTACCCGACCCTTTCCGTCTCGGAGAATTTGGAACTGCCGATGCGCCACGACCGAAACGTCTCGGACAGCGAGCGCAAGCGGCGCGTCGACGAGGTGCTCGACGTGCTCGACATCCGCCCGCTGGCCGGCGCGTTCATCGAGGATCTGGACGCCGGCACCCGACAGAAGGTCGCCGTCGGCCGGGCGGTCGCGCGTCAATCGGAGATCGTGCTCTTCGACGAGCCGACCACGAATGTCGAGGTCAACGCCAAGCTGCAGCTGATCCGCGCCTTCAAGCGGGTGACCAAGCGGCTGCGCCAGACCATCGTCTACGTCACACACGACCAGACCGAGGCGATGACGCTGGCCGACCGCATCGCCCTGATGAAGGCCGGCCGGATCATGCAGTACGACCGCCCCCATTCGCTCTACGATGCGCCGACGACCGAATTCGGCGGCTGGTTCCTCGGCAATCCCGGCATGAACTTCGTTCCGGGCGAGATCGTGGGCGGTGAGATCGGCTCGCCGCTGCTGCCGCGACCCTTCGGCTGGCTGAACGCGCCGAAGGACGGTGCCGTGACCCTCGGCATCCGGCCGGAGTTGATCGAGATGACCGGCGCGGCTGGTGAAGACAGTGTCGAAGCCACCCTTTTCGATCAGGCGATCGGCATCGCCGGGCGCTATCTGACCACTGCGAAGATCGGCGACACGGAGGTCAAGGTGAATACGGTCGGTCGCCCGCCAGCCGGGCTCGGCGAGACCGTGTATCTCACGGCCCCGCGCGAAAAGCTGATGCTGTTTCGCGACGGAGCACGCGTCGCGACCGCTGCGTCTTCGTAAGGATCACCACGATGCGCTACGACGTCTCGGTCATCGGCCTTTACATTCTCGACATCCTGGGACGTCCGGTCACGCACATCCCCGAGCGCGGCAATGTCGATTTCATCGAAGAGATCCGGCTGACGGTCGCCGGAACGGCGGGCGGTGTCGTGGTCAACACCGCCAAGCTCGGCTTGAAGAGCCTGGCCGTCGGCGCCGTCGGCCAGGACGAGAAGGCCGATTTCATCATCGCGGCAATGGATAGGCTCGGCATCGACACGTCCGGCATGCAGCGGCTGGAGAACGTGCCAACCTCCGCGACGATCCTGAACGTGCGTCCCAATGGCGACAGGCCGGCGCTGCATGTGCGCGGCGCGTCGGATCATTTCGACGTCGCGCCGGCCGACTATGAAAAGGTCTTCGATGCGCCGATCGTCCATCTGGGCGGGACCGGTCTCCTGAAGCAGCTTGATGGTCCCGCCAGCATAGTCCTGTTGCAAGAGGCGAAAAAGCGCGGCGCGACGGTCACCTTCGACCTCATCGCGGCGTCGGCCGAGACGGCGCATCTCGTCGAACCGCTCCTGCCGTACATCGACTACTTCATGCCGTCGATCGAGGAAGCGCGCGACATGTCGGGCTGCGCCACGCCGGCCGATTGCGCGCGCTTCTATTTCGACCGGGGCATCAGGACATGCGTCTTCACGCTGGGCGGCGACGGCGCCTACTACGCCTCGGCCGACGGGACGTCACTGCACGTTCCCGCCTACGACATCGAGGTCGTCGATTCGACCGGCTGCGGCGACGCTTTCGACGCCGGCTTCATCACCGCGCTTCACCACGAGATGAACACGGAAGAGGCCATTCTCTTCGCTCAAGGGGTCGCCTCGCTGGTCGCCAGCGGCCTCGGCTCGGATGCCGGCGTTCGATCCTTCGATCACACGCGAGAGCACGTTGCCGCGTTACGGTCCAGGCTTCCTGCAAAGTGAGCCGATCGGCCCGACACGCTTAGGCCGCCATCACCGCGCCAGATCGGACCCCACGTGCGATGATCTCACCTCGTTCTTCATCGAGCCGGACCCAGCGCCCGTCGGCCTGCGACGAGGCGATAGCCGCGGCGATGAAGGCCATGCCGGCGGCGATGGTCGGCAAGGCTAGCCCCGCTCTGGAGGTTGTCCCCGCGTCGGCCGACTATGCCGAGCAGAATGCCCCTGCCACGCGCCGTTTCGCGTCCTTCAATGGACATCGCGATACCGCCCTCTTCCCATGTCGGTGTCCGTGCCTCACCGGCAGATCCCCAGCATGCGCTTGTTCGCGGCCGCGTCGGTGCCGCCGCTGGCAAAATCGTCGAAGGCCTTGTCGGTCACCTCGATAATATGGCTGGCGATGAAGGGCGCGCCTTCCGCGGCGCCCTGCTCGGGTGATTTCAGGCAGCACTCCCATTCCAGCACGGCCCAGGAATCGTAGCCATACTGCGCAAACCGGGAGAAGATGCCGGCGAAATCGACATGCCCGTCGCCGAGCGAGCGGAAGCGGCCGGCGCGGTTGGTCCAAGACTGGTAGCCTGAATAGACACCCTGCCGACCGGTCGGGTTGAACTCGGCGTCCTTCACGTGAAAGGCGCAGATGCGTTCGTGATAGATGTCGATGAAAGCGAGATAGTCGAGCTGCTGCAGAACGAAGTGGGACGGATCGTAGTTGATCTTCAGCCGCGGATGGTTGCCGGCCGCCTCCAGGAACATCTCGTAGGTCGCGCCATCGAAGACGTCTTCGCCCGGATGGATCTCGTAACCGACGTCGCAGCCGGCATCGTCGAAAGCGTCGAGAATCGGCACCCAGCGTCTGGCCAGCTCCTCGAACCCGGTCTCGATCAGGCCGGCGGGCCTCTGCGGCCAGGGATAGAGGAACGGCCAGGCGAGCGCGCCGGGGAAGGTCACGTGACTTTTGAAGCCGAAATTTTGCGACGCCTTCGCGGCGAGCATCATCTGGTCGACCGCCCAGGCCTGGCGTGCCTTCGGATTGCCGCGCACTTCAGGTGCTGCAAAACCGTCGAAGGCCTCGTCGAAGGCCGGATGGACCGCGACGAGCTGGCCCTGCAGATGGGTCGACAGATCGCTGATCTCGACGCCGGCGTTGCGCGCGATGCCCGTGATCTCGTCGCAATAGCCCTTCGATTCGGCCGCCTTCTTCAGATCGAACAGCCGCGCGTCCCAGGTCGGGATCTGCACGGCCTCGTAGCCATGCCCGGCCGCCCAGCGGCAGATTGATCCGAACTCGTTGAATGGCGCCTCGTCGCCGGCGAACTGGGCGAGGAATATCCCCGGCCCCTGCATCGTTTCCATGGCCAAAATTCCATCCTGTCCTTGTCGATCTCATCGGATTTGCGTCATCGGGAACGACGCATGCCGCAAGCGCCGGAGTTTACACAGATCGTGCGCGGCGGCCATCGATCGGGCGCTTTTCAGGACGCGCGTTTGATCAGCTGATGCCGTATTTCGACGTGTCAAAGTAGATGCCGGCCTGTCGCTCGCAAAGGCTTTCCCAGCTCGCGAAATACTCGGGCCGTGGTTCGATGACGGATGAAATGGTCGTCATCGCGGCCGCGGCGGACTGGTAATCCGCAAACCAACGCGCACCCACCGCCGCGACGATGCCCGCGCCGAGCGAAGACGCTTCGACGGTCTTGCTCAGCTCGATCGGCAACCGCGTGGCGTCCGCCAGCATCTGCAGCCAGAGACGACTGTTGGCACCGCCGCCGATCGCCCTTATCCGCTGAAGCGAGAGACCCTGCTCGCCCATGGCAGCGATTCCGCGCACGATCTCGCAGGTCAGCGCCTCGAGCGCGGCGCGATAGATGTTGGCCCGGCCATGTCTGGACGAGAGCCCGACGATCGCGGCACGGGCGGACGGATCCCAATGGGGGTTCATGACGCCGACGATGTGAGGGGTCATCGTGACACCGTCCGAGCCGATTGGCAGAGCGCTGGCCTCGGCTTCCAAACGCTCGAAAGAATCCGCGTCGGCGCGTCCGCCGGCGAAGTTGTCGACGACCCAATTGACGAAGAACGCGCCGGCCTTCTGCAGCGCCTCCAGGAAATAGCCCTCTCCGGTCGGGCCCGTCATCGTGCGCCAGTTGAGATCTATCACGGGCGTCGCGGAATAAACACCGGTGACGGTTGCCGTGCCGAGGTTGAGATAGACCGTACCGTTCTGAAAGGCGTTGGTGCCGAGACCGGCACATTGGCCGTCGCCGCCGGCACCGAACACCGGCGTGCCGGCAACAATTCCCGTCCCGCTCTCGGCCCGGACATGGCCGATCAGGCTGCCCGGCTTGACGAGCGCCGGCAGTTGTTCGCGCCGCATGCCGACGCTGTCGAGGATCGGGCTCGACCAATCCATGGCGTTGATATCGAAGATGCCGAACGGGTCGGCACTGGACCATGTGGACGCCGCTTCACCCGTCAGGCGCCCCGTCAGGAAGGCATGCACGTCTGTGATCCGGGCGCTGGCGTCGAGGACCGCCGGATCGTTGCGGCGTAGCCAGTCGAGCCGATAGACGACCGGAATTGTGTCGATCGGCTTGCCGGTCGTGCGATGCAACCAGTCCCTGCCCATGCGGTCCGCGTAGTCGGCATAGTTGGATAAGGCGCGCTCATCGAGCCAGACCATGGCCGGACGGACGGCCCGGCCGTCCTTGTCAAGAAAGGCGACCGTCTCCCGCTGATTGGAGATCGCGACCGCGTCGATTGCTTCGGCGCCGACCGCAGTGACGACGTCGCGCAAGGCCGACGACAGCGCGCACCACCATTCTTCGCAATCCTGTTCGGCATATCCAGGCGAAGGCTGCGACAACGCGATCGTTGCTCGTCCCTCGGCGGCGACCCGACCCTCGGCGTCCCACGCGATCGCCTTTGTGCTTTGGGTCGACGAGTCGATTCCGACGACGTATCGACGCGCTGCGTTCCGCGCGTTGGCGGTCATGACTGTTTCCTCCCGTCGTGGAACCCCGCCCTCCCGAACGCGCCCACGCCCGCAGCTTCTACGTCACGTCGAGAATTGCGACCGCCGTGTCGTGGTCGGTCACGAAGTGGGTGGCATAGCCGCCCTTCAATGCGGCAACGATTGCTTCGGTTTTCTGCGCCCCTCCCGCCAGGCAGAGCCTGAACGGAATACGCTTCAAATTCTCCAGCGAGATGCCGACGATTCCGTCATCGACGGGGCTTGCGACCGGCTCCCCGGACGGACCGATGAGACACCCGATGATCACGCCCGTCGCATGCCCTTCGTCGCAAAGGCGCGAAAGGGTCGCTTCCTCGATCATTTCGGCGTTGGCGAAGGTACTGTTCGGTCCCAGTTCACCGACGCCGAAAAGGATCTTGGTGGCAGACCGGATCAGGGCGAACTGCTTGACCAGCGAGGGCTCGGCGAGCAGGCGGTCGCGCAGATCGCGGCTCGAAAGGACCGCGGGCGCGTGGAGGTTCACGCAACGTGCGCCAAGCTGGTTGGCGAGCAGCGAGGTGCAGAGCTCCGGTGAAAAATCCGCCGAGCTGTTTGAACTTCCCGAAACCTGAACGATCGTCAGGTCCGGAACCAGACTGGGCTCGGCCTGCCGGGCCGCTTCGAGGACCGTACGCCCCCAGGCAACCCCGATCGTATCGCCTGGAACCAGACAGTCGTTCAAGATCTTCGCGGCCGCCTTTCCCAGGCGCCTTTCCAACTGCTGGTCGTCGAGACTTGGCAGGACGGTCGCCGCGCGCAGCGAAAAGCGATCGGAAAGAGCTTGGGCGATTTCGGTCCGCGATACGGTCCCGCTGTCAATGCGGATCGTCACCACGCCCGTGCGGCGGGCCTCCTGCAGATAGTTCGCGACGCTGGCTCGTGAAACGCCGAGACGATGGGCGACCTCGGCCTGTGTCAGCTCATCGACATAGTAGAGCCATGCTGCCCACGTGACGACGTCCTTGAACTGAGCCGGCGAACTGACGGCGAGTCTCTGATCGCTCTCTGCAATCGGTCTTTGATCCATGCGGTGAAGATGTCATGCCGTTGGCATTTGTCAAACTATGATGACATCTGTTTGACAAATGCTGGTTCGTGTTGTCCGATGCAAATGCTGGGAGGCACGACGACCGTGAGCACGATGACGGCAGATCCGCATTCGGAGGGACGTTGGACGACGTTGATCGACGAGATTATCGACGGTCGCTGGTTGCATCCGGACACCGGGCGGCCCGCCGATGTGCCCTACGACAAGGTCGTGATCGCCGAGAGCCTCGTGAGCGTCGAAGCCGAACTCGTAAGGGCCATGCGCCTTGGCGACAGAGTCGCGCTGGTTGCCGATGCTGCGACCTTCGCGGCGCAAGGTCGGCGCATTGCACAGGCGTTGAAACTTTCCGACGCGGAGATCGTCATTCTCGACGCACCACACGCCGACATGAACGGCGTTGCTGATGTTGCGGCAAGGCTCGCCGGTTTCGACGGCGCCGTCGCAGTCGGTTCTGGAACGGTCAACGATCTCGTCAAATACGCCTTGGCGGCCGATAGACGGCCCTACTGCGTCTTCGGCACGGCTGCCTCGATGAACGGCTACACCTCGTCGACCGCCTCGATCACACTTGACAGCGGATTGAAAGTCTCGCTTCCGTCCATTCCACCACGCGGCTTTTTCGTCGATCTTTCGGTCTCATCGCAGGCACCGAAACGCCTCGCTGCGGCCGGCTTCGGCGATTGCCTGGCCCGTTCAGTCGCGCAGATCGACTGGTGGGTTTCCCACCGCTTGCTTGGCACGCCTTACGAACAAGTGCCGTACATCATTCAGGACACCGACGAGCACGAGCTCAACGCCAGGGCCGCCGGCATCGCATCCGGCGACATCGAGGCGATCGGTTATCTCTACCGCGTGCTCACCCTTTGCGGTCTGGGGATCGCCTTCACCGGCGTATCGAACCACGGTTCCATGGGTGAGCATCAAATCTCCCACTACATCGACTGCTTTGCGGGCGACCGGCATCCGGGCACGCTCCACGGCCAGCAGGTCGGCGTGGCATCGCTGACCATGGCACGTCTGCAGCAAGCGATGCTGGCCAGCGAGACTGCGCCGATGGTTCGACCCACCCGGATCGATGCCGCAGGCATGGAGCAACGCATGGGGCCGGCGATCGCCGCCCAGTGCCTCAAGGAATATCGCGCCAAGGTGCTCGATCAGGAGGGCGCCGACCGGCTGAACGCTCGCATGGCGGAACTCTGGCCGCAGCTTCGCCGTGAATGCGCGGCCTTCGCCATTCCGGCCGCTGAGATGGAGGCTCTGCTGCGGCAGGCGGGCGGTGCCGCGACGGCCGAGGAACTGGGCGTTCCCGTCGATTTCTACCGCGAGGCCATCGTGCATTGCCGGGAGATGCGCAACCGCTTCTCCTTCCTCGACATTGCCGACGACGCGGGCATCCTTGCCGAATTTGCCGAAGGGGAGCACTGACGATGCGCCCGATTGCGGAGATGGATCACGACAGCGCCGCCGCAATCATCGGCGTCTTCGCCGATATCGACGATACGCTGACCACCGACGGCCGCCTTCCGGCGGCATCCTACGCCGCGCTGGAAGCGCTGTTTGCGGCCGGCCTGTTCGTAGCGCCGATCACCGGACGTCCGGCGGGCTGGTGCGACATGGTTGCGCGATTTTTCCCCGTGACGGGGGTCGTCGGCGAGAACGGCGCCTTCTACTTCGCCTACGATCCCGACGCGCGAAAAATGCGTCGACGTTTCTTTGCATCTCCCGAAGAGCGCACCTCGAACCGCCAGCGGCTCGACGCGCTGGGGCAGCGGATCCTTCATGAAGTTCCGGGTTCGGCAATTTCCGCCGACCAGCTCTACCGCGAGGCCGATCTTGCCATCGATTTTCGCGAGGACGTCGCGCCGCTGGCAGACACCGCCGTCAACCGGATCAAGGCGATCTTCGAGGACGAAGGCGCCGTCGCCAAGATCTCGTCCATCCACGTCAATGGCTGGTTTGGCGACTACGACAAGCTGTCGATGAGCAGGTCCTTCGCGAGGGACATTCTCGGCATCGATCTCGACGCCTGCCGCGACCGGATCGTCTTTGCCGGCGACAGCCCGAACGATGCACCGATGTTCGGTTTCTTCCAGAACAGCTGCGGAGTTGCCAACGTAAAGGATTTCGACGGCCGGATGGATGCCGATCCGAAATTCATCACGCGTGAGCGCGGTGCCGCCGGCTTCGTCGAGATCGCCGAGACCATTCTTTCGGCTCGCCGCGGCATCGCGATTGCGCCGATCCAGCGAACCGCAGACCGATCCACGAGCATCGATCGCGAAAGGAGGCCTTGACCATGGACGATCACGAATACGGCCTGCGGCAGGCAATCATCGATCAGTGCCGCGAGATGAACCGCAGCGGCCTCAATCAGGGCACCTCAGGCAACATCTCGGTTCGCCTGGGCAGCCGGATGCTCCTGACACCGAGTGCCACGCCCTACGATGAACTGTCGCCCGAGATGATCGTGTCCATGCCTCTCGATGGCGATGGCGTCGATTGGCATGGGCCGCTCAAGCCTTCCACCGAATGGCGCTTCCATCGCGATATCTTGCGCGAACGCCTGGACGCCAATGCCGTCGTCCACGCCCACCCGACCTTTGCCACGGCCTTGGCCATCGCGCGCAAACCCATCCCGGCCTGCCACTATATGGTCGCGGTCTTCGGCGGCAACGACGTGCGCTGCTCGGGCTACGCGCGATATGGAACGCCCGAGCTTTCGAAAGAGGCGTTGACGGCACTGATCGACCGCACCGCCTGTCTTCTGGCCAACCACGGCACCATTGCTATCGGCGACAGCCTCGCCAAGGCAATGTGGCGTGCCGTCGAACTGGAAACCCTGGCGCGGCAGTATACGCATGCGCTGCAGTTGCCCGGTGGCCCGGTGATCCTCGACGACGAGGAGATCGCGGGCGTCCTTCGGGGCTTCGCGTCCTACGGCGTGCAGTCGAAATCCGAGGCGGCCTGAGCGATGTCGCTAGCCCCCCACCTCACGCGCGGTCGCCAGACGGCTCCGACTTTCGATCGGCGGCGTTCGGCGGGCTTCGCTGGCGAAGCGTCAGGGAGGGGGTGTTCATGACCGCCTCGAGCCTTTCCCGTCGCACCCTCGTTTCCGATCATCCGCTGCCCTGGCTGCTGCCGCTCATCGCGATGCTCGTCGTCTTCACGGTGTTCCCCCTCCTCTACAATATCTGGCTCAGCTTCCACGAATACATGCCGCGCAAGCGGGCTGTGGTCTATGTCGGCGGGCAGAACTGGGCGAAGCTTTGGGAGGATGCCCGCTTCTGGCAATCCTTGGGCGTTACGTTCCTCTACTTCATTATCGCGCTCGGCATCGAGCTCACGCTGGGGATGGCGATCGCCCTGCTGCTCGATTCCGACGAGCCGGGCTTCGGCTTCCTGCGGGGCCTCCTGACGATGACGCTCGTGATTCCGCCTGCCATCGTCGGGATGATGTATCTCCTGATGGAGGATCCACAGTTCGGGATCGTCTCCTATTTCCTGAAGATGGTCGGCGCGATCGATGCTTCGACGCCCATCCTTTCCACGCCTTCCCTTGCCTTGGCCGGCGTTCTCGTCGCCGAAATCTGGCAATGGACGCCTTTCATGGTGCTGATCCTGCTTGCTGGCTTGCGCGCCTTGCCGACCGAGCCGTACGAGGCGGCGATGATCGATGGTGCAAGTCCGCTCCAGACCTTCGTCCGTCTCACGCTGCCGATGATGTCCAAGGTGATCGCCATCGCCGTCCTGATCCGCGGCATCGACCTCTTCCGTGTGTTCGACTACGTGTTCGTGATGACCTCCGGCGGCCCGGGTACGGCGACCTACACCCTGAGCCTCTACGCCTGGCAGCAGACGTTCTCCTTCATCAAGTGGGGCTACGGGGCGACGCTGAGCCTGGTGACGCTCGCGATTATCCTTCTCGTGGCCAATCTTTTCATCAAGATCGCCAAGGTGAGGTGGTGATGGTCGGCTCGTTTTTCTCTCGCATGCTGCGGATCACCTTTGCATGGGTGGTGGTCGGCTTGTTTTTCTTCCCGATCTATTATTGGACGAGCGTGGCGTTCCGTGATGGTCGCGATATCTTTTCCCGGCCGCCGATCCTGTTCGACTTTGCGCCGACCTTCGACAATTTCCAGAAGGTCTTCGGAATCAGCTTCGGCGACGGCGGGCGTCTGACGGTGACGCCGGGCGGCGGCAACTTCTACATGGGTCCCCGGCTTTGGGACTCGATCGTCATCGCCTGCGGTTCGACCGTGCTGGCATTGATCATCGCAACGCTTGCTGCCTACGCCTTGTCGCGTATCCATTTTCGCGGACGCCACAGCTTCGTCGGCTGGGTGCTGTCGACGCGCATGATGCCGCCGGTCGCCGTCGCGATCCCGATGTTCTTCATGTACAAGACGATGGGTCTTCTCGACACCTACACCGGCATGATCCTCATCCATGCGCTGATGAATCTGCCGCTTGCGGTGCTTTTGATGAAGAGCTTCTTCGACGACATCCCGTCCGAGATCGACGAAAGCGCCATTGTCGACGGTGCGAGCCGCTGGTTGATCTTTCGACGCATCGTCCTGCCCATGGCGCGCGGTGGCATTGCGGCCACGGCAGTGCTTTGTTTCATCTTTTCATGGACGGAGTTCCTCTTCGCCCTGACCCTCACGCAGACACATATCAAGACCGTCCCCGTCGTCTCGACGACTTTCGTCACCTCGGTGGGCACCGCATGGGGCAACATGGCCGCACTCGGGGCCGCCGCGATCGTCCCGGCCTTCATTTTCGTGCTGGCGGTGCAGAAACACCTCGTGCGCGGTTTGACGATGGGTTCGCTGAAGCAATGACCCGCCCGGTTCCCCAGGAGGGGCACCGGACGGAACAGACCCGCAAGGCAGGCGGGACATCCTGCTGATCACGGAGGAGAACCGAACCATGAAAGACTGGCAGCGCAAGAATTTCCTCGCCTCGGTCACCGACCGATACGCAAAAGGCGGCATGGACCGCCGCACTTTCCTTCGCTCGACCGCCAAACTCGGCCTGTCGGTCGGCGCGATGGGCCTGGGTTTCGGGCTCGGCGGCGGCCGCAGGCCGTTCTTCGATCTGGCCCCGTCGGCATTCGCCGAGGGCTCGCTAGAGCCCTCGCCTGAGATGATCAAATGGCTGACCGACGTCGGCAAGCCCTTTGCCGGCACGACACTGCGTCTCGCCACCGAATCGACGCCGCCGTCCAACGCGATCGCCAACAGCCTCAAGCCCTATTTCGAGAAGGCCACCGGCATCAAGGTCGAGATCGAGGTCCTGCCGCTCGAGCAAGTGCTGCAGAAACTGACCCTCGACGTCGCGTCGAACCTGGGGACTTACGACCTTTATTACATCGACCAAAGCTGGGCTGCGAATTTCAGCCAGGACGTCTTCGATCCTCGGGAGGTCTACAAGGACAAGCCGGATCTCGCCTATCCCGACTACAACATAGACGATTTCCTGCCGGCGCTCGTCGACGGCATCGCCAAATACGAAGACCGCTGGGTCGGCGTGCCCTACGACATTCCGATCTTCATCATGCAGTATCGCAAGGACGTCTACGACGAGTTGGGTCTCAAGGCGCCCGAGACGCTTGAGGAACTCTACACGAACTCCAAGGCGATTACCGACGCCAAGGGGCCGAAGATGTACGGCACCTCGGGTCAGATGAAGTCCGGACACTACAGCCTCGAATGCGACTGGACGGCCTGGCTCTGGGGTCACGGCGGCCAGATCTTCGATGCCGACAAGAAGTTCGTCGGCAACAACGACGCCGGCCTTGCGGCGATGGAATACTGGGACAAGCTGAAGGCGACGATGCCGCCGGGCGTCGACGGCTGGACCTGGGACGGCGAAGGCCAGTCGGTCAGCCAGGGCGTCGCCGCGTCGATGCTGTCCTGGGGCGAGTTCTTCCCGTTCTTCGACGACCCGAAATCCGGCAAGATCTCGGGCCTGATGGAAGCCGCCGTGCCGCCGAAGGCGACATCGCTGATCACACCCGACAAGACGGGCTTCGGCGAAATCCCCGGCGTCGGCCATCAGGGCGGATCGAGCCTCGCGGTCTCGAAATACTCCAAGAGCCCCGATGCGGCCTGGGTGTTCATGCAGTGGGCGACATCCGCCGACACGCAGGCGCTCATCACGGTTCTCGGCGGCGGCACCGGCCCGACGCGAACCAGCGTCTACGACGATCCTCGTGTCAAGGCCAACGCCAAGGTCGGCGCCGGCACCACACGCCATCTGCCGGTCGTGCGCGAGACGATCGCCAAGCACATGGGTTCCGAGCCCGACCTGCCGGCCTGGGCTCAGATCTCCAGCGACACCATACCGGTTGGCCTTGGTCGCTATTTCGCGGGCGAGTTCAAGAGCCCGAAGGAGGCGCTGGACGAGATCAAGGGCAAGGTCGACGAGATCGTCGCCGAGGGCTGACGATTTCAGGAATGGTTCGCGGCGGCCTGGAAGTCGTCGCGAACCCTCTCGATCGAGTTTTCAGGAGGACGCGATATGTCCGACAAGCCGTTGATCGCGATCACCGGGGCGAGTTCCGGCATTGGCGAAGCGACGGCCCGGGCGTTTTCGCGTGCGGGTCACCCGTTGCTGCTGATGGCCCGCAGGATGGACAGAATGGAAGCGTTCAACCTTCCGAACGCCGAGCTCGCGCAGGTGGACGTTCGCGACCGCGGAGCGATCGCGGGTGCCGTGGCTCGGGGCGAGGTTCGCTTCGGACCGGTCGACCTGATGTTCGCAAATGCGGGCATCGCCCATCTTGCCGATATCGCCCGCCAGCCGCCGGAGGAATGGGACGCGATGATCGACATCAACACCAAGGGAGTGATGAACAGCGTGCATGCCGTCATGGCCGGTATGATGGAGCGTCGGCATGGAACGCTAGTGATGATGAGTTCGATTGCCGGACGGAAAATTTACCCAGATCACACGGTCTATTGTGGCACCAAATACTTCGTGCACGCTGTGTCCGAAAGTCTTCGAGAGTATCTCTCGGAATACAATGTTCGCGTGCAGGTGGTATCGCCGGGCGTCATCGAGACCGAGGTTCTCACCGGAGTGAACGATGCCGATACGCTCGCCGCCTATAAGGCCAACAAGATCGAGATCGGCGGCGGCATCGGTGCAGAACATGTCGCCGATCTCATCCTGTCGACCTACCAGATGCCGCAGAATGTCTTGGTCCAGGAGATCGTCGTCACGCCGACACGCCAGCGTCACTGAACAAAATTGCGAGGCCCGCCTGATGTCCACCGTCGAATACAAGAAAATCGGCAAGTCCTTCGGGTCGACCGAAGTCATGCGCGACATCTCCTTCCTGATCGAGGACGGGCAATTCGTGGTGCTGCTCGGACCGTCCGGCTGCGGCAAGACCACCCTTCTTCGTATGACGGCGGGCCTCGAGAAGATCAGTGCCGGCGATCTGGAGATCGGCGGCAGGCGGGTCAACGACGTCCACCCGCGTGATCGCGACATCGCCATGGTCTTCCAGAACTACGCGCTCTATCCGACGATGAAAGTGTTCGACAACATCGCCTTCAGCCTGGAGGTCGCCAAGAAATCCAAGCAGGAGGTCAAGCAGAAGGTCGAGTGGGCAGCGGACATCCTCAACCTCACCGACTATCTGCACCGCTACCCCAAGGAACTGTCGGGCGGGCAACGACAACGCGTGGCCATGGGTCGAGCGATGGTCCGGAACGCCGGTGTTTTCCTGTTCGACGAACCCCTTTCGAATCTGGATGCCAAGCTGAGGGCCCACATGCGCCTTGAAATTCGCCAGCTCCACGACCGTCTCAAAGCAACGACCGTCTACGTGACCCACGATCAAATCGAGGCGATGACCATGGCGGACGTCATCGTGCTCATGCAGGGCGGGCGGATCGTGCAGATGGGCACGCCGGACCACATCTACGAGAAACCGAATTCGCTCTATGTCGCCGATTTTATCGGCTCTCCCTCAATGAATTTCATCGAGGGAGAGATCGTCAGCGACGGCGGAAGCCCATGGTTCAAGGCGTCCAGCGTGTCGATCCGACTGCCGGAAGACACCGCCTCGACGTCTGGGCAGAAAGTCCATTTCGGTGTTCGTCCAAATGATCTGGTCATTGTAGATAATGGCCCGATCCGAGGTACGGTCATCCTCTCTGAGACCACGGGATCGGACGTCCAAATTCACGTCGACGTCGACGGCCGCGACACCATTGTCGTCATGCCGCGATCAGAGCGGCGCCAACCGGGAACTGCGGTCACACTCGACGTCGCCGCGGGCGCTATCCATCTCTTTGACAAAGCAGGCGAAAATAGAATTTGAGAAACAGGCAACGGGAAGCACGTCAGTCGACGAGACACCCGCTTCGCGAGCCAGCCGGGCAACGGACCAGTTGATCAGAGCCCGCGCGGCGCGAAAGATGTCCTGGTCGATAGCGAGATACGTAGAGCAATCCACCGAAAGCTTTGAAGCAGTTGCAGGTGGAATGAGGGCCGGGAGCAATCCCGGCCCTCTTGGTCAGACGCGACGGCGTCCGGGAACGAGACGGTCGGCATAGATCGGATGAACGACGCCAGAGCGGCCCCCGAACCAGGCGGCGACACCACCGAGAACCAGGCCGAAGAAGGCAAGCAATGCGCCCGTCGAAACGACCGAGGCAGCGGTGTCCGCTGCTTCAATGGCAGTTTGCTTGGCCGTATCGATGCTCTGGCGGACCTGGGCCACGATCTGATCGACCTGTTGTTTGGCCTGATCGATCGGGATATTCCGCGCCTGGGCCAGCGCCTCCGCTGCCTTCTGCTTGGCTTCAGGGGTGCCGCCATTGTCGGACAGGACCAGCGCCTTGATGGAGTCGGTGGCTGAAGCGGCCAGCGCCTCGGGGTCAGTACCGGTCGCCTGAACCTGGTTCTTGATCGCATCGAGCGGGTTCGAGTTCGCCAGCGCCGGAGCCGCCGTCTGGGCGACCGTCTGGCCGACACCGCCGATCGCGCTCGCGACACCGCTGAAGGCGCCTCCAACGATGCTGCCGACGGCTGTCGACAAGAGGTAGAGGACGACGAGCGTCGTGAAGGCCCAGGTCGTCAGGCCATGAAGGGCGCCCGTCGTCGCGACGGTGCGGCCAGACATGCGCGAGGCGATGTAACCGCCGGCGAAGGACGCGATAATGCCAGAGATCACATACCAGATACCGGCAACTATTGAGAAGGTCGACGCGTCTGGGCTGCCATTGCTGGCCGGGTCGATCGTCGCGATACCGAGACCGGCGCCAAGCATCGTCAGGAGGACCTGAACGACGAGAGCCACGACGACACCGGCGAAGATGGCACCCCAGGAAACCCGGTTGACCATGATCGTATGGGCGTCTTCGTTCGTCGTCGGAGTGTGATCATGGGACAAGTCCCTGCGATCGTCTGGGGCAAATTCTGTCATAGAAACGGTCCTGAAAATGAGGAAATGGAGGGCTTGATCGGTGGACAAGCTTGGCCTGTCCACCGATGAAAGAGTTCGGCGGGATCAGAGACCGGTGTTGCCGCGCACGCCGTAATGGCTGTCGACGGCCCGCCCGTATTCCGCGTCGTCCCAGTTGGGCCGCTTATCCTTAGCATAGCTCGGAGCGCCGTCGAGCTTCTTCTTGTCGAGGTCGACGACGTAGCCGCCTTGGCTGTCTTCGTAGTCGAGCATCGCCCAAGGCAGAGGATGGTAGTCTTCACCCATGCCGAGAAAGCCGCCGAAGGACAGGATGGCGTATTTGACCTTGCCGTCACGCTTGCCGATGACGAGGTCATAAACGCTGCCGAGTTTCTCGCCCGCGCGGTTGTAGACGGTCGTGCCGTTGACGCGGCTTGCTTCGATGTTCGCGGGATCGGTATGGCTGGGATTAATGGTGGTGCTGGACATGGTGTCCTCCTTGAAGGGTGAGATGGATTGTTCGGGTCGCCAGGCAAACTGCCCGCGCCCAACAAGGCGGGAGTGGCGTTAGCCGCTCCCGCCGGCGCTCACTTCTTATGGTCGCGGGCGTGATCTTTCATCTCGCCGACCTTGCCCTGCACCTTGCCTTCGGTCTTCTCGACCTTGCCTTCGGCCTCGGTCCGCTTGTTGCCGGTCATTTTGCCGATGCCCTCCTTGACCGATCCGGACACTTCCTTCTTGGCGCCTTCCTTGCGATCGTGGTCCATGGATTGTTCCTCCGCTTCGATATATTTCCCTACGGAGCCTCACGGATCTGTGAGCCTTCAGGGATGGTTTCGAAGTTGGAGAGTGTGAGGTCCCGAACCAAGATGCAGATGTACCAGTTGAACTGGTAGTTATCGGCTTTTCTTGGGTCGATTTCCGCTCATGGCGGCGCGTCCGGCAATCCCGCGCTCGCGGGCCCAGACAACGGCGGCTCCACGCTTGGCGACGCCTATCTTGCGATAGAGCGAACTGACGTGGTTTCGGACGGTGTGCGGCGACAGGCCGAGAGCCTCCGCCATGTCCCTGTCGCTGGACCCCTCGCAGATCATACCCAAGACATCGCGCTCGCGGTCGGACAGCGCATCGACGTCCACGCCGCTGCTGGCGTTTTGCGAGGTTTGCCGAAGGCCGGCGAGCTTCTCGACGATCTTCCGGCTAAACCAGGACGTCTCGGACATGACGGTCTCGATGGCCGCGACGAGTTCGACCTCCGAGCGTTTGCGCTCGGTGATGTCCTGGATGACGCACAGGATGCAGGCGTTGTCGCCGATGGTGACGGCCTCGGCCGACAGGAGGCAGTCGATCTCGCCGCCGCCCTTGATGCGAATCTTGAGATCCATTCCTTGCAGCGTCTCGCCTTCGGCCAGGACAGTTTGCATTCGATCTTCGTCGGTCTTGCCGACCCAGAGCTTCAGGTCGGAAGCGGAGCGACCGACGGCTTCTTCGAGCGCGTATCCGGTAAGTTGAAGGAAAGCCTGGTTCACCTCGATGAACTGGCGGCTCTCCGTCCAACTGATGGTCATGGCGACGGGCGACAGAGAGAAGGCTTTCGAGAAACGTTCTTCGCTCTGGCGAAGAGCCGTCTCCGCCCGTTGCCGCGCTTCGAGGTCGGCGAAGGTGAAGAGGAGGCAAGGCTCGTCGGCGATGTCTATCGGCTGGCCAGCCATCAAGACATGCCGGATGCCGCCGTCGGGCATCGGCAGGTCGAGTTCCAACTGCGACAGGGCTCGGCCGTCCTTGAGCTTCCCGAGCATCTCGACCCGGTTCGGCGCGTGGATCAGGAGATCGAATTCCTTGATCGTCCGTCCAACGATGTCCGCCTTTGCGTATCCGGTCATTTCCAGGAAGCCGCGGTTGGCCCTGACATAAGTCAGGTCGTCGATACGGCAGATGACGGCTGGCGCGGGGTTGGCGTTGAAAGCGCTCTCAAAGCGATCGACGGCCTGGTAGCGATCGGTCTCGTCCTCGATAATGACGACCAGATAGTCTGGCTCGTCTTCCGCGTTGGTGATGACGAGGCATCGGATCCTGTGAATCCGGCACGCGTCGCGATCGACGGGCAGCGACACCTCGACGGTGACGTCCTGCGGCTTCTTGCCGGCCAGCACGTCGGCGATCGGAATGTCACCAGCCTTCAGGACATGCTTGTTGCGATAGGTCAGCCGAAATCGCTTTCGGTAGTCGTCGATGTCGGCGCCCAGTTCCGCGCGCGTGGCGACGTTGTGCATCGCCAGCGCCGGCTCATTGGCCCACAAGATGGTCTGGTCGAGATCGACGAGTATGACACCGTCACGTAGTCCCTCGATCAACTGTCGAAGCTGCCGGTGATTACGAATTGCCCAGTCTCGTTGATCCGGTTGGCTGGAAACAGTCTCTCCCATCGTTATCCAATCTTTTCGACATCGATAGCCGCACCGAGGTGTGGGTTGTTCACGCTTCGAGGTCCGCAGCGCGTCCGTCGCGCTGTCGTTCATTCACAACGATCGGCGGCAGACCGACAATGTCGTATGTCGCCGCCGCGATCGCGAGTCCCGCCTCGGCGAACTCGTCGTCGATGAACCGGTTCATCGCGTCCTTCATCGAGCGGATCTTATGGGTCGTTACAATGAAGCGCAGCGACAATTCGAGCCAATTGTCGGTTATCCGGAAGAACACCTTCAGTTCCATGTCGAGCGCCTCGACGCCGTACTGCCTTTCCCAAATTGGCTTTCGCCTCCTTTGCCATCTGGGCGGGATCGGCGGCAAACAGCTAGCCGCTTTCACGAGAATCGCTTCGGCTCGCATCCGATTGGCCTTATAGGTGATCGGAATGACCATCTCTTCCCATACGAAAGGAAAGTCGCGGGTGTAGTTGAAAACCGGTTCGGAGAAGATCTTGGAATTGCCGACGGTGACGTTGCGACCGGATTTCTTTTGAAGGCCGGGGAGCCCAGAGTTCGAAACGAACGTGCAATTTGTCATGTAGGGCAATGGACGAGCCCCGTCATTGCCCATCCCGTCCCTCAATTTTCTATCATCGCGCCGCGAGGCGTCTCTGGGCTTTTTCGACGAACTCGACAGTCGTGACAGCTGGCTGAACAAGCCGCGATAGCGTTTCGACATCCCAGTTCGTCAAGCGGACGCAACCGTGGCTGCGGCTTTTGTCGATACGGCTCGGATAAGGCGTCCCGTGAATGCCGAATGTCGGCTTCGACAAGTCGATCCAGGTCGACCCGACGGGCCCGTTTGGTCCGGCCGGTATCGTCAGCGGTCCATCATTGCCGGCCTGCTTGAAGTTCTTTGCAGGATTGTAGGTGTAGGTCGGGTCGGTAGCGACGCCCTGAACGGTGACCAGGCCGGTCGGAGAGGGAGTGTCGTCCGATCCGATCGTCGCCGGATCCATTAGAACGATGTTGTCGTCGACATCGTAGGCGACAAGCTCACCGCGTTCTTTGTCAACGACGATGCGGGCGACCTTGGTCGTCGGTCCTTCGCCGATATCGGCAACTAGGATTTTGGTGCCAGCCTGACGCAGATCGGCGCCAGGATTCATCGCGAGGACGAGATCCTGGTCCATATGGAAGCGTTCGCCGAACATTTCCGCCGGTGACTGGTAGCCAAGCCAATCCATCTTCGCCAATTCCGCGTAGTCGTCCGGGATGCTTTCGACGTAACGGGTGTCGGCGTCCTCCTGGGTAATCGTGTAGGTCTTGATCGCATTGCCTTGGTCGACGGTTAAGATAACCCAGAGATCGGGATCGATCTCGCCATCTTCGGGAAGACCACGCATTGCCTCGTAGGCGGCGATAGCCTTGCGGGTGTTCTCGCCTTGGAAGCCATCGATGACGCCAGGCGAGGCATGCGCGCGATCAAGAAGGACCTGCAACCTGATCAAGAACGGATCGAGTCGCTTCTGTTCGTCGATCGTCTCAAGTCCTGCCTCGTCGGGCAGGTCCGTCGAGTAGGAGGGACTCGCAATCGAAAGGTTGGAGGAGCCTGTCACCGCGACATCGGGAATCCTCGGCATGTCAACACCTTGCGCCGACGCTGCAGCGGCGGATGCGCTTAAAGGTGCGTCACCGGTTTTAGATGAATCAGGATCGACAGCCTGGACGTCGGGCAACGTGTCGTCACTGCGCGCTGCCTCGGCAATCGCCTGCGCGTCCTGAACCGCGGCCTTCCACTCCGCAAAAGTTGCGGTGTTGATTGCCTGTTCCGACAACGGACGCCACGCCGCCTCGGCGACGTGCGGCAACGCAGCCGCGAAAAAGCCGGCGGCGGCTACGAACTGGAATTTCATGAGAGTGTGCCTCGAAAAGGAGTAGATCCTGAACCTTGAGACTTGGCGAGGCGATCCTTTTCCCCGCGCCTTATCGATAAAGCTTTATCGTTAAGAAAACGTTAAAAGGAGCCCAGGGCATTCCAGAATGGACACGAGTGAATGCGGGCAAAAGCGCGATATCCGAAGGACCGTTTATCCAGTCGCAACGCGAAGACGATCCTCTTCGTTATCGTTTCTCTCGCTCTCTTCCGTGCCATTTGACTCTAAGAAGGGATCGCTTGCAAGACGAGGCGAAATACTACGTTAAAACGGGCCAGATGTACTTGTCATCGAGAATGATATGCTCCGACCCGAACGAGGGAACGTATGGCTAATGCTGAGGGTCCAAGGGCGTTACCCCATTCTGCAAAGTCCGGCGACGATGGGTCCAAGTTACCGCGTACTCTAGTGATGATGGCGGACGCGAAAATGTTCACTCCGGCCATGCGATGATCCTACCCTTCGGCAGTACGGTTATGGATTTCGCCGTCGAAATTGACGTTTATGGCTCACTTGAACGAACAATATACCTCATTTGGAAGGCGTGGATCGACGGCATCTAGACATCGCGAGCCGCCGATCTTGTGCAGGCAATGGGCTTGTGCGTGATTCTCAAGAGCACAGTGTTCAAAAGCCCAGCGCCGACGCGACGCAACCCGATGTGCCAAAGCAGTGCTAGGAAAAATCGGTCTCCTTGGGCAGTTGACCCTGCGGGGTGTACCGGTCTACCGCGCTTGGCAACTCTCGCGAAAGTCGCGACAAGATTTCATCGCGCGTCAGACCTGTGTGTTCGGTCAGATCGTCGAGGGCGTCGGGACCTAGGGCTTTTTCGAGATCCTGAGGCGCGACATCTCGGTTTGGCCCCTTGCCCACCCACGAGTTTACCGTTTCGGCATGACCATTCTGCTGAAAGCGATCTGAAAGCTCCGAAAGCCCATTACCGAGGATTTTGCCGGTTCCCGACCCGCCCATGCCCAGGCTACCGAGTAAACCCTCAAGCCCTGATGCTCGTCCTGATCCGCCGCCAAGGGCGCCACCAAGTAGGCCGCCCAAGCCACCGCCAGTTCCACCGGCACCTTGGCCACCACGATTGGCGAACATTTCCGAAAGCTTGTCGCGGTTTTGATAACCCGCCACGGCCAAAAGCCCAAGAAGTGCGGTCATCGATGGGAAGCCACCTCGTGCCATAACGAAAATCCTTTTGGTAAGAGGCGCTGCGGCCTCGGAAGTAGAGAAGTAGATACGTCGTCAGGTGCTACGACGTTGAGATATTGCGCCCCAGATCAAAAGCACGATGATGGCCCCCACAATGGCACCTATGAATCCCGCGCCCTCGCCCGCGCGATACCATCCCAGAGCTTGGCCAATCCAAGTGGCAAGAAAGGCACCTACGATGCCGAGGATCGTTGTCATAATGAAGCCCGACGGCTCGTTGCGACCAGGAGTGACAAACTTGGCGATCAGACCGGCGATGAAGCCGATGATGATGGTCCAGACGAAGCCCATGTGTTGATCCTCTCAGCAGTGACCTACAATCGGTCCCGTGTTGGTCTACAAAAGCGGTAAGGCGGGCTATGGTTCCAAATTAATTACCAGAACAATTGACGGCGTGCTAAACCTGCGACCAACTCGGTGATCAGTTCCATGATGAAGTCCGCGCGATTTGCATTTCCAGTTTTGCTCGAGATTGTCATAGTCCTTTTTGTTTCAGCCAAGCACGGTAACGCTCTGGAACAACGTTTGTCTTGATTGCGCTGTCCGGCATCTGCGCGGCATCGGGGTCAAAGTGCCCGACGAGTTGCTCGCCATGTCGCTTTGCTCGGTGGGCGCATATAGGGTTGCCCGGCAATTATCTTTGGAACGAACTCGACCACCCGCGCGAGCGGTTCAGGCCCCTCCGGTCGACCGGAAAGCTGGGATCGTCGCCGATCTTGCAGCGTCTCCTCGGCTTCTGCCCCACGTCTCCCCGCTCAGATGAGAGCACATCATCCCCAACGGCAAGTACCGGCGGCCAGTCTTAACGTAGTATCTTGCCCCGTCCCGCAAATGACCCATAAGGCCGAATGTCGTAGCGCCGGCACAGGCGACGAAAAGTTTGAAGGCCCAGGCATCGGGCATTGAAAACTGCATCTCAACCGGTGGGTCCCGCCAGTTGATCTCTGCAAGCTGGGCCTTTAGACGTTGAATGGCCGCTTCGGCCGCGTCCCGCTCTCCATCTGTGCCTGTGCCGAAATAGAGCGCCTCGACCTTACGAACCTTTTCCTGCAGTTGCTCTTAACGCCCATCATCGCCCTCGCTTATCAAGCGACGGCATCATCCCGCGTTAAATCCGTCAATATGGACGGCAAAACTCCCGAACATCCTTCAACTGTGGCCTCTCGCGGCGCTTACGTTTAATCAGACGAAACGTAATATCCAGTGGCTTCACGCACCGCGTTGACTCCTCGAGCCCCTTCGCTGCTACCAGTCGCAGCGGCAGCAGCGAACACCTTTTCGGCATCACCGTAACGACGAAGCTCGAGATACGCGTAGCCGCGCAGGATCAACAGATCGATCCGGTCAGGAGCAATTCGCGACCTTTCCTCCAAAGCCTGAATGGTCTCCACAGGTCGCTTCAATTCAAAGGAATCGACCGCTTGCGCACTAAGCAAGGCGGTTGCAAGTTCAACACGACGTTTGCTCGACTGTGGTTGCTTGGCAGCGGAAACTGCCGCCTTGTCGGCTAGGCCTGCCCGGAGGTAGGCAAGGCTTTGACCGTAGGCGGCGTCCTGACGGACATTGCGGGCGTTGGATAGCAATCCGACTTCGAAAGAAAGTGCAGCTTCGAGCGGCCGGTTCAGGTCCATAAGACACCAGCCCCGATTAAGTGCGGCCTGAGGCGAAAGAGTACGCGGATCGATGCTATTATGGCACGATGCGGGTCCACGCGTCCCAGACGCCTGGCCGGTATTGGACGACATGCGCCCCGCTCGTCCTTGCCTCTGAGCCCCTTCGGCACCGTTCGCATATGCGAGCGCTTCTGTATTCCCCCTCACTTCGGCCGAACCGCCAGGCGCAGAGTTCGATATTGTCGGACGTCCGAAATTTTCGGCCATCGCTTCCGTTGCTTTGACCGCTGCATTCGCTCGTTCGACAGTTGATTTTCCGATCGTCACAATGCGCGGCGAGCGCCCGGCCCACACAGCTTTAAGTCGGGCGAGGGTCTTGTCGTCGCCCAGTCGCTGGCTCGTCAAGGAGAGACCGAATGCGGCAACTTCGTCATCCGGCTTCCAGTCCAGCGTGACCGCAAACCATTGGCCTGCTGTCGCGAACTGATTGAGGGCATAGGAATACCAACCCAGTTGCCGAGCCGCATTGGCATCGCGAAGGCGAGCCACCGCGTCGACCATCTTTTTGAGCACGTCAGTGGGTTGGATGATCGGTGGTTCGACGGCCAAAAGGTTCGCCGTCGCGGCCACATAGACTTTTCTAGCAGCGTCAGACTCGTCGACCCAGGGCCGCATGACTTTCTCGGCCTCGACCGGCTGCGATTGGGCCAAAAGGGCTAGCGCCAAACCTTGCGAAGACTCCGACGAATTTTTGTCTTTCCGCGATTTTTTAAACCATTCTTCAGCCGATGCCGGATCATCATGGCGCAGATAATACCAACCCAGCAGCATCGAGTCCGATGCGTCGCCATTGGCATCGGCCAAGCGGCGCACCGTCTGAAGGTCCTCCCCGCTGGCTTTGATCTTTGCGTCGTCTCCGGCAGCAGCAACGCCTTTGCGCGCCAAGTCGACGCGCACTGACGCAAACTCGCCCGTGCTTTCCCGCCCCGACCGCTCAAGCGACATCAGTTCATCCAAAGCCGGTCTCTCGAGTTGCTGCTCGGCCATCTGCATTGTCGCCAGGCGCTCGCCGGGATCGGAGCAGTTCGTAAGAATGTAGCGATAGACATCGAGCGCTCTGGAGGGGCGCTCCGTCTTGAGGAATGCTCGCGCCACCCTCCACAATACGTCGACCTCGCTGCAGGTCAAAAGGCTCGTCGTTTCCGTCGCAACCCTGATAACCGTATCGTACTGCTGCAGTTCGGACGCATTAACGAGACGAATACGCGATTCGGCTACATTGAGACGGTCGAGCAGATCGGACGGAGGCTGCCAGTTCGGCTCCCGTTTTTGTCGTTCGGCGACGGCCTGACGAACCTCTGCGTATCGACCTTCAGAGTATAGCTTCCAAATGCGATCCAGCTCGGAATCGCTGACTTGAGGAATATTAAACGGGTCCTGCGGTGGCGCCCAATTGGGATAGAGCGAACGCAAACGGGCAATTTCCGCTTCAAGTCGACGGGCGTCACCTTGGCGGGCAAAGTATCGAAGAGCACTCTCGTCGACTTCTGGCGGCTGGTCTGGCGAGCTGGCCATGCTTTTCGGAACGGAAGTAATAGGTGTCTTGCCGGCAGGAGCCTGCGCCAGGGTCGGACCCGAGTTGGTACTGGCTGGAAATGCGGTGCGATCCTGGCCAGGACCTGGCATCACGTCATCGACTTGAAACCCTGAGCTTTCGGCTTTTACGGGATCCGGTGCGCCCGCATCAAACGATTTGGCGACATGGCTTCGACTGAAGGATATCGATGGATTGCCGTTTGACGTCGGGGGATTTGTCTGCCCCATCGTCGATGGCGGGAATTCATTGTCCCGGACTAACGCTGATGGTGCAGGTTCCGCGGAGTCGGATGCCTTATGAATGGTTCCGGTCTGGCTCGCGTCGATCTTCTGAATCGGACCTGCGTCGAATGTCGGCACCGATGCGGTTGGCTCACGCCCACCGACGAGTGAAGTGTTGTCGCTCGCCGTCAAGAAGCCGATGACCGGCAATGTCAGAAATAAAACAACCCATCGCCTCATTTTAGACAGCCTGGATAATGTTCCGACAGGAATGAGAGCCCAAGCAGATGAAGCGTCGACGGATAGTAGAGCGTCGGCGTAAAGGCGCGCGCACCGTTGGAGATCGGTTTCTTCTCCAGAACGCAGGAAATGACTTGCGGAATAATCGCGTAACCGGGATCGGCCAGGGCCTCCTTGACCGCGCCCGACTTGATATCGACGACAACGACCTGCCCCCGGTCGTTTGTCATTTTATTGCCGATCGCGGAGAGGAGGCTTCGGTCGTCTATGCCGCCGCGTAGAAGGTAAAGCGGAATTCGAAAGGAATTGTAGCCGAATTCGGCGGCAAAGCCATCGGCCGGTCGAGGCCGCGTCCGAACCGATAGCCAGTCCGGCGGCAAGCTTCGCGGCCCGAGCAATGCTTTTTTGAGCAATGCGACTCCGTTTTGTGACAGAGCCTGCCAATCCGTGTCCGGCGCTAGCTGACTCAGCACGGGAAAGGCTTCGAAGATCCAGTAGGAGAGGTTCACGACCGGACCGTCTTGACGATCCTTTTTTCCATATCCCTCGACGCCGGGTAATAATATCGTTCTGCCCTGGTAATCCTTTACGAGATTGCCCACCGCTTTTGCGATCCTGCTTGCGGCGATCGTCAAATCGGAACGCTGCCAGCCTTGTCCGGCAAGGGCCAGCGCATAGGCAATCAGAATGTCGCCGTCGGTGGCGTTGTTGGGGTCGGTGATATGGGTCTCTGCGACGGGATCCCATTTCCACATTGCCAGGCCATCATCGCGCAGGAGAAGTTCCGTGCGGGTGAATGACCAAATGAGATCGAATGCCGCAGCATCATCGGCGAGATAAGAGAGCAGGAGACCGTATCCCTGTCCTTCGCTGTGGCTGATATTCCTATTGCCGTTGTCAATCACCCGACCTTGTGGACTGACGAAAGCGGCCTTGTAGGCCGTCCAGTTTGCTGAACTCACCGATGGTCGAGCCTGAGCAGGGTTGAATAAGGTGAACATTGCCAAAGCAACCAACGCCGTAAAACCCGAATTCCGCTTCATCGTCGTCTTCCAAGGACTGAGGTAATCGCCGTTGTCGCGATTCCCAGCAAGAGAGCCGTGGCAGCAAGGAGCGCCGCATAGGACAGAACATTTTGCGAAAGCCAGTTTGCTGCGATGAGACGAAAATTGCTGAAGGAAAACGGTTGGGACTGTACCAATGTCATCGATCCCGCAGGGCCTTGGAAAATATTCCGGGTTGAGTCCGTATAAATCGTGACTCTTCCGCCAAGCTGACTCCAGACGTCATGGCTCGCCAGAGCGTTCATGCCGGAGCGAAGATCACTCAGCTTCGGTGCGGTTGCAAGTGTCCACATCATCTCGTTGGTCGGACTTTGGCCCTCTGCGATCAGAAAGGTCGATGTCGGCGGCGGTGTGAATGCGGCTTGCATCGAAGGCGTAAGGCGAAGCTCGTCAAACGAGATGTCGAATTTGTCACTCAGCCATCGCCGCAAAGCAATAAAGGGCTGGCGCCATCCGCTTTGTCCCACCTCTTCGTTCCATCGCGCGATGGCGTCGCGCGAGTCGTCCGATGCGGCCACAGAACCGGACGAACCCCAGGCCGTTTTGGCGTCCTCGGCTATGCCGACCTGATTGAGAACACCGGCCGGAATCTGCTGCACCGTACCAATGAAGATCGCATTTTTCCCTGTAGCTGCCGAAGCCGTATCACGGGTCGAGAAGGCGATCGGTCGATCCGCCACCACCGACATTCGCCCTAGAAGCGTGGCGGCCGCGGACGCGACTTCATATCCGCCACTGCCCAGTAACAACGACACAGGTTTCGTCGCGCGATTGTAAGGATAGCCCAAACCCTGCAATTGTGCCAGATCGGGGCGGCTGCTGATCCTGGCAAAGTCTGGTATCTTCAGCCGAGAGGTATCGAAAATCGCAAAGCGGCTATTGTCCGAAGCGTTCGATCCTGGAAGACAGGCCGCGTCGGTAGACGTCAAGAGAATGGCCTCCAGAGCAACCTCGTTGATACCCGGCTTGAGGTGTTGCATCGTGATCTCGATCGGTTTGGCCCGGAGGACGGTGCCGCCGTCTCCGATCGGGAGGGTCGTGGCGATATTTCCATTGACGTAGACATCGAGATGACTGTCAGGCAGCACGGCGTCGGTGTAGGCGGCATCCAAAAGGATCGTCATTTCACCATAGGCCTGGGCATAGAAGTCAGCTGGTACGCCAATCGTGAAAGTAGTTCGGAATCGCCGACCCGAAAATTCCTGTGTTTTGACGCCCAAATCGGCGAAGGATAAATTTCCGCCAATCAGGAAAAACGGAGCGTCAGGCGTTTGCCATGACGATTGCGAAATGGACTTACGTGCGTCGGTAAGGGGCCGAGCATTTGGTGAGACAAGAGCTAGTATGGCGGCATCGATAGTGTTTCTATCGTTCGCATTTATCACGATGACGGTGCGATCGGGATCGGGATCGTCTGACAAATGCAGAAACTCGATTGCGGGGCGCACCACGTTTGATGCGGGGATTGCAACTCCAAGGTCCTTTATCTCATCATCTGTTCCCACGAGTACAGTCACTGAACCGTCCGCCTCTTCCGGTACCTTTCCCTCGACGATCGCGGTCGTTTGATTGGGCATTCTCGCAAGCAGCGAAAGGCCCTCGGAAAGCGTGACAAGAGATTGGGTCATGGGGGCAATGTCACCGTCAGGAACGACGAGTGTGAATCGTGTTTGTCCTGTCGCGTCGACACCGATGGCGCGTATATCTTCGACCCGGCGCATGTGCCGCGAATCCCGATCGTCGAAGGTCAGGAATGTTCGAGCAGGATCGATCTCGGTCCAAAGATCGTAGGTCGACGCGATCGTACAATCAGTTCGATGACGCAAGCTCGTCCTGAAGCTGATGATGTTCGCCCCAGATCTGAGCAGTCCCGTGGGCAAGATGTCCGCAACGTCCTTGACGTCCTCCGGCGAGCTGACCTGCTCGTCGATAACCTCTGTGTCGTTTATAAACACCTGGAATCGTGACGCTTCAGGAGCGACAACGATTGCGTTCTGGTATCCGACCTGGATGGAAGCCTTGGATGCGGCCTGCTCGGGAGTAACAGAAATCGACCAGCTTCTTGTTGCGATCTCGCCTGAAAGAACAAGCTTGTCCATCGGAACGACATAGCGGCGAAATCCGGTTGACGTCGATGGTTGTCCAGCTTCAGGGGCCGCTGTTGTAGGTTCTGACCCAGGGCTGACCGCTGGCGAGACCGTTCCCTCGCCCGTAATAGTTGATGGTTGCAGCGGAGCGTCGGAGGACGGCGAACTCGGCGATGAAGCGTCCGATGAACTGGGAACCTCTGACTCCAAACGGTCGGGAGATTGCGGTGGCTTATCGCGCTCCGGGGCGGGTCGCTCTGGCGACATGTCGAAGGGCGCCTGCTGCGCGGCAACCGGAGTATCGGCGGCGTGAATGAGCAAGAGTGCCAATATCGCCGACAGGACAGGTTTGATCTTCATAAGCTGCCACCAACCGTCGTGAAGGGCTCTCTCAGTTTCCGCTCATGTCCCCGTGCACCTCGGAAGAAATACACCAGGCCTCGATATGTCTGAAAAATGCACAAACCTACAAACCAGACGGTACCGCGAAGTACGCCAGGGTTCTTACGGCGAGATTGCTGGAACAATCGCCATTGTCCTGAATTGGCAAATATCAGATCAGCAATCAGAAAATGGTCCTTCGGATCGTCAATGACGTAACTGCACCCGATTGTCGCGCCGTCGGACTCCTTTTTGAAATTGCGCACAAGTGCCTTGAGGGTCGAGGTCTTACCGGACGCATGGGACTGGAACTGTAGTCCGACGCTTCCCCCCTTGGACAGATTTTGCGGGACATCGCCGAATATTCGGACCTGCGCACCGCCGACCGAAACATTTTCGATTGTCGCCGGGAGGACATTCTCGGCCAAAGTGACATCGCATCGGCGCGATACCGCCACACGGCGAGCCGTGCTGCGAGTACCTCGCTCCGAGACGACCCCAAGAGCGCAGCCTGCCAATAGCAGGTTCAGGATGTTCCAGCCGCCCACGACGAGCGTCAGATCGGCCTTGTAGGGCTCGTTGATCACGCGATAAACGGTGACCCCGACCGCAATGAGAAGTATGCCGAATATAATGAAGAACGGGCGGCTGATTTCCGAAAGGCGACTATGCAAGATGGACTCGTCTTTTGCCGTTACCTTGAAAGTCGGCTTTCGTGGATTTAAAATAACGGAGATGACGGCTGGTAAAAGATGGACGGTTTGAATATATTCATAAAGCTCCGATATCCATGGCCATCTATATTTTCCGTAGAGAAAATTCTGCATCATCAAATTGACTATGATATATGTCGAGGTATACGCCAAGAACTCACCGCCTGAAGCCGTAAATATCTGAAGGTCAAAGAAGAGGTAGAAAAGCGGCGCAATCAGGAAAATCGTGCGCGGAAACGGGAACAACCAGAAGAGCGTTGACGACATATAACAGAGGCGCTGCGGAAGCGAGAGACCTTGCTTGAACAAGGGAAAGCGGAAGCGGAGAATCTGCATCATCCCCTGTGCCCATCGGCTCCGCTGGCCGATGAAGCTTGCAAAGGTTGCCGGCTGAAGACCGGCGATAAGAGGCGTATCCACATACAGGCTATTCCACCCGCGCGAATGCAGCTCCAGCGCCGTTTCACAGTCCTCGGTGATACTGACGCCGCTGAATCCACCAGCCTCGTCCAGCGCCTCTCGCCGTAACACCGCCGCCGACCCACAGAAAAAAGCCGCATTCCATTTATCCAGTCCACGCTGAATAATGCCGTAAAACATCTCGTTTTCTGACGGCATTTTCTCGAAAGTCCGCAGATTGCGTTCGAGCGGGTCGGGGTTAAGAAAGAAATGCGGCGTCTGGACGAGAAAGAGTTTCGGGTCCTGCTCGAAATATCCAACCGTCTGAATGAGGAAGTCGCGGGCCGGAGCATGATCCGCATCGAAAACCGCGATCAGATCGGCTTGTGAATGAAGCATGCCATTGTTTAGGTTGCCGGCTTTCGCATGTTCGTTGTGGTCCCGTGTCAGATAAGTCGCCCCCATATCCGCACAGAGCTTTTTGAGGTTCTCGTGACGCTTTTGGGCGGTCTGAGATTCGCCGGCGTTATGGGACAATCGCTTCTGCGCTGTTCCCCCGTCGTCCAGTAGCCAGACCTTCAACCTGTCCGACGGATAATTCATCGCAAGAGCGGCTGCCAGCGTATTGGCGAGCAGATTCGCGTCCTCATTGTAGGTAGGAATGAAGACGTCGACGTTGGGGAGCCGATCCGAGTGCCACTTTTCACGCGCTTGGCGCGGAGGTAAGGGGGCCGCCACGACGAACAGGCTGAGCGCCAGCATGAAAACGCTGTACATCTCCGCGAGATACAGCAAAAAACCGGGAATGAAGCTTTCCAACTGATTGACGGGCGGAAGTGTAGATGTCGTACGCCAGTAGACATACCGCAGCACGATCGTTGTACCGAGAGCCAAAGCGACCAAACGCCAGACGCCACCGAGGTTGAGAAGCTTCAGCAGGATCATCACGGCCAAGACCAACAGGACCGCTATAAGCTGCGCCTGAAGACTGATCGGAAGCGTGATCACCAAGAGCGCTGTAGCGGCCGCGAAGACCCAAAGAACCGCAGCAAGTACTTTGACGATCAACATGAAGCCAATATCCTCTTTAGTTTGACGCCCCCGGCGGCGGGGGGACCGGCGGACCGGATACTGAGGATGAATCATTGATCGCGCCGGATGGTTGGGCAGATCCAGGCGAGGGATTGGTCGTCGGCGATTGCGGACTTCCGGGCGGCGGCGGCACAGGTACGCCGATGGGTGCCGGCAAAGGTTGGGGCTGAGCGACGACTCCGGTGCGGAGAGCTCGTGGTTTTGATGCCCGCCGTTTGACCGGGCGCTGAGCCGGTTCAGGATCAGCCTCGACCAAAGGTTCGAAACCGCTCGCTCCGATTGGATAAATCGGCTCGCCAGACGCTCCAAGAGACGGGTTTGGACCAGGAGCCGAACCGTAGGGGTTCCAATTAATGTCGCTGAAGAAGGACTTGATCGACATTCCATACATCGTCGAGAGGAGCCGGTTTTCGCTGGCAACGGTCCCGCACTGGCGCAACCTGATCTGGATTGTACCCTTCGCGCGAAACAGGATTGGCAACGAGCTTGCGCCGAATATCCTCTGCCAAGCATAAAGGCATATATCGCCGGCGGGCGAGCGACCGACGGCATAACCGAACGGTCCATAGCGATTCTGTACAAATACGGGTGATCGGCTCATTCCAAAACCCGGAAATTCCTCGCGGAGTTCAGCTGCCAGGTTGGTTGTTGACAAGGGACGGTTTTTCAGCGCCGTCCGACCTTGCCCGGTCGTACCCACAGGCCCAAAATACTGTACAAGGAGATAATTTTGGCCTTGCGTCTTACTAACGCCGGCCAGCAAAATTCGCTGTTGCGTCGCGTTTGGATATCGTTGTTCGACAACATCAACGATTGCTGGGCCGCCGGGCGGAGGCATAACGAAAGACTGGTCGGCAGGCACACGCTCCATAAGCGACGCATTCCGCGGCTGTCCCGCTGAATTACATGAACATAAACAAGTGACCGTTGCCGAAAATATCGATATCCTTATAAGAGGCCATGCATGTATTTTAAAAAAAATAATAATAATAGAAAATATATTGTAATAATCTAAAACATAAAATACTGAAGATACCCTAAACGGGATTATCATGCCCGTCTTTCGCCAAGCTATCATCGATGATATCCACTTAGTCGTGACAAAAGATCTGAATATTTATTCTGTACTGAATTTATTGTCAATTCAGCGCGAATAATATGGCTCAATTTGTCTCCTGGGATTTTGCGATGAATGCCAGTCAGATCGGTAACCATCAACATCTGTAATTCTTCATCCATGATCATGCCTAAACGTTGCTAAGTGTTCACCATTCTCGGAAAACATTTATCAACTTAGAGGCCGCTTCGAAAGGCTTGAGTGGCCGAAGCCCGCGTTATGCCGAGAGGTTGTTGAAGCCGACTTGGAGTTGATCATGTGAATTCCGACCACCCGAGACCATTACAGCCGCCGAACGATACGCTACCAATGCGACCTGACCGCTGCGGAATAGGCGGTGATCGAACTCATCTTCCACAGGCGCGTTGCACGGGACGGCTTTAATCCTGGGATATGCGTGAAATCGTCGCGGCGATGTTCTCCGTCATGTGTGGTGGGATCGCCCGGCGTCTGTTGCCGATCGATTTTCAGCCTTGGAGCACCGTTAATCGCTGGTTTGCGGCTTGGCGCGACGACTGCGTTTTCGAAAAGATCAATGACGCTCTCGTTATGGCCGGCCGGGAACGAACAGGACGCGCCGCCAGTCCCTTGGCGGCGATCATCGATAGTTAGAGAGTCAAAACCATCGAGACCGGCGGGTGGTCGGTTACGATGCCGGCAGTTCGACGAGACACGTGGCTCGGGAGAACGATCAAAGGCCGCAAACGGCATGCGCTTGTCGATACGGACGGACGGGCACTTGTTCTTGAGCCGCATTCGGCCAGCATCCAGGATCGCGATGGCGCCCAGCCCCTGCTTCAAGCGTCACGGCCGCTGTTCCCTTTCGTGGAACGGGTGTTCGCCGATGGCGGCTAGTCAGGCGATCGGGTCGCGAAAGCCACCGTCATTGCCGTCGAGATCGTCCGCAAAAGCCCTGACCAGATTGGGTTTGCCATCAAGCCTAGGCGGTGGCCCATTCAGCAGGCACAGGGTCGAACGATTCTTCGCATGGATCAACCGAAACCGACGTCTCGCAAAGGATTTCGAAGCGACAATCGATTCAGCCAGGGCCTTCTCTATGCCGCCTCCATCATGCTCCTTGTTCGTCGCATCACACGAGTCGCGTCAGTTTGGAAACCGACTCTGAGTAGCGGTGGAACAGAAAATACACATAAGTCGGCAGTCACCCGGAGTTTTGGACATTTCTGTCATCTCGGGTCCAAGCGTCTGCATGTTGCATCGATTTCTTGAGAATCTCGATGATTCTCCGGTCCATCTGCCCGACGTTGAAGCGCATGAGGTCGGACGCGGTCTGGTTCACGCTGAAGACATTGCCGGGCGCCAGAACAGCGTTCTCCCGCAGGGCGGCTTTCGCGAGGTCTGCCGCGTCCACTCCCCCCGGCAGCCGGCACCACAGGTAGAACCCGCCACGCGGAAGGGTCCACGGCTGAATACCGAGTGTCCCGAGCCCAGCCGATGCTTCCCAGCGGCGTTTGGCGAGCTTTCCACGAAGTCCGTTCAGGTGCTTGCGATAGCTTCCGTCGCTCAACATGCCGAACACGAGTTGCGAGGCAACCGGGCTCGGTCCGCCGAAATTTGTCGCCACCTGCAGGTCAATCAACCCTTCGATCCAGTCGGGCCTCGCTGCGATGTAGCCGCACCGGATCGACGCCGACAGCGTCTTGGAGAAACTACCGATCCGGATGACACGAGAGAGACCATCGAGTGCCGCAAGCCTCGGCGATCGCTCCGGCTCGAAATCGGCGAAAATGTCGTCCTCGACGATGGTCACGTCGTGCCGCGCGGCCGCTGACAGTATCTTGTGCGCCGTTTGCGGCGAGAGCGACGCGCCGGTCGGATTGTGGATTGCCGAATTGGTAATGTAGAGGCGCGGACGATGCGCTGCGAGAGCCTCTGCAAAGGCCGCCGTGTCCGGCCCCGTCGGGGTATAGGGCACGCCGACGATCGTCACGCGGTGGGCGCGGAGCAGCGCCTGGAAATTGAAATAGCACGGGTCGTCGACGAGAACCGTGTCGCCTGGTTGCAGGAAAAGGCGGCAGATGAGGTCGATCGCCTGCGTACCCGAGGCGGTCAGGAGAATCTGATCGGTGCCGACCTGGATTTCCTCGTCTGCAAACTGGCGCGCCAGAAATCGGCGCAAGGGCGGCGAGCCCCGCGTCGGGCCGTATTCGGCCAGCACGCCGCTATCGACCTTGGCAAGGCTTCGGATGGCGCGGCGGATCGCGGCGTTCGGCATCCAGTCCGCCGGAAGCCATCCGCATCCGGGCCGGAGCGCATCGGCGGCGGCATCGAGCGATTGGCGCGACACCCACAAGGGATCGATTTCGCGATCGAGACGCGGCTCGATCTCGCTCAGGGCCAAGGGTGGCATGGCACCCGCGACGTAGAAGCCGGACCCTGGCCGCGACCTGATCAATCCCTCGGCCGCGAGACGATCATAGGCTTCCACGACCGTCGACGGCGAGACGTCCATGGCGCGGGCGAAGCCGCGGATCGATGGCAGCCTTTCCCCGACAGTCAGCATCCGGGTCGCCATGCGTTTGCGAATTTCGCCCATGACTGCGCCGGTTCGCGTCTGCGGTGCGGGGTTTGTCTTCTCTATCAAGCGCAATTGTACGGCTCCGTTGACCCGAACAGTTTGATCGCATCGTATTGCACTGTTGCTGTCCCGACCAGCCACCTTTGCGCTACTGCCACGCCGCTTAATACGGAGATCGCCATGCAGCGCACAACGGTCGGATGGGGCAGTGGCCTCGTTGGGGTCCTCATCTTCAGCGGCTCGCTTCCGGCGACCCGCGTCGCCGTCGGCGACTTCACGCCGCTGTTCTTGACATCGGCGCGTGCGATGATCGCGGCGCTGATCGCAGTGGGCCTGCTCCTTTCGCTTCGGCAGAGGCGTCCGGCGAGAGAGGACCTCGTATCTCTTGTGATCGTCGCGGTCGCGGTCGTCATCGGCTTTCCGCTCATGACCGCGCTGGCCCTCCAGCACATCACCGCGGCGCACTCGATCGTCTTCATCGGTTTATTACCGCTTTGTACCGCGATCTTCGGCGTCCTGAGAGGCGGCGAGAGACCAAAGCCCGGCTTCTGGCTTTTCTCGATCGTCGGCGGAGGAGCCGTCGCTGGTTTTGCGTTGTCGCAAAGTGGAAGCGCTTCGCTTGCCGGCGATATTCTCATGGTTGCGGCGATCGTCGTGTGTGGGCTCGGCTATGCGGAAGGAGCCATGCTGGCTCGTCGGCTGGGCGGATGGCAGGTGATCTCCTGGGCGCTCGTTCTCGCGCTTCCCGTCATGTCGGTGATCGCGCTGTCGACGTTGCCCGCGGTCTGGACCGGAATCGGCGGCCCGGCCTGGCTCGGGCTTGCCTACGTCTCGGTGTTCTCGATGCTGGTCGGCTTCGTCTTCTGGTATCGCGGCCTTGCCCTCGGCGGCATTGCCGGCGTTGGGCAGTTGCAGTTGCTTCAGCCCTTCTTCGGACTGGCCCTTGCCGCTCTGCTCCTCGGCGAATCCGTGCCGTGGACGATGATCGCCGTGACGGCCCTCGTTGTCATCTGTGTGGGCGGCGCGAAACGTTTTGCGTAAAGCTAGGAATAACTTGGTCTGTTTTAGCCTCTCCAACAAACCCCGGTTTTTTGCGGCGCCAAAATGCACTCCGGCGGAACTGGTGCGGCTATCTTCCGACTTCGCATAAAGCCTTGGATAAACCTGAGGAACGATCGAAAGCGGGAAACTCGTCGCCGCTTCTCTGCGACACAGGTCAGGGACGGCGCAAGGCGCCGACGCGGGTCGGGACCGGCAAGCCTCTACTACATGCTGTCGAACCCGATTTGTGATCGGTCTCATGCCTATCGCGATGCGCTGTGCGATGGTGAAGGCCTCGGTTGCAGGCAGATCGCCGAACGTTTCGGCGTCCATCCTGAAGACGTGAGCCGCTTTCTTCCCCTCGCCTTCCTGTAACCTTAC
This sequence comes from Aurantimonas sp., assembly GCA_965217685.1. GTDB lineage: Bacteria > Pseudomonadota > Alphaproteobacteria > Rhizobiales > Rhizobiaceae > Aurantimonas. The sequence goes on from CBDCIZ010000003.1 coordinate 1,038,642, forward strand.
GTCGTCGAAGCGATCCTGGCCGGTCGCCAGCCTGCCGATCTGCCGGTGCGAAGACTGACGCGCCGCATCGATCTGCCCGTGAGTTGGACCGCTCAGGCCAAGCTCCTCGGTTTTTGATCCCGCCATCTGCAATGGATCGATACGGCCGATCATCGCAACAGGCGGTTCGTCCGGTCATGCGATGGCTCCGCTGCGACGAGAGCTCCAAACACGTCGTTACGATCGGGTGCCGCTGCGCGGCGTTCGCATCCCCCAAACAGGCAGCGATGCGAAGCGGCACTCGGAAGGTCGAATAGCCTCGTCGAACTGTCACCGGTCTCGCCGTTCGGCGCACGATCGACCATCAAAGGCGCATCGCCGCGAAAATTGAGTGGACAGTGCAATGACCCTACAGAGACGCAGTGGCAAATCCTGCCGTACGGCGCTGAACGGAGACGGGAAACGTCCACTATCTCGGTCGAAGGGTCGGCTGGCTATGTAGCGGAAATGACGAAGGTATTCCTGGCCGACGGCAAAACGTGCAAAAGCAGAGTGTCGAATGGTGGGCGTGACAGGGATTGAACCTGTGACCCCTTCGATGTCAACGAAGTGCTCTCCCGCTGAGCTACACGCCCATTCGACGAAGCGGCTTAGAGCATAGCGGGAAAGCCGCCGTCAATAGGGCTTGACGGCAAATGCGGACGGAGAGTTCCTGCCTCGCTGCGGGCCTTGCTAGGTCGAAGCGAGGACGGCATCGAGGCCTGATACCCTCGTCGACGGCGATCGCTTCGAGAGCCGCTTCGTCACAGTCGAAAGTCCAGGCGCCCGCGTCCGTCATTGTTAGCGCCGCATCTGCTACGACAAGGCATAGATAGAGACAGATCGTCTCAGGCGGCGTCTTCCAGCATCCGGCCGACTTCGTCGACAAGTTCGCGCAAGTGAAACGGTTTCGACAGAATCTTGGCGTCCTTCGGGGCTTTCGAGTCGGGGTTCAGCGCGACGGCGGCAAAGCCGGTGATGAACATGACTTTCAGATCCGGATCGAGCTCGGTCGCCCTGCGGGCAAGCTCGATGCCGTCCATCTCCGGCATGACGATGTCGGTCAGAAGCAGGGAGAACGGCTCCTCGCGCAAGCGCTCATAGGCGCTGCCGCCATTGTCGAAGCTGATCACCTCGTAGCCGGCGCGCTCCAGCGCCTTGGCCAGGAAGCGGCGCATATCGTTGTCGTCTTCGGCAAGGAGTATCTTTGACATTCGTGTTATCCGGATGCGCCGAGGCAACGTTCACGGCGTGAGGTTCGTTTCGATTTTAGTGCCATAGCAGATTGCGAAAACATTTTCTAAAAGAGAAGTGCGAGCGCAATGGGCCAAAACGATTTTCCACGCGCCATCGTGCGGAGGCTTCAGCTTGGCGACAGTTCCGACGATCGAGACTGAGACGGGTCACGTCCCGGCCTTCGAATTGATCGAGCCAAAAAAACCCTCGATCCCCTTCCTTTTCTGTTCGCCGCATTCCGGTCGCGACTACCCCGCCGAGTTCATCGCCGCGACGCGCCTGCCCGGCCAGGCGATCCGACGATCGGAGGATCTGTTCGTCGACGATCTCTTTGATTTCGTCCCGAGCCTCGGCGCACCACTCTTGAACGCGCGTTTTCCGCGGGCCTTTCTCGATGTCAATCGCGAGCCCTACGAGCTCGACGCGCGCATGTTCGACGAAGCGCTGCCGGCCTTCGCGAACGCGGCCTCGGTGCGGGTTGCCGGTGGCCTCGGCACGATCCCTCGCATCGTCGCTGAGAACCAGGAAATCTACCGCGCGCCGCTGAGTCTGACCGAAGGGCTCGGCCGCATTGAGACGATCTACAAGCCCTTCCACGCCACCTTGCGCGGTGCGCTGGAAGCCGTTCGGTCGCGCTTCGGCATGGTGGTCCTGATCGACTGCCATTCGATGCCCTCCTCGGTGCGCGCTCTTCCCGGCGCCCGGCGCTCCGACATCGTCATCGGCGACCGATTCGGCACCAGCGCCGGCGGACGGCTGGTGCAGATCGCGTGCGACCACATCGCAGGCCTCGGCTACGACGTCGCCCGCAACAAACCCTATGCTGGCGGCTACATTACAGAAAGCTACGGCAAACCGGCCATCGGCTTCCACGCCATTCAGATCGAGATCAATCGTGGTCTTTATTCCGACGAGAAGCGGTTCCGCAGGCTCGATGGATTCGACCCCCTGCGCAATGGGCTCAGGAGTTTCGTCAGAGGTTTCGCCGCCGATGTCGCCGCCGAGTACACCTGTCAGGCGGCCGCCGAATAAGCACCCATTGACCGTGCAGGCCGCATATGCGGGCAAAAAAAACCGCACTACCCGAAAGCAGCGCGGTCAGAGTCTAGGGAGGAAACGCCCGTAAGGGCAACGGCAAACCAATGCCGTACGATGAAGATATGTTGCGCCGCACGCAGTGTCAATCGGGTTCTGCATGATATTCGTGCATGTGGCTACAATGCCGCATTGAAAGGCAGGATAGCAGTAAGCCGGCTTCGCTTGGCTGCCGTTCCATGCGCGCTATTCTCGTGTCGCAGGCTTCGCGGCATCAGCGATGAGCAATTGCAAGGCTGCGATCAGGATTCGACGCCGGATCTGCGGGACGGGATGGGTTCGTCGTCCGATGTTTCACAACAGGGCGATCGTTCAGAAATCCAGGGACTAACCCGACATGATACCGGCAATCTGCGCAATTGTCTCCGACGGCGCCCAAAAACCGGTCCTCACGTGCAGCCGCATGGTCTAGGGTCGGCGTTCGAAAGAATGCTTTCAGCCAACCGAGTGCCACGATGCCCCTTCCGACGACCGCCTTCCTGTTCGAACTGGCCGATGCTGCCGACGCCGAGACGCTGCCCCGGTTTCGCGCAGGCATCGCCATCGACGACAAGCGACCCGGCGATTTCGACCCGGTGACCGAGGCGGACCGGGCATGCGAGCGGGCGATTCGCGATCTGCTGGCGGCTCGTTGCCCCGACGATTCGATCCTCGGAGAAGAATATGGTGCCAGCGACGGCGCGGCCAGCGGCGACAATGGGCGCCTTTGGGTGGTCGATCCGATCGACGGCACCCGCGCCTTCATCACGGGTGTTCCCGTTTGGGGCACGCTGATCGGCTTTTGCCAGATGGGTCGCGCCAGGGTGGGAATCATGTCCCAGCCCTTCACCGGCGAACGCTTTTATGCCGACGGCGAGGCCGCCTATCTCGCACGCAAGGGCGAGCGCTCGACGCTGCGCGCCAGCAAAACGACCAGCCTTGCCGAGGCGACGCTCTTCACCACTTCGCCGCGACTGTTTTCCGGTACGGCCCTGACCCGTTACGAAGCGCTGGAAGCGAGCGTGCGGCTCACCCGCTTTTCGCTCGACTGCTACGGCTATTGCCTGCTCGCCGCCGGTCAGGCGGACCTCGTCGTCGAAACCGGACTGAAACCCTACGACATCGTCGCATTGGTGCCGATCATCGAGCAGGCAGGCGGCATCGTGACGACCTTCGCCGGCGGTGAGCCGGAAGCCGGGGGCGACATCATCGCGGCCGCGACGCCTCAGCTTCACGAGGCAGCACTAGCCATCATGAACGGCTGACCGCAGGACGACGGGCATCTGCGTTACGAAACGGCCCGTCCTCACCGGCAAAGGCACCGTTATTTCAGCATCATTCCCGCATCACTCGCCGGCCGGCAACGCCTGCCCGACGAAGGCCTCGAACGCCTCCAGGAAGGGCTCGCGGTAGCGATCGGCCTCCTGCAGGATTTCGTGACGGGCATGGGCGATCGTCAGGCTCGAGCCCGAGCGCATACGCCAGGCCAGCTTTTCGGTGGCGGCGGTCGAAACGACCCGGTCGTCACCTGCGGCGAGGAACAGGGTCGGCACGGCCAGGCGTGCGATTCGGTCGGAATCCTCGAGAAGGAACATCGCCGTGGTGATCTCCGCGAACCACGACACCGTCGGGCTCCCGAGGAAAAGCTCGGGCGCCTCGCCCGCCAGCGTCCGGTTGCGCGACAGGCGGAACGGATCGCTGGTCAACGGGCGAGCCGTCTTCTGACCGGTAAAATACTGGAAGAAGGGTGGGCGAACCGGCGCGCGTCCCAGGCCGACAAACACCGCAACCCGAGCCGCGACCGACAAGATCCGCATCGACAGCCCGCGATCGGGAAAGGCGATCAGCGGCGCACACAACACCATGCGTTCGACGACATTGACGAGGCGGTGCGACGCCTGCAGCGCGATGAGGCCGCCCATGGAATGAGCCAAAATCGCGAACGGGCCACGGCAGTCCGGCAACACGATATCCTGGAGAAAAGCTTCCAGATCGTTGACGTAATTCGCCATTTTGCGCACGTGACCGAGACGGCGGTTGCGCAGGAGCCGCGCCGAGCCACCCTGCCCGCGCCAATCGAAGGTGGCGACCGCATAGCCGAGATCGTTGAGATCGTTCATCGTCTCGAAATACTTCTCGATCGCCTCGTTGCGTCCTTGCAGGAGAACGATGGTGCCGCGCGTGCGGCCTTTGGCGCTGGGCGAAATCGCGGCGCGCAGGCGCTTCTGGTCAGGACTGGAAAAGTCGAAGAAGCGGATTCCCTTCGGCGCCGGATTCTCGTCGATCGCGGTAAACTTGTCCGTTGGAAGGGTCTCGTTCATGGCCATCCGGCTCCACGATAGCCGCCGCTCCGATCGGTCGAGACCCGCGGCGCGCGACGTGCGCTTTTTAGGCTGCACATGGCCTTCGGTCAAAGACATAGCATGACGGTCGTTAATCGACATTGGCCCAGGCCGCTGGCGTGCCGCCCGAATGGGCGCGAACCTGCTTGAGCAAAAAAAGGCCGGGAGCCCCGAAAGGAGCTCCCGGCCGAAGCGGTCACAGCGGAAGGGACGGGACGCTGTAACCGTTTGGACTGTCGCGGCCTGCGTTGAGCCGGCAGCGACGAAACAGATCGAGACGCTTGAAATGCCCTTGGAAAAGATCGGCGGGCACGTCGGTTCGGGGCGAGCCGTCTGCGTTTCGTGAGACCGTATATGGGGGATGGCACCTGAACGGGTTTGGAAGCCGACATTCATGTGCCGTTCATCGTAACGGCGCTGCGGTCGGCATGCTGAAAGTCGTTCGGGATCAATCGCTTGCGCGTGATACGTCGGCTAACTGCCTGGAACTGGCGCCAAAACTGACGATCCGGCCGCACGAAACCGGGCCGATGCAGGCCGCCGAACCACTCCCCTTTCGGCATCGCGACGATTTGCTGGAAAAAAGTTTCCGCGCAGTTTTTTGCGCAGAACGTCACTTGCGCGACGAAAATCGGCTTACCATTTTTGGCTCAGCGGTTGCCACGAAGGGGCCGCCCGCCGTCCGCAACGCCCTTTTTGGGTTGCACCGACGGCGAACACGCAAAACCAGTTGCTTCAAAAGGAAGAACACCATGCGTCACGTTGATTTCGCTCCGCTGTACCGCTCGACCGTCGGCTTCGACCGGGTCTTTTCAATGCTGGACGGCCTGTCGGTGCCGGACAACAGCCAAAGCTATCCGCCCTACAATATCGAGCGCACGGCCGAGACCACCTATCGCGTCACGGTCGCCGTCGCCGGCTTCGGCGAGGACGAGCTGTCGATCGAGGCCCGCGAGAACGTCCTCACCGTCAAGGGCGAGAAGCCTGGGACGAAGGACGAGGCGAGCGGCGAAGTGCTTTATCGCGGCATCGCCGGCCGCGCCTTCGAGCGCCGGTTCCAGCTTGCCGAGCATGTCGAGGTGAAGGGTGCGAGCCTGAAGAACGGGTTGTTGCACATCGACCTCGAGCGGATCATCCCGGAGGCCAAGAAGCCGCGCAAGATCGAGATCGCCACGGCTGGGAACAGCAACGAGAAGCAGATCGAGGCGAACGCCGCCTGATCGAGGCCTGTTTCCGGCAGGCTTGACGGCTTGTCGACATGACGAAGGCGGCGCCGGAAACGGTGCCGCCTTTCTGCGTCAGGTCGAGATAAACGGGCGCAGGGGAAGCGCCCTGGCTCGGGCAATTTCTCGGAAGCGACGGAGCCGCCCCCGCCGTGCATCTGCCTATGGCAAATGCCGCTGCCTTTCAGATGAATGTCAGTGCGCTTTCGGCTTTTTCTTGTCGCCGAATACTGCATCGACCTCGTCTTCGGTGATCCGCGCCTTGGGATTGCCGCGCTGATTGAGGTTCTGCTCCTCGGTGCCGTCCCCCATCATACCGGGATGCTTTTCCGTGGACTTTTCATCGTGCCTGGACCCGGGCGCAGCGTTTCGGGCTGTCGTCCAACCCGACATCCAGTCCGTTCGCAGCGGTGAGCCGACCGGATAGTCGCAAGCCGACATCGGGTGATTGTGCCGGAAGGCCAGTTGGCCCTGTTCGCGTGCATCAGTGATCATCTTGGATCTCCTTTTGTGCAGGAAGAAGGAAAGCCCTGCCTCGTTGCACCAAGAAGAATCATTCCGTCTCGTCGCGGGTTCCGATCATTTTTTGCGACGGGAAAAGGTCCCGCAGCAAGTGGCCGTCAGCCGATGAGTTCACAGAAGCGGTCGACATCGTCCTCGCTCGTCGACCAGCTGGTCACCAGCCGCGCCAGCATCTCGTTTTCGCCGACGATGTCGTGAAAACCATGCGGGGCGTTCCAGTCGTAGAACACCGCACCGGCCGCGCGAGCCTTTTCGGCGACCGCATTGTCGATGACGGCGAAGCTCTCGTTGGTGTGGGTCTCCCATGCCTGGCGAGCGTGCGTGCTGGCGTCGAGACCGGCCCGCAGGCGGTCCGCCATACGGTTTGAGTGGGCGCCGAGCCGCAGCCAGAGGTCGTCCTCCAGATAGGCCATCATCTGGGCGGCGACGAAGCGGGTCTTGGAGAACAGCTGGGCGCCGCGCTTGCGGATATAGGGGAACTGCATCGCCTTCTTCGGATCGAAGAACACGACAGCTTCTGCACACCAGCAGCCGTTCTTGGTCGCGCCGAAGGACAAGATGTCGACGCCGCGCCTCCAGGTCATCTCGGCAGGCGTCATGTTCGTGGCGGCAAGCCCGTTTGCAAAGCGCGCGCCATCCATGTGCAGCGTCAGTCCGCGGTCGTGGGCGATCCTGGCGATCGTCTCGATTTCGTCCGCGGCGTAGAGCGTTCCCGCCTCGCCGGGCTGGCTGATCGTCACCGCCATGGGCTGGCCGGCATGGACGAAGTCCGGCTTGAAGCGGGCCAGCTCCCGCTTGAGATTGTTCGGATCGATCTTGCCGTCCGGCCCGTCGATCGGCGCCATGCGGGCGCCATGGGTGAAGAATTCCGGCGCGCCGCACTCGTCCTCGATGACGTGCGCCTCACGATGGCACAGCACCACGCCGCCGGGACGGTTGACCGCAGCGAAAGCCAGCGAATTGGCGGCCGTGCCGGTGCCGACGAAGAACACCGCGACCTCGCGCTCGAAGAGTTCGTCGAAGCGCTTCTCGACCGCCTTGTCGAGGGCGCTGGCGCCATAGGCGGCGGCCATGCCCTCCCCATGGCTGGCAAGCGCTGCGTTGACGGCGGGATGGGCACCGGACCAGTTGTCGGAAGCAAAGATCATCGCGCCGAATTAAAGTGCGCCGCAGCAAAGCACAAGCCGCTGGAACGGTGCGGTTCCGCCGCACCGCTCGGCCCATCGCTTAAAGAGGGCGCGCAGCCGACAGATACCCGTACGCCGGTCTCGTTATCGCCGTTTGGTCGTCGTGCCCATATGTGTCGGCCATGACGGTGACAACTTCGTCGCCCTTCGTCGCCGTCACCACCCCTTGTCTGTCCGCGTCATCGGGTCTTTGGCCGAAGCACATAGCCAATGATGGCCCGCACCCGTCCGCCCCTGGAGAGCTTTTCGGCTCGAAACCCGTTGTAGCGACTTCATCCCCTCGGTCGGGCGACCTATATGCTGGTCGAGTTCGAAGTCTTCTTTTCGGCCGTCTCGCGGGCTGGCGAAACCCTTCGCCGTGCTGCTAAGAGCCGTGTCCGACATGAAACACAGCATCAACGAAAGGAAGAGGGCGCCATGAAATTCTTCGTCGACACCGCCGACACCAACGAGATCAAGGAGCTGGCCGAGGCCGGCCTGCTCGACGGCGTCACCACCAACCCGTCGCTGATCATGAAGGCCGACCGGCCCATGAAGGACGTCATCAAGGAAATCTGCGACATCGTCGAGGGTCCGGTCTCCGCCGAGGTGACAGCGACCGAGACGGCCGAAATGATCCGCGAAGGCAAGATCCTCGCCGACATCGCCGACAATGTCTGCATCAAGGTGCCGCTGACCATGGACGGCCTCAAGGCCTGCAAGACGCTGACCGGCGAAGGCTATATGGTCAACGTTACGCTGTGCTTCTCGGCGGTGCAGGCGTTGCTGGCGGCCAAGGCCGGCGCGACCTTCATCTCGCCCTTCATTGGCCGCCTCGACGACATCAACATCGACGGCATGGCGCTGATCGGCGAGATTCGCCGCATCTACGACAATTACGATTACGAGACCGAAATCCTCGCCGCCTCGATCCGCACCATCAACCACGTGCGCGAGGCCGCCCTCCTGGGCTCCGACGTCGCGACCGTGCCGCCGTCCACCCTCAAGGCGCTGGTCAAGCATCCGCTGACGGACAAGGGCCTTGAAAGCTTCCTGGCCGACTGGAAGAAGACCGGCCAGACAATCTCCTGATCGCGGCCCACACCGCTTGAACCGATCGAAATGCGGGCGGTCCCACCGTCCGCATTTTGTGTTTCCGGGGCACGCCCTTATCGTGCAGCCTCGACGGCGGACGCGCTACCGGCGTCCGGGTCGTCGCTTGCCCCGACCACTCGCTTGACCAGGCGCTGCAGCGTCAGGCCCTGCACCAGGATGGCGAAGATGACGACGGCATAGGTCGCCGACAGGATGACGTCGCGCTGCGGCCCGTCCGGCAACGACAGGGCGAGCGCCACCGAAATGCCGCCGCGCACGCCGCCCCAGGTCAGGATGCCGACAATGCCACGCGAAAACCGCTCGCGCAGCCGCACGATCTGGAACGGCAGGTAGACCGAGACGAGTCGCGAGAAGAGCACCAGCGGGATCGCCAGGATGGCGACCGCAACGTGACCGCTATCGAAGTCGATGACCAGGAATTCCAGGCCGATCAGCATGAACAGAACGGCATTGAGGATGTCGTCGATCAGCGTCCAGAAGCCGTGCAGATAGCGCTGGGTCGTATCGCTCATGGCGTAGGCGACGCCGCGCTCGCCGATCAGCAGCCCCGCGACGACGACGGCGATGGGCCCGGAAAAGCCGATCGCATCGGCCCCGGCATAGGTGCCCATGACAAGGGCGAGGGAGATCAGCACCTCGACCGGATAATCGTCGATCGCCAGCATCATGCGATAGGCGAGATAGCCCGTGGCCGCACCGAACACGCCGCCGCCCAGCGCCTCGAAAACGAAATGCTCCAGCACCACCAGCGGTTCGAGCCCGTGCTCGCCTGCGCTGCCCGTTGCGGCCGCGAGGAGGATGGTGAACACGACCACGCCGACGCCGTCGTTGAACAACGATTCGCCGGCCATGTCGATCTCCAGCGACTTCGGAACCCCGGACATGGTCTTCAGTGTCGCGAGCACCGCGACCGGATCGGTCGGCGAAATCAACGCTCCGAAGACCAGCGCCCAGATGAAAGCAACAGGTACACCGAAGAAATGGCACAGGAAGTAGAAGACCGTGCCGCAAAGGAGGGTGGAGATGACCACCCCGAGGGTCGCCATCAGCCCAACCGACAGGGCCCGTGATTTCAAGGCTTCCCAGTCGACATGCAGAGCGCCGGCAAACAGCAGGAAGCCGAGCATGCCGTCCATCAGAGTTTCGTTGAAGTCGATCGAGGCTACGGTCTCGCGAATTCCGGACACCAGCGTCAGGCCCGGCCACAGATGCGCCATTGCGATCAGCCCCAGCGAGGCGGCGAGCGCCAGCACGAGAAGACCGGCATTGCTCGGCAGAGACAGGTAGCGCTTGTTGAAATAACCGAAGAGCGCAGAAAGCACTATCAGCATGGCCGCAAGATCGAAATTGGTAAGCATCGCAAACTTTGAACAGCGGTCGGGCTGAAGGCCCAGCCGGGTGACGTCGGGAACTTGTGAAACGAAAAAGGGCGACGCCCGGCGCGCCGCCCTGTCACTATGGCACATTCTTTGGCTGTCAGGCCTGGAAATGGCTCTCCATGAAGTAGATCGACTTGTCGAGACCGCGCCCGACGGCGGTCAGGAGATCGGCTGTCAGCGGATCGCCGGCCTCGTCGGATTCTGAAATGCCCTTCTCCACCGCAGCGCTCCAGGTGGCGTAGCTTTCGGTGAGGCGCTTCAGATGATCCTCGGATTTGACGAGGTCGAGGGGATAGGGCTCGAGCACCGAGTTGTCGACGGCCGCCTGGACAGTACCGTGGGCCTGGCCGCCGATCGCCGTCAGCCGCTCGGCAATGGTGTCGACATAGCCTTCCGTCAGCTCGTGCAACTCGTCGAACAGCTTGTGAACGGCGATGAAGTTCGAGCCCTTGACGTTCCAGTGCGCCTGCTTGGTCTGGTAGGTGATGTCCACCGCCGTGCCGAGATGGGTCTGCAGGAGTTCGACCATCGATCCGCGGATGTTCTCCGAGATCGGGTTCTTGGTCTTGTGCATCTTGGTCTTACCGGTCTTTTTGGCCATTGTCGTCTCCTTCTGAAAGGCGCCGTGCCCGCAACTTCAAAAAGCGGAGGCGGCATCGAAAACCCGTTCGCACCGATAAGTGCGCGACCGCCGAAGACGTTCCGTTGCGACCGGAACGGTCCGCAACCGACCGTGTAAGATGGCGAAGCCAGCGAGGTCGTAGGCCGGCCGGAGCGACACACGCGTGACAGCCGCGTCCGCCTTGGCAACGCGCCCGATTGGTCCAGATGCGGAGCCAGACCGGCGGGGCACTACGCGACCATCGCGCCGCGCATTCCCGCCCATTGCGAAATTTCTGGAGACAGCTCATAAAAACCATGCTCATCACCGGCGGCTCGAGCGGCATCGGCGCGGCGACCGCCCGCCGCGCAGTCGAGGCCGGCTACCGCGTCGCGCTCACGGCACGCTCGAAGGAGAAGCTCGACGGCCTCGTTGCCGAACTCGGCGCGGAGGACGCCATGGCCGTCGCCTGCGACGTGCAGGATTTCGCCGCCCAGGAGAAGATGGCGGCCGAGGTGCTCGACGCATTCGGCTCGATCGACGTGGTGTTTGCCAATGCCGGGCGCGGCGCCGAAGGCTCCGGCACCGCCGGCGGCGACCCGGAAGAGTGGCGGCAGATGATCCTCACCAACATTCTCGGCGTCATGTACACGCATTCTCGGCGTCATGTACAAGGTGAAGGCCACCCACAAGGCCGTCGAAAAGGCCGGCGGCCACTTCCTGATCACCTCGTCGGGAGCCGGCCGCAAGGTGATCCCCGGCTCGGTCTACGGCGCCACCAAATGGGCGATGAGCGGCTATGGCCAGAATCTGCGCGAGGAGATGCGCGGCAAGGGCGTCAAGGTCACGCTGATCGAACCGGGCATGGTCGACACGCCGTTCTTTTCTCAGTCCAAGCCGAAGGCCATCAACGCCGACGACGTCGCCCGCGCGGTGATCTACGCCGTCTCCCAGCCGGAAAACGTCCTCGCCGGCGAGATCTGGGTCGAGCCGCTGAACCCTTGAGGCCGGCGGTCGCGCTCCCCAGTCGAGCCTCATCCGATAAAGGCTTGCATCCGCAACGCCACCGCCTTTGGTTCGAAGCGCATGGCGCCGCATGACGCCATCGATTCGCAGGCAAACGCCATATGCCTCTTGGCACATTGCAACGCCGCCAGAACCTCGAACCTCGGGTCCCCACCGTGAGCCAGACCGGCCACCTCTTCGATCGCATCGACAAAACTCTGGCGCCGGCAGCGATGCGGCAGGTCGTGCCGGTTTTGGTGCCCGTGCCGACCGAACGCGCCTATTCCTACGTCGTGCCCGACGGCATGGTGGTCGTGCCGGGATCCATTGTTCAGGTTCCGCTAGGCTCCCGCCAAGTGGCCGGAGTCGTTTGGGACGGGCCGAGCGATACGATCGATTCCAAAAAGCTGCGTGAGATCAACCATGTCTTCGACTGCCCGCCGCTGGACGCGGCGATGCGCCGTTTCGTCGACTGGGTCGCCGACTACACGCTGTCGCCGCCCGGCCTCGTCGTGCGCATGGCGCTGCGCGCGCCGACGGCCTTCGATCCCGAGCCCTGGATCGACGGCATCGAGCCGACGGGCGAGAAACCCGACCGGATGACCGCCGCCCGCGAGCGGGTTCTCACCGCTGCAGAGGATGTCCCCGCCTGGTCGCGCATCGGCCTTGCCCACGCCGCCGGCGTCACGGCCTCGGTCGTCGACGGGCTGATCCGGCAAGGCGTTTTCCGCACCGTCCGCCTGCCCCCGGCCCCGGCGGTCGCGACCCCCGACCCGAACTATGGCCGCGCCGCCCTCAGCAACGAACAGCAGGCGGCCGCGTCCGAACTCGTCGAAGCGGTCTCCACCGAGGGCTTTTCGGCAACACTACTCGAAGGCGTCACCGGCTCTGGCAAGACCGAGGTCTATTTCGAGGCGGTTGCAGCCGCCCTCGAACAGGGCCGCCAGGTGCTGATCCTGCTGCCCGAAATCGCCCTCACCCAGAGCTTCATCGACCGTTTCCATGCCCGCTTCGGCGCCGAGCCGGCGCAGTGGCATTCCGACGTCACGCCGCGTCAACGCGAAAGGGTCTGGAGGCAGTTGGCCGAAGGCCGCGTCAAGGTCGTTGCCGGCGCGCGCTCGGCGCTGTTCCTGCCGTTCCAGGACCTCGGCCTCGTCATCGTCGACGAGGAGCACGACCCCGCATACAAACAGGAAGACCGCACCTTCTATCATGCTCGAGACATGGCGGTGGTGCGCGCCTCGATCGGCGGCTTTCCGGTGATCCTCGCCTCGGCGACCCCCTCGGTCGAGAGCCGCGTGAATGCGCAGATGGGGCGCTACAGGCATGTGCGACTGACCGGCCGCTACAGGCAAGCGGCGCTGCCCACCCTCGACCTCGTCGACATGCGCCACGCGCCGCCGCCACGCGGCCGTTTCGTCTCGCCCATCCTGTCGAGCGCCATCCGCCAGACGGTCGAGCGCGGCGAGCAGGCGCTGCTCTTCCTCAACCGTCGGGGCTATGCGCCGCTGACGCTCTGCCGGGTCTGCGGCCACAGGTTCCAGTGCGGGGCGTGCTCGACCTGGCTCGTCGATCACCGCCTGCGCGGCCAGTTGCAGTGTCACCATTGCGGCTTCTCGGTCGCCCGGCCCGAGGCCTGCCCGGAATGCGGCACGCTCGACCATCTCGTGGCTTGCGGGCCCGGTGTCGAGCGCATCGCCGAGGAGATGCTCGACGCCTTTCCCGAAGCGCGCACGATCCTTTTGTCTTCCGACCTTCTCGGCGGCCCGAAACGCCTTCGCCGCGAACTCGATGCCATCGCCGACGGCGAGGCCGACATCGTCATCGGCACGCAACTCGTGGCGAAGGGCCATCACTTCCCGAAGATGACCCTCGTCGGCGCCGTCGATGCCGACATCGGCCTGTCCAACGGCGATCCGCGCGCGGCTGAACGCACGTTCCAGCTTCTGCACCAGGTGACCGGCCGCGCCGGGCGAACCGGCATAAAGAGCCGGGGGCTGATCCAGACCTACCAGCCCGAGCATCCCGTGATGCAGGCGATCGCCTCGGGCGATGCCGCGCGTTTCTACGAACGCGAGATCGCCGAGCGCGAGCGCGGCGGGCTGCCGCCCTTCGGTCGACTGGCCGGCGTCATCATCTCGGCCAATACTCGCAAGGAGGCCGAGGATTACGGCCGGATCCTTCGCCGCGCCGCGCCGGACGACCGGGACATCGAATGCCTCGGCCCTGCCGAAGCGCCGCTCGCCGTGCTGCGCGGACGCCACCGGTTCCGTCTGTTGCTGCATGGCTCACGCCGCGCGCCGGTGCAGACTTATCTGAGGGCGATGCTGGCGGCCGCGGAAAAGCCGCGCGGTTCGATACAGATCCAGATCGACATAGACCCGCAGAGCTTTCTGTGAGACACGGGTCGCGACCGTCGATGACGCAAGGGGAGGCTGAAAAGTAATGAGCACAAGGCCCGCAATCTTCGCATCGCGCGCGCTGTTTTCGCGGCTGGCCGCAACGTTGCCGGTCGCCGTTTTCGGCCTCGGAGCAGGCCTTTCGATCGGTGCGCATCCCGCCTTCGCCCAGGATGCGGCGCAAAAGGCCGGTACGGCCGAGCCAAGCGCGCCGAGCATCAAGAGTTCGCCCTTCGCGGCCTCCCAGCCCGGCCAGTCGCAACCTGCCCCGACCGAGACGCCAACCGGCCTCAAACTCGGCGTGCTGCACTGGTATCCGATCGCCAGCCGCTGCGCCTTCATCGATCCCGACAAGGCGGGCGAAACGAAGGCCGATGTAGACCCCTACGTGTTCCTTACCATGACCGAACAGGGCGGCGGCACGACCGCCCGGATCGAGCGCGGCTACGTCATGGCCAACGGTCTCGTGCGCGAGCTCGAAAAGGGCAAGACCGCCCCCAACAAGGACGGCGACATCGTCACCGTCTGGCGCTCGGCCGGCGAGCCGCGCATCAACGTCAACATCGTCCTGCATCAGGCAACCGGCGCGCCCGACGACGTGAAATACGCCGGCTCGCTGACAATCTTCTGGGGCGACAAGAAAGAACAGGTGAAGATCGAGGGCTCCTGCCAGGACTGAGCGGGAAGGCATGTTCGATCAGCGATCGGGTGCTGTCGCGATCTCGCCCGGATCGCGTTGCGACCGTCGGCTGAGGCTTGCGGGAATCAGCTTGACGGCTCCGTGGTCCGGATCGACAAGCGATTGCCGACTGCGGATGATTCCCTCATCTTACCCTCTTGGGTGTCCTTCGGCTTCGGCGTGTGGGCGGGGGTCTGTTCTACGCCCAATTGAGGGTTTCGGCGCTGTGGCGGCCAGCCGGCGCCGCGCTGCTCATCGCCGCCGCCATGCCCCCTTGCGGATCGGCCGCCCGATCGCAGCCGGCACAGGCGTCTCGGCACCCGCTGCCAATTCAAAACCGTGATGCCGTCAAAGGTAGGCAGGCCGCTCGCCTTTCGTTACGACGGTCGCGAACCGTCGTAACGAAAGGCGCCGCGCGCGATGACGAGACAACCCGCCGAATTCCAGCCCGCACCGGCCCCCTTCGCTATCGGAACCGCCCGATGAGCGTCGGCCTGATCGCACTTCTCGACGATATCGCGGGCCTGGCTCGCGTTGCGGCCGCCTCGCTGGACGACGTCGCCGGTCAGGCGGCGAAGGCCGGCACCAAGGCGGCGGGCGTCGTTATCGACGACGCCGCCGTAACCCCGCGCTACGTCACCGGCTTCGAGGCTTCGCGCGAACTGCCGATCGTCAAGAAGATCACCATCGGCTCGCTCAAGAACAAGCTGATTTTCCTGCTGCCGATCGCTGTCGCGCTGGGCTATTTTGCGCACTGGGCGATCACGCCGCTCCTGATGCTGGGTGGCTGCTATCTCTCCTACGAAGGCGCGGAGAAGGTTTACGAGGTAGTGGTTCCCCACAAGGCCCACGCCCATGAAGAAAAGGTCAGCGCGACTTCGGGAAAATCGCTGGAAGACCAGAAGGTCGCAAGCGCCATCAAGACCGACTTCATCCTTTCGGCCGAGATCATGGCGATCACGCTGAACGAAGTCTCCTCGTCGAGCCTCACCACCCAGGCTGTGGTTCTCGCCGTCGTCGGCCTGTTCATAACACTCGGCGTCTACGGAGCGGTGGCGATCATCGTGAAGGCCGACGACATCGGGGTCGCCATGGCCGGTTACCGGAATCCGTCCGGCTTCGGTTCACTGGTGCGCGGCACCGGCCGCGGGCTTGTCGTCGGCATGCCCTATTTCCTCAAGACGCTCGCCATCGTCGGCACTGCGGCGATGATCTGGGTCGGCGGCGGCATCATCGTCCATGGCCTCGCCGAATACGGCTTTGCTGGCATCGAGCATCTGATCGAGGGCGCCGCCGAAACGGCCGCCCATGCCATGCCGGCACTGGGAGGCTTCCTTCATTGGCTTGTGACCGCCGCCGGTTCCGGGCTCGTCGGCCTCGCCCTTGGCCTGATTCTCATCCCGATCGTCGGCCTGCTCCTCGTTCCCGCCTGGTCCGCGATAGCCGGGCTCTGGAAATGAGGACACGGCTCATCTTTTTCCGCACGAGAGTTCGACGGCAAGGTCAGGTCAGGCGACCCACGGGTCGGGAAACGCTTTGCGAGGGCACCGAGCGTGGCTATAAGCGCGTCGCATTGAAGCGCCCCGTTCCACCCTCTACGCCGAAGGTCACAAGATGGATTTCGTCCTGCCGCAGACCAATGCCGATATGCTGCCCTTCGCGGCGGCCTGTGTGACGATCGTCTTCGGCCTCGTCGCGTTGTTTGCGCCGAGGATCATGCTGCGCATCCTCAAGCTCGAGACGACCCAGCGCTATCCCGACGCCCTGTTCGGCTCTCGCGCTACCGTCGCCGGCTTCTGGATCGGCACGGGGCTCGTGACGGCAGCACTCTACAACCAGCCCTTCGTGCAACTGGCCTTGGGCGCCGGCTGGCTGTTTACCGCCTTCGGGAGACTCGTCTCCCTGCTGTCAGACCGCGGATCTCCCGCTTACAATTGGCTGCTGCTGCTCCTCGATCTGACGCTCGCCTTCGCGGCCCTGGCGCCGGTTTTCGGCTTCGTCTCCAGCTAGGCTCCATAACCGGCGATCGTTCACCAAAGCCGCCCCGAACGCCCCGAAAGCCTGCAAACGCGTGTTGTCGTGCCGGAAGGCCTATGCTAGACGATCCCCAATCGAGCGGGGGACAGCGCGACACGCGCCAGGCTCCTCCGTATTTTACCAAACGGTTCAAGGATTTGAGGCGGCCTCGCTTCGAGACGCAGCGAACGCTTGATTGAAACGAAAAAGAGAAACGGTCGTCCGTGGCAAACTCATCCTCTCCCGTTTCGGGAGTCGCAGACCGCTACGCCCAGTCGCTTTTCGAACTCGCCCGTGATGACGGTGCGATCGAAACCGTCGAATCCGAGCTGAAGAGCTTTCGCGGCCTAATCGAAGAGAACGCCGATTTCCGGCGTCTCGTCGAAAGCCCGGCCTTTTCCTCAGACGAGCAGACACGGGCGATCGAGGCCATCGTCAAGGCCGTCGAACCAAGCCAGCTCACCGGCAATTTCCTGCGCGTCATCGCGCGGAACCGCCGGCTTTTCGTCCTGCCCGGCATCATCCGCGGTTTCATCCAGATGGCGGCGCGCGAGCGCGGCGAAATCGAAGCCGAGGTCACCAGTGCCCATCCGCTCAATGACGAGCAGCGCAAGGAACTCGCCGAGGCGATCGGGTCCTATGCCGGCAAGACCGTCACCATGAACGAGAGCGTCGATCCCGCCATCCTCGGCGGCCTCGTCGTCAGGATCGGCTCGCGCCAGATCGACACCTCGCTTCGCACCAAACTCAATTCGCTCAAGCTTGCACTGAAAGAGGTCGGCTGATGGACATCCGCGCCGCGGAAATTTCCGCAATCCTCAAGGACCAGATCAAGAACTTCGGCTCGGAGGCGGAAGTCTCCGAAGTCGGTACGGTTCTGTCGATCGGCGACGGCATCGCCCGCGTCTACGGCCTCGACAACTGCCAGGCCGGCGAGATGGTCGAGTTCCCCGGCGGCGTGCAGGGCATGGCGCTGAACCTTGAATCCGACAATGTCGGTATCGTCATCTTCGGCTCCGACCGCGAGATCAAGGAAGGCGACACCGTCAAGCGCACCGGCGCCATCGTGGAGGTGCCGGTCGGCATGGGTCTTCTCGGCCGGGTCGTCGACGGTCTCGGCAACCCGATCGACGGCAAGGGCCCGATCGAATCGACCGAGCGACGCCGCGTCGACGTCAAGGCGCCGGGCATCATCCCGCGCAAGTCGGTGCATGAGCCGATGTCGACAGGCCTGAAATCCATCGACGCGCTGATCCCGATCGGCCGAGGCCAGCGTGAGCTGGTCATCGGCGACCGTCAGACCGGCAAGACCGCAATCCTGCTCGACACCTTCCTCAACCAGAAATCGGCCCACGACGAAGGTCGAGACGCCGACAAGCTGTTCTGCATCTACGTCGCCATCGGCCAGAAGCGGTCGACGGTCGCGCAATTCGTGCGCACCCTGGAAGAGCGCGGTGCGATGGCCTATTCGGTTGTCATCGCCGCCACCGCTTCGGACCCGGCGCCGATGCAGTACATCGCGCCCTTCACCGGCTGCGCGATCGGCGAGTATTTCCGCGACAACGCCATGCATGCGGTGATCGGCTACGACGATCTTTCCAAGCAGGCCGTCGCCTATCGCCAGATGTCGCTGCTGCTGCGCCGCCCGCCGGGCCGCGAAGCCTATCCGGGCGACGTCTTCTACCTGCATTCGCGCCTCCTCGAGCGCGCTGCCAAGCTCAACGACGATCTGGGCGCCGGTTCGCTGACCGCGCTCCCGGTCATCGAGACCCAGGCCGGTGACGTCTCGGCCTACATTCCGACCAACGTGATCTCGATCACCGACGGCCAGATCTTCCTGGAGACCAGCCTGTTCTTCCAGGGCATTCGCCCGGCGGTGAACGTCGGCCTGTCGGTGTCCCGCGTCGGTTCGGCCGCACAGATCAAGGCCATGAAGCAGGTTGCCGGCTCCATCAAGGGCGAGCTCGCCCAGTATCGCGAGATGGCCGCCTTCGCGCAGTTCGGCTCGGACCTCGACGCCTCGACCCAGCGTCTTCTCAACCGCGGCGCGCGCCTGACGGAGCTCTTGAAGCAGCCGCAGTTCTCGCCGCTGAAGACCGAGGAGCAGGTGGCGGTGATCTTCGCCGGCACGCAAGGCTATCTCGACAAGTTGCGGGTCGATCAGGTCGGCGACTTCGAAGAGGGGCTGCTGTCCTCGATGCGCACCGAGCACAAGGACGTCCTCGACCAGATCGCCAAGGAAAAGGCGCTCTCGGACGATCTGCGCGGCAGGCTGAAGTCCGCGATAGACAGTTTCGCCAAGACCTTCGCGTAAGATCCACCCAGCGCTTCAACGCTCCGCCCTTCCAACGGGCGGAGCCAAAAGAACTTCGGGAGACGACGCCGCGCCATGGCATCTCTGAAAGATCTGCGGAACCGGATCGCTTCGGTCAAATCAACGCAGAAGATCACCAAGGCCATGCAGATGGTCGCGGCCGCCAAGCTGCGTCGGGCCGAAGAGGCCGCGCAAGCTGCGCGCCCCTATGCCGACCGCATGGCCGCCGTGCTCGCCAACATCTCCGACGCGATGGATGGCGACGGCCCGCCGATGATGGTCGGGACCGGCAAGGACGACGTGCATCTGCTCGTCGTCTTCACCGCCGATCGCGGTCTTTGTGGCGGCTTCAACGCCTCCATCGTCAAGCTGGCCCGCACCCACATGCGCAAGTTGGAGGGCGAGGGAAAGACGGTGAAGTTCTTCGTCGTCGGCAAGAAGGGCTGGGACGTGATGCGTCGCGACCTGTCCAAGAAGGTCGTCGAGCGCACCGATCTGCGCGAGGTCAAGAAGGTCGGATTCGCCGACGCCGAAAAGATCGGCCAGACGATCATCGACCTCTTCGAAAAGGGCGAATTCGACGTTTGCTCGCTGTTCTATTCCGAGTTCCAGAACGTCGTCACCCAGATTCCGACGCGCCAGCAGGTCATCCCGTCCGATGCTGCAGGCGCGGACAACGAAAAGACCGCCGGTGAAGGCGACGGGGCGATCTACGAATACGAGCCGGAACCGGGTGAAATCCTCGAGGCTTTGATGCCGCGCAACATCAAGGTCCAGGTGCTGCACGCGCTTCTGGAGAACGCCGCGTCCGAGCAGGGCGCGCGCATGTCCGCCATGGACAACGCGACCCGCAACGCCGGCGACATGATCGACAAGCTGTCGGTCTCCTACAACCGGCAGCGTCAGGCGCAGATCACCACCGAGCTGGTCGAAATCATTTCGGGCGCGGAAGCGCTCTAGGACATTTGAGAGGAGGCCTTCATGGCTGACAACGATACCCAGAAGGGCGCGACCGGCCGGGTCGCCCAGGTCATCGGCGCCGTCGTCGACGTCGAGTTCGACGGCGACCTGCCGCCGATCCTGAATGCGCTCGAATGCGACAACCACGGCAACCGTCTCGTCCTCGAGGTGGCCCTGCATCTCGGCGAGAACACCGTCCGCACCATCGCGATGGACCTGACCGAGGGCCTCGTGCGCGGCCAGCCCGTCACCGACACCGGCGACTCCATCCGCGTGCCGGTCGGCGACGCGACCCTCGGCCGTATCATGAACGTCATCGGCGAGCCGATCGACGAGGTCGGCGAGATCAAGACCAACGAACGCCGTTCGATTCATCAACCGGCCCCGTCCTACATCGAGCAGTCCCCCGAATCGCAGATCCTGGTGACCGGCATCAAAGTCATCGACCTTCTGGCGCCCTATGCCCGCGGCGGCAAGATCGGCCTGTTCGGCGGCGCCGGCGTCGGCAAGACCGTGCTGATCCAGGAACTGATCAACAACGTCGCCAAGGCCCATGGCGGTTATTCGGTGTTCGCCGGTGTCGGCGAGCGCACCCGCGAGGGCAACGATCTCTACCACGAGATGATCGAATCGGGCGTGAACAAGGACCCGCACGAGCATGACGGCTCGACGGAGGGCTCGAAGGCCTCGCTGGTCTACGGCCAGATGAACGAGCCTCCCGGTGCCCGCGCCCGCGTCGCGCTGACCGGTCTGACCATCGCCGAGCATTTCCGCGACCAGGGCCAGGACGTTCTGTTCTTCGTCGACAACATCTTCCGCTTCACCCAGGCGGGCTCGGAAGTGTCGGCGCTGCTCGGCCGCATTCCGTCTGCGGTGGGCTATCAGCCGACGCTGGCCACCGACATGGGCCAGATGCAGGAGCGCATCACCACAACGACCAAAGGCTCGATCACGTCCGTGCAGGCCATCTACGTGCCGGCCGACGACCTGACCGACCCTGCACCCGCGACCTCCTTCGCCCATCTCGACGCAACGACGACGCTGAACCGCGCGATCTCCGAAAAGGGCATCTACCCGGCCGTCGATCCACTCGATTCGACGTCGCGCATCCTCTCGCCGCTCATCGTCGGCGAAGAGCACTACGGCGTCGCGCGATCGGTCCAGGAGATTCTGCAGAAGTACAAGTCGCTGCAGGACATCATCGCCATCCTGGGCATGGACGAGCTGTCGGAAGAGGACAAGCTGACGGTAGCCCGCGCCCGCAAGATCGAGCGCTTCCTGTCGCAGCCCTTCTTCGTCGCCGAGATCTTCACCGGCTCGCCCGGCCAGCTCGTTCCGCTGGAAGACACGATCAAGTCCTTCAAGGGCCTGGTCGCCGGCGAGTACGATCATCTTCCCGAGGCGGCGTTCTATATGGTCGGCTCGATCGAGATGGCTGTCGAGAAGGCTCAGAAGATGGCCTCGGAAGCCGCCTGACAGGTGTTTATCCGGGCATCAGGTCGCTTTGTCGGAGCAGTTGTGGCTCTGCTCGCAGTTGCCGGCTGCTCCCGGCCGACAACGACGCGAGCCGACACGGCAAAGGACCTCGCCCGCGAGGCCGGGTTGACGGACAAACAGATGGACGCGATCTTCCGCCAAGGCGTTGTCAGTGGAACGGCCAACGCCTGCGGTCTCGATTGGACAAGTCTCAGTTTCACTCCGCTGATGGCCTACTGGCGAAGCAAGGGAAAAACCGAGCCGCAGATGGCTGTGATTGCCGCATGGCACGGCGCAGGCCAAGGGGTGACGGAAGCCCGGTTCAAGAAACAGTCCTGTACCGGGAAGACGCGCCGAGACGTTAGAGCTCTTCTTCCATTTCAACCGTGACGAGGCACTATGTCCGATAGTTTCCAGTTCGAACTCGTCTCTCCCGAGCGCCAGCTTCTGTCCGAGGCGGTAACGGCCGTGAACGTGCCGGGCAGCGAAGGCTATTTCACCGTCATGGCCAACCACGCGCCGGTGATGACCACGGTCAAGCCGGGTATCGTCATCGCGACGATGGAAGGCGGCGCGGAAAAGAAGATCTTCGTTCTCGGCGGCTTCGCCGACGTCAACGCCAAGGGTCTGACACTTCTCGCCGAACACGCGACCGCTGTGGAGGACCTCGATTCGACGATGCTCGACAGCCAGATCAAGGATGCCGAGGAAGATGTTGCCGATGCCGAGACGCCGGAAGCCAAGGCCAAGGCCCAGCAAGATCTCGAGCAGTTGCGTGAAGCCCGTGAGGCCGTCGGCGTCTGATCGCCGGCTTTTTTCGCATCCAGGGCTTTGGAAAAGCCGGCCTCGCGCCGGCTTTTTTCGTTTGAGGCACACCATCAAGGATGTCACCACGGGCGGATCCGGTTTTCTGGCACCAGCTATCGCCGGTCGATCGCAAGATCGACCGCGGCGGCCGCATGCATCGCCGTCGTATCGTAGACCGGCAGCACACTGTCACCCGGCGCGATCAGCATGGTGATCTCCGTACAGCCCAGGATCACGGCCTCCGCCCCTTGCCCCCTCAGCCGTTCGATTACAGCCTGGTAGACAGCGCGGGACGAAGGGGCGATCTGTCCCAGACAAAGCTCGTCATAGATGATCCGATGCACGTCGGACCGATCGGCCTCGCACGGCACAATGACGTCCAGCCCATGCATTGCTTCGAGACGGCCACGGTAGAAATCCTGCTCCATCGTGTAGCGGGTGCCCAGAAGCGCGACACGGCAAACGCCTGCAGCCTTCAGCGCCACCGCGGTTGGATCGGCGATGTGCAAAACGTCGAGCCCGCTCATCGCCGATATCTCGCCGGCCAGGCGATGCATGGTGTTGGTCGCGATGATCAGGAAGTCGGCACCGGCTCCGGCAAGGCCCGCCGCCGCTCCGCCGAGGATCTCCGCCATTTCGTCCCAACGCCCCGCCCTCTGGCAGCGCTCGATTTGGTCGAAGTCGACTGAATGGAGCAGGATGGGCGCAGAGTGGTGCCCGCCGAGCCGCTCGCGGCAGCGCTCGTTCATCAGCCGGTAGTAAAGTGCCGTCGATTCCCAGCTCATGCCGCCGAGGATGCCGATCGTCTTCATGTCGACCGTCTAGGGCGCCAGATGCCGGAAGGCCGCGACGACCTTCTCGTAGACCTCGCGCTTGAAAGGCACGATCAGGTCGAGAAGTTCATCCATGGGCTTCCAGGCCCATTCCTCGAATTCGGGCAAGTGCCCACCCGGCGGTGGGTTGATGGCGATCTCGTTCTCGTCGCCTTCGAAACGCACGGCGAACCAGCGCTGGGTCTGGCCGCGATATCTGCCTTTGAGCGCGATGCCGACAAGTTCCGGCGGCAGGTCGTAATCGATCCAGTCCGGTGCCTCGGCGAGCAGCGAGACCGAGCGCATGCCGGTCTCCTCGTAGAGCTCGCGCAACGCCGCCGGATAAGTATCCTCATCTTTGTCGATGCCGCCCTGGGGCATTTGCCAGAGCTGGCTCGCGCCGGTCATCTCGCCCTTGTCCTCGATGATCCGCCGTCCGACCCAGACGAGCCCCTCGCGGTTCAGCACCATGATCCCGACATTGGGACGGTAGGGCAGTTCGCTCGGTTTGGTCATCGGCTTGATCCCTTGGCAAAACGTGCCGCGCCATGCGGCCTGCTCCGGGGTTATCGTGCGCAGGCGTTGCGCGGCAAGCTTTCGGAGAAGGTAAAGCCGCCGCTCCACGGATGCGAGCGCTCAGCGCTGCTCCGGGTCGTTGGCAAGATTCGAGATCGGCACGATGTCGATACCGCGGCTGCGGGCGTCCGCGATCCATGCGGCGACCGTCGAGATCGAGGTGTCGAAGGCCGAGGCGATGCCGATCGCCTGTCCGTCTGCCCGCGCCATGCGCTCCAGGAGATCGAGCTGGGCGCGAATCTCGTTGGGGTCCTGCACGCCGTCGAGGGTAAGGTCGGCGACGGCAGCCGGCACATGCTCCAATTGCGCGGTATCCTTGGCGAGACTGCGCTGGGAAGACGCGTCGTCGACATACATCAATCCGCGCCGGCCGAGCTCGGCAAGCAGCCCTTCCATCGCGGCCGGATCGCCGGTGAAGCGCCCACCCATATAGTTCATGATGCCGACATAGTTGCTGAGTGAGCCGAGCGAGGCGTAGAGCGCGTCGAATTGCCCGGCGGCCGCTTCTGCCACCGTAACGGTGTTCTCGCCCGGATCGACCACCGGATAGCCCACCGGTTCCAGCGGCACCTGCAGAAGCAATTCGTGGCCCTTGCGGCGCGCATCCCGCATCCAGCGCTGCAGGCTGTTGCCGGCCGGCGAGAAGCCGAGCGTCACCTGGGGCGGCAAGGTCTTCAGCGCCGCGAAGGTGCCGCTCTGGCTGATGCCGAGACCACCGATGACAATGGCGACGCGTGGCCCCGGACGTCCGTCCGGCGCGCCGGCATAGACGTCGAAGGGCCGCCGGCCGCCGGCATCGCGGATCGGCAGCGGCCCAAAAGCGCTGTCCTCGACGAGATCGGGATCGGGCAGATGAGCGATCGAGGGGTTCTGGCGCAGGGACGCCAAGTCCTCAACGCGAAAGCCGACGCTGCGGGTGCCCTGGACGCCGGCGAGGCCAGGGTCGTCGGGAAGGTTCTTCGAGCCGGAAATGATGTTCGGCAGCGCCGCCTTGGCGAGCGGGGCTGCCATTGCAATGCGCACGTTGCCCGTCTGCTGCAAGGTCGGAGTGTCCGGCGCAAGCCGGTCGACGACGGTCAGGCTGGGCTGCGCCGTCGTCGCCACATAGGCCGATGCGGTGGCCGTGAGGGCGAACGCCGCAAGCCCGGCAAGAAGCGAAAGCGGCGGAGCACGCCGGACCTTCCGGTCGTCGAGATGCAGTCCGAGGGGCTGATAGATTTCACCGCGCATGCAATCGATCTAATGCCACAAGCTGGATCGGGGCTCGCTGGACCGCGCGATATCGGAGCGCCACGCGTCGCGTCGGGCTATCGGCCCGCGCGCCCTTTCCTGCTCCACACTCTTCGACGCAAAAAGGCCCGGAGCGAAATCGCTCCGGGCCTCGATGATGCGTGCAACGCCGATGGATGCCGTGCGCTCAGTTCGCCGCGTTGGCTTCCTGCTTCGGCGGGAACATCGCGTTGGTCTTGACGCCGTTCAGGAGGTCGACCGCGTATTGCAGCTGCAGATCGTCCTTCTTCTCCGGCGGCACGTAGTCGAGTGAGCCCGAGCCCTCATCGTTCTCTGCATTGCCGGTGATGTGGCCGCGCAGCGAGGACTCGCCGCGCGATATCTCGTCATCGGGCGAAAGACCCATCTGCTCGCGGATTTCCTTCGGCAGCGGCTGCTCGACCGCGATGTCCGGATCGATGCCGCGGCCCTGGATCGAGCGGCCCGACGGCGTGTAGTAGAGTGCCGTGGTCAGGCGCAGGGCGCCGTTGGTGCCGAGCGGTATGATCGTCTGGACCGAGCCCTTGCCGAAGGAACGCGAGCCGACGATGGTCGCCCGGCGCTGATCCTGCAGGGCACCCGCGACGATCTCGGAGGCCGAGGCCGAACCGCCATTGACGAGGACGACCAGCGGTTTGCCCTGGATGTCGTCGCCGTTGCGGGCGTTGTAGCGGCGGGTCTCGTCGGCGTTGCGGCCGCGGGTCGAGACGATCTCTCCCGAGTTCAGGAAGGCGTCGGAGACGGACACCGCCTCGTCGAGCAGGCCGCCCGGATTGCGGCGCAGATCGACGATGAAGCCTTTGACCTTGTCCTTGCCGACCTTCTCTTCGATGTCGGAGATCGCATCCTCGAGCCCGACCGTGGTCTGCTCGTTGAACTTCAGGAGCTTGATGTAGCCGACATCGCCGCCTTCGACCGAGTGGCGCACCGACGGCACCTTGATCTCTTCGCGATTGATGTTCATGCGGATCGGCTTCTGGGCGCCCTTGCGCACGATGGTCAAATCGACGCTGGAGCCGATGTCGCCCTTCATCTTCTCGACCGCTTCCGAGAGCGTCAGGCCGCGAACCTGTTCGCCGTTGATCTCGGCGATGAGGTCGCCGGCGAGAATGCCGGCCTTGTCGGCGGGAGTGCCTTCGAAGGGCGAGACCACCTTGACGAGTTCGTCCTCCATGGTGACCTCGATGCCCAGGCCGCCGAACTCGCCGCGGGTCTCGGTGCGCATGTCCGCCGCTTCCTTGGAGTTCATGTAGCTCGAATGCGGATCGAGCGAGGTCAGCATGCCGTTGATAGCCGTCTCGATCAGCTTCTGATCGTCGGGCTTGTCAACATATTGGGCACGCACCCGCTCGAAAACGTCACCGAAGATCGCAAGCTGGCGATAGGTGTCGGAGCCGGCCGCATTGGCGACGCCGGAATTCTGACTGACGACGGTGATCGCCGTTGCTCCCATCAGTGCCCCAGCGAACAGTATCGTGAGCTTACGAATCATTCCTCGTCCTTCCAGAGGGGTCGTCCATCCACCATGGAGACGGATCGACCGGTTTCCCGTCCTTGCGAAACTCGACGTAGAGCGCGGGCTCCAACGCACCGAATTCCGCGACTGCCACGCTTGCCACGCGCCTCGCGCCCATCGTCGCAACCGGTTCGCCCGCGGAAACGAACTGCCCGGCTTCGACGTCGATCCGGTCCATCCCGGCCAGCACGACATGATAGCCATCGCCCGCATCCAGGATCAAGAGTTGACCGTAGGAACGGAAGGGGCCGGCGTAAAGAACGGTCGCGTCGGCCGGTGCCGTCACCACGTCATCAGCCCGTGCGGCGATCGACATGCCGGTCGCCTCCCGACCGATATCGTCCTCACTGCCATAGCGGATCACGGTGCGACCCGCGACAGGCATCGACAATCGGCCTTTCATTGTCGAAAATGCGGCGGTCGGTGCGAGCCTTGCCGTCTCACGGCGAAGTGTGCCGATGTCGTATTGCGGCGTGACGGTCGCAACCGGCCCGCCATCGGCCTTCGGCCCCGTCAGCCCGCCGGTGTCGGGCTCCAGGGAAGCCAGTTCCGTCAGGGCCTCAGAGGAAGCCGCAGAGGGAGCTGCCGCCGGGTCTACGGAGGAGTTCGCCGAAGGCGATGCCGATTGCGGCTCCGTGCCCGATCGCGCGCTGGCCGTCTCGGACGTTCCGGCCGGCGGCAAGGAGGCGGGATCGATCGGGGCCGAGCCGGCGGCGATCGCCGGTTGATCGCCGCTGCCATCGGCCGCAGTCCTCTGCGTCCCGTCCGCTGCCGCAGGCGTTTGCGCCGCTCCAGCTTCGGCGGTCTTCGGCACATCGGCCGCTTGATCGCGCGCCGATCGCTCGGCCGTTTCGCGAGCGGCGACCCGCTGCGTCTCGGTCTGTCGTTCGGCCGCCGCCTGTCGCTCGGCCTCCAGCCGCGCCGCTTCCGCCTTCCTGGCATCCGCAATGCGTGTTGCTTCGGCCTTGGCGGCGGCCTTGCGCGTGGCCTCTTCGCTGGCACGGGCGCTTTCGGCGTCGGCCTGCAGCGAGGCAATCAAATCCTGAAGGTCGCTGGCCTTGCCGGCAAGTCCGGCGGCCTTGTCGCTTTCGGTCGCGCGGCGGTCGCGGTTGACCGCCTCCAGCTTTTCCTTTTCGTCGAAGAGCCGGGCGAGCCGGGCGTCCTCCTCGCGATGCCGGGTCATCTGCGCGGCGTAGGTCGTCTTTTCCGCATCGATCGACTCGCGCACCTTCGCCAGTCGATCGAGATCGGCAACGAGCAACTGGGTCTCCTTTCGGATCGACGGGACCACGGCGCCGAGAAGGATCGCGCTACGCACCGATCCGAGCGCGTCCTGCGGCTTGACCAGCAGCGCCGGTGGTGGTTTTCGGCCCATCCGTTCGAGCGCCGCAAGAACCCCCGCGAGCACGCCCCGTCGCTCGCGCAGCGAACCCTTGATCGTGCCCTCTTCGACGGCGAGGCGGTCGATGCGGCCTTCGGTTGCGGTCAGGTTTGCGCTGATCGCCTTCTGCACGGCGGCGGCGTCGATCATCGCCTGGCGGATGCTGTCCTGATCGGCGGCGAGATTGGCGATCTCGGCATCGAGCGACTGCACCGTCTCTTCCGACAGCTTGATGTTCGCCGCAACGGCGTCGAGTTCTGCGGCCGATCGATGCCGCTGCTCTTCAAGGATTTGCGAGCGCTCGACATCGCCGGGTGAGGCGGTCGTTGCATTCGCCATGCGGTCAGAGAATCCGCCGGCGGCGGACGGCAGAGCCGGATCGACGGACCCCGTGGTTATGGCATCGACCGCCAGCGCATCGCCTGACGGGGCGTCGATGGACGGAGAATCAGGTGGCGAGTGCGTGCCGGCCGCGATGACCGGCCCCAGCGGCCATGCCAGGACGGCGACGCCGACCAGCGCAACAAGGCACGAACGGGCAACCGCTAAGCGGTGACGCCTACCCGAGCTTTCGTTCATCCCGCCCTGATCCCGACGCTGGATCAAATGCCCCCGCTTCCTGGCCTGTCGCACGCATCATTCGGGCGTCCATCCGCGCATCGCTCCATGGAGCAATGCGGGTGACGTCTTCACGAACGCGATGGTAGAGACCGCACCGTTAACAATCGATCAACCATCACGGATTTGCCGGCAAATTCCTATCCGGGCAATCCATCAAAAAGCGGGCGCCCGGCGGCCAACGGCAAAAATTCTAAAACTGTGGCCTCAGGGAACCAGCGGACAACCCAGGGATCGGGATCGGCCAGGGATCAGGATCGGTGATAGGGATGACCGGCCAGGATCGTCGCGGCGCGGTAGAGTTGCTCGGCGACGAGGATGCGGGCGATCTGATGGGGAAAGGTCATCCGGCCGAGGGACACGACCACCTCGGCGCTCGACCGGAGCCCGGCGTCATGGCCGTCCGGACCGCCGATCAGCAGCGCCAGGTCGCGCTTGCCGTCGTCGCGCAGCCTCCCGATTAGCGCGGCGAATTCCTCCGACGACAGCGTTTTGCCGCGCTCGTCGAGAACGAGGTGGGCGCTTTCGGGCGCCAGGCTCGCGACGAGCTTGCCGGCCTCCTCGGCCTTTCGCTCGTCCGCGGACTTCAGGCGGGATTCGGGATATTCGTTGAGGCCTTGATAATCGAGGGCGAGCGGCGCACCGGTCTTCTTCAAGCGATCGAGATAGCGATCGGCGAGATCCTTTTCCGGCCCGGCCTTCATTCGGCCAACGGCCGCGATCGTCAAACGCATGACCTGGCCTTCTGCTGAGCACCGATAGGCACATGGCGAGAAGCAAGGCCGATCACAGCCAAGCCTTGCCACGCCTTTTGCCGCCCTTGGCCACAATCATGGCTGGTGGAAACGTACCGGAGCGCATCCCGCCCGTTCGATGGGCGCGATTGCAGGCAGCCATCCCTTGGCCGTTCCCTGGGCATTCATGACAGACGGCGGTCAGTGGACCGTCGCGTCTCCCACGTCGCCGATGGTCCACATCTTCTCGATGTTGTAGAAGCTTCTCACTTCCGGTCGGAAGATGTGGATGATGATGTCGCCGGTGTCGATCAGAACCCAGTCGCCGTTCTGCAGACCCTCGACCTTCGACTGACTGACGCCGAAGTTCTTGAGGTCGCGCAGAAGGTGCTCGGCCACGGCGTTGACATGGCGGCTCGACCGTCCGGAGACGATCACCATATAATCGGCCAGCGCCGACTTGCCGTTCATGTCGATGGAGACGATGTCCTCGCCCTTCGAATCTTCGAGACTCGAAATCACGAGATCGATTGCGTTCCGGCCAACCGAACGATCGGTGGCGGGCACGTCGGAAGGAGCCGTCAACGTGACCTCCTTCGTTTCAGCCGCATGTCGCAGTGTCGTTTTCCCTTTCCCTGGGGAGGTGGCCATGGCGCGAATGCCACAAACCGAAATGGCCGGGCATTCCATCATTTAGGCAGTGTTCCGTGTCCGTTTCAAGACGCGGCAAATCACCTTGCGGCAGATGTGACGGCAAAGCCGCGTTGCGTGGTGAGCTCAGCCGGCCCGAAGCAAGCTCGAGGACGCCGCCGAACGCGGCCCGTGCAGAAAGACCCAGGCCGGTGGAGCGCGATACGGCAGCGCCGCGGCGTCGGTCTCGGGCAGCCGCGCCCACGCGAAACGCTGAGCCATCTTCGCCGACAGCACGGACAGCGTCGCACCCGGCCGGTCGACGATAGCGATGGGAAAGCGGCTCGCGATCACCTGCCAATCCTGCCAGCGGTCGAAACTGGCCAGACTGTCGGCGCCCATGATCCAGACGAAGCGAACGTCGGGTCGGCGGCGCTTCAGGAGCGCCAGCGTGTCTGCGGTGTAGCGGATACGATGGGCGGCTTCGAAGGCGGTGACGACGTGACGCGGGCCGCGGGCCAGCGCCCGCACCGCGTCGAGGCGCTCGCCGATGGGTTTGAGATTGCCATGATCCTTCAGGGGATTGCCCGGCGAAACGATCCACCAGACCCTGTCGAGGCAAAGCCGCTTCAGCGCTGTCTCGGCGACCAGGCGATGGCCGGCATGGGGTGGATTGAACGAGCCACCGAACAGGCCGATCGTCATCCCCGCTTGCGTGTGCGGAATCGCCAGCGCGCCGCGCGCCGCGGCGGCGTCCTGGTCGCCCGCCGACGTCCAGTGTCTCACGATTCGTACTTCATGGACGCGCCATCACGGTCGTGTCTGGCCGACGCCGCGAACGCGGTAGTTGAAGCTCGTGAGTTGCTCGACGCCGACCGGCCCCCGCGCATGCATCTTGCCCGTCGCGATGCCGATCTCGGCGCCCATGCCGAACTCGCCGCCATCGGCGAACTGCGTCGAGGCGTTGTGCAGCAGGATCGCCGAATCGATGCCGGCGAAGAAGCGCTCTGCGACGGCTGCATCTTCGGTCACGATCGCCTCGGTATGGTGGGACGAATGGCCCTCGATGTGCTCGATCGCGCCGTCGACGCCGTCGACGAGTGCCACGGAGATGATCGCGTCGAGATATTCGGTGACGAAATCTTCTGCGCTCGCAGGCTCCGCGATCGGATAGTGGCGGCGCACTTCCTCGCTGGCACGGATTTCGCAGCCGGCATCGCCGAGCGCCTCGAGGAGAGGCAGAAGATGGGTGTCGGCGACGGCCCGGTCGACAAGCAGCGTCTCGGCCGAGCCGCAGATGCCGGTCCGTCGCATCTTGGAATTGACGACGATCCCGGTCGCCATGGCGAGATCGGCGGCGCCGTCCACATAAACGTGACAAAGGCCTTCCAGATGGGCGAAGACCGGCACGCGCGCCTCGTCCTGAACACGGGCGACCAGCGACTTGCCGCCGCGCGGCACGATCACGTCGATGTTTCCGGAAAGCCCCTTGAGCATCTCGCCGACCGCGGCCCGGTCGCTGGACGGCACCAGCTGGATCGCAGCCTGCGGCAGGCCCGCATGGACGAGCCCGGCCACCAGCGCGGCATGGATCGCCGCTGAGGAGCGGGCCGAGTCCGAGCCGCCCCGCAGGATGACGGCGTTGCCGGATTTCAGGCACAGCGCGCCTGCATCGGCGGTGACGTTCGGCCGGCTTTCATAGATGACGCCGACGACACCGAGCGGCGTGCGCACACGCGAGATCGCCAAGCCGTTCGGCCGGGTCCATCCGGCGATCTCCGCCCCCACCGGATCGGGCAGAGCGGCGACGGCGCGAAGCCCTTCCGCAATCGACGCGATCCGCTCTTCGCTCAGCGTCAGCCGGTCGATTAAGGCGGCGGCCATGGAAGTCTTCTCGGCGCGCGCCAGATCGGCGGCGTTCTCGACGAGAATAGCCCGGCGGGTTTCCCAAAGCACGT
Source organism: Aurantimonas sp. (assembly GCA_965217685.1). GTDB lineage: Bacteria > Pseudomonadota > Alphaproteobacteria > Rhizobiales > Rhizobiaceae > Aurantimonas. The sequence goes on from CBDCIZ010000003.1 coordinate 1,070,469, forward strand.
CGGCCGCGGCCAACAGCGCCTCGTTCTTCTCCGCGGTCGGCGCCTGCGCCAGAACGCGGGCCGCGACGCGGGCCCGCTTACCCATCGCCTGCATCAGTGCTTCGATCGAATTTCCTTCGATCACCGCCTTATCGAGCATCGCTCCGTCCTCCTTCCGTCAACCACGCCGTATTGCCGGTCTTCGGCTCCATCCTGCCGTCCGGCCACGGGAGTGGTCGACGAGCCGTTCGAGCGCCCTCAGGCGCGGCGCAACTCCGGGTCTTCGTCGTCCGCCGCGATCCCGCGTGTTTCCATGGCAAGGTCGTCGCGGTGGATCACCGCACTGCGGCCTTCATAGCCCAGCGCGCCGGTGATGTCCGCCGACTTCAAGCCCGCGATCAGGCGCGCCTCGTTCGCATCGTAGGAGACGACGCCGCGCGCGACGACCCGCCCGCCGAGATCGACCACCGTCACCGTGTCGCCGCGCGAAAATTCGCCCTCGACCCGTTTGATGCCGGCTGGCAGCAGGCTCTTGCCCTGATCCAGTGCACTGGCGGCTCCGGCATCGACGACGAGCCTGCCATGGGTCGACAGATGCCCGGCGATCCAGCGTTTTCGCGCCGCAACCGGATTGCCGCTGGCGTGAAACAGCGTCGCCCGCTCGCCTTTTTCGATGGCGCCGAGCGGATAGAGCCGGTTGCCGGCGGTGATGATCATCGCCGTGCCCGACCCCGTCGCGATCTTGCCGGCGTCTATCTTCGTCTTCATGCCGCCGCGCGACAACTCCGAGCCGGCCGAACCCGCCATCGCCTCGATCGCCGGGGTGATGCGCTCGACGATGGGAATGTGCTTTGCCAACGGATCGAGCCCCGGCGGCGCGGTGTAAAGTCCGTCGATATCCGAGAGAAGCAAGAGGAGGTCGGCGTCGAGCATGGTCGCGACGCGGGCCGCGAGACGGTCGTTGTCGCCGTAGCGGATTTCGGAGGTCGCGACGGTGTCGTTCTCGTTGATCACCGGCACCGCGCCGAGCGAGAGCAGCGTGGCGATCGTCGCGCGGGCATTGAGGTAGCGGCGGCGCTCCTCGGTGTCGCCGAGGGTAAGCAAGATCTGCCCGGCCTCGATACCGTGGCGGCCGAGGATTTCGAGATAAGTGCCGGACAGTGCGATCTGCCCGACCGAGGCCGCGGCCTGGCTTTCCTCGAGGCGCAAGGGGCCGGCTGGCAGCTTGAGAATGCGGCGGCCGAGCGCGATGGCGCCGGAGGAAACGACGAGAATCTCGCGGCCCTCGCCCTTCAGTCGCGCAATGTCCTCGCACAACGACTCCAGCCAGGTCCGTTTCAGGCCGCGCTGTCGATCGACGAGCAGCGAAGAGCCGATCTTCACGACGATGCGGCGATAGCCTGCCAGAAGGTTGGTCGTCTCGCGCGTCACGCGTCCGAATCCCAGTCACCCGACCCATCGCGGACGTCCCGCTCGGCGGCCGCCACGGCAAAGCGATCGGGCTCGGGTTCCTCTTCGCCGTTCAACCCGACGATCTCGTCGCGCATCATCCGCATGGCCTCGGTCATGCCCTCGCGGCTGACCGCCGACAGTTCGAGCGGCTTGTGACCGACGGCCTCCGTAAGCTCGGCCAGTTTCTCGGCACGCATCTCGTCCGTCAGCGTATCGACCTTCGACAGAGCGACGATCTCCGGCTTTTCCGCGAGACCGTGCTCATAGGCCTGAAGCTCGCGGCGCACCGTGCGATAGGCACCGGCCACGTCCTCCTCGCTCGCCGAGACGAGATGCAGAAGAACGCTGGTGCGCTCCACATGGCCGAGAAACCGGTCGCCGATACCGACGCCCTCATGGGCGCCCTCGATAAGACCTGGAATGTCGGCAATGACGAACTCGCGCTCATCGATCTTGGCGACGCCGAGGCCGGGATGCAGCGTGGTGAAGGGATAGTCGGCGATTTTCGGCCGCGCGCGGGTGACCGAGGCGAGGAAGGTCGACTTGCCGGCGTTGGGCAGGCCGACGAGCCCGGCGTCGGCGATCAGCTTCAGGCGAAGCCAGACCGTCATCTCCTGGCCTTCGAGACCGGGATTGGCGCGGCGCGGCGCCTGATTCACGGACGACTTGAAGTAGGCGTTGCCGAAGCCGCCATTGCCGCCGGCGGCCAGCCGGTGGACCTGTCCCACATGAGTCATGTCGCAGATCAGCCGCTCGTTCTCCTCGTCGAACACCTGCGTGCCGGCGGGGACCTTGAGCGTGATGTGAGCCGCATTGGCGCCGTTGCGGTTGCGGCCCATGCCATGCATGCCGGTCTTGGCCTTGAAGTGCTGCTGGTAGCGATAGTCGATCAGCGTGTTCAGCCCGTCGACCGCCTCGATGAACACGTCGCCGCCACGGCCGCCATCGCCGCCGTCCGGCCCGCCGAACTCGATGTATTTTTCGCGTCGGAACGACACCGAACCGGCCCCGCCGTCGCCGGAGCGGATATAGACCTTGGCCTGGTCGAGGAATTTCATCGTGTCAGCTCTTCATCGGCGTCGGCTCGGTCCCTTTATCGCACCAAGAAAGCAGGGCGCGTCGGGTCAAAGCGCAAGGGTGTCAGTGTCGTGCCAGCGCCGCAAGGCTCTTGGCGAAGGTTACGTCCGAGGTCGCGAGCGGCAGGTAGTATTTCGAGACCGTCACATGGTTGGCGACCGTGCCGTCTGCGCGCGCCGTCATGACATGGCGGAAATGCAGCAACGTCGTGCCGCCACCCGGCGCATAGCCCTCGTAGTCGAAAACCGCCCCGTTCGCTGTCGCATAGCCTGCAACCGGAACGGCTGGGGCGGGCTTCCCGGTTTCGAGCTCCGTCGTCACCGTCCCGTCAAAGCGACCGGGAGCGGTCTCAGCGAAATTCCAACGCTGCAACCGCTTGCCGTCCGCGAAGACGAAACGCTCGTCGAGCATCAGGCGGCGGTCGGTGGTTGTCCCGGTGAATGCCGCCGTGAAACTCTCGTCAAAAAAGAACGCAGTCGTGACGGTCCCCTTCGAATAGGACGTCCCGTCGAAAAATGAGATGAGGTTGAAACCGGACGTCCCGGCACCGACAGGCCGATCGTCGGGCGCTGCGCCACAGGCTGAAAGAAAGCCGAACAACAATGCAATGACCCCGCCCGTGATGATCGGGCGTATCGCCGGCAAACCATTCGGACTCATCGCCGTCCCCATGCCTTCAGCGACGCCCAGCTGCGCCGGTCGAGAAGATAGCGCTCGCCCGAGACGCGCCCCGACGCCAGGGTCTCGATCATCGTCGCACCGACGAAATGAAAGCCGCATTTGTGGATGACCCGGCGCGAGGCTTCGTTGACCACCCGGCAACTGACGTCGATTGCGTCGAGATGCATCGCCAGGAACCCGTGATCGATCGTCGCCTGGGCGCACTCGGTGGCGAGCCCCTGCCCCCAGAAGGATTTCCCGATCCAGTAGCCGAGCTCGGCCCTTTTGCCGGTCTCGTCCGGAGTCAGCCCGCAGCAGCCGATAAGCTTGTCCGAGCCGTCCTCATCCTTGAGGCACACCGCGAACACCGTCTCGGCGCCCTGATCCTCGACAAACTCCTCGGCATCCGCCACCGCGTAAGGGTGCGGAACCTTCGCCAGCATGGCGGCGACGTCGCGGTCGTTGATCATCGTCGCGATCGGCCTTGCGTCCTCGTCCATCAGCGGACGCAGCGCCAGGCGGCCGGTCTCGAAGGCGAACCGTTCGGGTTCGGGTCTCAAATCCTCGGTCATCTCATCGTCCTTCTTCGGGACGTGAGCCGTCCCGAGACACGAAAAAGGGAAGATGGCGGTCCATCTCCCCTTTTCGCTCTGAAGGTCCGATGTCGTTCGGAGGGATCAGAGGGCCGGGTCGTTGGAACGCCGGCGCTCTGAAGCTCCGGTCACTCGGCGGCTTCGGCTTTCGGCATGATCGACACGTAGGTTCGTCCATTCGCCTTGTGCTGGAATGCGACGTTGCCTTCGGTCTTCGCGAAGAGGGTGTGATCCTTGCCCATGCCCACATTGGTGCCGGGATGCCAGCGCGTGCCGCGCTGGCGAATCAGGATGTTGCCCGGAATGACGTTTTCGCCACCGAACTTCTTCACGCCGAGGCGCTTCGACTCCGAATCGCGACCGTTGCGCGAGGAACCGCCTGCTTTCTTATGTGCCATCTGTCTGCTCCTTGCCTGTCGAGGCGAAAGATGTGTCCGTATGCGTCGGGAAAAAAGCCCCGATCTTACTTCTTCGCCAACTCGGCGGCCTGTTCGCGCCAGTCGGTGATCTGCGCGGCGCTGAACGGCATCGCTTCATCGATGCGCTCGACGTCGGCATCGGTCAGCGCGGCGATCTGCGCGAAGGTCGTGATGCCCTGCTCGTTCAGCTGCTTCTCGGCGACCGGACCGATGCCTTTGACCGTCGTCAGCTTGTCGGCCTCGCCGGACGGCGCGGTGAACAGCGGTGCGGCGTTCGAAGCGGGAGCGGCGGCGGCAGCCGGAGCCTTTTGGGTCTTGGCGGGCGCGGCCGGCTTTGCGGTCCTGTCGGCTGCGGTCTTGGTCGGCGCCTTGCCGTCGGTCAGGATCTCGGCAATCTTGACGCGCGTCAGGTCCTGGCGATGACCACGGGTGCGCTTGGAGTTCTGGCGACGACGTTTCTTGAAGGAGATGACCTTCTTGCCACGGGTCTGCTCGAGAATTTCGGCGGTGACCGTCGCGCCCGCAACGAAGGGAGCGCCGATGGTCGTGCCGACCATCAGGACTTCGGAAAAGGTCACGAGATCACCGGCTTCGCCCTGCAGGCGCTCGATGGTGAACTGGTCGTTGGCGGCGACGCGGTACTGCTTCCCGCCGGTCTTGATGACTGCGAACATTTTATCTCCGTTCGTTCGATCGACTCTCGCGCCATGAAAGGCAGCGGGCCGTCTTCTTGTCAGTCGATTGCGTAAGGGCGAATGAAAACGGGCGCGGACAAGCCACGCCACGGTTTCGTGTCGGTGGACTAGCCGCCCGACGAAGAAAGGTCAAGACGAAACAGGCTGAAAACCGCCGTTTGGCGGCTGTTCCTGGCTCCCGATGGTCGGACCATGGGGAAATTCCCCATCAAAAGCCATGGGTCAGCCGGTGGCGACGCTCTCCACGAGGGCCCCGATCTCCGGCGAGAAGATCAACCGCCGTTTTTGGCGATCAGGTCGTCGATGCTCATGGCCTCGAGCGAGCCGTTCGACGAGGCCCGCACGCGCCGAACCGGGATGGGCCGCTGACCACCGGGCGCCTCGACGTCCGGCGCGATGCGCGAGGTGCCGGTGTTGACGGTCTCGACGCTGCGGGTGCTGACGCGGCTGACCGGCACCGGCCGGGCCTCGGACGCTGCAACGGCAAGTGTTGTCGAGGACGAACCCGGGTAGCTCGAAGCGTTGCGGAACGGCGGATCGCTGAGAGTGCGCGCGTTCTTGCGCTTTTCGTAGAAGACGTTGCCACCGGCTTCAACGAGATAATGCATGTTGGTGTACGGAAAGGTCATGCCGGCCGTGTGGAAGAACATGGCGCCGCGCACATAGCCGTGGCGGCTGCCGTTCAACACCTTGGTCGCCATCGCCGAGGCGAGATCCTTGCCGACGGCCATATCGCGGGTCAGGACGCCCGGCGCGAACTGATTCTTCTGGCCGATGACACCACAGACGGTCTTGGGATATTTGCCGCTGTTCAGGCGGTTCATCACCACTGTACCAACTGCCACCATGCCCTCCGGGCTCGATCGGTTCGATTCGAAATACATCACGCGCTGCATGCACTCATGAGCCGTCATCGTGCGATAGCGCGGCCCCGAAGCGCAGGCGCCGAGGCCCAGAAGGGCCAGCATCAAAAGCGCGTTGCAGCGGGATGCGGTGAGGAATTTCAAAGCCATCGTTCGGTCTCGGCACGTGACGTCGTGGACGTGGAAGAGGCCGATCATGGCTTTCAAGGTCTTAATGGCAGGTGCCCGAACGCCCCACCTGACGGGCATTGTGCCTGGATGGTTAAGATTTGCCGAAAAGGCGAAGAAGATCGGATGGCAATCTGCGGCTTCGTTTGATCGGCACATCGCCGCTTGCTAGGCCATCGCGACGATGGCGATGGTGAGGAGGGATCAGGCATGGCAGACGCAAAGCGCATTCTGGTCACCGGCAGCACCGGCATGGTCGGCCGATATCTGGTCGAGCGGCTCCTCGCCGACGGTCATCTCCTGACGCTGGCGGTTCGCTCGCCGGGGTCCGACATCGCGGCGCATCCACAGATCAGGACCGTCGTCACCGGCGACCTGGAAACCTCGGACACGCTGGACGACGCGATGCGAGAGGTCGACCGCGTCATACACGCGGCCGGCCGCGCCCATGTCCTTCGGTCCGCGCCCGATGCAGGTCGTTCGCCCGCCATGCGCGCCAATGCCGATGCGACGGGGCGCCTCTGCGAGGCTGCGGCGCGAGCCGGGGTAAAAACCTTCATCCATGTCAGCAGCATCGCAGCTGTGGCCGACAACGCGTCGCCGGATGTTCTCGACGACACGACGCGGCCGCATCCGCAGTCCGAATACGGCCGGTCGAAGCTTCAAGCCGACGCCCATGTCGCAGCGCTTGCCGGAGCCGGCCGCCTTGCGGTCTCGCTGCGCCCACCATTGATCCTGGGCGCCAAGGCTCGCGGCAATTTCGCGATGTTGTGCAAGGCAGCGGCGTCGCCGCTTCCGCTGCCGTTCGGATCGCTGGACGCGAAACGCAGCGTGATCGGCCCCGACACACTCTCCGGCGCCATCCTGCAGTGCCTCGCCGTTCCAGCGGACATCGACCGCTCCGGCGCCTATCTCGTCGCCGACCGCGAGCCGCTCTCCGTTTGCGAGATCGTCACGGAACTGCGCGCCGGCATGAGACGCGGACCATGGCTCTTTCCCGCTCCGCCAACGCTCTACGCCCTGGCCGGCAGGATGACGCGCCGCTCGACACAGGTGAACGCCGTCACCGGGCCACTCGTCCTCGACCCATCCCGGTTCGAAACGATCTTCGGTTTCGAGCCGCGGCAAACGGCCCGCGAGACCCTTCGCTCGATCGGCCGCGAACTTTCATCCGAGCACCGTGGGCGGAGCAGAAACAGCTGAGCCTTCCAAAATCAGGTAGCCCGCCTGGCGCCCCCGGCGGCCTCGGCGGCCCCGGCAAACTCCGCCAGCACCCGCTCCGTGTTGGCGCCCAGCGCCGGCACCGCGCCGAGATCCGGTGCCTCTCCATCGATCACGAAGCCCGGCGCCAGCATCTCGACCGGTCCCGCCGGTGTCTCGACGGTGACGAAGCGGTTCTGCTCGTGGGTCGTCAGATCCTCCATCGAGGAAAGCCGCCCATAGGCGATGCGCGCCGCCTCCAGCCGCGCCACCATCGCGTCGCGATCGTGCCGCCTGAACACGCCCTCGATGATCGCCTCCAGCGCCGGCCGGTTGGCGACGCGGGCATTGTTCGACGAAAAGCGCTTCTCGGTCGCGATTTCGGGTCGCTCCAGCACTTTTTCGCAAAGATTGGCCCATTCGCGCTCGTTCTGGATCGAGAACAGCACCGCACGCCCGTCGGCGCAGATGTAGACGCCGTAGGGCGCGATGGTCGGGTGGCTGAGGCCGTTGCGCGGCGGCGTCTTGCCGCCGTAAGCGTATTGCAGATACGGAACGTTCATCCAGTCGGCGAGCGCATGGAAGAGCGAAAGCGTGATGTGACGGCCCGCGCCGGTCCGCTCGCGCCCGTACAGCGCCTGCATGATCGACGAGAGCGCCGTCATGCCGGCGGCGATATCGCAGACCGACACGCCGACCCGCGCCGGCCCCTCGGCATTGCCGGTCACGGACGAAAGCCCCGTCTCGGCCTGGACCAAAAGGTCGTAGGCCTTCAGATGCGCCGACGGCCCCTCCTCGCCATAGCCCGAAATCGAGCAGGTGATCAGCCTCGGATAGGTCTTTCGCAACATCTCCATGTCGAAGCCGAGCCGCGAGATGACGCCGGGGGCAAGATTCTGGATGAAGACGTCGGCCTTGCCGATCATCGCCGCAAGATGCGCCCGGTCGACATCCGTTTTGAGGTCGAGTCTGACCGATTCCTTGCCGCGGTTCAGCCAGACGAAATAGGCGCTCTCGCCGTTGACCAGACTATCGTAGCCGCGCGCAAAATCGCCCTCGGGCCGCTCGATCTTGATCACCCGCGCGCCGGCATCGGCGAGTCGTCCGGATACGTAGGGCGCGGCGACCGCCTGCTCGACGGAGACCACGAGGATGCCTTCGAGATCACGGTTCTTCGTCATGCGCTTCTCCTCTCCACATCGACTCTTCGGGTCGTCGGCGGGCGTGTCCCATATGCGAGTCCGCATGCCGCCGGGTCCAGCGGGCAAGTCGCGTGAATGTCGATCACAGACATATCGGCAGGTGCTCTTCGGCCCATTCTGTATCGAAACGAAATGCGCGTAACCGGCGTTTTGACAACACGGCGTCCGATCAGGCGACGCTTTCAGCTTTTGGCTCCTTCTCCCGTGACATGAAGTCGGGCTCCCGTGACATGAAGTCCGGAACCGCGCGAGACTGACCGGGATTTTGGACATGGGAGACGGCATGAGCGACCTCGAAGCCGAAACGACCTGGATCAGCGAAGACGACTTCGTCACCTCGATCGCCGAGGCGCTTCAGTTCATCGCGATCTACCATCCGGCCGACTACATCGAGAATCTCGCTCGCGCCCACGAGCGCGAAGAGAGCCCGGCGGCAAGGAACGCCATGGCGCAGATCCTCGTCAACTCGCGCATGGCGGCGCTCGGCGGCCGGCCCATGTGCCAGGACACCGGTACGGTCAACGTCTTCGTCGAGATCGGCATGGGCGCCCGCATCGCCTCGTGCCGGCCGGTGGACGACCTCGTCAACGAGGCGGTGGCCATCGCCTATACAGACGAAGCGAACCCACTACGCGCCTCGATCGTCGACGACCCGCTGTTTGAGCGGACAAACACCCGCACCAACGCCCCGGCCGTCACCCATGTCGAACTGGTGGAGGGCGAAGCGGTTACCGTGAAGATCGCGGCCAAGGGCGGCGGCTCGGAAAACAAGGCACGTTTTGCCGCGCTGAATCCAGGCGCCTCGGTCACAGACTGGGTGCTGCAAACCGTCGAGGGCCTCGGCGCCGGCTGGTGTCCGCCGGGTCTCCTCGGCATCGGGGTCGGCGGCACGGCGGAAAAGGCGATGATCCTCGCCAAGAAGTCGCTGTTGGACCCGATCGACATGAGCGAGCTTCTGGCCCGCGGCCCGCATTCGAAGCTGGAAGAGATGCGCATCGACATCTACGAGAAGGTCAACGCGCTGGGCATCGGAGCGCAAGGGCTCGGCGGCCTGACGACGGTGCTCGACGTGAAGATCGCGACGCATCCGGTGCATGCCGCATCAAAGCCCGTCGGCCTCATCCCGCAATGCGCCGCCGACCGGCATATCGAGTTCACTCTCGACGGCTCGGGCCCGGCCGTCTTCACGCCGCCGCCGATCGATCGGTGGCCGCAGATCGCGCTCGACAAAGACAGCGCCGACATTAGCCGCGTCGATCTCGACGGCCTGACCCGCGAGGAGGTCGCAAGCTGGCGGGCTGGCGAAACGCTGCTCCTTTCCGGCAAGCTGCTTACGGGGCGTGATGCGGCGCACAAGCGCATGGTGGACATGCTCGACCACGGCGAGCCCCTGCCCGTCGACCTTAAGGATCGCGCGATCTACTATGTCGGTCCGGTCGACGCGGTCCGCGACGAGGCCGTCGGCCCCGCCGGCCCAACGACGTCGACCCGCATGGACCCCTATACGGACCAGATCCTCGCTGCGACCGGCCTTCTGGTGATGATCGGCAAGGCCGAACGGGGACCGGCGGCGATCGCATCCATCGCCAGGCACGGAGCGGCCTATCTCATCGCCGTCGGCGGAGCCGCCTATCTTGTCTCGAAAGCGATCAAGGCCTCGCGCCTTATCGCCTTCGACGATCTCGGCATGGAGGCGATCCGCGAATTCACCGTCGAGGACATGCCGGTCACCGTCGCAGTCGATACGACCGGCACCTCGATCCACACCACCGGCCCGCAGCGCTGGAAGCGCCCGGCGATCCATGTGGCTGGTCAGCCCATACACGCCTGACCGGCACCGGGATCTACAGACATTCAGACGCAAGGACGAAAATACATGGACGATCTTTCCCCCGACGCCCTGCCCGGCCAGGACCATTCCGATATCCGCGAAGAGGTCAAAAAGCTCTGCGCCGACTTTCCGGGCGAATACTGGCGCAGGCTCGATCGCGAGATGGCCTATCCGACAGAGTTCGTCGAAGCGCTGACCAAGGCCGGCTACCTCGCTGCGCTGATCCCGGAAGAGTATGGCGGCTCCGGCCTGCCGCTGACCGCCGCCTGCGCGATCATGGAGGAGATCCAGCGCGCCGGCTGCAACGGCGCGGCCTGCCATGCCCAGATGTACATCATGGGCGCCCTGTTGCGGCACGGTTCCGACAAGCAGAAACAGGACTACCTCCCGAAGATCGCCACCGGCGAACTCCGACTCCAGGCCTTCGGCGTCACCGAGCCCGGCAGCGGCACGGACACCACGTCGCTGAAGACCACCGCGAAGAAGAACGGCGACCACTATGTCGTCAACGGCCAGAAGATCTGGACGAGCCGCGCCGAACACTCCGACCTGATGCTGCTTCTCGCCCGCACCACGCCGAAGGACAAGGTCGACAAGAAATCGCGCGGCCTGTCGATCTTCCTCCTCGACATGAACGAAGCGAAAAAAAACGGCATGACCGTCAAGCCGATTCGCACGATGATGAACCATTCGACGACGGAGATCTTCTTCGACGACGTGAAGGTGCCCGCCGAAAACCTCATCGGCGAGGAAGGAGACGGCTTCAAATACATCCTCTCCGGCATGAACGCCGAGCGCATCCTGATCGCATCCGAATGCATCGGCGACGCCAAATGGTTCATCGACAAGGCAACCGCCTATGCAAACGAGCGCGAGGTGTTCGGCGCGCCCATCGGCAGGAACCAGGGCATCCAGTTCCCCATCGCCAAAGCCTATGCCCACATGCGCGCCGCCGAGCTGATGGTGCACCAGGCCGCCACCCTGTTCGAAAGCGGCATCGCCTGCGGCGCCGAGGCCAACATGGCCAAGATGCTCGCCGCCGACGCCTCCTGGGAAGCGGGCGAAGCTTGCGTCCAGACCCATGGCGGCTTCGGCTTCGCCGAGGAATACGACGTCGAGCGCAAGTTCCGCGAGACGCGCCTCTACCAGGTCGCGCCGATCTCGACGAATTTGATCCTGTCCTATCTGTCGGAGCATGTGCTCGGGATGCCGCGGTCCTATTGAGGCGCGGAACGCCGAAGCCGCTCCGTTTTCCGTTCCGGGAGGCGGTCCCGGCAGGATGATCAGGGTATCGAAGGGTGCCTAACGTATCGATTTCAGCATTGCGTCAAGCACTCACCTGCCGTTCAGGCGCCGCGAGTCGCACTTCTTGAACCAATCGGCGAGGTAGTCGACGAACACCCGCACCCGGGCCGGCAGGTGTCGTCGATGCGGAAACACGGCGTAGATGCCGGCTTCGCTCGGCATGAACTCGTCGAGCACCGTCACGAGACGGCCGGCATCCAGATCCTTGCGCACGACGAAGGTCGGCGAAAGCGCAAGGCCGAGGCCGGCAATGGCGGCTGCGCGGACCGTCACCGGCGAGTTCGCCGTGAAGCGGCCGGACATGGCGACGGGGATCGTCTCCCTGGTCTCCGGATCGCGGAAGAGCCAGTTGGAGAACATGCGCGAATTGGAATCGATGACCGCCGGATAGCCGGCGATCTGCGAGGGATGGGTCGGGCGACCGAGCTTCTCGACGAGGTCCGGCGCGCCGACGATGCAGAAGTCGAGCGAGGCGAGCCGGCGGGCGATCATCGCCGAGTCGGCGAGCCGCGTCATGCGGATCGCGATGTCGAAGCCCTCTTCGACGAGGTTGACGAAATTGTCGTCGAGATGGATGTCGAGGCCGATCTCCGGATGGTCCTTGGCGAAGTCGACGAGGCTGAGGCCCAGCTCGGCGTCGCCGAAGGTGCGGGCGGCGGACACACGGATCGTGCCCTTGGCTTCGCCGGTCGCCTCGCGCGCCTCCTCGTTCAGGCTGTCGAGGTCGGCCAGGATCGCCGAGGCGCGGGTCAGATACACCTCGCCCGCCGCCGTCAAGGCGATCTGACGGGTGGTGCGGTTGATCAGAAGCACGCCGAGCTCGTCCTCCAGCTCGCGGACATATTTCGACAGGAGCGCCTTCGAGCGCCCGGTCTTGCGGGCGGCAGCCGAAAAGCCCTCGTTCTCGATCACCGAGATGAAGGCACGCATGCGCGTCAGTGTGTCCATTGTCCCACCTTGCCTCAGGCTTGCCCGAGGCTTGCCAATGTTGCCGTAACTCCACGGCCGGACGCCTTCCTTGACAGGCGAGGTCAAAAAAGCAACCACCCGACCGAATTTGCGCTTGTGTGTGACGGCCTTCGCGCCTACATCGCTTCTGCCCCAAGTCGCACGTGCCTGTGGGCGTCCCCCGGTCCTCGAATGCGAGGGTTGCCGGGACGGTACCTGGATGAGACCCATCCAGTCGGTTTCGCTGCTGGCGAAATCGTGGACGCCTTGAAGCAACGACGGTCCGGGCCTTTCTAGTCTCTCCTGGTCTCCAAAGCCGGGAAAACTGCAGAGGCACACCATCCTTGCCTGAAGTGCGGCGGGTCCAAGCCCTCCAATCCATGGCAGACTGACTCCGAAACGTGGCGCGAACGCCGCTTCTCGGTATTCGTCGCGTCTCGCGGAGAGACGGCCCGAACTTCGCCTTGCCCGGCGGGATCGGTGACCGACCGCGTGCGTTCTTTTCATCGACTGTCCGGTGCCTGGCGCCGGGTCCATGGGAGAGCCGTCATGGCCACTCAGCGCATTCTCGACTTCCTCGCTACCCGACGTCCCGACGGCCCGTGCCTGATCGTCGACCTCGAAATGGTCGAGGACAATTTCAACGCCTTCCGCAAGGCGCTGCCGGATTCGGCGATCTTCTATGCCGTCAAGGCGAACCCCGCGCCGGAGATCCTGCGCCTTCTGGCCTCGCTTGGCTCGAATTTCGACTGCGCCTCGGTCGTCGAGATCGAGCTGGCGATGAACGCCGGCGCAAGCGCCTCGCGCATCTCCTTTGGCAACACGATCAAGAAGGAGCGCGACATCGCCCGCGCACGCGCGCTGGGCGTGTCGCTGTTCGCGGTCGATTGCGTCGAAGAGGTCGAGAAGGTCGCCCGCGCCGCCCCCGGCGCGCGGGTGTTCTGCCGCGTCCTGACCTCCGGCGAAGGCGCCGAATGGCCGCTGTCTCGCAAGTTCGGCTGCGTGCCTGAGATGGCGGTCGACGTGCTCGTCGCTGCCCGCTCGCTCGGCCTCGTTCCGACCGGCGTCTCCTTCCATGTCGGCTCACAGCAGACCGACACCAACGCCTGGGACGGCGCCATCGCCGACGCCAAATTCGTCTTCGAAGCGCTGGCCGAGAAGGGCATTGTTTTGACCCTCGTCAACATGGGCGGCGGGTTTCCCACCCGCTACCTCAAGGACGTGCCGGCCGCCGCCGCCTACGGCCAGGCGATCTTCGCCAGCCTGCGCAAGCATTTCGGCAACCGCCTGCCGGAGACGATCATCGAGCCGGGTCGCGGCATGGTCGGCGACGCGGGCGTCGTGAAGGCCGAGGTCGTGCTCGTGTCGAAGAAGTCGAACGCGGACGAGAACCGCTGGGTCTATCTCGACATCGGCAAGTTCGGCGGTCTGGCCGAAACGATGGACGAAGCGATCCGCTACCCGCTCGTCACAAGGCGCGACCAAGACCGCATGAGCCCGTGCGTCGTCGCCGGCCCGACCTGCGATTCGGCGGACGTCCTTTACGAGAAGACGCCCTACCCGTTGCCGATCTCGCTGACGGTCGGCGACGAGGTGCTGATCGAGGGTACCGGGGCCTACACGACGACCTATGCCTCGGTGGCGTTCAACGGCTTCGAGCCTTTGCGCTCCTACGTGATCTGAGGCGGCGATGATCCTCCACCCAGCGACGTCGCGACGATGGCGACGACGATTCGACCGGAGCGAAACGCTCCGGTCCTGACGCCGGCGGTCGAGGCTGTGGGCGTTCAAAATCGCCCGCGTGCCACGGCACCGTCTCGCCTGACACGTTTGTCTTCCACCTCCGTCAGCGGTGCGGGTTCAACGCCCGCGCCACGAGGGGTCCGCCTTGTCCGTCATCTTCCCGTCCGAGTCATTCCAGGCCGCCGCCCCGCTCTTCTCCATCCGCGAGGAGGCACCGGCCGACACCGCCGTCCGCGAAGCGCTACTCGACCGTGCCATGGGTCTCGGCCGCACGCTCAAATCCTCCGAAGCGATCCGACGCGGGCGTCTTGCGGCCGAGGGTCTGTCCTTCTCGGCGGTCGATGCCGAGGGCACGCTTCTCGGCACGGTACGGTTGTGGAATATTACCGCCGGTGCCCGTGACGGCGCCGCCGTTCCGGCGCTGCTGCTCGGGCCGTTGGCGGTTGCGCCACCGCTGACGGGCGCAGGCATCGGCGGCGCGCTCATGCGTCACGCGATAGCCGCCGCGGCCGAGCGGCGCCACGGCGCGATCCTGCTCGTCGGCGATTTCGACTACTATGCGCGCTTCGGCTTTTCCGCAGCCCTGACCGGCGGCCTCGCCATGCCGGGCCCGTTCGATCCGGCGCGACTCCTGGCGCTCGAACTCGCCTGCGGCGCGCTCGAAAACGTAGCCGGCCTGATCGCGCCGACCGGACGTTGGGATAAGTCTGCCGCCACCCGGCAACCGACGATTGCCGCAGCGGCCTGATTGCGTTGCAGTTTCGGTCCGAACACAAAAAGGACGGTGCAACGGAGGGACTTGCTCTCGAAATTCAGGCTTGTTGACGATTACGACTGATGGCATACGCGAAGTTCGATCGAGGGGACGCGATCGACGCCGGGGAAGTCGAGGGTTCGGCGACCGGGGCGTTATCTGAAATGCAGGTGCATCCGAATGCGCTTCGAAGGTGATGATCGTCTGACCTCGGCTCTTGCGGAGAACGAGGAGCTGCGCCGTCGCATCGCCAACCTGGAAGATGCCGCCGAAGCGCCGCCGGCCGCACGAGAACAGCCCGATCAGGCCGGCGACCTCGCTGCCGCCCGCAAACAAATCGCCAGCTTGAAGCTCGCGCTGCACCGCTCGGAGACGCAGTATCGGCTGATCGTCGAAAGCGCTGTCGACTACGTCATCATCGCAGCCGATCTCGACGGGTTCATCACCACCTGGAACGAGGCCGCCCGCGAGCTGACGGGTTGGTCGAGCGAGCAGATGCTCGGCAGGCCGATCGCTACCATCTTCACGCCGGAAGACGTCGAGACGGGCGTCCACGAACGCGAGATGCGTTTCTCGCTGACGATGGGCAAGGCGCGCGACGACCGTTGGCACATGAAGGCCGACGGCAGCCGCTTCTTCGCCAGCGGCGAGATGATGCCGCTCTTTGGCGACGACGACCGGCCCATGGGGTTCCTGAAGATCCTGCGCGACCGGACCCGCGAGCGGGCCGAGCACGAAGAGCTCGAGGCCAGCCGCGAGCGCCTGCGTCTGGCGCTCGAAGCCTCAGAGCTTGTCGGCACCTGGGACTGGGACGTCACCGGCGACGTCATTTATGTCGATGCCCGCTTTGCCCGCCTGTTCGGGCTGGATTCGCGAGTGGCCGACGAGGGCGCGCCGCTCGCCGACTTCGTCGCCGCAATCCACCCCGACGACCGCGAACGCGTCGGTGCCGGTATCGAGAGCGCCCTAAGGGACGCCGGCCCGTACGCCCAGGAGTACAGGACCATCGATGCCGATGGCGCAAGCCACTGGATTTTCGCGCAGGGGCGATGCTTCATGAACGACGCCGGCGCTCCGATCCGTTTTACCGGCGCGATTGTCGACCGCACGATCGAAAAGGTCCGGGAGGCCCGGCAGGCCGCGCTCCTGCGGCTCAGCGACGAACTCGCCGACAGTGTCGACTTCGACCAGAACGTCGCTCTGAAACTCCTGGGAACGACGTTGGGTGTCAGCCGCGTCGGGACGGCAAGTGTCGACGCAAGCGAACAATTCGCCACCATCGTCGACGAGTGGACGGCCGAGGGCGTAACGCGGCTCAACGGTCGCTTTGCCCTCGAGAGATACGGCGTCGATTTCGTCGAGCGGCTTCGGTCGGGCTTCTTCACCATCGACGACACCCGCTCCCGTGCGGCAAACACCCCGTCCGAACACGCCTTCGACGAGATCGGCGTCGCCGCGCTGATCAACATCGCGGTCGTCGAGAACCGCAAGGTACGGCTCATCCTCTACATCCATTCGAACCGGCCGCGCGCCTGGATCGACGAGGAAATCGCCTTCGTGCGCGAGGTCATCAACCGGATCTGGGCCTTCGCCCAGCGCCGCCGCGCCGAACAGGCTCAAATGGAAGCCGAAACGCGCCTCCGGCTGGCGCAGGAATCGGCCGACATCGGCACGTTCGACTACGACCCGCAGACCGGAGCACTCGACTGGGACGATCGCTGCCGGGCACTCTTCGGCGTTCCATCGGGCACACAGGTGACGCTGGAGGGAAGCTTCGTCGCGGGCCTGCATCCGGAGGATCGCGAGCGTGTCAAGGCAGCCGTCGCGGCGGTGATGGCCCCCGATTCCGACGGCGAATTCAATGCCAACTACCGCACGATCGGGCTTGCCGACGGCGCGTTGCGCCACGTCCACGCCAGCGGCCAGACCCTCGTCGAGAACGGCCGGACGGTACGCTTCGTCGGTGCGGTGCGAGAAACCACCGAGGAGAAGCTCGCCGAGGAGCGGCAGCAACTCCTGACCCGCGAATTGCAGCATCGGGTGAAGAACACGCTCGCCATGGTCAACGCGCTCGCCAACCAGACACTGCGCCGTGCGGCCAACGTGCAGGACGGTCTCGCCGCGTTTTCGGCGCGACTGATCGCGCTGGGACAGGCCCATGACATCCTGACTCAGACAAGCTGGACCTCGGCGCCGATCGCCGCGATCGTCGACAATGCCCTGAAGACCCACCGGCCGGACGACGAAACCCGCATCGCGATCGCCGGTCCTGATCTGCGCCTGAACGCCCGCCAGAGCCTGGCGCTGGCACTCGGCATCCACGAGCTTGCGACCAATGCAGCGAAATACGGCGCGCTGTCGAACGACACGGGAAAAGTGACCGTCGACTGGTCGCTGGAGACGTCCGGCGGCGAACGTCACCTCACTTTCGTCTGGTCGGAAACCGGCGGCCCGGCCGTCACGCCTCCGGCCAGCCGCGGCTTCGGTTCACGGTTGATCGAACAGGCGATGGCCGCCGAGTTCGGCGGCGCCGTGGTGATGGACTGGCGCGCCGAAGGCCTCGTCTGCCGCTTCGAGTCCAGGCTCAAAGACGATCTCGAAGACGGCGGCGCGGATTTGCAGAGCTAAGGCGACGCATCGATTTCGGTCATCGCCCGCTACCGTCAGCCCAATGGCGATCTGCCGTGCCGCGATCACGTTCCAGACGCGATGACATTTGCCAGAAGCGATGACATTTGATGGAATCAAATACGCGCTTCGCCACTTAATTTTGCCGCATGATGCAGGCGCGAAACCGGTTCCCGATTTCTCTCGTCATGCTCTGGCTAGATGGAACGCTCGCCCGTCTGGTTCCGGCCGCGACCAAGACTGCCGGCCTCAGCGCGAAGGGCAATGGCTTGCACCCGCTCCGAAATGGCCAGGCGACGTGCATCGGCACTGTCCAGTCCCAGACCCCAACGGTCGCAATCGCGTGCCAGCCGCCACATGGCGGCGGCAGACGTCTCGCAACGGCTGGCGGCGTCGAGCAACGCCGCCGCGCGGGCCTCGGTTGGGCCTGTCGGGTTTCTACGGTCCTTCATCGCGACCAGAATGGTGAACCGGGCGAAAAGCGCAACGCGCAACCGCACCAGCAAGACGGGCGTTCCGCCTGTGGTGCGCAAATGTCACACTTTGCAAGGTCGGCAGATATTCAGGGATGACGCCGCGTCGTCGGCGATGCCCGGGCCGCGGTCACGGCCACGATGCTGCGTCGGCAAAACGGCGGCCGTGGACGAAACGACAGCGGACGAAACGACAGCGGCGGTCATCACAAGTCGTCGCATCGCATCGGCAGCACGATCATAATCCGCGATCGCACGGATGCGTATAAAGGACTGTCATGCGACAGAGCCGCTGCGCAGGGCTTTAACCAAGTCTTCATCATTCGATCGATTTGGTCTGCATCTCATGGCAAAACAAAAATATGGGGATAACTTTCGAAACGAGGAAGGTTTTGAATAAAATGAACACGAAAGTCGAAGAACAACCCGACGTCGCCGTTACCAACTTTCTTCAGGGCGAACTCGCCAAAGATTTCAGTCAGCAGCGCGCGGCGGCAAACGCCTCCAAGGCCGTCGATTCGAAGAGCCGCCTGCCGTTGAAAATCTCCGGCGGCTTCCAGCGCCTGAGCGACGAACTCGACCAGCGGGCTCGGGACTGGACCCAGACGGTAAAGGTGCTCGACCACCAGCGCGTTCTCCTGGAAACCGCCGAAACCGAACGCGATCGCCTGACCGAGGAACTGGAAACGATCACGCCGCAGGTCCACCAGACCGGCCAGACGCTGAAGTCGATGCTCGACGCCACCAAGGGCGGTGATATCTCCAATGACCTCGCCGGCCATTTCGCCAAGAATCTCGAAGCGCTGGAGCGCCTGGACCGCATTTCCGACGCGCTGTCGGCCAACATCCTGTGGGTTCGCTCGACCTGGGAGCAATATGCCCGCACGGTCATCCGCGCACAGCGCATGCGCGAGGAACTGCGTACGCCATCGGCCGATCAGTGATCACGGTCTAATGGCCGGTGAGCCGGTCCCGTCATCATCCCTCTCGACAAGACCCGACGCCAAAGAACGGTGCGCCCCATGCGCATCTACGCACCCGGCGGCGGCGACGGGCTCAGCCTGAAATATCGATGACGCCGGCCTCGCCGCTTTCCGCGCCGAAGGCCAGGTGCCGGCCGTTGCCGTCCCAGGCCATGGTGCGGACCGGCGACGCGCCGCCACGGCGCAGCACCGCCTCGCGGGAATCGGCAAAGCGCACGGCGAGGATCATTCCGTCCGTATAGCCGATCGCCAGCATGTCCTCGGCCGGGTGGCAGGCGACGGCGGTGACCATCTGGCCGCCTCGCGTGCCCAGTTCCAGGGGCGCCTTGCCCATCGGCCCGTCCTTCGACCCGAAGGGCCACAGGATCGCCGCCGGCGCGCCGGAGGTCGCCAGGAACTTGCCTCTGGTCGACCACGACCAGTCCTTCACCTTGGCCGGATAACCGGTCATCTTCATGTGCTTGCCGTCCGACAGCCGCCAGCCATGCAGCGCGTTCTCCTGCATGACGGTGACGAGGAAGCGGCCGTCCGGCGAGAAGTCGATGCCGAGATGGGCGCCCTTCCAGTCGAGGCTTGCAGGGGCGGCGTCGGTCGCCGGAAAGAACAGCGAGGCGCCGTCGTAGCGGGCGGTTGCCGCACGCATGCCCTTGGGCGCGAAGGCGATGTCCTCGACCGTGCGCTCGTGCGCGATCTCCTTCAGCGGCCCGTCGCCGAGCCTGACATAGGCGGTCTTGCCAGAGGCGAAGCCGACGGCGTCCTTCGGCCCGCCGGCAACGGCGCCGATCCATTTGCGGCCGATCGAGGCGATCTCGACGGCCGTACCGCCAGCATCGATCGCAACGACCCGGCCGTCCTCACCGCCCGTCAGCAGACGATGGCCATGAGCATCGTAGGCGGCCGAAAGCAACCCGCCGGCATGGGCCTCGACGACGGTCTCGCCTCCGGCCGGAAAGCGAACCGTACCGTCGGCGACGGCAAAGGCCGCCCTGTCGCCGAGAAAAACGACGGTTTCGACGAAATCGGGCAGATCATAGGCCGCGATGGACGGCATCAGGCGGGAACTTTCCGCCGCGCCGCACAGGCCGCGAACTCCGCAGAGAGCTCATCGGCATCGAGGTTGCGCCCGATGAACACCAGCCGGCTCTCGTGCTTTTCGCCCTCGCGCCAGGGCCGCTGGTGATCGCCCTCGACGATCATGTGGACGCCCTGCACGACATAGCGGTCGGCATCGCCGGCAAAGGCTATGATACCCTTGAGACGCAGGATGTTCGGCCCCTGCTCCTGGGTCAGCGCCTGAATCCAGGGGAAGAACTTCTTCTCGTCGAGTTCGCCGCCGCGCAGCGAGATGGAGGTCACCGTCACGTCATGAATCGCCGAGACGGAACCGTTGTGATGAGAGCGGTCATGCCCGTGGTGATGGTCATGCCCATGGTGAGAGTGGTCGTGACCCGGATGATCGTGATCATGATCGCAGTCCGGCCCGCAGACATGGTCGTCATGGGCATGACTGGCCTCGTCCAGAAAGGCCGGGTCGTTGTCGAGCACCTTTTTCAGGTCGAAGGCCTTTTGACCAAGGACCTTCTTGAGGTCGATCCCGGCGCGTTCGGTGCGGTGGATCACGCAATAGGGGTTGATCGCCTTGACCGTCGCCTCGACGGCGGCCAGCTCTTCGGCGGTCACGAGATCGGTCTTGTTGAGCAGCACCACGTCGGCGAAGGCGATCTGGTCCTCGGCCTCCCTGGAATCCTTCAGGCGCAGAGGCAGATGCTTGGCGTCGACCAGCGCGACGACCGCGTCGAGTTCGGTCTTGGCGCGCACGTCCTCGTCCATGAAGAAGGTCTGGGCGACCGGCACCGGATCGGCGAGGCCCGTCGTCTCGACCAGGATCGCATCGAAGCGCCCCTTGCGGCGGGTCAGGCCCTCGACGACGCGCACGAGATCGCCGCGCACCGTGCAGCAGACGCAGCCATTGTTCATCTCGTAGATCTCCTCGTCGCTTTCGACGATGAGGTCGTTGTCGATGCCGATCTCGCCGAACTCGTTGACGATGACCGCGTATTTCCTGCCGTGGTCCTCGGAGAGGATGCGGTTGAGCAGCGTCGTCTTGCCGGAGCCGAGATAGCCGGTGAGGACGGTCACCGGAATCGGCGCGTCGGTCTTCGGTGAAGCGATGCCAGGGGCGAAGCCTGGGGCGATGTCGGACATGATCGGATGTCTCCCTCGTTGGGTCGGCCCCGATATAGGCGGGTCGGTCGGCGAATGCACGGGGCGTATTGGCAGACGATGCCTTCAGCCGCCGAACAGTTCGAGGCTGCCATGGTCGAGGAAGGCCTCCAGCCCCGGCCGCCAATGGTCGATGTCGAGGGCATTGTCGGAGAGCCAGTCGGGGTCGTAGTAGGTCGCCGCGTAACGGTCGCCGCTGTCGCAGATGAGGGAGACGAGCGAGCCCTCCTCGCCGGCCGCCATCATCGCAGCGGCGACGTAGCAGAGGCCGAAGAAATTGGCGCCGGTCGACCCACCGACGCGGCGGAACAGGCGATCCGACAGAACATGCATCGCCGCGATCGAGGCGGCGTCCGGCAGTTTGATCATGTGGTCGATGACGCCCGGCAGGAAGGACGGTTCGACCCGCGGCCGGCCGATGCCCTCGATCCGCGAGCCGCGTGGACAGAGCGCCTGACGGTCGTCGTTCGCATAGGCGTCGTAGAAGGCCGAGTGCTCCACGTCGACGACCATCAGCTGCGTCGACAGATTGCGGTAGCGGATGTAGCGCCCGATCGTCGCCGAGGTGCCGCCGGTGCCGGCGCTCATCACCACCCAGCGCGGCACCGGATGGCGTTCGGCCTGCATCTGCGAAAAGATGCTCTCGGCGATGTTGTTGTTGCCACGCCAGTCGGTCGCCCGTTCGGCATAGGTGAACTGGTCGAGATAATGGCCGCCGCTCGCTTCGGCGATGCGGATCGCCTCGTCGTAGATCGCGGCGGATTCGGCGACGAAATGGCAGCGCCCGCCGAAGCGCTCGATCGCCGCGATCTTCTGCCGGCTCGTCGTTTGCGGCATCACAGCGGTAAAGGGCAGCTTCAGGAGATGGGCGAAATAGGCCTCGCTGACCGCCGTTGAACCGGAGGACGCCTCGACCAGCGACGTTCCCTCGCGGATCGCGCCGTTGCAGATGCCATAGAGAAACAACGAGCGGGCGAGACGATGCTTGAGGCTGCCCGTCGGGTGGGTGGATTCGTCCTTCAGGTAGATCGAGATGCCCGCAAGGCCCGGAAACACGGGGTTGACCAGATGGGTGTCGGCCGAGCGGCGTCCGTCACCTTCGAGCAGCCCGATCGCATGGCGCACCCAGCCGCGATCGACGCTTTTGGGCAGGGCATCGAGCGCGGGGATGGCAAGGGACCGCGATGCCGCCGGGGATCGAGCAAGCGGTATGCCCGTCGACGCGACCGAAGTTGCGACGGCACGGTCTTGCATGGCGGGGACTGCGGTGTCGGTCACGGGCGTCGTCTTTCTCGGTGGCTCGTTTTCGAATGTAGCCTGCCTGAAGTCTTTGATGTGCCGCAAGGTGCCGGGCATCGGCTGTGGGCTCGTCCAGGGAGCACCTCGCCCGCCCGACCCCACCCTCTGGCCTGTCAGGGCGCCAGGCGGCCGAGATCGAACGCCAGGACGTCGTCGAGATAGGCGCAAAACGCCTTGGCCTGGTGCGCGGCGACGGCTGCGCCGATCCTGGCCGTAGCCAGTTGCGCGTCGCCGACGACACCGGCCTGGTTGAGGTCGCCGGCCATCCAGCCGAAGCCGAGTTTGCCGTGGGCGCGCAGATGGGTTGCGGAACGGGCGAGGTCGTCCTGCAAAGATGAATGTGACCCGATTGCCGCGGTGCGGACCTTATCGGCATGAAAATGCAGCATCAGCGCGGTCTCGACGGCGCCGCCATGGATGCCGCTCGCCAGTTCCTCGGCCGGGAGCAGGCCGGCGGGCGTGCCGAAGCGCAGCCAGGCTGCGGTGCCCACGAGGAGGCCATGGGCGCGGCGCAATTCGAGGGCGGCGGTGTCGACGCTCGCCGTGTTGCCGCCATGGGCGCTGACGATGACGAGGCGCTTGAAGCCGGTTCTCGCGAGCCCGACGCCGATCTCGATCAGGGCGGCGGTCGCGGTTCGCCAATCGAGGCTGAGCGTGCCGGCGAAGGCCGAATGCTCGGCCGAGGTGCCGATGCGAAGAGTCGGCAGGAAGGTCACGCCATAATTTTCGGATGCTGGCGTTTCGAACGGCGCATTCGGGGACTGGAGCGGTGCGGCAGCGTCGCCTGCCCGCCGGCCGAACCGCGCGATCGCCGTTTCGACCATGGCATCCGACAACATCGCGTCGGTGCCGAGCGGCAGATGGGCGCCATGCTGCTCGATCGCGGCGACCGGCAGCACCGCGACGGCGTTGCCGAGCGTCTCGCGTTCGGCTGCAAGTTCGGCGCTGGTCATCTCCTCGTAGCGCAGACGCATGATCCCGGCCTCTTCCCGCCAAGCTTCGACATTCGGCCCCGACGAACCTAAGGTCGGGCCGGTCGGCGCGTTTGTCGTCGTGAACGCGCCGCTCCTGAAGCCCATAGGAGTTTTGAAACCCGGGAGCAAACAAGGTGGACAACATTGCGGCGCTTCGTCATTTTGCGTTTCCGCAACGCGATCGGGACATGATGGCAGGCAAGAAGCTCAAGAAGCGGTCCGTGACGACCCATTTGAACCTTGCCGCCCGGGCCGCAAGGACCGCCCTGTCGCAGCGCCTGGCGAGCCTCGATCTGTATTCCGGCCAGGATGCGGTGCTTCTGGCGATCGGCGAAGAGGACGGCATCTCGCTGCGCGAACTCGCCGAGCGCCTCACCGTCAAGCCGCCGACCATCACCAAGACGGTCAACCGCCTCGCCGCGCAAGGCCTCGTCGACAAGCGCCTGTCGGTCGCCGACGGAAGGCGCAGCCATGTGCACCTGACCGAAACCGGCCTTGCCATCGTCGACGGCGTGCTGGCCTCGCGCAAGGCGGTCGAACGCGTTGCGCTCAAGGGCTTTTCCGACAAGGAGCGCAAGGCGCTGCGCAAGATGCTGGCGCGGGTCTCGGCCAATCTCGACGGGAAAAGCGGGCCGGCCGCCGAAACCATCGCCGATCTCGACGACGATGATTGAAGCGCTTTTCCCCTTCGATCGCGCGGTCGACCGCGCCGGTGACCGCTCCGTGATCGGCCTCGATGCCTTTGTTCACCCAGGCTTTCCGGCGTTCGAGGTCCGCGCTTAGATGGCTCAGAAGGTCAAGCTCTCGACCATCGCCGACAGTCTCGGCCTGTCGACTGCGACGGTGTCGCTGGCGCTACGCGACAGTCCGCTGGTCGCCGAGATCACCCGCGAGCGCATCAAGACGGCCGCACGCGAACTCGGCTACATCTACAATCGCCGCGCCGCCTCGCTGCGCACTTCGCGCTCCGGCATTGTCGGAGTCTGCGTCCACGACGTGATGAACCCGTTCTTCGGGGAAATTCTCAAGTCGGTGGAAAACGAGCTCGACCGGCACCGGCAGACCTTCATCCTGTGCAATCATTATGACGATCTCGCCAAGCAGCGAGCCTTCGTCGACACGCTGCTGCAGCTCGGCGCCGACGGGTTGATCCTGTCGCCGGCGCTCGGCACGCCGCCCGCCGACATTCGCCTCGCAGAAGACAACGAGCTGCCGACGACGCTGATCGCCCGCACCATCGACGGTTCGGGAGTTACCGGCTTTCGCGGCGACGATTCCTACGGCATGGGCCTGGCCGTCGACCATCTCGTTTCGCTCGGCCACCGCCGCATCGCGATGATCGGCGGCACCGACGCGACTTCGACGGGGCGCGACCGCGCCGCCGGCTACCGGGCGGCGCTGGAGCGGGCCGGCATCGCCTTCCAGCCGTTCTGGCGCATCGAGGGTCCTCGCGACCGCCATTCCGGCTTCGACGTCGCCGGCGCCTTTGCCGCGATGCCGAATCGGCCGGACGCGGCGGTGTGCTTTTCCGACCTCGTGGCCCTCGGCTTCATGTACGGCCTGTCGCGCGCCGGTCTCAGACCGGGCATCGACGTCGCGGTCACCGGTTACGACGACATCGACGAGGCGGCGATCGCCATGCCGTCGCTGACCACCGTCGCCAACGGTCAGAGCGAGGTCGGGCGGCGCGCAGCCGGCGCCCTCCTCGACCGGTTGCGCGGCGAGCCGGCCAGCGACGAAACCGTTCTCATCACGCCGGCTCTGAAAATCCGCCAGTCGAGCGAACGCGCCGATATCCACCACCCGATAAGAGGCGCCTGATCCGTCGGCGCCGCCCAACCGCGCGCAATGAAGGCCGAATATCTTGAAGGATGCGGCCCAAAAACACCAAAGGAGGCCAACGCCATGTCCGATCTCAAAGCCGTTTCGATCCTCGTTCCCGGCAAGATGAATCCTGAAACATTCGAGTCTTTGAAAGCCCAGTTCGAAATCGTCCATGTGCCGGATCGGGACCTGTCCAAGCTGTCGGAAGATCAGAAGCAGAAGATCGTAGGCGTCGCACAGATGGGCGGCTTCGACGCCACGATGATCGACGCTTTGCCGAAGCTCGAGATCATCGCCAATTTCGGCGTCGGCTATGACGGCATTGATGCAAAGCACGCCGCATCGAAGGGCGTGATGGTTACCAATACGCCGGACGTCCTGACGGAAGAGGTCGCCGACACGACGCTGGCGCTTCTGCTCACGAGCGTGCGCGAGTTCAACCGGGCCGAGACTCATCTGCGCGAAGGCAAATGGGAGGCCGAGGGCAATTACCGCCTGACCCCGATCACTTTGCGCGGCCGCACCGCCGGCATCATGGGTCTCGGCCGCATCGGCATGGCGATCGCCCGACGGCTCGAAGGCTTCGACGTCAAGATCGAGTACCACAACCGATCCAAGCGCGACGACGTCGCCTATCCCTATCACGACACGCTTTTGGGCCTTGCCAAGTCGGTCGACACGCTGATCGTCGCAGCGCCCGGCGGCGCCTCGACCGAAAAGGCCGTGAATGCCGAAGTGCTGGCGGCGCTGGGCTCCACCGGCGTCGTCATCAATATCGGCCGCGGCACGACCATCGACGAAGCGGCGCTGATCGATGCGCTGGAAAACGGGACCATCCAGGCCGCGGGCCTCGACGTGTTCGAGAAGGAGCCGCATGTGCCCGAGCGGCTGCGCAAGCTGGCGAACACCGTGCTCCTGCCTCATGTCGGCTCGGCCTCGGTCCACACCCGCGGACTGATGGGCGATCTCGTCGTCGACAACCTCGTCCACTGGTTCGAAGGCAAGGCGCCGATCACGCCGGTCGCCGAAGCCACCGATGCCGGAATCGTCAAGCGCAAGGTCTGATCGCGGGCGGGCGCAGTTTCCGAGCGAGAGGACACCGCTCGGAAGCAAGCTTCCATCCCCATGATCAGGATCAGCAGCAACATAAAGACGGCGCGTTTGCGGGCTTTCCGCACGCGCGTCAACGTTCGCTTAAGGTTATTCAGGAGATAATGGACTCGAACCCGATTTGAGGACCATTCCCATGAACTTTGCCGCGATCGCCATCGGCGCTGGCATAGCTGGCGCTCTGCTTGTCGCTTATCTGCAGGGCCCGCCACTGCCTGTCACCGCGGACTTGATGAACACCACCGTGATCGACCCGACAACGACCGCGGCGATCGCGCCGGCCAGGATGAGCAGCGTCACCGCCATGACGAACGACGTTGCCCAGGCGGATACGGCCAGGCCCGACGCGTTCCGGCTGATCGACCTGCGCAGCGGCGCGACCTGCAAGATCGCCAATCCCGGTGCCCTCGGCGCGACCTTCGCGCCGGCGCCGATCGGCCCGGACTGCGCCGGCTCGCTGGAACTCAGCCAGGTTACCAAATGGCGCGCCGACAATGATGGCTCGCTGGAGATGGCCGATGGCGAAGGCCGCACCGTCCTTCGCTTCATGCCCGGCGACGGCGTTCTCTACGAATCGATCTATCCCGCCAACGCCATGGTGACGATCGTTCCGGCCCGCGGCTGATCGGCGACCATGCTCGTCAAGGCAGGGCCGGATCCTGCCGGACCCGGCTTTTCCCCAATGAAACCGGCGCAAGAATGAAACCAGCGCAAGCTAGCTTCCGTTTCCGACGTCGATCCGGGCGCCTTGCCGCCTGGAGACTCAATTGTCGATTGCCGCACGGTTCTGCCTTTGCGCGCCTTGTTGACGCAGGTTTCGCGCGCCGTTATCTGACGAGGGATATCTTCCTCGTCGAAGAAGCCCAATGTCCAGCACCGAGCGCGAATCCGCAACGACATCGGGCCCCGCCTGGAGCGAGTCCGAGCGATCCGCCGCCCTGCACGGCTACGATATTCTCGACACCCCTCGCGAAAGCGACTTCGACGATCTGGTGCAGGTCGCTTCGGAGATTTGCGGCACACCTGTCGCGCTCGTCAGTCTGGTCGACACCGACCGGCAGTTCTTCAAGGCCGAGATCGGCTTCGGCCGCCGTGAGACGCCGATCCTGTCGTCCTTCTGCGCCCATGCCTTGCGGGTCGACGACGTGATGGTCGTCGAGGACGCCAAAGCCGACCCGCGCTTTGAAAACAACCCGCTGGTCACCGGCGATCCCAACATCCGCTTTTATGCCGGCGCGGTCATGAAGACGCCGGACGGGCTGCCGGTCGGAACGCTCTGCGTCATCGATACGAAGCCGCGCACCCTCGACGCGCGTCAGCTGAGGACATTGCGGGTGCTGGCCCGCCAGGCAATGACCCAGATGGAGTTGCGCCGCATCGTCGTCGAACAGCGCGCGGCGCTCGAAAAGGCCGCGGCTGCAGAGCGGGAAACCTCGATGTTCGCTCGCCTGGTCGAACAATCCAGCGACTTCATCGCCATGGCCGACACTGAGGGCAAAGTCTTCTTTCTCAACGATGCCGCTCGCCAGATGGTCGGGCTCGAGGATGTCGATGTCACGACGACGGCGATCGCCGACTATTTCGCGCTCCATGACCAGACGACCATCCACGACGTCGTTCTGCCGACCGTCGCCGAGCATGGCTACTGGGAGGGCGAGCTGCAGTTTCGCCATTTCGTTACGGGTGAGGCTATCCCCGTGCTCTACAACGTCTTTCCGCTTCATGACGCTTCAGATGCGCTGGTCGGTTACGGCACGGTGACCAAGAACGTCCTGCAGCAGAAGCTGGAGCGGACGCGGCGCGCCGAAGTCACCCGCGAAATGGCGCACCGGATGAAGAACACGCTCGCGATCGTCCAGGCGATCGTCACCCAGACCTTCCGCCAGGTCTCGACCATCGAGGCGGGCCGCGAGGCCATCGCCGGGCGGCTGATCGCGCTGGCGCGGGCCCAGGACATCCTGACCGTCGAGGGCGGGTCGGAAGCGCGGGTCAACGAGGTCGTCGAGACGGCGCTCGCGCCGCACCGCATGGGCGACGGCCGCTTCTCGATCTCGGGGCCGGCCGTAACCGTGACCGCGGCCCAGGGGCTCGGCCTGTCGCTGGCCATTCACGAACTCGCCACTAACGCCATGAAATACGGCGCCTTGTCGACGCCCGGCGGCCTGATTGCGATCGCCTGGGCGCTACCCGGCCCTGGCCCCGAAACTTTCCGGTTCGAATGGACCGAAAGCGGCGGGCCGACCGTCGCCCAGCCGACACGCACCGGATTTGGTTCGCGCCTCGTGGAACGGATCGTTGCGCCATACTTTGATGGAGTGGCGAAACTGTCCTACGAACCGGCCGGCGTTCGATTTCGCCTTGATGGCGAAGTGCCGGCGCGCGTTACCGATGCACAGTGGGAGACGCAATGACCGAAATTCTCGAACGACGGCAATCCGCGGTGCTCGTCGTCGAGGACGGTCCCCTGTTGCTAATGGACGCGGTCGATCTTGTCGAGGATGCCGATTTCACGGCCTATCGCGCCTGCAACGCCGACGAGGCGATCAAGTGGATGGAAAACCATCCGGACATTACCGTGCTCTTCACCGACGTCGACATGCCTGGAACCATGGACGGGCTGAAGCTCGCCCGCGCCGTGCGTGATCGCTGGTCGCCAGTGACGATCATGGTCACCTCCGGCCTGCGCAGCGTCACCGAATCAGACCTGCCCGAGCACGGGCTGCTCTTTTCAAAGCCCTATCTGCCGAACTCGGTGGTGGAGGCGTTGAACAAGGTGGCAGATCGGATCGATCTCTGACTGGAGCGGTTCAGAATTTCGACCCTATCCCGCCGCGATGGAGTCGCGAACGTCCATGAGTCCGCGCTTCTGCTTGCCGTCGGCATCGAAGTTGTCGCCGTCGAGCCAAGCCTCAAAGCCGTTGCGGATGTGCGGCCATTCGGTATCGAGGATGGAGAACCACGCCGTATCGCGGTTACGGCCCTTGACCACCATGTGCTGGCGGAAAAGACCTTCGTGTCGAAAGCCATAGCGCTCGGCGGCCCGCTTGGAGCGGGCGTTGGCGTCGTCGCATTTCCATTCGAAGCGGCGATAGCCGAGCTCGTTGAAGATGCGGTTCGTCAGTAGAAACACCGCCTCCGTGACAGCTGCCGTGCGCTGCAGGCGGGGCGCCAGGCAAATATGACCGATCTCGGCGACACCGTTGGCCGTGTCGATCCGCATCAGCGCCATGACCCCGGCCGCCTTTCCGGCGGTCTCGGGATTGCTCCAGAGCGGTCCGGCCGTCGGCACAATCGCGTGAAAGACGATGTCCTCGGCGAGGTAGGTACGTCCTGCAAAATCCTCGAAGGCCCCGCGGGTTTGGAAAGGCCCGTAGCCCAGATGGGTGAAGACCTGGTCGTCAGGGTCGTCGGAAAAGGCCTCCCAAAGTTCCCCGAAACGGCGAGAGTCGACGATCGGCTCGACGGTCACAGTCTCGCCGGACATCGGATCGTTGCCCGGAAATTCACGTGATTCGAAGGCTTCGAGATCGAGCATCAAATGTCCCTTTCCTTCCAGAGAGTCACCGCGCGCGAGCCTTGATGAAGGCCAGCGTCTCGCTGCGGATCGAGCGGTCGCTGAGCGGCAGCGCGGTCGCAAATGCGCTGATCGCGCCGATATGGTCGACGCCTGGCACGATGCGCGCTTCGACGCGGCCGCCTTTGGCACGGATTCTGGCGGCCATGGAGCGGGTGTTGTCGGGGTTGACGGTGGTGTCGGCGCTGCCGGCGATCAACAACATCGGCGGCTCGTTGCCGCTGACATAGTTGATCGGCTGGCTCTGGTCGCGAATCGCTAGAGGGAAGATGGCTTTATAGCGGTCCTCGGTGAGCGGCAGGAAGTTGTAGGGGCCGGCGAGACCGATGAAGCCGGCGAGCCGGCTCTTGGAATAACCAACCGTCGCCAGCAGCCGGCCGTCGGTGGCCAGCAGCCCGGCGATCTCGGCGCCGGCCGAATGGCCCATCAGGAAGACCGGATGGCTGCCGGCCGGCACGCCGTTGCCGCCGCGAGCGACCGCCTTGGCGACGGTGGCGGTGGCGAGCGCGCCGTCCTCGACGAAGGTCGGGAACTTCACCTG
This sequence comes from Aurantimonas sp., assembly GCA_965217685.1. Lineage (GTDB taxonomy): Bacteria > Pseudomonadota > Alphaproteobacteria > Rhizobiales > Rhizobiaceae > Aurantimonas. Next base: position 1,100,987 of record CBDCIZ010000003.1, read on the forward strand.
CGGATAGATGCGATAGTCGGGCACCGCGACGATGAGCCCCTGGCTCGCCAGCGACTGCCCGACGAAGAGATACATGCCCTTGTTGCCGGAATCCCAGCTGCCGCCGTAAATGAACACGACCACCGGCGTTTGCGCGCTCGCGTTGTCCGGCACATAGAGATCGTAGGTGCCGCGATCGCCCGGCCGGTAGCGGATGTCCGTGACCACCGAATAGCCGGCGCCGCTGGTGAACGCATTGAGCGCGCCGACACAACCGGACAGGGCCATCAGCATCAACGGCGCGACCAGGAATACGAGAATGCGCCCGAACAGGCCCCGGCCGCCACGCTTGGCGATTGCGCCGATGCCCAAGGTGTCTTCGCCTCGTGTCCTTGCGCCGAAATCCTGCTCGCTGCCCTGGCTCATGCGGTGATCGCTCTTTCAGGTCGTCGTTTTTGGGACGTGTCGCCGGTTGGAAGATCGCCCGGCAGGCCGCGTTGCCAGTCTTGCCTTCGCCGTGACGAGATAGCGTCGCAGGCCGGTTCAACAACGCTCGGGACGAATAAGTAAAAGGACGAGCGAGGCCGCACCCCGGCGCGATCGGCACTCCCCTGGCCCTTTCAAGATGCCGTGCCCGTCAGCCGTCAGCCAGCCGACTCCCAAGCCGCTCCAGCGCCTCGGCGGTCTCGTTCATGGCCTCGACGAAGCGGCCGCGGTCGGCGGCCCGCACCGCCTCGACCTCGCCGGAACGCGCCGCCTTGTCTTCCAGACCGCCCTCCAGTTCCTTGATCCGGCGACGGGCTTCGGAGAGTTCGTCGGTGGCCATGATCGCCGCCATTACCGTCAGGCGCAGATCGCCGATCTGGCCGAAGCCCTCGCGCAGATTGGCGATCTTGGCGTCGACTTCTGCGGCGAGCGCCTCAAGATGCGCCTCCTCGCCCTCGCCGCAGGCCATCCGATAGGTCTTCTCGTCGATGGTGACGACCACTTGAGGCATGAAGGAAACGAGGCTCCTGAGGTAAAGGGACGGAACGGCGTCCGGGCTATTTATGGCGTTCGAGGACGTCGCGAACGCGCTCCATCGTGTCGACGAGCCGCTGGGAGACCTCGCGATTGGCGCGCTCCAGCCGCTGGCCGTGGGCGAGCGCGGAATCCAGATCACGGGCGAGCCGCGTTCTGTCGGCCGTCATGCGCTGGATCTCCACCTCCGCCCCGAGCGTCACGCGGTCGCGCTCAAGGCGCAGATCCACCGACTGCTCCAGACGATCGATGGCGATCCGCAGACGCTGGTGCGCCGCCTCGAACGGATCGTCTGCCGTCATGCCCGTCCTCACCGCCCCGTTTTCAGCCCATGCGCGAGCGCACCGGACCCATCGGGTCGTGCGCCGTCGATCCGCAAGCTCTAACCTCTCGGCGGCGCGGTGGAAAGCGCCAAGCCGGCTTGGACCCGCCCGGTTTGTTGACAACGTCTCTCGCGATGTGGTCACTGCCCGCCATCCGGGCCCTTTCGACGCGCTGATCTACGGGACCTGACCCTGCCCGACGCTTGCGGTCGCGAGCCAGTGGAAACGTTCAATGACGACATCCGATACGCAGCGCCAGATGGCGGATGCGATTCGCATCCTTGCCGCAGATGCGGTCGAGGCGGCCGGTTCCGGCCATCCGGGACTGCCGATGGGTGCGGCCGATCTCGCGACCGTCCTGTTCACGAAATTCCTCGTCGTCGATTCACGCGATCCGACCTGGCCCGATCGCGACCGCTTCGTGCTGTCGGCCGGCCACGGCTCGATGCTGCTCTACGCGCTCAACTTCCTGCTCGGCTACGACGACATCGCGATCGAGGATATCAAGGCGTTCCGCCAGCTCGGTGCCAAGACCGCCGGCTTTCCCGAGCACGGCGATCTTGCCGGTATCGAGGCGACCACCGGACCACTTGGCCAGGGCCTGGCCAATGCCGTCGGCATGGCCATCGCGGAGCGCATTCTGAATGCCGAGTTCGGCGACGGCATCGTCGACCACCGCACCTATGTGCTGGCCGGCGACGGCTGCCTGATGGAGGGGATCAGTCAGGAAGCGATCGCGCTGGCAGGCCATCTGAAGCTCTCCCGGCTGATCGTGATCTGGGACGACAATGGCTTCACCATCGACGGCAAGGTGGGGCTGTCGGATTCCACCGAACAGTCGGCCCGGTTTGCGGCCTGCGGCTGGAACACGCTGGCCTGCGACGGACACGACCACGACGCCATCGAGGTCGCCCTCGAAGCGGCGCGGACCAGCGACCGACCGACCATGATCGCCGCCAAGACGACGATCGGCTACGGCGCACCGAAATCCGCCGGCACCTCCAGGGCCCATGGCACGGCGCTCGGGGCCGAAGAGATCGCCGCGACCCGCGAGGCGCTCGGCTGGCCGCACGAGCCGTTCGAAATACCGGCCGAAATCCGCGACCGCTGGCGCATTGCGGGCCTGAGGTCGATCCCGCGCCGCAAGGAGTGGGAGCAGCGCCTTGCCGCACTCGATGCCGATGCGCGCGGCGTTTTCGAGCGCCGCATGCGCGGCGATCTGCCGAGCGGCTTCACCGAGGCCGTACAACGGGCCAAGCGACGGCTCAACCAGGAGCGCCCCGCGCTCGCGACCCGCAAGGCTTCGCAGGTTGCCCTCGAAACGATCAACGCCGTCGTGCTCGAGACGGTCGGCGGCGCCGCCGATCTCGGCGGATCGGTCAACACGCGAACCAACGGCATGGGCGAGATCGGGCCGGGCGAATACGCCGGGCGGTTCATCCACTATGGCACCCGCGAACACGCCATGGCCGCTGCGATGAACGGGATTGCTCTGCATGGCGGCCTGATCCCCTATGGCGGCATGTTTCTGGTCTTTTCCGACTATTGCCGGGCCGCGATGCGCCTGTCGGCGCTGATGCGGCAACGGGTGATCTATGTGATGACCCATGATTCGATCGGCCTCGGCGAAGACGGGCCGACCCACCAGCCGGTCGAACATCTGGCGTCGCTGCGGGCGATGCCGAACCTCCAGGTCTTCCGACCGGCCGATGCGGTCGAGACGATCGAATGCTGGGCGATGGCGCTGGAATCGCGTGACGTCCCATCGGTGCTGGCGCTTAGCCGCCAGACCTTGCCGGCGCTGCGCTTCGACGAGAACGACGAGAACAAATCGGCCCGCGGGGCCTACGAGATCAGTCCGGCCTCGGGCGAGGCACAGGTGACGATCTACGCCACCGGTTCGGAGGCGCAGATCGCCATCGAGGCGCGGCGCAGGCTGGAAGCCGACGGCTTGCGCACCCGTGTCGTCTCGGTGCCCTGCGTTGGGCTGTTCGAGCGTCAGAGTCCGGAATATCGCGAAGCGATGCTCGGCGGCCCATCCATCAAGGTCGCGATCGAGGCCGGCGTGCGCCAGGGCTGGGACGCCTTCATCGGGCGCCATGGCATCTTCGTCGGCCTGACCGGCTTCGGCGCCAGCGGCTCGGCCGAAGCGCTGTACGAGCATTTCGGCATCACCGCCGACGCGGTGGTCGAAGCGGTGCTGAAGCGCCGTGCGGCCGACAAGGTGGCGGCCAACGTCGACGCACCGGACTGATCGGATCGCAGCCAATGGTTCGAGCTTGCAGGATTGCCGGCTTGCGAGAATCGCCGATACCGCTGCCCAACGTAACGAAAACTGATCTCCCGCTTGAGAAAAGCGCGTGAGCGTCGAGATTGATTGCTCGCCGGGCGGCCTGTAAAGCCCTTGTCGGAATTCCGCCGCAGGGCAGATCGACAAAGGGTTGGCCCACGACAGACAGGGCGCGGCCCATTTTGAGGAGACAACCAATGGCAGTACGCGTCGCAATCAACGGCTTCGGCCGCATCGGCCGCAACGTGCTTCGGGCGATCATCGAATCCGGGCGCACCGACATCGAGGTGGTGGCGATCAACGATCTCGGCCCGGTCGAGACCAACGCCCACCTGATCCGCTACGATTCGGTGCATGGCCGCTTCCCCGGCACGGTGAAAGTCGACGGCGACACCATCGACGTCGGTCGCGGACCGATCAAGGTTCTTGCCGAACGCGATCCGAAGACGCTGCCCTGGGGTGACATGAACATCGACATCGCGATGGAATGCACCGGCATCTTCACCGATCCGGCCAAGGCTTCGGCGCATCTGACGGCAGGTGCCAAGAAGGTGCTGATCTCCGGCCCGCTGTCGAACGCCTCGGGCGCCGAGAAGACCATCGTCTTCGGCGTCAACGACAAGACCCTGACGGCCGGCGACACGATCGTCTCCAACGCCTCCTGCACGACCAATTGCCTCGGCCCGGTCGCCAAGGTCCTCAACGACGCCATCGGCATTGACAAGGGCTTCATGACGACCATCCATTCCTACACGGGCGATCAGCCGACGCTCGACACGATGCACAATGATCTTTACCGCGGCCGCGCCGCCGCGCTGTCGATGATCCCGACCTCGACGGGTGCCGCCAAGGCCGTGGCGCTGGTCCTGCCCGCGTTGAAGGGCCGTCTCGACGGCGTCGCCATCCGCGTGCCGACCCCGAACGTCTCGGTCGTCGACTTCAAGTTCGTCGCCAAGCGCGAGACCTCGGTCGAGGAGATCAACGCGGCGATCCGCGAGGCCGCGACCTCCGGCCCGCTCAAGGGTATCCTCGGCTTCACCGACGACAAGAACGTCTCCTCCGACTTCAACCATGACCCGCATTCGTCGATCTTCCACATGGACCAGACCAAGGTCATGGACGGCACGCTGGTGCGCATCCTGTCCTGGTACGACAACGAATGGGGCTTCTCGAACCGCATGTCCGACACCGCCATCGCCATGATGCAGGCCGCCTGAGGCCTGATCCCGAACGAACGAACGCGAGGCTGCCCTACCGGGCGGCCTGCGACCGGGAGATCCGCTGGCGTCGTCGGGCTTTCCAAAGAGCGTTTCTGCACAAGGGCAACTGAACCACCCGCAATCGTAGGCGGGGGACTGCGCGCTTCCCGATTGCCCTTCGCCGTTGCCCTGGCGGCGCGCTTCACGCTACATCGCGGGCCGGCAGGCGCGGTTTTCGGAGGAGGCCATATGACAACCCCATTCAAGACCCTCGACGACGCGGACGTCACGGCCAAGCGCGTGCTCGTGCGGGTCGATCTCAACGTCCCGATGCAGAACGGCAAGGTCACCGACCGCACCCGCATCGAGCGCATCCTGCCGACGATTCGCGAGATCTCCGAAAAGGGCGGACGGGTCATCCTGCTCGCCCATTTCGGCCGCCCGAAGGGCAAGCCCAACCCCGACATGTCGCTGGAGTCGCTGGCGCCGATCCTGTCCGAAATGCTCGGCCAGCCGGTCGGCTTTTCCGACGATTGCGTCGGCCCGGTTGCCGCCGGCATCGTGGCGGCGTTGAAGGACGGCAACGTCGTCCTCCTCGAAAACACCCGTTTTCACGCCGGCGAGGAGGCGAACGACGACGAGTTCGTCTCGCAACTCGCCTCACTCGGCGACGTCTTCGTCAACGACGCCTTCTCGGCCGCCCACCGCGCCCATGCCTCGACGGAAGGGCTCGCCCGCCATCTGCCCTCCTATGCCGGCCGCACCATGCAGGCCGAGCTTGAGGCGCTGGAAAAGGGTCTCGGCGACCCCGAGCGGCCGGTCGTCGCCATCGTCGGCGGCGCCAAGGTCTCCACCAAGATCGATCTCCTCGAAAACCTCGTCGGCAGGGTCGATGCGCTGGTGATCGGCGGCGGCATGGCCAACACGTTCCTAGCCGCGCAAGGGATCGATGTCGGCAAGTCGCTGTGCGAGCACGAACTGGCGGAGACGGCGAAGCGCATCCTGGCCGCCGCGAAAAAGAGCGGCTGCGCGATCGTCTTGCCGACCGACGCAATTGTGGCACGCGAGTTCAAGGCGGGCGCCGCTTCCGAGACAGTTTCGGTCCATGACGTTCCCGCCGACGCGATGATCCTCGATGCCGGACCCGACACGGTCGGCGTCGTCAATGGTTGGCTCGACAAGGCCAGGACGCTGGTCTGGAACGGCCCGCTCGGCGCCTTCGAGATCAAGCCCTTCGACACCGCGACCATGGCCGCCGCCCAACATGCGGGCGAATTGACCAGGGCCGGCAAGCTGGTCTCCGTCGCCGGCGGCGGCGACACGGTCTCGGCGCTGAACCAGGCCGGGGTCGCGGACGATTTCACCTATGTCTCGACGGCGGGCGGCGCGTTCCTGGAATGGATGGAAGGCAAGCCGCTGCCGGGCGTCGAGGTCCTGAAGGCCTGACGGCGATCCGAGCCCATGATGTTCAAGAGCGCACTCGTCACCTGGCTCGCCTTCCCCGTCTATGTCTGGCAGGGGCTCGCCACACGCCGCCGCGTCGAGCGGATGGTGCCGCCGGCGGGGCCGGTGTCGGGCATCATCGGTGAGACGAAGGCTGGCGGAGCCGAGGACTGGACGGATGGCGACGCGCCGATCCGGCTCCTGGTTCTGGGCGACAGTTCGGCAGCCGGGGTCGGGGTGGCGCGTGTCGCCGACAGCCTGGCGCCGCGGCTCGCCGAGCGGCTGCATGCGCTCACCGGCCGCGCGGTCGCCTGGCGGGCCGCCGGCTCCAACTCGGCGGTCTCGGCGCAAATTCGCGACCACGTGGTGCCGAACCTCGCCCGTGAGTCCTACAGCCACATCGTGCTGCACATCGGCACCAACGATGCCAAGAACTTCCACACGGCCCGGCGTTTCAAGAAAGCCTTCGGCGGGCTTCTCTATGCACTCAAGGCCAAATGGCCCGAAGCGCGCATCGTCTGGTCGCCGCCGGTCGACCTCAACCGCGTGCCGGCCCTGCCGAACGCTCTCGGCCGCATCCTCGAACGCCGCGCCAGGATCATCCGCCGCATGGGCGCGCGCCTCTGCATCGAGCGCGGCGCGATCGCCGCCACATCGCTGCCGCGCGTCGAACCGGCCGGCTTTTCCCGCGACGGGTTTCATGCCTCGGCCGAAGGGTACGCCTACATGGCGTCGCATCTGGCGGGCTACGTGCTCGGCGATCGATAGGCAAATCCGCTGCCGAACCTGTTCTTTGCCTAGCTTTCGTCTTCCAGGAACGCCGTGAGTCTGCCCAACGCCAAATCCCACTGGGCCGAAACCGCCTCCAGATAGTCTTTTGCCTCGCGGATCGCGTCGGGCTGCAGGCCAAAACGGCTTTCTCGTCCCGTCCGGGCGCTGGCAACCATTCCCGCGTCTTCCAGAACCTGCAGATGCTTGGTCACGGCCTGCCGCGTCAGACGGGTGTCGGCGGCAAGATGGGTGATGGAGCATCGGCGGCCATCGCTTAGACGCTGCAGCAGCGCCAGACGCGTGCGGTCGCCCAGGGCCGCGAACATGCGCGCGGGATCGCGGTGAGTGTCGTCCTGCGATCGGCCGTCTTGTCGCTCAGGCTTCGACATGAGCCTTGATATTCTTCGTCTGCTGCGTCCAACCGCCGTCGTTCATCCGAAACGCGATGTCGCGCCGCGCCGCCGGCAGAGCGTCGAAGCCGGATTCGACGACCGTCAGTCGCGTTCCGGCCTCCACCGGCTCAAGACGAAATTCGACGAGCGTTCGCGGCTCGTCCGAATAGTCGACGTCGGGTTCGATCGCATAGGGATGCCATTCATAGGCAAAACAGGTCGGCTCCTCCATTGTCCTGATCTCGGCATTCCACGGCACGTGATCAAACCCTTCGATCGTGATCTGGCCCCGGGACGGCTGGCCCGGCGCGAACGGGCCGTTGATCCGGACGCCGAACCAGGTCCCGAATTCCCGATGATCCGTCAGTGCCCGCCAGACCCGCTCGATCGGAACATTCAATTCGATCGTCTTCTCGATTTTATCGACCATTTCGCAACCTCCTTGTTGCGCTTTCGTCGCATAATCATCGACAATATGCAACCAATAAGTTGCGCATTGGTGTTTTTATTGCAAGAGCCTGTCGCCGCAGGGTGTGCGACTTCATCCGCGCCCGGCCTAACCCTTCGCGAAACCCCCTACTCCGCCTCATCCTCGTAGCCGACGAGATGCAGCGGCCTGGCGCTGAGCTGGCGCAGTTCGCACCAGCGCACCAGTGCCTCCTCACGGCCATGGGTGACCCAGACCTCCTGCGGGGCGATCTCGTCGATCGTCTCGGTCAGTTCGTCCCAGTCGCAATGATCGGACACGATCAACGGCAGCTCGACGCCGCGCTGGCGGGCTCTTTGGCGCACGCGCATCCATCCCGAAGCGAAGCACGAGACGGGATCGGGAAAGCGCCGCGCCCATTTGTCGGCGAAGGCCGAGGGCGGGCCGACGACGATGGCGCCGGCAAAATCGGCCTTTTTGGTCGCACCGCCCGGCTTGCTCGCCGATTTGCCCGCCCCGGATTTGCCCGCCTCGATGGTCGCCGGCCGCAGATCGCCGAGATCGATGCCCTGGCTTTGGTAGTAGTCGCAGAGCTTCTTCAGCGCGCCGTGGATGTAGATCGGCGCGTCGTAGCCTGTCTCGCGGATATGCTTGATCACCCGCTGCGCCTTGCCCAGCGCATAGGCGCCGACGAGGTGCGCCCGCTCGGGAAACTGCCGGACGGAGGCCAGCAGCTTCTCGATCTCCTCGGCGGTGTCCGGATGACGAAAGACCGGCAGCGCGAAGGTCGCCTCGGTGATGAAGACATCGCAGGCGACCGGCTCGAAGCCGGCACAAGTCGGGTCGGCGCGGCGCTTGTAGTCGCCGGAAGCGACGATCCTGAGGCCTTTGTGCTCGACGGCGATCTGCGCCGAACCGAGCACGTGGCCGGCCGGATGAAAGCTGACCGTCACGTCGCCGATCGCGATTGCCTCGCCGAGCAGGGCCACCTGACGCTCCTTGCAGAAAGCCTCCCCATAGCGCAGCGCCATGATGTCGAGCGTCTGCCGCGTCGCCAGCACCTTGTCGTTGCCCGGTCGCGCATGGTCGGCATGGCCATGGGTGACGAGCGCCCGCTCCACCTTTGCGATCGGATCGATGTAGAAATCGCCCGGCGGGCAATAGAGCCCTTTGGGCGTCGGTCGCAACAAATCCTCCGGACGGATCGCCGGACTTGCGCGAGACGGGTGAAAGGCTTTGTTAGGCTTGGTTTTCATCTTCCGACAGATAAGTGCCGAAGCGCTCGCGGCGATGGCCGATCGGGCTCTCAAACGGGTTTCCTTCGCAGCACAACGGATTATGATGGAGGTTTGACAGCCTTCCGACCGAGACCGCCATGCTGACCATCCTGCCGGAACCCGACGGCCTCATCGCCTACGAAATCGACGGTTGCATCGACAAGGCCGACATCGACCGGGCGATCGCCCATATCGATGCACGGCTGGCACAGCGTGCTGGCAAGCTCAACATGCTGGCGATCGTCCACGACATCGGCTTCATCACGCCGCCGGCGCTCGCCAAGGACATCAAATACTCCTTGTCGCGGGTCCGCGAGATCGCGCGCTTTCGCCGCGTCGCCGTCGTCTGCGACAAAAGCTGGGTGCGCGCCATCGCGAGCGCCGAGGATCTGCTGATACCGAAGATCGAAGTGAAAGCCTTCTCACTGGACGACGAGGACATCGCCCGGCTTTGGCTGAAAAGCGGCCATCCTGCCGCGACCTTCTGACGTAAGATGCCACGTGCTTCAAAAACTGGTTGACAACGGCCACCCGCCATTCACCGCTATAAGACGCACAAGGGGCGCTGACGGACACGCTGCTCGCCGCCTTCAGACTTTCGACCCTCTCCGCCACCGCTTTCGTTCGGCGCGCAGAGCGCTATGCTTCGGATCAGGATCGAGCGTCACTCACGGCATGTCGGTCTCCCGCCATCCCAGCGACGGATCTGAAAAACGATGCCTTCGACCTTGTGGTTGACAACCCTGGCGATGCTGGCCTTTGCAGGCAATTCGTTGCTGGCCCGCCTCGCTCTGTCGGCTGAAAACGGCGGGCCGGCGATCGACGCCGCCGGCTTTACGGGCATTCGCCTCGCCGCGGGGGCACTGGTGCTGGGCCTGATTTTCCTGCGGCGACGGCGCGACGAGGAAGCCGAAACGGCAGGTCCTCAAACGACCTGTTCCGTCACTCCGACCCAAGGTCGATCCGTGCCATCCGTCGCCCATGCGGTCGCCTTCGAAACGGTCGATGCACGTGAGACTTTGGGGGACCACCTCCCCGGCAGCTGGACATCCGCCGCCGCCCTTCTCGTCTATGCCGTCTGTTTTTCCTTCGCCTATTTGCGCATCGGCGCCGCCATCGGCGCACTGGTGCTGTTCGCCGCCGTCCAGGCGACGATGATCGGCGCAGGGCTTGCCGCCGGCGAGCGCCCGAGGCGGCTCGAGATTCTCGGCCTCTTCGTCGCCTTCGGGGCCTTCGTCTGGTGGATCGCGCCGCATCTGGTGACGCCGGAGATCGTCGGCGCCGTTCTGATGATCGTCTCCGGCGTCGCCTGGGGCGTCTATTCGCTGCGCGGCCGCGGCGTCGGGCGCCCCGCGTCCGTCTCCGCCGGCAATTTCATCCGCACCCTGCCGATCGCGATCCCGCTGATCCTCGTCTCCCTCGCCTTCTCGCCGTTAGCCTCTTTCGAAGGCGTTCTCATCGCGCTCGCCTCCGGCGCCGGCGCCTCGGGCCTCGGCTATATCGTCTGGTACACGGCGCTGCCGCTTCTGACCGCCACCCGCGCCGCCATCGTCCAGCTCTCCGTGCCGATCCTCGCCGCCGGCGGCGGTGTCCTCTTCCTGGGGGAAAGCCTCAACAGCCGTTTCATCATCGCCGCCGTCCTGGTGCTCGGCGGCATCGCGTTCGCCGTATCAGTCCAAGCGAAACCGCGGCAGGCGGCGGCCACCAGCCCCGCCACGGAACCGACGCCGTGAGCCGGGCGATCAAGACGAAAAACAGCCCTGAGGGCATTTCGGAGCCGGACGCTGTGTCTCCGTCCGCAAGCGGCCTTCCCGAGCCCTTCGCCGCCTGGTTCGCCCGCAATGGCTGGACCCCGCGACCGCATCAGCTCGATCTCCTGGAAAAGGCCGAAAGCGGGGCCTCAGTGCTGCTGATCGCGCCGACCGGGGCCGGCAAGACGCTGGCGGGGTTTTTGCCGAGCCTCGTCGATCTGGCACGTCGGCCCCGGCGCAAGCCGGGCGCAAGAGCCCGCGGCATCCACACCCTCTACATCTCGCCGCTGAAGGCGCTGGCGACCGACATCGCCCGCAACCTCGAACGGCCGGTGGTCGAAACCGGGCTGTCCGTTACGATGGAAACCCGCACCGGCGACACCTCACAGGGGCGCCGTCAGCGGCAGAAGCTGAAACCGCCGGACATTCTTCTGACGACGCCCGAGCAGGTGGCGCTGCTGATCGCATCGAAGGACGCGAGCGTCTTCTTCTCAGACCTTCGCTACGTGATATTCGACGAGCTGCATTCGTTGGTGACGTCGAAGCGCGGGCATCTTCTGTCGCTCGGCCTCGCCCGGCTCCGGCGCCTTCGGCCGGGCATCCAGACCATCGGCCTGTCGGCGACGGTCGCCGAACCCGACGATCTGCGCCGCTGGCTGGTGGCGCAGAGTGCGAGCGCCAAAGGGGCTGGCGAGGAGATTCGGACAGTTCCCGAACCGGCGGCGATCGCCGAACCGGAACATGGCGAAGCGGCCGAGCGTGGCTCGAATGGCGAGCGGTCGGATCGCGAACCAACAGACGATGATATCGCCGATCGCTCATCCATGGACGTGGGCAGCAACGAAAACGACGACCCACTGCCACACCTCACCGAACGCCCTTTGCCCGACCGCACGCTCTCCGCCGGGCAGCCGGCCGGCTTCTTTGATCCCCGCTCCGATCATCCATCTCTGTCGGACCTGATCACCGTCGAGGGCGGCGCGGCGCCCGACATCGCGATTCTCAAATCCAAGGAGCGGGTGCCCTGGCAGGGGCATTCCTCGCGCTATGCGATGGCCGGGATCTTCGAGGCGATCCGGGCCCACAAAACGACGCTGCTCTTCGTCAACACCCGCTCCCAGGCCGAAATCCTCTTCCAGGAGCTGTGGCGGATCAACGACGAGACGCTGCCGATCGCGCTGCATCACGGCTCGCTGGACCTTGGCCAGCGCAAGCGGGTGGAGACCGCGATGGCGGCCAACCAGCTGCGCGCCGTCGTCGCCACATCGACGCTGGACCTCGGCATCGACTGGGGCGACGTCGATCTGGTGGTTCACGTGGGTGCGCCAAAAGGCGCCTCGCGGCTCGCCCAGCGCATCGGCCGCTCGAACCACCGCATGGACGAGCCGTCCAAGGCGATCCTCGTGCCGGCCAACCGCTTCGAGATCATGGAATGCCAGGCAGCGCTCGACGCCAATTATCTCGGCCATCAGGACACACCCCCCTTGCGGGACGGCGCGCTGGACGTTCTGGCCCAGCACGTTCTTGGTATGGCCGTCGCCGAGCCGTTTCGCGCCGAGGATCTCTATGCCGAGATCGTTACGGCGGCGCCCTATGCCGGGCTGACCCGCGAGACCTTTGATCGGATCGTCGATTTCGTCGCCACGGGCGGCTATTCGCTGCGCGTCTACGAGCGCTACGCCAAGATCAGGCTGACCGAGGACGGCACCTGGCGCATCGCCCATCCGCGCGTCGCCCAGCAGTACCGGATGAACGCCGGCACCATCCTCGAAGCCGAGATGCTGTCGATCAAGCTGATCCGTCGCCGCACGAAGTCGGGCATCAGCCGCGGCGGCCCGACCCTCGGCAAGATCGAGGAGAATTTCCTCGAGACACTGACCCGGGGCGACACCTTCCTCTTCGCCGGCCAGGTCATTCGCTTCGAAGGCATCTTCGAGAACATCTGCCTCGTCACCAAGGCAGTCTCGGAGGAGCCGAAGATCCCCTATTACGGCGGCTCGAAGTTCCCGCTGACCACGTTTCTCGCAAGGGAAGTGCGGGCGATGCTCGCCGATCCGAAACGCTGGAAGGATCTGCCGTCGCAGGTCGGCGACTGGCTTGAGATCCAGCAGCTCACATCCCTGATTCCCGGGCCGGACGACCTCCTCGTGGAGACCTTTCCGAACGGCAAGCTCGACTTCATGGTGCTCTACCCGTTCGAGGGGCGGCTGGCCCACCAGACCCTCGGCATGCTGCTCACCCGCAGGCTGGAGCGGGCGCGGGCCAAGCCACTGGGGTTCGTCGCCACGGACTATGCGATCTCGATCTGGGGCCGCGGTGGCATGGGCGCGATGATCGCCGACGGGCGGTTGTCCCTCGACGCGCTCTTCGACGAGGACATGTTGGGCGACGATCTGGAAGCCTGGATGGCCGATTCGTGGCTGCTCAAGCGCACCTTCAAGCAATGCGCCGTCATCTCCGGCCTCGTCGACAAGCGCCGCCCCGGCCAGGAGAAGACCGGCCGGCAGATGACCATCTCGACCGATCTCGTCTACGACGTACTGCGCGCCCACGAGCCGGACCACATCTTGATGCAGGCGACCTGGGCGGACGCGGCAACCGGCCTTCTCGACGTCGGGCGGGTCTCCGATCTCCTCGCACGCATCAAGCACCACATCGTCCACAAGGACCTCGACCGAATCTCGCCGCTTGCCGTGCCGATCATGCTGGAAGTCGGCCGCGAGCGGGTGGAGGGGGAAGCGCGTGACGAGCTTTTCGCCGACGCGATGGACGCGGAGATCGCCGCGAAGGCAGTCTGGCGCTGAAAGGGCGCCAGGTTCGAAGGCGGTGTGCTTCGATCGAACGTCTTCCCCAGCGGATACGGCGCGGCACGTTCTGGAACGACCGCGATGGGCCGGCGTTTGTCGCTGGAGAGTTTCGACAGAGCAAGGCGGCCGCACCCGGCCGCAAGGAGCAACGACGATGGTGACAATCCACTACGAGATCACCCGGCACGACCAGGGCTGGGCCTACAAGGTCGGCGACGTCTTCTCGGAGACCTTTCCCAACCACGACGCGGCACTGAAGGCCGCCCGCGACGCCGCCGCCCGCCAGGAAGTGGCTGGCGACAGCCCGAGGGGCATTCGCTGGGAAGACGCCGAAGGCAACTGGCACGACGAGGTCGTCGAGGGCAACGAGCGGCCCGAGACGGTGGTCGACGACCAACCCAACTGATCGGCACCAAAAACCCGCGCAGAAACTGGACCGCCATTCCAAAGCGATTCAGGTCCGTCATGCACCAGGATTTGCTTGGAGCACTCGGTAGGGGCCGACCAATGGAGCCGGGTTCACACGAATGGTGTGTCACCAAGACGCCAGCGCCGTTATGGCAGGCCACGCCGACCTGTCAGCTCAGGAGAACTCGAAGATTTTGCAGAACGCGGCCAGTGCATCTTCCGGGTCGGAACTGGCAAAGGCTTCCATGCCGATTGGGCCGTCATACCCCATTGCGGCGAGGGCACGGGCGACACCGGAATAGTTGATTTCTCCGGTCCCCGGCTCCATACGGCCCGGCACGTCGGCAATTTGAATCTCGCCGATCCATGGCAGCGCTGCGCGACAGAGCTCGATCAAGTTCCCCTCGCCGATCTGGGCATGATAAAGGTCGAGATTGAGCCTCAGGCCCGAACGGTTCACCGCCTTCACCAACGCCAGCGTGTCCTTTGCCTTCGCGAAGGGCACACCCGGATGATCCACGGAAAGGTTGAGGTTTTCCAGCGTGAAGACGACGCCCTTTTCCTCGGCGAGATCGGCGATCCGTTCCAGCGTGTCGCGGGCCTTCAGCCACATGGCGCCGGTTACGGTCTCGCAGGGGCTGACCGGCAGGCCGCCCTCGCCGAGCCCGGTGCCGTGCAGGTTCAGCCGGGCGACGCCAAGGCGCAGGCCAACATCGGCCGTCTCGCGCGCCGTGCGCAGAAGCTCGTCCGCCCCCTCGTCGTCGGCAAGGCGGCCCGAGAGATAGCCGTTCATGATCGAGAAGGTCGCGCCGGAGCGCTCCAGCATCGGAACGTCGTGGTCGGCCCAGTTCCACAGTCCGACCTGAAAGCCGAGCTCGGTCAGGCGTTTCACCCGCCACTCCATAGGCTTGTCGCGCCACAGCATTTCGGCGCAGGCGGCAAGGTCAAAAGCCATGGGTCAGGCGCCCGTCATCACCTCGGTCACCGCAACCTGGCAACCCTCCCGTGCCGAAATATTCGCGGCCTCCGCCAGCGCCAGAGCATTGACCCCGTCCTCGACGCCCGCGGGCACCGGCTTGCCGTCGATGACAGAATCGACAAATGCGGCCCACTCGATCGCGTAGGCTCGTGTGTAACGCTCGAGGAAGAAGTGCAGGGGCTTGGCCGACGACACGCCCGCGACGGTCGACCGCACCACCGTATTCTCGATCTCGTTCCGCGCTTCCAGCATGCCGTTTGAGCCGAGCAGTTCGACGCGCTGATCATAGCCATAAGGCGCCCGGCGGGAATTGCGGATCGTCGCGATCCTCCCGTCAGAATAGGTCATGACCACGACGGCGGTGTCGACGTCGCCAGCCTCCCCTATTGCCGGATCGACCAGACAGGACCCATGCGCCATGACCTTTTCCGGCATGCCGAAGAGAAAGGCGCACATGTCGAAATCGTGGATCATCATGTCGCGGTAGAGCCCGCCCGACACCTTGATATAGGCGACCGGCGGCGGGGCCGGATCATAGGAAGTGACGGACAGCAACTCGCCCTTGCCGATCTCGCCGGCATCGAGCGCCGCCTTCAGCGCCGCAAAGTTCGGATCGAAACGGCGATTGAAGCCCATCATCACCGGTTGCGAAGACGAAGCCGTGATTTCACGGACGCGCAGCGCGCGCTCGAGCGAGAGATCGATCGGTTTTTCGCAGAAGATCGCCTTTCGGGCGGCAACGCCCTTTTCGATGAGATCGGCATGGGTGTCGGTCGAGGATGCGATCAGAATCGCCTCGATCGACGGGTCGGCCAGAATGTCGTCGGGCGATCGAACCGTGATTCCGTGCTCTTTCGCAAGGCTTTCGGCGGCCTCGGCGACCACGTCGGTGACGGAGATCAGCTGTGACCGCGGATGCATCCGGATCGAGGCAGCGTGAACCTTGCCGATGCGGCCGGCACCGAAGAGTGCAACTTTCATGAGGGTCTCCCTGTCCGCTTTCGCGGACGATCTGAAGATGTCAGAGATGGACGCGCCGCCCCTCGCGGGCGGAGGCGTCGATGGCGTGGATCACCGCCTCGAACGAGAGGGCGGCCGTAAAATCGGGATGAGCCGGCTCGCCCGAGGCAATGGCGCGCAGGAAGCTGGCGGCTTCGATGGTCTTCAAGTCACCGAAGCCGAGCTGATGGCCGGGCGCCGGGCAGAAGGCGCCGTAGGGCGGATGCTCCGGACCGGTGAGGATGGTGCGAAAGCCCTGCCGGGCGCGCTCGCCTTCGTTCGCGTAGAGTTGCAGTTCGTTCATCCGCTCCTGGCGAAAGACGATCATGCCCTTGGTGCCGTGCACCTCAAAATCGAGCCTGTTCTTGCGGCCCCAGGCCGAGCGGGAGGTGACGAGCGTGCCCTGCGCCCCGCTCTCGAAGCGCAGGATCGCCGAGGCCGCGTCCTCGTTTTCGACCTTCGCCCGTCCGGAACCGTCCGCGAGCGGGCGGGTCTCGTGGATGATTTGCGTGTCGGCGACGAGGCTCTCGACCGGACCCATCAGGCCGCAGGCCATCGACACCAGATGACAGCCGAGATCGCCGAGCGTGCCGAGGCCGGCCTCAGTGCGTTTTGCCCGCCACGTCCAGGCAAGCTCAGGATCGGCCTGATAATCCTCGTCGACGATGCCGCGGAAATGCACCGGCCGGCCGATGACACCGTCATCGATCATCTGCAGCGCATGGGCGAAGGCCGGATTGTGGATGTAATTGTAGCCGACGATGGTTCGCACGCCCTTCTGGCGAGCCACCGCCTCCATCTCGCGGGCATCATCGAGGGTCAGCGCCATCGGCTTTTCGCAATGGACGTGTTTGCCGGCAAGGATCGCCGCGATCGCCATCTCCTTGTGCAAGGCGTTCGGCGTGGTGATCGAGACGATGTCGACCTCGGGGCTCGTCACCAGTTCGCGCCAGTCGTCCGTTGCGCCGTCGAAGCCGAACTGGCGAGCCATCGTCTGCGCCTTGTCCACCGGCGTGTCGCAGAGACGCGCAAGACGCACTTGCGGCAGATCGCCGAACACCGCGCCGGCCGCGCGATAGGCGAGCGCATGGGCCTTGCCCATGAAGCCGGTGCCGATGAGGCCGAGACCGATCGACATATCTCTTCCCTGCCCTTCCTCCGAAATTGGAATATCTGTTCCATCAGTGGGATGCCCCTGTATAGTGCCTCGTGTCAAGACAGGAGACTCGCATGGCATCGACGGCGCAGGATTGGCCGGGCGCTCCGGCAAACGTGTCCGAACTGCTGGAACGGCTCGACGGAATTGGCGCTTCGCTGCCGAAGCGGCTCGTCCAATGCGCCGAGTTCTTACGTCACAACATCCATCTCGTCGCCGTCTCGACCGTCGCCGATCTCGCCGCCGGTGCCGGGGTTCAGCCGTCGGCCTTCGTGCGCTTCTGCCAAGCGCTGGGCTTTTCCGGCTTTTCGGAGATGCAGGCGCTGTTTCGCGCCGAATATGCGCAATTTCGCCCGGACTATGCCGAGCGCCTGGCGCGGCTGCGCGAGCGGGGCGAAGAGGGGCCGGGATGGCTCGCCGCAAGCTTCGCCGAAGCAGGCCACAAATCTTTGGTTTCATTGATGAACGAGATCGACGAGGAGAAGCTTCGCGAAGCCAGCGGGGTCCTCGCCTCTGCCGGGACGATCCATCTCGTGGGCCTCCGGCGCGCCTTCGCGATCGTTTGCTCCATGGGCTACATGCTGGACAAGATGCAGGTGCCGACAGTGATCCATCGCACCTTTGGACAAATCGAGAGCGACCATGCCATCCGACCGGGCGATGCACTCTTCGCGGTCAGCTTTCATCCGTTTTCTCAGGAAACTCTGCAACTCGCGAAAAGAACCGGTGCGCGCGGCATCCCGGTCGTCGCTCTCAGCGACACGACCGATTGCCCGATGCGCGACGCAGCGAAGGTGCTGCTGATCGCTCGCGAGGTCGATGTCGGCGCCTTCCGTGCACCGACCGCGGCGCTGACGCTCACCACGGCTCTTGCGGTCGCCGTGGGCGGCATGCGCAAAGACGGCGATTGACATTCCGCCTGGATACGGGAAAATGGAATAAATCTTCCAAAACACCATTGAGCCTCAGGCTCACGGTGCCGAAACGCGGCCGGGAGAGCGGCGGGAAGACGGAAGGGTTCGGCAACGACCGAACGCGGCGCAGCGCCGCGCAGTGCATCCGTTCAACAGAGGGAGGAAATCGCAATGACACTTCTCAGGACTCTCGCCGGCGCCGCCATGGCGCTCGCCATCGCCGGGCCGGCCATGGCCCAGCAGATCATCGTCGTTACCCACGGCCAGGCCAACGATCCGTTCTGGTCGGTGGTCAAGAACGGCGTCGAGCAGGCGGCCAGGGATACCGGCGCCAAGGTCGACTACCGCGCCCCCGAGACCTTCGACATGGTGCAGATGAGCCAGCTCATCGATGCCGCCGTGAACCAGGAACCCGACGGCCTCGTCGTCTCGATTCCCGACGCCGACGCCCTCGGCCCGTCGATCGAACGGGCGGTGCAGGCCGGCATTCCGGTGATCTCGATGAATTCCGGCTCCGATGTGTCGGCCAAGCTCGGCGCTCTGTTGCATGTCGGGCAGGACGAGTTCACCGCTGGCAAGAAGGCCGGCGAGAAGCTCAAGGAGATGGGCGGCAAGGACGCGCTCTGCGTCAACCAGGAGGTCGGCAACGTGTCGCTCGACCAGCGTTGCGCCGGCTTCAAGGACGGCTTCGGCGGCAAGGTCGACGTGCTTCCGACATCGAACGACCCGACCGATGTGAAGTCGAAGGTGCAGGCGGCGCTGGAATCCAACCAGGACGTCGACACCATTCTCGGCCTCGGCGCGGCGACCGTCGGCGAGCCTGCCGTCCAGGCAGTCGAGGCCGTCGGGCGCGGCGGCAAGATCAACGTCGCCTCCTTCGACCTTTCGGCGGGTTTTCTGAAGGATGTCGCCGCGGGCAAGGCGGCCTTCGCCATCGACCAGCAGCAGTTCCTTCAGGGCTATCTGCCGGTCGTCTTCCTGGCGCTGAACGCGAACTACGGCCTCGTTCCGGGCGGCAACGTGCCCTCCGGACCGAACCTGATCACCAAGGACAAGGCTGAACAGGTCGTCGAGCTTTCAGCCAAGGGCATTCGCTGACACCCTGGCTGTCTGCGTCATCGTCAAACGCCTGAGGGGTCGCGGCGCCAAAGCCGCGCCGCGACCCCTCCCGTGCTCATGACATCTCGGGGGAAACCAGCATGGCCAACGTCCCAGAGGCCGTTCAGGACGAGCGGCTGAAACAGGAAGGTTTCGCCACCAGGCTGATGAAGCGGCCCGAACTCGGCGCCGTCGCCGGCGCCATCGCGGTGACGATCTTCTTCCTGTTCACCGCCTCCAGCACGATGTTCACGCTGTCCGGCGTGATGAACTTCATGACCCCGGCGGCGCAGCTCGGCATTCTCGCCATCGGCGCGGCGATGCTGATGATCGGCGGCGAATTCGACCTGTCGATCGGCTCGATGGTGGCCTTTTCCGGCCTGATCTTCGGCGCCTTCGTCGTCACCTTCGGCCTGCCGCTCGTCATCGCCATCCCCGCGACCTTCGCGATCGCAGCCGCGCTCGGCATGCTCAACGGCACGATCGTCCTGAAGACCGGCCTGCCCTCCTTCATCGTAACGCTGGCGTTTCTGTTCATCCTGCGCGGGGCCTCGCTGGTCGGGCTGAAGATCGCCACCGGCGGCTCGACCCAGCTGCGCGGCGTCCGCGACGCCATCGGCGACGACTGGCTCGCCCCGATTTTTTCCGGCGACGCGTTTACCGGCCTCTTCGCATGGCTGGCAAAGCAGGGGCTCATCGACCGCTTCGGCAGCGGCTTGCCGAAGGTGCCGGGGATTCCCGTCGAAATTCTCTGGTTCGTCGCCTTCGCGCTGATCGCCACCTACGTCCTTTTGCGCACGCCCCAGGGCAACTGGATCTTCGCCTCCGGCGGTGACGAAAACGCCGCCTCCAATTCCGGCGTGCCAGTGCGAAAGGTGAAGATCTCGCTGTTCGTGCTGACCGCCTGCTGCGCGACCCTCGTTGCCATCATCACGGTGATGGACGCCGGCTCGACCGATGCGCGACGCGGCTTCATGAAGGAGTTCGAGGCGATCATCGCCGCTGTCATCGGCGGTTGCCTTTTGACGGGCGGCTACGGCTCGGCGATCGGCGCCTTCTTCGGCGCCATCATCTTCGGCATGGTGACCATCGGCCTCAGCTACACCAATTTCGACCAGGACTGGTTCCAGGTGTTCCTCGGCGCCATGCTCCTCGCCGCCGTCCTGTTCAACAATTTCATCCGCAAACGTGTCACGGGGGAGCGCTGAGCCATGACCGAACCCCTCGTCCACATGGAAAACATCGAGAAGCACTTCGGTAACATCATCGCGCTGGCCGGCGTGAGCTTCGATGTGATCCCCGGCGAATGCCATTGCCTGCTCGGCGACAACGGCGCCGGCAAGTCGACCTTCATCAAGACCATGTCGGGCGTCCACAAGCCGACCAAGGGCGAGATCTTCTTCGAGGGCAGGCCGATGTCCTTCGGCAGCCCGCGCGACGCCATGGAGGCCGGCATCGCGACGGTGTTCCAGGATCTCGCCATGATCCCGCTGATGTCGGTAACCCGCAACTTCTTCATGGGCCGTGAGCCGACCAAGGGCAAATGGCTTTTCAAGCGCATGGACATCGACAGGGCGAACGCCGCCACGATGGAGGCGATGCGCGAGATGGGGATCAAGCTGCGCTCGCCCGATCAGGCGGTCGGCACGCTGTCGGGCGGCGAGCGCCAGACCGTGGCCATTGCCCGCGCCGTCTATTTCGGCGCCAAGGTGCTGATCCTCGACGAGCCGACCTCGGCGCTCGGCGTGCGCCAGACATCGAACGTTCTGGCCACCATCGGCCGGGTGCGCGATCAGGGCGTCGGCGTCGTCTTCATCACCCATAACGTGCGCCACGCCATGGCGGTCGGCGATCGCTTCACCGTGCTCAATCGCGGCAAGACCCTCGGCACGGCCAAGCGCGGCGACATCACCGGCAACGAATTGCAGGACCTGATGGCCGGCGGCCAGGAAATGGCGGCGCTCGAAGGCTCGCTCGGCGGAACGGTCTGATGAAAAAGGATCTCGACCTCATCACCATCGGCCGCTCCTCCGTCGACCTCTACGGCGGGCAGGTCGGCGGCCGGCTCGAAGACATGCGCTCGTTCGACAAATATGTCGGCGGCTCGCCGACCAACATGGCGACGGGGACGGCACGGCTGGGGCTGAAATCGGCGCTGATCACCCGCGTCGGCGACGAACACATGGGCCGCTTCCTGCGCGAGGAGCTCGCCCGAGAGGGCGTCGATACGACCGGCGTCGTGACGGACCCCGAGCGGCTGACAGCGCTCGTCATCCTCGGCATCAGGGACAATACGCAGTTTCCGCTGATCTTTTATCGCGAAGACTGCGCCGACATGGCGCTGTGCGAGGACGACATCGACGAGGCGTTCATCGCGCGGGCCCGTGCCGTGGTCGCGACGGGCACCCATCTCAGCCATCCGCGCACCGCGGCGGCCGTTCTGAAAGCGCTCGATCTGGCCAGGAAGCACGGCGCCCGGACCGCACTCGACATCGACTATCGACCAAACCTCTGGGGCCTTGCCGGCCACGGCGCCGGTGAAGAACGCTTCATCGCTTCCGGGAAGGTCACTGCCAAGCTGCAATCGACGCTTCACCTGTTCGATCTCATCGTCGGCACCGAGGAGGAGTTCCACATCGCCGGCGGTACGACCGACACGATCGCGGCGCTGAAGGCCGTGCGCGCGGTCTCGGCCGCGACCCTCGTCTGCAAGCGAGGCGCCGCGGGCGCCGTCGCCTTCACCGGCGAAATCCCCCAAAGCCTCGATGACGGCGAGAGCGGTCCCGGCTTCCCGATCGAGGTGTTCAACGTGCTCGGCGCCGGCGACGGCTTCATGTCCGGCCTGCTGAAAGGCTGGCTCGACGGCGAAGCGTGGCCACGCTCGCTCGAATACGCCAATGCCTGCGGCGCCTTCGCCGTCTCGCGGCACGGCTGCACGCCGTCCTATCCCTCGCTCGCCGAACTCGAGTTCTTCCTGAAGCGCGGCGTGAAGGAAAAGGCGCTGCGCAAGGACGACGAACTCGAACAGATCCACTGGTCGACCAATCGCAAGGGCGACTGGCCGGTGATGCGGGTCTTCGCGTTCGATCACCGCATGCAGATGGAGGCGCTTGAAGGCGCGACGCCGGAGACGATCGACGCGTTCAAGCAGCTTTGCCTCGACGCGGTCCTCAAGGTGCAGGCCGGACGGCCCGGCTACGGACTTCTGTGCGACGGGCGGCTGGGCCGAAAGGCGCTCTACCGGGCGGCGGGCCGGGGTCTTTGGATCGGACGCCCGGTCGAATGGCCGGGCTCGCGACCGCTCGAACTGGAACCGGAAATCGGCACCGATTGCGGCGGCCTTGCCGAATGGCCCGCGGAGCACGTGGTCAAGTGCCTCTGCTTCTGCCACCCGGACGATCCCCCGGAACTCTGGGCCGAGCAGGAAGCGACGGTCGCGCGGCTTTTCGAGGCCTGCCGGCGCAACCGGCTGGAATTCCTGCTGGAGGTCATCCCGTCCAAGGCCGGCTCGGTGGGGGCCGGCCCGATGAACGACGACACGACGGCGCGGGTCATTCAACGCTTCTACGATCTCGGCATCTATCCCGACTGGTGGAAGCTGGAGCCGCTGGCGAGCCCGACGGCCTGGGAAAAGACCTGCGCGACGATCGAGGCCAACGATCCGCATGTGCGCGGCATCGTGCTTCTCGGCCTGGAGGCCTCACAAGAGGCGCTCGCCCAAAGCTTCGCGGCGGCGGCGCGGTTTCCCCTGATCAAGGGTTTTGCCGTTGGCCGTACGATTTTCGGCGAGGCAGCCCGCAGATACCTGAGCGGCGACCTTGAGGCCGAAGCAGCCGTATCGATGATGGCGGAACGCTACGGTCGGCTCTGCGCCCTGTGGGACGCGGCCCGCGTGGCCGGGGAGAAAGCGGCATGACGACGATCCGGCTCACCGCCGCCCAGGCAATGGTGAAGTATCTGAGCGCTCAGATGACCGAGACCGGCGAGCCCTTTCTCGCCGGCGTCTGGGCGATCTTCGGCCATGGCAACGTCGCCGGAATCGGCGAGGCGCTTTATGCCGAGCGGGCGGCGATCAAGACCCTTCGCGGCCAAAACGAGCAGACGATGGCCCATGCGGCGATCGCGTTTGCCAAGCAGTCCGGCCGCCGCCGGGCCATGGCGGTCACCTCTTCGATCGGTCCCGGCGCGACCAACATGGTGACGGCCGCCGCGCTCGCCCATGTCAACCGCCTGCCGCTGCTGCTCATTCCGGGCGACGTGTTTTCCGGCCGGGGGCCCGATCCCGTTCTCCAGCAGATCGAGGACTTTGCCGACGGCACGGTCTCGGCCAACGACTGCTTCCGGCCGGTGACCCGCTATTTCGACCGCATCATGCGGCCCGAACAGCTTCTCACCGCCCTGCCCCGGGCGTTCAGGACGTTGACCGACCCGGCCGATTGCGGACCGGTGTGCCTTGCCTTCTGCCAGGACGTCCAGGCCGAGGCACACGACTATCCGGCGCGCTTCTTCGAGCCCAAAGTCTGGCGCACCCGCCGGCCCTACCCGGACCCGGCAGAACTTGCCTCGGTCGCCTCGCTCCTGAAGGCGGCGAACAAGCCCGTGATCGTCGCCGGCGGCGGTGTCCATTATTCCGCCGCGACGGCAGCGCTGGAAGCCTTTGCGACGAAGCACCGGATTCCCGTCGTCGAAAGCCAGGCGGGCAAGTCGGCGCTCGCCTGGGACCATGCACTGAATCTCGGCCCCGTCGGCGTCACCGGTGCGTCTTCGGCCAATGTCGTCTGCGCGCAGGCCGATCTCGTCCTGGGCGTCGGCACGCGGTTCCAGGATTTCACCACCGGCTCGTGGAACCTCTTCAAGAACCCGGAGCGCAAGCTCGTCTCGCTCAACGTCGCTGCCTACGACGCGATGAAGCACGGAGCCGAACCCTTGTGCTGCGACGCGCGCGTCGGCCTCGAAATGCTGTCCGACGCTCTCGGCGATCTGCGCTTCAAGCCCCCGACGCAATCGCTGAAAGACGAGTGGTTCGCCGCTGTCGATCCTTTGACGGCGAGCCCGACCGAAACCAACGAACTGCCGACCGACCAACAGGTGATCGGCGCCGTGCAGCGCGCGAGCGGGCCGGACACGGTGGTGATGTGCGCGGCGGGCACCATGCCGGGCGAACTCCACAAGCTCTGGAAGGCACCGCGCCCTGGCGCCTATCACATGGAGTACGGCTATTCCTGCATGGGCTACGAGATCGCGGGAGCGATCGGCATCAAGATGGCGGAGCCCGAGCGCGACGTCGTCTGCATGCTCGGTGACGGCTCCTACATGATGGCAAATTCCGAACTCGCGACCGCCGTCATGCTCGGCCTCAAGATCACCGTCGTGCTCACCGACAATCGCGGCTTCGGCTGCATCAACCGGCTGCAGGTCGCCTCGGGAGGAGCGGAATTCAACAATCTCCTCGACCACGCCGAGCATGTGAACCCATCCAGTATCGACTTTGCTGCCCATGCCGCTTCGATGGGCGCAGTGGCGATGCATGCCGCCTCGATTGCCGAACTGGAGGAGGCGCTGTCCCGCGCGAAGGAGGCAAGCGGCCCCTTCGTCGTCGTGATCGACACCGATCCCTATCCTTCGACCCCCGATGGCGGTCATTGGTGGGACGTCGCGGTGCCCGAGGTTTCTTCGCGTAAGGAGGTGGCAAAGGCCCGCGCGGCCTATGAAGAGCAGCTGAAGATCCGCGCCGGCGGCTGACTTTGCCCGCCCATCCCATTGTCTCCATTCTCCTCGAACTGGACAGCCTCGATGATCCGCTTCGGCACCAACCCCATCGCTTGGTCGAATGACGACGACCACAGCCTCGGGGCCGACATTCCCCTCGAAACCTGCCTCGCGGAAGCCGGCGCGATCGGCTTTGCCGGCATCGAGAACGGTCACAAGTTTCCGTGGAACCCGCACGAGCTGAAAGCCGTGCTGGAGCCGCATGGACTGGCCTTCGTCTCGGCCTGGTATTCGCTGAACCTTCTTGTTCATTCCGCCGAGGAGGAGATTGCGTTGATCCAGCCGCATCTGGATCGCCTGAAGGCGATGGGCTCGACGGTCTGCATCGCCTGCGAGACGTCGAATGCCATCCACGGCAACGACGCGGCAAGCCTTGCGGCCTCTCCGGTCCTGCCGCGCGAGCGCTGGGCCGAATTCGGCGAGAAGGTGGAAGCGGTGGCGCTGCACTGCAAAGACGAAGGCGTGCCCCTCGTCTACCACCATCACATGGGGACGGTGGTCGAAACGCCGGACGAACTCGACCTGTTCATGGCTCATACCGGCCCGGCGACGAAACTGCTCTTCGATGCGGGGCACTTCTATTTCGGCAGCAACGGCGTCGATCCGGCGCCCCAACTCGCCAAGCACGTCGGCCGGGTCGCCCATTTCCACGCCAAGAACGTCCGACCCGCGGTGATGGCCGAAATTCGGCGCGACGGTCTTTCCTTCCTCGAAGGCGTTCGGCGCGGCGTTTTCACCGTCCCCGGAGATGAGGAGGGCGGCGTCGACTTCGGCCCATGCCTGACGCTTCTCGGCCAGAACGACTATTCCGGCTGGATCGTGATCGAGGCCGAGCAGGATCCGGCGGTTCGAAGCCCGTTGGAATACCAGTCTCTCGGGCTGAAGACCCTGAGGGCGCTTGCCCGCGAAGCGGGTCTCGCCGAGGCCTCTTGAGCAGGCGCCATTCCTATTCAGGCCCGCGCTGGGCAAAGAAACGAGAGACCGACGAGAAGGAGGGTCGAACATGAGCGATCTCTTGCGAAAGCCGACAGGCACCAGCGGCAAGGTCCACGACATTCCGCCCGCGACGGCCAGAGGTCCGCTGTCGCCGCATTGGGCCTATGTCGGCTTCTCGCTCTACCGCCTCGCACCGGGCGAAAGCGCCGGCGAAGCGACCGGCGACCGCGAGGCGATCCTTGTCCTCGTCGAGGGCAAGGCGAAGCTTTGCGTCGACGGCAAGGATTTCGGCGAGATGGGCGATCGGATGGACGTCTTCGAAAAGACGCCGCCCCACTGCCTCTATGTGCCCAACGCCGGCGAATGGACGGCGTCGGCGACAACGGACTGCACCCTCGCCGTCTGCACGGCGCCGGGCTCGGGGGGCCACAGCGCCGCTCGGATCGGGCCGGATGGCATTTCCCTTGCCGACAGGGGAAAAGGCACCAACCTGCGCCATATCAACGCCATCGCGATGGAGGAGCGGGACGTCGCAGATTCCCTCCTCGTCACGGAAGTCTTCACGCCGGCCGGCCACTGGTCGTCCTATCCGCCGCACCGGCACGACGACGACGCCTTTCCTGCCATGACCTACCTGGAAGAGACCTATTACCACCGCCTGAATCCGGCCCAGGGGTACGGCCACCAGAGGGTCTTCACCGAAGACGGCGCGCTCGACGAAACGATGAGCGTTGCAAACCACGACGTCGTTCTCGTCCCGAAGGGCCATCACCCCTGCGCCGCCCCCTATGGCTACGAGATGTATTATCTCAACGTCATGGCCGGACCGCTGCGCAAGTGGCGCTTCCAGAACCATCCCGACCACGACTGGATCGCCCGCCGGGACGCCTGAGACTGGCCGGGACGCCCGAGACTGGGTGAAGGGCACCAGTTCCCCTCAACACGATCTCTCAATATCTGCCTGATCGCGCCCACGCGCTCTCTTTAAGCAGAACCAGATACCGTATTGCCTGCCATTCGAAAGGTGTTGCGAAGAAGGGTCTGCGTGGTGCCTCGTCTCGTCGAATACGCCCGCTATCCCGGTTTCACGACCGCCAGTATTGCGATCATCAGCACACAGATGACGATGACCGGCGCCGTTTTGATGAACTGGATATCCGCTCCGCCGGCAAGCCGGCGCAATCGCCCCGACTGCAACCCGTGGATTGCCGACAGGACGACGACGAAGACGAGCTTTGTCTGCAGCCAGAGATCCGCGAACCAGTGGCCGCTGATCGCAAGCACGATCCCGAAACCCCAGACCAGCAGCATCGCAGGCGTCGTGATCGTCTGATCCCATCGACGGACCACCCGAGCAGTAGCGATGAGCGATGCACCTTCGGCCGTGTTCGCCCGCAAAAACACCGCGACAGCCAAAACACCGCCGACGAACATCAGGGCAGACGCAACGTGTAGAGCCTTCAGCCAGGGATAAAGATCGAGGAGGCTCATGGAACGCCGTTCGAGGCGGAAAGAGCCCGTGACTTGCGGGCAAGCAAACCGAGATTGAAGAAGCCGCCGAACGGCACGAAAGCAACGACGAACAGCCTTGCCGTATCCTTCGGGGACCATCCACCGCCAGAGATTGTCTGAAGTGCCGTCCAGACGTAGCCGACGAACGCAAGCCCATGCAGCGGTCCCATGATCCTGACGCCCGTATCCCAGTCCCCGAGATGTTTCAGGGGAACGGCGACCAAAACGAGCAACAGCAGCGTCGTGGCCTCTACAATGGAGGCGATTTCCAACCGACGCAGTTGCGAAAGCTCGATGTCGATACGCTCACTCAAATCTTTCACGGGTATCCCATTTCGCATTTCTGTTGGCGTTCGCGGTTTCCCGAGGCGAAGCGCGCCGCTGCCGACTGTTTTCCGGCCATGACGCGCGCATCATCATTCTGGTGTCGATGGAAGGTTGGGAGGGGTTTTAGAACAGCGTACTACTCCTGGTGGCATCTTTGCCTTCCAGACGCTCGAGAAGAGCTTCGAACGCACGCTGCGCACGTTGGTCCGCGTCAGGATCTCGAAGGAAGCGGCTTGAAGCGTGGTGGCTGAGATAAAGGCCGCAAAGCTCGAACACGAATTGCTCGACATCGACGTCACGAGGCAGTTCTCCACATTCAATCGCTCCTTCGACAAGCGTCGAAAGCAGCCCGCGCCAATTCTTCTCCAGGGTGTGAACATGGTCGCGGACAGGGCCCTTCAGATCGTCCAGTTCGAACAGGGCCGCCGCGACAGGGCATCCGCCGGAGAGACCCGCCCTCGCACTCCATCCGAGCCAGAAACCAACCAGCGCTCGCAGTCTCGCGATCCCTTCCGGGTATTCCATCGCCGGTTCGGCCACGTACGTTCGAGCCAGCGAGGCGCCGGCATCGAGTAGCTCGATCGATAATTGATCCTTCGATCGAAAATGCGCGAAGAGACCGCTCTTCGACATTTTGGATGCCGCCGCGATACGGCCGAGCGACAGTCCGCTCAATCCATCGCTGCTGAGCAGGTCCAATCCGGTTTGCAAGAGTTTCGTTCGGGTTTCGATTGCCATCGTCATTTATAGCACGACCGGTCGTGCTATTGCAAGGCGCGTTCGGGTTTACAGGATAAGCGCCGCCCGTAAGCGCACATGAGGAGAACCGGTCCCGTTGGCTCCGAGCTGATGCTCGACAGGGTTTCAGCCAAAAACGATACCTGAGTGACGGCTGAAAACGTGTTTCACTCCAAAGTTGTGTAAAGTGCACCTTGACGGCTCGGCGAGTACGCCAGTCCCGCATAATGGTTGATTGGCCGGGCGACCTCATCCATTGCGGAACGGGGCGGCTTCAACGTGTTACCGCTGTCGGTGACTTCGATCCTCGCAAACCCGTCGGTTCTCTGCATGAGCTTGTTGCTAAAGACGAGCAGGGCCTGGGTCCGCTCCTCAACGTCGCGTTCAAACCAGGCCGGGCAGGCCCTTTCCGCGGCATCGACGGCTCGGGCAACGTCCTTCTCCGGTGCTGGGCGACACGACCTCAAACGCTTTCGTCGGAGGGATTGATGGAATCGATCAGCAGACGGCCTTCCAGAGACGTCGATATGGGGTGGTTCCCTTCGTATGTCAGGCGCCACCCAGGGTGGCGCAATTCAGGCGCCACCCGAGGTCGACCTTATGAAGAATCTTTGGCAACCCTAGCGCCGCGATGGCTTCAGCAGATCTTCCAGTCCGATGCGGCGGTACATTTCCTCACGCAGACGATCGGCGACGCCGTTGACGATCTCGGCGCCGTCGTGGCTGGGATCGACATGGACACGGAACGGCCTCGTTCCGAACGGCGCGTTGACGATTTCCACGATGCCACGGGCGACGGCAGAAGGGTCCGCGTCGTCGGGTTCCAACATCTTCAGCCCGTCGAGTGACTTGTCCGGCACGTCCGCATAGGGACCCTTCAGGTAAGCGTCGGCGACATCCTGATCATCCGGGGTGCCGGCATGGGCAAAATGGTTGGTGCCGCCGGTAAACGCGCCGGGCACCATGATGGACGTCTCGATCCCCCAGCGAGCAAGCTCGGGCGCATAGGAAACGGCGAGCGAATCCATACCGGCCTTGGCCGCGAAATAGGGGGACAGGAACGGCGGCGTTCCACCGCGGGTGCTGGTCGACGAGACCCATACGATCAAACCGCTCTTTTGAGACCGCATCCGGGGCAGCGCGGCGCGCATCAAACGCTGTGTCGAAAGCACATTGACGTCGTAGAGTTCGGCCATCTGTTGGGGCGTGAACGCCTCGGCCGGACCGAAAGACATGTGGCCCGCATTGTGGACGATGACGTCGAGCTTGCCCGCTTCATCGAAAATCCGGCCGATACCGGTGGTGACGGAAGTGTCGTCGACCACATCGATTTCCACCGTACGCAGATCGACGTGGTGCTTCTCCGAGTACGCCTTGGCCTTCGCTGCCTTCTTGGCATTGTGTCCTTCAAGGCCGCGCATGGTCGCGTAGACGATATGCCCCGCGTCAGCGAGCGCGTAAGCGGTCATCTCGCCGAAACCGGACGATGCGCCGGTCACGACGACGATCTGTTTGTCAAAATCATGTGCCATGATGTGATCCTTTCGATGGCGGGAGCAAAATCGCAAAGGGAGTGCAGACAGGCGATTCTGCACGCCCGCGCTCTCGCGTTTCAGATGAAATCTGAGATGATGCGCCCGGTTCGGATCAGCCCGATCCGAACCGGGCCGAGCTGACTGCTCAGACGAGGCCGCCA
This sequence comes from Aurantimonas sp., assembly GCA_965217685.1. Lineage (GTDB taxonomy): Bacteria > Pseudomonadota > Alphaproteobacteria > Rhizobiales > Rhizobiaceae > Aurantimonas. Next base: position 1,131,198 of record CBDCIZ010000003.1, read on the forward strand.
TTGGCTCTGACCGTCTGACCATTGACCCAGCGGGCGTCGGCTCCGGCAAGGAACGCCACGACATTGGCGATGTCCTCGGGCGTTCCGATACGTTCGAGCGGCGGCATCTTGGACATCTTCTCGACGACCGCATCGGGCTTGCCGTCCAGAAAGAGGCCGGTTGCCGTCGGTCCCGGCGCGACAGCGTTGACTGTGATGTCGCGTCCGCGCATTTCCTTGGCGAGGATTGCGGTCATCGTTTCGATCGCCGCCTTGATGCCGGCATAGACGCCGTAGGTTTCCAATTTCAGCCCGACCACCGTGGTCGAGAAGTTGATGATGGCGCCACCGCTGCGAACCCGCCTGGCGGCCTCACGGAGGGGGTTGAACGTTCCCTTGAGATTCACGGCAACCTGACTGTCGAAAAGCGCGTCGTCGCTTTCGGCCAGCGGCGCAAGTTTCATGATGCCGGCATTGTTGACGACGACATCGATGCCACCGAATGCGGATTCAGCGCTGTCGAACATCTGCCGAACAGCGGCAGGGTCGGAGACGTCCGCCTTTGCGGCAACGGCACGTCCGCCGGCAGCTTCGATCTTTTCGACGACGGCGTTGGCCGCTTCTTCGCTGCCGGCGTAGTTGACGATGACGTTGAAACCATCCGCCGCCAGGCGAGAGGCGATCGCAGCGCCAATGCCGCGCGAAGATCCGGTGACAAGAGCGGTTCTGTTGGAGTTGGCCATGTACGGCTCCTTTCTTCAAAGCCGGCTGAATGCCGGTGATGAAAAAGAGGTAGCCTTCGTTTTCCGCCTATCATTGCCTATAGTCCGGCATCACCATTCGACTTGACCGGACAATGCCATGGACCGTCTCGATGCGATGCGTCTCTTCACCCGGATCGTCGAGGCGCGCAGCTTCACGAAGGTCGCCGGCGATGCCGGCTTGCCACGATCCACGGTGACGGACGCAATCAAAGCTCTCGAAACGCGGTTGGGCGTCAGCCTTCTGCATCGAACCACGCGCGTCGTTCGCCCGACCCTGGACGGAGAGGCCTATTATCGCCGATGCCTTGCGATCCTCACGGACGTCGAAGACGCGGAAGAGGCCTTTGCCGGTGCAAACCCGAAGGGCATGCTGCGGGTCGAAGTGCATCCGATCCTTGCACGCCATTTCCTGCTGCCGACCCTACCCGAATTCTTGAATCGGTATCCGCAAATGGAGATCTACTTCGGCGAGGGCGACCGCCTGGTCGATCTTGTGCGCGAGGGCATGGATTGTGCTTTGCGGGTCGGCATTCCCAGAGATAGTGATTTGATCGTGCGCAAGCTTGCCGATCTCGATGAGGTGACGTGCGCCGCGCCTGATTATCTGGCCCGCTATGGCACTCCCGTGACACTTTCGGAACTTGAAAAACACCGCATGGTTGCGTTTTGTTCGACCGCAACGGGCGATGTCCTGCCGCTGGCCTTCATCGAGAACGGCCGCACGCAGAGCGTGACCCTGCCATACTCGGTAAAAGTCGGTGGCGCCCTCACGCTCAGCCATTGCGCGCGGCTCGGTCTCGGGATCATCCAGAAGCCGCGCTATTCCGCGGCCGACGATCTGGCAGCCGGCCATCTCGTCGAAATCCTGTCAAAAACACCCCCGCCATCCTCTCCGGTCTCGATTCTCTACCCTCGTGATCACCAGCTTTCGCCGCGTGTGCGCGCCTTCATCGATTGGGCGGTGGAAGCGTTTCGAGACAAAGTCTGAAGATGAGCTTTGAGACGGTCGCTTGTTCGCCGGCCTTACGGACAGCCGGCCTTCGCCGAAGGCTCACCTCACTTCCAGCGCGCTTGCATGAATAAAGGCTACCCACCGCTGAACCGTTGGAGCCGACGTCTCACAGAGCTCAAGCGAGATAAATTGGCGGCCAGGGCAATGGTCTGCTGGCCGCAAAACACCTATAGGACAAGGTCTGTTTCCGCCGTCACGTGAACAATACCGGATCGATCCGAGCGTGTTTCCTGTTGCTGCCATACGTCGGAACGTCTGGATCGCCGCCGCAATTTTTGCGATCTCCGCTATGGTGTGCTTCGCCGTCTGGCAGATCTCCCTCCGTGATGGGCTACGACAGGTCCAGAATGAATTGCGGGACCGGTTGACGGTCTCGCTACGGTCCGTCGAGAGCGAGATCGAGCGATTTCGTTACCTGTCTGCGGTCGTGGGGGAGGACGATCGCGTGATCGGCATCCTGATGGCGGCCTCGACGACAAGCAGAGACAAGGCAAACGATTATCTTCGAACGGTGCGTGAAATGTCCGGCGCCGACGAAGTCTACGTTCTTGATACGAATGGACTGACCCTGGCGGCCAGCAATGCGACGGAACCCGGCAGCTTCGTCGGCAACAATTACGCCTTCAGGCCCTATTTTAGCGACGCGATGGCAAAGGATGAGGGGCGCTACTACGCAGTTGGCGTGACGACAGGAAAACCGGGATATTTTCTGGCGCACCGGGTCAATCAAGCCGGCAGGGCGATCGGCGTGGTCGTAACCAAGGTGGATATGTCGCCTCTAGCCGCGACCTGGAACAAGGCCGGGGAAATGACCGGCCTTGCAGATGCCGCGGGCATCGTGTTCCTGACGGGGGTCAAAACCTGGCGCTATCGTCCACTCTATCCGCTGGGTAGGACGGCCATGGCGAGCTTCGCCACGGAACGGCGATACGCCGGCGTCGATGTCGCTTCGAATCCTCCGATCACAAGTCAGCCGGACCTGCAAAGTGGCGACATCCGGGAGGCGGACGAAGAAAAGGATTTGGTCTTCGCGCGCGCTCCAGTCGAACCGGACGGCTGGACGCTGTTCGCAGCGATCCCCGTCCAGCCGGTCCGCCAGCAGGCTCTGATCATCACGGTGATGGCCGCACTCGTCAGCCTGCTTCTTTCGGCAGTCGCTCTTTATCTGAATCAAAGGCGGCAACTGACCCGCATCAGGCTCGATCAGAACACTGTTCTTGAAAAACGCGTCGTCGAGCGCACCGAGGAACTGGCGCGGGAGGTCGACGAACGGATCAAGGCCGAGACGGAACTTCGCGAAACCCATGACAGCCTGATCCATGCGGCTCGGTTGGCTGCGCTGGGACGCATGTCGGCGGCCATCGTCCACGAGGTCAGCCAGCCGCTTGCGGCTCTCGACAGCCGACTTGCAAGCGCTTCTCACCATGCACGGCGGGAGGGAATGGAGACGATCGAGAGGAACCTGGTATCGAGCCGGGACCTCGTACAGCGCATGAAACGTACAATCGTCCATCTCAAGACGTTTTCGTCGCGCCAGATGCCGGCAAAAGCGGAAGCCGTCGATCTCACGCAGGTCATGGAAGCGGTTCTCGACATTCTCGGCGCTCGCGCTCGCCAGGCCGGCGTCGTGGTAGAAAGCCAAGATTTCTCGGACATGCCTTCGGTATCGGGAAACGCCCTGCGTCTTGAACAGGTCTTCATCAATCTCATTATGAACGCCATCGACGCGACGGCGTCTGCCGGCAACAATTGCGTCAGCGTTTCTTCATCGAGCGATGAATCGACTGCCCGTGTTGCGATCCATGACACCGGCGGCGGCATTCCAAAGGAGCTTCAGGGTAAAATCATGGAGCCCTTCTTCACAACCAAGACGACGGGCGAGGGGCTCGGGCTGGGGTTATCGATCACACAGGCAATTCTGGAGGAGCTCGGAGGCACTCTTCGGTTCGCGCCGAATTGCGGGGGCGGAACTCGAACCGAGGTCCTGCTGCCCGTCTTCGCCACCCCGAAGCAGGATGTCGGAGTGAAGTTTTGAGCGATCGCGGAACCATCATGGTGATCGACGACGAGCCGGATCTATGCTCCGCAGCCGCCGAATGGCTTGGCGTTTGCGGCTTCACAGTCAGCACATACACCGATCCAAGACAGGCGATACGCGAAGCCATAGCCCGAGAGGTGGACTGCGTCGTCACCGATCTTCGCATGCCGGGTCTGACAGGGCTCGAAGTGCTGTCTCGTATCCAGAGTGCCGATCCCGATCTGCCAGTGATCCTTCTGACCGGCCATGGCGATGTTCAAATGGCCGTTGGAGCCATCAAGTCCGGTGCCTACGATTTTATCGAAAAACCCCATGATCCGGATCGTCTCGTCGCCGTTCTCGATCGAGCCGTAGAGCGTCGCCGTCTCAGCACTGAAGTTGGTCGGCTGACATTGGCCCTCGAAGGCAAGATGGCGATCGAGGACCGGCTCGTCGGTTCGTCTGCACCGATGCTCACGTTGCGCAAGCGGATCGCGCAGCTTGCCGACATCGACGTCGATGTGCTGATTCAGGGGGAAACGGGGACCGGCAAGGAAGTCGTCGCCCGGGCTCTTCATGATTTTGGGAAGCGGGCGAAAGGCCGGTTTGTGGCGATCAACTGCGCCGCGGTTCCCGAAGCGATCTTCGAAAGTGAAATCTTCGGACACGAGCGCGGGGCCTTCACCGGCGCCGATCGCGCAAGGGTCGGCAAGCTCGAGCACGCCGACGGCGGAACAGTGTTTCTCGACGAGATCGAATCCATGCCGATGACGCTTCAGGCCAAGGTCCTGCGTGCCATCCAGGAACGCACCATAGAGCGCCTTGGCTCGAACACGCCCCGGCAAGTCGATGTGCGATTTATCGCGGCGACCAAACTGGATCTCAAAGCCGAGAGTGAGGCACGGCGGTTTCGGGCCGACCTGTATTTTCGCCTGGCAACGGTCGATCTTGCCATCCCGGCACTTCGCGAACGACGCGACGACATTCTGTTGCTTTTTGCACTGTTCGTCGAGCAGGCCGCTCTCCGGTTCGGCGTCACGGCGCCACCAGTTTCAGAAGAAATTCAGAACCGGCTCGGTTTGGAAAAATGGCCGGGTAACGTGCGAGAGCTGAAGGCCGCGGCCGATCGCTTCGCGCTCAGGATGGATGACCTGAGCCATCATAATGGTCTTGGCTCCAAAGAAGTGGGTTCTCACGGGACACTGGCTGAACGCGTCGCGCGGATCGAGGCAAGCATGATCGCCGAATCCTTGCATCAAGCCGGCGGATCGACGGCGTTGGCGGCCGAACGGCTTGGATTGCCGCGCCGGACCCTCAACGAAAAGATCGCGCGGTACAATCTGCGCGATGGGGTTTCCGCCGAGGCGTGACGCCTTGGCGATTATCCGCCAGCCCATAGTCGCGACAGGCGGATTCTTGCCAATTTCTATTTCCGGCGCAGCCTCTCGAGAGCAAAAACTACCTGTATTGCAGACATTTCAACGACACCGCCAATTTGGCACGCCCTTTGCACAGACGGATAGGTCACCGCGTGGAGGCGAGTGGCATCCAGACATTTCAAAGGGAGGAATCCAGAATGTTTCAATCCATGAAGAACTATGCCGGCATTGCCGTCGGCGTTGGACTTGCCCTCGGGTCCGTAACGACCGGTGCCTCGGCGCAGGAGTTCATCAACGTCCTGACCGGCGGCACGTCGGGCGTCTACTACCCGCTGGGCGCGGCGCTGGCGAAGGTCTATTCCGACAATATTCCGGGCTCCAAGGTGCAGGTCCAGTCGACCAAGGCTTCGGTCGAGAACATCAACCTCATCGCGCAGGGGCGCGGCGAGATCGGCTTCGCGCTCGGCGACAGCGTCAAGGCCGCGGCCGAAGGCAATGCCGACGCCGGCTTCCAGCAGAAGGTCGAGAAGCTGCGCGCCATCGCCGCGATCTATCCCAACTACGTCCAGATCGTCGCCGCGAAGGATTCGGGCATCACCGATCTCGACGGCCTGAAGGGCAAGGCCCTGTCGGTCGGCGCACCGGCCTCGGGCACCGAGCTCAACGCCCGCGCGATCTTCGAAGCCGCCGGCATGAGCTACGACGATCTCGGCAAGACCGAATACCTGCCCTTCGCCGAATCGGTCGAACTGATCAAGAACCGCCAGCTCGACGCGACCCTGCAGTCGGCCGGCCTCGGCGTCGCCTCGATCCGCGATCTCGCCTCGTCGATCCCGATCACCGTCGTCGCCGTTCCCGCCGCCATCGCCGAAAAGCTCGGCGCGCCGTTCCAGGCGGCGGAGATCCCCGCCGGCACCTATGACGGCCAGGACAAGGCGGTGCCGACGCTTGCCGTCACCAACATCCTCGTCACCTCATCGGACGTCTCCGACGAACTCGCCTACCAGATGACCAAGCAGCTCTTCGAGCATCTCGACGTGCTGCAGGCCGCCCACAACGCCGCCAAGGCGATCGATCCGAAGACCGCGGCCAAGAACCTCCCCGTCCCCCTGCATCCGGGCGCCGAGCGCTACTACAAGGAAGCCGGGCTCCTTTGAAACTTTCCTGAAAACATCGGAATCTGGCGTGGCTGAACCGGCCGCGCCGGCTTTCGCTATGCTGGGAGGCAAGGATGGCGAAAAGCCCATCACTGATCGAAATGTCCAATTCTGATAAGGCTGCGACGGATCTTCACGATCCATTATCCTCGGGTTTTCCTTTGACGATCGAGGGCCGGTTTCTGTTCTGGATCGCCTTTTTGTTCTCGGTCTTCCAGCTTGCGACGTCGGCGCATCTGTGGGACCTGCCGAGCCAGATCGTGCGCGCCGTCCATGTCGGCTTCCTGTGCCTCCTCGGCCTGCCGCTGGTCGCCGCGATCAAGCGCGAGAGCGTCCCCGTGCGAAGCCTGTTCTGGCTGCTCGGCCTCGCCGGCATGGCCGTCGCCGGCTACCAATGGTGGGAATACAAGGCGCTGATTTTTCGCGCCGGGATGCCGGTCTTCTCGGACACCGTCGTCGGCGTCGTGGCGCTGGTCGTGCTGTTCGTCGCCACCTGGCGGCTGATGGGCCCGGCCCTGCCGATCATCGCCGGGCTGTTCCTCGCCTACTGCCTGTTCGGCAATCATCTGCCCTCGCCGTTCGTCACCCGCTACTATCCGTTCGCCCAGGTCATCGACCACATGGCCTTCGGCACCGAGGGCATCTACGGCATCCCGATCTACGTCTCGTCGAGCTACATCTTCCTGTTCATCCTGTTCGGCTCCTTCCTGGAGCGCGCCGGCATGATCAAGCTGTTCACCGACATTTCGCTCGGCATGGTCGGCCACGCCAAAGGCGGCGCCGCCAAGGTCGCCGTCATCTCGTCGGGGCTGATGGGCACGATCTCCGGCTCGGGCGTCGCCAACGTCGTGACCACCGGCCAGTTCACCATTCCCCTGATGAAGCGCTTCGGCTACCGGCCGGAATTCGCCGGCGGCGTGGAAGCGACATCCTCCATGGGCGGCCAGCTGATGCCGCCGGTGATGGGCGCCGTCGCCTTCATCATGGCCGAGACGCTGAACGTGCCCTACGCGGCGATCGTCCAGGCCGCCGCGATCCCGGCGATCCTGTATTTCGGCTCGGTGTTCTGGATGGTGCATCTGGAGGCCGGCAAGCGCGGGCTGATGGGCCTGAAGCGCTCCGAACTGCCCTCGCCGCGCAAGGCGCTGCAGGAGGGCTGGTATCTCCTCCTGCCCCTCGTCGTCCTCGTCTGGCTGCTGTTCGCCGGCTATACGCCGCTCTACGCCGGCACGATCGGCCTTGCCATGACGGCGATGCTGATCCTCGGCTCGCCGCTCGCCGGCCGCATCTCGGTGCAAGGCCTGCGCTTCGTGTTCTGGATCGGCCTCGGCCTGTCGGCGGCGGCCTTCTTCGAATACGGCATCCTGCCCGTCGTCGTGGCGCTCTGCGTCCTCGTCGCCCTCTGCGCCGTCTTCAGGGGCGGACGCGACACCCTGCTTCTGACCCGCGACGCGCTCGCCGAAGGCGCCAAGACGGCGCTGCCGGTCGGCATCGCCTGCGGCATCGTCGGCATCATCGTCGGCACGATGACGCTGACGGGCGTCGCCAACACCTTCGGCCAGTTCATCGTCTCGGTCGGCGACACCTCGCTGTTCCTGTCGCTCGTCCTGACGATGATCACCTGCATCATCCTCGGCATGGGCATCCCGACGATCCCCAACTACATCATCACCTCGTCGATCGCCGGCCCGGCGCTCCTCGCCCTCGGCGTGCCGCTGATCGTCTCGCACATGTTCGTCTTCTATTTCGGCATCCTCGCCGATCTGACGCCGCCCGTCGCGCTGGCCTGCTTCGCCGCCGCGCCCATCGCCAGGGCGCCGGGCCTGAAGATCTCGTTCGAGGCCATCAAGGTGGCGCTGGCCGGCTTCGTCATTCCCTTCATGGCGATCTACACGCCGGCCCTCATGCTGCAGGATGGCGGGCCGCTGGCCCGGGAGATCGGCTACTGGCCGGCCGTCGCCTACGTCCTCGTCAAGGCGTGTCTCGCCATCGGCCTGTGGGGCGCCGCCGCCATCGGCCATCTGATCGGCCCCCTGCGCTGGTGGGAACGCCTGGTGGCGGCCGCCGCGGCCTTCACCCTCGTCGCCGCCCTGCCGGCAACCGACGAGATCGGCTTCGCCCTGGCAGCCGCGATCATCGGCTGGCACGTCTGGAAAATCCGCAGGCACGGCGTGCCGCAGATCGCCAACGCCACCGGCGGCGCCGAAACCGTCTCCCCGCGACCGCCTCCCCGCCGACCTCTCTTCGCCGGCCGCCTCCTCGCCGGCCGAATGACGCTTCGCACGTCGACCGGCGGCCGGGTTTCGCGATGATCTGCATCCTCACCGCCGGCAAGACGCTGACGCTCGCCGCCGGCGCCTTCACCCTCGCCTGGACCCATTCGGTGGAAAAAACCCGCTGGGAAGAACACTGGATCGCCGGGCCCGAAGGCCTCACGGTAACCCAGGGCGCGATCGAGGGCTCCGGCGCCGGCATGGACGCTGATCGTTCCTTCGTTAGGTCTGGATCCGGACTTTGGAACAGTCTCCTGAGACATTCCGCATCCCGTGAAACAAGACAAACGCACCGCCCAAAGCGCGATCTTGTCTTTGAAATGGCGCTCCTTCAAGCCACTTCATCGCGGCATCGCTCGCTTCTCGACCTGAATGCCGTCATCTTCGTCGGCAACCCAAACGTTTGCAACAAGACCTCTCTCATGACGTCAAAGCTTTTGCTGCAGCGCGAAGCGACGCTTTCATCAGCTTGCCGTTCGAGTTCCGTGGAAGCGGCTCGTCCGTAAAAGTGAAGCGATCAGGGACTTTGTAGTCGGACAGGCGCTCCCGACAAAAGGCGGTCAGGCTTTCCGCGTCGATATCCGCTTTTCGTCTCCACACGAAAGCGTGGACCTTTTCGCCGAGCACCGGATCGGGATAGGGCACGACGGCCGCTTCGGCGACACCGGGGTGGAAATTGAGCGCATTCTCCACTTCAGCACTGAAGACCTTGTAGCCGCCGCGGTTGATCATGTCCTTCACGCGGTCGTGGACCGATAGAAAACCCTCGTCGTCGAATCGACCGATATCGCCCGAGCGCCAATAGCCATCGACGAAGCCTTCGGCGGTCTTTTTGGGATCCTGCCAGTAGCCGCGTACCACCATAGCGCCGGCGATGAAGACCTCGCCCGACATTCCGGCCGAAACCTTATGGCCGTTCTCGTCGAGGATCCTGATGTCGGCACCGGGGACAGGTGCACCCACGCTCGAAGGCCGCGCCGACTGACCGCCCACCGGAACGATCGTGGCCGGCGATGTCGTCTCCGTCGCCCCATAAGCCTGGATCAGATCGAGATCCGGCATGATCCTTGCCATCCGCTCGATCGTCGCGACCGGCATCGGTGCACCGCCGAAGGCGCCGATCCGCCATCGGCCGAGATCGTGCTTTCGGAAGTCGGCGCGCAACAGGCAGAGATTGTACATCGCCGGCACCATTATCGTGAACGTCATCTTCTCGGCAGTCGCCAGCGCAAGAAACTCGTCGGCATCGAAGCGCCGCATCATGACGACGGCGCCGCCGGCACCCAGAAGCGCGAAGACGTTTGCGATGAGCCCGGTGACATGGCTTGCCGGAACAGCCACGATGGTGCGGTCCGCCGCGGTCAGACGAAGACAATGGCGATAGGTCAGACACGAATGCACGATGCTGAGATGGGTCAGCATCGCGCCCTTGGGTTTTCCCGTCGTGCCGGAGGTATAGAGGATGACGGCGACGTCATCCTCCTTCGCCGCGGCAGCTCCATCGACGGACATGGCGTTCGAACCGCCTGTGTCGGGGGCCAACACGCTCTCGAACTCCTGGCGGTCACCCGCCAGAATCCGAGCCATGTCGTGCGGTAGTAGCGTTTCGGAATCTGTCTCGCAGACGACCAGCGAGGCGCCGCAATCCTGAAGGATGAAGGCAATTTCCGAGCGGCTCGCCCGGGTGCTGAGAGGGACCGCGATCACGCCCGCAGATATCGCACCAACGAGCGCGGCCGCGAATTGCCAGCCGTTGCCGAGAAGCAGTCCAACGCGATCACCGGGCAACAGCCCTCTTTCGGAAAAGCGCGCGGCGACCCTGCTTGCGATCTCGCGAAGCTGTGCATGGGTGATCCGGGTGTCGCCGTCGATCAGGGCCTCGCCATTCGGTCCAGCCGTGGCGGCAGCGTCCAGCATCTCGTTCACGGTTGCCGGACGCTCGGCAAAACAGGCAATCTCCCGGTCGCCATAATGGGTCTCGCGGTGAAGTGTCGGCACACCCGGCCAATGATCTTTCGCAGAACTCATGCCGCTTCGCCGACGGCGTTTGCGCCGCGCACGATGCCGAACACCTCGTCGAGGACGGCGTGGGAATGAGTCATTTCCGACATGCTCATGACGATCGAAAGATTTTCGCCCTTCAGGGAGGAGATGACGTCGGAGATGCGCTGCGCCAACGCCGGGGCGACGCCCTCGAAAGGCTCGTCGAGAAGCAATAGGCGTTCGCCTGCAACCAGTGCACGGCCGAGCGCCACCATCTTCTGCTGCCCTCCGGAAAGCTGCAACGCTTTTCGTTGAGCCATTTCGACGAGCTCGGGCATGACGTCGTAGACGATCTTGAGCCGGGTCTTGCCGTCAAGACCGGAAACCACCCAGCTCGGCAGCAGAATGTTTTCCTCGACCGACAGCTCCGGGATCAGCCCCCGTGTTTCCGGCATGTAGCCGATGCCCAACGCAGCGCGTCCGTGCGTCGGTGTATTTGCCAGATCGTGGCCATCGAAGCTAATGCGCCCCTGAGTGACCGAGGCGATCCCCATGACGGCGCGCATCAGGCTCGTCTTGCCCGCGCCGTTGCGGCCGGCAAGCCCGACAATCGAGCCGGATTCGACGCGCATGGAATAACCTCGTACCGCATCGACCGGACCGATCTTCACGTGAACGTCTTCGATGCTCAACATCGCCTCACCCGATCATCCTGCATTTTCGCTTCATCGTGCGCGCTTCAACGGGCCTTTCCCGTGATCAATTCCTGAACCGCAGAGTCCGCAAGCACCGCGTCGGGTGCGCCGTCGGCAATGATCTCGCCGGAGTAGAACGCCAGCACGCGGTCGGCGTAGCGGGTAACCACCTCCATGTCGTGCTCGACGAAGATGACCGCCGCCTTCTCCCCCGAAAGCGCTGCCATCACCCGGTCCATCAGCGGGAACTTCTCTTCCGAGCTGACACCGGATGTGGGCTCGTCCAGAAGAAGCACTCGGGGATGGCTGACCAGCGCCATGGCGATATCGATCAGCTTTCTGACACCACCTGGAAGCTGTTCGACAGGCTGATTGGCGTAGGCGGAGAGATCGAAGCGAGCGAGCGTCTCCTCGGCCCGCTCGAACGCCGCCTTGTTATGGACGGGGCGGAAATAGGATGCCTTCGTCTCGGAGGCGATCGTGCCGGCGACAATCAGGTTGTCAATCGGCGTCATCGTCTCGCAAAGCTGCGGGATTTGAAACGATCGGCAGACGCCGAGTCTCGTGATCCGACGCGGCGAGAAACCGGCGACGTCCCGCCCGTCGAGCAGAACCTCGCCCGCGTCGGGCTTGAGGTAGCCCGTCACCATATTGACGAAGGTCGTCTTGCCGGCCCCGTTGGCGCCGATCAGCGACAGACGCGCCGAAGCCGGCACGACGACGTCGATGTCATTGGCGGCCACGAGAGCGCCGAAGCTTTTTTTCAGCCCTTTTGCGTGAAGCACGATTTCCTGGCTCATTCGGCGGGCCCCTGTTCGGGGATCGCCGAATGAGCCGAGCGAGGAGGTGCGCTCTCCTTCGTGCGTTCGACGCGGGTCGGTCGTGCCCATAGCGAACCGAACCCCTTGGGCAGGAAGAGGATCACCAGCAGCAGGAAGATGCCGAGTGCCATCTGCCAGCTCTCGGGGAAATACTGGTTTGCAAAGGAGCGCACGAGTTCGGTCATAAGCGCCGCGCCGAAGACCGCGACCACGCTCGTGTAGCCGCCGAGAATGGCGATGAAGACGACCTCGCCGGACGTCGTCCAGTAGCTGAAGAACGGATCGATATGGCCGAGCGCCAGACCGTTGAGCGTACCGCCGAGGCCGGCGAGAATGCCCGAAATTGTGAAATTGCGCTGGGTGACCGAATATACCGAGGCGCCCAGATATTCGACGCGCAGTTCGTTCTCGCGCGCCGCGAGCGCGACGAGCCCCGGACCGCTGTTGAAGTGGAGCCGGCAGAGCGCGGCGCAAAACGCGGCAAGGCAGACGGCGACCGCATAAAGCGCAAAGTCCGCGGCGGCCTGCGCCGGGGCGTAGCCGAGAAAGGTCGGGTCCGGCAGATTGAAGCCGTCGGAACCACCGATCGTGGTGGATTTGGCCAGCACACCGTAAAGGACCATCGAGAGCGCCATGGTGAGCATGGCGAAGAAGATGCCGCGATAGCGCGCGACGAGCGGCGAGATGATTGCCGCGACCAAACCGCCTGCAAGCCCCCCGATGACGAGAAGGACGAAGATGTCCTCTATGCCCAGATGAACGGCGGTGAGGCCCGAGACATAAGCGCCAACGCAGTAGAACATGCCCTGACCGAAGGAGACGAGACCGCCTCGCATCAGGGCGACGATGCCGAGCGCGACGAGACCGAAGGCGACCACCTTCGTCAGCGTGAACAGGAGCCAGAGCGGCAGCGCCAAGCCGAGCGCGACGAGAACCGCGGCCGAGACGACGGCGGCGAGGAGGATGCGGAGCGGCGAACTCATATTCTGCGAGCCTGGGCGCGAGTGAAAAGCCCTTCCGGCCTGAAGATCAGGACGACGACCATCACCAGATAGATGATGAAGATTTCGGCCTCCGGCGCCTCGTAAACGGCAAAGGAGCGCGCGAGACCGACGATCAACGCGCCGATCGCCGCACCTGGGATGGACCCGAGCCCGCCAATGATGACGACGGCGAAACTGACGATGATGACGCTGACACTGATCCCCGGCTGGACCGAGATGAGCGGACTGGTGAAGGCGCCGCCGAGTGCCGCCAGAAACACACCGAGCCCGAAGGCAAGCAGATAGATGCGAGCGACGTTGACGCCCATGGCCGCACTGACTTCCGGCTCGTTGATCACCGCGACGGTGATCTTGCCGATCCGCGTGCGGTTGAGGCCAAGCCACACACCGACACCGCAGACGATTGCAAGGCCGATCAGGGCGAGGTCGTAACCGACATAGAAAAGATTGCCGACCTCGACATTGCCCAGAAGATTGCGCGGCTCGAAAAGGTAATAGGGATCAACGCCGAACATCATCTTGGTGACATCCTCGAGGATCAGGAAAACCGCGTAGGTGACCAGCAGCACCAGAACCTCGTCCCGGCCGTAGAACATGCGAAGAAGACCGCGTTCGATCAGTGGAGCGAGCACCACGGCGACAGCGAGCGCCGCGATGAACATCGCGAGGAGGCTGAACCAGGGCGGCAGGCCCCACGCCGCGAACCAGGGCACGATCACGGCGGCGCTGTAGGCCCCGATCGAATAGAGTCCGCCATGGGCGAAATTCAGAATCCTCAGTACGCCGAACACAAGCGTCAGGCCCAGCGCGACGATAAACAGCCACGAGGAATAGATCAGTCCGTCGAGGACGATGGTGGAGAAAAGATCCATCGTATGTCATCCGCTGGCGTTTCAAGGGCTGGCGTTTCAAGGGAGAGTGGAACGGACCGGAGCTATTGCTCCGATCCGATCGACAATGCTGCGGCGAAGACTATTCGCACGTGGCTCCCGGAAAGCCTTCATTGATCCAGTCCAGCCCCTTGACGTCTTCCGGCGCATTCACGCAGCGGGCAGGAAAGCGGATGATGTGGCCGAGGATGATGTCACCGCCGTCGTTCTTGACGGTGCGGCCGAAACCGATCGACTGGATCGCCTGATGGCCGTTGCCGTTGATCATTTCGACGAGGCCGCCGGGGCTCTGCCAGTTGGAGCCTTTCATCGCGGCCGCGAGTTCGTCGCTCGTCGGCTTCCTGCCCCCGTTCTCGGCCATCGCCTTTTCGACAGCGGTCTTGAGGCCGAAGAGTGCCTGCGCCATGCGGTACGGTGCCTGCACCGGGAAGACGTCGTACTTCGCCTCGTAGATCTCCTTCCACCAATCGTCGAGTTCACTCTTGGGCGCCATGTAGCCGTAGGCGCCCCGCGCGCCGATGATCACACCCTCCGGCATGTTGTTTCCGAGCGGCGGCAGCACATGGTCCGCCGCCGAAAGGACCGCCTGGCTGCGCTGGAAAAGGCCGCGCGGAAGCGCCTGCAGGATCAATGCCTGCAAATCTCCGCCCCAAAGCGAGGAGTGGACGACGTCGGCCCGCTTCTGCATCAACGCGGAGATTTCGGTGCCGTACTGGCCAGCGCCGAACGCAGGAAAAAGCTCGGCCGTGATCGTGGCGTCAGGATAGACTTGCCCCATTGCGGCCTTGAAGTCCGCCCAGCTGTCCTGACCGAAGGCGTAGTCCTGGTTGATGCCCGAATAGGTGGCCACCTCTTCGCCGAGAGCCTTCAGATAAAGGGCGAGACCGACGTTATCCATCGTGGCATTGGCGGCCGTTCGGAAGACGTAGTCGTATGTGTTCTCCTCGAAAACGCGCGGCGTGCCGCAATCGTACAGGATCGTGAACTGCTTCAATTCCTCAGCCACTGGCGAGACGGCGAGGCAGTCGCCGGAGCTGACATAACCGACGACGACATCGACGTTCTCGCGCTGGACGAGGTTACGATATTCTTGGACTTGGGTCGTGGCGCCGCCAGCTTCGTCGATGACGACCGCCTCGATCTCCATTCCGCCGAACCCCTTGGTGTCGTAGGGCGAAGGAGCCTCCCCGGCGTTCAGCTTTTCGATCAATATCTTGCCGCCGTCCCAAGCAGGAACGCCGAAGCTCTGCGCTGCCTGACCCGACAGAAAAGTGACGACGCCGATCTTGAATTTTTCCTGCGCGGCGGCGGGATCGGCAAGGGCGACGACCGTGGCAACTGAAAGCAGCGCGGCGCCCAAGCGGCGCCATTTTGTACGTTGACGATGAGACATTGACGTTTCCTCCCTAAGTAAGCCCTTCGGCTGCGAGGCCGATTGGCATCGTTACAGACCGATGCTGGATCTCTCGACAACAGCAAACGGCTCGGTGGTATCGGGAACCTGCGGTGTCGGGCCTTGAGGCTTTCGCGCCTCATAGCCGCCCTCGATCTTGATCTTGATCTTGATCTTCAGTTGCTGATGCACGCCTGTCGCCCGATACGCTCGGTACAAAACGATATGCATCCGACTTTGCAATCATAACCACGACCAAGTCCGAACCCGCGGCGTCTACCTCGCCGATCGATTCATATTCGGAGGCACTCGGCGACGCCGGTGCCGTTGTGGTCATCTCTCCCGTTTCGGCGTTCCTTGGCCGCCGTCGGGCGCTATCCTCCTTGCGCCCTGGGACTGAGACCATCCGTCTTTTCAGGCGACTGTCAAGGAGACGAGGGTCCGGACCCTGATCTTCATGGACCGGGCCGGACGTCGATTGAGAGCGGGCACGGTCATGACCAGGTCGCGAGTGTCGTCTTTTTAGGGATCGCTGAGGATCGATCTCGTGAATCCGGTTTCGCCGATCGGCCGTCGAGCTTCGCTTCTTCCACTTCGCGACGGTCTTCGGATTAGGGTCCGGACCCTAGTATCCCGATCGCGGCACTGGCGTTGCCTGTTAATTATTGCGCGCCGGTCCCGGATCCGTCTTGATCAACGTCGAAAGAAGCGGGTTTGGAAACCGCCGCTTCTGGGTAATGGCGTAAAAGCTTTCGCTGAGGGCCGTTACGGGACAGAATTCGACGAGAAGGCCGGAAGCCAGTTCATCGCGCACCACAATGGGCGGAACAAGGGTAAGGGCGTCGCTTTCCCGTGCCAGCAAGCGCAGCATGGCCATATCATCCACCTCCGCCAGGATGATCGGGCGGATGCCAGCGAGATCCATGATCCGATCGAACGCGATGCGGACCCCACTATCCAGGCTGGGCAGGACGATCGGCTCGCTGGCAAGATCGTGCGGAAAGCGGAAGGGGCGTGAACCAGGTCTTGGGCGACCGACCAGCGCAACCGACTGCTGGTCGATGAGATGGCTGCAAAAGCTGGTGCGGGCATCTTGGGGAGGCGAGCCGTTCGCCAGCACGACGTCGATGGCGTGGGCTTCCAGTTGTGACAGCAGATCCCGCATCGTTCCCGACCGGACGATCAGTTCGACATCGGCGCGGCCGATGATCGGGCGCAGGAATTCCAGCTGGAAATTGCGCGACAGAGTTGTCAGGGCACCGACGCGAAAGGCCTGCCGGCGATTGAGTGGTCGGCCCTGCATGGTGCTCACGAGTTCGTCGCCAGCTTCGACGACGGTGTCGGCATAGTCGAGCGCGATGCGTCCCGCTTCGGTCAACGCCAGACGCTTGCCAAGGCGCTCGAACAAGGGATGGCCAAGCTGCTGTTCGAGTTTTCCGAGCTGAACCGACAGCGCAGACTGGGAGAGATTGAGCCGCTCGGCGGCACGGGTCAGGCTGCCTTCGTGGGCGATCGCCCGGAAATACCGGAGGTGATGATAGTTCAGCGACGCCATGCCATACATTTATCAAAGCGAACGAAATCGAGCAATATTTGTATTTTTAATACGTGTGCCGAGGTCTTAATAAGGCGGTCGCTTCCCGTTGGAGACGACCATGACGTCCTTGTCCGCCTTTTGTTTCGTTCTCGGTCCCGCGGCGCTCGTCCTTGCCGCGTTATGGCCGGCGTTGGGCGCGCGCCGGCTCGGTTCGATATCCGTCATGTCGGGGGGCGCGGCGCTTCTCGTCGCGATCGCGGCCGCTGTCGCCGTCTCGATTGCAGGAACGATCAGGACCGGCTCCTACGGGATCGCCGGCATCGGCGCCGCGGTCCATGTCGACGCATTGTCCGCGATCATGTTCGTTCTTGTCGCCTTCGTCGGGTTGATCGTCATCAACTACAGTCGCAACTATCTCGACGGCGACCCCGGCCATGGACGCTTCACCAGATGGCTGTGCCTGACGCTCGCCTCCGTGCTGATGCTGATCGTCTCGGGCAATCTCGCGCAGTTCGCGCTGGCCTGGGTCGCAACGAGCCTTTGTCTCCATAAGCTTCTTCTGTTCTATCCGGGGCGGGTGTCTGCCGTGCTCGCGGCGCGCAAGAAGTTTCTGGCAAGCCGCCTCGGCGATCTCTGCCTCCTCGCTGCGATGGTACTGCTCTACAAGGCCTTCGGCAGCCTCGACTACACAACGCTGTTTGGCGCAGCCGATGCGATCCGCAGCTCAGGCGTGGTGCCGAGCGCCGTACATGCGGTTGCCGGACTGCTCGTGACCACAGCCCTGCTGAAATCGGCACAGTTCCCGCTGCATGGCTGGCTCACCGAAGTGATGGAAACCCCGACACCGGTCTCGGCGCTGCTTCACGCCGGCGTTATCAATGCCGGCGGCTTTCTGGTTCTGCGCTTTGCCGACCTGATCTCGCTGTCGACCGTCGCACTGGAGGTCCTTGTGATCGTTGGCGGCATCACCGCCCTGTTCGGCTCGGTGGTGATGCTGACCCAGACGAGCGTGAAGGTTTCACTGGCCTATTCGACCATCGCGCAGATGGGCTTCATGATGCTGCAATGTGGGCTTGGCGCCTTTTCAGCGGCGCTGCTCCACATCGTCGCCCACTCGCTCTACAAGGCGCACGCGTTCCTTTCCTCCGGCAGCGTCCTTGATCTCGCCCGCGCCTCCTGGTCGCCGAGCCCTGGCGGAGAACCGCATCCGGCGCGTATGGTCATCGCCGTCGGTTTCGTTCTGGCGGCGACTCTTCTCGTCGGCGCTATGTTCGGCGCGACGATCACGGCGGAGCCCGGCGTCTTCGCGCTCGGCGCGATCGTCATGCTGGGGCTGACCCATCTCGTCACGCAGGCACTCGACGAGCGGCTGGGCGTCTATGTGGTCGGTCGAACCGTCGCTCTCGCGGTGCTCGTGGCATGTGCGTATTTCGGTTTGCAGTTCGCTGCCGCGCATCTGCTCGAAGGATCGTTACCACCGGTGCAGGCACTCCGTGGGCCCTTCGATCTCGCAATCACGCTTCTGGTCGTGCTGACCTTCGCAGCGATAACCGTTCTGCAGAGCCTGCTTCCAGGCAAGTCCGCCGGGCCGGCGTGGCAGGCGCTGTATGTTCATGTTGCGAACGGCTTTTACGTCAACACGCTCGCCAATCGGCTGTTGCTTCGGCTTTGGCCCAGTCCGCCGCGTTCGCAGGCCGAGCCGAGGGTGCCTGCCAGCATCATACCGGGAGCCCATTCATGAGCCTTGCCCCCGCATCCGCGACTGCGCCGGATAATAATGTTTCATTTTCCAGCCAGCCCGCGATGAACCGGCAGCCCGATGTCGATGCCGCAATCACAAAGGCCTGCGCCAGGATCGCGCCGCTCTGGCCGCTGAAGCACTTCGTCGCGGTCAATCCGTTTCTCGGGTTCAGCGACCGGAGCTTTGCGGCCACCTGCGCCACGCTCCGCCGGGTATCGGGCATCGACATGTTGATGCCGCGCATCTTTTACCGGAAGGCGCTTGCAGAAGGGATGATCGAGGATCGCGATCTCGTCGCTGCGGCGAAAGCGATAGCGGGGCATTCTTCATCCCTGGCCGACCCGGAGACGCTGCGCGCAGCAGCCGGGCGCGATCCGCTCGTCGGCCATCGGCCACGCGCCGTCGTCGCCACCATTGCCGAGACGCTCGACCGTTTGGCCGAGGGCGATCGCCAGGCCTCGCACACCGCCTTCATGATCGACGAAATCTCCAAATGGTGCGCCGCCTATTTCGACGAAGGTCAGTCGGCGTGGCGGCTGCCGTCGCGGGGAATGTCGCCGTACAAGGCTTGGCGCTCGACCGTTCGCCACGATCGCAATCCCGAGATGATGGGCGTCAAAGGCTTTCGGGCAGCCGTGGCCGCCATGCCCGACGATCCGCGCGCCGCGATTGCCGATGTTCTGAAAGCGCTGGTCGTTCCCGAACGCGCCTTCGAGGATTATCTCTACCGTGCCCTCAGCGACATTTCGGGCTGGGCCGGTTACGTGCGCTATCGTGTCTGGGACAATGCGCTTGCCGGGCGCGAGGACGACACGCTGGTCGAGTTGCTGGCGATCCGGGTGGTGTGGGGCTATGCGCTGTTTCTGGAACGGACCGATCCGGAGTTCAAGACAGCCTGGGCCGACGCCATGGCTGATGCCGCGGCGATGCCGGAAGACGCACGCCTGGGCAAAGATCCAGAGCTTGGCCTCGATCTCGCCCTGCATGAGGCCTACGAGGCCGCCCATCGCCGCCGTCTGCTGGCTCGACTGAAGGCGCATGTCTCGGGTATACGCACGCCTTGCGCCGATGCCCGCAAGGCGGTGCAGGCGGCCTTTTGCATCGACGTTCGCTCCGAGGTCTACCGGCGGGCGCTCGAAACGATCTCGCCGGATATCGAGACGATCGGCTTTGCCGGTTTCTTCGGCTTCCCTATCGAATATGTTCCGATCGGCCGCACCACGGGCGGCGCGCAATGTCCGGTGCTTCTGAAGCCCGCCTTCATCGTCTGCGAGGAGGTGAAGGGCGCCTCGCAAGCGGAGGCCGAACGGATCTTGAGCCTCAGGCTCATGCGTCGCCGGGCCGCCAAGGCCTGGAAGGCTTTCAAGCTCTCCGCCGTCTCCTCTTTCACCTATGTCGAGACGGCAGGCCTGCTCTTTGCCGGCAAGCTCGTGGGCGACAGCGCTCGGCTGAGCCGCCCGGTAAGTGATCCCGACGTGGATGGCCTGGACGCCGGGGTGATCGAACGGATCGGTCCGCGGCTTGAACCTCGTCTGGTTGACGGCCGAGAAACCGGATTCGACACCACCCAGCGCGTCGATATGGCGGAAGCGGTGTTACGGGCCATGTCGCTCATCGACGAATTTGCCCGCCTGGTACTCCTGACGGGTCACGGCAGCACCACGGTCAACAATCCGCATGCATCCAGCCTCGATTGCGGAGCCTGCGGCGGCCACTCCGGTGAAGCCAACGCCCGCGTCGCCACCGGCATCCTTAACGACAAGGATGTGCGCAGGGGCCTGGCAAAGCGCGGCATCTCCATTCCCGCCGACACCTGGTTCGTCGGTGCCCTTCACGACACTACGACCGACGAGGTCCGGCTGTTCGGCCTCGACCAGGTGCCGCCATCGCATGTCTCGGATCTGGCGATCATAGAGGAGGCCCTGAAAAAGACCTCCGCTCTGGCGCGAGCCGAGCGCGCGCTCCTGCTTGGCGTCGACCGAGATCGGAAGCTGCATCGAAAGATCGAGGCACGAAGCCGCGACTGGGCCCAGGTCCGGCCGGAATGGGGACTTGCCGGCAACGACACCTTCATCGCCGCGCCACGCGAACGGACTCGCGGACTGGATCTCGGCGGCCGCGCCTTCCTGCATGATTACGACTGGCAGAAGGATGCCGGGTTCCGCATTCTGGACTTGATCATGACCGCGCCGATGGTCGTCGCAAGTTGGATCAATCTCCAGTACTATGGATCGACGGTGAACAACCGTGCCTTCGGCAGCGGCAACAAGGTGCTGCACAACGTCGTCGGTCAAATCGGCGTCCTCGAAGGCAACGCCGGCGATCTCAGGGTCGGACTGCCGCTGCAGTCGGTCCATAACGGAAAGCGATTCATTCACGAGCCGATTCGGCTCAGCGTCTTCATTGCGGCACCCGAAGACGCCTTGAACAGCGCCATCGCCAGGCACGAAGCGGTTCATCAACTCGTCGACAATCGGTGGATCCACCTTTTCCGCCTCGCCGAAGATGGTGCCATCAGGTCGTACAGCGCCGGCCTCAGCTGGGACGATTGCCAATGACACCCTCGCTCACCTCGAACGACCGGAATCCGAGGCGATCTTCATATTGCGCGAGGGTGTCGCCAGGGCACGAAACCCGGTGATGTTGTTTTCGGCGGGCAAGGACTCCACCGTCTTTGCCCGTCTGGCACTTCGTGCCTTCTTTCCCGCGCAGCCGCCTGCTCCCCTTCTGCATGTCGATGCAACCCGGGAATTTCAAGCGCTTGTCGACTTCCGCGATGCGTTTGCGCACAAGCAAGGTTTCACCCTGGTTGCCCACGCCAATGAGGATGGTCGTGCCGAGGGCCTGAACCCTGTCGACCATGGCGACACCTTCTCCGGGAGAACAGGTCGGCCTCCGCTCTATGCGCTTTCAATTCCAAGAAGTCCCAAGCATGGGTCGAGCGTGGAATAGCGCGCAAAAAGGGGGAGTAGCGCGGGCCGCCGTCTCCGCTATCTTTGCCTGAAGCCCTGTCGGCCCCGGATCGGAACCAAGGATGGCGTTCTTGCAGCATCAGCATCGGATGGCAGTCGGTCGCGGGCGGCCTGCGGAAATATGAGTTTTGCCGATCGTCCCTATGCACAACTCGGCATCGCCGAACTCGAAAGACTCGTCCAGGATTTACCCGAACGCCGGGCCACGAACGAGGCCATTCTTGCCGAGTTGAAGCATCGCCGCACGGCGCGGGCGCAGACGCTCCAACGGCGCCTGGAGAAGCTGCTGGCAATACAAGCTCCAACGCCCTCCGCTTCCTCCGGCGCGCAAGCAGGACGCGAGCCTGATTCGGCCGAAAAGCCGGCGAAAGCTCCCGCGGCGAGCCCGCCCGCGATGCCGCTGCCCGAGCGCAACACGGTCGATAACGATCCGCAGGACATCCTCCGCGCCTGGACGGTGCTGGAGGTCCTGTCGCCGACGACGTTCAGGAAGCCGGCCGATCTCGCCGGGGGCGACATGCGCCGGATCGTGCGTCTCGATCGGGGCCTTCCCTGGGCAAACGGCGCGGCGAAGGGGCCGCGGGATAAACGGCTGTACTTCCAGATCGTTCTCGGCTCCGTCGTCATGCAGCCGGCAATCGACCAGTTGCTCCAGCGGTTCGCCGACACCCGGCCGGAAAAGCCGCAGGCGCGCGGCGAGACACCGCTGGCGATCGTCATCGTGGATCGTGAAGGTCGACCGGTGCCGGCCGATTGCGCCGTCGTGTCGAGTTTCGGCTGGGGCCTGCCTTCGGCGCTTTCGGGCGACCCGGCCGCGCTCAGCCGGTGGCAGGAGGAAGAACAACGCGTGCAGGAGGCATTGCACGACCGGCTGTATCGCGAAGGATC
Source organism: Aurantimonas sp. (assembly GCA_965217685.1). Taxonomy (GTDB): domain Bacteria; phylum Pseudomonadota; class Alphaproteobacteria; order Rhizobiales; family Rhizobiaceae; genus Aurantimonas. Next base: position 1,153,703 of record CBDCIZ010000003.1, read on the forward strand.
GGACGGCAAGGCCGTCGTGCTGAACGAAGCCAGCATCACCGAAGCCTATGACTGGATCGTCGCCGAGTTCGGCCTCGATCGTGCGATGCTGCGACCGCCATCCTTTGCCGTGCGCAGTACGGTCACGTTCAAGTCGAGCGATCCGCCCGAACCGCTCTTGCTCAACAGCTTCTTCCTCAAGGACCTCGGTCGCGCCGCCGGTCTGTTCAGAAAGAACGACGCGCCTGATACCCTCAAGCGTTTCCTCGGCGCGCTGTCCTCCGATACGCGGCGCGATCTCCTGAACGATCAGGAGGCCGTCGAAGCGGTGGTGGCACCGGCCGCCTTCCCCGCCGGACGCTGGCCGGGACCGGGCCGGCACCCGCTCGTCCTTATGCAACAGGCGGCCGTCAATCTGGCGACCGCGCAGAAGCCGGGCGAGATCCTCGCGGTGAACGGGCCACCCGGCACCGGCAAAACGACGCTGTTGCGCGACGTCGTCGCGGCGCTCGTCACCGGGCGGGCCGCGGCGATGGCGGAGTTCGACGATCCCGAAAAAGCCTTCGCATCGTCCGGTCGGAAGCTGAACCGCGGCGGTGCGTGGATCCATCTCTACCGGCTCGATGCCCGCCTGAAGGGATTTGAAATGCTGATCGCCTCGTCGAACAACAAGGCGGTCGAGAATGTCAGCGGGGAACTGCCCGCGATCGGCGCGGTGGCGGACGATGCGGCGACCCTGCGCTATTTCAAGCCGATGGCGGACGGTCTGCTTGGCGCGGAAAGCTGGGGGGCGATCGCGGCCGTGCTGGGCAATGCCGGCAATCGTAGCGCCTTCAAGGATCGGTTCTGGTGGACGCCCGATACCGGCCTGTTCGCCTATCTGAAGGCGGTCGACGGGCGAAAGCCCGAGATCGATCTGCCTGACGGCACCAGGCGCCCGCCGCGCATCGTCACCGAACTCGACCCGCCGCTCGATCGGCACGAGGCGATGCGTCGGTGGCAGGCCGCACGCACGCGCTTTCGAGCGCTGGAGAAGCAGGTCGCCGAGACGAGGGCGCGGGTCGAACTCTTCCGGCTCCGCTGCCTGCATCTCCCCACGCTCGAACACGCCTATGAGGCGGCACGACGACACGCCGCCGATCGCCCCGGCCTGGTCCAACGTCTGTTCGGCCTCGGTCGCTACCGGGCATGGAAAGCGGTTCATGCGCCCTTGTCGAGCGCCATGGCGTCCGCCGCATCGCGCGCGTCGCAGGCCAAGGTCGCACCATCCGCTCTCGCGAACCTGCTTGGCCGCTCGCCGTGGCTCGGCTTTCGTGCCGAGGTGCGATCGGCGGAGATCGAACGTACGCTCCAGCCTTTGCTCGACGCCCATCGGCGGGATCGCCATGACCGGCCCGCGACGGTGGTGGACGACGAGTTCTTGGGTCTTAGCCGCGAGCATATCCAGCCGGCATCACCGTGGTTCACCGCCGACGAACATCGCCAGCGCGACGCGGTGTTCGAAGCCGCGCTCGATCTCCATCATGCCTTCGTCGATGCGGCCGCCAAGCCGCTGCGGCACAATCTGGGCGCCGCGCTTCAAGTGCTGGATGGCAAGGGCTTCAACGATGCCGCGAAGGACGCACTGATCCCGGAACTGTGGTCCAGCCTCTTCCTCGTCGTGCCGGCGATATCGACGACCTTCGCGTCGGTCGGCACGATGCTCGGCCGGATGCCCGCCGCCTCGCTCGGCTGGCTGCTGGTCGACGAAGCAGGGCAGGCTTCGCCGCAACAGGCGGTGGGCGCGATGATGCGCGCAACTCATGCGATCGTCGTCGGCGATCCCATTCAGGTGCCACCGGTGGTGATGCTGCCCGATCGGCTGACGACGGCGATCTGCCGGACCTTTGGTGTGGATGCCGGGCGGTTCGCCGCGCCCGCAGCCTCGGTACAGACGCTTGCCGACGAGGCGACCGCCTGGTGCGCCGAATTTCCGGCGCGGATGGGCAGCCGCACCGTTGGTGTACCGCTTCTCGTCCATCGCCGCTGCTCCGAGCCGATGTTCAAAATCGCCAACCGCGTCGCCTACGAAAACCTGATGGTGCAGGCGAAGCGGCCGCAACCATCACCGATCCGCGATCTGCTCGGTGCGTCGCGCTGGATCGACGTCGTCGGAACGGGCGAGGACAAATGGTGCCCATCCGAGGGCCGCGAAGCGGTGGCGATGCTCGAACGCATCGTGGCCGCCAGGCTGAAGCCGGACCTCTACGTGGTCACGCCATTCGTGCAGGTCGCCGACGGGCTGCGCCGGATGATCCGCGAAAGCGCCGCGCTGTCCGCCGGCATTCCCGAACTGGATCGCTGGGCCTTCGAACGGGTCGGCACGATCCACACCGTTCAGGGCCGCGAGGCGGAGGCGGTGATCTTCGTGCTCGGCGCACCCAACGCCGACCAGGCTGGCGCGCGGGGCTGGGCCGGCAAGGAACCCAATCTGCTCAACGTCGCTGTCACCCGCGCGAAGGAGGTCGTCTATGTCGTCGGCAACCGTTCGCTCTGGCGGACGACGGGCGTGTTCGGGGATCTGGATACCCTGATCGATCGGCATGAGGCGAGACCGTGATGCTCTGCCTGGCAGGACGACGCGACGGGTCGGGATGGTCTCGTTCCGTCATAGGCCCCCGCCCGCGCTTGCGGCCGAAGCGCCGATCGAGGCCGTCGCCGCGGGCGACGCCGGAAACATGGCGGCCGAGCCGGGACTTGAGCTTGCTGATGGTTTCGGGCGATGTCGCCCGCTCGAAGTAGGACTGCGTGTCGCTGACCCCGCATGGCTATTTCGGCATCGAGAACACCGTGGTGACCGCGATCTTGCGCAGACGGATCGCGGAGCGTATTCCGGTCGATGTCGAAAATGGTGGGCCGGCGTGGTGAGCCCCGGCCAGTTCCTCTCTCAAGGGGGAGCCTGAATCCAGCCCTCTTTTGGGCCGCGGACCCCGGCAGAAGGCGGACGTGTGCCGTTTCCTGTCGAAGGCCTGAGGGGTGCCACTATGCGACGACGGATATGTTGCGATCCTCCGGCTGGAGTCACGAATAGACGCATGCGTTCTTTTGGCCGTGCCTGCGGCGTGATCCAGAGGACCGTTACATATGTCTACCAATATTCATCGAACACAGGTGCTCGTCGTCGGGGGTAGTCTGGTCGGCCTGTCCGCCGGGCTGTTCCTGTCCTGGCACGGCGTCGGCGTGACCGTGATCGAAAAGCATCGCGGCAGTTCCGCGCATCCACGGGCAGTCGGCTTCACCGAACTGACGCTCGAACATTACCGCGCGGTCGGGATCGAGGATCGCATCCCGCAGATGGCGGCCGATGTCCGCCTCCGCCGCGTCACGGTCGAAAGTCTGGCGGGCAACTGGCAGGAGGAAACCGCCTGGACTCCGGGCGAAACCGAGCGAGACAGAGGCACTGCGTCCCCCTGTACCGGTGCTGCGATCGCGCAGGACTTCCTCGAGCCGATCCTGCGGACGGCGGCTGCGGAACGTGGGGCCGATCTGCGCCAAGGCACGGAGATGCTGTCCTGTATGCAAGACGACACTGGCGTGAGCGCACAGGTGCGAGAGCGTGGGAGCGGCGCGGAATATACCATCTTCGCCGACTACATGGTCGCCGCCGACGGCGCCGACAGCCCCGTGCGTGAGCAACTCGGCATCGCACGCGCAGGGGTCGGCCACATCCGCACGATCCGCAGCGTGCTGTTCCGCTGCGACGAGGCGAAAGCCTATCTCGACCGCGGCCCACAGCAGTTCGAGATCGAGCAGTCCGGCTTCAAGGCGTTCCTGACCCACTATCCGGATGGCCGCTGGGTGCTCATGTTCGGCGACGACGTGGATCGCAGCGACGGCGAACTGCGCGATGCCATCCGCCATGCGCTGGGCCGCGACATGGCCGTCGAAATCATGACCACCGGGCGCTGGGAGATGGCCGGGCGGATCGCCGAGCGTTGCGGCGATGGCCGCATCTTCCTCGCGGGCGATGCCGCACACCAATTGCCGCCGACGCGCGGAGGTTTCGGCGCGAACACCGGCATCGACGACGTCTACAACCTCGCCTGGAAGCTGCGGATGGTGCTTGCGGGCGAAGCCTCGCCGACGCTGCTCGACACCTACAGCGTCGAGCGCCAGTCGATCGGCTGGCTGCGACATCAGCAGACCTTCGCCCGGCCCGACTATCGCCGTTGGGTCGGCGACGCGCTCGCGAACGAACCGCTCTACGGCACAGAGGCGATGGAGCTGGGGCAACGCGTCCGATCGGCAGCGGTCATCGGCAGCGACGACGATCTCCCGCCGGCCGCCGATCCAGATGTCTGGTCGGGCCGCCCCGGAACGCGAGTGCCACATGTCTGGCTTCGCAAAGGTGGCGAGCGCGTCTCCACGGTCGACCTGTTCACCCGGCATCTGTCGCTCATCAGCGCCGACCCGCGTTGGATAGAGGCGGCAAAGGCCACATCGGCGTTGATCGGCGTAGCCGTCCACACGGTGCGCGCAGGAGAAAATGTCGTTTTTCCCGATAACGCCGATTTACGAGCGGCATTGGGTATTTCCACCGAAGGAGCCTGCCTCGTTCGACCGGATGCGATCGTCGCCTGGCGATCCGATAACATGGCAGTCGATCCAAATGAGGTGCTGCGTCGCGCCATCACTCAGGTGATCGGGATAAAGGCCTGACCGTTACTCCTGCCCGGATCCCGTGATCCGGGCAGCTTCTGATCGCTTATGAGATCTGTGTTCGAAGACGCTTGAGCGCTGCGCTTCTGTGTGATTCCATCCTGTTGTCCAAAAGGGCGATGGGACAATGGTGCAGCGACAAACTGGTCAGGAAGAGTTGCAGTTGGCGCGGGGCGGAGATCGTATCCAGCAAGCTGGTTCGCTCCCTGCCGTTCGAAAACCTCAACCTGCGATCGGGCCGGCGCTGCCATCGTCATCGCGCCCGGTTCAGACCCTCGGCTCGCGCCGGGTGGCGACGGCCATCAGATCGCGGATCTCCTCGAGCAGCTTTTCGTTGCGAGGCACTTCCGCCACTTCGGCGGGCTTGGCCTCTTCCTTGCGCTTCATCCTGTTCATGCCCTTGACGATCAGGAACAGGATGAAGGCGACGATCAGAAAGTTGATCAAAAGCGTGATGAAGTTGCCGTAGGCGAGAACCGGGCCCTGCTCGCGGGCAGCGTTGAGGCTCGGGGCGGTGACGGCGGGATCGAGGCCATAGAACAGGTTCGTGAAGTCGACGCCGCCGGTGATCACGGCGATCAGCGGCGTGATAAGGTCCGTCACGACGGAATTGACGAGGCCGGAAAAGGCTGCACCGATGATGATACCGATGGCCAGATCGACCATGTTGCCCTTGAGGGCGAATTCCTTGAATTCCTTCAGCATCCCGCAGTCCTGCCGTTCACGCGCAATAAGGTTAATCATGTATGAACATACATTGTCGTGAAATGCCTACAAACGGTGCGTGCGGACAGGGTTAACGGCACATTCTCGTCCTTGCGGCAGGTGGCGTTCTCGTCTTCATCTGGCTGCGACTGAAGCCAAGCTTATAAATGGAGCATCACCTTGCATGGCGGCCTGATCGTCCTGTCGGCTCTTTTCTACCTCGTCCTGCTCTTCGCCGTGGCGTGGTGGGGCGACCGCCGCGCCACGCATGGATTGGCCAGGCCAAGCCGGCCGGCCGTCTACGCGCTGAGCCTCGCCGTCTATTGCACGTCCTGGACCTTCTTCGGCTCGGTGGGCGTCGCGGCGCGCGACGGCTTTTCGTTCCTGGCGATCTATCTCGGGCCGATCCTGGTCTTCATGCTGGCGCCGCGTTTTTTGGAGCGCCTGGTGCGCCATGCCAAGGCCGAGCGGCTGACCACCGTCGCCGACTTCATCGGTTCGCGCTACGGCAAGAACCCGTCGGTCGCGGCCCTCGCCACCGTGATCGCGATCATCGGCACCGTGCCCTACATCTCGCTGCAGCTGAAAGCGATTTCCACCAGCGTGAACAGCCTCGTCACCCATTACGGCACGGCGCTGGAGTTGCCGCCGCTGTTCGGCGACCTCGCTCTCCTGGTCGCTTTGGTGCTGGCCGTCTTCGCCGTCCTGTTCGGCACCCGCCATGCCGACGCCACCGAGCATCAGGATGGGCTGGTGCTGGCGGTCGCCATGGAATCGATCGTCAAGCTCGCGGCCTTCTCGGCGATCGGTATCTGGGTGACCTTCGTGCTGTTCGACCCGGCGTCCCTGCTCGCGGCCGTAAAGAAGAGCCCGATCGCGCTCGCCGCCTTCGACGGCGACATCGGCGGCCGGTTCCTCGCCTCGGTCGGGTTGAGTGCGCTCGCCATCCTGCTTTTGCCGCGGCAGTTCCACATGACGGTGGTCGAAAACCGCACCCGCCACGAAATCCGCCGGGCGCGGTGGCTGTTTCCGCTCTATCTCGTCGCAATCAACATCTTCGTTGCGCCGATCGCCGCCGCCGGTCTGGTGCGGCTGGGGCCGGCGGTCGACGCCGATCTCTACGTTTTGTCCCTGCCGTTGTCGGCGGGCGAGGACGCGCTGTCGCTGGTCGCGTTCATCGGCGGCCTGTCGGCCGCCACCGCCATGGTCATCGTTGCCAGCGTCGCCTTGTCGATCATGATCTCCAACGACCTCGTCCTGCCGTGGCTTTTAAAGCGCGGCGACCGACGCGACGCGGCCTTGAAGCGACCGGGCCGTGACGAGACCCGGCTGATCCTCAACGTGCGCCGTTCGGCGATCTTCGTCGTCCTGTTTCTCGGCTATTGCTACTATCGTCTTGCCGGCACCGGCAGCGGCCTCGCTTCGATCGGGCTGTTGTCCTTCGCCGCCATCGCCCAGCTCGCGCCCGCCTTTTTCGCTGGCCTCTACTGGAAGGGCGCCAACGCCCGCGGCGCGATGGCCGGGCTGACCGCCGGCATCCTCGCCTGGGGTTACACGCTGCTGTGGCCGGCAATCCTGCAGGGTCAGGCGACCGACGGACCGGTCGGCGTCGTCTCCGCCGTTGCGGGCGCCGATCCGACGCTCGACCCGCTGCTCTATGGTTGCCTCGTGAGCCTCCTCGCCAACACGCTGTTCCTGGTGCTCGGCTCGCTCAGTCGACAGGCAACGCCGCTCGAACGGATCCAGTCCGCCGTCTTCGCCGCAACCGATAGTGGGCCGGTGCCGGGCGCGCGCCGCACTCGGGACGGCGTCACCATCGGCGAATTGAAGGCCACGGTCGCACGCTATCTCGGCCCCGACCGCACGGATCGCTCGTTCCGCGGTTTTGCCGAAGCCGAAAACCGCACGCTCGACGAAAAGGCTTACGCCGATCCGGCGACGATCCATTTCTGCGAACAGCTCTTGGCCGCCGCCATCGGCTCGGCCTCATCACGGCTCGTCCTGTCACTGCTTTTCCAACGCCACGCCCAGTCGAGCCGCTCGGCGGTCAAGCTCCTCGACGACGCATCCCAGGCGCTGCAGGACAATCGCGACCTTCTGCGGATCGCGCTCGACCAGGTCGACCAGGGATTGGCGATCTTCGATGCCGACCATCGCCTGACCTTCTGGAACCGACAATTTCGCGACCTCGTCGGCCTGTCTGCCGAATTTGGAAAAGTCGGCACGCCCTTGACGGCGGTGTTCGACGAATTGCGCGAGGCGGGAGAGATCGACGACGACCGCTACGACGAGGCATTTACGAGGTTGACCCACCCGCCGGCGCTCTGCCAGCTGACACTCGCCAGCTCGCGGCGGGTGCTGGAGCTGCGCGGCAACCCGATGCCGGACGGCGGTATGGTCGCCACCGTCTCCGACACGACCGAGCGGGTGCAGCGGGCCGAAGCGCTGGCCGAGCTGAACGAGAGCCTGGAACGCCGCGTCGCCGCCCGCACCGGCGAGTTGACAGCTGCCAACGGTGCACTGGCCGAAGCGCGGCAGGTCGCCGACGCGGCCAATCTCGGCAAGACGCGCTTTCTCGCCGCGGCCGGCCACGACATTTTGCAGCCGCTAAACGCCGCCCGACTTTATGCCGCAGCCTTGCAGGAGAGGCAGGCCGGCGGCCCGGGCATCGAGATGGCGGCCAATATCTCCTCATCTCTCGAGGCAGTCGAGGCGATCATCGGCGCCGTCCTCGACATCTCGCGGCTGGAGGCCGGCGGCATGCAGGCTCGGGTTGAGGACTTTCCGCTCGATCGGCTGCTCAAGCAGATCGAGACCGACATGGCGCCGCTCGCCGCCGAAAAGGGCATCGGCCTCAGCTTCGTTCGAACCAGCATCGTCATCCGCTCGGACCGCAATCTCCTGCGACGGCTGATCCAGAACCTCGTCTCCAACGCCATCAAATATACAAGGCAGGGCAAGATCGTCGTCGGCGTGCGGCACCGAAAATCCACAAGCGAAAAGACGATCGCCGTCGCCTACGACATCGAGATCGCCGACAGCGGCATTGGCATTCCGAGCGACAAGCTGCAATCGATCTACCAGGAATTCGTACGCCTCGACGAGGGCACGCGCACGGCCCGCGGCCTCGGGCTCGGCCTTTCCATCGTCGACCGCATCGCGCGGGTGCTCGACCATCCGATCGAGGCGACGTCGCAGCACGGACGCGGGACGCGCTTCCGGCTGACGGTGCCACGCGGCGAGGCCGAACCGGCGGCCATCGCCGAGACCCGGCTGCTGCCGGCGCGGGCGGGCCTGGCGCTTGCCGGAACCCGGGTCGCCGTCATCGACAACGAGGCGGCGATCCGCGACGGCATGCAGGTGTTGTTGACCGGGTGGGGCTGTGTCGTCCAATGCTTCGCCTCGGCGGACGAGACACGCGCATCACTCCTGGCGGATGGGGTTGCGCCGGACATTCTGCTCGTCGACTATCATCTCGACCGCGAAACCGGGCTCGACGCGGTTGCAGCGCTCAGGGCTGCCTTCGATCAGGCTCTTCCGGCGATCCTGGTCACCGCCGACCGCTCGGCCGAGCTGCGAGAGGCGGCACTTGGGGTCGACGTCGACGTCCTGACAAAACCGCTGAAGCCCGCTTCCCTCAGGGCGGCGATGGGCCGACGCAGCGCCCCGCGGCGCCAGGCGGCGGAATAGGCCAGGCGTCTCGATCACGATCGTTTCAGGCGGCAAAGCCCCGATCGAGATCGATTCCCAGCCGCGACAGGCGGATGACCGCCTGGGTGCGGCTGTCGACGCCGAGCTTCAGCAAGACCGCCGACACATGCGCCTTGATCGTCGCCTCGGAAATCTTCAGCTCATAGGCGATCTGCTTGTTGAGAAGCCCGCGACCCAGCATGATCAGGACGCGAGTCTGCTGCGGCGTCAAGGTGCGGATGCGCTCGACGAGATCGCTCACCTCGGGGTCACGCTCGCCGTCGAGCGAGATGTCGGGCGGCAGGTATACCTCGCCCGCCAGAAGGGCATGCACCGCCCGCTTCATTTCGTCGAAGCCCGCGGATTTCGGGATGAAGCCGGACGCGCCGAGATCCAGCGCGCGGGCGACGACCGACACGTCCTCGCTGCCCGAGACGATAGCGATCGGCACCGATGGATATTCGGCGCGCAGGAGCGCCAGGCCCGACAGGCCGCTTGTGCCCGGCATCGCCAGATCGAGCAGCATCAGATCGGCGTCGGGATGGGCGGCGAGCGCCTCGGCCGCCTGGTCGAAATCCGCCGCCTCGACGATATCGGACGGGTCCGGCAGGGCGCTGAGGATTTCCCGCAGCGCACCGCGAAACAGCGGGTGGTCGTCGGCCACGATGAAGACATGGCGCATGGGAACTTGCTCCTCCTGATGGTCGGCCAATGCGTCGGTCAATGCGTCTGCCTCACGCGGCACGTTCGCGGCCTCCCCGCCGCCCGGCCCCGTCATGAACGCGCGGGGCTTTTCAGGCAAGTCTGCGACCATAGCAATGCCAAGACCGCACCAGCGCCTGCTTGTGCGCGGGCAGCGTCCTGGCCGCAAGGCCCAGCCCAACAAAGCGGCCTTCGTCGACCATCCGATCCGCCGGGACCGCTGCCGATCGCTCCGCAGGCCACAATACAGCGAGATCGACGGCGGTGTGATCGCCCTGGCCGATCTCGAAAGCCGCCTCCCAATTCTTCGACAAAGATTTAACGCATCGTCCCGAGGAAGTGGAGCACGATCTGGCGTGCATGGGGGCGGGCCCGATGCTCGACGACATAGATGCCCTGCCAAGTGCCCAGCATGGTCCGACCGTCCTTCACCGGCACCTGCAGGCTCGTGCCCGTCAGCACCGATTTGATGTGGGCGGGCATGTCGTCGGGCCCCTCCATATGGTGCTCGTAAGGCAGCGTCTCGGGCGCCAGGCGGTCGAGCGCCATCAGGAGATCGTACTGGACATCCGGATCGGTGTTTTCCTGGATCGTCAGCGATGCCGAGGTGTGACGGATGAAGACCGTCAGCAGGCCGTCGGCGACTCCGGCGACGTTCAGCCGGCGGCCGATTTCAGCACTGACGTCGATCATCGCACCGCCCGGCGTTTCGATCTCCATCGTCTCCAGATGCTGCTGAATTTGCATCGGCATATACCTCCTTGCCTGTGCAGACCGGCGCCTTTCCCGAGCCGCAGCGACCTGGCGGCTTGCTCGATAAGCCCTTGCGCCATACCGTCGAGGCATCGACCGGCAAGCCGTGCATGCTCGCGCACCGACAAGCGCTTCACGGCCGGCGGGCCCTACCCCCTGCCTTTCACCGACCTAGCTTCTCCAACGGAAACAGGGAAACGGCAATGGCAAAACCGCAGCTGACGATCGATCCGTCCGTCTTCGACCCGGGGGCGGCCGACAAGGACCTGACCGCTCTCAATGCGAGCATCATCGAAGCGCAGAAGGCCCAGCCTTCCATGTGGTCGATGCCCGTCGAGACGATGCGCCGGCTGCGCAAGGAAGGCAAAGGCACCTTTCCCGCCGCCCCCAGGGACCGGGCCGCCCAAACCATGTTTCACACCTCCGGCTCCGGGCGCGACATCGCGATCCGGGTCATCCGCCCGTCGAACGGCGCGACCCGCGGCACCTATCTGCACATGCATGGCGGCGGTTGGGTTTTCGGCGGCTCGGAAGAGGCCGACCCGCGCCATCGCCGCTTTGCCGAGAACACCGGGCTGACCGTTGCCTCCGTCGAATACCGTCTGGCGCCGGAACATCCGTTTCCGGCTGCGCCCGACGATTGTGCCGGCGTCGCCGTGGCGCTTGCCAACGGCCATCTCGACCTGCCGCGCGGCTATCTGGCAATCGGCGGTGAATCGGCCGGCGCGCATCTCGCCGCCCTGACGCTGATTCGCCTGCGCGACGAATACGGCATGCAGCCCTATCGGTGCGCCAATCTCGTCGCGGGCGCTTACGATTTGTCGCTGACGCCGAGCGTCAGGGCACAAGGCTCCGACCGGCTGATCCTCGACACCGACGACGTGAAGGAATTCGTGCTGCGTTTCGTGCCGGACACCTTCTCGCTGAAGGATCCGAAGGTCTCGCCGCTCTATGCCGACCTTTCCGGCCTGCCGCCGGCGCTGTTCAGTGTCGGGACCGCCGACCTCCTCCTCGACGACACGCTCTTCATGGCCACGCGCTGGCAGGCGGCCGGCAACGAGACCCATCTCAGCATCACCAATGGCGGTTGCCACGTCTTCCAGTCATTCCCGACCGAGTCGGGCCAGCGCTCGCTCACGGAAATGGAGGATTTCATCAAGGTCCAAATGGCCTCGCCCCTGTAAGCCTTCTCGCGGTATCGCCGGAACCTTGGTGCGAGCCGACTGCCTGTCAGCGAAATCTTCTGTCGCCAGACGTCGAAAGCCCCGCGCAAGACGCGCGAAGACGCATTTCAGGAGCGTGTTTTACCATTTCGACTCGACCGGCTTGATCAGGTCCGGCCCGGCATCGGATCGCTTTCGTCCCCAGAGCCGCGATCCATCGGTGCATCGCGGCCGAGATCGTCATCTTCGGCGGTGTCACCGCCGCGCTTACCCTGAAGCATCTCCCGTTCGAAATCCCGCATGATGCCCGTGAAGCCGCGAAACAGTTTTCGCGCGCGATCGATCGCGGCATCGGCAGCGGCTTCGTCGTCGACCGAGCCGCGCTCCAACTCGAGCTGAGCAATTTTCCGTTCGAGCGTCGCGACACGATCGGCCAGAGCCTGCAGCGCCTGTGGCTCGCGCAACGCGTTGTCCTGCGGGGCTTCTTCCGCCGACGCACGGGTGTCCGGGGCACCATCATCGTCTTGCATGTCAAGGGACTCCGAACTCTCGGCCTGTACCGCCGCTTCGTCCGTCGAATCCTTGCCCGCGCCTTTCGCCCCTCCGTTGCAGACGATCCGATACCCCGCCGTCCGGCACAGCACGATCGTTCCGGTTCGCGTATCGAGTCGGACAATGCCGCCCTCGACCGCCTGCATCTGGTAGCGGCCACTATCGGACGACGCCCGATTGTCGAGGATCGATTGCGCCGAGGCCATGCCCGAGGGGAGAACGAGCCCTGCGACCAAAAGAACGAATCCCGCCGTCCCGTGGCTCGTCACGCCCTGCATCCGTGCCGACATGCTGCTCTCCTCTCCCGTTCTCACTGGCGCCAGACGGAACGCCGCGCGTAAGACGACGTTAGGACCGGCAGGTGGCGAGCTCAAGGCAGCTGGTCTTGCCGACGCCTTGGCTTTGCTGCAATTGACCTTTGAATCTCCATCTGGCAACCGGACCATCATGGATCAAACCATCTACAAGATCGTACCGCGTCCGCTCTGGGAAGAAGCCCGGACCAAGCGGCGCTTCGACGGCGCGCCGATCGACGAGGCCGACGGCTACATCCATCTGTCGACCGGCGAGCAAGTGCGCGAGACCGCCTCGCGGCATTTCGACGGCGAGGACGATCTCTTGCTGGTCGCGGTCCATGCCGACAAGCTGGGCAATGCACTGAAATACGAGCGCTCGCGGGGTGGCGCGCTGTTTCCGCATCTCTACGCTCCGCTGGACATGGACGCGGTCGCCTGGGTCGAAGACCTGCCGCTCGGTCGCGACGGGCATCACCAGTTTCCGGCCAGCGTCGGATGACCCGTTTTTACCGGCTGGCCAAGCCGGTGCTGTTTCGCCTCGACCCCGAACGGGCCCACCGCCTGTCACTGAGCGCCCTGAAGCTCGGCGTCGTGCCGACCGGCAACATCCCGAACGACCCACGCCTGCGCCGTACGATCGCCGGCATCTCCTTTCCCAATCCGCTCGGCCTGGCGGCCGGCTACGACAAGAACGCCGAGGCGCCGGACGGCGCCCTGCGGCTCGGCTTCGGATTTGTCGAGGTCGGGACGGTCACGCCGCAGCCCCAGGAGGGCAATCCGACCCCGCGGGTGTTCCGCATTACCGGCGCAAACGCCATCATCAATCGGCTCGGCTTCAACAACGAAGGCCACGCCGAGATGCTGGAGCGGTTTAACGCCAGACGACGCAAGCCCGGCATCGTCGGCGTCAACATCGGCGCCAACAAGGATTCGGACGACCGGCTCGCCGACTATGTGGAAGGCATCCATGCCTTCTCCTCGATCGCCAGCTATTTGACGGTCAACGTCTCCTCGCCCAACACGCCGGGCCTGCGCGACTTCCAGAGCGGCAAGGATCTGACTCGTCTCCTCGCCTCGGTCGTCGCCGCGCGAGACGGGGCCGCAGCGCTTGCCGCACGTGAGCCGACGCCGCTGTTTTTGAAAGTTGCGCCCGATCTCGCTTCCGATGAGGTCGAGGAGATCGCCGCGGCCGCGGCATCTTCCGGCATCGACGGCCTGGTCGTTTCCAACACCACCCTGTCGCGGGCCGGTGTCGCCAATCTCCAGGACGGACGCGAGGCAGGCGGCTTGTCCGGCCGGCCACTGATGGACCGCTCGACCTATGTGCTCGCCCAGTTCCGCAGCGCCGTCGGCCCGAACTTCCCGCTGATCGGCGTCGGCGGCGTCGAAAGCGCCCGCACGGCCTTGCGCAAGATGGAGGCAGGCGCCGATCTCGTGCAGATGTACACGGCACTGGTCTATGCCGGGCCGCAACTGCCCGGCCGCATCCTGCGCGGCATGGTGCGCTATCTCGACAAGTCCGGCTCGGACTCGATCGCGGCCATCCGCGACAGCAAGGTCGACGAGATCCTGTCGGGTCCGGCACCGAAGGCCTGACGCAGGGGTTTTCGCGCATTCGCAGGACAATGATGCCTCAGCCTGCAAGGGCGGCGAACGCCTCGTCGCGCCGTTTCGGCAGCAGCGCCAGAAGGCTCAGGCCGCGGGCGCCCAAAAAGATCAGAAGCGCGATCCAGAGACCCGTGTTGCCGAAGGCGGCGGTCAGCGCCGTCGCACCGATCGCGAAAACGAGGAAGGACAGGACCATCATGTCACGCATGGTCTTCGACCAGGTCGCGCCGATGAAGATGCCGTCCATGATGAAGGCCAGCGCACCGGTGAGCGGCGTCAGCGCGGCGTAGACCAGATAATCGCCCGCTTCGGCGCGCACCGCTTCGTCGGTCGTCAGGAACGCCACCAGCGCGCCGCCGCCGGCATAGAACAGAATGCTCAAAAGTAGCGAAAGGCCGACGCCCCAGATCAGCGTCAGCTCCACGGCGCGGTCGAAGGCGGGACGAAAGCGGGCGCCGATCGCCCGGCCGGCAAGTTGCTCCGACGCGGTCGCCATGCCGTCGAGGAAATAGCTCGCCAGGAAGAACAGCATCATCAGGATGCCGTTGGCCGCCAGCGTCACCGCGCCGAACTGCGCTCCGAAGCGGGTGAACAGGGTGAAGGCGCCGAGCAGGCAGAATGAACGGATCATGATGTCGAGATTGACGCCGATCATCCGCCGGAAGCCGGCCGGTTCGAACACAATCGCCCGTGAGGGGCGGTTTTCCTCGTCGAAGCGGGAAACGACGACGAACAGGCCGACAAGCGCCCCGGCGATCTCGCCACACACCGTGCCGAACGCGACGCCGGCGATGCCCCATTGCAGCACGAGGCCGAAGAGGATCGACAGGACGATGTTGATGCCGTTGACGACGAGCTGCAGCGCCAGTCCCGAACCGCCATGGCCGCGGCCCAGAACATGGCCGAGGATCGCGTAATTGAGGAAGGCGAAGGGTGCCGAGAACATGCGCACGAACACATAGATTCTCACAGTGTCGGCCACTGCCTCGGGCGGCGCGATGGCGAGGAGCCCGAGCGCCGTCAGCAGCGGCTCGGCGACGATCAGCACGAGGCCGATTCCCACAGACAGGACGACGGCGCGCCAGAACACCGCCTGCACCTCGCGGGCGTTCTCTTCGCCCTCGGCCTGCGCGGTCAACCCGGTGGTGCCCGAGCGCAAAAAATTGAAGGTCGCGAAGGCGAAGTCGAAGACCAACGTTCCGACGGCCAGCCCGCCCAGCGCCACCGCATCGCCGATGCGGCCGACGACGGCGGTGTCGGTAAGCCCGAGCAGCGGCGTCGTCAGGAACGCCAGCGTCATCGGCAGGGTGATCTTCCAGACGGAGGCATGGGTGACGGCGAAGGGGCGGATGCGGGGCTTTGGAGGATCTGCGATGCTGGCGCCTGCGACGGCCGTCTCCTTGCGTTCCATCTTGCTCATCCCACCATCGCCCAAAGCTAAAGGCCCGCAATTTGCATTGCGTCGGGGGCATAAGATCGTTTTCGCGATAAGATGCAATCGAGGCGGCTCTTGCATGCCCGGTATCGGGACTGGACGCCCTCACCCTTGCGTTTCAATGCCCGACGCCATGCGTCGCATACCGTCCCGGCGCTTCGCGACCTATGTGCGACCTCATGACGATCCCGATCATCCATCACCCGGCCTTCGACGCCAATTTTGACCCCGCTCACCGGTTTCCCATGTCGAAATTCTCGCGGCTCGCGGAGATTCTCGTCGAGGACGGGCTCATTGCGCCGGGCGGCTATCAGGTGCCGGCGCCGGCGCCGCCGGCCTGGCTGCGGCTGGCGCATGATCCGCTTTATGTCGATCAGGTGATGTTTTCGGCAGTGCCGCCAGCAATCGAGAAGGCGATCGGCTTCAAGGTGGACGAACGCGTGGCGTTGCGCTCGCGGGCGGCGACGGGGGGCACGGTTTTGGCGGCGCGACTGGCACTGGAACACGGGCTGGCGCTGAACACGGCGGGCGGCAGCCATCATTCGCACCGCACGGGCGGCGCCGGGTTCTCGGTCTTCAACGATGTCGCGGTGGCGGCTTGCGTGCTGATTGCCGACGGCGACGCCGACCGCATTCTCGTCGTAGACTGCGACGTTCATCAGGGCGACGGCACGGCGCGCATCTTCGAGGGCAATCCGCGGGTGTTTACCCTGTCGCTTCATGCGGCCAGGAACTATCCGCACGACAAGGCGGCATCCGATCTCGACGTGCCGTTGCCGGACGGAGTCGAGGACGAGGCCTATCTGGAAGCGCTGGGCTCAGCGTTGCGGCAGGTGCTGCAAACCTTCGAGCCGCAGTTCGTCTTCTACAATGCCGGGGTCGATCCCCACGAAGCGGACCGGCTGGGGCGGCTCGCTTTAAGCGACGAAGGGCTTGCCGAGCGCGACCGCCGGGTCATCGGCTTCTTCCGCGACCGACAGGTCCCGGTCGCTGGCGTCATCGGCGGCGGCTATTCGCGCGACATCGAGGCGTTGGCCCGGCGGCATTCGATCCTGCACCGCACGGCCCAGGAATTCGCCTGAGATGCAGCGTCCCGATGGGACGAAAAGCCATCAGACGCGGTCGCGGCCCGATTTCATCAGCCGCGACAGCAGGAACAGCGGCACGACGATCACTGCGCCCAGCAAGAAATAGTCGATCGCCCGGTCGAGGGAGCCGAATATCCCGGTCCACAGCCGCTCGAAGAAGGTCACGACCCAGTCGACGATCTCCATCGGGCTCCAGGAAAGCCACGACAGGGTGACGCCGACGACGATCGACAACAGGACGAGCTTGATCAGAATCGAAAGCGGCGAGCCGCCGAGGAATCTGTTGACGCGTTCCGACATGCAAGACCCTTGTTCCACCCGTCCTTCGGGTTGGAGGTAAGCGGTCGGGTCGATGCCCGCAAGACTCGCCCTCCGACGCGCCATCGGCCACAGGAACATGACTTCGCTTGAGCGGTCCTGACGGTCGCCGGGCTGGTCTTCACGCTGAAGCCGGTGCCGGAAAACAGGTGCCGAACGTTGGAGAAGATCGAGGTCGATCTCGGCGGCGAGGCGAAAACGCCGCCGGCGATCGCCTCGACCTGACCACGTTGCGCTCCCAGCTGAGACAGCGCGTTCGCCCGCTCACTCCCCGAGCCTCGGCGGCAGCATTGCGGTCAGCGTCTCCAGCCGATCGGCTTCCGCCGACGGCTTGTCCCATCTGAGCCGGGACACCCTTGGAAAGCGCATGGCGACGCCTGACTTGTGCCGCGCCGAGCGGGCGAGACCCTCGAAGGCGACCTCAATCACAAGGCCCTTGTCCATCGTCGCGCGCACCGAGCGGACAGGCCCGAAACGTTCGATCGTGTTGTCGCGCACATATTTGTCGAGCTGCTTCAGTTCCTCGTCGGTAAAGCCGAAATAGGCCTTTCCGACCGGTACCAGCTCCAGCGCGTCGTCTTCGCCGGTCCAGACGCCGAAGGTGTAGTCGGAATAAAAGCTCGAGCGCTTGCCGTGGCCGCGCTGGGCATACATCAGCACAGCGTCGATGGTGTGTGGGTCCTGTTTCCATTTGAACCACGGGCCTTTCGGTCGGCCGGGCACATAGGCCGAATCCCAGCGCTTGAGCATCACGCCCTCGATCACCGGATGCGGCGGGTTTTCGCGCCGGTCCTGCAGATCGTCGAAGGTCTCGAAGGGCACGAAGGGCGACAGGTCGAAGCGCTTGGGATCGAGTTTTGCCAGAAAGCGGTCGAGCTGCTCGCGGCGATCCGCGAAGGGCAGCGGGCGCAGATCGTCCAGCCCGTCCTGAAGCAGGTCGTAGGCGCGCAGAAACACGGGATAGCGCTTCAGCATCGCGGCCGAAACGGTTTTTCGGTTCAGCCGCTGCTGCAGGTCGGAGAAGGTGCCGACGACGATCTCGCCGCCTGCGGACGCGCCGCCCGCTGCCTTCGCCTTGGCCGTCCCGTTCTCTTCCATCATTTTCGGCGAGGCGACCAGCAATTCGCCGTCGAGGGAGCCATTATAGTCCATCGCGGCGACGAGGTCGGGAAAGGCACCGGAAATGTCGTCGCCGGTTCGCGAATACAGCCGCCGCGTGCCGCCCTCGGCCGTCGCCTGAACGCGGATGCCGTCCCATTTCCATTCGGCGGCATAATCCGCAGGGACGATCCTTGCGTAATCCGGTGCTTCCAGCGGCTGCGACAGCATCACCGGCCGAAACGGTGCCAGTGCCGCCGAGATCGGCTTGTCGGCGCGGCCTTCCAGCCAGGCGAACAGGCTCTCATAGGGTGCGTCCAGCCCGTGCCAGAGCTCTTCGATCGCCTCGACCGGTTGGCCGCCGAACTGCGCCAACGCCTGTTTGGCAAGGCGCGAGGACACGCCGATGCGCATGGCGCCCGTGACGAGCTTCAGGAGCGCATAGCGACCGGAGGAATCCAGCCGGTCGAGCCAGGCCTCGACAAGCGCCGGCCCGTCCTTGCGGGTCGCCGCATCGAGGGTGGTAACGACCTCCGTCAGCGACGGGGCTTTTTGCGGACCCTCTGCATCGGGCCGGGATGCGCCATCGAGCGGCGATGGCCAGACCAGCGCGATGGTCTCGGCGAGATCGCCGACATAGTCGTAGGAATAGCGAAACAGCATCTCGTCCATGCGGCCCGCCATCAACTCGCGCAGCATCGCCGGCTTGACGCTTTTGACGTCGAGGTCGCGGGTGATCGCGGCCAGAGCGTAGCCTCGCTCGGGATCGGGCACGGCGCCGAAAAAGTCGACGAGCAGCGTCAGCTTGCCGTTGCGCGACGGCGTCAGGACGAGGCGGTCGAGGAGTTCGGCGAAACGCTTCATCGAAGCGAGACCGTATGGCCGTCATCGCCGAGGGAAAGGTTCGTCGGACGGCGGCTGGTGTTTGGGGCGGAAGGCGAGGTCATGGCTGAGGAAGATAGGGCAGCGCGCGGAGCCGACAGCGCGTGGCCGTTGGTCTCATGTCTTCATCCTGAGACGAAGTCTCAAGCCTGCGCCGGCAGCGCCCGCTCGCCGCGCAACCGGCGCCGGCCGAGATGATGCTTCGCCGTATAGACCGCGTCGGCGTCCATGCCGGCCTCGCGGGTCAGCCAGTCGAGATAATCGTCCGGCACCCTGGCGATCTCGATGCCCTTGTAACGCCCGAACCGCAGCTTCGCGAGCAGCGCCGGCGCCGCCGAAACCCGTTCGGCCCGTTCGAGGAAGTCGGCGACGTCGTGGCAGCGCGGCATCAACACGTCGGCGATGGCGCGCAGGAGGACGGCCGTGCAAACCGCGTCGTAGAGCGCCCGGTGCGGGTGCAGACCCGCCAGCATCGGCTCTACCGGCGAAAGATCGAGCGGCACGTATTTGACGAGGCTTTGCAGGCCGTGCGCCTTCACATGCGGAAACGCCCGCAGCGCCAGCTTGTAGGTGCACAGCCAGCGGCCGGTCAGGCACAGGCGCGAGCGGTCGAACTCGGCGCGCTGGGCGGCGAAGGTTTTCGCCGGCGCGAAGGGCCGCACGGCCTCTGCGAAGAACGGCGCACCGGCGAGCATCGCGTCGCTGATCCGATGGACTTTTCGCGCATGGGGATTGATCGGCACGCCGGCCGGATCGCAAAGGGTCTGCAGCGGATTGAAGATCGCCCCCGTCGACAGGTCGAGATCGATCGAGCCGATCTCCAGAACCGCATCCTCGGCAAGCCTCTGGCCTGCGGTCTCGGTGTCGATGACCCGCACCACCGGGTCGATCGATTCGGCAAACAGCGAGGGCATGACCGGCGCCGGAGGAAAAACGTCGGGACCTGGCGCTCGGGTGCTTTCGCCGGATGGCGCGGCCGCCGGATGCGGGGTGTCTTGCCGGAACGCAACACGAGCGCTCTCGGATGAGCTTTCCAGCACGGGCTCCGGCATGTCCAACAGGCGCTGATCGGGTGAGGGATCGTCGGTCATTTCCGGTCAAGATCGTATGCATCGGCGGCCGGGACAAGTGCCATGGCCGCGGCCGTTTGCGGCACCCCGGCGAACGCAAAGGCACGATGGCCAGACTTCAGCGCCGCGGGGCGGCGTCGGCGTCCTCGCCGACCGTCGCCGGGGTCGCGGCGAGGGACGCGAAGGCGGTCGCATCGGAGACAAGAAGCGCGGCCAGGACAGCCGCGACATATCCGAACGCACGAAACCAAGGGCGCAAAGGAACGAAAACCATAACTCCCATGAGCCCGGCATCGACGCGCGCCCCACCCCGCTTTGATTGCAGGCCACGGCATGGCGTGGCGCCTGGCGCCCGTCATTCGCCACCGCCTTTCAAAGTGATCGTCTGCGAACAGGTGTGCATGCGAATTCGGCTGCAGCGCGCCCGTTTCGGTTGCCGTTTTGCAGATCGTTCTTGTCGGTCCGTGGCTCGCACCTCCCGAAACTCGCCGCCGCACACGGCTGGATCGGCCGACGATCGCGCATAGCCATCGCCGGGCAGGCAGCGCCCGCACGCTTTTGCCCTGCCTGCGCCGATCTGTTACCAAAGCGGCACGTCTTACGTTAACGTCAAAATTCACGAGGCCTCGCCATGGCGCTTCCCGCACTTCTCGAAGACCGCCTGCGCCTGCCGGTGATCGCCGCGCCGCTGTTCATCATCTCGCATCCGCCGATGGTGATCGCCCAGGCCAGGGCCGGTGTCGTCGGCGCCTTTCCGGCACTGAACGCCCGGCCCGCCGAGCAGCTCGACGAATGGCTCTGCGAAATCGAGGAGGCGCTCGCCGCCCACGACCGCGACCACCCGGAGCGCCCGGCCGCGCCGTTTGCGGTCAACCAGATCGTCCATAAGTCGAACGCCCGGCTGGAGCACGATCTTCAGGCGTGCGTGAAGCACAAGGTGCCGATCGTCATCACCTCGCTCGGCGCCCGGCCGGAGGTCAACGAGGCGGTGCATTCCTATGGCGGCATCGTTCTCCACGACATCATCAACGACCGCTTCGCCCACAAGGCGATCGAAAAGGGCGCCGACGGACTGATTGCCGTTGCGGCCGGCGCCGGCGGCCACGCCGGCACGCTGTCGCCCTTCGCGCTGATTCAGGAAATCCGTGAATGGTTCGACGGACCGCTGTTCCTGTCGGGCGCGATCGCGACCGGGCAAGCGGTGCTGGCGGCGCAGGCGATGGGCGCCGACGGCGGCTATATCGGTTCGGCCTTCATCGCGACGCAGGAAGCGCGGGCGGCAGAGGACTACAAGAACGGCATCGTCGCCGGCCGGGCGGGCGACATCGTCTACACTAATCTCTTCACGGGCGTTCACGGCAATTATCTGCGCGCCTCGATCGAACAGGCCGGTCTCGACCCGGACCACCTGCCGCAAAGCGACCCGAACGCCATGGACTTCTCCTCCGGCGGCACGAAGCCGAAGGCCTGGAAGGAAATCTGGGGCTCGGGCCAGGGCATCGGCGCGGTCCACGCCGTCGAACCCGTCAGCGCCCTCGTCGACCGCCTTGCCGAAGAATACGCGGCGGCGAAGGAGCGGCTGGCAGCCTGAGGGGCGGCGGACCGCAGCGTCTCCCGCAGGGCGCCCGCGGCTGCTTGCCGACTTTCGACTTGAACCCGACCCGCTTTGCCGCTATCAGGGCGCCATCCGAAAAGCGCTTCGCGCCAAGTCGGACGAGGCCGCTTTAGCTCAGTTGGTAGAGCACGTCATTCGTAATGACGGGGTCAGGTGTTCGAGTCACCTAAGCGGCACCAACTCTTTCCAAGTGTAAGCAAATTCGGATAGTGTATCAGTTTGAAATTGAAACACTACCCGACAACTTACCCCGTGGCGACACCGCCGGCGCACAGCCCACTGCACGATCTCGCCTTCGAAGTGGCGTCCCTCGACGTCATAATCCATCGCCGTGTCGCTCGCTTCCGGACCCTGAGTGCCCCCATCGTCGTCGGCAACGCAAATGTTTGCAACAGAGCCCTCGGCCGTCGGTTTCAGAAGGAGACGGACGCGCGCAGGGTGAGGATTCCCACGTTGCGCTTTCCGTCCAGGCCTTCCTGCCGATTGTAGTCGACGTCCAGCCGACTGCTGCGGCCGACGACCATCGAGGCACCCAGCGACACCGAGGCGATGTCCGGCTCGTCCAACGTCAGGTCGAGGTCGTTCTTGATCTCCCGGTCGTAGCCGACCTCGAAATAGGGATTCAGCACGAAGGGCCGGAAGTCCTGGCGGACGAAACGCGCTCCGATGCCCACCGTCGCATAATCTTCGGACGAGCCGACCGTACCCCGGACAAGCCGACCATTGCTATCGATCGCGTCGTCGTATTCGGTCCGCTGATAGACGGCCGTCACATTCGGCTGGAACGCCCATTTCATCGGCATCCATTCGAAGTCGCGCGCGGTGTAATTTCCGATCAGGTCGATTTGCCCATAAAGCCGAGTATCGTCCTGATCGAGCGAGAAGGTGCCCGCCGGCGTAGGCACGCGGGTTTCATTGTCGCCGAAGTTGATATCCGCTCGCGCAGCGAGTCCCCAATGGAGGGAAAACTTCGACAACACATCGCTTCGAAGGCCCCAACCCGCCCGCACGACATCACCGCCATTGCTGACGATATCGATGTCCGCGCGCTCATAATAGACCCCGCCTCCCAGCAACGTCGTCGTGTTCGGGGCATAAAAATATTGGAAGTCCAAGCGTTTGGTTTCCGAATCCACTTCCGTCAGGTTGCCGCCCTTGCCATTCACATCGCTGAAGAGGCCGCCGAGACGAAGGAATGACATCCCTTCAGAATTCGGCAATGCAACGAAAGCTTCGAACGGCAATGAGATGACGGTCGAAGAATCCTCGAAGCCCTGTTTCGGGCCACCCGGCGCCCTCGACGCTTGGATCTGCGCGCGTGACAGGCCGAGACGACCCTGCGTGCTCGCAAAACTCTCATAGCTGTTCAGGCGCTGCAGGAGGCCGGACGAACCAAGATTGAAGACGAGTTGCGCGCGCAGCGGCAAGCTGTCTAGAGGGGGCGGACCGTCGGACGGGCGTTCTTGCGACCGCAACCCGGATGTCCAAAACAGCAATATTGCCGCCGCGATTACCAGTAGTTCTTTCATGGTCATATCCTCCCTGACCGTTTTCCATGTCAAACTGGAGTTCAGCGGCCTCCCACCGCTTATGCTCCGACAAATCAGTCTTCCGCGTACTTCCGCGCTTGCACGATGCACGCAGTCCTTTCCGTCCTCAGATCTGTATGACGTTGCGTCATTCGAGGTTCCGCACG
This sequence comes from Aurantimonas sp., assembly GCA_965217685.1. GTDB lineage: Bacteria > Pseudomonadota > Alphaproteobacteria > Rhizobiales > Rhizobiaceae > Aurantimonas. The sequence goes on from CBDCIZ010000003.1 coordinate 1,177,051, forward strand.
ATCATTCCGTCCTGCCGCGGACTTTTCGTCTTCTTCTGCGTGGCGGGCTCCCCACTCCCCCGGATGGAGCCTGCCATCCAGCAATAGTTTCCGGCCGGTCATGTCGCCGAACTGCACGCACAGAAACTCGCAAGGGGCGCCCAACTCGACCGGATCACCGATCAGGCCCACGGCACATCAGACCGATCGTGCCGGGCCGCACCAACATTGCGCGCGGTTCAAAAAATTGAGCTGCATAAGGCTTCTGACATGCAAGTTGGTTAGACATGAACTGAACCAGCCGCCCTTTCCTGTTTTCGGCATTGCGTTATCATGGGAAATCCCTGTTTGAAGCGCGCCTAGCGTCACTGCGAGCGACTTTACAAGTCTCTCATTAAAATGCTAGCATGTTATTAAAGAGGGAGCGAATGTTTTTATGATGCCAAAGACGAGCCAGCAAAGACCCGTGGGATCGAATTGGAAGGAGGCGACATGAAAACGAAGTCGATATTCGTTCGGGGCGGACGATCCCTTGTCGCAGCCACGGCCATTTCCATTTCGATGATCGGGACCGCATGGGCTGGGCAGCTCACGCTCTATTCGTCTGCCGCCCCGTCAGACCCGATGTGGGGAAAAAGCGTCGCGGTGGCCGCGAAACTCGACGCCGGGATGCCGGCTGGGGAGGCGGCGGAACCACTACCCGACTCCGTCAGGCCGATCGGCGCAAAAGGCGACAGCGCCCTGGATCTGCCCATAGCCACCACCTGCGATTTCAATCGCACGCGGAAGGGCGACCGTCAGGAATGGCAGGATTACGCGACCGGCCATGCCGACCTGACGTTCGTCGCGGCTCTTTACGATGTCGGTATCGGCATCACGGCGTCGGGTCCCTTTCTCGAAACCCCGTCCGATCTAGACGGCAGAACCATCGCGGTTCCGGCCCGGCTCAGCAGTCTGCGGGTCATGGTCGAGACGATGTTGCACGACGGCTACGGGATCGCGCTGGATGAGACGACGCTGATCGACCTGCCACCCGGCCAGGTTCAGACAGCCGCGGCGAACGGTGAGATCGACACGACAAACTGGAACATGATCATCGAACTCTTCGGCACAACGCGCCCGATGCCGCCGATGTTGAAGGGACATTGGCTTTCCGTGGACGGATCGCAGATCGGGCGGATGAACGCTCATGGCGACGCCACCGCCGGCATCCTGCCGGTCGTGGGGTCGAGCGCGGAGATCTTGTCCTGCCGCAAGGCCCTGACGGCCTGGAATTCCACGCCCGACGAGATCGTGCTCGCCATGCTGGAGCGCCTGGAGACCGGATCGTCCCCCGAAAAGATGCCGCGCTGGCCGGGTCCGACCTCGGATCGGCTGCACGACGGAGCTCGAGACTTCGTATGGCGGGAAGCAATCACGCATCGGAATCATGGGAGGGAGGACTAACCGTGTCAAACCACGACAAGCATGCCATCTGGTCGACGATGCAGGCCAAACCGGGTCGGGAAGGCGACGTTCGCGACTTCTTGACGGAAGCCGCGCGCCGCCTGAACGACGAGCCGGGCACGACCGAGTTCTACGCTATGGAACTGGGCGAGGGCCAATTCGCGATCATCAACATCATTTTGGACAATGCCGCCTTCGACGCCCATGTATCGGGTCCGGTCGCCGACTGGGTCCGCTCCCAAGCGGCGGATCTGCTCACCGACGGCTTCTCGATCACCAAGGGCGAGATCTTCGCGACCAAGTCGTCCGTGGCCGGGGAATCGGCCTGATGGAAGACGGCGGATCGGCGATGCTCGATGGCACGTGCGACGTGCTCGTCGTCGGGGCGGGACCGACCGGCCTTTTGGCGGCAAATCTTTTGAAGCGGAGCGGCGTCGACGTTCGCATCGTCGAGAAGCGTCTGGAGGCGTCGCGCGAATCTCGCGCCTTCGCCGTCCAGTCGCGCACGATCGAAGTGATGCAGACGATCGGCCTCGCGGATGAATTCCTGGCGCGAGGGGTCATCGCGAACGGTGTCGACATCCATGTGCGCGGCAAGCGGCGCGGCGGTCTCGACCTGGACCGGGCGCAGGCCGCCGATACGCCCTTCCAGTTCATTTTGATGATCCCTCAATCCGAGACCGAAGCGATCCTCTCCCGCGATCTGGAGCGTCTCGGCGTAACGATCGAGCGCGGGGTGGAAGTGGAGTCCATTGCGCAGGACAAGGTCGGGGTGACCACACAGGTCCGCGATGGCGGTGGCCGGACAGGTACGATCCGTAGCCGATATATTATAGGTGCAGACGGATCGCGCAGCATCGTGCGAAAAGAAAGTGGCCTCGACTTCGAGGGGGGTAGTTTCGACCAGAGCTTCCTTCTGACCGATTGCCAGGTGGACTGGCCGCTGGACCATCATCGCTTCCGGGTCTTCGTGGACGGGCCGCTGATCGGGCTGTTCCTACCGCTGGACGGACGCGCCGTGTCCCGGGTGATGACGAACGACCCAAGGGACCGTCAGGGCGATGCTCAGAGGCAAGCCGACGTGGACCTGGCAGAGATCGAAGCGGTCTATGCGCGGGCCACCGGACAGGATGTGAAGCTGTCAAATCCGGTCTGGGTCACCAGCTATACCGCCCACCATCGCGAGACCGAACGATACCGCGCGGGCCGCGCCTTCGTCGGGGGCGATGCAGCCCATATCCACTCCCCTGCAGGAGGGCAGGGGATGAACACCGGGCTACAGGACGTGGCCAATTTGGCTTGGAAGATGGCGCTCGTCCTGAAAAATCATGCCGACGACGAATTGCTCGATGACTACCATGATGAACGCAAGCCGGTCGGCGATCTGGTCGTGCGATCCACGGGACGCCTGTTCAACGCTTTCGTCGGCCAGACCGGCTGGAAGGCCGCCTTGCGGGACTGGCTGTTGATCGGGTTCTTGCCCGTCGTTTCCCAACTGCCGCCCTTCCAGCGAAACGCGTTCTACAACTTGTCGCAGCGGGCCATCGGCTATGCGAACAGCCGTTTCGTGGCCGATGGGCCGTCCTGGACGAAAACTGGTCCTCGGGCCGGGGAGCGCGCGCCCAATGCTCCAATCAATCGCGATCTCTCGATGTTCGATCTGCTGAAGGGCTACGCCTTCACTCTGGTGGGCTTTTCACGCAAGCCGCTTTCCCCGGACGAGACCGCCCACTGGAAGAACGAAATGAATCGGCTGGCCGCGCGCCTGCCCTCATGCCGGACCGAGTTGATCGCCCGGGTGGTCAAGGGGCACGACTCGGCGACCCGCTTCGTGGACGACGCAACCGTTTTCGATCGTTATGGCTTTCGCGATCGCGACGGACAGCGGGACGGCCTGTATCTGATCCGCCCCGACACTTACGTCGCCTGGCGTTGCACCGGGTTGGACGTCGTGGCCTGCAAGGCGTTCCTGAACGATTTTGCCGCGAGCGATCGCCCCTGCGAAGAAGCGCCCCGGCCCCTTGTGACGGAGCGCCTGAGACATGGCTAATCCCGCGCGCGTCCGTCTCGCCATCGAGAGCGCGCCGATGAACCGCACCCGCCTGACGGCGCTGATCCTCTGCGTGCTGGTGACGGTCGTGGACGGCATGGACTTCGTCGCCATCGGGATCGTCGCGCCACTGATGTCGGCCAAGATGGGTCTGACCGAGACGCAGCTGGGGGTCGTTTTGGGTGCCACGCAGATCGGAGCGGCCATCGGGGCGGTCGGTCTGGGCCGCGCCGCGGACGTCTACGGCCGCAAGACGCTGCTCATCGTCTCGCTTTGTCTGATCGCGATGTTCACTCTGGCAACGGCGATGGCGACGGACTTCGCGAGCCTTCTGACGGCTCGCTTCCTGGTGGGAATCGCTCTGACCGGCGCTCTGCCCGCGACGCTGGCCATCTGCTCGGAACTGGCTCCGGTGAAATATCGTGCGACCCTCCTCGCGCTGGTCGTGGCGGGCTTTCCTCTGGGGGCGGCCATCGGCAACATCGCGGGCGGTAAGCTGGCGCTCGCCCTGGGCTGGCAGTCGATCTTCTACGCGGGCGCGGCGATCCCACTTCTTCTCGCGCTGATCGTCTCCGTCGCCATGCCTGAATCGCCCCAGTTCCTGGCTCGCAAGGACTGGCGCGGCACGCGGGTGGCAGACGTAATGCGAAAGCTGGTCCCGGCGATCGATCCGTCGACACTCTGGCGGCCTGTCACCCGGCGTCAGATGGACGAGGAGACGGGCGGCGGCGGTTCCTTTGCGCAACTCTTCACGAACGGGCGCACACGGCCGACGTTGATCCTCTGGGCCATGCTGTTCTGCAGCGGCGCCCTTTCGAATGTTACACTGGTCTGGCTGCCGACGATCTTCGATCAGGCCAACTTGTCGCTCGATTACGCGGTCACGGTCGGATTCGCAGTCAATATCGGCGCGACGGTCGGCATGGCTTCCGCCGGGCGCCTGATGGAATTGATCGGCCCTCGCGTCACTGTCGGCAGCTCCTTCGCGGTCGCCGCGGTGGCCACTGTCGCACTGGGCCAGTTCGACGTGATCGACCGGTCGATCATGGCAGGCGCGGTCATGGGGTTCTTCCTCGGCATCACGACATCCTGCGGTTATTCGCTGGCGACACTGCTCTATCCGACCTCGGTTCGTTCGACCGGAGCGGGCGCGGCGGCAGCTGCGCTTCGCATCGGTACCGTCGTCGCGCCGCTCCTCATACCGATCCTCATCAATCGCGCATGGCCGATGTCGTCGACCTTCGTGGTTGTCGCCATCGTTCCTGCCATAGCGGCTGTGATCGCCAGTCGCTTCCGCAGGCCGAAGGTGAACAAGACCCTTCCGTCCATCCCCGTTTCAACATAAGGAGCCGACCCCATGACCAGAATTCTCGTCCTATACTATTCGTCCTACGGGCATACCTCGACGATGGCGGAAGCCGTCGCCGAGGGCGCCCGCGGCGAAGGTGCCGAGGCCGTGGTGAAACGCGTCCCCGAAACCGCTCCCGACGCGGTGGTCGCAGCCGCGCATTTCCAACAAAATGAAGCGCATCCCGTCGCAACCGTAGACGAGCTGGCCGATTACGACGGCATCGTCGTCGGCACCCCGACCCGCTACGGTCGCATGTCCAGCCAGATGGCGTCGTTCTGGGATCAGACCGGAGGGCTATGGATGAAGGGGGCTCTTATCGGCAAGGTTGGCGCGTCCTTCGTCTCGACGGCCACGCAGCATGGCGGGCAGGAGATGACGCAATTCTCGATTCTGACGAACCTGCTGCATATGGGAATGACGATCGTCGGCCTCGACTACGGTTTTCCCGGCCATATGTCGCATGAGAAGGCTCATGGCGTTACACCCTATGGTGCCTCGACCCTTGCAGGGGCGGACGGCAAGCTGACGCCCCACGCAAACGACATCGATGGCGCCAAATATCTCGGCGCGCGCGTGGCTCGGACGGCGTCCAAGCTGGCCGGCTGATATGCGGAAAGCCATCATATGTAGGACTCGGGGGGTCGTCGACGCTGTCGAGGCCCCCCGATAACATCGATTATGACATCGATGCCCTCTGGTGGGGTTTGCGACGCTTCACGTTGGGAAGCCTCCACAAGCAGAGTAGTCACGATTGAACCGATACCAGGATGCGGCGAGGGAAACCGACCTGCGTCTTGGTCAGCCCGCGCGACGTTTGAGCGAAAGGAATGCGCGATGAGTCCTCATCTGTGCATTCGCTTCATGAGGTCATCGCGGCGCGGCGTGATCCTCGATCCGTGCAAAGCACCAGTCTATCCGACGGAAGAGTTGTTGACACAAAACGAGATTGTGGAGCTGAAGTTCACACTGCCACCGCTGGCGGTGATCGTTCGTCCTGGCGAAACGTTGCGCGTTATCGTATCGGGGCAGAGCCAGATCCTGCCGAGGATGCCAAAGACCGTGCTGCGAAACAAAGGAGTGGCACATCATCCATGCCGGGGCGAAGCGGCAGAGCAGACTTATCCTGCCCATCGTCGTAGGCTGACCACCTTTTGGAAGAATAAAGATCGACCAACCTGTCCGGCTGGCGATCTTTTCCATTCGCGTTTTGAGCCCGGGGATTTTAACGCATCGTCTGACATATGACTGAGTCATTAATCGAATAACGACAAGCAGACGACGCGATGCACATCCTGCAACGGATGCGGCCCGTCATTCTGATCTTCAACCCTTCATTTGCAGCTTTTTCGCTTTTGCTTTTCCAAAATGCAGATCTGCGCAGTTCGTCGTGTGACGGCCGCGGCTACCCGGCGCAAAATCCAGCTTACCGCCATACCACGTCATCCCTTCAGGAAGATCTTCGGGGGCCCATTCGATCGGTGCCCAGTCCGGCTCGAAGATCAGGTAGCCGCCGGCGTAAAGCTCGATCCGGTGATCGGAGCCGGGATCGAAGACATAGAGATACATCGCCTGCCCGACCCCATGCTTGCCGGGGCCGGCGTCGAAGGGAATGTCGAGATCGCGGATGATGTCAGCCGCCGTCAGGGCATCCGAAAAATCCTGAAGGTTGAAGGCGACATGATGCAGCTGAGCGATCTTGTCCGCGGCATTGGCCCCGATGGCGACATCGTGAACCTGCGGCGTGACCGACATCCACGACGCGCGTATTTTGCCACCGCTGTCTGGGATGAGTGAATATTCCCGCCGCTTGAAACCGAGGTTGTCGCATAGCCAAGACTCGGCTTCGTTGATCGTGTCGGCCGACGTCTGGATGTTGAAGTGATCCAGCCTGCGCACACCGAGGCCGCGCCGCGTCGAACTGCTCGACGGCAGGCGCGATCGGATGTCTTCCGGCGCGAGCTGCTTTTCCATATCGTAATAAAGCTCGATCGGATGTTGGCCTCCGGGGAGCAGAAAACGGATCGCCTCGCCCCGTCCAAGATCGCTTCCAGCGGCAAGCTCCACAACCTGGATGCCTTGGGCGCGGAATTGTTCTGCGAACAGTTCAACGTCCTGCGGGCGGCAGACGCGGAAGCTGAAGGCGTTGACCAATGCCTCGTTCTGCTCGGTCAGAATAAGGGAATGGTGCTGCAATTCCTGATAGCAGCGCAGGTATGCGGTCTTGCCGTCGCGTGCGACCTCTTCCATCCCGAAGAGATCGCGGAAGAAACCGAGCGACCGCTCCATATCCCGCGTTCCCAGATGGATCGAGCCGCATTTCGCAATCTTCGGACCCGGATCGTATGGTGTGTCGGTCGTCATTGTCAGCATCCTGAAAGTTCAGTTTTTGAAGTGTAGAGAGGCCTCGGGCCTTGGGGGATGGCACGAAGCCAGAATGCAGCGGCGCAGCAGATCCAGGTTGTCAGGCAGTGGATTTCGCCGCGGCGCGCGGATCGTTTTCGAGGCGAAGCGTCGCGGCGATCACGGCTGCGATAACGAGTGCCGCGGCGATAGCGACCAGCGGCATCGCAAAGCCGCCCGTCTGGCCACGAATCCAGCCGATCGTGAACGGCCCGATGAAACCGCCTAAAGCACCAAGCGAGTTGACGACGGCAACGCCCGAAATGGCCGCATCACCGGAGAGGAACTGCACCGGCAACTGCCAGAAGATCGCGATGATGCTCCAGAGTGCCATGGCGCCGATGGTAATGGCCACGAGCGCCGCGATGGGATCGGCGAGTTGACCGCTGATGACGAAACCCGCGGCACCGATCAAAGCGCCGATAACGACATGCCAGCGCCGTTCGCCCGTCCTGTCGGAATGACGCCCGACCAGAACCATCGCGACCACCGCGAAAAGGAATGGAATGGCGGAGACGAAGCTCGTCTGCACATCGGTGAGGCCCGAAAGCTGGCGAACGACCTGCGGCAGCCAGAGCGATATGCCGAAGAACCCGCAACCAAGACACATGTAGAGAAGTCCGAGAATCCAGACGCGCGGCTCAGCGAAGGCGGCAAGGAAGTTCTCATGCGCCGCCTTCCCGCGCTTCGCCTTGTCTTCGTCGGCCAGCGTGGTGACAAGCCATTTGCGCTGTTCGTCGGTGAGCCATTTCGCGTCCTCGGGCTTGTCGGTCAACAAGAGAAACAGGATGCCGCCGAGCAGGACTGCCGGAACCGCCTCGATCAGGAACAACCATTGCCAGCCCGAAAGGCCTCCGATCAGGTGCATCTTCAGGATCAGTCCGGAGATTGGGCCGCCGATCACGATGGCGATGGCTGTCGAGCTCCAGATCCACGCGATGGCGGTCGCCCTTTCCCGGTCCGGATACCACTGGCCGAGGTAGATAAGGAGCGCAGGAACAAAACCCGCTTCTGCAACGCCCAGAAGGAAGCGCAGAATGTAAAAGCTCATCGGGGTCGAGACGAAGACCATCGCACCGGCGACAAGGCCCCAACTCACCATGATCCGCGCCAGCCAATATCGCGCGCCGACCTTTGCCAGCACCATGTTGCTCGGCACTTCGAAGAGAAAATAGCCGATGAAGAAGATGCCTGCGCCGAAGCCGTAGATTTCAGGCGTGAAGGACAGTTCCTCGTTCATCTGCAGTGCGGCAAAGCCGACATTCACACGGTCAAGAAAATTGACGACATAGATCAGCATGAACAGAGGTATGATCCTCCGGTTCAACCGTGACATCGTCTCTTTGGCAATCGTCGGCATGGTCATTCCTCCCGTTTCTTGGTCTCGCCGTTTTTAAGGTTTCGGTGCCTCCTCGCACCGGTTCGTGGTACCGCCCGTGAAAATGAATCAGGGCGGGCGCCGCCCGGTATCCTGCCTTCAGGCGGGTCGCTTCATGGCTTCCGGCAAAGGCCCGCGGAGCCGGAATGTTTGTGGGCGGTCCGGAAATTCAGGCGTCGCCTGTCAGGATTGCCTCAGGCCTCCGCGGGCGTGTCCCGACCGGCCAGGAAATCCAGATGGATGGTGTTGAAGATGTCGGGCTTCTCCCATTGCGGCCAATGCGCGCAATCCTTCATCACCAGAAGCCGCGAATCCGGAATGGCCTTCACGAACCGTTCCCCCGTCGCGAGGGGGGCCGTCGGGTCGTTGTCCGTCCAGATCACCAGTGTGGGCGCCTTGATCCGGGTCAGCGTCTCGTCCGTCAGGACATTGCGCATCCGGATCTCCATGTTCTGGAGGCAGAGGATATGCTCCATCGCCTGCTTGAAGTCCGGCTGCGTATAAATCCGGTAGCGCAGTTCCACGAGGTCGTCGGTCACACGCGACGGATCGTTCATCAGCCATTCGAGGCGGGCGCGGACGGTTTCGAGGCTCGCCTCCGCCACGGCCTTCATCGTCACCTCATAGACCCGCTTCATCACCTTCGGATCGGTGTTGAGCCCGCCCGCCGTGTTCAGCGTCAGCGTCGCCACCCTGTCAGGGTGGTCGATGGCGAATTGGGCGACGATCCAGCCGCCCATCGATTCGCCATGCAGATGGGCGCGGCTGATATTCTTCGCGTCGCAGAAGTCGAGCAGGTGGCGCACATAATGCTCGATTTCATAGTCATGGTCCGGCTTGTCCGTGAACCCGTGACCGATCATGTCCAGCGCGATCGTGCGGTGATGCTTAGCGTGGGGCAGCAGGTTTCGGGTAAAAGCCTCAAGATGGCCACCCGTACCGTGAATAAAGATCACCGCCTCTTCCGCCTTGGGATCACCGCTTTCGATATACCGTGTCTGGACACCGCCTGCATTCACGAAGCCCAAATGAACGTCACCGGTCGCTATTTCGGGCCACAAATGAACCATATCGGATCTTCCCTATTTTTTCCTGTGAATGCTAGCATGTAAGATTCAGATACACGTTGATGATCCGCGCAGTCAACGGGAATTCACGCAACAAAACGGCGAGATTGCGAAAAATCGCTGGCGGCGCTACCCAGCACCGCTGCTGGCCAGACCGGAGATCATGATATGAGCAAGAACAATGAAGTGTATGATTATGTCGTCGCAAGGCTCGTGTCGGCTCGATATGCCTTTGGCGAAAAGCTTCTTGTCAAGCAGTTGGGCGTCGAGACGGGCGCCAGCCGCCAGCCGATCATGGCCGCGCTCAACCGGCTGAGCGTGGATGGTTTCGTGCGCATCATCCCGCAGGTGGGTTGCCAGGTGGTCGACCCAGACCGGCAGGAAATCGCCGATTTCTTTCTGATGTTCCAGTCTATGGAAGGTCTGCTGGCAGAATTGGCGGCCACTCGCAGGACAGAAAATGGGTTGCGACAGCTTCAAACCGCCCATCAGCGAATTCTGGCGTTCGAGCAGGGCAATAATACCCAAAACGGCGCGGAATATGCCGAGCTGAACCGTGAGTTTCACCAGTCGATCCATCAGCTTGCGCAATCGCCACTGCTGGATGCAAAGCAGCGCAGCAATTTCAACATGAGCGATTTCTTCATCACCCATTCTACGGGCTTCACCTCGTTTCTGCACAGCGCCATGCAGTCACATCACGATATCCTGGATGCCATCGAAAAAGGACAGCCTCGGTTGGCACGGCTGTTCACCGAGGCGCATATCGCCTCGATCTCAGGGGCTGTGCTGGCAGGTCTGGATGCCGGAAAGCCGAAGAGCAGCGCAGTCTGAACCACGCCGCCGCGGACGTTTCAGCCCGACCGCGCCATGCTCTTCGACGTGCTTGTGACGGTATCGGACTTCCAGCCCGAGTCGCGCCAAGCTTCGATGATCGACTCGTATTCCAGCGGACCGCCGCCATAGGTCGCCCCGATAAAGGTCGGCTTGTCACGGAAGTTCCCCTCATTGTTGAGAAATCCCGGTGTGCATTCCTCGTAGAAATGCGAGCGGTCGATATGTTTGGCTTCCATAACCTTCTGCCAACGAGCCTCCGCAGCCTCGGTGACCTCCATGACGTCAATGCCCTCGTCGAGGCACCGCGTAATCAGATCGGCCGCATGACGGGCCTGCATGCCGAGCGTATGGGTGAAGTTGAAGGCTGTCGTACCCTGCGCCACGCCGCCGACAATGTGAAAGTTCGGGAAGGCCGACATCTGCGTTCCGTGAACCGAACGCACGCCGTTCTTCCACTTCTCGTCGAGCTTCATGTCGTTGCGACCGACAAGATCGTAGCCACCGACCTTGTAGGCGGCGGCGCCCACATCGAAGCCGGTCGCGAAGATGATCGCATCGACTTTGTATTCCATGCCACCGGCAACGATCGCATCCTTGGTGATCTCGCTCACCCCGTCGCCGCCGGTATCGACGAGTGTCACGTTTGGCTGGTTGAAAGCCTGCAAATATTGATCGCTGTAGAGCGGGCGCTTGCAGAGATAATTATACCAGGGTTTCGCAATGTCGGCGATCTTCGGATCCTTGATGACATCTCCGACACGATCCCGGATCTCATTCATCTTCTCGAAATCGACCTCCTGAAACAGGTCATGCGGATCGAAAACCTCTCCGGCTTCCTTGCTGCGCGCCATCCGCGCGCCGAGACGCTTCCAGAAGTCGGTCCAGTTATCGCTCACCATATCTTCAGGCTGGGCGAGACCCGAGATAATAGAGAGGAAATTGTCCATGCGTTTCTTCTGCCAGCCCTCGGGCAGTGCGCGGAACCATTGCTCATCGGTCCGCGAATTGTCGCGTCGGTCGATGGCGGACGGTGTGCGCTGGAAAAGGTAGAGATGTTTTGCATGCTTCGCCAGCGGTGGGACGATCTGCACCCCCGTCGCACCCGTGCCGATCACGGCGACACGCTCGGTCGCAAGTTTCTCGAGGCCTCCGGTCGAATCCCCACCGGTGTAGTCGTAGTCCCAGCGGCTCGAATGGAACATCTTGCCCTTGAACCGTTTGATGCCCGGAATACGCGGGAGCTTCACCTTGGAGAGCGGCCCCTGGCTCACGGTAACGAAACGCGCGAGAATACGGTCTCCCCTGTTCGTCTCGACCAGCCAACGCGAGGCATTCTCCTGCCATTCGACGCGGGCGACCCTGGTTTGGAACAGCGCCCGGCCGTAGAGGTCGTAGTGGCGCCCGATCGCCTGGCAATGGGCGAAGATTTCGCCGCCCTTGGCATAGCGCTCGCTCGGCATCGTACCGACCTCTTCAAGAAGCGGCATATAGACGTAGGACTCGATATCGCAGCGCACGCCGGGATAGCGGTTCCAGTACCATGTCCCGCCAAAATCGCCTGCCTGATCAATGATTCGGAACGACGTGACGCCGCAATCATGCAACGCGGCAGCGGTCAGCAAGCCACCGAAGCCACCACCGATAACGACGACATCCGTCTTTTCCTCCACCGCGTCGCGTAGCAGCGGAGCGTCTATATAGGGATCATCGAGGAAGTCCTCGAGCTCTCCGGTCGCCTCGATATACTGGCTTTCGGCATTCCTGCGCAGGCGCTTGTCGCGCTCCTTCAGGTATTTGCGCCGTAACTCCTCCGCATTCATCGGTGTCTCCTCCCGTGTGGCCATAGCCTCGTTCTCCCCTCCTCCGACCCACCCGGATACTGAAAGAGGGGCATGGCGGTTTGCTTGCACCGGAAGCCGGTTATGCAAGTTTTTCGGTCAGCGGTCTTCACATTCGATCATAACGAAGTCAAACTGGTATGCAAGAATGTCAGGAGGATCATATCATGGATTTGGGACTATCAGGACGAACGGCAATCGTCTGTGCGGCGAGCAGTGGGCTGGGCAATGCCTGCGCGACCGCTCTGGCGCTGGAGGGCGTCGACGTCGTCATCAACGGACGCAACGCCGATACGCTGGAGGCCGCGGCGGAGGAAATACGGGCGGCAGCCCCGAAGGTCGACGTGAAAACCGTGATCGGCAGCGTGACCGACCCCGACTGCCGCGAGGCCATGCTGAAAGCGGCTCCGTCCCCCGACATTCTGGTCAACAATGCGGGCGGCCCGCCGCCCGGTGACTTCCGCGACTGGGATCGGGACGTCTGGATTTCAGCGCTCGACACCAACATGCTGAGCGCGATCGAGCTGATCCGCCTCACCGTGGACGGCATGATGTCGCGCGGCTTCGGACGCGTCGTCAACATCACCTCTTCCACGGTAAGGGTGCCGATCCCGGTGATCGGCCTGTCAAACGCGACGCGCGCGGGGCTCACGAATTTTGTGTTTGGTCTCGTGCCGCAAGTTTCCTCGAGCGGTGTGACGATCAACAATCTGCTGCCCGGCCCGTTCGACACGAACCGTCTGCGCAAATCGAAGGAGATCACCAATCATTTGACCAAGAACCCGGTCGCAGGCCGCGTGGGCGACCCGGCGGAACTGGGTGCCGTCTGTGCATTTCTGTGCAGCAAGCATGCGGGTTATGTGACGGGACAGAACATACTGATCGACGGCGGGCTCTATCCCGGCGCGTTCTGATGCGACACTGCGGCGTGGGCGATTGCGGCGGCACCGGCTTCGGCCAGCGCCTGATCCTGCTGGCCCGAACCCCCTGACACGCCGATCGCGGCGACGAGCTTTCGATCGAGCAGAACAGGCGCGCCGCCCGGCAGGTCGGTCACGTGCTCATGCTTCAGCAGGCCGTCGCGAACGTGGGGCTCCAGCCCGGCAAGCAACTGTTGAAAATCCGGCGTCGAAAGGCCGAAACTGGCGACCGTCCAGGCTTTCCAGTGAGCGTAGTCGTTCGATGCAAGGAAACTATCAGGCATATGCAGGAGGCCCAGCGACACGCCGGCCGCATCCACGATGGACACCGTTACCTTTGCGTCCATCTCGCGCGCAGCCGCGATCACAGCGGCCAAGGCTTCGGCGATATCTTCGGCTTTCAACATGGCATTGCAAATCCTGGGCGCGCGGTGAGAGGACCAAGACGCCGCGATATGTCCTCCGCGGCGCCGCGCAGACAATCGAGCCTGAGCGCCCGATCGGACAATCGCGTATCCGTCCGGACGTCGGCAAGCGAGATCGCTCCAAAGGCATTGCCGTCATGGTCGCGGACTGCCACGGCAAGGCAGATCAGGTCGTCCCTGACCTCACGCTCATCGATGGCAAAGCCGACCGATGCGATGTGATCGAGTTCCACCGAAAGCCGGTTGCGGTTCGTGATCGTGCGCTCGGTGAGGGCGATCAGCGGTCCGCTCCCCAGATAGTCCTTCCGCACATCCGGTCCGAGATCGGCAAGCAACACTTTTCCGATGGCCGAGCAATAGGCTTCGAGCTGCGATCCCTGTTTCGTGGGAACGCTGCTGGGAGCGTTCGATTCGCGCACAAGATACGTCACCATATCCTGCTCCAGCACACCAAAATGCGCAACGCATCGAAAGCGTCGTGCAAGCCTGGCGAGGATGGGGCGCGCAACGCCCGCGACCGTTTTCTGCGCGCTGATCCTGTCGGTCATGGCCAGCAGGGCGGGACCCGCATGATAGTGCCCCCGCGCGCCCTGAAGCAGAAAGTCACGCATTTCCAGAGTCCTTGCCAACCGCCATGCTGTCGTCAGTGGAATGCCGACATCGCCTGCAATGTCCTGAAGGGTTCTGTCCTCACCAGCCATCGTGATCGCCTCCAGCAGATCGAGAGCTTTTTCCAACGACATGTTATGGCGAAGATTGGCCAAGGCATCCCTCTGTAGAGTTTATCACGCCGTGCAGTTTCCACGCGAGCGTAGGATGCAACGCTGTTTTCACCAAGCGAAAACGCCACGACGCACATGACTGGCTTGCATGTAAGATAGGTGATAAAGTGCACCCAAGCAGGGTGGAGGACTGGCCTGCGACGTCAGGGGGGAAAATGACAGAACATTTCAATGCTGCTGCAAAGTCGCTGCGCGATGCCTATCGTGGCGACCCGATCGCGCCCTTGCGCACCATCCTCGCCTGTGATGACGCGGAAGGCGCATACCGGATTCAAGACCTCAACACGCAGATCTGGCAGGATGAACGCCGCCGGATCGTCGGCCGAAAGGTCGGGCTGACCGCCAGACAGGTTCAACAACAGCTGGGCGTCGATCAACCCGACTTCGGAGTGCTTTTTGCCGATATGCAGGTGGAGAACGGCGCTATCCTTGCGCACGACGGACTTCATCAGCCGAAGGCGGAGGCGGAGATCGCCTTCATCCTCGGCCGCGACCTTCCCGCAAGACCCGTCGATCGGGCGGAGCTCGAAGCCACCATCGCGACCGCCGCCGCAGCGATCGAAATCGTCGACAGCCGGATCGCCGATTGGAAGATCACGTTTGCCGATACGGTGGCCGACAACGGCTCCGCCGCCATGTTCGTCCTCGGCCCGGACAGGTTGCCGCTTGCCGGGCTGGATCTGTGGTCTTGTGGCATGGTGCTCGAGGCGGACGGCGAAATCGTCTCGATCGGTGCCGGTGCCGCCTGTCTCGGCCATCCGCTCGATGCAGCACTCTGGCTCGTCAACATGCTCGCCGCGCGGGGCGAGACGATGCGCGAAGGTGAGGTGATCCTGTCCGGCGCGCTCGGGCCGATGGTCCCGCTTCAACCGGGTGTGGAGTTCCGCGCCACGATAGGCGGGCTCGGCACCGCGTCTTTCCGTTTCGGAAGTTAAGCCATGACACAGAAATCCAGGGTTGCGATCATCGGGTCGGGCAATATCGGCACGGACCTCATGATGAAGGTGATGCGTGTTTCCAAGGTTCTGGAAATGGCGGCACTTGTCGGGATAGACCCTGCGTCCGACGGCCTGAAACGCGCTGCGCGGCTGGGCGTCGCCACAACGTCGGACGGGATCGATGGGCTGCTGGCTTTGCCTGGCTTCGACGATATCGACATCGTGTTCGACGCCACGTCGGCAGGCGCGCATGCGCGCCACAGCGAAGCTTTGCTGGCCAAGGGCAAGCGCGTGATCGACCTGACACCTGCGGCGCTCGGCCCCTACACGATTCCGCCGGTCAATGGTGATGCCAATCTCGACGCTGCCAACGTCAACATGGTGACGTGCGGCGGGCAGGCGACGATTCCCATTGTTGCCGCAGTGAACGCCGTCACGCCGGTGCATTACGCCGAAATCGTCGCCTCCATTGCGACGAAAAGCGCAGGACCGGGTACACGCGCAAATATCGACGAATTTACCGAGACGACGCGCGACGCGATCTGCAAGGTGGGCGGCGCGTCACGCGGCAAGGCGATCATCATTCTCAATCCGGCCGATCCGCCACCCATGATGCGCGACACCGTCTATTGCCTGACCGACGACGTGGACCGCGATGCCATCGTGAAGGCCGTCGGCGCGATGGTGGCCGACGTGCAAAGCTACGTTCCGGGATACCGCCTGAAGCAGAAGGTCCAGTTCGAGCGGATCGGCGCGAACCAGCCTCTCTACATCCCCGAGATGGAGCGGGAGTTCACCGGACTCAAGATCACCGTTTTCCTGGAGGTCGAGGGCGCGGCCCATTACCTGCCGTCCTATGCCGGCAACCTCGACATCATGACGTCGGCCGCGCTGCGCACGGCGGAAAAGATCGCGATGCGCGGACAGGAAGGAGTGGCGGCATGACCGAACCTGTCCGAAAGCTCTACATTCAGGATGTCACTCTGCGCGACGGAATGCACGCGATCCGCCACCAATATGGCCTGGATCACGTCAGGGCGATCGCGAAAGCCCTCGACCGGGCGAAGGTCGATGCGATCGAGGTGGCCCATGGTGACGGGCTTTCCGGCTCCTCCTTCAACTACGGCTTCGGGGCGCAGACCGATTGGGACTGGATCGGCGCCGTAGCCGAAGTGCTGGAACACAGCGTCCTGACCACGCTGCTCATTCCAGGGATCGGCACGATCCACGACCTGCGCCGCGCGCATGATCTGGGCGTGCGGTCCGTCCGCGTTGCGACACATTGCACCGAGGCGGATGTCGCGAAGCAGCATATCGAATGCGCGCGCGAGCTGGGAATGGATGTGTCGGGCTTTCTAATGATGGCTCATATGGCCGAACCTGGCGCGCTGGCCACACAGGCGAAGCAGATGGAACGTTACGGCGCGCATTGCGTCTATGTGACGGATTCGGGCGGGGCGCTGACGATGCAGGGTTTCGCGGATCGCCTGCTGGCCTACGATCGAGTGCTTTCCCCCGAAACGCAACGCGGTGTGCATGCGCATCACAACCTCTCGCTCGGCGTCGCCAATTCGGTCGTTGCGGTACAGAATGGCGCCATCCGGGTCGATGCGAGCCTTGCCGGGATGGGTGCCGGTGCGGGGAACACACCGCTCGAGGTGTTTCTGGCCGTGGCTGACAAATACGGTTGGGACCATGATTGCGATCTCTACGCCCTGATGGACGCGGCGGAGGATCTGGTGCGCCCGCTCCAGGATCGTCCGGTGCGCGTGGACCGCGAGACGCTGAGCCTCGGCTATGCCGGGGTCTATTCCTCTTTCCTCAGACATGCCGAAAAGGCCGCCGCCGAATCCGGACTGGATACGCGGACGATCCTGACCGAACTCGGCAGACGGGGGATCGTCGGCGGGCAGGAAGACATGATCGTCGATGTCGCACTCGATCTCGCGCACCGGAAAGAGGACGAGATGGTATGATGCCGCTGTCGGCACGTTCCGCTCCCGGATGGGAGCGTTGGACCGCTGAACCTGACTTGCAAATGCGCAGGCCGATCCCTTGCCGAACACCCGATCACACCTGACGACCATTCGTTTCTTCAAACCGAAAGGATGTGAAAATGCCAGAACTGATCGACTTCGGCTCCTTCTCCGTAAATTTTCTGCGAAGCAAGCACGACACGAAAGAATCGCTCGACATGTTCGAGTTGATCCTGAAGCCCGAGGGCCGAATGCCCCTGCCCCATTATCACGAGGATTGGGAAGAGACTGTCTACGGCCTTCGGGGGACAGTTACATATACGATCGACGGCAAGGCGCATGACCTTTCAGCGGGCGATACGGCTTTCGTGCCCCGCGGCGTTCTGCACGGATTCCACAACACGACTGACGCGGAGGCGACATGCCTCTGTATTCTGACTCCCGGCGTTCTCGGGCCTGAATACTTCCGCGAACTGGCGGCAGTCATCGCTGCGGGCAACCCGGATCGGGCGGTCATGAACGAGATCATGCAGCGCTACAAGCTTTTCCCGGGCTGAGATCTGACCGGTTCGTCATCACCACTCAGCACCTCCCACATCATCCTGTCACCCGCTCTGTCTGGGCTTGCCCCGTTTCACTGGAGAGCGTTTTCGAGTTTACGCGGCCTGCCTTTCGGATTGAAGCGAGCTGATGAATTCGAGTGCCGAGTGGCGCCGAACGGGATTGTAGAAGCCGTCGATATAGCGACCGATCGCAGTCTTCGCTTCGGCACGGCTCTGGAAGGCAATGCGCCAGAAGAGTTCGGCTTTCAGTATTTTGAAGAAGGTCTCGACCATGGCGTTGTCGAAGCAATTTCCTTTGCCCGACGCCGAGATTCTCGGCCACCTGCTTCTGTGATCGGCCGCTCGTCTTCACGAGACGAAGGGCCTCCGCTTTAAATTCCTTTTGAAGACGCTGTCATCGCGCTCGAATGGCCTGGCATATCTGGCTCGACGGTTTGGATCGGCTGCGAGTTCGCTCCCTTCAAAAGCCTGCGTCATCAGTGTCGCAAGGTTTGGGGCCTGAAAGGGCGCGAGCATCTGGTGGTCGCCTATTGGCGCCGAGACGTCGAAGGGCAATAGCCGACGGCAGGCCCAACACTACTCCGCAGCCAGCACGGCCTCTGCGGAACCGCCGACAAACCCGTCCTCCTGTGCCCTGACCAGCCGCTGGTAAACTCCGCCGCTTTGCAACAAAACTTCGTGCGCGCCTTCCTCGATCATCCGCCCCTTATCGACGACGACGATGCGGGTCGCGTGGCGGATGGTGGACAGCCGATGGGCGATGATCAGGGTCGTGCGGCCTTGCGCGAGTTCGGCGAGCGCTCCCTGGATGGCGCGCTCGGCCTCGGTGTCGAGGGCCGATGTCGCCTCGTCCAGGATCAGGATGGCCGGATTCTTCAGGAACATGCGCGCGATCGACAAACGCTGTTTCTGGCCGCCGGAGAGTTTCAGACCGCGTTCGCCGACAATCGTGTCGAGGCCGTCGGGTAGCGCATCGACGGTCTCGGCGAGATGGGCGCGTGTCAACGCCTGCCAGATCTCGGCGTCATCGGCGCCGAGGCGGCCATAGGCGACATTCTCCCGGATCGTGCCGCCGAACAGGAAGACCTCCTGCTGAACGACGCCGATGTGCCGGCGCAGCGAGGCAAGCGTCATGTCGCGGATGTCGACACCGTCGATGGCGATCGAGCCTGCGTCGAGATCGTAAAAGCGCGGCACCAGCGCGCAGATGGTTGTCTTGCCGGCGCCAGACGGACCGACGAAGGCGACGGTTTCGCCGGGCGCGATGGCAAGGTCGATGCCGTTCAGCACAGGGCGGCCACTCGCATAGGCAAAGCGCACATCGGTGAAGGTGATGGCGCCGTCGAGCGTCTCCAGCGCCTGCGCATCCAGGCGGTCGACGATGTCGGGGGCGGTATCGAGGAACTCGCAATAGCGGCGGAAGCCGGCGATGCCCTTCGGATAGCTCTCCAGTACCGCGGCGATCTTTTCGACCGGCCGGAAGAACACCCCGACCAGCAACAGGAACCCGACAAAACCGCCGTTGGAAAGGTCTCCCTTTATGACGAAATACGTACCGGCGACCATGACGATGACCTGGGTCAGTCGCATCGACAGGTAGTTGAGCGACTGGCTGACCGACATGATCCGGTAGGCGTCGAGCTTGCGGGCCCGATAGCCGGCATTGTCACGGGCGAACAGCGTGCGTTCGTGGTCCTCGTTGGCAAAGGCCTGGACGACCCGGATGCCGCCGACATTCTCCTCGATGCGGGCGTTGAAGGCGCCGACGCTGCGATAGATCGAGCGCCAGGTGTCGGTCATGCGCGCGCCGTAGCGCACCGTCAGCACCGTGCCGATCGGTACAACCACGGCGGTGACCAGCGCCAGTTCCACATGGACGAAGAGCATCAAGACGAAAGCGCCGATGAAGGTCATCACGGCAATGAAGAGATCCTCCGGCCCGTGATGGGCGACCTCGCCGATCTCTTCCAGATCCTTGGTGAGGCGGGCGACCAGATGGCCGGTCTTCTGGTTGTCGAAATAGCCGAAGGAGAGCTTCTGCAGATGGTCGAAGGCGCGGCGTCGCATCTCCGTTTCGATGTTGATCCCGAGCATGTGGCCCCAGTAGGTGACGACCGCCATCAGCGCCGTGTTGAGGAGATAGATGACGAGGAGACCGATCGCGGCCGCGATGATCCAGTTCCACTGGCCGGTGGGCAACAGCGTGTCGATGAACACCTTGACCGCAATTGGGAAGGCGAGTTCCAGCATGCCCGCCAGCACCGCGCTGCCGAAATCGAGGAGAAAGAGGCCACGCCAGGGTGCGTAATAGGAAAAGAATCGCGCAAGCATGTCTGGGCCTTGTCATTCGAAACTGCGTCATGTCGACCGAAGCCGTCTCGGGTCGGCCTTGCGAGCTTTCGCCATCCCGCCCGATCGGTTCCTACGATCCGTCGTGCTATTCAGAGCGCTCGGTCCGCGGCGTTTCATCGTCGCGGCGATGCAACCGGCACCGGCACCGATCCTATGGACGAAATCGAACCGTCTCGCGAGGTCTATTCGAAACGGATCGGTACTGTCAGCGAAACGCCACGCCCGCCCGGCGGCGCCGGAAAAGGGCTTGCTCGTCTTATGAGCGCCATGGCCGCGTTGTCGAGCGTGGCCCCTCCCGAGCGGGCGATCCGCGTGGAGGTGACGCCGCCATTGCCGTTCATCGAGAACGCGATCGAAACCGTGCCCGAGCCGCCACCGGCGGGCGTACGCTTGGCCCGATTCAACCGCGCCTGCACTGCGCTCTGCCAGCGTGCTTGCGCGGCGCGCGGCACCTGCCGGCCTTGGCTGGCCTGACGCTGCGGGCGACCTTGCGAGGCGGTCGACGGGGCCGGCGCGCGCCGAGCTTCGAGGCGTTCGCGGCGCGTTTCACGCTCGGCCTGCTCTCGGCGCTCCTGCTGCTTCGCCCGTTCCCTTCGCTCGCGACGCTCCGTGCGGTCTTCTCGCTCCTCACGCTCGCGAACGGCCTCGAGCACCGCAGGAGGTGTCGGCGGCCGGAGGGTCGGAATCGGGACCGAAACGGCGTCTTCGACCGGCTCGGGCGTTTCCTCCAGAGCTGGCACTTCCTCACGCTTCTCGACCGGCGGCAATGGGGCCTCGACGTCCGGCTCGGCTAAGGACGACTCGGGTTCCGGCTGCGCTTCCGGCTTCGGTTCGACGAACTCGGGCTTTGGCTCGGGCTCAAGCTTGGGAAGAGGTTCAGCCGGCGGATCAGGCGGAGGCAGTTCGGCTTCCGGTTCCGGGGAAGGTTCGGGGTCGGACGTTGGCAGCGTTTTGTCCGACGCGTCTACGATTTCGGGCGCCTGCTCAGCCTCCGCCAGCGAAGCGAGCTCGGGCGCAGAAGCAGGCGGCGCCATGTCGATCAGGATCGGCGAGGCTTCCATACCGTGCGGGGCCGGTTCCGGTCGTTGCGAGAGAAGCGCCCAGGCCGCAGTCCCGTGGACGCCAATGACGAGGCCAACGGCCAGCGTCCAGCGCAATATCACGGCGAGGCGGTTCGGCCGCTCGGGGTGAAACGCCGAACCGCCCTTTCCCCTCGCGGTCCTTCTCGACTCATTGGTCGCTGATCGTTCGTGACTCATGGTGTCGGCGGCGACTCGACGGAAGCGGGTTGCGAAGCAGAGGCCGCCGGCACGACCGCCGAGTCTTCAAGCCCGACAAGCCCGATCTTCAGATAACCGGCGTTGCGCAGGGCGTTCATGACGTCCATCAGATCAGCATAGGCAACTGCCCCGTCTGCGCGCAGAAGAATGCGCTTGTCGCGGTTTCCGCCTGTCGCTTTATCGAGGGACGCGCGAAGTGCCGCTTTGTCGACCGTGATGTCGTGCAGCGCCAACGTCAGATCGTCCTGAACCGTCAGATAGATCGGTTCGTACGGCCGTTCCTGTGGTTCGGCGTTCGAAACCGGCAGGTCCACCGGTACATCTACGGTCGAAAGCGGCGCGGCGACCATGAAGATGATCAGAAGGACCAGCACCACGTCGATGAATGGCGTGACATTGATCTCCGAAATTTCGCCGGCCCCGCCATGGTCATCGGCGCCGTCCTGGTTCAGATGAATCGCCATCTCGCTACTCCGCCGCCTGCGCCATGCGCGGCGCGCCGCCGGGCCTTGTTTGCCTGCGATCGAGATCGCGCGACAAATGCTGGAGAACCAGCGCGGAGCCATCTGAAAGAACCGCGCGATAACCGGCAATGGAGCGGGCGAATATATTGTAGATGATCACGGCCGGGATGGCTGCGACGAGGCCTATGGCGGTGGCGAGCAAAGCTTCCGCGATACCAGGCGCCACAACCGCGAGATTGGTCGTGTTCGCCTCACTGATGCCGATGAAGGCGTTCATGATGCCCCAAACGGTGCCGAAAAGGCCGACAAAAGGCGCCGTCGAGCCGATTGTCGCCAAAAGTCCTGTGCCACGCGAGATAGAGCGGCTTGCGGCCGCTTCGATCCGCGACAATGCGACGGAGACGCGCTCCTTGATACCCTCGCTGGACAGACCTTCCGAGCGAGCCCGTTCGGTATTGGCCGTTCCTGCAAGCACGGCGACCGGTCCACGCCAGCGCCGCTTGCCGTCGTTCATCGCGTCTGCAAGGGTTTCGGCGCGTTGAAGACGCTTCACACCGGACGCCGCCCGGTGTTTGGCGAAAGCGATTTCCAGCCCCTTGGCGATCAGGATGGTCCAGGTGATCAGGGAAGCAAAGGCCAAACCCAGCATGACCGCCTTGACCACCCAGTCGGCGGCAAGGAACATGCCCAGCGGCGACAGATCGTGGGGCAAGGTGGTGTTTTTCCTGACAACTGGCGCCGCTGCGGCCGTTGCATTGCCGGACGCATCGGTGCCGTTGGCGATGACTTCCGTTGAGGTTTCGCCGCTCGCGCGGGAAAATTCGCTCGCGGGCGCGGACGAGGGCTGATCATCCGATGCGGAAGAAACCGGATCATCGTTGACAGGGCGCGATCCGGGCTCAGTCGAGGGTGTTGCCGTCGGCGGGGGAGCGGAATTTGCGCCGGGCGCCACCTCATGGATGCCGGGCCGCTCCGAACCGGGACGGTTGGAAGTCGGTGCTGTGTCTGACGAGGGCTCTTTCGGTCGGGCGGCCTGTGGTGCGACGTCTTGTGCTTGTGCATTGCCGACGTTCGAAAGCGAGGCGCCGGCCAAAAGGATCACTGACATAGCAACTGTGAACGATGGCAAGATCGACCTGCCAGCAGTGATATGGGTCATGTTCGGCCATTCGTATCTGATGCGGCAACCTGACCCGATGCCCTTCAAACCGAGCGGGCACATTGGTGGCCCGCACGCCTTTGACGCCGCGCATCTTTGAGGGTCCTTCCCGATGTCGAATACTATAAGATGATTTTATTAGTCAAGTTTCAATGCGGTGTTTTTTGGGAGTGGCAAGACCTTTTGTGTCAACGAGCCGAAACCTGAGACAGGTGGGCGTCTGGCTGTCGAAAAGCGCGTTGCAGGCAAAATCTGTCGTGCAGACAATCATTCGTCTCGCCATAACGTGTCCCGATTGAGCCAGGGAGGCGCGAAAACGCAACGCGATGCGCCTGACTGGCTTCAGTGCGGTTTGCGGATGAGCATCACGACGAGATACGGCCCTCCGACAAGAGCAGCGAAAAGGCCGGTGGGAAGCTGATAGGGAAAGGCGAGGCTGCGCGCTGCCGTATCGGTCGCGATCATCAGCAGCGCGCCGATAAGGCCGGCGGCCAGCAGCTGCTCGCGAGCCCTGTGGAAACCGGCAGCGCGTGCCAGATGGGGCGCTATGAGTCCGACAAAGGACAATGGTCCGACAACGAGCGTTGCCGCCGCAGTGAGGATGGCGGCCAACGTTACGAGCAACCCGCCCGCGCTGCCTAAGGGTACACCGAGCGCGCGGGCCATGGATGCGCCCAGAGGCAATACGGTCAGCCAGCGATGGGCCAGGATCGCCATGGGCACGAGAAGCAAAGCCACGCCGACTTCGCTCAACGCAAGTGCTGGCGTCACGCGCAAGGTCGATCCGCTCATCCAGTCAAGGAGCCGGGAAGCCTCCGGACCGCCACGAGCCATGACCAGCGTCACGCCCGATCCCGCGATGGACGCGACGGCGATCCCTCCCAGGAGCAAACGTTCGGGCCCGAGCCGGGCGGCGCGGGCGAAGATCAGGATGGAAGCGAGCGCGGCAAGCGATCCCAGGGCCGTGGCGACGAGCATCTCGGAGATGCCGGCAAGCGGCGCCCAAAGAAGCAACACGGCAAGTCCAAGTCCGGCGCCGGAGCTGATTCCCAGGATCTCGGGGCTTGCGATCGGGTTGCCGGTGATGCGCTGCAGAATGACGCCCGCGGTGGCCAGAATCGTGCCGGCGGAAGCGCCTGCGAGAAGCCGTGGCCAACGCAGCGGGAACACGGCATCCAGGGCACTCCGCTGAGCGAGCAGACCCCAGCCGTCCGGCGCGAGAAACAACGAGACGCCTCCAGCAAGCAGACAGAAAATAACGAGGATGACGAGCGTCGTCCTCGTGTGCATCAGCCGCCGGCTCGGCGCCACGATGGTGCCGGATGAGCGCTGGGGCAAACGCGGTAGAAGCCAGAGGAGAAGTGGACCACCAACGAGCGCTGTCACTGCGCCGGTGGCGACACTGCTGCCGCCGATCGTTTCGAATGCGAGGACGCTGGTGTCGGTTGCAAAAAGCAGGACAGCTCCGATGAAGGGCGCGGCTAGGAGTTGCGCGTTTGCCGTTCGGGCGCCCGACAAGCGCGCCAGATTGGCAGCCATCAGGCCTACGAACCCGATGATCCCGACGAAGGCGGTCACCGTCGTTGCGAGAAGGGTTGCAGCCAAGACGCCCGACAGCCTGATCGACGAGGTCGAAACGCCGAGCCCCTTTGCACTCTCGTCGGAGAGGCCGAGAAGGGTCAGGGGTCGACGCAGGAGAAAGGTCATCATGGCCGCGACGAAGAGCAGGGCGGCGATGATGCCATCGTTCCGCCAGCCACTTTGTGCAAGTGCGCCCCCGCCCCAGAGATAGAGCGACAGCATGTAGTCGCCGCCCGCCAGGATGAGCGTTGCCGAGAGCGCGCCACAGACGAGCGAGACGACGAGACCGCAAAGGATCATCGTTACGGGATCGTAGTTTCTGGCGCGAGAGAGGACGAGGACGAGCGCCAACGCCGTGGCTCCTCCGGCAAAGGCGATTGCGCTTCGCGCTTCCCCCATCAGCGCGGGTGCGAACAGCGTCGCGGCGCCAAGCGCCAGTTGCGCCCCCGAACTGACACCGAGGGTCGAGGGATCGGCGGCGGGATTTCGTAACACGCGCTGCAGAAGCGCACCCGAAAGCCCCAGGGCCGCGCCACCGAGAAGCGCAAACCCTGCCCGCGGCAGAAGACCGAAAGCGACAAAGCTTTCCACGAAGCGCGACGCGAGCCCCTCGGTCTTGGCGCGGACGGCAAAACCGAAAACGACCAGACTGACGACGAATAAGGCAACCCAACCTGCTGTCGCCGACCAGACCCACGAACGGGGACGCGATAGCAGGCTTTTCGTACGGATGAGGTTCATGGCGAGGCCAGATCGGATTTCGACAGCAGTGCTTCCGATACGAAGCGGGCGAACCTCACAGCAGCCGGAAGGCCACCGAAAGCATTGCAGGAAGGCAGGAGCGCAAAGCGTCCGGTGACAACGGCCGGAAGGGCGTGCCATAGCGCACCATTCCTAACGGCCAACTCGGCATCCGGTGGCACCGGGCCGACGACAAGGAGAAAGGCGTCCGGATAAGCGGCAAGCGCTTCCATTCCGACCGGAGCGCTAGCGCTGTATCGCGTTCCTGCTTTCCAGGCATTGGCAAGGCCCAAACGCGTGAGAGTCTCGCCGAAAAGCGAGTCGTTTCCGTAGACGCGAACATGATGGGAGTCACCGATATCGACGAGGATGACATCCTGAGCGCCGGCCGCCGTCAAGCGATCGCGTTGTCGCTTGAGCGTTTTATGCGCGTCGGCGACGACGGATCGTCCTGTCGCAGCGATCCCGAAATCATCTGCTATCGCCACCGTCATCGTCTCGATCTTGGCAAGCGGCGGCTCGCCTGGTTGAAAAAGATCGAAGATCTTCAGGGGGGCGATCGGTTCGATTTGTGGGGCGGTCCAGGCACTGTAATTGCTGCCGTAGACGACATCCGGTGCGATGAGGGCGAGCCGCTCGAAGCTGAGCGCGCCGCGCAAGCCGAGGTCGACAACGCGATCGGGGACATGAGGTTCGACCGCCAGGCGTTCGTAAAGAACGAGTTCGGGAGCGGCCAGTGGAACCAGGCCAAGACTCAGAACGGTTTCCAGAAGAGCCCAGTCGACGACGGCGAATCTGTCGACCGTGCCCCCGAGCAGCTCCCCAGGCAATATAACGGTCGAAGCGATCGTGCCGATTAGCGTCCGCCGCGTCAGGCGGGATCTTGCAAGACTCATACGACGTAGGCAACGACATGCTCGCTGCCGGGCTGGCGGAAGACGCCCATCGGCACATCGTAAATGGCCTCAAGCACGTCGGGCCGCATGATCGCATCGGGCTTGCCGCTGGCAACGATCTTGCCGGCCTTCAAGGCGATCAGCCGATCGCAGGTCCGCGCAGCCATGTTGATGTCGTGAAGAACGATGACGACCGAGAGGTCGCGATCTTTCGACAGGCGCCTCACCAGATGCAGCATCTCCGCCTGATGCGCGACGTCGAGGGCCGAAGTCGGTTCGTCGAGAACGAGACAACGTGCGCCCTGCGCGATCAGCATCGCCAACCAGACGCGCTGCCGCTCGCCGCCGGACAGTTCCTCGACAAGTCTGCCGCGCAAAGCCTCCGCACCGGTCAATGCGATCGCCTCATCGATGGCGGCGCGATCCGTTTCACCTTGCCGACCCAGCGCTCCATGCCAGGGATATCGGCCCAATTCGACGAGTTCGCGGACCGTCATGCCTTCGGTCGTCGGCGGCGTCTGAGGCAAATAGCCGAGGCGTCTGGCGAAGTCGCGATTGCCGAAGCACCCGATCGGACGGCCTTCAAACTCGATCCTGCCGATAGTCGGCGAGATCTGCCGCGCGAGAAGTTTCACGAGCGTCGACTTTCCAGACCCGTTCGGACCGATCAGCGCGTTGACGCAACCGGCATCGATATCCAGCGTCAGGGGAGAGAGAATCTGACGTCCGCCAATGTCGAATGCGACGTCCTCAAGATGGAACTGGCGCACCGGGGAACTCGTGTCCCGGGGTGCGCGCTCTGCAGTTCTGGTCAGCATCAGAAACTGACATGCGCTTTCAAGAGGCCGCGGCGACCTTCACCATAATAGCAGGCTGTCGTGTCCTGGCAGCTGGCGACGTATTTCTTGTCGAAGACGTTGTTCATATTGAGCGAAACGCCCCAGTTGTCCTTTTCATAGGCCAGCCGCACGTCGAACAGCGTGACGTCCGGGACTTTGAACCTGTTGAGATTGTCGGCGTAGCTGTCGCCGACATAGCGGACACCGCCACCGATCTGCACGCCTTTGAGCTGTCCGGTCGGGACCGTGCAATTCAGGAAGGCGGAAGCGAAGGTTTCGGGTACGATGAAGGGGCGATTGCCGACGAAATCGGGATTGGCGTCCTCCTTGATCTCGATGTCGTAGGTCGTGAATGATGCGGCAAGGTTGAGGCTGTCTGTCAGGTCGACCTTCGCACTCAGCTCGACGCCGGTCGAATTGACCTCTCCGAGCGCTTCGTTGATGAAGACGCCGTCGATCTGGCGACTTTGCAGCGTGTTTCGCCGTGTCAGGTCGAACACCGATGCTGTAAAGATCGCGTCGATCCCCGTTGGCGCATATTTGATACCGGCTTCGTACTGTTCGCCGTCCTGCGGCCCGACCGGCATGCCGTTCGTCGCAGTTCCGATCTGAGGTTCGAAGAAACGGGAAGCGCTGACATAGGGGGCGAGACCGTTGGCGAACTCGTAGCCGAGGCCGGCACGGCCGCTGAAAGATCCATCGCGTGTTTCGTAGTCGTTGTCGAAAACCGTGCGGTCGTCTCGATCGGTCCAGACCTCGTCGTAACGACCATTGAGCGTCACGATGAAGCCGCCGCCGAATTTGATCTGATCCTGCGCGTAGACGCCAAGTTCGTTCAGGTCGAGCGTTTCGTCGAGATACGGCGAAAAGAGCGGTGGCATGACATTCGTGTAGTTCGGCGAGATCGGGTCGAGGGCAAGCGCCGAGCCGGACGCCTGCGTCTGATCGATGCGATAGTATCGATAATCGATGCCGGTCAGCAGCTTGTGCGCGAAAGCACCGGTCTGGAATTTGAGGACGGCCTGATTGTCGGCCGTCAGCAGATCGGCCTGTGTGTCGTGCGCGAAGCTGATGCGATTGAGGACGTCGTCGCTTTGATCGAAATCGAACGGATAGATCTGAAACTCATTGCGCTCGACGCGAGAGTAGCGAACGTTCGAGCGCAACGTGACATTGGCATTGACATCGTGTTCGAGTTCGTAGCCGACGAGGATCTGATTGGACGTCAGATCGTCGGGGCTTGGCTCGCTGGTGAAAAGGTCGCGCGGGATCTTCCCATAAGGAGCATTTACGACCGTTCCGGTGTAAGGAAAAAATCCATTGGTGTGGCGCAGGTCGTCTCGCTGGTAGATCGCGTAGAGGTCGAGGCGCGTCGTCGCATCCGGCTCATAGTGGAGACTCGGCATGATAACGCCACGAAAATCGTCGGCGTGGTCCACGTCGGTATCTCCACCCTTCAGACGTCCGGTCAGACGGTAACTCCACGGCGACGCTTCGCCGAAACTGTCTGCGAGATCAAAGCCGCCATAGCCGTTCGGCTCGTCCGTGATTCCGGTCTCGAAGTACCGGAGCCGTTTGCCATTCGCTCTCTTGGTGCTCAGATTGACAAGGCCGCCGGCGCTGGCGCCGCCGTAGAGCGACGAGGACGGCCCGTTGAGGACCTCGATACGATCGAGGATGAACGGATCGATGATGAAGCTGGCGAACGAATACTGAAACAGGGGCAATCCGTCGAGGAAAAGACCGGTCTGGGTGGTCTGGAAGCCCCGGATGAAGCTCCAATCGGTGTCTGTGTCGTTGCCGAAAGGCGATGCAAAAACCCCCGGGGTATAGCGCAACGCTTCATCGACCTGTTGGACACCGAGATCATCGAGTTCCTTGCGCCCGATAACGGATACCACCTGAGGGATTTCTATCACCGGCGTGGTAAGCTTCGATCCGGCGGTCGTTTCGGTCGCGACATAGCCGTCGACGGGCGCAGGATCGGCAATGCCGTTCGACCGTTCGCCCTCATTTGGGACGGCAGTGCCGCCTCCAGCTTCCACCACGACCTGATCGAGGTTTATGACGCCCTGCGCTGCGGCCGGAGGCACCGAAAAAACATGAAGGCCCGCCAGCGCAAGAAGGGCGGTGGTTGCTCTGAGGGAGAGGAGTACCCGATGGAGAAAACGCGGGGCTGGGCTTGAACGAGACATGGGTATCCGGAAAGCTTGATTGGAATTATCAACTTTCCTAGCCGATATAACTTGATCAATCGACTCATGTTTTCCGATCTTGAAGTGTGCGACTGCCGGGTGTCACTTTTTTGCCACGCTCCGAATGCGGGGGCGGCCTTGCCGGTTTTAGTTTGGCAATCTCCAAGAGCGCGCGGATTTTCCGGCTTACGATCCCTCGCTGAAGTAACTGACGTCTCACAACATCAGCTTCTTCGGTTCGGATCGACAACCTATCGAAAGCTCACATCGAGAGCCGATTCGGAAACTCGCAGCAACACGCTTTACCCAGCTGAGTTTGATCTCGTGTGCCAGTTCCAGGCGCTCTGTATTATCACATCGAGGTTGCGTTCCGGGCTCCAGCCGAGGACATCCAGAGCCATGCGATTATCGGCAACAAGCGAGGGAGAATCGCCGGGTCTTCGATCGGCATACCGGGTCGGGAATGGTCGCCCGGATGCATTTTCGATCTCCGCCAGCATCTCGGCAACGGTCGTCCCGGTGCCCGTGCCGAGGTTCAATGCAACGCTTTCATTTCCAGCAAGCAGATATTCGACGGCACGCCCGTGGGCATCGGCCAGATCCATGACGTGAACGTAGTCGCGCACGCAGGTTCCGTCGCGCGTGTCATAGTCGGATCCGAAGATCGTGAAGCCGTCGCGTCGACCCAGCGCAGCGTCGATCGCCAAGGGGATCGCGTGGGTCTCGGGCGTGTGCCATTCACCGATGCGCGCTTGCGGATCGGCGCCCGACGCATTGAAGTAACGAAGGATCGCGTGCCGGAATCCCTTGAGATCGGCGAGATCACGCAAAACCTCCTCGACCAGATATTTGCTTTTGCCATATGGGCTGATCGGAACTTGAGGGTGTGCCTCGGACATTGGAATCGTCTGCGGAACACCATAGGTCGCACAGGTCGAGGAGAAGACGAACTTGTCGATGCCGGCGGCTTCCGCAGCGGCAAGCAGGGTCAGCGTACCAGCCACGTTGTTCTCATAGAATCGCAGCGGTTCAACAACGGACTGCCCGACTTCGATCAAGGCCGCGAAATGGACGATCGCCACGGGTCTGTGCTTTTCGATCGCGGCATCCAAGCGATCGCGGTCGCGGATGTCGCCGACTTCCAACGGTCCCCATTTGACGAACTCCGAGTGGCCGTTGGAAAGGTTGTCGTAGACGACCGGCTCGAAGCCGCGCTCTGCCAAATCAAGACATGTATGTGAACCGATGTACCCGGCACCGCCCACCACCAAAACTTTGTCCATCCGTTTCACCTTGACCGTTCGCAGGGATTCGCAATGACAACATAGTCATGCTGCATCGCAACAACAGTGTCTGCGCGAACATTGCTCCAAGCGCGCACCAGTACCACCTCGAACCCTCATGCCGCAGTGCAGGATTTCGATCGAAATATTCAATCGCCCGGTTACCCTCCACCGAACGACCACCGGCACGTGGCAGTTTAATCTGCACCCCGTTTTGATCGGATAGCCGGTATAGCCGATAAGGCATAGGCATCCGCCTGTGAGTACGACTATGTCGAAAGCTTCAGACGGCTCGTTTTCACGGGTCGTAGTATCACGTGGGTGCAGCGGCGACGTCGCTGGTCTACGGCTGAAAAAGTTCGCCTCGTTGAGGAGGCGATACAGCCGGGCATGAGCGTCTCCTTCGTCATCCGCCAAGCCGGCATCTCTCCTTCGCAGCTCTTCGCCTGGAAACGTCGGATGCTGGAAGGCGGCCACGCCGCCGTTCAGGCCGACGAGGACGTCGTCGGCACATCCCGAGTTCGCAATCTGGAAAAACGTGTCCGCGATCTCGAACGCCTTCTCGGTCGCAATACCATGGAAGCGGAGATCCTCAAGGGTGAGACGGCCGTCGACGTCGAACCTAGAATCGCACGCCCAAAAAAACGGCCGTTGCCCTTGAGGTTCTGGAGCGATTCAAGGAACGGTTCCCTGTGGAGATGGTAGCCGAGACGCTGAACGTCGCTCGTTCCCACATCAACGAGCGACGCAGCACCGCACTGAGGCCGCGAGGTCCATATCACAAGGGCAACGATGCTGACGTCTTGCCGGCAATCAGGGTGATCATCGATGCCCGACCGACCTACGGCTACCGCCGTGTCGCCACGCTCGTGAACCGACAGCGTCTGGCTGAGGAGAAGCAGGCGATCAACGCCAAGCGGGTTCTGCTATCATGCGCCGTAACGGGCTCACCCTTGAGCACTCCACCGCACAGCGCCCTGGCCGCACCCATGACGGCGTTGTCATTGCGATACGCTCGAACGTCAGGTGGTGTTCGGGTCATCTGGAAATCTATGCCCGAAACCGCGAGGTCGCCCGCGTCCTTTTCGTTCTCGACGCCTGCGATCGCAAGATCATTGCCTGGCTTTCCGTAGCCAATGCCGGCATCTCCGGCGAGATAGTCCGCGATCTCAGGGTCGCCGTCGTCGAACGAAGGTTTGGCACGACCAAGACGAAGTCCGCCGACGGCTGATCGAACTTGTCGAGCAGAACATCGCTGCCACCGATGCGGTTCGTCGCACGGCCATTCTCGCACCTCAAGACGGTGTCGTTTCCGAACTCGCGGTGATCGTGTCGGGATCGGTCGTCCAGCCGGCGGAAACTCTCATGCAGATCGTTCCGGACGCAGACGCTCTCGTGGGAGAGTTTCGTGTGAAGACGACTGATGTCGATGAGATTTTTATCGGGCAAGTTGTCGAAGTTCATCTCTCCAGGCTTCGACCGGGGAACGACTCCGGTAATCAACGGCCGTATTCAGTTGCTGTCGGCCGACCGCATCGAGGACCCGAGGACAGGTGTCGAATATTACACGGCCAGGATCACAATCCCCGAACTGGAGAGGAACAGGCTAGGCAAGTTGAAATTGCTGCCTGGATTGCCGATCGAGATTTTTGCCAAGACCGATGAGCGCCGGGTTCTGTCATATTTGACAAAGCCGCTGACCGATCAACTGGCGCTCAGTTTCCGATGAACATTTGTTCCGGCCGTTAATTCCATCGGATGTTTTGGGGTTCCAAGGATACAACTAGAGCGGTCAATGCGGAAGCTGCGTTCCGACAAGGCCTGATATAGACACCATGCGAATTGTCTTCATTTATGCGGCCGTCTGTGCTCAAATTAAATCACTTTCATAGAGTATCTTACGGCAGTCACTTGGTGAGCGGCGGATTCCGTCATCGAAGAACCGATTTCAGCGCGTTCGTGATGTTAACGATCTTCGCAGGGAAACGACGTTGACGCCGGTTCACCGGTATTTTTAATGGACGCGCCTTTAGCGATTGGATATTTTACGAATTATTAACGACTTTCCATGATCCACCCGGAAGAAAAATGATTTCCGATCATATTTCGAATGACAGAAGTGTTCATAAGGAAAAACTTCCCCTATTAGAGATCATCGTCAATGGGCGATTCCTGTCCCGAAAGCCTACTGGCGTGGATCGGGTGGCAGAAGAAGTTCTCCGATCAATCAATCGAATGATAGCCGAGGGCGCTGAAGAAACCAAAAGCTTGACGATAATAATAATAAAACCTCGAAATTCGATTAGAACATTGGACCTTCCCTTTATTGACGAGGTCTCTCGCGGTTTCCTTGTCGGGCATATTTGGGAGCAAATCGAATTACCGCTTGCGAGCGCCGGGTTATGGCTCTTCAATCCATGCAATACCGGGCCGGTTCTGCACGGAAAGTCGTTTACGATCATTCATGATGCACAAATCTATCTTGTCCCGAACGCTTACTCACATGTCTTCCGGCTCTTTTACCGCGTGCTTTTGCCCTTGCTGGGCAGGAGAGCGAAGGTGGTTTCGACCGTATCCAAATTTTCGCTGCGGCAGTTGGAGCGGTTTGGGGCGCTTCCAAAAGGTAAGGGACATATTATCCCGAACGGCTGCGATCATTTCGAAAGGGTGGTTGCCAACTGTGAATCGTTATGCCGTTGGAACCTTCACAAAACCCCGTTCTTCCTGGTCATCGGAAGCCTGAGCCCACATAAGAACCTCAAGATTGTCCTTGAGGCGAACAAGAAGCGGCGCGGCCTCGACAGGATCCCACTGGTCGTGGCCGGTGAACGCCGCTCGCGCGTCTTCAGCGCCGAAGATTTACCGGATGCCGACGGCGTAATCTTTCTCGGGCGGGTGACCGACGAGGAGCTCAAGGCCCTTTATCAAAGCGCGACGGCACTGCTTTTTCCATCGATCGTCGAGGGCTTCGGCCTGCCTCCCCTCGAGGCGATGCGCTGTGGCTGCCCTGTGATCGCATCGACGGCGGATGCGGTGGCCGAAGTGTGTTCGGACGCTGCGATCTACGCGGACCCGGCGAAAGTCGAGGACTGGGTGAAGGCCATGGATGCGCTGAGTACGGACAAGAAACTCAGACAAGAACTGATTGCCAAGGGACGCGTGCGGGCGACACGGTACACGTGGCGCTCGACGGCAACTCGCGTTCTGGAACTCATGCGCAGCGGTGAACGCAGATAGTATGCGGAAGATGATCGTCAGAGACGCGCGAGATCGGATGCAGGCGTACCGGTCGGTGCCGATCAGTGCCCGTTGGCGTCAGTCCCCATTGTCGGCTCCGATCACGGGCTGAACGCCAGACCCGAACGACTGGCTGCTGCGACGTTTGAGGATGCGGCCAGACATCTTGCGGACTGCGGCGACAAGACGCCTCTCAGCGCTGTCGCGCTCGGTATATCGACTGATCACGGCGATTGTCGCGCCGTGAATGACGAGGAAGCAGCTGCCGCCCGCGATCATGGCCCCGAACGCACCGGTGAGGCTGCTCATCGGCCCCAGCAGATAGGCGATGGATGCTGCGGCAGCCGATCCGGCAGCCACGGGCGTTGCGTATCGGCCAAGATGATAGACGAACTCCCTTGGCGAAATTTCGCAAACCAACAGCGCGATCCGAGAGGCATAGACGACTGCAGCCAGTGCGCCGAGGCTGCGACCGGCGATGGCACCGGGAACGCCGTAGAGGATGACGCCTGCGATACTCGTCGGGAGTCTGAAGGCGAACTCGACGAAGAAACGATGAGCCAGAAGGCGCGTGCGATCATGCGACATCAGAAGGCTCGGCAGGGGATGAAGGGGGAACTGAAGCATTGCCACGCAGGCGATCGCCGACAGTATCGGTGCTGCTTCCTGCCATTTTTCGCCCAACAGGACAAAGATGATCGGACGCGCGTAAAGCGCCATCATCGCGTAGATCGGCGCGATCACCAGAGTGATGGTTCCCATCGCAACGAGATAGGCATGCGCCCTGCTCCGGGCGGTCGAGCTTGACGCGAACGAAACCAGCAGCGGCCGGGTCAAGGGCTCGATCAAGGCCTGGAATGGAAGGGCAGCCAATGTGTCCGAGATGGAGAACCGGCCAAAGGACGCAGTGGGGATGTACCGTCCCAACAGGATCTTGTCGGTCTGCCAGTTCAATGCGGAGATGAACTGCGCGACACTGTTCCAACCCAGCATATTGGCGAATTGAGGCCAGCCCGCAAGTGTCAGCCGCGGTCGCATCGGCGCGAAGAAATAGGAAAGAGATGCCGCCGCCACGGGAGCCGATATGGTGCCGGCCGCAAGCGCCCAGTAGCTGTTCGTCAGGAACGCCGTCGTGACGCCGACGACCAGTGCCGCCGCCTTTCCGGCAATGTCGAGCATCGCCTCGCGCCGAAAATCGAACGCCCGCATGAAGACCACCATGGCCGGGCTGATGATCCCCCGGCAGATCGGGGCGATCGCCAGCGCACAGATGAGCGGTACCAGACGCGACTCCTCGAAATATGCAGACGCAGGCCAGGCGAAAATCGACATGAGCATCGCGATCGCACAACCGCGGATCAGGCCCAGCGTAAGCGCTGTCGACAGCAGGGCAGGCGTCAGGTTCGGCACCCGGATCAGCGCTTGAGCCAGCGGCAGTTCCAGCATGGCCTCACCGATCTGAACGACCGACATCGCCATCGCGATCAGTCCGAAATCCGCCGCAGACAACAATCGAACGAGCAGGAAAAGCGTGCAAAGATCGATCAGGCGCGCGCCGACGCGACCACCGATCGTCCATGCGCCTGCCCCAACTATACCTCGTCCCGTGACATTCGACGCCTTGTCGGCGGTCTGCTCGGTGTTCTCAGTCATACTTTGGGAGCAAGATCATGTGTATTCCCCGGCAAACACATAGGAGCGACCTGTTTCGTCACCTGCGAAAACATCTCGACGGCTGAACCTGACGCGATATTGCCGGCTACGCCGACCGTTTGTCGCAATGGCCTAGGGCTCCATCGGTCTGTTGGTTCGAGCCTGTTCTATGAACTCTGCCATCTGCTTGCGAAACACCGCGGCGGAATAGTGACGTGCATGCTCCACGATAGCATCCTGATCGAACAGCCGTTCACGCGCTTCAAAGCGCTCGACCGCCTCGTTGAGGCTCTCTTCGGTCTGCTCGGCAAACCGAACTCCGACTTTATCGGAAGAAACTGTCTCACGTGCACCGCCCGCATCGTAGGCAATCACCGGTCGACCGGACGCCATGGCCTCAATCGGCAGAATGCCGAAATCTTCCTCGCCTGGAAACACGAGGGCCCGACAGCGAGCCAGATGATCCTTGAGCACGGAAAAGGGCTGGTAACCCAGGAATTCGATGTTCGGTCCGGCAATCTTGCGCAGCGCCGCAATCTGGGAACCCTCGCCAATGACGACGAGGCGCTTTTTGGAAAGGGTGAAGGCTCGAACCGCCAGGTCGATGCGTTTGTAGGTCACGAGTTGACCGGCGCACAGATAGAATTCGCCGGCCTTGCCGTTCGGCTGAAAATCATCGACGGCAACCGGTGGATGGATCACGGTCGCCCGCCGACGGTAAAAACGCCAGATGCGGTTCGCAACATGCTTGGAATTGGCGACGAAAGCGTCGACGCGAGCGGCGGTCGTCACGTCCCAGGCGCGGATGAAGGGTGCTGTCGCCGAAAGAACGAGGCGACCAATCCAGCCAAGATCCTTGCGATAGACGTGATAATGATCCCACACATATCGCATTGGCGAATGGCAGTAGCAGATGTGGAGAGCGTCGGGCCGCGTTATGACACCCTTCGCAGGGCCGGATTCACTTGATACGACGATGTCGTAGCCCTGCAGGTCAAGCTGTTCGAGCGCGAACGGCATGAGCGGCAGCAGTTTCGTATAGTGCTTCTTGGCACCGGGAATGCGCTGAAGGAAGGACGTATGGATCTCGTGCTCCCTCAGGAGTGGAGATATTCGATCGTGATCGCAGACGAGAGTGAAGATGTCGGCGTGTGGATAGAGCCTGCATAATTCCTCGACCACCTTTTCGCCGCCGCGCATTGTCACGAGCCAATAATGAACGATTGCAATTTTCTGTTGGCGAGGCGTCTCTTCGAAATTCACTTGCCATCACTCCATTCGAACAACTGTCATTTCGTCGGCGCGCGATAATTGCTCTATCGTTGCGGGTGCGTTCTTGCGTGTGGGTGCGTGCCACCATTCCGGGCGGGCATCAGCCCTTCATCCGACGGTGCGGGGGCGCCGGGGCCTGTTTGGCAGAGCCCTTGAATGCCATGCGAAACGATTTATACTGCATTGCAACAAAATGGAAGGCGTTCGCTGAATTGCCATGTTGGCGGATTAGGCAAGCTTCGGTGGGTGTCCGTGACTGAACACTCTCGGCAAGATTGATCGGGAATATCCGCCACGGGACCTCTTCGTCGCCAAAACGACGTCTTCATTGAGCGGAAGTCGCTCTCAATGCCCCAAGTCTCAATGCCCAAGATTGTGCGATTCCGGTGCCCCTAGCGACGTCGAATCCATCCAGACAGAAGGCCACTCGATGGAAATTCGCCCAATCGAGGCACCCCGCATGACCGATGTCGACGCTGACGTCTACGAGCCGGCCGCAGACCTCCGTCGAATTGGCGGCGTCATCCGTCGACAATACAAGCTGGCAATTGCCGGAGCCTGTTTGGCCGGGGCAATGGCGATATTTTTCCTTTATCTGGTACAGCCGCTCTATCTGTCGTCCGTCAGCATCCTGTTGGACATAAGCCAGAATCAGCTCCTTGCCGACAGTCAGAAAACTCAGGGAGTCCAGTCGGCGACGACCGTCGAGGATTTCGTCGCGACGCAAATGGCGGTCATTGGTTCCGAAGTCGTCGCCCGCCGCGTCGCGCGGACCCTCGACCTGTCCTACGATCCAGCGACCGAACGCCTTTCGACCAAGGGCTCACCGGCTAAAGATACGCGAATTTCGTCCAATGAACCGGTCGGTCCAGCCGATCCGATCGATCCCGCGGTCGTTGGTGCGCTCATAAAGGCACTTGCCGTTTTCCAGGTCGAAAAGAGCATGGTCATTGAAATCGATGTGACCGATCCTGATCCCGTGCTCGCGGAAGCGATGGCGTCCGCCTACGGCCAGGCCTATCTCGACGACCAGCTTGGCGCGCGCTACGAGAGCGCCAGGAACGCCGGAAACTGGCTTGAAAACCGCATCGTGCGTTTGCGCAATCAGTCGCTGGAGGCCAACGCTGAGGTCGAGAGCTTTCGGAAGCAGAACAATCTCGTCTCGACGGACGGGCGCCTGGTATCCGACCAGCAATTGCAGCAGTTGAACGATCGCTTGAGCGAGGCGCGCTCGAACGTGACACGGGCGGCGGCCCGCGAGGCGGTTTTCTCCAATGCCGTCGACACCAAGAACATCGACGCGATACTCAGCCAGATCGCCAGCATGCCCGGCATCACCGCCGATTCGCCAATCCTGCAAATGCGCAACGACTATCTGCAGGCTAACGAACGCTATCGCGACGTCACTGGCCGCTGGGGGCAGGACAACGATCAGGCCAAGGCCATCAAGATCGAGGTCGACCGTCTCTCCAATCAGATTTTGGGTGAGGCCAGCCGCATTCGGGACGGGCTTGCGGGAGACGTGCGCGTCGCCAAATCGGAGGTCGATGCGATCACCAACTCCGTCCAGTCGGCGACCGGCCAGTATCAGGCGGACAATTCCACACTCGTACAACTGCGCAATCTCGAGCAGCGAGCGACATCCTACAATTCGCTCTACCAGGATTATCTGGCGCGATACCAGGAAGTGGTTCAACAGCAGACGCTGAGCCTCACCACCGGAAGGCAGATTTCGCAGGCGCAACAGGCGCATCTTCCTGTCTTCCCGAAAAGCAAGATCGTTCTTGCGCTTGCGGTCTTCCTGGGCGCCGCCTTCGGTGGGGCTTCGGGTGTTGCCCGCGAACTCATGGACACGTCGTTCCGCACTGGCGCAGCAATAGAGCGGCTCGGCGTGCCTTTCCTCGGATATGTTTCAAGAGTTCGGCGCGCGGGTCGTTTTGCCGGTAAAGACAGGGCTCGACAGGTTGGAAGCGGGGGCGAACTTTTAACGAACACCGCTCGCTCGGCGGTCCTCGCAAAAATCCGGATCGCCGTTGGAATGCGTCGCCGGGAAGGCGGCAGGGTGATCGGCCTGATTTCGGTCGAACCGTCGACGGCACGCAGCGAGATGATCCTCCTCCTTGCAGGCAACGAAGCCGCAAAGGGCAATCGCGTCCTGCTGATCGACGGAGATATGGAGAGCCACAGACTGACCGATCTGGTCCGATCGACGCTTTCATCGGATCGAGAGGTTAATGCCCAAGTGGGTCGTTTCGCGTCTGGAGCTATTCCGATTGCCGAAGGCCTCGAATTCCAGGCAAGCGAAATGGCGAGAGGCGGCAACTTGCTGTCCGATAGCTTCTCGCCGGACTTCATTGCCGCAATCCGCGAGCGCTACGAACTGATCCTCGTCGATTTGCCGCCGGCGGAACCGATTTCGGAGGCACGGTCCCTTGCGACGATGTTCGACGCCTTCGTCTGCGTTCTCGAATGGGGAAAGACGCCGACCGACAGATTGCGCACCTTGCTCGCGGCCAGCTCAAACCTTCGCTCGAGGCTCGTCGGAGCCGTTCTTGTCGTCTCCGATCCCCGGTATCTGAAGGCCTACGACGGCCCTGGCGCAAAGCAGTTGCATGATCAAACGCGCTAACCGTTCGCCATTTGCCTCGCATCATGGCTTTCCGTTGACGGATCGACCATGACAGCGATACCGATCGCCATCTACTGGATCATCGCGGTCTGGGGCCTGTTCTCGAAACGCCCGGTGCTTCTGTACCTGTTTTTCTTGACATTGCCCTTCGGCTCATTCGCCGTGGTCCCGCCGGCCTTGACGGCTGGGTTGACGTTCGTGCCTACGCCGATGACGGCCATGCTGCTGATCGGCAGGACCTTCCTCGATCCGGTGCATCTGATGCGCGGCATCTCGTCCGCGCTCGATATCAGACGCCTTGGCCTGCTCACTGGCTTCATGCTGACAGCCGTGGTGGTGACCGTCTTCATGCCGCGCATTTTTGCCAACCGCGTCATGGTCATACCCATTCGCGGCGATCTCTCCACAGCGTCACCGCTCTTTCCGACCGCCCAGAACATATCGCAGATGGCCTATCTGACGATATCCGTTACGAGCGTGGTGGTCTTTGCCCAAATTCTCAAGACCGCCAAAATGCAGCAGACGGCCCTGCATGCTCTGATCTGGGCGTCGGCGCTGACGGTTTTCACCGGAATGCTGGATTTTACATCCCAATACATCGCGATTGGTCCGCTCCTCGATCCCTTTCGCACAGCAACCTACGCGCTTCTGGTCGATGTCGAACTGACGACCGGCAAACGGGTTGTCGGACTGATGCCGGAGGCGTCGTCCTTTGGCAGCCTTTGCCTTTCGCTGCTTTGTCTCGTCT
Organism: Aurantimonas sp.; assembly: GCA_965217685.1. Taxonomy (GTDB): domain Bacteria; phylum Pseudomonadota; class Alphaproteobacteria; order Rhizobiales; family Rhizobiaceae; genus Aurantimonas. The sequence goes on from CBDCIZ010000003.1 coordinate 1,217,330, forward strand.
ATTTCATGCGCCGGGCGATCGACGACGACCGTATGCGCGAGGTCTACGCGCCGGCAATCTGCATTGCACTGATCGGATTCGCCTGGCTCTCGACGTCCTCGGCCACTTACCTCGGCCTTGCTCTTTTCTTTGGAATGGCGGCCGTGGAGTGGATGATGCGGTTCGTCGATGACCGCTATAATCCACTGCGCAAGCGCTATCTGAACATAGAGTTTGCGGCCATGATTTTTGCGGTCGTGGTGGCCGCCTTGATCATGCTTCTGGAGCCGGCGATCCTCGAAACGGTCTCGACGATGATCGACCGCATGGTCTTCCAGAAGACGGAAACGTCGTCCTTCGAAGAACGCAACATGTGGACCTACGTCTCGTTGAATGCGTTGACGCAGACATGGGGAATCGGGGTCGGGATCGGCGCGACGCGGGCCTCGAATTCTGTCGTCGCAGCCGTCAGCAACGTCGGCATCGTCGGCGCCATCTTCTATTTCGGCTTCATCATCCAGTCGCTGCTGCGCAAGGCTCCTCCCGCCGACAAGCGAGGTCAGGCAATCATCAGCGCGCTCCGCTATGCGTTCGTGCCGACATTCCTCGTCGGGTTGCTGATCGGGACCACTCCCGATTTCGGCGCCTTCGGAGCCTTCCGCTACGGGATGCTGACCGCAATAGGTGTCGCCGGCATCTATCAATCGGATCGCCGCCGAAAATCCACTCTCGTATCTGCGGAAGGATTTTGATGCTCTCGAGAAAGATAGCATCGGGAGCGATCTGGCTCGTGGCTTCAAAGCTCGCCACGCGTTTTCTCGATCTCGTGGCGATGCTGATCGTCGCGCGACTGCTCGTTCCGGCCGAATTCGGACTGTTTGCCCTCGCCGCAAGCGTGCTCCTGATTTTGAACGCGGTAACCGACCTTTCGCTGTCGAACGCCATTATCCAGATGAAGGATCCGCCGGATGCCGTCTACGACACCGCGTTCACGCTCAACTTTCTGCGCGGGCTCGTCATTGCCGCCGCTCTGGCGGTTATCTCGATCCCGTTTGCGTCGATCTACGGCGACGAGCGTCTGCGGGCCATCATCCTCGCGCTGGCCGCCGTTCCCCTTCTGAAGGGTCTGGTCAGTCCTCGAATGGCCCATCTACAACGTCAGTTGAGCTTCAAGCCCCAATTCTATCTCGAGGCCGCAGGCAAGATCGCTGCCTTCGTCGCGTCGATTTTGGTCGCCTATTTCACACGCAGCTATTGGGCACTGGTGGCTGGCATGATCGCGACGCCCGCTATTTCTTCGATGATCTCCTACCGGTTCGCGCCCTACAGACCGCGATTCGGACTTCATGACTGGAAGCCGATCTTCAGCTTTTCCGGATGGCTGACGCTGAGCAATGCCGTTAACACGCTCAACTGGCAGGCCGACCGGTTTTTCATCGGTGGCAAGCTCGGAACCGCGACGCTCGGACAGTACACGGTCGGCAGCGAGCTCGCGAGCCTGCCGACGAACGCGCCGATCCTGCCGATCATGCAGGCGCTCTACGCGGGCTTTGCGAGATTGGCACACGATACGGCGCGCCTGCGCGATGCTTATATGACAAGCCAGTGTGTCGTCATCGCCATCGCGCTGCCGATTTCCGTCACCGTTTCGGTCTTCGCCTATCCCATTCTCGATCTCGCCATCGGTCCGGCATGGTCCCAAAGCGCCTTTGTCGTACAGGTTCTCGCACCCGTCTTCGCGCTTCAGATGTTGACCGCGCCGGCGCAATCGATCGCCATGGCGACGGGTCGCACGCGTTCGATCTTCACACGCGATACCGTCGCCTTGCTCGTTCGCCTGCCGTTGATCGTCCTTGGAATGTGGGTTGCCGGTCTTCCGGGAGTGATCTGGGCCAGGGTCGCAAGCGGCCTGTTCATCATCATCCTCAATCTCGCGCTGATGAAGCGCATCCTCGATGTTTCGATCCTGACCCAGCTTCTGGCGCCATGGCGCAGCTTTGTCAGCGCACTGGCTCTGGCCGCGTGCCTGATCGTCGTCGGAGATGCGTTCGACCTTCTGTCCCGAGTGAGCCTCGACCGAATACCCATCCTCGTTGCCGCAGCCGTCTTGGGCGGTCTGGTCTACGCAGTTGTCCACCTGGGGCTCTGGGCAATCCGTAAGCCTAAGCAAAGCGCCGAGCAGAAGATCATCGACATGGCGGTGGGTCTTTTGCGCGAGCGAGCACTGGTCAAAGGACACGTGAAATGACAAATCTGACCGAAGAACTGCAGCGCCGGATCGACGCGACCATTCCTCCTCTCGTGTCTGGCTCCTCGCCGCGGCGCATAGCTTTGCTCGATGCGCCCGACTATCCCAACGTCGGCGACCCGCTCATACTTCTGGGCGAGTTGGCGTTCCTGAGGCGAGCCTATCCCGATGCCAAGATCACTGTCGTCAGCCATCGGACGTATGCCGAAAGCATCGACAGTGAGATCGAAAAGGCCGATTGCCTGTTCCTGAATGGCGGCGGGAATTTTGGGGACGCCTGGCCCTTGCATCAGATCTTCAGGCTGCGGATGATCCGGCGCTTTCGGAACAAGCCCATAATCCACTTTCCTCAAAGCTTCCACTTCACGAGCGATGACTCGCTGGCCGAAACGCAAAGGGTGCTTGATGACGCGCAGGATCTGACGATCCTTGCTCGCGATCAAAAAGGGTTCGAATTCGCTCGTAAACACTTTCCTTGCAGGAGTGAGCTCTGTCCGGACATGGCCTTTGCCCTCGGGCCACTCCAGGCGCAGCGACCCGATCTCGATTTCGCCTGCCTCCTGAGAACGGACAAAGAGATTCTGGCCACAAAGAATGGTGAGATCGAACGCATCCTGACCGAGACCGGTGCGAGCTTTTCCATCGACGACTGGCTGGAGAACCGTCCGGGCCTTGAGAAAATCCATGGTCTTGCGAGACTGATGGTCCGCAATGGATTCCCGCCCAATCTGCTCGCCCGACATGGGCTCTCCATCTTCGAGCTATACGCCCGGTCACGATTGAAATTCGGGATAGGGCTTCTGGGGCGCGGGGGCATCGTGGTGACCGATCGTCTGCATGGCACGATCCTGGCCACGCTCATCGGCAGGCCACGTTACATCTTCGATTCGCTCGATGGCAAAATTCAAGCGTTCTACGAGACCTGGATGTCCGGTGAAAAAGACGCTGTCTTCTTCGAGAGCGTGGCGGAGTTTCGCAAGCATCTCCAGCATGCCGAGGCAGCATGACAACGACATTCTCGTCCGCAGGCGCCCAGACCGAGAACGGCGTGGTGCCCGCGGTATCCTGTCTGATGCCAGTCTATAATGGAGAGCGCTATCTGGAATTGGCGTTGGACTCGATCCTGGGACAGTCTTTCGCTGATTTCGAGATCGTTGCCGTTGATGACGGAAGTTCGGACTCAAGCCGGAGTATTCTCGATCGATACGCGAGACGAGACTCTCGCGTTCGCGTCATCGGGAAATCCAATGGCGGCATCGTCTCGGCCCTCAATTTCGGACTGGGACATTGCCGCGGCAAGTTCGTCGCCCGGATGGACAGCGACGATATCGCCACGCCTGATCGGTTCGAGGTGCAGGTAGACGTCTTTGAAGCTCGGCCGGACGCCGTTGCCGTCGGCGGCTTCATTCAACTGATAGACGAGGCCGGAAACGGCATGTCCGCGCCCGGTTCGCCCAGCCGCGTGACCCAGACCCGACTCGACCAGTTTCCGCCCGTCGTCGCCAACGTCCAGCACAGCGCCGGAACGTTTCTAAAGAAGGCAATGGATGCAGTCGGCGGCTACCGTGCCAATTTCCCCCACGCGGAAGACTACGATCTCTATCTGCGGTTGGCTGAACACGGTCGCTTCTATAATCCGGAAAAGCTCGTTCTCTACTACCGCGTCCATCCGGGCAGTCTGTCGATGAAGAACCTCGATCGCCAGGAAACGAGCGCCGTTCTCGCCGAAATGTCAGCTTACGCCCGAAAAGCGAAAATTGCCGATCCCGGTGACGCCGAACGCGCCCTCGATCTGGACGAATATGCTGAGCTGCTTGGTGCATTGTGCCCGAAAGACACCGTCCGTCGCTATATCGATTTCCGGCTCTGGCGCAGGCTGACCGGTGCACGCGATCCCGGTGAAGCGCAATACCGGCGGCGGATTCTCAGGGGCATCCTCAATCCACGGCGCTATCGCAGCGCTATGGACCGAAGCCTTAACCGCCGGATCACTCTGTCCATGGGCCGCAAGCTCGTGCGGACGCTGCGCTACGAACCAATGCGGCTTCTTGGTCGGCGCAAAGCAATGAAACTCGAGAAATGAGCGATTCATCGAGCCTGGATGGTCGAAGTTATCCGGACCGGATCGTGGTCATCAACGACGTGGCCTCGGCCAAGGGTGGCGCGACGGGACTGGCATTGGAATCGATCCGGCTTCTTCGTGACCTCGGCATCCCCATCACATTCATCGTCGGTGGCAGTGGGGCGAATGCCACGATCGCCGATGCCGCAACAAACGTCGTATCGCTTGGCGGCAGCCACATCGCGGATGGCGGTCGTCTCAACGCGCTGGCCCGTGGCATATACAACCGGCCGGCGAGCAAACGGCTTTCGGAATGGATCGAGCGGAACGACACCGCGTCGACTGTCTATCATGTGCACGGTTGGTCGAAGATCCTGTCTCCGTCGATCTTCCACGCGCTGCGCCCTGTTGCGGCGCGAACGATCGTGCATGCCCATGATTTCTTCCTGGCTTGTCCGAACGGAGCCTTCCAGGATTATCGTCGGCATGAACCCTGCGATCGCGAGCCGCTGGGACGATCCTGTCTGTCGACCAACTGCGACAAGCGCTCCTACGCCCAAAAACTGTGGCGCGTGGCACGCCAGAAGTCTCTTTTTCTCGCCAGTTCCTTGGGCTACGACAACACGCCCATCGTCATGATCCACGATGACATGCGCCCTTTCCTGGAACTCGCCGGCTATTCGGGAAACCGTCTGCGAACCATCCGGAACCCCATTGCGCCGTTTTGCGACCAGCGCGTCCAGGCCGAGCGCAACACGACCTTCTATTTCGTTGGACGGGTCGAGGCGGAAAAAGGGGTCTTCGAACTTGCTGAAGCGGCGCGCCGGGCCGGCGTGACGATGCGGATGATTGGAGACGGACCGGACCGCGCCGCGATCAAGGAGCGCTATCCCGAGATAGACGTCACCGGTTGGTTGAACCGCGAGGCGATCGGAGAAAAGCTCGCCGATGCTCGTGCGCTGGTAATGCCTTCGCTCTATCGGGAGCCTTTCGGGCTCGTCGCGATGGAAGCGTCCGCGAGCGGCCTTCCGGTTATCCTGTCTGAAAATGCCCTTTTGGCTCGCGATTTCTCCCGATGCAACATCGGGTTCGACTGCGATCCGACTCGGATCGAGGCCTTTGCGGAGGTCTTGAGAACCGTCGCCAAACTCCCGGAAAGCCAGATCAAGATGATGAGCGAAACGGCGTTCGCTCGACCTGGAGCGATCGCCAACACACCGACTCAATGGCGCGACGAATTGCTGGGCCTCTATACCAGTTGTATCGAGCGCTCCTTTGCAGGCAATCCTTTGGTATCGGGGACCTATCGATGAGTGCAAGTCCTCTGCGAATTCGACTGTTCAACGTAAAATACAGTCCCAATCTTGGCGACGGCCTTCTATCGGAGGCCTTGGAAAACGTTTTGCGCGAGATGGGCTGCGACGCGCAGAAGACCTATTCCGTCGACCTCGCCGGCCGCACCAACTTCGGGCCGGGAAATTCTTCCCGCGCGACACTTCTCCGTCTCCTCAGCGCGCTTCCGCCGAGGCTGCGACGGACTGCCCTCAGGCTTCCGATGGCGATTGTCATGCGGCGCCATTGGCGCCCGCATTACGAACGGCACCTTGAAGACGCCGATGCGGTCGTCGTTGGTGGAGGCAATCTGTTCACTGATATCGACCTGAACTTTCCGCTCAAAATTGCGCAGGCGCTGACGCTTGCGGCCGATCGCAAGCTACCGGTTGCCATTCAAGGCGTTGGCGTTTCCGCCTCATGGTCGGAACCCGGCCTCTTCATCATGCGAAAGGCTTTGGCGATCGCCGACATTCGTCACGTATCCGTCAGGGACGAGCCTTCGCGGGAACGCTTCGATCGACTTTTTGCCGACGCTGCCGGCATACCGGCTGGGCTGGCGCGCGATCCGGGTCTGCTGGTCAGCCGCTATGTTCGTCCTGGTGGGCAGAATAATCGCGGAGCCGTGGGCCTTAGCGTCACGAGCGCCATTGCGGTTCGCTACCATTCACCGTTTGAGGTCGGCGACGACGCCCTGGCCGATTGGTATGTAGAACTCTGCCGCACCCTGGCCGCAAACGGGCACCGGATCGTCAGTTTTACGAACGGCAGTCCGGAGGACGAGATATTTCTGGATTCGATCCACGATCGACTGGCCGGGGCGTGCGAGGGGGCATACGAGCGGCGCAAGGTCACGACGCCGACCGAACTCGCGCAACTGATTTCAGGTCTCGGAAGTCTTGTCGCCCACAGGATGCATGCCCTGATTGCCGGCTATTCGTACGGCGTGCCGATTTTTGCCCTGCGATGGGACAGCAAGGTCGACGCTTTCATGTCGTCGATCGGAGCCCTCGATCAGATGGCGGCCGCCGAAGCTGGGACGCAAAGCCAGATCGTTGACTTCGTGAGCCGGCAGAATGCATCCGGCCATTCTGCAGCGTCGGATCTCAAGGAACGGGTGCTGACCGAAGCATTCGATCAGTCATCGCTGCTTCTTCAGGCGTTCAGGCGTTGATGGGAACAATGTTCCAAAGCAACTGGGAGCGCCAAGAGGCAGCGGGCGATTTCTCTTGTCACGATGCACACCGCGTCGGCAGCGTGTTCGAACGCCATCACAGCGCCGACGGCAACGGCGATGGCCGCATCGCGCCACTCCGGCTCCAACCCGATCTCGCCTTTGATGCAGAGGGCTTCTGTCTGCTCTGCGGCAATGAAGCGAAACGTGCTGTTGGTGACGATGATCGGTGCGCCGAAGCACTTGTCGGCAAAACGTCTCAGCATCGCCTGGAAGGTCGACAGCCCGTTGTCGAGAGGTCTGATGAACTGCTTGGGATAGTGTCGCGTGACACCGGCTATAGCCGGGTTTCGGGACCACCGACCATGATAATTGGAACCAAAGTCACACGGGAATGCGCCGATGAGGACTCATCGCGCATTCCTTTCGCTCAAATACCGCGCAGGCTGAGCAAGATGAGAATCGGTTTACCTCGCCTCATCGTTGTATCGGTGGGGACTTAAAATGGAATTGAGCTTCCCTATGCCGTGGAGATCGCCGCTCCAATATATTATCCAAACCCGCCGGTAAGCTACAAGCCCGATAGTCCACCCAAATTCAAGAGGATATACGCTTTGACATCACATGCCAGTCTGGTCGGACCAACTGGGATAAGACGAACTGCGCATGTACCGGTTAGAAAAAACGGTCCCGCGTATCGTCGTCGCATTGATCCACAAACCTGGCGGTGTGCAACTCGATTGCATTGACCACGCTCAGGATCGGTTGCCCGATCGGACCGACCCTGCAGCCTGACCGGCCGGCGTGTTGGTGTCCAGTTGAACCTGCAACGTATCGCCCGACCGCAACGTTTCATTACGATCGATCTCGGTCGTGAGAGCCTTGCCATCGGCACCTTTGCGGGATCGAAACAGATGAACATCGACATTGGTCGTGTCAGCATTCTCGACGAGCATCTGTGGGGTAATTACGGTCGCTTCGCGGATCAGCAATTGCGATCGATCGATATCGATCTTGGCCTTCGCGAGAGCTTCGCGGGAATCCTGAAGACTTGTCGCGACCTCAGTCCTGAATGCTGTGATCGCGTCGACCTGATCTCTCTGCGCCGCATTGATCTCGAGATTGGCCGAAAGTCTTGCGTTCTCGACGTCGAGAAGCTGGCCCTGAAAATCGGAGACAGTTCGTTCCAGATCGAACTGACGGCTGGCGACCGTCAGCCCCTTGCCGACCAGAGACTGAATGTTGCCGAGCTGTTCCTGCGAAAGCTTGACCTGGCGCTCCAGGTTGGTTGCTTTCTCGTCCAATGTCTTGGTTTGCTCGGTTGCGAGTTGCCGACGGCTCTTTAGACTTTCGATCTGAGAGTCGAGGGCCTTTTTTCGAACTTGAAGGAGTTGCTGCTCTTCATTGACAAGCGGATCAAGAACGGCTTGCGGAAAATTCGACTGCCCTTTGGCGACTTTGACCTCCGTCTCCCCGACCAGCTCAGCCTCGAGTCGAGCGATCTTCACGGTCAATCGAGCCGCCGACTGCGTGGCCGTGTCGAGATCGCCCTTGGCATTGATAACGTCGCGTTGAAGTCGAAGCTGGCCTCCGCTGCCGCGATAGAATCCCCCCGAGAGCGAGATGGCTTCAATCGCCGTCATGCCGGGAACGAAATCGACTTTTCCAGGGGTCTCGACCCCGCCCAGGACATAGATTGGTCCACGTCGAACGACATCGATCGCAACGTCCGGCGAGGTCGGAAGGCTGAGGCTGCGCTGCAGTGCTTTCGATACGAGATCCGAGACCTCGGCCGCACTATGCCCAGTGGTGGATATCGAACCGGCAAACGGAATCCTTATCGCACCATCGGCCTCAACTGTATATTCACCCCCGACGGCGGTCCATTCCTTGTATTCACCCTTCGCCGGGAGCCATTCGAGGACCTTGACGCTCAGACGATCTTGCACAGCAATACCGTCAGCAGCGTTGTTTTGTGCTTGGGATGGAATGGCTACCAAGACGCAGGCGAGGACAACAATCGCCCGCTTACGAAAGCTGGATACCCATGAAAACCGATTGTCAGACCAATGGATGGGTAAGCCTAGATCCTGAAAGCTGATCAAAATACTACCATCCCGACAACGGCCAACTCGTCTCAATACGTACCACGCCGAGTGAGAACCGCCGGCATGGTGCGACAGATCAGCATAATGTCGTTCCCGAACGTCCAGTTTTCACAATAATGGCTGTCAAAACCGACACGCTGATCGTAGGATGCATCGCTGCGACCGGAGACCTGCCAAAGTCCCGTCAGACCCGGTCGTGCCGAAAGATAGTGAAATTTCTTTCCTCCGTAATAGCGCAGTTCGTCGAATACCACCGGTCGCGGACCGACCAGGCTCATTTCGCCGCGAAGGACGTTGATCAGCTGGGGAAGTTCGTCAACACTCGTCTTACGCAGCACTTGTCCAACGATATTCACGCGGGGATCGTTACGCAGCTTACGGGTCGCCTCCCATTCCTGTCTGGCGAGCGGGTCGTTCTCCAGATGCTTGGAGAGAACCTCGTCGCCATTCGAAACCATCGTACGAAACTTCAGGCATTTAAAGGATCGGCCGCCTCTTCCGACCCGTTCGTGACCGTAAAGGCTCCGGCCGGACGATGAGAGCTTGATGAGAATCATGACCATCAAGAAGAACGGTGCCAGCAAAACCAGCATGGATGCCGCGAATGCGACGTCGAACGCTCGTTTTCTCCAATCGCCAACCAGCACGCCCGGTATCATTTCCGCATTGACTTGAGCCAGGTTGCCGTTGGCCGGATTGTCGTACTGAAAAACCTGGGATTGATGTTCTGACAACAGCTTGAAATCCTGCCCAGTGCAAGGCGTCAAGTCCTCGTCGCCGCTAAGGTGTACGGTGCTGGTCTGCATGGCGTTCGTTCGCTCCGTAGACGAAAGTTCAACATTTATATGCACTGCAGCGAAGCAAATGCAAATCGGTTCAAATCGATGGTGGCCAGTGAGCCGCCGGGCTTGCGTTGTGTCGTTTTGTGATCCTTGACACGCAATGCGGCGACAATGGGAGAACGGCCGCTACATGATTTTGAATTCAATGCCTTGGTATCGATCGAGATCAAGACGTCCATGACAATCGAGTCCTTCAAAATGCCGAAAAATCAAGGAACCGGTAGATGGTAAACGTTCGTTAGGGTGATGTTCGCGCTTGCGAAAAGAATGCCGGCTGTCTCAGGAGTTGAAGGGCACCTGCAGTGCTCGATCCCGACAAGAAGGTCGATCATCGAAAGAGACCGCTTCCGCAGCTATGCAAAAGTTGCAACCCAGCTATTCCAGATGGCGCCGGATATTGTCCATAGAATTGCTGCGTTATACCGCTTCATTCGATCACCAGTAGCAAATGTCAAAAGAGTTCAAGGACCACCGCCATGCAACTTGTTCGACGTTTCACCCTGGCTGCGGCCATCGCTCTTTCGCTTTCGATAACTGCGAGGGCGGCCGAGGACATCGATCTCAGTGCCTATAAGATGACATTCGACGAGAATTTCGACCGGCTGGATGTTTCAGAATGGGGCCCCGACACAAGGTGGATTTCCCACACACCGTGGAATGGCGATTTCGGCGACGCCAAGTTCGTTGCCCCTCGAAAGAACTTCCCGTTCTCTGTCATGGACGGGATTTTGAACATCACGATGAAGCGGGGAGACGATGGCAAGTGGCGCAGCGGTCTCTTGGCCAGTGTCGATCGAAAGGGGAAAGGCTTCTCGCAGAAGTTCGGCTATTTCGAAATGCGCGCGAAATTTCCTTCCGGAGAAGGGATCTGGCCGGCATTCTGGCTGGTCGGGGTCGATCGGCTAGGAAAGAACCCCGAGGGAACTGCCGAAATCGATGTCGTTGAACATTATGGACGCTCACCCGGAGAATACAGCTCGTCCGTCCACGTTTGGCCAATTGCCAAGGGAGTGAAAAAATCGTCGACCACCCACCAGACAGACGTTCCCACCGGTTCGCTGTCGAGTGACTTTCATCGATACGGCGTTCTCGTCGAGCCAGACCGCATCCGATTTTATTTCGATGACCGGGAAGTCTGGTCACATCCTACACCCGAACTTCACAAGCAGCCGATGTTCATTCTCGTCGATCTTGGTCTGGGGGCCGGTTGGCCGACCGAGAATGCGCCCAATCCAGCCGTCATGCAGGTCGATTATGTGAGGGCCTATGCCCCTAAGTGAACTCCCCAGCGAAGTGGCAAAAACAAACAAGGAAACGATTTCAACATCTTCGTTTCACATCGCGATCGCGATCGCGACGGCAGGGCGACCGGCCGTGCTTGCCGATACCCTCGATCATTTATTGCGACAGACGCGCCAGGCTGACGAAATTCTTGTCTGTCCCGCAGAACAAAGCGATGTGGATCTCGACCGCATTGCAGAACGCGGAATGCGGGTTCGGGTCGTCAAGGGAGAAAGAGGCCTTCCGTCTCAGCGCAACGCACTGATCGCGGCCAGTTCCGCCGATATCTTGGTCTTCCTCGACGATGATTTCCTGCTTGCCCCCGACTTCCTGTTGGAAGTGGAGTCATTGATGGGAGCACGACCCGACGTGGTGGTGGCAACCGGCCACGTATTGGCCGACGGCATTTTGACACGTGGCCTCGATTACGACGAAGCCATCGGCATCATTGACGAGGCAGGACCAAACGTTGGAGGCGAAGCGCACGATACCTACAACGCTTATGGCTGCAACATGGTGATCCGCCTCCAACCCGTTCGCTCCCTCGACTTGCGATTTGACGAGCGCTTGCCTCTTTACGCTTGGCAGGAGGACCTCGATTTCAGTCGCCAACTCGCTCCCTTCGGACGAGTCGTTCAGGCTCCACGGCTCCGTGGTGTGCATTTGGGAACAAAGCGAGCGGGCCGTAGTCCCGGTCGCCGATTGGGATACTCGCAGATCGTCAACCCGATTTACCTGGCGAAGAAAGGAACGATGGATTGGAAACGATGCGGACGTCAAATCGTTCGTAACGTGTCGGCCAATACATTATATTCATTTAAACCCGAACCCTGGGTCGATAGGCGTGGCCGCTTGCTCGGCAACCTTATCGGCCTTTTTGATGTTGCACGCGGCATAAATGAGCCGGAGCGCGCCATTCAGTTTTGAATTCGGCCAAAAGCGCGCCAACGGGCTGCCTTTCAAACTCTTCAATAAGGTCTCGTTGGTGCGAAGGAAAGGGTTCATATTCGAACCCTGGATCCCGTCATCCTCGATGACCCCGGATATTGCGCATTGCGTCGTTGCTCGGCGTCCAAATGCCCTGCAACGCGTTGCCAACGAGACCATCATGTTTTCACTTGAATTTTCGCGCTTTTGTGAAAATCGCCCTGAAAAATATCCTAGCCGAATATTCGCGGCTGTGATATTCGCAGATTGGAACAATTGGGATAAATATATTGAAATGATTTAAAAATCACTGTCATATGACTGGGAGGAGCACAGGCGGGTGCGAAATGGATAAGGTGATGGAATGCAGGTGGAAATGCCCAATCTTTATGGGTTTGAAGGAAGGCTCGCAGGACATTCATCCTAACGAATTGCAATTTAGAACGTTGTGGTTGGGGTTTCGTTAAGCGCCGTCATTTATACGACGATCATGAATTGACAGAAGCCGATCATCGACAGATCTCGGCGACTTGGAGGTAATTCAAAGCAGCACTATGATCACATCGATTATCTCCCTCTTTTTTGTATTTGGATTTGTGGCATGTTTTTTGTCATCAGTCCGAATTCTTATCGCGGCCTCTCTCGGAACAATCCCGGTATTCATCATCGTTGCATTCAGCTACAATTACGATTTATCGTGGGTTATTTTAACTTGGTTTTCGTCATTGTTTAGTGTTCAGCTTGGCTATTTCTTTGCCCTCCTCGCAATCATGGCATTTTCGAGAGTTCGGTCGGTTACAGCCCGTCAAAAAAGCAAGTCGCCCTATGGAGGATTTAAAACATCCAAAGGCGTGCAAGAACAAATCTCAAAACCTAATAGTATTGTGAAAACGCGTTAATTTTAGCGCGTTTGAGAAAAGCTAATTTAAGAAGAGTAAGGCTTATGAAATCGTTAATACTATTTTGGTCGTAGTATCTAGAAGATGCTGGGCGCTTTGGAAAAAGCTCTCTATTCCTTCGGTGCTATGATTCCATCGTGCGGACGGAGATCGGCAGGATGGCATGAGTGGACAACCGGGATTTAGGACGTGGGCGAGTGATATGTCCGGCTGAGTAAGGCCGACGATCCATTGGAGAAACTGGACGCGATCGTGCTGTGGGATGTTTTCCGCAAGCCACTGTCTAAAGCGTTGAAACGATCGGACGGGGCGCAAGGCGGCAGACCGCCCTACGACGCGGTGCTGATGTTCAAGAGCCAGCACCGGACTTGATCCGGGGTCCTGGTTCTACAGGCGCTCTACAACCTCTCGGACGACCCGGCCGAATCCCAGATCCAGGATCGGCTGTCGTTCATGCGTTTTCCTGGTTCGGGGATCTGCGAGAAGGTGCCGGACGCCAAAGTGATCTGGCTGTTTCGCGTGCATCTGGTCGAGGCCGGCTATCTGGCGATGGACGGACAATTGTGGACGCGACCGTCGTCGCCGCGCCGAAACAGTGGAACATCGAAGGCGATAAGGCGGCTATCAAGGCCGGCGAGGTCCCTGAGGCTTGGAAGGATCATTCGGCCAAGCTCCGCCAGAAGGACCGATGCGTCTCTTAAGCCGCACCATCGCTCTGGTGCGCACGAGGTGAAGATCGGCCTTGCGAATCTCGCCTGCGACCTCGCACGTTTCGTCTGGTATCAGGGGCGAGGTGCGCCCGCATGACGGCGAAATCGATGCCGAGGACGCCAATCGGCGTCACCTGACGCCATAAATTACCAACATCGACGGCCAGCGGCGTCAACAAGCCTGACTCAACCACTTCAAAAGCCAAACCCTCGGTTCTTCAAGGTGCCCAGCTCGGCGATGATGTTACCGCGATAAGGGACGAAGTCGTCGAGATGCATCGGGTCCGACCTCCGGTTGATAGTTACATTCCGGACCAATAGGATTTGCGGCGATCGTTTGACAAGCGATCGAACAGTGGGAGGTCGGGAATGAAAGACGCTGCTCGTTATATGCCGGGCTTCGGCAACGATTTCGAATCCGAGGCGCTCGAAGGCGCTCTGCCGCAGGGCCAGAACTCACCGCAGAAATGCGCATATGGGCTTTATGCCGAGCAATTGTCCGGCACGGCTTTCACCGCGCCGCGCGGCCAGAATGAACGCACCTGGTGCTATCGCATTCGCCCGTCGGTGAAGCACACCGGACGGTTCGAGAAGATCGACGCCCCTTTGTGGAAAAGCGCGCCGAATATCGATCCGGACGTCATCTCGCTCGGTCAGTATCGCTGGGATCCGGTGCCGCATTCCGATGAACCGCTCACCTGGGTGACCGGCATGCGCACGGTGACCACGGCCGGTGACGTCAACACCCAGACCGGTATGGCGACACATGTCTATCTCGTCACCGCGTCGATGGAAGACGCGTACTTCTATTCGGCCGACGGCGAACTGCTTGTCGTGCCGCAGGAGGGGCGTCTGCGCTTTGCGACCGAACTCGGAATCATCGACGTGGAGCCCAAGGAAATCTGCGTTCTGCCGCGCGGCCTCGTCTACCGCGTCGAGGTTCTGGAGGGGCCGTGTCGCGGCTTCGTCTGCGAAAATTACGGCCAGAAATTCGACTTGCCGAGCCGCGGTCCGATCGGCGCGAACTGTCTTGCCAATCCTCGCGACTTCAAGACGCCGGTCGCCGCCTTCGAGGATCGCGAGGCGACCAGCACCATGACGATCAAATGGTGCGGTGCGTTCCACCGCTCGACGATCAACCATTCGCCGCTCGACGTCGTCGCCTGGCACGGCAACTACGCGCCGTGGAAATACGATCTACGGACCTATTCGCCGGTGGGCTCGATCCTGTTCGACCATCCCGATCCGTCGATCTTCACGGTGCTGACCGCGCCGTCGGGCGTCGAGGGGACGGCCAATATCGACTTCGTCTTCTTCCGCGAACGCTGGATGGTGGCCGAGCACTCCTTTCGCCCGCCCTGGTACCACAAGAACATCATGAGCGAGCTGATGGGCAACATCTACGGTGTCTACGACGCCAAGCCGAAGGGGTTCGTACCCGGCGGCATGAGCCTGCACAATTGCATGTTGCCGCACGGGCCGGACCGCAATGCGTTCGAAGGCGCCTCCAATGCAGAGCTGAAAGCGGAGAAGCTCGACGAGACGATGAGCTTCATGTTCGAGACGCGCTTCCCCCAGCAGCTGACGTCGTGGGCCGCCAGGGAGGCCCCGCTTCAGAACGAATACAGCGACTGCTGGACCAGCCTCGACAAGAAGTTCGACGGCACTCCCGGCGTGAAGTGAGGACGAAATGAAGCTTGCCACTTTGAAAGACACGACGCGCGATGGCCGGCTCGTCGTCGTCTCGAAGGATCTCACCCGCTGCTCGGAAGTGCCGCACATCGCCCGCACGCTGCAGGCGGCGCTCGACGACTGGAAGCATGTCGCGCCGCGGCTTGACGGGGTCGCCGAGGGGATCGAAGCCGGCAGCCAGCCCACCATGCGCTTTCACGAGCACGACGCCCACTCGCCACTGCCACGGGCCTATCAATGGGCCGACGGCTCGGCCTATGTGAACCATGTCGAACTCGTGCGGAGGGCGCGGGGCGCCGAGATGCCGCAGAGCTTCTGGACCGATCCCTTGATGTATCAGGGCGGCTCCGACAGCTTCCTGCCGCCGCGTGCGCCGATCCGTTTTCCCGCCGAGGCCGTCCCGGCCTGGGGCGTCGATTTCGAGGGCGAGATCGCGGTCGTCGTGGACGACGTGCCGCTCGGTGCGGACGAGGCGGCCTGCCGTGAGGCGATCCGCCTCGTCATGCTGGTCAACGACGTCTCCCTGCGCGGCCTGATCCCGGACGAGCTTTCAAAGGGCTTCGGCTTCTTCCAGGCCAAGCCGTCCTCCGCCTTTTCGCCGGTCGCCGTGACGCCGGACGAACTGGGCGCGGCCTGGGACGGCGCAAAACTCTCGCTGCCGCTCGTCGTCTCGCTGAACGGTCAGGCCTTCGGCAAGGCCAATGCCGGCACCGACATGACGTTCGATTTTGCAAAGCTGGTCGCCCATGCCGCGAAAACCCGGCCGCTCGCCGCCGGCGCGATCGTCGGCTCCGGGACGGTTTCCAACAAGGGCAAGAACGGCGGCGCGGGACAGCCGGTCGCGGCAGGCGGCGTCGGCTATTCCTGCCTTGCCGAGATCCGCATGGTCGAGACGATCGAGGACGGCGAGGCGAAGACATCCTTCATGGCTTTCGGCGACACGGTGCGGATCGAAATGGCGGACGCGTCCGGCCATTCGATCTTCGGCGCCATTGAGCAGACGCTCGAGGAAGAATGAAGCCGCTATCGAGGCCGGTTGCAGATCGCCTTTGGTCTGCGAGATGAGCCACAAGTTCCATGAGGCCTTGCGGCGGCTCGTTCCTGGTCTTTTCGAAGGTGAAAACGTCCGCGATCTGATCAGAAAGGGGCAAGCTTCCTTTACGAGTGTTTATCAACACCCCTTCACGCGCTCGGTCGAGCCCTGTATCGTCACCTGGAAGCAGGTTCCGAAACAATCCCTCTCCGCTCGACTGGCGCGGGTGACCGAACGATCTCATCCGATCGAGACGCCGTTCTCCTCCTTCAACGTCATCAGCACGATCTCGGACCGCACTTGGCTGACCTGCGGGTGCGGCAAGAGGTGAAGATGGACGAAATCGGCAAAGGTCGCGAGATCCTGTGTCATCAGGATCAGCACATAGTCGGCATCGCCTGACACCGAGAAGGCCGAACGCACCTCCTCGTGCCGGCCGAGGAAATCGGCGAAATCTTGCGCGTTTCGTTGGCTGTGGGCCGAAAGATTGACCCGCGTGATCGCCCGCAACCCGTAGCCGAGCGCGGCCGGTTCGAGCCGTGCCGAATAGCCAGCGATGACGCCTTCCGCCTCCAGCCGCGCCCGCCGGCGCGAGCACTGGGAGGCCGACAGGTTCACGATCCCCGCCAGATCGGCGTTGGTGCGCGAGGAATCGTCCTGAAGCGCCTTCAGGATCGCATGATCGAAGCTGTCTGTGAGAACTTTGCGCATAAAAACGCCTTTTCACGCATGGACCGTGCAAATTCAGCCGCAACCGCCGTGGCTTTGCAAGCCCTTTGCACGGCATTTCGCCGAAGATGGGAAGACCGAATGAAAGCCAGGAGACACACCATGGGTCCGTTCCCCCACGATGCGCCAACGACCGGAATCACCGAGGCGAATCCGGCCGGCACCGACGGTTTCGAATTCGTCGAGTTCGCCGGCCCCGATCCGGACGTGATCCGCGCCCAGTTCGCCAAAATGGGTTACATCCACGTCGCCGACCATAAGACCAAGGCGGTCGAACTCTGGCAGCAGGGCGACATCAGCTATCTCCTGACTTCAGAGCCAGGTGGCCATGCGGTGCAATTCGTTGAGGAGCACGGGCCTTGCGCGCCCTCCATGGGATGGCGCACCGCCGACGCCCGGCACGCTTTCGACCATGCGGTGAAGAATGGAGCCGAGCCCGTGACCAAGGGCAAGACGCTCGACTGGCCGGCCATTCGGGGCATCGGCGGCAGTCTGATCTATTTCGTCGAGGGGCATCGCGACCACTCGGTCTACAATGACGAGTTCGAGTGGTTGTCCAAAGCCCATCCTATGGGCGTCGGCTTCTACTATCTCGATCACCTCACCCACAACGTCCACCAGGGCAACATGGACACCTGGTTCGACTTCTACGGCAAGCTGTTCAACTTCAGGGAAATCCGCTTCTTCGACATCAAGGGCAAGTTTACCGGCCTGTTTTCGCGGGCGCTGACGAGCCCCTGCGGACGCATCCGCATTCCGATCAACGAGGACCGTGGCGAAACCGGGCAGATCGTCGAATTTTTGAAGCGCTACAAGGGCGAGGGCATCCAGCACATTGCCGTCGGCGCGCGCGACATATACTCATCCGCCGACGCGATAGCCGCGCGTGGCCTGAAGTTCATGCCCGCGCCGCCGGCGTCGTATTATCCGCAGTCGAAGGAGCGTGTGACCGGACACCACGAGCCGATCGACGCGATGGCCAAGCACGGTATTCTGATCGATGGTGAGGGCGTCGTCGAAGGAGGTGAAACCCGCATTCTCCTGCAGATCTTTTCCAAGACCATGATCGGTCCGATCTTCTTCGAGTTTATCCAGCGCAAAGGCGACGACGGTTTCGGCGAGGGCAATTTCAAGGCGCTGTTCGAAGCCATCGAGCAGGATCAGATCGACCGGGGCGTCATCGGCAACGAAGCCGCGGAGTAGGGATGCCGCCTTCGCGTAGCGGGCATGGATGCACGTTGCCGGGATGCCCTCCGCCATCAACGCATGACAGGATCGAATCGACAAAGGACCGGGTTCAAACAGTCCGGCCGAACAGTTCGCGGATGGCGCCCGGCGCCATGCCCAGACGCCGGTGGAAGGCGCGCCGCATATGTTCGATCGACGCAAAGCCGGCACGGCGGGCGATCGCCGATTGCGGCACAGTGGTGGTCTCGAGCATGATACGGGCCTGTTCGACCCGGATGATCTCCACCGTCGCCGACGGCGACTGTCCGGTAATTTCGGTAAAGCGACGCTGAAAGGTACGCTCGGACTGACCTGCCGCCCGCGCCAGATCCTCGATCGACCAAGGATGTTCCAGTTCCACGGCAACCCGCTCCAGCAGCTTTGAATAGCGCCCCGACGCCGATTGGCCTTGCAATGCCAAGGGTTCACTGAACTGGGACTGTCCCCCCGGACGCCGCAGGTAGACGATCAGGTTGCGTGCTATTCGCCCTGCGAGGTCTCGCCCCAGATCCTGCTCTACCAGTGCCAGGGCCATATCGATCCCGGCGGTGACCCCTGCGGAGGTCCAGACGGGACCGTCATTGACGTAGATCGAGTCGGGTTGGACCTTGATATCCCGGAATTGATCGGCCAGTTGCGCACAACTGCGCCAGTGCGTGGTGGCTTTGCGCCCATTCAGCATTCCGGTGGGCGCGAGAAGGAAGGCCCCGGTACAGACCGAGCAGATCCGGCGCACCGACGGGATCGCCGCTCTCAGGGCGGCGATCAGTTCGGCATTGTCCGCGGCCGCGGCCACGCCCGGCCCACCGGGCAGTACGATCGTGTCGGCTGCGGCCAGAGTGTCGAGCCCGTGATCGACCATCAAACTCGGCCCCGAGGCGGTTTCCAGCCGTCCGGGATGAAGCGCGGCGACGAGAATGTCGTATTCGGGTGCCGCACTCTCGCGGTTCGCGAGAGCAAACACTTGAAGTGGCCCGACAAGATCGAGCGGCTGATGATGCTGATAGGCAAGAAAGACGATCTGACGAATCGCAGTGGTCATGACGAACCTGTCCGATATCTGGCGTGCACGCAGGAGCAGCGGCCCAGCCGCCCCTGGAATCAAGTCCATCAAACCGCTATTCGCGCGCCTTTGGCGTGAAAAGTGGTTCTTTTGGCGCCCGCGCCAAACTATCCCAGTGTAGCCTTTCTGAACATCGACGCTGAAACCGAAAACAGGGAGGGCGCCTTGCGTAACTTTTCAAGTCTTCTGCTGGCGTTGTCGCTCGCCGCATTGTGGTCATGGCCGCTTCAAGCCCAAACCAGGAAGCCGATCATCGCGATCACGCAGATCGTCGAGCATCCCGACCTCGACAATGTGCGCAAAGGTGTTCTCGAGGCCCTCGCCCAAGCCGGCTACGATGACGAGAGCGCGGACATCCTCTTCGAAAGCGCCCAGGGCGACATCCCGACTGCGGTCCAGATCGCCAACCATTTCGTCAATAAGTCACCGGACATCATCATTGGTATCTCGACACCTTCGGCGCAGGCCGTCGTGCGGGCGACGCGCACAATCCCGGTCGTGTTCGGCGCCATCGGCGACCCACTCGGCGCCGGGCTGGTAACGAACATGGAGCATCCGGGCCAGAACGTGACGGGGACGCGGTCGTTCACCCCGGTGGAGCCGGTACTGGACCTGATCCACGAACTGGTGCCGAACGCGAAATCCATCGGCATTCTGAGCAATCCGGGCGAGGCCAATTCCCGCGCCTCCGTCAACGCAATGGTCGCAGCGGGGACGCAGCGTGGCTACGAGGTGATCGACCAGAACGTCATGGCTTCTTCGGAGATCGCAACCGCGACGATCGGACTCGTGGGTAGGACGGATGTCGTCTACATTCCGACCGACAACACCGTCACGGCCGGAGCCGAAACAGCGATCAAGATCGCGAACGACAACAAGATTCCCGTTTTCAGCGCGGAATCGGCCGGGGCCAAGCATGGTGCTTTGCTGTCGATCGGCTTCGACTGGTACGAAATCGGCCGAGCGACGGCCGACATCGCGGTGCGCGTCCTGAAAGGCGAGAAACCCGGCGACATTCCGGTGGAATCGGCGAAGAAGGTGTCCCTTCGTATCAACTTGGCAACGGCGAAGAAACTGGGCGTCGCGCTGCCACAGGTGATCATCGACAAGGCGGTTGAAGTCTACGACTGACCGGCATCGCGGAGCCCTGTTCGAATGAGCCTTCTAGCCCTTCTCAATGCCTGCGAGCTCGGTGCCCTCTACGGAGTCGTTGCGGTCGCGGTCTATCTGAGCTTCCGTATCCTCGATTTCCCGGACCTGACCGTCGACGGCAGCTTTACGACAGGAGCCGCCACGGCGGCGGCCCTGATCAGCAACGGCACCGACCCTTGGGTGGCGTCCCTGTGCGCGATAATCGTCGGAGTGGTCTGCGGTCTTGTAACGGCACTGCTGAACCGGCGTTTTGGTATGCTTCACCTGCTGGCCGGTATCCTGACCACCATCGCGTTGTATTCTGTCGACCTGCGCATCATGGGGCGGCCGAACATTCCGCTGATGAACGACGACATCGTGCTGACGCGGTTTTTGGACATAGGATACTCCGAACCTGTCGTCCGGGCCGTTGCGGCGGGCTTGATCGCGCTGGTCGCCGCCGCCTTGATCGCCGCCTTCCTGTTGTCCGAACACGGGCTGGGAATGCGTGCGACCGGGGCCAATCCCCGCATGGCCCGCGCCAACGGCGTCGACGTGGACCGCAACGTCTATATCGGACTTGGGATCTCGAACGGGCTGGTCGGCTTCGCGGGAGCCCTGTTCGCACAGTTCTCGGGTTTTGCCGATATCGGTGTCGGCACCGGCACGATCATCTTCGGCCTCGCGTCCGTGATCCTCGGCGAGTCGCTGTTTCCCACCCGGCGCATCCTGATCGCGCTGATCGCCTGCATTGTGGGATCGGTGCTTTACCGGATCGCGGTGAGCGTTGCCCTCAACGTTCAATTTCTCGGCTTGCGGTCATCGGACCTGCAACTCGTCACGGCAACGCTGGTCGTCGTCGCCTTCGTCGTCTCGAAACGTCGGGCATCTTGGCGGGAACGGGCGCAGCGCAAACGCAGCACTCACGCGCGCAAGTTCGCGGCCACCGGCGTAGAGGAGGCTTCCAAATGATCTCAGTCGTCGATGCCGTCGTCGGCTTCATGCGCGGCACGCCGGACGAGAAAACCGCGCTGCGCGACGTGACGCTGGCCATCGAGTCCGGCGATTTCGTCACCGTTATCGGCTCCAACGGGGCGGGAAAATCGACGCTCCTGAACGCCATCTCAGGCGATGTGCCATTGATGGCGGGCTCGATCCGGCTCGACGAACGAGACGTGACGCGCGACAGCCCGCACCAGCGGGCGAGAATGGTGGCGCGGGTCTTCCAGGACCCGATGGCCGGCACCTGTGCCCCACTGTCCATCGAAGAAAATCTCGCGATCGCCGCTCGACGCCTGTCGGGCCGATCGCTGCGCCGGGCCCTGCGCAATGACGATAGGTCCCTTTTCCGCGAGCATCTTTCGAAGCTCGGGCTCGGGCTGGAGAACCGCCTGACCGACGCAATCGGTCTTCTGTCCGGTGGGCAACGGCAGGCGGTCAGCCTGCTGATGGCGACGCTCGCGCCCTCGCGCATCCTGCTGCTCGACGAGCACACCGCAGCACTGGATCCGAAGGCGAGCGCTGCGGTGCTGGAACTGACCAACCGCTTAGTGCGCGAGCTGAATCTCACGACCTTGATGATTACCCACAGCATGCGCGACGCGCTCGCCTACGGAAATCGTATCGTCATGCTGCATCAGGGCCAGATCATCTTCGAAGCCTCGGGCGAAGAGAAAAACAAGCTGACCGTTTCGGACCTGCTGGAGCGGTTCAGCCGGCTCGGCGGCGACACTCTGGACGACGATCGCCTGCTTCTCAACTGACGACCGACATTTCCGAATCCTCAACGACGAGACAATCATCATGACCGACTTCACCGTTGGAATGCTTCTGTTCGATGGCATGACCCACCTGGATTTGGCAGGCCCCCTGGACACGCTCGCCAGGATGCCGGACACGCGAGTGGAACTGATTTCCAAGACGGGCGCCTCCGTGCCCAGCGATTTGGGTTTCGAAGTGCCCGCAACCCACAGCTTCGCCACGGCCGGCAAGGGCGACATGGTCTTCGTCGGCGGCGGCCCCGGCGTCAACAGGCTCATGGAAGACAACGAGACGCTCGCTTTTCTTCAGAAGGGAGCGCAGGGGGCGCAATGGATCACCTCGGTCTGCACCGGGGCGCTCGTGCTCGGCGCGGCGGGACTGCTGCGCGGCTACAGGGCAACAACCCATTGGACCGCAATGGAGGCATTGGCGCCACTGGGCGCCGAAGCGGTGGACGAACGCGTGGTGATCGATCGCAACCGGATAACCGGTGGGGGTGTGACCGCGGGAATCGACTTCGGGCTGCGAATCGTCGACTTGCTTCATGGCACCAAGGCCGCACAAACGGCGCAGCTCGCGATGGAATACAACCCTGCCCCGCCATACGCCGCTGGTTCGCCGAACGAAGCGCCACTGGACATCGTCGACCGTATTCGTGCTCGAACCGCGGCCATTACGGCAGAGCGGATCGCCATCGCGCAGCGCATCGCCGCCGCACGGGGCTGGCAGTAACCACCCGAAAACGGCGACGCGATGGGCCAACCGTGTCGCCGGCCGTCATGGGCATCGTTGTTTCATTCGGGTCGTCGGCGTCTGTACCAAGCGTTGAATGAGTTACCGGCATTTCGGGCGTTAACCGCGGACGCACTTCTTGCTCATCGGCTGACCGCCGGTTCTCATAAAAAGGCTTCCATGGCCTGTCTGCCGCAGTTGCCGCAGCTGCCGCCCCGGACGCCGCTTCGAGCGGGCAACTGGAATGGCTCGATCGGCGCGGCGGGGCAAAGTTCGGCACGGCGATGGATGGGAAAACTCCGCCGACGCCGCTTTCGCTCGGCCAGCATCGCGTTACACCGCCCCCTGACGCAAGGTCATTGCCGATGTTCAGAATCCTTCCCAGTCCCAGAACAGACGCTATCCTTGTTTTGACGGAACGCTACCGCGCCGATCCTCGACTCGACAAGCGAGATCTAGGGGTTGGCGTGTACAAGGATGTATTTGGTAATACGCCGGTCGTACAAGCCGTGTGGCTGGCCTTGCCAATCACGACCTCGACGAGCTTGCCGCAATCATCGTAGCGGCAGCCGAGAGATAGCAATGAAGGCACCCCCACGATGCCGATTCATCGCAAAGCGACGGTGGCCTTTCGCCGGCCGGCTGGTCGAGTTCATCGAGAACCGACATAGACAGGCACGCACGCTTATTCGAAAAACGTCGCATTACGTCCCCCCACGACGATATCGAAGCGGAACCCCTGCTCCACGTCGAAATCAGATGTTTCATACGGTCGACCAACATTGCGCTCGAATCCGTCTCCCATCAGAATTGCCATCGGATCTGACGGGTTGTTGGGCTCGCCGGGAAAATACATCTGCGTGATCAGCCGGGCCGGACCGCCACTGATCGACAAGTGAATGTGTTTCGGACGCCAGCGGCCAATGTCCGGGCGCGCCAGATACGCCCCAGGGCTGATGGTCCAGAACTTGTAGACGCCGTCCTCGTCGGTCATCACGCGCCCCATGCCAAAGAAGTTCTCGTCCAGCCGAAGGCCCGAATGATCTTCGACGTGCCGATAGCGGCCAAAATGATTGGCGTTCCAGATTTCCAGCAATCCATTGCGCACCGGCGTACCGTTTTCGTTGCAGACGATGCCGGTTACTTCGATGGCCTGGCCTGCCGCGCGAGGCCGGTCCGGCGAGATACGCGTCAGATCCCATTCATTCTGTCGAACCGCTGCACGCGCCGGCACATAAGGCACAAAGCTCTCACGCGCCGCTTCGGGAATCAGCCGCAGGCGTTTGCGGGGCGTGCGCTGGTCCGACGTGTTGTCCGTCGGTCCGACAGTAAGCTGTCTTCCAAGGTCGGTCATGGAGCTGATCTCCTTTCAGCTTTCGATGTCGTCGAAAAAGGGGGTCTCGTCATTGCCGGCCATGACGATATCGAGCAGGTAGACTTCCGCGCCTTCTGCGGTGCGCCCGTCATGCCGGGCTGTCAGACGCTGCCGATCCTTTTCGTTCAGCGTCATAAGCAGCGGGTCGGTGTCGTTGGCGTGTTGATCGGCAAAGAAAACCTGCGTCACGATCCGGCTGATGCCGTCGGAAAAGATCGTCACGGTGATATTGGGTGCCCGATTCCCGGAGACACCGGGCATGATTGTGCGGAAGGCATAGTCGCCGCTGTCGCTTCGCAAGCGGCCATAGCCATCGAACCAGGGATCGATATCGGGATGTCCCGTGGTCTTGGGCGTTCGGTAGACCCCTTTGGCATTGGCCTGCCAGAATTCCATGACCACCCCATTTGCGAGACTGCCATGCCGGTCGAGAACCCGTCCGCGCAAGATGATGGTCTGACCCGTCGCTGCGGCGAGCACACCGACATCGACGCGCGTCAGATCTTCGAGACTGTGATCACAAAAACAGATCGGGAAATAAGGTCCGCATGTGTCCTCATTGGTCGGCGGCATAATGTTTTCGCCGGTCTTTGGATCCATTGTCTTCTCCATTGCGCCGGTTGATTTCGATATGTAAAAAGCGCAGTTTCACTCGACGCCGAAAGACTAGATTGACAGATGATCGAATCGTCCAACCATACCGCATATTTCGTTCCTGGCCTGCACCGCGGCCTGCGTGTTCTGGAAATACTGGGCGGAGCGATGGGCCCTATGTCGCTGAGCGAGATCGCCCACGCCATGGAGTTGAGCCGCTCCTCGGCTTTTCGACTGGTCTACACCTTGCGCCAGATGGAGTTTCTCAAGGAAGCTGAACAAAAGAATACCTACACGCTGGGCGCGCGGGTGTTGAACCTTGGCTTTGCCTATCTCAATCAACAACCCATCACGACGATCGCGCGACCACATCTGGCGGCGCTGCGGGACACGACCGGTATCAGCTCCCATCTCAGCGTTCTGGAAGGCCACGACGTGCTGTATCTGGGCAGTCATCAGGCGCGCACCGGATTCGTGTCGAATATGGTGACGGGCACGCGGATCGAAGCCTATGCCACGGCAATCGGCTGGTGCCTGCTGTCGGCGCTGGACGACAGGGAACTCCAAGCGTTCTGTGACGAATTGCAGATGGATTCGATCACCTCTCACACACCGACGGACTTCATGGCGTTGAAGGACCGGGTGAACGCAGCGCGCACCGACGGTTTCGTTTTCTCGCGAGGCTACCGGGAACCGGGCGGCTCCAGCGTGGCGGTGCCGGTGTTCGACAACACCGGCACCGTGGTAGCCTGTGTGAATCTGTCCGGTCCCGACAGCGGTTTCGATTTCGATCGGATCGAAAGCTTCTACATTCCCGAAACGCAAAAAACAGCGCTGCGGATCTCGAACGAACTGGGATATGCAGAACCGGGCTGACATGGGTCAGGAAATTCTCAAGATGGCGCGCGCCTCGTCGGGTGACGCAATGACACCGCCGAGGCTATCGATGATCGAGACCGCCTTTTCCACCAATTGGGCGTTCGACGTGCATTGCTCGCTCTTTCGCACATAGGCGGTGTCCTCCATTCCGATACGGCAATGCCCGCCCAGGAGATAGGCCTGCGCAAGCATCGGGAACGCCATGCGTCCGATCCCGAACGCCGCCCATTCGGTTCCCGCCGGCAGTTGGCTGACCAGAAAGGCCATGGTTCCAGCATTTGCCATCGCCCCGAAACGCACGCCCAGCACTATCTGCACCATGAGCGGCGGCTTGAGGATACCCCGCGTGATGAAATCCTTGACCATGTGCAGATCACCGGAATCGAAGATTTCGACCTCGGGTGCGACACCGGCGTCGTAAATGCGCCGTGCCATGATTTCCAAATTGCGGGGTATATTGATGACGCACGCCTCGCCCGACCACATGGTGTTGAAATCCAGCGTGCAGATTTCAGGCCGTAGCTCTTCCACATGCACGACGCGTCTTTCCGGAGCACACAGAGTCGAACCCGGCGCCGCCACCTGCGGGTCGTCGTCGGATGGTATGAAACGGCCGCCTTCGCCCGTCGTAAGGTTCAAAATGACGTCGCCATTTTTCTGACGGATGCGGTCCACCATTTCCCGGTACAGGTCTCTGCGCATCGAGCCTCGAGCGGTCTCCGGGTCACGCACGTGCAGATGGACGATCGAGGCTCCGGCACTGGCCGCGTCCAGCGCCTGCTGGGCGATCTGAGCAGGTGTGATCGGCAGATGCGGGCTGATCTCCGGCATCATGAGGTTGCCGGTGACGGCGGCCGTCAGGATGGTTTTGCGGGTCATTTCCGCTCCATTCCCTGCAGCGCGCATTCGATCGCTGCGGCGACCAACTCGACGATCCGGTCGATCTCTTGTGGCGTCGAGGTGTAGGACGGAGCGAGCAAGACGTGATCGCCGACGATGCCGTCCACGCAGCCCTGCGACGGATAACACATCAAGCCATGCTCCAGCGCGGTCTGCTGGATCTTCTGTGCAAGCCTGTCGGCTGCGGGAAACGGTTTTTTGGTAGCCTTGTCCTGCACCAGCTCCACCGTCCAGAACAGTCCTCGGCCGCGGACATCGCCCACGTTGACGTGCTGACCGAGCCGTTCGTTCAGCGTGTCGCGCAGTTGCTCGCCCCGCCTACGAACATTGCTCAGCAGGTCGTCCTCGTCGATCACCTTTTGAACAGCCAATGCGCCCGCGGTCGCGACGACGTGTGACATGTATGTATGTCCATTCCACAAACGGCCGGTGCCGCTGCGGATGGCGGATACGATTTTTTCGTTGGCCATCACCGCCGCGATCGGCTGGTAGCCAGCACCCAGACCTTTGGCGAGGGTGGTAATGTCGGCAGAAACGCCCTCCTGTTCCAAAGCGAAAAGGGTTCCGGTGCGCCCCATGCCGCACATGACCTCATCGGCCACGAAAAGTACGCCGTGCTCGTCGCAGATTTCGCGGATACGTTCGAAATAGCCTTTTGGCGCGGGCTGAGTGCCAAGCGAGGCGCCCACAACCGGCTCGGCCACAAACGCCATGACCGTTTTAGGACCCAGTTCGCGGATGCGCGCATCGAGCAGATTTGACATTCGCAGGCCAAAATCTGCCTCGCTCTCTCCCTCTCGCTGCATTCGGTAGCCGTAGGCGGCATCGATATGGCAGACATCCATCAACAGCGGCTGGAACGGGGCACGACGTGCGGCATGACCTCCGGTGGCCAGTGCACCCAGCGTGTTGCCATGGTAGGATGGAGCGCGAGCAATGATCTTGGTTCGCTCCGTTTCCCCGCGCTCCAGATAGTACTGCCGAGCCAGTTTCAGCGCGGCTTCCATGGCTTCCGATCCGCTACCCAGAAACATCACCCGACCATCGCCAGTTCCTTTTGGCGCCCGCTCCATCAAAAGACGAGCCAAGTCTTCGCACGGAGTGTTGGTGAAGAAACTGGTGTGGGCAAAGGCGACATTGTCGATCTGCGCCTTCAAAGCGGCGCGGACTTTTGGATTGTCATGTCCAAGACAGGATACGGCCGCACCACCACAAGCGTCGAGATATCGCTTCCCGGTGGCGTCGATCAAATAATTCCCTTCGCCACCGATAACCGTCGGGAGGATTGCGCTCAGGGACCGGTGAAGGACGTACGTCATAGGATTTCCGTCTTGTATAAAAAACTTTGTTTTGTATATTAAACGTCAAACGAGGAATCAAGGCGATTTCCAACAGCTCGTGAATTGCGGGAGATAACGGTGGAAGGTGCGCTCAAGAACCTCAAAATTGTGGAGCTCTCGCACGTTTTGGCGGCCCCGTTCTGCGGTTATCAATTCGCCTTGCTCGGCGCGCAGGTTATCAAGGTGGAACTGCCTGCGTCGCCAGACTGCGCGCGAGGGCGAGGTCCGTTGCCGTCCCAGAACACCAGGGGCGTCGGTCTCACCTATCAGGTGCAGGGTGGTAACAAGCAATCCCTCGCTCTCGACTTTCGCACGGATCGAGGCCGCGCGGCCTTATTGAAGTTGGTCGAGACGGCCGATGTGTTTCTCGAGAACTATACGACGGGCGTACTGGAGGGTTCGGGCCTTGGCTATCAAGCGCTGCGACGATGCAATCCGGAAATCATCTATTGCTCGATGACGGGCTATGGCGACGAAGGTCCAAAGTCTGCCAAGGGTGCCTACGACAACACAATCCAGGCGGCGGCGGGGGTTGTCGGGCAGTGCGGAGGCGCAAAACCGGGCCTGTCCTTCGTGGACTATGCCGCCGGCTATTCGGCGGCCTTTGCGATTTCGGCAGCGCTCCTGCAACGCGAGCGCACCGGCGCGGGATGCCATATCAGCGCTTCGATGCTGGAGGTTGCGATGTCCTTGATGGCACCCGAGGTCGCCGCCCGGCAGGCGGCACCGGCCGTGTCGAAGCACCGGGAGGCGGGTTTGCTGGCTTATGAAACGTCGAACGGTCAACTGATGCTTGGAGCCTTCACGCCGTCGCAATATCGCAGACTCGGCATCTGTCTGACGGCCGAGGGGCATGATGTTCCGGCCTTGGCCGCCATGCGCGACTGGACCGACGTCTGGGAAAACGCCGACGCGATCCGCACCGCCCTGCAGGAGGTGTTCGTATTGCGTTCTGCTGTAGAATGGCAGGCCGCGCTCGAGTCCGTCGACGTGCCTGCCGAATGCATCGTTACACTCGACGAAGCGATCTTGGCCCCGCAACTGGCAGAGCGCGGATATTTCATCCCCTCTCCAGCCGATCCCGCGGTGACGCTGCCCTTGGCCGGCTACCGGATGAGTCGTGGCGGCCCCATGCTCCACACCGCCCCGCCCCATTTGGGCCAGGACAGTCGCGCGGTCTTGGCCGCGGCGGGGTTGGAGGCGACGGAGGTCG
This sequence comes from Aurantimonas sp., assembly GCA_965217685.1. GTDB lineage: Bacteria > Pseudomonadota > Alphaproteobacteria > Rhizobiales > Rhizobiaceae > Aurantimonas. Next base: position 1,246,561 of record CBDCIZ010000003.1, read on the forward strand.
AAGCGTTGATCGAGACGGGCGTGGTGCAATGATTCATCGGCTGACCGCCATCCCCGTCTTCGTCCTGCCGGACTCGCTGCGCCACCGAGGCGAGCCGTCGGCCTGGGCCATGATGACCCGTCCCGGCCAACCGATGCATTCCTTTCTCGAGGCCGCCTTCTTCGATGCATCGCGCAATCTGTGGCTGGCGGATGTGCCCTACGGGCGGGTGTTTCGCATCTCACCCGACGGTGCGTGGGACGTCGCCCATCAGATCGATGGCGAGCCCCATGCCATGCGTATCTCCCCCGATGGCCGACATATCGCCGCGGATTATCGCCATGGGCTCATCGAACTGACGGGGGCCAGTGGTTTCGAAGTGCTCAGTACCGGACTGGAAGGGCAGCCGTTCCTCGGGCTTTCGGACCTCTGCTACGGCATGGACGGCACCTTGTGGATTACCGATAGTGGCCGGACGAGCCATAGCGACCCGACCGGTCGGGTGTATTGCCAATCGCCCGATGGGGCGCTGAGGCTGGTGCTGGATTGCGTACCCTATCCCAACGGTATCTGCCTGTCGCCGGACGGGGCTTGGGTCTATGTGGCGGCGACGCGAGCCAACCAGGTTTGGCGTTTCTCTTCCCGCCTGCCAGGGGGGGATGGTCGGCCGATGGTCGGAACTTTTCTACACCTCTCCGGCGGCCTGGGGCCCGATGGGCTGGCTACCAACGACCAGGGCTGGCTGGCCGTCGCACAGGCGCAGGCGGGCCGAGCCAATGTGTTCGATGCGCTTGGCGATCCGCTGGCCGAGATCCGTCTGCCCGATGGGCTGTGGACCACCTCGGTCACCTTCCACCCCGATGACCAGAAGCGACTCTACATCGCCGATGCGCAGACGGGCACCGTCTTCACATCCGACATTCCCGCATGACGGAGCGCACCATGCAGAAAGAAGACCTCCACGGCTACGTTCCGGCCATTGCGACGCCCTTCAGCGAGACGGGCGCCATCATCGAAGACGCGTTCGTCGAGCTCTTGAAATTCCTTATCGGGCGTGGGGCGACCACGATCTGCATCGCAGGCGACAACGGGGAAAGCTGGGCCCTGTCGGCGGCCGAGCGGGGACGTCTGGTGCGGCTGGCCAAAGACACCGCCGGCAACCACGTCAACGTGATGATGGGCATTTCCGCGCCCACAATCGATGCCGCGCTGGCCTATGTGAAGGTGGCCGAGGATAACGGCGCCGACGTGCTGCTTTCGATGCCGCAGACCTATGTGCTGAAAGCTTCCGAAGCGGAGCTGATGGCCCGCTTCGACAAGATCTCGGCGGCGACCGACAAGCCGCTGGTGCTTTACAATTCACCTCGCCGCATGGGGTTTTCGCTGACTCTCGATCAGACCGAGACACTGCTCGACAATCACAACGTCATCGGCATCAAGGAAAGCCAGCGCGACTTCTTCTATCACACCCACCTGTTGGAGCGCCTGAGCGGCAGGATGTCGGTCATGACAGGCCCGTGTCACTACATCCTGCCGAACTTCGCCCTCGGTGCCAAAGGCTTCATCGCGACTGGCCCGGAGTTCACCGACCTTCTGCCTTCCGCAATGGCGCAGGTCGGAGCCGGTGCTCCTGACAACACCTATCGCAAGGCACATTACCAGTTGACCGTGCTCTACGAGTTGCTGATGGGCACCGCGACCTGGCCCGCCGCCTTCAAGGCGGCGTTGAACCTGATCGGGCTGCCCGCCGGCGTCCCGCGCGAACCGGTTCTGCCCGCGACAGAGGCCGATATCGACAAGATCAAGCGAACGTTCGACCGACTGGAGATCGGATATCCATGATCCGGCTCGTCCCCGACCATTCGGTAAGGATCCGACGCGCTGCCGAGGTAATCTTTATCTTTGACGGCACCCCGGTCGGCGGGCGCTTGGGCGAAAGTATCGCGGCGGCGCTGATGCGGGAGGGGCATCGTCACCTGCGCGATGCACCCGCTGATGGGACGCCGCGGGGCGCGTTCTGCTACATGGGACTTTGCCAGGAATGCGTGGTGCGGATTGACGGCATGGTCGTGGAAAGCTGTCGCCATGCCGTGGTATCGGGTCTGACCGTTCTCTCGCTGAAACAGGCACGCCATGCCCGATCGGACTGAGATTGCCGTGCTCGGTGCGGGGCCTGCCGGAGCCAACGCCGCGCTGGCTGCGGTAAGCCACGGCTTTGATGTGACGCTGCTAGACGAACAGCCCGAACCCGGCGGGCAGGTCTGGAGAGCGAAGAGCGCCGCCATTCTGGAAGCGCCGTTCACGCCGGAAACACATGCAGGCAATGCCCTACGCCGCAGAGTGCGGGACAGCGACATCACTCATCTGGGTAACACTCGCATCTGGCAGATCGAGCGTGAGTGCAACGACTGGGTACTGCACATCCTGCGGGACAAGCGTTGTGAAGAGCTACGGTCGAAGGCGCTGGTCCTGGCAACGGGGGCGCGGGATTTCGTGCAGCCGGTTCCGGGCTGGACCACACCGGGTGTGTTGGGGCTGGCGGGTGCAACCGCACTTTTCAAGCAAGAGCTGGTCCTGCCCGGCAAGCGTACCATCGTGTCAGGCACTGGGCCACTGGCCTTCTTCGTTGCCTCTGAAATACGCCGCCTGGGCGGAGAGGTAAGCGCTGTCATCACACCGAACAGCCGGCACGACATCATACGCGCGCTGCCGGCTATGCTGTTGCGGCCTGACTTGATGGCGCGGGGTACGCGGTGGATCGCCGACCTTATGCTCAACGGAGTGCCGATTCACTGGCGCCATGCCGTGACGAAGGTCCATGATGGATCGTCCGTCACAGGCGTTGAATTTCGCAGGCTCGATCCGCGCTGGTTCCCCAACGGCCCCGTAAGGCGGGTCGCAGGGGACAGCGTATGCCTGGGCAACGGTCTGACACCCGATACCGAGGCGGCGCAACTGGCGGGACTTCCTCTGGTCCACGCACCCGGACTGGGCGGCTGGATTCCAGCACATGGCGAAAGCGGCAGAACCGAACTCCCGGGATTGTTCGTTTGCGGTGACGGCGCCGGGATTCGAGGCTCTACCGCCGCTGAAATCCACGGCACGCTCGCAGGGTTGAGTGCAGCCGCCCATCTGGGGGCCGATGTCGGAACCGAAAGGAATGGGCACCGCCGTGCTTACTCTCGCGCCGCAAGGTTTGGCGTGGCGATGACCCGTCTCAGCGTTCCGCGGCCCGGGCTGGCAGCGCTCGCATCGGACGATACCATCATCTGTCGCTGCGAAAGCCTGCGACAGATGGATATCGCGGTTGCGATCGTCGACGGCGCCGGCAGTCTGAACGCGGTAAAGTCCGCATCGCGCGCAGGCATGGGGCCTTGCGGTGGAAAATACTGCCAAACCGCTGTGGCCCGGATCATCGCGGTGACCGCGGGTCTCAACGACGGCGACGTCCCGCCGCCTACGCCCCGTCCCCCTCTGCGCCCGGTGCCCATCACCGCTCTGGCAGGCGAGATCGACTACCATAGCCTGCCCATCCCGAGTCCCGCTCCGCTATGAGTGAAGTTTACGACATCGCAGTCGTCGGAGGCGGCATCATGGGCTGCGCCGCGGCGCTGCGCATGGCCGAGGGCGGCATGTCGACCATCGTGCTGGATCAGGGTGATCTGGGCCAGGGCGCGTCGGGCGTCAACGCAGGTACGCTCAGCTTGCAGATCAAGCGTGTCGGGCTCATGCCCTATGCGCTGGAAGGGTATCGGGAATGGGAAGCCATGGGCGATGCGGTAGGGTTCCGAAAAACCGGTGGCTATACACTCGCCTTCACCGACCGCGAGGCGGAACTGCTGCGCGAACGTCAGACACTGAAGGTCGAAGCCGGTGCGCCGATCGAATTCGTCTCGACCTGCGCCTTGCGCATGATGGAGCCGAACCTGACGCCCAAAGTCGTCGCGGCGAGCTACTGCGCGCAGGACGGCTATGCCAATTCCTCGCTGACAGGGCGGTATTTTCGCGGGCGGCTACGCGAGCAGGGGATCATGTATCGCGAGCGATCTTCGGTGACGGCGGTTGAGCAGGGAAGCGCGGGGTTCGTCCTCACCGCACCCACCGGTCTCGTACAGGCCAGTCGGTTGCTTTTGGCGGCAGGGGCGTGGTTGAAACCAGTCGCAGCGATGCTGGGAGTGGACCTGCCGGTAAGGGCACGGATCAACACGGTCTCGGTCACGGAGCGAATGCCACCCGTGATTTCCACCGTGATCGGCCATGCCACGGGGCTCCTGACAATGAAGCAGAAGGCCAATGGGACCATCCTGATCGGCGGCGGCTGGCAGGGACGCGGCGTCCCGCAGGAAGGACGTGGGCAGGTCGCCGCCCAAACCCTCAGGCCCAATCTGGCCCTTGCGCAGTTTGCGATGCCGGCGCTGGCAACGGTCCGTATTCTGCGGAGTTGGACCGGGTTCGAGGCCAACGTGCCCGATTTCTACCCGCTGGCCGGCGCCCTGCCGGGCGTGCCGAACGCTTTCGTGCTCGGCTGCGTGCGCGGCGGATACACGATTGGTCCCTACATCGGAAAGCTTATGGGCGATCTCATACTGGGCCGCTTGCCCGAACTGCCCCTGTTCGATCCGGGGCGCAGCTTCGATGAGGAAACGATATGAGTTCGACGACACCCGATCCTTCCCGTCTCGACGGCAAACTCGCCGTCATCACCGGCGGCGGCAGCGGAATCGGCGAGGCAACCGCCAGGATCTTTGCCGATGCCGGAGCCAAGGTTGTCGTGACGGGCCGCCGGATGGAGCCGCTCGAGCGAGTGGCCGCCGACATCGGTGGCCACGCCATCGTCTGCGACGTTTCCGATCAGGCGCAGGTCCGGGCGCTGTTCGCGGAAGCGCTCGGTATCACGGGCAAAGTCGATGTCTTTTTGAACAACGCCGGTGGCCCCGGTCCGATCGCGCCGGTGGCCGAGGTGGATATGGCGGACTGGTTGGAATGCATCAACATCAACCTGGTGGGGGCGATGTACTGCCTTCAGGAAGCCGCCCGGATCATGAGCGCGCAGGAATCCGGGTCGATCATCAACATGTCGTCCCTGATGGGCATTCAGGGCTATCCGATGCGCTCGGCCTATGTCGCCTCGAAGTTCGCGCTTATCGGCATCACCGAAACCATGGCGCGCGAATTGGGGCCGGTGAACGTACGGGTCAATGCGCTGATGCCGGGTGCCGTTTCGGGCGAGAACATGGCGGGGATTCTGAAACGCCGATCGGAAGTCGAGGGCCGACCGATCGCGGCGATCGAGCGCGAGAACTATACCGACGTCGCCGCACTCAAACGTTGGGTCTCGCCTCAGGAAGTCGGCCAGGCCGCGCTTTACTACGCGTCCGACCTGAGTTCGGCCGTCACGGGCGACAAGATGAAAGTCGATTGCGGGCGCTTTTGACGCCGACCACATCGCCGTTGCTGTCCTGAAAGGATCTTGGGTTTTGCGGGAGCAGATCAGAGCAGATCACTGTCGCGGGATTGCGCTACGGTCCCGATGGCCAAATGAAAGTAAAATACATCTGCATCGGCAGGCTTTGAGCCGAACGACATGGAACATGGACTCTGAATAGAGCGGAACAGAATATACACATAAGGGCCAAGCGCAGGTGAAACGATGAAGGCCGCGACGTTGGAATACATGCCACGAGTGGTGCTGCAGCATCTTACGCCAGGTGATTAGATTCCCGAGCCGGCCTGCTCCAGAAAGTCGATCTCGCGCGCTGGCATCACTTCACCCAATGCGACCGCGCGTCCCGCGGCGGTCGGCGAGGGAAGTGGCATCCATGCCAGAAGATCGTCGTCTTCATAGGTCACGAGCGCGTCCGGTCCTGTATCGGTTGCCACCCAGCAATGCTCGTGGCCATTGCGCGGCATGATCCACCGCACTGTATCGACTTCAGCCGCGCCTTGCTCGCCACCGCGAACTGTCACCAGGACACGCTGTCCATCACGTTGAGCGCTGGCCATCGGTAGCCAGCCGTTGCGATCCTGGTTCATCTCAATCCTCCTTTTTTCCGAACTTTGGTCCGTTAAAGATGCCTGATATGGTAGCGGTTCAAGAGATCGACGACGAGATCACGAGCGATTTCCTTGTGATACTGGGCGGCCTGACGCGCAGCGATCCCGTCTCCCTCGTGAATCGCGTCGATGATCGCCTGATGTTCGATGATCGATTGCACGGGCTTCGGTCGCAGGCGCAAGGTCAGCCGGCGCGCCCGATACGATTGGTCGAGATTGATCCTGGCGATCCGCTCGAGCCTGCCGTTGCCAGAGCCGGCAACGAGCGCCGAGTGAAACTTTCCGTCGCATTCGGCCCACGCGACGAGATCGTCGCGGTCGAGTGCATCGCTCGTTTCCGCGTTGAGCGCTTCCAGCGTTTGGCACACGCGGTCTCGATCGTCGCGCGGCAGGCCGGCGATCAACGAAGCCGCCATGCCTTCCACTGCCACGATGACGTCGTAGACCTCACGCATGTCTGCGGGCGACAGGGCGCGGATGACGACGCCGCGCTTGGCCTTCAGGTCGACCATGCCCTCGGACTGCAACTGGATGATCGCTTGATGCACAGGGGTTCTGCTCATTCCAAGCCGCTGAGCGATTTCCAACTCCGAGCCCTGGAAGCCTGGCGGGAAAAGGCCGTTTCGGATCGCGTCCTTGACGGCGCAATACGCTGCCTCGACGAGGGTCGGCCGCCGTTCGTCCAACTGATCGTCGAAAAGCAACTGCGCGTCCGGCATCGAAACTCATCCCTCTTCAGCCAGCAAAGCTAGTGGCGCAGACAATATGGTGCAAGGCAAACTTGAACGCTTTGTTGCATGCATCAAAGAACGCAACGTTGACAACGAGCCTCGCTTCGTCCCTGATGGCGCAAGGTCCGCGGGACAGGCTTTGGAGGAAGCATGCCCGGTATCGAACGGACGTGATTTCAAGGGAGGAACTTTCATGCGCATCGCATCGCTTGTCTCGAGCATCGTTCTGGCGGCAGGGCTGTTCGCCGGCGCCGCAGCGGCTCAGGACTATCCGACCAAGCCCGTCAACTACATCATCCCGTTCAATGCCGGCGGCGAGTCCGACATCGCGGCAAGGCTTCAGCAACCCGTCTGGGAAAAGCTGACCGGCCAGCCAATGGTGATCCAGTATGTGACCGGCGCCGGCGGAGCGCAGGCCTGGTCGCAGCTGAACGGCATGGAAGGCGACGGCTACACGATCATGGGCACCAACCTGCCCCATATCATCCTGCAGCCGATGGCGCAGGATGTCGGCTACAAAACCGCTGATATCGCCAATGTCTATTTCTTCCAGTACACGCCGGACGCGATCATCGTGCCGGCCGACAGCCAGTTCAAGACGCTGAAGGAGCTCATTGAATACGCCAGGGCGAACCCGGGTCTGGTGACGTTTTCCGGCTCTGGCACCAATTCGGCGAACAATGTCGCGCAAGTGAAATTCAGCGATCTCGCCGAGGTCACCACGACCTATATCCCCTTTTCCGGGACGAGCCCGGCCACCGCGGCGGTGCTCGGCAACCAGGTGATGGCCGGCTTCAGCTATTCGACCGCCGCGATCACCCAGGGCGAAGCATTGCGTGTCCTTGCGATCGCCGCCGAAAAGAGGGTGCCCAGCTTGCCCGATGTTCCGACCTTCAAGGAACTCGGCTACGACATGGTCGGCGGTGCCTATCGCGGCATTGGCGTCCCGAAATCGACGCCTGAAGATGTGCGAAAGGCGCTTTCCGATCGGCTCGACGCGGTCAATCACGATCCCGACTTCGTCAAGAAAATGGAAGATGGCGGCTTCGTCGTGATCAACGTGCCCTACGACCAGGTCGACAGCTTCATGGCAGAGCGCAAGACGCAGTACGAAGCCATTGCCGGCCAGATGGGCATCGCCCAGAAATAAGCGCGCGCAGTCGACAAGCGGGGGATTTCAAGGAAATTCCCCCGCCGGCCGGATGTCTGCGACCCTGGGGGCCTCGCCATGGACAAGCTTGCCTATCTCGCCGACGCACTGACGCCGATCAATCTTGTGCTCGCCGCCGTCGGCGTGCTTGCAGGGATCGTCATCGGCGCCCTGCCCGGACTGTCGGCGACCATGGCCGTCGCGGTGCTGGTGCCGTTCACCTTCACGATGGACCCGGCATCCGGCCTCATCGTTCTCGGCGCGATCTACACCGGCGCGATATATGGTGGCTCCTATTCGGCGATCCTTGTCAACACGCCGGGCACGCCATCGGCGATCGCGACGACGTTCGATGGCTATCCGATGGCCAAGCGGGGCGACGGCGCGCTGGCGGTAACGCTCGCGACGCTCGCCTCGGTCGTCGGAGGACTCGTGGGGGCTTTCCTGCTGATGTTCCTGGCGCCGCCGCTGGCCCGCGTCGCCCTCGCCTTCGGTCCCCCGGAATATTTCTGGATGGCCGTCTTCGGCCTGACATTGATCTCGGCGCTGTCGGTCGGCAATCTCCTGAAAGGCCTGATTGGAGCCTGTTTCGGGCTGGTATTGTCGATGGTCGGCATCGCCGTCATCGGGGGCGACGTTCGTTTCACCATGGGCAGCCATATGCTGCTCGGGGGAATCGACATCGTTGCCGGCCTTATCGGCCTCTATTGTATTCCGGTGCTGATCGACCTCGTCGCCACGCGGGATCCGCACCTGAAAGTCGACGGCGCGCAGACCGGCTTCCGCCTTAGGGAAGCGTTCCGCCTCGTCATGGGCGACAAGCTCAATCTCATCAGGTCCTCGATCATCGGCACGTTGGTCGGAATCTTGCCGGGCGCAGGCGGATCGGTCGCAAGCCTGGTGTCCTATTCGGAGGCCCGACGCGCCTCGAAGACGCCGGAGCGTTTCGGCACCGGCCACCCGGCCGGGATCATCGCGACAGAATCGGCCAACAACGGCACCGTCGGCGGCGGGTTCATTCCGACCCTCGTCTTGGGCATTCCCGGCACGCCACCCGATGCCGTCATCCTCGGCGCGCTGCTGGTCCAAGGCATAAAGATCGGCCCGGCGCTCTTCACCGCGCAGAGCCAGATCGTCTACACTTTCATCTTCGGGCTGATTATCGGAACGCTCCTGATGCTGCCGATCGGCCTCCTGGTCGGCCGCTATGCCTACAAGAGCATCATCGCCATCCCGAAATCCGCGCTGGTTCCCACAATAGCCTTCCTGACGGTGATCGGTTCCTTCGCGATTCACAACAACCTCAACGACAGCGCTGTCATGCTGGGGCTCGGTGTCGTCGGCTGGCTGCTCAACCGCGCCGGCTTCGCGCCCTCGCCGATCGTTCTCGGCCTCGTCCTCGGCCAGATCGCCGAACAGGGCTTCGTCCAGAGCTACCTGATCGGCAACGCCCAGCAGAACGTCGCGGGCATGTTCTTCGGGCGTCCGATTTCGCTGGTGATCATAGCCTTCTCGGCGCTTACCCTGTTCTATCCCTACATCGCCAAGGTCTTCGGTATGGCGCGTGCGCGGCGCGTGCGCGTCGACACGACAACAAAGGGCCTCGATGGCAGATCGCATTCGGACCGGAAGACGCGCGATGAAACTGCATGATCCCGCCGGAACGCTCGTCGCCCTCGCCTTCGGTGCCCTCGGCACCGTCCTGATCCTTTCGACCGGCAAGATGACGCCGCTCGGGTCGGTCTTCCCGATCACCATTTCGTCGGCGATGATCGTCTTTTCGCTCGTCCTGATCCTGCGCAATGTCGTCGTGGGCATGCGAGCGGTAAAAACCGCGGGGACTTCGCAAGCGGTGCAGGACGAACACGAAGCCGCCGGGTCGATGCCGCGACGGATCGTCTTTCTTGTGGCGATGGCGGCCTGGCTCGTGCTGATCCCGGTTCTCGGCTTTTTCGTCGCGAGCGTTCCGGCTTACTTCGCGATCATGATCGCCGCGACCCACGAGCGATTGCCGGTCAAGGACTTCGCCATCCTGGTCGTGATCGGCCTCGTGATCTTGACCGGCTTCTACATGATGATGGCCAACGTGCTCCAGATCCCGATGCCGCGCGGCCTGTTCTTCTAAAGGCTTGCCGGTGGCATCTGCGGAAGACGTTTGCGCTTCGGTCGTCGAGGCCGAAAAACCTGACGCTCACACTGCTTCGATGGCGGCCATCACGTCGTCGTCGATCACCAGGCCGTCCGCGGACGCCTTGCGCCGAAGGACGAGGCCTCGGCGACCCGGAAGCCGCGTTCCCGGCTCACGGCCGATCATCGCAGCCAATTCACCGAGCCGACCAAGCGCGTTCGCGCCGCCTATGGCCTTGGGATCCAGCACCAGCATGAACTGGCCGAGCTTCGGCGGACCGCCCTTGTCGTCGAAGAGCGACGACGCCTCGTAGGCATAGTTCGCGCCCGTCAGGCCGGCGGACAGCATCTCCACCATCAAAGCCAGCGCCGCGCCCTTGGCGTCGCCGACGGGAACCATCGTCCCGGCCAGTGCCGCATCGGCGTCGGTTGTCGGGTTCCCGTCCCTGTCGAGGGCCCATCCTTCAGGGATCGGCACGCCCTTCTGCTTGGCCGCCATCACCTTGCCCCGCGCGATCTTCGACAGCGAGAGGTCGATGACCACCGGGTCGGCGCCCGGCAGAGGCGCCGCAAAGGCGATCGGATTGGTGCCGAAGACGCCCTTGGTGCCGCCCCAGGCGGCCATGGCGCTGGGCGCGTTCGCCGTCATCAGAGCGACGAGCCCCTTCTCGGCGAAGCGCTCGACGGTGAGGCCGAGAACGCCGGCATGATGAGAATTGCGCACGGCGATCGCGAGAACGCCGGTTTCCGCGACGATGTCGGGCGACCGCTCGATGGCAAGATCGAGCGCCGGAAAGGCGAAGCCCTCCGCCGCGTCGACGCGCATGGTCGCCGCGCGGGTCATCTCGATGTGCGGACGGGCGTGCCCGTTGACCTTCTTCACCTTGGCTTGGGCCGCATAGGCGGCGACGCGACGCAGGCCATGTCCGCTCTGGCCGGCGGCTTCAGCGGCGACCAGCGCGCGGGCGACCGACGCGGCCTGTGCCGGCCCCACATCGGCGCGCTGGAACGCCTCGGCTACCAGGCGTTCGGTGTCCCCGATCGAAAACGTCGTGGTCATGCGGTCTGTCCTGCGAGATGCTTGAGAACGTTTTGTGCCGTCACGGCGCTGACGCGAACGTTGGATTCCTTGGTGACGCCGGCGATATGCGGCGTCAGGACGAGATTGCCCAACCCCTGGAAGATCGCGCCGGCGTCCGCGGTCAGGGGTTCGGTCTCGAAGACGTCGAGCGCCGCGCCGCCGAGCCGGCCCTCACGGAGCGCCGAGGCCAGGGCCGTTTCGTCGACGACGCCGCCGCGCGCGGTGTTGATGAGGATCGCGCTCGTCTTCATCAGGCCGATCGCTTCCGCCCCGATCAAATGCCGGGTCCGTTCGGTCATGGGCACATGCAGACTGATGACGTCGGACGTCTTGAGAAGGTCGGTCAGGTCGAGCGACGGCGTCCCTGCCCATGCCGGATCGTCCGCCGGCAGAAACGGGTCGAAGGCGGCGACCTCGAAGCCGAAGACGCGAGCGCGCCTGGCGACCTGCCGGGCGATGGCCCCGTAGCCGACGAGGCCGAGACGCTTGTCCATGGCTTCTCGCCCGATCAACGACTGGCGGGGCCACCGGCCGGCCGAGACATCGCTCGTTCGGTCGTAAGCGCCGCGCAACAGCAGCAATGCGTTGGTCAGGACATATTCGGCAACCGCGACATCGTTGGCGCCGGTCGCGGGATAGACGGTGACGTTGCGGTCGGCACAGGCGGCCAGATCGATGTTGTCGAGCCCGACGCCGAGGCGGCCGACGCAGACGAGCCGCGGCGCCCCGGACAGCATTTTGGCCGTCACCTTCGTCCGGTTGCGGACGACCATCGCCTTGGCGTCCTTCAGAGCCGCCGAGAGATCTTCCGGCCGATCGACGAGGTCGGGGTCGTAGAGCACCGCGTGACGTTCGCGCAGCCCGTCGACCGCGGGCTCGTCCATGAATTCGCAAATGACGATCTCGGCCATCGAAACCTCCTCGACGATACGACGAAGCCGGCCACACGAATGCAGCCGACCAGGGTTTTGGCAAAGGCTGCGATCAAGCGCTGCGATAAAGCTTCGTCATGACGAATTCGCGGTGCCCCAAGGCTTCCGCCGCGGTCATCCGGCCGTTGGCGGTACGCATGATGTTCTCGATCAGCGCATCACCCGCCTCGTCGATCGTCATGTCGCGGCGCAGGATGCCCGTCACGTCGACGTCCACATGCTCCGACATGGTGCGGACCGTGCGCGGATTGGCCGAGATCTTGACCACCGGCACGATCGGATTGCCGACGACGTTGCCCTGTCCGGTCGGGAACGTGTGGATGACGTAGCCGGCCGCGGCCATCAGGGTTACGCACTCGGCCGCGGCCGAGGACGTGTCCATGAAGTAGAGGCCTTTACCCTTCTTCGGCGCTTCGGCGGGCTCGAGAATGTCGATGAAGGTGCAGTCCCGGCCGATCTTCTCCAGATTGCCGAGCGCCTTTTCCTCGATGGTGGTCAGGCCGCCCTCGATATTGCCCTTGGTCGGCTGGCTTTCGGACAGATCGTCGGTCGCATGGGCGAAGATGACGTCGTCCTGATAGGCCTTCCACATCTTGTACCAGCGCTCGCCGGTCTCGGTGTCCGCCGCGCGCTCCTTGCAGATGTGCTCCGCACCGGTGATCTCGGAGGTCTCGCCGAAGACGCCGTAGATGCCCTCCGGGATCAGCTTGTCGTACATGTTGCCGACGGTCGGGCAGGAGCCGAGACCGGTCGTGGTGTCGCTCTCACCGCATTTGGTCGAGACCCAGAGCTCGGAAACATCACATTCGGTCCGCTGCAATTCGGTCGCCCACTGCACGAACTCCTTGGCCTTGCGCGACACGTCCATGATCGTCTTCAGATCACCGTTCTGCTCGATCGAGTATGCGGCCACCGGCTTGCCGGTCTTGGCGATGCCGTCGGCGATCTTCTGAGTCCAGCCGGGCTCGATGCCGACCACGATGCAGGCGGCAACGTTCGGGTTGGCGCCGGTGCCGATCATGGTGCGGAAATGCAGGTCAAGGTCGGGGCCGAACTGCAGGCGGCCATAGGCGTGCGGCAGCGCCAGCGTGCCCTTGATGTTGTTGGCGACGGCTTCGCAGCAAGCGTTGGAGATGTCGTCCACGGGCAGGATCACGACGTGATTGCGCACGCCGACGCGATCGTTTTCGCGGCGGTAACCCATGAACTTGCGATTGGTGTTGATCGGCATGGCGGGTCTCTTTCGATGAAGGGGGTGAAACGAAGAAAGGCTCGGCCCGGCGGCGCTATTTCACGCGCCGGATGCGCACAAGGCTCACCAGCGATTGGTCTTCAGATTGTGGATGTGGACATGATGCCCCTTCTTCACGTCGGCCTTGAAGCGCCCGATGTCCTCGCCATACTTCACGGCGACATCGCCGGCCGACACGTCCTTCAGCGCGACTTTGTGGCCGATCGGCACGTCGTCGTTCGTGGTCAGCTGGAACGACGAATTGTCGTGGGTGACGACGCAGAGCATGTCGGTTCCGGCCTTCAGGTCCTCGACGACGACGACGCCGACATTGTCCTTTTGATCGTGGACGAGTAGCTGCGGATCGCGGCTCATCGGGAAGCTCCTTTTTCGGGTTGTCTGTGCGGTGCGGTTTCAAACCGGAACGATCGTGGGACCGATGGTCGTCGCCGGCCTTCCGGTCGGAACGGGCTTTTGCGTTCTTCGCAAGTCTTGTATAAGACATAAATTATGATTTCGAACGGCTGTCAAGGCGCGACGATGGCGCCGCGCCGGGAAGCGGTGCATCGTGAAGCGAGCGCGGATGCCGGGTTGCAGGAGATACGCATGAGCGAGACGGGGAGCGACGTGCCCGCCTTCAAGCCGCTCTACGCCCAGGTTCGCGACGCACTGGTGCGGCGGTTGATCGCCGGCTCGTGGACGCCGGGCATGATGCTGCCGAGCGAATTCCAGCTGGCCGGCGAACTCGGCGTCAGCCAGGGAACGGTGCGCAAGGCCCTCGATGCCATGACCGCCGAGCACCTGCTCCTGCGCCGTCAGGGCCGCGGCACCTTCGTGGCGCTTCCGGAGGAAGGTCTCATTCTGTTCAAGTTCTTCCGCCTCGTCTCGGACGGCGGTGAAAGACTGTTTCCCCAGAGCGCGGTGCTTACGCGGGCCAAGGCGAAGGCAGACGCGTCGGATCGCAAGAAGCTCGGTCTGAATACGGGGGCGGAAGTCTGGCGGATCGACCGCGTCCGGCGCCTTGGCGACACGCCGGTCATTTTCGAGCGCATCACGCTGCCGATTGCGCGCTTCGAAGCGCTCGGCCGGATGGCCGACATCCCGAACAATGTCTACGCGCTTTATTCGGAGCATTTCGGCATCACCATCGGCAAGGCGGCGGAAAAGCTGAAAGCCGCCAAGGCCAATGCGTCGGTGGCGAAATATCTCGACTGCGAACCGGGTCATCCGGTGCTCGCCGTGGAGCGCCTGGCGTTCTCGCTCGACGGAACACCGGTCGAACACCGCATCTCCTACTGCCTCACCGACAGCTTCCACTACCGCTCCGATCTGTGATCGGCGGTTCCGGCCGCTCATCCGTTCCCATCCGGAGCAATCGGCCCTGCGCCCAAGGATAACAGGCAGCCCTGATGTCAGCTCTCTCAACATCCGCCATCAAAGACCGCTACTGGCCGCTGTTTCCCGGCATCCTTCTGGCGTTGACCGTCGCGACGGCCGCGCGGTTCGTCGCCGATCACTACGGCGCGCCAGTCATGCTGTTTGCCTTGTTGATCGGCATGGCGTTCAACTTCCTGGCCATCGACCCGCGTTTCAAGCCAGGCCTGGAATTTTCCTCCAAGAGCCTGTTGAGGCTCGGTATCGTGCTTCTGGGTGCGCGCATCACAACGAGCGATATCGCTTCGCTCGGCCTCTCCACCTTTGCAACGGTGATCGGGCTCATTGCGCTCACCATCAGCACCGGTTTTGTCTGCGGACGCATCTTCGACAAGCAATGGCGGTTTTCGCTTTTGACCGGCGGGTCGGTGGCGATCTGCGGCGCCTCGGCAGCGCTGGCGATCGCCTCGGTCATCCCGCACAACGAAAAGACCGAGCGCAATCTCCTGTTCACCGTCGTCTCGGTGACAACGCTCTCGACGATCGCGATGATCATCTATCCGATCCTGTTCACGCTGCTCGGCCTGACGCCCAGCCAGAGCGGCTTCCTGATCGGCGCGACGATCCACGACGTCGCCCAGGTGGTCGGCGCCGGCTATTCGATCTCGACCGATGTCGGCGACGTCGCGACGATCATCAAGCTGCTTCGGGTGACGATGCTGCCGGTGGTGCTCGTGATCATCGTTCTGACGCTTGCCGGCCAGAAGCGCGGCGAGACCAAATCCGTCCGCCTGCCGCTCTTCGTGATCGGCTTTGCGGCGTTGACAGGCGTCAACAGCCTCGGCCTGTTGCCGGCGGTCGCCGCCAAATCCGCAGTCGATCTGTCCGGCTGGCTGCTGGTCGTGGCGATCTCGGCGCTGGGCGTGCGAACCAACATGAAGGATATGCTTCAGCTCGGCTGGCGCCATGTTGCCATGGTCGTCACGGAAACGCTGGTCCTGTTGACCCTGGCGATCGCCGCGGTCGAATTCGGGCTCGCCGGCTGAGCGGCCGGTGGGATCAGTGGCTCCGGCGAACCGGCCCGAGCGAACCGCGCTCGACGATCGCGGTATCGAACACCTTGTGCCGCTCCACCGCTCGTCCGTCGATCATCGCGAGAAGCAGTTCGGCCGCTGCCGCCCCCATGCGCCGGTGCGGCACGTGGACGGTGGTGAGCGCCGGCTCGACGATCGCCGCGATGTCGATGTCGTCGAAGCCCGTGATCGAGACGTCGCCCGGAACGTCGAGCCCCTGCGCCTTGGCCCGCACGATCGCACCAACCCCGAGAACGTCGTTGCCGCAAATGATCGCGGTCGGCGGCACAGAACGCGCCATCAGCCGGTCGAAGGCCTCGCCCGCTTCGTTGAAGGCATAGCGCACCTCCTCGACCGGCATTGCCACCGCATCCATGCCGGCCGCCGCCAGCGCGGCGCGCACGCCATCGACGCGGCTTGCGGCGCGATCGTTCATCGCCGTGATGCCGGAGATCATCGCGATATTGCGATGACCGAGGGCAATGACCCGCTCGGCCATTTTTCGCGCCGCAGCCGAATTGTCGAAGCCGACGGCGTGGTCGCCCGGTTCGGCCATCGACCAGGCGATGACGTATGGCGTGTTGAACCGGCGCAGAAATTCGTAGGCGCTGGCAAGTCGCGCCGTCCCGATGAGCAGGATTCCATCGGCGCCGCGTCCGGCGAGCGCCCTGATCTGATCGGCCTCGCGCTCCGCGTCGTACCCCGAACTCGACACCATGAGTGTCATGCCGGCAGCCGACAGCGCCTCTTGGAAAGCCTGCAGGCCGCGTGCGAAGATCGCATTGTCCATCGTCGGGATGACCGCGCCAATGGTGTTGGTCCGCTTCGAGGCAAGCGCACGCCCCCCGAAATTCGGCGTATAGCCCAGATGGTCGACGGCCTTGAGAACCCGTTCGCGCGTCGCCGCCGTCACCTTTTGCGGAGCGTTGAGGCACCGCGAGACGGTCGCCGTGGAAACCTTCGCGGCTTTCGCGACATCCTCCAGTTTCGGCTTGATGGGACTATCCATACTCGGGTTCCTGAGCATTCATCCGACGACGGCGGGGCAAACGCCACGAAGCTGCCATAGCGTACGGTGCGGCGATACAAAATGTAAGCGTTTGCAAATATCGTTGTAAGCGCTTACAAAGACGATGGGAGAACCAAATCGTGAAGAATCTTTGCTTCGTCCTCGCCAGCGCTTGTTTCGCGCTTTTCGCTGGGAACATCGTCATGGGCGCTTCCGGAGCAAGGGCCTTCCTCACCGACATTCAGGAAATGCTGGCGCTGTTTTTCGCCTGCATCTTTTTCGTGGCCGCCGTTCTCATGATCGAGAAGCGCGCGGTGCGGATCAAAGCTTCAGACAACGACATCACTGGGAGGAGATGACATGACCAAGAGAACCGACAAGGACGATCTGCAGTCCGCCGAACGGCGCAATTTCTTCAAGCTGACAAGCGCCGGGGCGTTCACGGCCGCCATGGTCGCCGGGGCCGCCGGCACGCTGTGGTCCGACCAGGCCGTCGCGCAGACTGCCAAGGAAGAGCAGGAGCGCGAGGCCGCTGCCGCTCACACGATGACGATCGCGACGGCGTATGCGATGACCGCCGACCGCAGCTATCCGATCATGCAACTCGACTACAAGGAGAACCTCCAGAACGTCACCGACGGCAAGATCTACGTGAAGCTCGCGCCGGCCGGGCAACTCGGCGCCGGCAGCGATCTCGTCCAGAAGGTGCAAAGCAACACGATCCAGGCCGCGCAGCATTCCATGTCGAATTTCGCGCCCTTCGCCCCCGCGATGGACCTGATCAACCTGCCCTATTTCTGCGGCTCCAATCAGCGCTTCGTCAATCTCGTCACTTCCGAGGACTGGAAGAACGAAGTCCACCCGCAGGTCGAGAAACGCGGCTTCAAGCCGCTGTTCTACGTCGTCATCGATCCGCGCGTGGTGGCCATGCGCAAGGGAGGTGCCGGACCGGTGATGACGCCGGCAGACCTCAAAGGCGTCAAGTTCCGCGTGCCCGGCTCGCAGATGCTGCAGCAATATTACCGGATGGTCGGTGCCAACCCGACGCCCGTCGCCTGGGGCGAAACGCCGGCTGCGATCAAACAAGGTGTCGCCGACGCGCTCGACCCGTCCGTGGGCGCCCTCTACGTCTTCGGCTTCAAGGACATCCTCAGCCACGTGACGTTCACACAGGCCGTGCCCGACAGCCAGATCTATTCCTGTAACCTTGAATGGTACAATGCACTTCCCGATGACGTGAAGCAGGGCATCGATTTCGCTTCGGACATCACCTCGCAGCAGAACCTCGCCAAGGTTCCGGCCGCACGCGCTTTTGCCATGTCGGAGCTTCGCAAGGCCGGCGTCGAGTTCCACACTCTCGACGACGCACAGATGGCCGAGTGGAAGGACGCCGGCGGTTATCAGCGCAGCGAGTGGGACAATACCAAGAGCGAACTCGCCGGCTCGATGGACCTCTTCAAGAAGCTCGAGGCCGCCGCCGATACCCAGAGCAAGTTCATCGTCAACGACGCCTGAGGCGCCCATTGCGGGCGGGGCGGCGTTGCCGTTCCGCCCCGTGAGCGAAGGGCCGATCCGGACCCCCTGTCCTCAGGTGCGGCCGTTCTTTCGCTCGAACCGGCGCGCCGTCCAGGTCGCGGCACACTGCCGACCCAAAACGGCGCGGCCTTGTCCTTGGAGCGGCCTCGCGTTCACATCCGGACCTGTTCGAAAACGCGGCCTTCCGAGGCCCTTGCCGAAAGGCGTTCCCAGCCATGAAGCGCATCAGCTGGTCGGCAATCGACCGCAATCTGGAGCGGTGGGCGCTTTTGGTGCTCTACACCATGCTCGTCGCCACCATGGGTATCGAGGTCGTTCGGCGCGAGGTGTTCGCCTATTCGTCGATCTGGGGCGAAGAAGTCGTGCGCTACGCCTTCATCTATCTCGCCTGGATCGGCGCCGCCTCGGCGGTGAAGGAGCGCGCCCACATCCGGATCGACGTCCTCTACCACATGGTGCCGCCGCGGGTGAAAGCGCTTCTCTACATCCTCGGCGATCTCGTCATGCTCGTCGTTGCATTGTTCGCCGTCTACTGGTCCTTCGAAACCGTCGCCGTCTCGTGGAAGTTCGGCTCCGTCAGCCATGGCCTTCGCGTCTCGATGGTGTGGTTCCTGATGGCCGTGCCCGTCGGTTTCGCGCTGATGATCTACAGGCTCCTCCAATCCATCCTGCGCGACGCGCGCGACTTCAGGGCCGGCACCCCGGTCTATGAAGGCGAACGCCTGTTCGATTGAGGAGACCTTAGATGCTCTTTCAACAATTGCAGGAACAGTCGATCGTCCTCGGCTGGGACTTCTACGGTCCCGTCCTGCTCTTCGTCGCATGCTGCGTCCTCGGCATTCCGGTCTGGGCGGGCATCGGTGCCGCGGCGATCTCGATGCTTTGGCTCTCCGGCGTGCTGCCGCTGTCGCTCCTCGGCGAGAGCCTGTTTTCCGGCATCGACGCCTTCGCGCTGACGGCGATTCCGCTGTTTATCCTGACCGGCGACGTCCTCGTCCGCACGGGCCTGTCGCGAAAATTCCTCGACGTGTCCGAAGCGCTGACCGGCTGGACCAAGGGCGGCTTCGGCTCGGCCACCGTGCTCGTCTGCGGCATGTTCTCGGCCATCTCCGGCTCGGACGCGGCAGGAGCCGCCGCCGTCGGGCGCATGACCATCGCTCGCCTCGTCGAATCCGGCTATCCGCGCCCCTATGCCTGCGCGCTGGTCGCCGCCGGCTCGTGCACCGGCATCCTGATTCCGCCGTCGATCGCCTACATCGTCATCGGCCTCGTTCTCGGCATCTCGGCCTCGACCCTTTTCCAGGCGGCGCTGATCCCCGGCGCCATGATCCTTCTGTCGGTGCTGATCACCAACATCGTCGTGAACCGCATCCACGCCTACGAGAACGGCCTGGGATTGAGCTTTTCGGAGTGGGCGGCGAATGTCGGCGTGTCTTTGAAGCGCGGCTGGTACGCGTTCATCGTGCCCGGCGTCATCTTCTACGGCATCTTTTCCGGCCGCCTGACCCCCACCGAGGCCGGCGCCACCGCCGTCATCATCACGATCTTCATGGGCTTCGTCCTCGGCACGTTGAAGCTTGCCGATTTCCCATCGATGCTGGTGAGCTCGGCCAAGGTCAACGGCGTCATCCTGCCGATCATCGCCTTCTCGCTGCCGCTCGCCCAGACGCTCGCCACCATGGGCGTGCCACAAGGCTTCGTCGGCGCCGTGACGTCGCTCAGCGACGATCCGGCGATCATCATCCTTTTGATGATCGGAATCCTGATGGCTGCCGGCTGCGTGATGGAAACGACGCCGAACATCGTCATCTTCGCGCCGATCCTGAAACCGCTCGCCGACCAGATCGGCATGAGCGAAATCCAGTTCTGCATCATGATGGTGACCGCGCTCGGCGTCGGCTTCATCACCCCGCCGCTCGGCCTCAATCTCTTCGTGACCGCCGGTCTGACCGGTGAATCGGTGCTGAAGATCGCCTGGCGCGCAATACCCTTCGTCCTCTTCATGCTCGCCGTCGTGCTTTTGATCGCCTACATCCCCGCGGTTTCGCTGACGACGCTGCCTGCCTCGCTTCGATAGGAGACCGCCCCACCATGACACGCACCTACCTGAAAAAGGCCTTACGGACGGCCGAGAGCGACACGGGCGAGACGCGCCGAACAGTGCAGGCGATCCTCGACGAGATCGAAGCCGGCGGCGAGGATGCGGCCAAGCGTTACGCGGAAAAATTCGACCGCTACGGCGGCAACATTCTGGTGACCCCCGAGGAGATCGAAGCGGCAGCAAAAACCTTGCCGCAGAAGCTCAAGGACGACATCCGCTTTGCTCACGACAATGTCCGCCGCTTTGCCGAAGCGCAGAAAAGCACCCTTGGCGACATCGAGCTGGAAATCGTTCCCGGCCTGATCGCCGGACAGAAGACCATCCCCTGCCGCTCGGCCGGCTGCTATGTGCCGGGCGGCCGCTACAGCCACGTGGCGTCGGCGATCATGACCGTGACGACCGCCAAGGTCGCCGGCTGCAGCCACATCGCCGTCGCCTCGCCGCCACGGCCGGAAACCGGCATCAACCCCGCGATCCTTTACACGGCAGACCTGTGCGGCGCCGACGCGATCCTCGCCATGGGCGGCGTCCAGGGCGTCGCCTCGATGGCCTTCGGATTGTTCGGCCTGCCCTCCTCCGACATTCTCGTCGGCCCCGGCAACCAGTTCGTCGCCGAAGCCAAGCGCATCCTGTTCGGCCGCGTCGGCATCGACATGTTCGCCGGCCCGACCGACAGCCTGATCCTCGCGGACGGTTCGGCAGACGCCGATGTCGTCGCCGCCGACCTCGTCGGACAAGCCGAGCACGGCTACAATTCGCCGGTCTGGCTGGTCACCGACGACCGGGTGCTGGCCGGGGCCGTCATCGACAAGGTTCCGGGGCTGATCGAGACGCTGCCCGGCGTCAACGCCGAGAACGCCGCCAAGGCCTGGCGCGACTATGCCGAGGTGATCCTCTGCGGCGATCGCGAGGAGATGGCGAGCGTTGCCGACGAGTACGCGCCCGAGCATCTGAGCGTCCAGGCCGAGGATCTCGACTGGTGGCTCGGCCGGCTGCAATGCTACGGCTCGCTGTTCCTCGGCGAAGAGACGACGGTCGCCTTCGGCGACAAGGCGTCCGGCACCAATCACGTCCTGCCGACCTCGGGCGCGGCGCGCTACACCGGCGGCCTGTCGGTCCACAAGTTCATGAAGATCGTCACGTGGCAGCGGGCGAGCGAAGCCGGGGCGAAGCCGGTTGCCGAAGCGACGGCGCGGATCTCCCGCCTCGAAGGCATGGAGGGCCATGCCCGCACCGCCGACATTCGCCTGCGCAAGTATTTTCCGCAGGAGAAATTCGATCTGACGGCAGTCGAGTAAGGTGGCGATGACGGCGGCTCTCTTCGACCTGACCGGCCGCGTCGCCTGCGTCACCGGGGCCAGCAGCGGCCTTGGCCGGGCGGCGGCAACGATGCTGTCCAAGGCCGGCGCCAAGGTCGTCGGCGTCGCGCGCCGGGCCGACCGGCTTGCGGCCTGGCAGGCCGCGACCACGGGCGAAACCGCGGTGGTCGTCGCCGATCTCGGCGACCGCTCGGCGCTGTCGGATATCGCGGCCGCGGCGATCAAGCCTTTTGGCGCGCCCGACATCCTCGTCAACGCCGCCGGTATCAACACCCGCGAGACGGCGGACGCGGTGACGGCGGAAGGCTGGGACCGGACGATCCACCTCAACCTCACCGTCCCGTTTCTGCTGGCACAGGCCTTCGCCCCGGCCATGAAAGCGAAGGGCTGGGGCCGGATCGTCAATTTCGCCTCGCTGCAGTCGCGTCGCGCCTTTCCCGGCGGCATCGCCTATGGCGCTTCGAAGGGTGGCGTGGAGCAATTGACCCGCGCCATGGCCGAAGCCTGGTCCCGTGACGGCATCAACGCCAATGCGCTGGCCCCCGGCTTCTTTCCGACCGAGCTCACCGGCCCGGTCTTTTCCGATCCGGAAACCGCCGACGGAAATGCCCGGCAGACCTGCATCGGACGCAATGGCGAGATCGAGGATTTGCGCGGACCGCTCTTGTTCCTTGCATCGAACGCGTCGGCCTATGTCACAGGCCAGGTGCTCTTCGTCGACGGAGGCTTCACCGCCAAATGAAAGCGCTCGTCTATACCGCCCCGAAGAGGCTGGACTATCGCGACGTGCCGGACCCTGCTCCCGCTGACGGCGAGGTTCGCATCCGCGTCGAGGCCGTCGGCATCTGCGGATCGGACATGCACGCCTATCTCGGCCACGACGAGCGGCGGCCCGCGCCGCTTATCCTCGGCCACGAGGCGGCCGGCATCGTCGAAACCGGCCCGATGGCCGGACGGCGCGTGACCGTCAATCCGCTGGTCACATGCGGAACCTGCCGGGCATGCCGGGCAGGCCGCAACAATCTGTGCCCCGACCGGCAGATCATCTCGATGCAGCCGCGCCCCGGAGCCTTCGCCCAGAAGGTGACGATTCCGCCGGACAACCTCGTCGCGATCTCCGATGGTGTGTCCTTCGAAAAGGCCTGCCTTGCCGAGCCGCTGGCATGCGGCTGGCATGCCGTCCGTCTTGCCCGGCAACACGATGCGGAGGCGCTTGAGACCGGCATCTGCCTCGTCATCGGCGGCGGTGCGATCGGTCTCGGCGCGGCGCTCGCCCTTCATGCGGCGGGCGCCACGCGCGTGCTCGTTGCCGAAACCAATGCGGCGCGCCACGCGGCGGTCGAAGGCGCCGGTCCCTTCACCGTGTTCGATCCGCGGGAGACGCTGCCGATCGAACCGGGAATGGCGGATATCGTTATCGACGGCGTCGGCCTCAGTGCCACCCGGACGATGGCCTCACGCCTCGCCCGGCCGGGCGGCATTATTCTCCACATCGGATTGGGTGACGCCGATCCCGGCCTCGACATCCGCCGCCTGACGCTGCAGGAAATCGCCTTTGTCGGTACCTACACCTATACGCCGCAGGACTTCCACGACACGGCCGCGGCGATCTTCGACGGACGGCTCGGCGCTCTCGACTGGCCGCAACTGCGCCCGCTAAAGAACGGCGCAGCGGCCTTCGCCGACATTCTCTCCGGCAAGGCCGCTGCGCCGAAGATCATCCTGAACCCCGATCGGGATTGAGCCGGCAGACGAACGCCGCGCTGCCGTTGCAAAGGTCTTTCCAGCCCGGACGGTCGCAACGCTTTCGCGTTACATGCGCCCTTTCCATGGCACCAGCTTGCGCTCGGCGAACCGCATCAGCATGTCGAACGCATAGGCGATTGCCGCGATGATGATGATGCCGACGATGACCGTCGGGGTCTGCAGGAACTGCGAGGCCGACAACACCATGTAGCCGATGCCTTCGGTGGCGGCGACCATCTCGGCGGCGACGAGGGTCGTCCATCCGAAGCCGATGCCGATCCGCATGGCGGTGAGGATTTCCGGCATGGCCGCCGGCAGGATCACCTGCCGCAGAACCTGCCAGCGTGTCGCACCGAACGAATAGGCGGCATGAATTTGCTCGATCGCCGCCGAGCGCACGCCGGCCCGTGCGCCGAGCGTGACCGGCGCGAACACCGAAAGAAAGATCAACAGCACCTTCGACGTCTCGCCGATGCCGAACCAGATGATCATCAGCGGCAGATAGGCGAGCGGCGGGATCGGCCTGTAGAACTCGATGAGCGGATCGAAAATGCCACGCATCGCCGGACTCATGCCCATGGCAAGGCCCAGCGGTATGCCGACCGCGCAGGCCACGATGAAGGCCCCGAAAACGCGTGCCGTCGAGACCCACACATGGCCCCAGAGCGAAGTCCCGGTAAAACCGTTCGTGAAAATGTCGAGGAATTTCGACACGATCGTCTGGGGCGACGGCACGAAAAGCGGCTTGACGAAGCCGAATGTGGTCGCCGCCCACCAGATGACCAGAATCGCGACCACACTCGCCACGCTGAGCCAGCCGGTGTTGCCCTGGCCCGGCACGCCGTAAACCTCCCCTGGCCTCGTCGGCCGGGCTCGCGACAGCCGTTTCAGCCAGCCGAGGCCGCCGGCGACCTCGCCCTTTTCGCCATCGACGGTCGTCATGTCGCGGTCTCCTCCTCTTCGTCGGCGAAGATGATCTCGAGAACCTCTTCCCGCATCCTGATGAAATCCTGAGAGGCCTTCACCTCGCGGGCTGGCGTGCCCTCGAGGAACTGGCGCGAGAACGGCAGGTCGAAGCGATGGGCGATGCGGCCGGGGCGCGGCGACATGACGACCAGTCGCGTGCCCATGAACAGCGCCTCCTCGACGCTATGGGTGATGAAGAACACCGATTTGTGGGTCTGGCTCCAGATGCGCAGAATGAGTTCCTGCGCCCGTTCGCGGGTCAGCGCATCAAGCGCGCCGAGCGGCTCGTCCATCAACAGGACCTTGGGATCGCAGGTCAGCGCCCTGGCAATGCCGACGCGCTGCTGCATGCCGCCCGACAGCATGTAGACAGGCGAGCTTTCGAAGCCGGAAAGGCCCAGGAGCTCGATGAAACCGCCCGCCGTCTTCTGCCGCTCGGCCTTGCCGACGCCGCGAAGCTTGAGGCCGAAGGCGACGTTCTCGACGACGTTCAGCCAGGGCAACAGCGCGTGCTTCTGGAAGACGACCGCGCGGTCGGCTCCCGGCCCACGCACGGACTGACCATCGAGCAGGATCCGGCCAGTCGACGGACCGAGAAAACCGGCGATGAGATTGAGCAGCGTCGACTTTCCGCAACCCGACGCGCCGAGGGCGACGACGAAGTCGCTTTCGTCGATCGTCAGGTCGATCTCGTGCAGCGCTTCGACGGGTGCGCGGCCGTTGGCGGCCGGATAGACGACGGAGGCAGTCTCGATCTCTAGTGCCAAAAACTCCGATTCCTTCTCCATCGGACAGAAAGCGCCGGATCGCCGCAAACGAATTCGCGGCGATCCGGCAAGCTGCCCAGGCTTGGCCGCGCAAGGAAGTGCGACGGCCCGGCGAACCCGCGACGGCCTATTTCGTCGCGGCCTTTGCGATGTCGGTGTTGACGAACTTCGAGTAGTCGTCCGCGACGGTGTCGATTCGGCCGGCGGCCTTCAGGAACTCGGCTGTCTCCTTCATGGTCTGCGGTGCGTTGCCGAGCCATTTCTCGCCGAGCTGCTCCTTCAGCGGAACGAAGGAGAAGCCTTCCAGGATGCCGGGCACCTGATCGACCGAAGCGCCGGTCTCGTCGGCGAGCGTCTTGACCTGACTGCTGTCGACCGTCCAGGCGGACGGATCCTTCAGATAAACCTCGTTCGCCTCGTTCATCGTCTTGGCGAAGGCAGCCATCTCATCGCCGTGTTCCTTGGCGAAGGCGGCGTTGACGACCCAGCCGTCGAAGGTCGGATACCCCCATTCGGCGGTCTCGTCGGCGCCGACGAGAAGCTTGCCGTTCTTGGAGATCTCCGACTGGACCGGTTGCCAGATGAAGGCCGCGTCGATCGCGTCCTGCTGCCAGGCGGCGGCGATCTGGTCCGGCGGCATGTTCATGATAGTGACATCGCTTTCACTGAGACCGGCCTTCTTGATCGCGCCCATCAGCGAGAAATGCGCCGTCGAGCCGACCGGCACGGCGACCCGCTTGCCCTTCAGGTCTTCGATCGTTGCGATCCCGGAGCCGTCACGCACGATCAACGACTCGGCCTTGCCGATCACCTGCGCCAGCATGAAGAGCTGGACGTCGACCCCTTGCGAGGTGGCGATGGCCAGCGGCGACGAGCCGAGCTCCGAAATCGCCACGTCACCGGAGGCCATCGCCGCGATCACCTCCGAGCCGGACGCGAATTTGCGCCATTCGATGTCCCAGCCGGTGGCCTCCTGGAACTTCTTCTCGGCTTTGGCGACCTGCATCGGCGTCGGATTGCCGAACTGGCCGATGATCACGGTCTCGGCAACCGCCCCGCCCACCGAGAGCAGGACGGCGAGCGCCGTAGAGACTGCAAGAAGGTTCTTCATCATGGTCTTCTCCTGGTTGAAAGTGGTCTGCGGATGTTCGGGAGCGAATGCGATCAGGCCGCGGCCCGACGCGCGGGCGATCGGTGACAATGGCAGATGATCTCGGCGACCTCGGCGCAGTCGTCGAGGCTGAAGGTGAGCGGCAGGCGCATGTCGAACAGCCCAGACAGGATCGCGTCGGTCCGCGGCACGGTCTGCGGGTCCATGTAACGCCAGCTTCGGTGGTTGGAGGTGAAGGCGACCGGAGCGGGCGCGCCGAACCATTTCAGATCGACGCCGAGCCGCGCGGCCGCCCCGACGAAGGCCTGCGCATCGTCGCTCGCGATACCGGGGACCCGGAACTGGATCGAACTGCCGACGAAACCTTCGGCCGACGGCCGCTCGGGCAACACCAGTCCGTCGCAGCCGGAAAGCCGCTCGGCGACCGCCGCATAACGCTCGTTCCAGCGGGCGATGTTGGCGTCCAGCGTCTCGATCTGCGGCAACAGGATCGCGGCGCGCAGATTGTCCATTCGGCCCGACATGTTGGGCGTTTCCAGGCGGATACGGTCGAAGACGGCGCGGTCAGGCGCGGCCCCATGGCGTTCGTAAAGCATGTAGGAGCCCGAAAGGATGATGGCACGGGCCATGAAATCGGCGTCGTCGGAGGTCAGCAGCCCGCCCTCGCCCGAGTTCATGTGCTTGTAGGTCTGCGTCGAGAAGCAGCCGGCAATCCCGAACGAGCCACTCTTTCGCCCGTCCCATGTCGCGCCCATCGTATGGGCGCAGTCCTCGATCAGTCGGGCGCCGAACCGATCGACGAGCGCGACCAGCGCCGGCATGTCGACGAGATGGCCACGCATGCTCGACAGGAGCAGGAAGCGGGCCCCGGTCGCCTCGAACTTCTTCTCCAGATCGGCGAGATCGATCGTCAGGTTCTCGTCGATCTCGACGAGCACCGGGCGGCCGCCGGCCGAGACGATCGCACCGGGAACGGGTGCCAGCGTGAAGGCATTGGTCAGCACCGCCTCGCCGCTCGCCAGACCGGCGGCGCGCAGTGCGATCGCCATGGCGTAGCCCCCGGAGGCGCAGGCGAGACAATAGCGTGCGCCCTGATAGGCCGCAAAGCGCGCCTCCAGCGTTTCGGCCAGCGATTTTTCGCCGGGCAATGTGTTGTAGCGGTGCAATCGACCGGAACGCATCACCGAGACGGCTGCCGCGATGGCATCCTCGCCGATCGGCCCCTGCTGGGTGAAATTTCCTTCGAACGCCTTCATCGCTTCACTGCCTTTAACGGAATATCACAATTGACGATCCTGCGAACGTCGATGGTTGCATTATGTGTAAGCGCTTACAATGGTGTTCTACGCTCATATGCCTTCCAAGGACTGGTTGCGGATCGAGAAAACTGCACCGGGATCCGCCAATAGAAAAGTTCGGCTGCCGTCGCGTTACTTGCGGGGTCAATGACGTCTCAGCACCTTGCCCGCATCGGCGTAAGTGCGTTCGCCATCGCGCATGGAGAACGTCCCGTTGACGAGGACATGAGCGATCCCGGTCGCGAAGCGGCGCGGATGAGCCACGTCGCAATGGCTGGCGATGTGCTCCGCCTCGAAAACCGTGATATCGGCGCAGGTGCCCTTGCGCAATGTACCGCGGTTGTCGATGCCGAGGCGCGCGGCTGGAAGCGCCGTCAACCGTCGAATTCCTTCCTGCAGCGTCAGGACTCCGTTATCGCGCACGTAGTGCTGCAGAAAACGGGCGGCCCATCCATAGCCGCTGAGAGAACCGATATGGTGCTTGAGGCATCCTTCCGGCGCAAGAGCCAGTGTGTCGGAAATGACCGCGCAATCGGATTGCGACAATGCCAACCGTATGTCGCTTTCGGAGAAGGATTGGGACGTCCACATCAGATGGCTCATCTGCTCGTCTTCCTCCATGAGAAGGTCGAGCGCCGCATCATAGGGATCGACGTTCCGCCGAGCACCGATTTCCTCGAAGGTCAGCCCGACGAGATCGGGATTGCGGGTCGACTGCATCAGGACGATCCGGTCCCAGAGCCCGTCGCTGACGAGACGCCACATCGGCTTGCGGTTGGCCTTTATGTGTCGACGTGTCCCGGCATCCGACAACCGTGCCTTGATCGCATCGATCCCGCCTTCCTGTGCCCATTGCGGCAGGATTGCCAGAACCCTGGTATGAGACCAGTCATGGGGAATGACGTCGTAGGCAATGTCGACACCGTAGGACTTGGCGTCGTCGATCATCTTGATCGCATGCTCCATCGCATAAGCGGGCGCGCCGTGCTTGGGTTGGATATGGGAGATCTGAAGGCGGGCGCCCGCCGATCGCGCGGTCGAAATCGCTTCGCCAAAACCGATGTCGTAGAAGAGATCGCGATTGCGGACATGGGTCGCGTAGAGAACGCCGCGCCGCGCCGCGACGGAGACGAGTTCGGACATCTGATCGGGTGTCGCGAGGCTTCCGGGCCAATATTCGAGACCGGAAGAAAAGCCATAGGCACCCCCGTCGATGCTTTCATCAAGAAGGCCTTTCATGACGTCCAGTTCGTCGTCGTTGGCCGGCCGAAGGGCATCGCCCAGAACGGCTCTGTGGATCGTGCCGTGGCCGACGAAGGCCGCGACATTGACGCCCAGCTTCCCGCGTTCGAGGTGATCGAGATATTCCCCGAAGCTGTTCCAGTCGACCTCGATCATGTTCTCCGTGAAGCCGGGTGCCATGATTGCAACATCGCGCGCACTCCGCACCGGCGCACAGGAGAAGCCGCACTGCCCGATGACTTCCGTCGTCACGCCCTGATGCACCTGGCTTTCCGCGCGCCCGTCGGCGATGAGCGTGAAATCGGAATGCGTGTGAAGGTCTATAAAACCCGGGGAAACGACCAAGCCCTCGACTATCAGCCTCTGCTGCGCGACCACGTCCGAGAGATCGCCAATTTCGACGATGATTCCACCAGCCACGCCGACGTCGGCGCGGTATGGCGCGCGGCCGGTGCCGTCATGGACCGTACCGCCCGAAAGGATGGTATCCAGCATCGTATTCTCCTTCTTTGGAAAGCACCGGCGCAACTATAGCGATGGGCCGTAAATGAGATTCGGCAGCCAAAGCGAGAGTTCCGGGAAGAAAATCAAAAACAGCAGACCGACGCAGTAAGCCAGAATGAACGGCAGGACCGCGACCGACACCTGTTCGATCGTGATTCCTGAGAGGCGGGCCGCAACGTTGAGATTGCCGCCGAGCGGCGGCGTCAGGAATCCGATCTCGCAGGTGATTACGGTGAAAACACCGAAGGCGACCGGATCGACGCCGAGACTTGTCACGAGCGGCAGGAATACGGCGGTGAACAGAATGATCTGTGCCAGCGACTCCATGAAGGTGCCGATGAAGATGTAGAACAGGCCGATGAGGATCATCACGACATAGACGTTGGTGGTGTAACTGGTGATCAGCCCTTCGATCGCCGCCGGCACGTCGTAGAATGCCGAGAGCTGGCCAAAGGCTATGGTCGGTGCGATGAGGATCAGGAGACCGGTGATGAGCGCGGTGAAGCGAAGGCTTTCGAGGACTTTCCCCAAGTCGAGCTCGCGATGGATGACGCTGCCGACCAGAAGCGCGTAGAACACCGCCACAGCCGCAGCCTCCGTCGGGGTAAAGGCACCGCTGTAGATGCCGCCGAGTATGAGAAGCGGTGCGCCGATCGCCCATTTTCCGTCCCAGGCCGCCCGACCGGCAGGGCGCCAGGAAAACGGCTTGCCGCTGCCGCCGAACCGTTTGCGGCGCGAAACGACGTAGGTCGTGAGCATCAGCATGGCGGTGACCAGGAATCCCGGAATGAAGCCTGCCAGAAACAGCCGAGGAATCGATGTCTCCGAGACCAGGCCGTAGATGATCATCAGGTTGGAAGGCGGAATCAGGCTTCCAAGCGCCCCACCGGCCGCGGCGACGGCAGCGGCAAACGGCGTCTTGTAGCCGTCCTCGCGCATCGCTGGGATAGTGATCGAGCCGATCGCGGCCGTCGTGGCGGGGCCCGATCCCGACAGCGCCGCAAACAGCATGCAGGCAAGAACAGTGACCATTCCCAAGCTGCCGCGGTAAGCCCCGACAAGGCTCGTTGCGACATCGATCAGCCGCTTGCCCATGCCCCCGACTTCCATCAGACGTCCGGCCAGAACGAAGAGTGGAATCGTCAGAAGTGGAAACGGCGTCAGGCTCGTATAGCTGGTCTGTGCGACCAGCGTGTAGGGGATGTCGATCAAAAAAAGCGCCAGAACCGTGGTCAGGCCGACGGCCGCGAAAAGCGGCGTGCCGATGATTGTCAGCAGCGTGAAAACCAGTGCGAGGAGAAGGAGATCGTTCGCCACTAGAGAACCAGATCGTGCTCTGGGCGCATTCCCGGCAGCCCCCTGGCTCCTTCACGAAACCACGCAAGGTAAATCTGCACAAAGCGGATCAGGATCAACGCGTAGCCGATGACAATGATCGACTGAGGATACAGCTCATTGATACCGAGGCTCGGCGTGCGTGCGGTGAACCGGGCCAGCACCGAAAGGTATTCGGTGCCAACGACGATCATGAACACGCAGAAGGCACAGCAAAAAAGATCGGCCAGCAGGATAATCGGCTTTGCCAACACACGTGGAAGAGACATCACCCCTGCTAGGATGCGGATATGGAATCGCTCGCGCACGCAGAGCGAGGCACCCATGTAGACCGCCCAGACCATGCAGATGCCGGAGACCTCCTCGCTCCACTGCAGCGCCGTGCCGAACACGTAGCGCATGACGACCTGCAGAAAGACACAGATGGAGATCAGGCTCAGGGCAAGACCGCAGATGAACTCCTCGAGATGGCTCTCCAGCCAGGTCGTGATAGACGTCAACGCATTCACTGGTCGTGCCCTTCCAATTCCGGCGAAAGGCGATGCGGAGCGGCGAAGCGATCCGCATCGGTTTCCAGCCGAGCGGCGGCTATTTTTGAGCGTTCTGGATCTGGGTGACGAGATCCACGAACTCCTCACCACGTTGCGTGGCGAACTTTTCCTGAACTTTCTTGGCCGCTTCGATGAACGGCGCGCGATCCGGCTCGGTCATCTTCATGCCACCCTTCGACGTCAGCCATTCGCGCTCTTGTTTGATTTGATCGAGCGAGTATCGAGTATGGAACTCACCCGCTTCTTTCGCGGCCTTGACGACGGCCTCACGTTGCGCGTCGGTCAGACGGGACATGAAGCGGTCCGACGCCAGCAATGGCGAAACGCCGACGAAATGGTCCAGAACCGTCAGATAGGGGGCAAATTCGTAGAACTTCATCTCCTGGATGACGTTGGTTCCGTTGTCGCCGCCATCGATCGTCTTGGTCTGAAGGGCGGTCGGCGTTTCCGACCACGCGAGCGGAACCGGTTCGGCGCCGAAGGCCGCGAAGGTATCGAGCATCACTTCGTTCTTCGGTACGCGGATCTTCAGCCCGTCCATGTCCGACATCTTTTCGATCGGCCGCTTTGAATTGAAGAAATCACGATAACTCGGCCCTCCGAAGGTCAAGAGATGGACGCTGGTTTCTTTTTGAATCTTCGACTTGATCGCGTCACCGACTTCGCCTTCCGTGACTTTGACCAGTTGGTCCGCATCCTTGAAGACATAGGGCAGGACGAACACGTCCATCAGCGGCCAGTTCGGCGAGATGTTGTTTTGTGAAATAATGTAGGCGTCGACCGTCCCGAGTTGGAGTGCCTTGAAAGCATTGTCCTCGGTGGCGATTTGCCCGCAGCAGCGAAACTTGACTTCAATCGTATTGTCGCTGTATTGCTCGGCCAATTCCTTGAATTTCTTGGCCAATACGCCGTAGCTTGAATCGAGCGGCGTTTCCCATCCGATATTCATCACAGTATCGGCCGCTTTCGCGGGAGCAGATGCGGCGGCTCCCAGGAGAAGGCAAGATACGAGTACCACGTTCCGAAACGGTAGTTTCATTTGAAATTCCTCCAGCTCGTGCACGGTCCCCACACGCTAGCGGCCGATATTTGTCTTGCATAATGTAAATTTGACGGCTTATTGATGCCTTTTGTGCATCATGCGAGAGGCTCACAGCAGTGGATACCGGCCTGCGCAGGCTTCGCTATTTCCAATGTGTCGCCCGCGAGCTTAACTTCAGGAAAGCTGCGAACCAGCTCGGCCTGACGCAGCCGGCTTTGAGCCGAGCCATAGCGTTGCTGGAGCAGGATGTCGGAACACCACTCCTCAAGCGCAACAACCGCCAAGTGGAATTGACCCTCGCAGGCCAGGTTTTCGTAGCCGAATGCGGGCGGATGCTCGCCAGCCTGCAGGCTGCGATCGAACAGGCGCGGCGGGTCGCAAAAGGGCTCGAGGGCACGATCGCGGTCGGCTACACGGACACCGCGATTGCCGGCAGACTTCCCGACATCGTGCGGCGCTTTCGCGTCGTCGCGCCGCGCATACATCTCAAATTGATCCAGAGCTATACCATGCAACAGATGGCGTGGCTCGACAACGAGACGCTCGACATCGCCTTCGTGACCGGTCCTGTGGACGCGGATCGATTCGAGACCATCGATATCCAGCATGATCGGCTCATGGTCATCCTTCCGCGCGAGCACGAACTTGCGTCACGCGCTGAGCTTTGCTTGTCGGACCTGGCACAATGGCCCTTCGTACTCGGTGAAATCGATCGATGGGAAGCCTACCACGCGCATCTGTTTCGGCAATGCGACCGGGTGGGTTTTCGCCCTTCCATCGTTCAGACGGCACCGGAGACGCGTGCCTTGATCGGGCTGGTCGCATGCGGCATGGGCATTTCCGTTCAGGCTGAAAGTCTTGTCGACTACGGTGATGATCGGATAGTCTGCAGACCGCTCGCTGACGCAGTGGACACCATACCGACGCAGGCCGCCTGGAATCATCGATTGCAAAATTCTGCGCAGACTCTCTTTCTCGACCATTTGAGGGCAGATCTGGTTGCTCCGTCTGATGGGCGACTGTCTTCATCCTAGGGACGAAACGGATTGGCAGCTATCGCCGCCGGTCGCATCGCAATAAGACCAGCCGCTATCCGACCGGAGGTGGCAAATGATTTGGTGCCGGCCCGGTTGCGACCTGCCGCGAGCGCGCAATCCCACCCATCCGATCGCATGACACACGAGAGGTAGGCTGCCTTGTTCCGCTATCGCCATGATCCGCTTTACGCGTCGCGCCGCTCGCCCGTGCTCGCACGCAACGTCGTGGCGACATCGCAGCCGCTGGCCGCCCAGGCGGGCCTGCGAATGCTGATGCGAGGCGGCAATGCGGTCGATGCCGCACTGGCGGCGGCAATGACCCTCGTCGTGGTGGAGCCTACCGGCAACGGGCTCGGCTCCGATGCTTTTGCCATACTCTGGGATGGGCGCGAACTCGTGGGTCTGAACGCTTCGGGCCGCAGTCCTGCCGCGTGGGAGCCTGGTCGCTTCGAAGGGCGGACGGCCATGCCTGAAAAGGGATGGGACTCGGTTACGGTCCCCGGTGCCGTCTCGGCATGGGCGGCATTGTCTCAGCGTTATGGAAACCTCCCCTTCGCCGACCTTCTGGGACCAGCGATCAGCTACGCACGGGACGGATTTCTGGTTTCTCCCATGATCGCCAAGCTTTGGGAGCGCGGCGCCGAAACGCTCTCGGGACAGCCCGGATTTCGGGAGCATTTCATGCTGTCGGGCGCGGCACCGAGGCCGGGAACGCTTTTCACGTCCCCCGCGTCGGCAAGGTCTCTGACATCGATCGCCGAGACAGGTGGAGAATCCTTCTATCGCGGAGCACTTGCCGAACGCATCGCTGCCGACGCAAAACGGCACAATGGCGCACTGACGCTCGACGATCTCGCAAACCATACCGTCGATTGGTGCGGCACGATCCAGCAGCCGTTCGGCAACGTCGCACTCAGCGAAATACCGCCGAATGGCCAGGGGATCGCCGCGCTGATGGCACTCGGCATTCTCAACCATTGCGGCATAGAACGTTTCGCGTGCGACAGTGTCGACGCACTGCATCTTCAGATCGAGGCGATCAAGCTCGCCTTCCGCGACATGTGGGCCTATGTCGCCGATCCCGATCACATGACTTTTCCCGGCCACACAGACCTTCTCCATCCGGATTATCTGGAAAGCAGGGCCCGGCTCATCGATCCGCAGCGAGCGACTGACTTTCGGTCGGGCGCCCCGAAAGCAGGCGGAACCGTCTATGTTTCAGCCGCCGACGACAATGGCATGATGGTTTCATTCATCCAGTCGAACTACGCCGGCTTCGGCTCCGGCGTCGTAGTCGCCGACACCGGAATCGCCTTGCAGAACCGCGGTGCCGGGTTCACCCTCGAGCCTGGCCACCCCAATCAGGTCGGCCCGAGCAAACGTCCGTTTCATACGATCATTCCCGGTTTCATCACGAAAGACGCCGCGCCGCTGGCAGCCTTCGGTGTAATGGGCGGGCCAATTCAGGCGCAGGGCCATGTCCAGGTCCTGCTGCGCACGCAACTTTGGGAGCAGGATCCGCAAACGGCGATCGACGCGCCGCGCTTTCGAGTGATGAACGGTCTCGACGTAGCCATCGAGCCGACCTTCGGCGAAGCGGTAATCGCCGGACTCGCAACGCGCGGACATCGTCTGTCCCAAGAACCGCCAGAGGCCAGCTTCGGCTTTGGCGGAGCGCAGATGATCCAGAAGATAGCGGGAGGCTATGTTGCCGGCTCCGATCCTCGCAAGGACGGCTGCGCGGTTGGCTTCTGATACCATCGTGCCGAAGGCCCTCTGATCGCGCTTATCCCAGCTCGACTTTACCCAAAATCGGGAGCGAAGAATTGGATATTGGGCTCAGTTTGGTAGACGATTCCACCACGCAAAAGCCCACGATGCTCGCAACGTCCTTTTGCGCGGCGAAAGCGGATCGAGCTGGACAATTGTGGCCAGTCGAGCGGATAGAAGACGCGAAGCTCAAGGCGTGAGTGGCGCGCAGAAGTCCCCTTCCCTACCGCCTTCGCCGCTGCACGCTGGCGTTCGGTTTGCGACAACGGCTCGCGGTCGGGCACCCGGTGAAGCGTTGCGATAGATTGTCGGCCGCGAAACGGAAAAGACGTCGGCGAGATCGCTGATCGAATACTCGCCGGCATCGTACATGCGGCGCAACTCTTTCCCCTGCTTCTCGGACAGCTTCGGCTTCTTGCCGCGCAGACGCTCCCTCGCCCGCGCCATCGCCATGCCTTCGCGGGTTCGCATGCGAATAATACCAACTCCGATTGATCAGAACCCGTGAGCCCATCGACGCAATCCGGTGGACATGATGCGCCATGGCCGGCTTTCGATCTTGCGCCATGCGTGGGAGGCGTGATCGATCATGTCGTCGCAGGATTGGAAGATGCGGTTCGACAGCCAGTTGTCGCACAGGAACTGCCAGAGGTTCTCGCCCTTCGACAAACTCAGGAGGGTTCAGTTCGGGCGCCCGGGGCGGCAGAGGCATCAAGGTGATGTGCCGGGGACCATGAGCTTGGACGTCTCGTATGCCAACCGGCCTGATCGAGAAGAACGACGGCGTGGGCGCCGACGGCAACGACGCGGGAGATCTCTTCGAGATGACAGGCCATGGCGTGGGTGTCGCAGCGCGGCATGACGAGGGCTGCGCCTTTTCCAGGCTTCGGGCGGATCGCTCCGAACACGGAGGCGGAGGCGGTGCGTTGATCCTTGGGTGCCGAAGGTCGCGTCCCCCGTTTGGCCCAGCGCCGGGTGATCGGGTTCTTCTGGCCGATGCGCATCTCGTCCTGGAACCAGATCTCTAGACGTTGGCCGACGGCCTCGTTCGCCGCGATCTCTGCCAGACCGGCGGGGAAGTCTTTTTAAAAGCGTCCACCTCGAACTCGTTCTGAGCATGATGTCGCGGGCGGGCCGTGAGCTTGCGGTAGCCCAGACCCCGCAACTCGCGGCTCAGCGTTTGGGTGCTGATCGTCATGCGGAACGCCTCGAACACCCACTGGGCACGATCCACGAGGCGCCAGCGCACCACACCGTCGACGGACGGGATCGGTCCCGCCTCGAGCTTGTCCACCAAGGCTTGCCGCTCGCTCGATCCCCACCGCGAAGGCGGGCCCGGCGACTTGCGGTCCATCAGGCCGTTCGGGCCGGATGCGTTGAAGCGCACGACCCAGTCCCGAACGATCTGCAAAGTCACGCCCCCGACCTTGGTCGCGCCGCTGCACGAGCCGGCCTCATCAATCGCCGCAAGCGCCAGAAGACGACGGGTCTGGAGCGCGTCTCGTGAACGACGAGCAGCCTGGCGAAGAGTTGCGGCATCGAAGTCGGGGCGAAGCGGAAGCGGTGTGGCCATGGCGAACATCCTCTCGATCGCCCAGGAAACACATCAGCTCAGCGCAGAGAATCCTCGACAAATCAGCCAATGCGAGATCTGGTATTAAATGGATCGCGATCCATCGAGGGTGGAGCGCTTCCCTCGCCTGAAAATACCGCTTGCGCTTCGAGCGGCGTCCACAGATGTATTTTCTTTTCCGCTGCTACTCAGCGCCCTAATTCCATGACGCGGCTTACGCCGTTCCGCTTTGGGCTTGCGGCCGGTATAGACGCCCCGCTGCTTGGCAGCTTGAATGCCTTCGAGCTGCCGCTCTCGCTGAAGATCGGCCTCGAACTCGGCGAAGACGCCTGTCATGTCGAGAAATGCCTTGCCGGCGGCGGTGGCCGTATAGACCGGCTGCTCCGATAATACTGTTGATACTGTTGATACTGTCATTCCGCTCGGAAGCGGACACTGCTCAACGCACCGCCGAGGGCCCGGCCCGTATTGATCAAATGGATCCGCCAGATCTCGCCCGCGCCCGCGACATCGCGGGAGCGCAAAGTCTTCATAAGTGTCTCGTGTTCGTGAAATGCCTGCTTCCAGCGCGCCTCGTCCATGATCGCCATGTAGCGCCCACGTTCGGCCCGTAGCATCAACCGCTGATGGACGAGCTGCAGTTCCTCGTTTTCGCAAGCTCCGATGATGTTGCGGTGGATCGCGGAATTGAGATCGAAATAGGTGTCCTTGTCCGCAGCGTTAAACGCCTCGGCCATTCGGGCGTGAAGGTCTTCCAAAGTGGCAAGCTCGGCTTGCGAGATACGTTCGCAGGTCAGTTCGGCCGCAAGGCTCTCGATGACGGCGATCACCTCGAAGAGGTTCTCGGATTCCTCCACCGAATAGGTCGCGACCCGCGCGCCGCGATTGACTTCGATCGTGACGAGCCGTTCCTCGGCAAGGACCTTCAGCGCCTCGCGCAGCGGCGTTGGCGACACGCCGAGCATGCTGCAAATCTCGGCGACGGGAATCTTCTCGCCAGCTTTCAGTTCGCCATGAATGATCATCTGCCGGACCGACGCGGCGACCTCGTGATGCAGCGAGTGCCGGCTGAGCTTGACCTTGCGCGCGGGGCCGTTCATCGCTCGGGGAGATTGGCTCTTCTGCTCACGCTTCGCGTTGGAGGATGCTGACACGGTTTTCACGCTCTTTCGCGCTCGGGCTGTTCGAGCTTTTTCCAGGGAGACGACCACATGGCGAGATGGGAAATTACCGGTTCGCGACAATGGCCTGCAGCCCGCGGACGCAGCGAATGACCGGCAATGGCGGGAACTTGGCGGATGAACTGGCCGCTCGGCTGATCACCGCACGGCGTACGGGAGTTCGCTTGAAACGGGCGGAAGCCGAAGCGATGGCGACGGGTCTTGACGAAGCGGGTGCCTATGGTGTGCAGGCTCGTGTCTGCGAGGCGTTCGGCCCGGCGCGTGCCTTCAAGACGGGTCGAAAGAGTGTCGACGCGCCGGTGATCTTCGCGCCGATCCTGGAAGGCGGGTTGCGACCGTCGGGTGCCGTCTACAAGTCGAGCGAATTCGCGAGCTGCGGGATAGAACTCGAAATTGGCTTTCGGCTCGATCGAGCCTTGCCGCCGTTCGATGCCGACGACTTTTCTACCGCCGCGCGGGCCTCGGTCACGGCGATGCCGGTGATCGAGGTGGTGGATGGGCGCATCGAGGAATTCGCGACGATGCCGGATGTCCTGAAACTGGCCGATAATCAGATCAATGCCGGGCTGATCTGGGCCGACCCCATCGTCGGCGACGATCTCGATCTCGTCAAACCACTTGTCGATCTGCGCTTCAATGGACTTTCCGTTGTCTCCGGGCGATATCCCGTACCGGGCGGCGGCGACGCATTCTCGGTCTTCCTCGCCCTGGCGAAAGCCATTGGCCAGCATTGTGGCGGTTTGCAGCCAGGTCATATCGTCACCACGGGTTCGTTGACAGGCATGATCTTCGTCGAGCCGGGAACCCTCGTCGAGGCACGCATTCAAGGCCTCGGCGCGGTCGATACCCGATACGAATGATGGCCGCGCGGCTGCGGTCAGCCGCTGGCGATGTCCGGCCATCGGTCCTGCCAGGGGCTTTTGTCTTCATATCGTGCCGCCACGTGCAGCAACGAGGCTTCCGAACCCCGATCGCCGATCAGCTGAAAGCCAATCGGCAACGCGCCGCGCGCGACCTTGCAGGGCAGCGCGATTGCCGGATGGCCGGAGGCGTTGACCCAACCGGTGTAAACCGCGTGTCCACGCGGTCCGACGCGCTCGCCATCGATCACCTCGGGAAACGGATTCTGCGCGGCCCACGGCATGGCCGCGCAGGCCGGCATCAAGATCAGATCGACGTCGGCGAAGGCGCGGGCCACATCGCGGCGCAGTCGTCGCACGATGTCCAATATCGCCAGCAGATCGGCCGCTGAACGTCCTGCGCCGCGGTCAGCCATCGCGACGTATTTCGGATTCGCTTTTGCCGCAAAATCGGGATGGGTCTCGCAGAGCCTCGCTAACCCTATCTCTGCGATGGAGGACCAAACCTCGGCGAGGCCCGACACGTTGAAGGGCAGGCCGGTTCGGAGCACCTCATGGCCCATGGATCGAAACGTCTCGGCCGAAGCCTCGACCGCTTCCAGGATCGTGCCATCGCAGGGATTCTCGCCGATCCGCTCAGCGAAAAGGATGCGCAAGGGTCGGCAGGAGATTTCGGACGGTGCAAGACCGCAAGACGTCGGGTCGCGCCGGTCCGGCTCCGACAGCGCCGCATCGAGGCGGGACACGTCGCGGACGGAGCGGGAGAAGCTGCCGATCACTTCGAAATCGAGGAGGATCTGCGGCAAGCCGTCGTCGCGTGGAACGTGACCGATGCCGGGCTTCAGGCCGATAAGGCCCGTATAGGCGGCAGGGCGGCGCGTCGAGCCCCCGCCATCGGTGCCCAGCGCGATCGGCACGAGCCCGGCGGCGACGGCCGCCACCGATCCGCCGCTCGACCCGCCGGGTGTCAGTCCGAGGTTCCACGGGTTGCGCGTCACGCCGTGGAGATCGCTCGCCGTATAGCCCTCGACCGCAAATTCCGGGGTCGTCGTCTTGCCGACGATGATCGCTCCTGCCGCCCGCAACCGGGAAACCGGAAGTTCGTCCTGCTGCAGGATCGAATCGGAGAAGAGTAGGCTGCCGAAGGAAGCCGGCATGCCGGCGACGGCGAGATTGTCCTTCAAAGCGACAGGCACGCCGTCGAGCGGACCGATCGGCGCACGGTTCTGCCAGCGTTCGGTCGAGTCAGCCGCGTCCGCCCTGGCGCTCGGCGACAGGCAGCAGAACGCATTGAGCTTGCCGTCCAGCCGGGCGATGCGGTCGAGACTGACGTCGATCGCCTGCGTCGGTGTGAGCCGGTTCTCGCCATAGGCCGCGACCAGGGCGGTCGCATCGAGTTGCCAGATATTTTCGAGGATGCTTGTGGTCACCCTTCAGCCCTTCATGTTCTGCGGCAGCCACAAGACGATTTGCGGCAGGAAGATCAAGAGGATCGTGAACAGGATCATGATGATCGCGTAGGGCAGAGCGCCGAAGACGACATCCATGAATGGTCCGCCATCCTTTCGAACGCCCTGGACGACATAGAGATTCATGCCGACAGGCGGGGTGATCATGCCGAGTTCGCACATCAACACAACGAAGATGCCGAACCAGACGGGATCGACGCCGACGGCGACGACGATGGGAAGGGCGATCGGAATTGTCAGCACCTGCATCGACAACACGTCCATGAACATGCCCAGGAAGAGATAGAAGACGATGAGCACGAGAAGCAGGCTCGTCGCGGAAAGGCCGAAGGACGCGACCCAAATGGTCATCGCCTGCGCCGCTCCACCCAGCGCCAGCGTGACGTTCAGCATGAAGGCAGCGGTGATGATCAGAAGGATCATGCCGGTGGTCTTGGCGGACTGGCGGAAGCAGATGTCGAGGGTTTGAAGGTTCAGCTTGCCTTCGAAGAAGATGAATACAATCGCCACCACCACGGCGAGCGCGGCCGATTCCGTCGGTGTTGCGATGCCCATGTAGATCGAGCCCATCACGACGAGGAAGATGATCCCCGGGGGAATCAGATGGCGGGCAAGCGCGATGCGTTCGCCCAGGGGGAT
The DNA here is from genome assembly GCA_965217685.1 of Aurantimonas sp. Lineage (GTDB taxonomy): Bacteria > Pseudomonadota > Alphaproteobacteria > Rhizobiales > Rhizobiaceae > Aurantimonas. The sequence goes on from CBDCIZ010000003.1 coordinate 1,287,349, forward strand.
CAGTGGGTCGCGGATGTCCTCCTTGCCGCGGCTGTCGATCAGCGCCTGGATGGCGATGAAAGCCATGAAGGCAAGCGTCAGCAAGATGCCGGGGACGATGCCGGCGATGAACAACTGGCCGATCGAGGTTTCGGCAAGCGAGCCGTAGATCAGAAGATTGACGCTCGGCGGGATCAGGATGCCGAGCGTGCCGCCCGCCGCGAGCGAGCCCAGCGATCGGCTGGGCGGATAACCGCGCTTGTCGAGATTGGGCAGGGCGACGGTGCCGATCGTCGCTGCGGTTGCCACTGACGAGCCGGAGGTTGCCGCAAACAGCGCGCAGGCACCGATATTGGTGTGAAGAAGCCCGCCGGGCAGTCGGACGAACCAGACCGCGAGCGCCGTATACATTCGGTCGGCAAGTCCGCCGCGCAGGAGCAGTTCACCGAGCAGGATGAAGAGCGGAATTGCGGTGAGGACGTTCTCGTTCTGAACGCCCCAGGCGACCGGTCCCATGGACTGAACCAGCGGCCAGCCGAACAAGAGGGTGCCGCCCACAACGCCCGTCGCGACCATGATGACCGCAACAGGAAGGCTGGCCAGAAGCATGGCCATCATGGCGCAGAACCCGATGATGACGGCGGAGACGCTCATCGCGCGTAGTTCATCAACGTGGGAAGGCCGGCGGGGTGACTAGCGGACCTGAACATTTTCGAGTTCCTCTTTCACCTCCTGGTCGATGCCCATTGGGTCGAACTGTTCCGAGAGTTCGCCGAGACGTCCGCGCACAAGGAGGCCGGTCGCATAGAGAGCGAGGCCGATCGAAACGAAGGCGAAGAGGACGTAGCCTGCGTACCAGCCGCCCTGAGGATAGATGATCGGAGTGGCCCAGGGCGTCGGCGCGACGCTGCCATAGGTGATCGTGTCGGTAACCACGAAATAGCCGACATAGGCCAGAAAGGCGCCGAATAGAGCCAGCGAGACGATCGAGAGCCAGTCGAGGATGGAGCGGATGGCCGCCGGCAGCTTGCGATGTAGAAAGTCGATCCGGACATGGGCGCGATCGACGAGGGCGACGGTGAAGGCGAGGGACGAGCCGATCGCAAGCACGTAGCCGCCGAGTTCGTCCGCTCCTTCGAAGGAGAAGTTGAAGAGCTTGCGGCAGACCGTTTCAAGAGCGACGAAAAATGAAAGCGCTACAAGCGCGAGGCCGAACGCCCAACTGGCGAACCTTGCGAAATGCTGCATGGAAGGGCTCCGATCCGGCATATTCAAGCGTTGGGCCGGGCGGGTCGTCGCGCGACCTGCCCGGCGTATTTCGGCGTCAGGCGGAATGTCAGAAGCCGAGGGCCTTGCCGACCGTATCCTGCCAATCCTTCGAGCAGGTCGGATTGACCTTGTCGCAGACTTCCTTCCAGTCAGGGAAGGAAATGTCGCGCAAGGCACTCTGCATCGTCGCCTTGTCCTCGTCTGAGACAGGAACGAGCTTCAGCGCGTAGGGTTTGACAGTCTCGCAAGGGGTGTCGCCGACATTGCAGCGAACCGCGTCCTGGAAGATCTTTTCCGAATATGTCCAGATTTCCGAGGTCAGGCCATCGAATGCGGTCTGCAGCTTCTTCTGGTCTTCCGGAGAAAACTTGTTCCAGGTGTCGAGGTTGATCGCATAGCCCTGCACCGCGATCTGGAAAGCGATCGGCAGCATGTTGTTGGTCTCTTCGGGCCAGCCTGCCGTGTTCGCCGAGCTTGGACCGGTGATCGCGCAATCGATGACGCCGCGAGCAAGCGACTGCTGAACTTCCGAAAAGCCGAGTGGGACAGGGGTTCCACCGACGGAGGAAACGAAATTCGCCAGGCTCTGGTCGTAGACTCGGACCTTGTTGCCTTTCAGACCGGCGAGGTTCTTGATCTCCGGCTTGCAGAACAAGACCTGCGGGCCGAACGGCCAGACGCCGAGGAGCTTGGTGTTGAACTTTGCCTGCAACTGCTTGTCGACTACCGGAAAGAACGCGTCGATCGCTTTCCTGGCCGTTGCATAGTCCGGGTTCTGGCCGACGAGATCGAAGCCGAGGATCGTCGGCTCGTCGCGGGAAACCTGCGAAAGGCGAAGGGAGATTATGTCAAACAACCCGCTCTTCAGGAGGCGAAGCTCTTCGGTATCCTTGACGCCGGTCACATCGACGGGCGTGTAGGTCGCCGAGACGTCGACGCCGGTCTTCTCGGCCATCTTCTCGAAAAAGGGCGCCTCGTAGTTCTTCTGGATCAGGCCGGTCGAGGCCGGCTGTCCCATCACCTTGAGACTGATCGTCTCTGCCGAGGCCGGGCCTGCAAGGAATGAGGCGGACAAGGCGGCGAGTGCCAGTAAGCTGCGTTTCATGGGCTTTACTCTCCAAATAAACCGGACATCGCCGGCGGGTTTCGGTCGAAAGGCGAGCGCGTCAGCGCATACCGGAAGCGGCCTGGGTCCGCTCGAAATCTGCCGCAGGACGCAAGCCGGGGATGTCGGGATAATCGAGGAACAGCCGACCCCAGGAGGTGATGCGGGACGTGTCGAGGCCCGCGAGGCGCGCCGTCGCCCAGGCGGTGATCGAAACGGAATCGACGACCGGAATGCCGCATTCGCGTTCGACTGCTGCAGCGATGCCCGCGCCGCGGAAATTTGTGCAGACGATGGCGATCATCTGCGGCTCGGCTTTCGCGACATCGCGTACAAGAGTGGCGATCTCCGCCTCGCCATAGCTGCCGAAGGAGAAGTTGCCGCGATCCTCAAGGTGGCGCTCGGCGACGACCTTGATGCCGCGTGCACCGTAATTGGCAACGATGCGATCCTGGATCTCGCTTAGATAGGGCGTGACGAGACCGATCCGGGTGATCGCGGCCGTTTCGAAAAGCCTTTCATAAGCGATCATCGTCGTCGTCGCGGCGATCCCGGTGGTATCCTCGATCGCTTTTGCGAGCGCCACGTCCTTGTCGAGGCCGAGCCACGCTGAGGATGTGCCGTTCCAGGCAATCACGCCCACCTTGGCATCCGCGAGAAGCTCCGCTGCCCGAAGGATTGGTGCGATGTCAAATTGCGACTGCGAGCGCTCGGACATCGAGATTTCGGTGACACGAAAGCGGCCGAAGTGAACGCTGGCATCGCCGCCGAAACCACCGAGAATGTCGCTGGTGAAAGGTTCGAGAACCGTATTCGACGACGGCGTCAGCATGCCGATGCGAGCGACGGCATGGTTGACGGTGGTCCTGGCAGTGTTGTGTTCGGTGGACGCAGACAATCGATATCTTCCCCAATCACACTAGCAAGATGGAGGGATTTAATTGTTAATTGAATCCGCTGTAAACCCTTAGAGAGGCTAAATATAATGCATATTCTGCGGGAATTATAGGCAGCTTTGTGCTCGCCCGTGCATTTACGGGCATGCGAGCGCTCCGATCCTGCGGAAAAACGTCAGTCTCGTCTCAAGCCACGACTGGTAGGGTGCGGCATTGATAGCTGTGCATGATCGTCCGCGCGAGAACCGGGTCGTGCATCGACATTTTGAAATAGCGCGCCGGACGAACGCCACCGGATAGAACGCCAAGGGTCCCGCACATCATCGCGGTTCCGGGCTGAAGCCGGCCGGGCCCTGCGGACAAGGGGCAATCGGCGACAAGATCGGTGAGCGTCCGAATTTTCGCGATCGTGCCGTCTTGATAAGGTGTCCAGTCGGCGGTGTCGTCGTCGCGGATCCAGGATTTCAACTGCAAATCGTCAATATGGTCGTGCACATCGTCGAAGCGCCAGAGTGTGGTTGCGATCGGTTTCGGGCAGACCTGCTTCGACAGCGCGACGGAATGGGCCTCCAACTTGCGATCTGTGTGGTCAGAGCCGATGCTGAGATAGAGTGAGTTGCCGTCATCGAGCAGCAGCGGCTCGATTTCACCGGACGATGTCGCACCGACGGTCTCCACCACGGGCGACTGAGTGAACAACACGACGCCGACGCGGTAGAACAGCGGCACGGAAGAAGGCGGCGCGACTCCGATCGCCTCGAGTTCGGCTATGTGGTTGTCTACCGCCGCCCGGTCACGGCCTGTCCAGCCGGCGACAAGAGCCTGTTCGACCGTAAAGGAGACGGCTCCATGGCCGATGGCGTCGAATATCAGTCGAGAGGTCACGGAGTACCTTGTATTTTAATTTGTCGGGATGAAAGGCCATCGGCCAGGGCGAGCGCTGGAAATTTTCGACAGGTGTTGATCCTATTTGATTTATGCCGAGTACCGACTCCGCTCAATGAAACGTTTCTGCAATTCGAGACCAAGAGCGCAAATGACATTTTCCTGCCACGGCCGTCCTGCGATCTGGATGCTGGGCCGAAGTCCGTCGCTGTTCGAGGGTCCAGGGATCGCAATGGCCGGAAGGCCGAGAAGCGAGAAAGACCTCGTGAATTTGGACAACGAGACCAGAATTTCGGTCATCGCTTCGGACGCGCCGACCTCGACGTCGGCCGATATCGGCAGGAGTGTCGGCATCGTGGGAACGATAAGCGCGTCGCACTCATCGAACACGTCGAGAAACCGAGAAACCGAGAAACCGAGAAAACGCTACGACGCGAATCTGCAGCGCGCACAAGTAGACCGGACCGGGCACCGCGAGGCCCTGCGCGAGACGAGCGCGCACCTGATCCCCATAATCGTCCGGTCGCAAGCGCAGCCAATCGAGATGCAGTGAGGTGCTCCCTGGTTTTCAGCCGGAGACTCCGGCCGACAACCGACTTGTCTCCACTGTCTCTTCAACGTTCTGCCAGGGTGGCCGGGCGCGTGCAAACTGGTGTCGGATGTAGCCAACCAGATCGGCGATCTGCTGGTTCGTGAAGGTTTGGGAAAAGCCCGGCATGGCGCTGTGTGCGCCGCTTTCGGCAGGGGCAACACCGGACAGGATCGTGTTGATCAGATTGTCCGGTCGATCGGCATGGATCGCTGTCGCCAACGCCAACGGCGTGCCGGCATTGAACAGGGTGTCGTGAGCATCGGAGCGATGGCAAACAGCGCAGGCGCCATCGTAGAGGCGGGCACCCGCGCTCCTCGCCGGCCGGATGTCGGATTCGCTCTCGGAGACGAGGCGGGCTGCCGTCGCCGCAGGGTCTTCGGCCGGCGTTACGCCGTCGCTTGATCCAAGATAGACCGCCATCGCCCTTATGTCGGCGTCCGCAAGTTCCGCGAGCCCGGCAATGACCGGCGCCATTGGCCCCGAGGCACTTCCGTGCTCGGCCGAGCGTCCGGTCCGCAGATAGGCGTAGAGCGCGTCCTCGGTCCATGGCACCGGCGCCCTGCCGAGCCCGTTCAGCGGGGGCGCTTCCCAGGCGTCGGCAAAGCCGCCGGAAAGATGCGCTGTGCCGCGCTTTTCCGCGCCGAGTGCATTGCGGGGCGAATGGCAGGCGCTGCAATGCCCGAGCCCTTCGACGAGATAGGCCCCCCGGTTCCAGACGACGCCCCTTGCGGGGTTGGGGAGGAACGGCTGCGCTTTATGGAACAGAGCGTTCCAGCCGGCCATCAGGGCGCGAATATCGAAGGGAAAGGCGAGACGTGTTTCCGGCGCCTTTGCCTTCACCGGCGGCTCGGCCATCAAATGGGCATAGAGCGCCTGGAGGTCGGCCTCCGAGGTCCTGGCAAAGGAGGTATAGGGAAAGGCGGGATAAAGCTGCCGACCATCGCGGGAGACGCCCTCGCGCATCGCCCGGGCAAAGGCGGGATAGGACCAGGTCCCGATGCCCGTCTCGACATCCGGCGTGATGTTGGTGGAATAGACCGTTCCGAACGGTGTCTCGATAGCCCGTCCGCCCGCATTGGGTGCGCCGTCGAGGGCCGTGTGGCAGACGCCGCAGTCCCCGAGCGCCGCAAGCTGGCGTCCGCGCTCCAGGGTGACGGCAGAATAGAAAGACGGGTCCGGCTGCGTGATCGGCGCGATCGAGCCGCGCAGCGTCACCGCGATGGCAGCCGTGCCGAGCGTGGCCGCGATTCCGGCTGCAAGCGGCGCAAGAACCCGGCGGGCCCGATGTCGCCAGACAGGTTTGCCGCGCGGCGGCGCTTCGCCAGCCGGCCTAGGCGCTAGCACTGCCGGCTTGCCGACGCCGCCGGCCGCGGCATCGAGCCCGGCCTTGATTCGCTCCGGTGTGAACGGCAGTTCGCGGAACCGCACGCCGGTCGCGTCGAAGATTGCGTTGGCGATCGCCGCCGCGCTCGGCACGGAGGCGGATTCGCCGACTCCGAGCGGCGGCTCGGCCGGACGCGGCAGCATGAGCACGTCGACATCCGGCACGTCCGCGAACTGCGCGATGGGATAGCTGCCCCAGTCGCGGCTGGTCACGACCGAGTTCTCGAACGTCACCTCTTCCTTGAGGACGCGGCTCGCCGACTGCACGACGTTGCCGTGGATTTGGTGCCGGACCCCCGCCGGATTGATCATTAACCCGGCATCGTGGCCGACAACGACCCGTTCAAGCGCGACCTCGCCGGTGGTCCTGTCGACCGCGACCTCGGCAATCCAGGCGGCGTGAGCCGCGGCCGTGCCGGGAAACGGACCGTGGACATAGACGGCGTAGGCAAAACCCTGGCCGTAGAGCTTGTTCCCGTCGCTGGTGCGCCGGGCCCCGCTTCGCCGGGTCCAGCTTCCGCGTTCGGCCGTCGCCCGCACGAGATCGGCGGCGCGTTCGTCTTCGAGATGCCGGAGCCGGAACTCGACCGGATCGACGCCGGCCTCCGCCGCGAGTTCGTCGATATAGCTTTCATGGGCGAAGGAGTTCGGCATGGCCGAGACGCCGCGCATCCAGGAGGCCCGCACGATCGGCGCCATGTCGTGGACGCGAATTCGCTCGTTCTCGAAGCGATAGGGCGGGATCGCAGTGCGATCGCCCATGTCGGAGGGTTGTGGGTCTGGCGGGATCGCGCCGGTCAGGAGAAGGGCGAGGTTGGGCGCACGGTTCGAGGGATAGCGGGTCTCGAAATCATAGGCCGCGAGTCCGCCGTCGGCGGTGAGGCCGCCATCGACTTGCATCAGCTGCGCCGCCCCCTTCGGCTCCCAGGCGTTCTCCTGTTCGCGGGTCAACTGCACCCGGACCGGCCGTCCGACGGCGCGCGACAGGAGCGCCGCGTCGGCGCTGACATCGTCGGCGCAATTGCGCCCGTAGCAGCCGGCCGCCTCGAGGCGGCGGATGTCGATCGCATCCGGTCGCAGATGAAGCAGACGGGCAAGATCGCCGCGCAGCATGTGGGGGTTCTGCGTGCCGGACCAAAGTGTCAGAAAGTCGTCGCAGAAATCGGCCACCGCGCAGGACGGGCCGATCGAGGCGTGCATCTGGTACGGCCAGACATAGTCCCGCGTCAGCCGCGTGGCGGCGCCCGCGATGGCGGTCTCGACGTCGCCGCGATCCATGAGCGTGCGCGGCATGGCCGGATGCGCCTTCAAAGTCTCGGCGATATCGTCCATGTCCGGCAGCGGCGGCGGATCGCGCCATTCGACCTTCAGCCTCAGGGCCGCCGCTTCCGATTGTTCCTCGCGCTCGCAGACGACGCCGACGAAGTCGCCGATCGTGACGAGATCAACGAAGCCCGGGAGCCCTTCGACCGAGCTGCGGTCGATTGCAACGAGGCTGCGTCCGACGAAGTCGCCGCTGTCGCGCCCGGCATAGGGCGGTCGCACCACGCTTCCGTGCAGCATGAAGGGGACGCGGACGTCGTGGACGTAGGTCGCGCGACCCGTCACCTTGTCCGGAATGTCGACGCGCGGCAGCGAGGTGCCGACCAGCCGGTAGTCGGCCGGCGACTTTACCGGAAAATCGTCGTCGAGCCCGACGCGGAGAAATTTGCCGGCGACGAGCTCACCGAATCCGAGGCGACGGTTGCTGCCCTGGGCGAAGATCAGGCCCTCCTCGATGCGCAGGCTATCGAGCGCTGCGCCCAGTTGCACGGCCGCCCGGGACAGGAGGATCTGACGGGCCTGCGCGGCCGCCTTGCGCAGCGGGACAGCCGCGACCTGGATGGTCTCGCTTGCGATCGTGGGGCCCTGGTCCGGGGTGCGGTCGGTGTCCCCCAGCACCATCGTCACCTGGTCGGCGGTCGCGTCGAGTTCCTCGGCAACGATCTGTGCCAGCGCCGTTCGGATTCCCGTCCCGAGATCGACATGGCCGCTGGTGCCGGTGATGCGGCCATCGGCATCGATGACGACGAAATCTCCGTCACACCGGACGCGCTCGAACGCTCGATGATCAGCTGCCCGGCTTCTTCCGGCTCGTCTGTGCCAGGCGTCATCCGGCGGCACTCCTCGTCGGCTGCAGTCCGCAAGCGCGGCGGGCGGCTTTTAGGATTTCGAGATGCGTTCCGCACCGGCAAAGATTGTAGCGCAAGGCCTCCCGGATATCGGTCTCGTCCGGTGCCGGATTGCGCAGGGTCAGCGCCTTGAGCGTCATGATCATGCCGTTCAGGCAGTAACCGCATTGCGCTGCCTGTTCCTTCACGAAGGCGTCCTGCACGGGATCGAGCCGGCCCTCGGTCGCAAGGCCTTCCAGGGTCACGATCGTGCGATCGGCCACCGAGGCCGCCGGTATGGTGCAGGATCGCGCGGCCCTGTCGTCGATCAGCACCGTGCAGGTGCCGCACTGTGCGAGACCGCAACCATATTTCGGGGCATTGAGACCGAGGTCGTTTCGAAGCACGGTCAGGAGCGAGACCTGTCCATGCACAACCATATGATGGTCGACGCCATTCACTTTAAGCGTCAGCATTGCGTTACCGTCGCGCGTCTTCATCGCGGCCTAGACCGCCAGATACTGGTTGCGCACCGCCTCGTTCGCCTCGAGCTCGGCGATCGTCCCGGAAAACCGGATCCGGCCCTTTTCCAGGATGTAGGCGCGATCGGAAATGAGCCGGGCGAAGTGGAGGTTTTGTTCGGACAGGAGAATGCTGATGTTCTCGCGCTTCATGGCGAGGATCGCGTCGGCCATCTGCTCGATGATCTTCGGGGCCAGCCCTTCCGATGGTTCGTCGAGAAGGACGAGCGAGGGATTGCCCATCAACGTACGCGAGATCGTCAGCATCTGCTGCTCGCCGCCGCTCATCTCGCCGCCGGGCCGCCGGCGCATCTCCGCGAGATTGGGGAAAAGCGCATAGAGCCGCTCCGGCGTCCATGTGCTGGCGCCGTCACGCGCCGCCTGCCGGCCGACTTCCAAATTCTCCTCGACGGTCAGTTCGCTGAAAACGCGGCGATCCTCCGGCACATAGCCAAGGCCGAGCCGGGCGATTTCGAACGTCGCAAGGCGCGAGATGTCCGTGCCGTCGAACCGAATGTCGCCTTCTCGCCGGCCGACGAGGCCCATCAGCGACTTGAAGGTCGTCGACTTGCCCGCACCGTTGCGTCCGAGAAGGGCGACGGCCTCGCCGCGGTTTACCCTGAAGCTCACATCGAAGAGAATTTGCGCCGGACTGTAGAAGCTGTTCAGCCGGCCGACGTCGAGCTTGGTCGCCGCCTCGCTCATGCGCTCGCCTTCCGGGATGCCGCCTGGTCGTAGACCAGGCCCTCGCCGAGATAGACGGCGCGAACCTGAGGATCGCGGCGGACCATCTCGGGCTCGCCCTCGGCGATCAGCCGCCCCCTGTTCAGCACCATCATCCGGTCGGCATGGGCGAAGACGACGTCCATGTCGTGCTCGGTGAAAAGCACGCCGATCTGGCGCTCGCGGGCGATCCGCGCGGTCAGCGCCATCAGATCGATGCGTTCGAGAGGCGCCATTCCGGCGGCGGGCTCGTCCATTAGCAGAAGCTTCGGATCGTTGGCGAGCGCCATGGCGAGTTCCAGGCGCTTGACGTCGCCATAGGCCATGTCGGCGCAGGGCCGGTCGGCGAAGTCCGCCATGCCGATGAGGTCGAGCACGGCGTCTGCCTCGGCGCGATGGGCGCTGCCGGCCCGTCCCAGAAAGCCCCAGCCACCGTCACGCGAGGCGAACACCGCCTGGACATTCTCGCGCACGGTCATCGACTTGAACACCTGCGCCACCTGGAAGGTTCGGCCGACGCCGAGCCGCCAGATCTGGCGCGGCGAGCGGCCGGCGACGTCCTGGCCGGCGATCCGCACCCGTCCCGCATCGGCGGGAATCTGCCCGCCCACCATGTTGAAGCAGGTGCTCTTGCCGGCCCCGTTCGGGCCGATCAGCGCCAGCATTTCGCCGGCGCGAAGGCTGAAGCTGACATCCTCCACCGCGTGGACGCCGCCATAGGATTTCGAAAGGTGCTCGACCTCGAGAAGCGGCGCAGGGCTCATCGCGGGCTCTCCGCCGGCAGAGCCATCGATGCCTCGGCCGGATCGTTGGCACGCCGGCGACCGATCGTGCCGGAAACCAGCGAAGACAGCGAGCCGACGATGCCCTGCGGAAAGGCCACCACGAGGAACACGATCAATCCGCCGAGCACGAGGCGTGAAAGGTCGGTGGCACTCATCAGCCAGATCGACGCCATCGTATAGACCACGGCGCCGACAACCGAGCCGGACACCGTGCCGACGCCGCCGAGCAGCACCATGACCAGCGCATCGATCGACGTGGGGATCGACAGCGCGTCCGGAAAGATGCTGCCCTTGAGAAAGGCGAACAGCGCGCCCGCCAGCCCTGCCGCCGTGCCGGAGACGGCGAAGGCGACGTATTGCGTGCGCTGCCGGGAGATGCCTACGGATTCGGCCCGGACCGTCGAGTCCCGCACGCCCCTCAGGCGGTAGCCGAAGGGCGAGAAGATCAGATGGCGAAGGACCAGCACGCTCAGCACCGCCGCGACGAGCGTCAGCCAGTAAAAGGCGGCCGGACCGGACGCCCAGTCGGCCGGCCAGACACCGAGAATGCCGTTGTCGCCGCCGGTGACATCGACCCACTGGAAGGCGATCGACCAGGTGATCTGGGCAAAGGCGAGCGTGAGCATGGCAAAGTAGACGCCGGTCAGGCGGACGCAGAACCAGCCGAAGACGAGCGCGCCGGCAAGGCCCGTCAACGGACCGACGATCAGCGCCAGCTCCATCGGCAGCTCGAACCACTGGACGGCGAGAGCCGCACCATAGGCGCCGAGGCCGAAATACGCCGCGTGCCCGAAGGAATCGAGGCCGCCGGTCGACATCTGGAACTGCAGGCTCATCGCAAAGATGACGGCGATCAGGATCTGCGCGCCGACGCCGAGGCCATAGGGACCGAGCACGACCGGCAGCAGCGCCGCCACGAGCACCGACGCAGCGATCGCGGCGCGCATCGCCGACGACCAGGGCCGCCAGGGACGTGTCGATTCGCCGATTGTCTTCACGTCCGTCCTCACCGGCTTGCCCAGAAAGCCCCATGGTCGCAGGACCAGGACGACCGCCATCACCAGGAACATCAGGACGAGCGAGATCCCGGGCAGGACGAGGATGCCGAAGGCATTGAGTTCGGCGATCAGAACCGCGGCGAGAAAGGCCCCGGCGATGCTGCCGAGACCGCCGATCACCACCACCACGAAGACCTCGGCGATGATCGACAGGTCCATCTGATGGGTGACCGCGGTGCGCGGGATCTGCAACGCACCGCCGAAGGCGGCGAGGAAGATGCCGAGGGTGAAGACGGCGGTGAACAGCCATTTCTGATTCACCCCGAGCGCTGCCGCCATGTCGCGATCCTGGGTCGCTGCCCGGACGAGGACGCCCCAGCGAGTCCGGTGCATCAGGAGCCACAATGCGCCGAGGACGAGGGGTCCTAGAACCATCAGCAGGATGTCGTATGTCGGAACCGGCAGTCCCATGACTTGGACTGCGCCCTCGAGGCCCGGCGCACGCGGGCCGACGAGATCCTGCGGCCCCCAGATCAGATGGACGAGGTCCTCGACCATCAGCGTGACGCCGAACGTCGCGAGCAACTGGAACAGCTCCGGCGCCTGATAGATGCGGCGCAGGAGCGACATCTCGAGCAGGGCGCCGATGAGCGCGACGAAGGTTGCCGCGAGCAGGATGCCGGCCCAGAACCCGAAGACGTCCTCCAGCCGGAGCGTTAGCGAGTAGGCGACATAGGCGCCCAGCATATAGAAGGCGCCGTGGGCGAAGTTGACGATGCGGGTGACGCCGAAGATGACCGACAGGCCGCAGGCGGCGAGAAAGAGCGACGCCGCATTGGCAAGCCCTGTCAGGAATTGCACGAGGTAGAGTGCCATCCGTCCGCAGCCCCTTTTGCCGACCCGTCGTCAGTCCTGCGGCCGCAATTCCTTCACCGTGGCGTCGTCGGGCAGGTATTGGGCGCCATCGAGATAGGTGAAGTCGACCATCACGCCCTTGCCGTCCTTGACCGCCGTCTTGCCGACGAAGGCGCCGAGGGTGGACTGGTGATCGATCGCTCGCATGGTGATCTCGCCGAACGGTGTGCCGACCTTCATGCCTTCCGCAGCGGTGATCAAGTCGTCCGCGTCCGTCGACTTGGCCTGCTTCAGCATCTCGGCGATGACTTTGAACTCGACGTAACCGACGACCGAGCCGAGATAGGGATGGTCGTTATATTTTGCCTCGTAGGCCTTCATGAAGGCGTCGTGCTCGGGCGTGTCGATCGCATACCAGGGATAGCCGGTGACGATCCAGCCTTCGGGCGCCTCACCCTTCAGCGGTTCGAGATATTCCGGCTCGCCGGTGAGGAAGCTGACGACGGAACGGTCCTTGAACAGGCCGCGGGTCGTGCCCTCGCGCACGAACTGGACGAGGTCGGCGCCGAACTCGACGTTGAGGATCGCGTCGGGCTTGGCGGCCGCCAGTGCCTGGGCGACGGCGCCGCCATCGATCTTGCCGAGAGGCGGCCATTGCTCCGCGACGAATTCGACATCGGGCTTTGCCTTCTTGAGCAGCTCCTTGAACACCTTGACCGCCGACTGGCCGTACTCGTAATTCGGCGCGACCGTCGCCCAGCGCTTTGCCGGAAGCTTCGCTGCCTGCTGGGCGAGCATCGCGGCCTGCATGTAGTTCGAAGGACGCAGGCGGAAGGTGTACTTGTTGCCCTTCTCCCAGGTGATCGCATCGGTCAGCGGCTCGCCCGCGATATAGACGATCTTTTTCTGCTTGGCGAAGTCGGCGATGGCGAGGCCGACATTGGAGAAGAAGCCGCCCGTCAGCAATGCAACCCCGTCGCGCGAGACGAGTTCGTTGGCGGCTGTAATCGCCGCGGCCGGCTTGCCGCCATCGTCCTTGGAGATGACGACGAGCTTGTCGCCGTTGATGCCGCCGGCCGCGTTGATCTCCTCGACGGCCAGCTGCCAGCCCTTGCGATAGGGCTCGGTGAAGGCGGGGAGAGCGGAATAGCTGTTTATTTCGCCGATCTTGATGTCGTCGGCCCGTCCTGCCGAGGCCGACGACATCAGGCCAACGCCGACGAGCATCGACATGCAGCCCATTCGAGACAGTGTCTTCAACATTGCTTGTCCCCCATCCAGATGTTCACACAGGCCCTCTCGGACCATTTTGACCGGTCGGCCCTCGGTGCCGATGACGTTAGTATACGAACGACCTTTCTGCCTTTCGTCAAGTCACTTCCGCGCGTCGCCCAATATTTGTTCACGGATCGCACGCGGCGGTCCGGCCCGTCAGGGTGACCTCTCGCTCGGGCCAGCGCAAGACTTCGAGCAGACGGAGAAATGTTGCGCGATCCTTTTCAGTGAGGGGGGAAAGTGTCGCTGCGGTCGCCCGCCGCGCATCGGCGAGATGCGCCTGGAAGAGTTGCCGACCCAAAGCGGAGAGCGAAATCAGAAGCTGCCTGCGGTCGTTCGGATCGGCCCGGCGCGACAGAAGCTTGCGCGTATGCAGTCTCTGGACAACGCCCTTGATCGTCGCGACATCCATGGCCGTGTAGCGCCCGAGAAGGTTCTGCGAACACGCGCCGATTTCGGCCAGCTTGGCGACGACCGCCCATTGGGTGGGCGTCAGGTCGCCGCCGAAGCATTCGGCGAACAATCCGGCATGGCGCTGCTGAACCTGACGGAGCAGAAAACCCACCTGCCCGTCGAGGACGTAGTCGTCTCGTTTGCCGTGCTCGTCCTTAAGATGTCGTGCCGGGTCCAACCTGTCGTTCCTTCGGGTCCCGGGCCATCGCCCGTTGCTGGGGAGCGGCGCCGGGAGAGCTTCTGCGACGCATCTTACAATCAGTGACCCGCGGCGAGAGCCGGGTCAACCGGACGATGCCTATGCCCGGTCCGCGGCGTCCTGCCATGCGGGCAATCTGACCGGCGAGCCGGCTCCGACCCTCAGGTTGCCAAACATCACAGCCCGGATCATAGTTCGAAGGTCGTTCGTGTGCGAACGATTTTACGAAGATTGCCGTCGATCGTCGGCGGACCTATGCGAGGGGACCCGATCATGGCGCACGAGGTGCAGCAGGCCGCGAAGCCGGACGAGAAGCTGGTGATCCGCGACATCGGACTGGTGCTGTCGGGTGACATCGACAATCCGATCCTCGACGCCGATACGATCGTTTCCGTCGGCGGGCGCATCGCGGCGATCGGCAAGGCGAGCGATCTCGACCTCGACGGCGCCGACACGGTGATCGACGCCAACGGCACGGTGTTGGCGCCAGGCCTTGTCGACAGCCATGTCCATCCGGTGGCGGGCGACTGGACGCCGCGCCAGAGCCAGTTGAACTGGATCGACTCGACGCTCCATGGCGGCGTCACCACGATGATCTCCGCCGGCGAGGTGCATACGCCGGGGCGGCCGCGCGATGTTGCGGGTGTCAAGGCGATGGCGATCTATGCCCAACGGATCTTCTCGAACTTCCGGCCGAGCGGCGTGAAGGTTCTCGCCGGGGCGCCGGTGATCGAGCCGGGCATGGTCGAGGCCGACTTCGAGGAGATGGCGGGCCAGGGCGTCAAATTTCTCGGCGAGGTGGGACTGGGAGGCGTCAAGGATGGCGCCACCGGGCGAGAAATGGTCGCCTGGGCCCGCAAGCACGGCTTCAACTCGACCATTCATACCGGCGGCCCGTCCATTCCGGGGTCCGGCCTGATCGATGCCGATGTGGTGCTGGAGGTCGATCCGGACATCATCGGCCACATCAATGGCGGCCACACCGCTTTGCCCGACGGCGAAATCCGCTGCATCTGCGAGGGCTGCCGTCGCGGTCTGGAGCTCGTCCACAACGGCAACGAGCGCGCGGCGCTCTACACGCTCCGCATCGCCAGGGAGATGGGCGATCTCGAGCGGGTGATCCTCGGCACCGACGGGCCGGCGGGCTCCGGCGTGCAGCCGCTCGGCATCGTCCGCATGGTCGCCATGCTGGCCTCGCTCGGCGAGGTTCCTGCCGAGATCGCCTTCTGCTTCGCCACCGGCAATACGGCACGGATGCGCAATCTCGACTGCGGGCTGATCGAGGTCGGTCGTTCCGCCGATTTCGTCTTCATGGACAAGGCGCAGCATTCGGCCGGCCGCAACTTCCTGCACAGCATCGAGCTCGGCGACCTGCCGGGCATCGGCATGACGGTGATCGACGGCATCGTGCGCACCCATCGCAGCCGCAACACGCCACCGGCGGAGAAGCTTCCATCTGTCGTTGGAGCCTGATCGGTAAGGGGCGGCTGATGTCGTCCCGGTTCCGTCTTCAGACGAAAAGCTGAACTGTCACCGGTCCGGGACGTTTCCCGGTCCGGCGCCCGGCAGATTCAGCGCAGCCCGTCCTCGCCCTTGATCCCGGCGGTGGTCAGTCCGCCGACTCGCGGCAACGGCCGGCCCGAGTCGGTCACGACGATCGCGACCATGATCTCGTCGGCACGCGGAGCGTCGTTCACGCGCACCTCCATGCCGTCGAAATGACTGCGGACATAGGCGGCATCCTTGTGACCGAGCGGCACGTCGAGGACCCCGCCGACGCCGCAACGCTTCTTGGAGGAGGGAACGAGGGCCGCACCCTTCTCGACGGCCTTGCGCAGCGGCGCGCCGAGCTTGGGGTGCAGGATCGCCGCGGCATGCTCCAGTTCGCCGTTTTCGCCGACAGCCGCGGCCTTGCCGTAGCTCTCGGCGCTCGAACCCTCGATGCCCAGCGCCGCCACGGCGCGCGCTCCGAGGAGCCCGCCCAGCTCTTCGCCGATCTCGATGAGCGGCGTCAGATCTTCGACGTAGCGGCCGGCGAACGGATTGGCGATCACGGCGATCGCCGCGGCCCGGCGGGTCGGCGGCTCGATCGGCCGGCCCATCTCGCTCGAAACCTCTTCGACGATCGTCACGATCTTGCGGATTTCAGTCTTCATCGCAGTCCATCCTCGCCCTTGATGTCCTCGGCCTTGAGCCCGCCGGCGCGATCGTGGACCCGCGCGCCGGTCGTCATCACCAGGGCAAAGACGATCTCGTCGGCACGCGGTCCGTCGGAAACACCGACCTCCATCGCGTCGAAATGACTGCGCACATAAGAGGCGTTGACGTGAGTGACCGGAATGTCGAGTCGGGTTCCCGGGCCGCCGACCTTCTTCGTGGAGGGGACGATCGCCTTGGCGTCGCCGAGCAGTTCGCGCATGGCGTATCCGCCCGGAGCGTGCCAGAGCGCGCCATGCTCGATTTCGCCGGCCGCGCCAACGATCGCGCCCTTGCCATATCCGCGGACGACGGACGGGTCGCCCCCAAGGGCGTCGATCAGCGCCTTCGCCATGGTCAGTCCGAACGGCTTCAGATCGTCCATGAAGGGAAGGATATCCTCGACGTAGCGCCCGGCATAGGGATTGGTCACGACCGCGAGGATCGCACCCCGGCGCAGCGGCGTCGCCTGCGGCGGGCCGCCTTCGTGGAAGATCTCCTCGACGGTGATCAGGCGTTTGCGAACCAGAATCTCGGGCATCGGCTTCTCTCTCCCTCAGTCGACGGCCAGCGCGATGGCGCCGGTGGTCTGCGTGCGGCCGGCCAGATGAAGCGCGGCCGCGATGATCAATTTGTCCCGGACCAGTTCGTCGGCAACATCGAGACCACGGGCAAGGGCCTGGCGGATGTCGCCGGACGCCAGCGCGCCCACTGTCCTCGTCACGAGCCGCGTCCCGAGGTCGCTGTCCGGCTGCAGCTCGACCGCAGGCTCGCGTTGCACGGCCGGATGGCCGGGAAGGTCCACCGCGTTGGCGATGACGGTCGCGGCCGCATCCGCGGCTGCGGCGGTTTCGGCGAGAACCGTAACGGCGTCGGCGATTCCCAGGGAAAAGCTGCGGCCGTGACGGCCGCTGGTCGCAATACCGCGGACGGGATC
This sequence comes from Aurantimonas sp., assembly GCA_965217685.1. GTDB lineage: Bacteria > Pseudomonadota > Alphaproteobacteria > Rhizobiales > Rhizobiaceae > Aurantimonas. Next base: position 1,304,550 of record CBDCIZ010000003.1, read on the forward strand.
GGCGTCGTTGATCCGCGAGCGCGCGAACAGACAAGGGCGGTCGGGCCGATCGACCAGGCCGATCGTGAAGCTTTCGCCGGGCGAAAGGTGAAAAGCGATATCGCCGCCATTGTTGACATAGGCGCGGCTGACGGGGGCGGCCTCGACCATCGCCGCGAGAACGGCATCGGCAACCGACCCTGCAACGGCGGCCATCGGCGTGATGAAGATCTGATCGGCAAAGGGCCGGACCGCCGCGTGCATTCGCCGTGCGACCGGATCGTCCGGCGTGGGACTCTCTTCGGTGACCGGTGCGCGCAAGACGGGCAATTCGGCGCAGAGACAGTCGAGCAGACCAGTCAGCCGCCGTGCCGCCGCGCGGTAGGCCTCGTCTACGGCCTCCCGGCTTCCGCTGGCCTCGACGACGAGATCGATTGGGCCGTCCTGCAGGTGCAGCCGGCAACCGTCCGGCAGGAGAGCCATCCGGGGCAAGCGGCGCATCCGGCGCGCTAGCGGGCAAGCTCGCCGGCGATCCGGCGGGCCAAGGGCCAAGGATTGTCCCGGTGACGGGGAACGCTCTGACGATCCATGCCATCGAGGGACGCGAGAGGGCGGACATGGTCCATATGGCCGCCGAGCGCCGCGTAATCGGAGAGGCGAAGGGTGAATTCCAGCGGCGCGACCAAGGCCGGGGTCGGCACGTAGCCGAATGCGTTTTCGGGAAGCCGCGTCACGTCGACCATGAAGGTGATGCCGCCGCCCGGCCAGAGATAGACCGGTGCGCCGCCGCAGGTGACGCTGGTCAGCGCGTCGCGCACCGATCGGGTCAGCCTTACGGGATTTTCGGTCACGCCGGCGCGCAGCGAGCCGCCCGCGCCGCCGATGAAGAGGACGCTGCACAGCGCCGGCTCGCAGTTCTCCGCGATGCGCTCGACCGGCTCGACCAGCGGACCCGGTATCGCGGTCTGGACCGGACGCAGTGCCTCGTCGAGCTCGAAATAGGCCGCATGCTCGCCTGTCGTCGAAACCATCAGCAGCCGCAGGCCCGGGTAGGCATGCTTCGGGTCGAAATCGCCGAGGATCGACAACGGATCGGAAATGTTGGTACCACCCCAGCCCGTGCCGGGTTCGGCCACCTGGAAATAGCGTCCGGGGGTCGAGCGCCGTCCATTGATGCGAATGCCCGTCGGCGGGATGTCGAGCAGCTTGCCGGCCTGGTGCTCCGACAGGACGCCGGTGATGTGGTCGTCGACCACGACCACTTCGTCGGCCAGACCCAACCATTGCCTGGCGAAGATGCCGATGGTCGCCGATCCGCAACCGACGCGCATCCGCGTCTCGGTTTCGCCATTGACGATCGGCGGCTTGCCGGCCTGGACGACCAGCGCCGCGCCGCCGTCGATCGTCATCTCCACAGCCTGGCAGTTGGACAGATCGAGGAGCGCCTGGCAGGCGACCCGGCCCTCCTTCTTGGAGCCGCCGGTGAGGTGGTGCACGCCGCCGAGCGATAGCATCTGCGAGCCGTATTCACCGGTCGTCACATGGCCGATCTGTTCGCCCGCGACGCGAACGGCGCTGGTTTCCGGCCCGACGAAGCGGTCGGTGTCGATCTTCACCTTGACGCCGCAATAGCTGAAGATACCCTCGGTCACGACCGTCACCATGTCGACGCCGTCGATCTGCGACGAAACGATGAAGGGCGCCGGCTTGTAGTCAGGATAGGTCGTGCCGGCCCCGATCGCGGTCACGAACTGCTCGGCATTCGGTATGATCGTGCCGTCCCAGTCGGCCGTCTGCGAGAACGGCACGAGATCGGCGCCGCCGGAGATCGCATGCTCAAGGAGGATGTGCGGATCGACGCGGACGAGCTCACCCGCCCGGTTGGCGTAGCGATCGCAGGCACCGGTCATGCCGGGCTTGATGAAACACATGACCGGACAGGCGTCGCAACGGATCTTGTCGTCGACGGCCGGTCCTGCGCCTTCCTGAGGAGACATGCTGACCATCGCTCCTGATCGCCGCCGTTCATTCGCATACAAACAATCATGCTGGGCTCGCTGCTGTCAATCGATCAAACTGAGACATTACCGAACGGGACAGGCCGTTGGTTCCGACGTTCAGTCTTGGCGCCATAGAACGCCCGGCAGTTCTGAACTCCCGGGCGTTTGCTCAATCAGGCCGGCTTGAAACGCGCCGTGGTGTAGACGCCGAGCTCGATAGCGGCCACGACGAGAAGCGAGAGGCCCACCAGCGGAAAGAAGATGCCCGCGATGACGGCCATTGCCAGAATCGCCCTCGGGATACGCCAGTCGGACGGCGCGGCCGGCGCACCGAGCGACCCGACAGGCCGACGTTTCCACCACATGACGACGGCCGAGACTGCCATCAGGACGATCGCGACGCAGGCAAGCAAAAGCACGATCTGGTTCACGATTCCGAAGGCCTGCCCCATGTGGATGCTGATCCCCCATTCCGCGACCCGTCCCAGGGTTCCAAGATCGGCAAGCCCCATGTCCGCCAGGACCTTTCCGGTATACTGATCGAGATGGATGACCCGCTCCTGCGTGACGTCGTCGGGATAGACCGATGCCGTGAAAACGCCTTGAGGATCGTTTGGCACGTTCAACCCGTAGCCCGGATGTATGCCGAGCTTTTCGACGGTCTTCACCACGGTATCGAGCGCTGCGGGAACGCCGTCGGACGCGTTGGATACGGGCATGGGCTGGTTTTCGAGAATCCACGGTGAGCGATCGAGTGCCTTGCCCGTCGGCACCGTCGAGGTCGGATATTTGTCCCAATAGCCGTCCGTCATGCCGATGCCGGCGGCATAGGACAGATCGTAGAACTGCTTGCCCCAGACGCCGGACCAAGGCAGACCCGTCATCGCCAGGAAGAGGATGAACCCGGCGGTGTAGATGCCCGTGACCGCATGAATGTCGCGCCACCAGGGTCGTCCGGTGGTCTTGCGCGGACGCATGACGCCGACGTTTCTGCCACGCGGCCACCAGAGGTAGACGCCGGTTGCCACCAACAGGACCATCCAGCCGGCGACGGCCTCGATGATCCGGTTGCCCCACCAGCCGACATAGTCGAGGCTGTGCAGCTTGCGCACGACCCACATCAGCGAGCTACCGGAGGCCCCGCCGTCCCAGGCGCTTCCCAGAACCGCGCCGCTGTAGGGGTTCACGTAGATGGTGTCCTTCACACCGTCCGCATCGGCGATCTTCACCTCCGCGGAACGGTTCGGGGCCGGTGAAGGGAAGTAGGCTTTCAGCGTCCCCGGATGCGCGGCAAGCGCGTTGGCGGTCAGTTGCGACGGGGCAAGTCGAGCCGTCGTCGCGGGCTCGACGAGCCGAAGATCGCCGTAAACGGCGTTGTTGATCTCGTCCTTGAACAGGTAGATCCCGCCGGTGACGGCGATCAGGATCACGAAAGGCAGGATGAGCAACCCGGCATAGAAGTGCCAGCGCCAGACGGCGCGATAAAGCGCAGAGGTTCTCGACCCCTGCATGGTCATTTCGGTCATTGTCAGCGTTCCACATGAAAGGGTGCCGCAGCCTGGAAGCAGGCGCGGTTCAAAGCGTGAGGCTCAGTCAGGCGTGGAGCGCCGGAGGTGCCCTTGCGTGGAAGGATTTTGGTATCGGCTGACAGGCTGGCCCGGCGATCGTCGGCGGTTGCCGATCGATTGGCATAGGGGCCGCGACGAACCCGGTGTCGGCCAGCGGTGTTTCGAGCGCGTGGAACTGGAAGAACCAGGGACACAGCTCCGACTTTGTCGATGCCGGTGTTTTCTTGGCCGGTGCGCCGTTGTCGAAATCGAGTTCGGCAACCGGAATATAGACGATCTCGCTGCCCGTGCAGATCGCAACGTAGCCGTCTTCCGCCGGAAGAGCCCCGACAGGCCCGAGCATTCTCAGCGCCAGCGAGACGCTGAGAATCACGAAGAGGCATGAGGCCCGACATCTGGCCCGGATTTCGAACGAACGGATCATTATGGACAGATTATCACGCCCTTGTGACCTTCGCCATAACTTCGGCAGCAGTGTTTCTTTTCGCACTTCCGGTCGGGGTCATTCCGTAACGGCGTTTGTTCGTTTTGAGATGAATCCGAATTTTCAGTTCAACCAGGACCCGATCTCTCATTTGAATCGAGCCCACTGGTCGGGAGATACGGCACGCAGTTTGAGCGACGCTCAGGCCCAGTCGTTCAGACCTGAGTCCAGGTTCTCAGGCGCAGGTCGCGAAGCACGATGCTGGCCAGATAGATGAAGGCCGACAGGAGCGTGATCCAGAAAGTCGTCGGCCAGTTGGTGAACCAGGCGAGCGTGATGCCGCCCCATGCCTCGATCAGCGCAAAGAATGCGGCAAGCGCAATCCCCATTCCGAAGCGCGGCGTCAGATTCTGCGCGGCCGAAGCGGGTCCGACGAGCAAGGTGAAGACCAGCAGGACCCCGACGATCTGGGCGCATTCGGCAACGGTGATTCCGACGATGATCAGGAAGGCCACCGAGAGGAAGCGCATCGGAACGCCCTTGGCCTCGGCCAGTTCCGGCTGAAGGCTTGCAAACAGCAACGGCCGGGAGATGACGGCCAGACCCGCGAGGCTGGCGACGGTCAGGATCAAAAGCGTGTCGAGCGCACCGGTGCTGACCCCGAGGACATTGCCGAAGAGCAGCGCCGTCGCCTGGGTCGCGTAAGCGGTGTAGAAGCTGAGGAACAGGATGCCGAGACCGAGCGCGACCGACAGCGTCATGCCGATGGCGATGTCGCGCTCGGCGATCTTCTCGCCGAGGAACCCCATGCCGATCCCGGCCAGAATGGTGAAGCCGACAAGACCTGTGAGAGGTGAGACACCGATCAACATCGCGCCGGTCGCACCCGTAAAGCCGACATGGGAAAGAGCGTGGCCGGCGAAGATCTGGCCCCGCAGAACCAGAAAATAACCGACGACCCCGGCCAGAATGGCAACGACACCTCCTGCCTGAAACGCGTTGCGCATGAACTCGTAACCGAGCATCAGGTCATGCTCCCGACGTTTAGGCGGTGGTTTGTCGAACCGTCGTGATCGTTTCCATGCCCATGTGGGTGATCATGCCGGTGGCTATGATCGTGCCCGTGGTCATGGTCGTGGCGATGAGCATCAGCCCCGGTGTCGACCTCGCCATTGAGGACGAAACGCCGTGAGCCGACACGCAAAACTTCGATCTCGGATCCATAAAGCTTCGACAGAACCGGGCCGGTGACCACCTCGTCCACCTCGCCGAGCACGGCCTTTCCCTGGCCGAGATAGAGAACGCGGTCGAGCGCTGCCAGAAGCGGGTTCAGCTCATGGGCGCTGAAGACGACGGTCATCCCGAATTCGATCTGCAGCCGCTTGGCGAGGTCGACGACGCCGCGTTGATGGGTCGGGTCGAGGCTGATGAGCGGCTCGTCGAGGAGCAATAGCTTTGGACGGCCAATGATCGCCTGCGAAATCAGCAGCCGCTGGCGCTCGCCGCCGGAAAGGCGATCGAGCGGCCGTTTGGCCAGAGACCCCGCGCCGACGGTCTCGAGCGCCCAGGCCACCTCGTCGCGATCGGTCTTTCGAAGGTTCGGCAGGCCCCAGCGCCAGCCGCCGGCGGCGCTCGCGACGTAGTCCCAGCCGGTCAGGGCGTTTCCGGACGGAAGCCGCCGATGCTGAGGCATATAGCCGACCAGGCGATTGCCGCGGGATGCGGGTCGCCCGAGGATCTCGATGCTTCCCGATTGCGGGGTGATCAATCCGAGAAGTGCTCGCAACAATGTCGTCTTGCCGGCACCGTTCGGGCCAAGGAGGCCGATGAATTCGCCCGATCGCAACGAAAATCCGGCGCCCGCAAGAACCGTGCGGGCACCGAGCTTCAAGACGACATTCTTCAGGTCGACTGAGTTCAAGATTTGGCGCCTGCGAGGGCCTGGTCGAGGTCCTTGAGCTGATCCATCATCCACGCCTCGTAGGTTTTGCCCCCAGGTTCGGTCTCGGTGACGCCGACAACCGGAACCCCTGCCGTCCTGGCGATCCCGACCAGCCGCTTGACCGCCGCATCGTCGGCCTGACCGTTGTAAAGCAAAACCTTGACCGTCTTGTCCCTGATGCTGTCCTCGAAGGCGGCGACCTCCGCCGGGCTCGGCTCCGTCCCGTTCATCACATCATTCTGGAACTTCGTATTCTTCATGTCGAGGCCGAGGGCCTCCGCCATGTATCCGAACACCGGCTCGGACGCGGTCACGGGCTGCCCGGCATAATCGGCCTTCATCTCGGCGATCTTGTCGGTCAGCGGTTTCAGGCTCTCCACGTAAGCCTTGGCGTTCGCCTCGTAGTTCGCCTTGTGGTCGGCATCGATCGTTCCCAGCGTCTCGGCAAGCTTCTCGGCAACAGCCTTCATGGTCGCGGGGTCGTACCAGAGGTGGGGATTGTCGCCGGCTTTCTTGCCGACGAGATCGGCCGCGACGATTTCGGTGCGGTTCTCGGCCTTCGACGCATTGAGGAGGTCGTCCATCCATGGGTCGTAATCGGCGCCGTTGGCGATCACGACGTCGGCGTCGGCAAGCGACTTCGCCGTTTCGACGCTGGCCTCGAACATGTGCGGATCCTGATCCGGGTTGGACAGGATGCTGACGACCTTCGCCTGCGGACCTGCAACCTTTTCGGCGAGACTGCCGTAGAAGTTTTCGGCCGCGACGATCGAAATCTGATCGGAAGCCGCCCAGACAGGGGATGCGGAAGCGAAGAGGACGGCCGCGAGAGCCAGGATTTTCGTGCGCATGATCTGTTCCTTCGATAAGGTCACGGACCGATCGAGATCGTCGACCGGCCGGGGCATCGCCCGATGCCACCGATGAACGATCGTTATAGCATTACCAATCACGGCGCAATATAGTATAACATTCTATGATCGCGACGCGGGATTCGGCGGCGTCCCTTGGCTTTTAAACCGCGCTATGAAACATCATAACACAGTGGCTGGAAACAGTGGCGGGAAGCGGGAAGGTACGGTCATGGCACGCAAGGGTGCGGAACACGCGAGCAACATTTTGGGCGAGTTGGCGAAAACCAACCGGCCGCTGAGCGCCTACGACCTGTTGGATCGCCTGCGACCGACCGGCGTCGCAGCGCCGCTGACGGTCTACCGGGCGCTCGACAAGCTGATCAAGGCTGGCCAGGTCCACCGCATAGAGTCGATGAACGCGTTCGTCGCCTGCCGCGCCGGCGAAGAGCACGACCATCACGGCGCCGACGCGGGCGCTCACGACAAGAGCGTCGTCTTCGCGCTCTGCGACCAATGCGGCGCCGTCGAAGAGTTCCCCGATCCGAGCTTCAACCGTTCGATCGAACGGAAACTCGCCGATCGTGGCTTCGCCGTTCAGTCGAGCACGATCGAGATCCACGGTCTGTGCAAGGATTGCCGATAGCGTCCCTTTGAACACGGCACCGGGTTCCGCCCGATCGTGGCTTTTTGTCCAACCGCTCACGCCCCAGGCTGTGGAAATAAGATTCGCCGCGGGTCTGATGCAGGACAGCAGAGGCTTGTCTGCGCGGTCTTGAGGAATTAGCGTCACCACGGATGGTTTCGGCGTTGCCAAAACAGCGCCGGATGAAAAGGGAACACGGTGAGGCGTACCCATCAGGGGCCGAGACCGTGGCTGCCCCCGCAACTGTAAGCGGCGAGCGACGCCTCAAGAATGCCACTGGTCGACAAGACCGGGAAGGCGAGGCTGATCCGAGACCCGCGAGCCAGGAGACCTGCCATCGCGCGCGCCATGACGCATCATGGCATTCATTCGAAACCGCACGGTGGGTGCGGAGTGGGAAACAGATCATGCATATCGAACCCGGCGTCGTAACCGGCGCAAAACTTGCTTTGTCCTATGCGACCGCTGCCGGCTCCTTCGGGCTTGCGGCGAAAATGGCGAAGGACACGATCGCACGCGATGGCGATGGCGGTGTCGGTGCTCTCGCGATGCGCAGCGCCATCACCACGGCATTCGTCTTCTGCTTCTTCGAGGTGCTTCCGCACCAGGCCGTTGGCGTCTCGGAAGTTCATCTGATCCTGGGATCGACCCTGTTCCTGGTGTTCGGCGCGGGGCCGGCGGCCATGGGACTGGCCCTCGGCCTCCTCGTTCAGGGCCTCTTCTTCGCTCCCTTCGATCTTCCGCAATACGCGATGAACGTCACGACCCTTATCGTGCCGCTTTGGGGGCTGAGCCTGCTTGCCAAGCGGATCATTCCCGATCACAAGCCCTATGTCGAAACGACCTACCTTCAGGCCTTGTCGCTTTCGGCGGCCTATCAGGGCGGCATCGTGGCCTGGGTCGCGTTCTGGGCGATCTACGGCCACGGTTTTTCCGCGGACAACCTATCGGCCGTCGCCTCGTTTGGTGGGGCTTACATGACCGTTGTGATCCTGGAGCCACTGATCGATCTCGGCGTGCTGGCGGGCGCGAAAACACTGGCCAATTCAACGATGGGTCCGATGTTCAATCGGCGTCTCCATCAGGCTGCGGCCTGAACTGAACTGGCCCGGCGCATACGGCGACGGGCCATCACCGATCCAAGCGGTGCACGCGTCATCATACCGCCTTCGGGCGATCCCATCTTCGCAGTAGGAGCTTGCCCTGTGCAGTTGGCTGGCGAAGGGGTGGATGATGTCGGTATTCGCGCCGTTTGGACCGTGGCCGACGGTTGCCGTGATAGTTTGGGCCGGCATTTCGATCCTGGCGGCGAACGCACCGGCGACGGCGGCCGAAACGATTCCTGCAGTCCAGGAGCCCAACGTCGATAGGGGGATGTCGCGACGAACGGCCGCAACTGCATCGGCCCCTTCCTCTTCGACGATAACGGTTCGTTTTGAAAGCCGCACGCAGGATGGCCTGGCTGTTGTGCTCAAACCGGATTATCCGTCGATCGACGTGAAGCCGGGCGATCCGGTCCGGATGTATTTCTTCCTCAATAATTTCTCGGACGATACGGTGACGGTGCGTCCGACCTACGATGTGATGCCGCGCTCCGACGCGGTGTATTACAATCAGGTCCAGAACATCTGTGCTGCCGACCCGACCTTGAAAGCCGGCGAGACGCTGCGCCTTTGGCAAGACTTCTATCTCGACCAGGCAATCGTCGATGCGCCAAACGCCGATCTCATGAAGGGAGTGACCGTCTCCTACACGATCTCGAAAGTCGACAACGGTCGTACGCGGTCGGAGCGCTGACTGCGGAACGATCGTAAGCCGTGATCGCCGGTTTGGCCGTCGTCGGCATCCTCATCGCAGGTGGAGTGTTCGCCATCGCCAACGGATCTCGTGACGGCACGCCCGGAACTGCTCCGGCTGACTTGCAGACAGCACAGGCGCGGCTTGTGTCGAAAATGACCTTCCGGCCGGTCTTCGAACTTTGCGCCCGTTGCCACGAGATCGGCGAAGGCGCCAGAACGTCGACAGGGCCGGTCCGCTCATCGACGTCCCGACGACGGCACCTGTCTCCTGAAGGCCGCCGCGCCGGATTGCCGCAAATCATTGCGTCGATCGACCGATGACAGTGATCCGGAATTCTGCTTAGAGACGATACATGAATGCGTTTCGGCAAATCCTGAAGGATCGTGTCGCGGGGGCGGGAGTCCTTGCGATCGTCGTTCAGTTGCTGCTGATGCAGGCGCTGGTGACGAGCTTCACCTGCTCGACGATGTCGACCGCGTCCGTCGCAACGGGCGGCGGCTTCGTGATCTGCCGTGGCGGCGTCGCGGAGGAGACGACGAACGCCGGCTCGTCATCTCACCGCAGCGGAAGCGGCGGCGTCTGCCTCGATTGTCCCTGTGGGGTCTGTTGCGCCACGGGAACGGCGGTCTTCGCCGCGTTCGCTCCAGGCCAGGATCTCGGCCCGGCGTACACCCTGATGGCCGAGGCTCTCGCCGACCGCCCGATGACCGACGCCGATGTGCCTGCATCGCCACCGCTCGATCTCAAGCCCGACCCGACGGGTCCTCCCTTCCGCTTCGTCTGACGTCGAAATTCTTCAACGGTGCGCCGCGCGAGATTGCGGACCGCCGAGATTCCACGCATTCGGAGACATTCCATGTCCTTCATCAAAACGCCGCTCACCGGCGCTGCCCGGACGGCTGCTCTGGCCGCACTCCTTTCGGCAGCCGCCATTCTTCCCCTGACGGTTTCGTCCGCATCGGCCCATGAATACGAGGCCGGATCGCTCCACATCGAACATCCCTGGGCCCGTGCCACGCCGCCCAGGGCCGGCGTTGCCGGCGCCTACATGATGATCGAGAACAACGGTCGGGAGGCCGACCGTCTGCTTGGCGGCACGACCGACGCCGCCAGGGAGGTCCAGATCCATTCGATGTCGATGGACGGCGGCGTCATGAAGATGCGCCAGCTTTCCGACGGCCTCGAACTTCCCGCCGGAAAGGCCGTCACGCTCGCGCCCGGCGGCTACCACCTCATGCTGATCGATCCGGTCAAGCCGCTGAAGGAAGGCGAGCGCGTGCCGATGACCCTGCAGTTTCAAAAGGCCGGCACGGTCGAGGTCGATCTCGACGTCGAAGGCATGGGCGCCAGGGGGCCCGAGGGGCGGCCTGAAGATGCCAGCCATGATCACGGTATGAACATGGACGGCAACGCCTCGTCCGGCATGAACATGCAGGGCGGCATGGACATGAAGAGCGGCGCGAGCACGCCGATGGGGTCGATGAACTCGGCTGCCGACACCGACACCGACAGAGAGGCGAAGTGATGCGCGCTCGTCGTATCGTCATGATGACAGCGGCCGCAGCCGTGGCCCTCGTGCTCATCGCCGTCTTCGCTGTGACCTTCACCGGCTGGACCCAGACGTCACCGCTTTTTGCCGACAAGGGGAAGGAAAACCTCGTCAGCGCGATCGGCGGCCCGTTCACCATGGTCGACGACCAGGCAAAGACCGTCACCGAGGCCAATTTCGCGGGCAAGCCGACGGTGATGTTCTTCGGCTTCACCCATTGCCCGGACGTCTGCCCGACGACGCTCTTTGAACTCGCCGGGCTGATGGAAAAGCTCGGTCCGCAAGCGGACAAGCTCAATTACGTCTTCGTCTCGGTCGATCCGGAGCGTGACACGCCGCAGGTCCTTCACGACTACATCGCGTCCTTCGACGGCCGGATCCGCGGTCTGACCGGAACGCAGAAGCAGATGGCCAGGATGGCTCGAGAGTACCGGGCCTACTACAAGAAGGTCCCGACCGACGACGGCAGTTATACGATGGACCATACGGCCACCGTCTATCTGATGGACCCCGACAACAATCTGGCCGGAACGATCGACTATCAGGAAAACGAAGACGTGGCGCTTCAGAAGCTGAAGAACCTGATCGCCAAGGCCTGATACCAGGATGCGGCAAGGGATACCGATCCGCATCCTGGTCAGCCCGCGCGGCGTCTGAGCGAAAGGAATGCGCGATTGGTCCCAGTCTGCGCATTCCCATATGACAAGCGGCGCGCGCAAGTCGCGCCGCTTCCTCGTTCTCACATTTCCCTAATCTTCCGGCAGTGCGGCCAACAGACCGCAGCTGCTGACGCGTAAGGCGAATCTCCATGAACCGCAGACAATTCAATGGTGCCGTCGGTGCCGGCGCTCTTTCCTTGCTCGCGAGCCAAGCCGCAACGCCCGCCGGAGCCCAGACAGGCAAGCCCAGAACCGAAAACGGGCCGCGCTACGCAATGCTGGTTTATCCTGGAATGATCCTTCAGGATCTCGTCGGCCCGCTGACGGTCTTCAATCTCACCAGAGGCGACATTCATCTTGTCTGGAAGGACAGGCAACCCGTCTCGACCGATGTCGGCATCGGTGTCTCCGCCACGGAGACATTCGAAACATGCCCGCGCGATGTCGACGTGTTCTTCATTCCTGGAGGGCTTGGCGGCACGACCGCTTTGTTGAACGACGAGGCGACGATCGCTTTCGTGAAAGACGTCGGCAAGTCGGCGCGCTTTTCGACAAGCGTATGCACCGGCTCGCTGCTTCTCGGCGCGGCGGGCCTGCTCCGGGGCAAACGGGCGACGTCGCACTGGTATGTACGGGATCTGTTGGCACTGTTCGGTGCGACGCCGACAGATGAACGGGTCGTCAGCGACGGCAACATCATGACCGGCGGCGGTGTCACCGCAGGCATCGATTTCGGGCTCTCGCTCGCCGCCGAACTGGTCGGCGAGGAGCGGGCAAAACGCATTCAGCTCCTCATCGAATACGATCCACAACCACCGTTTGAGGCTGGAAGCCCGGCACTGGCAGGTCAGGCAATGACACAAGCCGTTCTGAATATTCGAGAACCGGCATTGGCAGAGGCGAGGCAGGCGGCGAAAGTCGCAGCGTCTCGTATCGACGGCTGAGGTAGGAGTGCTTGTCATGTCAGACACGACGATGAAGCCGGCCATGTCTGTCCGAGGCATCGGCCAGCGCCTCCGATCTCCATCGCGCCGTCTGACGCTGGCATCCTAACCCGGGCCTTTTCGTCCTGCCGTTTTTGATAACGCTCGCCGTTACCGGCGCACTTCACCTCTTCAGCGACGAGATCGACGCCTATGTTCACGCTGACCTCAAGCGGGTCGAAACACTGACGGCATCAAAGCGGTGCCGTCCGCGATGGTCTTCGCAGCGCTCGAAGCCCATCAGGGGCAGGCAGTCAAATACACCGATCCCGTTATGGTGGGCATGTCGGGCGAGATCACCGTCACGGCGAACGCTTTTGTCGAGTGTAATTTCGCCCGATGCTGCTGCGGGAAAGTCATGTAGGCGAGGACGTCCTCCTCGGCTCCGTCCATGAGATTGGCCCGTTTCGGCAATTTGGCGCGCATCCGGTTGGCAACATGGCGCCACTGCACGCTGGCATGAATAGGGTCTTCTGGGCGAAGGCGGTGGCGATGAAGGCCGCGACGACGTGCCGGCTGCTTCTGCCGGCGTGAGCCAGAGCATTTCTCTGGAAGTGACGCGGCGCGAAAATGTGCAAAACGGTGCAAAATCGTGCTGTCATCGAAGCTTCGTCATTGTGTCATGGAGGCGTTTTGAAGCAGTCTTAGCGGATGCGGCTGGGACAGGCTCGGCAACTTTGCCCGAGAGCCGCTTCAACAGGTGAGGAAACACTGAAATGACCCGCACATTCCTGAAAGCTGCCGTGGCGCTCGGAGCGCTCGTCGCCAGCGCCGCCACTCCCGCCTTCGCCGTCACCGAGCTGCAATGGTGGCATGCCATGGACGGCGCCAACAACGAAGTCGTCGACAATCTCTCCAGACAGTTCAACGAGAGCCAGTCCGACTACAAGATCGTGCCGGTCTACAAGGGCAAATATCCCGAGACGCTGAACGCCGGCATCGCCGCCTTCCGCGCCAAGCAGCCCCCGGCGATCATCCAGGTCTTCGACGTCGGCACCGGCGTGATGATGGGCGCCGAGGGTGCGATCAAGCCCGTGGCCGAGGTCATCGAGGCGACAGGCGAGACATTCGACAAGTCGAAGTACCTGCCGGGCATCGTCGCTTATTATTCCAAGCCCGACGGCACCATGCTGTCCTTCCCCTACAATTCCTCCTCGCCGATCCTCTACTACAACAAGGAGATCTTCGAGAAGGCTGGGCTGGATGCAGAGAACCCGCCGAAAACATGGAAAGACGTGTTCGAAGCGGCGCGCAAGATCAACACGTCCGGCGCCTCGAAATGCGGCTACACCTCGACCTGGCTGACCTGGATCCATCTGGAAAACTTCGCCGCGTGGAACGACGTGCCCTACGCGACGCAGGAGAACGGTCTGGAGCCGGGTGCGACGCCCGAGCTGAAGATCAACGCACCGATCAACGTCAAGCACTTCCAGGCGATCGCCGATCTCGCCAAGGACGGCGTCTTCCGCTATGGCGGCCGCACATCGGAGGCCAAGCAGCTCTTCCTGTCGGGCGAATGCGGCATCCTCACCGAATCCTCCGGCGGCCTCGGCGACATCGTCAAGTCGGGCATCGATTACGGCATCGGCCAGCTGCCCTATGACGAGGATGCCGAGAGCGCGCCGCAGAACACCATTCCCGGCGGCGCCTCGCTCTGGGTCTTCGGCGGCAAGTCCGACGAGGAGTACAAGGGCATCGGCGCGTTCTTCAACTTCCTGTCGCAGACCGACGTGCAGGCCAGGCTGCACCAGGTGTCGGGCTATCTGCCGGTGACCAAGGCGGCCTACGAGGCGACCAAGAAGAGCGGCTTCTACGAGAAGAATCCGGGCCGCGAGACGCCGATCCAGCAGATGCTCGGCAAGGAGCCGACGGCAAACTCCAAGGGCGTGCGCCTGCCGAACCTGCCGCAGATCCGCGACATCGAGAACGAACAGTTCGAGGCGATGCTGGCCGGCAAGCTGACCGCGCAGGAAGCGCTCGACAAGGCGGTCGAGGTCGGCAACGCGGCGATCAAGGACGCCGAGTAAGGGCGTTCTCTCCTTTCCGGTCGCCGGATTGTCAGGCACCGGATGGGACTGCCGAGAGAGTTGCGGTCGATCGAGCGATGGACCGCAACCCTTGAAACCGCGTCATCCTCGGGCTTGTCCCGAGGATCTACTGTCGTCGACGGGCCTGGCGCTTTTTGCTGTCTCAGACGCTGGTGACGACCGTTGATTGCGAGCGTCAGTAGATCCTCGGGACAAGCCCGAGGATGACGGCGCAAATTGGGAACATTCGTGCCGCCGATCGACGGTGGAACGTCCCGAACGTTCCACCCCACCCAGGACCCCCATGGCCGCATCCCGCGCCGTCTTTCCCAACAAGTTCCTGCCCTATCTCCTCCTCGCGCCGCAGGTGGCGATCACGCTGGTGTTCTTCTATTGGCCGGCGAGCCAGGCGCTCTATCAGTCGACACTGAAGGAGGACCCGTTCGGGCTGTCGTCGAAATTCGTCGGGCTCGCCAATTTCCGTGGCGTGTTGAACGACCCGGCCTATCTCAACGCCATCAAGGTGACGGTGGTGTTCTCGATCTCGACGGCGGTGCTGGCGATGGCGATGGCGCTGTTTCTCGCAACCGCGGCGGAAAAGGTGGTGCGGGGCAAGGCGCTGTACCGCACACTGCTGATCTGGCCCTATGCGGTGGCGCCGGCGATCGCAGGGCTGTTGTTCCTGTTCATGTTCAACCCGGCGATGGGCACCTTCGCCTATCTGCTGCGTGCCAACGGCTATGACTGGGACCCGCTGCTCAATGGCGACCAGGCGATGCTGCTTATCGTGGTTGCGGCGGCGTGGAAGCAGATCAGCTACAATTTTCTGTTCTTCGTGGCGGCGCTGCAGTCGATCCCGAAATCGCTGATCGAGGCGGCCGCGATCGACGGGGCGGGTCCGACCAAGCGCTTCTGGACCATCATCTTTCCGCTGATCGCGCCGACCACTTTTTTCCTTCTCGTCGTCAACACCGTCTACGCCTTCTTCGACACGTTCGGCATCATCGACGCGGTCACCTCCGGCGGGCCGGCGCGGGCCACGGAGACGCTCGTTTACAAGGTCTATATCGACGGTTTCGTCAATCTCGACCTCGGAGGGTCCGCGGCACAGTCGGTGATCCTGATGGCGATCGTCATCGCGCTCACCGCGATCCAGTTCCGCTATGTCGAGAAGAAGATCCACTATGCTTGAGTCTGAGAGCCGGGATCGCCGGCGATGATCGAGCGGCATTCCATCGGGCGGCCTATCGCCCACGTGGTGCTGGTGCTCGGGGTGATCTTCGTCGCCTTCCCGATCTACTACACCTTCGTCGGCTCGACGCTGCGGTCGCCGCAGATCATCGCGCCACCCATGCCGCTGGTGCCGGGCGGCGAGGGTCCGGCGAACTACGTCGAGGCGCTGACCGGCGGCATCGGCTCGATCGGCGGCGTCGACGTGTTCCGTCTCCTGTTCAACTCGACGGTGATGGCGCTCGGCATCGCGCTGGGCAAGATCGCGATCTCGCTGCTGTCGGCCTTCGCCATCGTGTTCTTCCGCTTTCCCTTCCGCATGGCGTTCTTCTGGCTGATTTTCATAACCTTGATGCTGCCGGTCGAGGTGCGCATTCTGCCGACCTACAAGGTGATGGTCGATCTCGGTCTGATCGACACCTATGCCGGGCTGATCCTGCCGCTGATCGCCTCGGCGACAGCGACGCTCCTGTTCCGGCAGTTCTTCATGACCATTCCGAACGAGCTGGTGGAGGCCGCGCGGGTCGATGCGGCGGGGCCGATGCGCTTCTTCAAGGACATCCTGATCCCGCTGTCGAAGACCAACATCGCCGCGCTCTTCGTGATCCTCTTCATCTATGGCTGGACGCAATATTTGTGGCCGCTGCTCGTCACCAACGACAACCAGATGAACACGATCATCATCGCGGTGAAGAAGATGGTGTCCTTCACCGACGCCGCGACACCGTGGAACCTCGTGATGGTCACCGCGATCCTCGCCATCCTGCCGCCGGTGATGGTGGTGGTCCTGATGCAGCGCTGGTTCGTGCGCGGCCTCGTCGAATCGGAGAAATAGCATTGGCCGCCATAGAACTGATCGACGTCCGCAAGGTCTATCCGGGCAATGTGGAAGCCGTGAAGGGCGTGTCGCTTTCCATCGAGGACGGCGAATTCGTCATCCTCGTCGGCCCGTCGGGCTGCGGAAAGTCGACCTTGCTCAGGATGGTGGCGGGGCTGGAATCGATCACCTCGGGCACCGTCTCGATCGGCGACCGGGTGGTCAACGATCTGGAGCCCGCGACACGCGACATCGCCATGGTGTTCCAGAACTACGCGCTCTACCCGCATATGAGCGTCAGGCAGAACCTCGAATACGGCCTGAAGAACCGCAGGATGCCGAAAGCCGAAATCGCCGAGCGGGTGGACAAGGCGGCGGCGATCCTGGAAATCGCGCCGCTGCTTGCACGAAAACCCGGTCAGCTGTCGGGCGGCCAGCGCCAGCGCGTCGCCATGGGCCGGGCGATCGTGCGCGATCCGGCCGCCTTCCTCTTCGACGAGCCGCTGTCGAACCTGGACGCGAAGCTGCGGGTGCAGATGCGCGCCGAAATCCGCCGGCTGCAGCGACGCCTCGCGACAACGAGCCTCTACGTGACCCACGACCAGCTGGAGGCGATGACGCTTGCTGACCGGCTGGTGGTGCTGAATGGCGGCCGCATCGAGCAGGTCGGCACGCCGATGGAGGTCTACGAGCGGCCGGCCAGCGTGTTCGTCGCGACCTTCATCGGCTCGCCGGCGATGAACCTGATCCCGCTGGGCGGTAGGGCCGGCCTGTCGGGGCTGGCGGGTCTCGATGGGCTGGCGGCGCAGACGCCGAAAGATGCGACGCTGGGCATTCGGCCGGAGCACATGCGGCTTATGGGAGAGGTTGGTGAGGCTTCACACGGCAATGGTTTGCCGGCTTACGGGGACGGACTTGCCGCGAATGCGAGATCGGAGGATGGCGCTGTGCATGAGGGCGAAATGGTTGCCGATCTGACCGTCACCGGCGTCGAGGTCGTGGGCGCGGAAAGCTATGTCTATGGAGTCCTGCCGGACGGCGACGACGCTGCGGGTCAGGCCGGATCGGTGGTCGGCGAAGGGCGAAAGGGCACCGAGATCGCGGTGCGCGTGCCGGGCTACAGCCACATCGAACCGGGCACGCGAGTGCGCTCGGCGGCTCGGGTCGATGCCGTGCATCGGTTCGGCGGTGACGGCAAGCGGCTGGGGTGATCTCGGGATACCACGGCACGGCATCGACGCGGCTTCTTCTCCCCAAGGGGGAGAAAGTGGCCCGCAGGGCCGGATGAGGGGGTCGGCCGGAGGGCGTTTGCTCGAAGGCTTGTCGAGAGCGAACCGGGATCGAAAGCCTTCGACTTTCGGCGCTCACAACCGGCAGGCCCTCACCCGTTTGCTCGCTCCCGCTCACATACACCCTCTCCCGATTCGGGAGAGGGTGGAGCTCTTTCGTCGAACGCTTGCCGATGGGCGATCGAAACGCCGCATCGTCTTGCCAGGAGCATCCGATCGGTCTATTCTATCGAACCATAGACGTTGTCGGGAGAGACCGGCGCTCCGCGAGGAGGCAGCCGGCGCCGAAGGAGCAACCGCCCCGGAATCTCTCAGGCCAAAGGACCGGCTGCGTCGATTGAAACATCCGGAGAGTGACGGCCGAAGAAGCCGTCCGCCGAAGGAGAAAGCGTCCGCTGGAAATTCTTCCGGTGCCCGCGAAGCTCTCAGGCTCATGACGGATGGGGCATGACTTGGATGTCCGCTTTTTCAAAGCGGACCGAAAGGATATGCCATGACGTCGATCGCCGTCCTCGGCGCCGGAATCACCGGTGTCACCACCGCCTACAAATTGCTTCTTCAGGGTTTCGACGTGACGGTCTTCGACCGCCAGTCGCACGCCGCCATGGAAACCTCCTTTGCCAATGGTGGCCAGCTTTCGGCCTCCAATGCCGAGGTCTGGAATCATCCGGGCACGTTTCTCAAGGGCGTCAAATGGATGCTGAAGAAGGACGCGCCGCTGCTCGTCCATCCGGCGCCCTCCTGGCACAAACTCTCCTGGATGGCCGAATTCGTTTTCGCGGCCAAGAATTACGAAGCAAACACGGTGGCGACGACGAAGCTCGCCATCGCCGCGCGCCGGCATCTGATCGACATGGCCGAGAACGAGGGCTTCTCCTTCGACGCGGAAAAGCGCGGCATCCTGCATGTCTATGAAAGCCGCGCCGAGATGGCGCATGCGGAACGGGTGAATGGCCTCCTGAAGCGCGGCGGGCTCGATCGTCGCGTCGTGACGGCGGACGAGATCGCGGCGATCGAGCCGACGATCCGCGGCGATTTCGTCGGCGGCTTCTTCACCGAGAGCGATTTCACCGGCGACATCCACAAATTCACCCGGCGCCTGGCCGAAGCCTGCATGCAAAAGGGCGCGACCTTCCATTTCGATGCGGACGTCACGCGGCTGAAGACGCTTTCCGCCGGCGGCGTATCCGTCACCTGGGGCAAGACCGGCCGGGCGAGTGACGCCGGGCGGGCGGAGCGCTTCGATGGCATCGTCGTGTGCGCCGGCGTCGCCAGCCGAAAATTTGCTCGCCAGCTCGGCGACCGGGTCAACATCTATCCCGTGAAGGGCTATTCGATCACCGTCAATCTCGACGATCAGACGAGCCGCGACGGGGCGCCCTGGGTTAGTCTTCT
This sequence comes from Aurantimonas sp., assembly GCA_965217685.1. Lineage (GTDB taxonomy): Bacteria > Pseudomonadota > Alphaproteobacteria > Rhizobiales > Rhizobiaceae > Aurantimonas. Next base: position 1,323,709 of record CBDCIZ010000003.1, read on the forward strand.
CGACGATCACGCCAAGGTCGTCACCAGCCGGCTCGGCGAAGGGCGTCTCAGGATTGCCGGCACGGCCGAATTCGCCGGCGAGAACCGCGACATCAAGGCGGCGCGCATCCGGCCTCTGGTCGACTGGGTGCGCAGGCGCTTTCCCGATGTTTCGACGGACAACGTCGTGCCCTGGGCCGGCCTTCGCCCGATGCTGCCGAACATGATGCCGCGGGTCGGTGCCGGAAAGAACCCGGCGGTCTTCTACAACACCGGCCACGGCCATCTCGGCTGGACGCTGTCGGCCGTCACCGCAGACATGGTGGCCGGCGAGGTCGCCGGACGGTTCGGGACGTCTTCGATCGCAGCCGGCGGGCGTCGTTCGGATGCCGCCGGTTCGGTCGAAGCGCTGGCCGCGGCGTGAGCGGCTCTCCTCTATTCCGTCTCGTTCTCGAAGCCGGTCCAAGGGTCCGGCCTTGTTGTGCCGGGCGCTCATGCGGTGTCCCGCGCGGTCTCGAACAGCGTTCGACTGAACGGGCGCACTTCGTCGGGCCGTCGCGACCGTCGATCCACGACGCGCTGCCGTTCGCGATCAACTGTGGTGTTCGAGAATATTGACGAGGCGTCCGAACGGGTCGCGGACATAGAAGCGACGAACGCCCCAGGGCTCCTCGGCCGGACCGTAGACCAGCGGTAGGCCCGCGGCCTCGACGTGGCCGAGCACCGTGTCGAGATCGTCGACCTCGATCGACAGATCCGGCACCTCGGTTCCCGATCCGCCTTCGCTGGCGAAGGAGAGTTGCGGCGCCTGGGGCCCGTCGCCGGCCAAAGTCACGATCCAGCCCTGGTCCATGGCGACGTTCAGGCCCAGGAGGTCGCGATAAAAGCCGAGCGCGGCCGCCGGATCGGGCGTCCTAACATTCGCGACGATGCGTTTGACGGGCATTGTTCGTGTCCATGCCGGGTATGTGAGCTTGCAATCCGCATTGCGGCGCTGGGGGATGTCGAGCGTCGTATGCACAACGTGTGGATCGCCGAATCCGGGACGTTTCTTTCTTTCACTCACATCGCACGTCCTGATTTTGCTGACAAATCGTCGACATCGCGCAAAATCTTATCCCCACCCTTGCAAGGCGGCCTCATCCTGTCAGGCAGGCAGGCGATGGGAGCGACGGGATGGCGAAGAGGGTGAACGACGAGGTGATCGATGCGGCTCGCGGGGTGGCGCAGCGGACCGGCGGCGATGCGGCGGTGCTTCTGGCAGTGGCCCTGGTCGAGACGAATGGCGTGGCCTTCGCGGAGTTTTCGGGGCGGCGCGAGCCGCTGATCCGCTTCGAGGGGCATTATTTCGATCGGCTGCTGTCGCCGGCGAACCGCATCGGGGCACGGCGACTGGGGCTGTCCGATCCACAGGCCGGGCGGGTGAAGAATCCGGGCTCGCAGTCCGGACGCTGGCGGTTGCTCGACCGGGCGGCGGCGATCGACCCGAAAGCGGCGGCGGCCTCTGTTTCCTGGGGACTTTGTCAGGTGATGGGTGCCCATTGGCAAAGGCTCGGCTACCTGGATGCGGCAGCGCTCGGTCAAGCGGCACGGGGCTCGGAGGATGGCCAGTTCGAGATCGCGGCGCGGTTTCTGGCGCTGGGCGGCCTCGGGGCGAAGCTCGGGCGCGGCGACACCGCAGGCTTTGCGCGCGGTTACAACGGGCCCGGCTACCGCGCCAATCGCTACGACACGAAGATCGGCGCGGCCTACGAGACGGCGACGCGGCTTTTGGTCGATAAGGGTGACGCCGGCGAGACCGCGAGCGACGCTGCCGACACACGGTCGAGTCCTCTTTTCGGGACGCATATGATCCTGTGCCGGGGCGAAAAGGGCGAGGCGATCCGCAGGCTGCAGCTTGCACTGGTTCAGGCAGGCGCAACGATCGTCGTCGATGGAGATTTCGGATGGCGCACGGACGCCGCGGTGCGGACGTTTCAGCGCAAAGCCGGATTGGACGTCGACGGCCTGGCAGGTTCCGCGACGCTCGGGGCGCTCGGATTAAGGAGCTGACACGGGAATGCGCGCACAAAGACCCATCGCGCATTCCTTTCGCTCAAACGCCGCGCGGGCGGACCGAGATGCGGGTCGGCTTCCCTCACCGCATTTTGGCATGACAGGGACGCGCTTTCGCGATCGTCGGTCTTTATCCGGCCGCAACGGCTCTTGGCACATCGAATTTGGGAGGAAGACCAGCGATCAGAACTCCTCCCAATTCTCGTTTTCCGCTTCGATCCTGGGGGCAGGCGCCGCGCCGCCGTAGCCGCTCGTTCGCAACTCCCGCATGGCGGGACGGGTCTTGATGGAGACTGCGGTCCTCGGGGATGCGCTGTTGCGCGTGTGCGAGGGTTGCTGCGCGCGTTTGCTCGCCGACGTCTTGAACTGCTCCATGATGCCGGCCAGTTGCTCGGTTTCGTTCCCCAGCGACTGACAGGCTGCCGTTGCCTCCTCGATCATGGCCGCGTTCTGCTGGGTGACCTTGTCCATCTGATCGGCGGCCCCGGCAACCTCGGAAAGGCTTACGGCCTGATCACGTGCGCTCGAAGCGATCGTCGCGATCACATCCGCCATCGACGACACTTCCGTCACGATCTCTTCGAGCGACTTGCCCGAGGCGGTTACCAGCTCCACGCCCTGGCCCACCTGGGTGGCCGACTTCGTGATCAGGCCCTTGATCTCCTTGGCTGCGTCCGCCGAACGCTGGGCAAGACCACGCACCTCCTGCGCGACAACCGCGAAGCCTTTTCCGGCGTCGCCCGCCCGCGCCGCCTCGACGCCCGCGTTGAGAGCGAGAAGGTTGGTCTGGAACGCGATCTCGTCAATCACCGAAATGATCTGGTTGATCTGATGGGACGAGGCCGCGATCTCGCTCATCGCCGAGACCGCCTCGGCAACGACCGCGCCGCCCTTTTGCGCCTTCTGGCGCGCCGAGGTCGCGATATTCTGGGCGTTGCCCGCATCATCGGCGGTTTGCTTGACCCCGCTCGTGACCTCGCCGAGCGCCGCCACCGTCTCCTCGAGGCTGGCGGCCTGCTGCTCGGTGCGCTGCGCCATATCGTCCGTGGCGACAATGATCTCTGCAATTCCGGCGCGGTTGGAGCCGATCGACTCGACCACGCTGATGAAGGCCTTCTCCAGCGTGCTGACGCTGTTGTTGAAGAGAACTCGTACGCCTTCGTAATCGCGCGAGAACGGCTTATCGAGGCGGATCGTCAAATCGCCCCTGGCCAATTCACCGAAGCCGTTCTCGACTTGCGCCATGAAGAACTCGTGAGCCTTCTCGTATTCCTGGCCTTCCTCTGCACTGCGAGCACGCTCGGCCTCTTTCTCTTCCGCCGTCTTGGCGGTGACCTGCCGGAGCTGCTGTTGTTCGATCACGGCATGGCGCAGCGTCTCGATCGACCGGGCCATCCTGCCGATTTCGTCGCCTCGCTCGATACCGACTACGCTGCTTCCGACATGGCCTTCGGCGACCTGCGAAATCGTGTTGCTCAAGGTGTTCAGCGGACGGAACATGCGTTTCGACAGCATCATGACGATGAGGCCGATGACCACGGCCGCAATGGCCGCGATGATCGCGAGCTTGGTTTCCAGATCGGCCGTCGCCGACATGAATTCCGCCCTCGGCACGCCGACGTAAAGCACTCCGATCGTCTTGCCGGCGGCATTCTTGATTGGATCATAGGCCGTAAAGAACGGGGTGCCGAGAATATCCGCCTCGCCGCGATAGGGCTGGCCGTCCTTGAAAAGCGCGTCGAAAACCGGGCCACGGGCCAGGACGGTTCCGACGGCGCGGGTGCCGTCGGTCTTCATGACGTTCGTCGAAACGCGCTTGTCGCCCATGAAAATCGTGGCGGTGCCGCCAACCAGATTCTTGATCCTGTCCACGGGCGTGAAGAAATCGTTCAGCGGCTGATAGCCGGCATAAAGACTGCCGTTTTCGACATGGAAGCTGTCGCCATAGCGTTCGATCACATCCCATGCGACCCGCATGTTGGCTTCCTGCCTTTCGGAAGCGCGCTCCGCTCCGCTGGCCCTGATTTCGATGGCCCCCGCGATCCCGAGGAGCAAGGTCAAGACGGTCACTGCGGCCATGACCATGATCGAGATTTTGGTCGAGAGCGAGGAATTACCCAACATGAGCATGATCCTGATAAGGGTTCATTGGGTCGTCCGATCAATCCTGGCTGCTCGGCAGAGACCTGTTGTGCGGCGGTCTACGGATGGCGTGAGCGCATATCACACGGTTTAGTAGTAAAGTTTCCTTTAATTTCTTCTTCCCGCCCCATGCTTTTTGTCCGATCGATATTCGCTTCGCCGGATGGCTACAGGTCCGCAATCCTGCCAGTCGACGTACTCGCGGGCCGGGATTCGACGCCTGACGGAACGCGCTTCGACGCACGGGACCGGTCGTCTGCGGAAACATCGTTGCCCGTTTCGCGCATGAGCTTTTGCCTCTGCGACCGTGTGGCAGGTCACGCGGTTTTTCAAGCCGGGCGGAGCGTCGCTTTGAAGCCGGAAACGGCACCCGAGCACCGCTCGCGCATCGGTGCCGGGCTTTCGGCATCGACCTTTAAGGAACCTTGAAGCATCCGTGTCGCGCGCCGGCTTCGATTGCGGGCGGTGGCTTTGGGCGACCCGCGAGCTATGTAGCAGGTCACACCCGCGACGTATCGATGCCGCATATCGAGAGGCGCCGCGCCGGCTGCCGGTAATCCGTTCGCCCCCGCACGCCGCGAAAAATCAAATTGCAACCGACAGGCCACGGTCTGTCACGAAGGCCACGTAACGGCCGCAACGACAGGTCCCATGCTGATTCCACCGCCGATCGACCCCGCCCGCCATGCGCTCTTCCTCGATTTCGATGGCACGCTCGCCGACCTGATCGACGATCCCGGCGCCGTCAGCATCCCGCATCCGGCGCGCGACGCGCTGATCCGGCTGCAGCGGGAATTGTCGGGCGCGCTGGCCATCGTCAGCGGCCGGCAAATCGTCGATCTCGACCGCTTCCTCAAGCCGCTGGAATTCGCCGCGGCCGGGGTACACGGCCTTGAACGCCGGGCCCGGCCGGGTGCGGATATCGAGGCGCTCGCCGGGCCGGAGATTCTCGACGAGGTGCGCCAGGCCGTGGCGGAGGTCATCGAGATCAACAGACGTCTCAATCTCGAAGACAAGGGCACCGCGCTCGTTCTGCATTATCGCACCGCGCCGGATTTGAAGGACGTCGCCGAGGCGGCGGTCGAGCGGGCGACACGGGATCGCGACGATCTCGTCGTGATGCATGGCGACAATATCGTCGAGGTGCATCCGGTCGGCATGGACAAGGGCCAGGCGCTCGCCGCAATGATGAAGGCGGCGCCCTTCAAGAGCAGGGTCCCGATCTACGCCGGAGACGACACGACGGACGAGTTCGCCCTCAAGGTTGTGCGCGAGATGGGCGGCGTTTCGATCAAGGTCGGCGCCAAGGAGAGCGTAGCGGAGTACCGCCTCGACGACGTGGCGGCCGTGCATCGCTGGCTCGAAGGCTCGCGTTGAGACGTCGGCGCTGCGGCTATCTCAGGCACGGGGAAGAACTTAGCCGGCAAAGTCTGGCTTCAGGAAGAGGGGCAGAGCATGACTCAAGGACATCGCCGACTGGTTGCGGTTTCAAACCGGGTCGGCCCGCTGGACGATGGCGGCAAGGCCGGTGGTCTCGCGGTCGGCCTTGCGGACGCGTTGAAGCAGCGGGGAGGACTGTGGTTCGGCTGGAGCGGCGAGACGTCCGACGAGGGCACCTTCAAGGAGGCCCGGACCGATGTGCAGGACAATGTCGCCCTGACGACCATCGATATGACGCAGGACGAACTCGAAGGCTTCTATCTGGGCTATGCCAACCGTTCGCTCTGGCCGTTGCTGCACTACCGTCTGGATCTTGCGAGCTTCGACCGCCAGTCGGAGCGGGCCTATCGCACGGTAAACCAGCGCTTTGCCGCGCGGCTCGCGTCGCTGCTTGCGGAAGACGACCTCGTCTGGGTCCACGACTACCACTTCTTCTTCATGGGCTCGGAACTGCGCCAGAGCGGCTTCCGAGGCCATCTCGGCTTCTTCCTGCATATTCCCTTCTGCCCGCCGGAAATCTTCACCGCCCTGCCGGCCAGCCACGACATCGTGCGGGCGATGCTCGCCTATGACGTCGTCGGCTTCCAGACCGATACGGACCGCCGCAATTTCATGGCCTTCTGCATCCGCGAGCTGGGCGGCGAAAAGCTGGAGGGAGAGCGGGTGAAGGTCGGCGACCGGGTGGTCACGGTCAAGGCCTATCCGATCGGCATCGACGCCGAAGGCTACGCCCGCGCGGCGATCTCACCGGAAGCCTTCGAGCATGAGGAGATGGTGCGGGAAATCTCAGGCACCCGGGCGCAGATCGTCGGCGTCGACCGGATGGACTATTCCAAGGGCCTGATCCAGCGCTTCAAGGGCTTCGAGCGGTTGCTCGAGGACTACCCGGAAAACCGCGGAACGGTGCAGTTCCTGCAGGTCGCGCCGCTGTCGCGTTCGGAACTCGACGCCTATGTGGAACTGCGCCGCGAGCTGGAGGAGATCGCCGGCCACGTCAACGGGCGTTTTGCGACGCTGGACTGGAATCCGATCCAGATCATGACGCGCGGCTTCACCCGCACGGCGCTTGCCGGCATCTACCGGGCTGCGCGGGTTTGCCTCGTGACGCCGCTGCGCGACGGCATGAACCTCGTCGCCAAGGAGTTCGTCGCCGCACAGGATCGGGAGGACCCCGGCGTTCTGGTGTTGTCGCGCTTTGCCGGCGCCAGGGCGGAGCTGGAAGGCGGGGCGCTCATCATCAACCCCTATTCGACCGACGACATGGCGCGAGGCCTGCAGCGGGCGCTGACCATGCCGCTGGCCGAGCGCAAGCGGCGCTGGAACCTGATGCGCGAGGCGGTGTTTGCCGGCACCTCGGCCCATTGGTGCAACACCTTCCTCGACGAGCTCGAAAGCATCGAGCCGAGCCTCGGGCAGGTGCCGGAACTGGAGGGCATCGTTGAGCCGACCTCCAGCGATTTCACCGCCAGGGAGGCTTAGAGCCTGATCGAAAAGTCCCACGGGTCGGCTTGGCGGTGCTTTTCGGCCACCACTTCGTTGCCGAGCCTCGCCGATGCCGCCGGCATCGACTGCGTTCGGCGCCTCGCGGATGTCACAAAATCCCTCGCCAATCCTCCGCCGGGGACTTTCCGTTCAGGCTCTTAGGCCTGGATCTGGCCTCGAGGCGCAGCATTCGGCCGGCGGGCCATCGCCCAGAGGAGCGAGGCGAGGCCGACGACCAGAACGGCGGCGGAGGCCAGAAGCGCCGCATTGTAATCGGCCGTGCCGGAAACGAACAGGCCGGCGCCAAGCGGACCGAGCACCTGACCGAAGCCGAAGCCGGCCGTCAGCACGGCGAACCCCTTGCCGCGCAAGCCCTTGCGGCCGAGCGGCATGGTCAGAAAGGTGATGCCCATGAACGTGCCGCCGAACAGGATCGCCGCCAGAAGCGCGATTGTGCCGGACTGACTGACGGCCGGAAGCAGCACGCCGACGATCTGTGCGACGAACGCCGTGGCCAGCGCATTGGCGAAGCCGAAGCGTTCGGCGAGCTTCGACCAGATCAGGCAACTCGGCAGGCCGGCGAGGCCGGCGAGGATCCACACCCAGTCGCCCATGGTTTCGAGGCCGGGCCGCGCCTTGACGATGGCGACGATGAACGTCGCGAACACCGAATAGCCGAGGCCCTCACACGTGTAGCTGATGAAGAGTGGCCAGAAGGCGATCGGCCGCGCGGTGCGTCGCGGCGCCTTGACGGCCTTAGTCGGCGCCGGCAGGTCACGTTCGCCGATTTCCGCGAAGACGATGGGCACAGCGAGTGCCGAGAGGATTCCGGCGGCGATCCACAGGCTGGCGGAATCAAGGGTGTCGGCTGCGAAATGGACGAGCAGGCCGGAGGCGGCGATGCCCATTCCGACGCCGCCGAACAGCCAGGCCAGCCGCGATTCGGCGCCGACCTTGCCGAGGCTGTCGGCCACCATGCCGGCCGCCGCGATCATCGCGAAGGCGCTGGCCACGCCCGAAACGAAGCGCAGGACCAGCCAGACCGGTTCACTGGCGGTCAGCCCCATGGCGATGGTGGTGAGAACGCTGGCAACCAGTCCCAGACGAAACGCCATGAGCCGCGGCGCACCGTTCGGCACGATCGCGGCGGCGAGCGACCCGATCAGGTAGCCGGCAAAGTTCGCCGCCGCGATAAAGCCGGCGACGTCCGGCCCGAAGCCGTAATCGCGCTGCATCAGCGGCAGCAGCGGCGTGTAGTAGAAGCGTCCGAGCCCCATGACGATGGCCAGCGTCAGGAAGCCGCCGAGCAGCAGGCGGTTGGTCGGATGCAGTGTCATTGGGTCCGCCCGTTGCGATGGTGCGATGCCGCGGTTCGCCCTCCCCGGTAAAGCAAAGTCCTGCCCGGCAAAACCCGTCTTGGCGACCCGGACCGTTTACCGTCTCGTGCGACGAGGCCGCGACAGGTTGCCGGGCAATGGATTCAGGTGAATTTCCACCCGTCAAGTCTCACGGATGATACGTTGTAATTCGGCAGGTGCGAGCCCGTCCTCGGAGCGCGAGTAAAGACGTCGGTCGATCGCGGCAAGCATTTGCCGGCGGCGGATCGCCATGGCCGGCGGCGCCCCGTCGACGAGCCGCTTGGCGGCCACGCGTGCACGCGGCCAGTCGCCGCTTGCCGCTGCGCGCTTCAGCCGGCGAAGCTGCGGGTCGGGCAGGAGGCGCCGGAACCGGGCGGCGATTTCGGTGCGGTTTTTCAGTTTCAGGCCCGGCAGCAGGGCCGTGAACACGACGAATGCGCCGGCGAGCGCGGCGAGCCAGCCGGCGTTCGCCGTCAGGAAGCCGGCAACGCGGCCGGGGCCCTTCGGCGCGGCGATGGCGGCGAAGGCGATGCGCTGCGAGCCGAGGACGATATCGCGCATCTGCCGACTTCCGGTGTCGAACCAGGGGATGTGGAACGCCGGTATCCGGCCGGGCTCGGAGCGAGCCGGGCGAAAGCGCCATTGCCAGACCACCGTCGAGACCGGGCCGTTGTTCTTGGTAAGCTGCACCGAACGGCGCTCGGGCGCCATGAAGGCGATGAGCCAGCTTGCGACCATCTTGGGCGGCGGCGGCAGGGCGGCCGGCGGCACGCCCGCGGCGGTGATCGTGACGGTGCGGGTCGCGGTCTCGCCATTGCCGAGCATGCCGGGATCGCGGTCCCAGACGTCGGAATATTCGACGCTGCGGGCCGGCAGCCACCAATTGCCGTTGGTCGCCGGACGCGCCTCGACCTTCAGTTCGACGGGCTTGGAGACGACGTCGTGGACGAAGCGGTCGCCATTGCCCGCCACCAGCGTCAGATGGTGGACGAAAGGTGAGAGGGTGAGCGGGCCGGAGCCGTGCGGATAGAGCGCCAGGCGGCGTTCGAAGACGGTCATCTCGCGGCCGGCGATGCGCTGCTTGCCCCAGTTGTCGCGGCCGAGCTGCGTCCAGCTGAAATTGCGCAGCTCCGGCTGTTCCAGCTTTTCCAGCGCGATGGTGACGTCGTAGACGCCGCGAATGGTGACGAGCACCATCTCGCCGTCATAGGGCGTCGCCGGTAGCGGATCGATCACCACTTGCAGGCTGGCGTCGCGCTCGGGAATTGCGGACGATTGGGCACCCGCGGGACTGACGCCGACAAGGCCTGCCAGCAGCAGCAGCAGCACGACGACGAAGGAGCGAACGCTCACCATGCAGTGTCCTCCTCCGGATTGGCCATGCCGAGATCCTGCCGGCGTTCCTGCTCGGCCTTGAGGCGGAGCTTCAGATAAAGGCCGGGGTCGTCGCGGAGCGTGGCCAGCCAATCGGTGCTGGCGACCGTGGCGCTGCCGGTGCGCGGGCGCACCGCGGCCAATTGCGGTGCGAGGCTGAGGGCCTTCGGAATTTCGCGCGCGGTGGTCGCCGCGTCCGACTTGTCGGTGAGGACGGTCGCGGCAACGCCGTCGATGGCGTTGGATTGCCCGACCACCGGCGGCACCAGCCTGGCCACGAGCTCGCGATTGAAGCGGGCGTCGGCGTCGGAGGGATCGGCAAAGAGCGCGGCGTCGAAATAGGCGACCGCGAGGGCGTAGTTGCCGGTGGCCGCCAGCGTGTCGCCGCGATTGAAGGTCGCCGAGCGGCCGGCCTCGGCGAACGCTTTGTCGGCCGCCGTGTAGTCGCCGGCCCGGTAGAGCGCGACGCCGCGGCTGAGCGGGTCCTCGATCAAAGGTGCGGCAAGGCCCGGCAGGCCAAGCTCCAGGGCGAGCCTGCCGAAGGCACCGGGGCCGGCGAAGACGCCGAGACCGAGCGCCAGAACAGCGAGAGCCAGCGACAGGGGCAGGCGTCCGAACCGGGGCATGCGGGCGCGGCGGTGGCCAACAGGGCTCGTCATCTCAAACGCTCCTGCGAAACAGCGCGAGGGCCGGCAGCAAGGCGAGGATCAGGAGCCAGCGGCCGTAGTCGGTGTAATAGAAGACTGCGTAGTCGCCGCTCGCGAGGGTTTCGGCCGCGCGGCTGCCGATGGCGTCGGCGACCGCGGCGGGGTCGGCGGTCGCGCCGGCAAAGCCGCCGCCGGTTTCGGCGAGGCGTTTCAGATCCTCCGGCCGGGCGGCCGGCATGTCGTCGACGCGCGTTTTCGGTGCGACGAACAATGTCGAGACATGGGCGCCGGCATCCTTCAGCTTCTGCGCGGCTTCCATCGCCGAGGGGCCGATGCGGTCGCCGTCGGTGATCAGCACCACGTCGCCATCGGCGATCCTGGCCTCCGACAGGGTGCGGGCGGCCAGACCCAGGGCGCGGTCGGCGCGGCTGCCGGCGTTCGGCACGGTCTCGCCGTCGAGGACGGCGATGGTGGTGCCGAGCGAATGCGGGGCGGTGGTGAAGGCGCTGGCGAGATAGGCCTCGCCGGCATAGACGATCAGCGCCACCGGCCGCGTGCCGGCCCGCTGCAGGATCAGCTCTGCGGCGCCTTGCGCGTCGACGAGGCTGCCACCGGCGGCGATCGAGCGCGACAGATCCATGGCGATGACGATGCCGTCGAGATTGCGGAAGGTCGGCGGGTCGCTGTCGCGGCGGGCAAGGCCGAGAAGCGCGACGGCAAGGACCGTGGCGATGGCGACGGGCAGCCAGGCTCTGCGCGCCTTGCCGGGCACGACGCGGTTGAGCCGAACGAGCGCCATCATCATCTTCGGCTCGATCGCCTTGTCCCAGCCGGCCAAGCCGCGTGCCCGGCGCGCGAAGACGAAGCCGAGGACAGCGATTGCCGGCAGGGCGACCAGCCACCAGGGCCGCAGCAGCGTCAGATCGGGTGCAGCGAGAAGGGCGAGAACCGTGTTCACAAGAACCGCCGTTCTGCAACGATGAGAAACAGCGCGAGCGCGAAGCCGAGGGTGGCCGGCACGATCCAGTGGTCGCGGTGGATCTGCGCGGCGGGGCGATCGTAGGCGCTGGTTTCGAGCGCGTCGATCGCGGCGGTGACGGTTTTCAGGTCCGAGGTGGTCCTGACCCGGAACGTCTCGCCGCCGCTTTCGGCGGCGATGCTGCGCAGCGTCCTGGTGTCGACGGCGTCGCGGGCGTCAGGCGCAGCTTCGAGATCGCGAGGCCCGAGCGCGATGGTGTGAACGCGGATGCCGAGGCGCCTGGCCAGCGAACCCGCGTCATCGGGCTCGACGTCGCCGGCATTGTTGACGCCGTCGGACAGGAGCACGACGACCTTGGACGCGGCTTGCGAGTCCGACAGGCGCTTGAGCGCCAGGCCGAGGCCTTCGGCGATGGCGGTGGAGCGGCCGGAAATGCCGATCGTCATCTCGTCGATGGTGCGGGAAACGGCCGCCACGTCGTAGGTGAGCGGCGCGGCGAAATACGCCGTCTCGGCGAAGATGACGAGCCCGACCCGGTCGCCGGCCCGGCGCCTGACGAAATCCTGCGCGACGGCCTTCACAGCGGCGAGGCGCGAGATCTGCTTGCCATTCAGGGAGAAGTCCTCCTTTTCCATCGAGCCGGACAGATCGATGGCGAGGACGATGTCGCGGCCGGAGGTCGGTAAAGCCTCGACGGATTCGAGCTTTTGCGGGCCGGCGAGTGCCGTGACGAGGCAAAGCCAGAGCAGTGCGGGGATTGCGCGGCGCACCCGGGCGCGGACCCCTTCCGCCGCACCCGTCGGCAGGCCGACGCCGATCGATGCGGGCACGAGGATGGCGCCGGTGGAGGTCTTTCTCGGAGGCAAAAGCGTAAGCGCGACGAGAGGCAGCGGCAGCAACAGGAAGGCGAGCGGGAAGGCGAAGCTCCACATCGGGTCAACCTCCCTTCGACAGGCGGACGGGTGCCGGCGCTTCGGCGGCACCCGAGACGGGTAAAGCCGGCGAATGCGACATGGGCGATTCCGCGGCGAAACGCCTGGACCAGAGGACGCCGCAGCGCGTTCGACCGATCCGGCGTTCGGCGGCGAGCTTCAGGATCACCGTGTCGATGGCGTCGAAATCCGGTGCCGCGTCCGGCTTGTAGAGCTGTTCGCCGATGGCGCGTCGAAGGTCGGTGCCGGCCGCCGATGGCTTGGCGGCGCCGGTGGCCCGCGCGCCTGCTGTAAGGCGCCCTTCGGCATGTTCCGCCGTCAATCGGTCGAGCAGCGCCGCCTGGGCGAAGAGGCGCTCCCGGTCGGGCAGTTGGCTCGCTGCGGCAAGTTCGCGGCGGGTGGTACCGAGCCGGCTTTCGCGGCGGTCGGTGACGAGGCGGAGGGCGAGGATGGCGAGCAGCGCCAGGAGGATGCCGAGGCTGAAGGCGGCGCAGACGAGCGGCCAGGAGAAGGCCTCGAAGCCGCCGGGCAGGCGCACCGGGCGCAAGGCGGCGATCAGGTCAGGATCGGCCGGCATCGACCACCTCCTGCAGGTCGGCCAGCGTCGTCGCCATCGCCTCCGCGCTCGCCTCGGCGTCGACGATGCGAATTTCGGCGCCGAGGCGCTGGAGCCTGGCGATGCGGTCGTCGGCGCCAGGCGCCGGATCGCGGTTGCCGGCGATGAAGGCCCAACGCAAGCTCGCCATCGTGGCGTCGAGGCCGCTCGTGCGGTTGCTGACCGTGGGGCTTTTCCGGTCGTCCGCGCTGCGGCTCGTCGAAGACGCGCTCGGTGCTCCGGGCCCGGTCAGAAACGGATAGGCGCCGCGCGGCGCGCGTGTCTCGAAACCGTCGCGCACCAACAACACGACGAGGCTGGCGCGGCGGCGCAGCGCCAGGACGAGGGCGTCGAAATCGGCACCGGGTTCGTCGAGACCGGTGGCGAGGAAGAGCGTCGAGCCGACCGGCACCATGCGCACGGCCCGCTCCAGCGCTTCCGACAGCGACGGATCCTGAAGGTTTCCCGCCGCGGCCGCGTCGATCGCCGCCGCGTGGGCGCGCGAAAGACCGCCGGCGACCTCGGCCATGCCCTTCGCACGGGCGCGGGGCGGCACGTAGAGCGGCTCGCCGGCACCGATCGCCAGGAGGCCGACGCGGCCGCCGGCCTCGATCACCCGCCAGCCGGCGAGCGCCAGGGCTTCGGCGGCCGCGACCGAGCGCAGCCTGCGCCGCGTGCCCCACAGCATGGCGGGCCGAAAATCGCTGACGAGCAGCGCGGTCTTTTCGCGCTCGTCGCGAAAGGTCTTCACATGGGCCCTGCCGGTTCGCGCGGTGGTCGCCGCGTCCACATGGCGGATGTCGTCGCCGTCGAAGAATGGACGCACGTCGACGGTTTCGAGACCCGTGCCGCGCCGTTTGCCGGCAAAGCCGCCCGGACGTCCTGTCGTCGCGAGCCGTCGCTCCGGCACGTTGCGCACCAGATGCCGCAGCTTGAACAGCGCGTCGGCGTCGACTTGAACGCCGGTGCTCATCAGATCGTCGAGCATGCGTTCCGACCCTTCACAGCGGCTGGACGATGTCGAGGAGGTCGGCGACGAGCCTTCGCGCCGTGATGCCGTCGGCCGCCGCGCGCCAGGTGGGTACGATGCGGTGGGACAGGATGTCCGGCGCGATTTCGAAGACGTCGTCGGGCACGGCGTAGTCGCGGCCATGCAGATAGGCCCGCGCCTTGGCGGCGCTGGCGAGGGCCAGCGTGCCACGGGGCGAGACCGCGTGCTCGATCGCCGCGCGCACCTTCGGTGCCGGAAGGTCTTCGCGCGTCGCCATGACGAGACGGACGATATAGTCCTTGAGCGCAGGAGCGAGATGCACCTCGGCCGCCGCTCTTCGCGCCGCAACGATCGCCTCGCCGGAGATCGGATGGGTCATCGGCCGGTCGGTGCCCTTGGCCTCGCGCTCGACGAGATCGATGATCGCCAACTCGGATTTCGCGTCCGGAAGCGCGACGAGGACATGCATCAGGAAACGGTCGAGCTGGGCCTCGGGCAGCGGGAAGGTGCCCTCGTGCTCGATCGAGTTCTGCGTGGCGACGACCATGAACGGGTCGGGCAGCTTGTAGGTTGTGCCGCCCGCGGTGACCTGGGCTTCGCCCATGGCTTCGAGCAGCGCCGACTGCACCTTGGGCGGGGCGCGGTTGATCTCGTCGACGAGGACGAGCGAGTGGAACACCGGCCCCTCGACGAATTCGAACAGGCCTTTTTCGGGGCGGAACACCTGGGTGCCGGTGAGGTCGGCCGGCATCAGGTCGGGTGTGCACTGAATGCGTGAGAAGGAGGATTCGAGGCCCTCGGCGAGGCGCTTGACGGCGCGTGTCTTGGCCAGACCGGGAGGGCCCTCGACGAGAAGATGGCCGCCGGTCAGGAGGCCGATCATCAGTCGCTCGACCAGCGTCGTGCGGCCGACGAGGCCGGCCTCGACGGCGCGCTGCAAATCGGTCAGGGCGTGAAGGACGCCGTCTTTCGAGGAGGCGTTCGCGGACGCATCCTTCGCCGCCACAGAGCCGTTCGGGCCGGGCTCGCGGCGATCCGTGACGGGACCCTCCGGCGCCAGGCGTTCGGTGTTGTCGCGGGCGGCATCCTGCATGGCATTCGACTTTCCGACCGATCGGCGGTCCGTCCGCAAGGTCGGACCCGTCGATCTCTCCCATCTGCCGACGCCGGTTCCTCGTGATTCCCCGATCGGGCGTCGACGCTCCCCGAAGGCGGGCGGTGCCAGCTCCCGTCTTCGCGTTCAACTATGGGCCAAGCGATCGGACATTGGTAGGGCAGGCTTGCCATTCGCGGCCGGGCAAATTGCCCGGTCGTCGGCCCCTGCTGCACTGGCGCGCCGCCTGCGCCGCACTAGCTGGATTTACGCGTGGTTGCGGGACGGCGCCTTCGTGGCCGGCGGTGCAGGACATCCGCAGGTCCGAGGTGACGCGGCACCCCGTGATCGCGATCGAAGTTCATATGCACGCTCTCACGAACCGCACCAAGGACGAATCCGATGGCGAATTCCAAGCCGGCCGTACAACGGCTGGACGATATCGACTACGACAAGAAGCTGCCGAAGGGCGAATACGGCGACCGGCTCGACGCGGCGCAGGCGCGGTTCAAGATGCTGCACCAGGCCTACTACTTCGGCAATCACGACGCCGTCGTCGTGTTCGAGGGCTTCGACGCGGCCGGCAAGGGCGGCGCGATTCGCCGGATGAGCGAGGTGATGGACCCGCGCGGCTTCAAGGTCTGGCCAGTCGCCGCGCCGAGCGAGCAAGATCTGAAGCGGCATTATCTGGCGCGCTTTTGGGAAAAGCTGCCGCAAAAGGGCCAGATCGCCGTCTTCGACCGCTCCTGGTACGGAAGGGTGCTGGTCGAGCGGGTCGAGGGTTTCGCCTCCGAGCCGGAATGGCGGCGGGCCTATGACGAGATCAACGCCTTCGAGAAGATGCTGACCGACGCCGGCACGCATATCGCCAAGCAGTTCCTCGTGGTCGATCCGGAGGAGCAGCTGGAGCGGTTTCGAAAGCGGCTCAAGGATCCGCTGAAGCGCTGGAAGCTTTCGCCCGACGATTTCCGCAATCGCGACAAATGGGACGCCTATCGCCGTGCGACCGACGAGATGCTGGAGAAGACCGACACGGCGCATGCGCCCTGGACTGTGATCTCCGGCAATCACAAGAAATACGCCCGCGTGAAGGCGTTGAACGCCGTCGCCGACCGGCTGGAAACGGGTGTCGATCTCTCGCCGCCACCGGTCGATCCCGAGATCGAGCGATTGTTCGAGGCCGAAACGAAGGACTGATCATGGTCCGGCTATCGTTGAAATGCGTACGGGGCCATGCGGGGCACGGGCCCCTTCGGAGCGTCACCGCGTTGCGGGGACGCTCCGCCGCCGCACGCCTGTCCGCAATATGCAAGGCCTCGCCCCCGCATCAGGCGATATCGTGCGACAGCGGCAGGCGGATCGTCTGGTCGAGGCCACCGCCCTTTCGGTTGGCGACAATGATCGAACCGCCGGCCTGGTCGACGATCTCCTTGGCGATCGCCATGCCGAGGCCTGCGCCGGGCTTGAACTGGCGGCGGCCCGGATCGACCCGAAAGAACGGCTCGAAGGCGCGACCGATCAGGTCCTCGGGAATGCCCGGGCCATCGTCGGCGATGGTGACGATGGCAGCGTCCTTGTCGCTCGTCAGCTGCACCCGGGCGCCGCCGCCATGCACGGCGGCGTTGTCGACGAGATTGCGCAGGGCCCGCTTCAGCGCGAGCGGACGGGCGCGTGTGATCGGGCTCGTGGGACCGGTGCCGTTCACCGCCCCCCGGATCCGGTCCGTCCCTGCCGCCACCGTGACATCACGGCCGATCTCGTTGAGCTCGCCGACGATCTCGCGGATCATCGCGCCGAGCGGCACGTCCTCGACGGACGTTTCGTCGACCTCCTCGCGCACCAGACGGATGGCGCTGTCGGCGATGCGGTCGAGCTCGGCGAGATCCTTCAGCCAGACTTCGCGGTCCTCGTCGGGCAGGAATTCGGCTCTGAGGCGCATGCGGGTCATCGGTGTGCGCAGATCGTGGCCGGCGGCGGCGACGAGACGCATGCGGCTTTCCACCGCCTCGCGCACCCGGGCCGTCAGCCGGTTCAGCGCGGCCGCGGTCGCTCGCATTTCGGCCGGGCCGTCCTCCGGAACGTGGGCCGGCAGGCCGTCGCGACCGACGCTGGAAACGGCAAGGTCGAGGATCTTCAGGGGCCGCGTCATCTTGGTCGCGGCATAGAGCGAGACGCCGGTGGCGCCGATGACGACGACGGCCATGTAGAAGACGAAGACCAGCCAGTTGTGCGGCGGAAAGCCCGGATAGGGCAGATAGGCCCATCGTCCCGGCGCGTATTCGAAGGCGATCTGGCGGGTGCGACCCTCGAGGTCGGCGACGATGCGCACGTCGATATCGAGCCCCCGGTTCCGCAGTTCGTTACCGATGCCGTAGGATTGGCGCACGCGCAGATCGTCGTCGTCGTCGACATTGCCGACCGGGGCAGAGCCGACGGTGATGCCGAGCCGCTCGGCGGCGTTCGGGTCTTCCACCAGCACCGTCGCGATGATCCGCACCTCCTCGGCGAAGGTCTGGCGGAAGCTTTCCCGATCGGGCCGCTCGAGGACGAGGATGGAGACGCAGGCCGCGAGAGCGACG
Organism: Aurantimonas sp.; assembly: GCA_965217685.1. Lineage (GTDB taxonomy): Bacteria > Pseudomonadota > Alphaproteobacteria > Rhizobiales > Rhizobiaceae > Aurantimonas. The sequence goes on from CBDCIZ010000003.1 coordinate 1,341,355, forward strand.
ACGCCGATGATGGCGACGACCAGCAGGAGCGCCAGCCGCGAGCGCAGCGATCTCATAAACGTTCGTCCACGCTCGCGGATGCGCTTTCGCGGCGCTCGACGCGGGCGGCGAACTGGTAGCCGCCGTTGCGCACCGTCTTGAACAGCTTGAAGACGCCGCCGTCGTTGAACTTGCGCCGCAGCCGGCTCATCGTCACGTCGACCGAGCGGTCGAATGGGTCGGACGAGCGGCCGTGCAAAAGATCCATCAGGACGTCGCGCGACAGGACGCGACCGGGGCGTTCCAGAAAGATCATCAGGAGATCGAATTCGGCGCCGGTCAGCGGCACGTCCTCGCCGTTCTCGCCGGTCGCCGATCGGCGCTCGGGATCGACGGTGAACCCGTCGAAGACGAAGCTGCCGGCCGAGGATGCGTCGGTTGCCGGCGTTTCGGAGCCGCCGCCACGGCGCAGAACGGCACGAATGCGCGCTGCGAGCTCGCGCGGATTGAACGGTTTGCCGAGATAGTCGTCAGCGCCGAGTTCGAGGCCGATGATGCGGTCGACGTCTTCTTTCAGTGCGGTCAGGAGGATGACGGCGATTTCCGGCCTGCGCTCCTTGATGTCGCGGCAGATGTCGAGGCCGGAGCCGTCCGGCAGCATGACGTCGAGGACGACGAGATCGACGCGGCTGTCGGCGATCTTCTGCTCGCAGGTCCTGCGGCTCGCGGCGATGGCGCAGCGAAAACCCTGGCCGTCGAGATATTTGCCGAGCAGGCGACCAATCTCGGGATCGTCGTCGACGACGAGGATGTTGGGCTGGCTCATCTCGGTTCTCGTCCTTCGCTCGCTTCCCCGTCGGCCGTAAAGGCTTGCGACCGCGCGCTGCCGTCGTTGCATTCTGCGTTCGTCATCGTCCGTGCCGCCTTGTCTTCGCCAAATCGGCGGCCGCAGGCGAGGGCAATTTTGTTTCGCGAGATTGCGACAGGCGGTCCCGGCAATGTTTCGCAACAAATTTCCCGCCGACATACATGTTTCGAAACATTCGGCCGCATCCTCGCAACATCAGGGTCTTAGGTTGAGGTCATCGAAATCGTCTACAGGAGGATTTTCCATATGACGCATTCAACGAACACGGCCTTGGTCAAACGCAGCTTCGGCGCGCCGCGCCGTTCCCACACGCTTCTCGCCCTGATCGGCGCGGCGCTGATGGCCGGCGCGCCGGTCGCCAGTGCCTATGCCCAGGATGCGGGCGCGGCACCGAAGCCTCCGGTCGCTGGCGGTCCGGGCGCTCAGGGTCTTGGCGGCAAAGTCTCCGGCGGCAAGAATCAGGCCCGCATGGCTGATCTTGACGGCGGCCACCGTGACTTCCGTCGCCATGGCGGTCGTCACATGGGCGGCCCTGGTGGGCCTCGCCGCATGATGATGCACCGCATGATGATGATGGAGATGATGTCCCCGTCCAGGATCGCCGGCGCGCTGGCGACGCTGGAGACCGGCATGGGCATCACGCCTGACCAGATGGCCGTGTGGCGCCGCTTCTCCGGTGCGCTCGTCGCCTTCGCGCAGGCCTCGCAGCCGCCCCATATGGGCCCCAGGATGCGCCACGGTATGTGGCAAGGCAAGAGCCGCGGAATGGAGCAGGGTGACGACCAGTCGGCCGATGCAAGCGATCAGCAGGATCAGGCGGACAGCCCGGATCAGGCCGAGGATCAGGCGGTCGATGGGCAGTCCCTGGACGATTCCGCGGATGCGACGGTGCAGGCCGACGATTCGATGGACCAGCAGGACCAGGTCGACGATGCGTCCGACGACGATGCGGGCGACCAGGCCGACACGTCGGGCCAGAACCAACCGGGCCAGAACCAGTCGGGTGCGCGGGCTTTCCGCTTCCTCGACCGGATCGCCGACGGGGCCATCGCCCGCGGCGAGGCGGCCAAGACCGTGAAAACCGCCGTCGCCGAACTGCAGACGACGCTGACGCCCGAGCAGATCGCCACCGGTCGCGGTCTCGTCCGCTCGATGATGCGCGACGCACGTCGGGAGTTCCGCCAGAATCGTCTGGACCGGATGCAGCGTGGCGAGATGCGCCATGGCCGTCACGGCGACTTTGCCGAGCGCGGCGGTCGCGGCGGACATGACGGTTTCCGCCCCGGCGGACGCCATGGCGATCACCACCGCGGCGATCGTGATGGGCGCGGCCCCGGCTGGGGCGGCCCGGACGGCCAGGGTCCTGGCCAGCGTCCCGGTCAAAGCCCGAACCAGGGTCCCGGCGACGACAACGGCTCGAACCCCGACAACGGCTCGAACCCCGACAATGGCTGAGCGCTTCTGGAAGCGCGTCGCTTGGGCTGACGCGGCCTGGCAACGGGCCTGATCGCACCGGTCTGGCGCGAAACCCTGCGCAAGAGCCGCATTGAAAATGCAGATGGCCGGCGTCCCTGCGACGCCGGCCGTTTTCTTTGCCAGTCGGCGTTCAGAGCACCGGCACGGTCCGCGCCAGCGACGGACGGCCCGATGTCGCCTTCTCCAGCGCCGTCAGTCGCGGCGTGTCCGGCACCCATTCGGCGCCGGGGAAGCGCAGATGGACATAGTCGACCGCGGTGACGGCGGCGATGAGGCCGAGGTCGAGGGCCTCGCGCGGCGCATCCGGGACCTGCGCGTCCAGACGCGTCAGACCTTCGGTCATCGCGAAGCGCCGCTTGTTTCCCAGTTCGGCGTCGTCGAAGCGCGTGTTTTTGAAATCACCGGCGAGAATGCGGCGACCGATCAGGGTCTGCACCGCCGCGTCGCAGATGCCGAGCGACAGGCCGGCCAGCGAGAGGATCGCGGCGTCGCCGATCTTCAGGACGACGCCCTGCGGTCCGTTCGCCGCTGCGAAGGCGGCGATCAACAGGCTTTCGGCGATGGCCGTGCCGTCGTCGAGGACGAGACAGGGAATGCGGCCGGTGCTGTTGACCGCCATCAGCCGCGGGTCGTTGCCCCAATGATCGACGGTCAGCGGTTCGACGCTGTCGCCGAGCCCCGCCTCGATCAGGCTCGCATGGGCGATGCGGGCAAAGGGGGACGTTGCATTCTTCATGAGCTGCATGGTCTGGTCCTCAAGGTTGCTGCGCTGCACTTTCATGGAAACCCCCGCTCGGAACGCGCTCGCAAATTCTATCCGTTCAAACGCCATGGCGGCCAGCCGGCCGGACGCGACAAAAGTTTCCCCCTCACGATCTCATGGCATCAAATCTTCACCTTCGGCTCGTGACGACCATTGAAAGGGCCTTCGACGAGAAACGTCTTGCCGGCCTGCGGATCTTCGCGGCGGGATTTGCCGAACATGCCGGTCCAGGCCGATGTGACGATCATCCGGTCGGCGTTCCTGCCGATGAAACACGGGCAGGTGACCTGACGGGCTCCGATCGAAAGCGTGCGGATGCGAGTGCCGTCGGGCGCATGGGCGTCGATGGAGCCGGCGCCCCAGCGGGCGTTCCAGACCAAGCCATCGGCGTCGCAGACCGCACCGTCGAGGCCGCCCTTGCCGTCCGAGCCGTGGATGCCGCCGGACTCTCGCGGGCGGTGGTCGAAGAAGATCGCGGGCTCGCCGGTCGGCAGGCCGGTTTCGGGATCGACGGCGACCCGCATCATGCGCTTGTCGGCCGTGTCGGTGAAATAGGCGGTGCGCCCGTCCGGCGAAAAGCAGATGGCGTTGGGGATGGTGATTTCGCTGTAAAGCTTTTTGATATCGCCGCCGCGATACCAGTAGATGGCGCCGGCCCGGCGCTCGGCCTTGATGCCCATCGTGCCGATCCAGAAGGCGCCGGAGGCGTGGACGCGGGCGTCGTTGGAGCGGGTCACCGGATCGTCGGCTTCCAGGGCCATGTGCAGCGAGAGCCGGCCGGTCTTCGTCTCCCGGATGTAAAGCCCGTCCTGCGCCGCGATCAGCTGGCGTTCGCCATCGATGACGGCAAGCGCGCTGGCCATGAAAGGCAACGGATGCACGATGGCTTCGCTGGCATCGCCGGGCTTTTCAAAGAGCGACTTGCCCTCGATGTCGAACCACCAGGCTGTGTCGGTCGCCGGGTCGTAGGTCGGCCCCTCGCCGAGTTCGCAGGCGATATCGGAAAAAATCTCGACCCGCCGTTCGACATCTTGTGCGATCTGCCACTCCGCCATGGCATTCCCCATCATGCTTGTCCGGCAGCACGTCGGAACACGCCGCCAATTTGTCGCAGGCAACGGGGTCGTGGCGATGAAGTCAAGCGGGTAGGCGAACAGGCCTAGAGGTTCAGGTGGTCAGAGCTTGCAGCCAGAGATTAGCTTGTCGACGTTCTTGCGGGTGCCCCGGACGCCGACCTTGTTCTCGTGATAGGTCTCGCCCAGGAGGCTGACCGCGACTGCTATGCGTGTCTTAGCGTCGCCGATCTCGTTCAGGAGTTCGTTGTCGGCCTCTGCGACGAACATAGCGTTGCCGTCGTCGGTCAGAAAAATCTTGGAATCCAGCTCTTTCGGATCGTTCTGATCGATACGCAACATGAGCTTTGGCGTCGTCATGTTGGCAATTTTTGTCGTATCGGAGTCAAAAGAAGAGTCGTTCGTCATGTAGACAATCTCCAAGCTCTTCTCCTTCAGGCACCGCAAGCCGAGTGCAGTTTCATAGCCTGCTGGGGCCAGCATAATCTGGGTACCACCGTTACCGAAAGCACTTTCCGCACTCTGATATATCCATTGCGCCGACGCCGGGCCCGTGAATGCCGTCAACACAAAGGCCAAAACACAAAGCCGCATCGTTTCCTCCCCATAGGCGAAATGAATCTTACCGCACCTTCACCTTGTGTCTACATCCCGACGCCCGGATAGTTGGGACTCTCGCGGGTGATCGAGACGTCGTGCGGGTGATTTTCGCGCAGGCCGGCATTGGAGATGCGCACGAAGCGGGAATCCCGGCGCAGGGCTTCGAGGTCCCTGGCGCCGACATAGCCCATGGCGGCCTTGAGGCCGCCGGCCAGCTGGTGCAGGACGCCCGAGACGAGGCCCTTGTAGGCGACCTGGCCCTCGATGCCCTCGGGCACGAGTTTCAGCGTGTCGCGCACCTCGGCCTGGAAATAGCGATCGGCCGAGCCTCTGGCCATCGCGCCGACAGAGCCCATGCCGCGATAGGCTTTGTAGGAGCGGCCCTGATGGAGGTAGATCTCGCCGGGGCTCTCGTCGGTGCCGGCGAGCAGCGAGCCGACCATCGCGGCCGAGGCGCCCGCCGCGAGCGCCTTGGCGAGGTCGCCGGAGAATTTGATACCGCCATCGGCGATGACCGGGATGCCGTGCTTGTCGGCTTCTTCCGCAGTGCCCATAACGGCGGCGAGCTGCGGCATGCCGACGCCGGCGACGACCCTCGTGGTGCAGATCGAGCCGGGGCCGATGCCGACCTTGATGCCGTCGGCGCCGACATCGATCAGCGCCCTGGTGCCTTCCGGGGTCGCCACGTTGCCGGCGATGACCTGGACGGCGTTCGACAGGCGTTTAACGCGCGCCACGGCGTCGAGAACCTTCTGGGAATGGCCGTGGGCGGTGTCGACGACGAGAAGGTCGATGCCGGCGTCGATCAGCCGCTCGGCGCGCTCGAAGCCGTCGTCGCCGACCGATGTCGCGGCGGCGGCCAAAAGACGACCCTGCGCGTCCTTGGCGGCGTTGGGGTTCAGCTGCGACTTCTCAATGTCCTTGACGGTGATCAGACCGATGCAGCGATTGTCGTTGTCGACGACGACGAGCTTTTCGATGCGGTGGGTGTGGAGAAGCCGCTTGGCCTCCTGCTGGTCGACCGATTCGCGAACCGTGATGAGGTTCGACTTGGTCATCAACTCGTGGATCGGCTGGCGATCGTCGGAGGCGAAGCGCACGTCGCGGTTGGTCAGGATGCCGACGAGGCGGCCCTGGGTCTGGCCGCCGATGCCGCCGTTCTCGACGACGGGAATGCCGGAGATGTGATGCATGTCCATCAGCGTCCGGGCGTCGCCGAGGGTGGCGTCGGGGCCGATGGTAACCGGATTGACCACCATGCCGCTTTCGAATTTCTTGACCTGTCGAACCTCCTCGGCCTGCTGCATCGGTGTCAAGTTGCGATGGATGACCCCGATGCCGCCGGCCTGGGCCATGGCGATGGCCAGCCGCGCCTCCGTCACCGTGTCCATCGCCGCCGAGATGATCGGCAGGTTGAGATGCAGTGTCCTGGTGATCTTCGTGCGCAGATCGACCTGGTTCGGCAGCACTTCGGAGTGGCTGGGTAAAAGCAGCACGTCGTCGAAGGTCAGGGCGGTTGCCCCGGTCGCGGTTTCGATGATGCGGGCCATGCCAGTCCTCGTGGGATATGCGCCGGCGCCTTCGATGGGGCGCGGGTCATGCGGGAAAAGGATTGGCAAGGGCTGCTAGCACGGGGACATGAGGATGGGAAGGCGGGTTTTCGCGATGCGGCAATGAACGCTTGCCTGATTGCGATGCCGAGCCCTCCAGCTCTGGTCGATGCCGCCTTCGCCAGGTCCGTTCGCACGATCGGAAATCGCCGTTCGAAGTGATGGCAATTGACGAACCTTACCTTACGCGATATCTGCATCTATCGATTGATCGATGAAAGTTGACATCAATCTCTGATTGCAGGAGCAAGCAAATGGTGTCACGCGGAGTGGCGTGTGTGGCTGCAGCTCTCTCGGTCCTGTGCCTCACGAGCGAAACCCTGGCCGCAAGCTGCAAGAGCTATTCGAACTGTCGCGAAGCGGTCGTCGCATGGTGCGCCGGCACGCATCCGCGAGCCGACGGCGACAATGACGGCATTCCTTGCGAGAATATCTGTCGATCCCGCGCGGAGGTCGTTGCGATCATGGCCGAGATCGGATGCTCGCGTTGAGACAGCGCTTGCGGACCGTCGAAGCCGACGTGCCGCTGTGCTTCGACCGATCGCGGATCGGCCCGAATGTCCGCAACCAGCCGACTCGAACGCCGCGGTCCGCCGAGCCGTCACTGCGACGCGATGTGAGACCGATCCGCTCAGGCCGCTTCGGTGACCGCCAACTGATAGCTCTCCGCCACGTAGCGATAGCCGCCGCCGTCCATCTTTTCCGCATAGGCGACGGCAGGGAAAGGCATGTGGTAGCCCAGGAATGGAATACGCTCCTCGGCGATCCTGTCGAAGACCGTCTTGCGCGTGGCGTTGGCCTTCTCGTGGTCCTGGTCGAAGCTGACGTTCCAGTCGGGCTTCTGCAGCGAGGCGACGAAGTGGTTGGCGGTGTCGCCGGTCATCATCAGGCGCTTTTCGCCGGATTCGATCTCGAAGATCATGTGGCCGGGCGTGTGGCCGAAGGCTTCGTGGGCGGTGATGCCGGAAACGACCGTGTCGCCTTCCTTGATGAAGGTGATCTTGTCCTTCAGCGGCACGATCATCTGTTCCACCAGCTTGGCGTTGCCGGCCTTCTCGCCGTTTTTGGCTTCATCCGACGTCCACCAGTCGTATTCCGTCCGGCCGGCGACGTAGCGGGCGTTCTTGAAGGTCGGCGCGCCGCCGGTCATCAGCCCCTGGATGTGATCGCCATGGAAATGGGTGAGGACGACGATCGTCACGTCGTCGGGCGTATAACCGGCGTCGGTCATGCGCTCGGCCAGATGGCCGAGGCCCATCGCGTGGCCGTTCTCGCCGAAGCCGGTGTCGAATAGCAGGAGGTTGTCGTCGAGCTCGACGAGGGTCGGCGAGAAGCTCGTGACGTAAGTGTCCCCGGGCAGAAAATTCGCCTTCATCAACCGGCCCATCGTGTCCTGGCTCTGGTCCATGCCGAAGGTCGGGAAGGGGCCGTCGCCCGATTTTTCGCCGTCGAGGACCGGCGTGATCGTTGCGTCGCCAATCTGGAAACGCTGCCAGCCCGGCGTCGGCCGCCTGGCGCGCGCGGCACTCTCGGCGGCCGTCTCGGCGTCGGTCGTCTGCCGGTCGCTGGGCTCGGCGTCGGCGGTCGCGGCAGCATCCTGCGCGAAGGCGCGGCCGGCGACGAGCGAGCCGGTGGCGGCACCTGCCAGCCGCAAGGCATTGCGGCGGGTGAAGCGGCTCTTGGCGTCGGTTCCGTCAGTCATGTGAAGTCTCCAGAGTTTTGGCCTTGCCAACGCGGTGTGGCCGCGTCCGCAGTGCCGTTCGCCGATTGGAAAACGGCATGTCCTCTGCGCCAAGTGGTCCCTGCGCCAGGGGTGACAACCGTCGACACGCCGAATTGACCCTGCCTGACTTTGTGCCGCCCCTCGTCACCGCATGGCCCGGCCCTAAATTCGGGCCCATAAAGCCGTAAGCAGGGCTTATTGCTTGCCAGCCATTTCGCTGTAGACCTTGCCCGCCGACATTGTCCCGTTGACCTGCCACATTGCCGTCCGTGGTTATCCCCGAGGTTTTCGTTGAACCGCATCGTTCCTGTCGTGCTTGCCGTCGCCCTGTTCATGGAAAACATGGATTCGACGGTGATCGCGACGTCGCTTCCCGCCATCGCCGCCGACATCGGCACCAGCCCGATCGCGCTGAAGCTCGCGCTGACCAGTTATTACGTCTCGCTCGCGGTGTTCATCCCGATCTCCGGCCGCATCGCCGACGCCTTCGGGCCGAAGCTCGTCTTCCGCATTGCCATCGCGGTCTTCGTCGTGGGTTCGCTCGCCTGCGGCATGGCGAATTCGCTCGAAGGCTTCGTCGTTTCACGCTTCGTACAGGGGATGGGCGGTGCAATGATGACGCCGGTCGGCCGGCTGCTGCTGGTGCGCGCCGTGCCGAAATCCGATCTCGTCAACGCCATGGCCTGGTTCACCATTCCCGCCCTCGTCGGCCCGCTGGTCGGTCCGCCCATCGGCGGCGCCATCGCGACCTATTCCGACTGGCGCTGGATCTTCCTGATCAATCTGCCGATCGGCATCGCCGGCATTCTGCTCGCGACGAAGTTCCTGCCGAAGGTCGACCGGGTTCGGGGCATCTCCTTCGATGCCGTGGGTTTCGTCCTGTCGGGGTTTGCCTGCGCCGGCATCGTCTTCGGTTGCTCGGTGGTGTCGCTGCCGGCGCTGCCGCCTGAGATCGGGCTGGCCATGGCGGCGATGGGAATCGTGTCCGGTGTTCTGTTCGTGCGGCACGCGCGGCGGGTCAAAGAGCCGGTGCTGAAGCTTTCGCTCCTGAGGATCGAGACCCTGCGTGCCGCGATCGTCGGCGGCAGCGTCTTTCGCGTCGGGGCCGGCGCCCTGCCCTTTCTCCTACCCCTGATGCTGCAGCTCGGCTTCGGCTACACGCCGCTGCAATCGGGACTCGTCACCTGCGTGTCGATCGGCGGCGCCATGGGGATGAAACTGCTCGCCCAGCCGATCCTGAAGCGCTTCGGCTTCCGCACCACGCTGATCGCGACGGCGATCCTCGGTGGCGGGCTGATGGGCGCGGTCGGCTTCTACCGGCCGGATTCACCGATTCTCCTCGTCGTTTTCCTGCTGTTCGTCGGCGGCTTCTTTCGCTCGATGTTCTTCACCTCGATCAACGCGCTGGCCTTCGCCGACGTGCCGAAGAACGCAACCGGCGATGCGACGGCGATGATCGCGGCCATCCAGCAGGTGTCGGTCGCGATGGGCGTGGCGCTCGCCGGCGGCATTCTGGAGGCGGGCATGGCGCTGGCGGGACGAACGACGTCGACCATCGGCGACTTTTCCGTCGCCTTCTTCGCCGTGGGCGCGCTGACGGTTTCGGCGTCCCTGATTTTCATGACCATGGGCCGGGAGGCCGGCGACGAGGTGGCGGGGCGTCGGTTGCCCGCCGAATAGCCGCCATGCGCTATCCCGTCAGCCGTCAGCCGTCAGCCGAGCGGACCGACCTCTTCGTCATCGCCATCCTCGGCACGGGTGTCACGGTTGCGGCTTGTGTCCCAGCTGCCGTCCGCGCCGGTCCGCTGGCCCTTGAAGCTCTTGGCCAGGAGATAGAGCTCGACGGAACCCTCCCGCGAGGCCGGCGGCTTGACATGATGGACCGAGACGAAGTTCTTCTTCAGGAGCGTCAGGAGTTCGCCCTCGGTGCCGCCCTGGAAGGTCTTGGTCAGAAAATGCCCGCCCGGCCGCAAGGTCCGCAGCGCGAAATCGGCGGCGACCTCAACGAGATGCATGGTGCGCAAGTGGTCGGTGCGGCGGTGGCCGATGGTCGGCGCGGCCATGTCCGACAGGATGATGTCCGGGTCGCCCCCCAGGGTTTCGAGCAGCGTCTTCGGTGCGTCGTCGTCGAGGAAATCCATCAGCAGGACGGTCGCTCCGGGCACCGGCTCGACCACCAGATAGTCGATGCCGACGACGCGGATATCGTCCGCGACCGAGCCCGTGCGCTCGACCGCCACCTGGCACCAGCCGCCCGGCGCCGCACCCAGATCGACGACGCGCTGGCCGGGCTTGAACAGGCCATAGCGATCGTCGATCTCGATCATCTTGTAGGCGGACCGGGCGCGATACCCCTCGGCCCGGGCCTTGCGGACGTAAGGATCGTTGAGCTGCCGCTCGAGCCAGCGGCGGGACGAGATCTTCAGCCCGCGCTTCTTCTTGACCTTGACGGTCATGCCCCGGCTGTCGCTGCGTGACGCCATCAGTTCAGTCCTTGCGTATCAGGGGCGCCGGTCGCGGCGCCAGGCGCCGTCGGCGACCATCATTTCGGTCAAAAGCCCCTCGCGAAGGCCGCGATCGGCAACGCGCAAGGAATTCGCCGGCCAGACCCGACGGATACCCTGGAGGATGGCGCAGCCGGCCAGCACAAGATCGGCCCGGTCGCTGCCGATACAAGGGTTGGCGACCCGCTCCTCGAAGCTCCAGCCGGCGATCCTGGCGACGAGGGAATCGGCCTCCTTGTCGGAGAGCCAGAGTCCGTCGACCTGACGGCGGTCGTAGCGTTCGAGGCCGAGATGCACGCCGGCCAGCGTCGTCACCGTCCCGGAGGTGCCGAGGAGATGGAAGCGCTCGCTGCCGACGAGGCCGCCGAGCTTTTCACGATCGGGAAACTTCTCGATCATCGCCACGGTCTCGGCAATCATCGTCTCGAACAATTCGGGCGTGACGTTACGCCCGCCATGGCGCTCGGCGAGGGTCACGACGCCGACCGGCAGCGACGTCCAGGCGACGATGCGCTTCGACAATTGCCGTCGGTCGTCGCCGCGCAGATCCAGCAGCGCGATCTCCGACGAGCCGCCGCCGATGTCGAAGAGCACGGTGCCGCGGGCCTTGCGGTCGATCAGCGAACCGCAGCCGGAGACGGCGAGCCGCGCCTCGGTTTCACGTGAAACGATCTCGAGCTTCAGTCCGGTCTTCTCCTCGACCTCTTCGATGAACTCGGCGCCGTTGGCGGCCTGGCGGCAGGCCTCGGTGGCGATCAGCCGGCAGCGCTCGACATCCCGCGCGCCCAGCTTTTGTGCGCAGATGGCCAGCGCGGCGATCGCCCGGTCCATCGCCCCGCGCGACAGGCTGCCGGTCCGACCCAGCCCTTCGCCGAGCCGCACGATGCGCGAGAAGGCGTCGATGACCCGGAACTGGCCCGGCCGCGTCGGGATGGCGATGAGCAGGCGGCAATTGTTGGTGCCGAGATCGAGCGCCGCATAGGCCGGCGAACGGTGGACCGACGTCCCTCTTGCGCCGCCGGCTGGTCCCGGAAACCCCACGCCGTGACCAGGCCGTCCGGCATCGGATACCGAAGGCGTCCGCATGGGGTTTCGAAGCGGTGCTTCGCCTGGAGATTCCCCTGGAGACCGGTTCGGGACGGGGCGAAGGCGTTCGAGCGGACCCGTCACCTCGGCGTTTTCGGCGGCGCCGGCTTGCGCGGTGCCGTCGCGCGTCGATTCGTCGTTGCGCTGTGGGCTCCGCCGTCGACGGGAGCGCCGTCGCTTGGACTTGCGCTGACCGCGCACGGTCTCCGGGGGCGATGCATCCTCCGGGGGCGATGCATCGTCGAAGCCGTTGTTACCGGATGTCTCGCCTGAGCTGGCAAGGCCGCCACCGTCGCGGCCGACCTGGAAGCCGCGCGCCGATCGAAGGGTGGTGGCGTCACTGTCCGTGGCGACGGGACGGGCCGTCCGATTCGCGCCCTTGCCGCTATCGGCGGACGGGCTGGCGAGAGGCTCCCGGTTCGGCTTGCGGCTGGCCTTCGCCCGACGCCGTCGACGCTTGGTCAGCGACGGAAGATCGTTTCGCTCGCCCCCCGTCTCGCTGTCGGTCGAACCGGAGGATCTCGACGGCTCGGCGGCACGGCGCGGTCCAGGGTCGGTGGGGATCATACCGGGCAATCGGCCATCCGGCGCGCCGTTCCGATCCACCGCTTGTCCGGCGCTGGCGGCGGTCCGCTCGTCATCAGCAGCCAGATGACCCGAGGCCGGGTTTTCGGAGAATTCGCCGTCAGATGCTCCGGCGTCCGGGGATTTGCCGGTCGGGCCGCGGTCGTCGACGGGCCGGGTATCGCGACCGGGATCGCTGCGCACATCGCTGGAATCGGCCGGCTGCTGCGGGCGCTGTGCCGAGCGGTGGTCGGGATAAGGCGCGTCAGGACGAGTGGCCGGCCGGGCCTTTGTCGAAAGCGGAGCGGTACTGCGGCCCGAACGGGTCGAATCGTCTCGATCGGAGCGAGGCTCTTTTTCGATCAATTGCGACGGCGGACGGCTTCTCCTTCGGGATTCATGGTCACGCACACTGTCTCTCCGGCGCCGCGCAGCGCCGGGCCGCGCAAGGGTCGCCTCACGTTTCAAGTTGGTGGCGAGTGTATCAATCGCCCGCGCAAGCACAAGGGACCCGAGCACAGGGGCCCCAGGCAAAGGGGACCGAAGGCCAGGCTCGCCGGAAAATCGTCCGTTCGCCGAGAGCCGGTTGACATTGGACGAGACGACATGGCGGCGCACCCCGATGCGACCGTGTTAGCGATCGGTGGTCCGGTGCACATGGAAGGCTGTCGTCGGCTCCCGCTCGCAGAATAGCCGAACGTCCTTGGCAGGGTCGACCAATTGTCCTTCAGCTCCAGAAAATCGTCGGTGCCCTTCTTGCGAATGGCTTTCGCGACGGCCGATGGCATCGACGGCCGATGGTATCGATTGTGACGAGCCCGCCAACGTTCATTTTTCGCGCCGCGGCAACGGCGCAGGTCGCCGCTACGATAAAAATCCGCGGGACAGGGTTCCCACGGCCCCGCGACATCGCTATACGGAGCCACTCGCGTTCAACGACGCCTGCGTCGCCGCTGCGACCGGTGGGGAATAGGTTAACGGTAGACCCACGGACTCTGACTCCGTTAGTCCTGGTTCGAATCCAGGTTCCCCAGCCAACTGTTTTTATCCCAACTGTTTTATCATTGAAATCAAGCCTATAGGCGCCTCGCAGATTTGCGAAACTCATGTCGCATTCATGTTGCAACGATACGAGGAGCTGAAGCCGCGCTTAAATCGGCCGAGGCTTCCGAAAGAGCTTTGGTCGCCGCCGTCGAAACCGCTTACTGGACAAAATGCTCGGCCATTGCCATCGCTGTGTCAGTCGTCATGGCCACGGTGGCCCCCGTTCTGCAGATTATCTCTGGCTGATCGTGCGCTTGAAACGGCATGCCGGCGTCAGGCTGTTGCCGGAATCGCCAAACTGTCAACCGTTCGACTCGGCAGAACGGTTCGCCTCCGCCTCCAACGCCTGTCCGTCGATCGGATCGGGCTCGCGGCCGCAGTTCGATGGCGCGGTGGGCATCAGGTGGACCCATCGGATCTTCGCAAGGTGAGGCGGTAGCCGCAATAGACCTTATGTTGTCTTTATTTGGTATTGCTACACGTCAATGGCCCTGCCATTTGTGGAGAGCCGATGCCGAATGACATTGGCTTGGCCAAGCGTCTGTTCCAGAAAACACCCCTTCTTTGCGGCCGCGATCAGCGATACCTGCGCTTCCAGCGACGAAGGGCTGTCGACGGTAATGTCAATCTCGAAACTCTTCGGCGCGGTCTCGTAGACGCGCCCGGCTTTCTCCCAGTCCCAGACGATCCGGCATTCGACGTCGAGATCGTCGATGACGACATCCATGCGCTTCGCGAAGGCGCGGATCTGCGTCATCAGGCAGCCCGTCAGCCCGGCGATGAAGAGCGCGAGGGGCGGCGGCGCGCTGGCCTCGCCGCCATGGAACGGACCCTCGTCGGTGGCAAGTGTAAAGCTTTCCTCGAACGGCTTCACCATCCTGACTTCGAGATCGTTGCGCATCTTTCCCGTGGCATGACCGCGGCAGGTAAAGACGACTTCGGCGCGAGAGGGCATCTCGTCGAGCGACTTCGCCATCAGGTGTGCTTCCGTATGGTGTTGGACAGGGTCCCGATCCCCTCGACCGTCAGATCGAACCTGTCACCGTCGGCTAGCCGCTTGCCAAGCTCCAGCCCGCAGCCGGTCCCGACGGTTCCAGATCCGATGACTTCGCCCGGATGGATCGTTTCGCTTCGGGAGATGTGGGCGATGATGTCCGCGAAGCTGTGGCGCATGTCGCGGCTGTTTCCCCCGCCCCATTTCTCGCCGTTGACGCGCACCTCCATGTCGAGGGCCGCGGGATGGGCGATCTCGTCGGCTGTCACGATCCACGGGCCGAGGATGTTCCCGGTATCGAAGTCCTTGCCTTTGGCGGGACCGAGCTGGCCGGCCATCTCGGCCATCTGGGCATCGCGGGCCGTCATGTCGTTGAGGATCGTGTAGCCCCAGATGTGGTCGGCCGCGCTGGCCGCCGGGATGTCCGTCCCGCCCTGGCCGATGACGATGGCCAGTTCCAGCTCGAGATCCATGTGGTCGGAAAAGGCGGGCCAGCGGACGGTTTCGTCGTGGCCGATGAAGGAGAAGCGGTTGCCCTTGTAGTAGATCGGCTGCTCGTACCAGACCTGCGGGATGGCGAAGGCGCGGCCGGTCATCTTCTCGGCCTGCGCGAAGGAGTTCTTCAGGTGCTCCTCGAAGACGAGGCAGTCCCGGTACTGGACCGGCATGATCGGGCAGCGATGCGTGACATCCGCCAGCGGGATCGTGGCGGCAACGGGCGGGTCCAGCGTCGCGGCCCGCGCCGCGTCGAGGGCGGCATCCCCGCCCTGCACCATCCGCACCATGTCCGAGAAATGCGCGGCATTGTCCGGCGCGGCGGCGGCCAGATCGAGAAGGGTCGCCCCGTCGCCCAAAAGGGCAACGACCTTGAGGCGGCCCTCATGCGTCACGGTTCCGAGTTTCATCGGCTCACTCCTCAATGATGGCGACGGCACGGGTGAACCCGGCGGACGCGCGTTTGATCTTGACCGGGAAGCAGGCGATCTCGAACCCGGTGGCCGGCAGCGCGTCGAGGTTCGAGAGCTTTTCGATGTGGCAGTATCCGATCTCCATGGAGGCGCGATGACCCTCCCAGATGATCGACGGATCCCCGGTCTCCTGCCAGCGTCGGGCGGTAAGCGGGAACGGCGCATCCCAGGACCAGGCGTCCGTGCCGGTGACGCGCACGCCCCGCTCCAGAAGCCAGAGGGTCGCCTCCCGGCCCATGCCGCATCCGCAGGCAAGGTAGTCGTCGTGACCGTAGCGCGCGCCCGCGGAGGTGTTGACCACGACGATGTCGAGCGGACGCAGGTCGTGGCCGATCCGGGCCAGCTCCGCCTCCACTTCGGCAGCCGAGACGACATGGCCATGCGCCATATGACGAAAATCGAGCTTCACGCCGGGGTTGAAGCACCAGTCCAGTGGCACCTCGTCGATCGTGGCCGACGGCTTGCCGCCGTCCATCGTGGAATGGTGGTGATACGGCGCGTCCAAATGGGTTCCGTTGTGCGTGGAGACGTGCAGCGTCTCGACCGCCCAACCCTCGCCGCCCGGCAGGTCCGAGGTGGCCAGGCCAGGGAAGTACGCCGTGACCTGCTCCGCGGTCTCGGCATGGGCGAAATATTCGATCTGCGGCAGCATGATCGGCGGATCGGACGGGATCCCCATTTCCAGCGTCACGGAGATGTCGATGAAGCGGCGCGGCATGGGCGGCCTCCTTTCAGAGCGGGATGAGTAGAAGTGGGCACCGGTTTTACGCCCGCATCCCGCTCTAACTACCTTTAGGGAACGAGCCCGGTCGCGATGACCGGGAAGCAGATGACGAGGATCAGGACCGCCAGCATCGTCGCGGCGAAGGGCGCGGCGCCGATGAAGATGTCGCCCAGCGTGATCGAGGGGTCGTCGAGCGTCGCCTTGATGACGTAGACCGAGATGCCGAAGGGCGGCGTCAGCAGTCCGATCTCCACGGCGATGACGGTGACGATCCCGAACCAGATAAGATCGATGCCCATCGGCTGCACCACCGGCAGCATCAAGGGGACGAGGATCAACATGATCGACGACGAGTCGAGGATCATCCCGAAGGCGATCACGACGAGGACATAGAGCGCGATCAGCCCCCAGAACCCGATGTCGGCGGCTGCCACGTAGGCGCCGAACCCCGCGGGCAGGCCCGAGAAGGCCAGCATCCGCGAATACATCTGCGCCGCGATGATGAGGAAGCAGATGGAGGAGGTGACGAGTCCCGTCTCCACCAGAACGCGCCACAGGTCCCGCAGGCCGAGGCGCCGCTTGGCGAAGCCGAGGAGGAGCGCGCCGATGGCCCCGACCGCGCCGGCCTCGACCGGCGTGAAGAGACCGCCGTAGAGGCCGCCGAGCACCAGCGCGATCAGCGCCGCGATCGGCAGGCCCTTGGCCAGAAGCTCCCGCCCGGTGAAGACGGTCTCGTGAAGGTTGTCGGGACGCCCGACGAACCGGGGCGTGAAGGTCGCCATCGCGACGATCCCGGCCGCGAAAGCGACCGCCAGCAGCAGGCCCGGTCCGATCCCGGCGATGAACAGGTCGCCGATGCTCTGCTCGGTCAGGATGCCGTAGAGGATCAGGAGGAGCGAGGGCGGGATCAGCATGCCGAGGACGCTCGATCCCGCGACGACGCCGACGGCGAAGCGTGGCGCGTAGCCGTGGCGGATCATCTGCGGCACGGCGATCTTGGTGAAGACGGCGGCCGAGGCAATGGAGATGCCGGTGATCGCGGCGAAGATCGCGTTGGCCCCGACGGTTCCCACGCCCAAACCGCCCCTGAATCGGCGGAAGGCCTGGTTGGCGACGTCGAAGGCGTCGCGACCCATTCCCGATTCCGCGACGACGAACCCCATCAGCACGAAGAGCGGCACGACGCCGAAAAAATAGCTTGCGATCGTGTCGTTTGCCGCCAGCGCCATCAGCTTGCCCGCGAGAACGGGTGATCCCTTGATCGCCCAGACCCCGCAGAACGAGCAGGCCATGAGCGCGATCGGCACGAAGAGACCCGCAAGGACGAGGACGATCATCAGCCCCAGCGACAGGAGGCCGATATCGAAGGCGCTCATGCCATCCCCGCGGCGGCGCCATCCACCGGCGGCGCGCCCCAGCCGTGGCGTCGGGCGATCCGAGCCACGAACTGGAGCCCCGTCATCACGGCGCCGAGCAGGATCGTGACCTTGACCGGCCAGACCGGAGCGGTGAAGTCGCCGACCGCGCCGACGAACGTGCCCGACATCCACGCGCGAAGAAAGAGCGGCCAGGTGGCCTGCGCGATGACCGCGACGACGGCGATGCCGACAAGATCCCAAAGGTCGGCCAGGGCATTGCCGAGCCGCGGCCGGTGCCGCGCGAGAAGTCCCGGCACGGCGTCCGAGGCGGGCATCCGCCCCCGTCGCAGCGTCTGCGGCACCTGCAGGAACACGATGGCGACGATGGAAAGCGCGACCATTTCGGGGACGCCGGGGATCGGGCGACCGAACAGGTTGCGTCCCGCGACGTCCGCGCCGATCAGCAGCATCAGCGCCAGGATCAGCGCGGTGCCGCAGACGTTCATCGCCTGCGTCACCGAGTCCAGCGCCTGCAACGCCTTGAGGCCGCGCGGGCTCCTCACTCGCCGGAATCCCAGTCGCGCAGTGGCGTCGCGCCCGCGGCCCGCATTCCCTCCATGTAGGTCTTGAGGATCTCCGTTCCGGGCTGTCCCCGGCCGTCGAGGTCGGTGGCCCAGGCTGCTGCTGCGTTATCCATGCCGTCGGCCCAGGCCTGCCGCATCTCCTGGGGCGCATCGAAGATCGTCGCCCCGTTCTTTTCCATCGTTGCGTAAGCGGCGGCGACGGAGGCGTCCAGCTCGTCGAAATACCAAGCCTTTGCGGCATCGGCGCCCGCGACGAGCGCCTTCTGTACGGTCTCGGGCAGCCCCTGGTACCAGTCGGTGTTGGCGCAGATTCCGCCCGCGAATTGCGCCCCGAGCTTGGCCCGCGTGACATAGGGCGCCACCTCGTAGAGCTTCGCCGGAGCCGCGGCGGACGCGAACACGATCACGCCCTCGTACACGCCCGTCTTGATCTCGTTGTAGTAGGTCGTGAGGTTGCCCGCGACGCCGACGGCGCCGGTGCCCGAGAGCCAGTTGATCGCCGGGCCGGGTGCGGCGATCTTGCGCCCCTTCAGATCGTCGAGGCTCGCGACCGGGAAGGTCGTCATCAATGTGTAGTCGTCGATCCCGAGCGGGCCGCCCAGATAGGTGTTGCCATTGTCCAGGTAGGGCTGCGCCATTTTGGGATCGGTGCGGTGCAGCTTGTCCATCAGATCGTTGACCTGGCGGGCGTCGTCACTGACGAATGGCGTGTAGTACGTCACGTTTGGAACGCCGAGCTTGGCCGGGTCGAAGAGCGACTGGCACGTCCCCAGCTCCGCGAGCCCGCTCTCGATCGTCTCCAGCTCCTCGCCCACGCCGGCGATCGTGCCGCCGAACTGCTCGTCGAAGGTGAACGTGTCGCCGCCGGCGGTGAGCGCCGCGTTGACCGCGGGCTCGAAGGCCTCGGGAAACATCCGCACCCACCGGAAAACGGGCGGGTGGCCGGTGACGATGGTGGCGGTGTAATCCTCCGCGACCGCAGGCGATGCCAACGGAACGGCCAGAGCCAGCGCGGCCGGTGCTAGGGCAAGGGCAAGGGCAAGGGCAGTGTTCTTCATGTCGTCTCCTCCCAGAAACAGATGCCAGAAACTGATGAACGTGATGGACAGCTAGTCGGGTGATCCGCCGGACGCGGCGCAGAGCGCGGCGAACCCCCCGGTCGCATGCGTGGTCAGTTGCCCGACGAGGGTCTCGGTGTCGTCCGCAACGGTGCCGCCGCCCGCCAGGCGCCCTACACGGCCGTCTCGGCCGACCGTGCCGACGAGCATTCCCAGGGCGAAGCTGTAGCCCCACGCCGCCGTCTCCCGCGATGTGCCCGCCGCCCGTTCCAGAGCCGCCACGAACCTGCGGGCGACCGGGTCGTAGTGCTTCGCCACGAGCGCCTGGTCTCGCGCGTTGCCGACCGCGAGCGTGGCGAAGATGCGGGCAAAGACCACGCCCCCGCCATGCTCCCCCAGAGGCGGGCGGAAGAAGGCGTCGAATATCTGCGGAATGGCCTCTCGATCATCGAGGTCCACCCGGTCGAGAAGCGCCAGGCGACCGTGCGAGATCTCCGATGCCCGCCGTTCGATGACGGCGGCGTAGAGGCCCTCTTTGCTCCCGAAGTGATAGGAAATCAGCCCCTGCGCGACATCCGCCAACGCGGCGATCGACTTCATTGCCGCCCCGCCGAACCCTTCCAGCGAAAAGCTCTGCTCGGCCGCATCGAGAATGCGCAGGCGCGTCTCCGCGGCAGCCGCCTCGCGCGGGGACTCCGAACTTCGCAGGGCGCTCGAAAATGCCATGGACATGACTAGATCATTGATTGAACGACCAGTCAATGATTGGGTATCGGGATTGGGGATTAGGAGAGCGCGCTTCCAGCCACCCTCCCCGCCTGAGTCGAATTTCGAGAGCAGCTCTGCCGACGCCTTACGCGGCGGCGGCGGTCTCGATCGCTGTTTCCATGTGCGGATTTCGCTGATTCAGGACAGCGGTTTCGCTAAGTCGCGGACACTCGTTTCGGAAAGTCGCGGACAGTTTTGGGCGTGAAGATCAGAGAGCCTCGTTTCGTTCAGAGGTGATTGATTTCGCGGATTGGGATCGCGGTCAAGCGGTGACGGTTTTGGTTTTCCGCATGCTCTCTCCTTCCAGGTTTATTCGATGGGCGTTGTGGACGAGGCGATCCAGGATCGCATCGGCGATCGTCGGGCTTCCGATGAGATCGTGCCAGCGCGATACGGGCACCTGGGCGGTGATCAACGTGGATTTCCGGCGGTAGCGTTCTTCGCAGATTTCCAGGAGGTCGAGACGCTGTTGATCGCCGAGGCCATGGGTTCCCCAGTCGTCGAGGATCAGAAGCTGAGCGCGGGCGAGCTTGTCGATCAGGCGCGGGAAGCGGCCATCAAGACGGGCCATGGCGAGATCCTCGAACAGCCGTGGCATCCGGACATAAAGGACGGAATGATCGAGCCGGGCCGCCTGTCGCCCGAAGGCGCAGGCCAACCACGTCTTGCCGGTGCCGGTTTGCCCGTTGAGGATCAAGTTCTCGTTGGCCTTCAACCACTCGCCTTGTGCCAGCGACAGCACCTGACGTCGATCGAGACCGCGGGCGGCGTTGAAGTCGATGTCCTCGATGGAAGCGTCGGGAAAGCGGAGCTTGGCGAGCCGAAGGCGGTTGGTCAGCCGCTTGTCGGCGCGAACGGCCGTCTCGCGATCGAGCATGAGACCCAGCCATTCGTCGCGGGCAAGCTCGCTCGCTCCCGGCTGCTCGCTCAATTCGCGGTAGGCACTCGCCATTCCGGCAAGGCCGAGGGCCTGCATCTGGTCGATGGTCGGATGGTTCAGCATGAGAAGATGTCCCTTCATCATTGATAGTAGGAGGTGCCGCGGATGTTGCCGTGCGGCGGCGAGGGTCTGACGGGCTCTGAGGGTTTGGCCCGATCGAGCCCGGATTTGAGAATGGCGTTGACTGAGGAATAGGAGATCGCGTCGATCGTCAGGGCGCGTTCGCAGGCCGCCTCGAGACGAGGCCTGTCGAACCGGCGTGCGAGAGAGATGACGCCCATGGCGGAGCGGTAACCCTGCTCGGGATGCGGCCGGTCGCGCATCAGCCGCTCGACGAGAATGGCGGTATTGGCGCCGATCTTGGCCGCTTGCCGCATCAGGCTTTCCGGCGTCGTGTTGGCGTAGCGCTGGTGCGCCTTGGGCATATGCTCGTTGACGGTGACATGGCCGGAGCGCGCCGAGCGACGAACATGGCTGGCGACGCGCTTGTGATTGTGGAAGATCTCGACGACGCGGTGGGTCAGCCGCACCTGGACCTGCTGGCCGATCAGACCGTGCGGCACGGAATAAACCGTCCGCTCGACGTCGACGTGATAGTCGGGATGGACCTTGGCGGTTTTCCATTCGGCATATTCGAAGGGCGCCGCCGGCAACGGCGACAGGGCTTCGTGCTCGACCGCCTCGAACAACTGACGGCGGCTCTGGCCGACATGACGCATCGGCCGATCGTTGAGATCGTCGAGAAGTTCGCGGATCGCGACGTTCAACTCGGCGATCGAGAAGAAGCGTCGATTGCGCAGGCGCGCCAGGATCCAGCGCTCCACGATCAGGACCGCGCCCTCGACTTTCGCCTTGTCCCGTGGCTTGCGAACCCGGGTCGGCAGAATGGTCGTGTTGTAATGCTCGGCCATCGCCGCAAACGTCGGGTTGATGGTCGGCTCGAACCACAAGGCCTTGGCGACGCCCGCCTTCAGATTGTCGCAGACGATGCTCTTCGGCACGCCTCCGAAGAAGGCCAAGGCACGGCATTGCCCTTCGATCCAGTCCGGCAGCGCCTGGCTGACGCTGGCGTAGGCGAAGGTGAAGGACGAGGCGCCGAGCACGGCGACGAAGATCTGCGCCTCGATGAGCCGTCCCTTGTCGAGATCGAAGATCGGCACCGTGTGACCGGCATAATCGGTCTGCATGACCGCACCGGCCTCGAAGTGGTTGCGGAATGTCGGGCTACGACGATGTTCGAACGCCTGCAAACCTTCGCAGAACCAGGTGTAACCGTAGCCGTCCGGGTGCGCGGCGCGGTATTCCTGCCATAAAAGCGTTCGCGTCACGCCCTTACGCTTCAACTCGCGCGACATTGCCGGCCAGTCCGGCTCGCTGAGATCACGTGGCGGCCGACCCATCCGCTTGAACAGGACCGGCTCAAGACCGGCGTCGTCAAAGTCCTCCGGCGGCGGCCATCCGGTGATGCCCGCTTCCCGGGCGCGAAGCAGATAGGTCGAGACGCTCGTGCGCCCGATCCGCAGCCGCTCGCCAACCTCACGGATCGACAAGCCCTCGGCGTAAGTCAGGCGAAGGATCGCCTTTATGTCCTTCATTGTGGTTCGTCTCGCAGCTCTCCGTCTCGGCATCGGTCCCTCTCGTCCTCGTGGACGATGAACCTGCCAAAACGGCGCTCTCGAAATCCGCACCCAGCCCGAAATTATCTGTCCGGGACTTTCCGGAATCGCTGTCCGCGACTTACCGAAATCCGTGTCCGCGACTTTCTGAAATCACTGTCCGGGACTTACCGAAACCCGCATTCCATGCCCGCGATGAAGCCGTCCATCGTCTGCTCGCCCAGATCGACCGCCTTGGCGCCTCCGCCCGCAACCACCGTCACGTCCGTGATGCCGATGACGTTGAGGATCAGGCGCAGGTACCGGGTCGCGATATCGCGATCGCGGATCGGCGAACCCTCGGTGTAGACGCCGCCGGATGCGAGCAGCACGGTCGCCTTCTTGCCGGTCACCAGGCCCTTGCCGTCCAGGCCGAGCGTCATTCCCTTGCGGACGATGTGATCGACCCAGGCCTTCAGAACGGCGGGCACGTTGTAGTTATAGACCGGCGTGGAGATGACGATGTGGTCGGCCGCCAGCAATTCGGCGACCAGCGCATCGGACAGGCGCAGCGCGTCCTTCATCTTGTGCGAATGATGCTCGGCCGGTGTGAAGTAGGCCTCGAGCCAGGGTGCGGTCACGAATTGCAGGCCCGTCTCCATCAGGTCGCGGTCGACCACCTCGCCATTCGGGTGCGCGGCTCGCCAGTCCGCCACGAAGCGGCGGGTCATGTTGCGCGAGATTGAGGAGCCGCCGCGTGGGCTGGTCTCGATGTTGAGAAGTCTGGTCATGTCGGTTTTCCTTGCTGGGTTATCCGAAGCGGAAGCCGGAGATCGGCTTTCCGAATGCGTGTCCGTGAAAGGCGGTTCGGCCCGGTTCGCCGGAGGCTGCGCCTGCGGCCACCATCAGGGGCAGGAGATGGTCTTCATGCGGCTGGGCTTCACGGGCGCCGGGTGCCCGCTCCCACAGGGTCAGCGAGCGATCGCGGGTCTCACCGTCGGCCATCGCCTCGCGCAGCCATGCGTCGAAGGCCTCGGCAGCGGGGTCGGGTCCCCGTCCGCCGATGATGCCGCGCATGTTGTGATAGGTCTGGCCACTGCCGAGGATCAGGACGCCCTCCTCGCGCAGCGGCCTTATGGCCCGACCGATGTCCAGATGCGCTCGCGGATCGAGCCCGCGCTGGAGCGATAGCTGGACGACGGGGATGTCGGCATCCGGGAACATGATCTTCAGCGGCACGAAGACGCCGTGATCCCAGCCGCGCTCCGCGTCTGCGCCGCTTTCGATGCCTGCCGCACCGAAGAGATCGCGCACCCTTTCCGCCAGCAGCGGAGCGCCGGGCGCGGGCCAGGTCAGCTCGTAGGTATGCGCTGGAAAGCCGCTGTAGTCGAAGAGCAGGGATGGCGCGGCACCGTCGTTGACGGTCGGGTGGCGCTCTTCCCAATGACCGGAGACGACGAGAATAGCGCGCGGCCGCTCTTCGAGTGTGTCGGCGAACTCTCGAAGATACGATTCGAGTTCGTTCCACGTCTGCCGCATCGGTCCGGGCTCCAGGAAGAAGCAGGGGCCGCCGCCGTGATTGATGAAATAGGTCGGTTGCATGCGATCGATATAAGGAGCAATTCTCCTTGTCGGAAGCGATGAAATAGTGATCTTCTCCATAAGAAGATATGATGGACCATGATTGGCAACCTCAGCCTCGACCAGTTGCGCGTCCTGGTGACGATCGCGGATGCCGGAAGCTTCTCGGCTGCCGGCCGCAGGCTCGGCCGGGCACAGTCCGCGGTCAGCCAGGCGGTCGCGACCTTGGAGGCGACACAAGGCGTCGCGCTGTTCGATCGCAGCGGCTATCGCCCGCGCCTGACCGAAGTCGGGCGCGTGCTCGTCGACCAGGCAAGACTGGTGCTGGCGAGCGCGGCGCGGTTCGAGGCGGTGGCGGCGGGCACGCGCGCGGGGATGGAAGCCGAGCTGTCGCTCGCCATCGACCCACTCGTACCGAGCGCACCCCTGATCGACAGCCTGCGGGCGTTGCGCGACACCTTTCCCGACCTCCCCGTCAGCTTCTCCACCGAGGGGCTGGGCGGTTCTCTCCGGCGCCTGCGAAGCGAAGAGGCGTCGCTCGCGATCTGCCTGTTGCTTCCGAGCGTTCCGGACGACATCGCCGGCTATCCGCTGCTGAGGATCGCCATGCGGCCGGTCGTGGCACCGGGCCATCCGCTCGCATCGCTGACCCGCCCGGCGACTCAGGACGATCTCGAGCCTTACGTCCAGCTTGTCCTGTCGGACCCGGTCGAGCCTGCCGGCGCGAACTACGGACTGTCGAGCGCAAGGTTGTGGCGCTTCGTGGATCTCGGCCGCCGTCTGGATTTTCTTTACGCCGGCTTCGGCTGGTGTCGCATGCCCGAACACTTTGTGGCTGGCCCTCTGGCTGAAGGCAGATTGGTCGCGCTACGGATCGAGGACGATCAGACGCCCGGCGACGGACTCACCATCTATGCGGCGCACCGCCGGGACCGCGTCCTTGGCCCGGCCGGTCGCTGGTTGCTGAACGCGCTCCGACAGCGTCTGACAGCCGACGATGCTGCGATCGATTGACGACGGCGTAGTTGCCGCAATCGAAGTGGTGGATCAGGCCGGCGCCCGGTCGTCGAATGGCTTCATACCGAGATGCGGCGAGAGAACCCGATCCGCGTGTTGATCAGCCCGCACGGTGTTTGAGCGAAAGGAATGCACGGATGAGGCCTCATCCGTGCATTCCCGTATAGGCTTTTCCCGGCGCGTCGAGAGAAAGTAGCTGTTGCAGCATGGCTCAACAAAGGGCTTGTTGCACTCAGAAATCGAGCGGCGCGCCGTCCTTGACCTCTTTCATCACGAAGAAGGTGCGGGCCTGACGGACCTCCGGCAGTGCAATCAAAACCTCGCCATGCAGCCTGTTGAAATCGGCCATGTCGCGAACCCTGATCTTGAGAAGATAGTCAAAATCACCGGCGACAAGGTGGCAGTCCAGAACCATCGGAAGATCGAGGACAGCGGCCTCGAAGGTCGCGAAGCTCGCAGGTGTCGACCTGTCCAGCACGACGCCCACATGCGCGATCGTGCCCAGCCCCACACGTTCCGGCGCCACGATGGCCCGCACCGATTTGATATATCCGCCCTCGAACAGCTTCTGCGTCCGCCGATGACAGGTCGCGGCACTGACGCTGACCTGACTTGCCAGCTCCGCATTGGTCAGTCGTCCGTCGTCTTGCAGCAGCCGCAGGATGCGCTTGTCGATCCGGTCAAGGACATGCATGGAAGATTCTTCCGCCAAAACATCGATACCATTCGTTTGACCCAATTATTTCGACCGAAAATGACCAATCGAGCATTTATTGTCGAGCACTACGAAAGCACCATTCACGCTCGTTTTGCTATCATGGGATAGACCCGATGCAGGAGCAGCCCATGCTGGAAAAGTTTGAACGTTACCCTCTCACCTTCGGCCCCACACCTATCGAGCGCTTGCCCCGCTTGTCGGAGGCCCTTGGCGGCAAGGTCGAGATTTTCGCGAAGCGAGAGGACTGCAATTCGGGTCTGGCCTGCGGCGGCAACAAACTGCGAAAGCTGGAATACATTATTCCCGATGCCATCGCCTCGGGGGCGGACACGCTGGTTTCCATCGGCGGAGTACAATCGAACCATACCCGTATGGTCGCCGCCGCCGCGGCCAAGATCGGGATGAAGTGCCGTCTGGTCCAGGAATCCTGGGTTCCTCATGACGACGCTGTCTACGACCAGGTCGGCAACATCCTGATGACGCGCCTGATGGGCGCCGACAGCCGCCTCGTCGACGAAGGCTTCGACATCGGCATCCGCCAGAGCTGGGAGGACGCAATGGAGGATGTGCGCGCCAATGGCGGCATCCCCTACGGCATTCCCGCCGGGGCTTCAGTCCACAAATACGGCTGTCTCGGCTACGTGGGCTTCGCCGAGGAAGTCCGCGCCCAGGAGGCCGAACTGGGGTTCGCGTTCGACTACATCGTGGTCTGCGTCGTCACCGGATCGACGCAGGGCGGCATGGTCGTGGGCTTCAGGAAGGACGGACGCGCGGACAGGGTGATCGGTATCGACGCATCGGGGACGGTCGAGCAGACCCGCGCGCAGGTGAAGGACATCGCCCGCAAGACCTGCGAACTGATCGAATGCGGCTATACGATTGAGGACGAGGACATCCACATCAACCCCGACTACGCCTATCCGGCGTATGGCGTCCCGAGCGCGGAGACGAACGATGCCATTCGCCTTGCCGCCCGGACCGAGGCGATGATCACCGACCCCGTTTACGAGGGCAAGTCGATGCAGGGGATGATCGACCTGGTGCGCAAGGACTTCTTCCCGGCCGGTTCCAGGGTGCTCTACGCGCATCTGGGCGGGCAGCCCGCACTCAATGGCTACAGCTACACCTACCGCAACGGCTGAGCCTGCCCGAATGCATGGCCCGGCCCCGTCGCCGGGCCGCCATCACTCACCGCGCGGAAACCGCTGCGATTCCTCCAGGATGTTCAGATCCATGTGGTTGCGCATGTAGCGCTCCGAGGCCTTTTGCAGCGGCTGGTGGTCCCAGGGATAATAGGCGCCGTTGCGCAGGGCCTCGTAGGTGACGAGCCGCCGCTGCTGGCTCTCGCGCACCGAAGCGTCGAAGGCGGCCAGATCCCAGCGCTCGGCCGCCAGCGCCGACAGCCGCTCGAAAGCTGCTTCCGCTGCCCCTGCCAGCGGCGCGTCGCCCGCCAGAAGATTGGTCGTCTCGCGCGGATCGGCGTCGAGGTCGAACAGCTCCGGCGGATCGATCGGGCAAAGGTTCAGCTTGAACGGCCCGGCGCGCAGGCAGACCATCGGCGCTTCCGACCCTTCCGCCGCGTACTCCACCGGCACGGGCGCCGCACGCTGGCCCGCCTTGGCCGTCGCCAGCAAATCATGCCCTTCGGCAAAGGGAGCAATACTCGCCGGATCGACGCCGGCCAGCGCGGCCAGGGTGGGCAGCACGTCGAGCGTCGACACCGGCGCCTCGACCAGCTGGCCTTCCATGCCCCCGGCACCCTCCGGCACCGCCACCATCAACGGCACACGCGACGACCCCTCGCGAAAGCTCATCTTGAACCACAGACCGCTCTCACCGAGCATGTCGCCATGGTCGGAGACGAAGAGCACGACGGTGTTATCGGCCATCCGCCCACTTTCGAGGATCGCCAGAAGCTCCCCGATCTTCCCGTCGATATAGGAGAGGTTGGCGAAATAGGCGCGGCGCGAGCGCCGAACGTCCTCGGCCGAAATGTCGAACTTGTCGGCGTCGGACGCCTTCAACAACCGCTGCGAATGGGGCGAATGCGCCTCGAACGGGATCGGCCCCACCGCGGGATCGAGCGCCGGGCAATCCTCGTAGAGATCCCAGAACCGGCGCCGCGTCACGTAAGGATCGTGCGGATGGGTGAAGGACACCGTCAGGCAGAAGGGTCGCTCGTCATGGCCGCGTGACAGATCGTAGAGCTTGGCGCCTGCATGAAACGCCACCTCGTCGTCATATTCGAGCTGGTTGGTGATTTCGGCGACGCCCGCCCCGGTCACCGAGCCCATATTGTGGTACCACCAGTCGATCCGCTCGCCGGGCTTCGAATAGTCCGGCGTCCAGCCGAAATCGGCCGGATAGACGTCGGTCGTCAGCCGCTCCTCGAAGCCGTGCAGCTGGTCCGGCCCGACGAAATGCATCTTGCCCGAAAGAATCGTCCGATAGCCGGCCCGGCGCAGGTGATGCGCAAAGGTGGGAATCTCCGAGGAGAACTCGGCCGCGTTGTCATAGACCCTCGTCCGGCTCGGCAGCTGCCCGGCCATGAAGGACGCCCGCGCCGGCGCGCAAAGCGGGCTCGGCGTATAGGCATTTTTGAAGCGCAGCGACCGGTCCGCCAGCCGGCGCAAATTCGGCACATGCAGGAAATCCGCCGGACCATCGGGAAACAGCGTTCCGTTCAGCTGGTCGACCATGAAGATCAATATGTTCGGTCGGTTGGTCGTCATGCGGGAATTCCATATGATGTGCTGCACGTGACTCACGTGAAACCAGCGCCGACGTCATCGTGACGCCGACCCGGTCTGCCGAGCGAGAGCGGACCATGCGGGAAGCGCACCCTGCGAACAAGCCGCGCGCCGCCTGCAGAATGGGCAAAAACCCGGCCCCCGAGAGGCTCGATTGCGACGTCGAACGTCGCGCCTGATCGGTACCGGATACGATCGGGCGAGGACAGCCCCATCAGCCGGGCCACAGTCGGGAAACGCGCAACGCGCAATCGCATTCACGGCAGGCCGTGTCCCTGCCAGACCAGACAAAAACGCCCGCCATCCTTGCGGATAACGGGCGCCTATGGTTGCGGGGACAGGATTTGAACCTGTGACCTTCAGGTTATGAGCCTGACGAGCTACCGGGCTGCTCCACCCCGCGTCATGGCGGTTGGCGCCTCAGCGCCGCCGGTGAGGTCGATATATGCGACGGTTCGGTGAATGTGAAGAGGGAAAGTCGGGAGCGACGAAAAAAGACAAGCCGCTCGGCGCGCAAGGCTCGTTGCGGGCCGTCGGTCATGATCGGGGAAACGATAACGCCCCTGCCGCCGCGACGGAAGCCCCCGCCGCGGCCTTTGGCCGAGCCATCACGGCCCCGATGCCGAAACGGACCATGCCGGCCTATCCTGGGCCGCCGATCAGGCCCCGCCGCACAGATGCTGCGAATCGGCGAGCAGCCATGTCCCTTCGGTCCGCGCGTTGGTGACGAGGTAGTAATTGCCGCGGTCGTCGCCGGGCGGGCAGCGCCGCGGCGTGATCACCAGACACATTAGCACCGGATCGCCGGGCTTCGAGGCGATCAGCGCCGGCTCGCGCTCGTAGGAGACCTGGGTGCCCTCGTTTGAAAATGCGATTCCAGTGCCGGAATCATAGTCGGCGTCCTCGACCTTGCCGGAGCCATCTCCAAGGCGCGGATGGACGTCCGTCACCGTGGTTCGCACGCACCGGCCGAGCGACCGTGGCAGCGCCCCGTCATCTGCGACCGCTTGATCCCCCGTCTGTTCCATATCGGCCAATGTCTTAGCGGTAACGCCCGCGGGCGGGCTTTCGCCCCTGGCGCCGAGCCAACCGTAATTCTGCAGCGTACCGACCGAAACGGCGGCGAGGCAGGCCCGATCGTCGCCGCAGGCATAGCGGTCGGCCATGAAATCGAGCGCCACCTGCCGCGCCTCCCCGGCCCCGCCATTCGTGCCTTTGGCCGCCTCGCGATAGGCCCTCGCCAGCCGCTCGTCGAGCGTCGAGAGGAGCGGATCGGCGCAAACGGCCTTCTCGTCCCTGAAAGTCGCCTTGGCGCAATCGAAGCTCGCCGCTGCGGCCGGCAAGATGCCGAGAGGCAAAACACCAGCCATCACCGAGGCGAGAGCGAGAGCGACGCCTGTACTCACCTTGAGACGCGTCGATCGTCCCCGCCCGATCCGGTTCAATCCCTGAGCTCGCGCCTGAGCACCTTGCCGACATTGGTCTTCGGCAGTTCGTCCTTGAACGCCACTTCCTTCGGCCGCTTGTAGCCGGTGAGGTTGTCCTTGCAGAACGCCTTCACCTTGTCGGCGGTAATCGATTGATCACTCTTGACCACGTAGAGCTTCACCGCTTCGCCCGAATTCTCGTCCCGCATGGCGACCGCGGCCGCCTCGACGATGCCGGGCATGCGGGTGACCACCTCCTCGACCTCGTTCGGATAGACGTTGAAGCCGGAGACGTTGATCATGTCCTTCTTGCGATCGACGATGGTGAAATAGCCGCGCTCGTCCATGATGCCGATGTCGCCGCTGCGGAAGTAGCCGTCGGCGGTCATTGCCGTGGCGGTTTCCTCCGGCCGGTTCCAGTAGCCAACCATGACCTGCGGGCCCTTGATGGCGATCTCGCCGCGCTCGCCGAGCGGCAGCTCGGCCCCGTCGTCGCCGACGACGCGCATGTCGGTCGAGGGCAGCGGCATGCCGATCGTGCCGGTGTATTCCATCGAGTCCGTCGGGTTGCAGGAAGCCGACGGCGAGGTTTCCGACAGGCCGTAGCCCTCGCAGATCGCGCAGCCGGTGGTCTTGCGCCACAGATCCGCCGTCGCGTGCTGCACGGCCATGCCGCCGCCCAGCGAGATCTTCAGATGCGACCAGTCGACCGATTTGGCGTCGGGATGGCGGGCAATCGCGCCGAACAGGGTGTTGACCGCCGGGAAAGAATGGAACTTGTGCCCCTTCAGCGTCTTTAGCGTCGCAGGAATATCGCGCGGATTGGGGATCAGGATATTCGCCCCGCCCGTGCGCATCGACAGCATCATGTTCACTGTAAAACCGAAGATGTGATAGAGCGGCAGCGCGCAGACCGTCGTCGGCTGCTCACCCGACGGCACCTTGTTCATCGCCGGCTGGTTCCAGGCTTCCGACTGCAGGACGTTGGCGACGACGTTGCCGTGGGTCAGCATCGCCCCCTTGGAAACCCCCGTCGTGCCGCCGGTGTATTGCAGCACCGCAACGTCATCGAGCCCGGTCGCCACTTCGGTGAAGCGTGCATCCTTGCCCACCTTCATCGCGTCGGCAAAGCGCACGGCACCCGGCAGCGAAAACGCCGGCACAAGCTTCTTGATCTTGCGAACCACCAGATTGACGATGAATCCCTTGACCGTCGGCAGCATGTCGCCGAGCGAGGCCACCACGACATGCTCGACCTTCGTCTCGGCACGGCAGGCCTCATAGGTCTTGGCCATGTTTTCCAGGATCACCAGCGCCTTGGCGCCGGAGTCGTTGAGCTGATGGGCGAGTTCGCGCTTCGTGTAGAGCGGATTGGTGTTGACGACAACCATGCCGGCGCGCAGGACGCCGGCCACCGCCACCGGATATTGCGGCACGTTGGGCATCATCAGCGCGACGCGATCCTTTGACTTGAGCCCCAGCGACTGCAGATAGGCCGCGAAGCGCCGCGATGCCGCGTCGAGTTCGCGGTAGCTCATGGTCGTTCCCATGAAATGGAAGGCCGCAGCGTCACCGTGTTTGGTGAAGGCTTCGTCGAGAAGTTCGCCGAGCGAGCGATAGGGGAACGGCGGCAGTTCCGCCGGAACGCCTGCGGGGTAATGCTGAAGCCACGGATGGGTCAATGTCGATCCTCCCTGATCGTTTTGGCGCAAACCTAGCCCAGCCGGTTCGAAAACGAAATGGGTTGACGCCTCCCCCAATCGGGAAGGATGCCTATCGGAATGATCGAGTTCGGCGGCTGCCGCTTTGACGGCGAAGCCTCTGCCGACGGCGCCAGCACCCTCCTGGCTCCGGATTTATTCTGGAACGCGGAACGCCCCTCGGCCGGGGGGGGGGGGGCGCGAGGGGCGTTGGGTGGGGATTTTGTTTTGGTTTGATTTGGAGAAGGGATTGGATTGCTTGCGCTTTGCAGACCTGGCGGCGACCGACTTTCCCGCGTCTTGAGACGAAGTATCATAGGCGCTGGGGCGTTTCACGGCCGAGTTCGGAATGGGATCGGGTGCGGCCGCCCCGCAATGACCACCAGGTCGGCGAAGCGCAAGCAATGGAGAAGCTGGGAAGAAGGGATCGGGTTTTCAGTTTCAGTTTCAGTCGGGCTTCAGCAAGCCCGCGCAGTCCGTCGATGCCAACTCCCTATCCAAGGGAATACGGCAGTCAAAGGTCGCGCGTCGCCAAACTCAGGAGGCCGTCGGACCAGCGGTCCGTGAGCCTGACTCGCGAACGTCATGCTCCTAATAAAGGGAGCACGGCAGTCAGCGGCCGACCGGCCGCCGCGCCTTGTGGCGCGTTAGCCGAGGTCGCGGATGCGACCGCCGGCGCCTGAGGCCAGCGAACGAGACGAGGTCTGCAGGACCTCGTCGTTTAAAGCTGAAAGAGAAAGCAATGTTCGCCGTCCCTTCGGGTCGGTGAACATTGACGAATGAGAATGATCAAGCCTGTCGGGCGATTAGTACCGGTAAGCTTCATGCGTTGCCGCACGTCCACACCCGGCCTATCGACGTGGTGGTCTACCACGGCCCTGATAGGGAGCACTCGTTTTCAGGTTAGTTTCCCGCTTAGATGCCTTCAGCGGTTATCTAGTCCGTACATAGCTACCCTGCACTGCGGCTGGCGCCACAACAGGTCCACCAGAGGTACGTCCATCCCGGTCCTCTCGTACTAGGGACAGATCCTGTCAATACTCCTACACCCACGGCAGATAGGGACCGAACTGTCTCACGACGTTCTGAACCCAGCTCACGTACCGCTTTAATTGGCGAACAGCCAAACCCTTGGGACCTGCTCCAGCCCCAGGATGCGATGAGCCGACATCGAGGTGCCAAACAACCCCGTCGATATGGACTCTTGGGGGTCATCAGCCTGTTATCCCCGGCGTACCTTTTATCCGTTGAGCGATGGCCCTTCCACGCGGGACCACCGGATCACTATGACCGACTTTCGTCTCTGCTCGACTTGTCTGTCTCGCAGTCAGGCGGGCTTATGCCATTGCACTCGACGACCGATTTCCGACCGGTCTGAGCCCACCATCGCGCGCCTCCGTTACTCTTTAGGAGGCGACCGCCCCAGTCAAACTACCCACCATACACTGTCCCGGACCCGGATGACGGGCCGCGGTTAGACATCCATGACGATAAGGGTGGTATTTCAAGGATGGCTCCACGCGAGCTGGCGCCCACGCTTCAAAGCCTACCACCTATCCTACACATGCCGACACGAATGCCAGTGTAAAGCTATAGTAAAGGTGCACGGGGTCTTTCCGTCTGACCGCAGGAACCCCGCATCTTCACGGGGAATTCAATTTCACTGAGTCTATGTTGGAGACAGCGGGGAAGTCGTTACGCCATTCGTGCAGGTCGGAACTTACCCGACAAGGAATTTCGCTACCTTAGGACCGTTATAGTTACGGCCGCCGTTTACTGGGGCTTCGATTCAGAGCTTGCACCCCTCCTCTTAACCTTCCAGCACCGGGCAGGCGTCAGACCCTATACGTCGTCTTGCGACTTCGCAGAGCCCTGTGTTTTTGATAAACAGTCGCTACCCCCTGGTCTGTGCCACCCCACATCACTTGCGTAAAGTGGGGTCACGCTTCTTCCGAAGTTACGCGTGCAATTTGCCGAGTTCCTTCAACATAGTTCTCTCAAGCGCCTTGGTATACTCTACCTGTCCACCTGTGTCGGTTTAGGGTACGGTCTATATGGTGGGGCTATTTCCTGGAACCGCTTCACCGCAGGATCAATCCAATAAGACCCTACGATACACGCAATCCGTCACTCTCCACCAGGCCCACGATTATTAACGTGGTTCCCATCGACTACGCCTTTCGGCCTCGCCTTAGGGGCCGGCTAACCCTGCTCAGATTAACTTTAAGCAGGAACCCTTGGACTTTCGGCGAGGGAGTCTCTCACTCCCTTTATCGTTACTCATGTCAGCATTCTCACTTCCGATACCTCCAGGACCCCTCACAGGTATCCCTTCACAGGCCTACGGAACGCTCCGCTACCACTTGCGACTTGCATCGCAAATCCACAGCTTCGGTGTATGGCTTGAGCCCCGGTACATTTTCGGCGCAAAGTCTCTTGATTAGACCAGTGAGCTGTTACGCTTTCTTTAAATGATGGCTGCTTCTAAGCCAACATCCTGGTTGTTTTGGAAACTTCACATCCTTTCCCACTTAGCCATAACTTGGGGACCTTAGATGGTGGTCAGGGTTGTTGCCCTCTCCACGACGGACGTTAGCACCCGCCGTGTGTCTGCCGGATAATACTTCCAGGTATTCGGAGTTTGGTTAGGTTTGGTAAGACGGTGAGTCCCCCTAGCCCATCCAGTGCTCTACCCCCTGGAGCATAAGTCCGACGCTCTACCTAAATAGATTTCGCGGAGAACCAGCTATTTCCGAGTTTGATTGGCCTTTCACCCCTAGCCACAAGTCATCCCGATCTATTGCAACAGATATGGGTTCGGTCCTTCAGTGCGTGTTACCGCACCTTCAACCTGCTCATGGCTAGATCACTCGGTTTCGGGTCTAATCCGACGAACTGAACGCCCTGTTCAGACTCGCTTTCGCTACGCCTCCACCTACCGGCTTAAGCTCGCTCGTCAGACTAAGTCGCTGACCCATTATACAAAAGGTACGCGGTCACCCTGGACGAACCTAGGGCTTCCACTGTTTGTAGGCATCCGGTTTCAGGTACTATTTCACTCCCCTTGTCGGGGTGCTTTTCACCTTTCCCTCACGGTACTGGTTCGCTATCGGTCATGCACGAGTACTTAGGCTTAGAGGGTGGTCCCCCTAATTTCAAACAGGATTTCACGTGTCCCGCCTTACTCAAGGATCACAACAGACATTATGCGTACGGGGCTATCACCCAATCTCGCCGCGCTTTCCAACGCGTTCCGCTTCTTCTCATCGTGACCACTGGCCTGGTCCGCGTTCGCTCGCCGCTACTGACGGAGTCTCGGTTGATGTCCTTTCCTTCGGGTACTTAGATGTTTCAGTTCCCCGAGTTCGCTTCTAACACCCTATGTATTCAGGTGCAGATACCTTCACTGATCCCTGTTAATTTAAGCTGTTCGGCTTGCGCTCGCGCCAGATTGCTTCCGCAATCGGCTCCGCGAGGGCGGACCATAAGGTCCGTCGCCCGGTCGGGCTCTGGCTGCCGCATTCCCTCCAAGGGCGTACGACAGTTCGAAGTCGCACGGCAGTCAGGCCGCGACTGCGGCCCGCCGCTGATGCGGCGCGCCCGCGCAGGCCATCGCGAAGCGATGTGCCGTGAGCGAGAACAACTTAAACTTAACAGGGATCGAAGGTGGGTTGCCCCATTCGGAAATTCACGGATCAAAGCTTATTCGCAGCTCCCCATGACTTATCGCAGCGTATCACGTCCTTCATCGCCTGTGCATGCCAAGGCATCCACCAGATGCCCTTCTTTCACTTGATCATTCTCATCGTCAATATTCACCGTTTCCGCCTGCTCACGCGCAAAGCGCTCCGCAGGGGGCGGACCAGCCTTCGTGCCGTAGGCACTTCGGCATCTCCGCTTCAAATCGACATGCGATTTGCCGACCTTACGGTCGGACAGCTTCGATGGTCCGACGGCCGGTCGGCCGACCACCGTGCACTTGCGTGCCCGGTCTTGGCGTTCCATTCGTCGGCCTTGCGGCCGCCGTGTCGGAAGAGAGAGGTAAACATTTTCGATCTCGTCTCATTTCTTCTCTTTCGAACACCGCAAACACCGGCGGAGTGTGCAACCCCATCCAGCGTCCTGCAGCGGTGTTCTTGTCGATCGGGCGGCTAAACCCGATCGACGAAAGACCAGCTTCTCGAGACGAACCCCGATGGCGTGCGGTCAGGCAACACCAATCCATGACAAAAGGCTTTTTCGTATCCGGGCAAAGGCGATGAACCTTTCCCTCAGAACCCCTCGTCGACAAATCCTCGTCCCCTCCCCTTAAGGAGGCGCCCTGAGCGGGGCTGTCCGGCAAGCCGGTCAAAACAAGGACCTTCGAGATCCGTCTTCTTCTTCACGATGATGATTGAGAACAGGCAGACACTCGAACCTAAAGTCCGAGGCTGCAAACCGTAATCTTTCTCCTGAATGGTCACAGTCGTGACGAACCGAAGCTCGACGCGGTGGAGCCTGCCTCGTCCACCCGCAGCGAAGCGAGGATGGACATAGCGGCAAAAAAACCCGACAGGACACCACGAACGAAGTGAGTGGTGGAGCCTGTCGGGATCGAACCGACGACCCCCTGCTTGCAAAGCAGGTGCTCTCCCAGCTGAGCTAAGGCCCCATCATACCGCTCACGCCAGATGCTTCGCATCGGCTCCGTGAGGGCGGCGAACACTCGCCGGCGACCGGTCGGTCGCTGCTGGCGTCACACATCGATAGGTCCGGCATTCGGTAGATCGACTGATCGTCGCGGCTTATGCCGCGCCCCGTCCGGAGCCCTTCGGGCGTGAGGACAAGGCAAACAACCAATTTGGTTGGCACCGCGGCTGCAACCTATCCACCGGCATCTCACCAAATTGGTGGGCCCGGGTAGATTCGAACTACCGACCTCACCCTTATCAGGGGTGCGCTCTAACCAGCTGAGCTACGGGCCCGGTTTTTTTCGCTCACGCACGAAGCGCTCCGCGAGGCGCCGAACGATTGGCGACGGCCAGCCGGCCTGAGAATGCCCCAGCCAGATGACCAGGCCATGACATCGAACGCAGTGCCGGTTCAGCAATTCATTCAGGGAAGAAAGAGAAACGAAGGGGGCGGATCGCCGGCCTTCACGCCGTACACCCGATACTTCAGGCCACCCCGAAGGATGATCCGTCTGGCCAGGCTCATGAGCGCTGCTTGTATGCGCGGCATCGCTTTGACTAACGACGCCTTGTTCTAAAACAATCCAGGAGGAGGTACTTGGTACCCTCCAGCCAGCCGGCTCATGACCCCGTCTGCGGAAGCAGACGGAAAGGTTTCATGAGCCTGAGCAATAGGACTGAAGGACCCAAGGTCCTGAAGGACTATCCTTAGAAAGGAGGTGATCCAGCCGCAGGTTCCCCTACGGCTACCTTGTTACGACTTCACCCCAGTCGCTGACCCTACCGTGGTCGCCTGCCTCCTCTTGCGAGGTTAGCGCAACGCCTTCGGGTAGAACCAACTCCCATGGTGTGACGGGCGGTGTGTACAAGGCCCGGGAACGTATTCACCGTGGCATGCTGATCCACGATTACTAGCGATTCCAACTTCATGCACCCGAGTTGCAGAGTGCAATCCGAACTGAGACGGTTTTTTGGGATTAGCTCACCATCGCTGGTTGGCTGCCCACTGTCACCGCCATTGTAGCACGTGTGTAGCCCAGCCCGTAAGGGCCATGAGGACTTGACGTCATCCCCACCTTCCTCTCGGCTTATCACCGGCAGTCCCCCTAGAGTGCCCAACTGAATGCTGGCAACTAAGGGCGAGGGTTGCGCTCGTTGCGGGACTTAACCCAACATCTCACGACACGAGCTGACGACAGCCATGCAGCACCTGTGCACTCGTCCCGAAGGAAGCTATCCGTCTCCGGATAGCGTCGAGGCATGTCAAGAGCTGGTAAGGTTCTGCGCGTTGCTTCGAATTAAACCACATGCTCCACCGCTTGTGCGGGCCCCCGTCAATTCCTTTGAGTTTTAATCTTGCGACCGTACTCCCCAGGCGGGAAGCTTAATGCGTTAACTGCGCCACCGAGCTGTAAACAACCCGACGGCTAGCTTCCATCGTTTACGGCGTGGACTACCAGGGTATCTAATCCTGTTTGCTCCCCACGCTTTCGCACCTCAGCGTCAGTTGTGGTCCAGTAAGCCGCCTTCGCCACTGGTGTTCCTGCGAATATCTACGAATTTCACCTCTACACTCGCAATTCCACTTACCTCTACCACACTCAAGATACCCAGTATCAGAGGCAGTTCCGGGGTTGAGCCCCGGGATTTCACCCCTGACTTAAATATCCGCCTACGTGCGCTTTACGCCCAGTAATTCCGAACAACGCTAGCCCCCTTCGTATTACCGCGGCTGCTGGCACGAAGTTAGCCGGGGCTTCTTCTGTGGGTACCGTCATTATCGTCCCCACTGAAAGAGCTTTACAACCCTAGGGCCTTCATCACTCACGCGGCATGGCTGGATCAGGCTTGCGCCCATTGTCCAATATTCCCCACTGCTGCCTCCCGTAGGAGTTTGGGCCGTGTCTCAGTCCCAATGTGGCTGATCATCCTCTTAGAACAGCTAAGGATCGTCGCCTTGGTAGGCCATTACCCCACCAACTAGCTAATCCTACGCGGGCTCATCCATCACCGATAAATCTTTCTCCAGCCATATCCCTATGGAAGGACGTATACGGTATTAATTCCAGTTTCCCGGAGCTATTCCGTAGTGATGGGTAGATTCCCACGCGTTACTCACCCGTCTGCCGCTCACCCCGAAGGATGCGCTCGACTTGCATGTGTTAAGCCTGCCGCCAGCGTTCGTTCTGAGCCAGGATCAAACTCTCAGGTTTGATAAGAGTTATCCCGACTGTCACTGTCTCAAAGCATTGACGAGAGATAACTTCACCAGTCCCCGCAAAAGCAGGAACCGGAATGCTCAAAACCAAAAACACCAGCCCAGCCCAAAGACCAAACCAGCGCACAAGGCTCCAAGCCGTACACTCTCATACCGAAACGTGAAACAGTCAGTCTGTCTCTCTTGCGAGAAACTCCAGGAAAACCACAAGGATCATCCCAAAGCCCTCAGCCGACAGACCCGCCGCCCACGCTTCTCTTTCTTCTCAATCTTCAGTTTTCAAAAATCACGGTGAAAGCTTCACCGTCGGATCGTTCTGGATTTTCCAGCGCGCCCTTTCGAAGAACTGGACCGTTGCCGGTCAACCCTTCTGAATTTCTGCGTCGAAGGCTAGCGTTAGAGCGAACCAAAGGGCTCGCCGGCGGCGCCCTCGCCGTCGATGAGTGGCTTATAGGCTGACCCGGCTTTCCGCGTCAACAGCCTTTGTTGGAAAAAATGCAGCGCAGCAAATTTTCCCTGAAAACCGGCAGAACCCTGCATTACAGGGCTCCACGGTGTCACTCCACGGTCATATGGGGGGACACTGTCCGCTTTTAAAGCCCGAACCGCTGTATTCCCCGGCCGCTTTTGCCGATCGGTTTTGGCTCCGTCGCAAACGTTCGAGACCCGCTGACCTCGCGGCATCCCACATCAGATCTGGTCGCGCGCTTTGCACCCACCTCAAGCGGTGCCGGTCGCCAGGAAATCCAGCACCAGCTTGATGTTCAGTCCGATAATCAGCACCGAAATCAGCACCGCCAGTGCCAGCACCCAGAGCGGCGCGCGAAAATTCCCCATCTTTCGCCCTGAGGCGGAGAACATCACCAGCGGCACCACGGCGAAGGGCAATTGCAAGGACAGCACGACCTGGCTCAGCACCAGGAGTTCGGCCGCGCCCTGCTCCCCATAAAGGATGATGATGATC
This sequence comes from Aurantimonas sp., assembly GCA_965217685.1. Taxonomy (GTDB): domain Bacteria; phylum Pseudomonadota; class Alphaproteobacteria; order Rhizobiales; family Rhizobiaceae; genus Aurantimonas. Next base: position 1,380,679 of record CBDCIZ010000003.1, read on the forward strand.
GCGGCGGGAACGATGGCGAGACCGCGGGTGATCAGCCGCCGCGTCACCATGGAGAGCCGCAGTCGCAGAAAACCCTGCATGACGATCTGTCCGGCCAGCGTCGCCGTCACCGTGGACGACAGGCCCGAGGCGAGCAGCGCCACCGCGAAGAGGATCGGCGCGATCGAGGCGCCCAGGAGGGGCGCGAGCAACGCATGCGCTTCGGTCAGATCCTCGACCGTCCCCACGCCGCGGTCGTAGAAGGCGGCCGCCGCCAGGATCAGGATCGCGGCGTTGACCAGGAGCGCGAAGCTCAGGGCAATGCTCGAATCGAGGGTCGCGAAACTGATCGCCTCGCGCTTGCTCTTGTCGTCCTGGGCATAGGCCCGGGTCTGCACGATGCCGGTGTGAAGGTAGAGATTGTGCGGCATCACCGTCGCGCCGAGGATGCCGAGCGCGAGGTACAGCATGCGCGGATCGGTAACGATCGCAGGGGTCGGCAGGAAACCGACGAAAATCGCCGCGATCGACGGCTGCGCGAGGATCAGCTGGCCGACGAAGCACACCGCGATGACGAGAATCATGGCCGCGACGAAGGCCTCGACCCAGCGAAAGCCGCGGCTTTGCAGGTACAAAATCAGGAACACGTCGAGCGCGGTGATCACCACGCCCCAAACCAGTGGCAAGCCGAACAGCAGCTGCAGGCCGATCGCCGTGCCGATCACCTCGGCCAGGTCGGTCGCGATGATCGCCAGTTCGGCCAGCACCCAGAGTCCATAGGCGACAGGCTTCGGGAAGGCGTCGCGGCAGGCCTGGGCGAGATCGCGGCCGGTGGCGATGGCGAATCGCGCGCACAGCGCCTGCAGGAGGATCGCCATCAGCGACGACAGCAGCACCGCCGTCAAAAGCGTGTAGCCGAATTCCGACCCGCCGGCGATCGAGGTTGCCCAGTTGCCCGGGTCCATGTAGCCGACGGCGACGAGGAATCCGGGCCCCATGAATGCGAGAAACCGCCGGATGCCACTGCGTCCCGGATGGGTGCGCACGGACCGGAAGGATTCGGTCAGCGACGGTTCGCCGACCGGCGAATGGAAACCACCATGGTCGGGGCTCGGTTTGGAGCCTGGGGCGGAACCGGGTGTAGGGCCGGAAGCAGGGTTGGCGGCGGCCTCGGCCGAAGTCGTCATCGAAGGGTCCTTGTTCACACGTCGGCGGGTATCCGCCATCGAAGCGATAATGCAGTTGCAATTCATTTGCAACAAGGCAATCTCATGCAGTCAAATCAAGCCCCGAACAAGCCGCCGCGCCTTCTTCGCCATGGTCCTGCCCGCCCGGCAGAGCCATGCCCTGGAAGCACCGCGATCGGCGCGATAATCGGGGTGCGATCGATATGTCGGCGCCATCGAGCAAGACGGGGGATGCGTGCGCCAAAAGAATTCGGCATGATCACCGCGATGACGAAGCCTGATTCCCACCGCCCGCAATCGGGCGCCCGAGCCGCTCGCTCGCCCTTTCGGGTGAGACGGCCGAGCGATGCCCACGCGCAGACCGCGAAGGATTTGCCAGGGCAGGACCCTGAACGACAGGCCTCACAAGGGCCGACGCCGCAAAAACCCGCGATGGCGTCGCCCGCGGGCGAACTCACCGGCCATGAGCAGCTCCTGCGCGCGGCCGGTGTGCGCATCACCCGCCAGCGTCGCACGATCCTCGCCATATTGCCGGAGCCCGGTGGCGATCATCCCGATGCCGTCGAGATCTTTCGACGGGCCAGCACCATCGACCCGACCATTTCGCTGTCGACGGTCTACCGCACCATGAAGCTCCTGGAGGAAAAGGGCGCCATCCAGCGTCATGTCTTCGAAGGAGGCCCTGCCCGTTTCGAGGGCGCCGACGGGATCCACCACGACCACCTGATCGACCTCGAAACAGGCGATGTCGTCGAATTCCGCTCCGAGCGCATCGAGCGGCTGCAGGAAGAAATCGCCCGCGAGCTCGGCTACGAGATCGTCTCGCACCGGCTGGAGCTTTACGGGCGCAAGCGGTCGGACGGGTGATGCTTTAAAGGCCGCAGCGCCAATCCTCTCCCGAGTCGGGAGAGGGTGGATGCGAGCGGGAGCGAGCAGACGGGTGAGGGTTTGAAGGGCGATGACCCTTCAGGAACAGTAGCCTGCGACACCCTCATCGGCCTGCCGGCCACTTCTCCCGATTGGGGAGAAGAACGCAGCTTCGACCTCACCATGTTCACGGACAAACTGCCCGAACCCAAAGGGTCTGAGCCGTCCGTGTTGACTTAAGGCGAGCACCCCCGCCCGAAACGCCCCGATCAGGCGAGCGTCGCTTCCAGCGTGACGTCAATCGCGCCGAGAGCCTTGGAGATCGGGCAGCTGGTCTTGGCCTTGCCGCAGAGCTCGTCGAATTTCGCCTTGTCGATGCCCGGCACCCTAGCGTCGAGCTTGAGCGCGCTGGACTTCACCTCGAAACCGTCGGCGACCTGCTCGACCGTCACGGTGGCGGTGGCTTTCAGCTCGTCGGCCGGATGGCCGGCCTCGGCGAGAAAGTGCGACAGCTGCATGGCAAAGCAGCCGGCATGGGACGCGGCAAGCAGCTCTTCGGGGTTGGTGCCCGACTTGCCGCTTTCGTCCTCGAAGCGGGCCTTGAAGGAATAGCCATTGTCCTGGAGCGCGCCGGACTGGGTCGTGATCGAGCCCTTGCCGTCGCCGAGAGCACCGGACCAGACGGCTGTTGCATGACGTTTCATGGGATTCTTCCTTTCGAGATGGGAAAGATGAGCGTGCGGCGCATTGCGCCACTCCTGTCTCGAACTGGTCGCGACCGACGGTCCGTCAAGGGTGCCGGCCGGGTCGCGGCCTGCCTGGAAACGGTCAACGGACGAAACATTGACCGTTTCCAGGCAGGCCACGACGAACACCAACCGTTCGTCCGGCTCGACGACGCCGGTTCGGTCTTGAAATCGCGGATGTCGGGAAAGGCGGTCCGCCGGCAGGCCCGTGGCGCTTCTGTTTCAGGCAAGCGGCTTTCGATAATCGAGATGGAACCGGCCGACCCAAACGAACGAGACGGACAGCGTTTGGCCGATGGGAGACGTTTATACGCTACGATGCCCCTGTGTCCCGCCACGAACCATGCAGGTATCCGTCTTGGTCGACACGCAAAGGCCGTCGAAAATGATCGCGGCCGGACGGTTCGAAGCGGTCGCAAACTCGCAAAGCGAAAGGCGCAGGAGCCGATGAGCGACACGATCCTCACCCACGCCACCCGGCCGCTCCTCGAGCACAAGGCGGCGTGGCTCGCGGCGCTGGCCGACGAGCGCAACGCCAGCCCACACACGATCGCCGCCTATGAGCGTGATCTCAGGCAATTCCTCGTCTTCCTCACCGGCTATCACGCCCGACCGGCGACCCTCGCCGATGTCGCCGACCTGAAGACCGCCGAGCTTCGCGGCTTCCTGGCGACGCGCCGCCGCGACGGGGCGGGGGCCAAATCCCTCGGCCGGGGGCTGGCCGGCATCCGGTCCTTCGTGCGCCATCTGGAGCGCAAGGATCTGGCCTCCTCGGCCGGCGCCAAGGCCATGCGCGCGCCGAAACAGCCGAAGTCCCTGCCGCGGCCCCTGAGCGTTGCCGACGCCGTCGAGGTGACCGAGGAGGCCGGCGCCTTTGCCAGCGCGCCCTGGCTGTCGGCCCGCGACGTCGCCGTCGCGACGCTGCTTTACGGCTGCGGCCTGCGCATTTCCGAGGCGTTGTCCCTGCCCGGCGAGGCGCTCGCCGATCCGACCGCCCGCTCGATGGCGATCACCGGCAAGGGCGGCAAGACCCGGCTGGTGCCGCTCTTGCCTGCCGTGCTGACCGCCGTTGCCGATTATCGGCGCCTTTGCCCCTACGCGCTTTCCACCAGGGAGCCGTTGTTTCGCGGCGCCCGCGGCGGGCCGTTGAAACCCCAGATCGTGCAGCGCACCATGGCGCGGCTGCGCGGCGCGCTCGGCCTGCCCGATTCGGCAACGCCGCATGCGCTGCGCCACTCCTTTGCGACGCATCTCCTGTCGGCCGGCGGCGACCTGCGCACGATTCAGGACCTGCTCGGCCACGCCAGCCTTTCGACCACCCAGAACTACACCGCCGTCGATGCCGCCCGGCTCGTGTCGATCTATGACGGTGCCCATCCCCGCGCCCGGCGCCGCGCGGCGCGATCCGCTGGTGCCTGAAGCCGGCTGCCCCGCCCGTTCCGATGCTCGCCGAATCTTTCGCCCGCCGTTGCGGCACCGGTCGCTGGCGCCGCGCATCGTGTCGCGCCGCTTGGATTGCACCATTGGGATCGCGCCATTGGGATCGCGACGACGTGAACGCCGGATTTAGCGGTTTGGTCGCATTTGCCCGCTAGGATCCAGGCGAATTCGCCCGGAGTCTTTGAATGCCCACCGCCGCAGACCGCCGCCGGCGTTCTTTCGCCGACACGAACGACCGGGCGCGCGATACCGCCCACGGCCGTATAGACCGCCTCGCCCGCGCCGCGCTGCGGCTGGCCGTCGCTTTGCCGGGCCTCGTCGCCGCGCTGCTGCTCGTCGGCCTCGTCGCGGCAGCCGCCGCCCGCGCCGCCCCGGCTTTGCCGTCAACCCCTCCGCAAACCGCCGCCCCATTCACTGCGGCGCAACCGCCATCCGCCGATACGCCGGCTTGCGCCGGACGAAACCTCCTCGATCGGCTGAAGGCCGACGGCAAGCTCGCGGGCGTCGAGGCCGAGGCGGCCAAGGTCGAAAACGGCGAAGGCAAGCTCTGGCGCATCGAAAAGCCCGGCCTCGCGCCGTCCTATCTCTATGGCACCATGCACCTCACCGACCCGCGCGTGGTGACCATGCCGGACAAGGCCGATGCGGCCTTTCAGGACGCCCGGACGCTGGTGATCGAGACCACCGAAATCATCGATCAGAAAAAGGCCATGGCCGCTTTCTTCGCGCATCCCGAATACATCAATCTGCCGAAGGGCCAGACCCTCGACGACCTCCTGGAGCCGGCCGACGAGGGCGCGGTGAAGGCGGCGCTGGCCGAAAAGGGCGTGCCCTTCCAGGCGGTGAGCACCCTGCAGCCCTGGTTTTCCGCGATGACGCTGATGCTGCCGGCCTGCGAGATGGCCCGCAAGGCCGGCGGCACCGCCGTGCTCGACGTCAGCCTCGCCAATCGCGCAGCCGCTGCCGGCAAGCCGGTCGAGGGTCTGGAAACGGCCGCCGAGCAGCTCAAGGCGCTCGCCTCGCTCGACATGGATGAACAGATCGAGAGCCTGATCGCGACCCTGAAATTGCGCGATCGCATCCCCGACGTTCTGGAGACCATGACCGGCCTCTATGTCGAAGGCCATGTCGCGATGATCATGCCGGCGATCGAGGCGGCGCTGCCCGATGCCGGAATCCTCGTCGGCCAGGGCGAAGGTTACGACCAGTTCGAGACGAAGATTGTCACCGAACGCAACGACCGCATGGCCGGGCGCCTGCAACCCAAGCTCGCCAAGGGCGGCGCCTTCGTCGCCGTCGGAGCCCTGCACCTGCCCGGCAAGGACGGCCTCGTCGCGCAACTGCGCAAGGACGGCTGGACGATGACAAGGGCCGACTGACAGCGCTTTTAAGGCGGCCACCACGGCAAAGGGCTTTGAGAACGGCCCAGACAGACCGCGCAGGCATGACCGTCGTGGTGGTGGGATAGAGCTTGGGCTGTGGCCGAAGCCCGGACTGCCCGTCACGCCCGTTGGTGGTGCGGCATTTCGCGCCATGCCTGTTCGATCGGCAGAACCGTGTTACCCTTCGCTCGTCTGCAACAGCCGAAGGAGTGCCAGACCCATGAAGTCCTTGTTCGCTGTCACACTGTCCCTCGGCCTGATCGGCGCAAGTGCCGCTGTTGCCGATTGTCCCGGCCATTCGGCGGTCTCCGCCGATGCCGGCCCGATGACTCCGATCGTCACCGCCGACTCGTCGCACAGCAACGACACCGGCACCGCGACGACGACCGTCACCACCGACAGGAAAGGCTGATCCGGAAAGCCTTCCGCCACATCCATTCCACGAGAAAGGCCCGGTCGCCGAAGCGCCGGGCCTTTTTCATGCCTGCAAGATCGGTTTGAGGTCGTCCAGCGCCAAGCCGTGCGACGGTGATTCACGTGGAACGCCGGCTGCTTTTCGGCTTGCCGGCGAAGCGCCGGATATCGGCCCGCCCCGACGCCGATGCCGTCAAACGTGGATCGGTTTGGCGAACGCCGCCATCGCCGCTTCTCGCATCGCCTCCGACAGGGTCGGATGGGCGTGGCTCACCCGGGCGAGATCCTCAGACGCGCCGCCGAACTCCATCAACAGCGCTGCCTCCGCGATCAGATCGCCGGCGTCGGCGCCGAGGATGTGACAGCCAAGCACACGGTCGGTCCTGGCGTCGGCGAGGATCTTCACGAAACCGTCGGTCTTGAGCATCGCCCGAGCCCGGCCATTGGCCATGAACGGGAACTTGCCGACCCGGTAGTCGACGCCGTCGGCCTTGAGCTCTTCCTCGGTCTGGCCGACCGAGGCGACTTCCGGCGCCGTGTAGACCACCGACGGAATGCAATTGTAGTTCACATGGCCCGCCTGGCCGACGAGGATTTCGGCGAGCGCCACGCCCTCGTCCTCGGCCTTGTGCGCGAGCATCGCGCCCTTCACCACGTCGCCGATCGCATAAATGCCGTCGACATTGGTCTTGAAATGCTCGTCGATCTCCACCCGGCCGCGCTTGTCGAGCGCAACACCGGCCTCTTCGAGCCCCAGCCCCTCCGTGAACGGCTTGCGGCCTGTCGCGACGAGCACAACATCGGCGTCGAGCGTCTGCGCCTCGCCGCCATCCACCGGCTCGAAGCTGACCGAGGCGCCGCCGCCGTCCTTCTTCGAAACGCCGGTCACCTTGGCGCCGAGCTTGAACTCCAGCCCCTGCTTGGCGAGCAGCTTCTGGAAGGCCTTCGACACCTCGCCATCCATCGGCCCGAGCACCTTGTCGAGATATTCGATCACCGTGACCTTCGCCCCGAGCCGCGCCCAGACCGAGCCGAGTTCCAGCCCGATCACCCCGCCGCCGACGACCACCATGTGCTCCGGCACTTTTTCAAGGGCGATCGCGTAGTCCGACGAGACGATCGTGTCCTCGTCGAAGGCCACCTCGACGCCGGGGATGCCGGCAACGTCCGAGCCCGTCGCGATGCAGATGTTCCTGACCGACAGCGTCCGGGTCTTGCCGTCCTCGCCGGTAACCTCGACTTCGCCTGCCGCCTTGATGCGGCCGGTGCCGATGATGCCCTCGATCGTGTTCTTCTTGAACAGGAAGGCGATGCCGTCGACATTGGCCTTCACCGTCTTGTCCTTGTGGCCGAGCATGGTCGGCAGATCGAGCTCCGGCGTCACCTTGATGCCGAGTTCGGCGAAGGAGTGGTTCGCTTCGGCAAAGGCCTCGGACGCGTAGAGCAGCGCCTTCGAGGGAATGCAGCCGACGTTCAGGCAGGTGCCGCCGAAGGTCTTGCGCTTTTCGACGACCGCCACCGACAGGCCGAGCTGCGCCGCCTTGATGGCGCAGACATAGCCCCCCGGTCCCGATCCGATGACGACGAGGTCGAATTGATTGCTGTCGGCCATGTTCAAACGATGCTTTCGGTGCCTGTTTTCAAAGAAGCCGGGCGATCATCAGGATCAGCCCCAGTATGGAGACGCCCCAGACGAGGCTGCGCGCCAGCGGCACGCCGAAGAGATAGAGCGGTATGTAGACGATGCGGGCGCCAAACCAAAGCCAGGCGCCGAGGGCCCCGATCCCGCCGGTTCTCTCCGCCACGACCAGAGCCAGCGCCAGCCCGATGAAGGCCGGATAGGTCTCGTTGAAATTCTCGAGGTTGCGCCGGGCGCGGTCGGCATGAAGGCCAAGCGGCCGAGCCTCGCCGTCGCGCGGGCCGGCATTGTAGGTCAGGCCCCGCTCGCGCGTCGACAACAGGCCCTGAAGCGCGATCTGGACGACGAGCAGAACCACCGACCAGGCCAGCAAGGTCAGTTCGATCGGCAGTGCGGCAGAGTTCACCGGGTCATTCTCCTCAAGCCTCGAACCGCCCGGTCATCGGGCGGCGAACATGTTCCCGGCGACGACGCGATGCCGAGCCTGCGAAAGCCCTCGCGTCCGACGCTCAAGCGCAAACCGCACAAGCCTACCGGTCCGGGCAACTCGGCGTCACCGCGTCGAAGGCCTGGTTCACCTTCTTCAGCGTCGCCGTCTCGATATGCAACGGTACGAAGGGCGGCGTCTCCTGAATGGCCGGCTGCGTGAGCCGCGTTACGTAGCAGCCGGAAAAGACGGTTTTCCTGCCGTCCCGGTCCGTCGCCTCGATGGCCGCCGGCACGTTGGCGAAAAGCGAGCCGGCCGCGCCCTCCTCCGTCACCTTGCCGAGCTTGAAGCGGACATGGTCGGTCGACTCGTAGCCCTTGGCGAAGTCGGCAAAGCTCGGCCGGTCCGCCGCCTCGCCGAAATAGGACCAGGCGCGCAGGAGTTCATGCCGGTCGACGGCGTTGTAGAGCGATCCGATCAGCGCCGCGCCGGTGGAGCGATCGTCGCGATAGTCCTGTTCCGTCCGGTCCGAAGTCGGCGTCGACGAAGCCCCGGCCAGCGAAACCAGCCCCGGCGAAAGGCTCAGAACGAGCCCGGCGACCGCCGCGCGGCGAAGCGCGCCGTCATGCGACGCCCGATGCCTTGCCCCGCGAGAAAAGAAGGATGCCATCGCTGCCTGCCCCATAGTGCCGCGTCCTCTCGAAATCACGTGATCGCCGAACGCGCCGTCCGGTCTTCGAAGCTTGAGCCTGCCGAAAAATTGCGTGCGCCGGATGACGACCGGCTCCGTCTCGCCCCTCCGCGCCGGCCTCGCTACGGGACGATCGAGCGCGCCCCGGACACATCAAGGATCGCGCCGGCCGAATAGCTGGCCTCGTCGGACGCGAGCCACAGGATCGCACGCGCGACCTCTTCGGCGGTGCCGGCGCGCCCGGTCGGCAGGCTCGACGAAATCCGCGCCACCCGGTCCGGTTCGCCGCCAGACGCGTGGATGTCCGTCTCGATGATTCCCGGCCGCACCGCCGTCACGCGAATGCCCTCGGCCACCACTTCCCTGGCGAGACCGACCGTGAAGGTGTCGATCGCGCCCTTGGAGGCGGCGTATTCGATGCGCGAGCCACCGCCGCCAAGCTTGGCAGCCGCCGAGGAGAGATTGACGATCGCCCCGCCCTGACCGCCGCGCGCCGTCGACATTCGCTTCACCGCTTCGCGGGCGCACAAAAAACTGCCTGTGATGTTGATGCGGAACGTCCGTTCCATCCGCGCGGCGCTCATCTCGGCGAGCGGCCCCGGAGCGTCGACGACGCCGGCATTGTTGACCAGCACCTTCAGCGTTCCGAGCCGATCGGCCGCCTGAAACAGCGCCAGGACATCCGCCTCGACGCCGACATCGGCCTTCACCGCGACCGCCGTCCCGCCGCCTGCCTCGATCTCGGAAACGACCGCCTCCGCGGCCCCGACGTCGGCGGCGTAATTCACCACCACGGCATAGCCCGCTTTCGCGCCCAGCTTGGCCGTAGCAGCCCCGATGCCGCGCGAACCGCCGGTGACGATCATGACGGATGCGTTCATCTTGTCTCCTCGATCGGGGAAATTCACCGCCGAAGCGACGACCGGCGTGCCCGCGTGGACTTCAATCGGCAGCGGCCGGCGCCGGTTCCTCGGCAGGCGCCGTCGTCAGCGCCGAGCGGTCGATATAGCCTGGGAGCTTGGTCGCGGCGTCGACGACGGCAGAGCGCAACTGGTCGAGCGTCAGGTTCTTCGCGCCGGTGAGATCGGCGCCCCGAAGGTCGATGCCCTTCATCTCCGCACCGGCGAAATTGACGCGCACGAAGATCGTATCGCGAGCGTCGGCCTGCCTGAGATTAGCGGAGGTAAGATTGACCCCGGTGAAATCGAGCGTACGCAAAACGGTGCCTTCGAAATTAAACTTGTGCGGCGGTCGAGACTTCTGGTGTTCAACGATCGTACTCATCGCTCACCCTCCTTCGTAGAACTTCCGCGATCGCCTGGGCATCCGAAGGTGCGTCCCGCCCATCGAAATTCGCCATCGTCGCATCGAGGTGGTTTTCGAGCAGTTTGAAGACTGGACCTGACAGGTCAGGGAAATCAACCGTGATCTCACCGAGTATGTAGATCGCGGCAAGACGGACTTCCATCCTGTCCTCACCGAGCTGTCCGACCGCCCGATTGAACAGTTCCATGACGTGAGCGCGCCTCGCGAGCGCAGCCTGTACGACCGCCGATCCGGCCTGCGACGACTCCGGCCCGAGCTTTTGCCAGGCAAGCCATGCGCCGACCGCCGCGGCGGCGGTCAGCGCCAGATTGCGCAGAATCTCGGAGAGATCGACGAGCGCCTGCATGAGCGCCCTCCCGTCAGCAGCCGATCACAGATCCAGCACCAGCCGCTCCGGGTCCTCCAGGCTCTCTTTGACCCGCACCAGGAACGTCACGGCCTCCTTGCCGTCGACGATCCGGTGATCGTAGGACAGCGCCAGATACATCATCGGCCGGATCACCACCTGGCCGCCGATCGCCATCGGGCGCTCCTGAATCTTGTGCATGCCGAGAATGCCGGACTGCGGTGCGTTGAGGATCGGCGTCGACATCAGCGAGCCGTAGACGCCGCCATTGGTGATGGTGAAGGTTCCGCCCTGCATGTCGGAAACGCCGAGCTTGCCGTCGCGGGCCGCCATGGCGAGACGGCCGAGATCCTTCTCGACCTCGGCGATGGTCATCTGGTCGGCGTCGCGGATAACCGGGACGACGAGACCCTTGTCGGTGCCGACGGCCATGCCGATGTGGCAATAATTCTTGTAGATCAGGTCGGTGCCGTCGATCTCGGCGTTCACCGCCGGGATCTCCTTCAGCGCATGGCAGATCGCCTTGGTGAAGAAGCCCATGAAGCCGAGCTTCACGCCGTGCTTCTTCTCGAACAGATCCTTGTATTTCTTGCGCATGTCCATGACCGCAGTCATGTCCACCTCGTTGAAGGTGGTCAGCATCGCCGCCGTGTCCTGGGCGTCCTTGAGGCGCCGGGCGATGGTCTGACGCAGCCGGGTCATCTTGACCCGCTCCTCGCGCGATTCCTCGTCCGACGAAGAGGCCGGACGCGCCGCCTTGGGTGCCTGACCACCCCCTTGCGGCTTCTCTTGCGGCGCCGATGGCGCACCGCGGGCGATGGCTGCAAGCACGTCGCCCTTCAGCACCTGACCGGACTTGCCGGAGCCCTCGACATTGTCCGCCGAAAGCCCCTTCTCCTTCATCATCTTCGCCGCCGACGGCGCCGGCGGCCGGCCGCCGCGCTCCTCGGCCTCGACCTCGCGCCGCGACGTCAGATCGGTGCCGCCGGGCTTGTCTGCCACACCGGAGGCGGGGTCTTTGCCGCCGCCGGAGCCCGCCGACGCGCCTTCCTCGATCTTCAGGAGCAGGTCGCCCGGCTTCACCTCGTCGCCGCTCTTCACAGCCATCTCGCGGATCACGCCTGACACCGGCGCGGGAACCTCCTGCGCCGCCTTGTCGGTTTCGAGTTCCAGCAGCGCCTCGTCGGCCTCCACATGATCGCCGACCTTTTTGTAGACCTCGCCGACCTGCGCCTCGGTCACCGACTCGCCACCCGACGGCGCCACGACCTCGACCATCTTGCCGCCGCCGCCGCCCGAGCCGCCCGAGCCGCCCGAAGAACCACCCGAATCCGAACCGTTGGCCGGCGCAGTCTCGCCGCCGCCATAGCCTTCCTTGGCGCCGCTCGCCGCCGCAGCCCTGGCGCTGCCCTTCGAGGGCTCGGCCGAAGCTTTCGCCCCGCCACCGGAGGCCGCCGCCTTGCCGGCGCCCTTGCCATCACCCTCGCCGATCGAGCCGATCACCGCACCCGGCCCCACGGTCTCGCCTTCTTTCGCCGAAATGTCTTCGATCACGCCGGCCGAAGGCGCCGGCACTTCCACCGTTACCTTGTCGGTTTCCAGTTCCGCGATCGTCTCGTCCACCTCGACCCGATCGCCGGGCTGCTTGAACCATTTGCCGATCGTGGCTTCGGTGACGGATTCACCCAGGGTCGGGACTTTGATTTCGGTGCTCATCGCTCGTCTTCGTCTTTGAGGTCTGTATCAAGGCACCGGCTCATCCGGCACGCGGTCGGTCGATATTCGGTTTGCCGGCTTACTGGGCCGCTTCCTGCATGGCGGACGACCCGGCATCGCCGAGGGCGTCCTCGAGGAACGCCGCAAGCTGCTTCTGATGGGTGGACATGGTGCCCGCCGCCGGCGAGGCCGCCGCCTGCCGGCCGGTGTAGCGCACCCGCCGCTTGTCGGCCTCGATATGGTCGAGCACCCATTCCAGATAGGGGTCGATGAACGACCAGGCGCCCATGTTCTTGGGCTCCTCCTGGCACCAGACCATCTCGGCGCCCTTGAAGCGCGACAGTTCGCCGATCAGCGCCTTGGCCGGGAACGGGTAGAGCTGTTCGAGACGCAGCAGATAGACATCGTCGACACCGCGCGTCTCGCGCTCCTCGAGAAGGTCGTAATAGACCTTGCCGGTGCACATCACGACGCGCCGGATCTTGCCGTCCGGGGCGAGCTTGATCGGCGAATCCGCCTGTATCTCGGCGTCGTCCCACAGGAGCCGATGGAAGCTCGTCTCGCCGGCCATCTCGTCCAGCGTCGAGACCGCCCGCTTGTGCCGCAGAAGTGATTTCGGCGTCATCAGGATCAAGGGCTTGCGGAAGTCGCGCTTCAACTGGCGGCGCAGGATGTGGAAATAGTTCGCCGGCGTAGTAACGTTGGCGACCTGCATGTTGTCTTCGGCGCACATCTGCAGGAAGCGTTCGAGCCGCGCCGAGGAATGCTCCGGTCCCTGCCCCTCGTAGCCGTGCGGCAACAGGCAGACGAGGCCGGACATACGCAGCCATTTGCGCTCGCCCGACGAGATGAACTGGTCGAACACCACCTGCGCGCCGTTGGCGAAGTCGCCGAACTGCGCCTCCCAGAGCGTCAGCGCATTCGGCTCCGACAGGGTGTAGCCGTATTCGTAGCCGAGCACCGCCTCTTCCGAGAGCATCGAGTTGATGACCTCGTAGATCGCCTGGCCCTTGGCGAGGTTGGCGAGCGGCACATAGCGCGTCTCGTCCTCCTGATCGTAAAGCACCGAATGGCGTTGCGAGAAGGTGCCGCGCTCCGAATCCTGGCCCGACAGGCGCACCGGATGGCCTTCCGTCACCAGCGAGCCGAAGGCCAGCGCCTCGCCGGTCGCCCAATCGATGCCCTCGCCGGTCTCGATCATCTTGGCGCGGCTGTCGAGGAAGCGCTGGATGGTCCGGTGAACCTTGAAATCCTTCGGCACGACCGTGAGCTTGGTGCCGATGTCCTTCAGCGTCTTCATCGGCAGGCCGGTGACGCCGCGGCGCGGCTGGTCCTCTTCCTCGGCCTTCTTCAGGCCGGACCATGCGCCGTCGAGCCAGTCGGCCTTGTTCGGCCGGTAGCTGTCGCCGGCCTCGAACTCCTGGTCGAGCGTCTCGCGCCAGGCCGCCTTGCGGGCGTCGACGTCGTCCTGGGACAGCACGCCCTCATCGACGAGCTTCTTGGAATAGATCTCCAGCGTCGTCTGGTGCTGGCGGATCGTCTTGTACATGATCGGCTGGGTAAAGGCCGGCTCGTCGCCCTCGTTGTGGCCGTAGCGCCGGTAGCAGAACATGTCGATGACGACCGGCTTGTGGAACTTCATGCGGAACTCGGTCGCGACCTTGGCCGCATAGACCACCGCTTCGGGATCGTCGCCGTTCACATGGAAGATCGGCGCCTCGACCATCTTGGCGACGTCCGACGGATAGGGCGAGGAGCGCGACAGGCGCGGGTTCGTCGTGAAGCCGATCTGGTTGTTGACGATGAAATGCACCGAGCCGCCGACCCGGTGGCCGCGCAGGCCCGACAGGCCGAAGCATTCCGCGACGACGCCCTGGCCGGCGAAGGCCGCGTCGCCGTGGATCAGCAGCGGCATGATCTTGGCGCGGGTCTCCGGCGGCACGACCTCGGTGCGTGTGCGGCCGGCGATGTGGTCCTGCTTGGCCCGCGCCTTGCCCATCACCACCGGATCGACAATCTCCAGATGCGACGGGTTGGCGGTCAGCGACAGATGCACCTTGTTGTCGTCGAACTCGCGGTCCGACGAGGTGCCGAGATGGTATTTGACGTCGCCGGAGCCTTCCACGTCCTCGGGCTTGTAGGAGCCGCCCTTGAACTCGTGGAAAATCGCCCGGTGCGGCTTGGCCATCACCTGGCTGAGGACGTTCAGCCGGCCGCGATGGGCCATGCCGAAGACGATCTCCTTCAGACCGAGCTGGCCGCCGCGCTTGATGATCTGTTCGAGCGCCGGGATCAGCGCCTCGGCACCGTCGAGCCCGAAGCGCTTGGTGCCCTTGTATTTGACGTCCAGAAACTTCTCGAAGCCTTCCGCCTCGATCAGCTTGTTGAGGATCGCCCGCTTGCCCTCGTTGGTGAAGGCGATGCCCTTGTCCTGCCCCTCGATGCGCCCCTGCAGCCAGGACTTCTCCTCCGGGTTGGAGATGTGGGTGAACTCGACGCCAATCGTCGTGCAGTAGGTGCGCTCGAGGATGTCGACGATCTGGCGGATCGTCGCGAACTCCATGCCGAGCACGTTATCGATGAAGATCTTGCGGTCGAAGTCGGCCTCGGTGAAGCCATAGGCCTTGGGCGACAATTCGTTGTAGTCGTCGTCGGCCGGCTTGGCGATGCCGAGCGGGTCGAGCTTGGCGTGCAGATGGCCGCGCACGCGATAGGCGCGGATCAGCATGATCGCGCGCACCGAATCCTGCGTCGCCTGATGAACGGCGGCAGCCGAAAGGTCGATGCCGGCCTCTTTGGCCTTGGCGGTCAACGCCTTTTCGGCGCTCTTCCCGAGCGTCTTCTCCGCCCCGCTCTCGAAAGCGGCCCAATTGCCGTCGAGCGCCGAGACCAGTTCGCCGTTCTCCGCGATCGGCCAGTTCTCACGCTCCCAGGACGGCCCCTCGGCGCTCTTCATCACCGATTCCCTGTCGTCCTTCAGTTCCCTGAAGAAGTCGCCCCACTCGCCCGGCACCGAGGACGGGTCAGCCTCGTAGCGAGCATGGAGATCCTCGATGTAGTCGGCATTGCCGCCATAGAGGAAGGAGGTGTGAGCGAAGGTCTCGTTCGCCTGATTGCTGCGTGCCATCTCAAATCGTGCGGCCCCGGCAAGGGTACCGTCTCCTGTCATCGGTCCGATCGGGCCGCTGTTTCACGTGAAACAGCCTTTTGCCCTCGGGCCTCGATATGGGGTCGGATTTCGGCGATGCAGCGACGCACGACCCGCTCGCGTCGTAAATTTCGATGGCGCGGCTCTAACGGGCCGCGCCGTGCCATTTGTTCCCGGCGATCAGCCCTTGAGCTTCTTCACCAGCGTCTTGCCGAGCTGCGCCGGCGAAGGCGAGACGGTGATGCCGGCCGCCTCCATCGCGTCGATCTTGTCCTCGGCGCCGCCCTTGCCGCCGGAGACGACCGCGCCGGCATGGCCCATGGTGCGCCCCTTTGGCGCCGTGCGCCCGGCGATGAAGCCGACCATCGGCTTGCTTCGCCCGGCCTTCGCCTCGTCCTTGATGAACTGCGCGGCGTCTTCCTCGGCCGACCCGCCGATCTCGCCGATCATGATGATCGATTCCGTCTCGGGATCCTTCAGGAACATCTCCAGCATGTCGATGAACTCGGTGCCCTTCACCGGATCGCCGCCGATGCCGACAGCCGTGGTCTGGCCGAGGCCCTCGTTGGTGGTCTGGAAGACGGCCTCGTAGGTCAACGTGCCGGAACGCGAGAGGATGCCGACATTGCCCTTCTTGAAGATGTTGCCCGGCATGATGCCGATCTTGCACTCGTCCGGCGTCAGAACGCCCGGGCAGTTCGGCCCGATCAGCCGCGACTTCGACGCGTCGAGTCTCGCCTTCACCTTGACCATGTCCATCACCGGAATCCCTTCCGTGATGCAGACGATCAGCCCGATCTCCGCCTCGATCGCCTCGATGATCGCCGCCGCCGCGCCGGCCGGCGGCACGTAGATCACCGAAGCGTCGGCGCCGGTCTTCTCCCTGGCTTCCGAAACCGAAGTAAAGATCGGCAGGCTCTCGCCCTTCGCGCCGGTCCACGTCTCCCCACCCTTCTTCGGATGCGTACCGGCGACCATCTGCGTGCCGTGATAGGCCAGCGCCTGTTCGGTGTGGAACGAGCCGGTCTTGCCGGTCAGGCCCTGCACGATGACCTTGGTGTTCTTGTCGACGAGAATGGACATGGAGATTCCTGGTCAGTTTTCGATCAATGGATTGATGACCCGCACGCCGTCATAGGACTGACCGTGGCTGAGGTCTTCGGTGTAGAGAACGGTTTCATCCAGACGTTTGGCGGCGGCGATGAGAGCGGCATCCCAGTAGGAGATTTGGTAGCGGCGCGAGAGAGCGATCCCTGCCAGTACGACGCCGCGATCGATAGCCTGGACCGTAAAATTCCCGAGGAACGTCAGCCACCGTTCGACTTCGGCGATCTCCAGTCGGTGCTTCTTGACAGCGATGCTGTAGAATTCCGCAAGGACCTGTCCCGACAGCGAGTACGGTCCATCCTCAAGAAATTCGACGGCCCGTTGCCACTTGACGCGTTCGTCCACGGCGCCGGTCGCCGCGTAGACGAGAACGTTGGTGTCAACGAAGCCGGCCCTCATAGGCATCCTCCCTGGTGAACTTGTAGTCCTTTCCCAGAGAGATGCCCGATCGCGCACTCATCTCGCGCAGTTCGGCGAGCGCTTCCTTGTACTGACGGCGCTCGTCGTTTTTTGCCTGACTCAACTGCTCCAGATGTTCGCGCACGAGCGCGTTGAGTGACGTGCCACGATCATGTGCGATAGCGCGAACGCGCTGAAGCACGTCTTCGTCGATAGCCAGTGTGATGTTCTTCGTCATGATACACCTCCACAGTCACACATAACCCGTGTTGCCTGCGCGAACAACCGAGCGGTTACCCCACCGCCGCGACGATCTTCTTGGCCGCGTCGTCCAGATCGTCCGCCGCCGTGATCGCCAGGCCGCTGTCGTTCAGGATCGCCTTGCCCTTGTCGACGTTGGTGCCTTCCAGGCGCACCACCAGCGGCACCTTGAGGCCGACGTCCTTGACCGCGGCGACGACGCCCTCGGCGATGACGTCGCATTTCATGATGCCGCCGAAGATGTTGACGAGGATGCCCTTCACGTTCGGGTCGGCGGTGATGATCTTGAAGGCGTTGGTGACCTTCTCCTTGTCGGCGCCGCCGCCGACGTCGAGGAAGTTCGCCGGTTCCTTGCCGTAGAGCTTGATGATGTCCATCGTCGCCATGGCGAGCCCGGCGCCGTTCACCATGCAGCCGATGTCGCCGTCGAGCGCCACATAGGCGAGGTCGTATTTCGACGCCTCGATCTCCTTGGCGTCCTCCTCGCTCTCGTCGCGCAAGCCCTTGATGTCGTCGTGGCGGAACAGGGCATTGCCGTCGAACGACACCTTGGCGTCGAGCACCCGCAGCCTTCCGTCGGTCATCACGATCAACGGGTTGATCTCCAGAAGGCTCATGTCCTTCTCAGTGAAGGCCTTGTAGAGGATCGGGAAGAGCGTCATCCCGTCCTCGCGTGCCTGACCATCGAGCTTCAGCGCGTCGCAAATCTTGCCCGCATCGGCGTCGGTCACGCCGGCCATCGGCGCGATAGCGACGTTGATGATCTTCTCCGGGGTCTCCTCGGCAACGGTCTCGATATCCATGCCGCCTTCGGTCGAAGCGACGAAGGCGATCTGGCCGACGGAGCGATCGACGAGCAGCGACAGATAGAGCTCGCGGTCGATGTCGGCGCCGTCCTCGATGTAGAGGCGGTTCACCTGGCGGCCGGCATCACCGGTCTGCTTGGTGACCAGCGTGTTGCCGAGCATCTCCTCGGCATTCTTGACCACGTCCTCGATGGACTTCGCCAACCGCACGCCACCCTTGGCGTCCGCCCCCAACTCCTTGAACTTGCCTTTGCCGCGACCGCCCGCGTGGATCTGGCTCTTCACCACGTAGAGCGGCCCCGGCAACTGTTTCGCGGCAGCCTCGGCTTCCGACGCCTTGGTGATCGCAACGCCCTCGGCGACGGGTGCGCCAAAACCCTTGAGGACTTGCTTGGCCTGATATTCGTGGATGTTCATGGAGCGGTTCCCTCTACGGAGCGGAAGGCTGGAAAGGATCGCGCGTCTGGTCGTGTGTCGCTTCGCGCGGGATACGAAAACGGGCCACCGTTTCGGGCGACCCGTGATTGTCAGTTCAGCTTCGGTGAGATGCCACGGCAGGCTTCCATCAGGCCCTTGACGGAATCAACCGACTTCTCGAACTCAGCCTTCTCGCCGGCATCGAGTTCGATTTCGATCACCCGCTCGACGCCGTCGCCGCCGATGACGCAGGGCACGCCGACATAAAGGTCGCTCATGCCGTACTGGCCGTCGAGGGCGGCCGCGCAGGGCAGCACGCGCTTCTTGTCCTTGAGGTAGGCCTCGGCCATCATGATCGCCGAGGAGGCCGGCGCGTAATAGGCCGAGCCGGTCTTGAGCAGGCCGACGATCTCGGCGCCGCCGTCACGGGTGCGCTGGATGATCTCTTCCAGACGCTCCTTCGAGCACCAGCCCATCTTGACGAGGTCGGTCAGCGGGATGCCGCCCACCGTCGAATAGCGCGGCAGCGGCACCATCGTGTCGCCATGACCGCCGAGCACGAAGGCCGTCACGTCCTCGACGGAGACCTTGAACTCCTCGGCGAGGAAGGTGCGGAAGCGCGACGAATCGAGCACGCCGGCCATGCCGACGACCTTTTCCTTGGGCAGGCCGGAGAACTTCTGCAGCGCCCAGACCATGGCGTCGAGCGGGTTGGTGATGCAGATGACGAAGGCGTTCGGCGCGTATTTCGCGATGCCGGCGCCGACCTGCTCCATGACCTTCAGATTGATGCCGAGAAGATCGTCGCGGCTCATGCCCGGCTTGCGCGGCACGCCGGCGGTGACGATGCACACGTCGGCGCCCTCGATGCCGGCATAGTCGTTGACGCCGGTCAGCTTGCCGTCGAAGCCCTCGACCGGGCCGCTTTCGGCCAAGTCCAGCGCCTTGCCCTGGGGCGTGCCCTCGGCAATGTCGAAGAGGACGACGTCGCCCAGATCCTTCAGGCTTGCGAGGTGGGCGAGCGTGCCGCCGATCATGCCGGAACCGATGAGTGCGATCTTGTTACGCGCCAAAACGAGCATCCTTCTGAAAAGCCGCCGCCGTGACGATTCCGCGAGGAACCGGGGCGGCCGTTTGATTTCGCAGATGCAGCAATTAGGGCACCGGCCCGACTTGCCGAATCCACTTGAAGCTTTGGGGGACCCTTCGCGGTTTCTCTCGCCCGCGCCTATGAAACGCGCGACGCGAAACTGCCGCAACGGTGCCCCCGTTGCGGCAATGCAATAGACCGCAGGGAATCGCGACGCAACTGCCAAAAACCCGCCCCAACGAATTCAATCGGTTAGTTCACTCGGGATTTACGTAAACGTAAATGCGGTTCCGTATTGCGATCAACGGACAATACGGGGATGCCGTGATCCATAGGGTCATGAGAAAATGTGTCGAGGCCATACAGGCGACGCAACAGCGTCGACGAAAGCCCTCACCCACCCGATGGTGCGGCTTTCTCCTGATACTCGTCCGAGCGCATTTCGTGCAGGCGTGAAACGGTGCGGTCGAACTCGAAGGCCTCGGCGCCCGAGCGGCCCCGATAGAGCGCCTCGGCCGGCGCTTCCGCCGATATCACCAGTCGCCGGCCGCCGTCGTAGAGCGCGTCGACGAGATTGATGAAGCGCTTGGCCTCGTTGCGCTCGGCCTGACCCATCACCGGCACCCGGTCGAGCACCAGCGTGTGGAAGCGCTTGGCGATGGCGAGATAGTCCTGCGCGCCGAGCGGTCGGGCGAGAAGGTCGTCGAAGGCAAAGCGCGCCGCGCCGTTGCCGGCCCGAGGCACGGCGATCGTGCGGCCCTTCACCGAGAGCGAATCCGTTCCCGCCTTCCTGCCGTCGAGCAATGCGGTCCAGCTCGCATCCATCGTCGCGTCGGCCTCCTCCCCGAGCGGCGTCACATAGAGGTTGTCGCGGCCGATGGCGGCGAGGCGATAATCCTGTGCGCCGGCCAGTTCGACGATCTCGGTGTGGTCCTTCAGCGTCTCGACGAAGGGCAGGAACAGGGAGCGGTTCAACCCGTCGCGATAAAGATCGTCGGGCGCAACGTTCGAGGTCGCGACCAGCACGATTCCCTCCTCGAACAGCGCCTTGAACAGCCGCGACAGGATCATCGCGTCGGCGATGTCGGTGACCGAGAACTCATCGAAGCACAACAGCCGCGCCTCGGCGGCGATGTCCCTGGCGACCGGCACGATCGGATCGTCGCCGCTCGCCGTCCCCGCCTTCACCGCATTGCGATGGGCACCGATCCGGTCGTGCGCCTCGCCCATGAAGGCATGGAAATGCACCCGTCGCTTCCTGGCCACCGAGCACTGGCGATAGAACATGTCCATCAGCATCGACTTGCCGCGGCCGACATCGCCGTAAACGTAGAACCCCTTGACAACCCCGTTGCCGGCCCCGGCGCCCTGCGACTTGCCGAACAGCCAGCCGAGCGCGCTTTTCTTGGAGGCAACGGCCTTGGAGGACAACCGCCTGTCGAGCCCGTCGAGCCGGTCGGCGAGCGAACGCTGGGCCGGATCGGCGGCGATCTCGCCGGTCGCGATCAGCCGCTCCAGCGCCGAGCGGACGGGACCCGAGCGGACACGGGCACCAGAAGGGGAGGCACCAGAGGGGGAGGCACCACGGGGTGAGGAGCCAGAAGAGGCAGGTGGGGCGGAACTCGGCATCGGGCCTCGGCAAGGCTTGGCATCCGCCGGCCGGCGCGGATCAGGTCATGCGCATCACGTGGGAGGCCGAGGGGTGTGGGGGGCATGACATGAAAACGGACGCCGGCGCTTTTCGCACCGACGCCCGTTGGAAACAATACCCGGACCAAAGAGAAGGGCTCGGGTCAGCGATAAAGGCTGATCGACTGGCCGCCCTTGGTCTGGCCGTCATAGCGTGTGCCGCCCGAGTTGGAAAGGCTGGCGACCTGCGAGCCGCCGGAATCCTTCAGCAGGACCTGGCTGCCCGAGACGTCCCAGGCCGACACGTCGGCGACGGCGCCGGGGCAGCCCCGCGACGCGGCGCGATAGCCGCCGGTCCACTTGGTCAGCGACAGGATGATCTGGCAGTTGCCACCCGTGGTCGTCACCTTGTAGGCGCCCAGCACCGAATTGCGGGTGATCGCCCCGCCGCCGGATTTCTTCGGTGCGTCGGGCTTGGTCTCCAGCGAGGCGGTCTGCGTGTCGCCACCGGCCGGCGTGCCGTCCGCATTGGTCGGCGGTGTGTTGGTGGCCTGGTCGGTCGCCGGCTGGTTCTGCTGCATCCCGCCCGGCGCGGGCGGCGGCGGCGGCGGCGGCAACTGGTTGGACGCGACCTGGCCGGCCGGCGCGGGCGTCAGCGGGCTGGGCCCGGCACTGGGCGAGCTGTAGCCGCCGACGCTCGGGGTCGAGCGTGAGCAGCCGGCCGCCAGAAGCATGGCGACGACGGCCAGGGAGGTTTTCGCCAGCGTGGCGGTTCGTTGTCTGTTCATCACCATCGTTCCACTCCTTCCGCCCGTTCGCCCGATGCCAGGACGTGGGAAGCGGCTTGTCCAGTCCCTGTTCGCAGCCTCGTCGGCCGACCGACCGATCCTGAAATCGACGATCCGGGCACGACACGCGCTGACCTGCACTAGATCGAAGCTGCCTTCGGCCGCGCAAGCCATATTGTGTCAAAATGCGACGATTGCGTCCCGATTCGATCACGAATCCCTGACGATGCGTGACAACGCCGCTGCACTGCGGCGGATCGGCAACACACTGCGGCAAAGCCTGGCTGACGAACCGCACCGTGAATCGAAATGTCATCGCAGGCCGGTGGCGGCATCCGGTCGACGTCCAGCCGACGCATGAGGCCGCAGGCGCCGATGAAACACTTCCATGGCGGCTGCCGGAATCTTCCGTCAGTCGTCGTTGACCGTCCGGGAGAAATCGCCGGTTTCCGGGTCCATCACCCACAGTTCGCCCGAGGCGATGTCGATCCAGGCGCCGTGCAGCGACAGGCACCCCTCGGCGATCAGCGTCTGCACCGAGGGAAACGTCTTCAGATTGGCGATCGAATAGCGGATGGCGATCCGCTCCAGCGCCGAGTGGCGCTCCTTGTCGGTCATGTGGTCGTTGGCGCCGACGGCCTTTGCGACCGGGTCGAGAAGGCTCATCCACTTGCCGATGAAGTCGCCGGGCGACAGTGGCTTGGCCGAAGGCGACAGCGCCGCATGGATGCCGCCGCAACCGCCATGGCCCAGGATGACGATGTGTTCGACCTTCAAGGCGTGCAGCGCGAATTCCAGCGCCGCCGAGGTCGAGTGGTACTCGCCGTCCGGCTCGTAGGGCGGCACGAGATTGGCGACGTTGCGCACCACGAAGATGTCGCCGGGCCCGGTGTCGAAGAGGGTCTCGGGCGCCGTGCGCGAATCGCAGCAGGCGATGACCATGGTCTTCGTGGACTGTCCGGCCTCGGCGAGCTGACGAAAGCGCGCCCTGTCCTGGGGCAGTCGCTTGTCCAGAAAGGCCTTGTAGCCGGAAAGGAGATGATCGGGCAGATGGGTCGTCATGGCCGGATCACTAGCGTCTTGCTGCACCGCAATCAATCATGATCGGCGAACGAAGACATCATTGCGGAGTGCTTTCGGCGATTCACGTCCGGAAGCAGATACCGATCCGGTGGCGCGCCAGAGCGGTCGCGGACCAACGATGCGTTCCAAGTCAGCTCCGTCGTGGTGGCTTGCCCGACGTCCGTGGAAACGTCTTGGCTTGTCTGGCGAGATCGGCGATGCGGCCGTCGGCCTCCCGGTGCCTCTCGATCCTTCGCCGCGCATCGAACGCCTCGTACTGGCTTTTGGCATGGCGCCTGGCTTCACCAGTCTTCACACCAACGCCTCCGGCCAGAATGGCACGCCCCAGTTGACCCAGTTGCCGGTCGAGAAGGGTTTCTGCGTCACGAATCATGACCAGCCGGCCGAGATCCAGCTGGTCCTCGAAGATGTCCAGGAGAATCGTCGTAAGACGGTTCAGCTCCCGGATTTCCGTTTCGGCCAGATAATTCTTCGAGATCGCGACATCCCGCTTGCGGATGTTATCGTTCGGCCAGGTCTTCAGTCCCATGTTCTCCACTGCGGAATCGGCCCGGTCGGCGACGATCTCCGACGGCGTCTGCGAAGTGACGGCATAGACGAGCTTCGCCTGGGTGCGCAGGAAGAAGGTGCGGGCCGCATCCGTCGATGCATCGTAGTCCTGACACATCGCGCAGATTGCGCTGAGCTCCCGGTAGAGATTGGCCTCGTCCGAACGAATATCGCGGATGATCTCGCGCAGTTCGGCCACCCGGTCGGCGTTCTCACGCTGCCTCAGACGGATCGAATCGACGACGAAACCTTTTTTTGCGAACTGCACGAGGACGCCGGTCGCCCAGCGTCTGAAAAGAGTGCCTTGAGCGGACGATACGCGGTAGCCGACCGAGATGACCATATCGAGGCTGTAAAGGGTGACAGGACGTGTCGACTGAGCAATTTGCACTTTTTGCAAATTGCTCTGCTCCTCGAGTTCACCTTCTTCGAGGACATTGGCGATGTGACGCGAAATGGTCGAGACATCTCGGCCGAAAAGCGAACCGATCTGGGCCTGCGTCATCCAAAGCGTGTCGCCCTCGTACCGAATGTCGATTCGCAGACCTACGTCAGCCCCGTAGACCAGGAACCGATCTCCGGTCTGGCTTTCCTCGACGAGCCGGACCGGCCCTTCGCCCTCACTTGTCATGGCCCACCTGATTCGGTTGCATCCGGTATATCATGGCAACTTCTCCGGTGTTCTGCTTTCGTCCACTCGTATTTGCGGCACGGCTGCCGCGAAAGAATCGGGCGTTATCCCCTCATCATCACGCCCGCGTCTTGCCGCCGACCGTCGCGAGCTGGCGCATCTGTACCATCGCCATCGGGTGGCGCAGGCTGTCGACATCGGTCTCCAGCGTCAATTCGTCGGCCCCACGCTTGGTGGTGCGCGCGAGAATCTCGAAGACCGTGGCGGTGGTCGTCTGCAACGCCTTGTCGGGCTCGACACCGGCGAGGATGCGGGCGAGGAACACCGCCGCCGTCAAATCGCCGACGCCGTTCGGCGCGCCCTCGATGACCCGATGCTCGGCGAGCGTCGCCCGGCCGTCGCGGACAAGCAGGTTGCCGGTGCCGCCGCGCAGCATCGCAAAGGCGGAGGTGACGACGACCATCGGCGGCCCGAGCGTCGCCGCGGCCTCGATCAGATGCTCGTTGCCGGACAATTCGAGCCCGGTGAGGAATTCCAGCTCGAAGCGGTTCGGCGTCGCGATGTCGGCGAGCGGCATCAGCCGGTCGCGGATCGCTTCCAGCGTCGCCCGCGGCTGGTAGAGCTTGCCGCCGTCCCCGAGCACCGGGTCGCAGATGTAGACAGCCCGGGGATCACAGCGCTTCACCGCCTCGACCAGCCGCGCGGCCGGCTCGATCTGACCCGGCGTGCCGAAATAGCCGGTCAGCACCGCGCCGACCTCGGACAGCCAGGGTGAGGCGATCAGATCGTCGACCAGCGCGGAAAAATCGCCCTCCGGCGGCACGATACGGGTTGAGGGGCCATGCCCCGGATGGAAGGGCAGCGTCACCGTCGGCACCGACCAGACCGGAAATCCCAGGGACTCCAGCGCGAAGACTGCCGCCCGGTTGCCGACCGTGCCGCGGGCCACATGGCTGGAGATCGAGATCACCGCAGGCCGGTCGCCGCGATGGCGGGCTCCACCGTCACCGGTCCCTCCGCCGGAGCCCCCACTTCCCCCGTGGCGACCCTCGATCCCGCGATTCACGTCGTGCAGAAGCGGTGGAAGCGGCGCCATGGAAACCTTACCGGCCCAGCATCTCGGCCAGCATCAGCGCGAACACGACGAAGCCGACCGCGCCGGCCCAACGGCCGATCCGCGTGCCGATCACCTCGATCCGGTCGTTCTGGTCGGCATCGGCCGCGCTCATATGCTCGCGCGTTCGAAACAACAGCGCCTCGGTGTGGCCACCGATCTGCGGTTCGGTCTCCCGGCGCACCCGCTCCAGGATCGCCTTCGCCTCGCGCTGGCGTGCGTCGTCGTCGTGATGGGTCATGGCGACAAGCTTTCCCGCAAAAGCTGCCAAAGGGCAACCGTCCAGCCGTCGTGGGCGTGATGCAGCGCAGCCCGGCTTTCGCTTCATCAAGCCTCCGTGATCGTGTAGGAGGGGCGAAACGTATTTTTCACGCGATCCGGCGGAGCCGAAACACCATGCCGACCCTTGTCCAGCTGATCTCTTTCGACCGCCCGTTCTCGCGCCGCGCGAGCGGCCTCGACACAGACTCCCGTGCCGGCCATCGCGCCGGTCTCGTCGCAATCCTCCTGATGGCGCTGGTGCCGCTGCTGTCGGCCTGCGGCGTCAACGCCATCCCGACCTACGAGGAGCAGGCCAAGGCCGCCTGGTCGCAGGCTCAAAACCAGTACCAGCGCCGCGCCGACCTGATCCCCAATCTCGTCAAGACGGTCGAGGGCTATGCGGCGCAGGAAAAGGACGTGCTCACTGCCGTGGTCGAGGCGCGCGCCAGGGCGACGGCCACCAACATCGACGCGAGCCAGTTGACCGATCCGGCGGCGGTGCAGAAGTTCCAGGCCGCCCAGGACCAGCTGTCGGGCGCCCTGTCCCGCCTGCTGGTCACCGTCGAGGCCTACCCGGACCTGAAATCCAGCCAGAACTTCCTCGCCCTGCAAAGCCAGCTCGAAGGCACCGAAAACCGCATCTCTGTCGCCCGCCGCGACTACATCGACGCCGTGAGGGTCTACAACACCGAGCTGAAGACCATCCCCGGCCGCTGGATCGCCGGCGTGCTCTATCCCGAGGCCAAGCCCATGGAGGCCTTTACCGCGACGGCCGGGTCCGAGACGCCGCCGCAGGTCGATTTCGGCAAGTGACGATGCCCCGCGGCACCGGACCAGCCGGCATCGCGGAGCCCGGCCTGAACGGATCCGACACGACGGGGCCGAGGGCTCGTCACCGACCCGCCCAAAGGCGCACCGACAGCCGGCCAATGCGCTGGCCGGCATCGCTCGCCGCCGCGCTGTTCCTGCTCTTTGCCGCCGGCGCGGCGCCGGCGTTCGCCCAGACCTTCCCCGCCCTCACCGGCCGCGTCGTCGACGAGGCCGGGCTGCTCGAGCCCTCGGCGGAAGCGGCGTTGACGCGGAAGCTCGCCGCCTTCGAGCAGACATCCTCCGACCAGGTGGTCGTCGCGACCATCCCCGACCTTCAGGGCTACGACATCGCCGACTACGCCAACCGCCTCGCCCGGCAATGGGCGATCGGCCGGAAGGACGAGGACAACGGCGTCGTGCTACTGGTCGCGCGCGACGACCGCAAGGTGCGCATCGAAGTCGGCTACGGCCTCGAAGGCACGCTGACCGACGCCCTGTCGCAGCTGATCATCCAGAACGACATCCTACCGGCCTTCAAGTCCGGCGATTTTCCCGGCGGCATCGAGAACGGCGTCGACGCAATCCTGGAAGTGCTGTCGGGCAACGCAGCCGAGATGCAGGCGCGCGCCGAGAAGAATCGGCAGTGGTCCGGCGACGACATCGCCGGCTGGCTGTTCCCCATCCTCTTCCTCGGCATCTGGATTCTCGTCGCCGGCACGGCGATGGCCTCCCGCATGGCCCGCGTCAGGGGCGTCAAGGTCGGCCCGAACCGCTATCGCTGGCTCGGCATCATCTGGACCCTCGACCAGATCACCCGCTCCGGCCGCCGCGGGGGCATGGGCGGCGGATTCGGCGGGGGCATGGGCGGCGGATTTGGCGGCGGCGGCTTTGGGGGCGGCTCGGGCGGCGGCGGATTTTCCGGCGGCGGCGGCTCCTTCGGCGGCGGCG
Source organism: Aurantimonas sp. (assembly GCA_965217685.1). GTDB lineage: Bacteria > Pseudomonadota > Alphaproteobacteria > Rhizobiales > Rhizobiaceae > Aurantimonas. The sequence goes on from CBDCIZ010000003.1 coordinate 1,407,880, forward strand.
GCTCGTCGGGCAGCTGGTGAGGATCGATCCATGAGCGAAGTCAACCTCGCAGAATTCGTGCCGCAAACGGCCGTCGCGCCAGTCCGGCCGGGGTGGACGCGGCCAGACGGCCAGAGAGTGCGCCATCCATGACGACGCCGACCTTCTCCCCCGTCGATCACGCCCGCGTCGTCGTCGCCATCCGCGAGGCCGAGGCCACGACCAGCGGCGAGATCTACGCCGTCTTCGCGCAACAGAGCGACGGCTACGGCTTCGTCGTGGCGGCGATGAGCCTCGCCATCGCGCTTCTCGCGGCCCTGATCACCGCGCTCCTGGCGCCGCTTTTCATGCCGGCCGGTGCGCCCGCGATCTCCGGCCTCGTTCTCGTCCTCGGCCAACTCCTCGCGACCCCGGCATTGATGCTCCTCGCCTCTGCCGTGCCGGCTTTGCGCATGCGCCTCGTGCCGCGCGCCGTCGCCGAAGAGCGCGCCCACCGCATGGCGCTTGCGCAGTTCTTCGCCCACAATCTCCAGGCGACGCGCCAGCGCACCGGCATCCTGATCTTCGTCTCCGCCGCGGAGCACTACGCCGAGATCGTCGCCGACGAGGGCATCGCCGCAAAAGTCCCGCAGGACGCCTTCGACGCGATCGTCACCGACCTGATCGAAGCCGCTCGCGACAACCGCCTCGCCGACGGCTACGCCGCCGCCGCCAGGGCCGCGGGCGCCATTCTCACCGAGCATTTTCCGGCCGACCACAAAAACCCCAACGAGATCCCAGACAGGCTCGTGGTGCTTTGATGGTCGATCACCGCCTTTCATTTCATACGCAAGTTGCGTATATATATCGATGACCGACGCGGATTTCAGCCGCATCGACATCCGCATCGATGTCGATGCGACCGATGATCCGATCGTCACCGTCGATATCGTGACGACCATCGGCGTCCTGTCCACGATGGGCGTCGTGATGCTAAACGAGCGATCGCTGACGATCGAGGGTACCCATGTCGCAGGCCTGACGCCGGGACGACTGGGTGCTGCCGGCCTGCGCCGGTTGATGCAGAAGGTAATGGAGAGTCTCGATGTCGACGAAATCATCGTTGCTGGAGCGGTTCGCACCACAGGTGCTCGTCCGGGTCATCGACCGCGTCCCCTCCGGTTCTCCCGCAAGGCTGCGCCTGTCGCTCTCCCCAACGAACCCCGTTGAACCTGCGAACATGCCCGAGGCCGCCCGCATCCTGGCGCGTCGTCATCTGCCGCTGCGCACGTCGCATCGCATCCTCTGCGAGCTCCTGGCCGGCGCCCCGACCGCCGTCGTCCAGGTGCCCTGCGTGGAGGACCGCGAAGCGCTGATGAACGAACTCGCGCATGTCGGCGTGACCGCCCGCATCCACGAAGCCGCCGCGATCGCCCCCCGGCGCGTGCGCGAGGACCGCGCCATGACCCAGGAGGAATTCGCCCTGCGCTACGGCCTCGATCTCGCGACGCTGCGCAATTGGGAACAGGGCCGCTCAAAACCGGACGCTGCGGCGCGGGCGATCCTGTGGACAATCGCCCACAAGCCCGAGGCCGTCGAACAGGCGATCGCCGAGAGCAGCCGTTGAACCAACCGCGCTCTCGCAAGTTCTCCGCCTGTCGAATCGGAGTCGCTTGACATGCTGACCATCTGGGGCCGCAAGAGCTCGTCCAACGTCCAGGCCGTGATGTGGTGCATCGGTGAACTCGGGCTGAAATACGAACGCCTCGATGTCGGCTACATCTATGGCGGCAACGACACGACCGAATTCATGGCGATGAACCCCAACGGCCTGATCCCGGTGATGAAGGACGGCCACGACGCGCCGCTGTTCGAATCCGGCGCGATCCTGCGTTATCTGGCGACCCGCTACGGCGAGGCACCGTTCTGGCCGAAGGAACCCTCGGAACAAGCGCAGATCGACAAATGGGCCGAGTGGGTGAAGGTGAACGTGACGCCAAGCTTCACCGTCCCGATCTTCTGGCAGCTGGTGCGCATCAAGCCGCAGGACCGCGACCCGGCGGTGACGGCCCAGGCCCTCGAACGTCTCGGCAAGCTTCTGGCCATCGCCGAAACCCGGATCGCCGAACACGGCTATCTCGCTGGCCGTGAGTTCACCCTCGCCGACATCCAGCTCGGCCATCTGCTCTACCGCTATTACGACATGGCCATCGATCGCGCCGACCTGCCGGCCCTCGCCGGCTATTACGAACGCCTCACCCAGCGCCCGGCTTACCGCGAGCACGTGATGGTTTCCTATGACGAATTGCGGGTGGCGTGAGGGCTCGGCCTACCGCGCCATCCCGTGATATTCCGCGTTCGGGCGCATATCGGTCGCCGCGGCGACGCGGTTCGACATCGCAAAGAACGCGGCGACCGACGCGATGTCGAAAATCGCCCGGTTGGAATAGCCCGCCTCGCGCAACGCCTCGCGGTCGTCCTCGGCGATCGCGTCGGGGCGCTCGGTCAGAAGCACCACGAACTCCAGCATCGCCGCGCGCTTGTCGTCGAGGCCGGCCGCGCGCCAGTTCTGGGCGATCTCCTCGCCGAACTTCGCGTCGCCCGACAGCTGCCGCACCGCCGCGCCATGGGCCGTCAGGCAGTAGTGGCAATGGTTGATCGAGGAGACCACCACGGCGATGATCTCCCGGTCGAGCTTCGACAGCTCGCTCTCGCCCAGCATCAGGTCGTTGTAGAAGCCGGAGAAGGCGTCGAGCTTCTTTTCGTCGAAGGCATAGGCCAGAAGCACGTTGGGAATCAGCCCGAGCTTCTCCTCGCATTTCGCGAAATACGCTGTCGTGCGCTCCGACAGGGGCTTTGCGACACCGAGGTTCAGCGCCGTGACGGGCTTGTCATGGGGTTTCGCCATAATGATCCGGGCCTTTGCGAATGGGCGTTCGACGGTTTTCGTCGAACTTTGCGGGCTATCTTCTATGGTAGGGTCGAAGCACGGCCGGGCGAACCGCCGGGCGAGACCGATCGCAGCAACGAAAAGCAGCAACGAAAAGACGAAGACGCGAAGGGAAACGTCATGGGGCACCAGGAGACGACGAAGGCGACGATCATTTCGGCCGTGGAGGCGGCGATCGGCGAGGGCAGATCCGAGGCGACGCTGGCGCCGCTGCTCTTCGCCCGCCCACCCGCCGAGGATCTCGCCGCCTTCGAGGCGCAGGCGCTGGCCGCCGCAGCCGCGGCCGGCCTCGAAGCGCTGAAAGCCCAGCGCCCCGGCCAGAGCGTCGTCCACATCGACCGTCCGGACGGCTTTTCCGCCGAAGGCGAGGCACAGGAACTGATCAGCGTCGTCTCCGACGACATGGCGTTCCTGTTCGATTCCATCACCGCCGAGATCGCCGAAACCGCGCTCGGCATCCACTACATCTCTCATCCGATCCTCGACGTGATGCGCAACGCGGAAGGAGAGGTCGAAAGCTTTTCGGCATCCCGTCAGGCCGGCCGCACCCTCGACGGCCCGGACCGCGTCAGCCTCATCCAGTTCGCCGTCGATCCCCTCGGCGAGGGCGATGCCGCCGAAGCGCTGACGGGCCGGCTGGAGCAGATCCTCGCCCAGGTGTCCCGCGCCAACGCCGATTTCGACGCCATGCGCGATCGCGTGTCCGAAGCTGTCGAAGCGATGCGCCGGCGCGAGGAATGGCTTTCCGACGAGGACGAGAAGACCGCCGTCGCGGAAGCCGCAAAGCTGCTCGAATGGCTGCGCGACGACAATTTCATCTTCCTGGGCTGCCGCGAATACGACTATCGCGGCGACAAGGACGGCGAATCCATGGAACGCCGCCACGACGAGGGGCTCGGCATCCTCGCCGACCCGAACGTCCGTATCCTGGGCCGGACCGGCAGGACGATGGCCACGACGCCGGAGATCCGTGCCTTCCTGGAGGCGCCGACGCCGCTGATCGTCACCAAGGCCAATGCCCGCTCCAGGGTCCACCGCCGCGCCTACATGGATTACGTCGGGGTCAAGCAGTACGACGAGACCGGCCAGTTCTCGGGCGAACTGCGCATCGTCGGCCTGTTCACCTCCTCGGCCTACACCCGCTCGATCCTGACCATTCCCTATCTCCGCCTCAAGGCAGAGACGGTGATTTCGCGTTCCGGACTTCGCCCCGGCTCGCACTCGGCCAAAGCCCTCCTCAACGCGCTCGAATCCTATTCGCGCGACGAGGTCTTTCAGATCGAGACCGACCTTCTGGAGGACTTCGCCACCACCATCGTCGAACTCGGCGAGCGACCCCGCGTCCGCGTCCTGCCGCGCGTCGACCGCTTCCACCGCTTCGTCTCGATCCTCGTCTTCGTTCCGCGCGAGCGCTACGATTCACGCCTGCGCGAGCGGATCGGGCTGCTTCTCGCCGACGCCTATGACGGCCATGTCTCGGCCTACTACCCGGCCTTTCCCGAAGGCCCGCTGGCCCGCGTCCACTTCATCGTCGGCCGCACCGAAGGCACGACACCCGACGTCGACACCGCGAGGCTCGAAGCCCGCATCGTCGAGATGGCGCGCAACTGGGAAGACGATTTCAAGGCCGCCCTCGGCGCCGGCGGCCATTCCGCCGAACTCGCCGCGCTGGCCCCTGGTCTGCCCGACAGCTACCGCGACGTGATCGCACCGAAGGAGGCCGTCGGCGACGCCGTCGTCATCGACGCCTTGAACCCCGAGCGCCGGATCGACGTCGACTTCTACCGCCGCGCCGGCGACGACGACACCGTGCTGCGCATGAAGATCGCCCATCTCGGGCCCGCCGTGTCCCTGTCGACCCGCGTGCCGATCCTGGAAAACATGGGCTTCTCGGTCGTCTCCGAGCGCACCTTCCGCATCACCCGCGCCGACGGCGAGACCGTCCATCTCCACGACATGGATCTGCGCGGGAAATCCGGCGGCGCCGTGCCGCTCGAGGACGGTGGCCAGTCACTGGAAGAGACCTTCGAGGCGGTCTGGGCAAGCCGCATCGAGAATGACGGCTTCAACGCCCTGGTGCTGGCGTCCGGCCTCACCTTCCGCAAGGCCAACGTGCTGCGTGCCTATTCGCGCTATCTGCGACAGGCGGGGCTCGCCTATTCGCCGGACTATCTGGCCGCCGCCCTCGTGCGCCTGCCTGATCTCGCCAGCACCCTCTGGTCGATCTTCGAGACCGCCTTCGATCCGGCCCGCCCGGCCATCGAGCCGGACGCGGCGCAAGACCAGAGCGGCGAGCCGGATGCCCGCCAGGCGGCCCGCGCGAGCGCCCGCGGCTGCGCCGATCTCTACGCCGACGTCATCGACGCCCTCGAAGCGGTCGATTCGATCGACGACGACCGCATCGTGCGACGCTTCCTCAACGCGATCCTCGCGACCCTGCGCACCAATTACTTCGCCGTCGACGGCACGTCCGCACAAGCCGGCTCCGAGCCCGGCCATGTTGCGCCGGCGCTGGCTTTCAAGCTGGAATCGCAGGCCGTCGAGGGTCTGCCGGCGCCGGTGCCCTTCCGCGAGATCTTCGTCTTCGACGCCCGTGTCGAGGGCGTCCATCTGCGCTTCGGCCGGGTCGCCCGCGGCGGCCTGCGCTGGTCGGACCGGGCCCAGGACTACCGCACCGAGGTGCTTGGCCTGGTCAAGGCGCAACAGGTCAAGAACGCCGTCATCGTGCCGGTCGGCGCCAAGGGCGGCTTCTATCCCAAGACGCTGCCGCCCGCGTCCGATCGCGATGCCTGGTTCGCCGCCGGCCGCTCGGCCTACGTCGTCTTCGTCGCCTCGCTGCTCTCGGTCACCGACAACATCGTCGGCGACGACGTGGTGACGCCACCCGACGTCAAGCGTCTCGACGGCGACGATCCCTACTTCGTCGTCGCCGCCGACAAGGGCACGGCGACCTTCTCCGACACCGCCAACGCCATCGCCCGGTCGCAGGACTTCTGGCTCGACGACGCGTTTGCCAGCGGCGGTTCGGCCGGTTACGACCACAAGGCCATGGGCATCACCGCCCGCGGCGCCTGGGAGGCGGTGAAGCGCCACTTCCGCGAGATCGAACGTCCCACGAGCGGCGGCGACACGGAGCGATCCGCTTCGGCCCAGGGGGGCGCATGGGACATCCAGACCACGCCCTTCACCGTGGCCGGCTGCGGCGACATGTCGGGCGACGTCTTCGGCAACGGCATGCTGCTTTCGGAAAAGACCCGACTGATCGCCGCCTTCGACCATCGCGACATCTTCATCGACCCGGCGCCTGACATCCACGCCTCCTATGCCGAGCGCGTGCGGCTCTTCGACAAGCCGCGCTCGTCCTGGGCCGATTACGACACGGACTTCATCTCCAGGGGCGGCGGCGTCTTCTCGCGGCGCGAGAAGCTGATCCATCTGTCGCAGGAGGCCGCCGACGCCATCGGCTTCGACAGGACGTCCGGCACGCCGAGCGAGATCATCACCGCGATCCTCAAGGCGCCCGTCGACCTTCTCTGGTTCGGCGGCATCGGCACCTACATCCGCGCCTCGACCGAATCCAACGCCGACGTCGGCGACCGCGCCAACGACGCGGTCCGAGTCACCGGCGCCGAGGTTCGTGCGAAAATCGTCGGCGAGGGCGCCAATCTCGGGGTGACCCAGAAGGGCCGCATCGAGTTCGCCCGGGCAGGCGGGCGCATCAATTCCGACGCGATCGACAATTCGGCCGGCGTCAACACCTCCGACGTCGAGGTGAACATCAAGATCGCGCTCAAGGCGGCGATGGAGGCCGGCCGCCTGTCGCAGCCCGACCGCGACACGCTGCTGTCGAGCATGACCGACGAGGTCGCCGAGCTGGTGCTCGCCAACAATTACGAGCAGACCCTCGCCCTCTCCCTCCAGCAACGCCGCGGCCCCGACGCGCTGGCGCTGCAGGCCCGTTTCATGGCGGTGCTGGAGGAGGCCGGCAAACTCGACCGCACGGTCGAGACGCTACCGGGCAAGGCGGCGATCGCCGATCTGCGCGGCTCCGGCCGCGGCCTGACGCGGCCGGAGATCGGCGTGCTTCTCGCTTATGCCAAGATCGTGCTCTTCGACCAGCTCGTTGCCGGCAAGCTGCCCGACGATCCCTATCTGGAAGACCGGCTCACCGACTATTTCCCGAGCGCCATGCGCAAGGATTTTTCGCGCGATATCGAGGCCCACCGGCTGCACCGCGAGATCGTCGCGACGGTGCTCGCCAACGAGATCGTCAACCGCACCGGCCCGACCTTCGTCACCGTCATGCGCGAGGCCTCGGGCGCCTCGCCCTCCGAGATCGTGCGCGCCTTCATCGCCGCCAAGGACGGGTTCGACGTGCGCGCGCTCTACCAGAAGGTCGATGCCCTCGACGGCAAGCTGCCGGGCGCGACCCAGAACGCGCTCTATGCCGAGATCGGCGACTTCCTCGTTCGCACCACCCACTGGTATGTGCGCAACGAACACTTCGCCGACGGCCTCACCAAGGCCGTGGTGGACGGACGCGCGGCGCTCGAAACCCTGACCGGCCAGCTCCTCGACCTGTCGAGCGAAGCGGCCCGCGGCGAGGCCGAGTCGCGCCGCCAGAACTGGATCGGCAAGGGCGTCCCCGAGGATCTCGCGCACGCGATCGCGCTCCTGCCGTTGCTGGCGCTGGTGCCAGACATCGCCTCGGTCTCACGTGAAACATCGACGTCCCTCGACAAGACGATCGGCACCTATTTCGGCGTCACCAATCTCTTCGGCATCGGCCGGCTGGAGGCCGCGCTCTTCGGGCTCAACACGCCCGACTATTACGAGACCCTCGCCTTGGAGCGGGCCGGCAACCAGATCGCAACCGCCCGCCGCCGCCTGACGACGACGGCGCTGCGCGAGCATCGCGAGGCGGAAAACCCGGCCGAGGCCTGGGCCGAAAGTCGCGAAAGCGCCGTCGACCGCATCGGCCGCCAGATCGCCGACCTCGCCGGCGCCGGCGAAACCTCGGTGCCGCGGCTGACCGTAGCGGCGGGCCTTCTGTCGGATCTGGCGGGGTAGTCGCGCGCAGAAGCAACGCCCCGCCGTGACGGCTGTTACTTCTTCTTGCCGTCCTTGTCCTGGGCCTCGGCGAACTTGCCGGGCACGGTGGCCGGCGGCGCCTTAGCGGCCTTGTCCTTCTTCGGTTTGCGGGTTTCCTTGTTGCCGCGCACTTGACCCTTGGCCATCGTCTTGTCCTCCATGGCGAATGGGATCGAAACTGATCCGGAAGAGCGATATAGCAGGAAAGCGCGACCTGCGTGGCGATCATTCCGTGTCGATCGGGCACGGGGCGGCAAAACGGCAGTCGTCGGGGAGACACCGCATCGTGAAGCTGGGCTCGATCCATATCCATCCGCTCAAGGCCGGGCGCGCGGTCTCGCTCGACACCTGCGACGTCGAGGCGCCAGGTCTTGCCGGCGACCGCCGCTGGATGCTCGTCGATGCCGATGGCACGGCCCTCACCCAGCGCGACATGCCGAGGCTCGCCCGGCTGGAGGCCACCCTCGATGAAGACGGGTTGATCCTGGTCTTCGACGATGTCGGCGAACGGCTGGTGCCGACGCCGGACGAAACCGAGCGCACAATTGTTCATCTTTGGGCGAGCACCATCGACGTGGCACTGGCCGATCCCGAGACCAACGCCGCGCTCTCCGATTGGCTGAAAGCGCCCGTTCGCCTCGTCCATCTCGACCGGCCGGACGCCCGCACCGCCAACCCGGACTATGCCGGGCCGAATGCGCCGGTGAGCCTCGGTGACGGCTATCCGATTCTAATCGCGACCGCCGCCTCGCTGCGCACCCTCAATCGCGAAATCGTCACCACGGGCGACGCCGAAGCCGTGCCGATGAGCCGCTTCCGCCCCAATCTCGTGATTGAGGCCGGCGAGCTTCAAGGCGGCGGATCCCTCGCGCCCTGGGCCGAGGATGGCTGGAAAACCCTGCGGATCGGCGATGTCGTCCTCGATCTCGTCAAGCCGTCCAACCGCTGCGTCGTGACCACCATCGACCAGCTCTCCGGCCAAAGCGCAGGACGCGAACCCCTCGATACTCTCCGCCGAACCCGCCTCTCCGCCAACCGCGCCATTCCCGGTGTGCTGTTCGGCTGGAACGCCGTACCCTGCGCGGGCCATCTCGGCCGAATCGCGATCGGCGACGCCGTCGAAGTCCTCGAACGCCGAGACGAATCGACCGAGGGTGCGATCGTTCGCCCCGCCCGGAAAGCTGCGCCGCCCGCCACACGCAGCGCCGGGGACAGCGTTCATTGAGCGAACCGCCGCCTCCGAATCCGGTTGACGATCCCGATGTCGGACGCGGCGGCGCGCGGCCTATCGACCGGGTCGGCGACTCGGCCCGGCACGACGACACGCCGCCCTATTGCCGGCCGCTGAAACAGCCGGCCGTCTGGGGCTGGATGAGCTTCGATTTCGCCGCCCAGCCCTTCTTCACCGTCGTTCTCACCTTCGTCTTCGGCCCCTATTTCGTCTCGCAGCTTGCGCCGGACCCCGCAACCGGCCAGGCCTGGTGGAGCAGCGCGGCGACCGTCGCGGGCCTCATCGTCGCCGTTCTGTCGCCGGTGCTCGGCTCCATCGCCGACCGCGCGGGCGCGCGAAAACCCTGGATCGGCGGCTTCGCCACGCTGAAGATCGCCGCGCTCTGCACGATCTGGTTCGTCGGCGCCCCCGGCTCGCCACTGATTTTCGCTGCCGCCGCCATCGTGCTGGCCCAGATCTCGGCCGAATTCTCGATCGTCTTCAACGACGCCATGCTGCCGCGGCTGGTGGCGAAAAAGGCGATCGGACGCGTCTCCAACATCGCCTGGGGCCTGGGATACTCCGGCGGCATCGTCTTCCTGGTCTTCACCCTGACGATGCTCGCCGGGAACGCCGTCACCGGCAAGACACTCCTCGGCCTCACCCCCCTCTTCGGCCTCGATCCCGCGGCGGGCGAGGGCGCGAGGGCGACCGGACCGCTCGCGGGCCTGTGGTATCTCGTCTTCATCCTGCCGATGTTCGTCCTGACGCCCGACCGGCCGAAGGGCGTGCCGGCAATGGCCGCCGTGCGCGCCGGCGTCGGCGATCTCGCCGCCACCTGGCGCGAGGTCAAGGCGCGGCCGGCGATCTTCCGCTTCATGATCGCGCGGATGATCTACCAGGACGGCGTCAACGCCCTGACGATCCTCGGCGGTGCGTTCGCGGCAGGGATGTTCGGCTGGTCGATCACCGAAAGCGGCCTGTTCGGCATTTTGATCAACATCGCCGCGATCATCGGCTGCCTGATCGCCAGCGTCCTCGACGCAAAGCTCGGCTCGAAATCCGTGGTCGTCGCCTCGATCATCGGCCTCACTGCCGCCACCATCGCCATCGTCTCGACGGCACCCGGCGCGACGCTGTTCGGCCTGATCGACTTCGGCCCACCGGCGACAGGCGCAACGGGCCTCTTCGCGACCTCCGCCGAAAAGGCCTATATCGTCTACGGCATGCTGATCGGCCTCGCCTTCGGCCCGGTGCAGGCCTCGTCCCGCTCCTGGCTGGCCCAGCTGGTCAGCCCGCAGGAGGCCGGCCGCTATTTCGGCTTCTACGCCCTGACCGGCCGCGCCACATCCTTTCTCGGCACCGCCACCGTCGCCGCCCTCACCGCCCTCGCAGCCGGCCGCGTCGCCGACCCGCAGACCGCCGCCCGCATCGGCATGGCGGGACTTCTGATCTTCTTCCTCGGCGGGCTTGCCCTTCTGGCGCGGACGCCAGGCCCGAAGTGAAGCGTGTCATGCAAGGATGCGGCGAGAGCAGCCGATCCGCGTTTTGGCGGGCCGATGACACGCTTCGGCACTCCGGCCGGTTTGAAGGAGGAGGGGAGCGATCGAAGCAAGGATGCTCGAATGCCTCGAACGATTACCCGAATCCGGACGCCCGTGCCCGCCGCAGCGGGCGCTCTTCCGTAAAGATGTTGCGGGCGCGGAACTCGGCCGGGCTCGAATGCATGAGGAAGGCCGCAACCGCGGGCGCATCGCTCGGCCCGGTGAACCACGGCTCCGTCAGAATGCGGTGCGGGTCCGACACCCAGACAGGCACCGGCCCGATGCGGGACTGCTTGCAAAGATATTCCGCCGCCGCCGCGACATAGGCGTCGAGCCGGGCATCGCCGGACGGCGGCGGCGCTTCGGTCAGCACATCGAGCCGCGCCTGTGAGGTCCCGGCGCCGTAAAAGCTGTCGAGCACTTCGCACAAGGCCCGCTCGCGGTTTTCACCCCTGGCGATCCGCCGGACCGCCTCGGCCAAGGTATTCGGGCGCATCGCCAGGCTCTCCATCCACGGCCTCGCCGGCCAGGATCACATGTTTCATGAGAAAACGCAGTTTTTCGGGCGCCGCCGCGCTGCGGGGATAAAAGCGCTCGAGAATAGCGACGGCTTCGTCAACGGTCGCGACACCGGTCACCGCCATCAGATGGCGAATGTCGGCCGCTTCCGAAGCGCCCTTGACCGGATCGAGCACCCGCAGCGCCTTCAGCTTCATCGCCAGAAGATAATCGGCGGTCGGCACGAAGACGACGAGGCCGACCGGCTCGTCGCCGCGCGGAAACGTGCCGAAAGCCAGATGATCGCGCGACGGGTCGGCGTATGGGCTCAGATGCACCGTCACGGCATCGTTCAACCAGTCGGGCGATAACCCAAGTGTTTCGCCGATCCTTGCGACCGCCCGCGTCAGCCAAACGGGCCAGGCGCCGGTGAAGACGGCGATATCGACGTCTTCGGAACTGAAGCGGAAATTGCTGGCGAGCATCAGCGCCGAGCCGCCATAGACCGCGATCTCCAGCCGCTCGCCCTCCGCCACCGCCGCCCGGCCGAGGGCGTCGAAGGCACCAGCGAGGCGTTCGCGGTCGAGAAAGCCGGGCTCGCCGACGGGTTCGGTCATCTCACCGCCCTCCCCGCGCGCCCGATCGTCAATGCCGGAAATGCCGCATGCCGGTCATCACCATGGCGATGTCGTTGTCGTCGGCGGCCTTGATGACCTCGTCGTCGCGCATCGAGCCGCCCGGCTGGATCACCGCCGTGGCGCCGGCTTCCACCGCCGAGAGCAGCCCGTCGGCGAAGGGGAAGAAGGCGTCGGAGGCAACGACGGCGCCCTTGGTCAGCGGTGTGCCGAGCCCCGCCGCCTCGGCCGCGTCCAGAGCCTTGCGCGCCGCGATACGGGCCGAATCGACGCGGCTCATCTGTCCGGCACCGACGCCGACCGTGGCGAGATCCTTCGCATAGACGATGGCGTTGGACTTGACGTGCTTGGCGACGCGGAAGGCGAATTTGAGATCGGCGAGTTCATCCTCGCTCGGCGCGCGTTTGGTCACGACCTTCAGTTCGAGATCGTCGACGACCCCGGCGTCGTGCGACTGGACGAGCAGCCCGCCGGCGACGGATTTGACGAAGCGTCCCGGCGCGCGCGGGTCGGGCAGGCCGCCGGTCAGGAGCAGCCGGAGATTTGTCCTGGCGGCGACGATGGCAATCGCGTCCTCGTCGGCGTCCGGCGCGATGATCACTTCCGTGAAGACCTTGACCACCGCTTCGGCTGTCCTGGCGTCGAGCGTGCGGTTGAGCGCCACGATACCGCCGAAGGCCGAGACCGGGTCGCAGGCGAGCGCCCGCTTATAGGCCGCGATCAGGTCCGGCCCCTCGGCCACACCGCAGGGGTTGGCGTGCTTGATGATCGCGACCGCCGCGGTGCGCGCCGGATCGAATTCGCCGACCAGCTCGAAGGCGGCATCGGTGTCGTTGATGTTGTTGTAGGAAAGCGCCTTGCCCTGCACCTGACGGGCGGTGGCGACGCCCGGTCGCTTCTCGCCGGTCTTGTAGAAGCCGGCCGTCTGGTGCGGGTTCTCGCCGTAGCGCAGTTTTTCCGAAAGGTGCCCGGCAAAGGTTGTGCTTCTCGGCATCGCGTCATCCACTTCGCCGGCAAACCATTGCGACACCGCCGCATCGTAGGCGGCCGTCAGCGCATAGGCGCGCGCCGCCATCCTGCGCCGCAGCGGGAAGTCGGTCGCACCGTCGGACGCCTTCAGCGCGCTTAGGACTTCGGCGTAGTCGGCGGGGTCGGTGACGACGGTGACGTAGCCGTGGTTCTTCGCCCCGGCCCGGATCATCGCCGGCCCGCCGATGTCGATGTTCTCGACGATCGTCGCCGTGTCGGCGCCCGAGGCCAGGGTCTCGGCGAACGGATAGAGGTTCGAGACGAGAAGATCGATCGGCAAAAGGTTGTGCTCCTCCATCGCCGACGCATGGGCCGCATCGTCGCGAATGCCGAGCAGCCCGCCATGGACGCCCGGATGCAGCGTCTTGACGCGGCCGTCCATGATCTCCGGAAAGTCGGTGAGTTCCGCGACATCGCGTACGGCGAGGCCTGCCTCCTTCAGCGCCTTGTAGGTGCCGCCGGTCGAGACGAGTTCGACGCCGAGTTCGGCAAGCCCCCGGGCGAAGTCGACGACGCCGCTCTTGTCGAAGACCGAAAGCAGCGCGCGGCGGATCTCGACGCGATCGGGCGTCTTGGTGGCATTGGCTTTGACGGACATGGCGGCGTTCCTGGCAGGCGAGCTTGGGCGGGCGAAACTCCCTGATAGTCACCTTGGCCGGAACGGACAATGGCTGCGGGCGCGTTGCAGCCTCGAACCCACGCTCCGCCGCCGCAGCGCGAATTCTCTACGGCTTGATACGACCCCGCGGCCAGTCGGCCTTGGATTGCGAGCCGGTGCCCTGCGATTTCGCGGCGAGATCGTCGAGCGTATTCGGCAACACGCCGACGGCCCGGTTCATGCCGCAGGCCGAAAGCGACAGGCCGGCGAGAAGGAGGAGGAAAAGCGCGGGTCGGTTCATGGTATGATCACGTTTCATCGAATTCCGGTTGGTGTCTGGAGTTTGTATGGTGTCCGGAGAAAGCCTCGGGTCACACGTCGATCGATTGCGGGCCAAGCCTAGCATCGCCTGGCCGAATGACCCAGGCCCACCCCGACCGGCGGCGTTGCCCGCATGCCGCGACCGGGCGGAAAGATCGTCCTGCGGCCGAAAGCGCTCTCCCCCTTCTGCCCCCCTCTGCCCCTACCGTAACTCAGCGCTCGCGCTCGAACTGCCAGGCGATGCCTGCCGCATCCCCCGCGTCGAAGCGCGCGACCAGTTGCAAGGTCCGCTTGGCGCCGGCCGCCTCGGCGAAGAACACCGAATCCTCGATCTCGAAGCGCAAGCTGGCCGAAAACAGCCAGGACTGGCCGCGCAGCTTGAGTCGGATCGCGGCGCCAGCCCGCTCGACCACCACGGCCGGATGCAGGTGGAAGCGCGCGGTCGCCGCGACAGGGTCGCCGGCTTTCGCACGTCGTTCCCCCGTCGCCTCGAACCGGTCGCGGCCTTCCACGCATGTCCCGTCCTTCGCCAGCATCACCGCCCGGCGGTGGATCAACCCGAAGCCGCGCTGGTAGCCGTTATGGCAGGCGTCGAAGCCGAGGCCTTCCTCGGTGGGGTCGACCGACGCGATCTCGCTCGGACCCGGCACCAGCGGCGTTCCCAGAAACCGGTCGAGCCCGGCCGAGCGGGCAAACCGCGACGAAGACCGGTCGTTGAGCGTCACCGTCGAATGGGCCGCCGTCGCGCGCGACAGGCGGCGCCATTCGGCGTTCTCCTCGCCGGGCCGGCCGCAATTGACCACGAGGCGATCGAGACCCGACGACAGCTCGAAGGCAAGCGTTCCGGCATGGGCGCGGCCGGCGACGGCGCTCGGCGGCGGGGCGCCGGTGTCGGCGATGAGCAGCGTCTGGCCGGCGGCGAGGCGGTGATAACCCGAATGGCGGGCATTCACGATCGGCGCGCCCAGCGTCTCGTCGAAGGCCAGAAGCGCGTCGAGATCGCGCGACCGGGTGGCGCCGGCGCCGTTGAACAGCGCGAGCTGGCCGTCGCCATGGCGGAAGAAGCGCAGCGCCGGCAGCATCCGGTCGATCGCCGAATACAGCCCCCTGGGCAGCGCCTGCCCGCGGAGACGATAGGTCTCGCGCAGCGCGATAAGGTCGCCGGCGAGCGTGACGAGCACCGACGGATCACGCGAGACGTGGCCGCCGTCGGGCAGGATCTGCCGGTCGAGCTCACGGGTGAGGTGTTCGGCCACCATGCGCATGCGGCCCTTGGCGGCCGGCATCGAGAGCGACACGAAGGCGAGCGCGATGCGAACCAGCAACCGCGGCTCGCCGTCCGGCGCGCCGTCGGCAAGCGCCCGCAATGCCCTTGCCTGGTCCGACAGGCTTTTCAGGAAACGCTCCGAAAAGCGCCTGTCGGCGCCGCCCGAAAGCATGTCGGCGGCCCCGAGCCAGGCAATCATCCGGCGCGCCGCGACCGCCGGCTCGAAGGCCGGACCGGCCAGGCGCCGGCCGCTGACGGCGATCCAGTCGCCGACCAGCGAGCGGGCGTTGCCGACCGCCAGCGCGTCGCCCGCAGCCTGGTGGTGGACGAGCCAGCCGAAGCCGTGGAGTTCGGCGGCAAAGGCCGGGGACGGGCATTTCAGCGCGAAGACCGAGCTCTGCGCGGCATCGAGCGTCTGGCCACAAAAGCGGAACCGCCCGCCATAGATCGCCTCGGCGACGCTCGCCTCGCCCCGTGCGAAGACCGACGGCACCGCGACAAGCTGCGTTGCGCCGAGGCGCTCGCCGATCAGGCGGGAGAAATCGAGATGGGTCAGCGGGATGGCGGTGACCGCGCGGCGCGTGCGGCGCAGGGTCTCGCGCAGGGTCAACAGCGTCAGCAGCGGTTGGTCCATCAGATATGCCGACACCGTCGCCTCCCCCGGATCGGCCGAACGGGCCGTCCCTTTGCTCGAGCACACGCGGCTGCACGACGCCGCCGAAGGAAACCCTCGAGCGACGGCGAAGTCCTGACCGCCGAGCCCAGCTTGGCGCGATATGGTAAAGGCTTCGCTAAGCCGACTCGTATCGTATCTCTGGACGGTCGCTGCGGATCCGACCTCCTGCGGCCGTCATCCGCGTCCGAGGACGCGCGCGCCTCGGGTCGCTGTCCGGGAACGCCCCGTCAGGCACGGCGCAAGCGGCTGGAGAAGAAGCCGTCGAGCCCGAAGGCTGCGGCGGCCTCGCTCGTGCCCTGGTCGAACGCCATCTCCGGCGTGGTGCGCAAGTCGCCCTCAGGCGTGATCGCCGCGGCAAGCCCCGGCACCTCGTCGGCGCGGATCGGATCGCGCGAAAACGCCGGGTGATCGCCGAGGAAAGCCGCGATCACCACTTCGCCCTCGACCGGATCGAGCGAACAGTTGGAAAACACCAGCCGGCCGCCCGGCTTCAGCAGCCGCGCCGCCTCGCGCAGGAGCCGCGCCTGGACGCCGGCAAGCTTGGCGATCTCATCGGCATCCTTGGTGTAGGCCACGTCGGGATGGCGCCGGATCGTACCGGTCGACGAACAGGGCGCGTCGAGCAGGATCGCATCGAACGGTGCTTCGGGCTCATAGGTGCCGAGATCGCCGAGCACCGTTTCGGCCTCCAGCCCGAGCCGTGACAGGTTCTGCCGAAGGCGCTTCAATCGGTTGGCATTGATATCGAGGGCCGTCACCACGCCGCCGCGTCCTCTGGCGGCAAGGATCAGCTGCGCCGTCTTGCCGCCGGGCGCCGCGCACAGGTCGGCGACGCAAAGCCCCGAGAGATCGCCGAACAGCCGGGCCGGCAAGGCGGCGGCGGCGTCCTGCACCCACCATTCGCCTTCGGCAAAACCCGCAAGCTCGGTCACCGGACCGTCATGGGTCATGAGGCGCACCGTGCCGGTCGGCAGAACGGTGCCGCCGAGGCGTTCGGCCCAGGCGGCGGGGTCGGACTTCACCGTCAGATCGAGCGGCGCCGACTTGAGATGCGCGGCCGCCATCGCCGCCGTCCGCCCGGCGCCGTAGACCGGCTCCAGTCGCCCGCGCAGCCAGTCGGGCAGGTTTTCCGACGGGTCCTGCAGCGTCTCCGCGCGCTCGCCTGCGACGTCGGCGCTTTCGCCCTTGGCCATCTCGCCCGCCGTCGTCTCACGCGCGGCCTTTTCCCGCGAAAGACGCCGCAGCACGGCGTTGACCACGCCCTTGAAGCGAACGCTGCGGCTGTCGACGTCGGCCGCCGCGACGGCAAGATCCACCGCCGCCGAATCCGGCACGTCGAGATAGAGGATCTGCGCCGCGCCCACATGCAGAATGTGGCGGAGATTGGCGGCGTTGGGCGGCAGCGACCGGTCGAGACAGGCCGCGATCATCCGCTCGATCGTACCGCGATGGCGCAGCGCCGACAGGACGATCGCCTTGACGAGGCCCTGGTCGCGGGCATCGAGCGCCCGAAAGCCGGGATGGCCGTTGCCGGGGGCGAACAGCCCGTCGGCCGAAGTTTTCGCATCGACGATCGCCGAGAGAAGCTTGGCCGCCACGAGCCGCACCCCGAGACCGGGACGGTTGCCCATGATCCGCTGCGGCTGATGGCCCACCGGCTTCACCGGCCGCTTGCGCGGCGCCGAGCGCGAGGCGTCGAAATTGCCGCCACGCCGCCCGCCACCACGACCGGGCTTTTGGCCGTCCGCTCCGGCGCTCAACCCCTGGGTCCCGCACCCCTGGGTCCCGCTTTGGGTCCCGAGCGCGGGCCCCAGGGGCCTCGCGCATCGCGGCCACGGCGTTCGTCGTCGCTGCCGTCATGCCGGCCCCGGTCGTCACCACTCACGACTTCGTCACCGCGGGACGCGCCGCGGCTCCATGGCCCGGATCGCGGGGATTGGCCCTGCGACGCGGCATTGCGGCGGCGGCCCCATGGGCCCTCCGCATGTCCGGCAGCGGAATCCGACAGGCTCGCACCGCTTTCGTGTCTGCGATCGGCGTTCGGCTGCGCCATCCGCGCCGAACCGCTGCCGACGCCCATCTCGACCGACAGCTCACGCAGCGCCGCGATGCGGTTCTCCGTGTCCGGATGGGTCGAGAACAGGCTGTCCATCCGCTGGCCCGAGAGCGGATTGATGATGAACATATGCGCCGTCGCCGGGTTGCGTTCGGCGTCGTGGTTCACCGTGCGACCGGCGGCAACGGCGATCTTGCCGAGCGCCGAGGCGAGCCAGGAGGGGTTGCCGCAGATCTCGGCGCCGCGCCGGTCGGCGGAATATTCCCGCGTCCGGCTGATCGCCATCTGCACCAGCATCGCCGCGAAGGGCGCCACCAGCATGGCCACGAGCACGCCGATGAAGCCGAACGGATTGTTGTTGTCGCGGTTGCCGCCGAAAAAGAAGGCGAAATTGCCCAGCATGGAAATCGCACCGGCCAGCGTCGCGGTGATCGTCATGATCAGCGTGTCGCGGTTCTGCACATGGGCGAGCTCGTGCGCCATCACCCCCGCCACCTCCTCCGGCGTCAGCCGTTCGAGGAGCCCCGTCGTCGCCGCGACGGCGGCGTTGTCGGGATTGCGGCCGGTGGCGAAGGCATTGGGTTGCGCGTTCTGGATGACGTAGACCTTCGGCATCGGCAGGCCGGCATTGGCCGCCAGCCCCTGGACGATGCGGTAATATTCGGGCGCCGAGCGCGCGTCGACCTCCTGCGCATGGTGCATCGACAAGACCATCTTGTCGGCGTTCCAGTAGGAGAAGAGGTTCATCGCCGCGGCGACGACGAAGGCGATCGCCATGCCGGTGGTGCCGCCGATCATGAAGCCGATGCCCATGAAGAGCGCGGTCATGAAGGCGATGAGCATCGCGGTCTTGATCATGTTCATCGGGTCTGTCCAGCCTTTCACCGGGGCGCTCGAAAGCGCCGGGGCGCAAAACGCCCGTCGCGGTGAAATCTGGTGACCGCGCCCGCGCGCTTCAATATCACAGGGCGGAACGACGCGCTCGCCCTGCAGCGCGTTGGACGAGCAATCATACCCGCAACGCTTCACCGCGTCCCCGCAGGGCTCGACATCGGCGGTCCGTCGGGTCGAGATTTTCCCTGAGGATAGGCCTATCATCGTGCCGACGGCTCCATCCAGCGTCCGCTTTGCGCCTTTCGAAGAGGACGACGATCGCCGCGTCGGCGCCCATGTCGCCGCAGCCTCTTCATCGGCGGCCGGAACGACCTATTGTCACGGCGAAAGACGCACGAGCGCGGATCTTCATGTACCCGATGATCGACATAACCGATCTCCGATACGCCCATAAAAGAGGACGATGAGACATTGACCGACGACCCCGAACAGCCCCGACCGGCCACATCTCCGACGGCCGGCTACGGCGAAACCGTCGTGCGACCGACGAAAACCCTGACACCGGAGGCCCAGCGCGCCCTGGCCGAAGCCGAGGAACGCCGCCGCACCAATACTGCCCGGAAGATCGACCCGAACGCCCTGCCCCCGGAACGCAACGGCCGCGACGGCCCCGAGCCCATCCGTTACGGCGACTGGGAAAAGAACGGCATTATCTCGGACTTTTGAACAGCGCGCCGCACCGATGCACCGTGGCGCCCAAAGCCATTGCCGCACGCGTCGCATCCGCACCAACGGTCGCTTGGCTGGCAATATCGTGAAAAAAGTCCTAACGACCCGTTGACCGGCGAGCGGGGCTCTCGCGATTAATTCACGGCAGCGTAGGACTTGAACGCCCTATGAGTGCGCTTATCGAGGACCCCGGTGAGGGCGTACACAAACATTCGTGTCGCGACTGTCGTCCATTTCCGCCCGATCGATCCAAGGAACGAATTGACAACAATTCCCGTTATAGGATTAATGTCCTTCAACGGGTTCATCGATTCGAATGCCAATGCCGCGCGCCCTTCTCTATCTTTCGATCTGCGGCACCGGCATCGCGCTGGTGACCGGTCTTGTCCAGGCTTCGGCCGGTGAGACGCGAGGCGAGGCGCCGGAGGCGATCGCCGGGCCGATCGAGGCGCGGATCGTCAAGGTGCGCGACGGCGACACGGTGGAGGTGGAGGCCTTCATCTGGCCGATGCAAACGGTCCGCGTCGCAGTGCGGCTGAAGGGGATCGACGCCCCCGAAAAGCGGGCCCGTTGTGCCTCGGAAAAAATTGCGGCCGATCGGGCGGCCGATCGTCTGGTCGAACTCGTCGGCTCGGGACCGGTCTATCTCAGCGGCATTTCCGGCGACAAATATTTCGGCCGCGTGCTCGCCCGCCTGTCGACGAAGACCGAAAGCGATCTCGGTGCAAAGCTCTTGTCCGAAGGGCTCGTCGGACGCTATGGCGGCGGCAAACGCCGCGACTGGTGCGCCGACGTGCTGTCGGGCGCTGCCAACGGACGGCAGGCCCCGCACGACGCAGGATGAGCTTAATCTGTATGATCGGATCGTTCGCAACCGATCGAAGTTGCTAAGGTGACGTTCGGCCGATACGCGACCTCTCCGGGATTTGCCGCCACGCCCTCGAACGGGATAGACGCATCATCGAGGGCCGGCGAGCCCGTTTCACGTGAAACACCGGATGGCAGGCATGGCGAGCGGCGAAGACAAACTGGAAGCGATCGTCCGTCAGGCGGTGGCCGCCTTCCAGCCGAAGCTCGCGGTCAAGCTGTGGACGGGCGAGCGTATCCTGCCGAAAGGTGCGACCGAAGGACAAGGCGAGACCGGTCCGACCATCGCCCTCAACGACCCGGCAGCCATCGCCCGGCTGTTTTTAAGCCCGAATGTCGGCACGGCCGTCGAGTTGTGGATGTCGAAGGCCATCGACATCGAGAACGGCACGATCTTCGACGTGGCCGCCGCACGGTCCGAGGTAAAGACCGGGGCCGGGCTGAAGGCACTGAACAAGCTGCGGATCGCCGCCGCCCTGCCCTCGCTGCTCGCCCTTGCACGAAAAGGCCAGAAGGCGGCGAAAGCGCAAACCACCAGCGACGCCGGTCGCAGTGGCTCGTCCATGGCGGCCATCCAGTTCCACTACGACATCTCCAACGATTTCTACCGGCTCTTCCTCGACGAGCGCATGGTCTATTCCTGCGGCTATTTCGACGGCTGGCACGACGACATCGACAAGGCGCAAATCGACAAGCTCGACATGATCTGTCGCAAACTCCGGCTGAAGTCCGGCGAGCGCATGCTCGACATCGGCTGCGGCTGGGGCGCGCTGCTGATCCACGCCGCCGAACATTACGGCGTGAACGGCCATGGCGTGACCCTCAGCCAGGCGCAGTTCGACCTGGCAAGGGACCGCATTGCGGCGAAGGGGCTCGGCGACAAACTGACGATCGAGCTGAAACCGTTCCAGGAGATCACCGGCCAATACGACAAGATCTCCTCGATCGGCATGTTCGAGCATGTCGGTTTTGCCAATCACGACGCTTATTTCGGTGACGTCAAGCGGCTGTTGCGCCCCGGCGGTCTCTATCTCCACCACGCCATCGCAAGACCCGCGAAAGCGACGCTGAAGGCGTTCCATAAAGGCTCGCGGGAATACCGGGCGCTGGTCAAATACATCTTCCCCGGCGGCGAACTCGACTATCTCGGCCACACCGTCCAGAAGCTCGAGGCCAACCGCTTCGAGGTGCATGACGTCGAGAACTGGCGCGAGCATTATGGCCGCACCTGCCGGCTCTGGGCCGACCGGCTCCATGCCGATTTCGATCAGGCCTCGGCGATCGCCGGCGAGCCCCGCGCGCGTCTGTGGCTGCTCTACCTCGCCGGCTGCGCGCTGACCTTCGAGCGCGGCACGGTGATGATCTACCAGACGCTGGCGTCCAGGCGCGCCAGGACCGGCACGAGCGAACTGCCGCCGACCCGCCGCGATCTCTACGAGGACCGGGGCTGAAAGGCCTTCGATGCGGTCGACCTATCGCCGGGCCCTGTGCCGTGCCGCCTCGACGGCGACGTCGATGAGGGTGCGCTCCGTGATGGTGAGCGCCAGGGCGCTTTCCTTGCGGCTCTTCAGGATATCCGCCTCGATCCGCTGCAACACAGCTTGAGATCGCATCCATCGGCCAGGCCCCGAGCGCCGCCTCCATCGCCGCCTTGCGCCGGAAATGCGGGCGCCGCCGCTCGACGACGCGGCCGATCGGCTCACCGCCGCGCTCGACCATCTCGCGCATGGCCTGGAGCTGCTGGAAATAGCGCAGCAGGTTCTGGTGCAACTGGAAGGTCGCGGTGCCAGCGGAGGTCAGCCGGGCGATCAGATGCGGCAGGCGCTTCACCTCGCCGCTGGCGGCCGCGTCGATCGTCTCCTCCAGCGTGTCGGCCGACACGTCGCCGACGACGGCGCGCACGTCCGCCTCGGTGATCTTCGCCATGCCATAGGCGTAGAGGCAGAGCTTCTTCACCTCGCCGCGCGACGCCAGGCGATTGGCGCCGAGGCGCGCGCGCAGCTCGTCGCGGGCGGCACTTTCGAGGGCCAGCCCCGCCTCGCGCAGTTCCTCGTCGATCATCTTGTCGATCGCCCGGCCCTCGTCCTGGTAGCAAGGCAGCGCGATGGCGAATTTCGCCCGCTCGACGTTGGAACGCAGCGCCGCGCTCTTCTTCAGGTCGCCGGCTTCCAGGACGATGATCGCGCCGTCGAGCCTGGTCTTGCTCAGATCCGCGATGGCGTCGGCCAGGTTCTTGCCGTTACCGGCGCCGCGCACGCGCACCAGGCGCTGGCCGCCGAACATCGAGACGGTGGTCGCCTCGTCGTAAAGCTTGCCGATATCCTTCTCGATCTCGTCGGCGGCAAGGCTGGCGAAGGAGAAGGGATCGCCCCGATCGACACCCGAATGGCCGGCGATCACCTCCGAGCGCTCGGCGACGAGGCCGGGATCGGGACCGTAGAGCAGCACGATCGGGAAGGAAAAGTCCGGCCGCGACAGAAAGGCTTCGACCTCGCCGGCCTTTTTCTGTGCCATGGGCCGTCACTCCGGAGCGGTGCATCGATGGTCGGCGAGCGATGAACCGGCTTCAGCCGCCGGCCTTTTCGAGGGCGATCGCGATCGGCACTTCCAGCCGGGCGGCAAGCGAGTCGGCAGCCAGCTGCCTGGCGTTGAGCAGCGCCCGCTGCGCCTGGAACAGCTGGCTGGTGCGGTCGAAGGGAACCGTCTCGGTGCGGGTGCCGGTGGCGATCGTCGCGCCGCCCGCAAGCTTGACCAATGTGTAGGTTCCGGTGAGGTGATAGAGGGAAGACGACAGCTGGCCGTTCGGCTCGAGGGCAATGCCGGTCTCGTCGCCGCTGATCGCCAGACGCACCTCGTAGAGCGGCTGGGCGACGCGGGCGCCCTGATTGAGTCGGCTGAGAAGCGCATTGCGCACCAACTGGTCGGTGCGTGAATTGGCCTGACTGACGGCGATGCGACCGCGGAGCGATGCGAGCCGTGCGGTCGGGGCGTAGGCCGACGAGCCGGCGCCCGATGTCACATCGGCCGAGGCGTAGAGCGGCCGCGCCGTGCAGCCCGGCAGCGCCAGGCCGGCAAGGCCGAGCCCCACCGCCAACAGGCGCGCCGCCCGCCGCGAACGGCTGTTTGCACCCAGGCACGTCCGCCGAGCGTGGGTCCCGGTTGTCTTAAACGACGACATTGACGATTCTCCCGGGGACGACGACGACGCGCCTGGGGGCCCGGCCCGCGAGCGCGTCCTTAACGAAATCGAGGGCGAGAGCCGCAGCCTCGACATCAGCTTTGCCGGCCTCGGCGGGCAGGGTCAAGTCGCCGCGCTTCCTGCCGTTGATCTGCACCGGATAAACGACGCTGTCGTCTTCGAGCAAAACCGGATCGACCGTCGGCCAGGGCGCGGCTGCGACCAGCCCTTCCGCGCCGAGCACGGTCCAGCACTCCTCGGCCAGATGCGGCATCATCGGCGCGGTCAGCTTGACGAGGACGCCCAACGCCTCGCGCGCCGCCGCGCGCTGCACCGGGGCTGAATCGCCCGACAGGCCCGAGAACGCCGCCGACAGCGTGTTGACCAGCTCGTAGATGCGCGCGACCGCCTTGTTGAAGGCCAGCCGCTCGATGTCATCGGCGACGCCCGCCGCCGTCCGGTGCGCCGCCCGACGGATCTCCAGGGCCCTCGCATCGCCTCCGGCGGCACCGTCCGGCCCGCCCTCGGACGCCCCCTCCGGCGCCCCGGCAATCTTCGGGGCCGTCTCGTTGACCAGCCGCCACAGGCGCTGCACGAAACGGAAGGCGCCCTCGACGCCGGCCTCGGTCCAGATCACGTCGCGGTCCGGCGGCGAATCCGACAGCATGAACCAGCGGGCCGTGTCGGCGCCGTAGGAGGCGATGATGTCGTCGGGGTCGACGACGTTCTTCTTCGACTTCGACATCTTCTCGATGCCGCCGATGGTCAGCTCGGCCCCATTCGACAGGCGCCTGGCGGTCCGCACGCCGTCCACTTCCTCGACGATCACGTCGGCGGGCGGCACGAAGTCGCGCGCGCCCTCGCGATACGTCTCGTGGACGACCATGCCTTGCGTGAAAAGGCCCTTGAACGGCTCGGCGAGATCGAGATGTCCCGTGTCGCGCATCGCCCGCACGAAGAAGCGCGAATACAGAAGATGCAG
Source organism: Aurantimonas sp. (assembly GCA_965217685.1). Taxonomy (GTDB): domain Bacteria; phylum Pseudomonadota; class Alphaproteobacteria; order Rhizobiales; family Rhizobiaceae; genus Aurantimonas. The sequence continues at coordinate 1,432,303 of CBDCIZ010000003.1, forward strand.
GATCGCGTGCTCGATGCCGCCGATATACTGGTCCACCGGCAGCCAGGCATTGGCCGCCTGGGGGTCGGTCGGCTCGTCGGCCCGCGGTGACGTGAAGCGGGCGAAATACCACGACGAATCGACGAACGTGTCCATCGTGTCGGTCTCGCGCAGCGCCTCGCCGCCGCATTGCGGACAGCTTGCCTGCCGCCATGTCGGGTGCCGGCCCAACGGATTGCCGAGCTTTTCGAAGTCGATGTCGTCGGGCAGCTTCACCGGCAGGTTTTCGCGAGCCTCCGGCACCACACCGCAAGCCTCGCAGTGCAGGACCGGGATCGGGCAGCCCCAATAGCGCTGGCGCGACACGCCCCAGTCGCGCAGGCGAAATTTCGTTTCGCGGCGGCCCCAGCCAGCGTCGACGAAGATGTCGAGCGAGCGGTCCATCGCTTCCTGACAGGTCTGGACGGTCTCGTCGCCAACCCAGCGGATGTAGCGCACCGTCTGCGACTTCGGCGGAACGAAGGCCGTGTCCGCGACTCGGGCGTCGCTGTCGAGCGGCACGAAGACGTCGAGGACCGGCAGGCCGTATTTCAGTGCGAAGTCGAGGTCGCGCTGGTCGTGTGCCGGACAGCCGATAACGGCGCCCGTGCCATAGTCCATCAGCACGAAATTGGCGATGTAGAGCGGCAGTTCCCAAGTCTGATCGGCGGGATGCGTGACTTTGATTCCCGTGTCGAAGCCAAGCTTTTCGGCCGTGTCGATCTCGGCCTCCGTGTTGCCCCTACGCCGGCATTCCTCGCAGAACGCCGCGATGTCCGGCCGCTCGGCGGTCAGCACCTTCGCGAGCGGATGATCGGCGGCGATGGCCGCGAAGGTCGGGCCGTACATCGTGTCGGCGCGGGTTGTGAAGACCGGCAGCGTGTCGAAACCAGCCGGCGCCCCGACGAGCCCGAAATCAAACGACAGGCCCTCCGACTTGCCGATCCAGTTCTTCTGCATCAGCCGAACCTTCTCCGGCCAGTTCGGCAGATGGTCGAGCGCGTCGAGCAGATCCTCGGCATAATCGGTGATCTTGAAGAACCACTGGGTCAGTTCGCGCTGTTCGACCTCGGCGCCCGAGCGCCAGCCGCGCCCGTCGATCACCTGCTCATTGGCGAGCACCGTCATGTCCACCGGGTCCCAGTTGACCTTGGCGTTGCGCCGGTAGGCGAGGCCCTTGTCCAGAAGGTCGAGGAACAGCATCTGCTGGCGGTGGTAATACTCCACGTCGCAGGTCGCGAACTCGCGGGACCAGTCGAGCGACAGGCCCATCGACTTCAGCTGGGCGCGCATCGTGTCGATGTTCTGGTGGGTCCATTTCGCCGGATGCACCTTATTCTGCATCGCGGCGTTCTCGGCCGGCATGCCGAAAGCGTCCCAGCCCATCGGGTGCAGCACGTTGAAGCCCTTGGCGCGCCTGTAGCGCGCCACCACGTCGCCCATCGCGTAGTTGCGCACATGGCCCATGTGGATGCGGCCCGACGGATAGGGGAACATCTCCAGAACATAGTATTTCTCGCCCGGCGCGTCGTCCTGCGTCTCGAAGAGCCTGGCCTCGTTCCAGGCGGCCTGCCAGCGCGGCTCGGCGCTCTTCGGATTGTAGCGTTCGGTGGTCATCGTCGGACTGCTTTTTCGGGCAAGGGAAAAGCCCGGCATGATCCGGGCGCATCAAACCGCCGTTCAACACGGCTTCGCCAAAAGCGTCAACCGGATCGGACTTGACCCGCGCTCAATCGATCACGCGCGAGGATAGCGGTCGGCACAATCTTGTCGTAGCGTCCCGGCAACAGGTTTCGAGGGCGAAAGCAGCGACGCCGGGCCAGCGGCGCACCGAAGGGGACAGGCTTCTTCGGCTGAGGCGACAGCCTCGCTTTCGAAAAGGAGGTGATGCGATGTGGTTTTTGCCATTCAGCATTACGCTTGAGATAAGAAAGACCCGGAGGAACTGGCGAGTTCGCCTCCGGGCCCACTTCTTGCTCTAGCAAAAGGGCGTCGGCGAAAGCCGGCGTCCACTCCTGCAATATACGTCCGAACCGCCGGAAAATCAAAAGGCCGTCCATGTCCGCCGTCGACCAGTACCACGCCGTCAAGACCACCATCGCCAAAGCCGAGGCGAAGGCCGGCCGGAACCCGGGCTCCGTCGCCCTCGTCGCCGTCTCCAAGACCCATGACGCCGACGCGATCGTCCCGGTGATCGAGGCCGGCCAGCGCATCTTCGGCGAGAACAAGGTGCAGGAGGCCCAGGGAAAATGGCCGGACCTGCGCGAGCGCTGGCCCGATCTCGAGCTGCGGCTGATCGGTCCGCTCCAGTCCAACAAGACCGGCGATGCCGTGGCCCTCTTCGACGTCATCGAGACCGTCGACCGCGAAAAGATCGCCAGGACCATCGCCAGGGAGATCGAGAAGCAGGGCAAGACGCCTCGCCTCTTCGTCCAGGTCAACACCGGCGAGGAGGCGCAAAAGGCCGGGATCGGGCCGACCGAAGCCGTCGCCTTCGTGGCCAGATGCCGGGACGAATACGGCCTCGTCATCGAAGGCCTGATGTGCATCCCGCCGGAGGGTGAGAATCCGGGCCCGCATTTCGCGCTGCTCGAAAAGCTCGGCCGGGAATGCGGCGTCGACAAGCTTTCGATGGGCATGTCCGGCGACTACGAAACGGCGATCGGCTTCGCCGCCACCTCCGTCCGCGTCGGCTCGGCGATTTTCGGCGCCCGCGACTACGGCTGACTGTAGGGACCGCCCAGCCTGCCTGGCGCGTCCGCTCACGAAAGCGTGGCCAGTTGATCACACTATCGCCCGACCGCCCACCGACTTCGCAGGCGTCGAACGAGCCGGGATTGCGGCCGGCAAAACTGTCATCCATGTCCGGCATCGAAGCTTGCTGCCCCGGCAGCGCACACGTTCGGTGAAGGTCGGCCCGCTGCCGTTTCCCGGCGGTGCATGGGCGGTGATCCGTGGCCGGGTCAGCAAAGAACCGGCCGGGCGCCGGAACACCATCGGCCGCTGCCGGCTTCATCCTGAGGAAAGGGCGCATGCTCGCCGCCGCCGCAGCCATCAGAAGGTCGATCGTCGCCCGTGTCCGAAACATCGCCCGCCCCATCCGATCCGTCGCCAACCGCCACCGAATCATCGAGGCCGCCGGTTCGATCAGACGCCGGGACCGACGGCGACACCTCTTCGAAGGCCAGGGAGATCGACGCCTCGTCCGAGGCCCGCTTCACCCATCGCACCCTGATCGTCGTGGCGATCGTCGTCGCGGCCGGCCTCCTGGTCTATATCCTCGCCACAGCCTCCTACGCCTTCTTCCTGATCTTCGCGGGCCTTGTCCTGGCGGCAGTCTTCTGCGGCCTCGCCTCGGCGCTCCGAAAGATCGGCGTGCCGAGGACCGTTGGGCTGATCGCCATCTATGTCGGGTTGATTCTGCTGCTCGCGGCCGGCGCGGCCTGGGGCGGCATCGCGCTCGTCTCGCAGATCGGCGATCTGCCACGCATGGTCAACGCACAGATCGACCGGCTGCCCGAAGCGCTGCAGCAGCTCGGCATTCCGGTCGGCAACGACATCGGCACCGACGCGCTGAGACGCTATCTTCCCGATGTCTCCGGCCTGTTCTCTTCGGCCTCCAAGACCGCCTATTCGGTCCTAGGCGCGGTCGGCAACGCGCTGATCGTCCTGTTCATCGCGATCTTCGTCTCGTTCCAGCCGGGCATGTACCGGCGCGGCATCGTCAGCCTGTTCACCAGGAACCAGCGCGACCGGATCGACCAGGCGCTGAGCGACAGCGCGTCGGAACTGATCCTGTGGCTGGCCGGTCAGGGCATTTCCATGACGACGATCTTCGTCGTTTCGCTGATCGGGCTGTATGCCATCGGCATGCCGAACGCCTTCCTGCTCGCCCTGCAAGCCGGCCTTCTGTGCTTCATCCCGACCCTCGGGGCCGTCGTTGCCGGCGTGATCATCGTTTTCGCCGGCTTCGCCGAAAGTCCGCAGATGGCTCTCTACGGCCTCCTCGTCTACACGGTGATCCAGGCGGTCGAAAGCAACGTCGCCCAGCCGATCGCGCAGCGCTACACAAGTGCCCTGCCGCCGGCTCTGACGCTGGGCGCGCAGCTGGTCTTCGGCGTCCTCTTCGGCCTCGTCGGCGTCGCGCTCGTCGTGCCTTTCATCGCCGTCGTCAAGAACCTCGTCGACGAGCTCTACATCCGCGACACGCTGGGCGGACCCTATGAGGGCCGCCCGCAAGGCGACGAGGCGCGCCCCTCTGCGGCGAGCGAAACGTCACGCCGGTCTTCGCCCGACGCGCCGGCCGCGACAGGGGCGCCCTCCGGCGACGAACCTTGAAACTTTGGCCAGCGGTCCCGTTGCCCGCTCACGCCATTCCTGATCGCAATGCTCGTCGAAAGGGCTTAAGCACATGGGCTACACCAGTTTCTCACCCCTCGGCGTCGTTCTCGCCGCGCTCCTGGCCTTCGTCTTCGGCTTCCTCTGGCACCGCGCCATGGAACGGACGTCGATGACCGCCGAGGGCTATCGCGGCAAGCCGGCGCTGAAGCCGGGCCCACTGGCCATCGTCTTCGTTGCCGAACTCGTCATGGCCGGCATGCTGGCGGGGCTTACCGCCCATATTGGCCCGGTCACCGTCCGGGACACGCTCGTCACCGGCATTCTCGCCTGGGCCGGCTTCGTGCTGACGGCCATCGTCGTCGACCATTCCTACGAGGCCCGCTCGCGCCGCCTGACCTATGTCAATGCGGGCCACTGGCTCGGGGTCTTCGTCATCATGAGCCTCACCATCGGCCTCTTCGGCTGAAGGCCTTGACGCACGACCGCACTTTGTCTCGAGCACGGCCGATCCGGCCCGCTCGGCTTAAAGTCTAAGGCCGCTCTCCTTTACCCATGCGCCCCCGTGGCCCTAAGTTGTCGTTCAATGGCCGGCGTCGATCGGCCTTCGAGGACGTGACGAAAGGGAGGCGACAGATGACGACCGTTGCAGTCAAGGACGCGTGGAAAAGCCGCGCCAGGATGGACGAGGCGACCTACAACGCCTGGTACGAACGGAGCATCGCGGACCCGGAGGGCTTCTGGAAGGAGCACGCCGGGCGCATCGACTGGATCACCAGGCCGACAAAAATCAGGAACGTCGATTTCGCGTACCCCGACGTCTCGATCAAATGGTTCGAAGACGGCGAGCTCAACGTCTCGGCCAACTGCATCGACCGCCACCTGGCGACGAGGGGCGACGAAACGGCGATCCTGTGGGAGGCCGACGAGCCGGGCAACGCCCAGCACATCTCCTACAAACAGCTGCATTCCCACGTCTGCAAATTCGCCAACGTCCTGAAGGAGCTGGGCATCGGGAAGGGCGACCGCGTCGTCATCTACATGCCGATGATCCCGCAGGCAGCCTATGCGATGCTCGCCTGCGCGCGCATCGGCGCGATCCATTCGGTCGTGTTCGCCGGGTTTTCGGCCGACGCGCTCGCCGACCGGGTGAACGGCAGCGAGGCCAGGCTCGTCATCACCGCCGACGAGGCACCCCGCGGCGGCCGGGCGACGCCGCTGAAGGTCAACGCCGACAAGGCGCTCGACAAATGCGACGCCTCGGTCAAATGCCTTGTCGTCAAGCGGACGGGCGGCGACATCGTCATGAAGGACGGCCGCGATGTCTGGCTGCACGAGAGGGAGGCCAACGTCTCCGACGTGTGCGAGCCCGAGACGATGAACGCCGAGGACCCGCTCTTCGTGCTCTACACGTCCGGCTCGACGGGCAAGCCCAAGGGCGTCGTCCACACCACCGGCGGCTACATCGTCTACGCCGCGATGACCCACGAGCACGTCTTCGCCTACGAGCCCGGCGACATCTACTGGTGTACCGCCGACGTCGGTTGGGTCACCGGCCACAGCTACATCGTCTACGGCCCGCTCGCCAATGGCGCAACGACCCTGATGTTCGAAGGCACCCCCACCTACCCCGACGCCTCGCGACTCTGGCAGATCTGCGAGACCCACAAGGTCAACCAGTTCTACACCGCGCCGACGGCCATCCGAGCCCTGATGGGCAAGGGCGACAAGTTCGTCGAGGGCAGGGATCTCTCGGCGATCAAGGTTCTGGGCACGGTCGGCGAGCCGATCAATCCCGAGGCCTGGAACTGGTACTACAAGGTGGTCGGCAAGGAAAACGCGCCCATCGTCGACACCTGGTGGCAGACCGAGACCGGCGGCATCATGATGACGCCGCTGCCCGGTGTCCATGCGATGAAACCGGGCCTGGCCGAAAAGCCGTTCTTCGGCGTCCATCCGGTGATGCTGGACGCCGAAAGCGGCCAGCCGATCGAGACGACCGAGGCCGAGGGCGTCCTTGCCATCGCCGATTCCTGGCCGGGCCAGATGCGCACGATCTGGGGGGACCACGAGCGTTTCGTGAGCACCTACTTCCAGCAGTACAAGGGTTATTACTTCTCCGGCGACGGGGCCAGGCGCGACAGTGATGGGGATTGGCAGATCACCGGCCGCGTCGACGACGTCCTCAACGTGTCGGGCCACCGCATGGGCACGGCCGAGGTGGAATCGGCCCTCGTCGCCCATCCCAAGGTCTCCGAGGCCGCCGTCGTCGGCTTCCCCCACGATCTCAAGGGTCAGGGCATCTACTGCTACGTGACGCTGATGGAAGGCACCCAGTCCTCGAACGAACTGCGCGACGAGCTGATCGCCCATGTGCGCTCGGAGATCGGCCCCTTCGCCAAGCCCGACGCCATCCAGTTCGCCCCCGATCTGCCGAAGACCCGCTCCGGCAAGATCATGCGACGTATTCTCAGGAAGATCGCCGAGAACGACTTCGGGGCACTGGGCGATATCTCGACGCTCGCAGACCCGTCGGTCGTCGACAATCTGATCGAGAACCGAAAAGACGCGTGATCTTTGTGCGGACGGTTCGGGAGGCGCAGCCATTCGCCAGCCTTCTCGCTGTCGAATCCGGCTAACGATCGATCTTCGCCATTCGGCCAAACGATCTGGCCAAGCAATGTCTTCCGATCCGCCGCACGAGAGCAGATATCGAAGGCCGAGCGGACAAGCCGCTGCTGGAACCTCGGGACGGGGCCCGAGGATGACGATCCAAGAGTGAATTGTCGATACGTTTCGCCGGTCCGCAGCCACGCTGCGGGGGGCTTCACGCCCGCCTTGCGCCAATCTGACGCGCGTTTCGGCAGGCCCTTGCATTGCCGCATTTTTCGACCCATAATTTTCTTGTGTTCAACGAAGTGAAAGGAGGTGGTCCAATGTCGAGTGATGATCTGCAGCCGGTTGGGTTTTTGATTCTCGGTGTCGTTGGGGAGCAGCCTTCTCGCTTCGCTTAAGAATTGCAGGGTCTTCACGGAAGGTCTGACGACCGCCGGCTGACTGATTTCACGGAAGCCGCTTCTCGCAAGAGGAGCGGCTTTTTGTGTATGGAACCCTCGCGCTTCGCTGACGGCGCCCAGGCCCACCGGTCACCCGGCCCGGTTGTCGTCAACCGCGTCCGTCACCCATGCCACATGCCGTTCGACGGATGCGGCCAGCGCGGCCTTGCCGCCCGTCTCGATCACGCGACCCCAAAAACCGCCCAGGACCGTGTCGAAGTCGAAATCGTCCAGCGCCGCGGCGATCCGCCGGACAGCGCCGGCGCCGAGCGGGATCATGTTCGGATAGCTGCGCATGAACCCCATATGTGTGCCGCCCGGCGTGACCTGAAGGATATCACCTGTGAGGAGCGCACCGAAAGGGAACGGATCGCGCGGTTGTTCGGGATTACCGGCCCGAACGGCCGTCCCGGACGAACGGGCATGCGTGTCGATGGGCGCACCCGGCCCGTCGAATCCGGCCAAGGATTTCGTTGCCGGCGGAAATGGCGCTGCGCCAAGTGCGACGTGCAACACCGTCCCGCCGGCAAAATGCCCGCCGCAGCGCACCAGCGTCACACCCGGAAGAAGGCCGTGCCGTTCTCCCGTCCAGAACGTCACGTTCGGCCCAGGATTCGACGTCCAGCGGCGATCGTCCGCATGGCAATAGACCGGTGCGTTACCGAACGCCGCCGACCAGGCTTCCATTCGACCATAATAATGCGGGTGCGAGACCGCGATCGCGCTCAACCCCCCGAGGGCCGTGACGATGTCGATCAGCGCCCTGTCGAGAAAGGGGATGCAATCCCAAAGGACGTTGCCCGCCGGCGTTCGCAGCAGAAGCGCTCGTTGCCCGATGGCAAACTGCGGCGTAATGCCAAGGCCAAGAAGCGGCCCGTCATAAGCAATGACCACCCGATGGCCGGCGTCGATCGCGCCGGCGGTCGTCCAGTCCTGCCCCGAACGCGGTACATACTGCCGCTCGTCCTGGCAGATCGGGCAAGTTTCAGGCGGTCGGTCGGCGGGTGCAAACGACGTCCCGCAGGCGGTGCAGACGAAGGCGATCATGGTGCTTCACCAAAAGACGATCGAATGGTTTGCCCCGAAAGACCCCGAACGCGGCAACTCTCCCAAGCGGCACCCGCGAATGGCGGGACGACGGCTGACAGGCGCGTTTTGCCGAAATGTCCGCCATAGCTCCCCACGCGTAAGGTACGAATGCCCCGCCACCACCAGCGGGTAGCGGGGCATTCTTAACGGGGCGCGGTCGGCCAAGCGTTGCTGACCCTCACTGGGCGGCGGGCTTGTCCGCTCCATCGGTCGAACCACTGTCGGCCGGCATTGCGCTGCCCGAAGCGTCGCTCGCGGCAGGAGGCTCGCCTGATGCCGGTGCGCTTCCATCCGTCGGTGCCGTTTGCCCGGCAGTTTCGGGTTCCCCGTAAGCCGGCGCGTTTTCGAGCTCTTCGCGCGTTACGTTGAGCACGATCCGATCGGGCAGATTGTCCTCGCCGACCACAGGTTCCACAGGCGCAGTCGTTGCAGCGGGAGCAGGGGCTGCTGCGCCGCCGACGCCGCCTGCGGCCGGGTCGGGCGCGGCACTGCCGGCCGTGCCCGCGGCAGGAGCCGTCGCGGCGGCTTCGGAGTCAACTTCCGCCTTTGTCTTCAAACCCTCGGTCTTGCCCGGGCCGAACTTCAAAGCCGACATCGACACCGCGACGTCCTTGCGACCGATGCCAAGAAAACCTCCGACCCCGACCAGCACGGCATTGATCTTGCCTTCCTCCGTGACGAGCACGTCGGTGATCGAACCGATGCTTTCACCGGACTGATCGTAAACGTCCTTGCCCTCGAGGTCACTGGCTCGCCAGGCCCCCGTCGGCGGAACGGTGACGAAGGTGCCGCCCGACGCCGTTGTTGCCGCAGCACGATCCATCTTGTTGGTCGTGTCGCCGGAAGAACCCGCGTCGCCGGTGTTGCTCTCAGGGGCGTCGGTGGCGGATGGTTCAGCGCTGGTAGCCGGCGATGCGGAATTGGATTCGTCGGTCGCGGCCGACGGGTTCGGCTCTGCGGCTGTCGGATCGGCGGCTGTCGGCTCTGCGGTTGCGGGATCGGCGGTTGCAGGGTCGGCCGCTGAAGGATCCGCCGCTGCCGGATCGGTCGTCGATGAGGCATCGGGCGTTGCCGGATCACCGGCAGCCGGCGGCGGCGTTGCGCCCGCATCGGGCTCAGTCGGCTTGGCGTCTTGAGCGAAAGCGGCAAACGGCATCACGACGCCGGCAAGCAACACGGGAAAAATGATCTTACGCATATTTCTGGTCCTCTCCCAAGGGAATGTTCACAAGCCGGCTACCGTACGAAAACTGCGGCAACGATCATAAAGAGACAGATGCAGCGCGCCCGGACCCAAGACCGGCATGGTCATCGGATAATCGTCGGATGCCCCCAGCGGTTCCTTACCTTTTCGTAATATTTTGGTTCAGGCTTAAAGCCGATGGGTGTTCGGAGGTCTCGCCGAAGGAACGCGAACCACGAACCGAAAAGGCGAATGGTTCCGGGCGGCGGAGTGCAAGATCGTTGCCTGTCGGGACGGCGCATGTTGCGCGCGAAAGGTAACGAGCGTGGACAACGGACCGTCCAGCCACATACCGTGTGCCAGGTAAAACGATCTCTCCTAGCGATGATGCGCGTGTCCTGAGTCTACAATTCCGGTTGGCTTTCACCGATGCGGACCCCGGATGGACGAATCAGGTCATGTTTCACGTGAATCGAGCGACACACTACATGAGGCGAACGCGGGGACCGCCCTTATCCGTGCCGACAGAGGCTTTCTGCAATCGCCCGCAGATCTCGTCCAGTTGATCGAGATCGGCATAGTCGATGCGAACCGAGCCGCCTTCGCCATCGACTCGGATCTCGACCGGCATCTTCAACGCATCGGACAAAAGCCGCTCCAGCGCGACGGCGTCCGCATCCTTTTCGGCCTTGGCTCTGGTGCGCTTCGAGGCCCGCGGCGTCTGCGACGCGGGGTTCGACGGCGCCGGTCCGCGCGCCAGCTCTTCGGCTTCGCGAACGCTGAGGCCCCTGGCGACGATATCGCGTGCGACCGCGACCGGATCGTCCGCCGTCACCACCGTGCGGGCGGCGCCGGGCGACAGATCGCCAGAGGCGACCATGATTCGCACGTCCTCCGGCAGCTTCAAAAGCCGCAAGGTGTTGGCGACATGGCTGCGGCTTTTGCCGAGAACGTCGCCAAGATCGGCCTGGGTGTAACCGTGCTCGTCGATCAGCATCTGGTAGGCCTGCGCCTCCTCGACCGCGTTCAGATCTGCGCGCTGCACGTTCTCGATGATGGCGATCTCGAGTGACTGCCGATCGCCGATCTCGCGCAAAACCACCGGCACTTCGACAAGCCCCGCCGCCCGGGCCGCGCGCCAGCGTCGCTCGCCGGCAACGATCTCGAAGGCGTCCGCCTGACCGGGCTTCGGACGCAGGAGCAGGGGCTGGACGACACCGTGATGGCGTATGGAATTGGCGAGATCGCCGAGCTCCGCCTCGTCGAAATGCCGCCGCGGATTGTTGGGGTTCGGCGAGATCGCATCGATCGGCACGAAACGCTCCGCGGGCACGATCGGCAGGTCGTCGGGCTGCGAGGCACCGCTAGTGCCGGCGCCGGAAAAACCGGGGACGGGACGGGCAGGCGTGCCGGCGCCGGCCCCGATCAGCGAGGCCAGTCCGCGCCCCAGGCGCTGACGCGACTTGTCTTCGTTCATCCTGGTCTCCTGCTTGTCTTGCGTGTCTTGGCGGGCGTCGAGTGCGGGCAGGCAACGCCCCATCGCGAAACGCCTGCCGCCGAAGTCTCGGTGTCACCCGCTCCAGCGTATTTTCGGCCAGTGCCCGGCATATGTTCGCCCGTCATGGGTTCGCCCGTCATGCCATCGCCAGGCGCCTTTCGCGCTGGATGATCTCCGAGGCGAGGCGGATATAGGCTTGGCTGCCCGAACATTTCATGTCGTAGAGGATTGCCGGCTTACCGAAGGAGGGGGCTTCCGACACCCGCACATTGCGCGGGATCACCGTCTCGTAGACGTGATCGCCCATATAGGAGCGCACGTCGCGCACCACCTGTGCGGCGAGATTGTTGCGCCCGTCATACATGGTCAGGACGATCCCCTGCAGATCGAGCGCCGGGTTCAGGGAGTCGCGCACCTCCTCGACGGTCTGCAGCAACTGGCTCAGCCCTTCCAATGCGAAGAACTCGCACTGCAGCGGCACCAGGATGGAATCCGCCGCCGCCATGGCGTTGATCGTCAGGAGATTGAGCGAAGGCGGGCAATCGATCAGCACGAAGTCGAAGAGGGGCGTCGCGACCTGGTGGAAGTGTATCGCGTCGCGCAGCCGATAGGCGCGGCCGGTGGCACCGGCGATCTCCATTTCCAGGCCGAGCAGGTCGAGCGTCGACGGGATCAGCGACAGGTTCGGGACGGCCGTCGGCATCGCCGCCTCGGTGATCGAGGCCGTCTCGACGAGGACGTCGTAGGAAGAGACCTCGCGGTCGTCCTTGTCGATGCCGAGCCCCGTGGAAGCGTTACCCTGGGGATCGAGGTCGATGACCAGCGTGCGCTTGCCGACCGCGGCGAGGGCGGTCGCCAGATTGATCGCGGTCGTGGTCTTGCCCACCCCGCCCTTTTGATTGGCTATGGTGATGATCCGCATCGGCTGCCCGCTCATCGCATCCATCGATCCGCTCCGATCTCCTCGTGCCGATTTCGCCGGCGGCTCGACCATGAGAAAGCCACTGGGCTCATTGCGCCGAAACCCGGCGCGCCAAGGCCTCTGGTCCGACGATGACCGAAGGCACCGGATCGGCCCCGACAAACGATGCAAGACGCGAGGCAATTCAGGCGAACTGCAGGCCTCAGCGCGGCACACGCTCGATCCCGGTGAGCTCCAGAACGACGGAATCGTCGGCTAGGCCGGAGGCATGTCTTAACATGGTGAATCGCCAATGGGCAGTCGCTGCCGCGATTTCCTGTTCATGACTGCGGCCTTTTTGAAAGAAACACCGCGCGCCGGGCTTCAGATGCGGACCGACGAGGCCGCACAGCGCGTCGAGCGGTGCGAGGGCGCGCGCCGTCACGACATCCGCCGCGGCGATAGCCGTTCCACAGATCTCGATTCGCGCCACGTGCACCGTACCCGGCAGGCCGAGCTCGCGCTGTACCGTGCGCAAAAAGGCCGCCTTCTTCGCGTTGCTCTCGACAAGATCGACTACACCGCCGCCATCGAGCCGCGTCGCCGCGACGATCAAGCCCGGCAATCCACCGCCAGAGCCGAGATCGATGGCTTGGTCGAAAGCCGGCAACAGCCGTTCAAGCACCAGCGAATCGACGATATGCCGATCCCAGACCTCGCCCAGCGTGGCGGGCGCGATGAGATTGATCCGGGCCTGCCACTCGGTCAAAAGGGCCACGAAACAGTCAAGCCGCTCCAGCGTTTCACGTGAAACATCGTGCGTTTCGAGGAACCGGGCTCGCCCTGCGTCTTGTGTTTCCCGCACCACGGCCGGCTTCGGTTTGGGTGCGGACGCCGGCTTTTTCGCACGTGCCTTGGCGGCTGCGGCGACCCTGTCGAACAGCTCGTCTCGGCCGCGGCGGCGATTGAGGCCCTCGCGCTCACGCTGCACGGGCGGTCTCATGACGTCGGATCGCGACAAGAAGGAGGGCAAGGGCGGCCGGCGTCATGCCGTCGATCGCTTCCGCCTCGGCGATGGAGGCCGGGCGGCGGGCGATCAGCTTCTGACGTAATTCGTTGGAAAGGCCCATCAAGCCTGCGACGTCGAGATCGGACGGGATCGGACGGCCCTCGTCACGCCGCAGCTTCTCCTGGTCGCGGCGTTGCCGGTCGAGATAGACGTCATAGGCCGCCTCGATCTCGATCCGCTCGCGCGTCGGGCCCTCGATGGACACCAGGGCGGGCCAGATCTTCGTTAAACGATCAATCGTCACATCCTTCTGCGACAACAATTGCCAGGCCGAACGGCGACGACCATCCTGATTGAGGACGAGATCGTGCTTGGCTGCCTCGCTCGGCGTGATCTGGCTGGCTTCGAGCCTCTCGCGGGCGGTGGCAAGCGCCGCTTCGCTCGCTGCGAACACCGCGCGACGCCGCGGGTCGACGATACCGAGCGCCAGGCCGAGCGGCGTCAGGCGGCGATCGGCATTGTCGGCACGCAGCGACAGCCGGAATTCGGCCCGCGAGGTGAACATGCGATAGGGCTCGGACACACCGGTGCGCGTCAGATCGTCGATCATCACGCCGATATAGGCATCGGCGCGCCCAAGAACGAACGGTTTAGAGCCGCCGGAGAACAGCGCGGCGTTCAGCCCCGCCATCAGCCCTTGCGCAGCCGCTTCCTCGTAACCCGTGGTGCCGTTGATCTGGCCGGCGAGATACAAGCCTTGCGCCCGGCGAACAGCAAGGGTGCGATCGAGCTCGCGCGGATCGACATGGTCGTATTCGATCGCGTAGCCGGGCTTGCGGATGGCGACCCGCTCGAGGCCCGGGATCGACCTCATGAAAAGCAGTTGTACGTCCTCGGGCAGGGAGGTCGACAGACCGTTCGGGTAGATGGTGTCGTCATCGAGCCCCTCCGGTTCGAGGAACACCTGATGGCCGTCGCGGTCGCCGAACTTGACGATCTTGTCCTCGATGGACGGGCAATAGCGTGGACCGACCCCTTCGATCTGCCCGGAATAAAGCGCCGAGCGCAGGAGGTTGTCGCGGATGATCGCATGGGTCCGAAGCGTCGTGCGGGTGATGCCGCAGTCGATCTGCCGATTGGCGATCGAAGTGGTGAGATAGGAAAATGGCACCGGCTTTTCGTCCGGCGCCTGTCGATCGAGGCCTTCCCAGTCGATCATGCTGCCGTCCAATCGGGCAGGGGTGCCGGTCTTCAGCCGCCCCAGCGTCAAGCCGAGACGGGCGAGCGTCGCCGAAAGGCCCACCGACGCGTTCTCGCCCATCCGCCCTGCCGGGATCGTCTGATCTCCAAGATGGACGAGCCCGCGCAAGAACGTGCCGGTGGTGAGGACGACCGAGCGGCAGGCGACGGTTCGGCCGTCGCCGAGCACCACGCCGGTCACCCGGTTCTGCATGTCGAAGCTCAGATCGGCAACATCGGCCTCGATCACGTTCAGACCCGCATGCTCGGCGATCGCGGTCTGCATGGCCGCCCGGTAGAGCTTGCGATCGGCCTGGGTACGAGGCCCACGCACCGCCGGCCCCTTGCTGCGGTTGAGCAGGCGAAACTGGATACCGGACGCATCGGCGACCTGACCCATCAGGCCGCCCAGCGCATCGATCTCTCGCACGAGATGGCCCTTGCCGATGCCGCCGATTGCCGGATTGCAGCTCATCGCGCCGATCGTGTCGAAGCGGTGCGTGACGAGAGCGGTGCGGGCACCGGCCCGTGCCGAAGCGCTGGCCGCCTCGCAACCCGCATGACCACCGCCGATGACCACGACGTCGAACTCGGCCTCGACGGCCTGCGAGGAATTTCGGGAAGGGAGCGACATGAGACGCGACTTCAAACGGCTAGGAAAGGGGCGGGCGCGAAACCGGCCCTATCAAGCCGGACGATCAAGCCTGCTGGAGCAGCAGCCAACGACCGACTTGCGATAAGAAGTCATAGCGATAAGCGCCCTTAAAAACAACGCAGAAGGCCATGAACCGATGCGACGTCTCGAAAGATATGCTCTCTTTGACCGCAGCAGGCGGTCTGCACCTGGCAAGACTGCCAGAAGCGGCAGCTCAAACGCGCCAGCGTCTTTCCGGCCATGATGATCATCGGCGTATCGGTTGCAACAGGGTCATTGGTCCGGACCTCATTGGGAAATTGCGCAATCGTTTGGTAGGAACCCCATCACGCTGTTTCACGTGAGACATGAGGCCGAACTCTCTAGCGAAAGGCGGCGAGACCGCGACGGGCATTCATCGAGGCCTTGAGCGAAAGGACCTGAATTCGCCTTGATGAGCCAGGGTCAAAATACCAGGCAATCCCGCTCACTTGCCGATACAGAACTGCGAAAACACCACGTCGAGCAGATCTTCGACGCCGACGCGGCCGGTAAGGGCACCCAGACGATCGGCCGTAAGCCGGAGAGTTTCGGCCCGCATTTCCAGTGGCGCATCAGGCACGGCACGAAATTCGCCGAGCAGCCGCAGGGCCTCGGCAATGGGAGCACGATGCCGAGTTCGCAGGGGAGTCGCATCAGAGTCGCCGGCAGCGTCCTTCGCCAAAGCGCCGATCCGTTCGACAAGCTCGGCCATTCCTTCGCCGGTCTTGACGGAAATGGCAGCATCGAAGGCCCCGCCCGTTCGCTGCCTTCCGATCAGGGCACTCACGTCTTCGGGTTCCGGGCGGTCGATCTTGGTGCGAATGACAAGAATGCAACGCCGGCCCTGCGCCTGTTCTTCAAGACGGCTTTTGTTGCTTGTCGCTGCCGCGTCGATCTCGCCAAAAGGCGCGATCTGTTTCACGTGAGTCAAAAGGTCGCCCGTCTGCGTGAGTAGGTCGCCATTTTCATGCGGCTCGACTAGGGCAAGCACCAGATCGGCGTCGTCCATCGCCTTGCGGGCCCGCTCGACGCCGATCGCCTCGACCGTGTCGTCGGTGACGCGCATACCCGCCGTGTCGGAAAGACGAACCGGGATGCCGGCCAGATCGAGCGTGACTTCGATGACGTCGCGTGTCGTGCCGGGAATTTCGGTGACGATCGCCACCTCCCGATCGGCCAGCGCGTTGAGAAGGCTCGACTTGCCGGCGTTCGGCGCGCCGACGATGACAACCTTGAAACCGTGGCGCAGGACTTCCCCGCGATGGAAAGTCGCGAGATGGACGCTCATTTCGTCTGCGAGGGCCGCGATGTCGCGATCGATCCCGACGGCGACGTTCGGGTCGACATCATCCTCGTCGGCAAAATCGAACGAGGCTTCGATCATCGCACGGATCCGCGTGAGCCGCATGGACCAGCTTTCGTAGAGATCGCGCAGCCGGCCGCCGGCTTCGGCCAGCGCGAGTTTGCGCTGACCTTCGGTGGCGGCGGTGATCAGATCGCCCAGGCCCTCCGCTTCGGTCAGGTCGATACGGCCGTTCTCAAAGGCGCGGCGCGTGAACTCGCCGGCTTGCGCGAGACGAACGCCGTCGATGGCCGTGATCGCATCGAGGACCGAGGAGACGACGGCGCGGCCGCCGTGCAGGTGAAACTCGACAAGATCTTCGCCGGTAACCGTATTCGGGCCGTCGAACGAAAGGACAATGGCGCGATCGAGCGTCGCTCCCTCGGCGTCTCGCAGCCGGCGCAAGCTGGCCCGGCGATCGGGCGGCAGGTCGCCGGCCAGACGTGTGGCGACGGTCCGCGCCACGGGGCCGCTGACCCGAAGGACGGCGATGCCCGAGGGGAGCGACCCGGAAGACAAGGCTGCGATGGTGTCGGCGGGAAGGGCGATCATGCGCTTCTGCGGGCGGGATCGGTCATCAAGGCTCTTGGGCATCGATTTGGGTCACACTTCGGAGCAAGGCCAGTCGAACCGAGTTCGTGCCTCAGGTTTGAAGCGAGTTCGCGACGGTGCTCCGGCCGTCCATCATTGTTTCACGTGAGTCGCCGTCTTTCACGGAGCCGGCGGATAAAGGGAGCTGCACGATCCGCAAATCCTGCCCAGCGATCCCGGTTTCAGCAGACGGCCCCGACCGTGGCACCGGTGGCGCTGCGCAATTGAAGGGGTGCGCATTCGAACACGTGGCGCGGCGTGCCGGCGGCCGCCCAGACGGTGGCGAAGGCGAACAGGTCCTCGTCCATGACCGTCGTCAATGTGTCGCTGCCGCCGATCGGCGCCACACCGCCGATGGCAAAGCCGGTCGCCTCGCGGACGAAGTCGGCATCGGGTCGCTCCAGAGCCTCACCCAGATGCACGGCCATTTTCATTTCGTCCACCCGGTTCGCACCGGAAACGAGAATGAGATAGGCGCGGCCGCTCTGTTGGCCCCTGAAGACCAGCGATTTCACGATCTGGCCGACCGCGCAACCCACGGCCTTTGCCGCATCTTCCGCGGTGCGCGATCCTGCGGTCTCGACGATCGCGAGTTTGAGGCCCTTGGCTTCCGCGGCCATCCGGACGCGCGCCACGGCATTGATCGTGTCTGCCATCGGAGCATGCCTCCCCGTTTCACGTGAGTCCAACGCGGGACTAAGCCCGGCGACCGGGGTCAAAACGATCCCGTGGGCATCTTGTGCCGAGGCTGCCTCACTTACCCGGTACGGAGCACATCCCTCCAGTCCGAGGCTTCGTGACGGTCAGCAGCGCCGCCGACCGTGCGTTTTCGGCGAACGAACGACATGCTTGTCGTTCGAAAGCTGTTCAATCCGGCGCGGCGCGATGTGCCCTACGTGTTCATCTGATCGAAGAAGTCGCCGTTCGACTTGGTTTGCTTGAGCTTGTCGTTGAGGAACTCGATCGCGTCGGTCGTGCCCATGGGCGCAAGAATGCGGCGCAGCACGAAGATCTTCTGGAGTTCGTTCTTCGGAACCAGGAGGTCTTCCTTGCGCGTGCCGGATTTGAGGATGTCGAGAGCCGGATAGACGCGCTTGTCGGCGACCTTGCGGTCGAGCACGATTTCGGAATTGCCGGTGCCCTTGAACTCCTCGAAGATGACCTCGTCCATGCGGCTGCCGGTGTCGATCAGCGCGGTCGCGATGATGGTCAGCGAGCCGCCTTCCTCGATGTTGCGCGCCGCGCCGAAAAAGCGCTTCGGACGTTGGAGCGCATTCGCATCGACGCCGCCGGTCAGCACCTTGCCGGACGAGGGAACGACGGTGTTGTAGGCGCGACCGAGGCGGGTGATGGAGTCGAGGAGAATGACCACGTCGCGGCCGTGCTCGACGAGGCGTTTGGCCTTTTCGATGACCATCTCGGCGACCGCCACATGGCGCTGGGCCGGCTCGTCGAAGGTCGAGGACACGACCTCGCCCTTCACCGACCGCTGCATGTCCGTCACTTCCTCCGGCCGCTCGTCGATGAGCAGAACGATGAGATAGCATTCGGGATGGTTGGCGGTGATCGAATGGGCGATGTTCTGCAGGAGCACGGTCTTGCCGGTGCGCGGCTGCGCCACGATCAGCGCGCGCTGGCCCTTGCCGAGCGGCGCCACGAGATCGATCACCCGTGCTGACATGTCCTTCTTGGGTGCCGGATCGTCCAGCTCCATGCGGAACCGCTCTGTCGGGTAAAGCGGCGTCAGATTGTCGAAATGGCTCTTGTGCTTGATCCGCTCGGGGTCGTCGAAATTGATCGTGTTGACCTTGAGGAGGGCGAAATAGCGCTCGCCATCCTTGGGCCCGCGGATCGGGCCCTCGACCGTATCGCCGGTCTTCAGCTGAAATTTGCGGATTTGCGAAGGCGACACGTAAATGTCGTCGGGGCCGGGCAGGTAGTTGGCGTCGGGCGAGCGCAGAAAGGCAAAACCGTCCTGCAGGATTTCGACGACGCCCTCACCGACGATCTCGACTTCCTGGGAGGCAAGCTGCTTGAGAATCGCGAAAAGCAGTTCCTGCTTGCGCAGGACGGAGGCATTTTCGACCCCGTTCTCCTCGGCGAAGGCGATGAGTTCGGGGGCGCTTTTGTTCTTGAGGTCCTGAAGCTTCATACGGACTGGGACTCTTTGTGGTGGGGTTCGCCCGCCGACCTCGCAATGTCGGCCTCGCGATCGAGGCAGCTACGGCGGCGGGAACGGAACGTCGTCAGGGAGATCGGAAGGCGGAGCCGGCAATTCTAGGCTTGAAGATGCTAGATCGGTCTGCGGCGAAGTCGGAGCGGCGCGAACGGCCATCCGAAACGTCTTCGAAAGGTGGGATACGATTTTTACATACGACCGGCTCGACCCGAATGCAAGTGAATTTGCCGCCGGCCGAGGCAATCGCCCAGGACGATCGCGACGGGTCGGCCGATGGCCGCCGGCGGAGCTGGGCAGGTATTCTCAGCCCAAGGATCACCGATCAGGCGAACAAGATTTCAGGATGAACGCGGCACATCTGGGGTCGGGCCGTTATAGCGTCGCCCTAATACTTCGCTAACCATACTGAGCGAAGTATTAGGGCAAGCCATCGAATTTTCGTCAAATTTGTCGGGTCGGCGGAAACCTTTGTCGCCGTCGCCGGTTGATCCGCCATGAGACAGGATCAAACCCATCACAACATCGCGGTTCTCGTCGTCGAGGACGATCCGTTCCTTCGTCTCGATGCCGTCGACATGGTGGAGGAGGCGGGCTTTCTTGCCTATGAGGCGGCAAACGCCCAGGAGGCGATCGTGCAGCTCGAGACCCATCCCGAAATCGGGATCCTGTTCACCGACGTCGACATGCCCGGTCATATGAACGGACTGCGCCTCGCCTACTATGTCCACGATCGCTGGCCGCCGGTACGGATCGTGGTGACGTCCGGCCACCATCTGCTCCAAAACCGAGATCTTCCCGACCACGGTAAATTCTTCGCCAAACCCTATCCGCATGATCAGGTCACCCGAACGCTGCAGAGTTTTTGCCGGCCAAACACCTCGGCCTGAGCGACCGTCGTTCGGTTTAGGCTATGCACACCGCCGATCAGCATGGCGTCAGATCGCGCGATCGATAAGGCCGAGCGCCGTCAGCGCGCGTTCCACGACCTCGTCCGGCGAAGCGTCGACCTGAATGACGACGCCGTCCTCGGCGTCGTCCAACGGCTCCAGCGTGTCGAACTGCGATTTCAGCAGGGACTTC
Source organism: Aurantimonas sp. (assembly GCA_965217685.1). Lineage (GTDB taxonomy): Bacteria > Pseudomonadota > Alphaproteobacteria > Rhizobiales > Rhizobiaceae > Aurantimonas. The sequence goes on from CBDCIZ010000003.1 coordinate 1,452,502, forward strand.
GGCATGAAATGTCCCTCGCGCCGGGCCATGCGTTCGTCGATCATGTCGATGGCGCCCGTCAGGGCCACGAAGCGCACATGGGCCTTGGCCTCGCGCAAGACGTCGCGGTAGCGCACGTTGAGGGCCGAGCAGGTGATCACCAGCGATCCGCCCTGTTCGGCTTTCGACGTGATGTGATCACGGATCGCGGCGAGCCATGGCGCCCGGTCCGCGTCGTCGAGCGGGTGGCCGGATTGCATCTTCTCGATATTGGCCCTGGAATGGAATGCGTCGGCCTCGGCAAAAGGCCAGCCCAGCCGGGCGGCAAGACCTTTCGCCGTGGTCGTCTTGCCGACGCCGGAGGGACCCATGACGATCAAGGCCACCGGCTCATGCGGCGGTGTCACGGCTTGCGTCATCGGCGTTCCCTTCCGGCAGCTTATCGAGAATATGGTCGCTTCGAGACCGTGACGTCGGCGGCAGGCGCCGCACAGCAAGGCGTCTGCAACGAAAGTACACCGGCCGTTGCATCGCCGGCCGAAGCCCTGGCAAGCCTCTAAAGCCCAACAGCGCCCCAAAGCAACCCGAAAGCTCAGAACGGCTTGACGATCGCCAGAACGAGAATCAGCGCCAGGAGCACCGCCGGCACCTCGTTCATCAGCCGCCAGAATTTCGACGACTGGCGCAGTTCCCCCCGCGCAAACCGCCTGGTCGACCCGGCGTAGAAGCCGTGAACGCCCGACATGACGACGACGAGGGCGATCTTGGCGTGCAGCCAGCCATTGCCGCCGTCCATGGTGAACCAGCCCCCCTTGGTGGCGAGCCAGAGCCCCAACACCCAGGTGACCAGCATCGAGGGCGTCATGATGCCCTTCAGGAGCCGGCGTTCCATGGTCTTGAAGGTCTCGGCCTGGGGCGCATTCGCGCCGCATTCGGTGTGATAGACGAACAACCGCGGCAGATAGAGCATCCCCGCCATCCAGGCGACGATGAAGAAGACGTGGGCGGCCTTCACCCAGAGAAGGGCGCTGTCCGGCACGGCGAGGAACAGTGCCGCGACGAGGGCTGCGGCAACGATGAGAAAGACAATCGTGCGGCCGGTATTGGGCTTGGTCGCAGTGGTTTTGTTCGTAGCCGACGTCGGTCCCGTGCGTCCGGAACCGGAACCGCCCGATTTCGCCCTGCCCGGCGGCCGTCCGTAGGATTTCGACTTGCCGCTCATGACGTCCTCGATCGAATGCGCTCAACCAGCGCCTCGACGTGCTCGATCGGCGCATTCGGCGTGATGCCGTGGCCGAGATTGAAGATCAGCGGCCCGTCACCGAGCCCGTCGAGGATGCGGTCGATCCCGTCCTCGAGCGCCTTGCCGCCGGCGATCAGCCGCAGCGGGTCGAGATTGCCCTGCACGGCACCACCCTTTTGCAGGCGCTGCGCCTGGCTGAGCGGCACCGACCAGTCGAGGCCGACGCCATTTACCCCGGTTTTTTCGCGATAGCCATCGAGCAGCGAACCGGCGCCCTTGGCAAAGCCGATGATCCTGGCGTCCGGCACGATCGCGCGGATCGTTTCGACCATAAAGGCGACCGGCTTGACCGCGTAATCCTCGAAGGCCACTTCATCGAGCACCCCCGCCCAGGAATCGAAGATCTGGACGCAGTCGGCGCCGGCCTGAAGCTGCCGGATGAGATACTGCGCGCCCATCTCGGCCAGCAGATAAAGCAGCTTCTCCATCTCTTCGGGATGCTGGTAGCCGAACAATCGCGCCGGCGCCTGATCGGGCGTGCCGTGGCCGGCGATCATGTAGGTGGCCACCGTCCAGGGCGCGCCGCAAAAGCCGATCAGCGTCGTCTCGTCGGGCAGTTCCGCCCGCAGCCGCGCCACGGTCGCGATGACCGGAGCCAGATGCGTCTCGGCGCGGCCCGGATCGAGCCTGGCGATCTCGTCGGCCCGGATCGGCGTCAGCTTGGGTCCCTCGCCGGTGACGAAATGCAGGCCGCGATCGAGCGCATCGGGAATGACCAGAATATCGGAGAACAGGATCGCCGCGTCGAAGCCGAAGCGGCGAATCGGTTGCAACGTGACCTCAGTGGCCAGATCCGGATTGTAGCACAAATCCAGGAACCCGCCGGCATTTTCCCGCGTCGCCCGATACTCGGGCAGGTAACGCCCGGCCTGTCGCATCAACCACACAGGAGGCGGAAACACGCGTTCGCCTTCGAGAACCCTCAACAGCTTTCGCGTCGTCATCCGGTCCCGACTCCCGTTTTCATAAAAGAAAAGATTCCGAAGGAAATCTTGTTTTTGATTCTATGACTCGGTGGATAGTGCGAATTCACAGGCAGCGGAAGAGGGCTGGCGGGCAACGAAACTCCACAGGCTTGCAGTATCTTTCAAACGAGGGACCGGGCGCAGAAACGGGGATGAACGTGTTTTCGTCAGACCTGCCAGATGCTTGGCTGCGGCTGACGCAAGGCGATTGCCGGAGATGACCTGTTGATGACCTGTCGATGGACTGGGAATCCGCGTGGAAAGAGCGCAGGCGTACACAAATCCCCCCAAGCTCCACCCACAAGCGGAACGCGTCGGGGATTGTGGACGATGACGGTTTTATGAACCGCTCGCCCGTCCGGCCGATCGAACCGGCCGTTGACCCGTTCTCAACCCACAGCCCGGCGAGAGTATCGGGCATGGATCGCGGCACGCCCTTGCCTTTGCCAACCGAATCGAATCCGTGCCTCTGCTTGGGCCGGGATTCCCGACGGACGATTGGCCACGGGACCGCGCAGGGTCTATCAAGCGCTGGAACAATGAAGATTGTCTTAAAAAGGGAGTGAATATGGCCAAGGGCATCGTCCTCGCCTCGGGCAGCGTCCATCGTAGGGAACTCTTGAAGAACGCCGGCATCGACTTCACCGTCGAGCCCTGCGATCTCGACGAACGTTCCATCGAGGCGCCGCTGGTCGAATCCGGCGTCGGCCCGGATGATGTCGCGGCCGTTCTCGCCGAAGCCAAGGCCACCGACGTGTCCGAGCGCCACCCGAACGAGATCGTCATCGGCGCCGACCAGACACTCTCGCTGGGTGACGAGGTCTTCCACAAGCCGGCCAACATGGAGGAGGCGAGGAAGTCGCTCCTGAAGCTGTCCGGCCGGACCCACCGGCTCAACAGCGCGGTGGTGCTGGTCGAAAAGGGCGTCGTCACCTGGCGTCATGTGGCGACCGCCGAGATTACCTTGCGCCCCCTCGACCCGGGGTTCATCGGCCGCTATCTCGCGAGCGCCGGCCAGAAGGCGCTGACCAGCGTCGGCGGCTACCAGATCGAGAAGGAGGGCATTCAGTTGATCGAGACGATCGCGGGCGATTATTTCACCATTATCGGCCTGCCGCTGCTGCCGCTTCTGGCGGAACTGAGAAAGCGTGGCGAGATTGATGGCTGACGGGACGCCGGACACCGAATGGACGCCGAAACCCTATGTTTCGGGCGAGGCGCGGCCGCGTGGCGAGGGCTCGATCTTCGATCCCTTGGCCCGAAAGGCCAGCGAGGACGGCCTGAAAGCCTTCGTGACCGGCTGGCCGGTCTGGCACTCGCGCTCGCCGACGATCCACACGACCTGGCTCGCCGAATTCGGTCTTGCCGGCAGCTATGCTCGCGTCGGCGTTCCGCCCGAGGAGATCGTCGAGTTTTTGGGCACCTTGCGCGAAAAGGGGTTCGTCGGCGGGAACGTCACCGTGCCGCACAAGGTCACCGCCTATGATGCGGTGGCGCGCCGGGATGCGGCGGCCGGAGCGATCGGCGCGGTCAATACGCTGTGGTTCGAGGGCGACGATCTCGTCGGCGGCAACACCGATGCCTACGGATTTTCGGCCAATCTCGACGAGCGCCTGCCCGGTTGGGCCGACGCCGAAACCGCTGTCGTGCTCGGCGCGGGTGGCGCGGCCCGCGCGGTGACCTTCTCGCTCCTCGAACGCGGCGTCAAAAGCGTGCGCATCGTCAACCGCACCCTGTCGCGGGCCGAGGAGCTCGTCGCCCGCTTCGGCCCGAAGGTCTCCGCCCATTGCGAGACGGCGCGCGAGGTCGAATTCGCCGAAGCCGATCTCGTCGTCAACACCGTGCCGATCGCGCCGCCGGACCCCGACGAGGGCGAACGGCCGGACTGGGTTCTGAGGAGACTCCCCGAACTCTCGGCACTGAAGGACGACGCCCTCGTCACCGACATCGTCTATGTGCCGCTGCAAACGCCGATCCTGCAAGCCGCCGAGCAGCGCGGCCTGCGCACGGCCGACGGTCTCGGCATGCTGCTGCACCAGGCGGTGCCGGGCTTCGAACGCTGGTTCGGCCAGCGTCCGACGGTCGGCGAAACGCTGCGGGCGAAGATCGTCCGCGACATTGCGAGCGGCGTTTGAGCGGGCCGGTGTTTGATGAAGAGAGACGGGCCGAAGGGTGGACGGCGTTGGTTGGCCAATCTCCGGCCGGCAGGCCGGCGAAGTGCCGTTTGTCATCCAGGGTCCGGGAAGCGGTCCGTCCCGATCCGGCAATGCGGTCAGGCCCGCAACGGCGAATGATCGAAGGAGGTGTTTGATGATCATCCTCGGCCTCACCGGCTCGATCGGCATGGGCAAGACGACGACGGCCGAGATGTTTTCCGCCCTCGGCGTTCCGGTCCATTCGGCCGACGCCGCCGTCCACGCGCTCTATGCCGGCCGCGCTGCCGCGCCGATCGAGGCGGCCTTTCCGGGGTCCGTGGTGGACGGCCGCGTCGATCGCGATGCGCTGTCGAAACAGGTCGTCGGCCATCCGGACGCCATGCAGCGCCTGGAAGCCATCGTCCACCCGCTGGTGCGTGAGGAAGAACTGGCCTTCCTCGACCGGGCCAGGGCCGATGGTGCGAAGCTGGCCGTCGTCGACATTCCTCTGCTTTACGAGACCGGCGGAGCGGTTCGCTGCGACAGGGTGGCGGTCGTCACCGCGCCCGCCGAAGTCCAGCGCCAACGCGTCCTCGCCCGCCCCGGCATGACGCCCCGAAAATTCGAGGCGATTCTCGCCAGACAGATGCCCGATGAGGACAAGCGCCGGCGTGCGGATTTCATCATCGACACCGGCAACGGCATCGAACCCGCGCGCCTGGCGGTGGAGGCGATCGCGCGCAAGCTGGGCGGGCTCGGCTAGCGGTTGCCTCCGGGCTGCAGGTCGTCCGGGATCATCAAGGGCGCAGCTTCCAACGGCGCGCGCAGCAAGGGCAACGACCCGACTCTTGCCGCAGTGCCCGGAGCCTTATCAGCGGTCTATCCCGCCTTCTCGAACCTGACCCAGCCCACCACGCCCGACGCGCCCGGCGCGCCTGGATTGTCGGTGGGGTGGGCGATGCCGTTGCTGACCGGGACGCAGGCGAAGTCGAAGGGGCTGAGACCGTCGAGGCAGGCGACGTTGACGCCGAGCTGTTCGGGGTTCGAGCGACGCACATGGTGGGTGTAGATGCCGCAGACCGAGCAGAAATAGTGCTGCGCCACCTTCGTGTTGAATCGGTAGAGCGTCAGCGCGTCGGCGCCGGTCAGCACCGTCAGATCGCCCTTTGCCGCCGTCACCGCGACCGCGCCGCGCATGCGGCAGAAGGAGCAGTCGCAGCGCCTTGCGCTGTCGAGGCCATGCCCCGGGCCGTCGCCTGGGACGCGCTTCGTGTCGCTGCCGGCAAGTTTCACGTGAAACGTCACCGTACCGCAGTGGCAGGCCCCGTCGAATTCGAGACCTGCGCTGGCGCTGACTGTGGCGGTGGCTTTTTCTTCGGTCTGCATCCTGAACGTTTCCTCTCGACATGATCGATGGCCTTCGGTGTGGCCGGTTCGAACGCTAGTGCCCGGTCGCCGCCGTCGCCGCCGGGCCTGGTGCCGTCTCCGGCTCGAAGCGGCGAAGCGCGCTGGGCACGATACCGGCGGCGGCCAGCGCCGTCGCCAGGCCCAGCGCGACGGGAATCGGGCCAGTCGCCACGAGGCCGAAAACAACCGCCAGCAGCGCGACGCCCATGGACTGACCGACCAGGCGCGACGTCGCCAGAATGCCGCTGGCGCCGCCGCTGCGCTCGCGCGGCGCGCTGGCGATCATCACCTTGTTGTTGGGCGCCTGAAAAATGCCGAAGCCGAGACCGGCCAGCGCCAGCCGCCAGACGAGATCGCCGTCGGTCGTCGCCGCGTTCATGAAGGTCAGCGTCAGCAGGCCGCAGGCGAGCAGCGCCAGGCCGACGACCGCGAGCCGGGCCGGATTGACCCGGTCCGACAACCGCCCGGAGACGAACGCCGCCGCCGCCGTTGCGATCGGCCAGGGCGTCATCAGCAGACCGGTCTCCGAGGCCGATCGCAGCAGCGTGTCGTGAATGAAGAAGGGAAGTGCCACGAAGGCGATCATTTGTGCCGCGAAGGAACAGATGGAGGTCGCTGCCGAAAGGGCGAAGATCGGCTTCGCCAGCAGGTCCACCGGCAGCATCGGCGCGGGAATTCTCAGCTGATGGCGCACGAAGACGATGCCGACGAGCAGTGCGCCGGCAAGCTCGCCGAGCGACAAAACGAGATCGTTCGAATGGCCGAGCGAATCGACGCCGAGGATCAAAAGTCCGAAGGTCGCCGCGCTGAGGACCGCGCTCGCCCAGTCGAAACGCCGCGGCGATGTCGGTGTCGCCGGCAGCGTGCGCAGGCCGACGAGCACGGCGACGATGCCGATCGGCACGTTGACGAGAAACAGCGCCGGCCAGGGCGCGACGGCGAGGATGAGGCCGGCGAGGCTGGGTCCGGCGGCGGCCGAGACGCCGACGACGACCGCGGTGTTGCCGACCGCGCCGCCGAGCTTCGCCCGCGGGAAGATGAAGCGCACGAGCGCGACGTTGACGCTCATGATGCCGGCCGCGCCCAGCCCTTGCAGAGCCCGCGCCGCGACCAGCACGGGAAGCGTTTCCGACAGCGCGCAAAAGAGCGAGGCGAGGGTGAAGAGCGCCAGGCCACCCAGATAGACACGCTTGTAGCCGATGATCTCGCCAAGCGCGGCCAGCGGCAGGAGCACCATGGTCACGGCAAGCTGATAGCCGTTGACGATCCAGATCGCATCGACGGGCGGGACGCCGAACGCTTCGGTGATCAGCGGCAACGCGATATTGGCGATCGCGCCGTCGAGGACGGCGATGAACAGCGTTAGGCAGATCGTCGCAAAGGCGAGAAGCCGTTGCGGCTGCGGCAGGCCGTCCTGATCGTGGGTCATGAAAGGGCCATTCGCATGTCTGTCTCTCGCCGCATCGCCTGGACCGCGACCCTGGCCTCGTCCCCTTGGACGCGCCTCAACGCTTGTCCAAGGATGGTTCACCGATGAAAGCCTCGACGCGCCGTGGCTCGACCGAAAGCGTGGCAGCTGCGGGTGGATCTGCACAGGGGATCGGCACCGGGATGGCATGGGATCGGCACGGGGGCGAGACGATCATTCGTAAGTCTGCCTTGCGATATAGCGCGAAGGCCGCTGTTTGCCTAGGCGGTCCCTCGCCAGCGGAGGCGCTGTATCGAGGGTGACGACCCGTCATCATCGGACCGACCGGTGAGCAGGCGCCGGGAACGGCGAGGCCGTCGAGGAAATAGACCGATGTCGAACATGGGGCTGGCGTCAGACACGGAAGAAGAGCAGGCGCCGGACGACTTGACCGCCCGGACGACTTGGCCGCTTGCCAGCGGGACGAAAACGGGGATGACTGGCACCGGAAAACGCGGGAGTGTGGCAATGTCGTTCGAACACTGGTTGGCCTTCGCGGCCGCATCCTCGATCATGCTCGCCATTCCCGGTCCGACCATTCTGCTCGTCGTTTCCTATGCCCTTTCCCATGGTCGCAAGCCGGCCGCGGCGATCGTCGCCGGTGTGGCGCTGGGCGACCTGATGGCGATGACCGCTTCGATGCTCGGGCTCGGCGTCCTGCTGATGACGTCGTCGGAGCTGTTCACCCTGTTGCGCTGGCTTGGCGGTGCCTACCTCGTCTATCTCGGCATCAAGCTTTGGCGGGCACCGCTCCGCTGGGCCGAGGAGAAGGAGGGCGACGCTCCCGCGCGATCGGCGCGCAACATGTTCGCCCATTCCTTCGCGGTGACCGCGCTCAACCCCAAGAGCATCGTCTTCTTCGTGGCCTTCGTGCCGCAATTCCTTGACGCTTCACTGCCGTATGCGCGCCAGGTGATCGTCCTGGAAGCCACCTTCGTGACGCTGGCGATCCTCAACGCGGCCGGCTACGCCCTGCTGGCCGCCGCGATCCGCCCGACCCTGCAAAAACCGAAGGTTCAACGCATCGCCAATCGCACCGGCGGAGGTCTCCTCGTCAGCGCCGGCGTCTTCGCCGCGGGCTGGCGCTCGGCGAACGCGTGATCATGGCAACACGTCAGCAAAACGATGACGTGTCGCCATCACTTGCGATTCCTTTACGAGGGACCGGCGGTTGTTGCGACACCGGGGTCGGCACGGTTGGCGGCGTCATCGACCGAAAAGCGATAGCGGCAGGAGTTTGCACCCCTCGTTCCTGCCGCCGTCGGTCGAACAGCGTTGGACGGATGACAATCTTAAGAACAGATAAAGAACATACTACGAAGATCGTGGACAGCCGGCTTCGAAATAATCCGAGGACTTGCTCCCCTGGAGTATCTGCCCGACAAGGGCAAACGAGCCATGCGGAGCCCCTGATGCGTGAAATCGTCTTCGACACGGAAACCACCGGCCTCGATCCGGCCGTCGAGCGGGTGATCGAAATCGGTGGCGTAGAGCTTTGGAACCACATCCCGACCGGCAAGAGCTACCACAGCTTCGTGCGTCCGAACGGCCGCAAGGTCGATCCGGCGGCCTTCGACGTCCATGGCATTTCCGACGAGTTCCTGGCCGACAAGCCGCTCTTCGAGGACATCGTCGACGAGTTCTGGGCGTTTTTCGAGGGGGCGACGCTGATCGCCCACAATGCGGCCTTCGACGTGCGGTTTCTCGACGCCGAGATGAAGCGGATCGGCCGGCCGGCGATCAACCCCCTGACGGTGATCGACACGCTGCCGATGGCGCGGCGCAAGTTCCCGATGGCGCCGGCGACGCTCGACGCCTTGTGCGCGCGCTTTTCCGTCGACACCTCGCGCCGCGACAAGCACGGGGCGCTGCTCGATTCGGAATTGCTGGCGGAAGTCTATATCGAGTTGATCGGCGGCCGTCAGGCGGCGCTCGGTCTCGACGTCGAGAACCGCGCCGGCCAGGCCCTCGACGGCAGCTACGCCCGCGCCGCGCCGCGCCCGACGCCGCTCCAGCCGCGCCTGACGCAAGCAGAGTCTGCCCGGCATCTGGCTTTCGTTGCGACGCTCGGCGACGAGCCGGCCTGGCTGCGCTATCTGACGCCCGCCGAGCCGGCACGCGAGGCTGTCTCGACGGAGCGTTGAGCTTCGAAAGGCCGCCAAGCCGCGGGCGCGCCGCGCAAGAGACCCTCGGTGCTCAGATCCTCGTCGATCTCAGGCCGTCTGCACCTGTTGCTTGGCGCGCTCTTCCGCCATGCGCTGCTGGAACAGCTGGGCAAAGTCGATCGGGTCGATCATCAGCGGCGGAAAGCCGCCATTGCGCGTCACGTCGGCCATCACCTGACGGGCGAAGGGGAAGAGCAGCCGCGGGCATTCGATGAACAGCACCGGCAAAAGATGCTCCTGCGGAAAATTCTGCAGCTTGAAGACGCCGCCATATTCGAGCTCGACATTGAACATCATGTCGGCGCCCTCGCCGGCCTTGGCGTTCAGCGTCAGCCGCACGTCGTAATCGTTCTCCGCGCCCTCGACCGGGTTGGCGCCGACATTGACGCCGATATTGATGCTCGGGCCCTGGCGCTGGTTGCGCAACACGCCCGGCGCGTTCGGGCTCTCGAACGAGAGGTCGCGGATATACTGGGTGAGGATGTTGATCGCCGGCGGAGTGGCCTCCGCGCCGTCATTGCCGTTGCCGTTGCCGGCGGCGCCGTTCGCCTGGCCGTTGCTCGTGTTGTCGGTCTGGGACATCGGGAACTCCCGTCATGTGTCTTTAAAGGCGCTGGTGCGTCGGTTCGACCGCGCCGGCGGTTCGAAGCGCGAGGCGGCCTTGCGGTCGATCGCACCCGGTCAAGAATGGCCGGGAGCGCTAGCATGTGGCACCGGGAAGGACAAGGTTGTGCGCCCGTATCACCGACTGGCAGACGCCGCGAGGCCGTCGGCAGGTGTCCTCGAATTCTGACGTGATCGCGTGAGCCGACGCTTTTGGCCTCGCGGCCTCAATGCAGGCGACGGCCGTTCGGCGGGGTGTCGTCGTCCGTTCCGGCACCGGGCCCGGGCCCGGTGGATGGGCGCGCCGCGCTGCTTCCGTTCCAGGGCGAGGAGGGGTCGGGTTGGCGCTGGAATTCCTCGCCGGACAGATCGACGACGTCCGGGCCGTCGCGCGGCACGTGACGATCGGCGGGGCCAGGGGGTGGGCCGGCGGGTTTCCTCGAAGTCGGGCCGCCGCCGCCCATGCCGAAGCTCTGGCCGCCGACGACCATCACGCGGGATTTGAGCCAGTTGCGGATCGAAGCGCGGGCGCCCGGCACGAACAGCAAAAAGCCGATCGCGTCGGTGACGAGGCCGGGGGTGAGCAGGAGGACGCCTGCGACGGCGATCATCACGCCGTCCATCAGTTCGCGGCCCGGAACCCGGCCGGCCCTGGTCTCGCGCTGGATGGCGGCAAGCGTCGAAAAGCCCTGGCGCTTCAAAAGCAGCGTGCCGAAGATAGCGGTGAGCAGCACCAGTCCGAGTGTCGGCCACAGTCCGATCAACTGGCCGACCACGATGAAGACGGCGATCTCCAGGATCGGGATCGCCAGCAGCAGGAAGGGGATGAGCGCGAAGGGCATGATGGTTCAAGGCTCCTCGGCGGCGTCGGGCCGCCTGTTGATCGAGCGCCGGAAGGCGCAGCGCATGCGGCGTTTGCGCCCGATATGACGGCCGCCCGGGGCGACATCGTTCAGGCGAAGCGCCCGGCGCCTCGACGATCCGGTTGGACCGGGTTCGCCCTTCAAGATAGGAAGCGTGCGAAGGAATTTGAATGCGCGGTCGCACCTCTCTATATGTCCGCCATCGGCAAAACGCATTTGGGATACCGGGTTTCCATGAGTTTCGGAACGATCTTCTTCATTGTTCTTGCGGCGATCGTCCTGTTCCAGCTCCGCAATGTGCTTGGCAAACGGACGGGCAACGAACGTCCGCCCTTCGATCCGTATTCGCGTCAGGAGCGAACGCGTGAGGAGGCCAGACGCGGCGACAACGTCGTGACGTTGCCCGATCGCCGATCCGGCACGACGATCGACCAGGCGGTGGAACCGCGCACGACCTACGAATCGATCGACGAGGCGGCAGCACCGGGCACCCCGCTCAACGGCGAACTTCGCCGCATCAAGGATAGCGATCCGGCCTTCGATCCGAAGGAATTCATGGATGGGGCCAAGGTCGCCTACGAGATGATCGTGACCGCCTTTGCCGACGGTGATCGCAAGCTGTTGCAGAATCTCCTCACCGCGGATGTCTATCAGGGTTTCGAGCAGGCCATCACCGAGCGCGAAAAGCAGGGCGAACGCATGCAGACCTCCTTCGTCGGGATCGAGGACGCGGTGATCATCGCGGCCGAGAAGAAGGACCGCGAGGCTTTGATCACGACGCGGATCGTCTCGCAGATGATCTCCTCGGTCGTGACGCCCGAGGGCACAGTCGTCGACGGCGATCCGGAAACCGTCGTGGAAGTGCGCGACGTCTGGACCTTCTCGCGCGACGTCAAATCCCGCGATCCGAACTGGAAGCTCGCCGGCACCGAATCCGAAGAGGGCGACAACGCCGCCCCCGACGCGGTGTCCGGCCCCGATCAGGTCTGATCGGCCGGCCGCCTCCGACCGTTGCCTCTGTCGCTTGTCGGACCCATCGGCTTGTCGGATTCACTGGCCTGTCAGACCCATCGGCTTGTCATAGCCACCGCCGTCGGTGCCGCGCCATGATCTGTTGCCCATGACCCGCTTCACGCCCGCCGCCTTTGCCGATCTCGCCGCCTGGAAGGCGGCAGACCATCGCGCCGCCTTCGCGGCCTTTCGCGCCGGCGCCTCGCGCATCCTGACCGGGGCCGTAACGACCGGCAGCCTCGGCCTCGACGCCGAGGCCTATCGGCCGGCAGCCGAACGCGCGCTGGCGGCGGCGGGGACACCAGACCTCGAAGCGGCTCGCGATTTCTTCGAGCACGCCTTCGTGCCGTTGCGGATCGTGCCGGACGAGGCCGAGCCCGCGAAGACGGAGCCAGGCTTCGTCACCGGCTATTACGAGCCGGTGGCCGATGCCTCGCCGGTGCGCACCGAACGCTTCCGGTTCCCGCTCTACGGCAAGCCCGACGATCTGGTGAAGATCGACGACGTCTCGCGCCCGCCCGGCATGGACCCATATTTTCGCTTTGCCCGCCGCAAGCCCTGCGGTCTCCTGGAGGAATATCCCGATCGCGCGGCGATCGAGGCCGGGGCTCTGGCCGGCAAGGGGCTGGAGATCGCCTGGCTGGACGATCCGGTCGAAGCCTTCTTCGTCCATATCCAGGGGTCCGCGCGGCTGAAGTTCCCGGACGGCGACGAGCGGCGTGTCGGCTATGCGGCCAAGACCGGCCATCGCTTTACCGCGATCGGTCGGCTGCTCGTCGATGCCGGCGAACTGACGCTCGCCGAGGCCGACATGGACGGTATCCGCGGCTGGCTGAAGGCGCATCCGGACCGGGTGCGGCCGCTCTTCGACCGGAACCGTTCCTTCATCTTCTTCGACCGTTTTCCCGTCGAGGACCCGGCGCTCGGACCGGTCGGCGCCATGAAGGTGCCGCTGACGCCGCTCGCCTCGATCGCCGTCGATCGGGAACTCGCCACCTACGGCGTGCCCTATCATGTCGCCGCGCCGAGCCTCGACGTGCATGGCAGCGCCTTCTCGCGGCTGGTGATCGCGCAGGACACCGGGTCCGCGATCCTCGGGAGTGCGCGCGCCGATATCTTCGTCGGCTCGGGGCAAGAGGCCGGGCGTATTGCCGGCCGCATCCGCAACCCGGCCAATTTTCATGTGCTGGTGCCGAAAACGCTGGCGCGGCGGCTTCTCACCGGAGCCTTCGACACGCCGGTTCGGGGGGCGCGGGTTGAGGATCGGGTGCCGTGAGGCGGGGACGCCGGCTCACCGGCGAGGACGCACGGCTTTGGGCCAGCGTCGCTCGACAGGCCGTACCCTTGAAGGGCAAGCGCCATCCGGCAGTGCCGGAGCCGGAAGAGGCGCCCGCTCCAGCCAGCGCCGCGCCCAGCGGCAAGCCGGCGGCGAAGGGCGCGAAGGTTGCCGGGGCTCCGCCCAAGGCCTCCCCCAAAGCTCCCACCGGCGCGACTTTTGCCGGCGCCTTCGGCGCTGCCGCTCCTTTTGCGCCCGTGGCGCCGACCTTGCCGGTGCGGCGAAACACCCAGCACCCGATCGAGCGGCCGACCAAGCGCAGGATCGCCAGCGGCCGCATCGCGATCGAGGCGCGGCTCGACCTTCACGAAATGACGCAAGGGGTCGCCCACGACCAGCTGGAGCGTTTCCTGCGCCAGGCCCAGGCGATGGGCCTGCGCCACATCCTCGTCATCACCGGCCGCGGTGGAGTTGCCGGCGGCGGCTTCGGCTCGCGTGGTGTGCTGCGCCGGGTCGTTCCCTTGTGGTTTTCCGGACCGGAATTCCGGCCGCTCGTCTCCGGCTTCGAGAGCGCCGAGCGCCATCATGGTGGCGACGGCGCCTTTTACGTGCGGGTGAGGCGGTTCGGATGACGCGGATGGCAAGGGTCGAAGATCGATGACGCCCTTCGGCGAAAGGGTGCGGGCGCTGCGCAAGGAGCGTGGGCTGACCCAGACCGAGATGGCCGCCAGTCTTGGCGTCTCCAGCGCCTATCTGTCGGCGCTGGAGCATGGCCGGCGCGGCCGACCGACCTGGGATCTCCTGCAGCGCATCATCGGCTATCTCAACGTCATCTGGGACGAGGCCGAGGAGCTGGAGCGGCTCGCCAGGCTTTCTCATCCGAAGATCGTCGTGGAGACGGCCGGGCTGTCCCCGGACGCGACGGCGCTGGCCAACCGCCTCGCCGAGACGATCGCGCAGCTCCCCGCCGAGGACATCCGGCAGCTGCGCCGCGACCTCGATACCGCCGCCGAGCGTGCCGAAGACGCCGCCCGCGCCAGAAAAGCCAGGAGCCGACGATAGCACGATCGTGATCGCCCGCCGGTGAAGGGGCGACAGTGAAGGGGCGCCGTGGGATGCTGGATGCCGCCGTCACGTCGGTTTTACGGTGACGCAAGGGCCTGGCACGGGTCGCGCCCAAGTTCGCGTCGGCCTGCCAAGGCCCGGTCGTTGGCTGCGCCCCTTCGCCCGGTTGCCCTTTTTCGAGCGCGTTCCGACGGCGAAACCGGCGAAAACAATCCAGTTAACGATGCCTTAACCATGTCTGCGCAACGGTGAGACACGTTCGCCACCCGCTGACCTTTTTGGTCGTGCGACGTCGGCGAACCGTCCTCTGTCGCTTGCGGTGCCCACCCATGTGCCGTCTTCTCGCCTATGCCGGAGCGCCGCTGTTTCTCGACCGCCTCCTGGTCGAGCCCCGCGCCTCGCTGATCTCCCAGTCGCTGGCGGCGCGCGAGGCGCGCACCATCGTCAACGGCGACGGCTGCGGCATCGGCTGGTATGGCGAGCGGCCGGAACCCGGCGTCTATCGCGGCATCCTGCCGGCCTGGTCGGATGCCAATCTCGTATCGCTTTGCCGGCAAATCAGATCCGGCCTGTTTCTCGCCCATGTGCGCGCTGCGACCAGCGGCGAGGTGTCGACCGCCAACTGCCATCCCTTCGCCGCCGGCCGGCATCTGTTCATGCACAACGGCCAGATCGGCGGCTACCGGCATCTGCGTCGCAAGGTCGACGCGCTGATCCCCGACGATCTCTATGCGCTGCGCCGCGGAACGTCGGATTCCGAGGCGATCTTCCTCGCCGCCCTCGGCCGCGGCCTCGACGATGATCCGATACGCGCCGTCGAGCGGACACTGGCCGAGATCATGACGCTGGTGGCCGAGACCGGCGAGCCGGTGCGTTTCGCGGCCATCCATTGCGACGGCGAGACGCTCCATGCCTTTCGCTGGTCGAGCGACGGCCTGCCGCCCTCGCTCTACTGGCGCATGGAAGGCGGGGAATCGTCGCGGGACGCCATACGTCCAGAAGGCAACGGGGCCCATGGTGGGGCCGGCGGCCTGCTGATCGCTTCCGAGCCTTGCGACGAGAATGCCGGTCTCTGGGGTCTCTTGCCGCCCGACAGCGTGCTCGTCGTCGGCCCGAACCACAGCGCCCGGTTGCTGGAGCTGAGGGTCGAGCCGCGCCGGGTGAGCCGGCAGACCGGCCGGGCGGTGCTTTGAGCGTCGCGGTCGGCTGGCATGTCGTCGGCGATCGGCTCTATCGTCGGGCCGCCATTCGAAATTGAGTCCGTCGAGCCCCATGACCGAACTTTGCGATTTCTCTGCGACCCGCCTCGTCGACCTCTACCAAAGCCGCCAAACCTCGCCGTCGGAAGCCTGGGCCTCGGTGGAAGCCCGCATCGCCGCCGTCGAGCCGAAGATCGCCGCGCTCTGGGCCTACGACCCGGAGGATGCCCGTCGCCAGGCGGACGCTTCGACGGAACGCTGGGCGAAGGGCGAGCCCAAGGGGGCCCTCGACGGCGTGCCGACGACAATCAAGGAACTGATCGCGACCGAAGGTTTGCCCGTACCAAACGGCACGGCAGCCACCACGCTCGTCGCGGCTGCCCGAGACGCCCCGTCCGCGGCGCGGCTGAAAGAGGCCGGCGCGCTGATCTTCGCGCGCACCACCTGCCCCGACTACGGCATGCTTTCCTCGGGACTGTCGAGTTTTCACGCCCTGTCGCGCAATCCCTTTGACGTGTCGAAAAACCCCGGCGGGTCGAGCGCCGGTGCCGGTGCGGCGGCGGCGGCGGGCTACGGTCCCCTGCATCTGGGCACCGACATCGGCGGCTCGATCCGCATTCCGGCCGGACTGAACGGCCTCGTCGGCTTCAAGCCCAGCTTCGGCCGCGTGCCGCTCGATCCCGCCTTCTATGGCCGGGTCGCCGGGCCGATGACGCGCACGATCGGAGATGCCGCCTTGATGATGGCGACCCTGTCGCTGCCCGATCCGCGCGATCCGACCGGCCTGCCGCCCGCCGTCATCGACTGGCGCGACCTCGAATTCGATCTGGCGGGCGTGCGCGTCGGCCTGATGGAAAGCGCCGGCTGCGGCCTCGAGGCGGACGAGGATGCCGCGCGCGTGCTCGCCGAATGCGCCGGCGCGCTGCGCCGGGCCGGCGCCATCGTCGAGCCGGTGGAGCCGGTGCTGGACCGGGCGATGCTCGACGGCTTCGACCGCTTCTTTCGCGCCCGGTTCTGGGCGCAGATCGAGCGGCTTTCGCCCGAAGCACGCGATCGCATCCTGCCTTACATCCTTACTTGGGCCGCAGGCGCAAAAGACCTTTCCGGGGCCGACGTCGGGGCCGCCTTCGACCAGCTTTTCGCCATCAAGTGTGCCGCGCTCAAACCCTTCGAGCGCTTCGACGCGGTCTTGTCGCCGGTCAATCCGGTCTCGTCCTGGCCCGCAGACTGGGCCTCGCCCATCGACGACCCCGAGCGCCCCTTCGAGCATATCGGCTTCACGTTGCCGTGGAATTTCGGCGAGCAACCGGCTGTCAGCGTCAATGGCGGCTTCACCCGCGAAGGGCTGCCGGTGGGCGTGCAGCTGGTCGCGCCGCGCTTCGCCGATGGAATGGCGCTGAAACTCGGCGCGGCGCTGATGCGGCAGCGGGATGCGGTGCCGGACTGGGCGGGGCTCGCGACGTCGTTCGAGATGTAACGTCGAAACGATCGCTCGCCCTGACGCCGCCAACCTCAATACCGATCGTGCAGCTTCACCCAGCTCATCGTGCCGCCCGGTTCGTTGCGGCCTTTCGGCGTCAGATCGAGCCAGTTGAAGGCACCCATCAGCAATTCGGTTCCCCGATGATAGGTCGAATAGGTATGGAAGATGTCGTCTCGGTCGTCTTTCACGAAGATGCTCACGCCGAACATGTCCGGGCTTTTCTCGATGACGGTGCCGTAATTATAGATGGCGTTGCCATTGGCACGTTGTTCCTCGGAAAAGGACACGCCGAAATCGAAGTTGAAGTCGCCGTCGCCCGAGGAGACCCATGGGAAGGTCCAGCCCATGCGGACCTTGACTGTGTTGATGCGTTCTATGGGCGCGCGCGAGATGGCGGCAAAGGCAAGGTCCGCATGTTCGAAATGCATCCGCGCCGCGTCGAAATTGTCGGCGGTGAACGAGCAGCCCGCGCAGACTTGATCGGAGCCCGGCGTCAGCATGAAGTGATAGATGGCAAGCTGGCTACGCTCGCCGAACAGCTCGCCGAGCGAGCGTTCGCCGCCGGAACCTTTAAACAGGTAGGGTTTGTCGACCTTGACCCAGGGCAATTGCCTGCGCTCCGCGCGCAGTGCGTCGAGCATGTGGGTCATCTCGCGTTCCTTGGCGAGGAGAGCTTTGCGCGCGACGAGCCATTCGTCTTGCGAAACGACGGAATGTTGCATGATGAGTCTCCTTCGATGGGGCAAGTGGGTTGATTGACCGGCCGGAGGCGGCTGGTGACGAGCTTCAGCCATGGTGCGAAATGGAAAAGGCTCATCAACAGATACATCCAGACCATGCCGTCGATCGGCATGGTCCCCGATGAGCACAGGGCCATATTCGGCGCCGTCCGCGCGGTAAGCCATGCCATAAGCGCGAAGGTCGGTGATGCCGTGAGGCCAAGCCGGCCAGCCGTGGTGTTGGCTCGCCGGCGCCGTGCAGTTCCCTTCCTTGCAACCGCAGACCTCGGCATTTTAACGCTCCCGAACGATTTTTGTCGTTTCCGGCATGGCTGAAGCAGGTAGAGACATAAGGGCGGAGGCGCGAAGCTGAGAGTGACAAATCTGGCGCGATTTCCATGGACGAGCTGATCACGGCGGCGGCACGCGCGCTCGCGGTGGGCGATCCGATCGCTGCGCTGAAGCGGGTCGCGCTGCGCGACGATGCACCGGCACTGGCGCTGCGAGGGGTTGCGATGGCGCAACTGGGCGATTTGGCGCGCGCCCGTGAATTGGTCCGCCGCGCCGCACGCGCCTTCGGTCCGCACGAACTCGTGGCCAGATCGCGATGCGCTCTTGCAGAAGCGGAGATCGCACTCGTTTGCCGGGATCTGGGTCGATCGATGCAGGCACTCGCGATGGCACGCGGGGTCTTGGCGGCTTGCGGTGACCGGGCGAACGCGGCCCATGCGGGCTATCCCGAAGCCCGGTATCTTCTGCTCATCGGACGGCTCGAACAGGCCGAGACGGCACTCGCCGGGATCGACGTCGAGGTGCTGCCGCTCGCGTCACGGGCCGGATATGCGCTCGTTACCGCCGGTATCGAGATGCGGCGTATCCGAACGGAGCCGGCGCGCGAGGCGCTTGACCGGGCGAAACGCGCGGCGCAGACGAGCGCAATCCCTGCGTTGTTGGCCGAGGTCGAGCGGTCCTTCCGCCTGTTCGACGCGCCGATCGCACGGCTTTTCGAATGCGGGCGGGAACGGCTGATCCGGCTCGACGACGTCGAGGTCCTGTTGGCTTCGGATGCGCTGGTCGTCGATGCCTGCCGCAATGTCGTTCGCGCGGGCGAAGCGGTGGTTTCGCTGGCCAGCCGGCCTGTGCTCTTTGCACTGGTCCGCACGCTTGCGCAGGCGTGGCCGGGCGACGTACCCCGCGAAACGCTGCTTGTTCGGGCCTTTCGTGCCAAGAATGCCGACGAGTCGCATCGCGCACGGCTACGCGTCGAGATCGGGCGGCTGCGCAAGTCCCTTGAAGACCTGGCCCAGGTGAACGCGACGCGACGCGGCTTCGCGCTTGGGCCGCAAGCGAAGACGGTCGCCGTGCTGGCGCCGCCCGTCGAGAGCGATCATGCGCAGATGCTCGCATTGCTCGCCGACGGCGAGGCATGGTCAAGCTCGGCCCTTGCGTTGGCGCTTGCCGTCAGTCCGCGCACGGTGCTGCGGGCGCTGGCCGACCTTGCCCGCGGCGGCATGGTCGATCCTTCGGTCGCGGACGGGCTTGCCGCTGGATGGCGCCCAACGTGCCCGGATTCCCGACGAGTTTGTTACTCCCGGCACCGCTGCCGAACAGCTAGTATATCCGGCATCGAGGTGGCGCCATCTCGAATCAGACAAGATGTTTGAGAAGCGAAGGATTTGAACGTCCTTTGTCTGTCCGAGATAATGCAATGCGCCTGAGGATATAAATATGACGCGCGACACGGCCGAAATCCTCCGCGAATACGGACCCTTTCCCGGCGTCGATGGTGTGCATGGCGTCGGCTTCGACGGACGGCACGTCTGGTTCGCCACGGGCGACCGGCTGAACGCTCTCGACCCGGAAACCGGTGAAGTGCTTAGCCGCATCGACGTGGCGGCACATGCCGGAACGGCCTTCGACGGCACGCATCTGTTTCAGATCGCCGAGGCGCGTATCCAGAAGATCGATCCCGAAACCGGTGAGGTGCTCGGCACGATCGCGGCGCCCGGAAACGGTGAGGATTCAGGCTTGGCCTGGGCGGAGGGCATGCTGTGGGTCGGTCAGCACCGCAGCCGGAAGATCCATCAGGTCGATCCCGAGACGGGGGCGGTTCTGCGCACGATCGAATCGGACCGGTTCGTGACCGGTGTCACCTGGGTCGACGGCGAACTGTGGCATGGCACCTGGCAGAACGATCAGAGCGACGTTCGGCGCATCGATCCCGAAACGGGCGAAGTGCTTGCAACCCTCCAGCTACCGGCCGGCACGGGCGTCTCGGGGCTCGAATCGGATGGCGCCGATGGCCTGTTTTGCGGCGGAGGGGGCAGCGGCACGATCCGGCTCATCCGCCGTCCGATGGCGGTCGCGGCGAAATCCTGACCCGACGTGGCGGGCGTGGCCGGAGCATCGGCTCGCGGCGAGCGACAGCCGTGGCCCGCATCGCGATCAGGTCTCAGGCCGTCCCATACACCCGCCCGATCTCCTCCACGATCGCCCCCCCGCCGAAGCGGACGGGGTCCGTCGCCGGCAGGCCGTACTCCTCGCCAAGCTTCGTCAGCAGCGTCGTGGCCTCGTCTTCGGGAAGCTTCGCCGTGTTGACGCAGAGCCCGACGCAGCGGATGTCGGGATTGTTGAGGCGGCCCATCAGGATGGTCGCGTCGATGACCTGGCCGATGCTCGGCAGCGGCGTCCTGACGCCGCGCATGGTGGTGCGGGTGGGCTCGTGGCAGACGACGAAGGCGTCCGGCTGCGAGCCGTGCAGCAGGCCAAGCGTGACGCCGGCGAAGGAGGGGTGGAAGAGCGAGCCCTGGCCCTCGATGACGTCCCAGTGGCTCTCGACGGCGTCCGGCGTCAGCCATTCGGCCGCGCCCGCGATGAAGTCGGCGACCACCGCGTCGAGCGGCACGCCGCGTCCGGCGATGAGGATGCCGGTCTGGCCGGTGGCGCGGAAATCGGCGTCGTAGCCGGCCGCGCGCATGTCGCGCTCCAGGCACAGCGCGGCGTATTTCTTGCCGACCGAGCAGTCGGTGCCGACGGCGAGCAGACGCTTGCCGGTGCGCTTCGTCCCCTTGCCGGTGGCAAAGCTCCGGGCGGGTTCGCGCAGGTCGAAGAGCTGGCGGCCGTTGCGGCCGGCGGCCTCGGCGATGCGGGCGATGGTGCCGAGCCGCACATGCAGGCCGGAGGCGACGTCCATCCCGGCCTCGAGCGCTTCGACGATCGTGTCGACCCAGTGGTCCGGCAGAACGCCGCCGGCATTGACGACGCCGACCACCATGGTCCTGGCCCCGGCCGCGGCGGCCTCCGACACCTCCATGTCCGGCAGTTTCAGATCGGCCCGGCATCCCGGCAGCCGCAGCTGCGCCAGGCACCAGTCCCGGCGCCAGTCGACGACGCCTTGCGCGGTCTTGGCGGCGAGATCGTCCGACACGTCGCCGACGAACATAAGGTAGGGAGACGTGATCTTCATGGGAAAAACCTTCTGCAGGCGGATGCGGCGCGAACGGGGGTGGCGGATCGCCTGACACTACGGGGCCGGATGCAGGCGCGACAAGCTGTCGCCCGTCCGACGCACCGAATCTTTCGACGGCGATCCGGTTCGAGACGCGCCGATTTCGGCGACCGTCGTTCGCGACGGGACGCGGGCCCCATCGCCGGCAACGCGGCCCGGCAGCGCCTCTTCGTCGAAACGAGACGACGCGTCGTGATCGGCCGGCGCCACGCCGCGATCGGCAAAGTCTTTGGCGTCGGCGCGATTATCCGCTAAGGCGATTCGTGACGTCAAACGACCAATTCGAAGGGCCGAACCATGACCATCCGCGTCCACAAGGGCGATCTGCCCGATATTGCCCGCTACACCGGCCCGGTGGCGATCGACACCGAGACGCTCGGCCTCGACACGCGCCGCGACCGGCTCTGCGTCGTCCAGTTGTCGCCCGGCGACGGCACCGCCGACGTGGTGCAGATCGCGAAAGGGCAGACCAGCGCGCCGAACATCGAGGCGCTATTGAAGGATTCCGCAAAGACCAAGATCTTCCACTACGCCCGCTTCGACGTCGCCGCGCTCTACCATGCGTTCGGCACGATGACGCAAGGCATCTTCTGCACCAAGATCGCCTCGCGGCTGACCCGCACCTATACCGATCGCCACGGTCTGAAGGATCTCGCCCGCGAACTCGTCGGCGTCGATATCTCCAAGCAGCAGCAATCCTCCGACTGGGCGGCCGAGACGCTGAGCCAGGCTCAGGTCGAGTATGCCGCCTCCGACGTCCTGTATCTCCACGACATCATGGGCGCGCTCTACAAGCGCCTGGAGCGCGAGGAGCGGATGGAGCTGGCCAAGGCCGCTTTCGGCTTCCTGCCGACCCGCGCGAAGCTCGATCTCGCCGGCTGGGACGACGAGGACATCTTTTCGCACTCGGCCCGGCCCTGACGCCGGCCCGACCTCGATAACCACCCGCCCGTCCCGAAAATGCCGTCTCGAAAACACCGTCTGCGAACGCCCCGATCGGCGACGGCGGCGGGTCTGCGAAGCCGGGCGTCCGGGGCGGACAAACGGCGTCGCGATCGCGATCCGGCAGTGCCCGACCGGTCGAGAACGGCGAAGCTGGCGCGGGGCTCCTGCCACCCGAGGCGGCGTGAAAGAAATGTTCGGCTTGCGAAGCAACGTGTCGTTTCCGGGCCTTTCGGCCGGCGGGCGAAAACAGCATATGCGGCGCATCGCAACGCGCTCGCAGGAAAGGCGCAAACCATGCTTTGCAACTCTCTCGTCCAGTCCCTCGCCGTGACCGGCATGATCTCCCTCGCCCTGGCCGCGACCGTCTTCCTGACGACCCTCGTCGGCTGATCCGGCCGCAGATTGGGCCGCTTTCGCCGGGAGCCGTTCTGCTGTCGGGACGCTGCCGATGCCCGAACTGAGAACCCCGCGGAGAACGCTCTCCGCGGGGTTTTCGTTTTTGGCGCGATGATCGAGAACCTCGACGGGTTCGCCGCGCGACCTCAGGCGAGGGCGGCCGTCGCGCGCTTCGGCTCCGGTTCGCTCGGCGCCCGGCGGCGCTGGCCCCAGACGACGAGGGCGAGCAGCGCGATGGCCGGGATGAACATCCAGTATTTGTTCGGCTGGTCGCTCGGCGAGCGGACCATGGTGATCTCCTGGTCCCAGTCGAGGCCGGCCTTTTCGGCGTTCGACCCGAAGGCGACATTGTCGATCACCGTCTTGCCGCCATCGGTGTTCAGCTCGATGCCCGCATTGGCGAGGCGCTCCTCGCCGGTCGCGCCCGCCGGCAGCGGCAGGTTCACGCTCTTCTGGGACGGCGCGCCGAAACTGTCGAGATAGTCGATGCGCAGACGCAGCGGCTCGTTCTCCGGCGTTGCCTGGGCGGCCGCGGCGATCTCGGAGGCCGGACGGTCGACGAAGGGCGGCGCCACCTTGTCCATCCAGAAACCCGGCCGGAACAGGGTGAAGGCGATGAGCAGCAGCGCGATCGATTCCCACCAGCGGTTCTTCGTCAGGAACCAGCCTTGCGTCGCCGCCGCGAACAGCAGCATGGCGATCGTCGCGACGATGAAGATGAAGATGCCGTGGAAGATGTCGACATTGATCAGAAGGAGATCGGTGTTGAAGATGAACAGGAAGGGCAGCGCCGCGGTGCGCAGCGAATAGAAGAAGGCGATGCCGCCCGTCTTGATCGGATCGCCGCCGGAAACGGCGGCCGCCGCGAAGGAAGCAAGGCCCACCGGTGGCGTCACGTCGGCCATGATGCCGAAATAGAAGACGAAGAGATGCACCGCGATCAGTGGCACGATCAGGCCGTTGGCCTCGCCGAGGGTGACGATGACCGGCGCGAGCAGCGCCGAGACGACGATATAGTTGGCCGTCGTCGGCAGGCCCATGCCGAGGATCAGAGACAGGACGGCGGTCAAAAGCAGGATCGCCATCAGATTGCCGCCCGACAGCACCTCGACCACTTCGGCCAGCGCCGAACCGACGCCGGTCTGCGAGACCGCGCCGACGATGATGCCGGCCGTGGCGGTCGCGATGCCGATGCCGATCATGTTGCGCGCCCCGGTGATCAGGCCGTCGAGAAGGTCGAGGAAGCCGCGGGTGATCTCGAAACCGTAGTCGCCGGTGCCCTTGAACAGCGCCGTCAGCGGGTGCTGGGTGATCAGGATGAAGATCATGAAGGCCGCGGCCCAGAAGGCCGAAAGGCCCGGCGACAGGCGGTCGACCATCAGCGCCCAGACGAGCACGACGACAGGCAGGATGAAATGCAGGCCGGATTTGACCGTCGGGCCGGGCAGCGGCAGCTCGGTGATCGGCCTGTCCGGGTCGTCGAGCCTGGGCGCGGGATATTTCGCGCCGTACCACAGCAGGCCCACATAGGTGACGACCAGCAGGAAGAAGACCACCCAGCCGGCATTGGCGCCGAAGGCCGGACGGATCCAGCCCATGCCGTAATAGACGGCGAGCGAGATGACGCACAGGACGAGGATGCCGAAGACGACGCCGACCAGCCATTGCAGCCAGGGCTTGGGCTCATAGGCCCGCGGTAGCCCTTGCATGCCGGCCTTCAAGGCTTCCAGATGCACGATGTAGACGAGGGCGATGTAGGAAATGACGGCTGGCACGAAGGCGTTCTTGACCACCTCGAAATAGGGGATGCCGACATATTCGACCATCAGGAAGGCGGCTGCGCCCATCACCGGCGGCATGATCTGGCCGTTGACGGAGGAGGCGGTCTCGACGGCGCCGGCCTTTTCGGCCGAAAAGCCGACCTTCTTCATCAGCGGGATGGTGAAGGTGCCGGTGGTGACGACGTTGGCGATCGAGGAGCCGGAGATCAGGCCCGTCATCGCCGAGGAGACGACGGCGGCCTTGGCCGGTCCGCCGCGCATGTGGCCCATCAGCGAGAAGGCGACGTTGATGAAGTAGCTGCCGGCCCCGGCCTTGTCGAGCAGCGAGCCGAACAGCACGAACAGGAAGACGAAGGAGGTCGACACGCCGAGCGCGATGCCGAAGACGCCTTCCGTGGTGATCCACTGGTGGTTCACCACCTCCGACAGCGAGTTGCCTTTGTGGGCGATGATCGCCGGCATGTAGGGGCCGAGGAAGGTGTAGACGAGGAAGACCGTGGCGACGATCATCAGTGCCGGACCGAGCGCCCGCCGGGTGGCTTCTAGAAGCACCATCAGGCCGACGGTGCCGACCATGAAGTCCATCATGTTGGGCGCGCCGACGCGGCCCGAGATCGCCGTGTAGTTGACGAAGAGATAGGACGCCGTCACCGCGCCGAGCAGAGCCAGCAGCCATTCGTGCGGCAGGATCTTGTTCTTCGGCGAGGGCAGGATGGCGAAGGCGACCATCGCGAGGGTGATCAGCGGGATGTACCAGACCGGCAGGACGCCGGTGGCACCCTCCAGAAACAGGTAGCCGAGCACCAGCGGCACGCCGATGCCGAGCACCAGCTGGACGATCGAGCGCGAGGCGGGGAAGGCGAGGAAGGCGAGGAAAATCGCGAAGGCCAGGTGGATGGAGCGGGTTTCGGTGTCGTTGAAGACGCCGAAGCCGACCATGAACGGGATCGGCGAGGCGATCCACAGCTGGAACAGCGACCAGACGAGGGCGACGGCGGAGATGAAATAGGCGACGGGTTTGATCGGACTGCGTCCGCCCGTGTCGGAGGACGCGACGAGATTGTCGAGCGCTTCCTGGCGCGAGGTCGCCGATTCGATGTCGACGCTGTCGACGGTGCGTTTGCGCTCGTCGTCGAGGCTATGGACGGTAGGGTCGGACGGGGTGTGGGCCGGGGTGTCGGACGGGGTGTGGGACGGAGACTTGGCCATCAACGGATCTCGCTTGCGTCGCAGTGGCGGCAAAATCGCCGGATCGCCCGTGCCGGGCGGTACCGGGACGCCTCAAGCGGCGTCCCGGCATGTTCGATCGCAACGACAAGGTCCGGGCGGCGTGCCGCCGCGCCGGACCGGTGCCGGGCCTTACAGAAGGCCGGCTTCCTTGTAGTAGCGCTCGGCGCCCGGATGCAGCGGCGCGGAGTTGCCCAGCTTGATCATCTCCTCCTTTTTCAGGTCGGCGAAGGCGGGATGCAGCTTCTTGAAGCGGTCGAAATTCTCGAACACCGCCTTCACCGTCTGGTAGACGGTCTCCTCGTCGACGTTCTCGGCGGACACCATCGTCGCGCGCACGCCGAATGTCTTGGTTTCGTCGGCATTGCCCTCGTACATGCCGCCCGGAATGGTCGCGGCGGCGTAGTAGGGATTGTCGGCGACCAGCTTGTCGATCTCCGGCCCGGTGACCGCGATCAGCTTGGACGGGCAGGAGGTGGTCGCCTCCTGGATCGAGCCGTTCGGGTGGCCGACCGTGTAGATGATGGCGTCGACCTTGTTGTCGCAGAGCGCCTGCGACTGTTCGGCGGCCTTGAGCTCGGAGGCGAGCGTGAAATCGCCCATCTTCCAGCCCTTCTTGTCCATGACGACTTCCATCGTGGCGCGCGAGCCGGACCCCGGATTGCCGATGTTGACGCGCTTGCCCTTCAGGTCGTCGAAGCTCGCAATGCCGGAATCGGCACGGGCGACGACGGTGATCGGCTCGGGATGCAGCGAGAACACCGAGCGCTCGCCCTTGAACGGGTCGCCCTTCCAGGGCTCGAGGCCCTCGAGGGCGTTGTACTGCATGTCCGACTGGGCGACGCCCATGGTCTGGTCGCCGGCCTTGATGGCGTTGATGTTGGCGACCGAGGCGCCGGTCGACGGCGCCGTGCAGCGCAGATTGTTCTCGGTGCTCGCGCGGTTGACGAGCTTGCAGATGGACTGGCCGACGACGAAGTAGACGCCGGTCTGCCCGCCCGTGCCGATGGTCATGAATTTCTGCTGGGCGTTCGCCACGCCGGCGGTCATGGTCAGTGCCGCGATGGTGGAAACGACGAATCCGGATCGGTTCATGAAAAATTCCTCTCAGTGTCTTATGGGGTGCCTTACGGGGGCGGTGTTCTTCCGGGTCGACCTCGTTTCGGATCGATCCCGGGAAGGCTCGCGCAAGTGCGCCGTTTCGGCACGAGATGTTGCGCAAAACTTTCCAGACAGTAAGCCGGGTTTTCGCCGAAGAAGCAAGTTTGCGGCAAAAACGCGGCAAGCGCCGGGTCCCGCACGGACGGTCCCCAACGCGACGGACGGTGTCTCATTCACACGGGATGGCCGGCATCGTTCAGCGCTGGCTGTCGCGCCAGTCCGGATTGATCCAGGGCCGCATCTCCGGCTCCGGCGGCAGCATGCCGGCGCCGAGAATGTGGTCGGCGGCCTTTTCCCCGACCATGATCGACGGGCCGTTGAGATTGCCGTTGGTGATGCGCGGGAAGATCGACGAGTCGGCGAGCCGCAGATTGTCGGTGCCGATGACACGGCATTCGGGATCGACCACCGCATGCTCGTCCTCGGCCGCGCCGATGCGCGCCGCGCCGCAGGGGTGATAGGCGCTCTCGGCGTGCTCGGCGATGAAACCGTCGAGGGCGTCGTCGCTCTGGAGCGCATCGCCGGGCTGGATCTCGCGGCCGGCAAACGCCGCCATCGCCTCCTGGCCGAAGATCTCGCGGGTGAACCGGATCGCCTTCCTGAAATCGGGAAAATCCTGGCCGTCGCTCATGTAGTTGAAGCGGATCGCCGGCCCCTTGGTGGGGTCGTCCGACACCGGCGTGATCGTGCCGCGGGACTTCGACCGCATCGGCCCGACATGGGCCTGGAAACCGTGGCCGGGAGCGGCGGACTTGCCGTCGTAGCGGATCGCGCCGGGGAGGAAATGGTACTGGATGTCGGGATATTCGACGCCGGCCGCCGAGCGGATGAAGCCCGCCGCCTCGAAATGGTTGGTCGCGCCGTAGCCGGTGTGCAGCATCATCCATTCCAGGCCCACCCGGCCCTTGGTGAAGAGGTCGAGATAGCCGTTGAGGGTGATCGGCTGGGTGCATTCCTGCTGGATGTAGAGCTCCAGATGGTCCTGCAGGTTCCGGCCGACGCCGGGCCGGGCGAGCCTCGTTGCGATGCCGGCACGCCCGAGCACGTCCGGCGCGCCGATGCCCGACTGCATCAGAAGATGCGGCGAGTTGATCGCGCCGGCGCACAGCACCACCTCTTTTCGCGCGCGCACGATGCCGGTCGGTTGCTTCGAGCGGCCGCTCGCCCGCCCGACGAGGACTCCGGTCGCGCGGTTGCCCTCGAAGGCGACGCGCAGGGCCTGGGCGGAATGCATCCGGCAATTGCGGCGGGCGAGCGCGGACCGCAGATAGGCGTTGGCCGCCGACCAGCGCCGACCCTTCCAGATCGTCTGCTGCATCGGGCCGAAGCCCTCCTGCTGCTTGCCGTTGTAGTCGTCGGTCAGCGGATAGCCGGCCTGATGACCCGCTTCGACGAAGGCGTCGTAGAGCGGGTTTGCCATGTCGCCGTTCTTGACGTTGAGCGGCCCGTCGGTGCCGCGCCATTGCGCATCGACGCCGCGGCCGGCGCCGCCATGGAAGCTTTCCAGCCGCTTGTAATAGGGCAGGACGTCGGCGAAGGCCCAGCCCGTCGCGCCGGTCTCGGCCCAGTGGTCGAAATCCCTGGCATGGCCGCGCACATAGACCATGCCGTTGATCGAGGACGAGCCGCCGATCACCCGGCCGCGCGGTGTCGCGAGGCGCCGGTTGTTCAGATGCGGTTCGGGCTCGGAGCGGTAGCCCCAGTCGTAGCGCTTCATGTTCATCGGGAAGGACAGGGCGCCCGGCATCTGGATGAACGGGCCGGCGTCGGTGCCGCCCGCCTCGATGACGACGACGTCGTACTGCCCGCCTTCCGACAGACGATAGGCGAGTGCCGAACCGGCCGAGCCCGATCCGACGACGACGTAATCGGCTTCTTCGAGGGTTTTCATGGCAGGCCTCAATGCGCCGTCGTTGGACGGGGTGTCGGACGGGGTGCCGGATGGGGGGCAGGATGGGACGGCGCGGTCGCCGGCTGCGACAGCTCGGCGTCGACGAAGCGCTCGAGCATCGCGGTCGCGGCGATGCGGTCGGGCGCGGTCAGCGGCGTTAACGCCTGGCGCAGCCAGACGCCGTCGATCATCGCGCCGGCCGCCGCGGCGGTCGTGACCGCGCGTGGCAGTCCGACCAGCGGCTGCAGTCCCGAAACGAGATTGGTCTCCAGCCGCCGGAAATACAGCCGCAAAAGCCGCGCGGCGTCGGCCGAGCGGCGGGCATGGACGTAGAAGACCAGCCAGGCGGCGATGGCCTCGCGGGTGAACTGGCTTTCGTCGAAGCAGCCGGAGATCACCGCCGACACCCGCTCCCGCGGCGTCTTCGCCTGACCCAGCCGCGCGGTGATGCAGGTGCGGAACTCGCCGAGGAGATGGCGCATGGCGGCGATCATCAGATCGTCCTTGGCGCCGAAATAATGGTGCGCCAGCGCCGGCGAGACGGCCGCGCGGGAGGCGATCTCGGCCATCGTCACCTCCATCGAACCGGCACGCTCGATGGCGCCGATGGCCGCGGCGATCAGCGTTCGGCGGCGCTCCGCCTCGACGGTGCCGCGCGGCGTTCTTGGACTGACATTCGACTTCATTCGCCGAGGATATATCAATTGATTGACGCGTCAATCAATTCGGCACGGGGGGGGGAGTGGCAAACGTCATCGAAGCCCGATTGGCCACAAAGCGGGCATGCTGCCGACGGAATTCGGCAGCGGTTTCGGGTGTCTAACGGTCGTTCCCATGATGGCAACGCAATGTCGGCCACCTGGACAAAACCGGCATAAGGTGGCGAAGGCCGTCAATTTCGCGCCAAGTGACGGGCAGCGGCGATTTCTTTCGGCATCCCGCCGTCTTTTCAATAACGAGCCGAGGCAACGGACAGGCTCGTATGGCGTTCGCGACGTGCTGCTGGGCTAATTGGCGAAAATCACTCCTTTCACAGCTGAGTCGCGTCGGACGCCATATCCGCGAGTTTTGCGACCGTGTTCATGTTGCGAGCGGTGCCGGTCTCCATGGCGGTGAGCTTAAGCCGCGATCGACCGATTCCAGAGGGGTAATGCACGAAGACCTCGCGCTCTCCTGCCTCGATTTCCTCGTCGTTTTGCCCTTTGGAAGTTTCGAGAATATCGGGCAGCGGTGGCTCGTCCAAGAAAATGACGACGACCTGGTTGGACGCAGCGTTTCGAAATGGATTGCGATCGAGCACGGTCCGCATCTCCGATGCCTCCCGTATTAAGACGCCAACCGGTCTGCCAACATGGCGGTGCAAACGGCTTTCCAGTTCTGCCTTCGCTTTGGCGGCGTCTTGATCCGTGTCGAAAACGACATTGCCTGACTGGATATACGTGCGCGCATTCTGGAGTCCGGCCGCCATGCATATCCCACGAAGCTCGACCATTGGTAGCTTGCGGGTGCCGCCGACGTTCACGGCGCGAAGAAGAGCGACGAGGGAGCGCATCGGTTGTTTATACACGAAAATCTATCGAAGAATCCAATCCGCATGAGCGTAACGATCTCCGAGGCCGAAACTGAAACACTTTCCCGACGCCCCGCGTCATCGACAGGCACAGATCAACGCACGTCTTCTCGACGCACGTCTTCGCGCAAGGCACTGCGTGCAAGGATCGCTCGAAAATGACCGGAGGCGCTTGATTTTGAAGCACAGGGCTCGAAGATCGCCCGCGCCGACCGGCCAGGCGAGGAGACTGTTGCGCCCGATGTTGTTGCCCACCACGCCGCCGCCGAGCCCGCCTGACACGCAAAGCGCCGCGGCGCCCACGCCGGCCCACCGCGGCCGGCCCGGTCGATCTTCGCCGAGGGGCGGCGTCCGGCCTGTCTACATCCTCGCCGCGCTGCTCGTCGTCGCGGCGACGGCGGCAACGCTCTACGCCATGGGGCGCAACCCGATCTGCACCTGCGGCACGGTCAAGCTGTGGTGGGGCGCGGTGCAGAGTTCCGAAAACTCCCAGCACCTGTCCGACTGGTATTCGCCCTCGCACCTGATCCACGGTTTTCTGTTCTACGGGCTCGGCTGGCTGCTCCTGAAGCGGGTGCCGGTCGGCGGCCGGCTGGTCGCGGCGCTGCTGGTCGAATGCGCCTGGGAGATCGCCGAGAACACCGACGCGGTGATCCGCCATTATCGCGAGGCGACCATCGCGCTCGACTATTTCGGCGACAGCATCGTCAATTCCATGAGCGACATCTCGTTCATGGTGCTGGGGTTTTTCCTCGCGAGCCGATTCCCGGTCTGGCTGACGGTGGTTCTGGCGGTCGCTCTCGAACTGTTCACGACATTCATGATCCGCGACGGGCTGACCCTCAACGTCCTGATGCTGCTCTGGCCGCTCGACGCGGTAAAAGCCTGGCAAGGCGGGGCATGAACGGACAAGGCAATCCGAACATGACGAGGCTTCGGACGCCGATCGCCCCGGCATCGGATCGCAAAACCCTCAGCTTGCCACGGGGTACGGCCGTGGGCGCGAGGACGGCACCATTGAAACGGAATACATTGAAAGTGTTTCAAAAAACGACTTCGATGGCCCTCGTGGCTGATCGAGACAAACAGTCCTCGTCGGCCCGTAAACACCCTTGAAGGAGGTTGGCCACGATCCCGCCCTTGGCCGGAGCGGAAAGTTTAGCAAACCGATTGTGGAAAATGATGGGTTTGTTATAACTCGCGAATGGGTGCAATTATGTCGACTGCTGCGGGGCTTGGGCTGCTCATTATCGGATGGGTATTGCCAATGATGTTCCCGTCCGTCGCCCACACTGTTCAGATTGGGCTGCTGTGCGCCGGTGCATTTCTGGTGATAGGAAGCGCTATTTTCGCGCTCTCGTACAGGAAGCCTAAGAGCGAGTCAGAAATCTCCGTTAGAATGCGTGACGGCAATACACTCGGAGCGATAGGTCACAAATACGATGAGCGACGAAGAGAGGAAGATCGGTGACATCAACGTCAACATGCGGGACGGGAACAATGTCGGCCACATAGGTCACACGATCACGTTCCATGCGCCTCCGCCAAGCGCTAATGCAATCTGGCAAGATGGGCAAGTCGTCGGAGAGATTGGTTCCGCACCAGTAGCGGGAGACGGTACTTATATGTTTGGAAAGCTTTTTGTTGGCGGCTCTTTCGACTCTGCGCGCGAGTTCAAAGTTCAGGGTATCCCGCTAAAGGTTGATAGAATGGGCGCACAAACATCCGCCTCTATAGGGGGAAGGCCTGAACAGAGAACGCTCTGGAATGCTGTCTGCACGATCCTCGGCTAGCTTGGACGCCATTCGGCTTGTCCTCGACCTAGGCCTAGGCGCGCTTGTCAAGCGCCAAGCCTCTCGTCAAAGCATTCCTCGTTGTCGGCCTGCCGACTAAGCCCCATGTTTCTGAAAAGCTGAATCTGCAACAGAACTACGCATTCCGTTTCAAGCCTAAGCGCGGCAAGACGGCTTGCCGCGCCTGCACACCACTCCCAAGGTGGCGCCTGACGGTAAGAGGGGTCCAACGCCGGCTCGCCCCTGTCTCTCAAGCCGAGAACGGTCGGTCTTCGCGACCGCGTGTCTCGCCTCACCCCCGGTCGGCGTAAAGCACCCGGTGATCGAGCAGGAATTTGGCGAAGAAGGGCAGGCTCGCCGAGCCGATCTCGCGGGCCGAATCGCCGATCGTGCCGGCTTCGACCTTGACGGGTGCAAGGCCCTGGCGGCGCAGCTTCGCCGTGGCGCGCTCCGTTGCGGCGACGAGCCGGGTGCGCACGCTTTTGGGGAAATTGCCGTCGATGACGGCGCATTCGAAGTCGTAGACGGAACTGGCCGAGACGATCGCATGGGCCAGCCCCTGGCCGGCGATCTCCAGCCAGCGGTCGAGCACCGCACCGAGGCCGTCCCAGGCGGCCGGCGAGAGCCACAGCGCCGAGGGATCGCCGCCCTCCGCGGCGACCATCTTTTCCAGCACATGCACCGAGGCGACGTTGATGAGCTGGTCGAAGGCCGGTTCGACCGGGCGCGGGCTCTTGTCGGGACCGCCCTTGCCGCCGTCGAGGAGGCCGCGGGCCGGCCGCGGCACCGGCATCGAACCGAGCGCGCCGGCATTGCCCATGCGGCCCGAGACGAGGTCGCCGTCGATGACGATGCCGCCGCCGGCGAAGGCCCCGACGAAGAAATAGACGAAATCGGAAGACACGACCTCGCCGAAGACGTTCTCCGCCGCACAGGCCGCCGTCGCGTCGTTGGCGACATCGACCGGCGTGCCGGTGATGGCTTCGAGCTCGGCGACGATGTCGAGATGCCGCCAGGGCTCCATCCGTTCGGCCGGTGCGCCGATCTCCTCGGCCCAGGACCACAATTCGAACGGCATGGCGACACCGAGGCCGACGATCCGCGCCCTGAGCTTGGCCGGCAAAGCGTCGATGACGGCGCCTTGCGAGGCGGCGACGAAGTCGAGGATGGTCGCGACTTCGGGGAAGGCATAGGTCAGGCGCTTGCGCGCCCTGATCGTGCCGACGAAATCCATCAGCACGAGCTCGACCGAGCGGCGGCCGATCTTCAGTCCGAGGGCGAAGGCCCCGTCCGGATTGAGCCGCATCGGGATCGAGGGCTGGCCGACGCGGCCGCGGCGCGGCTTTTCGCGCAGCACCAGCTCTTCCGATTCCAGCACCCGCATGATCACCGAGGCGGTCTGCGGCGACAGGCCGGTGCGCCGGGCGACGTCGGCCTTGGCGAGTTCGCCGTGACGGCGGATCAGGGTCAGGACGGCGCGCTCGTTGTGGGCGCGCAGGCCCGACTGGTTGGAGCCGCGCATGCGCGCGTCGCCGCCCTCGTGGCCGCGTCCGAGGCCGTCGAAGCCGAAGCCGCCGGTTGCGTCGCCGGGCTGGCGCGAGATGATGGCGTGCTCCATGGTGATCCTCTCCCTCTTGCTGTTTGTTCTCCCGGCACGGCAGCCGGTGCGAACCGGCGCCGTGTCGTCCGGCCCTGGCCGCACGCACGGCGAGCCATCGTGCGCGTCACGGTGTGCGTCACGGATCGTGATCCCGGCCGTTCGCCGGGGCCGTCATTTTGGGTCGCCGCCCGTCACGTCCGATCACGGCCCTTGCCCACCGGGCTTCGCGCGCCTTGCGGCAACCGCGTTCCGGCGCGTCGCGACATCCCGTCTCGCGTGATCACGCCGCAAAGTCGAAGGTCTGCGACTTGAAGTTTCGAGATCGCATCGCAAAAGGTTTCACCCGGACGTGACGTCTGGCGCCAACGCTCGGTAAGCTAGCGGTTCCGCTTTAATAAATCCACCTGATTTACGTACGTTGACAAGGTTGCGAACATGGTGTTTCGTAAACCGGAACGGACGGCGAGGAGGCCGCCCGAAGCCGATCGACCGGCGCGTTTCGACGTCGGCGTCCGCACCATCCGGGAGGAATTTCGTGACCATCGCCAAGCTTCTTGCATCGACGTCCATCGCCGCCGCCCTGTCGCTCGGTGCCTTTGCCGCGCCCGCCTTTGCGGCCGACGAGACCGTCTGCCTGATCACCAAGACCGACACCAACCCGTTCTTCGTCAAGATGAAGGAGGGCGCCGAGGCCAAGGCCAAGGAACTGAGCCTCAACCTCCAGTCCTATGCCGGCCGCATCGACGGCGACACCGAGAGCCAGGTCGCGGCCATCGAGAGCTGCATCGCCGGCGGCGCCAAGGGCATCCTGATCACGCCGACCGACACCAAGGCCCTCGTGCCCGTGGTCAAGAAGGCCCGCGACGCCGGCCTTCTGGTCATCGCCCTCGACACCGCCTTCGATCCGCCGAGCGCGGCCGACGCGACCTTCGCCACCGACAATTTCAAGGCCGGCGAGCTGATCGGCGAATGGGCGAAGAAGACCCTCGGCGACAAGGCGGCCGACGCCCGCATCGCCTTTCTCGACCTGATCCCGGCCCAGCCTTCGGTCGACGTCCAGCGCGACCAGGGCTTCATGACCGGCTTCGGCATCGACACCAAGGACAAGACGGTGATCGGCGACGAGGACGACGAGCGCATTGCCGGCCACGACATCACCAACGGCAACGAAGAGGGCGGCCGGTCGGCCATGGAGAACCTGCTCCAGAAGGACCCGACCATCAACGTCGTCTACACGATCAACGAGCCCGCCGCGGCCGGCGCCTACCAGACGCTGAAATCCCTCGGCAAGGACGCCGACACGCTGGTCGTCTCGATCGACGGCGGCTGCCCCGGCGTCCAGAACGTCAAGGAAGGCGTCATCGGCGCGACCTCGATGCAGTATCCGCTGAAGATGGCGGCGCTCGGCGTCGAGGCGATCGCCGAGTTCGTCAAGTCCGGCGAGAAGCCGAAGACCTCCGAGGGTCTCGACTTCACCGACACCGGCGTCGACCTCGTCACCGACAAGCCGGTCGATGGCGTCAAGTCGATCGACACGGCAGCCGGCGCCGAGGCCTGCTGGGGCTGATCGCCTCCGGACGCGGCCGGGACGGGACCGGACGGGACGCGCTTCGTCGCCCCGTCCGGTCCCGGCGACCCGGTGACCGTTTTCGATCGGCCGCCAGCCGCCAGCCGCCGGGCGGCATGCCGGATGACCCGTGGGATCTGCGATGCGCGGCAGGCGGGCGATGACACGGATTTGAGCGCCGCCCGCCGCCCGCCGTGCCAGCCGCCTGCCGTGCAAGTCGCACCTTTGCGTCGACGTCCTGGGAGGGAAAACCTGCGATGAACCAGTCCGACATGACAGCCAGCGCGCCCGCGAAACGGCCCGAGGCGGATGACGATTTCGAGGCCGATCTCTCCAAGGGCGACGCCGCCGTCGCCACCTTCGCCGGTCGACGCGGCGCGCTCGACACGCTCCAGCACGTCCTGCACGGCAATCCGACGCTGGTGCCGGTCATGGTGCTCCTCGTCTCCATCGCCTTCTTCGGCGTGATCGTCGGCGACCGCTTCTTCAACGCCCTGACGCTGACGCTGATCCTCCAGCAGGTGACGATCGTCGGCATCGTCGGCATCGCCCAGACCCTGGTCATCCTCACCGCCGGCATCGACCTGTCGGTCGGCGCGATCATGGTCCTGTCCTCGGTCATCATGGGCCAGCTCGCCATCACCCATGGCGTGCCGGGGCCGATCGCGATTCTCGCCGGCCTGATGGTCGGCACCCTGTGCGGCCTGATCAACGGCGCCCTCGTCGCGCTCGTCAGGCTGCCGCCCTTCATCGTCACGCTGGGCACCTGGTTCGTCTTCGAGGCGGCGAACTTCATCTATTCGGACAACGAGACCCTGCGCGCCCAAGACGTCGCCACCAATGCCCCGAGCCTGCAGTTCCTCGGCACGACCTTTCGCATGGGGGGCGCGATCTTCACCTATGGCGCGGTGTTCATGATCCTGCTCGTGGCGCTGTTCTGGTTCGTCCTCAACCAGACCGCCTGGGGCCGCCACGTCTATGCGGTCGGCGACGACCAGGACGCCGCGCGCCTCTCCGGCATCCGGCTGAACCGCACGCTGATTTCCGTCTACGCCGTTGCCGGCTTCATCTGCGGCCTGGCCGGCTGGGCGATCATCGGGCGTCTGGGCTCGGTGTCGCCGACCTCCGGCTACGAGGCCAACATCCAGGCGATCACCGCCGTGGTGATCGGCGGCACCTCGCTGTTCGGCGGGCGAGGCTCGGTCGTCGGCAGCCTCGTCGGCGCGCTGATCGTCGGCGTCTTCGCCATGGGCCTCAGGATCTGGGGCACCGACCCGCAATGGACGCGCCTCACCGTCGGCGCCCTCATCATCGCGGCCGTCGCCGCCGACCAGTGGATCAGGAAGGTTTCGGCATGAGCGACGCCAGCACGACCCACCCGGCCGCCGATCCGACCGCCGAAGCCCGGACGGCCGGCGCCAGTCACGCCGGCGACGAAAACCGCGAACCGATCCTCACCGGCCGCGGCCTCGTCAAGCGCTACGGCCGCGTGGTGGCGATCGACGACACCGACTTCGACCTCTATCCCGGCGAGATCCTCGCCGTGATCGGCGACAACGGCGCCGGCAAGTCGACGCTGATCAAGGCGCTGACCGGCGCCGTGCGGGCGGACGCCGGCACGATCACGCTGGACGGGAAAAAGATCAATTTCGAAAGCCCCGAGGACGCCCGCGACGCCGGCATCGAGACGGTCTACCAGCAGCTCGCCCTCTCGCCGGCCCTCTCCATCGCCGACAACATGTTCTTGGGCCGCGAAATCCGCCGCCCCGGCTTTGCCGGTCAGGTTCTGCGCATGCTCGACAAGACCGCCATGCGCAAGGTCGCGCGTGAAAAGCTCTCCGAACTCGGCCTGACGACCATCCAGAACATCGACCAGGCGGTGGAGACCCTGTCGGGCGGCCAGCGCCAGGGCGTCGCGGTCGCCCGAGCGGCAGCGTTCGGGTCGAAAGTGCTGATGCTCGACGAGCCGACGGCCGCCCTCGGCGTCAAGGAAAGCCGCAAGGTGCTGGACCTCATCCTCGAGGTCCGCTCGCGCGGCCTGCCGATCGTGCTGATTTCGCACAACATGCCGCACGTCTTCGAGATCGCCGACCGCATCCACATTCACCGCCTCTCCAAACGCCTCTGCGTCGTCGACCCCAGGGCCATCACCATGTCCGACGCCGTGGCACTGATGACCGGCGCCGAACAGCCGACCGAGGCGATGCTGGCGGCTTGAGGGGGGCGCGGGCATCGGGCGCCCCTCGTGGTTCGACAAGCTCACCATGAGGGGCCGTTTTCCGCTCGCGCCCTTCAAGGCCCTACCAGGGCAAAGGTCGCCATCCCCTTTACCCTCATGGTGAGCTTGTCGAACCACGAGGGTGAAGGTTTCAGTGGAACCTACCCCACGCTGTCGACAGCATCCCCAGCAGCAGGTAATATACCGCACCTACTGATTGAACCCGCGAAGCTCAAATGTCGCTCGAGGCCACCGTCTACATTCTGCGTTGCGCCGACGGTTCCACCTACACCGGCCTGACGAAGCAGCCGATCGAAGCCCGGCTTTGGGAGCACAACGAAGGGCTCTACGACGGCTACACCAGGACCCGCCGTCCCGTCGTCCTCGTCTTTACCGAAACCTACGACCGCATGCTCGATGCGATCGCCCGCGAACGTCAGATAAAGGGCTGGTCCCGTGCCAAGAAGGAAGCGCTGATCGCGCTGCGCTACGATCGCTTGCCGGATCTGGCGAAGTCGCGGACCTCGCCGGATCGTCGGCGGTCGGTTCCCGGCGAGGATTGGTAGCGTTTCTCAGGTCGTGCGGCCCTCGTGGTTCGACAAGCTCACCACGAGGGCATGGGATGCCGGCGCCTCACCATGACGGCATGGGATGTTGGTGCACTCCACCGGTATGCGCGGTTGAAGCGTTTGGCGCCTTACCCACGAGATTGGCAACTGTCAGGCATTGCCTCCTTCACCCTCCAGATCGGCATACCAACCGCCCCTTCACCCTCATCCTGAGCGCCGCCCCTTCGCCCCATCCTGAACGCCGCCCCCTTCACCCTCATCCTGAGCCTGTCGAAGGGCGAGGGTGAAGGCTCCAGCTCTCACCGCTGACCCTGGAAGGTGACGAGCGATCTCACCGCTTCGCCCCCTTCATCGCCTCGGTGATCGCCACCGTCTCGACGCTCACCCGGGTCACCCGCATCAACAGGTCGATCACCGTCTCCTTGTAGTCGGCAAAGCGATAGGTGTTGAACTTCTCGCGGATCGTCGGGTCCTTCGGCGTCTTTTCCTTGTACTGGTCGAGAATCCATTCGAGGCCGGAGCGATTGCCGAGCCGGTAGGTCCAGGCCTGCGGCGGCACGCCGGTCAGCTGCGTCTCGGTATCGAGGCGGATGACGCCGGCCTCCTTGTCGGCCTTCAGCATCGCCTTCGGCGCAACGCCCGCGCCCCGCGCGTTTTCGTCGGGCGCCTCGATCCGTGTGAGCGGCCACGGCTCGACGCTCTCATAGCCGACATGCAGCGCCATCAGCGTCTCGCCCCACGCCGCCCATTGCCGGAAGTCGGGATAGAACGGGATGCGCGGGAACTCGCGCTTCAGGTTGATCGTATAGGTCTCGCGGTACACCGGATCGTGCAGCACGCCATAGACGTAGTGGAAGATATCGTCCCTGGTGATCGCCGTGCCCGGCGCCGGCGCCTTGCTCGCATCCGGCGCCGCCTCGGCAACCTCACCCTCACCCTGAGCCTGTCGAAGGGCGAGGGCTCCAGATGGCGTCAGGCGATAGGCGTCGCGAAACTGCTTCAGGCCCCAGTCGGTGATGTTGTCGACGCGTTCACCTGAGGCGGTGTAGCGGTAGCGTGGAAGACAAGCAGTGCCTGCTGCCGCTCCTACGAAATGAAGATCGGGAACCGTATCGACAGAAAGTGTCATCCAAGGCTTCTGAGCCGACGGGTCCGTAAAAACAATCAGCAAGTTTGTTTGATTGGAGAGGACCGGAAAAATTAAATTCTGCTGGTATAAGCGATGAGTTATTACCCGATCGTAATAGGTTAGGCTTTTAAAAAATGGACGATATGCCGAATTTCGAATTCTGTGGCGGTCAAATTTAAGGATTGTTCCAGCTTTAAGATGTGCCTCAAGTTCACTTGTCCATTTTATGTCCCGTGAAACCCAATCCGATAAATTCTCAGCGCTTTTGCGTCGTCTGCCCCATCGCTCTAGCTCGCTATTATAAGTGTTGATAAAAAGAGAAAGCTTTTCGGCCAATCGCTTTACATTTAGATCGTAATTCCATTCATCTCTGGAAGTCACTACACCTAGAGAAAATAATCGAAATATAGAGCGTTCCTCCCCCTTCGTCTTCGCAGCCTTCGTTCTCTTGTCCGCAACTGGGATCATCTCCTCCCAGTCGTTCTCCGTCAGATTGACCCAGTTCGCGTTCTTGTCCGGCGCCACCCGCTCGAACCGTATCGAACCCAGATCGGCATTGCCGAGAAACGCCAGCTTGTCCACGGCCGTGTCCATCTCGGGCCGTCGCGCGTAAAAAATCTTGCAACCCTTCTCCCGGTGGCGCTTCACCATGAAGGAGATGGCGACGCCCGTCTGGATGCCGAAGACGTTGTGCTTCGTCCCGGAAAGCTTCGGGTTGGCGCGCACATCGCCACCGAGATCGACCACGTAAATCTCGTTGAACTCGCCCGCCACCGCCTTGCGAAACCCGTCGAAGGTGCGGCTTTCGATGAAGCTGCGATTGGACACGAAGGCGATCACCCCGTCGTCGTGCATCCGGTCCGACGCCCAGCGGAAGAACCGGGCATACATGTCGTAGACCTTGGTCTTCTGTGCCGTCGACAGGCGGATGTAGCTCGACTTGATGAGTTCATCGATGCGCGGATAAGCGCGGTT
The DNA here is from genome assembly GCA_965217685.1 of Aurantimonas sp. GTDB lineage: Bacteria > Pseudomonadota > Alphaproteobacteria > Rhizobiales > Rhizobiaceae > Aurantimonas. The sequence continues at coordinate 1,492,473 of CBDCIZ010000003.1, forward strand.
CTTGTTGTTGTCGTTCTCGTTCTGCTGATTGGCGTTGTAGGGCGGGTTGCCGATGATGACGGAAATCTTGCGCTTGTTCTGACGCTTCACCCTTTCGATGTTCTCGTCCGACAAGCCCGCGAACATGTCGTGCTGGTGGCCGGCGCGGATGCCGAGCCCCGCGACATTGTCGAGCGTGTCGACGAAGCAGAGGTTGGGATATTCGGCGAACTGGCCGGAGATCGCCGCATAGGTCGCCTCGATGTTCAGATTGGCGACGTAATAGGGCAGGATCGCCACCTCGTTGGCGTGCAGCTCGTTCTTGTATTTGTGGGCGAGCTTCTGCGGCTGGCCGCGAAAATGTTCGAGCAGCTCGCAGATGAACGTGCGGGTGCCCGTTGCCGGGTCGAGGATCTCGACATGCGGGTCGATCAGCGCCTTGCCGAAATGCTTCTGTGTCAGCCAGTCGGCACCCTCGATCATGAACCGGACGATCTCGTGCGGCGTGTAGACGACGCCAAGCCGGTCGGCGGCCTTCGGATTGTAGACCTTGTAGAAATTCTCGTAGATCAGCTTCAGGAAGGTCTGCTTTTCGGCATGGCTGGAAATCTGCGCGGCGTTGGCGCGGATTGCCGAATAGTAGAGTTCGAGCCCCTTCAACGTCTCCTTCTTCACCCCGCCGGTAAAGAACTTCGCCTCCAGCGCGTAGAGCTCCCTGGCGATGTTGTTCTCGCGGTGGAAATCGCCCTCGTTGAAGACGTTGGCGAAGATTTCCTCGGTCAGGATGTGCTGGATCAGCATCTCCCGCACGTCGGCCTCGCCGATGGTCGGGTTGATCGTGTCCTTGGCGTGCTGGAGGAATGTCTCCGCCGCCGACCGGAAATCCGCATTGGCCTCGTAGGCCGTGTCGATGCGTTCCCGAAGCGCGTCGAGGACGTGCGGCAGGTAGGTCTTGAACTCCTCGACCGCCCTGCGGAACTCGCGGATTTCCTCGCGCTCGTATTTGAAGAACAGGTTGAGGAGTTTCAGAAGCTCCGCCGTGTCCGTCATCGAACAGCGCAAGACCTCCTGCCGGTTCTGGATCAGGACCGCGGTCGCGGAATTCTCGAAGACGACGTTGCTTTGCGGATACCCGCGCCGCAACTTCTTGGCGATCTCTATGTCGAGATCGTCGTCGGTGTCCTTGGCCTCCCAATAGCCGAAGGGCAGACCGAGCGAGTGGAAGATCGTCCCGTCCGGGCGGATGCGGGTCTTCTGGGTCGAGGCAAACTCGTATTGCGCGGCGAACTGCCAGCCGAGCTGCCGCGACCAGGCTTTCAAGAGGTCCTTGAACGCCTCGGAAATCACCCCCTCGGTCGTCGACCCGGAAAACTTTCGCAGCCTGTCGATTTCGTTGAGATACTCGTTGACCAGCAATTGACTCATGCGTCCCCCGTGTACCGGCATAAAAGCCGATGGCACGCATGAGTGGAAGACCGCAAAATATTTCTGCGCAAAGTTTTTTAGCCAAAAGAAATCCCCACCCTACACACCCTCCCGCATATTCCCTCCACCGCGGCCCTCGAAGGGCACGAATGATCACCGGGATCGTTCGGGGGCTGCGGGCGGCGTCTGCGGTGCGGCCTCTTCCGGAGGGGCGGCATCCCGGACGACCCTGAGGCACCGCCGGCCCGTCGCCCAATACGAGGCGTCTGCGGATCGGTCCGCTTGAGCTTGGCTTTTCGCCTTGCGAAGCGTCGGCTGCCATTGGGGCCTTCATCCGAACCGCTGGTGACGGCGAGGGTGAGGGCAGACCGCCGGACGGCTCGGACAGGGCGGCTGACAACCGCCCGACCGGCCCGGATGGCGCCCGATGCATCAGGGTCGCACAAACGCTGCGCGGAACGCCGGAGGTGGACCGTTTACGAACTGCAATCGGAGGGTCTTCCTCCGGCGTTCCGCCGTCCCTCGGGGCGGCACGACAACCCGTCCCGGCGAAGGTCGTGCGGGGTGGAACGAAGGATTTTCGTACCCTGGCCTTTTGCGGGCGCCGGGACGCTTTGGCGCGCCCGAGGCGGCCCGCGTTTCACGTGAAACAGGCATGGCCCGGCGTCGAAGCGAAAACGCCCCGGCCGCAGGGACCGGGGCGCAGGAACCGGGTATGGTCTTGTCGGCGGGAGCGCCAGCGCGCGCAACCCGCCGCTTGGAGCGTGGTCAGCTGGCCAGCTTGGACGCGAAAAGCGCGAGCGCCTTCTGGTAGACGCCGGCGCGGTTCCAGTCGCGTAGCACCGAGAAGTTCGGCTCGCCCTGCTGGTAGCCGGCGCCCGGCTGCCAGCCGTGCTGGCGCAGGAAGTTGGCGGTCGAATAAAGCACGTCGGCCTTCGAGTTGATCAGGTCGCGGCGGCCGTTGCCGTCGCCGTCGACGGCGAAGCGCAGGTAGTTCTTGGCGAGGAACTGGGTCTGGCCGATCTCGCCGGCCCAGGCGCCGCGCAGTTGCTTGGGCTGCATGTCGCCGCGCTCGACGATGGCCAGTGCCGCGAGCAGCTCTTCGGTGAAGAAGGCCGAGCGGCGGCAGTCATAGGCCAGCGTCGCCAGCGAGTTGAGGATGTTCATCGAGCCGGAATTGGAACCGAAGCCGGTCTCCATGCCCCAGATGGCGACGATGATCTCCTTCTGGACGCCGTAGCGCTTCTCGATGTTGTTGAGCAGCGAGGCGTTCTGCTGGATGATCTTCTTGCCCTTGGTCACGAAGGACGCCGGCGCGCGGCGCTGCATGAAGGCCTCCAGCGAGATGTTCATCGAGTGCTGGTTGCGGTCGAGCTTGACGACCTGGCTGGAATAGCTCGTCGGCATCAGCGCCGACTGGACGGTGCGCTGGGAGATGCCGGCGCTGACGGCCTCCTGGGCCATCTGCTGCTTCCACTGGTCGAAACCGGCGGAGGAGTTGCCGCAGGAGGCGGCGAGCGCCGGGGCGGCAGCGAGACCGAGGGTCAGCGCCACGGACGCGGCGATGGTGCGAAGAAGCGAAGTGCGGGCGGTCATGATAAAATGAAATCCTCGTGGAGATCGTGGTCGGGTCGGTCGAAAAGGGCCGGAAGGGCCGCGGTCGGTCTTGTGGTCGTCATGCGTCTGTCGAGGGCGTCGCCGGCGAGTCGCGACACGAGCCGCCGCGTCCGGCGTTCGACCGGTGCGGCGTCACAATCATTCAACTATGGAGATATTGCGTTGAACTGGCGGTTCGCCGCGGCTGCCGAACGTCCTTCGGCAACAGTTGCCGTTGCGCAACATCTCGTCCGCGGCCAGGGTGATGTTCCGGCCCGCGCCGGCGTGAGCCCTACTGCGCCGGCGAGGCGCGGCGTTCCATCCAGCGCCGGTCGATTTCGGGCAGCGGGTCGTCGTCGATCATCGCCTCGAAGCCGCGCAGGCGCTTGTAGATCGACAGGAGCTCGACGATCGTCGTCCAGGAATTGACGAGATACTGGAAGGACGAGCGCACCTGTTCGAAGGCGTTGAGGATCTGGTTCATGACGCCGAGGGTGATGGCGCCGGCGACGATGGTCGGGGCGAGAATGATCATCGGGAAGATGTTGTCGGTCTGCAGATAACCGATCCGCGCCACGTTGAAGTACATGTAGTGGAAATACAGCCGGAAATAATTGCGCCGGACATGCGAGAACAGTTCCCGCACGACCGGCGGCTTCGCCCGGCTCGCGTCGTCCTCGCCATAGACGAGTTCCTTGCGGTAGGCCGCCTCGACCCGCTGGTTTTTAAATTCCAGGCCCGGCAGCCTGATGCCGACGAGGGCGAGAAAGGTCGTGCCGAAGGCGGCCCAGACGATCGCCGCCCAGACCAGCGCATAGGGCACGTCCCCGACGATCGGCAATCGGGTGATGTTGGCCGAAAGGGCGAGCAGCACCGGCAGGAAGGCGATGAGCGTCATGATCGACTGGATGAGGCTGGTGCCGAGATCCTCCGTCGTGGTGGAGAACCGCATCGTGTCCTCCTGCACGCGCTGGGAGGCGCCCTCGATGGTCCGAAGCTTTTGCCAGTGGGACATGAAGTAGTCGTTCATCGCCGTGCGCCAGCGGAAGATGTAGTGGCTGACGAAGAAGGAGGTGAGCACCGAGATCGTCACCGCCACGAAGGCGATGCCGGCGAAGGTGATCATCTCGCCGTAGAATTGTTCGATGGTCACCGGCCGCGACTTCGACAGCGCCGCCTGGATGAGGTCGTAGAACGGCCCGTACCAGGCGTTGATCGCCACCGAGACCTGCACCTGGAAATAGGTCGTGAAGAGGATCAGTGCCGAGCCGAGGATCGACCAGTTCATCCACGGGTGCGGCGCGACGATGCGCCAGAAGGCGTAGAAGACGCCGGTGAAGACGGCGAAATAGATGTAGAACCAGAGGAAGGGCGGCGACCAGAAGATCGAGACGCCGGTGGTCGGCTCGAGCCCCGGTCCGAGCGGCGGCATGCCGAAGGCGGTGCCGAGATCTTCGCCGACCGTGTACCACAGGCCGACGGCGACGGCGGTCCAGATGACGACAGACCAGAAGAACGGCTTCGGCCTGGGAAAGAACGAGACGAACACCGGTGCTCCTTTCGCCGCCGTTCGGGCACGGCGGCCCATGTCTTCTGCGGCCGGGATCCCTCGATGATGTCGGCAGGGCAATCGGTCGGCTGCAGCTATCTAGTCTCTTCCCGCACGGACATCCGGTTAAAACGCGGTAAGGCGGCGACGGGCGCCGATCGGCGATATCGCCGGACGTTCGGCCACCGGAACGGGCGCGAGCCTCTGCGCGCGATTCGTCGCCGAGCGCCGCGATCGGATTACCGAAAATGTTCGAGGATGGAGGCAATGGCGAACGGCACGGGAAGGAAAAGCCCGCGTCTACAGCTTCCTGAGCGCGACCTTGTCGATCAGATGACGCGGACCCTTGCGCAGGATCAGATCGGCCCGCGGCCTTGTCGGCAGGATGTTTTCGTGGAGATTGATCGCATTGATGTCCGCCCACAGCCCCTCGGCGATCTCCTGCGCCTTCTCCTGCGGAATTTCCGCATAGCGGTGGAAGAAGGATTTCTCGTTGCGGAAGGCCGTCTCGCGCAGCCGCATGAAGCGCTCCAGATACCAGCGCCGGATATCGCTCTCGTCGGCGTCGATGTAGATCGAATAGTCGAAGAAGTCGGAGACGAACGGCACCGCCTCGCCGTCCTTCGGCATGTCCTGCACCTGCAGGACGTTGAGGCCCTCGAAGATCAGGATGTCGGGCCGGTCGACGGTGATCTGCGCGCCCGCGACCCTGTCGTAGACGAGGTGCGAGTAGACCGGCGCGCAGACATGGGCGGCGCCCGCCTTGATCTCCGAGAGGAACCGCAGCATCGCGCCGATGTCGTAGCTTTCGGGAAAGCCCTTGCGCTGCATCAGCCCGCGCTCCTGGAGCACCGCATTGGGGTGCAGGAAGCCGTCGGTGGTGACGAGATCGACCTTCGGCGAGGAGGTCCAGCGGGCCAGCAGCTCGGTGAGAACGCGGGCCGTCGTCGACTTGCCGACCGCCACCGAACCGGCGACCCCGATGATGAAGGGCGTCTTCTTCGCCGCGCCATTGCCGGACAGGAAGCGCTGGCGCTGGCGAAACAGCAGCTGCGAGGATTCCATATGGGCGTAGAGCAGCCGCGAGACGGCGAGATAGATGCGCGCCACCTCGTCGAGGTCGACCGGATCGCCGATCGAGCGCAGCCGGCGTACCTCGTCCTCGGTCAGCGTCATTGGCGCGTCGGCGCGGAACTGCGCCCACTCGTCGGCCGAAAACACCCGGTAGGGCGACAGCCGGGACGGGACCAGCTGGTCCATCAGCCCCGCCCGGCCGCGTGGGAAGTCTTTGAAGCGGGGAGGCCGACCGCATCGTGCGGATTGCGCCCGGCCTTCTCCTCGAGCCCCGTCCGAGCCGTGCGGCGGCCGAGCTCGGCCATCACCGCGGACAGGGGCACGCCGCGAAGATGCAGCGCGACCATGAGATGGTAGAGAAGATCGGCGGTCTCGGACGTCAGCCGTTCGTCGTCTTCGGTCAGCGCCGCGATAACGGTCTCGGTCGCCTCCTCGCCGATCTTCCTGGCGACGGCGGCGACGCCCTTTTTGGCCAGCGAGGCGGTGTAGGACGAGGCGTCGTCGGAATCCGCACGCGCGGCGACGATCGTTTCGAGGTCGGAAAGGGTAAACGCGGTCATGGATTTTTCTTAAAGGCCGACCCGGCGAAAGTCGATTCCGAAGCCGTCTGCCCCGACCGATCGGTTATCGGCCCCCGACCGATCGGTTGGTTGTCGAGGCCGCGCTTATCGCGACGTCGAATCAAGCCGCATCGGGATGCCGGCGGCGGCCATGTGGGCCTTGGCCTCACCGATCGTGTGGGTGCCGAAATGGAAGATCGAGGCGGCGAGAACCGCCCCCGCATGCCCCTCGCGCACGCCGTCGACCAGATGATCGAGCGTGCCGACGCCGCCGGACGCGATGACCGGCACATGCACCGCGTCGGCGATGGCGCGGGTGAGCTTGAGATCGAAACCGGACTTGGTGCCGTCCCTGTCCATCGAGGTGAGCAGGATCTCGCCGGCCCCGAGCCCCACCATCTTCACGGCGAATTCGACCGCGTCGAGGCCGGTCGCGGTGCGGCCGCCATGGGTGAAGATGTCCCAGCGCGGCGCCGAACCGCCGTTGTCGTCCCTTTGCCCCTCTCGCACCTGCCGGGCGTCGATAGCCACGACGATGCACTGGTCGCCGAACCTGTCGGCGGCCTCGGCGACGAAATCCGGATTGGTGACGGCCGCGGTGTTGATCGAGACCTTGTCGGCCCCGGCGAGCAGCAGCTTGCGGACATCGGTGACAGTGCGCACGCCGCCGCCGACCGTCACCGGCATGAAGCACTGCTCGGCGGTTTGAGCGACGACGTCGAAGATCGTCTCGCGATTGTCGGAGGAGGCGGTGATGTCGAGGAAGCAGAGCTCGTCCGCCCCCGCCGCGTCATAGGCCCTGGCCGCCGCCACCGGATCGCCGGCATCGACGAGTCCTTCGAAGTTGACGCCCTTGACGACACGGCCGTCCTTCACGTCGAGACAGGGAATGATGCGGGCCTTGAGGGTCATCGGCGAGGGGCCTCGTCTGCGAAAAGGCCAACCGCCTCGTTTGCGCGCTTATGCAATGCCGCGGTAGAGATCGGCAAGCGAAAGCGTCACGCCGAGGCCTGTCAGCGCCAGCGTCTCGTCGGCGCCGGCCCGCATCTCCGGCTCGCGAGAAAAGCCACCATCCTCGCCGCGGCTGAAGAGCCAGACGCGGGGAAAGCAAAAAAGGGGCGGACGTGGCGACGAAACGGGTGACGATCGGGGACCTTGTCGTTGCCGTTCGCGATGAAGGCGGGGCAGCCAGGGTCGCTCATACACCGGAGGCGCCGCAAGCCGTGCCGCTGCTTCTGTTGCACGGCGCCGTCCAGACGCGGGCGATCTGGGATGGGCAGGTTTTAGCCCTTGCCGGGCACAGGCGAGTGATCGCACCCGACCTTCGCGGCCACGGCGAGACCGAGGGGGCATTCGCGAAGCTGACCGTCGAGCAGCTGGCCGAGGACGCCTTCGGCCTGCTCGATGCGCTCGGCATCGATCGGGCGATCGTCGGCGGCGTTTCGCTGGGCGGCATGGTGGCGCTGCAGATGGCGGCCGAGCGACCGGACCGGATCGCGGCGCTGGTCGTTGCCGACACGCCGCTGGCGCTTTCCCTGAAGCCGTTCGCTCGCGCAGTCGTCGAGACGGTCGGACCCCAACGCCTTCTCGCCCCGGTGTTCAGGCTTTTCGGCCAAAGGCGCACCGGCCGCATCGGCCTTTTTCTGGTGCGGCTCGCTTGCGGCAAACGCTGGGTCGGCGCCGAGGCCGAGCGCCAGTTCCTGAAAGGCTTCGGCGGCATGGCGCCCGCTGCGATCATCGCCACCTATGGCGCGGTCGTCGCCGCCGACCCGGCGGTGATCCGAAACCTGTCGATGCCCTGCCTCGTCGTGGTGGGTCGCCGCGAGACCTCGCTGGTGCTGGAGCACGCCGAGATCATCGCCCGCCGAATCGAGGACGCCGAAATCGTGCGGCTCGACGCCGGCCATGTCGCCAATCTCGACGATCCGGCGGGATTCACGGACGCGGTGGAGGCATTTCTGGAGACGTTGCAAACCGATGCGACGTGCCAATCGGTCAAAACTGGTTAGCCGGCTTCGCCTGTCAGCACCGCCAGCGCTTCCTTTGCATCGATGCGGCCGTCATAAAGGGCCCGGCCCGAGATCGCGCCTTCGAGCTTTTCGGCGTCCGGCATGGTGAGCCGCACGACGTCGGCCAACGACGCCAGGCCGCCCGAGGCGATGACCGGGATCGACACGGCGTTGGCGAGATCGATCGTCGCATCCCAGTTGATGCCGGCGAGAACGCCGTCGCGGTCGATGTCGGTGTAGATGATCGCGCTGACACCCGCATCTTCGAAGCGCCTGGCGAGGTCGACCGCGGCAAGCTCCGACGTTTCGGCCCAGCCCTCCACCGCGACCTTGCCGCCCTTGGCGTCGATGCCGACGGCGATGCGGCCGGGATGGGTCTTCGCGGCCGCAATGACGAGGTCGGGATCGCGCACGGCGACGGTGCCGAGGATGACCCGGTCGATGCCCTTGCCCAGCCAGCGCTCGATGTCGTCCATCGTGCGGATGCCGCCGCCGAGCTGGAGGGTCATGGCCTCGCCACCCACGGCTCCCTCACCCACAGGCCCCCTTCCCACGGCCTCAACGATCGCCTCGACGGCGGCGTCGTTGATCGCCTTGCCGGCAAAGGCGCCGTTGAGATCAACGATGTGGAGATGGGAAAAACCGGCATCGCGGAAGGCGCGGGCCTGGGCGGCGGGGTCTTCGTTGTAGACGGTCGCATCGTCCATGACGCCGAGCTTCAGGCGCACGCAGGCGCCGTCCTTGAGGTCGATGGCGGGAAACAGGATGGGCATGGATGTCCGATTTAGGATTTGGCGCCGCTTATGAACGTCCGCCAGACGTCGATGAGGTCTGAGCCAAACAGCACAGCAGCGACAACGAGAGTGGTAACGAGCAAGGTCCACAGCGCCGTTGAAACGATGCCGGCCCAGACTGCCGGCCAGAAACCGGATCGGCTGACTATTGAGGCTTCGATGGCCTTCGCCTGACGGAGAACCTCGCCCGCCAGGGCTTGCTCGCGAAGCTGAGGGGTGATCGCACCAACATACACTTCCGCGTAGTCGCTGAGAATGTCTAAGGCTCGCTTACGAAGTCCTGCATGAACATCGCCGGTCAGATAGGTCGATGTCACGGCATCGATCTCTTCGCTTGTCAGCTGACGACCGTCATGGGCTGACGACCGTCATGGGCGTTGCGATAACGTACGATCCAGTCGCGCTTCTGGCGTTTGTAGAGCGCGTAGGCCACAAGGCCCTGCAGGTCTATCTCGTTGTCGGTCTCATCAACGTAAGCTTCGAGAACCTTGTTGTAGTCCGGCTTCCGTGCGGCTCGATCCGCATCGCTCATTGGCCATATTTCTCTTTGTATGCCTTCGAAGCGGCCTTTAACGCTTGTTCGTGAACAGATTGATCCACTCGGCGGATGATCGTTCCGTCCGGCATCTCGACATCCGATAAGACGCCACGGCCCGCCATATGGGGCTTCAGCGTGTAGATGATCTTTGAATTTCGCTTCGACTTTGCAGAAACGTTGGACACGTCAGGGTCCTTTCTCGATACCTCGCGCAATATATAGCATTGCTTATCCGATGCCGCGAGAGTGACTAAGGCCTCCATGCCAGGAAATTGCCGATGAGCTTCAGCCCCAGCGTCTGGCTCTTCTCGGGATGGAACTGCGTGCCGGCGCGGTTGTCGCGGGCGACGATGGCGGTGAAGGCGCCGCCGTGGTCGACGGTCGCGACGACGTCCTCGGGGCGGCTGGCGGCCAGGTGATAGGAGTGGACGAAATAGGCGTGGAGGCCGGTTGCGCCGGTCTCGATGCCGGCGAGCAGCGGGTGCGACAAGGGGTGCTCGTGATTCACGTGGATCGTGTTCCAGCCGATCTGCGGCACCTTCAAGGTCGTGTCGTTCGGCTCGATTCGCACGACATCGCCGGAAATCCAGTCGAGGCCGGGGGTGATGGATTTTTCAAGACCCCGGCTCGACATCAGTTGCATGCCGACGCAGATGCCGAGGAAGGGGCGGCCCTTGTCCTCGACCGCCTCGCGCAGCGCCTCGACCATGCCGGGCACGGCGTCGAGACCGGCACGGCAACTGGCATAGGCGCCGACGCCCGGCAGGACGACGCGAGCGGCATCGCGCACGATGTCGGGGTCGTCGGTGAGGACGATCTGCGCATCGGCCCCGGTCTCTCGGGCGGCGCGTTCGAAGGCCTTGACCGCCGATCGCAAATTGCCCGAGCCGTAGTCGATGATGGCGACGGTTTCACCCATGTCAGCGGGCCTTCGCCGCGTCGAAGAAGCGGTCGGTGTGGAGGGGGGCGATGGTCTTGCGCGACGGCACGCCGGGGGCACGCGGCGACGTGGTCGCGGCATCGATGTCGGCGGAGGCTTCGAACGCGGCCGCCCGACGGTCCGCGGGAAGCGGAGGCGGGACCGCTTTTCCGGCCAGGGCGGAACTCGGGTCGCCGGACGCTTTGCCGGCGTAGTAGACGATTTCCGCCTCGTCGCGATCATCGGCGTGGAAGGCCGCGGCCTCGGTCCAGCCCTGGCGGCGCAGCTTTTCGATCCGCAGGCTCGGGCCTTCGAGTCCGACGAGCAGCCCGACCAGCAGTTCCAGAATCGGCACGGCCGGGCCGAAACCGGGGATGGCGTCGAGGAAGGAGAGGCCGACGACCAGCACGAGGGTCACGACGGCCGCGAGCCACAGGCGATAGCGCAAGAGCCAGAGCGCCGAGAACAGGAAAGCCCACACCGAAAAGCCGTCGCGCACGAAGATTGCGCGGTCGTTCGGGGCCGCGGCCGCGTCGGCCATCCCGCCCGCCGGATCGGGGTCGCCGTTCGCCGGCGGCGGTTCGAGAACGACGTAGCGCGTCATGCCGACCGCCCTGCGTCACGCCATGCGCCGCCACAAGCCAACACGCCGACGCTGCCTGCGCCGCTCACGCCAGCATGCCTTTGGTCGAGGGCACGAGATCGGCCTGGCGGGGATCGACGGCGATGGCGTCGCCGAGCACGCGGGCGACGGCCTTGAAGCAGGTCTCGGCCACGTGATGGGCGTTGGTGCCGTAAAGGTTGGTGACGTGCAGCGTCACCCCGGCGTTCATCGCGAGCGCCTGGAAGAATTCGCGCACCAGCTCGGTGTCGAAGCCGCCGATCTTGTGGCGGGAGAATTCGGCGTCGAAAACCAGGAACGGCCGGCCCGACACGTCGATCGCGGCGCGCGTCAGACATTCGTCCATGGCCAGATCCAGCGAGGCGTAGCGGCGAATGCCGCGCCGGTCGCCGAGCGCCTGACGGATCGCCTGGCCGAGCGCGATGCCGGTGTCTTCCACCGTGTGGTGGTCGTCGATGTGAAGATCGCCTTTGGCCTCGATCGTCATGTCGATCAGCGAGTGGCGCGAAAGCTGTTCGAGCATGTGGTCGAAGAAGCCGATTCCGGTCGCAATGGTCGAGCGACCGGTCCCATCGAGATCGACGCGCACGGCGATCCCGGTCTCGTTGGTCTTGCGGGAGACGCTCGCGTCTCTTCGTCCGGCGGTCTCGCCCATCTTGTGGCTCCTTCTCGTCCCCGGCTCCTAGCATTCGCCGTCGCGCCTGTCATCGCCGTGCTGTCATCGACAGGCCGGCAACGCGAAGTCGCTTGGCAATTGCGACGGCAACGCCCACATGGGGCCGGCAAGCCGGTCGATGCGCCTTACGGCATTATTCGGGAAAGTGGTCCCTGTTGTCGGGAGGCATGACGCGGGAAACATTGCCGCAAGGCGCGCCCGGCATACGCTTTCGACAAAGGACGACAGCCATGAATTTCGAACAGCACGATCCGGCCAAGATCTACGGCACCACCATCGTCGCCGTCCGCAAGGGCGGCACGGTGGTGATCGCCGGCGACGGTCAGGTCTCGCTCGGCAACACGGTGATGAAGGGCAATGCCCGAAAAGTCCGGCGGATCGGCAAGGCCGGCAATGTCATCGCCGGATTTGCCGGCGCCACGGCCGACGCCTTCACGCTTCTGGAGCGGCTTGAGGCCAAGCTCGAGCAGTATCCCGACCAGCTGATGCGCGCCAGCGTGGAGCTCGCCAAGGACTGGCGCACCGACCGTTATCTGCGGCGTCTCGAGGCGATGATGGTCGTCGCCGACGCCCGAGTGACGTTGACGCTGACCGGCAATGGCGACGTTCTGGAGCCGGAACACGGCGTCATCGCCATCGGGTCTGGCGGCAACTACGCGCTGGCCGCGGCACGGGCGCTGGCCGACACCGACTACGATGCCGAGGAGATCGCCCGCCGCGCGATGAAGATCGCCAGCGAGATCTGCATCTACACCAACGACAGCGTGGTGCTGGAGAGCCTCGACACCGACGGCTGAACGGATCTCGCACCGATCGACCGATCGCCGTCGCCATCCAGACCACGGCATGCCTGCGACCTTATTTTAGCAGGGGAATACGGCGTCGGCGCGAGACGAGATCGCTCAGCGCGGCGTCAAGATCGGGATATGCGGCGCCATCGACCGATCGTAGAGGCCGGTGAGGCGGGGATCGTCGGCGATCTCGATCTGTTGGGCGATCGGCGTGAAGCCCGAGCGCCGGTAGAAGGCCAGCGCCCTGGGATGGTCGAGCGTGTTGGTGTGGAGCCAAAGCCGCCTGATGCCCCGGCCGAAGACCAGGGCGAGGGCCCGGTTCATCATGAAGCGCGCCGCCCGCGTGCCGACGAGGGCGGCGGTGACGCCGAAGAACACGATTTCGGCCTCGTCATGCTGGCGAAAGTCGATCTCGGCCAGCCCTTCGGCTTTGCCATCGATGGTCAGCGCATGCAGCCCATGGGCCGGATGCCGGATCGTCTCGGCGAGTTCTTCGTCGGAAAGGGCCAGCCGCGAGTACCATAGATACGCGCCGCCGATCCGGCGGTAGAGATTGCGGTACCAGTCGAGATCGGGATCTTCGACCGGCGAAAAATCCCAGCCGGGCTCGGGTGCGATCTCCGGCCGTTCGGCGGGCGGTGCGGTCATTTCCAGCACCGTCACGATGGCGGCGACCTTGCCGGGGGGAATGGCGGTGAAACCGTTTCGAATGGTCATGCGGGGGGTCTCTGGAGATGTTCGCAGTCGTCAGACGGACGGGAACGGGGATAGGAGACGGGAACGGGACGGCGTTGCGAAGCGCGACCACGCGCCAGGCTGAAAAACCGACGCCCGGCGGAGCCATAACCGGTTCCGGTCCATGAAAAACCCCGCGGCGCCGGGTGGCATCGCGGGGGTGGCATCGCGGGGCTCGATTCACGTGAGACGACCGCGCCGCCGAACGATGGGCGGCGCGGTCGGATCGCCCGAAGGCTTATTCTTCGTCGCCGCGGCCCTTGAGGGCGGCGCCGAGAATGTCGCCGAGCGAGGCGCCCGAGTCGGACGAGCCGAACTGCGCCACGGCCTCCTTCTCTTCGGCGATCTGCAGGGCCTTGACCGACACGCCGACGCGGCGGGCCTTCTTGTCGAACTGCGTGACGCGGGCGTCGATCTTCTGGCCGACCGAGTACCGCTCCGGACGCTGCTCGTCGCGGTCGCGGGCGAGATCCGACCGGCGGATGAAGGAGGTGAGATCGGTATCGACGATCTTGACCTCGAGCCCGCCGTCGTTGACCGCGGTGACCTCGCAGGTGACCACGGCACCGCGGCGCACGTCACCGGCTTCGGCCTGCTCGACGAACGGATCGCCGCCGACCTGCTTCATGCCCAGCGAGATGCGCTCCTTGTCGATGTCGACGTCGAGCACCTGCGCCTTGACCATGTCGCCCTTGTTGAACTCCTCGATGACCTGCTCGCCCGGACGGTTCCAGTCGAGATCGGAGAGGTGGACCATGCCGTCGACATCGCCGTCCAGGCCGATGAACAGGCCGAACTCGGTCTTGTTCTTGACCTCGCCCTCGACGATCGTGCCGATCGGGAACATGTCGCGGAACGACTCCCACGGGTTCGACAGGGTCTGCTTGAGGCCGAGCGAGATGCGGCGCTTGTTCGGATCGACCTCGAGCACCACGACCTCGACCTCCTGGGAGGTGGAGAGGATCTTGCCCGGATGGACGTTCTTCTTCGTCCAGGACATTTCCGACACGTGGATGAGGCCCTCGATGCCCGGCTCCAGCTCGACGAAGGCACCGTAGTCGGTGATGTTGGTGACGCGGCCGGTGACCTTGACGCCCATCGGGTACTTGACGCCGATGCCGTCCCATGGATCGGCTTCGAGCTGCTTCATGCCGAGCGAGATGCGGTGGGTGTCCTGGTTGATGCGGATGATCTGGACCTTGACGGTCTGGCCGATCTGCAGGATCTCGGTCGGATGGTTGACGCGGCGCCAGGCCATATCGGTGACGTGGAGGAGGCCGTCGATGCCGCCCAGATCCACGAAGGCGCCGTAATCGGTGATGTTCTTGACGATGCCGTCGACGGTCTGACCCTCTTCGAGGTTCTGGACGATCTCCGAGCGCTGCTCGGCCCGGCTCTCTTCGAGAACGGTGCGGCGCGAGACGACAATGTTGCCGCGGCGCTTGTCCATCTTGAGGATCTGGAAGGGCTGCGGCGTGTTCATCAGCGGCGTGACGTCGCGGATCGGCCGGATGTCGACCTGGGAGCGCGGCAGGAACGCCACGGCGCCGTCGAGGTCGACGGTGAAGCCGCCCTTGACCTGGTTGAAGATGTGGCCCTCGACCTTCTCGCCGGCCTCGAACTGCTTCTCCAGCTTGACCCAGCTTTCCTCGCGGCGCGCCTTGTCGCGCGACAGCACGGCTTCGCCCAGCGCGTTCTCGATGCGCTCGACATAGATCTCGACGACGTCGCCGATCTTGAGGCCGCCGTCGGCGCCCTTGGCGCCGAATTCCTTGAGGGCGACGCGGCCCTCGACCTTCAGGCCGGCATCGATGACGGCCATGTCCTTCTCGATCGCGACGACGGTGCCCTTGACGACGGCGCCTTCGGCGACGTCCTGCTCATGGAACGAGGCTTCGAGCAGCGAGGCGAAATCTTCGCGCGACGGGTTTAAGTTCGACATTCTGTCTCCTTGGAAACCGTTCCGGCCTGTCTCTGCGTCCCTTTCGGCGGCCCTGTGCGGGCGACCCTCGGGTCGGCATATCCGGATCGGCGGTGCGCCATGGGGCGGTGGCCCCGGGGTTCTGGTTCAATTTTTACCCGGGTGATGCGGCTCGTTTTCGCCGGCCGGAAACCTCGACGGTTCGAGGGCCATGGGCAAAAACCCGAAGCGGCGTCCTTGTTGCGGATCGTCACTTCGTCGGCGCGTGGAACCGCGGCCGGGCAGTTTAGAGGTATCCAACCGAACGCCGGCATCCGGCAATACCCGGCCAAAACGTAGCGATCGGATCTCGAAGTTCGGCGATGCGCCCCTTGAGCCTTTGCGGTCGACCGCGCGCCAGGACGCTTCGCGGCGGGCCGGGACGTTCGGTCGGGCGAGTGCCGAAAAGGGCTAAAGCTCCCCGAAGCCTGCGCCCCGGAAAGCCCGCCCTCAAACTCCGTTCCGGCCGACGATGCGCCGGTCGATGACCGACAACGCCGCCTGGAACGCCGCTTCTATATCCAATTCGCTGGTGTCCAGCAAGTGCGCGTCGGGCGCCGCCTTGAGCGGCGCGGTCGCGCGTCCCGAGTCGCGTTCGTCGCGCTCGCGTACCTCGGCGAGGATCTGCGCGTAATCGACGTGGCGGCCCTTGGCGAGAAGCTCGTCGGTGCGCCGGCGGGCCCGGACTTCGGCCGATGCCGTGACGAAGAGTTTGACCGTCGCGTTCGGGCAGATCACCGTGCCGATGTCACGCCCGTCGAGGACGGCGCCTTCGGGCCGTGCGGCGAAGCTGCGCTGGAATTCCGTCAGCGCCGAACGCACGGCCGGATGGACTGCCACCCGCGAGGCGAGCTCACCGGCCTCGCGGCCTCTCAAGGCCCCGTCGTCGAGATGGCCGCCCTCGTCGAGGTGATGGATGTCGAGGCCTTCGGCGACTTTGCCGGCGGAGGCCGCGTCGTCGAGGTCGACGTCCTCGTCGACGCACAGCTTGCCAACGGCGCGGTAGAGGAGGCCGGTGTCGAGATAGGGCAGGCGATAACGCGCCGCGACGCGCTTGGCGAGTGTGCCCTTGCCGGCCGCGGCGGGGCCGTCGATCGCGATGACGAGGGGGACCCCGCCTCTGGTTATGGGTTCAATCATCGTGCTCGTTTCCGTCTCGCAAATTGCCGGAGCCTCTGGCCAGACGCGCTTGCTGGGTCGGCAGCTCCGGCTCGTCCGGCGCCTCCGGCCGCGCCAGGACGATCGTGCCGCGCGCGTCGAGAATCAGAAGCACCGCCGCGACCACCGCCCCCATGATGAACGGGATCGCCACCATGAACAGGATTAGCTCCAGTTCGCCGATCCAGCGGGCGACGCGCAGCAGGAAGTCGGTGACGCCGTTGCCGGTGTCGAGGACACTGCCGGGATGGGCGATCCCCTGCAGCGCCAGGCGGTCGGCCGCGCTTTTTTCGCGCTCGAAGATCACCGCGATGATGGCGCAGACGAGAAACAGCGCCGGGATCGGGATGAGCGAGGCCAGCCGGCTGCGCAGCGTGCCCGCCGCAGCTTTCAGGTTCCGCGCCCTGTAGCGGCCGTAGATGAAGGCCAGCGGCAGGAAGAAGACGATAGCGACGAGGGCCGCGATCACGCCGCTTCCGTCCCCGGCGCCCGGAGATTTGCGCCAAGGCCCGTCATCATTGCCTCGAACTCGGGAAAGCTCGTCGCGATCATCCGCGCGTCGTCGACGGTGACGGCGTTGTCGCAGGCCATGCCGAGGACGAGGAAGCTCATGGCGATGCGATGGTCGAGATGGGTCGCGACGACGGCCTTTTCACCCGTGCCATAGGGGCCGCTCGGGCCTTTTCCTTCGGGATTCCCGGTAACGGTCAAGAAGTCCTCGCCCTCCTCGTGGGCGACGCCGCTCAGCGCCAGACCGGCGGCGACGGCGGCGAGCCGGTCGCTTTCCTTGACGCGCAACTCGTCGAGCCCCCGCATCACCGTCGTGCCCCTGGCGAAGGCCGCGGCCATCGCGAGCACCGGATATTCGTCGATCATCGACGGTGCCCGCTCCGGCGGCACGGTGACAGCGGTCAGTTCGCAATGGCGAACCCGCAGATCGGCGACGTCCTCGCCCCCGGCGACACGGCGGTTCTGAATTTCGATCGAGGCGCCCATTTCGAGAAGGGTCTCGATCAGCCCGGTGCGGGTCGGGTTCATCAGGACGTTCTCGATGGTCACGTCGGACCCCGGCACGATCAGCGCCGCGACGATCGGGAAGGCGGCGGAGGAGGGATCGCCCGGCACGGTGAAGTCGGCAACGCCCGTGAGCTTGCCCTGGCCCTCCAGGCTGATGTGGCGCACGCCCGCCGAATCGGTCGTCACCTCGATGGTCGCGCCGAACCCTTCGAGCATTTTCTCGGTGTGGTCGCGGGTCATCACCCTTTCGATCACCGTGGTGATTCCCGGCGCGTTGAGGCCGGCGAGGAGCACGGCGGATTTGACCTGCGCGGAGGCCATCGGCACGACGTATTCGATCGGCGCGGCGATGCGCGGCCCGTGGATCGACAGCGGCAGGCGTCCGCCTGAGCGGGCGACGATCTGCGTGCCCATCAGTTGCAGCGGATCGAGCACCCGGCCCATCGGCCGCTTCGAGAGCGAGGCGTCGCCGACGAAGGTCGCGCCGAAATCGTAGGTGCCGGTCAGGCCCATGGTCAGCCGCGCGCCGGTGCCGGCATTGCCGAAATCCAGGACGCTTTCCGGTTCGAGAAGACAACCATTGCCGACGCCGTCGACGACCCACGTATCGCCCTGTTTTGCGATGCGCGCGCCCATCGCCCGCATGGCATGACCGGTGGCGATGACGTCCTCACCCTCCAGAAGCCCGGTGACGCGGGTGGTGCCGGCGGCAAGCCCGCCGAAGAGGAAGGCGCGGTGGGAGATCGATTTGTCGCCCGGCACCTTCGTGCGCCCGGTCAGCGCCCCGGATTTTCGCGCGCTGACGGGGCGGGCGCCGGACGCGGCGCCGTGGGGTGCGCCATGGGGTGCAGGAGGGGAGGCGGGCTTGGCCGTCTCGGTCATTCTTTCGTCTTTCCGGTCCTGCTGTGCGGACCCTTGTTGCGGCCGTCATTCGGCCCGTGCCCGACGCCTTCGAACGGTCGCGCCGTGCCATGCGATGATTGCGAGCCAAGGCTGCAACATCGCGGCGTTTCGGCTTTTCCATGCCAGTTCGCCCGGCATGGCCCGATGCCGAACTCCCGATGCCGAATTCCCGATGGCAGCCGGGGACCGGGCAAGCCGGCTCTTTCTGTCGCCCGAAACGGGCTTTGACAAGGGTCGGGGGACGCCGTAAGGGACCAACCGATTTTCATCGGGCCGGGTCGGACCCGGACCGGGGCGCAAAACGCCGTCCGGAACGGGCGATTCGCCACGGCCCAGGGCCCTCGGTAAGGGCCCGCACGTGAGGGCCCTCACGTACCGGGCGCATCCGGTGCGCCGCTCGGCCCGCCCCAGCATGTTGAAATTTGCATTCCGCATCCGATCACCCACGAGGCAGACATGGCCAAACCAGAACTCGGCACCAAACGCACCGACCCGGAAACCGGCAAGAAGTTCTACGATCTCGGCAAGGACCCGGTCGTTTCGCCCTACACCGGCAAATCCTATCCCTTGTCCTTCTTCGAGGTCGTCGAGACCAGCCGCTCGACCTCCCGCACCAGGGAGAAGGCCAAGCCCGTCCGCGCCCCTGCCGAGGATCGGGAGGATGAGGTCGAGGACGAGGAGGATACGGTCGAGGTCGAAGAGACCGAGGACACGGTGTCGCTGAACGACGTCGAAGAGGAGGAGACCGAGAAGAAGGCCTCCAAGGCCAAGGCCGACAGCCCCGACGTCGACCTGACCGACGACGAGGACGAGACCGAAGACGACGCCGAAG
The DNA here is from genome assembly GCA_965217685.1 of Aurantimonas sp. Classification (GTDB taxonomy): domain Bacteria; phylum Pseudomonadota; class Alphaproteobacteria; order Rhizobiales; family Rhizobiaceae; genus Aurantimonas. The sequence goes on from CBDCIZ010000003.1 coordinate 1,511,610, forward strand.
ACGACAACTTCCTCGCCGACGACGAGGACGAGGACGACGACGTCTCCGACATCATCGGCGGCGGCCGCGACGACGACGACGACTGAGGGACGCGCAACGGCGCGGGATGCGGTGAGCCTCATTCCGCGCCGGACAGGCCCGCGCCGGGTTGGCCCCTTTGGATTGGCCCGCGCCGAACCGGCCTGTCTCGAACCGGTTTGCCACGACGATCGCAGCCGACCGGCGGAAAATCGCTTGATCTTGCGAGGCGTCTCTTTTAAGACCCGCCGACATGACGGGGCCGGCCCAACGGCCCCCGACGAGAACCCCGGGAAACCGGCGGCCCGGTTCACCGGGAAATGGGGCCATAGCTCAGCTGGGAGAGCGCTACAATGGCATTGTAGAGGTCAGCGGTTCGATCCCGCTTGGCTCCACCAAAATCATCGGACAATCGTCGTTTCGACGCCATTTCGAGATATATTCGTTTGCCGCAACGTCATCGCGCTGACGACTGCACCGGCGCGTTCGTCGGTTGCGCTGTGGTCTCGAGACCCGCCTCGCTGGCCTGCAGGTTTGCCCCTGCGAGAGCCGCTCTGGACGAGATGCCGAGAGCCGCATCCAGAGACGCGTCACTCTCTGCTCCCACCACCCTCCTCCACTGACATCAAACTGTCAGCGATGCGCTGCTAGTGGGATGAGGCAAGGGGCTGTCGTGGTTCAGAGCCGAAGCGTCGGCGCACGTTGCTTGCCGGGCGGCATTCGGCGGCAAGGCCCTCGACGAGACCCCTGGAGGTTTGCGATGCCGAGCAGTGCCGTCGACATCCCAGCACTTCATGCCCCGCGTCGGCGTTCGGCCGAAAAGCTGCGCGACGCGGTGCATCGCTCCGGTCAGTGGAGCCGGGCGGGGCTTCTGGAGCGGCTGTTCACCTTGTTGTTTTCCGGCCTGGTCTATCCGCAGATCTGGGAGGACCCGGTCGTCGATCTCGCCGCGCTGGAACTCGGCCCCGACAAGCGCGTGATCGCGATCGCGTCGGGCGGCTGCAATGTCCTGTCCTATCTGACCGCCGACAGGAGCGAATGCCTTCGCCATTTCAGGCGGGCTGCGCGTCTGGTTGAAACGCGTTCACGTCGAGCCCGGCGTCGCTCTGCCGGCGGCCGTCACGGCTATAGATAAGGCGAACGCGATGCGGCTGGACTTCGTCGCGCCCCATGGCGACTATGGCTGGCTACTGACGACCCAGTGGACCTGACGGGCGCCGGTGTGACGAATAGTCGTCTTACTCATAGGCGGATGCCTATGCCTTATCGGCTATGCCAACTGTCCGATCAAAATGAGGTCCGGTCCAACTACGGATTACTCTCGAAGTTCGTCCCGAATAAGCATATGCAATCGAAGGCGCTCTGCTGAAAGGGATTCTCTATTCGGCACAGGATCATGTGTTTTGACGAGTGTTCTGTAAAATTCACAACCCCAAGAGGGATAACCAATTTCGACGCGAAATGGGATAAGTCCCAGTGCCCCCAATTCAAGAACAAGTAGATCGAAGCTGCTAGGAGTAAAAACCCATGCATGACCGTCGATATAGGTATCATTCTCAATCTGTATCTCGGCTGAAAATTCTATTCCTGGCTGCATAAAATTGAGTTCCCCCAAGGGTATCCATGTAGCCCAAACCGGCTGACCATTATTTTCAACTGACTCAAAATTTTGAGAAAACAGAGTTCGCCGTGTGTGGCGACTTCGCTTTTCCTCATATGCTTCCAACATGTCGGCAGTGACAGTCAATTGGCGAAAATAGTCAAATGTAAAGCGCTTATCAGGGTTGGCCAACGATACATAACCACCGTCGCGAAGCAAGACACTCAATGACTTCAAAAACGTTACGGGGTCTGGAATATGCTCGAAAACGTGGCTGGCAATTATAGCATCGAAACCTCCATGCATTTCCTGGGGTATACAATCGATTATTGCCCCGGATTTCCAGATAAAATCTACATCTTCTATGCGACTACCGTCGACGCCAATATTGAAATACTTTTTCTTTAGATCTTCCTTGGATGCGTGATCCAGCGTAAATACATTATTTCTACCGGCCTTTGGCAGAACTGGTGCAATGCTCGGACCAATTTCAAGGACTTTCATATCATCCGAAATTTGAATTAAAATCTTTTCGTCTCGCGTCATCGGAATTTCCTGTTCACATGAAGGTGATATCGAATTAAAGTCATAAAACTCCTATCTCAATCTCACGACGCCAAAATTTAGAGTCCGCGATCGCGATTGAAGGTCCGCGTTGATGAATCGGTTGATCGAATTCAACGCGTGAGATCTTTAACAATTGTCTTCAGGAGGGGGTGGTAAATCTTCTCCTGAATTGGTCAAAGTGTCCAGAATCTGATGTCTTTTAGTAAGCTCACTCAACTCAGCGCTCCATTGTATTTCTATTCGGCCGCGATGTAGGTATTGGTGTCAAACTCGAATTCCCGCGACTGTTAAAAACACTTGGTATATTTTTCTTACGACGCCGCATTTCGTCAAAGTAGTGTGTTCATGGATAAAATCAATTGTAATTGCAAGTAGACTTATTTGTGGAGCCGGCCGGATTTGGCATGTAATACGATATTCCAGAACCAACGCAAAGATCCTATCGTTCTAAAGGGGCCTGTCGTACCTAGGGCGAAGTGGGTTCTTAACCGTCCGGCATTCTCGATGACCACTCCCTTTGAAACATATCGCGAACTGTTCGCGAATTCGGTTCTTGAGACTTATACGCATCGTGCATATTCATAAACTTCTATTTGGTCACGCTTGAATGCGGCGAACCCAATGGAGCATCAAATCCGATGGCTTTCAATCACAGTTCGCCATTGAATGCTTTTTCCCCAAAGCTCCACGCTGCAACTTTTTTCAGAAATGAGTGTAGGTGCATTGGGCTAAGTTCGTGCTGAGCGACGCGGTATACCGCTCCGGTCATCCCGAGATACGGTGGAGCAAGCCGATCCGTATCCTGGTCAGCCGGCGCGACGTGCCGATCGCCGATGATCCTGTCGCTGATGTACTCAATGCGGCGAATGCCGTGACCATCCGCGCCGAACTGTCGCGTGCCGATCCTGACGCGGTGTCGGGTGGACACGGCGATTGTCGTTTCTTCCGCAAAAGCTGTAATATGATTTGACAATCGGGAGCGACGATGCACGAAGCTGGGGCTAACATCTTTCCCGTTCGTGTGCCGGCCGGCGGGCTCTTCTCGGCGATGATCCACGAGTAGAGCCGTTCACATGCAGAAACAGTCCCGGCGCCTCACCCACCTTGATTCGCTTCGTGCAATCGCCGCGCTCCTGGTGATCTGGCTTCACGCCGCCGAGATCTATCATCAGGTGGCGCCGGCGATCGGCAATTCCTGGCTCCACGATGTGGCCCGTCACCTCGATACGGGACGAATCGGCGTCGTCCTGTTCTTCGCCATCAGCGGATTCCTGATTCCCACCTCGCTGAAGGATGAACCGAATGCGGTGCGCCGTTTCGTCGTGCGCCGGTTCTTCCGCCTCTATCCGGTCTTCTGGCTTTCCATTCCGCTCGGCTATCTCACCGTCTGGTGGCCCTTCGGCCGTCGGCCGGACGCGCTCGATGCCCTTCTGAACTTCACGATGATGCCCGAATGGCTCGGTGCGGTTCCGGCGATCGGTCTGTACTGGACGCTGCAGGTCGAGCTCCTGTTTTATGTCTTCTGCCTCGGACTTTTCAGCGCCGGGCTGATTCACCGCGCCATCGCCTTTGCGTTCGGCACCGGCCTGGCGATCGCGATGTTCGTTCTGCTCCAGATCCTGGAAAGGCTGCTCGGAGACTGGCGGCCGGCCGGCGATGCCTCTTTTCTGGCGCTCAATCTCAGCGCGATGTTTCTCGGCGGCCTCTGGCGCAAACGGATCGACGGAAATCCTCTGGACTGGTTCTCGCGGTGGGTGCTTCGCGGCACGCTTGCCTTCTATCTCGGGGCCATGCCTTTGCTGGCAGCCTATGCCGTTCTTTGGCGCGGTATCACCGAGCCCTTTTTCGCGATTTCCTATTCCATCGCCGCTTTGTTGTTCGTGCTCGGGACCGGTGTCTGGACCTACGCGCCACGGCCTCTGGTGGCGACGGGCGTCGTCAGCTATTCGCTTTATCTCATCCACCCGCCGGTCATCTATCTCTTTGCCTATGCGCTCGTTCACAACTCGGGCGGATGGATACCGGACATGACGCTTATGCTGCTCTTGACGTTTGCAGCGTCCATCGCGCTGTCGGCCGTCTGCTACCGTTTCGTCGAAAAGCCCGGCATCGCCCTCGGTCGGAAACTGACCCGAGGCGGACATACCGATGCGCAGATACCGATTTCGCGGGATCCCGCTGCCCGCGGCCTCTAGCGCAACCAAGCGATTACCGTCTCGGTCCGCCCCGACGCCGCCGATACGACCCCGGCAGGGTTTTGACTGGCTGAACGCCCTGCGCCGGCCGCTTGACGCGGACGCAGCGGAGGGGCCGGCAGGAGGGGCCGTGCCGATCTGGACAATCCGCACCCCCGCGCCTATCGCATCGGCGAAAGGGGATGCGGAATGCGTGCGGGAGAGGCGAGAGCCGAACAGATCGGCCTTGACGAGATGGATCTGGCGGGGCGGCCCCATGCGGACGGGGTGTCGCTTTCCATCCTCGGCCATGCCCGCGCGACGATCCTTCTGGCGTTGCCGCTGATCGGGGCGCAGCTGGCGCAGATGGCGCTGAACGTCACCGATACGGTGATGGTCGGCCGGCTCGGTGCGACGGAGCTGGCGGCGGCCGTGCTCGGCACCCAGGTGTTCTTTATCGTCTACATCTTCGGCACCGGTTTTGCCGCCGCGGTGATGCCTGTCGCAGCCGCTGCAGAAGGGCGCGGCGACGCCCGCGGCGTGCGCCGCTCGGTCCGCATGGGGCTGTGGGTGCTGGTGCTGTTCGCCGGCCTCGTCCTTTGGCCGCTCTGGCACACCGAGACGCTGCTCCTCTGGCTCGACCAGGATCCGGCCGTGGCGCGGCTGGCCGGCGACTACATCCGTGTCGCGGAGTGGGCGATGCTGCCGGCGCTGATCCTGATGGGGCTGCGCTCCTATCTGACGGTCGTCGATCGCGCCTATGTCGTGCTGGCCGCGATCCTCGTCGGTGTCCTGGCCAATGGAGCGCTTAACTACGCCTTCATCTTCGGTCATTTCGGCGCGCCGCGCCTCGGCATCGTCGGGGCGGCGGTGGCGACGCTCGGCTCGCAGATCGTCATGGCCGGCTTGCTCGTCGGTTTTACCCTGTGGTCGAAGCGGCTCGTTCGCTACGAGCTCTACGCACGCTTCTGGCGGCCCGACTGGGCCGATTTTCGCGATATCCTGCGGCTCGGCTGGCCGATCGGCGCGACGATCATCGCGGAAGTGGGCCTCTTCGCCGCCGCATCGATCATGATGGGCTGGATCGGCACGGTGACGCTCGCCGCCCACGGCATCGCGCTGCAGATCGCCTCGATCTCCTTCATGGTGCCGCTGGGCATTGCGACGGCCGCCACCGTGCGCGTCGGGCTGGCGCTGGGGCGGAACGATCCGGTCGGGCTCGGCCGGGCCGGCAGCGTGGCTCTGGCGCTCGGCGGCGGGATCGCGCTGATCGCCGGCGTCGTCTTCTGGTCGAAGCCGGAGGCACTGATCGGGCTTTATCTCGACCGCGACAACCCGAATGCCGTCGAGGTCCTGACGACGGCGGTGCCGCTGCTGCTGGTTGCGGCCGGATTCCAGCTTGTCGATTCCGTTCAGGCCGTGGCGAGCGGCATCTTGCGGGGCCTGAAGGACACCCGAACGCCGATGCTGATCGCGCTCTTCGCCTATTGGGCCGTCGGCATGCCCGTGGCCTATCTGATGGCCTTCGTCGTCGGCCTGCAAGGCATCGGCATCTGGCTCGGCCTCGCCTTCGGTCTGGCGTCCGCGGCGATCCTCATGACGACACGTTTTGCGTGGCGTGAACGATTGGGCCTTGTGGCGCTCGACCCGTGAACGGTCTCGCCTGACCCGGCGCTCAAGGTCTCTCGTCCCCCGTCTGGCCGCCATGCCTGGCAAAATCGCCCTTCAGCGCGGCAAGGCCCTCGCGATAGGTCGGGTAGAGGAAGGCATAGCCGGCCTGCCTGATCTTGGCGTTGGAGACCCGCTTGTTGTCGCCGTAGAAGCTGCGGGCCATGGGCGAGAGCTCGGCCTCGTCGAACGCGGTTTCCGACGGCGGCGCGATGCCGACGAGGTCGGCGGCACGGGCGACGACGTCCTGGGGCGGGGCCGGCTCGTCGTCGGTGACGTTGAAGATGCCGCCCAGTTCTTTGCGCGCCAAAAGCGCCGTCGCGCCGGCGATATCGTCGACATGGATGCGGTTGAACACCTGTCCGGGCTTGACCAGACGTTTGGCGCGGCCCCTGGCAAGCTGCACGAACCCATTGCGGCCGGGCCCATAGATACCGGAGAGGCGCAGGATCGCCAGCGGCACGCCCTTGTCGTCGGCGAGTGCCTGCCACGCCTCTTCGGCCGCGACGCGCTCTTTCGAGCGCTCCGATCGGGGGTCGGCCGGCGTGTCCTCGTCGACCCAGTCGCCGCCATGATCGCCGTAGACGCCGACGGTCGACAGATAGCCGATCCATTTCAGGTCCGCGCCGCGATCGCGGATCGCCTCGGCGAACACGCGCAGCACCGGATCGCCCGGTGCGGCATTGGCGCCGCCGACCGCCGCGCCCGTAGGCGCGGCATGACCGGGTGGCGCCGAGACGAGGATGTGGGTCGCCCTGGAAAGCGCCGGGGTGATTTCGGCCCTGGCCGCCGCGGTGCTTTCGGCATCGTCGCCATCGAAGACAAAGGGTTCGAGGCCGCAACCGGCGAGCGCCTCGGCCTTGTCCAACGTGCGCACGGTGATGCCGCAGACCGACGCCGGGTCGCAGGTCGCCACGTAGCGGCCGGCCGAATAGCCGTGGCCGAAGACGAAGAGGCGCATTGCCTCCCGGTTCGAGTCGCGACCGCCAGCGCTCTCGTGCGCCATCGCGTCAGAACATCCGGGAGGTCAGGCGCTGCAGGGCGGCGGGCATGCCGATCGAATCGATCTCCAGCCGTCCGATGCGCAAGCGCCCGATCTCCGCGTCGCGCACCCGCGCCTGACCCACCGACAGCCGCCCGATGGCGAAGGCCCCGATGGCGATGGCTCCGAAGGCGACCGCACCGATGGCCAGGGCACCGACGGAAGCGGCACCCAATGCGCGCGTCTCCCGATAGGAATCGGGAAGGTGATCGCCGGCCCAGCGCAACGAGTCGCGGGCGCGGTCGAGGCCCATCAGCGCGTAGCCGCCGGCTTTTTCGCCCGCCGCGCGGGCCGTGGCTTCCGCCGCCTCCGCGGTGGCTTCGGCCACCTCCTTGATGTCGGCGACCGCCTGTTCAGTCCGTTTGCCCCAGCGCATGCCACTCACTCCTGACGTTTGCGTCGTCCTCGATAACGAGGGCGGGGCCGCGCCGTTGCAAGGCCTTGCCCGGATCGAGCCGGTCGAGCGCCCAGACGGCCATCGCGCGCACGAGGGGCGCTGCGTCGCCGAGGTGTCGCTCGACCAGGGGCAGGACGTTCGGCGCGCCTGAATTGCCGGCGGCGACCAGACAGTTGGAGACGAACTTGTCCCGGCCGATGCGCTTGATCGGCGAGCCCGAAAACAGCGCCCGAAACCCGCCGTCGTCGAGTGCCAGAAGATCGTCGAGCCGCGGCGCCTTCAGATCGTCGCGGGCGATCAGCCTGGCCTCCCGTGCCGCGCTCGCGAACTTGTTCCAGGGGCAGACGGCGAGACAGTCGTCGCAGCCATAGATGCGGTTGCCCATCGCTTTGCGGTATCGTCGCGGGATCGGCGCCTTGGTCTCGATGGTCAGATAGGAGATGCAGGCGCGCGCATCGAGCTGGTAGGGCGCCGGAAAGGCATTGGTCGGGCAGATGTCGAGGCAGGCCCGGCAGGAGCCGCAGGCGTCCGTTCCCGCAGCGTCCGGTTCGAGGTCGAGGGTCGTGAAGATCGAGCCGAGAAACAGCCAGGAGCCGTGGGCCCGCGAGACGAGGTTGGTGTGCTTGCCCTGCCAGCCGAGCCCGGCGATCTCGCCCAGCGGCTTTTCCATCACCGGCGCCGTGTCGACGAAGACCTTCGCGTCCATCGGGGCGTCGTGGGACGCATTGTCCTCGCCAGCTCCGAGCCGCTTCGCCTCGGCGATCAGCCGCGAGGCGAGCTCCTTCAGCCTGCCCTTGATGACGTCGTGATAATCGCGATGCCGGGCATAGACCGAAATCGCCCCGCGATCGGGACGGGTCAGGATCGCGAGCGGATCCTCGTCGGGACCGTAATTCATGCCGAGAACGACGATCGATCGGACGTCCGGCCACAGGGCCTTCGGCGAACGCCGGCGTTCCGCCGTGTCCGGCATCCAGCCCATCGTCCCGTGCCGCCCGGCCGCGACGAACGCGTCGAGGCGTGGGCCGGACAGCACGCAGCCCTCCGCCCCGGCGATGCCGACGGCGGTAAAGCCGAGGCGAGCGGCATCGGCGGCGATGAAGGCTTTCAGGGTTTCGTTCGGTGCGCCGGTCAACGCGGCGGCCCGACAGCAGCCGCCGCAAGGCGGTCGAACCACCCGGCAAACGACATTCCACGAACGCGTGAGGCGCTATATTCCGCGAAGGAAAATACTGAAAAAGACGCGCGCCTAGTGCCCGCTGCAAGCTCCCATGGCGATCGTGTCATGTCGACGGCGTTCATCAACCGGACCCCGTTGGACCTTGTGTTTCTTGTGCCGAGGATGCCGGCGTTCATACTCTACCGGCTCTTGCCCGCTGCCGGAGAGGGCGGCGGGACCCTTTACGGCGTTCCCGTCAAACTGACGGGCTCGATCGCCGGCTATGTGATCGTCCTCCCGATCGGCCTCGACGATGTCAGCGTCGTCGGTCACTATAGCGTCTATTCCGTCGCCGGCACAGTGAAGCTCGAGGGCATGTCGACAATCCCGACGACCGGCGTTCGACCATGACCTGCGCGCGCCGATTCTACGAAATCGGCAAGTCCTGAGGGCTCGACCTCATCACTGGAAGGTGGAAACCTTGCGTCCGGCGGGCACGATCGCGGACCGCTTCAAACCGATCGCCGACATCCGGGCCATCTGCGTCGGTCTGGACGTTCACAAAGCGACGATGTCTGTCGCTTCGGCGGACGGGAGCAAACGTGGAGAAGTTCGCCAACACGGACGAATCCCGAAGACGTCCGCGGCTTTGACGCGTCTTTCGGGCAAGCTCTTGCGGCCGGGAGGAACGCTGCGGTTCTGCTGCGAGGCCGGACCCTGCGGCTATGGCATTCAGCGGCAACCGACCGCGGCGGGGCACGACGGCGTGGTGGTTGTCCCGTCGGCGATCCCTCCGCAAGGATCAGCCGCGAACAGTTGCTCCGACAGGAGGGGCTGCTTTGCCGGTCAGAGCCTGAAGCTTGTGCATGAGGTGCTCACGCATCAAGGCGCCAAGCTGTTTGCCGTCCCGCGCTTCGAGAGCCTTCTGGATGGCCTCGTGTTCCTCGGTCGCCCGAAGCCAGCGCTCGGGCGAGAGGTTGGCTTGGTAGCGAGCCCGGAACACGCGCTGTGCCAGGATCGCGTGATGCTTGGTGAGCGTCGGGTTGTCGGCGGCGTCCAGAATGCCGGCATGGATCGCCTGGTTGATGTTGAAATAGGTTGGCCGGTCGGCCGCGTCGTGGGCCTTGCGGAGTTCGCCGACCAGCGCACCCAAGGCGGCGATCACCTCGCGCGTCGCAATCGTTGCCGCAAGTTCCCCGGCCACGCCTTCAAGCGCGGCAATCACCGGAAACAGTTCCTCGAGCTCAGCGGTCGTCTGTCGGGCGACGATCGCGCCACGGTTCTGGACGAGTTCGACGAAGCCTTCATGTGCGAGGATTTTGAGCGCTTCGCGGATCGGCGTGCGCGACACGCCGAAACGTTCGGTGAGCGCTTTTTCCGGCACCTTCTCGCCGGCTTTCAATTCGCCTTCCATGATCATCCGCCGTATCCGATCGCTGATCTCGGTCGACAGCGCCGGGCGGATCAATGGGGTATCGCGGTCGAGGTCTACAAGGCTCATCGTCTTGTCCTGGATGTCCGATGCGTCGTGCCGTCGGCGGACGGACCGGGTCTGTTGACGATTTCCGCCGGCAGTGGTCAGCCAGTGGTCGGCCAGTGGTGAGTGCGCTATTGGCAGCGCATCGCGTTGCCGTCAATTCAACGTGTGTCGGAGGGCGCTGGCCAGCACCTGAGCGACGTGGATCGCCGTTCGGCCGGTGCCGTCGTGAATCTGGTGCCGGCAGGAGGTGCCGTCGGCGACGATCAGCGCGTCGTCCGGTGCGTTTCGCACGGCGGGCAGCAAGGTCAATTCGCCCATGGCAAGCGAGACGTCGATGGTCTCGGCATCGTAACCGAAGGCGCCGGCCATGCCGCAGCAGGAGCTTTCGATGGTGATCAGGTCGATCTCGGGAATCAGCCGCAGCGCCGCCTCGACCGCGGGCATCGCGCTGAACGCCTTCTGATGGCAATGGCCGTGGAGATAGGCTTGTCGCCCGAGCGGGCGAAGCGGCAAGTCGAGGCGTTTCGCCTTCGCCTCGCGGGCCAGAAATTCCTCGAACAGGAGGGCGTTGGCGGCGAGGTCTGTCGCGTCCTTGCCTGGAACCAGCGCGGGGAATTCGTCGCGCAGGGTCAGCAGGCAGGAGGGCTCCAGCCCGACGATCGTGCGGCCGGCGCGCACATGCGGGATCAGCGCGGCGATGGTCCGCTCGGCCTCGGCCTTCGCCCGATCGGCCATACCGGAGGCGAGGTACGTCCGGCCGCAGCAGAGCGGCTGACGTCCACTCAGAGGGCGGGCGGTTTCGACGGCGTAACCGGCTGCCTTGAGCACTGTGACGGCCGCACGCAGGGTTTGCGGATCGAACCAGCGCCCGAAGGTGTCGGCCAAGAGAACGACGCCGGGCTTTTTGCCGTCTGGTCGAAATGCTCCGTCGTCAACAGTCCCGCGCGATTCAAGATTGCGACCCGTGTGTTCGATGCCGCGCCGCCTCGCGGCGGCCGATGAAACACCCGTCGCCGTATCCGCACCAGGGCCTTCCAGGTCTGGGAAAATGCCTCCATCGATAGAATCGGGATGCGATGTCGCCCCGGTTTGCGGCGGAACCGGGTTTTCGGGTGTCGATCTCGCAGCTTGCGACCCGGATGCGGTGACACGGGCCTCTTCATCCCGGAACCAGTCGCTGCGGAAGATGGGCAGCGAGCGCCGCACCGAGAAGCCGAAGAGACGTTCGGAAAGCCGGGCGAGTGCGGTGTGCCTGTCGCGGAGTCCCAGGATCCCGCCGAAGCGCGCGGCGACGGGTGCCAGGCGTGGCAACGCGGCGATCAGCCGGTCCCTGGCGGAAAAACCGTTTCGCTTGCCGCGCTGATAGAGCACTTCCGACTTCATCCTGGCCATGTCGACGCCGGTCGGGCATTCGCGCCGGCAGGCCTTGCAGGAGACGCAAAGCTTCAGCGTCTCGGCCATTTCGTCGGAGTGGAGCGCGTAGGGACCGAGCTGGCCGGTGATCGCCAGGCGCAGCGTGTTGGCGCGGCCGCGAGTCACGTCCTTCTCGTTGCGGGTGACGCGGTAGCTCGGGCACATGACGCTCCCTGCCGATTTGCGGCAGGCGCCGTTGTTGTTGCACATTTCGACGGCGCCCTGGAAACCGCCCGACGCGCCGGTCCAGGAGGACCAGTCGAAGGCCGTCGTGAACTCGTCCGCCGCGTAGCCGGGCGGATAGCGCATCAGGCTGCGGTCATCCATCTTCGGCGGATGGACGATCTTGCCGGGATTGAGAAGCTCGGCCGGATCGAAGGCGGTCTTCACCTCTTCGAACGCCGCGACGATGCGCGAGCCGAACATCTGTTCGTGGAATTCCGAGCGCACGATCCCGTCGCCGTGCTCGCCCGAATGCGACCCCTTGTATTCGCGCACCATGGCGAGGGCCTCCTCGGCGATCGCCCGCATGGTCTCGACGTCCTTCTCCAGCTTGACGTTGAGGACCGGGCGCACGTGCAGGCAGCCTTCCGAGGCATGGGCGTACCAGGTGCCGCGGGTGCCGTGCTTCTCGAAGATCGCCGTCAGCCGGTCGGTGTAGTCGGCCAGATGCTCCAGCGGGACCGCGCAATCCTCGACGAAGGACACCGGCTTTCCGGCCTCCTTCATCGACATCATGATATTCAGTCCCGAGGCGCGCAGATCGGCGATGGCGCTCTGCAGCCTGGGATCGGCGACCGTGACGACGCCACCCTCGTGCACGCCGCCGCGTCCGAAGCCGTAGCCGAGATCGCTCATGACGTCCTCGAGCCTTTCGATGCTGGCCGCATTCTCGTCGGGCTCGTCGGCAAATTCCGTCAGGAGCAGTGCCGCCGGTTCGCCCTGGACGAAGGCCTCCAGAGTCGCAACGAACATCGCGATGTCGCGGGCCAGTGCGATCATCGTCGAATCGACCAGCTCGACCGAAGTCGGCTTCAGATCGACGATGTGCCGGGCGGCCTCCATTGCCGCGCGGAACGTCGGAAAATGGCAGACGCCGAGCAGCTTTCGTGGCTTCGGCAGCGGCGACAGCTTGATCTCGATCGCGGTCGAAATGCCGAGCGTGCCTTCCGAGCCGACGAGGAGATGGGCGAGATTGATCGGCCCGATGCCCGCGCCGTCCGCCTGCACCAGTGCGTCGAGATTGTAGCCGCCGACGCGGCGCTGCAGGGTCGGAAAACGCGCTTTGATTTCGCCTGCTTCGCGGCGACCGAGCGCCAGCATGGCGGCGACGAGATCGCGGGGCGGTTCGTTCGATGCGTCCTGACCCAGTTCGGCAAAGCGTCCGGCGGTGCCGTCGGCGAGGAGAGCGTCGATCGCGACGACGTTGTCGCGCATGGTGCCGTAGCGCAGCGAGCGCGAGCCGCAGGAATTGTTGCCGGCCATGCCGCCGATGGTCGCGCGCGAGGCGGTCGAGACGTCGACGGGAAACCACAACCCGTGCGGCTTCAGGAGACGGTTGAGATCGTCGAGGACGATGCCAGGCTCGACCGATGCGCGCCGGCCTTCGACGTCGAGTTCGAGCAGCCTGTTCAAGTGCTTCGAGGTGTCGACGATCAGCCCGGAATTGACGGTCTGGCCGCATTGCGAGGTGCCGCCGCCGCGCATCGTCAGGGCAACGCCCTCGTCGCGGGCGGCGGCAAGCGCCGCGGCCACGTCCTCTGGTCGCTTCGCCACCACCACGCCGGCCGGCATCATCTGGTAGATCGAGGCATCCGTGGCGTAGCGGCCGCGCGAAAACCGGTCGAACAGCACCTCGCCGCCCACCTCCTTCTGCAACCGGCGCATGAGACCGGGGCGGATCGTTTCCGACAATGTCCGGCCCTCCCGAGGCTTATTTTTCGAACGACGCTTGACTGAATAATGAATTCATAATCCACTTGGACCGCAAAACGAGCACGTCGGCAAGAGCGTGCGGCAACAAGACAGGCGGTCCGCTCCCAGCGATCGGCCGCCCCGAGGGAGACGCCAAGTGACCTATCGCGCCGGCCGCCACTTCCTGCAGATTCCGGGCCCGACCAACGTGCCTGACCGGGTGCTGCGCGCCATGGACATGCCGACGATCGACCATCGCGGCCCCGACTTCCAGGCGCTGGGCAAGCGGGTTCTGGCCGGCATCCGCACGATCTTCCAGACGAGGAACCCGGTGGTGATCTATCCAGCGTCGGGAACGGGGGCCTGGGAGGCGGCGCTCGTCAACACGCTGTCGCCCGGCGATCTCTGCCTGATGTACGAGACCGGCCATTTTGCCTTGTTGTGGAAGAAGCTTGCCGAGCGGCTCGGCCTTCGCACCGAGTTCATCGCCGGCGACTGGCGCCATGGCGCCGATGCGGCGGCGATCGGCGATCGGCTGAAAACCGACACGGCTCACGAGATCAAGGCGGTCTGCGTCGTCCACAACGAGACCTCGACCGGCTGCGTCTCGCCGATCAAGGCGGTGCGCGAGGCGATCGATGCGGCCGGTCACCCGGCGATGCTTTTCGTCGACACGATCTCGTCGCTCGGCTCGCTCGACTATCGCCATGACGAATGGGGCGTCGACGTCACCGTGGGCGGCTCGCAAAAGGGGCTGATGCTGCCGCCGGGTCTGTCGTTCAACGCTGTTTCGGACAAGGCGCTGGCGGCAGAGGCCGAAGCGAAACTACCGCGCTCCTACTGGGCCTGGGACGAGATGCTGGCCGCCAACGAGAACGGCTTTTTCACCTATACGCCCGCCACGAACCTCCTCTACGGTCTCGATACGGCCATCGAGATGCTGCACGAGGAGGGGTTGGTCAATGTCTTTGCGCGCCATCAACGCCATGGCGCTGCAACGCGCGCGGCGGTCGAGGCCTGGGGCTTCGAGAACCTCTGCGCCGAGCCGGCGCATTATTCGGGGTCGCTGACGGCGGTGATGATGCCGGACGGCAAGGGCGCCGACGCCCTGCGCAAGGTCATCCTCGATCGCTTCGACATGTCGCTGGGCGCCGGGCTTTCGAAGGTCGCCGACAAGATCTTCCGCATCGGCCATCTCGGCGACTTCAATGATCTGACCCTCGTCGGCACGTTGGGAGGCGTGGAGATGGGGCTGAAGGCCGCCGGCGTGAAACACCGCGTCGGCGGCGTCGATGCGGCCATGACCGTGCTCGGCGAGGTCGGCAGCGCCGAGGAGGCGCGGCAGGCGGCAGAGTAGGGACGAACGCATCAAGGCAGGCCGGGCGGTGGAGGCCGCCCGTTATCGAAATCAACCGGGAGGAATTTTCATGATCATCCGCAGACTAGCACTCGGCGCTGCGGCGCTTGCCCTCATGGGCACCGCGGCCAACGCCGAACCGACCCTCAAGCTCGGCCATGTCGGCGATCCCGGCTCGCTTTATGAGGCGACCGCCAACAATTTCGGCGAATGCGTCGGTGCGACCGGCAAGGCCAAGGTCGAGATCTACGGCTCTTCGCAGCTCGGTTCCGACGAGGAGATGCTGCAGAAGCTGAAGCTTGGCCAGATCGCCTTCTCGCTGCCGTCGTCGATCATGAGCTCGGTCGCGCCGACCTTCGGCGTCTTCGAGATGCCCTATCTGATCAAGGATCGCGACCACATGAAAAAGGTCCGCGACACCATGCGCGCGACCTTTGTCGACGCGGCCAAGGCCAAAGGCTACCAGATCCTCGGCTTCTGGGAGAACGGCTTCCGCAATATCACCAACAATGTCCGTCCGATCGACAAGCCGGCCGATCTCGACGGGATCAAGCTCAGGACGCCGAAGGGCACCTGGCGGGTCAAGATGTTCCAGAGCTACGGCGCCAATCCGACGCCGATGGCCTTTTCCGAAGTCTTCACGGCGCTGAAGACCGGTGTCATCGACGGCCAGGAGAACCCGCTGGCGCAGATCTATTCCGGCAAGTTCCAGGAGGTGCAGAAGTTCCTCTCGATGACCGGCCACGTCTATTCGCCGGCGTATCTCGCCACCTCGTCGCGCAATTGGGACGGCTGGGACGAGGAGGTCCAGACCGTCGTTCAGGATTGCGCCACCAAGGCGAGTGACTTCGCCTACGACACCTCGGCGCAGATGGACCAGGATTTGGTCGGCAAGATCGAGAAAGCCGGCGTCAAGGTGAACGAGGCCGACAAGGATGCCTTCATCGCCGCGTCGAAGCCGATCTACGAGCAGTTCGGCCAGGAGGTCGATGGCGGTCAGAAGCTGATCGACGACATCCAGGCGCTCGCCAAGAAATCCTGACGAACGAACGGCATCTGGTCGCCGTGCCATGACGGCGCCCGGTCGCAGGATGCGCTAATGGGTCGGCCCGGCGACGGGCCGACCGTCCCCCAAGGGGCGATGCGTCGGCAGCGGACGGCTCCTTGGGATCGACATGGCCCGCCAGGGTCAGGCCCCACCGGCCCCGCCGCCGCTTCATCGGACGACGCCGGACGAAACGACAGACGCCCCAGCGATTGCGGGCGTAGGAGGTATTCTTGCGCCAAGCGGCGAACATCCTCGGCGAGATCCTGACATGGGTCGTCATCGCCCTGATGGTGGTCCTGACGACCATTGTCATCGTCGCCGTCGTCTATCGCAAGCTCGGCGCCTCGCTGTCGTGGTACGACGAGATCGCCTCGGTGCTGCTCGCCTGGATCACCTATTACGGCGCGGCCCTCGCGGCCCTGAAGCGGGGTCATATCGGCTTCGACGACGTGCTTTTGTCGCTGCCGCTGCCGGCCCGCAAACTCGCGGTGATCGTCGCTGAACTCCTGGTCCTGTTCTTTTTCGGCCTCCTCGCCTGGGCCGGCATCGAGGTGCTCGCCATTCTTCAGGGCGAGACCCTCGTCAGCCTCACCTGGGTGCCGGTGTCGATCACCCAGTCGGTGATCCCGATCGGCGCCATCCTGTTCATCGTCTGCGATCTGTTGAGCCTCCCCGACTACTGGCGCGACATCATGGCCGGACGCTCGACAGAGCACGCCGTCATGGCCCATGACGCGACGCCGAGCCATTCGACACGCGATGGGGGAGACTTCTGATGCTGCTCGCGATCTTCATCGCCCTCGTGGCGATGGTCTGCATCAACGTGCCGATCGCCGTCGCCCTGGCGCTCTCGGCCGTTCTCGCCATCGCATTGACGGATGGACCCGGCGCGCTCGTGACGGTCGCCCTCGACATGTATGCGGGCGCCAAATCCTTCTCGCTGATCGCCATTCCGATGTTCGTCTTCGCCGGCGCGATCATGAACGCGACCGGCATCACGCGGCGGCTCATCGCGTTCGTCTCGGCCATGGTCGGCTTCGTGCGCGGCGGCTTGTCGATGGTCAATATCGGCGTGTCGCTGTTCTTCGCCGAAATCTCCGGCTCGGCCGTCGCCGACGTCGCGGCCATCGGCTCGATCATGATCCCGGAGATGAAGAAGCGCGGCTATCCCAGCCCTTTCGCCGCCGCCGTCACCTCGTCCGCGGCCTCGCTGGCGATCATCATACCGCCGTCGATCCCGATGATCCTCTACGGCGTCGCCTCGGGCGCCTCGATCGAGCAGCTGTTCGTCGCCGGCATCGTTCCAGGCCTCATCGGTGCGGGCGGCCTGATGGGCATCGCCTATTTCTACGCCCGGCGCTATAACTTCCCCACCGAGGCGGCCTTCCAGCTTTCGCGGCTGCGCACCTCCTTCGTGGAGGCGTTGCCCTGCTTTGCGCTGCCGGTCATCATCCTCGGCGGCATCTTCGGCGGCATCGTCACGGCGACCGAGGGGGCGGGTCTTGCCGTCGTCGCCGCGATCCTCGTCGGCCTCTGGTACCGCGAGGTCGACTGGAGGCAGCTCAAGGAGGCAACGCTCGAGGGCGGCATCCAGACCGCGGTCGTCATGCTGCTCGTCGCATCCTCGATCCTGATGGGAGCGTTCCTGACCACTGCCCGGGTACCGCAGGAACTGGCCGCCGCGATCCTGGACCTCACCACGAACCAGTATCTGATCCTGTTGATCCTCAACGTCTTCTTCCTGGTGATCGGCTTCTTCCTGCACTCCTCGGCGGCGATCATCCTCGTCGTTCCGATCATCGTGCCGCTGATCAACCAGGCCGGCATCGACCCGGTGCATTTCGGCCTCGTCGTGACGCTGAACCTCGCCATCGGCCAGCAGACGCCGCCGGTCGCCTCGGTGCTGATCACCGCCTGCTCGATCGCCAAGGCGAACATCTGGGAGGTGTCGAAGTGGAACCTGCCCTTCGTCGGCGTCCTCCTCTTCGTCCTCTTTCTCTGCACCTATGTTCCGGCGATCCCGATGTTCCTCGTCGACGCTTTCTACAGGTAGGTCATGTCCGACACCGAGCTTCTCTACGACATCCGCGACGGCGTCGGCTGGATTACGCTGAACCGCCCGCAGGCCCGCAACGCACTGACCTTCGACATGTACGAGCGCCTGGCCGACATCTGCCGGACGGTCCCGACCGACAGTTCGGTGCAATGTCTCGTCGTCATGGGCGCCGGCGAGAAGGCCTTCGCGGCCGGCACCGACATGACCCAGTTTCGCGGTTTCTCGACCGATCAGGATGCGCTCGACTACGAGCACAGGATGGACGTCGTCCTCGGCGCCGTCGAAGCCTGTCCGGTGCCGATCGTCGCCGCGATCTCCGGCGCCTGCACGGGCGGCGGCGCCGGCATCGCGGCGGCCTGCGACATCCGCATCGCCACCGCCGATCTGCGCTTCGGCTTCCCGATCGCGCGCACGCTCGGCAACTGCCTGTCCATCGCCAATCTTTCGCGGCTGTCCGATCTCATGGGCGCCGGCCGGGTCAAGGAGATTATCTTTACCGCACGCCTCGTGGGCGCGGAGGAAGCGAAAGCGGTTGGCCTCATCTCCGAGATCGTCGCCGATCACCCGGCGCTGATGGCGCACGTCACCGAACTCACGGAAACCTTGAAGGGCCACGCGCCGATCACGCTGCGGACCACCAAGGAGGCGCTGCGCCGCCTTCGCGTCGAGGGCGCCAAGGCCGACGACCGGGACCTCGTGATCCAGGCCTATATGAGCGAGGACTTCAAGGAGGGCATGGAAGCCTTCCTCGGCAAGCGCAAACCCGCGTTCAAGGGACGCTGACGCCATGACCGACGTGACGAATGCCCCGAAAGGTCCGCTCCCTGGAATGCCGAAAGGCCCGCTCGCGGGAATGAAAGTGATCGAACTCGCGCACATCATGGCCGGCCCCGTCTGCGGCATGATGCTGGCCGACATGGGCGCCGACGTCGTCAAGGTCGAAAAGCCCGAGGGCGACGACACCCGGCGCTTCCTGCCCCCCGACATCGAAGGCGAATCCGCGGCCTACATGATGATGAACCGCAACAAGCGCGGCGTCGTCCTCGACCTGAAGAGCGAGGACGGCAAGGCCGTGCTCCGGCGCATGCTTCAGACCACCGACGTGGTCATCGAGAACTACCGCATGGGGACGATGGAGAGGCTCGGCCTCGGCTATGACGAGTTGAAGGAGCGCAATCCCGGTCTCATCTACTGCGCCATCTCCGGTTTCGGCCGCACCGGGCCCTACGCCCAGCGCGGCGGCTTCGACCTGATCGCGCAGGGGATGAGCGGCCTGATGTCGATCACCGGCGAAGGACCGGGCCGGCCCCCGGTGAAATCGGGTGCGCCGGTCTCCGACATCACCGCCGGCATCCTGGGCGCGCTCGGTTGCGCGGCGGCCTACGCCCACAAGTTGAAGACCGGAGAGGGCCAGATCGTCGACACCTCGCTCTTCGAGGCCGGGATCACCCACACCTACTGGCAATCCGCCATCGCCTTCGCCACCGGCACGTCGCCGGGTCCGCTCGGCTCGGCTCATCCCCTGAACGCGCCCTACCAGGCCTTCAAGACGTCCGACGGCTGGATCAATCTCGGCGCCGCCAACCAGAAGAACTGGGAGCGCATGCTGGTGGTGATCGGCGCCGAAGAACTGGCGACGGACCCGCGTTTTGCCGGAAACGACGGTCGGATGCGCAACCTCTCCGCGCTGGAAACGATCCTCAACGGCTATTTCTCGAAAGACACGTCCGCCGCATGGTTGCAGCGACTGGAGACGGCGGGCGTTCCGGCAGGCCCGGTTCTGGACATCCGCGAGATGCACGAGGACCCGCAGGCGCTGTCGCGCGAGATGATCGTGACGACCAGCCATCCGATCGCCGGTCTCGTCAAGGCGATCGGGTTGCCGCTCAAGTTTTCCGGCACGCCCGGCGGTGTCACCCGGCCGGCGCCGCTGCTCGGCGAACACAGCCGTGAGGTTTTGGCCGAGGCGGGCTTTTCCGCCGATGACATCGGACGCATGGTCGCGAGCGGCGCAGTGCGCGAGCCGTCCGGGCGGTCCGTTGATTAGGGCTCGCTGACATTCATCGCGATGCGAGATGGGTGGCGTTTGGATAGACAAAGGCCCGGAAACTGTCGTCGGTCTTGTCATGACGATCAGAAGGCCTGAACGTCCTGACTTGCAGATCGTCGAGGGCCATGCCGGCATCCGTTTGCTGGTATCGGATCGCAGCGAATACGCGATCGACGGCGGATACCGACGGAAATACCCGCAAACTGATCGGATACCGACACCCCATGCCGGACATTGCCGAACCAACTAATCAGCGTTTGTAGGGGTTTCGGCTGCTATTCGGACCGCTTCGGACGGTCTAAAATAGGGAAATGGTGCCCAGGAAAGGACTCGAACCTTCACACCTTGCGGCACACGGACCTGAACCGTGCGCGTCTACCAATTCCGCCACCTGGGCACGGGCGGTTCATTAGAAGCTGCGGCAAGGGCTGTCAACGCGGATTTCCAAAGGCGAAAGGATTTGCGAAGGGAGGCCGCACTTCAGGAACGTCGCGCGCGGCAAGCGCTTTTGCCGCCTTCACCTGGCGCTTTGAAGCGGCTATGACCGACGCCATGCCGAACGGCGGCCGAAGCGCGTTTTATCCGGACGGAAGACAGCGCCGGTGAGCGCTGCGGCGATCGATCGAAGGAAAGTGTGACGATGACGATCGGAACGGAACAGACGGTGGTGGTGTTCGGCGGCTCGGGTTTTCTCGGCCGCTATGTGACGCAGGCCCTGGCGCGGCGCGGCCATCGTGTGCGCGTCGCCTGTCGGCGGCCGGACCTCGCCTACCATCTGCAGATCACCGGCAATGTCGGCCAAGTCATGCCGATCCAGGCCAATCTGCGCTATCCCTGGTCGGTGAAGCGGGCGGTCGAGGGTGCCCATCACGTGGTCAATCTCGTCGGCATCCTCGCAGAAAGCGGCAAGCAGAGCTTTGCCGCCGTGCAGGCCGACGGCGCCAGGGCCGTCGCCGAGGCGGCGAGCGAGGTCGGCGCGTCGATGACGCAGATGTCGGCGATCGGCTCGGACGCGGAGGCCGCTTCGGCCTATGCCCGCACCAAGGCGCGCGGCGAGGCGGCGGTGTTCGAGAACGTGCCGGGTGCCGTCGTACTGCGCCCGTCCATCGTCTTCGGCGCCGAGGACCAGTTCTTCAACCGGTTTGCGCAGATGAGCCGGTTTTCGCCGGTCCTGCCGCTGATCGGCGGCGGCGAAACGCGCTTCCAGCCGGTCTATGTGGGCGATGTCGCCGAGGCCGTCGCCCTGTGCGTCGACGGCAAGGTCGAGACCGGCAGGGTCTACGAACTCGGTGGGCCGGAGGTGCTGACCTTCCGCGAAATGATGGAGGAGATGCTTCGCGTCATCGAGCGCAAGCGGCGGTTCCTCAAGATCCCGTTCGGTGTCGCCACGTCCATGGCCGACATGATGCGCTTCGTGCCCGGTGCGCCGATCACGCCGGACCAGGTCAAGCAGTTGCGTATCGACAATGTCGTCTCCGACGCAGCGAAGGCGGAAGGCCGAACCATCGAGGCTTTCGGCATCAAGCCGCGCTCGATCGACGCCATCCTGCCGAGCTATCTCGTGCGGTTTCGCCCCGAGGGCCAGTTCAACCAGCCGCGACCGCAGCCGCAATTGCGCTCCGACGAGACGAGCGACGAACGCCAGCAACTGCTCTGAGCCAGGATGTGAGCCAGGATGAGAGTGAGTGGGACGGGCTTTTACCTGCGTCTTGCGGCGCGCTGAGAGTGTGGCGGCCTTGACGGGCACTGCGTCTCGAACGCCTTGTCGATGATCGCCTCGCTGTTGCCGCCCGATCTGCCCGTGGGACCGGCGCTGTTTCTCGTCGCTGCCAGCTTCTTCACCTCGGCGTTGACGGCGGCCTTCGCGCTCGGCGGCGGGATCACGCTCCTGGCGCTGCTCAGCCTGTTCCTGCCGGTGGAGATCCTCATCCCGCTGCACGGCCTCGTGCAACTCGGCTCGAATGTCGGGCGGGTCGCGGTGCAGTTTCGCGCCGTCGCCTGGCGGCGGCTGTGGCCGTTCGTCGCCGGTGCGATCGTCGGAGCGCTGATCGGCGCGCAATTCGTCGTCACCCTGCCGGAGGCGGTGCTTCGGGTGGCGCTCGGCCTGTTCATGCTGATGGTCGTCTTCGTGAAGATCCCGAAGCTCGGTGCCCTGCCGCCGTCCGGCTTTGCCATCGCCGGGCTGGCGACGACCTTTCTGTCGATGTTCTTCGGCGCGACGGGGCCGATCAACGTCGCGATCTTCTCCAGAACCTTCGGCGATCGGGTGACTCTGGTCGGCACGCTCGCGGCCGCGACCTCGACCCAGCATCTCCTGAAGGCGATCGCCTTCTTCGCTCTGGGTGTGGCGCTCGGCCCCTATGTGCCGCTCATCGTCGCCATGCTGATCACCGGCTTTTTCGGTACGCTGGCCGGCACGGCCTTCCTCAAGCGGCTGCCGGAGCGCTGGTTCCGCCTGGCGCTGACGGCGATCCTGACGATCGTCGCGCTCGACCTTCTATGGCAAGGCCTGCCGGCGCTGGTTTCCTGACGACACGACGTCCCGCGTTTTTCAAGCCGGATGATGCGGGCGGAAAACCGGTCGCCGCTTTTCCTCATCATTCTCAGAGAGAGCGCTGGCGCGTGCTATCGAAGCGCACGCCATGGTCGGTGACCCGCGCGCCGCGCAGCTGATCGGCGCCGCCATCCATGCCGGGCTGGACGGGCTCGGCCGGGAACAGCGTGGTCAGGAGCACGATGCCGACGACGCCGACGCCGATGCGCCACCAGGCGAAGGGCGCAAAGCCACGGCGCGAGACGAAGTCCAAAAGCCGCCGCACGACGAACAGCGCCGAGACGAAGGCCGCGATAAAGCCGATCGCGATGAGGCCGAGATCGTCCATAGACAAGGCGTTGCGGTTCTTGAAGAGGTCGTAGGCGAAGGCGCCGACCATGGTCGGGATCGCCAGGAAGAAGGAGAACTCCGCCGCCGAACGCTTGTCGGTGCCCATCAGCAGCGCGCCGGCGATGGTCGCGCCCGAGCGCGAGGTGCCGGGGATCAGCGCCAGGCACTGGAACAGGCCGATCTTCAGGCAGAGCGACAGCGGATAGTCCATGACGTCGTCGTAGCGCACCTTGCGCGGCAGCTTGTCGATGACGAGAAGCAGAATGCCGCCGACGATCAGCGCGATGCAGATGACCATCGGCGACTCGAACAGCACCCGCTTGATGAAGTCGTGGGCCAGCACCCCGACGAGGGCCGCCGGCAGAAAGGCGAGCAGCAGGCCGGCGACGAAGCGTCGGCTTTCCCGGCTCGACGGCAGGGTGATGAAGAGCTGCCACAGCCTTTGGAAATAGACGATCAGGATCGCCAGGATGGCGCCCAGCTGGATCAGGATCTCGAAGACGTGGCCGGTCGAGCGGAAGCCGAGGAAATGGCCGAGCAGCAGGATGTGGCCGGTCGAGGAGACGGGAATGAACTCCGTCAGGCCTTCGACGATGCCGATGAGGACGGCGTCGAAAATCGAGCCCAGGTCCATTGGAAATCCTCACATCCTTTACCGGGCCGCATGGCGAAAAGCCCCGTGCGAAAGCCTTCAACGCTGTTCTCGGTCCCGGCGCAAGCACCCGGCCCGACGATCGGAAGAATCGCCATCCGAAGATCGCGCTCACGGCCGCGGTCCTGCCTTTCGATCTACGCCCGATTGGCTGATGCGAGGCTGGCGATGGCGTCTGATCCGCAACGCCCTGGGCAATTGGTCGGCCGGTGCGACCATCTTGCAAGCTGTAGCGATGCTGCTATGTCGCGTTCAGGACAATTGATTGGCCATCTTCAGGCTCCGTTGACACTCCGCGTGCCACACTGCTTCGGAGACGGCCTGCCGCAAAGGACGCCACGCCCGCGGGACAGGCGGTCGGGCAACGCATCGCAAGCCGAACAGGGGGCCGACTTGCCCGCCACCCACCGCCCGCCAAGACGACACGCCGCACGACCTTCAAAAGAGTTTCCGACCTAGCTTCATGCTCAAACTCCATCACCATCCGATGTCGGCCGCCTCGCGCTACGTGCGACTGATTCTCGGCGAATATGGCGAGCGCGCCGAACTTCTGGACGAGCGGCCCTGGAACCGGCGTCGCGAATTCCTGACGCTCAATCCCGCCGCCACTCTGCCGGTGATGATCGAGGACGACGGCCCGGCGATCGTCGGGGGCACCATTTCGGGCGAATATCTCGACGAGACCCGTGGCGCCTTCCAGCGCGACAAGCGGCTGATGCCGGAAAAGCCGATCGAGCGCGCCGAAAGCCGGCGGCTGATCGAATGGTTCCTCGGCAAGATGGAGAGCGAGGTCACCCGCTATCTGGTGCGCGAGCGCGTCTTCAAGCTGGAGATGAAATCCGACGAGGGCGGCGGGCCCCCCGACGCCTCGGCGATCCGCGCCGCCCGCGCCAATTTCAAGCACCATTTGCGCTATCTCGGCTGGCTCGCCGAAAGCCGCGACTGGCTGGCCGGGCCGAAGCTCACCTATGCCGATCTCGCAGCCGCCGCCTCCCTGTCGATCCTCGACTATCTCGGCGAAGTGCCTTGGGAGAACGAGCCGGCCGCCAAGGACTGGTACATGCGCCTGAAATCGCGTCCGT
Organism: Aurantimonas sp.; assembly: GCA_965217685.1. Classification (GTDB taxonomy): domain Bacteria; phylum Pseudomonadota; class Alphaproteobacteria; order Rhizobiales; family Rhizobiaceae; genus Aurantimonas. The sequence goes on from CBDCIZ010000003.1 coordinate 1,536,171, forward strand.
CCTTCCGACCCCTCCTCACCGAACGCATCCGCGGCCTGCCGCCGGTGCATCATTACGGCGAGCTCGATTTTTAACGGCGCCGGTGGCGGGTCGGGTTGCATGACCGGTGCTCGGGCGGCCAAGCGCAGGAACCGGCACGGATACCGCAATGCGCAGATGAGGACTCGTCGCGCCATCCGTTGGCTCGAACGCCGCACGGAATAACCAGGATGTCGATCGGTTTGCCTCGCCGCATCCTGGTATGAGGCGCACGGCTTCGGGAAGCACCGAAGATTTGCGCCGCGTTATTGTCGGCCCTGGATCGAAACGCTCAATCCGGCGGGCGGCGGTCCAGCGGGCGGCGGTCGTAGAGCCAGGGCGTGACGGTGCGCTGGCGCTGCTCGAAAGCGGTGATGGCGTCGGCGTGGGCGAGCGTCTGGTCGATCTCGTCATGACCCGAAAGGAGCGCGGTGCGGCGCACCTCGTCGACCTCGAAGGAAAAGCGCGTGCCGTCTTCCAGCGAGACCGCCTGCGTTTCCAGATCGACCGTCACCATCTCGCCGGCTTCGGCGCTCGTCATCACCCGGTCCACCTCGTCGGGCTTCAGGCTGACCGGCAGGATGCCGTTCTTGAAGCAGTTGTTGTAGTGGATGTCGGCGTAGGAGACGGCGATGACGGCGCGAATGCCGAAATCATGCATCGCCCAGGGGGCGTGCTCGCGCGAGGAGCCGCAGCCCCAGTTCTCGAGCGACACGATGATCCGGGCGTGGCGCCACGGTTCTTTGTTGAGCACGAAGTCGGGGTTTTCTTGGCCGTCGGCCTTGAAGCGGTATTCCTGAAAGAAGAACGGCACGAGGCCCTTCTTCGTGACCGCCTTCAGAACGTCCTTCGGGGTGATCATGTCGGTGTTGACGTTGTTGATCGGCATCGGCGCGGCGATGCCCGAAATCCGCGTGAACTTTTCCATGAACGTCAGCCTCCGCTCTTCCAGTCGCGCACGTCGACGAAGCGCCCGGCGATGGCCGCGGCCGCCGCCATCGCCGGGCTGGCCAGATGGGTGCGCCCGCCGGGGCCCTGGCGGCCGACGAAATTGCGGTTGGAGGTCGAGGCGCAGCGCTCGCCGGGCTTCAACTGGTCGGGATTCATGCCGAGGCACATGGAGCAGCCCGCCTCGCGCCAGTCGAAACCGGCCGCTTTGAAGATCAGGTCGAGACCTTCTTCCTCGGCTTGGCGCTTCACCAGGCCGGAGCCTGGAACGATCATTGCACTGACATGGTCCGCGATGCGGTGACCGGAAACGATTTTGGCCGCCTCGCGCAGATCCTCGATGCGACTGTTGGTGCAGGAGCCGATGAACACCCGGTCGAGCTTCATGTCGCAGATCGCCTGGCCGGGCTTCAGGTCCATATAGGCGAGCGCCGCCTCGATCGCCTGGCGCTTGCGCTCGCTGCCGGCCTCCGCCGGGTTCGGCGCGGCGCCGAAGACCGGCACGACGTCCTCGGGGCTGGTGCCCCAGGTGACCATCGGCGAGACCTCGCCGGCGTCGAAATTCACTTCGCGATCGTAGCGCGCGCCTGCGTCGCTGGGCAGGCTCGACCAGTAGTCGACGGCGCGCTGCCACATGTCGGAGCCGGGCGCGCCGGGCCGGCCCTCGATATGTGAGAAGGTTTTCTCGTCCGGCGCAAACAGGCCGGCGCGGGCGCCCGCCTCGATCGACATGTTCGAGACGGTCATGCGCCCTTCCATCGACAGCGACATCAGCGCCTCGCCGGCATATTCGACGACATGGCCGGTGCCGCCGGCGGTGCCGATGCGGCCGATGGTGAAGAGGATCAGGTCCTTGGCGGTGACGCCGAGCGGCAGCCTGCCGTCGATCTTGATGCGCATGTTCTTCGAGCGCTGCTGCAACAGCGTCTGGGTCGCGAGCACATGCTCGACCTCGGAGGTGCCGATGCCGAAGGCGAGCGCCCCGAAGGCGCCGTGGGTGGCGGTGTGGCTGTCGCCGCACACGATGGTCATGCCGGGATGGGTCAGGCCCTGCTCGGGTCCGATGACGTGGACGATGCCCTGGCGGCGATCCTCGTAGCCGAAATACTGGACGCCGAATTCGGCGGTGTTCGCCCGCATCAGCCGCAGCTGTTCGCGCGAGGCCGGATCGTCGGTGTCGTCGTCGCGGCCGATGAACGTCGGCACGTTGTGATCGGCAACGCCAAGGGTGGCTTCCGTGCGGCGGACCGGCCGGCCGGCATCGCGCAGCGACTCGAAGGGCTGGGGGCTGGTGACCTCGATGATGAAATGCTGGTCGATGTAGAGGATCGTCTGGCCGTTCGCCTGGCTGGCGACGACGTGGCTGTCCCAGATCTTGTCGTAGAGCGTTTTTGCCATTGTCGTGTCCTCCGTCCCGATCAGCCTCGGCCCGCACCTTCAGATAGGGCGTCGCCGATGCCTGTTCAGTCATGCGCTGATCCAGGCCGCGGTGCCATGAGCGTGCCGGTCAGTAATACTGGCCCTGGCGATAGTCCCAGCTGGTGAAATGGTCGGCCATAAGGCTCATGATGCGATCGACGTCGAGCCCCTTGCGGATCAGCACCGGCGCCGGCGAGACGGAGCGCTCGCCCTTCTGCTCGGGGATCAGCTTGCCGTCGTCATCGACCAAGGCGACCATGACGCCCTGCTCGTAGCGGGTGGTCTCGTCCTTGCCCGGCTGGATGGATGCGACGTAGTCGTTGGCCTCAATGATCATGTCGGCCTCGGTCTCGATGCGCTCGCCGACGCCCTCGACGAGGCCGCGATTGCCCTTGCCGGACGGGTTCGCCGAACTGGCGAAGGCAATCTTGCCGTGCTTGTTCCACAGCGCCTCGGCCAGCTTTTCCGACGGGGTGCCGTAGCGGATGACGAAGCAACTGGTCGAGCGGGTGTCCATCATCAGTTCGCGCGAGCCGTCGTCGGGGATGCGCGAAATCGCCTCCGGCTTCCAGGGCAGGATGCAGCCGAGCAGGATCTCCTGGTCCCAATGGGCCTGGTAGAAGGCCTCGATCTCGGGGGTCAGCTGGGCGAGCGTGCGCAATTCGTCCATCGAGCCGCACAGGACAACGCCCGGCTTGTTGCGCTTCCTCACCTTGGCGTCGAACTTGCGTTCGAGCCCGGCGCGATCGGAGACCATGATGATGTAGCCGACCTTGGTCGGGCTGACGATCATGCCGCCGTTTCCGGAGAGGATCGTCAGGCCCTCGTCCTGAACGCCGCCGTTCCACTGGATGGTCTTGTCGCTCGCAGGCATTCGCAACTCGCTCAAAAAAGGTCTTCGTTCGGATCGTTCGAGCCTGGCACGCAGCTCGAGGGATGCGAACGCGGTGCGTCCGCCGTCGCCTGATCGGGCCAGACAACGGTCATTTGGCAACGGTCATTTGGCGCTGGAATAAGCCGTCGCAAGCAACATTGAAAGAGTTAAATAGGCCGCGACCAGGCAGGCCGCCCCGAACATGATCGCCGTCGGCGCGATGTCCCGGAAGAAGGCGGCGGCGACGACCAGATAGAACAGCGAGCTCACCACCCCGAACGACCTCTCGGCCGTCGGGACGAGATTGCGCGCACCGCCGCTCAAGGCCGGCAGGAAGGCCGGCCGCAACATGCCGGCCACCGTCTGGTTCGATCAGGCCGGCGGCGCTACGACATTGCCGGTGGTCGACGTTCAGAAGACCAGACGAATGCCTTTCACCGAAATCGCGATTTCCTTGAAGACACCGGACAGCTGCGCGGCCGTGGTGACGGGATGGAACATGTCGTCCTCGCCGGCGCAGGATTTCAGCAGAGCATCGTCGCCGGTGATCAGGCGTACGGTGTAGATGTCCATCCCCATCGCCTTGGCGTTGGTGCAGGCCAATAGGGTTCGCGCATTGATCTGGAGGCGCTGGTCCGAACCCATCGAGCGGTTCTGCGTGTTGAGACCGTCGGTCAGGACGATCATCACCTTGCGCACCTTAGGGTCGGTTCGCGCGCCCGTCATTGGGGCGGCTGTCGTCATCGCCTCCATCCCCCATTGCACGCCGATCGTGATGTTGGTGTTTCCTGCAGGCTGCAACTTCTGCGCCGCCGCGTTCATGGCATTGAGGTCCTTGGTCAGGGCGGTGACCGGCTGCAGCGATCCATTGGCACAGCCGGATTCGGTATACTTGGTGTCCCTGTTCGTCAGCACCATAGGGTCTGACTGGACGTCGTAAGGCTGCGTGCGGTCGACGAAACATTTTGGCCAGGGGCCGGGAAACTGCGAAATCAGGTCGTTATTGGCCGTCTCCAGGTTGTTGGCCTTGCTGTCAACAGGGGTCGTGCCGGCGATGATGTCGAAGATGAACTCGGATGACCTCGTATATAACCATGTGCAGCCGAAGAAGCAGAACGCGCTGCCTTCGTCGCGTTTGATCTTGAAACGATTGCCACTTGTATAGGCAGCGTATCGATAGAAGTCGCCGCCATAGTAGACAATCCGATCGGTGCCATTCTTGAAGCCGGAGGAGTTCGCATTGCAGTAGTTGCGATCGACCGCAAAGACCATCTTGGTGCAATCGACGACGGGCGCGGCAGTGCTCTTGTTGTCCAGGCAGGCCTGCTTGTCCAGCGGATCGGTCAACGTGTTGCAGTTGGTCGTGCCGAACGGATTGGGAGCGAGCGTGTCGGTGATCGTGCCGAACAGTGACTGGGTCGCTCTCACCTGCGAATCGAAGGGTACGAGGGCGACTTGCGTCGCGTCGTTGGACTTGAAGTTGCCGAGGAACAGCGTGACCGCCTTCTTCAATTCCACCATGCGGTTGTCGTCGGCCATCGAGCCCGACGAATCGAGCACGAGAACGATGTCGATCGGCGAGTTGGCGGTCGTCGCGGCGGCCTTGATCGAGCCGGCGAAATAATCGATGCGAATGAGCTTCAGGAAGTTGTTGTCGGTCTTGTAGTCAGCGCTGTAGACGTAGTTCGCGCCTTCGAGCTTCAGCGAGGTGTTCGACGCCGTCACGCCCTTGGCATTCTGCGCGAAGATCAGGTCGGCGTCCTTTTTGCGGACCGCTTCGTCGGTGCCGGAATAGGCGACGGCCGCGAGCGCGGCGGCGTCGGCCGCCGATTGCGCGACGCTTCGGGCCCGATACGCCGAGCTCAGGTCGATGGCGCCGCCGATGCTGACGATCATCGGGATCGCGGCCAGCGCCGAGATGATCGCGACGTTGCCGCGGCGATCGCCGGGCAGGCGCCGCAGCGCGTTTGCGAGTGTCTGGAGGACGGTCATCCGGGCCCTATCGATCGAAGTTCAATCGGCGCAGAATAGGCGGCCACCTTTTAAGATTGCCTTGTTTCGGACGTGAAATTTCTTCGTTTATGCCGGAATGCGCAGATGACGATCCATTACGCATGCCCTTCGCCCGAACGCCGCGCGCGCCAACCAGGATGCGGCTCGTCAAGCCTATTTGCAGTCACCGCAGGTCACCTGATCGCTGCGCCGGGTCCGATTGATCGCCAGACCCGTCAGCGTGACCGGGTGCGAAATCACGACGCCGCCGAGCGGCTGATAGGGATAGGAGGCCTGCGTGACGACCACGAAGGAGGCCTTGGAGGCGCTGAACTGTCCGAGTGCCTTGATAGCGGCCGGTGTGGGCTTCGGTGAACCGTCGTTGGAATAGGACCATACGATCTCCGGATCGTCGGCCCCTTTTTCCTGGACCCCGGTGATCTGAAGGTGAAGGGACGAATAGTCGTAGGGGATCAGGATGGCATCCGCGATCCGGAACATGCCGTCCATATCGGCTTTTTTCACCGATTGCTCCCGGGTCACGAGATCCGAAACGTCCGACGTGATCTGGCTGACCTTGTGCTGCAGGGTCACGGCGAACCGCACTTCCGACGCCCCGAGATAAAGCAGCATCAAGACCGGCGCGATGAAGGCGAATTCGATCGCCGCGACTCCCTTTACGTCGCACGCGAAGCGGGACAACATCCTGGCGATTCGTCTTTGGGACACGCTCATTCGAACGGCTCCGTCTTGAACGCCGTCGTGGAAGCCATCAGGTAGTTGCCGCTCTTCAGGCTCGACAGCGCCTTCGACATCACGTCGGTATAGACCGGCCACTCGTAATAGACCCGCAGCGCCATGATCTGGTTGGCGCCACCGGCCGTGTAGCCGAAGCCGGATTCATCGAGTTTGCCGTTCCTGATCGGGGCGACGATCGGGATATCGGAATATTTCGCGTATGCCGTCAGGTCGATCTTGAACTTCGAGCACTCGAAGAAGACGCTGTAGCCACAAAGCGCCGTTCTGAACGCGGCGAGATCGAAGCCCCCGCTAGCCATTTGCCCGGTGCGAACTTCGCGGGCCGCCTGCTTGACGGCGTTCTGCATGGTGGTGTCGCCGATGAAGACCATTCCGGTTTCGACCAGACTGAACAGGATCGCGAAAAACGGCAGCGCGACGAAAGCGAACTCGACCGCCGCGGCGCCGCTGCGCGAGCGACCGAAGCGCCGCGCCGTCCGGATGACCCCGGCCGGGGGCGCCACGTCTCGGCACAGCCGAGGACAGCGTGAAGATGAAAGCATTCGCGCCAACCGCCGCGGCAGCGCCCGAACCCGGCCGCTTGCCCGGCCGGACAGGCGGCGACCCGCCTCGAAGCCCGGCCTGTTGTTGCGATATGGGGGCGATGACATGGGCAAGCGGTCCGGACCAGTTCGATCCTACACCTACGCCTGAACGTTTTCGGCTTCGTAAAGAGCGCGGCATCGATTTGCGACGATCGATGATTCGCCTGTTAATCCCGTCATATCAACCGCACGGCCGCGTCATTCGCCTGGCTGCGTGACCCGCCGAAGCGTGAGATTGATGCGCCCGCCCTTCTTCAGGAGCATCGAGGTTGCGGGATAGATCCTGTCGACGCCGTGATAGCAGAGCCGGCCCTCGCCGCCGAGCACGACCACGTCGCCGGACTTCAACCTGATCGACGTCGTGCGCCCGCCGCGGGTCGTCTCGCCGACGCGAAACAGGCAATCGTCGCCCAGCGATACGGAGACGACGGGTGCGGCGAGATCGGTCTCGTCGCGGTCCTGATGCAGGCCCATCCGGGCGCTCTCCTCGTAGAAATTGACGAGACAGGCCTGTGGCGGGTGGGCATAGGCGGCAAGCGCCGCCCAAAGCTCGGTCAGTGCCGCCGGCAGGGGCGGCCAGGGCACGTCGGTGACCGGATGGTTCGGCTGGTAGCGATAGCCCGCCTTGTCGGCGACCCAGCCGAGCGGCCCGCAATTGGTCATGCGCACCGAAAGGGGCTTTCCCGTGCGGGGCATGGCCGGCTGAAACAGCGGGGCTTGCAACACCACCTGGCGAATCTGCTCGACGAGCGCCTTCTGGGCCTCGCGATCGAGATGGCCGGGAATGTGCCGGACGCCTTTTGGCAGGACGTTCATGGGGGACGACCTATCGCGGTGGGGCGGAAAGGGAAACCCGATATGCTGGACGTGCGGCGGCGTCAGCCACCCCGCCCGCTGCGACGCCATGCTTCATCCCGCTTGGCCGTCCACCCGGCCGTGCTCGGCCAGATGATCGAGCAATGCCAGAAAACGTGCCGGCAGCGCCGCCGCGCCGCCGACATAAACGGCATGCACCGCTTCCCGGTCGCCGGGATTGGCGTCGTCGAGAAGCGTGACGAGCCGACCGGCGGCCAAATCGTCCTGCAGCTGATAGGTCGGCAGCCGCGCCGGGCCGGCGCCGGCGAGCGCAAGGTGGCGAGCCGCCTCCGCGTCGCTCGCGACAAGCCGCCCGTCCACCGGCAGGAGCATGATCTGCAACCCCTTTCCGGTCAGGAGCGGCCAGCCCTTGACGGCGCGCGCATGGTCGAAACCGATCCGCTCGTGCCGTGCCAGGGCGTCGATCGTTTCGGGCAGGCCGTGGGCCGCGATCCAGGCGGGCGCGGCGACGATTGCCATTGGCGATGCTCCCAGTTTACGCGCCAGCGGGTTGGCGCCGGCCACCGGACCGGAGCGGATCGCGATGTCGGCGCGCGCCTCGTCGAGGTCGACCCCGGGAAAGCCCGGTGGGATCTCGATGCGGATCTCGCGATAGCTTGCCAGAAAGGCCGGCAGGATCGGCGCGAGGATATGGGTGAGATAGGCCGCGCTCGCGCTGATCCTGACGGTGCCGGCGACGCGCTCGCCCGTGCCGGCCGACATCTCCGCTTCGTCGAGATCGGCAAGGATGCGCAGCGCGCGCTCGTAATAGGCTGTGCCCGCGGGCGTCAGCGCGAAGCTGCGGGTGGTGCGCAGGACCAGTTTCGTCCCGAGCCGCGTTTCCATCCGCGAAACCAGCTTGCTCACCGCCGAGGCCGTCAGCCCCGCCGCGCGCGCCGCGGCCGAAAAGCCGCCCGCTTCGACCACCCGCACGAACATGTCCATTTCGCCGAAGCGGTTGATCGCGCCGCGCCGCGCTGTGGTCATGGCCGGCACCGGACGCCGCCGCCTTGCCCCGCCGGCATCGGCCGTTGGTCCGAAGGGAACTTGCCCTTCGTCAGGACAGGTAGCCCATCTGAGCGGCCATCGCGACGGCATGCGTGCGGTTGGAGGCGCCGATCTTGCGCTGCGCCGTCGTGAAATATTGCGAGACCGTGTATTCCGACAGCGACAGGATGGTGCCGATTTCGGACGAGGTCTTGCCGAGCATGGCGAGTTTCAGGCAGTCGCGTTCGCGCACGGAAAGAGGGTTGTTGCGGCGGTTCTCCTCGAAATTCGCCGCCGCGAGCATGCCGAACAGGGCGAAGGCGAAAAGATGCAGCTCGCGCAGCGCGCCTTCGTCGAGGTCGCAACGGGTGCCGGCGAAGGACAGGGCGCCATTGAAGGCCGTCAGCCCGTGGACGGGCAAGAGCACCCCGGCGAGATAGTCCTCGCTCTCGAGGAAGCGCGCGGCGGGCGAGGGATCGATCTCGTCGGCGCCGTAGAGCGTGTCGATGTCCCAGACGAAGGGCATCGGATCGGTCTTCAGGGAGCCGACCACGATCTTGTAGCGGTGCAGGCCGAGCTGATCGTAGGCGCGGGAAAAGCTGTCCGACCAGTTCGACATCAGCAGCCGCGTCGCCATGCCGCCGTCGTCCGTCGAGGGCAGGGTGAAGACGGCGGCATGGGAGAAATCGAGATCGGCGGCAACGTCCTCGAGAAGCCGTGCGAGCGCGTCGACCTCCCAGGGCGCTTCAATGCCGCAGAGCCGTGCGAGCGCGCCGATCATGGTCCGAACCTTGCGGCGCGGCACGGCGTGGGCGTTCGCAGTCCGGACGCCGAACCGGCCGAACCCGCCGACGTCGAGAAGATTTTCGCATCGACCATCGAACGCACAGGGCAAGCCGCAAGGGCCGACGTTTCGCCCTCGCCGCACAGGACATCGGCGCGCACGGCGGTCGGATCGGTCAAGGCCATCGATGGCGGCATCGGCGGGTGTGCCCTCGCGCTGTCTTCGGTGAAACGACTTGTGCGCCAGTCTTGTGTCGATAGCGCCGATTCGAAGCGTCGCCATCTTGGGCGTGATGGCCGCAAGATTGTAGTCCTGACTTCGATCCCTGCACGGCTTTTTCGAGCAAAGCACCGCGCGGATCACTCGCGGCCTTGTGCGAGACGGCCCTGCCTTGCGGGCGGCGTCGATCCGGTCGCCGGGTGGCAAGAGCGGACCCAAGCTCCCATCTAGCGACAGACGAATTCAAGCCCGGCGTGACCGGAGCGGCTTCGCCGGTCGCCTCCTTCAGCCGGGGAACGACTGCCCGCGAGCCTCCTCTCCCCGCGACTCTCCCCGCGACCGGGCGCATCCGAAAGAAGCGTGACTGACATGAGCGAATTTTCCCCCCGCGAGATCGTCTCCGAGCTCGACCGGCACATCATCGGCCAGAAAGACGCCAAGCGCGCCGTCGCAGTGGCGCTGCGCAACCGCTGGCGCCGTCAGCAGCTGGAGGGATCGCTGCGTGAGGAAGTGATGCCGAAGAACATTCTGATGATCGGACCGACGGGCGTCGGCAAGACCGAGATCTCCCGGCGTCTCGCGCGCCTTGCCGGCGCGCCCTTCCTGAAGGTCGAGGCGACCAAGTTCACCGAGGTCGGCTATGTCGGCCGCGACGTCGAGCAGATCATCCGCGACCTCGTCGAGATCGGCATCGGCCTCGTGCGCGAGAAGAAGCGCGAGGAGGTCAAGGCCAAGGCCCATCAGGGCGCCGAGGACCGGGTGCTCGACGCCCTCGTCGGCAAGACCGCGTCGCCGGCCACCAGGGACTCGTTCCGCAAGAAGCTGCGCTCGGGCGAACTCGACGACAAGGAGATCGACGTCGAGGTGGCCGACAGCTCCAACCCGATGGGTGGCATGGAGATTCCCGGCATGCCGGGCGCCAATATCGGCGTGCTGAACCTCGGCGAGATGTTCGGCAAGATGGGCAACCGCACCAAGCAGCGCCGCACCTCCGTGCGCGAGAGCTACGACCTTCTGATCGGCGAGGAGAGCGACAAGCTCCTCGATCAGGAGCAGCTGGTGCGCGAGGCGGTGCAGTCGGTCGAGAACAACGGCATCGTCTTCCTGGACGAGATCGACAAGGTCGCCAACAATTCGAGCCACAATGGCGGCGCCGGTGTTTCCCGCGAGGGCGTCCAGCGCGATCTCCTGCCGCTGGTCGAGGGCACGACGGTCGCCACCAAGCATGGGCCGGTGAAGACCGATCACATCCTGTTCATCGCCTCGGGCGCCTTCCACGTCTCGAAGCCCTCCGATCTGCTGCCGGAGTTGCAGGGCCGCCTGCCGATCCGCGTCGAGCTTCGGGCGCTGACCAAGGAAGACTTTCGCCGCATCCTCACCGAGACCGAGGCCTCGCTGATCAAGCAATATGTGGCGCTGATGAAGACCGAGAACGTCACCCTCGACATCACCGACGACGCCATCGACGCCATTGCCGACACGGCCGTGACCCTCAACGGCTCGATCGAGAACATCGGCGCCCGCCGGCTGCAGACGGTGATGGAGCGCGTCCTCGACGACATCTCGTTCGAGGCGCCCGACAAGTCCGGCGCCACCTACACGGTGGACGCCGCCTATGTGCACAAGGCGCTGGACGGCATCGCCGGCGACACGGATCTTTCGCGGTTCATTCTGTAGGGGCGGCGAGCTATAAGGGCGGCGAAGCAATCTGGTCGAACGGAGCAAGAGGCATGGCGTCGTCGCGTGTCATTCTGGGGGCGGCGATCGCCGTCCTCGTCCTGGCCGCGGGCGCGGCGGTCGTCGTGGCCGGTGGCGGGCGGCCGCAATCGCCGGAGCCTTCGGCGGCGCAGCTCGCCGCGGCCGAAGCCCGTGTGCCGCCGAAGATGACCTTCCAGCCGGTCTTCGAGCCCTGCGCCCATTGCCACGAGATCGGCAAGGGCGCCCGCACCTCGTCGGGGCCGGTGTTAAACGGCGTCGTGGGTCGCAAGGCCGGCGCGCGCGACGACTATCCCTATTCGCAGGCGATGAAGGACTCGGGCCTCGTGTGGAACGAGGCCGATTTGCGGCAGTTTCTTCAAAGCCCGGGCGCCATGGTGCCGGGCACGCGCATGGCCATCGGCGGCCTTTCCGACGATCGGATCGGCCCGCTGATCGAGTTTTTGAAGACCGCACCGGCTTCCTAGAAGCCGCGCTTGCGGACCCTCGAACGCCGCCCGTGAACCGTGCGTCCTGGCGGGCGACGAGATCCGCCTCGAATTCTGCTGCAGGACCGGCATGAAGGCGTTTCGGCACATCCTGAAGGGTGGTGTCACGGGAGCAGGCGCCCTCGCGATAGTCGTTCAATCGTTGCTGATCCAGGCGGTGGCGTCGCGATCTGTCACGGGTCTGCGCTGATGCGTACGGCCGGTGCCTCACCGGGGTTTCGTCGGCGGCTCATCAACCGTCGCCCCGGTCGCGTTGCGCTTATGGGGAGCGGCTTCGGCCGGGCACCAGCGCACATGAATGGGAGCCGCGCGCTCACGGCCGAGAACAAGACAGCCGCCGGCTCTGCCGCGCGTGCCGGCCGATGGGGCGGGTCTTTCCTGAGGCGTTTGGATGGCCGAGCGACGGGACCGGTCGGCCCCAAACCCCGAAAGGCTCATGGCCTCGCCGCGGCTGGCCGGACACAGCGTCCAGCCGGCGCCGGTTGCGCCGGAGGCGGCGAGCACGAGTTCGGGGATCGCCGGCACGTGCGGGGTGTAGACGTAGACGCCGTCCTTCAGCACCGCGTCGGGCGGCGGGTCCATGCCGGCGCCGGAGCCCTCGATCGCGCCCTGGGTTACCGTGAGGCCTTCGGGCCCGGCGATCCAGTGTTCTTCCCAGCGGGTTTTTTCCACCGAATGGGTCCAGGCGAGGGTGAAGGCGCCGGCGGCGAGCGTCAGCGTCTTGCCGGCGGTGAGGATGCAGATCATCGCGAAACCCGGCCGCCGGTCGACGTGCGAAGCGTCATTTGGCCGGCGAGGAGGCGGTCCGCGGAGAGGCGGTCCGCGGGGAGGCGGTTTCGGCGCCGCCGGTGGCGTTGGCGATCTGCGGCACGCCGTGCCTGCGGATTTTCCAGACGTGCCAGCCGATGATCGCGGCTGCCAGCGCGAAGCCGATCTCGTCGGTTGCCGGCAGGGCGGCGACGAGGGTGAAGGCCGCGGCGGCCGCCACCAGGCGTTCCCACCAGCGCAGGGGGCCGATCAGATGGCCGATGGCGGCGGCGCCCCACAGGCCGATGGCGAGACACGCCTTGACGAGGACGTAGGCGACGGCCGGCCAGTAGCCGATCTCCCGGGCCAGCGGCCCGCCATCCTGCAGCATGAGGGCCGGCGTGTAGATCGCCATGAAGGGAATGACGAAGCCGGCCAGCGCCACCTTGATGGCCTCGAACGAGATCTTCAGGCCCGGCGCCCTGGCGATGGGCGCGGCGGCGAAGCAGGCCAGCGCGACGGGCGGCGTCAGATCGGCGAGGATGCCGAAATAGAAGACGAACATGTGCGAGACGATCAGCGGCACGCCGAGGGCGAGGAGCGCCGGGCCGGCGATCGACGAGGTGATGATGTAGTTGGGGATCGTCGGGATGCCCATGCCGAGGATGATGCAGGTGATCATCGTCAGGACGAGCGACAGGAACAGCGAGGTGTCGCCGACCGAGACGATGAACTGGCCGAAGGTGTTGGCGACGCCCGTCAGCGTCATCGTGCCGACGATGATGCCGACGATGCCGCAGGCGATGCCGACCGGCAGCGCCGTCTTGGCGCCTTCGGCGAGCGCGTCGCGGGTCAGAAGCAGGGTGTCGCGTCCGCCCCTGAAGACGGCGCAGAGGGCGACGAGGACGCAGAGCGCCACGACGACGGGCAGGATGCCGTATTCGAAGAAGGCCGCCGCCGACAGGCCGAGGCCGATCCAGAACACGAAGCGCAGGCCTTGCACCGAGATGCGGCCGGCGAGCGGCGAGCCGAGGATCAGCATCGCCGTCATGGCAAGGCCGATCGTGCCGGCGTAGAGCGGCGTATAGCCGGCGAACAGCAGCCAGACGAGGACGACGAGGGGCAGGAGGAGATACCAGCCCTCCTGCAGCGCCTTGCGCGGCGAGGGCAGTTCGGAGCGCTTCAGGCCCATCAGCCCGCGCTTGCCGGCCTCCAGATGCACCATCCAGAACACCGAGCCGAAATACAGGATCGCCGGGATCGCGGCGGCCTGGACGATCGCCGCGTAGGGCACGTTCAGCGTCTCGGCCATGATGAAGGCGACGGCGCCCATCACCGGCGGCATCAGCTGGCCGCCCATGGAGGATGTCGCTTCCACGCCGCCGGCGAATTCCGGCCGGTAGCCGAAGCGCTTCATCAGGGGAATGGTGAACTGGCCGGTGGTCACGACGTTGGCGACGCCCGAGCCGGAGATCGTGCCCATCAGCCCCGACGAGATGACCGCGACCTTGGCGGCGCCGCCTTTGGCGTGGCCGACCATGCCGAGCGAAATGTCGGTGAACAGCTTGATCATGCCGGCGCGCTCCAGGAAGGAGCCGAACAGGATGAACAGGAAGATGTAGCTCGACGAGACGTAGATCGGGATGCCGTAGATGCCCTCGGTGCCGAAGGCCATGTGGTCGATGACCTGGGCGAACGGATAGTAGCGGGTGACGAACGGCGAGGGCAGATGATTGCCGAACAGGCAGTAGGCGAGGAACAGCCCGGCGATGATCGGCAGGGCCGGGCCCATCAGCCGCCAGGTGGCGACGAACAGCACGACCAGCGCCACGACGCCGACGACGGTGTCCGAGAAGACCGGCATCCCGGCGCGAAAAATCAGCGCCTTGTATTCCCACCATTGGTAGCCGGCGACGGCCATGCCGGCGAGGCCGAGCAGCCAGAACAGGGTGCGCACGGGGACGCTCTCGCGCTTGATCGCGGCGACCAGCGGCAGGCCGAGGAGGCACAGAAAGCCGACATGGACGGCGCGCACGATCTGGCTCGGCAGGTCCCACAGATGCGCCGACGTCGCAAGCTGGAAGACCGAAAACGCAAAGGCGATCCAGAACAGAAACCGGCCCTCGATCGTCAAAGGAAAACCCGAGGATAATGGATCGTGAAGGTTGGCGCGTTCGTCGTCGGTCGGGTTGAGATCGCTCAGCGCCTTGTCGACGTCGTCGCCCTTCGCTTCCGCCGCTCCCTTGCCGGAATCCGCCGTCGCGCGCTGACCGTCAGCGGTGCCCATGGCCATCGGTCGCTCCTCCCAGAGCCTTGAATGAAATCGGACTTTAGACGGCGGGTCGGATCAGCGCAACGCGATCCGGATCGGCGCAAGGCCGGGTTGCTCCCCCACCCCGTCCAGACGCTACCAGCGCAGGAAGCGCGAGGTCGAAAGCCCGACCAGGCCGGTGGCCATGATGCCGAGGCTGTACCACAGGGCAAGGAACACGACCGAGGTCTCGTCGCAGTGGAAGGAATAGACCAGGGCCGAGAACGAGCCGGCGCCGAGCCCGGCGGCAAGGCCTGCCAGCCGCGTACGGGTCGGCGCGAGGCCGCGCATGGCCCATATGACGCCGGCATGGATCGGCAGGGCGAGGAGCACGATGAAGATCGGGCAGACGAGGGCGCTGCCGCCATAGACGAGCGCGGGGCGCTCGCCGTCGGGGGCCGAGGCGAACTGCGCGATCGCCATCACCGCGACGATCGTCAAAAGAAGTCCGGCCAGCCATGTCGGCCGGGCGATGCGGCCGGCCGGGCGCGAAAGCTTGAGCACAGCGACGAGGCCGGCGAGGCTGGCGACGGCGACGTAGACGAACTTGATCCAGAACGGCGTCGTGGACAGGGCTTCGGCAAAATCGGGCCTGAGGCCGAGCAGCGCGACCATCAGCGCCGCCGACAGGACGATGCCGCCGCCGGCGCCGAGCACGACGCGCCGGCTCACGGCATTGCTGCGGGCCGGGACAAGGGCGTTTGCCAATCGGTCGATGAGGTCGTCGGTGCTCACGTCTCGTCCCGTTTCTGAAAGCGTTCGCTCAGGGTCTTCAGGCTGCGATGGATGCTGACGCGGATCGCCGATTCGGTCAGTCCGCGGTCCCGCGCCACATCGCTGATATCGCGTCCGTCCAGGCGGACCTCCTTCAAAATCGCACGGGAGTGGGCCGGCAGCCCGTCCAGCATCCGCTCGATGTCGATCCGCGCCAGTGCCGCCTCGCTGCGGTCCGGCTCGAACAAATCCTGCGCATCGTTGATCGGCACGTGAATCCTAATCTTGCGCCGCCGGAAATGGTCGATCATCTTGTAGCGCGCGATCGCATGGACCCAGGCCGTGAAAGGCTGGCCGGGGTCGTAGGTGGCGCGCTTCTGATGCAGGCCGGCCAGCGTCTCCTGCACGAGGTCCTCCGCGTCCGCCATTCTGTCGCCCCCCAGTCGCCGCACGAAGTAGCGCCTGAGATAACGGCTGAGTTGGTCGAGGAGCCTGCGATACGCAGCAGCGTCGCCGGCCAGGCCGTCGATCATCAAGAGGCGCAAGTCGGTCTCGTCGATCAACAAGACGGCTCCCAGGGTCTTTCGGACGGACCGCGCGAAACGTTACGGCCGGTGCGAACTATACGCAGAGAATTCGGTCCGGCGTCAACGCGGCAGGCCGGCCATGGCTTTCCCGTCCCGGTCGGGCGGCGGTTCCGGGCGCCGCGCCCTGCAATCATGCCGCCTGTCTCGCGCGGTGAGCGCCGGGTCTTTCACGAAGCGGTGAGGCGTGAAACGCCGGCGGCCCTTCCGGCGAATGCGCCAAGATAGAATCGCGCGGCCATAAACTCGAGTCGGCGACGACGAACCGGAGGACAAGCCATGACCAGGACGCAACCGATACAGCCAGGATCCGGTCTCTTCGGCGGCCATCGACGGCGGACCGTATGCACCGGCTACGCCCTGTCCCTCGTGCTGGCCGTGACCGGCTTTGGTGCGGCTGGTAACACGGCGCTGGCGCAGTCGAGCCATCCCAAGGTGGTCGAACTCTTCACAAGCGAGGGCTGCTCGTCCTGCCCGCCGGCCAACAAGAACGTCCTTGCCTTGAGCAGCGACCCGAACATTCTCGCCTTGAGCTTCAGCGTCACCTATTGGGACGCCCTCGGCTGGAAGGACCCGTTCGGCGACGAGGCCTATACGCGCCGTCAGGCGGTCTACGAGCCGCCGCTCGGGCGGTCGAGCGCGTTCACGCCGCAGGTGGTGGTCAACGGTTCGCGCGACGTGGTCGGCATCGACGGCGGGCAATTGCGCAGCCTCGTCGCGAGCAGCCCGGCGCCGAAGGCGGCAAGCGTCGATCTTCGCGGCGGTTCGGTCGCGGTCGGCGCAGGTTCGGCGCCATCGGGCGGCGCCGACGTCTGGCTGGTGCGCTACGATCCCCGCGTCGTCGACGTGCCGGTGCGGCGCGGCGAGAACAGCGGCCGGACGCTGCGTCACAAGAACGTCGTCCACGACCTGAAGCGTCTCGGCAAGTGGAACGGCAAGCCCGCAACCTTCAGGTTGCCCTCCGCATCGAACGGTCACCGCACGGCGATCCTCGTCCAGACGCCCCGCGGCGGCCCGATCCTGGCGGCCGCGACGAATTGACGAACGGCGATCGATTGCCCGCCACGGGTTGGCCGGGCCGGACCGCGACATTGGAGAACCGACAGCGGAGAACCGACAGCGGAGCCGGGCGTGCCGCGAACGCAGGGGAAAGACGCTCGGCTCGTCGGGTCTCGTCCGTGTCCATGACGGACCAGGAGCCCGTCTTCGTCTTCCCGCCGCAAGCGGGAATGGCTTGGACTTTGCAGGAATGTCGCTCCGGCGCTTTTCGGGCCGGGTCGATCTTGTCCGACTGCCGCCGCTTGTGCCGTCTCCGCGCCGTCCGCTAGAACCCCGCTTGTCGCATTCAGCGCGAACAGCGAGGTCGCACCATGGCGCAGTCCGAGACGATCAACCGCCGCTTCATCCTGGCCGAGCGGCCGAAGGGCGAGCCGAACGACGATACGCTGTGGCTGGAGGAGAGCGCGGTTCCAGCGCCCGGTGACGGCGAGATGCTCTTGCGCACCGAGTACCTCTCGCTGGACCCCTATATGCGCGGCCGCATGAGCGACGCGCCGTCCTATGCCGCGCCCGTCGAGATCGGCGGGGTGATGGAAGGCGGCACGGTCGCCCGCGTCGTCACGTCGAAGGTCGATGGCTTTGCGGAAGGCGATTTTGTCCTCAGCCGCAATGGCTGGCAGGATTATGCCGTTTGCGACGGCAAGGGCGTGCAGAACCTCGGACGCAACCCGAAGAACCCGTCTCATGCTTTGGGAATCCTCGGCATGCCTGGCTTCACCGCCTGGGCGGGCCTCACCCAGATCGGCGCGCCGAAGGCCGGCGAGACGCTGGTCGTCGCTGCCGCGACCGGCCCGGTGGGCGCGACCGTCGGGCAGATCGGCAAGCTGATGGGCTGCCGCGTCGTCGGAATCGCTGGCGGTCCGGAAAAATGCGCCCACCTGACCGACACGCTCGGCTTCGACGCCGGTATCAACCACAAGGCCGACGGTTTCGCGGACGCGTTGAAATCGGCCGTCCCCGAGGGCATCGATATCTATTTCGAAAACGTCGGCGGCAAGGTGCTGGGCGCCGTGGTGCCGCTGCTCAACGTCGAGGCCCGCGTGCCGGTCTGCGGCCTGGTCTCGCAATACAACGCGACCAGCCTGCCCGACGGCCCCGACCGGATGAACTGGCTGATGGGGCATATCCTGCGAAAGCAGCTGACCGTGCGCGGTTTCATCATCTTCAACAGTTTCGGCCACCTCTATCCCGAATTCGCCAGGGCGATGGGCGCCTGGTTGGAGGCGGGCAAGATCCGCTATCGCGAGCAGATGGTGGAAGGACTGGAACAGGCGCCGTCGGCGTTCCGCGGCCTTTTGAAGGGCGAGAACTTCGGCAAGCTGGTGGTGAAGGTGGGATGAGTGGAAGGGTGCGGCGGTGAAGCTGCGTCCTTCTCCCGAATCGGGAGAGTTGCCCGGCAGGGCGATGAGGGCTTGAAGGACGCCCATGCTTGAGGTCGAAGCGCACTGCAAGCCGTCACCCGTCTGCTCGCTAACGCTCGCCTCCCCCCAGGCCGAGTCGCGGGTCTCGCCCGTCCTTCGGACCCCTCTCCCGATTCGGGAGAGGAAAGAAAGGCCGCGCCCCTGATCCAGGGGCGCGGCCGATTCACGTGAAACACGGAAAGCCTGTAACCTACAGGAGCCCGGCTTCCTTGTAGTAGCGCTCGGCGCCCGGATGCAGGGGGACGGGGAGGTTCTTGGCCGCCGTCTTTGGATCGATCGCCTTGGCGGCGTTGTGGGCGGCCTGCAGCACGTCGAGATGCTCGAAGAGCTGCTTGGTCATCTGGTAGGCGAGTTCGTCGGAAACGTCCGATGAGGTGACGAGGATGTTGGTGACGGCAAGCGTCGGCACCGCCTTGTCCTGGCCGTCATAGGTGCCGGCGGGGATCTCCGCCGCCTGGAACGGCGCGCCGAGCTTTTCGGCGATGGCGGCGGGAACGGCGACGACGGTGATCGGGATCGACGAGGCGAGATCGCGGATCGAGGCGACGCCGAGGCCGGCCGACTGCAGGGTCGCGTCGAGCTGGCGGTTCTTGATCAGTTCGACCGATTCGGCGAAGGGCAGGTATTCGGTCTTGCCGAGATCGTCGTAGCTCATGCCGGCGGCTTCGAAGATCGCGCGGGCGTTGAGCTCGGTGCCCGAGGCCGGTGCGCCGACCGACAGGGCCTTGCCCTTCAGGCCGTCGAGATCGGTGATGCCCGAATCCTTCGCGGCGACGATCTGGACGTAGTTGGGATAGATCGCGGCGATGGCGCGCAGCTTCTCGACCTTCTGCTGGAAGCCGGCGTCGGCATTGCCTTCGGCCGCGGCCTTGACGCTGTCGCCGAGCGCGAAGCCGATCTCGCCGCGCCCCTGCGCGATGAGGTTGATGTTCTCGACCGAAGCCTTGGTCGACTGGACCTGCACCTTGGAGCCCGGAATATTGTCGGAATAGACCTTCGCCAGCGCCGCGCCCAGCGGGTAGTAGACGCCCGACGTGCCGCCGGTCAGGACGTTGATGAACTCCTGCGCCGAGGCACTGGTGGGTGTCAGGATAGACGGGGCGAAGGCCGCGCTGGCGACGAGGGCGGCCGCAGTCATGCGGTTGATGAGCTTCATGATGGGTGTTTCCTCCGATTGGCGTCCCCGCACGTGCCGGATGGCCCGCTTCCTCTCCGGGACGGTTCGGCGGACAATGTGCACCGATCGGGTGCGAAAGCTCAAGCGCAGACCCGATTTAGCGTGAACGACGACGATGTGCAGGCGCCGGCATGGCCGTTGGCGAATTGACTTCGCGGCTGTCCTGCCCGATGTCCGGGCGGAAGATGTGAGGAGGCACCGATCGATGTCCGAAATGCTCGAAACACACGGCCTGAAGGTCGCGACCGTCCTGAAGACCTTCATCGACGAGGAAGCCCTGCCGGGCACGGGCGTCGAGGCTGAGGCCTTCTGGTCGGGCTTTGCGACGATTCTGGAGGATCTGGCGCCGAAGAATCGCCAGTTCCTTCAGATCCGGGAAGAACTGCAGGCCAGGATCGACGCCTGGCACAAGGAGCACAAGACCGAGGCCATCGACGGCAATGCCTATCGCGACTTCCTGAAGGACATCGGCTACCTCGTGCCCGAGGGCGACGACTTTCAGATCGACACCGCCCATGTCGATCCCGAGATCGCCGAGATTCCGGGCCCGCAACTCGTCGTACCGCTGATGAACGCCCGCTACACGCTCAATGCGGCGAACGCCCGCTGGGCCTCGCTCTACGACGCGCTCTACGGCACCGACGCGATGGGCGACCTGCCGGACGGCAAGGGCTACGACAACGCCCGCGGCGCCCGCGTCGTCACCTGGGCCAAGAGCTTCCTCGACGGTCTCGCGCCGCTTGACGGCGTCTCTCATGTCGACGTCGAAGGCTACACCGTCGAGGGCGGTCAGCTCGTTGCGGGTTTCGGCGGCGGCAAGGTTGCGCGGCTGAAGAGCCCCGGCGCCTTCGCCGGCTATCGCGGCCGGCCGGACGCGCCGAGCGCCATCCTCTTTCGCCACAACGGCCTGCACATCGAGGTGACGATCGACGCCGACCACCGCATCGGCAAGAACGACCGTGCCCATGTCGCCGACATGGTGATGGAATCGGCCATCTCGACCATCTGCGACTGCGAGGATTCGATCGCCGCGGTCGACGCCGAGGACAAGACGGCGGTCTATCGCAACTGGCTCGGCCTGATGAAGGGCGATCTCGTCGACACCTTCCGGAAGGGCGGCGAGACGATGACGCGCCGCCTCAATCCCGATCGCGAATACACCGGCCCCGATGGCGGCGAGATTTCGCTGCCGGGGCGCTCGCTGCTGCTCATCCGCAATGTCGGCCACCTGATGACCAACCCGGCGATAACGCTCGCCGACGGCTCCGACGTGCCGGAAGGCATCATGGACGCGATGATCACCACGATGGTCGCCCTGCACGACCTGAAGAAGCGTGGCGGCCTGCGCAACTCGCGCGCCGGCTCCGTCTATATCGTCAAGCCGAAGATGCACGGCCCGGACGAGGTGGCGTTTTCGGACGAGATCTTCGGCCGCGTCGAAGAGGTGCTCGGTCTCGATCGCAATACGATCAAGATGGGCATCATGGACGAGGAACGCCGCACCACGGTGAATCTGAAAGAGTGCATCCGCGCCGCCCGCCACCGGGTGTTCTTCATCAACACCGGCTTCCTCGACCGCACCGGCGACGAGATCCACACCTCGATGGAAGCCGGGCCGATGGTCCGCAAGACCGCCATGAAGGACAGCGCCTGGATCGAGGCCTACGAGGACTGGAACGTCGATGTGGGTCTTGCGTGCGGCCTCAAGGGCAAGGCGCAGATCGGCAAGGGCATGTGGGCGATGCCGGCCAGAATGCACGACATGCTCGAACAGAAGGTCGGTCATCCCGAGGCCGGCGCCAATTGCGCCTGGGTGCCGAGCCCGACGGCCGCGACGCTGCACGCGACCCATTACCATGAAGTCGACGTTCTGGCCCGGCAGGAAGCGATCGCCGGGAACGGCCGCCGTGCGGTCATGGACGACCTCCTGACCATTCCGCTCGCCGACCGCGCCAACTGGCCGGAGGAGGACGTCAAGGCCGAACTCAGGAACAATGCGCAAGGCATCCTCGGCTATGTCGTGCGCTGGATCGACCAGGGCGTCGGCTGCTCGACCGTGCCCGACATCAACGATGTCGGGCTGATGGAGGATCGCGCGACCTGCCGCATCTCCTCCCAGCACATCGCCAACTGGCTTCACGGCGGGGTCGTCTCGAAGGACGAGGTGATGGAGGCGATGAAGGAGATGGCGAAAAAGGTCGACGGACAGAACGCCGGCGACAAGGCCTATGAGCTGATGGCCGGCGATTTCGACAACTCCATCGCCTTCAAGGCCGCCTGCGACCTCGTCTTCAAGGGCCGCGAGCAGCCCTCGGGTTACACCGAGCCGGTGCTTCACCGCCGCCGCCTGGAAAAGAAGGCGCAGATGGCCGCCGGGTGAGTTGCTGGGCGTCCAGACGAGGTTGCGTCCTTGGGGATCAGGTCCTTTCAAGGCAAGACTTCAAACTCGGCGTTGCGGCGCTCAACCCCCCTCTGGCCTGCCGGCCATCTCCCCCGCAAGGGGGAGATTGGCAGCTTCGGCGGCGCATCCGATCTTTCCACCCGAGGGGGAGATGGCCGGCAGGCCAGAGGGGGGGCGCCGTAAAGCGCAAGCTCAAAAATCCGGCCGCGACGCAATGTTTCTGTTTCGTTCGATTTTTGCTTGTCTCTGAGACCAAGCCGGTTAGAATCGGACCATGCCGCTCGTCTCGCCCTTCCGCAACGATCCGCTCGTCGATGGCCGCCAGTCCGAGCGGGCGATGATGGTGCGGCGCGGGGTGCAGCGGCTGATGATCGCATTGCGCATCTCGCTTCTGCCGGAAATGCCGCTTGCTTCCGGCCGCCGCGCCGATCTCGTGTGCCTCACGGAAAAGGGCGAAATCGTCATTATCGAGATCAAGACGTCGATCGAAGACTTTCGCGTCGACCGCAAATGGCCCGATTATCTCCAGCATTGCGACCGGCTCTATTTCGCCACCCATCCCGGCGTGCCGACCGATATCTTTCCTGTGGAATGCGGCCTGATCGTTTCCGACGGCTATGGCGCCGAAATCCTGCGCGAAGCGCCGGAGGACAAACTCCCCGCCGCGACCCGCAGGGCGATGACCTTGCGCTTCGCGCGCCTGTCGGCAGACCGTCTCCTGCAGGCCGAGTGGGCGGCGCACCCGGCATCGGCTGAGTTTATCGGTTGAGCGTCAGCCGAGATAACTCGGAAGGGCGCTTTCGCTTCAACCGCCACCTTCTCCCGATTCGGGAGAAGAATGGCCCCCTGTCCTTCGCCGGCTCCTGCTTTAATACGCGCTCAGCGCGGTGCGCGCTTCGCCAGAATCCGTTGCAGCGTGCGCCGGTGCATCGACAGCCGACGCGCCGTTTCCGAGACATTGCGGTCGCAAAGCTCGTAAATGCGCTGGATATGTTCCCAGCGGACCCGGTCGGCCGACATCGGATTTTCCGGTGGTTCGGCCCGATCGCCCGCCTTGCGGTTCAGTGCCGCGACCACTTCGTCGGCGTCCGCCGGCTTGGCGAGATAGTCGATCGCGCCGAGCTTGACCGCCGTAACGGCCGTTGCGATGTTGCCGTAGCCGGTCAGCACCACGACGCGGGCGTCGTCGCGTTCGCGCTGCAATGCCTCGATCACGTCGAGGCCATTGCCGTCGCCGAGCCGCATGTCGACCACGGCGCAGGCCGGCGCCGAAGAGCGCAAGGCCGCAAGACCCTCCGACACGCTTTCGGCGGTAACGACGTCGAAGCCGCGTTGTTCGAGTGCGCGGCTCATGCGTTGCAGGAAGGGTCGGTCGTCGTCCACGAGCAGCAGCGAGCGCTCGCCAACGGGAAGCATCGGGCGTTCGAGTGTCGCCGTCATCGATTCGTCAAGCATATCGATCTCCATCTGTTCCTGGGAAAAAGATGGCGTTGTCGACGTTCGCTTCAACAGTGCGCACGGATCGGTGATCGGTGCGTTTGCGCATAGCGAACACCCGACATTTCGAATGACGTCGTTCGATCCGGTTGCGGTGCCGGGATTTTCGGGAGCATTGGCGTGGCGGTGTGATCGCCGCCGGGCGCAGAACTTACATCATAGTCGGCTAAACAGCCGCCATCCAACCCGCTTCATCCAACCCGCTCGGGCAAGCTGCTCGGGCAAGAGCATTATTCCAAAGGGGAAGGCTGGTGCGACTCGAACGTCTTGCGGGGCCAGGCGATCGTGACCTTGGCGCCGCGGCCGTCCGGGTTTGCCAGGGTCTGGCGGTTGGCAAAGACGATGCTTGCGCCGGAGCGTTCGAGCAGCGTCTTGGCGATGAAGACGCCGAGGCCGAGGCCGCCGCCGGCCTTGCGGTCCCGCGCCTCGCGGTCGTTCATGTACGGGTCGCCGATCCGCGCCAGAACTTCCGGCGAAAAGCCCGGCCCGTCGTCGAGAACGTCGATCCAGACGGTACTCTCGCTCCATCCCGCATGGACTGCCATGGCCGTATCGGCGAAGTCGACGGCGTTCTCGACGATGTTGCCGAGGCCGTAGACGATGCCGGCGTTGCGCCGCGCCACCGGCTCGGGGCCCTGTCGCGCGACGACCTCCACCGCCGTGTCGACGCCGAAATGGCGGTGTGGCTCGGTCACCTCGTCGATCAGCGACATGATCGACAGCTTCGACAGATGCGACTCGCTGGAGGATGAGAGCGAACTCAGCTGCCGCAGAATGGCACGGCAGCGCTCCGACTGCTCCACCAGAAGGTCGATATCCTCGCGATGGGCGTCGTCCATCCTCAAATCGTGCTGCATCTCCTTGGAGACGAGGGCGATGGTGGCGAGCGGCGTGCCGAGTTCATGGGCGGCGGCGGCGGCCAGTCCGTCCAGCGCTGAAAGGTGTTGTTCCCGCTGCAGGACAAGCTCCGTGGCGCTGAGCGCGTCGGCCAAAGCGCGGGATTCGGCGGCGACCCGGTAGATATAGATCGACGAGAAGACCAGCGTGGTGACGATGGCGAACCACAGGCCGCCGACATAGCTCGGCGGCAGTGCCAGTTCATGGCCGGGGAGCCACGGCACCGGCAGATGGAAGAAGGCGAGCAGTGTCGTCGCCGCGACCGCGAGCACGCCGAGGCCGACGGTGGTCAGCGGCGGCTGCGTCGCCGAGGCGATGATCGACGGCACCACGAGGAACACCGTGAACGGATTCTGGATGCCGCCGGTCAGGAGCATGAGACCGGTCGGCTGCAGGATGTCGAAGGTGAGAACGGCGGCCGCCGCCGTCTGCGACAGGCGCCGGCTCGCCGGATAGCTGAAGGTGAGATAGACGTTGAGCGCCGCCGAAAGCCCGACCAGCATTAGGCAGTAGCCCACCGGATAGGGCCACCACAGCCCCCATGCGACGAAGACGCAGGCGGCCGTCTGGCCCATCACGGACAGCCAGCGCAGGCGCACGAGTGTCGCCAGGCGCAGCCGCTGGCTTTCGCTCATCTTGGTGATGAAGGCCGGAAGTTTGAGATCGAAGCTGGCGCGTGTGGTCTGTTCCATCGGGGATTTCGGCCTGGGGATGAGTTCTGGATCTGCGTATTGCCGTTCGGTCGGTCCAGCGACCCAACAGCGCTGAAGCTCGTCCCATTCGGCCCCGATTGCAAATGCGATGCCGTGTCGCGGGCCCGGTTGCCGAATATCGTCGACCGGTTTTCTACAGGCCTGCGGTTTTCCTGGGGCCTCCGGACGACCCGCCGCTCCGGAGACAGGGGTTAAAGCCGCGCAACGACAAGCGGTCTCGCAGCGACGAAGGGCGAACCGCTGCGGCCACATCGATCGACGCTCGGGCCACGGTTGGGTAGACAGGAATTCATGCCGCATCCGCCCGGATGGAACCCGATGGCCTCCCGAACCCTTTGCCCCACGAACCCTTTGCCACACCTTACGAACACCACGGAATGAAGGAGCTACTCCATGGCTATTGCCCATCTCAAGGACGTCTATCTCGACCAACTCGAGGACATCTACAGCGCCAACAGCCAAGCGATGAAGGTGACGAAGGAACTGGCGGACGCCGCCAAGGATAAAGACTTGAAGGATGCGTTGCACGCCGGCGTCGACGGCATCGAACAGGGCATGGCTGCGCTGAAGGGCATCATCACCGCCCATGGCGGCGACCCAAAGGGCGAATTCTGCAAGGGCATGGAGGGTCTGGTGAAGGAGGCCCGCTCGCACGGCATCGAGGAGGACATCTCCGATCCGGACGCCCGCGACGCGATGATCATCACCCAGTACCAGCGCATGGCCCATTACGCGATCGCCGGCTATGGCTGCCTCGTCGCCTTCGCCAAGCGCCTCGATCTCAAGGAGGATGCCCAGAAGTTGCAGAAATGCCTGGACGAGACCTATGGCGGAGACGATCACATGACCAAGCTCGCCACCGGCGGCATTAACAAGGCCGCGGTCAGCTGATCGAACGGCTTTTTGACGAACGAAAATGGCCGCCGGGGCATTTCCGGCGGCCATTTTCACGTCCGGCGTTCAGGCCAGCGCCTGGGCCACTCGTCAGTCGACGACACGCACCGCGCCTTTGGAGGCGCTGGTGGTCAGCGCCGCATAGGCCCTGAGTGCCGTGGTGATCTTGCGCTTGCGGGTTTCCGCCGGCTTCCAGCCGGCCGCCTCCTGCGCCTCGCGGCGCCGGGCGAGTTCCGCATCCTCGACGGCGAGATGGATCGAACGGTTCGGAATGTCGATCTCGATCATGTCGCCCTCGCGCACCAGCCCGATCGTGCCGCCCTCGGCCGCTTCCGGCGAGACATGGCCGATCGAAAGCCCCGAGGAGCCGCCGGAAAACCGCCCGTCGGTGACGAGGGCGCAGGCCTTTCCGAGCCCCTTCGATTTCAGGTAGCTCGTCGGATAGAGCATCTCCTGCATGCCGGGGCCGCCGCGTGGACCCTCGTA
The DNA here is from genome assembly GCA_965217685.1 of Aurantimonas sp. Classification (GTDB taxonomy): domain Bacteria; phylum Pseudomonadota; class Alphaproteobacteria; order Rhizobiales; family Rhizobiaceae; genus Aurantimonas. The sequence continues at coordinate 1,562,715 of CBDCIZ010000003.1, forward strand.
GCGGATGAGGACGATGTTGCCCTTCTTCACCTCGTTCGACAGGATCGCCTTCACCGAGGCATCCTGGCTTTCGAAAATGCGGGCCGGGCCCTTGAAGGTGAGGATCGAGGCGTCGACGCCCGCCGTCTTTACGATGCAGCCGTCTTCCGCCAGATTGCCGTACAGCACGGCGAGCCCGCCATCGGGCGAATAGGCGTGGTCCTTGTCGCGGATGACGCCCGCCGCGCGGTCGTCGTCGAGCGTCGGGTAACGGCGCTCCTGGCTGAACGCGACCTGGGTCGGAACGCCGCCTGGCGCGGCGCGGAAGAAGTCGTGGACCGAAGTGCTCGAGGTGCGTATGACGTCCCAGCGCTCCAGCGCGGCGCTCAGGGATTCGGCATGGATCGAGCCGACATCGGTGTGGAGCAGCCCGGCCCGGTCGAGTTCGCCGAGGATTCCCATGATGCCGCCGGCCCGGTGGACGTCCTCCATGTGGACGTTGGCGACGGCCGGCGCGACCTTGCAGAGCACCGGGACCCGGCGCGACAGCCGGTCGATGTCTGACATGGTGAAGCCGACCTCGCCCTCATGGGCGGCGGCGAGCAGATGCAGCACCGTGTTGGTCGAGCCGCCCATGGCGATGTCGAGCGTCATGGCGTTTTCGAACGCCTTGAACGAGGCGACCGCGCGCGGCAGGACGGAATAATCGTCCTCCTCGTAGTGGCGGCGGGCGAGATCGACGATCAGATGTCCGGCCTCGACGAAGAGCCGCTTGCGGTCGGCGTGGGTGGCCAGCGTCGAGCCGTTGCCGGGGAGCGCCAGGCCGAGGGCTTCGGTCAGGCAGTTCATCGAGTTGGCCGTGAACATGCCCGAGCAGGAGCCGCAGGTCGGGCAGGCCGAACGCTCGATGGCCGCGACCTCTTCGTCGGACACCCGGTCGTCGGCCGCGGCCACCATCGCGTCGACGAGATCGAGTTTCTTTTCCTTGCCCTCCCAGACGACTTTGCCGGCCTCCATCGGGCCGCCGGAGACGAACACCACCGGAATATTGAGGCGCAGCGCCGCCATCAGCATGCCGGGGGTGATCTTGTCGCAATTGGAGATGCAGACCATGGCGTCGGCGCAATGGGCGTTGACCATGTATTCGACCGAGTCGGCGATGATCTCGCGCGACGGCAGCGAATAAAGCATGCCGTCATGGCCCATGGCGATGCCGTCGTCGACGGCGATGGTGTTGAACTCCTTGGCCACGCCTCCTGCCGCCTCGATCTCGCGCGCCACCAGCTGGCCGAGATCCTTCAGGTGGACATGGCCGGGCACGAACTGGGTGAAGGAGTTGACGACGGCGATGATCGGCTTGCCGAAATCGCCGTCCTTCATGCCGGTGGCGCGCCACAGGCCGCGGGCGCCGGCCATGTTGCGGCCATGGGTGGTGGTGCGGGAGCGATAGACGGGCATGATCAGTCTGCCTTGCGAATAGGGACTGGCGATGGCTTATACCCGTGGACGCACGGGGAAAACCCCTGTTGCCTATCCAGCCGGCACATCGCTCACCCGCGCCGCTTCGCCCGTGCCGTCGGGGCGGCGTTGGCCGGGTCCTCGGGCCATTCATGGCGCGGATAGCGGCCGCGCAGATCGGCGCGGACATCGGCCCAGGAGCCGGCCCAGAAGCCGGGCAGGTCGCGCGTCACCTGGATCGGCCGATGCGCCGGCGACAGCAGCTCGACGGTCAGCGGCAGTCGCCCGTCGGCGATTGCCGGATGGTCCCTCAGGCCAAACAGCTCCTGGACGCGGATCGCCAGCACCGGCTGCTCGTCCTCGTAGCGGATCGGCACATGCGAGCCGGTCGGTGCGGTGAAATGCGACGGGGCCAGGTCGTCGAGCCGGCCGGCATGAGCGGCCGGAACGAGACCGCGCAACGCGTCGGCCAGGGCGCCCGGCGCGATGTCCGACAAAGCTGCAACGCCCGGCAGATAAGGCATCAGCCAGTCGTCCAGCGCGGCAAGGAGGGCGGGCTCCGACAGGTTCGGCCAGTCCCCTGTGCCGGAAACGGTCGCGCTTTCGCCCCGGCGCGATCCCGCAAGTTCGGCCGGGCTCGCCCCGCCCATGGCGTTGGCGAGGAACCGCAGCCGCGCCAGAAGGCGTTCGCCGTCCTTGCCGAACGGCAGGCTCTTGAGGCCCAGCTGGCGGATGCCGGCGGCGAGCGCCGCCGCCGTCCGCGCGCCCGCCGGCGTGGGGATCGGCGCCTGCCCCAGCACAGCCCGGCCGATCCGTCGCACGCGCCGCGCCCGGACCGCGCGGGCCGAACGATCGAATTCGACCACATCCTCGGTGACCCCGCGTGCCGCGAAGATCGCGTCGATGTCGGCCTGGCCGAGCGCTGCGGCGGAAAAGATCCGGCCGTCCTTCGCCTGGCCCTGAAGGTCGGCGACGACGAGAAAGGTTTCGCGCGACAGCGGCGAGGACGCCTCGACCATGCCGCCGCGGCCGTTCGACAGGACGAAATGCCCGGCCGCGCCGCGCTGGACGGCAATGCGGTCGGGGTAGGCGAGCGCCAGAAGCGGGCCGGAATCGATCGACGCCGAAGGCGATCCCTTCGCGGGATCGCCCCCCGAGCTGGCGTTTCCCGAACCCGAATGGGCGGCGATCCGTTTGGCCAGCATCTCGGCGTCGCGCGCCCGTTGGCCTCGATCGGCTCGCCAGAAGCGCAGGCGTTCGGCCAGATCGACGGCGCTGCCTCCGAGGCCGCGCTCGGTGAGGAGCACCGCGATGCGCGCGGCGGCGCGCCGGGCTTGCGTCGCTTCGTTGACGGTGACGGCTCCGGCCGCCTGTGGCGCGTCGACGACCATGCGGGCGAGCCGCGGCGGCAGCGGCAATTGCCGCATGGCTTCGCCGCCGGGCGTCAGGCGGCCGGTTTCGCTCAGGGCGCCGAGTTCGCCCAGAAGCACCCGCGCCTCGGCGATGGCGGCGGCGGGCGGCGGGTCGAGGAAGGCAAGGTCGGCGGGTTCGGCGACGCCCCAGGCGGCGCAGTCGAGAACGAGGCCGGAAAGGTCGGTCGCCAGGATTTCCGGTCGGTCGAAGGCATCGAGGGCGCCGGTCTGCTCGGCCCGCCACAAACGGATCGCGACGCCAGGCGCGGTACGACCCGCGCGGCCGGCCCGCTGGTCGGCGGCGGCTTTGGAGACGCGCACGGTCTCAAGCCGCGACAGGCCCGTCGCCGGCTCGAAGACCGGCAGGCGGCGCAGTCCTGAATCGACGACGACGGTCACCCCATCGATGGTCAGCGACGTTTCGGCGATGGATGTCGCGAGCACCACCTTTCGCGTGCCTTCCGGCGCCGGGCGGATCGCCCGATCCTGCACCGCCGCATCGAGCGCGCCGTAGAGCGGAGCGACATGGACATTCGCCTCGACTTTGCCGGCCAAGCGTTCGGCGACGCGTTCGATTTCACGCTGGCCCGGCAGGAAGACGAGGAGGCTGCCGATCTCGCTCTTCAGTGCGTCGAGGACGGCGCCCGCCACGCTATCCTCGATGCGCTCGGTGGCTGGACAGTCGCGGTGGCGGATGGCGACGGGATAGGCTCGGCCGAGACTTTCGATGACCGGCGCCTCGCCGAGGAGCCTTGCCACCCTGGCGCCGTCGAGGGTCGCGGACATGACGAGGAGGGTAAGGTCCTCGCGCAGGGCCGAGGCGACGTCGAGGGCGAGCGCCAGGCCGAAATCGCCGTCCAGCGAGCGCTCGTGGAACTCGTCGAAGAGGATGGTGCCGATACCGGAAAGCTCGGGATCGGAGAGGATCATCCGGGTAAGCACGCCTTCGGTGACGACCTCGATGCGCGTCGCCTTCGAGATCTTCGTGTCGAGCCGCATGCGCCAGCCGATCGTCTCGCCGACCTGTTCGCCGAGGAGATCGGCCATCCGCCGGGCGGCGGCGCGGGCGGCGAGCCGACGAGGCTCGACCAGAATGATCTTGCGGGCCTCGGGAGGCATCTGCGCAAGGAGATGCAGCGGCACGAGCGTGGTCTTGCCGGCGCCGGGCGGCGCGACGAGCACGGCGCGGCGATGAATGGCGAGCGCGGCCGACAGGTCGTCGAGGACGTCCGAGACCGGCAGGCGCGGCAGCTTCGGCCGGAGGGACGGCGTACTGGGAGGCGTGCGGGACGGCGTCATCGGGCCGGATGCGCAGACGGGGATCGGCGTCTCATCGGTCAGCTCGCAGGGTCATGGGCGAGTTCCACGATCGGGCCGCCTGCGGCCTCCGCGTCCTCGCGATCGTGGGTGACGAGCAGCGCCGGGATCCGCCGTTCGGCGACGAGCCCGAAGACCAGGGCGCGCACGGTCTGGCGCAGATCGGCGTCGAGCCGCGAGAACGGCTCGTCGAGAAGCAGCGCCCGCGGTTCGGCGAGCAGCGTGCGGGCCAACGCCACCCGCGCCGCCTGGCCGCCGGACAGGGTCGCGGGATCGCGTGCGAAATGGCCGGTGAGCCCGACCTTCTCGAGCATCGCCTCTGCCGCGTTTCGACGCGCGGCACGCCCTTTGAGGCTTTCCCGGATGGCAAAGAGCAGATTGTCCCCGACCGACATGTGCGGATAGAGCAGCGCGTCCTGGAAGAGGAGGCCGATATGGCGTCTTTCCGGTGGAAGCCCCAGGAGATCCTGCCCACCAAGCACCACCCGGCCTGTTGCGGTGAAGGCCGGATCGAGAAAGCCGGCGATCAGCGCGAAAAGCGTCGACTTGCCCGAGCCGGAGGGACCCATGACGCTCAGGGTTTCGCCCGGGGCGATCGTGCGGTCGAGCGACAGGAGGCGGTGCGGCCCGAGCGCGATCGCGACGGATTGCAGTTGCAGGCCGGTGCCGGGCGTTCGGTTCGCGCTTGTCGTCGTCATCCCGCCCTCATGCCGCGGCGGCCGCGCGCGAGCAAGACCGGCACGAGGCTGGCGATGCCGAAGGCGAGGAAAGGCCACAGCGTCTGAAGCAGCGCATAGGTGCCGACGACGCGTCGGTTGCCGCCCGAGGCCAGCGCCACCGCCTCTGTGGTGATCGTCGGCAACCGGCCCGCGCCGATCAGCACCGTCGGCAGATATTGCCCGACCGAGGTGGCGAAGCCGATGGCGACGGCGGTCAGGATCGGCGCCGTCAGCATGGGCAGCCGCACCTTGATGAAGGCGGTCCAGCGCGAGCGGCCGAGGCTTGCCGCCATGCGCTCGTAGCGTGGATCGAGGGCGAACCACGGATCGGCGAGCGCCAGCGCGGCATAGGGCGCGACGAAGATCAGATGGGCCGCGACGAGAAGCGGGATCGACGGGTCGAGGCCGGCGATCAGCACCAGCACCTTCAGCCCGAAGACGAACGAGATCTGCGGCACGATCAGCGGCAGGTAGATGAGGCCCGCGATCGCCGAGGGCAGGCGAATCTCGCCGGCCCTGGCTGCCGGAAACTGCCGCCGTCGGGCTTCGAGCAGCATGACGACCAGGATGAGCGCGATCATTGCCGCGACGATGCCGACGAGAAAGGTCGTCCAGAGCGGCCCCGTCGCGCGTGGCAGGCTGCGCGACCAGGTGCCGAGGTTGACCGTCGGAGGCGTCAGGTCCGGGTAACCCCAATAGCCGGCAAAGGACCACAGTGCGAGCAGCGCTAGGCCGAGAAACACCGAACCACCGGCCAGCGCGACCGGCAGGGCCGCGAGCGTCCGCGCCGCTCCGTCGGCGGCAAAACGCCTTCCGCCGCGGGCGAGCGCCCGGACGCCGGCGCCGGCCGCGCGCTCCAGGGCGAGCCAGACGAGGATGACGGTGAGCGTCACGCCGAGCTGGACGAGCGCGCCCGCGGACGCCTGGAAGCGCAAGGACAGGTCGGGATCGCTCATCCAGCCGAGCAGCCGCACGGCGAGCGGCGCCGGCGTCGAGGGCCCGAGGATCAGCGCGACATCGATGACCGAGGAGGAAAAGGCAGCCACCGCGATGACCGGCAGGCGGATCTGCCGGTAGACCGCCGGAAACACGCCGATCAGGAAACCCGCGATGCGGCCGTAGCCGAGCGAGCGGGCGAGGCGCAGCCGGTTCGCCGGGTCGGCCTGGGGCAGCGCCGCGAAGGCGACGAGCAGCAGGAATGGCATCTCCTTGGCGACGAGTGCCGCCATCATCGAGAGTGCCAGCGGATCGCCGACGATCAACAGGTCGGGCGGCCGGGTCATGCCGGTGGCGAGCGCAATGATCCGGAAGATCAGTCCCGACGGCGCGATCAGGAACAGAAGGCCGAAGGCCGCCGCCGCGTGCGGCACGGCGAGCAGCGGCGCGAGGCCCTGCCGCGCGACGCGAAACGCTCGCGTTCCGGAAAAGGCGGCAAGAAACAAGGCGATGCCGGCGAGCGACACGGCGGTGGTGAAGAGCCCCGCGGCCAGGGACAGGCCGATCGAGGTGCCGATGCCGGGCGCGGCGAAGAAGGCACGAAAGGCGTCCAGCGAGACGTGAGTACCGCCGAGCACCGGCAGATAGCCGAAGGCCGGCAGGAGCGCCCCGGCCAGCCCGACGGCGACGGGAAGGGCGAGGAGCGCGGCGATGAGCCAGGGAATGGCGGCAACGCCTCGAACGGCTGGGCTTTTGACGTTGGATCGCGCCTTCACGCGACCCCTCGGACGGTCCGGCGCAGCCTGGATCAGGCCGATCTCGCTCATGTCGTCCGTCTCATCGTGATCCTTTTGTCTGGTGCGGAACGTCGTCTGTCCCGATCGCAATAGATCGTCTCGGACCCGTGTTTCGTTACCTTGCTTCACTCGGAAACGAAGCGACCGATCGCCTGGATGGGTTCGTCCCGGCCTCAGCGCTGACGACGGGCGTTCACGCCGCCTCAACTCCCGTAGCGCGTCTTCCACTCGTCCTCGATGCGGGTCATCCAGCTGGCGTCTGGCTCCGGCAGGACCGGGCCGAGTTTCGACTGCGGCAGGGTCGCGACGCCGCGGTCGATTTCAGCGAACGCTCTCTGGTCGTCCGATGGCAGCGCCGCGACGTCGAGGACGGTCGGGTCGCCCCAATATTTCGGGTCCTCCTTGCGCAGCTGTGCTTCAGGCGAAATCAGGAAGTTCGCAATGACCATGGATGCGGCCTTGGAACCGGAATTGTAGGGGATCGCGACGAAATGGGTGTTGCCGAGCGTGCCCTTCGGAAAGACGAAGGACCTCACCGTGTCGGGCAGTTCTCCGGCCGCGATCGCCGACGAGGCCTCCGACGGGTTGAAGGCGAAGATGATGCCGAGTTCGCCGTCGGCCAGAAGCTGTTTCATCGCCGGATAGTTCTGGGGATGGTCGCGGCCCTTGCGCCAGGAGACCGGCTGCAACTGATCGAGATAGTCCCAGAGCGGCTTCGTCACGGTCTCGAAATCGGCATCGACCACGGGCTTTTGCAGGACGGCCGGATCGGCGGCCTTTTCCAGGAGGATCTGCTTCAGAAAGCTCGAGCCGATGAAGTCCGGCGGGGCCGGATAGGAGACCTGGCCGGGATGAGCCTTGGCAAAGGCCAGAAGTTCGTCGGCGTCCTTCGGCATGTCGGTGACCGGGCCGGTGCGTGCCGGGTCGGAGAAGAACACGAACTTCGCCCCGCCCCAGGGCGATTCCTGACCCTTGGTCGGCCGGGTGAAGTCGGTGGTGACGCTGGGGTTTGCCGTGTCGACATATTTCCAGTTGGGCAGCTTCGTCGCAAAACCGTCCGATAAAAGTCCCTGCTCCTGCATGGCGACGAAGTTCTCGCCGTTGATCCAGATGAGGTCGACGGCGCCGTCCTCGTCCTTGCCGGCGGTCTTTTCGGCGACCACCGTTGCGACCGCATTGGCGGTGTCGTCGAGCTTCACATGCTCGAGTGTGATCCCGTATCGCGACTTTACCTCGCCGGCGACCCACTGGATGTAATCGTTGATGTTCCGGGAGCCGCCCCAGGCGTCGAAATAAACCGTCTCGCCCTCGGCCGCGTCGATCACCGCCTGCCAGTTCGACGGGTCGGGCATGGTGGCCTGAGCCCTGGCAGGGCCGGCAAAACCGGCAAGGCCGATCAGTCCGGCCCCGAGGAGGGCCGCGAGCGCGCCGAAGGTCCGGCGCTGGCGAGACATGAGGTTCATAGGGAGGCTTCTCCTGGTCGTTTCAGCTTGACATCGCTTGCGTCGATTGCGGGTGCCTTGCGGCAGCCCGGACCTGAACGCCCTTGGGGACCATTCGCATGGCCGGCGATTTTCTTTACCGGCTCAGTCAACATTTACGACCGGATGCCTTACATGGATGACATGTTGTGGTGGCCAATGGCATAAAGGCAATCGGACGAGGCGAACCGCGCCTTCGGTTGACTTCGATGTGATCGACGATGCCGAGCCGCCTGCCCTTGCGATGAGGACCAGACCCATGTCGAACACCCCGCGCGACGAGCGCAAGACGCTGGTTCTGACCGGCGCCTCGCGCGGCATCGGCCATGCGACCGTCAAGCGCTTCTCGCGCGAAGGCTGGCGGGTGATCACCTGTTCGCGCCAGGATTTCTCCGAGAACTGTCCCTGGCCGGCCGGGGCGGACGATCACATCCGCGTCGACCTGTCCGACCAGGAGGACGTCGGCTACGCCGTGTCGGAAATTCGCCAGCGGCTGGTGGCCAACGGCTCCGAACTGCACGCGCTGGTCAACAATGCGGCGATCTCGCCGAAGGGCGAGGGCGGCTCGCGGCTCGATTCGATTCGCACGCCCATGCATGCCTGGCGCGACGTCTTCCAGGTGAACTTCTTCGCCCCGATCATTCTGGCGCGCGGGCTCTTCAAGGAGTTGTCGAAGGCGCAGGGGTCGGTGGTGAACATCACCTCGATCGCCGGCGGCCGGGTTCACCCCTTTGCCGGCACCGCCTATGCCAGTTCGAAGGCGGCGCTGAACTCGCTGACCCGCGAGATGGCCCATGATTTCGGGCCGCATGGCATTCGCGTCAACGCCATCGCGCCGGGCGAGATCGAGACCGCGATCCTGTCGCCGGGGACCGAGAAGATGATCGACGACATCCCCCTGCGCCGGCTCGGCCAGACGGCCGAGGTCGCCGACGTGATCTTCTTCCTGTGCTCGAACCAGGCATCCTACGTCACCGGCTCGGAGCTGCACATCAATGGCGGCCAGCACGTGTGATGCGGGCACGCTGATCGCTGCATTGAAGACCCAGGACCCAAGGCCGGGGTCCCGGCTATCGTGCCAGCCCTTCCAGATCAGACCGTCGCTCGTTCGATAACCCGGCTGAGCGTCGCTGTGGCGGGACATCGTTTGAACCGACGCCAACCGACGCCCCGCTGGCCTATCCCCTCGCTGTCCTTATCACCCCTGCCGCGCAAGGCTGCGTGCCGCGTCGACCAGTCGGTCGATCAGCCGTTCGAGATCGGTGCGCACGACGTCGTCGGCGAGGCGCCCGTTTTCGTCGAAACCGGAGCCGGCCTGGGCAAGGCAGCATTGCTGCGTCAGGACCTCGGCGCCGAGCGCCCGCAGCACGATCCGCACGGCTTCGAGCCCCCGCGACCCGCCGAAACGGCCGGGCGAGGCGGAGGCAAGGCCGACGACGAGGCCCTTGAAGGGCTGGACAGGCCGTCCTTGCACCTTGCGCACGCGGCTCGCCCAGTCGATGGCGTTCTTCAGCGCCGGCGGCAACGAGTGATTGTATTCCGGCGAAACGATCAACAGGCCGTCCTGCGCGGCGATGCGCTGGGCCAAAAGCACCGCGTTCTGCGGCACGCCCTGTTCGCTCTCGTGGTCGCCGTCGTAGAGCGGCAGTGGATAGTCGATGAGGTCGACCCGGGTCACAAGGGCGTCGGTCAAGGACAGAAGCCGCGTCGCCTCTTCGGCGAGCTTGCGGTTGTGCGAGGCGAGGCGGATCGAGCCCGGCAGGACGAGGATATTGGTCGTCATTGCGAGGCGGCCCCTCGTGCTGCATGCCCTTGCGCTGCTTCCCCTTGGTCCTGCTCGTAGATCCAAACCCTTGCGGGCGGGATGTTGACCCAGACCCGTTTTGACGAGGACACCGAGAAGACGCCAGGCACGGCCTTGACCGGGGGATTCAGCATGTAGGAGAGCTGGGTGATATTGGCGCCGGGCATCAGGCGCGCGACATAGTCCTTGAAGATCGCCTGGCGTTTGGGTTGCGGAAACTGGGTGATCGGGATCGCGAAGAGGATCGCCGCGAAGCGTTCGTCCCTGCGTGAGCGCAGCGTGGTGTCGAGATCGAAGCCGTCGCCGGCAATGACGTTGACCTTCGGAAAGCGCTGACGGAGCTGGCGGGCGAAATCGCGGTCGTATTCGATCGAGGTGATGCGCTCCGGATCGATTCCGGCCCGCAGCATCGCCTTCGTGACGACGCCGAGGCCGGGGCCGAGTTCCAGGATCGGCCCGTCCAGATGGGTTGTCGCGTGACGCACCATCATGTCGCAATAGGCTTTGCTGGAGGGTGCCACGGCGCCCATCGCGATCGGATGCCTGACCCAGGCGGCGAGGAACCGCGCCCAGTCGCTACCACTGTCCTCAGCCGCGTCCTTGCTTTGTTTGGAACCGTCTGACTTTCGCGGCGAAAGGGCCATGCCGTCTCCTTGGGGATGGCGAGGATTGAGGACGGCCATGGGTCGATGACGGCCGCGAGCGGTGTTGCCCCGGATTCAGGCCGAGCGATACACCAACACCCGAGCCGGCGGCAGGTTGCGCTTGATCCATGGGCTCGTGGTCAGCCGGGCGCCGATCTTCATCGGCTTCACCGGCACGGTCAACGCATAGGAGAACTGAATGAACGGCGCGCCGTCGTCCATGGCCGAAAGAGCGCCGGCGATCACCGCCTCGCGTTTTTCGTCGGGCTTGGTAAACAGCGGCAGGCTCGAAATGGTGGCGATCCGGCTGCGGCCGGCGATCGCGGCGTCGAGTGCGGCGCTCGGCGCGTAGGCGTCGCCCTGAATGATCGTCGCGGTGGGAAAGCGGGCCCGCAAGAGGACGCAGAACTCCGGCGCGTATTCGACGAGGACGAGGGCCGCCTCGGGAACGCCCCGGTCGACCAGACACTGGGTGACGACGCCGGTGCCGGGCCCGAGCTCGATCACGCAGCACGGGCCATTCCAGGCATTCGGGTCGGGCACGAAGGCCGCCATGGCCCGGCCAAGGGTTTTGGAGGAGGGCGACACCGCGCCCATGATCAAGGGCCTTTGCAGCCAGCGGCGAAAGAATCGCGCTTCGTCGCTGACGGATTTCTGTTTCCGCGGCCGGATCTTCGGTCTCGGTCGCGGTCTCAGCCGCGGTTCAAGGCTTGCCAACACGCCATCTCCTTCGTGCCCGTCACACCGGCACCTGCAAGCCTTTGTCATGCCGCATGCATGTAACGGCTTGATGAGGGCGAGTTCAACCAGCTTGATGTCCGTCGTCCTTCAGATACCGCAACGGGTCGAGACGGCTGTCCCTGATGGTATACCCCTGTGGGACAAGACCGCTGGACGGCAGCCAAGCGGAAACCGGGCGGCCCGGCGTCGGTCAGGTCTCGCTCAAGCCCTCGAAGAACTCCTTCATGCGGGCGAAGAAGCCGGTCGATTGGGGCGAGTTGTCCGACGACGAAATCTCATCGAACTCTTCCAGGAGTTCGCGCTGGCGCCGCGACAGGTTCTGCGGCGTCTCGATCGTGACCTGGATGAACAAATCGCCCGTCTGCGGCGAACGCAACACCGGCATGCCCTTGCCACGCACGCGGAACTGCTTGCCGGTCTGGGTGCCCTCGGGCACCTTGACCCGCGTCGTGTTGCCGTCGAGCGTCGTCACTTCGAACTCGCCGCCGAGCGATGCCTTGATCATCGACAGCGGCGCCGTGCAGAAGAGATCGGCGCCGTCGCGCTGGAAGAACTCGTGCGGCTTCACGGACAGGAAGATGTAGAGATCGCCGGCGGGCCCGCCCCGAAGGCCCGCTTCGCCCTCGCCTGCGAGACGGATGCGGGTGCCGTCCTCGATGCCGGCCGGAATGTTGACGGAGAGCTTGCGCTCTTCGGGCAGACGCCCGTCGCCGCCGCACTTGCCGCAGGGATCGGCGATGACCTGACCGCGGCCCTGACAACTGGGGCAGGTCCGCTCGATCGAAAAGAAGCCTTGCGCCGCGCGCACTCTGCCGACGCCCCCGCAGGTCGGGCAGCTTTTAGGCTGGGTGCCCGGCTTGGCGCCCGTACCGATGCAGGCGTCGCACTGGATCGTCGTCGGCACGCCGATCTCGGCGGTCTTGCCGGCGAACGCCTCGTCGAGGCCGATCTCCATGTTGTAGCGCAGATCCGATCCGCGCTCGCGGCCGTTCGTCGACTGACGCTGGCCACCGCGCCGGCCGCCCATCATCTCCCCGAAGATGTCGTCGAAAACGTCGGCCATGGAGGAAGAGAAGTCGCCGCGGAAGCCGGAAGCGCCGGAACCCGACGAGCCGTTCTGGAACGCGGCGTGGCCAAAGCGGTCATAGGCGGCCCGCTTCTGACCGTCTTTCAGAACTTCATAGGCCTCCGCGAGCTCCTTGAACCGCACCTCGGCCGAGGCATCGCCCGGATTCTTGTCCGGATGATACTGCATGGCGAGTTTTCTGAACGCGCTCTTCAGCCCCTTGTCGTCGATCTCGCGGGACACGCCGAGCGTCTCGTAGTAATCGGCCTTCATTCACGCTTCCATGACAGTTTGGGAGGCGGCTCCGCCGTTCGACGCCAAGCGTCACGGCCGGGCCATTCGCGCGTCGCTCAGCGCTCGCCGCAACAAGAACGGGTGCTCGATGTAGGAACGGTTACGCGCCGATACCATAGGCCGGAGCCGAGGGAAACCGCATCGATCGTGGAGAAAGGCAATCAGATCAATTTGGTGGGACCGGAAGCGCGTCGCGATGCGAGAACCTTCGGGCGACCTCGGGCCGAGACGACCCGCGTGTCGTCCTTGGTTGCGGGCCGGACTTCGGCCTCGGCCTCGTCCTGGCCTTGATCGCGGGCGCCGTCCCGCGCGACCTTGGGCTTTGGGCCGGCGATCCAGCCACCGACCTTGCGTTCGTACCAGCGCTCCGAAGCCATCGCGATGGCGATGGTCGCCAGCATGGGCACCATCCAGTAGGCGTAGAACACCGTCCCGTCGAGCGCGACCCGGGGGCCGAGCCAGCGCTGCCAGAGAACGGTGAAGAAGAAGAACTCCATGACCGGATGCAGGAGATAGATTCCGAAGGCGACGCGGGTGACAGGCATCGCGAAGGCGAGAACGGCGGTGGAGTCCGGATCGGCGGTCTCGGCGAGCGCAATGGCCAGCAGCGAGGCGGCCATGAAGACCAGGCTGACATGGGCGTCGAAACCGGCGATCATTCCGCCGACCGCCAACGCCATCAGGACGAGGCCCGGCCAAAGCGACCGGATGTCCATGACCCGGCGCTGCACCAGAACCGCGATCACCGCCCCGGCGGTAAAATCGGCGAAGGTCCGGTAGGCGCCGAGCGTGTCCGCGCTCGTCCAGCTGCCCGAGGGAAAAACGCCCATCGCCGAGGCGACTTCGAGACCGGCGATCCAGACGACGAAGAGGCAGGTCAGCCCGGGAAGGCCCCTCTTGCGAAAGGCCAAGAGGATCAGCGGGAAGAGCGCGTAGGAGAAGAACTCGGCGCTGACCGACCAGGAGACGTAGTTGAGCGCCAGGACGTGGGTCGTGCCCAGCGCATGGATGGCGAGAAGGTTCTGCGGCAGGTTCGAGAGCTCGAGCGCCCAGTCGTAGTGCTTCGCGCCGGCCAGGAAGGCCCCGACCGCGATCACGGCGAAGAACATCGTCGCGGCGAAGTGCAGGGGATAAAGCCGCGCGACGCGGCGCCGGAAGAAATCGCGGTAATCGGCAAAACTCTTCAGCCGCTCGCCATAGCGCGACATGATGAAGAAGCCGGAGATCATGAAGAAGCTGTCGAGCAGCGGCAGCAGCCGAAACAGGAAGTCCGTCCCGGCCTGCGAGCCGACCGGCGCCCAATACAGAAAATGGTAGGCCATCACCAGGAGGGCCGCCGCAAAGCGCCAGCAATCGAAGACGCGGAAATACACGAGCGTGGCTCCGGAGCATTTCGACTGGTCGGGCATGCGCGGACTTGGGTCGTTTACCACCTGTCCTGCTCACAGGCCAGTGTCGTCCATCGACGATGCATGTTCGACAATGCATTCTCCGGCCAGACACACTGGTATGCAAGGCGAGGCTTGGAGCGCGGTTAACGCCGGCGGACGGGGACGATCGCCGCGTTTGCCGAAGCCTGTACCGGTGTCCTCGTCACGGACGAAAACCCCGGTGCTTCCAACACCGGGGTTTTCGTCTTGTCCAAAGCGCGCGGCGCCTTTGGAGGGGCGCCGCTGCATTGCGTCACGCGTGCGATCAGGCCGACTTCTTCTGGTCTTCGTCGACTTCCTCGAAGTCGGCGTCGACCACGTCGTCCGTGGCGGCCGCGGAAGGCTCCTCACCGGCTTCGCCGGCGTTCGCATCCGCCTGGGCCGCTTCGTACATCGCCTGACCGAGCTTCATCGAAGCCTCTGCGAGCTTGTCGCTCTTGGCCTTGATGGCCTCGGCGTCGGCCTCGTCCTTCTCGAGCTCGGCCTTCAGATCGTCGATCGACGTGCGGATCGCGGTGCGATCGTCCTCGGAAACCTTGTCGCCGTAATCGGCCAGCGACTTTTCGGCCGAATGAACGAGGCTTTCGGCCTGATTGCGAGCCTCCACGCCGGCGCGGCGCTTCTTGTCCGTCTCGGCGTTGGATTCCGCATCCTTGACCATCTGCTCGATGTCGGCATCGGAAAGTCCACCGGAGGCCTGGATGGTGATCCGCTGCTCCTTGTTGGTGCCCTTGTCCTTGGCCGACACGTTGACGATGCCGTTGGCGTCGATGTCGAAGGTGACCTCGATCTGCGGCACGCCGCGCGGTGCGGGCGGGATGCCTTCCAGGTTGAAGCGGCCGAGGGACTTGTTGTCCTGGGCCATTTCGCGCTCGCCCTGGAAGACCTGGATGGTCACGGCGTTCTGGCTGTCCTCGGCGGTCGAGAAGGTCTGCGACTTCTTCGTCGGGATCGTCGTGTTGCGGTCGATGAGACGCGTGAACACGCCGCCCAGCGTCTCGATGCCGAGCGACAGCGGCGTCACGTCGAGCAGCAGCACATCCTTGACGTCACCCTGCAGAACGCCGGCCTGGATGGCGGCGCCCATGGCCACGACCTCGTCCGGGTTGACGCCCTTGTGCGGCTCCTTGCCGAAGAAGCCCTTCACCGTCTCCTGCACCTTCGGCATGCGCGTCATGCCGCCGACGAGAACCACCTCGTCGATGTCGGACTGGCTGAGGCCCGCGTCCTTCAAGGCCGACTTCATCGGGCCGACGGTGCGCTGCACCAGATCGTCGACGAGGCTCTCGAACTTGGATCGCGTCAGCTTCATGGTCAGGTGCTTGGGACCCGACGCGTCGGCGGTGATGAAGGGCAGGTTGATTTCGGTCTGCGAGGCGGACGACAGCTCGATCTTGGCCTTCTCGGCGGCCTCCTTGAGGCGCTGCAAGGCCAGCTTGTCGTTCTTCAGGTCGATGCCCTGGTCCTTCTTGAACTCGGTCGCGAAGTAGTCGACGAGGCGCATGTCGAAATCTTCGCCGCCGAGGAAGGTGTCGCCATTGGTCGACTTCACCTCGAAGACGCCGTCGCCGATCTCCAGGATCGACACGTCGAAGGTGCCGCCGCCGAGATCGTAGACCGCGATGGTCTTGCCGTCGTTCTTGTCGAGACCGTAGGCCAGGGCCGCCGCCGTCGGCTCGTTGATGATGCGCAGCACTTCCAGGCCGGCGATCTTGCCGCCGTCCTTGGTGGCCTGCCGCTGGGCGTCGTTGAAATACGCCGGAACGGTGATGACCGCCTGCGTCACGGTTTCGCCGAGATAGGCTTCCGCCGTTTCCTTCATCTTCTGCAGGATCATCGCCGAGACCTGCGATGGCGAGTACTTCTCGCCCTCGGCCTCGACCCAGGCATCGCCATTGTCGCCCTTGACGATCTTGTAAGGCACGAGATCCTTGTCCTTGGCGACGGTCGGGTCGTCGTAGCGGCGGCCGATCAGGCGCTTGACCGCGAACAGGGTGTCTTCGGGATTGGTGACCGCCTGGCGTTTGGCCGGCTGGCCGACAAGGCGTTCGCCATCGTCCGTGAACGCGACCATGGACGGCGTCGTGCGTGCGCCCTCGGCGTTCTCGATCACCTTGGCGGTCTTGCCGTCCATGACGGCGACGCAGGAATTGGTGGTGCCAAGGTCGATACCGATAACCTTCGCCATTGCGCATTCTCCTTGTTTAGCGAGCCGCCCGGGACCCTCGATGAGGCATTCCGCGAAAGGGCAGCCCCTTAGTGAAATCGTTTGAAAGGTCCGGCGGCTGAAGCGGTGCGAACCACCAGGGTCCGCCGGTGCTGAAGGCTATATATGAAGCCGGTTTTGCCCGTGCAAGTCGCTATATCGCGGTTTTGTGAAGGGATGGACCCTCGCGAAAGCAAGATGGGGCAGGCGCTCGGGTGGCCGCTTCCGCTGCGGTGACGTGGTCGATGACGACTGGCCGCGCAGCCTGACGGGCAGTCGTCAGTTTCCGAAGATGCGCCTGAACAGCGAGCGGTCGGTGTTGCGGCCGCCGCCGCCAACGCGGCCCTCGACGGTGAGGCCGGGAGGCGCTTCGCCGCCGACGAAGCGGCCGTCGCCCTGGCCGACATTGGCGGGCGGCACCGGTTGGCCGGCCGGCGCGTAATAGTCGTCGCCCGGATTGCCGTAACCGTCGTCGCCATACCCGGCTTCCGGATCGACGCCGTTGTCGGCGGTCAGCGCGCCCTGGTTCTGGTCGCCGATATTGTAGTCGCCCGGCAGGGGCACGGCCGGCAGGCCTTCGTGGGCCGCGACCATGAAATCGTGCCAGGCCTCGGCGGGCAGCGAGCCGCCGGTGACCTTCTTCATCTTGGCGCCGTTGTCGTTGCCGAGCCAGACGCCGGCGGTCAGATTGGCGGTGTAGCCGACGAACCAGGCGTCTTTGAAGTCCTGCGTGGTGCCGGTCTTGCCGGCCGACTGCCAGCCCGGAATCTCCGACTTGCGGGCGGTGCCCGAGGTCACGACCTTGCTCAGCATGGCGTTCATCATGCCGACGGTGTCGGGCGCGACGATCACCGGCGGCACTTCGGCCCCGCGTTCCCAGATCACCTTGCCGCCGGTGTCGGTCACCCGGTTGACCAGATGCGGCGTCGCCCGATAGCCGCCATTGGCGTAGGTCGCATAGGCACCGGTGAGCTCGATCAGCGAAACCTCGGAGGTGCCGAGGGCGATCGAGGCGTTGTCCTCGAGCTTGGAGTTGATGCCGAGCCGCTTGGCGACGTCGATCACCGCGTTCGGACCCACGTGGTTCGCCAGCTTGGCGGCAACCGTGTTGATCGAATGGGTCAGCGCATAGGCCAGCGTCACCGGCCCCTTGTAGCTGCGCTCGTAATTTTCCGGCGACCAGTTGCCGATCCGGACCGGGCCGTCGACCACCATCGTCTCCGGGCGAAGCCCGTTTTCCAGCGCCGCCTCGTAGACGAAGGGCTTGAAGGCCGAGCCCGGCTGGCGCTTGGCGTCGACGGCGCGGTTGAACTGGCTTCCGGCATAGTCCTTGCCGCCGACCAGGGCGCGGATCGCGCCGGTGCCGTCGACCGCGACGAGGGCCCCCTGGCTGACATTGCGGTTGGCACCCGAGATGGTGCCGCGCACGACCTCTTCGGCTTTCTTCTCGAGGTTCCGGTCGATGGTGGTCTCGACGATCACGTCATGCTTCACGTCGCCGACGAGGGTCTTGATGTCGCGCATCACGAGGTCGGCGGCGTAGTTCTCCGCGCCGGTCCAATAGGATTTGGCCTTGGTCGGCTTCTGCGCCTTGGCGTCCTCGTACTCCTGGCTGCTGATCGCGCCCTCGTCGCGCATGGCGGCGAGCACCACTTCGGCGCGGTCCTTGGCGGCCTGCGGATCGCGGGCGGGCGACAGCCGCGAGGGGGCCTTCAAAAGACCGGCGAGGAGCGCTGCCTGACCGAGATCGACGTCGGCGGCCGATTTGTTGAAATAGCGCCGGGCGGCGGCCTCGACGCCGGTGGCTCCCGAGCCGAAATACACCCGGTTGAGGTACATTTCGATAATCTGGTCCTTGGTGAACTTCTGCTCCAGCCACAGGGCGAGCACCGCTTCCTGGATCTTGCGCTTGAGATTCTGGTCGGGCGTCAGGAAGATGTTCTTGGCCAGCTGCTGGGTCAGCGTCGAGCCGCCCTGCACGGTCTCGCCAGCCTGCATGTTGGTGAAGAAGGCGCGCACGATGCCGATCGGGTCCACGCCCCAATGGTCGTAGAAGCGCCGGTCCTCGATGGCGATCACCGCCTGCGGGATGTAGGGGCTCATCTCGTCGAGCGAGACCTCGGCGCCGCCGGTGAGACCGCGATTGGCCAGAAGCTCGCCATCGACCGAGACGATTCTGACGTTGGGCGGCCGAGCCGGAATTGCCCAGGATTCTTGCGGCAGGGTCGCTGCGACATAGCCGACGATACAGACGACGGCGATCGCGCCGAGAACGGCCGCGGTAATGCCGAGCCGGAAGATGTGGCCGATGAAGCCGCGCCGGCGGCGTGCGTCGCCTCGGCCGGACCCGCCCGAGCCCGAGCCGCCTCGCCCGCCGGAGCGGCGCGACGAACCGGACGCTGCCGCCTTCGACCTGGCGGCGGCCTTCGCATTTTTCGACGATTTGCGACGCGGATCGTTGGCGGCGGTCGGCACGGCGCGATCGTCGGCGCTGATACGGACTTCGCCGTCGCTGCCGCCCTGGTCGTCGAAGCGCGGTTCGATCCGTTCCTGCCGCCGTCGTATCGCCATGAAGAACCCCCTCGCACATCCTTCGCGCGGCCAAGCCTGCGCCTTCGGTGCGATCGCCGTTTGCAGCCTGGCGTCCCTCGACGCCGTTCGTCGCCGGTCGCTTGCCCCCAAGCCGCGCCCGACATCCTGGACCGGTGGACGCATCGCTAAGACAAGCCGCGTCGAATCGATTCCGGCTTTTGCGATGCAGCCTAAATGCGGCGAATTAACGGGCCGTTAAGCAATGCGAGACGGGCGCACGGCCGCGAACGGCAGGCGCCCCGGCTCGCCGGACCGAGGGTTCTCGCAGATGAAGCGGGCGATTGAACCTGCTCCGGCGCACTCCATGTCGCGTTGCAACAGGTGCCGATCGGCAGGCGACACCGAATGCGTGTCCGCCGCTCTTGCGATGCGTGCCATGCCTATGGCCCGCGGGCCATAGGGACGTCGGCTCCGGCGCTTGAGCCTTTCGCTTCGATCCCGACAGGAGTTCCCATGCAAATCGACCTTTCCGGCAAGACCGCCATCGTCACCGGCTCGACCGGCGGAATCGGCCTTGCCACCGCCATCGGTCTAGCCCGATCGGGCGCGAAGACGGTGATCAACGGCCGCGGCGAGGACCGGGTCGAGGGCGCCGTGCGAAAGCTTCTGGAAGCCGTGCCCGGTGCCGACATTTCGGGCGTCGCGGCCGATCTTTCGACCATGGAGGGCTGCCGGACGCTTATCGACGCGGTCCCGGACCCGGACATTCTCGTCAACAATGTCGGCATCTTCGGCCCGAAACCCTTCTTCGAAATCGACGATGCCACCTGGGAGACATTCTTTCAGCTGAACGTCATGTCCGGCGTGCGCCTGTCGCGGGCCTATCTCAAGGGCATGATGGACCGCGGCTGGGGCCGTATCGTCTTCCTGTCGTCGGAATCCGGCCTGAACATCCCGGCCGACATGATCCATTACGGCTTCACCAAGACCGCGGTCCTGTCGGTCTCTCGCGGTCTTGCCAAATTTGCCCACGGGACCGGCGTGACCGTCAATTCCGTGCTGCCGGGCCCGACCATGTCCGATGGGGTTCAAGGCATGCTGAAGGAGATGGCCGAGGAAAAGGGCATCTCGATCGAAGAGGCGGGAATCGCCTTCGTCAGGGCCGAGCGCCCGACTTCGGTGATCGACCGCCTGGCGACCGTCGAGGAGGTCGCCAACATGATCGTCTACGCCTGCTCGAAGGAAGCCTCCGCCACCTCCGGCGCCGCGCTCCGCGTCGACGGCGGCGTCGTCGACACGATCGCCTGAACGAAAACACCCGACCGGACCCGAAACGACGAAAGCCGCGGCATTACCTGCCGCGGCTTTCGAGCAAAGGATGGAAAGGAGCTCGCCTTAGAACAGGTCGAGCGAGAAGCGGTGTGAGACGCCGAGCCCGAAATAATACTGGTTCTCGTCACCGGCCTTGACGATCGGCGAGTCCGCGGCATCGCCGACCAGACGATCATACTTGGCGTCGGCGTTGATGAAGTAATCGGTGAAGATCTCGTATTTCGCCGAAGCCGCGACGCCGACGCTCTTGAAGCCGCCATCCGGGCTGTATGCCGCAAGACGACCACCGGTGTTGAACGACTCGCGTGCACTGACACCGAAATAGGTGTCCATGTAATCCGACGAAGCAAGGCTCACGGTCGGTCCCAGCTTCAGAACGAGACGGCGGTCGAGCGGCCGGGCGATGAGGGAGGCGCCGAAATCGCCGACGAAGCCGTCGCCGCCGCCCAGCGCGTAGCGAACGTCGCCGGAAACCTGGAAATTCTCCCACTCGTAATCGGCCTTGATGCCGAGCTCGTAGCTCGCGTCGATGTCGTCGATGCCTCTCAGACCCGGATAGTCGGACGAGTCGCGCTCGGGCTGATATTTGAACGACGGTCCGATCGAGAAGCCAAGACCGTCGGGGCCGCCGAAGGATCCGATGCCCGGCAGGTTGACGTATTCGACACTGAAGATCGCGGCCGGTGAGATCTGGTAGTCTTCGGAGCCGAGATATTCCGGCATGACGATGCCCTGAACGCCAAGTTCGAAGACGAAGTCGACACCGGCATAGTCGACGGTGGCCGGCACCATTGGAGCGGGCGCGGGATCGTATGTGATCGGAGCAGCGTCCGCGGCCAGGGCCGACAGGTTTGCCGCGAAGACAATCGTAAGGGCCGAAGCCGCGATCCGTACCGTGTTGCGCATGATCATGTCCCGATAATCCAGCTTCGACCGCCCGTCTTGTTCGCCGATCCGTTTGGCTGGCGACGCGGTGCTTACCGTGCTTTCCTTCTGCCGGCAAATGCGCCGTCGATCAACGACGGAAAGGGGCTTTGGCTGGTTTGGACCCGCATTGCGCACGCTGCGTTGCAGGAGCGACACAGGGGTGCGACATGTTGGCGGATGGGACGGCCGGTCGAAGGCGTCATGCTGATCCGGCGTCGTTCGCTTCCACGCATAAGTGGCGTTTTCGTTTGCCAGCAAATCTCTGGCGGACGCAGCACGGTCAGGTGAACAGCGAAAGGGCGCGGCTCGACCCCTCGATCCCGCGCCCTTCCTTCCCCGATCGACCCGCGAAAGGGTCGAATCATCCCCACGAAAACCGTTACCGGTTTCCCCTCGAACATTCAAACTAGCAGCAATACCCTAACGCTTGCTTAAGCGTCCTCGCCCAGCGCGGCGAGCACCCGCGCCCAGGAGCGCTGGCCCTTGTGGAAGGACGACATCTCGTACTTCTCGTTGGGCGAATGGATGCGGTCGTCGCCGAGGCCGAAACCGATGAGCAGCGACTCCATGCCGAGCCGCTCCTTGAACTCGCCGACGACCGGGATCGAGCCGCCCATGCCGATCATCACAGCCGGCTTCGGCCATTCGTCCGACAACGCCTTGCGGGCCATCTCCAACACCTTCGAATCGAAGGGCAGCTGGATCGCCGGCGAGCCGCCATGCTCGTGGAACTCGACTTCGCAGTCGGCCGGCAGCCGCTCGGTCACGAACTGTCGGAACGCGGCGCGGACCGCTTCCGGGTCCTGGTCGAAGACGAGGCGGAACGACACTTTCGCCGAAGCTTCCGCCGCAATGACCGTCTTGAAGCCCTTGCCGGTGTAGCCGCCGGAAATGCCGTTGAACTCGGCGGTCGGGCGGGACCAGACCTGTTCGAGCACGCTCCGGCCCTTTTCGCCCGATGGCGTCTTCAGACCCACGCCGCCGAGGAAGTCCGCCTCGGAGAAGTCCAGTCCCTCCCAGATTTTTCGCACATGGTCGGGGAGTTCGGGAACGCCGTTGTAGAAGCCGGGGATCGTCACCCGGCCGTCTTCGTCATGGATGGCGGCGAGAATCTTCGTCAGCGCCCGGATCGGGTTCTGGGCGGCGCCGCCGAAATAGCCCGAATGCAGATCCTGGTTCGCCGCCTTGATGGTCACCTCCTCGCCGACGAGGCCGCGCAGGCCCGTCGAGATCGCCGGCGTCTCGCGGTCCCACATGTTGGTGTCGCAGACCAGCGCGACGTCGCAGGAAAGCTCGTCCTTGTTCTCGTCCATGAACGGACGCAGCGAAGGCGAGCCGGATTCTTCCTCGCCCTCCAAAAAGATCGTCACTGCGCAGGGCAGGCTCCCGGTCTCGGCGATGTAAGCCCGGCAGGCCTCGACGAAGGTCATCAACTGGCCCTTGTCGTCGGCCGACCCCCGCCCGACGATGCGCTTCGAGCCGTCCGGCATCGTCGTGATCTGCGGGTCGAAGGGCCCGGAATCCCAAAGGTTCAAGGGGTCCACCGGCTGGACGTCGTAATGGCCATAAAACAGAACGTGACGCGGCGTCTTGCCGTTCGTCTCGCCAGATCCGGCGTGGTGTGGCCCGGCGTGATGGGCGACCACCATCGGATGGCCGGTCGTATCCCTCACCGAAGCATCGAAGCCGATCGCCGACAGGTCGCCGGCAAGGAACTCGGCGGCCGCGCGGCAATCCTTGGCATAGGCCGGATCGGTCGAGATCGAGGGAATCCTGAGGAGATCGATCAGCCGGCCGAGCGAGCGCTCGAGATTGAGGTCGATGCAATCGAGGACGCTGTCGAGTTGGGACATGACGGGGCTCTTCTTTCAAGGAGGGCGAGGTTCGGGCAGGGTGCGAGATTCGGGAGAGGGGTCAGTCGATGCCGTCCGCCGCGCGGGTTCCCTTCGATAAGGGAGTCGAACCGCCGTGATCAAGGGCCGGGCACCTTGTGGACGGGCGCAGCCCTGGAGGGCACGGTATTGCCGCCGAAGATATTCTCGACGATGCCGGCATTTGTCCGTATCCCTCGCTTGACGGCCATAATCCCGACGGACACGGCCGCAAAATCCACGCGCCGGGAGCCAGTCCATGCCGTCAGATCCGATCTTTTCCGGCCTCTCCGCCTTCCCGATCACGCCGATGGACGAGGCCGGCCGCGTCGACGCCGCGGTGTACGAACGCCTCGTCGGGCGTCTCGGCGCCGCCGGCGTCGGCTCGATCGGCGCGCTCGGCAGCACCGGGGCCTACCCGTATCTGTCCCGCGGCGAGCGCAGGCGGGCGGTGGAGATCGCGCGGAGTGCGGCAGGAAAGACCCCGCTTCTCGTCGGCGTCGGTGCGATGACGAGCCGTGAAGCGGTGGACTGCGCGCGAGATGCAGCGGCGGCCGGCGCCGACGCGCTGCTCCTGGCGCCGGTCTCCTATTGGCCGCTCCTCGACGACGAGGTGTTCGCGCTTTTCGAGGCGGTTGCCGACGCGAGCGATGTGCCGGTCTGCGTCTACAACAACCCGGTGACGACCCACTTCACCGTCAGCCCGGCGCTGCTCTCGCGGCTGGCGATCATCCCCAACGTCGTGGCCGTGAAGAACCCGGCCCCGGCGCGCGAGGCGATGGCCGAGGCGCACGCCGCCTATCGCGCCGCAGTCGGACCGGACTTTTCCCTCGGCTACAGCGCCGATATCAACGCCGCCGAGGCGCTGATCGCCGGCGGCACAACCTGGTATTCGGTGGCGGCGGGCACGCTGCCCAAACCCTTCGTCGCCATCTGCCGGGCCATTGCGGCGGGCGACGCGGAAGAGGCCCGGCGTCTCAACGCCGATCTCGAACCCCTCTGGGCGCTGTTTCGGGAGCTGACGAGCTTCCGTGTCGTCCATGCTGCAGCGAACGTTCTCGGCCTCAGCGACCACCAGCCGCCAGGACCGGTCCTGCCGCTGGACGATGCGGCGAAGCGGCGGGTCGCGCATGTGATCGAAAAACTGGATCTGGCCTGAGGAGCACGGCCTGTGTCCGGGGCGTTGCGCTGGGCCGGCCGGACCGGGCGGTCGTGCAGCGGGTGACGAAATGCGAGCCTGGCGCTCAAGGCCTTGCCTCAACGCTTGTGTGGCGAATCCTCGATGAGGGCGTGCCATTGATGGCCGTCTCGGGCGATCAGCGCGTCGGCGCCGTGCGGGCCGAGGCTGCCTGGGGCGTAAGGCTCGGGCGCACCATCGTTCGCCCAGGCGTCGAGGAAAGGCTGCACGCCCGCCCAGCCTGCTTCGATCATGTCGGCCCGCTGGAACAGCGTCTGGTCGCCGATGAAGAGGTCGTAAAGCAATGATTCGTAGCCGGTCATGGCGGCGATGTTGAAGCTGTCGGCATAGTGGAACTTGAGCGACACCGGTACGGTGGTGATGACGAGACCCGGCCGCTTGATCAGAACGTCCATGTCGATGCCCTCGTTTGGCTGGATCTGGATGACCAGCCGGTTGGGCGGCAACTGGTCCTTGTCGACGCCCGGAAACTGGGCGAAAGGAACCGGCTTGAAGGTGACGATGATCTCGGTGTCGCGCACCGCCATCGTCTTGCCGGTGCGCAGATAGAAGGGCACGCCCGCCCAACGCCAGGTGTCGACCATGAGTTTCAGCGCGACGTAGGTTTCCGTCCGGCTGTCCGCCGCGACGCCGTCGACGTCGGTGTAGGCGGCGAGCTCCTTGCCGTCGACGGACCCGGCCATATAGGCGCCCCGCACCCCGTTGGCGGCTGCATCCTCTGGCCCGTAGCGGCGGATCGCCTTCAGGACCTTGGCCTTCTCGTCGCGGATCGCTTCCGGGTCCAGGCTGTTGGGCGGCTCCATCGCGACCATGGCGAGGAGTTGGAAGAGATGGTTCGGCACCATGTCGCGCAGCGCGCCGGTCGCGTCGTAGAAGCCGCCGCGCATGCCGACGTCGACGGTCTCGGCGGCGGTGATCTGCATGTGGTCGATGGCGTCGGATGTCCAGAGCCGCGAGATCATCGTGTTGGCGAAGCGCGCCGTCATGATGTTCTGGACAGTTTCCTTGCCGAGGAAATGGTCGATCCGGTAGACCTGATTTTCCTGAACGCAGGCGAGGATCCGGGCATTCAGGGCCTTGGCCGACGGCATGTCGTGGCCGAAGGGCTTTTCGATGGCGATGCGCCGGAAGGCGCCCTCCGCCTCCTGCATCAGCCCGGTCCTGGCAAGCTGCTCGACGATCGGGCCGAAGAAGCGCGGCGGCACGGCAAGGTAGAAGGTGGCGTTGCCGGTGGTCGAGGCGGCGATCTTCGCCTTCAGTGCGGTGTAGACGTCGTCCTTGGTAAAATCCCCGCTGACATAGGATAAATTCTGGCGGAGCGCCTGCCAGGCGGCACCCTTTTCGATCGCGCCTTCGCCGCCCTGTTCGGAATGGAAATCGTCATGGGCCTTGCGCAGGGTCGCGTCGTCGCCGGGCGCGATGTCGACGCCGACGATCGACAGGCCGTCGTCGATGAGGTCGAGCCGGCGCATGTTGATCAGCGACGGCATCAAAAGCCGCTTGGCGAGGTCGCCCATGCCGCCGAAGATGACCAGCATTCCGGCCGGGGCCGGCGGCACATGCGGCTGTCCGTCGGTGCTTTTGTTCTCTGGAGTATCACCCAGAGCCTGAGCGCCGGTCTTTGAATCGATCGTCATGGAGATGCCCTCTGCATTCGTCGTCGGACGACCGTTTGGGGCCGGTCCGTTGACGCAACATCTATCCGCGATTGCCGTGGTTTCCATGGAAGCCGGCCCGATGGCGATGGATCGGGAAGCCGTTGGGCCGCAACCGCGGACCCGAAAACGTAAAGTGGGCCGCACCGCGGGCCCGAAAACGCAAAGAAAGCCGCCGCGGCCTGGAGGGGGATACACCGCGACGACTCTCTCGCTTTCCAGCGAACGGCGGTCCCGAAGAGGGGGATTGGGACCTGTGCCGTTCTGACATTCGGCGCATAAGCGGGGGACTTGCTTCTGGCCGAACACGACGCGTCAGGCGCGCCGTTGAAATGAAAATGCGGCCGCACGCGCGCGAAATCAAGGCGCACGTCGAGAGAAAGCGTCACAGTCCCGTGAAAGGGACCTTAATTCGGCGTAAGAAACGCGATGCGGCGACGGATGGCAAGAGGGTTAAGCATTTTTTCGACGATTTTCATACCGCATCGTTTCAGGGTAAGCCTGCCGCAGCCGGTCGGCGGCGGCAGGCTTACCCGTGGCCATCGCATTCGAAACCTTGCCGTTTGCCGGCCGGGCTGACGCCGGGTGGTGGTTGCCCCTCGAACGCCTTGCCCTCCCTGAACGCTTTGCCCCCGAACGCCTTGCCCGATGGACAGGCGCGCGGGCCCGCGATACGACCCGTTGCATGAAAAAGGGCGACCACCTCTTCCTCGTCGACGGCTCGGCTTACATCTTTCGCGCCTATCACGCGCTGCCGCCGCTGACGCGCAAATCCGACGGCCTGCCGGTTGGCGCCGTCTCGGGCTTCTGCAACATGCTGTGGAAGCTCGTTGAGGAATCGCGCGACACCGCGCTGAACACGGCGCCCACCCATTTCGCGGTGATCTTCGACCATTCCTCCAAGACGTTCCGCAACGAGCTCTACGCCGACTACAAGGCCAATCGCGAGGCGCCGCCTGAGGATCTGGTGCCGCAATTCTCGCTGATCCGCGATGCCGTTCGGGCTTTCGACCTGCCCTGCATCGAAAAGCAGGGCTACGAGGCCGACGATCTGATCGCGACCTATACGCGGCTCGCGGTCGAGGCCGGGGGCGACGTGACGATCGTGTCGTCGGACAAGGATCTGATGCAGCTCGTCGGGCCGGGCGTCATCCTCTACGACCAGATGAAGGACAAGCGCCTCGGCCCCGACGAGGTGAAGGAGAAGTTCGGCGTCTTGCCCGAAAAGATGATCGATCTCCAGGCGCTGTGCGGCGACACCTCCGACAATGTGCCGGGTGTTCCGGGCATCGGCCCGAAGACCGCGTCGCAACTCCTTGAAGAATATGGCGACCTCGAAACGCTGCTGACACGCGCCTCCGAGATCAAGCAGAACAAGCGCCGCGAGAATCTGATCGAGTTCGCCGAACAGGCGCGGCTTTCCAAGACGCTGGTGACTCTCGACGCCGAGACGCCGCTCGGCGACGGCGAAGGCCTCGACGATCTCTTCATCCACGAGCCCGACGGCGAAAAGCTCGTTGCCTTCCTGAAGGCGATGGAGTTCACGACGCTCACCCGCCGCGTCGCGGCGGCGCTCGACACGGACGCCTCCACCGTCGAGCGGGCCGACGTCGCCGTCGAAACGGTCGCCCACGGTCCCGATCTCGATCCGGCTGCGAAGCCGTCGAACACAGGCAAGGCGAAAGCCGCCGACGGCGCGCTGACGCCCCAGGCGCTCGCCGCCCATCGCCGTGATGCGGTCTCGGCGATCCCCGTCGACCGCGCGGCCTATGTGACGATCCGCGACGCCGAGACGCTGCAGGCCTGGATGGAAGAGGCGCGGGGCACCGGCATCCTCGCCTTCGACACCGAGACGAGCAGCCTTTCGGCGATGAAGGGCGAACTCGTCGGCGTGTCTTTCGCGACCAGGATCGGCCGCGCCGCCTATGTGCCGCTTGCCCATGTTTCGCCGAATGGCGACGCCGACCTGTTGAGCGACACGTCGGTCGAGGACGAGATCGGGCCGCAGGTGCCGACGGACGAGGCGCTTTCGATCCTGAAGCCCGTCCTCGAAGACGACAGCGTCCTGAAGATCGGCCAGAATTTCAAATACGATCTTCTCGTCATGATGCGCCGGGGCATCGCCGTTTCGCCCTTCGACGACACCATGCTGATCTCCTACGCGCTCGATGCCTCGTCGTCGCTCGAGGGCCACGGCATGGACGAATTGTCGGAGCGCTTCCTCGGCCACAAGCCGATCTCGTTCAAGGAGCTTTGCGGCTCGGGCCGCACGCTGAAACCGATCGCCGCCTGCCCGATCGACAAGGTCACCGAATACGCCGCCGAGGATGCGGACGTGACCCTGCGCCTGTGGAGCGTGTTGAAGCCGCGGCTTGCGGCCGAAGGGCTTTCCACCGTCTACGAGCGGCTGGAACGGCCGCTGGCGCCGGTGCTCGCCCGCATGGAGGAGCGCGGCATCGCCGTCGACCGGCAGATCCTGTCGCGGCTTTCGGGCCAGTTCAGCCAGAAGCAGGCAGGCCTCGAGGCCGAGATCGCGGAGATGGCCGGCGAGACGTTCAATCCGGGCTCTCCGAAGCAGCTCGGCGAGATCCTGTTCGGCAAGCTCGGCCTGCCCGGCGGCAAGAAGACCAAGGGCGGCCAATGGTCGACGGACGCGAAGGTCCTGGAGGATCTCGCGGCGGAGGGCCACGACCTGCCGCGCCGCATCGTCGACTGGCGCCAGTTGACCAAGCTGAAGGGCACCTACACCGACGCCCTGCCGGCGCACATGGACGGCGAGGGGCGAATCCACACCTCCTTTTCCATGGCCTCGACGACCACCGGCCGGCTCTCCTCCAACGAGCCGAACCTGCAGAACATCCCCGTGCGCACCAAGGAGGGCCGGGCGATCCGCACCGCTTTCGTCGCGCCGAAGGGCAAGCGCCTGGTCTCGGCCGACTACAGCCAGATCGAGCTCAGAATCCTCGCCCACATCGCCGATATCCCGCAGCTCAAGGCGGCTTTCCAGGCGGGCATGGACATCCACGCGATGACGGCCTCGGAGATGTTCGGAACACCGGTCGAGGGCATGGACCCGATGATCCGCCGGCAGGCCAAGGCGATCAATTTCGGCATCATCTACGGCATCTCGGCCTTCGGCCTCGCCAACCAGTTGTCGATTCCGCGCGAAGCGGCGGGCGCCTACATCAGGACCTATTTCGAGCGCTTCCCCGGCATCCGCGACTACATGGACGAGACCAAGGCCTTCGCGAAACGGCACGGCTATGTCGAGACGCTGTTCGGCCGGCGGGCGCATTATCCCGACATCAAGTCGCCCAACGCTTCGGTGCGCGCCTTCAACGAGCGCGCGGCGATCAATGCGCCGATCCAGGGCACGGCCGCCGACATCATCCGACGGGCGATGATCCGCATGGAGGCGGCGCTTGCCGCGGAACGGCTGTCGGCGAGGATGCTGCTGCAGGTCCATGACGAGCTGATCTTCGAAGTCGAGGAAGACGAGGTCGAGGCGACGCTGCCGGTGGTGAAGGCGGTGATGGAAGGGGCCGCGCTGCCCGTGGTCGAACTGTCGGTGCCGATCGAGGTCGACGCCAAGGCCGCGGGCAATTGGGACGAGGCCCACTGATCGACGCCGCTTTTGTGACGCGGGCTGGGCGGTCTGCTCATGCCGGGCTCGGCAGGATGGCGGAGAGGCGCCGCGGAACGGAACGACGCGCCGTCCGATTGCACGGGCATCAGGAGCTTAAACCATCATATTGCAAAGGCGCACACGTGAGCTATATTGCGCGCTGTAAACGACTGATCGGGCTGACACTTTGGTGGCAGTTTCTGTCGCGAGAGGGTGGATGGGACGTCAGGAAAGCCAACCGCTTGGAACCACAGTCATGCCCGACGGCGTGAGCGTGGCGGCGCTTGCCAAGGCTCCTCTTGCGCGGGTTCTGTCGAACCCGCATCTCGACGACAGCCCCATCGTCAACTCCCGGACCGTCGGGACGACCGTGACCGTCGACATTCCTTCGGAGGGTGAGCCGTGAGCCGTGCCGGCAAGGCAGTACCGTCGGCTTTCGCCGACGCGGACGGTGAGGTTCGGTCGACTGCGACGATGGTCTCGGCCCGTGTCGCAGCGCGCGAACGCCTGATCGTCGGGCTCGACGTGCCGACCCTTGCCGAGGCAGAGAAGGTCGTCGACCGGCTCGGCGACGACGTCCTTTGGTACAAGATCGGCTATCAGCTGGTTTATGCGGGCGGCCTGCCCTTCGCCCGAGAGCTGGCGGCGTCCGGCAAGAAGATCTTCCTGGACCTCAAGCTCCACGACATCGCCAACACCGTCGCCAGGGGGACCGAGAGCGTTCTGAAGCTCGGCGCCGCGATGCTGACCGTCCACGCCTATCTTGATGTGATGAGCGCGGCGGTCGATGCGGCGAAGGGCTCCGATCTGACGCTGCTCGGCGTCACCGTGCTGACCTCGCTCGACGACGCCGACCTCAAGGCCTCCGGCTTTGCCCATCCGGTCGGCGACCTCGTGGCGCTCAGAGCCGCCCAGGCCCGCGATATCGGCATGGGTGGCATCGTCTCCGCGGCGACCGAAGCGGCTGCGATGCGGGCGCTTCTCGGCCCGGGCATGGCGATCGTGACCCCCGGCATCCGGCCGGCCGGCGCCGCCGTCGGCGATCAGAAAAGGGTGATGACGCCCGCCGAGGCGCTTGCTGCCGGCGCCTCGCATCTGGTCGTCGCGCGGCCGATCGTGGCGGTCGACGATCCGCGCGCCGCGGCGATCGCGATTCTCGACGAGATGGCCGCAACGGCCTGACCGGTGCGCATCGGTCCGTCGGTCGGATGCGCCACCAAAGGGCCGGTTCAACGGCCTCACCGAACATGGGGGTACGCAATATGGCCAAGGGCTATTGGATCGCCCGCGTCGACGTGCGCGATCCGGAAGGCTACAAAGCCTACGTCGAGACCGCGACGCCGGCCTTTCGCGAATACGGGGCGAAATTCCTTGCCCGTGGCGGGCCCTATGAGGAGCTCGAGGGCACGGCGCGCGGCCGCAACGTCGTCATCGAATTCGACAGCGTCGAGACGGCGCGGGCCTGCTACGACAGCGCGCAGTACCAGAAGGCCAAGGCGATCCGCGATCGCTACGCCACCGCCGACATGCTGATCGTCGAAGGGTATGACGGCTGACGGCGCGGCCGGACAAACCGGATTCGTCGGTGTCGAAGCCCGGTCGAAAAGCGTTCAAGGGCATGGCGCCGCAGGGCTATCGCATCCGCATGATGGAGCCCGGTGAAGCGCCGCGTCTCCTGAACATCGCGCGCGCCGGGGATGCGTTGCTGGTCGCCGCAGGGCGCACCAAGCTGGCGAATGCTCAACCGCCCGAGCTTCACGGCTTCGTGCGCTTTCTCGTCGCCCACGAGATCTTCGTTGCCGTCGAGAAGGCCTCCGGTGAGCCGGTGGGCTACGCTGCCGCCCGCGACGTCGTCGAGCTTTATTGGCTGAGCGCGCTGGCGGTCGATCCGAAGCATGGCCGCCAGGGCATCGGCGCCGCGCTGCTGCATGCTGTGACGCAAAGGGCACGCTGGTTCTTCCACCGCGCGCTTGGCCTTACGACCTATGCCGACATTGCGTTCAACCGGCCCTTCTACGAGCATCACGGTTTCATGACGGTTCCGCGCAAGGATCTGCATGCGCGCGCTTGGCCTTACGACCTATGCCGACATTGCGTTCAACCGGCCCTTCTACGAGCATCACGGTTTCATGACGGTTCCGCGCAAGGATCTGCATGGCATGCTGGAGGAGCGCCTCTCGCAGGAGACACCGCCCGGCGCTGCGGTGGAGGATCGCACGGTCATGGTGAAATGGCTCTGAACGAGTTCAGCCCGCGCCGCATCGAAGCCCCACCCGGTGGTCGGCCGACCGGTTTGACGCTGCGGAATTTCGGCAGAGTCGGGCAGGCCGATTGAAAATTCGACCTGAACGTCCTATTTGTGCAATGCAGCATTTGAAGTCGCCAGGGTCCGAAACGCAAAGCAGAGGTTGATGTTGTACCAATTCTACGAATGGAGCCACTCCGCTTTGACGCCCTTCCGCATGGTGGCGGATGCGGCCAGGCTGTTCTATCAAAGCCCGCTCAACCCCCTCTCGCACACCGCTACGGGCCGCACGATCGCGGCTGCGGCGGAACTGTTCGAGCGCTCCACCCGGATATACGGCAAGCCCGAATTCGGCCTGCACGAGACCGTCGTGCGCGGCGTGCGGGTGCCCGTCCAGGACAAGGTCGTGTGGGAAAAACCCTTCGGCCGGCTTCTGTTCTTCGACCGCGAAGTGCCGAAGAGCCACAGACGGGATCCGCGCTTCCTGGTGGTCGCGCCGCTTTCGGGTCACCATTCGACGCTGCTCCGCGGCACGGTCGAGGCGCTGCTTCCCGATGCCGAAGTCTACATCACCGACTGGACCGATGCCCGCGAGGTGCCGGTTTCGGCCGGTAAATTCGATCTTGAGGATTATACCGACTACATCGTCGAGATGCTGCATTTCCTGGGACCCGACACCCACATCATCGGCGTGTGCCAGCCGACCGTGCCGGTGTTGATGGCCGTCGCGCGCATGGAAGAGGACGGCGACGAGTGCTCGCCCACCACCATGACGCTGATGGGCGGGCCGATCGACACCCGCGTCAACTCGACCGAGGTCACCGAGCTCGCCGAAACCAAGGGCATCGACTGGTTCAGCGAGAACCTCGTCATGCCCGTGCCCTTTCCCCATCCCGGCGTCGGTCGCATGGTCTATCCAGGCTTCCTGCAGCTGAGCGGCTTCAAGTCGATGAATCTCGACCGGCATATGATCGCCGAAAAGGACTTCTTCTGGGACCTCGTCCAGAATGACGGCGATTCCGCCGAAAAGCACCGGACGTTCTACGACGAGTACAACGCCGTCCTCGACATGACGGCCGAGTTCTACCTGCAGACGGTCGATGAGGTGTTCGTCAAGCACTCGCTGCCCAAAGGCGAGATGATGTACC
Organism: Aurantimonas sp.; assembly: GCA_965217685.1. Lineage (GTDB taxonomy): Bacteria > Pseudomonadota > Alphaproteobacteria > Rhizobiales > Rhizobiaceae > Aurantimonas. The sequence goes on from CBDCIZ010000003.1 coordinate 1,595,532, forward strand.
ACGGCCGGCCGATCGATCTGACCAGGATCAGGCGGACGGCGCTTTTGACCATCGAGGGCGAGAACGACGACATCTCCGGCGTCGGCCAGACCGAGGCGGCGCAGAAGCTCTGCATCAACATTCCCGGCGCGATGCGCATTCATTATGTGCAGCCGAAGGTCGGCCATTACGGCGTCTTCAACGGCTCGCGCTTCCGCTCCGAGATCTGCCCGCGCATCATCGACTTCGCGCTGACCCACGGAACGTCCCATGCCCAGGCGAAGCTGCCGAAACGGCCGGAAACGGTGACAGGCGACAGCACCTATCGCAAATTCGGCGCCTATGCCGAGCGCGACGCCAAGGCCAGGACGCTCCGTCGCGGCCGAGCCTCGGCCGGTGAGACGGTTCTCGCCGGCGCCGTGGTGCCGGATTCGGCCCGCGCCATGCGGGCAATGAGCGAAACCGCCGAGGCGATGATGAAGACCGCCTTCGGCAAATCGAAGCCGCTCGGCAAGCATTTGTCGGAGAACCCGGCCGACGACCGCGATGACGAGGATCCTGCAAAAACCCCGGCCCCTGCGGCTCCGGCCGCTGCAACGCCAGCGGCATCGCTCGAAGCCAATGTTCCGGTTTCGCAAAAGGCCGGCGGGGCAGGGCAGGCGCATGCCTCCGAGACGGTCGCGAATTCCAACGTCAAGCCGAAGACTGATCAAGCTCCCAAAGCCGCAACCCCTGCCGCTTCCAGCCCCGCCAAGGCGGTCGCTTCGGCGGCCAAGGCTTCCGCGCCTGCAGCCAAGTCCCGCGCTGCCAAGCCGGCCAAGCCAGCTCAATCGACGACGTCGGCCAAGTCCGCCAAGCCGGCCAAGGCCGGCACCACTCGAAAGAAGGCCGCCGGTCACGCGACCGCGAAAAGCGTGGCGAAGGCCGCGTCCAAAGACGAGGTCGTGGCTCTGAAGCCGGCAACCGAGGCCAAGGCGATCGGGTCCGTACCGGCGAACAAACCCGCCGCGGTAGCGACCGCCGGGGCGACGTCTCCCGCGCCGAAGTCAGAGGCTCAAAAGGCGGAGGCACCTGCGGCATCCAAGCCGGAAGCGCCGTCGAGCACCACAGCGAGCGATGCCGCGTCGTCGCAGAAGTCGGACGATACGACCCTGACGACCCCGGCGACCGCGAAAACGCAAATGGAGCCCGCTGCGTCCAAGCCCCCGGAAACGGCAACGGTGGCGAAACCCGTTGCCGCCACTCACGCATCGCCCGCCAACGCTCCGGCGAAGCCCTCGCCCGCCCGGCAAGCGAAGACGGCTCAGGCTCCCTCGAAGTCCACCTCTGCCAAAAGCGTGGAACCTGCCGTGCCCGGCACGTCTTCGAAGCCTTCCGAAACGGCCAAACCTGCCACAGCCGCGAAGGCGCCGACACCGGCGGTCGAAAGGGCAGCAAGCGACATCGTCGAGCAGCCGCGTCGCGACCGGCCGATCCGTCAGTCGCGCCGCGCCAAGCGGGCCGCGGCAAAGCCCGGCAAGCCGCAGGGTCGCCGCTGAAGCGCTTCTGGCTTCGGTGCGACGGCTATTCGCGTGGGAATGCGCCGTCCCATGACCCGTGCGAGGGGCACTGCCGTTCGTGGCGGCACCCCTTGAGCGATAGCGTGGGATGGCATGTCGCATCTTGAAGAAACAAGAATCGGAAAGTGCCGCGCGGGTCGGTTCGATCTCTTTCCGGAATGACGCCGGAAAACCGCGCGCAGGCTGCGGTCGACCCCGCCTCAGGCGTCGGCATGCTCGCCGGAAATCTCGTCGAGGATCGGGCAGTCGGGGCCGTCGCCGCCCTTGCACTGCTCCGTCAGCTCGGCGAGCGCCCGTTTCAGGGACTGCAGCTCCTCGATTTTGCGATCGATATCGGCCATGCGACGGCTCGCGAGCTGCTTCACGTCGCCGCTGCGGCGCTTGTCGTTACCGTAAAGGCTGAGCAGCCGCCGCGCCTCCTCGATCGAAAATCCCAGCGAGCGCGAGCGCTGCAAAAAGCGCAGCATGTGGATGTCGCGATCGAGATAATTGCGGTAGCCGTTGGCGGATCGATTTGGCTTGATGAGACCGACTTCCTCGTAGTAGCGGATGGTCTTGGGTGGCAGGCCGGACAGCCGGGCCGCCTCGCCGATATTCATCGAGAACACTCCTCGCGCTGATTTCGCCGCGTTCACGCTGACCGCAACGCAGATGTCGCGAAGGGGCGCCGCGTCAACTGTAACCCTGCGGCAACAAACCCCTTCTTAACCATCTAGGTGTTTGATGGGGTTATTGCTTCGCGGATCGCTCCGGCCTAACCAGAGGATGGCTTTCGTAGGTCGGTCACGACCTCGCGGGCGGTTCCCAAGGTGGACGCTCCACCCCATCGCCACCCAAAACATGGCTTACGTGATGACGATCAAAACGACACTTCTTCTCGGATTTGCGCTGTTGGGGGCCACGGCCATGACGGGCTGTGCCAGTTCCCAGCGTGCTTCGATCGCCCCGAGCGCGACGATGACGGCGGCCTATGCCGACCCGGCGCTCGACGGCTCGCTCGCCGGCCAGCAGTCTTTGGGCTACGCCGCCGTCGTCGACAATGGTTACGCTCTGCCGGCGATCCCGTCCGACAAGATTGACCCGCAGTTCTTGCGCCAGGAGGTCTCCTATCCCGACGGCGCGCAGTACGAGCCGGGTACGGTCGTCGTCGACACGCCGAATCGCTTTCTCTACCTGATCGAGCCGAACGGCATGGCCATGCGCTACGGCATCGGTGTCGGCCGCCAGGGCTTTTCCTGGTCCGGCGATGCTCAAATTCGTGCCAAGCGCGAATGGCCGAAATGGTTCCCACCGGCCGAGATGATCGACCGCAAGCCCGATCTCGAACCCTACCGTCAGGGCATGGATCCAGGCCTGACCAATCCGCTCGGCGCTCGCGCTCTCTATCTCTACCAGAACGGCAAGGACACGCTGTTCCGGCTTCACGGCACGCCGGAATGGTGGACGGTCGGCACCGCCGCTTCGTCGGGCTGTATCCGCCTGATGAACCAGGACATCATCGATCTCTACAGCCGCGTTCCGATGAACGCCCGCGTGGTCGTCAAGCAGGGCCGGGAGAAGCTCGCTTCCCGCTGAAGGGCGCGCGAGGGACTTTGAAAGTTAGCAAAGGCGGGGGACCGCCAATGGCCGGGCGCTTCGGGGGAGGCGGCCGGCCTTTTTGTTTTCGGTCGTGAGTTCAGGCGGGCCGTACCCGATCTGTGCGCACCTCTTCGCCGCCGGCCATCGCGACCAGCAGAAGCCCCAGCGTGATCGCGTTGAGGATGTGCCAGAGGAAATGCGTGCCGAGCGGCCATTGCGCGCAAAGCGGGATGTCGGCCATGCGGAAGCCGAGCGAGACGGCGAAGGCCGCTGCTGCCGCGAGGACAAGCCTGCCACCGGGCTTGCCCATAAATCGGAGCACGCCGCCGATGCCGAGCATCGCCAGGAGCGCCGGCACATAGGCGGACGAGGAACCGAAGAGGACGGCGAGGAAGGGGTCGGCAAGCAAGGACGCGGCCAGGAACAGCGCCGTCGCGGCGACGGCGATCCAGCGCCCGAGGCCGACGAGCCGATAGAGCGCCAGTCCGAAATAGCCGTAGATGTACACTGCGATCGGGACGACGTCGGCGAGCGCCGACCAGCGATTGGCGAAGGTGTGGAAGAGGAAGGAGCCGACGCCGATCACCCCGACGAGAAGAGCGAGCCAGAGGCCGGCGCGTTCGGCTGGCGGCCCATCCGGTCGATGGCAGGAACACCGGCGCCAGAGCGCCAGCCCGAGCCCGGCCGCGAGAATGAACCCGATGTTCGAGACCGCGTTGAACGGTTCGGCCCAGAAACCCGGCCCGAGACGTTCGCAATAGGCATCGATCGGCTGCGTCCAGTCCATCGGATCGCGGAGCCGAAGCGCCTGCGGGCTAGCGCTTCCGGCCTGCCGTTTTGGCAGCGTCCTCGAGAGAAGCCGTGGCCTGCTGTTCATCGCCAAGGTCGAGGGCGATGGCGCCGCCGGCCGCGCGAGCGGAGGCGTAGAGCGCTTCGATATCGTGGTTGATCGCATAAGGGCTACGCCGCCCGACCTTGCGTTGGTCGCCGCGGGCCAGTCCCGCCGCCCAGGCTTCGCCCTGCGGATGGGCCATCGCCAGCGGCTCGTCGCCCGCGACGGCCGGCGTGCGGCGGAGGAAGGCGCCGGTGTCGCCGAAGAGCGTGGCCAGGAACGACCGTCGCGCGCCCGGCGAGACGCAGCGGCTCGCCTTGCTCGTTTCGGTCGGGGTGATGGTCGAGATCGGCATGGGGCAACCCTCCTGATGCGTCCATCATAACCTGAATTTGCCGCCGGCGTTCCCCCGTCATGGAAACTTCATGGGGATCGTCTCTCGGAGAATTTTACGCCAGTTGGAGCCTGTGGATTCGCGCTGAATGCCGGTCCGGCAGTTCGGATCATCGGTTTTTGCACCCCCGGAAGGCGGAGGCTCGCCCCTTCGTGCAAAGAAGTTTGCCCCTTCGTGCAAAGAACAATGAATGCGTAGACTTTCGAACGGCGAATGGTGCGAGTCGTGCGTCGGACGTTCGCAACCGGTGTCTTCGCAACAGCGGCGAGATTCCGGCAAACACAAGCGTTCGACGCCGCCGAAGAGGTTTTCGCGACGTCGCCTGTCGATTTTCGCGATCGGGCGATTGAACCCGGCTTTCACAGTCACCACATCAAGTCCAGCAACAACACAATGTCAAAACCGCTGCGATGCTTGGCATTGCGGCCTCGTGCGAAAGGAACGCGACTGCGATGACTTCACGTGCCCTCATCCGTCCGGCTTGGACGCCCGCAACGATCGCCATGATGATCGTCGGTTTCATGATCTACTGGCCGCTTGGTCTTGCCATGATCGGCTATATAATCTGGGGAGACAGACTCGATATGTTCAAGCGTGACGTCAACGACACCACCGACCGGTTTTTCGGTGGCCTCAAGCGCCGTGGTTCGACCGCCTTCACCGCGGCGCGCACCGGCAACGTGGCCTTCGACGACTGGCGCGAGGCGGAACTCGGCCGCCTCGACGAGGAGCGTCGCAGGCTCCACGAGGCCTCGGTCGAGTTCGAGAGCTATGCGCGCGAACTGCGCCGCGCCAAGGACCAGGAAGAGTTCGACCGCTTCATGCGCGACCGCAAGCGCGGCTCGAGCGACGATCAGGTCATGGACGCCCAGACCGCCTGAACCTGTCCGGCGGTCATCGCGGCCTGATCTATGCCCCGAACCGTCGGACGATCGGTTTGGCGATAGAACGGAAACAAAAGCGGTGGTGCTCGAAAGGGCGCCGCCGCTTTTCGTTCGCGGGGCCGGCCCGCCGGTGTAGACTGCGATTCGCCGACCGTTCGGTCGTCGGCCGAATTCGCCGGCCTCCATCCCCGGCGCCTGCCATCCGCCGCCCGCCATCGAGACCCGCCGCTTGCCCTTCGCCGCCATCCTTCCGCTGAAACGCAATCGCCCGGCGAGCCTGCCGGAAAAGCTCGATCTCGCCGGCGGCCCGTTGCCTGTGACCGTGCGCCGCAATGCGCGGGCCAAGCGGATGATCCTGCGGCTGGCGCCCGGCGCATCCGGCATCGTGGTGACCGCGCCGCGCCAGGTCTCCGGCCGCGCCATCGCCGAGTTCCTGGAGCGCCACAAGGGCTGGGTCGAGGAGCGACTGACCCGCACGCCGGCGCTGGTTACCGTCACCGAGGGCGCGACGATCCCGTTTCGCGGTGCCGATCTCAGGCTGGTTTTCGATGAAGGTCGCCGCTCCAACCGCTTCGAGGCGCCGGGCGGCGCGCCCTGCCTGATGGTCGGCGGCGACAGGCAGCATTTCACCCGCCGGGTCGTCGACACTTTGAAGCGCGAGGCGAGAGCCGATCTCCAGGCGGCGGTGGACCGCCATGCCCTGGCCGCCGGCGTCAAGCCGCGGTCGCTTTCGCTCAAAGATACGAAAAGCCGCTGGGGTTCCTGCTCCAGCGATCGTCGCCTCGCTTTCTCCTGGCGCATCGTCATGGCCCCGCCGCCGGTCCTCGACTATCTCGCGGCCCATGAGGTCGCCCATCTCGTCGAGATGAATCACGGCCCGGATTTCTGGGCGCTGTGCAGGCGGTTGTGCCCGGACATGGATGCGGGACGGGACTGGCTGAAGCGCAACGGGGCGGGGCTTCACGCAATCGACTTTTCCGGTAATTGAGCCCAGGGCCTTTCAGTCGCTTTGACATCGCGGGGCCGCGGGCGCGATAAGTCCGTGCAGCTCAGTGCGCTGACGTTTTCATCGCCGTCACGGCCAAAATCGAACAGGATCGGGAAAGCCCGCGTGTACCCCTTCGACATCAAGATCTGCGGCCTGAAAACCCCCGAGGCGATCGAGGCGGCGATTTCGCGGGGGGCGAGCCATGTCGGCTTCGTGCATTTTGCGAAAAGCCCGCGGCATCTGGAGATCGAGGCGATGGCGGCGCTGCGCGATCTCGTCGGGAACCGCGCCGAGATGGTGATCGTCACCGTCGATCCGGACGATGCGCTGGTGGACCGCTTCGTGCATGAGGTGCGGCCCGACTGGCTGCAACTGCATGGCAGGGAAACGCCGGAGCAGGTCGCGGCGATCAAGGCGCGTGTTGCCGGCAACGGCATCCGCGTCATGAAGGCGCTGCCGGTCTCGGAGGCGGCCGATCTGGGCACCATCGTGCTCTACCGGGACATCGCGGACCGGATTTTGCTCGACTCCAGGCGGCCGAAAGGCTCCCATCTGCCCGGCGGCAACGGCGTCGCCTTCGACTGGACGCTGCTGGCGCCGGATAGCTCCGGCCTTGACCCGGCTTTGCCCATCATGCTTTCGGGGGGACTGGATGCCGCAAATGTCGGTTACGCGTTGAGGATCGCCCGGCCGGCAGGCCTCGACGTCTCGTCCGGCGTCGAAAGCGCGCCCGGCGTCAAGGACATCGGCCGCATCCACCAATTCTTCGACGCGCTGGACCGCTTTGGCGAGCCGGCCGGAAAGGTTCAGAGCTCGTGACCGAACAGCCGATTCCCAATTCCTTCCGCGCCGGGCCCGACGAGGACGGCCGTTTCGGCCATTTCGGCGGTCGCTTCGTCGCCGAGACGCTGATGCCGCTGATCCTGGAACTGGAAGAGGCCTGGAACTGGGCCAAGACCGATCCGGGCTACCGCGCCGAGCTCGACCAGCTGAACGCCACCTACACCGGCCGCCCGTCGCCCCTCTATTATGCCGAGCGCCTGACCGAGGTGCTGCGCGAGAAGGCTCCGTCTGACCTCGGCGCCAAGATCTATTTCAAGCGCGACGAGCTGAACCACACCGGCTCGCACAAGATCAACAACTGCCTCGGCCAGATCATGCTCGCCCGCAAGATGGGCAAGACGCGGATCATCGCCGAGACCGGCGCCGGCCAGCACGGCGTCGCGACCGCGACGGTCTGCGCCCGTTTCGGCCTGCCCTGCGTCGTCTATATGGGAGCGACGGACATCGAGCGGCAGGCGCCGAACGTCTTTCGCATGAAGCTGCTCGGGGCGGAAGTGATCCCGGTCACCGCCGGCCACGGCACGCTGAAGGACGCGATGAACGAGGCCCTGCGCGACTGGGTGACCAACGTCGAATCGACCTATTACCTGATCGGCACGGCCGCTGGCCCGCATCCCTATCCCGAGCTCGTGCGCGACCTGCAATCGGTGATCGGCACCGAGGCGAAGGAACAGATTCTGGCCGCCGAAGGCCGCCTGCCGGACATGCTGGTCGCCGCCGTCGGCGGCGGTTCGAATGCCATCGGGCTGTTCCACCCGTTCCTCGACGACAAGGACGTGAAGATCGTCGGCGTCGAGGCGGGCGGCAAGGGCCTCGACGGTGAGGAGCACTGCGCCTCGCTGACCGCCGGCTCGCCCGGCGTCCTCCACGGCAACCGCACCTACCTGCTGCAGAACGAGGACGGCCAGATCAAGGAAGGCCATTCGATCTCGGCCGGCCTCGATTATCCCGGCATCGGCCCCGAGCATTCCTGGCTCAAGGACAGTGGCCGGGTCGAATACGTGCCGATCATGGACACCGAGGCACTGGCCGCCTTTCAGATGCTCACCCGCACCGAGGGCATCATCCCGGCGCTGGAGCCCGCGCACGCGCTGGCCGAAGTGCTCAAGCGCGCGCCAGAAATGGGCCACGACGAGATCATCATCATGAATCTCTGCGGCCGCGGCGACAAGGACGTGTTCACGGCGGCCAAGCATCTGGGCGTGGAGTTGTAGGGATTGGATGATCCTGTTCCAGGAAACGGAGCGAGATGCTCTTGCCCGTGGGTTCAAGGCATCTGCCAAGATCAAGACAGCCCGAAAAGCTGAAGGACGACGACACCCGACATGATCAGCCGCATCGAGACCCGCTTTCGCGCCCTTGCCGAGGAAGGCCGACCGGCCTTCGTGACTTTCGTCATGGCCGGCGATCCCGACCATGAGACGGCGTTGAAGATCGCTAAGGCGCTGCCGGCGGCGGGCGCCGATATCATCGAGCTCGGCATGCCGTTTTCCGATCCGATGGCCGACGGGCCGGCGATCCAGAAGGCCGGCTTGCGCGCCCTTAATTCCGGCGAGAGCCTGAAGAAGACCCTTGATCTGGTGCGCGAATTCCGAAAAGGGAACGACGCGACGCCGATCGTCTTGATGGGCTACTTCAACCCGGTCTACATCTACGGCGTCGAGCGCTTCGTGCCGGACGCGCTGGCGGCCGGCGTCGACGGGCTGATCGTCGTCGACCTGCCGCCCGAGATGGACGACGAGCTCTGTCTGCCGGCGCTGAAGGCCGGCCTCGCCTTCATTCGCCTGGCGACGCCCACCACCGACGACAAGCGCCTGCCGGCGGTGCTGAAGAACACCTCGGGCTTCGTCTATTACGTCTCGATCACCGGCATCACCGGCTCGGCGGCGCCCGATGCCGGCAAGGTCTCGTCGGCGGTCTCGCGCATCAAGCAGCACACGGATCTGCCGGTCTGCGTCGGCTTCGGCGTCACCTCGGCGCAGCAGGCCCGCGAGATCGGCCGGGCGGCGGACGGCGTCGTCGTCGGTTCGGCGATCGTCAAGGCGATCGAGAATTCGCTGGAGGGTGGAAAGGCCGGATCGGGAACGGTCAAGGCGGTCACCGATCTGGTGTCGGAGATCGCCGGCGGTGTCCGGGCCGCGCGCCTCGCCGACGCCTGAGGGTGGGCGTCGGGGGGGCAGACAGGCGCCGCGAAAACGGCTGGAGCATCGTCTTTGCCTCTGGCCGAAAGCGCGGACTGGAACGCTTCGGCGCCGCCGAGATCGCACGGCGTGCCGCCGAACGCCTTGCCAAGGCCCGATTGAACGTCCATGTGCCACCCAGCGCTTTGATATAACGGGACAGCTTGAACCGTGAACTGGATTACCAACTACGTCCGCCCGAAGATATCGAGTTTGCTCGCCACCCGCGAGGTGCCCGAGAACCTCTGGATCAAATGCCCCGAAACCGGGGAGATGGTCTTTCACAAGGACCTGGAAGCCAACCAGTGGGTCATTCCGTCCTCCGGCTTCCACATGCGGATCCGCGCCAGGGATCGGCTGAAGGCGTTTCTCGACAATGGCGCCTTCGAGGCGATCGAGCTGCCCAAGGCGCCGGTCGATCCCCTGAAATTCCGCGATTCCAAGCGCTACACCGACCGGCTGAAGGAATACCGCGCCAAGGCCGAGATGGACGACGCGATCCTCGCCGCCAAGGGCGATCTCGGCGGCATCGCGATCGTGGCCGTCGTCCAGGATTTCGCCTTCATGGGCGGCTCGCTCGGCATGGCGGCGGGCGAGGCGATCATCCGCGCCTTCGAGGTGGCGATCGCCGAGCGCCGGCCTCTGGTGCTGTTCTCGGCCTCCGGCGGCGCCCGCATGCAGGAGGGCATCCTGTCGTTGATGCAACTGCCTCGCACCACGGTCGCGGTGGAGATGCTGAAGGAGGCGGGGCTTCCCTACATCGTCGTCCTGACCAATCCGACCGCCGGCGGCGTCACGGCGTCATACGCCATGCTCGGCGACGTCCACATCGCCGAGCCGGGCGCCGTCATCGGCTTTGCCGGCGCCCGCGTCATCGAGCAGACGATCCGCGAAAAACTACCCGAGGGGTTCCAGCGCGCCGAATATCTGATGGCGCATGGCATGGTCGACATGGTCGTCCACCGCCACGAGCTGACCGCGACCATCGGCAATCTCTTGAAACTCCTGACCAGGGCACCGGCCGATCTGTCGCCCGGCGTCGAGCCGGAACACGACAGCCAGGACGCGGCCCCGGCGACGAGCGTCGAGGCGCGCGAAACGGCGGCACGTCCGGCCGAGCCGCTGCCGGCATCCTGAGGCGGTTTTTCATGCGCACGACCGCCGCCTTCTTCCCCGTCATTCGATCGCGCCCGTGAGCACGACCTCGCTCGCCTCGGCCGAAATCGATGCCCTGATGCTGAAGCATCCCAAGGGCTTCGACCTCTCGCTCGACCGGATCAGGCGGCTGCTCGCCGATCTCGGCGACCCGCAGATGCGGCTGCCACCGGTGATCCACATCGCCGGCACCAACGGCAAGGGCTCGGTCACCGCTTTCTGCCGGGCGGTCCTGGAAGGCGATGGCCGCTCGGTCCACGCCCACACCTCGCCGCATCTCGTCAACTGGCACGAGCGCTATCGGTTGGGCCGCGAGAACGCGCCGGGGCTTCTCGTCGACGACCGCACGCTGGCCGATGCCGTCGCCCGCGCCGCCGAGGTCAATGCCGGCGCGCCGATCACAGTCTTCGAGATCCTGACAGCCGTCACCTTCCTGCTGTTCGCCGGCCATCCGGCCGACGTCGCGTTGATCGAGGTCGGCCTCGGCGGGCGCTTCGACGCGACCAACGTCATCGCCAAACCTGTGGCGACGGTGATCACCTCGATCTCTCTCGATCACCAGTCCTATCTCGGCGACAAGGTCGAACTGATCGCGGCGGAAAAGGGCGGCATCATCAAGCGTGGCGTGCCCGTCATCGTCGGCCAGCAGAGCGAATCCGTCGCTCTCGACGTCCTGACCGCCATGGCCGATCGGGCCGGTGCACCACTCCTCGTCTACGGCCAGGACTTCTTCGCCTATGAAGAGCATGGCCGCATGGTCTATCAGGACGAGGCCGGGCTCCTCGACCTGCCGATGCCGAAGCTGCCGGGCCGCCACCAATTGTCGAATGCCGCGACCGCTATCGCGACGTTGCGCCATGCCGGCTTCGACCCGAGCCGGGAGGCGATCGAAAAGGGCCTCTCGCACGTCGAGTGGCCGGCGCGCATGCAGCAGATCAACTCGGGCCCTTTGTATCGCGCCGCGGTGCCGGGCTCCGAACTCTGGCTCGACGGTGGCCACAATCCGGGCGCCGGCATCGCCATTGCCGAGACGCTGGCGGACCTCGAGGATCGCGTCTCCCGGCCGCTCTTCCTGATCGTCGGCATGATCAACACCAAGGATCCGGTCGGTTTCTTCAAGGCCTTCGACGGCATCGCCCGGCATGTCTTCACCGTGCCGGTCGACCAGTCGGACGCCGGCATCGACCCGGTCGTGCTCGCCATGGCTGCCGGCGATGCCGGTCTCGACGCCGAGCCATGCGCTTCGGTCGAGGAGGCGATCCGCATGGTCTCGGCCGGCTGGGACGGTGGCATCGCCCCGCGCTTTCTCGTCTGCGGCTCGCTCTATCTCGCCGGTGCGGTCTCTGGCCGAAAGCAAGCTCGTCCCGCGCTGATTGCCGCCGATCGAACATCCTCGGCGGGTTCGAACCGACGATTGCCTTTGATCCGTCAGGCAAGAAGGCTCGGGCGTGTCCACCTGGGCCTTCTTGCGATTCACGTGAAACAGGATGGCGCCGGATCAGGCGGCGGCGTTCTTGATCCAGTCGAGAAGCTTGGACTTCGACTGGGCGCCGACCATCGTGTCGGCGTGCTTGCCGTCCTTGAAGATCATCAGCGTCGGAATCGAGCGAATGCCGAACTGGGCGGCGATGTCGGGGTTCTCGTCGATGTTCACCTTGGCGATCTGGATGTTGTCCATCTCGTTGGAGATTTCTTCGAGGCTCGGCGCGATCATCTTGCAGGGGCCGCACCATTCGGCCCAGAAATCGACGACGACGGTCTTGTCGTTGTCGAGAACGTCCGACTTGAAGCTGTTGGTGTCGACTGTCTTCGTGGCCATGGATGGCTCCTCAAAATCCGATGTGACTCCACAGGTATAAGCGGCACTGCGGCAAATCAAGCGGAGCGCGTCATCGCTTGACGCTGCGTTGCGCCTTCGGATGACGGCGGGCCCTTCTTCCCTCCCGGCTCGCCGGATCGCCGCCCGGCGAGCGCCGCCTCCATGGTCGCCGCATCGAGCGCGATCAGGCGCGGCGCCTCGGTGAAGAGCAGTGCCGCGGCGATAGACCGGCCGGGATAGAGCGGCTTCAGGAGTTCGCGGTAAAGCGCGAGTTGCAGGACATAGGCCGGCGGCACGTCCGCCAGCGTCTGCGGCGCCGGGCGATTGGTCTTGTAGTCGACGACGAGCACTTCGGTCTCGGTCACCGCCACCCGGTCGATCGTGCCGTTGACGCGGTAGCGCTTGCCGCCGAGCGAGACGTCGCCGGAGACGGTGACCTCGGCGCGGCTCGCGGGCGCAAAGATCGGCGCGAAGGCCGGCAAATCCATCACGGCGAAGACTTGGTCGATAAGGGCGGCGTGGTCGCGCGGGCCCATCTCGTGGGTGGCATTGGCAGCGAAGGTCTCGGCGGCCTTGCGGCGCCCCTCTGGTGGCAGATCGGGCAGCACCTGCAGGAGCTTGTGGACGAAGAGGCCCCGGCGGATCGCGAAGGACGGCCGCGTCTCATGGGCCGGCCCGAGGACCGGGGACACGAAGGCGGGCTTTTCGGGCGCCTCTGCGCCGCCGCCGTCGACCGGCCCGGCGTCCTCGGCGTCCTCGGCATCTCCGGTCGTCGCCAGGGCCGCGCTGTCTCTCGTTCCCTCGTCGCGTTCGATCTCGGCGCTGTCGCTCGCCGAGGAGGGCGAGAGCGGCCGCGGCGGCAGGATTTCCGCCGGCAGCGGTGACAGGTCGAAGGGCACGGAATCCGGTCCCGTCTCCTCTGCCGGCGACTCCATCCCGGCAGCGGACGCGACCACGCCGCGCCTGCCGACCCGCCAGCCGGCGATCTCGCCGGCTTCGTCCCGCAGCGTTTCGAAGCCTGCCTGCGCTGCCAGCACCACCGAGACGCGCTGCAGCCAGGAGGCCTCGTTCGGCCCGCGCGATCCGGCAACGCCGCAGACCACCAGCCGGTCGGCGGCACGGGTCATGCCGACATAGAGCAGCCGGCGATACTCCTCTTCGGCGCGGGTCTTTTCCGCCCCTTTCAGGATTTCCAGCGCCTCGTTCTCAAGGTCTTTGCCTGCGGCCCATAAAAAGCCCGGCGCCTGGCCGTCCACGAGCCCTTTCATCCCCGTCCACTCCATCAGCTTCGAGCCGTGGGCGGCGTGGAACGGCGCCGAGCCGGGATCGACGAGGAAGACGATCGGCGCCTCCAGTCCCTTGGAGGCGTGGGTGGTCATGATCCGCACCTCGCCGCGGCCTTGCTCCATTTCCCGCTTGATCTGAGGCGGTGAGGCGGCGAGGCGTGACAGGAAGGCGTCGAGACCGGGCTCGCCGGCGTCTTCCTCGCCGAGCGCGAGGTCGAGGAAGGCGTCGATGGGCTCGCCGGCGTCGGAGCCGAGCCGGCCGGTGAGCCTTGCCCTCCCGCCCTCGGGGCCGAGAATTCGCGCGAAGAAGGAAAAGATCGTCTCGAAGCCGGCGCGGCGGCGCAGCTCTTCCAGCCGCTCCAGCGCCGCCCTGCACTTGGCAAGGAAGCTCGCTGTCGCCTCATCGGGAAAGAAGTCCGGCACGCGAACGAGACCGCCCTCGGCGCACAGCCGCCGAAGGCCGAGGGACAGCGGCTCGTGCTCGTCGCGAGACAGAGCGAGGCCCATCAGCTCGTTGTCGGAAAAATCGAAGAAGGGCGATTTCAAAACGGCGGCGAGCGAGAGATCGTCGTCGAAATTGGCGACAGCCCGGCCGAGCGCCATCAGATCCTTCACCGCGATGTGGTCGGTGATCATCAGCCGGTCGGCACCGGCGACAGGTATTCCCTCTTTCCCAAGCGCACTCGCCATCGCTGCAACAAATCCGGAGCGCTTTCGCACAAGCACAAGCACATCGCCGGCGGTCAGCGGCCGGGTCGCGCCCTTGTGGACGATGGGATCGCCGAGCCAGTCCTTGATCGTCGCCGCGATGCGTCGCGCGAGACGGTTGGCCGGCGAATTCGCCGGTTCGCTATCCACCGGCAAAAGCCAGTCGCGCGGCTCGGTCCGGCTCTCCGCGACGAAGGCCGGCCAGGCTTCGACGAGGCCGGGCGCGTCGCCGCGCGCCGTCTGGTGCGCTGGCGCCTCGCCGGTCGAGGTCAGACCCTGGCGGTTCTGTTCGTCGGCAAACACCGCATCGACGGCGGCGAGGATGTCGGAGGCGGTACGGAACGACTGGGTGAGCTCGATACGCTCGAAGGCGGCCTTGGCGCCTGTGGCACGCGCCTCCATTGCCCGCCGCTCGGCGTCGAACATCAGCGGCGAGGCCCCCTGGAAGGAATAGATCGACTGCTTCTCGTCGCCGACGGCAAAGACCGTGCGCGAGACGTTGCGCGCCGTCTCGCCCTCAAAGAAGGCCCCGACCAGTTGCCGCATCACCTGCCATTGCCGCGGACTGGTATCCTGCGCCTCGTCGATCAGCACGTGGTCGATGCCGGCGTCGAGTTTGTAATGCACCCAGCTTGCGGCGTCGGAGCGCGTCAAAAGTTCGGCGGTGCGCACGATCAGATCCTCGAAATCGAGCCGCCCGCGCCGCCGCTTCAGCATCGCATAGTCGCGCTCCAGCGTTTCGGCGAGAACGAGCGCGGCGGTGCTGGCCCTGAACAGCGCCAGCGAGGCGAGGCGTTCCTCGGTGGCGAGGACATGGGCGGCGAGCGCCTCCAGCCGCTCGGCAAAATCCGGCATGGCGTCGGTGACCGCCTTGGTCGCGACGCTGGAAGCCTTGTAGGCGCCACCGTCCTTTTTCAGGCAGAGCGCCTTGAGGGCGGCATAGCCGTCTGCCGGCGTCTTCGCCTCAACGATCGCGGCGAGCTTTTCGACCAGGGCTTCGTCGGTCTTCCTGCTGCTGTTGGCCGCGACTGCGGCAGCCGCCCGGCAGAAGGCGACATCGAAGCCGGGCACGGGAATGGCGTAGGCGACGATGTCCGCCTCGTCCTCGCCGTCCCGCAATCCGAGCGCCGTGCGCATGAACGCGATCGCTGGATCGAGACCACCGGCGTCGTCGATATGGCGGCGGATCGCGTCGCGCTTTCTGACGATTTCGCCGATCAACTGATCGAGCCCCCATTCACCGGCGAGTGCCAGCGCCGTCGAGAAGGCTTCGGCCAGTTTCGCCGCGTCGCGCGGCGAATTGGTAAGCCGGCTTGCGGAAGTGATCAGCCGGCGTCGCGCCTCGCCGAGAAGCGCCGCGCTTTCCGCGTCGTCCAGCACCTCGAAATGGCCCGGTACGTTTGCCTCCAGCGGAAACTGGTGGAGGATCGCCTCGCAGAAGGCGTGGATCGTCTGGATTTTCAGACCCCCCGGCGTTTCCAGAGCCGACGCGAAAAGTCTGCGGGCATCGGCGAGGCGCGCGGCGTTCGGCGGGCGACCGTCGAGGCTTTCGATCTCCCCGGAAAGCTTTTCCGGCGTCGCCGTCGCCCAGCCGGCGAGGCGCTTGAAGACGCGGCCGGACATCTCGGCAGCCGCCGCCCTGGTGTAGGTGAGGCAGAGGATCTTCGACGGTTCCGTGCCGGCCAGCAGCAGCCGCACCACCCGCTCGGTCAGGACATGCGTCTTGCCCGAGCCGGCATTCGCCGACACGAACACCGACAGGTTCGGATCGGCCGCGACCCGTTGCCGTGCGATCGTCGCGTCGATGCCGATGAAGCCGCCGTTTGCACTGGTGGGTGCGCGGTCTGCGCTGCCATTGCCGTTGCCGTTACCTCGGCTCGTCATGGTCCGGTCGTCCATCAGCCGGCTCCCTCGCCGCTTTCGCCGCCGTCCTCGCCTCCGATCGACCATTCCTGCGCCCGGGCGAGATGGTCGTAATCGCCGGAGAAGTCGCCGGCCATGAAGGGTCGTTTGCGGGATTCGAAGGGTGTGGATTCGCGCTTCAGATGGGCGACCAGCTGGCGGAATTTCTCAAGCGATTCCGCGCTGAGATCGTCGGGGTCCACCGGCTCACCCTTTTTGCCGCCGTCGGTCTTCAGCCGGTCCTCGTAAAGCGTGCGCTCGCGCAGCCGCACGTATACGAGGTCCGAGACCGCCTTGCCCTTGCCGACCTCCCGAAAGCCGCCGCGCTTCGTCATCGCGCCTTCGAGCGGCAGCTGCGGGGCGAGCAGCGCCCGCGCCTGGGCCACGGAAGGTGTCGTGCCGGTCTTGAAGTCGAGGATTTCGACCGAACCGTCTTCCATCAGGTCGATGCGATCGGCCCGGCCGGTCAGCGTCGTCGCGATGTCGGCGAATTCCTCGGCACCGCCGATCTCTGCGTGGCGCAGCGTCACGCGCTCGTCGCGCTCGCGCTCCCAGACGAGATAGTTGCCGGCCAGCGCTTCCATGCGCGGCCACCAGACCGCCTCGATATCCGGCGGCAGCACCTCCGCGTCGAATTTTTCGCGCGCGATGGCGAGCAGCGTGTCGCGCGCGGTCTCTTCCATAGGATCATGGCCGCGCGCAACGAAGGTGCCGAGGACGTCGTGAAACAGGCTGCCGCGCTCGGCCGCATGCGGATCGCGCATCAGCTCCGGCAATGGCTCCAGCCGCAGAATTTTTCGCGCGTGGATGGCATAGGGGTCGCGGATCAACGTTTCGACCTCGGTCACCGAATAGCGGTCCGGCCGCCTGTCCAGCGGCGGACGCGGCTCGGGCCGCTTCGCAGGCGGCGTCCTGGCGCCGGTGTCGAGGGTGCGGGCGGCGGCAAGGTAAGGGGCGCCGGCTTCGCGCAGTCGCTCGGCGCCCTTGGGGCCGGCCAGCGTCTCGATCCGCTGCAGCCAGCGCGAGGCGATGGCCGGGGCGCCGTCCAGGCGACGCGACCGGGTGAGGATCACGGTCTTCGCGCCCATCGCCATCCAGAAATCGTGGGCGGAAAGGCCGATGCGTCGCTCGGGCGGATCGAGCAGGATCTCGCGGCGCATCAGCCGCGACAGGAACGCGCCGCTCTTGGCGCCCGCCGGCCAGGTGCCCTCGTTGAGCCCGGCGAGGATCGCCGTGTCGACGCTCTGCAGCCGCGCCTCCAGCGTGCCCCAGACGAAGGCTCTGGCCGAAAGGCCGGCGCGCGGCTGCACACCGATGCCGGCGGCAAGCGCTGCGACGACGTCGCCGAGTTCGAACGGCGCAAAGCCGAAATCCGTCCGCGGTGCCTCGACGATCCCGGCGAGAAAGCCGGCCAACGCCCGACCGTTGTCGCCCGCGTAGAGCTCGGAGGAATCGCCGGTTTCGTCGGCAGCCAGCGCCTCGAGGCAGCGGGTCAGAGCCGTCGCATAGTCGGCCAACTCGAGATCTGTGGGAGAGGCGGATTCTTCCTCGGCGCGCGCGCCCTTGGCTCGCTCGCTCTCGAAGGGCCGCGGACGAAACGCTGTCAGCGGCGCGAGCGCTGCCTCCAGCGCTTCGGCCATGCGCCGGCCGAGCTCGCGCTCGGCCTCTGGTAAAAGCCTGACCGGCCGGGCGGCGCGGCCGGTGGTGTCGAGGACTGTGCGATGGGTCGCATAGATCGCGGCGATATTCGCGCCATCGGCGACGCCCACCGAACCGCGCAGCGCGATCATCTCGATCGATCGGGCGGCCCGCCGCGCTTGTGTTGCGCTCAGGCCCAGCCGTGTCAACGGGTGCTTGAGCAGCGAAACGAGGGCGATCGGGTCGCCGGGCGTGAGCGCCACGGCGATGGCGGTTGCCATCAGCGTGCCGGGGGCGGTGGAGGTAAGCGGCCGGCCGGCCGAATCGTTGGCGGCGATGCCGAAGCGGGAGAGTTCGGCGACGACGCGGCGGGCCAGATTGCGGTCCGGCGTGATCAGCGCGGCAGTGGCCCTGGGATCGTCGAGCGCGTGGCGCATGGCGACGGCGATGGCCAGCGCCTCCTCGCGGGCGTCGGCCGCCTCGATCAACGCCATGCCGTCGAGGGATTGCGGCCCATGCCGGCCAGCGGTGTCGGCCCAGGCGTCGGTGGTCTCACAGGGCCGCAGTGCGTCGGCGAGGAAGGTCTCTCGGGCGTCGAGATCCGTTCGGGCGCCGCCGTCTGCGTCCGATAAACCCTCGGACGGAGCGGTCACCCCGGTCGCATCGTCGATCGCAGGGTCGTTTCTCGTACGCTCGCCGGCGCCTGCTTCCAGATGCACCACCGTCTGCCCAGGTGCGATGCGGTCCAGGATCGTCTTCAGGCCGTATTGCGGGTGGCCCGGCGCGGCGATCGATGGGCCGTTTGCCGCCCCATCGACGGATGCCGTCAGGGACGGCTGCGGCTTGCCTAACACGAGAAGAGACTGCGCATCGAGATGCCGGTCGACGCCGGGCAGCACCACGGCGCCGTTGTGCAGATGGGCGATCGTCCGCATCAGTTCCATCGTCGCGGGGGCCGTTGCGGTCGAGCCGGCGAGGATCACCGGTCCACGCGACCCGTTTTTGCCGAATCGCGCCGCTTCCGTCTCGAGCCACGCGTTTTTGGATGCCGCCTCGCTGATCCGGCCCGTCGCGGCCAGCGCGGCCGGCCAATGTTCGGTGACGATGGTGAGGAAGGTCAACGTCAACTGCCACCATTTGGCAAGCGCCTCCGGCCCGAGACCGGCGATGGCGGACAACGGCGTGCCCTCGGTCTCCATCTCGTCGAGCAGCGCACCGAGGTCTCGGGCGAGCCATAGGGCATCGGCCGCGGAGGCCGGCAGCACCGGTGCCTCGCCGATCAACGCCTCGAACTCGGCCTTGGCAATCTCCTCGCGCCAGCGCCGGGCGAGCCGCGCGAGATTGAGCCGGCGTTCGAGATCGCCCATCACCGGCTGAAGGTTCGGCGGCACCACGCCGGTCTCCAGGGGGCCGGTCTCCAGGGGGGATGAAAACAGCGCCTCGTCGCCTCCTTCGCCGATCGGCCGGATGGTCGGCAGGATCGCGCTGGCGCTGCCTGCCTGTCTCTGCGCCATGATCGCCGTGAAGGCGCCGGCGAGCGCCCGCGCCGCGCGCCGGGTCGGCAGGTAGATGGTGACATCGGCGAGCGCCAGAGGATCGCCGTCGAAGCGGAAGGACTTCACCAGCCGCCCGTCGAGCAGCGCTTCGGCAAGCGTTCGCAGAAACGGCTGTCCGGGCGGGATCGAGAAGATATTGGCGTTCATCTTGCGATGGTATCGCGCCTTGGCGCGATTCGCACGCACGGGCAGGGGGCGAACTGCGGAGAAGATCGCCGCGACCCCGGCGATCGAAGATAAAGCGTCGTCCCTATGACGTCTCGGTCATTCCGGCGCGTCGAAGACGATAGTCCCAGGCGACGCTGAAACTCTTCTTCCACTTGTCAGTCGGCTCATTAATCCGGTGAGCCATCCCGGACGGCGCGGACGGCGCGGACGGAGCAGACGGCACGCTCGACGTTTTCCTGCCAGGTCACGCCATTTCGACAAGCTTGCCATTCCGAAATTGAGGGTATATGCCCACAAATCATGAACGGACCCTGTTATTGCACCATGCTACGAACCGCGACCCGCAAGATCACCGCCCTTTACGACGAGGCCCTGGCGCCCGTCGGCGTCAACATCGCCCAGTTCCGCATGCTGCGGATCATCGAGCGGCAAGCGCCGGTCTCGCTGTCGGTGCTCGGCGACGAGCTGGACCTCGATCGCTCGACGGTCGGCCGCAACGTGCGCGTCCTCGACCGCATGGGCCTGGTCGAGACCGGTACGGGCGGCGATCGGCGGGAGGTGGTGCTGACGCTGACCGAGCGCGCCGAGACGGTGCTGGAAAAGGGCGCCCCGCTCTGGGAAGGCGTCCAGCAGACGATCGCCACCAGGCTCGGCCCCGACGGGGCGGCGCCGCTGAAGGCCGTGCTCGACCGGCTGTAGGGGTTCGGCGGGGCGGCGACAGCTTTTCCGGCTTCAAGAATAAAACCTCGACCGGCCTGTCGGGCCAGTGAGTCGGGCCAGTGAAGGAACGTCCGATGTTCTCCGACCGCCTGGCAGGGGCACTGGCCGCCCGCAACATCCATTATGGCTGGGTCGTCGCGGGCGTCGCCTTCCTGACCATGCTGGTCACCGCCGGTGCCATGGGCTCGGCCGGCGTGATGATCATCCCCTTGCGCGAAGAGTTCGGCTGGTCGACCGCCGAAATTTCCTCGGCGCTGGCGGCCCGGCTCGTGCTCTATGGCCTGCTCGGGCCCTTCGCGGCGGCGATGATGAACGCTTTCGGCCTGCGTGCCGTGATCTTCACGGCGCTGACGCTGATCGGCGGTGGCATTTTCGCGTCCTTCTTCATGTCGAGCCTCACCGAACTCCTGGTGTTCTGGGGCTTCATCGTCGGAGCGGGCACGGGCATGACGGCGCTCGTGCTGGGCGCGACAGTCGCCACGCGCTGGTTCACCAGAAGCCGTGGCCTCGTCATGGGGATGATGACGGCAAGCAACGCCACCGGCCAGCTGGTCTTCCTGCCGCTGCTCGCGGCGCTCGCCGAAGCCTGGGGCTGGCGCACCGCGCTCGGTTTCGTGGTCGCCATGCTGGCCCTGACGCTGGTGCTGGTCGGGCTCCTGATTCGCGACCGACCGTCCGATCTCGGCCTTGCGCCCTACGGCGAAACCGCAATCATCGCGCCACCGGCCCACGACCGAACCCTTGCGACCCTGTTTCTCTCTCCGATCCGCATTCTCAAGGACGCCGGCCGGTCGTCGGTGTTCTGGGTGCTGTTCGGCACCTTCTTCGTCTGCGGCCTGTCGACCAACGGGCTGATCCAGACCCACTGGATCGCGATCTGCGGCGATTTCGGCTTCGCGGCGGTCGCCGCGGCGAGCCTTCTCGCCGTGATCGGCGTCTTCGACCTCGTCGGCACCATTTCGTCGGGCTGGCTTGCGGACCGCTACGACAATCGCTGGCTGTTGTTCTGGTTCTACGGCCTGCGCGGCCTGTCGCTCCTGTTCCTGTCGGTCTCGGGATTCGGCTTTGCGGCGCTGGGCGTCTTTGCGGTGTTCTACGGCATGGACTGGGTCGCGACCGTGCCGCCGACCGTCAAGCTCGCCGCCGACCGCTTCGGGCGCGAAAAGGCCAATCTGGTGTTCGGCTGGGTGTTCTGTGGCCATCAGCTCGGCGCGGCGACGGCGGCGTTCGGCGCCGGCATGATCCGAACCGACATGCTGACCTACATGCCGGCCCTGCAGATTGCCGGGCTGATGTGCCTGGTCGCGGCGCTGGTGGTTATGACCGTCAAGCGGCAGCGCCCGCAGGGCTTTCAGCCGCAGGCGGCGTGATCGGCCGCAAGGCAAGACAAGCCGGCTCCCACTGTGCCGGCTCCCACTGTGGCCCGGAGCAAAGGGTCTCGATGGAGCGCCCGCGGCGGCCCATCGGCCGGCGGCGGATAGATAGACCGACCGCTCGCGCCTACGCCGCGGCGCTGGCGATGAAGGCCTCTTCCGCGCCCTTGATCGCGGCCGGCGTGCCGACGGTGATCCACAGACCGCCGAGGCGCACGCCATGCAGCCGCTCGGCTTCGATCGTTTGATCGAAGATGCGGTTCAGCGAGAAGGTCCCGGCCTTCATGCCGTCGAAAAGCTGCGGCTTCAGGATCGCCGCGCCGGCGTAGATGAAGGGCGACATGTCGCGCTCGCCGACGCGGGTGAGCTGCCCCTCGGCATCCATGTCGAAATCGCCGCGACCGTCGTAGCCGGTGGCGTGTTGCATGTCGGCGATGAGCAGCGCGGCATCCATTCGGGACGGGTCCCACAGATGCGCCATGAGATCGAGATTGTCACGGTATCCGTCGATCCAGAAGGTGTCGGAATTGATGACGTAGAAGGGCTCGTCGCCCAACTCCGGCAGCGCCTTGACGATGCCGCCGCCGGAATCCAGCAACACATCGGTCTCGTCGGAAACGACGATCTCCATGTCCTTGCGCTTCTTCAGATGCGCCCGCATCAGATCGGCCATGTAATGGACGTTGACGACGACCTTTTGAACGCCGTTGCGGGCCAGCGCGTCGAGGCCGTAGTCGATCAGCGCGCGGCCGCGCACCTCGACCAGCGGTTTCGGCATGGTCGAGGTGATTGGCCGCATGCGTTTGCCGAGGCCGGCGGCGAGCACCATGGCGGTCTTGGGTTTCTTCGAAGGGTCGGCTTTCAGGATCATCGATGTCGTCTTTTCGGGCAGGCCAGGGCCTCAGGGTATCGGCGCCGGGCGGGCCGCAATCGTCGCGACCCTCGGGAAATCTGTCAGGACGGGCGTTTCGCGGGCACCGCGTCGATGATGCCCCAGTCCTCGTAGAGGGATTTGAGGGCCGACAGCGACGGGTGGCCGAGCGAGCGCGCCAGATAGTGTTTAATCCGCGGTATGTGACGGAGATATTGCGGCTTGCCGTCCCGTTCCAGAAGCCGGACGAAAATTCCCAGGATCTTGGAGTTTCGCTGGACGCTCATGATGGCGTAGTCGCGCTCGAAGCCGAAGGCGTCGTAGCCGGGATCGGCCTTTCGGCGCATGGCGATATAAGCGGACACGAGCCTGGCCTCGAGCTCGGCGGAAATGTCGACCCGCGCGTCCTGGGCGAGCGAGGCGACGTCGTAGGCCGATGGCCCCATCACCGCATCCTGGAAGTCGATGAGGCCGATCCGCCGCCGACCCTGCTCTTGCGGTCGCCAGATGATATTGGGCGAGTGAAAATCGCGAAGCGTCAGGCTCGTCTCGGCCTGTTGCAGCTCGTCGAAGACCGCCGCCCAGATCTCGGTGAACAGCGCCCGCTCGTCGGCGCTCGCCGGCCGGCCTTTTTCGCGCGGCAGGTACCAGTCGGGCACGAGGTCGACCTCCATGGCGAGCACCCGGCGGTCGTAGCTTGCAAGATGGTGCGTCAGGCCGTTCGGCACGCGAAGCGCCGTGGTCCAGGGGGTCGCGTGGAGGTCGGCAAGGCAGGCGATCGCCGCCTCGTAGCGCGCCGGCACCGGCTGGCCTTCGTCGTCGAGCATCGTCTCGTTGCCGAGATGCGTGATCAGGAGGAGACCGCCGTCGAGATCGGCCGAGAGGATCGAAGGCGCGGCAAAGCCGGCACCGGACAGCGCCTCTGCGACGGCGACGAAGGGAACCACGTCTTCGGCCAGATGCGCGATGCGGCTGTAGGGCAGGCCGTCGCGCACCGGCGGGCCGTCCGGCTGCCGCGGCGCGTCCATCAGGACGAGCGGTGGGGCCGTCTCGTCATTGATGGTGTCGCCGGCAAGGGTGTGGCCATCGGGGGCGAGGCCATCGGGGGCGTGGCCATGGAGGGCGTGGATCGTCTCATAGCGCCGGGTCGAGGCGTCGCCGGTGAAGCGCCGCCGCACCGCCTCGCCATGGCGGGCGGCTTGAAGGAAGCCGCGAATGGCGAGCGAGCGTTCGATGCGCGCCGCCGCCGGACCGGACGCCGAAATCGCGGCGAACCGGCCTTCGCCCTGCGGCGCCATGTCGAGGTCGACGACGACGTTGGCCGCTTTCAGCACGGCCGGCGCGTTCTGCGGCCATTCGGCGAGCACGATACCGGTCTCGGCCGCGTCCTCGAAGCCGAGCTCGTCGAGTTCGCCGTCGCTTCCGATCCGGTAGAGGTCGAAATGGGCGACCGGCGGCGTCGTCTCGTAGGCCTGGACCAGCGTGTAGGTCGGCGAGGGCACGTCGAGGCCCGCGTCGTCGGCCAGCGCCCGGATCAGCGCTCGCGCCAGCGTTGACTTGCCCGCCCCGAGGTCGCCCGAAAGCGCGACAATGTCGCCGACGCCGAGCGCCAGGGCGAGATCGGCGCCGAGCCGCCTGGTCGCGGCCTCGTCGGCAAGGTGAAGGCTTGCGACTTCGACGCGGGCCGTTCCATCCGCGTGCGTCGCGGGGGTCGCCTTGCCGTTGCCGGATAGGGGGGCGTTTACAAGCATCAAGACGCTCTTGCCGCCGATTGAGGCATCACGACGACGAGCCGCCAAGCCTGTTCGCCGTTCATTCGGCCGCATCCTCGAAGGGCGGACGCTTGTCGTTTCTGTCGTCCTTGGCGTTCGTCTTATCGGCGCAGCTGTTGTCGGAAAGCTTGTCGCGCGGTGTCCGGGCCTCGTCGCCGCGGCCGGGCGGTTCGTCACCGGGCTGCGTCAGAGGGAAGGTGCAGATCACCGTGGTGGCGACGCCGGGTGTCGAATCGATGTGGATCCTGCCGTCGTGGAGCTCGACGAAGCTTTTTACGATCGACAGGCCGAGACCGGCGCCGGAATGGCGTGCCCCGGCCGGATCGGCCTCGAAGCGCTCGAAGATGCGGTCGATGTTGTCGGGCGCAATTCCCGGGCCGCGATCGGTGACGGCGAAGGAGATGTGGCCGGCGCTGCGTTGCGCCTTCAGCTCGACGGTCGTCCCGGTCGGCGCGAAATTGACCGCATTCGACAGGAGGTTGAAGAGAATCTGGGTCAGCCGGTGACCGTCGGCCCGAAAGCTCTCGCCGGCGTCCGAGAGATCGATGTCGAGGGTCACCTTCGCCTCGTCGAAGCGCTCGCGCATGCCCTCGGCGGCGTGCTCCACCGTGTCGGCGATGACGACGTCGGACAGGTCGAGCGCCATGATCCCGGCATCGACCGTCGCCAGATCCAGGATGTCGTTGACGATGGTCAGCAATGTCGAGGTCGAGACGCCGATATAGCCGAGATATTCGTTCTGGCGTTCGTTGAGCGGGCCGGTTTCGGGCGAATTGAGCAGCGCCGAGAAGCCGATGATATTGGTCAGCGGCGAGCGCAGCTCGTAGTTCACGTGCTTGACGAAATCATTCTTGATCTGATTGGCCTGTTCCAACGCCGCGTTCTTCTCGATCAGCATCCGCTCGGCCTCGCGGGCATCGGAAATGTCGGAGAAGGTCAGCATGGTCTGGGCATTGGGCAGCGGAACGACGGCATAGGCGATGGTCTGGCCGGTGGAGAACATCAGCTCGCCGGCCTCGTTGGACCGGCCGCCTTCGTCGAAATCGGTGACCGCATGGGCAAACAGCGTCCACTGGTCGATCCCGCCGCTGGCGGGCTCTGTCTCGTCGGCCTTCGCGATGCGTTTTGACATGGTCACGGTGGCGAGGTCGCCGAGGGCGTGGATGCGGGGACGTGCGGCCAGAATGTCGCCGTCGAAACCGAAGAGGTCGGCGAAGGACGGGTTCGACAGCCGCAGCCGGCCGTCGCTGGCGAACACCGCGACCGCCTCGCTCAGATAGTCGATGGTCTCGCGCTGCAGCTGCACCGTCGCCTTGATCTGGCTTTCCAGTTCGAGCTTCTCGGTGATATCCTCGAAGATCCAGGTGGCTCCGCCCCGCGGTTGCGGCGTCGCGATGACGCGCAGGGTTCTGGCGTCGGACAGATGCCAGAGCGTATGGGTCGGCTCGGTGGCGCGGTAGGCGGCCAGGTCCGTCTCCTGCATCTCGCTGCGCACCAGGCGTTCCGTCGGCAGGATGCCGTTGGTGCGCAAATGGTCGAGCAGCGACAAATGGTCGGGCTCGGTTTCCAGATAGGCGTTGGTGAGGTCGAAGAGACGCTGGAAGGCGGCGTTGTAGTAGGTGAGACGGGTCTTCTCGTCGAAGCGGGCCACGGCCGTCGTCAACTGGTCAAGCGTTTCCGACTGGCTGTCGATGGTCTGGCGCAGCTCCATGCGCACCTGCTCGGTTTCGGTGACGTCGATGGCAAGGCCTGCCGAACCGAGAGGACCGGCCGCCTCGACCACGGAGAAGTTGCGCCGGTCGGCCTCGACGACGGTCGACAGTCGCTCGGAGACCATCGGCTGTTCGGCAAGCCGCGCGGCGATCGTGCGCCGGTCCTGGGCGGCGAGGAATTCCATCTGGTGATTGAGCGCCGAATCCACCGAACGTGCGTCGACGGCTTTTGCATAGGCGGTGTTGATCCAGGTCAGCTTGCCATCACGGTCGCGCAGCCAGACCGGGATGGGCGCCGAATCGAACAGCGCCTGCATGGTCTCCAGCGTCGCCACCGCGCCGTGCTCGGCGTTTTCGGCCTCGCGCAGCTGGGCGCGCAGGCCGGCAAGGAGCACGAAGCGGACGGCGGCGAGACCGCCGATCGTGGTGCCGGTCGCCTCGATCAGCCGTCCGTCGAGAAGGTCGATCTCGGTCCGAAAGGTTTCGCCATGGCCTCGCAGGCGGGCGATGGCGTTGTCGAGGCGGCGGACGTTCTCCTGGGCCATCCAGTCGGCGAAGGCGAGGAAGCGCTTTTCCTCGGACGGTGCGCCGCAATCCTTGGGCAGTTTGCCGAAGATCTGCGGGGCGCCGTCGCCGGCATAGACCAAAAGCCGCTCTTCGCCGGTGGTCAGAAGCAGGGTGCGGGCCTCGGCCTCCGAGCGGCTTTCGACAAGGGCGGCGCGGAGCTGGTCGTTTTCGGCCGAGATCTGGCCACGCTGGCGGATCAGGAAGACCGCGCTGAGCATCGAAGCGCCGATCAGGATGGCGAAGAGCGCCAGATAGAGGATATCGGCCGGGGTGAAGAGATCGGCGACGTCGGACAGGTTCTGCAGTTCGGCTCGTGCCGTCTGCGGGATCAGAACCACCACGGCCACCCCGAGGCCGGCGGCCGCTCTTGGCCCGGCGCCCCGATACAGGGCCGGGTTTGCAGGTCTGACGGGTCCGCGCTTGCCGCGCGACGTGGATGGCCGCCACATCGATGCGGTGCCGGAATCCATCTGCATCCGATCAGCGCTTGCGCGCCCGGATTGTTTGCCCTCGATCATTTTCAGTTCCCCGTATCCGTCCGCCGCCGCGTATCGAGATATGCCTCAACGCCACCGGATCGCCGAAGCGTTCGGTGCCGCGCCTTTCCGAAACCGGCGATCCGCCGGATCGCGTCGTCTTCGGATAGGCTGCCGAAATCGCGAATCCCCCCGCATTCCGGCGTGACTCAGAACTCACGCATGCCGTGGCGACCCCGTCTTTCGCGCTGCGGTCCGAACAGTCGCCCCCGTCTTTCGGAACGCCCGCCGCGCGAGAAACGGAAGGATGTCGAACCGGTCATCCATGCGCCGCCGCAAAAGCTTGCGAGGATGGCCGGCAGTCCTGCCGCCACGATTCGGTCATAGTACCGCAAGCCGAGTCAGGTGCAATCCACAAGAACTTCGCTGGTGGCAAAAAGAAAAGCCGCCGGGCGGTTGCTGCCCGGCGGCTTTTCTGAATCGGGTCCCGAAGAACCGGTCGCGATCGAAAAGATCAGTAGCGGTAATGCTCGGGCTTGTAGGGGCCGCTCGTCTCGACGCCGATATAGGCGGCCTGCTCGCCGGAGAGTTCGCTGAGCCTTGCGCCGAGCTTGTCGAGATGCAGGCGGGCAACCTTCTCGTCGAGATGCTTCGGCAGGACGTAGACTTCGTTCTTGTACTGCTCGCTCTTGGTGAACAGCTCGATTTGCGCCAGCGTCTGGTTGGTGAAGGACGCCGACATCACGAAGGATGGATGGCCGGTGGCGTTTCCGAGATTGAGAAGGCGGCCCTCCGACAGCAGGATCATCCGCTTGCCGTCGGCGAAGGTGATCATGTCGACCTGCGGCTTGATGTTGGTCCACTTCTGGTTCTTCAGGGCGCCGACCTGAATCTCGTTATCGAAATGGCCGATATTGCCGACGATCGCCATGTCCTTCATGGCGCGCATGTCGTCGATCGTGATGACGTCCTTGTTGCCGGTCGTGGTGATGAAGATGTCGGCGGTCTTCACCGCGTCCTGAAGGGTGACGACCTCGAAGCCGTCCATCGCCGCCTGCAGGGCGCAGATCGGGTCGACCTCGGTGACCTTGACGCGGGCGCCGGCGCCGGCGAGCGAAGCCGCCGAACCCTTGCCGACATCGCCGTAGCCGCACACGACCGCGACCTTGCCGGCCATCATCACGTCGGTGCCGCGGCGGATGCCGTCGACCAGCGATTCCTTGCAGCCGTACTTGTTGTCGAACTTCGACTTGGTAACCGAGTCGTTGACGTTGATCGCCGGGAAGGGCAGGAGGCCCTTCTTCTGCAACTGGTAGAGGCGGTTCACGCCGGTGGTGGTCTCCTCGGTGACACCCTTGATGGCTTCGCGCTGCTTCTTGAAGAAGCCCGGGGTCTCGGCCATCCGCTTCTTGATCTGCGCGAAGAGGATTTCCTCTTCCTCGTTGCCGGGGTTCGACAACACGTCCTCGCCTGCTTCGGCGCGGGCGCCGGTCAGGATGTACATCGTGGCGTCGCCGCCGTCGTCGAGGATCATGTTCGACGGCTGGCCGTCCGGCCACTGGAAGATCTGGTCGGTGTAGATCCAGTAATCCGTCAGGCTCTCGCCCTTGATGGCGAAGACCGGCGTGCCGCCGGCGGCGATCGCCGCGGCCGCATGATCCTGGGTCGAGAAGATGTTGCAGGAGGCCCAGCGGACCTCGGCGCCGAGCGCCGTCAGCGTCTCGATGAGGACGGCGGTCTGGATCGTCATGTGAAGCGAGCCGGTGATGCGCGCGCCCTTCAAGGGCTTGGCGGAACCAAACTCCTCACGGCAGGCCATCAGGCCCGGCATCTCGGTTTCGGCGATGTCGATCTCCTTGCGACCGTAGTCGGCAAGGGCGATGTCGGCGACGACGTAGTCTTGGGCGTTGGCCATGGTCAAGTCCGTTCGTTCGAAGAAAAGAGCTGGTCGAAAAGTCTCGGCGCCCGGCTGGATAAGCCGGCGTCTCGGGGCGAGGGTCTAACAGTCGCGCGGCCCTCCGGCAAGAGGACATAAACATTTGCTTATATCTTGATTAGGCGAGGGGCCTATCGCTTGATCAGGCAAGGGAAAGCCCGGAACCGGGCGCCGAAAGCCGCAAAATGAGCGTTGCCCACATCTCGCTGAACGCGCGGCGATTGTCGCAGTGCTGAAATTGGCGGTAGTCTGCAAGAAACCGGCGTTCGAACCCGGACCTGAAAGGCGTGGGAGGAAGACGGCATGTGGATCGGAGCCTTGCGACTGGCCGTGGTCTTGGCCTTCGGTGCAGTCTTCGACCTGACCGGCGGAGCGGGGGGGAGCCGCATCGCCCTCGCCCAGACGCCGCCGGCCACATCCTCGAGGCCGTCGGGTCAGCTGACGGCGCAATCGCCCGCCGACGCAGACACCTTGCCCTCGGCCGACAAGGGGGAAGCCGCTGTCGAGGCCCGGCGATCGATCGGGGCGGTGGCCGCCGGCGGCAAGCTTCCGCCCGAACAGGGCCTTTTCGGCTTTTTGCTGCCCTATACGCCGTCGCTGTTCGATCTCGGGGTCGTCGCCGCCCGCAATGTCGCCGTCGTCACCTACGGGTCGCGGCGCTACGATCCGGTGACGCGGGCACTGGTGGTCAGCGGCCTCGATATCCGGCGCGACGCGTTTCACCTGGCGATCGGCCAGGCTCGAATTTCGGCCGATCAGGTGGTTCTTGCCGGCGTTGCGCTCGACACGGGCGATCTGCCGCTCGATCCCCTGGTGCGCGAGGTGTTGAAGAAGCTCGATCGACAGACGGTTATCGGCGACATCGTGATGGCATTCGATGCAAACGCGCCGACCGCCGACTACGCCGTAACCGCGTCGATCGCGTTTGACGGGGCGGGTACGCTCGACCTGTCCGCCGATCTTCTCGGCTTCCATATACTCGCGCCGCTGGACGCGGCCGATCGCACGCTTGGCATTCAGGAGGACTTGCAGCCGGAATCCAGCGGTCCGCAAGTGGTGGGCAAACTTCGCGCGGCGTCCCTGAGCTTTCGCGATTCCGGCCTGATCGCCGCGCTCTACGACGTCGTCGGCCGCAGCCAGGGGATGTCGCCCGATCAGGCGCGCGGGACGGCGGCGATGATGGCCGGCATCGGAATCGCTTCGCTGACCGGCGCCCTGGAGGGGCCGCCGAACCCCGATCTTCGGACGAAGACGGCCGAATGGTCGGCGACGGTGCAGTCCTTCCTGCGTGATCCGGGGCGCCTGACCGTCACGCTTTCCCCGCCGCAGCCTTTCGATCTCTCGGTGCTCAATACGCGCGGCCTGACGAGCGACGACGTTCTGGTGCTCGGACCTCGGGTCGTTTCGGGCCCGGACCAGCGCATCGCGCTGGTCGATCCCGCTCGGATCGCCGCCGCGCCCGGCGGGCCGATCACCGAAACCCTGCCGGCGGCAAAAGCCTTTATCGACGGGGTCGGCGTGCCGCAGGATCTGGCGCGCGGGGTGGCGCTGGCGCTGGTGCCGGCAGCCAAGGGCAATCGCGTCGCCATCGCGCTCCTGTCGCGTGCCGTGGCGCTTGATCCGGGCGTCGCGATCCCGCAGGACCAATTGCGCAGCGCCTATGTCGCGTTGCTGCTCGCCGGCGCCGACGGGTTGTTGGCCGAGGGAGGCTCGGCCGACGCCCTGCGCGATCGCCTCAGTCCCGAAGAGATCGCCGTGGCCGAGGACGAAGCGCTGACCCGCTGGCGCGAGACGGCGGCGGGCCAGGCCCAGCACACGGCGGAACTTGCAGCCTTCGAGAGCCGCGATTGGGCGGCCATCCGCAGCTTTGCCTACGCCTATTACGAGGGCACCACGATGCCGCGCAACGCCATGCGCGCCTACGGCTGGACCTCGATCGCCGCCGCTGGAGGCGACCGCATCGCCGCCAGCCTGCGCGACGATCTCACCCGGGCGGTGGCCGCGGGCCGCATCGTTCTGCCGCTCGATCGTGCCCGCCAGGCGACCGACGATCTTTGGACACTGATCGTCAAGAAAAACACCGCGCTCGATCCGGCTGCGGCGATGACCGGCCAGGATACCGGTGCGCAGGAAGGCGGCGGCACATCGCCGGCGGCACCCCGCACAGGTGAGGCTTTGCCGCCCGCAAGTCGCGGCATTCAAGGTCTCCAGGGCGATACGGCCGGCCCGATCGACCGAGAATCCGGTCAAAAACCCGGCCCCTCGCAGGGCCAGGGCGCCGGCGACGGCAGCCGGGGTATCGGGGGCGATTTCGAACCGCGTCCGCAGGCGAAGCCGTCGCCGGGCTCACGGGCGCTCACGACCGATCCCGCGGCATTGGATGGCGCGCCCCCGGCGACCGGCGAATTTCCCGCGAAATAACGGCGACCAAGCAAGCATGGTTAGAACCCGCTTGACGATCAGGCCTTGGCCGTCAGCATTCTTCGCCGAAGCGATCGGCAACAAGGCGCTGGATCGCGTCGAGGGCCTGGGTTCTCTCGGGTCCGGTGGCGCTGACCGTGATGGTCGTGCCGAGGCTGGCGGCCAGCATCATCAGGCCCATGATCGACTGGCCACCGACGGTCATGTCCTCGCGCGAGACGATGATCGCGGCGTCGAAGCCTTCCGCCGTCTGGACGAATTTCGCCGAGGCGCGGGCGTGCAGGCCCCGGCGGTTGACGATGGTCAGGTGCCGCGGCCCCGACACGCTGTCCGAAGCGATCTTCGGTTCCCGATCCTGCTCCGCCACCGGTGCCTTGGGCATCGGGACCTCCTCATCCGCCATGCGACCTTCGCTTTCGCAATACGGATCCATGGCGGCTTCGGATGCCGGCTCGTTCGGTGCGGACGGGGCTCGAACCGCCCCTTCATCGAGATCTGTCATTTTCCGCTGAGGATCCGGCTGGCGACATTGATGTATTTGCGGCCTGCATCCTGCGCTTCGACGAGTGCGTCGGCGAGAGTCTTGTCTTCGCGCACGCTGGCGAGCTTGATCAGCATCGGCAGGTTGACGCCGGCGAGAACGTCGATGCGGGTGCCGTCCATCACCGAGATGGCAAGGTTGGACGGGGTGCCGCCGAACATGTCGGTGAGGATGATGACGCCGGCGCCGCGCTCGGCTCGCGCGACCGCCTCGACGATGTCGATGCGCCGCTGCTCCATGTCGTCTTCCGGCCCGATCGAGATGGTCTCGAACGCGTCCTGCGGCCCGACCACATGCTCCACCGCGTGGCGAAACTCGTCGGCAAGCCGGCCATGGGTGACGAGGACCAGTCCGATCATGCCGGCGACGCCACGGTCAGGCGGACGCACGAGCGTCGGGTTCGTTGGGGTTTCAAATGGCCACTCCCTCGAAGAGCGTCGGCTTCTGTGCCCGATCGCCCACGCACGACGATGGCCGGGAACGCGCGGCCATATTGCGGCGCATTCTCGCATCCTGCCGCCGATGCGCAAGCGAAATGTCGCATGGACTGGACAAGTCGGCGATTACGGTTCGTCCAACAGGGTGCCGCAAGCGAGCGAGACGAGGATGTCGGCGCCGAAAGCCGATTGCCGCATGGGCAATCGGATCAGGCGCACAGCAGCCCCGTACGCGGTTGTCGTTTCGTGGCCTGGCAGGCGCTCGATCGCTTCGGACGCTGTAAGCTCGACGACGAGGTCGAGCCGCGCAAACGGGGCCGTCGACGCTTCCCGCAGAATCCCGACGCCGGATATCTCGATGAGACCCACCAGGCGTTCGGGGCCCGAAAGCCGGGTGCCGTCGACGTCCTGATCAACGATCACCCGGTCGTCGGCAACGAGACGGGCGTCGAGGCCAGACGCCGCGCCGCGCCGGAGTGTCGACAGGCACAACGCCGATTTGCCCGAACGTGCCGGACCGACGACGAGGATGCCGATGCCGTTCAGGAGAAGTGCGCAGCCATGGATGTTGGCCGAGGGCTCGGTGAGCGCCGTTCTCCGGGCGGACCGCACCGGCGCCGGCGCCGCGGGGCTCGCTGCGTCGGGCCGCAGGCCGTCTGCGTCGCCGGGGGGCGGCACGCCGCTCATTCGGCGGGAAAGGTCACGATGAAGCGGGCGCCGGCGAAGCCGTTCGGCGAATCGTCGTCGGCGATGTTCTCGGCCCGGATCGTGCCGCCATGGGCTTCGACGATCTGCCGCGAGATCGACAGGCCGAGGCCGGAATTCTGGCCGAAGGCCTCCTCTGCGGGACGGTCGGTGTAGAAGCGCTCGAAGATGCGGTCGATGATCTCGGCCTGAATGCCTGGGCCGTTGTCCTCGACCGTCGCCACCACCTTTTGCCCGCGGCGTCTGAGATAGACGTCGATCCGGCCGTTCGCCGGCGGCACGAAGGAGCGGGCGTTCTCGATGAGGTTGGTGAAAACCTGGGTGAGCCGCAGGTCATGGCCGTTGATCGCGTAGCCGTCGCGCATGGAGGGCTGCAGCGCCTGTTTCTGAAAGGTAATCTCGATGGCCCGGCCATCGCGGTCCTGCGCCTTGGCGCCTTCCACGACGGAGCGCAGCAGGACGCCGAGATCGACCTTGTCGGCGACCTGGCGCGCGAGTTCCGCATCGAGCCGCGAGGCGTCGGAAATGTCGGTGATCAGCCGGTCGAGGCGACGCACGTCATGCTGGATGATGTCGAGGAGCCGCGCCTTCGAGGTTTCGTTGCGGGCCAGCGGCAGGGTTTCGACCGCGCTGCGCAGCGAGGTGAGCGGATTTTTCAGCTCATGAGACACGTCGGCGGCAAAGCTCTCGATGGCATCGATCCGGGCGTAGAGCGAGTTGGTCATGTCACGCAGCGCCGTCGCCAGATTGCCGACCTCGTCGGCACGCTCGCCGAAGTCCGGGATGACCGTGCGCTCGTTGACGCCGCGCCGCACGCGGATCGCTGCTGCGGACAATTTTCGCAAAGGCGTCGCGATGGTCGAGGCCAGGAGGATCGACAGGACGATCGTGACGAGAGCCGCGACCGCGAACACACGAACGATAGCGGTACGCTCGGCCTGGACGATCTTGTCGATGTCGCCGCCTTGCGTCGACAGGAGCAGGACGCCGAGGACGGCCCGGAAGCGCTGGATCGGTACGGCGACGGAGACGATCAGCTCGCCCGATTCGGTTGCGCGCACGACGGTCGCCGGCCCGCCGGTCAGGGCGTTCATGACCTCCGGATAGGCGGTGCCGGTGCCGCCTGGCGTTTCCTTGTAGACCGGCAGGTCGGAGCGCTGGAACAGCCGGCGGAACCAGTCGATCACCGCCTCGACCGCCCTCGGCTCGCTCTCGTCCTCGACGGGCGGCAGGTCGTAGCGCAGGATTTGGCCGCGCGAATAAAGATGCCGCGAATCGAGGATGAGGTTGGCGTCCCGGTCGTAGAGCCGGGCGCGCGTGCGGGTCGGAGAGATCAGCCGGCGCAGCAGCGGCGCGACACGCTCGGGGTTGATCGGAAAATCGAGGCTGTCGGTCGATTCGGCGCTGGGCGCCAGAGTGTCGCCGGCCTGCATCTCCAGAAGCTTTTCCGGATCGAGGGTGATCGAATTGGTCTCGACCGTCGCCGACGAAGCGATCGCGCTGGCGATGATCTCGCCCTGCGTGAGGAGGCTCTCGACCCGCGCGTCGATGAGGCCGGCCCGGAACTGGTTGAGATAAAGGATGCCCGAGACGAGGACGATCAGCGCGACGAGGTTGAGAAAGACGATGCGCCGGGTGAGCGAAGAGAAGATCGTGTGGTCGAGGATCCAGCGTGCCCGGACGACGACCCGCCGCAGGAAAGGCAGGCGCCTGAGCTGCATGCGCACGATCGCCTCGCGACGCCGGCTGCGCCGGGCGGCGGCCGCCCGGTCCGCGTCCCGATCGGCCGCGCCGTGGAGGTTCCGGCCGGCGCGCCTTAGGTTTTCGCCCTTGCCGTCCTCATCATGCGGGACGCTGACCATCGAATGCGATCAGGCTTCGCGGAAGCGGTAGCCGACGCCGTAAAGGGTTTCGATCATGTCGAAATCGTCGTCGATCGCCTTGAACTTCTTGCGCAGCCGCTTGATGTGGCTGTCGATGGTGCGATCGTCGACATAGACCTGCTCGTCATAGGCCGCGTCCATCAGCGCGTCGCGGCTTTTCACGACGCCGGGACGCTGGGCAAGCGAGTGCAGGATCAAAAATTCCGTGACGGTCAGCGTAACCGGCTGGCCGGTCCAGGTGCAGGTGTGGCGTTCCTGGTCCATGACCAGAAGCCCGCGCTCCAGCGAGGATTCCGGTGTCGACTGGACACCCTTGGCAGCGGCTTCGCGGGCGGCGCCGCGGCGAAGGATCGCTCGCACCCGCTCGACCAGCAGCCGCTGCGAGAACGGTTTGCGGATGTAGTCGTCGGCGCCCATCTTCAGCCCGAACAGCTCGTCGATCTCCTCGTCCTTCGAGGTGAGGAAGATCACCGGCAGATCGGATTTCTGGCGCAGGCGACGCAACAGCTCCATGCCGTCCATGCGCGGCATCTTGATATCGAAGATGGCAAGGTTCGGCGGCCGCGATTGCAGTCCCTCCAGCGCCGAGGCGCCGTCGGTGTAGGTTTCGACACGGTAGCCCTCGCTCTCGAGCGCGATCGAGACCGACGCGAGAATGTTGCGGTCATCATCGACCAGGGCGATCGTTGGCATTGCGGAACTCTCCAGTTTCCACCCTCCCTGCGATCGAGGGGGTGTGCGGGTGGTAGACGGCGACGAATCCCGATGTCCGTAGGCTTCGGCCGGCGCATGGTTCAGTTGCGTGGCATCGCTCATTTGCGGTCCCCTGTCCGGTCTGTCGAACCCGGGTTCCGCGCGTTCAGTGCGCTTTAAATGTGGCAGTTCGAAAAAATTACAAAGGCGTAACGGCAAAACTGACGCGCCGGAAGCGCGGTAGAGCCCTCCGTCATCGGCCCGCCGCCGGGCCGCCACCGGGCCGCTTGTGTTCGATGGTGCCTGCCACGATTTGCCGGCATCAAGCTTTCGGGATGTAGGCCCGAGCCGATGAATGCAACATGAACCGATTGAATTGACGACTTGCTGATCTAAATCGATTAAGCTGCTGTTTTGATTGACAGTTATATGGCGATGCGGGTTGAACACTTCGCAATTGCACAGTAATTAGCATGCCAACGGGACCATCCGCCTGTCGGGCGGGGGCGGGCCGAGCGACCTCAACCAACCGGGAGTGAGACCGATGGATGAAATCGGGACGAGAAACCCTGACAGCGGCATCGAGACGACGGGCCTTGCCGATCTTGGCTCGCTGCGCTGGAACCTGTCGGCCGCCGACCTCATCGAGACCGCGATCCGCCGCGGCGAGGGCAAGCTCACGGCCCATGGCGCCCTGATGGTCACCACCGGCAAGCACACCGGTCGATCGGCCAAGGACAAGTTCATCGTCCGCGACGAGAACACCGACGACGTCGTGTGGTGGGACAACAATGCCGCCATGACGCCCGAGCATTTCGAGGCGCTCTACGACGACTTCAAGGCGATGGCGAAGGGTCGCGACCTGTTCGTTCAGGATCTGATCGGCGGCGCCGACCCGGAAAACGCCATCCGCGTGCGGGTCGTCACCGAATACGCTTGGCATGCCCTGTTCATCCGCAATCTGTTGATCTGCCCCGGCAACGAAGAATTGTCCGCCTTCGTGCCGGACATGACGATCATCGACCTGCCGTCCTTGCGGGCCGACGCCGAGCGCCACGGCGCCCTCAGCGAGACGATCATCGGCTGCGACCTGTCCCGCAACATCGTCCTGATCGGCGGCACCTCCTATGGTGGCGAGATGAAGAAGTCGGTGTTCACCGCGCTGAACTATCGCCTGCCCGAAAAGGGCGTCATGCCCATGCACTGCTCGGCCAATGTCGGGCCCGATGGCGACGCGGCGGTCTTTTTCGGCCTGTCCGGCACCGGCAAGACGACGCTCTCGGCCGACCCGCACCGCACGCTGATCGGTGACGACGAGCACGGCTGGGGCGAAGACGGCATCTTCAACTTCGAGGGCGGTTGCTACGCCAAGACCATCCGCCTGTCGGCCGAGGCCGAGCCGGAGATCTTCGCGACAACGCGTCGTTTCGGCACGGTCCTCGAGAACGTCGTTCTCGACGCCGATCGCGTGCCCGACCTCGACGACGGCTCGCTGACGGAAAACACCCGCGCCGCCTATCCGCTGAGTTTTATTCCGAACGCCTCGGAGACCGGGCGAGACGGACACCCGCAGAACATCATCATGCTGACGGCCGACGCCTTCGGTGTTTTGCCGCCCATCGCCAAGCTGACCCCGGCCGAAGCGATGTACCACTTCCTGTCTGGCTATACGGCCAAGGTCGCCGGCACCGAAAAGGGCGTCACCGAGCCCACGGCGACCTTCTCCACCTGCTTCGGTGCGCCCTTCATGCCGCGCCATCCGACCGAGTACGGCAACCTCCTGCGAGACCTGATTTCCCGGCACGGGGTGAATTGCTGGCTGGTCAACACCGGCTGGACCGGCGGCGCCTACGGCACCGGCAAGCGCATGCCGATCAAGGTGACGCGGGCGCTGCTCGGCGCGGCGCTGGACGGCACGCTCAACGATGCCGAGTTCCGCACCGATGCCAATTTCGGCTTCAAGGTGCCGGTCGCCGTCGAGGGCGTCGACAAGCAGCTTCTCGATCCGCGCTCGACCTGGGCCGACAAGGCTGCCTACGACGCCCAGGCCGAAAAGCTCGTCGCCATGTTCGGCAAGAATTTCGAGAAGTTCGAAAGCCATGTCGATGAAGCGGTGATGAGCGCCATGCCGTCGATGGCGATGGCCGCCGAGTAGTCTTCGGTCGAAAGTTCGAGCAAGATCGAAGGCCCGCCCCGCGCATCGGTTCGCGGCGGCGGGCTTTTTGCTATGATTGTCCGGTCGGTCGTGCCGAAGAGGATTGCGGCGGCGATGGCAGGGCGAGAGGGGAAGCGATATGGCGGGCGGCGACGATCTGATGATCGGCGGGCGAGTGACGATCCCGGCCGCCGAGCTTGAGGAGCAGTTCATCCGGGCGGGCGGGCCCGGCGGACAGAACGTCAACAAGGTCTCGACCGCTGTCCAGCTGCGCTACGCGGCGGGGGCTTCCGAGGTTTTGCATCCCGATGTGCGCCGGCGGCTCTTCCTGCTGGCCGGTCGCCGCGCGACCAAGGACGGCGATATCCTCATCGAGGCCTCGCGCTTTCGCAGCCAGGACCGAAACCGCGAGGACGCGCGCGAGCGTCTGGCTGAACTCGTGCGCGAAGCACTGAAGCCGCCGCCGCCCAAGCGTCGCAAGACACGGCCCACCAAGGGCTCCGTGGAGCGGCGGCTGAAAGCCAAGAAAGGTCGCTCGCAGGTCAAGAACCTGCGCGGCCGGATCGATCCCTGAGAAGGCCGCATCCCGCTACACGCATGCGGGGATGCGCAGATGATGACTGATCGCGCCTTCCAGACTACTGAGTGCCGCATGGGCTTAACCAGATGCGGACAGGTCGCCCTTGCCGCATCCCGGTATCCCATCGGCAGGTAGGAGCGGTGGCGAAACGTCGCGGGGCTGGGATATGCCGGTCGCCGGTCCCGAACTTCGGGCACCGTTATAGACCGGTTGAAGACAGGCCCCATTCGGCGTTGTGGCGCTTTGCACACTCGTCTGCATAGGGAAAAGCGCTTGCGCTGATTTCACTTGTTCTCGATGAAAGTGTCCAGGATCAGTAATTTGATGCATCGCGGATTTGAGAATGCGATGCAGGCGTGAAGAACATGCACCATGAACTGACGATTCCGTGATCTCCTTGTTTTGAAACAATTTGCCCGGGGCACCGTATCTTTACCATCGCCCCAGCCGGGGAAGATCGAAAAGAATATCAACGGGAGACACTTCACATGTTCAAGGCTCTTATCCGCACGACCGCCATCGCTTCGCTCATTGCCGCCGGTTCGCTCGGCGTGACATCTGCCTCCTACGCTCAGGATGCCAAGCCGATGGCCAGTTCGGAGATGCCGATGGTCGGCGGCGCGCCGATGGATCCGGCCAAGACGATTCCGGAAAACGCGTCGGCGGCCTCCAACCTTACGACGTTGGTCGCGGCCGTAAAGGCCGCTGGTCTGGTCGAGACGCTGGGCGGCAAGGGTCCGTTCACCGTGTTCGCGCCGACCAACGAAGCCTTCGAGGCGCTTCCGAAGGGAACCGTCGAGACGCTGCTGAAGCCGGAAAACAAGGATCAGCTGACCGAGATCCTGACCTATCACGTGGTCCCGGCCGCCGCGACGTCGGAAGCCGCGATGAAGATGATCAAGGACGATGGCGGCGAGCATAAGGTCAAGACGGTCGAGGGCGAGGAACTGACTCTCTCGATGGACGGCGACAAGCTGGTCGTCACCGACGCCAAGGGCGGCAAGGCCACCGTCACCCAGGCCGACGTGATGCAGGCCAACGGTGTCGTGCATGTCATCGACGCCGTCCTGATGCCCTGACCCATCGAAGGTCTTCGCGACCTTCGATAGCCTTAATCTGATGATCGCCCGCCTCGTCCCGACCGGATGGGGTGGGCGGTGTCGTTTGCGGATTCCAGCGTTCGACGCGACGGGCTGGCGCTGCCCGGCGCCAGTCGACGTCGAACGGCTCTCGTTTCAAAGCGCCCTTTTCGGCGCGTTGCCGGTACATATCTTTTCGTCGCGGGACAGATCCGGCCAGACCGCGAGCCGTGCCTATGACGGTGATGTGAAACGCCGATTGAAACATAACGGCTGTTTTGTCCGAATCTGACGGCAGTATCGTCCGGCGCGTGAGGAGCCGGCGTGCGGGCAGGCCTGAACACCGAGCGGGGCCGACGAGCGATGACAGCGCCTGGCGTGGCGATCCGTGCCAGGCCCGAACGTAAACGACCGACTGCCGCAAGACGGCGCAGTGATACCGGCACCGCCGAGTGCCGACCGACACGCCAACCCAGCGAGAGGAGAACCCCCATGCACCGACGCAACTTCCTGAGAACCTCCATGGCCGCCATTTCAGCCGCGGTCGGCGGGGGCGCCGTGCTTGGCACGCGCTCGCGGGCCGAGGCCAAGAGCTATCCCGTCTCCATGACCGATGACCAGTGGCGCAAGCGCCTGACGCCCGACCAGTTCGCGGTGCTGCGCCAGGAGGCGACCGAGCGACCCTTCACGAGCCCGCTGACGGAGAACAAGAAGTCCGGCCGTTACGCCTGTGCAGGCTGTGATACGCCGGCCTACTCGTCCGAGACGAAGTTCGACTCCGGTACCGGCTGGCCGAGCTTCTGGGCGCCGCTCTCGGCCTCAGTGGTTGACACCAAGACCGATCGCAAGCTGCTCTACGCCCGCACCGAGGTGCATTGCGCCACCTGCGGCGGCCATCTCGGTCACATCTTCGACGACGGTCCGAAGCCGACCGGCAAGCGCCACTGCCTGAACGGCGTCGCGCTGAAGTTCATGCCGGGCGCCCCAAGCGCATCCTGAACGGTCGACGCAGGTTCTGTGCACACCGGATCGACCCCGGCCGAACGGCGGTTCCCATCGAGCCGCCGTTCGGCGTTGAGCCATTCGTTCTTCCGTAACCATGCCGTGCGAGGCTTCTCGAAAGCGCGGCGGCCGTCCGGCAAGAGCACAAACGCCTCAAGGCATGCGGCGGGTCGCCATGGATTGAAGGGAGAGCGATCGATCGCCATATGGGTCATAAGGACATGGTGCCTCCGCGAGGGCCATGTTGCTCTAAAGTCGCTTCGTAAAAGGACTTGAGACGAAAATGAACCGCATGACGCCCTTTTCCAGTCCGTTGCTCCTGGGCTTCGACAGCGTCGAAAAGACGCTGGAACGGATCGCCAAGGCCGGGGATGGTTATCCCCCCTACAACATCGAACGAATTCGTTGCGATGCGACGGATGCCGATGGTGCGTCGACCGGCGATCTCATCCGTATCACGCTGGCGGTCGCCGGCTTCGGGCCGGACGATCTGGAGGTCACGAGCGAGGAGAACCAGCTCATCGTGCGCGGCCGGCAAAGCGACGACACCGAGCGCGAATATCTCCACCGGGGCATCGCCGCG
This sequence comes from Aurantimonas sp., assembly GCA_965217685.1. GTDB lineage: Bacteria > Pseudomonadota > Alphaproteobacteria > Rhizobiales > Rhizobiaceae > Aurantimonas. Next base: position 1,636,507 of record CBDCIZ010000003.1, read on the forward strand.
CGGCAGTTCCAAAAGTCGTATCTCCTGGCCGAAGGCATGCGGATTATCGGCGCGCAGCTGAAGAACGGCCTGTTGCTGATCGATCTGGCCAAGCCCGAACCGGAGCGGATCGTCAAGAAGATCGCGATTTCGGTGGCCGAATGAAGCGCGGCGAAAGCGCTCGTTCAGCTTGCATTTATGAATATCCTGTTACGTTTGCCTAGAAAGGAGACGTCCCATGACCGACCTCGTTCCTACCACCGTCACCGAAACGGACCTCGCCGCCATCGGCGAAGGCAACCTTGCCTATCTTCGGCAGATGACGTCCGACGAGATGCGCGCGCGCTTTCCCTCCGCCCGTTCCATCGAGCCCGGCCTCGATCTCTGGGCACTGTTCGCCGCGGACGGCACGCCGCTGGCCGTTTCCGACGATCGCGGCAGTATCCTGGCCAGCGCATCGGAAAACGAATTGCAGACGGTCAGCACCCATTGACCGACAGAGCCTCCGAGCCGGCGGCAATCGGTCGGATACATCAGGGCGTGGCTTCGGCTGCGCCCTTTTTTTGTAAATCGGCTTTTGTAGGGGTCGAAGGAGCGACGGGATCGCGATCCCGGTCCGCGTGATCCGGGAAAACGCTTTGGAACCTTGCCAGCGCTCAGGCGGCGTTCTGCGCCGAGGCCTGGGTCATCAACGCGTAGATCGAGCCGGCGTCGCGCGAATCGCGGATGGCGGCGACCGTATCGGCGTTGCGCAGCAGCCGCGCCACCTTGGAGAGCGCCTTCAGATGGTCGGCGCCGGCACCTTCCGGCGCCAGGAGCAGAAAAACGAGGTCGACCGGCTGGTCGTCGAGCGCATCGAAATCGACCGGGCGCATCAGTCGCGCGAACAGGCCGACGATGTGATCGAGGGCCGGAAGCTTGCCGTGCGGGATGGCGATGCCGTTCCCCACGCCGGTCGAGCCGAGCTTTTCCCGCTGCAGGATCGTTTCGAACAGCTCGCGTTCGGGCAGGCCGGTGAGTTCGGCCGCCTTCTCCGCCAGCTCCTGCAGGACCTGCTTCTTGGAAGTGGCCCGAAGGCCCGGCAGGATTCCCGCCGGTTCGATGAGCGTTTCGAGATACATTATCGATCTGTGCCCTTGGACCTCTTCGTGTCCACTTTGCGCCGAAGACCCGTTGCCCAGAGCGCCGCGCGGTTCCGATGACGGGAGCCCGCGCGACACACTGGAGGACCAACCTTGTGCCGCCCTCAAGTCGCATCCTCTGGGGCCCGGCCCCTCAGGTGGCGCCCTTCAAGCCTCGTTGGCGTAGGTCGACGGGTCGACCCAGCCGTAATTGCCGTCGGAGCGCCGGAAGACGAAGTTGAGATCGCCCGATTTGGCATTGCGGAAGACGACGACCGGGCTGTCCTGCCGGTCGAGCGCCATCACGGCGCCCGCGACCGAAAGCGTGCCGACCTTGAGGGTCGTCTCCGCGATGATCGCCGGCGCGAAATCCTCTTCCAGTTCCTCGTCCTCGTCGGGGATTGCGGCCATGATCTGATAGGCCATATCGCGATCGCCATTGGCATGGCCCGCGCGGTGATCCTTCAGGCGACGCTTGTAGCGGCGCAGGCGCTTCTCGATGCGCTCGGCGGCCTCGGCGAAACTGGCTTCGGGATCGTGGGCCATGCCCGCCGCCTGGAAGACGACACCGGTGTCGAGATGGATCGTGCAGTCTGTCGAGAACCGTGCCGCATCCTTGGAAACCACGACGCTGCCCGAGAAGTTGCCGTCGAAATATTTGTCGACGGCTTCGTTCAGCCGCTCTTCGATCCGTGTGCGGAACGCCTCGCCGACGTCCATGTGCTTTCCCGAAACGCGAAGACCCATGGTTGAAGCTCCTTCAATATGCCGTTGCCCTGGCGTCATTGTGCCAGTCCGGTGAAACGCATCGGAACGACGTTGGATGCCGCCTTGGTCGTCGAATATGCGAGGGGAAGGCGGCGCGTCGAGCGGCCTGTCGGCAAGTCCGCGGCGGACCTGAGGAAGTGGCGCCTTCTAGGGAGGATCGCCGGACCTGTCAACGCGGCCACGCAACACCCGATGCAGCAGGGCGGGCGGACCCTCCAACCGATCGTTGCAACTGCGCGGCGGTGAATTCGGGCCTCGCCGTACGGCTTGCGGTGCCGTGATCGCCAAACGGCGCGCTTACGGCCCGATGCAGTCGGTGAAAGGCGTTCAAGATGCAAGGCGCCGGGCATTCAGCTCACGGCGCCGCTGGATCGATGAGGGCAGCCCCAGGGCTTCGCGATATTTGGCGACGGTTCGGCGGGCGAGATCGACGCCCTCCTTTTTCAGGACGACCGCGATGTCGTCGTCCGAGAGGACCTTGCCGACGGTCTCGGCGTCGATCATCTGCTTGACGCGATGCTTGACGCTCTCGGCCGAATGGGCATCGCCGCCATTGGCCGAGGCGATCGCGACTGTGAAGAAGAAGCGCATGTCGAAGGTCCCGCGGGGCGTCGCGATGAACTTCGTCGCGGTGACCCTGCTCACGGTCGATTCATGCATGCCGATCGCCTCGGCGACGGCCATCAGCGTCATCGGTTTCAACCCGCCGACGCCCTTGGTCAAAAAGCCGTCCTGGCGCCGTACGATTTCGCTGGCCACCTTGACGATCGTTTTCGCCCGCTGGTCGAGCGAGCGCACCAGCCAGTTCGCCGATTGCTGGCAGTCGCCGATGAAATTGCGCTCGTCCTCGGAGAGCGCACCGCCGCGCACGGTCGTCAGATAGTCGTTGTCGACGAGCACCCGTGGCAGGGCGTCGGGATTGAGTTCGACGGTCCAGCCGCCGTCCGGTGCCTCGGTGACGAGCACGTCGGGAATGATCGCCTCGAATCCGTCGCTGGAAAAGGCGTGGCCGGGCTTGGGGTCGAGGCCGCGGATTTCCGCGAGAATGTCCATCAGCCCGGATTCGTCCTCGCCGGTCAGGCGGCGCAGGGCGGCGAAGTCGCGCCGGGCAAGGAGGTCGAGATTGTCGAGGACGGTGCGCATCACGGGGTCGAGCCGGTCGCGGCGTTCGAGCTGCAGCGCCAGGCATTCGCCCAACGAGCGGGCGAAGAGACCCGCCGGATGGGCCTGCCGTTGCAGCGTCCGCCGCACCTTCGAGAGCACCGTCTTGTCGACCCCGAGTTCCCGTGCGACCGTCTCGAAGTCCGGCTGCAGATAACCGCTATCGTCCAGATGCTCGACCAGTGCCTCGCCGACGCGGCGCTCCGTACGGTCGGGGAGCGCGTCCGCGACTTCCGCGAGCACGTGGGCGTGAAGGCCGGGTGTGCGGTCGGCGATGTCCTCGATGCCGAAATCGCCGTCGGGCGCCGCAAGCGACCGGCCGCCCGTGCGGCCTTGATAGCTCGTCGCGGCGGCCGGCCCGTCGCGGCGCGACGCTTGCGGCTCGGGCCGCGTCTCGTCGCGCAGTGCGGCCTCACGCTGCCGGTCGGCGCGTGCCTCGCCACCCGTGCGATCGAGGAGCCGGGGATCGAAATCGTCGAGGCTCGCCATGTTGTGCCGGGTCGTCGCGTCTCCGGCGGGGAACGTGCCGTCGGCGGAGTTGTCGGCGACGAGCAGCGGGTTGCGCTCCATCTCGGCGTCGACGAAGGCCCGCAGCTCGAAATGGCTGTATTGCAACAGGCGGATGGACTGCAGCAGCTGGGGTGTCATGACCAGCGACTGAGTCTGCCGCATCTGCATTTTGGCCGCTAATGCCATGGACGCCGAAGCACTCGCCTCAAGTTTCGCGGGGCGAGGGTTTCGCCTGCTGAAAATTTGCCGCAGCGAAAGGATTTCGCCGGTCTGAAAAGTCTCATAGTCCCGGTCCGCCCGAAAGGGCAGAGCGTTTCTCAAGCCTGCTTTGCCTGGATTACCGCACGAATTTTGAGGAAAAGCGAATCCGTTCTTGCGCCGGACGGACGATGATTCGCTTGATAAGATTAATCGCGCTGCGCGCCGGAGCGGCGACCCCGATGCGATATGTTGCGCCGATAGAGCGGCGCAGGCTGGCCTGCGAGACCATGCCCGACGAACCCGTCAGAAGCTGAACTGGTCGCCCAGATAGAAACGGCGCACGTCGGCGTTGTCGACGATATCCTGCGGGCTGCCATGGGTCAGCACCGCGCCGGCGTGCATGATGTAGGCCCGGTCGATGAGGCCGAGCGTCTCGCGCACATTGTGGTCGGTGATCAAGACGCCGATGCCGCGGTGTGTCAGATGCCGCACCAGGCCCTGGATGTCGGCGACGGCGATCGGATCGACGCCGGCGAAGGGTTCGTCGAGCAGCATGAAGGTCGGCTTGGAGGCGAGTGCCCGGGCGATCTCGCAGCGCCGCCGCTCGCCGCCCGACAGCGACGTCGCCGCCTGCTTTCGCAGGTGGTCGATGTGGAACTCGGCGAGCAGCGCGTCGAGCTCGCGCTCGCGGACTTTCTTGTCGGGCTCGACGACCTCCAGCACGGCGCGGATGTTGTCCTCGACCGAAAGGCCGCGAAAGATCGAAGCCTCCTGTGGCAGATAGCCGATGCCCAGTCGCGAGCGGCGGTACATCGGCACCTTGGTGATGTCCTCGCCGTCGAGCAGGATGCGGCCCTCGTCCACGGCCACAAGGCCGGTGATCATGTAGAAACAGGTGGTCTTGCCGGCGCCGTTCGGTCCGAGCAGACCGACGGCCTCGCCGCGGCGCACCGACAGGCCGACATCGGCGACCACCTTGCGGCCGCGATAGCTCTTGGTCAGACCTGCCGCGTAGAGAGTGCCCTCCATGTCGCCAGGCACACTGTCCGGACCCTGGCCAGGCTCGTGAAAGGCCGCATCGCGCGGACCGGCAACGCGCGACGCGTCACGGTGCAAAGGACTCGCGTCCCGCTGTTCCGGGTTGGCGGAGTTCGTTGCCTCCATGCTACCGTCCATCATGCCGCGGTCTCGGTCGTCTCGTGCCAGTCGGTGTGCGTCGCGCGGATCAATTGCCGGCCTTGTCGCTTTGGCCCGGGGTCAGCATCATGCGAACCCGGCCACTGCTTTTTCCGCCATTGTCGCAGTCGTTGCTTTCCAGTCGGGCCTTGCCGGTCTTCATGTGGATCGTCATGCGGCAGCCTTCGGCGATGTTCTTGCCCTGGGACAGAACGACTTGGCCGGACATGACGACAAGCTGGCTCGCCATGTCGAAGGAGGCGTTGTCGCCGGTCGCGACCTGATCGGCAGACTTCACATAGACCTTGCCGCTCGCATCCAGCTTCTTGATCTTGCTGGTGCCGCCGCCTATCGGGCCCGCCGCCGGCGTGGCGGCCGCGTCCGACCTGGATTTCACCTGGGTCTTGTCGTAGGTCACCACCAGCTTGGCGGTGCGCAACTCGGTCGGACCCTGGACCACTTGCACATCGCCAGAAAAGGTCGCGATGCCCTTGGCGTCGTCGACGTCCAGCTGGTTCGATTCGATCGAGATGGGCTTGTCGCCGTCGATCTGCATTCCGGTAAAGCTTTGGCCGAGGCCGGTGTCCTGGGCCATCGCGGCCGGATTGACCAGCGGCAGGGCGGCGAGGGCGATGATCAGCGCAAGAGCGCCGCGGCGAACGAACAAAAACATGGATTACTCGCTTCTGGAGGCTTGTTTCTTGATGGGCTGCGATGCGTCCGCCGTGGGCGGTTCGGGTTGAACGGCCGATGGATCGAGCCGCATTTTCACGCGGCCGCCGAAGGACAGCGTCTTGCCGCCGTCGGAGAGTTTCAGGGACGAGGCTTCGATCGTCTGGTTCGGCGTCTCGATGCGTACGGGACCCTGGCCGTCGAGATTGCCGCCGTCGAAATCGATCATGGCCGACGCCATCTGGATGGTGATGCCGCTGGTGGTTTCGACCCCGATCCCGCCGGACAGCGTCAAATCCTGGTTGGCCTGGTCGTAATGGCCTGCCGCGGCCTTGATGCTGGCCTCGGTGTCGTCACTGACGGCGACCTTGGCGCTGAGCTTTTCCAGGTCGACGCCGCCGCCCTTCAGCGACTGGAACGCCCGTTCCGCAATCAACTGATAGGGTCGGTTCTTGTTGTCGACGCCGGACATGCGCGGATCCTGCATGACGACGCGCCCGTCGTCGATCGAGGTGCTGGCGACCGAGAGATCGTCGGGCATGCTTCGCGCGAGCCAGGTAAGCGCGACGCCGACGGCGATGATCGTCACCGCGATGATCGGCAGGCCGATCTTCAAAAGCCCGACGCGCCGCGAGCTTTTCTGGGCGCGCGAAAACTCCTTGAGGCGCCGGCCGTCATTGGTCGCCGTCCCGACGTGGTGCGCCTCGGCGTCGTAAGAGGCCAGTTTCGGTCGGCTCTGTGGTCGCTCGCTGGCCAAGGCTGAGGGGTTCCTTTCGGGGCATTTCCATTGCGGCCCGGTCGCGGTGATAAGCGAGGATGGCAGCTCGCCGATGCATCTGGGCGTAGAATAGGGGCTTTTTGCGTCAATACCAAAATGGACGTTCGCAGCGATACCGCAAGGGAATGAACGATTCGTGAGGGTCCCATCAGGCCTCTCTCCAGGCTTCAGCCCATGGCGTCCGCCTGGGCGTCTCTCCAGCTTTCCCTTCGGCTTCCCCAGTGGGCTTCCCTTGTATGGACGGAACGGTTAACCGTCTGCCCAGGAAGTCGCGCCCCAACCGGATACGGTTTTGCGGCGAACGGTTCGCCAGACGGGTGGGCCAGGGGGCAATACGGGAACGGACGGCGATGTCGTTGACGGCGCAAGAGATGATCGACCGACGCCGGTTGCGGCGCAAGCTGAGTTTTTGGCGCGTCCTGGCGATTCTCGTCGTCGCCCTTGCGGTGATCGGCGCGGCCCTGGCAGCCGGGTTTTTGCGCAGCGAGAGCGGGCGCACGGGCATTGCCGGCGGATTGTCGAACCAGATTGCCCGTGTTTCGATCGAGGGGGTGATCACCGAGGATGAAAAGCTTCTCGACCTGCTCGATGATCTTCGGGTCGACGACGCGGTCAAGGCGGTGATCCTGAAGATCGATTCGCCCGGCGGCACGACAGTTGGCGGCGAGGCGATCTACGAGGCGGTGCGCAAGATCGCCGCGGTCAAACCCGTGGCAAGCGAGGTCGGCACGCTCGCGGCCTCGGCCGGCTACATGATCGCTGCCGGCTCCGATCACATCGTCGCGCGCCGCACCTCGATCGTCGGTTCGATCGGCGTGCTGTTCCAATATTTCGACGCATCCAAACTCCTCGACACGATCGGCGTCGAGGTGGCTGCAATCAAGTCCTCGCCGATGAAGGCCGAGCCGTCCCCCTTCGCGCCGGCGCCGCAGGAGGCCAAGGACATGATCCGTCGGCTGATCCTCGACACCTATGACTGGTTCGTCGCCCTGGTCGCCGAGCGCCGGAACTATTCGCCACAGGAGGTGCGACGTCTTGCCGACGGCTCGGTGTTCTCGGGCCGTCAGGCGCTCGACAACAGGCTCGTCGACGCGATCGGCGGCGAGGATGTCGTGCGGCAATGGCTGGAGGGCGAACGCGGCGTCGAAAAAGGTCTCGAAATCGTCGACCGCAAGCCGGAAGAACGAGGGTTTGGCTGGTCGTCCTTCACCGGCGCGAAATCGTTCCTGCTCGGATTTCTGGGCCTGTCCCCGGACGCCGATTCCCTGCCCGACGCGCTCTTGGAAAAGGCCGGCCACCTTGACGGCCTGGTGTCGCTCTGGCAGCCTTCGCGTTAAGAGTTACCGCGATTGCGAGGACTTCGGCGCGTTGGAAAGACGTGTTGGAAAATAGCGTTGTGGCCGAAAAATCAGCGGCCGAGGCCGCTGTTATCACCCCTAAAGGCAGGCATCACCCCAAAGGAGGTCGCTTGATCAAGTCCGAACTCGTCGCCGCGATCGCCACCCGCAATCCGCATCTCTACCAGCGGCACGTCGAGATGATCGTCAACGCGATCTTCGACGAGATCACCGATGCCCTGTGCGAATCGAACCGCGTCGAACTGCGCGGCTTCGGCGCCTTTTCGGTCAAGAATCGCCCCTCTCGCTCGGGCCGCAACCCGCGAACCGGCGAGGCGGTCGAGGTCGAGGAAAAGTGGGTGCCATTCTTCAAGGCGGGCAAGGAACTGCGCGAGCGCTTGAACGACAAGGCCTGAGACCTGTGGATCGAGGGCCGGGGTCTGGGGCCGGTGTCGTGGGCTTGACCAGTTCGGTTCGCGCCACGTTTTCGGGCGGCGGGTCGGGCTGACGAGCTCGGCTCGAGCAGAGCGATCGAACGGCCAGGCTCTCTACGCGCTTCGGCCTTGATGACCATCCGGTCGGTGCCACCACTGCGTCGAGAAACAAACCACAACATCGCGTTTGACCTTCGGCCGCACGCATTTATGTCATTTGCAAGGACGGGCGGGTTTCGCCGGCCTGCCGCTTTCGATGCCCAAGGGGCTTGATCTGGCATCGGCAAACCCTTCGACCGATCCCGACGACAAAGCCGCGGGAAAAAGAGCGCGAAAAGGGTTGAGACCGAACCCGTTCCGGTGGACAGTGGAGCCGACCGGCGTTGCTCGACCGACGCCCCGGCATGAGAGGCTTCGACGACGAGATGATCGCAAAAATCCTGTCCTTCATTATCCTGGTGCCGCTGGCGATCATCCTGATCGTCTTCTGCGTGGCCAATCGCGAGGCGGTGACCGTGTCGCTCGATCCGATCGGAACGATGCCGCAACTGGCTTTTCAGGCGCCGTTGTTTATTCTCCTGATGGGAACGATCATCGTCGGCGTCGTTCTCGGCGGTTGCGGCACCTGGTTCACTCAGGCCCACTACCGCCGCAAATCCTGGAAGCGCAAATACGAGGTCGAGCGTCTGCGCCGCGAGGCAGAGGAATCGAAGTCGAAGCTTCGCCAGTTGCAGGACGAGCGCGAGAAGACGTCCTTCGAGCCGAAATCCGGCGGGTCCTCGACCGCCTTGGTCGGCAGTCGCGCGGCCTGACGCGAGTTCACGCAACGATCGCCGCGGCAAGGGTCCGCAATCATCGGAGCGATCCGCTCCGATCGTCCGCCAAAGACCGGTCAGCGTCTTCGTTGTCGTTGTCTGGAAAAGTATCGAACGAACAAGGCGCGAGCGCTGACGCCGCAGTCCTTGTTCGTTGAGCGGCCGCAGGAGCCGGCCTGCTCAGGCGCTTTGGGTTTCCCCTTGGGCCTGCCCTTCGCCGTCCGAGACGTGCGCGGCGAAATTGTCGAAGAACTGGCCGGCCAGCTTCTTGGCCGTCGAATCGATCAGCCGGCCGCCCATCTGGGCGAGCTTGCCGCCGACCTGCGCCTTGACGTCGTAGCTCAGCGTCGTCGTATCCGGGCCTTCGTCCTTCAAAAGGACGTCGGCGCCGCCCTTGGCGAAGCCTGCGATGCCGCCCTTGCCCTCGCCGACGATCGAATAGCTCTCCGGCGCATTGATGTTTTCCAGCCGCACCTGACCGTTGAAGGTCGCCTTGACCGGTCCGACCTTGGCCGTGACGGTGGCTTCCATCTCGTTGTCGCCGGTCATCTCCAGCTTCTGGCAGCCGGGGATGCAGGCGCGCAAGACGTCCGGGTCGTTCAGCGCCGCCCAGACCTTCTCCCGCGGTGCCGGCAAACGGTATTCGCCCTTCAGATCCATGACAATTTTCCTCCTACAGAGATGCACGACGCGACGTTTCGCAAAGGCCGTCGCGGGCACGTGTCGCGTGCCGCTGGCGGGACATCCGCCCGGTCCTGCGGCAAGTCGTGCTAGAGACCACGTTTGAAGCGGCTTTGCCAAGGTCGGGGGAAATCGGTAATTGGTTCGAGAACGCCCCGACAGGGCAGGACGATACGGCATGGAGTGGTGAGTTTGGCGAGGGCGCGGCGGCCGGATCGCAAGGCGGCGACGAAGCGGGGCAAAAGCGGAGCGGGGTCGAAGCCGGCATCCGATATCGACAACGTGTCAAACGTCGCGAATGGACGCGCCCAGCCCGGCGCGGCCGGCGCGGCGCATGCGCGCTCGGCGACTGAGGGTGCCGGTCGTCCTCGCAGCCCACGCGCGCCGAGGATCGATCAGAAACCTGCGGACGGCGACCATCAGGTCAGCGCCGATTCGCGGGGCGTCGCTGGCGGCCGCTCCGGTCCGGCCAAAACGCCTTCGCCTGCGCCCGAACGCCTCGACCTGCCCAGGCGCGAGGGCGCGCGTCCCGAGGCTTCGGCGCCGCTTTTCCTGACCGTGCCGCCGACCGACGATTACGCGCTTCTTGATTCCGGCGCCGGCGAAAAGCTCGAACGCTATGGACCGCTGACCGTGCGTCGACCGGAAAATCAGGCGATCTGGCAACCCCGGCTGGCCTCGCCGGACTGGGACGGCGCCGACGCCATCTTCACCGGCGACATCGAGGAGGAGGGCACCGGCCGCTGGCGCTTTCCGAATGCACCCCTCGGCGAGACCTGGCCGCTCGTCCATGAGGGCCTGTCCTATCACGGCCGCTTCACCTCGTTTCGCCATGTCGGCGTCTTTCCCGAACAGGCGGCCCACTGGTCCTATGCCGACGTCGCCATCCGTGCGGCGTCCGGGCGCGGCGAACCCGTCCGGCTGCTCAATCTCTTCGGTTACACGGGGTTGGCCTCGCTGCTCGCCGCACGGTCCGGCGCCGAGGTGACCCATGTCGACGCCTCCAGGAAAGCGATCGGCTGGGCGCGTGAGAATCAGGAGATGGCGGGTCTGGAGGGCAGCCCTATTCGGTGGCTCTGCGAGGACGCGGTCCGTTATGCCGAGCGCGAGGTCAAGCGCGGCAGCCGCTACGAGGCGATCCTGCTCGATCCGCCGAAATTCGGTCGGGGACCCAAAGGCGAAGTCTGGCAGATCTTCGAGGATCTGCCCTATCTTCTGGCCTTGACCCGCGAGCTTCTGGCCGACAAGCCGCTCTTCGTCATTTGCACCGCCTACTCGATCCGCGCCTCTTTCTATGCCCTTTCGGCGCTGATGGGCGAGGCGTTTCGCGGCCTCGACGGCCGCATCGAGGCCGGCGAACTCGTTCTGTCCGAGGCCGGCGAGGAGCCGCGGCTCCTGTCGACCTCGCTGTTTTCGCGCTGGAGCGCCGACCATGTTCCCAACCATGCCCGATGAACCACGCAGTTCCGGCAAGCCCACGGTGGCGCCCGGCCGGGTCAAGGAGGTCTCCAGCGTCTCCAACCCGATCGTCAAGGACATCCGCCTGCTTGCCCAGAAGAAGCACCGGGACGAGACCGGCCTGTTCCTCGCCGAGGGGCTGAAGCTCGTCGGCGACGCGCTGGACGCCGGTTGGGAAATCCAGACGCTGGTGATCGCGCGGGCCGCAAGCGGTCATGAGTTCCTGGAAAAGACCGCCGCGCGGACCGTTTCGCTGGGCGGCGACGTCCTCGAAGCCAATGCGAAAGTGCTGGAGGCGATCACCCGCCGCGACAATCCGCAGAACGCCGTCGGCATCTTCAGGAAGCGCTTGGTGCCGATGGCCAAGCTTGCGCTGACCAGGCCCGACGACGTCGTGATCGCGTTGGACCGGGTGCGCGATCCCGGCAATCTCGGCACCGTGCTGCGCACCGCCGACGCGGCGGGCGCCAAGGGCGTCGTCGTCATCGGCGAGTCCGTCGATCCGTTCTCGCTGGAGACCGTGCGCGCCACGATGGGCTCGATCTTCGCAATGCCGCTGGTCAAGGTCACCGAAGCGGAATTCCTGCAATGGCGCTCGCGCTTTTCCGGCACGCTGATCGGTACCCACATGAAGGGCGCCATCGACTATCGTGGACCCGGCTACGGCAAGAGGCCCACCGTGCTTTTGATGGGCAACGAGCAGGCCGGCCTCACCGACGCGCTCGCCAACACATGCGATACGCTGGTACGCATTCCGCAGACCGGCCAGGCCGACAGCCTGAACCTCGCCGTCGCCACCGGCATCATGCTCTTCGAGGCGCGTCGGGGAGCGCTCAGCCTGTGAACAAGACGCTCGTCCTCAAGAACGCGCTGATCGTCGCCGTCGCGGTGGTGCTCGATCAGGCGATCAAGGCGTGGGTGGTCGCCGAGATGGCGCTCGGCGACGCGGTCGAGCTGGTGCCCTTCCTGGCACTTTATCACGCCCGCAACACCGGCATCGCCTTTTCCATGTTCGACGGCGTCGGAGGCCTCGGCCTCGCGCTCCTCGCCCTCGTCGTCCTGGCGGTGGTGATGGTGCTGTGGGTCAAGACACCGGCCGACCGTCGACTCACACATTTCGGCCTCGCCATCATTGTCGGCGGCGCCATCGGCAACCTCATCGACCGGGTGCGCCTCGGCTATGTCGTCGACTACGTCTATTTCCACACGCCGGTCTGGAGCTTCGCGGTCTTCAACCTCGCCGACGCCTGCATCACTGTGGGGGCGATCACCATCCTCCTCGACGAGTTCATTCTGGCTCCGCGAATGAAGCGGACGACGTCCAGCGGTCGCTGACCATCCGCTCTCTGGCGAACGCCCGTTCACGGCGCGGCGAATTGACATCGCCGCTCGGCGCCCTTTGTCGGAGGTTGAGAACCAGGGCCCGAAATGTACCAGGGGCTTAGAAAAACCCGAGGGAGAGACGGACCATGAGAGAAGCCTTCAAAGCCATCCTGGTGTCGCGCCACGAGAACAAGAAGCAGTCGGTCGAGACGGTCGAGATGACCCCTGACCAGTTGATGGACGGCGACGTCGACGTGGCCGTCGAGGCGACGACGGTCAATTACAAGGACGGGCTCGCCATCACCGGCAAGTCGCCGGTGATCCGCCGCTGGCCGATGATCCCCGGCATCGACCTGTCCGGCACGGTCATCTCGTCATCGCATGGCGACTGGAAGGCGGGCGACAAGGTCATTCTCAATGGCTGGGGCGTCGGTGAAACGCATTATGGCGCCTATGCCGGTCGCGCCCGGCTGAAGGGCGACTGGCTGGTGCCGCTGCCCGAGGCCTTTTCGCCGAAGGACGCCATGGCCATCGGCACCGCCGGCTACACGGCCATGCTCTCGGTGCTGGCCCTCGAAGACGCCGGCATGACGCCGGACCGCGGACCCGTTTTGGTAACCGGCGCCTCCGGCGGCGTCGGCTCGGTGGCGATCTCGATCCTGTCGCAGCTCGGCTACCACGTCATCGCCTCGACGGGACGCATGGGCGAATCGGACTGGCTGAAGGATCTGGGCGCGGCCGAGATCATCGACCGGGCCGAACTGTCCGAACCCGGCAAGCCGCTCGCCAAGGAGCGTTGGGCCGGCGCCGTCGACGCCGTCGGCAGCACCACGCTCGCCAACGTCCTGGCCGGCACGCAATATGGCGGCGCCGTCACCTGTTGCGGCCTTGCCCAGGGCATGGACCTGCCGGCCTCGGTCGCGCCCTTCATCCTGCGAGGCGTGTCGCTCCTTGGAATCGATTCGGTGATGGCGCCGAAGCCCCGGCGCCTGAGGGCCTGGGCACGCCTTGCCAGCGACCTCGATGCGCAGAAGCTGCGCGCCATCGGGACAGAGATCGGTTTCGATGGTATCGTCGGTGCTGCGGAAGACATCATCGCCGGCAAGATCCGCGGCCGCGTCGTTGTCGCGATGCTGTGATCGCACGTTGCGAAACGCAGCGCCCTGGTTTTTCTCGCAGCAAGCGTTTCAACAGCAACCGAGAGTCATGAATCTTTCGCCGAGTTCCTATATGTAAATCGAATGCGATTGGCCGGACGGAGGATATGATGCTCGCAGACGCCATCAGGACGGCGCCCCTGGGTCGTTTCCCCGCCCGTGCGAAAGCCGCGCGCGATTTCGGCAACGTGGCCCTTCGCAACGTGCCGGCGAAGATGTGGCACATCGTCAGGCGCTTCGACGGCGAGGCGCCGGTGCTTGGTCGCATCGGCGACCTGGAGGTGCGGCTGGCCCGCAATCCGGGGGAGGTCAAGGCCGCCCAGCACTTGCGTTATACGGTCTTCTACGAGGAGATGAGCGCGCAGCCCACGAAGATCCAGAAGGTCACCCGCCGCGACCGCGACGGTTTCGACCGCTACTGCGATCATCTGCTGGTCATCGACAACGCAAGGCATGGCCAGATCGAAGACCGCATCGTCGGGACCTACAGACTTCTGCGCGGTGAGATGGCGGGGCTCTGCGGCGGCTTTTACACCGCCCAGGAATTCGACATCGCGCCGATGATCGCCCGCCATCCGGGCACGCGCTTTCTCGAACTCGGCCGGTCCTGCGTCCTCAAGGCCTATCGCAGCAAGCGCACGGTGGACCTCTTGTGGCAGGGCATCTGGCGCTATGTCGTCGCCAACGAGATCGACGTGCTTTTCGGCTGCGCCTCGATGTCTGGCACCGACCCGGAGGCGCTGGCCCTGCCGCTCGCCTTCATGAGGCAACATGCTGCCGCGCCCGAGGAATGGCGCGTCAAGGCCCACGTCAATCGCGGCACCTTCCTGAGCGACGGCGTCGAGCCCGTCGACATGCGCGAGGCGCTCAGCGCCATGCCGCCGCTTCTCAAGGGCTATCTTAGGCTCGGCGGCTATATCGGCGAGGGCGCCGTGGTCGATCACCAGTTCGGCACGACCGATGTGCTGGTCGTGCTGCCGCGCGCGGTCATCAATCCACGCTACATCGACCACTATACGCCCGCGAACCGCCGCATCGCCGCCTAACCGGGAGATTTCGGGCAACGCCTCTGAGCCCGCAGAGCGGCGCCGACAGGCCCCCCGACACCGCTTCCAAACCCGATTGTTCAAAAGCTCCGCCACCAGCGCTTTCGGCGTTCGGTGATGGGTTTTTTAGTGTTGGAGCATGGTCCGTAAAAGTGGCAATCGGTCTGACGAAAAGATCATGCAAAAACAAAAAGCCAGAGCGAGACGGTGATCGGACTCGATTTCATCACGCTTTAAGCCAGCGTCAGTTCCCGATGCGCACGACGGCGCGGGTCTTCATGTCGACGATCACCGGCTGACCGGCATAGTAGAAATAGCCATAGGCCGAATTGCCGTTGTCGGGCTGCTGCACTGTCACCGAGCTCGGCACTGAATCGCCGAGCAGCGGCGGGACGGAAATCTGCGCGTTATCGGAGGGATGCGACAGGGCGTATTCGAGGACGTTGACGTTCGAGTCCTGCGCCATTGCCGAACCGACGAGGGCCGGGGCGAAAACGGTAAGAAGCGCCACCATGGCGGCGATTGGGGAGCGTCTGATCATGATGCCTGTTCCTGGATGTCGTCCGAAAAGACGAAAGCTTGGCCGCCGTCATCGCACGGACGCTATGAACGCAAGCTGACGGCTTCTAAAATGGGTCGCTTGGCGCTGCGGTACAACAGCGGGCGGCGCTGGAAGCGTGCAACAGGCTGTGCATCGGACCGAAACCGGTCGGCTCGGGCAGGGGATAGGCCTTTTCTCGGACAGTCCGGGGCGATATGCCGAAGGAACGGGATCGGCCAGGTGGTTCGCAACCGCGCGCCATCAAAGCGAAGGCCATAGGTCACAAAATCAATTCAAAGGACGACGATCACATCGCCATGACCCCGCCGGCCCAACCCTTGTCGAACCTGCCGGACGAGCCCGGCGAAACGCGGGCCGGCGCATCGTCGCAGGGGGCCAAACATCGCGCCGAATCGATCGGGGGGCAGCCTGACCTCGAAACGATGGGCGCGCCGCCGATCTCGCCCGACGCGGCGCCGACGCCGATGATGGCGCAATATATCGAGATCAAGGCGGCCAATCCCGATTGCCTGCTATTCTACCGCATGGGTGATTTCTACGAGCTGTTCTTCGACGATGCGGCCGAGGCCTCGCGGGCGCTTGGCATCGCCCTGACGAAGCGTGGCAAGCATCTGGGCGCCGATATCCCGATGGCGGGTGTTCCCGTCGTGTCCGCCGATGGTTATCTCCAGAAACTGATCGCGCTCGGCCATCGGGTCGCCGTCTGCGAACAGATGGAGGACCCGGCGGAGGCCAGGAAGCGCGGCACCAAATCCGTCGTGCGTCGCGATGTGGTGCGGCTCGTCACCCCCGGCACGATCACCGAGGAGGCGCTGCTCGAGCCGGGCCAGCCGAACTATCTGATGACCCTGTCGCGGCTTGGCGGCAGCGGGCCGGGCGCGACCTACGCGCTCGCCTGGACCGACCTGTCGACCGGCGTCTTCCACCTGAGCGAGACCGAGGCCGACCGGCTGTTGACCGACATCGGGGCAATCGAGCCGAGCGAGATCGTCATGGCCGACCCGGTGTTCCGCGATCCGGCGCTGGCCGATCTGGTGCGCCGCCACGGTCGCGCGGTTCGTCCGGAGCCGGCCGCGCTCTTCGACGGGGCGACCGCCGAGGATCGGCTCTGCCGCTTCTTCGACGTTGCGACGCTGGACGGTTTCGGCGGGTTTTCACGGGTAGAGCTGTCGGCCGCCGCCGCCCTCGTCGCCTATCTCGGCAAGACACAGCTCGCTGCCCGTCCCGCCTTGAAGCGGCCCGAGCGCATCGTCGCCGGCTCGCTGATGCAGATCGATCCGACGACACGAGCCTCGCTGGAACTGACCCGGACGACCTCCGGCAAGCGCCAGGGCAGCCTGCTCTCGACCATCGACCGCACCGTGACCGGCCCCGGCGCCCGGCTTCTCGCCCGCAGGCTCGCCGCGCCCTTGACCGATCCGCAGGCGATCCGCGCCCGCCAAGCCTCGGTTACCCACCTCGCCGACGATGCGTCGCTGCGCAAGGCCCTGCGAGCGGCGCTCGGCCGGCTGCCCGATACCGAGCGGGCCCTGTCGCGCCTGTCGCTGGGCCGCGGCGGGCCGCGCGATCTCGCCGCGATCCGCGACGGGCTGGAGGCGGGTTTGCAGATCGCCGAACTCCTGCCGCAGGACGGTCCGCCCGAAATCGCCAATACCGCCAAGGATCTGGTCGCGCTGCCCGTCGCGCTGCATCGACGCCTCGCCGAGACGCTGGTCGACGCCCCGTCACCCCAGCGTCGGGATGGTGGTTTCGTCCGGGCCGACGCGCTGCCCGCGCTCGACGAGGTGCGCGGTCTGCGCGAGGACTCGCGCCGGGTCGTCGCGGCGCTGCAGGGTCGATACGCGACCGAAACGGGTGTGCGCAATTTGCGCATCAAGCACAACAACGTGCTGGGCTATTTCGTCGAGGTCGGCGAGGGCCAGGCCAAGGCCCTGATCGAGAGCGCGGCCGGCGGGGCCGCGGCTGTCGATAATCCGCTGGCCGATGCCGCCAGCGCTGCCCCGGCGAAGACCCGCTTCTTCCATCGCCAGACCATGGCCTCGGCCATGCGCTTTTCCACCGATGAGCTGTCGGCGCTGGAAAGCCGCATCGCCGGAGCGGCGGCCGAAGCATTGCGGCTGGAGTTCGAAGCCTTCGACGCGCTCGTCGCGAACGTCATAACGGCGGCGAACAGTCTGCAGCGCGGCGCCGAGGCGCTGAGCGTTCTCGACGTCTCCGCAGCGCTTGCCGAACTCGCCGTTGCAGCCGGCTGGACCGCGCCGACCGTCGATGACAGCCTGGCCTTCAGGATCGAGGGCGGCCGCCATCCGGTTGTCGAGGCGGCGCTGAAGGCCGGCAGCGGCGAGCCCTTCGTCGCCAACGATTGCGACCTGTCGCCGCCGGACGGCGCGGGATCGAAGCCCGGCGGCGCGATCTGGCTGCTCACCGGCCCGAACATGGGCGGTAAGTCGACCTTTCTGCGCCAGAACGCGCTGATCGCGGTGCTCGCCCAGATCGGCGCCTGGGTCCCGGCCGCTCACGCCCATATCGGCGTCGTCGACCGGCTGTTCTCCCGGGTCGGTGCATCGGACGAACTGGCCGAAGGCCGCTCGACCTTCATGGTCGAGATGGTGGAGACCGCCGCGATCCTCAATCAGGCGGGCCCGGGCGCACTGGTGATCCTCGACGAGATCGGCCGCGGCACGGCGACCTACGACGGCCTGTCGATCGCCTTTGCCGCCGTCGAGCATCTGCACGAGGCCAATCGCTGCCGGGCGCTTTTCGCCACCCATTTCCACGAGATGACGGCGCTCTCGGCGCGGCTGTCGCGCATGAAGAACGCCACCATGCGGGTCAAGGAGTTCGAGGGCGAGGTGATCTTTCTGCACGAGGTAAAGCCCGGCGTCGCCGACCGCTCTTACGGCATCCAAGTAGCGCGCCTCGCAGGCCTGCCGGAGCGTGCCGTGGCGCGGGCCCGCCAGGTGCTGAAGGAGCTCGAACGGGGCGAACAAGGCGAGCGCCGTGGTGCCTTCATCGACGATCTGCCACTGTTTGCGACGCTTTCAGCTCCGAAAACAGTTGCGGACCAGCCAAGGACCGATCCGCTGATCGAGGCGATGGCCGAGATCGACCCGGACGCGCTGTCGCCGCGCGAGGCGCTGGAAACGCTCTACCGGCTGTCTGCGATCAGTCGGCGCGACCACCGACCTTCCGACTCATGAGCCGGCAAAGAAGTTTGCGATCGGCGTCATGGCTTGTCGTACGGCTCTGAAAAATCGGTGTTTCTGCGCGGGGTAACCGTGACCCGGAAGATCGCCATGTGCCGCAAATCGGACCGATCATAAAAGTGTGAGCGGAACTTTCGCAAGCTTGTACTGTTTTCTAGGCACAATCCAATTCTGGATGAAACAAAATCTGGCATTCCTCCGGTGTTTCAATCCGGTGTGCCAAGGGTTTGAAAGGTTGATACCATGAAGAAGACCGCTCTTTTCGCCGCTACCGTTCTTGGCGTTTCGGCATTGTCCGCTTCGGCTTTTGCCCAGAAAGAGGTTTTGGTGCCGGGTTCAGAGGCGGCAAAGACTGCAGCTGAAACTCAGTCCCGCGATAACGTTGCAGCGGGCACGGCAACGAGCGCGGATGCAGTAGTTGCTAACCCAACCCAGGAAACCCTCGTGCCGGGCAACACGCAGGAAATTGACGACAATGAATCCAAGGAGCGTGATGCCATCGCGGCTGGCACGGCCGCTGAAACGACCACCCCAACTGGAGATACGATGCCTGCCGCTTCAGTGGAAAACAACTCGACCGGCAGCGCGGATGATTCGGGCTCGGTGAAGACGGACTCGCCGATTGAACTTCAGAAGGCGACTCCTGCCACCGCTAAGTAAGTTTCGGCATCGGCCTGCGATTTTGTAGGCAGCACTTTGAAGTGTATTCTATGGAAAAGGGTTGTCGGCTTTGCCGGTGGCCCTTTTTCTTTGCAAAAAAGTCGTTGCGATGAGGCCTCGTTAGGCTCTGCTGTGCGACGGTGTCGCTTGAGCGCAGAAGGCAAGGCTCGTGCGGATTGTAGAATGGCGCGTTTGCACTCACTTCTTCTCGATCCCTTCAAACTTTTGCCCTATAGGCTCGCAGCCGGATGAGAACCGGGATCATCGATGACCAAAAGCGCAGCGGCCGCACAGATCAAATCGACGATCGCGCCTGACGATTCGACGGCGACCATGACGCTCGACGGGATCATCGACGTTGTGCAGTTGCGCTCGAGCCTTGCCGAAATCGCCCGGCAGGATCCGGCGGGCGGCGAATCGAGCAAGGCGCGTGCGCAGGTGCTGGCACTGGCGCGACAGGTCGTGACCGACGGACGCGAGGCCTGCGAGCGCAAACTCTTCGAGGATGGCGGCGGCATCAAATGCGCCCGGCGGCTCGCGGCGCTACAGGATGCGCTGATCGCCGCGCTGCATGACTTTGCCCTGCGACACGTATTTTCCGCCGCCAATCTGTCGGCGGGCGAGCGCATGGCGATCGTCGCCGTCGGCGGCTATGGGCGAGGCACGCTGGCGCCTGGCTCCGACATCGATCTGTTGTTCCTTTTGCCCTACAAGCAAACGGCGCTCGGCGAGCAGGTCGTCGAATATCTGCTGTATCTGCTGTGGGATCTCGGCTTCAAGGTCGGTCACGCCTCGCGCAATGTCGAGGAATGCATCAAGCAGGCCCGCGCCGACTTTACCATCCGCACCTCGATTCTGGAGCGCTGGCTGATCGCCGGCGACATTTCCCTGTTCGAGGAACTCGGACGGCGCTTCGACAGCGAGATCGTCGCCGGCACGAGCGAGGAATTCATCGCCGCCAAGCTTGCCGAAGGGCACACCCGCCACACCAAGACCGGCGACACACGCTACCTCGTCGAGCCGAACGTCAAAGAGGGCAAGGGCGGCCTTCGCGATCTCAACACGCTTTTCTGGATCGCCAAGTACCATTACCGGGTCAACACCACCGAAGCGCTGGTCGATGCCGGTGTCTTTTCCAGACGCGAGGCCAAGGTTTTCACCAAGGCCGAGGATTTCCTCTGGGCGGTGCGCTGTCATATGCATTTTGCCACCGGCAAGGCCGAGGAGCGTCTGTCCTTCGATATCCAGCCGGAGATCGCCAAGCGGCTCGGTTACAACGCTCATCCGGGCCTGCGCGACGTCGAGCGCTTCATGAAACACTACTTCCTGATCGCCAAGGATGTCGGCGATCTGACGCGCATCTTCTGTTCGGTGCTCGAAGAAGAGCATGCCAAGCCGGCGCCGGGCCTTCGCGGTTTCGTCGCTTCCCTGCGCAGCCGCGCCAAGAAAATCCCCGGCACGCTCGATTTCCACATCGACAACAACCGTATCAACGTGTCCGGCAGCCACGTCTTTCGCGACGATCCCGTCAATCTGATTCGTATCTTCCGTCTCGCGGCGCTGCACAAACTGGAATACCATCCGGACGCCTTGAAGCTGATCCGTCGTTCGCTGGGGCTCGTCGACGCGAGCTTGCGGGAAAACCCCGAGGCCAACAGCCTGTTCCTCGATGTCCTGACCGAAAGCATCGATCCCGAACTGCATCTGCGGCGGATGAACGAAGCTGGTATCCTCGGCCGATTCATCCCGGAATTCGGCAAGATCGTCGCGATGATGCAGTTCAACATGTATCATCACTATACTGTCGACGAGCATCTGCTGCGCACGATCTCGACCTTGTCGAAGCTGGAAAGCGGCGAGATTGCCGACGAGCTGCCGATGACGACGGAGTTCGTGAAGGAATTCAAGGATCGCAAGGTGCTCTATGTCGCCTGCCTCTTCCACGATATCGCCAAGGGCCGGCCGGAGGACCATTCGACCGCCGGCGCTCGAATTGCACTCGCGCTCTGTCCGCGGCTCGGTCTCGACGACCGCGAGACCGAACTCGTCTCATGGCTGATCCAGGACCATCTCGTCATGTCGATGACCGCCCAGCAGCGCGATCTCACCGACCGCAAGACCATCCTCGATTTCGCCGAGCGGGTGCGCACCCTCGAACGCCTGAAGCTCCTGACGATCCTCACCGTTTGCGACATCCGCGCCGTCGGCCCCGGCGTGTGGAACGGCTGGAAAGGCCAGCTCCTGCGCACGCTCTATCTGGAGACCGAGCCGACGCTGACCGGCGGCTTCACACAGACGACGCGCAAGGAGCGCATCGGCAGGGCCCGCGAGCGCCTCGCCGATTGCCTCACCGCATGGCCGAGCGCCGAGCGCGACGCCTATCTCGACCTGCATTATCCGAACTATTTCCTCACCGTTCCGCTGGAGGACCAGCAGCGCCACGCCGAGTTCGTGCGCAACGCCGACACCGGCGCGGCCCTGTCGACGGCCGTGCGCACCGACGCCTTCAGGGCGGTGACGGAGATGATGGTGCTGGCGCCCGACCATCCGCGCCTTCTCTCGCTGCTCGCCGGCGCCTGCGCCGGCACCGGCGCCAATATCGCCGACGCGCAGATTTTCACCATGTCCGACGGCCGCGCCCTCGACGTCATGCTGGTCAACCGCGCGTTCCGGGAGGATTTCGACGAGCTGCGCCGCGGTGAGCGCATCTGCGGGAACATCGGAAAGCTGCTGCAGGGACAGGAGGCGCCGGCCAATCTCATCTCCCGGCGCAAGACGCCGCGGGCGACCAAGCTCTTCGACGTCAAGCCGCGCATCAGCGTCGACAACAATCTGTCGAACCAGCTTACCGTCGTCGAGGTCGAGGGGCTGGACCGGCCGGGACTCCTGTCGGATCTGACCGGGGCCCTTTCCGACCTCAATCTCGACATCCGCTCGGCCCACATCGCCACCTACGGCGAAAAGATCGTCGACGTTTTCTACGTCACCGATCTGATCGGCACCAAGATCACCAGCGAGTCGCGCATGGAACGGATCGAGATGCGTCTGACCGGCGTCTTCGAGGAACCGGAGGGCGAGGTGTCCTCGCACGTTTCCATGTCGTCACCCAAAGCCTTCGGCATCCCCCATAAATGAGCCTTCTTTCGAAGTTCGCGACCGTCGGCGGCGCAACGCTCTTCAGCCGCATCTTCGGCTTCGGCCGCGAGATGATGATGGCCTCCGCCCTGGGTATCGGCCCTGTGGCGGACGCGTTCAACCTGGCCTTCCGCTTTCCCAACCTGTTCCGCCGCCTGTTCGCCGAAGGCGCTTTCAACGCCGCTTTCATCCCGCTCTTCGCCCGCTCGCTGGAAGAGGAGGGTGAAGAGGGCGCGCGGCGCTTCGCCAGCGAGATCTTCTCGACGCTGTTCACTATCCTCACCGTTGTGACGATCCTGGCGATGATCTTCATGCCGTTCCTGGTGAAGACGATCATCGCACCGGGTCTGGCGGTCTGCGTCGACGATCCGTCGGCCGGCGGTAAGATGATTTCGTGCGCCGCGCGCTACGACATCACCATCACCTTCTCGCGCATCATGTTTCCTTATCTCGCCTGCATGTCGTTGATGGCGATGGTGTGCGGCATCCTCAACGCCTTCCGCCGTTTCTTTGCCGCTGCCGCTGCCCCGACGCTGCTCAATTTTATCCTGATCGGGGCACTTGCCTGGTGTCTGTGGACCGGCGCCGACAAGCAGACGATCGGCTTCTTCATGAGCTGGGGCGTGCTGATCGCAGGCGTCGCGCAACTGGCCATCGTGACGTTTGCCATGCGCTATGCCGGCTTCGGCGTCTCGCTCAAACGACCGCGCTGGACCAAGGGGCTGAAGCGCCTCCTGGTGCTGGCCGGTCCGGCGGCGCTGATCGGCGGCATCACCCAGATCAACCTCTTCGTCGGCCAGGCCATCGCCTCCTTCAAGCCGGGGGCGGTATCGATCCTGCAATATGCCGACAGGCCCTACCAGTTGCCTTTGGGGATGGTCGGCGTCGCCATCGGCGTCGTGCTCCTGCCGGAGCTCGCCCGCGCCCTGAAGGCCGGCCGCCTGAAGGAGGCCCAGCACACCCAGAACCGGTCGCTGGAATTCGCGCTGTTCCTGACGCTGCCAGCCGCCGTCGCGCTGTTCATCATCCCCGAGCCGATCATCCGGGTGATCTACGAGCGCGGCGCCTTCGACCCGTCGGTGACCCCGGCCGTCGCCGCCGTCCTAGGTCTTTACGCTCTCGGCCTGCCGGCCTTCGTGATGATCAAGGTGTTCGCGCCTGGATTTTTTGCCCGAGAGGACACGAAGACGCCGATGGTCGCGACGTTGATTTCGGCCGGCGGCAACATCGTCCTGTCGCTGATTCTCTTCTATCTCATCGCCGAGCGCGGCATCGCGCTGGCGACGACGCTTGCCGGCTGGCTGAACGCTGGGCTCCTGTTCCGCGGTCTTTATCGCAAGGGTCTGTGGGAGGTCGACCGCGAACTCGTCAGGCGTTCTATCCTCATCATCGTCTCGTCGCTTGTGATGGGTGGCCTCCTGGTCTTCGAGATGGCCTGGTTGTCGGCCTGGCTGCAGCCGAAGACCCCGTTGACGACGCAGATCATGGCCATCCTCATCCTCGTCGTCTCGGCGATGACCGTCTATTTCGCCCTGGCGCTGGCAACGGGGGCGGCCGATCGCCGGCTTTTCCTGGCGGCGTTGAAGCGCAAGCGGGCGAAGGCGTGACGGATTTCGGGTGGTCGAAATCCAGCGACCGCTAGAGGTGCTTGTTGGCATCCTGGCGCTGATGCGGCAGGCGAAAGGATGAAACCCGTCACTTCGCCTCCGGTTTCGATCGCTTCCTTTCGATGAAGGCGTCGAAATCGAATGCTGTTGGCTCGCCCGATTCTTCGCCTTCGATCAGCGCTGCCTGAAGAGCCTGGACCTTTGCCTCGTGTTCCTCAAGAAGCCGAAGACCCGCCCGCATCACGTCGCTGGCGGACCCGTATCGGCCGTCGCGAACCTGCCCGTCGATGAAATTGGTGAAGTGATCCCCGAGCGAAACGGAAGTGTTGCGGGCCATGGTCAAAACCTTCGCTTATGAAGCTGTATCAAATTTTGGTATATCATGTGCCGGCCGTCAAGCGGTCTCCGCCTTCGGCCTCAGCTTGATCGCCGCGCCGCGCTCGGCCATAACCTGCCGCAATCCTTGAACGAATGCCGCATCCGGAGCGCGCCGACACCATGAGCGAAACGACCCCGCCCGCCCTGCCGAACCGCGTGCTCTCCGGCGTCCAGCCGACCGGCAATCTGCATCTCGGCAATTATCTCGGCGCGATCCGCAAGTTCGTGGCGCTGCAGGAGAGCCATGCCTGCCTGTTCTGCGTCGTCGACCTGCACGCGATCACCGCGCAGCTCGTCCAGAACGATCTGAAAAGCCAGACCCGCTCGATCACCGCCGCGTTCCTCGCCGCCGGCATCGACCCGAAGGCGCACATCGTCTTCAACCAGAGCCGCGTGCCCGGCCACGCCGAACTCGCCTGGATCTTCAACTGCGTCGCCCGCATCGGCTGGATGAACCGGATGACCCAGTTCAAGGACAAGGCCGGCAAGGACCGCGAGAACGCTTCGCTGGGTCTGCTCGCCTATCCGAGCCTGATGGCTGCCGACATCCTGGTCTATCGCGCCACCCACGTGCCGGTCGGCGACGACCAGAAGCAGCATCTCGAACTGACCCGCGACATCGCGGCCAAGTTCAACAACGACTTTGCCGAGCGGATCGCGGCGGCAGGTCTCGCTATTCCCGTCGATATGGGCGAGACCACGGTCGAGGGCTATTTCCCGATGACCGAGCCGCTCATCGAGGGTCCCGCAACACGCGTCATGAGTCTGAAGGACGGATCGAAGAAGATGTCGAAATCCGATCCGTCGGACCTGTCGCGCATCAATCTCACCGACGACGCCGACGCCATCGCCAAGAAGTTTCGGAAGGCCAAGACCGATCCCGACGCGCTCCCCTCGGAGGAAACGGGTCTGGCCGGCCGCGCCGAGGCGAGCAACCTCGTCGGCATCTATGCCGGCCTCGCCGGGCGCTCCAAGGCCGACGTTCTGACCGAGTTCGGCGGCCGTCAGTTCTCGCAGTTCAAGCCGGCGCTGGTGGAACTCGCCGTCGAAAAGCTCAGCCCCGTGGGCGACGAGATGCGCAAGCTCCTGGCCTCGCCAGACCACATCGACGCGGTGCTGAAGGACGGCGGGGAGCGAGCGAACGCGATCGCCGAGGCCACCATGCGGGACGTCAAGGACATCGTCGGGTTCCTGCGGGACTGAGCTTGGAGCCTGAACGGAAAGTCCAAGCCGACCCGTGGGACTTTTCGATCAGGCGCTTGAGACCCGATTCGCATCCGGCGCCGATCGGACTTGGGTCGGCTCTTTGACCCGCCGCGTGCTCTTGAAACTCGGAAAGAGGTGGCCCTTACAATCTGTCGCCGCACGCCCGGTACCCGCCATCTTGCCGGAACGCCCTCCGACTGCCATCTTGCCGCCATGGTTTCACGACGCATGGGCCGCGACGCGGGCGGCAAACGCAAATTCCTCGCGATCATCGACGACACGCCCGAATGCGGGCGGGCGGCGACCTATGCCGCCTATCGCGCCAAGGCGAGCGGCGGGGCAGCGGTGCTGCTCTACGTGATCGCGCCGGGCGACTTCCAGCATTGGCTCGGCGTCGAGAAGATCATGCGCGCCGAGGCGGCCGAGGAGGCCGGCAGCCGGCTCGACAAGGTCGCTGACGGCCTGCGCGAGCGGGTCGGCATCGAGCCCGAGACGGTGGTCCGGGAGGGCAAGATCGTCGACGAGATCAACGCTCTGATCGAGTCCGATCGGGAAATCCAGATCCTGGTGCTCGCCGCCGGCGACGCGACCGAAGGGCCGGGGCCGCTGGTCTCTTCCGTCGCGGGCAAGGGTGCGGCCTTTCCGCTGCCGGTGACGATCATTCCCGCAACGCTCTCGGATGACGAGATCGCCAGTCTCTGCTAGCGGCCGCTGCGACTCCGGCCTTTTCGGCGAGCCATTCGCGCGCCGAACCGGCGGTGTCCTTCGGCCTTGATGCTTGCAACGATGCGAACGCACTGTTCGCGCGGCCGCCGCCCCCTGTTGGCGGCGGATCGAACGGCATACATTGCCGTAAGAGCCGTTTCGCGATATGGTTTAGAACAATTCCAGACAGCGCGGCATCCGCCGCAAGGAAGGCCCCCATGTTCATCCAGACCGAAGTCACGCCGAACCCCGCGACGCTGAAGTTCCTGCCCGGCCGCGTCGTCGTCGAGACGGGCACAGAAGAGTTCCGTTCGGACGAGGACGCCGCGGAGCGTTCGCCGCTGGCCGCCCGACTGATGGCCATCGACGGCGTCACCGGCGTCTTCTTCGGCTATGATTTCGTCACCGTCACCAAGGACGGCCCGGACTGGCAGCACCTGAAGCCGGCGATCCTCGCCGGATTGATGGAGCATTTCATGGGCAACCATCCGGTGATGGCGCCGAGCGGCGCCCTCGGTGGCCTGCCGGACGGCGACGAATTCTTCGCCGAGGGCGACGAGGGCACCGTGGCGACCATCAAGGAGCTGCTTGAGACCCGGGTACGCCCGGCCGTCGCCCAGGATGGCGGCGACATCACCTTCCGCGGTTTTCGCGACGGCACCGTCTATCTCAACATGCGCGGCGCCTGCGCCGGCTGCCCGTCCTCGACCGCGACGCTGAAGCACGGCATCCAGAACCTGTTGCGCCATTTCGTGCCCGAAGTCGAAGCCGTGGAGGCCGTGGAGGCGGCTTGATCGCCCTCGCGGCTCGCGGCCCGCTTCTCGCCATCGACACGGCCTTCGAGCGCTGTTCGGCCGGTCTGTACGATACGACGACCGACCGTATGCTGGCCTCGGCGGAGCTGGTGATCGGCAAGGGTCATGCCGAGCAGCTGATGGGTATCGTCGGCGATGTTTTAGCCGAAGCCGGCATGCGCTATGGCGACCTTGCCAAACTGGCCGTCACGGTCGGGCCGGGTTCGTTCACGGGTCTTCGCGTCGGTGTCTCCGCGGTGCGAGGCCTGGCGCTGGCGCTCGGCATTCCGGCGGTCGGCGTGTCGACGCTGGAGGCCATGGCCGCGCCGTTCGTCCGCGATCTCGGCAGGGCGGATGCGGTGCTGGCCGTCCTCGACGCCAAACGCGGCGAGGTTTACGCGGCGCTGTACGGGCCCGACGGTAAGGAGCGTGTCGCGCCGACGGCGATCGCGCCCGAAGACCTCCTGTCATTGCTGGAATGGCCGCGCAACACGTCGCGTGACAGCCGGGAGCGTGACAACCGGGAGCCTGACAACCCGAAGATAGTGTTCGGCCAGACGGGCCAGCTCGCCCTCGTCGGCTCCGGCGCCCAGCTCGTTCTCGAGCATCTGCTTGCGCAGGCGAGCCTTGTCGATCGACTGACGATCCTGTCGACCGAGGCGCGGGTCGACATCGCGGCGCTGGCGAAGCTCGCGATAGAGCGTCAGGCCGAGGGCTCGCCGGTGCCGCTCTACCTGCGCGGTGCCGATGCCAAGCCGGCCGCCCCGGCGGCTGGACTGCGCTTTGCCAGGGCTAGCCTGTCGCAGGCGGTTCGGGTCTAAACTTCGTTTGCAAGAAAATCCGCCATGGAAGCTGCGCGGCGGCAACGCTATGGTCTATCGGACGGCGCTCGACGTGCCGGCGCCATGACGATTGATGCCCAGGGGACAGGGGCCTGAAACGGAGCAAGTGATGTACTGGTATCTGCCGTGGGTCTGGACAGTGTCGTTCCTCGACGGCTGGTGGGGAACGCAGGACGTCGTCGCCGCGCCCCTGAGCGACGCCGATCTCGATGCGGCGGCCGAACTGCACAGCGAAGCCTTCGATCACGCCTGGTCCGGCGACGAACTCGGCGCGCTGTTGGCGGGAACCGGTGGCATGGGTGTCGTGGCCCGCGTCGTCGGCCAGCCGATGGCCGCGCCTCTCGGCTTCGTCCTCGCCCGCAACATAGGGGGCGAGGCGGAAATCCTCACCATCGCCGTCGCCAAGCGGGCTCGCCGCGGCGGCATCGGCCGGCTTTTGATGGACCACCTCCTGCAGCAGCTCTATGCCGAGGGTGCCAAATCGCTGTTCCTGGAGGTCGACGAGGAGAACGCCGCCGCTTTGAAGCTCTACAGGCGATTGCGTTTCGAGGAGGTCGGACGCCGCGAGGCCTACTATCGCCATCTCGACGGCCGTCGCACCAGTGCGCTGACCCTGAAGCGGACGCTGCGCTGACGGCATGACAAGTCTCGATTTTGCGATTCGGTCCGTGCCGCCGGGCCAACCCTCCCGACATCGGCGGTGCGGATGATCGCAACGCTGCGCATGTTCTTTGCCGCGCTCATCCTGGTCCTGATCACGCTTCTGCTCGCGCCGGTGCAGCGGTTCGTTATTGCCAGGCGCTGGCGGCTTGCCGAGCGGCTCCCGGTCGTTTGGCACAAAATCGCCTGCCGGGTGATCGGCATCCGTGTGCAAATCGTCGGCGAACCCTGCCGCGACAGACCGTTGCTGATCGCCTCCAACCACCAGTCCTGGTCGGATATCATGGTGCTCGGCATGGTCATGCCGCTGGCCTTCATCGCCAAGTCGGAGGTCGCTGACTGGCCGGTCTTCGGCCTGCTGGCAAAACTCCAGCGCACGGTTTTCGTCGAACGGGCGGCGCGCGGGCGCACCGGCGAGCAGGCGAACTCCATCGCGGGTCGCCTGCTCGGGGGTGACGCCATGGTGCTGTTTGCGGAGGGAACCACGTCCGACGGCAACGAGGTCCTGCCCTTCAAGACAGCGCTGTTCGGCGCGGCCCAGGCGGCGATCGTCTCGTCGGGCACCGAGACCGTTGCCGTGCAGCCGGTCGCCATCGCCTACACCCATGCGAGCGGCTTGCCGCTGGGACGAATCGGTCGGCCCTTCGCCGCCTGGCCTGGCGATGTCGAACTGATGCCGCATTTGACCGCTGTCCTGAAAGAGGGGGCCGTCGACGTCGAGATTTCCTTCGGACCGCCGATCCCCTTCACCAGGGCCAGCGACCGCAAGGCGGTGGCGCGCGATTGCGAAGCCGCCGTCGCGAAAATGCTCGCCGCGAGCCTTCGCGGTCACAATCGCCGGCCAATTGCGCCGGGCGGCGGGACGGAATCGGTTTCGGCGCTTGCGCCACGTCATGATGGTGTCGATATAGGGGTTTAACGCTTTGCGCGTTGCGAGGGTGCCGGCCATTGATCTGAGTGGCGCGCTCAACGATCTCGACCAGCGGACGCTGACCAGCAGAAGGGCGTATGACCGATACCATTCCTGTCTCAGTGACGCAGCCGGTCGGCTCGACGAACGCCCTGGATGGCACAGCCGGCGATCCGCCACGCAAGGTCTTCATAAAGACCTATGGTTGCCAGATGAACGTCTACGATTCGCAGCGCATGGGCGATGCGCTGGCCAAGGACGGCTACGAGGCGACAGAGACGCTGGAAGAGGCCGATCTTGTCCTCCTCAACACCTGCCACATCCGCGAGCGCGCCGCCGAGAAGGTCTATTCCGAGCTCGGCCGCATCCGCGACCTGAAAGCCGAGAAGCAGGCCGCCGGCAAATCCCTCAAGGTGGGCGTTACGGGCTGCGTCGCCCAAGCCGAAGGCGCCGAGATCATCCGCCGGGCTTCGGTCGTCGATCTCGTCGTCGGCCCGCAGACCTACCACCGACTGCCGCAGGCGCTGGCCCGCGTCGCCAGAGGCGAGCGCGTCGTCGACACCGACTATGCCGTGGAGGACAAGTTCGACCACCTGCCGAACACGGCGAAGAAGGCTATCTCCAGCCGCGGCGTGACGGCGTTTCTCACCGTCCAGGAAGGCTGCGACAAGTTCTGCACCTTCTGCGTCGTGCCTTACACCCGCGGCGCCGAGGTCTCGCGCCCGCTCGCGCAGATCGTCGCCGAAGCCGAGCGTCTTGCCGCGGCCGGCGTGCGCGAGATCACGCTGCTCGGCCAGAACGTCAACGCATGGCGCTCCAAGGGCTCAAACGGTGAGCCGATCGGCCTCGGCGGCCTCTTGCGCGTTTTGGCGACGATCGAGGGCGTCGATCGGCTGCGCTACACGACCTCGCATCCCCGCGACATGGACGACGACCTCATCGCCGCCCATCGCGATATGCCGGCGCTGATGCCGTACCTGCATCTGCCGGTGCAGTCGGGCTCCGATCGCATTCTGAAGGCGATGAACCGCCGCCACACCGCCGCCGATTATCTGGCGCTGATCTCCCGAATCCGCACGGCTCGGCCGGACATCGCCCTGTCGGGCGATTTCATCGTCGGCTTTCCTGGAGAAACGGAAGGGGATTTCGAGGCGACTCTGAATCTGATCCGGGCGGTGAACTACGCCTCGGCCTTCTCCTTCAAATACTCGCCGCGCCCGGGCACGCCCGGCGCCGAGATGGACGACCATGTGCCCGAAGCCGTCAAATCCGAACGCTTGCAGCGGCTCCAGGCGCTGCTGCGCGAACAGCAACTGAAATTCGCTGAAAGCCTCGTCGGCAGAAAGATCGATGTCTTGATCGAAAAACCCGGACGTCATCCCGGCCAGATGGTCGGTCGCTCGCCCTTCCTGCAGCCCGTGGTCTTGCCGACGGGTCTGGGAAAGATCGGCGACCGGGTGAGCGTGACGATCAAGGGTCTTCTGCCGAATTCGCTGCTCGCCGAGGGCGCCGAGGCCGAGACTGGCGTAAACGCCCGCAGCGAAAGGAATGCCGCTTGAAGTCCGGCCGCCCGCCCGTGAAGACTTTCGCCGCCCCTGCCGGCACAGGCTCCGCCGCCCCGGCGCACCGTGTCCCTGCCGCCTCCGGCGCCTCCGACATGGCCCATCTCGTCCTTACCTATGAGGACAACCGGCTTGCCGGTTCGCTCTTCGGTCAGTTCGACGAGAACCTCGCGCTGGTCGAACAGAAGCTGCGGATCGATGCGCGGGCGCGCGGCAACAAGGTCGAAATTCGCGGCGACCAGACGGCCTGCGAGCAGGCGCGCCGCGCCCTCGACACTCTCTACGAGCGGCTGCAGGGTGGCGCCGAGATCGGCCCGAAGGACGTCGAAGGCGCGATCCGCATGGCGATCGCCCGGGACGACCAGCTGTCGCTGCCGACGCTGGAAACCAAAGGGCGCATGTCGCTCGCCCAGATCTCGACACGCCGGCGCACCATTCACGCCCGCACCCCGACCCAGGACGCCTATATGCGCGCGCTGGACCGGTCCGAACTGGTCTTCGGCATCGGCCCGGCCGGCACCGGCAAGACCTATCTTGCCGTCGCCCATGCCGCCCAGCTTCTGGAGCGCGGGCAGGTCGAGCGGATCATCCTGTCGCGGCCGGCTGTCGAAGCCGGCGAGCGGCTCGGCTTTCTGCCCGGCGACATGAAGGAGAAGGTCGACCCGTATCTCAGGCCTCTTTACGACGCGCTCTACGACATGATCCCGGCCGAAAAGGTCGAGCGTGCGCTTGCCGCGGGCGCCATCGAGATCGCGCCGCTCGCCTTCATGCGTGGGCGCACGCTGACCAACGCGGCGGTCATTCTCGACGAGGCGCAGAACACCACCTCGGCGCAGATGAAGATGTTCTTGACGCGACTCGGCGAGAACGCGCGCATGGCGGTGACCGGCGATCCCTCGCAGATCGACCTGCCGCCCGGCCAGAAATCCGGTCTCGTCGAAGCCGTGCGCATTCTCGAGAACGTTCCGAAGGCCGTCACCGTGCGCTTCCAGGCCAAGGATGTCGTACGTCATCCGCTCGTCCAGGCAATCGTCGAGGCCTATGAGGACGACGCGACGCGCCAGCGCCCGGCCGTCGGTCCCGGCGAGGACCGGACCGTCCAGCGGCGCACGTCCGAGCGCCGTTCGGGCGAGCGCGATTCGGGCGAGCGCGGGCCGGCCAGACTCGATACGGCCAGACCCGGCAAGGCAGAACCCGGCAAGGCCGACTGATGAGTGCCGTGCCCCGACCTCGAGCGGCTTCGTATGAGGCGATCACGATCGCTCTGTCGATCGAGGCCGGGCCGTGGGACGGTGCGGGGATCGGTGATGCCGAGGCGATCGAGGCGATGGCGCTGGAGTGCGCTCGGGCCGTTTTTGCGCGGCTGGACTTGGCAAACGATGTTCGGACCGAGATCGCCCTGACGCTGGCCGACGACGCGACCGTCCAAGCCGCCAATGCCGAGTGGCGGGGCAAGGACAGACCGACCAACATCTTGTCCTTTCCGATGGCCGACCTGGCGCCGGGCAGCGCGCCGGGGCCGCTCGCCGGCGACCTTCTGGTGGCCTGCGAGACGGTCGTCCGCGAGGCCGGGGAAGAGGCAAAGCCCTTGGCCGACCATCTGCGCCATCTTCTCGTCCACGGCATCCTGCACCTTCTCGGCTTCGACCATCAGAACGACGCGGAGGCTGATCGGATGGAGGCGCTGGAGATCGCGGTTCTGGCCGATTTCGGGATACCGGATCCCTATCTGGATGGTGCCGGGGCGATGTCATGACACGTTTCGACATCGTCGCGGCCTTGAAGGCGACCCGATTGGGCGCCAAAGACGGCCGGGAACGACGTTCGAAAGAACGCCCGGGATTATGCTTGAAAGTGAGACGATGAGCATCGAGATCGACGCGCCTGCCGCAAACGGGCGCGCCATGGATACCATGCACTCCGGCGTCGAGAACGGTCACGGCGCCGATGACGGTGCCGGTTCGGGTGACGAGCGAAGTCCCAGGGCACCCGCAAAGCCGGGCCGCGAGGGCGGCCTCCTCAGTGGCCTTCTCGCCCGCATGCGCCCCCGCATGCCGCGTATGGTGCGCGAGGATTTCACCCAGGCTCTCCTGCATCAGGAAACCGGCGAGGACGCCTTTTCGCCCGAAGAGCGGGCGATGCTCAACAACATCCTGCGGCTGCGCGAACTGCGCGTCGAGGACGTCATGGTGCCGCGAGCCGACATCCAGGCGGTCGAGATCGGCACGACCCTCGGCGATCTGATGAAGCAGTTCGAGGCGTCGGGTCATTCGCGCATGCCGGTCTATGGCGAGAGTCTCGACGATCCGCGCGGCATGATTCACATCCGCGACGTCGTCGGTCACATTACTCGCGTCGCGCGGCCCGCGAGCCCCGCGTCGGGCGGAGCTCCCACGCGAAAACCGCGGGCCGGCCTCGATCTTCGCCAGATCAATCTCGCCCGCAAGGTCGCCGATCTCGGCATCATCCGAAAGGTGCTGTTCGTGCCGCCCTCGATGCTCGCCTCCGATCTGATGGCGCGCATGCAGGCGACGCGCACCCAGATGGCGCTGGTCATCGATGAATATGGTGGCACCGACGGCCTCGTCTCGCTGGAGGACATCATCGAGATGGTCGTCGGCAACATCGAAGACGAGCACGACGACGAGGCCGTGATGATCACCCGCACCGGCGACGGCATCTATGTCGCCAACGCCCGCGCCGATCTCGACGAGGTCAAGGCGCTGGTCGGCGAGGATTTCGACGTATCCGAATATGAGGACGAAGCCGATACGATCGGCGGCCTCCTCTTCTCCGAACTCGGCCGGGTTCCGGTGCGCGGCGAGGTGGTGCAGGCTGTGCCGGGCTTCGAGTTCCAGGTGCTCGATGCCGATCCGCGGCGCGTGCGCCGGGTGCGCATCGTGCGGTTCCGCCAGGGCGACAAGCGCAGGCGCATCGTCGAGGGCCTGGCCGATGCATCGTGAGGTCGCGCCGCACGTGTTCCGGGCAACGCCATAACGAGCGCGAGGAAGACAACGTCGATGTGGGGGGCCGATGTGGGGGGCCGATGTGGGGGCCGGGCTGGAATGCATGCGATCCGCGTGGTAAGGCGCAAACCGTCTTTTCGTTGGCCATGACGCAGCGAATGAGGGTGGACGAGTTTGAGCGCCGTGACGTCTTCTGAACGCTTTGTCCGCAGGGCCGGGCTGATCGATCGCCTCGCCGGCTGGGTAACGCTCGTCGAAGGCTGGCGCCGAGTCCTGTTGACCGTTTTTGCCGGCGCGATCTGCACCTTGGCCCTGCCGCCCTACAATTTCCCGCTGGTCGGCTTCGTCGGATTCCCGCTGCTGGTCTGGC
Organism: Aurantimonas sp.; assembly: GCA_965217685.1. Lineage (GTDB taxonomy): Bacteria > Pseudomonadota > Alphaproteobacteria > Rhizobiales > Rhizobiaceae > Aurantimonas. Next base: position 1,670,687 of record CBDCIZ010000003.1, read on the forward strand.
TCCTCGACGGCGCGGCGGCCGACCCGACCCGTTCGCTGCCGGGCCGACTGCGCCCTTCCTTCGTCACCGGCTGGTTGTTCGGATTCGGATATTTCGTTGCAGGGCTGTGGTGGCTCGGCGCCGCGATGATGGTCGATGCGGCGGAGTTTGCCGTCTTCATCCCCTTCGCCGTCCTGGTTTTGCCGGCCATCTGCGGCATCTATTTCGGCCTCGCGACATTGCTGGCCCGGCTGGTGTGGAGCGACAGCGCATGGCGCATCTTCGCCCTTGCCGCATCCTTTGCGCTGTTCGAATTCCTGCGTGCGACCTTGTTCACCGGCTTTCCCTGGAACGAGATCGGCGTGATGGCGGCACCTTTGCCATTGATGATGCAGACGGCGAGTCTGATCGGCGTGCACGGGTTGACGCTCCTCGCCGTCATCGTCTTTTCCAGCCCCGCGGTGCTGCTCGATCGCGCCGGGCGCGGACCGGTGCTGGCGATCGCGTCGGCGCTTCTTCTGTTTCATCTCGGCTTCGGCGCATGGCGGATGATGGCTCACCCGACGGCCTTCGCCGCCGGCGTCAACGTGCGGGTGGTGCAGCCCAATATCGCCCAGACGGAAAAATGGAACGAGGACGAGGCGAACGACATCTTCCAGCGGCACATCGATCTGACGGCGATGCGCGCTGCGCCCGGCGACATCGTCGGCGCAACGCCGCCGGTCGCTAATCCGGCGGAAGGTCTTGCGAATGCGCCGGCCGGCAACGACAACGGCACGTCGAAGGCGACGCGTACGTTGGTGATCTGGCCCGAAACCTCGTTTCCCTTCATCCTGACCCACCGTCCCGATGCGATCCAGACCATCGCCGATATCTTGCAGCCGGGCGAAACGCTGATCGCCGGTGCCGCTCGTGTGGAAGGCACCGACGAGGCCGACGCGCGCTACTACAATTCCGTTTATGTCATCGACGACCAGGGCCAGATCGTCACCGCCCGCGACAAGACCCATCTCGTGCCCTTCGGCGAATATCTGCCGTACCAGAACATTCTGGAGACGATCGGCCTGCGTCAGATCGCCCAGGCGATGCCGGGCGGCTTTTCGCCGGGCATATCGCGCGAAAAGGTCGAACTTGACGGCGCGCCGTCCTTCCTGCCGCTGATTTGCTACGAGATCGTCTTTCCCGGCGAGATCGATGTCGGGACGTCGCAAACGCGGCCCGGCTTCCTCGTCAACGACACCAATGACGCCTGGTACGGCGACACGCCGGGGCCCTACCAACACCTCAGGCTCGCCGAGCTTTCTTCCGTCGCCTTCGGCCTGCCGCTCGTGCGCAGCGCCAACACCGGCATTTCCGTGGTGATGGATGCCTACGGCCGGCAGATCGGTGGTCTGGCGCTCGATTCCACCGGCACGATCGAGACAGGACTGCCGAAAGCGGCGGCGAGCACGATGTTCGCACGCTTCGGGAATCTGACGCTGTGGATGTGTATGATGCTATCGATGGGTTTAGCCGTTGCGGCACGTGTGCGGTTACGCGCGGGGATTGATTGACATGGCCGAGTTCGAGCGCCTAGGCGGAAACTTCTCCGGAACAACGGTTTCAGGGGATTTGAAACCGTCGAACCGGCGGTTTTCGAACCGAGGTCACGGCCGCCCGTTCCGAAATGGCAAGCCTCGCTCGGCCACTTCCTCGTCATCGACGCACTAACAAAAAGGGCTTCGAATGCTCGCCAACAAAAAGAAACCGAATCCGGTCGACATTCATGTCGGATCAAGGGTTCGATTGCGTCGCACCATGCTGGGCATGAGCCAGGAAAAGCTCGGCGAAAGCCTCGGAATCACCTTCCAGCAGATCCAGAAATACGAAAAGGGCTCGAACCGCATCGGCGCCAGCCGACTTCAACGCATTTCCGAGGTGCTCAACGTTCCGGTCTCGTTTTTCTTCGAGGATGCGCCCGGCAGCCAGCCGAACGAAAACGGGCTGCATGAGCCGTCCGGTCCCGACTACGTCGTGGATTTCCTGTCGTCCTCCGAAGGTCTCCAATTGAACCGGGCCTTCGTGAAGATTTCTGATCCGAAGGTCCGCCGTCGCATCATCGACCTCGTGCGCAGCCTCGGCGATACCGCCGATGCGCCGGTCAAGTCCCAGGGCGACTGAAATCCGCCTGAAGGTTCGGCGCGGGCCTTGACCTGCCGCGCCGCATCCCGCAAACCGCACTGCGAATTACGGCTTGCCCGCCAGGATTGTGGCGGCTGCCGGACGAACTGACCGCCGCCGCCGAACCGGCCGGGCGGTCCTGGCAACGATCCGAGGGACTGAAAACCACATGATGCGTTCCGATTACCTGTTCACCAGCGAAAGCGTGTCGGAAGGCCATCCCGACAAGGTCTGCGACCGGATTTCCGACGAGATCGTCGATCTGGTCTATCGGGAGGCGAAGAAGACCGGGGTGGATCCCTGGAATGTTCGTATCGCCTGCGAGACGCTGGCCACCACCAATCGGGTGGTGATCGCCGGCGAGGTGCGCCTTCCGCCCTCGCTGATGAAGACCGACAAGAACGGCAATATCGTAATCAACGCCGGCCGCATCCGCTCCGCCGCGCGCCGTGCCATCCGCGATATCGGCTACGAGCAGGACGGTTTTCACTGGAAGAACGCGAAGATCGACGTCCTGTTGCACTCGCAATCGGCCGATATCGCACAGGGTGTCGACAAGGCCTCCGACGTCGACCATGCCGACGGCGCCAATTCCCAGAATGAAGGTGCTGGCGACCAGGGTATCATGTTCGGCTACGCCTGCCGCGAAACGCCGGAGCTGATGCCGGCGCCGATCTTCTACGCCCACAAGATTCTCGAACTGCTCGCGACCGCCCGCAAATCGGGCAACGGTGATGCCGGAAAGCTCGGCCCTGACGCCAAGAGCCAGGTGACGATCCGCTACGAGGACGGCAAGCCGACCGAAGTGACCTCGATCGTCCTGTCCACCCAGCATATCGACGACTCATGGGACTCCGAGAAGGTTCGGGCCGTCGTCGAGCCGTACATCATGGAAGCGTTCGGCGATCTGCCCGTCGCCAAGGATTGCGCCTGGTACATCAACCCGACCGGCAAGTTCGTCATCGGCGGCCCGGACGGGGATGCGGGCCTCACCGGCCGCAAGATCATCGTCGACACCTATGGTGGGGCCGCGCCACACGGCGGTGGCGCCTTTTCCGGCAAGGACACGACCAAGGTCGACCGCTCGGCCGCCTATGCCGCGCGCTATCTTGCCAAGAACGTCGTCGCGGCGAAGCTGGCCGAGAAATGCACCATCCAGATCGCCTATGCGATCGGCATCGCCCAGCCGCTGGCGGTCTATGTCGACCTGCATGGCACCGGCAACAACGTCGACGAGGTTCAGGTCGAGAAGGCGATTCGCTCGGTCATGGATCTGTCGCCGACCGGCATCCGCCGGCATCTCGACCTCAACAAGCCCATCTACGCCAAGACGGCGGCCTACGGCCATTTCGGCCGCAAGGCCGGGCGCGACGGTTCCTTCTCCTGGGAGAAGACCGATCTCGCCTCCAAGCTGAAGGCCGCCATCGCGGCCTGACGTTCGACGATGCCGGACGGAACCCATGATGACGCGCGCCCCAAAAGGGCGCGCGAAGCTTTTTTCGGGCGGCTGAAGGGCCCGAAGCTCAGACCCGGCCAGGCCGCGCTTCTTGAAGAGGTGCTGCCGCGGCTGCGCGTCGATCTCGGTTGCGCCCCACCCACCGACCTGACGACGCTCTTCGTGGTCCCGGTCGAGAATGTCCGCCTGGAGATCGGCTTCGGCGGCGGCGAGCATCTGGTGCATGAAAGTGGCCGGTTTTCACAGACCGGCTTCATCGGCGTCGAGCCCTTCGTCAACGGCATGGCCAAGCTTTTGTCGACCATCGCGGACGATCCGAGGCAAAATCTACGCCTCTACGACGACGATGCGACCCGACTTCTCGACTGGCTGCCGGATGAAAGTCTTGCCGGAATCGACCTGTTCTATCCCGATCCCTGGCCGAAGCAGCGCCACTTCAAGCGGCGCTTCGTCAGTGCCCGCAATCTCGACCGGATGGCGCGGGTGCTCAGACCCGGCGCGCCCTTCCGCTTCGCCTCGGATATCGACACCTATGTCGACTGGACCTTGCAGCATTGCCGGGATCGGCCGGAGTTCGACTGGACGGCCAGCCGCGCTGCCGACTGGCATACGCCCTTCGATGCCTGGCCCGGTACACGTTACGAGGCCAAGGCGTTCCGCGAGGGCCGGCGACCCGCCTATCTCACCTTCGTCAGGCGCTAAAACCGCCGGGATCGACGATCGGCATTCGAGATGGGTTGATCCATACCGCCGTTCGGCGTATAGCACCGTCATATTCTCAGCGATGGCTTCGTGAGAGTGGGTCCAGCCGGTCCCGCTCTTTTTTGTTTGGACGAAGCCTTCCGAAGACGACACCTGCCGGGCCGTTCCTCATGGGGCGCCGCAAATCCGTTGGAGAGCGACCATCAGCGATACGAGCCGCATCGTCACCGAACAGGGTCTGGAAGCCAAGGTCGCCGCCGTCGTGGAGCCGGCGATCGAGCAGATCGGCTATCGCCTGGTGCGGGTGCGCATATCGGGGCTGAACGGCATGACCCTGCAGATTATGGCCGAGCGGCCTGACGGTTCGATGAATGTCGAGGGTTGCGAGGAGGTGTCGCGGGCGATCTCGCCGGTGCTGGATGTCGACGATCCGATCGACAAGGCCTATCATCTGGAGGTGTCGTCGCCGGGCATCGACCGGCCGCTGGTGCGTCATTCCGATTTCGAGACCTGGGCCGGCTTCCTGATGAAGCTGGAAACTTCCCGTCTGATCAATGAGCGCAAGCGCTATCGCGGCAAGATCGTCAAGGTGACGGACACCGCGATCACCGTCGATCGCGATGCACCGGCCGAGGGCGAGCCGGCTCAGGTCGAGATTCCGCTCGATGCTATCGGCGAGGCGCGGCTGATCCTCACCGACGATCTGATCGAGGCCTCGCTGAAGGCCGACAAGGCCGCCCGCAAGGGGCGCGGCGAACCGGACCCGACCGACGCAGACGCAGAAACCGCGGTGGCGACGGATGGTGCGACCCCGGTGCGGCATGACAATTGAAGCCCGGTCGGCCGTGGCCGTTTCGCGGCGGCCGACCGGGCGAGGCCCGATGAGGGGCTGACAAGTTAGTGCATGCGGTTGGGTGACGAGAGAAGCCCGGCCGATCGAGGGACCAAGTGATGGAGCCGCGAGCGCCCAGGGCGAACCGGTTGGAAATCAGGAGACGATGAAATGGCCGTCAGTGCGAACCGACTGGAGCTTCTGCAGATTGCGGATGCCGTCGCGCGGGAAAAATCGATCGATCGCGAGATCGTCATCGGCGCCATGGCCGACGCCATTCAGAAGGCTGCGCGCTCGCGCTACGGCCAGGAGACCAATATCCGCGTCGACATCAACCAGAAGACCGGCGAGATGAAACTGCAGCGGCTGCTCGAAGTGGTCGAACAGGTCGACGACCCGAACACGCAGATCTACCTCGATCTCGCCCGCGACAAGAATCCCGACGCCGAGCCCGGCGACTTTATCGCCGAGCAGTTGCCGCCGATGGATTTCGGCCGCATCGCCGCCCAGTCGGCCAAGCAGGTCATCGTCCAGAAGGTCCGCGACGCCGAGCGCGACAACCAGTACGAAGAATATGTCGGTCGCGTCGGCGAGATCGTGAACGGCACCGTCAAGCGGGTCGAATACGGCAACGTCATCGTCGATCTCGGCAAGGGCGAGGCGATCATCCGCCGCGACGAGCAGATTCCGCGCGAGCTCTTCCGCTATGGCGACCGCGTGCGTGCCTATGTCTACGACGTGCGCCGCGAGCCGCGGGGTCCGCAGATTTTCATGTCGCGTACCCATCCGCAGTTCATGGCAAAGCTCTTCACCATGGAAGTGCCGGAAATCTACGACGGCATCATCACGATCAAGGCCGTCGCCCGCGACCCCGGTTCGCGCGCCAAGATTGCCGTGATCTCGTCGGATTCCTCGGTCGACCCGGTCGGTGCCTGCGTCGGCATGCGCGGCTCGCGGGTTCAGGCCGTCGTCGGCGAACTCCAGGGCGAGAAGATCGACATCATTCCCTGGTCGCCGGATGCCGCGTCCTTCCTCGTGAATGCCTTGCAGCCGGCGGAAGTCGCCAAGGTGGTGCTCGACGAGGACGCCGAGAGGATTGAAGTCGTCGTTCCCGACGACCAGCTTTCGCTTGCGATCGGTCGGCGCGGCCAGAACGTCCGCCTCGCCTCGCAGCTGACCGGCTGGGACATCGACATCCTGACCGAGGAAGAGGAGTCGCAGAGGCGCCAGAAGGAATTCGCCGAGCGCTCCGAGATCTTCATGAACGCCCTCGACGTCGACGAGATGGTCGGCCAGGTGCTGGCATCGGAAGGTTTTGCGAGCGTCGAGGAAGTGGCCTATGTCGATCCCGAGGAGGTCTCCTCGATCGACGGCTTCGACGAGGACACCGCGGCCGAATTGCAGGCCCGCGCCCGCGAATATCTCGAGCGAATCGAGGCCGAGCACGAGACCAGGCGCGTCGATCTGGGCGTTGCCGACGAGCTCAAGGAGATCGATGGCCTGACGACGCCGATGCTGGTCGCGCTGGGCGAGAACGACATCAAGTCCATGGAGGATTTCGCTGGCTCCGTTGCCGATGATCTTCTCGGCTGGACCGAGCGCAAGGACGGCGAACTGAAGCGCTATCCCGGCGCGCTGGCCGGCTTCGACGTCTCGCGTGTCGACGCCGACCGCATGATCATTGATGCACGCCTGAAAGTGGGCTGGATCACCGAGGCCGATCTCGCCGGTCCGGCCGAGGACGAGGAAAATGCCGAGGAAGCCGAGGTGGCGGAGGCCTGAGGTCCTGGCCGGAGGCTCCGTTCCGATGGGACGCGAAGCGACCAAACGGGGTGAGGCAGAGGATGGCGTCGAACGGCCAGCCGCAGTCGAGGCTTCGGGCGTGAAGTTTCCAGGGGTCGGGAGCCGTAGTGACAGGGCCCAGGGGGATGAGGCAAACTCCGGACCCGAGGCGGGAAAGGACACGGGCTTGAACGATCGCAGCTGCATCGTCTCGCGCGAGCGCCTCGACCCGGAGTTCTTGATCCGCTTCGTGCTCGGGCCCGACGGATCGGTGGTGCCGGATCTGAAACGCAAGCTGCCCGGACGCGGCGCCCATGTGGCGCTGAGCCGGGAGGCGGTGGACGCGGCTGCGAAGCGAAAGCTCTTTGCCCGGGCGTTCAAGGCGAAGACGAATGGGCCGGACGATCTCGGCGCACTTGTCGACGAATTGTTGGTGAAGTCGGCGCTCGGCGCCCTCGGCATCGCCCGCAAGGCCGGGCAGTTGGTGACCGGGGCGACGAAGGTCGATGGAGCGATCCGCACCGGCCGCGCGTTGTTGGTCGTTCAGGCCAGGGACGCCGCGCCCGATGGGGTGCGCAAGATGGATGCGGCACGGCGAGCGGCCGCCTATGCGTCCGACGAGCCGATGACGCCCGTTGATCGTCAACTGACGGCCGACGAATTGGGTTTGGCGTTCGGTGGTGGGAATGTGATACATGCAGCCATCCTTGCCGGTGAGGCGGGTGCGGCTGCGGCGAAGCGCTTGGCCGCGCTCGCGACATATCGGGGCGAAGGCTCCGCATAGGGGCCCGGAGTTGCTCTTCAGTGAGCCGCGGGACCTTGAGATTTTGACCGTCACGGAAGCGCCTGAACAGCGACGCTCCGGGCAAGAGATGTAGGGCGCGGGATCTGACCCGCGCAGGAAGCGGAAGCGTAGATGAGCGATACCAAGTCCGGCGACGACAAGACCTTGAGCGTGAGCACCAAGAAGACTCTGACCCTGAAGCGTGGCGGCATCGAGCAGTCGACGGTTCGGCAGAACTTCTCGCATGGGCGCACGAACAACGTCGTCGTCGAGACCAAGAAGCGGCGGATCACCAAGCCGGACGAGCGCGAGGCATCTCCCTCGATCGCAGCCGGCCTGAAGCCGCGTGAGCCCCAGCCCGAAGCGAAGGCCGCGCCGACTCCCGCTCCGGCTCAGACGGCCCCCCAGGCGACGGATGAGGCCAAGTCCGCTGTTCCGGCGCCGGCTGCGGAAGCCACGACGCCGATACCGGCCGCATCGGAGGCGAAGGCGACAGCGTCGGCTACAGGCGAGGCGGCCAAGCCTGCCATCGCGTCGCCGCCGGTTCGTCCCCAGACGGGCGGCAAGCCACAGCAGATTCAGATCGGGCCGAAGCCGGGTTCCGAACCCGTCGCCGCGCTGGAGGCCGAAAAGACGGCTGAGGCACCCGCCGCCGAGGTGGCCGCCGCACCGGAGGCCGAGGCAGCGTCGACCGACGCGGTTGCCGAGGCAAAGTCGGCTGATTCCAAGTCCTCGGCTTCGGCATCCGCTCCGAAGGCAGAAGCTCCGCGTCCCGCCGCATCGACGTCGCCTGCGGCGACCGCTCGCCTGTCGAGCGGCCCGTCGGCGGCCCGACCCGGCGCGCCGTCTTCGCAAGGGCCCCGCAGCGGTGCCTCGGCGCCGGCCGGTCGCCCCGGATCGCAGGGTGCGCCCGGTGGCCGCCCCGGCCAAAGCCAGGGCGCTCCGCGTCCGGGCGGTGGCCGTGATGGCGCCCGTCCGGCTGCCGCCACGGGCAACAAGCCGCGCGGCGCCGTGCTATCGGATTTGTCGTCCCGCGAGATGGATGCCCGTCGCCGGGCGCTCGAACTGGCCAAGCAGCGCGAAGTCGAGGACCGCAGGCTCTTCCAGGAACAGGAAGCCCGTCGCGTTTCCGACGACGAGCGTCGTCGCACCGAGCGCGAGGAATCCGAAAAGCGCGCCGCCGAGGAGGCCGCGCGGCTCGAGCTCGAGGCCGAGGCTCGCCGCAAGGCAGAGGCTACTTCCGAGCGCCGTGGTCCGGCCGCGGCAGCCGGCGCCGGCAAGAAGGCCGTTGAGCCGATCGTCAGTGTGGCCGACGCCGAGGCGATGGCCGCGCGTGGCGAGGGCCGCCGTCGTCCGGTCGGCGAAGACGATCGGGCCCGTCCGGGCGTGCGTCGTCCGCTGAAGGGGGCGCCTGCCGAAGCGCCGAAGCCGGCCCGTCCGAGTCGCGATACAGGCCGTCGCAGCGGCAAGCTGACGCTCGACAAGGCGTTGACCTCCGAGGAGGGCGGCCGCGGTCGCTCGCTGTCGTCGACCCGGCGCCGCCAAGAGAAGTTCAAACGCTCGCAGCAGAACACGCCGCGGGAGAAGATTGCACGCGAAGTGATTATTCCAGAGACCATCAGCATCCAGGAACTCGCCAACCGCATGTCGGAGCGTTCCGTCGACGTCATCAAGTTCCTGATGCAGCAGGGCCAGATGATGAAGCCCGGCGACATCATCGATCCCGATCTTGCCGAGCTGATCGCCGCCGAATTCGGCCACACGGTTCGCCGCGTCGCCGAGGCCGATGTCGAGCAGGGCATCTTCGACGTCGAGGACAGCCCGGAGAAGTCCGTGTCGCGTCCGCCGGTGGTTTCGATCATGGGCCATGTCGACCACGGCAAGACTTCGCTGCTCGACGCGATCCGCAACACCAAGGTGGTCTCGGGCGAGGCCGGCGGCATCACCCAGCACATCGGCGCCTATCAGGTCGAGCGCAACGGCCAGAAGATTTCGTTCATCGACACGCCCGGCCACGCCGCCTTTTCGGCGATGCGTGCCCGTGGCGCGGCCGCGACCGACATCGCCATTCTGGTGGTGGCGGCTGACGATTCGGTCATGCCGCAGACCATCGAGTCCATCAATCACGCCAAGGCGGCGAGCGTCCCGATCATCGTGGCGATCAACAAGATGGACAAGCCGGGCGCCGACGCCGCGAAGGTCCGCAACGGCCTTCTGCAGCATGAAGTGTTCGTCGAATCCATGGGCGGCGAGGTCCTCGACGTCGAGGTCTCGGCGATGAAGGGCACCAATCTCGACAAGCTTCTCGACGCGATCCTGTTGCAGGCGGAATTCCTGGAACTGAAGGCCGATCCGACCCGCACGGCGGAAGGCACGGTCATCGAGGCGCAGCTCGACAAGGGCCGTGGCTCGGTCGCGACCGTCCTCGTCCAGACCGGTACGCTGAAGATCGGCGACATCGTCGTGGCCGGCGACGAGTGGGGCCGCGTGCGCGCGCTCGTCAACGACAAGGGCGAGCAGCTTAAGGAAGCGCTACCTTCGATGCCGGTCGAGGTTCTCGGCATGCAGGGAACGCCGCTTGCGGGCGATCGCTTTGCCGTCGTGGACAGCGAATCCAAGGCTCGCGAGATCGCCGAATACCGTCAGCATCTGGCCCGCGAGATGCAGGTCGCCAAGAACGCCGGCCAGCGCGGTTCGCTCGAGCAGATGATGTCGCAGATGCAGGACACGGGGCTCAAGGAGTTCCCGCTCCTGATCAAGGGCGACGTGCAGGGCTCGGTCGAAGCCATCGTCGGCGCGCTCGACAAGCTGGGCACCGACGAGGTGCGCGCCCGCATCATCCATTCGGGTGCCGGCGCCATCACCGAAAGCGACGTGTCGCTCGCTGCGGCCTCGAGCGCTGCGATCATCGGCTTCAACGTGCGCGCCAACAAGCAGGCCCGTGAGTCTTCGACCCGCGACGGCGTCGAGATCCGCTACTACAACATCATCTACGACCTGGTGGATGACGTGAAGGACGCGATGTCGGGACTCCTGCCGCCGGAGCGCCGCGAGACCTTCCTCGGCAACGCCGAGATCCGCGAGGTCTTCAACATCACCAAGGTCGGCAAGGTTGCCGGTTGTCTTGTCACCGAGGGCGAGGTCGAGCGCGGCGCGGGTGTCCGCCTCATCCGCGACGACGTCGTCATCCACGAGGGCACGCTCAAGACGCTCAAGCGCTTCAAGGACGAAGTGGCCAAGGTCGAAAGCGGCCAGGAGTGCGGCATGGCATTCGAGCGCTACGAAGATATTCGCGCCGGTGACATCATCGAATGCTTCCGCGTCGAGCACGTGGCGCGCACGCTGTAAGCTTTCCTGCTTCGGCCGGAATACGGGAAACGGGCGGGGGGGTAACCCCGCCCGTTTCCCGTTGTCACGTGGCCCTAGGTAACTTCGCAAAGCGCCGATGTCGGGCAAACCGGCTGTCCCGGTGATCCCTGACTTCCCGATGAACAAAAGGATGTTCGATGATGTCCCACGCAATCCCCGATGCCGCCCTCGACCGTCTCTTCCGCGAAGCGCGCAGCGTGAATGCCTGGACGAACGAAGAGGTGTCCGAGACGACGATTCGGGCGCTCTACGATCTCGTCAAGTTCGGTCCGACCAGTGGCAACTCCTCGCCGGCGCGCTTCCTGTTCATCGGCAAGGGCGAGGCACGCGACCGGCTGATCCCGCTTCTGTCCGAGGGCAACCGCGAAAAGTCGGCGTCGGCGCCCTGGGTGGCGATCATCGCCCATGATCTGGCCTTTTACGACAAGATGCCGTCGCTGTTTCCCAAGCGCCCCGACATGTTCGACGGGCTTCGTGACAAGCCGCAGGCCGCCGAGACCCACGCTTTTAGAAACGGCACCTTGCAGGGTGGCTATCTGATGCTCGCGGCTCGGGCGCTCGGTCTCGACGTCGGCCCGATGTCGGGCATCGATGCGGTCGGCATCGACAAGGCCTTCTTCGAGAGCCACCCCGAGCGCCGGACGTGGCGAACGAATTTCGCCTGCGGCATCGGCTATGGCGCGGGCGCCAGCTTCGACCGGTTGCCCCGGTTGGACTTCGACGCGGCATCGGCGATCGTCTGAGGTGCCGGTCGCGCCGCCGCCGGCCCCGCGATCGACGCCTGTCTTCTCGGGGCCGCCGTGACCGCCTTGCCGGCCGCATGGCATTCCCGTAACAGGTTCGACGACTCCGTTTTCAAGCTTTCAGCGTCGCCGGTCCGAGCGGGAGAAGCTCCCGCACTTCTCACAGGCTCACGTGTCCAAGAAACCCTCTTCCGGCCCCTCGCAGCGGCAATTGTCCGTGGGCGAGAAGGTGCGCCATGCGCTCACCGAGATCATGCAACGCGGCGAGATTCGCGATCCGCTGCTTGAAAAGGCCGTTGTCTCGGTCTCCGAGGTGCGCATGACGCCGGATCTGAAGCTGGCGACAGCCTATGTCACCGTGCTCGGCCAGGACGACACGGCACCCTTCGTCAAGGCGTTGAACGACAACGCCAAATTCGTGCGCGGTCGGCTGACGCCGGCGTTGCGCGGCATGAAGTTCATGCCGCAAGTGCGCTTTCGCACCGACACCTCCTTCGACAATTTTGCGAAGATCGACGCGATCCTGCGCTCGCCAGAGGTTGCCCGAGATCTGGACGACGACGATGATACCGGCCCCGAGATGCCCGAGGAGACGAACTGATGGCGCGCCGGGGCAAGAAGCCGAAGGGCCGTCCGCTCGACGGCTGGATCATCCTCGACAAGCCGAAGGGCATGGGCTCGACCGACGCGGTCGCCAAGCTGAAATGGATGTTCTTCGCCCAGAAGGCGGGCCATGCGGGCACGCTCGATCCACTCGCCTCCGGTATGCTGCCGATCGCCTTCGGCAACGCCACAAAGACCGTGCCCTTCGTCATGGACGGCCGCAAGGTCTATCGCTTTTCCGTGCGTTGGGGCCAGGAGACGACGACCGACGACACCGAAGGCACGGTGACGCAGACCTCCGACACACGTCCGACCGTCGACGAGATCGAGGCGCGGCTGCCGAATTATCGCGGCGAGATCCAGCAGGTGCCGCCGGACTTTTCGGCGATCAAGATCGCCGGCGAACGCGCCTATGACATTGCCCGCGACGGCGATTCGGTCATCATCCCGGCCCGCACCGTCACCGTCCACAGCCTCGACATCGTCGCGACTCCGGAGGTCGACACCACGGTCTTCGAGGCCGAATGCGGCAAGGGCACTTATGTGCGGTCCATCGCCCGTGACCTCGGCCGCGATCTCGGCTGCTACGGCCATGTGGTCGAACTGCGCCGCATTGCCGTCGGCGGCTTCGGCGAAGACGATCTGGTACCCTTCGCCGAATTGCAGGCGGCCGCCGAGGAAGGCCTGGAGGTGCTCGATCAGGAAGCGGTCGATGCCGGCGCGCGCGCGCGCGTCACCGACTTTTCCGCCCTCGACGACTATGTGGTGCCGCCCGAGACGGCGCTGTCGGACCTTTACGAGGTGATGCTGACCGACGACCAGGCGAGCCGCGTTCTCTCAGGCAATCCGGTGCTCCTGCGGGGGCGTGACGCGCCGGCCTCCTGCGATGAAGCCTTTGCCACCGGCCACGGCCGCCTCCTCGCGCTCGGCGCGATCGATCAGGGCTCCTTCCATCCCAAACGGGTGTTCGGCGGCAAGGGATAAGCCGGCCAAGGGTCCGGCATTCTAGCCTGGCTCGCATAGCGCGTCCCCTTGGCCGCGGTTTTCATCGCAACGTCGGCCAGATTGACGATCGGTTTCGGCATCGGGTTCCTGACAGCCTCCGGGGACCTCGCACAAACTTCCTACGCCGCGACCTCGGCTCGGCCCATCGCGTTCCGGGCGATGCGCGAAAGGCTTTCCCAGGCGGGGCCGGGGAAGCGGTGGAGATCGGCCATGACCGTATCGAAGGCCGAGACGAACCAGTCGATGTCGGCCTCGCTGACGCAGAGTGGTGGGATCAGCTTGATGGTCGTCATCTGGTTGCCGGCGACCTGGGTGAGGATGCCGTGGTCCTGCAGCAGCGGTATGGTGATCGCCTGGCAGAACAGATCCCTGTTCAACGTGTTGACCGTTGCCCAGGCCGTCCTGAGCTTCAGCGACTGCGGTCGGTCGAACTCGATGCCCAGCATCAGCCCGCGCCAGCGCACCTGTTTCATGAATTCGTAGCGCGGGACCAGTGCCGTAAGCCGCTCGCCCAGGAGATCGCCCATCGTCGTCGCCCGGGCGCAGAGGTCGTCCTCGTCGAGGACGTTGAGCGCCGCCAGCACCGCGGCCATGGCGAAGTTCGACTTGCCGAAGGTCGAGGAATGGACGACGGCCCGGTCGAGCGAGGAGAAGGTGGCATCGAAGACCGCGTCGGTCATCATCACCGCCGCGACGGGCATCGTGCCGCCCGACAGCGATTTCGACAACAGGACGACGTCCGGCTCGACGCCCGGCTCGTGCTGGATGGCGAGGAAGCGGCCGGTGCGCCCGACGCCGGTCTGCACCTCGTCGACGACGAAAAGGCTCCCGTAGCGCCGGCAAAGCCGGCCGGCCTCTGCCAGATAGCCCGCTGGTGGAATGTTGACGCCCTTGCCCTGGATCGGCTCGACGAAAAAGGCCGCGACGTCGCCGGATTTCAGGGCGGCCTCCAGTGCGGGCAGGTCGCCGTACGTCACCTTCCGGCTTCCCAGCAGCGCTCCGAATTTCTCGCGGAACACTTCGCCGCCATTCAGCGCCAGCGCGCCCGAGGTCAGGCCGTGGAAAGCCGAACTGGCGAAGAGGAGCCCGTCGCGGCCGCTCGCCCGCCGCACGAACTTGATCGCCGTCTCGTTGGCCTCGGCCCCGGTCGAGCAGAAATACACTTTGCCGAGCTTCAGGCCGCAGCGCTTCTTCAAGTCCTCGGCCACGAGACCGCAGAGCAGCGGGGTCTCCATCTGGACCAGCGAACTGAAGTCCGCGTCCATGAAATCCTTCAGCGTCTGTCTGATCGCCGGATGGTTTCGGCCCATGTTGAAGGCGCCATAGCCGCCCAGCATGTCGAGATATTTGCGGCCCGTCTCGTCGTAGAGATAGGCTCCGGAGGCGTTGACGTAGTTCTTGTCGAAGCCGATGATCCGCAATGCCTTGGCGAACTTCGGATTGACGTGCTCGGCGTAAAGCGCGTTGTTGCGGCCGGTGTTCTGTTCGACGATCCGCTTGATGTCTATGGGCATGGCAATTTTGCCTTTGTGGCTGCAGCGCGACCCCTACAATACGCGTCTGCATAGAAGGATGCCATGCGCCGACCGGCTCGCCTAGTTGGCGACGGTAACTCTCACCCGGTGCCAGGCGGCGGACAGATAGCCCTTGAAGTTCCAGACGTCCCGTGGCCGCTCCGGCTGGCTTTGGCCGGCCGAGTCGACGGCGCGGACGACAAGTTCGTGATCGCCCTCGGACAGCTCGACCTCGGCGTGCCAGAAGGTCCAGGTGAAAGGCGAGGCATTGTGATCCTCGATGATCGCCTGCGTGAAGGTTTGGCCGCCATTGGTCGAGACGTCGACGCGTGCGATGCGGCGCTCCCCGGCGATCGCCCAGCCGGCGATACGGGTCTGGCCGGCCTCGACCGTCGTGCCTGCCGCCGGTTCGCAGATCGCGCTGTTGAGCGGCATCTCCTGGATGGTCAGGCCGGCCTCGGTGTCGGCCGTTTCCTTGCGCATCTGTGGCGGAAACAGCCTGTAGTCCTTCTGTTGGTGGAAATTGTCGGACGGCGTCGCCTGCACCGTGATCCGCCGCAGCCATTTGACGCTGCGCATGCCCGCATAGCCGGGCACCACGAGCCGCAGGGGCGCGCCGTGGATCGGCGCCATCACTTCGCCTGCAAGGTGCGTTGCCAGGATCACCTCCTCACCGAGAGCCTTCTCGATGGGAATCGAGGCGCCGTAAGGCGTGCGGCCGTCTTCGGTGTCGATGATGTCGGCGCCCTCGAAGGCGATGTGCAGCGCCGTGTCCTCCTCGATCCCGGCCTCAAGGAGCACGTCGAGCAGCCGCACCCCGGTCCAGACGCCGGTGCCGATGGCGCCCGCCGACCACGGATCGCCGGTGACCGGCTGCACCGCATCGAGATCGGCGCGGCGATTGCCGGCGCACTGCAGCGTTGCCGTTACCTCGACCGTCTCGAAGCGGGCGGCGAGGTCGGCAAGCGAGAGCTTCAGAGGCTCGGCGACGGCGCCTTCGACGGTCAGCCGATAGGCATCGGCATCGATGTCGGGCACCGGGCCGTGGCAGCGAACGTAGAAGTCGGCCGGCGCGGTGATGAACGACACCCGTAGCCGCCGAAGTGAAGGCTCCGCGTTGAACGGTTCCTGGCTGTGGACGACAAGATCTGTTGCGGGCTTCCGGGACATGCGGGGGTTTCCTTCGTCATCAACGCATCTTGCACGAACAAGCCGTTCGGACCTGCCCAGGGCCGTTTGCGGCGGGCTCCGGCCCAGAGCCTGTCTTGCGGTCACAGGATTGAGACGGTCGCGTAGACCGCAGATCGGGAAAATGGGGCGCCGGGCGAAGTCGTCACGCGATTCCTGCCGTCTATCGTCGGCCAACCCGCGTATGCGCCGACAAAGCACGTCCTCGCCGGAAAAACGCGCCTCGACGATCTGTGTCCTTTGCAGGCGGTCCGGCCTCGTCGTCGGACCCGAACGCGCCGGAAGGCGTTGCATGTCGAAGCGGGCCGACGCCGCGGCCCGCTGATAGCACCGACAGAAAGACCGAACGCATGATCGACCCGCAAGCGAAATCCGTGCTCGATGAACTCGGACGACGCGCGGCCGCGCAGCCGGACCCGAAGGATGCGGCCGAGAAGCTCTCCCAGGCAAGGACGATGACGGCCGGAATCGCCGATTTCTCCGGTGTCGCGCCTAAGATGGCGAAGGTCGAAACCTTGAAAGCGCCGGGGCCGCGTGGCCCGATCCCGTTGCGTCTTTATCGTCCGACCGACGCCGATCCATTGCCGCTGCTCGTCTGGTTCCATGGCGGCGGGGCCATGGCCGGCTCGCTGGACACCCATGACGCGCCGCTGAGGCAGCTTGCCGCGGCGACGGGCTGGGCGGTCGCTTCCGTCGGCTATCGCATGGGCCCCGAAGATCCCTAT
This sequence comes from Aurantimonas sp., assembly GCA_965217685.1. Classification (GTDB taxonomy): domain Bacteria; phylum Pseudomonadota; class Alphaproteobacteria; order Rhizobiales; family Rhizobiaceae; genus Aurantimonas. The sequence goes on from CBDCIZ010000003.1 coordinate 1,687,529, forward strand.
CCCGCCGCGCACGAGGATTGCCTCGCCGCAACGACGTACCTGGCGAAGGAGGCCGACGGCTTGCGCCTCGATCCGGGTCGCCTGGTGGTCGGCGGCGATTCCATCGGCGGTCTGTTCGCGGCGACCGTTGCGCGGCTCGCGCGCGATGCGGGCGGGCCACACCTGGACGGTACCGTGATGCTCTACCCCAATACCGATCTGCGCCCGAAGCGCCAACATGCCTCGCTCGTGGAGGAGGAGGGAAACGTCATGACGCGGGCCTCGATGGCCTATGAGAACGATCTTTACATTCCGAACATCGCCGATCGCGAAACGGCGCTCGCCTCGCCACTGCTCGCAGAAGATCTGTACGGCCTGCCGCCAACCCTTCTGGTTCTGTGCGAGCGCGATCCGCTGCGCGACGAGGGCGAAGCCTATGGCCAGCGGCTTGCGTCGGCAGGCGTCGCCCTGGAGCGGGTCCGCATGGACGGGATAATCCACGCCGTTTTCCAGATGGCGGGACGGATCGACGCCGCGGCAGAGGTTGTCTCGTCGGTTCGACGGTTTCTCGACGGCCTCGAATAGATCGCTTCGGGCTTCGCGGGGAAGGCTTCGCCGCATGCTGCATCAACGGCACGCCGCCCGGCATTATCGAAACCGCGTTCGGGGCTTTGGCGCGTTGAACGCGACCTGCCGCGTCAGCGGTGGATCGATTCGGCGATTTCCGGGGTCTCGGGCAGGAAGGGCGCGCCGATGATGCGCACCCGGCGTTCGCCGAATGTATCGAGCTTGGTGACGGGAAATGACCCGTCGGCCAGCCGCTCGGGCTTGGCGCGGGGCGTGACGATCACTGAGGGCGTGTAGGCGTATTTGTCGTCGCCCGCCTTGGCCTTGGCCTCGCGGGTCGGCGGGGTCTTGGTCTTTTCGATCGCCTGCATGCGGCGATAATAGCGCTGCATGTCGCAGGATCTGAAATCCCTGGCCTTCTGGTAGCGAAACGCCGTGGCCAGCGCATTGTAGGCGGATTGGCCCTTGATCGACATCAGGTCGTCGGTCTCGTCCGATGCGTTCGGGAGGAAATAGACCTCCATCTTCTGGTCGTCGCAAATGAACTGGCAGCGCGCCAGTGTCTCGTCATAGGTATCGGTGCCGGCAAACTGCGAGTTCGGCGCCGGAAAGAAATAGCCGTCGGTCTGACGCACGCAATACATGCGGGTCGCACCGCCGCGCACAACGGCTTTCGTGCTGCGCTCGGACGAGTTGTCGTCACGGCGGCTGGCCTCCTTACGCGGTTCGGAGCGATTGCGGCGGCGTGCGCTGGGCCGATCGTCGGCGTTCTTGCGCTCGCAGGCTCTCGCGCTGCGCTTCAGATAGACGAGATCGCTCGACAATTGCTGGCGCTGATAGGCAAGGCTCTGGCAGCCATCAAAGAAGCCGCCGAAAAAGCCGCCGCCGCTTTGGCACCGGCGCCGCTGCTCGGCCTGACGAATGGCGCCGATCGTGCGGGCCACCTGGCGTGCCGCGGAGGCGTCCGAACAGGGGCTGGCAAAGGTATTGGTCGTCATGCCGAAGGTGGCGAGAAGGCTCACGGCGAGAGCAAGGAGAGGCCAGCGAAAATCGTGGGTCATGATGAACGCCTGAAACCTGAAAACACTCGGTCGATCATGTCTCGCTATCAGACAGAGCGGCGCGAATGAAATCCATATTCGACACGTCGTTGACTCGGACCATGGCGCCAGGACCGCCCTTTTTTGGCGAGGACTCCGGGGCAAAGGGTTGGAATCGGTTCGCAATCGAACTGTCGGGGCCGCACCGGAACGCCGCGTCAAACCGACTAGCATTCTCTGTGGATTTCGCCTATATGCGGCGCCAGCGCCACAGGTTGATAAATCGATCGCGCAAGAAGCGGCCCTGGCTGGACGACATCCCGGCTACGGGCGAACCATCCTCAAAAAATATCCCGAAGAAAGGATTCCGATGTCGATTACGCTAGAGCGTAAAGCCGAGCTCATGAAGGAATACGCCACCAAGGAAAACGACACCGGTTCGCCGGAAGTCCAGGTGGCGGTCCTGACGGAGCGCATCATCAATCTGACCGAGCACTTCAAGGGCCACAAGAAGGACAACCACTCCCGTCGTGGTCTCCTGAAGATGGTCTCGACGCGCCGCCGCCTTCTCGACTATCTGAAGTCGAAGGAAGAGCAGCGATACCAGACGCTGATCGAGCGTCTCGGCCTGCGCCGCTGACGCATTGAATTCACCGGCGGGCCTTGCTTGAGAAACCAAGGTCCGCCGGTTTCACATCCGGCGATCGCGACGTTTCGCGTGCCGGACACGTCCCGATCGGCCTCGCCGCATCCGGCGAGCCGACCGGCCATCCGAATGGTCATGGGGCAGGATTGCCGGATGCTTCCGGATCGATCGCAAGCAGAGCGCTGCGATCGAATGGGCCGCGACGAAAGTCCCGTGCCTTCCACGAAGCCTCCCGCCGTCTTGCCCATGATCCGTCAAAACCAGGACCTTCAGGCGCAGCGCCGCAAACCGCGAAACACCATCGCGAGCGGTGTGGGCGCCTGGGATCAAACGAGGTAAGATTACATGTTCAATACCCACAAGGTCGAGATCGACTGGGCCGGACGCCCGCTGACGCTGGAGACGGGCAAGATCGCCCGCCAGGCCGATGGCGCCGTGCTCGCCACCTATGGCGAGACCACCGTTCTGGCGACCGTCGTGTCCGCCAAGGCACCCAAGCCCGGCCTCGACTTCTTCCCGCTCACCGTCAACTACCAGGAAAAGACCTACGCTGCAGGCAAGATCCCCGGTGGTTTCTTCAAGCGCGAGGGACGTCCCTCCGAGAAGGAAACGCTGGTCTCGCGCCTGATCGATCGTCCGATCCGCCCGCTCTTCGCGGACGGCTACAAGAACGAAACCCAGGTGGTCATCACCGTTCTGCAGCATGATCTGGAGAACGACCCGGACGTCCTCGCCCTGGTCGCTGCTTCCGCCGCGTTGACGCTTTCCGGCGTTCCGTTCATGGGCCCGATCGGCGGCGCCCGCGTCGGCTACATCGACGGTCAGTACAGACTGAACCCGCATGTCGACGAGATGCCCGAGTCCAGGCTCGACCTCGTCGTCGCCGGCACCAACGATGCCGTGCTGATGGTCGAGTCGGAGGCCCACGAACTCGACGAAGACATCATGCTCGGCGCCGTTATGTTCGGTCACAGAGGCTTCCAGCCGGTGATCGACGCGATCATCAAGCTCGCCGAGCACGCCGCCAAGGAGCCGCGCGATCATCAGGTCGCAGACCATTCGGCCCTCGAGAAGGAAATGCTCGACCTTGCCGAGCAGGATTTGCGCACCGCCTACAAGAACACCGACAAGATGGAGCGCTACAGCGCCGTCGACGCGGTGAAGAAGAAGGTCATGGCGCATTTCCTGCCAGAGGGCGAGGAAGAGCCCAGATATCCCAAGGAAGTGGTCGGTGCGGTCTTCAAGGGCCTGCAGGCCAAGATCGTGCGCTGGAACATTCTCGACACCGGCAGCCGCATCGACGGCCGCGACCTGTCGACGGTCCGCCAGATCGTCGCCGAGGCCGGCTTCCTGCCGCGCACCCATGGCTCGGCGTTGTTCACCCGCGGCGAGACCCAGGCGATGGTCGTCGCCACGCTCGGCACCGGCGAGGACGAGCAGTTCGTCGACGCCCTGACCGGCACCTACAAGGAGCGCTTCCTGCTCCATTACAACTTCCCTCCCTACAGTGTCGGCGAGACCGGTCGCATGGGTTCGCCCGGCCGTCGCGAGATCGGCCACGGCAAGCTCGCTTGGCGGGCGATCCGTCCGATGCTGCCGGCCAAGGAAGTCTTCCCCTACACGATCCGCGCCGTCTCCGAGATCACCGAGTCGAACGGCTCCTCCTCGATGGCGACCGTCTGCGGCACCTCGCTGGCGCTGATGGATGCGGGCGTACCGCTGTCGCGTCCGGTGGCCGGCATCGCCATGGGCCTGATCAAGGAAGATGAGCGCTTCGCGGTTCTCTCCGACATTCTCGGCGACGAGGATCATCTCGGTGACATGGACTTCAAGGTGGCCGGCACGGCCGATGGCATCACCTCGCTGCAGATGGACATCAAGATCCAGGGCATCACCGAGGAGATCATGAAGATCGCCCTCGACCAGGCCAGGGGCGGCCGCGTCCACATTCTGGATGAGATGTCGAAGGCGCTCGGCGAGAGCCGCGGCGAGCTCGGCGAGTTCGCGCCGCGCATCGAGGTCATGCAGATTCCGACCGACAAGATCCGCGACGTCATCGGCGCCGGCGGCAAGATCATCCGCGAGATCGTCGAGAAGACCGGCGCCAAGATCAACATCGAGGACGACGGTACGGTGAAGATCGCTTCCTCGTCGGGCAAGGAGATCGAGGCCGCCAGGAAGTGGATCCACTCGATCGTCGCCGAGCCCGAAGTCGGCGAGATCTACGAGGGCACGGTGGTCAAGACCGTCGAGTTCGGCGCCTTCGTCAACTTCTTCGGCTCCAAGGACGGCCTCGTCCACATCTCGCAGCTGGCGGCCGATCGTGTCGCCAAGACCACCGACATCGTCAAGGAAGGCGACAAGGTCTGGGTCAAGCTGATGGGCTTCGACGAGCGCGGCAAGGTCCGCCTGTCGATGAAGGTCGTCGATCAGACGACCGGCGAAGAGATGAAAAGGGAAGACGACGCGGCCTGATCGCCCCGTTTCACCTTCGAACACCAACGAAAGGCGCGTCCGACAACGGGCGCGCCTTTTGCCTGTCCGCGCGCCGGGGCTGCAGTGCAAAGAGAGCGAGACGAAGGACGCTTGGGCACGCAGCGCGTCTGCCGTGCTATCATGAGAAGTTGCCACGCTCGGTGCGAACCGGTGCAGGCCTGGCCTGCTCGACTTGGGGGGCCCTGTTGGGGGCCGCCGTGTTGGACGGCCAGAGGTGTTTGCGGGGCTGTCCTTCGGCATCCCCTGACGCGCCGACCGGCCAGCCTGGCCGAGGCGCTTTCAGGCGGCCTTGAACGCAGGACGGGAAGGAAAGTGACGTCATGTCGGGATTGATCGCCCGGGTCATCTGCGCCTTCGCGCTGTGTTTCGTCTTCAGCCAGGCGGCCGAGTTCACCCAGCAATACCTGCAGCGGCTCGGCGGGGCGGCCGATGCCTTGCGAGAAAGCGTCGGACAGTTCGACGCGAGCGCCGGCGCTTCGAAGCTGCGCCGTGAGCAGGCACTGGCGAAGCTGCGCGACAACCCCGACGCTTTCGTCGCCACGCAAGGCAAGGTCGCGGCCGCGACGATCGCGCGCTACGACTCGACAAATCGGCGCTACATCGGCCTGACATCGGCGGCGCCGCTGCTGCGGCCCTTCGTTGCGCTCGCCGATCCCGACTGGGCCATCGTCAAGCGGACCGGTGAGGACTTCCGCCCGGCCCTGCCGGTGACGATCGATGGAGTGGTGCTCACCGTGACCGGCTTCGTGCTTGGCTGGGCCGGCGGGGCGGGGGCCCATGGCGCAGCACGTATGGCGAGGCGCCGCCGCAGGACTGACGATGCGGACAAAGCGAAGGCCTGAGCGCGTCCCTCAGCTTCGAGACGGAGGCATCCCGTCGAAAGCCATGAGCGCCGGGTCGGCCTTGTCCCAACGGGGTGCCTGGGGCGCAAAGAGATTGAACTTCGGATCGACGCCGGAATCGTCGTCGAGGGCTCCCGCCCGGATCAGCACCATGCCCGGCGTCGTCGATGGCCTGGCGTAGAGCGTCGTCGCGCAGATCGGGCAGAACACCGTGGTCAGCGTTGTGCCGCGATCGGTGGATTTGACATATTGCGAGGTCTTGCCGGTCACCGTGAGGCTGGGTTCGGGCACCGCGACGGCTGTGGTGTGGCCGGTGCCGCTTTCGCGTCGGCAATCCTTGCAATAGCAATTGCCGCTGAACACAGGGTCGCTCTCGGCGACGTAGCCGACCGCGCCGCACAGGCATTTCCCGCTCAAGGCCATAACCGTCTCCGTATCGTCGAGCAACGCGCGCTTCGCTGCCGGCGAGGATAGACCGACCGGATACGGCGCGTCACCTGTCTTTCGTCGCGGTCATGCTCTGCCAGGACGTCCCCGAGGAGCCATGATCGTGGTCGAGCGGATTTCGCATGGAGGCCGCCTTTGCCGTCGCCCGCCCCTCTTCGAGCGAGGTTGCCGGGGCGGTTGTCTGGGCGGTTGACAGCGAAGGTTGGCAGTCACACATCTGGCGGACACCAAGGGGAGTTCCGGCAGGGAACTGAGAGGCCACCGGCGAAAAGCATGCGTGGCGACCCTTCGAACCTGATCCAGGTCACACTGGCGGAGGGATGGGATGAGATTTTCGACGCGCAACGGCATGTTTTTCGTTCGGGATGTCTTCCCAGGGGCCGCGCTGGCGCTGGCGGGAGCCGATCGATGACCCTGCACACCGAGCGTCTGGGCGCGTCCACGCATCGCATTGCGATCGTCGGCGCAGGTGCCGCCGGGCTGGTGACGGCAACGCGGCTGAACGAGGCCGGCCACCCGGTCGAGATTTTCGAGGCGAGCGAGCATCTCGGCGAAAAGGCCGCCTCCTGGCTCGCCGGCGGCATGCTGGCGCCATTCTGCGAGACCGAGAGCGCCGATCCGTCGATCGTCGCGCCGGGGCTCGCGGGCATCGACTGGTGGCGCAAAGCGGTTCCGTGCGTCCTGCGCCAGGGCACGCTCGTCGTCGCCCCCTGGCGCGATCGCGCGGACCTTCACCGTTTTGCCCGGCGCACGAGGGGGCATGAGCATCTCGATGCCGAGGCGATCGCGGCACTGGAGCCCGACCTCGCCGGCCGCTTTGCCGAGGCGCTGTTGCTGGCCGAGGAGGCACATCTCGATCCGCGCGCGGCGCTCGCGGCCTTGGTTGAGCGGATCGAAAGCACGGGCGGGGTTCTGCATTTCGGTAAAGCCGTCTTACCGAACGATCTCATGCGCAGCGGGCGCTTTGCGGCCGTCGTCGACGCACGGGGCATTGCGGCCAAGGACGAGACCTCGTCGCTGCGACCCGTGCGCGGCGAGATGCTGATCCTTAAAACCCATGAGGTGAAACTGTCGCGACCGGTGCGGCTTTTGCACCCCCGCTCGCCCATCTATGTGGTGCCGCGCGGCGACGGCCGCTTCATGGTCGGAGCGACCATGGTCGAATCGGACGATGCCCGCGGCATCACCCTTCGCGGCATGGTGGAGCTTCTGAACGCCGCCTACGCGTTGCATCCGGCCTTCGCCGAGGCCGAATTGCTGGAGACCGGCGCCGGCCTGCGGCCATCCTTTCCCGACAACCTGCCGCGCGTGACCCGTCGAGGTGCCGTCGTCTCGATCAACGGCCTTCATCGCCACGGCTTCCTGCTCTCGCCGGCGCTGGCGCAAGAGGCCGTGGCAGCGGTCGATGCGCTGCTCGCCGACGGGGCGCCGTCCCGGTCGCGGTTCGACGAGGTGAAAGACGAAACGTCGAGTTGGAGGGCCGCCTCGTGAAGCTCCAGGTCAATGGCGAGGCAATCGCGGTCGAAGCCTGCGATCTGGCTGCCTTGCTCGACGAACTCGGCTATGGCGCGGCTCTGGTCGCGACAGCCGTCAACCAGGATTTCGTTCCCAGAGACGAGCGCGGCGCGACCCCGCTCGATGAGGGCGATCGGATCGAGATCATCGCACCCATGAAGGGAGGCTGAGATGGACCGCAACGACAGGGCCGCCCGCGTGGCACACACGGGCACAATCGAAAACACTGGCAAGGAGCGGCCGAACGTGAGCGCGCGCGAGGCGAGACAGGAGAGTGTTCACAACGCCGACGTCCTCACTCTCTACGGTCGGCGCTTCGCCTCGCGGCTGATGCTCGGCACTGCGCTCTACCCCTCGCCGAAAGTGATGACCGACGCCATCGAGGCGTCGGGCGCCGGGATCGTCACCGTGTCGCTGCGCCGCGAGTCGGGTGGCGACAAGGCCGGTCAGGCGTTCTGGGCGCTGATCCGCGATCTCGGCCCGGCGGTGCTGCCGAATACGGCCGGCTGCCATACGGCCCGCGAGGCTGTGACGACGGCAAAGATGGCGCGCGAGGTGTTCGGCACGAACTGGATCAAGCTGGAGGTGGTGCGCGATGCCGAAACCCTTCAGCCGGAGGTATTCGGCCTCGTCGAGGCGGCGCGCATCCTGACGTCGGAAGGCTTCGACGTCCTGCCCTATACGGTCGAGGATCTCTCGGTCGCCGACCGGTTGGTGGAGGCGGGCTGCAGGGTGCTGATGCCCTGGGGCGCGCCGATCGGCTCGGGGCTCGGCCTCAACAACCGCTACGGCCTGCGCCAGCTGCGGGCGCATTTTCCCGGGCTGCCGTTGATCGTCGATGCCGGCGTCGGCCTGCCGTCCCATGCGGCGGCGGCGATGGAGCTTGGCTATGACGGCGTTCTCCTCAACACGGCGGTCGCCAGGGCCGGCGACCCGGTCAGGATGGCGGCCGGCTTCGCGCGCGGTATCGAGGCGGGCCGGCTCGCCTATCTCGCCGACGGCATCGAGCCGCACGACATGGCCGCACCCTCGACGCCGATGCTCGGCCAGGCCGAACTCGGCGGGCTCTCGCTTCGGCCCGGCTTCGACGGTTTGCGATGAGCCGGCATGACCTTCGATGAATGAGAGCCCTGCATCACCGGTGGTTTCTCTCGATCGGTTCTACCTCATCGTCGACGAAGCCGAGATGGCCGAGCGGCTGGTGCCGATCGGCGTCAAGCTCCTGCAACTGCGCGCCAAGGACATGAGCGAGGCGCGCCTTCGCGGCGAAATCCGCCGTGCCAAGGCCGTCTGCGTCGCTCATGGCTGCACTCTGGTGATCAACGATCATTGGCGTCTGGCGATCGAGGAAGGCTGCGACTGGGTGCATCTCGGCCAGGAGGACCTCGCGACGGCCGATCTCGGCGCCATTCGCGCCGCCGGTCTGAAGCTCGGCCTCTCCACCCATGACGGTCCCGAACTGCGCACCGCGCTCGCCGCCGAGCCCGACTACGTGGCGCTCGGGCCGATCTGGGAAACCAGACTCAAGGCAATGAAGTGGTGGCCGCAGACGGTAGAACGCATCGCCGAGTGGAAGCGCCGCATCGGCGACGTCCCGCTGGTGGCCATCGGCGGGATCACCGTCGAACGCCTGCCGGCGGTGTTCGCTGCGGGGGCGGACATCGCGGCGGTCGTCACCGACGTCGCGCAGGCGCCCGATCCGGAGGCCAAAGCGCGCGAATGGCTCGTCGCAACCCGGCTCTGACGGCCTGGCTGTGCGCCGGCCATTGCGACGAACGTGCCGCGACCGCATGGTAAAGCGCCTCGGCATTTCATTGGAAATCGAGCCCGAGCCGCGAGCTCGGACTGAAAACGCGGGTGGCCGTCAGTCGTCATCGTTTCCCGTGCCCTCGACGATGACTTTGCGCTGCTCCTGCTCCTTGAGTTCGTCCAGCGAGGGCATCGACATGATGTTGTAGCCCGAATCCACATAGTGGATCTCGCCGGTGACGCCGTTCGACAGCTCCGACATCAGATAGAGGACCGCGCCGCCGACCTCGTCGATGGTGGTGTTGCGGCGCATCGGGGCGTTGCGGCGCTGGTAGTTGAACATCAGCCGCGCATCGGCGACGCCGGCGCCGGCGAGCGTGCGCACTGGACCGGCGGAGACCGTGTTGACGCGGATGTTGCGCGGACCGTAATCCGCCGCGAGATAGCGAACAGAGGCTTCCAGTGCGGCCTTGGCGACACCCATGACATTGTAGTTCGGCATGACGCGCGTCGCCCCGCCATAGGTCATCGTCACCATCGCGCCGCCATTGGTCATGATCTCGGCCGCCCGCTTGGCGACCTCCGTGAAGGAGAAGCAGGAGATGATCATTGTGCGGGAGAAATTCTCGCGCGTGGTGTCGGCGTAGAGGCCCTTCAGCTCGTTCTTGTCGGAGAAGGCGATGGCGTGAAGGACGAAGTCGATCGTGCCCCACTCGTCCTTCAGTGTCTGGAAGACCGCGTCCAGCGAAGTCGTGTCCTCGACGTCGCAGGGAATGATCAGTTTCGAGCCGATCTCGGCGGCAAGCGGCTTGACCCGGCGTCCGAAGGCTTCGCCCTGATAGGTGAGCGCGATCTCCGCGCCCTGTGCGGCGAGAGCCTTCGCTGCGCCCCAGGCAATGGAATTGTGGTTGGCGACACCCATGATCAGGCCCCGCTTTCCCTTCATCAGATCGGCCATGTCGTCCCCTAAAATGTTCAGTCCGCCACGCGCTGGAAGGCGAGGCACGCATTGGTGCCGCCGAACCCGAAGGAGTTCGACAGCACCCGGTCGATGCGCACGTCGTCGACGCGCTCCATCGTGATCGGGAGACCTTCGAATTCCGGATCGAGCTCGTCGATATGCGCGCTCTTGGCGATGAAGCCATGTTTCATCATGAGAAGCGAATAGATCGCCTCGTGGACGCCGGTGGCGCCCTGGCTGTGGCCGGTCAGCGATTTCGTCGCGGCGATTGGCGGAATCGTGTCGCCGAACACTTCGCGAATGGCTTGCGCCTCCATGCGGTCGCCGACCGGGGTGGAGGTGGCGTGCGGGTTGATCATGTCGATCGGACCGTCAAGGCCCTTGATCGCCATGTTCATGCAGCGCACCGCGCCTTCGCCGGACGGGGCGACCATGTCGGCGCCGTCCGACGTCGCGCCGTAGCCGACGATTTCCGCGAAGATGTTGGCGCCGCGGGCCCTGGCGCGCTCGTATTCCTCGAGAACCAGGACGCCCGCGCCGCCGGCGATCACGAACCCGTCGCGCGCCTTGTCATAGGCCCGCGAAGCGACCGACGGGGTTTCGTTGAAGTCTGAGGAGAGGGCGCCCATCGCGTCGAACAGCACCGTGAGCGTCCAGTGCAGATCCTCGCAGCCGCCGGCGAACATGACGTCCTGCTTGCCGAGCTGGATCATTTCGGCGGCGTTGCCGATGCAATGGCTGGAGGTCGAGCAGGCGGACGAGATCGAGTAGTTGACACCCTTGATCTTGAACCAGGTGGCCAGCGTCGCCGACGCCGTCGACGACATGGCTTTCGGCACGGCCATCGGGCCGACGCGCTTGGGCCCTTTTTCCCTTGTGGTTTCCGCCGCGCTGACGATCGTCTGCGTGGATGATCCGCCCGAGCCCATGATGATGCCCGTGCGCTCGCTGGAGATGTCGCCCGCCTCGAGACCCGCATCCCTGATCGCCTGGTCCATGGCGACATGGTTCCAGGCGGTGCCGCCGCCGTGGAAGCGCATGGCCCGGCGGTCAAGCAGCGTCGTCGGGTCGAGCGTCGGTTTGCCGTAGACGTGGCTGCGGAAGCCGAGCTCCCTGTATTCCTCCGAGAAGGTGATGCCCGAGCGCGCCTCGCGCAGCGACGCCGTCACCTCGTCGATGTCGTTTCCGATGGAGGACACGATGCCCATGCCCGTTACGACGACTCGTTTCATCGTCCGCTCCCTCTTGGCTCGACCGAGCGCAGCATTTTCGATCAGACGGCGGCGGCTGCCGCCTCTGCGTCGCCGAACAGGCCGACGCGGAGATCGCTGGCCTTGTAGATAATTTCGCCATCGGCCTTCATCCAGCCGTTTGCGATGCCGAGCTTCAGCCTGGAGCGCATCACCCGGCGAAACTCTACGCCGTATTCGACGAGCTTCACCTTCGGCGTGACCTGGCCGGAGAATTTCACTTCGCCGACGCCGAGGGCGCGGCCGCGGCCCGGTTCTCCGAGCCAGCCGAGAAAAAAGCCGGTCAGTTGCCAGAGCGCATCGAGGCCAAGGCAGCCCGGCATCACCGGATCGCCGTCGAAATGGCATTTGAAGAACCAAAGATCCGGATTGACGTCGAACTCGGCGCGTATGATGCCCTTGCCGTTTTCGCCGCCGGTTTCGGAAACCTCGGTAATGCGGTCGAACATCAGCATCGGCGGCAGCGGCAGCTGGGCGTTGCCCGCGCCGAACAGCTGTCCGTGACCGCAGGCGATCAGATCGTCATAGTCGAAGGAGATCTTGTGTTCAGCCATCGTCGTCTCGTATCCGCCCTGTCTTGCCGTTGTTCTGGCCTCGGCTGCACCGAAGGCCCGGTTCTCGCTTCATGCGTTTCTGGCGCGCTGTTAGCACGCGATCTTCGCGCAAGGAACAGCCGGTCCGATTCGCATGAGAAGCTTGGCACCGGCATGTCGACTATCCTGGCCAAGATGTGGAGTGCGCCTGCCGATTGCGAGGGCCACACAACGCAAGATCGCCCACGAGCGAGCAACAGGGGTTTGCCGCCAAGCCGTCGAGGCTCGTATATCGTGCGCGCCGTCCCGGTAAGCGTGCCGCGCCGCGGGCGTTAAAGCAGCTTTGGCGGGGATGACGAAACGATGCACCAGGGCGATGACGACACCATGAATGCGCCAGGCAAAAGAAACCGGCTTTTCCGCCGCAAAAATGCACCAGGGACAAATGCACCGGGGACCATGGAAACGACCGCACACGCGCCCTGCGCGAATGCAAACGCAAGGAGCAAACCGAAGTGGAACATGACGTCTCGACGGTCGTGGTCGCCGCTGCGACTGGCGTTCGCACTGGGCGCCCTTGCGCTGGTCGGTCTTTCCTTGCTCGCTTCCGCTTTGCCGTCGAAGGCGCAAAGCTGGAAGGGCAGTGCGAGAGAGGCCGGTCTCAGTGTCGGCGGGGTGTATAACGGCCTGTCGTTCCGGTGTCTCGGCAATGGCCGTGCGGCCATGGTCTTCTCCGGCTTTCCCGCGCGGTTGCAGCTCGGCGAAACCTATACGGTCGGCGTCAGCGTCGATGGGGTGGCGCAGCTTTTTAGGGCGAAAGCCGCCGGAAATGCCGATGGCGGGTTCAGTCTCGTCGACGATGGTCCGTTTTCCGTCTTCGCCGATCTCATCTCTCAGTTGCGCAAAGGCACGTCGGTGGAGATCTCGGGGCCGGGCGGCCGCTATGTCGTGCCGCTGCGCGGCTCCGGCAAGGCGCTGGAAACCTTCGTCGGCGGCTGCCAAGGATAACGACAGGAATTCTGGTAAATAAAATCTCAAGTTGCATCCAGACGATTGGACGCTTATCATCGTGGCATGGAAAAATCGTCGGTTCGGCATTTGTCGCGACACGACAAAGGTATTATGTCTATGCCGGCTCAAGCGGTGAGCGACGCCCCGGTGTGTGACACCGGATCGGAAGACGTCGACCTTTTGGATCGACGACCAGCGACGAGTGAATGGACGCCATGGAAAACCGGATACGCACCAAGGACGCGCGCAGCCAGGGTTTTTGCGTGTTCGAGCGTTTGCGCTCGGCGGGCCTGCGCCCGACGCGGCAACGTGTGGCGCTGTGCAATTTGATGTTCGGCGCCGGCGACCGCCATCTGTCGGCCGAAGAGCTGCATGAAGAGGCGCAGTCGAAAGGCGATACGGTTTCGCTTGCCACTGTCTACAACACCTTGCACCAGTTCACCGACGCAGGACTCGTGCGGCCGCTTTCGGCAGAGGGCCAGCGGACCTATTTCGACACCAACACCTCCGATCACCATCATTTCTTCATCGAGGACGATCACACGATGATCGATATCCCGGGTGATGGGCTGAAGCTGGAGCAGATGCCCCAGGCGCCCGATGGCATGGAAATCGTCAATGTCGATGTGGTGGTGCGTCTTCGCCGCAAGCGGGGCTGACGGGGCGTGGGTGACGGGGCGGGCTCGAGATCGTCGACGTTTCGACGTTACCGGTCGATCGCGGCAATGGCGGATCGAATGCACGGGCGGTCGGTTTTCGTTCGTCTGCGCTTGACCCGTTCCACTTGATGCTTGTGGCCAATCGAACACGAGCGGACCGAGCTGCTTTTGCGAGCCGCATTGGACGGGCGGTCGATATAACCTTGGCTCGAATACCGAATCCGAGATCGGCTTGAATTGAATTGCCGACACGACTCATCTCCAGCTTCGCTGGATCTATATCCGCAAAACGAAGTCCCTGACAGCCGTGCTCTCAGCGCGAAATGCGCAGGATGCCCTGAACAAGACGCCGCACGTCGCTGCGAACGGCGCGATCAGCGATCTGGTCGATTTCCGACGCCGTATTTTCGTCGGCACTATCCTGTGCGGATTCGAGGCCCGCGTAGAAGTCGGACACTTCGACACCCAGGATCGTGGCGATCATGTAGAGCATCGACGCGCTGACACGGTTGCTTCCGCTCTCGTATTTCTGGATCTGCTGGTAGGTGATGCCGGCCTGGCGACCCATCTCCTCCATCGAGAGCCGACGTGTGCGGCGGATTTCGCGAATGCGTTGACCGACATGACTGTCGATCGCACGAAGGTCGGGAACGGGGCGAGTTGAGAGCTTGGATGTTGGCATCGATGGTTATACCGGCAGGTTGTTGTGGGTGGCAGAAGCCGAAAGGCGGAACGTCTCGTCGATGCTTCGCTGGTCGCAGGCCGGAAGCGCTTCAAGACGTTTTTGCATGTGGCGGCGGATCTTCGAGGGGTCGTCGCCCCATAGGCGGGCACCCTCCGCTGCGGTCTGAGCAATCCAAGCCGTGCAGTCGTGAAGATCCTTCATATCGGGTCTTTCATATCTGAATACCCCTACAAATTCTTATTCCTTCTATGACTCGGAAAACCGCGCTTTGAAAGATCATTCGCTGACGAGGTGACAAATCCATGACGAATTCCGCTTCAAAAGGTGCAAATAGCCTTAAAATTGTAGTGGCTACAACACCCGAGCAGATGCGCGACATCACGATCCTGCGAAGCATCTGCTTCGTTCATGAACAAGGCATACCTGCGAGCTATATCTTCGACGGAAACGATCAGCAATCGACGCATTTCGTCTTTTATGACGGAGACGAGCCCATCGGCTCCTTGCGCATCCGCTGGTTTGCCGGTTTCGCGAAATACGAGCGGACCTGCTTCCGCGAAAAATACCGCAATCCCTTCATCATCAAGCGCTGCATCCTGGCGACCTTCGACCATGTCGCGCGCAAGGGCTTCACGCGGATCATCACCCAGTCCGAGCCGCGCCTGACAAGGCTCTGGGTCAAGCTTCTCGGCTTCGAGGTTCTTGAGGGCAAAGAGACCTACGTCCTTGGCCACGACGAGCCTTACATCATGATCGAGGGGCAAATTCCGGCCCATCCCGATCCCATCACCGTCGACAGCAACAGCGAAGTTCTGTTCCGCGTGGAAGGCGAATGGGACAAGGTAGGACAATACGAATGACCATCGCACTTCACAGCAACGTCGCCGGAGAAGAAACCCGGTATGACGACAATTCGGTCGACAGTCTGCGGTCGGAAATTTTCGACCGCGTGAAGGTCCATACCGAAATGATCGCGCGGCTTCTCGCCGAACCGACCTTGCTGCCGCAGGATTTTCCGGCATTCCTCGAGGATATCGCGAACGCCTATCTCGACATCGCCGAGGAAGTTGCCGCCACTTCTAATTTGAACTCGGCTCGGCCAAATTGAAGAACGAGCGGAAATCCTGTTCCGCCGGTGATTTCGAGGGGCGCACGGCGAGTTCGTTCCCGAACATCGGGTTCGTCTCAAAGACCTCGATAAGCCAGTCGTAGGCGGCCGAGACAGGCTTAGAGCGAAGACGGTCGGTCTCGACGACCGCGTAGAGTTGCAGCGGGATGTGAATGCCCAGTTCGATGGGAACGAGGCTGGGTTCGATCAGGACATAGTTGCCCAGCAGGCCGATGCCCGCGCCGCATTTGACCATCGAGTAATAGGATAGCGTATCCTCCGACGAGTGGGTCAGTCGCCCGCCTTCCGAGAGCGTTTTCCACTGTTCCCAGGCCGGTGTCTCCGCCTCGTAATAGCCGCACTGCAGGAACGTGTGGTTGGCAATGCTCGCGCGTCCGGCGGGAACGCCGACCCGCTGCAGATAGCTCCGGCTCGCGACCGGGATGAAATGCAGGACGCCGATCTCGCGCATGGTGATGCCGGTTCGTTTGATCGGCACGGCAGACACCATGATGTCGGCCTGGTTTTTGTGAAAGTCGACGATCGAAATCTGATTTTTGAGGCTGATTTCCAGTTCCGGATAGCGCTCGTTCAATCGCACCACGGAGGGTGCGATGAAGGCGACGGACAGTCCGGAGGTGACACTGATGGTGACGCGTCCGGCGAGCGAGGCGCGCTCGCGTCGCAGCGATGTCGAGATGGAAAACAGGCGAAAATCGAGTTCTGCCAGATGCAAGGCGAGGTCATGGCCGGTGGGGGTCAATTTTACGCCGACATGGCTGGACACCACAAGTTGCGCACCCAGCTGCTCTTCCAACCGCTTGACGTCGCGGCTCACCGTCGGCCCGCTGGCATTCAGCAAGATCGCCGCCGCCGAAAAGCTTTTGGATTTCGCGACGGCAAGGAAAGTCCGAAGCTCCTTCCAGACCGGTAAAGAGAGAATGCCTTCCAGGTCGAGCGGCGAGCGATCCAACCCGGGGGTCACCCGTTCGTAGGGTTCGGCGGTGTCCAATGTCATCTCACACAGTTCAGCAAAGCCGGCGCTCGGCTGATCGGCGCCGTTTCGCGGCCAGTTCAACAGTGCAAGCCCGGTGATGTCCAATCTTGTTTGATTCACGCGCATATTTGCAACCTTAAAGTGCATAAATTCGTGCAAAAGCTGTTGCCGCGCGGTGCCGTGGCGCCCTATCGATACCTTCCGATTGCGACACCCTCGATACGGCGATGCAATGCCAAGGTGATTGGACCCTGGGTTTTGCAGCGTATGGCCTGTCCGTCTGCAGGCCGCGAGCCTGGTTTTGGCGCGTGTCGCATGCGAATGCGAAGGCGCCGGAGTTTTCACGCATTTCTTCGCTCGCAAGGGGGGGGCAGGCTGACCAGGACGCAGATCGATTTCCGGCAAATCCGAGACCCGTAGCGAGCGAAGGATCGGCGCGAAATCAAAAATTTATCGAAAATTCTCGTCGGGATAAACGCCCCAGATTTCCTGCTGGCGCACATAGCCCTCGCGGTCCGAGACCTTCAGTTCGCACCATCCCGAGCCGCATTCCTTGACGCCGGCAACGACACCGGGCTCGATGCGCGCCACCAGTGGCGCATCGGTCGCAGGGCTCGTGTGAACGTCGATCATTGTCGCCTTGCCCTTCAGCCAGGGCGCGGCGATCGAGGTGCGCTCGCCCGACAGTAGCGAGTGGTAAACCCAGCCCTCGGTGCCCTCCGAATCGCGGATGCGGCGCCAAAGCTGATATTCCTGGACCACTTCGACGGGCAGGCCTTCCTTCAGATAGAGCCACGAGATCGGATAGTCGCGCCCGGGCCCAATGCGCAAATTCACCCGAGTCGATTTGAGACTGACGTAGCGCGGCAGCGGCAGCTGCGAGACCGGTCCGAGTTCGACGGCGTGAGCGGCGGGAACCGGCGCGCTGCCGGTTGCGATCACCAAAGCGCCGAGACAGGCGAGAATCGAGCGGCGAAGAAGGGCGGAAAAACGCATGGGACAACTCCGGTGACGCGGAACACGGTTTGGGTGGCCGGACGCCGCGCGGCGTCCGGCCGGCCGATGCATCGCGGAGCGTTCGCGGTCGAAACCGTTGGTTTTCGACGCCCATCTTGCTAGGTGAACCGCATCGGCCTTTGATGGGATGATCGCCGGTCTTGGTTAATATCGTCTTGAATTCCGGGAGGGTCGCGGTCGATGACGACGCGCGAAAAGCCATTGGTGGTCATCACCCGCAAGCTGCCGGAGCCGGTCGAGCGGCGCATGCGCGAACTGTTCGAGACGCGGGTCAACGGGACCGACCGGCCGATGGAGCAGCCGGCCCTCGTTGCCGCCGTGCGCGAAGCTGACGTTCTGGTGCCGACTGTCACCGACCGCATTGACCGGGCGGTGATCGAGCAGGCCGGGCCGAGACTGAAGCTGATCGCCAATTACGGCAACGGCGTCGACAACATCGACGTCGAGGCGGCGCTTTCGAAGAATCTCTTCGTCACCAACACGCCGAACGTTCTGTCCGAAGACACCGCCGATATGACCATGGCGCTGATCCTTGCCGTGCCGCGGCGGCTCGTGGAGGGCGGAACGCGACTCGTTTCGGGTGATCGCTGGCAGGGCTGGTCGCCGACCTGGATGCTCGGCCGGCGCATCTGGGGCAAGAAGCTCGGCATCGTCGGCATGGGCCGCATCGGCACCGCCGTTGCCCGCAGAGCCAAGGCCTTTGGCCTGGAAATCCACTATCACAACCGCAAAAGGGTCAGCCCGAAGACCGAGGCCGAACTCGGCGCGACCTATTGGGAAAGCCTCGACCAGATGCTGGCCCGCATGGACATCGTCTCGGTCAACTGTCCCTATACCCCGGCGACCTTTCATCTCCTGTCGGGACGTCGGCTGGCGCTGATGCAGCCGCACGCCTTCATCGTCAACACCGCCCGCGGCGAGGTCATCGACGAGAAGGCGCTGATCAAGCTCCTGCAGGACGACAGGATCGCCGGCGCCGGCCTCGACGTCTTCGAGGAGGAACCTGCCGTCGACCGCAAGCTGATGCGGCTTGCCGCCGAAAACCGCGTGGTGCTTCTCCCGCATATGGGCTCGGCGACCATCGAGGGCCGGATCGAGATGGGCGAGAAGGTCATCGTCAACATCCGTACGCTGATGGACGGTCACCGCCCGCCCGACCGGATCTTGCCGGGCCGTGTCTAGCGCAGACGGATGAGGGCAAACGAAACCAAAACCATGCTGCGTTCGAGGGTGGGGTTGGTTGAGGGGCCCGCCCGCCATGAAGGAGCGGCATTCGGTCGACGGCTACGGCACGGTTGCAGGTGCATCGTTCATCACGTTGCGATCGAATTCGGATGTCTTCGGGAACTGTTTTCCGGCTCGCTTGTTCTTGACCGCAACAGGCCGACACAAGGGCGGCTTTCAATTCAGATGCGATCGAACCATGAACACTTTCTCGAAAATGCTTATAGCTGCGGCGGCTTTCCTGACAACCGGTGCGTCGTTGGCGCTTGCACAGGATGTTGATGCGCGAAGCAGCTATCAGGTGTCGGAACTTCGGACATCTACTGTTCCGGTTCCGACAACGCGCCCGGTCGTAGCGTCGGTCGCCAGTGGTCAGGATCAACAGCCGATACAGGTTGCCGATATAAGGCGTACTGTAGGTGGTATCCGCATCGTCGGTCCGACCTTCTTCCCGAAAGACTGAGATCTTCGCAGTGGCGAGTGATCTGTCGGAGTTCTGGCTGTCGCAGGTTTGCTGCAGACCGACAGATTGAGGCGGTATCTTTGAGAATCCTGACTCGGACTGCTGACAAACCCCGTCGATTTTCGGCGGGGCTTTTGTTTGAAAAGGCAAACTTTTCTGGATTGGTTTTTAACGTGTCGATGATTGACGTCTTGGCTCCGATTGGCCTTGGAGTTGGCCTGCGACCAAACTGATTGACCCGAAGACCAACTTGGTTGCAGTCGATGGCGTGGCCAAACTGAACAGAGCCGTCGCGCCAAGAGGCATTCGACGGACAAATCCGTCCGGCGCGAGCATGAAGGGAAGCGTCATCGGCATTGGGCGACCAACGTTCCTGATCAGGACAAGAAGGGCCTGTACGCTGTAGGTGAAAGCGCGGCTGGGAAGGGCTCGCAACCCGTCTGTGAACTTATAGGCGCTCTTCGTTGGCGTTGTAACGCAAGGTCTGTAAATTCGGCTCGGGAGATAAGGGCGGGTGCCGGTTTCGCAGGCCTCGTCATTCGAGCGATCCGGGTTGGAGAGAGACGGACGTCCTCTCGAACCATTTCCTTTAAATCGCGAAATTGTGATTCACTGGTCAGGTCGGAGAACCTTTTTAGAAGAACCGCGTTATCAACCAAACCCGTGAGGTTTCGAACGCAACTTTAGGAGGCCGTCATGATCGGCTGGGCCATTACATTTCTCGTTATCGCGCTGATCGCGGCCGTTCTCGGCTTTGGCGGCCTTGCCGGCACCGCTGTTGGCATCGCAAAGATCATCTTCTTCGTGGCGATCGTCCTGTTCGTCCTGTCGCTGATCTTCGGTCGCCGCCGCGCCCTTTGACGATCCGCTGAGGCGTCAGAGTAAGCCTCGAGATATATCATCTTAAACGGGCGTTGGAGCAATCCACCGCCCGTTTTGCTTTACACTTTCCGCATTTCGCTCCCCGCGTTTCGGACAATGTGGAGCCCGGAAAATCCTGCATGAAATTTCTGCCTGTTTGGATTTCCGCCCGTGCATTGCAAAAATGACTGTGGCGACCTCTTCATCCGAACACGCACCGATGGCAACCGGTGCGATGTGGTCAGTAGCATTGCCATGAGCGTGACTGTCGCCGCCCCGCGCTCCATCTCGTCGACGAGCGATTGCCGGCCGCGCGGTTGACTCCACTGGCAGCCCAGCACGTCCTAGTCATGTAAGCCGGCGCGGTCGCCGTGCCGCTGATCGTCGGGCGGGTGCTCGATCTTTTGCCCCGGGACGTCGCCTTCCTCATCAGCGCCGATCTCTTCGCCTGCGGCCTTGCACCTTCGTCCAGAGCGTCGGCATCACCGGCGTCGATTACACGCTCTGTCGCCACGACGTCTTCATTGTCGCGATCTCGTTCGGCTCCGGCATGATCCCGATCGTCGGCCCCGGTTTTCTTCCATCAGATGCCGAGCGCCCTGCAGCCGCTGCCGGAGTCCGGCATCCTTCTGGCTGCGCTCGTCTCGGTCATCCTCAACGCCTTCTTCAACGGCGCAGGGACTGGCGAGGAAGCCGAGCGTCAGACCATCGTCGCCGCCAGCGGGGCAAACACGCCTGAAAAGGCAAAGGGTTCAACCCGTCGAAGGGGCTTCCGACCGGAATTTATTCACGGCGTCTGCCAAAACCTTTGGTCGTCCGTAGCGAATCTCCTCGATCCGCATGGTCAGGAGGTCGATCAGCAGGTAGCGGCCGACCAGCGGCTCGCCGATGCCGCAGATCAGCTTGATCGCCTCGGATGCGGCCAACGTGCCGAGGACGCCTGTCGTCACGCCCAGGATACCGGCTTCGGCGCAGGAGGGCACCAGCCCCTCTGGCGGCGCTTCGGGAAACAGATCGCGGTAGCGCGGGTTCAGCCGTGTTTCCGGCGTCAGGGACTTCTCGGGCGCACTGGCTGTCCCGGTTGCGGAGGCATCTGACCTCTCCTGCGCTGTCTCATAGGGTTTCAGTACCGTCAGCGACCCGGAAAACCGGTTGACGGCGGCGGTCACCAGTGGCCGCTCGGCGGCCTCGCAGAGATCGGCCATCGCGTAGCGCGTCGAAAAATTGTCCGAGCCGTCGATGGCGAGGTCGTAGTCCGTTACGACGTCCCGGCCGTTTTCGGCATCGAGGCGGAAGGCATGGGGGACCACCGCCACATGGGGATTGATCGCGGCGACCGCATCGATGGCGCTGGCGACCTTGGCGCGGCCGAGATCGGCCGTGCCGTGGATCACCTGACGTTGCAGGTTCGACAGGGAGACGATGTCGGCATCGGCGATGCCGATCGTGCCGACGCCGGCCGCGGCGAGGTAGAGGACGATCGGCGAACCGAGTCCGCCTGCGCCGACGACCAGCACTCTGGCCCGCTTCAGCTTCTGCTGGCCCGAACCGCCCACCTCCGGCAAAACGATGTGGCGGGCATAGCGCTCGATCTCGTCGGGGCCGAGCGCGCCGTCCGGGACGGGGCTTTGGCCTGTGGCTGCGTCCAGGGACTGACCTGTTCCGATGTCGGCAACGGCGCGGGCGCTCGACGCTGCATCCTGACGATCGTTCATTGTCCGTCTCCGTAATCCGCCTGTTTGCCGCGCGCGGTCTCCCGCGGCCGTTCCATCGGCTTGATCCGGCCGCCGATTACCTCCAGCATCTGGGCCCGGTCGCCCAGCGCTGCAAACAGGCTGGCATCGGTGCCGGTCATGAAGGCCTGGACGCCGAGATCCGCGATAAGATCGAACAGCGCCGCGCGGCGGGCCGGATCGAGATGGGCCGCGATCTCATCGAGCAGCAGCACAGGTGGCAGACCGGAGACGGCGGTGACGAGCCGCGCATGGGCGAGCACCAGCCCGATCAGCAGCGCCTTCTGCTCGCCTGTGGAGGCCAGCGCCGCCGGCATCTGCTTGTCGAGATGCGTCACCTGCAACTCGGCCCGGTGGGCGCCTTCCCGCGTTCGGCCGGCCGCCCGGTCCTGGCCGCGCGCCATGCGAAGCCGGGCACTGGCCCGGTCCTCGTTGTCGGCCGATGGCGAGGCGGGATCGAAATCCGCATAGCCGGGCAGAAGGTCGAGCCCGGCTTTGGGAAACGGGCTCGCCTCGGCCGCCGTTTCGATCATGCCGGCGAGCAGCCGCACCAGTTCGGCTCGGGCCAGCGCCATCGCGACACCGAGCTCGGCCATCTGGGCCTCGAGGCCCGAGAGCCAGGAATCGTCCATTCGGTTGTCGGCGAGGAGCTTGTTGCGCGAGCGCATGGCGCGCTCATAATCGGCGGCCCTTCGGCCATGGGCCGGGTCTATGGCCAGCACCATGCGATCGAGGAACCGCCGCCGGTCGCTTCCGGGTCCGGTGAAAAGGCCGTCCATTGCCGGCGTCAGCCACAGGATGCGCAGGAGGTCGAGCAGTTCGTCGGCGGTTTTTGCCATCGTCGCGTCGATGCGAATCGTGCGCGTTGCGGTGCCGGACGGATCGGGCAGGACCTTGATCGAGACGGTGCTTGTCGTGTCATGGCTGACAAGCGTCGCCGTTACCGCAAACCCGCCGCTGGCCGCTGGGTTCGCGTCTGCAGAGCCCTGCCGGGCCATGTCCTGATGGACGGCCCTGCGCAGGCCGCGGCCGGGTGTCAGGAGCGAGGCGGCTTCCATGAGGTTCGTCTTGCCGGCGCCGTTCGACCCGACGAGCACGACGAAGGGCCGGTCGAAGCTCAGTTTCGCAGCGCTGTAGTTGCGGAAGTCGGCGAGCCGCAGATCGTCAAGGCGCACGGCGGGAAGGGGTGGATATATCAGCGCAACGTCGCCAGCCGTCGCCTCGAGCGCAGATGCCGTATTCAAGATTGCGTGGTCGGTTTCGTAAGCCGCGGCGACCGACCGCGCGGGCTTTTCGACCGCAGGGGCCTCGGCTTTCGGGCCGGCGACCGGGGCGCCTTCGCTGTCCGCATCGCTCGCCACAGCCGCATCCATCGCGTCGTCATTCAAAAGCGGGTTCGTGTCGTTTGCCGTCACACCCGCATCGGCATCAGGACGTAGAGCGTCTGGTCGTCGCCGCTGTCCTTGATCAGCGTCGGCGAGCCTGGATCGGCCAGCATGAACACCGTGTCCTCGCCCGACAGCTGGCTGGTGATGTCGAGGAGATAGCGGGCGTTGAAGCCGATCTCGATGTCGTCCGAATCGTAGCCGACCGAGAGTTCCTCGGTGGCCGTTCCCGAATCCGGCGAATTGACCGTCAGGGTCAGCTGCGAATCGGAGACCGCGAGCTTTACCGCCCGGCCGCGTTCGGACGAAATCGTCGAGACGCGATCGACGGCCGCCGAGAACGTCTGCCGGTCCAGCGTCAGCGCCTTGTCGTTGTTCTGCGGGATGACCCGCTGGTAGTCCGGGAAGGTGCCGTCGATCAGCTTCGAGGTCATCACGACGGGGCCTATGGTGAAGCGGATCTTGGCGTCCGACAGCTCGACGGTGATCTCGGCGTCGTCGTCGATGTCGCCGAGCAATTTCTGGAGTTCGCCGACGGTCTTGCGCGGCACGATGATGCCGGGCATGCCCTCCGAGCCGGCCGGTGCCTTGTGGTCGGCGCGGGCGAGGCGATGGCCGTCGGTCGCGACGGCCCGCAGGCGCAAATCGCCGTCGGCCTCGATCGTGTGGAGGAAGATGCCGTTCAAATAGTAGCGTGTCTCCTCGGTGGAGATCGCGAACTGGGTGCGGTCGATCAGCCGGGCGAAATCCGCCGACCTGATCTTGAAGGAATGGCTGAGCGTGCCGGCGGTGATGTCGGGAAAGTCCGACTCCGGCAAGCATTGCAGCTTGAAGTTCGAGCGGCCCGCCGAGACGGTCATCTGGCCGCTGTCCTCGTTGGTGGAAAGCTTCACCTCGGCGCCGTCCGGCAGCTTGCGCACGATGTCGTAGAGGAGATGGGCCGGCACGGTCGTCGCGCCCGGCTGCTCGCTCTGCGCGGCGACGGTCTCTGTGATCTCCAGATCGAGGTCGGTCGCCTTGAGGCGCAGGCCCTCGTCCTCGGTCTTCAGGAGGACGTTGGACAGGATCGGGATCGTATTGCGCCGCTCCACGACACGGTGCACGTGCGACAGCGACTTGAGAAGATTGGAGCGTTCGATGATGATGCGCATGGGACGAGCCGTTCGGTTCGGGGCAGGCGCCTGAGGGACGCTGGCAGCCATTCCAAAATGTCGGATGGTCTTAGAGCCTGGCGCCGGCTTTTGAAAGTCGTAACCGGCTGCGCCAACGCGCATCCGGTCCCAATCGGTCATCGATCCCCTGCGAAAAGCACCAAGGCCTGGCCGGCGCCTACTCCTCGATCATCCGGCGGATCAGGTCGAGCTCCTCGGACAGCTTCTCGTCCTTGGCGCGCTCGCCCTCGATCTTGCGCACGGCATGCAGGACCGTCGTGTGGTCGCGGCCGCCGAACCGCCGGCCGATCTCGGGCAGCGAGCGCGGCGTCATCGTCTTGGCGAGATACATGGCGATCTGCCGCGGCCTGACGATCGTACGTGTACGCCGGGCCGACAGAAGGTCGGTGCGGGTGACGTTGTAGTGACGCGAGACGAACTTCATGATGTCCTCGATCCGCACCCGGCGCTCAAAATTGGCGCGGGTCAGCTGGTTGAGGAGATCGTCGAGGTGCTCGGGCGAGAGCGGCTGGCCCAGCGAGTGGCGGAAGGCAATCTGGTTGAAGGCGCCTTCCAGATCGCGCCCCGAGCCAGCGACGCGGTGGGCAATGGTATCGATCACCTGTTCCGGCATCTGGAAGCTGGAATCCTCGGCGCGCATCGCCTTGGCGCGGCATTCGATGATCGATCGGCGCATCTCGTAATCGGGGACGGCAAGCTCCAGCGTGATGCCGTTCGACAGGCGCGAGCGCACCCGTGGGTCGAGGGATTCCAGCTCCGTGGCCGGCCGGTCGGCGGCGCAGATCACCTGCCGTGCCGAATCGATCAGTGCGTTGAGGAGATGGCAGAACTCCTGCTGGATCGATTTGCCCTGCAGGAACTGGGTGTCGTCGATGATCAGGATGTCGATGCCGCGCAGGGTCTCCTTCAGGTCGAGCGCCCGGTTGTCGCGGATCGCCGTCGCAAAGCGCCACATGAAGTACTCGGCCGTCAGATAGACGACGCGCGGACGGTCGGCACGAGCGATGGCGGCATTGGCGATCGCCTGAAGCAGATGCGTCTTGCCGAGGCCGACGGCGGCATGGATGAACAGCGGGTTGAAGCGGACCGATTGTGGGCCGTTCTCGGCGATCGCCCGACCGGCGGCGAGCGCCACCCGGTTGGACGAGCCTTCGACGAAGGTCTCGAAGACATAGCGGGAGTCGAGCGGCGAACCGAATGTCGGTGCGCCATTGGCCGACGCGGCAGCCGTTGCCGCAGGCGGATCGAACAGGCCGCAGCCGGTTGCGCCGGAGGAGCGGGACGCAGCGGCCGTGCCGGTCGCTGCAGAGGCCGCAATGCGGTCCGCCGACGGCCGCACGGCATCGGGCTTGTCGCAACCGGCCTGCTGCGGCTGGACGGCCGCTTCGCTGCGCCCGGCGACCCGAGGCTGGCGGATGATGACGCCGCCGCCGCGCACGGCGCTTCTCACGACGAGGTCGACGCGCAGCGTGCCGGGCACTTCGTCCTTGAAGATGTCGGTGATGAGCTGATGATAGTGCGACTGAATCCAGCTGCGCAGGAACGCCGTGGGCACCGAAAGCTGGCAGACACCCTTGCCGGCCGAGTCGAGCTTCATGCGCTGAAACCAGCTCGAATAGATGTCCGTCCCGAGTTGCGCCTTCAGGCGGGCGCTGACCCGCTCCATGATCTCCGAATGTCCCCGCGCCGCGCCATCCATACCGGTCTCGATCTCCCTGCTTTTTATCGTTGCGTTCGAATGGACCGGGCCACGCCGGGCCTCGCCAGCCGCTGGGCCCTGAGACAGGACGAGGTGCCCTGAGGGTCGTCTGACGTGTTCCAGGGGGCCTCTTGTCTCAAACCTTGCCGCGCTGGTCGGGCTGTTCCGCATCATCGCTGCCCCCATGGCAGACCCTCGGCCTTCCAGCCCGCACGGTGTCCGCGGTGGCCGTCCTCGTCGGGTGGCCCCTCGAAGCCGTCGAGAACGTTGTAGCAATGGCTGAATCCGGCCGCTGTCAGGGACCGTGCGCCGGCGATCGAACGCACGCCCGAGCGGCAGAGGAAATAGATGGGCGTCTCCTTCGCGCCGCCATCGGCCTCGATCAGGCGGGCGAGGGCCGAGGCGAAATCCGGGACCACCTGCATGGACGGGAAGCTTTGCCATTCGGCGAGAATCGGCGACTTGCCGAGGGCCTGCAGGGCGGGAATGCCCACATAGGTCCATTCGGCCATGGTGCGCACGTCGACGAGGACCGAGTCTGGCATGTCGGACAAGGCCGTCCAGCATTCGCCGACGGTCACGTCGCCGAAATATCCGTCACTCATGTTTTGAATGTCCTCCGATATGACGCGCACAGGCGTGCGGAATTCCACATCATCGGCGCTCTGCACCGGATGATCTGCGAATTAAACGCTAAGAATGAGCGCGACTGAACTTCAACGAGACATCGCGAGCTGCGCTAACGGGCGCCCGGCGATAACGAAGCTTTGGATAATTGGGTTTGTCCCCGCACTTCGTCTTTCCCCGCACTTGTCTTCGGCCGGAAACTACGAAACCCGACAGGTTCGGGCAAGCCGCATCCGGGGTGAATCGGCAAGCGAGCACCTCCCCTGTGGCAGTTGCGTCCCGCGGGAGATTTTGGTGCGTCGTCAAAGGTCAGCGGTTCCGGGGGCTTGTGTCGATTTGGGCCATCCCGTTTTTCGACCGGAAGATAAATAATGATTCTTTTAGGGCAGCCCGCTTGACTCAAGGGGTTGGCAAAAACGACTTAGCCGGCAATTGCAAAATGCTCACTGACGTCTTGTAAGCTATTGAACATCTTCACTAAAGAAGGAGGCGTGAATTCTGCAGAGGTCTTGCACCAAAAAGGTGTGACATGCCGATGACGGTTTGGGCAGTCCCTTGGCAAACCGCCCGCGAATCGCGCAGGGCCGGCACTCGTGAAAGCATCACGGAAGCGGATCTGCCTGATTTAATGAACAGCCCACGGCGCCCCCAAACGGTGGCCATCGAAACGGTTCGAATTCCAACTCGCCTCCTGAGCGGTGGAAGGACCACCCAACGCCGGCGAATCGAAAAGCCCGACGTCGCCGCCGGGCTTTACAGAAACGGTCGAAGGCGAGGTCGGCCGCGCCGATGCGTCTGATCAGGCGGCCGCGCCGATCGCCTTCACCCGGTGGGCGAGGCGGGAGATTTTCCGCGAGGCGGTGTTCTTGTGAAAGATGCCGCGCGAGACGGCGCGCATCATTTCCGGCTCGGCGACCTTGAAGGCGCTGGTCGCGGCGTCCTTGTCGCCGGCGGTGATCGCCGCCTCGACCTGACGCAGGAAGCCGCGAACGCGCGAGCGGCGCGCGGTGTTCATCTCGGTGCGACGGGCGATCTTGCGGGTGGCCTTCTTGGCCGAGGCTGTATTGGCCATCGTGATCTCTTTCTGTCGGCCGCAGCGCGGGGGCTGCGTCATCTATTGAAGTCGGCCTTGAAACGTCTTTGCGGACGACGGCGACGATCGGGTGGGTGTCACCGGCGACGCTGATGGGCGCTGCAACACGAAAAAGTGGGCCGCGCCGTTGGGCGCCGCCTGTCTCGGCGTATCTATAGGCAGAGCATTGCCGCGCGTCAATGGTTTTGCGTCGCCCGGGGATCGTTCCAAGTCTGCGAACGCTGGGACCGGTTGACGCGCCGCCCGGCCAAATCCCGGACGCCGAGCCTCGATCGGCGAACGCCGTCACGGACAGCTCGAAAGTCCGCCTGACACGGCCCACCCGACAAGGCCACTCGACAAGGCCACTCGACAGGACCGCCGACCTCAGCGATTCTTGAACTGCGGACTGCGCTTCTGGATGAAGGCCTCCATGCCTTCTTTCTGGTCCTCCAGCGCGAAGGCCGAGTGGAACAACCGACGCTCGAAGGCAAGGCCCTCCGACAGTGGCGTCTCGAAGGCGCGGTCGACGGCCTCCTTGGTCATCATCACGGCGGGCAGCGAGAAATTGGCGATCTTGTCGGCCGCGCGCAATGCTTCTTCCAGAAGGCTCGCGGCCGGCACGACGCGTGAAACGAGGCCGCAGCCCTCGGCTTCCGTGGCATCCATCAGCCGCCCGGTGAGGCAAAGATCCATGGTCTTGGCCTTGCCGATCGAGCGGGCCATGCGCTGGGTGCCACCCATGCCCGGCAAAACGCCGAGGGTGATCTCCGGCTGGCCGAATTTCGCCGTGTCGGCGGCGATGATGAAGTCGCAGAGCATGGCGAGTTCGCAGCCGCCGCCGAGCGCATAGCCCGCGACTGCCGCGATCATCGGCTTGCGCACCTTTCGCAGCGCGTCCCAGCCGGCCCACAGATCGCCGGTGAACGCTTCGGCGAAGTTCAGCGGTTGCATCTCCTTCACGTCGGCGCCGGCCGCAAAGGCCTTTTCCGAGCCGGTCAGCACCACCGCTCCGATTTTGGCGTCGTCCGCGAAGGCCTGGATGGCCTGGATGACCTCGTGCATCACCGCCGTGTTCAAGGCATTCAGCGCCTTTGGGCGGTTCAGCGTGACGAGACCGACCCGTCCGCGGGTTTCAACCTTGATCGTTTCGTAGGCCATGTCGTTCCTCATCAGGAATGTCGTGTGGCGGATCGCTCGGTGCCCGCCTGCTCCATGACTGCCGCAACCCTTGCCGGAACGCAATGCGTCCCGCCGTCGTCCCCGAAACAGTGGACACAGGGCATCGGGGGCGGCCTGCTCAGCGCTGGCACACCGCACAAAAGAAGGTCGAGCGACCGGACTGGACGATGCGCTTGACGATGCCGCGGCAATTGGCATGCCGGCAGGGCTCGTCCTCCTGATCGTAGACGGCGAAGCTGTGCTGGAAATAGCCCATGGAGCCGTCGGCCTGTCGATAGTCGCGCAAGGAGGAGCCGCCGGCGGCGATGGCGTCGGCGATCGTCTCGCGGATGTGATCGGCCAGAACATCGAGCCGCTTCGTGGCCGTGCCGTCGCGCTTGACCAGCGTCCCCGCGGCACGACGCGGCGACAGGCGCGAACGCCACAGCGCCTCGCAGACATAGATATTGCCAAGCCCGGCGATGATTTTCTGGTCGAGAAGCACGGCTTTGAGCGGCGCCGCCCGTTCGGCGAAGGCGGGAGCAAGCGCTGCGCCGGACAACTGGTTGCCGGTCGGCTCGATGCCGAGATCGCGGAAATAGGGATGGGCGCCCATCAGGCCAGGCTCGATCAGCGTCATGTAGCCGAAGCGGCGCGGGTCGTTGAAGACGATCTCGGCCGCCGTGCCCGCCTTCGTTGCGAGCGTCAGCCGCACATGGTCGTGCAGCTTTTCGGTGGAGCGCGCATGGACGAACCGGCCGGGCAGGCTGGTTCCGGTCGGGCGTTCGATGCGGAACGAACCGGACATGCCGAGATGCATGGCAAGAACCAGCCCGCTGTCGAGTTCTGCAAGGAGATATTTCGCCCGCCGCGACAGGCCTTCGACCCGCCGGCCGGCAAGACGCGCGGCAAAGCCTTCGGGGAACGGAAAGCGCAGATCCGGCCGGGCCAGATGCACCCGCTCGATCCGGGCGCCCTCCATCGTCTCCTGAAGGCCGCGGCGCACCGTCTCGACCTCTGGCAATTCCGGCATTTTCGCTTAAGTCCCTGACCGTGGCCGCGATGTTTGACGCCTCGCCGGTTCGTCCGTTTGCCGCGGCCCCGATCTCGTGGCAAGTGGTCCGTCCGCCCGGCCTCGCAATGCAACGACGACGAAGCGGATCGAACCGCTTGAGTCGGGACAGATATAAGGTGCGTTCGATGTCGCAAGCCCGAGTGACCGCTGCCGAGGGCATGGAAACCGCCTATGGCTACGAGACCGTGACCGGTCGCGAGGAGAAGCAGGCCCGCGTCAACGACGTTTTCCACCGGGTCGCCGAGCGCTACGATCTGATGAACGACCTGATGTCGGGCGGGCTGCACCGGGCCTGGAAGAGCGCCATGGTCGCCTGGCTTTCGCCGCCGCACCGGGCCGGCTGGAAATTCCTTGACGTGGCCGGCGGCACCGGCGATGTCGCCTTCCGCGTCGTCGACGCCTCGCGGGGCAAGGCCGAAGGCACAGTGATCGACATCAACGCCTCGATGCTCGGCGTCGGCGCCGAGCGCGCCGCCAGGAAGAAGCTCGACGGCAATCTGATCTTCGTCGAGGCCAATGCCGAAGACCTGAAGCTGCCCGATGCGACCTACGACGCCTATACGATCGCCTTCGGCATTCGCAACGTGCCGCGCATCGACAAGGCGCTGACGGAAGCCTACCGGGTGTTGAAGCCCGGCGGCCGGTTCCTGTGCCTGGAATTTTCCGAGGTCGACCTGCCGGTACTAGACAAGGTCTACGAGCAATGGTCGTTCAAGGCGATTCCGCGGATCGGCGAGATGGTCGCCAGGGACCGCGAATCCTACGAGTATCTGGTCGAATCGATCCGCCGCTTTCCCAACCAGGCCAACTTTGCAGGCGCCATCCGCAAGGCCGGCTTCGAGCGGGTGACCTGGCGCAATTTCTCCGGCGGCATCGCCGCGCTGCATTCGGGCTGGAAGCTTTGAGCAACGTGGTGGCGACGATCGTCGAAGTCGTCCATCGGGTCCCTGCCGATGGTGATCCCAACCAAAATGCGTAAGCGCCCCTTGTCTCACCGTTGCGAACGGACCTGACCGTGGCCAATCCCGTCACAGGAACCATCGCACTGATCCGTGCGGCCTTCGTGCTCGCCCGGGAGGGCGTCGTCACGTCGTTTCCGAGCGCCGGCCTGCCGCCACTGGCGCTGTTCCTGCACCGTTTCGCGCGGCTGATCGAGCGTGGTTCGGCCGAGGATCGCGCGCGGTCCGACAATCTGTCGCGTGCGCTGAACCGGCTCGGGCCATCATACGTCAAGCTCGGCCAGTTCCTGGCGACCCGCCCCGATCTCGTCGGCACGGATGCCGCACGCGAACTCGGCAACCTTCAGGACAAGGTGCCACCCTTTCCACGCAAGGAGGCGGTAGAGGAGATCGAGACGACCCTCGGCCGCAAGCTCGACGAGCTGTTCGTGGAGCTCGGCGAGGTCGTCGGCGCGGCCTCGATCGCGCAGGTCTACAAGGCTCGAATCCGCAACCCCGACGGGGCCGAGCACTTTGCCGCGGTCAAGGTGGTGCGCCCGGGAGTTCGCGTCCGCTTCCGCCACGAGCTCGAGACCTTCGCCTTCATCGCCCGCTTCCTGGAGCGCGCCGTGCCGGCCTCGCGCCGGCTGCAGCCGATTGCCATCGTGGAGACGCTGGCCCAGTCGACCCGCATCGAAATGGACCTGCGGCTGGAAGCGGCGGCCGCTTCCGAGATGGGCGATAACACCGCTGGAGACCTGAATTTCCGCGTGCCGAAGATCGACTGGGAGCGGACCGGCCGCGACTGCCTGACGATGGAATGGATCGACGGCATCAAGATGAGCAATGTCGCGGCGATCGAAGCGGCCGGCCACGACATGAAGCAGATCGGCATCACCGTGGTGCAGTCCTTCCTGCGCCAAGCGATGCGCGACGGCTTCTTCCACGCCGACATGCATCAGGGCAATCTCTTCGTCGGGCCGGACGGCGGCGTCATCGCCGTCGATCTCGGCATCGTCGGAAGGTTGTCGGCCAATTCCAAGCGCTTCTTGGCGGAAATCCTCTACGGATTCATCCGCAGAGACTACAAGCGCGTCGCGGAACTGCATTTCGAGGCCGGCTACGTGCCGCGCGGCCAGGACGTCGCAAGCTTCGCCCAGGCGCTCCGGGCGATCGGCGAACCGATCTACGGCCAGCCCGCAGAAACGATCTCCATGGGACATCTTTTGGCGCTGCTCTTCGAGGTGACCGAGCTCTTCGACATGAAGGCCCGGCCGGAACTCGTGCTTCTCCAGAAGACGATGGTCGTCGTGGAAGGCGTCGCGCGGACCTTCGACCCGCAATTCAACATGTGGGTCGCCGCCGAGCCGGTCGTCTCCGACTACATCCTCAACGAGCTCGGCCCAGCTGCCAAGCTGCGCGAGGCGAAGGACGGCGCCGAGGCGATGTTCCGTCTCCTGCGCCGCGTGCCGGATCTGGCCGTCGGCCTCGATGTCCTCGCCGCCCAGCTGCCCGAGCTGATCGAGAACGGCCTCCGTCTCAACGACGACACCCTCGTCGAGCTCGTCAGCGAAACCAAGGCCGGCATCATTTCCGGCCATATCGCGCAGTGGGTCATCGCCGTGTCGCTGGTGGTGATCGCGTTTACGTTCGCATTTGGCTAAGGCTGAGCGTCGGAAACGAAATTCCTCGAAAAAGTCCGAGTGGCATGATTGGAATGGCTTTATCCCTTTCGACCAAGCGCATCCTCCTGATCGTCGGAGGCGGCATCGCGGCCTACAAGGTGCTCGGCCTGATCCGCCGCCTAAAGGAGCGCGGCGCGACGGTGACGCCGGTGATGACCCGCGCGGCGGCGGAGTTCGTAACGCCGCTGTCGGTCGGCACGCTCGCCGATGCCAAGGTCTATGGCGATCTCTTCGACCGGAATGACGAGCATGATGTCGGCCACATCCGTCTTTCCCGCGACCATGACATGATCCTCGTCGCGCCGGCGACGGCGAATCTGATGGCGCGAGCCGCGAACGGTCTCGCCGACGATCTGGCGACGGCGATCCTGCTCGCGGCGAAGGCGCCGATCGTGATGGCGCCGGCGATGAACCCGGCCATGTGGGCGCATCCCGCGACGATGCGGAATCTGGAGCAGCTGACCGCTGACGGCGTTCGCTTCGTCGGACCCAGGGACGGCGAGATGGCCGAAAAGGGCGAAGCCGGCACCGGGCGGCTCGCGGAGCCGCTGGAGATCGTGGCGGCGCTGGAGGCGCTGTTCGACGAAGCCGGCGCTTCAGGTCGGACCACTGCCCCCGAACCGGTCGGAGCTGGAAAGCCGCTCGCCGGCAAGCGCTTCGTCGTGACCTCCGGCCCGACCCACGAGCCGATCGACCCGGTGCGTTACATCGCCAACCGCTCCTCCGGGCGACAGGGTCATGCCATCGCCGAAGCCCTGGCCGAACTCGGCGCGGATGTCACGTTGGTCTCCGGCCCGGTGGCGGTTGCCGATCCGGCGAACATGTGCGTGGTCAAGGTCGAGACCGCCCGCGAAATGCTGGCCGCCGTCGAGTCGGCTCTGCCGGTTGATGGCGCCGTCTTCGTGGCCGCCGTTGCCGACTGGCGCGTCGCCGAGGCGGGTACGGCGAAGATCAAGAAGAACGCGGCCGGGGCGGAGGGAGCGCTCAGCCTGAGCCTCGTCGAAAATCCCGATATCCTGGCGACCATAGGCAAGGGCAAACAGCGCCCGAAGATCGTCGTCGGCTTCGCGGCCGAGACGAACGACCTTCTCGCCAACGCGCGCGCCAAACTCGACCGCAAGGGTGCCGACGCCATCGTCGCCAACGATGTCTCGGAGGCAGGCGGCGTCATGGGCGGGACGCAAAACACCGTGCACATCGTTACCCGCGAGGGCATCGAGGATTGGCCGACCATGAACAAGGACGCCGTTGCCCGCCGGCTCGCCGCCTGGATCGCCGGTCGCCTGGCTGGCGGAGCGAACGCATGAGGACGCCGCTGGGCATACCCTCGGAACCCGCGGCGACGGACGCGAGCAGCGCTCCGGTGTCTGGAGCCCGGCCGAAAGACTCCGGGGTCACGCCGCAAGCGACGCCGCCGATCGCGATCGGGGTCAAGCGCCTGCCCCACAACGCCGACCTCGACATTCCCGCCTATGAAACAGTCGGCGCGGCCGGCGCCGACCTGCGCGCGGCCATTGGAGACGACATCGTGCTGGCCCCGGGCGGTCGTGCGATGGTCCCGACCGGTCTCGCCTTCGAAATTCCGTTCGGCTTCGAAGTGCAGGTGCGTCCGCGTTCGGGACTGGCGGCCAAGCATGGCGTCACCGTCCTCAATACGCCCGGCACGATTGACAGCGACTATCGCGGCGAGGTGAAAATCATCCTGATCAATTGCGGCGAGGCGCCCTTCACCGTCGCGCGCGGCGACCGGATCGCGCAGATCGTCGTCGCTCCGGTGCTGCAGGCGCGTTTCGTGCCTGCTGAGGATCTCGGGCCCAGTGCTCGCGGCACAGGCGGCTTCGGCTCGACCGGCCGCTGAAGACCCGGCGACCTTTTGCCTACGCCGGGTCGAAACGGCGGATGTCGTGAGAACCGGCGCAACTTTGCGGCAAACGCCGTATTCAGGGCATCTCCTTCCGGCAGCGCTACGGTCGGCAAAACGAATGCCCTCGCCCATTCCCACCTGCCGCCTTACCTTCCTTCGCAGTGACGATGCGTCTTGAGGCGCGAAATCCGCAGCCGCGCGTCGATCAACAGGGAAGGAACGACACCATGGACAAGCCCGTCGAAGACATGAAGGCCCGCACCCACGGACGCGGACGCATCTACGATTCCATCGTCGACACGATCGGCGACACGCCGCTGGTGCGCCTCGACAAGCTGGCGAAGGAGAAGGGCGTCAAGGCGCATCTCGTCGCCAAGCTCGAATTCTTCAATCCGATCGCCTCGGTCAAGGACCGCATCGGCGTCGCAATGATCGAGAAGCTCGAGGCCGACGGCAAGGTTACGCCCGGCAAGACGACGCTGGTCGAGCCGACCTCGGGCAACACCGGCATCGGCCTCGCCTTCGCGGCGGCGGCCAAGGGCTACCGGCTGATTCTGACCATGCCCGAGACCATGTCGATCGAGCGCCGCAAGATGCTGCGACTGCTCGGCGCCGACCTTGTCCTCACCGAAGGCGCGAAGGGCATGAAGGGCGCCATCGCCAAGGCCGAGGAACTTGTCGCCGAACTGCCGGATGCGGTGATGCCGCAGCAATTCGAAAACCCGGCCAACCCGCAGATCCACCGGACGACCACCGCCGAGGAGATCTGGAACGACACGAAGGGCGAGATCGACGCCTTCGTTGCCGGTATCGGCACCGGCGGTACGATCACCGGCGTCGGTCAGGTGCTGAAGAGCCGCAAGCCGGACATATTGGTGATCGCCGTCGAGCCGGAAGCCTCGCATGTGCTGTCGGGGGGGCAGCCTGGTCCACACAAGATCCAGGGCATCGGTGCGGGCTTTGCACCGAAAATTCTTGATCAGGAGATCTATGACGAGGTGGTGCAAGTCACCAACGAGGAGTCCTTCGAGCTTGCGCGGCTGGTTGCCCGGCTCGAGGGCGTGCCGGTCGGCATCTCCTCGGGCGCGGCGCTGGGTGCCGCGATCAAGGTCGGTCAGCGGCCGGAAATGGAGGGCAAGACGATCGTCGTCATCATTCCCTCCTTTGCCGAGCGCTATCTGTCGACAGCTCTTTTCGAAGGACTCGGCGACGAGAGTGACGAGCCGGCGTCCCCGCGCCGCGGTGCGCCGTCCATCTGACTCTCGCTGTCGGAAGCCGCAGGTGGCAAGACCGGCAAGACCGCGCGGGAAGATGTTCCAGTCGAAAGGGCTGCCCCGTAATGGGTGGCCCTTTTCCATGACGTCTCCTGCCTTCGCTTCAATCGGCCGGAAATGCTTCGAAGTCCGGCACCGCGCTGCCGATTGAAAGCCCGGACGAATGCATGCATCCGACCCAAACGAAAGCCCGGCGAACGGCTGAAACCGTGCGTCGGGCTAAGGTCATCCGCAGGCCTTGGGGCCGACGGATCGACGATAGATCGTTGCGAAATCAGTTCGCCGAACGCTCGGCCGAACCCTGATAGGATGACCCACCACCTTGGTAGGACGAACCACTACCTTGGCCTGGCGCACCCGGACGCGCCGGACCATTGGTCCGCAACTTGCGCTTCGGGCCGGGCACGAGGCCTTCGCGCTGGGCCTGCTTGCGGGCCAGCTTGCGGGAGCGGCGAATGGCTTCCTGCTTGCGGCGGGCACGCGCTTCCGACGGCTTCTCGTAGGAGCGGCGCGCCTTCATTTCGCGAAAAACGCCTTCGCGTTGCAGTTTTTTCTTCAGGGCCCTGAGGGCCTGATCCACATTGTTGTCTCTGACGTCGACTTTCAAGGCAACTCCTTTCTGAGGCCGGCAACCCGAGACTGAACCCAGGCTCACCAGCGCTTAACGGCGAAAACTCAAGCTTCTCTTCGGTTCGGACGATCCCGTAAACGGATATTGCCTACCGGCCACCGCTATACGGTGGCGTCGACCTTTGCGGCCTTGGCCGATTTCGCCTTCGGCGAAGCCACAGTCTTGGCTGCAGTCTTACCCGCCGCCTTTGGCGCGGACTTGGCCTTGGCCTTGGCGGCCGGCTTCTTCTTGGCGGCCGATTTTTTCGGTGCGGCCTTCTTGGCTGCCGCTTCGTCGATCGCCTCGCGCTCCAGGCGGAGCTTGCGAAGGCGAGCCGTCTTCTCCTTCACCGCCAGGGTCTCCGCAGCGATCATGCCGATCGCGGAGCCCTTGGTCGGTTGTTCCGGCGGGCCATTTACAGCCGCTTCGGCGGTTTCCCGCGCCTTCCGGGAATTTTCCATGGCCGCGTCCTTCAAAACTCGATCAAAATCGAGTCGCGGCGCGCCTCGAATATCGTTGCATACAAGCCGGGCGGCGAACGCTTGGTCCCGCCGCCCGATACGGCGCCTGTCAGGCGCGCTGAACGTTGACGGCCTTCGGGCCCTTGCCGCGGGTGTCGGGCTCGGTGTCGAAGGAAATCTTGTCGCCTTCGTTGAGCGAGGAAATTCCAGCGCGCTCGAGGGCTGACACGTGGATGAAGACGTCCTTCGAGCCACCGTCGGGGGTGACGAAACCGAAGCCCTTGGCTTCGTTGAAGAACTTTACGGTGCCGGTCTGGCTCATGGAATGACCTTTCGTCGCTGACCGCCCTTTGGCGGCCGATCGAAGTGCTCTCGCGACGCGATTGACTTCTAAGGTTGTGTTTTATGGGCGCGGCGATGAACCGCGTCCGGGGATTTCGGAAATTTCACAAGGATAACGGCGAAAGGTTTGGTTCTCGTCGCGCCGGTGACCTGTCATTCGCTGGAACGCGAAGAGGAACGGGTCGGCGAACCGCTGTCGCGGCCGAACGTCTGCCAGACTCCGGGTCTGCAAATACCCGAGTTCCTAATATGGCCGTTGGAAGCCCAAAACGCAAGAGCGCGTTCGTTCGCTTCAAGCGACCCGTCAGGCGGCTGATCGTGAGGATTCCCGAACCGCGCGAGAAATGCCAGGCAGCCTAGCGCTGCGAGATCGTCAGCGGCAAGCCGCCCTGGGGCTGGATGGTAATGCGCTGCACAACCTCGGGCGGCGTCCTGCGGGCATAGTCGAAGCGCAGGTTCTTCAACAGACAGGCAAGCGCGATAACACCCTCCTGAAGCGCAAAGCTCGCGCCGATGCACACCCGCGGACCGACGCCGAAGGGCAGGTACTGGTAGCGGTCGATCCTGTCGCGGTTTTCCGGCAGGAATCGGCTCGGAATGAAATGGTCCGGCCGGTCCCAGAGCAGTTCGTGGCGATGGATCAGCCAGGGCATGACCAGCACCGTCGCGCCGGCCGGAATATCCATGTCGCCGGCCCGATCGGGCTTGAGTGCCGTGCGGTTCAGCGACGGAGCCGGCGGATAAAGCCGTAGCGCCTCCTCGAAGGCAGCGCGGGTGTGGACGAGCTTGTCGGTCCATTGGCTCGGATGGGTCAGCGTCGGCAGCACGCTGTCGAGTTCGGCCTCGACCTTTTCGCGCTCGTCGGGGGCCTGGCTGAGAAGGTAGAGCGTCCAGGCGAGAGAGCGGGCGGTCGTCTCGTGGCCTGCGCCGATGAAGGTAATGATGTTGTCTTCGATCTCCGAAGTCGACAGCCCGTCGGCCTGGATCAAAAGCGACAGGAGGTCCTCCGGTGCACTTTGCGGATCGCGCTCGATCTGGGTCCGCCGCTTGCCGATCGTCTCGACGATCAGGCCGCGGAAATAAGCCATGGAACGCCGCCCGCGCAGCCGCCTGATCCGCGGCAGGAAGGACGGCGCGCCGAGAAGGTCGAGCGGGTCGACGCGGCCCATCGAACCGAGGAACTCCTGGGTCGAGCGGGCGAAGGTCTCGGGATCGCCGGCGATGTCGTCGGTGAACAACGTCGCCTGCAGGATGTCGAAGGTCAGGAGCGTCATCTCCATCGAGCCGTCGACGGTCTGGCCGGCAAGCTTCGAGAGTTTTTCGGCAAAGGCGTGCGAACGCGCTTCCATGGTCTCGGTAAAGCCGGTGATGTGGCGCGGCGTGAACACCGGTGCGATGGCTTTTCGCGTGCGCCGCCAGAGTTCCCCCTCGGCCGTCAGCAGCCCGTCGCGAAGGAGCGGACGCAGGATGCGCTGGCGCAGCGGCTGCATGACATAGTTCCTGGCGTTCTCGACCAGGCAATGCCGCACGCCGGCGGGATCGTTGACGACGATGTTGGGCACGCCCAGCCAGTCGCCGCGGATGTAGGGCTCCTTGAATGCCCGCGTGCCCCAGATCTCAATCGGATTGCGCGACGCTGTTCGAAGGAAGGAGGCAAAGCCGAGCGGCTGGGAATGGGGGACGGGCGCCGGAGCGCGAAACGGATGGCGTGTCGTCACGCCTGTCGAGGCGTCGGGATGTGCGGTGGGTTCGATCATCGTCGACATGTCGGAGCGGCGGCCTTTCGATCAGGAGCGCATTGAAGCCATATGGGATGCCGCTTGAGGCCTGTCGAACGGCCAAATGGACGCGCAATCGGGCGTTGGAGCATCGAAAAGCCATCGAAGATGTGCATGAGACCCGTCACGACGTCATCCATCGCTTCCGTCAGCTCGCTTCAAACCCTATATATAGAGTGATGTTTGGGCGATTCGTCGCTGGGCTCGGGGCCGCCGAAAATCGAGCGGTGGTCCCGATACATGGGCCCCTGAAAAACCAAGGAATATCATGTCCGCAGTCCCCGAGACCGATCCGATCGTTCCCGAAGCCCTCGAACAAGCCGAATACGGTGCCGACAGTATCAAAGTTCTCAAGGGCCTCGATGCCGTGCGCAAGCGCCCCGGCATGTATATCGGCGACACGGACGACGGATCCGGTCTCCACCACATGGTCTACGAGGTGGTCGACAACGCCATCGACGAGGCCTTGGCGGGCCACGCGACCCATGTGACCGTGACCTTGAACCCGGACGGCTCTTGCACCGTGACCGACAACGGCCGCGGTATCCCGACCGACATCCACACCGGCGAGGGCGTCTCGGCGGCTGAGGTCATCATGACCCAACTGCATGCCGGCGGGAAGTTCGACCAGAACTCCTACAAGGTGTCCGGCGGCCTCCACGGCGTCGGCGTCTCGGTGGTCAATGCGCTGTCCGTTTCGCTGGCGATGAAGATCAGGCGCAAGGGCCAGGTCCACGAGATGTCTTTCACCCACGGCGTGCCGGACGGTCCGTTGCGGCAGACCGGCGATGCCGGCAGCGAAACCGGGACGGCGATCACCTTCCTGCCGTCGCTCGATACCTTCGCGGGCGTCACCACCTTCGACTTCGGCACGCTGGAGCATCGCCTGCGCGAACTTGCCTTCCTGAACTCGGGCGTGCGCATCATCCTCACCGACAAGCGGGCGGCCGACGAAAAGCGCTCGGAGTTGTTCTACGAGGGCGGTCTCGAGGCCTTCGTCAAATATCTCGACCGTTCCCGCAAGCCGCTGACGCCCGAGCCGATCTCGCTGAAGGGCGAGAAGGACGGCATGACCGTCGAGGCGGCGCTGTGGTGGAACGACAGTTACAACGAGACCGTCCTCTGCTTCACCAACAACATTCCCCAGCGCGACGGCGGCACCCATATGGCGGGCTTTCGCGGCGCGCTGACCCGGCAGGTGACGGGTTATGCCGAAAGCTCCGGCATCCTGAAGCGGGAAAAGGTCTCGCTGACCGGCGACGACTGCCGCGAAGGGTTGTCCTGCGTCCTCTCGGTGAAGGTGCCGGACCCGAAGTTTTCCTCGCAGACCAAGGACAAGCTGGTCTCCTCCGAGGTGCGGCCGGTCGTGGAAAGCCTCGTTAACGAGGCGCTGTCGACCTGGTTCGAGGAGCACCCGGCCGAGGGCAAGATCGTCATCGGCAAGGTCGTCGAGGCCGCCACCGCCCGCGAGGCGGCGCGCAAGGCTCGAGACCTCACCCGCCGCAAGGGCGCGCTCGACATCACCTCGCTGCCCGGCAAGCTCGCCGACTGCCAGGAGAAGGATCCGGCGAAATCCGAGATTTTCATCGTCGAGGGTGACTCGGCCGGCGGCTCGGCCAAGGGCGCGCGCTCGCGTCAGAACCAGGCGATCCTGCCGCTGCGCGGCAAGATCCTCAATGTCGAGAGGGCCCGCTTCGACCGCATGCTCGGCTCCGACCAGATCGGCACGCTGATCACCGCGCTCGGCACATCGATCGGCAAGGACGAATTCAACGCCGACAAGCTGCGCTATCACAAGATCATCATCATGACGGACGCCGATGTCGACGGCGCCCATATCCGCACGCTGCTTCTCACCTTCTTCTTTCGGCAGATGCCGGAGCTGTTGGAGCGGGGCCACATCTACATCGCCCAGCCGCCGCTCTACAAAGTCACCCGCGGCAAGCAGAGCCAGTATCTGAAAAACGAGAAGGCGTTGGAGAACTACCTGATCGACGGTGGTCTCGACGATGCCTCGCTGACGCTCGCCTCAGGCGAGGTTCGCACCGGCCGCGACCTGCGCGCCGTCGTCGAGGATGCGCTGTCAGTGCGCCAGATCATGGCCGGTCTCCACACCCGTTACGATCGCACCGTCGTCGAGCAGACGGCGATCTGCGGTGGCCTGACGGCCGAGGTTGCAGAGGACGCGGCCAAGGCGCCGGAGATGGCGCAAAAGATCGCCACGCGTCTCGATCTCGTCGCCGAGGAGACCGAGCGCGGCTGGACGGGCGAGGCATTGGATGGTGGTTATCGCTTCATGCGCACCGTGCGCGGCGTCGCCGAAGTGCGAAACGTCGATGCGGCGTTGATCGCGTCGGGCGACGCCTTACAGCTCAACCGCCTGTCGCCGCGGCTGACGGAAATCTACGACGGGGAGCCGGTGCTGCGGCGCAAGGAGACCGAACGAACCCTGGCGGGCCCACTGGAGCTGCTGCTTGCGGTGTTCGAGGTCGGACGCAAGGGCATCTCGACCCAGCGCTATAAGGGCCTCGGCGAGATGAATCCCGATCAGCTCTGGGAGACGACGCTTGACCCGGAGGCGCGCACGCTGGTCGTCGTCAAGATCAACGACGCCACCGACGCCGACCAGCTGTTTTCCCGGCTGATGGGCGACGAAGTCGAACCACGCCGCGAGTTCATCCAGGAGAATGCGTTGCAGGTCGCGAACCTCGACATCTGATCGAGGGTCGGCTGCGGCGACCCGTCAAGATATGATCCGGGAGGCGGTATCGCCCGGACCGATGTCCGAGCGATGGCTTGGCTAGACACTGCGACGGCCTGTGACGAGCTGGTAGATGACGACGATGACGGCGATGACGAGCAAGAGGTGGATCAGTCCACCTGCAATGTGAAACGCGAATGCGCCCAGAAGCCAGAGAATGACGAGAATGACGGCGAGAGTCCAAAGCATATGGTGTCTTTCCTGTTCCGCGGTTTTTTAACACGCGTTCGCCGAGACAACGGTGCTGTGTGTCCGGCGTTCCCTCGGGGTGCCTGAATATGAAATGCGGATCTCGCCGGACTTGAGGGTTCGGCGAGATCCTCGAAACGACAAAGCCTTCGCCACTGCGCGTCGTATCGAGAATGTCCGACCATCTGAAGATGTCTGCGAAGTTCGAACGCAAGTCGTGCCTCAGGCCGGGGCGCGAGTCTCCGGTCCGGTCAGGTCGCCGAGTTCCAGAACTGGCCCGGCATGGATGCTGTCGGCGTTGAGCATCGTCGCGATCCGCTCCAGCGTCGCGACCATCATCGCCTGCTCCCAGTCGGCGAGTTCGCCGAATTTTTTCTCGAACAGTGTCTGCGGATTGGAGGGCATGCCGGCGAGCAGATCGTGGCCGGCCGTCGTCAGTGCGATCCACACATGGCGGCGGTCGTCCTTGCCGCGTCTGCGGGCGACGAGGCCGCGCTCTTCCAGCTTGTCGACGAGGGCGGTGACGGTCGCCTGGGTCAGACCGATCTGCGCCGAGATCGCGCCGGGCGTCTCCTCGTTATGGCCGAGGAGCCTCAGGACAATCATCTGCGAGTTGGTGAGGCCGGTTTCCTGGGCAAGGCGTTTGGAGCCGAATTCCGTCGCGCGGATGATCCGTCTGAGCGCGGTCAGCGCGTCCTGACCTCTGTGGGCTGCGGGCTGCATCGCCGCTTACTCCGAATAATGGCGTCCCGGCGGGTCCGGAACGTCGGTGTTCTCCGTCATGTCGCGGTGTAAACCCGCCCGACGCGCCGATCCGCATCGCCAGATCCTTCTGCCCCTACGATTTGAAGGGCGCTGCGAGCGACCGCTCGACGGACAGTCGACAGGCCACACGTCTTCAGCAATCGGTCTATCGAATATTCCTTCGACAAACGAAGAACCGATCTGTTTTTCCTGCAAAGCATTTTTCAACCCCGATCGCCAGAAAGAATTCATATTTGGTCGAGAATCTCGACAGCTTGCTGAAAATGCAGGCGGTCTCCGCCCAAAAATGCGGCGTGTGACTATCCTATCTCGGCTCGGCGGGTTGACGAATGCTTCGACAGTTGAAACTTATGGCGCAACGCAACAAACGACGAGGCCGACCGTGCTCAAGCGCGATCACCAGACAAGCGCACCCGCCACCATTTCCGACGACATCGTCTTTCGTCATCCCGTGCGCGAGGACGGTCAGGCCG
The DNA here is from genome assembly GCA_965217685.1 of Aurantimonas sp. Classification (GTDB taxonomy): domain Bacteria; phylum Pseudomonadota; class Alphaproteobacteria; order Rhizobiales; family Rhizobiaceae; genus Aurantimonas. The sequence continues at coordinate 1,730,643 of CBDCIZ010000003.1, forward strand.
TGCATGATCTGGTCGAAGCCTCGGGCAAGCTCGACACCAATTCGCTCTACACCAACTTCCTGCAGTGCACCCATTTCTCCAGCACCTGCATGCTGGCGGAACTCGATGGCGTCATCATCGGCTGGGTTTCCGGCTATCGCCCGCCCGAGGAGACCTCGACGCTGTTCGTCTGGCAGGTCGCAGTCGCTCAAGCCGCGCGCGGCAAGCGCCTCGCCCGTCGGCTGCTTTCCACGCTTCTGGAAAGCGATGGCTGCGTCGGTGTCGAACAGGTCAAGACGACGATCACGCCCGACAATTCCTCCTCCTGGAAGATGTTCGAGGGTTTTGCCGACGAGTTCGACGCGGTCGTGACCGACAAGGTCTGGCTTTGCGGCGAGCGGCATTTCGGCAACGACCACGACAGCGAGCACATGCTGACGATCGGGCCGCTTGATCTCGGAGGAAAGCCTGCTGCGACCGACAGCGCCGCGCCGGTCGTGACGCCTTTCGGCACAAACCGGCCGGACGTCGAAGCCGCCTGAGGCTCAGCGCTTCGCCAGGCCATGCCCGGCGTCTCATGTTCACGCAGACCGTGGAGCGCGGTCGGGCGGAGCTTTGCTCATGCCATCACGCCTCGCGTTTCCGCTTTGCGCCCCCCCTCGCACGATTTTGCGCCCCCCTCACACGATAAGGAACCTTGATGTCCAACGTCCATGACATTGCCGTCAACGTAAAGACCGACACCTTCGAGCGTCTCGAATCGAACGTGCGCAGCTATTGCCGCAGCTTCACGACGGTCTTCAAATCCGCGCACAATGCCAGGATGACCGATGTCGACGGCCGCGAATATATCGACTTTCTCGCCGGCTGCGCGGTTCTGAACTACGGCCACAACGACCATGACCTGCGCCGCGCCCTCGTCGACTACATCATGGAAGACGGCCTCACCCACGGCCTCGACATGCACACCGAGGCCAAGGAGCAGTTCCTCCTCGCGTTCGACGAGAAGATCCTCAAACCCCGCGATCTCGACTATCGCATGATGTTCGTCGGCCCGACGGGCACCAACGCCGTCGAGGCGGCGCTGAAGCTCGCCCGCAAAAAGACCGGCCGCAACAACGTCGTCGCCTTCACCAACGGCTATCACGGCATGACGCTGGGCGCGCTCGCGGCGACCGGCAACGGCCATCACCGCCACGGCTCGGGCATTGCGCTCACCGGCGTGACCCGCATGCCCTATGACGGCTTCCACGGTGCCGGCGTCGACACGGCGAAGATCATCGACGACATGCTCTCCGACACCTCCAGCGGCGTCGAGGCGCCGGCCGCCTTGCTGATCGAGGCGATCCAAGGCGAGGGCGGACTCAATGCCGTCTCCGCCAACTGGCTGAGGGAGATCGCGCGGATCGCCGAGAAGCACGGCGCGCTCTTGATCGTCGACGACATTCAGGCCGGTTGTGGCCGCTCGGGCGATTTCTTCTCTTTCGAGTTCGCGGGCATCAATCCCGATATTGTGACGATGGCGAAGTCGCTGTCGGGTTACGGCCTGCCCTTCGCCATGGTTCTCACGAGGCCCGAGCACGACGTCTTCACGCCGGCCGAGCACAACGGCACCTTCCGCGGCAACAACCACGCCTTCGTCACCGGCAAGGCGGCGCTCGACAAGTTCTGGTCGGATGAGGCCTTCATCACCGGTGTGCGCCGCCGCGCCAGGCTTCTGAACGAGCGCCTGTCGGCAATCGCCAGTCACTACGGCCATCCTTTCCGCACCAAGGGTCGCGGCATGATGGCCGGCATCGATACCGGCTCGGGCGAGACCGCGTCGGCGATCTGCGCCGAATGCTTCAGGAACGGCCTGATCATCGAGACATCCGGCTCCAGCGACGAGATCGTCAAGGTGCTGGCGCCGCTGACCATCGAGGACGAGACCTTCAATGCCGGCCTCGACATTCTCGAAAGCGCTTTTGCTACGGTGGTCGGGAAAGCGATGGTCGGGAAGAACGACGCCGCGAAGATCGCGGCCGAGTGAAAGGCCTTTCGAAGGCGACCGGTTGCGGCGGGTGCCCCTTGATCCGAAAGTTCCAGTGAAATTGCGTGAAGCGGACCCCATGACCGGCCACACAGTCGAAAAGATCGGCGGCACCTCGATGTCGAAGCACGAGGATCTGCTCTCCAACGTGCTGATCGCGGCGCGCGCGGGCGCCGATCTCTACAACCGCATCTTCGTCGTTTCCGCCTATGGCGGCGTCACCGACAGGCTGCTCGAGCACAAAAAGACCTCGAAGGCCGGTGTCTACGCGCTCTTCGCCAGCGAGGGCTCGGAATGGGCCTGGGGCGACGCGCTGACCGCCGTCGGTCGCGACATGATCGCGATCAATGCCGAGATCCTCGCCGACAAGGCCGATCGCAGGATCGCCGACGATTTCGTCCGCGAGCGGATCGAGGGCGTGCGCTCCTGCCTCATCGATCTGTCGCGCCTCTGCTCGTTTGGCCAGTTCCGGCTGGAAGAGCATCTCCTGACGGTCCGCGAGATGTTGTCCTCGCTCGGCGAGGCCCATTCGGCGCACACCACGACGCTGCTTCTGAAGCGCAATAGCGTGAACGCCCGCTTCGTCGACCTGTCGGGCTGGCGCGACGACAGCCAGCCGAGCCTCGACGAGCGGATATCGGGCGCTTTTGCCGACGTCGACATCACGCGGGAGCTTGCCATCGTGCCCGGCTACGCCCAGTGCCGAGAGGCGCTGATGAAGAGCTTCGACCGTGGCTACACCGAGGTGACCTTCTCGCGCATCGCCGTTCTCACCAAGGCGCGCGAGGCGATCATCCACAAGGAGTTCCATCTGTGCAGCGCCGACCCGAAGGTGGTCGGTCTCGATAAGGTACGGGTCATCGGCGGGACAAATTACGACGTCGCCGACCAGCTTTCCAACATGGGCATGGAAGCGATTCATCCGCGCGCTGCCAAGGGCATGCGCCAGGCCGGCATTCCGCTCAGGGTCCGCAATGCGTTCCGGCCGCAGGACGAAGGCACGCTGATCGTCGACGACCGCACCAAGCCCGAGCCGCGGGTCGACATGATCGTCGGACTGCGCGGCGCCTTCTCGCTGCAGTTTTTCGAGCAGGACATGGTCGGCGTCAAAGGCTACGACTCGGCCGTTCTGGACGCCTTGACCCACCACAAGGTGCGCATCGTGACGAAGTCGGTGAACGCCAACACCGTCACCCACTTCCTCGACTGCTCGCTCGATCGCCTGCGTCGGGTGGAGCGCGATCTCGCCAGGAAGTTCCCGTCGGCCGAGATCGATATCCAGCGCGTGGCGCTCGTCTCGGTCATCGGCCGCAGCCTCGCGGCACCCGGTTTGACGCTGAAAGCGTTATCCGCTCTCGACGCCGCCGGCATCCAGCCCCTCGGCATGCTGGATCTCACCCGCCGCGTCGACCTGCAGTTCGTCATCGACGACAGCCAGCATGACGATGCGGTGCGCGCCCTGCACGCGGCGCTGGTGGAGAAGGATATCGGGGCTGTGGCGGGCGAGGTGTCCGGCGGCGAGGCAATCCGCAACGCGGCGTAAAACCACGCATGGCCGAGGGGAAGAGCAGACCATCACCACGGCGTTCTTCTCCCCACGGGGCGAAATCCCGGCATGGGAATGAAGGTAATGGTGCGGATGGTGACGCGCTCGTTGCGACGATCGCCAAGGGCATGAGACATACCGGCATGGTCGATCTCGATTATCGGGACCTTGAGTTTTTTCGAATGGGCGATGATACGCCGGCAGATTTTTCGAGGTCTATCCGCTTTCGCGGTGCGACTGACGCCTTCGCGTTCTCGTGACCGGCATGCGGGCCGCATGGGAGCCCTGACCGGTGGTAAATTTCGGCTGCGTCCGGAGCGCATGGCTGCGTTGCGTGATCCGCGATTGCTGCAATGCACACTCATTCTTAGCTTCCGGTCGTAGAAGACCAGGAAGGCACCAGGATGACCATCACCGAAGCGATCCGCGGCGTATTCACCCGCGACTTCGAGCAGGACCGCATTCGCGCTTATCTCGACAAGTCGGTCTCCATGGCCGATCTCGAGCGTCGCCAGCGCAACATCGACGAGGGCCGCCTGCGTCCGCGCAGCTATTCCTTCTGAGCCTCGGCGCTCCAGAGGATGATTTCGCGGACGATGCCCGCGATCCGACACGCGGATAAGACGCCCCAACGCGCGAGGACGGCGGTTCTCGAATGCAGAGCCAGCCGGCATCGGGCGACGTCGTGTCCGGCCCCGGCAATCGGGCGTTGCCTGGTCTGTTTCGGCGCGCGATAAACCCGCCGTTATCTTTGCCCTATTCCCGGCAGAATGGTCGCCGACTGGCCAAGAGCGTTTTCCCGGCTATCTGCCGGCAGACTGAACGCCGCCGGCATCGATCCCTTTGCCGCCGCATGAAAAACAGTTTCCGGTGACAATCCAAAAATGGCCCCCATCCTTTCCATCGAAAACGTCTCGAAAACCTATGACGGTGGTTTCAAGGCATTGAAGAATATCGATCTGCAGATCGACAAGGGCGAGATCTTCGCGTTGCTGGGGCCGAACGGCGCCGGCAAGACGACGCTGATCTCGATCATCTGCGGCATCGTCAATCTGTCGGAAGGCAGGATCACGGTTGCCGGCGACGACATCGGCACGAGCTACCGGGCGGTGCGCGGCAAGATCGGCCTCGTGCCCCAGGAGCTGACCACCGACCAGTTCGAAAGCGTCTGGTCGACCGTCTCCTTCTCGCGCGGCCTGTTCGGCAAGAAGAAGAATCCGGCCCATATCGAAAAGGTGCTGCGCGACCTGGCGCTCTGGGACAAGAAGCACAACAAGCTGAGGACGCTGTCGGGCGGCATGAAGCGCCGGGTGCTGATCGCCAAGGCGTTGTCCCACGAGCCGGAGATCCTGTTCCTCGACGAGCCGACCGCGGGCGTCGACGTCGGTCTTCGCCGCGAGATGTGGAACGTCGTGCGCGACCTGCGCGACCACGGCGTCACCATCATCCTGACCACCCATTACATCGAGGAAGCCGAGATGATGGCCGACCGGATCGGCATCATTTCCAATGGCGAACTCATTCTGGTCGAGGAAAAGGCCGAGCTGATGCGCAAGCTCGGCCACAAGGAACTGACGATGTTCCTGCAGGAGCCCCTGTCCGAGCTGCCGTCAGGGCTCGGCGACTACGACCTCACGCTGGCCGAGGACGGCAGGGCCATCGTCTATTCCTACGATACCAATGCCGAGCGCACCGGCATCACCCGGCTGATGGCGAGCCTAGCCGAGGCCGGCGTGCGCTTCAAGGACCTCTCCACCAAGCAATCCACGCTGGAGGAGATCTTCGTGAACCTCGTCGCCGAGGGCCGCCAGGATGGCGCCGGAGCAGCGCAAGGCGCTGGCGATGGCGCCGGGGGTATTGAGGCCTTGAACGCGAACACGACAGACGGCCAGGCGACCCGGCGCCGGGCGGGAGACCAGGCATGAATTTCGAGGCCGTCAAGGCGATCTACAAGTTCGAGATGGCGCGCACCTGGCGCACCCTCATGCAGAGCGTCATCTCGCCGGTGATCTCCACCTCGCTCTATTTCGTCGTCTTCGGCGCGGCGATCGGCTCGCGCATCAACCAGATCGATGGCATCTCCTACGGTGCCTACATCGTGCCCGGGCTGATCATGCTGTCGCTCCTGACGCAGAGCCTGACGAATGCCGCCTTCGGCATCTACTTTCCGAAATTCGTCGGCACGATCTACGAGCTGCTGTCGTCGCCGATCTCGGCCTTCGAAATCGTGCTCGGCTATGTCGGCGCGGCGGCGACGAAATCGGCCGGCCTCGGCCTGATCATCCTCGCCACGGCCACCTTCTTCGTCGACCTCAGGATCGAGCATCCGTTCTGGATGCTGGGTTTCCTGGTGCTCACGGCGGTCACCTTCTCGCTTTTCGGCTTCATCATCGGCATCTGGGCCGAGGGATTCGAGCAGCTACAGCTGGTGCCACTCCTGATCGTGACGCCGCTGGCCTTTCTCGGCGGCAGCTTCTACTCGATCAAGATGCTTCCGGAATTCTGGCAGAATGTCAGCCTGATCAACCCGGTCGTCTATCTGATTTCGGGCTTTCGATGGGCCTTCTTCGACACCGCCGACGTGTCGATCGGCGTCAGCCTCGGCATGACGCTGGTGTTCCTGGCGGTCAGTCTCGCCATCATTGGCTGGATCTTCAAGACCGGCTACCGGCTGAAGAGCTGACACCGTCAAGGTCCGCCGAGACTCACGATTCGTCGTTGGGAATCTTCAGCGAGTTGCCGCAGGCCTTGCAATAGACCGCATTGGGATCGTGCCGCTGCAGGCCGCATTGATGGCATTCATAACGCACCTTGCGGGGCTTGAAGATCGACTGGGCGAGCTGGAAGAACAGCGAGATGCCGATCATCATGATGATGATCGAGGTCAGCTTGCCCCAGCCGCCATGCAGCGTGATGTCGCCGTAGCCGGTGGTCGTCACCGACGCGACGGTGAAATACAGCGCGTTGAGATATCCCTCGATCCCCGATCCCTGCCGGAAGAAGAAGGTGTAGATGAAGCCGGTGGCGAGAAAGAGAAAGGTCACGAGATTGACGATCGCCCGTGCCGGGGTTTCCCATTCGGTATAGCCCCAGCGTCTGAACAGTCGCCACAGCGAACCGGATTGCGAAATTCCCCAAAGGCGCACGATGCGCAGGAAGCCGAAATTCACCAGCGTGTCGGGCAGAAGCAGCGTCGCGAGGATGACGAGATCGACGATGACGAAGGGCTGGTAGAGCCATTTCAACGGATGCCGAGAGGCGAACCAGCGCGCCGCGATGTCGAAGGCGAGAATCACCGCCACAAGATAGTCGACGGCAAGAAATGCACGCGTACCGCGCAGCACGGGACTTGCGATGAAGAATGCGATGATTGCCAGGTCGACGACCAGCACGGCCAGCTGAAAACGCAGGGCCGCAGGTCTCTGGCCGAGGTAAAGGCGGCGCAGCTTGACCCTTGCGCGCGCAATCTTTTTGCGTCGGCGAACCCGGAGTGCCGTCTTGAAGAAATTCTCGGACATCGGGGCCGGTCGGTTGGGTCGCTACGGCGAGAACGAAGTGATGTGCCGGGAACAGGCGGCGGTGAGGGGTCACAGATTGCGTGTCACTGTGTTGAACCTCTGCCACGATGACGCATCGAGCGAAAGGCTGAGCCGAATAAATGTCCCGTCCAGTGACCAGACCGCGCATCGCGATCACCTATTGCACCCAGTGCCAGTGCCAGTGGCTGTTGCGTGCCGCCTGGATGGCACAGGAGCTTTTGTCGACCTTCGGGCTCGACCTTGGCGAAGTGCACTGAAGCCCGGCACCGGCGGCATCTTCGAAATCCGCTACGAAGACCAAGTGATTTGGGAGCGCACGGCCGATGGCGGCTTTCCCGAGGCCAAGGTCCTGAAGCAGCGGGTGCGCGATCTCCTCGATCCCGCGCGCGATCTGGGCCACAGCGACGTGAAGCGCTGATCCGGTTTCGATCCGCCTCGAGACCTTGTGATCGAAGCTGAAATAACCCGGCCGAAGTTCGCCTCGGCCGGGCTTTGCATTCTCAATCGATGAGTGCCGTGACCGGCCTATTTGCCGGCGTCGGTCGTCTGGGCGTCGATGGTGACATGGCGCTTGTCGAAGGCGAGATAACCGGCGATCTCTTTCACGGACTCCTTCGGAGTCTCATAGGCCCAGACGGCATTTTCGCCGGCCTGGCCTTCGGCGGAGATCGACCAGTAACTGGCCTCGCCCTTGTGCGGGCAAGTGGTGTGCCGGTCGGTGGCATGAAGAAAACCCATCTCCACCCGGTCCTTCGGGATATAATAGACCGGCTCGTAGCCGTTCTCCCTCAAGACCAGCGCGTTGTCCGCCGAGGCGACGATTGCGCCGTGGAAATTGACGACGACCGGGCCGGAAGCCGGCGCGATGGTGATGCGCCGATCCTCGTTCGAAGCGTGCAGAGGAGTCGCGGACGACATGGCGGGTCCTTTCGATGCGTTTGCGGGAACTCGGCTTCAGAACCCTGCGCGTGCGGCACGTGTTCCCGCGGCGTTTTGCCATTGCCCCGACCGGGCGGTGCGGGACCGCCCGGTCGAGACGTCAGTTAGTCGGAGCGTCGGTTAAATGTGCCGAAACCCCTGGAGGTCCAGCGTCAGGTGGTTGAGGCCGTTCGAGGTCTTCTCGGCGGTGCGTCCGGCGGCGTCGACGATGGCGCTCACCTGTCGGCGAAAGGACGAGAAGCTCTCGAAGGCAACGACGTCGACGGGCTCGTCGAAACGGATCGTCACGCCGAAGCGACTGCCACCTGCCAGCGATCTCAGGGCGACGAGCGTCCCTTTGAACTCCTGGCCGAGATAGCGTCCCGAAACGGGCGTGCCAATGCGAAGATCGCCGACGCCTCCGGGCGCGGTGGCCTCTGCCGCTGCGTGCAGCGTGTTCCAGTCGCGATAGCCGTGCTGATGCGCCACGATCTCCAGGCTGCGGCCATGGGTGAGGGAATGGCCCTCGCCCGCGAGTTCACTGCGCAACCGCCTTGCCTGTGCCTTCAGCGTGTCGATGGCGGGGGGAGACGACTGGGTGGTCGTGGCCCGATGGGCCTGTTGGAGGTCGGTCATCGTAAGCGTCCTTTCAAAGGGCAGCGGATCGCTTCGGTCCGGGGCTCGCGATTGCCGACGCGCCGCGTGCTGCCTTTGAAAAGGCATCGGTGACGTTCGAACGGGTTCATCGGAAATCGGGAGGATTCACCGTGGCTTTCGCCCGCGAGCGGCAGGGCCTCCCGGCCCGGCAACAGAAATAATGAGCCATCGACCGCAATGCAATGACGGGCGTGACACAGCCGTTGAACGCCCGCCCGGCTCAAGGGTTGTGGCCACGACGCGGCGGGGCCGCTAGAAGCGCTCCAGGAGCGGTTCGATCCGCCGCCCGACCAGAGATCATGCAAGCCGACAAGGAGCCGCCGCCATGCGCGCCCAACCGACCGCCTCCCATTATATTGCCGGCCGCTACGTCGAGGACGACAACGGCGAGGCCTTCGAAAGCGTTTATCCCGCGACCGGCGAGACCATCGCCAGGCTGCATTCGGCAACGCCCGCAATCATCGAGCAGGCGCTGGATGCCGCTGCCAAGGGGCAAGCCGCCTGGGCCGCCATGACCCCGGCCGAGCGCGGCCGCATCCTGCGCCGCGCCGCCGACCTGGTGCGCGAACGCAACGACGAATTGGCCGAACTCGAAACCCTCGACACCGGCAAGGCGATCGCCGAGACCCGCGTTGCCGATCCGGCCTCCGGCGCCGATGCGCTGGAATGGTTCGGCACGCTCGCCGCCGGCCTGCACGGCGAATATATCGATCTCGGCGGCTCCTTCGCCTACACGCGGCGAGAGCCGCTCGGCATCTGTGCGGGAATCGGCGCCTGGAACTATCCGATCCAGATCGCCGCCTGGAAGGCAGCGCCCGCGCTCGCCTGCGGCAATGCGATGATCTTCAAGCCCTCGGAGGTGACGCCGCTTTCGGCGCTGAAGTTCGCCGAGATCCTGACCGAAGCGGGGGTGCCCAACGGCGCCTTCAACGTCGTGCAGGGCCTCGGGCCCGTCGGCGCGGCGCTCGCCTCCCATCCCAGGATCGCCAAGGTCTCGGTGACAGGCTCGGTACCCACCGGCGCCAAGGTGATGGCGGCGGCATCGGCCACCACCAAGCACGTGACCCTGGAACTCGGCGGCAAGTCGCCGATCCTGGTCTTCGCCGACGCCGATCTCGATGCAGCGGTCTCCGGCGCGATCCTCGGTAATTTCTACTCGACCGGCCAGATCTGCTCGAACGGCACCCGCGTCTTCGTCGAGCGCTCGGTTCGTGCCGCCTTCGTCGAAAAGCTGAGCCAGCGCATGAAGGCGATCACGCTCGGCGATCCGCTCGATCCGGCGACCGATCTCGGCCCGCTCGTTTCCAAAGTGCAATACGACAAGGTGCTCTCCTATCTGGAGATCGGCACGGGCGAGGGTGCAACGCTTGCCGCCGGTGGCAAGGCGGCCAGGGTCGCGGCGTTTCCCGATGGCCTCTTCGTCGAGCCGACCGTTTTCACCGACGTGACGGACGGCATGCGCATCGCCGGCGAGGAAATCTTCGGTCCGGTCATGTGCGTCCTCGATTTCGACGACGAGGCCGAAGCCGTCGAACGGGCCAATTCCACCGAATTCGGCCTCGCCGCCGGCGTCTATACGAAGGATATCCAGCGCGGCCACCGGGTGGTCGCGAAGCTGCAGGCCGGCACCTGCTGGATCAACGCCTACAATCTGACGCCGGTCGAGATGCCGTTCGGCGGCGTCAAGCGCTCGGGGCTCGGCCGCGAGAACGGCCGCGCGGCGATCGAACATTACAGCCATCTGAAATCGGTCTATGTGGAAATGGGTGTTAGCGAAGCGCCCTATTGATCGCACGCTTCGATTTCGTGCTCGCGATATCGCGACGCGTCATACGCAACGCGTTGACAATGTGCCGGTGACATTGTTCCGATGTCGTGAGCGAATGTCGATGGGAACGAGACTTAGGGCAAGATGGCCACAGTGAGTGCGGAAGAAGGGCGTGCCTATCTGGTCGAGCGCCTCAAAGCGGTTGCCGATGGCGACAAGGCGGCCCTGCAACATCTTTATGACCGAACCTCAGCGAAGCTTTTCGGGGTCTGCCTGCGTATATTGGGCAGTCGCGAGGAAGCGGAGGATGTGCTGCAGGACGTGTATCTGATCGTCTGGAACAGGGCGGATCGTTTCGACCCGGGCCGGGCGAGTCCCATCACCTGGTTGTCGACCATTGCCCGCAACCGCTCGATCGACAGGCTGCGCCAGATTGGACCGCGGGCCTACGACAAACCGGTTGATACAGTGCTCGATCTCGCCGACGACAGTCCCGACGGGCTTCAGATGATCGAGACCGACGACGAGAACCGCCGGTTGGTCGACTGCTTGAACACGCTCGACGACCGCAGCCGGTCAGCCATCACATCCGCCTTCTTCGGCGGCCTGACCTATGAAAATCTGGCCAACAGGGCGGAGATGCCGCTCGGCACCATGAAGAGCCTGATCCGGCGCGGACTGATGAAATTGAAAGGATGCCTGTCGCAATGACCGCTTCGTTCGAGACCGAACGCGACGATGCCGACCTTGCCGCCGAGTATGCGCTCGGTGTTCTGGACGGTGCTGCGCGTCGCTCGGCCGAATGGCGTGCGGTGCGCGACGCCGGTTTTGCCCGCGAGATCGAGGACTGGCAGGCACGTCTTGGCCCTTTGACGAGCGCCGTCCCCGCCGAAGCGCCTTCGCCGGCGGTCTGGTCACATATCGCCGGCAACCTCGACCGCATGACGCGGCGTCTTGGCGCGCAAGCTCCGGCTGAGGCCAACGCCGGCCGCGAGCCTCGGGGCCGGACCGTTTCGGCGGTCTGGCAGTGGCTCGGCATCGGCGGCATGGGCCTTGCGGTCGCGAGCCTTGCGGCGCTGATCGCGCTTGGTCCCGGCAGTCGCGGGCCGATCGGGCCCGGCACCGGCCAGACGTTTACGGCGATGCTCGCATCCGATACGGGAGCGCCGCTTGCGACGGTCGTCATTGATCCGGTCGACGGCTCGGCGACGCTGATCCCGGTCGCCAACCCTGATACGGCCGGCCGTGTGCCGGAACTCTGGCTGGTGCCTGCCGGCGGCGGCGCGCCGAAATCGCTCGGGCTCGTCGACATGACGAAGCCGCTGCGGCTGCAGGTGAAGATGCCGGGCTTGGAACAGCCGAATGCCGCGCTTGCGGTGTCGATGGAGCCGCCGGGCGGCTCGCCCACCGGCGCACCCACTGGCCCGGTCGTCGCATCCGGCCCGCTCAACCAGATCTAGGTTGGGCAGATCTAGGTTGGGCAGATCTAGGTCGGGCAGATTTGGGCTGGCAGATCTGGGCCGGATGCAATCGCGATGTCCTGCCGCTGCGCGCCGGCGAGACCGCCCATGGCGCCTTGCGAAGCGATAGGCTAGGCGGGGAGCGATGAGCAAGCTGTTTTCGATCCTCTTCCTTCTCCTGATGGTCGCCCATCTGATTCGACCCTTCGGCCTACCGGGCCTCAGGAAGCGCGGCGATTTCTGGAAACTGGCGGCTGCCGGCATCGTCGTCTTCGGGCTGACCATCCTCATCCGTCCGGATTGACTTCGCCGCTCCGATTAACCGTTCTGGTTGTGGATTGTGGCGCCGTTACGGGGTGACGCCGCCCATTTCCTGCTCTAGCTTGCCTCCTGCGTCCGTCAGGCCCGCTGCAAAAGCGATTGGGCTATTGGTCGGACCTTTGCGAGGGCCTGAGATGGACGAGCGCTTGACCCTGAGCCTGCATGTTCCCGAACCGGAGGTTCGGCCGGGTGGTGCTCCGGATTTCTCCAAGGTCAAGATCGCCCGCGCCGGCTCGGTGCGCCGTCCGCCTGTCGACGTCGATCCCGCCGACATCCGCGACATGGCCTACGACATCATCCGCGTCCTCAACCGCGACGGCGAAGCCGTCGGCGAATGGGCCGGAACGCTGAATGACGAGGAACTGCTGGCGGGCCTGAAGACGATGATGCGGGTGCGCGCCTTCGACCGGCGCATGCTGATGGCCCAGCGCCAGGGCAAGACCTCGTTCTACATGCAGTGCCTCGGCGAGGAGGCGATCGCCTGCGCCTTCCGGCTGGCGCTTCAGCCCGGCGATATGAACTTTCCGACCTATCGGCAACAGGGGCTGCTGATCGCCGACGATTACCCGCTTGTCGACATGATGTGCCAGATCTTCTCCAACCGCCGCGATCCGCTGAAAGGTCGGCAATTGCCGATCATGTATTCCTCCAAGCAGCATGGTTTCTTCTCGATCTCCGGCAATCTGGCGACGCAGTTCGTCCAGGCGGTCGGCTGGGCGATGGCCTCGGCGATCAAGGGTGACGACAAGATCGCTGCCGGCTGGATCGGCGACGGCTCGACCGCCGAGAGCGACTTCCACTCGGCGATGGTCTTCGCCTCGACCTACAAGGCGCCCGTCGTCCTCAACATCGTCAACAACCAGTGGGCGATCTCGACCTATCAGGGCATCGCCCGCGGCGGCTCCGGCACTTTCGCTGCAAGGGGCCTCGGCTTCGGCATCCCGTCCTTGCGCGTCGACGGCAACGACTATCTCGCCGTCCACGCCGCCTCCACATGGGCTGTCGAGCGGGCGCGAAGAAATCTCGGGCCGACGCTGATCGAATGGGTCACTTACCGCGCCGCGGCCCATTCGACCTCCGACGATCCGTCGGCCTATCGCCCGAAGGAGGAATCCGACGCCTGGCCGCTCGGTGATCCGGTCAAGCGCCTCAAGAACCATCTGATTGGCAAAGGCGCCTGGACGGACGAGCGCCACACCCAGGCGGAAGCGGAGGTCGACGCCGAGGTGCTCGCCGCCCAGCGCGAGGCCGAGAGCCACGGCACGCTGCACAACGGCCCGAAGCCGTCGGTCCGTGACATGTTCGAGGGCGTCTACGAGGAGATGCCCCCGCATCTGCGGCGCCAGCGTCAGCAGGCGGGGTATTAAGAATGGATCCGTGTGGCGTTTAAGCCCCATATCTTTACGACGCATGCGCGCAATACAATTCGCGAGCGCGAGATCGATCTTGAATGGGTGCGCCGCGCAATCAATGCTCCGGATTGGCATTCGGTCGATCCTGCTCGGCCTGATACCGAGCGGCGGTTCCGCCGCATTCCCGAATTCGGTGACAGAATTCTTCGCGTCGCCATCGTGTAAACCGATGTGGAAATCCGTATTATCACTGTCTTCTTCGATCGAAAGGCAAGGCAGCCATGAGCATACCCGTGATCCATTACGACGAGCCATCGAACGCCGCCTACATCAGGTTTTCGCCCGAGAAGGTCGTCGAAAGCGAAGAGGTGTCGGAGGGTGTGGTGCTGGACTTCGACGCGGAGGGGCGGATCGTCGGGATGGAGGTTCTCGACGCGGCGCGCCGGCTTTCTCCCATGGTCCTTGGGGAGGCGGCCTGATCCGAACCGCTCCGAAACGAAGCGCTGGTCGCAGCACTCTGGCCTGTTGAGGACACCCATGCCGCGTATGACGATGATCGAGGCGATCCGCGACGCCCATGCCGTCAAGATGGCGGAGGACGACAATGTCGTCGTCTTCGGCGAGGACGTCGGCTATTTCGGCGGCGTCTTTCGCTGCACCGCCGGCCTGCAGGAGCGCTTCGGCAAGAACCGCTGCTTCGATGCGCCGATCAACGAGGGCGGCATCGTCGGCACCGCCATCGGCATGGCGGCCTATGGCCTCCGGCCCGTCGTCGAGATGCAGTTCGCCGACTACGTCTATCCCGCCTACGACCAGATCGTCTCGGAGGCCGCGCGACTCAGATACCGGTCGGCCGGCGACTTTTTTGCGCCCATGGTCGTGCGCATGCCGACCGGCGGCGGTATCTTCGGCGGCCAGACCCATTCCCAGTCCCCCGAAGCCCTGTTCACCCATGTATCGGGCCTGAAGACGGTGGTGCCGTCCAATCCCTACGATGCCAAGGGCCTGTTGATCGCCTCGATCGAGGACAATGATCCGGTGATCTTCCTGGAGCCCAAGCGCCTCTACAACGGACCCTTCGACGGCCATCACGACAGGCCGGTCACGCCATGGTCGAAGCATCCACTCGGCGAGGTGCCGGAGGGCCGCTACGTCGTGCCGCTCGGGCAGGGCGTCCTTAGGCGCGAGGGCGCGGCGGTGACGGTGCTGGCCTACGGCACCATGGTGCACGTGGCGCTGGCGGCAGCCGAGGCCCAGGAAATCGACGCCGAGGTGATCGACCTTCGCACCCTGGTGCCACTGGATATGGAGTTGATCGAGGCATCGGTGAAGAAGACCGGCCGCTGTGTCGTCGTCCACGAGGCGACGCTGACCTCCGGCTTCGGCGCCGAGCTGACGGCGCTGGTCGAAGAGGCCTGCTTCTATCATCTGGAAGCCCCGATCATCCGCGTCGGCGGCTGGGACACGCCCTATCCGCATGCCCAGGAGTGGGACTATTTTCCCGGCCCTGCCCGTGTCGGCGCCGCGCTCAAGGCCGTGATGGAGGGCTGAAGCGATGGGCACCTATACGATCAAGCTGCCGGATGTCGGCGAGGGCGTCGCCGAGGCCGAGCTCGTCGAATGGCACGTGAAGGTCGGCGATCCGGTCACCGAGGACATGGTGCTGGCTGCCGTGATGACCGACAAGGCGACGGTCGACATTCCCTCGCCCGTCGACGGCACGGTGAAATGGATCGGCGGCGAGATCGGCGAGACTTTGGCGGTCGGCTCGCCCCTGGTGCGGCTCGATGTCGAGGGGGCGGGCGGCACCAACGAGGTCGAGGAGAACCCGGACGAGGCGGTCGCAAAGACCGGCGACGATCCGCAGGCGCCTTCGAAGAACGTCGCGCCCGGCCCGCAGGATCGCAAGGCGTTCGAGAATCAGGACGCGGCGAGCGGGGCCAGACCGCGGGATGGCGATGGCAGCTCCGCCGACGAACATCCGGCGAAACCCGAAGCGTTGTCAGGCCAACGCCCGCCGGCGAGTCCGTCTGCCGGCGTATCCGGTAAACCGCAAGCGTCCCGCGCCAGCCCCGCCGCTCGCGGCCAGTCGGCGCCGTCCCACAACGCGTCGCCACGGCGCGCGCCCGGCGAAAAGCCGCTGGCATCGCCTGCCGTTCGCCGCAGGGCCATGGAGGCCGGCGTCGATCTGCGCCGTGTGCCGGGTTCGGGGCCGGCCGGCCGCATCGAGCAGGGCGATCTCGAAGGATACCTCGAGGGTGATCGCGAGCCGGGGGCCGGTCGCAGCCGCGTCGCCGACACCCATGTCGAGGAGGTCCGTATCGTCGGCCTCCGGCGCCGGATTGCCGAGAAGATGGCGCTCGCCCATGAGCGCATCGTGCCGATCACCTATGTCGAGGAGATCGACGTGGAGGCGCTGGAAGACCTGCGCGCCGCGCTCAACCGCGATCGCGCCGACCGGCAAGGAGGCGAACGACCGAAGTTGACGATTCTGCCCTTCCTGATGCTGGCGATGGTGATCGCCATTCGCGACCAGCCGGCGATGAACGCGCTTTACGACGACGAGGCGAACGTTCTCGCCCGGCACGGCGGCGTCCATATCGGCATCGCGGCGCAGACCGATTCCGGCCTCGTCGTGCCGGTCGTGCGCCATGTCGAGGCGCGGGACGTCTGGTCCTGCGCAGCCGAGGTCGCGCGGCTCGGCGAGGCGGCCAAGGCCGGCACCGCCAAGCGCGACGAGCTGTCGGGCTCGACCATCACCATCACTTCGCTCGGCGCGATGGGCGGCCTCGTCACGACGCCGGTGATCAACCATCCGGAGGTGGCGATCGTCGGCGTCAACAAGATCGAGATCCGTCCCGTCTGGAACGGCCAGGTCTTCATGCCGCGCCGGCGCATGAATCTCTCGTCGAGCTTCGACCACCGGGTGATCGACGGCTTCGACGCGGCGCGCTTCGTCCAGCGGATCAAGACGCTGATGGAAACGCCGGCGCTGCTCTTCGTGGAGACCGGATCATGAGCGACATCAGCTGCGATCTTCTCGTCATCGGTGCCGGCCCCGGCGGCTACGTCTGCGCCATCCGCGCCGGCCAGCTCGGTCTGAACGTCGTCATCGTCGACGACCGCAAGCCCGGCGGCACCTGCCTCAACATCGGCTGCATCCCCTCCAAGGCGCTGATCCACGCCGCCGACGAATACTTCTTGTTGCGCGAGGCGGCGGCCAGCCGCGCCATCCCCGGCATCGCCGCGGCCGACCCCAGTCTCGACTGGTCGGCGGTGGTCGGCTGGAAGGACGGCATCGTCAACCGGCTCAACAACGGCGTGACCAGCCTTTTGAAGAAGGCACGGGTCAAGCTGGTCGAGGGCCGAGCCCGTTTCGTCGACGGCAAGACGGTAGACGTCACCGGCGAGACCGGCACCCAGCGCATCGCGGCGAAGGCGATCGTCATCGCCACCGGCTCCGAGCCGGTCGAGCTGCCGATGCTGCCCTTTTCGAAGCAGCCCGGCGGTAAAATCATGTCGTCGGAAGGCGCGCTGGCCCTCAAGACACCGCCGGCGACCCTGGTTGTCGTCGGCGGCGGCTACATCGGCGTCGAGCTCGGCACGGCCTTCGCCAAGGCCGGCTCGAAGGTGACGATCGTCGAGGCGACGGGCTCTATCCTGCCGCTCTACGACGTCGATCTGGTCAAGCCGGTGCGGACCCGGCTGGACGAGCTGGGCTTGGACATCATCACCGACGCCAGCGCCAAGGGGCTCGCGGGCGAATCCGGCGACCTCTTGATCGAGGACGCAGGCGGCAAGGAGCGGCGTCTTCCCGCCGACACCGTGCTGGTCACGGTCGGCCGGCGCCCGGTCACCGAGGGTTGGGGCCGCGAGGAACTGGTCCTCGACATGGACGGGGCTTTCGTGCGGATCGACGATCAGTGCCGCACGGCGATGCGCGGCGTCTATGCCATCGGCGACGTGGCGGGAGAGCCGATGCTTGCCCACAAGGCGATGGCACAAGGCGAAATGGTCGCCGAGATCGTCGCCGGCCAGCGCCGTCGCTGGGACAAGCGGGCGATCCCGGCCATCTGCTTCACAGATCCCGAAATCGTCAGTGTCGGATTGTCGCCCGAAGAGGCCAAGGTGGAAGCGCAGCGGAGCGGAAACGAGATCGTCGTCGGCCAGTTCCCCTTCCAGGCCAACGGTCGGGCAATGACGCTCGCGCGCGACGATGGCTTCGTGCGCATCGTCGCAAGAGTCTCCGACCATCTCGTTCTCGGCATCCAGGCCGTGGGCGCCGGCGTCGCCGAACTTTCGTCGGCGTTTTCCCTGGCGATCGAGATGGGCGCCTGCCTCGAGGATGTCGCCGGCACGATCCACGCGCATCCGACCCAGGGCGAAGGCTTCCAGGAGGCCGCTTTCAAGGCGCTGGGACATGCGATCCATATCTGAATCACCGGACTTGGATCGGCAGCGCGCGCCTCGGGTTCGATGCCGGCCCAGGACGTGATCGGGAGCGAGCGCTTGTTTGCCGCCACCCGCAGCCCATCTGGCTGTCAGAACGAACGGTCCGACGCTCGGCGCGTTTGGCTTCGAGACCATGCCGGCCGGACCAGCGACCGCCGCCCCGGCAATGGCAGGATCGGCGGCGGGATCGGCGCACCGGCTTCAGGCGCGAGATCGCACTTGCGATCCATTTGAGCGCCTGCGCCGAACATCATTCGGGCATTGCCCCAAGATTTTCCGTGGAGGACTTCCCATGACCCATCGCTTCGACGGTACATCCGTGTTGGCACTGATGGCGACGCTCGCCTTCGTCGTCTTGCCGGCGGCGGCGCAGGATGCCGCGCCGAAGACCGCACCGTCGTCCGAAGGCACGCCGCAGATGGACGGCGGCAAAAGCGACGCCCGCGACCAGACGCTCCCGGAAGCCGGCCCGCGCGCCGACCAGGCGCTGGGCAAGACCTTCGACATCAAGCCGGACGCGCTGCCCGAACCCTATGCGACGGACACCGCATCCAACAATTCGCAGACCGTTCCGCGCGGCGAACACAAGCCGATCGTGCCGCCCGGCTTTCAGGTGACGCTGTTCGCCGACAAGCTCGCCGATCCGCGCCAGCTCGCCGTCCTGTCGGACGGCAGCATCCTTCTGGCCCAGCAGGACAGCGGCGAGGTGACCTGGTTGAAGGACGACGACGGCGACGGCAAATCCGACCGGCGCGAGACGGTTGCGTCCGGCATGCAGGAGCCTTACGGCATCGTGATGAAGAAAAATGGCGATCTCTACGTCGCCGATTCCCGTGGCATCTTCATGGCGGTGGACGCCGCCGCGAAACTTGCCGGCGAGAACGCTCCGACCGGTCTTCCGCTTGAAATGACGCCGGTCACCGACATGGGCGTCTTCGGCGATCCCGGCGGCCATTCCACCCGCTCGCTGGCGATCGACCCGGGCTCCGGCAAGATGTATTCGGGCGTCGGCTCGACCGGCAATATCGACGAGGAAGCAGTGCCGCGCGCCACCGTCCAGGTGTTCGACGCCGATGGCAAAAATCAGCAATCCTTCGCCACCGGCACCCGCAATCCGATCGGCATCGGTTTCAACCCGACCACCGGCAAGCTCTGGGTCACTGTCCAGGAGCGCGACGGCATGGGCAACGAGCTCGTCCCCGACTATTTCACCGAACTCATCGAGGGCGGCTTCTACGGCTGGCCCTACAGCTATATCGGCCAGCACCCGCAGCCCGATTTTGCCGACAAGGCGCCCGACAAGGTGAAATCCGCGCTGACGCCCTCGTTGTTGATGGAAGCGCATTCCTCTGCGATGGATTTCGTCTTCTACCAGGGCAACCAGTTCCCCTCCGACTATCATGGCGACGCCTTTCTGACGCTGAAGGGCTCCTGGAACCGCGCCGATCCGACCGGCTACAAGGTCGTCCGCGCCAGGTTCAAGGACGGCGAGCCGGTCGGCGGCTACGAAAACTTCATGACCGGTTTCTGGATCGGCGGCGACGGAAACGGCAGCCCGGCAAAAGTCTGGGGTCGCCCGGCGACGATCGCCGAGACCCCCGACGGTGCGCTGCTCGTCGGCGACGATACCGGCGGCACGATCTGGCGTGTCAGCTATGCCGGCGACACCAGTTCCCAGCGCGCCGAGTTGAAGGCCGCCAAACCGCAGAGCACTGCCAACCAGAGCAATGCCAACCAGAACACTGCCAACTGAGGTGCGGGCAGCCGCAACTCGGCCTCGAAGCTGTGGTGTGTCCGATGCGCACCGCAGCTTAACCGGGCGGCAACCGCCTTGCTGTTTGATGCGGATCGACCCTTGGTGTAGAGAAACGCGCTGCTGGGACGACCCTCGTATATTTTAAGGCACGGCTTCATGGATCGCATTCGCATTCGCGGCGGTAACACGCTGAACGGCACGATTCCGATCTCGGGCGCCAAGAACGCCGCCTTGCCGCTGATGATCGCCTCGCTGCTCACCGACGACACGCTGACGCTGGAAAACCTGCCGCATCTGGCCGACGTCGAGCAGCTGATTCGCATCCTCGGCAACCATGGTGTCGACTATACCGTCAGCGGCAAGCGTCTCGGCCAGGAGGCCGGGCTCGGCCGCACCGTGCATTTCACCGCCCGCAACATCGTCGACACCACCGCACCCTACGAACTGGTCTCGAAGATGCGCGCCAGCTTCTGGGTCATCGGGCCGCTGCTGGCCCGCATGCACCGTGCCAAGGTCTCGCTGCCCGGTGGCTGCGCCATCGGCACGCGACCGGTGGATTTGTTCATCGACGGCCTGCGCGCGCTCGGCGCTTCGATCGAGATCGAGGCCGGCTATGCGGTGGCCGAGGCCAAGGGCGGCCTCGTCGGTGGCCGCTACGTCTTCCCGAAGGTCTCGGTCGGCGCGACCCATGTCCTGATGATGGCCGCGACCCTCGCCAAGGGCGAGACGGTGCTGGAAAACGCCGCCCGTGAGCCCGAGGTGGTCGACCTGGCCGCGTGCCTCAGCGCCATGGGCGCCAAGATCACCGGCGCCGGCACGCGGACGATCACCATTCAGGGCGTTCCGGCCCTGTCGGGCGCCCGGCACAGGGTGCTGCCCGATCGCATCGAGACCGGCACCTATGCCATGGCCGTTGCCATGACCGGCGGCGACGTGACCCTGACCGGCACCAATTCCAGCCTCCTGCAGACGACGCTCGGTACGCTGAAGGGTGCCGGCGTTACGGTGAACCCCGTCGAGGACGGCATCCGCGTCTGCCGCAACGGCGGCGGCATCGGCGCGATGGACGTCGTCACCGACCCCTATCCGGGCTTCCCGACCGATCTCCAGGCGCAATTCATGGCGCTGATGACGACGGCCGAAGGCACCTCTCACATCACCGAGACGATCTTCGAGAACCGCTTCATGCATGTGCAGGAGTTGGCGCGGCTCGGCGCGAAAATCTCGCTTTCGGGCCAGATCGCGACGGTCGAGGGCGTCAGGAAGCTCAAGGGCGCACCGGTCATGGCGACCGATCTGCGCGCGTCCGTGTCGCTGGTGATCGCCGGCCTTGTTGCGGAAGGCGACACGACGGTCAACCGCGTCTATCACCTCGATCGCGGCTTCGAGCGGCTTGAGGCCAAGCTTTCGGCCTGCGGCGCCGAGATCGAGCGCCTGTCGTCCTGATTTCGGCCGGCCCGGCGGCGAGACTGTGCGCCGATTTGTCGTGTGACTTGCTTTTTGAGACTTTTGCCCCGATTTAGGGGGCGAATTTCGCGCATTCTCGCCGCGTTATCGCGCGGCTGCACGTCATCCCGCGCCGCTCGATGCGGCGCGCACCCAACTCGTTCAAGGCTAGACGACCCATATGGCAAAAGAAGAAGTTCTCGAATTCCCCGGCACGGTCACCGAGCTCCTGCCCAATGCGACCTTCCGGATCAAGCTCGAGAACGAACACGAGATTATCGCGCATACGGCCGGCCGCATGCGCAAGAATCGTATTCGCGTTCTTACCGGCGACAAGGTGCTGGTCGAGATGACTCCCTACGACCTGACCAAGGGTCGTATCACCTACCGCTTCAAGTAAGCGGTCGGCGGGTATTTCGATGGCTTCCCAACCGCTCCTGGTGCTCGCTTCGGGTTCGCCGCGAAGGCTCGAGCTCCTGAACCAGGCCGGGATCGATCCCGATCAGCTGCTGCCGGCCGATCTCGACGAGACGCCCCAGCGCAATGAACACCCGCGTTCGCTTGCCAAGCGCCTGTCGAGTGAAAAGGCCAGGGTTGCCGTGCGCGCCGTCAAGGGGCTCGATCTTGAAGCGCCCGCCTTTGTGCTCGCTGCCGACACTGTCGTCTCCGTCGGCCGCGCGGTGATGCCCAAGGCCGATCTCGCGGACGACGCCATCGCCAATCTGCGCACGCTGTCGGGCCGCACTCACCGTGTCTACACGGGCGTCTGCCTGATTGCGCCGAACGGCGCCCTGCGCCAGCGCCTCGTCGAAACGCGGGTGCGCTTCAAGCGCTTGTCGCGCGAGGACATCGACAGCTACATGGCCTCGCAGGAATGGCGTGGCAAAGCCGGCGGCTATGCCATCCAGGGCCGCGCCGGCAGCTTCGTCGTGCGCCTCGTCGGCTCCTACACCAATGTCGTTGGACTGCCGCTCTATGAAACACTGGCGCTGCTCGCCGGCGAGGGCTACGACATCCATCGCCGCTGGAAGGCCGTGGACGGGAAAGCGGACGTCGCGTGAGCGGGTTGCCGGCGAATGTCACGCCGCTGCGGCCGAAGCGAAAATGCCCCGAATGCGGCCGGCGTTCGGAACGCGAAACCTATCCCTTCTGCTCGACGCGCTGCAAGGCGATCGACCTCAATCGCTGGCTTTCCGGCACCTACGTCATCCCCGCCTCGGAGGAGACGCCGTCCGACCCGGATACGCCGGACGAGGATTGATCCGAGGGCGTGACAAGACCGGGAAGCGCTCGGCATTCGCGCGCTTTGCGGGTTGGCCGGCGCGTCCGTCCGACCCATCTGCGATAGGGCGAGAGCGAACGCCTTCCTATTGCTGCACGGCGCTGACTACGAGATCCTTGCCGTCCTCGATATGCGACCAGGCGGCCGGATTTACCGGGTCCTGCCGCTTCAGATAGCGATAGGGCGTGTCGGCGAAATCGCGAATCCGCCAATCGAGATTGTCGAGGATGAAGTCGCCCTTCGTCGTGCGGAGCGTCAGGACAGCATGGCCCTCGCCATCGCGCTTGCGCACCACGGTGATCAACAGATCGCCAAGCGCGATGCCGTCGATCTCGCTCAGCATCTTGCGTTTCAGCAAGGCGAAATCCTCGCAATCCCCGGCGGTCTTGCCGTTCGCGGTGACGACCGGATAGGACCAGTGTTCCTCGACGCCATGGAGCGCCGCGTCGGATTGCGGACGCACGCGGGTGTTGATGGCCGTATTGATTGCCGCGACCGACAGGATCATCGCCGCCGACAGGGTGACCGGCGGGGGCGGTGAGGCAGCCAGACCAGCCCGCCCTGTCCGGCCGACCGGACCCGGAGGGACCCGGCATTCCTCGGGATGGTCGTGGCAGAACTGGCGGTGACCTGTCGGCGGCGAGGCCGCTGCGCCGACCGTCATGAAAGGGTTGCGGTCCCGGGCACTGGCCGGGACCGCCAGTATTGTAAGGCAAAGCATCAGCGTGGCGCCAAACGCGCGGAATTCCCCCATTTCGTACCCCGTTCGTACGAATGAAATGTCTTGATCGAGGGATGGTGTGTGCGATGCGAAAAACTGTCAAGACGCTTAGCCGGCTAGCCAGGCGGCGGCGTCAGGTCGACGCAAGCGCAGGTCTACGTGCCCCACAAGTGTCGACGGATGGAGCTTGAGAAAATAGCCATTCTTTCAATAGCTTATCCGACAACAAGGCCCATATGGCGAAAAATGTCACAGTCGCTTGATAAGCGTAGGAACTGTGCAAATCTACGGGAGTCAATCCGAGCCTTGCTTTGAAAGGCGCTGAGAAGGCCGCCAGCAAAGACGCTCGCGAACAGTGTTCAGGCCGCGCGTGCTTCGGCCACCAGATCGCGCACGGCGCGGCCGATGAGGCTCAGATCCTGCGGCCGCGACAGCCGATGGTCGCCATCGCGCACCAGCGTCATCGTGACTCCGTCACCTGGCAGCAGCGTCACCAGGTCGAGCGCATGGGTGTAGGGCACGTCCGGGTCGGCCATGCCCTGGATGATCCGCACCGGGCACCCGGTCTCGATGAGATCGTCCATGATGAGACTTTTCGCGCCATCCTCGAAGAGCGCCTTTGTGTAGAGATCGGGCGCGGCGCCATATTGCGACGGCACGCGCAAGGCGCCGTCACGTTCGACCGCCTCTCGTTGTGCGGGCGTCATCTTCGGCTTGACGAGTCGCTCGGTGAAGTCCGGCGCCGGCGCGATGAGCAGCAGCCCGGCGATCCGCGACCTGGCCTTCGACCTCAACGCCGCCTGGACCAGCCGAAGCGCGATCCAGGCGCCCATGGAAGAGCCGACAAGGACGAGCGGGCCGTCCGTCGCCGCATCGATCACCGCGTCCGCGTCCGCCGTCCAAGTCGAGATCGTGCCGTCCTCGAAGCGCCCACCGGATTCGCCATGGCCGCTATAGTCCAGCCGGCAAAAGCCGATGTCGTCCGCGCGGCAGAGCTCGGAAAGGTGCTCGGCCTTGGTGCCGTGCATATCCGAACGGTAGCCGCCGAGCCAGACGAGCGTCGGCGCGGCTCCCGGCTGCACTCGATAGGCGATGTCACGTGCGTTGGAACCCGTGCCGACGACGAGCGTCCGGGGGCGGTCGCCACCAAGCCTATCGGACATCTCGTTTTCTCGCCTCACTCGGTCGACCCCGGCCGGCTGCCTGTTTGGGCTGCCGGGCTCACAAGCGTAACGCTACCGTTCCCGCTCGAAAAGCCCTGCGACGCGGATCCGGTCCCGTCGAGAGTGCCGATCGGTGCCAGGATCGATGCTTTTGGATGCCGGGGCGTGCTTTTAACCGCGATCCGTGATACCCACCTCTCATTGACAATGGGCGCGCGCACGGCATGCCGACTGTCATCCGGTTTCGATGGATCGGGAACTAGGCGCTGCATAGCCGGTTTCCGTATTCCTCATTGATGTTTCGATCGTCGTTTGATCGGCATTGAAAATATCTTCAACTACAGGAGCTTACGACCATTCGCAGACCATTTCGCGCACCACCGGCCCAGAAGGAAGGGCCGCGTTCCAACAAGGAAATCCGCGTTCCCTCGGTTCAGCTGATCGACGTCGAAGGCACCAATCGCGGCCCGACGCCAACGCATGAGGCAATGGCACTGGCGGAGGAGGCCGGGCTCGATCTTGTGGAGATCGTGCCGACCGCCAACCCGCCGGTGTGCAAGATTCTCGATCTTGGCAAGCTGAAATACGAGAGCCAGAAGAAGGCCGCCGAGACCCGCCGTCGCCAGAAGACGATCGAGGTCAAGGAAATCAAGATGCGTCCGAACATCGACGACCATGATTACGAGACCAAGATGAAATCGGTTCGTCGCTTCTTCGATGAAGGCGATAAGGTCAAGGTGACTCTGCGTTTCCGCGGCCGCGAGATGGCCCATCAGGAACTCGGCATGCAGCTTCTGAACCGGGTTCGCGAGGAAACTGCGGAGATTTCAAAGGTCGAGGCCGAGCCGAAACTCGAGGGTCGGCAGATGATGATGGTGCTTGCACCCCGGCTGTAAATCTTTGCCGACGCAGCGTTGCGAAATCACCGAACGGTTTTGTCACGATATGGGAAACTTCAACCGAAGACCTGTTTCTTGTCAGAGAATTCAGAACGGCGTGGCTGCGAGGCCACGCCGTTCTGAATTCGACGCCGCTTCGGTTCGCTTTAAAGTCTCACCGCACCTCGCTGCCGCGAGACGATTTCGAACCGCGGCATTCTAAGCGAACACCCTGTCCGGCATCTGTGTGCTGAGCACGTCCGGTGTCCCGAAGAATGCAATCGCGCAGTCGGCCGGGGTCCGCGAGATGGCACGAAACCGATCCCAGCCTTCCATCCGCCCGACGGCCTGCAGGACGACAGGCAGAGGCGGCGCGCCCTTGAGGCCGTCAAGCGCGAACGCTTCCCGATCGCTTGCGCCGGAGATGACGCGATTGACATTGCCGATCATCAGGTCGCGCGAGGCGACATCGGCTGCCGTCAAGCCACGGCTTTTTGCCATCGGCAGGAAATAGCGACGCGACACGAAAAGATCCTCTGCCGCGCTGTTGGTCGCCCATGTGTTGAGATCGTGATCGATAAGGGCCGCGGCGACCGGAAGCCGATCCCAGCTTTCCTCGATCGTCTCGCGCCGTGGCTGCAGCCGCGTCCCAAGCCCGTGGGAAATGGCGAAAGCGCGCCGAATGTCGTCACCGAGCCGCTCCAGCATCAGGCCCGCGCCGGGTGTGTGGCGGTCGTTCAGTCCGACGGGCATGCGCAAGGTCAAAACCCAGAGCCAAGGGTCGGTTCGCAGCAGCACCAAACCGGCTCCGTCGTCCGCCTCTCCGATGAGGCTGAGCCGCTGTAGATCGTCGCGCGTCATGCGCCGACGATCCATCTGCCGGCATTCGTTCGAACGTCGCAAGGAAAAGGGCAGCGGTGCGGCGCCAAATGGGCGCTTTGCGGTTCGCGCCACCGCATAGCGGGAAGGCGGAACGGAAAAATGCCTGAGTATTGGATCGGCGCCTCGGTAGCATGTTCGCCCCGGCCCCGCCGTGAGAGCGGGCGATTCAATCGCAATAACCCCGCCACGCGACTCAAGCGCCCGCTCAATCGTGGCGTGACATCCCGGGAAAATTTCCGCAAGCGTGGAAACAACATCGGTCCATAGAGAGGGGCATGTAGAAGCCAGCGCCAGCTTCTCGCAAAACCTGTCGAGATGGCCGGGAAACCGAAGGATTGTCATCGTATTCCACCATTTTGCCACAATTCACTCTGTCATCAGTCAAAACACTTGGCAAGATCCGATTGCGATGTTGTTTCTCGTGGCAGAAGGAGTGGGCGAACAATACTTAAACCCTACGATCGACCTCGGCAGCTTGCGCATCCTCGGGTGACCGGCCCGATGGGCGGGGTGCCGGCCTCGTCTTGCGCCGCTCCGGCCCGAAATCGACTGCAACGGCTCTGACTTCCGGATGGCCAATCAGCGCTTGCCAGTCGCCTTCGGCTTGCCTATAAGCGCGACGTCCAAAGCGAACCGGCCGGCAGGGCATGCCGTGACGGTTCTGAATGCTGTCGTGACCCTTTTCGTGACATTTCGAAAAGACGCCGCCGAACCGGCGGGCTATCGGTCGCGATCCTCACCAAGGAGAGCAAAATGCCCAAGATGAAAACGAAAGCGAGTGCCAAGAAGCGCTTCAGGTTCACAGCGACGGGCCGGGTAAAGGCCGGCGCCGCCGGCAAGCGCCATGGCATGGTCAAACGCTCCAACGACTTCCTTCGCGACGCCCGTGGCACGATGATTCTGTCGAAGCCCGACGAGCGGATCGTCAAGACGTACATGCCCTACAACCGCTGAAACGCGGCGTAAGGCACAACGGATTCCAAGGAGCTAGATCATGGCACGAGTGAAACGGGGCGTTACGTCCCACGCCAAGCACAAGAAGGTTCTCAAGCAGGCCAAGGGTTTCTATGGCCGCCGCAAGAACACCATCCGCACCGCCAAGGCCGCGGTCGACCGGTCGAAGCAGTATGCGACCCGCGATCGCCGGGTGAAGAAGCGGAACTTCCGCGCCCTTTGGGTTCAGCGCATCAATGCGGCCGTCCGCGAACATGGACTGACCTATGGCCGCTTCATCGACGGTCTCAACAAGGCCGGCATCGAGGTCGACCGCAAGGTGCTCTCGGACATCGCGATCCACGAGCCCGAGGCGTTCGCGGTCCTGTGCGAGCAGGCGAAGTCCGCTCTCGCCTATCTCAAGGATGCCGGCTTCGACGGCGCCTATGAGCGGGCCGTCGGCGAGACCCGCGCCGCCTGATCTGAGCATCGGCAGGCGTGAGCCATCGAAGGACCCGCGCCGGCCGAAAGGGCTCGCGCGGGTCTTTTCGTCTTGGCGCGTGAAAGGGGAGCGCGGGCTGGGTCCTGGTTGCCGAGAGTCGGATCGACCCGCTTGCTCACCGGCTTGGCGGCCTTGCCCGGCCGTCCGGGCGACCCGTTTGGGGCCGCGACGTTCCGGCGGCCGATGGATGGAAGCCGAAATTCCAGTTCATGGCTTTGACGGTCGCACGCGGTGCGCCCGGCCCGGCCATGCGACCGACACAACAATCCGGGGAAACCGCGAGTCATGTCCGAACTCGAGACGATCGAAGCCGAGGCGACTGCAGCCATCGCGGCGGCCTCCGACGAGCCGGGGCTTGAAGCCGTTCGGCTCGCCGAGTTGGGCAAGAAGGGCCGCATCTCCGATTTGCTGAAGGGCCTGGGTAAGATGGACCCCGATGAGCGTCGGGAGGTCGGCCCGCGTCTCAACGGTCTGCGCGATCGGGTCCAGTCCACGATCGCTTCACGTCGCGCCGAACTGGCCGATGCCGCGATCGACGCCCGGCTGCAGGCTGAAAAGGTCGACGTTTCGCTTCCCGTGCGGGCAAATCCAGCGGCCCGCGGTCGCATTCACCCGATCAGTCAGGTCATCGACGAGATCACCGCGATCTTCGCCGACATGGGTTTTTCGATCGCCGAAGGGCCGGATATCGAGACCGACTACTACAACTTCACCGCTCTGAATTTTCCTGAGGGGCATCCCGCGCGGGAGATGCACGATACCTTTTTCTTCAAGCCGGACGCCAGAGGCGAGCGCAAGGTGCTGCGCACCCACACCTCGCCCGTCCAGATCCGGACGATGGAGACCCAGGAGCCGCCGATCCGCATCGTCATTCCCGGCAAGACCTATCGTCAGGATTCCGATGCAACCCACACGCCGATGTTCCATCAGGTCGAAGGTCTCGTCGTCGACAAGACCGCCAACATCGCCAATCTGAAATGGGTGCTCGAAGAGTTCTGCAAGGCCTTTTTCGAGGTGCCCTCCCTCAACATGCGGTTTCGACCGTCTTATTTCCCCTTCACTGAACCGTCGATGGAGGTCGACATTCAATGCGATCGATCAAAGCCGGGCGAAATTCGCTTCGGCGCGGGCAGCGACTGGATGGAGATCCTCGGCTGCGGCATGGTTCATCCGAACGTTCTGCGAGCCGGCGGGCTCGACCCGGACGTCTATCAGGGTTTTGCCTGGGGCATGGGCATCGACCGGATCGCCATGCTGAAATACGGGATGCCCGATCTGCGCGCTTTCTTCGATGCCGACATTCGCTGGCTCGAACATTACGGATTCCGTCCGCTGGATATGCCGACGCTGTTCGGCGGTCTCAGCACCTGATCTTGAACGGCCAACCCGCCGTTGCCATCGTTGTGAGCCCGGCGTTGCGACGACCGGATTACCCCGGTCGAATGCGAAGCCGGGCGGTCCGCTATCCGAAGTTTCTGCGACGCTTCCGTGAGACCGGAGGTGTTTTTCATACGGCAACGCGCAGATGAGGACTCATCGCGCATTCCTTTCGCTCAGACGCAGCGCGGGCTGACGAAGTCCGCACGCCATATCTCGATCGTGTGCCGTCGTCGCTGCACCATTGACGCCGGGAATGGGAGGCTTGAAAAGACCTGCCTGCCCGATTGCGGTTCAACGATCGCAATCGGCCGATTTTTTGAACAACCGGAATTGCCATGTTCGCTCGAATGACCGTCCTTGAAAGCATTGCCGTGATCGTCGGCGCCGTCATCGGCCTCCTCGTCGTCGACGTGATCGCCTGGGCGTTCTTCAACACTGCGATCTTCGGTATGGTCGCCTCGATCGGCCGCTGGATCGTCATCCTGTTCACCGTCGCGCTGTTTGCATTCTATTATCGCCAGATGCCGCCGACCGCCGCGGCGATCGCCTCCTTCTTTACCGGCGTCGGCCTGCCTTTCATCGCCGAGAAGATCGTCTTCGGTTCGTCCCTGCCGATGAGTTCGATCCTGTTCCTTTTCGTGGTCTTTGCGGTCGTCGCCCTCTTCACCTACCGCTTCGTTCACGCCAACGCGGCCCTGCGCGCCGTCGCCACCGACATTGCGGGCACCGACGACGCGAAGCGCCGATGAGGCCAACCGGACCGACGGCGCGCTGGCCAGTCGGCGGGTCTTGCCTGCAGGACGTCTAAGCCCTTCCTTTCCTTCGAACCGCTGAAACCGAGATCTGATGAAACTGACTTTGTCCTGGCTCAAGGACCATCTCGACACCGACGCTTCGCTCGACGAGATCTGCCGCAGACTGACGATGATCGGCCTCGAGGTGGAAACCGTCGACGATCGCGCGGCCTTCGAGCCTTTCCGGATCGCGCGCGTCGTCGAGGCCAATCCCCATCCGGATGCGGACCGGCTGAAGGTCTTGAGCGTCGATGCCGGACCGGAGATCAACGACGGCAAGCCGCTGCAGATCGTCTGCGGCGCGCCGAACGCCCGAACCGGCCTCGTCGGCGTACTCGCCTTGCCTGGCACCTACGTGCCTGGAATCGATACGACCCTGTCGGTCGGCAACATCCGTGGCGTGACGTCCAATGGCATGATGTGTTCCGAACGCGAACTCGAGCTCTCCGATGCCCATGACGGCATCATCGATCTGCCATCCGATGCGCCCGTGGGCGCGCGCTATGCCGACTATGCCGATCTCGCCGACCCTGTCATCGAGATCAACCTCACGCCGAACCATCCCGAGGCGACCGGAATCTTCGGCATCGCGCGCGATCTGGCGGCAGCCGGGATCGGTACGCTGCGGACGCGATCGGTCGAGACGATCGATGCGGAGGATGACTGCCCGGTCGGAGTCGATGTCACGAGCGCGACCTGCACCGGCTTCGCGCTTCGTGAGGTTTCTGGTCTCGTCAATGGCGCGTCGCCGGATTGGATGCAAAGACGTCTGCGTGCGATCGGCCTTCGTCCGATCAATGCCCTTGTCGACATCACCAATTATTTGACCTTCGATCGCGGTCGCCCTCTCCATGTCTTCGATGCCGCGAAGGTGACCGGCGATCTCGCCGTTCGCGACACGAAGCCCGGCGAAGACATCCTCGCGCTCGACGGCAAGACCTATGCGCTGCCCCCGGGGACCTGCGTGATTGCCGATGATCGCGGCGTCGAATCGATCGCCGGCATCATGGGCGGCGAAGAGTCCGGGTGCGACGAGACCACCACGAAGGTCCTGATCGAATCGGCGCTCTGGAAACCGGCCGATATCGCCAGGACCGGGCGCGCCCTCGGCATCGTTACCGACGCGCGCTATCGATTCGAGCGCGGCATCGATCCCGCTTTCATGGAGGATGGCCTCGACCTGGCGACGAAACTCGTCGTCGAGCTGTGCGGTGGCCGGCCGTCTCGGTCGCTTGTCGCCAGAAAGGCCGTCATCGACGCGAAGACCATCGAACTCCCCTTTGCCGAGATCGAGCGGCTGACCAGCCTCATGGTCGGCGAAGCTGAACAGATCGCGATTCTCGAAAGGCTGGGTTTTGCCGTCGAAAGCCGAGGCGACGACAGTGTGACCGTCGCAGTGCCGACCTGGCGCCCCGATGTCGACGGCAAGGCCGACCTCGTCGAGGAGATCGCGCGGCTTCACGGTGTCGACAAGATCGTACCGCAGGCGCTGCCGTCGGCCGGTGCCGTCGGCGGCCGCATCCTGACCACCGCCCAGTCTCGCGACCGTGCGGCGCGACGGGCGCTCGCAGCGCGGGGCATGGTCGAATGCGTGTCCTACAGTTTCGTGCCCGAAGCGCATGCCATGGCCTTCGGTGGCGGATCTGACGCCCTGAAGCTTGAAAATCCGATTTCTGCCGATTTGTCCGACATGCGTCCGTCCCTGCTTCCGGGGCTGCTTGCGGCGGCCAATCGCAACGCCGCGCGCGGTTTCGGCGATACCGCGCTGTTCGAAGTCGCCGGCGTTTATGTCTCCGACGAACCGGACGGACAGTCCCGCGTGGCCGCTGGCGTGAGACGCGGGACTGCAACGCTCGTCGGCAGCGGTCGTGATTGGGCCAGAGCCATGGAAAGCGTGTCTGTCTTCGATGCCAAGGCCGACGCGATCGCGTCCCTCGAGGCCGCTGGCGCGCCGGTCTGGAATCTGATGATCGAAACGTCTGCCAGCCCCTGGTATCATCCGGGCCGCTCGGGCCGGATCAAACTCGGCCCGAAACTCGTTCTGGCCGAATTCGGCGAGTTCCATCCCAAGACCCTGAACGTTCTGGACGTCTCGGGTGCTTTCTGCGGCTTCGAGTGTTTCCTCGATCGCATTCCGGACGCCAAGCGGAAGGCGACCCGCACCAAGCCGGTGCTGACGCTCTCGCCGTACCAGCCACTGCGCCGAGACTACGCCTTCGTGGTCGATGAGGCCGTGGAGGCGTTGAAGCTCGTGCGTGCTGCCGAGGGTGCCGACCGCAAGCTCGTCGGCGACGTCAAGGTGTTCGACGTTTTCACGGGGCAGGCCCTCGGCGAGGGCAAGAAGTCCGTTGCGATCGAGGTGACGCTCAATCCGTTCGACCGAACGCTCACGGACGAAGACCTCGATGCGATCTCGGCGAAGATCGTGACCCAGGTCGAAAAGGCGACCGGCGGGACGTTGCGGCGCTAAGCTGCGGGTGGAACGAGAACGTGGACAGAGCCAACTAAAGCCTCGCATACGAACAAGACGAGCAAGCCTGCAACTCGACGACGACCAAGCGGCAAACCGTATGGGTCGTAGGTGTCAGGTGGCTGAGTCCGGGCCGAAACGGTCGCAGCTCACGCGGCTGCCGCGAGACGCTCGCCGGCGATGCGGTAGGAGATCGCTTCTGCCAGGTGGATACGGCGTACCGTCGGCTCCTGGTCGAGGTCGGCCAGGGTTCGCGCCACTTTGAGAATGCGATGATAGGCTCGTGCCGAGAACTTCATCTGTTCGGCCGCCTCGCGCAACAGTCTCAAGCCTTCGCTGTCCGGCTCCGCCACGGTTTCGACCAGCGCTGCCGAACAATGAGCATTCAGCGTCGCCCCGGACAGGCCAAGGCTCTCGTAGCGCTCGATCTGGATAAGGCGCGCGACCTCTATCCGCGCCTTGACCGCCGCCGAGGTCTCGGCCGGCTGGGGGCGAATGAGGTCCGAGGCCGTGACCGCAGGCACATCCACGCGTATGTCGATGCGGTCCATCAGCGGACCTGAGATGCGGGCCTGGTAATCGGCCTTGCAGCGTGGGCCGCGGGCACAGGAGCGCCCAGGCTCGCCCGCCATGCCACAGCGGCAAGGGTTCATCGCCGCTATCAGTTGCATCTTGGCCGGATAGGTCACGCGGTGATTGGCCCGTGCGATAACGCTCTCGCCCGACTCCAGCGGTTGGCGCAAGGAGTCCAGGACGGCCGGCGTGAACTCGGGAAATTCGTCGAGAAACAGGATGCCGCGATGGGCAAGCGAGACCTCGCCGGGCCGGGCCCGAAGGCCGCCGCCGACCATGGCCGCCATCGACGCGGAATGGTGCGGGGCCCGAAAGGGGCGGCGGTCGGACAGCTTGCCACCGGCGAGCTCGCCGGCGATTGAGGCGATCATCGAGACTTCGAGCAGTTCCTTCGGTGTCAGTGCCGGCAGGATCGACGGCAGGCGTTGGGCGAGCATCGATTTGCCGGAACCGGGCGGACCGACCATCAAGAGGTTGTGGCCGCCGGCCGCGGCGATTTCGAGGGCGCGCTTGGCGACGATCTGGCCCTTGATCTCGGCGAGATCGGGCATGTTGGCCGGTTCGCTCCGCACCGCCGGTTCGGGCCGCGCGACAAGCTGAGTGCCGCGGAAATGATTGGCGATCTGGATGAGACTGCGCGCCGCGACGATCGGCATGTCGCCGCTGGCCCAGGCAGCTTCCGGCCCGCATTCCGCGGGGCAGATCAGCCCATGACCGAGCGCATTCGCGCCCATGGCGGCCGGCAGAACGCCGGTGACGGCCGTCAGTATGCCGTCGAGCGACAACTCGCCCAGAACCACGTAGCCGGCCAGCGCATCGGAAGGGATCGCGCCGAGGGCCGCCATCAGGCCGAGGGCGATCGGCAGATCGTAATGGCTGCCTTCCTTGGGCAGATCCGCCGGCGCCAGATTGACGGTGACCTTCTTCGGCGGCATCGACAGGCCGGAGGCGTGCAGCGCCGCCTGGACACGCTCCCGGCTTTCCGCCACCGCCTTGTCCGGCAAGCCGACGATCTGGATGCCGACCTTGCCAGGCGCCACCATCACTTGCACATCGACCGGGATCGCATCGATTCCCTGAAATGCAACCGTCTTGACCCGCGAAACCATGGCGCAGCTTTCGAAAAACAGGGAGACGGCCGCTGCCCGACGGGCGGGCAACCCCGAATGCCACCTCAGGTAAGCACCATTTCAGGACCGGAACAAGAACATTGTTCGAACAAAAACCGTCCGAATCGGCGTGCAGTAAACCAACGTCTTGAAGATGAAGAACAAATTAACGCTGCAGAAAACACAACCGGGCAGGGCCGGTTCTCGTCAAAACAGGGTCGTCAGGGCGACCGAGGCAGAGAGGGCCAGTCCGGCGCAGAGCATGAAACTGCCGTTCCAGACGAGACCCACCCTGAGGGCGGTGGTGTGGCCGAGACGGCCGACCAGCAGCGTCGTTGCGGTGAAGGGCGAAGAGGCGCCGGCCAGTGCCCAGCCGGCGGTGAGGGCGACGACGATCGAATTGGGCGAGATGCCCATCGCGCTGGCCGAGGGTATGAGCGGCGCGAGAAGCGAGACCGACAGGATCGGGTTCATCCCGGCCTGCCCGAGCAGCGGGATGATCCAGACCAGTGCCGCAACGACCAGCCAGGCGGGAATTGCGGAAAAATCCGTCGCTTGGCCCGCCATGAGCGGCGACAAAAGCGCTCCGCCGAGCGAGCCGATGACGCCGGCCATCACGAGAAGCACGAGTTCGGACTGGAAGGAGGGGATGTCGCGGGTTGCCATGCCGCCCAGGCGAAACAACGTCCGCTGCAGCGCGCCCGGATGCCCCGCCTCGTGCGGCGCAGCCGCCGCATCGCCGCGTGACTGGACGATGATCCAGCCGGTGGAGATGATCGGCACCAGCAACATGACGATGGCGATGATCCTGAGGCCGGTCAGCAATTCGAGCACCGCGACGCTGCCGAACAGGATCAGCAGCAGGAAAAGCAGAGGCTGGACGTCGCGAAGCGTGCCGTTCGGTTTGCCGCGCCGAGGTGCCGGGCGCGAGAGCCTGGGCTTGTAGAGCGTGTCGAGCGCCCAGCCGACGAAGGTGACGATACAGGCGTTGATGATGGCGAAGATCGCGGCGCCGCCCCAGGACGAACCCGGGATCAGGGAGGTCGAGATCGCCATGGCGAAGGCCAGCGGCGACCAGGTGAGCGAGGCGACGAAGCCGCGCTGGATGGCCAGCAGCATGCGCCTGTTGCGGATCTCGGCGATTTCCCTGTCGGGCTCCCTGGAGGTGATGCTTTCGGTCAGCCCGCCGAGCAGCGGAATCGAGCCATAGGAGAGGATCAGCGCGAAGAGATGGCCGCCGGCGGTGAGCGCCAGATAACGTTTGCCGGGCGGTTGGCTGGCCAGATATTGCCCGCATCGCTCGATCGCCGGAGACGTTCCGGCCGGATTGCGCAGCGAGGCCAGCGCGATGAAGAAGGCGGCGATGAAGGCACCTTGCGCCAGCGCCGCGATCGAGAGGGCCAGCCAGTCGTCACGGTTGAGAGCCGCGATCACCACGAGCGCGATCCCTGTCGCCACGAAAGCCTGTCGCGACCAGCGGGCCCTCGGCGTCGCGAAGACCAGGAAAGCCAGCGCACCGAACGCCGCCAGATTGGCGGCCCAGGGAAATCCGAGCCATTCGTGGACGAGGACGGCCATGGCGGTGGCGATCAGCACCAGGCCGATGGCACGGTCGATCACGGTCGGGTCACTCCGGTTTGGGCGAAAGGTCGTACGTGTGAACGGCCGAAGGCGATACGCAAAGGACAGAGGGCGGCGGGTACGGGTCGATCGGGCATGCCCGTCAGCCCTCCTTAGCATTTTCGTCGCTCGCGTCATCCAGCCCTGGTGTAAATTCATTGGATCGGCGAAGCCGTCGTCTGAAAAGGGATCGGCGAAGCCGTCGTCTGAAAAGGGATCGGCGAAGCCGTCGTCTGGAAAGGGATCGACTGCCGCGGGCTGCATTGCCGCCTGGACACGACAGCGGTAGGAACGGGAAATGTCGCTCACCGTCGCCGCCTTTTATCGTTTCGTCGCGCTTGACGATCTGCCGTCGCTGCGCGGCGCAGTGCTCGGCATCTGCGAGAATGCGGATGTGCGCGGTACGATCCTGATCGCGCCTGAAGGAATCAACGGCACGATCGCCGGGGCCAATGCCGGCGTGACGGCCGTGCTCGACCATCTGGACGTGATCGGCGGGATTCGGCAGGGCGAGGTCAAGTTCTCCGCGGCCGAAACACGGCCCTTTGCGCGGCTGAAAGTTCGCATTCGTCCGGAGATCATCACGATGCGGGCGACGGGGACCGATCCCACCCGGCGCGTCGGCACCTATGTGGAGGCGCGTGACTGGAATGCCCTTGTCGCCGACCCGGAAACGCTGCTCATCGACACCCGCAACGCCTACGAGACGCGGGTCGGCTCCTTCGAGGGCGCGTTCGATCCACAGATGGAGAGTTTCACCGACTTCAAGGCCTTCGTCGACGAACGGCTCGATCCGGCGGTGCATCGCAAGGTGGCGATGTTCTGCACCGGCGGCATCCGCTGCGAAAAGGCCTCGAGCTACATGCTGTCGAAAGGCTTTGCAGACGTCTTCCACCTCAAGGGCGGCATCCTGAAATACCTCGAAGAGGTGCCGGAGGGCGAAAGCCGCTGGCAGGGCGATTGCTACGTTTTCGACGGGCGCGTCGCGGTCGGTCACGGCCTTTCGGCGACGGACTGGACCGCCTGCCATGGCTGCGGCGTGCCGCTGACGGCAAAGGATCGCGAAGCACCGTCCTTCGAGGCGGGCGTCTCCTGCCCCCATTGCATCGACGATTTGATGCCAGAGAAGGCCGAGGCGCTACGTGAGCGCCAGCGACAGATGACGGCTGGCTGACCGTTTCAATGCCGTCGTCGGTGACGGTTCAGCCGACGGCGGCGTCGCTTGGCTGATCGATGGCAAGATCGCCGAGATCGTGTCCGGCGGCTGCGGCATGTTCGGCAAACACCCGGCCGACTCCGATCAGGATGGGCCGATCGACGCCGATCGTCTCGACGATAGCGCCGAGATTGGCCAGCGTTCCGGCCGCACGGGTTTCGTCGTCGCGCGACAGGTTGGCGGCGACGGCGACGGGCGTTGCGGTCGGAAGGCCATGGGCGATCAGCCGCTCGGCGATCTTCGGCGCCATCCGGCCGCCCATGTAGAAGATCGTCGTTGCATGGTCGTCGGCAAGCGCATCCCAGGCGAGGTCCTCAGGCAGCCCGCCCTTCTTGGAATGGCCGGTGACGAACCGCACCTGCTGGGCGCGGTCGCGATGGGTGAGCGAGACGCCGAAAGTCGCGGCGAGTGCCGAGGCGGCCGTGATGCCCGGCACGATGGCAAACGGAATGTTTTGCCGGCGCAGCTCCTCGAGCTCCTCGCCGGCCCGTCCGAACACCGAGACGTCGCCGGATTTCAGCCGCACCACGTGTCTGCCGGCCTTGGCGAAAGAGACCATCATCGCATTGATGTCCTCCTGCTTGCAGCTTTCACGGGAAGCGCGCTTGCCGACCAGCATGCGCTTGGCCTCGCGGCGGGCAAGATCGAGGACGCCGTCGGAGACGAGGTCGTCGAAGAGGATCACATCGGCGGCCTGGAGCGCGCGCACGGCCTTCAGCGTCAAGAGCTCGGCCTCTCCGGGGCCGGCTCCGACCAGGGTCACGCGTCCGCCGGCCTGCGGCGAATGCGCCAGATCGTCGATCAAGCGTCCGGCCTCGGCCTCGGCCGCAGCACTGGGCGGTTTGGTCGTGAAGGCACCGTCGGAAAAGCGCTCCCAGAAGGCGCGGCGCAGCGGGCCGGGCGAAAGGCGGTCGACCACGGCGCCGCGGACCTTGGCCGCAAGCCCTGCCCAATCGGCCAGCGCCGGCGGCAGCAGCGTCTCGATGCGGCGGCGAATCGCCTGGCCGAGGATCGGCGCGGCGCCATCGGTCGAGATGCCGACGACGACGGGCGAGCGGTTGACGATCGAGCCGAAGCGGAAGTCGCAGAAGGCCGGCTTGTCAACGACATTGACCGGCACGCCCGCGGCGCGCGCGGCACAGGCGAAGGCCTGGCCCTCGGGCATCTCCTCGGTGTCGCCGACGGCGATGGCCGCGCCGGCGAAGACGTCGGTCGACCAGGGCCGGTCGTGGTGGGTGATGCCGCCGAAGCTTGACGGCCCATGCGGCGGATCGCGCAGGAGTTCGGCCATTTCCGGATCAATCTCGTGCGCCGGGGCGTAAAGGTCGATGCGGGCGCCGGCAGATGCGAGGAGCTCGGCCTTCCAGGCCGCGCCCGGACCGCCGCCCGCCATGACCGCGCGCTTGCCAGCGAGGTCGAAGAACACCGGCAGGGTCGCGAGTTCGCCCACGCGCTGCGAGCGCGCCGGATATGCGGACTCGTCGCGTTGCGTGGGAGAGGACAGGCGCATCTTCTCGGCGTCGTTCATTGTCACCGGTTCCGGCTCGTGCGGCGCTCGCTCGGGTGGAATACCCGCTATCGCTATCGTTCCCGGCAGTTAAGCCGCTTGATCACGTCTTGGCGAGAGTGTTTTTTGCACTGCGGCAGGGTTTGCGGAAAATTTCAACGCATGGGTTCGATGCATCGCCGGAACCGAGCCTGGTCGGCCTGGGCGATCCTTGCAGGTGGACGAAAACGGTCAAGAGCGATCGAGCGCGAACGCCGCTCGTAGGCTTCGAGAGCGGACCTTGAAGTGTCGCGCGCGGCCGGCGTCATAGGCGGAGCCATTCGAACCCGTAGGCGCCGAGGCGGATCTGCGGGCGGTCCTTCGAGCGGTCGATGTCGATGGAACTGCGCAGGAGCGGCCGCACCGTCTGCGGATCGACGGCCTCTGGGCAGGCCACCGTCACCGGCCGGTCCGATAGATTGTGCAGCGTCAGCACCCGCCCATTCTTCCATTCCGACAACAGCCCGATGACGGAGGTCTCGCCGGTGTCGAGGACGGTGAGCTTGCCCCAGCCGATCTCCGGTGCCGCGCGTCGGGCGCGGATCAGACGCTGGGTCGTCCACAGCAGCGATTGCGGATCAGTGCGTTGGCTGTCGGCATTGACGTGGGCCGGGGCGAAAGGCCCGTCCGGAACTGGCTGGCGCACCAGGTCCTTGACGGGCGCCGTCGAGAACCCGCCGGTCTCGCCGGTCGACCATTGCATCGGCGTGCGCACAGCCTGGCGCTCGGGCATCGCCTGATTGTCGCCCATGCCGATCTCGTCGCCATACCAGATTACCGGCGTGCCCGGCAGCGACAGCATCAGGCTGATCGCCATGGAAATCCGCCGTTCGTCGCCGCCGAGCATCGAGGCGAGGCGTCGGCGAATTCCGCGATCGTAGATCTGCATGGACTTTTCGGGCCCGAAGGCGGCGAACACCTCTTGGCGTTCGTCATCCGCGAGGCGTCCGAGATCGATCTCGTCATGATTGCGCAGAAAGGTCGCCCATTGGGCCGTTCCTGCGATCTCCGGCAAATCCTCGAGAAAGTCGCGTACGGGCGCGCCGTCGCCGCGGGCGAGCGCCAGGAACAGGCGCTGGTTGAGCGGGAAGTTGAAGACGAGGTTCAACCGGTCGCCTTCCCCGAAATACTCGTCGGCCTGATCCATCGGGATGTTGGCCTCGGCCAGCATGATCGCCTCGGCTCGCCGCCAGGAGAGGAACTGCCGCATCTCGAAGAGATAATCGTAGGGGCTGCCGCCGACGGCCTTCGCGGCACCCGGCTTGGCAAGGTCTTCGAGGATGAAGGGCACGGCATCGATGCGAAAGCCCGCCACGCCGAGCTGCAGCCAGTAGCCCATGATGCGCAGGATCTCCTCGCGCACCGCCGGATTGGCGATGTTGAGGTCGGCCTGATGCTTGTAAAAGCGGTGGAAGTAATATTGCTGGCGTTTGCGGTCGTAGGTCCAGGTGGACTCCTGGACGCCCGGAAAGATGATGCCGGATTCGGCGTCGGCGGGCTTTTCGGTCTTCCAGACGTACCAGTCGGCATATTTCGGATCGCCGGCGCGGCTGGCCTGAAACCAGGGGTGGTCGATCGAGGTGTGGTTGACGACGAGGTCGACGATCACCCGCATGCCCCGGTCGCGGGCCGCATTGGTGAATTCGACGAAATTCCCCAGCGTGCCGAGCCGCGGATCGACGCCGTAATAGTCGGTGATGTCGTAGCCATTGTCGCGGTTGGGCGAGGGATAGAACGGCAGGAGCCAGATGCAGGTCGCGCCGAGGGCCTCGATATGGTCGAGCCGGTCCGTCAGCCCCTGGAAGTCGCCGACCCCGTCGCCGTCGCGGTCGTAGAAGGCGTCGACGTCGACGCAATAGATGATGGCGTTCTTGTACCACAGATCGAGCATTGGGCGCCTCCTCGGGTTTATGGCCGAGCAGATAGGGCGCGGTCGCTGCGGGTCACGGCGGTGCGATGCGGGGGGCTCAGTACGGCAGTCCCACGTAGTTCTCCGCAAGCGCGGTCTGGGCCGCGACGGAATCGGCAAGGTGATCGAACTCGGCCTCCTGGATGCGCTGCGAGAAGGCGCCTTCGTCGTCGAAGCGGTGGATCATCGAGGTGAACCACCAGGCGAAGCGCTCGGCCTTCCAGACGCGGGCCAGCGCAGTCTGCGAGTAACCGTCGAGGAGATGGTCGTCGTGGTCCTGGTAGTGGGCGATCAGCGCCCGCGACAGGTAGAAGATGTCGGAAACCGCCAGATTGAGTCCCTTGGCACCGGTGGGCGGCACGATGTGGGCCGCATCGCCGGCCAGGAACAACCGGCCATGGCGCATCGGCTCGGCAACGAAAGACCGAAGCGGCGCGATCGACTTTTTGATCGAGGG
Organism: Aurantimonas sp.; assembly: GCA_965217685.1. Taxonomy (GTDB): domain Bacteria; phylum Pseudomonadota; class Alphaproteobacteria; order Rhizobiales; family Rhizobiaceae; genus Aurantimonas. The sequence continues at coordinate 1,771,301 of CBDCIZ010000003.1, forward strand.
GCCACGCTGCAGATTGGCCGCGATCTTTTCCGGCAGGCGGCGCTCCAGCTCGTCGAAGAAGCGTGCGTCCGGCCAGTTGGCGACGTCGTCTCCCGCCGGGCACTGGACGTAGTAGCGCGACAGCTGCGGACCGCGCAGCGAGCACAGCGCGAAACCGCGCTCGTGATGAGCGTAGATCAACTCGTCCTGGATCGGCGGCGTGCGCGACAGGATGCCGAGCCAGCCGAACGGATAGACCCGTTCGAAGGTTTTGAGGATATCGGAGGGAACGACTGTACGCGACACCCCGTGATAGCCGTCGCAACCGGCGACGAAATCGCATTCGAGGCGTTTTTCGGCGCCGGCGTGGCGGTAGGTGACGAAGGGCGCGTCGGTGGTGACGTCCTGCGGGAAAACGTCTTCGGTCGCGTGGACGATCGGCACGCCGGCGGCGTCCAGTGCGTCGTAGAGGTCGTGGGTGACCTCGGTCTGGCCATAGACGGTAACGGTCTTGCCGCCGGTGAGAGCGCGCAGGTCGATGCGCAGCATCTCGCCGCGCCAGGCGATGTCGACCCCGTCATGGACGAGGCCCTCGCGGTCCATTCGCCTGCCGACACCGGCGGTGCGCAGGAGATCTGTCGTGCCCTGTTCGAGGACGCCGGCACGGATGCGCGACAGGACGTAGTCGCGGCTCTTGCGCTCCAGCACCACCGCCTCGATGCCGGCCCGGTGGAGGAGGAGGGCGAGCAGCAGCCCGGCCGGTCCGCCGCCGACGATCGCGATCCGTGTACGGCCGGGGACCGACATCAGCGAATTCAAGGGCATCGGCCTTCAGGATGAGATCGTATCTTTTCTATCCGCATATGGCGCGTCCCCCCCTCCGACGGTGCCGACTTCCGGCGGCGACCCGTTGCAAATTTAACGCCCGGCGGCGACCCCGTCGTCAAGCTGCCCCTGCGCGACGCTTGAGGACGCGTGGACGGTCGGCGTAGAACGGTTGGTCGATCGTCTCCCCAGGCAGCGCAGTTTCATGCAAGACGCTCAATCCTCGACGAGGATGGTGCCGGTCACCTCGATGCCGAAGCCGGTAAGCCCGATATAGGAGCGCTCGTGGGTGGCGAGGACGGCAATGGACCGCACCTTCAGGTCGCGCAGGATCTGGGCGCCGACGCCGATCTCGCGCCAGCGCTGTTGGCGGGCGAGCGCGGAACCGTGTTTCTCGCCGTCGGCGTGGTCAGCGGCGGCCTCGACGGTGTGGAACTGGTCGACGTTCGGCGTCCGCAGCAGCATCAACACCCCGCTGCCATGGCCTTTCAAAGTATCGACGGCGATCTCGACCCATGTCCTGGCATCGGCGGTGCGGCCGAAGAGATCGAGCACCGGCTGCTCGCGGTGGATGCGGGTCGGCACACGTTCGGCGCCGGATACGTCGCCGAAGACGGCGACGACATGCTGCATCTGGTCGAAGGGCGTCTCGTAGATGCGCACCTGCGCCCGGACGCCGCCGACATTCATCGGCTGCTCCTTGACGCAGGTCACGAAGGATTCGCGCCTGATGCGGTAGGAAATCAGGTCCTCGATCGAAATAATCTTCAGTCCGTGCTCGCGCGCGAAGGGGACCAGGCTGTCGAGGCGCTTCACGGTGCCGTCGTCGTTGACGATCTCGGCGAGGACGCCGGCCGGCTCCAGCCCGGCGAGCTTGGCAAGGTCCGTGCCCGCTTCGGTGTGGCCCGAGCGGGTCAGGACGCCGCCGTCGCGGGCGATCAGCGGGAAGATGTGGCCTGGCTTGATGAAGTCGGAGCCCGAGCAGTTGTCGTTGGCAAGCGCCCGCACCGTGTTGGTACGCTCTTCGGCCGAAATGCCGGTGGTCATGCCTTTTTTGTAGTCGACCGAGACGGTGAAGGCGGTGCGCATCGGGTCGATGTTGTTGGCGACCATCGGCGGCAGGTTCAACTTGTCGGCCCGCTCGGCGGTCATCGGCACGCAGAGGATGCCGGAGGTGTGGCGGATCATGAAGGCGATCTTTTCCGGCGTCGCCTTGGCCGCGGCCATGATCAGGTCGCCCTCGTTCTCGCGGTCCGTGTCGTCGACGACGACGACCAGCTCGCCTTCGGCGATGGCGGCGATGGCGTCTTCGATGGAGTCGAGTTCGAAGCTTTGGTCGGTCATGCGGAAGGATCCTGCGAGGAAAGCGAAAGCGATGGCGGCTTGTCTAGGCGGCAATGCGCACGCGATCAATCTCCTGTCGGGCGCGCCGGGTGACGGTGCGGATCGCGCGGGGGTCGGGCGGGGGGATCGTCGACTCAGCCACGCCCGCGATAGGGCGGAACGCCTGTGTCCGGCACCCAGGCGCCTTCCGGCGGTGTGCCGGTCTGCCAGAAGACGTCGATCGGGATGCCGCCGCGCGGGTACCAGTATCCGCCGATCCTGAGCCAGAGCGGCCGCGTCTCCAGAACGATGCGCCGGGCGATCTTGACCGTGCAGTTCTCGTGGAATGCGCCGTGATTGCGAAAGCTGGTGAGATAAAGCTTCAGCGATTTCGATTCGACCAACCGCGCGTCGGGCGCGTAGTCGATGACCAGATGGGCGAAGTCCGGCTGGCCGGTCACCGGGCAGAGCGAGGTGAATTCGGGACAGGTGAAGCGCACGATCGCCGGCGGGCCGTCGCTGCGGGTGTAGGGCACGGTTTCCAGGGCCGCCTCGTCGGGCGAGGCGGCGGGTCGGCTGTCGCGGCCGAGCTGGGACAGCTGGCGGTCGTGTGGGGGGGAGGCATCGGACATTTCGGCTTCCAGGGATTTGGGTTTTCGTGGGTTCCGGCAGGAGGCGCGCGTCAGGTGGCGAGATCGCAGAATTTCGGGAAAATGCCGGCACAGGCGACCTGGGTCGAGCCCTGCCAGATCATCTCGACGGCCACGAAGACGATCACCGCGAGCCCGAGCCAGGCGATGATCGGATAGCGGCCCAGAAGCCTGGCGATGAGATTGGCCGCCGCGCCCATCAGCGCGACCGAAATCAACAGGCCGATGACGAGGACGATGATGTGGCCGCGTGCGGCACCCGCAACCGCCAGAACGTTGTCGAGCGACATGGAGAGGTCGGCGATGACGATATGGCTGATCGCACGGCCGAAGGAGCGGTCCTTCTTGCCCCTGGCCTGATCGTTGATCGCATCGGGATCGCCGCCGATCTGATGCTGGCGGATGTCGCGGAACATGCGCCAGCAGACCCAGAGCAGCAACAGCCCACCCGCGAGCGTCAGACCCACGATGGCGAGAAGCCGCACGGCGACCAGCGCGAGGCCGATGCGCAAGACGACGGCGCAGGCGATGCCCCAGAAAATCACCCGCGCGCGAATCTCCTTGGCGACGCCCGCCGCCGCCATGCCGACGACGACGGCGTTGTCGCCGGCGAGCACGATGTCGATCAGAAGGACTTGGAGAAGCGCGGCAAACTCTGCCGCCAGCATGGATTCGCGCAACGTATCGGCCGTCTTCGTGAAATGAGAGGCGTCGCCGGGCATCTTTTCAGCCCCGTCTGTCTGTTAGAGTGGGGTCGCGTCGTCGTTTGTCCAAAAAGCCGGTGGGCTTTGCCGGCCCAGGCTCTTTGGCCATTTCCCGGAACGGTGGACCGTCATCTGGCGATTGCCTTCCATCCGGCGCTTTGCACCGAGGAGTGAACTTCGGCGGTCCATGACGCAAACACCCCATTGCGCCCGGAACCGCTTCGCGTCGAAACTCGATATGACCTTCAAATGGGATTTGCGCCCTTTGAAGAAAGCCGGGCGACGAAGCCGGCGGCGGACGAGGATGGGAGGGCGACGCAGCGATGATCGACAAGCTGGAATACCTGATCGTATTGGCGGCGGAAAAGCATTTCGGTCATGCCGCCGAAAAGCTCGGCATAACCCAGCCGACCCTGTCGGCCGGCCTGCGGCAGTTGGAGGAGAAGCTCGGCGCGACCCTGGTCAACCGCGGCTCGCGCTTCCAGGGCATGACCGCAGAGGGCGATCGGGTGCTGGGCTGGGCGCGGCGCATCACCGACGATGTCAAGACGATGCGCGAGGAACTGGCAACCGAGCGCACGGGCCTTTCCGGCCATCTGAAGATCGGCGCGATCCCGACCGCGCTCGCCGTGGTCTCGCGGCTGACGGCGCCCTTCATGGAGCGTCACGGCAATGTGACCTTCGAGGTGACGTCCCACACTTCCGCCGAGATCGCGCTCGGCGTCGAGAACTTCGAGATCGACATCGCACTCACCTATCTGGACGACGAGCGCCTGCGCCGGCTCGAGACGCGGCCGCTTTATGCCGAGCGCTACTGCCTGGTGACGACCCGCGGCGCACGCTTTTCCGATCGCGCCAGCGTGACGTGGGAGGAGGCCGCGACGATCCCGCTCGGTCTGCTCAGCGGGTCGATGCAGAACCGGCAGATCCTCAACCGCCATCTCGGGCAGGGCGGGCGGGCGTTTCACGCGGTGTTCGAATCGAATTCGATGATCGCGCTCCTGTCGCAGACACGCACGGCAAAGCTCGCGACCATCATGCCGCACCGCTCGGCCGCCGTCCTCGGCCTTGCCGATCCGATGGTGGCGATCCCGGTCATCGAGCCGGATGTCAGTTACCGGATCGGCCTCGTCACGGCCCGGCGCGATCCGCGACCACCGATTCTGGCGGCCTTTTGGGACGCGAGCGTGATCTCCGACGATACCATTTGATCACTACTTCAATAGAAATCTTCTATTGATGCACGCGGTCTCACGCCTTGATTTCCGCAGCAATCGGGTGTTGGGTTTTGGACATATTCCAAATGCATGCTGGGAGGCGCGCCGATGGGTTACCGGGCGGCGTTCGATGCCGATGAAGCGGCGGAAATCATTGCGGAACTGAAAAGTCTGGAGGGGTCTTTGCTGCCCATTCTCCACGCGCTTCAGGACCGTTATGGGCATGTCGGCGAGGATGCGGTCCGGCTGATCTCGGCCGAGCTGAATCTGAGCCGCGCCGAAGTCTATGGTGTCGTGTCCTTCTATCACGATTACCACAAGGCGCCCCAGGGCCGGCACATCCTCAAGGTCTGCCGGGCCGAGGCATGTCAGGCGGCGGGCGGCGATGCCATCGCCGACAGCCTCGAAGACGCGCTGGGCATCAAGTTCGGCGAAACCTCGTCCGACGGCCAGGTGACGTTGCAGGCGGTCTACTGCCTCGGCCTTTGTGCGACGGCCCCGTCCGCCATGCTCGACGAGCGCATCATCGGCCGCCTGAGCGATAAGAAGCTCGAAACCATCGTCGCGGAGACGCGCCTGTGAGCCAGTCCATTCCCAACGGCCCCATCATTCCCAACGGCCCGGTCAAGGTCTTCGTGCCGCTCGACTCCTTCGCGGTCGCTTGCGGCGCCGACGAAATCGTCGACGAGCTGAAGCAGTTGGCGAGCCACCGCAAGCTCGACGTCACCATCGTCCGCAACGGCTCGCGTGGTATGGCCTGGCTCGAACCCATGCTGGAAGTCGAAACCGCCGAGGGGCGCATCGCTTACGGTCCGATCGAGCCGGGCGAGATCGCTGCGCTGCTCGACGCCGGATTTCTCGACGGTAAGCCGCACGCCAAGCGCATCGGCAGGCCCGAGGAGCACCCCTTCTTCGCCCGGCAGACCCGCCTGACCTTCAAGCGCTGCGGCGTGACCGATCCCCTGTCGCTCGACGATTACGAGGCGCATGGCGGCCTCGAAGGCTTGAAGAAGGCCATCGCCATGGGGCCCGAAAAGATCGTCGCCGAGGTGACGGATTCGGGCCTGCGCGGCCGCGGCGGCGCCGGCTTTCCCACCGGCATCAAGTGGAAGACCGTCCTCGAAACCGAGAACGAGCGGAAATACGTCGTCGCCAATGCCGACGAGGGCGATTCAGGCACCTTTGCCGACCGGATGATCATGGAGGGCGATCCGTTTTGCCTGATCGAGGGCATGACAATCGCCGCCGTCGCGACCAGGGCGACCAAGGGCTATATCTATCTGCGTTCCGAGTATCCGGTGGCGATCCGCATCATGCGAGAGGCGGTCGAGCGCGCAACGAAGGCCGGGATTCTCGGCACGTCGGTGCTCGGCTCGGACCACGCCTTCGATCTGGAAGTGCGCGTCGGCGCCGGCGCCTATGTCTGCGGCGAGGAGACCGCGCTGCTCGACAGTCTCGAAGGCAAGCGCGGCCAGGTGCGGTTCAAGCCGCCGCTGCCGGCGATCCAGGGCCTGTTCGGCCGCCCGACGGTGATCAACAACGTCATCACCCTCGCTTCGACGCCGGAAATCCTCAGCCGGGGCGCCGCCTTCTACAAGGATTTCGGCATGGGTCGCTCGCGCGGCACCATCCCGATCCAGATCGGCGGCAACGCAAAGCACGGTGGCCTGTTCGAAGCGGCCTTCGGCATGACGCTCGGCGAGATCGTCGACACGATTGCCGGCGGCACGGCCTCCGGCCGTGCCGTGCGGGCGGTTCAGGTCGGCGGCCCGCTTGGCGCCTATTTCCCGAGGGCGCTGTTCGACACGCCCTTCGACTACGAGGCCTTTGCGGCCAGGGATGGGCTGATTGGCCACGCCGGCGTCGTGATCTTCGACGACAGCGTCGACATGATGGCCCAGGCGCGCTTCGCCTTCGAATTCTGCGCCATCGAATCCTGCGGCAAGTGCACGCCCTGCCGCATCGGCGCCGTGCGCGGCTACGAGACGGTCAAGAAGATCATCGACGGCGAACGCCCCGCCGAGAACCTCGCTTTGGTGGAGGATCTCTGCAACACGATGAAGTTCGGCTCGCTCTGTGCGCTGGGCGGCTTCACGCCCTATCCGGTGATGAGCGCCATCCGGCATTTCCCGGAGGATTTTCACGGGGGTGGAGAAATCGTGCGCGAGGCGGCGGAGTGATGGCGATAATCGTGCGCCTTCGGACCTCAGAATTTGCTTCAAGGAGCCCGTCATGAGCCTCATCCACGAAACCGACTACGGCACCCCGGCTTCGAAGTCCGAAACGCTCGTCACGCTGACCATCGACGGCCAGCAGGTGACCGTGCCGGAGGGCACGTCGCTGATGCGCGCGGCGATGGAGACGGGCGTTCAGGTGCCCAAGCTCTGCGCCACCGACATGATGGACGCCTTCGGCTCCTGCCGGCTCTGCGTCGTCGAGGTCGAGGGGCGCAACGGAACGCCCGCCTCCTGCACGACGCCTGTCGCCGATGGCATGAAGGTCAAGACCCAGACCGAACGGCTGAAGGCCATCCGCAAGGGCGTGATGGAGCTCTACATCTCCGACCATCCGCTCGACTGTCTGACCTGCGCGGCCAATGGCGATTGCGAGTTGCAGGACATGGCGGGTGCCGTCGGCCTGCGCGATGTGCGCTATGGCTACGACGGCGAGAACCACCTCGCCAAGGCCAAGGACCAGTCGAACCCCTATTTTCAGTTCGATCCGGCGAAATGCATCGTTTGCTCGCGTTGCGTTCGCGCCTGCAACGAGGTGCAGGGCACCTTCGCGCTGACCGTCGAGGGCCGCGGGTTCGATTCGATGATTTCGGCCGGCACCAGCTATGACGACTTTCTCTCTTCGGAATGCGTGTCCTGCGGCGCCTGCGTCCAGGCCTGCCCGACCGCGACGCTGGAGGAAAAGTCGGTCATCGAGATCGGCACGCCCGAACATTCGGTCGTCACCACCTGCGCCTATTGCGGCGTCGGCTGCTCCTTCAAGGCGGAGATGCGCGGCGAGGAGCTGGTGCGCATGGTCCCTTACAAGGACGGCAAGGCCAATCGCGGCCATTCCTGCGTCAAGGGCCGCTTCGCGCTCGGCTATGCGACCCACAAGGACCGCGTCCTCAACCCGATGATCCGTGATCACTACAGCGACCCCTGGCGGGAGGTCTCCTGGGAAGATGCCCTGTCCTTCTCGGCGGCGAAGATCAAGGGCATCCAGGCGAAATACGGCCGGGGTTCAGTCGGCGGCATCTCCTCGTCGCGTTGCACCAACGAAGAGGTCTACGTGGTCCAGAAGATGGTCCGCGCCGGCTTCGGCAACAACAACATCGACACCTGTGCCCGCGTCTGCCATTCGCCGACGGGCTATGGCTTGAACTCGACCTTCGGCACCTCGGCCGGCACCCAGGACTTCGATTCAGTCGAGGACACCGACGTGATCCTCGTCATCGGCGCCAACCCGACCGACGGCCATCCGGTCTTCGCCTCGCGCATGAAGAAGCGCCTGCGCGGCAAGCCGGGCGAGCCGGGCGCCAGGCTGATTGTCATCGACCCGCGCCGCATCGACCTCGTGAAGACCCCGCATGTCGAGGCCGACTACCATTTGGCCCTGAAGCCGGGCACCAATGTCGCCATGCTCACGGCACTCGGCCACGTCATCGTCACGGAAAACCTCTTCGACGAGGAATTCGTTCGAGAGCGCTGCGAGTGGGACGCCTTCCAGGATTGGGCAACCTACGTGTCCTCCGAAGAAAACTCGCCCGAGGCGCTGGAAAAGATCACCGGCGTTCCGGCGGCGGACGTTCGCGGTGCGGCTCGGCTTTATGCCGCCGGCGGCAACGGCGCGATCTACTATGGCCTCGGCGTCACCGAACACAGCCAGGGCTCGACGGCAGTCATGGGCATCGCCAACCTCGCCATGGCGACCGGCAATATCGGCCGGGCCGGCGTCGGCGTGAACCCGCTGCGCGGCCAGAACAACGTGCAGGGCTCCTGCGACATGGGCTCCTTCCCGCACGAACTGCCCGGCTATCGCCACATCTCGCAGGACGCGACCCGCGAGACCTTCGAGAAGCTCTGGGGCGTTACGATCGACAAGGAGCCTGGCCTGCGCATCCCGAACATGTTCGATGCGGCCGTCGAGGGCACCTTCAAGGGCCTCTACGTCCAGGGCGAGGACATCCTGCAGTCCGACCCCGACACCAAGCACGTCTCGGCGGGCCTGGAAGCGCTGGAACTGCTGATCGTCCAGGACCTGTTCCTGAACGAGACGGCGAACTACGCCAACGTCTTCCTGCCGGGCTCGTCCTTTCTCGAAAAGGACGGCACCTTCACCAATGCCGAGCGCCGTATCAACCGCGTGCGCAAGGTGATGGCGCCGAAGAACGGCTATGCCGACTGGGAAGTCACCCAGCTTCTCGCCCGCGCCATCGGCATGGACATGGACTACAAGCATCCGTCCGAAATCATGGACGAGATCGCCGCGACGACGCCCTCCTTCGCCGGCGTCAACTACGACCTTCTCGACAAGCACGGCTCGGTTCAGTGGCCCTGCAACGAGGCGCACCCGGAGGGAACGCCGGTCATGCATGTCGACGAGTTCATGCGCGGCAAGGGCAAGTTCGTCGTCACCGAATATGTGGCGACCGACGAACGCACCGGCCCGCGCTTCCCGCTGCTTCTGACCACCGGCCGCATCCTGTCGCAATACAATGTCGGCGCCCAGACCCGCCGCACCGCGAACGTCGTGTGGCACGAGGAGGACCTGTTGGAGGTGCATCCGCACGACGCCGAGCAGCGCGGCATCAAGGACAAGGACTGGGTCAAGCTCGACAGCCGGGCGGGCTCCACCTCGCTGCGCGCCAGGGTCACAGATCGCGTCGCGCCGGGCGTCGTCTACACGACGTTTCACCATCCGATGACCCAGGCCAACGTCATCACCACCGATTTCTCCGATTGGGCGACCAACTGCCCGGAATACAAGGTGACGGCGGTGCAGATCTCTCCTTCCAACGGTCCGACGGACTGGCAGGAGGAATATCGCGAGTTGACGATGGAAAGCCGCCGTATCGCCCCCGCCGAGGCCGCCGAATAGGTGGTCTCGGACCATTTCGCGGAGCGCCGGGATGAAGGTTCGAGCGCGATGAGCGACGATCCGGAAATGACGTTCGAGGCCCTGCCGAGCCTTGCCTTTCGGGATGGGGCGTTTTCGCATGGCACCCGTAACGTGCCGGCCGAGACGGCTGTGGCGATCTCGATCAACGGTTCGACCCATGCAGTGATGATGGCGACGCCCGATCACATCCGCGACCTCGCGATCGGCCTGGCGCTCAACGAGGCGATCGTGACGAGCCTGACTGAGATCGAGCGGATCGAGGTCGAGGCCGGCGAACTTGGCATCGACTGCCGGCTCTGGCTCGTCGAATCGCGCGCCTCGACCTACACCGCGCGCCGACGCCAGATGACCGGCCCCGTCGGCTGTGGCCTTTGCGGTGTCGAATCTCTGGAGCTGGCCACCCGCGACCTGCCGGTCGTTGCGCCAGGCGGCTTCACTATCGGTCCGAAGCAACTGACCGACGCCGTCGCCGCCATGGCGCGCGAGCAGGCGTTGAGCCGCCTGACGCGCGCCGTCCATGCGGCAGGCTTTCATCTGGCCAATCCCGACGGCAACGGCGAGTTGATCGTCGTGCGCGAGGACGTTGGGCGGCACAACGCGCTCGACAAGGTTGCAGGCCATCTGGCGGCGAACGGCATCGATCCGTCTCGGGGCTTCCTCACCATCACCAGCCGTGTTTCGGTCGAACTGATTCAAAAGGCGGCGATGATGGGCAGCACGCTCATCGCAGCCGTTTCGGCGCCGACCGCGCTCGCCGTCGCCGAGGCGACGCGTGCCGGCATCACACTTGTCGCCGTCACGCGCGGCGAGGAATTCGAAATCTTCACCCATCCGGAGCGGATCGAAGGGGCGGCCGAGGCCGCGCGCAACGCCGCCCGCCAGACGCTCGCCGGGGAGGGCGAGACCCATGCAGCATGACAAGCTCTTCTACATGGCGAACCAGATCGCCACCTTCTTCAAGTCGTCGCACGCCGACATCCGCTCGAAGGGCGTCGCCGACCACATCAACAAGTTCTGGGAGCCGCGCATGCGCACGCAGCTTTTCGCCCGCGTCGACGCCGGCGAGACGGACGGGCTCGACCCGATGGTGCTGGAGGCGATGGCAAGCATTCGCCGGCCGGAGAGGCCGCTCGAGGAGCGCGCCAGCAAGCAGGGCTAAACCAGCAGCCCGACCGTTCGCCGCTTGCGTCCGGCGGTTTCGTTAGCCGGGAACTCTTGAAGCCTCGCGTTGTCCGCCGCTTCGCCGTCGTCAACCGGTGATTAACCTTAACGCCGTAGAAATCCGAAGATCGAAGCATCTTCTGGATTTCCTCACATGGTCGCCTTTTCCCGCATCGTCGCGGCAGTCCTGTGCGCCGGTCTCCTCTCCGGTTGCGTCAACCAGGCCGCGACTTTGGCCATCGACGGCCGCACGACGGCTTTCGCGCCCGGAACCGAGCCGAACTCGGCGGTGGCCGCCGCCAATCACGCTACCTCGCCGGATAGAGCGACGGCGTCGCCGTCCGGAACGCTCCTGAGCTTCGCCAGCCAGCAGTCCGCGGCCGATCGGTTTCCGCTCTACCGCTCCTATGCGCCGTTTTCCTCCTCGCCGCTCAACGGTCGCACCATGCAGGTGGCCAGGCTCTCCGACATCGCCCTTCTCGACAAGGAGGTCGTACTGACCTTCGACGACGGCCCGATGCCCGGCAAGACTGAGACGATCCTCAAGGCTCTCGACGATCACGGCGTCGGCGCCACCTTCATGATGGTCGGCGAGATGGCCCGTGCCTATCCGCAGATCGCCCGCAAGGTCGCGGCCGCCGGTCACACCATCGGCACCCACACCGAACACCACCGCAATCTGCGCCAGATGGGCGCCGACGCGGCAATAGCCGAGATCCGCAGCGGCGAACGCTCGGTCTCTGCGGCGCTGGCGCCGATGGGAGCCAAGCCCGCGCCCTTCTTCCGCTTTCCCTATCTCGCCGACAGCCCGAGCTTGCGCGCTCGATTGGCGCACGAAGGTCTCGTCGCCATCGACGTCGACATCGATTCCAAGGATTATTTCCGCGATGCGCCTGCGACCGTGGCGGCACGGACGCTCAAGGCGCTCGATCGCCATGGCCGCGGCATCGTCCTGATGCACGACATCCAGGCGCGCACCGCTGCCATGCTGCCGTCCTTCCTTGATGAACTGCAGCGCCGGGGCTACAAGGTCGTGCGTCTGGCGCCGGCCCGCGGTCCCTCGGCGGGCCCGCTTGTCGCTTCCCGTTGACTTGCTGAAAACGGGCGCGGCTTCGGGACTCAGTCGTCCGTGTCGCGCCAGTTCCTTTCGTCCTCATAGGCTGCAAGCAACGATGCACGGTCGGCCCGGGCCGCACGCAAGTCGGCGCGCGCGTCGCGCAGCCTTAGCTTGAGTGTCATGACGACGAGCGAGACAAACAGGATCGCGCTGATGCAGCCGACCGAGAACACCCAGCGTTTCAATGGGTCGGCCACCGGCTCCGATCCATAGATCGCTGCGATGGCGAGAAAGGCTGCGATCACGAAGATCAACAGGCTGCGGGTGAGCACGAGGCTGACGAGCGCTGCCAGCAACGCCAGGATGGAAGCGGAAGGATGCGCAGCCGCGACGGCGAAAAGATCGGACAGCCAGGTGCGAACGAGCGCTGAAAACGCATCGGAATCCATCCCGGTCCTCCCTCCCTCGTCGGTCAAACGCCGAGTGTAATACAGCGGCAAGGGGCTTGCCCCTCTAGCCACCGACCGAGACTTGGCGGTGCTAGAGCGTTTGCCCTGTGGCACCGGCCGAAGATCGGAGGCCGACGGTACAAGGATCGAATCTCGCACGCCAGTCGCCAGATCGGCAACCGCCGTGCGTCCGGAAACGGTCGCGTCGTGAATGTTTCCTGAAACATGCTTAGCGGCGACGTGTCCTTGCACCGGCCGTCGGGACGCAGGATCGTCGCTGTTGATCGCCGAACCGGGCAATGCCGACAGAGCCGTGACGTCGGTCCGAACGCCGGATCGGCGACTGCGTCGCGACCCTTACGACAGACGCTTGGCGGCAATCATGGAGGCCAAGTCTTGTGTCGTTCGTCCTATTCGGCCGGGTCCTCGAGCTCGGCAAGCTCCTGAGCCGCCTCGACCGCCGGCTGGCGGGTGAAGCCCTTGATACCGGCTGTCTGGTTGCGGTCGCGCTCGATCTCGACGGGCGAGGTCGCATAGGCGGTGATCAGCTCCGACAGGGACCGCAGGGCGTGGCTGTGGATTCGCTCGTAACCGTGCGAGGCATCAATGCCGAAGGTGATCAACGCCGTTCTGACGTCGTGGCCCGCCTCGATGGCCGAAGCCGAATCCGAGCGATAGTAGCGAAAGACGTCCTTCTGGTAGCGGATGTCTTCCTCCTGGCAGATCTTCACCAGCTTGCGAGTGAGGTGATAGTCGAAGGGTCCCGACTGGTCGGACATGGCGATGGTGACGCCGAATTCCGAGGAATTCTGGCCGGGGGCCGAGGTGCCGTTGTCGACGGCGATCATCGAGGCGACGTCGGGGGTCAGGATCGAAGCGGCACCGACGCCGACTTCCTCGGCGATGGTGAAAAGCCAGTGGATGTCGACGGGTGTCGCGGTGTGCTCGCGCTCCATCGCCTCGATCGCGGCGAGCATGACCGCCACGCCCGCCTTGTTGTCGAGATGGCGCGAGACGATGAAGCCGTTGTCGAGGAATTCCGGCTGCGGGTCGATGGCGATCGTGTCGCCGACCTCGATCTTCAGACGGTCGAGTTCCTGACGGTTGCGCGACAGGGCATCGACTCGCAACTCCACATACTCCCAGCCGACCGGCATGGTGTCGATCGCATCGTTGAAGGTATGACCCGAGGCCTTGAGTGGCAGGATGGTGCCGCGATAGGTGCCGGCCTCCGAGAACAGTGTCGCCCGCGCGCCTTCTGCAAAGCGCGCCGACCAGTGACCGATCGGCAGAAGCTCCAGCCGGCCGTTGTCCTTCAGCATCTTCACCTGCGCGCCGAGCGTATCGAGGTGGCTGACGATGGCGCGGGCGGAGGCCCGGCGGGAACCCTGGCGCACGGCGGAGATCGCACCGCGTCGCGTCAGTTCGACGGTGAGGCCGAGCCGTTCGAGCTCCTTGGCCACATGCCGCACGATGGTGTCGGTGTACCCGGTGGGGCTGGGGATTTTCAGGAGCGCCTTCAGCTGGTCCGTCAGATAGTCCGTGTCGATCTGAAGCCTTGGCACTACTCGTCCCTTCCCGATTTCCGTCTCTGATTCCTGGCAGCGCGCACTGAAAACGGTATCGACAACGGAAACAAGAGGTCGACGAAGCGTTCGGCGGTTGGCTGCGGCTCGTGATTGGCCAGACCCGGCCGTTCGTTGGCCTCGATGAACACGTAGTCCGGCTGGTGCGGACCCTTGACCATCAGGTCGATGCCCGTCACCGGAATCTCGATGGCGCGCGCTGCGCTGACCGCCGCCTCGACCAGCGTCGGATGGATTTCGCCGGTGACGTCGTGGATGGTGCCGCCGGTATGAAGATTGGCGGTCTTCCTGACGACGAGGCGCTTGTGCTCGTCGAGAACGTCGTCCATCGCATGGCCGGCATTCTTCACGCAGCGCTCGGTCTCGGCGTCGAGCGGGATCTTGCTTTCGCCGCCGGTTGCCGCCGAGCGACGCCGCGACAGGTGCTCGATTAGGTCCTTGACCGTCGAGCGGCCGTCGCCGGTGATCTCCGGCGGCTTGCGCATGGCGGCGGCAACGAGGCGGTAATCGATGACGATGAGGCGCAGGTCGTTGCCCGCGAAGCAGGCCTCGACGAGGACGCGGTCTGAAATCTCGCGGGCCGCCTTGATCGCCGCCTTGGTGTCGTGGAGGGTTTCCAGCCCCACGGCGATGCCGCGGCCCTGCTCGCCGCGCGCCGGCTTGACGACGACCTGCCCGTGCGCTTCGATGAAGGCCGATAATTCGCCGTCTTCGGCGTCGGTCGTATCCATCTGGTCGGGGACGGTAACGCCGGCGCTTTCGACGACGCGTCGGGTCACCGTCTTGTCGTCGCAGATCGACATGGCCACCGCCGAGGTCAGCTCCGACAGGCTCTCGCGGCACAGGATCGTGCGCCCGCCCTGCGTCAGCCGGAAGAAGCCACCGGCCGCGTCCGTCACCTCGCAGTGGATGCCGCGGCGGCGGGCCTCGTCGACGATGATGCGGGCATAGGTGTTGAGCCCGTCGTAATCGACGCCGGAGCCGGTGAAGAGCGTTTCGTTGATCTCGTTGCGCCGCTTCACGGCGAAATAGGGCACCCGGTAGAAGCCGAGCTTGTCGTAGAGCGCGATGGCCTTGTCGTTGTCGTGCATCACCGACAGATCCATGAAGGCGCAGCCGCGCGCCTGGAAATGCTCGGACAGACGCCGCACCAGGCTCTCGCCGATCCCCGGATGGGTCGCCTGCGCGTCGACGGCCAGGCACCAGAGCGAGGAGCCGTTTTCCGGATCGCAAAAGGCGCGCTCGTTGTGGATGCCGGTCACCGTACCGAGAAGCGCGCCGGTGCTGTCGTCCTCGGCGACGAAATAGGTCAGGGAACGGTTGTCGCGGTTCGACCAGAAGAAGCCCGGATGCACCTGCACCATCTGGCGGCTCTGGTAGATGCGGTTGACCTCCGTCGCGTCCTGCTCGGAGGACAGGCGCCGGATGAAATAGCCGCGCGGCCGGCGCGTGTCCGGCTTGTAGGTCGACAGATCCAGCCGATAGGTGTGCGACGGGTCGAGGAACAGCTCCTGCGGCGCGTGGCTGAGCAGCACATGCGGGTCGCGCACGTAGAAGGCGATGTCTCGCCGCGCCGGACCTTCCTCGCGCAGGCTCGACACCAGCACCTTCGGATCCTCGAAGGTCTGGGCGAAGACCAGTCGGCCCCAGCCGCAGTCGAGATAGGCGTCGGCATCGGACTTGGCGACAGAGGCGCCGCCGCCCTTGGTCGGCGCCTTCATGCCCTTGGTGTGTACACGCTTCGGCCGGTGCTGGTCGCTGCCGTCGCGGGACGACTTTTTAGAGAGCTCGCCCGAGGATTTCGCCGCTTTCTTGTCGTCGTCGTCGGCCATGGTGCTGTCAAAGCCCCTGTTGCTGGATCCAGAGTTCCAGGAGCGCGATCTGCCACAGCTCCGAGCCGCGCAACGGCGTGATGTGGTCGGAGGGATTCTCGAACAGGATGTTGAGATAGTCCCGGCGGAACAGGCCGCGCGACGTGGCGCTGTCGGAGGTCAACATGTCGCGCACCATGTCGAGCGTAGGGCCAGAGATGTATTTCAGCTGCGGGACCGGGAAATAGCCCTTCTTGCGGTCGATGACCTCGGACGGAACGATCTGGCGGGCCACCTCCTTGAGGACGCCCTTGCCGTTCTGCTTCAGCTTTTCCTCGGCCGGAACACGCGCGGCGAGTTCGACCAGTTCGTGGTCGAGGAAGGGCACCCGCGCTTCCAGGCCCCAGGCCATGGTCATGTTGTCGACGCGCTTCACCGGATCGTCGACCAGCATGACGTGGGCGTCGATCCTCAGCGCCTTGTCGACCGGATCGGTCGCACCCGCCATGGCGAAATGGCTGGCGACGAATTCGCCGGAGACGTCCCGGTCCGGGTGCCATTCGGGCGCCACGTGAGATAGCAGCGTCTCGTGGCTGCGGTCGAAGAACGCCTTGCTGTAGGCGGCGAGCGGATCGTTGGCGCCGACCATCGGTGGATACCAGTGATAACCGCCGAAAATCTCGTCGGCGCCCTGGCCCGACTGCACCACCTTGATGTGCCTGGAGACCTCACGGGACAGAAGATAGAAGCCGACATTGTCGTAGGAAACCATCGGCTCCGACATCGCCGCGATGGTGCCCGGCAGGTGCTCCATCAGCTCCGAGCCGGGAACGAAGATTTTGTGGTGCTCGGTGCCGTAGTGCCTGGCGATGAGGTCGGAGAACTCGAACTCGTTGCCGACCTCGCCGTTCGCGTCCTCGAAGCCGATCGAGAAGGTGTTGAGGTCTTTCTGGCCGGCCTCGGCGAGAAGGCCGACGATCAGCGAGGAATCGACGCCGCCCGAGAGGAGAACTCCCACCGGCACGTCGGCGACCATGCGGCGATCGACGGCGAGCTTGAGCGCGTCCATGACGAGATCGCGCCAGTCGGTGGATGAGAGCTTGTCGTCGCCGGGGCGCGGCGCGAAATCCGGCGCCCAGAACACCTCGTCGACGAAGGAGCCGTCCGGTTCGATCATCCGCACCGTCGACGGCGGCAGCTTGCGAACGCCCTTCACGATGGTCAGCGGCGGCGGCACGACGGCGTGGAACGTCATGTAATGGTGCAGCGCCTCGCGGTCGATCGCGGTGTCGACGTCCTGCGTCTTCAGGATCGCCTGCAGCGAGGAAGCGAAATAGAGGCGCTTGTCGGTCTGGCTGAGATAGAGCGGCTTGATGCCGAAGCGGTCGCGCGCCAGCATCACCCTGCCGGTCTCGCGCTCGTGGATCGCGAAGGCGAACATGCCGTGGAAGCGCTTGACACAGTCCTTGCCCCACGCGTGATAGGCCTTGACGATGACTTCCGTGTCGCCCGTCGAGAAGAACTTGTAACCTTTGCCCTCCAGCTCCTTGCGCAACTCCGGATAGTTGTAGATGCAGCCGTTGAAGGCGATGGTGAGGCCCAGTTCCGGGTCCTCCATCGGCTGAGCGGCCTTTTCCGACAGGTCGATGATCTTCAGGCGCCGATGGCCGAGGCCGACCCGGCCGCGCACGATCTGGCCGGATCCGTCGGGACCACGCCGCGCCAGGCAATCGCCCATGCGTTGAAGCCGCTCGGGCGAGGCCTCTTGCCCGTCGAAGCGGATCTCACCGCAAATGCCGCACATGGGCCCTCCTGCCGTTTCGATTGTGCTCGTTCGTCGAACGGGCCCTTGCGCCTGCCGCAAGGTTTCAAGGTTCCGCGACCATATAGGCAGTGCGCCGCAACATGAACCGCAATGCACCGCTTAATTGCCGCATCGCATCAACTATTCGGTTGAAAGTCCCTTTGCGCCGATCGAATTCCGCATGGTGGATTTCAAAACCCGTTTCAAGTGACCTTAGCGGCGCTCAATGGCGACGTGATCCACGCTATGGTTGGCCCCCGCGCCGCGCATGGACGGTTCGATTGCGCTATCAGTCTTGGACTGCGCATTCCCGAACTACGGCTTCAGCATTACCTTGCCGCGGTTCATTCCCTCCAGCGCGGCGGCCAGTCTGTCGGGTGCCTCGGTCAGCGCGATCGTCTCGGCGACATCGGTTTTCCACGCGCCGGACAGGAAGCGCTTCTGCACTTCGGTGAAGGCCTGGACGCGGGCCTCCGGCGAGGCAGGCGCCACTCGGTTAGCCAGAAGCCTTCGATCACCTTCTTCATGAACACCATCTGGCCGAGCCCGGGCAGGCGCGGCGCCTCCGACGACAGCTTGCCGTAGATCACCCAGCGCGAAGCGTCAGGCCGGCGAGCGAGGTGACGGGACCGACGCCGGGGATCATCATCGATGAAGGTCCGTGAGAAGAGCGTGGCCGAATGCGACAACGGGCCGGCTTCGAGACCGATCCGCTGCTTCAACGCCCGGTCGGCGACGGACATCCAATCCAGCATAGTGCCTCATGTCGAGTTCTATCATCAGCTCGAAGCGCAGCACCGTTGGCCGGTTCTGTTTCATCGCCTGGAGGGCCATCTCCTCGAAATCCTCACGGCCCGAATTGAGGACCGTGCCGGCGCCGAGGCCCTCCAGCATCGAACGATGCTCCTCGCGCCGCACGACCGCGATGGCGTGCAGCCCGATGTCCTTCGAAAACGACGCCATGAGCTTGCAGAGCTGGCTTGCGCCCGCCGTCATGACGAAGCTTCTCGCGCCGTGATCCTGCGCCAGCTTCACCATCGCGTAGGCCGTCAGCGGATTGACGATCAGCGCGGCGCCGTCCTCGTCGCGAAGCCCATCTGCGAGCAGGATCGCCGATCCGGCGTCGGTGAGCGCGTATTCGGCCCAGCAGCCGGTACCGCTTCGGGTGGAGGAGAAGGCGACGCGCTGGCCCATCAGCGCCTTGGCCGCCTCTGCCCCGCCGCTCGCGACGACCGTGCCCATCGCCTCGAAGCCGGCGACCGTGCCGATCCGGCGCGGCTGGCCGTATTCGCCCTTGATGTAGTGAAGGTCCGACGGGTTGATGTTGGCGAGCCCGACCCTGATCAGCACCTGCCGCTCGCCCGGTTGCGGGACCGGCATGGTCTTCAACTCGACCCAGTCCTTCAGATCGTCGATCTGCGGCCCTTCAGAAGTGCCCGAATAGCCGTCGAATTTCAAGACGAGGGCTTGCATGGTGTCCGGGAGTGCAGTCATCGAATGGGTCCTTGCGAGAACGAGTGTGATTCACGTGAAACGGCGGCTGCTTCCGTGGGTTGGGCCAAGGACTGGCCTTGCGCGTCGGCCGAAGCGGGACCGGGCGACTGACGCGGATCCGGCAGGCTTGCCTTCGATCGACGATGCCCGGCCCGCGGTCGCCAAGCTGATCAGGGAATGAGCACCACCTTGCCCGTCGTCTGGCGCGCGTGCATGCGGATCAGGACGTCAGCCGCATCGGCGAGCTTTGCCCGCTCGGAGATGTGCGGGCGCACCTTGCCGTCCATCGCCCAGGCCATCAGCTCTTTCATGTTGGCGGCAAACACCGCGGGCTCCTTGCGGGTAAAGCTGCCCCAGAACACGCCGACGACGCTGTAACCCTTGACTAGCGTCAGGTTCACCGGGAGCTTCGGGATCGCTCCCGAGGCGAAACCGACGACGAGCAACCGGCCGTTCCAGGCCATCGAGCGCGAGACGGCGTCGAAGGCCTCGCCGCCGACTGGATCGAAGGCGACGTCGACGCCGGCGCCCTCGGTCAGCTGCTTGATATCGTCGCGCAGGGTCTCGTAACCGATCGCCTCGTCGGCGCCTTCATCGAGCGTCAGCGCCCGCTTGTCGTCGGTGGAGGCCACCGCGATCACCCGCGCGCCCATCGCCTTGCCGATCTGGATTGCCGCGATGCCCGTCGCGCCCGAGGCGCCGAGCACCAACAGCGTCTCGCCGGGCTTGATGGCGGCCCGCTGCTTCAGCGCATGGTGCGCCGTGCCGTAGCCGCAGACGAGCGCGCAGGCCGCGCCCGCGTCGAAGCCGTCCGGCAACGCCATGACCGCCGCTTCCGGCGCCAGCACCTTTTCGGCATAGGCGCCCATTGGTTGATAGGCGACGACCCGATCGCCGACCTTGGCGGACTTGACGTCAGGCCCGACGGCGACGATCCGCCCTGCCGCCTCCATCCCCGGTGTGAACGGCGTCTCGGGCTTGGCCTGATAGAGGCCCTGGACCAGCAGCCCGTCGGGATAATTCACCCCGATCGCTTCGGGCTCGATCAGCACCTCCGAGCCGGTCGG
The DNA here is from genome assembly GCA_965217685.1 of Aurantimonas sp. GTDB lineage: Bacteria > Pseudomonadota > Alphaproteobacteria > Rhizobiales > Rhizobiaceae > Aurantimonas. Next base: position 1,791,543 of record CBDCIZ010000003.1, read on the forward strand.
AACCGGCTCCTCGATCTCGGCATAGTCGAGTGTCTCGATCGGTCCGTAGGCGCGGCAGACGATGGCTTTCATGGTGCGTTCCAATTGTGTGTTCCTGCCAAGAGCGGCGCCTGCCCTCATACCTTCTCCTGCGTATGCTTGCCGAGTTCCCAGCGCGCCACCTGGCGGCGATGCACGGCATCCGGGCCGTCGGCGAGGCGCAGGGTTCGCAGATGCGTCCACATGCGGGCGAGCGGCTGGTCCTGGGAAATGCCGCCGCCGCCATGCATCTGAACCGCCTCGTCGACGATCTTCAGCGCCATGTTTGGCGCGATGACCTTGATCTGGCTGATCCAGGGCGCAGCGGCGCGCGAGTCGCCCTGGTCCATCATCCAGGCGGCCTTCAGGCACAAGAGCCGCGCCATCTCGATCTCCATGCGCGAATTCGCGATGATATCGAAATTGCCGCCGAGCTGGGCGAGCGGCTTGCCGAAGGCGTCGCGGCGCAGGGCGCGCTTACACATCAGTTCGAGCGCGGTCTCCGCCTGGCCGATGGCACGCATGCAATGGTGGATTCGGCCGGGTCCGAGCCTTCCTTGCGCAATCTCGAAGCCGCGGCCTTCGCCGAGGATGATCGCCGATTTCGGCACGCGCACGTTCGTGAAGCGGATGTGCATGTGGCCGTGCGGCGCGTCATCTTCGCCATACACCTGCATGGCGCGCAGCACCTCGACGCCGCTGGTGTCCGCGGGCACCAGAATCATCGAATGGCGCCTGTGCTTGGGCGTGTCCTCACCGCCGGTCTTCACCATGACGATGTAGATGGCGCAGCGCGGATCGCCGGCGCCTGACGCCCACCATTTCTCGCCGTTCAGCACGTAATCGTCGCCATCGGCGACGCAGGACATGGCGATTTGCGTCGCATCCGATGAGGCGACGTCCGGCTCGGTCATCAGATAGGCAGAGCGGATCTCGCCGTTGAGCAGCCGTGGCAGCCAGGGCGCGCTCTGCTCCTTGGTGCAGAAGCGCTCCAGCACCTCCATGTTGCCGGTGTCGGGGGCCGAGCAGTTGAACACCTCGGCGCCCAGATGCACCTTGCCCATCTCCTCGGCGAGATAGGCGTACTCGACCGTCGAGAGGCCGAAGCCGCGCTCGGAATCCGTCAGCCAGAAGTTCCACAGGTTGCGCGACTTGGCGGTCTCCTTCAGGCCTTCGAGGATCTCGCGCTGGCGGTCGGTGTAGATCCAGCGCTCGCCCTTGCCGACCTCGGCCAAAAATTCTTCGCTCAAGTGACCGATTTCGTCGCGGACCATCTCTCGGACGGCCGCATGAATGGGCTTCAGCCGTTCGGTCATGCCGAGGGCCATGGCGTCGGATGCGAGGGGCGGCGATGTCATCTCGTTCACAGGGAAAATTCCTCCTCCAGGATGGTGCGATTCGCACCGGCGCCCGCAAGGGCGAAGATAGCGAGGTCGCGGGCGATGGCCTCGCGATCGGACGTCGTTTCGCCGTCGCGTTCGCGGTACCAGAAGACCGGCGAGTTGACGGTGGACAGGAACGCCTTGCCGGCGATGGACAGGTCGCAATCGTCGGCGAGATCGCCCTCACGGCGTGCTGCTTCTATGACACCGCGAAACAGCGTTTCGTAGCGGTCGCGTTCGGCAATCAGCCGCGCCAGTGTTTCGCGGTCCCGAGGCGTCGTCGGGCCCGACAGGTGCAGCGACACGCCTTGCAGGATCACGTGCTGAAAATCGATCTTCTCCATCATCACCCGGATGTGTGACAACGCCATGGCGGCGAGCCGGCTGATCGCCCGGTCGGTCGCGGCGACCGGTGCCTCGATCGCGGCGAAGTCGAGGGCCGTGCCGGTGAGGCACACGTCGAAGAACAGGTCGGATTTCGAGCGGTAGTAGTGATAGACAAGGCCCTTGGTGGCGCCAAGACGGCGGGCGACATCGTCGATCGAGGTCGCCGCGAAGCCGCGCTCGGCAAAGGCTTTGGCAGCGGCAGAGAGCAGGTCGGCTCGGGCTTCGTCCGGCACCTCGCGGCGGCTGCGATGCGGCGTGCCGGAGACGGACCCGCGCGGCTGTGAAGCGTGGCGATGTTGTGCCGCACTGCTGCGTCCGGTCGCTGCCGTGTCTCGACGTTCGCTCATGTCTTCACTGGACATACTACCGGGTATGATGTCAATTGCGGGTTTCCGGCGGGCGGCATCGGAACGCGTCTCACATAGCGACCCGCCTGCCAAACGAGACCCCGGCCCAAATGACCCTGTGTAGGGGACGCCTGCTTCCGGCGGGCCGCAAAAAGACCACCTGGGAGCCTGAACGATGACCGACATGCCGATCCTCGCGCGCCTGTTTTCGCTGGAGGGCAAGACCGCTTTCGTCACCGGCGGGGCGACCGGCATCGGCCGGATGATCACCACTGCGCTGGTTGGGGCAGGGGCAAACGTGATGATCGCCTCGCGCAAGCTGGAGGTATGCCAGGCGACAGCCGACGAAATCAATGCGGAGGGGCATCCCGGCTCGGTCGAGGCCTTTGCCGGCGACGTCGCCAGCGAGGCGGGCGTCAAGGCGCTGGCCGGCGAGGTGAAGGCCCGGACCGACAGACTTGATATCCTGTTCAACAACGCCGGCGTCTCCTGGGGCGCCCCGCTGGAGGAGTTCCCCTACCATGCCTGGCAGAAAGTCTTTTCGGTCAATGTCGCCGGGCTCTTTGCCATGACCCAGCAACTGCTGCCGCTGCTCGACGCGGCGGCGTCGCTCGAAGACCCCGCCCGGGTGGTGAATCTCGGCTCGGTGATGGGCGCGGTGCCTTTGGGCGAGAACGTCTATTCATACGCCTCGTCGAAGGCGGCGGTGCACCATCTGACCCGCTGCCTCGCCAAGGAATTGTCCGGCCGCCACATCACGGTCAACGCCTTTGCGCCGGGGCCCTTTCAATCGAAGATGACGGCGTTCGCGACCGGCACCAACGAGAAGGCCGAGCGGGTCGGCGCCGGCGTTCCCATGGGCCGCATCGGCTCGCCCGACGACATTGCCGGGGCCGCGCTGTTCCTTTGCGGCCGCGGCGGCGCATATACCACCGGCGCGATCCTGCCGCTCGACGGCGGCATCGGCGTCGAGACCGGACACGAACTGTTCCAGGAGGGTTGATGAACGCCGCATCCGCCGCTGCGACCGAGACGAGGCTGCGCGAAAGCCTTTTGTCCCTGGCGCAATACCGCGCGCATCTGGGCGGCGAGGAACTCCTGTCCGACTGGGTGACGGTCGATCAGGCGATGATCGACACCTTTGCCAACGCCACCCACGACCATCAGTTCATCCATGTCGATCCGGAGCGGGCCAAGGCGGAAACACCGTTCGGTGGCACCATCTCCCACGGCTTCTTGACGCTCTCGCTGCTCTCGACGCTCGCCTATACGGCGCTGCCCGGCGTCATCGGCACGCGGATGGGCATCAATTACGGCTTCGACAAGGTGCGCTTCCTGTCGCCGGTGAAGGCCGGGGCACGGGTGCGTGGCCGTTTTCGGATGATCGAACTGAAGGAGCGGGCGGTCAGCCTGCAGACCGCCTGGGATTCGACCATCGAGATCGAGAAGGCGATCAAACCGGCGCTCTCGGCGCACTGGATCACCCTTGCCGTCCTCGACGCACCGGCCGAATAGAACCGCAACCACAGACCTCGCACGAGGGGCCCGCCGCAAGCCGCCGCCCGTGCCTCCGCCGGCATCGGGCAAACAAGCAGAACATCAGGGAGGCTCATCGCCATGAGAGAAGCCGTCATCGTTTCCACCGCCCGCACGCCGATCGGCAAGGCCTATCGCGGCGCCTTCAACGACACCCAAGCCCAGGCGCTCGGCGGTCACGCCATCAAGCATGCGGTCGAGCGCGCCAGGATCGACCCGGCCGAGATCGAGGACGTGATCATGGGTGCCGCGCTCCAGCAGGGCTCGACCGGCCAGAACACCGCCCGCCAATGCGCCATGCGCGCCGGTCTGCCGACCAGCGTCGCCGGCATGTCACTCGACCGCCAATGCGCCTCGGGCCTGATGGGCATCGCGGTCGCCGCCAAACAGATCGTCTGCGACAACATGACGATTGCCGTCGGCGGTGGCCTCGAATCCATTTCGCTCGTCCAGAACGACAAGATGAACATTTTTCGCATGCGCGATCCCTGGATCGGGGAGCATCGGCCGGCGCTCTACATGTCGATGCTGGAGACGGCCGAGATTGTCGCCGAACGCTACGGCGTTTCCCGCGAGGCGCAGGACGAATTCGCCCTGCAGTCGCAGCAGCGCACCGCCGAGGCGCAGTCGAACGGCCGCTTCGACGCCGAGATCGTGCCGATGACCACGGTGATGAAGGTTCAGGACAAGGCGACCGGCGAGATCTCCGACCGCGAGGTGACCCTCGACCGCGACGAGGGCAACCGACCGCAGACGCAACTCGCCGATCTGCAAAAGCTCGCCCCGGTGTTCAAAGACGGGCAGGTGGTCAAGGAAGGCAGGTACATCACCGCCGGCAACGCTTCGCAGCTTTCAGACGGCGCGTCGGCCAGCGTGTTGATGGAGGCGAAAGACGCCGAAAAGCGCGGCCTTGCCCCGCTCGGGCGCTACGCCGGCATCGCGGTCGCCGGCTGCGACCCGGACGAGATGGGCATCGGTCCTGTCTTTGCCGTGCCGAAGCTTCTGGAAAAGAACGGCCTCGAGATGGACGACATCGGCCTTTGGGAGCTCAACGAGGCCTTCGCCTCTCAGGCGCTCTACTGCCGCGACCGGCTCGGCATTCCCAACGAACTCCTCAACGTCGACGGCGGCGCGATCTCGGTCGGCCATCCCTACGGCATGTCCGGCGCGCGCATGACCGGCCATGCGCTGATCGAGGGCAAGCGCCGCGGCGCCAGATGGGTCGTCGTCACCATGTGCATCGGCGGCGGCATGGGCGCGGCCGGCCTGTTCGAAGTCTACTGACGCGCCGTCGGGCTCGCGGACTTTGGCAACGTTCGAATTCGCGTGGGCTCGTTGGCCATCGTTCGAACAGGGATCGTTCGAACTGGGGAAGGGGATTACGCCATGACCAACGAAGCGCACGGCCAGGAAATCGACGAGGCGGCGCTTGGCGCCTATCTTCAGGACCATGTCGAGGGCTTCGAGGCGATGCAGCGTCTCGTCAAGTTCCAGGCCGGCCAGTCCAACCCGACCTTCCGCGTCGACGCCACGAGCGGCTCCTACGTTCTGCGGGCTAAGCCGCCGGGCGATCTGTTGAAATCGGCCCATCAGGTCGATCGGGAATTCAAGGTGATGAAGGCGCTCGCCGGCACCGATGTGCCGGTGCCGAAAATGCTGCATCTCTGCGAGGCAAGCGACTCTCCCATCGGCCGCATGTTCTTCGTCATGGAGCATTGTGACGGCCGCATCTTCTGGGACCCGGCGCTGCCGGAGGTCGAAGACAAGGCCGAGCGCGGCGCCATCTACGATGCCATGAACACGGCGCTCGCCGCGCTGCATTCGGTCGATGTCGAGGCGGTCGGCCTTTCCGATTTCGGCCGGTCGGGCAATTATTTCCAACGCCAGTTCTCGCGCTGGTCCGACCAGTATCGCCAGTCGAAGATCGACGACATTGCCGACATGGACCGGCTGATGGGATGGCTGGAAGAGAATATTCCGCCCGACGATGGTGCCGCGAGCCTCGTTCACGGCGACTATCGCCTCGACAACATGATTTTTGCCAAGGAGGGGCCGAAGATCCTCGCTGTCCTCGACTGGGAGTTGTCGACGCTGGGCCATCCCCTGGCCGACCTTGCCTATCAGTGCATGCAGTGGCGGCTGCCCCACCACGGATCGTTCAAGGGCCTCGGCGACGCTGACCGGACCGAACTCGGCCTGCCGAACGAAGAGCAGTATGTTGCCAGATATTGCGAGCGCCGCGGGATACCCGAGCCCGAGCATTGGAATTTCTACCTTGCCTTTTCCTTCTTCCGCCTGGCGGCGATCCTCCAGGGCGTCTTCAAGCGCTACACGCAGGGCAATGCGTCCAACCCTGAAAGAGCCAAGATGTACGGCCGCAACGTGCCGGTGCTGGCAAGCCATGCCATCGACCTCATCGGGGAAAAAAGCTGATGGCCGAGCAAACAAACCGCTTTGCCGGCAAGCGCATCCTCGTGTCCGGCGCGGCGGGCGGTTTCGGCCGCGCGATCGCGGCGGCCCTTGCAGAAGCGGGCGCGCGCCTGTTGCTGAGCGACCTCTCGGATGACGCGCTGGCAAGGCTGAAACGCGACCTCGCCGGGTCGGGCGCCGAGGTCGAGGTGATGGCCGGCGATGTCGCGGAGGAGGCGACCCACCAGCGCCTCGTCGAAACGATCACCGCGCGCTTCGGCGGCCTCGACATCGTCATCAACAACGCCGGCATCGCCCATGACTACAAGCGCCTGCCCGAGATATCGGCCGATGAGGCGATGAAGGTCATCGCCATCGACCTAATGGGCGTCTTCTTCGCCCTGAAGCACCAGATCCCGGCGATGGACACCCGCGCCGGCCAAAAGGGCGGGGCGATCGTCAACGTCGCCTCGGTGGCGGGTCTTTCCGGCGCACCGCTGCTTTCGGTCTATTCGGCCGCCAAGCATGGCGTCGTCGGCCTGACCAAATCGGCCGCCGCCGAAAACGCCCGGCGCGGCATCCGCGTCAACGCCGTCTGCCCGTCCTTCGCGCGGACCCCGATGGTGCTGGGTAAGCCCGGTGCGAACGATCCGGACACCGAAGCGCAGATCGCCCGGGGCATCCCGATGCGCCGGCTCGCGGAGGTCGAAGAGGTGGTCGCCGCCGTGCTCTTTGCGGCCGACCCGGCCAATGGCTTCATGACCGGCGTCACACTGCCGGTCGATGGCGGGCTTTCGGCGATCTGAGCCGTCTCGTATAGGATGAAGAGCTCGATTTCTGCGCGCCCAGGCCCTAAAATCGAAGTGGGCGCCGCAATGATGAGGGGACCGATATCATGGCCGCACAGCCCCCGATCTGTGATTTCGGCTGGCAGGCGGTCGACGCCGAACTGCCGGGCGTCGACGGGAACACCCATGCGATCTTCGATCACAAGGGGCCGAACGGTCTGCTTGTCGTCTTCATCTGCAACCACTGTCCCTATGTGAAGGCGGTGATCGACCGTCTGGTGCGCGACGCCAACGCTCTCGCCGAACTCGGCATCGGCACCGTCGCGATCTCGTCCAACGATGCGATTGGCTATCCCGAGGATTCCTTCGACAACATGAAGGTCTTCGCCGAAAAGCACGGCTTTTCCTTCTCCTATCTCTACGACGAGGACCAGAACGTCGCCAAAGCTTATGGAGCGGTCTGCACGCCTGACTTTTTCGGCTTCGACGGCGATCTCGGCCTGCAATATCGCGGACGCATCGACGAGAGTCGGAAAGCGGCGGGCGCCGACGTGCGCCGCGATCTCTTCGAGGCGATGAAACAGGTCGCCGAGACCGGCGAGGGGCCCAGGGAGCAGGTCCCGTCCATCGGCTGCTCGATCAAATGGAAGGATGTCGCCTGATGACTTCGAGCGAATCTGGCGGCGAAGCCAGCTGGCCAAAGGCCGTCCTCTTCGATCTCGACGGAACGCTGGTCGATTCGGTGCCCGATATCCACGCCGCGCTCAACGAGGTACTGTCGAGCTACGGTGAGCCGCCCTTCATTCTCGAGGCCGTCATCGGCTTCGTCGGCGGCGGCGTGCCAAAACTGATCGAACGCGCCTACGCTGCCCTCGGCAAGGATCTCGATCCGGCAACCCTCGACAGGATCGTCGACCGGTTCCTCAAAATCTACGAACCGCGCGCGACCGAACTGACGACGCTGACTGCCGGCGCCAGCGACGTCACCCGTCACTACGCCGAGGCTGGCATTCCGATCGGCGTCGTCACCAACAAGCCGGAGGCCGCGACACGCGAGATCCTCGCCCATTTCGGCCTTCTCGACCTGATGGACGTGATCGTCGGCGGCGACGCCGGACCCGAGAAGAAGCCCGCGCCGGGGCTCCTGTTCCTCGCCTGCGAGCGCCTCGGCCTGGATGTCTCCGACGTCGCTTTCGTCGGTGATTCGGAAAACGATGTCGATGCGGGCCTCGCTGCGAAAATGGCCATCGTTACCGTGCGTGGCGGCTACACCGCGAAGCCTGCCGAAAGCCTCGGCGCCGACGCGGTGGTCGACCGCCTCGACGAGGTTCCGGCGGCGCTTGCCGCGCTGTCCGTGAGCCGCGCCGAGGCCGCGCGACGAGCGCTCTGATCTTCGACGGCATGCTCGCCGAGACCGCGACGCCATCGCGACGCCTCCGCCGAGGCGGCTGGCCCGCGCTGCGTCGTCACCCCGGCGTCCTATATCCGCAGGCACGCATTCGCCGGCACCGATCTGCTGTTCGACGACCTCACCGACCCCACGTGGATTCTTGCTCCGCTCGGCTGAGGTTCTGGGCAACGCCCGGCACCGATGACGCTCGGGTAAACGCTCCGGTCAGAGCGCGAGGCTCGCGGCCAATGGCCTTCAATCGTCTGAGCCCATCATAACCGCGATGTCGGTCGCAACCATCGCCAATTGGATGCCACCCGCCAAAGCGCTGCGGCGTCGCGGCAGATCATGGCACCTCGAAGGCAAAGCCAGACGAAAATGCGTCAGCGAAGACGATCGCGGTGGCAAATTCGTCGACAGGTGAGTCGAATGCCATCCACCGCAAAATCGCACTGTGCGACACCATGGATTCGACAAGCGTGATTCCGCCGCTACTATAATTTCGTCTGTGTTATTGACGCACGTACGCACCGCGCCGCCCAATTAAAGGACTTTGCACGATGAGTTACCGCAACGCCGAGACCGCCGTTCTTTGGACGGCCATCGCAGCTTGGGGAACGGTCGTCGTCGCCTCCGTGCTTCTCACCCGCATTGCATTCTAAAGCCGAAACGCTTTGTTGCAGGCATTTTTGCATTGTCGAACGGCCGCGTCGGCGCGTCGTTCAACGGGCGATTTGACGTAAACTAAAGCCAATTCGTTAAGATCGTCTTAAGGTCGTTCGGTCCTATCGTCAGCGCTGATTGACGTTCGAAAAGCGTTTCGATGCGATGATTGGATTATCTGGTCCAGCAGGTGATGGTGAGCCGCGCAGCCGGTCGCTTCCCCGGACTCCGTTTAAAATCATAGCCATCGACCAAATTTTCGCGCGCGCTCCTGTTTCGCGTCGTCTTAACTCTATCTTCCCGGAAAATGCGGTCGGTTCGTCGTGAGAGGCAGGGCGGGCCGAGTTGTAACGGGAGAACGGTCATGGTGCGGATTGATGACGCCGAGAGCATTCGGCAACTGGCCTACGACATCTGGCAGCGTGAAGGCTGCCCCAGCGGTCGCGAACATGAGCATTGGGCCGAGGCCAATCGCCGTTTCGCCGCCAGCCATCCGCAGGAACCGGTCGCACCGGTCGAAGCGGCCCCGCCATGGGACGCCGGCGAGGCCGAGCGCCATGAGATCGAGGTCATGCGCAGCGCGCTGTGGACGCCGGAAGCCTACTCTCCGGAGCTTTTCGGGGCGGGGCCCTGGGACGGCACGAGAACAGAACAACAAAACGTGGTGGATACAGGGGTGAACCGTCACTGGTTCAAGCGCAACACGGCGTTTGCGCCTCAGATTGACGAACGCTGCGACCGACATCGGACCTCAAGCCGGGCCTGAGCCTGAAGGACGCAATCGAGGTCGAGATTCCGGGATGCACCGGTTTTCGTCTCGCCGAGCTGTTTGGAGCGACTTCTGCAGGGTCGTGTTAGTGCAACGGTGACTGCCGCAGTCAGTCCTTCCCGACCAGTTGAAAACGCCGCGCGTAACGAGATTGTAGATCGGCTTGAACGTCTTCATCCAGATGCGGGCCGGCAGGCTCTTCGTTGCCAGCAACCGTTTTTCGGCCGGTGTCAGCGCTGCCTTGCGGAAGCTGCGCTTCTGCTCGAGGAGGTGACGCAGATCCCCGTGGGCCATCATCGTGAACAGCCGGCTGCGCCGCGTGAAGATGGTGACGAGTTGCGTGTCGATCAGCGCCGCGCGTCCGTCCACCGTCGTCCACCAGTTCAGCGGCTTTGCGAGATCGTTGTGGGTCACGCAGGTGCGGCGGACGCGGCGGTATCGGGCTCCCTCGACGTATCGAGATTCACCCGGTCGGATATCGGGTCGTCCCGTGCCGTCCGAGCCGTCTTATCGACGAATCGCGACCGGAAAGGAAAGTCCGATGCGACGGCCGCAGGCAATGCGTGCCATGACGACGAGCCAGCGCGACGATTTTCCGCGGCGCCTCGCAAATTGATCGAGCGTCCCGTCTGGTTTCGTGGCATCTTCATCGCTTCCGCAACGAGGACCATCATCATGGGCAAGGGAAGTCGCGAAGCCAAGAAGCCGAAGAAGACCGTCGAGAAGACCAACGCCTCGGCGCCCTCGACCAAGGGCCTGCCGGAGGGGCCGGCGAAGGCCGGTGGTTCCAAGAAGAAATAGGCTGCGTTCGCCGAACCGTCTGCTGCGACCCTGCCTCGCGCCGAAGGCGTCTGGCGGGGCGCCGGCTCTCGCGATTGCGGATAGGAAGGCGCGGCGTGTGCCTGTGCCGGTACATTTGCTCTGGCAAAGCGGTCGTGATCGTCGCGCAAAATCCAGGTCGGATTCGACGCAATCTCGAAGGCCAACGTCCACGAATGCCGGTGCGCGGCGCCAGTTCCGACATCGGCCGGCGATGTCGGAACTGGCCCGTCGTCCGATCGCGCGCTTCGTCACACATCTCTCATCACGTTTTGGCTATTGGTTTTTCATGCTCGGTTCGTAAAACCGGTGGCCACTTCTGCGGATCATGCTCGAGCAAAGGGCACTTCCCGAGCGTCGGATCGCAATCTCGCGCCCGTATGGATCGAGGTATACTTTCGCTCGCAAGGATCCGGCACCTGCAAGCGCTTTGGCTTGCCCGGTCGGCCGCGCGGCTGACTTCCTGTCAGGCGAGTGGGAAGCCTGCGCTGCGGCGATGCTGCGTCTGCGGCCGATCGACGGGCAAGTGCGTCCCGCCGTCGAATTGGAGGGTATAAATTGGTCTCGCGTTAACGGAGATTTAATTCCTGTCCGGGTCGGCAATTCGCTGAAAATACGGTTCGATAGGCGACCATTCAACGGGAAAAATCGGTCTGCAACTTAATGAGCGAGACGATGTTGTTCCGGTGAAATGCAGCTCGGTGCTGAATGATGAAGAGGTTATCGACCATGAGCTTCGGACGACCAGCCGATATGGCCCGCGAACTTCTCAGGAGCATGGTACGCGACCCGAGAGACTGGCCGGACGATCACATGGTGGTCGATCTCGTGCAGCAAGGCCTCGTGGAGCGCCGCGATCTTGCCTGGCATCTTACCGCCGCCGGAGAGCAGTTCCTGGGATTTAGAGTATGCGGGCGCGCGATTGCTTGAGAATGGGTTGATCCACGGACCGCATTCGTAAATCAAGCCGATGAAACCTGTCGGCAGAATATCCATGAGTTGTTCTGCGGCACGTTCAAGCTGGCCCGAATGCGGGTCTCTCGCTTCCAGCATTTGTCGTAAGTGGCAGGCGACTCGGCGTATTTTCGGGGAAGGGCGAGCCGGTCCAGAGGTGCCGGCTTTCGGCACGGCTGCGTCCGAGCTCGAAGAGCGTGCGCATGTAATCGACGTTGAACGGATCGGTCGGATCGTAGGGAACCGCCTTGTCGATCGCCGCGATATGAAGGTCGATGTTGGATCGCCGTGCCGCGGCCTGGGTGGCGAAAAGCGAATTGTCCAGGTTTGCCTTGATCACTGTCGAATAGGCGCGCTCGGCAACGCCGATCGTGGAATTCTCGACGACCGCGAACTCCGGCTTCGCCATGTTGTTCACGACGACATAGAGATTGGCCTTGACGCCCTTGGGAATTCCGACCTGTGCGGCGGATGCCAGAAACGCATCGGGCAGAGTGAAAACCTGAGTGGTCACGCCCCCATCGGCATGCATTTCGGCAAACCGTTTGCCGTCGGCTTCGACATCGATCAGCACCGGCGGAAACACCGCCGGAATGGTGGCCGAGGCCTGAAGGACATCTCTGAACAGTCTCAGGGACCCGGGATTGCCGCTTGCGGCAATTGCCCCCATGTCCCAGAGGACGGGCCTTTGTGCGTCGAGATTGGTGGTAACGACGAACAGACGACGGTGTTTGCGGTGTTCCGCGGCGACGGCGCTCAGGATGTCGGGCGTGACGTATGTCTCGATGAGGGTGCGGAACGGACCAGGATCGACAACGCCGGGCGTTGTCAGAATCTGGAACAGGCTTTTCCGATCCGAGATATCCGCGGCGAGGCCGCTCGTGTATAGCGCCTCAACCAGCGGATCGTAGCGTGGGCCGAGATAGGCGAACGGCGCGATCAGAGCTCCGGTGGAAACACCACTGACGATGTCGAAAGATGGCCGCGTACCGGTGGTCGTCCAGCCGGTCAGAAGGCCCGCACCGAAGGCGCCGCCGGAACCGCCACCCGATAAGGCCAGATAGTTCACTTCGGGGTTGTTTCGAAGCGCCCATTCCGGTGGTTTGAAATCCGATGCCCTGATCTCCGCAAAGGTCGCATCGCCCCATGTACGGATGCCGGAGTATCCCATTACGGATGCCTCGTTCTGATCGGCAAGAGTGAACTCTGTCCTCGGGAGCGCCGCGCAACCGCCAACGATGATGAGAAGCAGGACGAGCGGAACGAGCGGATACAGATGCACAGTTCGAAGGCTGAAGCGTCTCGTAGGGTTTTCTCGATTGTGGCACGATGCCGTCGTGTCGCGGCTCTGCCTGCGCCGTGTCACCACTGCTCTGAACGTGAGCCAGGCGTTTCGGCGCAGTCGATCGAGCGGTTGTCGCCAAACGCCATCAAGCAGTCTGGGCCACGATTCCGCTCCGCGAGTCGGATACCCCACTCGATGCCGGTCAATCGGTCCAGACATGAGCCTTCCACCTCCCTTCGATCCGCCCCACCCGTCTTGCGACAAAGAGGTTGGGCGCAACCATTTACAACCGCTTCTCCGACCTCCGAAATGCCGTTGCAGCAACACCTGACAGGGGAAGTTCAGGGGAGCTTCTGGTCCATAAGCGGCTGGATTTCGTCGCGCTCTATTCACAGCGTTTGTGCGTCTGACGCCGATCGCTATTGAAGCTGCCATTCAGCGATCGCCCGCGATGTCGCAGCCGGACCTCACGACGTCGAAGAAGACCTTTTCCGTACAGTCTCGCGGCGGCCAGTCCGAAGAGGCGAGTTCAGGCCGTTTTGGATCACGGGTTTCTGCAAAAGGCGATCCTCGACACCATCGTAGACATGCGCGCCATGTACCCGACGCACGCCCAGGGATCCCTCTGGTGTTCGATAATTTCGACATCGACGCCGGACTGAAGACACAAAACAAATCACCGGCGGCCAGATGGACCGTCGGTGAAGGTCGAGAAGACGAGTGGGCGTTTTGATTCAGACCTTCGTCGGCCTCAGCGAGCCATGGCCGGTCGGAGTCTTGATCGTCTTGCAGGTTCCGGCGGGCACGAGCTTGAACGAAGCCTTGTCGTAGTTCTTGGTCGAATGTCCCGCGCAGCTGTGCGAACCTGCGGCGCAGTCATTCTGGCCCTTGAGGGCAACGCCGTAACACTTCTCCTGCGCACCGTCCTTGGCGAATGCAGCGCCACTTAACGGCATCATCGCTGCGGCCATAGATCCTGCAAGCGCGATGGTAACGATACGACGGTCCATGGTAGAACTCCTGTTGATGCGGACCGAAATTGGTTCGCAATACTGTTTTCGCCGCTCGGGAGTCCGATGTTACGTGGCGTATATTTTTTAGAGCCGATTGATATCAATAAAACGTGATTTATACTAAGAATCTTGCAAGAAGACCCTACCATTTCAAAAGCTTCGACCCGAGCGCACCGCCGGCGCTGATGAGAACGAGCGACGCAAGCGGATACCAGACAGCCACGAACAGCGGTGAGTCATCGGTGCACTGCGCCGCATAGAAAAATGCCGAAAATGATGCTGCCGCAAGCCCTGCCATCGCACCCGACAGGGTCGGCATCGTCGGTGCCTGGCGCCTGAGGACAGCAAGAAACATCAAGAGCAATGGTGTGCCCATCGCCGGTATGATGGTCATGCACATGATGCTGTTCGAACCGATCGCCCGCTCTGCCCAAAATCGCTCGGGGACGACGGCAAGTTCGATTACGACCGCGGCGAGCAGTAGCACTGTCGGGATCAGAAGGCCTGTTGTCGCTCGAAACGGTTCGACGCCTGGGTATGCGAGCCGCTGCATGGCGATGTAGGCGGCAACGCTTAGCGAGAAGGTCAGGACGAACTTGAAGACGAAGCGCACGGTTTCGATCGCTGCCGCAAAGTCCGGGCGGACGCCGACGGAAGCGAAAAACTCGACCGCAACGAGTGCGGCGCTGACAGCGGCAAGAAGCCCCCATGAGATCGGACGCCGAAGCGGTTTCGCGGAGAAATCATCGGTGAGCGCGTCGATCAGGATTTTGGTTTGCACCTCAGTTCCCTCCAAATCGCCTGGAGATACGGGCAAGGCCGCGGTGGAAGGCAACGCGCACGGCCCCTTCACTTACACCGAGATGCCTGGCGGTTTCGCCGATTGTGCGTCCTTCGACGGAGAGGGCTGAAACGACATCACGTTGTCGCCCGCTCAGCAATCCGAGTGCATTTGTGACGTCGTTTGAATTCGCATTCGGTCCATGGCTCGGATCTGCAAGCACCTCATGAAAATCGGCGATGTCGAGATGAATCCGACGTCCGTGTCGGCGATAGGCGTCGACCGCCTTGTATCGCGCGATCGCAAACAGCCAGGGCGCAACGGGCTCTCCCTGGCGCCAGGTATGTCGTTTCAGGTGCACGGCCATCATTATGTCCTGAACGAGGTCGTCCGAGCCATAGCTCGCCGTATGTTCTGGCGTCTTGCGCTTACAAAATACCCGCAGGATGTCGGCGACATCCTCCAGGAAAGTCTTGTAAGCTTGAGCATCACCAGCGTTCGCCAATACGAGCAGTTCTTCGAGCCGACCTGGCTTCCCTTTATGATGCGCCATCTCGTCGTCCTTTCGCGCGTCAGGGCTCGATTGTTTCTTGCGTTATCAGGATTTTTCTATCCGCGAAGCGCACAAAAAGTTCAACGTACTTGGTAACAAACGGCGAGGCGGTATCGAAACAGCAGGTATCGGACCGATCGAGAGTCCGACGGTTTTGTTGTTAAAAAGGACACCTCCATGAATCGCCGTACCGTGAATTATGCATTGGCCGGCTCACTGGCCGCTGCCCTCGCCGCAAGTGTCATGCCAGCCTCGGCTCAAGACAGTTCGAAAACCGTAAAGTGCTACGGCGTCGCACTTGCGGGGCAGAACGATTGTGCCGCCGGTGCCGGCACCACATGCGCCGGCACCTCGACGGTCGATTATCAGGGCAACTCCTGGAAAGCAGTGCCCGCCGGCACGTGCGAGACGATGGCGCTTCCCGACGATCGAAAGGGTTCCACCGAGCCTTTGACCCGCGACGTCCCAGCCTGATCCCGATCGAAAACGCATGGCCGGATCAATTCGGTTCGGCCATGCATCCCTCGGTTCATCGCTGCCGAAACCTGTTTTCATGAGGACGCTTTTCGATGGACTTGTTCCCTGCGCTCAAGGATCACGCCCGGTTGGATGAAGGTTTGCGATACCAAGGTCTGCCGGCGTCTGCGGGCCTCGGGCTCAAGCCGGAGCACTATGCCGAAATATTGGACAGCAAACCGCATATCGGCTTCTTCGAGGTCCACGCCGAGAACTATATGGGCGCCGGTGGTCCGCCGCATCGTTACCTGGAAGCCATCCGGTCTCGCTATCGGCTCTCTCTGCACGGTGTCGGGCTTTCGATCGGCGGTGAGGATCCTCTCGACCGGCTGCATCTGATGCGGCTGCGCGATCTCGTCGATCGCTACTGCCCCGAGAGCTTTTCCGAGCATCTGGCCTGGTCGAGTCATGAGAGCGCCTACTACAACGATCTTCTGCCGCTTCCGTATACCGACCAAACGCTCGACCGCGTCGCCAATCATGTCGCCGAAACTCAGGATGTGCTTGGCGTACGCATGCTGCTCGAAAATCCGTCGACCTATCTGGTCTTTGAGGAATCGACGATCGACGAGGTCGATTTCCTGGCCGCGATCTCCGAGCGCACCGGTTGTGGTCTCTTGCTCGACGTCAACAACGTTATGGTGTCGTCGGTCAATCACGGACTTGATCCGTTTGTCTACATCGATCGGTTTCCCGTCGATCGCGTCGGAGAAATTCATTTGGCGGGCTACGACGAGACCGTCGACGACGCCGGCGAACGCCTGCTCATCGACGCCCACGGATCGCCGGTCTTGCCGGACGTCTTTGCCCTTTACCAACATTCCCTCAAGCGGACCGGGCCGGTGGCGACCCTCGTCGAATGGGATAACGATGTGCCGGCCTTTGACAAACTCCTGGCGGAAACGGTGCGCGTCGAGGCAGCCCTGAGCGTTGAGCGCACTCGACGCAATCGCCTCTTCCCGCAGGAACGCGTCGCATGAACCTCGAAAAGACAACTGTCGGATTACGCCAGGGGATCAGATCGAGCGAATTTCTTGCGGGCCTTGCCGACCCCGAAGCGCAGAGCGTTCCGCCGGGTTTGACGACAAGCCAGGGCATTGCCGACAGGCGTCGTTTTGACGTCTACCGCAACAATGTCACGTCGTCGCTCATCGGCGCTGTGGCGTCACGATTTCCGGTCGTTCGCCGCCTTGTCGGCGATGCGTTTTTCAACGGCATTGCTGGCGAGTTCATCTCGCTCCACAAACCGCAAAGCCCGGTTCTCCTCGAATACGGCACGGCCTTCCCAGCCTTCATCGAAGCGTTTGGGCCGGCGAAATCGCTGCCTTATCTGTCGGATGTTGCGCGGCTCGAGATCGCTGTCGGGCGAGCATACCATGCCGCCGAGGCTGCGGCGGTCGACCTGGGAATGCTCGCCCGGATCCAGCCGGACCGGCTGGAAGGGATGGTCCTCGTGGCGCATCCGGCAGCCCACCTTGTCGAATCTGCCAGCCCCATCGGTACGATCTGGTCGAACCACCAGGACGACGACGTAAAGCCCGTCGAAAGTTGGCAGAAGGAAACCGTCCTCGTCACACGCCCTCAAGCGGCGGTGCGTCTGACGGTCATCCCGAAACAGGATCGCCTGTTTGCAAAGGCTCTCGTCGCCGGCCGCACAATCATGGAGGCGGCAGATATTGCCGCTGCGGATCCACTGTTTGATTTCGGCCAGGCATTGGTGGCCTTTGTAAACCTCGGGATCGCCCAATCCCTTGTAGAGAAGGATCAAGCCGATGCTGGCGCTTCTGCAGCGGTTTGACCGCGTCCTCGCTGTTGTTCCGACGTGGTTGTCGCTGCTGGCGCTTCGCGTCGCGATCGCCGTGCCGTTTTTTCGCTCGGGTCTCACAAAATGGGATGGGTTCTTCCATCTGTCGGCTGGCGCGCGTTACCTTTTCACGACCGAGTTCAAACTGCATCTGTTCGGCGCGGAATTGAACTACCCATTCCCGCTCCTGAGTGCCCATCTGGCAGGCGCTTTTGAGATCCTTCTGCCAATCCTGCTGGTGCTTGGGCTCGGAACCCGCTTTGCGGCTTTGGGAATTCTGATCATGACGGCCGTCATACAGATTACGGTGCCGGAAGGCTGGGCGAACTTTCATCTTCCATGGGCCGCGATGGCTCTGGCCTTGATCGTCTTCGGCGGCGGCAGGATCGCACTCGACAGATTCATTGGTTGGGCTCCATCGGCAAGTTCGGGCCGGCCCGTAAAGGGTGCCGCACATGAAGCTGCCGGAAGCGTCTGAGTGCATGGAAACGACCAAGCGGGCCTTGCGCTCAACGAGGTTGCCGAACAGCAGTCTTTCTCACAACCGGCTTGGCGACGTCGCCATTTTCAGGTGGCGCGGTTTGCTGGACGATACCGACTGTTGGGACTTTCTGAAGCCTGCAATGCCGTCTTTCGACGCCCACGACTGATGAAGAGCGGTCGATTTCGACCGGTACGAAGAGGTGGCCGGATTGTCCGACTAGACTTCATCAATCGATACGAACCCGGTCCGGCAGAAATTGTCGGGATTGGCTGTCAGGCTCCAGTGCCGCTCCAAACACGATCAAGGACATACGATGACGCTCGAAAAGACACCTCACGAAACAGCCGATCGACTAAAAGGTCTTGCGGTTTCGCTCTTTATTGTCCGCGTCACGTTCGGTCTGTTTCTGCTGGCCTGGGCCGTGAATAAGCTTGTCAACCCAGGCTCGGTCGACGGAATTCTCCAGTCCTTCTACGGAGCGCCGGCGGTTGGTGCCGTCATTGCACGAATTATCGGTGGCTTGCAGATTGTCATTTGCTTCGCGATCATCGGTGGCGTTGCCAAGACATGGTCGTATGGCGCCGGACTTTTGATGCACGCCGCGTCGGTCGTTGTCATTCTTCCCCATCTGATCCTGCCGCTCGCGGAGGGCTCAAACCTTCTGTTCATGGCGGCCTTGCCGGTTCTGGGCGCCGCCATTGCGCTGTTCATCATGCGGCGAGAGGATCGTTTTCTCAGCTTTTGAATGCTGAGGGTTGACGGCCTTGACGTCGAGGATGGTCGCTTAATGACTCTTGCTGGTGCCGAGCGACTCGAATAGTGGTCCGCCTCACACCGTTGGATGAAGGCGAGCTGGTCCCGAGTTCCAAAGCCAAGTGCAACACCCCTGGCCGATGCAAGGCCGGCTTGGGTTTTCCACACCTTGGAAGTGTTGCCATCCCGCCTCATCCCAGATGCAGCATCGTTTTGACGGCTTGTCGGGCGAGCCGCAGGCGGTTTCTGGATTTGTGGGTGTTGGCGAGGCCCTTCGTGGCGATCTCGACATGTCGCCCGCTTTGCGGCGTCAGCCCGATCACCAGCGTGCCGATGGCGATGCGGCCCGGCCAGAAGCGGTTCATCACGAAATGGTCCGGCATGGCGCAGCTGTCGGCCCGTCGCACCGCCGGGTCCGCCAGAAGCAGCCTCGTCGCCTCCGCCATCACCTGCTGGCCCGGCGAGGCTTTCGCGTAGGTCTCGTCATAGGCGGTCTTCCAGGCATAGGCCTCGCCGCGGTCGACGAAGACGACGAGGCTCGCCACCGGCCTGTCGCCGATCCTCAGCGTGAACACCCGAACCCGTCCGTCCTCGGCCAGCGCGTTCACCGCCTCGCGGGCAAACGCCGAGCGGTAGCGGTCCATGATCAGCGCGCTGCGCTGGCGTCCCTTCCAGCCGCCCGCCTCGATGGCGAGAAAATCCTCCAGCCCCCGTCGCACCGCGCCCGGATCGCGCGCCATCTCGACGCGCACTTCGCCGTCACGCTCCAGAAGCCGTCGCTGCCGCTTCAGCTCGCGCCGCCGCCGGCTCGAGCCGGTCGGCGCCAGGACATGGTCGATGCCGGGCGCCTTGATCAGCGCCGCGCGGGTGCTGGCGTTCACCGTCGCCGTCGGCAGGCCGGCCTCGGCCGCGACCTCCAGCATCGCTTGGGCCATCGCCCCGTCGAGGCGCATGTCGGGCAGCACCAGAACGTCGGGCAGCTTCAGCGCCGGCCGGGTCAGGCCGGCGAGAAACGTCTTCAGGATGTCCTTCGGATCGTCGCCGTCGAGCGGCAGCGTGCCGACCCGGCCGAAGGGATGGGTGAAGGCGCGGATGGTCGGGGCGCCGCGCAGGAAGGAGGCGGCCTCGACCGAATAGGGCATCAAAAGGCGCAGCCGGCCGTTGCCACGGCTGTCGTCGCGCACCACCATAAGCTTGACCTTGCGGTCGTCGAGCCGCGCCATCGCCGGCGCCAGGAACTGCGGGTCGAAGAACAGGTTCGGCTCGATCGCCCGCCGCGACAGATGCGCCAGTTCCTCGACCAGCGCGAACACCTGGCCCGGCTCGTAAACCGAAAGCCGCCGCCGCTGCCGCCCCGCCCCGCCCCGTCCCGCCCCAATCGAAATGTCGATCGCAGGCCGGTCGCCCTCCGTCTTGAAGGCCGCAAGCGAAACGATCGGCGAGGCTGGCGCCGTTCTGAAACGCTCGAACGGAATTTCGTCTTGGCTCGAGGGACTGGCAGACATGACTTCGGAACTCTCGACACGCTTGAGCGGCTCTATACGTCGCCCTCGGCTCTCCCGATGGAAGTACGCAAGGCGCCATCAAAAGATGACATGGGCAGCTTTTAGGAAGTCCAAATGACGCCGATCGTTCCCGCACTCGCGAGCGATTTGGTGAACGAGTTGCTTATCCTGCAAACCCGCCGCCGACGAGAAACGCTCGTTCCTCGTCGGTGGTTTCGCGTCCGACCACGGAATTGCGATGGGGAAACCGGCCATAACGTGCAATGATTTCGCGGTGTTCCCGTGCGGCTTTCACGTTCGCGTCGTTGCCGATTCTTGTCATCCAGGCAAGCCCGGTCTCCTGGTCCGCAAGGTTTTCCGAGTGCATGAAGGGCATTGCCAGAAACGCGTTCAGATCCTCGGCTACAGTCTCGTGGTCACCACGGGCGAACGCGGCTTGCGCGATCTCTTTGGCCTTTTTGTCGGTGGCGAAGGCCCTGGCCTTGCCGCGGAACATGTTGCGCGGGAACTGATCGAGCAGGATGACGAGCGCCAGCGCACCGTTCGGCTCCTCGGTCCATTCGTCGAGCTCGCCAGCTGCCGCCCGCTCGTAGATGTCGCCGAAGCGCCGCGTCACCGTTTCGTCGAAGTCGGTGTCCTTGGTGAACCAAGCCGCTTCGCCGGCTTCGCGCCAGAAGTCGATGATGGTTTGCGGGTCGGTGGCGAAATCGTTCATGGCTGGCTTTCACTGGGTGGGGGCGCTTTGGACGGGGCGGCCGGGCAAGGGCGACGGAGCGGACGGGATGCCGATCAGCTATTTCTTCCTTGCGCGAGCGCAAGACGGTTCGCCCTTCCGATCGGATCGGTCTGAATTCATTTCCCGTTCGTTGCCCCGACAGTAGTGTAGAAAAACCCCATGAGCGAACTCGATCTGCGCGGTCTCAAATGTCCGCTTCCGGCCCTCCACACGGCCAGGCGCCTGAAGACGCTCGTCCCCGGCGCACGGCTGAGCGTCCTTGCCGACGATCCGATGGCGGCGATCGACATTCCGCATCTGTGCCGACAGGATTTTCGTCTCGTTTCGACGACACGCGATGGCCGCACAATCCGCTTCGAAATCGAGATCGCTCCCGCCGTCGAAGCGTAAAAGCCGGGCGGCGGGTTACGAGAACGAATGTCCAGGAATTGCCAGCGGATTGTCCTCCAGCGCCTGACGGTCCGGCGCGTCGCTGCGCAGGCCCCCGGTGAAGGCCGCGAAGAGGTCGCGGGCGTAGGTCTCGGACAGGCCGTCGCCGATCAGGACGAGGCGGGTCTGGCGCGCTGCGCCCTCGGGCCATCGGGGAAGCGTTGCAGGCGGGTGCAGATAGCCTCGAACGCCGTGCAGGACGATCGGATTGTCCGGCGACTGCGTGCAATTCACGATCGCCTTCATCCGCAACAGGCGGTCGCCCTGGGTCGCCGAGAGCAGATCGAGAAACGCCGTCACCGCCTCGAAAGAGACCGGCTCGCTTTGGACGATGGAGAAGGATCTCACATGGCCGTGGGCATGCCGATGGGGTTCGCGCTGGTATATGTGCCCATGCGTGTGAGCTTGCTTGAGGCTGTCGGCAGACCTGTCATGGCGATCATGGGCAGGGCCATCGGCCTCTGGCGGTTCGCTGGTTTCACCGCGGTTCGCTTCCGCCTCGAGGCCCAGCCAACGGGACGGGTCGGCGCGGCCGGTTGCCGCATCGACGAGTCCACAATTCAAAAGCAGCGGGGCCAGCAGCGCTTGCGTTGCTCCATCCACCCGCAGCGCTCGCGGGTTGAGCCGGGAGAGCGTGGCATCCAAAGGATCTGAGACGCCGGCAATGGGCGGGACCAGATCGGATTTGGTGACGACGATGCGGTCGGCGATCGAGACTTGCCGCTGCGCCTCGTTGCGGCTCGCAAGCGTCTCGGTGCCACTCAGGCGATCGACGACCGCGACGACACCGTCGAGAACGAAGCGATTGAGGAGCACCGGGTCGGTCATCAGCGAAACGATGATAGGGCCCGGGTCGGACAGTCCGCTGGTCTCGATGATGACACGACGTAAGGGTCTGCGGCCTGCGGGCCTTGCGCGAGTCGCAAGATCGGCGAGTGTTTCGACCAGTTCGCCGCGGACACTGCAGCAGACGCAGCCATCGGCGAGTTCGACGATGCCGTCGGCGGTGGCGGTCTCGACCAGCAGCGGGTCGATGCCGGCCTCGCCGAATTCGTTGACGACGACGGCCGTGTCGGTGACGTCGGTTTCGGAAAGCAGGCGGTTGAGAAGCGTCGTTTTGCCGGAGCCGAGAAAGCCGGTGAGGATCGTCAGCCGAATGGGCGATGGCAAAGCGGTTGCATCGGCGGTTCTCTCGCTCAACGGGCGTCGGCCGCGGACATGCTCTTGGCCGGACGCAGCCGCATTGCCGCCGGGGCGCGATAGATGCCGAGCCGGCCGGTCTTGCCGTCCGCATCCTCGCTCGTTTCTCCAGGCTGTGCCGCGGGAAGGGCGGAGGCGGGGGCAGGGCTCCTGGCTTGCGACGCCCAATCGGAGAGGATTTTCGCAATCTCTTCGTTGCGCATGATCGCCGCATCGTCGGCCGCCAGGCTCGTCGCTTCGACGGGCTTGAGCGGGCGATCCGATGCCGCGAGCTGTCGTGCCTTGTCGTCGGCAGAAACGATCTTCGAGGAGTCGTGCGCCTCTGTGGATGTCGCGTCGGCCGAAGGCGAGCCCGCGGTAGGGGGAGGTTTTGCGGCATCGGCCGGCTTGGCGATCTGATCGCTGGGCTCGGTCGTCGTCGGTTCGGCGTCGCTGGACGGATCGTCCGCTGCGACCGGCGCAGCGTCTTCGGGCCGCGGCGTCGGGATCGGGATGCCGTAGGCATCGATGATCGAGACGCCGGCCGGGATCCTGGCGCTGCCTGCGGCCCCACCGATCGAGACCTTGAAGGTCACCGGCGGCCGGCCGAGGTCGTGAAGGTAGGGGGAACCAAATTTCTCGTCCCGGCTGGCCTCCTCGACGCGCTCGTTGGCCCGGTCGGTGCGACCCCTGGAAGAGCAGATGTAGTCACTCGTGTCGATCGGCGCCCCCGAAGAGACAGGCAGTTCGTCGACGGTCTTGTCGATGGTCTTCGGGTCGGTTTTGAACCCGTCCTCGAGAAGGCTGGCGGCGAGGCGTTCGCGCGGAATGGTGCCGTTGGCGCCCATCACCACGGCGACGATGGTGCGGCCATCGCGGGTCGCGGAGGAGACGAGGTTGAAGCCGGAGGCGCAGATATAGCCGGTCTTCATCCCGTCGGCGCCGTCGAAGCGGCCGAGCAGCTTGTTGCCGTTCTTCAGCACCCGGGCGTCCAGCGCGATCGCCTCGGTGCCGAAATAATTGGCAAAAGCGGGAAACTCGCGTCGGATGGTCATGCCGAGGATCGCAAGATCCTTGGCGCTGGAATACTGGCCGTCCTGGGGCAGCCCGTTCGGATTGGCGAAACGGGTGTCCTTCATGCCGAGCTTGGCCGCGTCTTCATTCATCATGTCGACGAAGTCTTCCATCGAACCGCCACCGAGGGCCTGGGCGATGGCGTAGGCGATGTCGTTGGCCGACTTCACGAGCATCATGCGCAGGGCCATGTCGAGACGCACCACGGTCCCCGGCTTGAAGCCCATCTTGCTCGGCGCTTCGGCATTGGCCCGGCGGGTCATGACGACCGGCGTGTTCATCGCGGCCTTGCCGTCACGCAGCATATTGAGCGCGACATAGGCGGTCATTAGCTTGGTAGTCGAGGCCGGATAGCGCCGCTCGCTGGCGCGGTTGGCCGACAGCACCTTGCCGGTCGCCACGTCGATCGCCACCGAGGCCATCGGCTCGCCCTCGGACGCGACCTTCTTCGGCGCGGCCTTTTCGGGTTCCGGTTTGGCCGGCGCTGCGTTTGCAGAGGTCATGGCCAGGGACGGCCCCAGAGCCGGACCGAAGATCGCCGCAGGCGGCATAATGCCGATGGCGAAGGCTGCAACGCCAGTTGCGAAGACGGTTCGGAACGGCATTCTGCTCAACGTCGTCACGCCAGAGGGTCTCCAGATCATTACGCAATCGGTCGCGCCATGCCGTCCGCAACGGGACCGTTCGAAAATTCATCGGGCCCGCCGTTACAGCCCAGCTGTGACGCAAGCATGGCGAGGAGGCAAGACCGAGTCTGTCAGGCTGGTTACCAGCCGGGTCGGGCGCAAGCCGTTGTTCCCGTGGTCCGTACCGGGTTACCCTCCTCGAACCGGCGCGCCGGATTGACCTTGTCGGCCGGTCGGCGTTTATCGGGACATCCCAGATGACCGGAAAGCCCCGATGCCTGTCAACAATCGAATTGCCGACGCCCAAGCTGAAATTGCCAGTTGGCGACAGACCCTTCATACGCGGCCCGAAATCCTCTACGAGGTGCACGAGACGGCCGCCTTCGTTGCCGAAAAGCTGACTGCCTTCGGCTGCGACGAAGTGCTCACCGGCATCGGCCGCACCGGGGTTGTCGGTCTCGTCTACGGGCGTAGCGGGGCGGGCGGGCCGATGATCGGCCTCAGGTCCGACATGGACGCACTGCCCATCGAAGAAGCAAGCGGCGTCCCTTACGCATCGCAGATTCCCGGCGCGATGCATGCCTGCGGCCACGACGGGCATATGGCGATGCTGCTCGGGGCGGCGCGCAGCCTGTGCGAGACGCGAGCCTTCGACGGCACCGTCGCACTGATCTTCCAGCCGGCCGAGGAGGGTGGCGCCGGCGGCAAGGCGATGATCGACGACGGCCTGTTCGATCGGTTGCCGATCGAGCGCGTCTACGGCATGCACAATCTTCCCGGTATGCCTGTGGGCTGCTTCGGGGTGCGCCACGGGGCGACAATGGCCTCGACCGACGAGTTCGAGATCATCGTCGACGGCCGTGGCGGCCATGCCGCCCTGCCGCATCGCACGCTCGATCCGATCGTCATAGGAGCGGCGATCGTCCAGAGCCTGCAGGCAATCACCTCGCGCAGTGCCGATCCGCTGAAATCGCTGGTCGTATCGGTCACGAAATTCCATGCGGGATTCGCGTTGAACGTCATTCCGGACAAGGCGGTGATCTCGGGCACGGTTCGCAGCCTCGACGGCGCCATGCGTGATCTTGCCGAGGCGCGCATTCGCGAGGTCGCGGCTGGCACCGCCGCCGCCTACGGCGCAAGCGCCAGCGCCAGCGTTGCTTATGATCGCAATTATCCGATTACGCTCAACGATCCGTCCGAAGCCGATTTCTGCGCGACGATCGCGGCGGAGATCGTCGGCGCAGGTCAGGTCGACACGGCCGTCGCGCCGATGATGGCCGGCGAGGATTTTTCCTACATGCTGGAGAAGAAGCCGGGCGCCTATATCTTCATCGGTAATGGAGACACCGCGAGCCTGCACAACCCCGCCTACGACTTCAGCGACGACGCCATCGCGTTCGGGGCGAGCTATTGGCAGAGACTGGCCGAGGCAGCGCTCGCCGGACGTTGAAAACCCCGTGCCGTCTCATGCCCCACCCGGCGGCTACAGGTATCCCGTAATACTCTCGGGCCGCTGCAACCTCGGTTTCGGCAATCGACCTTGTTGGCTTGATCAAAGGGGCGACGGGCAGATCAGCGTACGCTGCGACGTGGTTACGTCCGTCGGCCTTTGTCCGATCGAGCGCACCATCGGGTTGTGTGTAAAGCACGTGGGCACGATCGCCGTGACCGGGCGCGACGGCGACGCCGATTCTCACGCTGACGCGCACCAGGTCGCTGTAAGTTTCGACACTAGGCGTTTCGAAGCGTAAATTCGTCGGCTGTCGGGCTCGCCCTTTCGTTCTGTAGCCAGTCGATCGCATGTCCAATGTCGGCAAATATCGGATGCTCGTCTGAAAACGGCGCGTCGAAGCGAACTTCCAGATTCCACATGCCTGCCAGGCCCGGCTCGTGGACACGGTCGGCGAGGCGAACGAAGACGGCCAGCAGATGACGGTCGTCGAACACCAGCATACCGTCCTCATCATCGGACCCGGTTTCGATCTTGATGGCCTCGGTGCGAAACATCATACGCTTCCTTTTCTCCTCTAACCGCGTGAAACGTCCACAGGTTCAAGGCGACACCGCCAAAATTCGCGTTGCCGACCAACTCTTCCGGCGGCCTGCAAGGCTTTGGAAAATTGGCTATTTTCGTCTCGACCTGCCATCACTCTGCGGTCGGGGCCCGCCACCAATGCGCGCGAGGCTTGCGGCATCCGCGTGAAGCTCGGCATAAGTGGCGCACGCGTCGCTCAAAATTCGAGCAGCCCGGAAGGATCGTCGATGGCCAACTCCGCGCACGCTGCCCTGATCAGACGGCTGGAGCTTATCGGCAATCTGGACGCGCAGGACAGGGCGGCGATCGAATGCCTGCCCGTGCAGATCAAGGAATATCAGCCCGGCGAGGACATCGTGCGGGAAGGCGAGCGGGTGCATGCGTGCTGCATTTTGATGAGCGGCTTCGCCTTTCGTTACCGCACGTTGCTCGACGGCAAGCGCCAGATCATCGCCTTCCACCTGCCTGGCGACATTCCCGACCTGCACAGCCTGCACATCAACGTCATGGACCATAGCTTCGCGGCGACCGACCGCTCCACCATCGCTTTCGTTCATCACGATGCCGTCTGGGCGCTGTGCCGCGAGCGCGAGAAGGTTGCGGCGCTGCTCTGGCTCGAGACCTTGATCGACGGCGCGATCTTCCGCGAATGGATCGTCGGCCTCGGCCGCCGATCGGGACGCAGTCGCACGGCGCATCTGCTGTGCGAGTTGGCGGTTCGGTTGCGTTCGGTCGGGCTGGCCCCCGAATCCGTTTACCGCCTGCCGCTGACACAACACGAGCTCGCCGACGCGCTCGGGCTGACGGTGGTGACCGTCAATCGGGTCCTTCAGGACTTTCGGTCCAACGGGCTCGTTGATCGTGAACGCTCACGGATGGTGATCAAAGACTGGACGAAGTTGTCCCGGATCGCGGAATTCGATCCGACTTATCTCCATATGCGGCAGAATATCGATATGGTGTCGGCCGGCGCTGAACGCCTTGCCCGCTGACCAAGAGGCAGCCGGTGCGATATCGATGGCATTGAACACGAGGCCATCGAATGCCTCTCTTGTACGACGATATTCGATCAGATTGCGATCGGACGCCGTTCTGGATGGACAAGCAAAACCGTGGAATCGCTTGCGAAATTTGCTGCGGCGCGAAGGTACGCGCGTCAAGCACCCAAATTCCTTGAGTTTTTACGCGTAAGCGTGTATTATGTCAGGGCAGTCGAGTTGCGCGACACCCCGTCCGGTCGTGCCGAACTCGCGGGTTCTCCGAAAGGGTTCTTCCCATCGCCATCAAGATCATCTGTTGCGCAGGTCCGGTTCGACCTTCGCGATTGTCTTGTCGACGCGGCCCTTTTTCGCCTGGTGACTGTGGCCGACGATGATCGCCGGCCTCAAGCAAATCGGCAGCGTTCGGGCTGCCTTTCGTGTCTAGCGGCTGCTGCTGCCGGACACAACAGGGAGTAAAAAAAAGCGTATGAGTAGCCAGAAGAAAACCTCCCAGAAGCAGGGCTTCAAAACCGGCGAGAGCATCGTCTATCCGGCCCACGGCGTCGGTCGCATCGTCGCGATCGAAGAGCAGGAAGTAGCCGGCATGAAGCTCGAGCTTTTCGTCGTCGACTTCGAGAAGGACAAGATGCGCCTCAAGGTGCCGGTCGCGAAAGCGGAGGCCGTTGGCATGCGCAAGCTCGCCGAGACCGATTTCGTCGAGCGCGCGCTCAAGACCGTGCAGGGCCGTGCCCGCGTGAAGAAGACCATGTGGAGTCGTCGCGCGCAGGAATACGACGCCAAGATCAATTCGGGCGACCTGATCCAGATCGCCGAGGTTGTCCGTGATCTCTACCGCGCCGACAGCCAGCCGGAGCAGTCCTATTCCGAGCGCCAGCTCTACGAGGCGGCCCTCGGCCGAATGGCGCGCGAACTCGCGGCGGTCAACGAGGTGTCCGAGACCGAGTCGGTGCAGCTGATCGAGGTCAATCTCAACAAGGGTCCCAAGCGTCTGTCGAAAGCCGAGCAGGAAGCCGAGGATGCGGCCGAAGGCGACGACGAGCAGGCCAATGCCGAGACCACCGAGGCGACCACCGATCAAGTTAAGGCTGCCTGATCCCTCTGCGGATCGACCCGGCAAGACCGGCGTCGGCAGGCATCACATCTTAGAAAGGCCGACCCGGAAACGGGCCGGCCTTTTTTCGTTTTGCGATCATCGCGGAGGCGGCCGTGCTCTTACCGCATTCGGTCGACACGCTTTACGACGTCGGTCTTACAGATATTTCATCCTGTCGCGACCCGTGATCGTAAACCAATGAATTATTTACGAATCCGATGAATTTGGCCTTGCGGCCCGCTCTCGAAACTCTAGTCCGCGCGATAAAAGTTTCACCTTTCGGGAACGTTTGGTCCATCGCTCCGTTTCGACAAAACCCGGCGTGTGCCACCGTACCATCCGCATGCGGCAGGCCCAGAAGCCTCGTGAGATCGACCGGAGGGACCTTATGAAATCGCAATCAGCCCGTCGCACACTGATCCGTGCCGCAATGTCGGCGCCTTATCTCCAGCGTGAAGAAGAATACGATCTGGCCGTCCGCTGGAAGGAAAACAGAGATCAGGAGGCTCTCCACAAGATTACCTCGGCGCATATGCGCCTCGTCATTTCGATGGCCTCGAAATTCCGCCATTTCGGCCTTGCCATGAGCGATCTCATTCAGGAAGGTCATGTCGGCCTTCTCGAAGCGGCGGCCCGGTTCGAGCCGGAACGGGAAGTGCGCTTTTCTACCTATGCAACTTGGTGGATCCGGGCTTCGATCCAGGATTATATCCTGCGCAATTGGTCGATCGTCCGTGGTGGAACGTCGTCGGCTCAAAAGGCTTTGTTCTTCAATCTTCGACGTCTGCGTGCCCGCCTCAGTCAGGGCGCCGACAGCATGACGGGCACGGCGATGTATCGCGAGATCGCGACGGCCCTCAAGGTCTCCGAGAGTGACGTTGCTCTCATGGACTCCCGCCTTTCCGGTCCCGACTCCTCGCTCAACGCGCCGCTTGTCGAAGACGAATCCGGCAGCGCCGACCGGCAGGATTTCCTGGTTTCCAATTCGCCACTTCCCGATGAGATGGTGTCGGTCTCGATCGATGACGAGCGGCGGGTGACCTGGCTCAACAGAGCCCTTACGGTTTTGTCCGACCGCGAGCTCAAGATCATTCGCGAGCGCCGGTTGCAGGATGATGGCGCCACGCTGGAAGCGCTTGGCGTGAAACTCGGTATCTCGAAGGAGCGCGTTCGCCAGATCGAAACACGGGCGCTGGAAAAGCTGCGGGCGGCGTTGCTGGAAACCAACGCCGATCAGGCTGCTTACGTCAGCTGAGGTCCGGCGCGTAACACCGTCTTGGCCCGATACGCGGTAGGGTGCGAGCTTTAAAGATAACGAATGGCGGCCTTGCGGTCGCCATTTTTGCGTCTGGACAGCGAAAAGTCGGGATAAGGTACGGTTGAGCCTCTACACGCCGCGTTGGCGATTCTGCCGGCCGGTTGCCGAACATCAAGGCGACCTGCATCCAGAGGCACGAGCACACCATGTAACCTTCGACAGTCTGGTGTGCGGATATTCGGGCGGCTCCCGCTGGAACGCGCGGCTCGTTCCGCCCGTTATTCGGCGACGATCTTGTAGCGCTTGCCCGGTTGAACGGTCGCACCATCGTCGAGGTCGTTCAGCAGCCTGAACATCGGCATCTTCCGGTCGACGCCGTCCATTTTCGCTGCGATCCGCTCGGCCGTGTCGCCGGGACCGGCGGTGACGATGCGGATGCGCAGCGGCTTCAAGGCCGCGCGCTCGGCCGGGCTCAGCACCTTGAAGCTGCCGGCGACGGCGTTGGCGATGGGCTCCGCAGCGTCGGCGCGGTTCGCCTGAACGGCGGTCAGGAACCGGTAAACCTGCCCGCCAAGGCGGATGACGGTCACGTCGAAGGCGTATTCGCCGCCTCGGGCGCGGGCGGACACTGCATCGAGATTGCCAACGCGGCGCTGGCGAATGCTGGTCGGGTCGAGACCACCGATCCAGCCGCTGTTGACGTAGTCGACGAGGCTCGTCGATTGCGGCAGGGCGACACCGTCAAAGCGGATGCCGGTGTCGTTGGGACCGCTGGCCAGGACCGCCTCGGCCGTGTTGTCGAGAGAGAACCCTTCCGGCACCTCGAAGGTGATGCCAAGTCCCGGATGATAGAACCGGCGCTCGCGCACGTAGCCTTCGGCGGCGGAATCGCCGAACAGCATGCCGTCGATGCCAGCGAGGTAGCGGTCGCTGTCGGTCGCGCCGGTGCCCGGAGGCCCGAACTGCCGCGCCTGGTCGCGTGCCAGCTGGATGCGCTGTGGCGCAGAGGGGTGCGAGGCGAGGAAGTCGAGATTGGGATTGCCCGCCTGGAAGGCGTTGCGAATCTTGGCGTAGGAATCCATCGCCTGCAGGAAGCGTGCGGCTGCGAAAGGGTCGTAGCCGGCCCGCGAGATGTGACGGATGCCGAGCGTGTCGGCCTGCAATTCCTGCTGGCGCGAGAACTGGGCAAGGCTCAGCTTGCCGCGGGCCAGTGCCACCTGACCGGCAGCATCGCTCGACAGCACTTCGCTGACGACGCGGCTTGCGAGCTCGGCGGCCTGCTCGCGCTGCTGACGTTCGATGCCGTGATTGGCAGTGATGTGGCCCATTTCATGGCCGATGACGGCGGCCACCTCAGCCGAATCGTCGGCCAGAGCCAGAAGCCCACGGGTGATATAGACGTAGCCGCCCGGCAGCGCGAAGGCGTTGACGTTCGGGGAATTCAGAACGGTGATGCGGTAGGCGCGGTTCGCATCGTCGGTTGCGGCGGCGAGCTTGCCGACGATGGTCGCCAGCATCCGCTCCAGTTTCGGGTCCGAATAGGCGCCGCCGTAGGCCGCCAGGATTTTCGGGTGCTGCGAGCGGCCGATAACCGATTGCGGGTCGCCCTGCTGGACGTTCTCGAAGGTGATGGGCGTGCCGGTTTCAGCATAGCCGGTGCGCACGTTGCCGTCGGCGCCGGTCAGGCCGCCAAGTCCGTCCTCGACGGTGGTGCAGGCGGAGGCGGTCATCAACGCCACCAGCCCGACGCCGCAGAAGACGGCGCGCAACGAACGGCCGACACCCTGTCGGCGCGTCCCTTGCATGGTCGCTGCGATCTCCGGCTCGGCCGTCATCTGTCCGTCATGCCCCCAATATTCTATCATCGCGCGAGCCATTATCAATCCGCGATCGTTCGTCAGCCTGACCGGCGTCATCCAGAGCAATGACGCGTTTAGGCCACTGGAAAACCGCGCTGATGGAGCTGCTGCGCTTAACCGCCGCGCTCATCTAGGGACTATCCGCAATCGGCGCAGCGGCGTGAGGACGGTTTGGCAACAGACTGATGTAAAAATGTCAAAGACCCCCGTCTGACATTACCCTTCGGCACGGCTGGTGTACGCGCACCGTTCGAAGCCGAAAGGCCGGCGGACCACGGCATCGAGGTCTGCCCCTCGGCCCGGTCCGTCAACATGCTGACCGCTGCTTACAAATGAATTCTGCCAGAAATGCGTCAGGCTTTGCCCTGTGAATACGGTCATTTCGCCGTGCCGAGATAATCGGCGATCCGCGGGTCGCTTTTGCCGGACAGAATGGTTCCGGTCGGACCGACGGCAACGACTTCGCCGGCATCGAGAAAGGCGACGCGATCGGCGTGACCGATGGCGTCTTCTGGATGGTGGGTGACCATCACGATGGTCATGGGTGTGGCTCCAGCGCGGTGTTCGACGGTCTCCGCGATCTCCTGCCCGCGCAACTTTGTCAGCATCGTCAGCATGTCGCGACGCAGTGCCGGGCCGAGCGCGGCAAACGGCTCGTCGAGAAGCAGCAACGGCTTGTCGCGTAAAAAAGCGCGGGCAAGGGCAACGCGCTGGCGCTCGCCGCCTGACATGTCCGCGGGGCGTCGCTTCTCGAAGCCTGAAAGGCCGACCGTATCCAGCGTCGCCGTGATGCGTTGCCGGTCTCTCGGCGCGATCCTCAGATCCGGTGCGACGCCGAGGGCGACGTTCCGCTCGACATCGAGATGCGGGAACAGATTGTTGTCCTGGAAGACGACACTCAACGGTCGCTCTGAAGGTGCGACGCCGGTCATATCGCGCCCGCCGATCCGGATGCGGCCCGATTGCGGTGCGATGAAGCCGGCGGCGAGGTCGAGCAGCGTCGACTTGCCGGCACCGCTCGGCCCGATCAGCGCGAGCCACTCGCCGGGTGCGACATCGAGGTCGAAGCGCATGACGCTCCCCTCGAAGGCGAAGCAGACGGCGTCGAAGGCGAGCGCCGATCGGGTAATGTCCTTTGATGGATCCGAAGTGCTGCTCATGATGGTCTCCGTTCGGCACCATGGACTCTTGCCGAAAGGCCGCGCTCGGCGAGCGTCATCAGACCGAGGCACAACACGCCGAGGATCAAAGCGAGGCCGGCCGCGTCGTCGCTGCGATAGCTGCCCATGCGCTGCATCAGGAGATAGGGCAGCGTGGTGAAATCGCGGCTGCCGTAAAGCGCGATAGCGCCGAGGTCGCCAAGCGAAATGGCGAGCGCGAAGGCGAAGGCGAGTGCCAAGGGCGGGCGCATGGCCGGCCAGTCGACAAAGCGAAGGCGCGTCAGACCGACGAGGCCGAGACCGTCGGCCAGCTTTCCGGTCGTCGCTGCTTCGGCCTGAAGCGCCGGCGCGACGATGCGCACGACGAAGGGCACGGCCATGGCGGCGTTGGTCGCGACCACGACATAGGGCGCGGCGGCGAAGATGTCGGTTACTTGGCGCAGCGCCAGGAACCAGCCGGCACCGACGACGATGGGCGGCACGACGAGGACGAGGCTGGCGATGGTTTCGAGGGTGAGACGGCCGGTGCCGCGGGTGCCGTTCGGACGCGCGCCATCGGTCCTATGTCCCTTCGTTCCCGCTCGCGCCGATCGTTCTGTCCCGAGTGCCGTCATGGCGAGGATGATCGCGGTCGAGACGACGACTGACAGGCAGGCGGCGGCCAGCGACACGGCGAGGCTGGTGAAGATCGCCCGTCGCACGGCCGGCTCGGCGAGAAGGCCGACGAGATCGGCGGTGAGGCCGCGCCAGAGCACGGCGGCGAAGGGCGACACGATGAAGACGAAGCCGACGGCGAGGATCGCGATATCGATGGTCCGGCGCATGCGGCTTGGCGGATCGTAGCGTTCGACCGTACCGCCATGGCCGAAGCTGGCGGACAGGTCGCCGCCGAGGCGCGTCGCGAGCCAGAGGACGAGGGCGGTGATGCCGATCTGCAGGACCGACAACGCGATCGCCCGACCAGGATCGAAATCGTAGCGCAGCGCCTGGTAGATCGCGACTTCGAGGGTCGTCGCGGCGGGCCCCCCGCCGAGGATCAGCACGATGGTGAAGCTCGTCACGCACAACATGAAGACCAGGCTCGCCGCGCCCGGCAGGCCGGCGCGGATCGCCGGCGCTTCGAGAAGGCGGAAGACGGCGAAGGGTGTCAGCGAAAGCTGCCCTGCAAGCTTGAAACTTTCGGTCGGCACGCGATCGAGAGCGGAGAGCAGAAGGCGCGTCGCCAGCGGCAGGTTGAAGAAGACATGGGCGACGAGGATGCCCGAAAGACCGTAGATGTCGAGCCGCGGCAGGCCGAGTGCGACCAGCAAGTTGGAGGAGAGGCCGTTGCGACCCCAGATCGCGATGATGGCAAGGGCCCCGACGAGCACCGGCAGGGCCTGGGGCAAGAGGAACAGCCGCAACACCGCGTCGCGCCCGTAAAACCGCGTGCGGTGGAGCGCCAGCGCCAGTGGTACGGCGAGCCCGACCGAAAAGAGCGTCGAAAGCCCCGCCTGTTCGAGGGTGAAGAGGACGACGCCGCGAATGTAGGGATCGGCGACGATCGCCAGCAGGCCGAGCACGGCGTCGGTCGACAGGAACAGGACGAGGAACGCGCCGCCGAGAAAGGCGACGAGGACGCCTGCCGCGAGCCATCCGAAAGCGATCCGCAGGCGCCGATCGCCTTGCACGGTCATGCGCGATCGCTTTGCGGGTCTCTCCGCTCGCGGCGGCCCCATCGAGTTGGCGGCGGTCATCGCGATGCGCGCGCGGCCCTGGGGATCAGCGGCCGATCGCCTGGAGCCATTCCCGGGTCCATTCGCGGCGATGGTCGGCGACGGTCTGCGGGTCGATCATCAGCGGCTTGTCGACCTTGATCAGCCTGTCGAAGGCGGCGGGCGTCTCGATACCGTCGATCGCCGGATAGGCCCAGTTGCCGGTCGGGATGATCGACTGGAACCCCGGCGTCAGCATGAAGGCCAGGAATCTTTTCGCAAGCTCGGGCTGCGTGGCGTTCTTCAAAAGGCCGGCGACCTCGATCTGAAGGTACTGGCCCTCGGCGAAAGGCGCGGCCTGATAGCGGTCGGTCTTCTCCTCGACCATGTGGTAGGCGGGCGAGGTCGTATAGCTCAGGACCATCGGCACCTCGCCATTGGTGAACAGCCCGTAGGCCTCGCTCCAGCCAGGGGTGACGGTCAGGACCCGCTTCGACAGCTCGGCCCATTTCGCACCGGCCTGATCGCCATAGACATCCTTCATCCACAGAAGCAGGCCGAGACCGGGTGTCGAAGTGCGGGCATCTTCGATGGCGATCTTGACGTCCGGGTCTCCGGTGACCAGGGCCTCGAGGCTTTTGGGCGGCTCCTTGATGGTCTGCGTGTCGTAGATCACCGCCAGATAGGAATAGTCGTAGGGCACAAAGACCGGGTCGGAAAAGCCGTTCGGCACGTCGAGACTGGTCAGATCGGTGTCGCTGTTCGCAAAGAGCCCGGTCGCCTTGGCTTCGGGGATCAGGTCGGTGGTCAGGCCGAGGGCGATGTCGGCGGGACTCGACGGCCCCTCCAGCTTCAGCCGATTGAGGATCGCGACGCCGTCCTCCAGGCCGACGAATTGCAGGTCGCAGCCGCAGGTCTTCTCGAAGGCCGCTTCGATCCTCGGGCCGGGGCCCCAATCGGGCGTGAAGCTCTCGTAGGTGTAGACGGTGAGGACGGGCGTCTTGTCCTGTGCATGTGCGGCACTGCTCGCGCAAACGCCTGCAGCGAGCAGCGTCGCCAATCCCGCTGCGGCGAGTGCGCGCGGCTGCTGTTGCCGGCGTTCGACTTCGGCGGATATCGTGTTGCGGCTTGAAAAGAGCATGGGTTGCCTCGCTGCGCCGAGGCGGACGAACGGCGAGGCGGGCGTGTCTTCACCCAGGCCCGCAATCCCTCCGCCGGCATGATCCGGATCAGGTTCGACGGGTCGGTGATAAACCTCTCAGCCTCCTTTGACGGAAGGCACCCCGTGTGAGCTGAGCGCAAACCTAGAGCATCGCGGGGCCGAGGGGAAATGGAGATTGCGCCGGCCGGCCGAAGGGCGGTCCGACGTCAGGCGGCGAGCCACGCATTCGACGTCAATTTCAACGACGGTCGCTCTGCACCCGGTTCCGACATCGTCGTTTCATGATGTTTTGACGGTCGAGTTTCCCATGCGCGTACGCCGGCTGCGAGCCCGGCGCAGAACGGTCGTTTGGCAAACGGCCAGTGTCCGTCGGCTCACTCCGGATCCAGCTCAGAATCCCAGTAGAGATAGTCGAGCCAGCTTTCGTGCAGGAAGTTCGGCGGGAACAGGCGACCGTTGTTGTGCAGGTCGTGAACGGTCGGCTGGTACGGCTTCTGGTGCGGGAACATGCCCGCCGCCTTCGGCATCAGGCCGCCTTTCTTCAGATTGCAGGGGCTGCAGGCCGCGCAGACATTGTCCCAAGTCGTCAGGCCACCACGCGAGCGCGGGATGACGTGATCGAAGGTCAGTTCGTTCGGCGAGCTGCAATACTGGCACTGGAAGCGGTCGCGCAGGAAGACGTTGAAGCGGGTGAAGGCAGGATGGCGGGCGGGCTTGACGTAGGTCTTGAGGCAAACGACGGAGGGCAGGCGCATGGAATGCGTCGGACTTCGGACCGCCCGGTCGTATTCGGCGACGATGGTCACCCGATCGAGAAACACCGCCTTGATCGTGTCCTGCCAAGACCAGAGGGACAAGGGATAATAGCTGAGCGGCCGGTAGTCGGCGTTCAGAACCAGTGTTGGGGATAACTCCGAAGTCACGGCGATCGTCACCGACAGTCTCCTCACTTCCGCGGGCCGTAGCCTTCGTACGACTAGTATCGTGCTCCATCGTGTCGCCTTTGTGAAGCCTTGCGTTGCGCGAGGCGACGGGTCGCAGGCCTTGGCATTAACCGCCTGTGGACGGGCTGTGGACAAACGCTGTGGAAAAGTCGGAACGCCGAGATGGTGGGAGGCGTGCGGAAGGGCCGGGTGATCCGGGTCCAGCGCAGCGATCCGATGCCAGCCGATCCGTCAGCCGACCGGCGTTGCGTCGCGGCGGGTGATCGCGGCGTAATAGGCCCAGAACAGCCGGGCGGCGACGGCCCGGTGCGGCGACCAGGCCTCGGCCATCGCCGCGACGTCTTTGGCGGTGGGGCGAAGGGGGATACTTTCGGCCAGGGGCTCGACGGGGGCGCTGGGCGCCCGCTCGGCAAGGAATTCGGGTTCGGCGAAGGCGTGGCCGACGGCGATCTGCAAGGCAAGGTCGCCCGACGGGAAAACGTCCGGATGACCGGCGCAGAACAGGAGATAGCATTCGGCCGTCCACGGGCCGATGCCTGGGACCGCCACCAGTTCGGCGATGGCGTCCTCGGCCGAGAGGCGCTCGAGCCTGGCAAAATCGAGCCGACCGTCGATCGTTGCGGTGGCCAGCGCCCGCATCGTGCGCTGTTTGGGCCGCGACAGGCCCGCGCGGCGGAAGGCCTCGTCATCCGCCTGTGCGAGGGCCTGCGCATCGCCGGGGTCGAACTCGGCGTGCAGGCGCTCGCGGATCGCGTCGGCGCTCGCCCGCGAGACCTGCTGGCCGATGACGATGCCGACGAGGCCGCCCAGGCCACCGGTCAGGCGGCGCAGCGGCAGCGGCCCGGCACGATCGGCGACGGGCCCGAGCCGCGGATCGAGCGCGATCAGCGCTTCGAGGCCCGCGGAAACATCGGCTTCGGTGCGGATCGTCATCGGCCGCCACCTGCGTGAAAGACGGGTTCGAGACCGACCGACAAAAAACTCGGTCGGTCCCAAATCACGGGAACTCCAGGGGTTCCAGCCATCGGGCAAAAATCGTTGGCGCAGTTCGTCACTTTCCGTTCCCATTCCCGGCTTAGACGGGCGGTCGAACGAGGGATATCGTCGACCATGACCAACATCGATCCGGTTTTCCGCTTTGCGCCCAGCCCGAACGGCGAGCTGCATCTCGGCCATGCCTATTCGGCGATCGTCAACCACCGCATGGCACGCGATGCAGGAGGCCGTTTCCTGCTGCGCTACGAGGACATCGACCAGGCGCGTTGCACGCCGGCCTATGCGACGCAGATCGCCGACGACCTCGCTTTCCTCGACCTTGAATGGGACGACGAGCCGCGTCATCAAGCGCAGCACTTTCCCGAATATGCGAGCGCGCTGCAAGCGCTGGTCGACGCCGAGCTCGTCTATCCGGCGTTTCTCTCGCGTGGCGAAGTGCGCGCCCATGGCGAAGCGCACTGGGAATCGACCGGCGAATCCTGGCCGCACGATCCGGACGGCGCGCCGCTCTATCCCTCGCTCGACCGGCACCTTTCGACCGACGAGCGGGAGGCCAAGATGCGGGCGGGCCGGAAATTCGCCTGGCGGCTCGACATGGCGGCGGCGATCGGGCGAGCCGGGCCCTTGGCTTTCGAGGAGACCGGCGGCTCGTTCGGGGGCGAGACCGGCACGCTGTCGGCAACGCCCAGCGCCTGGGGCGACGTGGTGCTGGCGCGGATGGACGTGCCGACGAGCTATCATCTGGCCGTCGTCGTCGACGATGCGTTGCAGGGCATCACCGATGTCGTGCGCGGACGCGATCTCTTCGCCTCGACCAGCGTCCATGTGCTGCTGCAGGCGCTGCTTGGCTTGCCGACGCTGCGATACCATCATCACGATCTGATCTATGGTGGCGACGGGCGGAAGCTTTCCAAGAGCGGCCGCGACACCTCGCTGAAGGCGCTGCGCAGCGCCGGCGCGACCGCCGAGGATATTCGCCGCATGGTGGGCCTGCCACCGCGGTCGCCAGCGCAGTCTTTCAGCCGGGACCCCTTCAGCCGAGGACGCTCAGCCACAGGCTGAGGGTGACGACGGAGAGAATGGTCGAAACGAGGATCGTCGTTGCCGCGAGCTTTTCGGCCGAGCGGAAATAGACTGCGATCAGATAGGCGTTGACGCCGGCCGGCGAAGCGGCGGTGATCACCGCGCCCTTCAGCCAGAGCGGCGGCAGGCCGAGCTTCGAGCCGAAAAGATAGACGAGCCCCGGCATGACGACGAGCGACAGGGTCGCGGTGATCGCCGAGCGCCAGATGTCGCCCTTGAGGCCATAGCGGGTGAGCGACATGCCGAGGGCGACGAGCGCCAGGGGGCCGGCCGTGCCGCCGATCAGCCCGGTGATCTCGTCGAGATGCCGCTCGATCCTGAAACCGGTGAGGCGGAAGGCGAGTCCGGCGAGGATGCCGACGACGATCGCATTGGTGGAAAGGTTCTTCGCGATCCGTTTCAGGGCTGTGCCGATCTTGACACCCGAAGCCACGGTGCCGTCGTCGCGGCCGTCGAGATGGGCGGCGTGCTCGATGAGCAGCGTCGAGGCGATCATCATCACCGGCAGATGGATGGCGATGATGAGCAGCAGTGGTTCAAGTCCGGCGTCGCCATAGGCCCGCTGCAACGCGGGGATCGCGACGAAGACGGTGTTGGCGAAGCTCGACGAAACGCCGGCGACGACGCCGGTGCGCCGGTCCGCGCCGGTGAACAGCCGCACGGCCAGCGTGCCGATCGTCCAGGTGATCGCAACGGCGCCGAAATAGCCGAGCCACAGCGCCAGCGGGCTGGCATCGCCGAAATCCGACTTGGCGAGGGTGCGGAAGAGCAGCACCGGCACCGCCACGACGAAGACGTAGCGGGCGAGCGCGTCGCCGGCCGCGTCCGACAGAAGGCCGGTGCGCGCGACCAGATAGCCGATGGCGATGAGCGCGAAGATCGGGACGACGACGTCGAGAATGGTCTGCATGGGGCCGGGTGATCGCGGGACGTACCCCAGCGATAGGCGGTGCATTGCCAAAGCGCAAATGGCCACACCGTCAACCTTCGCGTTCCCGAGGCCTGGGATCGGTTTTGTAAGGGAAACCGATCACCCGAGGCTTTCGGACCCGCACGCCGGCTGCTATCTGGGCGGCCACTTCGTCTCCATCCCGTTTGGCGTGCCGTATCGGCGTTTCTCGTCCCGTTCGAAGAGCATCTATCCCGTGAACAGGCTTTTGCCGTTCTTCCCCGCGATCTTCGTGCTGTTGTGGTCGACCGGCTTCATCGGTGCGCGCTACGCGATGCCCCATGCCGAGCCTTTCACTTTCCTGTCGATGCGCTACGCGCTGGCGCTGGCAGTGCTCGGCGTCATCGTGTTGGCGACCTCTTCGCCATGGCCGGGCTGGCGGCCCGCCGGCCATGCGATGATCGCCGGCAGTCTGATCCACGGCGTCTATCTGGGCGGCGTATTCTTCGCGGTCCGGCACGGGCTCAACGCCGGCATCGTAGCGCTCATCGTCGGGTTGCAGCCGGTGCTGACGACTATTCTCGCGGCGCTCTTCCTGGGCGAAAAGGTCAGGCCGCGCCATCTCCTCGGCCTTGTTCTCGGGCTCGTCGGCGTGGCGCTGGTCATTCTGCCGAAGCTCGAAGCGGGCGGCGAGTACCGTTTCCTGACGCTGGCCCCGGTCTTCCTGTCGGCGCTCGCCATCTCGGTCGGCTCCGTCTGGCAGAAGCGTTTCGTCGGCGGCGTCGATCTGAGGGTCGGAACGGCGCTGCAATATCTCGGCGCCTTCGTGCCGACACTGGCTTTGGCCTGGTTGTCGGAGACGATGGTCGTCGACTGGGCTGGCGAATTGGTCTTCGCGCTGGTCTGGCTGGTGTTCGTGCTGTCGATCGGCGCGGTATTCCTGATGCTCTTTCTCATTCGCGAGGGGGCGGTCTCGTCGGTCGCCTCACTGATGTATCTGGTGCCGGGCGTTACGGCGGTGGAGGCGTTCCTGCTGTTCGGCGAGACGCTGACGCCTGTGCAGCTCGTCGGCCTGGTGCTGGCCGGCGTCGGCGTCGCGGCAGCCATGCGCAAGAGCCGCAAGCGGAGCGTCACGACCACCGCCTGACGCGCCGCTGCCTGACGCCCCGCTGGCTGACGAGGCTGGAGGCAACTCCCGCCCGGCTGACGTCATGCGGCCGATCGCCCCTTCGCTTCGCCCGAGGATTAGCGTTGCCGCTCCCAAGGCGTATAAGACGCCAACGCCTCGAAACAGAAGCAGCGCCGAAAGGCAGGCATGTCCAGTTTCCTCACCTATATCGCCCTTCTGGTGATGATCGCGACCGCTGGCGTGCTGCTCGCGGGGCTCTTCAACATGATGAAGGGTGGAGATTCCAACCGCTCGCAGCAGCTGATGCGGGCCCGCGTCATGCTGCAGGGGCTGGCCGTGCTGATCATCGTCGGCGTTTTGCTGCTTTCGCGCTGATCCGGCTTCGTCGCCCTGTCGGGAAGGCATGGCCGGCCTATTGTTGGCGGTCGAATTCAGGCGGAGACACCGATGGTCAAGCTCAACAAGATCTACACGCGCACCGGCGATTCCGGCCAGACGGGTCTTGCCACCGGCGACCGTCGCTCGAAGGCCGATCTGCGCGTCGAGGCGATCGGTACCGTCGACGAGCTGAACGCCGTCGTCGGTCTCGTTCGGCTGCATGCGAAGGGTGATCTCGACGCTGTGCTGGCGACAATCCAGAACGAGTTGTTCGATCTCGGCGCCGAACTCGCGACGCCCGAAACCGACGAACCTTTGCCTTACGAGCCGCTGAAGATTGTCGCCCCTCAGGTCGAGCGGCTGGAGCGCGAGATCGACGCGATGAACGATCGGCTGGAGCCGCTGAGATCCTTCGTGCTGCCTGCGGGGTCGCCAGCCGCCACCCATCTCCACCACGCCCGAACGGTGGCGCGGCGGGCCGAGCGGCTGATGGTGGCGCTGGCGGCCAAGACGGGCGAGAAAGTCTCCGAGCCGGCGCTACGTTACGTCAACCGCCTCTCCGATCATCTCTTCGTTGCCGCCCGAATCGCCAATGACGACGGCCGAGCCGACGTCCTCTGGGTGCCTGGTCAGAGTCGGTGATGACTGGCGAAGCTCCGCCGTGGCCATTTGTGCGCTCACACATGCCGATCCGCCGCCGCTTTTCTGTCGCTTCGGGGCCAGCTTCTGCCGGTGCGGCGACAGCTTGTGGGCACGAGACCTTGAAAGATGGCGCGCGTGGCCTCACAAACCGCCCCGGAAACAGCAGAAACTTTGACCTAAACGTCAAAGCCATTTAATTGCGTTCGTCAGATTCAGAATGTTTGGCGCGACCTGTCATCAGATAGAGTGCGTGCCATCTCCGGAAGCGGAAAAACAGGCGTCGGGTCCCGGTCATCGGGCCGACCGAGGGAGAGACATCACCGATGAAGGTTCTCGTCGCAGTCAAGCGTGTGGTCGACTACAATGTGAAGATCCGGGTCAAGCCGGATGGTTCGGGTGTCGATCTCGCCAACGTCAAGATGTCGATGAATCCGTTCGACGAGATCGCCGTCGAGCAGGCGATCCGCATGAAGGAAGCCGGCACTGCGACCGAAATCGTCGCCGTCTCCGTCGGCCCGCAGCAGGCCCAGGAGACGATCCGCACCGCGCTCGCCATGGGCGCCGACCGCGGCATTTTGGTCAAGACCGACCAGCCGACCGAACCGCTGGCCGTCGCCAAAATTCTCAAGGGTGTCGTCGAGGCCGAAAAGCCCGACCTCGTTATCCTCGGCAAGCAGGCGATCGACGACGATTGCAACCAGACCGGCCAGATGTTGGCTGCGCTGCTCGGCTGGAGTCAGGGCACCTTCGCCAACAAGCTGGAGCTTTCGGAGGGGCAGGCGAAGGTCGTGCGCGAGGTCGATGGCGGCCTTCAGACCATCGACATCAAGCTGCCGGCGATCGTCACCACGGATCTGCGTCTCAACGAGCCGCGCTACGCCTCGTTGCCGAACATCATGAAGGCCAAGAAGAAGCCGATCGAGGAAAAGTCGCCGGACGATTACGGCGTCGACGTTTCGCCGCGCCTGGAGGTCAAGACGACCGTCGAGCCGAAGAAGCGCGAGGCCGGCGTCAAGGTGCCGGATGTCGCGACGCTTATCGACAAGCTGAAGAATGAAGCCGGCGTCATCTGATCGCCCGAACCACAATCCGTCCCAGGCCGCCGCATCGTTCTTCGAACCGATAGCCGGCGCCGGGAAACCCAGGAGGATTTAAGCTATGACCACGCTGCTTCTCGCCGAACACGATAATTCGGCGCTGTCCGAACAGACCGCCAAGGCGATGACCGCCGCCAGCCAGATGGGCGGTGACGTGCATGTGCTTGTCGCGGGTTCGGGCTCCTCTGCGGTCGCCGAGGCTGCCGCCAAGCTTGGCGGTGCCGCCAAGGTGCTGCATGTCGACGCCGAGTCCTATGCGCACGGCCTTGCCGAGCCGCTTGCCGACCTGATCGTCAAGCTGGCCGTCGATTACGACGCGATCGTCGCGCCGGCGACGACGACCGGCAAGAACGTCATGCCGCGGGTCGCGGCGCTGCTCGACGTCATGCAGATCTCCGACGTTCTCGCCATCGAGAGCGCCGACACCTTCCAGCGGCCCATCTATGCCGGCAACGCCATCCAGACGGTGACCTCGAAGGACGCCAAGAAGGTCGTCACGGTTCGCACCTCGTCCTTTCAGGCGGCCGAGATGAACGGCTCGGCCCCGGTCGAGACGGTCGAGGGTGCCAGCAATCCGGGCCTTTCCACCTTCGTCGAGGAGCGTCTCGCCGAGAGCGATCGGCCGGAGTTGACCTCGGCCAAGATCATCCTGTCGGGCGGCCGGGCGCTCGGCTCGAAGGAGAAATTCGACGAGTACATCCTGCCCGTCGCCGACAAGCTGGGCGCCGCCATCGGCGCCAGCCGGGCCGCGGTCGACGCCGGCTACGCGCCGAACGACTGGCAGGTCGGCCAGACCGGCAAGGTGGTGGCGCCCGATCTTTATATCGCGGCCGGCATTTCCGGCGCTATCCAGCATCTGGCCGGCATGAAGGACTCCAAGGTGATCGTCGCGATCAACAAGGACGAGGAGGCGCCGATTTTTCAGGTGGCCGATTACGGCCTCGTCGGCGATCTCTTCCAGATCCTGCCGGAGTTGAAGGAAAAGCTCTGAATCGAGCCGTTCGGCGATCCTGTCACGCGCTTCGCGGTTGTACGGCCGTCGTACGGTTTTGCCGGGCTTTGACCCGGAGCGCCGAAGCGACTAGGTTTTGTGCGGTGCAATAAATTTAGTGACACGGACGGAACCGGTGCGGACCATGGCGGAGAATATCGAGACGATCGGCATCGTGGGGGCCGGACAGATGGGCTCAGGCATCGCCCATGTCGCCGCGCTCGCAGGCTATGCCGTGACGCTCTACGACGTCTCCGACGAACGCATCGCGGCCGGCATGGAACGGGTCGGTGCAACGCTGGAGCGCCAGCTCTCCTCGCAGAAGATCACCGAAGCCGAACGTGCGGAAGCGCTGTCGCAGATCACCGCGATCGTCGATCCGGCCAAGCTCGGCGGGCTCGACCTCGTCATCGAGGCTGCGACCGAGGACGAGACCGTCAAGCGCAAGATCTACCGCGAGATCTGTCCGCACCTGTCGCCCGAGACGATCCTGGCGACGAACACCTCGTCGATCTCGATCACCCGCCTCGCCTCGGCGACGGACCGGGCGGAAAAATTCATGGGCATCCACTTCATGAACCCGGTGCCGGTCATGAAGCTCGTCGAACTCGTACGTGGCATCGCCACCGAGGAAGCGACCTTCGACGCCGCAAGGCGGTTCGTGTCGAGCCTCGACAAAACGATCAGCGTCTCGGAGGATTTTCCGGCCTTCATCGTCAACCGCATTCTGTTGCCGATGATCAATGAAGCAATCTACACGCTCTACGAGGGCGTCGGCTCGGTCGAATCGATCGACACGGCGATGAAGCTCGGCGCCAACCATCCGATGGGGCCGCTGCAGCTTGCCGATTTCATT
Source organism: Aurantimonas sp. (assembly GCA_965217685.1). Taxonomy (GTDB): domain Bacteria; phylum Pseudomonadota; class Alphaproteobacteria; order Rhizobiales; family Rhizobiaceae; genus Aurantimonas. Next base: position 1,836,010 of record CBDCIZ010000003.1, read on the forward strand.
GGCCTCGACACCTGTCTTTCGATCATGCAGGTGCTGCACGAAGGGCTTTCAGACTCCAAGTACCGCCCGTGCCCGTTGCTGGTGAAATATGTCGAGGCGGGCTGGCTCGGCCGCAAGGCCGGCCGCGGCTTTTACGATTATCGCGGCGAAACGCCGGTTCCGACGCGGTAGGGCGTTCGCCGCTTAGTCCGCAGCGTCCAGGAGCGCGACCGAAAGGCCGGTTCCAGCCAGCAGCTTGGCCGCCTTGCGGTCGAAGCTGCAGAAGGTCGTCCCGCCCAGGCGGCGTCCCTCGAAGGCGATGACGCCATAGGCGAAGTCGCCGCCCGCGTCAAGCATCTCGAGTCCTGCTTCCACGGCCTGACGATCGCAGACGATCTTCGGGTCGGCGATCAGGCCACGGATCGACGCAGCGATCGCACTGCGAGGAGATCTATAGCTCGTGTTCGAGACCCACACGAATTCGCAGAAGACGACGACAGGAATGACGGCGGTTCGACTTTCCGATAGTTTTCGACGTGCCACCGCCGACGCGGCGGGCTGGTCGGCGACGATCGCCCGCAACAGGACGTTTGTGTCGACGATCAGCCTCATCGGCGGCCGGCCCATCCGGCGGCGATCGCTTCGTTGATCTCTTCAATTGAAAGCGGTGGCCCATCGTAATATTGCTTCAGGCTGCCGAAGACGTCCTCGATCGATCCCGTCGGTCTCTCCGCCTTGAGGACGACCTTGCCACCCGAATCGAGATCGACGTCGACCTTGTCGCCGGGGCCGATGCCGAGGTGCCGCAGCACGTCCTTGCGCAGGGTCACCTGACCCTTGGCGGTCACGGTCAGCGTGGTCATGGAGGCCTCCTGGCAAGGTTCGACGAGGTCAAGATGTAAGGCAAAAATGCCTTACATACAAGGTCGCACGGATACGGGAGCCGGAGACGCAGCCCGATCTCAATCCTTCCCCAACTCTTCCAGCATCGCCTCGCGCATCACGAATTTCTGCGGCTTGCCGGTGACCGTCATCGGCAACGCATCCCGGAACCGCACGTGCCTGGGAATCTTGTAGTGGGCGATTTCCTCGCGGCAGAAGTTCCGTACGGCCTCGGCGTCGAGGGTCTCGCCAGGCCGCACGACCACCCAGGCGCAGAGCTCCTCGCCATATGTGTCGTCTGGGACGCCGAAGACCTGGACATCCTGGATGGCGGGATGGCGATACAGGAACTCCTCGACCTCACGCGGGTAGATGTTCTCGCCGCCGCGGATCACCATGTCCTTGACCCTGCCGACGATGGCGCAGAAGCCGTCGGCATCGATGGTCGCGAGATCGCCGGTCTTCATCCAGCCGTCGGGCGTGATCGAGGCCTCGGTCTGGGCCTCGTCGCCCCAATAGCCGCGCATGACGGAATAGCCGCGGGTCCACAGCTCGCCGGGCGTGTCGACGGGAACCGGCCGGTCTTCGGGATCGACGATCTTCACCTCGATATGCGGGTGGACGCGGCCGACCGTGGAGACGCGCTTGTCGAGTGGATCGTCCACATGGCTCTGAAAGGAGACCGGCGCCGTCTCGGTCATGCCGTAGGCGATGGTCACCTCAGCCATGTGCATCTTGTCGATGACCCGGCGCATGATCTCGATCGGGCAGGGGGCGCCGGCCATGATGCCGGTGCGCAGGCTGGAGAGGTCGCGGGTCTCGAAGCCATCCGAGCCGAGCATGGCGACGAACATTGTCGGCACGGCGTAGAGCGCCGTGCAGCGCTCGCGTTCGATCGCATCGAGGGTGGTTTTCGGGTCGAAGCCCTCGCCGGGCAGGATCATCGCCGCGCCCTTGGTGACGCAACCGAGCGTGCCCATCGACATGCCGAAGCAATGGTAGAGCGGCACCGGGATGCAGAGCCGGTCATGTTCGGTGAACAGGATGCGCTTCGTCACCTGGTCGGCGTTGTTGACGAGGTTGAGGTGGGTCAGCGTTGCGCCCTTCGGCGTGCCGGTCGTGCCGCTGGTGAACTGGATATTGACCGGGTCGTCGACATGCAGCGTCTTGGTGATGGCGTCGAGATCGAGGTCGGAGGCTCGGCCGGCGTCCATGACGTCGCCGAAGTTCAGCATACCTGGCGTCTGCCCGGTGCCGAGGCGGATCACCGCCCGGAGCGCCGGCAGACGGGCGGCGTTCAGCGCGCCGGCCTCACATCGTTCAAGCGCCGGGGCAAGGCCGGACAGCATTTCGATGTAGTCGGATGTCTTGAATCGGGCCGCCAGGATCAGCGCGGTGCAGCCGACGGCGTTCAGCGCGAATTCGAGTTCGCTCGAGCGGTAGGCCGGATTGATGTTGACGAGGACGATGCCGATACGCGCGGTGGCGAACTGCGCCAGAACCCATTCATAGCGGTTCGGCGACCAGATGCCGACCCGGTCGCCCTTGCCGAGATCGAGCGAGGCGAGACCGCGGGCGAGGATGTCGACGCTTTCGGCGAAGTCCGTCCAGGAGTAGCGCTTATCTTGGGCCAAATCGATCAGGGCGTCGCGGTTACCATGTGCGGCCACCGTTTCGCGAAGCAGCTCGGGGATCGTCAGTTCGATCAATGGCCGGTCGGTCTCGCCGGCGACCTGAGAAACCCCGCCGTTCGGCTTCAACAATTCGGCGAGCGGGGCCGGTGTCGTCTGGTGCGGTGCTTCAGCCGCCGAAGCGCTCGCAGCGTTTGCAGTGCTCTGGTCCATCTGCCGTCCTCCCGGTCAGCATGTCGATCTGGGATCGCACGATGACAGGCGAGGGGCGTTTGGCAAGGGTACAGACGCTCATCCCGCTGCCGCCTTCGGCGCCGTCGACTGCTTCAAGGCGTCGATCAGGCGGATGGAGTCGGGGCTGGCCCATTCGGCCGGGCCGTTGATCGCGGCTCGCGCGCAGCCGTCGGGGCCGACCAGGAGGGAGACCGGCAGGCCGAAGGCGAGGCCCTTGGATTTCAGGTCGTTGAAGACACCCATCGTGCCGTCCTGGTAGAAGGGAAGGGCGTCGAGCTTTTCGGAAGCGTAGAAGGCCTTGGGCTTGTCGGCGGCGCCGAGGTCGACATTGATCGGCACCACAGCGAAGGTTTCGTCCGCGGCTTTGGTTTCCAGGGCGTCGAGGGCGGGCATTTCCTGTCGACAGGGTACACACCATGTCGCCCACAGATTGACCAGCGTTGCCTTGCCGGAAAAATCCTTCAGCGATGCGGGTTTGCCGTTGCCGTCCTTGAAATTGATCGAAGAGACGTCGAAGGGCGTCTCCAGCGGCGAGACGGCCGCGACTTCGCCTTGTGCGCCTTTTTCCAGTGCCGCCGCGATGACGGGATTGGCGGCGCAACCACCGGCGCTCGAATTGCCAGCACCGGACCGATTCACGTATAGGACGGCACTGCCCACGACGAGCACCAGGGCCAGCGCCGTGCCGCCGAGCACCCCGCGGCGCAAGCCACTTGTCGCTCGTCGTCCCGTTTCGGCGTTCGTCGCCTCGTTTCGGCGTTCGTCGGACATTTCGTCAAAGCCTTTCTTGGATCGCCATGAGCCAGACCCCAAGCGACGGTCGCAAGACCATCCCCGCCCAGACCTCGGCATCTTCCGCCACTTCTTCTGCCTCGGGCAGCAACCAGATGTGGGGCGGCCGCTTCGCCTCGGGTCCAGACGCCATCATGGAAGAGATCAACGCGTCGATCGATTTCGACAAGCGTCTGTATGGCGAAGATATCGCCGGTTCGAAAGCCCACGTGGCCATGCTCGCTGCGACGGGCATCGTCTCGGAGGATGATGCGAGCGCCATAACGGACGGTCTCGACACCATTCGGGCGGAGATCGAGAATGGCGCCTTCAACTTCTCGCGAGCGCGTGAGGATATTCACATGAACATCGAGGCGCGGCTCGCCGAACTGATCGGCCCCGCGGCCGGCCGCCTGCACACGGCCCGCTCGCGCAACGACCAGGTGGCGCTGGATTTCCGCCTGCATGTGAAGGCGGCGTTCAGCGCGCTCGCCCATGCGCTGGAAGGCTTCATCGATGCACTCCTGACCAAGGCCGGAGAGAACGCCGACACGGTGATGCCGGGCTTCACCCATCTGCAGGTCGCCCAGCCGGTGACCTTCGGCCACCATTGCCTGGCCTATGTCGAAATGGCCGCGCGCGACCTGTCGCGCTGCCGCGACGCGCTCGTGCGCATCGACGAATGTCCACTGGGCGCGGCAGCGCTGGCCGGCACCGGTTTTCCGATAGATCGTCACATGACCGCTTCGGCCCTTGGCTTTCGCGAGCCGACCCGCAACTCGCTGGATTCGGTCTCCGATCGCGATTTCGCGCTCGAATTCCTGTCGGTCGCGGCGATCTGCGGCACGCACCTTTCGCGGCTTGCCGAGGAGATCGTCATCTGGTCGACGCCGCAGTTCAACTTCGTGCGGCTGTCCGACGCGTTCTCGACCGGTTCGTCGATCATGCCGCAAAAGAAGAACCCGGACGCGGCCGAACTGGTGCGCGCCAAGCCGGGTCGCATCAACGGCGCGCTGATCTCGCTGCTGACGGTAATGAAGGGCTTGCCGCTGAGCTATTCCAAGGACATGCAGGAGGACAAGGAGCAGGTTTTCGACGCGATCGATTCCTTGAGCCTCGCCCTGGCCGCCGCGACCGGCATGGTGCGCGACATGCAGGTGCAGGTGGCGTCGATGCGCAAGGCCGCCGGCCACGGCTTTTCCACCGCGACCGATCTTGCCGACTGGCTGGTGCGCGAGGCCGGGCTGCCCTTCCGCGACGCCCATCACGTCACCGGCCGAGCGGTGGCGATGGCGGAAGCGGCCGGCTGCGGTCTGGAGGATCTGACGTCGGAGCAGCTTCAAACGCTCAACCCGGCGATCACGGACGATGTCTATTCGGTGCTAGGCGTCGATGCGTCGGTGGCGAGCCGCATCAGCTTCGGCGGGACAGCGCCGGACAATGTGCGCAAGCAGATCGCCTATTGGCGCGAGCGCGTCGACGTTCGGTGATCAAAGGTCCAAGCATTTCGTGCCGACGGCAAGCCCTGGGTTCGGCCGACCGGCAGAAATGCCGGGTATGCTAGTGATTTCTTCGCGCTGACCGTTTATGACCCCAGGAAGCGAACGGGGCAGAGCCGAAGGTGACGACGATGACGAAGCGATTGCGCCGGACGATGAGGCTGGCGGGCAGACTGGCGGGTTTCGTTTTCGTGACGGCCGTCGTCTCGGCTTGCGGCGTCAAGAACCTGCCGGTCGCACCGCAGACCGGCAAGACGCCGAGCGTCGTCGAGACGGAAAAACAGAGCGGCGACACGACGCTGTTCGGCGGAAGCAAGGGCACCGCCGTTCGGATCGACCGAATCTCCTCGATCCAGAGCGACAATGTCGTGAGCGCCGCCGCGGTCACCCGAAATCCGAATGCGCCGCGCCGGCCTTTCCTGCTCGATCCGCTGCTTAACTAGCAACGATCTCCAGCGCCGGGCTTCTTCCTGGTCTGTTTTTCGATTCGTCCGCACCGAGCCCGTGTTTCAAGATGAACCATTTCGAACACCATGACGGCATCCTCCATGCCGAGGGCGTCCCCGTGGAGACGATCGCCGCGGATGTCGGAACGCCGTTCTATTGCTATTCGACTGCAACGTTGACGCGGCATTACACCGTCTTCGCCGACGCTTTCGCCGACATCGACGTGCTGGTTTGCTATGCGATGAAGGCCAACTCCAACCAGGCGGTGCTCAAGACGCTCGGCGATCTGGGCGCCGGAGCCGACGTGGTCTCGGGCGGCGAACTCATACGCGCGCTGAATGTCGGCATTCCGGCAGAAAAGATCATGTTTTCAGGCGTCGGCAAGACCGTCGCCGAGATCGACTTGGCGCTCGCCTCCGGCATCTTCTGCTTCAACATCGAATCCGAGCCGGAGCTCGACGCCATCTCTGCTCGGGCCGAGATGGCCGGGCTCACCGCCCATGTCTCTTTCCGCATCAACCCGGATGTCGATGCGCGCACCCACGCCAAGATCTCGACCGGCAAGAAGGCCGACAAGTTCGGCATCGCCTTCGACCGGGCCGAAGCGGTCTACGATCGCGCCCGGGCGCTGCCGGGCATCTCCGTGTCCGGCATCGACATGCATATCGGCAGCCAGATCGTCGAGCTGGAACCGTTCGACCAGGCCTTCGCAAGGCTGGCGGGCCTCGTCGGGCGCCTGCGCGGCGCCGGCCACACCATCTCTCACGTCGATCTCGGCGGCGGGCTCGGCGTGCCGTACCGGCGCGACAATGCTCCGCCGCCCGGACCGCCGGCCTATGCCGAGATCGTCAAGAAGCACGTGCGCGACCTTGACTGCCGGGTCGTCTTCGAGCCGGGCCGGCTTCTGGCTGCCAATGCCGGCATTCTCGTCACCCGCGTGATCTACGTGAAGGAGACGGAGGGCAAGACCTTCACCATCGTCGATGCGGCGATGAACGATCTGATCCGCCCGACGCTCTACGAGGCCTGGCACGACATCCGGCCGGTGGTCGAAGTGAGTGATGCCGAGCATATCGTCGTCGACGTGGTCGGCCCGGTCTGCGAGAGCGGCGACTACCTCGCCAAGGATCGCGACATGGCGAAGGTGAAGGCCGGCGATCTCCTCTACGTTTCGTCGGCTGGCGCCTACGGGGCGGTGCAGGCGGGAACCTACAACACCCGGCCGCTGATCGCCGAGGTGATGGTCCGGGGCGACGCGTTCCATGTGGTGCGGCCGCGCCAGACGATCGAAGAACTCATCGGCCTCGACCGGCTGCCGCCCTGGCTCGGCGGCGAGGATTGACAGGGCTCTTCCAGTCCAGGGGCGCTGTGGTGCGGACCTGTGACGGACTGCCACGGCGTGTAGTTTTGGGCGTGCTCTGCGCCGATGCCGCTCCTGTCACAGCTGCGTCAGCTGCCTCGCCTTCGCCGTAAAAACTGGTAAGGTTTCCGTCAGTTGGGCCGATCCCTGAAAGGATTCCGCTCAAGACGGTCGGCTGCCTGACGGCGGCAAGGGACGACGCGGGAACGAGGCGCCATGACCGAGAACGACAGGCAGGACGCAACGGCCACAGCCCGATACGGTGTCAGACGGCTCCGCAACGGCCGCAATACCGCGCGGATCGGCGGTGCGCGACGTTTCGCCTACGTCTCGCTCCTGATCGAACGCGTCTGGCCGCTCGTCCTGCCGATCGCCTGCCTCGTCTCCGCCTTCCTGGCGCTGTCCTGGTTCGGCCTGTTCGCGGCGCTGCCTTTCGTCGCGCGGATTGCGGCGTTGGTTGTCCTCGTGGCGCTCGGCCTTGCGGCGTTGTGGCGCAATCGCGGCCTCCGAATGCCGTCGCGGCGCGACGTCGACGGCCGTATCGAGGCGGTGAGCCGGCTGCGCCACCAGCCGCTGCAGGCGCAGGACGCGCGCTCCACGTCCGACGATCCCTTCGCCAAGGCGCTTTGGCGCGAGCATCAACGGCGCATGGCCGCCGAACTGAAGAACCTCGCCGGCGGAGCACCCAACACCCGCACCGAGCGGCTCGACCCGTTCGGCCTGCGTGCGGTTCTTGCGCTGCTGCTCGTCACCGCCTTCGCCTATTCCTACGGCCCTGGTGGCGGCCGGCTGGCGGACGCCTTCACCCCGGCGCCGGGCGAAGAGGTCGCCGGGGCGCGCGTCGACGCCTGGGTGACGCCGCCGACCTATACCGGCCGGGCGCCGATCTTCCTGACGGAGGCTTCACCGACCACAGGGCCCGCAACGGGACCGGTAACGGGCGCGATCGAGGTGCCGGAGGGCAGTGTCCTGTCCGTGCGGCTGTCGGAGGGCTCGGGCGCCGCCATGACGTTCACGCGCGAGGTCGGGAGCGGCGAGACGGCGGAGGCCGAGACCATCGACTCCGTCGACGACGAGACGAAGGATGGCGAGGCGCCGGTCGTGGACGGCAAGGCCGTGACCGGTTCGGACTCCAGACCGGCCAGCGACAGCGCCGCGGCCGACGATAAACCCGAGCCGGGACCGCGCGAATTCGCTTATACGCTGAAGGACAGCGGCACGGCGCATCTCGGCACCAGCTTCTCGACGCTCGGCAACTGGGCGTTTTCAGTGCAGCCGGACGAGAACCCGAACATCGCCTTCAAGGGCGAGCCGAGCGAGGCGCGCAACGGCGCATTGCAGCTGGCCTATACGGTTTCGGACGACTACGGGGTGCGCAAGGCCGAGGCGGAGATCGTCGTCAAGGACGAAACCGTCGCGGACGACGCCCGTCCGGTGGTCGCCACTCCGAAGATCAACCTGTCGGTGCCGCGCCGCAGGAAGGGGGCCGCCGAGGGCAAGTCGAGCGCCGACCTTGCCGAAAGCCCCTATGCCGGCGCGAGGGTTGCTATGACGCTCGTCGCCACCGACGATGCCGGTCAGATCGGCCGGTCGCAGACGAAGACGCTGACGCTGCCGGAAAAGCGCTTCTCCAATCCACTCGCCCGCGCCGTCATCGAGCAGCGGCGTATGCTGGCGCTCGACGCCAATGCGGTGCCACGGGTGATCGAACTTCTGGATGCCACGACGTTGCGCGGCGACGAGTTCATCGCAAACCCGTCCGACTACCTGGCGCTGAAGGTCGTGCGGACCCGTATCGCGACGGCCTATGACGATGCGGCGCTCGTCTCGGCGGTCGATTTCATGTGGCAGATCGCGCTTGGCATCGAAGACGGCAATCTCTCGCTGTCGGAGCGCCGGCTGCGCGACGCCCGCGAAAAGCTCAGCCAGGCGCTGGAGAACGGCGCTTCCAACGAGGAGATCGACCAGCTCATGAAAGAGCTGCGCGAGGCGATGAACGAATATATGCAGGCGCTCGCCGAAGAGATGCAGAAGATGCCGCCCATGGACCAGAACCAGATGGGCCAGGCGCAGGAGCTGCGTCCGCAGGATCTCGACAAGATGATGGATCGGATCGAGGATCTGGCGAAGTCGGGTTCGAAGGACGCGGCCCAGCAACTGCTCTCCGAACTGCAGCAGATGATGGACAATCTCCAGGCGATGCGGCCGGGTCAGCAGCAGCAGGGTGGCGAGCAGAACGCCATGCAGCAGCAGATGAACAAGATGGGCGAGATGCTGCAACGCCAGCAGCAGCTGATGGACAAAACCTTCGATCTCGGCCGCCAGCAGATTCAACGCCAACAATTGGGCCAGCAGCAGGGCCGGGAGAACCGGCAGCAGCAACAGGGTCAGCAAGGTCAGTCCCAGGAGGGCCAGCCAATGACGGCCGAGCAGCTCGATGAGGCGATGAAGAAGCTGCAGGAACAGCAGGGTCAACTGCAAAAGGATCTTCAGGCCATGCGGAAGCAGATGCAGGGCATGGGAATGGAGCCCTCCAAGGGCTTCGGTCAGGCCGGCGAGGCGATGGGCAAGGCCGAGGGCGCGCTCGGCAAGGGCGACGATGGCGAGGCCGTCGGCCAGCAGGGCCGTGCCATGCAGGCTCTGCGCGACGGCGCCAAGGATGCCATGCAGCAGATGCAGCAGGCGATGCAGCAAGGCCAGGGTCAGCAGGGCCAGCAGCCGGGTCAGGGCCAGATGGGACAGGGGTTCGGCGGCCAGCAGCCGCAGCAGTCCAGCCGCGACCCACTCGGCCGCCAGCGGCAGACGCAGGGCCCCGATTTCGGCCAGGACGTCGGCGTGCCCGACGAGATCGACACCCAGCGGGCCCGCGAAATCCTCGACGCCATCCGCAAGCGTCTCGGCGATCAGCTTTCGCCGGAGCTGGAGCGGCAATATCTGGAGCGGCTTTTGAAAACGCCCTGAGGCGGGCTTGGCGGGCGTCATCGAAACCGCGTTCCGATCGCCGCTTCGGCCATCTTGAGCGGAACGTCATCAAGACGAAGGCTTTTTCAGACGGGCCGGAAGGTTCATAATCGCGACGCCGGCAATCGCCAAAGCGAGCCCGACGCCAACGATCGGTTGGAAGCTCTCTCCAAGAAAGAAGATGCCGAGCACGACACCGATACCGGCACGGAGATAGCTTTGGCTCGCGACCCCCATCGAGCCGAGGGTGCGCACCAGCCGAAAATAGACCAACAGCGCAAGCCCCGTGCAGAAGCCACCGAGAACCAGTGTTGCGAGGATTGCTTCGCCTGAGAGACGCAAGGTCAATGGCTTGTCGATCGCGAGACTGGCCGGCACCAGGACGATCGTTGCCCAGAGCATCGTGCCAAGGGACGTGACCACCGGCGGCAGGCCTGAAAAGCGGCGGCCGTAAATTGCGGCCCCGGCATAAAGGACCGCGCCAAACAGAATGGCGAGCTGCGCGACGACCTGATGGCCGAGGCCCGCCAGGACGTCGATTCCGACGATGAGGACGACGCCGAAAAGGCCGAGCATGGTGCCGGCGAGCTTGATTCGGCTGACGGCCGCGGCGCTGCCGACGGCGAGCATCAGGACGAAGACAAAAAGCGGCGATGTCGAGTTCAGAACGCTCGCAAGACCGCTGTCCACCTGCCGCTGACCCCAGGCGAGCACAGTCCAGGCGCCGATGCTGTTGAAGAGCGCCTGGACCAACAGCTCGGCCCAGACGCGAGCGTCGCGCGGCAGCCGCTCGCCGCGCCACCACAGTATCGCGCCGAGAATGATAGCGGCGATCGTCACGCGCGCGGCGATCAGGGTCACCGGAGGGATTGTGGTGACGGCAATCTTGATGAACAGGTAGGACGAGCCCCAGAGCAGGGCGAGCAACCCGAGAAGGGCGAGTTCGACGGGTAGACGCACCCCGTCCGCTCCGGGCGCCTCGTGCCGAACGACCTTCGGGTTCCATGGGGCTGTGTTGGCTGTGTGTCGGTCTTCGTTGCGCATCGTCGTGACCTTTCGAGCGTCTCGCGAAGGCCATCGTGCCGGTTTGCTCTGCACCAATGCTTCGGCTATGGTCGAACTATGAAAGACGGTCCCGACATCGCACTTATCGGCTCGCTCATCGGCGATCCCGCGCGTGCCAACATGTTGGTCGCGCTCATGAGCGGCAAGGCGCTGACCGCCAGCGAGCTGGCGGCTGAGGCTGGCGTCACCGTCCAGACCGCGAGTTCACATCTGAAGAAGCTAGAGGCCGCCGATCTTTTGCGCCATCGCAGCCAGGGGCGTCATCGCTATTTCGCTCTGGCGGGCGAGGATATCGGTGCGGTGCTGGAGGGTCTGATGGGGCTTGCGGCGAAGCGCGGGCTGCTGCGCACTCGCACGGGGCCGAACGATCCGGCGCTGCGCAAGGCTCGTATCTGCTACAACCATCTGGCCGGCGAACTTGGCGTTGCCCTCTATGACGGGCTTCTAGCCGCAGGTCATCTGCGCGATACCGGAAATGATCTCGAACTGACCGCAGATGGCGCCACCGCGATGCGCAGTTTCGGCATTGACCTCGACGGGCTGAACACGCAGCGGCGTCCGCTCTGCCGATCCTGCCTCGACTGGAGCGTCCGACGCAGCCATCTGGCCGGTGCCCTCGGCACCGCACTGATCGACCGCTTTCATGTCCTGGGCTGGGCGCGGCGCGAGAGCGGGTCGCGCATAATCCGCTTTACGGCTCGCGGGGAAATGGCAATGCGCCGGGAATTTTCTTTGTCGGATTACTGACAGGCAGGCGCTCTCGGTGCTGTGCGAGATCGCGAAGATGCCCCTGCTGAAACCGCGTCTGCGGCTCAGGCGCAGCGGCGGATCGGTGCGCCCGTGTCGTGGCCCTCGATGCCTTTTGCGGCGTCCAAGGCAGAGCGCGTACCGACCTTCGCGGCCTGGCGCTCGGCGAGGATTCGGCCAACCTCGCGGCGGATCTCGGAGATGGAGAAGGGCTTTTCGACGACGCCTTCGATGATCGCGGTCAGCTCTTCGGCCGCTTCCATCTGTTCGGCGAAGCCGGTCATCAGGAGCACCGGCAGTTTCGGCCAGGAGGCGGCGATCTCATGGGCGAGCTCGATGCCCGTCATGGCTGGCATGCGGATGTCGGAGAGCACGAAATCGAAGTGGCCGTCGGCCGCGACGAGCGCCTCGAGCGCAAGCTCGCCATCCTCGGCGAGGGTGACGTCATGGCCTTCAAGACCGAGCGCGCGGGACACGAGGTGGCGCACGCCTGCGTCGTCTTCGGCGATCAGTATGCGAGCCAAGGCTGCCTCCGGCACTCTACGATACGCAACTCCATCTTATGCGTTTAGCCCGCAATCCTTGCCCAAAGCTTGCAATTTCCCGATCTTTCGCGGGCGAAGCGATCCCGTCGAAAGCTGTTCCGGCATCATTTTGCCGCCCGTTCGTCTCTGCTGAACGTCGAGCACCCGTCGCGGCCTGGACGTTACGCTTCGCTCACAGGTCGCCGACGATGTGGCCGACAAAGGGTAGTTCGCGAAACGCGTGTCCCACATCCATACCGTAGCCGACGACGAAATGGTCCGGACAGTCGAACCCGACGTAATCGGCCGACAGGTCGGTCTTGCGTCGCATGGTCTTGTCGAGGAGCACGGCGATCTCGACGGAGGCCGCGCCGCGCGACAGCATCAGGTCTCGGGCGTAGCGCAGGGTGCGGCCCGATTCGAGGATGTCGTCGACGAGAAGCAGGTTGCGGCCCGCGACCGGGCTTTCCACGTCGCGCAGGATCTCGACCGTACCGCTTTGCGTGCCGGCGCCGTAGCTCGACAGCGAAATGAACTCGACCTCCGGCGCGAGCCCCGCATGATGCAGCGCGCGGATGAGATCGGCGGCGAAAACGAAGGAACCCTTCAGCACCGAGATGACGAGAAGGTCGTCTTTCCCGGCCGCCGCGATGCCCTTGGCAATCCTGTCGACGGACGCAGCGATCTCGGGTGGGTCGTAGAGCGTTTCGATCTGCTTGCCGCGAACGGTGATCATCGGATCGTCGCCAAGGTTGTCTCGTTCGCCTGAAAGCCGATCGCGATGTCGCCGGAACTGGCGGAGGAGACCGCCACGCGAGACACGAAGTGCACGCTTTGACCAGCCGTCAGTCGCACGACACCGATGGAGAGCGGCCGTTCGCCGACGACGCTGTCTCCATTCGAAAGCGCGATACGAAGCGGGGGCACGATGGTGTCCTGCAAGGCGGCATTACGCACAGTGCCCTCGACCGAGAGCACCTTGCCCTCGCCGCGTGGAACGAGACTGGCGGTGACGCGCTCCAGAACGAGATCGCCGGCCGCGCCGCCCAGGATGGCGACGTCGGGAATCGGTGCGGCGACCGGGGCCACCGAACTCGACAGCAGGAACACCGGGATCGCCAGCAAGCCGGCGAGAAAGCCGCCGGCGACCAGGGCGGCGTTGCGAGCCCTGAGGCCGATCCGGCGATGGATGTGCGGCAGTGCCGCCTCGAGCCCGACCGGCTCTGCTGACGGCTCCACCCGCGCATGGCGTGACAGGTCGAGGGCCTGCCATAAGAGGTCGCTCTCGTTTTCGTGGCGGCGAGGTGTCAGCGTCGTGCGGCGGCGCGAGGTGCGCCCGAAGTGTCCGGTGTCGGCGAAGAAGGATTCGGTGCGACGGCCGAATCCCCTGGAGCGGGCGTCGGCCTCGCCCGCGGCCCAGAAGGGCGCGCCGGCCGGGCGCTCGGGATGGGCGGCGGCCCGTGCTGCCGCGCTCTTGTCGAGCGGCTTGCGTTCGGTAACCTCTGCGACGCAGTCGATGATCGTCGGGATCGCGCGGGCCGCGCGCCGGACGGAGCCCTTATCGTCGTCCGGGCTCGCGGCACGATGTGACCGATTGCGGGCCGCGAAGGGCGAGGATGTGTCGCGAGGTCTGGTCATGTCCTGCCCATTGCGTCCTGTGTCCGAGGAGCTTTCACGCCGCGTGCGGTAAGATCGTCGTGCCGCCATGGTGTCGGAAGTCCGGAAAAGCCACGATCGAAGGTTTCCGTGCAGCGTTCGGATGTTCAGGAATGGGTAAGGATTTATGCTTAACAAAGCGTAAAGGGTCGCTCGCAGGCACGTCGCCGAGCCTTGCCCGGAGCCTGCCGGTGCGGCGCCTGGAGGCGGTTTCGCCGAAGGGTCGAACGGCCTAGAATCAACACAGTCGCGCGGCAATGGGTCAATCCGCCCTGGGACCGCGCGCCAGGAGCAATGGCGGGTCCAGCCAACGGCGTGAATCGATCGAACGGATCGCAATGAGGGGGCGCAACGACGTGATTCGGTTCGAGAATGTCGGGCTCAGATACGACATGGGGCCGGAAGTGCTTCGCGACCTCTCCTTCGAGGTGAAGCGTCAGTCGTTCCAGTTCCTGACCGGACCGTCCGGGGCGGGCAAGACCAGCCTCCTGCGCATGCTGTTCCTGGCGCTGAAGCCGACCCGCGGGCTGATCACCGTCCTCGGCAAGGATGCCGCGACGCTTTCGCGCAAGGACCTGCCGTCGATCCGCCGGCGCATTGGAGTGGTCTTCCAGGATTTCCGGCTGCTCGAGCACATGACGACCTACGAGAACGTCGCGCTGCCCTTGCGGGTTCGGGGCCACGACGAAGCGGTCTATCGCCAGGACGTCATCGACCTGATCAAATGGGTCGGCCTCGGCGAGCGGATGCACGCTTCACCCGTCGTTCTCTCGGGCGGCGAGAAGCAGCGCGCGGCGATCGCGCGTGCGTTGATCGACCAGCCCGACATTCTCCTCGCCGACGAGCCCACCGGCAACGTCGATCCGCCGCTCGCGCGCCGGCTGCTGCGGTTGTTCATGGAGCTCAACCGGACCGGCACCGCAGTGGTGATCGCCACCCATGATCTCGACCTGATGGACCAGGTCGCCGCTCGCCGGCTGATTCTTTCGGACGGACGTCTCGAAATCCATGATTGATGCGATGAAGACACGGACAACAGCTGCCAGGATCGAAGCGTGCGCGCACAGGTGGCCGCGATGACCGCCTTCGCCGAGAGGCTCGTCGATCTGCACGACCTGTTCGACAGGCTGACGGGCGGGGCCGGGCGCGGCCGCCCGACGCCGATCGTGCCGCCGGCCAATGTCGCGGGCCGGGCGCTGATGACTGTCATCGCGATCATGACCTTTCTGGCCAGCCTCACCGTCGGTGCGGTGGCGCTGGTTTCCGACACCGCGTCGCAATGGCAGAACGACATCTCGCGCGAGATCACCGTGCAGGTGAAGCCGGACGACGGGCTCGACATGGACGCGGCGCTCACCAGCGTTCGACAGACGGCCCTGGCGACGCCCGGTGTCGTCAGCGCTACGACGCTCGACGACGCGGCGACCGGCCGGCTTCTGGAGCCCTGGCTCGGCGAGGGCCTCGATCTTGCCGATCTGCCGGTGCCACGGCTGGTGATCATGGCGATCGACGAATCCGCACCGCCGGATTTCGCGGCGCTCGACGCCAGGCTCAAGCGCGCCGTGCCGACGGCCGAGCTCGACGACCACCGCGCCTGGGTGGCGCGTCTGGTCACCATGGCGCGGGCGACGGTCTTCGTCGGCATCGGTGTCCTGGCCCTCGTCCTGATCGCCACCATTCTCACGGTGGTCTTCGCCACACGCGGGGCCATGTCCGGCAACCGTCAGATCATCGAGGTCCTGCATTTCGTCGGCGCGCGTTCCGCCTTCATCGCCGGCGAATTCCAGGGGCATTTCCTGCGTCTCGGCCTCGTCGGCGCGATCGGCGGGGGCGGTTTCGCGTTGATCCTGTTCTGGATGATGGGGTTCTGGACCGACAGCAACCGTGCCACGCCCGAGGCCGACCAGATCAGCGCGCTGTTCGGCTCCTTCTCCATCGGCTGGACGGGCTATGTCGGGGTTCTCGTACTCGTTGCAACTGTCGGTGCCCTGACGGCGTTGACGTCACGCATCACCGTGATCAAACAATTGGCGGCGATCGACATGATCTCGCCCGTTGAATCGTAAAGCTCTTGAAATCTTAAGGCCCTCGGAATCTTAAGGATTGTGTTAACCGTGTCGGAACGACAGTCTGTCAGAGAGCCGCAGCACGCCGGTGCCACACCGGTGGACTCGGCCATGGGCGACAGGATGGGACGATCGATGCACCCGGGCCGACCGCGTTTTGAAATCCGCTCGTGCCGGACGTGTCGGCCATGAGCTGGACGACGGTCGATAGGGACCATGACCCGGAACCGGTCCGCGGGAAACACGGCAGGTTTTTTGCGGCTTTGCGGCCTTATGCGTCTTCTGACGGTTACGTTGGGCCCGAGCGCCGAAGCGCTGTAACCCGTCGCGCTTCTGACCGCCGCTACGGCGGCAGCTGGCGGCATGGCCGGCGTCGTGTCGCGGTCCTCGTCGCCGCTGTCTGCATCCTTGGATATTTCACCGGCGGCTTCCTGCGTTTCACTCAGGAGGTAAGCCTTCTGTCGAAGCCGGGCACGATCGGGCCGGCCGACGGCATCGTCGTTCTGACGGGCGGCGCTCTGCGCATCGACCAGGCGATCGATCTTCTGAAGGATGGGCATGGTCGGCGGCTGTTGATCAGCGGCGTCAATCCGGGAACCAGCGCCGAAACGCTCGCCCGCATGACCGGCACCGACAGGGCCTGGTTCGACTGCTGCGTCGATCTCGACTACATTGCGCTCAACACCGTCGGCAACGCCGAGATCGCCACGCGATGGGCTGAGCAGCGCGGGTTTCGTCGGCTGATCCTCGTGACCAGCGACTATCACATGCCCCGTTCGTTGCGCGAATTCGACCGTCTCGACGACGTCGTGTCCGTGATGCCCTATGCCGTGCGGCGCGAGGATCTGTGGACCGCCTATCAGGTGCCGAGCGGCACGGGATTGAAGGTGCTTTTGACCGAATACGCCAAGCTGATCGCGGCGCGTGCCCGCGCAGCGCTCGGCATCGACCCGGAACTGTCCGTCGCAACCAAGATGGCGGAGCTTGGCCTCCAACGCTGATCTTCGCGGGCAAATACCTTGCGGGCTGGACGTTTTCTGTGGCGCCGGATCGAGACCCTTTTCGCCATCTCGACGTGACTTTGTATCGCCGCGCTTCATTTTCCCCTCCGTCCGGTTTAGGCATCGCGAAGCGGGCGTCGAGGCGCGCGACCATCGTGAGAGCGCATTGCCACGCGCGTTCACTTCGCATCGAACCAGCGGACTTTCACCTTAATGATCCTTCTGCGCTCGGTCGCCTTCAACGTCGCCTTTTACGCGAACCTCATCGTGCGGATGATCGTCTTCTCGCCTGTGGTGTTTTTCGGCTCGGAAGCGGCGGCCTGGCGCGTGGTGAGGGCCTGGGCGTCCTCCAGCCTCTGGATTCTCCGATACATCGGCGGTGTGCGGTCGCAGATCACCGGCTATCAGAACGTGCCCGCCGGCCCGATTATCATCGCCTCCAAGCACCAATCCTTCTGGGACGTCTTCGCGCTTTTGCCGGGGCTCGACCGGCCGGTCTTCATTCTGAAGAAGGAGTTGATGTCGATCCCGCTCTTCGGCGCCTATGCGCGGCGACTGGCAATGATCCCGATCGATCGATCCAAGCGCTCGGGCGCGCTCAGTTCGATGATCGAGGGCGCCAAGAAGTCTGTCGCGGGGGGGCGCCAGGTCTTCATCTTTCCCGAAGGCACGCGCAGCGCGCCGGGCGCCAGGCCCGACTACAAGCAGGGCGTCTTCCGGCTCTACGATGCGTTGGGCCTGACGGTCGTGCCGGTGGCGCTCAATTCAGGGCTTTACTGGCCTCGCCACAGCATCTGGCGGATGCCAGGCACGATCCAGGCCGAAATCCTGCCGCCGATCGAGGCCGGACTGGTGCGCGAGGCCTTTATCGGCCGGTTGCGCGATGCGATCGAAACCCGTTCGGACGATCTTCTGGCAGAGGCGTATCAGCGCGATGGGCACCGGCCGCCGCGGCGGCCGGATTGATCGTTTTGTGCCGGTTCATCTGAGCCGCGCGACGACGTCGGCCAGCCAGCGATCGCGCAAGCCCAGCGCTTCGATCTCGGCAAAGGCGCTCGCGACATATTCGACATTCGGTCCGGACCGGCCGTGAGCATTTCTGACGATCGCCGCAGCCTCCGAAACGCCGATCCGGCCGGCATATTGCGAATGGCCGCGGTCGACGACGTAGGTGAGGGCCCTGACGCCGCGACCGTCGGCAAGCCGAACCGGCAGCGTCGTCTCGCGATAGACATGGGTGACAAGCTCGCGCTCGCGCAGATAGGCGGTCACGGCATCGCGATCGGACGGTTTCACCCGAAATGCCATGCCGACGCAGGAGCCGCCGCGGTCGAGGCCGAAGACAAGGCCCGGCCGCTCCGGCGTGCCGCGATGGACATGGGAGTGGATGCACAGGGCGCGGTGATAGCCGCCGAGGCGCGCCTTGACCCGTTCCTCGAACGAAAAGCCCGGTCGCCAGATCAGCGAGCCGTAGCCGAACACCCACAAATCGCCCATTGCCTTCAAATTGCCCTGTCTGCCGGCTTTGCCGCTCGGGTTGCCGGATCATTCCGGTCGACCGATGGGATCGAAACCGGTGTGCGACGGATTTTGGATGCTTTATCGAGACATGTGCGAATCATAAAGGCCGGCGATTCCTCGCCGCCTCGATGACGAGACGAGAAGGACAGGCGAGATGGCGACGACAAGCGACGAGGCAGTCGAAAACGGTGCGAAGAACACCAAGGCGCGGCGCGCTTTCGTATGGATCGTCGTCGTGGTGATCGTGCTGGCGGCGGGACTGACCGGCGTCTGGTACTATCTTGCTGGCCAGCTCGACGCGCGCGTCGTGCAAACGATAGAGGCCGAGAAGCAGCGCGGCATGGATATCGGTTGTCCGAACCACACGGTCTTCGGCTATCCCTTCCGTCTCGGCCTGCGCTGCGACGCTCTGACGATCGACGCGCCGCAGGACGGCTTTCGCGCCTCCGCCGGGCAGCTTCGCTCCGCCGCGCAGATCTACCGACCGAACCGAGTCGTCGCCGAACTCGACGGGCCGCTGATCGTTGACGCGCAAGCCGTCGCGCCGCTCGACATCCGGTGGAAATTGCTGCAGGCGAGCGGCACCTTCTGGACGCAGGGGCTCGACCATTTCGCCCTCGTGGCAGATCAGCCGGTGGTGGCGCTCGCCCAGCCGGCGGGCGACCGTCAGCCGGTCGCCACCGCCATTCGCATCGAGACCCATGCGCGCCGCCGCGACGGCGATCTCGACGTTGCCTGGCTCAGCCGAGGCGGCAAGATCGTCGCGCCGGGCGCGCCGAACCTGCCGCCCGCCGACTCCTCCGCCGACGTCACGGTCGCTGGCGCAGCCGACTGGCTGAAGGGGCGGACCCAGGGCCAGAGCCCGCGCGAAGCGCTGGCCGGTCGCACGGTGACGATGCGCTCGGTGCAGATCGACATGGGCGAGGCGGGCGCCGAGCTTTCCGGAACGGTGGCCTTCGATGCAGCCGGCACCGCGACCGGCGAGCTGGAACTTGCCGTCACCGATCCCAAGCAGGTGGCCAAGCTGGTCGGCGAGGCTGCGCCGCAGATCAAGTCCGTCGCCGACACGGTAGCGCAGGCCGTGAACTTCGTCGGCCGTCAGCAAGGCGGTCGCACGGTCATCTCGCTGAACCTGACGCGCGGCGCGCTGTCGGCCGGCATCATTCCTTTCGGCCGCATTCCGCCGCTGCGCTGATTTCTGGCTTAACGCAGCCTGGCAACCAGCACCGCGACAACGCCGGCGATGCCGAACAGCGAGAAGGCGGCGAAGGCCGCGGCAAAGCTGCCGGTCAGGTCGGCGATCAGCGCGAAGCTCGACGGGCCGATCAGCACGCCGATGAAGGTGTAGACAAGGACGGCGCCGGTCGCAGCGCCGACGCGGCCATCGGGCGCCTGGCGCGCGACCTCGGCCAGCATGACGCCGTTCCAGCCGAGCCAGACGGCCCCCGACAGGATGAACAGCGTCACGGTCAGGGCTGACGGTCCTTGAAGGGACAGGCTCGCGCCAAGGCCGAGCGCCAGCCCCGCGCCGAGAGCGCCAAGGATTCCCAGCAGCCGGAAGCCGCCGCCCATGCGGTCGGCGACGAGGCCCCAGACGACACGGCCGAAGGCGCCGGCAGCCTGTGTCACCGCCGCGACCGTTCCCGCCGCAACGAGGCCCCAGCCGGCGTTTTCGACCAGAGCCGTCACCGTGAAGGCGCTGACCGAGAGTTGCACAGCGGAATAGACGAAGCTCAAAAAGGCGAGCGTCGCCAGCGCCGGCTGGCCGAACAGCATCTTCTGGTCTGCGAGAAGGCTCGACCGGGGGATCGACGCCCGGTCGACGCGCTCGTTGCCATGGGCGAAATGGATGGCGAGGATCAAGACGAAGGGCAGGAGCGCGGCGACTGCGAGCGCCATGCGCCAGCCGAGTGCAAGGGCCAGCGCCGGCACGGCAAGGCTGGCCACGACGCCGCCGAGCGGCACGCCGGCCTGCTTGACCGAGTAGACCAGATTACGTGAGCGGGCCGGGGTGATGCCGATCAGGAGCTGGGAGGCCGCCGGGTTCTGGTAACCGTAGCCGATGCCGATCAGCAACGAACCTGCGACGAGGAAGGGCACGCTCGCCATGGCGAAGCACAGGAGCCCGAGGCCGAAGGTGAGAAGGCACACCTCCTCCAGCCGCCCGGCGCCGATGAGGCGGAGGGTCTTGCCCGACAGCGCCGCCGAGACGATGCCGGAGAGATAGATCAGGCTGATCTGGTAGCCGATGAAATGGGTGTCGACGGAAACGTCCTCCACCACCAACGGCATGATCGCCGTCAAGGACAGCGCCGCAGCGGTGGCGACGATCTGGATCGTGGTGGTGAGGGCGAGGGTGACGCCGAGGCCTGGGCCATGACCCTGGGGTTCGAGATGCGCTTGGCCGGTGGTCATGGCATCCTTGGCCTTCAAGGTATCTGAAAGGACCAAGCGGGGGCCTCCGAATATTCGCCGGTTTGTCGGGTCAGATTGATAAGGGTGTCTTTGTGATCAGCGCTCGGCCGAGTCAAGGCCGCAAGGTCGCGTTCACGCCTAACCTTGTGCGTTATGCGATCGACGGCGAAGGCGAAGGCTTTGGCGGCGATTTCATCGCCCGGCCGCTCGACCGCAAGCTGGTGCTGAAGATCGGCCCGACCGCGAGCCTTGCCTCGTCCGACTTACATGATCACCTGTTTCGGCATCATTTCGCGCGAGTCATTCAACACGGTCGAGCGCCTGACGGCCTACGATCGCGGTTTCAAGAGCGTCGGCGTCGCGGCAACGGCGAACTACGAGATCTTCACCGGCTACTTCATCAACGCCGACACCAGATACGACCGCTTGGTCGGCGAGGCCGAAAAGTCGCCGACCATTCAGAACGGCGACAAGAACCAGTATTATTCGGGCCTGACGTCTTGCCCGGTTCTCGTTCGACGTGTTGTGAGTGCGGTCGTCTCCGTCTGCGCCCCCGAACATTTCCAGGACGAGACGGCCTCAAGCGTGAAGCCGCTTTTAACTGGCGCGCGATTTCCTGATGGCCGCGTAAACGATCGTGCCGTTCTTGCCGAACTTCACTTCGACATCCACCGTGTTGCGGTCGACGCTTTGATCGATGATCGCCCAGACCTCGGCTTCGGTGCGCAGGATCAGCGACCAGTCCATAAAGGCTTCCATGTAGCCCTCGTCCGGCGTTTCGCTATGATAATTCGCGAAGAGGAACGTGCCGCCGGGCTTCAGCATCTGCAAGCACTTGCTCGTGAGGCTGACAGCGACCTTGTGGGGCAGATAATCGTAGAGACCAGCGGCGTAGATAAGGTCGAATTCGCCAAGCTCATAGCGGTTGGTAAGAATGCCTTTCACCGATCCCTGGATCGCTTCGACGCCGGACGTCCCGTAGTCATTCTGGATCATGCCGACGCTGATCGGGTCCTGATCGATCGCGACCCAGCGTTTCAGGCGTTTTTCATTGAGCGCAATCGATTTCTCGGCTTCACGGAGATGCCCGGCTGCAATGCTCAAGATTTCCGCGTCGCCTTCCCTTGTGGAAGCGACCTCGTCGACGTGTTTTGCCAACAACTCCCGTCGTTCGCGCGATCCTGCCGATGTGGGCGCATTGCCGGTGTAGCTGAAGATGCTGCGTCCCAGATCGCTGGCCTCGGCGATGAGCGGTTCAATCGACGGATGGCCGTAGACGAGATCCATCAGCACCGCGTCCCCGGAATAGCCTCTCGGCTTGGTAACGGACCAGTGGGTGAAGGGATCCTGCTGCAGCATGGCGTTGATCGGATGATCCTGGGCCAACAGGATGATCTGCTGCCAGACCATCGCTGAGAGGGTGTTTCGCATGACCCTCATTTCCTCGACGAGAAACCCCGCTACTCTGGCAGGATCGTTTTGCGCGGCAAAACGCTGGGTTGCCAGTTTTAGAATGAGACGCAGGTCGAGCGAAGCAGCCGTCAGCTGATCGGAAGGTGCCATGTGCAAGCGCGACTTCCGCCGGTTTGGATCAAGGCGGTCGGCAACCGACCGCGCGTCTTCGTACTCTTGATGAAGATGGTCCATTGTTCGCCCTGGTTGTAGATGATGGGGTCATTCCGCACCACCCATCATTCACGTGAATTTAATGCCGTCTACCGAAATTTTAATAAAAGGTTAATGACAGGGTGCGGTTTGACAGCCGAATGTGACCAGTCCCGACGAGGCGAAAATGCCAACAGTTCGCCGGAAAGCGTTAAGGGTCAATTCTCATAAACCGGCTATCATGACAGCCCGTAGCGGACCGGTGCCGCTCGCCAGTGTCCAGATGACCGTGGCTTGACGAGGCAGTGGGTTGGAATGGGCGGTATGGAAGATCAACTGATTGGCTTCATCGACGACGAGCTGTCGAAACCCAAGTTCCAGCGCAACTCGCCGCGGCTTTTTGGTCTTTTCGAACAAAAGCGCGAAAATCCCCGCAAGCTGAATGCGCGGCGAGCCATGTGGATGACTTTGGCCGTCTATCTCGGATTCGCCGGCCTTGATTTCGTTCTCATTCCAGATGTCGCGGTTTTGACGGTTTCCGCACGCCTTGCCCTCAGTCTCCTGGCGTTGGCCGTCGTCGAAGCGCTGTTTGCATGTGATGTCAAAGCCAGAACGATCGATATCGTATGCGCCGGTTTTGTCGTGGCCGGTTACCTTGCCTGGCTGGTCATTTCGATTCAAAGCAGCTATCTGCTCAGCGTTTCCTATTACATGGTATTCGGCGCCATCTTTATGATGGTCGCGTCGCTGCTGTTCAATTTTCGGCCCGCCGTCGCGGTTACGTCGTCGTGGCTGATCCTCACATTTTTCACTGTAGGTGCCAGCCTGGTTGCGGTGGTGTCGAACTCGTACATCATCGCGTTCGCCGTCTTTTATCTGGTCTGCTTCACGCTGATTTCGTTCGTCAACTGGAAGCTGAACGCGGAACGCTACAGCGTTTTTCTGAATGCGCTCAAATCCGACATCCAAAAAGCCGAACTCGAAGAGCAGGGCAAAGCGCTTCTCCTGTTGTCAAACACGGATTCGCTCACAGGACTTGCCAATCGTCGATCGATCGACCGAGAGCTCAGAGGATATTACGAAGCCTGGCGGGCCGATAGCACGGCATTCGCCGTCATCCTCATCGATATTGACCTCTTCAAGCGCTTCAACGACCATTACGGCCACCAGGAAGGAGACCGGATCCTCGTCGCGGTGTCGGCCGCGTTGGCAGACATGGCAAAACGGTACGACGCAACGATCGGTCGATATGGCGGCGAGGAATTCATCGTCCTCATTCGCGCCGATAACAAGTTCAAGCTCAAGGGTCTCGCGGAGAAAATGCGCCGGTCCATCGAGGCGCTGAACCTTTCCCACGAAGACCGGCAGGACGGCCTCTTGGTCGTAACGATCAGTGTCGGCGCGACGCTCTCATCGGCCGAGGCGGAAAAGCCGGAGAAAATCGTCAGCGAAGCCGATCGGGCTCTGTATGCCGCCAAGGCCAGCGGGCGCAACTGCGTGCGGCTGTTTGATTCCAGTGATCCGATGGTCGGGGACGTGTCTGGCAATGTTGCCGCGCTGCTGCGCATCGCGATTCCGCAGGATCTCGTCTCCCTGGCCTATCAGCCCATTCAAAAAGTCTGCTCGGGAAAGATCGTAGCCTTCGAGGCCTTGATGCGCCTCAGACTGCTGGACGGCACGGCGATCTCTCCGGCCGTCTTTATCCCCGTTGCCGAGCGGACCGGCGCCATTCACGAACTGGGACGCTGGGCGATCAGGACAGCCTGCCGTGAGCTCCTCGTCCCGACTGACCTTCCCGTGGTCAGCGTCAACGTTTCCGCCGTCCAACTGCGTTCGCCATCGTTCCCGGCATCGATCGCCAGCATCCTTGCCGAAACCCGTATCTCGCCACACCGACTGGCACTTGAAATCACCGAGGGGCTCGAGATCGAGGAGCATTCCGACATTTTGCGCAGCATCACCGAACTGCAGAAGCTCGGTGTCCAGATCTGGCTCGACGATTTCGGCACCGGTTTTGCGGGCCTGTCCTGGCTGCGGCTGTTCGAATTCGAAATGATCAAGATCGATCGCTCTTTCTTGCATGAAAGCGACAATTCGCACGGCGAAGACATGCTTCGGGACATCATCGGGCTTATTCGCAATCGCGGCCGCGACATCCTGATCGAGGGTGTCGAAAACGAAACGCAAGTTCGGCTGATCCAGACGTTGAACGTCGATTTGATGCAAGGGTTCAAGCTTGGACGGCCAGCCACCGCCAAATGGGCCCGCGAAAAGCTGGCGGGCTCGAATGCACCAAAGCTCAGTTTGATCTCAAGCCAGCCGTGATATGCGAGCAAGGCGCTATGGCCTGGGGAGGCTCATGATGACGACGGCAACGCCAGCGCCAAATCGCAGTGAAGGCCTGCTGACTTTGGCTGGCTCACTCCGTCTGTTCGTTGTCATGGTCTGCATGGCTCTTGCCGCAGCCTATGGCTATTACGAATATTCGACGCGCGAGGCGCTGCTTTCGAAGGCTGAAAACGACGCCGTGCTGCTTGCCGGCTCGCTCGGCCAGCATGCGCAGGACACCTTCGAGATGGTCGACGTCCTGTTTACTGGGACCACCGCCCGGATCGTTATCAGCGATCTTTCGCTCGCCGACCTCTATTCGATCGACGAGGCTCTGGCTGCCCAACTCCGCCAGGCGTGGCGCATCCGCAGTATCATGGCGTTTGACGAGACCGGGCGGCAATTCATCTCGTCGCAGCCGCAAGTGCGGGACTGGTTCGATATTTCTCAAATCGATGCGTTCGCCTACCACGCCAGCCATACCGGGACCGATTTGCGGCTTGGGTCGCCCGTCAAAAGTCCATCGGCCGGTGACTGGATCATCCCGGTGACCCGGCGGCTTGATAAGCCCGACGGCACCTTTGGCGGGATGCTCGTCGCGACGATCCGCGTCGACTACTTCACCGGTTTCTACAAGCATCTCGGCAAGCGATCGAACGCCATCATCTCGCTCCTTTCGGAAGACGGGGTGCTTCTCTCACGTTACCCTCTGATCGAGAACATGATCGGTCGCAACGTCGCCCGCGATCTCTGGGATTCCGACGTCCGCAAGAAAGCCGAGGGAACGCTTCGCTTCTTCTCGCCCGTCGACAGTGTGGATCGGGTCTATGGCTTCAGCAAAAGCTCGGACTATCCGCTGGTTCTGTTCGTCGGGCTCAGCCGCGATACGGTCCTGGTTGGATGGTTGCGCGATGCCATGCTGCATCTGATCGGCGTCGCGGGCCTGATCGGACTGTTTGCCTTCATGGGCATGAAGCTTGCCAAGCTTGTAGGCCTTCGCCAATCTTCGGCCATCGAACTGGCGAGACAAGCACGGACCGATGGGCTGACGGGCGTGATGAACCGGCGCTCGTTCGACCACGCGTTCCCCGAAGCCTGGATGTGGGCCTCCACGTCTCGCAAGCCGTTGTCGCTGCTACTTCTCGATGTCGATCAGTTCAAGGCCTTCAACGATACCTATGGGCATCCAGCCGGTGACACCTGTCTGAAACTCGTCGCAACCACGATCAGCGAGGCGCTCTATAGACCGCAAGACCGCGTTGCCCGTTATGGCGGCGAGGAGTTTGCCGTTCTTCTGCCCGATACGAAAGAAGCCATGGCGATGATCGTCGCCGAGCGCATTCGATCCGCCATCATGAATTTGAAGATTGCCCATAAGGCGAATGGCGACTGCCCGGTCCTGACCGTCAGCATCGGCATCACGACGCACCAGCCGCCACACGAAACGCATGTCACCATGGACGAGATGTTGTCCGACGCGGACCGCGCGCTCTACAAGGCCAAGCTGCTGGGGCGGAACCAGGTACAGACGACACGGCCTTCGATCGTGCCCAGGCTCGCACTCTAGCTTCGCCGGGCAAGGGCGGAGTCTTCAAGGATTGAGGCTCGCCGTTCCGCAGTCTTGTCGCTTGGGTCGCAGCCTCATGCAGCGTTTGTCAACTCGACTGCTTCCAGGGCGGCTTTCAAAGCTGCCAGGCAGATGGGATCGATCTCGCGCTCGCTCATCTTGTCGAGGATGGCGAAAGCGGCGTCCATCGACATCGCCTTTCGATAGGGTCGGTCTGCGGTCAGCGCATCGAAGATGTCGGCCACGGCGAGGACACGGCTTTCGAAAGCGATTTCCTCCCCCTTGAGGCCTTTCGGGTAACCACTTCCATCCAGTTTTTCGTGATGGGCGGCGGCAATGGGTGCGAGATCGGCGAAGGCCGCGATCCGCGACAGGATCGTTTCGGTCAGAGCGGCATGCGCCATCATCGCCTTCCATTCATCCGCATCGAGCTTGCCCGGTTTGTCGAGAATGGAGTTGCTGACGCCGAGTTTGCCGATGTCGTGAAGAAGAGCCGCGCGCTTCAGCCATCGACGTTTCTTGTCATCGAAGCCAAGCTGTTCGGCGATCATGTCGCTGAACAAGGTGACGCGCTCGCTGTGTCCACTCGTAAAAGGTGATTTGGCGTCGATTACCTGGGCAAACGCGTCGGCGATGTCGTCGAGAAGCTTGTCGTCGACAAACATGCTGTATCGGGCTGGCTCGAGATCGAAGATGGCCTGGTTCAAATCGTCGGACCGCAGCATGGTCCAGAAAGCTGGATCGGCCGCGACCTTGCGAAACGCTGAGACAACGCGTGGATCAAACCAGGTGCCGGACCGAAGCTCGATTTCCGTGACGGCTGACGACGCTCCGCCTGACGACGCCTGAAACACATCGACCACCTGGGCCAGAAGCGCGATCCGTGAATAAAGCGGGATAGCCTCGCCGGACAGCTGCCGCGGCAGGCCACCGCCGTTCCAATGCTCATCAAGGCTCTTGATTGCGCCAGCGATAGCTTCGGAAAATCGCATCTTGCGGGCGATATCAGCGCCGCGCTGACAACGGGTTTCCATCAGCTCCTCGCTCAACTGACCGGAGTTGCGCACGACATGGACAAGGGCGCGGAACCGTTCGGCAAGGCCGGCCTCCATCCCGGTGTGAGACAGGACGAACCGCAATGCCTCGGTGAGGCTGTTGCCGTCGACGGTCTTGAAATCGCGCTTGAAGCTCAGATCATCGGCGAGATAAAGCTGGCAAATGCGGGCGGCATTGCTGCTGCAGCCGAGATCCTTGAGAAGCAGCATGTAATACAGCTCCCAGATCTCCGCTTCATCGAGACCAAGCTCGCGTCCGATATGAATGCCGATCCAACAGCATCGAACGCAATGGCCTGCCGGTTGGCCTTCGACCAGATCGAGCGCATAGCTGAGCGAGCTCAAAAGCTCCGCAAGCTTGATCTCTTTGCCCGAAGTTGCTCCTGCTCCCACGATTGCCATCCACTGCCCCGACAGGCCTCGTCGCGCCTGTCATGATTTGTGTTCAGAAGATGGACGGTAGTGACGCGGCGTTTCGCAAACGTTGACAGCGTCGGTCGGAATGCCTGCGTTGTTGTCGCAGAACACGCAAAGACCGATAGCCGAGAACCGAGTTCGCTCGAGCCTTTCAGTGGTGGTTCGATGGACGTCATGGCGAAGAGGTAAAATATGCGGAAGATGAGCAAGGCTGAAATTCCGGCCTTCATCCATGCTCTCTTAGACATGGCCGTAAAACGCAGACTATCGGCGACAGGCCCTTACGTCACCGGCCGTCATCCCGTCATCAAAAGCGCAGCAATGCTGGCAATCTCAGGTCCGGCCGCCATCGATCACGGCAAGATCTAGGGTAGCTCGGTCGTAGAGCGCAAACGCGTCATGCCCTCTTTGGCGTACCTCGGCGATTGCTTCGGCATATCGATCCGGGCCGGCGTCTTCGTCGCTTGCCGCTTCGAAGGGCGCCGGGCGTCCAAGGTAATAACCCTGCGCCAATGTCACGCCGAGCTGGCTGACGGTCTGCAGTTCCTCTGCCGTCTCGATCGCTTCGGCGACGAGATGGCTACCGGTCTCGTCGGCAAAGTTCACGAGGGCCGAGACAGCCGCCTGGCGAGAAAAATCCCGGTCGATATCGCGTATGAGGCTGCCATCCAGCTTGATGATGTCGGGTTGAAGCAACAAGACATGGCGCAAGCTCGCAAAGCCGGCACCGGTATCGTCAATCGCGATCTTGAGCCCGCGGTCCCGGAACGGCTTGAGCGCAGCCAGCAGCCGGGCGTAATTGTCGATGACGGCATGTTCAGTGATTTCCAGAACCATCCGGTCGAGCGGCAGTTCGCTCAAAAGCCGAGAGAATGAGCGATGCAGAATGGTGCGTGGAGAGACGTTCACTGCGAGGTAGAGGTTCTCCACGGGTAAAGGAAAGGGCAGGGCGGCCCGGCGAATGGCGGCGACCTCCAGGCGCGTCCTGTATCCGATCATCTCGGCCTCGGCGAACCATTGGTCCGGGGAGCGCTCCGGCTTGCCGGCAAAGCGCGCCAGGCTTTCGAACCCGACGAGTTCGCGTGTCGCGATATTCCAGAGGGGCTGATACACCACCGAAAGCCCATCCTGGTCGATGACATTGTCGATCAGGGCCCGTTTCTCCCGTCCAGCCCGGACGGCATGGGCGTAATCGCTGATCTGCTCGCCGATGATGTCGGCCATCATCCGCATCAAGCCGCGATCGCTATTTGAGAAACCGGGCCTTGCTTTGAAGCCCAGGCAGCAGAGCATGCCGAATGTCATCCCGGAATTAAGCTTGATCGGCACGCTGGCATGTGCACCGATCGGGACGGAATACGTTATCGGCATCGCTGCGGCGAGGGGCTCATGGGAGGTGTCCGGAATGAACTCCGGCAGACGGCCTTCGAGGATATGTCGGCAGTAGATATCGTCGGACGAATAGACATCGCCAACCTTTATCGTTGCCTCGAGGTCGGGCGCGTCGACGCTTCGAAACACCGATTGGTCGCCAACGAACTCGGAGACGTAGCCGACTTCCAAACCGAGATGGGTTCTGATCGCCATCAACGCCCGATGAACGACACCGGTGCTAGACGTCATGATCTTACCGAAATCAACGGCGCTGGGCGCCGATAAGTCGATTGCAAGCTGCCTGGCCATGATCGATCTCCACCTTACAAGGAGGTAACGTAGAATTCCCGAATGCGGCAGAAAAGTAGCTGGCTCACGAACGACAATGCGCCATCACCGTGCAAGATGAACGAGGCCTTAACATTCGGCTGTAGCGTGCATCTAGCCAAACGCCGCGACCAGATCGATAAGAATGCGGGTTTAGTTCGGATCCTCGGTCCGTGAGAGCGCCCCGATAAGTTTCAACGCCTCGTTTGACGATACCGAAAACTTCGAAGATCTCCTGCACGCAGCGGGCGCTCACGTGCTCGATACGGGAATGCGCAGATCGGGACTCATCGCGTATTCCGTTCGCTCGAACGCCGCGCGGGCTGACCAGGATGCGGATCGGTTTTCCTCGCAGCATCCTGGTATAAAGCTAACCTTGGCCGGATCGGCGCGAAGGGAGAAGGGTGAAACGATCGACGGAAATATGCGACCCGGTCTACTGTGCTGTCGGCAGCAACCGCCGCGCCGATCGCGGCGGCGAATTGCATGATCTCGATGTTCCCTTGGACGGAACGCCCGGTCGTCCACCTTGAAGGAATATTGAAGAGAATCAGGAGCGAAGCGGAGAATACGATCGGTCCTCCGACGATGACCACGGCGCGGCAAAGCGACGGCAGCGCCGTATGAATGCGTCGAACTGATCGATCGCCTGTCCATCTTCCTTCGATCACCTCGCCGACGAACGCGTTTGCGGTGTCCGTCGTCCAGCTGATTCGAGCTGTCCTTGCTCGCGAGCGACCCTTACCACGCCGGGCGGCGGCGCTGGCGGGGCCGCACCGGGGCTTCCCGCCGCCGGCCGCATCGGTGGCGGGAAGCGATCGTAAAATTTAGTTTGGCCTAAAACCAGTTGAAAAACGAACGGTCGATGGCTAAGTTTTGGCCCGCCGTGGGGGAGCCGCGGCGCAGAAGCGTCGTCGTGCGGCGCCTGGCTTTTCTTCGGAGACCATGACGGCAAACATCAATCATCCCACCGACCGAAGCAGTCGTCCGTCCGAGCGCGAGACCGTTATCGGCGAGTTGGACAACTACATCGGCTTCCACCTGCGGCTGGCGCAGAATGCGTCCTTCAATGCATTCAAGCGCCAGGTGGGGCAGGGGGATTTGCGTCCCGGCCGCTATGCCGTACTTGCCATCATCCACGACAATCCGGGGATCACCCCGCTGGCTCTGAGCCGCGCGAGCGGTCGCGACAAGTCCACCATCACGCCCGTGCTGCGAGACCTCGAACGGGCGAACGCGATCATCCGGAGACCGAACGCCACCGACAAGCGAAGTGCGGTGCTTGTCATTACGCCCGAGGGCGAAGAAATGTTCGAACGCCTGGCGGCTTGTGCTGCCGCCCACGACCGCCGACTCGACGCGATCGTCGGGGACAAGAAACACGAATTGATCGCGCTGCTGCGCCGGATTGCAGCGTCGCTCGACTGAAAACCCGAAGAGGACGAGATGTACACTGCCAGCACGGCCTTTCTCGAGGCGCTGATCGAGGCCGGGGTCACCCATATCTTCGCGAATTTCGGCAGCGATCATCCCGGGCTCATTGAGGCGATCGCCGAGGCGCGGGCGCACGGGCGCGCCATTCCCACCGTCATCACCTGTCCGAACGAAATGGCCGGCATGAGCGCGGCGCATGGCTTTGCCCAGGTCTCGGGGCGGGCACAGGCCGTCGTGGTGCATGTGGAATGCGGCACCCAGGCGCTCGCCGGTGCGGTTCACAACGCCGCGAAGGGACGCGTGCCAATGCTCGTCTTCGCGGGGGCATCCCCCTACACGCAGGACGGGGAGCTGAAGGGCAGCCGCAACGAGTTCATCCAGTGGATCCAGGACGTGCGCGATCAGCGCGGCATCGTTCGCGGTTACATGAAATACGACAACGAGCTGCGCACCGGGCGCAATGTCAAGCAGTTGGTGCACCGCGCCATGCAGTTCGCCGGGTCCGAGCCGCGCGGCCCGGTCTATCTGATGGGCGCGCGCGAGGTGATGGAGGAAGAGCTCGAAACGCCGGTTTCCATCGACATCGACCAGTGGCGGCCGCTCGAGCCCCAGGCGCTCCCCGAAACCGCCATCGGCAAGATCCTGGAGGCCTTGACGTCTGCCAGGAAGCCGCTCGTCGTCACATCCTATCTCGGTCGCAATCCGGGGGCGGTGCCGGAACTGGTCCGGCTTTGCGAAAGTCTCGGCATCGGCGTTCTGGAGTCGGTGCCGAATGCCATGAATTTTCCCCACGACCACGCGCTCTACCAAGGCAATCAGTGGAACGAGCCGCACCAGAACGAAGCGCTCGCAGCGGCTGACTGCGTTCTCGTCATCGACAGCGACGTGCCCTGGATTCCGACCCTCAACCGGCCGAACGCTGACGCCACGATCATCCACATCGACGTCGATCCGCTGAAGGAGGCGATGCCGCTGTGGTACATCGGCGCACGGCATGCGTTCCGGGCCGATGCCACGACGGCGCTTGCGCAGCTCAACGCGGCGCTGGCTTCGCGGGGGCCGAACGCCGACATGGTCGCCGAGCGCACCCGGCACTACGCCGCGGCCAGCGACGGTCGCCGGCGACGCCTCGAAGCGCTGGAGACAGGCAAGGCCGAAATGATCACGCCGGAGTTCGTCACGGCGGCCGTGCGTCGCCATGTCGACGAAAACACCATCGTCCTCAACGAGGGCATCACGAACTATCCGACCATCTTCAATCACATGGCGATGACGAAGCCCGGTTCGATCTTCACCTCGGGCGGCGGCTCGCTCGGCTGGAACGGCGGCGCCGCCATCGGCGCCAAGCTCGCGGCGCCCGAAAAGACCGTCGTCGCGATGACCGGCGACGGCTCCTACATGTTTTCCGTCCCGTCCAGCGTCCACTGGATGGCGGCCAGGTACGGCACGCCCTTCCTGCAGGTGGTCTTCAACAATCGTGGCTGGAAAGCCCCGCGCTTTTCCGCGCTCGGGGTGCATCCGGACGGCTACGCCAGCCGCGCCGAGGATATCGACGTCAGTTTCGATCCGCCGCCGCTCTACGCCGATATCGCGGCCGCCGCGGGTGGCGCCCATGCGGAACGCGTCGAACGACCCGAAGACGTCGAAGCGGCTGTCGCGCGAGCCTTCGATGTCGTTCGCAAGGAAGGCCGCTCGGCCGTGCTCGACGTCTGGCTGTCGGCACGGTGATCGTCGCGGCGTCAATCCGGCATTCGAGGCCCTTCAAGTCATCAGCCTGGCATCGAATATCGTATCGAAAAGCTCCACGAACGCGATAAAATGGCAAATATCCGGCCGCCGATCGTGGAACGGGAATGGAATTGCCGTGATACGCGTCGCAATGTAGTTTGTGATAAAACGATGTGCCGAACGCTCGATTACCATGGGTTCCGGTGGATGGGGGGCCGGTGGATCGGGAAAACGCCAACGGGAGGTGGCGCGCAGATCGCTCCAGCCTCTAAAATCACCGCGTAGGAGGACGCCATGATGAAGAGAAGACAGTTTTTGGCCGTATCGGCGGGAATTCTGGCCACACCGGCTCTGTTGCACAAGGGCTGGGCCTCGGAGCCCGAGGTCACACTGAAGCTCCACCATTTTCTCGGACCGAAATCGCCGGCCCAGACGAAGATGCTGGAGCCCTGGTCCAAGGCGATCGAGGACGGCTCGAAGGGCCGCGTCAAGATCGAGATCTATCCCTCGATGACGCTCGGCGGGTCGCCGCCGCAGCTGTTCCGCCAGGTCGCCGACGGCGTGGTCGACATCATCTGGACCGTCAACGGCTACACGCCCGGCCTGTTTCCCCGCTCCGAAGTCTTCGAGTTGCCGACGATCTTCACCAACGACATCGCGGCGACGAATCTGGCGATGCGGGAGATGTTCGACGAGTATCTGGCGCCGGAATACGAGGCGGTGCACGTGCTGTTCAACCATGTGCACGCCGGCCAGGCCCTGCAGATGGCCAAGGATCCCGTCCACACCGTCACGGATACCAAGGGCAAGAAGCTGCGCGTTCCCGGCCCGACCGGCAACGACGTGGTGACGGCGATGGGAGCCACCCCCGTGACGATGCCGGTTCCCGATCTGCCGCAGGCGCTTTCGACCCATGGTGTCGACGGTGCGCTGATCCCCTGGGAGATCATTCCGGCACTGAAGCTGCAGGACGTGACCAAGTATCAGATCGAAGGGCCCGAAAAGACGCGCTTCGGCACCACCACGTTCCAGGTTTCGATGAACAAGGATCGCTGGGAGGCGCTTCCCGACGATCTCAAGACCGTCTTCAACGACAACTCCGGCGAAGACTGGCTCCGTGAGGTCGCGCAGATCTGGCGCGATTCCGACGATCGCGGCATCAAGGTCGCGACCGAAGCCGGCAACGAACACATCGTTCTGACCGAGGACGAGATGCAGACCTTCGACGACGCGCTGGCGCCCGTCGTCGACAAGTGGGTGGGCGACCACACCGGCTTCGACGCGGCGGCCATCGTCAAAGCAGCCAAGGCGTCGATCTCCAAGAACAAGTCATGACGACGGAAAACCGAAATGGCGGGGGCGGGGCGATGCGTTCGCCCCGTTCGGGGGCGGCCGCGTCAGCCGTGCGCTTCTGCGCGAAGCTCATCAAATGGTGGGCGCTGGCCGGCGGTCTCCTGATGACGTTCCTTGCCGTCATGACGGCGGGCAGCGCGGTGTCCAACATCCTCTTCGAGGCGCCGTTCCCGGCCGACTACGAACTGGTCAAGCATTTCGTCGCCGTCGCGATCTTCATGTTCCTGCCCTACTGCCAGCTGAGCGGATCGAACGTGACGGTCGACATCTTCACCGAGAACATGAGCGAGGCGAAGAAGGCGGCGATGGCGGTGTTCTCGGCGTTCTTCGCGGTCGCCTTCGCCGCCTTGCTGCTTCGGCAGATGTCGCTGGGCATGCAAAGCTACCTTCGCTACCCGGAGGTGACGCCGGTGCTGCGATTGCCGCTCTGGACAGCGTTTCCGCCGATCCTGTTCTCACTGCTGCTGTTGCTGGCGGCGGCCATCATCACTCTCCTGGACGGCATTAGCGGAATGCGAGGACGCCCCACCTGGGTCGTGCACGAACCGGCCATGCCGATCGAATGATGCGACCATGATCGACCCCTTCGTCCTCGGCATCGCCGGCATCGTGCTGCTGTTCGCGCTGATCGTCGTCAGGGTGCCGATCGCCTACACGATGATCCTCGTCGGCATCGCCGGAACGATTGCCGATTCCGGCTCGGCTATCCTTCTGAGCCAGTTGAAGGATCTCGCCTACTCGCAGTTCTCCAACTACGATCTGTCCGTCCTGCCGATGTTCATCCTGATGGGCGGGCTGGCCTCCCGCTGCGGACTGTCGAGCGACCTGTTCCGCGCTGCCAACGCCTGGCTGGGCCGCTTTCACGGCGGCCTCGCCATGGCGTCAATCGCGGCCTGTGCGGGGTTCGGCGCCCTTTGCGGCTCCTCGACGGCCACCGCCTCGACCATGGGGCAGGTCGCGTTGCCCGAGCTGCGCCGCTACAAGTTCTCGCCGGCCCTGGCGACGGGCACGATCGCGGCGGGCGGCACGCTGGGCATCCTCATCCCGCCATCGGTGGTGCTCATCGTCTATGCGATCATCGTTGAGACCAATATCGTCACGATGTTCGCCGCTGCGCTGATTCCCGGTCTTTTGGCGATGGTGATGTTCATGATCACCATCGCATTGTATGTCCGCCTGGTGCCTGGATCCGGGCCCGAAGGGGAGGCCGTCCCGCGTAAGGAACTGATCGCGGCGAGTTTCGCGGTCATTCCCGTCGCGGTGATCTTCGGGGTGGTGATCGGCGGCATCTATGCCGGGATTTACAGCCCCACCGCCGCCGCGGCGATCGGGGTGTTCCTCGTCGCGCTCTACGGCTTCGGGCTGGGCCGGTTGAACTGGGGCCAGTTCCTCGAAGCGCTGCTCGAAACGGCGCGCACGAGCGGCATGATCTTCCTGATCCTCCTGGGCGCCGAGCTCCTGAAGATCTTCATGGCGCGCGCCGGCGTGCCGCAGGCTGCGGCGGATTTTCTCCAGAACAACGGCATGTCGCCGCTCGAGATTCTCTCGCTCGTCATCGTGATCTTCCTGATCTTTGGCTGCCTGATGGATTCCCTGTCCATGGTGATCCTGGCGATCCCGTTCTTCTGGCCGGTGATCGCCGGCCTCGATTTCGGTCTCGGGCCGGACGAGACGAAGATCTGGTTCGGGATCATCATTCTCGTTGTCGTGGAACTGGGGCTGATCACGCCGCCCGTCGGACTGAACGTCTTCATCATCAATTCGCTCGCGCCAGACGTGCCGATGCGCCAGACGTTCAAGGGTGTCATGCCGTTCTTCGCTTCGGAGATCGTCAGGGTGGTGGTGCTGGTGGCGTTCCCCGTCATCACGCTGATTCTGCCGAGACTGCTGGGATGACGGGCCGGCGAAACCGCGACGCCCTGCCGCGTGGACGAGCGCTGCCCGCATCCCGCTGCCTCGGCATCGGACCGCGCTCGGCCCAATCGGATTTCACGCGTTGCCGATGAAATGGGGAAGGTTCCGATCTGCCGGCGCTCGGCGAAATGGGCGTCGACCAATTTGTCGAACGCAACCAGCTGCCCGTTCAGGCTCGGCCATGATCCGCATCACCAAATTGCTGGGCCGAACATCTAGACCGCGTCTGCGTTGAATTCGACGGTGACCGCCAGTCCGACCGAGCCGTCGACCGTGATCGTGCCGTTCAGCTTGCGCACGCAACCCTCGATGATCTTCCAGCCCAGGGACCTCGATTTTCGAAGCGTGGCCTCCGCATCTTCGAGGCCGGGCCCGTTGTCCTCCACCACCAGCCGGATGTTCGCCCCGACCTGTGACGCGGTGATCCTGACGAGCCGGTTGTCGCCGTTCATCCCTGACGCGTGCTTGGCGGCATTCGTCAGGAGTTCGTTGACGATGAGCCCGAGTTCCGTCGCCGTATCGAAAGACACGAGCAGCAGCGGGCTTTCGGTCTCGATGTCGAGGCCGCTCTTGCCGAGGGCTGCCCGCAATCGCTCGGCTAGGGTCTCGATGTGCTGGCGCATGTCGACATGGGTGACGTCTTCGGCGCGGTGCAGAAGATTATGCGCACTGGCGAAGGCCTGGATGCGCCCGGTCAGGTCGTGGAGGGCGTTGCGCGTCTCCGCATGTTCGGACTGGCGGGCTTGCATGAGCGCGAGCGACTGGATGATCGCGAGGTTGTTCTTCGTGCGGTGATGCATTTCGCGCAACAGGAACTGTTGTTCGGCCAGCGCGTCTCGCAGCGCCCGGTTCTGCTCGCTCAGTTCCTCGACCGGCGAGCCGTGGGTCGCCTTGACGAGCGCGTCGGCCGCAGTCCGCGACAGGTCGGCCGATGTGCTCGCGGTCTTGAGGTAGAGCGCGAGTTCGACGATCGTGCCGGCCTCGCTCGTGTTCATGACGAAGTCATCGACGAGCTTCTGCGATCCGCTCAGACCAAGGCCGGGGCCTTTGTGGGATTGGTGGCGCCCCCGCAGCATGGCGTCGACGTCCTGGATACCCGCACCCCGATCGTGGACGCGCGCGACGAGGCGGACGCCGCGGCTGGTTGTGTTGAAGGAGAACTCGGCAATGCCGTTCCTGCCGTATTGAAAGGCGTTGCGCGCAATCTCCGATACGGCGGTCGCAAAGCGGATCTGGTCGCGGCTCGGCGCTTCGCCGACCTTGGCGATCAGCAACGCCGTACGCCGCGTGTGCGTGACGTCACCGTCCTGCTCCAGGCTGATGGAGGTGACGACCGATTTCATGGACGCGACCTTACGACGACGACGCCGGCATCGTCGCTGCCGCGCCGCTTCAGCTTGTAGAGCGTGGCGGCAACGATCTCGGCGCTTCTGAAGGACAACGACCGCGGCTCGGCGACCCGCGGCGTGCTCTTCAGCCCGTCGGTGCTCAGAATCAGCATCGCATCGTCCGGCCAATCGTGCTCGGTCGGACGCGGACGCCGCGTCGCCGCCCCCAGGATGCCGGGCTGCGAGGCTATGCCATAGCGGGTTCCGTCCGCAACTACGATGTCGCCCCGCACATTGCCAAGGCCCACCGCTCGCAAGGTGCCGGGTGCATGCGGGATTTCGACGATGAGGGCGGCGGCGCCGCGGCTCCCGCCGAGCGCGTCCGACAGCACCCGCTCAATGTCTTCCAGCGGAGCCGAGCCCGCTGCGCGAAACGCCTTCAGCCCGGTCCTGGCGACTTCGGCCGCGGCTGGGCCGTGGCCGAGCACATCCATCAGCATCACGGTGGTCGAACGCTTCCCGGGCCGTATCGCATAGGCGTCGCCGCCGTCTTCGAAGCCGGGCATCGGCACGATCAACCCGGCGATGTCGTAGGGGGACGCCGTCACAGCGCCGGGTGCCTCACCAACCGTCGCCACGATGGTCGTCCCGTGCGGCCCGCTGTGAATGTCGAACCGGTCGGCCTGACGCTGCATCGATCCGAGGCCGCCTCCGATGCCGCGCGGTTCTGCAGTGGCGGTCGTGTATCCGTCCACCATTGCCGCTTCGACATTGGGGATTCCGGGGCCGTCGTCGATCGCCAGAATGGTGACCGACGCCTTGCCGCCCGTCTTGCCACTCCCCTTGCGCGCGTCGACGAGCAACTCGCCGTTCACCGCATGGCGAACGAGATTGGTGCAGGCTTCGGTGACGACGATCGCCAGGCGCTCCAGCGCCTCTTCGGGAAGGCCGATGGCTTCACCCGCCTGGATCACGGTTCGGCGGGCGCTGCCGACCTGGCTTTCGTCCGAAAGGGGCAAGGATTTCATCGTGGACCACATTCAAGCGTTACGATCGTCCCTGTGGTGGACGAGGAGGTGATGTCGAACCGATCGACGAGGCGTTTGGCGCCGCCGAGGCCGAGGCCGAGGCTCTTGCCAGTGCTGTATCCGTCGGTCAGGGCGCGGCCGACGTCCTCGATGCCCGGCCCCCGATCGGTGCATTCGGCGACGACGCGGCGGCTTGCTCCCGTTCCCACGAGTTCGAAGGTCATGCGACCGCCGCGACCATAGTTCACGGCGTTGCGCGCGATCTCCGAGACGGCGGTGACGAATTTCGTCCGTTTGACCGCCGATGCGCCGATCTCGCTCATGGCCTTCATCGCGGCCTGACGGGCAAAGGCGACATCCTGAGATTTCGCCAGGGTCACGGTTTGAATCGTCTCCGGCACGACGCGCTATGTCCGATTGGCCATGATCGTGTCGATGGCCCGGTCGGCGGTGAGAGCGGTTTCCACGCCGTCGAGCGTCATGCCGAGCTCGACGAGGGTCATGGCGACGGCGGGCCGCATCCCGACGACGATCGTGCGGGCGTTCATCATCCGCGCCATCTGGGCCATTGCGCCGAGCATGCGCCCGGCGAAGGTATCGACGATCTCAAGGCTCGAAATGTCGATGATGACCCCGTGCGCCGATCGGCGCGACACCTCCTCGACGAGCTGATCCTGAAGCGCCACGATATCCTGATCGTCGAGATCGTCGCGGATGGCGACGATGACGCAGCCGCCGATCGTGATGATGGGAAAGGTGCCGTTCGTCTGGGTCACGGCCTCATCGCTTTCCCGCCGCGACGCCGACGCGGTCGAACGCATAGGCCAGACCGCTCTGCAGATCGACGCGCGTGATGATGTTGGGCAGGTCGACGCCCAGATTGACCACCGTCTGGGCGATCTTGGGGCTGATGCCGCAGATGACGCATTCGGCGCCCATCAGCCGCACCGCCGCCGCGGTCTTCAAGAGGTGCTGCGCCACCAGCGTGTCGACCGTCGAGACGCCGGTAATGTCGATGATGGCGATTTCGGCCTCCCACTGGACGATGGCGTCCAGGAGGTTTTCCATCACCGTCTGGGCGCGGAAGGAATCGAGCGTGCCGATCAGCGGAACGGTGACGATCCGATCCCAGATCTTGACGACCGGCGCGGAGACTTCGGTCATCTCGGCGCGCTGGCGCTCGATGATCGCCTCGCGCTTCGTCACCAGCGTTTCGATCGCATGCAGGACGATCTGGTCGACGACCCGCGTGGTGTTCCAGATCTCCCTCATCAGGATCTTGGGCTTTTCGCCGAGTTCGGCCTGCAGGACCTCGAAGATGGGCTGCTTCAGCGAGGCGATGAACCAACCCATCTCGGTGGTTGAGACTCCGCGCTGGGTGCGGTTTTCGGCAATCTCCTCCAGTGCGTCGCGGACCGGCGTCCAGCCGCTGTCGGACAGGTCGAAGCTGTCGTCATTGGCGGTATCCGGCATCACCCGCGCCATGGCGCTCAGAAGATCGCGGCTTTGCTTTTCCGATTCCTTGGCGGAAACGAGATCGGTGCGCTTGACGCCCTCCTTCGCCTGGCCCTTCAACCAGCCCGCCAGCACACGGTCGTATTCGTCGACAAGGATCGACGCTGTCGTCACTTCGTTCGCCATTTCATGCCCTCGTGTTCCGTTGTCGGCGTCTATGACGCGAGCGGACCGGCATTGCAAATCGAGTTGTGTTCGAAACGAGTTGCGTAGCCGAGCCCGGATCGGAAGCTCGCTCGTTTCAACGGCTGAAACGATGGGACGAGGATGTCGCCAATCTCACCGACTCATGAGCGATTGCGCCGATGAGAATTGATCGCGCATTCGTTTCGCCCCCATGCCGCGCCGGTTGACCATGATGCGGATCGGTTTCCCTCACTGCTTCCTGGTTATGAAGGCGAAAGTCGACACCGTGAGACGGGTGGTTCGCGCTTCTCCTCGCGATCGCGTGCAGGTTAAAGACGCGCCATGTAGGTTGGCAGCTCGTCGAGGCTGGGGACGACGATCAGCTGGTTGATGCGGCCTTTCCTGAAGGCCTTCAGGAAGCGCGGATAGTCCTTGAAGACCACGCAGCCGTTGGATTGCGAGCGGTCGTTGCCCGGGCCGACATACATATAGGGATGGGCGAGCAGCCCGTCGCGATTGTATTTCTTGCGGCCGGTGATCGGCAGGAGCCGGATGGCCTCGGCGCCGTGAAAGCGGCTCTCCCGCATGCGCAGATTGTAGATGTCGGGTGGCGTCGGCCCACGGTTCTTCTGGGTCACGTAGCGCGGATTGTCCTGCATATGGCCGAGGCCCGAATGAGCTTCCAGGCGACCGTCGCCGGGCAGGTATACCGTTGCCGTCTTGATCTCGTAGACGGCGATCCGGCTGCCGGCGCCCGGCAACTGCGCCGAGCCGCCGCGCCCGAGCAGCCGCTCGAAGAAGCTCGGACCGCCATTCCGGGCGGGGACGCCGGGGCGTGCGGCAGGGACGTCGATGTTGCCGATATCGTCACGGTCGGCAGAAGAAGCGGGCGCGCTTGGGCGAGCATAGGCCATCACCGTTGCGGGAGCGGGCGCTGCCGAACTCGAAGGGGATGGCCGGTAGTTCGGCCGCTTTTGCGGCAACGGTGCGACGAACTCGGCGAGAGCATCGGTTGCCGTGGTTCCGACGCTGGGCAGATCGCGCGGCTCGAGGCTTGCGACCTGGCGGCCTTCGGCAGCTTGGGTCTGCGGGCGCGGGATCGGCATTGCGACGGATGCGATCGCGCCTTCCGGCAATGTATCGGCGGCGGCGGGGTCGGCATCGACCGCAACCGCGGCGTTGGCGTCGACGGCGGACTGGAAGGACGGCAACCGCACGTCCTCGGCGTAACCCAGCGCCTTTAACTGTGATAAACCGGAGCCGCTGTCCTTGAAGGGGCGGGGTTCGAAGGCGGCCAGACGCTCCAGCGCGGCCGGCTGCAGTGTGCGTGTCGCCGCCTGGGCGGTGCTGGCAAAGACCATGGGAGCTTCGACCGCCGATTGCACGCTGGCCGGGATCGAACGCAGCCAGTCATGGGGCGTGGCGCCCTGGCTGATGGCCCGTTCGAGCTTCGCAAGGCGGGTCGCATGGGACGGACCGGAAGCGGGGCGCTTCGCCATCGCCGCAAGCGGGTGGATGACGCGACCACCGCGCTCGGCCATCTCGTCGCCCGCCGAACCGTTGGTCGAAAAACCGGCCGAGACGACGCGAGCGCCGCGCTCGCCATCCGGCGCTCCACCCTTGGCAGCACCATGGGAAGTGCTGCCAAGAGTCTTGAAGACAGCGGCTCCGGCACCGGCGATAGCGGCACTGCGGGTGGTCATCACCGCCGTCGCCTGCAATCGTTGCTGCTGGACCGATTGGCCGAGGACGCGCGACGGATCGTGACGGGCAGCGCTCGGCACGAAAAGCGCCGAGGCCAAAATGATTGCTGCGCCGGCCCAAAGGGCGGCACTGCGAAAAGAACGGCGCGATGTCCGTGCGTTCCGGCGCCCGTCGGGCCGCACCCCCTCATTGCTCGCTGCTGCGGTCAACCGCGTTCCCCCATTCCCCAAACTCGTTGTCGATCGGCCCGATCCGATCGGGTGGCAATCCCCGAGGCCCGTTGCCGGCGTCCACTGCCGACCGTGACCATCGCCACCTCATAATCAGCTAAACTTGGTAACCAATTCCTTTCGATGGGCGGATAATCGATGCGCCATCACATGCTCGATGATCGAATTGTGGTGCCCAATGCGCGCGATTTGTGGCGGAATGTTACCTGGCTTTCATAATTTATCACCGGGGAGGCTCGCCCCGCAAAGCGGCACCGTT
The DNA here is from genome assembly GCA_965217685.1 of Aurantimonas sp. Taxonomy (GTDB): domain Bacteria; phylum Pseudomonadota; class Alphaproteobacteria; order Rhizobiales; family Rhizobiaceae; genus Aurantimonas. Next base: position 1,878,061 of record CBDCIZ010000003.1, read on the forward strand.
CGACGAAGGTACCAACCGGGCGAGATATCCTGTGCCGTTGCCGATCCTTGGTTCGAAGCTTGCAGTCTTCGCCATGGCCTGGAACGCGTTCGCTTCAGGCTTGCAATTTACCGCGACGCTGCCCGCGTTTCGACATGAAACGGTGCGTTCATGCCTGCCCTGATGCATCCGGGCCTTGCCTCGACCCGTATGATGTCCGTCGGCGACGAAGGGCCACGACAATGCGGTGGTGACCGATCGGCGGCGACCAAGCGGAAGTTATCGCGCGGAAGTGGTCCGTTCGGTAAACGTTTAGTATCGGTGGGTGCGGTCCGAATTAACCTCGCGATGTTTTGTTTCTGTATCGACCTTCGCCCGTGTAGTATGGTCAGTCTGCCGGTTGACAGCGACTTGGCGCGCGCCCCTTCAAAAGCCCGCCAGGGCACGGCAGGCAGCCGGTTCCGGGTGTCCTTTTTGGCCGGCGCTCGGAGCACGGATACATGAACTCGATGGCCCCCACCTCGGATATCCTCGTCAACTGGGACGACCGACATGCGGCGCTGTTCGGCAACCAGCCGATCAAGCTCCAGCATCGTCTCGCCGAGACCGGGATGTTCGCCCTCGAAGCGCTCGGCAAGCTGATCGAGCGCGTGCCGGCGGACCATTACGGCATCAACTCGATGGGCCGCGACAAGACCAGGTCGGAAAAGATCTATGGCGAGTTCGGCGCGGCCAGCGGCATGGAGGTGATCGAGGCGATCGAGAAGGGCCGCATGTGGCTCAATATCCGCCGGATCATGGATTTCGACCCGGAATACGCCAAGCTCCTCGACCGTGTGTTCGGCGAGTTCGAGGCGCGCATGCCGGGCCTTTCGACCTTCAAGCGCAACATCGGCGTCCTGATCTCCTCGCCGAACGCCCAGGTCTATTATCACGCCGACATCCAGGGGCAGTCGCTCTGGCAGGTCTCCGGCAGCAAGCGGGTCTATCTCTACCCCTACACCTCGCCCTTCCTGTCGTCCCAAAGCGTCGAGAAGATCCTTCTGCGCGAGACCGACGAAGACGTTCAGTACCAAACCTGGTTCGACGAGCATGCCACGGTCTTCGATCTGAACCCGGGCGAGATGCTGACCTGGCCGCTCTATGCGCCACACCGGGTCGAGAACCACGACTGCCTCAATATCTCGATCACCATGGAACACTGGACCAGGGACATCTGGCGCTCCTATGCGGTCCATTACGGCAACGGCGTCCTGCGCCGTTCGGTCGGCGCCAAGGCGCCTTCGACGGACACGGCCGGCCTCGGCGTCTACCCCAAAGCGCTGTCGGCCTTCGTGTGGAAGAAGCTCGGCCGTGAAAACAGGGGCGATGTGGTCAAGACCAAGAGCTTCCGCATCGACCCGGCTTCGCCGACGGGAATGACCGAATACCGCTGACGCAGGATCGACAAGGTTGGACACCGCCCTTGTCAGACGATCATGCGGTTTCAAATCGCTCGAGTGAAACGATGATCCTGTCCAAGTCCGTCGCGGCCAAGGAAAAAATTTCGGCGTTCGACCCTGCCGAAGTCCAGGCGAGCAATTTGCGACGGGCAGCGCCCTCTGCCGGTGCGGCAAGGCTTGCGGCGGTTGAAGTGCTGGACTTCCTCTCGGCCGAATACCGCGCCCTTTACGCGGCCTCCGCCGCCACGGCGTTCCAGGCACCACTGTGGATGCACCATCTTCACGCGCAGCTTGCACCGCGGCTCGATGCAAAAGCCCATACGATCGTCGTGCGCGACCGGGAAAGCCGCCGGATCGAAGCGGTCATCCCGCTGGTGGCGCAAAAGTCGCTGGGGATCACCATGCTGCAGCCTGCCGATTTCGGTGTCTGCGATTCCAACGCCGTCGTCGCCGCGAACGAGATGCTCGAAGCGATGGCCGGCGACGAAGCGCTGATCGCGGCGATCGACGGCCTGTTGTCGGCCGGCAGCCTTTTGATCTTCCGCAAGGTGCGGGCCGACGGCTTCGACGCCAAGCGGTTGTTCCGCAAGCCGGTCGAGACGTCGAACGACAATGCCGCCTATCACTGCGCCGTCGACGACGATTTCGAGGATTGGCGGCGCAAGACCATGCGCAAGAAGTTCACCAAGGAGCTGAACCGCCTCGCCCGACAACTGGAGCGCGACGTCGGCCCCTACGAACATCGCGCCGTCACCGAGCCGGCGGCGATCGCCGAGGTGTTCGAATTCGCCCGCCGCGCGCGAGAAGGCCGGTTCGCGGACGATCTTTTCGCCACCGACGATTACTTCGACTTCTACCGCGATTATGCGATCGCCGCCGCGTCAAGCGGCGAGGCACTGACCTATGCGAGCTATCTCGACGGCAAGCCGATCGCCATGCTGTTCGGCCTCACCGGAGACGGCGATTACCACGCGGTGATCACCGCCTCGGCGATGGACGATCTGAAGAAATTCTCGCCGGGCCTGCAGATTATCTACAGTGTCATCAAGCAGCGCTTCGATAAGGGACACCGATTGTTCGACATGGGTCTCGGCGACACCGGCTACAAGGCGCATTTCCGCGTCGACGAGACGGCGCTGACCAATTTCACCGTCTCGCACTCGCCGCTCGGGGCGGTCGTGTCCGGCATCTACAACAATGCCAAGCCGATGAAGAACTTCCTCAAGCGCTTCGCGCCCAAGCTGCGCTGAAATGCGGGCGGGCCTGAACTCCATGTTGCTCATGCGCGAAGCCTGCGGGACCGGGCGGTTCACTCTGCGGGTGACGCAGCGATGACGCTGGCGGAACGTTTCAGCTTGGTGCGCGGCCGCGTCGGGCGCTCCTCGGCGGGCGGCATCCTCGGCGCCGTTGCCTTGAAGGCGGGTTTCATCACCTTCAACTTCGCGCTGATCTTTCTCGGCGCGCGCACCCTCGGCGCCGAGCAGTTCGGTGTCTATTCCATCGTCTTCAGCGCTGCCGGCCTGTTTTGCGTCGCCGCTACCTTCGGCCAGCAGGTGCTGATCATGCGGTCCTGGGGCGAATATGCCGGAAAGGCCGATATTGGCCTTCTCAAAGGCTCGCTCGTCTACAGTGCGGGCATCAGCCTTGTCGGCGCGGTCCTCGTGGCGGTCGCCTTCTTCGTCTGGCTCGAACTCACCCACGACCATGCCCTGGCGCTGACGGTGACCATTTTCGTACTCCTGCAGACCCTCGTCCTCGTGACCTCGCACCTCCTGCGCTCGGCGATCGGCGTCGGCGTTGGCGACGGTCATGCCAACATCACGGCGACGCTCCTGCCGGTCGTCTATCTGGCAACGTGCCTTGTCCTCGGCACCACGCCGACGGTGGCGATGGTCTTCGCTTTCTATGCGCTCGGCGTCGCGGTGGCGCTGATTGTCCACTTCTTCGCCATGCGGCAAAAGCTCGGCGAACTTGCCTGGTCGTTGCAGACCCAGGCGCGCTACGACCTGGCCGCCTGGAACCCGCGCACGGTGAAGCTGTGGCTGTCCTCGGCGCTGGAGGCTTCGAACCAGTATCTCGACGTTTTGATCATCGGCTATCTCATGAGCCCGGTCGTGGCCGGCGCCTATTTCGTCATCACGCGTCTCGCCAACGTCTTCGCGACCGCCGCCGACGCGATCAACATGTTTTCCACGCGGCACATTCCCGACCTTTATTTCCAGCGGCGCGACGACGAACTGAAGCGCATGCTCGATGCGGTCTCCGGCTTCGTCGCGCTGATGATCGTCGGAGGCGCCGTGGTGATCGCCGGGGCCGGCGAATGGGTGCTCAACGCCTTCAATCCCGACTACAGCCGCTATTACCTGCCGCTTTTGATCCTCTCCTTCGGCACGGCCTCGATCGCCGCGTCGGGCCCCGCCGCCTACATGCTGATGCTGACCGGTCATGAGGGCCGCTATCTTTCGATCCTGGCGATCTCGATCACGGTGCGGGCCGTTGGCTTCTTCGTGCTGATCCCGCGCTACGATCTTCTGGGCGCGGTGATCGCGTCGAGCCTGTCCTTCCTTTTACTCGGTATCGAGCTCACACGCTCGGCCAGCGGCAAGACCGGCTACAATTGCTCCATCCTGCGGCTCGGCCGTTTCGGCGGGTTGAACCTTTCGGGAGACGCGCGATGACGGCGGTCTTCGACGACGGCTATGCGGGACAGCCTTCGGGTGCCGAAACTAGCGCCCAGTCGGGCGAACGGTCGGCGGTACAGGCGATCCTCTCATTGCTGGCCACGACCGTCGTCGCCTTCGCGATCTACGGCCTGACGCTGGTGGTCGCCTTGGCCACCGCCCTGATCGTCTCGCGGCTGCATGTCTTCAAGCTCGACAGGTGGCCGACGCTTGCGGCCCTCCTCCTGGCGCTCGCCGGCATGATTCACGGCAAGGCCCTGCGGCAGGTCAAGTCGTGACGGGGACGGCGAAGGCCGGGGAATCGCCGGCACCGTCGGCAAAGCCACGTGGCCGCATCCTCTTCGTTCAGACCCAGGCGGAGAACGCCGGGGCGCAGGAGATCTCGCGGCTGATCGGCCAGGGCCTGGAGGCACGTGGTTTCGAGGTTCATCATCTTTTCCTCTACCGGGTCTCGGCTGCCTGCGACGGGCTCTCCAACGTCGTCTTCGTCGCGCGCGAGCGGCCGTCGGGCCCGCTGCGCTTTGGCAAGTTCCTGTGGCGGCTGGTGCGCGAGATTCGGCGAATTCGCCCCGACGTCGCCCTGTGCTTCCAGCATTACGGCAACGTCATCGCCGCACCGGCCGCAAGACTGGCCGGCGTGCCGCTGGTCGTCGCCAACCATGTGTCGGCGCGCAGCACGATCAACACGGTCGTGCGCAAGATCGACCGGATGTGGGGCCTTTGCGGCGTCTATCACGCGATCACGGTCAATTCGAAAGACCTTTACCGCGACTATGCCGACTATCCGGCGCGCTACCGCGACCTGATCGCGATGATCCCGCACGGCTTCGAGGACAAGACTGCCGGGATCGACAGGGTCTTTTCCCGCCGCCACTTCGGATTGCCGCAAGAGGCCAAGGTCATCGGCTCGGTCTCGCGGCTGCATCCCTTGAAGCAGATCGATCTGGCGATCCGGCTCTTGCCGGAAAGGCCGGGACTGCATCTGGCGATGGCCGGCCAGGGTCCCGACGCGGCGCGGCTCAGGCAACTTGCCGAGACGCTGAATGTGTTGGACCGGGTGCATCTCGTGGGCGAATTGCCGGGCTCCGAAATCGGCCGGTTCCTGGCAATGCTCGACGTGTTCGTCTTCCCGACAGCGGCAGAAACGTTCGGGCTTGCGGCCGTCGAGGCGGCGCAAGCCGGCGTGCCGGTGGTCGCCAACGATTTGCCGGTGCTGCGCGAGGTGCTGGCGGTGGCCGGCGAGCCCTGCGCGCTCTTCGTCGATGCGGCTGACACGGCCGCCTTCGGAGATGCGGTCGATCGTGTCTTGTCGGACGAGATGGTCGCCGAAGCCCTTGCGCGCCAAGGTCGACGCCTGTCCGAGACCTATCCCCTCGATGGCATGATCGACGCCTATGCCGCGATCATCGAGGGGCGCGGCACGAACGCGCTGGCCGGGGCCGTGCGATGAGCATGCCGTCGAACGAGACGGTGCAGACGGTTCGTATCGTCGTGCAGCACGACGGCGTGCGCCGCTGGCTGACGCATCTCGCCGGACGTCTGCAACGGCGTCCCGACTGCCGGCTCGAATTGTCGATCGTCGTGCCCGAGGAGCCTTTGCCGAGCGCCTTGTCGGCGCTGCTGGCGCTGGAAAAGCTGGTACATGACCGCAGCCGCAGCACTTGGGTCGACCAGGTCGCCCCGGATGAGACCGGGATCGCCCTTGCCGGTGCGGACCGGACCGGGGCCGGTGAGGCCGGCATCGTCGTCAACCTCGCCGGGCATCCGGTCGATGCCGGAAAGGACGATCGCCGACGAACCGGGCGGATCCTGCAGCCGCGTTACGACGGCGCGCTCGGAGAGGCGGCGATCGCCGGTGCGGTCTTTGCGGGCCGCTCGCCGCTGATCGAGATCGAGGAAGTCGGCGCCGGGATTTGCCTGGCCAGCGGCACCGCCTCGCTGGAGGCCGCCGGCTCGACCGGCGACGCCATGGAAGCGGTGTTTTCGCGCATGGTCAGCCTGCTGGAAGGGGTTGTTGCGAAACAGGATCTGTCCGAGCAGGCGAAAGCGGTCGCCGAAACGACCAGGCCGCGACGCATCGCGCCGGCCAAGGCCGCTGCGGGTGTAGCCAAAGCCATCGCGGCAAAGGCCGTACGCGCCGCCTACCGCCTTTCCTTTCGCGCGCCGCATTGGCGGGTTGGATGGCGCCACACCGATCGCGGCATCTGGGATCGCGGCGACCTGTCGGGTCCGCGCTTCAACGTGCTTGCCGATCCAGGCACGCATTTTTACGCCGACCCCTTCGCGATCCGTCGCGAGGGTCGGGAGTTCCTGTTTTTCGAGGATCTCGACCACCGCGTCGGCAAGGGGATCATCTCCTGCGCCGAGGTCTTCGCGGACGGCACCAGTGGGCCGGTCATCCCGGTTCTGGAAGAGGCCTGGCACCTGTCCTATCCGTTCCTGATCGAGCGGGACAAAACGCTTTTCATGGTGCCGGAAAGCTCGACGAACAACGATGTCGCCATCTACCGCTGCACACGGTTTCCCGATCGGTGGGAACGGCATGCGGCGCTTGTCTCCGGCGTCGAGGCGGCCGACGCGACCATCGTCGAGCATGGCGGACGTCACTTCATGTTCGCTGTCACCCGCGCCGGGATCGGCGGCTATTCGGACACGCTGGCGCTCTATCACGCGGACGATCTCTTCGGTCCCTGGCTGCCCCATCCGGCCAACCCGGTGCTGGTCGATCCCGCGAGCGCCCGGCCGGCCGGCGCGATGGTGGTGCGAGGCGGCGAGCTGTTCCGGCCGGTGCAGGACTGCACGAACGGCTACGGCGCGGCGCTGGGATTGGCAAAGGTGACGCGCCTCGACCGCGAAGGCTTTTCCCAGCAGGTCGAGACTATTTTGACGCCGGGACCGCGCTGGCCCGGACGCAAGCTCCACACGCTCAACCGGGCCGGGCGGCTCGAAACCATCGACGGCTGCGTGTTCCGCCCCAAGCTCGACGCGCTGGCAGCCCTTACCAACAGACGTTACCGGCCGATCGACTGGCCACAGGAATAAGTCGTTACCGGATGCCCCTGCGGCAGGGCCTCGGTCAGCGCCGCGGCTGTTGAAGGCCGCGGTCGCAATGAAATTCGCGTGAGGCGGTTCGCTCGGGTAGGAAGTGCTTGCAATTCGATATATTACACAGATTTAAATTGCGATGTTGTGGTGAACCTTTCAACTCTGCGAATAATCGCCAAGAAAAATATTTGGCATTTGCCGAAAACGTTTCGACGTGTCGATTGCACGCAAGACGGCAGATGAGATCGAATTGAGCACTTCGAAATGGCCGGATGGGCAAGGACAGGCGCTGGACGATGCGGCGATGGACCGATGGCCCTCGACGATTCTCGGCGGCTTGCCGATCACCGTGGTCGACATCGAAACCACGGCGCGGGGCTTCATGGCGTGGGTTCGAGCGCATCCCGCGAGCCGAAGCCGCCGGCCCTTCTACTCGACCTCGGCCAATGGCGAGGTCCTGAGCCTGACCGCTAAGCGCGCCGATCTGATGGCGGACTTCCTTCTGGCCGATCAGATCCTCGCCGACGGCATGCCGATGGTGCTTTATTCCAAGCTCTTTGCCAGGATGGCGCTGCCCGAACGGGTCGCCACGACCGATTTGATCCACGCCGTCGCGCGGCATGCTCAAACGGATGGCGCCAGCTTCTATTTTCTCGGCGGATCGGATGCGGTGAACATCGCCGCCGTCGACAATTTCAAACTCCTTTATCCGCGGCTGCGCTTTGCCGGGCGGCATCACGGTTACTTCAGCATCGAAGAAGAGACGGCGGTGATCGACGCGCTCAACGCGGCGCGTCCCGACATTGTCTGGCTCGGCATGGGGGTGCCTCTGGAGCAGGCTTTCGTCAAGCGCACCATCGATCGCCTGACGGGCGTCGGCATCATCAAGACATCCGGCGGCCTGTTCGACTTTTTGTCGGGTCGGCGCTCGCGGGCACCCAAGCTGGTCCAGGATATGGGGTTCGAATGGGCCTATCGCGCCATGCTGGAGCCGTCGCGGCTCGGAAAGCGCTATCTCACGACGAACGGATCGGCCCTGATGCGCCTGATCCGCGCGTCGCACTGAGGGGAGGTGCGGTGGTGGAGCGAGGCGAGATCACCCGGTCGGCAAGGCTTTTCCGCCTGACGCTGGCCTTGGCCGCTCTGTCCTGTCTGGACCCCCGCGCCGCGTTCGCGATGGATCGGCCGGTTTGCGCCACGCCTCAAGGCTTTCCCAATCCCGCCGCGATCGAAGCGACGAAGCGTGGCGTGAATCTTCCCGATTGGGACCGGATCGGCACCGATTCCGCGACGCGGTCGGCGGCGCTGAAACGCCTGAAAAGCACTGGCTTCACCCATGTCCGCCTGCCCGTCGACGACGGCAAGCTCCACACCTATGGGGGGCTGCCCGTCGATTCCGAGGCCTATCTCGACGATCTCACCGGTGAGATCGCCGCGCTGAACGCCATGGGGTTTTCGGTCTCCGTCGACCTGCATCCCGGCGAAGGGCTGCACCAACTGTACCAGAGCGACCCCGATGCCGCGCTGATGGTCGCCGAAGAGGTCTGGGCCGATCTGGCGGACGTGGTGGGACGCTTCGACCCGCTGCGGGTCTATGCCGAGTTGATGAACGAGCCGCCGACGACCGATGCGATCTGGGCGCGCCAACTGCCGGCGCTCGCCGCTTCCGTTCGCGAGAAGCTGCCGAAGCACACGTTGATCGTCTCGCCCGCCGGGCCGCAGCGCCACGAGGCGCTGGCCGGGATGCCGCCGCTTGCCGACCGCAACGTGATCTATGCGGTGCATTACTACGACCCCTTCGCCTTCACCCATCAGGGTGCCGACTGGATGGAAGCCGGCAGCGGGCTTTCGGCGCTGAAGGACATTCCCTATCCCGCCTCCGCCGCCGACCCGCGCATGAAGACGATCATGGACCGGCTGAAGGCGCGTGGCGGGGGCCGGGCGGCCGAAGTCTTGCGGCTGTCGCTGATCGATTCCTGGCAGCCCGCAGGCGTCGACGCCGCCTTCGACGTCGTCGCCGACTGGGCGAAACGGTTCGATCGTCCGGTCATCGTCAACGAGTTCGGCGTCTACCGCGATTTTGCACCGCGCCCGTCGCGGCTCGCCTGGCTCGGCGACGTCACGGCGTCGGCCGAACGCCATTGTCTGGGATGGACACATTGGGAATACGATCAGGGTTTCGGCCTGATCGACCCGACCACCGGCTTTCCCGACCAAGCCGTCGTCGAGGCGCTGGTGTCTGCGGCGCGTGAGGCCGGCGATCACGGCGCATCGTTGAACGAGGCGGTGGCGAAATGACGGGTCTCGGCCTTGTCCGGCGGTCCGGCCGGGCCGTTTATGCAACCCTTAACCGCGCAAGCCGTATTGTTATTCCATCCGCCTCACCCAAGGCCAACTGCCGAACCATGATGCTTTCCGTCATACCACAACCGGTCGCTGCTTTTGCCACGCGATCCGTCGGCATTCGCAAGGCTGGTTCTCTCGCCGCGACAACGCGTCATGCGCCAAAGCGGAGAGATTGAGATGCGGCCAGATTGGGAAAATCCGCGCACGGACGAAAGCCTCTCCGCGCGTCTTCGCAAGACCATCGAGCACAACCGCGCGCCGCAGCCGGAGCGGGAGCCGCAGACCGAATCGAACGGAGTCCCTCACGGGGCGCCCCCGGGGACCCGTATAGGAACGTCCAAGCGGGCGCCGGATGGGTTGCATCGTCCGCAGACGGAGGTCGTCGAACGGCATGACGGAGTGATCGACCCGATCGCCTTCATCGCCTTCCTTTTCCGGAATTTCTTCAAAATCGTCGGACTGGCGCTGCTGATCGGCGCCGCGTCACTGGCCGCTTTCACCTTCCTCCCGTTTCCCTATCATGCGACGGCGCTGGTGCTCGTCGATCCGCGCGAACAGTCGGTGACGCCGAACCAGGACGTGCTGCCATCGATCGGCACCGATGCCGCGACGCTGGAAAGCGTCGTGCAGATCGTCAGCTCCAGCGGGTTCCTGTCATCTCTGCTGAAGACGATGGACGTCTCCGCCGACCCGGCGCTTTCGCAATTCGACGACCCGCGCAAACAGCTGCAGCTCTTCCGCAAGAACCTGACCGTGGAGCGGCGCGGCGCGACCTATCTCGTCGACATCAGCTACAACGACAGGGACCCGGAGCGCGCCGCGACATACGCCAATGCCGTCGCCCAGGCCTTCGTCGACGAACAGAACGACGCCCGCAGCGAGGCCGCAACGAAGGCGACGGATGCGCTGGCGAACCGGCTGGGCGAGCTCAGGGAAAATGTGCGCGTTTCGGAGGCCGCCGTTGCCCGATACAAGGCTGAAAAAGGCATTATCGACGTCGACGCGGCGACGACGCTCGCGCAGCGCGAAATCTCCGACGCCAGCCAGCAGATGGCGTTGGCGCGCATGCGCACTCTGCAATCGCAGGCCCGCTACAGGAACGGGCTCGCGACCTCGTCGAGCGGCAATGCCGGCGCCGACGGTGGCGCCCCGGCGCTGTCCGGCGAACTCGCCAATCTGCGCAACCAGAAGCGTGACCTGGAGCGGCAGCTGACCAGCCTTCGCCAGACCTACGGCTCGCGCTATCCGCCGATCCTCAATCTCAACCGGCAAGTCGATAAGGTCGACACCCAGATCAAGGCCGAGGAAGACCGTGTCGCGGCGGGCCTGCGCCGGCAATACGAGACCGCGCGCGACGAGCAGGGTGGCTTCGAGACCGACCTTCAAGGGCTGCGAGAGAAGGCCGCCAAGGTCACCGAAGCCCAGGTCGGGCTTGCCGATCTGCAGCGTCAGGCCGACGCCGACCGCACGATCTACGAGCAGTATCTGGCGCGGTTCAAGGCGACGGACGAGCAGCGCCTGTTTCGCAACAACGACGTCAAGATCGTTTCGCCGGCCATCGCGCCGCTGCGCACGACACGCCCGAGCCTCATCCTGGTGTCCGCCATTTGTGCCTTGCTCGCCGCCGGGCTGGCCATCGTCCTGGTTTCGGCTTTCGGCTTTCGCCGCCGTTCGGCCATGTGAGGGCGCTCCGATGTCGGCCATTCCCCGCGACGAAGACGACCGATCGGCGGCTTCCCTTTCGCCGATCGTTTCGCTTGCGGCCTTCAAGACGGAGGGCGACCGGCCTGCGATCGACATTTCGATTGGGGCGGGACGGGGCGGGGCGGAGCGGCGGCGGCTTTCGGTCTACGAGCCGGGCCAGGTGTTCGCGCTGGTCGAGGAACTGGCGCATCTGTCGCGGCGGGCGATCGAGCCGAACCTGTTCTTCGACCCGCAGTTCCTGGCGCCGGCGATGGCGCGGCTCGACGACCGCAAGGTCAAGCTGATGGTGGTGCGCGACGACAGCCGTGGCAACGGCCGGCTGCGCCTTTTGATGCCCTATTCGGTCGAGGCCGCCTCCTTCCTGCGCGGCGCCCCGACCATCCGCGCCTTCACCCATCCCTTCGGCCGGGTCGGCACGCTGCCGCTCGACGGCGACGATCCGAAGGACATCCTGAAGACGTTTCTCGCCGGCCTGACCCGGCCGGCGCTGAAACTGCCCGACGTTCTGGTGCTGCCCGACATGCGCCTCGACGGGGCGATGGCCCAAGCGATGCTGGAGGTCGCGGCCGAGGCCGGCCTGCCGACGGCGACGGTGAACGCCAGCACCCGCGCGGCGCTGATCAAGGCGCCCGGCATCGATCATGTCCTGGCGCCGACCGGCTCGAGCCGGCGGCGGCGCGAGCTGAAGCGGCAGCGGCGGCTTCTGGAGCGTGACGGCGAAGTGCGCGTCGAGATGGCGCGCGATCCGGGGGCGGTGCGACGGGGGCTGGAGGATTTTCTCGCCATCGAGGCGGGCGGCTGGAAGGGACGCCAGCGCAGCGCGCTGATCATGGACCGCTACCGCTCGGCGTTTGCCCGCGAGGCGGTGAACGCGCTGGCCGAGGACGGACGGGTTCGGGTGTTCACGCTGAGGATCGGCGACAGGCCGGTGGCGAGCCTCGTCGTCTTCGTCGACCGCGGCGAGGCCTATGCCTGGAAGACCGCCTATGACGAGACCTTTGCCAGGGCCTCGCCGGGCCAGCAGGTGATGGCGGAGGCGACGAGGCTGCTTCTGGCGGACCCGGCGGTGCGACGGGCCGACAGCTGCGCCATGCCGGACCATTTCGTGATGAACCGCTTCTGGCCGGGCCGCATCGCCATCGGCACGCTGGTGATCGGGCTGACGCCGCAAAGCGGGCGACATGTCGAGATCGCCACGAAGGGCCTTGCCAACACCCACAAATCCAGAAACCGCCTGCGGCTCGCCCGACAAGCCGTCAAAACGATGCTGCATCTGGGGTGAGGCCACGCATCGCCGCGACTCGCCGGCGCCTTTGGGAAAACGGGCTCGACGACTGGTCGGCGCGGCATCGCCTTTTACCCCCCGGCGGCGACGCCTATACGGGAATGCGCAGATCGGGACCAATCGCACAGTCCTTCGCTCAGACGCCGCGCGGGCTGACCAGGATGCGGATCGGTTTCCCTGATCGCATCTCGGTATTAGGTTGAAGGCCATTCGCTTGAAGCTGGGAGAGACCCGATGTCCTCGAATGCCGTCTTCGTCACCGCCGCCGCCCGCACGCCGATGGGGGCGTTCCAGGGCGAGCTCGCCGATGTTTCGGCAACGACGCTCGGCAGCGCGGCGATTTCCGCGGTGCTCAATCGTGCAGGCGCCGCGCCGGACAGGATCGACGAGGTTTTCATGGGCAACGTCCTGTCGGCCGGGCTCGGCCAGGCGCCGGCGCGACAGGCGTCGATCGGCGCCGGCATTTCCGATCGAACGCCCTGCAACACCATCTCCAAGGTCTGCGGCTCGGGCATGCGGGCGGTGATGATGGCCCATGACGCGCTGATCCTCGGCCAGGGCGAGGTGATGGTGGCGGGCGGCATGGAAAGCATGAGCGGCGCGCCGTACCTTTTACCCAAGGCGCGTGGCGGCTATCGCATCGGCCACGGCCAGGTGTTGGACCACATGATGCTGGACGGTCTCGATGATGCCTACGATATCGCCCCGGACGGCACCCGCCGCTCGATGGGCACCTTCGGCGAGGACTGCGCCGAGAAGTATCAGCTGACCCGCGAGACCCAGGATGCCTTTGCCGTGGCCAGCGTGACGCGTGCCAAGGCTGCGGCCGAGAGCGGCGCCTTCGACTGGGAGATCGCGCCGATCACGCTTTCCGGCCGCAAGGGCGAAACGACGATCGCCAGCGACGAGGGCCCGCGCCGGATCAATCCCGACAAGATCCCGGGTTTGCGCCCTGCTTTCAAGACCGACGGCACGATCACCGCCGCGTCTTCTTCCTCGATCAATGACGGCGCCGCGGCGCTGGTGCTGTCGACCGAAGATCGCGCGACGCGAGACGACGCGACCCCGCTCGCACGCATCGTTGGTCATGCGGCCTATGCCGCGGCGCCCGGCTGGTTCACCACCGCCCCGATCTTCGCCATGGACCGGCTGATGGAGAAGACCGGCTGGACCTACGACCAGGTCGATCTCTTCGAGATCAACGAGGCCTTCGCCGTCGTGCCGCTCGCCGCCATGCAGGAGCGGGGCATTCCCCACGACAAGGTGAACATCCATGGCGGCGCCTGCGCCCTCGGCCATCCGATCGGCGCTTCCGGCGCGCGCATCATCGTGACGCTTCTCGGCGCGCTGAAGGCGAGCGGTGGCCGGCGCGGCGTCGCCTCCATCTGCATCGGCGGCGGCGAGGCGACAGCGATCGCGGTGGAGATGCTTTAGAGCGAGATGACATTGAACTGAATCGATGAGGATTCCACGGCAGGGTCGATTGTGATTCAACATTCTGGCTGGGCGGAGGCCAGCATGGATGTCGAAAGCCTATTCGATGGACCTTCGTGAGCGCGTTGTGGCAGCAGTGAAGGTGGAAGGCATGTCGCGCCGGCAAGCCGTGCTCCGGTTCGGTGTCGGACCGAGCACGGCGATCAAATGGATCGAACGCTTCGAAGAAGCCGGCAGCGTCGCACCCGGTCAGATCGGTGGCTTCAAACCGAGAACGATCCGAGACGGCCATGCCGATTGGTTGCGGGTGCGCTGCCGCGAGAAGCCTTTCACGCTTCGTGGTCTGGTGTGCGAACTCGCCAGCGAACGCGGCCTTTCCGTCGATTATCGATCGGTCTGGCAGTTCGTCCACGACGAGAAACTCTCGCATAAAAAAAGACGTTGATCGCCGTCGAACAGGATCGGCCGGATGTCGCGCGACGGCGCAGCCAATGGATCAAATACCAGGATCGGGTTGATCCCGGTCGACTGGTCTTCATCGACGAAACCTGGACGAAGACCACCATGGCGCCGCTTTATGGTTGGTCACCGGTCGGCGAGCGCCTCAAGGCCAAGGCACCATTCGGACACTGGACACATCGACTTTCATCGCAGCGCCGCTCGGGCCGACCACGGCGACGACGCAGCCGGGCCGCGCCGGTCGAGGGGCGGTCTCGTCTGACGCGGGAATGCGCAGATGAGGGCTCATCGCGTATTCCTTTCGCTTAAACACCGCGCGGGCTGAACAGGATGCGGATCGGTCTGCCGCCCCGCATCCTGATCCAACGCGACGGCCTTTCGGAACGCCGGCGTGCTGGCGGGCGCAGCGCCGGCCCTGGGCCGGATATTGCCCCGGCGCCTGGCCCGGCGCCAGGCCAGGCCCTTGCCCCGGTGTTTGCCCCGGCGTCTGGAACCAGCGCCGCCGGACATGGGATCAGGCGACACGGCGACCCTCGCGCCAGACCGAGCGCACGACGGGCGGCTCGCCCCGATCGGCGCGGATGCGCACGAGATCGGCGCGCAGCCCCGGCGCGATGCGACCGCGATCGGTCAACCCCACGGCACCGGCCGGATTGGCGGTCACGAGGCGGATCGCCGCCGGCAGGCCGTCCGTCCCGCTCTCGGCGAGCAGGAACGCCGCCTGCACCATCGAGAACGGCACATAGTCCGACGACAGGATGTCGAGGAGCCCGGCGTCGAGCAGGCTTTTCGCCGAGACATTGCCCGAATGCGAGCCGCCGCGCACGACGTTCGGCGCGCCCATCAGGACATGCAGGCCCGCCGCGCGCGAGGCTTTCGCGGCCTCCAGCGTCGTCGGGAATTCGGCGAGCGCCGTGCCGAGCCCCACAGCCTCGTCCACATGGGCCAGGGTCGCGTCGTCATGGGAGGCGACGGCGATGGCGCGGCTTGCGCAGACCGCCGCGATCGCCTTGCGGCTGGCATCGGCATATTTCGCCGATTGCGCCAGGCGCTTCCTGCTGAAGGCGGCGAACGCCTCTTCCGAAAGCCCGAGCTTCTTCTGGTAGTAGAGCCGGTAGGCGTCGAGATCGACGAACTGCCGCTGGCCCGGCGCGTGGTCCATCAGCGAGACGAGCTTCAGGCGGGGGTTCTCGGCGATCATCTCGAAGCCGTCGACGACATCGCCGGCCGAGACCTCGCATCTCAGGTGAATGAAATGATCGGCGCGAAGCCGGTCTTCCAGCATCGCGCGATCGATCACCCGGCCCATCTCGGCCATGTCGTTCGCGGTCAGCGTCGCGTTCTCGTCGGTGCCGACGCGCAGGGCGTCGAAGACCGTGGTGATGCCGGAGGCGGCGATCTGCGCGTCATGGGCCTGGATCGCCGCCAACTTGTTCCAGAACACCTTCGGGCGCGGGATGTAATGGCCCTCGATGTGATCGGTGTGGAGCTCGACGAGGCCGGGGATCAGCGTGTCGCCGGCCCAATCCTCGACCCGTCCCGCATCAAACGGCGCCGGGCCTTCGCCCACCGCTTCGATGCGGCCGTCCGCGACGGTCACATGGCCGTCGATCACCGCCGTCTCGGTGACGATGCGGGCGTTGGCGAAGACGACGGGTTCGGTCAGGGGCGCTTCAGTCATGGGCGCTTCGGTCATGGGCAGAGAGATCCGGGCTTGAGCGAGAGAACGGTCAGCGAACCGCAAAAGGATGCACGGAATGGACCTGGAAGGGCGCACCAGCCGCCGGCTCGACAAACAGTGCCAGCGTGTCGACGGCAAGAGGCTCGCCGTCGAAGGCCGCGAAGCGTTCCCGCAGCAGCGCCTCCGTCGGCTCGGCCATAGCCTCGGCGATCGAGCCGGTGAGGGTCATGTGAAAGCGGAAATCGGAAAACACATGAGGATAGCCCCAGTTCTGCAGGTTTTCGCGCTGGCGGTCGGTGAGGCCTTCGGACTTGCGGCGGGCAAGATCGGCCGTCGTCGGTGTCGCTCGAAACGGCTCGAAGCCGCGCACGACAGCAGCTTCCAGTTCCATCAACGCCGGCGGCGTTGTTTCCGGGACGAGGGCGAAGAAGCTGCCGATGCGTGACAGGATCAGGCGGTCGATGGTCACCGGCATCTGTGCCGTGCAAAAACCGGCGAGCCTGGCGTCGAGGTCGAAGAGATCGGCGTCCGGGGTCAGATGAAACGGCGCCTTCATCGTTGCGTGAAAGCCGTAGCGGGCGGGCGCGGCGACGTTCTCGTCGAACGCCGGATCGGCCGCGCGCGTCGGCTCGCCGTCGAAGGCGCTGCGGCCGAGCCATTGGCTGGCGGCCCGGGTCAGCTTGTGGCCGGCCGGGGGGGTGAAATAGATCGCAGCGCGCATGGTCCCAAGTGACGAAACGGCGAAGGAATCGAGAGACGACGAGCAATGATCGCCACGAGCCTGACGATGATCGCGAGAATCATCGCCAATTGCGGACATTAGAAGCGATGGGTCGATTCGAACAGCACCTGGTCGATGCCGAGGTTCGCAGGCAAAGGGTTGGGGTGTACGCCGGTTTTGATTTGCAAGAATGGTCAGGCCGGAGGCTCACTTCACCGATGCAATGGCTTTGTCGGCACTCTCCAGCCCCTCTCGCAGCACCTTGCGAACGCGGATGGCGCCGAAGTCGATGACGTGGAGCATGGCGGCGCGGGCGGCGGCCTCGTCGTGGCGCTCGATCGCCTCGACGATGCGGCGGTGGTTGACCGCCCCTTCGGTCAGACCCTCGACGGTCAGGGCCGGCGAGCTCAGCTTGAAGGAGATCGCCAGTGCTGCCTCGATCAGGCTGGTGATCGAGCGCATGAACGGATTCCGGGAGGCGTCGGCGATGGCAAGGTGAAATTCCAGATCGACCTTGGCGACGCTGGTCGGGTCGTGGCCGGGGTCGCCGAGCCCGTCGGCGATGGCATAGAGGCGGGCGATCGCCTCGCTGGGTGCGCGCCTGGCGGCGAGCGCCGCCGCCTCCGGCTCGAAGGCGCGGCGCATGGTGGCGAGATCGTCGACGAAATCGTCGTCGAGCCCGGCGTCGACCCGCCAGCGCAGGACATCGGCGTCGAGGAGGTTCCAGCGGACGGGATCGAGCACGCGTGTGCCGACACGGGCCTTGGGCTGGATGAGATTCTTGGCCGCCAGCGTCTTCATCGCCTCGCGCAGCACGGTGCGCGAAACGCCGAAGCGCAGGCTCAGATCCTTGTCGCCGGGCAGGATCGAGCCGGGCGCAAACTCGCCCAGGACGATCTGCCGGCCGATTTCGCCGACCACATGGGCGTGGCTTGTGCGGGTCGAGGAGCCGTCCAGGGTCTTGTCGAGAAGGCCCATCAGGCGGTCGCCGCCCTGGTTCCGGCATACCGGCCGGCCTGACGCGACGCGGCGCGTCGTTCGGAGAGAGTGACGAGGCCGCGCTGCAGGGCGATGAAGGCGAAAAGCAGGAGGCCGATGACGATGCGGGTCCACCAGCTCGACAGCGTTCCGTCGAAGACGATGTAGGTCTGGATGAGGCCCATGATCATGATCCCGAGGAAGGTGCCCGCGACGAAGCCCGAGCCGCCGGTGAGAAGCGTGCCGCCGATGACGACGGCCGCGATGGCGTCGAGCTCCACGCCGACGGCTGCCAGCGAATAGCCGGCCGAGGTGTAGAGCGAGAAGACGATGCCGGCGAGGCCTGCGAGGAAGCTCGATAGAGCATAGATGCCGATCGTCGTCGCTGCGACCGGAACGCCCATCAGCTCGGCCGACTGGCGATTGCCGCCGAGCGCATAGACGTTTCGGCCGAACCGAGTGCGCTGGGCGATCACGATCCCGGCAAGGAACACGGCCACCATCACCATGCCGATGAAGGTCAGGCGGCCGCCGCCCGGCAGTCGAAAGTAAAGCGATTGCAGCGTATCGTAGAGCGGCTGGTCGATCGGCACCGATCGCGTCGAGACGAGGAACGCCATGCCACGAGCGAGGAACATGCCGGCAAGGGTGACGATGAAGGCCGGCATGTCGAGATAGTGGATCATCGCGCCCATGAGGGCGCCGAAGATCGTCGCGATGGCCAGCGCCAAGGCCAAGGCGACGAGCGGCGGCAGGTCCCACTCCCCCATTGAAACCGCCAGGAAGACGCCGGTAAAGGCAATGACCGAGCCGATCGACAGGTCGATGCCGCCCGACAGGATGACGAAGGTCATGCCGACCGCGCAGATGCCGAGAAAGGCGTTGTCGGTCAGAAGGTTGCCGACGACCCGCGTCGACAGGATGTTGGGATATTGCGAGAAGCATAAGCCGTAGGCGACGAGGAAGATCACCAGCGTCGTCAGGAGCGGGAAGTATCGGGAGCCGATCATGATGCGGGTCGCTCCTTGACTTGACCGCCATCCGTCGTCGCTTCGGTCGCGGGACGCGAGCGGCCTGTGCGGCTTGCGACATAGCCCAACAGCAGCCGGCTCTTCGGCGACTGGACGACCAGGATGACGACGATGATCGCCGCCTTGATGATCAGGTTGAACTCCGGCGGGAAGCCGGCAAGCAGAATGCCCGTGTTGACCGACTGGATGATCATGGCTCCGATCAACGAGCCGGCGATGGAAAAGCGCCCGCCGAGCAGCGAGGTGCCGCCGATGACGACGGCGAGGATCGCGTCGAGTTCGAGCCAGAGGCCGGCATTGTTGGCATCGGCGCCGCGGATGTCGGCGGCGGCGATCACCCCGGCGACCGCCGCGCAGAGGCCGGAGGCCGCATAGACGGCGAATAGCAGGAACGACGTGCCGACGCCGGCGAGCATCGAGGCTCTCCGGTTGATGCCGACCGCCTCGATCAGCATGCCGAGGGCGGTCATGCGCACCAGCATGGCGACGGCGATGCCGAGGACGATCCAGAGGACGACGGGCATCGGCACGCCGAGAAGGTCGCCGCTGCCGAAGAAGATCAGGCCCGGGTCGTTGAACGTCAGGATGATGCCTTCGGTGATCAGCTGGGCGATACCACGGCCGGCGACCATCAGGATCAGCGTCGCGATGATCGGCTGGATCGAAAGGAGCGCGACGAGTGCGCCGTTCCAGAGGCCGCAGAGGATGCCGGCGCCCAGGGCGGCGAGGATCGCGGCCGTGGTGCCCGAGCCGGAGGTGATCATCGCGGCGGCGACTGCGCCGGTGATCGCCATCACCGCGCCGACTGACAGGTCGATGCCTTTTGTTGCGATGACAAGGGTCATGCCGATGGCGAGCAACGCCACCGGCGCGCCGCGGTTGAGGATGTCGATCAGGCTGCCGTAGAGCCGGCCGTTCTGGTAGGCGATGTCGAGGAAGCCGGGCGAGATCGCCGTGTTGAGGGCGAGGATCACGGCGAGCGCCACGAGCTGCGGCGCGAGACGCTGGAGCTTCCTCAGGACACGGCCGCTCACGCCGCTGCCCCCTGGGTTTCGCGGTCACCGGCAGGGGTGCCGGTTTCAGTCGGGGATGCGGCGTCTGCCGCCATCGCCTTCATGATCGTCGCCGTCGTCACCTCGGCGCCGGTCAGCTCGGCAACATGGCGGCGGTCGGACAGGACGAGGATGCGGTGGGAATAGACCACCAGCTCGTCGAGCTCGGATGAGATGACGAGCAGCGCCATACCGTCGTCGCAGAGCTTCTCGATCAGCTTGATGATCTCGGCATGAGCGCCGACGTCGATGCCGCGGGTCGGCTCGTCGAGGATCAGGAAGTCCGGATTGGTCGCCAGCCAGCGGGCTAGGAGAACCTTCTGCTGGTTGCCGCCGGAAAGGAACTTGATCGGCTTTTCGCGATCGGTGGTGCGGATGTCGAGGGCTTCGATGTAGCGGTCGGCGATCAGGGCCTGCTCCCTGCGGGAAAGCGGCTTGGCCCAGCCGCGCCGGGCCTGCAGGGCGAGCACGATGTTCTCGCGCACCGAAAGATCGTCGACGATGCCGTCCTGCTTTCGGTCCTCCGGGCAGAAGCCGAAGCCGCCGGCGATGGCCGCGCGCGGCGACGCCAGAGCCAGCGGGCGTGTGCCGCCGGTCGTCGTGAGCGTTGCCGAGCCGCTGTCGGCCTCATGGATGCCGAACATCAGCTCGGCCGTCTCGGTGCGCCCGGAGCCGAGAAGGCCCGCAACGCCAACGACCTCGCCGCGGCGTATCGTCAGGTCGAAAGGCGCGATGCTGCCGCGCCTGCCGAAATTTTCGAAGGTGACGAGCGGCGGGCCGGCGGTGTCGTCGGTCAGGGCTTCGGGCGTCTTCTTCTCCTCGACCTCCAGATCGTGGCCGAGCATCATCGAGACGAGGTCGAGCCGATCGAGGCCTGCGATCGCGACCGTATCGACGAGGCGGCCGTTGCGCAGCACCGTCGCGCGGTCGGCGATGCGGAAGACCTGATCGAAGAAATGGGTGATGAAGACGATGCCGAGGCCGCGGGTCTTCAGGTCGCGGACGATGGCGAACAACGTCTCGACTTCCTTGGCGTCGAGGCTGGCGGTCGGCTCGTCGAGGATCAGAACCTTGCCGGAGAGGTCGACCGCGCGGGCGATGGCGACGATCTGGCGGATCGCGACGGAATAGTTGGACAGGAGCGCGGAAACGTCGATCTTGAGGCCATAGCGCTCGACGATTGCCGTCGCCATCCGGTTCATGGCGCGCATGTCGATGAGACCGAAGCGCTTGGGCTCGCGGCCGAGAAATAGGTTTTCGGCAACGGTGAGGTTCGGCAGGAGGTTGACCTCCTGGTAGACGGTGCCGATGCCCAGATCCTGCGCTTCGGTGACGTTCTGCGGGTCGATGGAATCGCCGTCCAGGCGAATCTCGCCGCCGTCGCGGCGATAGGCGCCGGTCAGGACCTTGATCAGCGTCGACTTGCCGGCGCCGTTCTCGCCGAGCAGCGCATGGACCTCGCCGGCCTGCAGCGAGAAGTCGACACGGTCGAGCGCCTTCATGCCGAGGAAGGTCTTGGTGATCTGCCGGGCAGCGAGCAGCGGCGCGTCAGGGCCGGTCGTGGCGGGACCTGTTTCGCTCGGCCGGCTTGCGGTCATGCGGTCTTGCGCCATCAGCGGCTCCGAAGTCTGCCTTGATCTTCGCCCTGAACGCGTTCGGGGCCTTTGGTCGAGACGGCGACAGAAAAGAAAGCGGCGGGACCGCTACGCTGCACAAAAGACGCAGCGCGCGGGAGCGGCCCCGCCAAGATGGAAGCGGCGCTTCCGGCTTTAGTAGCCGAGGCCCTTCTTCTCCTCGAGGACCTTCTTCGGATCATCGGCCTGGGTGTAGAGCTTGGACTCGGTCTGAATCCACTTCGGCGGCTCGGTGCCGTCGGCCTTGAACTTCTCCAGCGCGTCGAAGGCGGGGCCGGCCATGTTGGGCGTCAGTTCGACGGTCGCGTTCGCCTCGCCATTCGCCATCGCCTGAAAGATGTCCGGCACGGCGTCGATCGAGACGACCTTGATGTCGGTTCCGGGCTTCAGGCCGGCTTCCTTGATCGCCTGGATGGCGCCGACGGCCATGTCGTCATTATGAGCGTAAAGAGCACAGATGTCCTTGCCGCCGTTCTCGGCCTTGATGAAGCTTTCCATGACTTCCTTGCCCTTGGTGCGGGTGAAGTCGCCGGTCTGGGAGCGGACGATCTTGACGTTGTCGTGACCCGCAATGCCGTCCTCGAAGCCTTTCTTGCGATTGATCGCAGGCGATGACCCGGTCGTGCCCTGAAGCTCGACGACGTTGCATTGCTTGTCGCCGACATCCTTCACCAGGAACTCGCCGGCAACCTTGCCCTCATGCACCTGATCGGAGGTGACGGCGGTGAGATAGAGGTCTTCCGGCGCGTCGACCTGGCGGTCGAGCAGCACGACAGGGATCTCGGCTTCCTTGGCTTCCTTCAGGACGTTGTCCCAGCCGGTGGCGACGACCGGCGCGACGAGGATCGCGTCGACTCCTTGCGCGATGAAGGATCGGATCGCCTTGATCTGGTTTTCCTGCTTCTGCTGGGCATCGGCGAATTTGAGGTCGATACCGCGCTTTTCGGCCTCGGCCTTGGTGACGGACGTCTCGGCGGCGCGCCAGCCCGATTCCGAGCCGATCTGCGAAAACCCGACGGTCATGTCGGCGGCCATGGCACCTATGGTGGTCGAGGCCATCAGGCCTGCGGTAATTGTAGCTGCGGTCAAAGCGCGGCGAATGGTCATGAAAATCCTCCCAGATTGGCTTGAGCCGACCGGCCTCCCGCCGATCGTCTGGATCAATAGTAATACTATATGATTGGAGGCTGCAAGCGGGCTCGTCGGTCGACGCTGCGGCGCTTGAAATGCGCTCGCTTGATCGCGCGACGTCCTGGAGGAGACCGGAAGAGATCGTGCCGGACCGCGAGACGGCTCGTCCTGAAGACCGGGTCGATCACTCCCGAGCCATGGCGTTTGAGCCGTTACCGCGAAAAGCCGAACAGCTCTTCGGGATTGTCCACGAGCGCCTTTCGCCGCGCGTCGTCGCCGTCCAGCCAGCCGAGAACCGTGTCGGTCAGTGCACCGTCGTGCGGATAGTCGGCGGTCGCCTTGGCGAGGTTGTGTGGCCAGTTGGTGCCCCAGACGATGCGCTCGGGGGCATGCGCGGCCACAGTGCGGCTGACGGCGGCGACGTCGGCATAGTCCGGTCCGCCGGTCCGCGAGGATTCGTAGACGCCGGCGAATTTGTACCAGCAGTGGCCGCCATCGATCAGCGTCTTGAGCGCTGCAACCTCTTGGGATTCGGGTGTCGTGCCGGCGAAGAACTTGCCGTGATGGTCGATGACGTAGCGGCTCTTGAGCTTCGACAGGCGGTCGAAATGGTCGAGGATGTGGTTGGCGTCGAACTGCACGGCCATCATCCAGCCCATCGCGGCAGCCTTCTCGTCGACCGCCTCCAGCCCGTCGAGGCCGATGGCGCCGCCGGGCAGGTCCATGATGCGGGCGCCTCGCACGCCGGCGACGTGAAGTTTGCCGAGTTCGGAATCGTTCGTCTCGCCGGTGATGACTGCAACGCCGCGGGCGGTGCGGCCCATCTCTTGCAGACAGGCGACGAGATTGGCGTTGTCGAAGCCATGGGCGTTGCCCTGCGTGATCACCACCCGCTCGATGCCGAGCCAGTCCATGACGCGGCGATATTCGTCAGGCCCCGGCAGGCCTTCCGGCAGGGGCACGAAGCCCTCGGCGGCCGGATAACCGGGCAGGTACATATGCGTTTGCGTGTCGATCGCACCCTTGGGAAGCGTAATGCGCGGCTTTTCGCCGGTAAGCTTGCGCTCGATCATGGCGTTTCGTCCTTCAGGGCGAATTCGGTCAGGGCGTCGCGGTCGATCTCGATGCCGAGGCCGGGTCGGTCGGGAATCGCCAGCACGCCGTCATGGTGTTCGAGCGGCTGTTTGACGATCGCTTGGCGGAACGGGTTCTTGGTGCGGTCGAACTCGAAGATCGGCTCGATCGGTTCGCGCCGCGGCGGATTCGGTTGGAGCGCGGCGGCGAACTGCAGCGAGGCTGCGATCTGGACCGCGGTGCCCCAGACATGAGGAACCAGCCGAATGCCGTGGAGCGCCGCCATGTCAGCGACGCGACGCATCTCGGTGAAGCCGCCGACGCCGCAAAGGTCCGGCTGGGCAATGTCGACGCAGCGGGTCTCCAGCGGCTCCTTGAAGCCGAAGCGGCCGTGCCAGGTCTCGCCGCCGGCGACGGGGATCGGCTGGCCGGCCCGCACCGCGCGGTAGGCGTCCAGATGCTCGGGGATCACCGGCTCTTCGAACCAGTCGATGCCGTATTTGGCCGCCGCCTTGCCGACCGCGATGGCCTCCAGCACGTCGTAGCCATGGTTGGCGTCGATCATCAGCCGGGCGTCCGGGCCGATCGCCTCGCGGACGGCGGCGACGACCTTCAAATCCTCGACCGGATCGAAACCGATCTTGATCTTGACCGCGTGAAAGCCGGCGGCGATGTGGCCGGCGCATTCTTCGGCGTTGTCGCTCACCCGGTCGACGCCGTCGCGGCGGAAGGAACCGGTGGCGTAGGCCTTGACCGTTTCACGAAAACGCCCACCGAGGAGTCGCGAGACGGAGACGCCGAAATGCTGGCCCTTGATGTCCCAGAGCGCCACGTCGATACCGGAAAGGGCGGTGACCGCGAGGCCCCGCTGTCCCTGGTCGCGAAAGAGGTTGTAGAGGGTGAGCCAGTGCTTTTCGGTGTCGAGCGGGTCCTTGCCGATCAGCGCGCCGGCATAGGCCTTGACCACCGCCGCGTTCGGAAGCGCCGGCCCGAGGCATTCGCCCCAGCCGGTGGTGCCGTCGTCGCAGACGATCTCGACCAGCACCTGCTGCCTACGCTCGAAGCGCATGGAGGCGCTTTCGAAGGCTCGGTCGAGCCGGTAATCGAGGATGTGCGTTTGAACGCGCTCGATCTTCATGGGGTCTGTTTTCATGCGGCCGATTGCCGAGCCGCTCGCTCGTGAGCCGGGCGTTCCGTGACCTTCGAATGATCGATCAATGTCTGCAGCATCGCTTCCTCATCCGCCGTCAGGTCGACGAGCGGCGCGCGAACCGGGCCGGCATCGAAGCCGACGAGGCGCACGCCGGCTTTGATGGCGGAAACGGCGTAGCCCTTCTGGCGGTTGCGGATCGCCATGAAGGGATAGAAGAACTCCTTCAGGATCGTCTCGGTGCGGGCCCGGTTGCCGGCGCGCAGGGCGGTGTAGAAGTCCTGCGCCAGCGCCGGCACGAAGTTGAAGACCGCCGAGGAATAGGTCGTGAAGCCGGCCCCGAGATAGGCATCGGCGAAGAGCTCGGCCGTCGGCATGCCGCCGAGATACATCAGGCGGTCGCCGGCCGTCGCGGTAATCTCGCGCACCAGGCCGATGTCGCCCGAACCGTCCTTGAAGCCGACGAGGTTCGGGCAGGCGTCGCACAGCCGCATCAGCGTGTCGGCCTTCAGGATCGCGTTGTCGCGGTTGTAGACCATGACGCCGATCTCGACGGCGTCGCAGACTGCCTTCACATGGGTGAAGAGCCCGTCCTGGGGCGCGTCGATGAGGTAGTGCGGCAAAAGCAGGATACCATCGGCGCCGGCCTTCTCGGCTTCGACGGCGAGATCGACCGCCATCTTCGTGCCGTAGCCGCAGCCGGCGACGATGGGCGTCTCGCCGGCGGACGCCTTGGCGGCGGCGACGATGCGCGGGACTTCAGAAGGCGTGAGCGAGAAGAACTCGCCGGTGCCGCCGGCCGCGAAGAGGACGCTGGCATCAAAGCCGGACAGCCATTCGACATGGGCGCGATAGGGCGCCTCGGCGAAGTCGCCGGCCGCATCGAAGGCGGTAACGGGGAAGGACAGGAGGCCCGCACCGAGGGCGGTCTTGAGGGCTTGCGGGTCCATGGCGTTCAGTCCTTCGCTCGGGCATTCGATCGCGGCGGAGCATACGGCCGGCGCTCAATCTGTCAACAAGTTGTATGACAAATATTAGTGCAATCCGGCGATCAGATGCGTCGCAGGAGGCGGCGATAACGGTCCTGACTGCCCTTCAGATGCTCGCGCATGGCCTCACGGGCGCGCGTTTCGTCACGCTGGGAAATCGCGTCGGCGATGGTGCGGTGCTCGATCTGGATCTGTCGCAGATAGTCGCCGCCGGTCTCCTCGCGGGCACCGCTCTGGAGGGCGCGGCGCGGGATCAGCCGGTCGCCCATGATCTCCAGGAATTCGCGAAAACGCGGATTGTTGGTGGCGTCGGCGATGGCCAGATGCAGAGCGAAGTCGGCATCGGTGGTGGATTCGTCTGCCTCGATCAACGCGTCGATGTCGTCGCAGCGTTCGACGATCACCTCCTCCTGGGCCGGCGAGCGGCGCGTGCAGGCCAGACCCACCGCCTCGATCTCGACGGCGGCCCGCAATTCCAGAAGCTCGATGACGGTCGAGATGCGGTTGGGGTCGACGCTCTGAAAGGGCTGGTTGGCAGCCATTTCGCTGGCGACGACGAAGACGCCGGCGCCCTGGCGTGCTTCGACGAGGCGGTCGGCGCGCAGCGAGGCGATCGCCTCGCGGATCACCGTGCGGCTGACCTTGTAGGTCTCGGTCAGCGCCGCTTCGCTGGGGAGCCTGCCGCCGATCGGCACGCCGCCGGCAAGGACCATGCGGCGCAGATCCGTGCTCACCCGTTCGACCAGATTGGCTCGCTTCGGGCGGCTTGCCTTGCCGGATGCGGACTGCGAGGCCGCGGGAATGGGCCGTCCCGCGTCACCTTCGGATACGGGCGACGACGAGGTCTCGTGATTCTGCATGCATCGGCCTTTCGATTGCCGTTCAAGAGCACGCCTTGCGGGGGCCAAGTCAATCACCTCGCCAGAACGGCGGTTGCCGTTCGCGGGGTCGGAGAAGGACGCGATCCTCTTGTCCGAAGAATTCATGATGACATCGCAAAATTTGTATGACAAGATGGGCCATCACCTGGGAGGAGATTTCACCATGAACCTGACAGCATTCATGCGCACCACGGCCCTTACCGCCGTCATCGGCCTTGCCACCCTTTCCTCGGCCGCCGCCGAAGACTGGCGCGGCTGGAACATCCATCCGGAGGGCTATCCGAACACGGTGGCCCTCGGCGATTTCGCCAAATCGGTGAGTGAAAAGACCGACGGGCGCGTTGCCGCGCAGGTCTACAACAATGCCGTTCTCGGCGATCAGTCGGACGCGATCGACCAGTTGCGCAATGGTGGTCTCGCCTTCGCCAACTTCAATCTCGGGCCGATGGGCGAGTTCGTGCCGTCGATCAACGTTCTCTCGCTGCCCTTCCTGTTCACCGGCGTCGACCAGATGCATGCGGTGATGGACGGCCCGATCGGCAAGCGCTTCTCCGAAGACATGTCGAAGGAAGGCATCATCTCGCTGGCCTGGTTCGATTCGGGCGCCCGCAGCTTCTACGACACCAAGCATCCGATCGAAAAGCCGAGCGATCTCGACGGTCTGAAGGTCCGGGTCATGAACAACCAGCTCTATGTGGACATGGTCGACGACATGGGCGGCAACGCGACGCCGATGGCGTATGGCGAGGTGTTCCAGTCGCTCAAGACCGGCGTCATCGACGGGGCGGAGAACAATTTCCCCTCCTTCGAGAGCTCCAACCATTACGAGGTCGCGAAATATTATTCGATGACCGAGCACCTGATCCTGCCCGAATGCGTCTGCGTCTCGAAGACCGCATGGGACGCGCTGTCGCCGGAAGACCAGAAAATCGTCCAGCAGGCGGCGATCGACGCGGCCAAGGAACAGCGCGAACTCTGGGCCAAGCGCGAGACCGAAAGCCGCAAGAAGGTCGAGGAATCGGGCGTGAAGATCAACGAGATCGCCGACAAGGCGCCGTTCCAGGACAAGATGAAGCCGGTCTATGATGGCTTCCTGGAGAAGAACCCTGACCTGAAGTCGCTCGTCGACGACATCCAGTCGACAAAGACGTCGGGCTGAGGTCTCCGGACTGAAGCACGCGGCCCCGTGGCCGGATGCTGCGAAAGGCTCACCGTCCGGAGCTGTCCGGCATCGAGGGGCGGTGGGCTGCTGCAGGTCCGACAGGGGTAGGGGCAGAGGGGCAGAGGGGCTGGAGAGTGTACGGGCAAAGCGAAGCGAAGCCGCAACTCGGCAGCGCAAACCTTCAAGCCTCGTCCCTCTCTGGCTTCTGTCCCGAAAGTCCGGGGCAGCCGAGCAATTGGCGCGACGACCCCGTTTCGATCGATCGCCAGCGCAGGAGCCCGTCGTCGCTGGATCCTCGGAATGGGGCCCGAGGATGACGGCTCAGGGAAAGCCGGCATTGCGGTGTCGCATCTGCCGCATCCTCCTGCTCGTGCCGTGATGGGCTCCCGCCGGCGTCGCCGACCCATCCCTCCCCATCCCACTTGCGTGTGCGCAACTTCGACTGCAACGTCACAGGACTTCTCGCCGCAATGACCGTTTCGTGCCATGACCGATAACATCGCGATTCCGCTTCGGCCGAGCGACCGGCCGCAGCTTCCCTCCTGGCTGGCGACGAGCGCCGTGGTGCTCGACTGGCTCGCCTCGCTCTGCATGCTGATCGCCGGCATCATGATGGTGGTGCTGATCGTCATCTTCGGCTGGCTGGTCTTCGGTCGCTACGTCCTCAACGACACGCCCACCTGGGTCGAGCAGGCCTCGCTGCTCCTCGTCGTGTGGATCACCTTTCTGGGCGCCGGCGTCGGGATCTGGCGCAACACCCACCTTTCAATCGAGTTCGTGCGCGACATCTTTCCCAGCCGTCCGCGCTATGTCCTCAGCATCATCGCCGATATCGGGCTCATGGTCTTCGGCGGATACATGGCGTGGTACGGCACCCAGCTGGCGCTCGGCACCTCGCGGCGGGTGATCCCGATGCTCGGCCTCGTCGAAAGCTGGCGTGCCGCGCCGCTTGCGGTCTGCGGCGCGCTGACCGTGATCTTCGCGCTTTTCGGCCTGATGATCCGACTTGCCGCCGGCCGGCAGAGGACCGCGTAGTATGGGTCTCGCACTTCTCTTCGGCATCTTCTTCGCGGCGATGATCGCCGGCGTGCCGGTCGCCTTCGCGCTGGGTCTGGCGACCGTCGGCGGCTTTCTCTACGAGGGCCTGCCGCTGTTCGTCGCCTTCCAGCGGGTGCTGTCCGGCGTCTCGGTCTTCTCGCTGCTGGCCATCCCTTTCTTCATCTTCGCCGGCGATCTGATGATGCAGGGCGGCATTGCGGCGCGGCTCGTCAGGCTCGCGGCCGCCGCCGTCGGCTCGGTGCGCGGCGGGCTTGGCCTCGTCAACGTCTCGGCCTCGATGCTGTTCGGCGGCATCTCAGGCTCGGCCGTCGCCGACACCTCGGCGCTCGGATCGATCCTGATGCCGGTGATGAAGGAAAAGGGCTACGACGCCGATTATGCGGTGAACGTCACCGTGACCTCGTCCATCGCCGGGGTGGTCATTCCGCCGTCGCACAACATGATCCTCTATTCCGTGGCGGCGGGCGGCGTATCGGTCAGCCAGCTGTTCATCGCGGGCGTCGTGCCGGGCATCCTGATGTGCCTTTGCCTCGCCTTCGTCGCCTACGTCGTCGCGGTGAAACGCGGCTACAAGGGAGAAACGTTTCCCGGCTGGCGGACGCTGGCCTGGAGTTTTGTCGTGGCGCTGCCGGGATTGTTCACTGCCGTCATCATCGTCGGCGGCGTTCTGTCGGGCATCATGACCGTGACCGAATCCGGTGCCTTCGGCGCGATCTACGCCTTCGTCGTGACGCTGCTGGTCTATCGCGAACTCACCTGGGAAGGCTTCAAGGCGGCCGTTCTCAACTCGGTGAAGACGACGTCGCTCGTCATGATCCTCGTCGCGACCGCCTCGGCCTTCGCCTATCTGCTCGCGCTCTACCGGGTGCCCGAGGTCCTGGCCGGTTCGCTGACGGCGATCTCGGAGAATCCGATCATCATCCTGTTGATGCTCAATGTGATTCTGCTCGTTCTCGGCATGATCATGGACATGGCGGCGCTGATCCTGATCTGTACGCCGATCTTCCTGCCGGTCGTGCGCGATCTCGGCATGGACCCGGTGCAGTTCGGCATCATCATGATGATGAACCTCGGTCTCGGTCTCACGACGCCGCCCGTCGGCGCCTGTCTCTTCGTCGGCTGCGCCATCGGCGGGGTTCGGCTCGAACAGGCGGTCAGGACGATCTGGCCGTTCTACCTCGCCATCCTCGTCGCACTAATGCTGACGACCTATGTGCCGGCCCTGTCGTTGACACTGCCGGCGCTGGTCGGTGGCCCGTAAGACTCTAGAACTCCTGGGAAAAGGAGCGCCCATGCTCGAACGATTGCTCATCACCGGCGCCGCCGGTGGCCTCGGCACGCTCGCCCGCGAGCGCCTCAAACCGTTGGCGAAAATCCTGCGCCTTTCCGATATCGCGGACATGCCGCCAGCCGGCGACGGCGAAGAAGTGATGGCCTGCGATCTCGCCGATAAATCGGCGGTGGACGCGCTGGTCGCCGGTTGCGACGGTATCGTCCATCTGGGCGGCATCTCGGTCGAAAAGAGCTTCGACACGATTCTCGGGCCCAATATCGTCGGCGTCCACAACCTCTACGAAGCGGCCCGCGCCCACGGCATGCCACGCATCCTCTTCGCCAGTTCCAACCATGCGATCGGCTATTACAGGCAGGACCAGCACATCGGCCCCGACGTCCGGGTGAAACCGGACGGCTATTACGGCGTGTCGAAATGCTTCGGTGAGGCCATGGCGAGCCTGTATTTCGAGAAGTTCGGCCAGGAGACGGCGATCGTGCGCATCGGCTCGTGCTTTGCCGAACCGCGCAACCACCGCATGCTGTCGACCTGGCTCAGCCCCGACGACTTCGTGTCGCTGGTCGAATGCGTGTTCCGGGCCCAGATGCTCGGCTGCCCGATCGTCTACGGTGTCTCCGACAACGATGCGCGCTGGTGGGACAACAGTGGCGCGCGCTATATCGGATGGCGGCCGAAAGACAATTCGGAACGCTATCGCGCGCAGATCGACGCCGCGATGCCACGGCCGGAGCGCGACGCGCCCGACGCCGTCTATCAGGGCGGTGCCTTCACCGCCGAACCCATTCACGAGGACTGACGCCATGACGCTGGACATCAAAGACGAGATCACCGGGGAACAGCTGATCGGCGGCGAATGGGTGAATGGACCCGACCACTTCTCGTCGAGCCCGGCAAGCGGCGAGGCGAAGACCTATTCGATCGCCACGACGGACATGGTCGACGCCGCCGCGACGGCGGCCGAGGAAGCCTTCTGGTCGTATGGATACTCTTCGCGCGAAGATCGCGCGGCCTTTCTCGAGACCATTGCCGACGAGATCGAGGCGCGGGGTGCCGAACTTACGGCCATTGGCTCGGCTGAGACCGGCCTGCCGACGGCGCGCCTGGAAGGCGAGCGCGGGCGCACGACCGGCCAGCTTCGGCTGTTTGCCGCCCATATCCGCGACGGTGCCTATCTCGATCGTCGCCACGACGCGGCGCAGCCGGATCGCACCCCGGCGCCGCGGCCGGATCTGAAGCTCGTGCAGCGGCCGATCGGCCCGGTCGCCGTTTTCGGTGCTTCGAACTTTCCGCTGGCCTTCTCGACCGCCGGCGGCGACACCGCCTCGGCGCTGGCAGCCGGCTGTCCGGTGGTCGTCAAGGGGCATGGCGCCCATCCGGGAACCGCCGAACTCGTCGCGCGGGCGATCGACGCGGCGATCAGGACTCACAAGCTGCATCCCGGTGTCTTCAGCCTGATCCAAGGAGGAGACTCAAGGGACGTGGGCGCCGCGCTCGTCACCCATCCGCTGATCAAGGCGGTCGGCTTCACCGGCTCGCTCAAGGGCGGCAAGGCGTTGTTCGACCTCGCCATGCAGCGCGACGAGCCGATCCCGTTCTTTGGCGAGCTGGGCTCGACCAACCCGATGTTCCTGCTTCCCCACGCCGTGAAGGCGCGCGGCGCGACGATCGGTGCCGGCTGGGCCGGTTCGCTGACCATGGGTGCCGGACAGTTCTGCACCAATCCCGGCATCGCCGTGGTGATCGACGACGACGGCGCCGGCAAATTCGTTTCCGCGGCTCACACGGCGCTGAAAGAGGTGGCGGCGCAGACCATGCTCACCGACGGCATCGCGGCATCGTTCCGATCCGGCACCAGCCGGGTCAAGGGCACGTCCGGCGTGTCGGAGATGCTCGCCGGCGCGTGCCAGGACCGCAATGCGGGGCCGCAACTCTTCGAGACGACCGGTGCGGCCTATCTCGCCGACGAGGGCTTGAGCGAAGAGGTGTTCGGCCCGCTCGGAATCGTCGTTCGCGTTGCGGATTTCGCCGAGATGGAAGCGGTCGCCCATTCGCTGCACGGCCAGTTGACGGCAACGTTGCAGATGGACGCCGGTGCGGGCGATGCGGGTGATACGGATCTCGCGCGAAAGCTGATGCCGATCCTGGAGCGCAAGGCCGGGCGTATCCTCGCCAACGGCTTTCCGACCGGCGTCGAGGTGGCCGACGCCATGGTGCACGGCGGGCCCTATCCGGCGACGACGAATTTCGGAGGAACGTCGGTCGGCACGATGGCAATCCGGCGTTTCCTGAGGCCGGTCTGCTACCAGAACATCGACACGGCGCTGCTGCCGGCCGATCTCGCCTAATGCCGCACGAGGAGCGGGAGCCGGCGATGGTCCGCCTCTCGCTCCGCTGGGTGCCCGGTCACGCGGGCGTCTTCAACAGGTCGGCGTATTTTTCGCGAAGGGTCGCCTTCTGGACCTTGCCCATGGTGTTGCGCGGCAGTTCGTCGACGAAGACCACGGCTTTCGGCTGCTTGAAGCGGGCGAGCTTGTCCTTCAGGGGCGCGGTGATGTCGTCATCCTTCAGGCCCTGTTTGCCGACGACGACGGCGACGACGCCCTCGCCGAAATCGGCATGGGGCACACCAATGACGGCGCTTTCGGTGACGCCTGGCAACTCGTCGATGACCAGCTCGATTTCCTTCGGGTAGATGTTGTAGCCGCCGGAGATCACCAGATCCTTGGAGCGGCCGACGATGGTGACGTAGCCGTCCTTGTCGATGGTGCCGAGGTCGCCGGTGATGAAGAAGCCGTCGTCGCGAAATTCCGAGGCCGTCTTTTCCGGCATCTGCCAGTAGCCGGCAAAGACGTTGGGGCCCTTCACCTCGATGATGCCGACCCCGCCGTTCGGAACCGGCTTGCCGCTGTCGGCGTCGGCGATCCGCAAGGCAATGCCCGGCAGCGGGAAACCGACGGTGCCGGCGCGGCGCTCGCCCTCATAGGGGTTGGAGACGTTCATATTGGTCTCGGTCATGCCGTAGCGCTCGAGAATCCGCTCGCCGGTCCTGGCCTCGAACTCGCGGTGGGTCTCCGCCAACAGAGGCGCCGAGCCGGAAGTGAAGAGCCGCATGTGGCCTGCGGCTTTCCTGGTCAGCCGCTCATCGTTCAGGAGCCGCGTGTAGAAGGTCGGAACGCCCATCATCGCGGTGGCGTTCGGCAGATGCGCGAAGACGAGGTCCGGGTCGAATTTCGACAGGAAGATCATTGCGCCGCCGGCGAGCATCACCGTATTCGAGGCGACGAAGAGGCCGTGGGTGTGGAAGATCGGCAGGGCGTGCAGGAGAACGTCCTCGGCCGTGAAATGCCAGCTTTCGACGAGCGTTTGCGCATTCGACAAAAGATTCTCATGGGTCAGCATCGCCCCTTTGGAGCGACCCGTCGTGCCCGAGGTGTAGAGAATCGCGGCGAGATCGTCCGGGTTGCGATTGACGGTGGCGAAATCGGCCTTCGCCGCCCCGGCCTTCTCGGCGAGGCTGCCGGCGGGCGCGTCCGTGCCTGTTGCAACGCCGAGGGTCTCGACCTGGGCGCCGGCCTTGGCGGCGATCTCGGCCAGGGAATCGCGACGGGCGGGATCGCAGACGAAGACCCGCGGTGCGGCATCGCTTAGGAAATATTCGATCTCGGTGGGCGTGTAGGCGGTGTTGAGCGGCAGGAAGGCGGCGCCGGCGCGCACGGTCGCCAGATAGAGGAACAGCGCCTCGATGGATTTTTCCACCTGGACGGCCACCCGATCGCCCGGCTTCACGCCGAGGTCGACGAGGACGTTGGCGAGCCGTGCCGTTGCCTCGTTCGCGTCACCATAGGAAAAGTGGCGGCCTTCGGGGAGTGTCGCCAGTCGGCGGCCCGGATCGGACCTGCCGACGGACAGGAGCGCGTCGAAGAGCGGGTTGGTCATGGGCGTTCCTTCGAAGATCTGGCGGGCGCGGCCTGTTCGGCTTTCTTCTGCTCCGGCGCTTCCTGCCTCGGCGTTGCGTCGGCGGCTTTTCGCGCCGGCACTTTCAAGGGGAAGGCGTTTTTCAGCGCGCGGGACGGCAGAAGGCCGGTCACTTGACGGCTTGCCGCAACCGTGCCTTCGCTCGCATAGGCCTCGTGGCGTTGTTCGACGCGGGGCAGCTCGTAGAGATAGTTCACCATCAGGCCGTGGGCGCCCGAAAGGCCGGTTGCCGACAGGTCGCCGCAATGCATGATCCGGTCGAGCACCGCGCCATTGCCGAGATGGAAGCGCGCGACGGGGTCGACCGGCTTTCCATCCGGACGCCGGGCGCGCAGATAGTAGCGGGCGGCCAGAGCCAGCATGCCGGGTTTTGCCTCGTCGGCTTTGGCGGGGTCGTTCGCCCAACCGTCCTTCGAGAGGATCTCCAGCGTTTTCTTCTCGGAGGGCTCGAGCGCCGCGCGGTCGTCCTCGTCGAGGCCGGCGAGCCAGCGGGCGAAGGTCGGAGCGGGCGAAAGGGTGACGAAGTTGCGAAGATTCGGGACCGTCTCCTTCAGGTCTTCCGCCACCTGCTTGATCAGGAAGGAGCCGAAGGAGATGCCGGCCAGGCCCTTGTGGCAGTTGGAGATCGAATAGAAGACGGCGGTCTGGGCCTCGGCAGGCGGAAGCACCTGGTGCTTCGGATCGAGGACCGTCGCGATCGCGGCCGGAACGTCGCGGGTCAGCGCCACCTCGACGAAGATCAGCGGATCGTCGGGTATCGAGGGGTGGAAGAAGGCGAAGCAGCGCCGGTCGCTGGGGGCGAGGCGCTGGCGCAACTCGTCCCAGTCGCCGATGGCGTGGACGGCCTCGTAGCGGATGATGCGTTCCAGGATGCTGGCCGGCGTGTCCCAGTCGATGGGTTTCAGAACGAGAAAGCCACGGTTGAACCAGGACTGGAAAAGATGGCGCAGATCGTTGTCGACGGTCGCAAAGCGCTCGTCGTCGGATTTGGTGAGCGGCAACAGGCGCTCGCGCATCTTCACCAGCTCGGCGGTGCCGCCCGCGGCCAGATTGAGCCGGCGGAACAACTCCTGGCGCGGAGGCTCGGCGATCTCCTGCAGGTCTTCGAGGGTCTGGCGGCCCGGTTCGGCGCGATAGGCCTCGATCGATTCGGACAGAGCGTCCGCATCGGGCGAGAACTCGTCGGCGAGCATCAGGAAGAAAGCCTCGGCTTTGCGGTCGGAGAGGGCCCGGAACGCGTCGAGAATCTCGGCGGCGAGGCGCACGCCGGTGGCCTCGCCATGCGAGGAGATGAGCTTGTGGCAGAGCCTGGCCAATTCGGGCAGTGCGAGATGATGCGGGCGGGTGTCGCCGCCGAGCCATGAGCGGGCTCCGATCGAGCCGAGAAGGTCGGAGAGCAGCGAGACGCGGCTCACAGTTCCGGCCCCATCACGAGGTTGGGCAGCCAAAGCGCGATGTCGGGAAAGACGCAGAGCGTGATGATGCCGAGGATCATGCAAAGGACGTAGGGAAACGAGCCGCGCAGGATCTGCGCCAGTGTGATGTCCGGCGCGATGCCGTTGATGACGTAAAGGTTCAGTCCCACCGGCGGGGTGATCAGGCCGATCTCCATGTTGATCGTCAGGATGACGGCGAACCAGTATGGGTCGAAGCCGGCACCGGTGATGATCGGCAGCAGGATCGGCGCCGTCATCAGGATGACGCCCACAGGCGGCAGGAAGAAGCCGGCGACCAGCAGGAACAGGTTGACGATCCCCATCAGCACCCAGGCGTTGACGTCGAGAGCGGCGATATATTGCGCGATGGACTGGGTGATGAACAGCGAGGAGAGGGCGAAGGCGAAGAGCTCCGAGGCGCCGATGATCAGCATGATCATCACGCTCTCCTTCAGCGTGTCGCGGAAGATCACCTGCATCTGCGAGAACTTCCAGCTCGACGAAAAGATGCCGTAGACGATGGCGACGAGGAGCAGGCAGAAGAGCGCGCCGACGCCGGCGGCTTCCGACGGCGTCGCGACGCCGCCGTACAGGACGTAGAGGACGCCGACGATGATGAGGAGGAAGGGGATCACGCGCGGCAGGGCGGCGAAACGTTGCCGCATGGAGAACCGCTCGGTCAGCTCCGACAGGCCGAGGCCGCGCCGTTTGCAGGCGATGATCGTCCAGGCCATGAAGTAGATCGTCAGCATCAGCCCCGGCAGGAGACCCGCAAGGAACAACCGGCCGATCGAGGTCTCGGTGGCGATGCCGTAGACGATCATCGTCACCGAGGGCGGGATGAGGATGCCGAGCGTGCCGCCGGCGGCGATGGAACCGGCCGCGATCTCGGCCGGATAGCCGCGCTGGCGCATCTCGGGGATGCCCATCTTGCCGATCGCCGCGCAGGTGGCGGGGGAAGAGCCCGAAAGCGCGGCGAAGATCGAGCAGGCGCCGAGATTGGACAGGACGAGACCGCCCGGCACACGGTTCAGCCAGCGGTCGAGGGCGATGTAGAGGTCCTTGCCGGCCGGCGAGGAGGCGACTGCCGCACCCATCAGGATGAACATCGGCACCGAGACGAGGCTGAAGGAGGCGAGGCCGCCGAAGAATTGTTCGCCGAGCGTCTCCAGAAAGAAGGCACCGTAGACGGTGAACAGCGCCCCCATGGAAACGAGGCCGAGGGCAAAGGCGATGGGCGTGCCAATGGCGAGGAGACCGAGGAGGCCTCCCAGCATGGCGAGGCCGGCGACGAGCGGGCTCATGGGCGGGCCTGTGCTACGGGTTTCGTGGGGGCGGTCGCGGCAGTGGCGGAGAAGAGGGTGGTGCGTTCATCGCGGCTGTGCGGGCCAGGCGCATCGCGCGCATCGAGAAGCATCCGCAAAATCTCGGCGACATATTGCAAAGCCAGCGCGATCGTGCCGACAGGCATTGGCAGGAGCGGCATCCAGAGCGGGATCGCCCAGACCGTTTCGCTCGTCCAGCCGTTGACCAGCGCCTCCTCGAAATGAACCCAGCCAGCATAGGCGAGCAGCCCGACGAAAACGAGTGAGGCGAGAGCCGACAGCAGTTTCAGAATCAGTTCGACCCGGCGTCCGGCAGCGATCTGCACAATGTCGACATTGACGTGACCGCCGATGATCAGCACCCAGGGCGCGCCGATGAAGGTCGCCGCGACGATGGCATAGGTGGTGTATTCGGTCTGCCAGACCGTCGACTGGTTCAGCACGTAGCGCACGAACACCATCCAGCTGACCGACAGGACGGCGGAGAAGAGGGCAAGCGCCGCGAGAACGGCGAGGCCCCGCGAGATCGCGGAAACGACGGTGATATAGAGCCGCATCGGCGCGCCTCGTCGGTCGGAGAATAACAGGTCTTGAAAACGCGGGGCAGGGCGGATCACGCAGCGCGGGACCCGCCCCTGATCGAAGGCGTCGGACTATTTGACCGCGAGGGCCTCGTCGATCAGTTTCTGGCCGTTCGGCACCTTCTCGGCGAAGTCCTTGTAGGAGGTCTCCTTGGCAATCTTCAGCCAGGAATCGTAGTTCTCCTTGGTCATGGTCGTGACCTCGACGCCGGCCTTCTTGTAAGTGTCGACGAGCTCCTGATCGAGCTTCGGCGCCTCGGCGGCGAAATAATCCTCGGCCTTCTTGCCGGCCTCGGTGATCGCCTTCTGCTGCTCGGGCGTCATCTTGTCGTAGGTGCGTTTCGACATCAGGATCGGCTCGTACATGAACCACAGGGCGTTCTCGCCCGGAGCCGTCAGGCACTTGGAAACCTCGTAGATGCGGTAGGAGACGAGCGAGCCGGACGAGGTGTTGGCGCCGGTCAGGACGTTCTGCTGCATGCCGGTGTAGATTTCCGAGGACGGCATCGACGAGATCGAGGCGCCGGCGCCGACCAGCATCTGCTCGAAGGCGGGTCCGGCGGCGCGCAGGATCTGGCCCTTGGCGCTGTCGGGGGTGGTAACGCACTCCTTGGAAGAGACGAAACCGCCGGCGAGCCAGGCATCGGAGAGCACCATTGCGCCGGCCTTGTCGACCGAGGCCTTGATGTCTTTCATGAAGTCGGAATCGTTAAGCCGCCCGGCGCGCTCGTGGCTGCCGACGAGGCCGGGCATCAGCGTTGCGGAGAACTCCGGATGGCGACCCGAGGCGTAGTCGAGCGGGAAGGCGGTGATGTCGACTTGACCCTTGGTGACGGCGCCCCATTGGTCCTTCGCCTTGAACAGCGACTCGCCCGGGAAAACCTGCATCTTCAGCCCGACATTCGCGGCCTCGATGTCCTTGCCGATCATCTGGACCATCTCGTCGCGCACGTCGCCCTTGCCGCCCGGCCACTGGTGCGAGGCACGCAGGGTCATGTCCTCGGCGAAGGCGGTGCCGGCGAGCGCCGCGGTGATGGCAAGGCCGCAGACGGCCGAGGTGAGATGCTTGGTCATGAAAAATCCTCCCGTTGGTCCGTACCTCCCAGCACGGTTCGCACCAACCAACAGGAGATTGCATGCGATGTCAATCTTGTTGTATACAATTATTTCCTATCCGTATTATAGGTCTCTCCATGCCCCTTGATCGTCCGCTGACCGAACTGCCCGCCAATGCACGCACGGAGCGTGGCAAGGTTGAGCGATTGCGAAAGGTCGCTGCGACGTTGGAAGGGCCACGTGGCAATGCTGATACGCAAGCGGTGGTGAAGACAAGACGCGGCGAAGAAGGCGGCGTCGCGCGGCCGAAGCCGGGTGACATCCGCGAAGCGTTGGAGCAGGAGATCGTTACGGGCGTTCATCCTGCCGGTGCCCGGCTTGACGAGCAGGGGCTCGCCGACCGCTTCGGCGTATCGAGGACTCCGGTGCGCGAGGCGATCGGCCACCTCGCCTCGGCCGGCCTCGTCGAGCAGATTCCCAACCAGGGCGCCTTCGTGCGCCGCGTCGGCCTCGCCGAGCTGGTCGAAATGTTCGAGGTGATGGCGGAACTGGAAGCCATGGCCGGGCGGCTCGCGGCCCGGCGCGGAGATGCGACGGGACTCGCCGAGCTGCAGGCGGCGCTCGACGCTTGCGATGCGGCGGCGACGGCCGGCGACACGGACGGCTATTATTACGAAAACGAACGCTTTCACCAATTGATCTACGAACTCTGCGGCAATGGCTTTCTGGCCGGCGAGGCCAGGCGTCTGCATCGGCGGCTCAAAACCTATCGCCGTCTGCAGCTGCGCGTCGGCCATCGGCTCGGCCAGTCGCTCGCCGAGCACCGGCAGATCGTCGCGGCGATTGTGGCAGGCGACGGCGAAGCCGCTGCCAGAGCGTTGCAGGCGCATATCGCGGTGCAGGGCGAGCGCTTCGGCGATTTCGTCGCGAGCCTCGGCAGCCATGCGGGCTGAAGGGCAAGGCCTCCCGGCAGTTGCGTCGGTGTCAGCTGGATTTCGACGAACCTGTCGACGCCGACATTCTTCGGAATCGAGGCGATATTGCCGGCGACCGCGTCCCCTTCGCGTCGAAAGCGCCGATCAAAACCCCGCGATGGACGTCGGCGTTACACCCTTGTCCCGGCAAATCTGATGTCGGCAGCGAAGGCCATTTGAAATTCATCGGTGACTTCGTCGCCGCGTGGTAACAGTTCAGGATGGCCGACCGTTTCGACGTGGCCTGAGACGAACCAATGACAGCGCACAATGTGCGCACGAATCGAACATGAACAATCAATGGCGGGTTTTCGTTCTTCGACCTGACCTGCGCCGTGGAAAGCCCGCTTTACGGGACGGTTCAGATCGTTCGGCAGGATGCGCCGTCGCTCAGCAGAACCGGCGATTCACCCGACCTCTCGATCGTGTCGCTTTAAGAAGGAATGTTCCATGGCCGCCACGCAAACCCGCCCCAACTGGAGCCGGCTGTCGATCACGCTCCATTGGTTGGTGGTCGTCCTCGTCGTCGTGCAGGTTCTCGACCATGAATACATGGTCGGTCTGTGGGACAAGATGATGGATAAGGCCCAGCCGGACCAGGCCTCGGTGATCGGGGGCTACATCCATATCATCGCGGGAGTCTCCATTCTCGTCGCGGCGACGGTTCGCCTGCTCGACCGTGTGGTCAACGGCCGTCCGCCCTACCCGGCTTCGGATCCGAGCTGGGCGACCTGGCTCGCCAGGATATCCCATGTCCTGATCTACGCGATCCTGATCGTCATGCCGGCGCTCGGGCTCCTCGCCTGGTTCACCGGCAATGACGATTATGCCGGCTATCACACCTTTTTCTGGATCCCGCTGCTGGTGCTGATCGGCATCCATGTCATCGGGGCGCTGGCGCAGCATTTCTACTTCAAGACCGATGCGCTGACGCGGATGGTCAAGCCGAGCAAGGTGGTCTGAGGCAACTTTCAATCGAAGGGTTGGCGAAAAACAGCGCCTTGTCGCGCCATCTACCGGCACGGCTTTCACAAAGATTGGAATCGTTCTAAGGAGAGGCGTTGTCGAAGGATCACGTCATGTTCTCGTTCTCACCGGGCCGCCGCCATTTTTCCGATCTGTCCGAACGCGAAATCCTCGGATTGGCGATCTCGGCCGAGGAGGATGACGGGCGGATCTATGCTGGCTACGCCGAACGGCTGGAGGACGAATATCCCGCCTCGGCGGCCGTGTTCCGTGCCATGGAGCGCGAGGAGGACGGGCACCGCCGGGCGCTCATCGCCGAGCACGAGCGTCGGTTCGGGTCGACGATCCCGCTCATTCGCCGCGAGCATGTCGCCGATTACGTGACGCGACGCCCGACATGGCTCATCGCCAATCTCGGTATCGAACGCATCCGTGCCGAAGCCGAGCGGATGGAGGAAGATGCGGCGCGGTTCTATGAGACGGCAGCAAAGCGCGCCAGCGATTCCGGAACCCGGCGCCTGCTCGGTGACCTTGCCAAGGCCGAACGGGCGCACCGCAAGCGCGCCGGCGATCTCGAGAGCGAGCACCTGTCGCCCGACGCGCGCGAAACGGAGGCGGGCGAATCGCGGCGGCAACTGATCCTGACGCTGGTTCAGCCGGGTCTCGCGGGTCTGATGGACGGCTCGGTCTCGACGCTGGCGCCGATTTTCGCCACCGCGTTCGCCACCCGCGATCCGCAAACGACGCTTCTCGTCGGACTCGCTGCGGCGATAGGCGCTGGCATCTCGATGGGCTTTACCGAAGCCGCCCATGACGATGGCAAGCTGTCGGGCCGCGGCTCGCCGTTGAAGCGGGGCCTGGCATCCGGCATCATGACCGCCATCGGCGGTCTCGGCCATGCGCTTCCCTACCTTATCCAGGATTTCTGGACCGCCACGGCGATCGCCTTCGTCGTCGTGTTCCTGGAACTGTGGGCGATCGTCTGGATCCAGCACCGGTTCATGGAAACGCCGGTCGTGCGCGCGGCCGTGCAGGTCGTGCTCGGCGGCGCGCTGGTGCTGGCCGCCGGCATCGTGATCGGCGGTGGCTGAAGCTGAGAAGCGCCCGATCCTCGTGTTCGCCTCGTCATTCGTTTCGGGGCGATCCGGTCAGCCCGGTATAACCTGCAACCAGAGCCATAGGGCGACCAACGCCGTCAGCAGTACGGGCGGTGTAAGGACGATGCCGACCTTCATATACTGGCCCCAGCTGATCGTCTGGCCCTTGTCGGCGAGGACATGCAGCCAGAGGAGTGTCGCCAGCGAGCCGATCGGCGTCAGCTTTGGCCCGAGATCGTTGCCGACCACATTGGCGTAGATCATCAGCTCCTGGGTCCGCGCTGGCACGTCGACCTTGTCGATGGCGAGCGCGCCGACGAGGGTTGCCGGCATGTTGTTCATCACCGAAGCCAGCAACGCGACGACGATGCCGGTGCCGAGTGTGGCAATGAGGTCGCCCTGTGCTGCGAGCTGGGAAAGCACCGCGGCGGCGATGTCGGTGAGGCCGGCCCGACCGAGGCCGTAGACCACGAGATACATGCCGAGCGAGAACAGGACGATCTGCCAGGGTGCGCTTTTCAGCACCCTGCCGATCGACACGACGGCGTTCTCGCGGGGGCCGAACCAGCGGCCGGCAATGGCCATCAGAATAAGCGCCGCGGCGCCGGTGACGAAGGCGATCGGCACGCCGAGTGGGGCCGTCAGAAAGTATGCGACGAGGAGGAGGCCGAGCAGCGGGAAAGCGGCGCGGAAGACCGCAAGGTCGCGGATCGCCGCGATCGGCATCTGCGTACCTTCGACGAAATAGTGCGCCGGAAGGTCCCGCCGAAAATACATCCAGAGAACAAGGAGCGTCGCTGCAAGGGCGGCCAGGTCGACCGGGATCATCACGGCGGCATAGCGACCGAAGGACACGTCGAAGTAATTGGCCGTGACGATATTGACGAGGTTGGAGATGATCAGCGGCAAGCTGGTCGTATCCGCGACGAAGCCGCAGGCGATGACGAAGGCGAAGGCCCCGGCGCGTGGCACGTCGAGCTTCAGGAGGATCGCCAGCACGATCGGCGTCATCAGCAGTGCCGCGCCGTCATTGGCGAAGAGCGCCGAGACCGCCGCGCCGAGGAGGATGATCAGCGGAAACAGCTTTCTGCCGTCGCCGCGGCCCCAGCGCACCACATGCAAGGCCGCCCAGGCGAAGAAACCGGCCTCGTCGAGGATCAGCGAGATGACGATCAGCGCCACGAAGGTGAAGGTCGCGTCCCAGACGATATCCCAGACGATGGCGACGTCGCCCGGGGAAACGACGCCGAGTGCCAGGGCGACGGCAGCACCGCCGAGCGCCGACCAGCCGATTCCGAGACCCTTGGGCTGCCAGATGACGAGGATCAGGGTGGCAAGGAAGATCGCGAGGGCGGTCATGGGGCTGTCATCAGGCTATCATCGGGCGGTCACGGGCGTTGATCCGGCGATTGGGCTGAAAGGTCGAGGGTCGAAGGCCGGGGCGGGGGAGATGGCGCGACGGCGCCGGTCAGAGGGCGCGCTGGTTGACGCGTTTCGACAGCTCGGCGGCGCTTTCGACGCGCTCGGAATAGCGGTCGCTCAGCATGGCCGAGCGGCCGCGGGTGAGGTGCGTGAACTTCATCAGCTCCTCGCAGACATCGACGACCCGGTCGTAACAGGCCGATGGCTTCATCCGCCCTGCCTCGTCGAACTCCATGAAGGCTTTGGGCACCGAGGACTGGTTGGGGATCGTCACCATGCGCATCCATCGACCGAGAATGCGCATCTGGTTGACGGCGTTGAAGCTCTGCGAACCGCCGCAGACCTGCATTACCGCCAGCGTCTTGCCCTGCGTCGGCCGCTTGGCGCCGAGTGCCAGCGGGATCCAGTCGATCTGTGCTTTCAGGACGCCGGCCATCGCGCCGTGGCGCTCGGGGCTGACCCAGACCATGCCCTCCGACCACTCGGCGAGATCGCGCAACTCTGCGACCTTCAAATCATCGGGTTCCGCCCCGTCCGGCAGCGGCAGTCCGCGCGGATCGAAGCTTTTGACCTCGCAGCCGAACCAGGTGAGCAGGCGCACGGCCTCCTCCGACAGCAGCCGCGAGAACGACCGCTCGCGCAGCGACCCGTAAAGCACGAGGATGCGAGCCTTGTGAGGCGGGTCACCAGAGCCACCAAGGGCTGCGAAATCGACTGGCCGTAGCTGCGCGGCATCGACGTTGGGCAGATCGTTCGGCATCGGCGCGGGCGGGTGCTCGCCGTCGGGACCGCGAACGTCGGCGGTCTGGCTCACGCCGATTCTCCGTTTGCTTTACCGTTCGCAATCACTGTCTCGCCGTCTTCCTTGGTGAAGGCGTCGACCGGATTGTCGAGGAGATCCAGCACCTTTTCGGAAGGCCGGCAGAGTCGAGCGCCCTTGTCGGTGACGACGATCGGCCGGTTGATCAGGATCGGATGGGCCATCATCGCGCCGATCAGCGCTTCGTCGGAAAGCGACGTGTCGCCGAGGTCGAGTTCGGCAAAAGGTGTGCCCTTTTCGCGAAGCAGATCGCGCGGGCTCATCTTCATCGCGGAGAGAAGTTCGACCAGTCGCTCGCGGCTCGACGGGGTTTTGAGATATTCGATCACGATCGGCTCCTCGCCGGAGCGGCGGATCATGTCGAGCGTGTTGCGCGAGGTTCCGCAGGCCGGGTTGTGGTAGATGGTCACGGTCATGAGCGGTTCCTCAGGCAACGTCGGAATTGTGGAAGGACGCGCCTTCAAGCGTGCCGATCTCGCGTACTTTCGCTGTGAGACGCGTCCGCTCCAGACTGGCGATCGGCAGGGACACGAATGCCGAAATGCGGTTCTTCAGATAGCGGAACGCCTGCGTGAACGCGGCGCGCTGCCAGATCTCGCCACGGGTCTCGTTGCTCGGGTCCTCGACTCCCCAATGGGCCGTAACGGGCTGGCCGGGCCAAACCGGGCAAGTTTCGCCGGCGGCCTGATCACAAACGGTGAAGACGAAGTCCATCTTCGGCGCACCGGTGATGGCGAACTCGTCCCACGACTTTGAGCGCATCTCGTCCGTCGGGTATCCGAGTTCTTC
This sequence comes from Aurantimonas sp., assembly GCA_965217685.1. Lineage (GTDB taxonomy): Bacteria > Pseudomonadota > Alphaproteobacteria > Rhizobiales > Rhizobiaceae > Aurantimonas. The sequence continues at coordinate 1,922,714 of CBDCIZ010000003.1, forward strand.
CAGCACCTCGATCGCCATCGGGTTGACCGTCCCTTTCGCATGGCTGCCTGCCGAGAAGGCTCCGAATCGACCGCTGCCTTCCTTTCGCAAGATGCTTTCGGCGAGAATCGACCGTGCCGAATTGCCAGTGCAGAGAAACAGGACATTGACGATTTGTGCGGTCATTGTCAGGCCTCCGAGTTGCAGGATGATGCGAAGGTGGCAAGATCGCCGCAGATCTCCGGTTTGCCGTAACAGCAATCTTCGGTCAAAAACGCCAGAAGCCGCCTCATGTCCTCGATGCTCGCCGCATAGAGAATGCGACGCCCCTCGCGCCACGAGCGCAACAACCCCGAGCGCTCCAGCGTCGCCAGATGAAAGCTCATCCGCGTCGGCGGAATGTCGAGCGTTTCGGCGATCTCCCCGGACGCAACGCCGCCCGGTGCCGCCTTCACCAGCAACCGGAAGGCGGCGAGGCGGTCGTCATGGGCCAGCGCGGACAGGGCGGCCACGGCCGTCGCATCGTTCATCGCTACGATATTGCAAATATGATTGGAGGATGCAAGCAACAATCTGCGCCCGGACTTTAAGGCGGGTGTCCCGCCCTTCACAGGGCGTCCTTGACCGAACTCGAATTCCGAACCGTCAGTCTGCAGTCAGCGCCGCTACGGCGAAGAGCTGGTCTGCGTCGGTCCAGACCGTCTCCAGCGTCCATTCGGTCGCCGCGGCCAACGTCTCCAGCGCCGTGCGGTCGTATTTCCGCGAGCTTTCGGTGTGAATGGTCTCGCCCTGGGCAAAGTCGAACGTTGCGCCTTCTATCGTTACGCGCTGCTCGGCCTGGCTGATCAGCACCATCTCGATCGCGGCCTCTTCGGCGTTCCAGCGCGCCTCGTAGGTGAAGCGGTCGAGGTTGAAATTGCCGCCGAGTTCGCGGTTGATACGGGTGAGCAGATTCAGCTCGAAGGCGGCCGTGACGCCGGCCGCGTCGTCATAGGCGGCGAGCAGCGTATCGATGTCCTTCTTCAAATCGATGCCGAGGATTGCCTTGCCGTCGTGGCCGACCTGCCGGCGCATGCGGGAGAGCAGTGCGCGGGCTTCGTCGCCGGTGAGATTGCCGAGGGTCGAGCCGGGAAAGAAGACGCAGCGGGTCCCGTCGATGTCTTCGACCCCCGTCAGATCGAAATCGGCGGTGAAATCGGCGACGACGGCGAAGACGTCGATCTTCGGGAAGCGCCGGTCGATGCGGGCGGCGGAATGGTTGACGAACTCGCCGGAGATGTCGATCGGCACATAGGTTGCCGGCGGCGTCAGGGCGTTCAGAAGGATCTCGGTCTTCACGCCGGCGCCGGCGCCATATTCCAGGATCACCGCGTCGACGCCGCAGAAGGCGGCGATGGCGTCGGAATTGTCGTTCAGGATCGCGGTCTCGGCGCGGGTCAGGTAGTATTCGGGCTGCTTCGTGATTTCCTCGAACAACTGCGACCCGCGCTCGTCATAGAGCCAGCGGCTCGGCACGGCCTTTTGTGCTTTGGCGAGACCGGCCTTCACGTCGGCGCAAAACGCCCGAAGCTGCTCGGCCTCGATGGAGGCCTCGTCGCGCACGTCCATCAGACGTCCTCGGCAAGGCGGAGGCCGCTGAATTGCCAGCGGGCCTCGGGCGGAAAGAAGTTGCGATAGGTCGCGCGGATGTGGTCCTGCGGCGTCGCGCAGGAGCCGCCGCGCAAAACGAACTGGCCGCACATGAACTTGCCGTTGTATTCGCCGATGGCGCCCTCGACCGGCCTGAAGCGCGGATAGGGCGAAAAGGCACTGCGCGTCCATTCCCACACGTCGCCGAACATCTGCTGCGGGCCCTTCACCTTGCCCTTTGGGAATGCGGGTTTGGGGCGCAAGCGGCCGCTTTCGACAAAATTGCCCTCGACCGGCAACCGGGCCGCGGCGTTCTCCCATTCGGCCTCGGTCGGCAGGCGCTTGCCGGCCCAGGTTGCGAAGGCGTCGGCCTCGAAATAGCTGAGATGGGTGACAGGGGCTTGCGGGTCGACCGGCTGCGGTCCGCGCAAGGTCATGGTGAAGGTCTCGCCATCCCGGTCGAACCAGTAGAAGGGCCTGTCCCAGCGATTGGCCAGCACCTCGGCCCAGCCGGCGGAAAGCCAGAGCAACGGATTGCGATAGCCGCCGTCCTCGATGAACGCCATGAATTCGCGGTTGGTCACCAGGCGGTTGGCGAGCCTGTAGGGTTGCAGCAGCACCTCGTGGCGCGGGCCTTCGCAATCGAACAGGAAACCGTCGCCGCCATGGCCGATCTCGACGATGCCGCCTTTATAGGCCGTCGAGCCGGCTTCGTGGGTCTCGTCAGGCGAGACGCCGAGCGGCTCGGGATCCTTGTAGGCGGGTTTCAGCGGGTTCTTGGAGAAGAGATGCAGGATGTCGGTAAGGAGCAACTCCTGGTGCTGCTGCTCGTGATGGCAGCCAAGCTCGACCAGTTCGGCGATGTCGCCCGACGCATCGCCGGACAGCAACGTCTCCACCGCAGCGTCGACATGCTGGCGATAGGCCAGCACGGTGTCGAACGCGGGCCTTGTGATCAGGCCGCGATTGGGTCGCGGGTTCCGTTCGCCGATCGTCTCGTAATAGGAGTTGAAGAGGTAGTTGAAACTTTCGTCGAAGACCGAATAACCCTTCGAATGCGGTTTCAGGACCATGGTTTCGAAGAACCAGGTCGTGTGGGCGAGATGCCATTTGGCCGGACTTGCGTCCGGCATTGACTGCGCGGTCGCGTCGGCATCCGAAAGCGGCGCGCCGAGTTTGGCACTTTGGGCGCGCACCGCCTGGAACCGGGGCAGTGCGTTTGCGACGTCCAAAGTTGGGCGCGAGGCGCTTTGGTGGGCAGTGGAGGCCATGGCGGACAATCCTTCCCTGTCGATCTTCGCGATCCGGAGCTGGTCTCTCGGTGTCCCGCGCGCAATGGCCGGACAGGCCATTATATGTTCGGGTTGAAGGTGGCCGGATCAAGGTTGAACGACGCAATTAGCCTTTGGCGGCGAGATGACAACGCGGCAGCGTCGCCATCGCGGCGGCGAAATTGCCGCAGCCAATCGGCAAGCCACGCTGCGCGCCGTGCTGCCGCAATGGCGCACGGCGCGGTTTCAGCATCGCCGCCAGGACGCACGCGGCGCGGGCACGCGGTTGCGGCCAAAGGTAAATGCTTGTCTTTTAGGCTTGCCACTCAATCGGGCGATGGCCTAGCTTTACTCGATGTATTGACGAAACCGCGCAGGTGGTCGCTGTTGTTCGGGCGAACCATCCGCCAGCCTGAAAAGAGAGTAGCCGGCGATCCATCGACCGGCGCCAACGAAAAAGGAAGGTCTTCGATGTCGAAACCGCTGTCGATCGCTCCTCTTCTCGATGGTCTGCGGGCAAAACGCCTCACGACCGCGGCCGCCCTGGCCCTCGCTGGTCTTGTCGTCGCGCCTGTGGCTTATGCCGAGACGCCGGCCGATACGCTGGTGATCGCCAACACGATCGACGACCTCAAGGTCCTTGATCCGGCCGAGAGCTTCGAATTTTCCGGCGGCGACGTGGTCAACAATCTCTACGACAAGCTCGTCGAACTCGACCCGAAGACGCTGAAGATGGGACCGGGCCTCGCCAAGAGCTGGGACGTTTCAGAGGACGGCAAGACCTTCACCTTCAAGATCGATACGTCGCGCAAGTTCGCCTCCGGCAATCCGGTGACGGCGGACGCGGTGGCCTGGTCGCTGCAACGTGTCGTCAAGCTCGACAAGACGCCGTCCTTCATCATCACCCAGTTCGGCCTGACCAGGGACAACGTCGAGACCAACATCAAGAAGGTCGACGACGAAACGATCGAAATCGTCACCGACCGGCCCTACGCGCCGTCCTTCCTCTACAATGCGCTGACGGCGGACGTGGCCGGCATCGTCGACATGAAGCTCGCCATGGAGCACGCCTCCGGCGACGATCTCGGCAATGAGTGGCTGAAGACCCATTCGGCCGGCGCAGGCCCCTACACGCTGCGCCAGTGGAAACCGAACGAGTCTGTGATCCTGGACGCGAGCGAGAACTACCCGACCCCGCCGGCGCTGAAGCGCGTCTACGTGCGGCACGTGCCGGAGCCGGCCACACAGCGCCTGCTGCTCGAACGCGGCGACATCGACATCGCCCGCAATCTGACGCCGGAAGATGTCGCGGCGGTCGAGAAGAACGACAAGTTGAAGGTCGAGGATTCACCGCGCGGTCGCCTCTACTACATTTCCGGCAACCAGAAGATGAAAGAGCTGGCAACGCCCGGCGTCATGCAGGCGATCAAATATCTGATCGACTATGACGGCATCTCCAACTCGCTCCTGAAGGGTCAGGTCGTCGTCAACCAGCAGTTCCTGCCGATCGGCTTTCTGGGCGCGATCAAGGACAAGCCCTTCAAGCTCGATGTCGAGAAGGCCAAAAAAATGTTGGCAGATGCAGGCTACCCGGACGGCTTCACCGTGGAGTTGCTGGTCCGCAACGCCCAGGACCGTCTCGCCATCGCCCAGTCGGTTCAGAACACGCTCGGCCAGGCCGGCATCAAGGCCGACATCCGTCCGGCGACCGGCGCCGAGGTGCTGTCGATCTACCGCGCCCGCAATGCCGAACTGACCCTGGAAGTCTGGGGCCCCGACTATCCGGACCCGAACACCAATGCCAGCGTCTTCGCCGAGAACGCCGACAATTCGGATGCCGCACAGTTGACCGGCAATCTGTCCTGGCGCAACGCCTACGCCGCCGAGGCGACGACCAAGATGGCCGAGGCTGCCGTGGTCGAGCGCGACATCGACAAGCGCGCCAGGATGTACGAGGACATGCAGAAGCTCGGCAACGAGAAGTCGCCCTTCGTCATCATGTTCCAGCAGCAGGAGCAGGACGGTATGAAGAAGGGTGTCGAAGGCTTCAACCCCGGCGGCGCCGTCTCCTCGGCCTTCTACAGGGCGGTGACGAAGTCGGCGCAGTAATGCGCGCGATGGCTTTTGCGACGGGGTGGAGAAAACTGCTGATCGGCGGTTCTCCACGCGCCGCGACGTTTTTGCCATGATCGACTCGACCGTTCTCGACGAGGACGGCAAGGCCGAAACCGAGGCCGCCATTCTCGGCGGCGGCGTGCTGCCGCGGCTGGCGGGGCGGCTGTCGAAAACGCTTCTCAGCCTCGTCGTGACGCTGTTCGGCCTGTTGTTCGTGACCTTCGCCATCGGTCGGTTGGTGCCGATCGACCCGGTGCTCGCCGTCGTCGGCGACCGGGCGAGCCAGTCGCAATACGAGGCGGCGAAGATCGCCATGGGTCTCGACCAGCCGGTCTACGTCCAGTTCTACGACTATCTGCGTGATGTCCTGAGCGGCGATTTCGGCCGGTCGGTGCTGACGTCCCGGCCAGTGCTCGACGACGTGCTCGGCGCCTTTCCGGCGACGCTGGAGCTGGCGACGCTGGCGACCTTCATCGGCGTCCTGTTCGGCGTGCCGATGGGCGTCGGCTCGGCGGTCGGCAAGGGCCGCTGGCCGGATCATCTCCTGCGCGTCGTCGGGTTGCTCGGCTATTCGATGCCGGTGTTCTGGCTGGGACTTGTCGCGCTGCTCATCTTCTACGGCCAGCTCGGCTGGGTGGGCGGGCCGGGGCAGCTCGATGTCGCCTATTCCATGTCCTACGATCTCGACGTCACCCCCTATACCGGAGTGCTCCTGATCGACTCGGCGATGTCAGGCGCCTGGGACGTGTTCTTCAACGGCCTCAGCCATCTGATCCTGCCGGTGCTGGTGCTCGGCTATTATTCGCTGGCCTACATCTCGCGCATGACCCGCTCTTTCATGCTGGAACAGCTCGGCCAGGAATACGTCACCGCCGCCCGTGTGAAGGGGGTGCCGGAATGGCGGGTGATTTGGGTGCATGCGCTCGGCAACGCCATGGTGCCGCTGATCACCGTCGTCGCGCTGTCCTATGCGTCGCTTCTGGAGGGATCGGTGCTGACCGAGACGGTGTTCGCCTGGCCGGGCCTCGGCCTCTACATCACACAAGGCCTGTTCGCCGGCGATCTCAATGCCGTGCTCGGCGGCACGGTGCTGATCGGCGTCGCCTTCATCATCCTGAACCTTCTGTCGGACCTCCTCTACACGCTCGTCGATCCGAGGGCGAAATGAGCGCCGCCGCCCCTCAATCACACAGCGGCCTGAAAGGCTGGCTGACCAGCGACAGTCCGAATTCGCGCGCCCATGCGCGAACCGTGTCGGCCTGGCTCGTCTGGAAGCAGTTGTCGCGCAATCCCCTGGCAATGATCGGCCTTGCCATCGTGGTTGTGCTCCTGTTGATGGCAGCCTTCGCGCCGCTCATTGCGACGCACGATCCGAACTTTCAGAACCTTGCCGACCGACTCCTGCCGCCCGGTCGCGAAAACCATTTTCTCGGCACCGACGAACTCGGCCGCGACATCTGGAGCCGCATCGTCTTCGGCTCGCGGGTGACGCTTCAGGTGGTGGCGCTCGTCGCCGTCACCGCGCCGGTCTTCGGGCTGATCGTCGGCACGGTGGCCGGCACGCTCGGCGGCTTCGTCGACGGCGTCCTGATGCGGCTCACCGATATCTTCCTTGCCTTTCCGCGGTTGATCCTGGCGCTGGCCTTCGTCGCCGCGCTCGGGCCGGGCATCGTCAACGCCATCCTCGCCATCGCGCTGACCGCCTGGCCGCCCTATGCGCGTGTGGCGCGGGCGGAATCGCTCACCGTGCGCAACTCCGACTACATCGCCGCCGCGCGCCTGCAGGGGGCGGGCACGCTGCGTATCATCACCGGCCATGTCATGCCCATGTGCCTGTCCTCGGTGATCATCCGCGTGACGCTCGACATGGCGGGCATCATCCTCACCGCCGCGGGCCTCGGCTTTCTGGGCCTCGGCGCGCAGCCGCCGCTCGCCGAATGGGGCGCGATGATCTCGACCGGCCAGCAATATCTCCTCAGCCATTGGTGGGTCGCGACGATCCCCGGCATTGCGATCCTCACCGTCTCGCTCGGCTTCAATCTGCTCGGCGATTCCCTGCGCGACGTGCTCGATCCCCGAGGTGAGGGATGAGCGACGGCACAATGCTTCAGGTCGAGAACCTCACCGTCCGCTTCACGACCGATCGCGGCGTCACCGACGCGGTGCGTGGCATCTCCTTTACGGTCGGGCGCGAACGGGTCGGCATCGTCGGCGAATCCGGCTCTGGCAAGTCGATGACCGGCCGGGCGATCCTGCGCCTCGTGCGCCCGCCGGGCATCGGCAAGGCCGACGTCTTGCGCTTCGAGGGCGACGATCTGCAGGCGCTATCGGAGCGCAAGATGCGCGACGTGCGCGGGCCGCGTATCGCGATGATCATGCAGGACCCGAAGTACTCGCTGAATCCGGTGATGCGCATCGGCAAGCAGCTCGTCGAGGCGCTCAAGGTCCACGAGAAGATCGCGACGAAGGACGCGCGCCGACGGGCACTGGAAATGCTCGCGGACGTCAAGATCCGCGATCCCGAGCGAGTGATGGCGGCCTATCCGCACGAACTCTCCGGCGGCATGGGCCAGCGGGTGATGATCGCGATGATGCTGATCCCGCAGCCCTCCCTCCTGATCGCCGACGAGCCGACCTCGGCGCTCGACGTGACGGTGCAGCTCGATGTCCTGAAAATCCTCGACGATCTGGTGCGGGCGCGGGGCATGGGGCTGATCTTCATCAGCCACGATCTGCGGCTCGTCTCGACCTTCTGCGACCGGGTGCTGGTGATGTATCTCGGCCAGATCGTCGAGGAACTGGACGCCGGGAAGCTCCACGAGGCTCAGCACCCCTACACCCGCGGGCTTCTGGAATGCTTGCCGCGGATCGGTGGCCCGCGAACGCCGTTGCCGACGTTGAAGCGCGACGCCGACTGGGCGATCGCACAGCGCGCCGACGCCTCGGGAGGCATGACGTGAGCGTGGTGCCGGACGACGGGCTGGGCGCTAGCGGGTCATCGCGGAATACTTTGGTTGATGCGGATGGAGGCCCAGCAACTCAAGACGCCCCAATGGTCTCCGTCGATGACCTCTCCGTGACCTTCGGCTCCGGCCGCAACCGGGTCGCGGCGGTCAAGTCCGTCAGCTTCAGCGTCGCAAACCGCGAGCCCTACGGTCTCGTCGGCGAATCCGGGTCGGGCAAGTCAACGGTTCTGCGCGCCCTCTGCGGCCTTGCACCGGTGACCTCCGGCCGTCTGTCGCTGGATGGAGAGCCGGTGTCAAAAAAGCGCGGTAAAGCCTTTGCGCGAAAGGTGCAGATGGTCTTCCAGGATCCCTACGGCTCGCTGCATCCGCGTCACACCGTCGACAAGGTGCTGGCCGAGCCGCTGGCGATCCACGGGATCGGCGACCGCGAGGATCGCATTCTCTCGGCGCTCTCCGACGTCGGGCTCGACAGGAGTTTCCGATTCCGCCTGCCGCACCAGCTCTCCGGCGGCCAGCGCCAGCGTGTCGCCATCGCCCGAGCGCTGATCGTCGACCCGGAGATCCTGCTTTTGGACGAGCCGACCTCGGCGCTCGATGCCTCGATCCAGGCGGAGGTGCTGAACCTCCTCGTGCGGCTGCGCGAGGCGCGCAATCTCACCTTCGTCATGGTCAGCCATGACCTTGCCGTCATCGACCACATGTGCGAGCGGCTCCTCGTCATGCAGAACGGCCGCACCGTGGAAGAGCTCGACCGCTTGGCTTTGAGCGATGGGGCGGTGTCGTCGGACTACACGCGGGCGCTCTTGAAAGCGAGCGAGGGCTTCGTGAAGTGAGGGGACGGTCCGGCGGTGCGCTCCCCGGACTTGGCTCAACGCTGGTATCGGCCAAGCGATCGCGGCATAACGCGTCACACCGCAACGCCGCCCGAGGAACGCACCGCTCATGTCCTTAACGCGCATCACCGTCCTCAACGGACCCAACCTCAATCTCCTTGGCAAGCGCCAGCCGGAGATCTACGGCCAAGACACGCTGGCCGACGTGGAAGCCGCCTGCCGCGCGGTCGCGGAAGCGGCTGGCTTCGAGATGCGCTTCCACCAGTCGAACGCCGAGCACGAGCTGATCGACTGGATTCACGAGGCGCGCGAAGCCCTGGTGGCTCACGGGGCCCCGATGGCACATGGGAAAATGGGTGGCGGCATCGTCATCAACCCGGCCGCCTACAGCCACACCTCGGTGGCGATCCTCGACGCGTTGAACACCTTCGAGGGACCGGTGATCGAGGTCCACATCTCCAACATCCACAAGCGCGAGGAATTCCGCCATCACTCCTTCGTCTCGGCGCGGGCCGATGGGGTCATCGCCGGGTGCGGGGTGCAGGGCTATGTGCTGGCGGTGGAACGGCTGAAGACGCTGTTGAAGGGCTGAAGCCGCGGCGGTCATGAGAAGCGAGGGGAAAGACCGATGAACCGATATCCGCGCGACATGCAGGGCTACGGCGAAAATCCGCCGGATCCACAATGGCCGGGCGGGGCCAAGATCGCTTTGCAATTCGTCGTCAATTACGAGGAGGGCGGCGAGAACAACGTCCTCCACGGCGATAAGGCGTCGGAGGCCTTTCTGTCGGAGATCGTCGGCGCCGCGCAATGGCCGGGTCAGCGCCACGCCAACATGGAATCGATCTACGAATACGGCGCCCGCGCCGGCTTCTGGCGACTTCACCGGCTGTTCACCGAGGCTAAAATTCCGGTCACCGTCTACGGTGTCGCCACCGCGCTCGCCCGCTCGCCGGTGCAGGTGCGCGCCATGCAGGAGGCCGGTTGGGAGATCGCCAGCCACGGGCTGAAATGGATCGAATACAAGGATGCGTCCTACGCCGAGGAGCGCGCCGACATGCTCGAGGCCATCGCGCTCCACGCCGAGGTGACCGGCGCGCGGCCGCGCGGCTGGTACACCGGCCGCTCATCGGCGCAGACCCTCGAACTGACCGCCGAGGATGGCGGCTTCGATTATATCGCCGATTCCTATGCCGACGATCTGCCGTACTGGACGGAGGTCGGCGAGCGGGACCAGTTGATCGTGCCCTACACGCTCGATTCCAATGACATGCGCTTTGCCACGCCCCAGGGGTTCAATTCGGGCGACCAGTATTTCGCCTATCTGAAGGACTCGTTCGACGCGCTTTACGCCGAAGGCGAGGCGGGGGCGGCGAAGATGCTGTCGATCGGCCTGCACTGCCGGCTCGTCGGCCGGCCGGGGCGCGTTGCAGCGCTGAAGCGCTTCGTCGATTATGCCAAGAGCTTCGAGGGCGTCTGGTTCGCGACGCGGCTCCAGATCGCCGAGCACTGGGCGGCGACCCATCCTCACAAGCGCTTCGAACGGCCGTCGCAGATGGACCGCGAGACCTTCGTCGCCCGCTTCGGCGGCATCGTCGAGCATTCGCCCTTTGTGGCGGAACGTGCCTTCGACCTCGAACTCGGCCGCGGCCACGACACCGCGATCGGCCTCGCCAACGCGCTCGCTCGGGTGCTGCGCACCGCCTCGCCGCAAGAGCGTCTCGGCGTCCTCGCCGCCCATCCCGACCTTGCCGGCAAGCTCGCGGCGGCCAAGCGGCTGACGGCGGAGAGCACCGCCGAACAGGCGGCGGGCGGTCTCGACGCTTTGACCGACGTCGAGCGCGCCGCGTTCGAACGGCTGAACGCCGCCTATGTGGAGGCCAACGGCTTTCCCTTCATCATCGCCGTGCGCGATCACGACAAGGCCGGCATCCTCGCCGCCTTCAATCGTCGGCTTGGGAATGACCGCGACACCGAGTTCGCGGAGGCTTGCCGGCAAGTCGAGCGCATTGCCGCCTTGCGGCTGAAGGCGCTGTTGCCGTGAGCGACGAAAATCCTGCCATGAGCGCCGATGGCGCACTGAAGACGGACACCGGGCGCACGATTCGCACGCGGCCGCTGACGCAGGCAGCCTTCGCGCCATACGGCGACGTGCTGGAGGTGGTGGGCGATCCCGACAAGCTGATCAACCAGGGACTTTGCGGGCGCTATCACGATCGTGCCCGGATGGATGTCTCGACCGGCCGTGCCGGGATCAGCCTGTTTTCCGCCGACCCCCGGTCGTTGCCTTACAGGCTGGAAATGGTCGAGCGGCATCCGGAGGGTTCGCAGGCCTTCCTGCCGATGCACCAGCACCCGTTTCTTGTGATCGTCGCACCGTATGAAGACGGCACGCCCGGCACGCCGCTCGCATTCCTGACGGCACCGGGCCAGGGGATCAACCTTTACCGCGGCACCTGGCACGGCGTCCTGACCCCGCTCCATGCGCCCGGACTGTTCGCCGTGGTCGACCGGATCGGGGATGGCGCGAATCTGGAGGAGTTCTGGTTCGACAAGGCCTGGATGGTGACGTAGGTGCAGTCGGCTCGCAGGATCGAGCGGAAGGCTCGTCCGTTCGGTTTTCGCCGCTGCCGGATAACCGTGGAAGGCAAAGTGAAACGCCCTCATCCCCCTGCCGGGACTTTCTCCCGATTCGGGAGAAGGGGCAGTTCCCGCGCCGCCTCCGCGATCACCCGTAGCTCGACACCGGCGTCCCGGCCAGAGCCGTGATGTTCAGCAATCCGCGCACCGTGACGCCCGGCGTGACGATGTGGGCGCGGTTGCCCATGCCCATGAGGATCGGGCCGACTTCCAGGCCGTCGGCAACCGACTTCAGGAGATTGCGCGCCGCTCCCGCAGCATCCGAGTTGGTGAAGATCAACACGTTGGCCTTTCCGTGCAGGCGGCCTCCGGGGAAGAGGTGCTCGCGCAGCACCGGGTCGAGGGCTGCGTCGCTCGGCATCTCGCCCTCGTATTCGAAGTCGAGAGACTTCTCGTCGAGGATCGCCAGCGCCTCGCGGGCGACGCGGCCCGAAAGGCTGTCGAGATTGCCGAACTGCGAGCCGGAGCAGATTGCGATCTTCGGCGTGATGCCGAAGCGGCGAACGTGCCGGGCGGCGGCGATCAGCGCTTCGGCCACCTGCGCGCCGGTCGGCTCGGTGTGGACATGGGTGTCGGCGATGAACAGCGGGCCCTTGTCGAGAAGGACGAGGGAGAGCGCGCCGACCGGGTGCAGATCGCCGCTCGACAGGATCTGCTTCACATAGTCGAGGTGCCACAGATATTGGCCGACCGTGCCGCAGATCAGGCTGTCGGCCTCGCCGCGCTGGACCATGGTCGCGGCGATCGCTGTGGTGTTGGTACGGATCGTCGACTTGGCGAGGTCGGGCGAGACGCCGCGGCGCTTCATCAGCTCGAAATAGGCGGTCCAGTAGTCGCGAAAACGGGCGTCGCTTTCCGGGTTCACCACCTCGAAATCGCGGCTCGCGACGATCGACAGGCCCTCGCGCTCGATACGCTGGTCGATGACCTGCGGACGGCCGATCAGGATCGGCTTTTCCATCCGCTCCTCGGTCATCGCCTGGGCGGTCCTGAGGATGCGGGGTTCTTCGCCCTCGGCAAAGACGATGCGCCGCGTATCGCGCCGCGCCGCATCGAAGACCGGCCGCATGACGAGGGCCGAACGGTACACCTGCGTCTGCAGGCCCTTCTCGTAGGCCTCTAGGTCGAGTTCACGGGTGGCGACTCCGCTCTCCATCGCGGCCTTCGCGACGGCGACGGCGACGGTCGGCAGAAGCCGCGGGTCGAAGGGCTTGGGGATCAGATAATCGGGGCCGAAGGTCAGTTTTTCGCCCTGATAGGCGGTGCCGAGTTCGGCCGAGGCGGTCTGGCGGGCGAGCGAGGCGATCGCCTCGACGCAAGCGATCTTCATCTCCTCGTTGATGGTCGTCGCGCCGACATCCAGCGCGCCGCGGAAGATGAAGGGGAAGCACAGGACGTTGTTGACCTGGTTGGGATAGTCCGAGCGGCCGGTGGCGATCAGCGCGTCGGGCGCGGCCTTTCGCGCCTCTTCCGGCATGATCTCGGGGGTCGGGTTGGCCAGCGCGAAGATGATTGGCGCGGCGGCCATCTTCTCCACCATCTCCGCGGTCAAAAGGCCGGGACCGGAGACGCCGAGGAAGAGGTCGGCACCCACCATCGCGTCCATGGTGGTGCGCATTTCGGTCTCGCGGGCGAACTCGGCCTTTTCCGGCGAGAGGTCGTTGCGGCGGGTGTGCACGACGCCCTTGGAATCGAGCATGGTGATGTTCTCGCGCGTGGCGCCCATCACGATCAGCATCTTGAGGCAGGCGATGCCGGCGGCCCCGGCGCCGAGCGCGACGATCTTGATGTCCTCGAAGCTCTTTCCGGCGACGCGCAGCGCATTGGTCGCGGCGGCGGCGGCGACGATGGCTGTGCCGTGCTGGTCGTCGTGGAAAACCGGAATGGTCATGCGCTCGCGGCAGATCCGCTCGACGATGAAGCAATCCGGTGCCTTGATGTCCTCGAGATTCACCGCGCCGAAGGTCGGCTCCAGCTTGCAGACGAGATCGGCGAGCTTTTCCGGATCGGTCTCGTTCACCTCGATGTCGAAGCAGTCGATGCCGGCGAATTTCTTGAAAAGAACGGCCTTGCCTTCCATCACCGGCTTCGACGCCTGGGCACCGATATTGCCGAGGCCGAGGACGGCGGTGCCGTTGGAGATCACGGCAACGAGATTGCCCTTGGCCGTGTAGCGTCGGGCAAGGGCCGGGTCCTTCTCGATTTCCAGGCACGCATTGGCAACGCCCGGCGAATAGGCGCGCGACAGGTCGCGGCCGGTGGCCATGGGCTTGGTCGCGCGGATCTCCAGCTTACCGGGCTTGGGAAACTCGTGATAGTCGAGCGAGGCTTGGAATTCGTCGTGCGACTTGTTGTCGGGCATGGCTGAAGTTTCCTTCCTTGCCGGCTGCGTGCGCCGAAAAGGTCGCCGCGCCGATCGTTGATTCTCGGGGGAGCCTAACCGTTTGGAGGCAGTATCGCGAGCCGTCTATCGGCCGGACAGCCTGAGGCTGGGATGGCGGTTGACATCCTTGTAGAGGAGGTAGCGGAACGGGCCGGGCCCACCGGCGTAGCAGGCCTGCGGGCAGAAGGCGCGCAACCACATGAAGTCGCCGGCCTCGACCTCGACCCAGTCGCGATTGAGCTTGTAGACGCCCTTGCCTTCGAGAACGTAGAGCCCGTGCTCCATGACATGGGTCTCGCAGAAGGGGATGACCGCGCCTGGCTGCAGCGTGACTATGGTTACGGCCATGTCGTGGCGCAGGTCCAACGGGTCGACGAAGCGGGTCGTCGCCCAGGCGCCGTTCGTGTCCGGCATCGGGGTCGGTACGATGTCAGTGTCGCTGAGCACCAGCGGTTCGGGCGTGGCGAGGCCCGGCACCGCCTCGTAGGCCTTGCGAATCCAGTGGAAGCGGGTGACAGCGCTGGTGTCGTTGCGAAGCGACCAGCGGCAGCCGGCGGGCAGATAGGCGTAGCCGCCGGGCGCGAGCTTGTGCGCCGTGCCCTCGACGGTCACCGTAAAGCCGCCCTCGACGACGAAGAGCACGCCTTCGGCGCCTGTGTCAGGCTCGGGATCGTCGCTGCCGCCGCCCGGCTGCACTTCCACGATGGACTGCGAGAAAGTCTCGGCGAAGCCGGTCATCGGGCGGGCCAGCACCCAAACCCGCGTCCCGGTCCAGAAGGGCAGGAAGCTGACGACGATGTCGCGCATCACCCGGCGTGGAATCACCGCGTAGGCTTCGGTGAAGACGGCGCGGTCGGTAAGGAGCTCGCTTTGGCTCGGATGCCCCCCGGTCGGGGCGTAATAGGAGCGTTCGGTCATGATCGGCCTCGGATGGCTTGGCCGCGATGGCTGCAGCCGGTCGGCCCCGTCCTAACCGAGCGAATGCCATTGGGCCACCGCGAAATGCCGTGTTGCAGGCGCGTCATGGCATGATCGCGGCAAAGGCGCCGCGAAACCCTCAGGCGTCCTTCATCAGGCGCAGCGCGTCGTAGACTGCGGCGTGGATGTTGCGGCTCGACACCGCGTCGCCGATGCGAAACAGCTGGAAGGCACCCGCAGTCTTGTTCGGCACCGGCTGCGGGAGGCCGGCGAGCAGCGCCGCGTGATCGACGGCGCCGCGGTTCGAGGACAGCGGTTTCAGCGCGAAATAAAGCTCGTCCAGCGGCAGCGTGCCGTGCTCGACGATGATCTGGTGGCTGCGCTTTTCAACGTGGCGCCGGGCGTATTCGTCGTGAAAGCGGCCGATGAGCTGGTTGCCGTCGCGGCGCACGCTCTGGAGGCGCAGATTGAGTGCAACGCCGACGCTCTTCTCGCCAAACACCTTGAAATAGGCTGGAAAGCTGGTCCCGCCGACCTCGGGGCCGAGGGTGCGTTCGGGCGTGACGATTTCCAGCTTGGAGCCCGCCTCGGCGACGAATTCGGCGATGGTGAGGCCCGGATGGGCGCCGTTGTCGTCATAGACGAGGACGCTTTCGGCCGGGCGGACGGTGCCGGACAGAAGGTCCCAGCCGGTAGTGACGAGGTCTTCGCCTTCCT
Source organism: Aurantimonas sp. (assembly GCA_965217685.1). Lineage (GTDB taxonomy): Bacteria > Pseudomonadota > Alphaproteobacteria > Rhizobiales > Rhizobiaceae > Aurantimonas. The sequence continues at coordinate 1,938,165 of CBDCIZ010000003.1, forward strand.
CCAGGAAAGAGGTGTTCGGCAGGCCGCCGGTGGCGACGACGACGAGGTCCGGCTCCTCGGCGAGGACGTCCGCCTCCTCGGCATAGGTGTCGAAGCGAAAGCGCACGCCGTCACGCTCGCATTCGGCCATGCGCCAGTCGATGATGCCGAGGATTTCGCGTCGTCGTTTCAGCGCGGCCGTCAGGCGGATCTGGCCGCCGGCCTCGGACGTCGCCTCGAAAAGGGTGACGGCGTGGCCGCGGGCCGAGGCGACGCGGGCAGCTTCCAGACCTGCGGGGCCGGCGCCGACTACGACGACCTTGCGCTTGCGGCCGTGCGAGCGAGCGACCACGTGGGGCATCGTCGCCTCGCGGCCGGTGGCGGCGTTGTGGATGCAAACGGCCTGGCCGGAATAGATCGAATCGATGCAGTAGCCCATGCCGACGCAGGGACGGATTTCGTTTTCGCGGCGCTCGATGATCTTCCTTGCGATGTGCGGATCGGCAAGGTGGGCCCGCGTCATGCCGACCATGTCGAGCTTGCCGCTCGCGATGGCATGGCGGGCGGTCGCGACGTCCTGGATCTTGGCTGCGTGGAAGGTCGCGATCTGCGCCGAGGCGCGCACTTCGCCGGCGAAGTCGAGATGCGGCGAGGAGCGTGCGCCCATGCCGGGGATGACGTGGCTGAGGCCTTCTTCGCTGTCGATATGGCCGCGGATGACGTTGACGAAATCGATCGCGCCCGAGCGCGTCAGGCGACCCGCGATGGACAGGCCCTCCTCGCGGTCGATGCCACCCTTCAAATCCTCGTCGCAGACCATGCGGACGCCGACGACGAAATCCTCGCCGACGCGCTTGCGGATGGCGGCGAGCACCTCGTTGCCGAAGCGCATCCGGTTGTCGAGGCTGCCACCATAGTCGTCGTCGCGGTGGTTGGTCACCGGCGACCAGAACTGGTCGATGAGGTGACCGTAGCATTCGAGCTCGAGGCCGTCGAGGCCAGCCGCCTTCACCCGCTCGGCGGCGTCGGCGTAGGCGGCGATCACCCTTGTGATGTCGAAATCCTCCATCGCCTTCGGATAGGCACGGTGGGCCGCCTCGCGGACGGGAGACGGGGCGAGGATCGGCAACCAGTCCGCCTTCGCCCAGGAGGTTCGGCGGCCAAGATGGGTGACCTGGATCATCACCTTGGCACCGTGCTCGTGGACGTCGTCGGCAAGCTCGGCCAGCCAGCGCACCACTTCGTCTCTGTAGAGTAGGATGTTGCCGAAGGCCTGCGGACTGTCGGGCGCGACGACAGCAGAGCCGCCCATCATCGTCAGCCCGATGCCGCCCTTGGCCTTTTCCGCATGATACAGGCGATAGCGTTCCTTCGGCATGCCGTCCTCGGTGTAGGCCGGCTCGTGGGCCGTCGACATCAGGCGGTTGCGGAAGGTGAGGTGCTTGAGCGTGAAGGGCTGGAGCAGCGGATCGTTCGACATCGGCAGGCCTTCGCTCTTTTTGGGTCACGAGGGATGACGTCTCGATGCGCGCGAGACCGTCACGGCACTTTCGCGAGCGTATCGACGTCGCTTGCGTCTCTTGAAATCTCACGCGCTCGCCGCGATGCGGCTTGCCTCAAAGCGACCTCTTCCGTCGCGCTCTCTCAACCAAAGAAAAGGGCGGACCCGTTCAGGCCCGCCCTCGTCTCGTCATCGCTCGTCGCTCACGCCGTCAGAGCGGCACCCCGAGCGTTACTTGGCCGCGGCGCGGGCGTCGGCCAGCCACTTGTCGGTCTCGTCCTTGTGGGCATCGATCCAGGCGGTCGCCTGCTTGACGATGTCCTCTTCGCTGTTTTCGCCGGCGTTCATCTTGGCGTTCTGGGCGAAGATGTCCTCCAGCGGGATCGAAGCGTCCTCGATCAGCTTCTTGGCGGCCGGATTGGCGTCCAGGAACTCGGTGTTGGCGACCGGACGGATGTCGTTCGCCGGCCAACCGAGAACGCAGGGGTCTGCCACGCAGCCCTTGAGCCCCTTGACCGTCGCGGCGTCGGCAAGGTTCATCTGGTCTTCGGGCAGCTTGATGCTGGGGGTCTCGATCCAGACGACGTCCTTGCCGGGCTTCAACTCGTTGACGGTCCAGTTCGGCGTCCAGGTGTAGAACAGGATCGGTTCGCCCTGCTGATGGGCGGCAATCGCGTCGGCCATGGAGGCGGCGTAGTTCGCCTGGATCGGGTTGATATCGTCACCCAGATCGAAGGCCTTCATCTGGTAGGAGATGGTGACCTCGCAGCCCCAGCCCGGAGGACACGCAACGAGATCGGCCTTGCCGTCGCCATTGCGGTCGAAGGCCTTTTTCACCTCTGGCTTCTTGAAGTCGTCGAGGGTCTTGATACCGTATTTGTCGGCCGACGCCTTGTCCACGAGGTAACCCTGCAGCGCGCCGCCCTTGGCGACATAGCCGATCTTCTCGGCGCCGCTCTTGAAGGCGTCCTCGTAGGTGTTGTGTAGCGGGAACCAACCCTCGATCCACATCGTCACATCGCCCTGGCCGACGGCCTGATAGAACGCCGGCACGTCGAGCGTCGTCGGCTGGTCGATCTCGTAACCGAGCTTCTGGAGAAGCTGGCGATAGATCTCGGTGTCGTACCAGCCCGTGTCCCAGGACGGGCGAGCCATCTTGATGGTCGTGCCCTTGCCCGGCATGTCTTGCGCATTGGCCGCGAGCGGAGTGGAAAGTGCGAGGCCGACGATGGCGGCACTTGTCAGCAAAGTCTTCAACTTGCCTGTCATGAAATGTCTCCCGTTGATCGTTTGGTATTTTCGAGCTGATGGAAGCGGCGCATCGGATAAAGGCGTGCCGCGATGGCAGGGCGCGACCGCAAAGGCGCGCCCCTGTCGACGGAATGGCCGGGCGGCCTATTCCGCAGGTTCGGTGGTGCGGCTTCCCGCCGCCATGGGCCGTACGAGCTTGCCCAGGGTCTCCTTCAGCGAGACCTTTTCGGTCCGTGTTTTCTTCTCGCTGAGGCCTTGGGTGATTCGGTCGAGAATGATCGCGAGGAGCACGATGCCGACGCCGCCCGCGGTCGCCGTGCCGACATCAAGGCGACCGAGGCCGGTATAGACGGTGAGGCCAAGCCCGCCGGCGCCGATCAGCGCGCCGATGACCGCCATCGACAGGGCCAGCATCAGAGTCTGGTTGAGGCCGGCCATGATCGTGCGCAACGCCAGCGGCAGTTGCACCTCGAAGAGGATCTGGCTCGGCGTCGATCCGAAGGATTTCGCCGCCTCGATCAGGTCGCCGCGCACGTTGCGGATGCCGAGATCGGTGAGGCGGATGATCGGCGGCAGGGCGAAGATGATCGTCGCGATGACACCCGGCACCATGCCGACGCCGAACAGCATGACGATCGGCACCAGATACACGAAGGACGGGATCGTTTGCATGATGTCGAGGAGGGGACGCTGGATCGCCTGCCATTTGTCGCTGCGCGCGGCGGCGATGCCGAGCGGTACGCCGATGACGATGCAGAACACCACCGCCGTAACGATCATCGCAAGCGTCGTCATCGTTTCCGCCCACAGGCCGATCAGGTCGATGAACAGGAGTGCGAGCACGGTGAAGATTGCAACGCCCCGGCCGGCGGCGCGCCAGGCGATGAGGGCGAGAGCGACCGTGAAGATCACCATGGGGATGGCGTTGAGCGCGCCGTTGAGACTGTCGAGCACGATCGTCACGGGCGCCTGCGCGGCTCGGAACAGCCAGCGGAAATTGGGCACGAAGAAGCCGCGCACAAATTCCTGCACCCAATCGTCGAAGGGAATGTGGAGGTAGTCCGAGGGGCTGAACATGCGGCGTCTGTCTCCAAAAGGGACAAGAACTGCGAGTGCTTAGATTATGAGCTACGCAGACGGTGGAGCGTTGGATTGCGACGCGCGACGGCGCGATCCGATCATGAGCCTGTGGCCTGCAATGCGCTGCCGGGCGAGCCCGAATTCCGGATCTTTCGGCGTCAGGCGGCGTCCATCGTCGGGAACGGCGGTGGAGCGCTCGCTGCCGCCATGGATTCGCCGCGCTGTTCCCCGGCGCTGAGCTCGGCGAAGATGGTCGCCGGTTCGACGACGCCGGTCAGTTCGCCACTCGGCCCGATGACCGCGATCGGCAGACCGCTACGGGCAAGCGGGAAAAGATCGGCGATCAGGGTGCGGGGGTCGGTCCGCGGGAAGTTCGTGGCGAGTTTGCCTGCGATGTCGCTGCCCGGCGTTCGCGCCAGCGCAACGGCGTCGCGATAGGGCAGCACGCCGACGGGCTTGCCGCTCTCGGTGATATAGAGCGCGTCGTGGCCGGTCTCGTCCATATGGGCAAGCGCCCGCTCTGCGGTGAGACCGGCGCGCTCCAACGCATCGGGTGCGCGAGCGACGCGGCCGGCCTTGAAGACCCGCGAGCGGTCGATGTCCTTGGTGAAGCCGGCGACGTAGTCGTCGGCGGGGTTCGCGACGATCTCTTCGGCGGTGCCGACCTGGACGAAGCGGCCGCCCTTCATGATGGCGATGCGGTCGCCGAGGATGAGTGCCTCGTCGAGATCGTGGGTGATGAAGATGATGGTCTTGTTCAAGGCGCGCTGCAGCTCGATCAGCTCGTCCTGCATGTCGCGGCGGATCAGCGGATCGAGGGCGCCGAAGGGCTCGTCCATCAGGAGAACTTCAGTCTCGGCGGCGAGACCGCGGGCGAGGCCCACGCGTTGCTGCATGCCGCCGGACAGCTGCTCGGGATAGCTGTCGGCGTAAAGGCCGAGGCCGACCTGCTCCAGCGCCTTCCTGGCCTTGGCATTGCGGTCCGGGACCGGAATGCCGCGCACCTTCAGGCCGTAAGCGGCGTTTTCCAGGATCGTGCGATGGGGAAACAGCGCGAAATGCTGGAACACCATGGAAATCTTGCTGCGGCGGATGGCGCGCAACGTCTCGTCGCTGCAGTTGGCGACGTCGTCGTCGCCGTCGATCAGGATTTCGCCGGAGGTCGGCGGGATCAAGCCATTGAGCATGCGGATCAGCGTCGACTTGCCGGAGCCCGAGAGGCCCATGACGACGAAGATCTCGCCCTCGGCGATCTCGAAGTTCACATCCTGGACGCCCACGGTCGAACCGGTGGCCGACAGGATCTCGTCTTTCGAACGGCCTTCGCCGAGCATCCGAAGAGCGTCGTCGGGCCGGTCGCCGAAGATCTTGTAGAGGTTTTTGATGGCGAGTTTTGTCGTCGTCATGGCCCAAGCATGGCCGAAAACGCCGCCGAGAGCAAATCCGTTGCCGTGTTTCGGTCACGGGTGCGGGGTGAGTTTTGCCGATGCGTTTGGCGCCAAGCATGCGGCCGATTCCTTTTGATCGATCCAAAATTACGACGACGCGTATTTGCTGCTATGCAGCATACCACACGGCAAGCGTGCAGCGGCGTGCCGCACCGCATTTACGCGCTGCTAACCGAAGCGTGCAGCACCGCAGCGCAAAGAGGTTCGCGGTCTCCCGGAAGGCGCCGGCCGCGGCATCAGCCCCGGAACGCCGTCGCCTCGATCTCGACCTTCATCTCCGGCTTCAAGAGGCCCGCGACGATCATCGTGGCCGCCGGGCGGATTTCACCGAGCCAGCGTCCGGTCACAGCAAAGACCGCTTCGGCGAAGGTGATCTCGGTGACGATGTAGTTGATCCGAACGATGTCCGTCATCGCGAAGCCGGCCTCGCCGAGCGCCCTGGCGATCGTCTGCAAGGCGTTCTCGGCCTGCGCGCCGACGTCGTCCGGTATCTGCATCGCGGTATAATCATAGCCGGTCGTGCCGGCCACGAAGCACCAGTCGCCCTGGGCCACCGCTCGGGAATAGCCCGCCTGTTTTTCGAAGGGCGAACCGGTGGCGATCAGGCGGCGGGTCATCGGCGGTTTACCTCTCGATTGTGATGGGGATGAACGCGACTGCCGTGGATCGGTAACGGGAATTCGGCCGGGCCGCGATAGCTTCGAAGATGCGAGCCGCCGTTTTTCCTTCCGCCTTTTGCAAGCGCCACTTTCGTCGACAATTGAAACGCGTCGCGAAATCGGAGACAAGCCACGCATGACCGGATCGACCGCAGACACTCAAGCCGCAGACGCCATTCGGCCCCGCCGCTCGCTTTTGTTCGTGCCGGGCGCCAATCCGCGCGCACTGGAAAAATCCGATGGGCTCGCGGCCGACGGACTGATCTACGATCTGGAGGATTCGGCTGGCCCCGACCAGAAGGATGCGGCGCGCGAGGCCATTCGGGCGCATCTGGCCGGCTCGGCCTTTTCCGGCGAGCGGATCGTGCGGATCAACACGCTGGACACGCCGTGGGGCACCGAGGATTTGCTGATGGCGCGGGGGGCGGGCGTCGACGCGGTGCTGCTGCCGAAGGTCGACAACGCAGGCATGCTTCAGCAGGTCGCCGACGCCTTGACAGAAATGGATGCGCCGCAATCGATCAAACTCTGGGCGATGATCGAAACGCCGCTCGGGCTTCTCGATGTCGGCGAGATCGCGAGAATGGGCCGTGATCACCGGTTCGATGCGTTGGTCGTCGGGCCGAACGATATCGCGCTTTCGACCGGCATCGAGCCCGGCCCCGATCGGGCCGAACTCAGGCCCTGGCTGATGCAGACCGTGCTCGCGGCAAAAGCCTTCGGGCTGGCGGTGCTCGACGGGGTCTATGCCGACTTCAAGAACACGGAAGGCTTTTCCGACGAATGCGCCGCCGGTCGGCGCATGGGCTTCGACGGCAAGACGCTCATCCATCCGTGCCAGGTGGAGCCCGCCAATGCCGCCTTCGGGCCCGACGAAGATGCGGTCACCTGGGCCGGGCGGGTCGTCAAAACCTTTGCTATGCCGGAAAACGTCGGCAAGGGCGTCGTCCAGATCGAAGGGCGCATGGTCGAGCGACTGCATCTGAAACAATCCGAGGCGCTGCTTGCTGCGCAGGAAACCATTTCGAAACGGGAAAAGGCCCGATGATCCTCTATCGCATGCTGACCGGCCCGGACGATTCGTCCTTCTGCCACAAGGTTTCGCTCGCACTTTCGAAAGGCTGGGAACTGCACGGCTCGCCATCCTTTGCGTTCGATGCGGCGGCGGGCGCGATGCGTTGCGGCCAGGCTGTGACCAAGACAGTCCATGGCGAGGACTATGATCCGCAGATGACGCTGTCCGAACAGTGATCGGTGGCAGCCGTTGAACGCCGAACGGCGCACGCCCGGCCATGAAGACGGAGCAAGCGTGTCCCACCGTGCCGGTGTCCTGCGCCTGGCTGGACGGCGCGTCGCGATGGCCGTGCTCGGCTGTGGCCTTGCGGTCGGCCTCCTGGTCCTCATCGGCGTTCTGGTGCCGCGCGGCGGAGACGCCGTACCGAAGCCTGCCGGCGACGAAACGCGACGGATCGTCATCCTCTCGAACCCGATCCACACCGATCTGGCCCTGCCGCTCCATCCCGATATCCGCGCACGCTTCGCTTTCGTGGCAGGGGCCGGACTGCCGATCGAGCGACCGGATGCCGAGTGGATCGTTGTGGGATGGGGCGGCCGCGACTTCTACCTTTCGACCCCGACCTGGGCGGACTTGTCGGCCGGGCCGGTGTTCGCATCGCTCGTCGGCGACCGCGCGGTGATGCATGTCGAGCTTCTTGGCTCGCTCGATGCACACAGCGATCATGCGCGTGCGATCGACCTGCCGCCGGCAGGCCTGGACCGCCTGACGGACGCGATCCTCGCCTCCTTCGCACGCGATGCCGGAGGCACGCCGCGTGCGATCGCGCAAGCCGGCTATGGCGACTTCGATCGCTTCTTCGAGGCGAATGGCACGTTCCAACTTCTGTTCGGCTGCAATGTCTGGACCGCGGATATGCTGCGGCGCGGCGGCGTCGCGACCGGGCTGTGGACACCGCTGCCAGTCCTGCTGTTCGCCGCACTGGACCTTCACGGATAAGAGCGCGCAGCGCCCGTGCGGTCGCTTAGTCGGCTGCGGCCTCCAGCGCCTCCATGTCGTCGTCGGACAGGCCGAAATGGTGGCCGATCTCGTGGATGAGGACGTGGGTGACGATGGTGCCCAGCGCTTCCTCGTGCTCGGCCCAGTAGTCGAGGATCGGCCGCCGATAGAGGAGGATGCGGTTCGGCATCTCGCCGGTGAAGCCCGCCGCCGCCTCGCCGATGCCGCGGCCTTCGAACAGGCCGAGAATGTCGAAGGGGCTGTCGATCTGCATCTCCGCGACCACGTCGTCATCTGGAAAATCGGCGATGTGGAAGCGGATCTCGCCGGTGAGCGCGCGAAATTCGTTCGGCAATTCCGCAAAGCTTCGGATCGCCATCGTCTCGAAATCCGCAAGGCTCGGCGCGAAGCGCCGGTCCCAGTCGAAGTCTTCGGGGTTGGATGAGGCCATCTTTTCGGATGTCGTTTCGTTTGGTGCCATGTCGTTCCGTCTTCCCGGCGGTGTAGCGGTTTCAGCGCTGGTTCTGCCGCCGACACATCTGGTGTCGGTCGCTTTCCGGCAAGAGCGCAGAGCCGCAGCGCCTACCGGAAAAGCCGAGCCATCTCCATTGCCTGCACTCACACCCTGATGCGCCTGAGTGCGTCTTCCGGCTCGCGGCGGCCGCGCCATTGCTTGGGGTAGCCGAAGGAGACCTCCTCGAAGGCGACGTCGTCGACGCGGTGGCTCGTCGGCATGTGGAGATGGCCGGAGACGACGGCGCGGGCGTTGTAGCGGCGGTGCCAGTCCTCGGTCGCCGTGGTGCCGCACCAGAGCGAAAAACGCGGGATCATGCGCGGCTGGGCGAACTCGTAGCGCAGCGGCCAATGATTGATCAGCACTGTCGGCAGGCCGTCGGCGAGGGCGTCGAGGCGCCGGGCGGTCTCCGCGACCCGGGCCTGGCACCATGCGATGCGCGAGGCGTAAGGGGTGGGCGAAAGCATGTGTTCGTCGGTACAGACGATGCCGGTTTCCCTGGCCCAGGCGAGGGCGCCGTCGAGGGGCACGTCAGGGGGCCGGAAGGAGTAGTCGTAGAGCAGGAACATCGGCACGAGGCGCACCGAGGTCCCGTCGACGGCGACGACCGGATAAGGGTCTTCGGGCGTGAGCACGCCGCGGGCGCGGCAGAGTTCCACCATGCGTTCGTAGCGGGTCACGCCCCTCAGGGCGATGCCTTCGCTGGCGACCGACCACAGCTCGTGATTGCCGGGGACCCAGACGAGCTGCTTGTATTTCGGCTGCAGGCTGTCGAAGGCGAGGTTCAGATGGCGCTCCGTCTCGCCGACATCGCCGGCCAGGATCAGCCAGTCGTCCGGATGGGCCGGAAGGCGCGGCAGGGCCTCGCGATTGGCCGGATGGCCGAGATGCAGATCGGCGAGGGCGAAGAGTTTCACGTGCCGGGCTCTCGAGGCCCGAGCGGCTCCGCCACGAGGTCGCGTTCTCGGATCGTGTCGCTCAGCGGCACCGTCTCGAAGAAGCGGATGGGCCCGACGGCCTTAGGCGAGACCGCCAGGGCCAGGCGATGTTCGACTGAGACGTTGCGGCGCAGGAAGCGCCAACGGGCGGGATCGTCCGGGCAGGCCTCGGTGAAGGCGATGGCCGGGTCGGCTTTGGGATCGCCCGGCTTGACGTCGAAGGCGAAGCCGTCGAGCGGCAGGGCAAGGCCCATGCCGCGGGCCTTGATATAGGCCTCCTTGAGCGTCCAGAAGGCGAAAAAGCGCTCTTCCAGCGCCTTGCCGTCCGCTGCCCGCACCAAGGCCGCCTCGGATGCCGCGAAGTAGCGGCCGGCGAGATCGCGGCAGGCGCTGGCACGGCTGACCGCCTCGACGTCGACGCCGATATGCGGCGGTTCGCCGGTCCGACCGCTTGCGACGGCAAGGGCAGCGAGGCCCCGCGTATGGGAGAGGTTGAAGACCAGGTGTTCGGGATTGTCGTTAGCGATGGCCGGGCGGCCGTATGGATTGGCGACGAAGCGCCAGTCTTGCGGTTCGGTCGCGGCATAGCGGGAGAGGATGGTGCGCACCAGGGCGCGGCCGACGAGGTGTTCGTCGCGTGCGCCGGCGACCATGAAGCGATCGTGGCGCTGGGCCTCGTCAGGAGCGAGCAGCGTGCGAAAACGCTCGCGGGCCGCCTCGTCCACCCGATCGAGCGGGGTCAGCCAGACGTCGACGCCCGCCGGGCCACTTGCCAGGACGTCGGGTTGAAGGGCGTTCGGTTTTTCGTTAACCATTCGGCTCTTTTTATCCGCTCGAACCTCTGTATCCAAGCCCTGCTGGGGCCGGAAACCGGTTCCGGCGCTTCGTTCCGATCCGGCGTTCGAACATCGGCAGAAACGGCGTGACACGAAAACGGCGCGGGAGGGGGCCCCCCGCGCCGTCGATCAACCTGCGTTCATCCCGCCGGAGCGGCGGGATGCGCTACAAGTCCAGCGTATCAGTTGACGCGGTACAGTGGCACCGGCTGACCGTCGTTGCGGTCCGGGCCACGCTCGGGTCCGCGACCACGGTCGCCACGCTCGTCGCGCCTGTCGTCACGGCGGTCCCGGCGCATGTCGCGCATATCCTCGCGGCGTTCGCGGCGGGCATCGCGTCGGTTTTCACGGCGCTCCTCGCGGACATCCCGGCGCTCCTCGCGGCGGCGCTCGCGGAAATCGCGCCGATCGGGTCCGCGGTCGTCGCGGAAGTCGGGGCGCGAATAACGGGCCCGCTCGCGGTAGAAGCCGCGGCCGCGATAATGGTTGTCCCAGTAATTGCCGACCGAGAACGAGATGATCGGGGCGTCGATCTCGTCGACGACGCGCGGGCCGGTATAGCGGCGAACCTTGTAGTCCTCGACGAGATAGTTCGACGACATCCAGCCGCGAATGCCGGAATAGCCGACGTCGCACCAGGAGCGCGTCGACAGGCAGCCGAAGACGCGAACCCTGTCGCCGGCGCCGACGACGTCGACGGCCGGATAGGAGGTGGACGGGCCGGCGCGTAGATTGACGTCGGTGCTGGTGAAGGCGCGCGAGGCGGCGTCGGCCCCGACGGTGAGGGCAATAACGCCGGAAACGGCGAGCGTGGCTGCGATAAGTCTCTTCATTGTTTCCTCCGGGGAAATCGTTTCTTCCGACGCATTAAGCCCCGTTCGATCCGAACGGTTCCGGAACGGGCCTGTTATCCGCCGTTCAGATTCGTTGATTCGGCAGGGTGTCGGATGGTCAGCGCTTCGCCTCGATCGCGTTCCAGACCAGCTCGGCGATATCGGCGCCGCCGAAGCGCTTGACCTCGCGAATGCCGGTCGGCGAGGTGACGTTGATCTCGGTCATCAGATCGCCGATCACGTCGATGCCGACGAAGATCAGGCCGCGCTCTTTCAGCGTCGGGCCGATGCGCTCGCAGATTTCATTTTCGCGGGGCGTCAGTTCGGTGGCCGTCGCTTGTCCGCCCACATGCATGTTGGAGCGGGTATCGGTTTCGGCCGGCACGCGGTTGATGGCGCCGGCGACCTTCCCGTCGACGAGGATGATGCGCTTGTCGCCCTTCCTCACGTCCTTCAGATAGCGCTGCACGATGAAGGGCTCGCGCGACAGCGTCTCGAACATCTCCATGAAGGAGGTGAGGTTGCGGTCCTCCCTGGTGATGTGGAAGACGCCGGCCCCGCCATTGCCGTAGAGCGGCTTGATGACGATCTCGCCGAACTCGGCGCGAAACGCCTTCACCTCCTCAAGGTCCTTGGTGATCAGCGTCTCCGGCATCAGGTCCGGGAACTCGGCGACGAAGATCTTCTCCGGCGCGTTGCGCACCGAGGTCGGATCGTTGACGACGAGGGTCCTGGGATGCACCCGGTCGAGGATATGGGTGGCGGTGATGTACGCCATGTCGAAAGGCGGGTCCTGGCGCAACAGAATGACATCCATCGACGACAGGTCGATCTTGTGCGGCTCGCCGAGCGTGAAATGTTTGCCCTGCTCCTCGCGCAGCTCCATCGTCTCGACCCGCGCTGTAGCGACGTTGTCGCGCAGCGACAGCTTGTCGGGCGTATAATGAAACAGCTGATGGCCGCGCTTCTGCGCCTCCATGCAAAGGGCGAAAGTGGAATCGCCCTTGATGGTGATCGAGGAGACATGGTCCATCTGGACCGCGACTTTGAGCGTCATGAGAGGCTATCCTTGCCGGCCCCTCGTCATGGCCTGACGTAAGGCGAGGGGCGCGTGTTCGTCCGGTGGGGCAGGAATTAGCGCCGGCGCTAGTCAAGTGCAATCGCGCGGGCGTGAACGGTGAGGGACGCGGGTGCCGCATACCGCTTTTGACCACGAGAAGAAGGGTCGGCGATCAGCGCGGAGCCGATTTCTGGATTGAGGACGCCCGATCCTGAGCGGCCGACCTGAAACAGAATACTACAAAATTGTTTCAAAAAACGAGCGCTTGAACGGCGGCGACAGGTGGGTTTCGGACCTAGCTGCCGCTGGTTATCTACCCTGGAAGCGTTTGATCCCCGTCGGGAGCTCCATCCAGTCATGCTTCGAAACTTCGAAAATGGACAATGACGGAGGCGGAAAACTCGGATCAGCAAACGTACCGACTGCAAGAAGGTACAATTCTGGTCGACCTTCAGACTCCCAATATAGTGACGTCCCACAATACGGGCAGAAGTAGAACCGAACCTTGCGTCCAGAGTCACCGAGCCGATCGAAAACCTTACTCTCGCCTTCGATCGTAACCTGAGCCTTTGCGAAGGCTGCAACGCTCGCTGCGAGCGCACCAGTTCGCCGCTGACATGCTTCGCAGTGACATATGCCAACCATCAGCGGTTCACCCTGCGTGGTCGCGCGCAGTGAGTTGCAAGAGCATTGAGCAACCCGTCTCATGAGCCTCCTCCGTCAGCAGCAACGATAACAGCTTGGCCCACCACCGTCCGTTATGGGTCAAAACCTGCCGATCGCCTATTCGCAGAATCTGAAACAGTTTTAGCAATTCGGTTTCATCGGCAAAAGCGGCAAGGTTCGCAGGTCGTTTTGATCATGTAAAATCGTTCATTCTTTGGGAATATTGTTATAAGAATGAATAATAAATTCACGCCATATAAAGAATCGAATAGGACTAATTAATAATTCGTGCGTAATTGCTCTGTCAGTTGGCCCATTGATAAATATAAAAAAACTGTCAGAATCATGCTTCCTATTACAAATGGAAATAGTGCAAAAATCATAACTATACCTATAGACTTTAGAAATATGTTAAACTTTATAGAATGCCAGAGAGGAAAATCTGACGTTAAATCGACCAAAACAAGTAATAAAACCGATATTAACATAAATATAGTTAGAGTAATACTTAATTTTTTTGTAATAAATAGAAAATCTATGTTGTATTCTTTCTTTTTTGGAAACTGGGTTGTTCTCACAATCTTATCCCATGAATTTATCAGCCTTGTTCCATAAAGGCCCTCATGCCTTCAAGCACTCCACCGCCGCCCCGCCGTCTCCAGCCCGAAGAACCGCGGTGTCCTGGCAAACGTCGCCAGGCCCGCGAGCGCGGCGAGCTGTTCGGTGACGACGTAGAGCGGGATGTCTTCCAGGAGATCGCGGTGCGGGGCCTTGTCCTCGAAGGCCTCACGCAGCTTGTCGCGCTTGAGGATCGGGATCAGCCGCTGGAAGATGCCGCCGCCGATGAAGACACCGCCTCTCGCCATGAAAAGCAAGGCGATGTCGCCGGCGAAGCGGCCGATATAGGTCGCGAAGAGGTCGACGGCCTCTTCCGACAGGGTGTCCTTGTGGTGGACGGCGCCATCGGTGATCTGCGCCGGGGTGGTGTGGACGGCCTCCGCGCCCTCGACCTTGGCGATCGCCCGGTAGAGATTGACGAGACCGCGGCCGCACAGCACCTGCTCGGCCGACACCCGGCCCTCGATCCTGTCGAGATGCTGCCAGATGGCGACGTCGCGGTCGGTGCGGGGCCCAAGGTCGATATGGCCGCCTTCGCCGGCGACGGGAATCCACATGTTGCGGGCGCGGATCAGGCCGGCGACGCCCAGGCCGGTGCCGGGGCCAAGAACGGCGCGGCTGGCGCCTTCGATCGGGTCGCCGCCGCCGATCCTGGTGCGCGCCGCTTCCGAGAGCGAGGAGATCGCCAGCGCCTGAGCCTCGAAATCGTTCATCAGGACGATGTCTTCAAGGCCGAGGCCGGACAGCATGTTCGGCGGGCGGACCACCCAGGGGCAGTTGGTGAGTTCGATCGCGTCGCCGTCGATCGGGCCGGCGACGGCCAGCACCGCGGTCTTCGGCTGGATCGAGGTCTTGTCGAGGACGCCGGCCTGGATGGCGTCGTCGATCGTCTCGTAGTCGCTGGTTTGGACGATCGGAAAAGCCTTCGGCTCGGCGAAGGCGTCGCGCAGGATGGAAAAACGCGCGTTGGTGCCTCCGATGTCGCCGATCAGGATCGGGAACTTCAGGGCGTCGACACTGCTGGTGTTCGCTGCCATTTCAAGCCTGCTTCAATCGATTCGCACGCGTTCCGACTTAGGACATCCGGTGGGCGAAGGCAAAGCAATCCGATCCGTTTCCAGCGGGGCGTACGGGGAGAAATCCTCCGCCCGCCTCGCGCATCGATCGTGATCGAGCCTTGCGAGTCTCCGGTCTTGCTCCGTGACCCTCGGCCCCGTCAGCGGGTCGGGCGTTCGCTGGGAATCGGCACCCTGCCGGTCGGCACGTCCGACGGGGCATAGGCAAGGCTTGGCGAGCCGACCGGTGCGGCGGTTGTCGCCGGTGCGGAAGCCATCGCGGCCAGCGCCGCGCTGCCGCTTCTTCCACCGCCAATATCCGGGGCCATCGCGACCGTTCGGCAGGCTTTCGGCAGATCGGCGAGCATCATCGGCGGTTTCGGCCGCGGCGGCTTGGCGCCGGGCTTCGGCGGCTTGGGCGGCTGCAGGGCGACGTTGAACCAGTAGTCGAGCCCGTCGCAGCCGTCGCCCGTGCCCGTCGACTTCTGGGCGGTGCAGCCTTCCGACCCCTTTTGGCAGAACAACCGCACGTGAAAATGCTCGTCATGGCCGTAGAAGGGGCGGATCTTGTTCATCCAGCGACGGTCGCCCGTAACGGTCTCGCACAGCTTCCGCTTGATACCGGGATTGACGAAGATGCGCTGCACCACCGGATCGGAGGCCGCGAGCTTCAGAAGATCGGCGTAGTGGTTGTTCCAGATCTGGTCGTCGACGCGATAGAAGGCGCCTTTCTTCAGAACCGAGCGGAAAGGATAGGTCTCGCGCTCTGCGGCCGTCAGCCGGGTCTGCGGCATCGGCCGCAGCCAGATGTCGGCGTCGAGGCCGATCTGGTGGGAGGCGTGGCCGGACGGCATCGGGCCGCCGCGTGGCTGGCTCATGTCGCCGATCAACAGACCCGGCCAGACGCCCGATGTGGCGGCTTTTTTGGCGAGGCGTTCCAGGTAGGCAACCAGGGCCGGATGGCCGAAATGCCGGTTGCGCGACAGGCGCATGGCCTGCCAGGCGGGGCCGTCGACCGGCAAGGACGCCGCCCCTGAAAGGCAGCCCTTGGTGTAGAAGCCGAAGCTCTCCGTCGGCATGGCGGCGGCAGCCTTTTCGCCGCCGAAGATCTGCTTGGCAGTGGGCTCGGCGCCGGCCGGGAGTGGCGCGAGCGTGAGTCCCGTGCAGAGCGACAGGACAGCTGCGAGCGCGGCTCGCAAACTTGTTCGGCTCGCGCACCAGCTGCGTGACTTTATCTGAGCGTTGGTCTCACCCTGCCACATCGCATCCACCTTTGGGTCGCCTTGGACCTGTCTAGGCCCGGCGGTTGTCGCGAAGCTTGCGGCGCGGCCCGTCGGACGCCGCACGTCGCACAACGGTGAGTCACGAGGAATGCCGAAGGTTGGACGATTTCGTGGCCGAAGGCTCCATTTCTCGGGATGCTTGCGGCAAAGCGACCCTATTGCCCGAGCGCGGCCTTGACCTCCGGCAGATCCTTCAACGGCCGCAGCGGACGCGGGCCGATTTTCGCGATGATGTGACCGGCCGCGGCGACGCCCAGTCTTGCGGACGTCTCGTGGTCGTGGCCCATCGTATAGCCGCGCAGGAAGCCGGAGGCGAAGAGATCGCCGGCGCCGGTCGAATCGACGACCGTCTCGACCTTCGTCGCGGGGACCGCGATGCGCCGGTCGCCTTCGGCGACGATGCAGCCCTTGGAGCCGCAGGTCACGGCGGCGAAGCGTTTGACGTCCCTGGCGAGATGGTCGATCGCGGCGTCGAGGTCTTCGGTCTCGTAGAGTGCCATCGCCTCGGCATCGTTGGCGAAGACGATGTCGACCGTGCCGGATCGCATGAGGTCGAGGAATTCGTCCCGGTAGCGGTGGACGCAGAAGGAGTCCGACAGGGTCATCGCGACCTCGCGGCCGGCCTCATGGGCGATCCTGGCGGCGGAAACGATCGCCTCCTTGGCTTTCGGCGGATCCCAGAGATAGCCTTCGAAATAGGTGACCTTGGCGGCCTTCACAATGTCGGCGTCGATGTCCTGCGGCCCCAGCTCGACGCAGGCGCCGAGAAAGGTGTTCATCGAGCGCTCGCCGTCGGGTGTCACCAGAATCATCGAGCGGGCGGTCGGCGGATGGCCCTCCAGTGGCTTCGTCGCGTAATGGACGCCCTGCGCCCGGATGTCGTGGGCGAAGATTTCGCCGAGCTGGTCGTTCGAGACCTTGCCGAAATACGCGCCGGTGCCGCCCAGACTGACGAGGCCGGCGATGGTGTTGCCGGCGCTGCCGCCGGAGGTTTCGGTGCCGGGCCCCATCTGCGCGTAGATGTGCTCGGCGCGTTCCGCATCGATCAGCGTCATGCCGGCCTTCTGGATGCCTTCGCGCTGAAGGAAGGCATCGTCGGTGGTGGCGATGATATCGACGATCGCGTTGCCGATCGTCAGGACGTCGTATTCGGCCATGTCAGGTCCTGTCTGTCTTTGAATTTCGGCCTTCCTATCGACTGCGCGCGTCGAAGGCTAGACGGGGCGGTGCCCGGCTTCCTCGCGCCGACCAGGACCTTGCCACCCCGTTTGCCGACCTCGGGCCGCGACGGACGCGTCACGCATGACCGGGAGGCCAGGCCGGTTTGCTTGTTCGATTCCAGCCCGCGTTGCGGCGCCACGGTCGCGCTCCTATCTCAAAGACCGATCGCCAGGGAGCTTGTCGCCGATGATTTTCACCTCCGCCGCCCGTGCCTTTTCCGATATCTTCTCAGCCCTCTTCCGTTCGGTGCTGTGGAAGACGCTGGGGTTGACGGCGGTCGTCCTGATCGCCCTGTGGTTCGCGATCGGCTTCGTTGCAGAATGGTTCGCGGTGCCGTTCCTGTCGCATCTGTTTCCACAGGACGCCTCCTGGGTCGACGAGGCGGGAACGCTGGCGGGTTTCGTCGCGGGGCTGGCCCTGGCGGTTTTGCTCGCCTTCCTGATCGCGCCGATCAGCGCGCTCATCGCTTCGCTGTTTCTCGACGACGTCGCCGAAGTGGTCGAGCGCGAAACCTATCCGAACGTGCCGAAGGGCCGCGCGATGGCACTGGTCCCCGGCCTCCTCGCCTCGGTGAAATTTCTCGGTATCGTGGTCCTCGGCAATCTCGTCGCGTTCGCGCTGCTGCTCGTACCGGGGATCAACATCGCCGCCTTCTTCCTGGTGAACGGCTATCTGCTGGGGCGCGAATATTTCGAGTTTGCGGCGATGCGCTATCGCTCGGTTGAGGAGGCCAAGGCGCTGCGGGCTCGCTACAAGACGACCGTCTTCCTCGGCGGGCTCGTTGTCGCGGCCTTCCTGGCCGTGCCGCTTCTCAACCTTCTGACGCCGCTGTTTGCCGCCGCGATGATGGTGCATCTGCACCAGCGCGTGTCGAAAAAGGAGGGCGGACTTTTGACGCCGGCAGGCGGACCGGCGGAGAATCGCGTTGGCGAAGCGGCGGCTACCGAGGCTTTGCGGAGTCCTCGTCAGCCGAATTCGGCGGCGACAGACCCGGTTCGCTCTGAGCGATAGGCACGATCGGTGCCGGGATGGCGTTCGTCTTCTCGTCGGCCCGGCACAGATCGGCGATGATGCAGGCGGCGCAATCGGGTTTTCGTGCCTTGCAGACATAGCGGCCGTGCAGAATCAGCCAATGATGGGCATGGCGCAGATAGGCCGCCGGGATGATCATCAGAAACGCCTGTTCGACCGCGTCCGGCGTCTTGCCGGGGGCGAGCTTCAGGCGGTTGCCAAGGCGAAAGATGTGGGTGTCGACGGCCAGCGTCTCTTCGCCGAAGGCGGTGTTGAGGACGACGTTCGCCGTCTTGCGCCCGACCCCCGGCAGCGCCTCCAGCGCCTCCCGCTCGCGCGGCACCGTGCCGCCATGCTCGCAGACCAGCATCTTGGACAGGGCGAAGACGTTCCTGGCCTTGTTGCGAAACAGGCCGATCGACTTGACGTGCTCGCGGATCGCGTCCTCGCCGAGGGCGACCATGGCCTCGGCATCGTCGGCGGCCTTGAAGAGGCCACGGGTCGCCTTGTTGACGCCGGCATCCGTCGCCTGGGCCGACAGGACGACGGCAACGAGCAGGGTGAAAGGGTTCGAATGTTCGAGCTCTGGCTTGGGCTCGGGCCGCTGTTCAAAGAAGCGCGAAAAGATCGCGGCGATCTCGTCGGCCGTGTAGGGGATTTTTGGCTGGCGCTCGACGGCTTTTTTTCGCGCGCCCGGCCTGGCTTTGGCCTTTTCGGCCGGCCCGCCGCCTTCGGATGCGCCTCGCGGCGATGCGCCGCTTACGTCCGGCTTGACCGGACCGGAGGATGGACCGATCTTCTTCGACATGACCGTCCTATAGCGAGCCGAGGCCATGGATGACAATTCCCACCGCGACGACACGCCGCCCGTGATCGGGCCGGCCAGTTCTTCGCGCGGGGCGTTAGACGGCGGCGAGGGCGCGGGTGGCTCCGGCGGCGTTTCGGATATGGCACCTCACGGTGCTCGGGACGCTGCCCGTCAGAATGGAGTCATTGGCGAGAACTCCGCCGCCGCCGCGATCGCCGCCGCGGCCATCGATCCGGCTCCGTCAGGCGATCGACCGATTTTCGAGGCGCTTTTGACGCCCTACCGCTCGCTCGGCCGGCGCGGCTTCAACGCGATGATGATCTTCTTCGGCCTCGTCAGCCTCGTCACCGGCCTCGGCTTCGTCGTCCATGGCGCCTGGCCGGTCTTCGGCTTCTTCGGTCTCGACGTGCTGCTGCTCTGGATTGCCTTTCGGGCCAGCTATCGTTCCGCGAAGGCCCGCGAGGAGGTTTCGGTATCGCGCACAGACCTTTCGATCCGCAAGATCTCGCCCAAGGGCATCGTCAGGGAGGCCCACCACAATCCGTTCTGGGCGCAGTTCAAGATCAAGCGGCATGAGGAATACGGCATCATGCGGATGAGCGTCGTCTCCCGCAACGCCGCCACCGAAATCGGCGGCTTCCTCAACCCGGACGACCGCGAAAGCTTTGCCAAGGCGTTCAACCGGGCCCTTTTGACGGCCAAGGGACGGTAGAGGCGCCTTGAACGGGTAGCGGCGGGTCGAGGTCAGTTCCGAAGGTTCGCTGCTTTGGTCTTCTTTGCCGGGTAAGGGCGAAGTCCGTCGTCGCTTGAAAATCGGGTGGTTCGCGCGGCCTGGTTCTGCTTTGGATGGGGCAGCAAGGAGAAGACCCATGTTGTCTGCTGCATCACCGTTTTCCGCTTCGGGCGATTCCATTGTCCGAGCCGCCACTGCTGTTCCGGCCGCGACGGCCTATACGGGTGAGACCGGCGGCGATTACGAGATCGTTCGCCGGGCCATCGAATTCATCTCGAAGCAGTACCAGGCGCAGCCGAGTCTCGCCGCCATCGCCGATGCGCTGGCCATGCCGGAAGAGATCCTGTCCTCGGTGTTCAAGCGCTGGTCGGGGCTGACGCCGAAGGCGTTCCTGCAGGCCGTCACCATCGACCATGCGCGCCGGTTGCTCGGCCAAGGGGCATCGCTGCTCGACGCGGCCTACGAGGTCGGGCTCTCCGGCCCCTCGCGGCTGCACGACCTCTTCGTCAAGCACGAGGCGGTGTCGCCAGGCGCCTACAAGGCGAAGGGCGAGGGCATCGATCTCGCCTATGGCTTCCACGACACGGCCTTCGGGCGCACGCTGGTCGTTGCGACCGAGCGCGGCTTGGCCGGCATCGGCTTTGCCGACACGGGCGAAGGTGGTGAGGCCGCGGCTCTCGACGACATGCGCCGGCGCTGGCCGAAGGCTGCGTTACGGCCCGATCCGGGGGCGACGGCTGGGCTTGCACAGCGGGCCTTCGAGCCCACGCAATGGAAGAAGGACCGGCCGCTCAAGGTCGTCTTGATCGGCACCGACTTCGAGATTCGCGTCTGGGAGGCGCTGCTCGCCATTCCCGTCGGCGAAGCGACGACCTATTCGACGGTCGCCGAGACGATCGGTGCGCCGAAGGCGGCGCGGGCGGTGGGCGCCGCGGTCGGGCGCAACCCGATTTCCTTCGTCGTGCCCTGCCACCGGGTCGTCGGCAAATCCGGAGCGCTCACCGGCTATCATTGGGGCCTGACCCGCAAGCGGGCAATGCTCGGCTGGGAGACCGGGCTTTTGGCACGCGAGTAGGAACGGCGATCGTGCCGGGCGGAAACTGGGAAACGGCGGGCCAGCGAGGAGCGCGCAATGCTCGCGCCTCTTGGTGGGGGGCAGAGGGGCGACCCGTCGCATAGCCGCCCCGGCGTTCGCCGCTACTTCTTCGGTCTGGTATCGAAAAGGGTGGGACGATCACGCATGGCAAAGGCGAAAAAGGCGTCCAGCAAACAAAGGCTCGATGCCGCGGAGACCGACGAAGCCTTCAAACGCCTGAAAGCCCATATGCCCGGCCGCACCAGGACCGCCAAGGGGCCGAAAGACCAGCCGGACCCGTTCCGCTCCTGCGTCTCCTGTCTGCTCTCGGCGCAAAGCCGCGACATTAACACGGCCGCCGCGACGACGGCGCTGTTCAAGCTGGCGAAGACGCCGGACGCGATGCTGGCCCTCGACGACGAGGCCATCGCCGCGGCGATCAAGCCCTGCGGCCTCTACAACATGAAGACCAGGAACCTCAAGAGGCTCTGCCGGTCGCTGATCGACGAGCACGACAGGGTCGTGCCGCAGACCCGCGAGGGGTTGATGAGCCTTCCCGGCATCGGACGCAAATGCGCCGACATCGTCATGAGCTTCACCTTCGACGCCGACGTCATCGCCGTCGACACGCATGTCCACCGGGTCGCCAACCGCATCGGCCTGACAAGCGCCAGGACCGCCGACGAGACGGCCAGCCAACTGGAAGCCCGGGCGCCGAAATGGGCGCATCGCGACGGCCACTTCTGGCTGATCCAGTTCGGCAAGGCCGTCTGCATGTCGCGCAAGCCGAAATGCGAAGACTGTTTTTTGAACGATCTCTGCCGGTATTTCGCAGCAACGCGCGAAGGGGTGGCGGCGGAGAGCTGAATGCGGAGGCTTCGGACGCTCGTTGCGAATTGACCGAAGACCGTAATCTTGACAATGCGTGACTGAAGGCGAAGGCATTGTAGCCCGGCTTCAGGCTTTGGGCGCCTGCCGATCCGGCAAACTCGTCAGAACGGCGGCGGCGGCGATGAGGGTGATGCCGAGTGCGCCTCGCGTATCGGGAATCTCATCGAAGAACACCGCGCCCCAAAGCGCGGCGAAAGCGAGATAGCTGTTGTCGAACACCCCGACTATCGGCGACGGCGCCCGCTGATAGGCACTTGCGACGGCAGTCGCGATCACCGTCATGAACAGGCCGAGCAGCGCGAGAAGCGCCCATTCGCGAATATTGATTTCCGGCCAGGCGTCGAGAACGAACGGGTTCGCGGCGATTGCCGCCGGGCTTGGATCGACGAGCCAGAGAACCGCGATAGCCAGACCCCCGAGCGCTGCGAGGGCGACGTTGAGAGCAAAGGCCATCGCGCGCGGTGTTTCTTCACCGCAGCGGCTCCAGGTGACGATCGCGGCGAGCGCGTAGCAGGCGGCGGCGGCAAAGGGCAGGGTGGCCACCGGCTCCAGTGTGGCGACATCGGGGCGCAACGCGATGACCACGCCGGCCATGCCGAGTCCGATCGCCAGCCAGCGACGGGTGCCCAGCCTCTCGTTGAGCAGCAGCGACGAAAAGACGGCCATCATCACCGGCGATGTGTAGAGGGCGGCCGCGGCAAGCGTGAAGGACATGGCCGGCAGGGCGCTGTAATAACAGGCCCACATGGTGGCGAGCAGCAGGCTGCGCAGCATGACCCAAATGGGCGCTTTCATTGTGAGGCTGCGGCCGGCAAAAGCTGCGACCGAAGCGATGAGCGCACAGGCGATGAGCGAGCGGACGACGAAAAGCTGGGCGACCGATAGGTCGGCCGCAAAGAGCTTGGCCAGCGCGTCCGACAGGGACAGGAGAAATACCGCCAAAACGATGAGGACGATGCCGCCGAAAAGCCCCGTTCGCGCTGGCGTCGCCGTGGTCATACTGCGTGCCTCGGTGCCGTGTTTTCGACGTTTCGAAAAACACCGACTCTCTCAGATTTTTCCGTCGAGGCCCATCTGGTAGTATTTGTGGACGATCTTTTCCTGGTTCTCCAGGAGCCAGTCGATCGACGGCTCGTTCGACATGGCTTTCCTGATGGCGTTGGTCATGCCCTTGCGGTGGATGTCGAAGAGCACCTTGTGGTCGAGGTCCTTGACGTCGACGATGGTCGGGGCGAGCCAGACCGAGCAGATGATGCCGAGATCGTTGACCTGGTCCTTCGGCAGGATGCCCTCGCGCACCGCGTCGAGGACGCCGTTGGCGATGGCGAACTGCACCGTGCCCATCAGGATCGAGGTGTATTTCGAATCCTTCACGGTCACCTTCGACACGCAGAGCGTGACCGGACGGACCTGGATGTCGGTGTTGAGCAGCGCGAAGACGCGGCTGTGGCCCTTGACCTGATCGCCGGTCAGGGTCGCGAGCGCGGTGCCGACCGGGCCGTCAAGCGCCCCGATGACGACCTCCGGCTCGGCGGCGGTGCCGGGAGGGCCGCCCGCGACGAGGGCTTCGCCGGTGCGCAGGACGATACGATCGCTCATGTAAAAACTCTTCTTTTCATTCGGGGTGCCCCGCGCCGCCTAGCAGGTCGCGGCCGGCGGCTCAATGCGGATGGAACTTGTGGGTGTCTCACCCCTCTAGCACCATCTTCGTCTTCACTGTCGTGTCGGCGTTGAGTTCGTAGACGATCGGCACGCCGGTCGCGATTTCCTGGCCGACGATCTCTTCGCCGGTGAGGCCATCGAGGGCCATGACCATGGCGCGGAGCGAGTTGCCGTGGGCGGCGACGAGGACGGTGCCGTCGGCCATGACCTTCGGCAGGATGCGGTGGATGTAATAGGGCCAGACGCGGGCGCCGGTGTCCTTCAGGCTCTCGCCGCCGGGGGGCGGGGTGTCGTAGGATCTCCGCCAGACGTGGACCTGCTCCTCGCCCCATTTCTTACGGGCGTCGTCCTTGTTGAGACCGGCGAGATCGCCGTAGTCGCGCTCGTTGACGGCTTGGTCGCGGATCGTTTCGAGGCCGGTCTGGCCGGTCTCTTCGAGGATCAGCTTCAAGGTGCGCTGGGCGCGGGAGAGCTCGCTGGTGAAGGCGATGTCGAAGGTGAGGCCCGCGGCCTTTAGCCGGCGCCCGGCGTCTTTCGCTTCCTCGACGCCCTTTTCGGTGAGGTCCGGGTCCTTCCAGCCGGTGAAGAGGTTCTTCAGATTCCATTCGCTCTGACCGTGGCGAACGAGGACGAGGGTGCGCGACATGAGTGTGCCCTTTGCGGATCGATCGAGATGCGCCGCATGTGACCGACGGCGCGTCCCGGCATCAGACAGGACGCGCGCCGAGGCGTAAAGACGCGAGCGCGCGTGCGGTGCGAAAAGCCTCGTCATCGCCGCTTTTTCCGAAGGGGCGCGGCCGGTCTTCCGGGTGTCCGGCTCAGTCGCGAAGGCCGAGGACGTCTCGCATGGAATAGAGCCCCGGCGCCTTGCCCTTCGCCCAAAGGGCGGCGCGCAGTGCGCCGCGGGCGAAGATCGCCCGGTCGGTGGCACGGTGGACCAGCTCGATGCGCTCGCCCTCGCCGGCCAGGATCACGCTGTGCTCGCCGACGACCGAGCCGCCACGCAGCGTTGCAAAGCCGATCGTCCCGTCCGCGCGGGCGCCGGTGTGGCCGTCGCGCGAGCGTACACCGCTGTCGGAAAGCGCGATGGCGCGGCCCCTGGCGGCGGCTTCGCCGAGCAGCAGCGCCGTGCCCGAAGGCGCGTCGACCTTGTGCTTGTGGTGCATCTCCAGGACTTCGATGTCGAAGGCCTCGGGGCCCAGCGCCCGGGCGGCCTGTTCGACGAGACCGGCCAGAAGATTGACGCCGAGGCTCATATTGCCGGATTTGACGATGACGGCCCCGGCCTTGGCAGCGTCCGCGATCGCCGCGTCGTCCTCGGGAGAAAAGCCGGTCGTGCCGATGATGTGGGCGATTCCGCGCTCGGCAGCCTTTTTCGCCAGCGCGACCGAACTTGCGGGAGCAGTGAAGTCGATGACGCCGTCGCAGACGTTCAGCGCCGCGTCGAGATCGTCGGTGATCGCGATCCCGAGCTTGCCGGCGCCTGCGAGATCGCCGGCGTCCTGGCCGCCGAAGGCCGAGTCCGGCCGCTCGACGGCTGCGCCGAGCGCCAGGCCTTCCGTTTCGCTTACCAGCTTGACGAGGGTGCGGCCCATGCGGCCGCCGGCGCCGAGGATGGCGAGTGTCATGGCGCTCATGGGGGTGTCCCTTCATCGTTCGTTCGGCCGGCGCACCGTCCGGGGCTGCGTCAGTTGAAAGCCGATCGGCGCGTCAGCCGCGGACCGTCTCGGCCACCGCCTTCGCCCTTGGTTTCGCCTTCGGCGACGTGTCGCGGGCCTGCAGGCCGTAGAAGCGGGCATAGATGCCGTCGGGCTTGTCGACAAGTTCGTCATGGGTGCCGCGCTCGACGATCTCGCCGCCGTCGACGACGAGGATCTGGTCGGCGGACACGATGGTCGACAGGCGGTGGGCGACGACGATGACCGTGCGGTTTTTCATTGCCTGTTCGAGCGCTGCCTGCACCAGCGTTTCCGACTGGTTGTCGAGGGCCGATGTCGCCTCGTCGAGCAAGAGGATCGGCGCATCTCGCACGAGGGCCCTTGCGATCGACAGGCGCTGGCGCTGGCCGCCGGAGAGCGAGATGCCGTTTTCGCCGAGCGGCGTGTCGTAGCCCTGCGGCTGGGCAAGGATGAACTCATCGGCCTGAGCGAGTCGGGCAGCCTCCTCGATCTCGGCGTCGGTGGCGTCCGGCCGGCCGAGGCGGATGTTCTCGCGGATCGTGCCTTCGAAGAGGTAGGGCGACTGCGGGACGTAGGCGATGGCGCCGCGCAGCGAGCCCTTGGTGACGTTGCGGATATCCTCGCCGTCGACCAGGATTTGGCCGCTCTCGACGTCGTAGAAGCGCTGGAGAAGGGCGACGACGGTCGACTTGCCGCCGCCCGACGCGCCGATCAGTGCCGTGGTCTTGCCGGCGGGCGCGGTGAAGCTCAGCTCCTTTAGCACCGGCTCGCCGGCGTAATAGGCAAAGCCGACCTTGTCGAAGACGATCCCGGCCTTGTCGACGTTGAGAACCTTGGCGTCCGGCCGGTCGGGCTGGCGCGGCTCCAGATCGAGAATCTCGTAGATCATCTGGGCGTTGACCAGTGCCCGCTCCAACTGCACCTGCAGCTTGGCGAGGCGGCGCGCCGGGTCGTAGGCGAGCAGCAGCGCGGTGATGAAGGCGAACATGGCGCCCGGCGAATAGCCGTAGACGATAGCGCGGTAGCCCGAATAGGCGATCACGCCGGAAATCGCGATGCCGGCGACGATCTCGGTCACCGGCGTCGTGCGCTCGGTGATCATGGCGATGCGGTTGGAGCGTTCCTCGGCGGCGAGAATCAGCGTTTCGATGCGCTGGCGCAGGGGTTTTTCCATGGTGAAGGCTTTCACCACGGTGATGCCCTGCGCTGTTTCCTGCATGGCGCCGAGAACGCGGGCGTTGAGGTCGATCGACTGGCGCGTCGCCACCCTGAGCTTCTTGGCGAGGCTGGCGATCATCCAGGCGATGGGCGGGCCGGCGAGCAGCGCGATCATCGACAGCAGCGGGTCCTGATAGATCATCACGGCGATCAGGAAGACGAGGCTCATCGCATCGCGGGCGATCGAGGTGATCGTCAAATTCAGCGTGTCGCGGATGCCGGCGACGTTCTGGTTGATGCGGGCGGCCAGGTGCGCCGAGCGGTTTTCGCCGAAGAAGTCGACCGACAGTTCGGTGAGATGGGCGAAGAGCCGTCGCTGGTAGCGCGCGACGATGTTGTTGCCGATGCGTGCGAGGATGACGCCCTGGCCGTAGGAGGCGATGCCGCGCACGACGAAGGACGCGAAAACGATCAGCGGCAGCGTGACGATCGCCGCCTGATTGCGCTCGACGAAAATCTCGTCGATGACGGATCGCATGATCCAGGCGAGGAAGGCGGTGGTTGCGGCCACCAGGATCAGGCAGACGATCGCCAACAGATATTGCCGGAAGAACAGCTTGCCGTTCTCGGCCATCACCCGCTTGAGGAGGCCGATCACGATGCCGCGGTCGTCGGGCTTCTTGAGGGAGATTTTCTTCGCCACGCCTTGGGCCGGCCTCGTCTTGATGGTCTGGCCCGTGGGGTGACGCTCGCTTGTGCGACGCGCCCCGTTCTTCGAGCGTTGCATGAAACGCGCCGAAAGGACGGCTGCGCAGGGAGAGGCGGTTCGCCACCCGGTTCGGTCCGTATAATGCGCCGATGCGCGCCTGCCTACCGATGGAGGCGGGATGGGCTCAAGGCCGACAACATGTGCGGCAATTATGCCGCGCGGGTTTTTGCAGTCGCGCGGGCTTTCAGCGCCTTGCCATCCAGGCGTTCTCCACATGAACCGGCCAGCGCCGGGGCAGCACCGCGACGATGTCGAAGCGGGCCGAGAGTCTTCCGTAATCGGCCTGTTTCGACAAGAAGCGGTCGGCGGCGGCTTCTATGCGCCGCTGGGCATGCGGGCCGACGGCGTCCATCGCCTCGGTCAGCGTCGGGCGCGCCTTGACCTCGACGAAAGCGACGAGATCGCCGCGCCTTGCGACGAGGTCGATCTCGCCGACCTTGGTCTTGAAGCGCGTGGCGAGGATGCGGTAGCCTTTGAGGCGCAGCGCCAGAGCGGCGAGGCGTTCGCCGCGATGGCCCTTCCTGAAGAAGCCACGGCGCCGTTCGGTCTGAATTGCGGCGGCCATCGCTTTCGCCGGTTCGTCGCGCAGGCTCATTCGCGATCCGTCCGCCCGGCTTTGCCTTTCGCCGTCGGCGAAGGCTGCGCCGATTGCGATGCGCCCTGCGCCGATGCGGTCTTCAAATCGAGCGCCCGCTGATAAAGGTCGCGGCGCTGCAGGCCGGTAAGACGTGCTGCTTCCTGGGCGGCCTTGGCCGGTTTCATCTCGGCCAAAAGCCCCAGCAGGATTTGGTCGGCGTCCGCCGTGCTGGCCGGGCGCCCGGCTTGCGGCGGCGCGACGCAGACGACGATCTCGCCGCGCACCCGCTCCATGGCGGAAAATTCTGCCGCCAACTCACCGAGCGTGCCCCGGTAGAGGGTCTCGTAGGTCTTGGTCAGTTCGCGGCAGACGGCGGCGGTTCGGTTGCCGAGCTCCTCCGCCATGGCAGCCAGGCTCTCGGCGACGCGGTGCGGCGCCTCGTAAAGGACCAGCGTTCCGGGGATGTGGGCAATCTCGCGCAACCGTTCGGCTCGTGCCTTTGCCTTTTGCGGCAGGAAGCCGGCGAAGAAAAAGGCGTCGGACGGCAGGCCCGAGGCGCAGAGCGCCGCCAGCGCGGCCGAGGCGCCGGGGATCGGAATCACGTTGAAGCCCCCGCCGATGGCTTCCCGCACCAGCCGGTAGCCCGGATCGGAGACGAGCGGGGTTCCCGCGTCGGATACGAGCGCCACCGACAGGCCCTGGTCGAGCGCCTCGATCAGCGTCTCGCCGGCGCTTTCGGCATTGTGCTCGTGATAGGCAAACATCCGCCGCTCGATGCCGAAGCGCTGCAGGAGCTTGGCGGTGACACGCGTGTCCTCGCAGGCCAGCCGGTCCGCGCCGGCGATGACCTCGACGGCGCGAAGGGTGATGTCGGAGAGATTGCCGATGGGGGTGGCGACGAGATAGAGCCCCGGCTCGGGCCGCGGCGCGGCGCGCGATTGGCCGTAAAGGGTGAAGGTCGGAGAGTCGGACTGCGTCATGGCGCGAAGCGTTACACGGCTTTGCAAAGGGCTGCTATCCACCCGCGCCACGGGGCGGATCGAGACGGTTACCGCGTCGAAAGCGCCGGTGGAGTTCCGGCGCCTTCGATCCATGCGGTCGGCTAGCGCAATTCTGCGAGATCGGCCGGGCTGAAGCCCTTGAAGCCGGTCGGGTCTCCCGCACGGGCCTTGGCAACCCATTGCGGGTCGCTGATGAGCGCCCGGCCGATCGCGATCAGGTCGAATTCCTCACGCTCCATGCGCGCAGTCAGGCGGTCGAGGCTCGTGCTGGTCGAGCTCTCGCCGCCGAAGGCCGCCATGAAGTCGCCCGACAGGCCGACCGATCCCACGCTGATGGTGGCGGCGCCTGTCACCTTCTTGGCCCAGCCGGCGAAGTTCAGGCCGTCTTCACCGTCGATTTCGGGGAACTCGGGTTCCCAGAAACGGCGCTGGGAGCAGTGGAGGATATCGGCGCCCGCTTCCACCAGCGGCATCAGCCACTGGCCCATCTCGTCGGGCGTTACGGCAAGGCGCGCCTTGTAGTCCTGTTGCTTCCACTGACTGAGCCTTAAAATGATCGGATAGCCCGGCCCGACGGTCTCGCGGATCGCCGCGACCACTTCCGCGGCGAAGCGCGAACGCTCGGCGATGGTCGCGCCGTTGTAGCGGTCGGTCCGTTCATTCGTGCCCGGCCAGAAGAACTGGTCGAGCAGGTAGCCGTGCGCGCCGTGGATCTCGACCGTATCGAAGCCCAGCCGTTTGGCATCGGCGGCGGCGCTGGCGAAGGCAGCGACGGTGTCGGCGATCGCCTCCTCGCTCATCGCTTCACCGCGCGGTGTGCCTGGCGCCAGGAGACCCGACGGGCTTTCGACGGGGACCTCCGGCTCCCAGCCACTCATGCCGGCGGTCGATCCGGTATGCCAGAGCTGCGGTCCCATCCGCCCGCCGGCCGCATGGACGGAATCGATGACAGCCTGCCAGCCCGATAACGCAGCGGAGCCGTGGAAGAAGGGAATTGCTGGCTCGTTCCGGGAGGCCGGGCGGTCGATCACCGTTCCCTCCGACAGGATGAGGCCAACACCGCCTTCCGCGCGCCGCCGATAGTAGGCGGCGTTCTCGGGACCGGGTACGCCACCAGGAGCGAAAGTGCGCGTCATCGGCGCCATGACGATGCGATTGGGCAGTTCCAGCGCGCCGAGACGAAACGGCTGGAAGAGGATGTCGGTCGGTGCAGGTGAAGACATATGAAGTGCAGGTGAAGACATATGAAAGGCTCCATTGTGATAGGAGCTGCACAGGTATACTAGATAAACCTAGGGTCAATCAGGCACTTAATTTCGCCCAGGTATACCGAAGGAAACCACCCCATGGCCGAACAATGTCAGCGCTTCCATGTCGACTGCCCGAGCCGGCTTCTGTTCGACCAGATCGCGGACAAATGGTCGATGATGGTGCTGACGGTGCTCGATCATGGCCCGATGCGGTTCAACGCCGTCAAACGCCATCTGGAAGGCGTCACACAGAAAGCGCTAACCCAGTGCCTGCGCCGGCTGGAGCGCAACGGGCTGGTGTCGCGGCGAGTGATCTCGAGCCGGCCGGTGGCTGTGGAATACCAGATCACGCCGCTCGGGCGTTCGCTGCAAGCGCCGTTCAACGCCCTTTATGCATGGACGCTGGCGAATCTGGACAAGGTCGAAGACGCACGCGCGACCTTCGATCGCGATATGGCGGCCTGACGCAGCGGCTTCGCCGCCGTCGGCTTGAGACAGAAAGGAAGCGCTCGATGAGCGGCCTCTCTCATGCGGCCCGACGGTTGTTACATTTTGGCGCCTACGCCAGATCCGCCACCACCGCGTCGAGCACCAGCATGCCAGCCGGCGTCGCGCGCAGGCGGTCGGGGCCGAGGCGCTCGACCATGCCGTGGGCGCGCAGATCGGCTTCGCTGACCGGGTCGATGTCGCGGCCGGTGAGGCGGCGCCAGCGTTTCAGATCGATGCCCTCGGCCAGGCGCAGGCCCATCAGGAGCAGTTCGTCGGCCTCTTCCTCGGGGCTCAGGAGCTCGTCGACCTCGATGCCGTTGTCCCAGGATTCGACCATCTTCAGCCAGGTCTCGGGCAGCTTCTCGTTGGAGATGGCATGGCGGCCGTCCTCGGCCATCTCGCGGCCGTGGGCGCCTGGGCCGATGCCGGCGTAAAGGCCGTAACGCCAGTAGGTGAGGTTGTGGCGGGATTCCGCGCCGGGGACGGCGTGGTTGGAAACCTCGTAGGCGGGAAGGCCACGGGCATTCGTCAGCGCTTGCGTCGCCTCGTAGAGATCGGCGGACAGATCGCCATCGGGAACCTTGAGCTTGCCGGCCTTGTGGAGTGCGTGGAAGGGCGTGCCCTCCTCGATGGTCAGCTGATAGAGCGACAGATGGTCGGCGGCGAGATCGATGGCGCGGGCAAGCTCGGCTTCCCAGGCTTCCACCGTCTGGTCCGGTCTTGCATAGATCAGGTCGAAGGAGAGGCGCGGGAAGGTCTCGCGCGCGGTGCGGATGGCGCTCAGCGCCTGGTCGACGTCGTGAAGCCGGCCAAGGAGGCGCAGATCCTTGTCGTGCAAGGCCTGGACGCCGAGAGAGACACGATTGACGCCGGCGCCGCGATAGCCGCGAAAGCGCGTCGCCTCGACGCTGGAGGGGTTGGCTTCCAGCGTCACTTCGGCGCCGCGCTCAATGGTCCAGTTGGCGGCGATCGCGTCGAGAATGCGCCCGACGGTTTTGGGCTCCATCAGCGAGGGCGTGCCGCCGCCGAGGAAGATCGAGGTGACGGTCTGGCCCGGCGAGCGGTGAGCGGCGTCGGCGATCTCGCGCTCGAAGGCCGTTGCGTAGCGGTCCTGGTCGATTGGCTTGTGGCGGACATGGCTGTTGAAGTCGCAATAGGGGCACTTGGCAGCGCAGAACGGCCAGTGGACATAGACACCGAAGCCCGGCTCGCGCGGGCACCGGCGCGAAGGCGAGCACGTCGCCGGCACGGCCGGTCCTGCGCGGGGCTGTCGAGGAGAGGTCCATCGTCGTCACCTCACGCCGAGCGCCTCACGGGCGAACTTCTGAAACGCCCTAGCGCGGTGGGACAGGGCGTGTTCCTGGCCGGGAACCCATCCGTGCTTTTCCTCCGACAGCATCTCGCCGAATGTGCGAGCCTGGCCGTCGGGCAGGAAGATCGGGTCGTAGCCGAAACCGAGCGTGCCGCGCGGCGGCCACACGACCGTGCCATGGGCTTCGCCGCGGAAAAAATGCGTTTCGCCGGAGGGCAGGGCGAGGCAAAGGACGGCGACGAATTGCGCGCGGCGTCGGTCCGGGTTCGTGGCGCCGGCCGCCTGCAGCTTCTCTTCCACGTTGCGCATGGCCATGGCGAAGTCGCGGGCCGGTCCGCCCCAGCGGGCCGAATAAATGCCCGGATCGCCGTCCAGTGCGTCGATGGCGATGCCGGAATCGTCGGACAGGCACGCAAGGCCAGTCGCCTTCAGGGCGGCGAGCGCCTTGATCTCGGCGTTCGCCTCGAAAGTCGTACCGGTCTCCTCGGGATCATCGAGGCCCTTGTCCTTGGCCGAGGTAACCTGAAAACCCGAAGGGCTCCATCAGCTCGCGGAACTCCCAGATCTTGCCCTCGTTGTGGCTGGCGACCAGCAGCGGGCCGTTCGCGGGTGTCAGTGGAAAAGACGAGCGGGAGGCGGCCATGGTCAGGCGGTCCCCAGCGCCGTCTTCTGCATCGCGACAAGCTCGCCGATGCCCTTTTGCGCCAGGTCCCATCAATGCGTTCAGCTCGTCGCGGCTGAAGGGCGCGCCCTCGGCGGTGCCTTGGATCTCGACGATGCCGCCGGAGCCGGTCATGACGAAATTGGCGTCGGTCTCGGCGGTCGAGTCCTCGGCATAGTCGAGGTCGAGCACCGGGGTGCTCTTGTGGATGCCGCAGGAGATCGCCGCGATATGGTCCTTCAGCACCTTCTTCGGGTCGCACATGGCCCGCTCGCCCATCCAGGCGAGACAGTCCGCCAGCGCGATGTAGGCGCCGGTGATCGACGCGGTGCGGGTGCCGCCATCGGCCTGGAGCACGTCGCAGTCGATCGAGATCTGCCGCTCGCCAAGGGCCTGAAGGTCGACGACCGCCCGCAGCGAACGGCCGATGAGGCGCTGGATTTCCTGGGTGCGGCCGGATTGCTTGCCGGTTGCCGCCTCGCGGCGCATGCGCTCCCCGGTGGCGCGCGGCAACATGCCGTATTCGGCCGTCACCCAGCCCTTGCCGGAATTCTTCAGCCAGCCGGGCACGCGGTCTTCCAGGCTCGCCGTCACCAGAACATGGGTGTCGCCGAACTTGACGAGGCAGGAGCCCTCGGCGTGGCGCGAGAAACCGCGCTCGAAGGAGACGTCGCGCATCTGGTCGTTGGCGCGTTTGGATGGCCGCATGGAGAATCCTGACGTCGATCGTTGGGAATTTCGTTAACGCTTCGAGATTGCGTCGGGCTTGTATCGGGGACGTGCGAGTCGTGCAATCGCGAGGCGTGCGAAGGGAGAGGCGAAGCCGCGAAGCGGAATGGGTCATGCGGCGCGTTGGGCGGACGGGGACGGGGTCGGCACGGGACGGAACGGCATGACGATCGAAGTCTGGCCCGGCGGCGGGATGATTTGGCAGCGCTTCTCGCTTGCGTCTATAGTGCGTCTCGTGTCCCAATTCGCATTCTCGCCATGACCGAATTCCGCCTTCCGTCAGTGATCTCGGCGCGGGTGCGCTGCCGCTCGACGACCGGGCCCGCGACATCTTTCGTCTGATCGTCGAGAGTTATCTCGATCTCGGCGAGCCGGTCGGCTCGCGCATGCTGTCGAAGCTCCTGACCCAGTCGCTGTCGCCGGCCTCGATTCGCAACGTCATGAGCGACCTCGAAGCGCTGGGGCTGATCTATGCGCCGCATGTCTCCGGCCCGGGCGGCTTCCGACGGAACTTGGACTACGCTTCTTCGTCGACGCATTTCTCGAAGTAGGCGATCTGGGAGGGGCCGAGCGCGAGGAAATCGAGGAAAAGGTGCGAACTGTCGGGTGACGGGCGGTCCTTCGACAAGCTTTTGACCGAGGGCGAGCCATCTCCTTTCGGGCCTGTCGCGCGGGGCCGGCATCGTCTTGACGGCGAAATCCGACCTGCGCCCTCAAGCATATCGAATTCATCCGGCTGGAGCCGACGAAGGCCCTGGCCGTTCTGGTCGGGGCCAATGGCGAGGTGGAAAACCGCGTCCTCGACCTGCCGGCCGGCGTCACCGCTTCCCAGTTGGTCGAGGCCGGCAACTTCCTCAACGCCCATGTGGTCGGGCTGACGCTCGGTGAGGCGAGCGGCAAGATCGCCCGGTTGATGGAGGAGACGTCGACGGCGCTCGACGTCCTGTCGCGGCAACTCGTCGACAAGGGGTTGGCGGTCTGGTCGGGCGCTTCCGCCGATCAGCCGGCGCGGCTGATCGTGCGCGGGCGGGCGAACCTCCTGGAGAATGTCACGGCGGCCGAGGATCTCGACCGCCTTCGCCTGCTGTTCGACGACCTGGAATCCAAGAGCGGCATCATCGAGCTTCTGGGCCTGGCCGAAAGCGGCAATGGCGTTCGCATCTTCATCGGCTCGGAAAACAAGCTGTTTTCGCTGTCCGGCTCCTCGCTCGTCGTCGCGCCCTATCGCGGCGGCACCGAGAACGTCATCGGCGCCGTCGGCGTCATCGGCCCGACCCGGCTGAACTATCGGCGCATCGTGCCGATGGTCGACTACACCGCGCGCATCGTCTCGCGGCTCCTCGCCTCAGGGGCCGCCGCGCGCGAGGCTTGATTTTCAGGCTCGCAGCTTCGATATGCGGAACGATAACGATTTCGTGCCGAGCCGAGCCTCGACCCGCCGCCCGCGCGGGTGGCGGCGGCCGGCGCGGCCTGACCGATCTTGAAGAGGTAACACCCCCATGACGAGCGATACCGGCAAACGCCAGGATGAAAGTTTCGCAGCCGGCGCCGAGGCCGATGCGATCCGCGACATGGAGCGCGAGGCGGCAAATGCGCGCGCGGCGGCGAACGCCAACGCGCATGCCGAGGCAGAGGATGCCGACGAGACGGCCTATGCCTCCGATTCGGGCTTTGCCGACGCGGATGCGGTGTCCGAGGCCGATCAGGCGCGTATCGCCGAACTCGAGGTGGAAAACGCCGACGTCAAGGATCGCCTGTTGCGGCTCGCTGCGGACATGGAAAACCTGCGTCGGCGCACCGACCGCGAGATGAAGGACGCGCGCACCTACGCCGTGACCGGCTTTGCCCGCGAACTTCTGTCGGTCGCCGACAATCTGCGTCGCGCCATCGAGGCGGTGCCGGCCGAGGCCAAGGCGCATGGCGAAGACGGCCTCAACGCGCTGATCGGTGGCGTGGAAGTCACCGAACGCGCTCTCCTGAGCGCCTTGGAAAAGAACGGCGTCAAGAAGCTCGACCCGGAAGGCGAGCGCTTCGACCCTAACTTCCACCAGGCGATGTTCGAGGTTCCCAACACCGAGGTGCCGAACAACACGGTCGTGCAAGTCGTTCAGGCCGGCTATTCCATCGGCGGCCGAGTCCTGCGCCCCGCCATGGTCGGCGTCTCGAAGGGCGGACCGAAGCAGCCCAAGCCCGAAGCGCCGAAAGACGATCTGTCGAGCGACGCCGCGGCTTGATGCGCTGAACGGCTGGACCGCTGGCGCGAACGTGGCGTCAGGTGCGGTCGTGAATGACGTGGCCTCGACGAGGCAAAGACGTTGGAACCGCGTTCTTCTCCCCTGCGGGAGAAGTGCCGGCAGGCGATGAGAGTATCTGGCGAGCGGGCGTAAAGCAGGCGCTGCAAGGAGCACTGGGCAATCGGAGCATTGGGCCATTGCCGCCTGACTTTGCCCCGTTCACACGGCGCGCCCATACCCGCCCGGCGTCGGCGTCGTGACGATCACCGCCTCGCCGGCCTTCAGCACGGTCTGGTCGCAGCCTTGAAGCGTTTCGACCGTTCCGTCCGCGCGGCGGACCTCGGTCTTGCCCATTTCGCCATCTGCCCCGCCGGAGACGCCCTTGGGCGGGAGCGTCCGGTGCGAGGAGAGGATCGCGCAATCCATCTCTTCGAGGAATCGGATCGTCCGGCGGGTGCCATCCCCGCCGCGCTTGAGGCCATGACCACCTGAGCCTTTGCGGATATAGAAATCCTCCAGCACCACCGGATAGCGCATTTCGAGGATTTCCGGGTCGGTCAGCCGCGAATTGGTCATGTGGACGTGGACGCCGGAGGTGCCGGCAAAGGCCTCGTCGGCATTGGTCGTGCCGGCCGGCGAGCCCGAGCAGATCGTCTCGTAATATTGGTAGGTGGCGTTGCCGAAGGTCAGGTTGTTCATCGTCCCCTCCGAATTCGCCATGGCCCCGAAGGCGCCGAATAGCGCGTTGGTGACGTGCTGGGAGGTCTCGACGTTGCCGGCGACGACTGCCGCGGGATAGGCCGGCTTCAGCATCGAGCCCTCGGGCACGACGATCTTCACCGGCCTCAAACACCCGGCATTCATCGGGATCGGCTTTTCGACCATCACCCGGAAGGCATAGAGCACCGCCGCGCGCGTCACCGGCTCGGGTGCGTTGAAATTGTTGCCCATCATCTGCGACGTGCCGGTGAAATCGACCGTCGCCTCGCGGGCGGCCTTGTCGACGGTGATTTTCACCTTGATCGTCTGGCCGGTGTCGGTCGGGTATTCGTAGGAACAGTCGGAAAGCCCGTCGATGAGCTGGCGCACGGCTTCCGCCGCATTGTCCTGGACGAAGGCCATGTAGGCCTGCGCGGTCTGAAGCCCGAACGTCTCGACCATGCGGCCGAGTTCGGCGACGCCCTTCTCGTTGGCGGCGATCTGCGCCTTGAGGTCGGCGACGTTCTGGTCGGGATTGCGCGCCGGATAGCGGTGTTCGGTCAGGACCTTGCGCAGCGCCCCCTCCTGGAAGACGCCGCCGTCGACGAGCTTGAGATTGTCGATGAGGATGCCTTCCTCGTCGACATTCGTCGCGCGCGGCGTCATCGACCCCGGCGCGATGCCGCCGACATCGGCATGGCCGCGCGAGGCAACGTAGAAGAGGAGGCGGGGCGCATGGTGCCCACGCGAGGCGACGTAGAAGAGGAGGGTGGTCCTGGTTTCGTCAAATACCGGCGTCCACCACCGTGATATCCGGCAGATGCGTGCCGCCATTGTAAGGCGCATTCAGCGCGAAGACGTCGCCGGGGCGGATGGCGCCCTGGTTCTGGGCGATGATCGTTTCGACCGAGCGGTCCATCGAGCCCAGATGCACCGGCATGTGCGGCGCGTTGGCGACAAGCGCGCCGTCCGCATCGAAGATCGCGCAGGAAAAGTCTAGCCGCTCCTTGATGTTGACCGAGGACGCCGTGTTCTGGAGCGTCACGCCCATCTGCTCGGCGATCGACATGAAGAGATTGTTGAAGACCTCCAGCAGCACCGGATCGGCGCCTTCGTTCATGTCTCCGCTTTTAGACGTGCCGAGGGCGGCGTGCCGGACCTTTTTCTCGATGCGGGTCAAAAGAATGTCGTCGCGGGCGGTGATCTCGGCCGACCAGCCCGGCTCGACGACCACCGTCTGGTTCGGCTCGACAATCAGCGCCGGGCCCTTGATCCGGGCGCCCGGCCCGATGGCCTTGCGGCGATAGACGCCGGCTTCCCGAGCGGTGCCGCCGGTGAAGATCTCAAGCGTTTCAGACGCTTCGGCGTCGAAACGCTCGGCGGTCGTCGCCGTCTCGCCGGCAAGGTCGTTCCGGTGCTCGGCGCCTTCGACCGAAATGTTTTCGACCACCACCGGTCGGTTCTCGTAAATGAAGCCGAACTGCGCCTTGTGCCCTACTTCGAAGGCCGTTCGCGCCGCCGTGAGGTCGCCGTCATAAGGGATCGGCAGGGTCGTGTCGGTGCCGTCGTAGCGCAGCTGCAGGAGCACGATGCGGTCGATCGCGCCGGCTTCGATGCTCTGGCCGGTCAGCTCCGCTTCGACCTGGCCGCCGAGCTTTTCGGCAAGAGCGTCGATATCGTCCTTCGAGGATTCCTCCAGCGGCGCGACCAGCGCCTGGCTGCGCGTCGCAAACAGCGAGGAGAGCCCGATGCCGTAGGCCGAAAGGAGCCCGGACATCGGATGGATCAGCACGCGCTCCATCGACAGGGCGTCGGCAACGAGGCAGGCGTGCTGGCCACCGGCACCGCCGAAGGAGTTGAGGAGATAGGTCGACACGTCATAGCCGCGCTGGACCGAGATCTTCTTGATGGCGTTGGCCATGTTCTCGACGGCGATGGTGAGGAAGCCTTCCGCCACCTGCCGCGTGTCGCGCCCGTCGCCGATCTCGTCGACCATTACCTGGAATTTCTGCGCGACGACATCCTCATCGAGCCGCTGGTCCTGGTTCGGGCCGAAAACCGCCGGAAATAGATCCGGCTTCAGCTTGCCGACCATGACGTTGGCGTCGGTCAGCGTCAGCGGCCCGCCCTTGCCGTAGGCTGCGGGACCGGGGTAGGCGCCGGCCGAATCCGGCCCGACCTGGAAGCGGCCCTGATCGAGATGCAGGATCGAGCCGCCGCCGGCCGCGACCGTGTGAATGCGCATCATCGGCGCACGAACGCGGACCCCAGCCACCTCCGAGTCCAGTGCCCGTTCATAGGCGCCGGCATAATGCGTGACATCGGTCGAGGTGCCGCCCATGTCGAAGCCGATGACCTTCTTCTCGCCCGCAAGCCCGGCCGTCTCGGCCATGCCGACCACGCCGCCTGCGGGACCGGACAGGATCGCATCCTTGCCCTCGAAAAGTTCGGCCGCCGTCAGCCCGCCCGACGACATCATGAACTGCAGCGACGGCGCATCCTCGTTCCCGGTGTTTGCCCCGAGGGCGCTCGCGACCTTGGAAACGTAGCGCTTGAGAATCGGCGTCAGATAGGCGTCGACCACCGTCGTGTCGCCGCGCCCGACGATCTTGACCAGCGGCGAGACCTCATGGCTGACGGAAATCTGGGTGAAGCCGGCCGCCTTCGCCAGGGCCTTGGCCGCCGCTTCGTGCTCGGGATAACGCCAGGCGTGCATGAAGACGATGGCGACCGCGTCGATGCCGTCGGCCCTGGCCGATTCCAGAGCGTCGCGCGTGGCATCGGCGTCGAAGTCGAGCTCGACGGTGCCGTCGGCGAGCACCCGCTCGGGCACCTCCGCGACCTTTTCGTAGAGCTGCTCGGGCAGGATGATCTCCTTGGCGAAGATGTCCGGCCGCGCCTGGTAGGCGATCTTCAGCGCGTCGCGAAAGCCGCGGGTGATCAGCAGGAGTGTACGGTCGCCTTTCCGCTCAAGAAGCGCGTTGGTGGCGACCGTTGTGCCCATGCGGACCGTGCCGACCTGGCCCGGCGGGATTGCGCCGCCGGCCTTGACTTCGAGCAGTTGGCGGATGCCTTCCAGCGCCGCATCATCATAGACGCCGGGGTTTTCCGACAGCAGCTTCTTCGGCGTCAGATCGCCGGTGGGCGTGCGGCCGATGATGTCGGTGAAGGTGCCGCCCCGGTCGATCCAGAAATCCCACTTGCCGCTGTTTTGTCCCGCCGCTGACGACATGTTGGGCACTCCGCTCGTATTTTGATCAAACGTCGATAATTTATCGGTACTTTATCAGCGTATTTGACGAAGAGCAATTTTCGTGGAAGTCTTTCGATTGACGCCAACGAACGGGAGACTGATCGCATGAAGCCCATCACCTTCGCCGCCGCGCTGACCGCCGGCGCACT
Source organism: Aurantimonas sp. (assembly GCA_965217685.1). Taxonomy (GTDB): domain Bacteria; phylum Pseudomonadota; class Alphaproteobacteria; order Rhizobiales; family Rhizobiaceae; genus Aurantimonas. Next base: position 1,977,261 of record CBDCIZ010000003.1, read on the forward strand.
CGCCGGGTCTCTGACCTGGACCGGAACCGCATCGGCCCAGACCGCCTGGGATCTGCCGACGCCCTATCCGGAAGGCAATTTCCACGAGGAAAACCTCAAGCAATTCGCCGACGAGGTGAACGAGAAGGCCGGTGACGCGGTGAAGATCACGCTTCACTACAATCAGTCGCTGATCAAGCATCCCGACATCAAGAACTCCGTCCGCGACGGGATCGTGCCGGCCGGCGAGCTTCTCGTCTCCCGCCTCGAGAACGACGATCCGATCTTCGGCGCCGACTCGGTGCCGTTCCTGGCCACCAGCTACGACGCCGCCAGGAAACTCTACGACGCCCAGAAGCCGTTGATGGAAAAGGCGCTGCAGAAAGAAGGCCTGAAGCTGCTTTACTCGGTGCCGTGGCCGCCCCAGGGCCTCTACACCAAGGACAAGGTTGAAAAGATCGCCGATCTGTCGGGCAAGAAGTTTCGCGCCTACAACAATTCGACCGAGGAGATCGCCAGCCTCGCCGGCATGATCCCGACGCAGATCGAGCAGTCGGACGTGCCGACCGCCTTCTCCACCGGCCGCGTCGAGGCGATGATGACCTCACCCGCCACCGGCGTCGACGTGAAGGCCTGGGACTTTTTGAAGAACTATTACGTTCTTAACGCATGGTTGCCGCGCAACATGGTGATCGTCAACCAGTCGGCCTTCGATGCCCTGCCGAAGGACGCCCAGGACGAGATCATGGCTGCGGCCACCACCGCCGAAGAGCGCGGCTGGAAGGCCTCCGAGGCCGAGACCGACAAGACCACGCAGGCGTTGAAGGACAACGGCATCAATGTCGCCGACCCGTCCGCCGATCTGCAGGCCGGCTTCGAAAAGATCGGCGCCAGGATGACCGACGAGTGGGTGAAGAAGGCCGGTGAGCCGGGCCAGACGATGCTGGACGCGTATCGGAAATAAGCAGTTCGGCTGAGGTCGCAGGACGAAGCGCCATTCCTCTCCCCAGTGGGGAGAGGGTGGATGCGAGCGGGAGCGAGCAGACGGGTGAGGGCTGGAAGGGCACAACGCCTGAAATGACGGCTCCCTTCAAGCCCTCATCCCCTGCCGGACCTTCTCCCGATTCGGGAGAAGAATGGTCATCGCGGACGCCGTGCACTTTCTCAACCGTCCGACGTCAGCGCAATACACACCATCTCCGAGGAAACCGCCGCTCATGCGCCGCGCTCTCGACGCTCTCTATTCGCTCTGCGCCGCACTCGCCGCGCTTTGCCTCGTCGCCATCGCCGCGCTCGTCGCCGTGCAGGTCGGCGCTCGCTTGCTCGATACCGGGCTGGTCGCCCTCGGCCAGGCGCCGACCGGCTTCAACGTGCCCTCGCTCGCCGAAATCGGCGGCTATCTTCTGGCGGCCGCGACTTTTCTGGCGCTGGCCGACACGCTGGCCAGGAACGTCCACATCCGCGTCGACCTTCTGACCACCCGCCTGCCCGAGCGGGCGCGTGTCGCCCTCGACGGCGTAGTCGCCCTCGTTGCGGCCGGCATCGCGGCCTTCGGTGCCTATGCCACCGGGGCGCTGGCCTTGAAGAGCTATTCCTATGGCGATGTCTCCTACGGCATGGTGCCCGTCCCGCTGGCCCTGCCACAGGCGACGCTCGCCCTCGGGCTCGGCGTTCTCGCCATCGCGCTGATCGACGAGGCGTTGTGCGCCTTTTCCGGCGACGACCGCATCGCCGGAAGCGGGGAGAGCGTCTGATGAGCCTCTTCGAAATCTCGATGCTGCTCGTCGTCGTCCTGTTCGGTGCGCTGGCCTGCGGCCTCTGGGTCGCGCTGGCTTTGACGTTGACGGCGCTCGCCGCGCTGATGACCCGGCCGGCGCTGCCCGACGCGCAGATTCTCGCGACGTCCTTCTGGTCGGCCTCGAACTCCTGGGACCTGACGGCCCTGCCGATGTTCATCTGGATGGGTGAGATCCTGTTTCGTTCGAAGCTCTCGGAAGACTTATTTGCCGGTCTCGCCCCGCTGATGCGGCGGCTTCCTGGGCGGCTGATCCACGTCAACATCGTCGGCTGCGCCATCTTCGCGGCGATCTCCGGCTCCTCGGCCGCGACCACCCAGACGATCGGCAAGATCTCGCTGCCGGAACTCAAGCAGCGCGGCTACGACCAGAAGATCGCCATGGGCTCGCTCGCCGGCTCCGGCACGCTGGGCCTCCTGATCCCGCCCTCGATCATTCTCATCGTCTACGGCGCGGCGGTGGAGGAATCGATCGCCCGGCTGTTCATTGCCGGGGTGATCCCGGGCCTTGTCCTCGGCCTTCTGTTCATGGGCTACGTGGCCATCGCTGCGACCCTGAAACCCTCGCTGATGCCGGCCGACGCCGACGTCCTGATCACCGAAAGCCGGCTTCGCTCGGTCGGCCGCATCGCTCCGACGATCCTGCTCATCGCCGGCGTCATCGGCTCGATCTACGGCGGCGTCGCCTCGCCAACCGAAGCGGCGGTCATCGGCGTCGTCCTCGCCCTGGTCATCGCGAAAGCGCAAGGTTCGCTCTCCTTCACGACCTTCAGGGACGGCTTGATGGCGGCGACGCGGGTTTCCGCGATGATCGCCTTCATCCTTGCCGGCGCCGCCGTCGTGACGACCGCCATGGGTTTTACCGGCCTGCCGCGTGAACTCGCGACCTGGATCGGTTCGCTCGACCTTTCCCCCTATGCGCTCCTGTTCGCACTCACATTGTTCTTCATGGTGCTCGGCTGCTTTCTGGACGGCATCTCGATGGTGGTGCTCACCACCTCGGTGATCATGCCGCTGGTCAACCAGGCGGGATTCGACCTCGTCTGGTTCGGCATCTATCTCGTCATCGTCGTCGAGATGGCGCAGATCACCCCGCCCGTCGGTTTCAACCTCTTCGTTATCCAGGGCCTGACCGGGCAGGACATCTTTCGCATCGCCGCTGCGACCTTTCCGTTCTTCCTGTTGCTCGCGCTGATGGTCGTGTTGCTGGCGGTCTTTCCCGACCTCGCGCTGTTCCTGCCCCGCACGATGTTTTCGGGAGGCTGAGCATGGCGCGCGACAATACGACGGCCCGAGCGAGCAAGGCCATCGGCCCGATTGTTTCCTCCGCCCATCTCGCCGACGGCGCGCTGCCGGCTTTGTCGGAGGTCGAGTTCGGCCTGATCCTCGCCGGCCACGCCTTCGAGCGCTGGATGGTCCGCTGCATGACGGCGGCCGGCGAGCCCGGCCTGACGGCGACGGAAATCCTTGTCCTCCACACCGTTACCCATCGCGCAAAGCCCAAGCGCCTCGCCGACATCTGCCTCGTCCTCGGCATCGAGGACACGCATCTGGCCACCTACGCGATCAAGAAGCTCGAGGCCCGCGGTCTCGTCGCCCGCGAAAAAGCCGGCAAGGAACGGCTGGTCTCGATCACGTCCCGGGGCGAAGCGGCCTGCACCCGCTATCGCGATTTGCGCGAGACGATCCTCGTCGAAGGCGCCCACGAACTCGGCATCTCACCCGAGGCGATGTCGAAGCTCGGCCATCTCCTGCGGGTGCTGTCGGGCCATTACGATCAGGCGGCAAGGACGGCGGCGAGCTTGTGATGGAAAGGCGCGGCCAACCGACATCTCCAACGACCTTGCCTTGTAAGACATTTTGTAAGACAATGGGCGCAAATGGACTTTGAGTGGGACGCTGCCAAGGACGTAATCAATTTCGAAAAGCACGGAGTCGATTTCGACTATGCCATCGGTCTTTTTGAAGGCTTCACCCTTGAGAGGGAAGATGATCGGCAGGATTATGGCGAAACGCGCATACGCGCGATAGGTGAGACCGCCGGAACTATCCTTCTCGTCGTCTACACAATGCGTGAAACCGATTGCGGATCGTATCCGCCCGAAAAGCGAGCCAAGATGAGCGAAAGCGATACCGACAAGCCCTTGGTCAGACGCTCCCTGACCGATCCTAACCGCCCCAGGGGGCGTTTTCGCGACACCTCGGAGCAGGCGATCGATGCAAGCGACATTCCCGAACTCGACGCTGCCTTCTGGAAGGGAGCCCGGATTGTCGAGCCGCGTAACCGTCCCACCGTGACCATGCGTGTTTCGCCGGAAGTGAAGGCGTATTTCCAGGCACAGGATCCGAAGGGCTATACCACCCGCATGGCCGCGATCCTCGAAGCGTATGTGAAATCGCGATCAGCAGCATAGGAGCGGCGCAACCGGGCTTCTCAAAACCGCGTAGACTGGTTGATCGAGGTGTGGATTTGGACGGCTTGGGGAACGGCATGACGGTAAAGAAGATCGACGGCAAGGCGCGAGCGGCGCGGATCATCGACGAAGTAAAGAGCGCAGCAAAGACGCTGCACAACGAAACGGGCGTTCAGCCAGGTCTGGCCGTGGTCATCGTCGGCGAGGATCCGGCGAGCCAGGTTTATGTCGGCTCTAAGGCCAAGCGCGCGGTCGAATGCGGCTTCAAGTCGGTCAAGCACGTTCTCGACGCGGACACCTCCGAAGCCGCGCTGCTCGACATCGTGCGCGATCTCAACGCCGACCCGTCGATCCACGGCATATTGGTGCAACTGCCGTTGCCCAAGCAGATCGACGAGAACAAGATCATCCAGACCATCGATGCCGACAAGGACGTCGACGGCTTCCACCTCATCAATGTCGGCCGCCTGTCCACCGGCGCGATCGACGAGGCCTTCGTGCCCTGCACGCCGGCCGGCTCGATGATCCTGTTGCATGATGTCATGGGCGGCGATCTGTCGGGCAAGACAGCGGTCATTGTCGGGCGCTCCAACATTGTCGGCAAGCCGATGGCGCAGCTGCTGCTGGCTGCCAACGCCACCGTCACCATCGCCCATTCGCGCACGAAGGATCTGGCGAGCCTCTGCCGCACGGCCGATATCCTCGTCGCCGCCGTCGGCCGGCCGGAAATGCTGACGGGAGACTTCGTCAAGGACGGTGCGGTGGTGATCGACGTCGGCATCAACCGCATCGACGCGCCGGAAAAGGGCGTGAATGACGACGGCTCGCCGAAGACCCGTCTCGTCGGCGACGTCGCCTATGGCGCGGCGGCGCAGAAGGCTTCGGCCATTACCCCCGTGCCGGGGGGCATAGGCCCGATGACCATCGCGATGCTGATGGCCAACACGCTGACGGCCGCCTATCGCGCGGCGGGACAGACGCCACCGCGCTTCTGACCGGCATCGCCTGCCACGCGCTCGCGGATCGTCGTGCCTCGACCGTTGCCCTATGTTGCAGCGCAACGCCGCAGGATATTTCGCGCAGCAGGGAGCCACGATCATGAAGCTTGAAGGCAATGTCGCCGTCATCACCGGAGCCGGCTCGGGCATCGGCCGCCAGATCGCCCTCGCTTTTGCCAAGGAGGGCGGCAAGGTCGCCATCTGCGATATCGCCATGGACGGCGCGAACAGGGTCGTCGCCGAGATCGAGGCGCTCGGCGGCAAGGCGATGTCGGTGGAGATGGACGTCACCGACGAGGCTGCGGTCAACGCCGGCGTCGACGCGGTGGCTCATGAGTTCGGGCGTGTCGACACGATGGTCGCCAATGCGGGCATCCAGATCGTTCATCCGATCGAGGCGTTTCCCTATGCCGAATTCAGGAAGCTCGTCGCGATCCATCTCGACGGCTCGTTCCTTTTGACCAAGGCCTGCGTCAAATACATGTATCCGCAAAAGTCGGGTGCGCTGATCTACATGGGCTCCGTGCATAGTCATGAGGCCTCGGCGCTGAAGAGCGCCTATGTGGCGGCCAAGCACGGGATTCTCGGCCTGTCGCGGGTGATGGCCAAGGAGGGCGCCAGGCATGGCGTGCGCTCCAACACCATCTGTCCCGGCTTTGTGAAGACGCCACTCGTCGACAAGCAGATCCCCGAGCAGGCCAAAAGCCTCGGCATCAGCGAGGAAGAGGTGGTCTCCAGGATCATGCTGGGCGGCACCGTGGACACGGAATTCACCACCATGGAGGATGTCGCCGCGGTCGCGGTGTTCCTCGCCGGATTCAAGACCAATGCGCTCACCGGCCAGTCGATCGTGCCGAGCCATGGCTGGTACATGGCCTGACGAGCGGGGGGCCTGACAAGCAGGGGGCCTGACGTCGGGGGCGTGAGGCACGAAAAACCTGACGCTCGACTTGGCCGAAGGGAGAGGCCGTCTTCCCGGCTATGGCGCAACACGTCGAAATCGGCGATGGCGTGGCGGACGGACTGCGCTATGATCTGCCTCAGGGCACCGAAAGGAAGTGGAAGACTTCATGGAAATCGTTACCATCCAGCCGATCGTCGCGCTGATCGCAGGCGTATTGATCCTCGTCGTGCCGCGGCTCTTGAACTTTATCGTCGCGCTATACCTCATCTTCATCGGCATCACCGGGCTCTTCCCGAATATTCTGGATCGCCTCGCGTCGGGCGGCTGACCGTGGTCGCGAGCACCGGAAAGTACCGTATCGTCGTGCTGGGCGGCGGCTCCGGTGGCCTGGAACTCGTCGCGAAATTGTCGGGTCGGAACGATTGCCACGTGACGCTGGTCGACCAGGTGTCGACCCATCTCTGGAAACCGCGGTTGCACGAATTCGCGGCCGGCACGGTCAACTCGACCCTCACCGAGATGAGCTTCTACATGCTCGCCACGATGCGCGGCTTCCGCTTCGAGCAGGGGACCGTGACGGCGATCGACCGTGCGGCGAAGACCGTGCGGCTCGCCGAGATGTCGAGTGGCGACGGGCAGATCGTCACTGGCGCGCGGAACGTTCCCTACGACATCTGCGTGGTGGCGTTGGGCGGCGTGACGCCGGATTTCGGCACCAGGGGCGTTGCCGAAAACGCCATCCGCCTCGACCAGAAGAGCGATGCCGACGAATTCCGCGACCTGTTCATCGCGACGATGATCCATGCCCGCGAGACCAGGGACAAGGCGCATGTCGTCATCGTCGGTTCCGGCGCGACGGGCACCGAGCTTGCCGCCCATCTTCGGTTGTCGGAGCAGGCCTTCTTCGACCAGAACCTGAAGGAGCGGCAGGCCCATATCCTGGAGCTGACGATCCTGGAGGCGGCGCCCGAGATCATGCCGGGCGCCGAGAGGAGCCTGCGCACCGGTGTCCTGAAGCGTCTTGACGCGCTCGATATCGAAGTTCACGTCGGCGCCAGGATCAACGAGGTGACCGCCAGCGAGGTCAAGGCGGAGGGCGGAAAGAGCTGGCCCGCCGACCTCGTCGTCTGGGCGGCCGGGCTCGTCGGCCATCCCTGCCTCAAGAGCCTTTCCGACTTCGAGATGGACAACAAGGGCCGTATCGTTGTCGACGACCGGCTGCGCGCCAGCGTCGATCCCTCGGTCTACGTTCTCGGCGATGCGGCAAGCCTGATTCCTGCGGGCGCCGACCAACCGCTGCCGCCGACGGCGCAATGCGCCAGCCAGCAGGCGACCTATCTCTCGTCGGCGCTGCCGAAAATCATCGCCGGCCACACGCCCGATGCCTTCGACTTCTCCGACAAGGGCCGGTTGATCTCGCTCGGCCGGGCTGGCTCCGTCGGCATGATCGGCTTTTCGCGCAAGAACGACTTCCTGGTCGACGGGCAGTTCGCCACCGCCGCCTATCGTGGGCTGGCGCGCCGGCACCAATGGGCGGTGCTCGGGCCGCTCCGCGGCTCGGTGGCGATCCTCGCCGACATGATCTCGCCCACCAGGGGCCCGGCGATGAAGCTGCACGGATAGGCGCTTCGTCACCCGGTGGACTGCGGCCGTCGGCCGTCGAAGGCTTGGCCAGCCGGCCTTGTCGGCCCGTGTCGGCCCTTGCTGGCACTTGTCGGCTCGGGCCCGTGGTCCACCTTAGGCTGGCCTGTCGCCAAATTCGGTGGATCGGCACGGACTTCCCCGAAGACATCGTTTCGAAAGGCCGTGCCCATGACCCATCCCGTCCTCTGCGAAGGCCATGTCGCGGTCGTCACCGGTGGTGGCTCCGGCATCGGCCTGGCTGCCGCCAAGCGCTTCGCGGCGGCCGGCATGACCGTCTGTCTGGTCGACCGGATCGAGGACCGGCTGGCCGAAGCCAAGGACGCCGTTTCCGCCGTCAGCCCGTCCGGCACCGTCATCACGTCGAAGACCGACGTCGGCGATCGCGCCGCGGTCGAGACCCTGGCCAAGAACCTCTTCGGCCGCTTCGGTGCGGTGCATCTCCTCTTCGACAATGCCGGCATCCAGCCGGGCAGCTCGATCTTCGAGCCGGTCGCCAATTGGGACGCCGTGCTGCGCACCAATCTCCACGGCATCATCCATGTCGGCCAGGTTTTCGGCCAGCGCATGGTGGCGAGCGGCGAGGAGGGCGTGATCATCGTCACCGGCTCCAAGCAGGGCATCACCACGCCGCCGGGCGATCCCGCCTACAATGTCGCCAAGGCCGGCGTCAAAGCCTTCGCCGAGGCGTTGCAGCACGACCTGCGCAACCGCGAGGGTTGCAAGGTCGAGGCCCGGCTGATGATCCCCGGCTTCGTCTTCACCGGCCTTACCAGGGGCGAGCGCACCGAAAAGCCCGAGGGTGCATGGACACCGGAGCAGACAGCCGACTTCATGGTCGAGACGCTCGGCACGGACGATTTCTACATCCTGTGTCCGGATGGCGAGGTGACCCGTGACATGGACGAGAAGCGCATGGCCTGGGCGATGGGCGACATCATCGAGAACCGCCCGCCGCTGTCGCGTTGGCACGCGGATTGGAGCCAAAAGTTTAAAGAATGGGCTGGGCGGTAGGCCAGCTTAAATCCGTCAGTCCGATCTGGTCCTCGCCGTCGCCAACAGCGCCTCGGCGTCCAGGACGTTCTCCAGCTCATCGGCGATCCGGTCAAGCGCGGCCTCGACGCCGGTGCGGTGATGGGTCGGCTCGGCGGTAAGGCCGAGCGATGCCAGGAAGCGGTGGCGATACCCGTCCGCACCGAACAGCCCGTGCAGATACGTCCCCATCACGCGGCCGTCCTTCGACGTCGCGCCGTCGGGCTCGTCGTCGAGGAGACAGACCGGGCGGGCGCAGTCGGGGCCGGTCGTGGCGCCGAGGTGGATTTCATAGCCTTCGAGGGGCTCGCCGTCCGGCGTCGTCGCCTTCGTCTCGCGGACGATCTTCTCGGTCGCCATGATGGTATGAACGTCGAGGAGGCCGAGACCCTGCGCCTCCTTCTCCTGGCCCTCGATGCCATGCGGATCGCGGACGGTCTTGCCGAGCATCTGGTAGCCGCCGCAGAGTCCGACGATGTGGCCGCCCTTGGCGTGATGGGCCTCGAGATCCGTGTCCCAGCCGTTTACCCGGAACGCCTTCAAATCGCCGATCGTCGATTTCGAGCCCGGGATGAGGACGAGACGCGCGTCCTCCGGCAGCCGCTCGCCAGGGCGGATGAAGACGACTTCGACGTCGGACTCGGCGCGCAGCGGGTCGAGATCGTCGAAATTGGCGATGCGGTCGAGCATCGGCACGGCGACGGTGAGTTTCGCGCCGCCCGGTCTGCGCGACAGCCGCTCCAGCGCGACGGAATCTTCGGCCGGAAGGCGCGTGGCCGCCGCAAGATGCGGCACCACGCCGAAGGACGGCCAGCCGGTGAAGCGCGTGATCGCGGCAAGGCCCTCGTCGAAGAGCGTGACGTCGCCGCGGAACTTGTTGATGAGGAAGCCGGCGATCATCGCTCGGTCGGCCTCGGGCAGGATGGCATGGGTGCCGACAAGGGAGGCGATGACGCCGCCTCGGTCGATGTCGCCGACGAGAATCACCGGGACGTTCGCGGCGGTCGCAAAGCCCATGTTGGCGATGTCGTTGGCCCTGAGATTGATCTCGGCAGGCGAACCCGCACCCTCGACGATCACGAGGTCCGCCTCGGCCGAAAGGCGCGCGAAGCTCTGAAGCACCGTGTCGAGGAAGCCGGCCTTCAGGCGCTGGTAGTCGCGGCCCTTCGCCTCCCCGACCACTCGGCCGTTGAGGACGATCTGGCTGCCGGTCTCCGACTGCGGCTTCAAGAGCACCGGGTTCATGTCGGTCGTCGGCGACACGCCGCAGGCGAGCGCCTGCAGCCATTGGGCGCGGCCGATCTCGCCCCATTGCTCGCCGCCCTTAGGGAAGCCCGAAATAAGGGCGACGGCGGCGTTGTTCGACATGTTCTGCGGCTTGAACGGCCGCACTCTCAGGCCACGGCGGGCGAACAGCCGGCAGAGGCCCGCAACGAGCACGGTCTTGCCGACGTCGGAGCCGGTGCCTTGCAGCATGATGGCGGGGGTCCTGGTCATGGTCGTGTGGATAGGGGCTGGAGGTCGCAACGCCAAGCGACAAACGCGGATATAATCATCCATCGGTCGCAAGCGCGGCCCATCAGAATGCCGTTGCCCGTTGATCGAGGCGGTCGAAAGACGAATGTGGTCAATGGCCTGGTGAACACTCCGATACGCTCTCCTCAGGGGCGCTCGGCGCGCATCGCGTTGACCGTCGAACGAAATCCTGATTGAACCCTTCGACCACGACGGTGCTCCTTTCGAAGGGGGCTGAAAGCCATGCCGGTGCGGCCGACCCAGTCCGGGGGCCAAGACGGTGACTGTCGGAAACGATCGGCCTTCCTCCCGCCATTTCGATGGGCAAGGAATTCTGGCCGGTCGCGCCTCCGGCTTGCGATGCAAAGGGAGACGGCCGGTGGGCGAAGTCCTCGATCCTCAATCGACCAATGGAACGCGGCAGAGCCAGGATGGCGCTGCAATGCGCGAGCGCGCGATTGCCTCGCCGGGCCCTCGTGCGGTGCCGTCCCCGAATGGTCGCGCCTTGATGCTCTGCGGCCATGGCAGCCGCGACAAGGGCGCGATGGACGAGTTCGGCGGGCTTGCCGAGAAGCTTAAAAGCCGGCTGCCCGAATGGCCGATCGAGCACGGCTATCTGGAGTTCGCCAAGCCGGTCATCCGCGAAGGGCTGACCAAGCTGAAGGATCGCGGCGCCTCGACCGTGCTCGCGCTGCCCGGCATGCTGTTTGCCGCCGGCCACGCCAAGAACGACATCCCGTCGGTGCTCAACACCTATGCCGCCGCCAACGGCCTCAGGATCGAATATGGCCGCGAGCTCGGCATCGATCTGAAGATGATCCGCGCCGCCGGAGCCCGCATCAAGGAGTGCCTGATCGCCGATGGCTGGCGCGAGGGCGACACCCTGCACGACACGATGCTCGTCGTCGTCGGCCGCGGAGCCTCCGATCCCGACGCCAACTCCAACGTTTCGAAGGTGATGCGGATGCTCTGGGAAGGGCTCGGCTTCGGCTGGGGGGAGACTGCCTATTCGGGCGTCACCTTCCCGCTGGTCGAGCCGGGGCTCACCCATGCGGCGCGGCTCGGCTACAGGCGGATCGTCGTCTTCCCGTATTTCCTCTTCACCGGTGTCCTGGTGCGGCGCATCTACGACCAGACCGATCGGGTCGCCGCCGCCCACCCCGACATCCGCTTCTTGAAGGCGTCCTATCTCGGCGCCCACGATCTGGTGGTCGAAACCTTCGTCGACCGGCTCGTCGAGATCGTCGAGGGCACCAACAACATGAACTGCCAGATGTGCAAGTATCGCGAGCAGGTGCTGGGCTTCGAGGCGGAGGTCGGGCTCGCGCAGGAGAGCCACCATCACCATGTCGAGGGTGTCGGCTCCTCGGCCGATTGCGTTTTGTGCGACGATGTCTGCACGGGCGCGTGTCGCGCGGTGCCGGGCGACGGCCCCATGCCGGGAGCGAAGGCGGGAGCCCATGGCCATGGGCACCAGCACGACCATTCCCACGACCATTCCGAAGGGCACTCCCACGGGCACGACCATTCGCAGGGGGCCGCGCCCAGTTCCGCGCAGGCTCACTGCCATACTCATGCCGATGATCATGACCACTCGCACGGCCCACACGATGGTGCCCACAGCCATGGGCACCACAGCCATGGGGCCCACCACCATGGGCACCACCCCTATCCGCATGCCGACCACCCGCTGGGGCCGCGCTCGATGAGAAAGGCCTGACCGATTTGACCCTTGCGCCCGCCGCAAACGACTTCACGAGGCCGCTTTGACCCAACACTTCGACCGCTACGCGATCGTCGACTGGTCGGCGTCCAATACGCCCACGACCGGCAAGGATTCGATCTGGATCTGCCTCGCCGAGCGCGACGGCACCGAGACGAAGCTGATCGAGACGGTAAACCCGTCGACCCGCTCGGCGGCGATGGCGAAGCTGAGGCAGTTCTTCCGGGATTCGCTGGCTGAGGGCAAACGGGTCTTTGCCGGCTTCGACTTTCCCTTCGGCTATCCGGCCGGGGCCTCGGCGGCGATCGCCGGCCCGCCCGACTGGCAGGCACTCTGGGCCTATTTCGCCGAGGCGATGCAGGACCGCGACGATAATTTCTCCAACCGCTTCGAGGTGACGGGCCGGCTCAACCGCGAGCAGCTGGCCTTCGCGCCGATGTATTGGGGCCGACCGATGCACCAGGTCGTGCCGGGCCTGCCCATCGCCAAGCTCGATCCCTATCCGACGGCCTTGCCGGAGAAGCGTCTCGCCGAGCAGCGCGCCCAGAGGGCTCAGCCGGTCTGGAAGCTGGCTTATCAGGGCAGCGTCGGCAGCCAGGCGATCACCGGCATAGCCCGGCTCGAACATCTGCGCCGCGATCCCGAATTTGCCGAAAAGATCGCCGTGTGGCCCTTCGAGACCGGTTTTGCGCAAGATCTATCGGCGCCGATCGTGCTCGGTGAGATCTATCCGGGGCTGTTGGCCATCGAGAAGGGCGATAAATCCTGCCTCGACGAGGCACAGGTCGAGACTCTCGCGACCATCTTTGGCCGGTTTGACGGCGAGGGTCGCTTCGGCGAACTGCTTTCGGCGCCGGGCGATTTGTCGGAAACGGAGTTCCAGGCGGTCCTGTCGGAGGAAGGCTGGATCGCCGGGCTCGGCCACCGCCTCGTTGACACCGCGCCGGGCGACGATGCGGAAGCTTATGTCGCGCCGGGTTCGCGCCTCAGCTACATCCGCGACCCGGACGCGATCTATGCCGAGAGCTTTCGCATGATCCGCGCCGAGGCCGATCTGTCGGGCGTGCCGGACGACGCGCAGGATCTGGCGGTCCGGCTGATCCACGCCTGCGGCATGACCGACATCGTCGGCGACATGGTGCTCTCGGCCGACGCCATCGAGGCGGGCCTTGCCGCACTGGAACGCGGCGCGCCGATCCTCTGCGACGCCGAGATGGTCTCGCACGGCATCATCTCCGCCAATCTGCCCCAGCAGAACAAGATCGTCTGCCGGCTGAACGACCCGCGTACGCGCCGCATCGCAGAGCGCGAGGCGACCACCCGCTCGGCCGCCCAGATCGATCTCTGGGGCGACCTGATGGAGGGCGCGATCGTCGCCATCGGCAATGCGCCGACGGCGCTGTTCCATCTTCTCGAAAAGCTCGACGAGGGGGCCTTGAAGCCGGCGCTGATCGTCGGTCTGCCGGTGGGCTTCGTCGGTGCGGCCGAAGCCAAGGCGGAACTGGTGCGTGATCCGCGCGGCGTGCCCTTCGTGACGGTTTCCGGCCGGCGCGGCGGCAGCGCCATGGCGGCCGCTGCGGTCAACGCGCTCGCCGCAGGTCTCGGTCAGAAGCCAGGTGCAGGGGAGCGCGACTGACCATGGCCGACCCGATGCGCCCCTGGCTGAACGAGGATGCGGCGAAGACCGAGGCCGCCGTCAGTGCGACTGACGACGGCGCCGAGGGCCGGGAGAGGGCGAGCGCGGCGCCGTGGCTCACCGTCGTCGGCATCGGTGACGGGGGTCTTGCAAGCCTGACCGCCGAAGGCCTTGCCGCCATCGCGAGTGCCGACACGATCTTCGGCGGCGAGCGGCATCTCGCCATGCTCGACGACGACACGACCGGCGAGCGCATCGCCTGGGCGAGTCCGTTTTCAGACGGCATCGACGCGCTGATCGCCTGCAGCGGCTCGCCGACTGTGGTGCTGGCGACCGGCGATCCCATGTGGTTCGGCGCCGGCGTCACGCTCGCCCGGCATGTCGAGCCGGGTGCCATGCGCATCGTGCCGAACCTTTCGGCCTTCCAGATGGCGGCGGCGCGGCTCGGCTGGCCGTTGCAGGATTGCCGTTGTCTCACGGTTCATGGTCGTCCCGTCGATGCTGTGGCCAGGCATCTGGCGCCGGGTCAGCGGCTTCTGGTCTATTCCGCCGACGGATCGTCCCCGCAGGCGCTGGCGCGGCTGCTCACCGGTCGCGGCTATGGGGCAAGCCGGCTGATCGTCCTCGAACATCTGGGTGGTCAGGCCGAGCGGATCCTGGACACCAGCGCCAACGGCTTCGATCTCGATGGTCTCGCCGATCTCAACACCGTGGCGATCGAATGCGTCGCGGGCCGCGCCGCACAGCCGCGGCCGACCGTGCCGGGCCTGCCGGACGACGCCTTCGTCCATGACGGCAAGATGACCAAGCGGGTGCTGCGGGCACTCGCCATCGCGGCGCTCGAGCCGTTGCCCGGGCGACTGCTCTGGGATGTCGGCGCCGGCTCGGGTTCCATCTCGGTCGAATGGCTGCGCGCCTCGGAGCGTTGCCGCGCCGTCGCCATCGAGCCGAAATCGGAACGCCGGGCGATGATTTCGGAAAACGCCGCGATCCTCGGCGTGCCCGAGATCGAGATCATCGAAGGATCGGCGCCGGCGGCCTTCGCCGGGCTCGACCAGCCGGATTCGATCTTCATCGGCGGGGGCCTCACCGACGGCATCTTCGACGAGGCATGGGACGCGCTGAAACCCGGCGGCCGGCTGGTCGCCCATTCGGTGACGCTGGAATCGGAGGCGATCCTCCTCGACCTGCACGCCCGTCTCGGCGGAGAGTTGATGCGCATCGCCATCGACCGGGCCGAAAAGGTCGGGCCCTATCGCGGCTTCAAGCCGGCGATGCCCGTCGTCCATTGGCATGTGACGAAACCCTATCCGAAGATGCCCGCCGCGGCGCCGACTGCCTGATGGGGCTGGCTTTTAACAATCGGTCGGGAACGCTTTACGGCCTCGGAGTCGGTCCTGGCGATCCCGAGCTATTGACGCTGAAGGCTCTGCGGCTTCTGCAAGCCTGCCCGGTCGTCGCCTATCCGGCCCCGGACGACGCCCCGAGCTTCGCGCGCGCGATCGTGGCCGAACATCTGACGGGGCAGCAGGACGAAATTCCCATCATCGTGCCGATGCGCGTCGAGCGCTTTCCGGCGGCTTCGGTGTATGACGCGGCGGCCGAGACGATCGGCGCACGGCTTGGCCAAGGCGACGACGTCGCGGTGCTGTGCGAAGGCGATCCGTTCTTCTACGGCTCCTTCATGTATCTCTTCGAGCGGCTGGCCGGACGGTTTCGCACCGAGATCGTGCCGGGAGTCTCCTCGGTGATGGCGGCGGCGGCGGCAAGCCAGCGCCCCCTGGCGGCTCGCAACGACGTGTTGACCATCCTGCCCGGCCCGCTCGACGACGACGCGCTGCAGGCGCGGATCAAGGGCGCGGAGGCCTTCGCGATCATGAAGCTCGGCCGGCATTTCGGCCGAGTCGCGGCGCTCTTGGAACGGCTGGGGCTGGCGGATGGCTGCGCCTATGTCGAGCGGGTCGGGCTTTCGAACGAGCGGGTGATGCCGCTCCGCGATGTGCTCGTCGCGACGCCTGCAAGGGCTGAAAAGGGTGCGGAACAAGCGGTTGCCCCGTACTTCTCGATGATCCTCGGCTATCGCGGCCGTGAGCCGGGGATCGTTGCGGCGCGTATCCCCGGCGTCCTTGGCGCAGATCACCAAGAGCCGCGGGCGCTGCCGAACGAGGCTACGCTTTGACGCCCGTATCGCAAATGCCCGTGACACCCGCGATCGTCATCCTCTCCGAGGCCGCGCTGCCGCTGGCGAACCGCGTTGCCGCGCTGACCGGCGGCACGGTCCACGGCCTTGCCGCCCGATGCCCGGCGGCCGCGATCCGCTTCGAGCAGGCCGGCGCGCATCTGCGCGCGCTGTTTCAGTCCGGAACGCCGATCGTCGCCCTGATGGCGTCCGGCGCTCTGATCCGCATTCTGGCGCCGTTGCTTGCCGACAAGACCACCGAGCCGCCCGTCTTGGCGCTCGCGGAGGACGGCTCCAGCGCCGTGCCGCTGCTCGGCGGGCACCACGGCGCCAACGCGCTTGCCCGCATGATCGCCGACGGACTCGGCGGCCATGCCGCGGTAACGACGGCCGGCGATCTCAAATTCGGCCTCTCGCTCGACGCGCCGCCGGTGGGCTGGGTGCTGGAGAACGTCGCTGAGGCCAAGGCGGTGATGGCCGATCTCGTCGCCGGCGCGCGGGTGACAGGCGCCGGCGAGGGGTTCGGGGCGGCCGGTTGGCTGACGGAAGCGGCTCTGCCCTGGGCCGATAGCGCCGGTCACGCCGGAGCGCAAAGCGCTGACATCGATGGGGCGTCCATCCGTACTGCCGTAAAACCCGCCTCTACCGTCACGATTTCTGTGACCAACCAGGCGCGCGCGGCCAATCCCGGCGAACTTCTCTATCGCCCACGAAATCTCGTGCTCGGTCTTGGCTGCGAGCGCGGCGCGGAGCCGGCCGAACTGATCGCGCTGGCGACAAGCGTGTTCGCGGAGGCCGGCGTTTCGCCGCTGGCGCTCGCCGCCGTCGCCTCGATCGATCTGAAGGCCGACGAGACGGCAATCCACGCGGTCGCGGACCATTTTGACGTGCCTTCGCGATTCTTCGACGCCGCAGTGCTGGAGACGGAGGCGGAGCGTCTCGAACATCCCTCCAACATCGTCTTTCATGAAACCGGCTGCCACGGTGTCTGCGAGGGCGCAGCGCTGGCGGCGGTCGGCCGAACCGGACGCCTGCGCGTCGCCAAGCGCAAGTCGAAGCGCGCCACGGCGGCGCTGGGCGAAGCGCCGGCGCCCGTCGATCCCGCAAGCTTCGGCCGGGCACGGGGCACGCTCTTCGTCGTCGGCATCGGGCCCGGCGGCGAGGCCTGGCGCTCGCCGGAGGTCACCCGCATGATCGGCGCGTCGAGCGATCTCGTCGGGTATTCGCTCTATCTCGATCTGCTCGGCGATCTCTGCCAGGGCAAGACCCAGCACGATTTCGACCTCGGCCGTGAAGAGGCGCGGGTGCGCCATGCGATGGAGCTGGCCGGCACCGGCCGCAACGTCGCGCTCGTGTGCTCCGGCGACGCCGGCATCTACGCCATGGCGACGCTGGTCTTCGAACTTCTGGACAAGGCGCCAGAGATGAAAGGAGCGCCCGATATGGCGGGGACCGGTGCCAGCGGGCGCGATCTCACCGATGCCGCAAAGCGCATTTCGATCGCCTGTTCGCCTGGCATCTCGGCGCTGCAGGGCGCCGCGGCACGGGCCGGCGCACCGCTCGGCCACGACTTCTGCACCATCTCGCTTTCCGACCTCCTGACGCCCTGGGACGACATCCAGCGGCGCGTTCGGGCGGCGGGAGAGGCCGATTTCGTTATCGCCTTCTACAATCCGGTCTCGCGCAAGCGGCGCACCCAGCTGGCCTTCGCCCGCGACGAGCTTTTACATCACCGCCCGGCCGATACGCCGGTTATCCTCGCCACCAATCTCGGCCGCGAGGGCGAGACGGTGCGCTTCGTCGCTCTCGCCGCCCTCGACGTCGACGATGTCGACATGCTGACGGTGGTCATCGTCGGGTCGTCGCAGACGCGGCTCATAGCGACCGGCGACGGAAGACGATGGGTCTATACGCCGCGCGGCTATGCCGGGAAGGCGGGGACAGGAATGTCGGAAGCGGGAGTCGACAAGGGAGAGGCTGCATGACCGTTCACTTCATCGGCGCCGGGCCCGGCGCGCCGGACCTCATCACCGTGCGGGGCTTAAGGCTGATCGAGGCCTGCCCGGTCTGCCTCTATGCCGGATCGCTGGTGCCGGAGGCGGTCGTGGCGGCCGCCCCCGATGCTGCGCGGGTGCTGGACACCGCGTCGATGACGCTCGACGAGATCATCGCCGAGATCGCCGCGGCGTATGAGCGGGGCGAGGACGTTGCGCGGGTGCATTCGGGCGATCCCTCGCTCTACGGGGCTATCGCCGAGCAGATCCGGCGGCTGAAGGCGCTCGGAATTCCGTTCGACATCGTGCCCGGCGTGCCGGCCTATGCGGCTGCCGCCGCTGCCCTCGGCAAGGAACTCACGGTGCCGGAGGTCTGCCAGACGGTGATCCTTACCCGCACGGCGATGAAATCGTCCAGGATGCCCGAGGGCGAGGAGCTTTCGACGCTGGGCCGCAGCGGCGCCACGCTGGCGATCCACCTGTCGGTGCGCAATATTCCGCACATCCAGCGCGAACTGTTGCCGCTGCCGGCCTATGGCGACGACTGCCCGGCGGTCGTTGCCTACCGGGTCGGCTGGCCCGACGAAACTTTCATCCACGGCACGCTCGGCGATATCCATCGCAAGGTGCGCGCGGCCAAACTGACGCGAACGGCGCTGATCTTCGTCGGACGGGCGCTGGGCGAGATCGATTTCATCGATTCCAGGCTTTACGACAGCGACCACGTCCATGTGCTGCGGCCGAAGCGCAAGACGGCCTAGCTGGCTTGCATTTCGGCGAGCCAGGCGATGACCGCGTCGATGTCCTGCACGATCGATTCGGGCGGCGCCGGCGGGCGGTCGATCAAAATGACCGGCAGGCCGAGCATGCGGGCCGCTTCGATCTTGGCGTATGAGGCGGCGCCGCCGGAATTGCGGCAGACCAGATGGGTGATGCCGCGGGTTTCAAGCAGCGCCGCTTCGTCGGCCGGGGCTGCGGACGGTTTTCCGAGGACGATCTCGGCGGCGAAGGCGAGCGGCGGTGACGGCGGGTCGATCATCCGCACGACGGGCGTCAGATCGGGCCGCAGCCGGAACGGCGACAGATGCTGGCGTCCAAGCGCCAGGAACGGCCGCGCCCCCTGCGGCAGCGCATCGCGGGCGGCGGCAAGGCAATCGACGGGGAACCAGCGGTCGCCCGTGGCTGGCTGCCAGGGCGGACGGAGCAGCGCGATGCGTGGAACACCCGAAAGGCGGGCGGCTTCGGCGACGTTTTGGGAGATGCCGGCGGCAAAGGGGTGCGTCGCGTCGATGAGGGCGCCGATGTTCTCTTCGGCACAGAATGTCGCAAGTCCCGCTGCGCCGCCGAAGCCGCCGATGCGGACGTTGCAGCCCTTTGGCAACACCGGTGTCGCGGTGCGCCCCGCAAGCGACAGGACGATCGTCGGCCGGGGTTCGAGAATGGCCAGTCGTCGCACCAGCGCGTTCGCTTCGGCGGTGCCGCCGAGGACGAGGATCGCTCCGGGCGGCGTGGGCAAGGGCCCGTCAGCTTGCGCGTGCAAGGACGCCTCCGGCCCGGTCGACGACGACGATCTCGACGCCGATCCCGGCGCTCCGCAAGATGGCGAGCGCCGCGGTGCGGGCGTTTTGCGCCACCGCCCCTGCAAGATCGATCTCGTGCTCTTTGCACAGATCGAGCACAGCCTTGGCCGTGTTGGCCGAAAGGATCGTCGGGCGGAGCGCCTCGGCCGTGCCGGGGGAAAGGCTTGCCGCGAGGTCGGCCAGATAGGCCATCTCCACCTGGCTGCGGCCGGAATGCAGATCCATCGCGCCTTGGGCGAGCTTGGTCAGCTTGGCGAAGCCGCCGGCGATGGTCAGTCGCTCGACCGGATGGGCGCGCAGATATTTGAGGAGGCCGCCGGCAAAATCGCCCATTTCGATATAGGCGATCTCCGGCAATTCGGGATAAAGCTGCCTTGCCGCGTCCTCGCTGGCGGAGCCGGTCGCGCCGACGACATGCGTCAACCCTGCCGCGCGGGCGACGTCGATGCCGCGGTGGATCGAGTGGATCCAGGCCGAGCAGGAGAAGGGATGGACAATTCCCGTCGTGCCCAGGATCGACAGGCCACCGACTATGCCAAGTCGCGGGTTCCAGGTTTTTTGTGCCAGCTCTTCGCCGTCGGTGACGGAAATCTCGATGCGGAGATCGGCCGGGCGGCCGTGTTCGCGGCACAGCGCCTCGACCACCTCGCGCATCATCCGGCGCGGCACCGGGTTGATTGCCGGCTCGCCGGGCGGCAGCGGCAGGCCCTCGAGGGTGACCGTGCCGACGCCGGGACCTGCCGCGAAGACGATGCCGGAGCCCTTGGGGCCAGAAGTCAAAGTCGCGACGATTTCGGCGAGATGCGTGGCGTCCGGGTCGTCGCCTGCGTCCTTTATGATCGACGCCATCGCCATCCTGCCCTCAAGGGCGGTGCGGTTGAGAGCAAAGCTCGGCGTTTCGCCCTTGGGCAGCGTGATGGTGACGGGGTCTGGAAACGCGCCGGTCAAAAGCGCGCCCAACGCCGCCTTCGTCGCGGCGGTGGCGCAGGCACCCGTCGTCCAGCCGCGGCGAAGCGGGCGTGCGGTTTCATCCACACCCGTCGGGTCGGGTGCGGGGCGCGTGGTCTCGCGCGAACCGGTGGTATCGGCCGTGTCGCGCTCGACTGGAGTGCCGCAGTGATCGGGATGGTCGGAGCCCATATCCGGTTTATAGGCTTGGGTGAAGCCGAGGCAAAGCGGCAGCACAGGCTGTCGGTGATCTCGCCATCGGACCCTGCCGCGAGCCCGCTTCGGGGGCGGACGGCATGAGCGGTCTGATGATCGCGGCGCCGTCCTCGGGGGCCGGCAAGACGACGGTGACGCTCGGGCTGCTTCGTGCGCTCAGGTCGCAAGGGTATGCCGTTCGGTCCGCCAAAGCGGGGCCGGATTATATCGACCCGGCGTTTCATGCGGCGGCGAGCGGCGGCGCGTGCGTCAACCTCGATCCCTGGGCGATGCGGCCCGGCCTGATCGAAATGCTGGCGGGTCGGGCGCGGGAGGGTGGTGAGGCCTTCCTCCTCGAGGCGATGATGGGGCTGTTCGATGGCGCCGCCGACGGGACGGGCTCGGCCGCGGACCTGGCGGCGTCCCTCGGTCTCGATATCGTTCTCGTCGTCGATTGCGCCCGACAGTCCCACTCGGTGGCGGCCCTGGTGCGCGGCTTTGCCAACCATCGGGCCGAGACCCGGCTCTCAGGTCTGATCCTCAACCGGGTTGGGTCGCCGCGCCATGCAAAGCTCCTGACCGAATCCCTGTTGCCGCTGGGCATCCCGGTGCTGGGCATCCTGATGCGGCGGGGTGACCTGACCCTTCCCGAGCGACATCTCGGGCTCGTCCAGGCCGGCGAGCGCGACGATCTCGACGAGTTCTGCGACCGGGGCGCAGAATGGATCACCGAAGGCTGCGACCTCGACGCGCTGAGGCGCCTTGCGACACCGCATAAAGCTTCGACCGATGCCGTGTCGACCCAAGCGCCATCGCGCGAGGGCCCGCATTCGTCCGCCATTTTGCCGTCCCCTCTAGAGCCCTTGGGCCAGCGCATGGCGATCGCCCGCGACGTCGCCTTCGCCTTCGCCTATCCGCATCTCATCGCCGGCTGGCAGGAAGCGGGGGCGGAGCTCTCTTTCTTCTCGCCGCTGGCGAACGAGGCGCCCGATGGTGCCGCAGATGCCGTATATCTGCCCGGCGGCTATCCCGAACTTCATGCCGGGCGGCTTGCGGCGGCGGCGACGTTCCGGCAGGGGATGGCAAAGGCCGCCTCGCGCGGCGCGACGATCTACGGGGAGTGCGGCGGCTACATGATGCTGGGCGAGACGCTGGAGGATGGCGAAGGCGAAACGCACGCGATGCTCGGCCTCTTGCCGCTCGCGACGAGTTTTCGTCGGCGCAAGCTGCATCTCGGCTATCGCCGGCTGACGCAGATTTCGGCCGCCGGCGCCGGGGCTCATCTGTCTTGTGTCGATGGTCGTCCGGCTTCGGCGTCCGAGGCTGGATCGACCGGCAGCACCTCTAGAGCCGACATGCCCGCCAGCACACTTGGCAGCGGACCGCTGCCCTGGTCGACGCCGCTGCGCGGCCACGAATTCCATTATGCGACGGTCGTCCGCGAAGGGCCGGGCGAGGCATTGTTTTCCGCAAGCGATGCACAAAGTGCCGACCTCGGGACGTTCGGGCGCCGGCATGGCAATGTCTGCGGGTCGTTTCTCCATGTCGTCGATCGGGAGGCCTGACGGTGTCGCGGGGTAACGGATTGACTGCACGGCCGACCCAGGGCACTGGCCAGGGCCAGGGCACCGGCCGCGGGACGACGGAGGTGCTGGCAGAACGTGTGGTGCAGCAATTGGTCGATGGCCCGGTTCGCACGCCATTCGAGCCAGCCCTTGCCGCCTCGGCCCGAGCGAAAGTGAATCGGGCCGCCGACCCGGCCCGCAATCATGGCGGGGCTCTGGACGCGGCGATCGAGCGCTTCGGCGGGGCGCGGGCCGACTGGCTCGATCTGTCGACCGGCATCAACCCTTCGCCGCCGCCCCTGCCGCCGCTCGATCCTCAATTGTTCCAGCGATTGCCGGAGGCAGCGCTAGAGGCAAAAGCGCTCGACGCGGCGCGGCGCTTCTACGGTGCGCCGGAGACAGCGGAGATCATTGCCGCGCCCGGCAGTCAGGCGCTGATCTCGGCGCTGCCGCACCTACTGCCGCACGCGTTCGTGGCGATCGTCGAGCCGACCTATGGCGGGCATCGCGCGGCCTTTGCAGGGGCGGGACATCGGATCGTCGGTGTGTGTGGCCTTGGCGATATCCCCGATGCGGCGACGATCGCGGTCGTCGTCAATCCGAACAATCCGGACGGCCGGGTGTTTTTGCGCAGTGATCTTCTTGCGCTGGCCGACAAGCTGGCGGCAGGGGGCGGCCTTCTCGTCGTCGACGAGGCCTTTGACGATGTCGATCCGTCGCAATCGCTGGCCGGCGCGACCGGGCGGCCGGGGCTGCTGGTTCATCGCTCCTTCGGCAAGGTCTTCGGGCTTGCCGGCCTGCGCCTCGGCTTCGCACTGACCGACGAGGCGCTTGGCCGTTCGTTGCGCGAGCGGCTTGGCGCCTGGGCAGTTTCCGGGCCGGCGCTGGCAATCGGCGCGGCATGGCTCGAAGACGATGATCTGTGCGCCGACGTTCGGGCGTCGATCGCCGCTCAGGCCCGGTTGCGTGATAGGTGCCTCGATCGCGCCAGTTTGTCGCCGGTCGGCGCGACGGCGCTGTTTGCGACGGTGGCGCATCCCCAGGCGAGCGATCTGTTCGAGGCGCTGGGCCAACGGCAAATCCTCACCCGGCCCTTCGCCTACGCCCTGACATGGCTGAGGTTCGGCAACCCCCGCGATACCGCCGAGGCGGTGCGCCTCGACGATGCGCTCGGGGAGGCGTTGGCCGAGATCGAAAAGCGCGACCCTGCTTCTGATTCCAACGCTGCCGCCCGAGCGCGATGAGCCTGCATCTCGCCATCCTTATCGTCGGCATCCTCCTTGATCGGATCGTCGGGGATCCGGACTGGCTCTGGCGGCGGTTCTCGCATCCGGTCGTCTGGTTCGGCGCCGTCATCGGGGCGCTCGATCGCGGGCTCAATCATGAGACGCTGGCGCCGAAGCACCAGCGCCGCAACGGCGTGATCACAGTTCTCATCCTCGTCCTCGGGAGCCTCGTTCTCGGCGCCGTGCTGAGGGGGCTCTTCCATGCGCTCGGCCCGCTTGGCTGGGCGCTCGAGACCGTCGTCGTCGCCGTGTTCCTGGCCCAAAAAAGCCTTGTCGACCATGTCCGCGCCGTGGGGCGGGCGCTGGACGAGGGCGGTCTCCTCGCTGGCCGGCAGGCGGTGGCCATGATCGTCGGGCGCGATCCGGAGCAGCTCGACGCCGCCGGCATTTGCCGCGCGGCGATCGAGAGTCTGGCCGAAAACGCCTCGGACGGGGTGGTCGCGCCGATCCTCTGGTATCTGGTGCTCGGCCTGCCGGGACTTCTTGCCTACAAGGCGGTCAACACGGCCGATTCGATGATCGGGCATCTGAGCGACCGCCACCGGGAGTTCGGTCGAGCCTCTGCCAGGCTCGACGACGTGGTCAACTGGCCCGCCGCGAGGCTGACTGCGGCGCTGTTCGCGCTGGCGGCAGGTCTTTTCGCGCGAGACAGGACGGTCGTCGTCGGTGTCTGGGTCCAGTCGACAATCGACGCGCCACAGCACCGCTCGCCCAATGCCGGCTGGCCGGAGGCGGCGATGGCCAAGGCACTCGGCGTCGCGCTCGGCGGCTCACGCCGCTATGGCGATCTCGTTGTCGACGCGCCGATGCTGAACCCGGCAGGGCGTAGGGGCGCCTCCGCCGTCGACATCGATGCGGCGATCGGTCTGTTTAGAAAGGCAATGACGCTGCTGACCGGAGGACTGTCGCTGCTCTGGCTGGTCGCGCTGCTATGATGTTCGGGACAGGTTCCTGTCGATCGGATCTGGAATGACGCGGTGCCGTCGCCGAAGGAAAAATCGATCTTCAGCCACCGTCTTTGGTACGAGGGCTCGATCGCACCCATACAGGCCGCCTGACATCCGAGCGATCAAATGTTCGCCGTCAGCGTTTCGCTTTCACCCGAAATGCATGGCCAAGCCCAACAGCGCCCCGATCTCGACGAGCTGCTGTGCCGCGCCGAGCGCGTCGCCGGTCTGGCCGCCGAGGCGGCGCAGGAGTTTTTCGCGAAACCACAGGAGCGCGGTGCCGCCGAGGACGAAGCCGGCCAGCGTCGAGCCGGCGCCGACGGCGAAAAGGCCGCCGATGGCATAGATGGCCAAGCCGATGAAGAGGGCCGCGCGGCCCTTGGCCTTGTCCGGCTGGCCGACGCTGTCGGCAAGTCCGCCGGGGTCGGCGGACGGTAGCGAGGCCCAGAGCCAGGCCATGGCGCCGCGGCTGATGCTCGCGACCGCGAAGAGCGACAGCGCTGCTGTCTGAGGCGACAGGGTAAGGAGGGCGGCGATCAGCGCGATGCGCATTGCGATCGAGAGCACCAGCGCCAGCGCGCCATAGCTGCCGACGCGGCTGTCCTTCATGATCGCCAGCACGCGGTCCTTTTCATGATGGCCGCCGAGCCCGTCGGCGACGTCGCCGAGGCCGTCCTCGTGGAGCGCGCCGGTGATCGCGATCTGCGTCGCGACGACAAGGACGGCGACGATCAGCGGCGTCAGGCCCAGGCTCGTCGCCAGCCAAAGCACGACGACCGCGGGAAGGACCGCCAGCAGCCCGGCGAGCGGAAAGGCGTGGACGTCCTCTCCCAGCGGATGGGCGCCTGTAAAGGCATGGGTGGACGGCGGCAGGCGGGTCAAAAAGGTGAGTGCGCGCAATGTCGCGTCGAAAAATTGCCTCATGGCGGCCCTTGCTCCTTGCGTTTGGCTGGCCCATTGCGGCGGAGTATTTCGTTCGTGCCGCCGCCGGGCAGCTGTTTTCGACTGGCGTCAGCAAAGCTTGGAGACCTCGCAATGTCCACCACCGGCCTGCCTTTCGACGATATCCGCGACCTCATCGCCCGCATGCCGGGGCCCGACCGGTCGGCGGTGATGGCCAAGCGCGAGCGCGAGGCGCAGCTGACCAAGCCGCCGGGCGCGCTCGGCCGGCTGGAGGAGATTTCCGAATGGCTCGCCGCCTGGCAGGGCCGGGCGCCGGCGGTCAATCGGCCCCTGGTCGCGGTGTTCGCCGGCAATCACGGCGTGACGAAGCAGGGCGTCTCGGCCTATCCGTCCGAGGTGACGGCGCAGATGGTGACCAACTTCGCCGCCGGCGGCGCGGCGATCAACCAGATCTGCGCGACCTACGATCTCGGCCTCAAGATCTACGACCTCGCTTTGGAAGTGCCGACCGACGACATCACTGAAGGGCCGGCGATGGACGAGCGCAATTGTGCCGCGACCATGGCGTTCGGCATGGAGGTGCTCGCCGGCGAGCCCGATCTTTTGTGCATCGGCGAGATGGGCATCGGCAACACGACCGTGGCGGCGGCGATGCTGGCGGCGCTGTTCGGCGGCGAGGTGGAAGACTGGGTCGGGTCCGGCACCGGCCAGGACGCGGCGGGCGTCGCGCGGAAGGCCGAAGTGGTGCGTGCCGCCTTGAAGACCCATGAGGGGCGGCTTGCCGATCCGCTGGAGGTGCTGCGCCGGCTTGGCGGACGCGAGCTTGCTGCGATGGCCGGGGCGATCCTCGCCGCGCGGATGCAACACGTGCCGGTGATCGTGGATGGCTTCGTCGCGACGGCCGCCGCCGCCGTGCTCTACAAGATGGATGCCAAGGCGCTCGACCATTGCCTGTTCGGCCATGTCTCGGCCGAGCCCGGACATATCCGGGCGCTGGAGGCGATGGACAAGATCCCGCTGCTCGCGCTGGGGATGCGGCTGGGCGAGGGCACGGGCGCAGCGCTTGCGGCCGGCATCGTCAAGGCCGCGGCCGACTGTCATTCCGGCATGGCGACCTTCGAACAGGCGGCGGTGGCGAACCGCAGCTGAGACGGGCGCCTCTGGCCTTCTCGAGGGCGTCGCGGGCCTTGCTATACAAGTTCGTGACGCCCGCCTGTGCCCTAGCTCTGCGGGCGCCCTAGCTTTGCAAGGGAAACACGCGGCGATCGCGCGACCTCAACTGACGTTGCGCCGGTTTGCCCATCCAACCACAGGCTTTCAGGCCGACAAGGACATTTTGCCATGACCCGTTCGCTTTTTCTTCGCGCCGCCATTCTCGCCGGTTCGGTCGCGCTCGCCGGTTCGGCCTTTGCGCAGAGCGACACCGCCCCGGCCGCTGCGCCTTCGACGGGCGAGACCGGCCAACCCGGCACCATGGGCTCTTCGCAGCCGGAAACGACCGACAAGACGCCGGCCCCGGTGCCAGCTACCCCCGCCGCACCGTCGGAAACCCCAACGAACGCCGCCGCGGTGATGGTGCCGATCGGCAAGGACGAGGCGCCGGTGCCGCAATTGAACCTGATGGTCGGTCAGGTTGGGGAGATGCACGTCATCGGCGCCGACGGTAACGAGATCGGCGAGGTCGGCAATATCCTCGGCGATCAGACGGGCGCGGCCAAAGCGATCAGCGTCGAAGTCGGCGGTTTCCTCGGCATTGGCGAGAAGACGGTGATCCTGAACCTGTCCGACGTCACCCTCGACCTAGGCCGGCTGCGTACCACTCTCACCAAGCAGCAGATCGAGCAGCTCCCGGGCCTTTCCAATTGACCACCGCGCTCGCAGGCGTAGCGGGCGAGTGCGGCCGAAGCGACGGCAGGCCATGATGGCGATCGGTGCGGGTACGACGCTGCTCGTTTGGAAATGCTCGAAGCGTTGACCCGGTGGCCGGAATGGCGTGGCTCGATCTTGCGTTATGAACGCTTATCTCGAAAACACCATCAGAACTGGCGCTTCCTGGCCTGAAGCCTATTCGGCTGGCTGTACCTTCGCACGACCATGTCCGCCATCGCCGCGATCCCGTTCGCCTTCGGGCGTTTCGTTGACGAGACGGCGCAGGCGCCGGCCGAGGCGCGCGCCGGCGCCCTCGACGAGGCTGTGCAGGGTCGGGATAAAGACCAGCGACAGGGCCGTCGAGACGATCAGGCCGCCGATCACCGCGACCGCCATGGGCGAGCGGAATTCGCCGCCTTCGCCGATTCCCAGAGCCGACGGCACCATGCCGGCGATCATCGCGATGGTGGTCATGATGATCGGCCGTGCCCGCTTGTGCGCGGCGTCGATGATCGCGTCGGTGCGGCGAACGCCGTCGGCCTCGCGCATCACGGCGAATTCGACCAGCATGATGGCGTTCTTCGTGACGATGCCCATCAGCATCAGGAAGCCGATCACCACCGGCAGGCTGATCGCGTCGTTAGCGAAGTACAGCCCGAGAATCGCGCCGCCGATCGAGAGCGGCAGCGAAAGGAGAACCGTCGTCGGCGTGATGAACGAGCCGAACAGCAGCACCAGGACGGCGAAGACCATGAGCACGCCGGCGCCCAGCGCCAGGCCGAACGAGGTGAAGACGTCGTTCATAACCTCCGCGTCGCCGGAGCGCTGCACGGTGATGCCTTCGGGCGGATTGGCGACCTCGGGCAGCGCGTAGATCGCGTCGAGGGCCGTGCCGAGCGGCACGCCGGCGGGCAAGTCGGCGCCGATGGTGACACGGTCGCGGCGATCGTAGCGTTCCAGCGTGGTCGGACCCTGGCCGAGCTTGATGTTGGTGACCACTCCGAGCGGCACGGACTTGCCGTTTCCGGCTGCGACCTTCTGGTTCTCGAGTTGCTGCAGGTCGTTGCGGGCCGCCGCGTTGAGCCGCACCATGATGGGCACCTGGCGGCTGTCGCGGTTGAACTTGGCAAGCCGCGATTCGGTGTCGCCGATGGTCGCGACGCGGATGGTCGTGGCGATCGAATTGGCGGTGACGCCAAGCTGCGCGGCGATCTCCGGCTTCGGCGAGATCTGGATCTCCGGCCGCATCAGCGAGGCGCCACTGGTGACGTTCTTGACGATCCCCAGATTGGCGATCTTGCCGACGAGATCGTCGGCATATCGCCCGACGGATCGGGAGTCATCGCCGAGCAGCGAAATCTGCACGGCGCGCTGGCCATTGTCGTTGGCGAAATAGGTGCGGATGTCGGGAATGTCCGCGATCGCCTGCTCGATCTTGCCCTGCATCTCAAGCTTGTCGAGGCTGCGCTCGTCCTTCGGCGTGAAGAAGATGTAGACCGAGGCCTTGGTCGGGTCGCCGCCTTCGGACGAGGAAGCGCCGGGTGAGGCGCCGCCGGCAATCAGGACATCGGCGACCTCGGGCATGGTTTCCAGGCGCGTGCGGATGGCGCGTGTGACGGCCTCGTTGTCCTCGACACGGGCGCCGGGCGGCAGTTCGACCGAGAGCGTCGAGCGGCCGTCGTCGATGTTCGGGATGAAGGCCTTGGGAAGCAGCGTCGCCGACCAGATGGAGACGGCGAAGAAGCCGAGGCTGAAGAGGAGCGTGATCCAGCGCCAGCGCAGGGTCGAGTGCAGGAAGCGCAGATAGTTGCGCATCAGCCAGCCGTCGCGCTTCTCGCCATGCTGCTTTTTGTTGCCCAGAAGATAGGCGGTCATCATCGGCGTCAAGAAGCGGGCGACGGCGAGTGAGAACAGGACGGCGATAGCGACCGTCAGGCCGAACTGCTTGAAATACTGGCCGGCGATGCCGGTCATGAAGGACACCGGTGCGAACACCGCGACGATGGTCGAGGAGATGGCGATGACGGTGAGGCCGATCTCGTCGGCCGCCTCCATCGAGGCCTGATAGGGCCCCTTGCCCATCGCCATGTGGCGTTCGATGTTCTCGATCTCGACGATGGCGTCATCGACGAGAATGCCGGTGACGAGCGTGACGGCAAGAAGGCTCACCTGGTTCAGCGAGAAGCCGAGATAGTTCATCACGAAGAAGGTCGGGATGATCGAAAGCGGCAGGGCGATGCCGGCGATCAGCGTCGCGCGCCAGTCGCGCAGGAACACGAACACGACGAGGACCGCGAGCGCGGCACCCTCGTAGAGCGTGTCCATGGTTTGCTGGTAATTGCCGAGTGTGTACTGTGCCTGGTTGTCGATCAGCGTGAAGGCCGCTTGCGGATAGGCGGTGCGCAGCTTCTCGACCGCTGCCGTGACGTTCGCCGCAGCCTCCGTGTCCGAACCACCGGAGGAGCGCAGCACCTGGAAGGCGACCACCGGCTCGCCGTCGAAGCTCGCATAGGATCGGATTTCGGCGCCGCCGTCGCGTACCATGCCGAGCTGGTCGAGCCGCACGGAGCGCCCGTCCGACAGCGCGATCGGCAGGGCCGCGAGGTCGTCGACGCTGGCCGAGGAGCCGAGCGCGCGGATCGAATATTCGCGCGAGCCGAGATCGCCGCGGCCGCCGCCGAGATTGATGTTGGTCGCCGACAACTGCTGGCTGACCGAGGCGGCAGTGATGTCGAGCGAGGCGAGACGCTCGGGGTCGAGGTTCACATTCACCTGCTCGTCGATGCCGCCGATGCGTTGGACGTCGCCGACCGAGGGCAGCCCCTGCAGGAAGCGGTTCACCGTGTCGTCGATGAAGTAGGAGAGCTCCTCCACCGACATCGCAGGGTCGGTGACGGCATAGGTCAGGATCGGCAGGCCGGTGACGTCGAGCCGCTGGATGATCGGCTCGTTGACCGACCCCGGAAGGTCGGAGCGGATGCGGCTCACCGCGTCCTTGACGTCGTTCAGCGCCTTCTGGGTGTCGGTTTCGAAGGCGAACTCGACCAATGTCGTCGAGGCGCTGTCGACCGCGGTGGTGGTGATGTGCTTGACGCCGGTGACCGAGGAGATGGAGTTTTCGACCGGCTGGCCGATCTGGTTCATGATCTCGGCCGGGGCCGAGCCCGGCTGGGTCACCGTGACGATGATGAATGGCACGTCGATATTGGGAAAGCGCGTGACCGGCAGCCGCATGAAGCTGACGATTCCGACGGCGACGAGGGCCAGGAAGATCGCGATGGGCGGAACGGGATGGCGGATCGACCAGGCGGAGAAGTTCATCGCCGGGCCTCGGCCCGCTCACCGTTCCCGGCGCGGCCTGTCGCGGCCACCGTCGCCGGATCGATCGCCACCGCTGGCGCCTGGGTGGGGGGCGCGCCGTCCGCGTCCTGCTGCCGCACCGGCCTGATCTTCATCCCGTCTCGGAAGAACGGCCCGGATTTTGCCACCACCGTCGTGCCTGCGCCGATCCCGTCCGTAATCTCGATGAAGCCCTTGTCGACGATGCCGGTCGTCACCTTCACCACCGACAGGGTGCCGTCGTTTGCGACAACCTGCACGGTCGATCCCTCAAGTTCGGGAATCACAGCCGAGAGCGGCACCGTTACCGCATCGCGCTTGGCGGTCTCGACGACGGCCTTGGCATAGATTCCGATCGGCAGACCGGCATCGTCGTCGACGGAAATCTTGATCGTGCCGAGGCGGGTTGCCGGGTCGACATTGGGCGAGATCAGCCGCACCGTGCCCACACGTGAGGGAAAGCCGGCGGGGTCGACGGTCGCCTCTTGGCCGACCCTGATGCTGGGGATCGCCGTCTCGATGATGGTGCCATCGAATTCGACGGTGCCGTTGCGGATCAGGGTGAAGAGCGATGAGGACGTGTTCATCGCCATCTGGCCGATATCGGCGTTTCGGGTGGCGACGACGCCGCCGACGGGGGAGACGATGTCTGTGCGATCGAGCTGCAGCGCCGCGTCGTTGCGTGTCGCTTCGGCCTGCTGGATCTGGGCGTTGGCGCTGGCCAGCGCGTCGCGAGCGGCCTGCAGCGAAGCCCCGGTGGTGGCGACGCCGGCCCGTGCGTCGTCAAGCGTCGCCTGGGTGCCGGCGCCACTTTTCACCAGACGCTCGGCGCGCGACAGGACGGACTGGGCCTGGTCGTAGCTCGCCTGCTGGCCGTTGATCTGGCTCTGGGACTGTTGGGCCGCGGCCTTGGCCGCTGCAAGTGAAGCATCAGCTTGGGCGAGCTTGGCCTTCAGCGGCGCCTTGTCGACGGTGACGAGGACATCGCCGGCCTTGACCCGGTCGCCGACATCGACCTTGACGTCGGTGATCTGGTAGCCGGTGACCTGCGGCGTGACGGCGACCGTTTCGCGGGCAACCAGCGAGCCGTTGATCGCAACCGAGGCCGCAACGGAACGCACCGCCGCGTCGACGACGGTGGCGGCGGGCAGCCGCACGACGCGGTTCAGCGCTTCGGCGGCGGTGCCCTTGTCTCCGCCTTGGCCTTGCCCTCCCTCGGCCTGGCTTTGAGCTATTTCCGCCGTCGCTAGAAGCGGAACGGACGACATGGCCAGGGCGAACGCGATGTTCAGGATCGTCTTCGAAATGTTCACGCGGACGCCAGACCCAATTCTGGAAACGGTTTCAGATGCTTTCAGAGCTAGGCATCGAGCGCGGCGCGAACAAGGCGCAAGGGCCTGACGAAGCGCTGCATGGTTGATCGATCCGCGTTCGACATGACGCCCCGCTTCTCCAAAGACGTTCCAACGATACTACCACTCGCACAATGGCGCCGGCCTGTCGGCGACATCTTGGCTTTTCGGCGCGCCTGCGCGACATAGTCGTCATCGAACGAACGGGAGGACCCTATGGAACAGATCGGCCATTATATCGGCGGCGAGCGTGTCGCAGGCACAAGCGGGCGCACTGCCGACGTTTTCAATCCGGCGACCGGCGAGGTGCAGGCCAGGGTGGCGCTCGCTTCGCCTGAGGAACTGCGCGCCGCGGTCAAGAACGCCAAGGCGGCCCAGCCCGCATGGGCCGCGACCAATCCGCAGCGCCGCGCCCGCGTCATGATGAAGTTCGTCGATTTTCTCAACCGCGACATGGACAAGCTTGCCGAAGCGCTGTCGCGCGAGCACGGCAAGACCATTCCGGACGCGCGCGGCGACGTGCAGCGGGGTCTCGAAGTCGTCGAGTTCTGCATCGGCGCGCCGCATCTCCTCAAGGGCGAGTTCTCGGAGAACGCCGGTCCCGGCATCGACCTTTATTCCATCCGCCAGCCGCTCGGCGTCGTTGCCGGCATCACCCCGTTCAACTTCCCGGCGATGATCCCGATGTGGAAGTTCGCGCCGGCCATCGCCTGCGGCAACGCCTTCATCCTGAAGCCGTCGGAGCGTGATCCGTCGGTGCCGATGATGCTCGCCGAGCTGTTCGTCGAGGCCGGATTGCCGGCCGGCATTCTCAACGTCGTCAACGGCGACAAGGGTGCGGTCGACGCAATCCTCGACGATCCGGACATCCAGGCCATCGGCTTCGTTGGTTCCACGCCGATCGCCCAATACATCTACGGGCGCGGCTGTTCGAACGGCAAGCGCGTCCAGTGCTTCGGCGGCGCCAAGAACCACATGATCATCATGCCAGACGCCGACATGGACAAGGCCGCCGACGCTTTGATCGGTGCGGGATACGGCGCGGCCGGCGAGCGCTGCATGGCGGTTTCGGTCGCCGTGCCTGTCGGTCAGGAAACCGCCGACCGGCTGATCGCGAAGCTCGCTCCGAAGATCGAAAGCCTGAAGATCGGCCCCTACACGGCCGGTGAGGATGTCGACATGGGGCCGCTGGTGACGGGCGAAGCCAAGACCCGCGTGCTCGGTCTGATCGACCGGGGCGTCGAGGAAGGCGCCAAGCTCGTCGTCGACGGCCGCGGCTTCAAGATGCAGGGCTATGAGGACGGCTTCTTCGTCGGCGCCTGTCTTTTCGATGACGTCACGCGCGACATGGACATCTACAAGACCGAAATCTTCGGCCCGGTTCTGTCGGTGGTGCGCGCCAAGACCTACGAGGAGGCGCTGTCGCTGCCGATGGAACACGAATACGGCAACGGCGTCGCGATCTTCACCCGCGACGGCGACGCGGCCCGCGACTTTGCCTCCCGCATCAACATCGGCATGGTCGGCATCAACGTGCCGATCCCCGTGCCACTTGCCTACTACACCTTCGGCGGCTGGAAGGCCTCCGGCTTCGGCGACCTCAACCAGCACGGCCCCGACGCCTTTCGCTTCTACACCCGCACCAAAACGGTCACGAGCCGCTGGCCGTCGGGCATCAAGGACGGTGCCGAGTTCAACTTCAAGGCCATGGGCTGAAACAGGCGCGTGCTTCATCCCGGTGCGGGCGGTGCCCCGCCCGGATGGGCGTGGCGGCCTTGTCTCCGGCTTTCGAAGCCAGTCGACAACCAATGTGACGACAAAGAAAAGGGGCGCCGCGGGGCGCCCCTTTTGGGTTCGTGAGACGTCTTTCGCGTCGGCTCAGCCGAACAGCGCCGCGGCGTTGATCAGGGTCATGATGATGCCCCAGGCCAGCGGGATGCCGACGAACAGCCAGGCGGCGATGACCTTGCCCTTCGAGGACGAGCTTGCTTCGTTTGTCATGATCCTCGCTCCTTAGGCTCGGGCCGGGGTCGCATCGACCGGCAGATGATGTTTTTCTTCGACCGGCTTCATCAACAGATTGAGGACGAAGCCGACGGCGAGGAGGCCCGCCATGATGTACATGGTGACCGTGTAGGCGTCCGCCTTGGCGACGCCGCTATCGATCTGGAACTGGCGGATGTAGTTGACCAGCACCGGACCGACGATGCCCGCCGCCGACCAGGCGGTGAGCAGGCGGCCGTGGATCGCGCCGACATAGCGCGTTCCGAAGACGTCCCTGAGATAGGCCGGGATGGTGGCGAAGCCGCCGCCATACATCGACAGGATGATGCCGTAGAACAGGACGAACAGGACGATCGAGCCCATGTTGCCGGTCGTCGGCACCAATGCATAGAGGATGATGCCGAGCAGGAAGAAGATCGCGTAGGTGGTCTTGCGCCCGATATAGTCCGATGTGGACGCCCAGAAGAAACGGCCGCCCATGTTGAACAGCGACAACACGCCGACGAAGCCCGATGCGGCGGCGGCGGTAATGAGGCCCGGGAACATCTCCTGGCTCATCAGCGAGGCTTGACCGAGAACGCCGATGCCGGCGGTCACGTTGAGGAACAGGACACCCCAGAGCAGCCAGAACTGTTTCGTCTTCAGCGCCTCGTCCACATGGACGTTTGCATTGGTGACAAGGCCCTTCGATCGCGTCGGGGCGACGTAGCCTTCCGGCACCCAGCCTTCGCGCGGGACGCGCACGATGGTCGCGCCCACCATCATGTAGATGAAGTAGACGATGCCGAGCGTGACGAAAGCGCCGGCGACGCCGGGATGGGCGGCGGCATCGGCCGTCGCCGGCGTGCCCCAGAGCTTCATCAGATAGACCGACAGCGGCGAGGCGATGAAGGCGCCGCCGCCGAAGCCCATGATGGCCATGCCCGTCGCCATGCCCGGACGGTCCGGGAACCAGCTCATCAGTGTCTTGACCGGCGAGATGTAGCCGAGACCGAGGCCGCAGCCGCCGAGAACGCCGTAGCCGAGATAGACCAGCCAGAGCTGATGGGTGCTGATGCCGAGAGCCGCCACGAGGAAACCGCCGCCAAAGAACAGGGCGGCGGCCATCATCGTCTTGCGCGGGCCGACTTTCTCGACCCAGGCGCCACCGAAGGCCGCGGCGAGGCCGAGGAACAGGATGGAGATGGAGAAGATCCAGCCGAGCGAAGCGATCGACCAGTCGTCCGGTCCGGCGACCAGCGCCGCCTTGCCGTCGACCATGCCGGTCGAGCCGAGCAGCAGGCTCATCGGTTTGTTGAACACCGAGAAGGCATAGACCTGGCCGATGCACAGATGGATGCAGAGCGCCGCCGGCGGCACCATCCAGCGATTGTAGCCGGGTTCGGCGAGTGTGCGGCTGCGTGACAGCCAGCCTCCATTGTCGCGCATTCCCGTTGCCGTGGTCGAACTCATTGGCCGCCCCTCCCAGTGTGGCTTTATTCGGTCGCGCACGATTCATTTTTTCGGTGCGGAAGACAATAGGTCTCTCGACTTAGCAGGTGGATATGTCAGCGGTGCCGCTGCGCCGCGGCGATCGGCGCGAGCTGCGGCGAGGGCGTCGCCATCGATCCTTCGGCGCTCCCGGCCATCGGATCTCGGGATTTTACCGCGACCTTGGAAGCGATGCGCCACCAGTCGAGATAACGGGCGAGACCGAACTGGATGGCGAGGCCGGCGCCAATCATGACGAAATCGAAGAGAAAGGCGGGCGGCTGGCCGTGTTTGATCACCTGGCCGATCAGCGAGAGCATCGTGCCGACGGCAAAGACCGGCAGCGAATGGCGGCCGAGCATGACGAAGGGATTGTCCTTCGACATCGCCGCGAAAGGCGAGGTCTTCGGTGCATTGGCGAAGATGTAGCAGACGGCCAAAACATGCAGCAGCCGCGGCAGGCTGACATAGGTCTTATCAAAACCCGACACGAGCACCGGGAAGGGCAGCTTGCCCCAGACGTACCAGAGATCGAAACGGATCGTCACGAACGCGATAAACGCGTAAGCAAGGCAAAGCCCGTAGGCGATCGCCGAATAGGGCACGGCGACGCCTTTTTCCTTACGCGTCAGACCGCAATAAAGGCCGATGGCGAAGATCGCCTGCCAGGCGAAGGGGTTGAAGAACCAGCCGCCCGGCAACGGAAAGGCCGGAACGTCGAGACGGAGGACGAAGGTGACGACCCAGAAGATGATCGCGGCGCCCAGCATCAACCGCCGATCGATGGCGGCGAGCGCCAGATGGATCGGCAGCATCAGGAGCATCAGCGAATACATTGGCAGGATATTCACATAGCCGAGCTGATGTCCGAGCGTTGCAACGCCGACCATGGTCTCCACGGTTTGCGATAAAGCCAGGTTGAGACCGCTGTGTCGCAGCAGGTCGCCCTCGCCGAGCGCCAGCGCCGCCCATGCGAAGAGGCCGAAGGCCATGGTGCTCAAAAGGATGTGGACCATGTAGAGAACGCCGGCCCGCCGCCAGGCCTTGAGCGATGCGACAAGCCGATGACCGGCGAAGAACAGCGGCGCATAGGCGAAAGCGGAAGCGAACCCGGCGAGGAATACGAACATTTCGGCAGCATCGGAGAAGCCGAAATTGCGCGAGGTGTAATCCTCGAGGAGATTGCCGGGAATGTGGTTGATGAAGATCATCGCGAGCGCGATGCCGCGCCAGAAATCGACGCGGTAGTCGCGTCCGGACGTCGGCCGGACGGGCTGGACTGAACGAGCGGTCATATGGCGGTCTTCGGCCTCAGGCAGAGTCAGGCAAGATGCCAGACGTCTTGACCGTGTCGTTTTTGCGGTCGGCCGTCACGGAAATGCGATGCAGCCGCTCGCGCCAGGCGAGCGAATCCTGAATGACCCGGTCGGGATTCGCCTCGAAGGGCGTTTCGAACAGGCGGTTGTCGCGGGCCCAGTCGCCGAGCGCCGGACTGCCGGTGGCGCTGATCAAAAGCGGCGCGGCGACGAGCGGCACGGCGATCGGCAGCGTCCAGAGCACGAGGTCGGGGGCATAGAGGATGGTAAGGATGAGAACCACCGCGCCGGCCAGCACCATCCACCAGCTTGAACGCAGTGCAACGCCGAAGGGGAGGCTGCCGTCCTCGCGATCGGTCGACGGCCAGCCTGCGTCGGCGCCGATCAGGATCTCGGCGACGGCCTTCGACTGGAACATCATCATGATTGGCGCGAGGATCGAGGTCATGACGAGTTCCACCGTCGCACCGGCGATGACAGCAATCATGCCGCCGAAGCGCTCGCGCCGGCTGGTAAAGGCGCTGCCGAAGGCGATCAGGGTTTTGGGCAGGAGCAACAGGATGAAGATGCCGAAAAGCAGCAGCAGTGCCTTCTGGGTTTCGGGACGCGGAAAGACCGGGAACAACGAATCGGCGGGAAAGTAATTGGGCTCCGGGGTCAGGATCGGGTCCAGCAGACTGACGATCAGGAACATCAGCCAGATCGGCGAGGCGGCATAGGCCATGATGCCGCTGACCAGCGACACCCTGCTCCAAAGCTTCAGGCCCGGAGCGCCGATCAAGCGGCCGTGCTGCAGATTGCCCTGGCACCAGCGGCGGTCGCGCTTGGCATATTCGATGATATTGGAGGGGGCTTCCTCGTAGGAGCCGCCCAGATCCGGATCGACGCGCACCTTGTAGCCGGCGCGGGCCAGGAGCGCCGCCTCGACAAAGTCGTGGGATAGAATATGGCCACCGAAAGGTGGCTTGCCGGCCAGCGTCGGCAGGCCGCAGCAGGCGGCGAAAGCTCTGACGCGAATGATGGCGTTGTGGCCCCAGAATGGACCCTCGCGCCCCTGCAGGGCGGCGATGCCGCGCGAGAAGATCGGCGAAAACAGCGCCGCGGAGAATTGCAATGCCCGGCCGAACAGCGTCCGGCGACCGATGATCAGCGGCTGGGTCTGCAGGAGGGCGAGCTCGGGGTCGGCGTCCATGCGTGCGACCATCTGGGTGATCGTGTCCGGTCGCATCAGGCTGTCCGCGTCGAGGACCAGCATGTAATCGTAGGCGCCGCCATTGTTGGTGACGAAATCGCCGATATTGCCCGCCTTGCGGCCGATGTTCTTTTCGCGGTGGCGATAATAGAGGCGGCCGGCGACGCCGAGTTCGGCCAGGAGGATGTCGAAGATCCGACGCTCGGCCTCGACACATTCCGGTCTGGTCGAATCCGACAGGACGTGAATGTCGAAGGAGGACAGGACCCCCTCGCGACGCAGTCCCTCGATCATCGCAGCGACACGGGCGAGTACCGCTTCGGCGTCCTCGTTGTAGACCGGCATCAGGATCGCAGTGCGGCTTTCGCCGCGCCAGCGCGCTACGTGCCGCTCCCCGACATGCTTGACCTGCGAGGTTACCCCGGCCAGCGCCATGGTAAAGCCCCAGGAGAGCCAGAGACAGCACAAAAGAAGAAGGCCGATCTGCACGAAATGCAGGTTGGTGACGCCGTTGACCGTGACGATGATGAAGAACAGCGACGCGGCGATTGCTGCGAGGACGAAGGAGCAGATCGCAAAGGCGAAGCGTTTGAAGATGATCAAGTCGCGCCAAGGTCCTTGTCGAGCCGGCGACGCGCCGGGTTGAAGCACGTCGAAGCGGCCGCC
This sequence comes from Aurantimonas sp., assembly GCA_965217685.1. Classification (GTDB taxonomy): domain Bacteria; phylum Pseudomonadota; class Alphaproteobacteria; order Rhizobiales; family Rhizobiaceae; genus Aurantimonas. The sequence continues at coordinate 2,015,703 of CBDCIZ010000003.1, forward strand.
CGTTGGACGGCCGCGATCGAAATGTCGATCGTGCAACGCACGAATGCGCCGTGATGTCGAACGCTCAGCCGCGAACCAGCGAACTCAGCCTGTCAAAAGCGAGACCAAAACGGTTGCGGCCGACGCGGGTCAGACGCTGCGTCGGCATGTTGAGTTTTGAGATCGGGGCTGGCACGGCGACCGTACGCACCAGCGAAACCGCCTTGTCGTCGCCAAGGCGTGCCGCCTCGATGATCGCTTCGGCCGAGGACGGGGCACGACCGCTTGCGGACAGCCGCGCTCGAATGGCGTCGGCCATCTGGTCGTCGGACAAATCGGCGCGTCCGATCAGTCCGCCGGAATTGGTGACGACGCTTTGCTTTGTTTTTTGCACGTGACTCATGACGCGGGGCCCACCCACTGATACAACCAAGTTTCACTCACAACGCGCTGCAACATAGATAGTTTCACGCGAAGTTCTGCCGGGTCCGAATCGAGTTTTTCCAACTCCAGCGACAGCCGCCAGCCGCCGTCGGGCAGCCTTCCGATCGATGAATTAACGAGGCGCGCGTTGGACGGCACGTCAATCAGCGGCTCCAGTTGGGCGTCCTGCGGCAGGTTGGAAATGGTCCCGCCGAGGAAATTGAGAGCGAAGCGGCGATTGGTGGCGTTGGAATCGGCGCCGTTGCCCCCGACGCCGACGAGGGTCGCGCCGATGGTGGCGACTTCGGCCGGCGGCACCGCCAGAAGACCCCAGCTCATCTTGTATCGGTATTCGACGGCGGCTCCGGCCTTCGGCTTGTCCTCGGGCACCCAAAAGGCGACGATATTGTCGTTCGCCTCGGAATTTGTCGGGATTTCGACGAGTTCGATCGTGCCCGAGCCCCAGTCGCCCATCGGCTCGATGAGCAGGGACGGACGCAACTCGTAGCGGGCCTCGGTGTCCTGGTAGTTCGAAAACTCGCGGTCGCGCTGCAAAAGGCCGAACGCCTTCGGATTGGTCTCCTGGAAATAGGAAAGCGCCAGATCCTGCGGGTTCTTCAGCGGTCGCCACAAGCGCTCGCCGCTGGCGCGCTGGATGTAGAGGCCGTCGCTGTCGTGGACCTCCGGCCGGAAATCGTCGCGACCGGCCCGGTCGTTTTCGCCGAAGGTGAACATGGAGGTGAGCGGCGCGATCCCCAGCCGCGTCACCGCGTTTCGCATGTAGAGTCGCGCGGCGACGTCGATGACCGTTTGGGGGCCCGGCGAGATGACGAAGGAATAGGCGCCGGCAAGGCTGGCGCTGTGGAGTTCGGCCATCAGGCGAATCCGGTCGTCGCCGGGCTGCGGTTCCTCGACGTAAAAGGCGGTGAAGCGGGGAAACTCCTCTTCGTCGCTCGTCGCGGTGTTGATGGCCAGGCCTCGGGCCGACAAACCATATCGTGTGCCCATGCCAAGCGCGCGAAAATAGCTGGCGCCGAGGAAGGTGACGAGTTCGTCGAAATAGTCGGGGCGCTCGAGGGGGGCATGGATACGGAATCCGGCGACGCCGTCGAGGGTCAGGCCTTGGAACTTGGTCGGGTCGAGCGGCGGGCGGTACTCGAAGTCGGAGGCCGCGAAATTGTGCCGTTGGTAGACGCCACCCTTGCCGATGAAGATCGACGTCGTGTCCTTGAACACCCAGCCCGGATAGAAAGCCTGCAGGTGGAACTCGACCGGCTCGGCGCGCCACAGCGCATGGTCCGGCCGGAACCTGATCGCCCGGTGCTGATCGTAGGTCAGCGACTTGATCGCGTCCGGCAGGTCGTTGGCGGGCCCCTGATACGAAGCCTTCGCCGCTTCCTGCATGCGAGCGGAGAGGACGTCGAAGGTGAAGGGCTGATCGGGCGACCCGAACTGTGCCGGGTTTTCCGGCGGCGTCGTCGGTTGTGCAGTTGCGGGCGTGTTCGGCACGTCCTGGCCGCGGGCGCCGATGGGTAGCATTGCCGCAACCGTCGCCGTGAGGCCGACTTTCAATGCTTGGCGACGGGACGCGGAACGCGGATTTTTCACGGCTTCAATTTTGCAAAAGCGTCTGAGAATAGTGACGGTACGATATTATCGCAGAATGTGGCGATTGCATAGCGCGATGCAGCATGACGTCTCGAATCTTTCAGGCGGAGTGAGGAATCGCCCAGGCGTTGCGCGACAGGCGATTCAGGCACGCGGCAGGGGTTCGAACTTCACAGAGGGTGCGCTGCACCGGCCGTTTGGCGGCAACGCTTGGCTCGCTGCTTCCGTCATTCGGTTCAACACATTATTCGTGCGCATGTTTAACGCCTGCGGGGCCGAGATCGCACCGTGAACCTGGCGCCGCCGCCTGTCGGTCAGTCGTGAGTGAAACGATAGGTGCTCACATGGCGATAGGTCGAACCTGGAAGCAGTTGCGCCGACGGAAAGCTCGGCCGGTTCGGGGCGTCCGGCCACAGCTGTGGCTCAAGCGCGACGGCCGAGTGGCTGGCGATCGCTACCCCCTGAAGATTGGTGAAGCTGCCATCGAGCTTGTGGCCGCCATAGACCTGCAGCCCGGGTTCCGTGGTCGCAAGGTCGAGCCGAACGCCGCTCGTTTGGCCGACCAGGGTCGCGGCATGGCGAAGTGCCCCGGACTTCTCAGATAATATGCAATAATTATGGTCGAGACCCCTGGGGGCATCGGCGAGCGGTTTTCCAGCCCTGAAATCGAAGGCCGTCCCCGCGACCGCTGCGATCTCGCCGGTCGGAAGGTTGGCGGCGTCGGTCGGGAGGTAATGCCCGGCGTCGACTTGAAGGCGGTGACCGCGCACGTCGTCGCCGCCGTCGAGATTAAAGTAGAGATGCGAGGTGAGGTTCGCGACCGTTTCTTGCGACGTCGTGGCGCTGTAGCCGATCGTCAGCGTGTCTGCGTCGACGGAAAATTCAGCGATGGCGTCGAGGTCGCCCGGATAGTTCTCCTCGCTGTCGGGCGAGCGATAGACGAGGCGGACCCGGTCGGTCTCGACCGCTTCGAAGTCCCATCTGCGCGCCGAAAAACCGGTAGGACCACCGTGCAGGTGATGGGGCGGATCGTTGCGGGCGAGTGCATAGGTCCGGCCGCCCACTTTCAAACGGCCATCGCCGATGCGGTTGGCGAAACGGCCTACGGTCGCGCCGAAATAGTCGCGATTGCCGGCGGCGTAGTGGGTCAGGTCGGCGACCCCGACGATGAGCGAATGTTCGACACCGGGCAGGCGGATGGAGCGGATCGCCGCGCCGTAGGCGAGAACTTCGACCGCGAGGCTTTCGGATCTGATGGTTGCGCTGTCGATCAAGTCTCGCCTCCGATCCCGAAGTCCCTGGTGCCGAGATTGGCCAACGGGCAATGTGCGGCAGGTATGTCGCCCCGGTCGCGTGGTCAAATCCGCTGTAAGGTGCCGAGGCAGCGGAGCCGGCAACATGGGCGGGCGAGCGGAGACAGCGAAGCCGATGTCTGGTTGCGCGCTAAGACGGGGACGTCCCGAGGTGCCGCGACGGGCTTTTGCAATGTGATCGCAAACGAGGCCGTCGCCATCGGAACTGGCCGTCGGCGATCAGCGCAGGCGGCGCAGCTTCTGCGACAGCAGCGCGTCAGTGCGCGCAAGGGAACGGTCGAGTGCCTCGAGATCGTCTGGCGAAAGTTGACCCGTTAGATCCTGCTCGAGCCGGTTCCAGATGGACCGGATCGCGATCTGCGCCTCGATGCCTTTGTCGGTCAAGCCGACCATGGTGCGGCGAGCGTCGGCGTCGTTGGCCGAGCGCACGAGCAGGCCCTTGTCAACGAGTCGGTCGAGCATCTTGGAAACGGTGGACGGCCGAACGGCCAATTTCTCTGCCAGAGCCGAAACACTGATGAGGCGGTCCGCGTCGAGCTTGTCAATCAATTGGTCCTGGCCAGGATGCAAACCAATCTCGGTCAGGAGCAAGGCCACGAACGCGCGCGTCGACTTGGCGATCGAAAGAAGCGACGGTACGATGACCAGCGTGGAAAGAGCCGGCGTGGGACCGTGACCGTGACCCGCGCCGTCGAGGGTCGCACTGTCGATCAAAATCGGCGGAGGTCGTCTTGTCGGCGCCTCCGACCGGCGCATCAAACTATCCTGAATGTCATCTTTCATGGGATGAAGTAATTGCAATCATTGCAGGCTACGTCATTAAACCAGTTTACATTTGAAACTGTTCGTACGCGAGCGAACAATTGGTGGCCGGCCACGGGTTTGATCGATTGTCAACATTTGCGTTTTGCCTCTGTGTCGGTTTCGGTTTCGCGACGACAAACGCCTTGCCCGGTCAAATCGTCGCACAGGTCCGGATGACGACGGTTCTCGATGGCGAAGCGCGTCGGCTTCCCCGCTCCCGCGCCGGCGAATAGCTTTTGACATGCTGCGTTCTGCCAAGGCGGATTGGTGAGCCCCACATTCGACCGCATTTGAACCCCGCCTCTCAACCCCCCACCGCCTCTTACCCCGTCGGCCGGCTTCGGCGGGTTCGAATGCGAAAGACGGGGCGATGGTGGCCAACATGTCATCGTCGCCGGGCACCTGCCATGCGATGAAAGCCATTGGAATCATTGCAGTCGGAGTGGGGCATGGCGGACGTCAGGGTGATTTGCGCGATCGGCCGGAGCGGCCAGATGGGGCTCAACGGCGTATTGCCGTGGGAGGGTCGCCGGGAGCGGCCCTATGTGGAAGACGTGGAGCGGTTCTTCGAGATCACCCGCGGCCATGTGCTGATCGCCGGGCCGCGCACGGTCGCGTCTTTTCCCGATTTCGCCACGCGCGACCGCACGATCATGGAAATCCGCTCCTCGGACGACCCGCAGACGGTGGTCGCAGGCTTTGCCGACCGTGTCGTCTATGTGGGCGGCGGGCCTTCGGTCTGGGACGTCTACGCGAAATATGTCCGGCACTGGGACATCAACACCGTCCCCTATGACGGCGAGGCCGACACCTGGTTCAAACCGGCCTGGCTTCTGGCGGGCGGGACGGTGACGCGCAGTTGAAGCCCGGGTTCGACGGCGACGGGAAGGGAAGGGTCAGTGCCGGAGCCTCGTCGATCCGCTGAATGGGCTCTCCGTCACTTCGCCGGCAACACCGCCCCTCGCTCGCGTGGATCGACACCGCATTCAGCGGCGATCGCCTTGCAAAGCCGCTCCATCAGATCGACGATCCGCCGGTCGGTCGGCGAGGGGAGACGGGCACCGCGTGCGCCTGTGCCGACAACAGGTCCGGTGATTGGCGCGATCAGCCGCAGGCTGTTGGTGAGGAAAGCCTCCCCATCTTCGAGTTCGGCCGGGTCGAGCGATCGGACTTCCGGCGTCAGCCCGCAGACGGCGGCAGTCTTCAGGACGAAGGCACGCGTGATGCCGTCGAGGACGCCGTCTTCGAGCGGCGCCGTGACCAGTGTGTCCCCGATCCGCAGGAACAGGTTGCCCAGCGACGAGCAGACGAGGGCGCCCTTCGTGTTGCAGAACAGCGCTTCCTCGGCGCCCTCCTGCCGGGCCATGTCGTTGGCCAGCACCGCGTCGAGATAGGCGAGGGCTTTCATGCGCGAGGCTGGCGAGGTCTCGTTGCGGGCGATCGGCGTCAGCGCGCAGACGACCGGTTTGAACATCAGCGCCGGAGCGAGCGGCGCGGTGCTCCCGAAGAATGTCGGGTGCGGCTCGGCCGGCGGCGTCAGGCCGCGGGGGCCGGGCCCCCTGCTCAGCGTCAGCCGCATCGCGCCGTCGATCCGAAGTGCGGCGAGCGCAGTCATGGCGTCGTCGATCGTCTCGCGTTCGATCGCAATGCCGAGGGTTTGGGCGGCCCGCGCCAGCCGGTCGCGATGGGCGGTCCCGCAAAAGACTCGGCCGCCGAGGACGAGCGCCGTGTCGAAAACGCCGTCGGCCAGCAGCAGCCCGCGATCGTTCGCGGCGATCGCGCGTTCGGTCGGCACGAACTGGCCGTTCAGCCAGACGGCGTCCGGATCAGCCCTGCCGCTTGGCATGCCAGGCCTCCGACAGCGCCAGGAAATTGGCGAAGATCGTCTCGCCCTTTTCGCTCAGGACGGATTCGGGATGGAACTGCACGCCATAGGTCGGGTGGCTTCGATGGGAGAGCCCCATGATCTCGCCTTCTCGCGAGCGTGCATCGACCGTCAGCACTTCGTTCATCGTCGGCGTCGGCTCGACGATCAGCGAATGGTAGCGCCCGACGGTGGTCGGCATGTCGAGCCCGGCGAACAGGTTGGTGCCGTCATGGTCGACGGTGGAGGACCGGCCGTGCATGGGCTTGAGGGCGCGGGTGACGATGCCGCCGAAGGCTTCGCCGATGACCTGGTGGCCGAGGCAGACGCCGAGGATCGGTACCGTGCCCGAGAGACGGGTGACGAGTTCGAGCGAAATGCCGGCCTGGCCCGGCGCGCAGGGGCCCGGCGACACGACGATGGCGCGGGGCTGCAGGTCGGCGATGTCGGCAAGGGTGACCTTGTCGTTGCGCACGACCTGCGTCGCGCCGCTCAGGCGGTCGAGATAGCGAGCGACGTTGAAGACGAAGCTGTCGTAATTGTCGACGACGAGAATCATCGGCGAGGCTTTCGGCGGGCGTTCGGGTCGGCCGTCGGGCCGCTGGCGTCGTTCACGGCGTCGTCCTTTGCCTCATCCGGCTCGAAGGCCGCGAAGACGCGCGTCGCCTTGATGAACGTCTCCTCGTATTCGGCGGCCGGATCGGAGAGGACGGTGATGCCGCCGCCGGCGGCAAGCCGCGCCCGGCCGTTCTGGAAGCTGACAGTGCGAATGGCGATGTTGAGATCGACCGACCCGTCGAACCCGAAAGAACCGATCGAGCCGCAATACGGGCCGCGCACCGTCTTCTCGATCTCGGTGATGATGTCCATCGCCCGGATTTTCGGTGCGCCGGTGATCGAACCGCCGGGAAAGGTGGCGCTCAGGAGATCGCCGGCGCAGATGCCCGGCTTCAAGCGGCCGGTGACGACGGAGACCAGATGGTGGACGGCGGCATAGGTCTCCAGGCCGCAGAGCACCGGCACCTCGACGCTGTCGGCGGTGCAGATGCGCGAGATGTCGTTGCGCAGAAGATCGACGATCATGACGTTTTCGGCCCGGTCCTTTTCCGAAGTGAGCAGCGCTTCGCCCAGCGCCTTGTCCTCGGCTTCGTCGCGCGAACGCCGGGCGGTGCCTTTGATCGGGCGGGTCTCGATCCTGTCGCCCTGGCGCTTCAGGAAGCGCTCGGGCGAGGAGGAGGCGACGACGAGATCGCCGCAATCGAGATAGGCGCCGAAGGGCGCGGCATTGGTCTGCCGTAGTCTGAGATAGAGGGCGAAAGAATCAAAATCCGCGGGCAGATCTGCGGTGAAGGTCTGGGCGATGTTGGCCTGGTAGATGTCGCCGTCGAGGATGTAGTCGCGCACCCGTTCGATGGCCGCGCGGTAGTCTGCGGCAAAGACGTTGGAGTGCCAATCGAGGCCGTTGTGGACCGTTTGCTTGCCCGCTCCGTGCTGCGAGCGGAGCTGATCGACCGGTATCGCCAGAGCTGCCTTGAACTCCGCGATACGGGCCTTCGCGTAGGCTTCGCGCTGGTTTGCCTTGGCCGGATGTCCCGTTGCGACGAGGAAGGCGCGGTTCTCACGGTGATCGTAGGCCAGCACCGTGTCGTAGAGATTGAGCCGCAGGCTTGGCTCCGACGGGTCGAAATCGGCCGGCTTGGCGAGCCGCTCCAGATGGTGGGCAAACTCGTAGGCGACGACGCCGATCGCGCCGCACTGGAAAGGTGGCAGGCCGGGGATGGTCTCGCAGGAAAAGCGCTGGAGCGTCTTGTCGAGGGCGACGAGTGGCGGCTCCTCCATACGCTTCCCATCGAACAGCGCACCCTCGGCGTCGACGGTGAAGGCGGCGAAGGGAGCCGCAGTGACGTAGGAATAGCGACCCAGCGTCTCGTGGCGCATGGCGCTGTCGAGAAAAGCGAGGCCGCCGAGGCGGGCGAGGCGCGCCGCAGCAACCTCCGGCGCAGGGGGATCGATCTCCTCGTCAATCGGCGTCACGCCGCCCGTCTCCTCGCGTTCGTTTCGGGTTCGCCCGGTTCGAGGCCGGGTCTTGTTCCTGGTCTTTCCCGGGCGGGGCCGCCAGGCGGCGGTTGCCCGAGGCTCGTCATCGGCCCCTGGTGGACGTTCGGTCGGGGCCTTTGACGACGCAACGAAACGGCGCAACGAAACGGCGCCGCAGTCGGCCGATTGGCGCTCGCGTATCGATGCCCCAGAGCGGGCCGGCGCGTCAAATGCCGGTCGCATCCGTCCAGCGTCTCCATGGCCGCAGCCCGCCGCGCCCGATCTGAATCCGAGGCAGAGGGACACGGCTGCTTGATCGGCGCTTTTTCTGCCGACGCGGCGTTCCAATTATCCGTATCGAAGAAAAGCTTGGAGCCAGCCCATGAAACCGCATCCTTTTTCGATCTCCGCTGCCCTCGTCGTCCTCGCGGCGCTGGCCGGCTGCCAGGAGACGACGCCTTATCCCAACTACAACCCGATCTCCGGTGCCAGCGTGTCGGCCAATCCGAACCGGCCCGGCACGGCCGCATTTTGCCGGACCTATGCCCGCCAGACCGCCGGCAACGATTATTTCGGCAATCGCGACAATGGCGAGGGGATCGGTTACGATCTGATCCAGCAGCAGCGTGCCCGCGAGACCGGTCTCCGGGCCTACCGGCGATGCCTCGCCGGCCGCACCGGCTGAGATCGGGCGCCGCGGCCGAGCCAAGACAGGGTCCCGGCTGGATGTCGGCGCTGAGCGTGCTTGAGGGCTCTTCGTTGCTTCTGAAACGGCGCCTGGATCATGCTGCGCTGCGGCGCGATTGAGAGATGCCTCGGTCTGTGCCATAGGACGGCCCCGGCATGCCGATGGACGCGACGCTAGGTTTCGCGCGCGCTTGCCACTTTCATCCAAGGACTGCTTTACGATGCCGTTTCGCCCGACGAGCCCTCTTCTTTCGCGCGCGCTCGCCGAGCGCGGCTATGAGGAGCCGACCCCGGTCCAGGACGCGGTCCTCGAAGACGGCATCGGCGAACGCGATCTGATCGTCTCGGCCCAGACCGGCTCGGGCAAGACCATCGCCTACGGCCTCGCCTTCGCCTCGACTTTGCTTGGCGCAGACGAGCGCTTGCCGCCGGCCGGTCAACCGCTCGCGCTGGTCGTTGCGCCGACACGCGAACTCGCGCTGCAGGTCACGACCGAACTTTCATGGCTCTACGCCTATACCGGGGCGCAGATCGTCACCTGCGTCGGTGGCATGGATCCGCGCGCCGAGAAGCGCAAGCTCGCTCAGGGCACCCACATCGTCGTCGGCACGCCGGGACGTTTGCGTGACCATCTGGAGCGCGGCGCACTGCAGATCGGTGGCCTGCGCGTGCTGGTCCTCGACGAGGCTGACGAGATGCTCAATCTCGGCTTTCGCGAGGATCTGGAATTCCTGCTGGAGGCGACACCCGCCGAGCGGCGCACGTTGCTGTTCTCCGCAACCCTGCCGAAGACGATCACCGCCATGGCCAAGCGCTACCAGCGCGACGCCATGCGCATCATCGCGACGGCCGGCGCCGGCGGCCATGTCGACATCGAATACCGGGCGATCCGCATCGCGCCGAACGAGGTCGAGCATGCGATCGTCAACGTCCTGCGCGAGGCCGAGGCGCCGAGCGCCATCGTCTTCTGCAACACCCGCGAAGCCGTGCGGCATCTGTCCTCCGGCCTTCTGGAGCGCGGCTTCTCGGTGGTGACGCTGTCGGGCGAACTTGGCCAGGCCGAGCGCAACCAAGCCATGCAGGCGCTGCGCGACGGCCGCGCCAGGGTGTGCGTGGCGACCGACGTCGCGGCGCGCGGCATCGATCTGCCGAGCCTCGGCCTCGTCGTTCATGCCGAACTGCCGAGCGATGCCGAGGTCCTGCAGCACAGGAGCGGCCGGACAGGCCGGGCCGGGCGCAAGGGCGTCTCGGTGCTGTTGGTGCCGATCTCGCGTCGGCGCAAGGCCGAGCGACTGCTGGCCGAGGCGCGCATCAACGCAACCTGGGGCGGCACGCCGTCCGCCGACGACATCCGCCGCCTCGACGACGAGCGCATGCTCGCCGATCCGATCCTGACCCAGGAGCCGAGCGAGGACGATCTCGTGGCGGCAAAGCGCCTGATGGAGAACCGTTCGGCAGAAGAGATCGCGGCGGCGCTCGCTCGCGTCTACCGCTCGCGGCTGCCGTCGCCCGAAGACGTGTTCGATCCGGGCTTCGGCCCCGATCCGAAGGCCGGCAAGGACTATTCGGCGGGCCCAGGAGGAGCAGGCCGGGAACGCGGGCCGAAGGAACATGGGCGCGGCGGGCCGACCGTCTGGTTCCAGATGGATGTCGGCCGGCGCAACAATGCCGATCCGAAATGGATCCTGCCGCTCCTGTGCCGACGCGGCAAGATCACCCGCCAGGAGATCGGCGCGATCAAGATCTTCGATCGCGAGACCAAGGTCGAGATCGCCGAGGAGGCCGCGGCCCGCTTTGCCGCGGCGGCCGGCTCCAGCGACGGCGACGACATCACCATCCGCCCGGCCGACGATTTTGCCATGGCGGCGCTGCGCGACGGCGACGGCCGGGGCAAGCCCCGCGGCAAGAAGCCGTTCAAGAAGCGGGCCGGCCCGAATGCAGGGGCGGGGGCGGGGGCAGGCGCAGGAGCCTCGGGCGGCGACCGCCCCGGCGGCTTCAAGCCCGACGGAGGCGGACCGAAAGCCAAAGGCAAGCCCTACAAGGGCAAGAACAATGGCGACTTCGTCCCGCGCACCGACGGCCCACGCACCGACACCCGGCTCACTGGAGACAAGCCGCGTCGACCGAAGTCCCCGAAGGCTTGAATTTTCGGGCGGCTGATTCGTTCTCACTCCCTGGAGTGGCCTGCGAGCAATCGTCTGCCGCAACGGCCAGCCAACGCTTGATGGTCACAGGTTTGCGACCTCGATGCCGGAGGTCTCCGGTATTTCGACGGCGATCAATGGCAGGTTTCAAACGGTTTCAACGGGCACCGGTCGCCGCTTTGCGGCGGCTTTCCCGCGGCGGCGCGTCGTGGAGCCGGCCCCAGGCTCGGCGCAGCTGGCGGGCCGACGCAAATCCGGCTTTCTCCGCGACGCTTTCCATGTCCAGATGGCCGCCTTCGAGGGTAGTGCGCGCCAGCGCGACCCGCGCCCGATTGACGAAATCTGCGATGGCCATGCCGGTCTGGACGTTGAACAGTCGCGAGCAATGGCGCGGGCTGAGATGGCCGATGTCGGCGAGGTCCTTAAGCGTCCAGGCGCGGGTCGGTTCGGAAAGAATCGCGTCCTGCATCCGGTGGATGGCAGGATGCACATGGTTGCGCCCTTCCAGCCAGGGCGACAATTGCGGGTCGGCCCCGGTGCGGCGCAGATAGACCGTCAGATAGCGCGCCACGGCGAGCACCGTGGCCGGCCCGCAGGTTTCGGCGACGAGATGCAGCATCAAATCGATGCCGGCTGTGACCCCGGCGCTCGTCCAGATCTGGCCGGCCTCGACGAAGAGACGATTTTCGAGAACGCGCGCCGTGGGTGCAAGTGCCGCGAGTTCGGCCGTCGAGGAATGGTGCGTGGTGCAGTCGCGGCCGTCCAGAAAGCCGGCGCGCGCTGCAAGGAGCGCACCCGAGCAGATCGAGATGATGCGGTGGAAATGACGTCCCTCAGCGTTCGTTTTCACCATGCGCGCGAGCCAGTCGACGATCGCCTGCTCATCGACCGCGTCGATCTTCGGCGCGTCGCCGTTCCCGTCGCGCGTCTCCTGGCCAAGAATGTCGGCGACGCTGCCGGCGAGCACGATCCAGCTGCCGTCCGCCAGTGTTTCGGGGAGCGGCGAGAGGCTCGCCAGTTCCAGGCCGATCGAACTCAAGACCGTGGCCCGCGGGGCGACATGGCGCACGTCGAACCGCACGGCCGTCTGCTCCAGATTGGCGCGTCGCAACGCTTCCACCGGGCCGGCAATGTCGAGGAGGAGAGCTCGCGGCGGCACGACGACCAGGACGGGCACGACCACGGGATCCGACGCCGAGGCCGGCAGCGTGTCCGGCACCGATGCATCCTGCCGCGGCGCCCCCTTCGCGCCGGCCGTTTCGCGGACGCGCTTCGTCATGCGGCGATTGCCGCCTCGGCGTCGTCGAAGGCGTCCGCCACCGTTGCGATGCGGGCAAAGCGCGTCTTCAACACCATCTCGGTCCGCGCCTTGATCTCGGCGGCGCCCACGCGACGGCCGGCCGGATCATTCATCGCAAAGGTCAATGTCGCCTCGGTGACGTAGGTCACGGCAAAGCCGAGATCGGAAGCGTGGCGCGTCGTCGTTTCGCAGCACTGCTCGGTGCGGATGCCAGAGACGACCAGACTGTTGATGCCTTGTTTGACCAGCCAGACGTCGAGGCCGGTGCCGACGAGGGCGCTGTGGCGGTGTTTCTGGAAGATCTTCGCCGGCTTGATGCGAAGTGGCTCCATCGTGCGCACATGCCCGGAGGCCAGGGCGAAGGGCCCCTCGTCCTCGACATGCAGGATCTGGATGACCGGGATGCCGCGGCGCGTCGCGCCGTCGATCAGCGCCTGCTGCTGCTGAAGAAAGGCGGCGACGTCCGCTTCCTCGAAATAGGGCCGGTGGCGGAAGGATTCCTGGACGTCGATGACGAGAAGCGCGGTGGACATGGGTTTCGCCTTTCAAAATGAGGAGGACGCGGCGAAGATCGAGTGGTTCCATCTTATCCGAAAGACACGGGCCGGACGAAGATCGGACAGAAAACGCCATGGTCTTCGACCGGTGTCAGGGGGCAATCCTCAATCGCCGCGCCGGTCTGTCCAGCGGCCGCGAGCCAAAGCCTCTTGCTGCTGGTATGACGTCAGTCGGCGCTGGTTCGATCGGCTTCGCACCCGCCCGGTCTGGCCGGACGGCCCGCGACATCGAGGATTTGCCCTATGAACGACATCGACCGCGCCCATCTTCGCCGCTGCGTCGCGTTGGCACGCGAGGCGCTGGAGGCGGGCGACCAGCCGTTCGGCTCGGTGCTCGCCGCCGCCGACGGGGCGGTTTTGCAGGAAGACCGCAACCGGGTGGGAACGGGCAACGGGACGCTCCATCCCGAACTCGCGCTGGCCCAATGGGCCGCCGAGCATCTGTCGCAGGACGAGCGGGCGGCAGCGACGGTCTATACTTCCGGCGAGCATTGTTCGATGTGCGCCGCCGCCCATGCCTGGGTCGGCCTCGGCCGTATCGTTTATGCCACGTCGACCGGCCAGCGCGTCGTCTGGCGCACGGAATTCGGCGCGCCGTCGTTGCCGATCGCGCCGCTGTCGATCGCGGAGGTGGCGCCGGGGCTTGTGGCGGAGGGCCCCGTTGCCGAATTCGCCGAAGAGATTCGCGAGCTTCATCGCAGGGCCTGCGAACGCATTTGACGCATCGCCCCACAAGCGTGCGATGAGCATGTGAACGGTTCGCCGCCGTCGCGCGGCCGGGTAATGGCCGGTTCAGCCGCTTTTCGACTCGCCTTTCGACTCGTCCCTTGGCCCGTCCTGGTGCGCATGATCGCGGCCGAAGTCGGGCTTGGCGGTGTCCTGGCCGGCCTCGATGATGCCGCGGCGGATCGCTCTCGTGCGGGTGAAGAGGTCGAACAGCGTGTCGCCGTCGCCCCAGCGGATGGCGCGCTGGAGGGTGGCGAGGTCCTCCGAAAAGCGGGCGAGCATCTCCAGCACCGCGTCGCGGTTGGTAAGAAACACGTCGCGCCACATGGTCGGGTCGGAGGCGGCGATCCGGGTGAAGTCGCGAAAGCCCGAGGCGGAGAATTTCACGACTTCCGACTGGGTGACGGTTTCGAGGTCGGCGGCGGTGCCGACGATGTTGTAGGCGATGAGGTGCGGCACGTGGGAGACGATGGCAAGCACCAGGTCGTGGTGGTCGGGCGTCATGATTTCGACGTCGGAACCGCACCCGATCCAGAAGGCCTTCAGCCGCTCGACGGCGTCGTCGTCCGTGCCCTCGACGGGCGTCAGGATGCACCAGCGGTTCTGGAACAGCTCGGCGAAGCCGGCGTCGGGGCCGGACTGCTCGGTGCCGGCGATCGGGTGGGCCGGCACGAAGTGGACGCCCGCCGGCAGATGCGGCTGCATCTGGGAGACGATCGCGCCCTTGACCGAGCCGACGTCGGAAACGATCGCGCCGGGTTTCAGCGCATGCGCGATCTCTTTGGTCACCGCGCCGCAGGAGCCGACGGGCAGGCATAGTATGACGAGATCGGCGTCCCGCACCGCCTCGGACGCGTCGAGATGGTAACTGTCGCCGAGCTGCAACTCTTCGGCCCGCTTCAGTGTCGTCTCGCGCCGCGTCGAAATGGCAACATGTTTTGTAAGCTCATGGCGCTTGATGTTGTGGGCGATGGACGAGCCGATCAGGCCGATGCCGATCAGCGCGACACGGTCGAACAGCGGCTCGCTCATGATGCCGGCTTGCCGAGAAACGTGCCGAGCGCCTCGACGACGCCGCGGCAGGCGCCTTCGGATCCGATGGTCATGCGCAGGGCGTTCGGGAAGCCGTAGCCGGTGACGCGGCGCAGAATGTAGCCCTTCGACGTCAGATAGTCGTCGGCTGCGGCGGCGGAGTGTATCTCGTCTTGCGGAAAGTGGATCAGGACGAAATTGGCGACGCTCGGCGTCACGGTCAGGCCGAGACCTTCCAGCGCCTTGGTCGTCCACTCCAGCCATTCGGTATTGTGGGCAACGGCCGCTTCCATGAAGGCGCGGTCGCGGATGGCGGCGGCCCCGGCGGCGATGGCCGCGGCGTTGAGGTTGAACGGCCCGCGCACCCGGTCGAGGGCGTCGACGATCGCCTCCGGCCCGTACATCCAGCCCACCCGCAGCGCCGCGAGGCCGTAGACCTTCGAGAAGGTGCGGGTCATCACGACGTTGTTCGACTCCGAAACGAGCTCGATGCCGGCGCCGTAGTCGTTGCGCTTGACATATTCTGCATAGGCCGCGTCGAGGACGAGAATGACGTTTGCCGGCAGGTCGGCCTTCAGCCGCCGCACCTCCTCGAAGGGCAGATAGGTGCCGGTCGGGTTGTTCGGGTTGGCCAGGAAGACGAGCTTCGTCTTGTCCGTTACCGCGGCGAGGATCGCGTCGACGTCGGCGACGGCATTCGCCTCCTTGACGACGACGGGCGTCGCGCCTCTGGCCAGGATCTGGATGTGGTAGACGAGGAAGCCGTGCTCGGTGTGGATCGCCTCGTCGCCCGGCGCGAGGTAGCATTGGCAAAGCAGTCCTAGCAGCTCGTCCGAGCCGTTGCCGCACAGGATGTTGCCGGGCGCCAGGCCGTGCACCTCGGCAATGGCGCGCTTCAGCTCGTTCGCCTGACCGTCCGGATAGGCTTCGAGCCGGGCCAGCGCCTTCACCGCGGCGTCATGCGCCTTGGGGGAGGGCCCGAGCGGCGTTTCGTTGGAGGACAGCTTTTCGAGTTTGACGCCCACGGGCGCGCGACTCTTGCCGGGCACATAGGCGTCGATCTGAAGAACGCCCTCGTTGGGAACCGGGCCATTTTGAAGGGGCGTCATCTGTCGTGCTCTCTTCGTTCGAAATCCTGGGTCATCGCCTCGGTGCCAAGACGGCCGCCATCCTGCGAGCCGGCGTCCGGGTGCCGTCTGCCGACGAACACCGGCTCGGGCAGCCTCACTCGATCGCGGCGCGATGTGGTTCGACCCCGTCGCGTCAAGTGCGGGGGCGAGGCCTTGCGATCAAGCGGTTGCCGTCACCGGAGCCGCATACCCTCCGATCGGGCGGATGTCGAGGTTTTCGCTCTCGCGCTCGGCAAGCGCGGCCTGCAACTCGGCAAGGCCGAGGGTCGTGGCGACGAGGGCACTGAAACTGCCGGTGCCGTAGGGCGCCTCGGCGAGCAGCGTCACGTCGCCCGGAAGGCTGAGCATGCCGGTCAGGCCATCGACCGTATAGCAGCCGATCTCGGGCACCACCGGATCGGCAAGCGGCGGGGCGATGACCAGCGAAGGTGTCGCCGCCGGGCGGCCATCCATTTCGAAGAAGGGCAGGCGGGCGACCACCTGGGCGTTGCGAAGGCCCTGCCACCAGGGGCGTTCGGAGGGGTTGAGCGACAACACGCCGAGCCGGTCGCCGCCGGCCTCAATCGCCGCGACGACCTCCTGGCCGTCGGCGCCGATGACCAGCGGTACGGTGAAGCCGAAATAAAAGCGCGCCGTCTCGACCGCCGCGACCATGTCGCCATCGCCGGCGACCATGACGTCGAAAGGCGCCTGCAGCGCGGTGAAGGTCGAGATGATCTCGCGCCACAGATGCTCCATGGCGGTGAGCGGCAGATGGCCCTCGTGCCGCTGCGACAGGCGCCGCATCATGTCGGCCTCGCGTCCCGGCCGGAAGGCGGCGCCGTCGCGGGCGGTGCCCTTGATGACGATCAGTTCGTCGATGACGCTTGCCCGCTGCATCAACAGCCGGTGCACCGACTCGTCGATCGCGTCGATCTTGGCCCGCAGCTCCAGGAGCTGCGTTGGATCGCCGGACGGGTTTGCCACGGCGCTGCCAGCCGGACCGCCAGCGGGACCGTCAGTCGGATGCGACGCGGGATTGCCGATGGGGCGATCGGTCATGCGGGGAGCCTCTCGGCGGAAAACGAAGGGGGGTGGCCTGGACGAAATATCGATGCCGCGCCTTCTAGCGGGCCGCGCGGCGGAAGGCAAAACGGCAACGCTTCGGCGGGCGGCATGCCGGGCCGCGCCGGTCGGCCCTGGCCCGACATGCCTTTGCAGATGATGGCCAGAAGATTGCCCCTTCGGACAGGGCAGCTTATCTGTGACGACCCGGAGCCTCAAAGGCTCCGTTCGAAGCGCCCTCAGCCCTGGCGCGCAAAACGATCTCAGGACGCCGTGTTGCCACAGCCATGACCGAAGCCGTCCATCCCGAAGCCCGTTTGGCCGACGCCGATCTCGCCCATTCGCCGGGCAGCCGCGAGGCCAACCAGCCGTCGAGCCCGGTCGCCACTTTCGGCGAGGACGAGCCGTTGCAGCTCGACGCGGGCCGCGATCTCGCGCCGTTCCAGATCGCCTACAACACCTACGGAACGCTGAACGCGGATCGGTCCAACGCCATCCTCGTCTGCCACGCGCTGACCGGCGACCACTACTGCGCCAGCCAGTCGCCGATCACCGGCAAGCCGGGCTGGTGGTCCTCGATCATCGGCGACGGCAAGCCGATCGACACGTCGAAATTCTTTGTCATCTGCTCGAATGTCATCGGCGGCTGCATGGGCTCCACCGGGCCGGCGTCGACCGACCCGGCGACGGGCGAACCCTACGGTCTGACGCTGCCGGTCATCACCATCCGCGACATGGTGCGGGCCCAGAAGATGCTGGTGAACCGGCTCGGCGTCGAGAAGCTTTTCGCCGTCATCGGCGGCTCGATGGGCGGCATGCAGGTGCTGCAATGGACGGTGAGCTATCCTGACATGGTGTTCGCCGCCCTGCCGATCGCCACCGGCGCACGCCATTCCTCCCAGAACATCGCCTTCCACGAGATCGGGCGGCAGGCGGTGATGGCCGACCCGGACTGGTGCGGCGGGCGCTACTTCGCGGCGAAGAAGCGGCCGCACAAGGGGCTCGCGGTCGCGCGGATGACCGCGCACGTGACCTATCTGTCGGAGATGGCGTTGCAGCGTAAATTCGGTCGAAACCTGCAGGACCGGGAAACGCTGGGGTTCGGCTTCGATGCCGACTTTCAGATCGAGAGCTATCTGCGTCACCAGGGGATGACTTTCGTCGATCGCTTCGATGCGAATTCCTATCTCTACATGACCCGGGCGATGGATTATTTCGACATCGCCGCCGACTATGACGGCCTGCTCGCCAACGCGTTCAAGGGGGCTAACACGCGCTTCTGCCTCGTGTCCTTCTCCTCGGACTGGCTGTTTCCGACCGAAGAGAGCCGCGCCGTCGTCCACGCGCTGAACGCGGCCGCCGCATCCGTTTCCTTCGTCGAGGTCGATACCGACCGGGGCCACGATTCATTCCTGCTCTACGAGCCGGACTTCTTCGCGGCGATCGACGGTTTCGTGTCGTCCGCCGCCCGAGCGCGGGGGCTTTGACGATGACGAACCCAGGCTCCGGCCCCAAACCGCCCGAGCCGGAACTTGCCGCGCGAATGAAGGGTGCGCCGGTCGCCGCCACGGCCACGGCCACGGCCTCGCGGTCGCACCGCGTCGATCTCGACATCATCGCCGATCTGGTCACGCCCGGCAGCCGCGTCCTCGACGTCGGCAGCGGCGACGGGGCGCTGCTCGCCATGCTGGAACAGCGCCGTCAGGTCGACGCGCGCGGCATCGAGCTCAGCCAGGCCGGCGTCAACGAATGCGTGGCGCGGGGCCTGTCGGTCATCCAGGGCGACGCCGACCGCGACCTCGTCCACTATCCGGACGGCTCCTTCGACTTCGTCATCCTCTCCCAGACCATCCAGGCGACGCGCAACCCCAAGCACGTTCTCACCGAGCTTTTGCGCATCGGCAACCGGGCGATCGTCTCCTTTCCGAATTTCGGCCATTGGTCGACGCGCGTCTGGCTCGGCCTGCGCGGCCGCATGCCGGTCACGGCGAACCTTTCCCATGCCTGGTATGAGACGCCGAACATCCACTTCTGCACCATCCGCGATTTCGTGGCGCTCGCCGACGAGATCGGCGCGACGGTGGAAACGGCGATGGCGCTGAATGCGACGGGCCACAAGATGGGCATGAAGCTGCCCTGGTCGTTCTGGAACGTGTTCGGGCAGCAGGCGGTGTTCGTGCTGCGGCGGTGAGGGGCTGGTATGGATTTGTGCTGTCACGGACACGCGCCTTCGCTGAGCGAGGCAGCACATGCATCTTCCCGCTTTCTAGCCCTTGCGTCGGGTACCAATTATGTTACCTTAAATTATGATTGAACTGGTCACCTACACCGACGATGCCGGTGAAGTGCCGTTCGTCGATTGGCTTGCGGGTACCGATCGTCAGGCAGCCAAACGCGTGACGATCGCGCTCGATCGGCTTGAGGGCGGTAACACCGGCCAACTCAAAAGCGTGGGTGGCGGTGTCCATGAACTGCTTATTCCGTTCGGCCCCGGTTATCGCATCTATGTGGGGCAGGACGGCGAACGTCTCGTGATCCTGCTCACCGGCGGAACCAAACGTCGCCAGAGCTTGGACATCGAACGGGCCAAAAGGTTGTGGGCGGACTATAAGGCGCAGAAGAAGCGGAAGGATTGATCATGCCGACGATGCCCTACAGTGAAGCGTTAAAGGCGGTTGCTGCACGGAACCCCGAGTTTGCCAAGCATCTGCTCGAAGATGCGGCCAACGCGCTCCTGAATGGCAAGGTGGATGAAGGCCGCGCGCTCTTGCGGGCGCATATCAACGCGACGATCGGCTTTGAAAAACTTGCGCGTCTGACTCTCAAGAACCCGAAAAGCCTGATGCGGATGCTTGGCCCAAACGGCAGCCCAACCGCCGTCCATCTGATCGAAATCATCGCAAATCTGGCGCAAAGCCAGGGCGTGCAGTTTCAGGTGCAGTTGGGGCCGCAGGCTGACGCGGGAGTGGCGGCGTAGTGCATAAAAGGAATTGCTAGTTTTGTTTAAGATTCCAGTGCTTCAATCCAGTTGCAAGGGTCCGAACATGCCTGACCCCACCATCGCTATGTAAACGCGCTTCATTGCTATAGCCGTGTCCTGCGTTACGAATAACGAAGATCGCGCCCCGTGCGGGTCGCCAAGGAAATACGGGCGCATAGTCTCCCATCGTTCGCCCAACTCCGCACGGTGCCACATCCGCATCTCTTGTTCGATCATTAGCGGTACCGCAAGACGTTTGGGGACCATGTGCCGTTCGGCGAAGGTGTCGCTCCAGTCGCATCGTACGAGGATCGGGGTGGTGCTGGTGTTATAGAATGGTACATCCAGCCGCTCGGCGGTAATTCTTGCACAGGGATGGGAATCCATTGCTTCAACCGATTTGATAATCGTCGCGCCATCCCCGTAAGGGCACGATATGAACGCGTGGGCAAAGAGCACCGTATGATCCAGACCGTCATAGCCGCAGCGTTCGCTTGGAAATGTGACCGGGAATTGCGGATCCCGTTGTGGCACTAGCGGATGCCATGTCGGATAGGTTCGCACCACAGGTCCGTGGGTGTCGATCAAATCCTCCAGCGCTCGGTCCGCTTTCTCCCGCTGGGACACATCAACGCCGGAGCGCAGCACCAAAGTTCGCCTTGCTCGCTCGTGAGTATCTTGTGCCGCCTCATCCGCTCGAAATGCCATGACGTCTCCTACCCATATAATATCTCATGAAAATTCAATACCATGCGCGAAATATCCATTTGATGACTTGGTAGCGGAACTGTCCGGCAAAATGGGCTCAAAGCGACTGCTCGTACCGGGAGCCTCGAACGTTTTGGAAGCGCCGGGGACTGCTGCCTGAAAAGGATCTCTGTTCCGTCTCACCGCCCCTCACCCCACCCGCCGCGCCCTAGCCCCTGCCGGCACCAGCACCGGCCGCGTTGCCCTGCGCCTTGCCTTCACCTCCGCCGTGACCGTGACGCCGCGATAAAGCTGCTTGGTTGCCTCGATGACAACGACGCCGGCGAAGAGGGGCCAGAGCTGGCCGCCCATGCGCTCCAGCGGGGCGGCGAGTTTTAAAAGGGCGCGGCGCTCGAAGGGCGGGAAAAGCAGGCCTTGCGTGAAGGCGGTGGGCGTGAACATCGTTGCGCGCAGAAGCCGCGCCAGCTGGCCGCGCGACCAGGGGCGGCCGGTGCCGAAGGGCGTGTGATCGAGCCGCGCCCAGACGCCACGGCGATGCGGCACGACGATGACGATGCGGCCGCCGGGGGCTAGAACCCGCCAGGCCTCGCCCAGCATCGCCTCGGGGTTTTCGGCAAATTCCAGCGCGTGGACCATGAGGATGCGGTCGATCGACGAATCGCCGAGCGGCAGGTCCTCGACGCCGACGAGGGCGGTCTTCGACGGGGTGCCGGCCGGCCAGTTCTGGGCGCCTTGCTGGGCGGGCATGAAGGCGAGCGCACGCTCGGCGTCGGCGGCGAAGCGGTCGAGATAGGGCACGGCGTAGCCGAGGCCCACGAGCCGCTCCTCGCTGATCGGTCGCCAGAGCGGCGTCAGCGCCAGGCCGATCGCGCGCGCCGCCACGGCCCCGAGCGGGCTTGCATAAAAGTCGCGCAGGCTCATGATGTCGGCGTTGCTGGTCAGTGCGTCCGGCCCTCCATCGGCCTTCCCTTTTCGGCGTTTGCCGTTGGTCGGCCCGCCGCGTGTCGCTGTCCGGTCGGGCGTTCGGCTCAAACTGTCCGCTCCTGGCCGGCGCGCACCCTTCGATGTGGTGTCGCGCGCAGCCCTTTCTTATAGAGCCAAGCACGGCTGGCCGAAACTTTCGTTTCATCCAAAAAATGGCGCCTCGAACGCCGTGTGGAATGGTTTTGGCCACAGAGCACGCAGGAACGCGCCGCGAAACCCGGCGCGCTGCGGCTGACATGGCGGGCCATTGCCCTAGCTCGGAAGGACATGCGCCGGCGCACGATTGTCACCGCCGCTTGACGCTGACTGATTCGAACCCGAGGACGAGACCTTATGGCCCAGATCGAAATTCGCCAGTTTCCTTGCCGCAGCGACAATTTCGGGGTGCTCGTCCATAGCGGCGACACCACCATCGCTATCGACGCGCCGGAGGAAAAGCCGATCCTCGCCGCGCTCGAGGCGAATGGCTGGACGCTGACCCATATCCTGACGACGCACCACCACGCCGACCATGTGGAGGCGAACGAGGCGCTAAAAGCGCGCTTCGGCATAACGATCGTCGGGCCCGAAAAGGAGAAGGCGAAGATTCCCGGCATCGACCGGGCCGTCTCCGGCGGCGAGACGCTGGACATCGGCGGTATCAAGGTCGAGGCCATCGACACGCCGGGGCACACGCTGGGCGAAATCTCCTACTTCCTGCCGGAAGCCAAGGCGGTATTCGCCGCCGATGCGCTGTTCTCGCTCGGCTGTGGCCGGCTATTCGAAGGGGATGCGGCAATGATGTGGGAGTCCCTGAAGCGGCTGCGCGCGCTGCCCGACGACACGATGCTGTATTGCGGCCACGAATACACAGCGACCAACGCAAAATGCGCGATTTCGGTGGATCCGGGCAATCTCGCCTTGCAGGAGCGGGTCAAACAGGTGGAGGAGCTACGGGTTGCGGGCAAGCCGACCCTGCCGGTTTCGCTGGGCGACGAAAAGCGGACCAATCCGTTCCTGCGCGCCGACGTCACCGAGCTGAAGGAGGCGATCGGCATGGCCGACGCCGACCCGGCGGAGGTCTTTGCCGCCATCCGCAAAAAGAGGGATCAGTATTGATGAGCACCGCCGTTCTCAATCTCGTCAAGCAACTCGACTTGAAGCCGCATCCGGAGGGTGGCTGGTACCGCGAGACGTTCCGGGACGAGGCGACGGACGGCAACGGCCGTGCCGTCTCGACGGCAATCTATTATCTGCTGGAGGCCGGCGACACCTCGGAATGGCACCGGGTCAGCGATGCGGTCGAGGTCTGGCATTATTATGCCGGCGCGCCGCTGGTCATCACCCTGTCGCAAAACGGCCACGACGCGTCGGCCCAGCGGCTGGGGCCGAATGTCGACGGCAACGAGATGCCGCAGGTCGTGGTGCCGGCCGGTTGCTGGCAGACCGCGACGAGCCTTGGCGAATACACACTGGTCGGCTGCACCGTCGCACCAGGCTTCGACTTCGAGAAATTCGAGATGGCACCGAAGGACTGGCGCCCGACGCCGCGGGATTCGAAGACGGCGTAGGAACCTTCCGGAGGGAACTGGAGCCTTTTATCCTCGCGTTTCGACAGGCTCGGGATGAGGGTGGCGCCGCGCTCTTGGTCGGACACCCTTAGCCTGCGAGTCGGACAAGGCGACGGAACAGTGGCAGGGCGGCGAGGCAGGCGCCGAGGGTGATGAGGACGGCGGCGAGAATCAGCGTTCCGGTGAGCGGCGCCTCGCCGGCGGCGACCAGCACCAGCGTGGACAAGAGCGGCGCGGCATAGCTCGCGGCGCCGATGATCTGGATGTCGCCGTGCTTGACGCCGTAATCCCAGACATAGAAGGCACCGCCGACAGGGAGAAGGCCAAGGCCGAGGACGGCAAGCCATTCAGCCGAAGTTGACGGCCAGACCGTTGTCTCGATGCCGAGATGAGCGATCAACGCAAGAAGCGCCGTCGCCGCGCAAAAGCCCGTGACGACGTCGCTCGGAACGTCGGCAAAGCGCCGCGACAGTAGCGAATAGCTTGACCAGAACAGCGCGCAGAGACCGGCGAATGCGTATCCGAGCGTATAGTCCGCCGAGAAGGACAGCGCTCCGCCGCCGGTGACGATCAGCCCTGCTCCCACGAGGCCGAGGATCGCGCCGACCCCGTGGAACCAGCGCAGACGCTCGCCCGGCAGGCTTGCCGAGCCGATGACGATGAACAGCGGCCACAAATAGGCGATGAGGCTCGCCTGTGCCGCGGGAGCGTTGCGCAGCGCCGCAAAATACAGCGCGTGATAGCCGAAGAGGCCGGCGATGCCGACGAGCCAGACGACTGGCGGCTGGCGAAAGACGGCAAGGGGCGTGCCGCGGATCGGCAGTGCGACGAGGCCGAGCACAGTCGCGATGGCGAACGTCATCGCCGCGAGTTGGAAGGGCGGCACGTTCCCGCTGCGGGCCGTAAAAAGCGCCAGCAGCGCCCACATCAGAACGGCGAGAAACCCGAGACCTGTGCCCATCAAATCCGCTTCCCAACCGCTGCGGTCTTTGAGACCGGCTTCCGAGCACAGGAGCCTCGGCGGTCAATCGGCGAACATTAATCTCCCGTGAATGGCGAGCGCTATTTTACGTTCACCGATGTCGCGCTGAGGGTCAACGGGCCGACCTGGGTCGGGATTCTCGCATAGACCGGAACGAAGACGTCCTTGCGGGCGATCGGCGCGAACCAGACCTCGATGGACTGTTTCTTCAGATAGTTGAGGCCCTTGGAGCTCTTGTCGTAGCCGCTCACCGGGCGGATCCGGGCCGTGCAGACCGTTGCCGGGCCGGAATAGCCGGGCATGTCGTATTGGCGCGAGCCGGAGGGCGAAAGGGCCAGGTCGAGGCGCGACCAGCCGTCGTAGAGCGGCAAGGTTCGGTTGCAGACCGAATTGGCGCTGTCGGCCTTGAGCATCAGGCCGCTCAACGGATCGACCACCGACGACAGTTGCGAGCGCTGGACCGGGACGTAGCCGGGCTTCGGCTTGTCGCGCTTCGGGCTGACATTGGCCGAGGTCACCCGGCCGCCGCTGAACGACACCTTCGAGGTCCAGCGCTTCTTGTCGCTCGTATAGTCGAGGCCGTAGCTGTTGGCGGCAAATCCCCTGTCGGTGACCCGGCCCGAGACGCGGCTGGTTCCGCCGGTGTCGGAGACGAGGCTACCGAGCCCGGCCGAGGACATCGAACCCCTGACGGTGAACCGGCCGCCATCGATCACCGTATCGAAGGACGCCTTGCCGATCGGCAGGCCGATGATCGCCATGCCGTATCGGGTCGTTACGGTCTGGCCCGCCGCATCGGCCGTGGTCGGCGCAAGCAGGCTCGTGACAAAGGCGGCCAAGGCGCCGAGACCGGTGAATGCGGATCCGGCAGCGCGGCGACGGGCAAGGGGGTGGGAGGCAGGTCGCATGGGTCGGATGTCCTCGATGTCGGCGCGAGCGTGCGGCAAATTTCCTTGCTGTCACAATCGGCGCGGTTTTGTGGCAGTGCAACCTCACGATCGCGTTGCAGGCGTTCAAGAGCGCGTTGGCTTCGGTAAGACTTTTCGCCTGGTCCGGCTTGAGCGACCAGTCTCGCGGGCGATCGGGTGATCGCAGCACCTTTCGGCTTGACGCTTTTGGCGGGTCGGGGTATGGAGCCGGTCGAATTTCCGGTCATGCCCGACAGCGATGATCGCGCCGCTTTTGCGGCGGCGCGCCTTTCGGGCTTATCGTAATCTGAAAGGTGATTTGATGTCACGCGCCTGCGAACTTACCGGCAAAGCTGTCCAGTCCGGCAACAATGTCAGCCATGCCAACAACCGGACGCGCCGTCGCTTCCTGCCGAATCTGTGCAACGTCACGCTGATTTCCGACGCCCTTGGCCAGCGCTACCGTTTGCGCATTTCGGCTCATGCCTTGCGCACGGTCGAGCATCGCGGTGGTCTCGACGCGTTCCTGACGAAGGCCCCGGCAATCGAGCTTTCGCCGCGTGCCCGTCTCCTGAAGCGTCAGATCGCCAGGAAGACCGCCGAAGCCGCCGCCAGCTAAGGGCTGCGGGAAGTCGCATCACCGGCCTTCGAATCGGCTTTGAATTCTTTCTGTTGCAGCCGGCTTCCCTGCCAAGTCCGGCTGCACTGGTTCCATCACCCAGGTTAAAAAAAATGACGTCACAGTTTTCGCGCCCGGCTTCTGGTCGAGTCAGGGGCCTGCGCCCCTATCTTATTCCCGTCGCGGCAATGACGCTGATCGTGCTCGCCTCGAATGTCGCGGTGCAGTTCCCGGTGTTCATGACCGTCGGCGGCCTGCAACTCGCCGACCTGCTGACCTGGGGCGCCTTCGTCTATCCCTTCGCCTTTCTCGTCACGGATCTGACGAACCGCATCTACGGACCCTCGATCGCGCGCCGTGCCGTCTACGCCGGTTTCGCCATGGCGGTTGCGTGTTCGATCGCTGTGCCGCCGCTGCTCTTCGATCTCGGTCTGGTCGGCTATGCGAGCGCCGCCGAGCGGCTGTTTCGGGTCGCCGTCGCCTCGGGCGCGGCCTTCCTCGTCGCCCAGCTCCTCGACATCGCGATCTTCAATCGGTTGCGGCAGGATCGCTGGTGGCGTGCGCCGGCCGCCTCGTCGATCACGGGCTCGATCACCGACACGATCGTCTTCTTCTGCGTCGCCTTCGCACCCGTCTTCCTGTTCGTCGGGCCGAACGATCCCTTCGCACTGGAAACCGCGCCCCTGCTCGCCGGCCTTGCCTCGGGCGATGCGCCGCGCTGGATCTCCTGGGCGATCGGCGATTTCTCGATGAAGCTCGCCATCGCCGTCTTCGCGCTGATTCCCTACCGGATCGTCATCCAGCAGGTGCTGCCGGCGCGGACGAGCGCGGCGCAGGCGTAACGCTCTTATCGCGCGTCAGTTCGTCGAGGCCGGTTCGTTCGAAAGCTTGAACTCCAGGATCAGGCTGCGCTGGAAGAACGAGCCGTTGTCGTCGGACACCATGGTCAGGCGGGTGCTGCCGCTTCGGTCGATCCAGGCGTCGATGCCTTCCATGTTGTCGATCTCCTGGCCGAGATCGAAGCTGGCGATCACCGGGCCGTCGACCAAGGCGCCGGGCCTGATCGTGCTGCCGGCGATCCGCCTCAGCCTGATGCCGAGGCCGCGGAAGGGGCCTTGGTAGCGCCGTTCCAGGAGCAAGAGGTCGCCGTCCTGCAGGAACGTGCCGTCCGACACGTCCCACACATCGTCCTTGCGGACCTTGAAGACGCTGCCCTTCGCACCCTTGCCGCCCTTCGGGTCGAAGATCGCCGCAAAGAGGTTGCCCTCGGCATCGAGCGAGCGTTCGGTGACGGCGACCATGGCACCGTGGAGCGGGCTTGTTACAGGCGACGCCGCGAGGGCCTCGATGCCGCGATTGCTGCGAAGCTCATTGCGTGGCAACGGCAGGGGCAGGGTGCGGCCAGGGCTGTCGAACGGGGCGTCGGCATGAGCGAAGGCCATGATGCGATGGTCGCGTTCGAAACCCACCAGCGCGTCACCGCCATCGATCGTCAGCGCTTCGGCGTCGGCCGCGATCTTGCCGGTCATCGCCTTGCCGTCGGACCCGAGCATCGGAGCGAGCACGGCGTCGTCGATGCCGGTGAGCCGTCCGTCCGCATCGCGCTTGAACCGGCCGGCAAACCAGACGCCGTTGTCGGTGAGGGCGAGGAAACGGCGACCGCCGTCCTTGAGGCGGATCGCCGAGACGCCTTTGAGGCGACCATCTGAAGAGGAGAAGGCAAAGCCGCCGACATAATCGAGCGCGCCGAAGCGGGCCCGGCCGGAGTCTTTGTCGAATGGTGCGATCGGGGTCGTCTTTACGGTGATGCGGTCGGCAGCGGCGTGTGCACCTGTCGTCAGGCAAGTGAACGTCCCGATGAACAGCGCTCCGGTAACGAGCGCCGTCGGAAACAACGCTGCGATCCTGAGCACGGAGGCGACAGTCCTCGACTCTGGAGGCCGAAATGCCGCGCGCCGGCCCTGTCGCCTCAACGCCGGGACCGCCGCTGGCCGCTCATCCCGCGGCCCCCTGCGCTCTCGTCCTCGAAGAGGTCGGCGAGTTGCTCGGTCATGGCGCCGGCCAGCTCCTCGGCGTCGACGATGGTGACGGCGCGGCGGTAATAGCGCGTGACGTCGTGGCCGATGCCGATGGCCAGGAGCTCCACCGGCGAGCGGGTTTCGATGTGCTCGATCACCGCCCGCAGATGCCGTTCGAGATAATTGCCGGGATTCACCGACAGGGTCGAATCGTCCACCGGCGCACCGTCGGAGATCATCATCAGGATGCGGCGCTGCTCGGGGCGGGCCAAGAGGCGTTTGTGTGCCCAGATGAGCGCCTCACCGTCGATGTTTTCCTTGAGCAGGCCCTCGCGCATCATCAGGCCGAGATTGCGCCGCGAACGGCGCCAGGGGCTGTCGGCCGATTTGTAGATGATGTGGCGCAGATCGTTGAGCCGGCCGGGCTTTTGCGGCTTGCCGGCCTTTAGCCAGCTCTCGCGAGCCTGGCCGCCCTTCCAGGCTCTGGTGGTGAAGCCGAGCACTTCGACCTTGACGCCGCAGCGCTCCAGCGTGCGCGCGAGGATGTCGGCGCAGGTGGCGGCGACGGTGATCGGCCGCCCGCGCATGGAGCCGGAATTGTCGATGAGCAGCGTGACGATCGTGTCGCGGAAGTCGGTGTCGCGCTCCATCTTGTAGGAGAGCGGCTGCATCGGGTCGGTGATCAGCCGCACGAGGCGGGCCGAATCGAGATAGCCCTCTTCGAGATCGAAATCCCAGGACCGGTTCTGCTGGGCCATCAGGCGGCGCTGCAGGCGGTTGGCGAGGCGGCCGACGACGCCCTGCAGGCTCGACAGTTGCTTGTCGAGGAAAGCACGCAGGCGGTCGAGTTCGGCTTCGTCGCAAAGTTCCTCGGCGCCGATCGTCTCGTCGAACGTGCCGTTGAAGACCTTGTAGTCGACCTGAAGGGATGGATCGTGGGACTGCTGGCTGGGTCGTCTCGATTCGCCCGGCGTCTCCGTTTCCTGGCTGTCGTCGTCGACCGGATCGTCGGCGGTGACCTCGGAAGATTCGGCCTCGGCGGTCTCCTGGTTCTCGCCCTCGCTCTCGGATTCCTCGGGCTCGGCCTCCTCGGTGCCGCTTTCCTTCTCCGAGCCGCCTTCCTCCGAATCGCGTGTCTGATTGTCGCCCTGCTCCTCGTCGTCGTCGTTTTCCTGTGTCTCGTTGTCGTCGCCGAGCTTTTCGGCCATCTCCAGCGAGACGAGCATGTCGCGCATGGCGCGGGCGAAGGCCTGCTGGTCGTCGAGCGTTTGTGACAGGCGATCGAACTTCTCGCCGGCCTTGTCCTCCACGAAATCACGCCAGACGTCGACGAGGGCTTCGGCACTGGGCGGGATACGGCGGCCGGTCAGCTTTTCACGGACCATCAGCGCGACGGCGTCCTCCAGTGGCGCCTCGGCCTTGTCGGTGACGTCGGAGAGGTTGGAGCGGAAATACTTGTCTTCCAGCATGGCACCGAGATTGTCGCCGACACCGGCCATGGCATTGGCGCCGATTGCCTCGCAGCGCGCCTGCTCGACCGCGTCGTAGATCGCCCGCGCACCCTGTCCCTCGGGCGACAGGCTCGCATGCAGCTTCGAATCGTGCCGGGCCTTGCGCAGCGCCATCGCGTCGGCCAGGCCGCGGGTGACGGCCACATCGTTCTTCGTCGCCCGCTTGGCCAACTCTGGCAGGCGGCGCGCGACCCGGTCAGGCCGGGCCGCTCGGAGGCGTAGGTGACCTCCAGTTCGGGATCGCCGGCAATGGCGCGCAGGCAACCCGCAACAGCGCGCCGGAACGGCTCGCGGTCGGTGCTCTTGCGGTCTGCGGGGCGGGTGTTGTCGCCGATCTTGGCCATGAGGGATGCTACTCGGCTGCGATACTGTCTGTCATGACAGGAGCTGGAACCGATTCGCCGTCCACGACGCAGGCATCGGCCCATTCGAGCGCCGCTGCACGCACGTCTGCAATCGCTTCGCCTTCGCTTTCGCCGTCCCCCATACATCCGGGAAGAGCGGGGATCGTGGCAAACCAGCCACCGCCCTCATCCTGCGTCAGAGGCCGCAGAACGATCTCGTAGGCGGCGGGATCGAAGGGTTGTCCAGCTTCGTTGATCAGCTTCGGATCGGCACTCATTTCGGTTCCATTTCGTCCAGAAACTTGACGAGTTCGCGAATGTAGACCGTCTTTATAGGCCGCTTCGCCGGAATCGTATACGGACGCCCGCCGGTCGGATCGGCGATCTTGTAATGCGAGCCGCGGCTTGGCTCCATGCACGAAGCACCGACTTCGCGACAGGCTTTGCGTACGTCGCCGATCTGCCAATTTGCCTTTGGATTGGCCCGCATGCGTTCGATGATCTTACCCATCGGCCAGAACCGATAGCACGCTCAATCCAACACGATATTCGCGACGCTCTCAGGCAATTCCTCCCCGAACGCGCGCTGGTAAAACTCCGCCACCAGCGGGCGTTCCAGATCGTCGCATTTGTTGAGGAAGGTCAGGCGGAAGGCGAAGCCGAGGTCGCCGAAGATCTCGGCGTTCTCGGCCCAGGTGATGACCGTGCGCGGGCTCATGACGGTCGACAGGTCGCCGTTGACGAAGGCCGAGCGGGTGAGGTCGGCGACGCGGACCATCTTGGAGACGGTCTGGCGGCCTTCCTTCGTCGCGTAGCTCTTGGCCTTCGACACAACGATGCCGACCTCTTGGTCGTGCGGCAGGTAGTTCAGTGTCGTGACGATCGACCAGCGGTCCATCTGCGCCTGGTTGATCTGCTGGGTGCCGTGGTAAAGCCCCGTCGTGTCGCCGAGGCCGACCGTGTTGGCAGTGGCAAAGAGGCGGAAGGCAGGGTGCGGGCGCACGACGCGGCTCTGGTCGAGGAGCGTCAGCCGGCCGGAGGATTCCAGCACCCGCTGGATGACGAACATAACGTCCGGCCGGCCGGCGTCGTATTCGTCGAAAACCAGCGCGACGTTGTTCTGATAGGCCCAGGGCAGGATGCCCTCGCGGAACTCGGTGACCTGCATGCCGTCGCGCACGGTGATCGCGTCCTTGCCGACAAGGTCGATGCGGGAGACGTGGCTGTCGAGATTGACGCGGACGCAGGGCCAGTTGAGGCGGGCCGCGACCTGCTCGATATGGGTCGACTTGCCGGTGCCATGATAGCCCGAGACCATGACGCGGCGGTTCTTGGCGAAGCCCGCGAGAATCGCCAGCGTCGTCGGCTTGTCGAAGAGGTAGTCCGGGTCGATCTCCGGCACATGCGGATCGGGGCCGGAAAAGGCCGGCACGGTCAGATCGCTGTCGAACCCGAAGGTGTCCTTGACGGAGACCGTGGTGTCCGGCAGGGCGGCCGGGGCCTCGATCGCTTCGGCTGCACTCATATTGCCTCCAACGGACCGGGTGCCCCTGCGCGGCGCTTGCCGGTCCATTTCATCATCTTAACTTTCCGCCCGACACGGCCCACCCGCGGGAGAAGGCGTGAGCCGGAACGATCGATCGTCTGGCCGAAGGATGTTCGACGGCGCTGGCATCCCGTCCGTCCGATTGCCCTCACGAGCGGCGACGGTAATCGGAAGAGGCCAAGTGCGGCTTAGCAAAAACCGGACTGCTTCAAAAGCTTGTAGGCCTGGATCACTTCGCGCAACTTGTCCTCGGTGCTGCGGTCGCCGCCATTGGCGTCGGGATGCAGCTGCTTGACGAGGTTCTTATAGCGCGCCCGGACGGCTTCGCCAGTCGCCTCCTGGGAGAGGTCGAGGGTCTCGAAGGCCTTGAGCTCCAGCGAGCGCACCTTGGGCCGGCGCGGCTCGGGTCGCTTCGCGCCCTCTTCGCCGGCAAAAAGGTTGAACGGGTCGCGGGTGCGGCCGAAATAGCGACGGGCGCGATTGGCGCTCGCGGCCTTGGCTGCATCGCCCGGTGCCGTGCCGTTATGTCCCATGGTCCAGGTCGGGCGATTGCCCGTCAGCGAGTCCTTCAGCTGCTTCTGGATGTCCTTGTCGTTGAGTCCCGAGAAGTAATTGTAGGACTTATTGTACTGGCGCACGTGATCGACGCAGAAATGCAGGTACTGCCCTTCATGGTCGCGGCCCATGGGGGCCTTGTAGATGCCGGCCTCGCTGCAGCCTTCCCAGGCGCATTCCGGCGCACGCGGTTTCTCGCGCGCGCCCTTGGCCTTGCCTTTCCCGTTGACGCGGATCGCGTCGAAATATTTGGAGTCGAGTTTCATCGGTTCGGATTATGGTACCCCGTTTGCGGCGCGACAAGAATTGACAGATGGGAAAAAGCCGGAAATCCAAGCCGTTCGGCTGCTTCGCGCAAGCTTCGGCGTGCGGAACGCCCCGACATCACCCTGACGAGGAGGCTGCCATGCCTGCCACACAAGACGCTATTCACGCCAAGCTGACCGAGGCTTTTTCGCCCGAGCGCCTGACGATTATCGACGAAAGCCACCTTCATGCGGGGCACAATCACGCCGGCAGCGACCACCATGCCGGCTTCGACGGCACCGGCGAAACGCATTTTCGGGTTCGACTGGTGAGCGCAGCCTTTTCCGGGAAGTCGCGAATCGCGCGTCACCGCGCGGTGAACGACGTGTTGAAGGACGAACTTGCCGCTGGCCTTCACGCGCTGGCAATCGAGGCCGCAGCGCCCGGCGAGCCGACGCGCGGCTGAAGGCGGGAAAAGACGTGCAAGACTGCCGCGCGATCTCTCGAGGGCTCGTAGTGGTCCATCGCACCCCACCCCGAGACCTTACGATTTCGTTTCCCTAGCCGTCTTACGATTTTTCCAACGAGGCGCTGGCTCCTCGTCGTGCACCGAGTCCTCGTTGCACCCATCCGCCTCTTCCGGCGCACCTTCGGGCGCCACCACTACCTGCGGCTCGTCCGGTGTCGCAGGGATATCGGCGTGGCTTCCGGATGCGGCCTCGCGGGCAAGATCGGCGGTGTTGCGCAATTCGCCGCCTTCGTCTTCACCTGACGTTTCGCTCTCGATGCCGTAGTCCCAATCCTCGTCGTCGATTTCCGGCTGTGGCAGGCGGTCGGCGTCGCCGGCCATCGAGGCCGCGTGGCCACCGACCTTCTTGGGCGGCACCAGCACGGTCGCCGGGCGGATGCGCAGCTTGGTGATGCGGTTCTTCTCGCGCTTCAGGACGGTGAAGCGCTTCTGGAAGAAGGTGAACGCTTGGCGCTCCTCGGGGATCGACTGGCTTTCGTGAATGACGAGGCCGGCGATGGTCACCGCCTCCTCGTCGGGGAGATTCCAGTCGAGCGCCCGGTTGAGGTCGCGGATCGGCACCTGGCCGTCGACCACCACCGAGCCGTCGGCCTCCGTCGTGACGCCCTGCATGTCGATATCGTGCTCATCGGCGATGTTGCCGACGATTTCCTCCAGGATGTCTTCCAGCGTGATCAGCCCTTCGACCTCGCCATATTCGTCGACGACGATGGCGAAGTGCGACTTGCGGCGCAGAAAGGCGTTCAGCTGGTCCTGCAGCGAGGTCGTCTCGGGCACGAACCAGGATTGCGCGCAGATCTTGCGGATGTTGATCTTGTCCGGATCGTTGCCGACCTCGTTCAGCGCGCGCAGCAGATCCTTGGCATGAACGACGCCGATGATGTTGTCGTAGTGGCCCTGCCAGACGGGCAGCCTAGTGTGGGGGCTTTCCAGAATCTGCCTCACGACCTCGGCCGGCGCGTCGTCGGCGTTGACCTGCCGCATCGAGGTGCGGTGGATCATGACGTCTGACACTTCGAGCTCGTGCAGGTCGAGAAGGCCGCCGAGGCGGTTGCGGTCGGCGTTGACGAGGGCGCCCTCCCGGTGAAGCACCTCGACGGCGCCGCGCAGCTCCTCATGGGCGGTGAGCAGCGAGGCACCCGAATCCAGACTCATCCCGAAGAGTGCGAGGATGCGGCGCACGATCCAGTTCACCACGCGGGTCAGCGGGCCAAGGATGGTGACGATGATTGAGACGGGCCGGGCGATCGCCAGCGAAAAGCTGTCCGGCCGGGCGATGGCGATGGATTTCGGCAGCACCTCGCCGAAGATGACGACGATGACGGTCATCGCGATGGTCGCGTAGACCACACCGGCTTGGCCGAAGATGCCCAGGAGCACGGTCGTGGCCAGCGACGAGGCGAGGATGTTGACGAGGTTGTTGCCGATCAGCAGCGCGCCGATCAACCGGTCCTTCTTCTCGATCAGCCGCTGGACGATACCGGCACGGACGTCGCCGTTTTTCGCGTAGCTGATCAGCCGGGCGCGCGAGACCGCGGTGAGCGCCGTCTCCGATCCGGAAAAGAAGGCCGAGATCGAGACCAGCACCAGAACCCCGAAAAGGAGCAGCCAGAGAATGAGGCTCATCAGAGAATTTCCGCGTCGAGGAAGGCGATCACGTCGGCCGGGCCGACGTCGTTCGCGATGAAGGCCTGCCCGATGCCGCGGGTGAGGATGAATGTCAGCTTGCCGCGCTTCACCTTCTTGTCCTGGGCGATGCCGGCCATCAGCATGTCGCGGGTCAGGGACACGTCGGGAATATCCTGAATGCGCGTCGGCAGGCCGCTGGCCTTCAGATGCGCTTCGCAGCGTTTTGCGTCGTCGGGCGGGCACAGGCCGAGCCTGACCGAAAAGCGATGGGCGAGCGCCATGCCGATGGCGACGCCCTCACCATGGACAAGGCGGGTGGGATCGTAGCCGACGCCGGCTTCCAGCGCATGGCCGAAGGTGTGTCCGAGGTTGAGAAGGGCGCGGGCGCCGTTCTCGTGCTCGTCGGCCTTCACGACTGCCGCCTTGGCTTCGCAGGCGACGGCAATCGCCTCGGCGCGCTCGAACCCGCCGGCAAAGATCGCCATGCTGCGCTCCTCCAGCCAGGCGAAGAAGTCGGGCCGGTCGATCAGTCCGTATTTGGCGAGCTCGGCATAGCCGGCGGCGAATTCGCGTGGGCTCAGCGTGTCGAGGAGGGCGGTGTCGGCGATCACCAGGGCCGGCTGGTGGAAGGCGCCGACGAGGTTCTTGCCGCGCGGCGAATTGATGCCGGTCTTGCCGCCGACGGAGCTGTCGACCTGGGCGAGCAGCGTCGTCGGCACCTGCACGAAGGCCATGCCGCGCCGCACGATGGCGCTGGCGAAGCCGCCGAGATCGCCGATGACGCCGCCGCCCAGCGCGATCACCGCGTCGCCGCGTTCGAGCCTCGCCGCGATCACCGCGTCGACGACCTGCTCCAGATGGGCAAAGGATTTGGTTTTCTCGCCGGCCGGAAGGACGATCTTCACATGCTCGATGCCGGCCGCCGACAGCGCGATCGACAGGCGCTCGTAATGAAGCGCCGCGACGGTCTCGTCGGTGACCACCGCCGCGCGGATGCCGGGCAGGCGCGTGGCGATGGCTTCGCCGGCGCCATCGACGAGGCCCGGGCCAATCAGGATGTCGTAGGCGCGGTTGCCAAGATCGACGCGCACGGTGCACTCGGCACCCGGCATCGGTCCATGGGCGAAGCCGGCGGGCTCGGCGCTGGCGGTGTTCGGTGCCATGGGTCTCACCTCGTTCATCGCAGATTCTCCGTTGACCCGTTTTGCACACGAACATGCAGGGCCTCCTCGTCTTGGCCCTGGTCGCCCGACGATGCCCTGCCGAACGGGTCCCCGCCCGGCTCCTGCCTGTCCCGCGCCTGTAGATGCCGCTCGACGGCCTCGGCGATCTCGGCGGCGACGATCTCGCGCTTGACGTCACGGGCGGCCACCAGAATGTCGGCCTCGGCGTAAACCGGATAGCGCGCCTCGATCAGTTCGGCCATCACCTTGCGCGGGTCGGCTGCCTGAAGCAGCGGGCGGTTCGAGCGGCGGGCGACGCGGGCCATCAGCGTGTCGATGTCGGCCTTCAGCCACACGGTGACGGCGGACGTCTTCAGAAGATCGCGGGTCTCGCCGCGCATGTAGGCGCCGCCTCCGGTGGCGATCACCTGCGGGCCTTCGCTTGCCAATCGAGCGACGACGCGCGCCTCCAGCGCCCGGAACTCCGGCTCGCCATAGGCCTTGAACAGCTCGGGAATGGTCATGCGCGAGGCGGTCTCTATCTCGACGTCGGTATCGCGAAACGACATGCCGAGCTGCGAGGCCAGCCGCCGGCCGACGGTGGTCTTGCCGGCGCCCATCAGGCCGATCAGCACGATCGAGCGCCGGCCGAGGCGCTCGGCGATCGTCACCGTCCGGTCAAAGGTGTTCTCGCTCTTCATTCGTCCTTCCGCGTGGGCTTTCCTCCTCCGGCAGGGTGGGAAGATCAGAAAATCTTAAATCAAGCCCCGTATGCCGGGACGGGATGCCGTTTGCCTTGCGTCCTTCGCCCATGCCGTTAGAAGCATTGGCGATCTCTTTGGCCATACACCGACGAAACGAGTTTGCCCCGCCGCGATGCCGACCCTCGTCCGCCTCCTGACGACGCTCTTCGTGATAGCCGGCATGCTGTACGGCATCATGGCGGCGCTCGTCTACTTCGTCGAGCCGACCCGGCGCGAAACCATCGTGGAAATTCCGTTGCCGCCGCGCAAGATCCCGTCGATAACGCCGCAACCGCCGGCGGCCGTGCCGCCTGTCGATGCCGGCGTCGCGACGGGCACCGATGCCGAGGCGGCGACGCCGCCGGCCGGGGCCGTCGCGCAGTGAACCGCCGCGTCTCCACATCCAGTGCGAGTTCCAGTGTCCGTGGCGAGACCGTGCATCGTGACGGTATCGACGTCGAATCCTTCCTGGAGATGATGGCCGTCGAGCGCGGGGCATCGCAGAACACGCTCGACGCCTACCAGCGCGACCTCGAAGACGCCGCCGGCTACCTTTCGGGCCGGGGCGGTTCGCTGCTGACGGCCTCGACCGACGACATTCGCGGCTTCGTCGCCCGGCTGGCCGCTCGTGGCTTTGCCGAAACCACGCGCTCCCGCAAACTCTCGGCGCTCCGGCAATATTATCGCTTTCTCTACTCCGAGGAGCGGCGCGGCGACGATCCGACCGGGTCGATCGAAGGGGCGCGCAGGAAACAGCCGCTGCCGAAGATCATGAGCGAGGACGAAGTCGACCGGCTGATCGAGACGGCCGCCGTCGCGGCGCGCGATCCGGCGATGGCAGCGTCCGCTCGCGTTCGCGCCGCGCGCCTCAACGCTCTGGTCGAACTGCTCTATGCGACCGGCATGCGCGTTTCGGAACTCGTCAGCCTGCCGCGCTCGGTGCTGCGCTCGAAGAACCGGATGATCGTCGTCAAGGGCAAGGGCGAGAAGGAGCGCATGGTACCGATCGGCGAGGCGGCCCGCGAGGCGCTGGCGCTGTTCGACGCGGCGATGCGCGAGGCGGCCGAGGCGCGCGTCAGGCATGAAAAGCGCGCCGATCGCGTTGCAGGTCCTGGCCCGTGGTTGTTTCCGGCCCTGTCGGAGAGCGGCCATCTTACCCGACAGGCCTTTGCGCGCGAGTTGAAGGCGCTGGCGTCGAGCGCCGGGATCGCCGCATCGCGGGTCTCGCCGCATGTCCTGCGTCACGCCTTTGCCAGCCACCTCTTGCAAAACGGCGCCGATTTGCGCGCCGTGCAGGAACTGCTCGGCCATGCCGACATCTCGACGACGCAAATCTACACCCATGTTCTGGAGGAACGGCTGGTGCGGCTGGTGACCGACCATCATCCGCTGTCGGAGCTGGCCGACGCCGAGGGCTGAGCAAAGACGCCGCGTACTTGCAAAGCCCACTGCGACTGACTTTCGCGTCGTGGGCGAAGTGGTTTCTTGACAAGCCCCCGGGCCGTGGTCACGTTCCGGCGAAATTTCGACCCTGACCTGCCTTGGGACGACGCGACCCTGATGTCGCTCGGATCCACCGGTCGATGATCGGCGGCACGCCCTGCCGACGTCACTCTCTCTTGATCCAAAGGACGGCGAACGCCGCGCACCGGATGCACAATTATCTCGAATTCGAAAAGCCCGTCGCCGATCTGGAAGGCCAGATCCTCGAACTGAAGAAGATTGAAAACGACGCGGACGCGGTCGACGTCACCGACGAAATCGAGCGGCTGGAAAAACGCTCGCGCGACGCGCTGTCGGATCTCTACAAAAAGCTGACGCCCTGGCAGAAGACGCAGGTGGCGCGCCATCCCGACCGGCCCCACTGCCTCGACTACATCGCCGCGCTGATCACCGATTTCGTGCCGCTGGCCGGCGACCGCTACTACGCCGAGGACCACGCGATTATCGCGGGTCTTGGCCGGCTGGACGGCGAGCCGATCGTCGTCATCGGGCAGGAGAAGGGCAACGACACCCAGAGCCGACTGAAGCACAATTTCGGCATGGCGCGGCCCGAGGGCTACCGAAAGGCGGTACGGGTCATGGAGCTCGCCGAGCGTTTCAAACTGCCGATCCTGACGCTGGTCGACACGGCCGGCGCCTATCCCGGCATCGGCGCCGAGGAGCGTGGCCAGGCCGAGGCCATCGCCCGCTCGACCGAGGCCTGCCTCAACCTGCACGTGCCGGTCGTCTCGCTGGTCATCGGCGAGGGCGGCTCGGGCGGCGCCATCGCTATCGCCACCGCCAACACGGTGCTGATGCTGGAGCACGCGATCTACTCGGTGATCTCGCCCGAGGCCGGCGCCTCGATTCTGTGGCGGGATTCGACGCGTGCCCGGGACGTCGCCCAGGCCATGAAGATCACGGCGCAGGATCTGAAGGAATTCAAGGTGATCGATCGGATCGTGCCGGAGCCGCTCGGCGGCATGCACCGGGCCAGTGCCGAGGGGATCGCCATCGCCGCCGAGGCGGTTCGAGCCGCCTTTGCCGAGCTGAAAAGCCTCGACGGTGAGTCCCTTCGGCGTCACCGGCGCGAAAAGTTCCTGGCGATCGGGCGAAATCTGTAGCCCTGTTGCGCATTTGCATCGCTCGATCCGTAGTATTCCCCATCGCCATCGCGCACAATGGCGTGGCTGGCGATGTCGCGTGCCGTGGGGGTTCGATGGACATCGGCCGCATTGAAAGCGTCGACGAAAGCTTTCGACGATCGATCAAATTGCGCGGAATTTAACGGTTCCTTTACACCGGCCGCGCGATAACAAAGGGCAAGCATGCAGCGGGTTTTCGGCGTAGCCGCCGCCGCCGTGAGGGACCCGAAGGCGCCTGTAGAGCGCCGCGGTTCGAGTGGGGTCGAGGGCCATGACCAGCCTTCGGTATAATGGGGATTTCGGTTCGATGTTCATTCGACGCCTCGTGACCGGCGCTGCGCTCGCAGTCGGTCTGTTCGCGCTTTCTGCCTGCCAGTACGAAGACCTTCTGCCGGCGAACGCGCCGCTGCCCGCGGCTCTCGTCTCGGCGATCAAGGCCAAGGGCATGGGCGTCAACTCGCCCATGCTGGTGCGTCTCTATAAGGAAGAGTCGAAGCTCGAGGTCTGGAAGCAGAAGACCGACGGCACCTTCGACCTCTTGAAGACCTACGACATCTGCGCCTGGTCCGGGAAGCTCGGACCGAAGAAGGTCGAGGGCGACCGGCAGGCGCCGGAGGGTTTTTACACCGTCACGCCGGCTCAGTTGAACCCGAACTCCAAATACCATCTCGCCGTCAACATCGGCTATCCGAACGTCTTTGACCGCGCGAATGGCCGCAGCGGCAGCCATCTGATGGTGCACGGCTCGTGCTCCTCCTCGGGCTGCTACGCCATGGACAACGACCAGATCCAGGAGATCTACGGGCTCGCCCGCAACTCCTTCCAGGGTGGCCAACGTGCCTTCCAGATCCAGGCCTATCCGTTCCACATGACACCAAAGAACATGGCCAAGCACCGCAGTTCCGAACATTACGCCTTCTGGCAGATGCTCAAGACAGGCTCGGACCACTTCGAGATCACCCGCAAGCAACCCAATGTCGGTGTCTGCAATCGCCAGTACGTCTTCGACCAGAGCGCCGAGACCGTGGCCGGCCTCGACCCGAACGGTGCTTGCCCGAGCTTCGAGATGCTGCCCGAAGTCGCCGCCAAGAACGCCGCCGACGCCAGGGAAGAAGGCCAGATCGCCTCGATCACGCCGTCCAGCGCCTTTGGCGAGAATTCGACCTTCAGCTACCGCACCGGCCAGCCGATCACGGCCAAGGCCTATGCTCAGGAGCAGCACCGCCGCGACGGCTACGATCGAGAAGGCAACCGCGTCGGCGGCTCGTCTTCCTCGGGTCTGGGCTCCTTCCTCTCGGCCTTCACCGACTAACGCGCTATCGCCGCTTCGGCGGTTCGGAGATCCAGACCGAGCAAGGCCTGCACTGAACGTGTGGGTCTTGCTCGATTCTGCGGACTGTTTCATCCAGAGCGCGAGTGCGGATCCGAACAGGGGCGCGACGTCGTCTCGGCCCATCCGCGACATGCCGTGGCGCGATCACCGCCCTGCGGATTTCCCGAAGCAAAAATCCTGTGGTGACCCCAGTTGGATTCGAACCAACGACCCCCGGATTCGTAGTTCAAATATCGCCGCATGACTGCATATCCGGCAGCGCTCCAAACTCTGGCCTGCCGCAAATTCTGCCTTAAATTTCAATTGACTATTGAACAAAATGCAGCTGTCGCGTGCCGAGACATTCAGACCTTTCGCGTCGCTAAAACCGTTTCAAAGATGCAGGCTAATGACCATGGCCAATTTGCACATTTAGTTGAACGACAAGACGATAGAGCGTTTGCAGCCTTCCGAGAGAGGGCGCTACATTGTTCGAGATGCCGAGCTGAAGGGCTTCTTCTTGATGGTTGGAGCCCGCAAGAAAACTTTTATGGCGCAAGGCGATCTTCGCGAAAATGGAAGGCCCTCCTCGACAGTCCGCGTCGCTGTCGGCGACACGGGCGAGCTTTGCACTCGCCGGCTCGATCCGTCGCGAAAGAGTATATGCTTTAGATCAGCCGGGGGTGTTCATCCCAAGAGCCCTGAGACAGCCACGAAGCTTTCGACAGCTAGCAATTTGGCCAAGGCAGGAGAGGTCGTGCCAGCGGGGGTTACCCTTGACGTCACCGGGCAGAACGAACTGATCGCACACCTCTTCGGCCTTCAACAGGTCAACAAAGCCTGAAAATCGCCACCGCTCACGGCAACTCCCATCCTTTTTCGCAATTTGCAACAAGCCCGTTTGCTCCGCCGTTGACACAATCTCTCCATTCTAAAAACGGGAAAGGCGCGGGCCGTCAGGTTTTCGACGCTCGACGCCTTGTGCAGAGTCCTGAAATGCCAGCCCGGCGATCTCTTCGAATACCTCAAAACCGACAATCATGAGGATCCATCCGAAGGCGACGGCAGCGACTGATCGGCGTTTCCAATTCGGCTTCCCTGAAATTGAACCGCCAAATCTCTAGGAATCAGAGCTGCCGTTCACGACCAGGTGCGAAACGAGTTCCGCCGCGTTTCGAACCCTCAGCTTGGACATCAGTCGAGCCCGATGGACTTCCACCGTCCGATGCGAGATAGAAAGCCGGTCGCCGATCTGCCTCGACGTCAAACCCTGACCGATCAGAGGTGCGATCTCCCGCTCTCTCCGCGTCAGCTTGTCCGATGGGACCGCTCGTTCCTCGACCTTATCGAAGCTCCAGATCATCATGGCGAAGGGGTCTCTTGCCGAAGACAACGTCACTCCGCGTGCGCGTGCCCAGAAGACGCTTCCGTCGCGGGACTGCATGAAGCGTTGATCCTCGTAATAGGGCGTTGTGCTTTGCCTCAGGGTTGCCTCGCAGACTTGGCCGATGCGCTCGAAGTCGGCGATCGATGGGTAGAGCATGCGCGCCGACCGTCCGATGAGGTCGTGACGAGCAAAACCGAAGAGGCTTGAGAGCGACTTGTTGAGTTCGGCGATACAGCGGTGTTTCGTCACCGTCTGCGCGACGGGAGATTCCTGAAAGGCAAGCGAACTGAGTGCATCGGCGCTCGAATCATCGATCATCATATTGCCCTTTCGACCTTCGACCCTGCCATATGATACGTAGAGGAGTAAGTAGTTTTACTGATTTACCGCCACGATTCCTACTGTCACCGTTCGGATGGGTGAGGAGGAGTGCATGAACAACAAGATTTCGATCGTCGGCAGCGGTCATACGAAATTCGGCCGTCTGGACATGAATCTCGAGGCCATGATCGTCGAGGTCGTGCGCGAGGCCGTCGACGAGGCCGCTATCGATCCCGCAGAGATCGACGCCGTTTTTCTCGGGCACTTCAATTCGGGAATGGTGTCCGACGGCTTTGCCGCCTCCCTGATCCATCAAGCCTACCCTGAACTGCGCTTCAAGCCCGCCATGCGTGCGGAAAATGCTTGCGCGTCCGGATCGGCCGCGATCCACGCTGGTATCCACTCCATCCTGGCCGGCAAGTCGAAGACCGTGCTGGTCGTCGGCGCGGAAAAGATGACGCATCGCTCGACCGCGGACGTTACCCAGGCCCTTGCCGGTGCCGGATACCAGAACGATGAGGACGAGAGGAAGCTCAGCTTCCCGCAGGTCTTCGGCGTCGCCGCTAAGGATTACACCGAGCAGTATGGCAGTCCGCTGGACGCCATGGCCCATATTTCGGTGAAGAACCACCGCAATGCTCTGAAAAACCCGTTGGCCCAGATGCACAAGGAGTTCACCTTCGAAGAGGCGAGCCGAGTGTCGAACAAGAATCCCGAAATCGCTCCGCCGCTCCGCCTGACCGATTGTTCGCTGGTCTCGGACGGGGCCGCCGCCGTCATCCTTACGACGCAAGAGCACGCGGAAGATTTCCAGAAGGCAGCCCGCTTCCGCGCCGCGACCCATGTCAGCGATCTCGTCCCCATGTCGCGTCGGGACTTTCTGGCCTTCGAAGGGCCGGAGCTGGCGTTTCGAATGGCCTTCGACGAGGCCGGCGTGACGCTCGTGGACATCGACTTCGCCGAAGTCCACGACTGCTTCACGATCGCGGAATTGCTCACCTACGAGGCCATGGGCCTGACGCCTAAGGGGCACGGGTCTTCTGCGCTGAAGGAGGGCACGGTATATCGCGACGGAAAACTTCCGGTGAATCTGTCAGGGGGGCTGAAGGCGAAGGGTCATCCGGTGGGCGCAACTGGCGTTTCGATGCACGCTCTGGCCTATCGTCAACTCACCGACACCGCTGGCGCGATGCAGATGCCGGGCGCAGGGATCGGCCTTGTCTTCAACATGGGTGGTTCGGCCGTCGCCAACTACGTCTCGGTGCTGGAAACGCAGAAGGCCTGACCACCATGAACCTTGCGATCTGGCTCCACCGGACAGGTCTGCTCCGCCCGGATCAACCTGCAATCCGCTTCGGTACGGACCTGCATGCGACCTACGCTCAATTCGCGTTTCGAAGCTGGGCGATCGGTCGTCACCTTGCCTCGTCTCACGGCATAGGACCGGGCAGTCGGGTGGCGCTCTTTGCCGGGAACTGCCCGGAATACCTCGAAGTGCTTTACGGCGTCCTCTGGGTCGGCGCGGCGATCGTTCCGATCAACTACAAGCTTCATCCTCGCGAAACGGCGTGGATCGTCGAAAATTCCGAGGCGGCGCTTCTGATTTCCGATACGGGCGAGACCCTTGATAAGAACACGGACGCGGCACGGAATTGCCGAGAGATCGCCATCGGATCTCTGGAAATGAAGGACGCGATCTCGAACGCGTCCCGCGAAGAATATGTCGAACCGACCGTCATCGACGACGACGACCTCGCCTGGCTGTTCTACACCTCGGGGACGACCGGGCGGCCCAAGGGCGTCATGACGAGCCACCGGAACCTTCGCATGATGGCCACGAGCTACGCGATGGACGTCGACCCTGTCTCGCACGACCGTCACTCGCTTTACGCCGCCCCCCTGTCCCACGGCGCAGGCCTTTACAACTTTCAGTTCGTGCGCGCCGGCGCCTGCCATGTGATCCCGGTGTCGAAGCGATTCGATCCCGCCGAAATCGCGTCCCTTGCAGGGAGCCTCGGAAATCTGGTCTTCTTCGCTGCGCCCACCATGGTCGTGCGGCTGGTCAAGCATGCGATGGCGTCCGGTTATCGGGGCGACGGTATCCGGACGATCGTCTACGGCGGCGGGCCGATGTACGTGGCGGACATCATCGAGGCGCTCGATCTCTTCGGCCCGAAATTCGTTCAGATCTACGGTCAGGGCGAAAGCCCTATGACCATCTCGGTGCTGCCACGTGACTTCCTTGCGGACACCGGTCATCCGAAGGCGGAAAAACGCCTCGCCTCG
Source organism: Aurantimonas sp. (assembly GCA_965217685.1). Classification (GTDB taxonomy): domain Bacteria; phylum Pseudomonadota; class Alphaproteobacteria; order Rhizobiales; family Rhizobiaceae; genus Aurantimonas. The sequence goes on from CBDCIZ010000003.1 coordinate 2,059,299, forward strand.
GTCGGCTTCGCGCAGTCCTGCGTCGAGGTGCGCGTCGTCGATCGGCAAGGCGACGATGCGCCAGTCGGCGAGGTCGGAGAAGTCGTCGTCCGCGGCGACACGGTCATGACGGGATACTGGAGGAACGAGGCGGCCTTTGCCGAGACCGTCGTCGACGGCTGGCTCAGGACCGGCGACCTCGGCGCTATGGATGAGGACGGCCTCCTCACGCTCACCGACCGATCCAAGGACGTCGTCATATCGGGTGGCACGAATATCTATCCACGTGAGGTCGAGGAGGCGATCCTCACGCACGACGGCGTCTTGGAGGTCTCGGTGATCGGATGCCCTCATCCGGACTGGGGCGAGGAGGTGGTGGCGTTTCTGGTGATGAGAAACGGCACGACGTTCGACAAGGACGCTCTCGACACTTGGTGCAAGACCCAGATTGCGTCCTTCAAGAAGCCGAAACGATACGTGGTCGTCCCGGAACTGCCGAAGAACAGTTACGGCAAGATTCTGAAGACGGAGCTTCGGGAGCAGGCCGCATGCGTCGAAAAGGAGCACTCGGCGATCGTCTGAACATTCACAAGCCGACAGGGAGGAAGTCATGCAACGCAGAACATTTCTGAAGTCGTTTGCCGCGGCCGGGAGCGCTTACGTCTTGGGAGCGCCGTCCATTGCCTCGGCGGCGACCAGCCTCAAGTTCGACAGTTACGTCTCGGAGACGGCGGGACCGTCGTGGATAGACCGCTGGTATCTCGACGAGCTTGAAAAGCGGACCAAAGGCGAGGTGCAGATCCGCCGCTACTGGTCGGGTTCGCTGAACAAGGTCGGTGAACATCTCGCGGCCGCGAGAGACGGCACGTCCGAAATAACGTTGATCTCGCCTGGTTACTATCAGGCCGAGCTTCCTGTCACCCGCGGGCTCGAATGGTACTTCCGCATGAACCATGCCGACGCGCTCCAGCGTGTGTGCCGCGACGTCTACGAGGAGTTCGAGCCGCTTCGGACTGAATGGGAGCAACGACATCGTTCCAAGGTGCTCTACTGGACCAACTGGAATTATGCGCCGCTCGTCATGCGCGAGCCGATCGAGTCACTCGAGGCGCTAAAGGGTAAACGCATCCGCGGCTACGGCGTCGCCACCGATGTGATCGAAGCTCTCGGCGGCACCGCGATCCCGATGGCGGCGCCGGAGGTCTACCCCGCCTTGGAGCGCGGGATTTTGGACGGCGTTTATGGCTTTGATTTCGTGACTGCCGTGGCCTACAAGCTCCACGAGATCGCGCCGAACTTCTACGATATCGGCGACGGACCGCATGCGCCTGCCGCGACGATCATGAACAAACAGGTCTACGATGGCTTGCCGGAGGACGTCCGTCAGGTCTCCGACAAAATCGTCGGGGAAATCTACGAGTCCAAGTTTACCGAAATCTACGAAGACGTTCTGAAACGCTACGTGGAGAAGGCCGAGGCGGAAGGGGCAACTCTGAACACGATTTCGGATGCCGAGAAGCAGCGGGCGAAGAGCCTGGTCCAGCCAGCGCAGGTCGACAGATGGACCACCGACGTCGCGCCGCAAGCGGGAATCGACGGCGAAAGGATGCAGTCGATGATCGCCGACGCGATCGCAAAATACGATCCGCAAGGCAAACTGCGTCGCCCTTACGAGATTAGTCAGGACTCGTAAGAGCTACGTCCGCTGGCGCGACCGTTTCCAGGGCAGAATCGATGAACACGATCAGGATATTTCTGACGGTGATTTCCCGCGTCTTCGGGACGGTTGCCATGCTCTTCCTCGCCTTTCTGATGTTCGGCATAACGGCGGATGTCCTCACGCGAGCGATCACGGGCACTCCGATTTCAGGCGTCTTCGAGATGTCCGAGCTGAGCCTCGTCATGATTGTCTTTCTCGGCGCAATGTGGGCGCAGGAAGACCAGGCGCACATCCGGGTGAACATCCTTTCGGCGAGACTGTCCGGCCTTGCCCGTCGCGCCGCGATGGCGTTCGCCTGGGGCTGCGGTGCGATCGCGCTATTTCTGTTCGCGTGGCCCGCCACCCAAGAAGCGATCTACTCGGTGTCGATCTGGGAATTTCGGTGGGGCTACGTTCAGGTGCCGGTCTGGTGGGTGAAGGTGGGAGTCGCCACCGGACTTTGGCTCGCCGCCCTGCAGATGTCCGTTCAGTCGCTGTCGTCGTTTCTTCACGACGATGCTGACGAAACGCCATTGCCGGCCGAGACATGACCGAAGACTTTCGATTTCGACGCATAAGGGGATTGTGATGGACCCGACCCTCGCATCGCTCATCGCTGTCGTGCTGATCTTGGTGTTCATGGGGTTGGGCGTACCGGTATTCGCCGCACTTGCGCTGTCCGGGGCGGCGGGCATCGTCATGGTAGAAGACTTCGCCTTTCTCCTCACAAGGCTGAAGTCGCTGCCTTATTCGACGACTGCGGTCTACACCCTTGTCATCATTCCGCTGTTCATCCTCATGGGTGCCTTCGCCCACCATGCGGGAGTCGGCAAAAAGCTATTCGGAGCGGCGAGCAAATGGATAGGACACCGACCGGGCGGGCTCGCGATGGCGTCGGTGCTGACGAGCGCAGGCTTTGCCGCGACATCCGGCTCGTCGGTCGCCACAGCAGCGACAGTGGGCAGCGTTGCCTTGCCGGAAATGAAGAAGGCCGGATACGATCCGTCCCTGTCGGCTGGCGCCGTCGCCGCCGGCGGAGTTCTCGGCGTCCTCATTCCACCGAGCGTTCTCCTGATCTTCTACGCCGCGCTGACCGAGACGTCAGCGGGAAAGATGCTGATCGCCGGTTTCGTGCCGGGACTCCTGACCACGTTTATCTTCATGGTTGGCATCTATTTCATCGCCAGGAAAGGAACCACGAAATCCGCCGCCACGGAACGCGCCACCTGGGGAAGCACCGTCGCCTCGACGATGCGGGCCTGGCAGGTCATGGTCCTCTTCATCGTCGTGATGGGCGGCATCTATCTCGGGTTGATGACGCCGACGGAGGCCGGCGCGCTCGGTGCATTCGCCGCGTTGCTGATGCTTCTTGCCCATCGTTCCGCATGGCGGTCCGGGCTTTTTGAAAAGATCGTCGAAAGCTTCCGCTCGACCATCGACACCACAGTCATGATCCTCTTCACGATCATCGGGGCCAGTGTCTTCTCCTACTTCCTGACGCTCGTTCAGCTTCCGAACCAGATCGCGCAGGCCGTGGTCGACTTCGGCCTTCCGGCGCATCTCGTGATCGTTTGCTTTCTCCTCGTCTTCGTACCGCTCGGCATGTTCCTCGACGCCTTCTCGATGATGGTCATCGCCATACCGATCATGTTCCCCACGGTCCGCACACTTGGGTTCGATCCGATCTGGTTCGGCATACTGACCGTGAAGATGTGCGAGATCGGTCTGATCACGCCGCCGGTCGGCCTGAACTGTTACGTGATCGCGGGAATCGATCGCGACATTCCCCTACCGCTGATCTTCCGGGGAGCGTTGTGGTTCGTGGCGATGGAGTTCGTCACAATCACCATCCTGTTCCTTTTTCCAGAAATCATCACATTCCTGCCGAGCCTGATGGATGCGCGATAAACTCTCTTTGCCTTTCCGCCGGTGAATACAGGCGGAAAGGCAGAACCACTCGACGACAGGATCAAGGGAGACACCCATGCTGACCTTCGCAGAAGGTGCCGCGTTCATCACCGGCTCGGGATCCGGCATCGGACGGGCGGCGGCACTCATGTTCGCTCGGGCAGGGGTTCCCGTCATCGTCGCGGACATCGACGAGAAGTCGGTTGCGGAAACGGTCCGAAGCCTTGAAGCGGAGGGTATCGAAGCCCTCGGCGTGAGGCTCGACGTCACGGATCGGGGCTCGGTAGACGCAGCGTTCCGCAAGGCGGAAGACTGGAAGGAAAACGTCGGCATCCTCGTCAACAGCGCCGGAATACTTCGTGTGGAAGCCTTCGACAACTTTCTGTCCGAGGACTTCAACGCTGTGCTGAACGTCAACGTCACGGGAAGCCTTCATTGCGGCCAGCGCGCCGCAGCCGGCATGAAGACGAAACGTTACGGCCGTATCGTCAACCTGTCGTCCGTATCGGGTTATCGTGCGGGCGTCGGTCGAACTGCTTATGGGACGTCGAAGGCGGCCGTCGCGGGCCTGACCCGTCAGATGGCGCTCGAACTTGGCCGCCACGGCATCACTGCGAATGCGGTCGCGCCCGGAGCGACCATGACCACGATGACGGAAGCCGTCTATACCGAGGAGAACAAGAAGAGCTTTCTGGGAATGATTCCGTCGGGCTTTCTGGCCACGCCGGACGACATCGCGTCCTCCATCGTCTTCCTCGCGTCGGAGCAGGCGCGATACGTCAACGGCCACGTCCTTGCGGTCGACGGCGGTTATCTCGCTTCGGGCATGATGCAGACGGCAGGGCTCGAGATCGCCTGATCAGCGCCCAGTCGCGAATGCGCTTCAGGAACGCTGCAGAAATTCCTTTTTCAGTGTAGTATTGCCTTCGTGATATCGGCGAACCGCACTCTCGAAGAAGGCGATCGCCGAGATGACCGGCGACATGCTGAGCGTACCCGGCTTTCGAGCTTTGCGTCTCAAGCGGTCCTGATTATGGAATCGCCAGGATATCCTTTCGAGTTCAGGACGATGAAACAAGACGACTGACGTTCCGCTCCCGATCAGAACGATGCCCTTCGCCGGACGAACCAGGATGTGATTTTTGTCGAACTGCTGTCCAGCCGCGAAGCGTTACGTCTCAGCGGTGGAACGTCTTGCACTCGCCTTCGAGGCCATAGGGTCGCTGGGCTGGTGCGGCTGGTGCGACTGGGACGTCGTGACCGACAAGCTCTACGGCAGCGAGCATTTCGTCCGCATGGACGGTGTTTCGCCAGAAGCTGCGGCCAGGGGCGAGCCGATCGGAACCTACATGCTGGGCATTCACGCCGATGACCGCGATCGCGTCGGAGCCGACGACGAGCCAATCCTTCGCATGGACGTCGTCTCGATGCCCGAAGTGCTCGTCCGGGAGCTGGCGGCCTCGATGGTGAACCTTCGGATTCGCTGGTGGAGCAGTTCGGCGCGGGCCGATGTTGTTGCGATCCAGTCGGAGGTGTTGCTCGCGTTGAAGTTCGCCCTCGACGAGGCCGACATCGACATGCCTTACGACACGCAGGTGCTACTGCTACACGACCAGACTGACGAGACCAACGGCCACCGCGACCGCCAGCGCGAGGGCTGGCCGGCGCCAAAGAATGGCGATGTGCCTCGTTCAGCGCAGCTCGTCAGGGAAAAGCGCAGCGCCTGAGGCCGTTCATTGAACTGAGAAAACTGCGTCATCGGGCATAATCGACAACGATTTGACATTCTGAAAGTCTCGCCTGATTCGCTAAAGTTATTCCTGACGAGGATCGAGAGCATGACCAAGAAAACCGAGACGGCACAAAACGCCAGGCAAGGCCGAACGGGCAGGCAGGTGCTCTACGTCCTGATCGCCGCCGTCGTGTTGACGGTTCTGGCGATGACGGCGGTCAACATTGTTGGCGGGGCGACCGATACGACTCCTGCGAGCGGCCAGGCGATAGGTTCCTGACGACGCCGGGCCGGTGAAAATCCGTCTTTTGATCGGGTCGGTTTACGAAACGAGTGCTACGTTCAGTTGCCAGGCTTTACGTCGAAGCGGATGATCTTGCCATCTCGAAAGCGGAAGACGTGTCCGACGGTCTTGTCCTTCAGGCCGTGGGTCTGCCCCTCCAGCGGATTGCCTTCGAGATCACGGACACTCTGGTGAACCTCGGCGACGATCGTATCGTCCGCCGCCCTGGTAAAGCCCACCGGCTCGACATGCGGGTCGACCATTGTCCACTGACGCGTCCAGTACTCTCTGACAGCTTCGCGTCCATGGACGTGGCCGCCATCCATGGCGTTCGCCCAGGCGACATCGTCGGAAAGCACGGCAAGGACGTCGTCGATATCTCTTGTGTTGAAACAGCTGTAGATGCGCTTCAGAACCGCAATCTCATTTTCCATCGTGTTTTATCCTCCGTGCATTTCCCATGGATATGCCGGCTGAGCCCTTAACCGACGCGGTTTCCGCTTGCAGCTGTTGCTGACGGCGAACGTATTTTGTATAGTCATCTATGTATCAACATAGGCACCTATTCAAGAGGGTTGCGTGAGATCGGATGTGTTGTTGACACCGGGGCACCTTATCAGCGTTGCAGCACGCGGCTTCGCTCGACTGAGCGAGGCGCGTCTCAAGCCCTCAGGTTTCGGTGTCGGCTACCTACCGGCACTGATCGCCTTGGAGAACGGTCAGGCGGAGACGCAGCGGGACCTGGCGCGGATCGTCCGGATCGAGCAGCCTTCCATGGCTCAGATGCTTGTCCGAATGGAAAGGGACGGACTGATCCGGCGAACGCCTGATCCGAGCGATGGCCGCAGTAGCCGCATTGTCTTGACCAAGGCCGCGATAGCCAATCTGTCGGATGCCTGCGCGGTTCTGTTCGAGGGCAACCGCGAAGCCTTAGCCGGGTTCTCGGAAGAGGAAGCTGGTCAGTTTGTAACTTTGCTGAGCCGATTGATCGCGAACCTCGATCGGATCGGGGACGAGAAGCGCGATAGTCAGGAGACGTGAAGGCTCGTTTCACCGGTCATCTGGCATCGGGTCTCGCTCCCGATAAGCAATCAGGACGCGACGTCGACGAACGGTCTTGTCGACATGCTTTCCAGCCTTCAGGTGCTCGAAGGCGTCCGCCGAGCGGTCGAAGTCGAACACCTCGTCGATGACCGGCCGGATCGCCTTGCGATCCATCAGCGTGACGAGATCTCGCAACGCCTCGCGGTCGCCGACATCGGTAAAGCGGATGCGAGCGCCGCTGCCCCTCAGTTCGAAGAAGTCGATGCCCGGTTCTCCTTGGTCAAAAAGCCAATAAGCACGATCTCCCTGTCGAAGCCGACGGCTTTCAGCGATTGCCCGATCGTAGCGGGACCGCCGACCTCGACAACGCGATGAACACCCCTGCCGTCCGTCAGTTCGCGAGCCTTCTCGCCCCAGTCGGCAAACCGGCTGTAGTCGATCACTTCGTCGGCGCCGGGCTTCCTCAGTCGGTCGGCCTTCGCTTCGGACGATGTCGTCGCGATCACCCGGGCGCCGAGGGCTTTGGCGAGTTGGACCGCGAACAACGAGACGCCACCGGCCCGCAACTGCAAAACGTCTATGTCCGTCCGCATGATCTCGATCCCTGCCATCCAAGCCTCCTCGACAAAACCACAGCGAGTCAGACTTTCAATGATTCGGGAATCTCTCCAGAGTCACACCTTAGGGCGATTGGTATGAGACGGCCTTTGCGTGACGGCTTGAAGAGCGCGGTCCTTTCTGATTCCATTGTCGTGCGGAGCGGATGGAGCAGGCGATGGCGCGGCGTCGGATTGGACAGGAAGAGCTGAGGCTTGAGGAGCCGGCGCGGCATGCGGGGACGCTCGACGAGATTGTTTGTCTGGTCGATTGGGCGGAGATCGACCGCCACCTCGCTCCGATTTACGCTTCGGCTCGAGGAGAACAGGCCTGGCCTCCCCTTGCCATGGTGCCTTGCCATGGTGAAGGCGCTGCGTCTGTCGATCTGGTACGATCTGTCGGACGTGAAGCTTGCCGAGGCGCTCGACGACCGGGCTTCTTTTCGGCGGTTCTGCGGCTTTTCCGCTGGTGAGGCGACGCCCGAGCGGACGGCCTTCGTCAGGTTTCGCCGCGAACTCGTGAAACGATCGCTCGACGTCGTGCTGTTTGCGGCGGTGACGCGTCAGCTCGATGACAAGAGCGTCATGGTGAAGACGGGCACTCTGGTGGACGCGACCATCATCGCATCGGCGAGCATTGCCAGGGACGACGAGGCTCGCTGGGTCGGCCACCGCCGAAAGGCGCCGGTGCACGGCTACAAGGCGCATGTCGCGACGGACGCCGACGGCGGCATCGGTCCGACGCATCGAGATGACGCCGGCCAACGTCAACGACGGCAGGATGCAGGCCACTATCCTCCCCCCGGACCCGGGCGAGGTCTACGCCGATCTCGCCTACGCAAGTCAGCGAAACGAGACGGTGATCCATGCCGCGGGTGGAACGTCGCGTCTGCCGGGACGGGCGGTCTGGGGCGGCGAGGAAGCGCTCTTGAAGCTCGAAGCCTGGAACCGCGACGTCGGCCATGTCCGTCGCCGGATCGAAAAGGTCTTCGGTACCTGGAAACGCTGTTACGGCCTTCGACGCATGCGCTGGCTGGGGCTCGCAAAGGCAGGCCTGAAAGTGCGGCTCACGGCCATCGCTTTCAATCTCACCCGAACACGCAACATCCTCAAAGAACGAGGGTCTGAGGGCAGAATTGCGCCCAAATGGGCGACAGGAAGGATGCAAGTGCCCAGGTCGGTGGGGCGATGCCCGCTCTCGGCTGAAAGCGCGTATCCTGACCCCCGTAACTGGCTCAATCCGCTAGAATCGCCCGTCACGCACAGGTCTTCTTATGAGACCTGTGCGCGGTTTCAAGACGACGAAGACCGCCTACGCGACCATCAAGAGTTTCGAGGCGATGCGGGCGCTGCGCAAGGGGCGTTTGAACCCGCGGGAGCGAGTTTCGAAACGGACTATAAGTGTTTGATCCCGGACTTTGATGGTGCAATCTTTTCCAGCGAATGGAATGAGGCACTATGGGCCAGGTTCACCATGGGAGCGCCACGACAACTGCGGCAGTCCGTCGAGCAATACAGCATAGTCAAGAGAGCCTGAGGGCACTGGGCCAGCGTTACGGCATTGACCAGAAGACCGTCGCGAAGTGGAAGAAGCGAAGCTCGACGGCCGATCGGCGAACCGGTCCTCGAGAGCCGAGGTCGACCGTCCTGTCGATCGCCGATGAAGCTGTCATTGTCGCTTTCCGGCGGCACACGCTTCTGCCGCTCAGAGCCTGCCCTCGGGCTTGCCCCTACAACATTCACACTTTTGATTTTTGGGGTTTTGGACGGCGGAATTTTCTGACTCGATAGCGTTGCGTTTTGTGACAAGGGAGAGCCTGCGATGGAAGCGTTCAGCCTTGGCGAATTCGGCGATTTGCGCCGGCAAAAAGGGGGGCCTTTCTGCTCCGACGTCTGGTCGAGATGGGATGTTCGCGGGTGCGGCGTCTGGGAGGCGACCGGGCCGGAGAGATCGGGATAACCCGGTTCCTGCGCAACCGGGCCGTCACCGTGGACGAAATGGTCGAGAATGCCGCCGCCCGCACAGCCGGACGCGTTGCTGGGCTGCATGTCCTGGCCATCGAGGACACGACCAACTTGCGCATCGACGCTCAAAGCTGTGGATCGGTGCTGCATCCGGTGATCGCGGTCGATGTAGCTTCGCATGCCCTGCTCGGTCTCGTCCATGCGCAGATCATTTATCGCCATGGAGGCCAGCGGGCGACGCGCAAGCAACGTGGGTTCGACGCCAAGGAGAGCGCGCGTTGGCTGGACGGTGCGACAAAGGCAGCGGATTTGATCGAGCAAGGCGCGGCCCGCGTCACCGTCGTCGCCGACCGCGAGGGGGATATCTTCGAGATGTTCGCCTTGCGGCCCGCCGGCATCGATCTGGTGGTGCGCGCGGGGCAAGACCGGCAGCTGGCCGGTGAGGCCGGCAAGGAATGTCTGTTCGCGAAGGCTGCGGCCCTGCCATGTGCGGGAACGACGACGGTCGATCTGCCGGCCGCGGCAGGTCGAAAGGCGCGGCAGGCTCGGCTCGAGGTGCGCTTCGATCGGATCAGGATCGTGCGGCCGGTCCGCCGTGGGCGCCAGCACGGACAACGCATCCTGCCCGACCATGTCGATCTCACCGTCGTTGAGGCCCGCGAGATCGGTGAAGCAGCAAGCACAGCCCCGGCCCACACCCCGGCCCACACCCCGGCCCACACCCCGGCCCACTGGCGGTTGTTGACCACACACAGCGTAAACGACCTCGCCGACGCCGAGCGCATCCTTGGCTTTTATCGCCAGCGCTGGACCATCGAGCAACTGTTTCGAACTATGAAGTCCAAGGGGTTCGACGTCGAGGCCATGCGCATCGCCGCCGACGAACCCTACGAGAAACTGGCCATAGCCGTGCTCATCGCCGCCATCAGCGTCCTGCAACTCGTTCACGAACGCGACGCCGCCGGCCCATCGCCGATGCTTTCGATGCCGAAGACGCTCAAATCCTTCAACACGTCTCGATCAGTCTCGAAGGCAAAAGCGCTCGCCAAAAAACCCGCACCAGCCCACTTCGCTCGCCTTCGCGACATGGGTGATCGCCCGCCTCGGAGGATGGACTGGTTTCTACGGTAAACCCAGACCCGTCACCGTCTTCAACGGCATCCAACGATATCAAGCCATCAAACACGGCTGGAAACTCCGCAATGTGTGAATCCGGTAGGGCTTGACCGGGGGACTGCCTCTACGCGCTGCAACCGACGATCGCGCATTTGACCCGATCGTCACTCCACCGCTGCCTCCAGCGCCATGGCATCTCGCGACTACCCGAGACCGAAGGCGACAAGCCGCAGCGCTCCAAGTTCAAGCGATATCCCCTCGGGTATTTCCACATCGATATCGCCGAGGTGCAAACCGAGGAAGGCAAGCTCTATCTCCTCGTGGCGATCGACCGAACCTCCAAGTTCGCCTTCGTGGAACTGCATGAGAAGGCGACCCGCCGCGTTGCCGGAGACTTCCTCAGGGCACTCGCCGCGTCGGTTCCCTATAAGATCCACACGGTTCTCACTGACAACGGAACGCACTTCACCGACCCTTCCGGCGACGGCTGGACGCCCGAGGATATCAAGGCGATGCGGGCTGAAAAGGTGCTGTTTCGCTGCCACGCCTTCGAGGGCGCCTGCGCTGATCTCGACATCGAACATCGCCTGACCAAGCCGCGTCACCCGTGGACCAACGGCCAGGTCGAAAGAATGAACCGGACGCGACCGTCAAATGCTTCCATTACAACGATCACGCACAACTGCGACGCCACCTCGCCGACTTTATCGACGCCTACAACTTCGGCCGACTATTGAAGACGCTCAAGGGCCTCACCCCATACGAGTTCATTGGCAAACAGTAGACATCAAAGCCGGAGCGTTTCAAATTCAATCCAATCCAACAAATACCGGGATCAAACACCTAGAGCGACACAACCGTCGTCGAGATCGCTTTTGATGCCGGCTTTCTCGAACAGGGGCATCGCCTCGCTCGAATAGGCGGTGAACTTGCAGTGGGCGAAGGCGTCGGTGACGAAGTCCTTCCTTCGACGTCAGAACCGCGACGGCGTCATAGAGCAGCGACGGCCCACCATCGATCTTCTGCTTGGCCTTGATCCACCGTCCGTCGCTGGTCTTCACGCCGCCGATCATCGGCGCGACGATCTCCATCATCGCACCCTCCGCCATGACCGCCTCCTCCAAGCCGGCAAGCAGTGAACCATCGACGCCGTCGGTCACAAGCACGCCGATCTTGCGACCCTTGAAACTCTCCGGTCCGTTGAGGAGGATTGACAGCTTTGGCGATTTGGCGAGATCCATGATCGTCGGGCGTGCGGCCTTCGCGGCCTTCGGCATCTCCTTCAGCCTGAGGCCATCGGCCACCGTCTTGGCAAGGTCCTCATCGATATTGCGCAGATGTGCCACAATGCTGGATCGGATCGCCAATGTCTCGACCTTGGAGAGCTCGAAGATGAAGGCGTTGGCGATATGCGTCTGTTCTGTCTCGGTTTGCGAGATGTAGAACTGTCGGGCCTGGCTGTAATGGTCGGCGAACGTTTCGGATCGGACCCGTTGCTTTTCGCCCGATAGCGCCTCGGGGTAGCTCGAGAACCCTTTATCGGGGGACTCCCTCGGGCCGCCCTAGGCGCCGCCCCAGGAGTTCGGCTCGTAATTGGCGCGACCCCTGGGATTGCTCATGGCCATATGGCCGTCCTGCTGGAAGGTGTGCACGGGACAGCGCGGCGCGTTCACCGGGATGTGGGTGAAGTTCGGGCCGCCAAGTCGCTTCAACTGCGTGTCGAGATAGGAGAAGTTGTGGCCCTGAAGCAGCGGGTCGTTGGAGAAGTCGATGCCGGGAACGACGTTGCCGGTCTGAAACGCCACCTGCTCGGTTTCGAAGAAAAAGTTCTCCACGCATCGGTCGAGGGTCATCTTGCCGACGATGCGGATTGGCACTTCCTCTTCCGGAATGATCTTCGTCGCGTCGAGCACGTCGAATTCGAAACGCTCGGCGAATTCCTCGTCGAAGAGTTGCAGGCCGAGTTCCCATTCCGGGTAGTCGCCCGACTTGATCGCATCCTACAGATCGCGGCGATGAAAATACGGGTCCGCGCCGTTTAGCTTCAGCGCCTCGTTCCAGACGACCGACTGCAGACCTTGCTTGGGCTTCCAGTGGAACTTGACGAAGGTCGACTTCCCTTCGGTGTTAATCATCCGATAGGTGCGAACGCCGAACCCTTCCATGAAGCGGAACGAGCGCGGAATCGTCCGGTCGGACATAATCCAGAGCGCCATGTTGATGGATTCCGGGGTCAGCGAGATGAAGTCCCAGAAATTGTCGTGGGCGATCTGCGCCTGCGGGAAGCCGCGATCGGGTTCGGGTTTTGCCGCATGGATGAGGTATGGGAACTTGATCGCATCCTGAATGAAGAACACCGGGATGTTGTTGCCGACGATGTCCCAGTTGCCCTCCTGGGTGTAGAAGCGCGTCGTGAAACCGCGAACGTCCCTGGCGAGGTCGGCCGACCCCTTGTTGCCGGCAACGGTCGAGAACCGGATGAACATCTCCGTCTTTTCGCCAGCCCGCTGAAAGATGTCGGCCTTGGTGATGTCCGAGAGAGACTCGTAGGTCTCGAAGAAGCCGTGGGCACCGTAGCCGCGGGCATGTACGACGCGTTCGGGAATGCGCTCGTGGTCGAAGTGGAAGATATTCTCCTGGAAATGCTGGTCTTCGAGCAGCGTCGGCTCGCGCACTCCCGCCTTCAAGGAGTTCTGGTCGTCGGAGACCGGCGTGCCTCCCTGGGCCGTCATCATTTGGACGTCACGTCCGGCGATCCTGGTGAAGTTCGTCGCCGTTTCCGCGGCGCTCGATCCTGTCTGTGTGGTTTGCAGAGCCTGGTTCATTCGGCTGCTTGGACATGAGAACTCTCCGGTGGATGTCGCCACATGGTGACTTTGATGGTCAAACGGTCTGCGCGATGAAACGTCGGCTCTCGGGGACGTTGTATCTCTGGTCCCGCGACTAAATCCGGTGCCATGCCGATCTTGAGCTTGCAGGGCGCGGTACAAGACGTGGACGCATCCCGGAACGCCGGTCATCAATCAGCCGGGAATGCTGATTCCGGCCCTAGAGCGTCCGGCAAGAATTTTGAATCGCTTGGTTCCGCTTGGGCGCGAATTCTGATTCCCTGTGCGCGGGAGGATGCGCACCATGGGCAAATCGGTTTCATCGGACTTGCGGCTTCGGATCGTTCGCGGTGTTGCGGCCGGCGAGACGCGGCGTGCTGCGGCGGCGCGGCTTGAGGTTGCGCCCTCGACCGCGGTGAGAATTCAGGCCCGCTACGCCCGCACCGGTTCCGTGGAACCGGCCAGGCAGGGCCGTCCTGCCGGGTCCGGCAAGCTCGGTCCGCATCGGCTCGCCATCGTCGAGAAGGTGAAGGCCAAGCCCGACATCACCATGCCGGGCCTTGCCGCCTGGCTGGAAGAGCAGCACGGCGTGACGGCCGATCCGTCGAACCTTTCCAAGCTCCTGCGCCAGGAAGGGTTCACCTATAAAAAAAACACTGTTGGCATCGGAGCAAGAACGTTCCGACGTCAAGGCGGCGCGGCGTGAGTGGCAAGACCGGCGTCAGCCCTTCATGCGCCGCCAACCAGCACGGCTGGTCTTCATCGACGAAACCAGCGTGAAGACCAACATGACGCCGCTCAGGGGACGCAGCCCCTGCGGCGAGCGTCTGCGGGTGTAAAATCGCTTGCAAGAATGCCCCCCTAAGCGGGGTTTTTCGCATCCAAAAATGACCCCTGCTTTGGTTTGTCACAGTCTCTTCGGGATGAGCTTTTGTGCCGTTCGGAAGGGTAAGCCGGGGAATGATTGGTGTGGATTTGATAGGTCAGATACGGCGTGCGTTTCATGATCAGCGTCAGGGGATCAAGACGATCGCCCGCGATCTGGGAGTGTCGCGAGGCACGGTGCGCAAAGTCGTCCGTGGAGACGATACGGAGTTCAAATACGAGCGTTTGGTCCAGCCGGCGCCCCGGCTCGGGGCGTTCGTCGGGGATCTGACGACGATCCTGGAAGCCGAAGCGGCGCTTCCCCGTCGGGAACAACGATCGACGCAACGCCTGTTCGAGGAATTACGCGGCCGCGGCTACGAGGGAGCGCACGACAGCGTTCACCGGTTTGCCAAGGCATGGCGACAGGAGCGATCCCGTCTGCCGGCAAAAGCCTACGTGCCGATGAACTTTGCGCCGGGCGAGGCCTACCAGTTCGACTGGAGCCACGAGACGATCACGCTTCAGGGGCTGCCGCTGATGGTGAAGGCTGCGCATATGCGCCTGTCGCACAGCCGGATGCCGTTCGTTCGTGCCTATTTCCGCGAGACGCAGGAGCTTGTCTTCGACGCCCACGACAAGGCTTTTGTCTTTTACGGCGGGATCTGCCGGCGCGGAATCTACGACAACATGAAGACGGCGGTGGAGACGATCTTCGTCGGCAAGGCCCGTCAATACAATCGTCGCTTCCTTCAGATGTGTTCGCATCACCTGATCGAGCCGGTGGCCTGCACGCCGGCGGCGGGCTGGGAGAAAGGCCAGGTGGAGAACCAGGTCGGTAATCTGCGCGACCAGGTATTCCGGCCCAAGCCGAAGGTGGCGAGCCTTGAGGAACTGAATGCCTGGCTGGAAGACCAGTGCATCGCTTACGCCAAGCGGACCCGTCATCCCGAGTTCAAGGATCGTACGATCTGGGAGGTCTTCCAGGAGGAAAGGCCGGCCTTGATGGAGTTGCGATCGCCGTTCGACGGGTTCGTCGAGAAGGCGGTGCGCGCCAGCACGACCTGCCTCGTCATGGCCGACCACAATCGCTACAGCGTCGATGCCAGGGCCGCCGGACAGACGGTTCTGGTTCGCACCTACGCGGAGCGGGTCGTCGTCTTGTTCGAAGATCTGATCGTCGCCGATCATCCGCGCCAGTTCCGGCGCGATCAGGTCGTCTACGATCCCTGGCACTATCTGCCGGTCCTTCTGAAGAAGCCGGGCGCACTGCGCAACGGCGCGCCGTTCAAGGACTGGGAGCTGCCGCCGGCTCTGGCGCAGGTCCGCGCCGAGTTGAAGCGGCACGAGGATAGCGACCGTCAGTTCGTGAAGGTCCTCGGCGCCGTCCTCGACCATGAGCTGGAAGCCGTCGAGGCCGCCTGCACCGAGGCGATTGAAGCCGGCATCTGCCATGGCGACGTGATCCTGACGATCCTTGCACGCCATCTTCAGCCGCCGCCGGTCTCCAGCATCGCGATCCCCGAGGCTCTTGTCCTGAAGGTGCCGCCGCTGGCCGATTGTGCCCGCTACGACAGCATCCGGAGGGTGGCGTGATGGAACGTCACGAACTTCTGGAGACGATGGACGAGTTGAAGCTTCACGGCATGCGCGACAGCTTCGACGAGATCACCGGCAAGGGCCTGCAACGCCGCGACGAACTCTATCCTTTGCTCGCCAGTCTTCTTCGGGCCGAGCATAATCACCGCCAGGCCCGCTCCATCGTCTACCGGATCGCCAGCGCCAAGTTCCCGGTGCTGAAGGATCTCGACGCCTTCCAGTTCGCCGACACGGCGATCGACGAAGGCAAGGTGCGCGAGATCGCCACCGGCACGTTCCTGGAGGCCAAGCGCAACGCCATCTTCATCGGCGGCACCGGCACGGGAAAGACGCATCTGGTAATCGCCGTGGCTGCCGCCATCGTGCGTTCCCATGCCCGGGGCCGGTTCTACAATCTGGTCGATCTGGTCAACCAACTCGAGCAGGAGAAGGCCGCGGGCAAAGGAGGCCGGCTGGCCGAGAACCTGTTGCGCTACGATCTCGTCGTGATCGACGAACTCGGCTATCTGCCGTTCAGCCAGGCTGGCGGCCAACTGCTCTTCCATCTTATCAGCAAGCTGTACGAGCACACCTCGCTGCTGATCACGACGAACCTGGCCTTTGCCGACTGGCCGCAGGTCTTTGGAGACGCCAAGATGACCACCGCCATGCTCGATCGGCTGACGCATCATTGCGATATCGTCGAAACCGGCAATACGAGTTGGCGGTTCAAAAATCGAAGCTGATCCCCAACGCTCGCCACGATCAAATCACTGACATGCAAAGGGGCCCGATCGGGCCCCTTTGCATGTCGGCGCAAGCGCCGCCGCAGGGGTCAACATTCGAAGCGAAATGGGGGGCACGGTTCAAAGCGATTTGACACACTTATTCACCAACGCGACTTTGCCAAGCGATGCGCCGCGCATACGAGCGGCTCTCAGCGACCTCCGCTCGTGATCCGTCATTACGTTGGCAGGTTCGCGTGTCGCTGGGTCACCCGCAAGCGCCGCCGGGTTGAGCGTCCATCCCACTTGTCCGGCGAGGCATACAGCAAATGCGCGAGCCATGGGCGGCGGCACGGCGTTCCCAACTTGGCGATACTGCTGTAAACGGGGAATGCGATCAGGCCAACGAAAGTCATCCGAAAAGCCCTGCAATCGCGCGCTTTCGCGCACGGTAATCACGCGATGGTGCTTGTAGTGGACGGGCCGCAATGGGCTGAAATTACCCGATCCCGCGCGCAGGGTGTAAGATGGGCGCTCTGGATGCAATCGATCATGGAATGATCCGCGCTCGCGCTTACCGGGCTGCAACGTGCTTAGGCGCGCAACCATATCAGCGGAATGCACCGTAGGTTCGTGATTAAAGATGCCGTGTTCGCCGAATTCGCCAGCGTCCGGTAAATCGTCGATAGCGTCAGCCGAAGAAACGTAGGGTTGCTCGGCCGTGCCATGCGTCGCCGAAGGAAAGCGGACGGGCTTCTTCCCCTTCAAGCCGAGCACGACGAGGCGCTTCCGGTTTTGGGGAACGCCGAAGTTGGCAGCCGATACGACGGTATGATCGACGCTGTAGCCGAGAGCGCGCAGTTCCGCCTTCACTGCGTCCAAGAACTCGCCACCGGAAATTGACGCAAGATTCGGGACATTTTCGAGCAGGAAAGCGGATGGTTTCAGTTCGTCCACAATGCGAATGAAATGGCCAATCAAGTCGGCACGAACGTCCCGCTTGCCCTGTCGCTTACCGGCAATCGAGAACGGTTGGCAGGGCGGCCCGCCGATCACGAAGTCGGCGCACTTCAAATCGGCGGACTTCAGCAGCTCGGCCCCGCTGGCTACGCTTAGATCCGCAACGAAGCCCCGGCTGCCCCTGTACGCATGGTTGTAATTATACGCATCCACAGCCCGAACGTCGATTTCGAAGCCGGCAGCGACGTTAAGCCCCGCGTCAAGGAATCCTGTCGATAGCCCGCCACAGCCGGCGAACAGTTCGATACCTGTAGGAATGTGCTTAGTCATTGTTTTGGCACGTTCGTTATGCGGATCATGGCAAGTTGCGCGTCTGACGTGTTAATTGCGTAACTGGCGTTACGGATAATCCGAAGATCCCCGGGCCGCGCTGCTACGTTGAATTCCATGAGATGCACCGCCGATTGATAATCAACCTTCAAGGCTAAAGGCCGGACCTTCAATCCAGGGAAGTAGTGTGCCGCATACTGGATCATATTATAAATCTGTACACGGTTGAGTTCGTCGGATACGGCCTTGGCTTCGATCGGGAACACGACTGGCACGTCGTCGTCACCCGACGCAATTCCGACATCGATCGCGTCGAGTTCAGCTTGCCCAATGCCGGGGACGCTCTTTCGGACGTGCGACCTTAGGCGGTACACCTTCATGCCGGTGAAGTGATCGAGAAGCTGGCAGTACCCAACGACGGATAACAAAGCTTGTTCGTCCATTTCCGCCATCGTTTCCGGCAATAGCCGTCGTACTGGCATAGGCGTCTGGTCGATCGCTGGTGTCAGGTCGCATACCGGCACTTCCATGATGCCGCTCGACGCCTTCTCGAACTGATAGCGCCCACGTCCGACCGCGCGCAGGACGTGAAAGCCTTTCGCCAGAATCTCTTCCGGCAGCTTCGTACGCGACCGCATACGGTAGATCACGTCGGCGGGGTTCCGGGACGATATCGCATCCGGGGTGTCGGACACGGCCCTCACAGCCTCGACTGCTGTACGGACGTCGTCGAGCGAGAAGACGACCGTTGCCGCACCCGGTCGCCAACGATCCCTAAACAGCTTCAAGATGACGGGAACGTAGACTTTCGAATTTTTGCCGTGGCTTTGAAGGCTCTTGCCTTTCGGTTTGGCTACTGTTTCCGAAACGGAATCAGCCTTTGTCGCCTTTCGGCGCTTCGGCGCAGTCGCGTCAAGATTCGTTTCGTCTGCCATTTGTCCCCTATACCGCACATAGAACAGAGATAGAACACGCCCCACGTACGAACATCCCATTCGAATCAGAACGGCTCGCCGCCATCAACGCCTAGCTGAACCCGGATTTATGTAGAAGCGGGATTTACCGCAAATCCTATTTTGAACGCAGATAAGGACAGGCTCTCAGCGCGCAATCAAGTCAGGCGACTGCACGCCTTCGAAGCGGTTAGTCTGTTGAAAATGAGCCATTCAGTTTCTTCGTACGCTGACCGGAAATTGCCATTTCTATTACCCATCCTCTTGAAGTTCGTTGCGTTGAAATTCCTAATAAGCAGCGAACCCGCATTTTGTTTTCAAACGACTCTAGAATTGCATCTGGTGTTCGCCGAAGAAGAATCGGCCTTCGCTGGTGAGGCGAGGGCCGGTAACGGACAGTCTGCTACGACAGGGGGGACTCTCTGCTATCTTTCGTGTTGTAATCACGACATTGCACCCGCTGCTTAACTGCCCCTGCCTGCGCTGCCAAAACCTTCGAGAGTGAGGGCGCTTACCACCGCTTTTGCCTGCCCTGTACCACCGTGCATCGAAGGGAAGCGCCTGGGAGTTTGAGTTTCTAGATACTCGACGAACGATCGAACGGCTTTGACAGCACGCTGTTTCGGAGTCAGCTATTCGTTCATGTTCAAAAAGATCATCGTTCGCAATGTGGGGGTGCTGAGGGCGTTTGACGCCGGGACCTCGCCGCCGCTCTCGCAGCTCACAATGTTCTATGCCCGTAATGGGCGGGGCAAGTCCACCCTCACCGCCGTAATGCGCGCAGCCCGGGATGGTTGCTCTAACACAGTCATGGCGCGGCGCTCACTGGGTAACAACGCAGCGAACCCCGAGGTCACGCTTGTCTCGGAGAGCGGAAACCGGCTTTTTAAAGGCGGTAACTGGCAACACAAGCGCGCGCCCATCGAGGTGTTCGACGCCACCTTCATTGCCGACAACGTCTTTGCCGGAGAGATGATCGACCTTCCGCAGAATCGAGGGTTGTTTTCGGTCATCATCGGGGAGGAAGGCGTCCGACTCGCCAACCTTCTCGAGCGCTTCATTGCCCATGCCAAGGCGGCGGCAACAAAGCTCAAGGAGGCTGAGGTGGCGCTGGCGGATGACTTACCTTCCGACATCAGCCGGGAGGCCTTTTTCGCGCTCGCGGCCAACCCGGAGTATGCTGATCGCCTAGACAAGGCCGAGAAGGCTCTCAAGGCGGTGCAACAGGCCGACAAGATCGGCAAGCTTAAACAGCTCCACGCCATCAGTGCGCCAGAGCTCCCTGAAGATATGCCGACGGTACTCAGCGCGACGGTCCCTGACATCGACGCGGCGGCCCGCGATAAGCTGGCCGCCCACTTCCGGAACTTTAAGCTCGGCAAGCAGGGCGAGGCTTGGGTCAACTACGGCGTGGAGCACATCTATGACGAGGCGTGTCCGTTCTGCGCTCGGCCGAACCCGGACGAGCTCGGCATGGTCACGCTCTATGGGCGGATATTCGGGGAGCTGTACAAGGCCCACATGACGACCATCATCGACGCGGCTGCCGCGCTGGATGACGTGTTAGGCGAGGATGCGCGGACGGCGATTGCAGCGACACTGAAGGCGAATATTTCCTTGGCAAAGGCGTGGGAGGAGTATGTTCAGTTCGGCGCCGAATTGCCCGACTGCGTGGACCTCGCGGCCAACCTTGCAGAGGCCCACTCCGCCGTGAAAGTCCTATTGGACCGTAAACGGCAATCCCCGCTCGATGTTATTGAGTATCGGGAGCTGTTCGCGAAGGCAAACGCGGCGCTCTCCTTGGCCGCCGCCGTACTGTCTGACTACAATTCGGCAGTAGATACCATCAACGCTGCCACGGATGGCGTGCAGTCAACTTCAGCGGTCATAACCGAGGACGGCGCAAAGCGGGCCGTCGCCAATGCAAAGCGCCGCATTGCGCGAAACGAGGACCAGGGCGTCCAGCGCCGCATCGAGGATTATCTAACAGCATCGCGGCGGGACGAGCGCGCGAAGGCTGCTCGCAAGGTAACGCAGAAGAAGCTTAAGGACGCCAACGAGGCGGCGGCCGATCATTACCACGTTCGGGTGAACCACTACCTAGACCGCTTCGCAGTCTCGGCTCGTATCTCGCGTCCCACGAACAGCATGGCGGGCAATGCCGGGTCCTCAGATTACTCGCTGGTGATCCGGGGTGAGTCGGTGCCGCGCGGCCGTGGGCCAGGAGCCGCACCCATCCCGAGCTTCCGCAATACCCTCTCGACCGGCGACAAGACCACGCTCGCTCTTGCCTTTTTCCTTACGAAGCTCGATCACGATGGCGCTCTGAACCAGAAGGTTGTCGTGTTCGACGATCCGCTCTCCAGTCACGACAGCTACCGTCGCGGTAAAACGGTTGAGGCCATCAAAGAACTCTGCGGCCGCTGCTTCCAGCTCATCGTCTTGTCGCATGACGAGTATTTCCTCAGGGATCTCGAGAAGCTTAGCGCCGGCATCACTAAGGCCTCCTATCAGATGGAGTACAGCGACGGGGACGAGTGGTCAGCCGCGAAGCCCGTCCACCTTCCAGACCTCTGCCGCTCCGGTCACACCAAGCGTCTCGATAAGCTATCGGCCTACGTTGATGACCGGCAGGGCGACCCGGACGACATCGTGCTACACGTGCGGCAGGTGATCGAGACGCACTTCCGGCGATCGTACACGGCCTACTTCCCGCACAACCGGAACCTCGGCCAGATGGTGCGGGACATTGACGAACACGTGGGCGCTCATCCTTGCGACGGAGTGCGCGACCGGATGGACGCCCTTAATTCGGCCACCTGCGACGATCACCACGGGGACGACGCCGATTTGATGCCCAAGAGGGGCGTCGATCCCGATGCCTTGAAGGTGATCGTCATTGACGCCTTGGAACTGATCGGCGCCCGGCTCGCAGAAGGCTAGACCGCCCTTGCTGCTTCGGCTTTTGGCTAAGCTACCGGGACCTCTTCACCGGCCGCGACTGTACCTTAAGCCATTGCCGCGAGAACGTGGCAGCAGCAGACCCGCTACCTCCCAGCTATCCGTTCGCTACTGCACCGAAGAAGGGTTTTTGAACAAAAAGGGGGCTTTGCGCCGCGCTGAACGCTGCAAAGGCCGCCCACCCGGACAATGACGGGTCGGGGAACTTCAGCGCGGGTCACCTTTCCAGCTAAGCGCACAAGGATTTTTGGCGCGACCGGTTTTTGAACCAATGAAATGCCGTCTGTAGGGGTGATACGAACGGTCGGGATCAAAGCTTTGGGTATAATTGCGAGCTCACGGAAATCCGCGATGGGCGCGATTCAGACCTATTCTGATGCAAACTGCGACTGTCTGACCGACCATCACCGGCATAGGATCCTGTAGATCTGCATTCTTGAGCAGCCAATAGTTCGGGCAATCTCAGTTGCGCCGAGCCCGTCTGCGGAGAGTTCGGCAACACGATTGCTGTCGATCCTTCGCCTTCCCCCCTTGTAGACGCCTGCAACGCGCGCCCGCTCAATGCCCTCGCGCTGTCGCTCCTTGATGAAACGGCGCTCCATTTGAGCGACCATGCCGAGAACGGTCAACACGATGTGGCCCATTTCACCGCGTGTTGAGACATGAGGGTCGAGGACGGTAACAAATGCGCCGCGCTCTTCGCACTCGTGAACGATGTTGAGAACGTCGCGCGTATCTCGTCCAAGACGGTCGAGCCGGGTTACCATCAGTTCATCGCCCGGTCGGAGAAAGGCGATGACCGTCTCAAGCTCGGCTCGACCAGCTCGGCTGCCACCGGAGACCTTTTCGGCTCGGATGACTGTGCAGCCCTCAGCTGCGAGCCGGGCGTGTTGCGTTTCGAAGTCCTGGTCGGTCGTGCTTACGCGAGCGTAGCCAATGCGGGCCATGGGTGTCACCTCAGGGTTAAAGCCCGAAGCTACCGTGTCACAAATAGTCGTCGTCAACCCCGATGTTACATGGTTTCCGCGTAACATGCATGGGTGACTTCGAGGTATACCCCAATGTTCGATAATATTTCATGCAGCGGTGAGTTTATTGCTCACCCGTATATGAATCAACTTTTCCTCATTCGGCGAGATTGTATTAGCAAAATCATGTTCGTGCGCTCGCATGGATCCAACGAAATTGCGAAATGGCGTGTTATAAAAAGATCTTAGAACAAAAGTTACAAACAAGAACGGGGATATTGGACCTGTTACCGGAATCCTACAGTTCTTATACTGCCCAATTGTCATATGAGACATGGGATGATCGACCTCTATAAACAGGTCGCAGTCAAAGTCAAATCTTATCGGGGTAGTAACGATATTTCGGTCTAGCACGTCGCCGTACATTTCATCCAGCTCATAAACGTCTGGGTTGTTTTGATATTCCAATAAGTCCGGCGAAGGAAAAAAGGCAAGTCGATGCTTTTTCAACTCGCCATCTCGAAAGGTATAAAGAAATTGAAGAAGTCCTCCATCAATGAGTTTTACGTTGAATGATCGCTCGTCCTTTAAAGCTCCATAAGACTCTGCGTATGGTATATTTTTCAACGTGATTGCTAGAGAATCCGTCCTGCCAAATCCGATTTCAACGAGGCCGTTGGTGAGTGTACGTTGACTAGGAAAGTTCTGATCCACACAAAGTCCAACTTCGATCAAATCAGCGGTAATTTGGCTCACCTCGGTAGCGATCGAGTCGGGAGTGGTCATATTAGTCGTTTCCCCGCAGCATTCTCCTTAACTCATCCAATTCCTCTTGCGGTAGGTCTTCAAGCAACACACGCTTATTGGCTATGTCAGAAGCCAGCGTCCGGAGATTGCTAGCCGCGCCTTTTATGCGTTGTTGTTCTTGCGGAGTTAGATCGCGGTTTAGAACGCGAAGGTGCTTGCGTGTAGCAGCGTCTGGATACGTAAAGCTCAACTGAAATTCGTGATCCTCAACGCGCTGAAATTCCTCGATGAGGCTCTGCATCTGACTGCCAACCCCGACTATTTTAACCCAAGCTTTGCTTCGGGTAATCGCCGTAAAAAGCTGATTTCTGACTCGCCCGAGATTTCCCCATGCCGTATAACAATCTTGAGCGTTTATTACATATACCATCCCCGCTTCATTTCCCTTGGCACGAAATATCCCGGTAAATGCAACAGAGTCTTCGTCCTTTTTGAAAAATATATCTGAAGATGTGTCAACTCCGGCCAAGTGTGACTGGATTCCCATTTCAAATAGGAGCTTTCTCGGGCTGCCGACCTTTTTAACAGTGCTGATTGGGTCTGGATTTATTACAATGATATCTTCATAATTTAACTCATCCTCTCTAAGATTTTTCGAGATGCTATCAGCCAACCATTGTGACTGATCTTTGACGTTCGAAAACTCGATAAACTCGACTAATTTATCTGCTTCCGCGGGGCGCTCTAGAAATTCAGGGCTCGTTTGGTTTGTTCGGGACAGCGTAACGGCGTGTCCGTCTTGTAATTCGCCAGCGATAACACGATAACCCACGTCCTCCCACAAATTCGCGCGGTCAAACATCTGAATTAAGCCCGTTCCTGTCTTCGGATCAGGGTTCCGATAGATCCCAAAACCTAATGCGTGAGCGGTCGCCAATACAGGTCGAGAGTTTCGATAACATTTCTCCAATATAATATCTTGGCTTGGTTGACCATGCACAGGATCTCTAAACACAACATTGGGCGTCGAGCCATCGGCTGAAACACCAAAAAGTTCCTCTGGCGGTGGAAGGCTGCTCTCTGTCAGTGATTGTAATTCATCGTAAGCATACACAAGGCGCTTCTCTCTGCCGAGAGAAAGGTAGCATAGCCTGAGAAAGTTCGGATGAAAGTCTTGAGCTTCGTCAACTAGAATTGCGTCGTAAATCGGGGTAGGGGCGGGGTTGTCTGAATTGCTAGATCCACTGCGCCTTCAAAAGCTGATGATGAGCCAAATCGGTTTTTCGCGGATCGAAAATCCATAAACTCAGCGCCATTAGATTGGCAAAACTGGTAATAGACGCCCTGCCGGGTAACACCTCCGGGCGCGCCCCATGCATTAACGATTTGCAGGTTTTCGGTTGGAAGCTCTCCAGTCTGATCGACGACGAAGGTCTCGATTAGGCGTTGAAACTGTCCCTTCAAAGATCGTGTGTTAAATGTTACGGCTATCTTCCAGTCTGGATGCTGTGCATGAAGATACGCGGCTTTCAAGGCAAGTATGATGGTTTTTCCCGATCCTGCGAGGCCCCTTATTCGCTGAACTCCCTCGACAGTCTCTATCACTGCACGACTTTGAAGTGAATCTAAATTTGCCACCGAGTCTTCAAGTGACTTTAAGTAGGCTCCGCGCGACCTTACTTGTTCGACTTTTCGGCGTCTCCTCCCTCTGCGAATTGTCGAAATAGACTGGATAACTGACAGCACGCTCTCAAAAAGCTCTGGATTATCCCAGCTGATATCATCAAGGATAGCGTCCAAATTCTCATCGTTCGCTAGTCTGTAATCTGAATCCTCTGACTCTTGTTTGGAAAGTGGTGCGTATGTCACGACGGTAGGTGGAGCAAGAAGCGTTCGGCCTTTCATTAATGCCTTATGCGGTCTGAAACGTGTCTCGAGATTATTTGCCAGTTCATCTTGAGTCGCTTCGAAGCCGTCTACCTCCCTGCCCTCGACCAGGTGGAAAATCACAACTCCATGCTCGGGACTGATCCAGAGCGCATCGATTGAGTTCACGCCCTCGGGGGCGGAAAGCACAGGATAACCAACGTAGATAACTCCCTGCCCGGGGAAGTTATGTTCTACGTGATCCGCCAACTGCTGACTGGCGACCGGTTTTCTGGTGGAGCCCCAAATTATTTCAGTCATTGGATCTGCCGAATTTTTTGTCCATACGCGTTTGCATACCAGCGAGAGCCGCAGTGTGCCATCGGGTTTTCTCTGTCGTCATTGAGCGGCATGGGAGACCCACCCCTCTAAAGCTTGATAAACCTGCATCCGATTCGCCTAGTGTCCTTAATTTCCTGTTACCCCTGTTGTTACCCTGATCCCCTCATACATTTTGAATAAGCGTTGCGAATATCATGAAGTCTTTGATAAATCTGGTGATCCCAGTTGGATTCGAACCAACGACCCCCAGATTAGGAATCTGGTGCTCTATCCTGCTGAGCTATGAGACCAGCCGGGGGCACCTTAGTCGAAAGGGGGAGGGTTCGCCAAGCAGGAAGCGTGCGGCTTTTATCGGATCGACGGGTCCGTCTGCGCCAACAGGACCGCTTCGCCTCTTTGGACGCTGACCGTTAACGGGCCGAGGGCCTCGTTGGACTGGGTCAGGATCGAATGAAGGGGAACATCGACATCGACAAGCGGCCATTTGGCGCCTTCGATCGTCAGCCCATTCAGTTCGCCGAATTTCAGAATGGAGAACTGCGTGCCGGCTGCCAGCGCGAAGCGACGGGGTGTCGGACCCAGCGGCCAGCCGCGTTCGATGCCGTCGAAGAGCTCGACCCTCAGGCCTCGAGCCGCATAACGCAGCGCAAGCACGAGATTGGCGAAGGCGTGGTCGGAGCGCGGTCCGCCCAGAGCGCCTGCGAGGAGAAGCTCTTCTGCCCCGCGGGCGATGGCGGCGTCGATGGCAAGTTCGCCATCGGTGCGGTCCTTGTCGGCTGGGAAAATTTCGCGCGGGATCGTCCGCAGTCCCTGGGGCGCCTCCGGGCGGGAGTCGAAGTCGCCCACCCAGAGCTCCGGTCGGCATTTCAGCGCCGCCGCATGGCGGATGCCGTCGTCGGCGGCGATCACCCGTGTGCCGGCGACCGCGGCGATGAGGTCCGGTGTCGGCGCCATGCGGCCGGCGAGGAGGATTGTGAAGCGCGACATGGCGCGATGCCTACACGAGGCGGAACGCCGCCTGCAATAGACTGTGCTACGGGCTTGTCCACGCGACGGCGTGCCAATCTGGCGCGGCCGTTCTTGCAAGGGGAACACGCGGTTGTGTGCGTCGCCCCTGGCTTTCGTCGGCAGTCGAGCGAAGCTTTTAATTCTATTGTTTCGAAGCTTCGAATCGTCGGCAGGACGCGGGGATTGCGATTTCCGGGCTGCCGAACGTCGCGGTGTCTGACGTCGTCGAGACGTTTGATTGGGGTTGGGGGAGCGATGACGGACATGACGCAATCAGACCTCGAGCACGATGTTGCGGATATTCCGGCTGCCGACGGCCGGCTCGACCCTGACGACGGCCGGGAGAGCGGTTCCGAGGGGGCGGTCCCGTCGGGCGTGACCTGGCGTCATGAGACCGCGGCTTCGGGCGACACGCTGGATTTCTACGAGGCCCTCGAGCCCTCCTCCGACTTTGCACGCTTCGGCGCTCAGGATCCGTATGTGCCTCTGCCGGCCGGCTGGTTCGTCGGTGTCGCCGATCTGGTTCACTCCACGCAGGCGCTGCATGCCGGGCACTACAAGATCGTCAACACGATCGCAGCGGCCGTGATCGCCGGCATTGCGAACGGTTTGCCGGGTCGCGACTTTCCCTTCGTCTTCGGCGGCGACGGGTGCGGCTTCGCGCTGCCGGGCGATCACCATGCCTTTGCCGGCAGGGTGCTGAGAGCGGTCGCCGGCTGGGCGCGCGATTCCTTCGGCTTGACGCTCAGGATCGCCATCGTGCCGATGAAGGACATCCGTGCGGCGGGCAAGGATGTGACGCTGGCGCGGTATTCGCCGTCGCCCGACGTCGCTTATGCGATGTTCGCCGGAGGCGGCATGGCCTATGCCGAAGAGCGGATGAAGACGGGTGCGTTCCAGCTGCAGCCGGCCTTTGGTGCCGACGCGCAGCCCGATCTCGAAGGGCTCTACTGCCGGTTTTCGGAGATTCCGGCCCGCCATGGCGTGATCCTTTCGATCGTCGTGCTGCCCGGCGCGGACGGCGATGTCGAACGGTTCGCGGCGTTGTCGCAGGAGATTCTGGCTATCGCCGGGGACAGCGGCGGAGACGGCAATCCGGTTCCCGAAGAAGGTCCGCGCCAGGTCTGGCCGCCGAAGGGCCTGGAAATCGAGGCCCACGCCAAGGTGGCCGCGACGGGCAAGCCGCTCTGGCGGGCGCGGCTTTCGGTGCTCGTACGCACGTTTCTTGCCCATCTCACCTTTTTGTTCGGACGGGCCGTGGGCGATTTCGATCCCAAGCGCTATGTCCGCGAGCTCGTCCGCAACACCGACTTCCGCAAGTTCGACGACGGCCTGCGCATGACGCTCGACTGTACGCCCGAACTCGCCGACCGTCTGGAAGCTCGGCTGGCGATCGCCCGTGAAAGTGGCGCAGCGCGGGTCGGCACCCATCGCCAGGACGCCTCGCTGATGACCTGCTTCGTGCCGTCGTCGAGCCGTAGCGATCATGTGCATTTCGTCGATGGCGCCATGGGCGGCTATGCCGCCGCTGCCGCGATGGCAATGGCGTCGCCGCCGAAGCCGCGCTGAGCTTCGCCACACGTCATTGTCATGCGATGTGCGTGTGCCTTCGTTCGGTCATCGCATCAGCCATGCGATGACGATCGGCAGCGTCAGGGCCGACAGAAGCGTCTGAAGGGTGACGAGCCCCGCCATCAGCCCGGCATCGCCCTTCAATTGCGTGGTCAGCACGTAGGCGGTCGGGGCCGTCGGCAGTGCGAAGAGTATCACCATTACGGCCCGCGCGGTGCCGTCGAGCCCGACGACCGTGCCGGCAAGGGCCGCAAGGCAGGGCATGGCGATCAGCCGGACGAGCGCATTCACGACGAGTGTCGGCGTTTCGGCGCGGGCGGCGGCCAGGCGGAGGGCGGCGCCGACGCACAGAAGGCCGAGCGGCAGGCTGGCCGAAGCGAGGAGAAACAGGAACCGATCGGTTCCGAAGGGCAGGCCGATCCCGGAGAGCTCCGCCATGATCCCGAACAGGCAGGCGAGGATCAGCGGATTCATGGCGACCGATGCCAGGAGGCGACCGGGACTCACCCCGCCGCCGGCCGTCAGGGCGATGACCGACAGAATGTTGACCGTCGGCACCAGAATGGCGATCACGACCGCCGCGAAGGCAAGACCGGTGGGGCCGAAGACGCTGCCGATGACGGCAAGGCCGAGATAGGTGTTGAAGCGGATCGCGCCCTGCAGCAGCGGGCCAAAACGGCTGGGCGGCCAGCTGCGCAGCGCCCGTGCCCACCAGAACAGGGCGGAAGCGGTGGCGATCGCAAGGCCGATTGCAACGGCGATTTTCAGGAGTGCTGGATCGCCCAGTGGCGCTTTGGCAAGGCTCGAGACCAGGAGAGCCGGAAACAGCACGAAATAGTTGAGGCGATCGGCGGCCGGCCAGAAGGCGTCACCGGGAAAGCCCGATCGCCGTAGCGCCAGCCCGGCCAGAATCAAAGCGAAGAGCGGCCAGATCGTCGTGATGAGATCGACCAATGCGGCTGTCCCTTCAGTGCTCATACCAAGATGCGGCGAGGAAAAAAGATCCGTATCCTGGTCGGCCCGCGCGGTGTTTGAGCGAAAGGAATGCGCGGTGAGTTTTCGTCTGCATATCCCCGTATAAGCATTGCCAGCGACGGGCGTCAGACCATCCGGTCCGCCTTGGCGAAGGCGCTGCGCAGGCCGATGGCGGCAAACAGGGCCGAGGCGATGGCGTTCCAGCCCGCGAAGGACAGTCCCAGGAAGCGCGCGGCCGCCTCGCTGCAGGACGGCGGACGGATCGAGTCGATCGTCGAGAGAAGATCGCCGCCGGCCAAGTCTCCGCCGGCGACCTGGGCGCAATCGGCAGGCCCCTGCCAAAAATGCCATTCGACGCCGGCGTGAAAGATTCCGAGATAGAGCGAGACCAGCATGATGACGCCGATCGCCAGGATCAAAAGCCGGGTGACCAGGGCCGGTGCGCGGCCGGCGGCCGCGACGAACGCGACGAGCGTGATCGGGATAGCGACATAATAGGGGATGCGCTGCTGGAGGCAGAGCGCGCAAGGGATGAAGCCGCCGACATATTGAAACAGAAGAGCCGAGCCGACGGTGATCGTCGTGCCGGCCAGCAGAAGAGCCGAGGCCAGCGTCTGGCGAAAACCGGTCGGCCGCGAAAGGTTGGCGATGAAGCTCATGGCGCAGAGTCCTGGACGATGGGCAGACGGCGTGCGCCGTCCTATGGACGCGGGTATTTGGCGTGAGTCAGAACAGATATTTCAAGGCAACGAAGCC
Source organism: Aurantimonas sp. (assembly GCA_965217685.1). Classification (GTDB taxonomy): domain Bacteria; phylum Pseudomonadota; class Alphaproteobacteria; order Rhizobiales; family Rhizobiaceae; genus Aurantimonas. The sequence continues at coordinate 2,089,054 of CBDCIZ010000003.1, forward strand.
GCCGATCAACAGGATCATGAAGAGAGTGAACAGGAGGCCGAGATTCTTCTCGATGAAGCCCTTGATCGGCTCGCCGTAGCGTTGGAGCAGCCAGGCGACGAAGAAGAAGCGCAGGCCCCGGCCGACGATCGACACCGCAGTAAAGACAACAAGGTTCAACCCGGTTACGCCGGAAAAGATCGTCAGCACCTTATAGGGAAATGGCGTCAGTGCGGCGAACAGCACGGCCCAGCCGCCCCATGCGTTGTAGCGAGCGGTTATCTCGTCGAATTGGGCGCCGCGGCCATAAAAGTCGAGGATCGGTTTGCCGATCACGTCGAAGAACAGGGCCCCGATGGCATAGCCGAGAAAGGCGCCCAGCACCGAAGAGACCGTGCAAATTAGCGCGATCCGTACCCATTTGCGCGGTTCGGCAATGACCATGGGGATGAGCAGGGCATCGGGCGGGATCGGGAAGATCGAGCTTTCGATGAAGGAGACGGCGCCCAAGGCACGTTCGGCGTGGCGCGTCGCGGCAAGCGACATGACCCAGTCGTAGAGGCGGCGCAGCATCAGATAAATCCCGGTCAGTCGGCAATCGGGCCGGTCGGCCGCTCGCGGCATAGGACGAAGCGTCGACGAACGCAATTCCAGGCTCATCCGGCGTGATTCGTGCGCCAAAGTCGGCGCCTACTTTTGTCCGGGCCATTGACTGGAACCGGCTTCCGACTTGGTCCCGCCCGTTCCACGACGAAGCCGGAGCAAGACTGACATGGGCTGGCGGCGTGCTTCGGATTGCCGGATGAGCACGGCCGCAAACCTGCAGCCTGACGCAAGCCGGTCGGTGGCTCCTGTGGCGGAATTGATAGACGCGCTCGTCCCAAAAAGTGGTTTGTCTACCAATTCACAGGAAATTGCGCCGAACTGAAAACATCGTATTTTCAGTTGATTATGTCTCTGGAAATGGTAAGGGCCGAGACTGGAAAATTGCACTATGTGCAGTATAGCAACCGATAGCTCCGGATGTTATCGGCTACGAAAGTGCGGGTGTGGCGGAACCGGTAGACGCGCTGGACTCAAAATCCAGTTCTGGTGACAGAGTGTCGGTTCGAGTCCGACCACCCGCACCAATTTCGATGCGGCAGTATTTTCAAGCCGGGTTCGACGGCTTGAATCCGTTTCAATGGGTTTTGAAAATCCGCCTTGCGCCTAACCCATACCAATCGCCTAAGTTTGTGACCCTACAAGGGACTTCCAAGCTGTCGACAGTCTGACTCGCTGTGTTTTTCGCGAGGAGGCATCTTTGGCAGGGATCGAGATTACGCGGACGGATATGGACGCTGGGCCGTTGCGAGCTGCGTCGGCGAAGGCTTCGGATGCGAAGGTCGCGCGGTGGATTCCGGCGCTGATGCTGGTGCTTGAAGGCGCCGACCGAAAGGCGGTGGCCGAAACCTGTGGAGTGGATCGCCAGACGCTGCGCGATCGGGTTTATCGCTACAATGGCGCCTGCTTGAAGGGCTGGTGGACCGGAGCTATCGCTGTCCGCCGCGCCGGTGCATATCAAGATGCGGATTGGTTTCCCTCGCTGCATCTTGATATTGTTCGCCCGGACTGAACCCGATCGAAAGCGTCTGGCGGTATCTGCGCCAGAACAAGCTCGCCCTCGCCGTCTTCGAAGATGACGCGCACATCGTCGATGCCTGCTGCGACGCCTGAAAATTCCTTGCCAACGACAACGCCGTCGTCGCTTCGATCACAATCAGATCAAAGGCAACGGTCAGAAATCCGGGCCGTTGGCACGAGGAGCCCCGTGCGTGAAGGCGAGATTTCGGCTGGCGAAAAGGCTATATGGAACCACGCAAATCCAGAGCACCCCAGCCCTTTTGCGCACAAGCCTTATGAATCGGCGCGCGATCGTTGCGGTGAGGCAGCCATCGCCCCGCGCATCGGAATTCTCGAGGCCGGAGGCGCTCTCATGGCGCTTGGTGTCAGGACACGCGGTCCTAAGGCAGGCTTGGGGATTGACCTTCCGCCCGCAACGCGCCATGCGATTTGTGTCCGGCGTGTCCGGGCATTCCCCATCGCACCGCCGCCCGCGCCGCGCGTTTCGGCTTGGCCGCGTAAGAAGGCCTTCTGCCATGCGTGATCTTATCCGCCTCAGCCGCGAGGCCGCCCAGGCGCCGTCGAGCGGCATCGTCGAGGTCATCACATACGCCCGTGGCCGCGAGGGATTGATCCCGCTCTGGGCCGGCGAGGGTGATCTCGCGACGCCAGATTTCATAACCGACGCCGCGCGCGAGGCGCTGGCTGCCGGTGATACCTTCTACACCTACCAGGCCGGCCTGCCGGAACTGCGCGAGGCGCTCGCCCGTTACACGCAGCGTCTCTACGGCCGCGAAACGGCGCCCGAGCGCTTCTTCGTCACCGGCTCGGGTATGCAGGCGATCCAGCTGTCGCTCGCAGCATTGGTCAGCGCTGGCGACGAGGTGGTCTACTTCGGCCCTGCCTGGCCGAACTTTGCCGCCGCCGCCGAGTTGAGGGGCGCCATTGCCCGCGAAGTCCCGCTTCTGCCGGTCGAGGGCGGTTGGCATCTCGATCTGGATCTGCTGAAGGCCGCGATCGGCCCGAAAACGCGGGCGATCTTCGTCAACACGCCGGCCAACCCGACCGGCTGGACCGCCGACCACGCGATGCTGGCCGCGATCCTCGGCCTCGCCCGCGAGGCGGGCATCGCCATCATCGCCGACGAGATATACAACCGCTATTACTATGCCGGCGAGCGCGCCCCGTCCTTCCACGACGTGATGGAGGAAGGCGACGCGATCTTCTTCGTCAATTCCTTCTCGAAGAACTGGGCGATGACCGGTTGGCGGGTCGGCTGGATCGAGACGACCGCCGCGCTCGACCGGGTCATCCAGAACCTCATTCAGTATTCGACCTCGGGCGTTGCCCCCTTCATGCAGCGTGGCGCCATTGCCGCGATCGAGAAGGGCGAGGCGTTTGTCGAGAGCCAGATCGCCCGGGCCCATAAGGCGCGCGACATCTTCGCTGGCAAGCTTCTCACCACCAACCGGGTCGAACTCACCCCGCCGGCTGGCGCCTTCTACGCTTTCTTCGCGATCGACGGCATCGATGACACCCGCGCGGCTGCCTTCGACATCATCGACAAGGCCGGCGTCGTCCTTGCCCCCGGCACCGCGTTCGGCGCTTCCGGCAAGCAATTCCTGCGCGCCTGCTTCCACCGCAGGTTGGACGACATCGAAACCGCCGGCGATCGCCTCGCCGAATGGATCGGCAAGGCCGCTTAGGCTCGGGTCCGACTGCGGGGTCCTGTTCGTGCGATCAGGCAGCGAGAAAAGGACGATCCCTTCGGCTTCGCTGCAACGTTCGCAAAGACCGACTGTGTGGCCTTCGCCTCAAGCGTCGGCCGACGCATCCTCTGACGGTACCGGGGCCGGGGCCTCGCCGCCTTCAGGGCCCCAGAAGACAACCCATGTGACAAAATCCTCCGACATGCCGACGAAGCGATGCTCGGCGCCGGCGCGCACGAAAAGCGCGTCGCCGGCCTTGACCGAAACGGTCTCGCCTTCGTTGACGAAATCCGACGTGCCGCCGGCGACGATGTAGAGTTCGTCCTGGCGGTGAGGGGTCTGGCGGTCCTCACCGCGCGGCGCGAAAACCTCGAGCATCATGGTGCCATGCGCCATCGCCTCGGCCGCCGGATAGCCGTTCGGCCACTGCTCGTTCGCGGCAAGCGGCAGACGTTCGAGGCAGTCGGCGAGAGACGCTTTCATTTCGGTACCCGGCTCATGCCCTTGGCTCGCCGGCAAAACGCTGCCGGCGTTGGTGGTCGATCGGCGACGATCAGCCGCCGGCCTGCGAAACGACGAGCGGCGTGATCTTCGACGTCCGCTTGGTTTCGACCGGGCGTTCCGTCGAGAACGGGATGCCGATCGCCTTCCAGGTCTCGACCAGCGCGTCCTTCAACGTGTCGATCAGGGTGTCGCCATGCAGCGGTGTCGGGGTGATGCGCAAGCGCTCGGTGCCGCGCGGGACGGTCGGGTAGTTGATCGGCTGGATGTAGATGCCGTGGCGCTGCAGGAGATGATCGCTCGCCTTCTTGCAGAGATCCGCGTCGCCCACTAGGATCGGCACGATGTGGGTGTCGGACGGCATGACCGGCAGATCCGCGCCGCCGAAGACCTCTTTGGCCCGCGCCGCCTGGCGTTGCTGGCCGTCGCGCTCTGACTGGCTTATCTTGAGATGGCGGATCGAGGCGGTCGCGGCTGCCGCCAGGGCCGGCGGCAGGGCGGTGGTGAAGATGAAGCCCGGCGCGTAGGAGCGCACGGCGTCGATCAGCGCCCTGGTGCCTGTGATGTAGCCGCCGAGGCAGCCGAAGGCCTTGGCGAGAGTGCCCTCGATCACGTCGATGCGCTGGGCGACGCCCTCTCGCTCGGAAATGCCGCCGCCGCGCGCGCCGTACATGCCGACCGCATGCACCTCGTCGATATAGGTCATGGCGTTGTAGTATTCGGCGAGCTCGACGATCTTCTCGATCGGCGCGACGTCTCCGTCCATCGAATAGACGCTCTCGAAGACGATCAGCTTCGGACGGTCCGGCTCGGCGGCCTTCAGAAGCTCCTCCAGATGCGCGACGTCATTGTGCCGGAAAATCTGCTTCTTGACGCCGGCCTTGCGCACGCCCTCGATCATCGAGGCATGGTTGAGCTCGTCGGAGAGAATCAGGCAGTTCGGCAGGAGCTTGGCGATGGTGGAGATCGAGGCCTCGTTGGAGACGAAGCCCGAGGTGAAGACGAGGGCAGCTTCTTTGCCGTGAAGGTCGGCGAGCTCGCGCTCCAGCTGCACCAGCGGGTTGGAGGTGCCGGAGATGTTGCGGGTGCCGCCGGCGCCCGAACCCATCGCCGCGACCGTCGAGGTCATGGCGGAAATGACGTCCTCGTGCTGGCCCATGCCGAGATAGTCGTTGGAGCACCACACGGTGATCTCGCGGGCCTTGCCATCATGGCGCCAGATCGCCTTGGGGAACTGGCCGGCAATCCGTTCGAGGTCGGCGAACACCCGATAGCGCTTTTCGGCGTGAAGCGCTTCGATCGCGGCTTCGAACTGGCCCTGGTAGTCGATCATCGAAAAACTCCTTGTGAGAACCGTTCTAAGGCGCGCCCAATCCAAAGTCCACGCGAGTAGGCGAGCTTCGCTCTCGAATGTCAAATAATATTGACACTCAAATGAAAACAAAAATAGACACATGATCCTCGCCTTGAATTCGAAGGCGAGAGCGTCGGCGTCGAAGAAGGGAACAGCGCCAAAGTTTTACGAGCCCTGGCACTCGAGCTGCGACGATTTCTCGCCGTCTCTGCTGCAAGGGAAGTCGGTGCCTGGAAGCATTTGCCGCGTTTGGAAGGAGGTCGGCTTGCCGCGTCCCTCGCGTTCGATCGACAGCGTCAGCGCTCGTTCGGCCTGTGCGTCGATGCGGCGTCCTCTCGCTCGGCGTTGCGGCGGGCGCGTGCCTGTTCCTTGCGGCGTTTCAGATTGTCGCGCAGCTGCGCTTGCAGCCGTTCCTCGCGGGTCGGCTTGCGTTTTGGCGCGTCGTCGGTCGTGTCGGCCATGCGGTGTCGACTCTCGTTGGGCGGTTCGGTTGGGGCGAAATAATCGAAAGGAGATCGCCCGACCACAGGCCCTTAACGAAATCCCGGTTCGGCAGTCGACACAAGGCAGCGTGTATCCAGGCGCAGTCATGCTATAGGCGCCGTCACGCCAAAAGTCGCTTGCGCCCGCTCTGCGACGGCGTGATCGCAAGGGCCGGCATGGCGATGCCGACAACGGGATGATATCGGGACAAATGAAGCGCCTGTTCGACATTGCCGCCAGTCTCGCCGGACTGGTCTTTCTCGGCTGGCTGATCGGCATCCTCGCGGTGATCGTGCGTCGCGATAGTCCGGGACCTGGGATTTTCGCGCAGGAAAGGGTTGGGCGGAATAACGCGATCTTCACCTGCTACAAGCTGCGGACCATGTATTGCGACACCCGCTCCGCGGCCTCCCACGAGACCTCGGCCACGGCCGTGACCCGTCTTGGCCGGCGGCTTCGGGCCCTCAAGCTCGACGAGCTGCCGCAGCTGTGGAACGTCTTGAAGGGTGAGATGAGCTTCGTCGGACCACGCCCTTGCCTGCCCAGCCAGACCGTGCTCGTGGAGGAGCGCCAGCGCCGTGGCGTCTTCGCCGTGCGCCCCGGCATCACCGGCAAGGCGCAGGTGATGGGCATCGACATGTCAGACCCGGTGCGGCTGGCGGAAATCGACGCCGCCGCCGTTGCCGAGCGCAGCTTCGTCGGCGATCTCCTCCTGATCCTGCGCACCGTCACCGGCGGCGGTCAGGGTGATCGCGTTGCCCGCTGAACATGATCAAGGCTGCTGGCGCGCGACGGCCGGTTTTCGCCGCAGAACGGTTACAAATCGGGCCGAGCGCGTTAGAACATCGACCTGATGGCCATCCTTTTCGCCTTCCTCTACTTTCGGCGTTTCGCCGAAGCGCATCACCGCCCAAAGGACAACTGACGATGATCGATCGCGTCGGCTTTGCCGTCGAACTCGCCGCCCATGCGGACCAGAACGGCCCGGTGACAATCGGCCTGGCCGGCGCCGGCCAGATGGGCACCGACATCGTCGTGCAGGTCGCGCTGATGCAGGGCGTGCGCGTCGGCGCAGTTGCCGCCAACAGCCCGAAGCGGCCGATGGAGGCGATCGCCATGGCCGGCTATTCGGACGGTCATGGCAAGCTCGCCGGAACCCCCTCCGAGATCGACCACGCCATCGAGGCGGGCCATATTGCCGTGACCGACGACCTCGGCGCGCTCTGCGCTGCCGGCCATATCGACGTGATCGTCGACGCGACGGGCAGCCCCGAGATCGGCACGTTCCTGGCGACGGAGGCGATCCGCAACGGCAAGCACATCGTCATGCTCAACGTCGAAGCCGACATCACGGTCGGCCGCCTTTTGGCGAAGAAGGCGCGGCAAGCCGGCGTCGTCTACACTGGCTCCGCCGGCGACGAACCGGCCTCGACGCTGGAACTGATCGGCTTTGCCCAGGCCCTCGGCATGGAGGTCGTGGCCGCCGGCAAAGGCAAGAACAATCCGCTGCGCCACTCTGCCATCCCCGCCGAATACGAGGAGGAGGCCCGGACACGGAACATGAACGCCCGCATGCTGGTCGAATTCATCGACGGCTCCAAGACCATGGTCGAGATGACAGCGATCGCCAATTGCACCGGCCTCGTACCGGACGTTGCAGGCATGCACGGCCCCTCGGCAACGGCCGACACGCTCGGCCAGGTGCTGTGCACCGAGGCGGACGGCGGCATCCTGTCGAAATCGGGCTGCGTCGACTACACGATCGGCAAGGGCGTCGCGCCGGGCGTCTTCTGCGTGGTCAAGCCGCGCCATCCGCGCGCCATCGAGCGCATCGCCGATCTGAAGGTCGGGCCGGGCCCCTGCTTCGGGCTGATCCGGCCGTTCCACCTGACAAGCCTCGAGACGCCGCTGTCGGCGGTGCGTGCCGTGATGCACCGGCGGCCGGACATGGTGCCTGTCGACCGCCCGGTCGCCGAATGCGGCGCCGTCGCCAAGCGCGATCTGAAGCCCGGCGAGATCATGGGCCGCATCGGCGAAGCCGATTATCGCGGTTTTGCGATGACCTGGACCGATGGGCGAGACAAGCGCGTCTTGCCGCTCGGCCTGGTCGAAAAATCGAAGGTGGTGAAGCCCGTCAGGATCGGCGAGCTTCTGACCCACGACAATTGCGCCCCCGACGAGAGCCTGCTCGTCACCCGCATGCGCGCCGAACTCGACGCGGCGGACGGCCGCTTTGCCGCCTGAGGGCGGACCAGAGCAGAGCTTGGCTGGCGGCCTTACAGGTCAACGCCTGCGCGTCGTCACATGGAACTGCCACGGCGCGGTCGGCCGTGATTTTCGCTGCCGGCCGGAGCGAATTCTGTCGGTCATTCAGCGTCTGAAGCCGGACATTCTTGCACTACAGGAAGTCGATGGCCGCGCCCATCTCGGCCGCCGCGAACGCGCCTTCGAATGGTTCGCCGACCGGCTCGGACCGCACGTCGCCGAGGCGCGAACCGTTCGGCGAACGAACCGCGACTACGGCCATCTCCTGTGGTCACGCTGGCCGTTCCGTTCCGTCCGGACGCTGATCTTGCCCGGTAAGGGCGTCGAGCCGCGCTTGGCGATCGAGGCGGACATCGAGGCGCCCGGTGGCCCGATCACAGTGCTCGCCGCCCATCTCGGCCTGTCGCCTTTCGCCCGTAAGACCCAGGCCGAGTTCCTGGCCGCACGCGCATCGGCGTCGAGCCATCCGGCCCTCGTCCTCGGCGACACCAACGCCTGGCGCCTGTCCGGATCGGTCGACGATGCGCTGCGGGCCGTGTGTCCGTTGTCGGTCACGCCGCGGAGCTTTCCCGCCTGGTGGCCGGTGGTCCGGATGGACCGGATTCATGCCGGCACGGGATGGGTCCTGGAGCACAGCTTCGTCGATATCAACGCGGCGAAGGCCTCGGACCATCTGCCGGTCGTTGCGGATTTGAGGCTGAGCATTTGAAGGTCGGCATTCTGCCGCCGATACGGCAAAGGTCCGACGCCGATCGCCTGATCTGCAACGATCGCGTCCGATTTTCGACAAGCCTTTCTTCGGCGTGCGCAAGCGCACGAACATAAGGTAGCCGTCAGACGTCAACGCGGCTGGTGTCAGCGTTCAGCGTCTTCCATGTCGCCGTCGCCCGCACCCGGCACACCGATGTCGACCCGCCTGTCACCGGGGCGGGTGGCGCGGATCGCCCGTTCCAGCCCTAGGCCGAGGGCGGCGCGCTCGGCGGCATCGAGCGGCTCCAGTGCGTCTGCGACGATCTTGAGCGGGTCACGCTTCACCATCGCCCGGCCCTTGGCGGTCAGGTCGAGACCTTCGGCCCGGCCGCGTCCGACGAGCCCGGCCTTCTCGACATATCCCTTCACGACGAGCGTGCGAACTGTCCGCGCAACGGCGCCCGAGGCAAGGCCCTGAAACCTGGCAAGATCGCTCGCCGTTCGCCGCTCCGGCTCGGCCGCCGAGAGATAGCGCAAGGCCGACCACTGGGCCGGAAACAGGCGGTCGGCATAGCCCTGCGCATGCAGACGGCGTGCCATCTGCTCCATCATCAGCGCGAGTTGCATCGGCGAAAGTGGGTCTTGTGACAAGCGCTTCCGCCGGATCAGGGGGCACGATGCCGGAGGATACCGGCTGTGGCATGGGCTTACTATAACTCGGGAACGACCGCCAAGATCGTCCCTCCTCTTAACACTCGCGTAAAAGCTCGACATCGTGTGAGCATGGCATGGCGTCTGGCAAGGCCGGCGTCTGACAGGGCGGGTTCGCCGCTATACGTCTTCCCAGGGCACTATACACGTCGCCGCCCGCGTCGCTTCACGTCCCGCCATCCAGCGACGGCACGGCCTCGATGAGGCTCTGCGTATAGGCGTGGGTCGGGCATTTAAAAATCTCGGCGGCGGCACCCGTTTCGACGATGCGGCCGCGCTGCATGACCGAGACCGTGTCGGCGATCGCCTCGACGACCGACAGATCATGACCGATGAACAGGATCGTGACGCCGAAATCGTCGCGCAAATCCATCAGGAGGTTCAGGATCTGCGCTTGAACCGAAAGATCGAGCGCCGAGACCGCCTCGTCGGCGACGATCAGTTTTGGCTTCGTCGCCAGGGCCCGTGCGATGGCGATGCGTTGGCGCTGCCCCCCGGAGAAGGCGTGCGGATGGCGTTTGGCGTCGTCGGGAGACAGGCCGACGCTCGTCAGCACGTCGGCGACCCGGCTTGTGACCGCGGTGCGCGAGAGTTTCGGGCTGAGCACATGGAGCGGCTCGGCGACGATACGGCCGATGCGCTGGCGTGGGTCGAGCGAGCTGTAGGGATCCTGGAAGATCATCTGGAAGTCGCGGCGCAGCGTCCGCAGAGGGCGCGGTGGCATGGAGTGCAGATCGTTGCCGTCGAGCAGCACATGCCCGGCGCTCGGGCGATCGAGCGCCATCACGATGCGGGCGAGAGTGGACTTGCCCGAGCCGCTTTCGCCGACGATGCCGTGGATCGTGCCGGCCGCGACCTTAAGACTCACGTCGTCGAGCGCCTTGACCGGGTGCGACCGGCCGACGAGCGCAGCGCCGCCATAGGTCTTCGAAACGCGTTCGATGCTGAGAAGCGGCCGGGTCATGACGCGTCGCCGGGTGCATCGTGGCGGGAGGCTACATGACCGGGCGGTGTGCCGACGCTCCGGCCGGTCTGGGCGTCGGCGCCATTTGCGATTGTTGGGTCGCTATTGGCTTGCGCGCGCAGGCAGCGCACGAAGCGGCCCGGCGCGACTGGGCGAAACGCCGGCTCGCCGGCCTGGCATTCGGCAATTCGCTGCGGGCAACGTGGCGCGAACCGACAACCCGGAGGAAGCGCCGAGAAGGACGGCACCGTCCCGTCGATGGTCTTGAGGCGCCGGCGAACCAAAGATGCGGCGCGGGCGGCCGGCTCGGTCGTTCCCGCGTCTGCGTCGTGCGTCCGGCGTCGCGGTATCGCCGCCAATAGCCCCTGCGTATAGGGGTTCAGCGGCCGCGACAGCAGCGCGTTCGTCGGCGCGAGTTCGAAGCCGGTGCCGGCATACATGACCAGTGTGCGCGCACAGCTTTGTGCGATCACGCCGAGATCGTGGCTGACGAGGATCAGCCCCATCTTGTCCTCCGCGACCAGTTCGGCGAGGATCGCCAGGATCTCCCTCTGCACGGTCACGTCCAGTGCCGTGGTCGGCTCGTCGGCGATCAGCAGCTTCGGCGAACCGGCGAGCGCGATGGCGATGACGACGCGCTGGCGCTGGCCGCCGGAGAGTTCGTGCGGGAAGGCGGCGATGCGGTTCCCGGCATCGGAAATGCGAACCCGGTCGAGGAGTTCGAGCGCCTTTCGGTCCGCCTCGCTGCGTCCGGCGCCGCGAAGCCGCAGCCCTTCGGCGATCTGGTCGCCAATGCGCATCGCCGGGTTCAATGCCGACATCGGCTCCTGGAAGATCATGCCGATCTCGGCCCCGCGCACCGCGCAGAGCTCGCGCTCGGCGAGCTGAGTCAGGTCGCGGCCCTGGAAACCGATGCGTCCATCGACGCGCGCCGAGCCGGGCAACAGGCCGATCAGGGCCAGCGACAGAAGCGATTTGCCGGAGCCCGATTCGCCGACGATGCCAAGTGTTTCGCCCCGCTGCAGGTCGAAGGAGACGTCGGAAACGATCGGCAACATCGCGCCGTCGTCGCGGCGCACCGCCACCGACAGGCTTTCGACGGAGAGCAGCGTCGTGTCATTCGCCGCGTTCGCGGCCGGCAGGCCGGTGTCCTGGCGGTTCCACCTCATCGCGCGAGACCGCTGCGGGGGTCGAGCCGGTCGCGCAGGCCGTCGCCGAAGAGATTCAGGCCGAGCACCGTGAGGGCGATCGCCGCGCCCGGCGCGATGGCGAGCCAGGGCGCGACGGCGAAATAGGTCTGGGCGTCGGCCAGCATGCGGCCCCAGCTGGGCTCGGGCGGCGCGAGGCCGAGGCCGAGGAAGGAGAGGCCCGCTTCGGTGAGGATGGCGAGGCCGAGCTGGATGGTTACCTGGACGATGATGTCGCCGGAAATATTCGGCAAGACATGTTCCAGCGCGATTCGTGCTTCGCCCTTGCCCGCGCCGCGGGCGGCCAGGATGTAGTCGCGGGCGAGAATGCGCAGGGCGGCGCCGCGGGTGATGCGGGCGAAGACCGGCACCATGAAGACGGCGATGGCGAGGATTGCATTGGTCATGCCGGTGCCGAGAAAGGCCCCGAGCATCATCGCCGAAAGGATTGGCGGAAAGGCGAAGACGATGTCCATCGCCCGCATGACGAGACCGCCGATCCATCCCCGCCGTGCGGCTGCAGTGAGGCCGACGAGCGTTCCGGCACTGGCCCCGAGGGCGACGGCGACGGCGGCGATGACCAGCGAATTCTTGGCGCCGACCATCAGCAGCGAAGCGATGTCGCGGCCGAGCTGGTCGGTGCCGAGGACGCCGCCGCTCAGCGGCGGTTTCAGCTTGGCGAGGATGTCGAGCTTGGTCGGCACCGTCGGTGTCCAGACGGTCGAGACGAGCGCCGCGAGGACGAAGACGAGAACGATCGCCCCGCCGAGGAGCAGCTTGCCGTTGAACTTTGCGACGCGGCGACGGCCCCCCGGCGCGGCGGATCGATGCCCCGCGGGTCGTTCGTCTGGCACGGCCGTCGCGCTCATGTCGCGGCAGCCCGCAGGCGCGGGTCGAGGACCAGATAGGAGAGGTCGACGAGGAAATTCACGAGGATGACGAGGGCGGCGAAGAACAGGACGACCGCCTGCATGGTGACGAGGTCGCGCTGCACCAGCGACTGGTAGGCGAGCCGCCCGAGGCCGGGCAGGCTGAAGACGTTCTCGACGAGGACGGCGCCGGCGATGAGGAAGGTGAACTGCAGCCCGACGATGGTGACGATCGGCAAAAGCGCGTTCGGCACCACGTGGCGGATCAACGCCCGGCGATGTGACAAGCCCTTGGCGCGGGCGGTGCGCACGAAATCCTCGCCCATGACGTCAAGAACCGCCGAGCGGGTGACGCGGGTGAGGATGCCGGCCTGGGGCAGCGCCAGCGCTATGGCGGGCATGGCCAGCGCGACGAGACAGGGCCGGACGCCGGCACCCCAGCCTGGAAAGCCGCCCGACGGCATCAGCCCGAGCCAGGACGAGAAGACGAGGACGAGGATCAGCCCGATCCAGAAATTCGGCATGGCGACGCCGAGCTGGGCAAACATCGTCGCGCCGGCGTCGGCCGGCCCGTTGCGGCGAGCGGCGGCCAGGATGCCGAGCGGCAGGGCGATGGCGATCGACACCAGAATGGCGAGGACGGCAAGCGGCAACGTGATGGCGAGACGGTCGGCAATCAGCCCGCCGACGGGGACGTGATAGGTGTAGGAGGTGCCGAAGTCCCCGGTCAGGGCGCCGCCCATCCAGGCGAGATAGCGCACGATCAGCGGCCGATCGAGGCCGAGTTCGGCCTGCAGGGCGGCGAGCGTATCGGGCCGTGCCGACGTGCCGAGCATGACGGCGGCGGGGTCGCCCGGCAACACGCCCATTACCAGGAACACCAGCACGGACACGGCAAGCAGCGTAGCGGCAAGACCCAGCAGGCGCAGCAGGATCAGGCGCAGCATGTGGCCTGTTCGCGATCCTCGGTCCCGGTGTTCAGTCTCATCGCCCGCCTCACTGCGTCCAATGCACCTCGGTCAGATCGTTGGCCGGGATCGGCTCGTTTTCCCAGAACCCTTCCAGCTTGGCGTTCCAGACGCCGAGCTTGGGGATCACGAAGAGGTAGAGCGCCGGCACGTCCTTCGCGAGAATGCGCTGCAGGTCGCCATAGAGTGTCAGGCGCGCCTCGCGGTCGGTCGTCGCTTCGGCCTTGGCCAAGGTGTCGTCGAACGTCGGGTTCTCGTAGCCGAAATAGTAGTCCGGCCGGCCATAGATGCCGATGTCGAGCGGCTCGGCATGGGCGACGATGGTCATGTCGAAATCGTGGCCCTTGAAGACCTCGCTCACCCATTTGGCCGGAAACTCCGTCGGCACGATCTCGACCTTGACGCCGATCTCGGCGAGCAGCGCTTGCAGGATTTCGGACGATCTCGTGGCGTAGGCCATCTGCGGGGTCTTGAGGGTGATCGAGAAGCCGTCCGGATAGCCGGCCTCGGTCAACAGCGTCTTGGCCTTTTCGACGTCGTAGGGGTAGATGCCGGTGAGGTCGACGAAGCCCGGATCGTTCGGCGTGTAGTGGCTGCCGATCGGCGTGCCGTAGCCGGAATAGGCGCCCTCGACCAGCGTACCGCGATCGACGGCCATCATCAGCGCCTGACGCACCTTCGGATTGTCGAAGGGCGCCTTGCGCTCGTTCAAGCCGGCGACGACCTTCAACTCCGTCGAGCCGACGACGGATTTCAGCGCGGCGTTGTCCTTGAAGGTCGCGAAGATCTCCGGCGCGCCGAATTCGGGAAAGGCGTCGACCTCGCCGCCGGTGACGGCAGCCGCCTGGGCCTGCGGGTCGGAGATGAAGCGGAAGGTCGCCTCGGTCAGGCCCGGCTTGTCGCCCCAGTAATCGTCGCGGCGAGACAGCGTCAGTCGGTCGCCCTGCCGCCATTCCTTCAAGGTGAACGGGCCGGTGCCGACCGGCTTCGTCGCATTGGTCTCGACCGAGCTTTCCTCGACCATTACCGAGGCCGGCCAGCCGAGCCAGAAGAGCAGGTTTCCGGTCGGCTCGCTCAGCGTCAGGACGAGGGTATGGTCGTCCTTGGCGGTCACGTCGGCGATCGTTCCGAAGAATTGCTTTTGCGGATTGGTCGATTTTTCGCCTCGGGCGCGGTCGAGCGAGAATTTCGCCGTTTTGGCGTCGAACGGTTTGCCGTTGGAGAATTTCACGCCGCCGCGCAGGTCGAAGGCTACGGTCTTGCCGTCGTCGGAAATTGTCCAGTCGGTGGCGAGCTGCGGCTGAACGGCGCCGTCGCGGTCGATGCGGGTGAGGCCTTCGAAAACGTTCTGCCAGACCACCTGGCCGATGGCGACGGGGGCGGCGGCCGTCGGGTCGAGACCGGTCGGCTCGACACCCATGCCGATCGTCGCCGTGGTCTTCTCCTGGGCGAAGGCAGGCGAAGCCGGCATCGAGAGAAGCGGGAGGAACAGGCTTGCCACGGCGCCAAGGCCTGCGCGTCTCAAGAGTATGCGCCGCGAAACCGATCCGCGTCTCCGCAGAAAACCCGTCATCGCTTCGCAAACCATGGCGCCGTCTCCTCGTCGCTTCATCCGCCTCGAACACGATATGGGCTCAAGGCTGCCGATGCCTCATCATGCATCGCGGCGCCCTGGGAGCAATCCTCTCAGTGCTTAAATCTTGCGGCGCGAACGTTGGGCCGAGGCGCTGGACCGCATTCTCGATCGGCCGCAAGCGTCTCAGCCCGGCACCCGCAGCAGATAGATCCGCAGGGGTTCCAGAAGGGTCCGCTTGCCGTCGACCTCGACGCTTTCGGCGTCAAAACGCGTCTCGATCTCGTCGCGGTTCGTTTCGACGATGCTTTTGCGCAAAGGATCGACGGCGACGCTGCGCGCGATCAGCGTCTCGACATCCGGGACCTTTTCGCGCCGCTCGTAAACGACGTTGCCGCGCAGTTCGAGGACGCCGGAGCGAACCGCATCGGCGACGGCCTTGCCGGCCGCGTCCCGCACTTCGGTCTCGTCGTCGATAATCCGGGTGACCTCGAAGAACGGGCCCTCAGCCAAGGGTTCGATCACCAGCACAGGCCCGCTTGGCTTCGTCACCCGCGCGGCTTCCCTCAGCGCGTTCGCCATCTGCGACACCGGCACGTGATGCAGCGAATTCAGGAAAACGGCGCCGCCGAAGGCGTTCGTCTCGAAGGGAAGGTCCTGCGCGCCGGCGACTTCGAAACGTGCGTCGGGAGCAGTTTCGCGCGCTCTGGCGATGGTCGCCTCTCCGGGGTCGATGCCGGTGACGGCAAACCCCTTCCTGGCGAGGCTGCGGGCGAGCGGACCGCCGCCGCAGCCGATGTCGAGGACGGTCTTGGCGCCTTCCATCGCCAGCGTCTCGGAGATGATCGTTCCGGTGTCGCCAGCCGCGAAGGCGGCGCTGAGCGCGGCGGACGGTGTCATGGAGGATCCTTTTCGGGATGAAGTGGGATGCACGGAATCGGGCGTCGATCGCGACAAAACTGGAGCAGGAAAAAGCCGCGTCGACCTCGATGGGCCGACGAATGCGGCTTACCGACCCGCCAATTCAAACTTTCGCCATGCTGACGGCTTCAAGCTCCGACCGACATCCGCGGCCAGGATCGAGGGCCGGATTTCGAGGAACCCCGATGCGACCGAGCTTTCGCCGCCAGATGACTCGCACCTGGGTCATGACCCTGGCAATGCCCGCTGCAGCGATTGCTACATTGTTGTCCGCCGTCGCCCCGGTCTCGGCCCATCCCCATGTCTTCGCCGATGCCAGGATGGAGATCGTCGGCGACGGGCACGACCATCTCGCCGAAATCCGCAACATCTGGTCGATGGACGAGCTGTTCTCCTCCAGTGTCATCCCCGACTTCGACACGAACGCCAACGGCAAGCTGGACAAGGACGAGTTAAAAGCTGTCGGCGAGCAAATCCGCTCCTCGATCGCCGAGTGGTCGTTCTACACCGCCGTCAGCATCGGCGCCCGCGACATTGCCATGCAGCCGCCGGGCATCCTGAACGCGACCTACGATGCGAAGGCTGGAAGACTGGACCTCAGCTTCGTCATGAAGCCGGAAACGCCTGTCGATCTCACCAGGGACAAGGTGACCTTTGCGGTCTACGACAAATCCTATTTCGTCGCCTTCGATTTTCCCGACGAAAAGCGCTTCGCCCTGAAGAACCTGCCGGCTTCCTGCAAGAAGAAATTCGTCGTGCCCTCGCCCGACGAGGCGGCGTCGCGGTGGATGAACTCGGTCGCAAGCTTCGGCGTGGACCAGGCGATCCCCGACGATGGCGTGAATTTTTCGAAGGTGCTCGCGACCCGGCTGGAACTCGACTGCCGGCGGTGATCCGGGCCAGACGAAACCGATGGCAAGGCCGCCAGCGTCGAAAGATCGACCGTCGCGCCCGCCAAGCGCAACGGCGCGACGCCGCCGAAACCTTCCCTCGGTGATCTTACCGCCTATGGTTCCCATCGTCTTCAGTCAGACCGACGAATGACGGGCACTTTTAACCGGGAGGAACGATCCATGTCCGCAGACAGTGAACTTGCCAAGCTTTCGGTGCTCGGCTGCGAAAAGCCGGCCGTTCTCAAGGCTTTTGCCGATTTCGACGCCGCCGCGATGGCCGACGGAGCGATTCCGAAGAAGTACAAGGAACTGATGGCAGTCGCCGTGGCGCTGACCACCCAGTGCCAGTACTGCCTTGCCGTTCACACCGATTTCGCGCGAAAGGCCGGGGCCACCGAGGAGGAACTCACCGAGGTCACCTTCGTCGCCGCAGCCCTTCGCGCCGGTGCCGCCGTCACCCACGGCGCCAACCACGTCGTTAAATAGGAAAGCGGACCCTGCCGAATGAAGCGCCGGTCTCCCCCGGGATGGGGAGACACGAGACAAGGCAGAGAGGGGGGCACCGAAGCGCCCAAGCCGAGCAAAACGCGTGCCCCCCGTCCATTCAACTCGCTCGCGAATAATTCGTCGGGAACAGCGCCCGCAGCGCCGCTTCGTCGCGTTCGGACTTGAAGTCGTGGCGCTTGGCGATCTCGCGGGCCTTGGCAACGGCTGGACGGGCGTCGATCGCGGCGAACCAGCGCTTGAGGTTCGGGTAATGGTCGAGTTCGTCCTCCCCGAGCACCATCGCCACGCGGTCGATCCAGCCCCAGGCCGAGATGTCGACGATCGTGTATGCGTTGCCGACGAAGAACTCGCGGCCGTCCAGATGGTCGTCGAGGATCTTGTAGTGGCGCTTGGCCTCGCCGGTGTAGCGGTTGGAGGCGTAGTCCGACTTGTCCTTGCCGACGGTGCGGAAATGCACCGACTGGCCGGAGAAGGGGCCAAGGCCCGTTGCGATGAACATCAGCCACGACAGCATCTCGCCGCGGTCCTCGGCCTTGCCGGTCAGCTTGCCGTGCTTGTCGGAGAGATAGAGGAGGATCGCGGTAGAATCGAAGACCCGCACGCCGTCGTCCTCGATCGCGGGCAGCTTGCCGTTCGGGTTGATCGCCCGGAAGGCGTCTGCGTGCTGTTCGCCCTTCAACGTGTCGACGGGCACGAGTTCGAAGTCCGTGCCGGTCTCGGTGAGGAACAGCGCGACCTTCATCGGGTTCGGCGTCGGGTGGAAATAGAATTTCAACATGGCGGTCTCCGTTGCAGCGTCCCGTGTTCGGGATGGCTAGCGGCCAAGTGGTGCCGGCATGGGGCGTGGCAAGGCTGACGATCCGTTCACGCCCGGCCGCCGCAGCTCGTGCCGGCCGTGCCCGTCGATGGATCGTTCGGGCAGGCGAAAACGGCACGGCTCGACGGTGGACGACGCTTTATCCCGAGCCGCTTCTCCTATAACGGCAAGGTAAGAAACGGCGGAAATCCGGGTTTCAAGGCGCCGAGGGGCGCGGTCCGACGGACCGATGGGAAGGGCGATGGCCATGATTGCGACCGACATCGCGACGCGGGTGTGGAACCACACCTTCAAGCTCGATCCGATCGTGCGCAGCCTGCTGGATACGGATTTCTACAAGCTTCTCATGCTGCAGATGGTGCATGGCCGCCATCCGGACGTGGACGCGACCTTCTCGCTGCACAATCGCACCAGAAGCGTGCGCCTCGCCGAGATCGTCGACGAAATGGAACTGCGTGAGCAACTCGACCACGTGCGCTCCCTGTCCTTCACGAAACGCGAGATGATCTGGCTCGCCGGCAACAGCTTCTACGGCACGCGGCAAATCTTCAAACCCGACTTCCTCGAATGGTTGCGGGGGTTCCGGTTGCCCGAATATGAACTGCGCACGATCGACGGCCAGTTCGAACTGGATTTCCATGGTCCCTGGACCCACACCATGATGTGGGAAATTCCGGCGCTGGCGGTCATCAACGAACTGCGCTCGCGCGCCGCCATGAAGGATTTCAAGCGTTTCGAGCTCGATGTCCTCTATGCGCGTGCCAAGGCGAAGATGTGGGACAAGGTCGAGCACCTGCAGGCGCTGCCCGATCTGCGCATCTCCGATTTCGGCACGCGGCGCCGGCATTCCTTCCTGTGGCAGCGCTGGTGCGTGGAAGCTCTGAAGGAAGGTCTCGGCGACCGTTTCATCGGCTCCTCCAACGTGCTTCTCGCCATGGAGACGGATCTCGAGGCCATCGGCACCAACGCCCATGAACTGCCGATGGTGCTGGCCGCTTTGGCCGACGGCGACGAGGCCCTGAAGCGCTCGCCCTACGAAGTGCTGAAGGAGTGGCAGAGCTATTACGGCGGCAACCTCCTGATCGTCCTGCCCGACACTTTCGGCACCACGACGTTCCTGAAGAACGCCCCGGCCTGGCTGGCCGACTGGACCGGCATCCGTCCCGATTCCGCTCCGCCCATCGAGGCCGGCGAGCAGATCATCGCCTGGTGGAAGAAGATGGGCGAGGACCCGCGCGAAAAACTGCTGGTCTTCTCCGACGGCATGGATTCCGACACGATCGAACGCGCCTACCGTCACTTCGAGGGGCGCGTGCGCATGAGCTTCGGCTGGGGCACAAACCTCACCAACGACTTTCGCGGCGCGGCCCCCGAGCCGATGAACGCCCTCGACCCGATCTCGCTGGTCTGCAAGGTGACGTCCGCCAATGGTCGCCCGGCCGTCAAGCTGTCGGACAATCCGGCCAAGGCGAGCGGCACCCCGAGCGAGATCGAACGCTACAAGCAAGTGTTCGGCGAGACCGAATACGCCGAGCGGGCGCTCGCGGTCTGATGGCGCCCGCCGATTCATCAGGCGGCTGAGAAGCTCCGCGACATCATCGCGTCCGCCAGCTGCACCCGATTGCGACCGAGGCGTTTGGCGGCGTAGAGCGCCTCGTCGGCAAGCTTGAACAGGCCTTTGAAGGTCAGCGCCGGGTCACTGCCGGTGGCGACGCCGATCGAAACGGTGACATTCGCGGACTCCCGGTCGATGTCGATGACCAGCACCGAGACCGGATGGTTCAGGCGGCTCGCTTCCTCGAACATGCGGTCCGTCAGGCGTTCCAGCATGCGGCGATTCGGCAGTTGCGTGAGCGTATCGGTCGTGGCCTCGCTGGCCAGTGTTCGCGTCATGAAGACCGCCTTGCGCTCGCGACAGAGGAAGCGACCGAGCACGAGCACGCCGACGAGATTGGCGGCCGCGAGGATGGGCACCGGCCCGGCCATCAGCCTGGTCAGAACGTCGGACGGCAAAAGCATCACCGACAAGAGCGACACGTTCGTTGCAATGCCGAGGCTGACGAGATGCTTGAGGCTGGCTTGCCGGTCCGACTCGAGGAGCAATTTCTGGAAGGCGAAGCCGACGCTCGCGGCAAGACCGATATTGACAAGGCCGGCAAGAAGGCCGACGCTACCGACCCAGAACCGCGCGCCGGCTGCGATCGACGCCGCCGTTAACGCGGCGAGCGGGCCGCCGAAGGGCTCTGCAAGCACCAGCATGACGCTGCGCGGATCGATGACGACGCCCTGCGTCATCCGCGATGCGCTGAGAATGGCAAAGGCAGCGGCGAGCCCGAAGAGAACGCCGAGGGGGACGGATTCCTTCAAGCCGGCAGCAGAGCGCTCGAGAACTCCCCGATAGAGCATTGCGACCAGCGCGAAGACGCCGAGATCGTTGATGATCTCGAAGATTAAGTCGATCGACGACATTGCTGTCCGAGCCCCTGGCGTTCCCTCGCAGCGACCGACGCCGGGTGCGGACGCATCATCTGCGCCGCTGGGCCGGCGGGTCTCTTGCGAAAACATCCTGCGACGAAGGGTGTAAACCGGCGCTTAAAATTTCGGTCTACGGCCACGCAAGGCGACGGGTCCGACCTGGGTTTCCAGGCGCACGCCGTTTTCCGTCGACAACAAGTTCGCGTGACGTCGAGTGTCATTTCCAGTGGCCTATCGGCGTCACATGGCGACGCACGGGAGACCTTGAATTTATACGCATCGCGTAAATTAGAAGTTGCTTATCATAAGCCAGGTTATTAAATCGGAGCCATGAACGACACCAACAATCCGAGCCTGGGCTTCATGATCGTCGATGCCGCCCGTCTGCTGCGTCGTCGCTTCGAGCAGGAAAGCCGCGACATTGCGATGACCGGCGCGCAATTGCAGATCGTCGCGCGCCTGTCGAAGAACGAAGGCATCGGCCAGGCCGCGCTTGCGGGCCTCCTCGAACTCGAGCCGATGACCCTGTGCCGCCATGTCGACCGCATGGTTGCGGCAGGCCTGGTCGAGCGCCGCCAGGATCCGAACGACCGCCGCGCCCGCCAACTCTTCACCACCGAGAAGAGCCGGACGCTGCTCGCGCCGATGCGCAAGCGCGCCGAGGCCGTGTTCGAACAGGCCCAGGCGGGTTTGTCGCCGGAAGCGCGCGCCACGCTGCTCGAAAGCCTCGCGGTCATCGTCGGAAATCTTTCCGCCGCCGATTTCGCTCCGGTCGCACCAGCGCAGTCTGATGCGGAAGCCGCCAATCAAACGTCCCAGTCCCGACACACGCCAGCGTGCAGCGGCACTGCGCGCGCTCCGCTCGGAGAGATCGCATGAACGCCCGTCCCGATAGCAAAACCTTCGACGACGCCAAGCCGGTTTCCGATGAAGCCACGCTCGTCGCGCGCCAAGAGGCGCCGGCCAATCCGGCAGATGCACGATCCGTCGAGACAGCCGCGCCGGCCGTTGCCGCCGCACCCGCCGAGGCCGCGAAAGTCGGCGCGCCGGTCGTCGCCAAGCCGAAGAAGCAGCGCCGGCCGATCCGCAAGCTTTTGATTGTCGCGCTGCCGCTGATTCTCGTGGTCGCCGGCGGCTATTATTGGGTAACGGGCGGTCGCTACATCAACACCGAGGACGCTTATATCCAGCAGGACCGCGTGACGGTCATGCCGCAGGTCTCCGGACAGATCGCGACGGTAAACGTCGTTGAAAATCAGGAGGTGAAGGCCGGCGACGTGCTCTTCACCATCGACGATGCGGTCTATCGCAACGCGATCGAACAGAACCAGGCCAATCTCGAGGCCGCCCGGCTCGACGTCGCCAAGCTGAAAGCGAACTACCAGCAAGCGATCTCCCAGTCCGAGACGGCGAGTGACGCGCTCGCCAATGCCCGGACCCAGGATTCACGCCAGCGCTCGCTCGTCGGCAAGGGCTATATCAGCCAGTCTTCGGCCGATGCGACCAATTTGACCCTCGCGCAGGCCAAAGGCGCGCTCGCCTCGGCTCAAAGCCAGGTGCTCGGCGCCAAGGCGTCGCTCGCCGGCAATCCCGATATTCCGGTCGACCAGCATCCGGAAGTCTTGAAGGCGCTCGCCGATCTCCATGCCGCGCAGCTCGACATGGCCCACACCAAAATCTACGCGCCTGAAGACGGGGTCGTCAGCCAGACCGATCGCTTGCAGGAAGGCCAGTACGTCACCCCGACGATGTCCGTGGTGAGCCTTGTCGAGAGCCACAACACCTGGGTCGAGGCGAACTACAAGGAGACCGAGCTCACCGATATGCGCGTCGGTCAGCCGGTGGACGTCACCCTTGATACCTACCCCGACCACGCATTCAAGGCGACGCTCGGCTCGATTGGCGCCGGCACCGGCTCGGAATTCGCGCTTCTGCCGGCCCAGAACGCCACGGGCAACTGGGTCAAGGTCGTCCAGCGCATCCCGGTCCGCATTCACCTCCAGAACACCGTCGACGACCCGGTGCTGCGCGCCGGCATGAGCGCTTCGGTCACGGTCGACACCGGCCACAGTCGCGGCGTGCCCGACATGCTGAAGCCGGCGGTCACCGCCCTCGGTCTCGACAAATACATTGCCGACGAGCCCGCGACGGCCGTTGCCGAAGCACCGTCGGCAGTCGATGCCCCGCCGATGACCGTGCCTGAAGCGTTGCCGGCAAAGGTGACGGCCGCCGAGGATGCTGCCCTGACCGCCAAACCCGACAGCGTCGTCGAGGCGCCGGAAATGGTTGCCGGCCGAGTTCCTGTGCCGACTCCTGCGCCGACGAATGCCAATGCTGGATCGGCCACCGCCCCGGCGGCGTCCGCCACGAACTGATGAGCGCCGTCGCATCGGGCGCAGGGGTCGAGCCTGCGCCTTCCGGTCGCGCGTCGTCGCCCGTCAGACAGGCGGCCCGGCAGCCCCAACCCGTCGCCGGTCCGGTCGCGAACAAGGGCCTGATCACCGTTTCGATCATGCTCGCGACGATCATGCAGGTGCTCGACACCACCATCGCCAACGTCGCACTGCCCAACATGCAGGGTTCGCTCGGCGCGGCGCAGGACCAGATCACCTGGGTCCTGACCTCCTACATCGTCGCCGCCGCGATCATGACGCCCGTCACCGGCTGGCTCTCCGACCGGATCGGCCTGCGCCAGCTGTTCATCGGCTCGGCGGCGGGTTTCGTCGTGGCGTCCATGGCCTGCGGCTTCGCCACGAGCCTCAACGAGATGATCGCGTTCCGGCTGTTCCAGGGCCTGTGCGGCGCAGCCCTCGTGCCGCTGTCGCAAACCGTGCTCCTCAACATCAACACCAAGGAGCAGCACGGCTCGGCCATGGCGATCTGGGGCGCCGGCATCATGATCGGTCCGATCATCGGCCCGACGCTGGGTGGCTGGCTGACCGAGACGTTCAACTGGCGCTACGTCTTCTTCGTCAATCTGCCGATCGGCATCCTGGCGCTTGCAGGCATGATCCTGTTCCTTCCCAACACGCCGACCCGAAAGCGTGGCTTCGACTTCTTCGGCTTCGCCATGCTGTCGCTGTTCATCGGCGCGCTGCAGCTCTTTCTCGATCGCGGCGAGCAAATCGACTGGTTCTCCTCGCCGGAATGCTGGATCGAGTTGGGCCTCGCGGTCTGCGGCCTGTGGGCCTTCGTCCTCCACATCACCGGGCGGGAGGCCGCCTTCATCGACCCGAAGATCTTCACCGACAAGAATCTCGTGATGGCCCTCATCATGATCTTCGTCGTCGGCATGATCCTGCTCGCCGGCCTGGCCCTCCTGCCGCCGATGCTGCAGAACATCCTCGGCTATCCGGTGGTCACGACCGGCGTGGTGCTTGCCCCGCGCGGCGTCGGCACGATGATCTCGATGATCGTCGTCGGCCGGCTGATCGGCAAGGTCGACACGCGCCTGCTGATCCTCGCCGGGCTGCTGCTCACGGCTTTGTCGCTTTATCAGATGAGCGGCTTTTCGACCCAGATGGACGAGTGGCCGATCGTCACCTCCGGCGTCGTGCAAGGGCTCGGTCTCGGCCTTGTCTTCGTGCCGCTGTCGACGCTGGCCTTCGCCACGCTGGAGCCGAAGTTCCGGCCCGACGCCGCCTCGCTGTTCAGCCTCCTGCGCAACATCGGCTCGTCGGTCGGCATTTCGATCGTGTCGGTGGAACTCGCTCACAATTTGATCATCGAGCGCTCCTCGCTGATCGAGGGGCTCAATCCGTTCAACGCCAATTTCGCCAATGCCATGAGCCAGATGGGCGGCATGGATACGGCGACGGCGATGAGCATGCTCAATGGCCAGGTCCAGGCGCAGGCGGCAATGGTTGCCTATGTCGACGACTTCAAGCTGATGATGATCATCACGCTGGTTGCCGTGCCGCTCTTGCTGTTCATGAAGCCGCCGAAGAAGGCCGCCGGCAGCGAGGCTGGACACGCACCAGCGATGGAGTAGGGCGCGCGGCCGGCCCGCTCCTTAGAGCGTAACGAAGATCTGGATGACGAAGCGGCGGCTTGCGAGTTGCCGCCTTTTTGTAGGGGATCGCACGTCCGGGCAGCCTCTGGCGGTCGCCGTGTCGAGAACGCCCTCAATCCGCCAGCCGCACCTCGTCCTCGGCCACACGGGCCGCTCGCCGCTTGCGGACGGCGAAGAACACGGCAAGAGCGAGGAAGAACGCCACCAGGATATAGAGCCCGATCGAGATGCCGCTGGAGACGAGGATCGCCGGATCGCCGTTGGAGATGGCGAGCGCCCGGCGCAGATTGGCTTCCATCTCGGCGCCGAGCAGCAGGCCGAGGACGACCGGCACGACCGAGATGTCGAGCTTGCGCAAGACGAAGCCGAGGATGCCGAAGCCGACCATCACCGTCAGGTCGAAGGTCGAGTGGCTGATCGAATAGACGCCGACGAACGAGATCATCACCACGAACGGCATCAGCGCCCACATCGGGATCGCCAGCATGCGGGTGAAGACGCCGACCAGGGGCAGGTTCAGCAGCAGAAGGAAGACGTTGGCGAGAAACAGCGAGGCGATCAGGCCCCAGACGATGTCCGGCTGGTTCTGGAAAAGCAGCGGGCCCGGCGTGATGTTGAGCGAGATGAGAAGGGCGAGCAGCACTGCGGTCGTGCCGGAGCCCGGGACGCCGAGCGCCAGCATCGGCACGAGCGCCCCGCCCGCGGCGGAGTTGTTGCCCGCTTCCGGTGCGGCGACGCCACGCGCGTCGCCGGTGCCGAACGTGTTGTTCTGGTTGGAGAAACGCTTTTCCACCGTATAGGCGAGGAATGAGCCGAGCGAGGCCCCGGCACCCGGCAGGATGCCGGAGACGAAGCCGACCGCCGAGCCCCGCGCCATCGCCCCGAAGGTCGGCTTGATCTCGGAGAATTTGGCGAAGGCCCGGTTGACGGCGACCGCCCCTTTCCGCTCGCCGAGCTTGGTCTCCAGCATCACCAGCACTTCGGAGATGGCGAAGAGGCCGACCAGCGCGACGATCGCGTCGAAGCCGTCATAGAGGTCGAAGCTGCCGAAGGTGAAGCGCGGCACGCCGCTTTGCGGGTCGATGCCGACGGTCGACAGGACAAGGCCGATCGCCGCGCCGAGCAGCGTCTTTGCCGGATTGGCGCCGGTGACGCCGCCGATTGTCGCGAAGGCGAGGATGTAGAGCGCGAAATATTCCGCCGGGCCGAAATTGATGGCGAACTGAACGAGCAGCGGCGCGAACAGCATGAGACCGATGGTCGAGACGATCGCGCCGACGAAGGAAGCGATGCCGGAGATCGCCAGCGCTTCGGGCGCCTTGCCGTTCTTGGCCATGGGGTAGCCGTCGAGGCAGGTCATCATCGCCGGCTCGTCGCCGGGGATGTTGAGCATGATCGACGAGATGCGTCCGCCATACATGCAGCCGTAGTAGACGCAGGCCAGCAAGATCAGCGCCGAGCCGGCCGGCAGCTGCAGCGAGAACGCCAGCGGGATCAGGATAGCGACGCCGTTGACCGGCCCGAGCCCCGGCAGCGCGCCGACGATGGTGCCAATGAAGCAGCCGATCAGCGCCAGCGTGATGTTGAGCGGCGTCAGCGCCTGGGCGAAGCCGTCGAGGAGAAAGCCGATAGTCTGCAAGGCGAAATCCTAAGCGTCGCGGAGGCTGTCGTTCGGTCCGATGGCTGTCGGGCAGTCAGCGGTTTACTGCGACCCGAAGATCGGACCGACCGGCAGCGGCAGGCCGAAGCCGTAATTGAACAGGAAGTAGAGGCCAAAGCCCACGAGAACGCCGGTCAGCGCCGCCTGAAGCCAGCTGCCGCCGAGGATCTTCGACAGGATCAGCGTGCCGATCAGCGTTGCCAGCGGAAAGCCGAGCGGTTCGAGAATCAGCGGGTAGCCGAAGAGCACGATGATGCAGGCGATCTGGCCAAAAGCCTGTGGCCATTGCATCCAGACGACGTCGGCGTCGGGCTTGACGAGTAGGTAGAGCGAGAAGAGGCCTAAAGGCACCGCAACGATACGCGGGAACAGCGCGGGGCCAGCCGGATCCCCGAAGGCCACGTCGAAGGCGCCCGCGGCCCAGAAATACCAGATCGACAGCGCCAGAAGCAGGCCGCCGGCGATGCGATCGCCGATACGGGTCGTCCTATGGACGGCGGGCCGATCGCCCGCCGCCTGAGCTTGTGTGGTGCCCGATATCACTTGATGATGCCGATGGCCTTGGACAGCTCGACCATCTTGGCCTCGGACTCATCGACGAAGGCGGTGAATTCCTTGCCCCCGCGCCAGATCGGCGTCAGGCCGTTCTGCTCTGCGGCTTTCTTCCACTCTTCGCTGTCGTAAAGCCTCTTCATGATGTCGACCCAGCCATTGTAGGCCTCGTCGGACACCTTGCCGCCCATGTAGAGGCCGCGCCAGTTGTAGCCCTCGACGTCGATGCCCTGCTCCTTGGCGGTCTTGACCTCCGGATAGGCCTTCAGCCGATCCTCGGACATGACCGCGAGCGCGTTCACATCGCCCGACTGGATGAAGCCGCCGACCTCGCCGACATCGACGAGGACAAGGTCTAGCTTGCCGCCGAGAAGCTGGGTCACGGCATCGCCGCCGCCCTCGAACTGCACCCAGCGGATCGTCTTCAGGTCTTCGAGTGGCACGCCCTCTGCCTGGGCGAGCAGCAGAAGCCGCAGATGGTCCCAGCCGCCGACCGAGGATGAACCGCCCGCGACGACGGACGCCGGATCGGCCTTGATCTGCTTCAGGACGGCGTCGAGGCTGTCGTACTTGCTGCCGGCCTTCACCATGACGACACCGACATCGGCACCGAGCATGCCCACCCAGCGCATGGCGTCGACGCCGGCCGGGTATTTATTCTGGGCGATCTGCGCCATTGCGACGGTCGAGGTCGCGACGACGACGTCCGGGTCGTCGCTGCGCTTGGAGGCGATGTTGGCGTAGGCGAGCGCGCCGACGGCGCCTGGCATGTTGGTCACCTGGACGTTGCCAGGCACCAGCTTCTCCTGAGTGAGGAGACGTCCGAAGGTGCGACAGGTGAAGTCCCAGCCACCGCCCGGATTCGCCGGCGCGATGCACTCGGGGTTCTTCGGTTCGAAATCCGCGGCCGAGACCGGCACGGCAAATGACGCCATGATGGCGGCAGCCGCCAGAATGCGCTTGATCGACATGTTTCCTCCCAATGCCGCGTCGTGCGGCGAATCCAAAGGATCGTTGTCCCTCGGGTTCCTGTGTCTTCTCCAGACCGATACGGTAAACGCGATCGATCCCACGTTGCTTTGCATCGCACCGAAGTCGGCGGATCGTCAAGATGGTTGCGGCAGCTATCGATGCTGCATTGCACAGATACCGGCGGTTGCAATGCTTGGGCCGATCGGCAATTTACTTCCCGTACCGGCATCGGCTAAAGGATGCGGCAGCTTCCTGTCCATGACGAAAACCGGTGCTGCCATGACCGAGACCCGAACCGTTTTGCCGATGCCCCTCAAGCCCGGCGCGAAGATCGAAATCTGCGACGTGGGTCCGCGCGACGGTTTCCAGATCGAGAAGACCGTTATCGCGACGGCCGACAAGATCGCCATCGTCGAGGGGCTGATGGCGGCGGGCATGAAGAAGATCCAGATCACCTCCTTCGTCTCGCCGCGTGCCGTGCCGCAGCTGGCCGACGCCGCCGAGGTCGTCGCCGGGGTGAAGAAGCAGCCGGGCATCGTCTTCAGCGCGCTGGTTCCCAACGCCCGCGGTGCGCAGCGAGCCGCCGAGACCGACATCGACATCATGGGGCTGTTCTGCTCGGCCTCGGAATCACACAGCCTGAAGAACGTCAACGCCTCCATCGACGAGACTCTGGCGCGTTTCCCGCCGGTCGTCGAGATCGCGGAAAAGGCCGGCAAGCGCGTTCAGGGCGACATCGCCACGGTCTTCGGCTGCCCCTTCGAGGGCGAGGTCGCGCTCGAATCCGTCGTCAAGATCGCCCGCTTCTACCGCGATCTCGGGATCGTCGACCTCAATCTCGGTGACACCACCGGTATGGCCACGCCGACCACGGTGCGCCGGGTCATGGCGGCGCTGCGCGACGCGGTGCCGGAGATGGTCGTCACCCTGCACTTCCACAACACGCGCGGCGTCGGCCTCGCGAATGTCCTCGTCGGGCTGGAGGAGGGCGTCCATCGCTACGACGCCTCGATCGCCGGCCTTGGCGGGTGCCCGTTCGCGGCCGGTGCCACCGGCAACATCTGCACCGAGGACCTCGTCTATCTTTTGGAGGAGAGCGGCTACCGGACCGGCATCGACCTCGAAAAGCTCATCGAAACCGCCAAGCTGACCGAAGGCGTCATCGGCCGGGAACTCGCCGGCCAGGTGATGAAGGCCGGGCCGCGCCTGGCGCGCCACGGTCTCGGCGATGTGTCGACGGCGGCCGGCTGAGCCAAGGTCGTGCAGCAACCGCTCGCCGGCATCCGCGTCGTCGACCT
Source organism: Aurantimonas sp. (assembly GCA_965217685.1). Taxonomy (GTDB): domain Bacteria; phylum Pseudomonadota; class Alphaproteobacteria; order Rhizobiales; family Rhizobiaceae; genus Aurantimonas. The sequence continues at coordinate 2,118,016 of CBDCIZ010000003.1, forward strand.
GACGCGCATCCTTTCGGGACCGTTCTGCTCGATGCTCCTCGGCGATCTCGGCGCCGAGGTGGTCAAGATCGAGTCGCGCGACGGCGGTGACCATATCCGCACGCAGGGCATGATCGTCGACGGCCTCTCCTGGTATTTCGCGAGCTTCAACCGCAACAAGCGCTCGGTGACACTCGATCTGAAGACCGCGGACGGCAAAACGATCCTGACCCGTCTGATCGAAGGCGCCGACGTTCTCGTCGAGAACTTCCGTCCCGGCGTGCTGGCTGCGATGGGGTTCACGACGGCGCGCTTGGAGACGATCAATCCCCGGCTCGTCGTCGGCTCGATCAACGGTTACGGTTCGCATGGCCCCTACCGCGATCGTCCGGCCTTCGACTTCATCACCCAGGCGATGTCGGGCTTCATGGCGGTCAACGGCACAGAGGATAGCGGTCCGATCCGCGCCGCGCCGCCGCTCACCGACCTTATCGCTGGCCTCTACGCGGCGCTCGCCATCGTCGCCGCGCTCAGAACCCGCGACCGCGACGGCGAGGGTCAGGCGGTCGAGGCCTCGATGATGAACGGCATGATCTCGATGATGGCCTATCTGTCGGCCGCGCAGCTTTCCACCGGCACCCCGCCGCCGCCCGCCGGCAACGACCATCCGGTCATCGCGCCGTACGGTCTCTTCCACGGCGCCGATGGCGCCGTCGCGGTCGCGCCCTCGACACTGCCGACCTTGCAGCGCTTCATGGCCGCGATCGGGCTCGAAGATCTCCTTGCCGACCCGCGCTTCGACACGAACGTCAAGCGCATGGAGCGGCGGCCCGAGCTCAACGCCCTGATCGACGCGGCGATGGCCAGCGAGACCCAGGCGTTCTGGATCGAGCGTCTCAACGCGGCGGGCGTCCCGTGCGGCCGGGTGCAGGCGCTGGGCGAAGTCTTCGACGACCCGCAGGTCGAAGCGCAGGAGATGGTGCTCGACGTCGACCATCCGGGCCATGGCACGGTGCGGATGACCGGCTTCCCGATGAAGTTTTCCAAGACCCCGTCCACAATCCGCCGCCCGGCGCCCGACCTCGGCGCCGACACGGACGCGATGCTTGTCGAGGCCGGTTACGATGCGGCCGAGATCGCAAAGTTCCGGTCAGCGAAGGCGATCTGATCGGCGTCAGGCGTGGGCTGCATGCGCGGCGCTCCACGCCGTCAGCTGGCGTCATATGACGCGCCCTGCCGATGTCGTTCACCGGTTCCGACGCAAAAGGCGGTCGCAGCGCATAGCCGGCCACCCAAGAGCGCATTCACGCATTCGTGCCGACGCACTAACTGCAGACCGAACGTCGATCGCGTCACTTTTCCATTCGAAAGCAGCTCAATGTTCGGTCTTCCCGCTTTTCCCGACGCCATCTTGCGTGGGCTCCTGCTCGGTGCCCTGGCGCTCACCTTCGTCATCCTTCTGGTGCGCGTCGTCGGACTGCGATCGTTTTCGAAGATGACGGCCTTCGACTTCGCCATCACCGTGGCCACCGGTTCGCTGCTCGCCAGCGCCGGGACCGTGAGCTCCTGGCCGAACTATCTGCAGGCACTGGTGACGATCGCCACGTTGATGGGATTGCAGGTTCTGCTGGCGATCTATCGGCGCAGCAATGGCGGGACCAACAGCCCGATCGAGAACGAGCCGCTGATCCTGATGCGAGACGGGGCCTTTCTTGACGAGGCACTGCGGGCGAGCCGGGTGTCGCGCGACGACATCCTCGCCAAATTGCGCGGCGCCAACGTCTTGAAACTTTCCGAAGTTCGGGCCGTCGTGCTGGAGACCACCGGCGACATCAGCGTGCTGCATGGCGACCATCTCGACGACGACCTCATCGAAGGCGTGCGCCATAGGACATAGCTCGAGACGATCGGCATCAGGCGTTGCGCGAGGCAAAAGGCGAGGGCCGCGACAGCCTCCGCCGTTCTCGTCCTGTCGAATGTCGCTCTCCGTCAGAGCCGTTCGGCGTGCCAGCGCAGATGGTCGTCCATGAAGGTCGAGATGAAATTGTAGCTGTGGTCGTAGCCCGGCTGGCGCCGCAGCGTCAGCGCGATGCCTGCGTCGCCGCAGGCCTTTTCCAGAAGCTCGGGCTTGAGCTGCTCGGCCAGGAAATTGTCGGCCTCGCCCTGGTCGACCAACAACTCCTTCACCCGTGCGCCGTCCTCGATCAGCGCCACGGCGTCGTGGCGGCGCCAGGCGGCGGTGTCGTCGCCGAGATAGAGCGGCAGCGCCTTGTGGCCCCAGGGCACCTGGCTCGGCGCGACGATCGGCGCGAAGGCCGAGACCGCCTTGAATCGGTCGGCATGCTTGAGCCCGAGGGTCAGCGCGCCGTGGCCGCCCATGGAATGGCCCATGATCGACTGGCGGGTCATGTCGGCCGGGAAATTCTCGGCGATCAGGTCGGGAAGTTCCTCGGTGACGTAGGTCTCCATCTTGTAGTGCCGGGCGAAGGGCTCCTGCGTGGCGTCCAGGTAGAAGCCCGCGCCGAGGCCCATGTCGTAGGCGCCGTCCGGATCGTCGGCGACACCCTCGCCGCGCGGGCTCGTATCCGGCGCGACGAAGATCAGGCCGAGCTCGGCGGCAAGCCGGCGGTATTCGCCCTTGTCCATGACGTTGGCATGGGTGCAGGTGAGGCCGGAAAGATACCAGACGACCGGCAGCTTCGTGCCATCCGCATGGGGCGGCACGAAGACGGCGAAGGTCATGTCGGTGCCGGTGGCCGAGGAAGCGTGGCGGTAGACGCCCTGCACGCCGCCATGGGCCTTTGCGGTGGAAACGGTTTCGAGCGGCATGTGTGCTCCTTGGTGAACGGGGTTTGGGCGCAAGCGCGAAGGCCGAACGGACGGCGACGCGCGCCTTTCAGGTCGCCGGACCAGAGCCCCGGCGACCGGGATCAGTCGGCGGGACGACGCATGTCGAGATGCGGAATGCCGTCCTCCAGATAGCACTCCGACACGGGCGTAAACCCGTGCCGCGCGTAGAATCCGGTGAGATGGGCCTGGGCGGAAAGGTCGATGGCCCGGCCGACGAAGCGTTCGCCACAATAGCGTAGCGCCTCGATCATCATGCGATGGCCGAGGCCGGCCCCGCGGTACGCCCTCGCGGTGACGATCCGGCCAATGCGGGCCGGGCCGTCATTCTTCGAAGGCGCGAAAACCCGCAGGCAGCCGGCGAGGTCATCCCCGACGACGATCCGCAGATGGATCGCCGCCGGGTCGTTTCCGTCGATCTCGGCAAAGGCGCAGGCCTGCTCGACGACGAAGACCTCCATGCGCAGCGCCAGGAGATCGTGGACCTCCCGGCCCGAAAGGTCATCAAAGGCGCTCCAGCGCCATTCGCCGTCCGCGGAAGCCATCGATCAGTAGACGACGACCGAGCGGATCGATTGGCCCGCGTGCATCAGGTCGAAGCCCTTGTTGATCTCTTCGAGCGTCAGCGTGTGGGTGATCATCGGGTCGATCTGGATCTTGCCGTCCATGTACCAGTCGACGATCTTCGGCGTGTCGGTGCGCCCGCGCGCGCCGCCGAAGGCCGAGCCCTTCCAGACCCGGCCGGTGACCAGCTGGAACGGCCGGGTCGAGATTTCCTTGCCCGATTCCGCCACGCCGATGACCACCGAGACGCCCCAGCCGCGATGGCAAGCTTCCAGCGCCTGACGCATCACCATGGTGTTGCCGGTGCAGTCGAAGGTGTAGTCGGCGCCGCCATTCGTCAGTTCGACCAGATGGGCAACGATATCTCCCGAAATCTCCTTCGGATTGACGAAGTGGGTCATGCCGAAGCGCTCGCCCCATTCCTTCTTGTCCGGGTTGATGTCGACGCCGATGATCTTGTCGGCACCGACGAGTCTCGCGCCCTGGATCACGTTAAGGCCGATGCCGCCGAGCCCGAAGACGACGACGTTGGCGCCCGGCTCGACCTTGGCCGTGTTGACGACGGCGCCGACGCCCGTGGTGACGCCGCAGCCGCAATAGCAGCTGGTCTTGAAGGGCGCGTCCTCGCGGATCTTGGCGACCGCGATCTCCGGCAGCACCGTGAAATTGGAGAAGGTCGAGCAACCCATGTAGTGGAAGATTTGCCGGCCCTTGTAGGAAAACCGCGAGGTGCCGTCGGGCATGACGCCCTTGCCCTGGGTGGCGCGGATCGCGGTGCACAGGTTCGTCTTGCCCGAGAGGCACGATTTACACTGGCGGCATTCCGGCGTGTAGAGCGGGATGACGTGGTCGCCCGGCTTCACCGAGGTCACGCCTTTGCCGACCTCGCGCACGACGCCCGCGCCCTCGTGGCCGAGCACCGAGGGGAACAGGCCCTCCGAATCGAAACCGTCCAGCGTGTAGGCGTCGGTGTGACAGATGCCCGTCGCCATGATCTCGACGAGCACTTCGCCCTCCTTGGGGCCTTCGAGGTCGAGTTCGACGATCTCCAGCGGCTTCTTGGCTTCGAAAGCGACGGCGGCGCGTGTCTTCATGCGAATAACTCTCCGAATGGGCCCGGCCGCTTGCTAGCGGGTCCAGCCTCGCTTGGAAAGCTCGCGGATGGTTGGCGGCGGCGTTTTCCGGTCTGCGATGTAAGCCCGAGCCGGTCGTTCAGTCGAAGAACGGTGCAACGATCCGCCGTTCGCCGAGCATGAAGGCGTCGGCGACATGGCGTAGCGGCGCGACGTCGACATCGCTCTCGCCCGACGCGACGAGCTCGGCGAAATGCCGGTAGATGCCTTCATATTCGGCCTCGGGCTCCTGCGAGACGAGTTCACCGTCGACGCTCATCCTGGCACCGCCCCCGGCGAGGTCGAGCCGTCCGCCATCGGTTGCGACGGTGATGTCCCAGCTTTGCGGCCCGGTCTGGCGCCAATCGAATACGGCCTCAACCTCGGCTCCGCCAAACCCCGTAAAGGTAAGCTGAGCGGCGATCGGCGCGGCCCGGTTCTCAGGAAACTCCAGCGCGGCTTGGCTGAGGAACACGGGGTCGGGCAGAATTTCAGTTGCGATCGACAGGGCGTTGATGCCGGGATCGAAGACGCCGAGGCCGCCTGGCTGCCAGATCCAGTCCTGTCCCGGATGCCAGTGCCGCACGTCTTCCTTCCAGGTGATCGTCGTCTTGTCGATGCGTTTCGCCGCCAGCCAGTCGCGCGCCGACGCCACGGCCGGGGCAAAGCGTGAATGCCAGGTCGCAAAGAGCGTCAGGTCCAACGAAGCCGAAAGATCGCGCAGCGCCTCGACCTCGCTCAGTGTCGCGCCGGGCGGCTTTTCGAGGAGCACATGCTTGCCGGCCCTCAACGCCCGCTCGGCGAGCAGTGCCCGCGACTGCGGCGGGGTGCAGAGCGCCACCGCGTCGATCTCGGGTCCGCTCTCCAGCATGGCGTCGAGGTTGTCGAAGCTCGCGACGCCGTCGACCGACGCGTTGCGACTGGCGACCGCCACGAGATCGATGCCGTCGGTGCGGGCGATCGATGGCAGGTGCTGGTCACGGGCGATCTTGCCGACGCCGACGAGGCCGAGGCGGATCGGCCTGGCGGAATTCTGTCTCGTGGGGATGTAGGCTGCCGGGGAGGGGGGAAGCGATTCGGCCATGATGTCTTTCTCTGAACGCGATCGGGCTCTGAACGCGATCGGGCTTTGGCAGAGCGATGCACCGCGCGATTGGCGACGTCGCTCGATCCGCCGCCCCCCCGTTTCGCCCCGTCCCGATTCGACTAGCGGGCGGACTCGCCCGTTACGGCTTCATTGCTGCCTGCGTGAGAAAAGCGCAGCTTGGGGGCCGCGCTCTCGAAGGCTACGACACGCGCGTCATAGTCCGGTGCCACGGTCCCGAACACCCGGTCCCAAAGCGAGAAGAAGTTCGCGTAATTGTAGCGGAACTGCGCGTGGTGCTGGTCGTGATAGGTGGTGCACAGCATCGGCGAGGGTGCGCGCGCCGTCGGCGAGGCGAAATACTCAAAACCCGCATGGCCGAAGGTGCCATTGATCTGGTCGAACAGCCGGTGGAGGATCAGGATCACCGGAGAAAACGGCACCAGGAACACGATCACCGCATAATAGCCTTGGGACAGGGCCGTATCGACCATGCCGATCGAATCGTTGCTCCAGGCGGTCGGCGCGACGCTTCTGTGATGCAGGGCGTGGAAGCGGCGATAGAAAAGCTTGGTGTGCAGAAGCCGATGGGCGCCGTAGAACCAGGCGTCGAACAGCACCATGCACAGAAGGAAGAGCGGTGCGGCGGTCCACCAGTTGAAGGCGAGCGGCGCGATCGTCCAGCTCTTGTGCTGCGCGAAGAGGCCGATCGCGACCGACAGGCAGGTGACGGCGATCGAGGCCAGGCTGATGCGGATTTCCGCATTGCGCCGCTTTTCGCCGCGGCGCGATGGCTGGATGCGGCGCTCGGGATTGCGCGCGTTGAGCCAGGAGATTGCGAAGCCGAGCGCGAAATAGATGGCCACCGTGGCGGCGTAGATCACCATCCACAGCCCGAGGAAATCGGCAATGTCGGATCCGAGCGACGGCATGCACTCTCCTTCCGTCAAGCAAATGGTTCGAGACGGCCGCCCCGTCCACCGGCAAACCCCGCTTATGGAGTGCTCATAAGGGATGCCCGATGGTTTTGAAACCGGCCACTTGCGGCGATCCTGGCGCCGCGACGCCCGGTGTCAGGCGAGCGGCCGATCCTCGCAAAGACCGTCCATCGCCTTCGTCCGTGCCTCACGCCGCTCCGCCTCCAGCACGCCGGAGGCCTTCAGCTCCGCGCGGATCTTGTCGATCGGCGGCGAGTAGAGGAAGCCGAAGGAGACGCCGTGGTCCTTGCCCTCGACGGCGTGGTGGAGCCGGTGCGCCTGCACCAGCCGCTTGGCATAGCCCTTGTGCGGCACGTAGTTGAACGGCCAGCGCTGATGCACCAACCCGTCATGGCAGACGAAATACAAAAAGCCGTAGCCGGTGATGCCGGCTGCGAAGGCCATCACCACGGGCAGCCAGAACCATCCGCCGACGATGAACAGGAGGATGGCGACGCTGGCGAAGACCACGGCATACAGATCGTTCTTCTCGAAGACGCCCTCGCGTTCCTCGTGGTGGGATTGGTGCCAGTTCCACCCCCAGCCGTGCATGACGTATTTGTGCGCCCACCAGGCAAACAGCTCCATCGCGGCGGTGGTCGTCAGCGCGATCAGGACGAGAGAAGAGGTGGAGAGCGTCATCGGCAGAATGGGTCCGGTTTCTCGGCTTCGGTCGGGCGGCCAGACATAGGAGATCGCCTGGGGTTCCGTCGATACCTGGCGTGACGCCATTATGGCGCAAGCGGAGGGCAGGGCGAAGGCCGAAATCGTCGCGGCTTCGAAAGGCGGCCCGCTTCGCCCTTAATAGGGAAAGCCGAACAGCCTCAGCGTGCCGAGGATCAGCCCGTCATGGATGGCCACCGATACGGTGAGTTCGAGCACAAGGGCGAGGGCGATCGTCGCCCGGAAGGGGGCGCTGGCGGCATAGGCGAAGCCCAGCGCCACCGACAGCATGTCGCCGAGCGAGTTGACGATGCTGTCGCCGGCATAGACACCGGGCGTGCCCGTATCGGTGAAGAGCGCTATGACCATCGGTGTGTTCTCGATCGCCTCCCACACGGCGCTGCCGCAGATCGCGGTGAAGAGCTTCCAGCTCACAGGCCAGCGCGGCTTGATCCGGTCGATCGCGACGAACAACGCCAGGCCGAAGATGACGTGCAGCAGCGAGTACCAGTCGGTGAAATGCCGCGAATTCTCCCCCGGTCCCAGTCCGCCGCTCCAGAAAGCCTTGAGCGAGTCGGCCGGCCCGAAATCGCGGCCGAGCGCCGAAAGCCAGAGCAGCAGCGCGCCGTTCACTGCGGCGACGGCAAGCGCGACGAGAAGGGTTCTGCTAGGTCGCGAACGCTTGACCCAGCGCTCGCGCGCCGCCTGGCCGTCCGAGATGCGGCGGCGGGGCAGATGGTCCTGGAGCGGCGTGGATGTCATGAGATGGGTATGGTCCGGGACCTTCCAAACTTTGCCGCGACGATGTCGCGTTCGCTTTTCGATGTCCACTGTCGATTGCTGCGAAGGGCCAAGGATCGCTCCCCATACCGTCGGCCGGCATTTGCTATGTCGCGCGCCGCCGGCCCTGCAGCAGGCTTCGCAAAAGGTCTGGCTCAGCGCCTTGCAACGGCCGTGGCCGAAAGTCGTTGTCGTGATGATCGATACAACGATGCGGTGGCACAGCGTTCGGGCCGTGCTACGATGTGACACGGGTGCTCGGCCGCGCAAGCTGGAGCTGGTTCCAGTCCGTTCGGATTGGAAATGAGAGGAAGCGGCGTCGGCGAAATTGTCCGCAAGCGTGCGGCAAGCGGTGGCTCGCACCAAGGAACTTGAAACGAGCATGGCCCATTTCGCCTTCTTCTGCCTGCCCTTCTACAGCCATCTGCGGGTCTTCGAGACGTTGGCCCACGCCCTCCACAAGCGCGGTCACCGGGTGACCCTTCTCGTCAACGAAGGCGCCGGTCGTCTCGTTGCCGATCGCGGGCTTCCGGTCCTTGAAATGCCGTGGCGTCCAGGCGAGCGGCGCGATCCGGAGGCCGTGATCAAACGTGCGTCACGGCCGAACGGTCCCTTCGGCATCCTGCGCACGGTTGCCGACACGGTGGCGCTGTCGGAAGCCTTTTGCGACGGCGCGCCGCAGGTGCTGCGCCGGATCGGCGCCGATGCGATCGTCGGCGACCAGATGGAGCCGGCGGCAGGGCTCGTCGCGCAAGCGCTCGGTCTGCCTTTCGCATCCGTCGCCGCCGCGCTGCCGATCAATCCAGCGCCCGGCATCGCGCTGCCGTTTCTCGACTGGCCTTTCGACCCGAGCGATGCCGGCCTCAAGCGCAATGCCGGCGGCGACAAGGTGGCGCGGTTATTGCTGCGCCGCCAACGCAGAATGATCGCGCGCTGGGCCGGACGATTCGGCCTGTCGCCACGCGCCGACCTCGTCGACTGCCTGTCGCCGACACTGCAGATCGCCCAGACGGTGCCCGGCTTCGATTTCCCGCGGCCGCCGGGCGGACCGTTGCGGCCGGTCGGGCCGCTGCGGGAAGTCGAGCCGGCGCGGCGCCCGCTGCCCTTCGTGCCGCAGGCTGGTCGTCCGCTGGTGTTCGCCTCCCTCGGGACGTTGCAGGGGCATCGCCTCGGCCTGTTCCGTACCATCGCCGCCGCCTGTCGAGCGGTGGAAGCCGATCTCGTTGTCGCTCATTGCGGAGGCCTGAGCGCTGCGGAGGGACGGCGGATCGATGCGCTTCACGTCACCGACTTCCTGCCTCAGGCGGAGATCCTGGCACGCGCATCCGTGTGCGTGACCCATGGCGGGCTGAATACCGTGCTCGACGCGCTCGGCGCCGGCATACCGGTGCTGGCCCTGCCGATCGCTTTCGACCAGCGTGGCGTTGCCGCACGGATTGTCCACCACGGCGTCGGCGAGGCCGTTCGCTACGATCGGGCCTCGGTTTCCATCCTGCGCGACAAGCTCGCCAGGCTATTGGACAGCGATGCCTACCGCGCACCGATCGCGCCGATCCGCCGCGAGATCGAGACGGCCGGGGGCCTCGGTCTTGCGGCCGATCTCGTCGAGCAAGCACTGGTCGATCCCGCGGCGAGCCAGGCGGCATAGGAACTCGAAGGCCGCGCAGAGCCGCCCCGCAAGCCTTGGGGTGCGGCAGAGGCTGGCCAGCGGAGGGCAGGGGGTCGTCATGGCGCGTTCGCCTTGCCGATCGTTTCGAAACCGGCGCGCACGAGGTCGGCGAAAGCCTCGAAGTCGCGGCGTCGCGCGGTCGAGGGTCGAAAGGCCAGCGCGATCGTGCGCGAAGGAGCCGGGTCGGTGAAGGGCAGGACGGCGATGCCGCCGCGCCGGATCTCGTCGGGAACCGCCATCTGCGGGATCAACGTCGCGCCGAGTCCGCCCGACACCATGCGCAGTATCGTCGTGAGGCTCGTCGCGCCCAGCGCAGCGCCGGCCGCCGTCTCTCCCGCTTCCCGCGCGCCGGCGATCCGGCAGACCTCAAGGGCCTGCGCGCGCAGGCAATGCCCTTCTTCGAGCAGGATCAGCCGCTCGCCGCGCAGCGCCTCGGGCGGCACCGGCGTTGCGATGGCATCGGCTCGCGCGGCCGGAACGGCGAGAAAGAAGCGGTCCTCGAACAAGGCGATCGTTTCGATACCCGCATCGTCGACCGGCAGAGCGACCAATGCGCAGTCGATCTCGCCGGACGCAAGGTCGCAGAACAGCCGGTCGGTGATGCTCTCGCGAATCTCGCAGGTGAGGTCCGGGTAGCGCGTTGCGAGTTCGCCCAGAAGCGGCGGCAGCAGGTAGGGCGCGACCGAGGCGATGATGCCCAGCCGAAGACGTCGCGCCAGCAATTTTTCGCCCGCCGTCGCCAGGCTCTCGAGCTCGGCGACTTCGTTGAGGATATGCTGGACGCGAGTCGCCACCAGTTGCCCGTCGCTGGTCAGACCAATCCCGGCCGAGCCGCGCGAAAACAACGGCCCACCGAAAAACGCTTCCATCTGGGCGATCTGCGCCGACAGGGCCGGCTGGCTGATGTTGAGACGTTTGGCCGCGCGGCCGAAATGCAACGCCTCGCTGAGTGCCTGAAAGTATCGCAACTGCCGGATGGTAACCATGGTGATAGGATAAGCTGATTATGGTCGCTTGGAAATACGATTGGAGATTATGGCGCCGACGCCTATCTTGAACGTTGGAACCATTCGAAATGGCACCAGCCAATTCAGATTCACGCGAGCGAAGGGAGGCCTTTCATGGCTGATCGCAACACTTTGAGGACGTCGGCCGGCGCGCCTTGGCCGAACAACCAGGATTCGCTGTCTGCCGGCGAAAAGGGTCCGCTGCTCCTTCAAGACTACCAGTTGATCGAGAAGCTGGCCCATCAGAACCGCGAACGCATCCCCGAACGCGCCGTCCATGCCAAGGGCTGGGGTGCCCACGGCAGGATGGTGATCACCGAGGACATCTCGAAATACACCAAGGCCAAGTGCCTGCAGATGGGCGCCGAGACGCCGATGCTGGCTCGCTTCTCGACGGTGGCCGGCGAGGCTGGTGCCGCCGATCACGAGCGCGACGTGCGCGGTTTTTCGCTGAAATTCTATACCGAGGAGGGCAACTGGGACATGGTCGGCAACAACACGCCGGTCTTCTTCGTCCGCGACCCCTACAAGTTCCCGGACTTCATCCACACCCAGAAGCGCCACCCGAAGACCAACATGCGTTCGCCGACCGCCATGTTCGACTTCTGGGGTCTTTCGCCGGAGGCCTTGCATCAGGTGACGATCTTGATGTCGGATCGCGGTCTGCCGCAATCGCCGATGCAGATGAACGGCTACGGCTCGCACACCTTCTCGCTGTGGAACGATGCCGGAGAGCGCTACTGGGTCAAGTTCCACTACAAGACCGAGCAGGGCCACGCCTGGTACTCGAACGACGAGGCCGAGAAGATCATCGGCAAGACGCGCGAGGGTTATCAGGAGCGCCTCTTCAACACGATCGAGACCGGCAAATTCCCGCGCTGGAAGTTCCAGATCCAGATCATGCCGGAGCTCGACGCCGAAAACTGCGACTTCAACCCGTTCGATCTCACCAAGGTCTGGCCGCATGACCAGTTCCCGATGATCGACGTTGGTTACATCGAGCTGAACCGCAACGCGGACAACTATTTCGCCGAGATCGAAAACGCGGCGTTTTCGCCGTCGAACGTCGTTCCGGGGATTTCCTGGTCGCCGGACAAGATGCTGCAGGCCCGGGTCTTCTCCTACGCGGATGCCCATCGCTACCGCCTCGGCACCCATTACGAGACGATCCCGGTGAATCGCCCGAGGGTCGAGGTGCACAACTATCACAAGGACGGCACAATGAACGTCTTTGGCGGTGTGCGCACCGGCAACGAGAACGCCTATTACGAGCCGAACTCCTATGCCGACGAGGGCGCTGCGGTGGAGGATCGCTCGGCGCAGGAGCCGCCGCTGCGGATTTCCGGCGATGCGGCCCGCTACGATCACACGCAGTACGACGATTACAAGCAGGTCGCCGATCTGGTCATGAAGGTGATGAACGAGGATGAGCGTCAGCGCCTCTACACCAACATGGGCGGCGCCATGTCGGGCATTCCGGGCGCGGTCGCCGAGCGATGGTTCGGTCACCTGAAGCAGGTGCATCCGAACTACGAGGCGGGTGTGCGCAGGGCCTGGAACGAAGCCAATGCCGATGCCGGCTATGATCCGAATGGCGTACCGGTGACCGACAAGACGCCGCAGCAGACCTCCGGCAACAACGCCGACGGCCATCCCCAGGCCGCCGAGTAACCGGTAGCTTGAGGAGCAAAGCCATCGAAAGGGCCGAAGCCTAAGCGCTCCGGCCCTTTTTTGGTGCGGGCACAAACTTCGCGCCAAGCTGCCTGGATATGCGGAACGGGCATATCCAGGAGATGAAAAGGCCAGCAACGCCTTCGCAAAACGTGACAAGCCCGCAAGCGGCGTGTCACAAGCACGGCCCACATCTTCTTCGATCCGAAAGTCTTGCCATGCGTCTCGGCGGCCGGCTGTCCGCAGCCATCGAAATCCTGTCCGACATCGACGCGCGTCGCCGGCCGGTTGCCGATGCGTTGAAGGATTGGGGCCTGTCCCATCGCTTCGCCGGCTCCGGCGACCGTGCCGCAATCGGCAATCTCGTCTACGACGTCCTGCGCCGCAAGCGTTCGCTGGCGTTTCGTATGGGTGACGAAACGCCGACCGCGCTCGTCATCGGCGCGGCGCTGGACGGGTTGGGCCTGACGCCCGAGATGCTGACCGCATCCCTCGACGGTGATCGCTTCGCGCCGGATCTGCCCACCGCCGACCGGCTGGCCACGTTCTGTACGGGCGACATGACCCAGGCCAAGCCCGCGATCTGCGCCGACGTGCCGGACTGGCTGGGCGCAAAGTTCGAGCAGGCCTTCGGGGCGGCGTGGCACGAGGAGGTTGCGGCCCTGTCCGACCGGCCGCCGCTCGACATGCGGGTCAACACGCTTAAGGCGGACCGCGAAAAGGTGCTGACCGCCCTCTCGCCCTTTGCCGCCGAGCCGACCGCCATCTCGCCGACTGGCCTTCGCATCGCGCCGATCGAGGGGGCCGGGCGGCATCCGAACGTCCAGATCGAGGCGGGCTTTCAGAAGGGCTGGTTCGAGATCCAAGACGAGGGCTCGCAGATCGTGACGCTGCTGGCCGGCGCAAGACCCGGCGAGCAGGTGCTCGATTTCTGCGCCGGCGCCGGCGGAAAGAGCCTGGCTCTCGCAGCGGCGATGGAGAACACCGGTCAGATCCATGCCTTCGACAGCGATCGCCAGCGCCTGGCGCCCATCCACGAGCGTCTGAAGCGCGCGGAGGTGCGCAACGTTCAGGTTCACGACCCGCGTGACGACCTGTCCGGCCTGAAGGGGCGCATGGACCTCGTCCTCATCGACGCCCCCTGCACCGGAACAGGCACCTGGCGGCGGCGCCCCGACGCCAAATGGCGCCTTTCCGAGCACCAGCTGGACAAGCGCACCGCCGAGCAGGACGCCGCACTCGACCAGGCGGCGCCTTACGTGAAGCCCGGCGGTCGCCTCGTCTACATCACCTGTTCGTTGCTGGCCGAAGAGAACGAGGCGCGCATCGCCGCCTTCCTCGACCGCACCGACGGCTTCGCCGTTGCGGAAGCCGAAACGGCCTGGGAGCGGGCGTTCCCGCAGAGCGACGGCACGCCGCAACGCTTTTTTCGACGCCCGATCGGCAATGGTTCGGCCCTCATGCTGACCCCGAAGACGTCAGGCACCGACGGCTTCTTCTTCTGCGAATTGGCGCGCGCATGAGCTTGACCCAGGACAAGCGCGCGCTTTTCGTCCTACCATTGTTTCTGCTCCTTACCGTTGGCGGTGGGGGTCTGATGGGCCTCACGGTCGACACCGGCGGTTGGTATACAGATCTCGTCAAGCCGAGTTTCAATCCGCCGGACTGGCTGTTCGCGCCCGTTTGGGCGATGCTTTACGTGCTCATCGGCATCGCCGGCTGGCGGGTCTGGAACGACGGTGAACTGGGCGGCGCCCGCGTCTGGTGGTTGCAGCTCTTTCTCAACTTCGCCTGGCCTCCGCTCTTCTTCGCCGCCCATTGGACGGGCCTCGGGCTCGTCGTCATCCTGGCGTTGCTCGGCGTTATCGTCTGGTTCGTCGTACTGACAGCCCGCGGCGGCGATCGGGTCTCGGCCGAGCTGTTCGTGCCCTATGTCGCATGGGTTGCGTATGCGTCCCTTCTCAACGGCGCCATCTGGTGGTTGAATTGACGGGCGGCCGTCAACCGGCAGCCTTTGAAGCCGGAGACAGACCCGCCGCATGACCGATTTCGATCCGAACAAGAATGATCTCGCCACTGACGAAATCGCCGGCGCGCGGGTCCTGTTCGTGATGGCGGCGCACGCCGAATATGGCGAACATCTGAAAAAGCGCATCCGCCCGCTGATGACCGGCGTCGGCCCGATCGAATCGGCTCTCGGCACCGGCGTCGCCCTCCACGCGCTGGAGCTGGCCGGCCGCCGGCCCGACCTGGTGGTGTCGCTCGGCTCGGCCGGCTCGCGCACGCTGGAGCAGGGGGAAATCTACCAGGTGTCGTCAGTCGCCTGGCGCGATATCGACGCCTCCGCGCTTGGCTTCGTCAGGGGCGTCACGCCCTTTCTCGACCATCCCGTGCACACGACGCTCGAAGCGCCGATCCCCAGCCTGCCGGCAGCGCGGCTTTCCACCGGTTCCGATATCGTCTCCGGCCTCGGATACGACGCGATCGATGCCGACATGGTCGACATGGAGACCTTTGCGGTGCTGCGCGCCTGCCAGCGCTTCGGCGTGCCGCTGATCGGCCTGCGCGGCATTTCGGACGGCGCGAGCGATCTCCACCACTACGACGACTGGACGACGCTTCTCCAAATCATCGACGAAAAGCTCGCCGACGCCGTCGACCGGCTGGAGGTCGCGATCGATTCGGGTCTCGTCGTGGCTTGAGCCGCGTCGGCCTGAGGCAAGCGACGCACGTCTTGGTCCAGCCACAAGGCAGCTTCCGCAACGACCGGTGGAAGACGTACGCCGACGCCTTCGCGCTCGCAAAAATCGGTTTTCTTGATCGGCGCTTTTCTTTAAAGCTCCGCCATGACAGCGCACCCAGACACTATTCTCATCGTTGATTTCGGCTCCCAGGTCACCCAGCTCATCGCGCGCCGGGTGCGCGAGGCGGGGGTCTATTCGGAAATCGTGCCTTTCCAGTCGGCCGAGGAAGGCTTTCATCGGCTGAAGCCGAAGGCGGTGATTCTGTCCGGTTCGCCTGCCTCCACCGGCGACATCGATTCGCCCAAGGCGCCACAGGCAATCTTCGAGGCCGGCATCCCGGTTCTGGGCATCTGCTACGGCCAGATGACCATGTGCGTGCAGATGGGCGGCCGCGCCGAGCCGTCCGACCATCGCGAATACGGCCGGGCCTTTCTCGATATCGAAAAAAGCTGTGCGCTGTTCGAGGGGCTTTGGCCGGAGGGCACGCGCCATCAGGTCTGGATGAGCCATGGCGACCGCGTCATCGACATGCCGCCGGGCTTCGAGATCTTCGCTAGGTCGCCGGGCGCGCCCTATGCGGTCTTCGGCGACGAGAGCCGCAAGATGTACGGGCTGATGTTCCATCCCGAGGTCGTCCATACGACCGACGGGGCCAAACTCCTGGCGAACTTCGTCCACAAGATCGCCGGTCTGTCCGGCGACTGGACCATGGCCGCGTTCAAGGAACAGGCGATCGAGGAGATCCGCAGGAAGGTCGGCGGCGGCAAGGTCATCTGCGGCCTGTCGGGCGGCGTCGATTCTTCGGTGGCGGCGGTCCTGATCCACGAGGCGATCGGCGAACAGCTCACCTGCATCTTTGTCGATCACGGCCTCTTGCGGATGAACGAAGCGGAGGAGGTCGTGACGATGTTCGGCGACCACTACAACATTCCGCTCGTCCACGTCGAAGCCCAGGACACCTTTCTCGACGCGCTCGAGGGCGAGATGGACCCGGAGATCAAGCGCAAGACCATCGGCCGGCTGTTCATCGAGACCTTTGAGGTGGAGGCCGAGAAGTTGGCCCAAGGGGGAAAGAAGCCGGATTTCCTGGCTCAGGGCACACTCTACCCGGACGTCATCGAAAGCGTTTCCTTCACCGGCGGTCCGTCGGTGACGATCAAGTCGCACCACAATGTCGGCGGCTTGCCGGAACGCATGAACATGCAGCTCGTCGAGCCCCTGCGCGAACTCTTCAAGGACGAGGTGCGGGTCCTCGGCCGCGAACTCGGCCTGCCGGACCATTTCGTCGGCCGCCAGCCCTTCCCGGGGCCGGGTCTCGCCATTCGCTGCCCCGGCGGCGTCACCCGCGACAAGCTGCGCATCCTGCGCGATGCGGACGCGATCTATCTCGACGAGATTCGCAAGGCCGGCCTCTACGACGCCATCTGGCAGGCTTTCGCCGTGCTGTTGCCCGTCCAGACAGTCGGCGTCATGGGCGACGGGCGAACCTACGAATTCGTCTGCGCCCTGCGCGCGGTGACCTCCGTCGACGGTATGACCGCCGACTTCTACCCCTACGACATGGACTTCCTCGGCAACACCGCGACCCGCATCATCAACGAGGTCCGCGGCATCAACCGTGTCGTCTACGACGTGACCTCCAAGCCGCCTGGCACGATCGAGTGGGAATGATTTTTACCCCTCCGGCAGTATCCCGCAGTACGCTACAGTACGACATAACCAATTGATAATTAAAATAAAATCATCCGACGTTTATCGTCATCTATTGAGGGTCAGTGCCTCGATTTGACGGTATAGCGGACGGTATGGGGAATCTTGTTCGATCTGCAAAATAGCTATACCGTCAGGACCAAGAGAGGTGCTGACGGTATTTTTTGAGGCATAACAAGTTGATCTCAAAGGGGGATACAGCTTCCTGCGGCGCCGTTTTGGGCCTGACGGTATAATTGGTGCTTCTCTCCGATCTTTTGGCAATTTTGGAGGCTACCATGCTTACCGACACGGCGATTAAAGCGCTGAAACCACATGAGAAATTATACAAGATCAGTGACTGTGACGGTATGTACGTGGTCGTGCAGCCGTCGGGTGCGATCGTGTTCCGATACGACTACCGTCTGAACGGTCGGCGCGAGACGCTGACACTCGACCGGTACGGTCCTGAAGGCCTGTCGCTTGCCAGGGCCCGGGAGAAGCTGATCGACGCGAAGCGGGCCATTACGGATGGTCGATCTCCCGCCCAAAAGAAGCAGCACGACAAGCGGCGGCTGAAGGAGGCGAAGCGCTTCAGCAAATTTGGCGAGAAGTGGTTCGAAGGGTCGGGTGGTGGGTCAGTTTGAAATTTGGCTTTGAGCGGACGGCCGTTTGATGACATATAAGGGGTTATGAAAAACCGAGACGATCCAGCATATCGGCAGTCTTTGCGGCAAGCGTTTGTGCTTATCGTTCAGGCTGACGCCAATTTTCAGACTTACCATTTAGCTCGCAAAGCCGAACGGTCCGACCATCACTGAGTCAAGCAGCCGAAGGTTTTAGAGTCCCCGAATAGGGGATATGCAAACCCCACGCCTTCAGGCGGCTGGGATCGCGGCGGTTCCGTTGTAGATTGTTTGGATGGAAGCTTACAAGCGTGGCAGCCACACGGTCTGGGACTGCAAATATCATTTGGTTTGGGTGACGAAATATCGTCATCAGGTGCTGGGCGGAGATGTCGGCAAACGATGTCGCGAACTGTTGCGCGAGACGGCAAGGGCGCACGAGATGGTGGTGCACGCCGGATCGATCAATCGGGATGATGTCCACATGCTGTTGTCGATCCCGCCGAATCTTTCGGTCTCTCGCGCCGTCCAGTATTTGAAGGGTCGCAGTTCGCACAAACTGCTGAGTGAATTCGGCATTCTGCGGAAGCGCTATTGGGGCCAGCACCTTTGGGCGAGGGGATATTGGGTGGCCAGCAGTGGCAATGTGACGGACGAGGTGTGGACCGAGTATATAAGCACCAGACGCCTCCCGAACCGGACAACCACTTCGATGTCACCTGAGTCCGCCGAACGGCGGACCGATCCGGCTTTGAGCCGTAACCTGAAGCCACCGCCTTTTAGGCGGTGGAGCATTCACAGAGCCGTTGGTTGGAGGTCTCTAGGGTGCGGACCCAATAACGGGATTTCTTCGCCGGTTCGATCGTGATTCACTGCTTTTATAGGGAGGCGGTGATATGTTTGATTTCTTTTGGTTTTCCGACGCGCAGTGGGCAATGATCGAGCCGCTGTTGCCGACTGACGTGCGGGGTAAACCGCGCGTTGACGATCGCCGGGTTCTGAGTGGCATCGTTCATGCCCTTCGCTCTGGTGGTCGCTGGGCAGATTGCGCCGATGTCTACGGCCCGAAGAAGACGCTCTATAACCGGTTCGTTCGGTGGTCCGAACGCGGCATCTGGGAAGGCATCTTCAGCGCCCTCGCCGGGGCGGGCGATGCTCCGGATCGATTGTTCATCGACGCGAGTTGCATCAAGGTCCACCGCTGCGCAGACGGCGGAAAGGGGGCCTCGGCTCATGGTATCGGCCGCACGAAAGGCGGGCGAAACACCAGGCTCCACGCGGTCTGCGACGAGAAAGGACGACCCTGCGTCCTGCTTTTAACGCCCGGAAACGTTCATGATTGCAAGGTGGCGCAGCTGTGTATCGCTGCCATGCCAACGTCCGGCGAACTCGTCGCCGACAAGGGATACGATAGTCAGGCACTGCGCGATTGGCTGGCCGCACGCGGCACCACGCCCGTCATCCCGTCCCAAAAAACCGGAAGATCCAATACGATTACGACCGCACGATCTACAAGCAGCGCAACGTCGTCGAGCGCATGTTCTGCCGCTTCAAGGACTGGAGGCGGATCGCCACACGCTTCGGCCGAAACATCAAAAACTTCATGAGCGCCATCGCTCTCGCAGCCGCCGTCATCTGGTGGCTGAAATGAGTCCAGACCCTAGAAGAAGCAGCTTCGGGTGAGGTGCAACGGCGTTAAAGGATCAGGGGTGCCATAGCGTATCAAGGCAGGGGAACGGCGGAACAGTGAGCGGAGACAAGACCGATGTAGCCGTTCTCATCCAACCATCCCTCGTTCTTGATCGACCGGTATGCGGTATCGTCCACATTGGACGTATTGATGTTTTCCGATTCCGAACTACCCGCAACCCAGGAACCGTCTACGAAATTCTTGAAAGTTATAGCCTTGGTTCTTTCCGGGCGTGGTCCCTAGGATAGGCTAGGTTGGAGTTCTTCCACTTCTGGAATAAGAAACTGGCGTCAACTCTGAGCCGAAGAGCTATTCCGCAGCCCGACGTTTCCATTCGGTTTGTTTGGCCGTTAGATTGGCCCCTCACGCAATGACACCATTGCGACGCCAGTTCGCGATCGTCGTCGGATCGGCGTGAAGAATATCGCTAAGGATTTCGTCGGTATGTTCGCCAAGTCGCGGAGGTGCAGACGGAGACCTTGTTGGTGTACCGCGCAACTTGAGGGGCGATGCCATCATCGGGATCATTCCATGACGCGCATCTGCGATAGGCATCACCATTTCCCGTTCCGTCACTTCGGGCGAGGCAAGAGCTTCGGGAACAGATCGGACCTGGCCCGCTGGAACACCTGCAAGACGGAGGTTCTCCAACCAGTACTGCGTGGTCTTGCTGGCAAATTCCCGGGCGAGGATTCTTTCGAGTTCGGTCACGTTGGCAGCCCGTGCCTCGTTCGACAAAAATCGCACGTCTTTCGCCCATTCCGGGTGATTTAAGATGTGACCGCATAAAGCGCTGAACTGTCGATCGTTTCCGACGGCTAGAGCGAAAATGCCATCGGCGGTCGCAAACGTCTGGTAAGGCGCGACGGTCGGGTGCGCGTTGCCAAAGCGCCTTGGTGACGTTCCGGTTGCAAGATGCGCTGATGCAACGCTCGCGAGTACGGCGACGGCGCCGTCGAGTAGGGACAGGTCGATCAGCTGCCCCTGACCGGTTCGCTCGCGTACAAGAAGCGCCGCCAAAATGGCTTGCGTCGCATTCATACCGGTTATGATGTCGGTGATCGCCACCCCGAGTTTCATCGGAGGACCGTCGACCTCGCCGGTGATGGACATGAGGCCACTCTCTGCCTGGATCGCGAAGTCGTATCCGGCCTCGCCAGCGCGGCTGCCTGTTCTCCCATACCCCGAAATAGAGCAATAAATCAGCCGTTCGTTCAGGGCCGATAGACTCGAGTGGTCGAGGCCATACTTTTCCAGTGTGCCGAGCTTGAAGTTTTCAACGACGACATCCGCCTTCTGGGCAAGACCTTGGACAATCCTTCTCCCGTCCGGCGTGCGAAAATCGACCGCGATCGATCGCTTGGACCGATTGCAGCACAAGAAGTATGTCGACTCGCCACCAATGTCAGGGGGTTTCCAGCCCCGGGTGTCGTCACCGCCTGCCGGGGTTTCCAGCTTCCAAACGTCGGCTCCGAGATCGGCAAGAGTTTGTGTACACCAAGGACCCGCAAGCACGCGGGATAGGTCCAGAACTTTCATTCCATCAAGTGCGTGCACGATGATCGCTCCCAAAATCGGTCTTTCAGTTCATAAAATGGCATAATAATTTTGCCAAGTGAAAATTTTCTGTTGATAAATTGTCTTAAGAATGTCATTTGAGGATTCAGGTTTTCTTGCGAGACAAAGGCGACGATACGGTGGAGTTCAATCTAAGCGAAGATCAGCATGCCTTGCGCGACAGTGCCCATCGGTTCGTGCGTGCGGAGTTGCCGAAGCTGGCTGAGGAGCTTGAAAAGTCCGAACAGCCTGTGTCGGACGTGTGGCTCAAGCGTTACGCCGAGATGGGTTTTCTCGGAATCAATACGGCGGAAGCGCATGGCGGCCTTGGCCTGCCTTTGCTTGACGCACTGATCGTCATGGAGGAGTTCGCCAAGATTTCGGTTGCCGTTGGTTTCCCCGTCTTCGAGTGCTCCGCCGGTCCGGTTCGGGTCGTCGAAGCGTTTGGAACGCCAGACCTGCAGGCGAGAGTGATGCCGAAGGTAATGGCGGGCGAATTGATCGTTGCGGTCTCAATGTCTGAGCCGGATGCTGGTACGGCTCTGACCGATCTACGGACGAAAGCGCGGATCGAAGGGGATCAGGTCATTATCGACGGCGTCAAGCGTTGGTGTTCCGGGGCGGGTCATTCCGGCGGCTACGTCGTCTATTGTCGGTTTGACGATCTTCAGGGGGCAAAGGGTATTGGAGCGGTCTATGTCGAAATGGACACGCCGGGCCTGACATTCGGGCCACAAGAACGAATGATGGGATTCCATGGCGTACCGTCCGCTGACATGATCTTCGATGCCGTGCGGGTTCCCATCGAGAACCTGATTGTCGGTGCCGGCGGATTTCGCGACCTAATGGGCACCTTCAACATCGAGCGTCTGGGCAATGCGACCATGGCACTCGGCACCGCATCCGGCGCGCTTGAGTACGTGAGCACCTATGTTCAGGAACGGAAGCAGTTCGATAAACTGATCGTTGACTTCCAAGCCGTGCAAATGCGGTTGGCAGAAATGGCTATGAAGGTCGAGGCAGCTCGCCTCATGATCCATCGTGCTGCTGCCAATGCCGTGGATGGCTTGCCATCCGCAAGTGAGGCGGCGATGGCGAAATGCTTCAGCAATGAGATTACGCGCGAGGTGACGGGCGCGGCACTCCAGTTGATGGGCGGTTATGGATATTCATGTGAATACGGAATGGAGCGTCGGATGCGAGACGCATGGGGGTGGGGTATCGCCGGCGGCTCCATAGATATTCAGAAAATCAATATCGCGTCGGGTCTTGTAGCTCGCCGCTTCGATCAGCGGAAATAGTTAATATGGCCGAGAAGTCGAATGTAAAGACACGTGACGATCTCGCAGACTGGCCTCAGGGGTTTCGCCCGCGTTTTGTCGAGGAGAAAGGAGCGGCCACTGGAACGTTAGCGCGGGGATTGGCGATCATCGATTGCCTGCTGGGCGCCGGCAAACCGTTGGCTTTGGCAGAGATTGCCGACAGTATCGGTCTCGATAACAGTACCGCCCTGCGACTTTTAAGAAATCTCGTGGAATTAGGACAGGTTATCCGGGTGGCCAAAGGACGCAAATACCTTCCGTCGCCGCGCGCACTCCGCCCCCTTCCTCTTCTGCATCCTCTGGAACAGTTGCGCCGCGAAACCGCGACGATGCTTTATGCTTTCGCGGCAGAGGTGAAAATGACCGCCGTGCTCGTCATTTTCTTGGAAGCCGAACGACTGGTTGTGCAGGTGGCGACCGGAGCAGGTACGCTCAACCCGTATTATGACGCTTGGCTGCGCGGCCCGCTCCACGGCTCTGGCCCTGGCAAGGCATTGCTCATGAATATGGCCCCGGAAGAGCGGCGCTCGCTTCTGGGGGAGGAGCCATTCGCGCGATACACGGATCGAACGATCCTGACCTGGAATGCGCTGGATGCAGATCTGGCCGAGGCTCGCGAACGCGGCTTCGCACTTGTAAGGGACGAATTCTACACGGGACTGTCCGCCATGTCCTGCCCGTTCCGATCCAGAAACGGGGCTGTCGCGGGATGCGTGGCACTAACGGCTCATTCCCGCGAATTCACGGCCAAATCCATCGATAAGATTAGCAGCGATCTTATTGCTCTGTGCCGGCTGCTTCCGATGCAGACCAACGCGCTCACGCTTGTCAATACGTTGTGTGGGCGATGAGCGTGGAACAGGACATGCATAAAATCCGTGCCGCGGATCTCTTGGTCCAGCAGTTGCAGTTGCACGGTGTTGGACGGATCTTCTGTGTACCTGGAGAAAGCTATCTCGCCGTACTGGATGCGCTGGTGGATGCTCCAGAAATCCAGATCATCACCTGTCGGCACGAGGGCGCAGCGGCCATGATGGCGGATGCCCATGGCAGGCTGACGGGACGTCCGGGCGTGGTGTTCGTTACGCGCGGGCCGGGAGCGACGAACGCATCGTCAGGTATTCATGTCGCGCATCAGGACGGTACGCCACTAATCGTCTTCGTTGGTGACATCGACCGTGGCGCTGTCGGCCGCAATACTTTTCAGGAAATCGACTACACGGCGATGTTCGCGCCCATCACCAAGTTTGTCACTCAGATCTCCGATGGTGCTCGGATTCCGGAACTGGTCGGCCGTGCATTTCACACATCCATGTCCGGAAGGCCCGGCCCCGTCATGTTGACCCTGCACGAAGACATGCTGTTGGACAGGGTTCCAATTCGACCTGCGCGCCGCATCGAGCGGGTGCCGCAGGCACCCTCACCGACGCTGACTGTAAACCTTAGAGCAAGAATCGAAGCCGCAAGTTGCCCGATCTTGCTGCTGGGAGGTGGCGGCTGGAGTGCTGGCGCCGCAATCGATGTTCAGACGTTTGCCGAACGATGGGGCATCCCCGTCGCTTCGAGCTTCCGCTGCCAGGATTATATTGACAATATGTCCGACTGTTATGTCGGCAACCTCGGTCTCGGGGCCGACCCTAAATTGAGACAAGCACTTGAGGGTTCGGACCTTATCGTCCTTCTCGGTGGCCGACTCGGCGAGGTTGCCAGCGACGGTTATACCATGCTGGACCTTCCGATGCCGGAACAGGATTTGATTCATATTCACGCGGATGTCGAAGAGCTCGGCCGCGTCTATCAACCTGCTGTCGCAATTAATGCCGGATCGTCGGAGATGGCGGCAGCTTTGGCTGGTTTGCCAGCACCGGACGACAAGTCTTGGGCTGATTGGACGGGCAAACTTCGAACGGGCTATCTCGCCTGGACCAACCCGGCAAAGATTCCAGGTAACGTCCAGATGGGCGAAATCATGACATGGCTTTCCGATACGTTGCGCGATGACGCGATCATCACCAACGGGGCAGGCAACTTCGCCATATGGCCTAATCGCTTCCATCAGTATCGCAAGTACGGGACGATGCTTGCGCCCCGATCGGGGTCGATGGGCTACGGGGTGCCGGCCGCGGTGGCGGCCAAATTACAGCATCCTGATCGCGAGGTGATCTGTTTCGCCGGGGATGGCGACTTTCTAATGACAGGGCAGGAGCTTGCGACTGCGCGAATGTACGATGCTGCCGTAATCGTGCTGGTAATCAACAACGGAATGTACGGGACGATCCGTATGCATCAGGAGCGTGACTTCCCGGAAAGGGTCAGTGCGACTGATCTCGTCAATCCGGATTTTATGATGCTGGCGAAATCGTACGGGGCGTGGGCGGAACGTGTCACGACGACAGACGAATTTGCCCCGGCTTTCCGCCGTGCCGTCGAAAGCGGAACCATGGCCGTGATTGAAATCACAATGGATCCCGAAGCAATCTCGCCGACTGCAACCATCGCGTCTCTGCGAGCCATGGGTCGCTCATCATGACGAGGGCGATACGAATTCACGAAGTCGGCGCACCCGAGGTGTTGGTTTGGGAGGAGATCGACGTCGGCGATCCGGGCGTCGGACAGGTTCGCATTCGCCATACCGCCATTGGCGTAAACTTCATTGATATCTACTATCGTACAGGGCTTTACCCGGAAGCGATGCCTTTCATCCCCGGACGGGAAGGGGTCGGCCTTATCGAAGCGGTGGGCGACGGCGTATCGGATTTCTCAATCGGCGAACGAGTAGCCTATGCGGCCGTCACCGGCAGCTACTGCGAAGCCCGCTTGATCGATGCGAACATGCTCGTTCGATTGCCGGACAACATCAAAGACGATACAGCGGCGGCGGTAACCCTTCAGGGAATGACCGCGCGGTACTTGGTCAAGTCCGTCTTTCCCATTCAGGGTGGCGAAACCATACTCGTTCATGCGGCAGCTGGCGGCGTAGGACTCCTGCTTTGCCAATGGGCAAGCGCACTCGGCGCAATGGTGATCGGAACGGTATCGACCGTCGAGAAAGCGGAGCTGGCAAGAGCCGCAGGCTGCGCCCATCCGATCGTCACGACACGGGAAGACATACGCACCCGCGTGGCGGGCCTGACCGGTGGTGCCGGTGTTCCGGTCGTGTACGATTCCATCGGTCGTGACACGTTCGATACATCCCTCGACTGCTTACAGCGACGAGGGATGTTGGTTGTCTTCGGCCAATCGTCGGGAGTAATCCCACCGATCGAGATTAATCTTCTCGCCCGCAAGGGTTCGGTGCTGCTGACCCGCCCAGTGCTTTCAGATTTCATAGCCACGCAGGCTGATCTCGAGACGATGGCGGCGGATGTCTACGCTGCGGTGGCGCAGGGGATTCTGCGCCCGCGGATTGGCCAGGAATTTTCCCTCAAGGATGCGGCGGAGGCCCACCGGGCGATCGAAGCCCGCCGGACAACAGGGAGCACGATCCTCAGGCCTTAGAGAGGCATATGCATCCGGGAGGATGAGAAAAAGGAACGGCGTGAACAAGTCCGCAAGCCATATGGCGAGAGAGGACCTCACGGAACAGGGGGCAGATTCAAATGACCGGCAGATCAACCAGGGGGGCGACACTGGCGCTGAGCCTCATTGCTGCGACATCGATGCTTGCCAGCACGGCGGCGATGGCTCAGGACGTCACCATTCGGGCGAGTTCTTGGCATCCCCCGAAGCATCCAGGGGTTGCACAGGGCTACGAGCCTTTCATGAAATACGTGAAAAAGCACTCCGACGGCACGATGGATTTCAAGTTCTGGTCGGGCGGCGCGCTGCTGGGCGCCACCGATACGCTGCCGGGTGTTGAAAACGGAATTGCCGACATCGGCGTTCTCGCTCTGACATACTTTCCAGCCGAGTTTCCACATGCACAGCTGATTTCCGACATGGCCATGATGTCGAACGATGCTGCGGCAATTACGGGTGCGGTGACCGAACTCGTTGTTCTGCATTGCGCACCATGCCTCAAGGATTTCACCGATAAGGGCATCATCTTCACCTCGACCTACTCGACCACGCCATACGAGTTGATTTCCAAGGACCCGATCACGTCGGTCGAAGACTTGCGGGGCAAAAAGTTCCGATCGGGCGGCCCCCTATGGGATCGCTGGGTGCAAGACGTGGGAGGCACCGCGATCAATGTGCCTGCCTCCGAAATGTTCGAGTCCCTGGATCGGGGAGGCGTCGACGTGGTCATCTTTTCGCCGTCCGCGCTGCAATCGTTCAGCCTCTGGGATGTCGCCAAGAACACGCTCGAATTGCCGCTGGGCACTTATGCGGCTATGTCGACCTTCACGATAAATCAGGCCTTCTGGCGCGGTCTGACTGAAGATCAGCGTCACGTAATCCTTGATGGTGTTGCCGTCGGCACGATGGGCGTGACCTACGGCTACATGGCGCAGGATCAGCAGGCCGTGGACCAAGCCGCCGAGCATGGCGTCACGCTCTCTGAGCCAAGTGCCGATTTGATAGCACAACGCGACGCCTTCCGCGTCGCGGATCTTCAGAAACTCGCGGCGCGTGCCGAGAGCAATTACGGCATTACGAATGCCGCGGATATCATCAAGACATATACGGCTCTCGTTCAGAAATGGGAGGCGATATCGAAGGCGGCAGGCGGCGACCGGGAGAAAATGATTGCTGCGATGCGCACCGAGATCTTCGACAAGGTCGACGTTTCCACCTTCGGCCTGTGATCGGGCTCTAAAGGCTGCGACGAGTGCGGGCGTCTTTTCGATCAGGGACGGAAAGATCATGTCGAACCTGATTGATCGAGTTCTTGGCGCCTGCATCTCGGTTTGCACGCTTATCGGAGGCGGAGCTATCGTCGTGATGATGATCCATATCTGCGCCGATGTCGTTCTGAAATATACGATTGGTGCTCCGGTCCCGGCCACACTTGAGATGGTCTCTTATTATTACATGTCCGCCGCCGTATTTCTGCCATTTGCAGCATTGGAGCGAGACGGAAACCTTGTGTTTGTCGAAATAATTTACGATCGTATCGGAGCAGACGCACAAACAATATTTCATCTTCTCGCATTGGTTTTTAGTGTCGCTTATTGTGGCGTTCTTGCTTATGCGGCGTGGAATCCTGCGGTTCGCGCCTTCGCAGCGGGCAGTTATGCCGGAACACTTACACAAATCCCGATCTGGCCGACCCGCTTTTTACCTATCGTCGGATTCAGCCTACTCGCTGTCGTAATGCTTGCCAAGATCTTTGTTATTCTCACCGGAGGAACGATCGTTTCCGGAAGCGGTGACGTCGAACGGGATCTGTCGTGATGGACGGAGTCGCCCTAGGGTTCAGCGGCCTGGCAGTTGCGGTCGTTCTGATGGCGATCAGGCTGCCGATCGGAGTTGCTTTGGGCGGTGTCGCGTTGCTCGGCATATGGGTATTCGCCGGATCGCGAGCCGCCATCGGCATGATTGCTCAAGTTCCCTATGATTTTACTGCACACTGGACCCTCAGCTCGATTCCAATGTTCTTGCTCATGGGATATATTGCATACTACGCACGGATTACCGAAAGCATATTTCGTGCTGCGCAGATCCTGATGGGCCGTTTGCCGGGCGGGGTTGGCGTGGCGTCGATTGCAGGAGCCGCCGGCTTTTCGGCGGTGACCGGATCCAGCCTCGCGGCAGCGGCGGCGATGGGGCGCATCGCGATTCCCGAAATGGAGCGTCTTGGGTACCGAACCGGTTTTGCTGCGGCAATCGTAGCAGCGGCGGGAACTATCGGGTCGATGATCCCGCCAAGCATTTTCATGATCGTTTATGGAGTCTTCGCGGAGGTTTCAGTTGGCAAGCTCTTCGTAGCGGGAGTCGTGCCCGGCGTCCTCACAGCTCTCTTCTATGCAGGTGTTGTCGTTGTCCGAGTCATCGTCACACCGGATCTCGCACCGACTCGGACGGAACCGGCGCGCCGAAAGGAGGTCATCTCGGCGCTGCTGGGGTCGTGGTCCTTTGGTCTTCTCGTCATCGGGGTGTTCGGGGGGCTCTTCTCGGGACTCTTCACGCCGACCGAAGCCGGGGCAGTTGGAGCCATGCTGGCGACGCTCATTGCGATCGGAAAACGTGCAATGACACTCGCCGTATTTAGGAAAGCCGTTTTTGAGACACTGCGGAGTACGTGCTCAATATTCTTTATCGCAATCGGGGCGGCACTTCTAACCCGATTTTTGGCCTTTACCGGCGTACCGAATTTTCTGTCCAATATAATAACAGACCTGGATCTCGAATTGACGACGCTGATCTTGGCCATCGCACTGCTTTATATCTTCCTCGGCATGTTCCTCGATCCGCTCGGATGCATGCTGCTGACGCTTCCCATCGTCTTGCCGATCCTCGATGCGGCGCACGCCGATTTGATTTGGTTCGGCATTCTACTGGTCAAGTTTCTCGAGATTGGATTAATCACGCCTCCCGTCGGGCTAAATGTTTTCATCATAAAAGGGGTGGTCGGTGATCGTGTTTCGATCGGATCGATCTTCGCCAACGTGTCATGGTTCATCGTGGCGGATATCGTTCTGATGGTCCTGCTCATCGCATTTCCGGCGATCGCCCTTTTCCTCCCGCAATTCATCGAATAACCCAGAGAGGACTGAGAATGATGACGATCGATATTTGTCCCGATTTCGAACGCCCGTCCCCCGAGCTTATCGCGCGGTTCCGCAAGATCGCATCCAGCACCGTCGGCAATGTTCTCGATGATTTGGACATAGCCGGTATCATGACGGGCATGCGCCCTCTAGTTTTTGGATCGAAAATCGTCGGCCCAGCCTTCACCGCGCGTGAAATTTGCGGCGTCAAGGGCACCTTCAGCAGCGCCGAGTTCGGTCTTGGAGCGGTCATCGATACAGCAGGGGCCGGAGACGTGATCTGCATCGACAATGGAGGAAATCTCGTCTCGACCTGGGGCGGGATCGCGTCAATGGCGGCGCTCCAGAACAATGTGGAGGGTCTGGTCGTCGATGGCGGAGTCCGCGACGCGGATGAAATCGTGGAATTCGGCCTACCGGTTTTCAGTCGTCATGTTTTGCCGCTTTCGGGAAAGACTCGTGTAAAGGTCATTTCGATCAATGCCACGGTTAAGATCGACGACGTCATGGTGTCCGCGGGCGATATCATCGTCGGCGACAGCACAGGTATCGCCTGTGTTCCTGCTGACCACGCAGAGGAGATACTCGAACGGGCCGAGCAAATGGAGCGTGATGACCGGAAGGCGATCGAGGAGATCCGCAACGGAAGCTCGTTTACGGAGACGTTGGCTAAGTTTGCGAAGCTCTGAGCAATGGGAACAGAGGCCCGAGCGAAAACGTGAATGAGCCGTTGCCCGTGTTCCGGAGGAGGAGCAACAGATTGCGCCGCCTCATTCTACGGATACCATCATGGGAGGGCCCAATGGCCGATCCCGCAGAAAAGCGAAGACCCATGAAAGACGTTAAAATACGGTGCAGTGAAAATCTCGGACCTTCTTGAAATTATAACAACGAATAGAGAAGAACACGATGAGAATTTCTCAGATTCCGCGGATGTTCTCATTTCAAGAACACCGAGAATGGCGAACGCTGCGGTCTGATATGATGATCAGTTGCCCGGCTCTTTGGCTATTTTTTGCTTAATGTGCTTTTATGTTGTCATCTGGAAAAGGTTTCGGGCGAATGGGAGGAATTATGTATAAGATAGGAAAATCGTACCTCTCGCTAATGGCGGGAACGGTCATGCTAACATGCGCATCGCATTCGGCAGAGGCCCATGTAACGAGTTTCGACATTCAATCGACCACGCTTTTATACGATGGTAAAGCGTTAGGAAAAGCGGGTTCTTACGAACGGGTCGATGCTATCGCTCACTTCGCGGTCGACCCGACCACCGAGCGCGCGAAAAAGGTCGTCGATATCGACAAAGCGCCGGTTAACGAAAAAGGCGAGGTCGAGTTCAGCACGGAAGTAACGATTCTTCGACCCTCGGAAATCGGCAAGACGTCATCGACGCTTCTCTACGACATTGCCAATCGTGGACGGAATCTTGCATTTCCGCTTCTCAATCTTTCGGCAAGCCCCAGCGGTGACTTCACCGTCGACGATCCCGGTGACGGTTTCCTCATGTCGCGTGGCTACACTATTGTTTGGAGTGGTTGGCAAACAGGGCTCGGCGACGATTTGATCGACATGAACCTTCCGGTTCTGAAGGATGTCACAGGCCCATCCCGCGAAGAGTTCGTCTTCGACGACAACGAGGCGAAAAGCACCGCAACACTTAGCTATCCCGCTGCTGATCTCGATCCCTCCAAGGCCACGCTGACGGTCCGCGAGAAGGCCAGCAATCCGCGCAAGACTGTCGAGGGGCTGTCGTTTCGCTATGTCGATCCGTCCACGATCGAGATCACTCGTCCAAAGAGCATGGACGCCGGCGCCATCTACGAATTTATCTACCAGGCAAAAGATGCATTGCCGTCCGGGCTGGCCTTCATCGGCACAGCCGATCTCGTCTCTTTTCTTCGTGGCAGTACGGGTCATAACGCCGAAGATCCAGTTGAGGGGATCGAACATACGATCGCGCTCGGGATCTCACAATCTGGGCGGTATTTGCGCGATTTCATCTATCAGGGTTTCAACGCCGACGAGACCGGCAAACAGGTTTTCGACGGCGCCATGCCGCATATCGCGGGATCGCGAAAAACGTTTACAAATTATCGCTTCGCCCAGCCGGGTCGGTTTTCGCGGGAGCATCAGGACCATGATTTCCCCGGCGATCAGTTCCCCTTCACCTATGTCGATACGATCGACCCCGTGAGCGGGAAAAAAGACAGCATCCTCGATGCCTGTTCGGCGACCGAAACCTGTCCGAAGGTGATCCAGAGCGATACCTCGATGGAGTTCTGGCAGGCGCGGGCCTCACTGTTGACGACCTCACTCGACGGCAAGCCGCTGGATATGCCGGAATCGGTCCGCCTGTTCTTTCTCGCCAGTGCCCCGCATTTCAACGCATGGGGCGCGGAACCCAAAGCGACCCCGACATGCGTCTATGACAACAATCCATTGAGCGTTGCGCCGACAATGCGTGCGCTGCTCGTCGGTATGGACGAGTGGGTCAGCGACGGAAAGGAACCTCCGGTGAGCGTCTATCCGAGCCTTGCTGATGATAATCTGGTCAAGCCCGAGGATCTTGTTCTGCCTAAGATCGACGGAGCTACGCCGGTACCGGTGATCAACCGCCTCGCGGCGATGGATTATTTGACGATGCCGCCGACCGCCGGGGATGAATATCCGGTCTTCGTACCGAAAGTGGACGAGGACGGCATCTCCCAAGGCGGCGTCGAGGAGCCGTATATCGCAGTGCCGACCGGCACCTATTTCGGCTGGAACTTGCGCGATGAGGGCTATTCGCCAGGTGAACTGTGTGGTTTGACCGGCAGCTACATTTCCTTCCCTGAGAAAGCCACGGACAAAGACAGTCGCGAACCGCTCGAGACGCGTTACGAAAACGCTGAAGCATATAAGGCTGCAGTGATGTCCTCTGCCGAAAGTCTCGTCTCGCAGCGCCTGATGCTTCCCGAGGACGTCGATTATGTCATCAAGGATGCGCGGTTTAAAAAAGCAGATAATGACGCCGGTTCCAGTCCCATCGAGTCTGAAACCGTTCCAGAGTAAGGTGACGGTCACCATTTCTGGCTAATCGCTGATAAGACCCGCCCATCCCGAGCGACCGCGGAACCGGCCGACCAGAAAATCGAGGAACAGTCGCACCTTGGCCGGCATCATCCTGGTGTCGAGGAACACAGCACTGATGTCGAGTGAGGCCGAAGGGAAGGGCAACAGGATGCGCTCAAGTCGTCCAGCCTCTATCTTGGGCTCCACGACGAAGTCCGGACAGAGTCCAATGCCCCCGCCGCCCTTGGCTAGAGACGCCACTGCCTGCGCACTGTTGACCGCAAAGACGCTGCGGATCTGGGTACCCTGGAGGGTCCCATCCACAGTGAACGGCCACGCGGATCCGGATCGAAGATTTGGATCGTGCAAGCATCGATGAGTGCCAAGATCCGATGGCGATTGCGGACGCCCCGCCTTTTCGAGGTATTCCGTGGAAGCGAACGCCCAGAGTTGCGTCGTTGCCAAACGACGCGCGATTAGCCCCGAACTCCGCATGCTCCCGATGCGGATTGCCATGTCGAATCCATCGTCGGCCAAGTTGACGAAGCGATCGTTAAGCCGCAGGTCGACCGTTAGGTCGGGATGTTCAGCCTGAAACTTCTGGAGAAGTCCAGCGCCGTAAATCTCTCCGAACGCAATGGGCGCCGTGACGCGCAACGTGCCCCGTGCGTGTCCGATTTCTTTGCTGATATCATTTTCTAGATCATCGAGTTGGCGAAGAAGTGCCACGCACCGAGTATAATAGCGCTCTCCTGCATCCGTCAGTCCGAGAGCCCGTGTTGTGCGGTGAAGCAATCGCACTCCAAGAACGCGCTCCAGTGCGGCTACGTATTTGCTAACGAGCTTGTTGGTATAGCCGAGCCGCTCGGCCGCTGCGGTGAAAGAGCCAGCTTCCACCGCAGCGACGAAAGTCCGCATTCTATCGATTTTATCCATTTTTCCCCATTTCGGCGAAAGTAATTCGCCAAGAGTGCCATTTATCGAACCCAATGAACGGCGCATATCCTCGTCACTGGACAGGGTGGCTCCGCGCCGCCCCCGAAAGTCATCGGCTCTGGCCGCAACATAGAGGACACTCGCATGTTCAGTCGTTTTCATCTTGTTTCTCCCATCGTCGCACTGCTTGCGACGGCCGCGACGGCGCAGGATCTTCCTGCTGACATCGTCAGCCCGATAACCGACAGCTACTTGGCAAACTCAAAAAGTGTCGCCGACGCTGAAGCCGCGGGCGACTTGCCCTACGATCCGCCGACGCCCAAGAACTCGATCATGCTCTTCATCGATCACCAGATCGGCTTGATGGCCGGCATTCGCGATTTCACCTCGCTGTCGGAATACAAAAACAATGTCGTAGGGCTAGCCAAAACGGCGAAGGCGCTTGACATCCCGGTGCTCCTGACGACGTCAAACGCGCAGTGGCAGAATGGCGAAATGCTGCCGGAGCTGAAGGAAATCTTCTCCGACCAGCCCATCATCCGACGGACCGGTATCATCAACGCTTATGCCGACCCGACTTTCCGTCACGCTCTGCTCGAGTTGATGAAGAAGACCGGCAGAACCCATATCATCGTCTCAGGTGTCACGCTGGGAACTTGTGTGACCTTCCCGGTCCTGGGACCCTGACCCTTCGAACTGGTCCAGATTGACTGCGAATTTTCGGGCACAATCCTTTCAACCAAGGAGTGCTTAGAAATGCCGAAGGAACGATTTTCAGAAGAGCAGATTGCGTTTGCGCTGAGACAGGCCGATGCCGGGACGACGGTCGGCGAGATTTGCCGCAAGATGGGCGTGGCTGAGGCGACGTTTTATCGCTGGAAGAAGGTCTATGCCGGGATGGGCGTGTCCGAGATCCGTCGTCTGAAACAGCTTGAGGACGAGAATGGGAAGCTCAAACGTCTGGTCGCCGATCTGACGCTCGACAAATCGATGCTTCAGGATGCCCTGCGAAAAAAGTGGTGAGGCCCGTCCAGCGACGCGAGCTCGTCCGGCATTACCAGGAGGCTTTTATGCTTTCGGAACGCCGGGCGTTGCAAGCGATGGGCTTTGGACGGGCCTCACATCGATACCAGGCGCGACGCGATCCGGCGACGGCGCTTCGAATGCGGCTGAAGGAACTGGCCAAAAGCCGGGTTCGCTTCGGCTATCGGCGCCTTCATGTTCTCCTGAAGCGGGAGGGCTGGGAAGACAACCATAAGCGCGTCTACCGGCTTTACAGCGAGGAAGGTTTGTCGATCCGCACACGCGCTCCGAAGCGGCGCCGGGCATGTCGTTATCGCTCGGGGCGTTCAAAGGCAGATGCCATGAACGATGTCTGGGCGATGGACTTCGTCTCCGACCGGCTTTTTGACGATCGGCCATTCCGTATTCTGACGATCGTGGACTGCCATACGAGAGAGGCTCTCGCGACATCCGCGAGGACTCACTTCAGGTCCTATCAGGTCGTCGAAAAGCTGGATCGGATCGTGCGGATCCGAGGCAAGCCGCATAGCATTCGAGTTGACAACGGCCCCGAATTTGCCGGGCGGATGCTTGACCAATGGGCCTATCTGAACAAGGTCGAACTGGATTTCTCGCGGCCCGGAACGCCCGGTGACAACGCGTATGTCGAGGCATTCAACGGCCGTCTTCGTCAGGAATGCCTCAACGCCTCGTGGTTCTTGTCGATGGCCGATGCCCGCCACCGGATCGAAGAATGGAGAATTGACTACAACGAAGACCGGCCGCATTCCGCAATCGCCAACTTGACGCCGAGCGCCTTTGCCGCCTTACTCAAACCAGCCCGAAAAATCGCATGACATCTGGACCAGAGATAGGGGCAAGTCCCTTGTGCCCGAAAATTCGCAGTCAATCTAGACGAGTTCGAAGGGTCAGGGTCCTAGGGAAGAACCGAAGGACGGTGGAGGAACCGAGATGCCGAAAGGGCGCCCAAGAGAATTCGACGTCGACGAAGCCCTCGACAAGGCAGTCGACTTGTTCTGGCGACAGGGCTACGAAGGGACGTCCCTTGCCGATCTCATTGCCGCCATGGGTATCACCAAGCCCAGCCTCTACGCCGCCTTCGGCAATAAGGAAGATTTGTTCAGGAAGGCGGTCGACCGCTATGTCGAGCTGCGCGTCGCCTGGCTCGACAAGGTCTTCGACCAGCCATCGTCGAGATACGGAATCGAGCGCTTCCTGATGATGTTCACTGGCGCGGAACAAGCCGAAGGGACGCCTTGCGGCTGCCTGATGGTTCAGGGCGCGCTGGTTTGCAGTCCCGATGGCAACGCCGTGCGCAACGATCTCATGTCGCGTCGAATGACCAATCTGAAGCGATTGTGCGAGCAGCTTGAGAATTGGAAGGCCGAGGGAGACCTGCCGCCCAACACCGATACCGAAAGCCTCGGTCGCTACGTCATCACCGTCGCCAACGGCCTCGTCGTCCAGTCAAACGGCGGGGCCAAGCCCGAAGAGCTTAAGGCGGTCGTCCAACAGTTCATGCAGTCTTGGCCCGGCGCGCGAGACCGGGCCGTTGCCGCACGCAAGGTAAGGGTCGCGTAGGTGCCGATTGCGGACTGGCGGCTTGCAATATGCACAGCGATAAGCCGACATTCGAATATGGGATTTGTCGTCGGTATGATGAGCGGCATCAATAGGGCTATGAAATCTGCAAACCGAGACCAACTCCGAGATCGGCCAATCTCTTCTGACTCTTAGTGGAAATCGCGCGATTTCGGCAGGATGCGGGTGTTGCGCGGATGGCCTGATGTGGGCGGATGCTGGGGATGCCGGAATTCGTCGCCGGGCGACAGCGTGGTCGGCGTTTCGCCGCGATCCGACAGATGATCGAGCAGCGTGGTGCGATCGTGGATGCGGGTCGCCATCAGATGCGTGACGCCCTCTGGACTGCGCTGGACAGTGCCGTCGATCAGCATCAGCCGTGCTGCCATCACCTGGCGTCGGTAGAGTTCGAACAATCGCGCCCACAGGACGATGTTGGCGACGCCGGTCTCGTCCTCGATCGTCACGAAAATCGCGTTTCCCTTGCCGGGCCGCTGGCGGACCAGGACGATGCCTGCGGCGCGGATTCGTACGCCGTTCTTCGCAACCGAGGTTTCGGCGCAGCTTGCGATACCTTCCGCGCGCAGTTCGTCACGCAGGAAGGACATCGGATGGTCTTTGAGCGACAGTCGGGTCATCTGGTAATCGGCGACGACATGCTCCGCGCGCGACATGGATGGCAGTGCGATATCGGGTTCCTCGCCAAGCTCTTGCGCGCGGGCGACGGCGAACAGTGGGAGTTCGCCATTGGGCGTGCGGCGGACCTCCCACAGGGCGTTGCGGCGATCGAGATCGATGGAGCGGAAAGCATCGGCATCGGCGAGCAGGCGTAGCGCGCGTTGCGGCAGACTTGCGCGGCGGGCAATATCCTCGATGCCAGTGAAGACTGCCTTCACTCGTGCCGCGACGACCGCCTGAGCCCAGTCTTCGCGAAACCCGTCGATCTGGCGGCAGCCCAAGCGCAATGCAAGCGCGCCGTCCTCACGCCGTTCCAGGCCATTGTTCCATTTGCTCGCGTTCACATCGATTGCGCGGACCTCGACATCGTGTTCGCGTGCGTCCCTTACGATCTGCGCGGGTGCGTAGAACCCCATCGGCTGCGCGTTGAGCAGCGCGCAGGCAAAGACCGCAGGGTGATGGCATTTGATCCAGGACGAGACATACACCAGCCGCGCGAAGGATAGGGCATGGCTTTCGGGAAAGCCGTAACTGCCGAACCCTTCGATCTGCTTGAAGCAGCGCTCGGCGAAATCGCGTTCGTAACCGCGCCCCGTCATGCCCTCAATCATCTTGTCCTGAAGATTCTGGATCGTCCCCACATTGCGAAACGTCGCCATCGCGCGGCGAAGCTGGTTTGCTTGGGACGGCGTAAAGCCGGCGGCCGTGATCGCGAGCTTCATCACCTGCTCCTGGAACAGCGGCACGCCGTAGGTCTGGCCGAGCAGGCTGCGCAGTTCATCAGGATCGTGTGGTGGCTTGGGTGAGGGAAATTCGACCTTTTCGATGTCTGCCCGGCGGCGCAAATAGGGATGCACCATGTCGCCCTGGATCGGGCCGGGCCGGACGATCGCGATCTGAACGGTGAGATCGTAGAGGCAGCGCGGTTTGAGACGCGGCAGCATGTTCATCTGCGCGCGGCTTTCGACCTGAAACACGCCAATGCTGTCGCCCCTGCACAGCATGTCGTAGACCGCCGGATCGTCAGCCTTGATATCGACTTCGAGCGTTTGATCGCCGATTGCGTTTTCGCGCATCAGGTCGAAGCTCTTGCGGATGCAGGTGAGCATGCCGAGCGCAAGGATATCGACTTTCATCAGCCCCAGGGCGTCGATATCGTCCTTGTCCCATTCGATGAAGGTGCGGTCCGCCATCGCGGCGTTGTGCAAGGGGACCGTCTCGTCGAGCCGGTCTTCGGTCAGAACGAAGCCGCCGACATGCTGCGACAGATGGCGGGGAAAATTCAACACCTGCTCGATCAGGGATTTCAACCTCAGGATCGCCGGATTGTCGAGCGCGAAACCGGTTTCGGCGAAGCGCCTTGCCTCCATGCTGCTGGCATAGCTGCCCCATATCGTGCTGCTGATCCGGGCCGTCACGTCTTCCGAAAAGCCGAGCACCTTGCCTATTTCGCGCACGGCGCTGCGCGGGCGATAGTGGATGACGGTGCCGGCGATTCCGGCGCGGTGGCGGCCATAGCGACGATAGACGTATTGCATCACCTCCTCGCGCCGTTCGTGCTCGAAATCGACGTCGATATCGGGCGGCTCGCTGCGCTCTTCGGAGACGAAACGGGAAAACAGGAGATTATGCTGCACCGGATCGACCGAGGTGACGCCGAGCAGGAAGCAGACGATCGAATTGGCCGCTGAACCGCGGCCTTGGCACAGGATCGGCGGTTCCTGCGCACGCGCGAATTTCACCAGGTCATGAACGGTGAGGAAATAGCAGGCATACGCCTGCTTGCGGATCAGCGCGAACTCCTCGGCGATCAACCCTTTTACTTTTTCGGGTAGATTTGTGCCGTAGCGCTTATACGCGGATTCCATCACCAGGTGCTCCAGCCAGGCTTGCGGCTCCCAGCTTTCCGGCACCGGTTCGTGCGGATATTCGTAGCGCAGATCGTCGAGTGCGAAATCGATCCGCGCGAGGAAACGGATCGTCTCGCCGATCGCTTGCAGGCACGCACTAAAAAGGCGTGCCATTTCCGTCGGCGATTTGAGACGGCGCTCGGCATTGGCTTCCAGCCGCCGCCCGGCCTCGGCGATCGTCGTGCCTTCGCGCACGCAGGTCAACACGTCATGCAGAGGGCGCTGCGAGACTTCGGCATAGAGTGCGTCGTTCGTGGCGATAAGCGGCACGCCGGCCTGCAAGGCGAGCCGCTGCATGCGCACCAAGCAGCAGGCGTCATTGCCCCGGTGATGGAGAGCTGTGCCGAGCCAGATCCGTCCTGGCGCCTTTGAAGCGAGGCGCGACAACACGTCCGTCAGGTCGCGCGGCGCGGCCTCGACCAGCTTCAGATGCGTTGTCTCATGTGCCGCCCTGCCTTTCTCAAAAACGTAGTCCACAGGATCACGATGTGCCTTGACTTCGGCCCCGGTGGAGGCGGGCAGCACGATCAGCATCAAATCCTCAAGATACTCGATCAAATCGTCGAAGCGCAGGATACAGCCACCCTTTACCGCACGCAGATTGCCGAGCGTCAGCAGCCGAGTGAGCCGTCCCCAGCCTTTGCGCGTGGCCGGGTAAGCGACGATATCCGGCGTGCCGTCCGCAAACACCAGTCGCGCACCGACGATCAGCTTGAAATCGATATCCTCGCCAAGTTCCTCCTTTGCCTGCTCGCGCGCATCGCGCAACGCAGACCAGGCGCGCACTACACCCGCCACGGTGTTGTGATCGGCGATGCCAACTCCGGCCATGCCCAGCCTGATCGCTTCGGCCACCATGTCGCATGGATGCGAGGCCCCGCGCAGGAAGGAATAATTGGTCGCCGCGATGAGTTCGGCGAATCGCGTCATGCGAACAGCCCGTGGAGATACCAGCCGGGATCGGGCTTCTCGCTGGCATACAGCCCGTGGCGGAAGATCCAGAAACGGCGCCCGCGCACGTCCTCAATGCGATAATAATCACGCGTCAGCCCGGCATTGTCGTCGCGCTTCCACCATTCGGCGGCGATCCGTTCCGGTCCTTCGCAGCGCAGCACTTCGTGCAATGCGCGGCGCCAACGGAAGCGATGCGGTGGGCCGTCCGGCACCTCGGCGATCACCTCGATCGCCTGTGGCGGATCGAACAGATGGATTGGGCGCAGCGGTGCGTCGCAGGTATCGGGGAAAATCCAGGGGGTGGGTTTGGCCGCTTCGACCGCCGGGAGTGCGAGAACGGCTTGCTCGGGAATATGCGTGTCACGCGGATGCATCCGGCGAAAACGTTCTCGCCCGAGGCGCGTGCTCAACCGGTCGATCAACGCGCTCAGCTCGCCATCGGCCAAGTCGCCGCCTTCGAGGTGGAGCTGCAACGGCCCGAGCGGCTCCAGCATTGGCACGGCGAGGCGGATCAGATCGAAACCGAAGCCCGGATCGATCGGATCGCTGAGCGATTCGATCCGGTCGCGGAACAGCCGCATCACTGCGGCCGGATCGCGCACCGGCAGGCTCGTCTCCACTGCCAGATCACGCACCTGACCGTCGCTGCGGAACAGGCGGGCGGCAAAGCGTCGCCCGCCTTTGGCCCGTTCGGTCATTTCACGCGCGGCTTCCTCCGCCAGTTCCTTTAGTGTCGTGAGCATGAAATCGGTGCGCGTGACGGGTTCTGCAAATCGGCGTTCGAACAGTAACGCGGGCGGCAGACGGCGTGGGGCGATCCGGCTGTCGAAGCGGCCCAGGAGCTGCGCGAGCGCAGTCGTCATCGCCTCGCCAAAACGGGCAGAGAGCGGTGCGGAGGGGCGGTCGGCCAGATCGCCGATCGTTTTCAGCCCGGCCCGCGCCAGCGCCAGTTCGGTCTCGCCCGAAAGGCGCAGCGCCGTGACCGGCAACTGCCGGATCGCGTGCGCTTCGTCCGTTCCGAGCACATTGCGAAATCGCGCCAGAGCCTGCGCAGCCAAGGCCGTGTCAGCCAGGTCGAGGCGAACCTGAAAGCCATGATCGCCCAGTCGCGTTCCGACCGCGGCGGCAAGCTGGCGTTCGCCGCCAAAGCCATGGGTACAGCCGGTAATGTCCATCGTCACCCCGTCTGATGCATCGAGCGCGACCATCGGGGAATAACGATCGCAATCATTGGCGATCCGTTCTAGCAGCAGCCGGTCGGCGACAGGATCGTGGTCGATCGCTGCGATTTCGGGGATACGTGCCCGTGCATCGGCGAGCGGCAACCCCGGCGTAATGCTGAGAGCCGACGCCCGTGCATCGACCGCGGCGATCCGCAGCGCGCCTTTCCGCTTCTCGACAAGGACGACTGGTGCGTCACCCGGCGTGGCGCCGGAGTGCAGCTTCAGACGATCCGCCGACAGCATTGGGAACCATAGGGCCAGATAGCGCCGCTTGCCTGAAAATGCCTTTCTCACGATCCCACTCCACTTGCCAGCGCAGACCGGACGGGCCGCCACGCTGGCGCAAAAGATGAACCTCCAAAGCGGGCCAGCCGGGGGCATTGGCCTCGAGAGGAGCGGCTGCCGCCGATCTGACGGACCAGCGCGTCTGTGCGGCGCTCGGGGTCGGCTCGGCCTCGATTCGCAGCATCAGAGCGGTCGCGCCGGAGCGTTCCGCCGCCAGTGCCAGACGCCGGCTCGCGGTTAGATCGAGCTGGCGCGGCATCCGCCACAGTTCGATCACCGCGACCGCCACTTCGGGGCAACAAACCACCTCCGCCGCCACTCGCAACAGCGTCACAGGATCGGGCATCAGCCCCAGCAGGAGCCGCGCGGGGTCGAGCCCCAGATCGACCAGTCCCGGCGCATAAAGTTTGCCGCCACGTTTTTCGGTTTCCTCCTGTCGCAACCACATGATGGTGCCGCCGCCCGCCGCCACGCGGAGCGCCAGCATCGACACCAAGCCTGCCGCACTGCTCGCATCGTCGTTATCGCCCGCAAAAATCTCGTGCAGCTTTCCACGGCCGAGGCCGCCCTGCAGCGTGCTGTCGATTCCCGCATGACCAAATGGCACCAAGGTCGACACGTTCGCAGGCCGCTGACTTTCGTCAGCGGCAATCAAGCGGCGAAGCGCCGGAATGATATCGGTCTGATTGGTGGCATTGTTCATGATATGTTCTATGCTGGAATATTCGCAAACAAGTCAAGGCACGCGCGGATCAGATCGGGCGAATGTCTGCCGACGCCCCCCCCCCGATCAACCGATGCGCCGAGGATAAAACGAAGGTCCGCTTCCAAGCTTGACCGAGATTAAGTGTATGACCGGGATGGGCGCAAAGCAGACCCGCCTTTGTGCACTCTATTCTGCGCGAGAGACTTTCCGCCCTCTAAAGCGACTTTACATTATCCTGAAGCGCGCAGATC
This sequence comes from Aurantimonas sp., assembly GCA_965217685.1. Taxonomy (GTDB): domain Bacteria; phylum Pseudomonadota; class Alphaproteobacteria; order Rhizobiales; family Rhizobiaceae; genus Aurantimonas. Next base: position 2,159,251 of record CBDCIZ010000003.1, read on the forward strand.
GGGCCAGCGAGGCAGAAATGGAGAACGCCAGCTCAATAGGAGTGAAATACGGACGAGAGCGACAATTAAGCCAAGGGGCTGGCCTTAGATAGCTGAGAAGGGCTATTTGGGACAGATGGTTAAGGAGAGGCGGCGGAACAGGCTTCGGCCAAGTCTTCAAGATGAGATGATCAAGCATTTCGTCGGCGGCGCGACAGCACGATCAGCGGCCGCCCTGACCGGCGTCAACCGGCACACTGCGACGCTGTTTTTCCGCAAGCTGCGCGACGTTATCGCCGAACGCATGCAGGCCGAGGCGCCTGAGCTTCTGGGCGGCGAGATCGAGGTCGACGAGAGTTATTTCGGTGGCGCGCGACAGGGCAAGCGCGGCCGCGGTGCGGCCGGAAAGGTTCCGGTGTTCGGGCTTCTGAAGCGGGATGGCAAAGTGCATGCCATGATCATCCCGAAGGCCCGTTCGGACACGCTTTTCCCAATCATTCGCGACACGATCAGACCGGATTCCATTGTCTACACCGACAGCTTTTCAGCCTACGATGTGCTCGATGTTTCCGCGTTCCATCACCAACGCATCAACCACTCCCAGCGCTTCGCCGAGGAGACGCGCCATATCAACGGCATCGAGAATTTCTGGAACCAGGCCAAGCGGCATCTGCGCCGCTTCAATGGCATTCCCCGCCCGCACTTCCATCTCTATCTCAAGAAATGCGAATGGCGCTTCAATCACCGCCCCGCTGAAAACCTGCTCAAAGTATTGCGGCAATGGGCGAAATGAAAATACAAAACCCTATCTAGGCCAGCCCCTATTTTTTTTAAGCAGTAACGCTTGCGCGACTGAGGCGTGTGTAATGAGTGATTTGACGATGCCTCCGCTCAGAGCCGCGATAATGGCATCCACTTTTTCCAAACCGAAGGCGAGCGCCAGAACGTCTGGGCATGCTGCGAGTTCGGCAGCGCTGATACCAATTGAGATGGCCGACAACGCAGTTTCTATGGGCTTGCCTTTACGATCGACGGTCATTCCGCAGATTTCTGCGACAACCCCTTGCGCTGACATGCGGTCCCGCTCCGTTGGTTCAAACGCGGACCAAAGCGATGTAGCCCCCTCCCGCCAGGCGCCAAGACCTACTATAGCGAGAGTAACTCTGGAGTACATTGCCTTGGCTGCCAGCACGTCAGGCTGACGGCGAATGGCCTCTGCAGCTTGAGGGTCGCTAGCTACAAGCGGGGCATAAAAAGTGTAGGCGTGACCACTGCTCAATACAGCGAGATCGCGTACAAGGTCTACTGAAGTGCGGTCTGTTCCTGCACCTGGCCATGCCCCTCCTAACTGTACCACTGCATGCGCTTTCAATGGTTCAAGATGACGACTCATAGCCTCCATGGCCTTTGTCCAGGCAAATCCCAGAACCTCATCAGGTCCTGAAATTTCTCGCAGGAGAACTGCTGCTACCCTCCCCATATCATCGAGAACCAGATCAACATCGCCTCCTTGATCGTCTACAACAATCGCGTTCTTTAGCCTAAACTGCCGCTTGAGGGCGCTCGACAGCTCGTAGTCGACGTCTCCCGACGGATGGGCAAACTCGATCCGAACGACCCCATCCCGCAACGCTTTCTCGAGGATCCGCGCCACGCGGAAGCGGCTGATGGCCAACTCCTTAGCGATTTCCGACTTGGTTTTGCCGTCGCAGTAGTATCGGCGCGCAACTGTGGTGGTCAGGATGTGTTCCACTAGCCCAGCGTCGGGCGGCGCCGTCAATGATCCAGTCACTTATCTACCTTTTAGCGCGCTCATTTGAGCGCATACCGGTTGATTGCCGAGACTTCAATGGGCTGATTTCAGGCGTTTGGGCCGAAATAGCGAAATTGTTCGAGTTGACTCCTGCAATAAAATTCGCTCACATGATGGATAATAAGCTCATATGAGCGAAGGGTTGCCATGCAAGTTACGGTGCGGCCGGCTCGGCCGAATGTTCTCTTGTTAATGACCGATCAGCAGAGGTTCGACGCACTGGGTTGCGCCGGAAACCCCCATATTCGAACACCCAACCTCGATCGCTTGGCTGCCCAGGGCGCCATGTTCGAAACCTGCTACGTGCAGAATCCGATCTGCAGCCCATCACGAGCGAGCTTTGCCACAGGCCTTTATCCCCACAATCACGGCCTCTGGGCGAACGGTGTCGCCTTACCGACGGCCCTTCCGCTGATTTCCAAGGCTCTTGCTGACTCGGGATACGATTGCGGCATGGCGGGCAAACAGCATCTCGCGCCTTGCGCGTCAGGAGATGAGCCACGCCTCGACGATGGTTATCGGGTCTACAAGTGGTCGCACGATCCAATCCACCGCTCGCCCCTGAACAGCTACCACCGGTGGCTCGAACAACATCATCCGGACGTCTACACGAAACTTGTGAGCGGGCGTGCAGAGGAAACGGCAGAGGCGGGCAACGTCGCCAAGGGTCCGACAGTGGCCGATACCGTGCCTGTTGACGCGCATTACAGCCACTGGATCGCAGAAGAGGCCATCGCCTTCCTCTCGCAAGAACGCGATCGCCCCTTCTATTTCATGGCCAACTTTTTCGATCCGCACCATCCGTTTGGCGCGCCCGAACCGTTCCGCGCGCTCTACGACGCCGCGACCTTGCCGCTTCCGGCGGGCAGCGCCGGCGAACTCGCGACGAAACCGGCCGTTCAGCGCGAATATTACGCCAAGTCCTACGGCGGAAACGCTCCAGGATTTGCTGAATACAGCGAAACGGAGCTGCGCGAGGCCAGAGCCGGCTACTATGCGATGGTGTCGATGATCGACGCCGAGGTCGGCCGCATCCTCGACGCGCTGGAAGCGACCGGTCAGGCCCAGGATACACTCGTCATCTTCACCAGCGATCACGGTGAGATGCTGGGCGACCATGCCATCATGCTTAAAGGCCCGATGCTGTACGAGCCGGTCGTGCGTGTGCCGCTGATCTTGTCATGGCCAAACCGAATTCGCGCGGGTCAGCAAGTTGATCATATCGTTCAGAACATCGATCTGACCGCGACGCTACTTGAGGCAGGAGGAGTATCCGGAGCGTTCGCGATGCAGGGGGAAAGCCTGATGCCGTTGATCGACGGCCTAAACGCTGGTCAAGACATCAAACATCGAGACTGGGCTCTCTGCGAGTACCGCGACAGTGGACACGGCGCGACACCTCCGGTTCACACGACGATGCTGCGATACGGCCATATGAAGCTTGTGGTTTGGCACGGCAGCCCCGCGACCACGAGGCCACGCGAGGGCGAGCTTTATGACTTGGCTGCCGATCCGGAGGAACGTGTCAATCTGTATCACGATCAGGCGCGCCGGGAGGATCGCGAGCGAATGAAAGACATGCTGATTGATGTGCTCGAAGCGACGGAATGGCCGCGACCCAACAGGACCGCCGAATGGTAGCGACACTCGGAAATTTCATGTGAATTCAACCAAGGGAGGAAAGAAATGACGCACCTGAATAGAAGCTACTGGTCAAGGCGCAGCGTGGTCGGATTGGCCAGCGCGCTCGGATTGGCTGCGCTGGTCGGACCGACGATGGCCACGGCGCAGGAGACCGTGGTCGTGGCCCATGCGGCAGGCATCAACGGCCAGGCGGTCGAAGCGATCCTGAAGGACTTCACCGCCGACACCGGCGCCGAGGCGACCGGCATCACCATGTCCGACACCGACTACGGCGCCAAGATGCAGCTCGCGGCACGAACCGGAAACGTCGATTTCGACGTCGCGCTCGGCATCGGAACAGACGTTTTCGCCCTGACGCAGGGCGACGGCATCTATGCTGATATCGACACAGGGAAGTGGGACAAAGCGACCCTTTCGGCCATGCAGGACGCGGGGCTTATCGAAGCCAACAACGCGGTCTCGCAGGACACGGCGGCGCTTCTCGTTTACGGGCCGGCGCTTGCCGACAACCCGCCGAAGACCTGGGGCGACTTCTTCGACGTCGACAAGTTTCCCGGCCGTCGCGGCATGGCCTCGGGCGGCTTGGGCGTGCCCATCGACATCGAATATGCGTTGATCGCGGGTGGTGCCGACCCGGCCAATCTATACCCGCTGGACCTCGACGCGGCCTTCGCGACACTCGACAAAATCGCCGGCAAGATCGTTCTATGGGACAACGCGCCCAAGGGCATCCAGGACCTCCTGAATGGCGACACCGTCATGACATGGTCCTATGCTCCGGCCGCGCTGAGCGCCCTATCCTCCGGCCAGGACATCAAGCTCGCGGCTCCTCCGGGAACGGCCGTCACGCGGCAACTCGGGGTGGTCATGGCCAAAGGTCCAAATGGAGCCGAGGCCGGACAGACTTTCTTCGAATGGTGGTTCCGCCCGGAAAACCAGAAGAAATACACGGAGCTGACCAATTACGGCATCGTGGTGCCGTCCAAGGCGGTGCTGAAGCAGTTCACACCCGAACAGTCGGCCTATATGCCGTTCTCTGGCGAGCACCCGGAGAACTACCGCACAATCGGCTACGACTACTACATCGCCAAAGGCGATCTCGGTCAAAGCAACCTGGCCCTCACCCTCAACCGGTGGAACGAGTTTCGTGCCCGGTGACGATGGTTGCCCAACCTTGACCGTCACACGAACTGGCAGGCAGGCGCGCTCTCAGCGCCTGCCTCGTCTGCGCATGGCTTTGCGCAACCCCATCCTGCTGGGTCTGCCAGCCCTGATCTTCGTCGGCGTGTTCGCGATCTGGCCGCTGGTGGACTTTCTGTTTCTTGCCCTGACGGATAAGGGCACGTTTTCGCTGATCCAGTTCCAGCGGCTTCTGGCAAGCACGACCTTCTTCGTCGTGCTGGGCCGTACGCTGCTTGCGGCCGTCACGGTAACGCTGATCTGCCTCGCGCTCGCCTATCCGATGGCCTACGCACTGACCAAGGCAAGAGGTGAGTTGAAGGCGGCGATGATCGGCCTGATCGTGTTGCCGTATCTCACCTCGGTCATCGTGCGCACCTATGCCTGGGCCGCGCTCCTGGCGATCGAGGGCCCTGTCAACGACATCCTGACCGGCCTCGGTGTTCTGTCCGAACCAATGTTACTCGGTCATAGCGACTTTGGCACCTATATCGGGATGATCCACATCCTGTTGCCGATCGCGGTCCTGACGCTTTGGTCGGGGCTGGAGAAGATCGACCCGCTCCAGCGCGTGGTTGCCACAAGCCTCGGCGCATCGCGAGTGGAGGCGTTCACGACCGTCTTCCTGCCCCAATCGGCCGGAGGTTTGGCCTCCGCCGCGTCGCTTGTCTATATCCTCGCACTCGGCGCTTACGTTATCCCGGCAACACTCGGCGGCACGCGAGGACTTTTGTTCGCCCAGCTTGTCGCCGAACAAGCGACGGCGCTGCTGAACTGGAACCTGTCCGGCGCAATGGCAGTCGTCATGCTGGCGGCCGCGGCCTTGCCCCCGCTTATCTTCGCCGGTCTTCGGCATCTGCGTTCTCGCGCTCGCGGCGGGCGGGCCATAGGACATGGCCAAGCCTTCGTCGCCCGACAATTCCAGCCGATTCTTGACCGTCTGCCCGAGGGCCTTTGGACCTGGGGCTGGCGGGTCGGCACAGGTACAGTCCTTGCCTTCCTGCTCCTTCCCGAGATCGTCGTGTTCGCGTTCTCCTTGGGCCCGGAGCGCCAGATCACCTTCCCGCCGGCCTATTTCACCCTGGACGGCTATGTCTCGACCCTGAGCGACCCGTCGTGGATGGAGCCGCTGAAACGCTCGAGCATCTATGCCTTTTTCGATGCGATCATCGCCACCGCGTTGGGCGCGCTGGCAGCCTACGGGTTCGCCCGCGGGCGCGCCATCTGGGCGGCGGTCGGCACTGCGCTCCTCGTCGTGCCCGTCGTCTTGCCCGAGATCGTCATCGCGATCAGTTACTTCATCTTTGCCAATCGCCTCGGGCTGGCCGGTACGGCCGAGGGCATTGTCCTTGGACAGGCGGCTGCCGCAGTCGGTCTGGTGGTCGTCATCCTTTCGACGATTGTGCGTCAGGTCGACGTCAATCTCGAATATGCCGCGCAAATGTGCGGCGCCTCGCGAGCGCGAGTCCTGCGCGAGATCGTGCTGCCGCTGATTGCGCCGGGACTGGTCGTTGCTTTCCTCTACGGCTTCCTTCATGCCTTCGACAATCTCGTCCTTCCGCTGTTCATCGCCGGGACCAACGACACCATTCCGGTTCGCATGTTCCTCGCGCTGCAGGAGGAACTGACCTCAGCTCCAGCGGTCGTTGCCTCGATCCTGATCGCCGTGCTGGTTGCGGGTTTGACGACGGCCTTGATCCTGGCTCGCACCACGTCCCTTCGCATTCCGCTACTCGGCGGGCGACCAGGCTGATCATGGCTAGCAATATGGCAAACAGAATCGACTTCGTTCGGCTGGAGGGAATTTCCAAAGCTTACGGCAGCGTGGTGGCCCTCGACGGCGTCACCCTTGACGTTGCAGAGGGCGAGTTCCTGACTCTGCTCGGCCCGAGCGGCAGCGGCAAGACCACCTGCCTTCGCGCCATCGCCGGGATGATGACGCCTGACAGCGGGCGCTTGCTGATCGCCGGCCGAGACGTTTCGGCCGTGCCGATGAACCGGCGCAACATCGGCATGGTCTTTCAGAATTATTCGCTGTTCCCGCACCTGTCGGTCGCGCAGAACGTCGGGTACCCCTTGCGCGTGCGCCGGGTGTCGCCGGCGGAGGCTGATCGGCGGGTCGATGAGGCATTGGAGCTGGTACGTCTCAACGGATACGGCGCTCGCAGGCCGAGCGAGCTTTCCGGCGGTCAGCAGCAGCGGGTGGCTCTCGCACGCGCCCTTGTCTTTCAGCCAGACGTCCTGCTGCTCGATGAGCCGCTGTCGGCCCTCGACCGTGTCTTGCGTGAGGAGATGCAGCTGGAATTACGGCGCATTCATCGCGAGATCGGCACGACCATGATCTGTGTAACGCATGACCGTTCCGAAGCGTTGACCATGTCGGACCGTATCGTGGTGATGCGCTCCGGACGGATCGTTCAGGATGCGTCGCCCGAGACGATTTATCTCAATTCGGGATCGCGCTTCGTCGCGGAGTTTCTCGGCGAGGTGAACATTCTGCCGATGAGCCGCGACGCGGAGAATTCAGTCCTTAAGGACGCAGCCGGGCGTCGAATTGTCGTTGGTTCAACTCAAGAAATGCCCCCCGGCCCGGTCGATATCGTCGTACGGGTCGAGCATGTGGGCCTGACCGTCGCCTCCGACGCCGATGTGGAGGGGGATGATTGGCGCGGCAAGGTGACGGAAGCACTGTTTCTGGGCGACGCGGTACGCTTCGTAGTCGACTGCGCGCCACACGTCATCACGGCTCGCCTGCCTCTAGAACGTGCCAGGGGTATCGGCCTTGGCGACTCGGTCGTTGTCGACCTTGCGCTCGAACCGCCTATGGTATTTCCAGGTAAGGCGTGAAGAGACATCGGTCGCCTTCAGACCTAGGCGATGCCGGCAATTGAAGATAAAGCAAAATCGATTTCGTTGACGAAGGATGCTGCATCGCTTCGTTTCGGCCAAGCGAACGGACCGGCTTGATACCAAGTGACCGGCAAGAAAAAGGGCTGTAAAGCCTGTATCCTCTATCGTTCTCGATTTTTCTAAACAGCCAAGGAAAATATTTGCGATGGGTTGTTGTTCAGCTCCGACAATCGATCGACCGAATTTGGACGAGGCCCCAGCAACCACAACTAACGGTCTTCCGGCTGCGGTTCATGCCATCGCCCAGTCCGATTCATCGGAACGCGTTGCCTTTGACGGTGGCCCAAGCCACGTCGGCACTCATAGACCTGAAATACCCCTCGACGGAGAGGGCGGCGTTCGGAGGGTAAAACTTCGGCCATTCTTCGTCGATGTCGGACCGGTGACGAATGCTCGGTTCGCGGCGTTCGTTGTGGCAACCGGATATAAAACCGAGTCGGAGCGCTATGGTTGGGGACCCGTCTTCGCAGGGCTTGTGCCGGAGGCGGAGCGAGTTCCGTCCCACCCGGCAACGCCTTGGTGGGTGATGCGGGACGGTGCATGTTGGCACTCGCCCGAGGGTCCAGGCAGCAGTGTTGACAATCGCGCCGACCATCCGGTGGTGCATGTTTCCTGGGAGGACGCGAACGCTTTTGCGTCCTGGGCCGATGGGCGACTTCCAACCGAAGCGGAATGGGAGCACGCCGCACGCGGCAAAATGGAGGGCGACGCACGCTTTCCGTGGGGCGAACGAGAGCCGAACGATACCGATTTCACGCCAGCAAATATCTGGCAAGGTCGCTTTCCCAGTCTGAATAGTTGCGTCGATGGTTGGTTCGGCACCTCGCCTGTCGGCGCGTTTCCGTCAAATGCTGCTGGCCTTTACGACATGACCGGTAATGTCTGGGAGTGGACAGCTGATGCATTCAGGATTCGCTCTCTCACGAACATTGCCAAGGCGCGGAACAAGGAAGCACGCGAGACGAGCCAGAGGGTGATGAAAGGCGGCAGTTTTCTCTGCCACAAAAGCTATTGCTATCGCTATCGCATCGCCGCTCGTTCGGGAACCGTTCCGAACAGCGCCTCAAGCAATACCGGGTTTCGCGTGTTCTATGACACATAAAGGCGCGCGTCGTTCTCCCCGGCGCGAAATGTCGGACCGGGGTAGTGGAAGTCGTGATAAAGCTTCTCGCAGGCAGATCGACAATAGGTGACGAAGAGCTTGGCGGGAGCCGATGTTGCCGCGTCTCGAAGCGTATGAAGACCTGAGATGTGCTGGGCCGACAACGGATCCGGGCCCAGGCTATGAACGTCGTGCCGCGCGAAGAGGTCGCGCGAAATTGCCGAGGTCGAGATCAGGAAGCGTGTTTGGCGCACAACCTCCAGAGTGCTCAGCGTCGTATTGGTGCTCATGGCGTAGGTGCGACCTGTCACCTGCCACTGAGCCGGGTCATGATCAAACTCGAATTTGTGTTTGATCCAGAAGTATTCGGCAAGAGTCTCCGGCGTAAGAACGCCGGGGTGTTCGCGAAGCGGATGGTCGGTGGCGCAGTAAACCGAATAGCCGGCGCGTAGCATGGGCTGGAATTGAATACGCCCCAAACGTTCGTGTCGTGGCAAAGCAATTCCGTATGAGAGGTCGTAATCACCGGCAGCAAGGCCAGCCAACCGCGCCTCGCTGCCAATTACGTCAAGCCGAAGGCGGATATTTGGATGCTTTTTTAAAAAGCCCTCCAAAATGCACGGTAGAACGGCGTTGCCCCAGGAATCCCCGGCGCAGATACTAAGCGAATGGCGACCGCCGATACCTTCGTAATCAATGCGTTCCTCTGCGGTTCTCAGAATTCGTAATGCGCGGTTTGCATGGTCGTAAAGGATGCGTCCGGTCTCTGTCAGCTGCATACCACCCGAGCCACGGTTAAACAGGCTCGTCCGATAACGGTACTCCAGCTGAGAAATCGTTCTCGATAGAGTGGGTTGTGACATGTTCAGCGACTTTGCCGCCCGCGAAACATTGCCGAGATCTGCAACCGCGAGGAAACGCGCAAATTCTTCCATGATGTCTTTCCTATAGCGAATTTGCATAACGTATGCGTTTTCAGCATTGGACGCCATGGTTTGCCGGCGCCAATCTCCAACGCGGGAGGATGTTAGAAATGCGCGCAAGCCGCCTTCGGGGTTACGGCTTTTACGTCGTGCCGACATTCGCGGCTCTGGCGACCATCACAGTCGTGCCGCTCATCAGCACTTTCGTCGTCAGCCTCTTCATCATCGACATCACGTCCGGCCTACCACCCAGATGGCAGGGCTTCTATAACTACGTGTCTCTGTTCTCGGATACGCGGTTTTTGAACTCGGTCGTCGTGACAGCTGAACTGATTTTTATCCCGGTCGCCTTGCAGATATTTTTTGGTCTTACTTTGGCGATTTGTCTTCGAGAAAAACTATTGGGAACGCGTTGGATGCGCGTTTTGTTTTTGCTTCCTGCAGTCATTCCGCCGGCGGTTAGTGGCCTTGTCTGGAAACTTTTCGTCATCCCGGGTGCGGGCGGTCTTGCCTGGATGTCCAGCTTGCTTGGTACCAATCTCGATTTTGATCTCCTGAGTATGCCAGGAACAGCCTTGGCAACCGTCATTGCAGCATCGACCTGGATCGGAACGCCATTCGTCGCCCTGATTCTTCTTTCCGGCATCGAGACCATCAGTCGAGATCAATATGAGTCCGCGACCCTCGATGGCGCGAGCTGGTTGCAGACGCACCGGTACATCTCGATCCCCACCCTCGCGCCGATCATCCGAACGGTTGTGGTGTTTCGTATTCTCGAGGCTCTGGCAATTTTTCCAGTCATATTTGTGCTGACCGGAGGCGGGCCCGGAGGCGCGACCGAACCGGTCAACTATTACGCGTACATCTCTGGCTTCGACTACCTCCAGATCGATTACGCAGCCTCGATGATCGTGCTGTTTTTCCTCGTGATGATGGCGCTGTGCTCACCATTCCTGGTGCAAATCGCGCGCTCGAATGAAGGTGCGGCACGATGATCTTGTCACGCGCTGAAAAGCTGTTTTGCTACGCCATCACGTATCTTTTTGCCCTTTTCCTTCTGGCGCCAATTGTTTGGATGCTGTCCACGTCGTTCAAGGGTCAGCTCGCGATCTTCGCGCAGCCTCCGCGGCTGTTCGCTCATTTTACGATTCAGAACTATACGGATGTCCTCACCGATCCCCAGTTTACTCATGCGTTTTGGAACTCGGTCCTGATATCGTCCGGAACGGTCGTCGTGTCCATTCTGCTGGCCGTTCCTGCCGCCTATGGCATTTCGCATTTAACGGGAGGGCGGCGAGCCGGCTTCTTGTCCTGGGTGCTGCTGGTGCGGGCTGCACCGGGAATGATCTACGTCCTTCCTTATTACCTAGCGTATAGCCAGCTGGGTTTGATCGACACGCGCGCCGGGCTGATCCTGATCAATTCCGTTTTCACCGTTCCTCTCGCGATCTGGATCGTTATCCCTTTCTTCGACGCCATACCCCGAGAGATTGAAGAAGCTGGCATCATCGACGGCGCCACTCGGTTCCAGACTATGACACGCATCGCGATACCGTTGGCGGCACCGGGGATCGCTTCGACTGCCATCCTCGTCTTCATTTTCGCTTGGAACGAGTTCCTGTTTGCGCTCACGCTTACGCGTTTCAATGCACGGACGGCATCGATCTCAATCCTCAATTACATGGCATACGAAGGCACGGAATGGGGAAAGGTGGCGGCCGCTGGCACGCTGATCCTGTTGCCTGTGCTTTGCTTCTCGATCCTCATCCGCAAGTACCTTGTCCAGACCACGGCGGGTGGCGTGAAAGGATAAATTCTGTAAAGCAACCGGGAGGAACGACAATGAAACGAACGATAGTATCTTTGGCTTTGGCGGTGGGGCTCTGGGCCTCTGCCGCCAGCGCGCAGAACAAGCCCTACGAGGGCGTTACGCTGCGCGTTCTTGGGACCCAGCAAACTTGGGAAACCGAACTTCAGAAACGTGCTCAGCAATTCACCGAGAAGACTGGCGCGAAGGTAGTCTTCGATCTCTACTCTCTCACCCAAGGCATTCAGAAGGTGACGATCGAGCTATCGTCCCGTTCGCCAGCCTACGATCTCGTCTTCGTCGAGGCGAGTGACGTCGTCCGCTTTGGAAAGGCGGGATTGCTGGAGCCGCTGGACAGTGCCGTCAAGGCCAATCTGGATACAAAAGTCGACGACTTCCTACCGGCGACGATTCAGGCAAACACGATCGACGGCAAGCTTTACGCTCTGCCGCATTTTGCGGCGACCCAAATGCTTTATTGGCGACCCGACTTGTTCGAGAAAGCGGGCCTCGACGGTCCACCGAAAACGTTCTCGGAGATGATGGACGACTGCGCCAAGCTGCAGACGCCGGAGATCCGCTGTACCGCTATGCGCGGCAAACCCTCGATCTCCGAAAACGTCTGGTACTGGACCCAGATGTTGCTCGGCTTTGGCGGCAGCTTCGTTGCGGATTATCCGAACGACTTGACGCCAACCGTCGATTCTCCGGAAGCGGTCAAGGCCGCGGATTTCTATGCCGAGCTGATGAACAAGTACGGCATTCCGGGTTCGGTCTCGGCAAGCTACGACGAGGTTGTCATCGCAATGCAGCAGGGCAATATCGCGATGGCGATCGAAGGCGCCCCATTGGCAGGCCGCATTCTCGATCCCAAGCTTTCGAAAGTCGCCGGCAAGCTCGGCTTTGCCGTGCCTCCAGGTGGACCAGCCGGTACCTTTGCTCCCTTCACATCCCAAGCCTATGCGGTCAATGCCGCATCAAAGAGCAAGGAGGCGGCCGAGGCCTTTCTGATTTGGTCGACGAGCCCGGCAATGATGAAGGATATCGCGGTCAATAGTTCCTTCGTCGCCGTGACGCGAGATTCAGTCTGGAACGATCCGGCCTTCGTAAAAGTCCATGGCTACGATTATGGTCATGGCAGCTTCACCAAGGCTTATCGCGACACCCTCGCCGCCGCAGATCCGCAGTATCGTCTGCCGATCCCTGAGTTCCGTCCTGCCGGCGATCGTGTGGGCATCGCACTCCAGGAAATCGTGACTGGGAAGCGGAGCGCCGAAGATGCCCTTTCGGCGGCGAACTCCGACATCGAACGCATTTTCAGGCGCGCGCGACTGCTGCGCTGACATCGAGCGGCTACAATCACCATCCCCTTCCCCGCACCGCAGGTGCGGGGATACAGGAAAGTCTTGTCCATGACACAGCCGAACATTCTCTGGATCTGCACGGATCAACAGCGATGGGACACCATTTCCGGGCTCGGGTTCGAGGGCGTTCGCACGCCTCATATCGATAGCCTGATGAAGACCGGCGTCGCTTTTCGCAGAGCCTATACGCAAAGTCCGATCTGCACGCCAAGCCGGGCGAGCTTTCTGACGGGCATGTACCCGATCGCGCATCATGTGCAGCGCAATGGGAACGAACACTTTCCCGAACAACTGGAGCTCCTACCGAAGGTCTTCCAGCAGGCTGGCTGGCGTACCGGCTTGATTGGCAAGCTTCATCTTGCCGCCACCCAACGCCGGATCGAAAAGCGGGCGGAAGACGGCTACGACGAGTTCTATTGGAGCAAGCACCCCTACCCGGAAAAGGACGCGACAAACGACGTGCGTTCAGCGCACGACTATCAGAATTGGCTTATCGAAAAAGGCGTCGATGTCGACGCGGCCTTCGACTTTGCGCAAGAAGCGCTGGCGGACGGCATGCCGACTGATCAGCACCAGACGACATGGGCCAAGGAGCGGGCCGAGCGCTTTATCGAGACGCATGTGGGCCGGCCCTGGTTCCTTTCCGTCAACCTGTTCGATCCCCACCCGCCCTTCGATCCACCCGCCGAATACATGGCGCGCTACGACCCGGCCGAGATGTCGCTGCCGATTTTCCGGGAAAGCGATCTGGAGCGCTTCGAGCGGTTCAAAGCGGTGGATCAGCAATCCACCAAGCCTGTCGACCCGAGGATACAGCCGCCCGAAGGCAAGGCCGTCACCATTCCCGAGGGACGCGCAAGCCATGATACCCCGCCGGACAGCTATGATGCCAAGCGGATCAAGGCCGCCTATTACGCGATGATCGAACTCATCGATGACATGGTCGGGAGCCTACTCTACACGCTTCAAAGGACCGACCAGGATCGCGACACACTCGTCCTGTTCATGTCCGACCATGGCGAGATGCTCGGCGATCACGGCCTACTCTATAAAGGATGTCGCTTTTACGAGGGTCTGGTGCACGTTCCGATGCTCGCATCGTGGCCGGGGCGAACAAAGCCTGGTATTTCGAACGCGTTGGTGGAACTCATCGACATTCCCTCGACCCTCTGCGAAGCGGCCGGGCTGCCCCCCATGCAGCAGGACCAGGGCAAGTCCTTCTTTCCAATTCTGACGGGTGAGGCCACTATCGCCGAGCACAAAAGCCATGTGATCAGCGAGTTCTGGGATGCCATCAGCTTTCCCGGAAGCCGCGGTAGCCGCGGCAGCATGTATTTTGACGGTCGCTACAAGCTTGCCCTCTACCATGATGTCGAGGAGGGCGAGCTTTTCGATCTTGAGAGCGACCCGTGCGAATTCGACGATCTCTGGCCCGATCCTTCGTACAGGGATCTTCGCCTTCGGCTCACGGAACAAAGCTTTGCGGCTTTTATGAAAGTTTCGGGCATCGGACCCAAGCGTGTCGCGGATTTCTAAGGATGCCGCAGCGGATGCAATTGGAGAAACATTATGGCGGAAGTCACGTTGGTCGACATACGCAAGGTCTTTGGGGCGCATACCATTATCCCGAAGTTGTCCTTATCGGTTCCCGATGGGTCATTCACGGTGCTGGTTGGTCCGTCCGGCTGCGGTAAGTCGACATTACTCCGGATGATAGCGGGATTGGAGACGACATCAGGCGGGACAATCGAGATCGGCGGCCGCGATGTGACCGGAGTTGTTCCGTCCCATCGCGGGATCGCCATGGTTTTCCAGAGCTACGCGCTCTACCCGCATATGAGTGTGCGCGATAACATCAGCTTTGGCCTGCGGCTGGCCAAGATGCCGGCAACCGAAATTGACCAGAAAGTGAACCGCGCTGCGGATATCCTTCAGCTGACGCCTTATCTCGATCGCAAGCCCGCTGCTCTGTCCGGTGGGCAAAGGCAACGCGTCGCAATTGGGCGTGCGATCGTCCGGGATCCTGGTGTTTTTCTGTTCGACGAGCCGCTATCGAATCTCGACGCCGCCCTCCGCGGACAGATGCGTATCGAACTGCTTGATCTCCATCGACGGCTAGGCTCGACAATGATCTACGTCACGCATGATCAAGTTGAAGCCATGACGATGGCTGACCAGATTGTGGTGATGAATGCTGGAAAGATCGAGCAGGTTGGCAGCCCGCTCGACCTTTTCGACCGTCCGCAATCACCCTTCGTCGCCGGCTTCATCGGCTCGCCTCGGATTAATTTCTTCAATGGACCGATTGCACAGTCGCAAGGTGGCGATCTGGTCGCCGTTCGGCCCGAACATCTACGCATCGTTGACGAAGCTGGTCGATGGCAAGGGCAGATACGGCTACTTGAGCAGCTCGGCACCGATACGTTAGTACATGTGACATTGAACGATGGAGATGAAATCGTCATGCGCTCGTCTAGAATAGGACCCGAACTCAAGGACCAACGCGTCAACATCGATTGTCATACCAAGAATTTTCATGTCTTCAAAGATGGATGTAGGATGAGTACATAAGATTTTTTAATTATAATGATAAGGAATTCTAGAATATTAAGGAATTAATATTATTTGTCACTCCCATTTATTTATATTTTCATCTTTATTATAAGACCGCTCGGCTGCAATTACCTATCTTTGTATCAGCACGGTATGAACGCACCTTTTATACCAACGGGAGCGAAGTCAGACTCGTAGGGGATTCCCGAATCGAGGGAACTCTGAATCAGTGATGGCAAACGGCGGTTTGCCATGTCGATACCGATCCCGCTTCGCACGGATTTCGATGGATCGACGCTGAGAAGGTCGGCGAAGGCGACGAACGATGCCGCTCATGCCATTCGCCTGCTTTCGTTGGCGGAGATTTACGATGGGGGCTCGCGCAGCGATGCGGCGCGCATTGGCGGCGTCACCTTGCAGGTCATCCGCGACTGGGTTTTGCGCTTCAACGTCCGCAGCTGCGCTGGCCTGATCACCGGCAAGGCGCCGGGCAACCGGTCGAAGCTGAACGACGAACAGCGCCGGGCGCTTGCTGCGATCGTCGAGAAGGGTCCGATCCTGGCAATCCACGGCGTGGTGCGCTGGCGCCGCAAGGATCTCGTGTGGTGGCTGTTCGAGGAATTCCGCATCGAGGTCGACGAGACGACGGTCGGGCGCGAACTCCGTGCCATGGGCTTTGCCAGGCTGTCAGCCCGGCCGCGCCATCATACCCAGAACGCGTTCGAACTGGACGCTTTTAAAAAGAGTTTCCAACCGAGTTGGCAGCCATCCAAGCGAGGCTCCCCCAAGGTACCGAGATCGAACTCTGGTGGGCCAACAGAGGTGGCTCGGTTTGTCTGAACAGGCTCGCGGCTTTGATAAGTGGATCGACTGCCGGGTTTACGCCGCTGCGAGGAGCGGCTTGTTGAAATAGGCTTTGTCCGTGGTCTTCCGGCCCAGGCTGGAATGAGGTCGCCGTCCGTTATAAAAGCTGGGATATCGGCCGATCGATATCCGGGCATGGCTGACGGTCTCATAAGCCCGCAGATAGACCTCCTCGTATTTGATGGATTTCCACAGCCGTTCGACGAAGACGTTGTCGCGCCAGGCGCCTCTGCCATCCATGCTGATCTTGATATCGTTGGCGAGCAGAACCTTGGTGAAGTCGATGCTGGTGAACTGCGAGCCCTGATCCGAGTTGAAGATTTCCGGTTTGCCGAAGCGGTCCAGCGCCTCCTCCACGGCCTCGATGCAAAAATCCGCATGCAATATGATGGACAGGCGCCAGGCCAGGACGCGGCGACTGAACCAGTCGACGACGGCGGTGAGGTAGACAAAGCCGCGAGCCATCGGGGTGATGTCCATCGCCCGCACCTGGTTGGGGCGCGTCACCGGCAGCTTTCGCAGCAAATACGGATAGATCTTGTGGCCTGGCGCCGGCTTCGAAGTGTTCGGCTTTCGGTAAATCGCCTCGATCCCCATGCGCTTCATCAGCGTCGCGACATGCAGGCGACGGTGATGCCTTCCCCGGCGAGGAGATCGCGCAGCATGCGGCTGCCGGCGAAGGGATACTCCAGGTGCAGTTCGTCGATCCGGCGCATCAGAGCGAGATCTGCGATGGAGACCGGGCGTGGCAGAGAGTAGACACTGCCGCGGCTGATGCCGAGTTCGCGAGCCTGCGCGGCGGTCGGCAAATCATAGAACCGATCGATCATCGCTTTGCGCTCGCCAACAGTCCGGCCTTGTCGAGCGCACCCTCCAAAAAATTGTTGGCCAGCGTCAATTCGCCGATCTTCGCATGAAGCGTCTTTACGTCGATCGACGGCGTCGTCGCTGGCGAGGGTGATGTGCCGAAAACCTCGGCCGCTCCTTCGAGAAGCTGCAATCGCCATTGCCCGATCTGGTTCGGATGCACGTCGAACTGCTGGGCCAGTTCCGCCAACGTCTTCTCGCCGCGCACGGCCGCAAGTGCGACCTTGGCCTCGAATACCGGGCTACGATTACGGCATGATCTCTTCGTCATCGTCTCTCCTGATCTCGGCGATCCTGGCCGCCTTCAGGCAGACAATCCACTCAGCACGCTGTCCAAACTTCCCGAGCCACCTTGTACCCTCGTTTATTCCCGAAGCTTGTCACGGATCTCATCGATCGATGCCCTAATGGCGCTGACCGTTTCGGCGTTGAGCTCGAGAGCATCCTCAACACAGCGCATGACATCCGCCGCAGGGCTCTTCAATGCACGACCTTTTTCCGTAAGACGCAGGAGGACCTCGCGCTCATCTTCAGGATTGCGCGTCCTGGTTAACAGCCCCGCCGCATCCAGCCGCTTCAACAGAGGCGTGAGCGTACTGGAGTCAAGAAAGAGCCTCCTGCTCAGTTCCTTTACATTCTGACCGTCCAAGTTCCACAGTGTCACCATGACCAGATATTGCGGATAGGTGAGGCCGAGCTTGTCTAGCAATGGCCTGTAGAATTGCGTGAAGGCGTGGCCGGCGGAATACAAGGAAAAGCAAAGCATACCGGTGACGTCGGGTAGGGCGTTGCGGGGGGATGGTCGGTCGATCATCACATTCTCCTTTCACTCAAATAAATCGTGCACGATCATTTTGCAAGCGATTGACAGCACGCCGAATCGTAGGCAAAGATATCCCCTACAAATCAATTGCACACAAATCAATGATCAGCCAAACCGGTTAAAGGAGATTTGTATGGCCACCTTCACCACCACTGATGGCACTCGCCTCTTCTACGAGGACTGGGGCACCGGCCAGCCGATCCTGTTTGCTCATGGTTGGCCCCTGTCGTTCGACGTCTGGGACCAGCAGCTGTTGTTCTTTAGCCAGAACGGCTTCCGTGCTATCGCCTATGATCGCCGCAGCCACGGGCGCTCGGACCAGACCTTCGACGGCAACAACATGAACCAGTATGCTGACGACCTGGCAGGAATGATTGAAGCGCTGGACCTGCGTGACCTGATTCTCGTCGGCCATTCCACCGGCGGCGGCGAAATCTCGCATTATATTCGGCGCCACAGCACGGCGCGCGTGGCCAAGGTCGTGCTGGTCGGTGCGGTTCCGCCTCTAATGCTGCAGACGGACGGGAACCCGAACGGCACGCCGCTCTCGTTTTTCGACAGCATTCGCGAGGGCATCGCAAAGAACCGCTCGCAATTCTTCTTCGACCTGACGGTTCAGTTCTACAGCTTTAACCGGGAAGGCGTGGCGATCAATGAAGGCCTGCGTGAGAATTTCCACCGGGTCGGTTTGCAGGGCGGCATCAAGGGGCAGTATGACTGCCTCCACGAATTCTCCGAAGTGGATTACACGAACGATCTGAAGCAAATAGACCGCCCGACGCTGGATATCCATGACGACGACGATCAGATCGTGCCGATCGAGGCCTCCGCCTACCGCACTACCGAGATCGTCGCGGATGCGACCCTGAAAATCTACGCCGGCGACTCGCACGGTCTGGCAGAGACCGAAGCAGATCGCTTCAACGCCGACGTGCGCGCCTTCATCCGCGCCTGACCAACTCTCGCGCCTGACCAACTCTATTTGTAGAGGCGTGCAATCATAACTGGCACGACGCGAGATCAAGGGGCGTTTCGGACGCAGATTATGCGAGACGGATGGGCGTCTCCAGCGCAAATTAGCTGAGACTTGAGACTTAGGCCACCATTGTTAAGACGGACGCACGCTCGTGATACGTGTGCGCACAATACGTGCCCCTTTCTCGAATTTGTAACAAGCCCAGATTGCACGACACGCGAGCGCGTCGGATAGATGCGATGATCTTCCGGTAACTCGAAGCAACCACCCCAAACCGAAACAAAATGCGCAAAATGAAATCCTCTCTCGTTCTTATGGTAGCGATCGCGTCGGTTTGGGCTCTTCCCACCGCTTCTCATGGACCCTGACCCTTCGAACTGGTCCAGATTGACTGCGAATTTTCGGGCACAATCCTTTCAACCAAGGAGTGCTTAGAAATGCCGAAGGAACGATTTTCAGAAGAGCAGATTGCGTTTGCGCTGAGACAGGCCGATGCCGGGACGACGGTCGGCGAGATTTGCCGCAAGATGGGCGTGGCTGAGGCGACGTTTTATCGCTGGAAGAAGGTCTATGCCGGGATGGGCGTGTCCGAGATCCGTCGTCTGAAACAGCTTGAGGACGAGAATGGGAAGCTCAAACGTCTGGTCGCCGATCTGACGCTCGACAAATCGATGCTTCAGGATGCCCTGCGAAAAAAGTGGTGAGGCCCGTCCAGCGACGCGAGCTCGTCCGGCATTACCAGGAGGCTTTTATGCTTTCGGAACGCCGGGCGTTGCAAGCGATGGGCTTTGGACGGGCCTCACATCGATACCAGGCGCGACGCGATCCGGCGACGGCGCTTCGAATGCGGCTGAAGGAACTGGCCAAAAGCCGGGTTCGCTTCGGCTATCGGCGCCTTCATGTTCTCCTGAAGCGGGAGGGCTGGGAAGACAACCATAAGCGCGTCTACCGGCTTTACAGCGAGGAAGGTTTGTCGATCCGCACACGCGCTCCGAAGCGGCGCCGGGCATGTCGTTATCGCTCGGGGCGTTCAAAGGCAGATGCCATGAACGATGTCTGGGCGATGGACTTCGTCTCCGACCGGCTTTTTGACGATCGGCCATTCCGTATTCTGACGATCGTGGACTGCCATACGAGAGAGGCTCTCGCGACATCCGCGAGGACTCACTTCAGGTCCTATCAGGTCGTCGAAAAGCTGGATCGGATCGTGCGGATCCGAGGCAAGCCGCATAGCATTCGAGTTGACAACGGCCCCGAATTTGCCGGGCGGATGCTTGACCAATGGGCCTATCTGAACAAGGTCGAACTGGATTTCTCGCGGCCCGGAACGCCCGGTGACAACGCGTATGTCGAGGCATTCAACGGCCGTCTTCGTCAGGAATGCCTCAACGCCTCGTGGTTCTTGTCGATGGCCGATGCCCGCCACCGGATCGAAGAATGGAGAATTGACTACAACGAAGACCGGCCGCATTCCGCAATCGCCAACTTGACGCCGAGCGCCTTTGCCGCCTTACTCAAACCAGCCCGAAAAATCGCATGACATCTGGACCAGAGATAGGGGCAAGTCCCATCCATGCTGGCCTCCTTCCAGACAGCATGTTGAATCATAATCGACCCTGCCGTGGAATCCTCATCGATTCAGTTCAATGTCATCTCGCTCTAACTCCCATCTTGGCTCGCCAGATGTGTGAGGAAGGCCGCTTATGGCTGATTTGGGCTACCGCGCCGGAGATGGCGCAGTAGCTTTTCGTCTCAATCAGTCGCGGATTTCACCGGGCGGGTCTTGCGCTGGCGGAAATCCGGCACGGGTGTGATGTTTGCGCGGCCTTCGAGATTAGTCTGGCGCCCGGTGCTCCAGCCACGCTTCGACCTCTTCCAGGTCCCACACCACGCATCGCGGTGTGAGATTGAAGCGGCGCGGGAAATCGCCGCGCTTCTCCATCTCATAGATCGTGCTGTCGGCGAGCGGTACGATGAGTCGGACTTCATGCCGTCGGATCGTTCGCGGCAGGCCGGTCAGCACGGTGGCCGGACCGGAATATCCCACTGGATCTTTTTCGTCGTCATCCTGATACGGCATCATCAGGACGCGTATCCGGCTTGGCTTCTTGGTCATGTCTATCCTCCTGTGGTTGGAGGATCTCTGATGCAGCTCAGACTTTGCCTGTTCGAGTAGGTGTCGAGAGCGGGGCCATGACGGTACTTTTGGGCGCTATCGCGGTTTGGATGTCAGACCTGGAATGGCGCGCTGAGAGCCAATAGTAGTCGATAGATGGCTTGCGGAGAACGGTCGAAATTCCTTAACGATATCAGCGGCGTAGTCTTCTGACGGGTCACGGGCCGGTAGTATTTGGACAGAAAAATATTTTTCGCAGCAAAATCAAATGGTTGACATGACTCTGAACGATCAAGTGGGAATGATCCGGGCCGATCCGAACGCCATCGAATTTACGCCATTTTGCGACATAAGCCACTGAAAAAAAATAAAACATGCTGATTTCGATCGACAGTTATCGGTAGGTAGAGTTTGGCGCTGGCGGTCCGCCTGACGGACCCAGGGGAATCGCATTTGATGTATCATTTAGAAGTTGGGTGAATTTGGATATCGGCTTTTCGAGAGGAGAAGGTCGATGTCCTGGTTTGCAGCCAGCTTTGCCGATGTTGCCGATCCGCGTACGGGCAATGCCAAGCGTCATGATTTGCTGGAGGTCCTGGCGATCGCCCTGACGGCAGCAGTCTGCGGTGCCGAGCATTGCTCGGACTTCGCTGATTTTGCGGCCGATCGTGAGGACCTGTTCCGGCAGTTTCTGCGGCTGGAGAACGGCGTTCCGAGCCATGATACCTTCTCAAGGGTGTTCCGGCTCCTGGAGCCTGACGCCTTTGCCACCTGTTTCCAGGAAAGTTCGTCGATGCCCTGGGGGCGGCCGGCGAAGGCGTTGTCGCAATCGACAGTAAGACGCTGCGTCGCTCCTTCGACACGGCCGCCAAACGCTCGCCGCCGGCGGTGGTGACGGCCTTCGCCTCGGCGACGCACACCGTGATCGGCCAACAGGGCTTTCGCGCCGGCGAAGGCGACAGCGAGATCCTGGCAGCAAGGGCGCTGCTCGGCTGCCTGGACCTGACCGGCCAGTTGGTGACGGCCGATGCGATCCACTGCCAGAACGTGACGGCGCGGATGATCCTTGATCGCGGCGGCGACTATCTCCTGCGGTTGAAGAACAACCGCCCCGCTTTGGCGGCAGAAGTGGCGGCGTATTTTGCCGACCCGCAGGTGTGCGTCGCTTTGCCGGGCACGCAGACGACCGACGCCGAGCATGGCCGCATCGAAGTGCGGCGGGCCTGGGTCAGTCACGACCTATCGTTTCTGAAGGGGCCAAAGACGGCGAACGGCGACCTGGTTCTCCTGCCGGGCCTGGCCTGTCTCGGCATGATCGAGGCGCGCGTCACGCGGGCCGGCAAGACCAGCACCACGCGGCACTGTCATCTTTTGTCCCGCCCGCTGACCGCCGAGAGCTATCTGGCTGCGGCAAGGGCACACTGGTCGATCGAGAACGGCCTGCATTGGGTGCTCGACATGACCTTCGACGAGGACTGTGCCCGCAACCGCAAGGACAATGGGCCGGAAAACCTCGCCATCCTGCGCAAACTCGCCCTCAACATTCTCAGGCGCGCCAGGCCGATCATCTCCATCCGTCGCAAGCGCAAGCGATCTGAATGGTCAAACGATCTCGCCCAATTAATCCTCGGGCAAATGCGATAGCCCTGCTGACGGACCCCAGACATATTGCTTAGTCGCATTTTTGAAAGTACACTCACGGGAGTGAGGCTCGTGACGGTACTTTTTCTACAATAAATCATTGAAAATAATGAAAAATATTTGTCTCAGAGCCCCAAATGTGTGCTGACGGTACTTTTCAAATGGCTGCAGGGATGCTGACAGACGCCGCCCTCAAATCATTGAATAAAAATAGAAAATCTTCAACACCGCAGATCGCAACGGCGTGTATTTTGGCGTCATGCCGAGCGGAGCGATATCGTTTTGCCTCGACTACAGGCTCGATAGCCGAAGGGAGGCCGTCTATCTGGGCAAGTACGGACGCGGTGGCATCTCGCTTATGCGGGCGCAGGAACGGGAGACGGGTGCGGGAAAAATGTCTCGATGTAAAAAGGGCAATCTGCGAGGGGCGATCTCCGGTGATCGAGAAACAGCGCAAGAAGCGCCGTATCAAAGAAGCAAAGAAACCTTCGGCGAATTTGGTGAGAAGTGGCTGACTGCCGGTCCCATGGCCAACAGTACGCGAATTGCTCCCGCAACGACAATCCAAGCGTCAGGACGTCAGGACGTCGCCGGAAGCACCTTGCCCGGGTTGAGAATGCCGTTCGGATCGAGAAGCCGCTTCATGGCCACCATCAATCGTAGCTTGCCGCCGTCGCCGAGGGCTGCCATCGGTCCCAGTCGCTTGCTTCCGATCCCGTGTTCCGCCGAAAACGACCCGCCGGCGCCGACGATATCGCGGTAGAGGATCGCATCGACGCGCGCATTCGTCTTGGCATCCAGCGGTCCGGCGCGGTCGAGGACAATGTGCAGATTCCCGTCCGCGAGATGTCCGAACACATAGGGCTCGAAGGCCGGATCGAGGGCTGCCAGCCGGGCGACGACGCTCTCCACATACCGCGCAATCTCGGACTGCGGAAGCGACACGTCGAAGGACGAAGCGCCCGGATGGCGACGATAGATGGCGTCGGTGTCTTCGCGAAGCCGCCACAGCTCTGTTTCCTGTCGGCCCGACATGGCGATGACGCCTGTCATGTCCGGATAACGGTCGAGCGCGGTTTCGAAAATTGCTTCGAAGGACGCGCGCAACTCCGCTTCGCGACGTCCGCCCAGAGAAAGCAGGAGAAACACTGGCGCGGTGCGCTCAAGGCTCGGATCGGACCAGCTCCACGCGGCAGCGGTCAAATCGCGAAACGATCGCCACAGCGCCTCGGCGGCCCGTAGCTCCCCCACCGGAGCGTCCATGGCCAACCGGATCACGTCGAGAACCGCGGCGACCGAGGGCAGACCGAACAGCGCGGTCGCCGTCGCCTTCGGGACGGGTTCCAGTTTCATAGCGACGCGGGTGACGACGCCGAGAGTCCCCTCGCTGCCGACGAACAGATGTTTGAGGTCATAACCCGCGGCGTTCTTCACCACGCGCGTCATGTCGGAATAGACCGTTCCGTCGGCCAGCACCGCCTCGATGCCGAACACCCGATGTCGCATGACGCCGTTTCGAAAGGCCATGATGCCGCCGGCGTTGGTCGAGACCATGCCGCCGATCGTGGCGGTTCCGCGCGAGGGGATGTCGATGCCGGGCTCCAGCCGGTGCCGGATCGCGGCCTTTTGCAGGGCCTCGAGAGTGGTCCCGGCTTCGACCACGGCCACGCGCTCCACCGGATCGAGCCGCTCGATACGGTTCATGCGGCCAAGCGACAGCACGATCTCGCCGGGCTGAGAGACGCTTCCGCCCACCAGTCCCGTGCGGCCGCCCTGCGGCACGATCGTCACGCGGTTCCGATTGCAAAGGGCGAGAACGGCGGCCACCTCATTCGTCGTGGCGGGAGCGACCACGATACCGGCCTTGAGATTGGCGCCGTCCTCGCCCGGGTCCAGCGCCTGCACCGCCTCGCCTTCCCGAAGATTGGCGGGGCCGACGATGCAACGCAGCTCGGCGACAACCTCGGTCGGCACACGCGACAGTTGGGGAATTCTATCCATCAGGCGCGGCTTAGGCGCGTCAGGCTGGCGACCAGCCGGTCGTTGTCTTCCGCCGTACCGACGGTGACGCGAACATATCGCTCGTGGCCCGGCTCCCGCCAGGGCTTGACGATGATGCCGTCGGCAAGGAGCGCATTTGCCAGTTCGGCGCTGTCCCCACCGCCATTGAGGAACAGAAAGTTCGTTTGCGACGGCGCGATTCGATATCCGAGAACGGCGAGGCGCGAGCGAAGTCGCTCCCGCTCGCCCCGGAGCCGGGCGACCGAGGCCTCCATCCAGGCGCGGTCGCCGAGGGCGGCGACCGCCGCGATCTGAGCCGCGCCATTGACATTGAACGGCGTTTTCGCGGCGGCGAGCACGCGGGCAATCTCCTCCACCTCGTCGCCAAGGGCGTGCAGGTCAACATTGTCGCAGGCGTGGATGAAGTGGACCGTCCGTTCGGTCCCGGCAGCGAGCCGATGCAGCATCGAGACGAGCGGCGTCACGCCGACACCGCCGGACAGAAGCACCAACGGTCGCCGGCTTGTCCCGTCGAGGACGAAGGCGCCACGCGGCCCCTCCGCCCGGAGTTCGTCGCCCACCGCGACCCGATCGTGCAGATAGCCCGAGCCGACGCCGCTACCGGTGGGGCTTTGCTCGCATCGCTCGCGCTTGACGGTAATGCGGTAGACACCGGATCGTCCCGGGTCCGAGGAGACGCTGTAATTGCGCAGGACAAAGCCGTCGGCGCCGCTGGTCGGGATCCGGAAGACCAGAAACTGGCCGGGCCCGAATTCGTGCCAGCCGTCCTCCTCGACAGGCGCGAGATGGAACGACGTGATCGTCCGGCTTTCCGGCACCTTGGCCAGAACCCGCAAGCGTCTGAAGCCCGATACCGTCTCGGCCGACGGTGTCGATTGAACCGTCATTCGGCGGCCGCGACGACCGGACGAGCGTTGGCACCGTCGTTGGTGGCGCGCGCTTCCGCCTCGATCATCTTGCCGAGACGGTGGCGGAAGCGCAGCGGACCGGCGTCGATCTTGAGGTCGAGATTCGGCGTCTTCTTCTCCGCCAGCCCCTTATGCACGGCTTCCAGCACCACGCGGTCCTCGTCGAAAGCTCCACGCACCGAGGCGGCGAAGCGGCGCGAGATTTCCGCGTCGTCCGGGGCGAAATTGCGCATCTGGAACCAGTAGTATTTCGTCCGGTTCTCGTCGACGGGCGTCATGAAGTTGTAGCTGTCCATGAGAAACACGTCCTCGTGGAGCGGCCTGTCTTCGCCGCCAGTATTGGCGGGAACGAAGATCGCCTTGATGATCGCGTTGGAGGGATAGCGCACCTCGTAGTGCTGCTTTCGATCACAATTGCCGTCGAATTGGAGGAACGGCTTGTAGAAGGGCGCCGGTTCGGAATCGACCATCCAGCGCCAGACCGTGACCCCATCTTCCGCGACCGTCGTCTCCAGCGGGGTTTCCTCGCAAGCCGAACTCGCGAAGGAGGTTTGATGAACCCAGGCCACGTGGGAGGGATCGAGCAGATTGTCCGTCATGTAGAGATAATTGCACGCCAGCGTCATCGACTCGCCGCGGTTCATCCCCCAGGCTGGATCATCATAATGGTCGACCGCGAAGATCTCCGCCGGGTCGGCGTTCTCGGCCTCACCCATCCAGATCCACAAGAGACCGTATCGTTCCGCGATCGGATAGGAGCGGACGCGTGCGACATGCGGAATGCGCTCGGCGCCGGGGACCCGGGTGCAGGTGCCGGTGCAGTCGAACGTCAGGCCGTGATAGCCGCACTCGACGTCGTCACCCTTGATGCGGCCCATGGACAAGGGCAGCTTGCGATGCGGGCAGGCATCCTCCAGCGCCACGACGCTGCCGTCCTGCTTGCGGTAGAGAACGACGTTTTCGCCCAGAATTGTGACGGGCTTCAGCCCCTCGCGCACCTCCTCATCCCAGGCGGCGACGTACCAGGCGTTCTTGAGAAACATGGATCGGGGGCCTTTCGGATGTGAATCGGCCAAGCTTGAAGCTCGACCATGATCCTGAAAGGGTTTCATGCCGGGAGCAAGCCCGATAAAGCTACCTTCTGGTTTAGAAAAACTAAAACCACCTCGGGCCTTCCGACCGCCATGCGCCTTCCTCCGCTTCGCTCGCTTCAGGTCTTCGACGCCGTCGCCCGCAAGGGCAGCGTCACCGGCGCGGCGCAGGAGCTGAACGTCTCGCCAGGCGCTGTCACCCAGCAGATTCGGGTATTGGAAGACGCACTCGGTGTGCCGCTGATCGAGCGGCGCGGCAAGGGTGTCGAGCTCACCGCCTGGGGGCGTCTTTATCAGGGCGAAATCCGCGAGGGTTTCCGTCGCTTCGCGAACGCGCAGGACGCATTGAACAAGGCCCGCTGGCAAGCCGGTCTCGTGGTCAGTTGCCTGCCCTCCGTCGCGACCAAATGGCTGTCGCGGCAACTGTTCGACTGGCAGGCGAGCCATCCGGCGGCTCAGATCCATTTGGCCGTCACCGAGGTCGAGCCGCGGCTCGGGGTCGATCGCGCCGACTTCCGGCTCTGTTACGGCGAAGCGGTCAAAGCGCATGACCATTACGTCGAGCTGTTTACCGACGAGGTCGTGCCGGCGTGCTCGCCGGACTTTCTCGAACGCCATCCGGTGACATCTCCGGCCGAGATCCTGCGTCTGCCGCTTCTCGGGATCGCCTGGGAACCCTCGCATGGCACCCTTCCTTCTTGGGATGACTGGGCCGCGGCGATCGGGACGACATCACCGGCTGCAATCGGGCAGCTGACCTTCTCGCTGTCGAGCTCGGCGATCGATGCGGCAGCCGACGGGCGTGGGTTCGTCCTTGGGCAACTGTCGATGATCGCGGACGACCTTGCCTCCGGTCGGCTGGTCGTACCGCATGACATCCGCCTACCGCTGCCGGAACCCTATTTTCTGGCCTGGGACAGGGCGGCTTTGAACAAGCCTTTCGCTGCGGGGTTCCGACAATGGATCGTCGCGGTCGCCCGACGCCAGGCTTCCGATCACACGTCCCGGGAGGCGTCCTTCAAGGCCTGACGCCGACCGGGTCGATTCGAATCAGATAGAGACGCCCCACGGTTTCAGCGCCCAACGCCCATTCCGAATCCGTGCCTTCGACCAGCAGCGCGTCCGACGGCCCCAGCGTGAAGCTGGTTCCATGTCCCGACAAGGTGCTCTCCCCGCCCGCGCAGACGAAAATCGTCGTCGTGCCGCCGAGCTTGAGCCGGGCGTCGCGGCATGGACCGATCCGGGTCACCGTGTGCCGCCACGCACCGCGCCGGGTCATTATGTTGAGGTCCGTGACCGATCCGCCAAGGAGCCAGCTCTCCGTCGCGGCATCCGCCGAAAAGCGATGCGGATCGCTTTTCGCGGTCAGGTCGACCGGGTCGTGCTGATCGACCGCCAGGCGAATGCCGTCGCCCGAAAGGATCGCCAATGTCCGGTCGATGCCGGGGAACCGCGAAAACGGACCGTCCTCTGCAATCCGGGCCATGCTGACGCGCCAGCCGAAGTCGGCGAGCGAGGCATCGGAGGGACAGACCGCGATCTCGATCGTCTCGCCGCCGCCGTTCTTCCACGGCATCCGGCGATGGTTGCGCGCCTTCAAAAGCCGCATCGTTGGTGCACGGAGCATCGAGCCCATCGTCAGGCAAGCACCGAGCGGGCGATGATGTTGCGCTGGATCTCCGACGAACCCTCATAAATACGCATGATCCGCGCGTCGCGTACGAAACGCTCGAGCGGGAAGTCGCGGGTGAAACCGTAACCGCCATGGATCTGCAGCGCCTTGTCGGCGACCCGGCAGGCCATCTCCGAGGCAAACAGCTTGGCCTGCGAGGATTGCAGACTGTAGCGCTCGCCGGCCGCGCGTTTTCCCGCAGCCGCGCAGGCAAGGGCCCGGGCGGCCGCGATATCCGTCGCCATGTCGGCGATCATCCATTGCAGGCCCTGGAAATCCGCAATCGGTGCGTCGCTCACCTGCCGCGTCTTCGACCATTCGCAGGCATGGGCGAGCGCCGCCTCGGCAATGCCGACGCAACAGGCGGCGATGTCGAGGCGTCCGGCATCGAGAACCTTGAGCGCGGTACGGAAACCGGTCCCCTCGCCACCGAGGCGGTTCTCCTCCGGAACCTGGCAATCGATGCGGACCTCGAAGACATGGCCGCCGCGCAGCCCCATGGTGCGCTCGGTGCCGCCGAATTCGACGCCGCTCTTGGCGGGCTCGACCACGAATGCCGATATGCCGCGTGCCCCGGCGTCGCGATCGGTCTTGGCGTAGACGACGATGAAGTCGGCCTCCGCGGCGTTGGAAATGAAATGCTTGGTGCCGCTGATCCGGTAACCGTCGCCCTTTTGGCGGGCGATCGTCGTCATGTCGGCGGGGTTGGAGCCGGCACCCGGCTCGGTCAGCGCGAAGGCGCCGAGGCTCTCGCCGCTCGCCGCATCCGGCAGCCAGCGATGCTTCTGCGCATCGTCGCCGCCGTACTGGATCGAATCCGTCGCGAGATAATGCGCGGTCATCATCGACGCGGTGGAGGCGCAGGCTCCCGCGACACGAGCGATCGCCTCGAACAGCGTAAAGGGATCGAGCCCGGCGCCACCGAAGGCCTCGGTGATGTTAAGGCCCATCAATCCGAGATCGGCCATCGCCGGACGGTGAACCGTCGCAAACAGCGCACGTTCATCGATCTCGGCGGCCTTCGGTGCCAAGACCTCCCGGCAGAACGCTTCGATGGCGTCGACGACTTCGCTGTCCGCACGCGGATCCTGAATCGCGCTCATCGGCTCACCTCCACGCTTCCTGCTGCTTGGCGACGACGTCCTCCGTGTGCTCGCCGAGGCTGGGGGCTGCTCGCAGTTCGCCCCGGCGACAGCCGGAAAAGCGCACCGGTTGCTCCGGAACTTGACGCGATTTGCGCGACGGGTGGGCGGCGTCCTGGAGAACGGGCCGCTGCCGGACCTGTTCGCTCGACAAGGCTTCCGCCGTATTCCTCACCGCCGCCGCCGGCACGCCCTCGCCGATCAGCCGGGCGACGGCCGCCTCCACCGATAGCGGCAGCGACCATTCCTCGATGATCGTCCTCAGAGCAGGCTCGTTTTGCAGCCGCAGTGGATCGGTGGCAAAGCGCGCATCGCCCGTAAGTGCCGGCCGGCCGATCGCCCGCGAAAGCGTGGCGAACAGCTTGTCGTTCAGGACCGCGAGCACGAAGCTGCCATCACCGGCGGCGAACGCGCCGAAGGGCGCGGACAGCGCATGGCGATTGCCGACCCGTGACGGCGCAACGCCGGTGGCGAGATAACGCGCGATCATGATCGGTTGCAGCGCCAGCATCGAATCGAACATGGAGACGTCGAGCCGGCGCCCCTTTCCGCTGCGCTCGCGATCGACGAGGGCGGCGAGGATCGACCAGGAACCGAAGAGGCCCGAAACGACGTCGGCGATCGACTCCCCCACCATGGTCGGGGCGCCATCCGCCTCGCCGGTGACGGCCATGATACCGCTCATCGCCTGGACGATGATGTCGTAGGCCGGGCGCATCGCATTCGGTCCGTCCTGACCGAAGCCGGAAATGCTGGCATAGACGAGACCGGGATTGGTGGCCGACAGCGCGTCCCAGCCGATGCCGAGGCGGTCGGCGACGCCGGGGCGAAAGTTCTCGACGACGACGTCGGCGTTCGCCGCCAGCCCCCGCGCCACCGCCCGATCGTCGTCGTTCGACAGATCCAGCATCACGCTGCGCTTGCTGCGGTTGACGGCCTCGAACAGCGCGCTCGAACCGTTTTCGTGAAACGGGCCGATATGCCGGTAGTCGTCACCCGTCGGCGGTTCGACCTTGATCACGTCGGCGTCGAGATCGGCCATGAGCGCGGTCGCATAGGGGCCGGCGAGAACCCGCGTGAAGTCGAGGACCCGAATGCCCTCCAGCGGCTTGCGGTCGGCGGGCTCGCAAGTAGCAGGGCTCATCCCAGGATTCCGGGAAGATTGAGCTGCTTTTCTCGCGCGCAATCGAGGGCGGTGTCGTAACCGGCGTCGGCGTGCCGCATCACGCCCGTCGCCGGGTCGTTCCACAACACCCGCTCCAGCCGCCTCGCGGCATCTTCGGTGCCGTCGGCGACGATCACCATCCCGGCATGCTGGGAAAAGCCCATGCCGACGCCGCCGCCATGGTGGAGCGAGACCCAGGTGGCGCCGGACGCGGTGTTGAGCAGAGCATTGAGCAGCGGCCAGTCGGAGACGGCGTCCGACCCGTCCCGCATCGCCTCGGTCTCGCGGTTC
Organism: Aurantimonas sp.; assembly: GCA_965217685.1. GTDB lineage: Bacteria > Pseudomonadota > Alphaproteobacteria > Rhizobiales > Rhizobiaceae > Aurantimonas. The sequence continues at coordinate 2,190,103 of CBDCIZ010000003.1, forward strand.
GGCGAGGCGACGGAGCCGGAGTCCAGATGGTCGCGTCCGATGACGATCGGCGCTTTCAGCTCACCGCTGGCGACCATCTCGTTGAACGCCAGACCGAGACGATGCCGATCGCCGAGCCCGACCCAGCAGATGCGCGCCGGCAGGCCCTGGAAGCGAATCCGCTCCCTGGCCATGTCAAGCCATGTGTGCAGATCGGCCGCGTCGGGAAGCAGTTCCTTCACCTTGGCGTCGGTGCGATAGATGTCCTCCGGATCGCCCGAGAGCGCCGCCCAGCGGAACGGCCCGACGCCGCGGCAGAACAGCGGCCGGATGTAGGCGGGAACGAAGCCGGGGAAATCGAACGCGTCGGCCACGCCTTCCTCCAGCGCCATCTGGCGAATATTGTTGCCATAGTCGACCGTCGGCACGCCCATCCGGTGGAACTCCAGCATCGCCCGGACGTGCACGGCCATCGAGGCCTTGGCTGCGCCCACGACCGCTTTCGGATCGCGTTCGCGCCTCTCTTCCCAGTCGGCGAGACTCCAGCCCTCGGGCAGATAGCCGTTGACCGGATCGTGGGCCGAGGTCTGGTCGGTCACGATGTCCGGCTTGATCCCCCGGCGCACCATTTCGGGCAGGATGTCCGCGGCATTGCCGAGCAGCGCGACCGAGACCGGCTTTTTCGTGTGCCGGGCCTCTTCCATGATCGCCAGCGCCTCATCGAGGTTCTTCGCCTCGACGTCCACGTATCCCGTCCGCAGACGGAACTCGATCGACGAGGGCCGGCACTCGATCGCGAGACACGAGGCGCCGGCCATGGTTGCCGCGAGCGTCTGCGCGCCGCCCATGCCGCCGAGCCCGGCCGTCAGGATCCAGCGGCCCGAGAGATCGCCGTCATAATGCTGGCGGCCCATCTCGACAAAGGTCTCATAGGTGCCCTGCACGATGCCCTGGCTGCCGATGTAGATCCAGGAGCCGGCCGTCATCTGGCCGTACATGGCGAGCCCTTTCTTATCGAGCTCGTTGAAATGGTCCCAGTTCGCCCAGTGCGGCACGAGGTTGGAATTGGCGATCAACACGCGGGGCGCATCCTTGTGGGTGCGGAACACCCCGACCGGTTTGCCGGACTGGACGAGGAGCGTCTCGTCGGCCTCCAGTTCGCGGAGTGCCGCGACGATCCGATCGAAGCTCGCCCAGTCGCGGGCGGCCCGCCCGATCCCACCATAGACGACGAGTTCGCCGGGCTTTTCGGCGACGTCCGGGTCGAGGTTGTTCATCAGCATGCGCAGTGGCGCCTCGGTCAGCCAGCTCTTGGCGGAGAGATCGGTGCCGTGCGGTGCGCGAATGGTGCGGGCGTTGTCGATGCGGGTCATGAAAGGTCTCGCGTCAGTTGCCGCGGGCAAAGCCGAGGCAGGCTTGCAGGATTTTCGTCAGTTCCGCGCGCATCGGTGCGGCGTCGGTCTCGTCGTAGGACACCGGCCAGTCATTTTCGGATACCGGACCCACCGGCTCGGCCATGTAGCCGCGGCAGGCGAGTTCCATCTGGACGGCGTGCACGCCGTCGGCGGGACGGCCGAGGCTGCGGGTGATCCAGCCACCCTTGAACCGGCCGTCGACGACGTGCTGGAAGCCGCTTTCGGCCGCGAGCCCGGCGATCGTCTCGACGAGGGCCGGGGCGCAGGAACTCCCGCCATTGGTGCCGATATTCATATGCGGCAGGGTGCCGTCGAAAAGGCGCGGCACGACCGATCGGATCGAATGGCAGTCGTAGACGACAATCGTCGGATGGTGTCGACGCAGGCGCGCGATCTGCGCTGCGAGGGCCGCATGATAAGGCTCGAAGCAGCGTTGGCGCCGCTCCGCGATGGCGTCCTGGTCCGGTTCCGATCCCGGTGCGTAGAGCGGCTCGCCGTCGAACGTTGTCGTCGTGCAAAGACCGGTGGTCGCCTGCCCCGGATAGAGCGAGGTTCCGGACGGATCGCGGTTGACGTCGATCACCGTCCTTGAAATCGCCGTGCGGACGATCGTTGCATCGAGATCGGCGGCGAAGTCGTATAGCCGTTCGATCCACCAGTCGGTGTCCTTGCGAGCCAGCCATGACGACACCAGCCCTCCGGCCTGCTCGTCGGGGATCATCGTCCCGGTATGCGGCAAGCTGAGGAGGAGCGGCGCCCGCCCCTCCAACACCGTAAGCCACTCGGTCTCGCTCACGTCCTGTCCTCCGTAAGCGAGGGGAGCGCCAGCGGCGACACGGCCTTGACCACCGCGCCGCGCCGCACGAGGGCCAGCGCCGCCTCGATATCGGGATGAAAGTGGCGATCGTCGTCGAGCCGGGGCACCGTTTCGCGCACCAGGCGTCGGACGGCCTCAAGCGGCACACTGGAGGTGAGGCCGGCGATGAGGTCGCAGCCCTGGACAGCCGCCAGGAGTTCGATCGCAATCACCCCCATGGCGTTCTCCACCATCGGCAGAAGCCGCCGGGAACCATGCGCCGCCATCGAAACGTGATCCTCCTGGTTCGCCGAGGTGGGGATCGAATCGACGCTCGCCGGGTAGGCGCGCTGCTTGTTTTCCGAGACCAGCGCGGCCGCTGTCACTTGCGGGATCATGAAACCGGAATTGAGGCCGGGTTTCGCCGTCAAAAAGGCTGGCAACCCGGAAAGCACCGGATCGACGAGCATGGCGACCCGGCGCTCGGCGATCGAGCCGATCTCGCAGACGGCTAGCGCGATCATGTCGGCAGCGAACGCCACCGGTTCGGCATGGAAATTTCCGCCCGAAAGCGCTTCGTCGGTGTCGGTGAAGATCAGCGGATTGTCCGAGACCGCGTTCGCCTCGTTGTCGAGCGTCATGGCGGCCTGACGAAGAACGTCGAGCGCCGCGCCCATCACTTGCGGCTGGCACCGCAGGCAATAGGGATCCTGAACGCGCGGATCGTCGACGCGGTGCGACGCCCGGATTTCGGAGCCTTCCATCAGTTCCCGCAGCGCCGCCGCCGTCTCGATCTGGCCGCGATGGCGCCGGAGCGCGTGGATGCGAGGGTCGAACGGCGTATCGGTGCCGCGCGCGGCGTCGGTCGACAGCGCCCCGGTCACCAGCGCGGTTTGCAGCAGCCGCTCCGCCTCGAAAAGGCCCGCCAGCGCGTTCGCGGTGGAGAACTGCGTGCCGTTGAGGAGCGCCAGCCCCTCCTTGGCGCCGAGCACCAGCGGCTCGAGGCCGGCTTGGCGAAGGGCTTCGGCCGCGGGTCGGCGGCGGCCCTCGACGAAAAACGCGCCGACGCCGATCATCGCGGCGGTCATGTGCGCCAGCGGCGCGAGATCGCCGCTGGCCCCGACCGAGCCCTGGCAGGGGACGACCGGCGTCAATCCCTTGGCAAGCAACGCCTGCAGCAATTCCACCGTCTCGACGCGCACGCCGGACGCCCCTTGGGCGAGGCTCGCGAGCTTCAGCGCCATCATCAGCCGCGCGACCGGGACCGGCATCGGCTCGCCTATCCCCGCCGCGTGCGACAGCACGATATTGCGTTGCAACGTCGTCAGGTCGTCGTCTTCGATCCGGACACTCGCCAGCTTCCCGAAACCGGTGTTGATGCCATAGACGGGCTGGTTCCGGGACAGGATTCTGGCGACGGCCTCGGCTGATGCCTTGATGACGGGCATCGCGGCCGGATCGAGGCTGGGCGTCGCACCCCGGTAGACCGCCAGCCAGTCGGCGAGCCGCGTGGCCCCGGGCTTCAGAACGAGTTGCGGCACTGTCCCCTCCAGATACGCGCATGCAGCGGGTTAAATCCCATGCGGTAGACCAGCTCGGCCGGTGTCTCGATGTTCCAGATGGCGAGGTCGGCGCGCTTGCCGATCTCCAGTGTTCCGATTTCGTCTTGCAAGCCGAGCGCCCGTGCGGCATGGCGGGTGACACCAAGGAGGCATTCCTCCACGGTCATCCGGAACAGCGTCGCCGCCATGTTCGTCGTCAAAAGCAGTGAGGTCAGGGGCGATGTGCCGGGATTGGCATCGGTCGCGACCGCCATCGGTACCTTGTGACGACGAAACAGATCGATGGGAGGCACCTTCGTCTCGCGAATAAAGTAGAAGGCGCCCGGCAGCATCACCGCTACGGTTCCGGCTTCGGCCATCGCGCGCACGCCGGCCTCGTCGGTATATTCGAGATGGTCGGCCGAAAGTGCGCCGAAACGCGCCGCCAGAGCCGCCCCTCCCAGATTGGAGAGCTGGTCGGCATGCAGCTTCACCGGGAGTCCGAGAGCGGTGGCGACCTCGAAGACGCGAGCGATCTCGTCGGGCGAAAACGCGATACCCTCGCAGAAACCATCGACCGCATCGGCCAGTCCTTCGGCCGCGACCGCCGGCAACACTTCCTCGCAGACGTTGTCGATGAAGGCCGTCGTATCGCCTTCGGCTTCCGGGGGGAGGGCATGCGCGCCCAGAAATGTCGTGCGAACCCGCACGGGGCGCTCGGAGCCGAGCCGGCGCGCCGCCAACAGCGATTTTCGTTCATTGACGAGATCGAGTCCGTAACCCGATTTCACTTCGAGCGTCGTCACGCCCTCGCCGATCAGCGCATCGAGACGTGGCAACGACTGGCGAACGATCTCGTCCTCGCTTGCCTCTCGCAGCGCCTTGACCGACGACACGATGCCGCCGCCCGCCCGGGCGACTTCCTCGTAGCTCGCACCGGCGAGACGCAGCTCGAATTCGCGGGCACGATGTCCCGCCCAGGCCAGATGGGTGTGGCAGTCGACAAGCCCCGGCGTGATCCAGCGTCCCTCGCAATCGATGCTTTCGGCCTTGGCCGAAAGTGCCGCCGGAAGCTCGTCCTGCGGTCCGGCGAAGCGGATGCGGCCACCTTGCGCGGCCACGGCGCCGGCCTCGACGATGCCAAGGCCCGACCTGTCCGCGTGCATCGTCGCCAGCCGGGCGTTGCGCCATACGCGGATCGGATCACGACTGTCGATCATGGTGCGTTTCTCAAGAATGACTCGCGTTCCATCATGTATAGACATATTATCGGATCACGCAAGCGGCGATCAACGGCGGAGAGGGAAAACGCATGCCGATGACACTCCACGCAGGTGAGGCTCTTCTGGACGGAGGCTGGCGGCAAAACGTCCGGTTGTTGATCCAGGACGGGGTGATTGCCGAAGTGAAACACGGCGTCGCTCCCGAGGCCGGGGACGAGCGCCATGCGCTGCTCGTCCCGGCGATGGCGAACCTTCACAGCCACGCCTTTCAGAGGGGGATGGCGGGGCTCGCCGAGATGCGAGGACCGGGAACCGACAGCTTCTGGAGCTGGCGTGAGACGATGTACCGGTATGCGCTTGCGATGACGCCCGACGAGGTCGAGGCCATCGCCGCCCAGCTCTATGTCGAGATGCTGGAAGCCGGCTTCTGTCACGTCGGGGAGTTCCACTATCTCCACCACGACCTGGACGGGCGGCCCTATGCCGATATCGGCGAGATGGCGAAGGCGATCGTCGCGGCGGCCGTGATAAGCGGCATCAGCCTCACGCTTCTCCCGGTCTTCTATGCCCACTCGACCTTCGGCGGGGCCGCGCCCGGAGATGCCCAGCGGCGTTTCGTCAACGACCTGGACGGCTTCGCCCGACTTGTGGAGAGCGCCGGCGACGCCATTCGTGGGCTCGAGAACGGCGTCCTCGGCGTCGCGGCCCATAGCCTGAGGGCCGTCACGCCTGACGAACTCACCATCGTCGCAAAGCTTCGGCCGCATGCGCCGATCCACATCCACGCCGCCGAGCAAACCAGGGAAGTCGAGGACTGCCTGGCCTGGTCCGGCAAGCGCCCGGTCGAATGGCTGCTGGCCGATCAGACCCTCGATGGGCGCTGGTGTCTGATCCATGCGACCCACATGACGCCGGCCGAAGTCACAGGAGTTGCGGCCACGGGCGCGGTCGTCGGCCTATGCCCGGTCACGGAGGCCAATCTCGGCGACGGCGTCTTCGCCGGCCCGGCTTTTATGAACGCCGGCGGGCGTTTGGGCGTCGGCTCCGACTCCAACGTGCTGATCGGCGTTGCCGACGAGCTTCGCCAACTGGAATACGCGCAGCGCCTCCACCATCATGCGCGCAACGTCATGGCGAAGCCACACCGATCCACTGGCCGGATACTGTTCGAGGCCGGTCTGGCCGGCGGCGCGCAGGCCGTCGGTCAGCCGGGCAAGCCGCACATCGCCAAAGGGGCGCCGGCGAATCTGGTTTCGCTCGATCCGGGCCACCCGGCCTTGGTCGGCCGCTCCGGCGACAGCGTTCTCGACTCGTGGATATTCGCTGCGTCCAGGCCTGCCGTCGACGCCGTCTGGGTTGCCGGGCGAAAGCAGGTCGAGAAAGGTCGTCACCAGCGGCGCGAGGAGATCGGCCGCCGTTTCGCGGCCGCCGTTTTGGCCTTGTCCGCCCGGCTATGATCGGCCGCGCGGCCATGGCGAGTTTGCACCTGCCGGGTCGCCGATTGTCGGGGTGATTGGTTTTTTTGCTGTTTTTCAACTGCCTATTGATTGACAATTTCCAAACAGCGAGTGTGTTATGTATAGTCTTATTCAGGCGTGATCTGCGCGATCGACTGACTCGGACTTGGCAATTGAACCAAACGGAGAGTGGCAATGAACAAACGCTTCTTCATGAAAGCACTGCTGGGCCTGACCGTCGTCTTCACAGCTCCCGCGGCAGCACAGGCCCAGGACGCGCTGGCGCGGGTACAATCGGCCGGCGTTCTCAAGGTCGGTACCGAAACTGCCTTCGCGCCCTTCGACTTCATCGACGAGACGGGGACCCACGCCGGTCTCAACGTCGATCTGTTCGGCGAGATTGGCAAGGAACTCGGCGTCGAGATCGAATGGGTCGAACTGCCGTGGGACGGCGTGCTGCCCGGACTCGAGGCTGGACAGTTCGACATGGTCGGCGGTCCCGCGACGATCACCAAGGCGCGTCTCGAGCGCTATCGCTTCCTGCCGCCCGTCGCCGAAGCCACCGTGGCCCTGCTGAAGCGCAAGGGCGACGAGAGCGTCATGAAGCCGGAGGATATCGCCGGCAAGCTGGTCGGTGGCGGCAAGGCGTCCGCGCAACTCGCCCAGCTCAAGGAATTCGGCGAGGCGCTGCCGGGCGGGATCGAGGTGCGCGAATATGTCGGCAACAATGAAGCCTATGCCGATCTTGCCGCCGGCCGCATCGTCGCCGTCGGCAACTCGCTCCCCAACATCGCCTTTGTCGCGAGTCAGCAGCCCGACACCTTCGAGGTCGTCCTGCCGCCCTTCGGCACGAAGAGCTATTTCGGCTACATCGGCACCAGGAAGCCAGAGGATCAAAAGCTTCTGGACGCAGTCCGCGATGCGCTGCTCAAGATCAAGGGTGACGGGCGTCTGGCCAAGCTTCAGGAAAAGTGGTTCGGCGCCAGCTTCGACACACCTGACGAGGTCGCCGAGCCTGCGCTCTGACCCGATGACCCGGCGGACGGCCGTCCCCTGCAAGGGGCGGTCGTCCCTTCCTCTTTGCACACGCGCCTGAAAAGGCTGCCATATGTCACTGCGACTGTTCGAACTGATGCTCTGGGCGGCCGGCAGCACGGTGCTGATCAGCAGCGTGTCGATCGTCATCGGCCTCGCGATCGGCCTGGTTGTCTGCGCGGCCAAGATTTCCAGCCATCGGTGGCTGTCGATCCCGGGCACGCTCTTTGTCAGTTTCTTCCGCGGCGTTCCCCTGCTCGTGCAACTCCTTTTGATCTACAATCTCCTTCCCGTGCTCAGCCTTGATGTCCCGAGCATCGTCGCGGCCATCCTGGGTCTTTCGCTCTGCACCGCGGCCTATCAGGCCGAAAATCTGCGGGGCGGCTTCAACAGCGTACCGAAAGGTCTCCTCGAGGCTGCGGACATGGTCGGCATCGGCCCGCTGAAGCAGCTGCAGCGCATTCGCGCGCCGATTGCCTTCCGCCTGACGCTGCCGGCGCTCGTCAACGAAGCCATCCTGATCCTCAAGGCGTCGTCGCTGATTTCGGTCGTCGGCGTGGTCGAACTAACCCGCATGGCTCAGAATCTTGCCGCCAGCACGTTTCAGCCCTTGTTGTTCTATTCCGTCGCGGGCGCGATCTATCTCGCCATCAACTGGCTGGTCGCCGGCGGCGGCTCTCTGGCCGAACGGATGCTAAGGACCGATCGCGGATGACCCTCGATGTCGACCTCATCGCCGGGCAGTTGCCCGCCATCCTGTCGGGGCTCCGGGTCACACTCGGCATCTGGATCGTTTCATTGCTGCTCGCCGCCCTGCTCGGCTTCCTTGTGGCGGCGGCCCGTCGCTATGGTCCGGCGCCGCTCGATTGGCTGCTGAAGGCCTGCGTCGAGATACTGCGCGGCACCCCGTTTCTCGTGCAGCTGTTTCTGCTTTATTTTGGCGGTCCGTTCATCGGCCTGTCCCTCGATCCGATCCCGGCGGGTCTGCTTGGCATGACGGTCTACGGTGCCGCTTATTACAGCGAAATCTTCCGGGCGGGGTTTCAGGCCGTCCCGAGGGGCCATGTGGAAGCCGCACAGTGCGTCGGCCTCGGCCGGGTCCAGATTCTGCGTCGCATCCTTTTGCCGGAGATGACCATGCTGGTTCTGCCGCTGTGCGTGAACATGGCGATCGTCCTGCTCAAGGAGACCGCCGTCCTCTCGATCATCACGGTTCCCGAACTCACCCTGGTCATCGGGGTCATAGGGTCGCAGCAATACGCCTTCGTCGAAGCGATGTTCCTGCTCGCGCTGTTTTACTGGGGGCTCGTCGAACTCTGCGGCTGGCTTGGCCGCTGGTCGGAAGCCAAACTCTCCAGATTCAGGTTCGCCCATTCATGACCATGCCGGCCGTCATCGTAAAGAACGTCAGCAAAAGCTTCGGCAAGATCGAGGTACTGCACGACATCGATCTCAAGATCACCGGCGGCGCGACAACCTGCCTGATCGGGCCATCGGGCTCCGGCAAGAGCACGCTGCTGCGCTGCATCGCCTTTCTGGAGGAAACGACGGCCGGGACGATCAGCATCCATGGCGAGCCGCTGGGCTTTTCGGAAGACGCCGAAGGCCGGCGCACCCGCCTGCCGGCGCAAAGAACCCGTGCGGTTCGCTCGCAGATCGGCATGGTCTTTCAGCAATTCAATCTCTGGCCCCACATGACCGCACTCGGCAACGTCCGCGAAGCGCTCGTCACGGTGCAGCGGCTCCCCCGCAAGGAAGCGGATGCGCACGCCATTGCGCAACTCGAAAGAGTTGGCCTCGGCAATCGTGCGACGCATTATCCCGCCGAATTGTCGGGCGGCCAGCAGCAGCGCGTCGCAATCGCCAGGGCCTTGGCGCTGCAACCGAATATCCTGCTCTTCGATGAGCCCACCTCTTCGCTCGACCCGGAATTGACCGGCGAAGTCCTGAATGTGATGCGCGAACTGGCGGCGGACGGCATGACCATGGTCGTGGTCACGCACGAGATCGGTTTCGCCGCGACGGTCGGCCAGAAGATCGCCTTTCTCGACCATGGCCGGCTTCTGTTGAACGGAACGCCCCAGGAAGTATTCGGCGAGCCCCGCCACTCCCGACTGGCGCAGTTCCTCGAGACCTATCTCGACCGCGGCGCCGCGACGCTCCTGTGAAGCCGGTCGGCCTTCATGTCCTGCACGGTCGAACTCTGGTGGGAGCGCCGTCGATGAGAACTGCGCCATGCCCATGCCCATGACCGCTCCGGCCGCGACGGCGATAAGGCCGCGCGAATCGTTGCATCGGCGTATTCTGACCGACATCGAAACCAAGATCGTCTCCGGGGAGTGGCCGCCCGGCACGCAGATTCCATTCGAACAGGATTTGGCAACGCAATACGGCTGTTCGCGGATGACCGTGAACAAGGTGATGACCCAACTCGTCGCCGCCCGTCTCATCGAGCGGCGGCGGAAAGCCGGCAGCTTCGTCAAGCGGCCGCAATCCTATTCCGCGGTTCTCGAAATCGTCGACATCAAACGCGAAGTCGAGGCGCTCGGGCTTCCCTATCATTTCGAGATCATCCGCTCCGCCAAGCGACGCAGCACGAAGACGGACGAGGCGCGGCTGGAATTGCCGGCATCGGCCGACATGATCGAGATCGTCTGCCGCCATTTCGCCGGCCGCCAGCCCTTCTGCATCGAGGAACGCATCATCAACCTCGCGGCCGTGCCGGAAGCCGGGTCCGAGACGTTCGACGCGATGCCACCCGGCGCATGGCTGATCGCCCGTGTTCCGTGGACGGCAGCCGAGCACAAGATCAGGGCGATCGGGGCGGGTTCGGAGATATCCGCGGCGCTTCTGATCCCCGAGGGAACACCGTGCCTGCGGATCGAGCGACGCACGTGGAGTGCCGCCGAGCCGATCACCTTCGTCCGGCTGGTCTATCCGGGCGACGGCCAGGAAATCGTCGCGCATTTCGCGCCATCGCAGAGCAGGGGATAGGGAAAGCGTTTTCATTCTGCACAGAGCACGCCAAACACCTCTAGTTCGGCAGCAATCGGACGACCCCATCGGCGATTCCGGCCAGTTTTTCCCGCGATGCACCGTCACGCGCCAGCACGGACATGCCCTGGATCGTGCAGATCACCGTCGCGGCCAAGGCGCCCGCGTCAGTTGCTTCGGGCAAAACCCCGTCTGCAATGTCGCGTTCGATTCTCGCGCGCAGGAGGTCCTCGATCGTCATGCGGATCGAGGTGAGCAAATCGTGGATGTCCGCAACGGCGGCCGACCCGGTCGCGGCCGACGAGGCGAGAAGACAACCGCGTGGACTATCCTCGCCCGTGAAGCGTTCGACGGCCCCGTTCAGCAGCATTGCCGCCGCCGCCTTCGCGTTCGGCGCATCGCGAATTGCCTTTGCCTCGGCGTCAGGATCGCCGCGATAGAGCGCGACCGCTTCGAGAAACAGGCGCTTCTTGTCGCCGAACGCTGCTGTAGATGCTGGGTGCCGTCACGCCCATCGCTTGCGTCAGATCGTTGATCGATGTCGTCTCGTATCCTTGCTTCCAGAACGCCAGCATCGCCTGTTGGAGCACCGCATCGCGGTCGAACGAGAGCGGACGACCGATTTTTCGGAGAGGCCTCGCCTGGCTGTGCCGTGTCGCTGATTGTTTCATAACGTTCATTCATAAACTCGTTGACCTTGAACGACAAGCAGCGTACGTGTTTCATAACGAACGATAGGAAACTTTCTCATGCCACTCACGCATTACCGGACGCTCGGCCGATCGGGCCTCGTCGTCTCTCCGCTGGCGCTCGGAACGATGACCTTCGGGACGGACAAGTGGGGCTCCGACGAGGCGACGTCGCGCGCCGTCTTCGACGCCTACCGCAAGGCGGGCGGTAACTTCTTCGACACGGCCGATATCTATTCCGGCGGCAAATCGGAGGAGATGCTCGGCCGGTTCATCCGCGACACGGGCGCGCGGGACGACGTCGTGCTCGCCACCAAGTTCGGGTTCAACGCGACCGGCAACCCCAATGCGGGCGGCAACGGCGCCAAGAACGCTCGGCGCGCGCTGGAGGGCTCGCTGCGGCGACTCGGGACCGACTACGTCGATCTCTACTGGATGCATGTCTGGGATGGCGTGACGCCTGTCGAGGAAATTCTTCAGACTCTCGGCGATCTCGTACGTTCCGGCAAGATTCGATATTTCGGTTTCGCGGACATGCCGGCCTGGGTGGCGATCAAGGCTGCCGCCATCGCCGATGTACGAGGATTGCCCGCACCGATCGCGATTCAGATGGAGTATTCGCTCGTCGCGCGCGGCATCGAACGGCAGCTCGTCGCCGGCGCCATGGATGGCGGCATGGCGATCCAGCCCTGGAGCCCGCTCGCGGGCGGTTTCCTGTCCGGTAAATACGAGCCGGGCGATACCGACGGCAAAGGTCGTTTGAGCGGCGACAATCCGTTCGGCGCGTCCAAATTCACGATGCGCAACTTCGCCATCCTCGAGGCTCTTCGGCGGGCCGCGAAGGCGGCGGGCTGCACGCCCGCACAGGCTGCCGTTGCCTGGGTGCTTTCACGTCCTGGTGTCACAGCCCCTGTGCTCGGCGCAAGCCATCCCGACCAACTCCACGACACGATCTCGGCGCTCGACATCGATCTCGGCGCGGATGTCCTTTCGAAGTTGAACGAAGCAAGCGCGCTGGATGCCGAGTTCGGCGATACGGCCATGCTGGCCGGCATCGGGCCGATGATCTTCGGCGGGAATGCCGTCAAAGGCTGGACGGATGGAGGCAATTCCTGATGGGGACCACAACGATGAAACGATGGATGATGAAGGCCGACGTGACCGAGATCGAAGGTCTCGTGCTGGAAGACGTCCCGTTCCCGGAGCCCGGTCCCGGCGAGGTTCGCGTAAAAGTCCATGCGGTGTCGTTGAACGCGCGTGATCTGATGGTGATAGAGCAGGGGTTCATGCGGCTGCCGGACGTCGATCTTGTTCCGGCCTCGGACATGTCCGGGACGATCGACGCGATCGGTGATGGCGTCACCGACTGGCACGTCGGCGATCACGTCGTGAATCTGCACTTTGCGGGATGGGACGACGGGGCGATGCCGGCCACGGCTGGCGGCGGCCTCGGCAGTCTGAACGAACAGGGCGTGCTATCGGAGTTCGCAGTTTTGTCCGCCGACCGCATTGCGCGCGCACCGAAGGGCTTCGATCACGCACAGGCATCCTGTCTTCCTTGTGCGGCGGTGACGGCCTGGAACGCGGTCATGGGCGATCGCGCGGTTCGTCCCGGCGATACGGTTCTCGTCATCGGCACGGGCGGCGTCTCAATGGCGGCCATGATGATTGCGAAAGGCGCCGGTGCCGATGTCGCGGCGGTCGTTCGCCATGGCAAACACGTCGCGCGGCTCCGTAAAATGGGTATCGAGACGGTCGTGGATTCCTCGCAAACGCCTGAATGGGGGCCGGCCGTCATCGAGGCGACGGGAGGCGTGGCGAAGGTCGTGAACACGGTTGGATTTGGCGCGGTGAACGCCTCTCTTGCAGCATGTGCCTATGACGGTGAAGTCGCTGTCGTCGGCTTGCGTGACCAGGAAGGACCGTCGCTCGATTTCGGTCTGTTCGGCAAGTCGGTTCGCGGCGTCGCGGTGGGCAGCGGTGCGATGTATCGGGCGCTGAGGGATCAGCTCGAAATCTCAGGTGAGAAACCGGTCATCGACCGGAGCTTTGCCTTTGACGACGCGAAGGAAGCCTTGCGTGCGCTCAAGGCGCCGGGCGGCTTCGGCAAGATCGTCGTCGATTTCATGTGATAAAAACGGCAAGGAGACTGTTCATGGTAACAATGCTGTAACAATGCCGACCGCGGCCGGCCGTGCTTCCGCACGGGCGAGACCGTAACGACGGGAGAGCATCTCGACGCACTGATGGCCGGCCACATGATCTATCCGAGGGAGCCGGACGGCGATGGAGAGATTGTCCTCTGGTACGGTGCAGATGGCACTGCGAGGGCGAGGCTGCCCTCGTCTACGGGCGCCCGCCTCCGCGAAGCGCTTTGCGGTGGCATCGGCGATCCCAGCGACGCACCGGTTACGATTGCCGAATGTCGATCAATTCGCGCCGCCCCAGGATAACGCGACAGAAGCGAGCCGCTCGCATTCCCTTTGGTTTTTGGTTTGTTCACTTTTCGTATCTCGAATGCCTTTTCAGAACCCGGTGATTCGGGATAGGGAAAGGTTAAGAACATGTTGCAGGAGCGGACCATTCGCATCATCGGCATCGATCCGGGTCTGCGCCGCACCGGTTGGGGCATCGTCGAGACGCAAGGCAACGCGCTGCGATTTCTCGCGAGCGGCACGGTCCTTTCCGACGCCAGGACCGATCTCGCGACGCGGCTGCGGCAACTCCATGACGGGCTCACAACCGTCATCGCGAATTTCTCGCCGGACGAGGCGGCGGTCGAGCAGACCTTTGTCAACAAGGACGCCGTCGCCACCCTCAAGCTCGGCCAGGCCCGCGGCATCGCCATGCTGGTGCCCTCGCTCGCAGGTCTGCCGGTGGCCGAATACGCGCCGAACGCCGTCAAGAAGGCGGTGATCGGTGTCGGCCATGGCGACAAGAAGCAGATCCACATGATGGTCAAGGTGCTGATGCCGAAGGCGACTTTCGACACCGACGACGCCGCCGATGCGCTGGCCATCGCCATTTGCCACACCCATCACCGCCAGTCCGCGCAGGCGAGGGCGGCGTTCGCCGGGATTTGATTCGGGTGCCGCACGTTCTTGACCTGTTCTCACGATGGCCGTAAATAATACCGCAAGGTATTACCCTGCGAATCCCGGAACCGGCGACGATGGAGAAACGCGATGCGGGTGACGATGGGGGTGACAGAGATAGGGCCGGTGACAAATCCGAAATTGTTTCGCGACAAGCTCGGGATCGTGCCGGGCAGCGAGGTCGATTTCGTGGATCGGGGCGAGACCATCGTAGTGGAGCCGCGGGATCGCACGGCGAACACGGAGGAAATACAGCAATTTTTCCTGGCATGGGCCGAGTCGGTTCGAGGGACGATCGATACCTGCAAGATGGACGGAAAGGCTTACGTCGATTGGATGAGGGGGCCTCGTGACGACCTCGGCATTGATTGGTTCCAGCGTTTTCAGCGATTTGCTCTCCAATAGTCCGTTCTTCGGGGCGTCCCGGGACACTCTGTTTCGGCGCATGCTGGAAGGTCCGCTGGTTCTCGGCGCCGTGGTTTGGGCCGAGCTCAGCCATACGGTTTCTTCGGAAGTGCATCGGCTATCCCGGTTGCGTTGGCTTGGATTGCAGGAGGCTGACTTTCTCTTCAAAGTCGCTTTTTGGGCTGGCCGGGCCCATCGCCTTTATCGCGAAGGCGGCGGGTGGCGCGAGAGAACATTGCCGGACTTCCTGATCGGCGCTCACGCGATGGTTGCCGGCCATCGGCTTTGGACCCGCGATCCGGCGCGCTACCGCTCCTGCTTTCCGAACCTCGATATCGTTCCACTGGAGACCCGTCCATGATCGGCAAGTTGAAGGGCACTGTCGACGAGATCGGTGAGGATCATGTGGTCGTCGACGTCCATGGCGTCGGTTATGTCGCCTTTTGCGGCACGCGGACCCTGGGCGCGCTGCCCGGGGCCGGCGAGGCCGTGGTGCTGTTCATCGAGACCTATGTGCGCGAGGACATGATCCGGCTCTACGGCTTCCTGTCGACGGCCGAGCGCGACTGGTTCCGACTTCTGCAGATGGTGCAGGGGGTCGGCGCGCGGGTGGCGATGGCGGTGATCGGCACGCTGTCGACCGGCGATCTCGCCAACGCCATCGCGCTTCAGGACAAGGCGATGGTGGCGCGGGCACCCGGCGTCGGGCCGAAGGTCGCCGCACGCATCGTTGCAGAACTGAAAGACAAGGCGCCGGCCTTTTCCGGCGCGGCCTCCGAGGAAAGCTTCGGCCTCAAGCGCGACATCGGCGGCGGCACGGCCGCGGCGCCCGTCACCGACGCGGTCTCGGCGCTCGTCAATCTGGGCTACTCGCGCGATCAGGCCGCCGGCGCGGTCGCCAAGGCGTGGAAGGAAAGCGGTGAAACCGCCGGCAGTGCAGTGCTGATCAAGGCGGGGCTGAAGGCGTTGAGCCGGAATTGAACGACCGACCTTCCGACGTTATGTTTACTTGCAGCGGAATTGTAAGGATCGAGATATGTATAAGAGACAATGAGTACAAAGGGCCAAATCACGGTTCCAAAGCCAATACGAGATGCGTTCGACCTGAATGAGGGCGATCGGATCGCCTTCGTCGTCGTCGATGGATCGATCCTGGTGCAACCGGGCAACGGCAAAATCGAGACGCTGTTCGGCGCCCTGTCCGCCTATGCGATCGAAGGAACGACTCTCGAAGACTACGACGCGGCGATCGGCGAGGGAATTTCCGAGCACGTTGAAGGTCGTGCCGGAGAAGATTCACGACGCCATTCGGCCTGAACGATGCGCGGTATCGACACCAATGTCCTCTTGAGGGCGGTTCTGGAAGACGATGCCTCTCAATCGCCCAAAGCAAAGGCGTTTCTGGCCACCTTGACCCTCGACGAATCGGGTTACGTTTCATTGGCTGTTGCTCTTGAGCTCCATTGGGTTCTTATGACCCGTTATCAAATCCCGCCGAAGATCATCGGCACGATCTTTACGCGTCTGCTTGCGGCATCGACGATCGAGTTTGCCGAACTCGACACTCTGGTGGAAGCCTTGCATCGGTCGATCACGCTGAATGCGGATTTTGCCGATGCGGTCATCGCGAGTCGTGCGCGACGCGCCGGTTGCGACGCGACATCAACCTTCGACCGACAAGCCGCCAGGCGCATCCCGGAAATGGACCTTCTGACATGAGCGATGCGACCCGCATCATCTCGCCGGACAAGCGCGGCGAGGATGTCGACGTGACGCTCAGGCCGCAGCGGCTCGACGATTTCGTCGGGCAGTCGGCGGCGCGCGCCAATCTGAAGATCTTCATCGAGGCGGCGAAGACCCGCGGCGAAGCGCTGGATCACGTGCTCTTTGTCGGCCCGCCGGGGCTCGGTAAGACGACACTGGCGCAGATCATGTCCAAGGAACTCGGGGTCAATTTCCGCTCGACCTCCGGTCCGGTCATCGCCAAGGCCGGCGATCTCGCCGCGCTGCTCACCAATCTCGAAGAGCGCGACGTCCTGTTCATCGACGAGATTCACCGCCTCAGCCCCGCCGTCGAGGAAATCCTCTATCCGGCGATGGAGGACTTCCAGCTCGACCTGATCATCGGCGAGGGGCCGGCGGCCCGCTCGGTGAAGATCGATCTGTCGAAGTTCACGCTGGTTGCCGCGACGACCCGGCTGGGGCTTTTAACCAACCCGCTGCGGGACCGCTTCGGCATTCCGGTGCGACTCAACTTCTACACGGTCGGGGAGTTGAAGCAGATCGTCACGCGCAGCGCGCGGCTGATGGGGCTTGCGATGAATGAGGCCGGCGCGACCGAGATCGCCCGGCGCTCTCGCGGTACGCCTCGGATCGCCGGCCGGCTTCTGCGGCGCGTACGCGACTTCGCCGACGTCGCCGGCGCGGGGGAGGTCGACCGCGCGGTCGCCGATGCGGCGCTGACGCGGCTCGAGGTCGACAGCCTCGGCCTCGACCAGCTTGACCGTCGCTATCTCGACCTCATCGCCTTGAACTTCGGCGGCGGACCGGTCGGCATCGAGACGATCGCGGCGGCCCTGTCGGAGCCGCGCGACGCCATCGAGGATATCGTCGAGCCCTTTCTTCTGCAGCAGGGGTTTCTGCAGCGCACGCCGCGCGGGCGACTTTTGACGCAGCACGCCTTTCGCCATCTCGGCCTCGCGGTGCCGGCCAGCTATCAGGGCGCGCAGGCGGGCCTGTTCGAAGAGGGCGGCCCCGACGAGGTCGCCTGACCCGGCTGACGGGCGGGGCGGTTTGTCGGATCGACGATCCGGGTTCGTCGACGGCTGCAATTTCCGTTGATCGGCTTTCGAAGGTTTGGCCACAGGCCCGTTGAGGATGTGCGGGGACAGGACATGCCGTCAGTCGCAGTCCGTGCCGGCTTTTTGCGGCGGCTCGCCGCCGACCCCCACGGAGGTCTCGGCCGGAGCCTCCGTCCGCAGGCGCGGATGGTCCAGCCGATCGTCGAGGCGCCGTCCGGCGGCCTCGACCGCTTTCAGCGAGGCACCGGCGAGATTTTCGCGGGCGATCTCGACCAGTGCGTTCTTCTGGTGGCGCAGGGCTTCGAACTCGTCGGAATGGCTGCAGGACGGCGCGATCTGGCCGAGGACGCCGATCAGATGGGAGCCGGCGATCATGTCGGCGCCCGCATATTGGCGCAGATGCCCGAAGGTGTGTTCGAGATAGCCGGCAAACGTCACCGGTTCGCCGATCACCCGCAGCTTGCCCCGCTCATCGACCCGCAGCGGATCGGGACGCTGCCCACCGGCCATTTGCGAAAAGGCCGCGGCCAGCCAGTCCAGGCATGTAACGGCCGTGAAGGGATCGTTGACGCCGGGTGACAGCGCGCGGGCTGCGATCTCGACCAGTTCGTCGAACAGGAAGAGCAGGTCCTGGGAGACGTTACGGGTGTTGCCGAGGGCAATCGCGGAAAGGAGATGGTCCCGCGCGTCGTCTGAAAGGCGCTCCTTCGGCCAGGCGTCGAAGAGGACGTGGCCGGGATGGGCGAAGGTGCCGGGTCGGCAGTTCATCCGCACGACGATATCGTGCTTTTTCGCCGCCTCCATCAGCGTCGCGTAGTCGATGACCTGAATGTAGCCGGTATGGCCGGACTCGACTTCGCCATATCCGGGCGAGGTGTCGTGATCGATCACGCCACTCCCGAAGCAACCGGGGACCTGCCATTCGACGGCGTCGCGGTCGCCGTTTTCCGCGGCATCCTTTCCGGGTTGACCCAGTGGTTTGGGAAACCGCTTGTCGATATGACCCACCAGCGCCTTGCCGATGTCGGCGATGACGTTGGAGATATGGATGTTCGACGGCACGTGATGGATGAAGAAGATCAGGACGCCGATCGAGCAGATGGCCATGATGATCGCGCCGAACACCGCGACGTTCGGGACGAACATATTGGCGAATCCGTCCCTGCTGGCGCCGTCGCGGACGCTGCGAAGCACGATCATCGAATAGACGAAGGTCGCGACGAAGGTGCCGAGCGTCACCTGATTGCCGCGGTTGTTCATGAAGTTGGTCAGGAGCCGTGGTCCATAGCTGCCCGAGGCGAAGACCACTGTCGCCATCGTCACCGAGAACACCGTGCCGGCGACGCCGATCATCGAGCCGCCGATCGCCGACAGGATCGCCCGCGCGCCGTCGGGCTGCGCGGCGTAGAGGAAAGGATTGCTGCCGAATGCACTCGGCGGAACGTTGAGGTCGATCTGGATAAGAACCAGCGCGAGGATTGCCGCGAGCACGGCCATCACCGATGGGATGAACCAATAGCTGGCGCTCAAGCGTTGATAAGACTGGTTGACGAGTGCGCGCATGAGAACTTTCCGGTTCGGCCGAGCGAGACGTGGTGCGGACGGGGGGCGAAACGCAGTGGCAACGGCAATAGCAATGTTGCACCTAAGCCCCAAGGCCTAGGACGCAAGGCAAGCTGCGGGGTCATTCGTCCTGGGGAATTGCATTGGGGCTGGATTGCATGGGGTGGAACTGCATCACGCCGGATGACGGTCCGTTTGCTTTGCGTTAAAGCCGCTCCGATGCCGGGGCTCAGGCCAGCGTCCGCGACACGCGGCATGCGCGCGAAAAAACAAAACCGAGGCTGACGGCATGGACAGCGGACTGGCCGGGCGGCTGACGGAGGATGGTGGGCACGAACTGAAGGTGCGGGTGTATTTCGAGGACACTGACTTCTCCGGCGTCGTCTACCACGCGCGCTACCTGCATTTCCTGGAAAGGGGGCGGTCCGACTATCTGCGCCTTCACGGCATTGGTCACCGCGAGCTGATGTCAGGTACGGTCGGCGCGCCGATGGCCTTTGCCGTGCGGCACATGGCGATCGATTTCATGCGGCCGGCGCGGATCGACGACGTCCTGACGGTCACGACGCAGACGATTCTGCTTGGCGGAGCGCGGGTGGTGCTGGCGCAGCGGATCGTCCTCGGCGATCTGGAACTCGTGGCCGCGCGGGTGAAGGTCGCGGTGATCTCGCCCGAGGGCAGGCCGATGCGTATGCCGGATGCGGTGCGCACGCGGCTCGCGCCCCAAGGGAAAACGTCCGATGCGGCCAGGAGCGCGGATGTCGGCGAGACGAACGGCGAGGACTGAAGCCGGCCGGGTCTCGCAGACGGTTCCGCTCGGTTTCGGCGCCGTCCGTCCGGTCACACCCAGGGTTCGGCCACAAGCTGCGGAAATCAAACGCTGATTCGTCGTGGACCCTAACGTTTCGTTAACCCTACCGGTGCATGAATGACGCAACGCAAAATCGCGACGGGTTCGTCAGCTCCGGCGCCATTCTTTCAACGAATTCATTCGTGAAAGCACACAAGGAGTTGACGGGACTTGTCGAGCCAGCGGTTCCCTTGAGGGAATCCGTCGGGGGTTCCGCCGGAACCGACCTGATCGACTGAAGACCTGTGGTTTCGTGGGCGCATGACGTTGCCGGCGAGACCCGCATTGTAGGATATCAGGGGACATGAACGCAGACGTCGTTCAAGGCACGCTAGGGGCCGCCGGCACGGTTTCGCTCTTCGATCTGTTCTGGCAAGCGGGATTCGTCGTCAAGCTGGTGATGGTGGGGCTGCTCGGTGCATCCATCTGGACCTGGGCGATCATCATCGACAAGACGATGCGCTACGGCCGGTTCAACCGCCAGCTCAACAAGTTCGAGAGCAATTTCTGGTCCGGCCAGTCGCTTGAGGATCTCTATCACAACCTTTCCGAACGCAAGACGTCGGGCATGGGCGCGTTGTTCGTTGCCGCGATGCGCGAGTGGAAGAAGTCCTTCGAGAAGGGTGCCCGTTCGCCGCTCGGGCTGCAGACCCGCATCGACAAGGCGATGGACGTGACGCTGGCCCGGGAAATGGACGAACTGGAATCGCGCCTCGGGTTCCTTGCCACCATCGGCTCGGCCGCGCCCTTCATCGGTCTGTTCGGCACGGTCATCGGCATCATGACGTCCTTCCAGGCGATCGCCGGCTCCAAGCAGACGAGCCTCGCGGTGGTCGCGCCCGGCATCGCCGAGGCGTTGCTCGCCACCGCCATCGGTCTCGTCGCCGCTATTCCCGCCGTCATCGCCTACAACAAGCTGTCGTCCGATGCCGGCAAGCTGGCGATGCGGCTCGAATCCTTCGCCGATGAATTCTCCGCGATCCTGTCGCGGCAGATCGACGAGAAGCTGACGTCGCGCTGAGCATGAAACGACGACAGGTTTTGCCGATCGCACCGATTCCTCGGGCGATCCGGCCAACGACCGGAAGGTTTTGAACGATGGGCATGTCCGCCGGATCGAGGGGTGGTTCGGGATCGCGTCGCCGCGGCCGTGGCCGCAGCCGGCGTGCGCCGATGAGCGAGATCAACGTGACGCCGATGGTCGATGTCATGCTGGTGCTGCTCATCATCTTCATGGTCGCCGCACCGCTTCTGACCGTCGGCGTGCCGCTGGAACTGCCGAAGACCGAGGCGAAGGCGCTGAACGCCGACACCCAGCCGATCACCATCTCCGTCAAGTCCGGCGGCGAGGTGTTCCTCAACGAGTCCGAGGTGCCGATCGAAGAGGTTGTCGCCAAGCTGCAGGCCGTCGCCAAGACCGGCTACGAGGAGCGCATCTTCGTGCGCGGCGACAAGGCCGCCGATTACGGCACCGTGATGCGGGTGATGGCTCGTATCTCGGCCGCCGGTTTCAAGAATATCGGTCTCGTGACCGATCAAGACGTCAACGCGTGAGCCGAACCAAGCGCAAATGAAATCCGGTGCCGTCGCCTCGACCGTCCTGCATGCCGCGATCCTGACCTGGGGTCTGTGGTCGCTGACGGCACCCGAGCCCTTGCAGGTGACCAACGCCGAATCGCTTCCCGTCGAGCTGATCTCGCCCGAGGCGTTTTCCCAGTCGATGAAGGGCGAGAAGAACGCGCCCGAGGCCGAGACGCCCGCCCCGGCACCGACGAAGAAGCCGCAGACCTTGCCGATGCCGGCCGAGAATGTCGGCGACAACGAAGTCGACTTGCCGACCCCGCCGACCCCGGTCGAACGCCCCAAGCCGACCGAACAGGCTGCCGCCGCGCAGCCGGCGGAGGCAACGCCCGCGCCGCAGCCCGAGCCGGACCCGGCGCCACCGCCACCGCCGAAGCCGGTCGAGAAGACCCCGCCGCCGCCGAAGCCCGAGCCCGAACCGACGCCTGCCGCGACCCTGCCCGAGCCGACCCCGCCCGATCCGATCGAGCAGCAGATCGACGAGGCGGCGGCCGAACAGGCGCCCGCGCCCGTGCCGCAGAACGTCCCGATCCCGGCCGACAAGCCGCGGCCGCCTGAACCCGTAAAGGTTGCCGAGGCCAAGCCGGAACCTGAAAAGCCGGTCGAGACCAGGACGGCCGAGACCAGGAAACCCGCTCCGGCCAAGGAGACCAAAAAGGTCGACAAGACGACGCCGGAGGCCAGCGACTTCGACGCCGACAAGATCGCGGCACTGCTCAACCGCGAGAAATCGGCGGGCGGTGGCGCCAAGCGCTCGACGCAGACCGCCGCGCTCGGCACCGATCGCACGACCGACGAGAAGCTGTCGCTTAGCGAGATGGACGCCCTGCGTGGCCAGATCCAGAAGTGCTGGTCGCCGCCGTCGGGCGTGTCGGAGGCGGGATCCTTGCGGATATCGATCCAGATGCGCCTGTCGCCGTCGGGTGACTTGGAAGCGCGGCCGCAGATCGTGAATGGCGGGGGCTCTTCGATGATCGAGCGCGTGGCTGGCGAAGCCGCGCTGCGCGCCGTGCAGCGCTGCGCGCCGTATAATCTGCCGGCCGCCAAATATGACACCTGGGCCGACGTAATCGTCAATTTCGACCCGAGTCAGATGTTCTGATGATCGGCGCTCGAACCTTTTGGGCGTGTGTCATGGGCTTGCAACGGCCGGACCGACGTGTCGCGATCTTGCATCGGTTCGGACCCTCGAGGCTGAGCGCTCCCGTCATACAATCACCCGAATGGCCGGTAGGACCCGGGTTCTTGCTTGGTGACGAATGCGCAGCGTTCGGTATTGATGCCGTCTTGAATCGACGGGCCTTGCCGGTCCGTCACGATCTCACCGCCCGCTTGGTCGCGCTCTTTGGTGCTCGACCAGCTGCTCAGCCGGGCGCTTGCCCATACGCTTCGTCCGCAATGGAAGGTTCGCAATGAACAGGATGATCAACAGTCTCGCCGCAGCGGCGTTCGCCCTCGTGGCGACCTTTGTCGCGGCACCGGCCTTCGCCGTCGTCGAGATCGACATCAACCAGGGCAACGTCCAGCCGCTGCCGATCGCGATCAACGATTTTTCGGGCAAGCTCGGCGACCAGATCGCCGGCGTCGTCCAGTCCGATCTGAAGCGCTCCGGTCTGTTCGCGCCGATCGACAAGGCGGCCTTCATCCAGAAGGGTCTGACAACCGACCAGAGCCCGACCTTTACCGACTGGACCGTCATCAACGCCCAGGCGCTTATCGTCGGCCGCGTCTCGCCGGAGGCCGACGGCCGGCTGCGCGTCGAATTCAGGCTGTGGGACACCTTCGCGGGCTCGCAGCTCGACGGCCAGCAATTCTACACCAACCCCGACAATTGGCGCCGCGTCGCCCACATCATCTCCGACGCGATCTACGAGCGACTGACCGGCGAGAAGGGCTATTTCGACACCCGCATCGTCTATGTTGCCGAGAGCGGCCCGAAGAACCAGCGCGTCAAGCGGCTGGCGATCATGGATCAGGACGGCGCAAACGTCCGCTATCTGACCGACGGGCGCGATCTTGTGCTCACGCCGCGCTTTTCGCCGAACCGCCAGGAGGTCACCTACATGTCCTTCGGCCAGGGCGAACCGAAGGTCTATCTCCTCCAGCTCGAGACCGGGCAGCGTGAGATCGTCGGCAATTTCCCCGGCATGACATTTTCGCCGCGCTTTTCGCCCGACGGGCAGAAGGTGATCATGAGCCTCCAGCAGGAAGGCAACGCCAACATCTACGCCATGGACCTGCGCTCGCGGGCGACGACACGGCTGACCTCGACGGCGGCGATCGACACCTCGCCCTCCTTTTCGCCGGACGGCAGCCGCATCGTCTTCGAAAGCGACCGGGGCGGACGCCAGCAGCTCTACACGATGGGCGGCGACGGCTCGAACCAGAAGCGCATCTCTTTCGGCGACGGCGCCTATTCGACGCCGGTCTGGTCGCCGCGTGGCGATCTCGTCGCCTTCACCAAGCAGTCGGGCGGGGCTTTCCAGATCGGCGTCATGCGGCCGGACGGCTCGGGCGAGCGCATCCTGACCTCCGGCTTCCACAACGAGGGACCGACCTGGGCGCCGAACGGCCGGGTGCTGATGTTCTTCCGCGATCTGAAGGGCGGCGCCGGTCCGCAACTCTTCTCGATCGACCTCACCGGCTACAACGAGCAGAAGATCCCGACCGCGGGCCTTGCGTCCGACCCGGCCTGGTCGCCATCGCTGGAATAGGGGCATTCGAAGGGCTCGAGGTGCCGCAAGCTCCGGGCAAGGTTGGGACAAGGCCCGGGGCCGACACTGTCTTCAATGGCGAAGGTCCAGGCTCGCTTCAACGACCCTGTTGCGCGCCGCGCCGCGCGCCGGGTTTCGATAGAAAATCAACGGGATCGACCGCGATTTGATGCGGTCCGGGGGCCAGATTTTACACGCCGTTAAACATCGTGCGGTAAAGCTGGCCTTAAGAAAAATCCTCAAATTGAAGGAGCTGGCCATGGGCCGGACACTTATCGGGTTCAAGAGCGGGATGGTCCTCGCCCTCGTCGCCACCATGGCCGTCGCCGGCTGTGCCAAGAAGAACCAGGGCCTGCCGGACAATGCCGGCCAGCTCGGGCTGAACGGTGCGAATGGCGCGAACGGTGCCAATAGCGGCAATGCGGCGCCGGGCACCAGCCAGGACTTCACCGTCAATGTCGGCGATCGCATCTTCTTCGACACCGATTCCACCTCGATCCGCGCCGACGCCCAGCAGACGCTGCAGCGCCAGTCGCAGTGGTTGAATCGCTATCCGAATTACGCGATCACGGTCGAAGGCCATGCCGATGAGCGCGGCACTCGCGAGTACAACCTCGCGCTCGGCGCCCGCCGCGCCGCCGCGACCCGCGACTTTCTTGCCCAGCAGGGCGTCGCGTCGAACCGCATGCGCACCATCTCCTACGGCAAGGAACGGCCGGTCGCGGTCTGCGACGACATTTCCTGCTGGTCGCAGAATCGCCGCGCCGTCACCGTCCTCGGCGGCGCCGGCAGCTGATCGAAGAGACGGCGGCGCTTGGCCGGCCTCGTGCCGGCGCCGATCCCAGGCTACAACAAGGCCCTGCCGGAATCCGGCGGGGCCGTTTTTCGTTTCGTGACCAACGGTCAAATTCTGGTCGAACTCGGTCGGTCCATGCTAGAGCGAAACGACCGCGGGCTTGAGCCGTCCCGCGCTCGATGAGCCGGAATGGCAGCGTTTCGACGGCCGTGACCAAAACATCCAGGGACACGCATTCGATGATTTCACGTTCGATGATCCTCGCGACCTGCGGCGCCATGCTGATCGGCAGCTTGCCGACAGATGCCTCGGCCTTCGCGCTCGACGCACGCCCGAGCGCAGGCGCTGCTGTGCCAGGCGTCTTCGACGCCTCGGATTCGCCGTCCGCCGTGCCGATCGACGCTACGCGTCCCAAGGCCCAGCGACGGGGCGAAGCGCAAGTGCCGATTCGCCTCGCCCAGTCAGGCGACGAGCTTTTGCGCATCAACCAATTGGAGGACGAGGTCCGCAAGCTGACCGGCAAGGTGGAGGAGCTGAGCTTTCAGCTGTTGCAGGCCCAGGAGGACATGCGCAAACGCCAGGAGGACACCGAGTTCCGCTTCCAGCAGCTCGAAGGCGGCTCCGGTTCGGGCGCCGGCGGATCGTCGTCGGGCCAGAAGCGTGGCGACGCGGCGCCGTCTGCGCCTCCTGCCAACCGGACCGCGTCGGCGCCGCCGCCTTCCTCGCCGACGCCGCCGGCCGGCGGGCCCGACGACATCGGCCAGATCCTGCAGGGCGCCGGCGATGTCGGCTCGTCCGCCACGACGACGAACGCACCAAAAGCCTCCTCGTCGTCCAAGGTCGCGGCGATCAAGCCGCAGGGCTCGGGCGAGCTCTACGCGCTGGCCTATAACTATCTTCTCGCCGGCGATTACGAGCTGGCCGAGCAGGCGTTCCGGCAATATTCGCAGACCTACCCGAGCGCCTCCGATGCGCCCGACGCGCAATACTGGCTGGGCGAGAGCCTTTATCAGCAGAAGAAATACACCGACGCGGCCGAGGTCTTCCTCGACGCGCAAAAGGCCCATCCGGACAATGGTAAGGCGCCGGAGATGATGCTGAAACTCGGCATGTCGCTGGCCAAGCTGAAGAACAGCGACACGGCTTGCGTGACCTACAAGGAGGTCGCGCGGCGCTATCCGGAGATGAGCGCCAATGTGAAGACCAAGCTTGCGGCCGAGGAGAAGGCGGCAAGCTGCTGACGGGACGGGCCGTCATCGAAGAGGTCGCGCCGACCGGTGGGCTGGTTCGCGCGCAGGATGACGTTAATGTCCCGCCGAGTGCAGCCGCGAGCGCCGTTTTCATGAAACCGCAAACAAGGCGCCCCGGACCGGACAACGTGGCTGGCAGGGCCGCTGCCGCCGCCGAGCTGGCCAGTCATCTATCCGAAATCCTCGACCTTGAAGACCGCAGATTCGCCACCGCCGAGCGATCGCCGGATGCCCTGGAGACGGGAGCAGGAGCTGGGGGTAGATCGGAAGCCTTAAATGGCGGACGCCGCGTCGTCCTGGCCGTCTCGGGCGGGGCCGATTCCCTCGCCCTCATGCTGGCTGCAACGGAACTCCGTCGTCGCCGTGCCGATGCGCCGCATTTTCATGTGGTCACCGTCGATCATCGTCTGCGAGATGCGGCGGAAGCCGAGGCGCAATATGTCGAAGCCTGCGCCCGACGCTTCGATCTGGCCGTCGAGACCTGTCGCTGGACGGATGGGCCGCCGATCACCGGAAATCTCGCCGCTGCCGCTCGAAACGCCCGCTACGCTCTCCTGATGGACGCGGCGGAGCGTTACGGGGCGAGCCTGATCCTCACCGGTCATCACGAGGACGACCAGATCGAGACCCATCTCATGGCGGCGTCGCGAAGGGCAGGGCCGTTCGGCCTCGCCGCCATGCGGCCTTTGACCGAGCTGTCGCCGCGATTGCGCCTTGGCCGGCCCTTCCTTGCGGTCCCCGGCTATCGGCTGAAGGCCTGCGTCGCGGGTGCGGGGCTCTCGGCAGTGGACGATCCGACGAATCACGACCCGAAATCCGAGCGGGTTCGCCTGCGCCTTGCAATGCGGTCGGGTGAGATTTCGCGGTGCGAGCATCATGCCGCGCTGGCGCTGCATGCCGGGGCAAGGATGCGCGGCGAAGCGGAGCTTGCCCATGCGATGTCCCGGCTGGAAGCGTCCGGTGCGCTGCGGTTTGAGGACGACAGCACGGTGCTGCTGTCTCGACACCAATTGCAGAGCCTCGACCATGAGGACGCGTTCCACCTTCTGAGGCGACTTCTCACGGCCGTCGGCGGCGCCGAGAGCGCGCCCGGCGGCGAGGCGACGACGCGGCTCCTCGACCGGCTGCGCGCCGAACAGGCGGGCGGTTTCGTCGCAACGCTTGGCGGAGCGCGTCTTGCGGCCGATCCGCACGGCGCGGCGGACGCCTCCATCGTGTTGTGCCGCGAGTATGGCCGCCATGGGCCGCCGGGTGTCGAGATCGCGACGTCAGCCCATGAACGGGTCTTTTTCGATCGCCGGTTCGACGTGACCCTTCCGCAGCGCCCATTGCCGCAGCGCCCGTTGCCACAGGGCGCCCGGCTGGTGCCGTTCGGGGTCTTCGGGCGTGGCCGTGCCGCCGAGCGCACCATGCCGGTGCTTGCGTCGTGCGACGCGATCCTTGCCGCACCCGCCAGGCTCGCGCGACATGTCGCGCCCGGCACGCCGCAACTCGGCCTTGATTCGCGCGTTCGCTGGAGGACGATGGCCGATCTGATAGGTGCGGACGGCGTCTCGCTCGCGACAGGCCGGGTCATCCTCAAGACGAGGTTTACCGTTTAGGCCGAGACGCGGTCCAAATTGCCGCAAAACCGCCGACCCGTGTTGGCAAGGGACGTTTCAACGCCTATCTTCGATGAAATCGTCTGAGCGATCTTAGGCGTCCACCCCCAGGATGACTGATGAACCAGAATTTCCGTAACTTCGCGCTCTGGGCGATCATTGCCCTGCTTCTGATTGCTCTCTTCCAGCTGTTCTCGAATGGCTCGCAGACGGCCAACGCACGCGAGATCCCCTATTCGAAGTTCCTCGAGGACGTGAACTCCGGCCAGGTGCAGTCGGTCTCGATCCAGGGACAGCGCATCAGCGGCAAATATTCCAACGGCTCGCCGCCCTTCCAGACCTATGCGCCGGAAGACCCGAGCCTTGTCAGTCGCCTTGAAGGCAAGAAGGTCCAGATCACCGCGGCCCCTCCGGGCGACAACTCGAATCCGATCTGGTCGATGCTGTTGTCCTTCGGGCCGATCCTCCTGATCCTTGCCGTCTGGATCTTCCTGATGCGGCAGATGCAGGGCGGCGCCGGCGGCAAAGCGATGGGTTTCGGCAAGTCGAAGGCCAAGCTTCTGACCGAGTCGCACGGTCGCGTGACTTTCCAGGACGTGGCGGGCGTCGACGAGGCCAAGCAGGATCTTGAGGAGATCGTCGAGTTTCTGCGCGAGCCGCAGAAGTTCCAGCGGCTCGGCGGCAAGATCCCGCGCGGCGTGCTGCTTGTCGGCCCTCCGGGCACCGGCAAGACGCTGCTCGCGCGCTCCGTCGCCGGCGAAGCGAACGTGCCGTTCTTCACCATTTCGGGTTCGGACTTCGTCGAGATGTTCGTCGGCGTCGGCGCCAGCCGCGTCCGCGATATGTTCGAGCAGGCCAAGAAGAACTCGCCCTGCATCATCTTCATCGACGAGATCGACGCGGTGGGTCGCCATCGCGGCGCTGGCCTCGGTGGCGGCAACGACGAGCGCGAGCAGACCCTCAACCAGTTGCTCGTCGAAATGGACGGCTTCGAGGCCAACGAGGGTGTGATCATCATCGCGGCGACCAATCGTCCCGACGTTCTCGACCCTGCGCTTCTGCGCCCGGGCCGCTTCGACCGTCAGGTGATGGTCTCGAACCCGGATGTCGGCGGCCGCGAGAAGATCCTCAAGGTCCATGTCCGCAACGTGCCGCTGGCACCCAATGTCGATTTGCGCACGATTTCGCGGGGCACGCCGGGCTTTTCCGGTGCCGATCTCGCCAACCTCGTGAACGAGGCGGCGCTGATGGCCGCACGGCGCTCCAAGCGCCTCGTCACCATGCTCGAGTTCGAGGACGCCAAGGACAAGGTCATGATGGGTGCCGAGCGGCGCTCCATGGCGATGACCGAGGACGAGAAGAAGCTGACTGCCTATCACGAGGCCGGTCATGCTCTCGTCGGCATCCACGAGCCGTTCAACGACCCACTGCACAAGGTGACGATCATTCCGCGTGGCCGGGCGCTCGGCGTGACGATGAACCTTCCCGAGCGTGATCGCTACGGTATGCGCAAGAACGAGATGGAGGCGCGTCTCACCATGATCTTCGGTGGCCGCGCCGCCGAGGAGATCATCTTCGGCCTGGAAAACGTGACGACCGGCGCCTCCAACGACATTCAGCAGGCCACCAACATGGCCCGAGCCATGGTCATGGAATACGGCATGTCCGACAAGCTCGGCCGGTTGCGCTATCGCCAGAACCAGGAGGAGGTCTTCCTCGGCCATTCGGTGTCGCAGCAGCAGAACATGTCGGAGGACACGGCGCGGCTGATCGATTCGGAGGTCCGCGAGATCATCGAGATCGCCGAAAACAAGGCGCGCAAGATTCTCAACGAGCACATCGACGAGCTTCACATCGTCGCCAAGGGACTGCTGGAGTTCGAAACCCTTTCGGGAGACGAAGTCCACAAGCTGATCGCCGGCAAGACGCTCGCCCGCGACATGGGTGACGACACGCCTCCCTCGCGTGGCTCGGCCGTACCCAAAGCCGGCTCCGGCCGCCCCGCCGGTTCGGCCGCCGGTGACGAGATGGAGCCACAGCCGACCTGATCGGCGTGTGTCTTCGCGAGACGAACTGCAAGGGAGCGCCTTTCCAGGCGCTCCCTTTTTCGTGGGGGCGATCAGAGGGCCGGGCAGGGCGAATGCGCGGAAAGTCTTTTGCAACGCGTTCGTGCGACACTTCCGGTCTGGCATGCGGGGACGCTTTTTCGCACATCCTGGCCAAGGCGGCGTCGATCGATCCTTGCTTTGAAGCCGCGGTCGTCACCGGCCGGCTTTTCGGTTAAGGCGTGCCGCAGCGATGAGACCCTCGCCCGGCGACGACACGCGCACGGACAAGCGACAAGGAGCGACGATGGGCAGGAGCTATTTCGGCACCGACGGCATCCGCGGCACCGCGAACCGGCATCCGATGACCGCCGAGATCGCCATGAAGGTCGGCATCGCGGCGGGCCTTGCCTTCCAGCGCGGCTCATACCGGCATCGTGTCGTCATCGGCAAGGACACGCGGCTGTCGAGCTACATGATCGAGAACGCGATGGTCGCCGGTTTCACCGCGGCGGGCATGGACGTCTTTCTGCTCGGACCGATGCCGACCCCGGCCGTCGCCATGCTGACGCGCTCCTTGCGCGCCGATATCGGCGTGATGATCTCGGCCTCCCACAACCCCTTCGAGGACAATGGCATCAAGCTGTTCGGTCCCGAAGGCTACAAGCTGTCAGACGAGCTGGAAGCGAAGATCGAGGATCTGCTCGATCAGGATCTGACGTCGCGGCTGGGGACGGGCGACAAGCTCGGCCGGGCCAAGCGAGTCGACGGCGTCCACGACCGTTACATCGAGTTCGCCAAGCGCACATTGCCGCGCGAGCTTTCGCTGGAGGGCATCCGCGTCGCCATCGATTGCGCCAATGGCGCGGCCTACCGCGTGGCGCCGGAGGTTCTCTGGGAACTTGGCGCCGAGGTCGTGAAGATCGGTGTCGAGCCGAACGGCACCAATATCAACCTCAATTGCGGCTCGACAGCACCCGCGGCGCTCTCGGCCAAGGTGCGCGAGGTGCGCGCTGACATCGGCATCGCGCTCGACGGCGATGCCGACCGGGTGTTGATCGTCGACGAGAACGGCAAGGTGGTCGACGGTGACCAACTGATGGCGGTCATCGCCGAAAGCTGGAACGAGGACGGGCGGCTCGCCGCCGGCGGCATCGTCGCGACCATCATGTCCAATCTCGGCCTCGAACGCTTTCTGGAAGCCAAAAGCCTGCAACTGGCGCGAACCCAGGTCGGCGACCGCTACGTCGTGGAGCACATGCGCGAGCACGGCTACAATGTCGGTGGCGAGCAGTCGGGCCACATCGTCCTGTCCGATTACGGTACGACCGGCGATGGGTTGATCTCGGCGCTGCAGGTGCTCGCCGTCGTCAAACGCAAGGGCGGCACCGTGTCGGAGGTCTGCAATCGTTTCGAGCCCGTGCCGCAGATCCTGAAGAACGTGCGGTTTGCCAGCGGCGCCAGACCATTGGAAAACGAGCGGGTGCAGGACGCGATATCGACGGGCCGCGAGCGTCTCGGCAATATCGGTCGCCTGGTCATCCGGCCGTCCGGCACGGAACCGCTGATTCGTGTCATGGCCGAAGGCGACGATCACTCGCTCGTTCTGTCGGTCGTCGACGACATTTGCGGGACGTTGCGGCAGGAGGCGGCGTGACCAGGCTGCCGTAAAGGAAGCTGTGTCTTTCTTGGCACATTCGCGGTTCGCGGTGTTTCGAACGAATCCGTAAAGCTTCGGTTAACCACTGCAGTTTACCGTCTTTGTTAAGGTTATGGTCCCAGCCAATCCCGGCGACCGCCTGAACCGGAGATGTTCGCTGTGAAACAACGACTCCTTGCGACAGTGGCCGTCCTCGGCATGATGCTGTCCGGCTTTGCCTCCCTCGGCCATGCGGCCGACCTGATCGAGCCCGCCTACGTTCCGCCACCGCAGCCCCTGCCGGTCGAGGTCGTGTCGACCTCGGGCTGGTACCTGCGCGGCGACGTCGGCTACGTGTTCTCGCACGAGGGCGAAGGCGACTATCGCTACGTCTCGAGCGACGGCTTCACCGGTAATCCGTTTCTCGAACGCCAGCACTACGACAGCTTCAAGACCGACAGCGCGTTTTATGTCGGCGGCGGTCTTGGCTACCGCCTGAATGATTTCGCCCGCTTCGACGTCACCGCGGATTATTTCTCTTCGGATTTGCGCGGTTCGACGAACTGTGTCGGCTTTGCTTCGACGACCTGCAAATTTGACGACAGCTCCAGCGTCGACATCTGGACGGTTATGGCCAACGCCTATGTCGACTTCTATCGCTCGGGCCGCTTCTCGACCTATGTCGGTGCCGGTGCCGGTGGCGCCTATGTCAACTATGACGACCTCAAGAACAAATACTCCTGCGACCCTGCCGCGGCGCCTTTCAGTGGCGGTCTGTGCGGTTCGACCTTCACTCATGAGGGTTACGCCAAATGGCGTTTCGCAGCGTCCCTCATGGCCGGTGCGACCTTCGACATTACCGACCATCTGAAGTTTGACGCGGGCTACAAATACACCCGCATCTCATCGGGCGATGCCTTCGGATTCGACGAGATCGACAGATCCTTCGGGTACGACGGCGTCCAGGGCCGCGACCACGGCTTCGATATCCACACGATCCGCGCGGGTCTGCGTTACGAGTTCGGTGGCGCCAGCGGGTTCGGCAAGGGCAAGGCGCCGGTTTATGCCGAAGCCCCGCTCTACAGCGAGCCTGTCGCCGATTACGGTCCGGCCCCGGTCTACAAGTAAGCGGCCTCGGCCTTAGGCCAATCAGCGAAAAGCAGCAGCCGCCGTTTCGAAAGAAGCGGCGGCTGCTGCCTGTTGGGCGTCGAGCCGGGACACGGATAGAGGTGATCCGTTTATACCGAGATGCGGTGAGGCAAACTGACCCGTATCCTGGTCAACCCGCGCGACGTCTGACCGAAAGCAATGCGCGAAGAGCCTGCATCTGCGCATTCCCGTATGACGTGTAGATGTAAGTCAAATCGTCTGCACGGCATGAGGCTGGACGGCAAGATGGTCAGCCCGGCTTATTTTCCGTCCGTCACCCTATCGATCGTTCGCCGCCCCGGCTAAACCCGCGGCCATGATCGCGTTCACCCGAAATCCCTACCTCGTTCTCGCCACCGTCGCCCTGTTCTGGGGCGGCAACGCCATCGCCGGCAAGCTTGCCGTCGGCCATGTGTCGCCGATGATGCTGACGCTGCTGCGCTGGGGTTTTGCCTGCGCCTTCATGGCACCCTTCGCCATCCCGGTCGCAAAGCGCGAGTGGCCGACGATCAGGCAGAACCTGCCCCTCCTCTTCGGCCTCGGAGCGGTCGGCTTCACCTGCTTCAACGCGCTGTTCTATCTGTCGCTGAACTACACGACCGCGATCAACGTCACCATCGAGCAGTCGGCGATGCCGCTCGTTGTGCTCCTGGCGAACTTCGTCCTGTTCCGCACCGGGGTCGCGGTCTTTCAGGTGATCGGCTTTTCGCTGACGCTGGTCGGCGTCGCGCTCACCGCCTCCCATGGCAGCCCGGTGGCGCTCCTGGCCCTCGACCTCAACCGCGGCGACGCGCTGATGATGGTCGCGGTCTTCATCTACGGTCTCTATACGGTGGCGCTCAAATTCAAGCCGGCGCTCGACTGGCGTTCGACGATCTTCGTCCTGTCGTTGGCCGCCCTCGTCGTCGCCATCCCCTTCGCGCTGATCGAACAGGCGCTCGGCGAGACCCGGTTGCCCGACCTGCGGGGGTTGACCGCGGCGCTCTACACGGCGGTCTTTCCCTCGCTTCTCGGCCAAGCCCTCTATATCCGCGGCGTCGAGATGATCGGTCCCAACCGTGCCAACCTCTTCATCAATCTCGTCCCGGTTTTCGGCGCGATTCTGGCGGTGGCGATTCTCGGCGAAACGCTGCATGGCTACCACATAGCCGCTTTGGCCTTCGTGATCGGCGGCATCCTCTTGGCCGAGCGTGGCGTGAAACGGCAAAAGCCAGTCCAGTAGGCCGCTGTAAAATCGGCTGATACCAGGATGCGGCAAGGGACACCGATCCGTATCCTGGTCAGCGCGCGTGGCGTTTGAGCGAAGGGAATGCGCGATGCTTCACCATCTGCGCATTCCCTTGCAAGGCCGACCGGGAACGCTTTCACGCTCAGCCGTTGGTCGCGGCCCTTTGTGTCAGTGACTCGCCGGCCGCGCGAAGCCCCCAATCGAGAAAGCCCAGCGCGCGCGCGCTGCTTTCGGCCTCGACATAGCATCGCAGTTCCGGCGCGTTGCCCGACGCCCGGTAGTGGATCACCGTACCGTCAACAAGCCGCGTGCGGATGCCGTCGATCCGGTCCTGCGCAGCAATTGCTCCCACAGGCGCGAAGAAATCGGCGGCAAAGGCTTCATCGTCCGAAAGCTGCGCAAGGAACGCGGCACGCGCCGAATCATCGACGTCCTTCAGCCGGTGCGCCGCGATGTGTCCGGCTTTGAGATCCGCGACGATCCGGGACAGTTTCTGTCCGGTCCGCTTGATCTCGCCGAGCGTGGCCAGGATCGGCAGCACGGCGTCGCGCGTGGCGAGCGGCGACAGCGTGGCGTCGCCCCGCGCAACCGCCGAGCCCAGAAGAACGCCGCCATTCGCCTCGAAGCCGACGACGCTGCGATGGCCCTCGCGCGTTGCTGTTTCGATGCCCTCGATCACGAAGGGCGAGCCCACCTTGGTGCGAACCACCGCCGTCACGAAGGACGCCGATTCCAGCGCCGAGCTCGACGTCACCGGAGTGACGATGGTGGTGATGTCGAGATGGCGGGCGGTCAGGAGTCCGATGACGTCGCCGCGCAGGATCGTGCCGGCCTCGTCGGCAACGAGCGGTCGGTCGGCGTCGCCGTCGGTCGAAAGCAGCGCATCGAACCGCCCCGACCTGGCCTCCTCGGCGAGGATCGCGACGTCCTCGGGCCGATGCGCCTCGGTATCCACCGGCACGAACGCATCGGACCGGCCGAACGGCACGGCCTCGGCCCCGCAGGCGGCGAGGATATCCACCAGAACGTCGCGGGCGACCGAACTGTGTTGATAGACTCCGACGCGAAGCCCGCGCAGCGCGTTCGCGCCGAAAAACGATGTGTAGCGTTCACGATAGGCGGCGAGAACGTCGCGGTTTTCGCCAGCCTCTCTGCCCTGACCTCGATCGGCCGAAGCCGCGTCGCCGTCGCCGCTGTCTGCAAAGCAGGTGCGAATCGCCGCCTCGTCCATTTTGTCGATCTCGCCGTCGGCCCGGTAGAATTTGAGGCCGTTGCGGTCGTCCGGGATATGGCTTCCCGTGACCATAACCGCGGGCGATCCGGCCCTGAGCGCGGCAAAGGCCAGCGCCGGCGTCGGCACGGCGCCGCAATTCCGGGCCCGTATGCCGAGAGCTTGCGCCGCCTCGGAACACGCCCCGGCGATCTCGGGACTGCTCGCCCGCAAATCCTGGCCGATCAGCAATTCCTGCGCGGGACGCCCGGACCCTGCCAGATGTCTGAGAAAGGCGCTCGTCCAATCCCGCGACGGCGCACCGACGAGATCCTCGACGAGGCCGCGCAGCCCACTCGTTCCAAAATTCAGCGAACTCATCTTCATCACCCTGCCTGAAACATCTTCGATGCACTTGCGGATTTTAGCGCAAGCACACGCCCGGTGCACGTCGAGCCGCTGTCGGTCGACCGCGACCATCGCGCTCGAACAGAAACGCACGGCCCGGACGCACCCGCGCGAAAACAGAAAGGTGCGCCGGCATTCGCGCCGACGCACCCGTCTTCACCTTGGGAGGCATTTCGTCCTGGCACGCGCGATCAGTCGAGGCTCTCGACCACGTCGAAGCGCAGCGGCTTGGCGCTGGCGATCTCCTTGTTGGCCCTTACCGCGTCAAGCACCTCTTCCGGCACCGGCGAATCGACATAGAGCAGCGCGATGGCGTTGCCGCCACGCTTGTCGCGGCCGAGCTGAAAGTTGGCGATGTTGACGCCGGCTTTGCCGAAAACCGTGCCGAGCAGGCCGATGATGCCGGGCGCGTCGTTGTTGGTCGTATAGACCATGTCGCGGCCGATCTCGGCGTCGAGATTGATGCCCTTGATCTGGATGAAGCGCGGCTTGCCGTCGGAAAAGACGGTGCCGGCGACCGAGCGGGTCTGCTTCTCGGTGGTCACCGTCAGCTTGACGTAGGCGTCGAAGACGCCGGACTTGTCGCGGCGCGATTCGGTCACCTGAATGCCGCGCTCCTTCACCATGATCGGCGCCGAGACCATGTTGACGTCGGCGACCTGGCTCTTGATCAGGCCCGCCAGCGCTGCGCTCGTCAGGGCTTTCGTGTTCATCGCGGCGACCGAGCCGTCATAGACGATCTCGACCGACGTGATCGCTTCTTCGGTCACCTGGCCGACGAAAGCGCCCAGCGCTTCGGCGAGCTTGACGAAGGGCGTCAGGATCGGCGCTTCCTCGGCGGTGATCGACGGCATGTTGATGGCGTTGGAGACCGCGCCGCGCATCAGATAATCCGACATCTGCTCGGCCACCTGGATCGCGACGTTCTCCTGGGCCTCTTCGGTCGAGGCGCCCAGATGCGGCGTGCAGACGACGTTTTCGAGGCCGAAAAGCGGGGAGTCGGTCGCGGGCTCGGTCTCGAACACGTCGAAACCGGCACCGCCCACCTTGCCGGACTTGATCGCCTTGGCGAGGTCCGCCTCGACGACGAGGCCACCGCGGGCGCAATTGATGATGCGCACGCCATCCTTCATCTTGGCGATGGCGGCCGCATCGATGATGCCGCGGGTCTTGTCGGTCATCGGCGTGTGCAGGGTGATGAAATCGGCGCGCTTTAGCAGATCGTCGAGCTCGACCTTCTCGATGCCCAGTTGCGCGGCGCGCTCGGCCGACAGGAACGGATCGAAGGCGATGACGCGCATCTTCAGGCCGACGGCGCGGTTGGCGACGATCGCGCCGATGTTGCCGCAGCCGATGATGCCCAGCGTCTTGGCCGTGATCTCGGTGCCCATGAAGCGGTTTTTCTCCCACTTGCCGGCCTGGGTCGAGACGTCGGCGGCGGGCAGTTGCCTCGCGACGGCGAAGATCATCGCGATTGCGTGCTCGGCGGTGGTGATCGAATTGCCGAAGGGCGTGTTCATCACGATGATGCCCTTGCGGCTGGCTGCAGGGATGTCGACATTGTCGACGCCGATGCCGGCGCGGCCGATGACCTTCAACTTGCCGGCCGCGGCGATGATCTTCTCGGTCGCCTTGGTTGCCGAGCGGATGGCGAGGCCGTCATACTGGCCGATGACTTCGAGGAGCTTGTCCTTGTCCTTGCCGAGATCCGGCAGGTAATCGACCTCGACGCCGCGATCGGCAAAGACCTGGACGGCCGTCTTGGAGAGCTTGTCGGAAACGAGAACGCGGGGTGCCATGGATATGGTCCTGTGATTGGGGCGACGTGGGTTCCGCGCGCCGTTGATCTTCAAAAAAGGTTCGATTGCCGGGGCGCCTCGCCCAAGCAGAAATCGTCTCGACGCGTCAGCCGCCGACGGACATCGGTTTCTGGCCCTGACCCGTGAGCCCGAAAAGCTTGCGGACGACGTCAAGCCACACTCCGTAAGGGCGCCCGAGCAGCAACATCAGGACCGCAAATCCCGCCGCCCCCTTGAGGACGCCCCATCCCTGCGCGCCACCCGCAAGGATGATCACGACATAGATCGGGACCTGGAAAGCCAGTAGCGCGAGAGTGTCCATGACCAGATTGCCCCAGGAACTCGAGGGGGCAGTCTTCCGGATGAACCAATCGCGCCAAAGTCCGTAGGGTCGGGCCGTCAGCACCATCAGCGGCGCGCCGATCGCCCGGGAGACCAACACCTCATGCCAGCCCATGCTGATGATGAAGCGCTCATTGAGCCCGCTTGCGATCGTGAAGAAGACGATGAGAGCCAGCGTATCGGCGATGAAGCTGCGTAAACGGGGTGAAAACCTCATGTCCGAACCCGCCGAACCCGCCGAACCCTCCGCCCTCAGGCCGCCTGCGAAAGTTCGGCCTTCTGCGCTTCGAACGCCCATTCGATCCAGGGCATCAGGGCGATGAGGTCCGACGTTTCGACCGTCGCGCCGCACCAGATGCGCAGGCCCGCGGGCGCATCGCGATAGGCGCCGATGTCGAGGGCGACGCCCTCCTTCTCCAGCATCGAGACGACCGCCTTGGAGAACGCGTTCTGCGCGTCGTCGGGCAAATTCGCCACCGCCGGATCGGCGAAGGTCAGGCACACGGAGGTGTTCGAGCGGATCGCCTCGTCGGTCGCGAGAAATGCCAGGAACGGGTTCTGTTTGACGAAGCTCTCGATGACGGCAAGGTTCGCGTCGGCCCGCTTCTTCAGGGCCGGCAGACCGCCGATCGACTGGCCCCAGGCCAGCGCGTCCAGATAGTCCTCGACGCACAGCATCGAGGGCGTGTTGATCGTCTCGCCCTTGAAGATGCCCTCGATCAGCTTGCCGCCCTTGGTCATGCGGAAGATCTTCGGCAGCGGCCATGAAGGCTTGTAGCTTTCCAGACGCTCGACGGCGCGGGGGGAAAGGATCAGCATGCCATGGGCCGCCTCGCCGCCCATCACCTTCTGCCAGGAGAAGGTGACGACATCCAGCTTGCCCCAGGGCAGGTCCTGGGCGAACGCCGCCGAGGTCGCGTCGCAGATCGTCAGGCCGGCACGATCGGCCGGGATCATGTCGCCGTTCGGCATCTTCACGCCCGACGTGGTGCCGTTCCAGGTGAAGACGACATCGCGGTCGAAATCGACCTTCGAGAAGTCGACGATCTCGCCATAGGGCGCTTCGAAGATGCGCGTGTCGTCTAGCTTCAACTGTTTGACCGTGTCGGTCACCCAGCCGGAACCGAAGGATTCCCAGGCGACCATGTCGATGCCGCGGGCGCCGAGCAGTGACCACATGGCCATCTCGACGGCGCCGGTGTCGGACGCCGGCACGATGCCGATGCGATAATCGGCCGGAACCCCGAGGATCTCGCGGGTTTCGTCGATCGCCTGTTGAAGCTTGCTTTTCCCGATCCTGGCGCGATGCGAGCGGCCGAGAGCCGCGTCTTCGAGCGCCTGAAGCGACCATCCGGGTCGCTTGGCGCAGGGGCCGGACGAAAAACGGGGATTGGCCGGACGAACGTCCGGCTTCGCGGTGTGTGCCATCTTGAGCTACCCTCACAGATAGAAGCGCCTCGTTGGGGAGGCGTGTCCCACCGATGGGGCTACTCCTGTCGACGGCAAGGCGTCAAGCGCGATTTTCGCGAACGATGTCGCTTCAACGCGAACATCGGCGGCTCGACGGCGAACCGTTCGGCCCGGTTTTCAGGTCGACTCCAAGCGAAAAGGACAGCCGAGACCTCGATAGCGGCCCTTCTCCCGTGTTGGTGAACTCGCCGATCGCTTGCAGTCGATACGCCTACCAGAGCGAATAGCGCAAACCGAGCGTGACTGCGTGACGCTGGAAGCCGTCGTCGGTCTGCGTCAGGCGATATTGGTCGCCGGTCGCGACTTCTGTCACGGTCGACGAAGGATAGGAGGCACCGGCGACATCGGTGAATTTGTACCCGAGGTCGAGCTTGAGATTGCGCGACAAATCATAGGCGATACCCGCCATCAGCGAATAGGTGAAGCGCCAGTCGCTGGCGTCCGAACTGCTGTACTGGAAGGTCCCGCCGAAATCGCAGGACCCACCGTTCAAGCTGCAGGACGTCTCGGTGAAGTCGAGTTTGGTCGCGCCGGCACCGGCGCCGAGATAGGGTGTAAAGCCCATGAAGGTGCCGAGATCGGCGTAGGCGTTCGCCATCAGCTCGTAACCGGTGACATCGGCCTTGCGAACATCGCCGAACGTGCCGTCCGCCAGGACGGCATCGGCGGTGTAGCGGCTCGCCGTCGCATCGACGCGCAGATAATCGGTGAATCGATAACCGGCACCGATGCCGAACTGGACGTCGTTGTCGATGTCGAGATCGCTATAGCTGCCTTTGCCGAAAGGCGTTGCCGCCGAGCCGTTCCTCTGCTCGATCGACCAATCGCTGTCGGCCTGGCTGTTGAAGCCGTAGCCGACATCGCCGCGCAGGTACCAGCCAGTGCCGATCTCCACCGGCTGCACCTCGGGCACCGATTGATAAAGCGGCGCGTCGTAAATCGGCGGCAGGTCGGCGGCTGTCGCCGACGCAACCAGCGCTCCAAGGGCTGCGGCGCTGGCAAAGAGCATCCGAATCGAGATCATGGCGCTGTCTTCCGCTGGGTGTGTCTTCTGGGTGTGTCATCGCAGCCTGCGCTGCCAATCCATCGTTCCGGCACCCTTCCATCAAACCCTTAAGGACCGATTAACCTTGTTTTTTAACCTTGAATTTCGCTTTTCCGTCATGACCTTGAATGGGTTTTCGTGCGACCCTGAGCGTGCCATCGCCGACAATCTGCCGTCGGACCGCGCCGGGGTCGACCGGCAAGACGTCGGCGCCTGCGGTCGTGCGGCCTTGAAAACGCGCGTCGATCAGCCCGGAAAATTCCGCGGGCTGGGCCTTGA
Organism: Aurantimonas sp.; assembly: GCA_965217685.1. Lineage (GTDB taxonomy): Bacteria > Pseudomonadota > Alphaproteobacteria > Rhizobiales > Rhizobiaceae > Aurantimonas. The sequence continues at coordinate 2,230,502 of CBDCIZ010000003.1, forward strand.
TGGCGATCTCACCACATGGCAGCAGCGATTTCCGTTAAGGACGGGGCGCCTTGGTGCCGGCTACGGTCGTCACCGATGGGTCCGGCCATTTGCCGTCGAGCACGAAGGCGATTTTCTGGGGACTGTTGGCCGCCGCGCCCGAGGCAGCGGCGGGCTCGAATTCGCCGCCGATCGCCATCTGACGTTCGATCGGCGTGAACCGGCCGGACGCGACCAGCGCACCACCGGAGTTGACCAACGTCAGGCTTTCCATGCGCACCGTATCGCCGCGCAGTTTGAGATCGGCCTTGAGCGACTGAAACGGCACGCGTTGGCCGGAAAAGCCCTGGCTGAGCGGGCGCGCGCCGGGGCTTGCGAAAACCGCCGGGTCGAAGCCCGCGATGGCGCCGTCGCTCGCCTCGATCTGCGTATCGACCCGGATGTTTCGGGCAACGCTGCGCCAATCGCGGATGGGCGAATCCATCGTCGCCGTCACGTTCGAGCGCCCGCCGACGCTGATAGCGTCGATATTCATCGCCGTCATCAACTGTGCGGTGTCAACGCCGTAAAGGCTCAAGTTGCCATTGGCGGTCGCCGTGTCCGGGCGCCCATCGAGAACGAGATTGGCCCGGCCGCGGCCGCCGAACAGCGCCGCATCGCCGACATCGACCTTGAGGGCGCCGTCGGAAAGCGAAACGACGGCGGCCATGTCGGCGAGCCTGATTTCGCCGAGCGACGCCTGGATCGCCGAGAGGCGCAGATCGAGCCGCATCCCGTCGGCAAAGGCGAGATCGATCGGGCGATCGAAATCATAGGGGTCGTTCGGCAAGGGCGCAACGGCGCGCAGGAGCGGCGCGAGGTCGAGGCTGGGAAACGCCAGCGTGCCACTGACCGTCGGTTTGACGGATCGGAAGCTCGCCTCCACGGCGCCGCGGCCGACGCTGCCCGCGACATTGACATCGAGGTCCGAAAGGGCCGCCTCGTAGCCGGCCAGAAGGAGGTTTCCGTCGATTGATACCGGTCCGATATCCGGGATACGCCCCTTCGCATTCCCAAGCCATTCGAGGCTACGCCCCAACGCCGGCACGGAAAGCTGCAGTCGTCCGGTGATCGTGTTGTCGCGGCTCAGGCTCACGGCGCCGGCGAAATGCGTGTCGAGCGCCGGCGAGGCGATCTCCAGGTCGAGATTGCTGCTGCCGTCGGCGACCAGCTCTTCGGGCGCGTCGATGACCGCGTCGATGTCGGTCGGCTGGCCATTCCAGATGAACGAGCCGTCGACATTCATCGCCGAGTCCGTGCCCGATTGCGTGACCGTCAGATTGGCGTTGGAAAAGCCGTACTGGTTGCCGGCCGGATCGGATCGCCACACGCCGTCCCGGATTTCAAGAGTTCGAAGGCCATGAAAGCGCTCCAGGAACGTCCGCATCAACGGCCGGATCTTCGAGAGCGGTCCGCGGCGGGCATCCGACGCGGGTGTGTCCACCTCGCCGTGTGCGCCGCCCGCATCGGCGGTCGATGGGCTTGCGCGATATTCCGGACGAACCAGGACCAGCCGCGAGATGTTGGCGGTGCCGAACAGCGCGTCGGCCGGGTCGAGATCGGCGACGATCCGGTCGACCGATATCGAATCGGCATCGCCGATCCGCACCCGGTCGACCACCAGTTGCGTGCGCGGCAGAAGTGAAAAATCGACCATGCCGCTGATCGAAACCGGCTGGCCGGTGATCGCCGTCAGGCGGGCAACGAGCGTTTGCCGCGCGAGTTGCGAATTGAGGGCGATGCGCGGGACGACGACGGCAGCGGCGCCGACGAAGAGCACCGCGATCACGAGCGCCAGACCCATGCCGAAGCGCCGCCGGGGCGGCTCGAGCGAAGCGCCACGCCGATCGAAAGGGCTCTGTTGGAGGACTTTGAACGGGTGCCTCGCCACTTCCATCCTTTCGTCGCGATCGAAATCTTGTAGTCCGGGCCGCGCCGCGAAGCAAAACCTGACCCGACCAAGAGGCGGGAGCAAGCCCGAAGACGCGCCCTCCGGTGCGCGAACATCGGGGAGCCCGCGTTGCCCCCCGCGTTGCCAATGCGCGATCGGTATGGCACCAGCAAGGCATGGTTTGAGGAGAATTCGAGCATGAGCGCCAAGCTTCTGTGGACGCCGGACGAGGCGCGGATCGCGGCCCACCCGATGACCGCCTTCGCCGGGTCGGCCGGTGCGGCGACGGGCACCGATCTGTCGACCTATGAGAATCTGCACCGCTGGTCCGTCGAGGATCGCGCGGCGTTCTGGACGAACGTCTGGGATTTCTGCGGCGTGGTCGGCGCTCGCGGCGCACGGGCGATCGCGCCCGGCACGTCCATGCGCGAGGAAAAATTCTTCCCCGACGCCAGGCTGAACTTCGCCAAGAACTTCTTCGCCAAGGCGGGCGCCAACGAAGCCGACGCGATCGTCTTTCGCGGCGAGGACAAGGTGAAGCGCACGCTCTCCTGGGGCGAACTGCGCGCTCTCGTCTCGCGCTTCGCGCAAGGTTTTCGCGCCGAGGGCATCGTCGCCGGCGACCGCATCGCGGCGATGATGCCGAACATGCCGGAAACCGTCGCCGCCATGATCGCCGCCGCCTCGATCGGCGCGGTCTGGTCGTCCTGTTCGCCCGATTTCGGCGAGCGCGGCGTCCTCGACCGCTTCGGCCAGATCGAGCCCAAATTGCTGATCACCTGCGACGGCTACTACTACGCCACCAGGACCATCGAGATCGCCGACAAGCTCGGGCCGATCTCGAAGGCGCTGAACCCGCGGAAGACCATCGTCGTGCCCTATCTCGGAAAGGCCGAAGAGGTCGCAAGGGTCCTCACGAACGGCGTCACCCTCGACGATTTTCTCGCGCCTTATCAGCCTGCGGACATCGCCTTCGAACGACTGCCTTTCGACCACCCGATCTACATCCTGTTCTCGTCCGGCACGACCGGCGTTCCCAAATGCATCGTCCACCGGGCCGGCGGCATCCTGCTGCAGCATCTGAAGGAGCACGTGCTGCATTGCGGCATCAGGCCGGGCGATCGCGTCTTCTACTTCACCACCTGTGGCTGGATGATGTGGAACTGGCTGGTCACCGCGCTCGCCACGGGCGCGACGCTGCTCCTTTACGACGGTTCGCCCTTCCACCCGAAGCCGGAGGTGATCTTCGACTACATGGCAGAGGAGAAGGCGACCTTTCTCGGCACCAGCGCGAAATTCATCGACGCCGCCAGGAAGGCGGGGCTGAAACCGATCGAGACCCATGATCTGTCGTCGGTGCGCATGCTGTCCTCGACCGGCTCGCCGCTGTCGCCGGAAAGCTTTCACTACGTCTACGAGAGCATCAAGGCCGACGTGCATCTTGCCTCCGTCTCCGGCGGCACCGACATCGGCGCCTGCTTCGTCATGGGGGTCGCGTCGAAGCCGGTCTACGAGGGCGAGATCCAGGGCCCGGCGCTCGGCATGGCCGTCGACGTCTTCGACGATGCCGGAAAGCCCGTGAAGGGTGAAAAGGGCGACCTCGTCTGCGTGAAGGGCTTTCCCTCCGTGCCGCTGGAGTTCTGGAACGACCCGACCGGCGAGCGTTTCCAGGGCGCCTATTTCGACCGGTTTCCGGGCGTGTGGTGCCATGGCGACTTCGCCGAATGGACCGAGCATGGCGGCATCGTCATTCACGGCCGCTCCGACGCGACGCTTAACCCGCAAGGCGTGCGCATCGGCACCGCAGAGATTTACAACGTCGTCGAGCAAATGGAGGAGGTGGTCGAGGCGATCTGCATCGGTCAGCCATACGACGGCGACGTCCGCGTCGTGCTCTTCGTTCGCCTGGCGGAAGGCCTCAAGCTGGATGACGACCTGACGAGGCGCATCAAGACCGCCATCCGGAACGGCGCCTCGCCGCGCCACGTCCCGGCCAAGGTGCTGGCCGTCACCGATATCCCGCGCACCAAATCCGGCAAGATCGTCGAACTCGCCGTCCGCGAGGTCGTCGAGGGCCGCCCCGTCAAGAACAAGGAGGCGCTGGCCAACCCGGAAGCGCTGGCGCAGTTCGAGGCGCGCAAGGAACTGGCAAGCTGAACCGCCGGTGTGCGAAAAGGCGGACCCGTTCGCCCGCCTAGCGGCCCTTCCGAATCTGGACGTTCTTTTTGGGCGAACGACAGGGGCAATTCGACACGACCGTTCCGTCGAACGCCGCCCGGCATTCCAACTCTTCCCGACGCGCATATGGAGCCCTGTGACGCATCGTAATGCACGGAACTTTTCAAAACTTTTGAAGCTGTTTGCGCTCGAACTCCTGCGACTATCGAGATGCGATGAAGCCATTTTCCGTTGCCAGTCGTAGCTGCACCGTGCGCTCGACGAGCCGCATATAAATCGAACTGGGAGGTTCAGTTATGTTGAAGTCACTATCTCGCACGACGGCTATCGCCGCACTGATCGCGGCTGGCGTCGTCTCCGCGGCGTCGGCACAGGATACGTCGACGATGAAACCCGCCGATACCATGTCGCCCGACACGATGAAAAGCGACACGATGAAGAGCGACACCATGAAGAGCGACGGCGCGGCGATGAAGTCGGACGCCACGTCCGGCGACACCATGAAGTCCGATACCATGAAGTCGGACACCATGAAATCGGATGCAATGAAGTCCGATGCGAAGGCGACCGACAAGGCGGCCTCAATGTCGTCCGACATGCCGATGGTCGGCGGCGCCCCGATGGATCCTCAGAAAACCATCGTCGAGAACGCTTCGCAGGCGAAGAACCTGACGACTCTGGTGGCCGCCGTAAAAGCTGCCGGCTTGGTCGAAACGCTGAGCGGTCCCGGACCGTTCACGGTATTCGCGCCGACCAACGCCGCCTTCGAGAAACTGCCGAAGGGCACGGTCGAGACGCTGCTGAAGCCGGAAAACAAGGACATGCTCGTCAAGATCCTGACCTACCACGTGGTTCCGGCCAAGGCGACGTCCGAGGCGGCCATGAAGATGATCAAGGATGATGGCGGCGTGCATGATGCCAAGACGGTCGAAGGCGCGCCGATCTCATTGCGGATGGACGGCGACAAGCTCGTCGTCATCGATCAGAAGGGCGGCGGTGCCGTCGTTGAACAGGCCGACGTCATGCAGTCGAATGGCGTGGTTCACGTCGTCGACTCGGTGTTGATGCCGAATTAAGCGGGCAGGCCGCGCCGACGCCGCGTAGCCGACACCGAAAACCGAAGTCGTCCGGCGGTTGAGCCGGGCGGCTTTTTTGCGAGCCGGCATCGAAGCCGTCGCTCAGTGGTGCTCGCCGTTGATGCAGGGCACGAGCGCATGACGACGCATCAATAGCCCTTCAGACGCGGTTTGCCTCCCCGGCGATCGACCGCGTCAGCACCACCACCGGCACGATCCCGACGAGCACGATGAGCAGCGCCGCCAGCGCGCCATCCTCGAAGGCCGCGCGCGAGGTTTGGGCATAAACGAAGGTCGCCAGCGTCTCGAAGTCGAAGGGGCGCAGGAGGATCGTCGCCGAAAGCTCCTTTGAGGCGTCGACGAAGACGAGCAGGAAGGCGGTGAGCAGCGCCGGGCGCATCAGCGGCAGGAGAATTTCGCCGAGCGTCCCCCCCGGCCCACGCCCGAGCGTGCGCGCCGCCATGTCGAGATGCGGCGAGAGCTTGGAAAAACCGCTTTCCAGAGAGCCGTGGCCCATCGCCATGAAGCGCACGAAGCAGGCATAGACGATGGCGAAGCCCGAGCCCGACAGCAGAAGGCCCGTCGAGACGCCGAACCAGTCGCGCATCCACGCATCGACGGCGTTGTCGAAGGCGGCGAGCGGAATCAGGATGCCGATCGCCAGCACTGTGCCCGGCACCGCGTAGCCGAGGGCGGCAACGCGCACCAGCGTCGTCAGCCGCTTCGAGCCGGTCAGGCGGATGCCGTAGGCCATGGCGAATCCCGCCGCGACCGTCAGCAGGCCGCTGGCCACCGCGATGGCGACCGTGTGCTGCAGAGCCCGCCAAAGCTGCGGATCGGCGAGATCGCCGAGACGCTTTACGGCGAAGTCGCCGAGGACGTAGAGCGGGATGCCGAAGCCGAGGAGGATCGGGGCGAGGCAGGCAGCGATGGCGAGCCCTGCGCGCCAGCCCGTCAGGCGGTCGCGGCCCGGCTGCGGCCGGTCGGCCCGCGCGATGGTGAAGCGCTGCTTGCGGCGCGCGAAGCGCTCGACCAGCACCAGCGCGACGATGACGACCAGCATCATCAGCGCGATCTGCGTCGCGCCCTCCAGATCCCCCCGGTTCAGCCAGGTCGAATAGACCGCGAAGGTCAGCGTGCGCACGCCCAGAAACTCCACCGCGCCGATGTCGTTGATCGCCTCCATCAGCGCCAGCGTCACCCCGACGGCGATTGCCGGCCGCGCCATCGGCAACAGGATGGAGACGAACACCTTGAGCCGGCTAGCGCCCAACGTTCGCGCGACGTCCCCGGCCTTGCGCCCCTGCATGACGAAGACCAGCCGCACGGTCAGGAAGACGTAAGGGTAGAGGACGGACGAGAGGATGAGGACGGCGCCCCAGAGCGATCGCACGTCGAAAAACCAGTAGTCGCGCGAGGTCTTGAAGCCGAAGATGGCGCGGATCGCGGTCTGCACCGGCCCGGCGAAATGCAGGAATTCGACGAAGCAATAGGCGGCGATATAGGTCGGCACCGCCAGCGGCAGAACCAGCGCCCAGGAGAACAGCCGCCGTCCGGGAAACTCGAAGCTCGCCACCAGCCAGGCGGTGACGACGCCGATCGTTCCGGCGACGAGCGCGATGCCGAGCATCAGCAGCGCCGTCACCCGCGCCGCCTCCGGCAGGATCGTGTCGATCAGATGCGCCCAGTTGCGCGACGTGCCCGACAGCGCGATGACCACTAGCGCGACGAGCGGCATCACAACGGTCGCGGCAACGAGGCCCGCCCCGATCAGATAGGCGCCATCGGCCCCGCGCCGCCGCCGGAGACGCTCGCGAAGCCTGATGCGGGTGAGGGGCGCTGTGGCGGACATCGATCGGCTGAGGCCAGAGGTTTGGGCTGGGGAGGGGGAGTGGCGGCAGACGGCCTCGAAATCGGCAGGGACGCCCGTGCGAATGATCCGCCGGGCGCCCGATCAAGGTCTACGGGAAAGGGCGGCGGTCAGCTCTGCGGCCCGTTGTCGAACTGCGTCTCGTCGACGATCTCCGAGGCCTTGGCGCGATACCTGGCGATCTCGTCGAGCGGCAGCGTGTCGGGCTTCAGCTTGCCGAAGCTCTCGACGAGCTTGGAGGTGGCGATACCCGGCTCGACCGGATATTCGTAGTTGAGTTCGGCATAGATCTTCTGCGCCTCGTCGCCCGACAGGAATTCCATCAGCTTGACGGCGTTGTCCTTGTGGGGCGCGTTTTTGGCCAGCGCCACGCCGGAGATGTTCACATGGGTGAGACCGTTGTCGAAGGTCGGCATGATCACCTTGATGGCCTCCGCCCACTCCTTCTGCTCCGGCTCCTTCTCGTTGGTCGCCATCTTGCCGACATAGTAGGTGTTGCCGAGCGCGACGTCGCATTCGCCGGCGAAGATCGCCTTTGCCTGATCGCGGTCGCCGCCTTCCGGCCGCCGGGCGAGGTTGTCGCGCAGGCCGGTGACCCATGTGCGGGCGGCATCCTCGCCGTTGTGCGCGATATAGGCGGCGATCAGCGCGACATTGTACTGGTGCTGGCCCGAGCGGGTGCAAAGCCGTCCCTTCCATTTCGGGTTGGCGAGCTCGGCGTAGCCGATCGCGTCGACATCGACGCGGTCCTTGGAGGCGTAGATGACGCGGGCCCGTGCGGTCAGGCCGAACCAGTCCTTTTCCTTGTCGCGATAGGCGGCGGGAATGTTCTTTTCGAGCGTCGCGCTGTCCACCGGCTGGACGACGCCGGCCTGCTTGGCCGCGTCGAGCCGGCCGACATCGACGGTCATGATCAGATCTGCCGGCGAATTGGCGCCCTCGGCGGCGATCCGCTCCTCCAGGCCCTTGTCGATGAAGATCGTCGCCGTCGAAAGGCCGGTGTCCCTGGTGAAGGCGTCGAGCACCGGCTGGATCAGCTCCGGCTGGCGCGACGTATAGATGTTGATGTCGGCGGCGCGGGCGGCACTGGCTCCGAAGCTTGCAGCCAGCGCGGCAAGACCTGCGGCAACGAGGCCGAGGCGGTCTTTCTTCGAACGGGACACGGGGGTCGTCATCAGGCTCTCCTCGAACACTGCCGGTCGGGCGATCCGGCGCAAATTGGCGGAGCGGGAAGCGATCTTGACCGACAGCTTTGCCGCTTCGGACCGCCGACGCATCCGGCATGGGGTTGCCGCCGGGATATGCGGCCTGCCCGCTTCATGCCGGACAGGACGACGAAGCGCAAGGGATCGCGTCAAAATAAACGAGTAAAATCAATGTATTAGAAGAATTCTAAACTTGCGGCGATGAAAACCTGAGGATTTTCGCCAAGTTTTGCCGAGGCTTAGTCGGAAAGAACCCGCTGCGGCGGAAACAGAATTTCCACCAGCGTGCCCTCGCCGGGCGTCGAGGCCAGCGAAAACTCCGCCCGGTTCGCCTCGACCAACGCTTTCGTGAGCGGCAGGCCGAGTCCCGTGCCCTCGCCGCGCGTGCGCTGGGTCGGACCCACCTGCTCGAACGGCTTCATGGCGATCTCGATTTCGTCGTCGCTCATGCCGATGCCGCTGTCTCGAAACCGCAGATAGACCGCGCCGTCCGCCGTGCAACTCGTCGAGACGATAATCTGCCCGCCGGCGGGTGTGAAGCGGATGGCATTGGCGACGAGGTTGAGGGCGATCTGCCGGATCGAGCGCCGATCCGCGACGACCGGCGGCACCGAGGTCGGCAGGTTGGAGCGCACCAGAACCCTTTCGCGATTGGCCTGGGGCTGCATCAGGGCGACGATCTCGGACAACACCTCGTTCAGCGGCACCGCCTCGAAGGTGAGATCCAGCTTGCCGGCCTCGATCTTGGAGATGTCGAGAAGATCGTTGACGAGGTCGAGCACATGGTGGCCCGAGCGCTTGATGTCGTCGAGATATTCCAGATAGCGCTCGTTGCCGATCGGCCCGAAGCACTCGGTTGCGATCACGTCGGCAAAGCCGATGATGGCGTTGAGGGGCGTTCGCAATTCATGGCTGACATTGGCGAGGAAATGGCTCTTGTGAAGGCTCGCCGCCTCCGCCGTCCGGCGGGCGTTGGTCAGTTCTTCCTCGACGCCCTTGCGCCGCGAGATGTCGCGGATCACCGCGCACCAGCCGCTCGTGCCGGGCAGCCGGCCGAGATTGACCTGCAGCGGCACGAATCCGCCTTCGGCGACGCGGCCGATGACCTCGCGGCCTTCGCCGGCGGGCACGTGGCCCTGGCCGCTGCGCAGCATGTCCAGGTAATCGGCGGCCGCCTTCTGGCTTTCATGGGCGAACAGCGTCACGAAGGGTCGCCCGCCGGCATCGTCGCGGGCGATTCCGAACAGGCTGTGCGCCGGCTCGTTCATCGAGCGGATCATCCCGTCCGGCGACAACAGCACGACCCCGTCGGTCGCGGCGGCGAGCACGGCGTAAAGCTCTTCCACCGTCTGACGAAGCACCGAAGCCTCGTCGTGCTCGGCCTCGTCGTCCCCTCGCTCGGTTGCGGCGACGTCAAGCGCCGCGGAGGCCTGCCGGATCGCCGAGGCGCTGGCTCCGGGTGTGGCGAAGAAGGACATGACGAGGCAGGACCGGCCGTTGATCGTCGAGCGCTGCATATGGGTGCGCACGCCGACGGTCTCGCCATTGGCCCGGCTGACCGCCATACCGCCGTCGTCCGGCAGGCCGTCTCCGGTGACATCCTCGGCATAAAGATGCGCCAGCCCGCCCGCGTCGTTGAGCGCGCCGATGTCCTCGTAGCCGGTCAGGTCGAAGAATTCGCGGTTCCCGTAAATCAGGGTCTCGCGCAGTTGCACGAGCACCGGGAGCGGCAGGTTGCCATAGACTGTCGAAAGCTCGTCGAAGAGCGCCTTGTCGGCCGCAGGATCCGCCTTCGGGTCGTCGGCTGCATTGTCGTCGGCCGCACTGCCGTCGTTTTGCGTCGCATCATGCCCCTCGTCGGGTGCCGAAGGCGCCGCATGTTCGCCGTCCGCCCCGTCCGCCCCGTCCGCCCCGTCCGCCCCGTCCGCGTTGTGATCGTCGTCGCTGGCGGCGCCGTCCTGTTCGTCGGTATCGACATGGTGCGCATGCGGTTGCTCGACCGCCGCGATGCCGCGCGCCGCCGCCTCGTCGGGGCCGTCGGACGTCTCATCGCTGGAGCGCTCGTACGCCTCGATGCGCCGGCCGGCGGCTCGAATGGCCTGCTCGAGCGGCGCCGTCGCGCGTTCCGCCGACCCGCCGGCCTTCACTCCGCGTTCCTCGTCGCCGCGAGCGTCCCGCGCGACATGTTCGCCATCCTCGGGCTCCTCGTCGCCCAGCGTCTCGCCGATGGCCCGGAACGCGGCCTGCTCGTCCTTGGACAAGAAGGGATCGCGCCGTCCCCGCCGTTCCTCCAGCCGGATCACCTGCGCGGCGGGCGGCCCTTCGGTCCCGGCCGATCGGTCGACGCCATGATCCACGGGAAGGGCGTCGTCGGGAGCGGTCGGTCGGTCGGTGGGATCGCGGCGGCCGAATTGCGGCTCGGCGCTTTCCGAGACCATCGCGAGAATGTCCATCGCCTCCGACGCGGACAGGGCGGTGGAATGATCCGCGGGGCTCGCATCATCGTTGTTCGCCGCTTCCGGCAGGGCCGCAAAAGAGGTGGACGCCGATCCGCTACTCTTCGGCGCGTCGCCCCGATCTTCACCGCCGTGCGGACCGCTCGCCGCGGCGTCGAACGCCGTCGGCATGTCGACGGCATCCGAAAGGCGCACGACGCCGAAACCGCGAAATCCGTCGAAGGCGCGATCGCGCGAATAGACGGGCAGGGCGGCCAGATCCACCGGCACCCGCTTGGCGGCGTTCTCCACCGGCCAAAGGACGGTGCGTCCCGACCATGTATCGCGCCGTGCCAGAAGCGCCGCCACCTCGCCGTCGGCGTCGATCCCGAAGGACCGGGCGACGTCGGCGAACGGCCGGTCGACGATGTCGGCCAGCTTCGGCCCCACCGCGGACGCCAGCTCCGGCGAGACCGAGCGGAACCGCCCGTCGGCATCGATCCGCCAGACGAACCGCGCGGCCGGTCGATCGAAATCCGGGCGGAACAAAGCCTTGGCGGATTCGGTGTCGGCTTCGCCCGCGTCGCCTGTCGCAGTGTCGCTCGGCCGCTCTTCGGCGGTCATCTTGTCATGAGGTGGCGAGGCGCCGGCCCCCTTCTGGTCGGCGAGGATTTCGCTCGACGCAGCCGCGCCGTCGTCGTGACGCTCGCACGCTGTGGTATCACCCGCCGCCTGGCTCGAACCTTCAGTGCCGCCCGTCGCCTGGGCGACCGGTCCCGACGCCGCGTCTTGCTGTCGGCTTGAAACGGGCTTGCCTCGATCGGGTGTGGCGGACGCCTGTTCGGCTCCGACGTCATCGGTCGCCGCGACATCCGCCGTTTCGGTCGCGGTCGGCTCGGCGATCGCGAGAGACTCGGTGTTCTCCTGCTCGCCGGTTGCCGAGGCGTCCGCGGACGCCTTGGCTGATCTCTCATCGAAAGTGTCCGCCGACATGTCCTTGACGAGGTCGTCATGTGCCCGGCTGGACAGCGTCTTTGCGCCATAGATCTGCTGTGGTCCAGGCGTCATCGGCACCCCGCCGGCAAGCTGGTCTGGCATGCCGGAGTGAGCCGTCGTCTGGCCTTCATCGGAGCCTCGATCGCCCGCCTCGCCATTCCGGGGGCTTTCGACGGCGCGCGCCGCGACGGCATCCGCCTCTTCGATCGGCAAACGAGCTTCGCCCGTGCTCGAGTCGTCGCCCGGCATAGACCCGCCAGGAACCCGATCCGAGTGCGCGCCGTCATGGGCGTCGCTCGGCGCGGCCGTTATGCCCTGATGGCGGAAATACCAGCGCTCGACGAGCGCGCCGAGCCCGCGGTTGCGCTCCCCTTCGCGATCGTCGGCATCGCGATCACCGGCATCGTCGGCATCGGCATCGTCGACATTGCCATGCGACGTTTCGCCTGTCTGCGACGTTTTACCTGTCTGCGACGTTTCGATTGTCTGCGACGGTGCAGACAGTCGAATCACCACCAGGCGATTGTCGGCCACCCGGCCGACGGCAAAGGCGCCGCCGGCCGTCTCGATCGTTCCCAGGGCTTGCGCACCGTCCGCGAAGGCCGTGATCTGCATGATGTCCGGCGCGTCGTTCGATGACGCGCCGCAGTGATCGGCCGCCGCCGAATGTTCGGCGACCAGATGGCCGTCGCAGCCATAAAGCGCCGCCGGTCCGGCCTCCAGAAGCAGCGCGTCGTCGCGCGACACTCCTTCGACCGGCTTGACGCCGGCGATCGTCACCAGAGCGGCCGGTCCGAAACCTGCGATCTCGACCCCATCGATCCGGGCGGTCAGCGGCGCACCCATTCCGCGATCGGTGCTGGCGACGAGCGCCTTCGCCTGACCGCCGGCTGCCAGCATGCGCCGCGACGCGCGGATCTGGCGCACCGGCGCACTGTTTTCCAGAGCGCCGTCCGGCTGCGGCCCGGTTGCGGCGAGTTTGAGCAGCCGGGCGGCCTCGTGGCTTGCCCAAAGGATATGCGACAGTTCCTTGGAGAACACCGCGATGGCGCAAGCGTCGTCGCGCGCGGTCCGAACGTCGGACCGGGTCATGATCGCCATCGCCAGCGGGACGTTTGCCGAAGGGGCCTCGGGGTTCGCCATATCGAGCGCGTTTCGCTTTCCGGTTCGTCGTTGACGCCTCGTCACGTACAAGACAGGCTGACCCGATCTGAGACGAGGATCGATGTTAAGAAAGGATTCATAATGGCCCGATGACGGCGAATCCAGTTTCTTCGGTCAAATGCCCGCGCCAAACGGTTTGAGGGTTAACGTTATCGCAATCGCGAGGAAAATCCGCAGCGTCATGTTGCAATGCACAATAGCATTTGCTATGTAATTGGGCAGACGCCGGCTGCTGCTGAAGCGTCGGCCCGTCGTTCATCGTATCGAGTGCAAGCGACGGAATGAAATCTCAAGAAGATCGCAACCACTCCAACCCGTGAGGAAATAACTTTGGCCGATTCCAAGACCACCCAGGACGCTTTTTCCATGCCAACCCAGCCGATGATGGGCATGGACCCGTCGAAGCTCAACGAAACCTTCCGTGCCATGACGCAGAAGTCGATGGAGCAGTCGAAGGAAGCCTACGGCCGCATGAAGTCGGCCGCCGACGAGGCGACCAAGACGCTCGAGTCGACCATGGAAAACGCCCATCAGGGTTCGCTCCAGTTGTCGAAGAGGGCCATCGACTCCATGCGCATCAACGCCGAGACCGGCTTTGCCCATCTCGACAAGATGATGGCAGCCAAGTCCTTCGCCGACGTGATCGAACTGCAGACGGCCTACGTTCGCAAACAGATCGAGATGGCCACCGACCAGACCAAGGACATGCAGACGCTGGCCCAGTCGGTCGCGCAGGACATGATGAAGCCCGGCCGCGACGCCTTCCAGAAGGCCGCCAAGAACGCCAAGTAAGGCGACGTGTCGTCCCGCCTCGCAAAACGCCGAACGGCGCTGGCATGCGGGACCGAACGACATCGCGATGGGACGACGATCGGGCATTTCCCAAGGCGGAAATGCCCTTTTTTGCGGAAGGGTTCGATCTGAAACCGACCGGTATCGTTCGTCTCCGCCGATCGCGCGGTGACTGCTCGACAACTCAAAACGCGGGGCCGGTCGCACGGCCGTCATCTCGACAACGCGTCACCGGCGGTCCGGACACCGTCCTGGACTCGTGACCCATCGCTCATCGCTTCTCGATCGCTTCCACGCCGATCTTCCAACGTTCTGACGGCGGCCCGCGCACCGATCGCCCCCCGCGCAACAAGCGAAGCGCGGTCGCAAATCGACGGCAAGCGGATTTCCTGCGCCCCGCCCCGGTTCGGGCTTGCGTGAACGGCCGAAAAAAACTAATTCGTCGGGGCGCGGGACAACGCCCCGCCATGCGGTTGTAGCTCAGTAGGTTAGAGCGTCGGATTGTGGCTCCGGAGGTCGGTGGTTCGAGACCACCCAACCGTACCATTAAAAAGCCCGGACAAAACAATTTACTCCGGCCGGCGAGACCGACGCCCAAGGGCTGTTTCATGTCACGTCACGCCGCGAACCGCGTGCATTTCGTCGATGATGCACGCGGGTGATAGGTCCTGTCCATTATCCGTCGTGGCCACTCTGCGACGCATCGGACCATCCGCACGCCGAAAGGAATCCGTCGACATCGCTGCTGAGCATCAGCGGAACAAGTCGCCGCACTTCATCATCTGGTCGATCCCACCATGCGACCGACAACAGCCCATCGATCTGCGCTTGCGAAAACCGGCGTCTGATGAGCTTTGCCGGATTGCCGGCAACGACACAGTAGGGCAGGACGTCGCGTGTCACGACAGCGGCGGCGCCGATCACCGCGCCATCCCCGACGGCCACGCCCGAAAGGATTGTCGCGTTCGCCCCGATCCAGACGTCATGCCCGATGGTCACATTTCCACGGGACGCTGGATGGCCGGGGATTGCCTGAGCCTCCGGCCAAGTATCGATCGCACTGAACGGAAAGGTCGTGATCCAATCGGGGCGATGATTGCCACCGAGGAAAATGCCGACGCCGCGCGCAATCGAGCAATATTTGCCGATCGAGAGCGATACGTCCTCACCCCACCAGAAAATTTCCGGGTCGCCGTATGTGAATTCGCCGACCGTTGCCCGGCCGTTGGCTGCCAGAGACTGAAAGACGGGACAGGGGACGAATGCGGGTGCTGCCACCTTGTTTTCCTCGCTCGGGCTGCCGAATTCTCGCTTCCGCCCTATAGCGTAATGGCGAAGCGGCGGTTTTCGGGTATGTGCAGTTTATCGGCTCGGACCCCGTCTTTTTCGATAACGCGATGACGAAAAACGTCCGTTGCACCGCGCTTGCAACTCTTCGCTCCGATCAAAACAGCGAGCCTTGCCCCTCGGCCACCTTGCGTTCCTTCGGCGTTCGCTTGCCCTTCGGCTTATCGAAGGTGGGCCGGTCGCTCGAAGCCGTCCCCAAGTTTTCGGCCGAAGGCTGGCGTGCTTCGAACGACCCGGCTTCCAGCGGCTCGTTGCCGTCCGGCAGTTCGACCGACGCCGCAGCCGGGCTCGACGACCGCACCCCACCCTTGCGCTTCTTCGCCATCGGCCGTGGTTCGTTCTCCTTTGCTCCCGCATCCTCCACCACTGCCCGGCGGGTTTCCTTGCCCTTGAACATCACGTCGAAGCGCATGCCCGGGGTCAAGGCGCCGGCGGTGACGATGGGCATGCCATCCGTGTCCTTGACGATGGCGTAGCCGCGTTCGAGAACGCGCAGCGGGTTCAGGCTGTCGGCCATGCGCCAGGCGCTCGCGAGTCGCTGGCGGCGGACGCTGGCCAGCTGCGTTTCGGCCCCTGCGAGCCTTGCTCCGAAGGTTTCGAGCCGCAGGCGTCCGGCCTCGCTTCGCGCCCTGATCCGGTGCGGCTGCAGCCCGCTCGCGACGCGCTCGAAGCGCTGGCGCCGGGCCTGGACGAGGCCGGCAAGGCCGTGATGGGCCGCCGCTTCGTGATGGCGCAGATTGGCGCGCTTGTCGCGGAGCAGGCTGTCGAGGCTCGCGGGCGACAGCCGCCCCGCGACGTCGCCGAGCGAGCGGCGCTTTTCGATGACGGCGACCCTGAGCGACTGGCCGAGCGCCGTCGTCGCCTCGTCGAGCCTCCGGCGCGGCAGCGCCAGCAGCATGTCGGCCGTGGGCAGCGCCCGCGCCGTCTGCGCGACGTGCCGGCGCTCCTGCTCCAGCCGGCGCGACACTGCGCCCTGGTGGCGGGCGTGCAACGCCGTGATCGCCGCCAGAAGATCGGCCCGCACCGGCACCGCGATTTCGGCCGCGCCCGTCGGCGTCGGAGCGCGGCGGTCGGCGGCGTGGTCGATCAGCGTCCAGTCGGTCTCGTGGCCGACGGCCGAAATCAGCGGGATCGCCGAGTCCGCCGCCGCGCGCACCACCGCCTCGTCGTTGAAGCCCCAGAGGTCTTCCAGGCTGCCGCCGCCGCGCGCGACGATGATGAGGTCCGGTCGCGCAATCTTGCCGTCCACCTCGATCGCGTTGAAGCCGGTTATCGCGCGCGCGACCTCGTCGCCGGAGGTCTCGCCCTGGACGCGCACCGGCCAGACCAGCACATGCACCGGGAACCGGTCGGCGATGCGGTGGCAGATGTCGCGGATGACGGCGCCGGTCGGCGAGGTGACGACGCCGATCACCTTTGGCAGGAAGGGCAGGGGTCGCTTGCGGCCTTCCGCGAAAAGCCCTTCGGCCTCCAGCTTGCGCTTGCGCGCGTTGAGCAGCGCCATCAGCGCGCCGGCGCCGGCCGGCTGGATGTCCTCGATGACGATCTGGTATTTCGACGAGCCCGGATAGGTCGTGAGCTTGCCGGTCGCGACGACCTCCAGCCCCTCCTCTGGCTTGAAGGCGAGCTTTGAAAAGCTCGTGCGCCAGATGACGGCGTCGATGCGGGCGCGGTCGTCCTTCAGGCTGAAATAGGCGTGGCCCGACGAGTGCGGCCCGCGATAACCCGACACCTCGCCGCGCAGCCGCACATGGCCGAACTGCTCCTCCACCGTCTTCTTCAACGCGCCGGAGATTTCCGAGACGGTGTATTCGGCGACGTTCGAGGCGGGGCCGCGATCGGGCGATTCGGCGGAGGATTCGGGAAGAAAGCTCATGGCGTCATTGTGCGGACGGGGGCCGTCGTCGGTCAAGCGTCCTCGGGGCACCGCGCTCCATGCAAACGCGCCGTCATCCTCGGGACAAGCCCGAGGATGACGGCGCCGGGTGATTTACCCTGCAGAAACCGATAGCGCGTTGCAGGCGAATGGCGTCGCCTGTGTATGCACTTCGGGCGAGGTGGAATGGACCGAGTGAACTGTTCCGCGGTCCCGGATTAGGGAAGCGGAATGTCCGCACCGCCTTTGTGGTTCTGATAAATTTCCGAAAGCTCGTCATAGATGGCCGAGATCGTCGCGATCCGCGTCTCCAACGCTGCGCGATCATCTGCGGCGAGCTCCTCGACCAGCGACGCAATTGACCGCGACGTCCAATAGGCGTTGTTCCGATTGTAGAGCGGCGCGTCCTCGCTCGTGCCCGGCGCGACGAACACCTCGCGCAAAATCCTGATGTCGTGCGGGATGGCGAAGCTGTCGCGGCTGTCCTGGTGCGAGAACAGATAGAAGAAATTGTCGTAGCCGCCCCAGGTGATGGCCGAAAGGCACAGCGAACAGGGCTCGTGGGTGGCGAGGAAAATGCAGTCGGACGGCGCCGGGCGCTCGGCCGCCGGGCGCTCGTAGAGCCGCTTCAGCGCGTGCATTTCGCCGTGCCAGAGCGGGTTCTCGGTCTCGTTGTTGGTCTCGGCGATCACCGTCGACAGGTCCGATTTGCGCAGGATCGCCGCCCCGAAGATCTTGTTGCCCTGCGCCACGCCGCGCCGGGTCATCGGCACGATCCCGATCTCGATCGCATCGAGCAGTGCGGTGGCAAGGCGGATCGGGTCCGCATGCGTTTGCGGGGTCGGCGGCATGGCCGGCATCAACCCACCATCGTCAGATTGGCTCGTTTTTTCGGTTGCACGTCCGTCATCAGCCGGGTCGACGGCACGGTCGTGCGGGCGGGCGGCGGGGCAAGATTGACCAGGCTTTCGCGGATGTGCTCGACGAGGGCGGCGATCACCGGGCCTTCGGCGTTGCGGGCGCGGATGATGCCGATCTCGTTGTCCTTCAGCGTCGGAAAACCGTCCCGCTCGGTGAGAATGCGCATGCCGGGACGCAGGGCGCATTCGGGCAGGACACCGACGGCGAGACCCGACAGCACCGCCGAGGCGACGATCTGCGCCGACCAGGACGAGAACAGCACCTTGTAGCGCCGGTCGACGCCGTCGAGCGCTTCCATCCCCTGCAGGCGCCAGGCGCAGTCCTTGCGGCCCAGCGCCAGCGGCACGATCGCCTCGTTGTGGACGTCGTGGGCGGCCGACGTCACGAAGTGCAGCGGTTCGTGGCGCACCACCTCCGGCCTGGTCGCCCCGACGGCGCAATCGGCGACGAGCGCCACGTCGAGACGGCCCTTGTCGATCAGTTCGGCGAGATTGGACGAGGGCTCGCAGGCGATGTTGAGCTCGACCAGCGGATTCGAGCGCGAAAAGCGGGCCAGAATCTCCGGCAGGAAGCGTTCGGCATAGTCGTCCGGCAGGCCGATGCAGACGGTGCCCTGCATGACGTCCTCGTCGAAGGCCGAGATCGTCTCCTGGGAGAGCGTCAGCATCCGCCGCGCATATGTCAGGAGCCGGGTGCCGTCCGAGGTGATCTCGATGCTGCGGCCGTTGCGCTCGAAGAGTTTGACGTCGAGCCGCTCCTCCAGCCGGCGCATCTGCATGGAGACCGCCGACTGGGTCTTGAAGACGTCGTCGGCGGCGCGGGTGAAGCTGCCCGCATCGACGATGGCGACGAAGGTGCGAAGGTGGTCGAGGTCGAGGGGTGTGCTCATCGGATGATCCATCAATCAGAACGATGCGTCACATTACAAACATTCGTTGGATTGATCAATATCCAGCGCTTAGGTTTGTCATTGTCAGGAACATTTCGGGAGCGTTCGCTTCTTCGGAAAGCCCAGGCCGGGCACGCGCAAGCGTGGCGGTGAGCGCTCCCGCTTTTTTCCGACATTCCGGTCGATGGCTTTGACAAAGGCCGGTCGATGACTTTGACAAAGGAGAGACGGCCATGACCATCATGACGAAGAACCGGCCGGTGATCGCGCCTCCGCTGCAGGCGGTTCGCCTCGCATTCGCGGCCGTTGCGGCGATCGGCCGCTCGCTCGCGACCCGCCGCCAGGTGCGGCAGATGAGCGATCTGCCCGACTACATCCTTACCGACATCGGCCTGAAGCGCGACGACATCTCGACCGCCCTTTCCGTCGGCTGGCGTGAGGATGCGACCTACAGGCTGGCGCTTGTGGCCGCCCAGCGCCGTCGCGGTCTTTGCGACTGATCGCAGCGTTGATCGGTCGCAAAAGGCCTGCCGACGGTGGGCGAGAGGGCCGGGCGCCGAGCGCCACCCGTATGAACGATGCAAACTGAAAGGCCGGGCGCCGATCGCACCCGGCCTTTTCGTTTGCGCCGACGACATTTGCCGACAGAACCCATATCGCCTGCCGACCTGCGGGCTCAGATCGTCGCCCCGTCCGCGGACGCTTCGTCTGCGTCCGTATCGGTGTCGTTTGGCAACGGCGTGAACAGGAGCTTGTCGATCCGGTGTCCGTCGAGATCGATCACCTCGATCGTCCAGCCCGTCTGTTTCGCCGTCCGGTGCTCGAAGCTTTCGCCGACCCCAGGAATGTGGCCGATCCGGTCGAGGGCGAAGCCGGCCACCGTCTGGTAGTCGCGCTCCTCGGGAAAGCCGAAACCGGGTTCGGCGAGTTCCAGCGCATCCACCGAAAGTGCCGCATCGACCAGGATCGAGCCGTCCTTGCGGCGCGTGACGCCCGGCAGGTCCTTGTCGCCCTCGGGCATCGAGCCGGCAATCCCGACCAGGATATCCATCGGCGTCGCCACGCCCTCGAACGAGCCGTATTCGTCGAGGACGATCGCCATGTGGATTTCCGCCTCGCGGAACCGCTCGAGCAAGGTCAGGATCGGCATCGTCTCGTTGACGTAGAGTGCGTCGCGCATGGCCCCGGACAGGTCGATCGTACCGGTGCGGCGCTGTTGCTCCAGGAGGTCCTTGGTCTGGACGATGCCGATGACCGCATCCTCGTCGAGGTCGATCACCGGATAGCGCGAATGGCCGGTGCCGAGGATTTCTTCGAGCAGCGTTTCGGCATCGTCGCTCTTGTCGAGCCAGACCGTCTTCGGCCGCGGCATCATGATCGAGCGCACGGTGCGGTCGGCGATGCGGATGACGCCCTCCAGCATCTCGCGTTCCTTCTCCTCGAAGATGCCCTTCCGGGTGCCCTCGGCGATCATCGCGCGCACGTCGTCCTCGGTCACGCCATCCTCGCTCGTCTGGCTGCCACCGAAGAGCGCCGTGACCGCATTGGTCGAAACGCGCAGGAGCCAGACGATCGGCGCGCCGACGCGGGCGATCATCGTCATGGTCGGGGCGACCTTGCAGGCGATCGCCTCGGCCCGGCTCAAGGCGAAGCGCTTGGGCACCAGTTCTCCGATGATCAGCGACAGATAGGTGATAACGATGACGACGAGCACGAAGGCGAGCGTCCCGGCGTAGTCGCCGACCGCCGGGCCGACCACCGGGAGCTTTGCGATGACTTTAGCCAGCGGCGCCGAAAAGGCCGAGCCGCCGAAGGCCCCGGCGAAAATGCCGACGAGGGTGATGCCGACCTGGACCGTCGACAGAAAGCCGGTCGGGTCCTCGGCGAGCTTCAGCGCGCTCGATGCCCCCGCCTTGTGCTGCTCGTGCATCTGCTGAAGCCGCGATTTCTTCGCGGAGACGAGCGCCAGTTCCGACATGGCGAAGAAGCCGTTGATCACGATCAGAACGGCGATGATCAGAAGATTGACGGTCAGCAAGCGGCGTCTTTTCGTTAGGGTCTAACGCCGAGGCTTCGACGCGTTGTCGGCAGGTGTTTCATTGCGAACGGGAACGGCGCCGAAAAGCTCCATGATCTGACGGGCATAATCGTCCTGCATCTGTCGCCCGGCCCGCGCCAGATCGTCGAAGACGCCGAACTCGGCCGTTGCCGGTTCGATGGCGTTCGGCCTCACGGATGTCGCGGCGCCAATCCCGGCTGGCAAAGGCGAAGGCGATGTCGCCTCGTCCTCGGTCTCCTCGTCGAGCGATGCACCGTCCGACGGGCTCGCCATGCCACGCATGAACCCGTCCATCATCGCCTCAAAGGGGTTCGGGGTCGGCTTTGTCTCGGGCGACGCAGCCGGTTCGGCCGGCGAGTCGAAACGACGGGCCACAGACGCGGCCCAAGGCGCGGCCCAGGGTGCGGCCGTCTTTTCCGCCTCGGGTGGTAGGAAGGGCAGGCGCCCGGTGAGGGCGTTGGAGAACAAGTCGGCGAGCGCCTCCGAAGAGGGCCCGAACGGTGCGGCCTTGCGGGGCACCCGCGTGTCGGACGGACGGCCCATCGCCTCCATCGCGTTGGCGCCGCGCCGCATCATCTCGGCCATCGCCGTCGGATAATCGCCTTCGGCCAGTCCCTTGGGCTGGCTGCGCGCCATGTTGGCCAGCATCATCTGCACCATCGTCTGCATGGTCATGACCGACAGATTGCGCATCACCTGTTCCACGGCGTCTGGTGCAACACCATTGGCAAGCGAGACCTTTCGCGCAATCGCCGACGAGACGTCGGGCGAGCCGAACAGCGTGTCGGCGAGTTCCCTGGCGGCCGTCGACTTCGCCGTCTCCGGCCCCGGAGCCAGGGTCTGCCCCATCAGCGGCGCGAAACGCTTCGACAGATCGTTCCAGATCGCCGGATCGGTCATCGCACGCTGCAGCGCCACCGCGAAGGCCGGTGCAAGGGCATCGGTGGTGCCGCGGAGTTCGTCATGGCTGAGATTGAACGCGTTCGCCAGCCGGTCCGCGCCGAGACCCGAGTCGCCTGCCGTCAACCAGTCGAAGAAATCCGTCATCGTCGCCTCGATCCCGCCGCCATGAATGGGGGTGCCATGCGACATCCCGACACAAGCCACGCTCCCTGTCAAAACGGGATCGCGAATCGCCGTTTCCAGACGGTGAGGCATTCAAAGGAGCAATCTCCCGAAAGCCCTGTGGCGGATGAAAGGAAAGCCCTTTGACAAATGACGGGGAAGGCCGAGGTCAGGGTGTTGGATAGCCGGCTCAGTAAGTCAGGTGCTTGAACACCCGTTCCATCGAGCGGCCCCATTGCTCCTCGTAAAGGCGGACCAGCTCCTCGCCCGACGTCGTGCCGCGGGCGACCACCTCTTCCAGCGGTGCCAGGAAGAAGCTCTCGTCATTGCCCTCGTCGTTGAGCCGGTTGCGGCGGCGCAGGCCCTCGCGGGCGATCTTCACCGTTTCGCGCGCAAGCTCCAGCACCGAGCCGTCGCGGAACTTCGCCGCAAAGCCCTCGCGCGGCACTGCCGCGCGCATCGCCGAGACCTCGGCGAAGGTGAAATCGCGCGTCAGGTCCTCGGCGGCCGCAAGGCTCGTCTCGTCGTAGAGCAGCCCGACCCAATAGGCCGGCAACGCGCAGATGCGACGCCACGGGCCGCCATCGGCCCCGCGCATTTCCAGGAAGGTCTTCAGCCGCACGTCCGGGAACATCGTCGAAAGATGATTGGTCCAGTCGCCGAGCTGCGGCTCGGGGTCCGCGATCCGGCCCTTGAGGGCGCCGTCCATGAACTGCCGGAAGGTGACGTCGGTCGCGTCGTAATACTTGCCGTTGCGGGTGACGAAATACATCGGCACGTCGAGCGCCCATTCGGCATAGTCGCGATAGGAGAAGGTCTCCTCGAAGACGAAGGGCAAAAGGCCCGAGCGCTGGTTGTCGACATCCTCCCATACCCCGCAGCGCCACGAAGCCATGCCGTTCGGCTTGCCGTCGGTGAACGGCGAATTGGCGAACAGCGCCGAGGCGACGGCCTGCAGCTTCATGCCGATCTGCATCTTGCGGCGCATGTCGGCTTCGTCGCGAAAGTCGAGATTGACCTGGATGGTCGCGGTGCGAAGCATCATGTCGAGGCCGCGCGTACCGATTTTCGGCATGTAGCGGCGCATGATCTCGTAGCGCGACTTCGGCATGATCGGCGTTTCATCGATCGTCCAGGCCGGCGACGCGCCGATGCCGAGAAAGCCGATGCCGAGGTCCTTGGCGACGGCGCGCACCTGCGCGAGATGGGCGTTGGATTCGCGGCAGGTGGCGTGGATCGTCTCCAGCGGCGCGCCCGACAGCTCGAACTGGCCGCCCGGTTCCAGCGAGATCGCGCCTTCGCCATTGGCGCCGTAAAGGCCGATCAACCGGCCCTCGTCGATGATCGGTTCCCAGCCGGAGACCGCCTGCATGCCCTTCAGCAGCGCCTCGATGCCGCGCTCGCCCTCGAAGGGCACAGGCGAGAGATCCTCGGTGTAGTAGCCGAACTTCTCGTGCTCGGTCCCGATGCGGAAGGCGGAAACCGGCTTCTCGCCGGACTTCAGATGCGCCGTCAGATCCTCGAGCGAGGTGACCGGCGTCAGGTCGGTCGTGTCGCGAGCCATAGGCTGTCCTCAACGCTTCTTCGGCGGCTGTCTTCAGGCGCGCCATCGTCGGGCGCCGGATCGGGCCACGCCCATTCTCGTTCTCGCCCGGCACCTGCCGAGTTTCGTCGCGTCGTGCAAGAAAATTCGTGTTGACAGTGCGGCCAGTTTCCACGCCGCGCGTGCCCGCCCATGGCGCCGCCGGCCGATGTCGCAGGGCGTTGCGGTCGTGGCGCGCTCAGACGTTCCAGTCGCCGATCGCCGCCTGGAGAACGGCGAGGGCGGCGACGGCCGCCGTGTCGGCGCGCAGGATCCGCGGCCCCAGCGAGATCGCCGTGACGAAAGGCAAGGCCCGCAGCCGCTCGCGCTCCTCGGTCGAAAAGCCGCCCTCCGGCCCGACCAGCAGGCCGAGCGGCCGGCCCGGCGCGACAGGTTCCCCCAGTCCGCGCAGCGTCTCGATCGGGCTTTGCGCATCTTCGCGTTCGTCGCAGAAGATCAGCGGCACGCAGGTGTCCCATCCGGCCAGGGCCTCGGCGAATTTCACCGGCTCGCGGCAATCGGGAATCGTCAATATGCCGCATTGCTCGGCGGCCTCGACGGCATTGGCCCGCATCCGCTCGACGTTCAGCCGCGAGGCCTGAACATGCTGGGTGATCACCGGCTCCAGCGAGCCCGCGCCCATTTCGACCGCCTTTTGCACCATGTAGTCCAGCCGCGCATGCTTGAGCGGCGCGAAAAGATAGCGCAGCGTCGGCGCGCGCGTCTGGGCGCGCACCTGCTCCGCCGGGTTCAGGTCGAGCTTCTTCCTGGCCGGTCTTTCCAGCCCGCAGCGCCACTCGCCGTCGCGGCCGTTGAAGGCGAGGACAGTGTTGCCTTCGCCAAGCCGCATGACATTCGACAGGTAGTTTATCTGCACCGGCGTGGCTGCGACCACCGCGCCGGTGGCGAGATCGGCATCGACGAAGATCCGCGGGCTTTTGAAATCGTGGCTCGGCATGCGTTTCTCGCTTGGCTTCGACATGTGCGGCGGCCGCTTCTAGCACGGCAGCCGTCGGCGTCGAGGTTCGAGACCCAGGGCCTGATGCGCCGGTCGCAATGTTCGGGCTGCGTGCGCGCGGCTTGGTCGCAGGCGCATCTCGCAGTGCCGCGAAACCTATGCGCTCCGATGCCGTTATCACCCGCTATCAATGTCACGCACAGCCAGTGTCACACGAAACCAATTCGCCGGCGCCACACGCGTTGTGCCGGCAAACGCAAGGGACCTCTCATGGATCTCCAGATCAAGGGTCGCGTCGCGATCATCACCGGCGCCACCGGCGGCATGGGCTTCGAAACCGCGAAGATTCTCGCCGAGGAGGGCTGCAAGCTGATCCTGTCGGACAGGGACATCGGCCAGCTCGAAACCGATGCGAAATCGCTGCCCGGCGAAGCGATCTGCATCAAGGCCGACGTCACCAGCCAGTCCGAGCTCGACGCGCTGGCAAAGGCAGCGATCGACAGGTTCGGCAAGATCGACATCGTCGTCCACACCGCCGGCATCACCGGCGCCAAGGGCCATCCGCTCGAGATGACCGACGAAGACTACGAGAAATGCTGGCAGATCGACTTCCTGTCCTCGGTGAAGATCGCCCGCGCGACCTTCCCGGAAATGCGCAGGAACGGCTGGGGCCGCTTCGTCTGCATCACCAGCGAAAACGCCGTTCAGCCCTATTGGGACGAGACCGTCTACAACACCGCCAAGGCGGCGCTCGCGGCCTTCGTCAAGAACCTGTCCTACAAAGAGGCCGAGCACGGCATCCTGTGCAATACCGTCTCGCCGGCCTTCGTGAAATCCGACATGACCGACGGCATGATGGAAAAACGCTCCAAGGAACTCGGCGTCTCCTTCGAGGAGGCCATCGAGAGCTTCCTGGAAGAAGAGCGCCCCGGCATTGCCCTGAAGCGCCGCGGCCGCGCCGAGGAGGTGGCCGCCGCCATCGCCCTCATCGTCTCCGAGCGCGGCTCCTACATCAACGGCTCCAACATGCGCGTCGACGGCGGCGCCGTGCAGTCGGTGCAGAACTGAGACGGCCGAGGCGCTTTGGCTTTCGATGAAGAGCAGGGCGGCGTGGACAAAACTCAGCGCCGCTTCGGTTTGTAGGTTGGGGCTTGTTCATGGACGCACAAGAGACAGCCTGTGACTTGAATGGTGCAAGGTTTCGGCCTGCACCACTCCTTCGTCCGTAGTGGCTGGCGTAGTGGCTGGAAACTAGTCATTTCCGTGTAGGCTGCCCAATGTCAGCCATGCGGATTTTTTCGCCGTTCGGTGCAGCCTTACGAACGACCGCTCTGAAATCATCGCTCGTTCAACCCTTTACCTACCATGATCTTTGAGCGGTATTTCTCGATTCGTCTGACACGTGTTTTTGATTGCCTGGCGTCCGATATGTGCAGCACGTATCCGCGCTGCCGTCCGGGTGTCAGATCCCCGAATGCTTCGGCCAGCTCCGAGTTATCGTCCAACGCATCCTGTAATTCATCGGGATAGCTGAGATTATCCTTTTCGCCAAAATCGACTTCCAAACCGTCTTTCTCTGCCTGAATTGCCTTTTCGATGAAGGACGTGATGCGATTTTCGCTACCTTCGATCTCACTCAAGCCTTCGAACCGCAGTTGGCGCATGGCCTGGGAGTGTTTGCCCGGCTGCACCAGAATGTCCACGTCGTCATCGAGCAGCGACCCTTTGAAGAACCCGAGCGCGCAGTAGTTTTTCATTCCGTAGACGATGACGACATTTCTTTCCCTGTAGGAATAGCAGAGTTTTCCCCACTTCACGTTCTCGACGAGATCGCAGCCGAGGATCAGCGAGCGCAGCTTTTTGCGCTCCTTCTCCCATCTTTTCTGTCTCAACAGCTTTTCGACTTCGGGATTTTTCGACATTCGGCCTCCGCGTCCTGTCGTCTCACAGAGGTGCGACGAACAGTCGGCCGACCGCGATCACCGCGCAAACCGCTGCCACGACCAGCCAGTAGAACATTGGGCCATTTTCTTCGGCATCGCCTTGGAAATGAATGCCAGAGAACATCAGCATCTCGACGGCAATCCCGATGGCCGCGAGGGCCACGAGCCAGCCGACGGACGGTGCGAGGGCGGGCAAGATCAGTCCTGCCGCGCAGATCAGCTCGAACGGGATCAGGACCATCCAGACGCCATGAGGGATTGCGCTGAGTGTAGGGATGGACTGCTTCGAGTTGAAGAGCTTCCAACCTGCGCCGACAGCGGTGTGCAATGCCAGCAGCACCTGCAGTATCCAAAGTAGAATGCTCATGGGTCTCCTCCTTGGAAATCGTATCAGCCGAGGTCGGAGACGACCTGTTCGAGCTTGTCAAGAAACCTCGTCCAACCCGAGATCGCTCCGCGATAGGCCTGTTCCTGGTCGTGACCAAAGCCCGTCTGTTCCATCCGCAGGTGTGTGCCGGTTTCGGTTTCGGTGAGTGTCCAGGTCACGACGCTGTCCAGCCCGTGCGCCTGCCAGGAGTAGGACAAGGATTTATGCGGCTCGACCGCCAGCACTTCGCAACTGATCGTCCCCCATTCCGCGTCCAGATCGAAGCCGTGTCCAACTTCCGGTTTGAAGTCACTTTCCATCAGCCACTCCTCGATGAGGTGTTTCTGCGTTAGCGCGCGCCATATCTTTTCCGGGGGGTGCTTGAGGTCACGCTCCTTGACCACAGAGCGCGCGTTCCTGGCAGCGTTAGTCATTGGTCCATCCTCCCCAGCAGGTCTTCGAGGCCGTCGAGTTTCGTATCCCAGAATCCGCTCATGCGACGGGTCCAGTCGAC
Source organism: Aurantimonas sp. (assembly GCA_965217685.1). Taxonomy (GTDB): domain Bacteria; phylum Pseudomonadota; class Alphaproteobacteria; order Rhizobiales; family Rhizobiaceae; genus Aurantimonas. Next base: position 2,257,648 of record CBDCIZ010000003.1, read on the forward strand.
AAGCGGCGCGAGGGCTTCTTTCCGGGCGGTGTAGTGGGTCTGGCGGCCCTCATGCCGTCCACTCACAAGGCCTGCCTGCTTCAAAACGCCGAGATGTTTGGAAACGGCCGGCTGAGAGATTCCAGCTTGCGTCGTCAGCGCAGCAACGGTCTGCTCACCGTCGAGACAGAGCCGTTCGAAAAGGCCCCGGCGCGTGGGATCGGACAATGATCTAAAAACGGCATCATGCAGATGAGCCATATACCCATAACTCCGCGGCTATGTTTTATCCATAGCTATGGAGTTATGGGTGGTCAAGCCCCACGCCTCTTGCGGAAGCCTGCCGTTCACTGCCGCACAATAATTTCAAGAAAGGGTTCGAGGCGGACATCCACGGCGACAGACGCGAAGGTCTCGAATGGGTCGTAAGCGGTCGATTGCACCCATGGCTTCTGCCACCTAATACTGCGGAAAACACCCGTCCTCCCAGATGGGCATCACAATCTCCGCAATGGCGGCACGGTCCCTCCGTGTTAGCATCCGTCGTCGCCACCCGGATCGATCGCGCACCATGAGCCAGGCTTTTGAACGGACAATGACCGCCGACGCGTTCCTTCGCTGGGCCGAGGACCGCGAGGGCCGTTTCGAATTCGTCGACGGACGGATCGTGCGCCTGCAGGCCGGGACCGCCTCCCAGCATGATTCGATCGTGGTCAATGTGCTGGCTGCGTTAAGAACCCGCCTCCGGGGCAAACCTTGCCGTCCGTTCACCGCCGATTTCGCGGTCAGAACGGCGGCGAACCGCATCCGTCGGCCCGATGCCGGCGTCGATTGCGGCAAACGGGAGCCGCGGGACCTCGTCGCCCGCGAACCGATCCTCGTCGTGGAGGTGTTTTCGCCGAGCACGCGGGACATCGACCGGTCCGTGAAGATCGGCGAGTACAAGGGGGTCGAGACCCTGCGGACGATCCTCTACGTTGAGCCGAACCGGCCTGAAGTCTACGTTTTCGAACGCGGCGACGAGGGCGAATGGCGAGACACCGTCCTTCGCGGTCTCGATCAGGTGATTGCGGTGCCTGCCCTTGGTCTCATCCTGCCGCTCGCGGAAATCTTCGAAGACGTTGAATTTGCCCCGTCGCCCTTTCTGATCTGAGCGCGGCCTTCACCCGGACCGGGTGATCCTCAGGTCTCCGTCGAGCGGATCAGCCGCCGTCGACCTTCGCCGCCAGCGCCTCGAGGAAACTGTATTCGCTGATCGGATTGCTCTCGAGCGGCTTGGGCTGCGCGCCCCACATGGCGATGACGATCTTGCGGGTGGGGTTCACGTAGACATACTGGCCGTAGATGCCGATCGCCGCGAACGCCTGGTCGTTCTTGAAGGCCTCGCCCTTGGCGACCGGCCACCACATGCGGCCGTAGCCGACCGTCTTGCCGCCGATGTCGCGCGGCTGGCCCGCTGCCGGAAACCAGTCGTCGGGCACGACGGCCTTGCCGTCCACCTTGCCGCCGTCCAGCACGAACTGGCCGAAGCGGGCGTAATCGCGCAGCGTCGCCGAAACGCCGCTGCCGCCGACCTCCAGCCCGTCCGGCGAGCCGAGCCACCAGGTGGCGTCGCTCTCCATGCCGTAGGGCGTCCAGATCTTCTCCGAGAGGTAATCGGCGAGATTTTTGCCCGTCGCGGCATGCACAAGCGCTGCGGCGATCGAGGTTTCGCCGGTCGAATAGTTCCACGCCGTGCCCGGCGCGTGCGCCTTCGGCAACGAGGCCATGTAGTCGACGATCGCGCCCGGCTTCTGGGCGATCTGCAAATCGAGCATATGCCGCCGGTCGGAGGCGGGGTTGGTGTAGGTCTCGCTCCATTTGACGCCCGAGCTCATGGTGAGGAGCTGCGCCACCGTCACCGGCCCGTAGGCACTGCCCTTCAGCTGCGGCAAATAGGTTTCGAGGCGATCGTCGATGCTTTCGATGTCGCCGTCCTCGATCGCCGCGGCGATCAGCGTCGAGGTCATGGATTTGGCCACCGACATCGACATCCAGCGGGTCTGCCGATCGTTGCCGAGTTCGTAATCCTCGAACTTGATCTTGCCGTCCTTCAGGACGATCAGCCCGGCGATGCGGTTCACCGATATCGTCTCATAGAGATCATGCGTCTTGTCGCCGACCTTGAAGCTCAGATCCGTGATCGTCGGGTCGAGGTCGACCGGCAGTTCGCGCACGCTCCCGGCGTCCTTGCCCGCGGCCCTGATCGTCCGTGTCGGAAACAGCTTGTCGATGTTGCGAAACGTCCGCGCCTGAATGTCCGGCAACAGCTTGCCGTCGTAGATCTGGCGCACGGTGCCGATGGCGTCGTCAGCCGCACATGCCACGCCGGGCAGGGCGGCAAGCCCGAGCGACCCGGCCAGGGCCGCTGCCAGAACGGTTCGGATCGAGCGGTCGTTCATCACATGGCGAGCGGTCATTTTGCGTCCCTGTTCTGGTGAAGCGCGAAGGGCGAAGACTGAATGGTGGCAAGACCTGTGAACGGCGAGGCGAACGTCTGCGGAAAGGGTGTCCCGTCCTCAGTCGACCACCACGATGTGCAGCGCGCGGGGGCCGTGGGCGCCGAGGAGCAGCGTCTGCTCGATGTCGGCCGAGCGGGACGGACCCGTGACGAAGTTGAGCGAGCGCGGCATCTCGCCCTTGCCGTAGGTCTCGCGCAGCTTGGGAAACACCGCCTCCATCTCGCCGGCGATGTCGTCCGCCTTGACGACGACGATGTGGTTCTCCGGCAGGAAGTTGAGGCTCGTCGGGTTTTCGCGGCTCGACACCAGCACCAGCGTCCCCGTCTCGGCGATGCCGGCCTCGGCAAAGGACAGCGCGTTGAGGTCGTCGCCGTCCGACGCCCCTTCGCTGACCGTCAGTGTCGTCGAAGAGAAATCCGCACCGGCCAGGCGCCCGTCGGTCGAGACCCTCAAGCTGGCCGGAAAATTGCCCTCCCGCAGAAAGCGCGAAACCTCTTCCGGCAGCGCGCCGATGCCGGAAATCCGCGCCACCGTGGCGTTCGCCTTCTCGGCCATGGCGACGAACAGGGCGATCCTCTTGGCGCGCGGCTTCTGCCCGCGCTCGGGGATCACCCCGCGCGGCACGGACGCCAGCCGCTCGTCGACGACCGCCTTTCGCGCCGGGTCGTTCGGCCTTGCGCCATTCGCCCGCCGGATTCGCGACAGCACCGCATCCCGCGTCGAGCCGCTCATCGCGCGGCTCCCGTCCGGCCAGTTCGCGTCTTGCCGTTTCGTTGGGCGTATTCCTGCATGAACGTCCGTCCCTGCGGCGCCGGCAAATCGCGCCATTTCGTCCAGCCGCCGGCCAGCGGCAGCGACGAGAAGCGCCCTTTCTTGCCGCCCAGCATCTTCAGCGCCGGCATCGCGAAGGAAACCGCCGCCCGATAGAGCTTCGGCCGCCGCGCGAAAAACGCCCAGACGCCGAGGCCGGCTCGCGCCGGTTTCGGTGTCAAATGGCTTTCGAATTCCTTTTCCCGCCAGTGCCGCATCATCTTCGGCAGCGGAATGCGCATCGGACAGACGCTCTCGCAGCGCCCGCAAAAGGTCGAGGCGTTCGGCAAATGGCCGGACTTGTCGATGCCGGAAAGCGACGGCGTCAGGACGGCGCCCATCGGCCCCGGATAGACCGAGCCATAGGAGTGGCCGCCGACCGCATGATAGACCGGGCAATGGTTCATGCAGGCGCCGCAGCGGATGCAGCGCAGCATCTCCTCGAACTCCGTGCCGAGCATCGCGGTGCGGCCGTTGTCGAGGAGGATGACGTGATACTCCTCCGGCCCGTCCAGATCGTCCGGCCGCTTCGGCCCGGTCGACAGCGTCGTGTAGACGCTCATCTCCTGGCCGGTCGCCGAGCGGGCGAGCACCCGCAGGATCTGCGCCGTATCCTCCAGCGTCGGCACCAGCTTCTCGATCGAGGCCAGCACCACGTGGCATTGGCCGAGAAGCTGCGTCAGGTCGCCATTGCCCTCGTTGGTGACGATGACCGACGTTCCCGTCTCGGCAATCAAAAAGTTCGCACCCGTCACGCCGATATCGGCCTCGCCGTACTTTCGGCGCAGGATCTGCCGGGCTTCCGAGAGCAGAGTCACCGGCTCGGTCAGGTCGCGTTCGGGGTCGAGGTCCGTGTGGAACCTCCTGAAATCGGCCTCGACCTGATCGCGGTTCACATGCACCGCCGGCGCGATGATGTGGCTCGGATGCTCGCCTCTGAGCTGGATGATGTATTCGCCGAGATCGGTCTCGACCGGCGTGATGCCGTTTTCGGTGAGGAAATCGTTGAGCCCGATTTCCTCCGAGATCATCGTCTTGCCCTTGGTGACGATCCTGGCGTTCCGCCGCCGTGCGATCTCCAGGAAGATGTTTTGCGCATGCGCCGCGTCCTCGGCGAAATGCACGACACCGCCCGCCGCCTCGACCTTGGCCACATAGGCCTCGATGTAGAGGTCGAGATGCTTCAGCGTGTGGTTCTTGATCCTCACCGCCTCGTCGCGCAGCGCATCGAACTCCGGCAGCGCGTCGGCGGCGATTTGCCGTTTGGCGATGAAGCCCTTTTCCACGTTGCCCATCGCCCGCTGCAGCTCGACATCGGCGAGCGCCTTGACGGAATGGGCCTTGAAGTCCTTCGAAGTGATCTGCATGGGTTCGCCTATTGCGGCAGGAAGTCACGGTCGCGAAGCTGCTCGATCGTATACGGGCATTCGGTCGAAAAAACGGAAACGGCTATACCGGTTTCGGTCGCGGCCTCTTCCAGGGCTTCCGAATAGATATCGGCAACGATCGCCTCGGCGCCGGCGCGCAATTTGGTATTCCGCTTCTCGCGCCGCTTGATCTGGTTGCGGCTGTTGACGATCGTCAACTGCCACGACCGGCTGCGTCGCTCCGGTTGGAGCTGCCATTTCAGCAGATGCATGATCAGCAGGCTATAGAACGACTCGAGCGCGTGCAGTTGCTCGTTTCCCAAGCTTTCGATCTCCTCGATGACGTTCGGCAGATCGACCTCGCGAAAGCGCCCGAGTCGCATCAACTGTGCCTGCTCGAAGGCCCAGGAAGAAAAATCGTCCTCGTAGTCCGAGGGCTCGGCATAATACGGCTTGTCCTTGGCAAGGCTCATCGCTTGGCCTCCTCGTCGAGCGCTCCAGCGTAGACTAACGCGTCGGCGTGTGAAAAGCAGCAGAAGACGATTTGTCTGAAGCCGCCGTCATCGGCGGCCGCCAGCGCCTCGCGTGCGGCGATCCGCGCCGCGCGCGCCTTCGGGAAACCGTAGACGCCGGTCGAGATCGCCGGAAAGCCGATGGTCGAAACGCCGTTGTCATGCGCCAGCGCGAAGGACGAGCGGTAGGCACTCGCCAGAAGATCGTCCTCGCCGTGCGAGCCGCCATGCCAGACCGGTCCGACCGTATGGATCACGTGTCCCGCCGGCAGGTCGTAGCCCTTGGTGATCTTCGCCGCGCCGGTCGGGCAGCCATCGAGCCCGCGGCATTCCGCCAAAAGCGAAGGTCCCGCCGCCCGGTGGATCGCCCCGTCGACGCCGCCCCCGCCGAGCAGACTTTCGTTTGCCGCATTGACGATCGCGTCGAAGCCCAGCGTCGTGATGTCGGCGGTGACGACCGCGATCATAGCGCCACCGCGCTCGACCGTGGCGACCGGGCCGCCCGTCACAGCTTGCCGCCGATCGGCGGCGCATCCGTCATGCCCGCCAGCACCTCGGCCACATGGCGGACTTCGACCGCGACGTCCTCGCGTTTCAACTTGCCGTCCATGTTCATCAGGCAGCCGAGATCGCCGGCGAGCAGCAGGTCGGCGCCGCTCTCCTTCACGCGCTTCGCCTTCTTGGTCACGATGGCGTTGGAGATGTCCGGGTACTTGATGCAGAAGGTGCCGCCGAAGCCGCAGCAGACATCCGCGTCGGCAAGCTCCCTCATCTCAAGCCCCTCGACGCTGGCGAGCAGCGTCCGCGGCTGATCCCTGATCTTCAGCTCGCGCAGCCCCGCGCAGGAATCGTGATAGGTCGCCGACCTCGAAAGCTTTGCTTCCACGCCGGTGACCCCGCGCACGTCGACGAGAAAGCTGACGAGCTCGAACACCTTGTCGGAAAACGCCGCCGCCCGATGTTCCCATTCCGCGTCGCCGGCGAACAATTCCGGATAATGCAGCTTCAGCATGCCAGAGCAGGAGCCCGACGGCGCGACCACGTAGTCGAAGCCCTCGAAGGTCTCGATCACCTGTTGCGCGATGGCCCTGGTGTCGGCCCGGTCGCCGGAATTGTAGCTCGGCTGGCCGCAGCAGGTCTGCGCTGTCGGCACCGAGACGCTGCAGCCGGCATCCTCCAGAAGCTTGATCGCCGCGAAGCCGACGCTGGGGCGAAACAGGTCGACGAGGCAGGTGACGAACAGCGCGACATTCGGCGCCGTCCTGCCCCCGTTCAAACCGTCCCTCACGTTCGGGCGGGCGGTCTCGATCGCGTCGCTCATCTCGTTCCTCCTGCTCGTCATCGCGATCCCGATCCTGCCGACCACGCGGCCGGTCCGATCGCGCTGCCGCGTCCCCTCTCGTTCTAGCGCTTCGGAACGCCGGCGCAAATTCCCGAGCGCCGGCAATGCCTTCCCCGCGACATTCGGCCGGCCCCGATGGACAAGGGCCAATGCCGGCGAAGTGGACGACGAAGCGGCAAACGCTTACGTTCAAACCAATAAGCCAGGGGAGACGCCGCCATGTCCATCGCCATGCCGAAACCGTCGGATGCCGTGCTCGGCCGCCGCGCCGAGATCGTCAGGGCGTTGCAGGCGATCGTGCCCGGCGAAGGCGTCGTCGATGCGGCCGGCGAAATGGCCGCCTTTGAGAGCGACGGGCTGACGGCCTATCGCCAGCTGCCCCTCGTCGTGGTCCTGCCCGACACCGTCGCCCAGGTCGCAAAGGTGCTGAAATACTGCCACGCCAACAACATTCCGGTCGTGCCGCGCGGCTCCGGCACGTCGCTGTCGGGCGGCGCGCTGCCGCTTCGGGACGGCGTGCTGCTCGTGCTGTCGAAGTTCAACAAAGTCCTCGACATCGACTATGACAATCGCTGCGCCGTCGTGCAGCCGGGCGTCACCAATCTCGGCATCACGAAAGCCGTCGAAGGCCGCGGCTTCTACTACGCGCCCGACCCGTCCTCGCAGATCGCCTGCTCGATCGGTGGCAACGTCGCGGAAAATTCCGGCGGCGTGCACTGCCTGAAATACGGTCTCACCGCCAACAACGTCCTCGGCATCGAATTCGTCACCATCGAGGGCGAAGTCATGCGCCTCGGCGGCAAGCATCTGGACGCCGAAGGCTACGATCTCCTCGGCCTGATGACCGGCTCGGAAGGCCTCCTCGGCGTCGTCACGGAAGTCACCGTCCGCATTCTCCAGTCGCCCGAGACCGCCCGCGCCGTGCTCATCGGCTTTCCGACCTCCGAACAGGCCGGCGAATGCGTCGCCGCGATCATCGCCAAGGGTATCATCCCCGGCGGCATGGAGATGATGGACCGTCCGGCGATCCACGCGGCCGAGGATTTCGTCCATGCCGGCTACCCGCGCGACGTGGAGGCGCTGCTGATCGTCGAGCTCGACGGGCCGGGCGCCGAGGTCGACCACCTGCTGGTCGAAGTCGAGGCGATTGCCGAGGCGAATGGCGCCGTCACCACCAGGGTCTCGCAATCGGAGGAGGAGCGCGCCGTCTTCTGGGCCGGCCGCAAGGCGGCGTTCCCGGCGGTCGGCCGCATCTCGCCGGATTATTACTGCATGGACGGGACCATCCCGCGCAAAGAGCTGCCCAGGGTGCTGGCCGGCATGAAGGCCTTCTCGCAGAAATACGGTCTGCGCGTCGCCAACGTGTTTCACGCCGGCGACGGCAATCTCCACCCGCTGATCCTCTACGATGCCAACAAGGAGGGCGAGTTGCACCGCGCCGAGGAATTCGGCAACGACATCCTGAAGCTCTGCGTCGCGGTCGGCGGCGTCCTCACCGGCGAGCACGGCGTCGGCGTCGAAAAGCGCGACCTGATGGGCGAGATGTTCACCGAGACCGACCTGAACCATCAGATGCGCGTCAAATGCGCTTTCGACGACAAGCATCTCCTCAACCCCGGCAAGGTCTTCCCGCAACTCCACCGCTGCGCCGAACTCGGCCGCATGCACGTTCATAAAGGACAGGTCGCCTTCCCCGACCTGCCGCGGTTCTAGGCGATGAGCGCGATCGAGAACCTGGAGCGCGTCGAGCATGCGAAGTTCGACGAGACGGCCTTCGTCGATTTTCTCGAAAGCATGGAGGGCCGTTCGGGTTGGGGCGATGGCGGACACTGGGAACTTATCGGGGGGATTCCGATCGACATGCCGCCGGCCACTTTCATTCACAGTACCATTGCCGAGAATTTCGAGCGTTTGCTTGCCAGTGCCTTCAGCCGGAACATGCCTGGCCTAGACGTTCGTCGGGAGGTGGGTGTCCGACATCCAAGAGACGAATTTTTCCGGCCTGTCGCCGATGTCGTCGTCTACGAAGCGTCCGAGTTGAAAGGGCGAGACAAGGACCGGTTCTTCGGGACATGTCAGCTGATTTGCGAGGTGCTCTCTCCCTCGACACGCCATCACGATCTCGTCTTCAAGCGCCGGCTTTACATGGAAATGCCTGACTGCCTCCATATCCTTTTCATCGAGCAGGACATGATGCGTGCCCGCCACTGGTCGCGCGAAAGCGGCTGGGCGGAAACGCTCTATACCGATCCCGACGACCGCATCGACCTGCCCGAGTTCGGCTTTGCTTGCGCTGTTCGCGATCTTTACGCCCGAACTGACCTCGTGCGGGACACCAAAACCGGAGGCCGCCCATGATTGCCGTGTCTCCGGCGAGGGCCGCTACCCTCGAAACCAACACCCTTTATCCGCAATCGGCCGAGGACATCCGCGACATCATCGCGGCCGCCGTCTCGGAGGAATCGCCTTTGGTCGTGGAGGGCAGCGGCTCGAAGGCCGGCCTCGGCCGCCCCGTCCAGGCCGCCCGCACGTTGTCGCTGGCAAAGATGTCCGGCGTCACCCTCTACGAGCCGGAAGAACTCGTCCTCTCGGCGAAGGCCGGTACGCCGATCGCCGCGATCGAGGCGCTGCTCGACGAGCACCACCAGCGGCTGGAGTTCGAGCCGCTCGACTACGGTCCGCTGCACGGCCGGCCGGCAGGCGAGGGGACCCTCGGCGGCGTCGTCGCCTGCAATCTCTCGGGGCCCCGCCGGCTGAAACAGGGCGCGGCGCGCGATCACGTGCTCGGCGTGAAGGCTGTTTCCGGCCGCGCCGAGATCTTCAAGTCCGGCGGCCGCGTCGTGAAGAACGTCACCGGCTACGATTTGTCGAAGGGCCTGACCGGCTCCTTTGGCACGCTCGCCGTGATGACCGACATAACCGTCAAAGTGTTGCCGAAGACCGAGACCGAAACGACGCTGGCGCTGCGCGGCCTCAACGACGACGAGGCGGCGGGCGCGATGGCGGCTGCGATGGGCTCGTCGGCCGAAGCCTCGGGCGCCGCGCATCTGCCGGCCTATGTCGCCGACCGGGTCGCCGCCGACGCCCTCGGCCAGGAGCCCGCCACGCTCATCCGTCTCGAAGGCTTCGGCCCGTCGGTCGAGGCCCGCGCCGCCTATCTCGGTGAAGCCTTGCGCCGGGTCGGAACCGTCGAACGTCTCGACCCCGAGACCTCGCGCCGCGTCTGGCGCGACGTGCGCGACGTGTGCCCCTTCGCCGACGGCACCCAAAAGCCCGTCTGGCGCCTGTCGGTCACGCCGACGCGGGCCCACGAGATCGTCATGAGCCTCAGGATGCAGGCCGCCATCGACGCCTTCTACGACTGGCAGGGCGGCCTCGTCTGGCTGCGCATGGAGGGCGAGCCGGAGGCCGAACTGATCCGGGAGACGATCCACCGCTTCGGCGGCGGCCACGCCACCCTGGTGCGCGCCGCCGCGACAGTGCGGGCGGCGACGGCGGTCTTCCAGCCGCAACCCGACCCGCTCGCCGCCCTGTCGCGGCGTTTGAAGGAGCAATTCGATCCGAAGGGCGTGCTCAACCCGGGGAAGATGGGGTGAAGAAGATGTCCGCTGCCGAAAAAGTAACGGTCGATGAATCCGGTTCCGTGCCGCTCCCACAATCTATTCGCGACGAGCTCGGGGTGAAACCGGGCGACGATGTCGTTATCGAGATTGTCGATGGAACGCTTCGGATTCGAAGCGTTCAAAACGCGATACGCGAAGCGCAACGTCGTCTGCGTCTTCACGTGCCGCCTGGCGTCTCCTTGGCGGACGAGTTGATTGCGGACCGAAGGGCGGAAGCCGAGCGTGAGTGAGGATTACGTTTTGGATGCCTCCGCGGTTCTTTGTCTTATAAACAATGAACCAGGTGCCGATGTTGTCGGCAACCTGTTGACCGATTCAGTGATTTCAGCGGTCAATTATTCCGAAGTGATAGCCAAATTGTGTGAACGCGGATTACTGGAAGCGGAGGCTTTGGACGTGGTCGCGCCCCTTCGCTTGCGGATCGTAGCCTTCGACGAGCACGCAGCACTTGTTGCCGGCGGCTTGAGAAGGGCAACGAAGATTCACGGACTGTCGTTCGGCGATCGCGCCTGCCTTGCGCTGTGCCAGTCGTTACAAGCGATAGCGGTGACGACGGACCGAGCCTGGGCGGAGATCGCGGACAAAATCGGAGTAAGAATCGAGATGGCACGATGAGCCGGGACAACGGAGCGGTCCGATCCGTAGAGCGTGCTCAACCCCGGGAATGCGGGTAATCTCAATTTGCGCAAAGAAAAGAGGAGTGAAATCGATGGCTTTGGCCCGTTGAAGTCCAATACAGCGTGATCTTGAAAGCAGTCATCCATGCAAACCACCTTCTCCCCCGCCCAGCTCGAGAACCCGGATGTCGCGCACTCCGAGCAGATCATCCGCAAATGCGTGCATTGCGGCTTCTGCACGGCGACGTGTCCGACCTATGTCACCCTTGGCAACGAGCTCGATTCACCGCGCGGGCGCATCTACCTCATCAAGGAGATGCTGGAGAACGATCGGCCGGCCGACGAGAAGACCGTCAAGCACATCGACCGCTGCCTGTCGTGCCTCGCCTGCATGACGACCTGCCCGTCCGGCGTGAACTACATGCACCTCGTCGACCACGCGCGCATCCACATCGACCGCACCTACAAGCGCCCCCTCGTCGACCGGACGATCCGCAAGATCCTGGCGATGACGTTGCCCTATCCCTCCCGCTTCCGGGCCTCGATGATCCTTGCGAAGCTCGGCCGTCCCTTCGCCGGCATTCTGTCGAGCATCCCGGCGACGAAGCCCTTCGGCGCGATGCTGGCCCTTGCGCCTTCAAGCGTGCCGAAAAAATCCGCGATCAACGACCCCTCTGTCCACAAGCCTGCCGGTGCCCGAAAAGCCAGCGTCGCGCTGCTCACCGGCTGCGCCCAACAGGTGCTCGACCCGAAGATCAACGAGGCGACGGTGCGGCTTTTGACCCGCCTCGGCGTCGAGGTCGTGGTGCCGAAGGGCGAAGGCTGCTGCGGCGCGCTCGTCCATCACATGGGCAAGGAGGACGCCGCCCTCGACTTCGCCCGCCGCAATGTCGACGTCTGGACGCGGACGGCCGAGGAGGACGGGCTCGACGCCATAGTCATCACCGCCTCCGGCTGTGGCACGACCATCAAGGATTACGGCCACATGCTGCGCCTTGACGCGGCCTATGCCGAGAAGGCGGCCACGGTTTCGGCGCTGGCGAAAGACGTCACCGAGTTCCTGTCCGGCCTCGACCTGCCGCTGCCCGCCAACGAGACGAACCTGACCGTCGCCTATCACTCGGCCTGTTCGATGCAGCACGGCCAGAAGATCGTGAAGGCCCCGAAGGTGTTGCTCGCTCAGGCCGGCTTCACCGTCCGCGACGTGCCCGAGGGCCATCTGTGCTGCGGCTCGGCCGGCACCTACAACATCCTCCAGCCGGACATCGCCGGGCGCCTGCGCGACCGCAAGGTGAAGAACATCGAGGCTGTGAGCCCGCAGGTGATCGCCACCGGCAACATCGGCTGCATGACCCAGATCGGCGGCGGCACGAAAATCCCGGTCGTCCACACGATCGAACTCCTCGACTGGGCCTTCGGCGGCGACAAGCCGACGAGCCTCGCCGGCATCGAACCGGTGATGTCACCCGCCACGGTCGCAGCCGAATAGCAAAACAGCAGTCGAAGGACGCACCTTCATCTCCGCTTCGTCATCCTCGCGCGCAGCGCGGGGATCCATGCCGTGGCCTCTGGAGGTCAGAATCGGTGCAGGATGGCCAATTTCAGTCTGCCGATCTTGTTCTTCCGGCCACTTCGGCATGGATCCCCGCCTGCGGCGAGGATGACGAAGTTCAGGTGGCAGGCTCCCTTCTGAGAAGGCGGCTGTCTCTTCGCTGACGTCCGCCCCTTCAATACCCGAAGATCGCCTGCAAAATATTCTTCCGCACCGGCCCGAGATCGGCATAGACGTTCTTCGGACCGCTCCCATCGGGGCCGATGACGATCACCTTGGTGCCACTCGGCACCCGTGAATACAGGTGCTCCACGTCCTGGTTCATCATGCGGATGCAGCCCGACGACATGTTGTGGCCGATCGTCCAGGGCTGGTTGGTGCCGTGGATGCGGAACAGCGAATCGTTGCCGCCGCGATACAGATACATGGCGCGGGCACCGAGCGGGTTGCCGGGGCCGCCCGCCATGAAGGGCGGGATGATGTGGCCTTTGACCTTTTCGCGCGCGATCATGGTCTTCGGCGGCGTCCAGCCCGGCCACTCGGCCTTGCGCCCGACCTTCATCGTGCCCGACCAGCCAAAACCCTCCTTGCCGACGCCGACGCCGTAGCGGGTCGCCATGCCGCTTCCCTCGACGAAGTAGAGATACTTGTTCTGGCTGTCGACGATGATGGTGCCCGGCGCCTCGTTCGTGGCGATCTTCACTTCGGCCCGGCGATACTTCGCGGCCGGCGGCCTCTGTGACATCGCCCGAAGCTGCGACTGGGTGTAGTCCTGGCTCGTCGCGACCCGCTCCCAGTTGCCCGAGGCGTGATTGTACCGCCGGCTCGATTCGGCCTGCGCCGCCGAGAGCGTCGTCGTCGCCAGCGCGGCGGCGAGCGCGAGGCCCGCAAGCGTCCTGAATTTCATCGTCGAGGCCTCCTCTTTGCGGTCGGGCGAAACGTCAGGCGTCGCTGCCCGGTCATGTCGCCGATCACGTTAGCCGATCACGTTAATTGTCGCCGCCCGGCGCAGCCATGCAAGTCCGCGCGACGCATTTGGCGGGTGCGAACGGATGTTCGCACCCCGATTGTTGCGGTCAGAGCACGACGACCCTGGTGCCGACCCCGACCCTCTCGTAGAGTTCCTTGACGTCCTGGTTGCGCATGCGGATGCAGCCCGAGGAGACGTTCTGGCCGATCGTCCAGGGCGCATTGGTGCCGTGGATGCGGTAGAGCGTCGAGCCGAGATACATCGCCCGCGCGCCGAGCGGATTGGCCTCGCCGCCCGCCATGTGGGCGGGCAGGATGCGGCCCTTCTTCCTCTCGCGGGCGATCATCTCCTTCGGCGGCGTCCAGCCCGGCCATTCCGCTTTTCGAGTGATCGGGTGGGTGCCGTGCCAGCCGAAGCCCGGCTTGCCGACGCCGACGCCGTAGCGGCGGGCGGTGCCGTCCCGGCCGACGAGATAGAGGAATTTCGATCGCGGATCGATGACGATCGTGCCGGGCGCCTGGCCGCCCGAATAGGCGACCTCCTGGGGCAGGAACTGCGGGGCGAGCCCACGCGGCGCGGCCGGCGTGCGCAGCGCCGGCGCGGCATAGGCCGAACGGGCCGACGTGCCGTAGCGTCCCTGACGCACCGGACGGGCGTCCGACAGATAACCCGGTTGCACGACATAGCCTTGCCGCACGCCGGGGGCGTAGCCGGAGGGCGCATAGCCAGAGGGGGCGTGTCCGGAAGGCGCATAACCGGGGGCATAGCGCGGCGCGACCGGGCGGCCGGCGACCGTGCGGCGGTCGACGATCCGCCGCGACACCACCTGGCCGCCGGCGATCGCAGCCGAAGGCGCCACCGAGGTCGCGCCGCCCGTGGACAGGACGACGCCGGAGCGCGCGCCATAGTGAGCCTCGTAGCCGCCGGTCAGGTCCGGTCGATGGTAGCCGGGAACGACGCCGCTGCCGGGCGCAAGCTGCAGCAGCCACTGGGCGGCGAGCTCCCTGGGCAGCTTGACGGGCGGAAGATCGCCTTGGGACTGGGCGCCGGCCGCGCCGACGCTCGTGGCCAGCGCCAACAGCGCGAGGCCGGTCAGATGGATAAGGCTTCGCACGGTCAAGAAACTCCTCGTCGGAACGATTCGGCCCAACAGAGCCGCTCGACGAAGAGGATCACCGCAAAAACCGAGCGAAGCGTAAATTTCGAACCCTGCCGAATGGAAAGGATTTCATAGGGTTAACGCCCGGTTCGCAAAGATGGTGAAGATCGTGTTGCGCCGGCCCGTCCACCTCCCGCATGCTTGCCCTTGCAACCTTCGCTGGCCTATGCGCCGAGCGTTCGCTGGCCTATGCGCCGAGCGCCAAGGCCTGCGTCGCGCAACGGCGCGTCCTGCGGTGAATGGGGCCACCCGATCGATGCCCAATATTAGATACCCGATATTCGATGCTCGAAACGCCGATGCCCTGTTGCCGTCCGCCCGGCGCCGGACTTGTCATCGCGCCGCCCGCTTGCGATGACCGTCGGATGAGCGACACGAAGCGATCCGGCCCCCCGGCCACGGCCGATCCCCACCTCTCCGGCACTCTCACCGGCGCCGACGACGCGCCGGATGGTCTGATGCGCGGCGAGGACGGTCTGTTGCGCTGCCGCTGGCACGGCGGCGACCCGCTCTACCGCGCCTATCACGACGCCGAATGGGGCCGGCCGAGCGCCAACGACGATCGTCTCTTCGAAAAGCTCTGCCTCGAAGGCTTCCAGGCCGGGCTCTCCTGGATCACCATCCTGAGAAAACGCGAGGCGTTCCGCGACCTCTTCCACGGCTTTGCCATCGAAAAGGTCGTGGCCATGACCGAGGCCGACATCGAGCGCCTCGTCCAAGACCCGCGCATCATCCGCCATCGCGGCAAGATTGCCTCGACGATCAACAACGCCAAACGCACGCAGGTCATCCGCAAGACCCACAGCTCGCTCGCGGCGTTCCTGTGGGCGCACGAGCCGCCATCGGCCGAGCGCCCCGACGCCGTCACGGCCGCCTATATCCGCGACAACCCCGTGACCCCCGCCTCGACCCGCCTGTCGAAAGCCCTGAAAGCCAAGGGCTTCAGCTTCGTCGGCCCGACCACGGTCTACGCCTTCCTGCAGTCCATGGGTTTCGTCGACGACCACATCGAAGGCTGCTGCGTGCGCGCGGCCTGCGAGGCCGAGCGCAAGGCGTTCACGCGGCCGACCTGACGCGGGCCTCGCGGTCCCTACGCCTGCGGCTTACCGCGCGACATACTGGTGCAGGATCGAGTTGATCAGGGTCTGATACGGCATCCCCTGTTCGGCCGCCTTGGTCTTCAGCCGCGACAGGTCGCGCTCGGGAATCGAGATCGAAATCCGCTTGCGCTTGGGGTTGAGATGCCGAAGCGCCGCCTGGCGCCAGATTTCCCGCTGCTCTTCGATATTGCCGACCTCGACCCATTCGGCGTTTTCGCTCAGCTCGTAATCCTCGAGTTCGTCTTCGCTCAGGATCGGCTGCGGTTCGAGTTGTTTCATCTTTTCGCTCCGATGAAGTGACGCGTCGCCTTTCGGCTTGGAAACATCGTCTTGAGGAATGCGCCGTTGGCGGTCGGCACGAACGGGACGATCCACACATAGCGATCGAGAACGATCACGAACTGCTCCTGGTGCGGATACCGTTTGTCGTTCGGATGCGCCCGCCGCCTCAAAAGGCTTGCTTCTCCGAGTGCCACCACCACCCGTTCGAATCCGAAGCCGTAACGCGCCTTGAGCAGCGCATCCTTTTCCGGGTCCCAGATGATCTCCATCCTTAGAATATGGCCGCAGTATATATCGACGTCAATCGGATTGCGGGAAATCATCGGCGCCTGTCCATGATCCCTGCAGGCGCAAACTCAGCCATTTCAGTGCATTCCGCCCGCCGCGCCAAAAAAAGAAATCCACACCCCCGCGCAACGCCCGCATCATGCCTTCACCGCCGGCCCACCAGACAAGCGGACGGACGATCACCGGGATCGTTCGGGGGCCATGAGGCCGATGTCCGAAAGGAGATGGCCTTGGCGGGCGGCGTCTGCGGCGCATCCTCTTCCGGAGGGGCTGCGTCCCGGACGACCTCGCGGCACCGCCGGCCCGTCGCCCACTACGAGGCGTCTGCGGATCGGTCCGCTTGAGTGTCCGAAGACAGCCCAGGCCTTCGCTGTGAGAGAGCGAGGGCGGATCGGGCCGAGGATGCGAAGCGTCGGCTGCCATCGAAGCCCGCAAGGGTTTTGGTGAAACGAGGTCGCCAAATCCCGTGCGGAACGCCGAAGGCGGACCGTTTCATTCTACCCCCGAAGGGTCGGCCTTCGGCGTTCCGCCCTCCGTTCGCGGAGGGCGAAGCAGACGACATGAAGACAAGAACGAACGCGAAAGGAGGCAAGAGGACGAGAAGCGTATGGACCGACAAAGAGACGAAATCCCCCGCGCCGGCTGCGACCCGCACCACCGGCCGCTTTCGCGCGCCCGCACGCCCGCACGTCAGCCGACGCGGAACCCCCTCCGCGCCGTCATCCTCGGCCGCAGGCCGGGGACCCATGCCGACGCCGTGCCACCGCCGCTCCGTCGCCGGAAACGCCCGCCCGTCCTCCAGCGGATCACCCGTCGCGAACACTGCGGCATGGATCCCCGCGCTGCGCGCGAGGATGACGAAGCGCGGGACAATCGCGGCGCCATTCCGGGCCACCCGCTCGCCGGTCGCCGCCGACGCGCCACCCCCTCCGCCTCGTCATCCTCGGCCGCAGGCCGGGGACCCATGCCGCGTCCTCGCAACCCCCGCCGCACCGCCGGAAACGCGCCCGCCCGTCCTCCAGCGGCTCACCCGTCCCGAATGCCGCGGCATGGACCCCCGCGCCCCGCACCTCGCGCAAACTTGTCGCTCCCGCGCCGCTCGTGTAGGACGCCGCGACAAAGGCCGCGCATACGCATCTCACGGTTTCGAAGCCGAAAAGACTCCTCGCGAAACGGCCATTCCTTCGACCGACAGGACGATGAGCACCATGGCGTCCAACAAGCCGCAAAAACCCAGACGCGTGACCGCCCGCGTGCCGCGCGGCTTCGTCGACCGCACCGCCGAAGACCTGCGCGCGCAGGAGCGGATGCTCGCCAAGATTCGCGGCGTCTACGAGCGCTATGGCTTCGAGCCGGTCGAGACGCCGGTCTTCGAATACACCGACGCGCTCGGCAAGTTCCTGCCCGATCAGGACCGCCCCAACGAGGGCGTCTTCTCGATCGAGGACGACGACGGGCAGTGGATGAGCCTGCGCTACGACCTGACGGCGCCGCTCGCCCGCCACGTCGCGGAGAATTACGAGACGCTGCCCAAGCCGTACCGCAGCTACCGCTCCGGCACTGTCTTCCGCAACGAAAAGCCCGGCCCCGGCCGCTTCCGCCAGTTCATGCAGTTCGACGCCGACATCGTCGGCGCGCCCAACGTCTCGGCCGACGCCGAGATGGCGATGATGATGGCCGACACGATGGAAGCGCTGGGCATCCCGCGCGGCCAGTATGTGATCCGGGTGAACAACCGGAAGGTGCTGGATGGCGTCCTGGAGGCGATCGGCCTCGGGGGCGAGGAGAATGCAGGGCTCCGGCTGACGGTGCTCCGGGCGATCGACAAGTTGGATCGACTTGGAATCGAGGGTGTCCGCCAACTTCTCGGGGATGGCCGCTGGGATGGTGGCGAAGAAGGCGCAGGCGATTTCACGAAGGGAGCAGAACTTCCTGAATGGCGTATCGATGCGTTAACTAGCTTTCTGATGGCCGATCGAGTGTCTTCCCAAGGTGTCGGCGCTGAATATCAGCTGGCACATATCGAAAGCCGCGAGCTAACAGATGCAGAGGCTGCAAACTTAAAAACTGATCTTTACCTTGGTTTTATGGACAATCAGTTTCCATCACTCCAATCTGTCGATGAATTAAAGACAATTTGGGGGATGATAAAAGCGTCAGATTATAATGATGGGCGAATCGTAATCGACCCCACGGTCGTCCGCGGCCTCGAATACTACACCGGCCCAGTCTTCGAGGCTGAACTGCTCTTCGACGTCGTCAACGAGAAGGGCCAGAAAGTCCAGTTCGGCTCGGTCGGCGGCGGCGGGCGCTATGACGGCCTCGTCTCGCGCTTCATGAGCCAGCCGGTGCCGGCGACGGGCTTTTCCATCGGCGTCTCGCGGCTGATGACGGCGCTGAAGAACCTCGGCCGGCTGGAGACCACCCGCCGTACCGGGCCGGTCGTCGTCACCGTCATGGACCGCGACCGCATGGCCGACTATCAGGCCATGGCGACGACGCTCCGCAACGCCCTGAACGACGACGGCAAGGGCGGCTTCGTCGATCCGCCGGTCGCCGTCGAGGTCTTCCAGGGCAACCCCAAGCAGTTCGGCAAGCAACTGCAATATGCCGACCGGCGCGAGGCTCCCGTCGTCGTCATCCAGGGCGGCGACGAGAAGGCAGCCGGCAAGGTGCAGGTCAAGGATCTGGCGCTCGGCAAGGAGTTGTCGGCCGAGATCACCGACAATGCCGAATGGCGCGAGGCGCGCGCCGGCCAGGAGATGGTCGACTACGACCCGGCAACCGAAAGCGGCTCCGATGCACTGGTCGCCGCCGTGCGTGCGATCCTCGGCCGCAACGCCGCCGCGCGCGCCGAAGCACCGCAAGCCTGATGGCGCCGGCGCTGCAATCCGATCCGGCTGCAAACGAAGCGCGTCAGCGATGCCATGCTTCTTCGCCCCGTCAGGGGAGAAGATCCCGGCAGGGAGATGAGGGGGGAGAACGCGCAGCGTTCTTCGGGGCGCGACCATGCGCAGTGGTAATCCGCCCGGCGCCGAACCGCCGACGCCCGGCCGAACGATCATGCAACCCAGCCCCGTGACCCGTCCCCACGCAACCGCGCCCTTCGAGACCGCGCTCGACCGCCTGTTCGCGGCGCGAGAGGCCGAGCGGGTTGCCGTGCCCGTCGTCCAGCCCGCCGATCCCTATCTCGACACCGCCGGCGAGGCGCTGCGCCGCCGCATCTTCCTGACCCGCGGCGAGGCCGGCGAAAACCTCTGTCTGCGCCCGGACTTCACCATCCCCGTCTGCATCGATCACGTTGGCCGCATCGAGACGCTGCCGCGCCGCTATTCCTATTGCGGCGTCGTCTTCCGCCAGCGGCCGGACGGCCCCGGTGAATTTGTCCAGGCCGGCATCGAGGATCTGGGCGAGGCCAACCGCGCCACCGCCGATGCCCGCGCCGTCGCCGATGCGCTGGCAAGTCTCGCCACCTGCGGCGTTGCGCTGGGCGCGCTCGACATCGTCCTCGGCGACCAGGGCCTGTTCGAGGCGTTTCTGAAAAGCCTCGGCCTGCCCGAAGGCTGGCAGCGACGCCTCGTGCGCACCTTCGGCCACGACGCGGCGATGCGAGGCGCTCTTGAAGCCCTGTCGAAGGGCGGCGCCGGCCGCCTCGACCGGCTCGACCCGGAGCTTGCCGAGCTCGCCGAACAGCGCGAGGCGGGCGCGCTGACGATCGCCATCCGTGCCCGCATGGAGGCCGCCGGCCTGCCGCCCCATTCCGGCCGCTCGCCCGGCGAAGTCGCCAGCCGCCTGATCGAGAAGGTCGCCGTCTCGGCGGCGAAGCTGGGCGAGGGTGCCCACCGCCTGCTCGGCCGCTTCCTGGCCGTCGACTGCCCGCTCGACGAGGCCGCCGCCACCTTGCAGGATCTCGCCGATACGGCCGGCCTCGACATCGGCCCCGCGCTGACCGTCTTCGAGACGCGCAATCTGGCGCTCCGCGCCGCCGGCGTCGATCTGTCGACCATCACCTACCGCGCCGCCTTCGGCCGGCCCATCGACTATTACACCGGCCTCGTCTTCGAGGCGCAGACCAGGGCTGGCAAGGGCGAGGAGAGCGGCGAAGTGCTGGCCGGCGGCGGCCGCTACGACCGGCTGCTGACCATCCTCGGCGCCCGCGACCCGGTGCCCGCCGTCGGCTTCTCGCTCTGGCTCGACCGGATCGCGGCGCTCGAAGAGCGCGGCCCGAGAGAGCCGGAAAGGGCAGGCGCGGCATGACCCTCACCCTCGCCATCCCCTCCAAGGGCCGCCTCAAGGACAAGGCCGTTGCCGCTCTGGCCGAGGCCGGCATCACCGTTGAATCCGCCGCGGGCGACCGCAGCTACCGCACCAGCGTCTCCGGCTTCGACGGGCTCGATGTGCTGCTGCTCTCGGCCTCCGAGATCGCCCGCGAACTGCGCGACGGCGCCGTCGATTTCGGAATCACCGGCGAGGATCTGATCCACGAGACGATCCCCGAGCCGGAGGAGGCGGTGAGCATCGTCAAGCGCCTCGGCTTCGGCCATGCCGATGTGGTCGTCGCCGTCCCCGAAAGCTGGGTGGACGTCGAGACGATGGAGGATCTGAACGACGTCGCCGGCTCGTTTCGCGCCCGTCACGGCCGGCGCCTGCGCATCGCCACCAAATACTGGCGCCTGACGCAAGGCTTCTTCACCCGCCGCCACGGCATCCAGAGCTACCGCATCGTCGAAAGCCTCGGCGCCACCGAAGGCGTTCCGGCCGCCGGCTCTGCCGACATCATCGTCGACATCACCTCCACCGGCTCGACCCTGATGGCCAACCACCTGAAGGTGCTCACCGACGGCACGGTGCTGCAATCGCAGGCTTGCCTTGTGCGCTCGCTGGCGGCTCGCCGCGAACCCGAGAACGCGGTGCTGGCCGACGATCTGGCACAAAGGTTCGGGTCGGTTCGATAGTTCGCGCAATTCTGCCGGTGAAGGCCAGCCGCCTTCAATTTTCGTGCGGTCGAAGCACTCCGGGTCCCGCGTTTGAGGTATAGTCAAACCACGATACAGCTTTGATCGCGCCGATGGATCGGTAATAATCTCGAGAGAATCGTTTTCGATGGTCCCGATGTTTCGTTTCACCTGCGCCTGCTGCGGCGAAGTCCAGGACGGCGTACCGAGTTTCGCGGCTGCCGCGCCGCTCGCCTATGAAGCGCTGAGCGAGGTCGAGCAGAGGGAACGGGCATGGCTCAGCAGCGAGGTCTGCGTCATCGACGACACGTTCTTCTTCGTTCGCGGCTTGATCGAAATCCCGGTCGTCGGTGCCGACGAGCCTCTCGTCTGGAATGTCTGGGCTTCCCTGAGCGAAGCATCCGTCGCCGAATACACGGCGGTTTACGACGATCATGCGCGAACCGAGGCCGGGCCGTATTTCGCCTGGCTGTCGGCCGCCATTCCGCTCTATCCCGATCTCGATACGGTCAGGGCCTGCGTCAACGTCCGCCCACTCGGCATGCGGCCGTTGATCACGATCGAGCCCTCCGATCATCCCCTGTCTGTCGATCAACACCAGGGCATTACGGCTGACAGGCTTGCGGAGGTCTTCGCCGTTTGCGCGCATGGCGCGCACGATGACGAAGGCTGATAAACCGGCCGGCGCGGGGAGCGTCGGCCTATTGCGGCGCGATCATCGTCTTGGGGTCGACGATGCGGTCGTAGTCCTGCGCCGAGACGAGGCCGGAGGCGACGGCTTCCTCGCGAAGGGTCGTGCCGTTCTTGTGGGCGGTCTTGGCGATCCGGGCGGCGTTGTCGTAGCCAATGGTCGGGGCGAGGGCTGTCACCAGCATCAGCGACTGTTCCATCAGGCTCTTGATGCGCGCTTCGTTGGCGGTGATGCCGTCGACGCAGTGCTCGGCGAAGCTGTCCATGGCGTCGGCGAGAAGCCGGATCGAGGAAAGGACGGCGTTGGCGATCACCGGCTTGAAGACGTTGAGCTCGAAATGACCTTGCGAGGCAGCGACCGTCACCGTCGTTTCGTGGCCGAAGATCTCGGTCGCGACCATGGTCAGCGCCTCGGCCTGCGTCGGGTTGACCTTGCCCGGCATGATCGACGAGCCGGGCTCGTTGGCCGGCAGGTCGAGTTCGCCGAGGCCCGAGCGCGGGCCGGAGCCGAGGAAGCGGATGTCGTTGGCGATCTTGAAGAGATCGGCGGCCAGCGAATTCAGCGAGCCGTGGAAGAAGGACAGCGCCCCGTGCGAGGCCAGCGCCTCGAACTTGTTCCCGGCGGTGCGGAACGGATGGCCCGTGAGTTCGGCGATCTTCGCGGCGATCTCCGTGTCGAAGCCGACCGGCGCGTTGAGGCCGGTGCCGACCGCCGTTCCGCCCTGGGCAAGTGCCAGAACGCCGTCGAGCGCGAGTGCGATGCGATGCCGGGCAAGCTCCAGCGCCATCGCGTAGCCGGAGAACTCCTGACCGAGGGTCACCGGCGTGGCGTCCTGGGTGTGGGTGCGGCCAATCTTGATGAGGTCCGCCCATTCCCCGGCCTTGGCGTCGAGCGAGGCGTGCAACCGGTCGAGCGCCGGCATCAGGCGCTTGTGGGTCTCGACGACCGTGGCGACATGCATGGCGCTGGGGAAGACGTCGTTGGACGACTGGCTCATATTGACGTGGTCGTTGGGATGGACCGGCTTTTTCGAGCCCATGACGCCGCCCATCATCTCGATGGCGCGGTTCGCGATCACCTCGTTGACGTTCATGTTGGTCTGGGTGCCCGAACCGGTCTGCCAGACGACCAGCGGAAAGTGGTCGTCGAGCTTGCCGGTGATGATCTCGTCGGCGGCCGTCTGGATCGCCTCGGCGATCTCGGCCGGCAGCTTGCCCTTGGCGGCGGAGACAAGCGAGGCGGCTTTCTTGACGGTGGCCAGTGCCACGATCAGCGGCATCGGCTGGCGATCGCCGCCGATCCTGAAATTGTTGCGCGAGCGCTCGGTCTGGGCGCCCCAGTAGCGGTCGGAGGCGACCTCGATCGCGCCGATGGAATCTGTTTCTAGCCGGGTGCTCATGGGGGTGCCCTCGTCGATGGTCTGGTTGCGTTGCGGCAGGCTTAGCGCCTGCAAAGGGCGATCGGAAGGGGCGGGAATGAGTAAAATCGGTTGAAGCGGCGGGGGCCGGAGACCTGTGGCGAAGCCCGGCTCCATGCAAAAAGGGCGAACCCTGAAGGTCCGCCCTTTGCAATCGTCATGGGTGCGGGCCGGATCAGCTCGACGGGCAATGCGCGCCGGTGTCGACCCAGGCCTGATAGAGTTCGCCGAACTGCTTCTGCGTGCCCGGAACCGGATCGCGGCCCTTGCCCGGCTTCCAGCCCCAACCGACAAGATCGTCGGTGCCCATGTGCTCGACGAGGGCGGCGAGATCCATTCCGCCATTGCGGTTCTTGTCCTTGATCTGCACGCAGATCTCGGCGAGCGCCTTGCCCTGCCAGGCCATCTCGATCGGCGCAAGGTGCCAGTTCGGGTTGCCGGGGATCGAGGAGAGGCCCTTGGCCTGGGCAACGACCTCGACGTTCTCCGGGCCGTGGCAGGTGTTGC
The DNA here is from genome assembly GCA_965217685.1 of Aurantimonas sp. GTDB lineage: Bacteria > Pseudomonadota > Alphaproteobacteria > Rhizobiales > Rhizobiaceae > Aurantimonas. The sequence goes on from CBDCIZ010000003.1 coordinate 2,281,320, forward strand.
ACGTCATGCCGGGGGCGCCGAAATTCGAATTGCCGCGCACCACCGGCGGCATGTGCTTCTTCATGTCCATGCCCTGCAGCGGCGAGTTGGCGGCCGGATGGCAGTTCAAGCAGCGCGGATGCAGGAGCACCTTGCGGGTTTCCTCGAAGATCGCCACAGAGCGCTCGGTTTCGTCGCCGATATTGTCGAAATCGGCGACTGTCTTCAGCGTCTTGCCGTCATCGTCCTTCGGCGCGGAGATGGCCGGGGTCGAGGGCTCCGGGGCCTCAGGGGCACGGTCCTGAGCATGGCCGGCGATCGGCGCGGCGGCAAGGCCGGCGACAAGAGCGATGCGGGCCAGGGGGCTGGCAAGGCGACCAGCGGGGCGACCGGCGAAGCCAGCGGCGGGGGATATCTGTCTTGTCACGGAATGTCAGCCCTGTTCTGGGGAATGCGATGCCTGCTCGATGCAGGGTCGTGTCGGATGCTGTGTTTGGAAAAGGCGCCCCCTTTGATGAGGCGCCTTCATGACGATCAGGAGACCAGCGTGCCGACGATCGGCAGGCGCTGGACCGGTTGGCCGGTGAGCTTGCGCCAGGCGTTGGCGACAGCGGGACCGATCGGCGGAACGCCCGGCTCGCCGACGCCGGTCGGGTCCTCGGTGGACGGCATGATCGCGACCTCGACATGCGGCATCTCGGAAATGCGCAGCGAGCGGTAGTCGTGGAAGTTCGACTCCACCACGCCGCCGCCGTCGCCGAGCGTGATCTGGTCGAACAGCACCGCGCCAAGGCCGTAGCCGACGCCGCCCTCCATCTGGGTCTTGATGATGTTCGGGTTGACCGCAACGCCGCAATCCACCGCCACCCAGACATTGTGGACCCGCGGCGCCCCGTCGACGCCGATCGAGACTTCGGCGATTTCCGCCACATAGGTGCTGAAGCTCTTGTGGACCGCGACACCGCGCTGGCGGCCGTCCGGAACCGGCGAGCCCCAATTGGCGAGTTCGGCGACTTTCTTCAGGACGGCGATGTGCCGCGGGCTTCCCTCCAGCATGGCAAGTCGGCCCTCGACAGGATCCTTGCCGGCCTTTTCGAGCAGCTCGTCGATGAAGGTCTCGACCGCAAAGCCCGTGTGGGTGTGCCCGACCGAGCGCCACCACAGGATGGGCACCGGCAACTGGGTCGGGTACGCGAAGACCCGAAGGTTCGGGATCGTGTAGGGCAGGTCGGACGCGCCCTCGACCGTGGTTTCGTCGAGTTCGTCCTTCTTCATGATCGACTGGCCGGCGATCTGCTGGTCCCAGGCGACGATCTGGCCGTCCTTGTCGATCGCGCCCTTCAGGGTGTGGACGTAGATCGGGCGGTAGAATCCGCCGCGGATGTCGTCCTCGCGCGTCCACATGTGCTTGACGGGCCGGGTCATGCCCGAAGCCTTGAAGGCCGCCGCCGCCTCGCGCATGTAGGGCGAGCCGAACTGGGCCCGGCGCCCGAAGGAGCCGCCGGCAAGCTGCGTGTTGACCCGCACCCTGGACGCCTCGACGCCGCAGACCTCGGCGATCGCCGTCTTGTCCTGGCCCGGGAACTGGGCGCCGTTGAAGCAGTCGATGACGCCGTCTTCGCCCATCATCAGCACCGCGTCGAGCGGCTCCATCGGAGCGTGGGCGAGGAAGGGGAAGATGATCTCCTTCGACAGCGTGGTGATCCCCTCCGACGACAGCGAAGCCTCGACGTCTCCCCTGTCGGTCGCCTCGAGGCCGTTCTCGGAGAACAGCTTGCGATAGTCGTCGTAGATCTCGTCGCTTGAGCGGGTTTCCGCCGAGGTGAGATCCCAGTTGATCTTCAGGGCCGCACGGCCCTTGAGGGCGGCGAAGGTGTTTTCGGCGTAGACCGCGACGCCCTGCGGAATCTGCTTGACGTCGACGACTCCCGGCACCTTGCGGGCCTCCGAGTCGTCATAGGCCTTCACCGTCGCGCCGAAATGATCCGGGTGCGCGACCATGGCGATCAGCATGTTATCGGCGAGGACGTCGAGCGTGTAGACGGCCTTGCCGTTGGTCTTTTCCGGCGTGTCGAGCTTGTGACGATCGGTGCCGATGAGCACAAAGTCCTTGGGGTCCTTCAACTGCGGATCGGACGGCACTTCCATCTTGGCCGCCTTGTCGGCGAGCGGCCCGAAGCCGGATTCGCGGCCGGACCCGGAGTGCTTGATGCGACCGGCAGACACGGTGATCTCGTCGGCAGGAACGCCCCAGGTGTCGGCGGCGGCGGCGACCAGCATGGCCCGCGCGGTCGCGCCGGCCTGGCGCATCTGCATGTAGGAGTTGGCGATGGCGGTCGAGCCGCCGGTGCCCTGCAGGCCGAAGGCGAGGTTCTTGTAGATCTCGTCGTCGGCGGGCGCGGCGGCGACGCGCATCTGGCTCCAGTCGGCGTCGAGTTCCTCGGCGACGAGGGTGGTGAGGCCGGTGTAGGGCCCCTGTCCCATTTCGATGTGCTTCGACAGCACTGTCACCAGCCCGTCCGGCGAGACGCGGACGAAGGCGTTGAGGTCCGCCTCGGGCCCCGGCGCGCCAGCCGGTACGCCCTTGATCAACTGCTGGGCCGCCTGGGATTTCGAGGCGAGAGTGAGGCCGATGACGAGACCGCCGCCGACGAGGAAGCCGCGGCGGGTGGCGTTGATGTTCTGAATACCCATGGAATCAGCCCTCCAGCGTCTCGGAGGCGTTGTGGATCGCCTGCCGGATGCGTTGATAGGTCGCGCAGCGGCAGATGTTGCCGGCCATGGCGTTGTCGATGTCTTCGTCCGTCGGCTTCGGCGTAAATTGCAGGAGCGACACCGCCGACATGATCTGGCCGGACTGGCAATAACCGCATTGCGGCACGTCGATCGCCGTCCATGCGGCCTGCACCGCCTTCGCCTCGGCACCGTCGATGCCCTCGATCGTCGTGACGGACGAGCCGTCGACGGTCGAGATCGGGGTGATGCAGGAACGGCGGGTCATGCCGTCGAGATGCACCGTGCAGGCGCCGCACTGGGCGATGCCGCAGCCATATTTGGTGCCGGTGAGCTTGGCTTCGTCGCGGATCACCCACAGGAGCGGGGTGTCGGGATCGCCGTCGAACGTCTTCTCTTCGCCGTTGAGGGTGAACTTGACCAAGGGAGTCTCCTTCCGGTCGTCGTCGCGGACAGGCGTCGTCGGGGCGACGCATCGTGTATCTGGATAGGTTCCAGTGTACCCTACCACGATGAAACGGCAAGGCGGGCGAGCGGGTCGAAGCGGCCCCGCCGGCGAGTGCAGCACGCGATGGGAAGCTGCCGTAAGGGCAGCCGGAAGGTGGGTAAGGGGCTGCAGCGCAGAACCGCCAGGCGGGTTCGCGAACACGTGCAGGTGCGGTTCGTGGTCGCGGGCCCCGTCGCGCCAGAACCGCGTCAGCGAGCGATGAGGCCGTTCACATGAGCGGTGGTCCCATGTTGCACCGTGACCGGCAGCCGGCAAACGAAAAGCCGCCCCCTTTCAGGAGCGGCTTCGGTCTTTGCCGGGCGGTCCGACCCGTCGGGCCGCCAATCGCTTTTGCAAGCATCAATCCAGCGTGTCTTTCACGGCATCCTTGACCTTGCCGTAGTTCTTCTGGGTCTTGCCCTCGGCTTCCTTGACCCGGCCTTCGGCTTCCATCTCGTGGTCGCCCGTCGCCTTGCCGGCCGCAGTTTTGACCTTGCCGCCGAGTTCCTTGGCGCCGCCCTTGATTTCGTTCTTGTCGACCATGGTCCGTCTCCCGTTGTTGAGCGCCGCGGTTCGTCGGGCGTCTTCGGGAAGAACAATGTTCGGAGCCATGGGAGCGTTCCCCGGTTACGGAAAAATGCATTGCCAGCCAACGACTTGTCCCGACTTTTGAGGCACGCGGACGGCGCAATGCGAAAAGGGCCCGGCGATGCCGAGCCCTTTGCAGTTCCGTGGTCGTTCGGATGAACGCAACGATGGCTTTACGGCCCTCTGCGAAGCCTGGCGGCTTCTTAGAAGTCCATGCCGCCCATGCCGCCCATTCCACCCATGCCGCCACCCATGCCGCCGCCGCCGCCGCCGGCCGACTCCTTCTTCGGAGCCTCCGAGATCATGGCTTCGGTGGTGACGAGCAGACCCGCGACGGAGGCCGCGTCCTGCAGGGCCGAGCGCACGACCTTGACCGGATCGACGATGCCCATCTGGATCATGTCGCCATATTCGCCGGACTGGGCGTTGTAGCCGAAGGTCACCGACGAATTGTCGAGGATCTTGCCGACGATGATGGAGCCTTCGGCGCCGGCATTGACGACGATCTGGCGAAGCGGCGCCTGGAGCGCGCGGCGCACGATGGTGATGCCGGCTTCCTGGTCCTGGTTCTCGCCCTTGATCGTCAGCGCGTTGGACGCACGCAGCAGCGCGACGCCGCCGCCGGCCACGATGCCTTCCTCGACGGCCGCACGGGTCGCGTTGAGGGCGTCGTCGACGCGATCCTTCTTTTCCTTCACCTCGACCTCGGTCGCACCGCCGACGCGGATGACGGCGACGCCGCCTGCGAGCTTGGCGAGACGCTCCTGGAGCTTCTCCTTGTCGTAGTCCGAGGTGGTCTCCTCGATCTGACCCTTGATCTGGCCGACGCGGGCCTGGATCTGGGCCTTCTCACCGGCACCATCGACGATCGTGGTGTTTTCCTTGGTGATCGAGACCTTCTTGGCGCGGCCGAGCATGTCGAGGGTGACGTTCTCGAGCTTGATGCCGAGATCCTCGGAGATGACCTGGCCGCCCGTGAGGATCGCGATGTCCTCGAGCATCGCCTTGCGGCGATCGCCGAAGCCCGGTGCCTTGACGGCGGCGATCTTCAGGCCGCCGCGCAGCTTGTTGACGACCAGCGTCGCCAGGGCCTCGCCCTCGACGTCTTCCGCGATGATGATCAGCGGCTTCGACGACTGGACGACCGATTCCAGAACCGGGAGCAGCGCCTGGAGGTTGGAGAGCTTCTTCTCGTGCAGGAGGATGTAGGCGTCCTCGAGCTCGGCGACCATCTTCTCCGGGTTGGTCACGAAGTAGGGCGACAGATAGCCGCGATCGAACTGCATGCCCTCGACGACTTCGAGCTCGGTCTCCGCGGTCTTGGCTTCCTCGACGGTGATGACGCCCTCGTTGCCGACCTTCTGCATGGCGGCGGCGATCATGTCGCCGATGTCCTTCTCGCCGTTCGCCGAGATGGTGCCGACCTGCGCGACTTCGTCCGAGGTGTCGATCTTGCGGGCCGACGACTGCAGAGCCTCGACGACCTTGAGGACGGCCATGTCGATGCCGCGCTTGACGTCCATCGGGTTCATGCCGGCGGCAACGGCCTTGCCGCCCTCGCGGACGATCGCCTGGGCGAGAACCGTCGCGGTGGTGGTGCCGTCACCGGCCTTGTCATTGGTCTTCGAGGCCACTTCGCGCACCATCTGGGCGCCCATGTTCTCGAACTTGTCCTCGAGCTCGATCTCCTTGGCGACGGTGACGCCGTCCTTGGTGATGCGGGGAGCGCCGAAGGACTTGTCGATGACGACGTTGCGTCCCTTGGGACCCAGCGTGACCTTCACCGCGTCGGCGAGGATGTCGACGCCGCGCAGCATGCGTTCGCGGGCGTCACGGCCGAATTTGACTTCTTTGGCTGCCATTTGATGATCTTTCCGGCGCGCCGGGAACGGCTGCGCCTGTCTCTTATGGTTTCGAAAATATCGTGTCGCGGGTTCGTTTCAGGCGAGGAGTAACCTCAGCCGACGACGCCCATGATGTCGCTTTCCTTCATGATCAGAAGGTCTTCGCCGTTCAGCTTGACCTCGGTGCCCGACCACTTGCCGAACAGCACCTTGTCGCCGGCCTTGACGTCGAGCGCCACGATCTTGCCGGCCTCGTCGCGGTTGCCGGAGCCGACAGCGACGATCTCGCCTTCCTGCGGCTTTTCCTTCGCCGTGTCGGGAATGATGATCCCGCCGGCGGTCTTGGCTTCGGATTCCACCCGGCGGACCACGACGCGGTCGTGCAGGGGACGGAAATTGACAGCTGCCATGTTCGTCGAACCTTTCGTCTAACGAATTGGGCCGGACCCGTTCTGGCGTCCGGCACGAAGAACTGGCACTCACCTGGGGCAAGTGCTAACGAGGCGGCAGATAGGCGAGCCTGGGACGCGGTGTCAAGGTGTGGAAACCGGCCTGGCAAAGCGCTTTTCGAAAGGTTTGTCGCACGATCAAACACTTAGCGGCCGGCGACATATTTTTCGGCTCACGCCGGAAGCGGCGGCGCGCCAGACATCGGCCACATCGCCGGCTCTGGCTTTTATAGCGCGTGCGTCATGCGTCTATCCGACGTTCCGATCGAACGCCGCCGAGGGCCGGAAGCCGGACGGCCTGGACCGTGTCCTGCCGGCTGCGGGCGCGTTCAGACCCGCTGCGTCGCTTGACCGGCCATCGCGGCGTCTCTATCGCCTGTGGCGAAAGCCCGGCTTGGAAAGGCTGACCTGGCCCCTGTCGTCGGGCACGGCCCGGACGCGTGCGAAAACCCCCAAATGGATGCCGCAATGACCACCTCGTCCGTCCCCCATCCGCCGATCGGTTCGCGGGCAGCCGGTGCGTCCGACGGGTCGGCGGCACGGCCGGGCGGGATCGCCGGTCTTTCCGAGCTTCACGGCCGCTACGACGTCGTCTTCTGCGACGTCTGGGGCGTCGTCCATGACGGCGAGCGCAAGCATCCCGAGGCTGAAGCCGCACTTGGTGCCGCTCGGCTCGCGGGTGCGAAGGTCGTGCTGCTCACCAATTCGCCGCGCCCCGCCGCCGGCGTCATCGCGCAACTCGACACGCTCGGCTTTTCCCGCAGTGCCTACGACGCCGTCGTCACGTCGGGCGACGCGACGCGAGTCCTGATCGAAAAGGTGGGCGGGCCGGTCTTCCATCTCGGGCCGGATCGCGACGCCGATCTGTTTGAAGGACTTGCCGCCGAGCGCGTCCGCGAAGAGACGGCCACAGCCGTCGTCGCGACCGGTCTCTTCGACGACGAGCACGAAACGCCGGACGATTACGCACCGCTTCTGAAACGCCTGAAGGCCCGCGATCTGCCGATGATCTGCGCCAACCCGGACATCGTCGTCCACCGCGGCGACAGGCTGATCTTTTGCGCCGGGGCGCTGGCACGCGACTACGAGGCGCTGGGCGGCATCGTGCGCCTCGCCGGCAAGCCGCACGGGCCGATCTACGAGGTCGCGGCCGCAATCGCTTCGGCCCGCGACAAATCGCGGATCCTGGCGATCGGCGACGGCCTCCTCACCGACATCAAGGGCGCCAATGGCTACGGCGTCGATGCGCTTCTGATCACCGACGGCGTCCATGGCGAGGAGTTCGGCGGGCCGAAACCCGATGCCGGAAGGGTCGAGGCCGTGCTGGCGGCCCGCGGCCTGACCGCAGCCTATTTCCTGGCGACGCTTTCATGAGCTTCAGCGCCGCGGCGGATGATGGGTCGATCCAGCGCGTGTCCTCCATCGAGGCGGTGCCGGCGAAGCTTGCCGGAGCCGTCGTCGCCATCGGCAATTTCGACGGCGTCCATCGCGGCCACCAGACGGTGCTCGGCACCGCCAGGCGGATCGCGCTGGACGAGAAAAAACCGCTCGTCTGCCTGACCTTCGAGCCGCATCCGCGCACCGTCTTTCGCCCCGACCACCCGGTGCCGCGGCTGACGCCGGCGCCGATGAAGGCACGGCTGCTCGGCGCGCTCGGCTTCGACGCGGTGATCGAGCAGCCCTTCGACAAGGCCTTCGCCTCCCTGTCGCCGGCGGATTTCGTCGAGACGGTTCTCGTGCGCAGCCTGAAGGCGAGCCAGATCGTCGCCGGCTTCGACTTCCATTACGGCGCCAGGCGCGCCGGCACGCCGCAAACGCTGGCCGCGTCCGGCGCGGAACACGGCTTCGGCGCGACGCTGGTTCCGGCATTGGCCGGCGAAGACGGCGAGACCATCTCGTCGAGCCGCATCCGGCCGATGCTGGCCGCTGGCGACGTCACCGGGGCGGCAACGCTCTTCGGTTATCGCTGGACGATCCGCGGCGAGATCGTCCACGGCCAAAAGCTCGGGCGCACGCTCGGCTACCCGACCGCCAATCTGGTCCTCGCCGGGGACGATCTCCTTGCCCACGGCATCTATGCGGTGCGCCTGCGCCGCGCCGACGGATCGATCCACGACGGCGTCGCGAGCTTCGGCCGCCGCCCGACCTTCGACAATGGCGCGGCGCTGTTCGAGACGTTCCTCTTCGACTTTTCCGGCGATCTGTACGGTGAGACGGTGGAGGTCTCGCTGTTCGCCTTCCAGCGCGGGGAGAAAAAGTTCGACGGGGCGAAAGCGCTCGTGGCGCAGATGGATCGGGACGCCGAAGAGGCGCGCGCCGTCCTGAAGGGGGCAGCGCCCCTGTCGGGGCTCGATCGGTCGATCGCCTTTTGAGCGCACCGTCCGCCCGTGAGCGTCGACGGGGTGGGAAACTGTGCCGGCTCACATGTTCTTCCCAAGCGCGCGCCGACTTGCTAAAGCGTCCGCCCATGTCGGGACATCGCGCTATCGCCTCGCTGCATCGAATTAGCCGCCCGGCCTTCTGATCGGCCCAGCCTTCTGATGGGCTCGACCGCGGAAGGTCCGGGACGGACGGACGCAACGCGCGCTTTCCCGCGCCCTTTTTCCTTATCGTGCCGCCGATACGCAATGCGGCCGACGACAGGACCGACAGCATCATCATGGATACCAAGACCGACACGAACGGCATGGAAACGTCACGGAACACGCCGCAGGCGGAAGGTCCGTCCGGCGGCCTCGACTACGCCAGGACGCTGTTTCTGCCGCAGACCGAATTTCCCATGCGCGCCGGGTTGCCCAAGGCCGAGCCGGAATGGATCGCCAGATGGGACGCAATGGACCTTTATACGAGCCTTCGCGAACAGAGCGCGGGCCGGCCGAAATACGTCCTCCACGACGGCCCGCCCTATGCCAACGGCAATCTCCACATCGGCCACGCGCTGAACAAGATCCTGAAGGACGTCATCACCCGCTCCTTCCAGATGCGCGGCTACGATTCCAACTACGTGCCCGGCTGGGACTGCCACGGCCTGCCGATCGAGTGGAAGATCGAGGAGCAGTACCGCGCCAGGGGCCAGAACAAGGACGACGTGCCGGTCAACGAGTTCCGCCAGGAATGCCGGGACTTCGCCGCCCACTGGGTCGGCGTCCAGACCGAGGAGTTCAAGCGCCTCGGCGTCACGGGCGACTTCAAGGACCCGTATCTGACGATGAACACCCGCTCCGAGTCGGTGATCGCGGGAGAGCTTTTGAAGTTCGCCATGAGCGGCCAGCTCTATCGCGGATCGAAGCCGGTGATGTGGTCGGTGGTGGAACGCACGGCGCTGGCAGAGGCCGAGGTCGAGTATCACGACTATGAGTCGGATACGGTTTGGGTGAAGTTTCCGGTTCGCAGTTTCGACAATGTCTACATGACTACAGGAGCTCATGCTCCAAGAAGCGAGGCGGAGCGTAACGAGATTCGGGGCGGGCTTAAGGCACAGCATGATCTCCTCACTGGTGCGGCCGTCGTCATTTGGACCACTACTCCTTGGACGATCCCCGGCAACCGAGCGATCGCCTTCTCGCCGCGCATCGCCTATAGCCTTTACGAGGTGACTGCCGACGATGACGCCGAGAACCCCCGCTGGGCGAAGGCCGGTGACCGGCTGGTGATCGCCGACGCACTGGCAGCTGATGTACTGGCTAAGGCGCGAGTGCCAGATGGCGGCTATCGTCGCGTGGCAGGGGTTCCTGCCTTGGAAGTTGGCGGCCTTGTTTGCGATCATCCCCTTACGGGTTTGGCGGGAGGCTACACCTTTCCCGTCCCCTTTATCCCCGGCGACCACGTCACTGATGACGCCGGTACTGGCTTCGTCCACACCGCCCCCAGCCATGGCCGCGAGGATTTCGACGCCTGGATGGACATGCGCCGCGATCTGGAAGCGCGCGGGATTGACACGACGATCCCCTTCACCGTCGACGACGACGGCTTCTACACCAAGGACGCGCCGGGCTTCGGGCCGGACGCGGAGGGCGGGCCTGCGCGCGTCATCGACGACAAGGGCAAGAAGGGCGACGCGAACAAGCGCGTCATCACCGCGCTGATCGCGGCCGGGAACCTGCTGGCGCGGGGTCGGCTGAAGCATTCTTATCCGCATAGCTGGCGGTCGAAGAAGCCGGTGATCTTCCGCAACACGCCGCAATGGTTCGTCCATATGGACAAGGCGCTGGGTGGGTATGGGATGGAGGCTGGTGCCGAGGCACCCTCATCCGCCCTTCGGGCACCTTCTCCCGACTCGGGAGAAGGGTACGGCGCGGCTGTCGGCGGTTCGTCGTCGAGTGGTGTGAGCGACAAAACGGGCGCTCCCCCTCTCCCGAATCGGGAGAGGGCGGATGCGAGCGAGAGCGAGCAGACGGGTGAGGGCTTGAAGGCCGCCAACGCCCCGGCCGAAGGCCGCAAGCCCGACCGGGCGTCGGCCGGTCAGGCCGCCCAAGCGGAGCGCAGCCGCGAAAGCGGCGGCAGCGTGAGCGAGAAAGATCAAGACACCCTGCGCAACCGTGCCCTACAAGCCATCGACGACACCCGCTTCGTGCCGGTCTCCGGCCAGAACCGTCTGCGCGGCATGATCACTGAGCGGCCGGACTGGGTGCTCTCCCGCCAGCGCGCCTGGGGCGTGCCGATCTGCGTCTTCGCCGACGAGAACGGTGAAATCCTCAGGGACGAGGCGGTCAACGCCCGCATCCTCGAAGCCTTCGACGCCGAGGGCGCCGACGCCTGGTTCGCCGAGGGTGCGCGCGAACGGTTCCTCGGCTCTCGCTCCAACGAGCCCTGGACCATGGTCCGTGACATCCTGGACGTCTGGTTCGATTCCGGCTCGACCCACGCCTTCTGCCTGGAGCAGCGCCCGGACCTCAAATGGCCCGCCGACCTTTATCTGGAAGGCTCCGATCAGCATCGCGGCTGGTTCCATTCCTCGCTGCTCGAAAGCTGCGGCACCCGTGGCCGCGCGCCTTACGACGCCGTCCTCACCCATGGCTTCGTCATGGACGAGGAGGGGCGCAAGATGTCGAAATCGCTCGGCAACGTCGTGACCCCGCAGGAGGTCATCAAACAGTCCGGCGCCGACATCCTGCGGCTCTGGGTGGTCAGTTCCGACTATTCGGAGGACCTGCGCCTCGGCAAGCAGATCCTGCAGACCAACATCGACAGCTATCGCAAGCTGCGCAACACCATGCGCTGGATGCTTGGCACGCTCGCCCACGACGAGGGCGAGAGCGTGCCGCATGCCGAGATGCCGGAGCTCGAACGGCTGATGCTCAACCGCCTCGCCGAACTGGACGAGGTGGTGCGCAAGGGCTACGACGCCTTCGATTTCAAGCGCGTGTCCCGCGCGCTTCTCGATTTCGTGGTGGTCGAGCTTTCGGCCTTCTATTTCGACATCCGCAAGGACGCGCTCTATTGCGATCCGCTGTCGTCGACCCGCCGCAAGGCGTCGCTGCAGGTGGTGCGCGAAATCTTCGACCATCTCGTCACCTGGCTGGCGCCGATGCTGCCCTTCACCATGGAGGAGGCGTGGCTGTCGCGCTACCCGGATGCGAAGTCGGTGCATTTCGAACAGTTCCGGCCGGTCGCGGCCGAATGGCGCGATGCCGCTCTCGGCGCAAGGTGGCAAAAAATCCGCCGGGTGCGCCGGGTGGTCATGGGCGCGCTCGAGGAAAAGCGCCGCGACAAGACGATCGGCGCCTCGCTGGAGGCCGCGCCCGTCGTCTACATCGCCGATCCCGAGCTGATGAAGCTGGCACGGTCGGTCGACTTCGCCGAGGTCGCCATCACCTCCGGCTTCGTGATCGCCCCGGGCGAGGCGCCCGAGGGGGCGTTCACGCTGGCGGATACGCCGGGCGTCGCCGTGGTGTTCCAGAAAGGCCGAGGGCGTGAAATGCGCCCGCTCGTGGAAGATCACCGACGACGTCGGTTCGGACCCGGCTTTCCCGGACGTTTCGGCCCGCGACGCCAAGGCGCTGCACGAACTCGAAGCGGCCGGGCGTCTGCGGGTGGCGTAGAATGGCGACGTAGAATGCGGGGCGACCCCGGTGGTCCGGGGTTCGGCTCGGCAGGTCGGCCTGTTGCGGCCGGCTTGCATGCCGTCGGGGAACTGCTGTAAGCCGAACGCCACAAGAGGCGCCGCCCGCAATTTGCCGGATTGTCGTGACAAGGGCGGCTCTCGCTCGTCACGTTCGTGCCGGGTCGGGGGGTGGAACGATCGGCTAGGGGGCCGCAGTTCATGACGTCGAAGACGGATCTGAGGGCGCAGGGTGCGCCGAGCCGCAACGGGATGCGGATGGCGCTGTCGGTGGCTGGGGCGGGCCTCGTCATCGCTTTGCTTTCGGGGTGTCTGGGGCCGACATACGGCACCGGCAAGTCCCAGGGCGAGACCCTGTTCGACGATCTGAACAACGTCGTGTCGCTGGGCGATTCCAGTGCCGAGGCGAACGCCAGGGTCGCAGCGAGTGCGCCGCGTCCCGACCTCGTCAAGCCGGACAACACCAGCATACTGCCGCCGCCGCAGCCCACCCGCGCCGCCGCCAACCTTCCCGAATCGCCCGAGCAGCGGAGCGCACGCCTGCAGGCCGCGGCCTATCAGGGGGACGGGCCAATTCCGGCGGAGATCGCTTCGGCCCGCAAGGAAAACGTGCCCCAGGGCTATCTCGACCGCACGACGAACGGCGGCGGTGGCCTCGATACTCTGCGCCGGGAAAACGCCTCGACGATCCTGTCACCGCAGCAAATGAAGGGGCGCGGTGAGCTGATGAGGCAACGGCTGCGCGATCAAAGGCAGGGAAGCGCCGACACGCGCAAATATCTGAGCGAGCCGCCGGTGTCCTATCGCAAGCCCGCCGCGAGCGCGCCGGTCGGCGAGCCGGGCGTCGACGAAGAGATCAAGCAGCGCCGAATGCGCAACGACAATCAGACCCTCGCCAGCAAAATCCGCAACATCTTGCCGTTCTAGCCCGCGTTCTAGCCCGGCGGAGCCACGACAGGCTCGGTCGCCGAAGTGACGGGCCAAGGGCGGGGACGCGTGGCGATGCGGCATAGCCGTTGTCGCGATCGCGCGCCGCGCACGGGGCCAGGACCGATCGTCGGCTGGCGGCGATCCACGCGGTAAAATCAGGGGATCAACTGCGCCGACTTCAACTGCGCCGGTCCTTGAAGAAATCGCGCAGGATCGACGCGCTCTCGAGCGCGGCAAGGCCGGAATAGACCTCCGGCGCGTGATGGCATGTGCCTTGCGAAAAGAACCGCGGCCCGGCTTCCACCGCACCGCCCTTGTCGTCTCCCGCGCCGAAATACAGCCGCCGGATCCGCGCGAAGGAGATCGCCGCCGCGCACATGGCGCAGGGCTCCAGCGTCACATAGAGATCGCAGCCCGGCAGCCGCTCGCTTCGAAGCGTGGCCGCTGCCGCACGGATCACCAGAACCTCGGCATGGGCGGTCGGGTCGTTGCGCGCCCGGGTTTCGTTGCCGGCCCGTGCGAGAACCCGGTCTTTGCAAACGAGCACCGCCCCCACCGGCGTTTCGCCACGCGCCGCCGCAAGCCGCGCCTCCTGAAGCGCGATGTCCATGAAGCGCGGGCCCGTCATCGGATATTCGACTCCCGGCGATCGGCAGCGTCCTGAAGCGGGCCGGGCCGGAAATCGGTTTCGGTTTCAGGGGCCATGTTGTAGAGCACCTTTCAAAACGGGCCGCCTTTTCGAAGGCCGTGATCTGCGCCTTCGCCGCGACCGGCCGCACACCTGACATTGCGCCGACCCGAGCCAAGGACGATTCCATGAGCGATACGACGAACGGCGGCGGCGGCAAAGGCCGCGGGAATAAATCCGGCGGGGCCGGCGGACGCGGGGCTGCCGGTGCCAGGGGCGGTGCCGGTGCCAGGGGCGGTGCCGGTGCCAGGGGCGGTGCTGGTGGGCGCGGAAGCGGAGACGGCAGCGGTCCGCGCAAGCCGCGCCGCCCCGAGGGTGCCGACACGCGCCCCGACGCCGGTGATCGGCCGCAAGACAAACGAGGCAGCGACGGCGGTGACCGCCCGCGCACGGCCGGCAAGCGCGGCGACAAGGACGCGTTCGTCCCTAAAAGCTATGGCACGAAGAGCCATGGCGGGGCGACGAGGGGCGCATCCGGCGAGGGCCCATCGAAGCCGCGCAGCTATGGCCGGCTCGATCATGCGGGCGCCGGCGCCGGCGAGCGCCGTCCTCCGCGTGGCGACAAGCCGCTTGGTGATCGGCCTGTTGGAGACCGGTCCCGAGGCAGGAATGCGCGCGGCACGGACGCCCACGGCGACGCAGGTCGCGACCGTGGCACGGATCGCCCCGGCGCCGACCGAGCGAACGCGGGGGCGGGCGCCCGCATCCCGCGTGGCGCGCCGCAGGAAAACGCTTCGATGCCCGGCGTCATGCGCATTGCGCGAAGGCTGGCCCGCGCCGGCATCGCCTCGCGCCGCGACGCCGAGGGGATGATCGCCGACGGCAGGGTGCGGGTGAACGGCAAGCTGATCGACAGCCCTGCGCTCGACGTCTCCTCCAGCGACCGCATCGAGATCGACGGATCGCCCTTGCCGGCGATCGAGCGCACGCGGCTGTGGCTCTTCCACAAGCCGTCGGGCACGGTGACGACCAACCGCGATCCCGAAGGCCGTCCGACCATCTTCGATCGGTTGCCCAAGGACATGCCACGCGTCCTGACCGTCGGTCGCCTCGACATCACCACCGAAGGTCTGCTGCTTCTCACCAATGACGGCGGCCTTGCGCGCATGCTGGAGCTGCCGGCCACCGGCTGGCTGCGGCGTTACCGGGTGCGCGCCCATGGCGCGATCAGCCAGGCCAGGCTCGACGAATTGCGCCAGGGCATCGCCGTCGACGGCGTGTTCTACGGCGCGATCGAGGCGAGTCTCGACAAGGAGCAGGGCTCCAACGTCTGGCTGACACTCGGCCTGCGCGAGGGCAAGAACCGCGAGGTCAAGAAGGTCCTCGGCCATCTCGGTCTCGACGTGAACCGGCTGATCCGCCTGTCCTACGGGCCGTTCCAGCTCGGCGATCTGAAGGAGGGCTCGGTCCAGGAGATCAAGGGCCGCACCCTGCGCGACCAGCTCGGTGAGCGGCTGATCGAGGAATCGGGCGCCGATTTCGAGGCACCGATCGCCAATCCCTTCTCCAACAGGCCGGTCGAGGCCGAGCGCGTGGATGCGAGAGCCGCCAGGGCCGCGAAGGATGCCGAGTGGATCTCGGCGAGCGACACCGCACCCAACGCCAGGAAGTCCCGAGAACGCAGCCGCGAGGACGCCCTCGGCAAGCTCGACACGCGCGGCGGACGTCCGTCGCGCGGCCGCGACGACCGGGGCGCCCGAGGGGGACGCGACGAGCGTCCGGCCCGCAGCTTCGACGGCCAAGACAAGCCCGTGGGAAAATCCTTCGGCAAGCGTGACGACGCGGAAGGCGGCGAGGACCGTCCGAAGCGCCCGCCGCTCGACGCGCCGAAGCGCTCGGCCAATGTCTGGATGGCGCCCGGCGCAAGGCCGCAGGGCACGCGCAAGGCGCTGGCGGCTCAGGATGGCGCGGGGCCGCGGACGCGGTCCAGGCCGGACCGGCCGCATCCCCACGGACCCAAGCGCAAGGGACCCGAGGGCGAGCGGTCCGGTGGCGGCCAGGCGCGCGGCGATCGGCCCGGCGGCGATCGTCCGACCGGCCCGCGTGGGTCCAAGCCGGGCGGCACGAAACCCGGCGGTCCCAAACCCGGTGGTCAAAGACCTGGTGGTCAAAAGCCCGGTGGCCGCACGCCGCCGAAAAAGGGCTGAGCCGGCATGCGCATCGTCGGCGGCGCGTTTCGCGGTCGGGCGTTGGCCGCGCCGAAGAGCCAGGACATCCGGCCGACCAGCGACCGGACCCGCGAGACGCTGTTCAACATCCTTGTCCACCGGTCGGGCTTCGAGCTCGACGGCGCTCGCGTGCTCGATCTCTTCTCGGGCACCGGGGCGCTGGGCATCGAGGCGCTGTCGCGCGGCGCACGCTTCTGCCTGTTCGTCGAGGACGGCATCGAGGGCCGTGGCCTGATCCGGCAGAACACCGAGAGCTTCGGCCTCGGCGGTCGCTCGAAGATCTTTCGGCGCGACGCGACGCGGCTCGGGCCGGTGGGGGCGATCGAGCCCTATGACTGCCTCTTCGCCGACCCGCCTTATGGCAAGCGCCTCGCCGAGGCCGCGCTCGTTTCGGCCCGCGACGGCGGCTGGCTGAAGCCCGGCGCCCTCGTCGTCGTCGAGGAGGCGCTCGCGGCACCCTTCGATGCCCCGGACGGGTTCGACCTCGAGGACGAGCGGGCGACGGGCGACACCAGACTGCGGTTCCTGACCTATGCCGGTCGATGATCGCCGCAACGCGGCGTTGACGCGCGGCTCGCGGGGAAGTGTCCGGGCCTCGATCGACCTAACTAAACCGTAATTGGCGGAGATTCCTCGCAACCACCATAGTCGTGTCATGTCGCCGAGGCATGGCTTGCGCTCGAAAGACGCGACCCTGCGCCTCCCGGGCGAAGCTGGCAGCGCGCCGTCCGATTCCCGCTCCGCATCTTGCGGAACCGAACGAGGAAACCACCGACCGATGATCCGACCGATCCGTCCGCTCGCCCTGTCAGCGATGGCTTTTGCCCTCGTCCTGCCCGTTTCCGGCGCGGCGCATGCCGAAACCGGAAGCGCCCGCACCGAACCCTCGGTGAAGACCGATGCGGCCAAGGCGCCGGACACGGCGAAAAACGGCGCGAGCGAGACAACTGCAACGCCGGCCGACGCCGCATCGGGCGACGCGGCCGTATCTCCGACGAAGGCGGCGGGTGCCGACACGGCGAAGGCCAGCACCGAGAAGGAAAAGGCCGCCGATCTTTCGACCTTCGTCCTCGACAACGGTCTGAAGGTCGTGGTTCTGCCCGACCACCGCGCGCCGGTCGTCACCCAGATGATCTACTACAAGGTCGGCGCGGCCGACGAGGCGCCGGGCGAGAGCGGCATCGCCCACTTTCTCGAACACCTGATGTTCAAGGGCACCAAGGCCCATCCGGAGGGTCAGTTCTCCAAGGCGGTCGCCGATATCGGCGGCCAGGAGAACGCCTTCACCACCGACGACTACACCGGCTACTACCAGCAGGTGCCGGCGAGCGACCTGAAGATGATCATGGGCTTCGAGGCCGACCGGATGGAGAACCTCGTCCTGTCCGACGAGGCCGTGCTGCCCGAACGCAACGTCATCCTCGAAGAGCGGCGCATGCGCGTCGACAACGATCCGGGCGCGCAGCTCTCCGAGGCCGTCCAGGCGGCCTTGTTCCAGAACAGCCCCTACGGCATTCCGGTGATCGGCTGGCGCTCGGAGATGGAGACGCTGTCGCGCAAGGACGCGATCGATTTCTACGACAAGTATTACACGCCCAACAACGCCACGCTGTTGATCGCCGGCGATGTCACCGAGGCCGAGGTCAAGACCCTCGCCGATGAGACCTTCGGCAAGGTCGAGCGCCGGGCCGATCCGGGCGAGCGCATCCGCCCGGTCGAGCCCGAGCCGTTGGCCGCGCGCACCGTGACGCTCACCGACCCGCGTGTCACCCAGCCCTCGATGCAGCGCACCTATCTCGTGCCGTCGGACACCACCGCCAAGGACGGCGAGGCCCCGGCGCTCGACATTCTCGCCGACATCCTCGGCGGCGGCACGACGAGCCGGCTCTATCGCAGCCTCATCGTCGACAAGGCGATCTCCGCCGGCACCGGCGCCTATTACCAGTCGACGGCGCTGAACGACGCGCAGTTCGGCGTCTACGGCACGCCGCGCGGCACGGCGACCCTGGGGCAGGTGGAAAAGGCGATCGACGCCGAGATCGCCCACATCAAGGCCGACGGCATCAACGAGAAAGAGCTGGAGCGCGCCAAGAACCGGGTGCGCAAGAACCTCATCTACCTGCGCGACAGCCAGACGGCGATGGCGCGTCGCTACGCTGCCGCCATCTCGACCGGTCAGACTATCGAGGACGTCGAGGAATGGCCGTCGCGCATCGAGAAGGTGACGACCGCCGACGTCGATGCGGTGGCGAAGAAGTATCTCAAAGCCCAGCGTTCGGTCACCGGCTATCTGCTTCCCGAGCCGCCGGAGGGCCAGAGCGCCGATGCCGCCGAGGCCAGGGGCGTTCCGGGCGCCGAAGCCGAGGGTGCTGCCATGGCGCCGGGCGGCGCGCCGTCCGACCTGCCCGCCGGCTCCCGTTCGTAATCAAGACGCCTCGCTTTTTTCTGAAGGACGCCATGCTTTGACGTATTTCGCCAGAACCATCACTGCGGCCGCGGCGGCCCTGACCCTCTCCTTCACTGCCGCGGTCGCCTTTTCGGCGCCGGCCCACGCGGTCGACATCGAGGAGGTGACGAGCCCCGGCGGCATCCACGCCCTGCTCGTCGAGGACTACACCAACCCGCTGATCGCGGTAAAATTCGCCTTCGAGGGCGCCGGTTCCACCCAGGACGCGGACGACAAGGAGGGCACCGCCAATCTGATGTCGGGCCTTCTCGACGAGGGCGCCGGCGACATCGAGAGCCAGGCCTTTCAGGAAAAGCTCGACGAACTCGGCGTGTCGCTCGGCTACGACGCCAGCCTCGACAATTTTTCCGGCAGCTTCCGCACCATCACCGATTTCAAGGACGACGCCTTCGATCTGTTGAAGCTGTCGATCAACGATCCACGCTTCGACGAGGAGCCGGTCTCGCGGATCAGGGGCCAGATCGCCACCGGCATCATCGCCAGCCGCAACGACCCCGGCGAACTCGCATCGAAGGCCTTCTCCGAGACGGTCTTCAAGGATCATCCGTATTCGCGGCCCGTCGAAGGCACGGTCGAGAGCCTGAAATCGGTCACGGCGGACGACCTCCGGGCCTTCCGCAAAAAGGTTTTCGCCAGGGACAACCTCGTCGTCGGCGTCGTCGGTGCCATCAGCGCCGAGGACCTCGGCAAGAAGCTCGACCAGGTGTTCGGCTCGCTGCCCGACAAGGCCGACCGGAAGACCATTCCCGACGTCGAGCCGGTGACCGGCAAGACCGTCGCGGTCGATCTCGCCGTGCCGCAGACGGTGATCCAGATGGCGCTGCCGGGCGTCAAGCGCGACGCCGACGACTTCTTCCCGGCCTATCTGATGAACCACATCCTCGGCGGCGGCACCTTCACCTCGCGGCTCTACACCGAGGTGCGCGAGAAGCGGGGCCTTGCCTATGGCGCCGGCTCGTTCCTGGCGAGCTACGACGACTCGGCCGTGCTCGGCATCCAGACCGCGACGCGCTCCGACAAGGCCGCCGAGACGGTCGAGATCATCCGCCAGCAGCTCGAAGACATGGCCAGGAACGGTCCGACGGCGGACGAACTCGCCAAGGCCAAGACCTACGTCATCGGCGTCTACGCGATCCGCAATCTCGACTCCTCGCTGGCCATCGCCTCGACCCTCGTCGGAATCCAGCTCGACGATCTCGGCATCGACTATATCGACAAACGCGAGAAACTCATCGACGATGTGACCATGGATCAGGTGAAGGCTGCGGCCCGAAAGCTTCTGTCCGTCGACCCGACGGTGATCACCGTCGGCCCCGCCGGGGCCTGACGGCCTTGGCGGACGGCTCGTCCTTCGCACTGGCGCTGGGCGGCGGCGGCGCGCGCGGCATTGCCCACATCCATGTTCTGGAGGCGATCGACGAACTCGGCGTCACGCCGACGCGCATTGTCGGATCGTCCATCGGCGCGATCGTCGGGGCGGGCTATTGCGCGGGCCTGCGCGGCTGCGACATTCGCGACTATGCCGTCGAGACCTTCACCCTGAAGCGCCTGGTGATCGGCCGTCTCTGGCGCACCCGCCCGTCGAGCCTGCAGGAGTTCGTTGCCGATGGCGGCGTGCGCATTGGTCAGCTCAATGCCGAGCGGGTGGTGCGCGTCTTCCTGCCGTCAGGCCTGCCGCAGACCTTCGAGGAGTTGCAGATCCCGCTGGGCGTGATGGCGACCGATTTCTACGCCCGGCTCGAATGCGAGATCGACAGCGGGGGTCTGCACAGCGCTCTCGCCGCCTCCGCCGCGCTGCCGGCGGTGTTTCGCCCGGTCCGCCGCGACGGCAAGGTGCTGATCGACGGCGGCATCTTCAATCCGCTCCCCTTCGACCGGCTGAAGGATCACGCCGGCCTGACCATCGCCGTCGACGTCAACGGCGGCCCGGAGGGTGACGGGACCGGGACGCCCACCCAGATGGAAGCCGTGATGGGTGCTTCGCAACTGATGATGCAGTCGATCATCGACACCAAGGTTCGCATGTGTCCGCCCGACCTTTTGCTGCGACCGCCGGTCGCCTGCTACAAGGTCATGGATTTCCTGAAGACCGTGACCATCCTGGAAGAAACGAAGGCTTTCAAGGAAGAGGCCAAGCGGGCGATCGACGGGCTGCTGTCGAAGGACCGCCCAAGCAAAGTCACGGAAGCGGCCGAGTAAAGCTGGATCGCGCGACGCTGCCGACGTCCTGACGACACTGGCCCCACTGGCCCCACTGGCCCGCTACTTCGTCACCTCTTCCAGAAACCGCATCAGGCCCGTTTCCGCTTTCGTCAGTCCCTCGCGGGTGCGGCCCTTCATCAGGTCTGCCGGGAGCCGGCCGTCCTCGTAGGCCTCGACGATTTCCGGATGGACGTAGGAGGAGCGGGCCACCGTCGGTGTGTTGCGCAGCAGCGCCGAGACCGAGCGCATGGCGGCGGCGACGGCTTTCCTCGTCTTGGCGTCGCTCTTCGGGCGCGGACCGGCCTCTTCCAGAAGATAGCGCAGCGCCTCGGCCGAGCCGTGGAACGTGCGGAAGTCCTTGGCCGAGATGCGCGTGCCGCCGGCCTCGTGCAGATAGTCGTTGAGGAGATTGGCGGTCAGCTCGCGCTGCTGCTTTTTGGCGCCCGGAAAGCGGAACAGCCGCTGGCCCTTGCCGAGCCGCATGCGTTTGAGGCCCTTGACCAAAGACTTGTCGACGATCTCGATGCGGTGCTCCTTGTTGGACTTGCCGACGAATTTCAAAACGGCCATCTTCTTGACCAGCCGCAGGTTCTGCTTGCGCAGCGATGCGACGCCGCGGCCGCCGTCGGCGGCGTATTTCTCATGGCCGGGCCGCATGACCGTGACGTCGATAAGCCGCGTCGCGATGGCCGAGGTTGTGCGCCGGTCGCGCGTCTTGCGCTTGAGGTCTTTCTCGACCGAGCGCCGCAAGGTCGGCAGCACCCTGCCGAAGCGTATCAATCGCTCGGTCTTCACCGCGTTGCGCACATTCACCCAGTCGTCGTGGTAGCGGTATTGCAGCCGGCCCTTTTCGTCGCGGCCGATCGCCTGGATGTGGCCGCTCTCGTCGATACAGATCTTCACGTCGCGCCAGGCCGGCGGAATGACCAGCGCCTTGACGCGCTTGCGCAGGCGCTTGTCGCGGATCGGCTCGCCGCCCGAGACGCAGATGCGAAAGCCCTTGCCGTGGGGATGGCGTTCGACGCCGAAGCTGTCGGGGTCGACGAGGGCGAGGCCGAAGCGTTCGGCGTGCAGGGCAAGGGCTTTGTTCATCGATCGGAAACGGGCTTTCGAAACGCTGGACGGGTTTGGCCAGGACCGCGCAGGGGAAGGCGAGCCTGGTGGAGTCGAACGCCGGTTTGCGGGACGGGTTCCGGCCGCCCCGTGCGACGATTTGAACGGGCCGCCTGCCGCCGTCCGGCGGGAACGCCCATGGCGCCTCGAACGTCCTTATCGAGAAGATCGAGCGCGAAGGAGCAAAGCTCTCATGAAGTTTCAAAAGGGTCAGTCTGTCGAATGGAACTGGGGCAACGGCTCCGCCAGGGGCAAGGTCGCCGATCATTTCAAGCAGAAGGTGACCCGCACCATCGAGGGCACCGAGGTCACCCGCAATGCCGACGAGGACAATCCGGCCTATCTGATCGAGCAGGAGGACGGCGGCTGCGTGCTGAAATCGGAATCGGAGCTGTCGAAGCCCGATTGACCGGATCACACACACTGAAACTGGCTGTCCTGCAATCTCAAGGTCGTCCAAATGCGGGCGTCAGCGCGACTGCACCCGGTCCGGATTGCGCCGACGTCCGCGGAACGGTCGCCCGCGTCGCCTTTTCCGCGGAGCCGTCTCGTCGATCGGCCCCTGGTGGTCGTCGAGGCCCGTATCGCGGTCGATGGCTGACAGCGCGGGATGCGGCTTGACCAGCGGTTCGGGGCTCACGGCATGGGTCGTCATCAGATCGTTGCCGGCATAGATGCCTTCAGCCTCCTGCAGCTTCAGCCGCTGCATGTCGCGGCGGCGCACATCCTTGACGATCTGATCGGCCAGTGTGTCCTCGATGCCGAGGGCGTCGAGGGTCGAGGCACCGAAGGCAAGCGCGGATTCGAGCGTCTCGCGGATTTCGTATTCGACGCCACGGGCGCGCAGCGACAGCGAATGGGCGCGGTCGTAGGAGCGCACATAAAGGCTGACATTGGGAAAGTCCGCGCGGATCAGATCGACGATCCGGTCCGTCGTCTCGCGCTTGTTGGTGCACACGGCGACGAGCTTGGCCTTGCGGATGCCGGCGGCTTCCAGAACGTCCTTGCGAAGGCCGGAACCGAAATAGATGCGAAAGCCGAACTTTGCGGCGCCGCGGATGCGCTCGGCCGACGAATCGATGATCGTCACGTCGGCGCCGCTGGAGAGCATGACCTGCGCCACCATCTGGCCGAAGCGCGAGAAGCCGATCATCAGGACGGTCGAGCCGGCATCCTCGAAATCCTCCTCCATCTCCTCGTCGTCACCAAGCGACTCCCTTGCGAAGCGGCGTCCGAGCCATGCGGTGAGCGGCGTCAGCGCCATGGAGAAGGTGACGATGGCGACGAGAACCGAGGCGATCTCGCGCGGAAAGACGAGGCTCGACGCGGCGGCGGTGAACAGGACGAAACCGAACTCGCCGCCCTGCGCCAGAAGGCCCGTCACGCGCGCGGCGGTCTGATGCGGCTCGCCGAAGAGCCGCGCCGGGACGTAGAGGAGCAGCGCCTTGACGATTATCAGCACCGGCGTCAGCGCCAGGATCGTCAGCCAGTTGGCGCGGATCACCGACAGATCGAGCGACAGGCCGACGCCGATGAAGAACAGGCCGAGCAAGAGGCCGCGAAACGGCTCGATATTGGCTTCGAGCTCGTGCCGATACGAGCTGTCGGCGAGCATCACGCCGGCGATGAAAGCGCCCATGGCCATGGAGAAGCCGGCAGCCTCCATCAGCATCGCCGAGCCCAGCACCACGAACAGCGCCGCGCCCAGCATCACCTCCCGCGCGCCCGCGCTCGCCATCAGCCGAAACAGCGGGTTGAGCAGATACTGCCCGGCGAGGATCAGCAGGAACAGCGCGCCGAGCGAGATGGCGACCTGCGACAGCTCGATGCCGGCGCCGTTGGAATAGGGCGCCAGGAACGGGATCGCCGCCAAAAGCGGCACGACGGCGAGATCCTGGAACAGCAGCACCGAAAAGGCCGACTGGCCGTGCCGCGTATTGGTCTCGCCCGCTTCGTCGAGGAGCTGCAGGCCGAAGGCGGTGGAGGACAGGGCTAGGCCGAAGCCGATGATGGCGCTGGCCTGCCAGCTCATCGAGAGGAGGTAGGCGACGCCGGCAAGCGCGACGCCGGTCACGACCACCTGGGTGAGGCCGAGGCCGAAGATCTGCTTGCGCAGCGCCCAGAGCCGCCCGAGCTTCAGCTCCAGTCCGATCACGAACAGCAGGAAGACGACGCCGAGCTCGCCGATCTGCAGGATCTCCTCGCCTTCCCCGATGACTCGGAACACCGGCCCCAGCAGGACGCCGGCGAAGAGATAGCCGAGCACGGTGCCGAGGCCCACGCGCTTGAACAGCGTGCCGGCAACGATCCCGCCGCCCAGAAGCAGCACGACTTGCAGGAAGATCGAGGTCGTGTGTTCCAAGGTCGAGTTGCCCGTTTCCGTCTGTCTACATTCGCCGCATCAGGTCGCTGGCCGGCCATTTCGATGTTGCGGCACCCATCTAAAGGTCCGCGCACCCGGTTCCGGCCCGGTGACGAGCGGGCGGACTTGTCGTCCGCTTCATCATGGCGCCTTGATGGGTGTCGCGATGCACAATAGATGGTTCGGTACCGAAAACCACAAGGCTTGGCCATGGAAGACCACACGACACGGCTGCTCGACGTTGCCGGGCGGCTGATCGAAACCGCGCGCAAGGCCGGCGCCGATGCGGCCGACGTTGCCGTGGTGCGCTCGTTCGGCCGATCGGTGACGGTGCGTCTCGGCAAGGTCGAGGACACCGAGAACGCCGAGAGCGAGGACATGTCGCTGCGCGTCTTCGTCGGAAAGCGCGTCGCCACCGTCTCCGCCGACATCCACGCCGACCCGCTTCCGCTGGTCGAGCGCGCCGTCGCCATGGCCAGGGTGTCGCCCGAGGACGCGTTTGCAAGCCTCGCCGATGCCGACCGGCTGGCCCATGGCGATCTCGACCTCGACCTTTATGACGGCACGGAGTTGCCGAGCGCCGACATGGTCGAGCAGGCGCTCGCCATGGAGGCCGCGGCCCGCGAGGTCGAGGGCGTATCGAATTCCGGCGGGGCCTCGGTCTCGGCCGGAGCGGCGGGGCTGGTGCTGGCGACCTCCGCCGGATTTGCCGGCCACCGCATGCGCTCGGGCTTTTCGCGCTCGGTCAGCGTCATCGCCGGCGAGGGCGTGAAGATGCAGCGCGACTACGATTTCGATTCGCGCATCCATTACGGCGACCTCGAAGCGCCGGAGATCATCGGCCGCCGGGCCGGAGAGCGCACCGTGCGCCGCGTGAACCCCGGCACCGCCCGGACCGGCCGCACGCCGATCGTCTTCGACCCGCGCCTGACGCGCGGCCTGATCGGCAGCGTCGTCGCCGCGATCAACGGCGCGTCGATCGCCCGCGGCACCAGCTTTCTGAAGGACGCGATGGGCCAGCAGATCCTGCCCGCCTCCTTCACCGTGACCGACGATCCGCTGCTCGTCCGCCGTCCCGGCTCGCGCCCCTTCGACGGCGAGGGCGTGCGCGGCGAGAAGATGGTCCTCGTCGAGGACGGCATCCTGCAAGCCTGGATTCTGGATACCGGGACCGCCCGCGAACTGGGGCTTGCTTCCAACGGCCGCGCGGCGCGGGGTGGGGCGAGCGTTTCGCCTTCGGCAACGAATGTGTCCGTCTCGTCGGGAGCGATGACGCCGCAGGAGCTGATCGCCGAGACCGGCAACGGGCTTTATATCGACGAGCTGATCGGCCAGGGCACCAATCTCGTCACCGGCGACTACAGCCGCGGCGCATCGGGCTATCTCATCGAGAATGGCGAGTTGACGACGCCGGTCTCGGAGCTGACCATCGCCGGCAATCTGAAAGACATGCTGCTGGCTCTGACCGCCGCCAACGATCGCGACGAACGTTTTTCCATCGTCGCGCCGACCATGCGCATCCAGTCCATGATGGTGGCGGGACGGCAGGATTGAGATCTTGACCCGTTACGCTGCCGAACTCGACCTCTTGCATGACGCCGCCGTCGAGGCCGGCGCGATCGCGGTCAGCTATTTCCGCAAGGACCCGAAGGTCTGGTGGAAGGAGGGCAATTCGCCGGTCAGCGAGGCCGATTTCGCCGTCGACGATTTCCTGAAGGAGCGGCTCCTGTCGGCCCGTCCGAATTTCGGCTGGGTCTCGGAGGAGATGCGGGACAAGTCCAACACTGTCTCCGACAGCTTCTTCGTCGTCGATCCGATCGACGGCACGCGAGCCTATCTGCGTGGCGAGGACACCTGGTGCGTCTCGATCGCGCTGGTGGCCGGCGGCCGACCCGTCGCGGGTGTCATCGTCGCTCCGTCGCTTGATGAAACCTTTACCGCGACCGCCGACGGCGCCACCTTGATGAACGGCGTGCCCTGCCGCTCCAGCCAGCCGGACGCCGGGGCTCAGTTGAAGTTGTCGATGCCCGATTCCATGCGAAAGATGCTTCAGAACGACGGCGCCGAGCCTTTCATTGCGATGAAATCGATCCCGTCGCTGGCCTACCGCGTGGCGCTTGTGGCGGATGGGCGGCTGGACGGCACGCTCGTTCGCCCGAACGCCAACGACTGGGATATTGCCGCCGCCGATCTGCTTCTGGAGCGTGCCGGCGGGCGTTTGACGGACGGTCAAGGCCGGCGCCTCCTTTACACCAGTGCCGCGAGACGGCATGGGCTGTTGCTGGCCGCCTCGAATGGCGCGGCGTCGAGGGTCGAACGGCTCGCTGCCGCGGTTGCCGATCGGCTGTGACGGCGTCCGGGCGATGCGGGCCTTGCGACCCTATCGATCGCCGATCCGGCCGGGGCTGCAAAGCCTGGCTGGTTCGGCTCAAACGAAAGCATGAAGGAGACGACCGACATGGAAGAGCAGAAACCCAAGCAGCTTCTTCACCTGGTCTTCGGCGGCGAGCTCAGCGACCTGAAGGGCGTTGACTTCAAGGATCTCGAAGGTCTTGATATCGTCGGAATCTTTCCCGACTACGCATCGGCCCAGACGGCATGGCGCGCCAAGGCCCAGCAGACCGTCGACAATGCCGCGATGCGCTACTTTATCGTCCACCTCCACCGCCTTTTCGAACCGGATACGAAGTGACCGCCGAACCCGCAGCAGCAGCTCATGTCCGTCACGGCTGATCGACGCGTGGGCGACGTCAGGGACACGGATGGCGGTGACACGGGGGGCGACGGCGAGGTGGCTGGAACGAAGGCGCAATCGCTTTCCGTAGAGGGGCGAACGGCGTCGCCGTTGCGCAAACGCTGGCGGCGGCTCTCCAAGCGCCTGATCAATACCCCGTCGGTCAAGCGGCTGATCGGCGTCGGTGTCTATCGCGGCCTGCGCTTGGTGCATTCGACCCAGCGCCTGGTTCCCGAGGTCTCGGACTGGCAAGGCGCGATCGTTTCGGCCCATCCCGCCATCGTTGGCCTCTGGCACGGCCAGCATCTCCTGGCGCCGTTCTTTCGCCCGGCCGACAAGCCCTTCGTGGCGCTCCTGTCGCGCAATGCCGACGCCGAGATCAACGCCATGGTGGTCGAACTCTTCGGCATCGAAACCGTGCGCGGCTCGGGCGGCCGGGCGGGGGTGGCCAGTTCGCAAAAGGGCGGCGCGCGCGCGCTGATCGCCCTGCGCAAATATCTCGCCGACGGCGTCGGCGTCTGCATGATCGCCGATGTGCCCAAGGGCACGCCGCGCGAGGCCGGGCTCGGCATCGTCACGCTCGCCCGCATCTCCGGCCGACCGATCCTGCCGTCGGCCGCCGTGACCAGCCGCCGTTTTGTCGTCGAAAGTTCGTGGGACAGAACGACCGTGCCGTTGCCGTTCGGCCGTCTTGCCGTCGTCGTCGGAGAACCGATCCATGTGCCGGCGGACGCGGACGCTTCGGTGATGGAGGACAAGCGCCGGGAGATCACGCAGGCGATCGAACAGGCGAACCGCGACGCGATGGCGATGGCCGACGCCCCTGCCGGGGCGCATCGCACGACTGAAGATACGGCGCTCGGTTCGCGAGAGGGCAGGCAAGGAGAATGACCGATATCTTCTCGAAGGCGGCAATGGGGGCCTATCGTCTGGCCGGCTCGCTCGCCTATCCGGTGGTCGGCCCCTATGTCGGCTACCGCGTGTCCAAGGGCAAGGAAGACCCCCTTCGTCGCCGTGAACGCTACGGCTACGCCAGCGTCGCGCGGCCGCAGAACGGCTCGGTGGTCTGGATGCACGCCGCAAGTGTCGGCGAGAGCATGGCGGTGGCACCGCTCGCCGAGGCGATCGCCGCCGACGGCATTCACGTTCTGATGACCACCGGCACCACCACCTCGGCGACGATGGTCGCGGAACGTCTGAGTGGCATCGTCATCCACCAATACGTGCCGATCGACATGCAGAAATGCATTCGGCGGTTTCTCGACCATTGGCGCCCCGATCTGTGCATCGTCGCCGAGAGCGAGATCTGGCCGACGACGATGGCCGAACTCGGCCGGCGGCAGGTGCCGCAGGTGCTGGTGAATGCCCGCCTGTCGGACAAGTCCTTCAAGGGCTGGAAGGCGGCGCCGCGCCTGGCCGAATCGCTGTTCGAGCGCTTCGCCCATGTCGTCGCCCAGTCCGAGGTCGACGGTGAGCGCTTCCATGTGCTCGGCGCCCATGGCGTCACCGTCGCCGGCAATCTGAAGGCCGACGTCGACCCGCCTGCCGATCCGGGCGACGCGCTGGCCGAGATCGACGGCGCCCTGGCCGACCGGCCGCGCTGGGCCGCGCTGTCGACCCATCCCGGCGAAGAGGCGTTGGTCGCCGAAGCCCATCGCGCCCTCGTGCGCCAGCATCCCGGCCTCCTGACGATCCTCGTGCCGCGTCATGTCGACCGCGGCGACGCCATCGAGGCCGAACTCTTCAAGGCGGGACTGTCCGTCGCGCGTCGCAGTCGCGGCGACCGGCCGGATCGGGGCACCGACGTGCTGCTCGGCGACACGATGGGCGAGATGGGGCTCTACCTCCGCCTTGCCGGCATCGCCTTCCTCGGCAAGTCGATCACCGGCGAGGGCGGCCAGAACCCGCTCGAGGCGGCGATGCTCGACACCGCGATCCTGTCCGGCCGCTACGTCCAGAACTTCCGTGACCCCTATCTGCGCCTGTTGAAGAACGGCGCCGCGCGCATCGTTCTGGACTGCGACGGGATGATCGACCAGGTCGATCGGCTGCTGCGCGAACCCGATCTTCGCGCCAGGATGGCGGACGCGGGCGCGCGCACCGTCCAGGAGATGCGCGGCGCGCTGCCGCGCACCCTGCAGGCGCTACAGCCCTTCCTGCATCCCTTGCGCATGTCGATCGGGCTCGAGCGCCGGGGCAAGCCGGCCTGGCAACCGTGAGCGGGGGACAGCCGTGAGCGGGGTGGAGTCGCCGCCCTTCTGGTGGCGGGCTCCGTCCTGGCAGGCGGTTGCGCTGGCGCCTGCCGCCGCAGCTTACGGTGCCGTCGCCCGGCGCAACCTGATCAACGGCAAACGCGTCGGTATCGACGTTCCGGTTCTCTGCATCGGCAATTTCATCGCCGGCGGCGGCGGCAAGACGCCGACCGCCATCGCGCTCGCCAGGGCCGCGCAAGACATGGGCTACAATCCCGGCTTCGTCACCCGCGGCTATGGTCGCAAGTCCAGGACGGCGATGCGGGTCGATCCGGCACGTCACGCCGTTGTCGACGTCGGCGACGAGCCGCTGTTGCTGGCCGCCGTCGCACCGACCGTCGTTTCGGCCGACCGCGCCCGAAGCGCCGCGATGCTGATCGCCGAGTGCGGCGTCGACCTCCTGATCATGGACGACGGCTTCCAGAGCGCCCAACTCGCCGTCGACTACGCGCTGATCGCCGTCGATGCGCGTCGCGGCCTCGGCAATGGCCGCGTCATCCCGGCCGGTCCCTTGCGCGCCCCGCTTGCCGACCAGCTCGATCATGTCGACGGTGTCGTCGTGATCGGCGAGGGCGCGCATCGCGTGCCCGTCGTGCGGCGCATGTCGCGCGCCGGCAAGACGGTATTTCGGGCCGCGATCACGCCGGTCGAGGCCGATCGCCTGACCGGGATGCGCGTCCTGGCCTTCGCCGGCATCGCCGATCCGCACAAATTCTACGAGACCCTGTCGGGTGTCGGCGCCGACATCGTGGCGACCCACGAATTTCCCGACCATCACCATTTCAAGAAAGGCGACATGGACGCACTGCTCAGCGCCGCCTGGAAGGATGGCCTGCACATCGTCACGACCCGCAAGGACGCGGTGCGTCTCAAGACGGGCGGGCCGTCCATGGCGATGTTCGCCAGGGAATGCGACGTCCTCGACATCGAACTGGTCTTCGGCTCGAAAAACGACGCTGCGCGAATCGTCCGTCAGACGGTCGCTGCCTACAGGCACCGCCGCTTCGGCTGAGCGGCGAGGTCGAACGACACGCTTGGCGAAACGCCCTTGCGGAACGCCCCGTTCAATCCCTGGCGATCCGTCCGGCCGCTTCCATGCCGCGGCGGAACGAGGCCGCGGCGTCGACATAGGCCTCCTGCCGCTCGACGCTCCAGTATTTCAACAGATCGAGCGGGATTGCCTCGCCGGTCACGGCGCAGCGCACGTATGAACCGGCGCGCAGCACCTGGAAGTCCGGCGTGTCGTAGCGAAGCCTGGCCTCGCCGGTATTGTCCATGCGGTTCATGGGAATGTCCTCATCGAATGCTGTCGGGGGATATAGCCCGTCTGGATCGGTTTTCCCACCGGCTGCCCGAACGGCGACCGCCGGACGTGCCTTCCCTAGCGCCTCCCGAACATCGTCTCGATGTCGGTGAGCTTGAGCGCGATGAAGGTCGGGCGGCCGTGATTGCACTGGCCCGAGCCGGGCGTCGCCTCCATCTCGCGCAACAGCGCGTTCATCTCGTCGGGCTTCATCACCCGGCCCGACCGCACCGAGCCATGGCAGGCGATGGTGGCGGCGACGTGGTCGATCCGGGCGCGCACGCCCTCGGCCGTGCCGAATTCGGCGATCTCGTCGGCAAGATCGCGCACCAGGCGCTGGCAGTCGATCGGACCGAGGAGTGCCGGCGTCTCGGCGACGGCAACGGCGCCCGGCCCGAAGCGCTCGAGCCCCAATCCAAGCTTGAGGAGCGTCTGAGACAATTCGCACAGCCGGTCGCAATCGTCTTCGGGAAGATCGACGATCTCCGGGATCAACAGCATCTGCGAGGCCAGAGGCCTTCCGTGGATCGCCGTCTTGAGCGCTTCGTAGACCAGCCGCTCATGGGCAGCGTGCTGGTCGACGATGACGATGCCGTCCTCGGTCTCGGCGATGATGAAGGTCTTGTGGAACTGCGCCTTCGCCGCGCCGAGCGGATGGTCGGTGACGGGCGCGGACGTCGGATCGGGGACCACGCCGTCGTTCGGCGCAAACGCCGTCGGATCGGCCTTTGCCGCGAAACCGCCGTTCGGATCGGACGCCACGTCCGCACGCCCGGCATCATCGAAGCCGAACGGCCGAAAGGGCGATGCCGATGCCGAATAGGCCGCTTGACGTGGTGCAGCAAAGCCATTGCCGTAGCGGTTGCCGCCAGCACCGTCGCCCCCGTCGTCGTCCGTGTAACCGCCGGGTGCGAAGCCGTCGAAGCGGCGCGGCGCGGCGGTGAGCGGCGAGGCCCCAGCCCAGCCGCCGCGTTCGCCATCGGGATCGCGAACGTCATCGCGCCCGCGTGCCATCAGTCCGTCCGCAGCCGCCGTGGAGGCGCGCAGGCCCGCCTCCGCGAAGGCCTGACGGATCGACCCGACGATCAGCCCGCGCACCAGCCCGGAATCGCGGAATCGCACGTCGGCCTTGGCCGGATGGACGTTGACGTCGACCAGCGCCGGGTCGAGCGATAAAAACAGCACGGCGACCGGGAAACGATCCTTGGCCATCACGTCGGCATAAGCGCCGCGCAGCGCCGACAAGAGCATCTTGTCGCGCACCGGTCGGCCGTTGACGTAGAAGAACTGCTGCAGCGCGTTGCCGCGGTGATAGGTCGGGATGCCGGCGAAGCCGTCGAGCCGCACGTCTCCCCGATCGGCCGTGATCGGAACGGCGTTCTCGGCGAATTCGGCGCCGATGACGGCGGCGATCCGGGCCAGCGGATCGGTGCGCTCGACCGCCTCGAAGACGGTCTGCGAACGGTCCGGTCCCGAAAGCTCGAATCGCACCGCCGGAAAGGCGACGGCGACGCGCCTGACGACGTCGGTGATCGCCGAATTCTCGGCCCGGTCGCTCTTGAGGAACTTCAGTCGCGCCGGCACCGCCTGGAAGAGGTCGCGGACCTCGATCACGGTTCCCCGCGAGAGCGCGGCAGGGCGCACCGGGCCGGGCGCGCCCCCTGCAACGACGATCTCGTGCGCCTCGTTCGACCCCCGTGCCCGCGACTTCAGCGACAGCCGCGCCACCGAGCCGATCGCCGGCAGCGCCTCGCCGCGAAAGCCCAGGGTCTCGATCGCGTCGAGCCCGCCGGAGAGCTTCGAGGTACAGTGGCGGCGCACCGCCAGCGGCATTTCCTCCGGCGGGATGCCGCCGCCGTCGTCGGTGACGCGGATGAGGTTCTTGCCGCCGCCGGCCGTCGCGATCTCGATGCGGGTCGCGCCGGCGTCCAGCGCGTTCTCGACCAGTTCCTTGACGACGCTCGCCGGCCGCTCGACCACCTCGCCGGCGGCGATCTGGTCGGCCAGAGCGTTGGAGAGCTGGACGATGGGCCGGGCAGGCCGAGGATCGGGCAAGGGCGGTTCTCTCAGGCGAGGGGGGTCGCGTTCACGGCAGTCTAGCCCCGCGGCCGGGTCGGTTCAAACGGTGCGGCAGGCATCGCTGTGGAGCGGCGTGCGGGAGGCGTCGCTTCTTGGCCGATCTTGGCCGATCGACGGCATTTCTCGCCGATAACGACACCTTTGGGGATCGCAGAGCGTGCCGAGACGTTTATCTCGATCGAACGAGATATTCCGGCATCGCAAGGAGCCCGCCATGGCGACGAGTGTAAAGAGCATGATGGAGACGGCCGGCTCGGCCGTGAAGAAGATCGATGTCGATGAGGCGAGACGCCTGATGGCCGAGGAAGACGCGCTGGTCGTCGACGTGCGCGAGGGGCCGGAGGTTCACGCCGGCGGCAAGGTCAAGGGCGCCCATCACGTGCCGCGTGGCACGCTGGAGTTCAAGGCCGATCCCGAGGCCACGACCCATGACGCCGCGTTTCGCACCGACCGGCCGATCGTCGTCTACTGCGCCTCGGGTGGCCGCGCGGCGCTGGCCGGCCAGACGCTGCAGCAGATGGGCTACGACAAGGTCTACAATCTCGGCGGCTTCAAGGACTGGGCCGAGGCCGGCGGCGAGACCGAGGACGTGTCCGGCTGACACGCATCGCGGACCACCTGAATTGAAGGCGCGAGAAAGGGCCGGCCGCGTTTGCGACCGGCCCTTTGTTTTTCCGAGCGGCGCACGCGCTGTCGGCCAACCGTCAGTCGCGCTCTTCGAGCATGACGAAGACCGAACGGGCCTTCACCACGACGCCGTCCTGGTGGTCGACGGTGCGCGGTTCGAGCTGCGGCCAGTCGGACTGGATGTAGAGGACGAAATGGTGCCCATCGCGCGGGTCGGGGAGCGTCACCTCGGCGTCGTCATGGGCACCGTTCACGTAGATCACGGCACGTTCTCCCTCGTCCTCGCCCTCCTGCCGCGGGGCGTAGACCGACATGCCGAGGAAGCGGCGGGACGCATCCGAAAAATCCTCGTCGGACATCACCGATCCGTCCTCGCGCAGCCATTCGACGTCGGGAACGTCGCCGCCCTCCACCGTGTCGCCGGTCAGGAACTTGTCCGCCGAGAGCGCCGGATGTTCGCGACGAAGCTTGGCGAGCTTGCCGGTGAAGTCGATCAGCACGTCGTCGGTATTGTCCCAGTCGAGCCAGACAATCTCGTTGTCCTGGGCGTAGCCGTTGTTGTTGCCGCCCTGGGTGCGGCCGAACTCGTCGCCGGCGACGATCATCGGAGTGCCGCGCGAGACGAGCAGGGTCGCCAGCATGGCGCGGATGTCCCTGCCGCGGGCGTCGATCACCTCCGGGTCGTCCGTTTCGCCTTCGACGCCGTTGTTCCAGGAGTGGTTGTCGTTGTGGCCGTCGCGATTGTCCTCGCCGTTGGCCTCGTTGTGCTTTTCCTCGTACATGGCGATATCGGCGAGGGTGAAGCCGTCATGGGCCGCGATGAAGTTGACACCGACGGAGGGCAAGCGGCCGTCATGGTTGTAGAGGTCGGCCGAGCCGGCCATCCGGGTGGCCAGCGCCCCGATCATGCCGTCCTCGCCCTGCCAGAACTTGCGGACGTCGTCGCGGAACTTGTCCTGCCATTCGAACCAGGGTTTCGGAAAGTTGCCGACCTGATAGCCGCCGGGGCCGACGTCCCAGGGCTCGCCCACATGGATGCGATCCTTCAGGACGTCGTCCTTTTCGATCATCTTGAAGAACGGCGCATCGTGCGAGAAGCCGTCGGGCAGGCGGCCGAGCACCGTGCCGAGATCGTAGCGGAAGCCGTCGATGCCGGTCGCTTGCACCCAGGTGCGACAGACGTCGATGAACATTTTAGCCACCGGCTCCTTGTGGGTCGCCATGGTGTTGCCGGTGCCCGTGTCGTTCAGCATGAACTGCGGCTCGCCCTCGGGGTGGCGATAGTAAAGCAGGTTGTCGAGGCCGCGATAGCAGATCGTCGGACCTTCCTCCGAACCCTCGCCCGAATGGTTGAAGACAACGTCGAGCAGAACGCGGATGCCACGCTGGTGCAACGCGTCGACCGTCGCGCGGATCTCGGCGAATCCGCCGGGCGCCAGGCGCGGGTCGGGCGCCATGTGGGTGATCGGGTTGTAGCCCCACGCATTGGTCAGGTTGAGGGACATGAGATGGCCCTCGTCGATCCAGGCCGCGAGCGGCATCAGCTCGACGGTCTCGACGCCGACCTTCTCCAGATGGTCGAGAAAGAACGGCTCGCGCAGGGCCGCGACGTGTCCGCGGATCTCCATCGGAACGTCGGGATTGCGCTGCGAGAAGGCGCGCACCAGGAGTTCGTAGGTGAATCCCGGCGGGCCGAAGGGCATGGGCCTGGCGTCGAGGTCGAGGTCGTGGACGATGCAGCGCGGCATGAAAGCCGCCGAATCGAGCTGGCGCTCGGGCGGCGCGGTCAGCGCCGGACGGTAGGTGAAGGGCCGGTCGAGCGCGGTCGCATAAGGGTCGACGAGAAATTTGGAGAAGTCGAAGCGATGGCCCTCTTCGGGCTTCCAGGGCCCCTCGGCGCGGTAGCCGTAGCGGGCGCCGGCGGCAAGGCCCGGCACGAAGCCGTAACGCACGCCGCCGTCGCGTCCGGGCAGCGTCAGGCGATCGGTTTCCTTGGTGCCGTTCTCGTCGAACAGGCACAGGACGATGTCGTCGGCATTTTCCGAATAGATGGCGAAATCGACGCCGTCTTCGGCGGTCGTGGCGCCCAGTTGCGGCGCGCCACGTTCGTCGGTGATGGTGTTGCTCATGGCAGCTCGTTTGTCGGGGGGAGGGAACGATGAGTTGCCGGGCTTGGGAGGGCCGGAAACTCGATCAGGTGACGACGTCCGGCGCTGTGCGCCCGGTGCGTTTCTTGATCTCACCGATAACCTCGGCCGTATCGATGAGTTCCTTCAGGGCCGCCTCGGGCGCTTGACCGTGCTTGCCGGCGTTGCTCTCGTAGCGTTCGATGTAGACGCGCAAGGTCGCGCCCTTGGTGCCGGTGCCGGACAGGCGATAGACGATACGCGCGCCGCCGGAAAACAGGATTCGGACGCCCTGATTGGTCGAGACCGAGCCGTCGATCGGGTCCTTGTAGGAAAAATCGTCGGCCTCCGAGACGACGAGCGTGCCGAAGCGCTGGCCGGCCATCGAGGCGAGGCGGTCGTGCAGCGACGACATGAGACCCTCGGCCTTTTTCTTGTCGACCTCTTCGTAGTCGTGGCGCTGGTAGTAGGTGCGGCCGAATTCCGACCAATGGTCCTCGACAATGGCCTTTACGCTCTCGCGGCGCTCGGCGAGGATGTTCAGCCAGAGGAGCACGGCCCAGACCCCGTCCTTCTCGCGCACGTGGTCCGAGCCCGTGCCGGCGCTCTCTTCGCCGCAGATGGTGACCTTGCCGGCGTCGAGCAGGTTGCCGAAGAACTTCCAGCCGGTCGGCGTCTCGTACAGGCCGATCTTCAGCTTGGCGGCGACCCGGTCGGCGGCCTGGCTGGTCGGCATGGAACGGGCGATCCCGGCGATGCCCGAGCGATAGGCCGGCGCCAGATGGGCGTTGGCGGCAAGGATCGCCAGCGAGTCCGACGGCGACACGACGATGCCCTTGCCGACGATCAGGTTGCGATCGCCGTCGCCGTCGGAGGCGGCGCCGAAATCCGGGCCGTCCGCAGCCATCAGGTGGTCGATGAGCTCCTTCGCATGCACGGCGTTCGGATCGGGATGGCCGCCGCCGAAATCCTCCAGCGGCACGCCATTGACGACGGTGCCTTTCGGCGCACCCAGGCGGTTCTCCAGGATTTCGGTCGCGTAGGGGCCGGTGACCGCGTGCATGGCGTCGAAGCGCAGCGTGAAGCCCGACGCGATGAGGTCGCGGATCTTCGCGAAATCGAACAGCTCCTCCATCAAGGCCGCGTAGTCGGCGACCGGGTCGACCACTTCGACCACCATGTCGCCCAGCTTCGTCTCGCCGAGTTTGGAAAGGTCCGGCGCGGTTTCGGTCCAGACCCGGGTGCGGGTCATCGCCTTTGCCTTCTCGTAGATCCGGGTGGTGATCGTCTCCGGCGCCGGGCCGCCGTTGGAAATGTTGTACTTGATGCCGAAATCGCCTTTCGGCCCGCCGGGATTGTGGCTTGCCGACAGGATGATGCCGCCCGCCGCCTTGCGCTTGCGGATGAGGTTGGAGGCCGCCGGCGTCGACAGGATGCCGCCCTGGCCGACGATCACCCGTGCGTAGCCGTTGGCCGCGGCCATGCGGATCGCGATCTTGACGACGTCGCGATTGTAGAAGCGCCCGTCGCCGCCGATGACGAGGCTCTCGCCGTCGCCGGTCGCCACCGCATCGAAGATCGCCTGGATGAAGTTCGCCGCATAGTTCTGCTGCTGGAAGTGCGGCACGGTCTTGCGAAGGCCGGAGGTGCCGGGCTTCTGGTCGTCGAAGGGCGTGGTGGCGATCGTTTCGATCATGGTCGTCTACTCTTTCGTCAGCTCGCGATAGAGATCGGCGTAGAGCCCGGCGCTGGCGCGCCAGGAGACGTCGGTCTTCATCGCCGCCGCCTGCATGGCGGACCAGATGGGCTTGTCGTCGTAAAGCCTGAGGGTGCGGTCGACGGCCGTCAGCAGCGCGTCGAGATTGGGGTCGTCGAAGATCACGCCGGTGGCGCAGCCGGCGCTGGTCGCGGCATAATTGGCGTCGACGACCGTGTCGGCGAGGCCGCCGACCCTGGCGACGATCGGAATGCAACCGTAGCGCAGGCCGTAAAGCTGGGTCAGGCCGCAAGGCTCGAAGCGCGACGGGATCAGGATCGCGTCGGCGCCGGCCTGCACGCGATGCGACAACACCTCGTCATAGCCGATGCGCACGCCGATCCTGTCGGGGTGGCGCGCATGGGCGGCCTGGAACTGCCCCTCGATCATCGGGTCGCCCGAACCGACGACGACCAGCCGGACGCCGCGCTCGACCAGCGCGTCGCAGGCGTCGGCGACGATGTCGAGACCCTTTTGCCAGGTGAGGCGGCTGACGACGGCGAGGATCGGTGTGTCCTCGCGGCGCAGCCCGAATTCGCCCTCGATCGCGCGCTTGTTGTGGACGCGGGCCTTGGGGGCACGCACGGAATAGGGCTTGGCGAGCGCCTTGTCGGTCTGCGGGTTCCACACGTCGGTATCGATGCCGTTGACGATTCCGACGAGCCGGTCGCCGCGTCCGCGCAAAAGACCGTCGAGACCCATGCCGCCGGTGGCGGTGAGGATCTCCTCGCCATAGGTCGGGCTGACCGTGGTGACGACGTCGGCGGCATGGAGGCCGCCCTTCAGATAGCCGACATTGCCGTAATATTCGACGCCCTCGATCGACCAGGTCGCGGCCGGCAGGCCGAGTTGCGAGAAGATCGTGTGGGGATAATTACCCTGGAAGGCGAGGTTGTGGATCGTCACCACGGTTTTCGGCGCGGGCTTGTTGGAGACCGCGAGGTACACCGGCGCCAGCGCCGCCTGCCAGTCGTGGGCGTGCAGGATATCGGGCCTGTAGCCCTTGATCGCGCCCTGCGCGATCGCCGCGCCGACCTTGGCGAGGGCGGCGAAGCGGGCCCAGTTGTCCGCATGGTCGTAGCCGGCCGGCGTCAAGTACGGCCCGCCGGAGCGTTCGTAGAGATGCGGCGCGTCGAGCACCAGAAGATCGAGCCCGCCGATCCTGGTGGCGAGCACCGAGGCCGGCCCCCCGAACAGCGCCTTGAACCTGGCGACGTTCCGGGTCTCGCCAAGCTGTCGCATGACATCCGGATAGCCGGGCAACAGCGTGCGCACCGCGACGTCGTGCTCGGCCAGAGCGAGCGGCAACGCGCCGGCGACGTCGGCGAGCCCGCCGGTTTTGATCAGCGGAAACACCTCGGAGGCGACGGACAGGACGCTGATCGTCATCTGCGAAGGGGTCCTTCCCGTCGGCTCGCCGCCGTCTTTGGAGCAACCCGCATCAGTAGCTGAGCTTGTCGATCATCGTCTTGGTGACGAGGCAGATGCCGCTGTCGGTGCGCCGGAAGCGCTGCGCGTCGAGCTCCGGATCCTCGCCGATGACGAGACCGTCCGGAATGTGGACGCCGCGGTCGAGCACCGCCTTGGTGATGCGGGCGTGGCGCCCGATCTGGCAGTGCGGCAGGACGACGGCCTGCTCGAGCCGCGAATAGGATCGCAGTCGCGAGCCGGTGAACAGCAGCGAACGGTTGAGATAGGCGCCCGAGATGATGCAGTCGCCCGAGACCAGCGAGGAGACCGCCATGCCGCGCCGTCCCTCCTCGTCATGGACGAACTTCGCCGGGGGGTTGATCTCGGCATAGGTCCAGATCGGCCAGTCGCGGTCGTAGATGTCGAGGGGAGGGATGAGGTCGGTGAGGTCGATATTGGCCTGCCAGTAGGCGTCGACCGTACCAACGTCGCGCCAGTAGGCCTCGGTGTCCGGTTCGTTGGCCGAACGCACGACCGAGCGGTTGAAGCGATGGGCGACGGCGGTGCCGTGCTTGACGATATGCGGGATGATGTCCTTGCCGAAATCGCGGTCGGATTGCGGATCGGCGGCATCGCGCCGAAGCTGGTCCATCAGGAACTTCGTTTCGAAGACGTAGATGCCCATGGACGCGAGCGCCGTGTCCGGCCGGCCGGGGATCGCCGGCGGATCCTTGGGCTTTTCGACGAAGGCGGTGATCTTGTAGTCCTCGTCCACATGCATGACGCCGAAACCGACCGCCTCCATGCGCGGGACTTCCAGGCAGCCGACGGTCACGTCGGCGCCCGAGTCCACATGCTGCTGGAGCATGATCTCGTAGTCCATCTTGTAGATGTGATCGCCGGCCAGGATGACGATGTAGCGCGGCGCGTAGTCCTCGATGATGTCGATGTTCTGGTAGACCGCGTCGGCGGTGCCGGCATACCACTGGTCCTCGGAGACGCGCTGCGAGGCCGGCAATATGTCGAAGCTCTCGTTGCGGCCCGGACGAAGGAAGTTCCAGCCGTGCTGAAGGTGGCGGATCAGGCTGTGCGCCTTGTACTGGGTGGCGACGCCGATGCGGCGGATGCCGGAATTGATAGCGTTCGACAGGGCGAAGTCGATGATGCGCGTCTTGCCGCCGAAATAGACCGCCGGCTTGGCGCGCGTGTCGGTCATTTCCATGAGGCGGCTGCCACGGCCGCCGGCCAGAACGTAAGCCATGGTGTCGCGGGCGAGCGGTCCCGCACGTCGTTGCTCGGGCATTGAACATTCCTCCCACTCTTCCCCGAAGACGCCGAAGTCTCGGCCGTCCCGGAATCGCCGAACCGGTGCGGCGGGCTTCTGAACGGCCCCGCTCCCGGTGGCAGAGAACACGAATTGGCCTCGACGACGCAAGCAGTCATTGCGAAACCCAATGGATTTGACGTCGGTCGACCGGGTTTTGCGATGGAAGGCCGGCAACGCCCTTCAAAGCGCTGCTCGTCGCGGAGGCCGGCATCCGCCTGGTTCGTCCCGTCAGGCCGTCAGGCCGTCTGACCGGGGCCGGCCTGCCAGATGTCGGTCGCATATTCGCGAATCGAGCGGTCGGAGGAGAACCAGCCCATGCGCGCCGTGTTGTGGACGGCTTTCTCGTGCCACGCGGCCTGGTCGCGATAGAGGTGATCGAGGCTGCGCTGGGTGTCCCAATAGGCCTTGAAGTCGGCGCAGGTCATCCACCAGTCGTTGTTGTAGAGGTTGGAGACCAACTCGTGATAGCGGCCCGGATTGTCCGGCGAGAACAGGCCCGACGAGATCGCGTCCAACGCACCGCACAGCAGCGGATCGTTTTCGATGATCGAGCGGCCCGAATGGGTCTCGCGGCGGCGCTGGGCGACCTCCTGGGCGGTGAGGCCGAAGATGAAGATGTTGTCTTCGCCGACATGCTCCAGCATCTCCACATTGGCGCCGTCCAGCGTGCCGATGGTGAGCGCGCCGTTGAGGGCGAACTTCATGTTGCCGGTGCCCGAGGCTTCCAGGCCCGCCGTGGAGATCTGCTCCGACAGGTCCGCCGCCGGCATGATGATCTCGGCCAGGCTGACATTGTAGTTCGGAATGAACAACACCTTCAAAAGGTCCTGCACCGCCGGGTCGTTGTTGACGACGCGGCCGACGTCGTTGGCGAGGTGGATGATCTCCTTGGCCGCCGTGTAGCTCGGCGCCGCCTTGCCGGCGAAGATCTTCACCCGCGGCGTCCAGTTGCGCTCTGGATGCGAGCGGATCTGGTTGTAGAGCGCGACCGCCTCGATGATGTTGAGGAACTGCCGCTTGTACTCGTGGATGCGCTTGACCTGGATGTCGAAGATCGCGTCCGGATTGACGGGCGTCGCCATGCGCTCGGAAATGACGTTGGCCAGCCGCACCTTGTTTTCGCGCTTGACCGCCGCGAAGCGTTCGCGGAACGCGGCGTCGCCTGCCATGGCGTCGATACCGGAGATCTTCTCGATGTCGTCGAGAAACTCCGGGCCGATCGCGTCGGTGATCAGGCCGGTGAGGGCCGGGTTGGCCTGCATCAGCCAGCGCCGCGGCGTGACGCCGTTGGTCTTGTTCTGGATGCGCTCGGGATACAGCCGGTGCAGGGCGTGAAACACCGTTTCCTTCATCAGATCGGTGTGCAGCGCCGACACGCCGTTGATCGCGTGGGAGCCGACGAAGGCGAGCTGGCCCATGCGCACGCGCCGTCCATTGCCCTCGTCGATCAGCGAGATCGCCGCGATCTGGCCGTCCTCGAAGCCCTTTTCCTGGGCCGCATGGCGAATTACGCCGGCATTGATGGCGTAGATGATCTGCATCTGCCGCGGCAACAGCCGCTCGAACAGCGAGATCGGCCAATGCTCCAGCGCTTCGGGCAAAAGCGTGTGGTTGGTGTAGGAAAAGGTCGCCTTGGTGGTCGTCCAGGCGGCGTCCCATTCCAGGCCATGGACGTCGATCAGCAGCCGCATCAGTTCGGCGACCGAAACCGCCGGATGGGTGTCGTTGAGCTGGATCGAGACCTTGTCGGCCAGATTGGTCAAATCGTCGTTCTCGACGAGGTGACGCTTGATGATGTCCTGCAGCGAAGCCGAGGAGAAGAAATACTCCTGGCGCAGCCGCAACTCCTGGCCGGCCTGGTGGGAATCGGCCGGGTAGAGGACGCGCGTGATCGCCTCCGCCTTGTTGGATTCGACGAGCGCGCCAATGTGGTCGCCGGAATTGAAGGCGTCGAGCAGGATCGGGTCGAGCGACTGGGCGCTCCACAGGCGCAACGTGTTCACTTGGGCGCCGCGCCAGCCGACCATCGGCGTATCGAAGGCGACGGCAAGCACCCGCTCGGCCGGGCGCCAGATTTGCCGCACCGGCTTGCCGGGCTCCTGGACCGCTGCGACCTTGCCGCCGAAGCCGATCTCGTAGGACGAATCGCGACGCTCGAATTCCCAAGGATTGCCGTGGACGAGCCAGGTCTCCGGCAACTCCACCTGGGCGCCCTCGGCGATCTCCTGGCGAAAGAAGCCGTGGACGTAGCGGATGCCGTAGCCGGTGCCGGGCACGCCGGTCGAAGCCATCGATTCCATGAAGCAGGCGGCCAGGCGGCCGAGACCGCCATTGCCGAGCGCGGCGTCCGGCTCCAGCAGCTCGACCATGTCGAGCTCGACGTCGTAGCGGGCGAGCGCTTCGCGGATCGGCTCGGTGAGGCCCAGATTGCTGATGGCGTCGCGCAGCATGCGGCCGATCAGGAACTCCATCGACAAATAGCAGACGCGCTTGCCGCCGCTGGACTCGGCCTTTTCGGCCGATTCGAACCAATGGTCGATGATCCGGTCGCGCACCGCCAGGGTCGTTGCACGCAGCCAGTCGTATTTGCGCGCTTCCTTCGGGTTCTTGCCGATTGAATAGGTCAGCTTCTCGACGATCTGGCGGGCCAGCGTGTCCGTGTCGTTAAGGCGGGGCTCGGGCTTGCTGGCCCGGCCGGTGGTTCCGTCGGTGTCCGTCCTGGCGATGGCCGACATGTTACGATCCCCTCATGGTCTTCAGGACGGCGACGAGACCGGCGGTCGAGCCGTCCTGATCCTGCGTGCCGGTTTCTCCGGTGACGACGGGCTTGAGGCCCGTGGCGAGCTCCTTGCCGAGTTCGACGCCCCATTGGTCGAAGGCGTTGATGCCGAACAGCGTGGCTTCGACGAAGACGCGGTGCTCGTAAAGCGCGATCAGCCGGCCGAGCGTCGCCGGATCGAGTGTGCGGTACAAGATGGTGATCGACGGCCGGTTGCCGGCAAACACCCGGTGCGGCGCGATGCGTTCGGCGTCCTCGACCGAGCGTCCGGCATCGAGAAGCTGCTGCCTGGCTTCATCGAGCGTGCGCCCGCGCATTAGAGCCGCGCCCTGGGCAAGGACGTTGGCGAGCAGCAGATCCTGATGGTCGTGCATCGTGGAGGCTTCGTGCGCGACGGCGCCGGCCAGAAACTCGACCGGCACCGTGTCGGTGCCTTGGTGCAGAAGCTGGAAGAAGGCATGCTGACCGTTGGTGCCGGGCTCGCCCCAGGCGACCGGTCCAGATACGGCGACCGGGTTGCCGTCGAGATCGACGCTCTTGCCGTTCGATTCCATGTCGAGCTGCTGGAGATACGCCGGAAAGCGCGACAGCCGCTGATCGTAGGGGATGATCGCCCGCGTCGGATAATGGCAGGCGACGCGGTGCCACCAGCCGACCAGGCCGAGAAGCACCGGCAGGTTCCTGGCCAGCGGCGCCGTCTTGAAATGCTGGTCGATCTCGCGCGCGCCGGCGAGGAACTCGCGGAAGCGGCTGGCGCCGATGGCGATCATGATCGACAGGCCGATCGCCGACCAAAGGGAATACCGCCCGCCGACCCAATCCCAGAAGCCGAAGATGCGGTCTTTCGGGATACCGAAATCGGCGACCTTGTCGAGCGCAGTGGAGACGGCGGCGAAATGCCTGTCGACGCCGCTCTCGCCGAGCGCCTCGACGATCCAGCGCCGCGCCGTCGCGGCGTTGGTCATGGTTTCGATGGTGGTGAAGGTTTTCGACGCGACGATGAACAGCGTCGTTTCCGGGACGATGTGCTTCAGCGTGTCCGCGATGTCGGCGCCGTCGACATTGGAGACGAAATGGCAGCGCGGTCCGTCGTGATAGGGAGCGAGCGCCAGCGTCGCCATGGCGGGGCCGAGGTCCGAGCCGCCGATACCGATGTTGACGACATCGGTGATCGCCGTGTCGCGGGCCCCCGTCGCCGAGCCGCTGCGGATGTCTTCGGCAAACGCGCTCATCGCCGACAGCACATCCTCGACGGCGCCGCTGACCGGGTCCTTGCCGGCCCTGTAGCCGTCAGCCGGCTTGCCGCGAAGCGCCACATGCAGCACCGAGCGATCCTCGGTGGTGTTGATCTTCTCCCCGGCGAACATCGCATCGCGGCGGCCCTCGAGATCGGCGGCGCGCGCCAGACCGAGAAGTCCATCGAGGCTGTCGCGGTCGATCGCGGTCTTGGAGAAGTCGAGGAAAACATCGCCGAGCCTCGCGGAAAACGCCTCGAAGCGGTCGGGATCGGCCGCGAACAGCGCCTTGATGCCGGCGCTCCTGGCCTTGTCGGCCCGCTTGGTGAGCGCGACGACGGCAGCTTCGCGGTTTGTTGGGGAAGGGGTCTCACTCATGTTCGTCCTGCCTGCCGGTGGCGCTCGAAGGTGAGCATTTGCCCAATAGCAGCCTTTAAGTTCGTTGTCTCTTTCGCGGAGTTCGACCCGATCAGTCGATGGTCACGGTCTTGGCATTCATGAACTCGCGAATGCCCTCGGACGACAATTCGCGGCCATAGCCGGATTTCTTCACGCCGCCGAAGGGCAGGCGCGGGTCGGAGGCGGTCATGCGGTTGATGTGGGTGCCGCCCTGGTCGAGGTCGCGGATGAAGCGCTCCTGCTCCTTCGGTTCGTTGGTCCAGACCGAACCGCCGAGGCCGAACTCGCTGTCGTTGGCGAGATCGATCGCGTCGTCGACGGATTTGATCTTGAAGAAGATCGCGCACGGCCCGAACAACTCATCGCGATAGGCGGGCGCCGCTTCCGGCACCTCGGCGAGGATCGACGGCTGGAAGAAATAGCCGTCGCCCTCCGGCGCGTTGCCGCCGGTGACGAGCTTGGCGCCGGCTTTCACCGACCGATCGACCTGGGACGCGAGGTCATCGACCCCGGACTTCAAGGCGAGCGGACCCATGCCGGTGCCCTCTGCCATCGGGTCGCCCAGCGTGATCGCCTCGACGGCCTGCGTGTAGCGGCGTAGATAGTCCTCATAGACTTCGGCGTGAACGATGAAGCGCTTGGCGGCGATGCAGCTCTGGCCGTTGTTCTGCATGCGCGCGGTGACGCCGACGGACACCGCCTTG
This sequence comes from Aurantimonas sp., assembly GCA_965217685.1. GTDB lineage: Bacteria > Pseudomonadota > Alphaproteobacteria > Rhizobiales > Rhizobiaceae > Aurantimonas. The sequence goes on from CBDCIZ010000003.1 coordinate 2,326,122, forward strand.
TCGATGTCGGCCGACGGCATGACGATGAAGGGATCCGAGCCGCCCAGTTCCAGCACCGTCTTCTTGATTTCCGACCCCGACGTCGCGGCGACCGCGGAGCCGGCGCCCTCGCTGCCGGTCAGCGTCGCCGCCCGCAGGCGGGAATCCTTCAGGATGCCCTCGACCTTCTTCGACGAGACGATCAGCGTCTGGAACACGCCCTGCGGCGCGCCGGCGGCGAGAAACACCTTCTCGATCTCCAGCGCGCATTGCGACACGTTCGAGGCGTGCTTCAGGACGCCGACATTGCCGGCCATGATCGCCGGCGCGGCAAAGCGCAGGCACTGCCAATAGGGGAAATTCCACGGCATGACCGCCAGCACCGGGCCGATCGGCAGATAGGCGACGAAATTCCTGCCCGCCGGTCCCTCGCGCGTTTCATCGGCGATCAGCTTCTCGCCGTTCTCGGCGTAATAGCGGCAGACCCAGGCGCATTTCTCGACCTCGGACACCGCTTCCTTCAGTCGCTTGCCCATTTCGAGGGTCGCAATGCGCCCAAGCTCGTCCTTGCGCCGCTCCAGTTCGTCGGCGGCCTTCATCAGAACGTCGGCACGGCGGGAAAAGCTCGAGCGCCGCCAGTCCTTGTAGGCCGCATCGGCATTGGCGAGCGTCCGCTCGATGTCGGCGTCGGTGTGCTCGGCGAAATCCTCGATGATCTCGCCGTTGTAGGGGTTGATGCTCCTGGGCATGGTCGCCTCCGCTCGCTGCATGCCGCCGGCGCTTCAGGGCCGACGTGTTGCCGCAGGACCTATGGCGCGGGACGCAATTCGAAAGGGTGGGGGCGCGGCAAGACCTGCAAAACTATCGCACGGCGGCACCCCGCGCCCGTCGTTTATTGAGACGGGACGACAGGCGAACCGTTCCGGTCGACGGGTTGATGTATCGCGGAGCGAGCAGGTCCGCAGCGCCCGGTTCATGCAAGAACAAAAGGCGAGGGCGCGATGATGACCGGACCGTCTCTCTGCTCGCCTAGAACTCGCCTTCGTAGAACACGCCGACCTCGCCGCCGCCCGTCGCCGTCACCGCGCCACGGGCCTTCAGGCCCTTGCCGAGGTCGAGGTCGATCGACGCGCGGCCGGTGGAATCGACGCCGAGATAGGTTCTGTCGTTGAGGTATTTGCCGACGCCGACCGCGGTCTGGCCGTCCGCCGTCGTCTTGATGTCGATGTCGTCGACGCCGATCTGCGAGCGCAGGTTTTCCAGAAGCCCGGTCGAGCCGCCCACGCCGGCGAGCGAGGCCGCGGCCTCGGCGAGCTGGGCGATCTGCAGCGGCGACAGGTTCGACGTGCCCTGGTTGAAGATCAGCCGGGCCAGCACCTCGTCCTGGGGCAGGGCCGGGTTGGACGAGAAGGTGAAGCTCGGGTCGGTCGCGGGCCCGGTGACCGCGATGAACACCGTCGTGTCGCCGGCCGTCGATTCGGCGAGCAGATCGAGCGTCGGGATCAGGCCGCCGGAGAAGCTCAGGCGGCCACGGGTAAAGTTGAGGCGTTTGCCGAGGATGCCGAAGCGACCGCGTCTGAGGTCGAAGCCGCCAACGATGTTGGGAGAGGCGGCCGAACCGGTGACGCGGATCGAGCCGCCGAGTTCCAGATCGAGGCCACGACCACGCACGAAGACGCGATTCGGGGCGTTGAAGGTGAGGTCGAGATTGATGCCGCCGCCGGCGCTCGCGCCCTTGCCGCGATTGGGGTAGAGTTCGCGCTGCTGCTGATACACCGCCGGCTTGGCGTTGCGGTGGGTGACGTCGATGCGCGCCAGCGAGCTCGGCAGCTTCTCCGGGACGAGGATGTTGATCTCGGACGCGTTGATCGCACCGGCCAGCGTCGGCGTGCCGGTGAGGGGCCCGGTGAGGGTCAGATCCGCCGAAAGCTGCGCGCCGATGAGTTCGCCGTCATTGTAGCGGCCGTTGATCAACTGCACCTTGATGTTCGCCGGAAAGCCGTTGTTCAGCCCGACGGTGCCCGACGCCTGCAGCGTGCCGCCGGCCGCGAGCTGGCCGGAGAAGTTCTGGATGCGGGCCTGCTGGCCGGCCAGCGCGATGGTCGCGTTGATGTTGCGAATCGCGAGGTTGAAATTGGTGTCGGTGAACTGCGCCCCGGCCGTCGAGATGGTGCCGGTGACGTTGGGCGCGGTCGCTGCGCCGTTGACCCGTGCGTCGACCCGCACCGTGCCCTGCACCGATCGTCCGCCTTCGGCGAGGATGCGATTGGCGAGCGACAGCGGCGCCGTGCCGTTGAGGGCCAGGTTCAGCTGCGGCGTACCGGCGATGTTCACCGAGCCGTTGGCCGAAAAGTCGAGCCCGCCGCCGGTCAGCTTGGTGTTGGTCGTGGCCACCTTGTTGGCGAACCGGCCGGAGGTGGTGATGCCGAGCGCGCCGACGCCGGCGGCGCGGGTCTGCTGGATCGACACGCCCGAGGCGCGGATGTCGTAATTAACCGACGGGTTGGACGGCGAGCCGGTGGCGCGCACCGACCCGTTGATCGTCCCCTGGGGCGCGATGCCGGAGGCCGCGGCGCTGGCGATCGAGGCGGGGAGGGCGTTGATGTTGGCCGTAACGTTCAAGGCGTTCGGGCTGACCGTCCCGTTCGCGGTGATCGTGCCGCCGCCGACGGTGACGCGGGCGTTGGCAAGGTTCAGCGTGTCGCCGGCATAGGTGCCCTGGGCGATCGCGGCGAGCGCCGGTGCGCCGGCCGCGCGGCTCTGGGCGACGGAGACGCCCGAGGCCGAGATGTCGAAGCGGGCGTTGGGCGCCGAGATCGAGCCTGTGGCCGTCGCCGTGCCGGACAGCGTGCCCTGCGCGCCGAGCCCGTCGACAAAGCCGTTGGCGAGGCCGACCGGCAGCTTGTCGATCTTGACGTCGACGTCGAGGTTCTGCCCGACGGTGCCGGACGCCCTGAGCGAACCGTTGCCGACCTGCACATTCGCCTTGTCGATCGTCGCCGTGCCGCTTGCGTAGCTGCCGGCCGCGTCGAGGCTCAAAGGTGCGGTGCCCGACTGGGCGATCTGCCGCGTCGTGATGCCCGAGCCGGTCAGGTCGAACCGCGCCTGCGGGTCTGAGAGCGAGCCGGTGGCGGTGGCCGTGCCGGAGATCGTGCCGCGGGCGTTGAGGTCGGGCACGAAGCCGTTGGCGAGGCCGACCGGCAATTGGCGCAGATCGACCTTGAGGTCGAGGGTCTGGCCGACGGTGCCGGCGGCCGAAAGCGACCCGTCGCCGACAGCGACGTCGGCCCGCTGGATCGTCGCCGTGCCGGAGGCGTATGAGCCGGCCGCATCGAGAGTCAGCGGCGCGACGCCGGATTCGGCGACCTGCCGGGTGGTGATGCCGGAGCCGGTGAGGTTGAACACGGCCTTCGGGTCCGAGAGCGAGCCGGTCGCCGTCGCCGAACCGGAAATCGTGCCCTTCGCGCCGAGGTCATCGACGAAGCCGTTGGCGATGCCGACCGGCAACTGCCTGAGATCGACCTTGATGTCGAGGGTCTGGCCGACGGTGCCCATGGCCGACAGCGAGCCGTCGCCGATATTGACGTTGGCGCGCCGGATCGTCGCCGTGCCGTTCCCGTAGGAGCCGGCGGCGTCGAGATTGAGTGGCGCGACGCCCGACTGGGCGACCTGTCGGGTGGTGATGCCGGAGCCCGACAGGTCGAAAACCGCCTGCGGGTCGGACAGCGTGCCGCTCGCCGTCGCCGAGCCCGAGATCGTGCCCTCGGCGCCCAGCCCCTCGACGAAGCCGTTGGCGAGACCGACGGGCAGCTTGTCGAGACTGGCCTTGAAGTCGATGGTCTGGCCGATCGTGCCGCTGGCGTTCAGCGACCCGTCGCCGACCTTGAGGTTCGCCTGGCGGATCGTTGCTGTCTTGTTGGCGTAAGCGCCGTCGACGGCAAGCGTCAGCGGCGCGATGCCCGACTGGGCGATCTGGCGCGTGGTGATCCCCGTGCCGGAGAGGTCGAACTGCGCCTGCGGGTCCGAGATCGAGCCTGTCGCCGTGCCGTTGCCGGAGAGCGTGCCCTCGGCGCCGAGGCCGGAGACGAAGCCATTGGCGAGACCGACCGGCAGCTGGTTCAACGCGAGCTTCAGGTCGAGGGTCTGGCCGACCTGACCGGAGGCCGTCAACGAACCGCCCTTGCCGTTCGCCCCGACGTTCACCTGGGCATTCTGAAGGTTCAGCGTGCCATCGGCGTAGCGGCCGTCGGCAACCAGCGTCAGCGGGTCGATGCCGCCATCGGCGATCGCCTTGGTGGTGATACCGGTGCCCGAGAGGTCGAACTGGGCATTCGGGTTCTGCAGCGTGCCGGTCGCCGTCGCCGAGCCGGAGATCGTGCCGGACGCGTCGAGGTTCGGCACGAAACCGTTGGCGAGACCCACCGGGATCTGGCTCATGTCGACCTTCAGGTCGAGATCCTGTCCGACCTTGCCGCTCGCCCGCAGCGTGCCGTCGCCGACATTGACGACCGCGGTCTGAAGATTCGCCGTCTTTTCGGCATAGGTGCCGGCCAGACGCAGCGTCAGCGGGGCGATGCCGCTGTCTGCGATCTTTTGCGTGGTGATGCCCGAGCCGGAGAGGTCGAAGGTGGCGTTCGGATTGCCGAGCGGGCCGGTCGCCGAAGCCGTGCCGGAGATCGTGCCGGTGGCATCGAGGTTCGGCACGACGCCATTGGCGAGGCCGACCGGGAAGTTGTCGACCTTGACGCTGACGTCGAGGGTCTCGCCGACCGTGCCGGTGGCCGACAGCGAGCCGTCGCCGACGTCGATATTGGCCTCGCTTATGGTCGCGGTCTTGTCGGCATAGGAACCGGCGGCCTTGAGCGTCAGCGGCTGGATGCCGGCCGATGCGATCTGCGGCGCGGTGATGCCGGTGCCCGACAGGTCGAAGGTGGCGCTCGGATCGGCGCGCGGACCCGTCGCCGTCGCCGTGCCGGAGATCGTGCCCTCGGCATCGAGGCCGTCGACGAAGCCGTTGGCGAGCGCCACCGGCACCGCGTCGAGCTTGACGTCGAGATCGAGCTGATCGCCGACCGTGCCGGTTGCGACGATCGATCCGTCGCCGAGGTCGATGTTGCCGGTGGCGAGCGTCAGGACATTGCCCACGTAGGAGCCGGCGAGCTGCGCCTGGATCGGCGGCACGTTGGCGGTGCGCGACTGCGAGACGGCGAGGTCTTTGGCCGAGATGTCGAACCGCGCATCGGGGCTTGCGGCCGTGCCGGTGACGGTCGCATTACCCGATATGGTGCCGGCGGCGGCAAGGCCAGGCACGAACGGATTGGCGGCGGCGGCGGGCACATTCTCCAGTTTTGCCGTCAGGTCGAGATTCTGGCCCGACGTGCCGCCCAGCGCGATCGAGCCGTTGCCGACCTTGAGGTCGAGGCCGGAGAGGGTGGTCGTGCCGCCCGAGATGCTGACCCGGGCTTCGTTCTGAAGCGCGACGGCCGCGTCGGGGATCGCTGCCGTCAGCTTCGAGAGCATCAGCAGCGTCGCGTTGGGCTCGAAGGTCGCGGAACCCGCCAGCGACACCGGCACGCCGTTGACGGTCGCGTCGGTGGTCAGCCCGGTGCCCTGGTCCTGTTCGGTCAGCGCCACCTCGAGGTTGGTAACGGCAAGGCTCGTGGCGTTGATGGCGCTGGCCGTGACGGTGCCGGTGGGTTTGGGAATGCCGAGATAGTCGGCGACCGAAAGGTCGATCCTGGCGCCCTGCAGCGTGTTGCCGGCAACCGACAGGCTGTTGCCGTTCAGCTGAACGCCGGCGACCGGTGTCTTGTCCGGCTTGACCGAGAGATCGATCGCGCCCTTGACGTCGCCCGAGGCGTCGAGACCGCCGAGGGCCGCCAGCGGGCCGATGTCGTCGACGTTGACGTCAAGCGTGCCGATCGGGGCGAAGGCGTCGGTGAGACGCAGGTCGCCGGTGATGGCGTTCGGGCCCTGACGGATGGCGATGTCGGAGATGCGGCGCTCGCCACTGTCGAGGGTCGCGATCTTGGCGTTGCCCGACAGAGGCTGCCCGTCGAGCGTGCCGGTGATCGCCACCGAACCGTTGGGTGAGGCGGGGTTCAGACTGCCGCGCGCCTCGACCTTCAAATCGGCGAGCTTGCGGCCGTTGATCGACAAGCCATTGCCGTCCAGGGTGAGGTCGACGTCGGGCTTCTCGACGGGGCCGGACGCTTTCAGTGCGAAATTCGCCGAGCCGGCGAGCGTCGAGCTGAGGCTGCTTGCCTGCTGCAACTGGCCGGTGATGTCTGCCGACACGCCGCCATCGGCGAGCGCAGCGTTGCCGTTGACGGTCAGGCCCTGGCTGGTGAGGGCGAGATCGTTGACCGCGATCGTCGTCTGCGGCGAGCGGGTGAAATTGCCCTTCAGCGACACCGTGTCGCCGGCGATCGGGATCGCGGCCGCCGAGAGCGCGTTGGTCTGCACCGTGGTGTCGACATTCAAGTCGAAGACCGAAAAGTTGAGCGTCGCGGTGCCGTTGAGGGCGATCTCGGCCGTGCCGGTCTTGGCCGTCGACGGGTTGAACTGCAGCCCGTCATTGGTCAGCGCGCCGTCGACGGTGATGGTCACCGGCCCGTCGAGCAAACGGTTCTGGATGCCCTCCGGCGCGTCGACCTTCTGTGCCGCGAGCACGATCTTCAGCGGCCCTCTGGCGGATTTCACATCGAAGCCCTGGCTCGTCACATCGGCGCTGACGCCCTGCGCCTGGTATTCGCCATAGCCGCCCGCTGGCATTTTGGCCGAGACGGCGACGTCGGCGTTGGTCAGCGCGCCCTTCAGCGTGCCGTTGAGGGACGCGATCTGCAGGCTCGTCCGGGTCGGCGGCGTGCCGAGCGAGAAGGGGATCGGATTGCCGTCGCGCGAAGCCAGCGCCAGCGTCAGGTCGTTTTGCGCCCCGTCGAGGTCGAGCGTGCCGGTCGTCGTCAGTTGCACCGCATCGGAGGCAAGCTGGCCCTGGCTGATGGCGTAGGTGCCGTCGTTCTTCATCAGGAGCTGGACGTCGAGATTGGCCCCGCCCTGGACGTAACGCGAATACTGCTCGGGCACGAAGCGTTGCGCCGCGACCATCAGCGAAGCCGAGACCTCTCGCCCCTGATCGGTGTCGTTGGTGCGCGCCGTCAGCATCGCCGCCTGCTCGCCGCCGACGTCGAGCTGGCCGTTCGCCATGTAGTTGGACAGGGGACCCGAGCCCTTGATCGTCAGATTGACGGCCGGGCGGTCCGGGATGTCGAGCAGTGTCGCGACGAGGCCGCCCGCCGGCTCGCTGGCGTTGACGTCGAGGGTCAATTGGTTCTGCGCCGGGGCATAGGCGATATCGAGCGCGATCTGGCCGGGCTGATCGATGCGATCGATGTTGGCCTTCACCGACAGATTGGTCGGGTCGCTCGACAGGTTGAGGCTGGCGTTCATCTTCAGCCGCGCCCGTGTGCCGGCAATCGCCTCCCCCAGCACGAACTCCTCGATGGCGAAGGTCTTGATCTGCGCCGAGATCGACGGCAGCGAGAAGCCGCCGCCGGACGAATCGGTTGCTGCCGGCGGCTGTCCGGTCGGCAGGCGTTCGAGAATGATCTGGCCGGCGGTGAGGTTGTCGATCGAGACGTTCGAGCGGATGAGACCGAAGGGCGACCAGTCCATGGCGAGGTTCTTCGCCGTCAGGAACACGCCCTGCGGATCGGAGACGGTGACGTTCTCGATGCGGATGTCGCCGGTGAGAGCACCCGAGAGGCCGTCGATCTTCACCTTCATCGTGTCGGTCGAGACGAGGTTCTCGATCTGCGTCGCCAGGAACTGCTGGGCCTGCGCCGGCTTCGTCGATACGGTCGCGACGAGGCTCGCGGCAAGTAGTAAGAGCGAGGCGAGGTGCGAGAAAACTCTCATCAGAAGGCCTGTCCGATACCGGCATAGATCTGGTAGCTGGCGTCGCGCGGCCCTTTCTGGAGGGGAACGGCGACGTCGATGCGGATGGGGCCGAAGCTGGTGATGTAGCGAGCCCCGACGCCGGCGCCGAATTTGAGGTTCGAGAAGTCGGGCACGAGATCGCTGCCCACCGATCCGGCGTCGATGAAGGGCACGATCTGAATGGTGTCGGTCACGCCGATGCGGGCTTCCACCGACGCCTCGAACAGCGACAGGCCGCCTGTCGGCGTATCGGTAAAGTCCGGATCGAAGCCGGAGCCAGGGGGCACGGCGGATGGGAAGTAGGGTCCGATCGACTGGAACTCGTAGCCGCGCACCGAGCCGCCGCCGCCGGCATAGAAGCGCCGGTCGTTCGGCACGTCCTTGAGATCGGCGCCGAAGACGTTGCCGTAGGCGACGCGGCCGGCAAGGATGTAGCGGTCCGACGAGGTCAGCGAATAATAGGTCGCCGCGTCGAGCCGTGCCTTGGCGAAGGACACGCTGTCGTTGATCGAATAGGTCGGCTCGATCATCGCCGAGGCGAGGAAGCCGGTGGTCGGGTTCAACTCGTTGTCGCGGCTGTCGAAGGTGTATTTGACCGGCACCGAGGCCAGCAGGTAGTCGCGCTTGCCCAGGAAGTCCTCGATGGTCTCGTACTCGCCGCGCACACCTGCCGAAACCGTCTGGTTCTTGTCGATGTCGTATTCGACGCCGCTGGTGATGGCGTAGGAATCGCGGTTGTAGGCCAGCGGCTGTTCGCGCTTGGCTTCCAGCGATCCGATATAGACCGAGTCCGGTCCCAGCACGCCGGGCTTCTTGAACACCAGCGAGGTCGCATAATCCGGGCCGTCGATGGGCCGGGCGGAATCGGAAATGGTGTCGGCGCCGATTTTCGAGACCGAGGCATCGAGGCGGATCGATTCGGCGCGGCCGAACAGATTGCGGTAGCCGACATAGCCGTTGGCGCCAGCGCCTTCGGTGTTGGAATAGGTCGCGCCGACACCGTAAAAGCCGAACTTGCGCTCGCCGACCTCGATCTGCACGGGCAGGGTGCCGTCCGGGTCCTGGGCCTTGGCTCCCTTGACGACGACGCTGGAGAAGACGCCGAGCTTCAGGAGGCGTTCGCGGGCCGTCTTCAGCTCTTCGGGCGAGAACACCTCGCCGGCCTTGACGCCGGCCATGTAGGCGATGAAGCCCGGATCGACGTCCTTGGCACCGGCGACATAGGTCTCGCCGAACGGCACCCGCGGGCCGGGCGAGGTCTGAAGCGTGTAGTCGAGCCGGTCGGTGTTCGCGTCCGCGATGATGTCGCGCTTGGTGATGGCGACGAAGGGCCGGCCGTCGTCGCGCAGCTCGCGCAGCAGTTTGGCCTCGCTGTCGAGGAGGTCGACGGAGTTGGCCGAACCGCCGCGCACGAGCTTGTATTCCCGCGGATCGACGGGCACGCCTTGCGTGCCGATCGAGACATTGCCGAGCTGGTAGACCGGGCCGGGACGCACACGGATCGACACCGGCACCGGGCGCGAGGTGTCGAACTTCGTGTCCGGCGCGAGCTCGGCGATGTCCTTGCCTTCGATGAAGATGTCGGCAAGGCCGTCGTAGCGGGCGTTCTCGTAAAGGATCGCGACGAGCCGCTTGCGGTCCGTCTTCGCCTTGCCGATGAGGCCCAGCGAGCCGGAGACCGGTTTGTCTTCATCGGAAACCAGCGTCGAGCCGCTGCGCAGGGCGGATTCGAGGCCGGCGACGTCGCCCGGGCCGGGCGCGACCGTTATTGTAACGGAATAGCTAATCGGATCGATGACGGCATCGGCCGGATCGGTCTTCGGCTCGAAGAACTTGTAGCCGAAGATCTCGAAGGCCGCGGCCGAGCTCATCGGTGCGACGAGGCATATGAAACCCAGCACCACGGCCGAAAGCCTGGCGAAGGCCAAACGCCTCGCGAAAGGTTGATTGCGATAGCGCAAAATCGTTCGTTTCCCGTAGCCTCGACGCACTCGGGAGTGCCACGGGCCGCTGGCTTTGCCAGGTCGGTCGTATGGCACGCTCGGCACAAGGCCGTGTCCCCCGCTCGTTTTGACGCTAGCATGCTGTTAAATAACAAAATGACAACCGGACCCACCCGGCGTTAACTATGTTGACAGGTCTTTGGGCTAAATCCGCCGACGCCTTGTGCCGTCGTTGTCACACCAATCGCATATCGGCGGCGCGTGTCCCGACGGAACCCATCCGTTCACATCGATATCGCGTTCGCGTGATGGCGGCGTTGCGTCGCAACCCGACCCTTCAATCGCATTCTTGATCGTTCGATAATCGCTTGGCGTCAGTGGTTGTCGTCTTATGTCGCAGCACTGGTTTCATGGCCGCCGTGTCGTCGCCGCGATGTGATCCGGGCGTGCGACTTTCATGACATGATATGGAATCGTTCTGAAAAGCGCTTGAAGCGCGGCGCATCTGCGGGCACTCTCCGGCCGAAGCCGAAGGCACGCGATCTTCGCCGGACGGATGTCCGCGCCACAGGTCGCAACGGCTCGCAGCCGGAGAGCGGCTGCCGGCGATGTCGATCCGGGAGGGAGACCCAAAATGACGCAAGTGACGATGACCGTGAATGGTCGCGAGATGAAGGGCGACGTCGAGGATCGCACGCTGCTCGTGCAATTCCTGCGCGAAAACCTCGGCCTGACCGGCACCCATGTCGGCTGCGACACCTCGCAATGCGGCGCCTGCGTCGTGCATGTCGACGGCCGTGCGGTGAAGTCCTGCACGATGCTGGCGGTTCAGACCTCGGGCTCCGATGTTTTGACCATCGAGGGGCTGGCCAACGGCACCGAGCTGCATCCTGTGCAGGCGGCGTTCCGCGAGCATCACGGCTTGCAATGCGGCTATTGCACCCCAGGCATGATCATGACCGCGGTCGACCTGATCAGGGAGCACGGCGCCGATCTGGACGAGAAAGCGGTGCGCGACGGGCTGGAAGGCAACATCTGCCGCTGCACGGGCTACCACAACATCGTCAAGGCTATCCTTGCGGCGGCCGGCGCTTCGCAGCCGCAGCAGATCGCGGCCGAATAGGCCGCCAGATAGGCGACCACCCTCATGAGGCTGTCCAGAGGTGGCTGGCCGGCAGGGGGCGAGACCCAGGGGACGGACATCAATTTCAAAGGCGATCGGTTCGCGTTGCGAGAGCAGACGCAGCCGCGCCGACATCGACAATCGGGAGGTTCAGGCGATGGGTGTTGAAGGTATCGGCGCACGCGTGTTGCGCAAGGAAGACCGGCGGTTTATCACCGGCAAGGGCCATTACGTCGACGACATGACGGTGCCGGGCATGAAGTTCGCGGCGTTCGTGCGCTCGCCCCATGCCCACGCCAAAATCACCGGCATCGACAAGGCCGAGGCCGAGAAGATGCCGGGCGTCATCGGCATCCTCGACGGCGAGCAGCTGCAGGGCGACGGCATCGGCAACCTGATCTGCGGCTGGGCGGTCAATTCCAAGGACGGCACGCCGATGAAGATGGGCGCCTGGCCGGCCCTGGCGGTCGGCTCGGTGCGCCACGTCGGCCAACCGGTTGCCGTCGTCGTCGCCGACACCAAGGCCCAGGCGCGCGACGCCGCCGAAGCCGTGGAAATCGCTTACGAGGAACTTGAAGCCGTCGTTCATCCGGCCGACGCGATCAAGGACGGTGCGCCGCAGTTGCATCCCGAAGCGCCGGGCAATCTGATCTTCGACTGGGAGATCGGCGACAAGGCTGCGACCGACGAGGCCTTCTCCAGGGCGGCCCACGTCACCAAGCTCGATATCGTCAACAACCGCCTCGTGCCCAACGCCATGGAGCCGCGGGCCGCGCTCGGCCATTACGATGCGGCCGAGGAGCACTACACCTGCTGGACGACGTCGCAGAACCCGCATGTCGCCCGTCTGGTGATGAGCGCCTTCTACAATGTCGCGCCCGAGCACAAGCTTCGGGTCATCGCGCCCGATGTCGGCGGCGGCTTCGGCTCGAAGATCTATATCTACCCCGAAGAGATCGTCTGCCTGTGGGCGTCCAAGCGTACCGGCGTTCCGGTCAAATGGACGTCCGACCGCACCGAGGCCTTCCTCACCGACTGCCATGGCCGTGATCACGTCACCACCGTCGAGATGGCGCTGGACGCCGACCACAAGGTGCTCGGCCTGAAGGTCGACACGATCGCCAATCTCGGCGCTTACATGTCGCTCTTTTCCTCGGCGACGCCGACCTATCTCTACGCGACGCTGCTGTCGGGCCAGTACGACATCCCGGCGATCCACGCCAATGTCCGCGCGGTCTACACCAACACCGCGCCGGTCGATGCCTATCGCGGTGCCGGTCGTCCCGAGGCGACCTATGTCGTCGAGCGGACGATGGAGACGGCGGCCCGCGAGCTTGGCCTCTCGCCGGCGGAACTGCGCCGGAAGAACTTCATCCGGTCGTTCCCGCATCAGACACCGGTGATCATGAACTACGACACCGGCGATTTCGAAGCGACGCTGAACGCCGGCATGCAGGCCGCGGACGTCGCCGGCTTCGAGCAGCGCCGGGCGGACGCCAAGTCCCGCGGTAAGCTGCGCGGCCTCGGCATGAGCTGCTACATCGAGGCTTGCGGCATCGCGCCGTCGAAGGCGGTGGGCTCGCTCGGCGCGGGCGTCGGCCTGTGGGAATCGGCCGAGGTCCGGGTCAATCCGGTTGGCACGATCGAGATTCTCACCGGCTCGCACAGCCACGGCCAGGGCCATGAGACCACCTTCTCGCAGCTCGTCTCCGAGCGCTTCGGCCTGCCGGTCGAAAACGTCTCCATCGTCCATGGCGACACCGACAAGGTGCAGTTCGGCATGGGCACCTACGGCTCACGCTCAGGCGCCGTCGGCATGAGCGCGATTTCCAAGGCGCTCGACAAGGTCGAAGCCAAGGCCAGGAAGATCGCAGCTCACCTTCTGGAAGCCGACGAGGGCGACATCGTCATCGAGAACGGCGAGGTGAAGGTCGCCGGCACCGACAAAAAGCTCGGCTGGCACGAGGTCTGTCTCGGCGCCTACACCGGCCACAACCTGCCGGACGGCATGGAACCGGGCCTCAAGGAAGGCGCCTTTTACGACCCGCAGAATTTCACCTTCCCGTCCGGCACCTACATCTGCGAGGTCGAGGTCGACCCGGAGACCGGCACGACCGAGATTATACAGTTCGTCGCGGCCGACGATTTCGGCAACGTCATCAACCCGATGATCGTCGAGGGTCAGGTGCATGGCGGGGTCGCGCAAGGCATAGGTCAGGCGATCCTCGAAGGCGCCCATTACGACGATGCCGGCCAATTGGTGACGGCGTCCTACATGGACTACGCCATGCCGCGGGCCTGGGACCTGCCGATGTTCAAGGTCTCGACCCACACGACGCCGTGTACGACCAACCCGCTCGGCATCAAGGGTTGCGGCGAGGCGGGCGCGATCGGCTCGCCGCCGGCCGTGATCAACGCGATCACCGACGCGATCGGCAACAACAACCTGACCATGCCGGCCACGCCTCAGAAGGTCTGGAAGGCCATCCAGGACGTCGCCTGAGTCCCGTCATCGACGCCTGCCGGCCCTCGAGGGGTCGGCGGGCGCGTCTTAGACCCGATCGCCGAGCGGACCCGAGCGGACCCGGCACTCAAAGGATGAAATCCCATGTATGAAACGAGTTACCACCGCCCGACCTCCGTCGACGAGGCCGTCAAGCTGGTCGGCGACAGCGGCGGGGAGGGCAAGTTCCTCTCCGGCGGCATGACGCTGATTCCGACGATGAAGCAGCGTCTCGCCGCGCCCACCGCGCTCGTCGATTTGCGCCATATTGCCGAGCTGAAGGGTGTCACCGTCAACGGCAGGTCCGTCAAGATCGGCGGCGGCACGACCCATGGCGAGATCGCCGTGAACGAGGCGCTGAAGGGCGTTTGCCCGGGCTTTGCCAATCTGGCCGGCCTGATCGGCGATCCGGCCGTGCGCCACATGGGCACGATCGGCGGCTCTGTCGCCAATTACGATCCGGCGGCCGACTATCCGGCCGCGTTGCTGGCGCTCGGCGGAACCGTCCACACCAACACGCGCCACATGCCGGCCGAGGAGTTCTTTGTCTCGATGTTCGAGACCGCGCTGGCGGACGACGAGATCGTCACCGCCGTCTCCTTCGACGCCCCCGACCACTGCGCCTACGAGAAATTCCGCAACCCGGCCTCGCGCTACGCCATGGCCGGTGCCTTCGTCGCCAATCGCGGCGGATCGGTGAAGGTGGGCATCACCGGCGCCTCGATGGGCGGCGCTTTCCGCTGGACCGCGGCCGAAGACGCCCTTTCGTCGAATTTCGACGGCTCGGCGGTCGACGGCCTGACGGTCGACGAAGGCGATATGGTCTCCGATCTCCACGGGTCGTCGGCCTACCGCGCCAACCTCGTCAAGGTCGTCACCAGGCGCGCCGTCGACAAGGCGAAGTCCCACTGATCGAAGGGACGGCCGGCTCGAATCTCGGGTTCGATTCGCTTTATCGAAGCAAGAGCCTGACGATACGGCGGATTTGCAAATGCCAGAAAGGCCAGGTTCCCGCGAACCTGGCCTTTCCTGTTTGAAGACCGTCTTGGCTGAACGCCAATAGCGTACCGACTGCCGTTCAGTAGTTGCAACGATGGCGATAGCCGTCATTGCCGACGAAAGTGTCGCTGCGTGGATCGTAAGTGCGGTAGCGCGACTCGCACGCTGCGGCATGGGTGCGAACGCTGGCGCGGGTAACGCCATAGCGTGGCGCGGCTTCATAATAGACCGGTGCGGGCACGCGGTAGAGTGGACGCGGCGCGGCGTAGACGGGCGCGGCGCGATAATAACGCGGCGGTGCCGCGTAGACCGGAGCCGGCTCGTAGTAGCGCGGCTGTTCGTAGCTGTTGGCGATCGCCCCGCCAATCAGCGCACCGACACCGAGGCCGAGAAGACCAGCACCAAGCGCCGCACCGCCGCCGCCATGGTGACGATAGCCGCGGTCGTAGCCGCCATGGCGATAGCCGCCGTAACCGCCGTAGCCACCATGACCGCGATAGAATCCATCGGCATTCGCCAAACTGGCCGTGGCGGTGAAACCGGCGGCCACGAGCGCGACGGCACTCAAAGTGGTCAGAACCTTCTTCATTTCGTAAATCCCTAAAAAGGTCGTCGCGCTGTCGCGAGGCAAAGCGTCCGCGATCGGCCGGCGGCTTCAACGTCCCAACGGTTAAATGCGCTCGACGAAAGGCCGTTCCAAGGCCTGTTCGCGCGCTCACGAAAAAGTAAGGTGAACCTGGCGCTCGGGCGTTGCCGGCATGGTCTCATCGACGCGAGAGCAGCCTGCCCGTTGCCGTCGCTCGCGCCGGGGACGTCAGATCGCCGCCGCCACGACCGGACAGTTCCGACGTGCGGCGGCTTTTGGCCGCAGACCTGTTTTCAAGCGATCGCTGGCCAGAACATTCCACGAACGCTATGTTCGTCCGATGGCCAAGATGACCCTTGTCGACAAGCTCGCGATTCTGTCGGATGCCGCGAAATACGACGCGTCTTGCGCGTCGAGCGGCTCGACGAAGCGCGATTCGTCGAAGTCGAAGGGCATCGGTTCGACGGAAGGCTCCGGCATCTGCCACGCCTATGCGCCGGATGGGCGATGCATCTCGCTGCTCAAGATCCTGATGACGAATTTCTGTATCTACGACTGCGCTTATTGCGTGAACCGCTCCTCGTCCAACGTCGCCCGCGCGCGCTTTTCGGTCGACGAGGTCGTGAAGCTCACCATGGAATTCTACAAGCGCAACTATATCGAAGGGCTGTTCCTCTCCTCCGGCATCATCCAGAACTCCGATTATACGATGGAGGAGATGGTCCGCATCGCCAAAAAGCTGCGGCTGGAAGAGAATTTCGCCGGCTACATCCATCTGAAGACGATCCCCGACGCGCACCCCGCCCTGATCGAGGAGGCGGGGCTGTTCGCCGACCGCCTGTCGATCAACATCGAACTGCCGACGGATTTGACCCTGTCGGCGCTCGCGCCGGAAAAGGACCCGCGCGACATTCGCCGTTCGATGGCGCATCTCAGGAGCAAGATCGAGGAGCACAAGGGCGAGAAGCGCGACCGCAGGAAGCCGAAGCGTTTCGCTCCCGGCGGCCAGTCGACCCAGATGATCGTCGGCGCCGACGGTTCGGATGACGATGCAGTGCTCGGCCGCTCGGAGAACCTCTACGGCAATTACCGGCTGAAGCGCGTCTATTATTCCGCCTTCTCGCCGATCCCGGATGCCTCCAGCCGACTGCCGCTTGCCAGGCCGCCGCTGATGCGCGAGCACCGGCTCTACCAGGCCGACTGGCTGATGCGCTTCTACGGCTTTGCCCGGCCGGAGATCGTCTCGGGCGGTGAGGCGGGCATGCTGGATCTCGCCATCGACCCGAAGCTCGCCTGGGCGCTGAAGAACCGCGACCGCTTTCCCGTCGACGTCAACCGCGCCGATCGCGAGATGCTCTTGCGTGTGCCCGGCTTCGGCACGCGGGCCGTGAACCGCATCCTGACCACCCGCCGCCACCGCACCCTGCGCCTCGACGACGTCGCGAAACTCTGCCAGTCGATCGCCAAGGTCCGCCCGTTCGTTACCGCCCTCGACTGGTCGCCGGGCGCATCGACCGACAGCGAGGGGCTGCGGGCAATTTTTCTGCCGAAGACGCGGGCCGTTGCGCAGATGGAGCTGTTTTGAGGGGGCTTGAAAGCTCACAGGCGGAGTGATCGCCTTGCATGTGGGCTAAATCAGATTTGTTCGGCCCAGGGGTTGAAGATCCGTAGTCTGTCGATTCCCTGAAAATCAGCGACGTTTCGCGTGACGAGCTGGAAATCATGAATCAACGCGGTTGCCGCGATCAGCGCATCCACCTGGGGCCGGCGATCGGGAACGTGAAGGCGGGATCACTTTTTTCATTGCGATTCTCTCGTCTTGTAGGGTCTGCGATGGAGATGGATATGGCGCTTTCGATAAGGGCCGATGTTTCGGCAGTTGAGCTTCGTGCTCTGGCCCGCCGGGAGAGAACCGGGCGGGTATCGAGCCGGCTTTTGGGGATTGCGAACGCCCTGGACGGGATGAGCCGGGCCGAGGCAGCAAGAGCTGCCGGAATGGATCGCCAAACCTTGTGCGATTGGGTCCAGCGCTACAACGCCGAGGGCGTTGTTGGGTTGCGGGACAAGCCGAAAGGGCGTCCGCCACAGCGGTTGAGTGAGGGCGAGCAGGCCAGCCTTGCCAACATCATCTTCAAGGGGCCAGACCCGAAGAAGGACGCCATTTCGACCTGGACGCTGCCCCAGTTGTGCCGCTGGATCGAAGCCCGTTTCAACAAGCGGCTTCACCCCGCGAGCCTGTCGCGCATCCTGCGCAGCAATGGCTTTCGCGGCAGAAGGCACGGCCGGTTCATCCGCAGAGCGATGCAAAGGCGCAAGAGCGCTTTCAAAAAGGGGGCTTTGCGCCGCGCTGAACGCTGCAAAGGCCGCCCACCCGGACAAGCGGATCGCGCTCTGGTCAAGACGAAGCACGGGTCGGGCAGAAGGGTCGTCTGTGCCATCGCTTGGACAAGGGGCAAACGCCCGCCCGGCCACTGCGACCAACGCGAATGGACCTACATCTTCGGCGCCGTCGAGCCCGCAACCGGGGCCTCCTTCGCCCTCGTCCTGCCCTATGCCGATAAGCTCATGATGAACCTCTATCTCGCCGAATTCGCCAAAACCCTTCCCGCTGACACCCATGTCGTCATGGTTCTCGACGGTGCGGGTTGGCACGGCCCCAAACGACGCCCAATTCCAGTTCCATCAGGGTCATGATCAGAAAGGTGATTTCATAGGCTCGCCGGTATAAGATGCGTTTGTCGTCCATGTCCGAGCGCATTTGTTCGAACCACTGGCGAAGGTGACGCCCTTGTTCGACGTCTTTACGCTCCATCGAAACGACGCCCAATTCCAGTTCCATCAGGGTCATGACAGAAAAGAAAATCCGGGTTTCGGGAATGGCTGCCAGTCTTTCGGCGACATGCCGATCGAGCAGGCTTGGTTTCCTGAGCACTGAAACCACGTTCGTGTCGAAGAGATACATGTCAATCGAGGTCGAAGTCGACGATGCGTGGCAGGGCCTTGTCCCGCGGCGGATCAAAGTCGAAATCGGCGCCCGGACGATCGTCGGCAAACATGGTGAGTGCGGAACGATGTCCTTTTGTCAGCCGCTGATAATCCTCGAAGGACATGAGCACATGGGAGGGATGTCCGCGGTCCGTCACGACGACCGGTCCATCCTTTGCCAGCCGTTTGGCTTCGGAGACGTGCTGGTTGAACCGACGCGCACTCATTTCCTGATGCAGATTGGACATCCGAGAGCCTCGTTGTAGCGACCTTGCCATAATGGTTACTACATTTGAGATGCTTGCGGCAATTCAGATTGTCAATTGAGGAGGCCATAGACGGATGTTCAACGCCGTCCTCGCTTTTCCGGCCGATTTTGACGGCTGGCGCGATGCCGCGCGGACGGCCTTGCAGCTTCGGGTCCCGCCGGAGGAATTGAGTTTCACGGTCGGCGAGGAAGCGCCGGGGCTGTTCGCCGAGCCGTTGCCGGAAAGCCCGGAGCCCGTGCTCGATGCAACGCAGCCGACGGTGCCGAAACCCTTCATCGATCTCGCCAAACGGCTGGTCTGCCATAGCGATGGCGACCGCTTCGTTTTCGCCTATCGCCTGCTCTGGCGCTTGCAGCACGAGCGAGACCTCCTCCAGATCGCTTCCGACCCGGACGTTTTGCGCGCCACGGAAATCGAAAAGGCTGTACGCCGCGACGCCCACAAGATGAAGGCCTTCGTGCGCTTCCGCGAGGTGGTGAGCGATGACGGCACTCGGCACTACGTTGCCTGGTTCGAGCCCTTCCACCACATCGTCGAGCGGACCGCACCCTTCTTCGCAAAGCGTTTTGCCGGGATGGTCTGGACCATCCTGACACCCGAACGCACGGCCCATTGGGATGGCGAAACACTGAGTTTCCTGCCGGGCGCATCGAGGGACATGAAGCCGACCGACGACGACATGGAAGCGCTGTGGCTCACCTACTACGCTTCGATCTTCAATCCGGCGCGGTTGAAGGTGAAGGCCATGCGGGCCGAGATGCCGAAGAAATACTGGGCCAACATGCCCGAGACAGCACTGATCAAGCCGCTGATCGCCGGCGCCGAAGCGGCCTTGCGCCGCATGGTCGAAACCGCACCGACCCTGCCGAGTTTGCACCATGAACGCATGCGCGAAAGGGAGACGGCGATGGCGAAACATAAGGCGGAGCAGTTGGGGTTCGACCTCGATGGCGGCGAGGAGAGTGGAATTGGCCTGGAACGCGCCACCGGCGGTGCATCCTCGGCCGCGTCCACGCTCGAAGCCGGTGTCCAACCGGATGCCGATCGCCCGTCCACCATCGCCGCAGCCCGCAAGGCGGCTGCCGATTGCAAGGCCTGTCCGCTTTGGGAACCGGCGACGCAGACGGTGTTCGGCGAGGGCCCGGACGACGCTCCGGTGATTTTCGTCGGGGAGCAGCCGGGCGATCAGGAGGACATCGCCGGCGCTCCCTTCGTCGGACCGGCGGGAAAAGTGTTCGACGCGGCGCTGGCGGCGGCCGGCATTGACCGTGCACAGGCCTACGTCACCAATGCGGTCAAGCACTTCAAGTTCGAGCCGCGCGGCAAGCGGCGTATCCACGCCAAGCCGAATGGCGGCGAAATCCGCGCTTGCCGCTTCTGGCTCGATCTGGAGCGCGATCTCGTCAAGCCGAAGCTTGTGGTGGCGCTCGGTGCGACGGCGGCTCAGGCGGTGCTCGGCAAAACGGTGACCATCCGGGACACGCGCTCGCAACTGATCGACCTCGACGAGGGCACCAAGCTGTTCGTCACGGTACACCCTTCCTACATCCTGCGAATTCCCGACCCGCAAAAGCAGGCCAGCGAACGCGACGCGTTTCAGGCGGACATGAAGGCAATCCTTGCCTTTCTGCCGCAGCTTGCGCTGGCCGCCTGACTCTGTCTTGCGAAAGCGAAGAATTAGCGGTCGGTCGGTAGATCGATCTTAAGGATAGGCCTATACGCTCGAGGCTACTTCCCTCTTCGCTCGGGTTGGTCACCAATCGGACGGTGAACCGTATGCGCAGGATGATGACCCCATGGCCCGATATCTGGGGCTCGATTTTATCGATACCGACCTTGCGGGAACGCGAGGCGAAATCGCCGAACGTGTCGATCGGCACACCTATGCCTACGTCGTGACGCCGAATGTCGACCATGTGGTCGTCTATCATCGTTTCGCCGATGACAGCCTGCGCCGTGCCTATGACGGTGCCGCCTTCAAGGTTTGCGACAGCCGCGTATTGGCGTGGCTCGCCGCGCTCGCCGGACGCAGGTTGCAGATCTGCACCGGCGCCGACCTGACTTACGATCTCATCCGCGATCCACTGCGCACCGCGCCCAAGATGGCGGTCATCGGGCCCGATCGCGCGGCCTTCGATCAGTTGGCCGAACGGTTTCCAGAGGCCAATCTGGTTTTTGCGGCGTCGAACCACGACCTCGTCCCACGGTCCGACGAATGGTGGGACACCGTCGCGCGCACCGCCGCAAGCGAATGGGACATCCTCTTCGTCTGCCTGTCCTTTCCCAAGCAGGAGCTGTTTGCCGAGGACCTCGGCAAATCGGGTCGGCGACACGGGGTCGCGCTCTGCGTCGGGGGCAGCATCGACTTTCTGACCGGCCGGCAGCTTCGCGCCCCGCGGCTCGTTCAGCGCCTTGGTCTGGAATGGCTTCACCGACTCGTGCACGATCCGCGGCGCTTTTGGCGGCGCTACATACTGCGCGGGCCGATCGTCTTTTCCCTCGCCGCCCGACAATGGTGGAGCGACCGCCGCGGTGTGCCCTTCGAGCGCGACGGTGTTCGACCGCTGCGAGGGCATTTGTAGTGAAGGCGATGCCGTCCCGCATCCTGTGGCTGTCGACCGTCATGCCGGCCGGTCAGACGACCGGCGGTGAAATCGCCAGCATGAACCTTGTCTCGGCGGTCAGGGAACTGGGCGTTACGGTCGATTGCCTCGCCTATCGACGTGCCGGGAAGACCGCCGAATTACCGCAAGGGTTCGAAACGCCGCGCGATCTCGTCATCGAAAGCGCCGAGGCGCCGCGCGAGACCGCTACGTGGCTTGTCCGCGCCATGATCGCCGGCCGACCTTTTTCGGTGCAGAAATACGTGACGGCCGAGATGCGCGCGAGCGTTCGTCGCAAGCTGGCCGGCAGCGTCTACGATCTGGTCGTGATCGATCATGCGCAGATGGGATGGCTCTTCGACCTCGTGCCGGCGCATCTGCCGGTGGTGTTCGTCGCCCACAATGTCGAGCATCGGCTCTATGAGGGGCGCGCCCGCGATCTTCGCCGCGAGGGGGGCGCGTCGGCGCTGGCCAGATCGGCCGTCTACGCCCGCGAAGCCAGGCTGATGCGGGGGCTGGAGACGAAGCTTGCCAGACGCTGCCGCGCGGTCTGGACATTGTCGGCCGAAGACGCGGACTATTTCCGATGCGTGATCGGTTCGTCCGATCCGGCAGCCGCCGCGCCGGGTGAACGGGGCAGGGTGCGCAGCGTTTCGATCCCCGGCCAGACGTTCGCCGTCGCCGCACCGTCCGAAAGGCCCTCAGAAACCGCATCCAGCGAGCCGGCCGCGATCGACGTGGGCCTGCTGGGAAGCTGGGTCTGGGACGTCAATCGCGACGGGCTCGAATGGTTCTTGCGCCATGTCGTGCCCCTCTTGCCCGAAGAGATCGAGATCGTCGTCGGTGGGAAGTCGGACCGGGTGCCGGGCACCCGCGAAAAGAACGTACGCTTTGCCGGTTTCGTGCCGGACGCAGGCGACTTCCTGCGTTCGGCGCGGGTTGTGGTAATTCCGACTACGATCGGCTCGGGCATCCAGATCAAGACCATCGAGACGATCGGCCTCGGCGTGCCGTTGGTCGCGACGAAGATTGCCCTGCGCGGCATCGACGACAAGCCCGACTACGTCGTCGAGGCTTCCGAACCCGAGGCGATGGCGGCCGCGATCCGCGCGGCGCTGGAACGGGCGAGCACGATCGATGCGGACGGCCGGGGCTGGTGGGAAGCCCGCAAACGCCGCTTCGTGGCCGAACTTGCGGACGCACTCGCCGATTTCGGCAAGGACATCCGCAAGGCCGTCTGAACCCCGCTGTCCGAACCTGTCGCCCGAACCTTACGGCATGATCGCCGTTCGGATCGCGAGTCCGACGAGCGCCACGCAGGCGACACCACCAAGCCACAACAGGACGAACCAACCGATCCGGCTGGCCCAGCCGCCCGGCGCGTCCTGGTTGCCCGGAGCAGCGGCGCAAGGCCCGGCAGCTTCACCCGCGTCGCGACGGTGACCTGCATCTTTCGCCGCGATGCCGGCCCGCCCGGTCAATGGTGATACCCTTCGTTCTCGCCGATCTTGCCGCGGAAGATCCAGTAGGCGAAGCCGGTATATGCGAGGATCGCCGGGATCAGGATCGAGGCGCCGACCAGCAGGAATTTCATCGACGAGTCGGGCGCCGCCGCCTGCCAGATGGTGACGTCCGGCGGGATGATATGCGGGTAGAAATTGATGCCGAGCCCGACATAGGACAGGATGAAGAGCGTCAGCGCCGACAGGAACGGCCTCACGTGCTTGCCGTTCGCCAGCGACTGGAACAGGCTGAAGGCGGCGAAGGCGACGAGAATCGGCACCGGCGCGACGTAGAAGATCTGCGGGGCCGTGAACCAGCGCGAATAGAACTCGGCCTTGAGGAACGGCATCCACAGACTGACGATGCCGATCAGGGCGAGGAGCGAGATGCCGGTCACGAAGGCATAGCGCCGCGCGATATCGTGAAGCTCGCCCTCGGTCTTCATCACCAGCCAGGTCGCGCCCAGGAGCGCGTAGCCGACGACGACGGCGACGCCGGTCATCAGCGAAAAGGGCGTCAGCCAGTCGTACCAGCCGCCGGCATAGGCACGGCCCTCGACGTCGACGCCCTGCACCAGGGCGCCGAGCGCGATGCCCTGGCAGAGCGCGGCGACCAGCGAGCCGATGAAGAACGACACGTCCCAAAGCCACCGGCCGCGCACCGTCTTGAAACGGTATTCGAAGGCGACGCCGCGAAAGATCAGGGCGAGCAGCATGACGATGATCGGCGCGTAGAGCGCCGGCATGATGATCGCATAGGCCAGGGGAAACACTGCGAACAAACCGCCGCCGCCGAGGATCAGCCAGGTTTCGTTTCCGTCCCAGATCGGCGCGACGGTGTTCATCGCCGTGTCGCGGTTCTCGTGCCGACCGAGCAACGGAAACAGGATGCCGGTCCCCAGATCGAATCCGTCGAGAATGACATAGGCGATGACGGCGAAGGCGATGATGAAGGCCCAGAGGAGCGCGAGATCCATCGTTCTGTCTCCTATTCAGCCGGATCGGCGACGGTGCGGCCTTCGAAAGCCGGTCCGGGCGTGATGCCGGCGGTTCGGATCGGATGATGCGGCGTATCCTCTTCGAAAGGCGTCGGCTCGTGGCTCATCAGCCGCAGGATGTAGAATGTGCCGGCACCGAAAAGCAGGAAGTAGACGACGATGAACGCCAGAAGCGAACTGCCGACGGCCGCCGCGGCGATCGGCGAATGGCTTTCGGACGTTCGCAACAGGCCGTAGACCGTGAAGGGCTGGCGCCCGACCTCGGTGGTGATCCAGCCGCAGATCACGGCGACGAAGCCGGACGGGCCCATCAGCATCGCGGCCCTTTGCAGCCAGGTGCTCTCGTAGAGCGTCCCGCGAAAGCGCTTGAAGAGCGACCAGAGCCCGAGCCCGAGCATGGCGAAGCCGATGCCGACCATGATCCGGAAGGTCCAGAAGATCAGCGCCGAGTTCGGCCAGTTTTCTCGCGGGAAGGCGTTGAGGCCCTTTACCTCGCCGCCCAGCGAATGGGTCAGGATCAGCGAGCCGAGATAGGGGATATCGAGCGCGTAGTCGGTTCGCCCCTCCTGCATGTTGGGGAGGCCGAACAGCGTCAGCGGCATCGCACCATCGGTGTTGGTCTCGAAATGCCCTTCCATCGCGGCGATCTTCGCCGGCTGGTGCTCCAGCGTGTTCACGCCGTGCATGTCGCCGGCGACGATCTGCAGCGGCGCGACGATGACGGCCATCCACAGCGCCATCGAGAACATCGTGCGGGCGCTGGCGTTGTGGCGGTTGCGCAGGAGGTGGAAGGCGCCGACGCCGCCGACGATGAAGGCCGTCGTGAGATAGGCCGCGAGCACCATGTGCACGAGCCGGTAGGGGAAAGACGGATTGAAGACGATCGCCCACCAGTCGAGTGGAATGAACTGACCGACATCGTTCATCCCGTAGCCCGCCGGCGTGTGCATCCAGGAGTTCACCGACAGGATCCAGAAGGCCGAGAACAGCGTGCCGACCCCCACGACGAGGGTTGCCGCGAAATGCAGCGCCTTGCCGACCCGCTTCTGGCCGAACAGCATGATCCCCAGGAAACCCGCCTCCAGGAAGAAGGCCGACAGCACCTCGTAGGCCATCATCGGCCCGAGAACCGGCCCGGTCTTGTCGGAAAAGACCGACCAGTTGGTGCCGAACTGGTAGCTCATGGTGATGCCCGACACGACGCCCATGCCGAAGGTCACCGCGAAAATTTTGATCCAGTATTTGAAGGTGTCCATGTAGACCGACTTGCCGGTCCAGAGCCACAGCCCTTCGAGGACCGCGAGGTAGGAGGCAAGGCCGATCGAGAAGGCCGGAAAGATGATGTGGAAGGAGACGGTGAAGGCGAACTGGATGCGGGCGAGGAGGACGGGATCGAAGCCTTCGAACATGATGCAGTTTCCTCGGATATCGCGGTCGCGGTCGCGGCCTGTCGCTCCTCCGGTCTGTCGATCCAACGTCGCGGCGTCCGTGCGATCCGTCGGGGTAGAAGCGGCACCTCTTTCGGCGCTACCCCGAGATAGGTGGTGTGTGCCACTGCGAAAGGCGTCTGCGACCATTTTGCGTTTACGTCAAAAAGCTCATAAATTTGCAACCTTTAGTTGAATTACACGATGGAGGCAGAAATGTCGGGCGAAAAGGCCCGGTTACGCTTTAGACAGTGGGTACGCTTACCGATGCGCAGCGGCGTAGGCCCGAAGAACCTCTTGCATTTTCGTCAGGTGGCCCTTGCCCTGGGACTTGAAAAAGTCGAACACTTCGGGATCAAGCTTCAAATGCACCGATTTCGGTGGTGTGCCTTGCGGCAAAGACATCGTGGCCTTCGCCCAGAACTCACGGCCAAGACTTTCACCCGCGGGAGCGTCGGGATTGTGATGAAGTTCACCCGCTTCTCTCATTCGTCTGATTTCGGCGGATGATCCCCGCTTCATATTCGTATCGCTCATCGCGACCTCCTTTCCATGCCGTAATTAGCCGAACAACACCGTTGCGCTCTGTGTGGACAACGACGAAGCATTCGTCCTCCACCAATCCCATCGAAATCAACCGTTCCTCGCCGTAATCAGCTCGATCATCGGGGCGAGTCAGAAATTCGCCTTCGAAAATACCGGCGGCGTAGACCATATCGACATCGCGCTTGGCGATGACGTCTCGGCGTTTGGGCTCATCCCATTCGAATTCCATAATTTTGTTCCATCTGAAAATGCAGCCATCTGAAAAATCTTCGTGAAATAGATAGTGAACACGGCCCGAATTCCGTATACCTGATGTACACTTTCGTGTACACTCTTCAAGGTCGTATTTTGAAAATTTGATTTCAAAGAGACCGGGCGATCTGTCAGATCGGCAGCCTTCGTCGTCGAGGTTCTGTCAGAAGTTTTTGGTCTGGTCGAGACCAACCGCGGATTGGATACGCGACCTCAACGCTTGGCCGATTTGACGTCAACGCCTTGTGACCGAAAAGATAACGACGCTGGACGCCGACCCGACCGATACTTTTGCGCTGCGGCGAAGCCGTCGCGGCGGTAGGATCACCGCGGAAGCTTGAAAGTCGGCGGAGACTTGAAAGACGGCGAAGCGAGGGGGAGGCAAGGGTATGGGTGACGAGGCTGGTGATGCGCGCAAGCGAACCGACCTGACGGCGATCTTCGAGGCCGCCGTCGCAGCGGCCCATCCGGCGACGATCCTCGCGGCCCATCTTCCAGAGGTGCCGAAAGGCCGCATCGTCGTGCTTGCCGCCGGCAAGGCCGCCGCCTCGATGGCCGCCGCGGCCGTCTTCCATTATCGCGGCCTCGGCGTACCGATCGAGCGCCTGACCGGCTTGGCCGTCACCCGCGACGGCTATGCGCTCGACGCCGCGCCGATCGCGGTGATCGAAGCGGGGCATCCGCTGCCCAACGCCCACGGCCTTGAAGCCACCGCCCGCATTGTCGACCTCGCGCGGCGGGCAGGACCGGACGACCTCGTCCTGGCGCTGATCTCCGGCGGCGGTTCGGCCAATTGGCTGTTGCCGGCGCAAGGCGTCAGCCTTGCCGACAAGCAGGCGGTGACGAAGGCCCTGCTGCGCAGCGGCGCCGGCATCGGCGAGATCAATTGCGTGCGAAAACACCTCTCGCAGGTCAAGGGCGGCCGGCTGGCCAAGGCCTGCGGCGCGGCCAGGCTCGTCACACTCGCGATCTCCGACGTGCCCGGCGACGACCCGGCGGTGATCGCATCCGGCCCGACCGTGCCGGACGCAACGACGCTCGCCGACGCCCGCGCCATTGTCGAAAGGCGCGGTCTTGTTTTGCCCGCCTCATGTTCAGCCGCGCTCGCCGATCCCGCCAACGAGACACCGAAGCCGGACGATCCGGTTTTTGCAGGCCAGAGCTTTGCGATCATCGCCACGCCAGCCGCCTCGCTCGAAGCGGCGGCGAGGGCGGCCAAGGTGCGCGGCTACGCCGTGACCAGCCTCGGCGCCGCTGTCGAGGGCGAAGCGCGCGAAATCGCCGCCGAGCATGCGCGCCTGGCGCTCGAAGCGAGGGCGAAGGGCGAAAAGCGCGCGATCCTCTCCGGCGGCGAACTCACTGTGACGATCTGCGGCGAGGGCCGCGGCGGTCCGAATCAGGAATATGCCTTGGCTCTTGCCGTCGCCCTCGACGGCGCAGGCGGCATCGTTGCGCTCTCGGGCGACACGGACGGCACCGACGGCGGCACCGGCCTTGCGAGCGACCCAGCGGGAGCGTTCGTCGCTTCGGACACGCTGCAAAAAGCGCGCGAAAAAGGCATCGATCCGGCCGAAGCGCTCGCCAACAACGATTCCACCGGCTTCTTTGAGACGATCGGCGACTTCTTCGTGCCGGGTCCGACCCACACCAACGTCAACGACTGCCGCATCATCCTGATTGGCTGAGCCGGCCGGTCGAATACCAGGACATGGTAAGGGAAACCGATCCGCATCCTGTTCAGCCCGCGCGGCGTTCGAGCGAAAGGAATGCGCGATCAATCCTCATCCGCGCATTCCCGTGTAAGCGTTCCAAACGACCGGTGCCTGCTGTTCGAACGGCGGCGATCGGATAAGATCAGCCGCAATCGCTTCCCCGGATCGGCGTCCGCGTCCGGCGAGCGCCAACGGAGGCCTTTCATGAAACGATCCCGTGTCAACGAAATCCTGCGCGAAGGCGACGGCTTCATCCGCTCTTTCGGCTATGTGATGCCGCCCTTCGCCTATCTTTCGGCCGGCGAGATGCGGGCCCGGCGCGGCGAATTGCAGACGATCGTCGATCGCCGCCTCGGCTGGGACATCACTGATTACGGGCAGGGCGATTTCGATCGCCTCGGCCTGTTCCTCTTCACCACCCGCAACGGCGATGCCGGCCAGCTCGGCGCCGGCCGCGGCATGCTTTATGCCGAAAAGATCATGATCTCGCGGCACGACCAGGTCTCGCCGATGCACCGGCACATCGTGAAGGCCGAGGACATCATCAATCGTGGCGGCGCCACGCTGGCGCTGGAGTTCTTCGAAAGCGCACCGGACGGCTCGATCGACGAGAGCGCCGAGGTAACAGTCGTTTCCGACGGCATCACGCGCACACTGCCCCCCGGCGGCGTCCTCAAGCTCAAGCCCGGCGAAAGCGTCACGCTGCTCCCCGGCAACTGGCACGCCTTCTGGGGTGAGGGCGGCGACGTCCTCATCGGCGAGGTCTCGACCGTCAACGACGACCGCACCGACAACGTCTTCCGCGAGCCGATCGGCCGGTTTGCAGAGATCGAAGAGGACGAGGAGCCGGTGTTCCTTCTGGTGTCGGATTACGACGAGTGGCTTTGACCGTCGAAGATCGGCCCTGAATTCTTGAACTGTGGCATCACCTCCGGCTCATCGGTCGGGGCTCTTAGCTGAACGTCGTTTGTGTGCGGTCCTTCGATTTCGAGTGGCCGGCCGTCGCGGTCGAGGGCCAACCGGCCGACGATCTCTTCTGGGGCATGCTTGGCGTAGCGGGCTGCTTCGTCGAGGCGTGTGGTGACGGCGGCACGGATGTCCAACGGCGTCCAGTCTTCGGGCACGCCGCGTACCGCAAGGATATCCTCATCCCATAGGCCGAGGCAAAGGCGGCGCGTTTCCTCGATGATACGCAGCGGCGAAAAGAAGGGCGGCTTGCCGGCTGCGGCCATGACCAATGGGCCGAGCGGGCAATAAAACCGGCCGATGGCGTGGACGTCGACGAGATCACGGGCCTTTCGCCGCGTGCTGGCAGCGACGATCTTGTTGACGGCAAGGTCGGGATGGGCCAGCCGCGCGCCCCATTCGGCATCGCGCACCAATGGCAGGAACCGTCGTCGCGATTCACTCATCCACTGGATTTGGGTCTGCTCACGATCATCGCCGATGGTCGCCTCGACGAGCCCGTAGATTTCGATATCGACGCGGGCCTGGAACCCGGCGGCCTTGATCGTCTCCAGATCGCGGTCGGCCGAGGCGACGATTTCCTCATCGGTGTCGTGGAAGATATCGATGTCGTCGGAGAGACGCGGCCAATCCCTGTTGAGCGCAACACCTCCAGCGACATAGCTGCTGGCTGAACGATTGGTGGCGAGCTTCGACAGGATACGCCGCTGGAGGTCGCTGAGAGCCATCGCCTTACGCTCAGGGCGTCACAGCGGCGACGAGCCGACGACCGAGAACGAAGGCCCGCGCATCGCCGCGCTCCATCAGCGCCACCCCGACAAGTCGCGCGTGAGCTTCGACCGAGCCGACCCGGTCGAGATCGAGATTGTCGCGGACTCGCGCGCCGTATAGCGCGAGCGCTTCGCCCAGCAGGCTCTCGACATCGGCATTCTCGGCGTGTTCGCTTAACCGGGGAACCATGGTTTCCATCGTTTTGCCTCGCAATCGGTCAAAGCATAGGCTGCGCATCCTCGACCGGCAATCTCGCGTGCGTTCCGTCATCGCCCCTGGCGGTTCAGTCGTGACAAGGCCTCCGGTTCAAGCTCATCCGAAACTGTGGACGGGCATCCCTGGCGGTGCGATCGGCGCTGCTGCCCGTGCTAGCGTGGCGTCCGATCCGCAAGCAGGAGCACGCATGACAGTCGCCGTCGATCTCGGCACGACGCAGGCCGGCGAGCCGGCCGAACTCGACCTGGAGGAACTCCTGTCGACGCGGCTGCTCGTTCAGGGCAATTCCGGGTCGGGCAAGTCGCATCTCCTGCGCCGGCTGCTCGAGCGCAGCGCCGACTGGGTGCAGCAGGCGGTCATCGATCCCGAGGGCGATTTCGTCACGCTCGCCGAAAAATACGGCCATGTCGTCGTCGACGCCAATCGCACGCCGGCCGAGCTGACGCGCATCGCCCGTCGCATCCGCGAGCACCGCGCCTCGGTGGTCCTCGACCTCGAAGGCCTCGACGCCGAGGTGCAGATGCTGTGCTCGGCGGCCTTCCTCAACGGTCTCTTCGAGGCGGACCGGGCCCACTGGTTCCCGATGCTGATCGCCGTCGACGAAGCGCATCTCTTCGCACCGGCGATGTCTGGCGAGCATTCCGAAGAGGCACGAAAAGCCTCGCTCGGGGCGATGACCAACCTCATGTGTCGCGGCCGCAAGCGCGGGCTTGCCGGCGTCATCGCCACACAGCGCCTTGCCAAGCTCGCCAAGAACGTCGCGGCCGAGGCGTCCAACTTCCTGATGGGGCGCACCTTTCTCGACATCGACATGGCGCGGGCCGCCGACCTGCTCGGCATGGACCGCCGCGCCGCCGAGCGGTTCCGCGATCTGGAAACCGGCAATTTCGTCGCCCTCGGCCCGGCCCTGTCGCGGCGTCCGGTGTCGATCCGAATCGGCCCCGTCGAGACCGCCGGTCGCACCGGCCGGCCGGCGCTGATGCCGTTGCCGGACGTCGCTCCCCAGGCGATGGAGGATCTGATCTTCACCGTCAGCGAGGCCGACCGCCAGGCCGAAAGACGCCAGGGCTCCCGCCCGCAGCCGGTCCAGTCGCGGGTCGAGCCGTCGCCGGCCGCCACCCGCGAACTTCTGGAGCGTGTGGCGTCCGTGCCGTCCGTGGCCGAGCGCGATGAACCTCAGGGCGACGATCCGCGCACGCCCGAGGAGCGCGCCTCCGCGGTCGACCAGATCTTTGCCGAAATGCTCGAAGACCCCGACGCCGCCTTCCGGCCGGTGCCCGTCCTCTACCAGGATTTCCTCACCCATTGCCGGCTGAAACGCCTGCGCGGCGCTGAGACCGACATGACGGCGTTCCGCCGTCGCCTGTCGCTGGCTCGGGCCGGTGTCTCGTCGGAGACCGACGACGAGGACTGGCAGGCAGTGGTGGACCGCGCAGGCGACCTGCCCGAGGAGATGCAGGGCGTCTACATGATGCTGGCGCGTGCCGCCCGCGACGGCGTCGAGGCCCCGAGCGACGAGGCGCTGGCGCGGGCCTATGGCAGCCATTCGCCGTCGCGCGGGCGGTTTCTTCTCGGCTACATGAGCGAGCGCGGCCTGATCGAGGCCGACGCCGATTTCCGCGGCAACCGGGTGGTGCGCGTCGTCGGCACGGACTGGCGCACCCGCCTGCCGGCGGTGAAGCTTGATCCGCAGGACGAGGCGAGGGCCCGTCGCGCGGCAAGGCTTGCCGGGCGCAGCTGAGGCCGGGGGGCAAGGAAAGCCGTCACTTTCCTTGCGGGCCGCTTTGGGTTTTCCGGTTTCGCGGGCCGTAAAACGGCTCGCCGCGTCCACATGTCCCGGCGAAATCGCCGCTCGACGCTTGAGCGTACGGCGGGAACGGCTAGTTTGATGCGGACGGGCGCACATACGGGAGCGCCTCCACGCCCGCCCTCGGGCCGCCCTCGCACGGATCGGAAGCCGGCCTCTTGACCTTTATCGCCTTCGCATCGCTGCAGCCTGATCGCCGCATGACGAGGACCTTGCGATGCGGTGCGGGCTTGCGGGGGGAGCTGGGATGAACGTGCGCCCGGCTCCCGGTTTCCCCACCCTCGACGTCGCCTTTGTCGGCGGCGGCCTGGCGAGCGGCCTCGCCGCCTACCGCCTGGCGCAGCGACGCCCGGACCTTGAAATCCGCATCTTCGAGGCGGCCGATGCCATCGGTGGCAACCACACTTGGTCGTTCCACGAACATGATCTGACGCCGTCGGAGCGTGCCTGGGTCAAACCCTTCGTCGCCCATGCCTGGCCGTCCTACGAGGTGCGTTTTCCCGATCGCCGCAAGAGCCTTGCCACCGGCTATCGCAGCGCCTCGTCCGAGGCGTTCCGGGCGGTCATCGAGCCGGTTCTCGGCGACCGGATCGAAACCGGCGCACCCGCCAGGACCGTCTCCGCGACGGCGATCGAACTCGAAGATGGTCGGGTCGTCACCGCCGGCTGTGTCATCGACGGCCGCGGCCATGTGCCGAGCCCGCATCTGCGGCTCGGCTACCAGAAATTCCTCGGCCGCGAATTCGAGCTGGAGGCGCCCCACGGCGTTGCCGAGCCGATCATCATGGACGCGACGGTGACGCAGGCCGACGGCTATCGCTTCGTCTACGTCCTGCCGATGTCGCCGACGCGTCTCCTCGTCGAAGACACCTATTACGCCGACGGACCGGCGCTGGAAGAAGACCGCCTGCGCGCCTCGATCGACGGATATCTCGCCGACCATGGCTGGAGCGCAAAACGCCTGCTGCGCGAGGAGCATGGCGTCCTGCCCATTGCCATCGACGGGAATATCGAGGCGTTCTGGGCGCAGAAGAACGGCGTGCCGGCGATTGGGCTTGCGAGCGGCCTGTTCCACCCGACCACCGGCTATTCGCTGCCCGACGCCGTGCGCACAGCCGATCTCATCGCTCATCTGCCGGACCTGTCGGCGCAACGCGTCTACGCCGCCCTCAGCGACCATTCCGTCGCGACCTGGAAGGCGCGCGGCTTTTTTCGCATGCTCAACCGGCTGCTGTTTTTTGCCGGCGCATCCTCCAAACGGTATAAAATCCTGCAACATTTCTATCGCCTGCCCGACCCGCTGGTCGCCCGTTTCTACGCCGCCAGACTTTCGCGCGCCGACAAGCTGCGTATCCTGACCGGCAAGCCGCCGGTGCCCTTCGCCAGTGCGATCAAGGTGCTCGCCCGTCATCGGCTCACGGGAGACCTCGCATGAACGCCGTCGTGGAGAGGATACGTCCGGCGAGCACTGCGAAGGCCGGCCCGACGGCGATCGTCGTCGGTTCGGGCTTCGGCGGCCTGGCGCTGGCGATCCGGCTGCAGTCGGCCGGCATCCGGACGACCCTCGTGGAAAAGCGCGACAAGCCCGGCGGCCGGGCCTATGTCTACGAGGATCAGGGCTTCACCTTCGACGCCGGGCCGACGGTCATCACCGATCCGACGGCGCTCGAAGAGCTGTTCGATGCCGCCGGCAAGTCCATGGCCGACTATGTCGAGCTTTTGCCGGTCACGCCCTTCTACCAACTGCGCTGGGAGGACGGCTTCGCTTTCGACTACGCCAACGACCAGGCCGAACTGGATCGCCAGATCGGTGCCAAGAGCCCGAAGGACGTCGAGGGATACAGGCGCTTCCTGGCCTATTCACGCGAGGTGTTCCGCGAGGGCTACGAGAAGCTCGGCACCGTGCCGTTCCTGAACTTTCGCGACATGGTCAAGGCCGGCCCGCAGCTCGCGCGCCTGCAGGCCTGGCGCAGCGTCTACGCCAAGGTCGCCGAGTTCATCGAGGACGAGCAGCTGCGGCAGGCCTTTTCCTTCCACTCGCTGCTCGTCGGCGGCAATCCCTTCGCCACCTCGTCGATCTACGCGCTGATCCATGCGCTGGAGCGCGAATGGGGCGTCTGGTTCCCGCGCGGCGGCACCGGCGCGCTGGTTCGGGGCATGGCGAAGCTCTTCACCGACATCGGCGGCACGATCGAATTGTCCGCCGAAGTCGCCCGCATCGATCTTGAAGGCAAACGCGCGACCGGCGTCACGCTGAAGGACGGCCGCGTGCTCACCGCCGATCGTGTCGCCTCCAACGCCGACGTCGTCCACACCTATGCGACACTGATGAAGGGCTCGCCGCGCGGCGAGGCCGAGGCCAGGCGCCTGAAGAAGAAGCGCTTTTCCATGTCGCTCTTCGTCATCTATTTCGGCCTCAAGCGCCATCGGCCGGAGATCGCCCATCACACGGTCTGCTTCGGCGCCCGTTACCGCGAGCTGATCTCGGAGATCTTCAATGGCGCCGAATTGCCGGGCGATTTCTCGCTCTATCTCCACAATCCGTGCGCGACCGATCCGTCGCTCGCGCCGGACGGGGCGGGGAGCTTCTACGTCCTGTCGCCGGTGCCGCATCTCGGCAACACCGACATCGACTGGGTGGAGGAGGGGCCGCGCTACCGCGACCGCATTCTCGACTATCTGGAAGAGCGTTACATTCCTGGCCTTCGCGAAGATCTCGTCACCAGCCGCATCTTCACGCCCTTCGATTTTCGCGACGAGCTGAACGCCCATGTCGGCTCGGCTTTCTCGCTCGACCCGGTGCTCACCCAGAGCGCCTGGTTTCGGCCGCACAATCGCGATGCCGAGATCGACAATCTCTATTTCGTCGGCGCCGGCACCCATCCGGGCGCGGGCGTGCCGGGCGTCGTCGGCTCGGCCAAGGCGACCGCTGGTCTGATGATCGCGGACGCGAAGGTCTGATCGCGCAATGTCGATGTTCGAACCCCTCGCCAGACCGCTGGCCCGGCCCCTCGCCAGACCTCTCGGCCCGGAGGCGCGCGCCGATCTCGCGGCGATCGCCGAGGATACGATCGCCCGCGGCTCCAAGAGCTTTGCCGCCGCCGCCAGGCTGTTCGACCCGGAGACCCGCAAGAGCGCCATGATGCTCTACGCTTGGTGCCGGCACTGCGACGACACGATCGACGGCCAGAATCTCGGCTTTTCGAGCCAGCGAGGTCTGTCATCCACGGTCAGTCCGGCGGAGCGCCTGGGCCGTCTGGAGACCGAGACGCGGGACGCGGTCGCGGGCGGCGCGTCGAACGATCCGAACTTTCAGGCGATCGCCGAGGTCGCCGCGCGTCATGCGCTGCCCGAGACGCTGCTTCTGGAGCATCTCGAAGGCTACCGCATGGATGTCGAAGGCCGGCACTACGAGACGATCGACGAGGTCTTCGATTATTGCTACCGGGTCGCCGGCGTCGTCGGGGTGATGATGGCGGTGGTGATGGGGCGCACCGAAGAGACCGTGCTCGACCGTGCCTGCGACCTCGGCATCGCCTTCCAGTTGACCAATATCGCCCGCGACATCGTCGACGACGCCCTGCAGGACCGCGTCTATTTGCCGGCCGCGTGGCTTCGCGAGGCCGACCTTGCGCCGGCCGATCTCCTCGACCGACGCCAGCGGCCGGTCGTGGCGCTGCTCGCCAACCGCCTCGTCGACGTTGCCGAACCCTATTACCTCTCGGCATTCCACGGCCTTGCGGCCCTTCCGCCGCGTTCGGCCTGGGCCGTGGCGACGGCCCACGGCGTTTACCGCGAAATCGGGCTTCGGGTGAAAGCCCTGGGCGAGACGGCCTGGGACAGCCGCGTTTCCACCGGCAAGCGGCAGAAGATGGCCCATGTCGCCCGCGGCGCCGCCAAGGCCGCGCTCGCCCGTCGCGCCAAGATCCCGCCCCGGCCCGAAACGCTGTGGACGCGGCCGCGCATGTGACGCGTCGTCTCGCGACTAAGAATCGCCTTACCGGGCGCCGGCTTCCTGCTCGCGCCGCGGCTCGGCGCCCCCTTCCGCGCTTTTGGCGGATTTCTCGACGCGGGCGCGCATCGCCTTTTCGAAGATCGCATCGGTGAGGTGGTGCAGCCGGCTCTTGGCGCCGAACACCGCCGACAGGCTCTCATGGGCGCTCGCCACATGGCCCTCGATGCGCCGCTCGACCGAGGGGCGCCCGAGCATTGACACGATGGTCGATTTGCCGACGTCCTTGCCGACGTCCTTGCCGATCGCAACCGGGCTTGCGCCGCTGTCGAGAAGATCGTCGAGAAGCTGGAAGGCGTGGCCGAGTTCGCAGGCGAAGGCGCGCAGTTCGGTGCGCGTTCCCATGTCCGCATTGGCGACGATCGCGCCGATCTCGACGGCGGCGGAAAACAGCGAACCCGTCTTCAAACTGTTGGTGACCGCGATCTCATGCACCGGGCGCGAGGCGCGCCCGTCGTTGAGATCGGCATATTGGCCGCCGACGAGGCCTTCGACGCCGATCGATCGCGTCAGCGTCGTGACCGCCTGCAGCCGGGCGAGGGGCGGCAGCGCCTCGATCGAGGCGAGCATCTCGATGGCGCCGGTCAGGATCGCGATCGACGACAGCAGCGCGACATCCTCACCATGGCTGACATGCAGGGCCGGCTGTCCGCGCCGCATCACCGCGTCGTCCATCGAGGGCAGGTCGTCGAGGATCAGCGACGAGGCGTGGACGAGTTCGACGGCGCAGCCGGCGTCTATGGCGGTCGCGACATCGCCGCCGAGATCCTGCGCGGCGAGCACTGTCATCAAGGGCCGCAGCCGCTTGCCCGGCGCCAGGACGCTGGTGCGGATCGCCGAGTCGAGGCCTGATTGCCCGTCGATCGCTTGCGGTACGAGCACCGCGAGCCGCGCGTCGATCTGGTCGATCAGCGCGGTGACATTGCCGACGGCACGGCTGGGCTTGGCGTCAGACGTCATGCGGAACATGCCGATCGGATATGGACAATGGGTCGTCGTCCTTCTGATATAGCGAGACGCAGCCGCGATGCTATCACGAACCGTGACGTCGGCTATGATGCCGCATCGACCGCTTTGCTCGCCTTCGACGATAGGACGTATTTGAAAACGATGAAACAATGCGCCGCAACAACCCGCGCTCAAACGGCCTCGTCCGGCAAGCCGGACGCGAAAGATGCTGGCGGGGAAAAGCCTGCCGGTGCAGCCGGCGCCCGCAACACCAGCCGGTCCGACATCGACACGCGAAAGACCGACCACCTCGACATCGTTCTCGATCCACAGCTTTCGCCGAAGCGCGCCGACAGCGGTTTCGACGCCATCGTCTTCGAGCATGTCGCGCTGCCGGAGCTTTCGCTCGCCGAAATCGACCTGTCGACGCGGTTCCTGGGCCGGGCACTGAAGGCGCCCTTGCTGATCTCTTCGATGACCGGCGGGCCGGAGCGGGCCGCCCGCATCAACGCCAATCTCGCCGAGGCGGCCGAGGCGCTGGGCCTGGCGCTCGCGGTCGGCTCCCAGCGCATCGCCATCGAGGGGCGGGGCACCGGCGGTCTCGACCGGTCGCTCCGGGAGCGCGCGCCATCGATCCCGATTCTGGCCAATGTCGGCGCGGCGCAGCTCGTTCTCGGCTATGGCGAGCGGCAGGCGCGGCAGGCGGTCGAGATGATCGAGGCCGATGCGCTGATCGTCCATCTCAACCCGCTTCAGGAGGCCGTTCAGCGCGGCGGCGACACCGACTGGCGCGGCATTCTTCGTGCCATCGAAGCGCTCGTCAGGGCGGTGCCCTTTCCGGTCGTCGTCAAGGAGGTCGGGGCCGGCATTTCGGGCCGGCTTGCCCGGCGGCTCGTCGATGCGGGGGTCGCGGCGATCGATGTCGCCGGCGCCGGCGGCACAAGCTGGGCGGCGGTCGAGGCTGAGCGGGCGAGCGATCCGGCCACCCGCGAGACCGCGATGATCTTCGCCGATTGGGGCATCTCGACCGCAAAAGCCATCGCCGACGTGCGGGCGGCCTGTCCCGATGCGCTGGTCATCGGTTCGGGCGGCGTGCGCCATGGACTCGATGCGGCGAAGGCGATCCGGCTCGGCGCCGATCTCGCCGGCCAGGCCGCGGCCTCGCTGAAGAGCGCCGACGAATCGGCCGAGGCGGCGGCGGCGCATTTCGAAAATGTCATGGCCCAGCTGCGAATCGCCTGTTTTTGCACAGGGTCCGCCGATCTGGCCGCGCTTCGCAGGGCGCCGCTCCTGGGCTGAGGCGGGTGGGCTTGAGCCCCGAGCCCGCCGCCGGACAGCTGCTCGATCCTTTCGGCCGGCGTCGAGACGCGCTCCCGGCGGCGGACGGCGCGGCGGAGATGACGGTCTCGTGCCGATCGATCGTCTGGCAAACGCGGAGCCGGCGCTCCAGAATGTTCTGCGCGGGCGCTCGTCATGGGAAATTATCCCCGGCGTTACGAGAAAGAACCTTGCTTATCCCCTTCGTCTGTCCAAGCTCCCGTGGCTCATGGTGAATCAAGACGAGAGTGCTTCGACACCATACAGGAGAAAAATATGAGTTCGTCCCTGGACGCCTATCTCGGATCACAAGCGGGCCACGACCCGTTGAAAACGCAGGTCGCCGACCTCGTGCGCCAGCTGTGCGCCGCTTCGGTGAAGCTGCGCGACACCATCATCGCCGGCGGGTCGGGCGAAAGCCTGGGCTCGACCAGGGGCGAGACCAACGCCGACGGCGACGTGCAAAAGCAGCTCGACGTGCTTGCCGACGAGCTCTTCCTGGAGGCCGCCAAGGCCTCGTCCGTCGCTTTCTTCGGTTCCGAGGAGCAGGAGGACGCGGTCGTCCTCGACCGGAACGCGCCGCTCGCCATCGCCATCGATCCGCTCGACGGCTCCTCGAACATCGACACCAACGTTTCCGTCGGCACGATCTTCTCGATCCTGCCCGTCGAGGAGGAGCATCGCGACGATCCGGGCTCCGTCTTCCGCCAGCCGGGCTCGAAGCAACTGGCCGCCGGCTTCTTCATCTACGGGCCGCAACTGCTGCTCGTGCTGTCCATGGGCGACGGCACCGGCGTCTTCATCTTCGCGCCCTCCTCCGGCGACTTCGTCGAGATGACCGGCCGCGCGCAAATCCCCGAAAAGGCCGGCGAGTTCGCGATCAACGCCTCGAACTATCGCCACTGGGACCCGTCGATCCGCAGCTATGTCGACGATCTCCTCGCCGGCGAGGACGGTCCGCGCGAAAAGAACTTCAACATGCGCTGGATCGGCTCGATGGTCGCCGACGGTTATCGCATCCTGCAGCGCGGCGGCGTGTTTCTCTATCCGGGCGACGCCCGCAAGGGCTACGCCAAGGGCAGACTGCGGCTGCTCTACGAGGCCAGTCCCGTCGCCTTCTGCGTCGAGAACGCCGGGGGCGCCGCGACAGACGGCAAGACCCGCATCCTCGACATCATTCCCGAGGGCCTGCACGACCGCACGCCCCTGGTCTTCGGCGCCCGGCGCGAGGTCGAACTGATCGGCCGCACCGTCGC
The DNA here is from genome assembly GCA_965217685.1 of Aurantimonas sp. Taxonomy (GTDB): domain Bacteria; phylum Pseudomonadota; class Alphaproteobacteria; order Rhizobiales; family Rhizobiaceae; genus Aurantimonas. The sequence continues at coordinate 2,364,780 of CBDCIZ010000003.1, forward strand.
AGACCCTGCGGCACGGAGTGAACGCTCGCCGCTCCTCGGCAAGTGAGACCTGTCGCGGGGCCGATCCGTCAAGATGCTCGACAGGGAAGTGGGCGCTGATTGCCTGTCGAACGCAAACCGAACGATTGGCCGCCGTCCCGATTTCGGGCGGCGGCCGAAACGCCGAGCCCCCAAAAGGAGCCTCAATGAAGAACCGCCCCGTCATCATCGCCCCGTCGATCCTCTCGGCGGATTTTTCCAGGCTCGGTGAGGAGGTGGCGGCGGTCGACCGGGCCGGCGCCGACTGGATCCATCTCGACGTGATGGACGGCCATTTCGTCCCGAACATCACCTTCGGCCCGCCTGTCATCGAGGCGATCCGCAAGTCCTCGCCGAAGCTCTTCGACTGCCATCTGATGATCGAGCCCTGCGACCTCTATCTGGAGGCCTTCGCCGAGGCCGGTTGCGACAGGATCACCGTTCACGCCGAGGCGACGAAACATCTCGACCGCTCGCTGCAGGCGATCAGAAATCTCGGCAAGAAGGCCGGCGTCTCGCTCAACCCGTCGACGCCCGAAAGCGTCATCGAATACGTGCTCGACCGGCTCGACCTCGTGCTGCTGATGACCGTCAATCCAGGCTTCGGCGGCCAGGCCTTCATCCCCTCGGTCGTCGACAAGGTGCGGCGGGTGAAAAAGATGATCGGCGACCGCGACATCCATATCGAGATCGACGGCGGCGTGACACCTGAAACGGCGCCGCTCGTCGTCGAGGCCGGCGCCGACGTTCTGGTCGCGGGCTCCGCCGTCTTCAAAGGCGGCAGCGAGGCGCATTACGCAGCCAACATGAAGGCGATCCGCGAGGCCGGGACCCAAGCTCTTTCGAAAGCCGCCTGAGCGTCTCCTTCCCGCTTGAGGCGGTGGACTTCCGCCTGGTGCCGCACGGTTGGTCCGGCTATTTTTCGCTGATGGTTAAAATGCAAGCGATCGTCGGCAGGACAGGGTTTGGGCCTTCGCGGTTCGGCCAGGAAAAGGAGGATCGTGGTGCGATTCCGGTGTTGCCAGCCTTGATGCTCGGAACTTGCAAGTCAGTCTGATGGTTTTATGGGCAGTGGGACAACGCTAAACAATTCAGGAAACGATCATGACCTCCAAGCTTGCATCAATCGCACTCGCCATTGCCATGAGCCTTGGCGGGCTCGTGGCCACCGCACCGGCCGCTTCCGCCGGGTCGGCAACCATCGTGATCGGAGACGGACATGGTCGTAACGTTCACCGTGATCGAAATTACCGCAGGCACCTTCGCCGTGAGCGCCGACACGAAATTCGCCGCGAACGGCGTCACGAGCGCCGTGCCATCCGCCGGGAAATCCGCCGGGAGCGGCGTCATGACCGCCAGGAGCGCCGCTACGACCGCCGTTATCGCGCGCCGCACGTCCTCTATCGCGTCAACTGATCGATCTTTCGCGATCGAATGGCCGGGGCACCACCACGATGGTGTGCTCCGGCCGTTGTTTTCAGGGTCTTGAGACCGCTGCGCGGGTGCAGAAATGACCGAAGGTTGAGACCAGGGCTGCGAAACGTCTCGACCCAGGACTTGCAGGTGGCGGTCGCCCGGCCTTAAACCGGTGACGCAAGGCGCCGGTGCAAAGACCTCCGCCTCACATGCCAGTCGATTGGGAGGTCGAACGATGGATTTTGCGCCGAGCGACGAGCAGAACCAGATATTCGACATGGCCCGAGCCTTCGCGATCGAGAAGCTGGCGCCGAATGCTGCCGCCTGGGAGGACGCGCAGGAATTGCCGCGCGACGTGCTCGTCGAACTCGCCGAACTCGGCATGGCCGGCATCTATGTGCGCGACGACTATGGCTCGGGTCTCTCCCGGCTCGACGCGGCCCTGATCTTCGAAGCCCTGTCCTATGGCGACCCGTCGGTTTCGGCCTTCCTGTCGATCCACAACATGGTCGGGTGGATGGTCGACAGTTTCGGTTCGGACGATCTGCGCGCCGAGTGGCTGCCCCGACTTTGCTCCATGCAGGCGATCGCCAGCTACTGCCTGACTGAGCCGGGCTCGGGCTCGGATGCCGCTGCCCTCAAGACCAGCGCGAAGCCGGACGGCAATGGCTACGTCCTCAACGGAACCAAGAGCTTCATCTCCGGTGCCGGTTTTTCCGACCTCTACGTCGTCATGGCGCGCACCGGGGAGGGCGGTCCGAAGGGCATTTCCGCAATCCTCGTCGAAGACGGCGCGGAAGGACTTTCATTTGGCGCCAGGGAAAAGAAGATGGGCTGGCTTGCCCAGCCGACGGCCGAGGTCGTTTTCGACGGCTGCAAGGTGCCCGGCGGCAATCTTCTCGGCGAGGAGGGCAAGGGCTTTGCCTACGCCATGATGGGCCTCGACGGCGGGCGTCTCAACATCTCGGCCTGCGCGCTCGGCGCGGCCCAGGCCTGTCTCGACAAGTCGGTGGCCTACATGAAGGAACGCCAGGCCTTCGGCAAATCGCTGGCCGAGTTCCAGGCCTTGCAGTTCCGGCTTGCCGACATGGAGACCGAGCTGCAGGCCGCCCGCGTCTTCCTGCGACAGGCCGCCTGGAAACTCGACAGGAAGGCGCCCGACGCCACCAAGCACTGCGCCATGGCCAAGCGTTTCGTCACCGATACGAGCTTCAACGTCGCCAACATGGCTCTCCAGTTGCACGGCGGCTACGGCTATCTCGCCGACTACGGCATCGAGAAGATGGTCCGCGATTTGCGCGTTCACCAGATCCTCGAAGGCACCAACGAGATCATGCGGATGATCACCGCCCGCGCGCTCCTGGCGGAACACGCATGAGCATGGCGCCCGAGAATGGCGACGTCTTGATCCGCGTGACGGGTCGCGCCGGGCGCATCACCCTCAACAGGCCGAAGGCGCTGAACGCGCTGACCTGGGACATGGCGCTGGCCATCGAGGCCGCACTCGACGATTGGGCCGGCGACGACCGCGTCGCTGTGGTCATCATCGACGCCGTCGGCGAAAAGGCCTTTTGCGCCGGGGGCGACATCCAGAGGCTCTATACCGAGGGGCGGGCCGGAAACTTCGCCTACGGCCGCAATTTCTGGGCCGACGAATACCGGCTCAACGCCCGGATCGCCCGCTATCCCAAACCCTATGTCGCGCTGATGGACGGCATCGTGATGGGCGGTGGCGTCGGCGTTTCGGTCCATGGCAGCCACCGAATCGTCACCGAGCGCTCGACTGTCGCCATGCCCGAATGCTTTATCGGCCTCGTCCCCGACGTCGGCGCCTCACTGGTTCTCGCCAACGCGCCGGACCATCTCGGCGAATATCTGGCGCTTACCGGCTTTCGCATGAACGCCACCGACGCGATCGTCGCCGGCTTCGCCGATGCCTGCGTGGCATCGCAGGATATGACGAGCCTCGTCGCGGAGCTCGCCGAGACGGGCGACGCCAAGGCCATCAAGCGCTTCGTCCTCCTGCCGCCGACCGGCAAGCTTGAGCACCGCATGGACGACATCGCCCGCCTGTTTTCCGGCGCGACGCTTCCCGACATCGTCGACTCGCTTGCAGCAGACGATGGCGAATTCGCCGCCGAAAGCCTCAAAGCGCTCCAGAAGGCTTCGCCGCTTTCGGCCGCCGCGATCCTCGACATCATTCGCACCGTGCGCGCCGAGCGAACCATCGAGACCGCGCTGCGCGAGGAATACCGCTTCACCTTTCGCAGCCAGTCGGAGGGTGAATTCCTCGAAGGCATCCGCGCCGCCGTCATCGACAAGGACCGGGCGCCGAACTGGTCGCCGGGCTGGAATGCGTCGCTCGACGAAGCCGCTGTCGCCAGGATGCGCGCGCCGCTGGGCGAAGACGAACTGAAATTTTAAGACGGGCGAGCGCTCGCCGGCAGGCAGGATCGGGAGGATCAAAACCATGAAGATCGGATTCATCGGGCTCGGCAACATGGGCGCGCCGATGGCGAAGAACCTCGTGAAAGCCGGCCATCAGGTCTCAGGCTTCGACGCTGCCAGCGTGACGGTCGAGGGCGTGACGCCCGCCGCCTCGCTGACCGACGCGATCGCCGGCATGGATGCGGTGATCTCCATGCTGCCGAACGGCGAGATCGTCCGCGCCGTCACCGCCGACATCGTGGCGGTCGCACAACAGGGCGTGCTTCACATCGACTGCTCGACGGTCGACGTCGAAAGTGCGCGCGCCGCCCACGACATGGCCGGGGCGAAAGGCCTCCTGTCCCTCGACGCCCCGGTCTCCGGCGGCACGGGCGGCGCCGAGGCCGGCACGCTGACCTTCATGGTCGGCGGCAGCGACGAGGCCTTCGCGAAGGGCAAGCCGCTCTTCGAGATCATGGGATCGAAGGCGGTCCATTGCGGTTCGGCCGGTGACGGCCAGGCGGCGAAGATCTGCAACAACATGATCCTCGGCATTTCGATGATCGGCGTTTGCGAGGCGTTCCACCTGGCCGACAAGCTCGGCCTCGACCGTCAGGCGATGTTCGACGTCGCATCCACCTCGTCGGGCGCCTGCTGGTCGATCAACGCCTATTGCCCGGCCCCCGGCATCGGCCCGAAGAGCCCGGCCGACAACGGCTACAAGCCCGGCTTCGCCGCCGATCTCATGCTCAAGGACCTGAACCTCTCGCAGAAAGCCGCAGCAAGTGCCGGTGCCGCGACCGAAATGGGCGGCCACGCCCGCGACATCTACGAGCGCTTCGTCAATGCCGAAGGCGGCAAGGGCCGCGATTTCTCGGCGATCCTGGAGAAGCTGTCGCAGGGGTGAGGACGACCCGCCGGGTCCGGTGCGACTACTCGCCGGCTTTGTAATAAACCGGCAGTTCGCCATCGGCCGTCCCGAACGCGTGAACGTCGAATGTCGCATTCGGGTCGTCGCCCATGCCGGGCGAGCCCATCGGCATGCCGGGCGCCGCGATGCCGCGGATGCTCGGCCGCTCGGCCAGCAGGCGGTCGATCGCCGCCATCGGCACATGCCCCTCGACGACATAACCGCCTATCTTGGCCGTGTGGCAGCCCTCCATCTCGGCAGGCACGCCCGCTGCCTGCTTGATCGGCGTGAGATCCTCGGTGTCTTCGACATCGACATCGAAGCCGTGCTTGCGTGCGATGTCGACCCACGCGGCGCAGCACCCGCAGGTCGGCGACTTGACGACCGTCATGTGCGTTGCGCTGTGATCGGCCTTCGCTGCGGCCGGAAATCCAAGGCCGGCTGCAACCAAGGCCATTGCGATCAGTCGTTTCGTCATCGTCTGTCTCCTGAAAGTTCCGTTGGTCAAAGCTTCACCGCCCTCAGCCGCAGGGCATTGCCGATCACCGACACCGACGACAGGCTCATCGCAGCCGCGGCCAGCATCGGCGAGAGCAGGAGGCCGAACACCGGGTAGAGGATGCCGGCCGCGATCGGTACGCCGACTGTGTTGTAGACGAAGGCGAAGAACAGGTTCTGCTTGATGTTGCGGATCGTCGCCGTCGACAGGTGCCGGGCTCTGACGATGCCGCCGAGATCGCCCTTCACCAGCGTCATGCCGGCGCTTTCGACCGCCACATCCGCCCCGGTGCCCATGGCGATGCCGACATCCGCGGCCGCAAGCGCCGGGGCGTCGTTCACGCCGTCGCCCGCGACCGCGACGGAGCCGCCTTCGCCGCGCAGCTTTTCGACCAGCTTCTGCTTGTCGTCCGGCGAAAGCCCCGCATGCACCTCGTCGATGCCGAGTTGCCTGGCCACTGCCTGCGCGGTGCGTTCGTTGTCGCCGGTGGCCATGACGATCCTGAGCCCCGCCGCGTGCAGCGCCTCGATCGCCTTGGCGGTCGTTTCCTTGATCGGGTCGGACACCGCCAGAAGCCCGGTCGCGGTGCCGTCGACGGCGACGAACATCGCCGTCTTGCCATCCGCCTCGAAGGTTTTGGCGTTCTCGTCGAGCGCCGCGACGTCGATACCCGCATCGGCCAGCATGGCCCGGTTGCCGAGGATGACCGCCTTGCCGTCGACGGTGCCCTTCACGCCCTTGCCCGTGACCGAATCGAAGTCGCTCGCATCGGTCGCCTCGGCGCCGCGCGCCTTCGCGCCATTTACGATGGCCTCGGCCAGCGGATGCTCCGAGCCGCGCTCGAGGCTCGCCGCCAGGCGCAGGAGCGCCGTTTCGTCGCCCTCCACCGTCACGACATCCGTCAGCTTCGGTTTGCCCTGGGTCAACGTTCCGGTCTTGTCGACCACCAGCGTGTCGACCTTGGCAAAGCGCTCCAGTGCCTCGGCGTCCTTGATGAGGACGCCGGCCGAGGCGCCGCGTCCCGTGGCGGTCATGATCGACATGGGTGTCGCAAGTCCCAGCGCGCAGGGGCAGGCGATGATCAGCACCGAGACGGCGGCGACCAGCGCATGGGCGAAGGCCGGCTCGGGGCCGATGGCCCACCACACGATGAAGGCGAGCACCGCAGAGACGACCACCGCCGGCACGAAAGTACCCGCCACCTTGTCGGCGAGCCCCTGGATCGGCGCGCGCGAGCGCTGGGCCTTGGCGACCATCTCGACGATCTTCGACAGCACGGTGTCGTCGCCGACATTTTCCGCCTCCATGACGAAGGAGCCGGTCTTGTTCAGCGTGCCGCCGGTGACGGTATCGCCTTTGATCTTTTCGACCGGAACCGGCTCGCCGGTGATCATCGATTCGTCGACCGAGGACGAGCCTTCGACCAGCGTGCCGTCGACCGGCACGGCATCGCCCGGTCGCACGCGCAGCCGGTCGCCCGTCGCAAGCGCGTCGAGCGGAACATCGGCCTCGTTGCCGTCGGCTCCGATCCGGCGCGCGGTCTTCGGCGCGAGATCCATCAGCGCCCGGATGGCCGAACCGGTGCGCTCGCGTGCCTTCAACTCCAGCACCTGCCCGACGAAGATCAACGCGACGATGACCGCCGAAGCCTCGAAATAGACCGGCACCACGCCGTTCTCGCGAAACGACGGCGGAAACAGAAAGGGCAGGAACGTCGCGACGACACTGTAGCCATAGGCCGTGCCGACGCCGATGGCGATCAGCGTCCACATGTTCGGCGATCGGTTCACGATCGACGCCCAGCCGCGCTTGAAGAAGGGCAGGGCGGCCCACAAGACCACCGGCGTCGCCAGCGCGAATTCGAGGTAAACGGCCAACCGCTCGCCGATCCAGTCCCGGATCGGCAGGCCGACCATCGGCCCCATGGAAATGATCAGCAGCGGCAACGCCAGCGCGCCGCTGATCCACAGCCGCCGGGTGAAATCGACGAGCTCCGGGTTCGGCCCCTCGTCCGGGTCCGGCACGCCCATCGGCTCCAGCGCCATGCCGCATTTGGGGCAGTCGCCGGGCTTGTCGCGGATTATCTCGGGATGCATCGGGCAGGTGTATTGCGTGCCTTTCGGTGCCGGCTTTTGTTTCGGCTGATCATTGAGATAGGCGTCCGGCTCGCTCTCGAATTTCTCCTGGCATCCCGCCGAGCAGAAAAAGAACCGCTGGCCCTCGTGCTTCGCCATGTGCCCGGCGTCGATGCGCCCGACCGTCATGCCGCAGACCGGGTCCTTGGCGGCCGCATAGGCTTCGGGATCGGCCTCGAACTTTGTCCGGCAGCCCTCGCCGCAGAAATGCACGGCGCGGCCATCATGTTCGCTCGTCGGCTTGCCGGCATGCGGGTCGACGGTCATGCCGCAGACGGGATCGCGGATGACGGCGGCTTCGTGGGAACCGGAGTGCCCGTGACGGGCGGGATCGTGATGAGCGGGATCGTGATGAGCGGGATCGTGCCGGTGAGGGATTTGCGCAGCGTTTTCAGACGTCTTGACGTCGGACATGTTGCGTCCTCCTGGACGGAAGGCCCCGCTGGAGGGCGAGGCGAAATCGATTGGCCGTTGCGGCGATGAAACGGACATGGGGCTTACAGCGACTGGAAGGTCAAGGCCGTGCGATCGAAGCGGCAAGGCCACCGCGCTGATCGCCGAACCCATTGCTTTGTCGCGCATCCGGCGCTCTTCTTGCCGAAGCGTTCAGAACGATCGCTGCGCGACGTCACCCAAAGGCGAGAGGCGACCCATGCTGACCGAACCGCTCAAGACCCTCCTCGCCAAAGCCTCGCCGGCACGGGCCGGCGATTTTCTCGCCGAGATCGCAGCTTCGAGCCAGGAGGAGCGGGTCAGGGCCCAGCGGCGGCTGGCCGACGTGACGCTGGGCGACATCCTGAACGAGCCGCTCATCGAACCCAACGACGACGAAGTCTCCGCCCTCATCTACGACCGCCACGACGCCGAGGCGTTCGGGCCGATCGCCGGCTGGTCCGTCGGCGAGTTCCGCGACTGGCTGCTCTCCGATGCGACCACGCAAAGCCACATCGAGGCCCTGACCTGGGCGCTGACGCCGGAGATGGTCGCGGCGGTCTCGAAACTCTGCCGCAACCAGGATCTCATCGCCATCGCGCAGAAACGCCGGGTCCAGGCGGCGTTCCGCACCACGGTCGGGCTGCCGGGGCGCCTGTCGGTGCGCATCCAGCCGAACCACCCGACGGACGACGCCAAGGGTGTCGCGGCCTCGATCGTCGACGGGCTGCAATTCGGATGCGGCGACGCGGTCATCGGCATCAACCCCGCCACCGACTCGCCCGCCGCCATGCGCCGTCTGCTTGACCTGATCGAAGAGCTTCGCCTGCGTCTCGGCGCGCCGATCCAGTCCTGCGTCCTCGCCCATGTTTCGACAGCGCTCGCGCTGATGGAAAAGGGCGACGTGCCGATGGACCTCGTGTTCCAGTCGATCGCCGGCTCGCAGAAGGCCAATGCCTCCTTCGGCATCGATCTCGCCATGCTGCGCGAGGCGCACGAGGCCGGCCAGGCGCTGAACCGCGGCACGGTCGGCCGGAACATCATGTATTTCGAGACCGGCCAGGGCTCGGCGCTGTCGGCCGACGCCCATTTCGGCATCGACCAGCAGACCATGGAGGCCAGAGCCTACGCCGTTGCCCGCGAGTTCCAGCCGTTGCTTGTCAACACCGTCGTCGGCTTCATCGGCCCGGAATATCTCTATGACGGCAAGGAGATCATCCGCGCCGGGCTGGAGGACCACTTTTGCGGCAAGCTCATGGGCGTCCCCATGGGCGTCGACGTCTGCTACACCAACCACGCCGAGGCCGACCAGAACGACATGGACAACCTTCTGACGTTGCTCGCCGTCGCCGGGGTGAACTTCGTCATGGGCGTGCCGGGCTCCGACGACATCATGCTGAACTACCAGTCGACCAGCTATCACGACGCCGCCTATGTGCGTCGGTCGCTGAATTTGCGCCCCGCGCCGGAGTTCGAGGCCTGGGCGCAGGAGGCCGGACTCTTCGACGGCGACGGCTATCTCCTGCCGGAAAGCGAGGCCGGCGGTGCCGGCCTGTTGGAGCGGGCGCGCCTGCTGGAGGCCGCCGAATGAGCAACGAAAAGAACGGGATCGGCGCGCCCGGCGCGGACCATCCGCTGGCCCGCCTCAAGGCCCACACCGACGCTCGAATTGCGCTTGGCCGTTCGGGCGCGGGCCTGCCGACCGCCGCCCATCTCGATTTCGCCGCGGCCCATGCCCGCGCCCGCGATGCCGTCCATGCCGATTTCGCGGCGGACGTCATCGCCGGGGCGATCGAGGCGAAAGGCCGTCGGACGCTGCGTATCGCCAGCCAGGCGACCGACCGGGCGACCTATCTGCGTCGTCCCGATCTCGGTCGAAAGCTTTCGGATGAATCGCGCCGCCTCCTCGAAGAAAAGGTCGAAGGCGAGCGATTCGACCTCGTCCTGATCGTCGCCGACGGGCTGTCCGCCACCGCCGTCAACGCCTATGGCGCCGATGTCGCCAACGCCATCGCCGACGCCGTTCCGTCGAATTGGCGCCTCGCCCCGATCGTCGTCGCCACCGGCGCGCGCGTCGCGCTTTCCGACCCGATCGGTGCGGTGCTGAGGGCGAGGATCGCACTGATGCTGGTCGGCGAACGGCCGGGCCTCTCCGCCGCCGACAGCCTCGGCGCCTATCTGACATTCGACCCCGGGCCGGGCCGCAGCGACGCCGACCGCAACTGCGTCTCCAACATCCGCAGGGGCGGCCTGAAGCCTGACGAGGCGGCGAGGAAGCTGGCGGGACTGCTCGCACGATCCAGCGATCTCGGGCTTTCGGGCACGAAACTCAAGGATGATGTCGAGGATCTGATCGCCGCTGAGACTTCGTCGCGTCTCTCCGGTCTATAGCGCCCAGTCATCCTCGGAACGACAGTGGAGAATGATGGCGTTGCCTCGGGGGGTAACGCGACTTTCCGCCGATCAGGCCGGCCGCCTCATCCCTCGACCTTTCCCTCGCCGATCCGCCTTTTATGTTCCGGCAGGCGACACGCCGCCGGGACGCTCTTCGTCCTCGACGGCGGCCAAGGCTTCGCCGTCAAGGAGTTCCCCATGAAGACCATCAAGCTCGGCCACACCGGCCTCGACGTCACGCCCATCTGCCTTGGCTGCATGAGCTACGGCGAATCGGCGGCCGGAAATCACGCCTGGTCGATGGGCGAGGAGGAATCGCGGCCCTTCGTCAAGACCGCGCTGGAGATGGGGATCAACTTCTTCGACACCGCCAACGCCTATTCCGCCGGCACCAGCGAGGAGATTGTCGGCAAGGCGCTGAAGGATTTCGCCAGACGCGACGAGATCGTCATCGCCACCAAGGTCCACAACCGTATGCATGACGGCCCGAATGGCATGGGCCTGTCGCGCAAGGCGATCATGGCCGAGATCGACAACAGCCTGCGGCGTCTCGGCACCGACTATGTCGATCTCTACCAGACCCATCGCTGGGACTATCGCACGCCCATCGAGGAAACGCTGGAGGCGCTGAACGATGTGGTGAAGGCCGGCAAGGCCCGCTATATCGGCGCGTCGTCCATGCACGCCTGGCAGTTTTCCAAGGCGCTGCACGTCTCGAAGGCCAATGGCTGGGCCCGCTTCGTCACCATGCAGAACCATCTGAACCTCCTCTATCGCGAGGAGGAGCGCGAGATGCTGCCGCTGTGCCGCGACGAAAAGATCGGCGTGATTCCTTGGTCGCCCATGGCGCGGGGCCGCCTGACCCGCGACTGGAACGAGAGCACCAATCGCACCGAGACCGACGAATTCGGCAAGACGCTCTACAAATCCGACAGCGAAGCCGAGAAGGCGATCGTCGACAAGGTCGGCGAGATCGCCGAGGCCCGCGGGGTCTCCCGTGCCCAGATCGCGCTCGCCTGGGTGCGCCGGAAGCCGGGGGTCACCGCGCCGATCTTCGGCGCCACCAGGATGAAGCATCTTCAGGACGCCGTGGCCTCGCTCGATCTAACGCTGTCGGACGACGAGGTGGTCGCGCTGGAAGCGCCCTATCGCCCGCGCGCCGTCGCCGGCTTCGTTTGAGCTGGACAGGCCAAGTGCTGGCGAACCGCGATGGCAGGGGCACGATCGAAGGAGGAGGGCCGTTCGAAACGAATTGCGGACCCGAGCCATCGCTTTTCCGTGAATTGCACCTTTGAACGGGACGCAATGCGCACCACCTGTGGCCGACAGACGGACGCGGCGCGCAACACCCGTCGGTTCGCTTCGTGCGACCGCCGGTTTTCTTTGTGCGTTGACGGCCGCGCCGACGATCACGAGGCCAGCGGCTCGAACGAGGTCCTCGACAAGGGGCCCGAACAAGGGAAATGAGAGCTTGGAACAAACGGCAGCCGGCGCAGGCAGCGCCGATACCATCCCCTTCTGGATCTGGCTCTCGACCATCGGGGGCATCGCCGCCCTCTTCGTCTTCGACTTCCTCACCCATGTGAGAAAACCCCATGAGCCGAGCTTCAAGGAAGCCGGGCTCTGGTCGATCTTCTACGTCGCACTCGCCATCCTGTTCGGTTGCGGCGTCTGGTATTTCTGGGACAGAACCCACGGCGTCGAATTCTTCGCCGGCTTCATCACCGAAAAGAGCCTGTCGGTCGACAACCTCTTCGTCTTCGTCATCATCATGGGCAGCTTCCAGGTGCCGCGCGAGTTTCAGCAGAAGGCGCTGCTGATCGGCATCGTGCTGGCGCTGATCATGCGCGGCCTGTTCATCGCCATCGGCGCGGCGGCGATCGAGCAGTTCTCCTGGGTGTTCTACATCTTCGGCCTTTTTCTCCTCTGGACCGCCTGGAAGCTTGCGGTCGAAAGCGCAAAGCACAAGAAATCGACCGACGAGGCATACGAGCCCAACGCCATCGTGAGGTTCGTCCAGGCGCGGTTGCCCTTCACCGAGGATTTTCAGGGCAACCAGCTTTCGGTGAAACGGAACGGCAGACGTGTTTTCACGCCGATGTTCCTCGTCGTCGTGGCGCTCGGCATGACCGATCTGCTGTTCGCGTTCGATTCGATTCCCGCGATCTACGGTCTCACCGACGCGCCTTACATCGTCTTCACCGCCAACGCCTTCGCCCTGCTCGGGCTGTTGCAGCTCTATTTCCTGCTCGGCGGCCTGCTCGATCGCCTCGTCTATCTCGGCTTCGGCCTTGCATTGATTCTCGGCTTCATCGGCGTCAAGTTGATCCTCCACGCCATGGAGGCCAACACCTTGCCCTTCCTCAACGACGGCCAGCCGATCGACGGCCTGCCATACATCTCGACCGGATTCTCGCTGGCGGTCATCATCGGCATTCTTGCCGTCACCACCATCGCCAGCCTGATCGTCAGCCGGAATGGCGAGACGGCGAAGGACAGTGGCCGATGAGCGCGATGGCCCCCAAAGGCTCCAAAGGCCCCAGGGGCGCGGGTCGGTGATGCGACCGCCGAAGACCGACGATTCGCCGCCGACCGGTGGCAACGAGTTCGGCGAACCGGGCGCCAGCCAGGACTTTGCCGCCGATCCCCTTGACGACGACGCCTGGCTGGAGCGCCGCGACCGCCTGTCGCGGCGCCTGAAGGAGCAGCGCCGCCGCATGCCGGACGTCGCCGAGACCGATCGCGGCTCCGGCAACATGATTGGGATGGCGCAAGGGTTGAAGATCGCCAGCGAGTTCATCGGCGGCATCCTCGTCGGCGCTGCCATTGGCTACGGCATCGACAGGTTCTTCGGCACGATGCCCTTCGGCCTGATCGTCTTCCTTCTGATCGGCTTTGCTGCCGGGGTTCTCAACGTCGTTCGCGGCGTCTCGACGCCTGGCGAAAAGATGGCGGAAGAACAACGACGGCACGCATCGGTTCCGGCGGCGGACCCGCAGGCGCCGCGTCCGCCGGCACCTTCCACGGACGAGGACGACGACTGATACGGCACGGTCGGTTCGACCCCGCGGACCGCGACCCGGATATGGTCTTTCGATCGGGCAAAAGCGCCCGAGGCGGCATTTCGTGGCGCAAAAGCCGGCTTTGGTGTTGCACGCCGCCTTGCGGGACGCTATGGGCATGGCGGCCCGTCCCGCGGGGGCCACTGCCAGCCCCCTGCCAGCCCCAGACCCTTGCCAGCCGAAGGACCGACAGTTTGGAAGCCGATCCGCTAGATCCGATCCACCAGTTCCAGATCTTCAACATCGTGCCGATCCAGATCGGCGGGCTTGATTTCTCGTTCACCAATTCGGCGCTGTTCATGGTGATCGTCGTCGCCCTGACGACCGCGCTGCTGTACTATTCGACCCGCGGTCGCGGCCTCGTGCCGAGCCGGGCGCAGTCGGTCACCGAATTGTCCTACGAGTTCGTCGCCAACATGCTGCGCGATGCTGCCGGCACCCAGGGGATGAGGTTCTTCCCGTTCGTCTTCTCGTTGTTCATGTTCGTGCTGGTGGCCAACCTTCTCGGCATGGTGCCGTATTTCTTTACGGTGACGTCGCATTTGATCGTCACCTTCGCGCTCTCCATGCTCGTCATCGGTGTCGTCGTCGTCTATGGCTTCAAGAAGCATGGCATGGGCTTTCTCAAGCTGTTCGTGCCGCCGGACGTTCCGGCCCTGCTGCTGCCGCTGGTCGTCCTCATCGAGGTCGTGTCCTTCGTCTCGCGGCCGGTTTCGCTCTCGGTTCGTCTCTTCGCCAACATGCTGGCGGGTCACATCACGCTGAAGGTCTTCGCCGGTTTCGTGATCTCGCTGTCGAGCTTCGGCTTCATCGGCATCGTCGGCTCGATCCTGCCGCTCGCCATGGCGGTCGCGCTGACGGCGCTGGAATTTCTGGTCGCCGCGCTGCAGGCCTACGTCTTCGCGGTGCTGACCTGCATGTATCTCAACGACGCCATTCACCCGGGCCACTGACCGGTCCGGGCGAAGGTCCATCCACCGGCGGCCGGGCGGTCGCCAAACCTCGCCGCAATCTCAAGAGTTTCAAAGGAGTTTCGATATGGAAGCGGACGCAGCAAAGTTCATCGGCGCCGGACTCGCATGCCTTGGCATGGGCGGTGCGGGCATCGGCCTCGGCACCATCTTCGGCCAGTATCTCGCGGGCGCCCTGCGCAACCCGTCGGCCGCCGACGGCCAGTTCGGCCGTCTGATCTTCGGCTTCGCGGTGACGGAAGCGCTCGGCATCTTCTCGTTGCTGGTCGCTCTGCTTCTGCTCTTCGCCGTCTGATCCTTCGGACGCTTAAGAGCCTTGAGACAGCCTAAACGACCGGCGGCGCTTTTGCCGCCGGTTTCCCATGCCGGAGCCCGACATGTTCGTCAGCCAAGCCTTCGCACAGACAGCCCCGTCTGCCGCCGAGCCGGACGCCGGTCACGATGCCGCCGCACCGGTCGCAGCGGCTCCCGCGCCGGGCGATCCGATCGAGGGCACCCATTCCGAGGTCCAGGCCGATGGCGGGCACGAGGGCGGCTTTCCGCCTTTCGACAGCCACTATTTTCCCTCGCAGCTCCTCTGGCTCGCGATCACCTTCGGCCTGTTCTATTTCGTCCTGAAAAAGGTCGTCCTGCCGCGCATCGCCGGCATTCTGGAGAACCGCCGCGACCGCATCGCCCTCGATCTCGAGGCGGCCGAGCGAATGAAGTCCGATTCGGACGAGGCCAAGGCCGCCTATGAGCAGGAGTTGGCCGAGGCGCGTGAGCGCTCGCACAAGATCGCTCACGAGGCGCGCGATTCGGCTCGCAACGAGGCCGAAAAGGAGCGCAACAAGCTCGACGGCGAGCTCGACGAGAAGCTGGAGGCCGCACAGGCCCGCATTGCCGGCGTTCGCGACGAGGCGCTCAAGGATATCGGCCAGATCGCCGAGGACACCGCAGAGACCATCCTGCGCGACGTCGTCGGAATGGACGTGTCGCGCGAGGAAGTCGCCGGCGCCGTTTCCGCCGTCCACAGCTAAGAGGGCAATTTTCCCATGACCAACACCTTCTGGGCCTTTGTCGCACTCGTCATCTTCCTGGCGATCGTCTGGTACATCAAGGCTCCCGGCCGGGTCGGCAAGACTCTCGACGACCGCGCCGATCGTATTCGCAAGGAGATCGAGGAAGCGCGCGAGCTGAAGGAAGAGGCCAAGCAGCAGCTTGCCGAATATCAGCGCCGCCGCCGCGAGGCCGAGCAGGAAGCCAAGGACATCGTCGCCGCCGCCAAGCGCGAGGCGAGCGCGATCCTCGATGAGGCTCGCCGCAAGAACGAGGAATATGTCGAGCGCCGTACGGCGATGGCCGAGACCAAGATCGCCCAGGCCGAGAGCGATGCCGTCGCCGAGGTCCGTGCCACGGCGGTCAATGTCGCGATCGCCGCTGCCACCAGGATCATTGCCGACCGTAACAGTGGCGACGGCGCCGGTCGCTTCATCGACGGCTCCATCGCCGAAGTGCGCAAGCGCCTGAACTGATCGCAGACGGCCTCGGATTTATCGCAGGTCCGAAAGCGCGATGAAGGATTTGAGGGTCGCCGGAAGGCGGCCCGTTTTCGTTGACGGCCTTGCGCGGGGGACGCTCAATCCTGGCGGAGCGGCCTGAAACTCATGCGGTGGAGCGGGCTTGGGCCATGGCGGGCGATGGCACGGAGATGCTCGGGCGTGCCGTAGCCCATGTGCCGGGAAAAGCCGTAGGCCGGAAACCGTTTGCAGGCCCGCTGCATGATCCGGTCGCGGGTCACCTTTGCAAGGATCGAGGCCGCCGCGATGGAGACGCTCACGCCGTCGCCGCCGATGACGGCGGTGCCCTCGCAGGTCAGGCCAGGCGGCACGTCTCGCCCATCGATCAAGGCGTGGCAGGGCAGGGCCGGAAGAGCGGTCAACGCCCGGCGCATGGCCAGAAGCGTCGCGCCGCGAATGTTGTAGTGGTCGATCTCGCCGGCGCTGGCCGAGGCGATAGCGACCTCGCCGACGGCCATGATCTCGGCGAACAGCCGCTCGCGCTCTGCGCATGTCAACCGCTTGGAATCGTCGATGCCGGTGGGGTGAGCCCCGTCCCGAAAGACGACCGCCGCGGCGACAACCGGCCCGGCCAGCGGGCCGCGGCCCGCCTCGTCGATCCCGGCGATACGGACCAGGCCGGTTGCGATCAATGCCATCTCGCGACTGCGGTCCGGCAGGGCACGCAGGGCTTTCCGGGCTTTCACGCCGGCGGTCGCGTCCGCCCTGGACTGAGTCCCAGCGCGTTCGGGCGCAGCCCTGATCTGGCCCTTGGCAAGACGCTCGACGTCGTCCGACGCCGTCACCGCACGCAAAGCCGGCGCGGCGCGCGACGCCGTTCGTACAGCGTCGGCGTCCATCCCCGACGACGTTGTTACTGGCGCGCACGCCGGGGTGGAGCCGGGCGTCTGCGAAGAAGGGGGCGGAGAATCGGAAGAACGGCGAGCCATCGTGCGGCGAAACTCGCTGATTCCCCGACTCTCCGCAAGCCTCGCCAGCCGAGGGGCGGCTGACCGGCGAGACGATCGGTCGGCGCATGATCCGGGCGACGCTGGACGGGCGCTATCCTGCGATCATGCGTCGTAAGCGCTAGAGCAGGGCCAGCTGCACGCCGCTGCCGAGCGGCGGGGTGAACAGGTCGCAGCGCAGCCGGGTGCGGCTTTCGTTGAGACCGAGGCGCTTCGCCGTCATCTCGAAGCGCCGTCGGATCTGGAAAGCGTAGGGCCCGGTGCCTTTCATCCGCTTGCCCCATTCGGCGTCGTAATCCTTGCCGTCGCGCATGGAGCGCAGAAGCGACAGGACGTGCCGGTAGCGGTTCGGATAATGGCGCAGCAGCCAGTCCTTGAAGAGCGGCGACACCTCCAGCGGCAACCGCAGGAGAACGTAGCCGACCTCGCGGGCGCCGGCGGTCTTCGCCGCTTCCAGGATGCGCTCGATCTCGTGGTCGTTGAGACCCGGAATTACCGGCGCCGCCATGACCATCGTCGGAACACCCGCCTCGCTGAGCGCCTTGACCGCGTCAAGCCGCTTGGCGGGTGTCGCCGCCCTGGGCTCCATCGCACGCGCCAGCGTTCGGTCGAGCGTGGTGACCGACAGTGCCACCTTGGCCAGCCCCTTGGCTGCCATGCGAGACAGGATGTCGATGTCCCGCGTTACCAACGCCGACTTCGTCACGATGCCGACGGGATGGTTCGCCGCCTCGAGGACTTCGAGGATCTCGCGCATGATCCCGTAGCCCTTCTCGATGGGCTGATAGGGGTCGGTGTTGGTGCCGATGGCAATCGACTTCACCTCGTAGCCGGGCTTCGACAATTCACGCTCAAGAAGCGCTGCGGCGCTCGGCTTGGCGAACAGCTTCGCCTCGAAATCGAGGCCCGGTGACAGGCCCATATTGGCGTGGCTCGGCCGGGCGAAGCAGTAGACACAGCCATGCTCGCAGCCGCGATACGGGTTGATCGACCGGTCGAAGGAAATGTCCGGCGAGGCGTTCCTCGTGATGATCGTCCGTGGTTGCTCGACCTGCACCTCGGTCTTGAAGGCCGGCAACTCGTCGAGGCTGTTCCAGCCGTCGTCGAAGGCGCTGCGCGAGAAGGGCTCGTAGCGCCCGGACGGGTTGACCCCGGCGCCGCGCCCGCGCCGCCGGTCATGGCCGATTCTGAGGCCGGCCTCGGTGATCATGCGGTTGGCGATGTCGACGCCGTCGCCGGCTCGGGGCCTCACGGCGAATGCGGCCTTGTCGGCTCTCGAAATGTCCTGCATCGTACCCACCTCTCGGCTCGTCGGTTCGATCTGATGAACAGATTTCTAACGACGGAACGAGAACATTACAAGAACAAAATTCCGGGCACCGGTTTTCGACCCGGCCCTTTTCATATGGCTGGGATGATGCTGAGCGTTTTTATCGATTGCGGGGCCGACGACCGGAAGCTGGCGCAGACGCTGGCAACGCTGGTGGCGGGGGCCGTCACCGGCCTCGTGCGCGAGGTCGTGCTGATCGATCGCGAGATGGGGCCGGCGGCCAGAAAGGTCGCGGAGCATGCCGGCTGCAGGATCGTCGCTTCCGAGGAGTTTCGCGATGCGATCGCGGCGGCCAAGGGCGAATGGCTTTTGTGCCTGGAACCCGGCGCGCGCCTGCAACCCGGCTGGATCGAGGCGATCGGCGAGCATTTCGAATCGGGCGCGCGTGCCAGGATGGAGCCGGGCGCCGGGCGGTTCCGCCGCGCGGCGGTGGACAAGCCGGGCTTCTTCAGCCGTGTACGGCAGATCCGCACAGCGATGGCCGAGGGATTTCTGGTGAAGAAACCACAGGCGATCGGCCTCAGCCGGCTGTCCTTCACGTTGGAGGAAATGGCCAAGGGCGTCGCGGTGACCCGCATGGCGGCCGAGATTCGACCCGCAGTCCACGACTGAAAGCCCTCGGAACGGATCTCAGGCCGAGTGGCCGCCGCGGCGCAAATGCTCGTCGAGCCGCGGCATGATCTCGACGAAATTGCAGGGCTTGTGGCGATAGTCGAGCTGCTCCGCGAGGATGCCGTCCCAACCGTCGCGACAGGCGCCGGGCGAGCCGGGGAGCGCGAAGACGAAGGTCGCCGAAATCACCCCGCCGGTCGCCCGCGACTGGATCGTCGAGACACCGATCTTCTCGAAGGAGAGGCGATGGAAGACGGCGGAAAACCCGTCCATGCGCTTCTCGAACAGCGGCTCCAGCGCTTCGGGCGTCACGTCGCGGCCGGTAAAGCCGGTGCCGCCCGTGGTGATCACCACGTCGACATCCTCGCGCTTGCACCAGTTTGAAACCGCCGCCTGGATCGCCGGTACGTCGTCGGGCACGATCTGCCGGTCGGCAAGTGTATGGCCGGCGCTTTCCAGCCGCTCGACGAGGAGATCGCCCGACCGGTCGTCGGCGGGCGTGCGGGTGTCGGACACGGTCAGCACCGCGATCGACAGGGGAACGAAGGAGCGGGTTTCGGTCATGGCAAGCCTCGGTCGGCAATGGAAGGCGAATCGGTCGGCGGCCGATGAGGGAAGGTATCGAAGATCGGCGGCCCCATCACAGCGGCATCAGCGATCATCTGGGCCGGCGGGCGAAATCCACCACCCCGGCCGGTCTCGCGCCAGCTGCCGCCGCGCCGCGCCGGCTTCGGCACGGCTGGCGAAGAGCCCGAACACCGTCGCGCCCGAGCCTGACA
The DNA here is from genome assembly GCA_965217685.1 of Aurantimonas sp. Classification (GTDB taxonomy): domain Bacteria; phylum Pseudomonadota; class Alphaproteobacteria; order Rhizobiales; family Rhizobiaceae; genus Aurantimonas. The sequence goes on from CBDCIZ010000003.1 coordinate 2,384,271, forward strand.
TGCGGGCAAACAGCGCGCCCCGCGACCGCAGCGCGTCGCCGATCGCTTCGATCTCCGGCACGAGCCGCACAGCCGGTGCCTCGAGATCGTTGCGGCTCTGCCGAAGCCAGGCCGCGAGCGCCGCGCAGCCGGAAAATCCGGCCGCCGGCAGCTCGGGCATCGGCGGATTGTCGCGCTGAGTCAGCGCCTTGAAGACGGTGGGCGTTGCGACGGGAACACGCGGATTGACCAAAAGCAGCGGCAGATCCGGCAGGGCCGCCAGCGGCGCGACGCTCTCGCCGATCCCGGTCACCCGTGCCGGTCGCCCGTCGCAGCACATCGGCACGTCCGCCCCGAGCCCCAGCGCCGCCGCCATCAGATCGGCCCGTGCCGCCGGCGCCATCGACGCGACCCAGCGCAGCAAGGCCGCCGCGTCCGCCGACCCCCCGCCGATGCCCGATGCGACCGGCAGCCGCTTGTCGAGCGTCACCGCGATGGGGGGCAAATCGACGCCATGGCCTTCGAGGATCGACCGCGACAGCGCAAGCGCTCTGGTGAGGATGTTGCCCTCGCCGCTCGTCAGCCCCGCCGCGAACGGTCCGGCGACCGCGATCGAATCACGATCCATACTCGACGGTGAAACATCGATCAGGTCGCATGCCTCGGGCGCAAACGCCACGAGGCTGTCGAGCAGGTGATAACCGTCGTCGCGCTGGCTGATGACATGCAGCGCGAGGTTGATCTTGGCTCGAGCCATGAGGCGCGCTGGCCGAATGTCGAGGCTCTGCATGGACCCTGTCCGCCCGAGCTCGCCGGGCGTCAGTCGGCCTTGCTTTCGGACGGCGTCTTCGCGTCCTTCGACGGCACCGCCTTGGTGCTGTCGCCCACCGAAGCGGGCGTCTTGCTCTCGTTCGACGAAGCGTTGGCGGTGCTCTGCCTCTCGCCGCTGCCGCCCCGGGACGCATCTGCCTTTTGCGGCGCATCGGAGTCGGTCGAGGGCTGCAGACCGTTTTCGAGCTTGGCGTTGACCGTTTTGACGAGCTCCGGCTCGGGCTTCGGATCGCCGATCAGCGCCCGCTGCCACTGGAACCTGGCTTCCCGCTTGCGTCCGACATGCCAATAGGCGTCGCCCAGATGGTCGTTGATGGTCGGGTCCATCGGCGTGATCAGGACGGCCCGCTCCAGCTGCTCGACCGCCTGGTCGAACTGGCCGAGACGGTAATAGGCCCAGCCGAGCGAATCGATGATGTAGCCGTCGTTTGGCCGCAGCTCGACCGCCGACTTGATCATCTGGAGGCCTTCTTTGAGGTTCTGGTTCCGGTCGACCCAGGAGTAGCCGAGATAGTTCAGAACCTGCGGCTGGTTCGGCGAAAGTTCGAGCGCCTTCTTGAAGTCCGGTTCCGCCTTGTCCCAATGCTTGGTCCGCTCGAAGGCGATGCCGCGCTGGTAGTAGAGGTTCCAGTCGGACGGATCCGTCGGCTCCGACAGCGAGATCGCCGTGTCGAGCTGCCGGGCCGCCCTGCCGAAATCCTTGTCGGCGGCAAGCACGTCGGCAAAGGCCGTGTAGGCCTGGACATCCTTCGGATATTGCTTGATCGCGCCTTCCAGGTGCGTCTTGGCCTCGTCCTTTTTCTCCGAATACCAGAGGTCGAGACCGATCTGCAGGTCGGCGGTGCGCCGGTAGGCCGAGTTCTCGGGGATCTGGCGGTAATAATCGATCGCCCGATCGAGCTGCTTGGCGCGTTCGGCGATGCCGGCCATCGCGGTCAGAAGCGCCGGGTTGCGCGGCGCAAGGCTGCGCGCGAGCTGAAAGTAGAGGACCGCCACCTGCTGACCGTCGCCGCGATTGATAGCCTGCCCGAGCACGTAAAGCGCTTCGGCGGCACCCTCCTGGACGTTCGAGACGGCGGGCTCGATGGTCTCGCCCTTCTCGATGCGCTGCTTCAGCGACTGCAGCGGATCATAGGTCGCGGCAAGCTTCAGTCCGGTGTCGAGCGCCTTCAGCGCGGCGTCCTTGTGGCCGTCGCGCATTTCCAGGCGCGCCAGTGCCTCTGCGCTGGCGAGATAGGCGTCGGGCGAAGTGCGGGCCGAGGCCTGGTCGGCGATCACCTTGTCGAAGGCTGAGCGCGCCACCTGCGTGCGACCGGCGACGGTCGCCATCAGACCCTTCTGGTAACCGTTGAAGATGCCGTACCAGGGCGCGCCGTCCATCTTGTCGACCCGCATGAGGGCCTCGTCGACATCGCCGGCGCCGATCTCGGCCCAGGCGGTCATTTCGCCCAGCAGCAGCGCATCGAGGTCGCTCGGGTCGACAATGTCGAACTCGGCGGTGGCGGCGCTGAAATCGCCCCTCTTCAAGGCGTCGACGCCAAGAGCGATACGCGCCACCTTGCCGGCGTCCGGATCGTCGCGCAGCTTGGCGGCAAGGTCGATGCCGTCCTCGATCTGACCCTCCGCGAGGAAGGCGAACATCGCGTCTTGCTGCAGCAGATCGGACGTGGGGTCTATCACCAGCGCCTGGCGATAAAAATCCGTCGCCTTTTCCAGATCGCCGTCGAGCTGCGCCGATTTCGCGGCGAGATACGCCCCGGAGAGCGATTGGGCCCGAACGAAACCATCGGTGGTCGTCGCCGCGATGGCCGCGGGCGCTGTCGCAGCGGCGATGAAGACGCTGGTGGTCAGGATTTTCCAAAGCCGCGATGTCTGCACGTTTTGCCCTCTTGTCAGGTCCTTGGCCCCTCGGCGCGTCTGCCGAAAAAGCTGTGGCCGCATGCGACGCGGCGCCGGCCCGGACCTTTTCGGAAGGTCGGGGAGCCGCAACGCGTCGTTCATCTCGTTCCGTGCCCTGCGGCGCGGATTGCGGTGCGACTGTCTTGCATCTCGCCGCCTGCCGCAAGTTGTCGCCAACGAAGGATGTGCGCCGACCATGGCGCGGATCGCCCATCGAAACGCGATCTTACCCTAGAGAGTGTCGGGATTGCGGCCTGTCTGCGAACGCCGAAGGGCAGCGCCGCACACGCTCACGTGACCCGGTCGATGCAGAAGTCGACGACGCCGAGCATGGCGTCGCGCGCTTCACTCTCGGGCAGCGTCGCGGCGGCATCGTAGGCGATCCCGCCGAAGGCCCGCGCCCGGTCGATGGTCCGGTCGAGCGCGCCGTGGCGGCGTAACAGCGTTCCGGCACGGGCCAGCGCCTCGTCGTCGTTGCGTCCCGATTCCATCGCCCCGCGCCAGAACCGCTTCTCTTCGTCCGAACCCGCCTCGTAAGCGTAGATGACCGGCAGGGTGATCTTGCCCTCGCGAAAATCGTCGCCGGTGTTCTTGCCGAGGCTTGCGGCCGATCCGCCATAGTCGAGGACGTCGTCGACGAGCTGGAAGGCGAGGCCGAGATGCCGGCCGTATCGGTGCATGGCGGCGCGCGCCTCGTCGCTGGCCCCGGCGATCACCGGCCCGACCTCGGCGGCGGCGGCAAACAGCGCTGCCGTCTTGGCGTCGACCACCGCCATGTAGTCGGCCTCGTTGGTGGTCATTCGCTTGGCGGCGGACAGCTGCCAGACCTCGCCTTCGGCGATGACCGAGGAGGCGGAGGACAGGATATCGAGCGCCTTCATCGAGCCGACCTCGACCATCTTCTTGAAGGCCTGACCCAGAAGAAAATCGCCGACGAGCACGCTCGCCTGGTTACCCCAGATGGTACGGGCCGTCTTCTTGCCGCGACGCAGATCGCTTTCGTCGACGACGTCGTCGTGGAGCAGCGTCGCCGTATGCATGAATTCGACACTGGCCGCGAGCTTGACATGGCCTTCGCCGCGATAGCCATGGGCAAGCGCCGAGGCGATGGTCATCATCGGCCGAAGGCGCTTGCCGCCCGAGGCGATGAGGTGTTTGGCGATTTCCGGAATCAGCGCGACATTGGAGCCGGCCATGGCGAGGATCAGCGCGTTGACCCGTTCCATGTCGGGCTTGGTCACCGCAAGGATCGGCTCGATCGAACCTTTGGTGTTGCCAGGGTCGGTCTGGTCGACGGGGCTGGCAACGGGACTGGCCAAGCTCACGATGAATTCTCCGTTCTTTCCCCTCGCGCGGCGAAGGGCGTTGCCGGACGATCCTCCAAACATGGCACCGTCGCCGCCGATAAAAAGGCCGCGCGGCCCTCGGTCGCTGCAGAACCGCTTGTCGCGCGCCGTTCGTGACCGGTCCGGGCGCAACGAACGCGGCCCTTCACGGTTGCCTTGGCGCCGCAGATTGCGGCATGACCGTCGACAGTGCGATCGCCCCCGTGATCGCCGTTCGTCTCGAAACGGTTTTGCCCATGCAAGAATTGATGCGTTCCAACGATGCCGTGCTCATATCCTTCGTCGAGGCGCTACTCAAGGATGCGCAGATCCCGCATTTCGTGGCCGATGTCCATATGAGCATATTGGACGGCTCGATCGGAGTCCTGCCGCGGCGGATGCTGGTCGACCCCGAACAGCTCGACAAGGCACGGCGGCTCCTGCAGGACGCCGAGCTCGGCCATGAGCTGTTCTGAGCCGGACGAACCCGATGGCCCGCCCGAAGGCGAATCGACGAGCGTCAACGACTTTTATGGCGGTGGGTTCGCGCTGATCCAGCCGCGACGCGTCGGCTATCGCTCCGGTCTCGACGCGCTGCTTCTGGCCGCCGCGCTGCCGACCGACGCGACCGGCCTCGTCGCCGATCTCGGCGCCGGCGCCGGCGCCGTCGGCCTGGCCGCCTGCTGCCGCAATCGGGTGGTCACGATGCGGCTCGTCGAAAATCAGCCGCTGATGGCCGAACTTGCCCGCCAGGCGCTCGCACTCCCCCGGAACGCTGCCCTGGCCGAGCGGATCGCCGTCGTCGAAGGCGATCTGCTGGCCGGCCGTTCGGCGCGCGAAGCCCTGGGGCTCGCCGACGGGTCGCTCGACCGGATCCTGACCAACCCGCCGTTTCACCCGCACGGCCATCGCATGTCGCTCGATCCCTTGCGGGCCGGGGCGTTGACCGCCACCGCCCCGGATTTTCTGGTCCGCTGGATCGCCGCGTCGGCAGCGCTTCTGCGTCCTGGCGGGCGCTTCGCTGCGATCCTGCGCGCGGATGCGCTGCCGATCGCGCTCGATGCTTGCGAGAACCGGCTCGGCGCGGTGCGGTGTCTGCCCGTCCACACACGCTTTGGCGATCCTGCGAGCCGTGTGCTTTTGCTGGCGAACAAAGGTTCGCGCGCGCCCTTCGCATTGCTGCCGGGCCTCGTCCTGCGCAATGCGGACAACCGGCCGACCGATCTTTTGAGGGCGATCGAGGCCGGCACCGCGGATTTGCCGCCGATCACCTGAGCGCCGCGCTTCGGCAAATACCCTGACGCGCGTTCTCCCGCGCGCCTTCATCGAAACATTCGCCATCGCGTGCGACTCTTGATCGGGCAGGGTCAGCGCCGCTGCTCGTGCCGCGTCCCGCCTTTGCTCCGTCGCCGGCCGCCGCGTTGCGAAACGCCGCGCGCTGCTTACATCCGATGCGATCCATTCCTCCTGAAAGGCCAGCCCCGGTGCCCAATCCCCTGAAAAAGCTCGTTCCCAAACGCTTCCGCAAGGAGGTGACGACGATCCCCGTCGTGCGCCTGTCGGGCACGATCATGGCGTCGGGCAGCGCCTTTCGGCCGGGGCTTTCGATCGCCACCGTCGCGCCGCTGCTGGAAAAGGCCTTCGAGACGAAATCCGCTCCGGCCGTCGCCATCGTCGTCAATTCGCCCGGCGGCTCGCCGGTCCAGTCGCGGCTGATCTACCAGCGCATCCGCGACCTGGCGGCCGAAAACGACAAGCAGGTTCTCGTCTTCGTCGAGGACGTGGCGGCTTCCGGCGGCTACATGATCGCCTGTGCCGGCGACGAGATCGTCGCCGACCCGTCCTCCATCGTCGGCTCGATCGGCGTCGTCTCGGGCTCGTTCGGATTTGTCGAGGCGATCGAAAAGCTCGGCATCGAGCGGCGCGTCCACACCGCCGGCCAGAACAAGGCGACGCTCGATCCCTTCAAGCCCGAGCGCCCCGAGGACGTCGAGCACCTCAAATCGCTGCAACTGGAGGTCCACAAGACCTTCATCGATCTCGTCAAGGACAGCCGCGGCGCCAAGCTCGCCGAGAATGACGACCTGTTCACCGGCCTCTTCTGGTCCGGCATTCGCGGCAAGGAACTGGGCCTCGTCGACCATCTCGGCGATCTGCGCGGCACGCTGCGCTCGCGCTTCGGCAAGACCGTGAAGTTCGAGCTGGTCCAGGCCAGGCGCAGCCTGTTCGGCCGCAAGCAGGCGGGCGTTTCGATGGCTCTGCCCGGCGGTCTCGCCGGCATCGGCGCCGGTGCCGTCGACCAACTCGTGGCCGTCGGCGAGGAGCGGACCCTGTTGGCGCGCTTTGGCCTTTGAGTCCAAACGTCGCGTCGTCCTCGGGAACCCGACACGGCGACGCGACTTCTTGTTGCGAGCCGAAGCGCCGAGGCGCATAAGAGGTGACTGTGATCGGAGCGATGGTCGAACACATGCCGCAATTTCTTCTCTTGGGCCTCGTGGGGGCCGCCGCGCTCATCGGCTACAAGCAGATGAAGCGCGACGCCAGTGACGTGACGCAGCGCAACCGGCGCACCGAGGCCGAACTGAAGACCGGCGCCCAGGGCACGCTGGTGCGTGGCAAAGACGGCGTCTACCGCATTCAGAAGGATTGACGGTCATTGACCCTGCGCCTCGCCTCCATTGGCGGCGTTAGAGGGCGTGCAGCTTGACCGTGACTTGTCTATGATGGCAGGTCGCGGCCAATGTCCGGGTCGCATGGCGCCCTGGGGCCATCAGCCGGAACTCTTCATTCATGTCAGCCACGCTTGCCGCACCCGCTTCCGTATCCGCTTCAGGCTCGCCCGATGCCTTCGATGACCAGCCCCACATGGATCCCCGCCGCTCGTTCCAGGCGCTGATCCTCACACTGCACCGCTATTGGGCCGATTACGGCTGCGTGGTGCTCCAGCCCTACGACATGGAAGTGGGCGCCGGCACCTTCCATCCGGCGACGACACTGCGCGCGCTGGGCCCCAGGCCGTGGAACGCGGCCTATGTCCAGCCCTCGCGCCGCCCCAAGGACGGACGCTACGGCGAAAACCCCAACCGGCTGCAACATTACTATCAGTATCAGGTCATCCTGAAGCCGAACCCGTCGAACCTGCAGGAGCTCTATCTCGGCTCGCTGCGCGCCATCGGCATCGATCTGCTGCTCCACGACATCCGCTTCGTCGAGGACGACTGGGAAAGCCCGACGCTGGGCGCCTGGGGTCTCGGCTGGGAGTGTTGGTGCGACGGCATGGAGGTCTCGCAGTTCACCTACTTCCAGCAGGTCTGCGGCATCGAATGCGCGCCCGTCGCCGGCGAGCTGACCTACGGCCTCGAACGCCTCGCCATGTACGTCCAGAACGTCGACAACGTCTACGACCTCAACTTCAACGGCCGCGAGGGTGCCGAAAAGGTCACCTATGGCGACGTCTTCCTGCAGGCCGAGCAGGAATATTCCCGCTACAATTTCGAGTTCGCCGACACTGGCATCCTGCACCGTCATTTCGACGAGGCCGAAAAGCAGTGCGCCGATATCCTGAAGGCAGGTGCGCCATCACAAGAGGCGTCGAGTGCCGAACGCACGAGGGGGATCGAAAAAGGGCTGGCGTCGAGTGCCGAACGCACGAGGGGGATCGAAAAAGGGCTGGCGTCGAGTGCCGAAGGCACCAGGGGGAGACTGCACCAGTGCGTGCTTCCGGCCTACGACCAGTGTATCAAGGCGTCCCACGCCTTCAATCTCCTCGACGCCCGCGGCGTCATCTCCGTGACCGAACGCCAGAGCTATATCCTGCGGGTGCGCACTCTGGCGAAGGCCTGCGGCGAGGCGTTCCTGCTGACGGAGGCGGGCGGGGCGTAGCGGCTATCTGATTTCGACGATCGCCTCGCCGTCTTCAAGAGCCGCGATCAGTTCGGGCAGTGTGGCATCCATGACCGACTTGAGCGCCACGTTCGTGACGTTGCCCAGCCTGATCCCGACGATTTGCGGTGGCACTGGAAGATCACGAGCGAGCGCCGGAAAATCTGCGTCCTTGGTGATGATCACGGAGCCCGATCGCTGCGCATGCTTGAAAGTCACGGCGTCGCTCGCCGCTTGCAATCCGATACGAGCGACATGGTTCGCTTCATGACCCGCGAGTTGCAACTGGTCTGCAAGGGCAGGCGGCAGTTGTGAGTCGATCAGAAAACGCAAGGCCCTACGCCGCGCGAATCACACGATCGTCGAGTGAACTCGCGGCGTAGGAGAGCGCCGCGCTGATGTCTTCGTCCTTGATATAGTCGAAATCCTTGAGAATGTGATCTCGCGAGACCCCGGCCGCCAGAAGATCCAGAATATCTATGACCCGCATGCGCGTGCCGCGGATCGTCGGGCGCCCGCTGCAGATGGCGGGATCGGAAACGATGCGATCGTGGTCCCGGTTTCCCATTCCGTGTTCTCCTGCGCAGGGCGTTGTCGTCATTGAGGACCCGGCGGATAGGACGACCTCACCGACGTTCGTGTCAAGCGCCGGCTGACAGCTGATCGCATGCCCATGTGTCTCGTTTCTCTGGCAGCCGATCGACACACTGACGGGACATTCCCTTTTTCGCGCTCACGCATATGTTAGCAAGCGAAAAGGCAGGGATTTGCCGACGGAAGGATAAGTTATGGAATGGCGCGGACGCAAGCAATCGCAGAACATCGAGGACCGGCGCGGGTCCGGCGGCGGCTTTGGCGGTCGTGGCGGCGGCCTGCGTCTGCCGGTGCGCGCCGGAGGTGGCGGCACGATCGGCATCATCATCGTCGCGCTCGTCCTGTGGCTGGGCTTCGGCATCAACCCTCTGCAATTGCTCGGCATGGTCAATGGCGGTGGCGGCTCCTACCAGACGAGCCAGACCGGCACGTCCAATTCATCCGGCCCCGGCGTGGCCGGCACCTCCGACACGACCGACGATTTCGTCGCGACGGTTCTTGCCGACACCGAGGACGTCTGGGGCAAGCGCTTCAAGGACGCCGGCCAGACCTATCCGCCGCCGACGCTCGTTCTGTTCAACGGCCAGGTCCGGTCGGCCTGCGGCGGCGCCAGCGCGGCGTCTGGCCCGTTCTACTGCCCGAACGACCGGAAGCTCTATCTCGACCTCAGCTTCTTCGACCAGTTGAAGCAGCAGATGAATGCGCCGGGTGATTTCGCTCAGGCCTACGTGATTGCCCACGAGGTCGGCCACCACATCCAGAACATCACCGGCCTCCTGCCGAAGTTCAACCAGGCCCGCGCCAGCATGAGCAAGGGCGACGCCAATGCCTTGTCCGTGCGGGTCGAACTTCAGGCCGATTGCTATGCGGGCCTTTGGGCCCACGACACACAGAGCGCCGGTTATATCGAGCCCGGCGACATTGACGAGGCGCTCAACGCCGCCCAGCAGATCGGCGACGACACGCTGCAGAAGGAAAGCCAGGGCGTCGTCGTCCCCGACAGCTTCACCCATGGCACCTCAGCCCAGCGCCAAAAATGGTTCAAGACCGGCTTCGACACCGGCGATTTTGGCGCCTGCGACACGATCGAGGGCGCGATCTGAGACGGGCTCTCCGCTGAGGTCGGTTCGCCTTGCATTCGCGTCGGGGCCGTGGTGCAAGGCGGCCAACTTTGGTCAACGCGATATCTCAAGATGCCCGATCTTCTCATCGAACTTCGCTCCGAGGAAATTCCGGCCCGCATGCAGCGCAAGGCCGCGGGCGATCTCAAAAAGCTCGTCACCGACGCGCTGGTCGAGGCGGGGCTGACCTATGAGGGCGCCCGTGAATACTGGACGCCGCGGCGGCTGACGCTGGACGTGCGCGGCGTCGACGCCCGCTCGCGCGACACCGCCGAAGAGCGCAAGGGGCCGCGCACTGATTCGCCACAAAAGGCCATCGAAGGCTTTTTGCGCGGCGCGGGCCTAGGCTCGGTCGACGAGGCTGAAATCTGCAGCGACCCGAAGAAGGGCGATTTCTACGTCGCCGTGATCAAAAAGCCCGGTCGCGGTGCGGAAGAGATCGTCGCTGAGGCGATGCCGAAAATCATCCGCGAGTTTCCCTGGCCCAAAGCGATGCGCTGGGGCTCGGCCTCCTCCGAGCCGGGGTCGCTGCGCTGGGTGCGCCCGCTGCAGTCGATCCTCTGCACCTTCGGCCCCGAGACCGAAGAGCCGGTCGTCGTGGACTTCGAGGTCGGCGGGGTCCGCTCGGGGAACGTCACCAGCGGCCACCGTTTTCATGCGCCCGAGCCGTTCAAGGTTCGCCGTTTCGATGACTATGTGGAGAAGCTGGAGAGGGCGAAGGTCGTCCTCGACGCCGAGCGGCGCAAGGAGATGATCCGCCACGATGCGGAGAACCTAGCCTTCGCCAAGGGGCTCGAAGTCGTGCCAGACGAGGGCCTGCTGGAGGAGGTCAGCGGCCTCGTCGAATGGCCGGTGACGCTGATGGGCTCCTTTGACGAGGCCTTCCTCGCGATCCCGCCCGAGGTCGTGCAGCTGACGATCCGCACCAACCAGAAGTGCTTCGTTACCCGGCCAATCGGCAGCGGCGTGGAACCGCGCGCGCCTCAGGCCGACCGGCCGTCGCCCGGTCAGGGCGCGCCTGCGCAGCAGGCCGGCGTGAGCGAGAACACCCTCTCCAACGACTTTCTGCTCGTCGCCAACATCGAGGCCAGCGACGGCGGTGTCGACATCGCCCACGGCAACGGCAAGGTGGTGCGCGCGCGGCTGTCCGACGCCCTGTATTTCTGGCAGACCGACCAGGGCGACCTGCCGGGCGTCGAAAGCCTTGCGCCCAGCGCCGAGACATTCGGCCTCGACCTGAAAAAACCGCTCGACCAGCGCATGGCCAAGCTCGACGCGCTCGACGTCACCTTCCATGCCAAGCTCGGCACGCAAGGCGAGCGCGTGCAACGCATCGTTGCGCTGGCCGAGGAGATCGCCAAAACGCTCTATCCCGAGAGCGCGACGCTCGCCGGCCAGCCCGTCTCCGGCGCCGATCTCGCGGCCCTCGTCAAGCGTGCCGCCGTCCTTGCCAAGGCCGACCTCACCACCGAGGCGGTCGGCGAGTTCCCCGAACTGCAGGGCCTGATGGGCCGCTACTACGCCGCCCTCCAGGGCGAGCACCCGTCGGTCCAGGCCGCCATCGAGGAACACTACAAGCCCCTCGGTCCCACCGATCGCGTGCCCACCGACCCGGTCGCCATCTGCGTGGCGCTGGCCGACAAGCTCGACATGCTCGTCGGGTTCTGGGCGATCGACGAGAAGCCGACGGGGAGCAAGGACCCGTACGCGCTGCGGCGGGCCGTTTTTGGTGTAGCTCGGATACTATACTCAAATGGCATTCGTTTGAAACTAGGCCTTATATGCATTAACCACGGAAGACGAGCACAGGCAGATTCGGTTGCCCATCTCTACAGTGGTAACGAAAGAATAGAATCCCAACGCTTCAGTGACGTTTATCAAGGATGGCGAGAGAAGATGCGTACGTCGGCAGGTTCATCGGAGCCGCGTCTAACGATCCATTCTGATTTTTTCGATGAAGCTGTTTTCGAAGACTTATTGGAATTTTTCCACGATCGCCTGAAAACCCAGCTCCGCGACCAAGGCGCCCGGCACGATCTTGTCGACGCGGTGCTGTCGGCTGGCGCCGCTCCCTCATCCGGCCCTCCGGGCCACCTTCTCCCCGCCGGGGAGAAGAATGCGTCGGCGCTGACTGGTGCCAAAGTTGCTGGCGTAGCCGATCAGGGCGCCATTCCTCTCCCGAGTCGGGAGAGGGTGGATGCGAGCGGGAGCGAGCAGACGGGTGAGGGTCTGCAGGGCGCGACCAATGAAAACCCCACGCCGGCATCACTCCAGAACGACGACCTCCTCGACATCGCCCGCCGCGTCGAAGCCTTGGGCACCTTCCTCGCCACCGAGGACGGGCAAAACCTTCTCGCCGGCACCCGCCGGGCCGCCAACATCCTGGCCGCCGAGGAGAAGAAGGGCACTCGCGTCGCCGCCGCCGTCGACCCCGCGCTGTTGACGGAGCCCGAGGAAAAGGCCCTCGCCGACGCCATCGACCGGGCCGAAAGCGAACTCGCCGACGCGCTGAAGAACGCCGACTACGCTGCCGCCATGGCCGCACTGGCCAGACTGCGCGCTCCGGTCGACGCCTTCTTCGACACGGTGCTGGTCAACGCCGACGACGAGGCCGTGCGTGCCAACCGCCTCGCGCTCCTGTCGCGCATCCGCACCGCGACCCGGCAGGTCGCCGATTTCGGCAGGATCGTCGGGTGAGGGCGGGCATCCCGGCAGTCCGCGAGGGCGACGCAATGGGCCATATCGGCCAGGGCGCGCATCGGCATATCCCGCACCGCAGCGTCCATTAACCATTCCTTCAACGAAATCGGCGCTTAATCGGCAAGTCGATTAAACTCTTAACCAAATGCCGTGCGAGCTTTTCACCACACCGCGAATTTTTAGCCGGCTGAGCAAAAATGTAACATTTCGTGATCGGCTTTGCCCGGAACCCGCCTGATTGTTGGGGCACGGAGAGAGTCGAGCCGATGGGAACGGTGGTGGTCGCAAGGTCGCCAAGGGGCCGTTCCCGACAGGACATCGAGCGACCAGACATTTGAACGAGCGCCAGTGGCGCGACTTCGAGGGGGCCTGAGCTTAAATGACGAATTTCCGCGCCGTCGCGACGGCTGCCATGACTCTTGCCTGCGCCGTCCTTGCCGGAACACTGGCCGTGACGAGTGCCGCGAAAGCCGACTGGAACGCCCCGTGGAAGTCCGACGACAAGGCGCTCGTCATCGATGCCTATGAATTCAATCCCATCGACTGGAACGTGCTGACCGCCGACAAGCGGATCGCCGGCTTCATCAACAAGGCCTCCGACGGCCTGGCCCCCGAATGGAACTGCAACAACCTCTCCGGCGACGAGGAGAAGCTCTGCAAGAACCGCTGGTGGAAATACTCGGTTACCAAGGAACTCTACCTCACGCGCCGCCAGATGGCGAAGATGAAAGGGCTCGAATGGGGCGCCTATCATCTCGGTCGTCCCGGCAATCCGCGCGAGCAGGCCGACCATTTCGTCGACTTCGCCGAGCCCCAGGCCGACGATCTGATCGCCCTCGACATCGAGGATCGCAACGACGACTGGATGAGCCTTTCGGACGCCGAGATCTTCGCCAACCAGATCAAGATTCGCGTCGGCCGCTATCCGGTGCTCTACACCAACGGCTCGACGGCCAAATACATCGCCGATCATTCGGCCGACTATCCGCTGCTCGCCCGCTTGCCGCTCTGGTACGCCCGCTACCGCGAGGATATCACCGGCAAGTTTCCGGAAAACACCTGGCCGACCTATGCCCTGTGGCAGTTCTCCTCCATGCACAATTGCAACAGCAACAGCTGCCCCTATCGGGTGAAGGGTGCCAGGAGCGACATCGACGTCAACGTCTCGACCATGGACGTCGCCGGTCTCAAGGCTGCCTGGCCCTTCGACAAGCTGATCGAGACACCGACGAAGGCCGGCGATCCGGCGATGCTGGTCGCCTCGATCGCCAGAGACACCAAGGATGCGGTGGCGTCCGCGGTGACGATCGGCACGCATGAGGCCGGCAGGAACGACCCCGGCACGGACGACGACGCGGATCTGGTGGCCCGGACCGCGGCGCCGACGGACGAGGCCGCCACCCCGTCGACGACGCCCGTCGCCGGCACGCTCGCCGCGGCCTATGGCCCGTCCGGAACGGCGCACGGCGTCGATCCGCTGAAGCTCCTCACCGATGTCGCTCAAAAGGAGAAGGCCGAGGCGACCAGGGCCGGGACCGCCGGATCGCATGATCCCGCCGCGGCCATGCACACCGCGCTCGCGTCCGAGACCGCCGCGGAGCTGTCGGCCCATCTTTCGACCTTCAGGAACGCCGTCGTCGATGCCGCACGCCATTTCGACCGCCTGTTCATCGGCCATGCGGAAGCGGCGACCCGGAACGATACACAGGCGCTTTCGCTGGACGAACGGCGCCCCGACCACGACCGGCTTTCCGGTCTCGACGGCAAGGCCCGCTCGCGCTTTGCCGACATGCTGAAGTCGGCGGAAGCCGAAAGCCAGGCGCGCGCCCTGCCGATGCCGGCCAAGGTGCTGAGCCAGCTCGCCCCCGGCGAGCCTGTCGCCGGCACCGAGCGCGGCCCGCGCCTTTCGGGCGATCGGCCCGGCAACCCGCGTTATGCCGATCTCGACATCACCGCCCGTCGCATCCTGGGCGCATTCGAAGCCACCCGCTGACGCCATCGGCCGTGCCGCGTCACACCAGAACGCCGGCCGGTGCGACAGGGCGCGCACGGCCCGACCCGAATGCGAGGTGGCGTCACGATCCCGCTGTCGAAGCACTGTTCGACACGGCGCGTCTTTATCCTTGATCGAAATTTCGCTAAAGCCCGCCGCATCGAAACGAGCAACGGCTGCGGCCATCGCTCAGCGAAAAGGCGCCGAGCATGCGGACCGAGATCCGTCCCGCAGACGATCCGGAAAGCTTCGAGATCGCCCGCGCGATGCTCGCCGCCGGCGATCTCGTCGCCGTCCCGACCGAGACCGTCTACGGCCTTGCCGCCGACGCGACGAACGGCGTTGCCGTCGCCCGCATCTTCGCGGCCAAAGGCAGGCCGCGCTTCAACCCGCTGATCTGCCATGTCGGCGACCTCGCGATGGCGCGCGCCATCGCGGTCGTCGACCCGCTCGCCGAGGCGCTGGCCGCCGCCTTCTGGCCGGGACCACTGACGATCGTCCTGCCGCTGCGCGAGGGCTCGCCGATCCATCCGCTGGCGACCGCGGGGCTCGGCACCGTGGCCGTGCGCATGCCCGTCGGCGTCGCCGGCCGGCTTGCCGGCGCTCTCGGCCGGCCGCTCGCCGCGCCCAGCGCCAACCCCTCCGGCCGCGTCAGCCCGACGAGCGCTGCCCATGTGCAGCGCGGCCTCGACGGGCGGGTCGGTCTGATCCTCGACGGGGGCGCCGCGCCCGTCGGCGTCGAGTCGACGATCGTGCGGCCGGACGGCGACCGCTTGACGCTGCTGCGGGCCGGCGCCATCGACCGCACCGCGCTCGGCCGGGCGACCGGATTGCCCGTCGTCGTCCCGCAAGAGGGCGCCGCGATTTCGGCCCCTGGGCAGCTCAAGTCCCATTACGCGCCCCATGGCCGGGTGCGGCTGAACGCTGAATCCGTCGAACCCGGCGAGCACTTCATCGCCTTCGGTCCCAATTCGGTGCCGGGCGCCGCACACGCGGTTCGCATCCTCAATCTCAGCCCGACCGGCGATCTCGCGGAAGCCGCGGCGAACCTCTTCGCAGCCCTTGCCGGCTTCGACGATCCAGGCATTGCCGCGATTGCCGTCGCCCAGATCCCGCGTCACGGGCTCGGCGAGGCGATCAACGACCGGCTTGCCCGCGCCGCCGCGCCGCGCGTTCGAACTTGAACGCACGGGGCGCCGCGCAGCGCTGACATCTCGACGGTGGCATCGCCCGGACTATTTTTCCGTCGATGCAAAATTCAGCTCCCTTCAGCGCCGATCTCGTGTCCCGCTTCGCGGCGATCGTCGGCCCCACCAACGCGCTCACCGACGCCGACCGCATCGATCCCTATCTGCACGAGCCGCGCGACCTCTATCGCGGGCAGACGGGCCTCGTTCTACGACCGGGCAGCGCCGACGAGGTGTCGCGGATCATGGCGCTGGCGACCAGCACCCGCACGCCGATCGTGCCCCAGGGCGGCAACACCGGTCTCGTCGGCGGCCAGTCGCCGCGCTCGACCGGCGAAGTGCTTCTCAGCCTGTCACGGCTCGATAAAATCCGCGACGTCGACCCTGTCGGCCGAAACCTGACCGTC
Source organism: Aurantimonas sp. (assembly GCA_965217685.1). Taxonomy (GTDB): domain Bacteria; phylum Pseudomonadota; class Alphaproteobacteria; order Rhizobiales; family Rhizobiaceae; genus Aurantimonas. The sequence goes on from CBDCIZ010000003.1 coordinate 2,400,189, forward strand.
GAGGCCGGCGTGGTGTTGCAGCGCGTTCAGGCGGCGGCCGAGGAGGCGGGGCTTCTGTTCCCCCTGTCGCTGGGCTCGGAAGGCTCCTGCCAGATCGGCGGCAATCTGTCCTCCAACGCTGGCGGCACCGGCGTCCTCGCCTACGGCAATTCGCGCGACCTCTGCCTCGGCATCGAGGCGGTGCTGCCGTCGGGCGAAATCTTCCATGGCCTTCGCCGTCTGAAGAAGGACAATCGCGGCTACGACATCCGCAATCTCCTCGTCGGTGCCGAAGGCACGCTCGCCATCATCACCGCCGCCGTGATGAAGCTGTTTCCGAAACCCGCCGGCCGCGAGGTCGCCTATGTCGGGCTGCAATCCCCTTGGGCGGCGCTCGATCTGTTGAAGCGGGCCGAGCGCGCGGCGGGCTCGCAACTGACCGCATTCGAGATCATGCCGAGAATCGGCATGGAGTTTACGTTGCGGCATTCCCGAAACATTCGCGATCCCCTGCAGTCCGAATATCCCTGGTACGTCCTGGTCGAAGTCTCGTCCGGCAGATCCCAGGACGATGCGCGCGAAACGATGGAGGAGATCTTGGGCGCGGCCATCGAGGCCGGCCTCGTCAGCGATGCGGTGATCGCCAGGTCGCTGTCGCAAGCCAGCGACTTCTGGACGCTTCGCGAAGAGATGAGCTGGGCGCAGAAGCCGGAGGGCGGGTCGATCAAGCACGACGTGGCGGTGCCGGTGGCCAGCGTGCCGGAGTTCCTGCAACGGGCGGACACGGCCGTGCTTGCGGTCATGCCCGACGCGCGGATCGTGGCCTTCGGCCATCTGGGTGACGGCAACATCCACTACAACATTTCCCAGCCAGTCGGGGCCGACAAGGCCGCCTTCCTGGGGCGATGGCACGAGATCAACGGGATCGTCCACGGCATCGTCGCCGACATGGACGGCACGTTTTCGGCCGAGCACGGGATCGGCCAGTTGAAGCGGGACGAACTGGCCGAAACGAAGCGAGGGCCGGAAATCGAGCTGATGCGCGCGATCAAGGCCGTCTTCGATCCTTACAATATCTTAAATCCGGGCAAGCTCGTTTAGAGTCGATTCAAGTTTTAATCTTGATAACCCTGTTTATGGTCAGAAACGCTTAACTGCCTTTCTTAGCGCGACTTCAAGATCGCGCTCGTAGGTTGGTCTCATCAAAGGCCGGGCAACAGCGGCCGCGCAAGGGAGACCGAAACATCGGCTCCCCGCAGAGGCTTCAAGAGGCGTCGAATATCATGAGCATCGCACCGAACGTCGCAGTCACCCCCGCCAAACCCGAATGGGCCAACATACCCGTCCGGCTCGACCCGGCGGCCTCTTCCCGCAGCCAGACCATCGAGATGGTCGAGGACGGCGAGATGGTGGTCTACCGGGTCGACCGCCGCGGCGCGGTCGTCCATCGCAAGCTGGAAAAATCGGGCCTGCCGATCTCCATCGCGCTCGCGCCGCGCTGCTTCGAGGGCGTCGCCGCCCGCGCCATGGAAGACGAGGGCGGCAAGGTCACCGTGACCCTCGAACTCCACCATCGCGATGCCAAATGCACGGTGCCGCTGCTCGTCGCCAGCGACCTTTACGACGTCGCCGCCGACTGGCGCGCCTGGTCGGAGCTGTTCGGCCTGCCGATGCTGATGGTCGAGGCCGACGGTACGGTCCAGAGCCTCGAAGAGACGCTCAGCCAGATCAAGGCCGCGGCGCCGGCACCGCGCCGCCGTTCGGTGGGCCGCCAGCGTCGCCCGCGCTTCCTCGCCCGTCGCAAGCCGGGCCTCGGCATCCGCATGGTCGTCGCCGGCGAAGAGATCATCGCCCGCAACTGATCAATCGACTTTCGGCATGATGTGAAAAGCGCCGACCGGGGACGAACCGGCCGGCGCTTTCGTTTGCGGCCAGATATCAGGCGACCGGAATCGGAAACAGCAGCGACCACAGCGCCGAGAAGATCAGCCCGAAGAAGACGATCCAGCCGAACACCGTGTTCGATCTGAACAGCCTGAGACATTCGTCGGGATCGTCGATCTCCAGCGTGCGCACCTGCCAGAGCATCTGCAGGCCGCCCATGGCGAGGCCCGCATAGGCCGGCCAAGCGGGGCCGCCGCCGGCCCCCTGGCTTGCCGTTGCGAAGGCGGCGGCGAAGAGCAGCGTCGTGCCGCCGTAGAGGATCGTCAGCGCAGTCCTCGTGCGCTCGCCGAACAGCCGCGCCGTGGAGCGCACGCCCACCAGTTCGTCGTCTTCCTTGTCCTGATGGGCGTAGATCGTGTCGTAACCGATCGTCCACAGAATCGCGGCTGCGTAGAGCAGGAGCGGGCTCAGGGCGAGGCTGCCCCAATAGCTGGCCCAGCCCATCAGCGCGCCCCAGGAGAAAGCCAGGCCGAGGCCGAACTGCGGCCAGTCGGTCACCCGCTTCAGGAAGGGATAGATGGCGACCACGCCCAGCGAGACGATGCCGAGAAGGATCGCGAAGCCGTTGAACTGCAGGAGCACGAGCAGGCCGAACAGCGACTGCACGACGAGGAAGAGCTTGGCCTGCAGCCGCGACACCCGACCCGAAGGCAGCGGCCGCGAGCGGGTGCGCGCGACCATGTCGTCGATCTTCTGGTCGACGAGGTCGTTATAGGTGCAGCCGGCGCCGCGCATGGCGATGGCGCCCACGAGAAACAGGGCCAGATGCCACAGGCTCGGCAGCCCGGTGTGGACCGCGCCGCCTGCCACAGCCTGCGGCGCAAGGGCTGCCGACCACCAGCAGGGCCAGAGCAGAAGTTGCCAGCCGATCGGCCGATCCCAGCGCGCCAGTTGGGCGTAGGGCCACACGCCGCGCGGCAGGATTTTGTAGACCCAGTTCTCCGACGGGGCGTCCGCGACGCGATCGGTATGGTCCACAAGGCCGGTTTTCAGGTTCGACATGGCGCTAGGTTCATAACACAAATGCCGCAGTCAAGTCTTTTTCGGTAAAAATGCCTGTCGGAATCGTCGCGCCGGTGCTTGACCCGCACGGTGCCGCGCCCGTAGTGCGCAGGGCGGCGGCGTCCCCGGCAGCGGTGACGGAAAACAATACCGAATTGCGTTGCCGGGAATCGAACCGCTTTTTAGCAGGCCCGCAAGGCGAGCGCATGGCGGTGATCGAAGGACGGGAAGGCGGCGGGCACCACATGACGATCAACATCCTCCTCATCGGCTCGGGCGGACGCGAGCACGCGCTCGCCTGGAAGATCGCCCGGTCACCGGAACTCGGCGCCCTCTACGCCTCGCCCGGCAATCCCGGCATCGCCGAACACGCCGCGTGCGTCGCCCTCGATCTCGCCGACCATTCCGCTGTGGCCGCGTTCTGCGAGAAAAAGGCGATCGGCCTCGTCGTCATCGGCCCGGAAGCGCCGCTGGTCGACGGCCTTGCCGATTCGCTGGAGGAGGCGGGCCTCGACGTCTTCGGCCCCTCGGCGTCCGCCGCGCGGCTCGAGGGCTCGAAGGGCTTCACCAAGGATTTCTGCACGCTCCACGACATTCCGACCGCACGCTATCGGCGCTTCAACAACGTCGATGACGCCAGGGCCTATGTGGAATCCGGCGGCGCGCCGATCGTCGTCAAGGCCGACGGGCTCGCGGCCGGCAAGGGCGTCACCATCGCCAGGACCCGTGCCGAGGCCGCCGCCGCGATCGAGGACTGTTTCGACGGGAATTTTGCCGGCCCTGGCGCGGAGATCGTCGTCGAGGAGTTTCTGGAAGGCGAGGAGGCGAGCCTCTTCTGCCTCTGCGACGGCGAGCGCGCGCTGCTGTTCGGCACCGCCCAGGACCACAAGCGCGCCTTCGACGGCGATCGCGGGCCGAACACCGGCGGCATGGGTGCCACGTCGCCGGCTCTGCCGATGACCGACGCGCTGATGAAACGCGCCATGCGCGAGATCGTCCAGCCGACCATGGCCGGCATGATGGAAGCCGGGGCGCCGTTCAAGGGTGTCCTTTACGCCGGGCTGATCCTGACCGAGACCGGGCCGAAACTCATCGAATACAATGTCCGCTTCGGCGATCCCGAATGCCAGGTGCTGATGATGCGCCTGAAGAGCGACATCGTGCCGATCCTTCTCGCCGCCGCGCGCGGCGATCTCTCCGGCGTGGAGCCGCAATGGAGCGACCGACCGGCGGCGACGGTGGTGATGGCGGCCAGGGGCTATCCCGGCGCATATTCCAAGGGCAGCGTCATCGCCGGTCTGCCGGAGGCCGACGACGACACCCGCGTCTTCCAGGCCGGCACATCCCTCGAGGATGGCCGCCTCGTCGCGACGGGCGGCCGCGTCCTCAACGTCGCCGCGCTCGGCGACAGCTTGCGCGACGCAGTGCGCCTCGCCTACAAGACGGTCGACGACGTCGAATGGGACGGCGGTTTCTGGCGCACCGACATCGGCCACCGGGCGGTCATGACGGAGGATCGCTGACGGCGGCACGATCCAGCCAAGGTGCAGCGCGGCGCAGGGCCCATGGCAGCGTGTAACGGGCAGGGTCACAAGGCGGAGGTCTGGAAATTACGAGGCGAACAGAACCGCCCTTCAGACCCTTCATTTCACCTCAAACTTTGACGTTAACGTAAAAGTTATGCGACGATGTTGTCGGTCGGCAACCAACGGGCGGTCGCGCCGTTTGTTGAAGAGGCTGTCAATCCGGGAGAGCAACCATGTCGTTTCGCAAGGACCGCCTGACCAGGCCCATCTACGACTGGGCCAAGACCGTCATGCCACCGATCTCCGCGACCGAGCGGGAAGCGATCGATGCCGGCACGGTCTGGTGGGACGGCGAACTGTTCACCGGCAGCCCCGACTGGAACAAGCTCCTGAAGATGCCGCCGGCGCGGCTTTCGGCCGATGAGCAGGCTTTCATCGACGGCCCGGTCAACGAGCTTCTGGCGATGCTGGACGAGTGGAAGATCGTCCACGAGGATCACGATCTGTCGCCGGAGGTCTGGGATTTTCTCAAGACCCGCAAGTTCTTCGGCATGATCATTCCGAAGAAATACGGCGGCCTCGGCTTCTCCAACACCGCCCATTCGGAGGTGGTGCGCAAGGTGTCGTCCGCCAGCGTCGTCGCCGGGGTGACAGTCATGGTGCCGAATTCGCTCGGACCGGGCGAACTGATGCTGCATTTCGGCACACAGGAACAGTGCGACCATTGGCTGCCGCGTCTCGCCGATGGCCGGGAAATCCCCTGTTTCGGCCTGACTTCGCCGGAAGCCGGCTCGGATGCGGCGGCCATGACCGACACCGGCATCGTCTGCATGGGCGGGCATGAAGGCGAAGAGGTCCTCGGCATCAGGCTGAATTTCGAAAAGCGCTACATCACCCTCGGCCCCGTCGCGACCGTCATGGGCCTTGCCTTCAAGATGTTCGATCCCGACGACCATCTTGGCAAGGGCGAGAATCTCGGCATCACCGTCGCGCTGATTGCGACCGCCACGCCGGGCGTCGCCACCGGCGACCGTCACGTGCCGTTGCAGACCTATTTCCAGAACGGCCCGCTCTACGGCAAGGACGTGTTCATCCCGATGTCGTCGATCCTGGGCGGCGAGGCGCAGATCGGCCAGGGCTGGACCATGCTGATGACGGCGCTCGCCGCCGGTCGCGGCATCTCGCTGCCGTCCCAATCGGCCGCCGCCGCCGCCATGTGCGCCCGCACCACCGGGGCCTATGCCCGCGTGCGCACGCAGTTCAACACGCCGATCGGGATGTTCGAGGGCATCCAGCAGCCGCTCGCCGACATCGCCGCCAACGCCTATCTCATCGACGCCGCGCGCCGGCTGACGGTCGCCGCTCTCGACGAGGGGCACAAACCTTCGGTGGTTTCGGCGATCATGAAGGCCCACGCGACCTACCGCATGCGCGAATCGATCGAGCGCGCCATGGATATTCATGGCGGCAAGGCCATCATCGACGGCCCGAAGAACTATCTCGCCGGCCAGTACAAGTCGGTGCCGATCGGCATCACGGTCGAGGGCGCCAACATCCTGACGCGCAATCTGATGATCTTCGGCCAGGGCGCCATCCGCGCCCATCCCTACATGCTGCGGGAACTGCTGGCGCTCTCCGATGAGAACGAGGCGGACGGTCTCGACGCCTTCGACAAGGCGTTCTGGGCCCATGCCGGGCACGCGGTGAAGAACGCCCTGCGCACCTTCGTGCGCGGCTGGACCGGCGGCCTTGCCGCCCCGGCCCCGAAGGATGCGGCGTTGACCAGCCATTGGCGCCAGTTGTCGCGCTTCTCGGCGGCTTTCGCGTTGATTTCCGACCTGTCGCTGCTGACCCTCGGCGGCGCGCTGAAACGCAAGGAGATGCTGTCGGCTCGTCTCGGCGACATCCTGTCGGAACTCTATCTCCTCGGCGCGGTTCTCAAGCGCTTCGAGGACGAGGGACGACCGGAGGCCGACAAGCCGCTGGTCGAATTCATCATGACGAAGGGCATCAACCGCATGTCGCTCGCCTTCAACGGCGTCCTGGACAATCTGCCCGCCCGCTGGGCGGCGATGCTGACCCGCTTCCTCGCGTTTCCGCTGGGCCTTCCCTATCGCGAGCCGGCCGACGAGCTGACGTCCGAGGTCGCGGCGATCCTGATGCGGCCGTCCTCCCAGCGCGACCGGCTGACGCCTGACATCTATCTCGGCGAAGGCCGGGCGGATCACCCGATCGCCGACCTCGAGCTCGCCTTCGAGCTCGTGACGGCCGCAGCCCCCATCGAGAAGAAGATGCGCACGGCCAGGGTCTCCGATCTCGACGAGGCGCTGGAGACCACGGTGATCGACCAGGCTGAATACGACCAGCTGACCGAGGCGCGGGCCGCGGTCGCCAGGGTCATCGCCGTGGATGCGTTCCCGGCTTCAAAGGTCTCGCCGATCGCCGACCAGCACCGCCGCGACAATGCGGATGACGACCTTCGGCACGACGAAACCCGCGAGGCTGCCGAATAATGGCCAGATCCGTCTATCTCGTCGACGGCGCCCGCACGCCCTTCATCAAGGCACGCGGCAAGCCGGGACCGTTCTCCCCCGTCGATCTCGCCGTCCAGTGCGGCCGCCCTTTGCTGATGCGCCAGAGCTTCGACAAGGACGCGATCGATCTCGTCATCCTCGGCTGCGTCAACGTCGTCGCCGACGAGATGAACCCGGCACGCGTTGCCGGGCTCCGGCTCGGCATTTCCGAAGAGGTTCCGGCCTTCACCGTACAGATCAACTGCGGCTCCGGCATGCAGTCGATCGACACGGCCTTCCGAACCATCGAAAACGGCGGCGCCGAGATCGTGCTGGCCGGCGGCGCCGAGGCGCTCAGTCATTCGCCGCTCGTCCTGCGCCGCGAGGCGGTCGACTGGTTCGCCGCCCTGAACGGCGCGCGCTCTACCGGCGACAAGCTGAAGGCGCTCTCCGGCCTGCGTCCCGATTTCCTCAAGCCCGTCATCGGCCTGGAGCGCGGCCTCACCGACCCGATCACCGATCTCAACATGGGCCAGACGGCCGAAATCCTCGCCCATCGCTTCGGCATCTCGCGACGCGACGCCGACACCTATGCCGCGACAAGCCACAACCGCCTCGACCGGGCGACGCAGCAAGGCTGGCTGAAGGACGAGATGCTCACTGCCTTCTCCCGCGACGGCGAGGTCTTCGACCATGACGATGGCGTGCGGCCCGGCTCCTCGGCCGATAATCTCGCCAAGCTGAAGCCGGTCTTCGAGAAGCCCTACGGCAAGGTCACCGCCGGCAACGCCTCGCAGATCACCGACGGCGCGTCCTGGGTGTTTCTCGCCTCGGAAGACGCCGTGAAGGCCCACGACATGCAGCCGCTCGCGCGCATCGTCGATTCGCAATGGGGCGCACTCGACCCGTCCATCATGGGCCTCGGCCCGGTCGTCGCGACGGCACCCATCCTGAAACGCCAGAACATGGCGGTGTCCGATGTCGGTCTTTGGGAGCTCAACGAGGCCTTCGCCGCGCAGGTGCTCGCCTGCGTCGAGGCGCTCGACACGCCCGAGATCGCCGATGGCGTCCTTGGACTGGAGGGCAAGGGCGGCCGCATCCCTCACGACATCCTCAATGTCGACGGCGGCGCGATCTCTCTCGGCCATCCGGTCGGCACCAGCGGCAACCGCATCACCCTGCATCTTGCGGGCGCCATGAAGCGTCTCGGCAAGACGCGCGGCATCGCCACCGAATGCATCGGCGGCGGCCAGGGCGGCGCGATGTTGCTCGAAGCGGCCTGACCGCCGTCACCCTGACGAACCAGAAGACGAGAACCGATCCCATGGGGAAAATGCTCGACGCGCTTGCCGATCGCCGCCTGGAACTCGGCCCCGCCGCGAACGCCGAACGGACCGGAAATTTCCGCGTTGCGATCGACGACGACCGGGTGATGTGGATCGTCCTCGACCGGCCGGACAAGGCGGTCAACACCGTCGACCGCTCGGTCGTCGAGGAACTGTCCGCCTTCGTCGATCGCATCGTTGCCGAAAAGCCGGCCGCCGTCGTCCTGCGCTCGGCCAAGCCGTCCGGCTTCGCGGCCGGGGCCGACATCCAGCAATTCGTCGGCGCCTCGACCGCCGACATCGAGGCGATGCTCGGTGAGGCGCATGCCGTGCTCGACCGCCTCGCCAGGGTCGATGCCAGGACCATCGCCGTCCTCCACGGCCACTGCCTCGGCGCCGGCCTTGAACTCGTGCTCGCCTGCGACATCCGCATCGCCGTTTCGGACGCGAGCCTCGGCTTTCCCGAGGTGATGCTGGGCCTGCATCCGGGCCTCGGCGGCACCTGGCGCGCCACCGCCATCGCCGACCCGCTCGAGGCGATGACGATGATGCTGACCGGCAAGCCGGCGCACGCGAAGAAAGCCAAGGCCATCGGCCTCGTCGATGCCGTCGTCGAGGAGCGCCATGTCGCTGCCGCCGTCGAAGCTGCCCGCCTCGGTGACATCCAGCCCGCCGCCGGCGGTCTCAAGCGCACCGCCTTCGGCTTTCGTCCCGCCCGGGCGCTCGCCGCCAGCCAGATGCGCAAGCAGGCGGCCGAGAAGGCGCCGAAGGCCCATTATCCCGCGCCTTACAAGCTGATCGATCTGTGGGAGGCGAATGGCGGCGACGCCAGGGCCATGCAGGCCGGCGAGGTGAAGAGCTTCGCCGAGCTGATCGAGACGGAAACCTCGCGCAATCTCGTGCGCGTCTTCTTCCTGCGCGAGACGATGAAGGGCCTGAAGAAGGGCCAATCCGGCATCCGCCGCGTCCACGTCATCGGCGCCGGCGCCATGGGCGGCGACATCGCCGCCTGGGCCGCCCGCGAGGGCTTCGACGTGACGCTCCGCGACATCGACGCCAAGCCGATCGGCAAGGCGATCAAGGCCGCGACGAAGATGCTGACCGCCACGCTCAAGGACCCGATCAAGATCCGCGACGCGCTCGACCGGCTGGTGCCCGACCTCGACGGCTTCGGCATCGCCGGCGCCGATCTCGTCATCGAGGCGGCACCGGAAAAGCTCGACCTCAAGCGGAAGATCTACGCCGACATCGAGCCCAAGCTGAAAGAGGGCGCGCTGCTCGCCACCAACACCTCGGCCCTGCCGCTCGACGATCTTGCCGCCGGCCTGGATGATCCCTCGCGTCTCGTCGGCCTGCACTTCTTCAATCCGGTCTCGCGCATGCAATTGATCGAGATCGTGCGTCACGACAAGATCGGCCCCGAGACCGAGCGCCGCGCAACGGCCTTCGCCGTCGAGATCTCGCGCCTGCCGGCGCCGGTCGCCTCGAAGCCCGGCTTTCTCGTCAACCGGTCGCTGACGCCTTACATGGCCGAGGCGCTGATCATGGTCGACGAGGGCATCCCGAAGGAGCGTATCGACGCGGTGGCCGAAGAGTTCGGCATGCCGATGGGCCCGCTGGAACTGGCCGACCAGGTCGGCCTCGACATCGCCCTTGATGTCTCCAATTCCCTGCGCGAACGCCTCGGCGGCGCCTTCCCGCCCAACCCCGACTGGCTGGAGAAGCTGGTCGAGAGCGGCAAGCTCGGCCGCAAGACCAGCTCGGGCCTTTACGAATACGACGGCGACGGCAAGCCGAAGAAGCGGAAGGTGGAAGCACTGCCCGACGACGCGCCGGGCGCGTCGATCCCCGATTCCGATCTTCTCGACCGCTTGCTGATGCCGATGTTGAACGCGGTCGTCGCATGCCTGCGCGAAGGCGTCGTCGATTCAGAAGAGATCGCCGACGGCGCGATGATCTTCGGCACCGGCTTCGCCCCCTTCCGCGGCGGCCCACTGCGCTACGCCCGCACCCGCGGCCTCGACGAGATCACCGCCAGAATGCGGGCGCTTGCCGAGAAACATGGTGATCGTTTTATGCCGGACGAGGGGTGGGAGCGGCTGAAGAATATGAAGTAGGCTCGGCACGTCTTTCGGTGCAATGATGTTCGTCGATCTCGATTTCGTAGGTGATCATCGCTATGAATATGACTGCTGAATCGAATGAGGATTGACGATGGACAATCATCAGGGTCTCGGGCCCCAACTCGAAACGATCGTAAATCAGCTCGTTTCCGGTGGTCGCTACAATTCGCGCGACGACGTTTTGCGCGAGGGCGTGAGGCTCGTCGAAGAGCGTGAGAAGCGCGTTGCCGCGCTGAGTGCTGCTTTGGCAAGAGGAGTTGCCGATGCGGAGGCTGGTCGCGTTCGACCGCTGGCAGATGTGGCCGATCGGCTCATCGCCAAGTACCAGGCAATGGCCGAAGAACGCGGGGTTTGAACGCGGGGTTTGATTGTCGTCGTTACGGATGAGGCGGGGGACGATCTGGAAGACATCGCCAGATATATCGGGTTGAGCAATCCGACAAGGGCGGTAGATTTCGTTGGTGAATTGCGGACGCGCTGCGATCAGTTGGTTGAAATGCCAGAGCGATTTCAGCGTGTGCCCGGTTTCGAAGAGTCCGGTGTCCGCCGTATGCCGCACGGCGAATATATTGTCTTTTATCGTGTGAAATCCGAGGTCATCGAGATCCTTCATATTCTGAATGGCGCTCGGAACTGGGAAGACGTGCTTTTTCCTGGATGATCCAATCCGCTACCCCTCAAATCGCCACGCACTCCATCTCCTGCACGCCCAGCCCCGTGCCGCCGACCGTCACCCTGTCGCCGGCCTTCAGGAACCGGGGCGGATCGTAGGACAGGCCGACGCCGGCCGGTGAGCCGGTGAGGATCACGTCGCCGGGCTCGAGCCGCATGAAGCGCGAGATGTAGGAGATCAGATAGGGCACCTTGAACACCATGCCGGCGGTGTTCGCGTGCTGCTGGCGCTCGCCATTGACGTCGAGCCAGATGTCGAGGCGGTCGTAGTTCGCCAACTCGTCCGGGGTCACCAGCCACGGCCCGAGCGGCGCGAAGCTGTCGTGGGATTTGCCCTTCGACCACTGGCCGCTGCGCTGGAGCTGGAAGCTGCGCTCGGTGACGTCGTTGGCGAGCGTAAAGCCGGCGACGTGGCTCATGGCGTTTTCGATGGTCACGTATTTCGCCACACGGCCGATGACGACGGCCAGTTCCACGCCCCAGTCGACGCGGGTTGCCATGCGCGGGATCTCGATCGGGTCGGTCGGTCCGCAGGAGGCTGTCGCGGCCTTGAGGAACAAGGTCGGCTCGGGGTTCAGCTTGAAACCGGCGAGATTGGCGCTGTCCTCGTAGTTCGGGCCCACACCGACGATCTTGCCGATCCGCTGCACCGGCTTGCACAGCCGCACGCCCTCGGGCGCCAGCGGCAACCGGTCGAGATCGAGATCGGCCACGGAAGCCAAGCGCTCCGGCGAAAGCGTTTTTCCTTCCAGTGCGCCGAGATGCTCGGAAAGGTCGCCGATGCGGCCGTCGTCCCGGTGAAGCCCGGTCTTCTCCCGTCCCCGCTCGCCAAATCGCACGAACCGCATCATATCACTCCAACGCCCCGCGGATCGAAACCTGTCGCCCGTGTCACGGACGGTTCCGATGGGGGTCAAAAACCGATATCGATAACCCAGAGATGTCATCCGGTCACGAAACGTGACCGCATGGGCGAAATGGCTGCTGCGGCGCTTCGGTTCCTTGCGTCAAATTGACGATTACGTAAGAGTTGCGTCGATTGACCAATGAGGACGCGTCGCCCGTGAAGGGGGATCGCGGCTCGCAAGGGAGAAAACCCATGTACAAGGCGCCTGTCGGCGAGATCGCGTTCGCTCTGAAGGAAGTGGCGGGCCTTGGGCCGGCTATGGAAAAAGGCCTGCTCGGCGAACTGACGCCCGACCTTCTCGACGCCGTGCTCGAAGAGGCCGGCCGCTTTGCCAGCGAAGTCGTCGCCCCCGCCGGCAAAGCCGGCGACCGGGAAGGCACCTCGGTCAAGGACGGCATTGTCAAAACGCCCACCGGGTGGAAACAGCTTTACGCCGATTGGGCGGCCGGCGGCTGGAACGCCCTGACCGGCCCCGAAGCATTCGGCGGGCAGGGCCTGCCGACCTCGCTGTCGGCGGCGACCTTCGAGATGTGGAATGCCGCCTCCATGGGTTTCGCCATCGGCCCGTGCCTCACCGTTGGCGCTGTCGAGGCGCTGGAGGCTCATGGCTCGGACGCGCTCAAGGCGACCTATCTGGCAAAGCTCGTCTCCGGCGAGTGGATGGGCACGATGAACCTCACCGAGCCCCAGGCCGGCTCGGACCTTTCGGCGCTGAAGACCAGGGCCGAGCGGGCCGGGGACGGCACCTACCGGATTTTCGGCCAGAAAATCTACATCACCTATGGCGAGCACGATTTCACCGACAACATCGTGCATCTGGTGCTGGCCCGTTTGCCGGATGCGCCGGCCGGCGTGAAGGGCATTTCGCTCTTCGTCGTGCCGAAATTTCTGGTCAAGGAGGACGGCAGCCTCGGCGCGCGCAACGACGTCTTCTGCCACGCCGTCGAGCACAAGCTCGGCATCCACGGCTCGCCGACCTGCACGATGATCTATGGCGACGGCAAGGGCGAGGCGGCAGAGGCCGGCGCGATCGGTTTTCTCGTCGGCGAGGAGAGCCGCGGCCTCGCCTGCATGTTCACCATGATGAACAACGCCCGCCTGCTCGTCGGCATGCAGGGCATCGGCGTCGCCGAAGCCGCCTTCCAGAAGGCGCTGGACTACGCCCGCGAGCGTCGCCAGGGGCGCGCCACGCGTCTGGCAACGATCGGCGAGACGGCAAAGGCCGAAATGAGCCCCGCCCAGATGAGCCCTGCCCAGATGAGTCCAATCGTCGAGCATCAGGACGTCGCCCGTTCGCTCCTGACCATGAAGGCGCTCACCGGCTCGGCCCGCGCCATCGCCTATGCCTGCGGCCACGCCACCGACATGGCCAGGGCGTTGAAGGACGAGGCCGCTGCGTCTAGGGCCCAGAAGGAGCGTGCCAATCTCCTGACGCCGGTCGCGAAAGCATTTTCCACCGATGTCGGCGTCGAGGTCGCCTCGCTCGGCATCCAGGTCCATGGCGGCATGGGCTATGTCGAGGAGACGGGCGCCGCCCAGCTGCTGCGCGATGCCCGCATCGCGCCGATCTACGAGGGCACCAACGGCATCCAGGCGATCGACCTCGTCACCCGCAAGATCGGCCAGTCCGAGGGCGCCGCCATGCGGGCCTATCTCGCCGAACTCGCCGAGACCGTCGATGCCCTGCGCGGTCGCAACGAGGAGGAATTCGGCGCGACCCGCGAGGCCCTGACCGCCGCCCTCGACGATCTCGAGGAGGCGACGATCTTCCTGCAGAAGGCGCTGGCCGAGAAGGACATGGACACCGCGCTGTCTGGCGCGACCCCCTATCTGCGGCTTTTCGGCCTCACCGCCGGGGCGGTTTATCTCGCCAAGGGCGCCATCGCCGACACGAGCCGCAGGGAGCGCACCCATCTCGCCCGCTTCATGGCCGAAAACCTTCTCGGCGAGACGGCGTCCCTCAAGACGCGCGTCCTGACCGGCACGGCGAGCCTCGTCGCTGCCCGCGACCTTCTGCAATAAGAGCCCGATCATGAGTGAATACATCCAGACGACGACCGACGCCGGCGTCCTGACCATCCGCATGCGCCGGCCCGACAAGAAGAACGCCATCACGCGGGACATGTACCGGGCGATGGCCGACGCGGTGACGGGCGCCGGCCAGGACGACGGCGTCCGCGCGATCCTGTTCTGCGGTGTCCCCGGTGCCTTCTCGGCCGGCAACGACATCAAGGATTTTGTCGCGCTCTCGGAGGGCGGCACGCGCCACACCGACGTCCACGATTTTTTGCGCGCCATCGCCACCGCCGAGAAGCCGATGGTCGCCGCCGTCGACGGCCTTGCGATCGGCATCGGCACCACCATGCTGATGCATTGCGATCTTGCCTATTGCTCGCCCGGCTCGGTCTTCAGGACGCCCTTTCTCGATCTCGGCATCACCCCCGAGGCCGGCTCCAGCCTGATCGCGCCGAAGATCATGGGCGACCAGCGCGCCTTCGCGCTCCTCGTCCTCGGCGACACGTTCGATTCACAGGCGGCGAAGGATGCAGGACTTGTCTACAAGATCGTCGAAGGCGACGTGGAAGCCGCGGCCCGTGCCGCCGCCGCAAATCTTGCCAGGAAGCCGCCCAAGGCGCTGAAGATCGCCCGCCACCTGCTGCGCGGCGATCCAGCCGAGATCCTCGAGCGGATCGACATCGAGGTGGAGCATTTCTCCGAACGGCTGACGTCGGACGAAGCGAAAGCCGCGTTCAAGGCGTTCATGACGCGTTGAAGGAAGAGGCGCGGTCCTTCTCCCGAGTCGGGAGAAGGTGGCCCGAAGGGCCGGATGAGGGTCTGAAGGGCGCCAATTTCCGATCGCTTCACCGCCGGATGCCCAGCCCTGCGAAGCCCTCATCGCCTGCCGGCACTTCTCCCGACTCGGGAGAAGAAAGAAGCGTCGATGGCAGCTTCAAATTTCCAGCGTCAAACCGAGTGCGATTTGCACGTCGATCGTGCCGCTCACTGGCGTGATCAGGGCATTTCAGTATGGGAATCCTCGCTGCTCTCGGCCTTTCTGCCGCTCTCGCGCTCGCGGGCCGCATCCTCGTTGAACAGGAACTTGTAGGTTCCCGCGCAGCCGATCAGGCAGACCAATCCGGCCACGACGAAGATCGGCCAGGTGGCGTGGCTGTCGAAGAATTTTCTGAACGCGGCGCCGAAGAAATAGGCGCCACCGCCATAGGCGCCGGCCCAGAGCGCCGCGCTGATAGAATTGTAGAGCAAAAACACCGGCCAGTTCATCTTCATCGTCCCGGCGACGAAGCCGTTGAGCTGGCGCAGGATGATGACGAAGCGGGCGATCAGCACCACGGCGATGCCGTAATGCCGGAACCGCTCCTCGACCATCCTGAAGCGTTCCTCGCCGAGCCCGAATTTCGAGCCCCAGCGCACGACGATCTTGCGCCCGTAGCGGCGCCCGACGAAATAGCCGATGTTGTCGCCGACGATCGAACCGCCCCAGGCCGAAAGCAGCACCGCGACGAGGCTGAGCGAGCCTTGGCCGGCCAGCATGCCCGACGCCATGACCAGGCTTTCACCGGGCAGCGGCAGGCCGGTCGATTCGAACAGCACCACGATGAAGAGAAGCACGACCCCGTATTGGCTGAGATATTCGGTCAATGATCGGGCTTTGGCTGTTCGGGTCGTGGGACCGGCTTGCGAATATGCGGCATTGGCTCGCATGAATGCGGTCCGGCGGCAAGGCTGCGGTGACGCAGAGGCGCTCGACCTTCGCACCGAGCACACTTTGACCTGCGGCCGGCGAGCCAACCAGCCGGCCACCACCTTGTCCGAAATCAACGCGACAAAAGCGCGACCGCCTCGACATGGTGCGACCAGAGGAACTGGTCGTAGGGGATCACCCGTTCGACCGTGAACCCGCCGGCGACGAGCAGCGCCAGATCCCGTGCCAGCGTCACCGGATTGCACGACACCGCCGCGACGCGGCCGATCTTCGAGGCCGCGAGTTCCTGCGACAACGCCTCGGCGCCGGCGCGGGGCGGGTCGAAGACGACGGCGTCGTAGAAGCGGAATTCCTTGGCCGGGATCGGCCGGCGATAGAGATCGCGGCGCTCGGTGGTGAGCGGTTTGAGGCCGGGGCGCAGGCGCCATGCGGCGTCCATGGCGGCCAGCGGCGCGGCCTCCGCCTCGACGGCGTGGACGGCGCTGTGGGGGGCAAGGCGAAGCGCGAAGGCGCCGAAGCCGGCGAACAGGTCGGCGATCTTCTTCGCTCCCGCGAGATGGGCGACGACGGCCTCGGCCATGGCGGTTTCGCTCGCCGCGACCGCCTGGACGAAGCTGCCGGCGGGGATTTCGACGGCGAGATTGCCGACGGGCAGCGTCGGCGCGCGGGCGATCATCTGGCGTTCGCCGTCGATGGTCAGGCGGGCGAAGCCCCGATCCAGCGACAGCGCGATGGCCTTGCGGCGGGTGCCCTCCGACAGCTTGCCGGCGCCCGCGGCGGCGATGTCGAGGCCCTCGCCGGTGGCGGTCACCGTCAGGCGCAGGGGGCGTTTGCGGTCGACGAGGATTTTCGCCAACGCCCGAAGGTTCGGGAGCGCGGCCTCGATGGCGGGCAGGGCGACGGGACAGACGGCGATATCGACGACGGCGTTGGAGCCGGCCGAGTTGAAGCCGAGGACGATGCCCGTTTCGCCGCGCGCCGCCGACAGGGCGACGCGGCGGCGGCTGCGGGGCGCGCAGGGGACGAGGTCCGCGATTTCGGTCTCGATCCCGGCGCGAAAAAGCGCTTCGACGACGAGGTTCCGCTTGAAGGCGCGGTAGAGTTCGTCGCCCGCATGCTGCAGGTCGCAGCCGCCGCAGGTGCCGAAATGCGGGCAGGGCGGGGCGACGCGGTGGGGCGACGCGGTGACGATGCCGGCAAGCCGCGGTCGGGCCTTGGCGGCATTTTCGACGGCGACGGTTTCGCCGGGAAGGGTGAAGGGCAGGTAGGCCGGGCCGCTCTCACGCTCCGCGATGCCGTCGCCCTTGGCGCCGAGGCGGTCGATGGTGAGGGTTTCGCTCATGGGTGCTTCTTCGCCCCCAGAAGGAATTCGTGATTGCCGTCGCCGCCGGGGATCGGCGAGGGAGCGAGGCCGAGAACCGTCCAGCCGTCCTGTTCGGCGAGCCAGTCGCTTAACCCTTCGGCCACCCGCGGGGCGCTTTCGGGATCGCGCAACAGGCCGTTCCTGGCGATGGCCTCGCGGCCGGCCTCGAATTGCGGCTTGACGAGGATCAGCGCGTCGGTGCCGGGCTCGGCCAGTTCGAGGGCCGGCGGCAGCGCCAGACGGAGCGAGATGAAGCTGACGTCGCAGGTGAGGAGGTCGAAGCGGCGGCCGAAAATGTCCTCGCGCTCCATGTCGCGAGCGTTCAGGCCCTCGATGACCGTGACACGCTCGTCTGCGGCGATGCGCGGGTGGATCTGGCCGTGGCCGACATCGACGGCGACGACATGGGCCGCGCCGGCCCGCAACAGCACTTCGGTGAAGCCGCCGGTCGAGGCGCCGAGATCGAGCGCTGTGCGGCCGGTGACGGGGATGGCGAAATGGGCAAGGCCCGCCTCAAGCTTCAGCCCGGCGCGAGAAACGTAGTCGGCGGCCGGGTCGGACAAAACGATGACGCTGTCCGGCGGCACGTTGAGGCTCGGCTTGGTGACGGTGAGGCCGTCGACGGTGACGTGGCCGCGCCGGATCGCGTCGCGGGCGCGGGCCCGGCTGGCGGCGAGGCCGCGCTCGGAGACGAGGGTGTCGAGCCTGACGCGCGACAGATGTTGTTCTTCGGTGGCTGCCATCGGGGGGTCATGGGGCCGGGGCGGGAAAATGGCAAGCGTTGGGGTAGAGGTCTCCGCCTCGCCGCTTTTGGGAAGAGGGCAGGGTGAGGGGCGGCGCGACGCCGGCCATGGAGCCGTTCGATCGACAAGCCGCCGTGGGCGCTCTACGAAGCCCTCATCCCCCTGCCGGGACCTTCTCCCGATTCGGGAGAAGAAGCGCTTCGCCGTATCCGCCCTGGGGACAAGCGAAGGCGTTCCCGCGCCGTGGGGCGGCCGGGGCATGCGGGCTCGCCGACGCCGCTTGCGGGCATCAGGCGAAAGATTTCGCCGCGACGGTCTCCGTCTGAAGGAGACCGAGCGGGCGGCACGCCGGAGGCTGACCTCCAGTGTGTAGTTAGATGTGGCCCACCTCCGGCGTGCCGCGCGGCGTTTATGCGACCCTGATGCATCGGGCGCCGAGCGTTTCGGGTTTGGCGGTCGTCAGCCGCCTTGCCCGTTCCGTTCGACGGCTGCCCTCACCCTCGCCGTTACCAGCGGTTCGGGTGCGGGCCCCAATGGCAGCCGACGCTTCGCAGGGCTTTCGCCCCACTCAAGCGGACCGATCCGCAGACGCCTCGTAATGGGCGACGGGCCGGCGGTGCCTCAGGGTCGTCCGGGATGCGAACCTCTCCGGAAGAGGCCGCACCGCAGACGCCGCCCGCCAGGGATCTCTCCCCATGGCCCCCGAACGATCCCGGTGATCATTCGTGCCCGGTCAAGGGCCGGCGGTGATGGGAGGATACGGGTGGGGTGTGGGGGGTGGATTTCTTTTTTGCGCCGGGACGAAGTTTTCGTTGGGAATGTGGGCGTCCGGATCGCGGAGGTCGTCAAAAAACCACGGACGAAAGTGTTGCACGCCCCCCCCCCCGCGAACTTCGCTTTTGGTCAAGACGCTACCATGCCGGGCGGCGTTTCCCGAGATAAGCGGAATATCGCCGGATGCAGGCGGACCGGACGTTTTTCGAAAGATGCCTCACTCGGACAATCTCGCCTCGATGACGTCGGCGACACGCAGGGCATTGGCGATAATCGTCAGCGTCGGGTTCACCGCACCGATCGAGGGAAAGAAGCTTGCATCCGTGACGTAGAGATTGTCGATCCCGTGCGCCTTGCAATCGAGATCGAGAACGCTGTGGCTGGGGTCCTCGCCGAATTTCAGCGTGCCCGCCTGATGCGACGTGCCGCCGATCGGCGTGTCCTTGCCGAGATAGAGGCTGCGGTCGAAAAGGTGCGGGTGGATTCCGGTCTTGCCGCAGATCGTGCGCAGCTTCTCGCGCAGCCGTTTGTGGGCTTCGATATTGGTTTCCTGCAGATCGAGATGGACCTGGTCGCGGGCGTAGAAGACACGGTTCTCACGGATCGGCAGGTCCTCAGAGGTCAGCCAGAAATCGACGGAATGCTCGGCGATCCACGAGAACGGCTTGTCGGGAAGCCATTGCAGAAAGCCCGGAAGGCCCTCGACCTCGATCTGCGTGCCGTCCGACTTGCCGACCATCTGAATATGACCGAGCGGAAACTCCCAGTCGTTGTGCGGGCTCCTGGCGTGGCCGTGGTAAAAATCGTTGACGCCCAACGTCTTCTGGAACTGGGTCGGGTTTGGCGACTTGGAGATCGCCAGCACGGCAGCGTTGTTATGGCGCATGTAGTTTCGCCCGACGAGATCGGACCCGTTGGCGAGACCGCCCGGATGCGCGGCATTCTCGGAGCGCTGGAAGAGCAGCGCGGAGGACAGCGCCCCGCAGGCGACCACCACGATATCGCCCCGGATGAGGTGGCGCTTGCCGTCGATGACGGTCTCGACTCCGGTGACCGCGCCGCCGCTTTCGTTCGTCAGGAGCTTGTCGACATACGCGTTGGTCAGAAGCGTCAGGTTGTCATGCGCCTTCAGCGCCGGGTCGATGCAGATGATCTGAGCGTCGGCCTTGCCGTTGGTCAGGCTCGGATAGCCGTCGAACGGATCGCAGCGAAGCAAGGGCGAATGGGGCAGGGTGCCGCCCTTGCCGTCCTCCTCCATCAGCGCGCCCATCGGCAGATGGAACGGGTTCAGCCCCTCGCTCTTCAGCCCGTCGGCAAGCTCCTGGATGCGCGGCTCGTGGCTGATCGGCGGTTTGGGATAATCGCCTTTCGACCACGGCT
The DNA here is from genome assembly GCA_965217685.1 of Aurantimonas sp. Lineage (GTDB taxonomy): Bacteria > Pseudomonadota > Alphaproteobacteria > Rhizobiales > Rhizobiaceae > Aurantimonas. The sequence goes on from CBDCIZ010000003.1 coordinate 2,420,164, forward strand.
CGGTCGGGTCCTCGCCGTGGACGCCATGCACTTGAAAGAGGTCTTCCGCGGCCTGATAATAAGGCTCGAACGTGTCGTATTTCACTGGCCATTCGGGCGAAATACCGTCGGGATGGGCGATGCCCTCGAAGTCTTCCTCGCGCAGACGGAACAGCACCGCTCCATAGACCTTGGAATTGCCGCCGACGAAGTAATGCAGGCCCGGTTTGAACGTGTCGCCCGAGGAAGAGCGCCAGGTCTCGTCGACCTGATAGCGAGCATCTGCGAAAACGGCCTCGGTGCTCCAATTCTCGCGCTCGCGCTTCAGATAATCGCCGCGCTCGATGACCAGGATATTCTTGCCGGTCTTGGCGAGCTTCCAGGCCATGGTGCCACCGCCCGGACCGGAGCCGATGATGACGACGTCGTAATGGTCTTCGGTCATGGTGGTCTTCCTCGGTTGTGGCTTATCGACGGTCATGCATAACGCTGCGTCGGAAACAGGAAAGGCGCGCGGCCGTTCCGGCGCCGTATCCTACGATCTCTTAACCCGGCCCGATGAAACGAAGAGGCGCGTCGGCGATTAGGTGGACAAGACGCACGAGAGGCATGGTAGACGAATGACCATCGAGATCATCATAACGTTCGCGATCAGGCTGTCGCTTGTCCTTCTGTTCTTCCCGTTCTCCGCGCTCGACAAAATGATCAATTTTTCCGACGCGGTCGGCCAGGCGAAGCAGAACTTTTCGTCCGGCACCATCGCGACCGCGCTCATCTGCGTCGGCATGTTCGTTGAGATCGTCATGTCGCTCGGCGTCCTGACCGGCATCGCCGACCGTCTCGCGGCCTTCATCCTCGCCGGCTATTGCGCCGTCACCGCGCTCTTGTGGAAGCCGTTCTGGAAGCAGCCGGACTTCACGCTGGTCGGTGAAAGCCAGGGACGCGAGATGTTCTGGGACTTCCTAAAGAATTTCGCTGTGGCCGGCGGCTTCCTTATGGTGACGTTCGGGCCGAATGCCAGCTCGGTCGACGACTTCATTTCCGCGCCGTTTTCTTCAACACACCCCTACTCGACTTCAAACGCCGCCGCCGCCGACCCCGTCGTGACCGGCGCTAACATGCCGCCACTCGCATCGTCCAACCTTGCCTCCTGAGGAATCCTGCATGAGCGACGACCAGCACAAACCGACGGTTCCCTACTGGCATCTTCATGTCGACGACGAGGGCGTCAGCCGACAGAAGAGATGTGTCATGACGCAATTCGAGTTGGGATCGATGGGCGACGCCGACCCGCAGTGGAAAGGCCAAAAACACCATGACGGCATGACGGTGATGTTCACCGTGCTGCCGGTCGGCTGGGTCGGCACCTGGCACGAGAACCCGGCGCCGCAGTGGATCGTCCCGCTCTCGGGCACCTGGTCGGTAGAAGCCATGGACGGCACCAATCGCGAGTTCGGGCCGGGCGACGTTTCGTTCGGTGAAGACCAGGGTTGTAAGGAAAAAGATGGCAAGAAGGGGCACCGCTCGACAACCGTCGGCGATCTTCCCGCAACGCTGATGATCGTGCAGTTCGATACGCGGCGCGACAAGACGACCCCCTGCCGTTTCGAATGAGCCGATGATGAAAAACGCCATCGACCCGCTCGATCCCTTCGAGATCATCGACCCGGTCTTTGCCCGCTACACGCTTTCCAATGCCGGCCTCGAAACCCTTGCCGACGGTTTTCGCTGGCTGGAGGGTCTTGTCTGGATGGGCGACTGGAACTGCCTTTTGTTCGAAGACCTGCCGCGAAACCGCATCATGCGCTGGTCGGAAGATCAGGGTGTCTCGATCTATCGCGAGCCGTCGAACTATGCCAACGGCCAGACGCGTGACAGGCAGGGCCGGCTGATCTCCTGCTCCCATCACGGGCGATGTCTCTATCGCACCGAACACGATGGTCGTGTGATCACGCTCGTCGATCGGCACGACGGAAAGCGACTGAACGCGCCGAACGACGTCGCGGTCAAATCCGATGGCACGATCTGGTTCTCCGATCCGCTCTACGGTATTTCCAACGACTACGAAGGCGGAAGGCAGGAGAGCGAACAGCCGGCGGCGCTTTACCGTTTCGATCCTTCTAGCGGCGAGATCACGGTTGCAGCGGGCGATTTCGGCGGGCCGAACGGGCTGGCCTTCTCACCCGACGAGAACAAGCTCTACGTTGCCGAAACCGGCGATCAGACCAAACCGAACCCCGAGCAGTTCATCCGCGTCTTTGATGTCGGCGACGACAATTCGCTCTCCGGCGGCAATCAGTTTCACAAGATCACGCCCGGCTACTGCGACGGGATGACGGTCGACGAGGACGGTAACATCTGGTCGAGCGCCGGTGACGGTGTTCACTGTATTTCGCCGGACGGCCATCTGATGGGCAAGATCCGCATTCCGTACCGGGTCTCGAACCTCACCTTCGGCGGAATTCACCGCAACCGCCTGTTCATCGGCGGTTCGCACACGCTTTATTCGATTTTCCTCGACCGTCATGGGCTGCCGTTTCCATGATGACCGATAACAATCTTCGCATTGCAGCGGTGCGGCTCGTCTGCCACGATGTCGAGGCGGCAGTGCGGTTTTACGAGGCAGCTTTCAAGTGCCGCAGATCGGCTGCGAACGGTGCCGATGCGGCGGTGATGTTCGGTGGGCAGCGGCTGGAATTCGTGCGCGCCGAAGCCGGCGGCAGTACCACGGTCGCCGCATCGAACTCCACCGCTTTCCAGCATTGCGCCATCGTCGTGTCGGACATGGCGGCTGCGATGGCATGTCTCGAAAAAATCGACGGTTGGAGCGCCATTTCGACCGACGGCCCGGAAAAGCTTCCCAAAACCTCAGGTGGCGTTAAAGCCTTCAAATTCCGCGATCCCGAAGGCCATCCGCTGGAGTTTCTGGAGTTTCCCGTCGGCAACGAGCCGAACCACTGGAGGCGCATTGGCGACATTTCGGGGGCGGAAACATCGCCATTTCTCGGCATCGACCACTCGGCGATCACCGTCGCCAACACCCGGACAGCGATCGTCTTCTACGAGCAGTTGGGCTTCACGGTGACGTCTCGACAGATCAATCGCGGTCCCGAACAGGCTCGCATGGATGGCGTCGGCGATCCTGTCGTCGAGGTCACCAGTTTGACGTCGCCCAGCGGCGCGCCGCCGCATCTGGAGCTGCTCCGCTATTGCAAGCCCCCTGCCTTTGTCCAAGCTGTGGCTGACGGCGACGCGATGGCGACACGGCTGGTCCTTGTCGGCGATGCTCCCGATGTCGCCGCGGAATGTCGCGACCCGGACGGCCACCGGCTTATCGGGGGGAATACGGCGCTAATCTCATGAAGTTGAAGGGCTGCTGTTAAACAACACCACTGGCGCACGCAGCGCTTGATTTGAGCGCCAGGCAGACATCCCGCATCCAGATCCCTCATGCCTTCAACACCCGCTCCGCTTCGGTCCCCAGCGCCCGGAACACCGCGTCCACGATGCCCTGCCGGTCGAGTGCTGCGCCCTTGACCATGGCTTCCGGCGCGGCGTGGTCGACGAAGCGGTCGGGCATGGTGAGGGGGCGGACCTTGAGGCCGGCGTCGAGCTGGCCGGTGGCGGCGAGGTGGTGGAGGACCTGGGAGGCGAAGCCGCCGCTGGCGCCTTCCTCGACGGTGATGAGGACCTCGTGATCGCGGGCGAGGCGGGCGATGAGGTTCGTGTCGAGGGGCTTGGCGAAACGCGCGTCGGCGACGGTGGTGGAGAGGCCGAAGGTTTCGAGCTCTTCGGCGGCCGAAATGGCGTCCGCCAAGCGGGTGCCGAAAGACAGAATCGCGACCTTGGTGCCTTCCTTGACGATGCGGCCCTTGCCGATGTCGAGGGCGACACCGCGCTCGGGCATGTCGACGCCGGTGCCGTTGCCGCGCGGATAGCGGAAGGAGATCGGGCCCGCGTCGTATTCCACGGCCGTGCGGACCATGTGGCGCAACTCGGCCTCGTCGGCGGCGGCCATGACGACCATGCCGGGGAGGGGGGCGAGAAAGCCAGTGTCGAAGGAGCCGGCGTGGGTCGGGCCGTCGGCACCGACGAAGCCGGCGCGGTCGATGGCGAAGCGCACGGGCAGCTTCTGGATCGCCACGTCGTGGACGATCTGGTCGTAGGCGCGCTGCAGGAAGGTCGAGTAGATCGCGGCGAAGGGCTTGTAGCCCTCCGAGGCCAGCCCCGCGCAGAACGTCACGGCGTGCTGCTCGGCGATGCCGACGTCGAAGGAGCGGTCGGGAAAGCGTGTCGCGAACTTGTCGAGGCCGGTGCCGGCGGGCATGGCGGCGTTGACGGCGACGATCCTGTCGTCGTCCTCTGCCTCCGCGATGAGGCTGTCGGCGAAAACGCCGGTGTAGCTCGGGGCGTTGCCCTTGGACTTGGCCTGGGCGCCGGTGACGACGTCGAACTTGGAGACGCCGTGATACTTGTCGGCCGAGCTTTCGGCCGGCGCGTAGCCCTTGCCCTTCCTGGTGACGACATGGACGAGGATGGGGCCGTTCCTGGCATCGCGGACGTTTTTCAGGACGGGCAGGAGATGGTCGAGGTCGTGGCCGTCGATCGGCCCGACATAGTAGAAGCCGAGCTCCTCGAACATGGTGCCGCCGGTGAAGAAGGCGCGGGTGTATTCCTCGGTCTTGCGGGCGCCCTCGCGCATGAATTCGGGGAGCTTCCGGGAGATCGACTTGGCGCTGTCGCGCAAGCTGCGGTAGGTCTTGCCGGACACGAGGCGGGCGAGATAGGCGCTCATGGCGCCGGTCGGCGGGGCGATCGACATGTCGTTGTCGTTGAGGATGACGACGAGGCGGGCGTCGAGGGCGCCGGCGTTGTTCATCGCCTCATAGGCCATGCCGGCGCTCATGGCGCCGTCGCCGATGACCGCGACTACGTTGTTGGCGCCGCCCGACAGGTCGCGCGCGACGGCCATGCCGAGGCCGGCGGAGATCGAGGTGGAGGAGTGGCCGGCGCCGAAGGGGTCGTATTGGCTCTCGGTGCGCTTGGCGAAGCCGGACAGGCCGCCTTCCTGACGCACGGTGCGCATGGCATCGCGGCGGCCGGTCAAGAGCTTGTGCGGGTAGGCCTGATGGCCGACGTCCCAGATCAGCCGGTCGTCGGGGGTGTCGAAGACGTAGTGCAGGGCGACGGTAAGCTCGACGACGCCGAGGCCGGCGCCCAGATGTCCGCCGGTCCGGGAGACGGCGTCGATGAGGTCGGTGCGCAATTCGTCGGCGACCTGGCGCAGCTCGTTCTCTTCGAGCTTTCGCAGATCCGCCGGTGTGTGGATGCGATCGAGCAGCGGGGTCATCGATTGGGGCGTCATGGGTTGGTCGGGCACTGGGTCTTCACCTTTCACGGCATATCGCAGGGCTCGGGCCAAGCGTCGGGCAGCCTTGTGGAAGTCCTGGAAGGTTAAATCGGTTCCAACCTGCGCCGGTCAACCCATGCGGCGGTTCGGTTCGCCAGGCGATCGGTGGCAAAGCGCACGAAATCGTGCGCCGCGATGGGCCGAAAGGGTCAACTGGGATCGAGCGGCTCGGTGCCGACCGCCTTGCCGGCGCGGTTGAGCTTGATCTTCTCCACCTTGTCCTCGGCCGCCGAGAGCAGCCGGTCGCAATGGTTCTTCAGCTTTTCGCCGCGCTCGTAGATGCGGATGGAGCGATCGAGCGGCACGTCGCCGCGCTCGAGGTCGGAGACGATGCGCTCCAGCGCGGCGAGCGCGTCCTCGAAGGAGAGGCGCTTGATGTCGGAATCGTCGGCGGGGATGTCGGCTTCCGGGGTCTCGGGCATGGGGTCCGTCCTTTGTCGTCCTGGCCTTCGCTCAGCCGGTCATCAGCCGCTTGACGTGGGCGGCGGTCGAGAGCGCGAGGCCCTCGAGGTCGTAGCCGCCTTCGAGCAGGCTGACCAGACGGCCGCCGCAATGGCGCTCAGTGACGTCCATCAGCGCGGCGGTCGCCTCGCCGAAATCGGCCTCGGTGAAGTTGAGGCCGGCGAGCGGGTCGCGGTGATGGGCGTCGAAGCCGGCGGAGACGATGACGAGATCGGGCTCGAAGGCTTTGAGTTTCGGCAGGATGCGGCTCTTCAGCGCCTCGCGGAAGACGTCGCCGCCGTCACCGGACGAAAGCGGCGCGTTGACGATGTTGCCGGCGCCGGTTTCGCCCTTGGCGCCGGTGCCCGGATAAAGTGGCATCTGGTGGGTCGAGCAATACATCACGCTGGGGTCGGCCCAGAAGATCTCCTGGGTGCCGTTGCCGTGGTGAACGTCCCAGTCGACGATCGCGACGCGGGTGACGCCGTGGACGGCCTGGGCGTGGCGCGCGGCGATCGCGGCGGTGTTGAACAGGCAGAAGCCCATGGCCGTCGCCGTCTCGGCGTGGTGGCCGGGCGGCCGGGCGCCGACGAAGGCGTTCACCGCCTCGCCCGAGACGACCGCGTCGACGGCCGCCGTCGCGCCGCCGACCGCGTGGAGCGCAGCGGTGAAGCTCTTGGGGCTGACGACCGTGTCGCCGTCGATGCGCACCATGCCGTCATCGGGGATCGTGGTCGCTATTCTGCGAACGTGGTCTTCCGGATGGCAGCGATAGATCGATTCGAGCGCGCCTTCGGGGGCCTCCACCCGGTCGAGATGCTGGAAGGTCTCGTTCTCCAGCGCCGCGGCAACGGCCTTCATCCGGTCGGGTCGTTCGGGATGGCCGGGGCCGGTCAGATGCTCGGAAAAGATCGAATGGTGGAAATAACGGGTCGACATCGAGGGCTCTGGATGGTGGCCGGGACAGGCGGAAAATCGGCAGGGAAGGGGACGCAAGGTCGGGCATGAAATGTGACCCGACGATGCACCGGCAGGCCCGTTCGGCGCAACCCGTACCCGGTGAACCGGCGCTTCAGCTTCGGCCGGTCTGGCCACGATGGCGAAGATAGTGGTCGGCGATGGCGCAGGCGACCATCGCCTCGCCGATCGGCACGGCGCGGATGCCGACGCAGGGGTCGTGGCGGCCTTTTGTCATCACGTCGACCTCCTGGCCGTCGGCGTCGATGGAGCGTTTGGGCGTCAGGATCGATGAGGTCGGCTTGACCGCGAAGCGGGCGACGACGGGCTGGCCGGTCGAGATGCCACCGAGAACGCCGCCGGCATGGTTCGTCAGGAACTGCGGCCGGCCGTCCATGCCCATGCGGATCTCGTCGGCATTCTCTTCACCGGAAAGCCGCGCGACCGCAAAGCCGTCGCCGATCTCGACGCCCTTGACCGCGTTGATCGACATGAGGTTGGCGGCGATGTCGCTGTCGAGCTTGCCGTAGATCGGCGCGCCGAGACCGGCCGGCACGCCTTCGGCCACCACCTCGACCACAGCGCCGACCGACGAGCCGCGCTTGCGCACGCCGTCGAGATATTCGGCCCAGCGTTCGGCGGTCGCCCGATCGGGGCAGAAGAACGGGTTGTCGTTCACCGCGTCCCAGTCCCAGGTCGAGCGGTCGACGGCGATGTCGCCGATCTGGACGAGGGCGGCGCGCACGTTGAGGCCGGGCACGACCTTGCGTGCGATGGCGCCGGCCGCGACGCGCGTCGCCGTCTCACGGGCCGAGGAGCGACCGCCGCCGCGATAGTCGCGCACACCGTATTTGATGTCGTAGGCGATGTCGGCATGGCCCGGCCGGTAACGCCTGGCAATGTCGGAATAGTCCTTCGAGCGCTGATCGACATTCTGGATTTCCAGTGCGATCGGCGTGCCCGTCGAGATCAGTTCGCCCTCGCCGGACCCCGGCATCACACCGGAAAGAACGCGGACCTGGTCCGGCTCCTGACGCTGGGTGGTATAGCGCGACTGCCCTGGGCGCCGCTTGTCGAGACAGGCCTGGATCTCGGATTGCGAGAAGGCGATGCCGGGCGGCGTGCCGTCGACGACGCAGCCGATCGCGATCCCGTGGCTTTCGCCCCAGGTGGTGACTCGGAAGAGATGTCCGAAACTGTTGTGGGACACGGGAACTCCAGAAGATGGGCGACGAATGAGGTCGGGCGGCGGGCAAGCGGGGCAGTCGGGCTGGCATACGGTCGAGAGACAATCCGGCGATCGCTGTGATCGTCGGACGGGCGGGCGAACGGTCGAGTCCGCCGAGCCGCTGAAGCCCCGCGGACCGCGTTCTCCTCGAGCCGTCACCGTTTACGGCCGCTTAACCAACTGCGTCAAATGCAATGGATCGACACAAAACGTCACCGGGCCGGCCGCAAATCGACACAATCGACGCCGATTCTGCGACCCATCGAAGCGGTTCCGGCAAGGGACGGCAGGCGCTGCGGGAGAGCCGGAGGGGCCGGCGGGAAAGCGGTGCGGACGATGACGAACGAGGGCAGGGCATGACCAGAAAAATCTTCGCGTTCTTCGCGACCTCCTTTCTGACGGTGGCGCTGAGCATCCCGGCGATGGCCCAGGAGATCGGCGGCACGATCGAATCGATCGACCGCGAGCACCAGCGGCTGACGCTGTCGGACGGCAACGTCTATGAACTGCCCGAGCATTTCGACTACGCCGTAGTGACCGTCGGCATGGACGTGCTGCTGCTGGTTGACGACGTGGATGAACCAAGGGTTGGATGAGCCGGGGTTGGTGTGAGCTCGGCACGCTCTCGTCCAAGCGCGCGAAACAGTTCGAAGCAAGCTCGGTCGGTTTCAGCGGAGCCTGATCGAAAAATTCACGAACAGAGCCAATATCTTGCGATACGCCTCGTCAGCATGCGGATGCCGGCGATGAGCGCCCAAGGATGAGCGCCCAAAGCTGTCGCGCTTCGGGTCGATCGCTCCAGGTCCGTGGCGAGACGGCGGGATTGGCCGAACCGGACGAAGGTCCGCTCGACCACCCGGCGGTGCATCCAGTTCGCGAGCCCCGATGATCAGAAAGCCGTCGATCGTCTAAAAGCAGCGCGCTGCCGCGTCCGTCGTGGAAAGAGCCGCGAGCATGCGCCACCGACATTCAGTCGACACGACAGAAAGGATGGCGTTGTCACCTGCCGCCTGGCTTGGCCGGCGGCGGCGGCGGCGCGATCAGCGCCTATCCCCGTGCCCACCGATATCGCGCAATCCTTCTCGTTCGGGCTCTCACGGATTTTCGCCGGTTCTCGAAAAAACGAACCTGCGGGATCGCGCCGCGACGTTGCGTTTTGCTGTTGTATTTTCAGAGGCTTGAAGTTCACGCCACACATGGGTAACGGGGTTGTCCAAACCTCAAAGAGATCGCATGTCTCGATCTTCGTGTCTTTGGACGGCTTACATGCCGAAGGGAGTTTTGGCTTGGCCCATGAAACCGTGAATATAGCCCGCCCAACGCGCTTTATATCGGACCAGCGAGAACGCTTCGCGCAGTATATCGATGCCGCAAAAAACTATGTGGGCTCTCTTGGTTCAGATGGTGCATCGTGGCTGTATCAAAAACCTTTCGATGCCAATAATGGTCATGTCTTCTACTTCGATAGTATGTATGCCATACTGAACCTGTTGCAAGCGATGAGCCTTCCGAAGGGGGCACGGGTCCTGGAGGTCGGATGCGGACCCGGCTGGATTACCGAGATCCTGTTGATGCTCGGCTACGATGTCGTCGCCCTTGAGCCGGCAGTCGATCTTGTCGACATCGCGAAAAAGCGCGTCGACAGTCTGAATGCTCACCATCACTTCGACGTCTCGGGAAAAATTGAATTTCAGCCCGTTCCGATGGAGGAACTGTCGCTGCCCGACCAGACGTTCGACGGGATACTGTTTTATGCCGTTCTTCATCATGTCGTCGATGAAAAACTGACGTTGAAAAAGAGTTTCGATCTTCTGAAGCCGGGCGGTGTCGTCGGTGTTTACGAAGGCGCCTGGCATCCGGACTTCAAGGATCTGGAGGCGTCTCTCGAAGAGGAAATGCGCGTACACGGAACGCTCGAGAATCCTTTCACGATCGATTATCTGAACGAATGCCTCCACGAAGCCGGTTTTCGCGGCGTGAACCGGTATATCGCAATTGACGGTTATATCCCCTCGTGGGCCGCCGAAATGTCCTTGGCGTCGGCCTGGAAGCAGCGTCCTGATGGAGTCAACAATCTTACCGCCAGAAAGCCCTTGTTGCCGGATAGTCCTGATTGGGCGGCCTCAATCGAAATCGTCAAGCAAGACGTCGTCGATCAAAGAATATCAGTCGATGTCGAGATCACGAACTTGGGAAACTTCGAGATGCAGGGCGGTCGTTACTACCCTGGAGCGGTAACCGTATCGATTTATCGCGGTAAGCTGGGCTCTGACGGTTTTCGTGAATGCCGTCCCCGCGCGATACTCCCCCGAACCATCAATCCGGGTGAAAAGGTGACAGTCCATATCGACACGCAGTTGCCGGATGATGCGGGTGCCGATGATCGCTGGGTCGTCGGCTTGATACAGGAGCATCGGGCCTGGCTCGAAAACGAGGGTGTGACGCCAGCGCCGCTGCGTCCGTTTTGAGACTGATCCAAGGCCCCCGAATTCTCTGATATCGAGCGATACGCCTTGCGTGTCCATTATCAAGGCCATCACTAAACTGGGTGTGAGCCTGGGAACGAAGATCACCGCAGACGGCATCGAGAACGGAACGCAGATACGGTTTTCGCGCACGGAAGGCGGCAGCCGGCTACCGGACTATGTCATCAGCTAGCCGGTCCCCTTCGGAGCGATCGAGATGCTGTCCGATGCCGGCCAATCCAGCAAGACGACGGCTTGACGATGCCGCGCGGGAACGACGGGTATCGTCTTCTCGACATGGAGCAATTCGGATTCGGTCGGGACCGAGCCCGGGATTTTTGATGAGGTCGAGGCCATACGCGGTCCTGCCTGATGCCGCAATGGGAGGCCTCGTGCTCGCCGATCCCGGCTTGGGGATACAGGATGCTGCGGCAAATCCGGCGCTTGCAGATCCGGCGCTGGACAGTTGGCGAATATCTGCGGCCGCGGGAACGATGAGCGGGTCGGTGATCGTTCAGCCCGACAGGCAGCGAGCGGACGTTCGCCTGTTGGCAGGCATTGCGAACTCAAGACGGGTGTCGAGACCGATGGCAACGTGCTGCCGATGATGTCCGGCGTTCGAGCGAAGCAAATTCATTCCAGAACAGCAAAACAATGTAGCCAGCCAAACTGCTCATCCATATGGCAGCTGTCGTTTGATGGGCGCCATCCGTCGATAGCGCTATAAAGCCATTTCAATATCTGTAAAAATTCGATAAAAAACGCAATGTCGTCAATGCCTTTTATTCAATCATCTGCCTGTAAGCCGATGGCTGTAGAAGCCAAGGATCAGATCAATGGCAAAGGAATTTTCGCGTCGCCAAGTGATCGGGACGGTGGCAGGGGCGACGGCCGGGGCGACGGTGTCATTGGTCGCATGGCCGGCGCTTGCGGCGACGCTTCCCGTGCCGCAAGGCAAGTCCGTCTTGCGGATCGGGGGAAAAATTTCCGTTCGCAACGATGGCGACGAGGCCGTCTTCGACATCGAAATGCTCGATGCACTGGGAACGGCCAGTTTTTCCACCTCGACCCCGTGGACCGATGGCGTATCCACATGGGAAGGGGTCTCACTCGATGTCCTCATGAAGGCCGTCGGCGGCTCCGGTGACACGCTACGTGCCACTGCCCTCAACGACTACGTGGCGGACATCCCGCTGGCCGACATAGCCGGGGAACACCCTTTGCTGGCCATCAGACGCGACGGCGAATTGATGCCGATCAGCGACAAGGGCCCGCTGTTCATCCTTTATCCCTTCGATGGTAATGCAAGGCTGCAGCACCAGCGCTACTACGTACGCTGCGTATGGCAAATTGCGCGTCTCGACGTTTTGTGACGCGGATCGTGCGCATCGTTCGTCGTCTCTACCGGCTGGAGGACAAATGGGAATTGCCGCTGCTGTTTGCGACGGCCATTCTCGGTCTGGCCGCGGCCTACATGCTGTTCTCCAGCTGGCGATACATGAACAGTATCTCGCAGTCGTCCGAGAACAACGTCGTCTACGATGTGATGGCGGCATCTCCGGAACTCGCGCGCCTTCAGGCCGCCATCGCCGGGCGTTTTGTCCCTGAAACATCGACGACAGAGGACGATGTCGCCCTGCGTTTCGCAATCATGAAAAACCGGATGAGGGTGTTGGGAGCGCAATCCTCCCTTCGTCTGAGCCGGCACGGCGCCGAGGCGACAGTTTACATCGAGCGGATGCAGAGGGCTATCGGATCCGTCGCTCCGATGATGGAACATCTGAACACGCCTGCGGATGCGGTTGCGGTCCTTAAGATCCTGGAACCGCTCAATACCCAGGCGACCCGCCTTGCCGCGCTCACGACGTCGGCAGCGGCCGCCCGGATCGCCACGAGCGAGGCCAAACTCGCCAGGACTTTCTGGCTGCTGCTGGCTGAAATTCTCGGACTGCTGGCGTGCGGCGTCATCCTGATCGGTATGCTGCGGCGCACCCGGCGCAAGGCGCGGCGTCTCGCCCGGCTCGACGTTCTCACGGGGCTGCCGAACCGCCTGTGCTTCAATACGCGGCTTGCCGATGAGTTCGCAAAGGGCGGTCACGGCACGCTGGCCGTTTTGATGATGGACCTCGATCTCTTCAAACACGTCAACGACACGCACGGCCATGCGGCGGGCGACGCTCTGCTGCGATCGGTTTCGGAACGGCTGGGGCCGGTGCTGAAGGACGCGGTGCTGTTCGCCCGTCTCGGCGGCGACGAATTTGCCGCGATCTTCGTGTCCCAGAATGTGGAAACGCTGATTCGGCATTCAGCACAACGGGTTCGCACGGCTCTGACGCGGCCGTTCGAAATATCGAACAACCTGGTGTCGACTTCGGCCAGTATCGGCCTGGCGGTCAGGGGACCGGACGATCGCAAGCCGGACGACCTCCTGCAGAACGCCGACCTTGCCCTTTACGAGGTGAAAGGCACCGATCGCGGCGGTATCAGCCTGTTTCAGACGTCGTTGAAATCCGCCTATATCGCTCGGCAGACGCTTTCAAAGGAGATGGAAACGGCGCTCGCGAACGACGAATTCGAGCTTTTTTTTCAACCGGTGGTCTCGCTGGCAGACGATCGCACCGTAGCCTTCGAGGCTTTGCTGCGGTGGAACCATCCACTTCGTGGTATGGTATCTCCCGCGGTCTTCATCCCGATTGCCGAAGAATCGGGCCTGATCGTCCCGATCGGACGCTGGGTGATCGATCAGGCCTGCGCGGTTGCCGCGACGTGGCCCGAAGACATCGGCATTGCCATCAATATCTCCGCTCGCCAGTTCACCGATCCACGCCTGGTCTCCTCGATCGTGGAAGCCCTGAATTCGCATGGCTTGCGCCCGGCGCGCGTGACGTTGGAGATCACCGAATCGGCGATGATCCAGAACGATCACGTGGTCATCGGTATCCTGAACGATCTGCGCAAGGTCGGCGTGACGATAGCACTCGACGATTTCGGAACAGGGTACGCTTCGCTCAGCTATCTGACGCGGTTTCCCTTCGATGTCATCAAGGTCGATCAGATTTTCGTACGCAGGGTCTGCGACCAGGAGAAGAATCTGGCCATCGTCGACGCCATTTGCTATCTGTCGGGCAAGCTCGGCCTGACCACGGTGGCCGAAGGCATCGAAACCGAAGCGCAGCTTGCGATGGTTCGCATGGCCGGGTGCCACTTCGTGCAAGGATATTTTTTCGATCCTCCGATGCCGGCCGCGCAATGTTCCGCCAAGCTGGCCCTCGAACATCTGCGGACGATTCAGGAGAACGGTACGACGATTGCGACGGATTTCAACCGGGTTGGTCGCCAGAGATCGGCGGAACCCGGTCACGACGGATCGAACGCGGCAACGCTCCGTTCCGAAGCATTCGGCGCCGCACATCAATCCTGATCCCCGGCCTGATCCCCCGACTTCACCCCCCGCACCTCACCCCCACATCAACGCTCCATCCCGGTTGTGCAGAACCCGGTCCTGCCGAATGCCGCAATGGGAGGCCTCGTGCTCGCCGATCCCGCCGTAGAGATACAGGACGCTGCGGGTGACGCCGCCATGGGCGGTGACGAGGGTCGGTCGGTCGAGTTCCTCGAAGACCGGCTTCACGCGGCTTGCCAGCATGGCGTAGGATTCGGCCGCAGCGCCCGGCGGTGCGAAGTTCCACTTGTCGGCCTTGCGTTCCTTGACCTTTTTGGGCTCGCGCGCTTTGACCTCGGCCATGGTGTGCCCCTGCCAGTCGCCGAAATTCAGCTCGATCAGTCGTGGATCGATCTCGAACGCGTCGGGCTCGAGCTTCATTTCGCGGCGAATGATCCACATGGTTTCCCGGGCCCGGTTCATCGGGCTGGAGACGAAGCGGAAGCGCGAGGCCTCGGCGCCGAGGACGTTGCGGAGATAGCGGCCGTTGCGCTTGGCCTGGGCGCGGCCGAGATCGTTCAGCGCAATGTCCTCCTGCCCCTGCAGCCGGCCTTCGGCGTTCCAGTCGGTCTGGCCGTGGCGGCAGAGATAGAGGAGGGGCAGGCTCATCTGGACACGTCGCAATTTCGGCGGTCGGTCGCCGCGATCACGGATGGTCCTTGACGACCGAGATGTCCGGCGCGTCGACGGCCTTCATGCCGATCGTGTGATAGCCCGAATCCACATGGTGGATTTCGCCGGTGACGCCGCGCGACATGTGAGAAAGGAAATAGACGGCGCTGTCGCCGACCTCCTCGATGGTGGTGGTGCGCTTCAGCGGGGAATTGTACTCGTTCCACTTGAGAATATAGCGGAAGTCGCCGATGCCGGAGGCCGCGAGCGTCTTGATCGGGCCGGCGGAGATGGCGTTGACGCGGATCTGCTGCTTGCCCAGATCGACCGCGAGATAGCGCACCGAGGCTTCGAGCGCGGCCTTGGCGACGCCCATCACATTGTAGTGCGGGACGACCTTTTCGGCTCCGTAATAGGTCATCGTCAGGATCGAGCCGCCCTCGGTCATGAGCTTTTCGGCGCGCTGGGCGACCGCCGTCAGCGAATAGACCGAGATCAGCATCGTCTTCGAGAAATTGTCGGCCGAGGTGTCGACGAAGCGGCCGGTGAGTTCGCCCTTGTCGGAAAAGCCGATGGCGTGGACGACGAAGTCGAGCTTGCCCCACTTGTCTTCGAGCGTTTGAAAGCAGGCATCGATCGTGGCCGCATCGCCGACGTCGCAATGGCCGACGAGAAAGCCGCCGACCTCCGTGGCGAGCGGCTCGACGCGCTTTTTCAGAGCATCGCCCTGATAGGTGAAGGCAAGTTCGGCCCCTTGGTCCGCAAGCGCCTTGGCAATGCCCCAGGCGATCGAGCGATTGTTGGCGAGACCCATGATCAAGCCGCGTTTTCCGCTCATCAGGCCGGTGGGCTGGACCATGCGCCTATCCTACTGTCGTATCGATGCCGTGAAAGGGTTCGGCGCGGGTATGGCATAGGCCCCGAAAGGCATCAAGCGCACGGATTGTACGCTGCGCAACGAAGCGTGTGAGCGGTTTGCCCGACGTTCGCGACGTCAGCCGGCTGCCGTGGCCGTGTCAGCACGCGCTCGAAACAGGGCTTCGAGGTCCTGGTCGCCCTCGGGCAGCATGATGCGCACCGTCGCCATGAGGTCGCCGTGGCCGCCGGTCTTGGTCGTAAGACCCTTGCCGCGCAGTCGAAAGGTCTTGCCCGAATTGGTCCAGGGCGGGATCGTCAGGGAAATGCGTCCGGTCAGCGTCTCGACCTCGACCTTGCCGCCGAGGACTGCGGTCTTCAGCGGTACCGACAAATCGTGAGCGACATCGCGGCCCTCGATCCGAAAGCGCGAATTCCCGGCGAACTGGATGGTGACCAGCGCGTCGCCGGCCGCGCCGCCCGTGGGCGAGGGCTGGCCCTGGCCCTTGAGGCGGATCGTCTGGCCGTCCTCGACGCCGTCGGGCAGGCGGATCGCCAGATGCTTGCCGTTCGGAAACACCGCCTCGACTTTCTCGCCCGAAACGATCTCTTCGAGCCGCACCTTCAGATTGGCGTTGATGTCGGCGCCCTTGGCAGGAACGCCGCCGCGCGCCGCGCCGAAATTCGCGAACGGGTCGGCTCCGCCGGCGCCGCGCCGGGCCCCGGCGCCGAAGGCCTGCTGGAAGAAATCGGAAAAGCCGGCCTCTTCGCCGGGGCCGCCCGAGCGGAACTCGAAGCCCCCTGCCGGGCCGCCGCGGCGGCTGCCGGCGCCGAAGGGGCTCGCGCCACCGCCGAACGGATCGCCGCCGCCTGGAAACCCCTGGAACTTCGGCTTGCCTTCGGCGTCGATCTCGCCGCGATCGAACCGGGCGCGCTTGTCCTTTTCGCCGAGGATCTCGTAGGCTTGGTTCGCCTCGTTGAAGCGCACTGCGGCGTCCTTTTCCTTCGACGTGTCGGGATGGTAGGTCTTGGCGAGCTTGCGGAAGGCGGACTTGATCTCCTTCTCGCTCGCGGATTTTGCGACGCCGAGGACGGCATAGGGGTCGCGCATGGGGCTTTCGGTCCTTGTCTGGGTGGCGTTCGCCCGGGCGTCAGAGAGCGCGGCCTGGGGCGTCGGCGCGCTCGATCTCGCCCGGCGGGCCGGGTGTGGAATCGCAGCCTATATGGACATGTCCACGCGGAATTTTAAGTGTTGTCCGACGATTCCGACACGGCGCCGTTTTCGGTGAATTTCACCAGCGCCCATTCGCCCTCGCCATTCGTGCAGGCTTCACCGCGATAAAGCACGACGCCGTCGTAGCTCTGCCGCGAGGTCTGGAAGCGCCGACAGATGCGCACGCCCTCGCGTTCTTCGGTGAGGACCGAAATGACGCCCGAGGAGCCGGTCTGCGGGTTCGACCATTCGTAGCGGCCGTCGGTGTCGGTGAGATCGGCGACCGAGACGGCGTTGCGCACCGTGCGTGCGTCCGAGGCGGCGTCGGCGCTGGTCGTCAGCGAGGCCTTGGCCGTCAGGGGCGGTCGCCGCTGCGCGGATGCGCCGGCAAAGGCGCTCGGCACCGTGTCGTTCGAGGCGATCGGATAGGTGACGGCGGGATAGGGATTGATCGCCCGCGCGCCGGCGATCGCCGCATCGACGTCGCCCGCCGGTCGACCATTGCCTGGGGAATTGGCCGGGGAATTGCCCCGGGAATCGCCTGGCGGCTGGGCGATCGAACTGGTGAGCAGGCTGGCATCGACGCGGTTGTCCGAATCGGGGCCGGCGACGACGCAGCCGGCAAGGCTTGCCGCCAGCATCAAGGCGAGAAGAGGGGACGAAGGCGGCACGAGAACAGAGCCGGCGCGCACTTGCCGATACGGGCCTCGGCACAGGGCGAGGGGCTGCGCTAGGGACTTGTCCAGAGACTGGGCCAGGGGCGTATGGCCGCCGCGCTGTCCGTCCGGCGCATCGGCCGCAGGCTTGAGAATTTTGAACGCTGCCATCGAACTCTTATGTCTAGCGGCGCTAGGCCCGATTCGGCAAAGCTGAAGAGAAACCGCGAAGGACAGCGCGACTATGGCGACAGAAGGCTTAACCGTTGGTGAAACGGCGATGGGGGGCGACCCATTCGACGTCTTCGCACCCTGGCTGAAGGCTGCCGAGGCGAGCGAGCCGAACGACCCCAACGCCCTGTCGCTGGCCACCGTGGACGAGAACGGCATGCCGGACGTGCGGATGGTGCTGCTCAAGGGTTTTGATGCCCGCGGCTTCGTCTTCTACACGAATTTCGAGAGCGCCAAGGGTCGGGAGCTCCTGTCGGCGAAGAAGGCGGCGATGGGCTTTCACTGGAAGTCGCTGCGCCGTCAGGTGCGCGTGCGCGGCACGGTCGAGATCGTCTCGGATGCCGAGGCCGACACCTATTTCGCATCGCGCGCCCTCGGCAGCCGCATCGGCGCCTGGGCGTCGAAGCAGTCGCGGCCGCTGGAGAGCCGGGCGGTTCTGGAAGAGCGCGTCGCGGAACTGAAGCGAACATACGAAGCCAAGGCGATTCCGCGTCCGCCGCACTGGTCGGGATTTCGACTGGTGCCGATCCAGATCGAATTCTGGGCCGACGGGCAATACCGGCTGCACGACCGGGCGGTGTATCGCCGTGCCACCCCGGACGACCCGTGGACTGTGGAGCGGCTCTATCCCTGAGGTGGAAAGCCGGGCCCCGACGACAACTTGATACATAAAAGAAACGGCGCCGGCAAAGGTGCCGACGCCGTTCTCGTCAATGCGTCAGATCGACTTTGCGCGTCCGATCAGTTCTGCCCGACCGTGACGGTCTGGTTCGCTTTCAACTCGGGGTACTGGTCGACTTTGAACTCCTTGAGCGAGTTGACCTGGCTATCCGTGATACTCGGCGACACAAAATGATCGCCGTTGAACATGAGGGAGGAAAGCGGAATAGCGACCGACTTTTCGCCCAAACCCAGAAAACCGCCTGAGCCGATCACCGCATAGAGCTTGTTGTTGTTGTTGACGACGTTCTCGATGTCGCCGAGCGTTTTGCCGTCCGCACCGACGATATCGTAATCGGTAATCTGGCGAACCGTCATCTTGGCGTCCTTGGTGGCCCCGGCATTCACCGCCATGTCGACGCCTTCGCGCGCTTCGCTGGCGTTCGACTGCTTCTGCATGGCCTTGGCGTCTGCCGCAGGCTGTGGCTGCGGATTGGCCTTCACATTGGCGGGGTCGCCGGTCTGTTCGTTTGAAGCCGCGGACCCGTCCGCATTCTCGTAGCGAATGTTCGGCTTGCCATTCGGCTGATTGACCTGAACCTGGGCCTTTTCGCTTTCGTAGCGGACCTCAGGCTGCTGATCGGTGCCCATCACACTGACCTTCGGCTGCGCCTGCTGAACGTTGACCTTCGCTTGGTCGGTGCTCTCGTTTGCCTGCACCGCTGGCTGGCCGCTGTCGCTGACCGAGACCTGAGGCTTGCCTTGGTTGACCGACACTTCCGGCTGCGCCTGCTCGACATTGACCTGCGGCTTGGGCATCTGGACGATGATTTCGGGCTGGGGAATGTCGACCGTCACCTTCGGCGCCGGTTGACGAACGATGATCGTCGGCTTGGGCTGCGTGACCGAGACAATCGGCTGCGCCTGTTTCACGGAGACGCTCGGATCCGGAACGTCGACCTTGATCTCCGGTGCATTGGGCTGGACGACGATGTCGGCGGTATTGCCCTTGTCCTGCGTGGCCCGGTTCTCCTTGGGCGTGACCGGCTTGGCGTCCTGCGCATAGCCCGCTGTCGCGATGGCCGTGCCGGCAAGAAGAGTTGCAAGAAATATGGTTCGCATTCGTTCGTCTCCACTTTTTTAATGACTTGCTGTGTGTGATTGAAAGCCGAACCGCGCCTCCAACGTTCCGAAATGACAAAAAAAGACCACTTAGCCATCTAAATATATAACAATTTAAATTTGAGGATTATAATAAATTTATGCGTCTGTTACATTGTAACCGACTCTAACTGAATTTAATTTCGCGATATAATATCGTTCAGTCTTGGCCGGGATCAAAACAGAGAAGATATTTGGCGTATTTCGCCGGCCAAACGCAAAAAAAGGGCAAACTTGACGGCGATCCGCGCACGCCGGCAATTTAACCGATTTTGCCATCCAGGACCGTTTCGAACTTTACGAAAAACCTTCGATCAAATTGAAATCGAGGCTATACAACGGCAGGCAGGGCAATTCGAGGCCGGCAGGTCTCGGGGGCATTGCCCGCTTTCCGGGCCCGCGTCTCATCCATACTGCATACCGTTCGGTCGGTTGTGTATCGAGTTCGTCGAACGTGCATACCTAACTGTCAGCTCGTGCCGATGTCGATACATAAACAGCAAAAAAGTATCTCCTTACCCTTCCGTGCCGCCCACCGTCACTTGGTCCATCCGAAGATGCGGCTGGCCGACGCCGACGGGGACGCCCTGGCCGTTCTTGCCGCACATGCCGATGCCGGTGTCGAGGGCGACGTCGTTGCCGACCATGGAGACGCGGTGCATGGCTTCGGGACCGTTGCCGATGAGCATGGCGCCCTTGACCGGCTCGGCGACGATCCCGTTGCGGATCCGGTAGGCCTCGGTGCAGCCGAAGACGAATTTTCCGCTCGTGATGTCGACCTGGCCGCCGCCGAAGGAGACGGCGTAGAGGCCGTCCTTCACCGATGAGATGATCTCCTCGGGCGTGTGCGGGCCCTCCAGCATCATCGTGTTGGTCATGCGCGGCATCGGCGAGTGGGCGTAGGACTGGCGGCGGCCGTTGCCGGTGGCGTCCATGCCCATCAGCCGGGCGTTCTGGCGGTCCTGCATGTAGCCGACCAGTTTGCCATCCTCGATGAGAACGGTTCGGTTCGTCGGCGTGCCTTCGTCGTCGATGGTCAGCGAGCCGCGCTTTTCCGAGATCGTCCCGTCGTCGACGACGGTGACGCCCCTGGCGGCGACCTGGGTGCCCATCAGGCCGGCGAAGGCGGAGGTCTTCTTGCGGTTGAAGTCGCCTTCGAGGCCGTGGCCGACCGCCTCGTGCAGCATGACGCCGGGCCAGCCGGAGGACAGGACGATGTCGAAGGTGCCGGCCGGCGCGGCGACGGCCCTCAAATTGATGCGGGCCTGCTCCAGCGCCTTGTCGGCGATGCCCTGCCAGGTGTCGGCGACCATGAAGTCGCCGAAGCCGGTGCGCCCGCCGGCGCCGAAGGAGCCGGTCTCCTGCCTGTCGCCTTCGCCGCAGACGACCGAGACGTTGATGCGGACGAGGGGGCGGACGTCCTTCACCAGCCGGCCGTCGGCACGCAGGATCTCGACTGTCTGCCAGCTGGCGCCCAGCGTTGCCGAGACCTGGCGCACGTCGTCGCCCTTTTCGCGCACATAGGCGTCGATGGCCTGCAGGAGCTTGACCTTCTCCTCGAAGCCCGGCGTCGGGATCGGGTTCTCGTCGCCGTAGAGCCGGGCGTTGGTGCCGACCGGTGCGTCGGCATAGGTGCCGCGATGGCCGGTCCTGACCGCGCCAACCGCGTCGGCCGCGCGCGTCAAGGCGCCCTTCGAGAATTCGCCCGAATGGGCGAAGCCGACCGCCTCGCCGGCGACGGCCCGCAGGCCGAACCCCTGGTCGGTGGAGAAATTGCCGGATTTCAGCCGACCATTGTCGAAGACCAGCGATTCCGATTCGCGATATTCCAGAAACAGCTCGCCGTCGTCGGCGCCCGTCAGCGTCTCGCCGAGGATGGCGTCGACTTCGGCGCGCGAGATGTCGAACCGCTCGATAAGCGACAGGGGTTGCGACATGGGGCATTCTCCTCGGACTGTGTCGGCCGACAGGTAGTCCTCGAGGGCCAAAATTCCAAGCGCGGCCGATGGTGACGGGAGGGCGTGGCCTTGCGCAAACCGCCTTGGCTTTTCGTCATCCTCGCCGCAGGCGGGGATCCATGCCGAAACAGCGAGGATCGAGAATTAACTGGCGAGAAGACGCAGATTCTGAACCGTTTTCCGACGTTCTCGGGCTTCGGCATGGATCCCCGCGCTGCGCGCAAGGATGACGAAGCTGAAAGGGATCCACCTTAGAACGAGTGTCCAGCCCAAGCCCACTCTCTCACGGCAGGGCGGCGAAACCGTCCTTGAAGCCGTTGAGGTCGACCGGGATTCCGATGCCCTGTTCGGGGGTCTGGAAGACGATGAAGGTCGCGCTCTTGCCGGACGACAGGGTTTTGAGGAGATCGTCGGCCAGCACCACTTCGGCGAAGCAGCCGTCGGCGAAACAGCGCACGAACTGCGCCCGGCCGATGTCCTTGCCGTCGACGTAAAGCCCCAGGCCGTTCGGCAGAAGAATGCCGAGCGGCGCCAGGATGCGCAGGATGCGGGCCTGTTTGTCGGCGGTCTTGAGCGCGACGATCGACAGGCCGACCTCGGGGCGGTCCTCGGCGACGACGTTCTGCAGGAGGGCGCATTGCTCGCCGGTTGCGCCCGCCGGCTGGTCGCAGACCACCGCCCAGGCCCCGTGCTTGGATTTCACCTTGCCGGTCGCTCCGGCCTGGGCAAAGGCCGGGGCGGAGACCGCAAGGCCGAAGGCCATGCCCAGAACAAGGGCAACCGCGGCCAGCAGGACTTTCAAAGCATGGGTCATGGCGTCTTCCGAATCAGGGATCCCCTCATTGTGCTTCAGATATGGCAAACAAATGGTTAGCGACTCAGGGGCGAGAGACGCAGGGGCGAGAAGAGTCTGCTGGTGAGGGGCGCGTTGCGAGACTGCCAGGAAACGGCGCCAGAAAACGTTCGTCAGCCCGATCGGCGATCCGCGGCGTCGTGCTGCACGGGCCGAAGCGCCGGACCCCTTCTGCGCCATGCCTTTGGGCCGGGCCCGCCGAATTTGTCGCAAGACAAGAACCGTTCCAACATATTGCGAAGGCGCCGCTTTCGTGGTTTTAACCGGGTCGTCGCCGGTCAGATGCGGATAATTCCCATGCCGGACGCTGGCGTTTGCCGTTGTCTGGCGCTATCCGTCCCATCGAAATCTGACCTGACCATATCGTGCGACGCGCGACGGGGAGACTTGCCAGTGAAACGATCGATCATCGCCGCGACGGGCATATTCGCTGGGTCGGGCGCGGCCCTTGCCCAGGACGCGGCGCCCATGCCCGGACAGCCGCATCCCTGGCAGATCACACTGCAGGAGGCGCTGTCGCCGATCGAGGCGCAGATCCACTGGTTCTCGAACTATACGCTCTGGTTCATCGTTCCGATCACGATCTTCGTGGCAGCGCTCCTGGTCTATGCCTGTTGGGCGTTCGGCGAGAAGCGCAATCCCGTCGCCTCTCGCACCAGCCACAATACGGTGATCGAGGTCGTCTGGACCGTCGCGCCGGTGATCATCCTACTCTTTCTCGCGATCCCGTCCTTCCAGCTTCTGACCGCACAGTACAATCCGCCGAGCGAGCCGGAGCTGACCGTCAAGGCGACCGGATACCAGTGGTACTGGGGTTACGAGTACCAGCCGACGAACGCTTCGCCCGAGGCGCAGGCCCAGCCGGTGTCGTTCGAGTCCTATCCGCTGGCGCAGCTGACCGATTCGGTCGCCGATCAGGAAGCCGCTGCCGCCGTCAAGGGCGACCCGAAGATCTATCCACGGCTTCTGGCCGTCGACAACGAACTGGTGGTTCCGGTCGACACCGTGATCCGCCTCATCTCGACCTCGGCCGACGTCATCCACTCGTTCGCCCTGCCGTCCATGGGCGTGAAGGTCGACGCGGTGCCGGGCCGGCTGAACGAGTACTGGATGGAACCCTTGAAGGAGGGCATCTTCTACGGCCAGTGCTCGGAACTGTGCGGGGAGAGCCACGCCAACATGCCGATCGGCCTCCGGGTCGTGTCGAAGGAACAGTTCGCCAACTGGTATCAGGCCGCCGCCGGCGACCTCGGTGCGGCCAACAAGCAGCTGACCGCGCAGATCGCGTCCGACAACGGCAAGTTCGCCGTTGCCGGCCGCTAGAGACACGAGAGGGTTAGGGAACACGCAAATGTCTTACGGTGCTGCTGCCCATGACGACCACACGCCCGGCTTCTGGGTGCGGTGGGTCTATTCGACCAACAACAAGGACATCGGGATCCTTTATCTGATCTTCGCGATGTTCGCGGGCGTCATCGGCGCCGCGCTCTCCATCATGATGCGCATGGAGCTGCAGACTCCGGGTCTGCAGTACTTCAATCCGCAGATGTACAACGTCTTCACCACCGGCCACGGCCTGATCATGATCTTCTTCATGGTCATGCCGGCGCTGATCGGCGGCTTCGGCAACTATTTCGTGCCGCTGATGATCGGCGCGCCGGATACGGCGTTTCCCCGGGTCAACAACATCGCCTTCTGGCTGATCGTCCCGGCCTTCCTGTTGCTTATCCTCTCGATGTTTGTCGAGGGCGCGCCCGGCACCAACGGCGCCGGCACGGGCTGGACCATGTATCCGCCGCTGTCGGTCACCGGCCATCCGGGCCCTGCGGTCGACCTCGCCATCTTCGCGCTGCATCTGGCCGGTGCGTCGTCGATCCTCGGCGCGATCAACCTGATCACCACCATCCTCAACATGCGGGCGCCCGGCATGACGCTGCACAAGATGCCGCTGTTCGTCTGGTCGCAGCTCGTCACCGCTTTTCTGCTGCTGCTGTCGCTGCCGGTTCTGGCCGGTGCGATCACCATGCTGCTCACCGACCGCAATTTCGGCACGACCTTCTTCGCGCCGGCTGGTGGCGGCGACCCGGTCCTGTTCCAGCACCTGTTCTGGTTCTTCGGTCACCCGGAAGTCTACATCCTGATCCTGCCGGCCTTCGGCATCGTCAGCCACATCGTCTCGACCTTCTCCAAAAAGCCGGTCTTCGGTTATCTCGGCATGGCCTACGCCATGGTCGCGATCGGTGTCGTCGGCTTCGTCGTGTGGGCCCACCACATGTACACCAGCGGCATCTCGCTCAACACGCAGCGCTACTTCGTCTTCGCCACGATGGTCATCGCGGTGCCGACCGGCATCAAGATCTTCTCCTGGATCGCGACGATGTGGGGCGGCTCGGTGAGCTTCAAGACGCCGATGCTCTTCGCCATCGGCTTTATCTTCCTGTTCACCGTCGGCGGCGTCACGGGCGTCAAGCTCGCCAATGCCGGCATGGACCGGGTGCTGCACGACACCTACTACGTGGTGGCCCATTTCCACTACGTCCTGTCGCTGGGTGCGGTCTTCGCGGTCTTCGCGGGCTGGTACTACTGGTTCCCGAAGATGAGCGGCTACATGTACAACGAGCGGCTCGGCCAGATCCATTTCTGGCTGACCTTCGTCGGCGTCAACATCGTCTTCTTCCCGCAGCATTTTCTGGGTGCCGCCGGCATGCCGCGTCGCTACGCCGACTACCCGGATGCCTTCGCCGGCTGGAACTTCGTCTCCTCGATGGGCTCCTATATCTCGGGTGTCGCGCTGCTGATCTTCCTCTACTCGATTTTCGAGGCCTTCTCGAAGAAGCGGGTGGCGGGTGCCAATCCGTGGGGCGAGGGTGCGACCACCCTCGAATGGCAGCTGCCGTCGCCGCCGCCCTTCCACCACTGGGAAGAGCTGCCGCGGGTCAGGTAAGCCCGAGCTGAAAGACACGGGCAAGGTGCTCCGGAAAAACCTCCGGGGCGCCTTGCCACAAAAGGCGATCCGTATCCAGGCACGGCGATCGGGGCTGGCATCATCGGCTCAGCTGCCTTTCGGCCGCAATCGAAGCCTCTGGATGGATCGTCGCGCCGCGGCCCGCTGGCCTGACAGGCCCACCCCGGCCCGGATCATCGACCCGGCCGACCCGGTCGATCCGGTTCAAACCTGGAAGAGAGTTTCGCCGTGACGCTACTCGACACGTCCCCCGCCGACACGCCCTATACCGGCATGAGCCTTGCCGAGCCGCGGGATTTCCTGGCGCTGCTGAAGCCGCGGGTGATGTCGCTGGTGGTCCTGACCGCGATCACCGGCCTGGTGCTGGCGCCGGGCATGATGAACCCGTTCCTCGCCTGCATCTCGATCCTGGCGATCGCGATCGGCGCCGGCGCCTCGGGCGCCCTCAACATGTGGTACGACGCCGACATCGACATCCTGATGATGCGCACCGCCAAGCGGCCGATCCCTGCCGGACGCATGGAGCCGGAGGCCGCGCTCGCCTTCGGCATCGCGCTGACGCTGCTCTCGGTGTCGATGCTGGGTCTGGCCGCCAACTGGTTCGCCGCCGGGCTCCTGGCCTTCACCATCTTCTTCTATGCCGTCATCTACACGATGGGCCTGAAGCGGTTCACGCCGCAGAACATCGTCATCGGCGGCGCCGCCGGCGCCTTTCCGCCGATGATCGGCTGGGCCTGCGCGACGGGCGGCGTGTCGATCGAGAGCGTCGTTCTGTTCGGCATCATCTTCCTGTGGACACCGCCGCATTTCTGGGCACTGGCGCTGTTCAAGCTGAAGGATTACGGCAACGCCGGCGTGCCGATGCTGCCGAACGTCGCCGGGGAGCGCGCGACCCGCATCCAGATTCTCGCTTATTCGCTCGTTCTGGTCTCGGTCGCCATCGCGCCCTGGCCGATGGGTTTCGCCGGGCCGGTCTACGGCATCGCCTCAGTCGTGCTCGGAGCCAACTTCCTGCGCCACGCCTTCGGCACCTTCCGCATGAAGGACGGCGACGCGACGATGGTGCCGGCCAAGAAGCTCTTCGGTTTTTCGATTCTCTATCTCTTCGGCCTGTTCTTCATCCTTCTGGGCGAAGCCGTCGTTCCGAAGACGCTGGCCGCCCTCGGGATCGGAGGCTGACATGGCCGACGAACACATCCGCCTGACCGAAGCCGAGCAGCGCGCCCGGCGCAACCGCTCGATCGCGATCGCCGTCGTCCTGATGGCGCTGGTCTTCATCTTCTACTTCGTCTCGATCGCCAAGATGGCGACCTGATCGAAGTCTGAGCGCGGTTGCGACCGGCGTTGGGCGAGGGGCCCGGCACCGGGAAGGGCCGCATGACAAACGCTGGAGTTGGCCCGCAATCTCGGCTATCGAGAGCGACGGGCATGAAAGACACGTTCGGGGAACACGCCATGGCAGACACGCACGCCGCGCACGCAACGCACGCCAAGCATCACGACTACCACATCATCGATCCGAGTCCGTGGCCTGCCCTCGGGGCGCTGGGCGCCTTCATCATGATGATCGGCCTCGTCGCCTGGATGCGGTCGCATGCGGGCAACGATTTCGCGCTGTTCGGCCTGAATCTCGGCGGTCCGTGGATCTTCCTGCTCGGTCTCGCGGTCGTGCTCTACACAATGTTCGCCTGGTGGTCGGACACGATCAAGGAAAGCCAGCGCGGCGATCACACTGCGGTCGTGTCGATGCATCTGCGCTACGGCATGATCATGTTCATCGCCTCCGAGGTGATGTTCTTCGTCGCGTGGTTCTGGGCGTTCTTCGATGCCAGCCTCTTTCCCAACGAGGCGATCCAGGCGGCCCGCTCGGAAGTGCTGGGCGGCCAGTGGCCGCCGGTCGGCATCGAAGTCCTCGACCCGCTGCATCTGCCGCTGTTCAACACGATCACGCTGCTCCTGTCGGGCACGACCGTTACTTGGGCCCACCACGCGCTGCTCCATGGCGATCGCAAGGGCCTCGTCACCGGCCTGTCGCTGACCGTCGTCCTCGGCCTGATCTTCTCCTATGTGCAGTACTTCGAATACGCCCATGCGCCTTTCGCGTTCTCGGGCTCGATCTACGGTGCGACCTTCTTCATGGCGACCGGTTTCCATGGCTTCCATGTGATCATTGGCACGATCTTCCTCGCCGTCTGCCTGCTCAGGGCGTCGATGGGCCAGTTCACCCCGCAAAAGCATTTCGGCTTCGAGGCGGCGGCCTGGTACTGGCATTTCGTCGACGTCGTCTGGCTGTTCCTGTTCTTCGCCGTCTATGTCTGGGGTGGCTGGGGCGCGCAGACCTTCGCGGCCTGACGCACGCCAAGGCCAAATGTCCCGGTCCCGATCCGGGCGACAAGGCGCCGCGGGCCATTTCGGCGGTCCGCACTAGATGATGGAGGGGAGGCGGCGCGCAGGTGCTGGCCTCCCTTTTGGCTTTCTGCCGGTTCGGCGAGACCCGGAACACAGGTCATCAGCCAAGGAGACACCATGTCCGAGGAACGCGCGCTCCACAGTGCGACCGACCCGGTTCAGGCGGGCCTGCGCGGCCGTTGCCCGCGCTGCGGCGACGGCAAGCTGTTCGCCGGTTTTCTGACGGTCGCCAAGCGCTGCGACCGCTGCGATCTCGACTACGAATTCATCGACTCGGGCGACGGCCCGGCGGTCTTCGTCATCCTGATCATCGGCTTCGTCATCGTCGGCCTGGCGCTGTGGCTGGAGATCGCCCACGCGCCGCCGCTCTGGGTGCATGCCATCCTGTGGGTGCCGCTGACCTTCATCCTCTGCCTGCCGATGCTGCGTCTTCTAAAAGGCTTGATGATCGCACTGCAATACAGGAACAAGGCGCGTGAAGGACGCCTGGACTATGACAACTGACACCGGCACGCCGCGCCTCGCCAGCGAGGGGGAAGAGGCCAGCCGGGCGCCGGCCTCGCGGCCGAAATTCTTCATCGCCGTCTTCGCCTGCCTGGTCGGCATCGCGATCCTGATCGGCCTCGGCACCTGGCAGGTCGAGCGCCTCGCCTGGAAGGAAGCGCTGATCGCGCGCATCGACGCGCGCATCCATGCCGAACCGCTGGATCTCGCCGCCGCCGAACGGCGCCATGCCGAAAGCGGCGACATCGACTACACACCGCTGACCGTCACCGGCCGTTTCCTCCATCAGGACGAGCGCTACTTCTTCTCCACCTTCGGCGGCAGTTCCGGCTGGAACGTCTTTACGCCGATGGTGACGGACGAAGGCCCGGTCCTCTTCGTCAATCGTGGCTTCGTGCCCTACGAGATGCGCGATCCGCAAAAGCGTCTGGCGGGCCTGCCGAAGGACACGGTGACGGTGACGGGCCTTGCCCGCGACGCGCTGACGGAAAAGCCGGGATACTTCATCCCCGAAAACGACATCGCCCGGCACAGCTTCTACTGGCGCGATCTGGCCGGCATGACGCAGGGCGCCGACCTGCCGCAGGGTGCCGAGGTCGAACCGTTCTTTCTCAACGCCGGGCCGGGTCGCGCTGCCGGCGGCTGGCCGGTCGGCGGAACCACGGTGATCGACATTGCGAACAACCATCTGCAATACGCCTTCACCTGGTACGGCCTTGCGGTCGTGCTGGTGGTGATGACGGGCATGCTGGTGGTCAAGGATTACAGGCAGTGTCGGGGCCGGTGACGGCGAAATGCCCGGTTGCTTCGCTTAGTTCAGGGGCAGGTTATAACGGCTCCAGGGATGTTGCGGCCTGAACGCGCCGGTCTCGCCCGGAAGCGCTTCGTTGAAGCGCAGGCCAAAATGGTTGAGACGCCGCCAGACGACCGAAGCGCTGCGCAACTTGCCGGCGTCGCGCGACGAGGTGAACGACACCGACGAGGAGGCGAGCCGGCCACCGGGCACGACGATCTCGGCGCCCCGATCCGACAGATTGCGCACACGCACGTCGACGACCGGACCCGTGAGGCCGGTGGTGATCCGGCCTTCGAGACAGACCCGTTTGCGACGGCGGTTTCGGCGTTCGAGCATGGCGGCGAATCTCATGAATTTCCGGTCAGGCAAATACACCAAGTTTGACAACCGGGCACAACCCGCGATGGATTGGCATCGGCGCGCAGGGTTAACCGGTATCAACGTTCGCTGTTCGGCTTCGGCACCGTCCGGTTCGAGCCTCGGGAGCCGGTTCGTCGAGCCGGGCGGTCGACATGGTGGAGGGCCGCGAGCCTTTCCCCTGCCTCGCCCTTGACAGTCCATGCCGCGATGCCTTCATTCGGGCCGCCGGCGCCGCGCCGTACGGTGAGCCCTTCGAGCCCCCGCGTGGCTGCCCAGACATCGGAGCCTTCATGTCCGCGATTGCCGAGCCGAACACCCGCCCGAAGCTGACCCTGCGCCTTTGCGAGCCGCGCGGGTTTTGCGCGGGAGTCGACCGGGCGATCCAGATCGTCGTCCTCGCGCTGAAGAAATACGGCGCGCCGGTCTATGTGCGCCATGAGATCGTCCACAACCGCTACGTCGTCGAGGGCCTGCGCAATCGCGGCGCGGTCTTCGTAAAAGAGCTCGACGAGGTGCCCGACGACGGACAGCCGGTGGTGTTTTCCGCCCATGGCGTGCCGAAATCGGTGCCGGCGGCCGCTGCCGCCCGCGAACTTCTCTATCTCGATGCGACCTGTCCGCTGGTCTCCAAAGTGCACAAGCAGGCCATGCGGCACATGCGCCTTGGCCGCCACGTGATTTTAATCGGCCATCGCAGCCATCCGGAGGTCGTCGGCACCATGGGCCAGTTGCCGCAGGGGGCGATCTCGCTGATCGAGACCGAGGCGGATGTCGCGCGGTTCACGCCGGACGATCCGGCCGCGCTCGGCTTTGTCACGCAGACGACGCTGTCGATGGAAGAAACCGTGGGCATCATCGCGGCACTGGAGGAAAAATTTCCTCAGATGACTGCGCCGTCGTCGGAATCGATCTGTTATGCCACGACCAACCGCCAGGACGCCGTGAAGGTGGCGGCACCCGGCACCGATCTGTTCCTCGTCGTCGGCGCGCCGAACTCGTCGAACTCCAGACGGCTGGTCGAGGTCGCCGAGCGTCTGGGCGCCGGCACGTCGATCCTCGTCGAGGGCGTTGGCGATGTGCCCTGGACGGTGCTCGATCGATCGGAGATCGGCGACAGGGACCTCGTCGTGGGACTGTCGGCGGGCGCTTCGGCGCCGGAGGTGCTGGTCGACGCCATCGTCGAGGCGTTCCGCGAACGCTTCGACGTGACGGTCGATTTCGTCCAGACCGCCGTCGAGGACGAGAACTTTCCGGTCATGCGCAGCCTGCGCCAGACGCCTCTCACCCGCGAGGACATGGCCTTCGTCAACGGCATGGGCGAGCGCCCCGACACGACGGTCGACCGCCCGATCGCCGCATCGTCAGCGGGCGTGCGCTAAAACTCATGGCCGTCTACACCGAGGTTTCAGAGCAGCAGCTGAGTGCGTTCGTCGCGGAATATCCCCTCGGCAAGGCCCTGAGCTACAAGGGCATCGCCGAGGGGGTCGAAAACACCAACTATCTGATGCGCACCGAGGGCGGCACGTTTATCCTGACGCTCTACGAGAAGCGGGTGAACCGCAACGATCTGCCGTTCTTCGTCGGGCTGATGGAGCATCTGTCCGGGCGCGGTCTCTCCTGCCCGCTGCCGGTTCACACCGAGGACGGTCGCGCGTTGGGGGAGGTCGCGGGTCGTCCCGCGGCGATCTTCACCTTTCTCGAAGGCATGTGGACGCGCCGGCCCGCCGCCGATCACTGCCGTGCGGTGGGAGCGGCGATGGCCCGCATGCATCTCGACGCCGCCGATTTCGAGCTCAAACGCGCGAACGGACTGGCGCTCGGCGACTGGCGCCCGCTGTTCGAAAGCTGTGGGACGGGCGCCGACGCCGTCGAGCCTGGCCTGTCCGCCGAGATCGCCGCCGAGCTCGATGCGCTGGAGGCCGCCTGGCCGAGCGACCTGCCGCTGGGCGTCATCCACGCCGACCTCTTCCCGGACAACGTCTTCTTCCTGTCGGGCGAACTGTCGGGGCTGATCGACTTTTATTTCGCCTGCAACGACATGCTGGCCTACGATCTGGCGATCGCGCTGTCGGCCTGGTGTTTCGAGCCGGACCAGAGCTTCAACGTCACCAAGGGCCGTGCGCTCCTGCGCGGCTACGCCTCGGTGCGGCCGCTCTCGGGCGCCGAGCTCGATGCGCTGCCGACGCTCTGCCGCGGTGCGGCCTTGCGCTTTTTGCTGACCCGCCTCTACGACTGGATCAACACGCCGGACGGGTCCTTCGTGACCAAGAAGGACCCGCTGGAATATCTCAGGAAGCTGCGTTTCCATCGCCAGGTGGTCAGCGTCGCCGATTACGGATACGACCTCGCAATGGTCGAGGCGTAGCGGGCGGGGCGTAACGAGCAGCGCCGATCGCGCGGGACAGGAACAGGCGAGACGGCATGAGTGAAGCAGGTCGGGTCGAGATCTATACGGACGGTGCCTGTTCGGGAAATCCCGGCCCCGGTGGCTGGGGCGCGATCCTGCGCTTCAACGGCGCGTCCAGGGAGCTGCAGGGCGGCGAGGCGCATACCACCAACAACCGCATGGAGCTTCTTGCGGTGATCGAGGCGCTGGGCGCGCTCAAGCGCCCCTGCGCGATCGATCTCTACTCCGACAGCGTCTACATGCGCGACGGCATCACCAAGTGGATCAAAAGCTGGAAGAGGAACGGCTGGAAGACCGCCGACAGGAAGCCGGTCAAGAACGTTGAACTCTGGCAGCGTCTCGAGGAGGAGAAGACCCGCCACGAGGTCGCCTTCCACTGGGTGAAGGGCCACGCCGGCGATGAACTCAACGAGCGCGCCGACGAGTTGGCGCGGGCGGGCATGGCGCCGTTCAAGCGGGGGTCGGGCGACAGACGCTGATTTTCCGATCGACCGCTTTCGAGCCCCTCAAGACCCTGGGCTTTCTCTCTCGTTCCTGGAAGCGGAAATTTGACTGGAGCAAAGGGTTATCGTTCACCGATCGAACAGTTTCCCGAGACATGAAGGGCACGGGCAGTTCCCATAAACTTCAAAGGTTCTTTTACTTCGCGAGCAATCCTGTCGCCATCAGCTGAAACGCTTCGATGGCTTTGGGTAAAACCACTTCCGGCTCATCGCTCGCCGCGACCCACAGGGCGGCGTTCAGAGCCGCGCCACTGAGAAGCCGGGCCGCCGCTTCAACGTCGACCGGTTTGAAGGTGCCATCCGAGATCAGCTTCGCGACCGCTTGCTTCGTCAGTTCCAGGCAGGCGTTCTGGCTCGGCCATTGTGACGGATCGCCAAGGAACGCGGGCCCGTCCAGCAAAACGATCCGCCGCACCTCCGGGTCGAGTGCCATCTGTATATAAGCCGCACCCTCCGCGAGCAGTTTCTCCCAATCGTTTTCCGCATCAGCGGCAGACTTTTGCGCACGTCCGGCCATCTCGCTGTCGATCTCCGCAACCACGGCCGCGAGCAACCCCTTCTTGTCGCGGAAATTGTGGTAGAGCGCCCCCCGCGTGAGGCCGACATCCGCGGTCAGCTCGTCCATCGACGCCGCGGCGAACCCCTTCTCTGCAAAGGCCTTTCGAGCCGCGGAGATCAGCTTGACACGGTTCTCCTCTACTGTTTCGGGACGGCGCCTCTGAGCCACGATAAACCTCTTCCTGGACATACGGAGCGTATATGGAATTGACATACGCCCCGTATGTGGCTAATCGACATACGAGGCGGATATCAAGCTTCGGTGCTTTTCGTAAAGCCCTATGCCGACGCACGATCCGGTATCCCGCGACAACAGATACGAAAGGACCATGACATGACACAGCGCAACGCTGTCTTCCCGAAAAATCGCCACGCTCTCTATGAGGCCCATGGCTATTCGGCGGCCATTCGCTCTGGCGATCTGCTGTTTGTTTCAGGCCAGGTCGGCAGTCGGCCCGATGGTACTGCGGAAGAGGAATTCGAGGATCAGGTTCGCACGGCTTTCGCCAATCTGAAGGCGACCCTCGAGGCCGGGGGGTGTACCTTCGACGATATCGTCGATGTGACAACCTTCCACACCGATCCGGAAAACCAGTTCGAAACCATCATGGTTGTGAAGAGCGAAGTGTTTCCCCGGGCACCCTATCCGAACTGGACGGCGATCGGGGTCAACTGGCTTGCCGGATTTGATTTCGAGATCAAGGTCATCGCCCGCATTCCCGATACGGTGTAGACGTCCGGCCCTTTTTTCTCACCATCACATCTGTTCGAGCAGCGCCTCGGCGCCGGACTTTTCGGCTTGGCCGGGCGAATCCTCGACGTTGAGAAGCGTCACCTTGCCGTCGTCGACGAGCATCGAATAGCGCTTGGAGCGCACGCCGAGGCCGGCGACCGACAGGTCGATGTCGAGGCCGATCGCCTTGGTGAACTCGGCGTTGCCGTCCGACAGGAACAGTATCTTGTCGCCAGAGTCCTTGGCATCCTTCCAGGCGCCCATGACGAAGATGTCGTTGACCGCGACGACGGCGATCGTCTCGACGCCCTTGGCGCGCAACTCGTCATTGTAGTCGAGGAAGCCCGGCAGGTGATTCATCGAGCAGGTCGGCGTGAAGGCGCCGGGCACGGCGAAGAGCACCACCTTCTTGCCGGCGAAGATCTCGTCGGTCGACAGGTCGACCGGGCCGTCCGAGGTCTTGGTCTTCAGCGTTGCATTCGGAAGCTTGTCGCCCACTGCGATGGCCATCTGGTGGTCCCCTTCTTGAAGATGATGCCGCGGCGCCGACCCTTGTCGGGCGTTTTACCGGCACGAGAGCGGATATGGTTCCGCAGCGTCGCTTGTCGAGAAGCGGATGGCGTATGCGCCATCCGAACGCTTCGTCCACCTGTTCCGGGCGCGTCTGCGGCCGGCAAGCTCGGATGGCGTTCAGGGCCGCTTCGATCCGGCTGCCAGCGCGCCGGCTTTTCGAGACACTGCAAAACCGTCGGCCTCGAACGCCGTGTCGCCGTCGGTCGCGACGATGTCGATCGTTTCGGGCACGGCGGTCTTGTCGGCGTTCGGCGGTCGTTCGACGATCGGCACGGTGAAGGTGACGCGGGTGCCGTCGACGCTCGTCTTCGTCGGCTCGTCGAAGAACCAGCCCTCAGGACCCGTCACGAAGAGATCGGGCTTTGACGGTGCGGCGACGTAGGTCGCGGTGATGGTCAGCGAAGCGGCGTCCGGGGCGATCGTTGCCGCGGCGACCCGCCCGCGGGAACCGTCGTCCGACGGCAGTACGGCGAAGGCGGTCTCGACGCGCGGATCGGCGGCTCTTGGACTCTGCACCTTCATCTCGGCCTGAACGGGGATGCAGATCTCGCGGCAGACGCCGAGGAAAATCCGGGCCTCGACCGCGCCGATCGTCGCGCCGGGTTTTGGCGTCAGCGCGAAGGCGATGGCGGTCGCTTCGGTGTAGCCGTTGCCGCGGGTCAGGTCGCTGCCGAAGCGGTGCGGCGCGGCGAAATGCAGGTCCGCCCTGCCGAAGCCCGTCGTGCCGGAAAAGTCGAGCGTCGGCGGAATGCCGGAGGCGCCCGGATCGCGCCAATAGGTGTGCCAGCCCGCGGCGAGGTCGATCAGCAAGGCTCCCCGCACCACGCCGTGCGGACCCGCAGGCTCGGCGGTGATCGTCAGAGTGGCTTCCCTGGTCGCGATTTGCGACCGCGCATCGTCGGCGAAAGCCGCAGACGCCGCGCCGAGCGCGAGACCGGCGCTCATGAGAACGGCACCCGTGGCGCAGGCGATGCGTTCGCGAAGGGGGAGTAGTGGGAGGGGGAGGGTGAAGCAGGACGTCATCGTCGGATCCCGGTTGGTCTTCGGCCGGCGTTTCCGGCCAAGTTGCTGCGTCGCGCACGATGAGATTCGGCGACGGAAGGTAGGCCGGCCATCATCCCGTGAGCCAATCCGCGTCGATCCTGTTCGGTCTGTTTCCTGTTCGCATCCATAGCCAACTCCGTTACGTTCGAACCAGTCAAGATCGCGCGACATCGAATGGCAAACCGCTTTTTTTGCCGCGGCACGACATTTGGGCCCTGTTCAAACGTCTCGATGCTTGGCAGCATTGAACCACGACCCACGGCAACCGATCTGACGGGGATGACAGTGGACTCAAAAACCCAAGGCGGA
The DNA here is from genome assembly GCA_965217685.1 of Aurantimonas sp. GTDB lineage: Bacteria > Pseudomonadota > Alphaproteobacteria > Rhizobiales > Rhizobiaceae > Aurantimonas. The sequence goes on from CBDCIZ010000003.1 coordinate 2,455,446, forward strand.
TCGCGCGGCGACAAAGGTGGCGACACGGGCGGCAAGCGCAAGGGCGACATCGCCGGCGGTCGTGTCGGGTCCGGTCAGGCGGCGCGCGGTGTCGTCTCGTCGCTCGAAGGGCATTTCCTCATCGCCATGCCGGGCATGGCGGACGATCGCTTCGCCGAAAGCGTCATCTATGTCTGCGCCCATTCTCCCGGCGGGGCGATGGGCTTCATCATCAACAAGCCGCAGCCCATGAGCTTTTCCGAGCTTTTGACGCAGATCGGCATCGTCGAGAGCGAAAGCGACATCCGCCTGCCGCGCCACGGCGAGGAGGTGTCGGTCTGCATGGGCGGTCCGGTCGAGAAGGGCCGGGGCTTCATCCTGCATTCGGACGACTACGAATCCGAATCCACCGTGCCGGTCGAGGACAACATCTCGCTGACCCCGACCGTCGATATCCTGAAGGCGATGTCGAAAGGCACCGGGCCGAAAACGGCGATCATGGTGCTGGGCTATTCGGGCTGGGGCGCGGGGCAGTTGGAGGGCGAGATCGCCGCCAATGGCTGGCTGACCTGCAAGGCCGATCTGGAGATCGTCTTCGACGCCAGGCTCGACGAAAAGTACCGCCGCGCCTTGAAGCTTCTCGGCATCGAGCCGGCGTTCCTGGCCAGCGAGGCGGGCCACGCCTGAAGCGGCGGGCAACCGCTGCGATGGCGGACCGGAGCCTTCGGGAAAAGCGGCAAAGCTCAAGGCTCGCATAAACGGCGTTCGGCTTTGACGCTTGCCTGCTTCGGCCCGGCGAGGCCGCCGGTTGATTGTCGCCAGCGCTCAGCTCGCGCGGCGGACCGGCCCCGAACGCTCCTGCAGCAGCTTGCGCACCTCTTCGTTGGTCAGCGGTTGCGAATAGAGGAAGCTCTGGGCGTATTCGCAGCCGAGCTGCTGAAGCTGCAAGACGTCCGCGTCGCTCTCGACCCCTTCGGCCACGACCTTCAGGCCGAGATCGTGCGCCATGGTCACGATGGAGTGCAGGATGATCGGCCGCTGCGGCTGGGTGTTGTTGCGCAGGAACGACTGGTCGATCTTCAGCGTGTCGAACGGAAAGCCCATCAGATAGGCGAGCGAGGAATAGCCGGTGCCGAAATCGTCCAGTGCCAGGCCGACGCCGAGTTCACGCAACCGCGTGAGCAGTTGTCCCGATCGCTCCGGGTTGTCCATCACCATGGATTCGGTCAGTTCGAGCTTCAGGCAATCCGGTTCGATGCGGTAGCGGTCCAGCACCGCCTTGACGTCGGCGATGAGATCCTGACGGATCAACTGGCGCGAGGAGATGTTGACCGAGATGAACAGGCTGGTGTCGCCGGTCAGCCGCTGCCAGTCGCCGAGGCGCTTGACCGCCTCTTCCAGGGCGAACTGGCCGAGCTTGACGATCAACCCGATGCTCTCGGCGATCGGCACGAATTCGGATGGCGAGATGGCGCCGCGGCGCGGATGTTCCCAGCGCAGCAACGCCTCGAAGCCGGCGACCGCCTCGCCGTCGAGCTTGACGATTGGCTGGAAGGCCAGCGACAGCTCGTTGCGCTCGAAGGCCCGGCGCAGATCGGCCTCGACCTGAAGTCTACCGCTGCCGGTGGCGCGATAGGAAGGGCGGAACGGCTCGATGGCGTCGCCGCCGCCGCGCTTGGCCTGGTACATGGCGAGTTCCGCTTCCTTCAGCGCCTCCTTGGAGTTCGACGCGTCGGCCCAGCCGGTGAGGCCGATGGCGCCGGTGAGCACGATCTCGCGGTTGGCGAAGGCGATCGGCGCCTTGATCGCGTCGCGTAGCTCTTCGGCGAACTGGGCGACGCCGTCGACGTCCGACTGGGACAGGAGGATCAGGCCGAACTGGTCGCTGCCGAGCCGGGCGAGCGTGTCCTGCGGCTTCAGGAGCCGCTTCAGCCGGCGCCCGACGGTGAGCAGCATGGTGTCGCCGGTGGCGATGCCGAAATCGTCGTTGACCTGTTTGAAGCGGTCGAGATCGATAACGAAGATCGTCGGCGAAACATCCTCGCGCGTCGCGGCGAGCACGCCGATCGCGTCGAGCCGGTCGATGAACAGCTCGCGGTTGGGAAGCCCGGTCAGCTGGTCGTGCAGCGCGTCGTGGAGCAGCCGTTCCTCGGATTTCTTGCGTTCGGTGACGTCCTTCAGCGTGCCGACGCAGCGCGCGACCTCGCCGTCGGAGCCGAGCACCGGTCGGGCGCGCAGCGACACCCAGTGGTAATGACCATTGTCGTCGCGCAGGCGAAATTCCTGGGAGATCCGGCCGCGGCGATGTTCGAGGATGGCGTCGAGCGTCAGGCGAAAGCGGTCGCGATCGTCCGGATGCAGGATCGGCAGCCAGTCGCGGGCCGGGCCGTTCATCGTGCCGACCGGCATGCCGGTGAGCGCGTCGCCGTCGGCGCCGGCGAAGATGCGATCGCGGCTGACGTCCCAGTCGAAGATCGCGTCGCCCGTGCCGGCCAGCGCCAGCGAGCGGCGTTCGAGGTCCGACAGGATGCCATGGGCGAAACCGCCGCCGGCGAAGGCATGCTGCATGACCGTGAAGCCGATGAGCAGCACGATGAGGACGAGGCCGCCGCCCAGCGCCGGCTGGATGATGTCGTTGTCGATGCGGCCGGTGACGGTCATCCAGCCGGCGGCGAGCCACAGGATGACCAGACACCAGGTGGGGATCAGCATGATCGCCCGGTCGAAGCCCTTGAAGGATAAGGTGACGATCACGCAGAGGCCGATCACGGCGGTCGCGCCGAGCGACATCAGCGCAATGCCCGAGGCGACGGCCGGATCGAAGGCGGCGAGCCCGCCCAGCCCGCCGAGGGCGGCGAGGATCACCACGGTGAAGATCGACAGGAAGCCGTGCCAGCGGTTGAGATTGAGATAGGCGAAGAGGAACAGGACGAGGGTGAAGGCCAGCGCCACCTCGGTGCCGGCCCGCCAGATCCGCTCCTCGCCGGGCAGGATCGGCACCAGCTTCTGCCAGAAGTCGAAGTCGATGCAGATGTAGGCCAGCACCGCCCAGGCGAGCGCCGCCGTCGCCGGGAACATCGCCGAGCCCTTGACCACGAAGAGGATCGTCAGGAACACCGCGAGCAGGCCGGCGATGCCGAGGACGATGCCGCGATAGAGCGTGAAGGCGTTGATCGTGTCCTTGTAGGCGTTGGGCTCCCACAGCCGGATGTCGGGCAGGTTCGACGCGGTCATTTCCGCGACGAAGGTGACGACCGTGCCGGGATCGAGCGTGACGAGAAAGACGTCGGCGTCGGTGCTCGGCTGGCGTTCCAGCGCGAAGCCCTGGCTCGGGGTGATCGAGGCCATACGCTGCGAGCCGAGGTCGGGCCAGTGGATGCCCGAGCCGACGAGCCGGAAATGTGGCGCGACGATCAGCCGGTCGATCTGTTCGTCGGTGTTGTTGGCGAGCGCGAAGACCGCCCAGTTGCCGCTGGCCTGGGGCGACTTCGCCTCGATCTCGATGCGCCGCACGATGCCGTCGGCGCCCGGAACCGTCGCCACCTGGAAATTGCGGCCCCGATCGCGATAGATGTCGATCACCGGTTTGAGATCGACGGCGGCGTCCTTGGCCGAGATGTTGACCGGTTGCAGCGCGAAGGAGGGTTGCGCGCTCGTCAGAACAACGAAGAGGACGGCGAGAAGTGCAAGCGCTGCCCGCAGAGCCCGCCGGCCGATTGCGACGACCGTCCGGCGATCGTCCGCCTGATGCGAGGTGGAGGCGATGTCGGGCGTCACGAGGCGCTCCGGTTCGAGGTCGACGCGGCGGGATGGGTCGCTCCGGCAGTGGATCGCTCGGGCACGGCACGCATCGCGTGAACGGAAGCGCCGGCGTCGGCCAGGGTGGTCTTTTCGCTCTGCACGTCACGCTTGGATGACGAACGCGACCATTCTTCGGCGAGAAGCCCGAAAAGCAGATGATCCTCCCAGCGACCGGCGATCTTCAGATAGCGGCGCAGATAGCCCTCCCGCGTGAAGCCGCATGCCGTGAGAAGCCCGATCGAGCGCTGGTTAGTCGGCAGGCACGCCGCCTCCATCCGATGCAGGCCCTGCATGTCGAAGGCGAAGAGTTTGAGAAGCTCCACCGCCTGTCGCATCAATCCCTTTCCGGCATGCGCCTCGCCCATCCAGTAGCCCAGCATGCAGTTCTGCGAGACGCCGCGTCGGATATGGCCGATCGTCGTGCCACCGTAGAGGGTTTGTCCCGACCGATCGAACAGGAAGAACGTATAGCTGGTCTTTTCCCGTGCGTCCTGTTCGTAGCGCCGCAGCCTAGCGCGAAAGGCCTCCGGCGAGAGCTCGTCGGAGCTCCATTGCGGCTCCCACGGTTTCAGAAAACCGCGGCTGTCGTTGCGAAGGTTGGCCCAGGCGTCGAAATCGCGCCGCCGCGGGGCCCGCAGAACGATGTCGCTCCCCTCCATCGAGGGAATGGGGGCTGCCGTCAGATGATCGAGAAACCCCATCGGCGCAGGCGTCAATGGGCGCCGGCGGCCCGGGCGACATGGGCCGCGCCCGCGACCTCGCCGGCGGTGTCGCGGGTCAGTTGTGCGGCCAGCGCTTCGCGGCTCGGCAGGTTCTTCACCGGGCCGATGGCGGCGAGCGTCGTCGGCGCGTTGGCGAACAGCCGCTCGGCCAGGTGAGACAGGCGCGGCGCGGAGATGGCATCGAGGCGGTCGATCAGTTCCTGGTTTTCAATGGTCGCGCCGTTGAACAGAAGCTGCCGGGCGATCTGTGCGGTGCGCGAGGCCGGGCTTTCCTGCGACATCAGCAGACTGGCCCGCATCTGGGCGCGGGCCCGGGTGACCTCGGCCTCGGTGATGCCGTCAGCGACCTTCAGGAGTTCCTCGGCGATCACCGGTGCGAGTTCGGCGAGTTCCGCCTCGCCGGTCGCGGCGTGGACGCCGAAGATGCCGCTGTCGGCGAAACTCCAGTGGAAGGCGTAGATGGCGTAGCACAGCCCGCGGCGCTCGCGGACCTCCTGGAACAGGCGGGACGACATGCCACCGCCCAGAATCAGCGACAACACCTGGCTGGCGTAGAAGTCACGGGCGTAATAGGGCCGGCCCTCGAAGCCGAGCACCATTTGCGCGTCCATCAGGTCGCGCTCCTGGCGGAACTCGCCGCCCGTGTAGAGCGCGGGTTTGCGCGGCTCGGCGCGCAGCGGCAGCGGCGAGGCGGCGCCGGATCCAAAAGCAGACGTCACCTGGTCGACGATGGCGCGGTGGTCGACCGCGCCGGCCGCGGCGACGATCATGTTGCCCGGTGAATAGTGCCTAGCGAGATAGGCGCGCAGGTCGGCCGGCGTGAAGGACTTCACCGTCTGGCGGGTGCCGAGGATCGGCCGGCCGATGATCTGGTCGCGGAAGGCCGCTTCCTGGAAATGGTCGAAGACGATGTCGTCGGGCGTGTCTTCCGCCGCGCCGATCTCCTGCAGGATCACCTGTTGCTCGCGTTCGAGTTCCATCTCGTCGAAGCGTGAATCGATGAGGATGTCGGTGAGGATGTCGAGCGCCAGCGGCACGTCGTTCTTCAGGACGCGGGCGTAGTAGGAAGTGGTCTCGACGCTGGTGCCGGCGTTGATCTCGCCGCCCACGTCCTCGATCTCCTCGGCGATCTGCCGGGCGGAGCGGCGCGAGGTGCCTTTGAAGGCCATGTGTTCGAGAAGGTGCGCGATGCCGTGCTCGCCGGGCGCTTCGTCGCGGGCGCCGGCCTTGATCCATATGCCGAGGCAGGCGCTTTCCAGATGCGGCATGGTCTCGGTGGCAATCGTCAGACCGTTGGCGAGTTTGGTGATATCGACGCTCATGCTGCCGCTCCCTGGCTGACCGCACGCGAGCGCGCGGCAATGTAGTCTTCCACGGCGCCGATGTCGTTGGGAAGCCGGTCCATCGTCTCATGCTTCTGCATCAGGTCGCCATGGGTCGGCGGCAGGCTCGGCGCGTGGCCGGTGGCCGTCTCGATGGCGGCCGGGAATTTCGCCGGATGGGCGGTGGCCAGCGTGATCATCGGCGCGGTGCCGGCCTTCCTGGCCGCAACGGCGACGCCGACGGCCGTGTGCGGATCGAGGAGATAGGCGGTGGTGTCCAGTGTGTGGCGGATCGTTTCGATGGTCCTGGCCTCGTCGGTCGCACCGGCGTCGAACTCGGCCCGGATCGCGTCGAGAATCTCGGCCGGCAGGGTGAAGCTGCCGGACTGGGCAAGGCTCTGCATCAGCCGGCGCACAGTGGCGCCGTCGCGGCCGGAGGCCTCGAAGATCAGCCGCTCGAAATTCGACGAGACCTGGATGTCCATGGAGGGCGAGTGGGTCGCCGTGACGCCGTCGGTCTCATAGGCGCCGCTGTCCAATGTACGAACCAGGATGTCGTTGGCGTTGGTGGCGATGACGAGCCGCTCGATCGGCAGACCCATGCGCCTGGCGCCGTAGCCGGCGAAAATGTCGCCGAAATTGCCGGTCGGCACCGTGAAGGACACCTTGCGGGCCGGCGCCCCGAGGCTGGCGGCGGCGGTGAAGAAATAGACGATCTGGGCCATGATCCGGCCCCAGTTGATCGAGTTGACACCCGACAACGCGGCCTTGCTGCGGAAGGACGCGTCGTTGAACATCGCCTTCACCAGCGCCTGGCAATCGTCGAAGGTGCCGTCGATGGCGACGGCGTGGACGTTGTCGGCGCCGGAGGTCGTCATCTGCCGCTGCTGGACCGGCGAGACCCGGCCGTGCGGAAAGAGGATGAAAAGATCGGTGCGCCGGCTGCCGGCGAAGGCGGCGATCGCCGCGCCGCCCGTGTCGCCGGAGGTGGCGCCGACGATGGTCGCGCGGCGGCCACGCTGCTTCAGCACATGGTCCATCAGCCGCGCGATCAGCTGCATCGCCACGTCCTTGAAGGCAAGGGTCGGGCCGTGGAAGAGTTCGAGGAGGTACTGGTTCGCGCCGATCTGCACCAGCGGCGCGACGGCCGGATGCGGGAAGGTGGCGTAGGCTTCGTCGACCATGCGCTTCAGATCGGCCGGCGCGATGTCCTCGCCGGTAAAACGCGACAGGATGTCGAACGCGACGTCGGCATAGGGCTTGCCGGCATAGCCCGCGATTGACTTGGCATCCACCTGCGGCCAGCTTTCCGGCAGGTAGAGACCGCCATCGCTGGCGAGGCCGGCGAGCAGCGCGTCGGAAAATCCAAGGCGCGACGCCTCGCCTCGCGAACTCACATACTTCACATCGAATCCACTTCGGTTTTGACCGGCTTCGCGCATTGGGCCGCGAAGACCCGCCGGATCGAAGACGTCGATCTTGCGACAAACCTGCCGCATCGGTCGCCTATCCGATCCGTGGGTGATATAGAACGGCCAGCCACGATAAGGGAAGAAGCAAGCGATGCATATGGTTAGAGGCTTCAAGGCCGTTTCGTTTGGTGCGGCGGCCCTGGCGCTGACGGCGCTTTCGGCCTGCAACAGCAACCAGCAGAGCGCCGAACTCGCCGCCAGCGGCGATTCGCTCGCCGCGCCGCCAGCCTCGGTCACGACGAAGGCCAAGCCGATGGAGGGGCTGGAGGCGCCCTATTGCCCGGCCGTCAGCCTGCGCGAGGGAACGGCGATCCTGAAGAAGGAGATCGCCGGGAAGATCGACTACGTCGCCTCGATCACCGAAGCGACCCGCGACTGCCGCATCGTCGACGGAAAGCTGCACATGGAGGTCGGCCTCGTCGGCCGGGTGACGGCGGGCCCCGTCGCCCAGGACCGGGTGCTCAAGCTGCCGATTCGCGTCGCGATCCTGAAGAACGGCAAGGACGTCGTCTATTCCCAGCTCGGCTATCAGGCGGCGGTGGTCAACAAGGCGACCGGCGCCCAGAGCTTCGTGTTCGTGGACCGGAGCATTTCCATCGACCAGACCTCCAGGCGCAACCTCACCGTCTACGTCGGCTTCGACGAAACCGGCGGCCGGTAGGGCGGGGTTTTCAACGCGATCTCCGGCGTCAGGCTTCCTGCCAGGCCGCGAGCGCTTCGACGACGGCGGGGAAGTCGCTGAGGAGGCTGATCACCGTCTCGGCGCCGGCTTCGCTGAGGGCTTCGGCATGGCCGATGGAGGAGTGGCGGGCACCCGTGAAGCCGACGACGCGGCAGCCGGCCCTGGCGGCGGCGGTGACGCCATGCACCGAATCCTCGATGACGATCGTCTGCTTCGGGGGCACCCCGAACTGCTCGCAGGCGTAAAGATAGACGTCGGGCTCGGGCTTGACCTTTTTCGTGCCGACTTCCGGTGCCGAAAAAATATGCGGCATGAAATAGTCGAGCAGTCCGACATGGTCGAGCTCGATCTCCAGGCGCGCCGAGGACGAATTCGAGCAGATGCAGCGCGGCAGTTCAAGCCGGTCGAGGGCGAAGCGGGCGCCTGCGATCTCCTCGACGTCGGCGCTGAGCCGGCGATCGATCTCGGCGTCGACCGAAGCCGAGAAATCCTTCGGAAAGCGCACGCTGTGCTCCTCCGACAGCTTCGCCATGATCGTCTGCCAGGTCAGGCCGGCATAGCGCGTCGCGTAGTCGAGCGCCTCCATCTCGATGCCGTGGGCCTTGAGCAGTTCCGTCTGGACTTCGGCCGCGATGATCTCGGAATCCACCAGGACCCCGTCGCAGTCGAAGATCACGAGAAGGGGCTGCGACATGGGCTACACTCCGGTGGGCAGGCGATAAGGCGCGGCAGGACAAGGCGTTTTGGCGTTGCGGCGCGGCTCGGAATCGCCGCATCGTGGGTGGGCTCCACCACCATGCGGGTCGGTTATCACGGCCAGCCTTTGCGAAAAAGCTTCGATTTCACCGATTGTTTACGCTGTTCGGTAACCATGAGCGCGAAGGTCGATTGTTTTGCGTAACCGGTGGTGAAGATGGCAATGAAGCGTTCCGCGTCCCTGGCGGCGATTTCGGTGGAGGATGCGGGTCTCGTTGGAGCCGCAGGTCATGGCGTTGCGGCGAGCCCGGTCTGGCTCGACCAGATCCTCAAGGGCCATTGCGTTTCGCAGATGGAGGCGCTGCCGGAAAATTCGATCGACGTGATCTTCGCCGATCCGCCCTACAATCTTCAGCTCGGCGGCGACCTGCACCGGCCCGACCAGTCCAAGGTCGACGCGGTCGACGACGCCTGGGATCAGTTCGAGAGCTTTGCCGCTTACGACGCCTTCACTCGGGCCTGGCTGCTCGCGGCCCGTCGCGTGTTGAAGCCGAACGGCACGATCTGGGTGATCGGCTCCTACCACAACATTTTTCGCGTCGGCGCGGCCATGCAGGATCTGGGGTTCTGGATGCTGAACGACGTGGTCTGGCGCAAGACCAACCCGATGCCGAACTTTCGCGGCCGCAGGTTCCAGAACGCCCATGAGACGATGATCTGGGCCTCGCGCGATCAGGACGCCAAGGGCTACACCTTCAACTACGACGCCATGAAGGCGGCGAACGACGACGTGCAGATGCGCTCCGACTGGCTGTTTCCGATCTGCTCGGGCGGCGAAAGGCTGAAGGGTGCCGACGGCCGCAAGGCGCATCCGACCCAGAAGCCGGAGCCCCTGCTTGCCCGCGTGATCCTCTCCTCGACGAAGCCCGGCGACGTAATCCTCGATCCGTTCTTCGGCACCGGCACCACCGGCGCCGTCGCCAAACGGCTCGGACGGCATTTCGTCGGCATCGAGCGCGAGGACGACTATATCGAAGCGGCTCACGCCCGCATCGCGGCCGTGGAACCGCTGGACGCCGATGTGTTGCAGATGTCCGGCGGCAAGCGGGCCGAGACGCGCATTCCCTTCGCCAGCCTCCTGGAGGCCGGGCTGATCGCGCCGGGCACCGAACTCACCGACGCCAGGCGCCGCTGGCGGGCGACCGTGCGCGCCGACGGCACCATCGCCTTCGGCAGCGAGGCCGCGTCGATCCATCGCATCGGCGCCAGGGTGCAGGGTCTCGACGCCTGCAACGGCTGGAGTTTCTGGCATATCGAGTCGGGCGCTGGATTGAAGTCGATCGACGAACTGCGCAAGACCGTGCGCGAGAGCCTTGCCGTCGTCGGCGGCTGATCGCGGCCTGCCGTCAGTCCGCCGGCGGGCCCTCGACCGGGAGACCTCTTTCGCGAAGATCGCGGGCCAGCGTTTGCGGGTCGGTAAAATGCACCGCCTGCCAGCCGGCGGCGATGGCGCCGTCGACGTTCTTCCGTGTGTCGTCGATGAACAGCGTCCGGCTTGCGACCAGGCCGAAGTCGGCGGCGTGGCGGTCGTAGATCGCCTTGTCGGGCTTGATCAGCGCGATGTCGCCGGAGACGGTAACGCCGCGAGTGCGCGTCAGGACCGGATACATCGCCTGCGCCTCGCGAAACGTGTCGGAGGCGAAATTGGTCAGCAGCGTCACGTCGATGCCCTTCGCCATCAGCTCTTCGAGAAGGGCGACGCTGCCGTCATGGAGATGCGGCACCATCCTGTGCCAGTTCTGACGGAACGCCCGGATGTCGTCGGCGCGGTGCGGATGGCGCGCGATCGCCTCGGCCTCGGCCTCGCTCCAACTGCGACCGCGGTCCTGCTCGATGTTCCAGTCCGAGGTGCAGACCTCTTCGAGGAAGAAATTCCGCTCCGCCGCGTCCGGGATGCGTTCGAGGAACCCCAATTCGGGATCATAGTGCATGAGCACCCGGCCGATATCGAACACCACATGGTCGATGGTCATGTCGTCGTCTTTCCGGGCTTCGGGGCGACGCCTGTGCTGGGCGCCGGTCCTGATATGAAATCCGCAGCGGTGCCTCGAGCGCTACTGGCTCTGGCGGGCGCTTCGGTGGTCGTGATTGGCAAGGGCTCGTGTCAGAACCTTCGTCATCAGCGTCGGCAGGGCCTCTGCCGTGCGGCGTTCGGATGTCGACCACCAGCCCGCGAGGGGCGGGTCCGTGGCAATCGTTGCGACATAGACTTCGAGGACGATCCGGAAATGGGTGAAGCCGTGCTCGATCGTCCCGGCGAAGCGCCAATTGGCGGGGAAGGGCGCACTCGCAAGGCCCGTCGCGCCGTTGGCGCGGGCGCTCCAGTCGGTCGAGGGCGCTTCGCTCATGCCGCCCAGCATGCCCTTGTCGGGCCGCTTGCGCAGGAACACCGCACCGTCGAGCGCGCGCACCGCGACGAAGGCGGCGCCCTGGCGCTCCGGCGCGCCGCGCTTCGGCGCCTTCACCGGAAACTCCCCCTGGCGGCCCTCGGCCGCGGCGCGGCAGCCCTCGCGCAGCGGGCAGAGCATGCAGTTCGGGCTCTTTGGCGTGCAGACCGTCGCGCCGAGATCCATCATGCCTTGAGCAAAATCGCCGGGACGCTTTCGAGGCGTGATCGCGGCCATCTTTTCGCGGATGGTCTTGCGGGCGGCCGGCAGCGGCGTTTCGATGGCGTAAAGCCGCGTGATCACCCGCTCGACATTGCCATCGACCACCGCGACGGGTTCGTCGAAAGCGATGGCGGCGATGGCGGCGGACGTATAGTCGCCGATTCCCGGCAGTGCCTTCAATCTTTCTGCGGTTCGAGGAAACGCCCCGGCGTGCGCGTTCGCCACGGTTCGGGCGCAGGCGAAGAGATTGCGGGCGCGGGCGTAGTAGCCAAGCCCCGCCCATTCGCCCAGGATCTCGTCCTCGGGGGCCGCCGCAAGGTCTTCGACGGTCGGCCAGCGCGCGGTGAAGCGGGCGAAATAGGTCTTGACGGCGGCGACCGTCGTCTGCTGCAGCATCACCTCCGACAGCCAGACACGGTAGGGGTCGGGAGCAACACCCTCGGCCCGATCCTGTGGGGAAACGCGCCAGGGCAGGGAGCGCGCATGACGATCGTACCAGGCCAGAAGCGTTTTCGCGGTGGCGCCGGATGGGGCGGAATTTGGCGCCGTGTCGCGGGGAGGGGAGACTGGTCGCGGCATCGGAATTCTTGACTCGGCTGGGCATTCCGCGCATTCGGCAGGGTCAGCCGGCCCGCGGGATTATGACGTGATCATCAATTACTACGTTCTCAATCTGGACCGATCCCCCGATCGCTGGGCGGCGATCGGCGAAGACGCAAGAACGTGCGGGATCGATCTGATACGAGTACCGGCCGTCGATGGAAAGACCGTTCCACCGCAGGAGCGCGTGATCCTGGACGAGGCCGGTTTCCGTCGTCTCCACGGCAAGATTCCTCTCGATGGCGAATATGGCTGCTATCAAACCCATCTCGACGCATTCGACGCGTTTCTGGCGAGCGGTGCGGACGCCGCCGTGATCTTCGAGGACGACGCGCAGCCCTTGCCGACATTTCGCGAGACGCTCGACGCGGTGCTCGCCGTCGACGACTGGGACATCGTCAAGCTGATGCATCACCGCATGGCGGTTTTTTCGCCGGTTCGAACGCTGGTCGCCGAACGAAAGCTCGGCAAGGCCGGTTTCGGCCCCACCGGCAGTTCGGCCGCCTATCTGATCAATCGCAGGGCGGCCCGGCGTCTGCGCGAAAAGCTGGTGCCGATGCAGCTTCCCTACGACATCGCCCTGGAACGCGGCTGGTCGTTCGGCCTGAGGGTTCGCCATGTCCGGCCCGACCTCGTGCGCGCCAATCCCGCAACCAAGGCGACGCTGATCGGCGGTCGCAAGCGCTACGCCACCCAGAAGCTGCCGGCTTATCGCCGCCTGTCGACTTTGGCGTTCCGCACCGGCGAACTCGTGCGGCGGGCGATCTACGCCGCGAGGCCGGGTTAGTGCGATGATCAAGCGCTGGATGCTTTCACGTCGCTCGCTCGATCCGCGTCTCATGATGCTGGCGATCGCGATGCTGGCGATCGGCGACACCATCGGCAAGGTCGTCTTCGTCGTCTTCCTGCTGATCGGCGTCAATCTCGCCTTCGCGTGGCACCGCTCGCGCCGTTGGGCCGATCCCTGGTTCTGCGGCGCGATCCTCCTCTATGTCGCCTGGACCTTCGGGCTGATCCTGTGGCGCGGCGAGCCGATCATCAACAACCGTCTCGTGACCTATGCCGGGATGATCGGCGGTTTCGTGTTTCTGCCCATGGCGCTCGCGCTGGTCCGGCGGCCCCTTGATGTGCTCGTTCTCGGGGGACGGATCGCGCTTCTGGCGGTCCTCGCCCTGACGCTTCTCGACTGGCCGTTCGACGGTCATCGTCTCGGGCTCGGCATGAACGAGGCGATCTTCGCTTTCATGATCGCTGCCTGTGCGCTGGCGGCGCGGATGACGGCTTATTGGGCGCCGAAATGGCTCGCCAACAGCCGGCTGTGGTTCTACGCCGCGCTGCCGCCGGTGTTGCTCAGCCAGACCCGAGCGGCCTGGCTTGTCTTCGCCCTGGTGGCCCTGTTCGACCTTGCAGCACTGACACTGCGATCGCGCCGCTTCGTGCGCGACTGGCGGATCGCTGCCGCGGCGTTCGTCGTTCTCGTGCCGGCGGCGATCCCCGCGGCGACGCTCGTTCACTCGCGCTGGGACCAGGGCGTTGCGGAAATCGACCGTTTCGACGAGACCGGCGTTGCGGTCGGCTCGATGGACGTGCGCATGGTGATGTGGCGCGGCGCGTTCACCCTCTTGAAAGAGCATCCGCTGACCGGTGTCGGCGCGGCCGAAAGGGTCGAGAAGGTCGCCGAACAGGTGAGCACGGCCAATGCCGATTACGTTCGCAGCTTCACCCATCTGCACAACGTCTTCATCGACGAGGCGTTGTCGAGCGGGTTGATCGGGCTCGTGCTTCTGTGTGCGATCTTCGTGGCCTATCTGGTTCGCACCTGCCGGGCACCTGCCGGGCGCGGCATCGCGACCTCGTCGATCGGCCTGGTGTTTCTCGTCGTCACCTTCGGCTCGTTCCACGGCGTGCTCTTGAACGAATGGATGATCTTCATGATCTTCGGCTTCATGAGCTTGATTCTGACCGCCCTTCGTCGCGATGTCGTCAAGGCGAGGATCGCCGCCGTCCGGCTTGACGCACCTTCGGTCGCGCACCGGGTGCCGCGGCGATGAGACCTCCGGTCGATCGAAGGCGCGGAGCCCGGCCCGTCGCCGATCTCGTCGGGGCGCTGATGGACCCGATCCTGCGCAAAAAGGCCGGCATGACGACCGGGCTCGTCGCAGCCTGGCCGGAGATCGCCGGCCCACGCCTCGAGAAATCGACCCGACCGGAAAAGCTTGTCTGGCCGGCGCGGCGCAGCGATTTCGACCCGTTCGAGCCGGCGACCCTCGTCGTCGCCTGCGAGGCCGCGGCGGCGCTGAGGCTGCAGCATCAGACGAGCGAACTTCTGGCGCGGATCAACGCGTTCTTCGGTTTCGCCGCCGTCGCGCGCATCAAGCTCGTTCAAAAACCCGTCAACCGCGAGCGGCCGAACCGCCGTCCGACGCTGCGCGATCTCGGGCCAGCCGACGAGACCCGCATCGACGCGATGGTCGCCCGGATCGAGGATCCCAGACTGCGCAAGGCGTTGCGGGCCTTCGCCGAGGCTTCGCTGCGGCGCAGTTCGCCGTGAATGCGTCGGCGGCAGGTCTTCGGGCCGGACGTGGCGGCCGGACATGGAAATGAGCGGGCCATTGGAGCGGCCCATTGGAAAAGCCGTATTTCTTGCATAGATCGCCACCCAAGCCGACGCTCTTTCAGACGAAAAGGTTCGAATCGATGACGAAGCCGACATCAGCCGACACCGGCACACGCCGCACCGCACGTTTCGCGGCCCTTATGGCCGGCGCCGGGCTTCTGGCGCTCGCCGGCTGCAACGATTCCGACAAGGCCACCGCCGATGCGGCCGTGACCCCCGGCGGGACCGAGCTTGCTCAGTCCCAGACCCCGGCCGCGACGCCTGACGCGTCGACCAGGGCGCCCGCTTCGGATGCGGCTCCGGCCGCTTCGTCGAGCGCGGCACCCGCGGCATCCGGCGACACCGCCGCCGCCGCCGAGATCGCCGTCGTTGATGCGCCGAAGTCCTCGGGTTCGGTCGACGTCTCCAAACTGATGGCGGGCGAGGCGCTGAAGGATGTCGTCATCGGCGATCCCGATGCGCCCGTGACCATCGTCGAATACGCTTCGATGACCTGCCCGCACTGCGCCGACTTTCATTCCGAATCGCTCCCCGTCATCAGGAAGGCCTTCATCGATACCGGCAAGGCCAAGCTGATCCTGCGCGAATTCCCCTTCGATCCGCGGGCGCTCGCGGCCTTCATGCTGGCGCGCTGCACCGGCGACGACGCCCGGCGCACCGCGATGGTCGACGTGTTGTTCGACCAGCAGGCCGAATGGGCCCGCGCCGAGAACGCGTCCGAAGCGCTGCTGCGTATCGCCAAGCTTGTCGGCATGAGCCAGGACGACTTCAAGGCCTGCCTCACCGACAAGGCGTTGCAGCAGAAGATCGTCGACGTGCAGCAGCGCGGCGAGACCGTGTTCGGCGTCAGCGCCACGCCGACCTTCTTCGTCAATGGCGACAAATATTCCGGCGCGCTGAGCGCCGAGCAGATGGCCGCGGTGATTCGTGCCCACGGGAAGTAGGCGGCAACGCGTTCCTGCCGGTCATTGGATCGGCG
Source organism: Aurantimonas sp. (assembly GCA_965217685.1). Lineage (GTDB taxonomy): Bacteria > Pseudomonadota > Alphaproteobacteria > Rhizobiales > Rhizobiaceae > Aurantimonas. Next base: position 2,470,985 of record CBDCIZ010000003.1, read on the forward strand.
AAGGCCACGAAGGCGTCCTTCCCGCGCAGGAGGGGCGCCTTTTTTGCGTTGCAGCAATTGGCCTCGTTCCGTTTTTATTCTAGACAGGGTTGCGGGTTCCGGGAGGCGGCCCGTTCCGGCCTGCGACGATGCAAGACGCGACGATGCAGGACGCGACGTTGCAAGACGTAAGGCCGGACTCGTCGGGGCCTGTGGCGTTGCCGTAAAGTTCGCGGCAAGCGTCCGGGCGTTCGGAGCAGGCCGCATTCGGGGCGCGGCGCATGTTTCAAGCGCATGAGGGGATGGCGATCGCGCCGCCTTCCGGCGTTTTGGGGGAATCGTTTTTCGAGTTTCATGGCCAAGCGGATTTTCACCTTCCAGCGCGGGGCGTCCGACCGGACCGCCGACGCGGCCGAGGCGCTCGGTCTGAAGGGCGCCAATCTGGCGCTTCTGGCCTCGCTCGACGTGCCGGTGCCGCCGGGTTTCACCATCGCGACCTCCGCCTGGCGCGAGGCGCAGGGCGGCGAGGGCGGGCTGCCCCAGGCGCTGCGTGCGGAACTGCGCTCCGGCATCGAATGGCTGGAGGAGGTGACCGACCGGCGCTTCGGCGGCGCGGCGCGGCCGCTGCTGCTCGCCGTGCGCACCAGCGCCCGCGTGCAGATGCCGGGCGTTGCCGACAGCGTGCTCGACGTTGGCCTCAACGACCGCACGGTCGAGGTGCTGGCCGGCGAACTCGACGACCCGGCCTTCGCCTGGCGCAGCTACCGCCGCTTCATCGAGAGCTATGCCGGGCTGGTCTTCGACGCCGATCCGGCCGAGTTCGAGGAGTTGTCCGACGCCGAGCGCGAGCGGGCCGGCTGGGCCGGTGAGCCGGAAAGGCTGGAGGACTGGCAGGCGCTGATCGCCGGCTACCATGCTTTCCTGGAGGACGAACTCGGCGCCGTCCTGCCGCAGACGCCGCTGGAGCAGCTGACCGCCGTCGTCGAGGCGGCCTATGACAGTTGGCGCAGTCCGCTGGCGGCGAGCCACCGGCTCATTCAGGGCATCGCCGAGAACGCCGGCCTGGCGATCACCGTCCACGCGATGATCTTCAACGAGCGCAACACCAAGTCGGGCACCGGCCGCGCCGTCTCGCGCGACCTGGAAACGGGGCAGTCGAAGCTCACCGGCGAGTTCGGCCTCGGCGCCCGCGGCTCCCATGCGATCGGCGAGAAGGCGCCGGTCCTCGACCTGTCCGACCCCCGGCCGAACGACGGCGTGACCTTTCCCGCCGATATCGACGAACTGACCGCCTATGTGAAGCGCATCGAGGCGCATTTCGGCGACGCAGTCGAGGTCGACTTCATGGTCGGCGACGGCGATCTGTTCCTGATGCAGTCGCGCATCGCGCGGCGCAGCGCCGCCGAATCGATCCGCGTCGCCGTCGAACTCGTCGCCGAGGGGCTGATTTCCGAGGAGGAGGCGATCCTCAGGATCGATCCGGGCTCCCTCGACCAACTGCTGCACCCGACCATCGAGCGCTCGGGCGACATGGCGGTGCTGGCGCGCGGCATGCCGGCGGCGCCGGGCGCGGCGGTGGGCGAGATCGCGCTGTCGTCGGAGCGCGCGCAGATCGTCGCCAACGAGGAGCGGCCGGTCATCCTGGTGCGCAACGAGACCTATCCCGAAGACATCCACGGCATGCACGTCGCCGACGGCGTGCTGACCATTCGCGGCGGCACGACGAGCCACGCCGCCGTCGTCGCCCGCGGCCTCGGCAAGCCCTGCGTCACCGGCGCCGGCTCCTTGCGCATCAACATCGAGGCGAAGACGCTGCACGCGGCGGGACGGGTGCTGAGCGAGGGTGACCAGATCACCATCGACGGCACCTCCGGCGAGGTGATCGAGGGCGCGGCCAGCCTGATGCGGCCGTCGCTGACCGGCGATTTCGCCACGCTGATGGAGTTCGCCGACCGGGCGCGGCGCATGCGCGTGCGCGCCAATGCCGAGACGGCGATCGACGCGCGCGCCGCCCGCTCCTTCGGCGCCGAGGGCATCGGCCTCTGCCGCACCGAGCACATGTTCTTCGAGGGCAACCAGATGCGGGCGATGCGCGAGATGATCCTCGCCTCCGACGAGACCGGGCGCCGCGCCGCCCTCGACAAGATGCTGCCCTTCCAGCGCTCGGGCTTTGTCGAACTGTTCGAGATCATGGCCGGCCTGCCGGTGATGATCCGCCTGCTCGACCCGCCGCTGCACGAGTTCCTGCCCAAGAGCGAGGCCGAGATCGCCGAGACGGCGGCGATGCTGAACGTCGAGGAGATCGTCATCCAGCACCGCATCGCGGCGCTGGAGGAGTTCAACCCGATGCTTGGCCACAGAGGTTGCCGGCTCGCCATCTCCTATCCGGAGATCGTCGAGACCCAGGCGCGGGCGATCTTCGAGGCCGCCATCGAGGCCGGAGAGACGACGGGGGAAATTGTCGTGCCGGAGATCATGGTGCCGCTGGTCAGCCTTCGCAAGGAGCTCGACTTCGTCAAGGCGCGGGTCGACCGGATCGCCGCCGACGTGATGAACGAGCGCGGCCGCACCATCGAATATCTCGTCGGCACGATGATCGAACTGCCGCGCGCCGTGGTGCGCGCTGATTCCATCGCCGAGGTCGCCGAGTTCTTCTCCTTCGGCACCAACGACCTGACCCAGACCGTCTTCGGCATCTCGCGCGACGACGCCAGCAACTTCCTGTCGAGCTACGTCCGCCAGGGCATCATCGAGCGCGATCCGTTTCAGACCATCGACGTCGAGGGCGTCGGCGAACTGATCACCCTCGCCACCGAAAAGGCCCGCCGCACCCGCCCCGACATCTCGCTGGGCATCTGCGGCGAACAGGGCGGCGACCCGGCCTCCATCGCCTTCTTCGAACAGGTCGGGCTGGATTACGTCTCCTGCTCGCCGTTCCGCGTGCCGATCGCGAGATTGGCGGCGGCGCAGTCGGCGATCAGGAACCGGCGGGCGACGAGAGGGAGGGGCGGGAGGAGGGGGGAGGGGTAGGAAACTTGCCGCACGCAATCATCGGTGCGCAAACGAAAAATGCCAGATAGTCAGCTCGTCGACGTAGAGTGGAAAGAAGACTGTCCGTTACGCGGCTGTTCGATCCGGCAGCAGGCATGACTATTGTAGAGCGCATCCAGTGCGGCGAGGGCAAAACGTGGGGAGCAGCGGATCGGCGGTTCACGAATTGCTAGGCACCGGCGATCGATCCGCACTGCTTTCAAGGTGTACCAGAATAGTATCTCTGATCTCGAGCAAGGCGGCTGCAGCCACGTCAATCAACTTGCGCCCTTGCACCATGGACGGAGCTGCACTATCCACGCCAGCCATCTCAAATGCTTTCTCGATTTCAGCAAAAGGTAGATGGGCATCTCCCAGGCGCAGGTCGTATATGCCAACAAGTGGCGTTAATAGCGACCTCGCGCGCTCCACTGGCACAATTGTCGCCAAAGCTTTTTCCAGCGACTTCTGCGATCCCCAGCGCTCTCCTTTCGGCGGCGTTGCAATTTTGCGTAGAGGTTCGATGTCAATGCGGTCCGCAATCAGGCGAGCCAAATCTTTTGCAAGTGCCAAAATCCCCTGTTGGTCAAGGGCTCTAAAGCGGTGGATGGTCAGCAGAATGCTTTGGAAGGATTCATGATCGTTGAAAAGCGGGCTCCCAAGCCAACCCGTAGCGGCATCATCAAGGGTCGATAGTGCTAACGTAAGTCGTGCCTCCGGCGCCGTTGTAGAAGCTGGTCGCCCTTCCATTTGGGCTTGAAGAAGTTCTGCAGAGACGCCACCATCGGGCGAAACGTTATAACCAGCCCAGATACGCTGTTGCCAGATGGGAAGTCGTGCCACGTCGTAGGCGTAGACGTTAATTAGGCCAAGCTGGTTGACTCCGAAATGCACAGGCCAGCCTTCGGTAGCCCACACCCTCGCCGTCTCAGTCGTGTACCACTGATGTCCGCCACCTCTTATGCCGCACAATGCGTTGACAACTCCGGGACTAAACCAGAGGTAGCGTCCGACGTCCTCATTATTTAAATCGGTATGATTTGCACGCGCGCCGCCGGCGTCGATCAGGTAGGTGATTATGTCAGTCGGGTCGTCGCCTCTGACACGCTCGCTTCGGGCTGCTGGTTCTATCCATTCTTCCCGCCATAGCTCTCCTTCGACCTGGAAGAATTTCGTTCCACCTCGATTGTATTTTGTTGATGTACCTGCGGTGTTTGTGTCGTCGGGTGCGCCAAAGATCGGCACGTCGTCCTCGGGATAGATGTCGGTACGCGCGATGTGGAATATCGCTACTCCCGCTCCAAACGGTCCACCAGTCTCGTCTACCTCGTAAACTCTGGCTGAGAATCGATCGTGAAGCTGGTCTCGCTCGAGGCCGTTAGCCAGCCACGGGATATGCGAAGCATCCGCCAACATGGCCATACGCTGGTGGTAGTATGCGACGCGCAACGCCAATCCTCGAGCTGCAAGGTAATCCCTCAGAAACTCAGCGCGCATTTCGATTGCGCAGACCTCGCCTTCCGTGTTCCTCCTTTCTCTGACAATCTGTGCGAACCCTTCATCCGGTCTGAGCCAACAGTCTCCCTCCTTTGTAAGGTTCATAGCTATGATCAGGTCTTGACTAAGGTGCCAGATTCGAGGGCAGCCGTTACCGGGGTATTGCTCGAATATTAAGTCTACTCCCATGTCCTGTCCTTCGTGGTACTGGTACACTTCGACAGGCTTATAAACGTGGCTCTGAAAGGCGTAAGGGCCGCCAGAGCGCCCGACACCAAGGTCATGCCACGACAGGCTCTCAGCATTGGCCCTCTCCTTCGGAGGGAACGCGATGCAGCCTAAGGCGAAGGTCTCCTGACGCCCATCGGAATAATGGATCGTCTCCGACCTACGCAGCGGGACCCAAACGCTTTCAGCAACGCGACATCGTAATACGTCTGGCATCTCAAACCAACCTGCGGGAACTGCTTTGTTTGTGATCATCATGGGGCTCTATAAAAGTTGAAGTGCCCACCGTAAAAGGTAAGCAAATATATTGGATAAGAGTTCACGTGCGCGGGTGCGTCGCTGCTGTCTGACGACGGCACACCAATATAATGTATCCAAGTGGCAACAATAGCTCTCTCTCGCAAAGACAGGCGTACTGCACCTGATTTCCTCGGCGCGCCATGACCGCTCTCGGCAGATTTGCCATAGGCCAGCAATAGCTGGCATGGGTAGGAGCAGCCGTAAGGGCGTCCGGCAAACGTGAATGATATTCGCCTATTCCCAAAAAAAAAGAAATCCACACCCCCACGTCCATCCCCCATCATGTCTTCACCGCCGGCCCACCTGACGGGACGGACGATCGCCGGGATCGTTCGGGGGCCTTGGGGTGATCTCTTCGGAGTGATCCCAGGCGGGCGGCGTCTGCGGCGTGTGCCCTTCCGGAGGGCTCGCGTCCCGGACGACCTCGCGGCACCGCCGGCCCGTCGCCCAATAGGAGGCGTCTGCGGATCGGTCCGCTTGAGTGGGGTGCAAGCCCTGCGAAGCGTCGGCTGCCATCGGGTCCCGCAAGGGCTCCGGTGTAGCGAGGTTGGTAAATCCCGCGCGGAACGCCGAAGGCGGACCGTTTGAAATACCATTCGAAGGGTCGGCCTTCGGCGTTCCGCCTTCCGTTCGCGGAGGGCGCGGAAGATGAAGTGAACGAAGATGAGAACGAAGGAGGCGAAGGACGAAACGAACGAGACCGAGCCATAACCGCCGCCGCACCGAACGCCTTCGCGCGTCCGGTCGCTTTCGCACGTCCGGCGGCCAGGGCTGCCGGAACGGCGCTCGTGCGTCGGGGCAAGGCATTCTGCGTCCTTTGCGCCAAAGCCGCTACCCCCGCCGCCTCTTCATCCTCGCGCGCAGCGCGGGGACCCATGCCGCGAGGGTTTCGGCTTGCGCTCCGGTCGAGGTTGGCCAATGCGCGTTCGGCACCGGAGCGGGCGCGGCGTGGTCGCGGCATGGGTCCCCGGCCTCCGGCCGAGGATGACGAGGCGGTGTGGTGACGCGCGAGGATGACGAGGCCGAGGGGGTGGCGCGCGAGGATGACGCCGCCTCACCCCCCGTAATAGAAGTAGATCGCCACCGACGTCGCGATGCCCACCAGCAGGTTCATCGGGGCGCCGATCTTCATGAAGTCGAGGAAGCGGTAGTTGCCGGCGGCGTAGACCAGCGTGTTGGTCTGGTAGCCGATGGGCGTGGCGAAGGAGGCGGAGGCGCCGAACATCACCGCGACGACGAGGGCGCGGGGTTCGATGCCGAGCGCGGCGGCGAGGCTGATCGCGATGGGTGTGACGACGACGGCGACGGCGTTGTTGGTGACGATTTCCGTCGTCACCGACGAGATCGCGTAGACCACGAAAATGACGATCAGCGGCGAGGCGCCTTGGAGGAGCGGCTGGATCAGCCCGACCACGAGTTCGATCGACCCGGTGTTCTGCATGCCGAGGCCGATCGCCAGCATGGCGAAGATCAGGATCAGGATGTCGCCGTGGATCGACCGCCAGGCCTCGTCGGCGTCGAGCACGCGCACCAGGAGAAGGACGGCGATGGCGGTGATCGCCAGCACCTGGATCGTGGCGAGGCCCGTGGCCGCGACCGCGACCACCGCGGCGAGCGCGCCGATGGCGACCGGCGCCTTGCGGCGGCGATAGGGCCGCGCTTCCGACAGATCGATGCCGATGAGGTCGTTGATCTCGGCGATCCGGGCGATGGCCTCGGGGCGGCCCTCCAGCAGCAGCCGGTCGGCGGGGCGCAGCTTGGTGTCGTGGAACGAGGCGCCGGGCACATGGCGATGGCGCTGGACGCCGAGCACCGAAACGCCGGTGCCGGACATGCCGGGCAGCTCCGAAACCCTACGCCCGATGCCGCGGCGATGCGGTGCCACCGTCGCCTCGACGACGACGCGCTCCTCGTCGTCGACGTCCGAGGCGCTGGCCCGTGCGATCCTGAAATTGCTGCTGTCGCGCAGCGTCAGCAGTTCCTCGGGGGTGGCGAAGAGAACGATCCGGTCGCCCTTGCGGATTTCGACGTCGCCGATGTCGCGACGCAGCGTCTCGGTGCCGCGCTTGATCGCCACCGGCCTGACGCCGCGAGCGGCCAGGGCGTTCGAATCCTTGAGCGGCTTGCCGATGGTGCCGGCGCCCTCGCGCACCACGATCTCGGTGAAATAGACGTCCTCCGCCTTGTCGCCGATGAGATCGTCGGCGGAATTGCGGTGCGGCAGGAGGAGCGGACCGGTGATCAGCAGATAGGCGAGGCCCGCGGTGACCGTGACGAGGCCGATGGGGGTGATCTCGAAGATCGAGAACGCCTCCAGCCCCTGGCCGCGGGCGACACCGTCGACGAGAAGGTTCGTCGAGGTGCCGATCAGCGTGGCGGTTCCGCCCAGGATGGTCAGGTAGGAAAGCGGGATCAGCAGCCGCGTCGAAGCGATGCCGAGCGTCTTGGAGACTTCGATGACGATCGGAATGAAGACGATGACCACCGGCGTGTTGTTCATGAAGGCCGAGGCGACGAGGACGCCGAAGGCCATGATGGCAAGCGTCGTCTTCGGCCTGTCGCCGACCCGCGAGACGAGCCACCCGGCCGCCGCCTCCAGCGTTCCCGTGCGAACCAGCGCGCCGGACAGGACGAACATCGCGGCGATGGTGATCGGCGCCGAATTGGAGAAGACCGACAAGAACTCCTCGCCCGTCAGGTAGCCGAGCACCAGGAACATCACCGCGCCGGCCACCGCGACGACGTCCGGCGGATAAAGCTCGAGCGCGAAGGCGACGAACACGCAAAGCACGATCGCCAGGCCGATGAGGGCGGAGTGGTCCGTCAGAAGGGCCTGCATGTTTCACCGATCGCCGATTCGCCAGGACGATGAATTGCAATGCCGTCCGACTTTGGCAAGCGCGATGATATCGGTTTGGTTCGACGATGGTTTTGGGGCAGAGAGGGCCGAACGGCACGCGCCGACCCGAATGCCCACGATGAAAGGATTTCACGATGCCGACGAGCTTTTTGTCGACCTATCTGCCGCTGATCTGCGCGATCGTCCTGGAAACCGTCGGCACGTCGTTCCTGCAGGCCTCGCAGCAATTCACCCGGCCCTGGCCGACGGTGGCGATGGCGGTGAGCTATCTTGGAGCGTTCTACCTCCTCGCCCTGGCGCTCAGAACCATGCCCGTCGGCGTCGCATACGCTATCTGGTCTGGTCTCGGCATCGTCCTGATCTCGCTCGCCGGCCTGATCGTCTTCAAGCAGCGCCTCGATGCGCCGGCGATCCTTGGCCTCGGCCTGATCATCGCCGGCGTCGTCGTCGTCAACGTGTTCTCGAACACGACGCCGCATTGAGGACGCGCGCGGTCGACCGGTGCGATGCGAACGGCGTCAGGCGTTGCCTTCGGTCTCGACGATCTGGATCGGGAGCTCTTCGCGGATGCGGGTGAGAACGCCGACGAAGGCCTTGGCGAAGCCGTGGAAGCGGTCGCCGAGCTCTTCGCGGCCGGAGACGCGGATCTCGGTGCCTTCGGCGTTGAGGATGGCAAAGACGATGTCGTTGGCTTCGCCTTCGATCGTCCGCACGGCGGCGATGCGCGAGGCATCCTCAAGGGAGCCGTCCGACGGCATGTCGAACAGCAGCTCGCCGCCGACGACCGACGCGGCGTTGCGCACGCAATCGTCGAAGGGCATGTCGACGGGATTCGTCAGGTCGAGCGCCAAACCGAGTTCGACTGCAAAGAAGCCGGTGTTCGGCGTTTCGGCCATGGCGATGGCCTGTTCGGTAGCCGGCATGGTGTTTCCCCGTTGGATGGGTTGTGTCCCTGAACCGCATCCTTGATCGCCCCTGACGGCCGAACTGTGGCGGTGGGAGATCGCCGGGCTAAGGGCCGCGGCGCCGCTTGCGGGTCTCCTCGGCGGTCGGGACGATTGTCGTAACGCACCGCGCCAAACCGGCTCGATGCCGGGCTTTCGCTGGACAAAACGGCCGGCTTTGGCAACACTTGGCCGAACGGGCGATGGGCGTTGCCCGAAGGCTTCAACCGAAGAACGAGGCGGCGTGCAGCCGGCCGGAGCCGCCCGCCGCATATCCTGGGGAGGATCGACATGCAGGGACTGATGCAGCAGTGGCCGCTCTTGTGCTGGAAGGTCATCGACCACGCCGCGACCTATCATCCCGGGCGCGAGGTCGTTTCACGCTCGGTCGAGGGGCCGATCCATCGCACGAACTACAAAGAGGTCCGCACCCGCTCGCTGCAGCTCGCCCACCGGCTGGAGCGCGAAGGATTGACGCTCGGCGACCGGGTGGCGACGCTCGCCTGGAACACCTGGCGTCACCTGGAATGCTGGTACGGCATCACCGGCTGCGGCGGCGTCTACCACACGCTGAACCCGCGCCTCTTTCCCGAGCAGATCGCCTGGATCATGAACGACGCCGAGGACCGCTACCTCTTCGTCGATCTGACCTTCATGCCGATCGTCGAGAAGATCGCGCCGCTCGTGAAGAGCCTGGAAAAGATCGTCGTGCTCACCGACGCCGCACATATGCCCGAGACGAAGCTGACGAACGTCGTCGCCTACGAGGACTTCATCGCCGAAGCGGACGCCGACTTCGCCTGGAAGGAGTTCGACGAGAACACCGCCGCCGGCATGTGCTACACCTCGGGCACGACGGGCAACCCGAAGGGCGTCCTTTATTCCCACCGCTCCAACATCCTGCATTCGATGGTCGCCCAGCAGCCCGACGCCATGGGCCTTTCGGCCCGCGACCGGGTGCTGCCGGTCGTGCCGCTGTTCCACGCCAATGGCTGGGGGCTCGCCTTCACCTGCCCGATGGCCGGCGCGGCGATGATCATGCCGGGGCCGAAGATGGACGGCGCCTCGGTCTACGAGATGCTGACCACCGAGAAGGTGACGATAAGCGCCGCGGTGCCGACCGTCTGGCTGATGCTGCTGCAACACCTCGAAAAGGAGGGCGGCTCGCTGCCGGATCTCAACAAGGTCATCATCGGCGGTTCGGCCTGCCCGCGCGTCGTGACCCAGAAGTTCCAGGACGAGTACGGCGTCCAGGTCATCCATGCCTGGGGCATGACCGAGATGAGCCCGCTCGGCACCCTGTGTACGATCAAGCCCGAGGTCGAACATCTTCAAGGCGACGACCTGCTCGATCTGGAAGAGACGCAAGGCCATCCGCCCTTCGGGATCGAGATGAGGGTGACCGACGACGCGAATGTCGATCGCCCCTGGGACGGCAAGACCTTCGGCCGCCTGAAGGTGAAGGGCCCGGCGGTCGCAAGCTCCTATTACAAGGGCGTCGGCTCCGACGTCTTCGAATCCGACGGCTGGTTCGATACGGGCGATGTCGCCCACATGAACGAGTTCGGTTACATGAAGATCACCGACCGCTCCAAGGACGTGATCAAGTCGGGCGGCGAGTGGATCTCGACCATCGATCTGGAAAACCTCGCGGTCGGCCATCCCGACGTCGCCGAGGCCGCGGTGATCGGCATGGCCCATCCCAAATGGGACGAACGGCCGCTGCTGGTGATCGTCAGGAAAGAGGGCAAGCATCCCTCCAAGGCCGACATCCTGGGCTACATGGACGGCAAGATCGCCAAATGGTGGATGCCGGACGACATCGCCTTCGTCGACGAAATCCCGCACACCGCGACCGGCAAGATCCAGAAGATGGAGCTGCGCAAGCAATTCGAGGACTACACGCTGCCGACCATTGCCGAGGAAGACAGGCTGACCGTCGCGGGCTGATGCGGGCCGGTTCGATCTTCGGTTCGGGCGTTTGCCCGAAAGGCACGACATCGCGCCTGTGGAACGTTCAGGCGAGCGCTTTCTTCAGCATGTCGACCGACGGGCTTGGTGCCCGGCAGCCGTCTGCGCTAGACTGACGGTCCGCCCTCAATGGCCGACCGTCGGGCGCCCCTGCGCCAAGGTGCTGCGATGAAACCGATTTCCGCCCGCTTGCCGGTCTCCGGCCACTACATCCAGAAGCAACTGGCGCTGGCCGGCTTCGCGCGGCGGCTGGCCGGCTTCGCCATCGTCCTGATGGTCGTATCGGTGCTGTTCTACCGGCTTGGCTCGATCGCACCCCAGGCGCTGATCGGCTTGCTGCTGCTGTCGGGCGGCCTCGGCCTCGTGGCCCTGCTCGTGGCGCTGTGGGGCATGGGGCGCGCCTGGTTCCAGGGGGTCGCCGGCGGCGGAACGGCGGTCGGCGCCTTCGTCCTGTCGGCCATCGCGCTCTCGCCCTTCGCCTTCGTGGGCTATCTCGCGGCCGACAATCCGCCGGTCAACACCGCCGTCACCCAGCGACTGGCCCCGGACGACGTCGCCGCGGTGATCGACGCCAACGCTTCGGCGGGAAACCCGGTCGGGAGGCGGGCGGACGCACCGCCGGCCCGAACGGACGCCACCGCCGAAAGCGTCCTGGCGAGCCAGCCGAGCATCGTTCCCGGCCGCCGCTATCTCGCCGAGGCTCCGCGCGTCTATCGCGCCGCACGAGACGTGCTCGAAGACAATCTGGGCTGGACGGTCGGCGACGTCGTCGCCCGCGAGCCGAACACCGCCGAGGGCGAGGCCGATTCGCAACCGTTGCTGGACAGCCTTGGCATCAGCGGAGCGGGCGGCATCCCCATCCCGACGTCACGCGACGCGATCGAGACGACGCAGGCGCCAGATCCCGACCCGGTGCCGGAAAGCGACCAGTATCGCCTGAACGTCGTGGCCCGCGACATGATCTTCGCCTTGCCGAGCGACATGGTCGTTCGGATCGCCGAGGATGGTGACGAGACCTTCGTCGACGTCGAGTCGACGTCGCGCAATACCGGCATCGATCTTGGGCAGAACCGGCGCTTCATCGAACGCTTCCTGACCGACCTCGATGCCGCGATGTCGGGTCTGGAAACGCTCGACACCGGCGGCTGAGGCTGCCGGCCGGCGGAGAACTTTCGGATCGAGGCGTTTTTCGCCCCGCGACAACGAGATCGCGTGCGGCCAGCGGCCGTCCTTCGGCGCCTCAGGCCAGGGCGTATCGCGCCGCAACAGTCGGCGGCCCATCCGCGGTGACGATCCCGCGCTCGACGAGATCTTCCAGATGCGCCAGAACCGAAAGGCCGGCCGCGCCATGCAGCTTGCGGTTGGTGTTGCGGTAGACCTTTGCGACGATGTCGGCGATGGTGTCCTCGCCGCTTGCCAGCCGCTCGACGATCGCACGCTCGCGCATGCGCCGATGGGCGATGAGCGCGCGCACGAAAGCTCTGGGCTTCGCCACCGGTCCGCCGTGGCCCGGCAAGTAAAGCCGGTCGTCGCGCGCGAGCATCCTGTCGAGCGAGGCCATGTAGTCGCGCATCGCCCCGTCCGGCGGCGCAACGATGCTCGTCGACCAGGCCATCACGTGATCGCCGGACAGAACGAGCCCGTCATTGCCGAGCTCGAAGGCGAGGTGATTGACGCAGTGACCCGGCGTTGCGATCGCCGTCACGTCGATCCCGCCGAGCCGCATGGTCTCGCCATCCGCGATCCGTCGATCGAGGACGAGTTCGACATCGCCGCTCGCGTCGAGCCGGATGTTTTCGCCCGGAAAGGCCGGCCGCGCCGCCCGGTGCGGACCCTCGCCGAGAATCGGCGCGCCGCTGATCTCGGCCAGACGTCGCACCAGGCCGGTGTGGTCGCGGTGGGTGTGGGTGAGCAGGATCGCCTCGACCGGCCGCCCGTCCACCGCGCCACGAATGGCCGCCAGATGTTCGTCCAGATCGGGCCCCGGGTCGACGACGAAACAGCTTTTCGTGCCGATCACATAGGCGTTGGTGCCGTAAAAGGTGAAGGCGCTCGGATTGCGGCCGGTGACCCTGAAAACGTTCGGGGCGACCGGCACGGCGGTCCCGTAGTCGGGATCGAACGCCTTGTCGAAGGGGGCCGCCGTTGCACTGCTTTCGCCCATTTCGTGGATCTCCTGACTCAGCCCCTGGCGGTCTCGGCCTGGGCCTTGCGATGTCTTTCCGGACTTCGCCGTTTGGGAACCCTTCGCCTTCGACGGTCCGGCACGCTTGTGCTCGGACACGGTCGTGCCGGGGTCCCGACGTCCATCTCGCCGTCGAGGCCGTCCGGCACGTCGAAATGCGTGCCCATCGCGACGGTCCGATGGGCCTCGGCGCGGCCGGTCTCCTTGTCGTGGGCGACCAATTTGTCGAGCACGATCAATAGCCAACGCGCGGTCCTTGCAAAACCCGCCGTCCCTCGCCTGTGTATGCGATCTTTTTCACGCAGACGAAATCGGGCGACACGGCCGGATGGCAAGCGCGGCGCCTTGCGCGAAGCAGAGCCTTCGGCCAATCCGTCGGGCGCGCTTTGCCGCCAGACCATCGTTGCACCGCGCGGACGCACTCGTTATAGCAGTCCCGCGGTCAGGCTTGGGTGGGCGTGGAGCGCCGGGAGATTCCCGAACGCTCCGGTGTCGGGCCGCAAGTCGCGAGACGGCAACCCGCATGTCTTCGACATGCCGCCGTTCACCGCGCAAACGGATTGGGGCGTCGCCAAGTGGTAAGGCAGCGGCTTTTGATGCCGCCATTCGCAGGTTCGAACCCTGCCGCCCCAGCCAATCGTTGCTTTATCGACAGAATCGGTGACTTGCGATTTTCGTGCCGCAGCCGGGTGCAGCAGTCGGGCGGAGCGTTCCGGCTTACGGCCGCCGGGCTGCCGCGGCGACGATGGCTTGCAGCATGGCCGCGCCCGCTTCGGGACGAGTGTCGTTGACGATCCGGTGGAGCGCCTCGGCGTGCTCCGGTGCGGTCAGTTCGACTTGGCGCGCCAGCCGCGCCTCGATGGCGGCGGGCGTTTCGCGGCCGCGCGCGGCAAGGCGCCGGACGAGCAGGGCATGGGGCGCGGTGATCTCGACGACGGCCAGCCGGGCGAAGCGTTCGGCGGCGGTCTTGAGGACACGGCGCGACACGTTGGCGACGACCGTGCGTCCGGCGGCGAGATCGTCGTTCAGCGCCGCGGGCAGGCCGTAGCCGAGATCGTGGGCCCGCCAGGAGAGGCAGAAATGGCCGGCGCGCTCGGCCGCGTCGAACGCCTCCGGCGCCATCTCGTCATGGTCCTCGACCGCCGCATGGGCGCAGCGGGTGACGATGCGGCGGGCAAAGCGGATCGTCGGATCGCCGTGCATCCGAGCGGCGACAAGCTGCAGCAGCGTGTCCTTGCCGGCGCCGCTCGGGCCGACCACGGCGACGAAGCAGCCGGGCCGCGCCGGTCGAGGGGCGGTCTCGTCTGACGCGGGAATGCGCAGATGAGGGCTCATCGCGTATTCCTTTCGCTTAAACACCGCGCGGGCTGAACAGGATGCGGATCGGTCTGCCGCCCCGCATCCTGGTCCAACGCGACGGCCTTTCGGGACGCCGGCGTGCTGGCGGGCGCAGCGCCCCTGGCCCGGATCTTGCCCCGGCGCCTGGCCCGGCGCCAGACCAGGGGCTTGCCCCGGTGTTTGACCCGGCGCCTGGAACCAGCGCCGCCGGACGCGGGATCAGGCGACACGGCGACCCTCGCGCCAGACCGAGCGCACGATGGGCGGCTCGCCCCGATCGGCGCGGATGCGCACGAGATCGGCGCGCAGCCCCGGCGCGATGCGACCGCGATCGGTCAGCCCCACGGCACCGGCCGGATTGGCGGTCACGAGGCGGATCGCCGCCGGCAGGCCGTCCGTCCCGCTCTCGGCGAGCAGGAACGCCGCCTGCACCATCGAGAACGGCACATAGTCCGACGACAGGATGTCGAGGAGCCCGGCGTCGAGCAGGCTTTTCGCCGAGACATTGCCCGAATGCGAGCCGCCGCGCACGACGTTCGGCGCGCCCATCAGGACATGCAGGCCCGCCGCGCGCGAGGCTTTCGCGGCCTCCAGCGTCGTCGGGAATTCGGCGAGCGCCGTGCCGAGCCCCACAGCCTCGTCCACATGGGCCAGGGTCGCGTCGTCATGGGAGGCGACGGCGATGGCGCGGCTTGCGCAGACCGCCGCGATCGCCTTGCGGCTGGCATCGGCGTATTTCGCCGATTGCGCCAGGCGCTTCCTGCTGAAGGCGGCGAACGCCTCTTCCGAAAGCCCGAGCTTCTTCTGGTAGTAGAGCCGGTAGGCGTCGAGATCGACGAACTGCCGCTGGCCCGGCGCATGGTCCATCAGCGAGACGAGCTTCAGGCGCGGGTTCTCGGCGATCATCTCGAAGCCGTCGACGACGTCGCCGGCCGAGACCTCGCATCTCAGGTGAATGAAATGATCGGCGCGAAGCCGGTCTTCGAGCATCGCGCGATCGATCGCCTGGCCCATCTCGGCCATGTCGTTCGCCGTCAGCGTCGCGTTCTCGTCGGTGCCGACGCGCAGGGCGTCGAAGACCGTGGTGATGCCGGAGGCGGCGATCTGCGCGTCATGGGCCTGGATCGCCGCCAGCTTGTTCCAGAACACCTTTGGGCGCGGGATGTAATGGCCCTCGATGTGATCGGTGTGGAGCTCGACGAGGCCGGGGATCAGCGTGTCGCCGGCCCAATCCTCGACCCGTCCCGCATCAAACGGCGCCGGGCCTTCGCCCACCGCTTCGATGCGGCCGTCCGCGACGGTCACATGGCCGTCGATCACCGCCGTCTCGGTGACGATGCGGGCGTTGGCGAAGACGACGGGTTCGGTCAGGGGCGCTTCAGTCATGGGCGCTTCGGTCATGGGCAGAGGGATCCGGGCTTGAGCGAGAGAACGGTCAGCGAACCGCAAAAGGATGCAGGGAATGGACCTGGAAGGGCGCACCAGCCGCCGGCTCGACAAACAGTGCAAGCGTGTCGATCGTGGGGCGGTGCAACCGAACGGCAGAAGCGTCAGCGCGCTTCACGGCTTCAAGTGACGAAGCGGCGGAGGAATTGCGAGACGACGTCGGTGATCATCACCGTCGCGACGACGATCAGGAGGATGGCCGCCGATTCGGGATAATAAAAGCCGCGGATCGACTCGAACAGCACCTGGCCGATGCCGCCGGCACCGATAACGCCGAGCACCGTCGCCGATCGGATGTTGGTTTCCAGCCGGTAGAGCGCATAGGAAATCCAGAGCGGTAGCACCTGCGGAATAACGCCGTAGATCACCTCCTGCAGCTTTGAGGCTCCGGTGGCGCGGATGCCCTCGACGGGGCGCGGGTCGATCGCTTCGACCGCTTCGGAGAACAGCTTGGCGAGGACGCCGGTGGTGTGGATGAACAGCGCCATCACCCCCGCGAACGGCCCGAGGCCGACGGCGACAACGAAGAGAACGGCCCAGACGATCTCGTGGATCGCCCGAAAGAAATCCATCAGCCGCCGGCTCGGCTGCAAAATGTACCACGGCACCATGTTGTGAGCCGACAGAATACCGAACGGGATCGCAAGCAGCACCGAAAGGAAGGTGCCCCAGACGGCGATGTTCACTGTGACAAGCATTTCCGAGATGTAATAGCGCCACTGCGAGAAGTCGGGATGGGAAAACCCGGCGGCGTATTGGGCCATGTTGCCGGCGTCGGAGAAGAGGTAGGTCCAGCGGCCCATTTCTGCCGGCCCCCAACTCCATAGAAGCGCGGCGGCGAGCACCGACCAGATGACGACGTTCCAGACGGTGCGCGACCAATCGCGGCCAAGATTGGCCGCGACGCGGGTTTCGGCGGCGGTCTTGGCGCTTGTCGCCGGGTCCGAAGGAGAGCCGGTGTGGGTCAGGTCGGTCATGTGCGGGGGCATCCTGGCGGACAATCGGTTCGCCCGACCGTTGCGTGACGCTCCGGTCGGGCTGGTCTTGCGATCCGAAGAGGCGATCCCGGCCGCCGTCATGGCTCATGTGCGGCCGGGTAACGTTTCGATCAGCTCTGGCCGTTCGCTGCGATCTTCTTCTCGTAGCCGGCCTTCTCGGCGGTCAGCTTGTCGATTTTGGTCTTCTTGTCGTCCGCCGACAGGGTGTCGTCGTTCTCGGTCTGGGCGATCGACTTCGACAGCTCCATCACGCGGATCGGCAGCAGCTGGTCGTTGTCGGACTTTCTGAACGGCGCCCAATCGAGGCCGGCGAGGACCTCCTTCTGCTTGGCCGCATCGCCCGCCGACTTGTCCGTGCCGTAGTTCAGAACGAAGTCGGCGATCTTCTCGGCCGTCGCGTCCGGCAGCTTGTTGGAGATGACCAACGGGTCGGAGGGGATCAGCGGCGACTTCCAGATGATCTTGATCTTCTTGAAGGCGTCGGGATTGTTCCTCTCGATCAGCGCCATGTTCTCGGTGTTGTTCGCCGCGGCGTCGACCTGGCCGTTGGCGACGGCCATGGCGTTGGTCTCGTGATTGGCGTTGGTGACGTTCTGGAAGCACTTCTTCGGGTCGACCCCATTGGCGGCGAAGACGAAGGTCATCGGCACGAGGTAGCCGGAGGTGGAATTCGGATCGCCGAGGCCGAAGTTGAGCGACTGGTCGCATTTCAGAAGGTCGTCGACGCTGGTGAGCTTGGAGTCCTTGGGCGCCAGGATCAGCGACCAATAGCCGGGGTTGCCCGAGGCATCGACGGTCTGGGCGAAGATGCGGGCGTCGGCGCGATCGACGGCTTCCATCGCCGACTTGTTGCCGAACCAGGCGACCTGCACCTTGCCGAAGCGCATGCCCTCGATAACGCCGGCATAGTCGGTGGCGAAGAACGGCCGCACCTTGAGGCCGGTCTCCTTCTCCATGTCGGCCAGGAAGGGCTCCCATTTCGGCCGCAGGTTCTGCTGGCTCTCGGTGGAGATGATGCCGAAGTCGATCTCGGTCGGGGCCGCATCCTGGGCGAGCGCCGTGCCGGTCAGGCCGAGGGCCAGCGTCGCGGCGGTGAAGGTCCTGGTGAAGAAGGTCATGGACATGTCCTTGTTGAAGAAAGGGTGGCTGGCGTGTCGCAACGCCGTCCGGCCGGACGTTGCCGGTCCGGTCGGGACGTTGAAGCGAGAAGGGTTCGGCAGGGAACTCGGCGCCCCCTGCGCGACGGGCGGGCGTCCGGTTCAGGCCGGCAGCAACTCGCGCTGGCGCCGACGTTGGCGTTCGAGTTGGACTTTGACACCGTCGTCGGTCTTCAACGACGCCTGTTCGGGAAGCGACGCCTGTTCGGGAAGCACGAGTTCTTCCGAGTCGGCGCCGTAAAGTTCGGTGAGGAAGGCGTTGGTCAGCGCCGTCGAGGGGCCGTCGAAGACCACGCGGCCGTCGCGCATGGCGATGGTGCGCTGGCAGTAGCGCCTCGCGTATTCGACCTGATGCAGGCAGACGACGACGGTGATCCCGTCGGTCTCGTTGATGTCCTTCAGGACCTCCATCACCCGGCGGGCCGAGGCAGGATCGAGCGACGCGATGGGCTCGTCGGCCAGAAGGATGCGCGATTTCTGGACCAGGCAACGGGCGATCGCGGCGCGTTGCTGCTGGCCACCGGAGAGGGTCGAAGCCCGCTGCCAGGCGATGCCGGGAATACCGACCCGCTCCAGCGCTTGCCTGGCCTTCAGCTTCTCGTCCGCGGTGAACAGGCCGAGCGTGCCGCGCCAGCCCGGAATGCGGCCGAGATTGCCGATCAGCACATTGGTGACGACCGGCAGGCGCGCGACCAGGTTGAACTGCTGGAAGATGACGCCGATTTCCGAGCGCATCGCCCTGAGCTTTTCGCCGAGCCGGCCACCCGACTGCAGCGTTTCACCGAAGATCTCGATGCGGCCGGCGTCCGTCGCGTTTTTGGCATCGCGCTTGCCGGTGCTTTTGTCGGCCCGCTCGAGCCCGGCGATGTGGCGGATCAGCGTCGACTTGCCAGAGCCGGAGGCGCCGATGAGGGCCACCATTTCGCCGGTCCCGATCGTCAGCGCCACGTCGTCAAGGGCTTTTTTCGGCCCGAAATGCTTGGTGATTCCCGAAACGGCAAGTGCCTCGCGGGCGCCGCCGGGCTTTGCTGTCGAAGTCTGCGACATCGGATATCGTCCCCGCTTCGAGTTCCTGGATTTCCGTCTCGAAACGATTCCTTAAGGCTGCTGCGTGTGAGTCCGATGACGCCTTGGTGACGGTTGGATGACAGATCGAAGGTCCGATCGCGGCCGGGTTTCAGGCCGGTTGCGTGCTACCCGTCATGGGTGTCGAGAAAAGCCTCGGCGTCGAGCCGCCGGAAATCTTCGAGCGCGCCGCGCAGACGCTCGTGCGGCCAGTCCCACCAGGCGAGCGCATCCATCCGGGCGCCGATCTCGGGCGAAAAGCGCCGGCGAATGAGCCGCGCTGGAACGCCGCCGACGATCGTATGGGCGTCGACGTTTTTGGAGACGACCGCGCCGGCGCCGATCACCGCGCCATTGCCGACGGTGACGCCCGGCAGGACCGTCGCCCCATGGCCGATCCAGACATCGTGGCCAATGGTGACGCGTTTGTTACGGCGCTCCGCGAAGAAGGCGTCGTCGTCCGCGGCATCCTCGAAATAACTTGCCGAACGGTAGGTGAAGTGATGCAGCGTGGCGCGCTCGACCGGATGGTTGGTGGCGTTGATGCGCACGGCGGCCGCGATGTTGGCGAATTTGCCGATCGTCGCGCCCCAGATGCCGCAGTCCTGCATCGCGTAGGAATAGTCGCCGAGCCGGCTCTCGACGATACGGCAGCGGGCGGCGATCTCGGTATAGCGGCCGAGCGTCGTTTCGGTCACAGCGGCCGATGGATCGATCAACGGTGTCTCGGACAGCTTCGCCATCAGGCGGCTTTCGCCCTGGCTGAAAAACCGGCAACATCGACGACGCGGCCGCCGATGCGGTCGCGGACATCCTCGTCGTGGAAAATGCCGAGGATCGCCACGCCCGCGGCCCGCTTCTCTTCGATCATCGCGCAGACGACATCGCGGTTTGCAGCGTCGAGCGAGGCCGTCGGCTCGTCCAGCAAGAGGATCGGATGATCGGTGGCAAAGCCGCGGGCGATATTGACGCGCTGTTTTTCGCCGCCGGAAAAGGTTGCCGGCGGCAGCTCGAGCAGCGCTTCGGGCAGGTTGAGCCGTTGCAGGAGAAACAAGGCAGTCTCCCGCGCGTCGTCGGTCGCCACGCCACGCTCTCGCAGGGGCTGCGCGACGACGTCGACGGCACTGACCCTCGGGATCGCCCGCAGGAACTGGCTGACATAACCGACCACGTTGCGCCGAAGCGCGATCGTCTCCCGTGGGCTCGCGGCTCCCAGGTCGACAAAGTCGCCGCCGGGTATGCCACGCATCCGGATCGTGCCGCGTTCGATGCCGTAATTGCCGAAGATCATCCGCAGGATCGATGATTTGCCGACGCCCGATGGACCGCCCAGGACGACGATCTCGCCCGCGGCGACATCGAAGGCGACGTTCTCGACCACCGGCAGATGGATCGCGCTGCGCAGATGGTTGGTGAAGCTTTTGGACACGTCGCGAAGCGAGAGGAGCGTCTGGTCGCAGGATGGGAGCATGGCTCAGACCTCCAGGATCGAGGCGACGAGGAGCTGGGTGTAGGGATGGCGCGGATCGTCGAGGACGCGGTCGGTGAGGCCGGTCTCGACGACATTGCCGCTCTTCATCACGATCATCCGGTGCGAGAGCAGCCGGGCGACCGCGAGATCATGGGTGACGACGATGGCGGCGAGGCCGAGATCGTCGACGAGGCCGCGCAACAGGTCGAGAAGCCGCGCCTGCACCGACACGTCGAGGCCGCCGGTCGGCTCGTCCATGAAGACGAGGCGCGGCGCGGTCACCAGATTGCGGGCGATCTGCAAACGCTGACGCATGCCACCGGAAAAGGCCGTCGGCCGATCGTCGATCCTGGTGCCGGGGATCTCGACCCGTCCGAGCCAGTCGGCGGCGGCGTCCCGGATTTGTCCGTAATGGCGGTCGCCGACCGCCATCATCCGCTCGCCGATATTGCCGCCCGCCGAAACGCGCATGCGCAGACCGTCCGCCGGGTTCTGGTGGACGAAGCCCCAGTCGGTGCGCATTAAAAAGCGGCGTTCGGCCTCGCTGAGCGAGGCGAGATCGCGCGGTTCGCCGTCCCGCATGCGGTAGGAGACGGTGCCGGACGTCATGGGAAGCCGGGTCGCCAGGCAGTTGAGAAGCGTCGTCTTGCCGGAGCCGGATTCGCCGACGACGGCGAGCACTTCGCCGGGATAGAGATCGAAGGACACATCGGCACAGCCGACATGGTGTCCGTAGCGTTTGGTGACGGCGTCGGCGGTCAGGAGCGGCATGTCGTCGATCATTGCGCAGCCTCGCTATCGGCGCCCGAATCGGCGCCATGACCGACCGCGCGCCGCTCCTCGCAGAAGTCGGTGTCCGAGCAGACGTAGAGCCGGCCGCCCCGATCGTCCGTGACGATCTCGTCGAGATACACTCCGGTCGCGCCGCAAAGGCCGCAAGGGTCCTCGAAGCGCTGGACGGTGAAGGGATGATCCTCGAAATCGAGGCTTTCGATCCGGGTGTGGGGCGGGATCGCATAGATCCGCTGCTCGCGCCCGGCACCGAAGAGCTGGAGGGCGGGCGAATCGTCCATCTTCGGATTGTCGAATTTCGGGATCGGCGACGGGTCCATCACATAGCGACCCTCGACCTTGACCGGATACGCGTAGCTCGTCGCGATGTGGCCGTGCCGGGTGATGTCCTCGTAGAGCTTCACATGCATGAGCCCGTACTCTTCGAGCGCATGCATGATCCGGGTCTCGGTCTCGCGCGGCTCCAGGAACCGCAGCGGCTCCGGGATCGGCACCTGGTAGACGAGCGTCTGGCCTTCGCAGAGCGGCGTCTCGGGAATGCGATGGCGGGTCTGGATGACGGTCGCCTCTTTTGTCCTGGTCGTGACGGCGACATCGGCGGTCCTGGCGAAGAAGGCGCGGATCGAGACGGCGTTGGTGGTGTCGTCGGCGCCCTGGTCGATAACCTTCAGAACATCCTGCGGCCCGATGATCGCGGCGGTGACCTGGACGCCGCCGGTGCCCCAGCCATAGGGCATCGGCATTTCGCGCGATGCGAAGGGCACCTGATAGCCCGGCACGGCGACGGCTTTCAGGATCGCCCGGCGGATCATGCGCTTGGTCTGTTCGTCGAGATAGGCGAAGTTGTAGGCAGGAAGCATCGTGTTCATTCGGCAGCCTCGCGTCGAGTGTCGTCGCCCCCGGCAGAGCGCGAGGCCGACTGTTTCCGCATGCGGCGCAGAAGTTCGAGTTCGGCCTGAAAATCCACGTAGTGCGGCAGCTTCAGGTGCTCGACAAAGCCGGTCGCCTGGATGTTGTCGCAATGGGCGAGGACGAACTCCTCGTCCTGCGCGGGGGCGAGGCGTTCTTCGTCGAATTCGTCCGCCCGCAGCGCCCGGTCGACGAGGCTCATCGCCATCGCCTTGCGCTCCGACTGGCCGAAGACGAGGCCATAGCCGCGAGTGAACTGCGGCGCCTCGGACTTCGAGCCCTTGAACTGGGAGACCATCTGGCACTCGGTCACCTTGATTCGGCCGATCGTCACCGCAAACCCGAGTTCGGGAAGATCGACCTCGACCTCCACCTCGCCGATGCGGAGTTCGCCCACGAAGGGATGGGTGCGGCCGAAGCCGCGCTGGGTCGAATAGGCGAGGGCGAGAAGGAAGCCCTCGTCGCCGCGGGCCAGACCCTGCAGGCGAAGGTCGCGCCCGGCGGGAAAGGCCAGCGGGCTGGAGGTCAGGTCGGCCGGCTCGCCGTCATGGGAGGCCGTGCCGTCCGGTTCGATCATCGCCTCGTCCCCCAGGATGTCGGTCACACGCATGACCGGTTGGTCGTCCAGCGTCTCGCGGCGATGGGGTTTCGGCGTCTCCTCGTTGCCGGCCATGGCCGGGTCGATGAGGCGATGGGTGTAGTCGAAAGTGGGGCCGAGCAACTGGCCCCCCGGCAGATCCTTGTAGGTCGCCGAGACGCGGCGCTCGATCCGCATCGCCGCCGTATCGATCGGCTCGGACGCGCCGAAGCGCGGCAGCGTCGTGCGATAGGCGCGAAGCAGGAAGATCGCCTCGATGAGATCGCCGCGTGACTGGCGGACCGCCATCGCGGCAAGCTCGGGATCGTAGAGCGACCCCTCCGCCATCGCGCGATCGACGGCGAGCGCCAGTTGCTGGGTGATCTGCGCGAGCGTCAGCGCCGGGACCGAGCGGTCGCCGCGCCTTCGATCGTCGAGCAGCCTGTGCGCGTTGGCGATGGCGGCTTCACCGCCCTTGACGGCAACATACATGGTGTCAGTCCTTCGAGACGACGGTCGAGCGCGGCAGCGCGATCAGCCTGGAGCCGCAGGTCAGCACGAGATCCAGTCCGCAGGGCGACAGGGCGTGATTGCGTCGCCGGGTTTCGATGAAGTCGGCGTCGAGCCCGGCAATTTCGATCTCGCGCGTTCCATTGATCCCAGGGCCTTCGAGGCGAAAACGCGCGCCATCGTCAAGACTCTCGACTTCCAGGAGAACCGTCGCCGAGCGATCGGGATAGGCGAGCGTGCCGAGGGAAAGCGTCTCCAGCGCGCTTCGGTCGAACTGTTTCAAAACCGCGAAATCGGCGCGTTCCTTCGCCACCAGCCGAGCGCCGGTCTGGAAAGCGATCCAGCCCTCCAGGCCGGATGTCGCGCCTTCGACATGGATGGGCGTGTCGCCATCGGCGAGGCAGGCGAGAAACGCCCCTTGCGCAAGTGACAGAGGCGTCGGCGGACGGCATCGGGTGCCGACATCGACGATGCGCCCAGGATGCGCCATCGCGTCGAGGATCGCCGCAAAGACGGCCTGGGCGTCGAACACCGGATCGGCAAAGCCGCCTTCGGTGGCATTCGGGCCCGGCGTTGCGACGGCCTGGGCCATGATCAGTCCTCCCCCCGCACCATGGTGAAGAAATCGACCCGGGTCGCGGCGGTCTCCTCGGCCTTTTCGCTGTCGGCTTCGCCAAGCCGGCGCTCGATCTCGGCGACGACGTGGGTCTCGACCGCGTCGCGGGCCTCGGGAACCTGCCAGAGCGCGTCGAAGCCCGCGGCGTGGCGCGCCTTTTCAACGTCGCGCCCCAGGATCATGGCGTGCCCCACCGTGCCGTCCGTGAGCCGGACGCTGGCGCGGGTGACGCTCGCCTCGCCGAGATTGAACGGCGTGCCGCCACCGCCGGTGCGGCCACGGATCATGACGAGGCCGACGTCGGGACCCCGGACCGGACGTAGATCGCGGCCGCCTGAAAGCTCGGCCCACATGTCTTCCAGAAATCTGTCAGGTGCCTGGGCGAAAGCAGAGATGGCGCGCTTGCGATGGCTCGCGAAAGCCGAAGCCTGTGAAGGCTCTGCCGCATCAGCTGAGGTCGTTTGTTCCATCCTGCCCTCGAATGTTGTCTGTCGACACGGCTCGGTCGCCCTCTGTCTGCGCAAACGTCGTAACCTCTGGGCTATCGACCCGGCGACACGAAGCGGCAGCTGACAATGGCCATACCAACTTGTCTATTTGTATAGACAAATGTTGCAAGCTGATCTAGCACTCGATCGATGACAGTTCAATGAAGGGGGCGGGATGGAAGCGGCGGCATCGGCGAATGAAGGTATCGCGCGTTGGCGCCAGATCGCGGACATTTTGCGGACCGACATTGCTGGCCTGCAGGTGACAGGGCAATTGGCGACGGAGGCGGAACTCGCCGAGCGCTTCGCAGCCAACCGCCATACCGTCCGCCGGGCGCTTGCTGCTCTTGCGAGCGACGGCTTGGTGCGCGCCGAGCGGGGACGGGGGACCTTCATCAATTCGCCCGACGTGGCCCGATTGAGCTATCCCGTCGGCGCGATGACACGCTTTTCCGAAAATGTCGGCGCGGCATCTCGTGAGCCGGGCGGACGACTGATCGCCTCGAGCGTCGAAAGCGCCAGTCTCCGCCTGTCGCAAACCTTGAACTGCCGGCCCGGTGTCGCGCTGACCCGAATGGAAATGTTGCGGGTCGCCGACGGCGCACCGGTTCTCGTCTCCACCCATTGGTTCGTCGCAATGCGGGTGCCGGGGCTGGTTGCCGCCTATGCCGATGTCGGCACCCTGACGGGCGCACTGGCGAAGGTCGGCGTCGGCTCCTACCGGCGGGTGACGACCCGTGTCACCGCCGAAAACGCCGACCCGTCCGATGCACGATTGCTCGACTGTCCGCCGGGTACGCCGATCCTGCTCGCCGTCACCATCGACTGCGACGAGAAGGCGGAGCCCTTGCAGACGGCACGCACCCGGTTTGCGGGGTCTCGGATCGAGCTTGTGTTCAATCACGGTGACTGAGGGCAGCGAGATGGCTCGACGAGCTGGTCAGCCAGTAAAACCGGAAAGCGTTTTAACGGACGCCATTCTCGACCGACCCGTGCACAACGCGCATCGGATCAAGCTCGCCGGCGACAGCATGCGCCGCAACCGCATAAAACCCGCCCTGAAAGCCTGCACCAAGAAGCTCGCACTTGATGGGTGACGAAATGCCTGATTCGCCAGCGCGGTCCTACGGCTTTTCCTTTGCCGGCTTCCTGCCCAGACCGAGCGATTTGGCGAGCTTGGATCGCGAGGCCGAGTAGCCCGGCGCGACCATTGGATAATCAGGTTTCAGGCCCCAGCGCTCGCGATAGGCTTCGGGCGCCATCCCGTGTTCAGCCATGAGATGACGCTTCAAGGATTTGAAGGTCTTGCCGTCCTCCAGGCAGACGATGTGATCGTCGCTGACCGATCGATTGATCGGAACGGCCGGTTTCGGCTTTTCGGCTACGGGCTCCACCACCGGTGCCGCGTGTAGCTGACCGAACGCCGCGTAGACCGACGCGATCGTCGCTGGCAGATCCGACACGGGCAATGAGTTGTTGCTGACATAGGCGGCGACCAGCTCGGCCGTCAGCTCCATGATGAATTGCGATTTGTCGCTGCTTTCAGTGTTGCTCAAGATCGTCAATGTCCTCTGAAATTCGTGGGCGATCACAAGGATTTCGCGCGCCGCACGTATATCCTCGCTCAGACTTTGCGTCCTCTGGCCATAGCAGCCATGCGCCTGACCGTCTGCCCCATGTAAGCAATTCGTGAGAAAAGAAGTCCAGCAATATGGACCTGTCGGAGCGGCGGGCCTGCCAGATTGTCGGAGCCGACCGGAAGATGGTTCGCTACGACGCCCGAAGACCGCCAGAGACCGAACCGCGGATCAGGCTGCGCGATCGGGCCAACGAACGCCGCCGTCTCGGCTAGGCCGAATTCGATCGACGTCGCTTCCATCACGCATCCTTCTGCTTGAGCACGTTGCCGGCGATCAGTCCGCACAACGCCATGGTAACGCCGCAGGCGAGGGGCGAGAACAGCGCCTCTTCCTGGAAGAAGCCGTTAAAAACGATCACGAGCAAACTGAACCCTGCTACAAGTTGCAACGGGTGACCGGTCTGCCGTCCCATCATGACCACCGTCCAAGCAAGCCAGACATAACAGGCGAGGACGACGAACGCCGCGATCCCCATCTGGAAGAGCAGAACGCCAATAGCGCTTTCGATGGCAACCGGCGTGCGTCCGGCCGCCTGGATGGCCGACCAGTCGAGACTTGTGAAGTCCACGTCGAAATTCCCACCGGAACCGAGACCGTGGCCAAACGGCTGTTCCAGGAAGTTGTAGAGGCCGCCCATGAGGCCCAGGACGTGGAAGTCGCCGATCTGCAGACCGAGAAAGATGCCAACGACGACATAAACGATGAGCAACGCAAAAAGACAGAAGAAGGCGAGACGGCTGCCGAACAGCCAAGACATAAACCAGGCGAGAGTGGACAGGAGGACGACGATCACGGCGCCCTTCGCGTTCGCAAGAAGGAGCAGGGGAGCCAGCAGGAAGCCAAGAACAAAACGTTGCGTGAAGAGCCCGTAAAGGGTCAGGAAAGCCAGCGCGTAAGCGTAGCTGATCGGTTGCATGTTCGGGCCGAAGAGGCGCTCGACCTTGATGTTCAGATCGGCCAGAAGCGGAGTGTTGAACAGCGTGATCTTGAAGGAGTCACGCAGACCGGTGACGACGATGCCACCTGCCTTGGCCTGCTGATCCCACAGCCCGGCGGCGATCTCGTTGGCCCGGGAAAGGTTCCAGAACGCGTATCCGTTCGTCCATTGAAGCCAGGTCTCGCGATAAAAGAGCTCAAAGTAGCCCAGAACGAGGAAGAGGCCGGCGGCAATGGCAAGCACCGTTCCGACGCGCACCGGATGGTGGCGGGCGACGATCAGGCAGGCCTGAAACATCAACAGCCCGGTCGCCACGTTGCGCAGGGAGATGAAGGCGGAGGTTGGACTGCCAAACACACCGACGACAAGATAGATGCCGATCAGCGACAGGGCGACATCCGTGTAAAGGAGAA
This sequence comes from Aurantimonas sp., assembly GCA_965217685.1. Taxonomy (GTDB): domain Bacteria; phylum Pseudomonadota; class Alphaproteobacteria; order Rhizobiales; family Rhizobiaceae; genus Aurantimonas. The sequence continues at coordinate 2,498,336 of CBDCIZ010000003.1, forward strand.
GGCGCCGAAATTCCGCGCTGACCAAGCGGTTCTTCGTCAGATGATCGACCCGGGCGAGACCCCAGACCATCGCCAGAAGGACGAAATTGTACCCGCGGGCGAGATCGAAATTCGTCCCGACCGTCAGGTCCGGCGAGGCCAGAGACACGAAGAGGTTCTGGAACATCGCACCGAAGAACACCGACACGACCATGGCGGACGGGCAGACCAGGTAGCCCCCGAGCGCGACGACGACCGTGACGCCGATCGCCAGGGGAGGGCTGAGCACATGCACCAGAATTGGGAAGGCGACAATGGCGAGGCCAGCTGTCGCCAGGCTCGCAGCGCCGAGATAGCGCAGCGCGGCAAGACGTTCGCCGTTCGCTTCGGCGACTGGGAACGGGAAGCCGTCCGGGGCCTTCATGCCCGAAGTTCATCGCGCCGGGCCGGCCGTCGCTTGTCGTGTGAAAGCAACTGGATCGGCAAGCAATCGACCGCGACCGCGACCTTTGCCGCGGTGGCGAGCGCGATCATACCAAGCCCATCACCAAACGTCACACCAGTTGAGATCCGATGCGCACCTTTGATTGACGATTCAGGTGACAATGGATAATTCCCGCAGATGCCTTTAGGGGATACATGCGCCAATCTTTCTATCATTCACATTACATCCTTTTGAATTATCGTATTTTTATGGTAAAATATAAAATTTTATCGGATTTATCTTTTTTCAGAATATTCATTTTATTTCTTGCATCCCGGATGTCGCATTAAGGATAGATTCTTCCAGCCAAGGATCAGTTCTAGAGCGTTTTCCGACCAGCTTGCATCGTAGCCGGCCGCTTCGAAGCAGTTGGCGCATTCGGCGGGCTCGAAGCGATCGATCAGTGTGCCGACACCAACGAAGACCGGCCGCATTCGGCACTCGGAAATTTGACGCCGAGCGCCTTCGTGGCCTTACTCGAACCAGCCCGAAAGATCCCATGACATCTGGACCAGAGATGGGGTCAGGTTCCCCCATCGCGACTTTTCATCGTCTCGACAACGTGTGGGAATCACAACTTGCTCATATCGCTCAACTCTTTTCGTCAGGCTTTAAAAGCAGGCGCGCTTGAAGTACGGACCTTTGATCTTCGATCCGGTTCATTCGCTTGTGACCACATACCGACGACGAACGGACATCCAGTTGAGCAACATTCGATCCTTTGACGATCTCTATAGCGCATTCGAGGACCGCTTCCGTGGCGGTCAGGATGTCATCGAAAAACGCCAGAGCATCTATCTTCCGCTGATCGATCTCGTTGACGCGCAGGCGCCGAACGGACGATGCGCCCTGGATCTGGGATCGGGGCGCGGCGAGTGGCTTCAGTATATCCAGCGCCACGGATGGTCCGGCACCGGCGTCGACACCAATCATTCCATGGCCGAATCGGCGCGCGCCGCCGGTATCGAGACGGTCATGGTCGACGGCCTGGCTTTTCTGAAGGACTGTCAGGACGATGCCTACGGTTTGATCACCGCGTTCCACGTTGTCGAACACATTACCGTCGACGCGCTGATCCAGATGCTCGCCGAGATCAGGCGCGTGCTGATCCCTGGAGGCCTGTTGATCCTGGAGACTCCCAATCCGGAGAACCTGACCGTATCGACCTGGTCGTTCCACATGGATCCGACCCACAACAGTCCGATTCCGCCGGCGCTTCTGCATTTCATCGTGCAGGAATCGGGCCTTGACGATGCGTCGATCCTGCGGCTCAACAGCGATGCGTTCGACGGAAAGCCGGGGGCCAAGACCGCGCTCGAAGCGCTGATTTCGTCCTCCCCAGACTATAGTGTCGTGGCCTTGAATCGGGCCGTCGATCACGGCCAGCGCGAAGCCTTCTCGACCTTCGTCACATCGACAAGTCAGCAAAGCCCTGCCGACATCGGCGCTCTCAGCGCACAGATCGAACGCTTCGAGAGGTCGTCGGCGAACCTCACGCAACTGACCGACACGGTCAATGGCATCACCCTGAGGGCGGCCAATCTCGACCGTGGTCACCAGAGCCTTCATCGCGGCTATGCAAACATCGAAGGCCGTTATCTCGATCTGGAAGAAAAGGTTTCCGCGCTTGAAGCGGAACAGGGCGACCTCGCCGAACTTTCCGAGCAGTTGCGCATCGAACTCGATGCCGCCATGCGTTCGTCCGAGGCGAGCGCCTTGACGAGCAGATTGTTCGAAACACGTCTCAACGAGGTCTATGCAAGCCGGTCCTGGCGATTGACAAAACCCTTGCGAGTCGGCGGCAAGGTTGTCGATCGAGCCGGTCCGTCCTTGGGTTCTATCGCTTCACGACCGAAAAGGATGGCAAACCTCTTCATCCGGCACCTGCTTCTCTACGTAAGTCTGCGTCCAAGACTCCAGCGCTTCCTGGCAACTTCGGTTCGACGTGTCCCAAGCCTCGACCGATTGCTGCGACATGTGTTCATCCGAGTTGGCGCACTCCCGGAAATGCCCGTCGATGGCGTCACGACGGGTGGTCCGCGTGGCCTTCTGGAAGGGACACGGGATTTTTCGCAGAAAGTTCCGCCGACGATGTCTGCGCGTGCGCGGTTCTTCGCGGACCGCCTTTGGCCTGAAGACCGCGGTCTTCAGCCGCCACGGGTTCAGGAACAGCGTGGCGAATGAGCGGCTGGAGAAACTGCGGCGCCTGAGCGCTCAGGCAGATATGGCCCGTCGACTCAACTGTTGCGTCGTTTCGGCGTTGCGTTATGGAGAGCGGCATGCCTTGCCATTCGATGACGTTGAACATGCGCATTCCATGCGAATCCATCATCGTGTTACTCCGATGATACCGGATCTGTGAATGAGAGATTTTGAAGCCGTCCTGGAGCGCCGACGTGTTTTCGTCACTGGCCATTCCGGCTTTACAGGAAGCTGGCTTTGCGCCTGGCTGACCCGGATCGGTGCGAACGTCTACGGTTATTCTCTACCGGCTGAAACCGAGCCGGCCCTGTGCGACGTGCTGTCCCTCGACCAATGGGTCGAGAGCGAGTTGGCCGACATAATCGACTACGACCGGCTGCTCGCCTCAGTCCGCAAATTCAAGCCCGACGTGGTGATCCATCTGGCGGCCCAACCGCTGGTACGGCGGTCTTACCGCGAACCGTTGAAGACCTTCGCGGTGAATACGCTCGGAACGGCACATGTTCTGGAAGCGGCACGGCAGGTCGACAGCGTGCGCGGCGTCGTTTGTGTCACAACCGACAAGGTTTACGAGAACCGCGAATGGGAGTGGGCGTATCGCGAAAACGATCCGATCGGCGGGAAAGACCCATACAGCGCCTCCAAATCGGCAGCGGAAATGGTCATCAAGGGATACGCTCATTCCTTCATGGGCGGTCCTGATGGACCGGTGGTTGCAACGGCACGCGGCGGCAATATCGTGGGCGGCGGAGACTGGTCGCAGGATCGCCTGGTGCCGGATTTCGTCAGGGCGATCGTCGCGAAGGAAGGCATGACACTGCGGTTTCCCGATGCGACACGTCCCTGGCAGCATGTCCTCGCGCTCGTGCAGGCCTATCTCATGTTGTCGGCAGGCATGCTTTCGGACGCGCCGCGAACATATGCGCGAGCCTGGAATTTCGGCCCGAAGGAGGCGAACTCCTATTCCGTGCGAGACGTGATGGAAATCCTGTCGAGAACGTGGTCGAGACCCGATCTGGTCTATCTGGACAATCCTCTTCCAGAAGCCGGCGCCCTGGCTTTGGATAGCCGCCTTGCAATCGACCGGCTGGGCTGGGTGACGCCCTGGAGCGTTCCGAAGATGATCGAGGAGACCGCGCGATGGTATCGTGCTTACTACGACTTGTCCTCGGGCACCTCGCGATCCGCCGACGCCATGAAGGATTTCACCTTCGACCAGATCGACGCCTGGCGGCGTGATCTTGCCTCCGACGCGTCCCGCTGACATGCGTTTCGTGATCTTCGGCGCGACAGGCTTCGTCGGCCGCTGCCTGATATCCGATCTGATGAACCACGGACATGAGGTCTGCGCCGTCGTTCGCGCGGCGGATCACGGTCTGACCTGCCGCACGAAACGCGGCGATCCTCTCGACCGCGCCTTCGCTGCGGAGGTCATTCGCGAAATTCGAGCGGATGTCATCGTCAATCTCCTGGCAGCCGGAGTCGATCCCCGCGATCGCGGTCGGGACGGTTTGATCGCGGCCAATGCGAGTTTTCCCGCCGCATTGGCCGCGACGGCTCTCGAACTTGGAGTTCCCGTTCTTCTCCACGTGGGCTCGAGCGCGGAATATGCCTCGATCGCGGTCGAGACGCCGATTGCAGAGCAATCACCCCTCGAGGCCGAGCGCCTCTATGGCGCCTCGAAAGCCGCCGGTTCGCTTCTGGTCCGGGCGGCGACGAACGAGACGGTGACGCGCTGTGCGGTGATGCGCGCCTTCAACATATTCGGCCCCGGCGAAAAACCCCACCGATTGTTCCCGTCCGTCGTCCACCGGCTTGCCATGGGACAGCAGGTCGACCTTTCCGCCGGCACGCAAGTTCGGGACTTCATTCATGTTGGCGAGGCATGTGCGGCGTTGCGGCTTATGGCCGTGGCTCTCGCGACGGGCATGGCATCGCCCGGAATCTACAATTTGGCGAGTGGGCGAGGGACGAGCGTTGCGCAATTCGTGCGGCTGATTGCCCAGGTCATGAAAGCCGACACGGAATTGCTAAGATTCGGTGTTTTGCCAATGCGGACAGACGATCTGCCCCACGTCGTAGGATCGACCACCCGGCTTTTCGCGGCGATCGGCCAGGACTGGTTGGCGCCACTCGATGTATCGGTGCGCAAAGGGATTTCGGAATTGGAAGGGACGCCCTCTTGAGGTCGAACATGGTCGACGAAGAAGCGCTTCCGCTGATTTCGCTTTGCATCCCGGTGCTCAACGAAAGCGACAATCTCGATCGTCTTTACGATCGGCTTTGCGCGATAGGCGAGACGATGAGTGATCGCTGTCGGCTCGAATTCGTGTTTTCCGACAACCAATCGTCCGACCAGACCTGGCAAAAGCTCAAGGAACTGGCGCTGAGCGACAACCGCATTCGCGCGATCCGATTCTCGAAAAACGTCGGATTTCAACGTTCGATCCTCGCCAACTTTTTGCATGCCAAAGGCGATGCCGTCATGCAACTCGACGCCGATCTCCAGGATCCGCCCGAAATGCTCGCGACCTTTTTCGCCCTGTGGCAGCAGGGCGAGCAGGTCGTCTACGGTCTGCGGCGCCGGCGCAAGGAGCAGCCGCTGCTCAATCTCTTTCGGCGTTTCGGCTATTGGATAATAAATGCGATCAGCGAACACCCGATCCCGCAGAACGTCGGCGACTTCCGGCTTCTGGATCGCAAAGTGGTCAACGCGCTCGCGAAGTTCAGGACACACAATCCGTATTTGCGCGGCATGATCGCCGGACTTGGCTTTCGCCAGACCGGCGTCGTCTACGATCGCGAAGCGCGGACCGCGGGAGAAAGCAAGTTCGGCCTCAGTCGGCTCATCCGATTGGGCGTAACCGCCGTCTTCAATCATTCGACGGTGCCGTTGCGGATGGCAACGCTTCTTGGCTTGTTCATGATCTGCATCAGCGTTCTCGGCGCCATCTATTTCGTGTTGTTGCGTCTTTTCGATTCCAGTCTTCCGCAGGGCCTGGCCAGTATTCACGTTCTGGTGCTTTTTGGAATCGGCCTGCAATCGTTTCTACTCGGTATGATTGGCGAATACATTCTTCGTGTGTACGTCATGCTGCGCTCCGAGCCGCTGGCGATCGTCGACGAAAGCATCAACATCGACGCTACGGATCTGAAACTTTGAACGGACTCTTTCGATGAAACTCGTCATTCTCGCGGGCGGCCTGGGCACCCGTATCGCTGAAGAATCGGAAACCAAGCCGAAGCCGATGGTCGAGATCGGGGGGCGTCCGCTGCTTTGGCACATCATGAAGACTTACGCCCATCACGGCGTGACCGAATTCGTCATCTGTCTCGGCTACAAGGGATACGTGATCAAAGAGTTCTTCATGAACTACCAGCGCCATCTGTCCGATATCGAAATCACGTTGAAGGACGGCGCTCATCGCGTGCTGCAGAGCCAGGCCGAGGACTGGAAAGTGACGTTGATCGACACCGGCGAAAACACCATGACCGGCGGCCGGCTGAAGCGGGTCGCCCAACATCTCGGCGACGAGACGTTCTGCATGACCTACGGTGACGGGCTGGCCGATATCGATGTCGGTGCCGAGATTGCGTTCCACAAGACGCATGGTCATCTGGGAACGGTCGCCGCCGTGCAGCCACCCGGACGCTTCGGCGTGCTGTCGATCGCCGACGACTCGGGACAAGTCACGGCGTTTCAGGAAAAGCCGAGCGATGAGATCGGCTGGATCAATGGGGGGTTTTTCGTTCTGGAACGAAAGGCAATCGATTACATCGATTCCGATGCGACATCCTTCGAGCAAACTCCCCTGATCAAGCTGGCATCGGACGGTGAATTGGCCGCCTTCAAACACACCGGCTTCTGGCATCCCTGCGACACCTTGCGCGACAAGCGCGAACTCGAAGGTTTGTGGGCATCCGGGAAGGCACCCTGGCGTGTCTGGAACTGAGATGGGGTACTCGGCGCCGCCGGCACGCCCCGATGTTCCTGCAAGCCGGCTGCGTTCGAAGGTGCGACTTGGGATCGGATGGGTCATCTCGATCGCCTGCATTGCCTTCATTTTCTACAAGGTGGATTTGAACGGTGTCCTGCGCGCACTGGAGCAATTTCGCTGGTCTCTGATCGGGTTGGCCCTTCTATGCCTGATTTTCGGCTATTCGATGCGGATCGCGCGCTGGACCGTGATGCTTCGGGCGACGGGCAACGCCGTGAGGTTTCGGCAGTGCGCCGCGCCATTTCTCGGCTCGATCGCGTTGAACAACGTTCTTCCGTTGCGGGTCGGGGACATCGTTCGCGCGACGGTTTTTCCCGCGGCGATTGGCGTTCCGCGCTCGGCGGCGATCGGCTCGATCGTCATGGAACGTCTCGTCGATCTTCTGACCCTGCTGTGCTGTCTTGCCGTCGGAGCGACGGCTTTGCAAAGCGCGCAACTGCCCCGCTGGCTGACGGACGGGGCGATCGTTCTGGCGGGGGTCGCCATCGGCACACTGTTCGCCATTTTTCTGTTCAGCCCGACCCTCGAGCGCTGGCTGACGACCGCGGCCCGGAGTGACCGGGCCAGCCCGCTCGTGGCAAGGGTGGTGCACGAGTGCGCCTCTCTTCTCGCAAGCTTTCGAAGAATGTCGAGCGGGCGCACGCTGGCGGTCGTCTTCCTCTTGTCATTCTTCGCATGGTTCGGCGAGGCCGGGGTCTTCTGGAGCCTGATCTGGGGCTTCGGGCTCGGGGGCGGGCTTCTTGATGGACTGATGGTGATGGCCTTCGTGACGCTGTCGACGCTCGTGCCCTCGTCGCCGGGATATGTCGGACCGTTTCATCTGGCGGCATTCGCGGCCATCACACTGATTGGCGGCGGCGACGAAACCGCGACCAGCTTCGCGGTTTTGTCGCATTTGATGTTATGGGTGCCCACGACATTGGCTGGCGGTCTGGCGATGCTGCTTCGGCCGCAACTCTTTCGCGGTGCCCTGGCCGAGCGTCAGCCACTGCCTTCCTGAACGAACGAGCGACTCCATGGACGAACAGACTTTCGACGTCGCCATCGTCGGCGCCGGTTTCACCGGGCTGGCTGCCGCCTATCGTCTTGCCGACAAGGGATTTCGTGTTCGGGTCGTAGAGGCGGCACAAGACGCCGGCGGTCTGGCGGGCACGTTCGAATTTGCCGACGGAACGCGAATCGAGAAATTCTATCATCACTGGTTCAACAATGACGTCTACGTCCCGGAGTTGGTGAAACAACTCGGCCACGAAGACGACATCATGACCATGCCGTCCCGAAACGGCATGTATTTCAACGGCCGCCTGTGGAATTTGACGACGCCGCTGGATTTGCTGAAATTCACCGCCTTGCCGTTCTGGGACCGCATCCGTCTGGGTCTGATGGTATTTCAGGTCCGCAGGATCAAGGACTGGCGCCAGATCGAAAACCTGTCCGTACGAGAATGGCTCGAACCGATTGTCGGCCGCAACGTCTATAAAGTGGTCTGGGAGCCGCTGATCCAGTCCAAATTCTCGATTCACGCTGAAAAGATCAGCGCCGTCTGGTTCTGGAAGAAGCTCGTCTTGCGCGGGAGCACCCGCGATAAAACCGGCGGTGAACAGCTGGCCTATTTCAAAGGGGGCTTCGGGCGGCTTGCCGACATCATGGTTCAGGCGATTCGGGCCAGGAACGGCGTGGTGGATTTCGGCATGCCGGTTACCGGTATCGAGCTTGACGGTCGCCGTGTGACCGCCTTGCTGACGCCCGAAAGCAAGATCAAGGCCCGATCATATCTCATGACGCCGGCGTTTCCGATCATTGCCGACATCTTTGAAGAATCGGGCGAGGACGCCTGGTTGAAAGCGCTTCGACGCGTGCGCTACCTCGGCAATATGTGCCTTGTTCTTCGTCTCAATCGCAGTCTCTCGGATACCTACTGGTTGAACGTGAACGATCCCGGCTTTCCCTTTGTCGGCATCATCGAGCACACCAATTTCGACTCCCCTGACAACTACAAGGGATCGCACATCGCGTTCCTCTCGCGCTACCTGCCGGTCGAGGATCCGGTGTGGGAGTACGGCGAGGACGAATATGCGGAGTACGCTTTGTCGCATTTGAAACGGATGTTTCCGGAGCTCGATTCGTCGTGGGTTCAGGAATACCGGATGTGGCGCTCCGAATATGCTCAACCGGTGACCGAGCGCGGATATTCGACCTACGTGCCTGGCCGCGAAACGCCTTTTGAAAACGTCTTCATCTCGACGATGGCCCAGGTCTATCCCGAGGACCGAGGCACGAACTACGCGATCAGGGAAGGCAATCAGGTTGCCGATCAAATCGCTTCGCTCGTGCGTGCGTGAGGCATCTGCGGAAAGGATCGGCCGGTTTTGCGATCGACGACCGGATCGCACGTCGACGCGGGCGTGGTTGTCTGCGGTTCGATCGCCGCGCCAACTGCGTTCCTGATCGGGTTTCATCGGTTCGATCGACGAAATGCAACGATTGCGGCATCCTGCACGACCGCGTCTTTATTGTCGGCCGTCCTTCTGGGGGATGGGAGATTTCGATGACATCTGCCGACGTGGGGCGACAGAAACCGTCGCCTGACAGGTTGCATCGACTGTCGACCACCCGGGCGCACGACCACCCGGGCATACGAACCATTTCGAGGGGCAGGAGGGCCGCTGCCTCAGCTTGTACCGGATTGCTTCGACCGCTGTCCGATCACCGATTTAGTCCTCGTGCGCCGCGCCGGCCAATTGGGGAATGAACGTCGACCGTCCTGACCGTATCCGGGTCGGGTGTACACAATCCAAAAAACCTGAACGCGAGACAAGGAAACAGCGACGAATGCGTGCCCCAAATCTGATCGTCATGCACTGCGCCGCGCTGACAATGCTGTTGTTTCTGTTTGGGTTCGGGGTTTATTCCACAAGCATCGACGTCGCGCACCATTTCCTGCTTATCGACTTTCTTTCGCATGAGGATCCCGCCGGAATCGCGAAGGCCGATTGGATGGGGCCTATGCGAACCTATCCAACAGGCTCGCACTGGATCGCGGCTGCGCTTGGACTGCTCATCGGATCGCCTTATGCCGCGATGTGGGCGCTTTGCGTCGTCGGCGTCTATGTCAGCTATTTCGCCCTGGCGCGTCTGTGCCAGCAGGACCTCGGAATTTTCGGCCTCCTCGTATTTGTCGGCCTGGTCATCCTGGTCGTGCCGTCCGGAACGTTGATCGCCGATCAGATCGTCGATAATTTCTTCTATTCCCAAATGATCGGGTCGGCGATCCTATTCTGCTTGCTGCTCTTTGGCATCGGCTTGGCATCGAAAAGCGATGCCGGCGTCTACGTCCTGGCGTTCGTCGGTGCTCAGGCTCTGATGTGGATCCATCTCATCCCTGCGCTCGATCTCCTCGGCACCGTTGCCATCGCCATGTTCTTTCGACTTGGACTCGATGCCTTCGCAGGACGGCAAGTTCTGCGTCGCGCCGGGTATTTCCTACTCTTCATCGTTGTCGCAGCCTTGGGAACTGTGCTGCATCCCTCGTTTAGTGCCATGCGCGAGCTGTCTTCGAACGATGGAGGTCTCAAGTTCGGCATTCCGCCATTGTGGATCTACATGATCGGTCTGGCGATCGCGTTAGTGGCAGGGCTTTCTCTGATGGTGCGGCGTGGCGCTGATCGGCAACGGGCCGACGAGTGGATCGTGGCAGCGACCCTGGCCGCATACGCCCTGATGACCGTACAGCTCCTGATGTTGAACCTGATGGGAGAGGGGTCCATTTACGCAGTCAAGAAGCATTTCTTCGTCGTCATTCCGTTGACGGTCGTCAGTCTGGCACGCGCGATTTCGCATCTGGCGCGCTCTCACCGTTTTGCGTTGCGCGACTTTCCGATCGCGGCCGTCGTATCGGCGTTCTTCGCAACGTTCGTCAATTATCCTCGGCAACCTGTGATGCCGATACGCGACGTCACCCGTCCGCTCGACTACGCGAAGGCGGAAGTTGCGACAGCGTTGCCGTTCTTTCAAGACGGCAACATCGCGGTAACCGCCAGCTCGGTCGACCGCAACACCCAGTATATCATCAATCTTACGACCTTTCATGTTCCGTCCGAGACTGCGCTCAACCTGCTTTACAATAAGAATTACGGCACCGATATCGGTTATCTGATGACGGATCGGACTCCTTCGCTTGTCGCAGGCTGCGACACTCGCTTTGCCGAGACAAGTCTTTATGCGATCGTTCCTTTCGACTGTCCTTCAATCGTCATTCCCGACCGCACCTATTGGTTCAACGTAGGTGGAAGCGCGATCACATTCAGCGGCTGGTCTAAGCCGGAGGCCGATCACCGCTGGAGCGATGGCGATTCGAGTTCGCTTGCTCTTCATCTCCCGCCGGACAGGCCCCCACATGACAGGTGTCTTGTTCTCGACGGCTACAGCTATGGGCCTCAGACGATCGCGATAACAACAAGTGAAGGCAAATCAATCCAGCCGAAGCTCGACGGATCAGAAAAAATCGAAGTACCGCTGGGGCGCGCACGCGGGCCGATCGAAATCAGACTGGACTTTTCCTCGCCGAGGAGGCCGAGATCTTCGGATCCGCGTCGGTTGGCTTATGCTTTGCGTTCGTTTAAACTCGCCGACTGCAAATAGTTGCACCCGAAGAATGCCCGTGCGAACGTCGTCTGCTTGGCGGTTCAGTCTAACGAAGCTCAAGACGCCGTTTTATCGGGATCGACCCAATTGCGGCGTGCCGACATCAATCCGACAAATGCGTATTTGATGGACATGCGATCAAGTTGTCGATGGCAGGGGTCTCTTCGGCGGAGAAGTTAAAACACTGCGAGTGAACGGATTGACGGCAAAATTGCAGCCTTTCGAGGCGATACGGGAATTGGTCTGGTCGGCACGTCATTGGATCGCCGGGCGCAAGAGTGGTGGTGCGCGATTGTTCGGGTGGTTGTTGCGGCCACGGCGGACCGTGCAACTGGTCTGTATCCTGTGCCAAGGCGAGTTGTTGCGCACTCGCACTCAATTCAAATGCCGGAACTGCGAGGCTGCCTATCCAGTCGTCAGCGGCGTGCCGATCATGGCGCCGGCGACGACGGTAACGCGGCGGATGACATTGCCCAGCGAGGAGTTTGCGACGAAACTTGCCGCGTGCGGCCCCGCCGGCATCAGGGCGGGCAAGAAAACCCTCGACGCGCTCAGAGAAGGCTTCACCCACGCGTTCGCCTTTGTGAATCCTGTGTTGCAATCGGAAAGCGGGCAGTTTCTCGACCGGTTACGGTCGTCGGGCTACGAGATTCCTGAACCATTCGAACAAGCGTCGGCTGCGGAGCCGGAGGTCGAGGCCACGGTAACGCCACAAGCCGTCAACATCGCATGGCAAGCGGTGGTCGAAGGCCGCGCCATTACGTGGCGATCCCGTTTCGTGACAGGCGAACGTGACGCGTTCAACGTCCAGATCGTCAATCAAGGCCCGTCGACGCTTTCGTCGAGCGGCGCGACGCCGTTTTACATCTCCTACCGTCTCATCGGCAGCGATGGCCATGAAATCGAGGGCCATCGCACACCGATCCTGATCGATCTCGCTGTCGGAAGAGGAATTACGCAACCATTGCGGGTTACCATGCCCGACGAACCGGGCGAATATCGCCTCGACATCGTACCGATGATCGAAGACCTGGCTTGGCTGAACCCGATCGACAGTCGTGACATCGAGGTCTTGCCTTCCGAACGGGCATCCGAATCCGATGCCCGCTCTCCCGATCAGGCCTTGCCGGACTGCACGATAACGGACACCGTCCGAGAGTATCTGGACGATCACACCAACGCGATCGAATTGCTTTCCGGTTGGCTGAAGGAAATCGATGATTTCGATGGAACGATCGTGGAGATCGGAGGTAATCTGCATCCGATGTGTTCGGACATTCCAGGTGTCGAGGTCATCAACATCGACATCGATCCATTCGGGTTGCTGACATCGGAAATCCTGTATGGCGGCTTGCGAAGTGTGCGCAACGTGGTCGGCGACGGCACGGCGTTGCCATTTGCCGACGGCTCACTATCCGCGATCGTGCTGATCGCCACGTTTCATCATTTCCCAGACCCTGTCGGCCTGCTCCAGCACCTGTCGCGAAAGCTGAAGCCTTCAGGACGCCTTTTTCTTCTATGCGAACCGGTCGGTCATGTCTTTGCCGACGCGATGCCCGAAGGCTTCTTGCGTGAACTGCAGCATGGTGCATACGAACAGGCCTTTTTGCCTTGGGAATACGCGCAGATGCTGGAACAGGGAGGATTCAAAGTCGTCGGAGGCGTCGTCGATCGGGGTTCGGCAAAGCTCGTGGCCGCCCCATCGGCGTCGCACGCCATGGCCTCCTGATCGGTCGTGGCTATGGACCGGTATTTTGCCATCGAGGCGCGGAACGCTAAGGCTTAGCGTGCTGGTTTGATCGTATCATATCCACGATGTCGAAAACAAAACGATACGTTTCGAGGCGCTCTCGACCTCATAAACAAATGTGCAGGTGAGAACTCATCGCTTGTTCTTCGCTCAAATCCCAAGCGGGCCGACCCATATGCGAAATCGGTTTCCCTCTCCGCATGTGGGTATCACTTGTCGAAAAGCGCCAGCCATGGGGGGTATCGATCCCGGCTCCCAGGCGCGGGCTTGGATACACTTGCACCCCACAGGCAACAGGCTTAGCCGGGCACCTCGATGAAGCGTGAAGCGCCATCCTCAATTTCAACGGACTTTGATCGCTAGACCATGTCGAATTCTCCATCGCCTCAAAACGCGTCCCTGATAGTCCCGATCATCATGGCCGGGGGTGCCGGAACGCGCCTTTGGCCGGTGTCACGCGATACCATGCCGAAACAGTTCATCGGGCTTCTCGATGGCGGGTTGTCGACCTTCCAGGCGACGTTGCAGCGCTTCGCCGACCCGCGTTTCGCACCGCCGATCGTCGTCACCAACAATTCGTTTCGCTTCATTGCCGCCGAGCAGATGGAAGCGTTGGGGATCAAGGGCGATATCGTCCTGGAGCCGGAGCGGCGGGATTCGGCGGCCGCCGTCGCGGTCGGTACGGTCATGGCAAGCGAGCGCTCGGCCGAAGCGATCTGCATCGTCGTCGCGGCCGACCACGCCATCCAGGCGACCCAGGCGTTTGCCGACGATTGCATGATGGCGGCCAAGATCGCCGCCGACGGCCCGATCATGACCATCGGCATCGAGCCGACCTTCGCATCGACCGCCTACGGCTATCTGGAGCGGGGCGAAACAGCCCTCGGCGCGCGTGCCCACGAACTTGCCCGCTTCGTCGAGAAGCCGGGCCGCGAGACCGCCGAGCGCTACGTCGCCGAGGGCTTTCTCTGGAACAGCGGCAATTTCATCTTCTCGGCCGCCTCCATGCTCGAGGAAATGGAAGAGCATTGCCCCGAGGTGCTGAAGGCCGCGTCGATCGCCGTCGGCCGGGCGGTGCGCGACCTCGATTTCCTGCGTCTGGATGCCGACAGCTTCGCCAGGGCGCCGACGATCTCGATCGACCACGCTCTGATGGAGAAGACGGGACGGGCCGGCGTCATCGCCGCGTCCTTCGACTGGTCGGATATCGGCGCGTGGGATGCGATTCACGACCTGAAGGAGAAGGATCGGGACGGCAATCGCCTGGAAGGGCCGGTCGCCGTCCTCGACACCCGCAACTCCTTCATCCGCAGCGAGGAGATGCTGACGACGGCGATCGGGCTCGACGACACGATCGTCGTTGCCACTCATGATGCCGTACTGGTCGCCTCAATGGCGCAGGCCGGGCGCGTCAAGGACATGGTGGCCCAGCTGAAGCGCGACGGGCGCCGCGAGGCGAGCGAGCACTTGCGCATCTATCGGCCCTGGGGCTGGTACCAGCGCATCGATCTCGGCGACCGCTTCCAGGTGAAGCATATCTGCGTCAGGCCGGGCGGACTCCTCAGCCTGCAGCGCCATCACCACCGCGCCGAGCACTGGATCGTCGTTCACGGCACCGCCGAGGTGACGATCGACGACAAGATCAAGTTCTACCACGAGAACGAAGCGGCCTATCTGCCGATCGGCTGCGTCCACCGCTTGCACAATCCCGGCAAGATCGACCTGAAGCTCATCGAGGTGCAGGTCGGCAGCTATACCGGCGAGGACGACATCGTGCGCATCGAGGACGTCTACAAGCGCCAAAGCGCCGACAATTAGCCGGCGACCCGGTTCGACTGCCGGGAGCGAGCGGGGGCTGAAGGCTCGCGGGCTGTTCGCCGAGCCGTTACGGCGGTTTGACGCCTCCCGCGCTGCCGGCGACGCGATCGGCTGGAACTTCGCGTCGATCAGCGACGCCGTCCGGTGCCGTCGTCGACATGATTTGCGAGGGCGCCATCCAGCGAAGGACGGCAATGGCCGCACGGTCCGCCAAATTGCCGTATTGGTCCTTTTTGTCGAAATGCGTAAGTTGAGTCATTGCCGGCCGGGCTCTCGCCACGACGATGGGTTTTATGGGGACGGCCCGATCGAGAAACCCAGGAGGACCATGATCGTTCGACTGAAGCCCTTGCGCCGAATGGTGACGACGCGCGGCACCGCGCTCGCGCATGACGTCATCATGGGATCGCTTTCCATGTTTCTCGGGCTGTTCCTGCGGCTCGACATCGCTGCGATTCAGATCAGGGTCGTCGAATACGCGCTGATCTGCGTCGCTTTCGGTGGCATCGTCGGTGCCGTGGGGCTGGCCTTCGGCATGAACCGCGGAGTCTGGCGCTACGCTTCGCTTCCCGATCTCATCGCCATCGTGAAGGTGGCGTCGGCCTCGATCGCGATCTTCATCGTCGCGCATTTCTTCCTGGTGCGGCTCGAAGCCGTGCCTCGATCGTCGATGGGCATCACCTGGGCCTTCCTGATCGTCCTTCTCGCCTCGCCGCGCGCAATGTATCGGATCTACCGCAACCAGCGGGACTCGCGCCGCGACCGCGTCGCGGAGCGCACGCATCATCGACGGGTGCTGTTGATCGGCGCCTCGGACAACGCCGATCTCTTTCTGAAGACCATCTCGGAGCGTTCGGGCTCGGCCTTCGACGTGCTGGCGATCGTCGACGAGCGCGGGCGTCGGGTCGGCCGTTTCATCCGCGGCGTGCCCGTAGTCGGTGGCTTCGACAATCTCCCGCAGATCCTCGACCGTTTTCGGGCCCAGGGGAAGGCGCCGGACGCGCTGATCCTGACGCGCTCGCGGGCGGAATTCGAGCGCCACGTCAGCATCGAACGTCTCGTCGAACTGGTCAGCGAGCAGGGACTGGAACTCCTGCGGCTGCCCAACATGCTCGACATGCAGGAGATGAATGCCGATTTCGAGGTGCGGCCGGTTCGGCTGGAGGACCTCCTCCAGCGGGCCCCCATCCAGCTCGACACGCCGCGCATCGCCGCCATGATCAAGGACCGCAAGGTGCTGATCACCGGGGCGGGCGGGTCGATCGGATCGGAACTCGTTCGCCAGATCGCCGGCTTCCAGCCATCCGAGCTGGTGCTTTTGGATGCCAGCGAGTACCTGCTCTACTCGATCGAGCAGGACGTCAGGGTCCGGTGCCCGGAGCTCAACACCACCGCTTTGTTGTGCAATGTGCGCGAGCGCGAGGCGATCGAGCGGATCATGTTGCAGCACCGGCCCGACGTCGTCTTCCACGCCGCCGCCTTGAAACACGTGCCGGTCGTCGAGAAGCAACCGATGGAAGGGATTTTCACCAATTCCATCGGAACGCGCAATGTCGCGGAGGCGGCGACGCGTGCCAAGGTCGCGGCGATGGTGATGCTGTCGACCGACAAGGCGGTGAATCCGTCGAGCGTGATGGGAGCGACCAAGCGTATCGCCGAAATGTTCTGCCAGACCATGGATCTGAGCCACAAGTCCGGTGGCACGCGGTTCATGACCGTGCGCTTCGGCAACGTGCTCGGCTCCGCGGGCTCCGTGGTGCCGCTCTTCGAGAAGCAGCTCAAGGCCGGTGGGCCGTTGACGATCACCCATGCCGACATCGAACGCTATTTCATGACGATCCCGGAGGCCTGCCTTCTGGTGCTGCAGTCCGCCGCCTACGGTCTTGCCAATCCGGGAGAGCGTGGACGCATCTTCGTGCTCGACATGGGCAAGCCGTTCAAGATCGTCGATCTCGCGCGCAATCTGATCCGCCTGTCAGGCCTGCGTCCCGACATCGACATCAAGATCGTCTATACCGGCCTTCGTCCAGGCGAAAAGCTCTACGAGGAGCTGTTCGACGCGCGAGAGACCCTGGTGAAGACCGAGGCGGACGGAATCATGATGGCGTTTCCGCGAGCGATCGAGCCAGGGCTGGTGATTCGCATCTTCAACGAATTGCAGCGTCTCGTCGACGCCAATGACGTTCCCGGCGCGCTGCGGTTGTTATGCTCGACCATTCCCGAGTTTCGGCCGGGCCATGATGCCTCGGCGACGATGCACGGAACCGGATTTGCGAGCGGCGACGGTCCTTCGGGCGAAGAGGGCGTCGATAGGAAGCCTTTGAGCATCGAGGCGGTCACCTCGAGCATCACTCCCGCATCCGCCGGCTTCGGATCCGTCTCGGAAAAGTCCTGAGCCATGCTCGGGATGTGGGCAGCTTGATGAATTCGTCCCGGCTTTCGACCGTCGGCCTGCCGATCCTGACGCTTTTCGTTTTCATCGCGGTCTCGTCCGTGCTGCGGCCGGTGATCTGGCCGGACGAAGCGCGCTATCTCACCGTGTCGTGGGAAATGTGGGTGCGGCACGACTTCATCGTGCCGACCGTTAATTTCGATCTCTACCACCACAAGCCGCCGCTGCTCTTCTGGGTGATCGACCTGTTCTGGTCGGTCTTCGGCGTCTCACGGTTTGGCGCGCTCGGAGCGATCTTCGCGATCTCCTCGACGGCGATCCTGCTGACCCGCCGGCTTGCCGGGGAGCTTTATCCGGGCGAGTCCGAAATTGCCGACCGGATCGCCTGGGCGATGCTCGGCAACGTCGTCTTCGTCATCTATAGCGGCCAGATCCTCTTCGATCTGCTTTTGACCGCCTGCGTGCTCGGCGCCTTGATCACTCTCCTCGTCC
Source organism: Aurantimonas sp. (assembly GCA_965217685.1). GTDB lineage: Bacteria > Pseudomonadota > Alphaproteobacteria > Rhizobiales > Rhizobiaceae > Aurantimonas. The sequence goes on from CBDCIZ010000003.1 coordinate 2,516,095, forward strand.
ATGCACGCTCGCCGCGAGAGGGAAGCCTCCAGCGCATTGCCGTCATGGGCCTTTCGATCGGGCTCGGCGTCCTCGCCAAGGGGCCGGTGGTATTGATTTTCATCCTGTGGCCGGTCGCGACCTATCCGCTGTGGCGCGGCGAGCGCCATGTCATATCGGCCGGACGACTGTGGGCAACGACAGGGCTGGCCATTCTCGTCGCTCTCGTTCCGATCGCCGCCTGGATCGTGCCGGCGCTGGTCGAGACCGGCGGCGAATTCGGCCGGGCGCTGATCTGGCAGCAGACCGCGGGGCGCATCTCGGGCACGCTCGCCAACAGCCACGCCCGTCCGTTCTGGTTCTACCTGCCGCTGCTGCCGATCTTCGCCATGCCCTGGATCTTTTCGCCCTATGTCTGGCGGGCCCATCGCGGCGCTCTTTCGAATTTAGGCGATCGCCTGCGCGCGGCCTGGCGCCGGGAATGGGCGCTGCGCTTCCTGGCGTATTGGATGGTGCCGGCGATCGCCACCTTCAGCCTCGTTGGTGGCAAGCAGCCGCATTATCTCGTGCCGATCCTGCCCGGCGCCGTTGTGCTCAGCGCGGCTTTGATGCGGACCATCAAGCCGCATCTGATCAGGCTCGGTGCGCTGATAACGCTCGGTCTCGGCATCGGGGCCCAGGTCGTCGCGGCGTTCACGATCTTTCACACCTACGATCTGGCACCTGTCGTCGAGCGCATCCAAGCGCATGAAGGTCCGGTCGCCTTTCTCGGCGACTATCAGGGCGAATTCGGCTTTCTCGGACGCCTGAGACAGCCTTTGACCGTTATCGGCAAAACGGCGGCCTCCGGCTGGCTGAACGCGAATCCATCCGGCATGCTCGTCGACCTCGACCACAAGCGCAAGACTTCCGTGCCGGGCCGAATCGTCTACGAGGAGACGTCGCCCGTCAACCGTTCCATGGCCATAAGCGTTGGTGCTGCGGCGTCGGACCGGTGACGGCGCAATGAGCGTTCTCCCGATCCCGATCGAGCGCCCGGACGATCCGCGCATCGCCGTCTTCCGCGACATCCGCGAGCGCGATCTGGCCGGGCGGTCTGGCTTCATCGCCGAGGGCGCGGTGGTGCTCGACCTGCTGCTTGCGTCGAAGCGGTTTCGCCCGACGGCTCTGCTGATCCTGCGCAACCGGCTTGCAGGCGTGGCCGAGCGCTTGAAGTCGCTGGCCGAAGCGGTGCCGGTCTACGTCGCGGACCGGGACTGCTTCGACCAGATTGCCGGTTTTCCGGTGCATCGCGGCATTCTGGCCCATGGCGAGGCGGTGGAGGACTTGCCTCTTGCCGGAGAACTGCTCGAGGCGGTTCGCGGGTCGCGGAAGACTATCGTGGTTGCGGTCGGCATCGCCAATCATGACAATCTCGGCGCGATCTTCAGAAACGCGGCGGCCCTGGATGCGGGGGCCGTCCTTCTCGACGCGACCTCCTGTCATCCGCTCTACCGGAAGGCGCTGCGGGTCTCGGTCGGATCGATTCTTACGGTGCCATGGGCGAGGGGAGGAACGGCAGTCGAGCTTGTGGAGACGACCCTGGCGAACGGCTATCGGCCGATCGCGCTTTCGCCGTCCGGAACGGACGGCTTGGAGACGCTGGTCGTTTGCGACGTTTCCCGCCCGGTGGCCCTGTTTCTGGGGGCCGAGGGACCCGGCTTGCCTGAGGATGTGATGGCGCGCATGGCGCGTATTCGCATCGAGATGGCGCCGGGACTGGACAGCCTGAACGTCGCGACTTCGGCGGCGATTGTCCTGCATTGGCTCTACGCCCGATCGAAACCGGCCTGTGCGGTGGCATCGCGGCGCGATTGACCGGTGCGGGCGCGTCTATTCGGCGACGTCGGCTTCGCTCCGCATCACCCGCACCCGATCCGCGAGGGTCTGGCGCTCGCGGGGGCGCGACAGCGACGAAAACGACTGATCCGCGCTCAGGATCGTCTCGATCGGGGAGGCCTTGCCCTCGATTTTGGCCGCCGTGTCGATCACCCGCGCGGCGAGATCGACGATGCGCTGGCGCAGGGTCTCGTCGTCGACATCGTCGGTGCCGAGCGGATGGTCGGGCAATTGCAACGCTTCGCGCAGGCGCCTGGCGATCGGTGCCGGGGCCGCTGGCGAAGAGGCGGCATCTGCGGGACCAGTCGCGGACCCGGCCTCCGTTTCCAGCGGAAGTCCATCCGCGGCGATCAAGTTCGCGCCGGCCTTGTGGCTCTTCGTCGCCGGCACGGATGCGGCAGAGCCCGCGCTCGGCCCGGATGACATGGCTGGCCTGTCGGCTTGTGCTTGCGGCCGCTTCAGCGCTCCGCGAATGCGGCTCGCAAAGAGGCTGGAAAAGCTCTTGACCGGAGCGTCTGCGCTGGTTTTCGGTAGCCTCCTCGGGGAGGGATAGTCTGCCCTTGCGAGCGGCTGTGCGAGGGGCCGCGAGCTTTCCGCTTCCGGTTCGACGATAGCGTCCGTCGCGGGCCTCTCCGCGTTGTCAGGCCGATTTGCGTCGTAGTCGCTATTGCCGGATGGCCCGGGAGCCGACTCGCCGCGTTTCGTGGTGCCGGTGGCATCCGCGACATCGTTCGGCTGTTCGGTGTTCGGGCTTTCCGGCTCCTCGGCCCGTGTTTGCGGCCCGCCGGCGCCGGCCGTAGCCGTCGCGACGCCCGCCAGCAGGTCGAGAATGGTCGCGTCGCGCTCGCGGACCGTCGACTGCTCCTGGCGAAGGCCGGTGCGCAGTGTGTCGATTTCAGTCGTGAGCGCCGTGATCGTCTTTTGCATCCCGACCCGGCTTGGGCGGTTGCCGACGGCGTCGTCGCTGAGATCGTCGGTGTCGAAGCCCGTGTCGACCCCATCGCGTTCCGCGCGGTCGACAAGGACTCGGAATTTTCGCGCCAACGCGTCGAGCTCCTCGCTGCGAAGGTCGAAATCGTGGCGCGTCTCGTGCAGTTCGGCTTCAAGCTTGTCGAACTCGTTCTCGCGGAACTCCAGCGTCTCGGCGACTTCCTCGAAGGCGGCCTTATGCTCGGTCAGAAGTGTGATCAGCGCACTGTTGCGCTCACGCAGCCCGGCGTTTTCCAGCGATATGCGCCCGGCATCGGCGCGCTCTTGTGCGGCGCGCTCGACGGCGGCGGTCGCGTCCATCTCGCGGGTCCGCGTCTCGATGGCGGTGGCGGCCCGCACATGGTCGTAGCTGGCGCGGATTTCGTTGACGCTGGTCGGGATCGTCGCTTCGAACTCGCGGCGCGCCATACGGCGCGAGCGGCGCCAGACGAGCGGCGAGAGCAGCAACGCCAGGAGCAAGGCAAGACAGAAGCCGAAGAGGAAGGTGAGGCCAGTCGCGATCATGAAACCCTGCGTTCGTTGCGGCCTCGCTGTCGGCGAACGATCATCGTTCCCGTCCACACTTGCCCGTTGCCACGCCCCTCGGGTCCATACTAGCGCAGTGCGCGACGAAGCGAAAAGAGCCATTTGCGCATCGTGGCGTGCGGATGGTTAGCGGCGGCCGTCGAGAAAGCGCTGATGCGCCATTGCAACGGGTTCCGCTGCCGGGTCGGCGACATCGTGCAATCCGCTTCGAAAAGCCCCCGAGCAACATGCGTAGGGGGCGATGATAGGCTCAAACGCGTCGACCCCGCCGCCTCATGAGGCGACAGGGTCGAGATGAATGTCTTGAAAACCGCGGCGTCTGTGGCGCCTCAGAACGGGTTCCAGGTCGGCATCGGCGTCAACTTGAGATAGCCGAGATTGAGACCCAGCCGCGCGCCGAGGCCGGTCTTCACGGGCACCAGTACGATGTCGTCGCGCTTGAGAACCGTCATGCCGAGACCGCCGACCAGATAGGCGCTGCCGCTGACCCCGCCGAAGCGGCCGTAGATGCCCTCGACCGACGGCAAATTGTAGACCAGCATCATGGTGCGTGCGCCGTCGCCGCCGACATCGAAGCCGAGCGACGGGCCCTGCCAGAAGATGCGGTGCTGGCCGGCATTCTTGGTGAAGAGCGTGCCCTCGCCGAAGCGGAGTCCGCCGAAGAAGGCGCCGGCGGCTTCCTCGCCGAGGATATAACCGTTCGGCAGGCCGAATTGCTGGAACGCCTGCTCGATCACCTGGGCGAGGCTGCCGGAGGTGGTGCCGAAGAACTGGTGACCGGTCGTCACCACCTCGTCGATGTTGTAGCCGCTGGCGTTCTGCTGCATTTGCTGGGCCTGCGCCGCGACCGGGACGAAGGCGCCGCCAGCCAGCCCGACGAGGGTCGCCGCCGCGACGACCAGGCCGCGAAGCGACCGCATGGTTCTGCGCATGTTCGAAATCCTCCTGACAAGGCCGTCTGTGCGGGCAGCCATCGGGACCGACGCGCCCGCCTGGCCGAATGATCCTTGTCGCATTTGAACAAAATAGGGTTTGCAAACCCCTAACGCGTCCGAAAATCGCTGAACGGGTGCACCAGGGGCCGTCGTCCTCGGTTGACGGATTCGAGCGGTGAACCCATTGTCCGTCTCAAAATGGAACGGTCGATTCGCGGCCGATCCGGTTATCGTCCAGACCAACGGATTTCGCGATCATGACGACCCTTCCCGAGCTTTCGGCCGCGGATCTGGCCGCGCTCCTGTCGAGCAAGCTGTGCCACGACATCATCTCGCCGGTCTTCGGAATCCAGAGCGGGCTTGAACTGCTCGACGAGATGCCGAACGACGCCGAATCCATGGAACTGGTGCGCCACTCGCTGAAGTCGGCGGTTGCCAAGCTGCAATTTGCCCGCATCGCCTTCGGTGCTGCCGGTTCGCAGACGGCCACGATCGACCTCAACGATGCCAAGACCGTCGCCATGGGCTATATGGAGCACGAGAAGGCGGCGCTCAGCTGGGACGGCGAGCCAGGTTACGTCGTCAAGAACTTCGCCAAGATCGTGCTGAATCTCGTCGTCATGGCGAGCGCGACGGTTAGCCGGGGCGGTGAAGTAAAGGTCAATATCGCGGCGATCGATCCGCCGAAGGCAACCGTGACCGCCAACGCCACGAAAATTCGCATGCAGCCGAAGGTGGTATCGTTGTTCGACGGCTGCGCCGAAGGCGAAACCGTCGACGCCCAGGCGATCCAGCCTTACTATACCCTGTTCCTCGCCAGGGAGACCGGACTGACGGTCACCTACGAGAAGGACGAAACCTCGCTCACCTTCAAGGTCGCCTGACGCCAGTCCTCGTTCAAGCCTCGTGCCCGTCGGTGCTGGCGCTACGTCGCCGGCGCCGGCTTTGCATGCCGCACGGTCGAGACGGCGATCATTGCAATGCGTGTGATTTTACGGAAAATTACCGCTCTTCGTCAACGAAGCAGCAAGCAGCGGCATGCTACCTTTGGTGGCCCGAAGCCTCTGGCTTGGCGTTCCTGTTCACTTCTGCCGACGCGGCCCGGAGCCGACCAGGCCGAAACTGTCCCGAAGAGCGCCGCTTCGGCTATGGTCGGGCGACGCCCGGAACGGAACGGGCTGGTTGGGGAAGGGAAGCGGGTCCATGAACACATGCCTGTTCGTCGACGAGGCGCCGGTGATCCGCAAGGTGGCAACGCGGATCCTGCTGCATTACGGCTTGACGATCCATGCGGTCGCGACGCCTGACGAGGCGCGGGCCTATCTGCAGGAAAACGGTCTGCCCACCATAGCCCTGATCGCCGCCTCGGCGGCCGACACGGGCGGTCTCGACCTCGTGCGCGAAATCTGTCGGTCGATAAAGGCCAGGGAATGTGCCGTTCTTGCCACCATCGTCGAGACCAATCTCGGGCTGATGACGCGGCTGAAGCGCGCTGGCGCAATGGGCTATGTGTTGAAGCCGTTCGATCGCGAGACCCTCGGGCAGGCGATCCGCCCCTATCTTCCGTCCGCCGAAGCAGCCTGATTTTCGCAGCGAACGCTCGGACACTTGCCGGACCGGCAACCCTCGCGCTCCGCATTCCCACCATAAGGAGGGGCTCCACTCCATCGAGGATTCCGCTCGACCTTGTCCCCTGGACTTTACTTGCCAAACGAAAACGACCCGCCGGACACACCATGCGGGTCGTTTTCGTTTTTAGTATTGGACGCGAACCGCGTTGGCCGCGGTTGCGCCGGAGGTCCGGCGATCAGGCGGCGTTCTCTTCCGGCTCGCGCAGCACGTAGCCGCGACCCCAGACGGTCTCGATGTAGTTCTTGCCCTCGGTCGCGGTCGCCAGCTTCTTGCGCAGCTTGCAGATGAAGACGTCGATGATTTTCAGCTCCGGCTCGTCCATGCCGCCATAGAGATGGTTGAGGAACATCTCCTTTGTCAGCGTCGTGCCCTTGCGCAGCGAGAGCAGCTCGAGCATGGCGTATTCCTTGCCCGTCAGGTGGACGCGCTGCTTGTTGACCTCGACCGTCTTGGCGTCGAGGTTCACGGTCAGGTCGCCAGTGTTGATGACCGACTGGGCATGACCCTTGGAGCGGCGGACGATCGCATGGATGCGGGCGATCAGCTCGTCCTTGTGGAATGGCTTGGTCATGTAATCGTCGGCGCCGAAGCCCAGGCCGCGGACCTTGTCCTCGATGCCGGCCATGCCGGAAAGGATCAGGATCGGTGTCTTGACCTTCGACAGGCGCAGCGTTCGCAGCACCTCGTAACCGGACATGTCCGGCAGGTTGAGATCGAGCAGGATCAGATCGTAGTCGTAGAGCTTGCCGAGATCGACGCCCTCTTCCCCGAGGTCGGTCGTGTACACGTTGAAGCTTTCCGACTTCAGCATGAGCTCGATGCTCTGTGCGACCGCGCTGTCGTCTTCGATCAAAAGAACGCGCATCAGGATTTCCTCTCAGCCGGCGTTGCCGAAATCGGGCGTTCGGCATGCTCTCGGTGGTCTAAAGTTCGTCCAAAAAATGGCACGAAGTGGTTAACAAATTGCTCTTTGGTCCTTCATGGACCGCTCGCCGCAGGGGATCTTGCGGCTGCGATAGAAGACGGGTGGCTTTGCGGCTCTGACGACCCGGTCCGGTTTCGAACGCATCCGGCGAACCTGTCAGTTCCGGTTTACCCGGTCTTAAATCCTCGTCCCTATGATTAACATTGCGCGTAAACAGACGGTTAAAAACGGGATAGCCCACGAGGCTTGCCCGAAGCCCGTCCACCGCATTTGTAAAGATGCTCCCTTCGCGGAGCCGCCAGCTGGAGTATCGGGTATGAAGCGGGACAATTTGGTGCGACTGACGCGATTCAAGGTCATCGAAAAGCGTCGGCAGGTCGAGCAACTCGAGCTGATGATGGACGAATTCGCCCGCATGGCAGCCGAACTCGACACGCAGATTTCCAACGAAGAGAAGAAGTCGGGCATCACCGATTCCAACCACTTCGCCTACCCGACCTTCGCCAAGGCGGCGCGCACGCGTCGCGACAATCTGACGAATTCCGTCAAGGACCTCAAAGTCCAGATCAACGCGGCGCGCTTGTCTTTCGAGGAAGCGGAGGCCGAACTTCTCCATGCCGAGAAGCTGGAGCGTCGTGAAGCGCCGCGCGACGAATTCGAGGAACGCCGCGAAGCCCTTGCCTGAGGCGGGAGGCCGCAGGCGGGTAGATATGACGGGTGGATATGACCGATTGCTCGTCAGGTCCTGACGGACGCGGCCGCCAGCATGCGAAACGTCGACGTCACGGGAACCGCGAGCGACGATGGAACCGCACCGGGGGAACGGACGAGCCGCGCTACCCTTTAGCGTGATCGCGGTTGCGAATCGGTTCGGCTTTACACTTTCGTTGTCACTCCAGATTGCATAGGCTCGACCCGTGCGTGAGCTCGGGGGTGGCGATGTCCGGTCGGCTATGGGGTCTGATGGCATGTCGGCGCGTGGCATGGCGGTGACGGTGGGTCGACGGCGGTGTGCGCAGGCTATGGCACAGCAGGCTATGGCACAGGGGCGCAAAGCCGCGCGAGGGCTGCGGTCCCGTTTCGCATCGTCCGCCGCTCTGGTCTTTGTCCCTTTGGCCGCTGCAACCATCGTCGACGCAACAGCGATCGACGTGGCCAAGGCCGGCGCATGGACGCTGAAGGCCGGCACCGGCCAGGCGATCGCCACCGGGCTCTATACCCGAGCCGACACGGAATTCGACGACGCCCGCGACCCCTCCGGATCGGTCGATTTCAAGAAGGCCACGGGCTCCGTTTTCGGCGAATACGGTCTCACCGACATCTTCACCCTGATCGGCGCTGGCGAATACGGCAGCGATGGCGACGGCGCGGGATTTTCCGACCCTGCGGTCCTGGAATTGCTGGTCGGCGGCCGGCTTCGCCTGTGGCAGGAGGCCGGCTTCGTCGTCTCGACACAATTCTCCGCACTTGTCGACGACGCGACCGACGCCTTGCGCGGGCGCATCATCGGCTGGGATGCCCCGGCGATCGAGGTGCGGGCGCTCGCCGGTTACGGGTTCGAACTCGGCGTATGGCCGGCCTTCGTTGATTTGGAAGCCGGCTATCGATATCGCATCGGCGACCGCGTGCCCGACGAGCTTCGGCTCGACGCGACCTTCGGCGTGAGGCCCCTCGAAAAGGTGCAGTTGCTGTTCCAGGATTTCTCGACGATTTCGGCGCGCGAGCCCGATGACGTCGATGGCTACGACTATCACAAGCTCCAAGGCTCGGTGGTCTACGATCTCAGCCAAAACTGGTCGGTCCAGACCGGCGGTTTTGCAACCGTCGCGGGCCGCTCCGCCTTGCGGGAACGTGGTGCGATCGCAGCGGTCTGGTACCGGTTCTGACAGGCTGGTCCTCAGCCGGTTCGGGCAGCCGCGTTGGGCCGTGGTCTGCGGATAGAACCGTTGCAGGCCTTCGCCAAAAATGACAGGACAGCCAGCGGAATGCCGGCTCGACCGGCCGCATCGATGGAAGGCTGACCGCCATGGCGAATTATCTGGGACTGGACCTTGGCACCTCGTCGCTGAAGGCGTTGCTGATCGGCGAGGACCAGCGACCGATCGGCTCCGCCACCGTGCCGCTGACCGTCGAGCGGCCGCATTTCGGCTGGTCGGAGCAGGCGCCGCAAAGCTGGATCGCCGCCTGCGAAGCGGCGCTGGCCCAACTGAAGGCGGACCATCCCGAGGCGCTCGCCGCCGTCGCTGGCATCGGCCTTTCCGGTCACATGCATGGCGCGACGCTCGTCGGCGGGGACGGCGAAGTGTTGCGACCCTGCATCCTGTGGAACGACACGCGCAGCCATGCCGAAGCCCGCGAACTCGACGACGACGAATCGCGAAGGATCACCGGCAACATCGTCTTTCCCGGCTTCACCGCGCCGAAGCTTGTTTGGGTCGCGCGCCACGAGCCCGATGTCTTCGAAAAGGTGAGCCAGGTCCTTTTGCCGAAGGACTATCTGCGCCTGTGGCTGACAGGCGAATCGGTCTCGGAGATGTCGGACGCGGCCGGCACTGCCTGGCTCGAAACGGGCAAGCGCGACTGGTCGCAGCGGATGCTGGAAAAGACCGGCCTGACGCTCGACCACATGCCGCGGCTCGTCGAGGGCACGGACGTGTCGGGCACGCTCAAGCCTGATATCGCCGAGACGTTCGGCATGACGGAGGGTGTCGTCGTTGCCGGCGGCGGCGGCGACAACGCCGCATCCGCCTGCGGCGTGGGCGTTGCGGAACCCGGCACCGGCTTTCTGTCGCTCGGCACTTCTGGCGTGCTCTTCACCGCGGTTGCCGGCTACGCGCCGGCGCCGGAGACGGCGCTTCACACCTTTTGTCACGCCATTCCCGGCGTTTGGCACCAGATGGGCGTGACGCTTTCGGCGGCCGGTTCGATCGAATGGCTGTCCCAGCTTCTCGAGGAAGAACCGACTGCGCTGACCGAAGCTCTCGGCGAGACGCTTCAGGAGCCCGGCCGGCTGATGTTCCTGCCTTATCTGTCGGGTGAGCGCACGCCGCACAATGATTCCGACATGCGCGGCGTCTTCGCCGGCCTCGAGGCCGATACCGACCGAATCGCCATGACCCGAGCGGTGCTGGAAGGCGTCGCCTTCTCCATGCGAGACTGCCTGGAAGCGGCTGGCGACAACTCAAGGCCCGAGCGGCTGATCGCCGTCGGCGCCGGCTCGCGTTCGGCCTATTGGCTGAAGCTGATGGCGACCGTTCTGAACGTCGAGATCGCCCTGCCGGAATCGGGGGATTTCGGCGCGGCCTTCGGCGCCGCCCGCCTCGGCCTTTGCGCCGCGACCGGCCAGGATGTCGCGTCCGTCATGACGGAGCCGCCTGTTGCGAGGAGGTTCAAGCCGGAGGCAGAGAAACGCCAAGCCTACGAGGCGGCGTACAAGCGATACGGGGCTCTCTATCCGGCGGTGAAGCAGGCGATGTCGGGCTAACACCGACAGCCCGGCATGCCAGCGCGTGGACCGGGTCCTGCGGTTGCAGGTCTCTGGCTGCCCCCGTCTGGCCGGCCGACCCTACTCCTTCATCGCGCCCGGACCGGGCGTCGCGCCTGGCGGGCACTTGCCGAGGATGATCATGCCGAGGACTTCGTCCTTGGTCACGTCCGACGTTTTGGCGCCGCCGACGATCTGGCCGTTCTTCATGACGACGAACCGGTCGGCGAGATCGAAAACGTCGTGGATGTCGTGGCTGATCAGGAAGATGCCGATGTTGTCCTTCTTCAGCTCCTTGATGAGCTCGCCGACCTGGGCGGTTTCCTGAGGCCCGAGCGCGGCGGTCGGCTCGTCCATGATCAGGATCTTGGCGTTGAAGAGGATCGCCCGGGCGATCGCCACCGACTGACGCTGGCCGCCCGAAAGCGCCTTCACCGGTTCCTTGAAGCGGCGGAAGTTGGGGTTGAGGCGGCCCATCACCTTGCGGGCCTCGGCCTCCATCGCGCCGTCGTCGAGGGTGCCGTAGGGCGTGACGATCTCACGGCCGAGGAAAAGGTTGGCCGCGGCATCGACATTGTCGGCCAAGGCCAGGGTCTGGTAGATCGTCTCGATGCCATAAGCCTTGGCGTCGCGAGGATTGCCGATGCTCGCCGTCTCGCCACGGACCTTGATCTCGCCGGAATCGCGCTTGTAGGCGCCCGACAGGATCTTGATCAGCGTCGACTTGCCGGCGCCGTTGTGGCCGAGAAGCGCTACGACCTCGCCGGGATAAAGGTCGATCGAGGCGCCCTCGACGGCGTGGATGCCGCCGAAGGCGATGGAAATGTCATGCATCTCGATCAGCGCCGGACCGGAGCGGTCGACACTGGCGGTGTGGCCGTGGCTTTCGTGATCGTGGATCGCGGCTTCGGTGGTGCTCATGCAGCCCTCTTGCGATAGAAGCTGTCGATGCCGACGGCGATGACGAGGACGACACCGACGACGATGGACTGCAGCGGCGAGTCGACGCCGAGCAGGACCATGCCCGACTGCAGGGACTGCATGACGAGAGCGCCGAGCATGGCGCCGACGATGGTGCCGGCGCCGCCGGCGAGCGAGGTGCCGCCGATGACCGCGGCGGCGATGACGTAGAGCTCGTCGAGCGTGCCCAGCGCGTTGGTCGCGGCGTTGAGGCGGGCCGAGGAGATCGCTGCACCGAGCGCTGCAAGCGCTCCCATCAGCATGAACACCTTGACCAGCACCCAGCGGACATTGATGCCGGCAAGCTCGGCCGCTTCCGGGTTGCCGCCGATGGCGAACACGTAGCGGCCGAAGCGGGTGCGCTTGGTCACGAAGGTCATGACGATGCCCACGAGAATGGCCATCAGCACCGGCACGGCGACGCCGTAGCCGATCGACAGGCCGCCTTCGGGTGCGGTGATGTCGTTGGCCTCCGCATAGCGCCGGGCGATGGCGACGGGCCATTCATAGGCGTTGACGATGGCCGCGGCGCCCAGGATGAAGACGAAGGTCACAGCGGCGATCGCGGCTTCCGCCCAAACAGGGCGCAGCGGGAAGCCGAAGCGGACGCGGCGCCGGCGGGCGAAAAAGATCGAGGCGCCGATGGCGAGGCAGGCGACGATCGCCAGGATCCAGGTCCAGGTGGCGCCCAGCGAGCCGTCGGCGCCGCCGCCCATCAGGCCGAAGGTGTCGTCCAGCGGCGCGACCGTGCGTCCCGAGGTCAGCCACCAGGCACCGCCGCGCCATACCAGCAGGCCACCCAGTGTTACGATGAAGGAGGGAACGCCGAAATAGGCGATGACGACGCCCTGCAGGCCGCCGATCAGCGCGCCGAGCCCGAGACCGAGCAGGAGCGTGACGATCCAGATCAGCGGACTCTCATAGCCGATCAGGCCCGGCAGGAGCTGAGCCTGGATCGCGGCCATGGCCATGCCGGTGAAGCCGAGGATCGAGCCGACGGACAGGTCGATATTGCGGGTGACGATCACCAGCACCATGCCCGTCGCCATGATCGCGATGGAGGAGGTCTGGACCGTCAGGTTCCAGAGGTTTCGCGGCGTGAGAAAGATGCCGCCGGACAGGATGTGGAAGATCACCCAGATGACCAGGAGCGCGCCGATCATGCCCAGCATGCGGGTGTCGATCTCGGTGGCGCGCAGGAAGCCCTTGAAGCCTCCGCCCGCGCCGGCGATCGTTCGTGTCGGTGCCGGTGTCGTCGTTTGGCTCATCGCCGCCCCCACGGACAAAGTTCGCTCGATCGTTTGCGGGTTCCTTGCTCAAGGTCCGCCTGTCGGCGTTTCGCTGCCGTCTCGCTACGTTGAAAAAGTCGTCCCGAACGGGTCGGCGTCGCTCATGCGGGCGTAAGCTGCACCAATGGTGGCACCGTCTCAGGCCGTTCATTGCGTTCATTCAAAGATGTGCGACCGGCCGCCCGAAAGCCGCCGGTCGCGATCGTCGATCGATCAGCCGCAGGCCGGGACCGAGCCAGATTTGACGCCCTGGCAGACCACGTCCTTCGACACCCAGCCGGCGTCGATGATGGTCTGGAGGTTGTCCTTGGTGATCGCCTGGGGCTTCAGGAAGATGGATTCCATCTTGGCGCCCTTGGGGCCGCCGGTGAACTCCTGAACGCCGTCGATCTCGGTCATCTTCTTGCCGTCGGCCAGAGAGAGAGCGATGTCGGCGGCCTGCTGGCCGAGCTCGCGGGAGTCCTTCCAGACCGAGACGGTCTGGGTGCCGCGGGCGACGCGGTTCAGTGCGGCGAAGTCGGCGTCCTGGCCGGAGACCGGAACCGAGCCCGCCAGTCCTTGCGCGTCCAGCGCCGCGATGGCGCCACCGGCGGTGCCGTCATTGGAGGCGACGACCGCGTCGACCTTGTTGTCGTTGGCGGTCAGGATCTGTTCCATGTTCTGCTGGGCATTGGCGGGAAGCCAGCCGTCCGTGTAGGCCTCGCCGACATTCTTGATCTTGCCGCTGTCGATGGCGTCCTTCAGCACTTCCATCTGGCCGGAAAACAGGAAGTCGGCGTTCGGATCGGTCGAGGAGCCCTTGATGAAGGCGTAGTTGCCTTCCGGCTTGACCTTCATGACCTCCTGGGCCTGGATGCGCCCGACTTCCTTGTTGTCGAAGGTGATGTAGAAAGCGGCCGGATTCTCGATCAGGCGATCGTAACCGACCACTGGAATGCCGTTGTTGACGGCGTTCTCGATCGCCGGGTTGATCGCGTCGGTGTCCTGGGCGAGCACGATCAATGCGTCGGCGCCCTGGCTGATCAGCGATTCAACGTCGGTCAACTGCTTGGAGGCCGAGGACTGGGCGTCGGCCGAGATGTACTTGGCGCCGGCCGCGTCGAGCGCCTTCTTGATGGCCGCCTCGTCGGTCTTCCAACGCTCTTCCTGGAAATTGGACCAGGATACGCCGACGGTCTTGCCCTTGCCGGCCGCGTCCTGGGCGTGAGCCGAACCGGCGACAGTCATCGAGAACACCGCACCGGCAAGCGCGAGCTTCAAAATCTTCATCGAAAATCCTCCCGGCGCCATTGCGCCCACCATTGGGTCACCGACCGTCTCTCCCGGCCGGGCAAGACTTTTTCCAAGCCTCGGAAAAAATCGTGACAGCAATTTCGATCCGTGTCAACATGTTCGAAACAAGGCGGTCCGAAGGCTTGGGAGAGCGGCGCGGGCGGCCCGGGAGGGGCGGCGGACTATGCTTGCGAAGACCGATGCGGACGCTGTGCGCGTGCACAATCGCCTGGCCGTCATCGACTGCCTGCGACGCGCGGAAACCGCGACACGCAAGGAACTGAGTACGGCGACGGGGCTGTCGGTCTCGGCCGCCTCGGCGATTGCCACCGGCCTGTTGCGGTCCGGGCTGGTGGTCGAGACCGGCGATTCCGAGGAGCTTCCCGGTTCGGTCTCCGGCGAACTGGCGGCGCGGCGCGGGCGGCCGGGGCGAAGCCTTGCCCTCAACGGCGCAGTTGCGCGAATCGCCATCGCAAAGATTGGCGTCGGTGAAATCGCGGTGCGGGTTTGCGACTATCGCGGCAACGTCATGGGGACGTCGCGCTGGGACGGGGACATCGGCGATTTTTCGCAAGGCGACATCGTCGAGCGCCTCGGGCGGCTGCTCGACGAGGCCGATGCGCTCTCCGCGCAGGATCCGAGCTTCAGGGCCGGGGATGCTATCGGGAAGGTTCCCGCGATCCTGAGCATCGTCGTGGCAGTCCAGGGCAAGACGGACAGCGCGGGAACGAAAATCGTCTGGTCGCCCGCCCTGAAGCACCGCGACCTGGAGATCGCCGGACCGCTGGCGGCTCTGCGCGGCGCGTCGGTCGGCGTCTTCAACGATTGTTCGCTGCTGCCGGAGGCGTTTCGCTGGAGGTCGGATTTCCAGGGGCGCGATTTCGCCATTTTGTTCATCGGCTTCGGCGTCGGCATGGGGCTGCGGCTCGGCAGATCGACCTTTCAGGGCCAGCGCTCCTCGGCGGTGGAGTTCGGACATATCAACCACATTCCGGGCGGTGCGCTTTGCCGATGCGGCAACCGCGGTTGCATCGAAGCCTATGCCGCCGACTATGCGATCTGGCGAAGGGCCAATGGGCGCACGGACGACATTCCGACGAAGCGGGTCACCGACGCCGAGATCGTGCGGCTGGCAGGGTTGGCCCGCGATGGCGACTCGTTGGCGGCAGAAGCCTTCGCCGAAGCGGGCGCGGCGATCGGCTACGGGCTCGGTCGGCTGTTCACGCTGGTCGACCCTCTTCCGGTCGTCTTCACCGGTGCCGGCGCCCATGCGACGGACCTTCTGGAACCGGCGATCCGCGCCGGCATCGCGCAAAGTGCCATCGACGGCGAAGGCGCAGACGTCGCCTTCTCGCACATCGAGGACGTGGACGATCTGATTTTCAAAGCTGCCACGGCCAGGGCGCTCGGAACTGTCGACGACGGGTTTGCCCGCAGGGACGGCAATGCGCATGTCATGGGCGGCGAGGCCCCGGCAAACGTCGAAAAGGAGAGGGCGGCATGAGGCATCCGGCTCGACTCATCAGGCTGGCCGGTGCGGTCGGTGCCATGTTGGCCGGCGTCGCCGTCTTCACCGGGGGGCCGTTGGCGCCCAACGTGGCTTTTGCCGACGAGCCGGAATGGAGCGAACATGCGGTCAAGCGCCATGTCGATCCGGCGAGCATCGCCGGGCCGCTTTCGGCCGAGGCTCTGAAGGACCTCGCCAAGGCCGGACGCGAGCTGTTCGAAGCTCGTTTTACAGTTCTCGATGGTGCGGGGCGGCCTATGGCGACCCAGGCGATCGTGCCGACCGGATCGCGGCGTCCGGCCGAGCATGCCTTTCAGCGCCTCGCCGGGCCTGACGCCAACGCTTGTTCCTCCTGCCATAACGAGCCGACGGTGGGCGGCGCCGGCGGGTTCGTCGTCAACGCCTTCGTCTCCGAAGGCTTCGAGAGCGCAGAATTCGACACGCTCGACCCGCAATTTTCCAACGAACGCGGCACCGTCGGCCTCTATGGCGCAGGCCTTCTGGAACTGCTCGCCCGCGAAATGACCGCCGCTCTGCAGGCGCAGCGCAGCGCAGCTCTGAAGGCCGCGCGGGACGGTGGCCGGCCGGTGAAGGCGCCCTTGTCGTCGAAAGGCGTCCGCTTCGGTTTCATCACCGCGCTGCCGGACGGCTCGGCCGATCTCTCCGCGCTCGACGGGGTCGACGCGGACCTCGTCATCCGGCCCTTCACCCAGAAGGGCGTGATGACGTCCTTGCGCCAGTTCACCGTCAACGCGTTGAACCAGCACCACGGCATGGAGGCGGACGAACGCTTCGGTCCGCGCTGGACGGGAACGGCCGATTTCGACGGCGACACCCATTCGGACGAACTCGGCACCGGCGACATCTCGGCGCTCGTCGCCTTCCAGGCAAGCATCGCGCCGCCGCTGACCGCCGTTCCCGACGACCCGGCCTGGGTCAACGCAGCGGAGCGCGGGCGGCAGGTGTTCGCCGATCTCGGCTGCGAAAGCTGTCATGTTCCCTCGCTGCCGCTCAAGAGCCTCGTCTTCGAGGATCCGGGCCCGCTCGATATGGCTGGCACCTTGCGGCGCGGCGATGTCGCCAAACCGTCGCGCTACGATCTCGGCCTGCTCGACTGGGCGAAAACCTTGCCGAAGAACGACAAGGGCGAGGTGATGGTGCCGCTGTTCGGCGACCTCAAGCGGCACCGGATTGCCGACACGCGCACCGCCGATCTCGGCAACGAGACATTGGCCCAGCGCTTCGTCGAGCGCGACGTCTTCATGACGTCGGAGCTCTGGGGGCTCGCCGATACGGCGCCCTACGGCCATCGCGGCGACATGACGACCATCGACGAGGTGATCCGGGCGCATGGCGCAGAAGCCGAGGCGAGCGGGCGGGCCTATGGCGCGCTGCCGGAGGCCGATCGCTCGGCACTGATCGCCTGGCTGAAGACGTTGCGGGTGGGGGAGTGATGACCGGAGAACGGTGGAATGTGACGAGGTTTTTGGCTCCTTGGCCAACCCATAGGCGTCGCGCAGCAGAAGGCACCGCCATTCCTCTCCCGAATCGGGAAAGGGTGGATGCGAGCGGTAGCGAGCAGACGGGTGAGGGAGCCTCGCGCAGGTTTCTCCGACTTGATATATTCGTCCGCCAATCGTCGGCCATAGCGCGAGACGCCCTCATCCGCCCTCCCGGGGCACCTTCTCCCGATTCGGGAGAAGAATGCGTCGGCGCTCTTCGCGGCACTTGGGGGACAATTGCCGCGCTGATGGTTTGCCTGGTCTTTGCACTCCCCGCCGTCGCCCAAGCTCCCGCCCGTCCCTTTGCCGGTGACACGCCCGTCTTCCACGAAGAGGCCAAGGCCGCCGGCATCGACCATAGCTATGTCGGGCCCTGGGAGTTCTTCGTCGGCGGAGGCGGGGCGGCGCTCGACTGTAATGGCGACCGCTTTCCGGATATGTTCCTGGCCGGTGGCAAGGAACCCGCGACGGTCTACGCCAACCGTTCGCGAGCGGGCGGAGCGCTGGCCTTCGAAACGGTCGCGCAGGATCTCGATCCGAAGGACCTGACGAACGTCACCGGCGCCTATCTGCTGGACATCGACCAGGACGGCTACCAGGACCTCGTCGTCCTGCGGGTCGGCGAAAACCTTCTGCTGAAAGGCGGTCCCGGCTGTCACTTCACCAAAGCGAATTTCGACTGGCATTTCGATGGCGGGCGGGCCTGGACGACGGCGTTTTCGGCGATCGTCGAGCCGGGCGAAACGTCTCCGACGCTCGCCTTCGGAAATTATGTCGATCGCGCCGCGCCCGGATCGCCCTGGGGCACCTGCGCCGACAACGTGATGATCCGACCGAAGCATCCTGCGGTGGGCGAGCCGGTAACGGACAAGCCTGACTATTCCGAACCGGTCGCACTTGCACCCGGCTATTGCGCGCTGTCGATGCTGTTCACCGACTGGAACCGCTCGGGCACGCCGTCGCTGCGTATCACCAACGACCGGCAATATTATCGCGGCGGCGAGGAGCAACTGTGGCACATCGAGCCCGGCCATGCGCCCCGGCTCTATCGCAAGGCCGATGGATGGAAGCACCTGTCGATCTGGGGCATGGGCATCGCCGAGGGCGACGTCGATGGCGACGGCACGCCGGAATACGCGCTGTCCTCCATGGGCGACACGAAGCTGCAATTCCTCGATCGTGAGTACGAGGACGAGCCGGCCTATCGCGACGAGGCCTTCGATCGCGGCGCGACGGCGCACCGGCCCTATACGGGCGACCAGGGTAAGCCGTCGACCGGGTGGCACGCCGAGTTCGCCGACTTCAACAACGACACGGCGCTCGACCTGTTCATCGCCAAGGGCAATGTCGAGGCGATGCCGGATTTTGCCGGTTTCGATCCCGACAACCTCTTGATGGGCGGCTTCGACGGCAAGTTTACCGAACGTGGGGAGGAGGCGGGGCTCGCGTTGCCGACCAAGGGCCGCGGCGCACTCGTTGCCGACTTCAATCTCGACGGCGCGGAGGATCTCGTCGTGATCAATCGCGGCGGTCCGGCCAGCGTCTTTCGCAATCTCGGCGGCAAATCCGATTTCGGCACGCGGCCGCTCGGCAATTTCCTGGAAGTGAAGCTCGGCCAGAAGGATGGCAACCGCGACGCGATCGGCGCGAAGATCAGCGTCAAGGTCGGCACCAGGACGCTCAACCGCACGGTTCATGTGGGCGGCGGGCATGCGTCGGGCGAGGCGGGCTTCGTCCATTTCGGCCTCGGCACGTCGGAGCGCGCGGAGGTGCGGGTGCAATGGCCGGATGGCGAGTGGAGCCATCCCTACCGGGTGTTCGCCGACAATTTCGTGGCGGTCGATCGAGACGCAGCGGAGGCGCGATACTGGTATCCCGACGGCGACCGGCCGGCGTTCAAGCCGGCCGAGCCGATCGCGGCGGCAGAGCCGTCGAGCGGCGCGGATTTTCGTTCCGTGACCCCTGCGGCCACGCGACCGAACTGATCGTTCGGCGGGCCGTCCGGACAGGTCGTCCTCCGCCCTTCATCGCATCTCCCCAAAGCTTGCCGCGCTACTCCAGTGGCCGGGCCGTCGCCAGCGAGACCGACTTGATCTGCGCGGTGAGCCGGTCGCCTTCGGTCAAGGCCAGCCGCCGCGCCGAACGTTTGGTGACGCGGGCGACGAAGGTAAGCTCGTCGGCACCGACGAGCGACAGGAGCACGGCGAGATTGGCCGGGGTGGCGGCCGGCTCGATCCGGCGGATCGTCACGTCGAGCCTGTTGAGGATGGTCGAAAGCCCCGGCGTTTCGCGTGTCAGGCTGACGTCGCTCGCCTCGATGCGCAGGCGGCGCAAGGTGCCGATTTCGCGTTTTCCGCTGCCGTCGACGAAGACGGACTGGCCGCCGAGATCGAGTTCGGCAAGGCCATCCTCTTCGTCGAAGCCGACGACCCGCGCCGGCAGCACGGCGGCCGAGCGCGGATCGCGCACGAAGCCGAGACCCGCATCGGTCAAAGCGGCGTTGAGGGCGCCCGAGGCTTCGACCCGGCCCTCCTTCAGGATGACGATCCGGTCGGCGAGGCGCTCCACCTCGGCGATGTCGTGGCTGACATAGAGGACGGGGATCCGCAGCGCGCCGTGCAGCGTCTCGATGTAGGGGAGGATATCATCCTTGGCGAAGCGGTCGAGTGCCGAGAGTGGCTCGTCCATCAGGAGAAGTTTCGGGCGCGAAAGGATCGCCCGTCCGAGCGCGACCCGCTGGCGCTCGCCGCCCGATAGCAGCCCCGGCGCACGGGCGAGCAGGGGCTCGAGGCCCATCAGCTGCACGATCTCGTCGAAGCGCGCGGCGTCTATCCCGGCCCTCGTGCGCTTCGCGCCGAAGACGAGGTTCCGGCGCACCGACAGATGCGGGAAGAGGCCCGCTTCCTGGAAGACATACCCAATCTCGCGCTTATGCGGCAGGCAAAACGCGCTGTCGTCCTGCCAGGTCTCTCCGGCGACCGACACCCGGCCGGCCAGCCGCGACAGACCTGCGACGGCGCGCAGAACCGACGTCTTGCCGGAACCGGATGGACCGAACAGCGCGGTGACGCCCGTTGGCGGTGCGTCGAAGGCGACGTCGAGGGCGAAGGCGCCGAGCCGGCCAGCGAGGGCGACGGAGACGCCGCCTTCGGTCGAGCGATCGTGAGATACGACGTTTGCTATCACGCGCCGGCCCGCGCGACGCCGGTCCGGCCGAGGCGGCGTCCGACCAGCGTGACGCCGAGGATGACCAGGAAGGAGAAGACGACCATGCCGCCCGCGAGGATGTTGGCTTCAGTCCACCGCAGCGTTTCGACATAGTCGTAGATCGCCACCGAGAGCACCTTGGTCTCGCCTGGAATGCTGCCGCCGATCATCAGGACGACGCCGAATTCGCCGACCGTATGGGCGAAGCCGAGGACGGCGCCGGTGAGGAAACCCGGCAGTGCCAGCGGCAGGGCGATGCTGACGAAGCGGTCGAGCGGCGAAGCGCGCAGCGTCGCCGCGACCTCGAAGGGCCGTTCTCCGATCGCCTCGAACGCGTTGCGGATCGGCTGGACGACGAAGGGCAGCGAGTAGATCACCGATCCGATCACCAGCCCTTCGAAGGAGAATGCGAGGGTGCGCAGGCCGAGAAGGCCGCCGAGGCCGCTCGGGCCGAGGACGACGAGCAGATAGAAGCCGAGCACCGTCGGCGGCAGGACCAGCGGCAGAGCAACGAGGGTCGCCACCACCTCCTTCCAGCGCGCCGAAGATCGGGCGAGCCACCAGGCGAGCGGGGTTCCGACGGCCAGAAGGATCAGCGTCGTCAGGGTCGCCAGTTCGACGGTCAGGCGGACCGGGATGAGGATGTCGTCGTCGAACATGGGTTCCTGATGGCGCGGATGTCTGAGCCGCAGGCCGCGCTTACGATGCACCGCCAGCGTTGGTATCGTAGCCGTATTTCCTGATGATCGCCGCCGCTTCCGATCCCTTGAGGAAATCGATGAAGGCTTTCGCCGCGACGCTGTCCTTGCCGGTGTTCAGGAGCACGGCGTTCTGACGGATCGGGGTGTAAAGGTCGCTCGGCACGTTCCATCGCGAGCCGCCGTCCTTGCCGGCGATCTGCGACAAGGCGACGAAGCCGAGCTCGGCATTGCCCGTTTCGACGAACTGGAAGGCCTGGGCGATGTTGGTGCCCTCGACCAGCTTCGATTTCAGCTCGTCGTAGACGCCGAGCTTCTGCATCGCCTCGACGGCCGCCGTGCCGTAGGGAGCGGTCTTCGGGTTGGCGATGGCCAGCTTGTCGAACTCTCCGGCCGCCAGCGTCTCGGCGTTCTCTACAAGGTTCGGATCGGCCGAGTAGAGCACGATCCTGCCGATGGCATAGGTGAATTCCGACCCCTTGGCGGCGAGCCCGTTCTCGACGGCGGTCCTCGGTCTTGCGTCGTCGGCGGCGAGAAACACCTCGAAGGGCGCGTTCTGGGAAATCTGCGTGTAGAGCGTGCCGGTGGAGCCGAAGGAGAGTTCGGCCGTGTCGCCGGTCTTCTTCTCGAAGGCCGCCGCGATTTCCTTGGCGGCCTCTGTGAAGTTCGCGGCAACCGCGACGTTCGTCGAGACGGCGAAGGCCGGGGCAGAGACCGCCATCGAGGCAAAGACCGTCAGGCCGGCAAGGGCGGCAGGGCGGGAAGCGGCGAAGGTCACGGCTGTCTCCGATATGTTTTACTGGATATAACGTAGCCCAGACGGCCCAGGCCGGGCAACGTTATTTTTCTCCCGACATATCGGATGTTCTTTCGGGGGCCGCTTCGGACACCTCTGGTCGCGGTGCGGCAGGCCCGCGCATCAGGGCCCGCAGCGATTTCAGATCGGGCGCGATGGCCGCTTCGGCGGCGGCCTCCATCGCGCGATAGTGGGCGAGCACAGCCTCGCCGGTCGGGGTCAGCTCCGCGCCGCCGCCCTTTTCGCCGCCGCGCGACGAGGCGACCAACGGCTCGGCGAAGTCGGAGTTCAGCGTCTCGACCAGGCTCCAGGCGCGTTTGTAGCTCATTTTCATGCGTCGACCGGCTGCCGCGATCGAGCCGGCTTTTGCGATGCCTTCCAGGATGTCCGCCTTGCCGGGGCCGAGGCTCGTCTCGGCGTCGAGGCGCACGCGCAGAAGCGCGAGGTCGGGCCGGTCGGCATGGGGCGGGAGCTTGGCGGACATCTGGCTTGGCGTCGGTGCTTCTGTCTCGGTTTGTCTGTTCGGTGCGCGGGGCTGTTCGGGCTTGGTTGTCATCGTCATGCGCCGCTGGATGGCGAAACCGCTGAACTGGCGACGCCTGCATTTTCAGAGTCTCGCGGATAGGCCGCGAAAATGCCGACGCCTCGGTCAACTCCTTGCCGATCTGCTTGATCATCTGCTCGGCCCGGGTCAGATTGGTGTCGTAGGTGACGCCGACCAGAAGGATGGCGAGGACGATCAGCGCCGGCAGGGCGGCGGTCCGGCGTCATTGGACATCCAGCCAGGCGGCCAACGACCTCATCGCGTCATGCTCATTCCGGGCGCTTGTGGATCGGATCGACCCAATAGACCGCTTCGGGTTTCTCGACCGGGTCGACATCGGTGATGTTGACGACGACAGCCTCGTTGTCGGAGCGCACCAACACGCATTCGAGCGGGTTCGCCGGGTCGGCGTTGATCTCCTGGTGGGGCACGAAGGGTGGGATGAAGATGAAATCGCCGGCCGCGGCTTCGGCGACATATTCCAGCCGCTCGCCCCAGCGCATGCGCGCCTTGCCGGAGAGGACGAAGATCACGCTTTCCAGTTCGCCGTGATGGTGGACGCCCGTCTTGGCGTTGGGATCGATGCGTACGGTGCCGGCCCAGAGTTTCCGGGCGCCGACGCGGGCGTGATTGATCGCCGCCTGTCGGAACATGCCGGGCGTCTGCGGCGTGTTGGAATCGAGGCTGTCGCCCTTGATGACGCGCACGCCGTCATGCTTCCAGGGCGCTTCGACGTGGCCATGGGGTTCGTGATCGTGGGGGTCGTGCTCGGTCATCGCATCTGTCTCGCAGCGTCAGGGAACGTCGACGTTCGACGTTACCCTTCCGCAGCGCCGGCGGAAAGAACCGCAATGAACGAGGCGTCGTTCCGCGTCCGACGCAGACTGCGCTTCGCCGCGCGACGGCCGCTAGTTCGCGGCTTTGCCCAGCAGGGTGTCGAGGCAACGGGCGACGCCGTCTTCCCAGTGAGGCAGCCGGTGGTCGAATGTTTCGGCAAAGCGCGAACAGTCGAGACGGGAACTGGCCGGGCGCCGGGCAGGGGTGGGGTATTGCGCCGTGTCGATCGGCTCGACCTGTGCGAACGGGCCGCCACGGTCCTTCGACCGGGCGAGGATCTCGCTGGCAAAGCCCGCCCAGCTGGTTTCGCCGGGTGCGGTCATGTGGAAAACGCCACGGGGCAAGGCTTCGCTTTCGCCCGTCGGCCCGCCGACGAGGCGTCGGGCGACCGCGAGGATGCCGTCGGCGATATCGGGCGCATAGGTCGGGTTGCCGCGCTGGTCGGCGACGACGCGAAGGACGTCCCGGTCACCGGCAAGGCGCAGCATGGTCTTGAGGAAATTGTTCCCATAGGGGCTGTAGACCCAGGCGGTGCGCAGGATGACGGCGGCCGGATGGGCGGCGAGGACGGCGTCTTCACCGGCAAGCTTCGAGGCGCCGTAGACGCCTTGCGGCGCGGTGGGATCGCTCTCGACGTATGGCTCGGGCTTTTCGCCATCGAAGACGTAGTCGGTGGAAATATGGATCAGCGGCAGGCCGGCCGTTGCCGCGGCCGCCGCGACGTTTCTGGCGCCGTCGCGGTTGACGGAGAAGGCCGAGGCGGTGTCGCTCTCGGCCTTGTCCACCGCCGTATAGGCTCCGGCCGACACCAGGATATCAGGCTCGTAAGCGGCGATCGCCCGGTCGATGGACGCGCGATCGACGATGTCGAGATCAGGTCGGCCGAGGGCGACGACGACGATTCCGTCGCAGGCGCGATCGACGAGCGAGCGGGCGACCTGCCCGGTGCGTCCTGTGACGAGCAGCTTCATGGGGTGACCGTCTCGGCCGGGCCGGCCGCGTTCGCCTTCTCCCGGACCCCGCCGAGGCGTTCGCCGGAATAGCGGCCCTCCCGGATCGGCCGCCACCAGCTCTCATTATCGAGATACCAGCGGATGGTCTTTTCGAGGCCGGTCTCGAAGGTCTCCTCGGCCTGCCAGCCGAGTTCGGATTCGATCCGCGACGCATCGATCGCGTAGCGCAGATCGTGGCCGGGACGGTCCGTGACGAACGCGATCTGGTCGCGGCGGGTGCCGCCGCCCGAGAGCGGCGACAGGCGGTCGAGCGTGTCGCAGATGGCCTCGACGACGGCCAGATTAGAGCGCTCGTTGCGCCCGCCGATATTGTAGGAGCGCCCCGGCCGACCCTTCGTGCAGACGAGCTCGAGGGCGCGGGCGTGGTCGCCGACATAAAGCCAGTCGCGCACGTTCTCGCCCTTGCCGTAGACCGGCAGGGTCTTTCCCTCCAGCCCATTGAGGATCATCAGCGGGATCAGCTTTTCCGGGAAATGGCACGGGCCGTAATTGTTCGAGCAGTTCGAGAGCACGACCGGCAGGCCATAGGTGTGGAACCAGGCCATGGCGAGATGGTCCGACCCGGCCTTCGACGCCGAATAAGGCGATGAGGGCGCGTAAGGCGTCTCCTCGTCGAAGAGGCCGGCGTCGAGGGGCAGGTCGCCGAAGACCTCGTCGGTCGACACGTGATGGAAGCGGAAGTTTTCGCGCTGCGAACCTGTAAGGCCCGTCCAATAGGCGCGAGCCGCCTCCAGAAGCTGGAACGTACCGACGATGTTGGTCTCGATGAAGTCGCCTGGCCCGTCGATCGACCGGTCGACATGGCTCTCGGCAGCCAGATGCATGATCGCGTCGGGCTTCTCGGTGCGAAGTGTTTCGAGAACCAGGCCACGGTCAAGGATGTCGCCCTGGATGAACCGATAGCGCGCATCGTCCTCGATCTCGCGCAGCGAAGCGAGGTTGGCGGCATAGGTCAGCTTGTCGAAATTGGCGACCTCGTGCTCGGTTGCGTCGATCAGATGGCGGCAGACCGCCGAGCCGATAAAACCGGCGCCGCCGGTGACGAGGATTTTCATTTCGCGTTCCTTATTTCGCGTCCGTCTGGCCATCGTCCGCATAGACGAACGGATTGTCGATGTCGGCGAAATTGGGGGCGTGCGCGTCTTTGTCCGAAAGCGTCGGCGTCCGGCCGCCAAGCTGCCAGTCGACTCCGAACGCGGGATCGTCGAAGCGGATGGAACGGTCGTGCGCGCCCGAATAGGGGGCGGAGACCTTGTAGAGCACTTCGGTGTTCGGTTCGAGCGTGACGAAGCCATGGGCGAAGCCGACCGGCACCAGGATCTGGTTGAAGACGTCGGCGGAGACTTCGAGCGACACCCAGCGCAGATAAGTCGGCGATCCTTTCCGGATGTCGACCGCGACGTCGAGGATACGGCCGCGCAGCACCCGCACCAGCTTGTGCTGGGCAAAGGGCGGCTCCTGATAATGCAATCCCCGGAGCGTCAGGACGTCGGCCGAAAACGACTGATTGTCCTGCATCCAGTCGATTGCGACGCCGGCCGCCGCGAAACGGTCGCGCCGATAGGTTTCGGAGAAAAAGCCCCGGTCGTCGCCGAACTTCTTCGGCGTCAATTCCATGACTTCTGGGATATCGAGAGATCGCGCGTCGAGCATCGAAGATCCTGTATGAACACGAGGTTGGACGGCTGTTTGCGTCATCGTTCGCCCACTTGCAAGGGCCAGGATCACCCGCGGCGCTCTCCTGGCGGCAGCCGCCGACGGGCGACGGCAGCGGCTGGCCAACAGCCGAAAGTGCGAATATACCGTGCCGCGATCGGAAGACGCGCAGAAGTCATGCGAAAAATGAGGACGTCGATGAAAGGGATCATACTAGCCGGCGGCAGCGGGACACGGTTGCATCCGATGACGCTGACGTCATCGAAACAATTGCTTCCCGTCTACGATAAGCCGATGATCTACTATCCGCTGTCGACGCTGATGCTGGCCGGGGTCCGCGACATCCTGATCATTTCGACGCCGCACGACTTGCCGCGTTTCGAAGCGCTTCTGGGCACGGGTGAGCGCTGGGGCATGCGGTTTTCCTATGGCGAACAGCCCGAGCCGAACGGTCTGGCGCAGGCCTATACGATCGGCCGCGATTTCGTGGCCGAAGAGCCTTCGGTGCTGATCCTCGGCGACAATCTCTATTACGGCCACGGCCTGCCCGACCTTCTGTCCAGGGCTGTGGCCCGCACCAGCGGCGCCAGCGTCTTTGCCTATCACGTCAAGGATCCTGAGCGTTATGGAGTGGTCTCCTTCGACGAGGCCGGGCGTGCGACGGCGATCGAGGAGAAGCCGAACGAGCCGAAATCCAACTGGGCGGTGACCGGGCTTTATTTCTACGACGGTCGGGCGCCGGAGATCGCTTCGAAGTTGAAGCCGTCGCCGCGCGGCGAGTTGGAGATCACCGATCTCAATCGGGTTTATCTCGACGCTGGCGAACTCAATGTCGAAACGATGGGCCGCGGCTTTGCCTGGCTCGATACGGGCACGCCGGACTCACTTCTCGAAGCGGCGGAATTCGTGCGCACACTGGAGCACCGGCAGGGATTCAAGATCGCCTGTCCGGAGGAGATCGCCTTCGGCCTCGGTCTCATCGACGACCGGCAACTCATGACGCTCGGTCGGGAGCTCGGCAAGAGCAGCTACGGACAGTATCTGCAACGGATGGCAGTCCAGAACATCTGACCGACGCAATATCGCAGACCGCGAACGGACGCTGCGGTCACGTCCGTGCAAGTGCGCCAAGCATGGCCGACATGTCGATCGAAGCGAGGCCGAAGCCGTTTTCGACCAGGCGCTGAAGATGGGTCCGGGTCAGTTCGACCGCCGTCTCGATTTGCGCTTCGGTGTGGTCCGAGGTGAGGAAGAAGCGCAGCCGCGCCAGCCCTTCCGGCACGGCGGGATGGATAATCGGCAGAACGTTGAGCCCGGCCGCCAGGAGATCGTTCGACAACTGCGCCGCGCGGATCGAATCGCGCACCAGCACCGGGATCACCGCCGTGTCGCCGCTGTCGCCTGTGTCGAGCCCGGCCTTTGCGGCAAGCGCCAGGAAATGTCGGCCGTTCGCCCGCAGCTTTTCGACCCGCTCGGGCTCTTCGCGCATCACCGCGAGGCTGGCGATGGCGGCTTCGGCCAGCGCCGGGGCCAGGCCGACGCTGTAAACGAAGCCGCCGGCCGCACCCTTCAGAAGCGTTGCCAACGTCGCGCTGCCGGCGATGTAGCCGCCGCAGCTGGCCGTCGTCTTCGACAGAGTTCCCATCCAGAGATCGATGTCGCTGGGGTTGCAGCCCCAATGCTCGAAACTGCCGCGACCGGTCTTGCCGAGAACGCCGAGCGCATGCGCCTCATCGACCATCAGCCAGAATCCGTAGCGGGCTCGAAGCTCGATGAGTCCGGGCAGGTCGGCGATGTCGCCATCCATCGAATAGACGCCTTCGACGATGACGAGAATGCGCCGGAAGCGCCCGTCGAGCCCGTCGAGCAGGCGTTCCAGGTCGGCGAGATCGTTGTGCTTGAAGCTGCGGCGGGCCGCGCCCGAAAGGCGGGCACCGGTCAACGCGCTGTTGTGAATGAATTCGTCGTGGAAGATGACGTCCTCGGGCCCCAGCAGCGTGTCGATCGTTGTTGCGTTGGTCAGGTAGCCGCTGACGAAGACCACGGCATCCTCGACGCCATAATTCTCGGCAAGCGCCGCCTCCAGAGTCCGGTGCGGAGTGCGCTCGCCGGCAACGAGGCGGCTTGCCGATGCAGAGACGCCGAAGCGATCGATCGCGTCGCGAGTGGCGGCGCGGACCTTCGGATGGGTGTTGAGGCCGAGATAGTCGTAGGAGGCGAAATTGATCAGTTCGCGTCCGTCGATCATCGTCGTCGCGCCGGCGGCGGTGTCGTGGACGCGGTTGAACGGGTTGTCGATCTGCAACTGCCGTCCGGCCGTTTCCTGCGCACGGATCGCCTTCATCTCGGCAAGATCCTCGAAGGATGAGCGCGGGCGCTTGACCGAACGCGCCGTTGCACGGGCGGCACGGCTTGCCTCCGAACCCGGGCGCTTGCGGTCCTTCATGAAGGCCAGCACCTGGTCGCGCGCCGAGCCGTCCCGATCGCCGCCGCTCACGAGCGGACCCCGGCGGTGCCGCTATGGCGGGACGCGAGATCCTCGATCATCGCCGCGTCGGCCTGACCGGACGCCTTGGACGTGTCGTCGGCCGCATCGTCCGCACGGGCGAGCTTGGCGTAGAGCGAATGAGCCATGTCACCGACCGTTGTTGCCTGGGTGATGTTGGAAAGCGGCAGGTCGAAGCCGGTCTTCTGGCGGAAGTTCATGCTGACCTCCATCGCCATGAGGCTGTCGAGCCCGAGATCGCGAATCCCCTTGGTGCGGGTGATGTCCGAGACCGGCACTCGCAGTGTGGTCGCGATGCCGCCTGCGACGAGGTCGAACAGCATCTTTTCAGCCTCCTGGGGCGACCGGCCGGCGATCATTTCGGCAAGATCAAGCTCGCCGCCGTCGAGACCGCTGGTTTGGCCATTCATCGCACCGGCCGCCACCGCAAAGAGCGGCGAGGCGACGGTTCGCAGCTGCGAGGCCATGGTCCAGTCGATCTCGGCGACCGCGACGACGGCCGCCTCCACCGTACCGGGGTCGGCCGCGATCACCTCACCGAGAAGGGCGAGCGCGCGCGTGGCGGTCATGCCGGTTGCGCCGATGCGCTTGGCGAGGAGATCGCCGACCTCGGCATTGCGGGCGAGATAGCCTGCGTCGGTGATCGCACCGAACTGCACGGCGAGCGCTGGCAGGCCACGGGTCCGGCGTGCACGGGCAAGGCCTTCCAGATAGCCATTCGCGGCGACATAGTTCGCCTGCCCCGGATTGCCGATCAGCGTCGTTGCCGAGGAGAACAGGATGAACGCTTCGAGCGCGTCGCCGCTCGTGGCTTCATCGAGGATCGCTGCGGCCTTCGCCTTGGTGTCGACGACCCGCTGGTCGCCTTCACGCGTCGCGTTGGTGATGAGGCCGTCGTCCAGCACCATGGCCGCATGGACGACGCTGCGGAGGGGCGACTCGGCACGGAGCTCGCAAAGCAACGCTTCGACGGCTTTCCGCTCGGTCGCGTCGCAGGCGTGGAGGCTGACGGTAACGCCCCGCGTTTTCCATTCCGCGACGGCTGCCATCGTCGCGTCGTCGGCGACGCCGCGCCGCGAAACGAGCGCCAGACGCCTGGCGCCGCGCTGGACCAGCCAACCCGCGGCCGCAAGGCCGAAACCGCCGATACCGCCAACGACGAGATGCACGCCGTCCGAGGCGGCCGGCGTTGCAGGCGGCAGGGCGCGAGCGACGCGATCGACACCGGGGCGCGGCGGGGTCACAACGATCTTGCCGATGTGGCCGGAGGCCTGCATCAGCCGGAACGCCTGGGTCGTCTCATCGTGGCTGAAGACGCGATAGGGCAAAGGCGTCAGCGCACCGCTTTCGAACAGCGCGGAGACGTCGGCGAACAGGCGACGCGAGACCTCCGGCCGACCTTCGAGCAGCTGATCGAGGTCGATTCCGAAATAGCTGACATTGCGGCGGAAGGGCCTGAGCCCGATCTTCGAGTCGGCATAGAAGTCGCGCTTGCCCAACTCGAGAAACCGGCCGAAAGGTTTGACGAGGCCGAGGCTGCGTTCCATCGCCTCGCCGAAGAGCGAGTTGAGGACGACATCGACGCCCAAGCCTGCCGTCATCGTCCCGATCGCGTCGACAAAGCCCAGATCGCGCGAGTTGAAGACGTGGTCCGCGCCGAGCATCGTCAGCAGCCGGCGCTTTTCGTCGGAGCCGGCGGTGGCGAAGACGGTTGCGCCGCGGGCCTTGGCGATCTGCAGCGCCGCAAGGCCGACGCCGCCGGCGCCACCATGGATGAGAACCCTTTCGCCCGCTGCAAGACCGCCGATCTCGACAAGGGCGTAATAGGCGGTGAGGAAGGCGACGGGCAAGGTCGCACCCGCCGCGATGTCGATCGCTTCGGGAATTTTTGCCGCGGCAAAACGCTTGACGCGCACATGGGTCGAGAAGGCCGCGGTCGCGGCCGCCATCACCTTGTCGCCGACGCGAAGATCGTCGACGCCCGGCCCGACGGCCGCGACGAGACCCGCACATTCCATGCCGATGGTCGCACCGGCAAAGCCGTCTTCCAGCGCTTCCTCGGGCAAAAGGCCCATGGACCACATGACATCGCGGAAGTTGAGGCCGGTCGCCTCGACCGCGATGACGATTTCGCCGTCTGCCGGCTCCAAACGCGCGGTGCTTTCCCAGGCGATGCTGGCGATCTGCGAAGGAATGCGCTGGCGGATGGTCGCGGCCTCGTAGTCCCTGGTCTGGCGTTCTGCTGCCGGGCAGGGGCCGGCGACGATCCGCAGCTCCGAGACGCTGCCGGTTTCGGGATCGATCGCCCATTCACGGTTGTCCGAGCCCGATCGCATCAGCGTCAGGGCCGCGGCGAGGGATGCGTCTTCGCGGTTCGTCGCGGCACCAGACAAGTCCTGGATCGCATGGACGTCGAGGCCGGCAAATTCGTTGCGCAGCACGCGGAGGTAGCCCCAAAGGCCGGTGTCGCAGACCCGGTCGTCGTCGGTCGCGGACGAGACCGCGGCCTCATTCGGGCGCGCTTGCTGGCCCGGCGAGCCCTGCGCAACGGGGGCGCCGGCCGAAAGCACGACGCCCAGCCGCGGGGTTGCTGTGGACGCCGGATCGGCGGCGACCAGTGCCAAAGCCTGAGCCAGTGCCGCAAGCTGGCCCATGTTGATCTGCAGGCGATCGGCACCGGAGGTCTTGCCGCAGCGGCCCGCAAGCACCACGAGGTCGACGTCGCCGCCGGTCCTGGCCAGCCTTCGGGCAAGGCTCGTGCCGTCTTTGGCCAAGTCCGTCAGCGACATTGAGACGGTGTTGGTGTCCCCGAGACTGCCGACGCGAACGCTGCCTGCATCGAGGTCACCGGCATCGATGATCAGGACTGTACGGCCTGCGTGATCGGTTGCGGAGGTTTCGCTCGCCGCTGCATCCTGGAGCGGCGCGGCTTTCATGGCCTCGTCTTCGGCGGCGTCGGCGCGACCGGCGATCTCGACCGAAATGATCGAGCCATGCACCAGCTGATGCGATGTGACCACTGCGTCGTCGCGGCCCATCCCGGCGAAGACGGCGTGCCATTCGTCGACGCCGGTGACATGGGCCATCGGGGCAAGCGCGGTGGCGTTGTCGTCCCCCGCCAGGCCGAGTGCGAAGTCCAGAAGCAACGACGGCGCCGAAACCGCGGCACCAAGCCCGACGCCGCGTTCGAGTTGCCGCTCGACGGCGCGCCGCAGGGTTTCGGCGCTCTTGAGAAGCATCGCCAGATCATCCGAAGCGCTGACGAGGAGATCGATCACTCCGATGCCGTCGAGCTCTGATGGTGCGACCACCGCAATGTCGGGATTGCCGTCGAAGGCCAGTGTCAGGTCCTCGCGCAACGCCTTGCGCGGCTCGCAGACAGCGAACGCCACGCCGGCATCGGTGGCGAAAAGGGCAAGCTCGGCGGTGATCTGCGGCGAGACCGCACAGAGTTCGACGATCCGCACCAAGCCTGGGGCACCGCCTGGAGCACCGGTGGTCCTGGGCGCCACGGAGGACGTCATGGCCTTTGCGAGCGCCGTCTTCAGAAGGTCGACCCGTGCGTTGGCCAGTCGCGAACGATCGCGGATTTCGGCCAGACTCTGGTCGCTCGATCTCGGGAGCTCGAAGACTTTGCCGCCGGCCTCGGCCAACGGGCCGGCGCCGAGATGAGCCAGGACGCCGTGATGCAGATGGTTGAGCAGCGCGATTTCCGTGCCGCTGTCGGGACGTTCTTTAGCGAGCGTCGACAGGATGACGCCGACCTCCGGCAGCGGCGAGCCGGTCTCGATGCGCCAATTCTCGCCGTCCCGTTCGGCCATGCCGGCCTCTGCGAGGATCGCAAGGCAGGTCAGGGCGAAGCGCCGCAGCGGATCGTGTTCAGGCAGATCGGCGGCCGTGAGCAAGCCGTCTTCGACGCCCTTGGACGCAAGCGCCAGTGCGATGTCCTGGCAGGCGCGAAAAATCGCCGCCTCGCTCATCTGGACGGCGTTGTCTTGCTCGTCCTGGATCATCGGGGGAAAGAGCGGCGTGGGAAGAACGAGGGCCGGCCGGGCCGTCAGGCGGATCGGGCTTGGCACGGTGGTTTGGTGAAAGGTCAGCGCGCCGAGCGGCTTCGGCATACGCAGATAGGTGCGGCGGAAACGGCAATCGGTGAGGTGTGCGACGACCGCGCCGGACTCCGAGAGCAGATGGAACTCGGCCGTCAACGAGATGGCCGAGACCCGTTTCAGGGTGATTGTCGCCCGGGTGATGGCCAAATCGGCGGCGTAAAGACGCGCGCTGCCGAAGCGGATCGGGATGAACGGCGCGCCGTCCATTTCGCCGCTGAGTTCGCCGAAGATCGCCACAAGGCCGTGGAATGCCGCGTCGACCGAGACCGGATCGAGGGCGTAGGAGAGGAGCCGGTGCGCGGGCTTTTCGGATGCGGCAAGATCGACCTCTATGGT
Organism: Aurantimonas sp.; assembly: GCA_965217685.1. Taxonomy (GTDB): domain Bacteria; phylum Pseudomonadota; class Alphaproteobacteria; order Rhizobiales; family Rhizobiaceae; genus Aurantimonas. The sequence goes on from CBDCIZ010000003.1 coordinate 2,548,678, forward strand.
CTCGGCGGAGACCCGGCGGGCCAATTCGAGCAGCCGGAAGCGCGGACCGTAGTCGAGATGGAAGCGACGCGCCGTCGCATAGGCTTCTTCGCCATTATAGACGCGGCTCGCCGCCTCCCCGCCGGGCCGCTCGGTGCGCTCGGCCGGCACCGGTGCCTGGCTCGAAAGCCTGCGGCAGCGGGCCGTGGCGTTGAGCGTCCAGGCATCGTCGCTCAGGCGCTCGCGTGACTGGATAAGGACATCGCCGGTCTCCCGAGAGATCTCCGTCGACAGCTCCTGCAGCGCCGTCTTCGACAAAACCAGCGGCCGGACGATCTGCAGGTCGGTCACCTCGATCGTGAGTGCCGGGGTTCCGGGCTCGCCGAAGAACTGCCGGGCCGCCGACAGCGCGATCTCGAGAAAGCCGCTGCCCGGCAGGATCGACTGACCGTCGACCACGTGTTCGGCAAGATCAGGGTAGAGATGCGCGTCGATGTGGTTCTTCCAGTGGCCACTCTCAGCGTCGACCCGCCAGCCGGCGAGAGTGTGAGGCACCTCGGCGCGGCCGTAAAGGTCGATCGCGTCGCTGGTGAAGTCGTGGCGCAGGTCGATGGTTTCGAAGGGCAAAACCGGCAATGCGATCCGAGGATCGCGGTTGCCGAACAGGGCCTTGCGATCGAAAGCGCCGCCATGCGCGACGACCCTTGCGACGATGCGGCCGAGCGGATCGCCATTTTCCTCACGCGGTGCGGCCTGCTGGTCGCGGGTCAGCGATGCGATCGGTGTCGCCGCGACGGCCTTCTGCTTGATTGTCGAGCGCAAATAGGACGTGAGGATCGCCCTGGGCCCGATTTCCAGGAACAAGCGGCAGCCGAGATCGAGCGCGGCTTCGGTCGCTTCGCGGAAGCGCACCGGGTCGCGCACGTTTCGCCACCAGTAATTCGCATCGAGCTCGGTTCCGGAAATCTGCGTCCCCGTCACCGTCGAGATGAAGGGCAGCTTCGTCGGCTGGACCGTGAGATCGGTGAGGTCGGCGAGGAACGCGTCGCGCGCGCCCTCGATCAGCGGATGGTGGAAGGGGTAGTCGATGTCGAGGATTTGCACCGGCACGCGTGCGGCCTGGGCGGCAATCTTCAACGCCTCGATGCCGGCGCTCGGGCCGGAGATCGTGACCGAATCCGGACTGTTGTCACCGGCCACGCAGAGGTCGTCGAGGCCGTTCTTCTCGCAGAAGGTGCGAGCAGGCCCGACGCCGAGCTGTAGTGCCGCCATTCTGCCGAGACCGGCCAAGGCGGCCTGGTGCAGCGATCGTTTGGCAACCACGGCGACCGCGTCGTCGAGCGCCAGGGCGCCCGAGACGTAGCTCGCAGCGATCTCGCCGACCGAATGGCCAAGCACGGCCGCGGGTTTGATGCCCTGCCTTGCAAGGACATCGGCGAGCGCGGCCTGGCAGGCGAAGAGGAGCGGCTGGGCGATCTGCGTGTTAGCGAGTTTCGAGCCGAGATCGGGATCGAGCAGCAACTGGGTCAGCCCGAGGTCGCTATGGACATCGAAAAGCGCGTCGATGACGTCGAAGCGTCGGCGGAACGCCGCGTCGTTCCGATAGGCTTCGACTGCCATGCCGGCCCATTGGGAACCGTTGCCGGAAAAGACGAAGGCAATCGGCCCGGGGCTGGGCAAAGCACTTGCGGTTTCGGCGCGCTGGCCGGGTTGACCAGCCGCGTTGGCTTCGATCTCGCGCAGAATGTCGGATGGGGTGTCGATCGCCGCGACGAAGCGATGGCGCAACATCGGCCGGTTCGCACCGGTCGCTGCGATCAGTCGGGCCTGACCGTCGGTCGGGGCATCCTTCAGGGTCTGGCGATAGGATTTCAAGAGCGACGCGAGCGCCGATTCGGTCTGGGCGCTGACGACGAACAGCCTGCCACCGGCTTCGTCGGGGCTTTTCCTGGCGACGGGCGCCGGGTCGGACAGGACGACATGGGCGTTGGTGCCGCCGAAGCCGAAGGAGTTGACGCCGGCAAGACGCGGCTGCTTGCCGTGCAGGAGCTCGATCGGCTCGCTGGCCACATGGACGTTCAGGCCGTCGAAATCGATGGATTCGTTGGGCTTGTCGAAATGCAGCGTCGCCGGGACGAAATCGTTCTCCAGCGCCAGCTGCGCCTTGATCAGGCCGAGAAGACCGGAGGCCGGCTCGGCGTGGCCGATGTTCGACTTGATCGAGCCGATCGGGATCGGAGCGCGCCGTGCCTTGCCAATGACCGTGCCGATCGACCAGATCTCGGCCGGATCGCCGACCCGCGTGCCGGTGCCATGGCCCTCGATGAAGGCCAGCCGGTTGGGGTCGATGCCGCCCTCCTCATAGAGCGAGCGCAAAAGCATCGCTTGGGCTTCGGCCGACGGCAGCGAGATGCCGTTGGTGCGGCCGGAGGAATTGACGCCCGATGCGAGGATGCGGGCATGGCTACGGTCGCCGTACCGCTCGGCCGCGTCGCTGCGCCGCAGCACGACGACGGCGCAGCCTTCGGCGCGCACATAGCCGATGCCGTCCTGGTCGTAGGACCGACAAAGGCCGGCGGGTGATAGCATCCGCGCCTGGGCGAATCCGACGAAAGCCAGGGGGTGCGTCAGAGCGTTGACGCCGCCGACAATGGCCAGATCGATGTCGCCCGACTCCAGCGCCTTCAGCGCGAGATCCAGCGCCACGAGCGACGACGAGCAGGCGGTGTCGATGGTCATGCTCGGCCCGTTGAGGCCGAACACGTGGGAGATTCGATTGGAAACGATCGACAATGTGTTGCCGGTCATGAAGTGCGGGCCACCACGGGCCGGGTCCTCGACGATCAGGTTGCCATGATCCAGGCTCGACGCACCGACATAGACGCCGACGCGCTGTTCCTTCAGGTCGGCAAAGTCGATGGCGGCATCTTCGAGTGCCCGCCATGCAACTTGCAAGATCATGCGCTGCTGCGGATCGAGCAGTGCCATCTCGGCTTGCGACATGGAAAACAGCGCCGGATCGAGGGCAAAGCAATTGTCGACGAGGCCGGCGGCGAAGGTGTACGTCTTGCCGCGAATGCCGATCTCGGGATGGAAGTATCGCGCCTTGTCCCAGCGGTCGCCGGGAATTTCCGTTACGCTGCAAACGCGTTGGCGCAACAGTTCGAGCAGTTGCTCGACGGAATTGGCCCTAGGTGCGACGGCTGCTCGGCCGATGATCTCAGTCGTCATGAATCCCCTAAAGCCCCTGCCCGTATCAGGACGGGACCGATACACCCGTGGTTCGTCGTGTAGTCAGTCATCCGGACTTTATTGCGTTTCGCAAACGATTCCAAAGCGCCACGACCATGCCGTCATCGTTGCGTGAAGACAAGTGCGGCGTGAGTGAAGCGGATGGGACGGTGAGCACGGTAAACAAAGCCTTGCGCGCGGGTTCCAGGAATTCTCCGACGCCGCCGTCGCCCAACGGCTGCGGGTCTGTGCGACGTTCGAGGGCTTCGTCCTGAAGCGCATTTCCATCGAGATCAACGCCTTCGTATCGAGTGCAGCGCCAAGGTAACAGGTGGGGCTCTACCGCCAGGGACACACGCCAGAGTCCGAACATGAACGCGGGCAGATGGCAGGGGCGGGGGCAGGGGCGGGGGCGGGGGCGGGGCACGGAGTTGCCGCCTGAATTATGCAGGCAAGTGAAGAAGCCAGCGGGATGTCCAATCGCCGCTTGCAGCGCGAAGCGGCCCTCGCTATACACCGACCGCAGGTCACGGAGTGTAGCGCAGCCTGGTAGCGCACCTCGTTCGGGACGAGGGGGTCGCAGGTTCAAATCCTGCCACTCCGACCAGCTTTTTCCCGAGATGTTTCAGCAGTCTACCGCGCAGCTTCTCGCCACGGCGTGGGTGGTATTAACCGAAATCCAAACCGAAATCGGCTCCGTTGGGGTCATGCAAAGCTCTCGATTGTGATGCCGGCACGAACCAGCCCGACCTCACATGAACCAGCCCGATCTCATCGCTCGCATCGACACCGAACCGGTCGACTTTCTGATCGCGCTCCTCGGCGTCAACCAGCGGACCGCCGGTCGTCGGGAAGTCGGCAATGCGGCCCGAGGTTGTCGACAAGGTCGCGGCGGAGCTCGACGAGAGCGATCGGCTGCAGGATCAGATGAGGGCCGTTCCGGAGCCGACGATATTGCGGGCGCTCGCGGGGCAACGGTTAGAATGCGATCCATTGCGCGGCATCGACATGGTTCGCGCGCATGCTTGAGACGCGATGACCGAGCCTATAGAAGCCGATCTGTATATCAATGAGATCAATGCTCTTATACCGCGTTTCACGGGGCAAGATGTGAGTATGGCGCGGACGAACGAAATGGACGATTTATCTTCAGGTCTCGCGCGTCGGTTCCTCGATCGCATTGAAACCAGGACGGCGGTGATCGGGATAATCGGTCTCGGCTATGCCGGATTGCCTCTGGTTCTGGCCTGCGAGGAGGCAGGCTTCTCATGTATCGGTTTCGACATCGATCCGGTAAAGGTACAATCGCTCTCTCGAAACAAGACCTACATTCATCACATCAGCGACGCGCGGATCGAGGCACTCAACGCTTCGAAGCGCTTTGCTGCGACGATGGACTTTTCGCGGATTGCCGATGTCGACGTTGTGGTCATCTGCGTGCCGACACCTCTTTCCAATCACCGCGAGCCGGACATGTCGTTCGTCGTCGCTACCGCGGAGGCAATTGCGCCCCACTTGAAAGCCGGGCAATTGGTCTCCCTGGAGTCCACGACCTATCCCACGACGTCAGAGGGTCTTTTGAGGTCTGTCCTCGAATCGCACAGCAAGTTGCGTGCCGACCGGGACATAGCTCTTTGCTTCTCGCCGGAGCGCGAAGACCCTGGCAACCTCGATTTCGGGACGGTTACGATCCCCAAGGTCGTCGGCGCCGATACGCAGGACGCAGGTGATATGGCCTGCGCCTTCTATCAGGCCGTAGTCGGCGAGGTGGTGCGGGTCGAATCCATGCGGACCGCGGAAGCCGTGAAGCTGACCGAAAACATATTCCGCTCGGTGAACATCGCACTCGTCAACGAACTGAAGGTGATCTTCGACAGCATGGGCATCGACGTGTTTCGCGTCATCGATGCGGCAAAGACCAAGCCGTTCGGCTTCATGCCGTTCTATCCCGGCCCCGGCGTCGGCGGTCACTGCATACCCGTCGACCCCTTCTACCTCACCTGGAAGGCGAGAGAGTTCGGTCTTCACACGCGCTTCGTCGAGCTTTCCGGCGAGATCAATTCGGCCATGCCGCAATGGGTCGTGGGCAGGCTCGTCGACACTCTGTCAGACAAGTTCAAACTCGCAATCAATGGGGCGAAGGTCCTTGTGGTCGGACTGGCATATAAAAAGAACGTCGACGACATCCGAGAAAGCCCCTCGATCACGCTGATGGAAATCCTGGGATCGCGTGGCGCGGCGGTGTCTTTCCACGACCCATATGTTCCGGTCTTCCCGATGACGCGCGATCACGACGCGCTTGCCGGTATGGCGTCGGCAGAGTGGACTTCGACGGGACTTGCCGACTTTGACGCCGCCATTATCGCAACTGATCACGATGGGCTCGACTATCGCTTGCTTCTGGATAGCGTCCCTGTTGTCATCGATACGCGGGATGCCTTGCGCGCCTATGCCGGTGAGTACGCTTCCAAGATCGTGAAGGCTTGATATCAAGTGTTCCTGTATCGAAATTCGCGACGTTCGAGCGAAACGTCCGTGCCGTGCGTCCTCATCCGCGCAGTCCGGTTGCCCCCATCGTCCCTGGCGCGGTGAAGACTTCATCATAGGCGGCAACAATTGCCCGCGCCTTGTCACCGACAGCCTTTGGTGCATCGCCAGGCTTGAAGAGGCTGGAGCCGATGCCGAAGGTCGTGATGCCGGCCTTGCCGTAGGCGGAAAAGTCGGTTTCCGAAACGCCGCCGACCGCGCCAATCAGGGTGCCGGCCGGCAGGATCGAGCGGATTGCGGCGATGCCGCCGGCCCCGAGTGCGCTGGCCGGGAAGAATTTGAGGCACGAGGCGCCGCAGCGCAGGGCGAGCAGCGCCTCGGTCGCGGTGAAGACACCGGGCATCGATACCATCCCATGGCCCGCTGCCGCGGCAAGCACCGCCGGATCGACATTGGGACTGACGACCAGTCCGGCGCCAAGGTCGGACAGGCGGTCGACATCGCCGGCGGCAAGCACCGTGCCGGCACCGACGAGGCAGCCTTGTGGCGCGATGCGCACCGCGCTCTCGATCGAGACGAAGGGGTCGGGCGAGTTGAGCGGCACCTCGATCGCCTCGAAGCCGGCCTCGACGAGCGCGGCGACGGTCGCTTCGGCGTCGGCGGGTTCCAGCCCGCGCAGGATCGCGACGAGGTTGCGCTTCAGCTTGGGGAAGGGCGCGGAGTCGTGGGTTCTCATCGGAAGTCCTTGGACGAAGGAGACCAGGCGCGGCGCGCCGCGGTGTAAAGACCGGTGCGGACCGCCGCGTCCGCGTCGACCGGCGTGAAGGCCAGGCCACAGGCGCTCAGCGCCGCGCCATAAAGCGTCGCGAGCGCGCCCGAGGCGATCAGCGCGATCGGCCGTGACGCGTCATGGGCGTCGCCGGCCAGCCGCAAGGCCACGGCGATCTCGGCGCCGATCAGGCTGCCCGAGAGCCAGGCTTTGCCCTTTGCCTCGGCGCCGATGTCGAGAAGTGCACCGGCGCGGACGCGAAACAGCTCCGCCATCCAGTCGGCCGGGGCCGCGAAGGCCGCGCTGACGGCCGTGGCAAAGGCCGGATCGTCCGCTGCCACGTTTGGCGCATCGTGCAGCGTATGGCGCAAGATCGACTGGTTGGCGATCAGGGTGAACAATTCGCCGGTCATCACGGTCGAAAACCGCTCGATGGTGTCACCGCGGATCGCCGCCCATTTGGAGTGGGTGCCGGGCAGGCAGGCGAGGGTCAGGGCCGTCTCGTCGTTGCCGAACACTCCCAGGGAACCCAAGGCGGCGCCCGCAAGCTGGGTTTCCTCGCCGCGCATGACGTCCGGTGCAGCGCGGTCACGCTGGGCGATGCCGGGAAGGATGAAGATGTCGCGCGACGTGCCCGGAACGCAGATGGCGGCGTCCATGATCTTCGCCAGATCGATCGGTGCATCGAGATAGCGTGCCTCGTGCCATCCTTGGCGAGAGCCGACCATGCCGCACATCATCACAGGGCAATTCTCGTCGGCGCCGAAGGCTGCGAGATGAGTTTCGAGGATCGCCTCGAAGCCGATTTCGGTCGCCGTTGTCAGGCCTTCGCCGCTGCGATGCTCGCCGAGAACGTCGCCGCTTTGCGACAGAAGCCAGATGCGGAAGCTGGTGGTGCCCCAATCGACGGCGGCGCAGAAGGCGCGGTTTTCTTCGGGCGTGGGGTCAGCGACGAAAACAGGCAGGGGCGATGCTCCTTCCGCACTCGGCGCGATGCTGGTCATCGGATTTGCCCCCTCATGCTTCCTGCGACCCCAGCTTCGACCCGAGACGATCGGCGCAGACTCGATATGGGCGAAGGTCGTCCCTTGCCATCGCCCGCCCGACGGCCGGCTCGAGCCGGCACCAATCCTTAGCAAAGGGTTTCCTGCCGGCCAAGCGGACAGGGCGAGCGGGCGCCGGGATTTTGTCGGAGCGCAGTCGCGGTCCCTGCCGCCGGTAACGTATCCAGCGATGCGGGTTAAATTCTCTGTCGCTTGCCAGAATATTTCGCCGAGCATTTGGTCGCTGTAAACACCGGAGGGCGCCTGTGTGGCAGGCCGGACGGACTTTCGAGAGGCGCCTCCACTCGCGAGGACGGCGAATTCAGCGACGGACGCTTTGACCGGGTGGCTGGGGTCTGTATACATTGTTGCCGAAGCCGCTGCGCGTCCTCGCGTTGGCGGATCGACAATTTTCGGAGCTTCGATGAACGCCCCTTTCAAGTCGGAACGAACCCTTCGCTCGCGCGCCTGGTTCGACAACCCGTCCAACCCCGATATGACGGCTCTTTATCTCGAGCGCTACCTGAATTACGGGCTGACCCAGGAAGAGTTGCAATCGGGCAAGCCGATCATCGGCATCGCCCAGACCGGTTCCGACCTCAGCCCCTGCAATCGCCATCACCTCGAACTCGCCAAACGGGTCCGCGAGGGCATTCGCGAACAGGGCGGTATCGCCATCGAGTTTCCAGTGCATCCGATCCAGGAGACCGGCAAGCGTCCGACCGCCGCGCTCGATCGCAATCTGGCCTATCTCGGCCTTGTCGAATTGCTTTACGGCTATCCGCTCGACGGCGTGGTGCTGACGATCGGTTGCGACAAGACCGCGCCGGCCTGCCTGATGGCGGCGGCGACGGTGAACATCCCGGCGATCGCCCTTTCGGTCGGGCCGATGCTGAACGGCTGGTTCCGCGGCGAGCGCACCGGTTCGGGCACCATCGTGTGGAAGGCCCGCGAGATGATGGCCGCCGGCGAGATCGACTATGCCGGCTTCGTCAAGCTCGTCGCGTCCTCGGCGCCGTCCACCGGCTATTGCAACACGATGGGCACGGCATCGACGATGAACTCGCTGGCCGAGGCCCTGGGCATGCAGTTGCCGGGCTCGGCGGCGATCCCGGCGCCCTATCGCGACCGCCAGGAGGTTTCGTATCTCACCGGCAAGCGCATCGTCGACATGGTCCACGAAGACCTCAAACCCACCGACATCATGACCCGTGACGCGTTCATCAACGCCATCAAGGTCAATTCGGCCATCGGCGGTTCGACCAATGCGCCGATCCACCTCAACGGCCTCGCCCGGCATCTCGGCATCGAGCTGTCGATCGAGGATTGGCAGACCTACGGCGAGGATATCCCGCTGCTGGTCAATCTGCAGCCGGCCGGCGAATATCTCGGTGAAGACTATTATCATGCGGGCGGCGTACCTGCGGTGGTCGCCCAATTGATGGGCGCCGGCCTCATCGCCGAGGACGCGATGACCGTGAACGGCAAGACCATCGGCGAGAACTGCCGTGACGCCCGGATCATGGACGACAAGGTCATCAAGCCCTTCGATGCCCCGATCATGCAACATGCAGGCTTCCGCGTGTTGAAGGGCAACCTCTTCGATTCGGCGATCATGAAACTCTCGGTGATCTCCAGGGAGTTCCGCGATCGGTATCTGTCGAACCCGAACGACCCGATGGCGTTCGAGGGGCCGGCGATCGTCTTCGACGGACCGGAGGACTATCACCACCGCATCGACGATCCGGCGCTGAAGATCGACGAGACCAGCGTTCTGTTCATGCGCGGGGCGGGGCCGATCGGCTATCCGGGCGCGGCCGAGGTCGTGAACATGCGGGCGCCGGACTATCTCATCAAACGCGGCATCACGGCGCTGCCCTGCATCGGCGACGGCCGCCAGTCGGGCACATCCGGCTCGCCCTCGATCCTCAACGCCTCGCCGGAAGCGGCGGCGAATGGCGGCCTCGCCATCCTGAAGGCCGGCGACCGGGTGCGCATCGATCTCGAAAAGGGCACGGCCGACATCCTGATCCCGGAGCAAGAAGTCGCGGAGCGCTATGCGGCGCTGAAAAAGACCGGCGGCTACCAGTTTCCGGCGCATCAGACCCCCTGGCAGGAAATCCAGCGCGGCATTGTCTCGCAGCTGTCGACCGGCATGGTGCTGGAGCCGGCGGTCAAATACCGCCGGCTCGCCCAGGGCGGCGTCGACGGCACGATGGCGACGGTTCCGCGCGACAACCATTGAGTCCATCGATCTTCGGCTTCCGTCACGGGTGCCGATCTTCGGCCCTGCCTGTCGGGGCGGATGAACAAGCCGAAGTCGGGCGGCGCGTGAGAGGCAAGCCGTCCACGATCGAAACCGGCGCATATGCGCCGTCAAAGCGTTTGAAGTGAAGGAGCAACCTTGCCATGGCGAAGCGTCTGGAGGGAAAGATCGCGGTCTGCACCGCAGCGGGGCAGGGCATCGGGCGCAGGGTCGCCGAGGCCTTCCTGGCCGAGGGCGCGACGGTCTATGCGTCCGATCTCGATGCAGGGAAGCTCGCCGGTCTCGATGGCCATGGCCATGCCCACACCGCGGCGCTCGACGTCACAAACAGCGAAGCGGTCAAGGCCTATCTCGAAGGGCTTCCGGCGCCGGACATCCTGTTCAACTGCGCCGGCTACGTCCACCACGGCACCGTTCTCGACTGCGACGAGAAGGCCTGGGATTTCTCCTTCGACCTCAACGTCAAGGCGATGCACCGGATGATCTCCGGGCTCTTGCCGCGCATGCTGGAAAAGGGCGGCGGCTCGATCGTCAACATGTCCTCGGCCGCATCATCCATCAAGGCGGCGCCGAACCGCTACGTCTACATGGCCTCCAAGGCCGCAGTGGTTGGGCTGACACGCTCCGTCGCGATCGACTTCATCAGCCGAGGCATTCGCTGCAACGCGATCTGCCCGGGCACCATCGAATCGCCCTCGCTCGAAGGCCGCATTGCCGATCTCGGCAAGACCGTCGGCGGCGCCGAAAAGGCCAAGACCATGTTCGTCGAGCGTCAGCCGATGGGCCGGCTCGGCACGCCGGACGAAATCGCCAGCCTCGCGCTCTATCTCGCCTCGGACGAAAGCCGCTTTACCACCGGCACGACGCAGGTGATCGACGGTGGCTGGTCTTTATGAACACCATTCCGCTCAGGCGGCAAAAAGCAGATGCAATTGCGGGAGGATAAGATGCGGATTTTGGTGCTGGGTGCCGCCGGTATGGTGGGTCGCAAACTTGTCGAGGCGCTGACGGTCGACAAGGCTTTGGGCGCGCAAAACATCACGGCGATCGATGCCTTCGACGTCGTGACGCCATCCTTCGACGCGCCGGACGGCATCACCATCGAATGCAGTTCCGGCGATGTGTCCGATCATTCGACCGTGGCGGCGCTGGTCGCCAGGAAGCCCGACGTGATCTTCCATCTTGCCGCGATCGTATCGGGCGAGGCGGAGGCCGATTTCGACAAGGGCTACCGCATCAACATGGACGGCACGCGCAATCTGCTGGAGTCGATCCGCGCTGAAGGGGGAGTCTATCGTCCACGCGTCGTCTTCACATCGTCCATCGCCGTCTTCGGCGCACCCTTCGAGGAGAAGATCACCGACACGTTCTTCTTGGCGCCCTTGACCAGCTATGGTGTCCAGAAGGCGATCGGCGAACTGCTCGTTTCCGACTATTCGCGAAAAGGCTTCGTCGACGGCATCTCGATCCGTCTGCCGACGATCGTCGTGCGGCCCGGCAAGCCGAACAAGGCGGCGTCGAGCTTCTTTTCCGGTATCATCCGCGAGCCGCTGGCCGGTCACGAGGCGATCCTGCCGGTCGACGACGAGGTGCGGCACTGGGTGGCAAGCCCTGCGGCGGCCGTCGGCTTTTTGGTTCACGCCGCGACCATGGACACGGACGGGCTCGGCGCGCGCCGGGCGCTCTCCATGCCTGGCCTGTCGGTCACCATTGCCGAGATGATCGCGGCGCTGCGCGAGGTGGCCGGCGACAAGACCGCCAACCTCATCCGCCGCGAGCCCGACAAGACGATCGAGAGCATCGTCGCCGGCTGGCCGCGCGATTTCGACACGCGACGCGCCATAGCCGAAGGCTTCGTGGCGGACCCGGATTTCGCCTCGATCATCCGGGCCCACATCGCCGACGAGGAAATCCGCAAGACGCCCCGGACAGGCTGATCGAGATCCAATGGACGACCGGACAACCGCATTTCGAAAGGACGACACATTGAGCGACAAGCCGAATATCGGGTTCATCGGCGCCGGCCTGATGGGCCAGGGCATGGCCAAGAACATCGTCGAGGCGAGTTATAAGCTGACCGTCATCGCCAACCGGAATCGTGCGCCGATCGAGGATCTGGTCAAGCGCGGCGCCAGCGAGGCAAAAAGCGTCGCTGCGCTGGCGGAGGCTTCCGACGTCATCGTCCTCTGCCTGCCCGGCAGTCCGCAGGTCGAGGCGACGGTGGCGACGATCCTCGATGGCGAATGCTCCGGCAAGACCATCCTCGACTGCTCGACCTCCAATCCCGTCTCGACGCGGATGCTGGCCGAACGGGCCGCAGAGAAGAACGTCAGCTTTGTCGACTCGCCACTGTCGCGGACGCCGAAGGAGGCCTGGGAAGGTACGCTCGACGTCATGGCCGGCGGAAGTGAAGCCGATATCGAACGGCTGCGGCCGCTGATCGAGACCTTTGCCGGCAAGCTGACGCGGGTCGGCGACATCGGTGCCGGGCACACCATGAAGCTTTTGAACAATTTCGTTTCGCTGGGCTACGCCTCGCTTTATTCGGAAGCGCTGGCGATCGGCGCCAAGAACGGCATCGACGCCGAGACGTTCCGCTCGGTGATCGGCGGCGGCCGGATGGATTGCGGTTTCTTCCAGACCTTCATGCAATACGCCGCCGATCGCGACCGCAACGCCCATAAATTCGCGATCGCCAACGCCCACAAGGACATGCGCTACGTCGTATCGCTCGCCAACGAGAGCGGCATCGCCTCGCATCTGGCGTCGAGCGTCAAGAACGGCCTTGCCACCGCCGAGGCCATGGGGCGTGGACAGGATTATCTGCCGATGATCAGCGATATCGTTGCCGAACTCAACGGCATCACGACGCCGAAGGCGAAGGGTGAGGCCTGATGCTTTGGATCGGGAGCAGGCAGCAGACGGGGAGGGCGTGCTGACCGACGAGCGGGACGCCCTTCCGGAGATCGTTCGCCGCCGGCCGGCGCGGGAACAAGTGACCGGCTCGCGCCCGCGGCCGAGCCTGCGGGGCGTTGGCGCCTTGCCGGCCCGCGAGCGGGCCTATCACGAGCTCAAATACCGTATCCTCGAAGGACGTCTGCCACCCGGCACGACACTGCTCGAAACCGAGGTCGCCAGCCTCCTGTCGCTCAGCCGGACGCCGGTGCGCGAGGCGCTGATCCGACTGGAGGAGGAGGGGCTGGTCGAGGTCCGGCCGCGCCATGGCATCACCGTCAAGGCGCAATCGATCGAGGATATCACCGAGATCTACGAGGTGTTTTCGACGCTGGAGGTGAAGGCGGCGCAGCTTGCCGCGCGGCGCGGCCTGTCGGACGAGGACGCCGCCAAGCTCGATCAGCTGATGGGACAGATGGAGCGTGCGACCAAGCGCGACGACATCGACCACTGGTCGCATCTCGACGACCGGTTTCATTCCGAGATCGTGCGTCTGTGCGGCAATGTTCGCCTGCAGGCAACGCTGCGGCAATATTGGGACCAGCAATACCGGGCGCGCATGTCGATCGTCGGACTCAGGCCGCGCCCGACCCAGTCCGATATCGAACACCGCGCCATCGTCAAGGCGATCATCGAGCGCAACGAGGCGCAGGCATCGGCGCTGCATCAGCAGCATCGCGACCGGACCGACAGCCAACTCCTGCGGCTCCTGAGCGAGGCGGCGAACAAGCCGTCGGTGCTGACCTGAAGCTTGGCGATTTTGCATCTACGTATACATTGAATGCGCGTTCGGCTTGTGCCATGAACGGCGCTCGACAGGCAAGGCCTCCGTGCAATACGCGGCGGCAGCGATTTCTGGGAGACAAGAACCAATGAACCGGATCGACCTGGAAGGCCGCCGGGCGGTCATCACCGGCGGCGCGCGCGGCATCGGCCGGGCAACGGCCGAGCGGTTTCTCGAAAGCGGCGCCAGCGTCATCCTCTGGGACGTCGATGCGGGCGCGATCGACGAGGCGGTCGCCGCCCTCGGGGCGAAGGCTTCGGGCGAGGTGATCGAACTCACCGATGCCGCCGCCGTCATGGCGGCGGGCGAGAAGGCCGGTGCCGTCGACATCCTCGTCAACAATGCCGGCATCACCGGCGGCAACGGCAAGACCTGGGAGCTGTCGCCCGAGATCTGGCGCAAGACGGTCGAGGTGAACCTCGTCGCGCCCTATCTGACCGCACGGGCTCTCGTCCCGGGCATGGCGGAGCGCGGTTATGGCCGCATCGTCAACGTCGCCTCGATCGCCGGCAAGGAAGGAAATCCCAACGCCTCGCACTATTCGGCCTCGAAGGCCGGGCTGATCGGTCTCACCAAGTCGCTGGGCAAGGAGCTCGCGGGCTCCGGCGTCCTCGTCAACTGCATCACGCCGGCCGCCGCGCGCACCGCGATCTTCGACCAGATGAGCCAAGAGCATATCGACTACATGCTCTCGAAAATCCCGCTCGCCCGCTTCGTCGAGCCGGCCGAGGTCGCGGCCCTGATCGCCTGGTTGTCCTCGGAGGACTGTTCGTTCTCGACGGGTGCCGTCTTCGACATTTCCGGCGGCCGCGCCGTCTACTGATCTTACCCTTTGAAAAAGGACACGACATGAAACTTCTGCGTTACGGACCGGCGGGCCAGGAAAAACCGGGCATGGTGGATGCGGACGGCACCATTCGCGATCTCTCGGGGGTGGTCACCGATATCGGCGGCGACGCCCTGTCGCCGGATGGGCTGAAGCGGCTTGCCGGCACGGATCCGTCGACGTTGTCCGCCGTTAAGGGCCATCCGCGTATCGGCCCCTGCGTCGGCGGCATCCAGAAGATCATCTGCATCGGGCTCAATTACTCCGACCACGCGGCCGAGACGGGCGCCACGCCGCCGACCGAGCCGATCGTCTTCACCAAGCAGCTGAATGCGCTGTGCGGGCCGAACGACGATGTCGAGAAGCCGCGCGGTTCGAAGGCCCTCGACTGGGAGGTCGAACTTGCCGTCGTCATCGGATCGAAGGCCAAATATGTGTCCGAGACCGACGCGATGGATCATGTCGCGGGCTTTGCCGTCATGAATGACGTGTCCGAGCGCGATTTCCAGACCCAGCGCCAGGGCCAGTGGACCAAGGGCAAGAGCCATGACACCTTCGGGCCGCTCGGGCCCTGGCTCGTGACCAGGGACGAAGCGGGCGATCCGCACGAACTCGACATGTGGCTCGACGTCAATGGCGAGCGCCGCCAGACCGGCAACACCAACACGCTGATCTTCAACGTGCCGCATGTCGTGTCGTATCTGTCGCAGTTCATGACGCTGATGCCCGGCGACGTCATCTCGACGGGCACGCCCCCCGGCGTCGCCATGGGCATGAAACCGCCGAAATATCTCAATGTCGGCGACGTCATGACCCTCGGCATCAAGGGTCTCGGCGAGCAGAAGCAGACAGTCGTCGACGCCTGATCGGCCGTCGACGAAGGGACCACGCGGAAAGGGAGAACCCATGAGCATCGACAACGTCACGCTGATCGGGACGGGGCTCATGGGTGCGCCCATGGCCCGCAACATCGCCAAGGCGGGCTTTGCCGTCACCGTCTGGAACCGCACGGCCCAAAAGGCCGAAGCGCTGTCGGACGTGGCGCGCGTTGTCGCAAACGCGCGTGAGGCGGTGGAGGACGCCGATGCCATCATCACCATGGTCGACAATTCGCCGGTGGTGACGCAGATCTATTTCGGTGAACACCAAGGAGGTGAGCGGGGCGTCGTGGAGGCAGCAAAGCCCGGCGCGCTCTTCGTCGACATGTCGTCGATCCAGCCTTCCGTCGCTCGCGATCATGCCGCGGCGATCGAGACCGGCGGACGCCGCCATCTGGATGCGCCGGTCTCCGGCGGCGAGAGGGGTGCGATCGAGGCGACGCTCGCCATCATGGTCGGCGGCCCCGAATCCGATTTCTCTGAAGCCAAGGCGCTTTTAGAGGCGATGGGCCGCCCGACGCATGTCGGCGTTCACGGTGCGGGGCAGGTCGCCAAGCTGGCCAACCAGGCGATCGTCGCCGTCACGATCGGCGCCGTCTCGGAGGCGATGATGCTGGCTCAGGCGGGCGGCTGCGACCCGGCGTCCCTGCGTCAGGCGCTGATGGGCGGCTTTGCCACCTCGCGGATTCTCGACCTGCACGGCGAGCGCATGGTGGAGCGCAATTTCGTGCCCGGAGGGCCGTTGGCGCTGCAACTCAAAGACCTCGACAATGCGCTGGAGGTCGCCCGTGCGGCAGGGCTGACCCTGCCGCTCACCAAAAAGACCCGTGACAGTTTTCACGCGCTGACCCATGACATGGCGATGGGGCGGCACGATCACTCGGCGTATCTCCTCTGGCTCGAGGCGATCAATCCCGGCCAGCGGCTCGGCACCGGCGAGACGAAGGAGCCGCCGAAGACCCGATAGCGGCCGACAGGCGCTCTTTGCCCGAATCCCGCTTGAGCCGAGCGATCGGACGAGGGGGCTGCAGGCGAAAGGCTGCCGGAAGCGGCGATATGCAAGCGATTTGCAACGCCGGCCAAGGATACACCGCCTTCGCGGCGGCAGTGCATTCGTCGAAGTATCGGGCCGCCAACGTATACATTGACAGCCCGCTTCGGAATGCCGATAGTCGCAAGTGGAATCTGAAGCGCATCGTCGCATTCGCGGTTGGGAGGCCGTGGACGATGCCGAGGACCCTGTGATCGCCGACGCGAGCACGGTATCGGGTCGGAAACACCGGCTACAAATGGGAGGATTTTCATGCGCAGACGCTCGTTTCTCGCCACCACGGGGCTGATCGCCGCGACCGGTGTCTTCGGCCTCATCGGCCTTGCCGACACGGCCTCGGCTCAGGATGCCTATCCGAGCCGGCCGATCCAGATGATCGTGCCCTGGGGCGCGGGGGGTGGCACCGATGCGGTCGGCCGCGTCTTTGCCTCGCTTCTGCAGGAAAATCTCGGCGTGCCGGTCACGGTGGTGAACCGCACCGGTGGCTCGGGCGTCGTCGGTCACAGTGCCATCGCCAATGCCGCACCCGACGGCTATACGATCGGCGTCATGACGATCGAGATCGACATGATGCACTGGCAGGGCCTCACCGATCTCACCTACGAGGATTTTGATATCCTTGCGATCGTCAACGCCGATCCGGGCGGCGTGATGGTCTCGGCGGATTCCAAATACAAGGACGCCAAGTCCCTGCTCGCGGCCATCAAGTCCGAGCCGAAGGGCACCTTCAAGGCGTCCGGCACCGGGCAGGGCGGCATCTGGCATCTGGGCCTTGCCGGCTGGATGCTTTCCGAAGACCTGCCGCCGGACCAGGTGACCTGGGTGCCGAGCCAGGGCGCCGCGCCCGGCATCACCGACATGGTTGCCGGCGGCGTCGATATCGTGCCGTCCTCGCTCGCCGAAGGCCGCTCGATGATCGAGGCGGGCCGCGTCGCGCCGCTGGCGTCGATGTCGCCGGAAAAGCAGGCGATGTTCCCGGACGTTCCGACGTTGAAGACCGCTACGGGAACCGACTGGACCCTCGCGGTCTGGCGCTCCATCGTTGCGCCCAAGGGCTTGCCCGACGACGTCAAGGCCAAACTCACCGAAGCGGTGAAGAAGGCCTATGACAGCGACGAGTACCAGAGCTTCATGAAGGAGCGCGGATTCGGCGTTCGCTGGGCCGCCGGCGAGGAGGCGACGAAGATCGTTGCCGACGACGACAAGAGCCTCGGCGAGGTCATGAAGAAGGCCGGGCTCGCGAAGTAGCGGGCACCTCGAAACCGGGGCTCGAGGCGCGCTTCTTTTTCGCCTCGCGCCTCGCGCCGTGACGTCGGATGGCCGGCCGAAATGCGGCCTGTCGCCGTGTGATCGGCCACTGTGCGATCGGCAAGGCTGATGGTCGTTTCAAATTGACGATCCATGCGCTGCGACGGGACAAGCGATGAAGTTCAACGACGTCCTCCTCGGTCTTCTGGTGCTTGCGGGCGGGATCGCGATCTACGTCTCCTCGCTCGACTTCACGGCGATCCCCGGACAGGCCTACGGCGCCGAGACCATGCCGCGGACGCTGGCGCTTCTGTGCGTCTGTCTCGGCCTGTTCATTTGCGTGAGGGGCATCGTGGTTTCCGGCTGGCGACCCGGCGTCACCTTCGCCGATTGGGCACATTCGCCGGCCTCGCTGATCGCGCTGGCGATCACGATCCTCGCCGTCATCGCCTATATCGTGCTGTCGCCGCCGCTCGGCTTCGTGCCGGTCGCCTTCACGGTATTGCTCGTCCTGATGCTGACTCTGCGCACGCCGCCGCTGATCGCGGTGCTGGTCTCGCTCGTCGCCGTCGTCGTCGTGCAACAGGCGTTCGGGCGCATTCTCCTCGTGCCCCTGCCGCGCAATGCGTGGCTCTCTTTCCTCTGGTAGGTGAGCCATGCCGATCCTTGCCGAGGCCTTCGGGCTCGTCTTCCAGCCCTATGTCCTGACCGTCATCTTCGCCTCGGCTTGCTTCGGCATGTTCGTCGGCGCGATCCCTGGCCTGTCGGCGACCA
Source organism: Aurantimonas sp. (assembly GCA_965217685.1). Classification (GTDB taxonomy): domain Bacteria; phylum Pseudomonadota; class Alphaproteobacteria; order Rhizobiales; family Rhizobiaceae; genus Aurantimonas. The sequence goes on from CBDCIZ010000003.1 coordinate 2,566,969, forward strand.
TGGCGACGGCGCTGCTCGTCCCCGTCACCTTCTTCATGGACCCGGTGCCGGCGATCGCGGCGATCGTCACGGCGACGGCGATGGCGATCTTTGCCGGCGACATCCCCGGCGCGCTGCTGCGCATGCCGGGCACGCCCGCCAGCGCCGCCTATGTCGAGGACGCCTACCGGATGACCCGCAGCGGGCGCTCGGAAGAGGCGCTCGGCGCCTCGCTCGTCTTCTCCTCGATCGGCGGCATTTTCGGCACGATCGTCCTCGTCACCGCCTCGCCGGTGCTCGCCGACATCGCGCTCAGATTCTCGTCCTTCGAATATTTCTGGCTGGTGATCCTCGGCCTCTCCTGCGCGATCTTCGTGTCGCCGGGCTCGGTGCCACGGGGGATGATCTCGTTGGTGATCGGCCTGTTCGCAGCGCTGGTCGGCATCGACAATCCAGCCGGTCAGCCGCGCTACACCTTCGGCAATGTCGAGCTTTTGGCCGGCGTCCAGTTCATCCCGGCGATGATCGGGCTTTTCGCGGTCTCGGAGGTGTTTCGTTCGGTGGTGACCCGCAAGGAGACGCCGCGGGTCAAGCGCGCCGGGGGTCGGGGCATCTTTGCCAGCCAGTGGCAGAACCTCAAGCGCTACCCCGTTCAGGCAGCTCGCGGCAGCATCGTCGGCACGGCGATCGGCGCGCTGCCGGGGGCAGGCGCCGATATTGCCGCGTGGATCTCCTATGCGATCTCGAAACGGTTTTCCAAGCAGAAGGAAAAATTCGGCACAGGCCATGTGGAGGGTCTCGTCGAAGCCGGCGCGTCGAACAACGGCGCGGTCAGCGGCGCCTGGATTCCGGCGCTGGTCTTCGGCATTCCCGGCGATTCGATCACCGCGATCGTCATCGGCGTCCTCTACATCAAGGGAATCAACCCCGGGCCGACCGTGTTCATCAACCAGCCGCAGTTGATCTATGCGGTGTTCATGGTGTTCTTCCTCGCCAACATCGTCATGCTGCCGCTCGGCTGGCTGGCGATCAAAGGGGCGGGGACCATCCTGTCGATCCCGCAGAAGATCCTCATGCCGATCATCCTGATGTTCTGCATCGTCGGGTCGTTCGCCATCAACAACTCGCCCTTCGGCGTCGTTCTGATGCTGATCTTCGGCGTCGTCGGCTTCCTGATGGACGAGAACGACATTCCGATCGCGCCGGCGATTCTCGGCCTGGTGCTCGGGCCGATGCTGGAGCAGAACTTCATCACCTCCATGATCAAGGCCGACGGCAGCTTCCTCGCCTTCTTCGAGCGACCGATCGCAGCGGGGCTCGGCTTCTTCACCATCGCCGTATGGTGCCTGCCGCTGGTGCTCATTGCTTTGAGGCGCGGACGCAAAGGCGTTGTGGCCGCATCGCAATGAAGGCTCTGCAGCATTAGCGTGCCTATATAACCTGTCCGGCAAGTCCTGCCGGCCCCTTCAGGCACGCCGGCCACGGAATCAGCCCTGCGATTTCCCCGCGACGCCTCGGCAATGTAAAGACACGTCGGCGACCCGTTCGCCGGATTGACGTTCTACGGCAAAAGCTTGCCGTAGAAATTGGCGACCAGTCGTAGCGGGCGTATTGCGCTGAAATTTGGAACCCAAGCGTTCTTTGGCATCCAAACGGATGGAAGACGCCCGACAGGCGAGCAGAATTCAACATGAAAGTTACAGTTTTCGGGATCGGTTATGTCGGCCTCGTCCATGCCGCCATCCTGGCTGAAACCGGCAATGAGGTTGTGTGCGTCGATATCGACCCGACCAAGATCGAGCGGCTTCGCAACAACGAGATCCCGCTCTTCGAGCCTGGACTGGAGCCGATCGTCGTCGAAAACCAGGCGGCGGGGCGGTTGGTCTTCACAACCGACCCGGCGGTCGGCGTCGCCCACGGCGAGATCCAGTTCATTGCCGTCGGGACGCCTTCGGAGGAAGATGGCTCGGCCGATCTTTCCTACGTCTTGAAGGTCGCCGATACGATTGCGGTGCATTTGACCCGCGACGAGACAGTCGTCGTCGTCAAGTCGACGGTGCCGGTCGGGACGAGCGAGAAGGTCCGGCAGACCCTGTCGGCAGGTCTCGCAGCAAAGAGCGCGAACCTTTCCTTCTCCGTCGTATCGAACCCGGAATTCCTTCGTGAAGGATCGGCCGTCTCGGACAGCCTGCGTCCCGACCGCATCATTCTTGGAACACAAGACCCGATGGCCGAGGAACGTTTGCGAGAACTCTATGCGCCTTTCAATCGCAACCACGAGAAGATCATCGTGATGGACGTGCGGAGCGCAGAATTGACGAAATACGTGGCCAACTGCATGCTGGCGACGAAAATCTCGTTCATGAACGAAATGGCGGTTCTCGCCGACAGTCTCGACGCGGACATCGAAAGCGTGCGCCGCGGCATCGGCTCCGATCCAAGGATCGGCTACCATTTCATCTATGCCGGCATGGGCTTCGGCGGCTCGTGCTTTCCGAAGGACGTGCGAGCGCTCATCCGCACCGCTCGCGACAACGACATGGCGCCAAGCGTTCTGGAGGCCGTGCAGTCGCGCAACGTTTCCCAGAAGAACGTGCTCGTCGATCGGATCAAGGGCCGTTTCGGCGAAGACCTTCGCAACCGCACATTCGCGATCTGGGGCCTCGCTTTCAAGCCCGACACCGACGACATGCGTGAGGCGCCGGCTCGGGTGCTGATGGAGGCGCTGTGGGATGCCGGAGCGACCGTTCGTGCCTACGATCCCGTGGCGATGGTCGAGTGCGCACGGCTATACGGAGCGCGCGACGACCTCGTGCTGACGCCAACGAAAGAGGACGCGCTTGCCGGGGCCGATGCGCTGGTCGTCTGCACGGAATGGAAGAATTTTCGTGCGCCGGATTTTGATGTGATCCGATCCACTTTGCGCGGACCCGTCGTCTTCGACGGCCGCAATATCTACGATCCGGCCGTCATGGCCCGCCATGAGCTGGAGTATTTCGGCATAGGCCGCCGCGGCAAGGTGCCGGCGAAGCCGGCCCAGCCCTTGACCTGAATCCGGCGATCTTCCCGCTGACGGGATACGGTCGTCTCGTTCGGCACTCCGTCCCGTGCCGGCTGCTACGGTCTTCGCGAGAGCCGAAGCGGTTCGCGGCTACAGCGGCGCGTTCATCATCCGCATCATATCGTCGGGCATCATGTTGTGGTTGAGGTTCGCCATGATCCAGAGCGAGCCGACGATGATGAAGACGACGATCATCACGCCGAAGGCGAGGGCGAGGACGTTGTTGGTGTTGTCCGGGCCCGTGGTGATGTGGAGGAAGAAGACCAGATGGATACCCATCTGGGCGACGGCGAAAACAAGCAGAGCGACGCCGATGCCGGGGCCGTAGAGAAGGTCGGTGCCGGCGATCAAAAAGGAAGCCGCCGTCAACCCGCCCGCGGCGACCAGGCCGATGACGTAGCCCACGATGCCCGAGGCGACACCACTGCCGTGCTCGGCGCTCTCGTCACCAGGCGCGACCTGTTCGGTCTCGTCGATCGTGTCTGAGATGGGGTGTTGCGATGAGGACATCAGGCCGCGGCTCCCAACAGGTAGACGATGGTGAAGACGGCGACCCATATGATGTCGAGCGCGTGCCAGAACAGGCTGAAGCACAGGAAGCGCCGGTCCATGGAGGGGGTCGGTCCCTTGGCGAAGACCTGCGCCATCATCGTGAGAAGCCAGAGAAGGCCGGCGAAGACGTGCAGTCCGTGGCAGCCGACGAGCGTGAAGAAGCTCGACAGGAAGGCGCTGCGCGAGGGGCCGGCGCCTTCGGCGACGAGCCCGGCGAACTCGTTGATCTCCATGATCAGGAAGCCGGCGCCGAAGGCGAAGGTTACGACCATTGCTAGCTGGAACCATAGCACCTTGCGGCTCGCCAGAGCGATGCCGGCCATGCCGCAGAAGAAGCTCGAAAACAAAAGCAGCGTGGTTTCGACCGCCACATAGGGCAGGTCGAACAATTCCGCGCCGGTCGGTCCACCGGCCGTCGCGTCGCGCAACACGGCGAAGGCGGCGAAGAACGCCGAGAACATGATGATGTCGGAGAGAAGGAAGATCCAGAAGCCGTAGCCGACGATGATGCGCTTTGAAGCGGGCCCTCCCGCTCCATGGCCACGGGCGGGAGAGGAATCGGCGCGGCCGACATTATGCGGATCGTGCGGTCGATGCGGCGCGCCGACGTAGACGGGTGTGACGGCGCTCATGCTGTCTCTGCCTCGCGGACCAGGAATGTTTGCTTCTGCTCGCGTCGGCGGGCATCGAGACGCTCCACTTCGGCTGCGGGAATCTCGTATTCGTCATGATCGCGCCAGGCGAAGACGACGAACACGCCGAAGGCGCCGACCAGACCGACGATCACCATCCACCAGATGTGCCAGATCATGGCAAAGCCCGTCACGACCGCGAAGAAGGCGGCGACGAAGCCGGTCGGGCTGTTGCGCGGCATCTCGATCGGCTTGTAGTCCGGCATTTCGCTAAGCTTGGAGCCCTTGATGGCCGACTGCTTCATGTCCCAATACACCTCTTCTCCCGACACGTCGGGGAGCGCGGCGAAGTTGAAGTTCGGCGGAGGTGAGGTCGTGACCCATTCGAGCGTGCGGCCGTCCCAGGGGTCGCCGGTCGTGTCGCGCAGCTCTTCGCGATGGCGGATCGAATAGACGAGCTGGGCGATCTGGAAGCCGATGCCGGCGGTGATGATCAGCGCGCCGACGCCGGCGACGATCAACCAGGGATGCCATTCGGGCACGTTGTAGTGCTGCATGCGTCGCGTCATGCCTTCGAGGCCGAGGACGTAGAGCGGCATGAAGGCGACGTAGAAGCCGATGACCCAGCACCAGAAGGCATATTTGCCGAGCCGTTCATCGAGCACGAAGCCGAAAGCCTTGGGGAACCAATAGCTGTAGCCGGCGAAGGCCCCGAACAGCACACCACCGATGATGACGTTGTGGAAATGAGCGACGAGGAACAGCGAGTTGTGCAGCACGAAATCGGCCGGCGGCACCGCGAGCAGGACGCCGGTCATGCCGCCGAGGACGAAGGTCACCATGAAGGCGATCGCCCACAGCATCGGCGTCTGGTAGCGGATGCGTCCGCCATACATGGTGAAGAGCCAGTTGAAGATCTTCACGCCCGTCGGCACCGCGATGATCATCGTGGTAATGCCGAAGAAGCCGTTGACGTCGGCGCCGGCGCCCATGGTGAAGAAGTGGTGAAGCCAGACCATGAAGGACAGGATGCAGATCGCCATGGTGGCGATGATCATCGAGCGGTAGCCGAAGAGCGGTTTGCCGGAGAAGGTCGAGATCACCTCGGAGAAGATGCCGAAAGCGGGCAGGATAAGGATATAAACCTCGGGATGGCCCCAGGCCCAGATGAGGTTCATGAACATCATCATGTTGCCGCCGCCGTCATTCGTGAAGAAATGAAAGTCGAGGTAGCGGTCGAGCGTGAGCATCGCGAGCGTTGCCGTCAGGATCGGAAAGGCCGCGACGATGAGCAGGTTGGCAGCGAGCGCCGTCCAGCAGAAGATCGGCATGCGCGTATAGGTCATGCCCGGCGCCCGCATCTTCAGGATCGTCGTGACCAGATTGACGCCGGACATGAGTGTCCCGACGCCGGCGATCTGCAGCGACCAGAGATAATAGTCGACGCCGACTCCGGGCGAGAACTTGATCTCCGACAGAGGCGGATAGGGCAGCCAGCCGGTGCGGGCAAACTCGCCGATGACCAGCGACAGGTTGATGAGCAGGACGCCGGAGGCGGTGAGCCAGAAGGAGACAGCGTTGAAGGTCGGGAAGGCAACGTCGCGTATGCCGAGCTGCAGCGGCAGGACGAAGTTCATCAGCCCGATCATGAAGGGCATGGCCACGAAGAAGATCATGATCGTGCCGTGGGCCGAGAAGACCTGGTCATAGTGCGACGGCGGCAGATAGCCCTCGGACTGGAAGGCCAGCGCCTGCTGCGAGCGCATCATCAGCGCGTCGGAAAAACCGCGCAGCAACATGACCATCGCGAGCAGAGTGTACATGACGCCGATGCGCTTGTGGTCGACGGATGTGATCCATTCGCGCCACAGATACGGCACCCAACCCTTGAGGACGACGAGGGCGAGAACGCCGAGGACCGTCAGGATGACGATGCCGGAGGCGATCATCGGGATTGGTTCGTTCAGGGGGATCGCGTCCCAGGACAGTTTACCGAACATGGATCAGCTCTTTGAACGGGGGGAAACGTCGACGCTGGGCTCACCGATCTGGGGCCCGGGAGCCTCCGGTGCCGTTCGGCGAATGATGGCGTCGAACAGACCCTGCTCAACGCTTTTATAGGTAAAGGGCTCGACGTTCTTGCTCTCCTGGACGAGCTGGCCGTAGGCCGCCGTGTCGAGCGCTTGGTCGCCACTCTTCACCTTGCCGATGAACGCGTCGAAGTTGGCACGGTCGAGGGAGCGAACCTTGAAATCCATGTCGGAGAACCCGTCCCCATTGTAGTGCGAGGACATGCCGTAGAGGTCGCCCGGCTTGTTCGCCATGAGGTGCAACTGGGTCTCCATGCCGTTCATCGTGTAGATCATCGAGCCGAGTTGCGGAACGAAGAACGCGCTCATCACAGTCGCCGAGGTCAGTTTGAAGTGGACCGGCTGGCCAGCCGGGATGACGAGCTCATTGACGGTGGCGAAGTTCAGCGTCGGGTAGATGAACAGCCATTTCCAGTCGAGCGAGACCACCTGGACCTCGAGCGGCTCCTTGCCGACGTCGAGGGGCTTGTAGGGGTCGAGATCGTGGGAGCCGATCCAGGTGATGCCGCCGAGAAACAATACGACGAGGGCCGGAATCGACCAGACGACGAATTCAAGGCGACCGGAATAGGCCCAGTAGGGAAGGTATCTGGCCCTGGTATTGGACGCGCGGAACCACCAGCCGAACGCGAAGGTCATCACAATGACCGGAACCACGATGCAAAGCATGATCGCGACGGAATTCAGAAGGATCAGCCGCTGCGCTTCGCCGACCGGTCCTTGCGGTGCAAGGACACCGATCTGGCAGCCGGACAGCAATGGCAAAACCGCCAGGCTGAGCCACAAGCACCTCGGACGGCTTTGCATCATTTTTGCCCTGCGGAATCGTGTTGGAACAGTGCCGAGACTAAACCTATCACGCCTCACAGCAACCGCAACGATGCCGCACCGCACACATGGCTTGGACCGATCTCAAATTAGACCGATCTCGACCGACAGCTTCGAATCGAAGAACGCGGCGCGATGTCAGGCGCGGGGATTGCGCCAGAGCCGTGCCGGCGGAAGGCGGCTGATCCGCGTCAGCTTCGGCGTCGAGATGTTACGTGTCTGCAAGGGGCTGCTCGCAGGATCGATGAAGTCCTGCGTCCCGTGAAGCCGGCGCAGATTGGCCTTCTCGGCGGCGAACCGTTCTCGCTTGGCCGCTCCCTTTTCGGCTCCGCGCGAAGCCGATTCGTGATGATAAAGACAGGCAAACGGCGTGAAGATGGTGCGAAAGCCGAGCCTGTAGGCTCGCAGACAATAATCGACGTCGTTGTAGGCCACGGCAAAATTCGCTTCGTCGAACCGTCCCACCGCTCGCAGACATTCGCCCGAAATCAGCATCACGGCGCCGGTGACGCAGGTCACCGAACTGCGCACGTGCAGCCGATTCATCGGACCGCCGAAATTCCTCGGCTTGCCGAGATACCAATGTCCTGCAAGGCCTCCGAATCCGGCCATCACACCGGCATGCTGAAGCGTATCGTCGGGATAAAGAAGCTTGGCACCGACGATTCCGGCCTTGTCGAACTCGAGGCACTCCACAAGTTCGCTCAGCCAGTCCGGGTCGGTGACCGAAACGTCGTTGTTGAGCAGCAGGACGTGGTTCCCTGTGGCCAGCGCACAGCCGCGATTGACCGAGCGGGAGAAGTTGAAAGGCTCGGGCCGGATGTGGACGGAAAAATTGCGGTGGGCGGTCACATAGCGTTCGTAGAGGTCGAGGACGACGGGATCGGTCGAGCCGTTGTCGATCACCAACACTTCGAAGTCGGGGTAGTCCGTCCGCTCGAAGAGGTCGGGAAGCAGGCGGCCGATATGGCTGGCCGCGTTCTTGCTCGGAATGACGATGGAGACCTTGGGCTTCGGCCGCGCCGCGCCGAAGGACACCCGGTGCAGCGTATCGGTGATGGCGCCGCGGACGTCGACGGACCGGCCTTGGCCTGCCAATGCTTCCGACAGGGCACGACGCGCGTTCGTGGTCGCCTTGTCGAGATGTCGTCGCGAGTAGGTATTGCCGGTGCGGCGCCACCAATAGGCCGGGTAGGGCAGATGCACCACTGCGGTTTGCGGCATGTTGTGGAGATAGCGCAACAGGAGATCGTAATCCTGCGAGCCCTCGAAGCCGTTGCGCAGCCGACCGATCGCCTCCAATCGGTCGCGGCGGTAGATCGAGAAGTGGTTGATGTAGTTGACGCCGGTAAGCAGCACCGGGTCGTAGGCCGGCTTCAGCATGTAGCCGGTCGGCTTCAGCCGATCATCGACGACGAGTTCGTCGGTATAGAGAAACTGCGCGTCCGGGTGGGCCTGCAACGCCGCGTAGATGCGTTTCAGCGCATGCGGGGCGATGAGATCGTCATGATCGAGCAGGCCGACCCAGCGACCGCTTGCCGCCGCGATCCCTGCATTGGTCGCCGCCGCGATTCCGCCATTCGCCAGATTGCGCACGATGCGGATCGGGTTCGTCTCGTCGGACTCGCGCCGCGCCCAGGTGTCGAGCCAACCGGTGGTCTGGTAGCTTTGGGATCCGTCGTCGCTGAGGATGAGTTCGACACCGGTGATGTTCTGTCCGCGAAAGGTTCGCACGATGTCTTCGAGATGACGCTTCGGCGCATCGTAGACGGGAACCACGAGACTGAGCCAGCGCTCCGTGCTCGTCGGATCGGGCAGGGGACCGTTTTCGAGCGCCGCCGCCGCATAAAGGCTTTTGGCGTGGCTGGCGACGGTTGGCGAGCGAAACGGCGGCGACAGCAAGTGTCCGACGACTGCGAAGCCGCGAAGTTTGGTCAGGCGGTGGAAACGCGTGTCAGGTTCGCCGTCCGCAAAACGCTGCGCCAGCGCTTCGGCCTCCTCGAGCGTATCGGGATCGTGAAGCTCGATCGTGAACAGGACGGAGGTCGTTGCCGGATCGAGCCGCACCGCTCGTATCATCCCGACGACGCCGACATCGACGATGATGACATGGCGGTATCCCGCTTCCATGACGACCGAGTCGCGTTCGTTGTAGCCTGCTCCGCGGTCAAGGTAGACCTGCGGATCGAGCATCTGATCCCTGGCCTCCAAAAGGATCACGACAAAGCGCTTTCGCACGAACGGCAATTTGATCACAAGACCGGGATCCCCGCCCTCGGCTTGGTATTGCCCGCGGCCGGGTTCGTCCTGTGCGTCGATGCGGGTCAACTGGCGCGCGATGGCGATTTTCAGAGGCATGGCGTTCAAGCGCTCAGGATGATCGGACGCATCAATCGCTCCGTCAGAAGGCCAAGGAACATGACGCCCAATGCAAAGCCGATCGCGTAAGTCCGGTCGAGAATCTGATCGGGGTAACCCGCAATGTAGGCCACCCGCATCCACTCGACACAATGGAGAACCGGGTTCCAGGACAGGGCATAGGCGATCGGCGCGGGCAGCGCGGATACGACGAACAAGGTGCCGGAGAGCAGGTAGAACAGGATGCAGGAGAGGAAGTATATCGTCATGAAGAAGGGAACGACACGCACCACGCATCCCACGATCATCCCCATACCGACGGAGAGGCAAAGCGTGGTTGCGAAGGCGGCGACGGCGGAGCTCGCGTCAAGCGGATAGGGATCGTCGCCAATGACCATGAGCAGCACGAACGTCATCGCGGTCATCATGCAGCTGCCGATGATTTCGAGCGCCGCGCGCCCGGCAAGGATGTCGGCCGGCCTGACGATGGGAAACGCCATCATGTTGCCGTTGCTGAGAAGCGACAAGGCCATGAAGCGGGAGACATACATGAAGGACAGCGTCGGGATCAGCCCCGTCGCGAAGAACACCCGCAGGCTGCTGCCATAGGGCGTCACGCGGCCTATCACGGTGTAGATTGCCAGGAGAATGAACATGTGGGCCAGCGGCCAGATCGGAACCAGCAGGAAGCCGAGGCCGTGATTGAAGAAGCGGCTGCGCATGTCGCGGAGCATGACCGCGCCCATGACGTTGCCTTTTCTCCGCAAGGCGGCCCCAATCGTCCCTTGGGCCCTCACATCGTGCAAGGTCACGTGAGAATCTCCGCTTCGAGACCGGATCGACAATACCCTGCCAGATCCGACGGAGGCTCCTGCGCCATCCGTTCGACGGCCTTGCGGTTTGCCGCCGCCGCCATGCAGCGTCGTGCGGGGTCGGCGACGAGCGTCTCGATCGCCGCGCCCCACGCGTCGACCGCATTGACCAGGTGCATTTCTCCGGGCTGGCGAAGGCGCTCGTAGACCGGTCCGGCGCTGAAAACAGGGGCCGCGCCAAGACGGCAGGCATCGATCCGCTTGGTGTCGGCACGGACCGCATTGGCCTGCCCGCCCAGCAGCGGAACCAGGACGATGTCGGCACCGTGCGATCGGCTCTCGGCATAGTACTCTGGCCAGGACCGAAGCGGCAGCATGCGAAGTTGCGACGGGCGAATGGCGGAGCGCTGCCATTTGCGACGATTGGCGCCTCTCGCCAGAACTTCGAAGACAACGTCCGGGTGGTCGGAGAGCACCTTCTCAACGATCGGCACGAGAAAGCGGTGTTCGCGGCGATGAACATCGGTCGCATGATACGCGATACGAAGGGGGTAAGGGCCGTTTCCCCCGGCAGGGCCGTGGTCGGCGCGAACCGGTCGCGGCGGCAGAACCCGCGCGTCGATGCCTGCACGAGCAAAGCTGCATTGCAGCGCCGCGGTCGAAACCCAGACCTGCGAGATAAGGTCCTTAAGGCGCGTCAGGGGCCACAGGCCGAAATAGGCGACGTAAAGCTTGTAAGCCAACGAGCCGTCAGGGCCGGCGACGACGGCTGCCATGTCGTCGTCGACGAAAAGCGCAACGCCGCTGAACTGCTTGCGATGCGCGGCCATCCATGCCGCATGACGGCGCCTCAGATACCGGCAGACGATGACGAAAAGTCCTTGTGTCTCGATCGCGCCGAGGTCGGCGTCGCCATCGATGTCATGCGTCTCGAAGGGAATGCGATCCTCACCGCCGAGACGACTTTTGAAATAGTAGTCGAAGGTGGGGTTGTGGCCCTTGGTGAAGATCAGGATTCGAGCCGGCTGTGGCACCGCGCGCGCCGTCTCCACGAAGCGCGCGGACGACCGCGGCCTCGGCAAGGTCTCGTAGAGCCACTCGCGCAAGCGCCCTTGCCAGGACGGGTCTGGATGTTCGCAAGTCTCAGTCAAAGCGCTTCCGCAGGATTGTGAGCATTCCGAAAAGGGCCGCCGTCGCGATCAAGCTGCCGAGGAAGGTCAATCCGATCCAGAGAAAACGCCTCGGATATTCCGCGCTGCCTGGCGTCGTCGGGCTGAGGAACGGATCGACGTACATCAATTGCTGCTGGCTCACGAACTGCAGCGTTTCCGATGCACCGATACTGGCCTTGAGTTGTTCTTCCGCGACGCCGCGCTCGAAGGTAAGCTCCGAAAACTTCAGCGACGTGTCGGCCAGGGTGCCTCCGGTGTCTGGCTTCTCGCTGGCGACCTTCGCCTTCAGATCGGCGATCTGGTCCTTCTTGCTGGCGATTTGCCGCGCCAGAACCTTCATCTGTGGTGCGCTCTTGTCGACGACGGCCAAATTGGCGTTGTAGCGGCTTTCCAGATCGATTTGTTCGGCCTGAACCTGGACCAGAAGCTGCGAGAGAGCATCGGAGCTGCTTTCGATCGTCAGCATCCCGGCCTTGTTCTGTGCCTCTTGCAGATCGCCGCGAACCGCCGTCAGACCCGACCGGGCCCGTGCGACCTGCCGCCGCGCCGTCGCGTTCACGTCCGCCCAGATCCGGTCGTTCAGATCGTTGATCAGTTTTTCCGACTGCGCGACGATCACTGTAAGAAGATCGTGAGCGTCTTGCGGTGTGAAGGCGCGCACGTCGATCGTGATGATACCGCTCGACGGGCTGATGGAGGTCGTGACCATGTCCTTCCAGTAGTCGAGGCGGTCCTCGCGGCTGCTGTCATCGTCAAGCCGCGACAGGAAATCGACGCCGGAGCGCTGATAACGGACGACGAAGTTTCCGTCCTGTTCGAGGATGTCGAGCAGGGCAGGGCTGGTGACGAAATTGGTCACGATCAGGGAATTCTGAACGATTTCCGCCGATGGCAGCCCGCTGACGTCGCCCAGCTTATCTTCTTTGGTTATAGGCGCCGAACTGCGAACGGTGAAGCGCGTTTCCGCCTCGAACTGATCCGACGCAATGAATCCGAAATAGACGATCGAAGCGAGGTTCGGGATGACAAAACCGACCAGGACGCAAACGATCACAAGTATCGCAAATACGCGATCGATGAAGCGCGGGCGCAGCCCGACCGCCTTGTAGATCGGGCTCCGGCGCGACGTGGCAAAGCGCAGTCTGCGCGCCATGACGGCCATTGCCGTGGACGAGGAGCGGCTGCGCTCAAGCGCGGAGGTCGGCGAGCGCAGATCGAGTTCGTTGGTCCTGTCGTTCATCGCCTCACGTTCGACTTTCTCAACATCGTGGCCGTCGATGACCGTTGAGTCCGGTCGACGGCGTGGCTAGTCGCCATCGCCTCGTCCATCATCCCGATGGTTCGGTTGCGCGACGGAGCCGATCTCCAGGAACCTGCGATCACCGGTTGAGCCTGTAATACATCTCTATTGCATCTTCCAGACGATCGAAAAGCAGCAGTCGCCCGTCGACCAGCACGAGGCCTTTATCGCAGAAATCCTTGATCGTGCTCATGGAATGCGAAATCATGATAAGATCGGCAGTTTCGCGCCTGCGCTCGAAGGCGACCCGGCACCGCTCCTGGAAGCGGGCGTCTCCAACGGCCGTGATCTCGTCGATGAGGTAGCAATCGAACTTGATTGCCATCGATAGTCCGAAGGCCAGGCGCGCGGCCATGCCCGAGGAGTATGTGATGATCGGCTGATTGATGTAATCACCGAGTTCCGCAAAATCGTCGACGAAATCCGCAACTTCCTTCGGATCGGCGCCATAGGCCCGTGCGACGAACTTCAGATTGTTCTTGCCGGACATCTCATAATTGAAGCCATTTGCGAAACCCATTGGCCAGGAGACGCTGACATCCGTTCGCACGCGTCCTGAATTCGGCAACTCGGCTCCGGACAAGAGCCGCATCGTCGTCGATTTTCCGGCGCCGTTGACCCCGAGCAGTCCGTAGGACGTGCCGGTCTCGAACCGCATGCTCACCTTGTCCAGGATCACCTTGCGGCGGCCTTCGACACGGTAGTGTTTCGAGACGTTCTGCAATTCGATCATGGTGTCATAAACGGTGGTCTTCGACGGACGCCCAGGCGAGGACCAAAGTCGCCCAGAGCACGGACAACCCCAGAAGAATCAAAAGGGGCGTTTCCACCCGTTTGGGAAAACGAGGATCGTCAGGCAATGTGGGCGTAACGAAGACGGTGATATAGACGCTCTTGCGAAGTGCCTCGGTCTTTGCGGCTTGAAGGTTGCGCCGCGCGGCGGAGTAAAGTGCTTCCGAGATCACCCGCTCGGTCTCGAGAGCCGAAAAGCGGTTCAAGGCGTCCGAGAGATTTTCGCTGACCGTTCCTTCGGCCGCCAACTGTGCCCGCAAGACGTTGATCTGCTTGGCGAGGCTGTCCTGCGTGTTCTGAAGCTGGACGACATTCGGTGCCGTGTCGTCGACGCTCTGGCGCAACACGAACAATCGCGAGTCGACCTCCAGTTTCTTTGCCATGAGGCCGGTGAGAAGCGTCCCGGTCTCGCCGGCTTTCGCTTCGGGGCTGAGAATTCCGGAGGTGTTCTGATAGGAATTGAGATCCTGCAGGGCCTTGCGATAAGCGACCTCACGGTCCTTCACTTCGCTTGTCGCGCGTGCGACGATGTCGGTTCGCGCGCGCTCGGACAATTCGTTCGCGAGCGTTTCACTCTCCGCAATGATCAATTTGCCGATCCGTTGTGCATCCTGTGGACTGAACGCGCGAACTTTTACTGTAATGATGCCCGACGGGCCGTCCACGTAGGTCACGACCTGATCGTCCCAGTAGTCGAGAAACTCTTCCGGAGTCGCGTTGGCGGGGAGGCGCGAATACCAATCGATTTCGCTTCGTTCGAAGAGCGCTCGCAGATCGATCTTCATGGCAAGGCGCCGCAGAATTTCCGGGGAATGGATGAAGCTCGTGACGACATAGGCGTCCTGCTGCAACGGCATCATGCTGATGGAGGCCCCGAGCGCCGCCGATGAGCTTTTCGAGCCGGTATCGAACGAACGGACCGCGAAGCGGCTCTCGGAGATGAACTGGTCGGTTGCAAGCACGGTATAATACGCCAGTGCAGCGGCAAACGGCACGAGAACGAACAGGATGAATGTCAACAACCGGATAGGCGGAAAGCCACGCTTGCGGCGCAAGGTTGCGTTCTCGTCCGTCAGCCGCGGTGAACGGCCGTCGTCCAGCACCACGTCTGGCGCCGCCGTCTGGCGCGCGCCGTCGATTGAGCCGTTCCTTGAGGCAGGGCCGGGGCGATCGCGCGTTACGGTGCTGGATTCCATGTCGACGGTCTTGGTGCTCATCACGTCCGATCAGTTGCAAGGCCTGTGAGGCGAATGTCGGGCGGTGTTATGTTCCCACGCCATTGTGCAATGCGATAGCCGCATGCGCGAAATGATACAGGATGATGTCGAGTTCGACCAACCGTTCGGTTTCCGGTTGGGATCGTAGGGTTTCGGCCAGTTCGCTTGCCATTCCCGCACGCGGCGGGTCGACGAGGAGATTGTCGTCGATCTCGAGATACTCGGCCAGCGGGCGGATGAAGGTGTCCGGATCGGATTTCAGGCCGACGATGGCGAACCGCGACAGGAGGTCCATGGCGCCGGCGATCGACTGCCGCGTCGGGATGTTTTCCGGATGGGTGGAGACCAGCTGCCGCGTGAGCGGCGATGTCAGGCAGCGTTGGACCTTTTCGGGTATGGCGGACAGGGCGCGCTTCAATTGCTTCGGTGAGAAGACGTCCACCTCGGCAAAATATTCGGCTGCCGGCGAAAAGATCATCCGGTCGCGATCGCCGATCAGCGCAGGCGGCAGCTTGTCGAAACGCTTGAGAAGGATGAGCCGCTCGGCCAGTTCCACGTAGGGATCGACGATATGGGCAACGACTTCGAAGCCCTTTTCCAGAAACTCCTCGTAATTGCGCAACAGCAGGCGACCACTGATATAGATCGAATCGACCGCGTTGAGATGAAACGCCTGCATGGCCGTCTCGTGGCCGAAGCGCTCGATGGAGCGGATCGAATACTGGAAATAGGGGTCCAGCGCGCGATCGAGCTGCAGAAACGGGATCAGCTGGGTTTCCAGGCGAAGAACCCGCTTGTGGATGATCGTCTCGCTCGGCGATCGCCGATACACCAGCAATCCCGTCTTGGCATCGTAGATCGCCAGCCGCTTCATCTCGGCAATTCCGGGGATTTTCGTGTCGTCGAGGTGGAAGCCGATCAGGCCGGTCGCGTGGCGACCGGAGGCGACGACCGCGTCGCGCATGCCGTCGCAGTCCATGACGATGTCGTCGCGCCCTTCGGCGATGATGCGGATTTTCGGCTGATCGGAGAAGCCGTCCGGCACCAGATAGCCCTGGATCTCCGAGCCGATGTCGCCTTCAAGATTGAACAGCATGATCGATTCCGGCAGCCGGGTCGGTTCGGCGTGCGAGGACGCAGAAGCACGGTCCGCCGGGATGCGTCAGGTCCTCACCGGAGATGTCGATCCGGTCGAAGCCGAGCGCGCGCAGGAGCGCGACGATGTCGTCACGGTGCATCCAGTAATGCCGGTCCGCCAGGCCGCCGCAGAACACCGAATTCTTCGCGGCGTTCTTGTAGCTGCGCTCGTAGCAGCGCGCGTCGACGCCGGCGACCGTCTGGATCTCCTGCTTTCCAGAAAACGGAATGCGGCGGGGGTCCTCGGGCGGCATCGCCGCGTCGAGAAAGAAATGCGTCCACAGGAAGATGGCGTCCGTGCGCTGTGCCAGGAGCTGCAGGAATTCCGGCGGGTTCATCATGTGATAGAGCACGCCGGACGCCATGATGAGATCGTAGCGGTCCTCATGGTCCTGAAGCCATTTCGAGATGTCGCCGAGCCAGAAGCGCGCCCGGTCGATCCCGAGGATCTGCGCGGTGATCAGGCAGCGCATGAAGGACAGGCGATTGGCCTCGACGGCATCGATGCGCGCCGGCTTGCGGGCGTTCAGCATGAAGGTGTGCATGGCTTCGAGCGGCCCGACCTCCAGAACCGCCTTGTCCTCGATCGTGCCGAAGGTGTCGAGCGCCCAGGCAATGCGCTGGTCGTCGAAAAGCCCGAGCGGGCCGGCGACGAGGCCCATCTGCGGCGGAAAGGCGCAGTTCCAGCCGGGCAGGAGATCGATGGCGTTCTGGTCGCTCGGGGCGGCGTCCTCGTACTGGTCGAAGACGGCCGACGATTTCCGGTCGCGCGCGTCCTTGCCGCCGCGGGCCTCCTTGCGCGAAAACGACTTGATCAAGTCCACCAGTTGCAGTCCTTCATTTCAAACGACGTCGTCGCGATCGAATTGCCCGACACGCTCCCGCGAAGCGCGGGTCGCCGGCCGGTTCGACGATGAGCGGATCATCGCGACGCACCGGAATTTGCTGCTCTGCGAATTTGCATTGCCACAAAATCCGTCTATCGCCTAGAAGGAATGAACCCGCTCGGGTCTGCGATGACCGGACGCACAATCGTATCAGGAAACAGAATGGTTCTACCGCATTTCGATCGCCTGCTCGACAAGGGGCGCGTCAGGGGCTGGAAGGAAGGGCACGAGACGCTCGCGGTGAGCCGCGCCGGCCTGACCGCCTTCCTTCAGGACATGCTGAGGTCGACGCCCTTCGACGAAGAGTGGTATCTACAGCAATACCCCGACGTAGCCAAGGCAATCGCGGGCGGCAAGGTGAAGTCGGCCCACGAGCATTACATTGGGTTCGGATATTTCGAGGGCCGGCTGCCCGGGTTGAACGGCTTTGACCCTAAGGCCTATTGCGAGTCCTACGATGATCTTGCGCCGATCCTGTCGAAAAAGGCAGCAAATAAGCTCGCAAAAGAGCATTTTATCAAGCATGGCTATCGCGAAGGCCGCATCGCGACGGGGACGACGAATTCGGGAAAGTGACCTCTAAGGGAGCGACGCATCTTCGCGTTGCACCATTGCACCATCCGGTGTACCCACCCGACGACGGATTTCCGCCGTAGTCGCTCAATAGCCAATGTCATGCGAACCGGACGCGAATCAGGGCGTGTGAAGGAACTGCAGTGCTGATCGATCTCCTCGACGCTCGGTCTTACCGAGAACTGGTCAATGTAACCCCTGTCGGCGATGTATACGAAGCATCAAACGGCGATCCTCAGATCATCATCAAGCCAGAGACTGAATTGGCGGCCGGTTGGTATAGGCTTGAACTGGCGATCGACCCGGCCGGGAGGGTCACGCCGCAAGTCTTCTTTGACGCCGGCGAAGGCTTTAGTGAGGAATTGTCGATTCGACCGGAACATGTCGACGGAAATATATTTGCTTGCGAATTCCGGCTACCTTATCCTGTTCTACTATTACGGCTCGATCCAACCGACGAAGATGGGCGTTTTGTCCTTCATTCGCTGCAGTTGCGGCGCCTGACCGGTGCGAACCTAGTCAATACTCTCAGTGCCCGTGCGTGGAAAAGCTTGCAACGTGATCCGGGTGTTTTTGCCAAGCGTTTACCACTATATTTCAAGTCTTTACGTCAACCCAATCTTATCAAGTTGCGTCTTAGCGATCCGATAGACCCCGTTGGCGACTATCGACAATGGCGCGAACGATACGAATTCGATAATGGCCGCGATGGAGCCGCGTTGCGTGCGAAAATCGAGCAATTGGCCGAAAAGCCTCTGATCAGCATCGTCATGCCGGTCTACAACACACCGGCAAAACTGCTAAACGAGGCGATTGCCTCTGTTGCCGACCAGATCTATTCGGGTTGGGAACTCTGCATCGCCGACGACTGCTCGACCGAGCGGCATGTCCGCCAAATCCTGGAGGAGTGGCAGCGCCGCGACAATCGGATCAAAATCGTCTTCCGTCGGGAAAATGGGCATATATCGGCAAGCTCGAACTCCGCTGCCGAACTGGCAACTGGCGAATGGATCGGGTTGATGGACCATGATGACGTCATTCCCAAGAACGCTCTTGCCGAGGTCGCGTTCGCGATCAACGATCGCCCCGGTGTCGATTTCATCTACACCGATGAGGACAAGTTGGGGCCGGATGGACAACGGGTCGGTCACCATTTCAAGCCGGACTGGAACGAGGCGATGTTCTTGTCCCACAATTATATCAACCACTTCGCCATCTATCGCGCATCACTTTTTCGAGAGGTCGGGGGGCTGAGGATAGGGTTCGAAGGCAGTCAGGATCATGACCTCGGGCTTCGAATTGCATGTAAAACCAGCCCTGATCGCATCGTCCACATCCCCAAAATACTCTATCATTGGCGTGCCTTCGAAGGCTCGGGCACGTTTTCCGACAAGGCGATCCGCCGAGCGATCGAGGCACGGCAACAAGCGGCCAGAGAATACCTTGTTTCGCGGGGCGCGCGCGCCGAAGTGGTGGAGGGATACTTCGGTCGAAACAGAATTCTATACGATCTGCCCGACCCTGCGCCGAAGGTCAGTGTCATCATTCCGACCCGAGACGGGATCGATTTCCTGAAGAACTGTCTCGTTGGCGTGCTGGAGGGTACAGATTATCCAAATCTCGAAGTTCTGATCATGGACAACGAGAGCGCTCTCGATGAAACGAAGGCCTACTTCGATTCCATCGGCATGGACCCGAGAGTGCGGGTGATCCATTTCGCCGGCGCCTTCAATTTTTCCGCTATCAACAACGCCGCGGTTGAAGCGTCAACAGGAGAGGTCCTGTGCTTCCTCAACAATGACATCGAGATCATGCGTGGCGATTGGCTTCGCGAAATGGTGAGCCAGGCGGTGCAAACCGCGACCGGGGCCGTCGGCGCCAAGCTTCTCTACCGCGATGGTCTCATCCAGCATGCAGGGGTCGTGTGCGGCATTACCGGGGTTGCCGGCCATGTGTTTCGGTTTTTCAGGCCGAACACCGAGGGCTATCATGCGCGGTTGAATGTTGTTCATCAGGTTTCGGCGGTCACCGGGGCCTGTATGGTTGTCGAAAAGAAAAAGTTCCTGCTAGCTGGCGGTTTTGATGAAATAAATCTTAAGATTGCATTTAACGATATCGATCTATGTTTGAAGCTTGATGCGCTAGGATATATAAATATTTATACGCCCTATGCAGAACTATACCATCTTGAGTCTGCCTCACGAGGCAGCGATCATACAGCCGCGAACATAAATCGTTTCCAGTCCGAAATTGCATACATGTATCGTGTATGGCCAGAACGATTAAAGCGCGATCCATTTTACAATGAAAACTTGACTCGAAAGAGAGAAGATTTCTCTATTATGTCATGACAAAATCTAGCTGTCGCTCCTCTGCACTAATATGGCGCCCGCAGCTCGTCCTGAATAAGCGCATGAAGCTGAAGGCGGTTCTCTGATAGCAAATTTCGCTCCTGAATTGGATTTGATGTCTTCACAAGTGTTCTGTAAAATTCACAGCCCCAAGACGAGAAGCCAATTTCCACACGGAACGGGATGAGACCGAGTGCACCCAACTCAAGAATAAGGAGATCAAAACTGCTCGGAGTAAATACCCAAGCATGGCAGTCGATGTAATCACCATTGTTGGTTATCTCCGACAACTCCGCTTCCATGGAAGACTGCATAAAAGCGAGCTGTCCTAATGGAATCCATGTTGCCCAGACTTGTTGACCGTCATTCTCAACCGCTTCATATTTTTGAGAGAATAAGCTTTTTCGAGTGTGTCGACTCCTCCTATCTTCATAAGCTTCTATGATGTCTGCGGTAACGGTCAATTGCCGAAGATAATCGAAAGTGAAGCGCTTGTCAGGATTCGCTAGCGACACATAACCGCCGTCTTGAAGCAGAACACCCAGCGATTGCAAAAATGTTACCGGGTCTGGAATATGCTCAAAGACATGACTGGCAATAATAGCATCGAAGCTACCATGCATATGTTTGGGAACACAATCGTCTATTGGTCCTGATTTCCAAATAAAATCGACATCTTCTACACGACTCACGTCGACGCCAATACCAGAATACTTTTCCTCCAAATCTTCTTTTGAGGCATGATCCAGCGTAAATACGTTCTGTCTGCCTGCTTTTGGCAATATGGGCGCAATGCTAGGCCCGACTTCGAGAATCCTCATTCCGTCGGAGATCCGTGATAGAATTTTCTCGTCTCGACTCATCTGACCATCTTGACTCATCTATTTTTCCAGCCTGAAAGTTGGTATTTTGAACACTTGGTTTGAGAAACATCGAACGATCAACAAGGCAAAAAACCTCAGGTGACATGGATTCAGACTAGCTTTTGACGGCAACTATAGCGAGCGAAGGACCGTTTTGATGACTCGCATGATCGAAATTAATACCAGTAATCTCAAACCCGTTATCTTCGAGAAGACGATATAGAGAGTCCCGCGTTAGCCAAAGCGCCCACGGCTTGCTACCGCCCAGAAATCCCGTCCAGTTCAGCGCTTCATTGTACTTTCGTTTTGACCCTGAGTATTTCTTGCCGCCAAATTCGATTTCTTGAAGTTCATCGAATTGTTGATCGTAATCAGGCCGGTCGCGTAAAATTTCATCGTAGTAATGTGTCCAGAGATATATCTGATTGGACCTAAGTGCGACATTGTTGATAAACTGCACCGGGTCCGACATGTGGTAGAGTATCCCAGATGCGACGCAGAGATCAAATTTTTCTTCCGTTTCCACCGTGTATTTCATGGCATCTGCATACAAGAATTTGGCTCGATCCAGTCCAAATATCTGTTGGATGCAGAGGCATTTCAAATAGGCGCGCGAATTTGCCTCGATCCCAACAATTGAACCTGCCCCGGCCTGATGCATCATATAGGTATGCGCAGCTTCAAGCGGACCGAGTTCGAGAATCTTTTTGCCATCAAAGCCACCGATGGTCTGTGACAGCCAGTCAATTCGCCCATCTTCAAATAGTCCCGCGGGACCAGGCGCCGAAGTCAGGCCCGAACCCACCGGCATTTTCGAAGACCACTCTCCCTTAAAAATATCCAAAACCGTCTGCGGATCAGGACCTTGAGTGGTGTACGCGTCGAGGATTTCCATAGACTGCTACCTATTTACGCTTGTAAGGCAATGCCAACAAGTCATTGATGTTCAGCGCACTCTTCCATTGTCCGGCACTGGTCGCGACGTCCGTCGCACGTTTGAGAATCATTGTCTCTCTGGTACTTGACGATACAACTCCATTGCTCAAAAGCGATAACTTAACTCCAGCCGCGTCATTCGAATAGCCGTTCTCGTCAGCCTAGACAAGGCAGGTATTCCGCATGCCCTATAACCGTCGAAAACAGCGGGTAAGCCGTTTGCGGCACGGCAGTTCAGTTCATTTGGACCTGGCCCGCTCATGGCGTGGAGACAGTGCATAGTAACGGTTGTGATCGTTAGTCAGTTAGCTTCCAAAACAGCTGTAAACTCGAAACGGTTGTGTGGTGTCTCATTGACGGAGACGACAGACATTGCAATCAAGTTTCGAAATTTGAGACCATCAACTATATCTGAAAAAATCTTGGGCGTAAACTGCCAAGAGTGAACGTCGATGTAATTTCCATCGGCTGCTTCAAATTCCTCTATTGCTTCTTCTGTCCTCTGCAGTATAGAATCATAGTGATCAGGCAGGTAATGATCGCCAGCCCAGTGCATTCCAGGATTGTTGTGTGTCGTAAAAGCCCGATGTTCGATCACCTTCATTAAAGCGTGCCGGTCCAAACCTTGAGCATCAACGATTTCATCAATTGTTGTTTCTGGTATAAAATGATCAAAACAGTATCGTTTGTCAGGAATGACGAGGTAATATTTACCTCCCACCGGTAGGATGCGTCGGACTTGTCGCAAGTGGCCGATCAGATCAGGCTGGTGTTCAATGCAGTGGGCACTTAACACGGCGTCGAACTTGCGATCTACGATAGAAAGATCGCCAGTCGCGGAAACAAAATCGATCCGCGGAATCATTTCTACGTCAGTTCCGATCTCTTCTGCGCGACGGACTAGTGCATCTGTATCAAGCACGTCGAAATAAGATACGTTGTCGCCTCGGACGCAAGGTGAATAGAAAGGCCCGATCTCCAAGATGGAATCTTCTGTCTGGGCCTGTTTCACAAACTCCTCGCGCAGTGCGCTAACGTGGAGTTGTCGAACTGTTTCTGACATCCCATTCTCCAGAACAGGGTTTAAGTGACTTAGCTGGCAAGATCAGTTCGGAAATCTTTCGCCAACTTTCGATCCTTCACTCGAACTGCCCGCCACCTTTTGCTACGCCTAACGCATCGCCGGGAAACACCGTCGCCCCACCGCCATTGGTAAAGATGACCCCGTTGCCCGAGACGCGATAACGAACGCCCGTGGCGGCACCGGAATAGCTGTTCTCGTAGGCGGAGACAAGGCCAGTGTTCTGCGCGACGGCGAAACCGTCGGAAAAATGAGGTGTGTCGGCCAGCGTCACGGTGCTGGCGATCATCAGGACATGGCCGTTCTCGGATGAGTACAAATGCTGCTTTGCGTCGCCGGCGATCTCCACTGTTGCGATGATTTCAACATAGGCGCCGTTGTCGGCGCCCACATGGCGCTCGGTGACCGGGCCGAAGGCGACGTTTCCGCGGATGAAGACGAGGGCGCCGTAGCGCGCCCAGACGCCGATCTGCCCGGCCAGCTTCACGCCGCTGGCCTGAAGCTTCGCGCCGGCGGTGTCGACATAGAGCGCCGGGCCGGCGCCGCCGTCGATCACGACACTTTGCGGCGCGGCGGCGTTGCCGCGAACCGCCAGCGTGCCGCCGTCGAACATCGGCCGCGACATCGCGGCGCCCGCATAAGTGCCGTCGGCAAGGGCGATCGTCACGGCGTGGCCGTTCGCGTCGAGCGCAAGGGCGGCGTCGATCGCCCTTTGCAGCGTTGCGAAGGCCGATTGCGGGCCGAGGCCGGAGGCCGCGTCGTTTCCGCCCGAGGCGACATGGTAGGTGCGTTCGCCATCGAGCATTTCGCGGGTGCCGCCGGCGGGAAAGCGAACCCTGCCGCTGGCGCGGTCGATCCGCATCGCCTCGTGCCAGACCGCGCCGTCTGCACTGACCTTGAGGGCAAAATCGTCGCTGCCGGTCAGCCCCATCTCGGCGCGGCCCGAATACGCGGTCTGGTAGACGAGCGACGCGGTGTCGGAGGCGCCGGCCTTGTCGATCTTCAGCCGGTGGTCGCCGCCCTCGTGGGTGAAGAGGCTGGCCGGCGACGCCACGGCAAGGCGGTTGGTCTCGTCCGCCTGACCGTTGATCCCGAGCGTCTCGATCCCGGCCGGCACGCGCGGCGGCGAAAGCTCCCGCCACGCCGCGCCGGCGAAGACGACGAGCCGTTCGAGCGTTTCGTCATAGGCGATCCAGCCGGTTTTCGGGCGAGGAACGTCCACGCCCCGTCGCGGAAGGCCGCGATGGCGTTCGCCCGTCCGGCGAAGGCACCGGCGGGATCTTCGCCGACGATCAGCCGCGCGCCCGGCTCGGGCGCCGGGGGCGGGGCGGCGGCCCGGCCGGCGACGACCGCCTGCACCAGAACATCGAGCGCGCCGAGCGCCTCGTTGTGGGTCACATGCTTCTGGGCCTGGGACGGCATGATCATCGGCAGCGATAGAATGTCGGTCGTCTGGGTGGCCATGTCGTCGTCTCCGTCCTGAGCGGTTCGTCGGCGATGATGATCGCATCGCCGGACAGGACGGGGAGAAAATATGCCGGGAATTTCAACGCGTGTTCGTCGAACCCCATGTGACAAAGGGTGGACGGCGTCCGGCCGACAGATTGTACGACGTCGAATTTCCCTCAGATCGCGTCATTTTCGCCAATGCCGGGTCGGCCATTGCGCGGCGCAAGCGTCAGTCCCCGACCACGGAATCCTCGGGAGCCGACCGAGGAGCGTCGCAGTGTTCCTGATCGTGTGTCAAAACGGCGCGGCCCGCCTGAGTCTCCAACTCTTCCAGCCGTTCGACGTAACTCTGGTCCTGCGGCGCGGCGGCGATGGCTTGCCGCATCGCCGCCGTGGCCGCCGGGCCGTTGCGATCAATCGTCTGCAGATGGCTCAGATGCGCGTAATGGCTGGCGGGTCGCGGGCCGATCGCGATCGCCCGTTCGATGGCGTCGATCGCCTCGCGAACCCGGTTGTTGCGGGTGAGCGCCAGGCTGAGACCGATCCAGGCCTCCGCGTTTTCCGGCTGACTGTCGATGAGCGTGCGCAGCCTTGCAATTTCAACGGCCGCTTTCAGTTCATGGCGAACCGGCTCCGGCGCATCGGGAAAAGCGGCCTCGATCGCCGCCAGCGGGTCGTCCGCCTGTTGCTCGGCATCTGCGCCTGCGCGCTGCAACGCCGCGTCGAAGTTATGGCGCAGCTGCAGAGTCTGGCCGAGATGGGCGAAGACACTGCGGATGTTGTGCCGCGTCGTGCCGCCTGCGTCGAAGAGAGCCTGCAAGGCCGGTGAATTGACCTCGCCCATCGCCATGACGCCGAGGCCATGGCCATGCAGAAACTCGAAATGCCGGTTCTCGGCGGCCAGTTCCGCCCACAACCGGAACACTCCGAAGCCGCGTTCGCGCACGTTGGTGTCGTGGAACATCACGATAGCATCGTCGGCAAGCTTCGGCCGCCAGGTCTCGAAATCATGCCGCACGGCCTCGTAGCTGTGAAGGCCGTCGATGTGCAGAAGGTCGATGCTGGCGTCGTCGAAATGTTCGACCGCCTCGTCGAATGTCGACCTGACCAGACGGGAGAACGCCTTGTATCGCGGATCGTGGTGGGCGGAAAGTTCGGCGAAGATCTCCTCGCCGTAGAACCCGGCGTGGTCGTCGCCCACCCAGTTGTCGATCGCATAGCAGCGGCAGTCGAGATCGAGCGTGCCGACGGCCTGGCAGGCGGCGCAATAGGACGCGCCGTTGTGGGTGCCCAGCTCGACGAAGCAGGACGGGCGCAACGCATCGATCATCCAGAACATGAAGGGCAGATGTTCGATCCAGGCCGACGTCACGAGGCGCTCCGGCACACGAAACGGCAGGGCCGTGAGCGGGATCATCGGACCGGTACCATCATGAGACACGAGCAGCTCCGTTCAGGTGGAAGGGCATATTCGACGCGTTCGCCGCGGGGCCGCGGGCTGGCCACCGCGTGGGACCGACGACCGCCACAGCGGCCCGGCAAGCCCGAGACGTCCGATGACGCAATGAACCATCTTCGCGAGGCCAAATCCATCAGCCTCGATGGCAAATTCGCCCGTCTCGCGCAAGAATGTGGTGGGAGGCAAGCCTCGTCACGAAGCCGCAACCGAATGCGCGGCGGCGGCCTGAGTTGGTCGTCCGTCGCGGTTTTTGAACGCATCTGTCTTTACGAGTGCCCCGACATGCGCTCCTAGTCGACCACCCCTAACACCGCGATGCAATCGCCCTGCTTGACGAGCCCGGGGAAATGCCGCGCGGCAAGCACGCCGTCCATCTTGGCGGTGTATTCGTAAGGGGCGCAGCCGGTGCGGTCGATCGGCCAGGCCCGGCCGATGGGTTCGCCTTGTCTGACCGCGTCGCCGAGGTCGACGAGGGGCTCCATCATGCCGTCGATCTCGGAGAAGGTGAAGCAGTCCTCGTTCGGCATGTCGAGCCAGCGGCTCGGGCGCTCCTCGACCTCGCCTGCGAGGATACCCGCGTGACGCAGAAGGTTGGCCACGCCGCGCTTGGCGATGTTCACGGTGCGGGCCGTCGCCGTGCCGCCGCCGCCGAGTTCGGTGGTCACGAAAATCTTGCCCATCGCCTCTGCCGTCGTGTCCAGCATGCCAACGGCGTCGATCTCCAGCATCCTGACCGACCAGGGCGCTCCGAAGGCGGCGACGGCCGCGAAGCAGGCCGCTTCCTGTGTTTTGTCGTCGAGAAGATGGGCCGCGGCGAAGGGTAGGAAATCCAGCGTCTTGCCGCCCGAATGATAGTCGAGAACGAAGTCGGCCATCGGCAGGAGATTGCGGGTGACGTAGTCGGCGATCTTGCCCGTCGGGTTGCCGAAGGGCGCGCCCGGGAAGGAGCGGTTGAGATTGCCCTTGTCGATCGGCGAGGTGCGCGTGCCGGCCTTGAAGGACGGGTAATTGAGTGCCGGCACGATGACGACCCGGCCGGTGATCTCGGCCGGGTCGAGGGTGCGGGCCAGGTCGAAGAGCGCGATCGGCCCTTCGTACTCGTCGCCATGGTTGCCGCCGGTGAGCAGCGCGGTCGGGCCGTCGCCGTTCTTCACGACCGTGAGCGGCGTCAGGATCGAGCCCCAGGCGCTGTCGTCACGGCTGTAGGGCAGGCGCAGATAGCCGTGCTGCAGCCCGTCGCGCTCGTAGTCGACCGTCGAGAAGATCGGGGAGGGGATGAAAGCGTCTTCGAGATCTTCCCTTGGGGTCGACATGCCCTCAGTCCTTCACGAAGAGCTTGCGCGGCACGTTGGCCAGAAGGTCGACGCCGGTCTCGGTGATGGCGATCGATTCGGTGATCTCAAGGCCCATGTCCTCCATCCAGAGGCCGGTCATGAAGTGGAAGGTCATGCCGGGTTCGAGCACCGTCTTGTCGCCGGGGCGCAGGCTCATGGTGCGTTCGCCCCAGTCCGGCGGGTAGGACAGGCCGATCGGGTAGCCGGTGCGGTTGTCCTTGACGATGCCGTATTTCTTCAGGACCGCGAAGAAGGCGTTGGCGATATCCTCGCAGGTGTTGCCGGGTCTGGCGGCTTCGAGACCCGCCTCCATGCCCTCGAGCGTCGCCTTTTCGGCGTCGAGGAAGGCCTGAGTCGGCTTGCCGAGGAAGACCGTCCGCGACAGCGGGCAATGGTAGCGGTGGAAGCAGCCGGCGACTTCGAAGAAGGTGCCTTCGCCGACCTTCAGCGGCTGGTCGTCCCAGGTCAGATGCGCGGCCGAAGCCTCGGCGCCCGACGGCAGCAGCGGCACGATGGCGGGATAGTCGCCGCCCTTGTCGGCCAGACCGCGGATGCCGACGCCGGTGATGCCGGCGACTAGGTCGTTCTTGCGCATGCCGGGCTCGATCGTATCGACGATGTATTGATGCATCTTCTCGACGATCTGGCCGGCGACGCGCATGTATTCGAGCTCTTTGGCGCTCTTGACCGCGCGGCACCAGTTCACCAGCGCCGTGGCATCGACGAACTTGGCGTCGGGCAGGTGCGTGCGCATGGAATTGTAGGCGGCAGCGGAGAAGTAGTAATTGTCCATCTCGACGCCGATTGTGCGCGTGTCCCAGCCGCGCGAGGCGATGACCTCCGACAAATAGTCCATCGGGTGCCGCTCGGTCGACTGAACGTAATGGTCGAGATAGGGCACGATGTCGTCGTGCTTCAGCCAGGTGCGCACTTTCGCGCCGTTGGCGTCCTGCGTGCGGCCGAACCAGACCGGCTCGCCGTCCGCCGGCACCATGACGCCCTGATGGACGTAGAAGGACCAACCGTCATAACCGGTGAGCCAGGCCATGTTGGACGGGTCGGTGACGTAGAGAAGGTCGATGCCCTTGGCGGCCATGGCGGCGTGGGTCTTGTTCAACCGCTCGGCGTATTCCTCGCGGGAAAAGAACAGGGTGGGTTCGCTCATGCTGTGTTCGGTCCTTTGGCGGTGTCGACCATTGGTGGGCCGGTGGGTCTGCGCCGCTCGTCCTGCAATCGCTTGCGAACGGCGGCGAATGGGGTGGCCCGTGCCGCAACTGTTTCAGGCGGGCGGGAAGGGGGAACGCCGAGGCCCGGCGCATTGAGCGGGTCGCCGTGGTGTTGAGGGCCAAGGTCAAACGATAGGGCGTTTGCCCGTGGCGTCACGTTTTGGCGCCGTTTCAATCGGCTCCCGAGGGGCAACAAGGGGTGTGTCCCTGTCGCGTTGACGCAACAGGGCGCTCAGGCCGCGAGCCGCCGCCCACCCTTCATCAGAGAACCTGCGCTACTCAAGTTTGGCGGCAGGGAGCAATGGTTGAGGCAGGCCCAGGCGCTGGCCTGGTTCGAGGTGACGACCGGTCGGCCGATGCGTCGCTCGATCTCGGCCGCGACGGAGGCCGAGCGCAGCGCCGTGCAGGAGACGAAAAGCGCTTCGGCGTCGGGCGCCATGGCCGCGACGGCGGCCTCGACGAGCGAGATTTTCGCGATCCGTGCCATCTGCCGATCGTCTTCCAGGCCGAGACAGGTGACATTGGCGATGTCGAAGCCGTGGTTCTCGAAATACTCGGCCATCGGGGCACTGGTCTGTGGCGTATAAGGCGTCAGCACGCTGATGCGTCTGGCTCCGAGGCTTTTCAGTCCTGCCACACCGGCCGAGGCGGGAGTGACGACGGCAACGCCGGGCTTGGCCTTGCGAATCGAGGCCTCCACCGCTGCATCGCCGATGACGACGGAGGCCGAGGTGCAGCCGAAGCAGACGACGTCGAGTTCCTCGCCGACCAGAAGGAGGTTTGCCGCTGCTTCCAGCCGGGGCTGCATGGCGCGCAGATTGTCCGGCGTCACCGGGTTGGCGTAGGCGATGCGCGTGGTGAACAGGCCGACCGTGCCCGATGCCACGAGCCACGTAAAGTCGGCCTCGGTCGTGTGGTCGGTCGACAGCAGCACGAGGCCGACGCGCTTGGCGATGGCCCGTTCGTCGAAGGCGAGCGGGGCGTCGGCGATGACGATGGTGCTTTTCGGCGTGTTCATGCCGCGCGCTTCCGGTTGCCGGTGGAACCGTAGCGGCGTTCGAGATATTTGATGCCGACCACCGAAATCAGGCTGATGATCAGGAAGAACACGCCGACCATGGTGATCGGCTCGACATAGCGGTAATTGTAGTTGGCGATCGAACGGGCCTGGTTCATCAACTCCACGACGGTGATCGCCGAGAGCAGCGGCGTTTCCTTGAACATCGCGATCAAATAATTGGCGAGCGCCGGGATCATCGGCTTGATCGCCTGGGGCAGGACGATGTGCTGCCAGGTCTGGCCAACGGTGAGGTTGCAGGCCTTGGCGGCCTCCCATTGGCCCTTGTCGACATTGTCGATGCCCGCCCGGTACACTTCGGAGGTATAGGTCGCGTAATGCAGACCGAGGCCGACGACGCCGGCGACGAGCGGGCTCAGCGTGATGCCGATCTCGGGCAGGATGTAGAACAGGAAGTAGAGTTGCACGAGCAGCGGCGTGCCGCGCACGAACTCGACGAAGCCCGTCGCGGGCCCGGAGATCAGCCGGTTCGGCGAACGCCGCAGGAAGGCGAGGACAAGACCGGCGATCGCGGCGAGCACGAAGCCGAGCAGCGTCGCGATCACGGTGATCTTGGCACCTTCGAACAGTGTCGGAAGGATCTGCCAGGTGAATTGCCAATCCCAATCCATCGCCTACGCCCTCATACCCTTGCTCATGTGACGCTCCAGGCTGCGGATGCCGAAGGAGATCACCGAGGCGATGGCGAAATACAGAATGAGGATGGTGATGAAGGGGATCGCGGTGTCTCCGGTCTGCGAGCGCACGACCTGCGCCTGGAAGGTCATGTCCGACAGCGAGATCAGAGAGACGATGGCTGTGCCTTTCAGGAGCTCGATGGCGTTGTTGCCGAAGGTCGGCAGCATGACGACGATCGCCTGAGGCAGGATGATGTGGCGCATGGTCTGGGTGCGCGTCAGATTCACCGCCAAGGACGCCTCGCGCTGGCCGCGATCGACCGACTGGACGGCGCTGCGCACGACCTCAGCACCATAGGCCCCGACGTTGAGGCCGAGCGACATGACGCCCGCCTGCAAGGGCGTCAGCGTGAAACCCATCAGTGGCAGGACGTAGTAGAACCAGAACATCTGGACGAAGATCGAGGTGCCGCGGAAGAACTCGACATAGACGACCGCCAGCCAGCGGACCGGCGCGAACCGCGACACGCGCCCAAGCCCGACGACGATCGCGACCGCGAAAGCCAGGATGCAGCCGTAGATCGTCAGCTGGATGGTGACGACCGCGCCGTCAAGGATCAGCTGCAAATAGCCGAGCCACATGTCCATGGGTCAGGATATCTCGCGGATTATGAGGCCCAGGCTTTGCGTCCGAAAACTCGGTGCGCATCGTGCTTTGGCCGGGACGGCGCGGGGTCAACGAATCCCACGAAGCAGGAAGCGAGGGGCTGCGTGGTCGGCCGCGGCCCATCGCGTTCGATCGTTTGGCTTATTCGGCCGAAGCGGAGCAGAGCTTTTCGCGGCTCGTTGCCATCGCGGCCTTCGCCGAGAAGCCGTAGGGCTCGATGATCTTGGCGAACTCGCCGGATTCCTTCATCGCGGCCAGCTCCTTGTCGAAGGCGTCGCGCAGGTCGGTGTTGTTCTTGGCGAAGGCGGCGCCGTCGCAGGAAATCTTGGTGTTCTCGACCGGCGCCACGACCTCGAGGCTCGGATCGTTCGCCTTCTTCATCAGCGAGTTGATCGATAGAACCGGCAGGGCATAGACGTCGATGCGGCCCTGCTGCAGCATGGTCACGCCGCTCTGGGCGTCCGGCACGACGATCACGCGGTCGCGCGGCACGCCGGCTTCGAGCGCCAGGCGCTCCTCGGTGCCGCCGCCCGGCGCACCGATCTTGGCCTCCCCGTCGGCGATGGCCTTGTAGCTCGTCAGCTTCATCGGATTGCCCTTTTTCACCGCGAAGGCCTCCGCGTCGCACAGCACCGGCTCGGAATAGGCGATGGCGTTGCAACGCTGCGGCTTCATGAAGAGGCCGGCGGTGACCGCGTCGAAGCGGCCGGCCTGCAGGCCCGGGATCATTGCGCCATATTCTGAGATCGAGGCGACGACATCCGGGATGCCCATTTTGGCGAAGACGGCCTTGGCGACGTCCGGGGCTGCGCCCGAAACCGAACCGTCGGCGGCAACAGCCGTGTAGGGCGGCTCGTTGGCGATGGCGATGCGGGCAAAGCCCTGGTCCTTGAGCTTCTGCAGCGCATCCTGGGCGTAGGTCGGGGCGCCCGAGACGGCGACGGCAGTGGCGGCCAGCGACGCGCCTAGAAGCAGGCGGCGGGTGTTCGAGAATGTGGTCATGAAAGTCTCCAGATCGGTTTCGTTGGCCAGTCCACCAGGAACCGGCAGTGTGATCGATCGAGCGGCAGGCCCTGCGGCTTGAACCAGCTACGATCGGACGGTGCCGCCCGCCTCAATGGGCGGCCAGCACCTTGCGCAGGAAGCCCTGCGTGCGTTCGTGCTTCGGGTTGACAAAGATTTCCGACGGCGGGCCCTGCTCGACGATGCTGCCGCTGTCGAAGAACAGGACGCGGTCGGCGAAATCCCTGGCGAAGCTCATCTCGTGGGTAACGAGCAGCATGGTCGTGTCGGTCTCCTTGGCGATCAGCCGCATGACGTTCAGCACCTCTTCCACGAGTTCGGGATCCAGCGCCGACGTCACCTCGTCGAACAGCATGATCTTGGGCCGCAGGGCGCAGGCCCGCGCGATCGCGACGCGCTGCTTCTGGCCCCCGGAAAGCTGGGCCGGCATCGCGTCCGCCTTTTCCGCCAGGCCGAACTTCTCGAGCAGCGACATCGCCCGGGCCTGGGCATCGGCTTTCTTGACGCCTTGGGTCAGGATCGGCGCCAGCGTGACGTTTTCCAGCACGGTCTTGTGCGGGAACAGGTTGAAGTGCTGGAACACCATGCCGACCTGCGAGCGCATCCGATGAAGATGCTTCTCGTCGGCGGGTACGAGGCCGCCGTTCTTCTGCATGTGGAAAAGCTGCTCGCCGCCGATCTCGATATGGCCGCCGCTCAAGCTTTCGAGTGTCATCAGAAGGCGCAGGATCGTCGTCTTGCCGGAGCCGGAGGGGCCGATCAGGGCGATCTTCTCGCCGGGATTCACGTCGAACGACAGGTCTTTGAGGACGACGAGTTCGCCGAAGCGCTTGTCCACCTTGTCGAGCTTGATGATCGGTTCTGCCAAGTCACTTCCAGGTTCGAACGGCCGACGAACTTCCTCGCTCGTCATCATCCCTTACGGTGTGGCAGGGATCAAATCATGTCAATAAGCGAAAATAAAATCATGACAATTTACCGGCTTATGCCGATTTTCCGCACTGACGCTGCCTAGATCGCCATCAGCAGCGGCTCGGGCCGCGACGTCACCAGCGCCGCGACGACGGCAAGGCCGCGGCGCAAGTCGGTCTCGTCCGTAGAGCCGAGCGAGATGCGAACGGCGGCGAGCGGGCTTATCCCGCTCCTGGCTGGGGCGCTCTGAAACGACGCGCCTGGCGCGACGGCCACGCCCCGCAGTTGCGCTTCGGCGATGAAGGCACTTTCCCGGCGCTCATCGTCGAGGGGCAGCCAGACATGCAGACCGTTGGGGTGGGCCCGGTGCGCGATGCCAGTCAACATCTCGGCCGCGATGGCGTTTCTTGAGTGCAGGGCCCGGCGCTGCCAGTCGACGAGGGTCTGTGCCGTGCCGTCCTCGATCCAGCGCGTGGCGATTTCGGCGATCAGCGGCGTTGCCACCCAGTTGGTGACGAGATGCCGGTTGGTGACGGCGGCGAGCAGCCGGTCGGGGATCGCCAAATAGCCGGTGCGCAGGCCCGGCATGACGATCTTGGTGAAGGTGGTGATGTGGATGGTGCGTTCCGGTGCCAGCGCCGCGATCGGGACGGGACGGTTTTCCACCAGCGGTCCGAGGATATCGTCCTCGATGATCGTCAGATCATGGCGGCGGGCGACCGCGACCAGCGTTTCGCGCCGCTGAAGGCCCATCAGGCTGGCCATCGGGTTGATGACGTTCGGCTGGACGACCAGCGCGCGCAGGCCGTGCTCGCGGCAGGCCGCCTCCAGCGAATCGGGGACGATACCCTCCTCGTCAATCTCCAGACCGACAAGCGTCAAGCCGAGATAGGCGGCAAGCGGGATGAGCGTGTGACCGCAGATCGCTTCCGCTGCGATCACGGACCCGGGCGGGGCGACGGCCATCAGCGCCGTCGTCAGCCCGGAGGTCGCGCCGTTGGTGAGGCCGATATTGGCGGGCGGCACGTCGAGACCGCATTTCTTCAACCATTCGGCCGCGACAGCCCGGTGGCGCGGGAAGATGACGTTCGGCCGAAACGACAGAACGTTGCTTTCGGGCAGCTTGTCGGCGAGAGCCGACAGCGCCTTGCGCATATGGGCGAGGTGGATTTCACCGCAAACCGGCTTGAGGATCGACAGATCGATGATCTCGCCGAGTCGTTCCGGCAGGTAGGGCAAACGCCCTTCCGTCCCCTGCGGCCGCACGAAGGTACCGCGGCCGGTCTCCCCGGACAGAAGCCCGCGCCGAATCAGCTCCTCATAGGAGCGGCTGACGGTTTGCACCGAGACGCCGAGGGAGTGGGCGAGCTTGCGATGGGGCGGCAAACGCGCGCCCCTGGCGAGCTTGCCCTCGAAGATCGCACGGCCGATCTGATCGGCCAAAGAAAGGTAGACGGGACGCTTCAAGGAGGCGGGGTCGAGAAACCACATTGTCATGACACCAGTTTTTCTCAAATCATGACAATCGACAAGTCCTTGTCATCGGCAAGACTCTGATCGCCTATTTTCCGGAGCGCGATGACAGGCCCGACGGGCTCGGGCGGAAACCCGATGAATCCCGTTCGGCCCGTTCTTCGGACCACCGAGGCGGACGGGTGTCCCACCGTGCGGGTGATGGTGAAACGGGCCGATGAGGTTCGCGCCAAGGGGTGGAAGCCGTCACCGACATCCAATAGGTCTGAGGTATCGGGATATGACCACGCGGGCATTGAAACGCGAAAAGACCGTGCCGAAACGACAAATAAGAGAAAGGGCCGACCATGCTCGATCGCAACAACGAACTCACCGCCTTCGACCGGGATCATTTCTTCCACCCGTCAACCCATATGGGCACCCATGCGCGCGGCGAGACGCCGACGCGAGTGGTCACCGGCGCCGAGGGCGCAACGATCGTGGATCGCGACGGGCGCGAAAGCCTCGACGCCTTCGCCGGCCTCTACTGCGTCAATGTCGGCTACGGCCGCACCGAGATCGCCGATGCGATCGCCGCCCAGGCGCGCAAGTTGCCCTACTACCACGCCTATGTCGGCCACGGCTCGGAGCCCTCGATCCAGCTTGCCAAGATGATCATCGACCGGGCACCGCAACATATGAGCCGGGTCTATTTCGGCCTGTCTGGCTCGGATGCCAACGAGACCAACATCAAGCTGATCTGGTACTACAACAACGTTTTGGGCCAACCCGAGAAGAAGAAGATCATCTCACGCTGGCGCGGCTATCACGGCTCGGGCGTCATGACCGGTTCGCTGACCGGGCTGCATCTCTTCCACAATGCCTTCGACCTGCCCCGCGCGCCGATCCTCCACACCGAGGCGCCGTATTATTTCCGCCGCGCCGACCGCTCGATGAGCGAGGAGCAGTTCTCGCAATATTGCGCCGACAAGCTGGAGGAGCTGATCCTCGCCGAGGGGCCCGAGACCGTCGCCGCCTTCATCGGCGAGCCGCTGCTCGGCACTGGCGGCATCGTGCCGCCGCCGGCCGGCTACTGGCAGAAGATCCAGGCCGTGCTCGAAAAATACGACGTCATGCTCGTCGCCGACGAGGTCGTCACCGGCTTCGGCCGCACCGGCTCGATGTTCGGCTCGGATCATTACGGCATGAAGCCGGACCTGATCACCATCGCCAAGGGCCTCACCTCGGCCTATGCGCCGCTGTCGGGCTCGATCGTCTCGAAGAAGATGTGGAACGTGCTCGTTCAGGGCTCGGACCAGATGGGCTCGATCGGTCATGGCTGGACCTATTCGGCGCATCCGCTCTGCGCCGCGGCCGGCGTCGCCAATCTGGAACTTCTCGACAAGCTCGACCTGATCGAGAACGCCGCCACTGTCGGCCGGCATCTGCGCGACGGGCTGACCGCGGCTCTGGCAAGCCATGCCCATGTCGGCGAGGTTCGCGGCGAGGGGATGCTGGCCGCCGTCGAGTTCGTCCGCGACAAGGACGACCGGGTGTTCTTCGAGACCTCGGAAAAGGTCGGCCCGCAGATCGCGGCGGCGCTGCTGGAGCGCGGCGTCATCGGCCGCGCCATGCCCGAAGGCGACATTCTCGGGTTCGCGCCACCGTTCTGTTTGACGGAAGCGGAGGCGGACAGGGTCATCGCGGCCACGGTCGGCGCGGTGGAATTGGTGATGAAGACTGTGGGCTGACCGGGGGGCTATCCGTGTACCAACCATCTTGATGGCGCCACGGCGACGCTTGGTTCTTCTCCCGAATCGGGAGAAGTGCCCGGTAGGGCGATGAGGGTTTCGTAGGGCGACTGCCTTGGAAAGTGGCGCCCTTCAAACCCTCACCCGTCTGCTCGCTCCCGCTTGCATCTTCCGGGGCGAGACACGGGTCTCGCCCGTCCTTCGGACCCCTCTCCCGATTCAGGAGAGGAACGGCGCCCGTCCTGCTGACCCTTCTTCACCGTCAGAAAGGGGCATCGCGCCGCCGCGACCTTCATCCCTACAGCGCCAGATATTCCTTGCGCAGTTCGTCGTCGTCGAGGAGATCCTTCGCCGTGCCGTCGAAGACGACTTCGCCCATCTCCAGGATGATGGCCCGGTCGGCCAGATGCAGCGCCGCGACGGCGTTCTGTTCGACGAGGATCGTCGTGATGCCGATCTCCTTGATTTCCTCGAGGATCCCCTCGATTTCCTTGACGATGACCGGAGCAAGGCCCTCATAGGGCTCGTCGAGGAGGAGCAGCTTGACGTCTCGGGCGAGCGCACGGGCGACGGCCAGCATCTGCTGCTCGCCACCGGACATGGTGGTGCCTTCCTGCGTGCGGCGTTCGGCCAGCCGCGGGAAATGGCCGTAGATGCGCTCGAGGTCCCAGCCGATCGGCTTTTCGATCTGCGCGAGCTTGAGGTTCTCCTCCACCGTCAGGCCGGCGATGATGCGGCGGTCTTCCGGCACGAGTTGCAGGCCGAGCCGGGCCGCCTCGTAGGCCTGCATGGTGTGGAGCGGCTGGCCGTCGAGCCAGATCTCGCCGCGCTTGAGATCGGGCTGCGCGAGCCGCGCGATGGTGCGCAGGGTCGAGGTCTTGCCGGCGCCGTTGCGGCCCAGCAGCGCCAGGATCTCGCCCTCGTTGACCTGGAACGATACGCCCTGGACGATGTAGCTCTCGCCGTAATAGGCGTGGAGGTCGGATGCGGTGAAGAAGGCCTTTTCGCCCGCCTGTCTGGTCCCTGCCGTGGTCGCCGGGCGCTCCATCGTCTGGCTCATAGATGTGCCCCCCCGAGATAGGCTTCCTGGACCTTGGCGCTCTTCTTGATCTCGTCGGGCGTGCCTTCCTCGATCACGGTGCCCTGCGCCATGACCGAGACTCTGTCGGCGAGCGAGAACACCACATGCATGTCGTGCTCGATGATCACCTTGGTGATGCCACGCTCTGCGATCTTCTTGAGGAGTTCGACGGTGTTGTTGGTGTCGGCGCGCGACATGCCCGCGGTGGGCTCGTCGAGCAGCAGCAATTTCGGCTTCTGCACGAGGCACATGGCGAGTTCCAGCCGCCGCTTGTCGCCGCGTGACATGGAGTCGACGCGGATGTCGCGCTTGTCGGCGAGGCTCAATTCCTCAAGGATCTCCTCGGCCTCTTCTTCGATCTCGCGGCGGTTCATCGCGCGCTTCCAGAGATTGATCCGAAAGGCGCCGTCGTTCGTCGCGAAGGCCGGAATCATGATGTTTTCCATGACCGTCAGTTCGGGAAAGGTTTCCGGCGTCTGGAAGACACGGGCGATGCCGGCCTGGTTGATCTGGTGTGGCTGGTGGCCGAGCAGCGGCTTGCCGTCGAAACTCACCGTGCCTTCGTCGGGCACGATGCGGCCGACCAGGGTGTTGAGGAGCGTCGACTTGCCTGCGCCGTTCGGGCCGATGATCGCGTGGACCGTGCCCTGCTTCACCTTCAGATTGACGTTGTCGAGGGCCTTGAGGCCGCCGAAGCGCTTGTTGACGCCTTCGATGGATAAAATGTCCATTGTGGTGTCCTTACTTAGCGGCCGGTCGGGTTTCTTGGGGCATCTCCGGCATCTGCTTTTCGCCGGCGAGCTTCGGCTTCCAGAACACCGTGCCGAGCTTCTTCAGGCCCTGCATGATGCCGCCGGGCAGGAAGATCACGACAGCCATGAAAAGCAGTCCGAGGGTCAGCTGCCAGCCTTCGCCGACGAAGGGGCTGGTGATCGTCGCCATGAATTCTTGCAGCGGTTGGGGCAGGAAGCCGAAGAAATGGTAGAGGAAGCTGTCGTTGAAGGACGAGAATATCTGCTCGAGATACTTCATCATCGCCGCACCGATGACCGGGCCGAGCAGCGTGCCGACACCACCAAGAATGGTCATCAGCACCACTTCGCCCGACGCCGTCCACTGCATGCGGTCGGCACCGGCAAGCGGGTCGGTGACCGCGAGGAGACCGCCAGCGAGGCCGGCATACATGCCGGAGATGACGAATGCGGTGAGCAGATAGGGCCGGGTGTTGAAGCCGGTGTAGCTCATGCGGTTCTGGTTCGACTTGATGGCCAGAAGCATCAGCCCGAAGGTCGAGTGCTTGATCCGCATGGCGATGAAGAAGCCGGCGATCAAAAGCACGGCGCAGAAATAAAAGCCCGACCAGCCGGAAAGGTCGATGCCGAAGAAGTTCGGCGAGGCTCTGCCGCCGACCGGCGCACCGAAAGCGTGGTCGAGAATGCGCGGATCGCTGCCTGATACCTGGAGGCCGGTCTCGCCGTTGGTGATTGGCGTCAGCACTGAATAGGCGAGATTGTAGGACATCTGCGCAAAGGCCAGCGTCAGGATGGAAAAGTAGATGCCGGAGCGGCGCAGCGACACGATACCGATAGCCAGCGCGAAGACGCCGCCGATGAGGATCGCGACGAGGATGGCAAAAACGACGTTCATCGACAGGAGCTTGAACATCCATACGGCGCCATACGAGCCCGCGCCGAGAAAGGCCGCGTGGCCGAAGGAGAGGTAGCCGGAAAAACCGAAAAGGATGTTGAAACCGATCGCGAAGATGCCGAAAATCGCGAATTTCTGCAGGATGTCCGGATAGTTGGCACCAATTGGGGCGAGCCAGATCGGCATCGTCAACACCGCGAGCGAAAACAGCGCGAGATAGACCGCGTCACCCATCGAGGTCGCGAAGAAGGCGCGTTTATCGTGGGACGCCTTCGGCGAAGTACGGGATGGGGTGTCACCGCGATTGGTGACGGTTTCGGTGGCGGAGATGGCACTGTTCACGGGATCAGGACTCCATGACGCCGCGTCGACCCATCAGGCCGCGGGGGCGGACGAGAAGCACGATGACGGCGACGAGATAGATGATGATCTGGTCGATGCCCGGCACGATCGCCTTCACCTCGGTCATCGAGGCCAGCGACTGCAGGATGCCGAGCAGGAAGCCGGCGACCACCGCGCCCGGCAGCGAGCCCATGCCGCCGACGACCACGACCACGAAGGACAGGACAAGGAAGTCCATGCCGAGATGGTAGTTGGGCGCGAGGATCGGCGTGTACATGACGCCGGCAAGGCCCGCCACGACGGCCGCGAGGCCGAAGACGATGGTGAACTTCTTGGAGATGTTGATGCCGAGGAGACCGACCGTCTCGCGGTCGGCCATGCCGGCGCGCACGACCATGCCGAAGGTGGTCAGCTGCAGGAACGCGAAGACGGCGGCGATAATCGCCAGCGAGAAGAGGAAGTAGACGATCCGCCACATAGGGTAGGAAATGCCCGGCATGCCGAAGAGGACGCCGATATCGGCGCTGCCCGACAGGGCCGGCGGTGCGGCCATCGGGATCGGATTGGCACCGAAGAAGTATTTGACGATCTCCTGCAACACGATGGCAAGGCCGAAGGTCACCAGAATCTGCTCGGCGTGGCTGCGCTTGTAGAAGAAGCGGATCAGCCCGCGCTCCATGGCAAAGCCCAGAAGCAGCATGATCGGGATGGTGATGACGATCGACAGTGGCACCGCCCAGGCGATGATCGTATCGCCGAGATCGCCGAACCAGAGCTGGAGGTAGGGCACCTCCTTGTAGGCTTCGAAGAAGGTGACGCTCTCGTCGCGGACGCGCTCGGAAATCGTCAGGAGCTTGGTGAAGGTGACGGCGCAGAAGGCGCCGAGCATGAACAGCGCGCCGTGGGCGAAATTGACGACGCCCAACGTGCCGAAGATCAGCGTCAGGCCGAGGGCGATCAACGCATAGGCCCCGCCCTTGTCGAGGCCGTTCATCACCTGGAGTATCAGCGCGTCCATGAAGTGCCCATCGTGGTGACCGCTTGCGGTCGTCCTGGTGGCCGCATCGGGCCGTCATATCGAAAGACGGGCCGCCGACGTTTTCCGCCGGCAGCCCGCATTGGTCATGCGCCGATGATCAGGCCGCGCAGCCCTTCACCTCTGCAGGGCCGAGATCGCCGCCGAAGATCGACGCATCGTAGATGACCTCCTTGGTCGGGACGATCTTGACGATCTCCATCAGGTCGAACTGGTTGGTCGGGGCTTCCTTGCCCTTCACGACGAGGCA
Organism: Aurantimonas sp.; assembly: GCA_965217685.1. Classification (GTDB taxonomy): domain Bacteria; phylum Pseudomonadota; class Alphaproteobacteria; order Rhizobiales; family Rhizobiaceae; genus Aurantimonas. The sequence goes on from CBDCIZ010000003.1 coordinate 2,606,914, forward strand.
GTCCTTGAAGCATTGATGGTCTTCGGCCCGGTAGAGCGTCTTGCCGTTGCCCATGCCGTCGAACTCGAAGCCTTCCAGCGCCTTGATGACCTCCGGCGGGTAGAAGGTGCCGGCCTGTTCGACCGCATTGGCATACAGGATCGTGTTGGCGTAGCAGGTCTGCGCCGCCTGGGACGGAGGCGAGCCGTATTCTTCGCCGAAGGACTTGGAGAAGACCTTGGTCGCCTCGTTGTCCAGCTTCCAGTCCCAGTTGGCCGAGCCGAGGATGCCCTTGGCGGCATCGCCGGCGCCTTGGGCCATCAGGTCCGAGAACAGCGGCACGACGATCTGGAAGTCCTTGCCGTTGGCCTGCTTGGACTTCATGTCGAACTGGTTGACCGCCTGGCGCAGCGAATTGACCATGTCGCCGCCGTAGTGGTTGAGGATCAACACGTCGGCGCCCGAGGAGAGGACGGGCGTCAGATATTGCGAGAAGTCGCCGGCGCCGAGCGGCGTACGCACCGCCTGCACCGTCTGCCAACCTTGCGTCTCGGTGGCGTTCTTCATCGACTCCTCCTGGGTCCAGCCCCAGGTGTAGTCCGCGGTCAGGTGATAGGCCTTGCGGTCCTTGCCGTATTCCTGCGCCAGCACCGGGCCGAGAGCCTGACCGGACATGTAGGCGTTGAAGAAGTGCCGGAATCCGTACCGCCGCTTGTCCTTGCCGGTGGTGTCGTTGGAGTGGGTGAGCCCGGCCATGAAGATGACGCCGGCATCTTGGCACAGCGACTGTACCGCCACAGCCACGCCCGAAGACGAGCCGCCGCAGATCATCAACACCTTGTCTGATTCGATCATCCGCTTGGCCGAAGCACGGGCCGCGTCGGTCTTGGTCTGTGTGTCGCCGGTGACGAAGGCCACCTTCTTGCCGAGGACGCCGTTGCCTTTGAGGCTGGATGGTTTCAGCGTCTTCAGGAAGCCGCCATCGCCTTCGCCGTTGAGGTGCTTGACGGCCAGTTGCAGGGCCTTCAGCTCATCCTTGCCTTCGTCGGCGTAGGGGCCGGACTGGGGAACATTGAAGCCGAAGGTCACCGTGTCGCCGGTCGGCGCGTTGCAGTAAACCTGGTCCTTGTTCTGCGCCCAGGCGCCGCGGGTGAAAAAGGTCGGTGCCGCAAGGCCCGCCGTAAGACCCGCGCCCGTCGTCAAAAGGCGTCGACGCGACCAGCTGCCCATGAGAATTGCCATAGAATTCCTCCTAATTATTGATACTCGCAAACCATCAGGTTCGATCCGCGCTTGACGCAGACGCGACAGCCGACCTCCATCGACTGTCTCCGAACGCGGAATTGCTCCCATCGTCCACGACTTGACCGGCGAAAACTATAATACTTTCGCAGGGAGTTGCGATTGGATTTTTGTTTGTGCTCCGCAGTAAGCCAACACATGAATTGCTGCACCGCAGCGTAAACCGCCGTCTCTCCCGCAGTGAAAATCTAGCCCGTAGTGAAAATCTAGGCGCCGAAGACGATCTGCATCTTCACCTCGCCCTTCGGCGCCGACGCTGCAAGTTCGAAGGCCTCGACGCTTTTTTCGAAGGGGAAGGTGCGGGTGATCAGCGGTTTGACGTCGATGGCGCCGGAGGCGAGCATGGCGACGCAGCGGCCGAAGATATGGGCGTAGCGGAAGACGTGCTCGACTCGGGCCTCCTTGAGCATCGCCGCCGCCACGTCGTAGGATGCCGGCTTCATCGGGATGCCGACGAAGACCACCACACCGCCAGGGCAGAGCGGCTGGAAGATGCCCGCGATGGCTTGTTCGTTGCCGGAACATTCGTAGATCACGTCGGCGCCCCAGCCCTCGGTCGAGGCCTTGACCGTTTCGTCGAGATTTTCGCGGGCGACGTTGATCGTCGTCACCGGCCCGAGCGTTCTGGCGATATCGAGTTTGGTGTCGTCGACGTCGCTTACGAAGACGTGCGCCGCGCCTGCCGCGATCGCAGCCAGCGCCGTGACGAGGCCGATCGGACCGGCGCCGATAACGATCGCGGTGTGGCCGGCGGTCGCCCTTGCTTTGGTTGTCGCATGGACACCGACGGCCAACGGCTCGACCATTGCCCCTTCGGCGAAAGAGACGTTGTCCGGCAGCTTGAAGGTGAAGGCCTCCGGGTGGACCACGCTGGAGCGCAACACGCCGTGTATCGGCGGCGTTGCCCAGAATCTTACCGCCGGATCGAGATTGTAGAGGCCGAGCCGCGTCGCCTTGGAGGTGGGGTCGGGCAGGCCTGGCTCCATGCAGACGCGATCGCCGACCTTGAGCGTCTCGACCTCGCCGCCGATCTCGGTGACGGTTCCGGCCGCCTCATGGCCGAGGATCATCGGCGCTTTGACGACGAACGGTCCGATCGCGCCATGGGTGTAGTAGTGAACGTCGGAGCCGCAGATGCCGACGGTGTGGACGGCGACCCTGACGTCGCGGACCCCGAGGGGCTCATCGACGGGCAGTTCGCGAAGACTTAGTTCGTTTTGCCTTTCGAGCACCAACGCCCGGCATTCCCTGGCAACGGTCTTGCCTTGCTCAGACGGCCTAATTTCGACCTGGCTCATGATGGGTTCTCCTGCGCAAAACCGGTTAATTCGTCTCTGCAGCGCGGCGCCGCGAGAAAGGTGCCGAAACGGCTCGTGCTACACAAGGCCACATATAGCGCCGCATGTGGCGGCAAGGAACCGATAGGCATCAAAAGCAGCGGTGGCAGTCTTCGCGACAGGCGGCCGGTCTTATGGCGAATACGAGTTCGAACATTTGTTGAGGAAGACTTGCGCCGTTTTTTGCATTGCGTGTCGAACAGGGTGGGCGCGCCACGCGCGGCGGCGTCGAAAGCGCGCTTTCGCAAACGTCGAAGACTTCGTTTGTGCGCTCGCGACAGAAACGCTCTTGACGTCGGGGCTTGTGGAGTTTTCGCCACGGAACGTGACGTGCGATTTTCATGCAATGACGATGATCAAGCGCCCCGTCAGGCACCGATGTTGCGGTTTTTCTCGAAAAAGCGGGTTAAACAGGCGGAAAAACGTGTTTTTCGACGGCGGGGGGCTTGAGGTGCGGGCTGGGTCGTGATTACACCAAATAACGGCTGGCCAAGTGAACGTGATTCTATGCTTCCGCCGTTGATCCAAAACTTTTGTTAGACAGTCGATCCTTACAGGCGGGGCCCATTCCGCATCAGGCCATTTCACACCAGGATCGGCATCGTTCAGGACCCATCATGAAGACCCAGAGCCGACCGTTCACCGTTACGGTCAAGCGACAGAAGCGTGCCAAGGGCAAGTCGATCTGGAGCGATACGCCGAATATGGCCGACATGCTCGCGCAGGCGGAGACTGGTGATGAAGCTGCCGAGCCTGCGCCGGCGGTGAGTGACCCTCGGCAAAACGCGTCCGCGCCGAAGGCATCGGCAAAAGATCAAAAGCACAAAGCGAAAAGCGAAGGCGCCAATTTTCCTGCGGCCAATTTTCCTGCGAAAGCACAGGAACGCCGGATCCTGGCCGATCTGACGCCGGTCGAGCAGCCGGTGTCAGAGGTCGAACTCGAACTGTCGAAGCGCCCGCGCGGCCGTCCGCGCAAGGTGCTGCTGGCAAACGGCAATGCGAACGACTCTGCGACGCCCGAACGGGCCGATGCAAAGCGCACGTCGAGCACGGCGACCTCCGAGCCTTTCCGGCAGCCGGCTGTGTCCCGTCGGCCGCGTCAAGCGCCGGTTCAGCCTTCGAAGGCTGAAATTTTCGATGCGCGCGACTTCGACGAGGCCGGCGAGATACGTGTCGCATCCGAAGGCTTTGCTCAAGCGGACGCAATGTTCGAAACGGCAGTCGGCGTCGATGGCGCGGAAGCATCGACCGAGGATCGTAACATGCCGCCGCGCCGCCGCACGGGCACCACGCTGCGTCGTGGCGAACGCTGGAAACGGCACCTTCCGCGCTGGAAGCGCTGAGGGTTCGGCATATGGGTTGGTACGTTCCTGTGGCATGCTTGAACTGTATTTGTTGCAACGCAGCATAAAATCGTGCCGCGCAACGATCACTCGCTTATATCGCAAGGCATTTTCTTCCGGTCGCCGTTTTTGCACGCAGTCCCGGTGCGGTCTGCGCGATTGGCTGATTGCGACGCGCAACGGACCCCGTTGCACTTGTCCATTGTCCCGTTATCATCGGCCGTGTTGACTGCGGGAGGAAACCGGTGTCGCAACTCGTGTTCGACGGCGTCGTCAAGCGGTTCGGCGGCACCGAGGCCCTGAAGGGCGTCGGCTTTCAAGTCGCTTCCGGCGAAGTCGTCGCCCTGCTTGGCGAAAACGGCGCTGGCAAGTCGACGCTCATCAAGATTCTCGGCGGCATCCATACGCCCGACGGTGGGCGCATCACCCTCGACGGCGCAGACTATCTGCACAAATCCCGGCGCCGGGCCGGCGAAACCCTGGCTGTCGCCTTCGTCCACCAGGATCTCGGCCTTATCGAATGGATGACCGTCGCCGAGAACGTCGCCATCGCCAATGGCTATCCCCGCCGCGGCGGCCCGTTCGGCATGATCGACTGGGCCGAGGCCGACAGGCAGGCGGCAAGGGCGCTCGCGGAAGTCGGCTGCGGCATCGACCCGCAAACCCGTGTCTCAAGCCTGTCGCGCACCGAAAAGTCGCTGGTCGCGATCGCCCGGGTGATTGGGGCTGAGTGCGATTTCCTGGTGCTCGACGAGCCGACCGCGAGCCTTCCCGCCGACGAGGTGGAGACGTTGTTTGCCGCCGTTCGCAAGCTGAAGGCCAGGGGCGTCGGCATCATCTACGTCTCGCACCGGCTGGACGAGATCTTCAGGATCGCCGATCGCGTCGTGGTGCTGCGCGACGGCATGCTGGTTGGGGCGCAGGCCGTTGCCGAGACGACGCCGGACGAACTGATCGACCTCATCGTCGGCGCAGGGACGCTGCAGATGTTTCAGAAGACGCCGGTTCCGGCCAGGAGCGCCCGCGATGCCGATCGCATGGTGTCGGTTCGCCGGTTCTCCAGCGACCATGCGGGCCCCGTCGACTTCGACATCCGGCCTGGCGAAATCCTCGGCCTCGTAGGCCTGCGCGGCGCCGGCCAGGAGGAGATCGGCCGGGCGCTCTTCGGAAGCGCCGACCACCGCGGCGAAGTGCGGATCGGGGGGGTGCCGCTCGACCTTTCGACGATGCGCCATGCGCTGGCCTCCGGCATCGGTCTCGTCGCCCGTGATCGGACGGCGGAATCGGTCGCGGGTTCCCTCTCGATCCGCGAGAATGTCTTCCTCAACCCGGCCGCAACGGGGCGCGGGATCTTCGCGGTGTTGTCGAGGAGCGCGGAAACGCGACGGGCGTTTGAAGTCGGGCGGTCGGTGGGTTTGCGTCCGAACCGGCCGGAGCTTGCGATCGAGAGCCTGTCGGGCGGCAATCAGCAGAAGGTCGTCGTCGGCCGTTGGCTGGCGACGGGGCGGCGGCTCCTGATCCTCGAAGACCCGACCTCGGGCGTCGATGTCGGCGCCAAGGCCGAGATCTACAGGTTGGTGGAAAAGGCGGTGGCGGCGGGGCTCGCCGTGCTGGTCGTCTCGACGGATTTCGAGGAGATCGCGACCCTTTGCCATCGGGCGCTGGTGTTCAATCGCGGCACCATCGTCGCGGAACTGGATGGCGACGCGCTGACGATGGAGGCGGTGATCTCGGCGGCGAGCGCGTCGGAGGCGGCGTGAGGGACGAGCATGGCGCGACGGCGAACCGGCAAGGCCTTTTGGGGCATCGCTCGCTTCATCGCTGACGCGGGCGTGAGACGGCGAGCCCCGAGCGGGGTCGGTTCGCGGGCGGGAGACCGCGGCCGGGTGGGATGAGGCAGGGCAGCTCGTTCAAGGCTGCCGGGAGGGGATGGACATGAATTCGCTGAAGTCGAACGCGCTCGAGCCGACGCGCGCCGAGCTGAAAGGTCTCGGCCGGGGCAAGGCCGCGCTGCGGCTTCTGCCGGTGTACGGCCTGCCGATCATCACGCTTTTCCTGATTGTCCTGTTCTCGGCTCTTCTACCGGACACCTTTCCGACGCTCCTCAATCTGCGTTCCGTGATCTCCGACAAGGGCGTCATCGCGCTTCTGGCGCTGGCCGCGATGATCCCTATGGCGGCTGGCAAGATCGACCTGACGGTCGGCTACGCCATCGTCATCTGGCACATTCTGGCGATCAGCCTGCAGACCGCCTTCGGTATTCCCTGGCCGCTCGCAGTGCTGATCGTTCTGATGCTCGGCGCCATCGTCGGCTTTCTCAACGGGCTGCTCGTGGAGATCGCGCAGATCGACAGCTTCATCGCGACGCTGGGCACCGGCACCGTGCTCTACGCCGTTGCGCTCTGGTACACGGGCGGGCGCCAGGTGGTGGCGACGCTCCCCGCCGGCTTTCTCGCGATCAACGGCACGATGCTGTTCGGCCTGCCGATTGCCGGCGCCTATGTCTTGCTGGTCGCGTTGGTGCTCTGGGCGATCCTCGAATTCACCCCGACCGGCCGCTACCTCTACGCCATCGGCGCCAATCCGAACGCCGCCGCACTCAACGGCATTGCCGTCAAGCGCTTCACCATCGGCGCCTTCGTCGCCGCAGGGACGCTGACGGCGGCAGCGGGCGTCCTCCTCGCGTCCAAGCTGCGCATCGGTCAGGCGAGCGTCGGGCTCGAGTATCTGCTGCCGGCACTGGTCGGGGCCTTTCTCGGCTCGACGACGATCCGGCCGGGCCGTGTCAACGTCTGGGGCACGGTCATCGGCGTCGTCATCCTCGCCGTCGGCATTTCCGGCATCCAGCAGTTCGGCGGCTCGTTCTGGGTCGAACCGATGTTCAACGGCATGACGCTGCTGATCGCCATCGGCATCGCCGGCTACGCCCAGCGCAAGCGCGGCGCCAACCCCGCGAGTTCAAATACCAACAAGGCGGCCATCTCCGAGCCGTCACCACAGGGAGGAACGACCCCATGACACACACCACGCCCAGGCTGACGACCAGAAGCATCCTGATGGCAACGGCAAGCCTCGCCGCGCTTGCCCTTTCGGGCGGGCTCGCCCATGCCGACGCCTATACCGACGAAGCGAAAGCCGTCGTCGAGAAGGCGGTCGCGCCCGTCAACGAATGGGAAGGCCCGACCAGCGGTCCGAAGGCGGCGATGGACAAGTCGATCGTCTATGTCGCCGGCGACATGCGCAATGGCGGCATTCTCGGAGTCGCCCAAGGCGTCAAGGAGGCGGCGGCGGCGATCGGCTGGACCTATCGCGAGATCGACGGGCAGGGCACCGTTTCCGGCCAGTCGTCGGCGTTGAGTCAGGCGGTGGCGCTGAAGCCCGACGCCATCGTCGTCGGCGGCAGCGATGCAATCGAGCAGAATGCCGCGTTGCAGAATGCGGCCGATCAGGGAATCAAGATCGTCAGCTGGCACGGCGGGGCGACGCCCGGTCCGATGGAGAATTCACCGGTCTTCGCCAACGTCACGTCCGATTCCAGCGAGGTGGCCAAGGTCTCGGCGATGAAGGCCATCGCCGATTCCGACGGTAAGGCAGGCGTCGTGATCTTCGCCGATTCGACCTACGCGATGGCGATCTCCAAGGGCCGAATGATGGAGGAGATCATCAAGAAATGCGCCGGTTGCACTGTCCTCGACTTCAAGGATACGCCGCTCGCCGACGTCTCGACGCGCATTCCGCAGTTGACGACGACGCTGCTCCAGCAGAACGGCGCCAAATGGACGTATACGCTGGCGATCAACGATCTCTATTACGACTTCATGCCGCCGGCGCTCTCGGCCGCGGGCATTTCCGGCGATGGCGCTCCGTATAATATTTCGGCTGGTGACGGGTCGCAATCGGGTTACCAGCGTATCCGGGCCGGCGACTACCAGGTCGCCACCGTTCCCGAGCCGCTGAACATGCAGGGCTGGCAGGCCGTGGACGAACTGAACCGGGCCTTTGCCGGCGAGAAGTGGTCCGGCTTCGTGCCCGGCATCCACCTCGTCACCAAGGACAACATCGAGAGCGACGGTGGCCCGAACAACCTGTTCGATCCCGACAATGGCTATCGCGACGAATACAAGAAGATCTGGGGCGCGAAGTAGGCGGCAAGGACGTCGATAGCGATGCGGTGTATCCGCATCGCTATCGATCCACGTTTCTCCAACCCGTCCGGAAACCCGGCCCCTGATCGTTGCTCCCGCGGCAGAGCTGGCGGGCGGCGAGCGAAAACCTTCACGATCGCGGGCCGAACGTCCACAGGTCATCTCATGAGCGACTACGTCTTCCACGACGACCGCTTCAAGCGTCTCGTCATTTTTCACGCCCGCCTCGAGAAGCTCTGGACCGGTGGCCGCTGGGTCGAGGGCCCGGTTTACGTGCCGGCGGCCAAGAGCCTTTTATGGTCCGACATCCCCAACGACCGGGTCATGCGCTACGACGAATGCGACGGCTCGGTCTCGGTGTTCGAGGCCCCTTGCGGCTTTCACAACGGCCACGCGCTCGACCACCAGGGCCGCGTCATCGCCTGCGAACACGGCGGCCGGCGCATCTCGCGCCTCGACCATGACGGCGTCTGGCGCGGCCTCGTCGACAGCATCGACGGCAAGCGCTTCAACTCACCCAACGACGTCGTCGTCCATTCCGACGGCTCGATCTGGTTCACCGACCCGACCTACGGCATCGACAGCCATTACGAGGGTGAACGCTCGACGCCGGAACTGGAAGGCAGCCACGTCTACCGATTCGACCCCCGGACCTGTGCGATCGAGGCCGTCATCGCCGACCGCCTGCGCCCGAACGGGCTCGCCTTCTCGCCAGACGAGACGATCCTCTATGTCGCCGACACCGGCGCCACGCACGATGTCGCCCATCCGGTGACGATCGAGGCCTATCCGATCGGCGCCGAGGGCCGTCCGGGACAAGGCTCGACCTTCGCCACCTCGCCGGCCGGCCTCTTCGACGGTTTTCGCGTCGACAGCGAGGGCAACATCTGGACCTCGACCGCCCGCGGCGTTTGCATCTACACGTCCGACGGCCACCACATCGGCGAGATCGCGGTGCCCGAACTCGTTTCCAACCTCACCTTCGGCGGCCCCAAGCGCAATCGCCTCTACATCACCGGCCAGACCTCGATCTACGCGATCTATGTGAACGCGCATGGGGCGGGGTTTATGGGGTGAGGCGGGGCAGTCTGTGGGAATTTCGGTGCGGTGCTTCTCCCGGCATCACGTAGCGGATTCGGTGACTTTGATTGACCGCCTTCGACCCAACGCTGACGTTCACAATTGAGCTGCAATATCCCTAAAGCTGCCATTGGTTCTCTAACGCTGACAGCGGCTTAGTGCCCGGCAGTTTGGGACCGGAAACCTCGCTGTTACCAATCCACGGCAAAATTCAGCTAGGCTTTTATGCTTTGTGGGGGGAGAGGAGGTGGCCGTATGCTGAAAAGCCAGACACTTAAGACAATCCCAATTTTACAGCTCGCCTTCGTCACGCTCTATGCGCCCTTCGACGTTATGCTTGATGAAGGCTACGGCTACTATCTGACGCTTGCGGCCGAGGATCTCGACGATCCGGTTATCGCGGCATTTCGAAGCTGGATCATCGGGCATTTCGCCGGCCGCTTCGGCAGCCGCGACGGCGCGCGCGCTCCGCGTTCCGTCGCCGCCGACACGCCGGAAAGAGCGATCGACAAGGTGGGGGCGGGGTGAGGGGCAACGGAATCGGCGGTCGAAGACGGTCCCGATGCCGCGGGTCGTTTCCACAGCCCGCGCTTGACTCCTGCGGCCGTTCGGTCCCCGATTGGCAAAGCAAATCGCGGTGGCGCTTTCGATGTCGCTGCCGACACGACCCTGACGAGACGAGGGCGGCGGAACGGCGCCCTGCGAGGAGACTGCCATGACGATCGACTGGAAGCTGGCCGACAGACTGCGCTTTCGCGGCGCGCGGCACGAAAGCCATCTCGTCGACGGTTATGTCGACGGCCGCGTCAGCCGCCGCGAATTTCTCCGTCATGGCAGCGTGCTCGGCCTGTCATTGCCGATCCTTCTGCGACTCGCGGGCAGCACCGGGCTCGGCGCGCTTGGCACGCTCTCGACGATCGGCGCGGCCCGCGCGGCGCCCGGCGGCACCATTCGCATCGCCCAGAAGATCCCGAGCGCGGCGATCGACCCGGTCACCACTGCGAGCTCCGGCGGACTGCTTCTCCTGCAGCAGGTCGGCGAGTTCCTCTGCCGCAGCGGCTCCGACCTGATCCTGCAGCCGATGCTGGCCGAGAGCTGGAAGCCCAACGACGATTCGACGATGTGGACGTTCACCCTTCGCAAGGGCGTCAAGTTCCACGACGGCCGCGAGATGAAGGCCGACGACGTCGTGGCCTCGATCGACCGGCTGTGCGACCCGAAGAACTCTTCCAACGCGCTGTCGGTCTTCGCCGGTGTTCTGATGCCGGGCGGCACCAAGAAGGTTGACGACAACACGGTTACCTTCAATCTCGAAGCCGCCAACGGGTCGTTTCCCTATCTCGTTTCTTCCGACAATTACAACGCGATCGTCCTGCCGGCCGACTATGCCGGCGATTTCGAGAAGACGTTCAACGGCACCGGCCCGTTCAAGATTGAAAAGTACACCCAGGGCGTCGGCGCCACCTTCGTGCGCAACGACGACTACTGGGGCGACAAGGCGCTGCCCGACAAGCTGGCCTTCACCTTTTACGCCGACACCCAGCCGATGCTGCTGGCCCTGCAGGGCGGCGAGGTCGACGTTATCCAGCAGGTGCCCGTGCTGGAGGGCGCGGCGCTTCTCAACAACCCGGACGTCAACATCATCAGCCTCAAATCCTCGGCGCATCAGGAATTGCACATGCGCTGCGACATGGAGCCGTTCAAGGACAAGCGCGTGCGCCGGGCGATCGCTCTCTCGCTCGACCGCGAGCGGCTGGTGAAGGGCCTGATGCGCGGCCGCGCTTCGCTCGGCAACGACAGCCCCTTCGCGCCCGTTTTCCCGACGACCAACACCAGCGTCGGCCAGCGTGCCCAAAACCTGAACGAGGCAAAGGCGCTGCTCGAAGCAGCCGGCATGGCCAACGGCAAGGTCACGCTGACGACCGAGAACTTCCTGGAAATTCCGCAATACGCCCAGCTTGTCCAGGCCGCGGCCCGCGAGATCGGCTTTACCATCGATCTCAACGTTCTCGACCAGAGCGCCTATTACGGCGACGCGGTCTTCGGCAAATCTAACTGGCTCGATTCGACCATGGGCATCACCGACTACGGCCACCGCGGCGTGCCGGACGTCTATCTTTCGGCGCCGCTGACCAGCGAGGGCACCTGGAACGCCGCCCACTTCAAGAACCCGGACTACGACAGGCTGGTCGCCGGCTACATCGCCACCGCCGACGTTGAGAGCCAGAAGGAACAGGCCGGCAAGATCGAGGCGTTGCTGCTCGACGAGACACCGGTGATCTTCGGCTATTTCTACGACTACCTCAGCGCCACCGCGAAAAACGTCACTGGCGTCGAGCCGACGGCGATTGGCCACCTGTTCCTGGCCAATGCCAAGATCGGCTGATCGAAGCACCGTGCGGGCAATGAACCAGGCGTCTCGGTGCGGCGGGCAATCAGTCGCATCCCCAGCCGTTGCGAAGGAGTGGTGGCCATAGCGCGCTTTCTCGCGACCCGGTTTGCGTTCTCGCTGGTCACGCTGGCGATTCTCAGTGTCATCGTCTTCCTCGGTGGCCAGGTGTTGCCCGGCGACATCGGCCGTTCGGTGCTCGGCCCGCTCGCCGACGAGCGGGCGGTGGCCGCGCTCAACCACCAGCTCGGCGTCGACCGCCCGCTGCTTGTTCAGTTCGGCAGTTGGATCGGCGGCCTGCTTCAAGGCGACATGGGCCTCTCCTTCGCCTATCGCTCGCCCGTCGCACCTTACGTCCTGAGTGCGCTCGCCAATTCCCTGAAGCTTGCGGCTGTCGCCTTCGTGCTCGTCGTGCCGCTCGGCATCCTCGGCGGCATCATCGCGGCGCTCTACAAGAATCGCGTTGCCGACCGCACGATCAGCGTCGTCGGGCTCTCTTTCTCGGTGATGCCGGAATTTGTCTCCGGCATCGTCTTCATCCTGATCTTCGGCGTCTGGCTGCGCTGGTTGCCGGTGTCGGCCAGCTGGCCGGAGGGTGCTGGCGCGCTGACGCAATTGAGGCACCTGATTCTGCCGGCGCTGCCGCTGTTCCTTGTTCTGTTCGGCTACATTGCGCGAATGGCGCGCGCCGGAACGGTCGAGGCGCTGGAGTCCGACTATACGCGCACTGCCGTCCTCAAGGGCCTGCCCTGGCGGACGGTGATCTGGCGCCACGTGCTGCGCAACGCGCTCTTGCCGACCATTGCCGTCGTCGCGACCCAGGCCGGTTATCTGATCGGCGGGCTGGTCGTGGTCGAGACGCTGTTCCACTATCGCGGCATCGGCTCGTTGATCTACAACGCCGCCAATTCCAAGGATTTCCCGATGCTGGAAGCCGGCGTCCTCGTCGTCGGCATGGTCTATATCGTCTCGACGCTGATCGCCGACATCCTGACGACGCTGCTCAATCCGCGGCTTGCCCACGGATCCGACCGATGAGCGAGATCACCGACGGCACGAGCGTCGCCGCCCGGCGCGACGGGGAGGGCCGTGGCAAGGACGCCGCGGTCCTCCGGTCCACGGGTGACGAGCCCGAGGCCGAACCCGCAGTCGTTCCGGTGCAGTCGAGCCAGTCGAGCGAGCGGATCGCGCTGCTCCTGCGCTCGCCGACCTTCCTAATCGGCCTTTTGATCATCGCCTTCTGGATCGTCTGCGCGCTCTTCGGCCAATCCTTCGTGCCCTACGACCCTCTGAAAGGCGACGTCCTGGATTCGCTGCTGCCGCCCGATGCAAGCCACTGGTTCGGCACCGACCAGCTTGGCCGCGATGTCTTCTCGCGCGTCCTCGTCGGCTCGCGCGACATCCTCACCGTCGCACCGCTCGCGACACTGCTCGGCACGGTCTGCGGCACGGCGCTGGGGCTGATCGCCGGTTACAACAAGGGCTGGATCGACGAGGCGCTGAGCCGCATCATCGAGGCGTTTCTCGCCTTGCCGCTGGTCATCGTGGCGCTGCTCGCGCTTGTCGCGCTCGGGCCCTCCAAGCCGACGGTCATCATGGTCATCGGCCTCAGCTTCACGCCGCTGATCGCCCGTACCGTGCGCGCCGCCGTCATCTCCGAGCGCGGGCTCGACTATGTGCTGACGGCGCGCCTGCGGCTCGAAAGCGTGTTCCACATCATGTTCGTCGAGATCCTGCCCAACATCGTCCCTTCGATCCTGGTCGAGGCGACGGTGCGGCTCGGCTATGCGATTTTTGCGGTCGCCACCTTGAGCTTCCTCGGTTTCGGCATCGCGCCGCCTTCGCCGGATTGGGGCCTCAGCGTCGCGGCCAATTACGGGCTGATCGGCGGCGGCTTCTGGTGGACCGTCCTTTTCGACGCAGGGGCCATCGCCTCGCTGGTCATCGGCTTCAACCTGTTTTCGGACGGTCTGGGAGCCGCTTTCCATGACTGACGTCGCGGCCCGTCCCGAGAGCACCGAGCAAGCCAAAAAGACCGCTTTCGGCGATGCACTCGCCTTCGACGGTGTCGATGTCGCCTACAGGGTCCGCGGCCGCAACCGGGCGGTCATCCGCGACCTGTCGCTGATAATCGGGCCTGGCGAGGCCTATGGTCTCGTCGGCGAGTCCGGCTGCGGCAAGTCCACTGCGGCCTTCGCCGCCATGCGCTACCTCGCCGGCAATGGCCGGGTCACATCCGGTCGCATCACGCTCGCTGGCACCGATGTCATGGCCGCCAGCCAAGCCGAACTCCGGCGTCTTCGCGCCAGCGCCGTGTCGATGGTCTATCAGGACCCAGGCAAGTCCCTCAATCCGGCGATCCGCGTCGGGCGGCAACTGGAAGAAGTATTCCGCATCGGCGGGGCTTCGGCGGCCGAGGCGAAGCGCAGCGCGACCGAGATGCTCGACCGGGTCCGCATCGTCGATCCGGCGAGCGTCATGGACCGCTATCCGCATCAGCTCTCCGGTGGCATGCAGCAGCGTGTCATCATCGCGATGGCGCTTGCCGCCAATCCGTCCCTCCTGATCCTCGACGAGCCGACGACCGGCCTCGATGTCACGGTCGAGGCGGAGGTGCTTGACCTCGTCTCGGATCTGAGGCGCGAGACCGGCGCGGCAATCCTGTTCATCAGCCACGATCTCGCGGTCGTGTCGGAGGTCTGCGAGCGCGTCGGCGTGCTCTATGCCGGAATGCTGGTGGAGGAGGGGAAGACCAGGCAGGTGTTCGGCGCGCCCCGCCATCCCTATACGAAGGCGCTGCTGCGCTGCCTGCCGTCGGGCGGCCAGCGGAAGGCCGAGGGCAGGCTCGCGACGATCCGCGGCGGCCTGCCGGGGCCGGGCGCAGAGATCAACGGTTGTCCCTTCACGCCGCGCTGTCCGTTGGCACAGGACATCTGTCACGCCGAGATGCCGAAGCTTCGAACAATCGGGAGCGACGGCCATCTCGCGCGTTGCCATTTCGCCGAGGAGGTTGCCGAAGCCGCAGTCGCCATTGCGTCCGGCGCGCCGGCCAAGGCTTTCGACTACAGCGGCGAGCCGTTGTTGCAGGCGACCAACGTCGACAAGTCGTTCGACGCCGGGCCGCGCACCGTCAGAGCGCTCTGCGATGTCTCTTTCGACCTCTGGCCCGGCGAGACCATCGGCATCGTCGGCGAATCCGGGAGCGGCAAGTCGACGCTCGCCCGCGTGCTTCTCGGCCTTTCCGAGCCCGATGCCGGTAGCGCGCTGACCCTCAACGGCACGGCGCTGCCGGAAATCCTTGGCAAACGCACGAGCGAGCAGGTCAAGGCGATCCAGATCGTCTTCCAGAACCCGGATTCGGCGCTCAACCGCTCGCACACCGTGGGCCGCATCATCGGCCGCGCCGCGCGCATGCTCTCCGGCGTCAATCGTGGTCGGGCACGCGAGCGGGTGCGGGAACTGGCCGAAGCCGTGCGCCTGCCGCTCTCGGATATCGCAGCCAAGCCACGGCGCCTGTCCGGTGGCCTCAAGCAACGCGTCGCCATCGCCCGGGCCTTTGCCGGAAAGCCGGACATCGTCGTCTGCGACGAGCCGACCTCGGCCCTCGACGTCTCGGTGCAGGCGGCGATCCTCAACCTGCTCGTCGATCTCCAGGCCGAGCACGGCACGGCCTATGTCTTCATCTCCCACGATCTCAGCGTCGTGCGCTACGTTTCCGACCGTATTCTCGTTCTCTACATGGGCCGGGTGATGGAGTTTGGTCCGGCCGCCGAGATCCTGTCGGGGTCGCGCAATCCTTACACGGACACGCTGCTGGCCGCCGCCCCGTCGTTTGGTGGCAAAGCCAAGGGCCATGTCGAGCTGAAGGGCGAACTGCCGAGCGCCATGGCGGCGCCCGGCGGCTGCGTCTTCCACAGCCGCTGCCCGCATCGCATCGGCCCGATCTGCGACGAGACCGAGCCGCCGCTCGCCGAAATCGCACCAAATCATGTCGTGCGGTGTCATCTGAAGGTCGCCGACTTGCCGGGCGCGAAGCTGAGCTGAAAGGCAGACTTGCGCCGTTAGACACTGTCCCGTTCGAGACGGACGGTGTCGATCATCGATGGATCGCGTCGATCGCCCTACCGGCGCATTTTCGCGTTTTCGCTAAAACGCCTCGAAATCGCCGGAAGCAGCCACTTCGCAACGCTTTCCTTCCAGGCGGTCGCGCATGTCCGACAGGCGGAGAGCGTCGAAAGCCGCGGCGAAGTCGCGTTGGTCTGCACCGGCCAGCGGTTCGGCCAATCTGTGCATGAATCCAGAAAGTTCACCGAGCGATTGATGCAGGAGATCGTATTGCTGGAGGCCCGCCGACGTATCCGGGTCCGGCGCTTCGCCGTTGGCGGCCAAGCATAAATTTTCGAGTTCATCGGCAAGTCGCATCAGACGGGCGATTTCCTCGCCCACCCGATGCATCAGAACCTGGGGCGAGCAATGCTCGGGTGACGGGGTCTGCGTCAGGGTGCTCAGGGATTTCATAGCAGCTCGAGCTCGCCGGTGTCGCGCAAGGACGCGAATGCCTTGGTGGAAACCGTTTCCGGGACGGCGACACGTGATGCCAGCATGAGCGACTGGCGCGCACGCCCGGTCCCTGGACAGAATTCGATGCGTCGTCCCTGGGAACCGCCCGTGCTCCCGCCGAGAAACGTGATGTTTTCCATATGGAGGAAGTTCATGGCGGATTCGACGTTGCGTGTCCCGATATCGCTCAATCCTTCGACCGTTCGGGCGCCCCCGAACACCTTGGCTTCAAGCGCATGCCGCCTTGCGCCCATTTTGAGAAGCTCGTTGATGAGCAGCTCCATCAGATAGACGCCGTAGCTTTCCTGCTTGACGCTCGTCGCGACGTTGAGGTCGCCCGGTAAAAGGAAATGATTCATCCCGCCGATGCCGGATTCAGGATCGCGAATGCAGGCGGCGACACATGAGCCGAGGAGAGTCGTCAATACGACCTTGTCACCGAGTGCGGCCCGCGCTTCGCCTTGAACAACATTGATTCGCCGAATGGTGGGATCGCGCCGCATCGATCTGTTTTCCTGAGGAGTGAGAAGCGCTGCAGTGCGGAGCATCGAATGTCTTACTGCAACCGTCCGAGAACGGCCTCGAGCGTTTTTTTCAGCACAGGGACGCTGATCGGCTTGGCGAGGATATTGTTTGCCCCCGCGGCCGCAGCTCTCTGTATCAAGTCCCGGTCGTTGTTTCCGGTAAGGAAAATGAAAGGAACTTTCTTGGTCGGACCGTAGGATCGAAGAGCACGCAACAACTGCATACCATCGAGCTTCGGCATATTGACGTCGGAAATGACGATGTGGCACGGCGTTGACATCATTGCCTTCAAGGCTTCTTCGCCGTCGCAAGCATAGCTGACTTGGCGAATTCCCAACTCGGCGAGACCTTCGACGATCAGCATTCGGCTCGTGCGATGATCGTCGGCGATCATCACGCGAAGCTGGTTGATAAAGCTCATGATGCGATCCTTGATGGTTCGGAAGCTGTCGAATTCTACCGTTAGTGAAAAGAAGTGAATAAAGCCTGACGGTTGGGGGTGGGTCTTTTAACCGAAAAGCTCTTGCGTTATGCGTTGCAGAGGCACTTGCTTTGCGGCACCTCCGCGTTCGAAGGCTACTCGCGGCATGCCGTAGACCAGGGAGGTCGCCTCGTCCTGGGCGAGCGTCCTGGCGCCCTTGTTGCGCAGCGCCAGGAGGCCCTCGGCCCCGTCCCAACCGAGGCCCGTGAGGACAGCGGCGGCGGTGCGACCGCAATCGGCCGCGGCGATGGAATGGAACAGGACATCGACCGATGGGCGGTGGCCGTTGACCGGATCGGAGTCGAGAACGCGGCACGACAGCCGACCCTTCGTGCCGCGAACGGTCAGATGCCGTCCACCGCTCGCCAGATAGATATGACCGGGTTCGGCGACCGTACCGTTCGTTGCTTCCCGAACGGTCGCCTTCGACGACCGGTCGAGGCGGGCCGCGAATGAAGCGGAGAACGCTGCCGGCAGGTGCTGGACGATGAGGGTCGGAGGGCATCGCGCGGGAAAGCTCGACACGACCTGGATAAGAGCTTCGACGCCACCGGTCGACGCGCCGATCGCGATGAGATCAGGCCAGTTCGCCTCGTTCGTGGCTTTGACGTCCGGCGTCGTTCCGGCCGACCGTCCCGAGTCGGATCGGGCCACCACGCGGGAACTGGCACCCGCTGCTTCGCAAACGATGTCGGCGAGGCGATCGAGCGATCGGGGGTTCTCCGCATTCGGCTTCGAGATGCAGTCGAAGGCACCGATCTCCAGCGCCTCGATCGTCAAGTTCGTGCCAGGTCCCGTCAAGGTCGAAACCATGACGACGGGGGTCGGCCGCAGCCGCATGATCTTTTCAAGGAAATCCATGCCGTTCATGCCCGGCATTTCGACGTCGAGGGTGATGACGTCGGGCACAAGCGTCTTGATCTGCTGGCGGGCCTCGAGCGGATTGGCGGCTGCGCCCACGACGACGATCCGGGGGTCTTCGGAGAGCTTTCGGCTGAGAATGGCTCGCATGGTCGGCGAATCGTCGACAACGAGAACGCTGACCGTCTTCATGTACGGTCCTCCCGGCCTTTCAGGCGATAGGCGGTGGTTCCGCAAAGTTCCATTCGTTCGGCCGATTGACCGCTCAGCCGTTCGGAGTGGCCGAGATAAAGCCATCCGCCCGGAGACAGCTGGTCGCAGAAGCGGTTCCACAGGCGCTCACGGGTCGGTGGATCGAAATAGATCGTCACGTTACGGCAGAAGATCGCCTGAAACGTGCCCTTGATCGGCCAGGAACCGTTGAGATTGAGTTCGCGAAAGGCGATCAACTTGCGCATGTCGTCATGCACGACATGGTCGCTGCCGTCCCGGTGGAACCAGCGTCGGCGCAATTCCGTCGGCACGCCCTCGATCGCTTGATCGCCGTACCGGCCGATGCGGGCGAACTCGATGATATTGGGATCGATGTCGGATGCCAGGATGCGGATGTCGTGGTCGCATGCGGAGGGCAGCAGCGACAGGAGCGTCGCCGCGATCGAGTAGGGTTCCGAGCCGTTGGAGCAGCCGGCCGACCAGATGCGGACACGTGTGCCGCGCTTGGCCGCTTCGAGAAGCGGCGGCAGGACGTCGTTCTTCAGATATTCGAAGTGATGCATCTCGCGGAAGAATTGCGTGACGTTCGTCGTCAACGCGGCGAGCATCATCACGCGCTCGCTTGCGCCCTGGGCGCCCGAGACGTGGGCGCAATAATCCTTGAAGCTCGCTATGCCCAGCGTTCTCAGCCTTTTGGCCAGCCGCGAATACACCAGAGCCGATTTGGAGGAGGGGAGGTTGATCCCCGAATCCTCGTAGATGATTGCGGCGACCTGCGCGAAATCCTTCTCAGTCAGGCAGAATTCGCCCTGCGGCGCTGGTGTCCCAGCTCTGGATCTTGCAACGGATTGGGTCGTCATTTTCATCTCGTCAGCGTTCAAACGACGGGCCGCTCCACGATCGACGACCATGGCAAACGTCGATCAGGCAGCCAGGCTGGCCGTTTCGCCCGACGGCAGCAGGCCGCTTACGCCGATCACGGAGATCAGGCGGTTCTCGATCGCGATGACGCCCTTGACGAACTTCGTCACGACCTCGGAGGCGAAGTCGGGGGCAGGCTGCATGTGCTCGTCGCCGACGGTCATGATATCCGACACGGCATCGACCAGAAGACCGACGAGCTGCTTGTCGCAATTGCAGACGATGACGACCGAGCGAGCGGTCGGCTCTGTCCGCCCGAAACCGAAACGCAGTGAAAGATCGAGGATCGGCAGCACCGTTCCGCGAAGGTTGATGACCCCGGTCACGAAGCCCGGTGCGTGGGGCAAGGGCGTGGCAGCCGAAAAGCCGCGGATCTCGCGCACCGAGCGGATGTCGATGCAGAACTCCTGTTTCGCCATTCGAAATATGACGAGTTCGCTGACATCCACGCTTTCATACTTGGTTTTTTCGGTCACGGTCATTCTCGCTTGACGTGCAGGAGTAATCGGGTTGGTCGAGAGGCGGGTTGCGGGTGACGTGCGCTTGCAGCTTCTTTGTCGTCGCGCGGGCGAGGCCTGTTTCGCGGTGGTGGCCTGGATTTCGTCTGCAGCGGGAGGGTCAGGCCGAGACGCGATTGATCGCGTCGACGAGCTTGGTGGGATCGAATGGCTTTACGATCCAGCCCGTCGCGCCGGCCTGCTTTGCGCGGGCCTTCTTGGCGGCGTCGCTTTCCGTCGTCAGCACCAGGATCGGGATGGCGCGCTTGGCATCGTCGCGGCGGATTTCCTCGATCAATTGCAGACCGTCCATTCGCGGCATGTTGACGTCCGTTACGATCACGTCGGGCGCGCAGCTCTTCAAGACCTCCAGGCCATGCACGCCGTCTTCGGCCTGCACGACGTTGAAGCCGGAGTCCGAAAGCGCCTGGCGGAGCATCTCGCGCATGGTTCGCGAGTCGTCGACGGTCAGGATCGTTTTCATGCTGCCATTCCTTTTCCAGCGGTCGCGTCGGCAACCTGAAGATCATTGACGGAGAGGCCGAACAGCACGAGCCCGGCGATCAGTTTGCTCGATGGGTTGTCGATCGAGAGGCGGCGCCCTTCGTCGGCGAAACTCCGGGCGGCCGACAGCAGCACCTGAAGGCAAAGGCCGCCGATCGTGTCGACATTCGAGCCGTCGAGGACGACTTCGGCACCGTCAGTGGCGAGCAAGGCAAGCTTGAGCGGTTCTGCCGCGCGCACGTCGAGTATCGGTGCGAGGGAAACCGCGACGTTTGCTGTGGCGCTGGAACTGTCGTTTGGCAATGTCATCGAATTTTCCACTTGTGCCCTAAACCTGACGTTTCATCCGATATTGATGCAGAAGTTATTACGAAAGACGTAAGTCGGCGAAGACAGCGCCAGTACCGACGATTTTCTGTTGAATTCTGTGAGTTGGCATCGTCGAGGATCACTTAGACTTACGCCGGTGCTTGATTTTTGCCGCGTCATATCGGCGCTGGGAGGCATCGTCGCAACATGTGGGGCGGGTGGGCGAGGACATGCGCGCTCATGCGGCGACGGGCAGGGCGGCGCCGCGGTTTCTGGCGTTATCGGCCATGGTGTCGACGTCGATGATCAGCGCCACGCGGCCGTCACCGAGGATCGTTGCGGCAGCAATGCCGGGCACCCGGCCGTAATTGGCTTCGAGGCTCTTGATGACCACCTGCCGCTGTCCCTGGATCGCATCGAAGAGCAGGCCGAAGATCTGGCCGTTCTCCGTTTCGGCGAGAATGATCACGCTGGTCGTCGGATCGGCAGTCGTGTTCCGGTAGCCCAGGTGATTGGCCACGTCGACGATCGGGATGAAGCTGTCGCGCACTTTGATGACGCTGCTGTTGCCGCCGAAGGCTTTGATTTCGTCGCTTTCCGGCCGCAGCGTCTCGATGATCGCCGTCAGCGGCACCACCAGCGTCTCGCTGCCGCTTGTGACGATCATGCCATCGAGCACCGCCAGGGTAAGCGGAAGGCTGAGCGTGAAGAGTGAACCCTTGCCTGGGATCGACGAGATGGAGATGCGCCCGCCGAGCGCCTGGATCGACCGCTTCACGACATCCATGCCGACGCCGCGCCCCGACAGTTCGGAGACCTCCGCGCGGGTCGAGAAGCCGGGAAGGAAGATCAGATTGTCGATCTCGTCATCGGTCAAGGTCGCATCGGCCGCGATGAGGCCCTTTGAAACGGCGATGTCGAAAACCACCTTGCGGTTGATGCCGGCACCGTCGTCGCCGATTTCGATCACGATGCGGCCGGATCGGTGCATGGCGGCGACTCGTACGGTCCCGGTCTCCGGCTTGCCGGCGGCCAGCCGCTCATCCGGCGTCTCGAGCCCATGGTCGATTGCATTGCGGATCATGTGGGTCAAGGGATCCGAAAGCCGTTCGATGACGGTTTTGTCGACTTCGGTCGTTTCGCCCTCGGTCACGAGGCGAACTTCCTTGCCGGTCGCATCGGCGACTTCGCGAACCAGGCGAGGGAGTTTCTGGAAGACCGACTTGACCTGCTGCGCGCGGATCGACATCACGCATTCCTGCATGCTGCGGGTCAGCTGCTCGAGCTCGTCGAGTCCGACCGCGACTTCCGAAGCGGCCGCAAGGCCGGCTTGCCCGACGCGCTGGGCGAGCATCACCTGCTGGATGACCAACTCGCCGACGAGGTCGATGAGATGGTCGACGCGGGCAAGATCGACACGGATGGTCGGCTTGGCCACATTCGCCGCTGCATCATTGGCCGCGGCTGCTGGTTTTGCCGGTTTTGCTGCCGCCTGTTCTGCCTGCGGTACGGCAAGCGATTCCGTTGCAGCAGACGCGGCCGGTTCCGCCTGCTCCGCGGTGGCGTTGGCCGGCGCGGAAATTTCCGCCGGGGCAGGCATCAGCGCGAGTTTAGGGTTCAATGCGTCGAGCAGAGAGGCTGCGGCTTCCGACTCGCTGGGCGCGTATGGTTTGTCTGATGGAGGCGTCTCCGCCTGCCCGCTCGTCAAGCTGGCCATCAGCAGGGCGAATTCCTCGTCGACCGCATCGCTGGGAAGGCTGAGATCCGCATCGGATACTCCGTTTTCGCAGACGAGCGTCAATTCGCAGTCGCCTTCGACGAACTCGAAAACTTCCCGGACGGACGATTCGCTGGCGCTCGTCGAAAGTTCGATGGTGAACGAGAGATAGGACGTTTCGGGATCGAGGTCGTCGAGTGGCGGAAGATCGTCGAAATTGGTCGTGACTGTTGCGGTGCCGAGGGCGCCAAGCTCGCGGATCAGGCGGGCGCTTTCATTGGCGTTGGCATAAAGCGAATCATGCGGCGTAAAGGTGATGACGTAGTTGATCGTGTCTTCGGACGGCGCGAAGATATCGTCGAGATCGATTGCGACCGGGACGAATTCAAAGGCCGGCTCGTTCGCGTCTGCCGCTTGATGGGAATGTCCCGCGAGCTCGCGCAGCTCTTCAATCAGGGTCGCGGTGTGTTCGGCATTAATCTCGCCCCCATCTCGTGCGCAGGTCACCAGATCGTTGAGCGTATCTGCCGAGCGAAGAAGAATACGCATGACCCCCGCGTCGGGCTCCAGCGTGTCGCTTCGAACCTTGTCGAGAACGGTTTCGAACACATGGGCGAACGCGACGAGATCGGTGAGTTCGAAAGCGCCTGCACCGCCTTTGATCGAGTGGACGGCACGGAACACGGCGTTGACCGTCTCGCTGTCGGTTTCTCCCTGCTCCATGGCCAAGAGACCCGTCTCGAGCTCCATCAACTGCTCCGCGCACTCTTCGAAGAAGGTATCGCGAATGTCGGCCATTGTGCTCATCGTCAAATCGTCCCATTTTTGGCGGTGCCGGGTCGCCGCCTTCGACGACGGCTACGGGGTGTCGTAGCGAAGCAATTCACCGGGGAAGGGCGATGCGCACGACACGCTACAGGCGCAGCGATCAAACCTTCGCTTCGATCATTTTTTACGAAGACTTCGTTTAAAAATGTTTATTGCGCCAGACGAACGCGTTCGCAAACAAGCAAATGTCGGGTCGATGACAGAAGTGTTACGCGCCGGGCCGGTTGCACTCATCGTCGCCCGTTTACGAAGAGACCGCGCCTCCTTTTCAGGAGACGCGGCATCGACGGCGTTTTTCGATTGAACGTTTGGAACGGATGCGGTCAGAATTCTTCCCAGCTCTCCCTATCGGCTGCGGCATTCGCGACCGGCGCTGCGCCGCTGCGCCCGACCGTTCGAAGCTGCGTTGTCGTGTTGCGCGTCTCGACCTGCGATACGGATCGTTTTGCGACAAGCGAAGGTCGGCCGGCGCGGGGCGCCTTAGGCACTGCTCGCACATCCTGCACGAGAGAGCCGGTCATCCGGAAGATGCTCATCTTCTCGAAGAGGGTGGCGGTATCCCCCATGAGGGTCTGAGCTGCAGCCGTCGTCTGCTCGACCATGGCGGCATTTTGCTGCGTGACTTTGTCCATCTGGTCCGCTGCCGTCGAGACTTCGAACAGGCTGGTGGCCTGTTCGCTGGCACTCTTGGCGATCGTGGCGACAAGGACAGACATTTCCGCGACACGTTCGACGATTTCACTGAGCGACTGGCCTGACGCGGAGACCAGCGTCACGCCCTCTTCGACCTGGGTGCCCGACAGAGAGATCAGCTCCTTGATCTCCTTGGCGGCATCGGCCGAACGCTGGGCGAGGCCACGAACCTCCTGGGCGACGACGGCGAAGCCGCGTCCCGCATCGCCGGCTCGTGCCGCCTCGACGCCGGCGTTGAGCGCGAGAAGATTGGTCTGGAAGGCGATTTCGTCGATGACGCCGATGATCCGGCTGATCTTTTGCGAGGACTGCTCGATCTTCTGCATCGCAATGACAGCGCGACCGACCACCTCGCCACCCTTTTCGGCCTGCCGATGGGTGCTGTTGGCAACGCCCTGAGCGTTGCCTGCGCCGACGGATGTTTCCTGTACCGCATTGGTGACTTCGCCGAGCGCGGCGACCGTCTCTTCTAGGTTCGCCGCCTGTTCCTCGGTGCGCTGCGACAGATCGTTCGCCGCGGTCGTGATCTCCGCCAGACCGGTCTGGATCGAGCCGACAAGGGACACGACGCCGAGCATCGTTTCCTCGAGGGTCTCGACGGTTTGATTGAAGCGCGTGCGGATACCTTCGTACTCGTCGGCAAAAGGCTTTTCGAGCCGCACCGTCAGGTCGCCGCCGGAAAGCGCGTCGAAGCCTCGCGTCACCTCGTCCGTGAAATGCTTGTGCTCTTGATGATAGATCGCATCCTCACGCTTCTTTTCGTCCGCGTTGCGGAGCGCTTCGGCTTTCGCCGCGTCGCTGACAACGGTCAGCTGGTCGTGTTCTATGGTCGCCTTTCGGAAGGCTTCCAATGTCGTCGCCATCTCGCCGATCTCGTCATTGCGTCCGAGAGCGAGAATTTCGACGGTCGTGTCGCCCCGGGCCAGCGCCTGCATGGCGACGACCATCGCGTTGACGGGCCGCGATATGCTGCGGGCCAACGGCAAGGCGATAAGGATCAGCAGGCCGACGAGAGGAAGGGTCCAATAGAGCGAAGCGAGGGTGGCACTCCAGAACAGCGCCTGAACGTCGTTCGTGTAGAGGCCCGTTCCCAACACCCAGTTCCAGCCCGGCACCATCTCGGAATAGCTGAGTTTCGGCTCGGGGCCCTGCCCAGGTTTGCGTTCCCACAAATAGGAGGTAACGCCGCCGCCCTTCACGGCCTGGTCCACGATGTGCTGGATCATGGCAAACCCGTTGGCGTCTTTTTGTTCCAACATGTTGCTGCCGATGATAGCGCTGTTTGCATTGACCAGCATCTTGCCCTCTGTATTGAGAACGAAGACGTATTCGTTGCCGGCGTAACGGATCGCGCTGAGCATCTCCAGCGCCCGCTGCTTTGCCATGCTTTGCGAAACCGGGTCGTCGGCCGCCGAGCTCTTGATTTGATTGACGATAGAAGTGGCCGTGTCGATCTGGTTCCTCAACAGCGTTTCACTTTGATTGTAAATGATGCCGTCGAGTTTGACCAAAAGGACGGTCGTCACGATGACGGACATGACGACGGCAGACACAATAAGAACAGCCAGCTTTCGGCCAATCGAGAAACGCATTGGAGGAAGTCCCAGATTAATCGTGATCAAGGGATCTTCGCATATAATGTTTAAACAACAGTTAGATTTCTACCCTTTTCATCAAATTGCCACGATCTCGCTGATCGGCCGGCCACCGAAGTCGTTCGAGGCAAATCGCGTCTATTTGCGTCCATCGCGCTCCTTCTCGGTGTGACCCGCATCGCTCGCCGCGGCCTTCGATAAAATTCCATCTACGGTTAGGGCAATCCGCGTTGGACCCATCCGAGCATTTCCAGGCAAGCGAAGAGAGGCATTGATCCAATCGCGATGAAGAAGTCCAGACAACGAAAGGTAAGGTCTGGACAGGCTTCATTCGGAACGAATAACGAACATTGCCGCGAGAATATCGAAAAGCTGGATTTTAAGGTTTTGTTAACGAAAAAAATTCGTGAGTCGGATTCGATACTTAGCGCTGTTCGACATCAGCGTGGTTAACGAACCACTAAATTTCAGGATAGGCGTCAGACTCAGGTCAGGTTAACTCTCTGGCCATAGGGAAACGGCGGGCCAAAGGGGTTTTGAAATGATCGTTGTCGTTGATAATCGCGAACTCGTAACAGACGGATATCAGTCGCTTTTTTCGCGTGAGGGCGTGTCGGCAGCGGGTTTCCAAGCCGACGAGTTTCGCGACTGGGTCGAGACGGCATCCGAGGCCGATCTGTCGGCGGTCGAGGCTTTTCTGCTCGGCGATTTCGATGACCGCAAGCTTTGCCCGCGGCTGATCCGCTCGCGGTCCAAGGCACCGATGATCGCCCTTTCGGAAGGACGCAATCTCGACGGAACGCTTGATCTTTTTGCTGCCGGCGTCGACGACGTCGTTTCAAAACCGGTCCATGTCAAAGAGATCCTCGCCCGCGTCGGCGCCATTCGCCGCCGCGAGGGTCTTGAGGATGCCCGCACCGAAGTCGGCGAGATCTGCGTTTATCACGATGGCCGCGATGCAGACGTGGCAGGAAAGTCGCTGCAGCTGCCGCGTCGCGAGCGTCGGATCCTTGAATATCTGGTCGCCAACCGGGGCCGGCGGGTTTCCAAGCAGCAGCTCTTCTGCGCGATTTATGGAATTTTCGACGAGAACGTCGAAGAGAACGTCATCGAGAGCCACATCTCGAAATTGCGCAAGAAGCTCAAGATGCGCCTCGGCTACGATCCGGTCTCCTCGAAGCGTTACCTCGGTTATGGGATCGGCGTCGAGTAATTACTGCCAATAAAGTTCGGGGGAAAATTGCATCCGGCGCTCGATGGGGATCGAGCGCCGGATGTTTCGTTTCGTGAAGCGATGGGCCGGTCGTGGTGGGCGTGTGGTTTGCGATGGACGTTTCGTAGAAAGTCCGAAGCTGCGTCGTTTCGTCGGGACGGGGATGCGCGATCGATGCGTTCGGGATAATTTCGGCTGTGCGCTTGAGCGCAATTTACGGTTGCGGGTTCGGGCGTGCCGTCGAAACCTGCAATTGTCGAGCACCAAGGTTCGCGCGATTGATCGCCTCATGCCGGGAGGAAAGCTTTCTTCAAGAAATACTTCAAGAATGAAATCGTTAAATTAGAATTAACAGAATACGATAATCTATCGACGCATAACAATTAATTTGTATTCTATAAAACAATTTGGAAATCCCGGTTTCAACAGGTCGAGGCAAGCTTGGTTCACTAATTCTTTCGACCAACACCGGTCTCAAGGAGTTCGTGAAAATGAGTGTCAACGGCGTCTTCAGGACGAGCGTTTCGGGCATGAACGCCCAGGCGAGCCGTCTATCGGTGGTTTCGGAAAACGTGGCCAACGCCAGTACCGACGGTTACAAGCGCAGCTCGACCGAGTTTTCGTCGCTGATCCTTGCCAATTCGGGCAACGACTACAACTCCGGCACGGTCAACACGCAGGTTCGCCATCTGATCAGCCAGCAGGGGAGCATCTCGGCAAGCTCCTCGGCCAGCGATCTGGCGATCCAAGGTGACGGTTTCTTTGTCGTTCAGGACAATGGCGGGCGCGACTATTATACCCGGGCCGGTTCTTTCGTTCAGAAGACCGATCCCGACACCAACGAGACCAATCTCGTCAACGCGGCGGGCTATCGCTTGACCGGCACTTCGCTGACGACCGGCGCGACCGAGGCGATCGAGCTTCCGGTGGGCCAATTGGTCGCGCCGAAGTCTTCGACGACGGCGAGCCTCAACGTCCAGCTTCCGAGCGAGGAGGTGGCAAACGGCACGACGGCCGCCAAGCGGCTGACGTTCAATGTCTTCGACAAGCTCGGCGCGCAGCATACGGTCGACGTGACCCTGACGAAGACGGCCGATAATACGTGGAGCATGGCGGTCGCCGATCGCAATCCCGACGCGACTGCGGCAACGACGCCCGCTACGTTGCCGAATATCGATTTCACGCCAACGGCAGGCCAGGCGGCCGGAACGACCGCGGCAGGGGCAGGCGCTTTCACCCTGAACTATGCCGACGGCACATCCGTCGCGGTCAAGTTCGCTTCCCTTACCCAGTATGCGTCCGACTTTAGTGCCAAGAGCAACGCCGACGGCAACCCAGCGGGTTCGATCAGCGACTTCAGCTACTCCGAAGACGGCAAGATCATGGGCATCATGGGGAGCGGCCAGCAGATTCCACTCTACCAGCTGAATGTCGCACGGTTCCAGAGTCCCGACCAGCTCACTTCGAGCACCGGCAACGTCTACAGTGTCAGCAATTCGTCAGGCGATCCGGAAATCGGCACGCCGGGAAAGAACGGTTTCGGCTCCATCATTTCGAGCGCCACCGAACAGTCGAACGTCGATCTCGCCAACGAGCTGACGGACATGATCGAGTCGCAGCGCAGCTACAGCGCCAACTCGAAAGTGTTCCAGACCGGCTCGGAAATTCTCGACGTGCTGGTCAATCTGAAGCGCTGATTGCGCCCAGGCGCCAGGCATCTCCTTTGGACGTGCAAAGGACGTGCCTCTTCATTCGCAGCATCGTGCCGCCCGAAAATCGGGTCATTTTTCGGCAGGATGCGGCAACGCCGCACCGGAGCGAACCGTCTCATGTCTCTCATGTCCGCATTTTCCAACGCGCGTGCGTCGCTCTCGTCGACCTCGGCCCAGTCAGCCATCGTCTCGCGCAACATCGCCAACGTCAACGATCCCTCGGCGACGCGAAAATACACCAATGCGATCACCACGCAGCTCGGCGGCGTGCAGGTGCTGGCAACCGATCAGGCGGCCGACATCGCGCTCTTCGGTTCTGTGTTGTCGACGACGGCAACCCTCGGTAGCTCGCAGGCGCTGAAGGACGGGCTCGATCAGCTTCAAAACTATTTCGGCGACGTCGATTCCCCGTTTTCGCCGCCCGCGCGGTTGACCGCCCTCGGGTCGGCCCTGTCGCAATTTGCCATCTCGCCGGAAAACCAGCAGTTCGCTATTACGGCGGTCGACGCGGCGCGCGACATGGCCACGAGCCTGAACCGCGCGAGCGACGGTGTTCTGGCGGTCCGCCAGCAGGCCGACGACGACCTCAAGGATTCCGCGTCGAAGATGACGGCGCTGCTGCAGAAATTCGAAAACCTGAACAAACAGGTGGTCGCCGGGACCGCGAAAGGCGCTGACGTCAGCGACGCCGTCGATAGCCGGAACGCGCTCGTCACGGAATTGTCGGGCTATGTGGGGCTCAACATCGCCATCCGTGCCAACAAGGACATGGTTCTTTCGACGGACTCGGGCGTCGTGCTCTTTGACAAGAGTGCCCGGAGTATCGAATACGTCGAGGATAACGGTCATTTCGGCGGTCAGATCAAGATCGACGGCATCGACGTCACAGGGCCGACGTCGCCGATGCCCGTCAAGACCGGTAGCCTGTACGGTCTCGTTACGCTTCGCGACAAAACCGCCACCACCTTGTCGGCGCAACTCGACGAAATGGCCGTCGGACTCGTCGCCGCCTTTTCGGAGACGGCCGACAGCGGTGCGGATCAAAAGGCTTACGCCGGCCTGTTCACCGACAGCGCGGCTTCGGGTGTCGCCGTCGAAAATATCAACAAGGCAGGGCTGGCGGGTCGTCTGCGAATCGCCGCGAATGTCGACCAGACACAAGGCGGCAACCCGCAATCGCTGCGCGATGGCGCGATTTCCCATCCGGTCACCGATCCCGATCACGATCTATATGTCGACAACACTACTGGCGGCGTAGGCTTCGCTGACCGACTGAACGAGCTGAGCGCCAGGCTTGGGGCCAATCGTTCATTCGACGGAGCTCTCGGTGCGGGCGACAAGGGCTCGCTTTCGACCTACGCGTCGGCCGTCGGTGGCTGGCTGGCCGGGCAGCGATCGACCGCGACCACCGACACCGACTACGGCACCACCTTGCTGGCGCGTACCACCGAATCTCTTTCCAACAAGACCGGTATCAACATCGACGACGAGATGACACGCCTCCTTGATCTGGAACGCTCCTACCAGGCCTCGAGCAAGCTGATTTCGACGATCGGCAGCATGCTCGACTCCCTTATCGCGGTCGTTTGAGGTCAATCGCCTTGTCCAGCTTCATGGTCTCCTCCCTCTCGCGCTCGTCCGCCGCGCGGATCGCCGTTCAGCGCGCCCAGAACGATTTGACGGCCATATCCAAAGAGGTCACAACCGGACGACTCGCCGATGTCGGGCTGACCCTTGGAACGAGTACGAGCCGGTCCTACTCGTTGCGTGCCGAACTGGATCGCGTCAACAGCTTTGGTGTTTCCAACGGCCTCGTCGCGCAACGTTTCGACATGATGCAGACGGCGCTGACTTCAATCGGGACTGCCGGCGACGACTTGATGTCTTCGCTTCTGGCGAACGGCACGACGCAACCGGGCCTTTCGGCGACCGTCGATCAGGCAAAAGCCGCACTTCAACAAATGGCCTCGGCCCTCAATACCTCATCGGGCTCGCGCTTTCTGTTTTCGGGCGCGAGCAGCGATCAGGCCGCGGTCAGGTTCAAGTCGGCGACCGAGACGGACGCCAATGGTGACCCTGCGGCGGTCGGCGGATATGCCGATGGCTCCACCGCGGCCGCCGCTACGGCAGCCGTCTTCAATGCGACCTTCGGCACCTCGCAGACCGGCAACGGCGTTGCCAACATTACCGCTAGCCAGCTCAAGGCCTTCCTGACTGACGACAATGGTTTCGCCAAGTTGTTCACGGATCCCGCGCCGGGCGCGACCGGGGGATGGAGCAACTTTTCGACCGTCGGCAGCGCACCGGTCTACAACAGCATCGACACGAGCGCGCAGATCAACACCTCCTATTCCGCCGGCTCCGAAGCCTTTCGCAACATCGCCAAAGCTTACGTGATGCTGTCGGATCTCGGCGTCGAGGGGATGAGCGACGAATCGCGCAAGCTTCTCACAAGTCAGGCATCGGAGACTCTGGGCAAGGGGCTATCGCAGCTGACAGCGATGCGCGGCGAAATCGGTGCTTCACAGAAGAGGATCGACGACACCAGTGTCGAGTTGACCAGCCGTAGCAACGTCATCAAGGCGGCGATGAATTCCCTGGAGGGGGTCGATCCCTACGAAGCCTCCATTCGCGTCACCAATCTGACGACTCTGCTCGACACGTCCTATTCTGTCACCGCTCGGATCTCTCGGTTAAGCCTGCTGAACTACCTGTGACCATCGCGGCCCGCTCGACCGACGGTAAACCCTGAACGCCGCAGAAAGTGCCGCCTGCGTATCCAACGGCGCTCGCCTCGACAAACGTTGCAGTTGAACCCGAAGACGACTGAAAAAAGGAATTAGAATGTATCAATTCTCGTACGCGGAAGTGGCAGAGGACACCGCGGCGGACGCCCGCAACCGCGAGCATCAGGCGCTTTCGCACTCCATTGTGCTGCTCGAGAAGGCCGAGGCCAAGGGCACGCGTTCTCGCGAGGCCATCGAGGCGGTCTACACGATCCGCAGCATGTGGGCGATCCTGATCGAGGATCTCGCCGGTTCCGACAACGCTCTCCCTGAATCGCTGCGCGCCGAGCTGATTTCCATCGGTCTGTGGATCATGCGCGAGGCCGAGGCGATCCGCCTGGGCAAGTCGGACAATTTCAAGGGGATCATCGAAGTCTCTTCGATGATCCGCGACGGGCTCAACTGAAGATGTCGAGCCTCAGGATCACGTTGCGCGCCGGCGAGAGAATCTTCCTGAACGGGGCGGTTCTCAAGGTCGAGCGAAAGACGACACTCGAATTCATGAACGACGTGACCTTTCTTCTGGAAAGCCACGTCATGCAGATCGAAGACGCCAAGACGCCGATGCGACAACTCTATTTCATCGTCCAGATGATGCTGATGGACCCCGCCGATCTCGAAAGGGTCAATGCGCAGTTCCAGGCCAGTCACCGGGCGATGATGCAGATCTACACCAATCGCAATACCCTCGACGGTCTGAACGACGTGGCGGAACTCGTCGCGGGCGATCGTCCCTTCGACGCCTTGAAGCGCATCCGCGCGATGATCCCTATGGACGACATGGATTCTTCGGGCCCTTACGTCACACTCGCTCGGCTGGCCCAGGCCGCGCGCCCTTCGGTAGCTCATGGCGCCAATCCGGGGGGCACGGTCAATCCGGGGGGCACGGTGGTGCACCCGGCCCGGTTCGCCGTGGGAGGTGGACAATGAGCGTTTCGGCCGTCGGTGCGACGGGCACCACCCAGGCAACAGCGAGTTCCGACACGACGAAGGCGTCCGCCAAGAACACCATCGATTACGATGCGTTCCTGAAGCTCCTGGTGGCGCAGTTGGCCAATCAGGACCCGTTGAATCCGACGGACTCGACCGAGTATGTCGCGCAATTCGCGACCTTCTCCGGCGTCGAGCAGTCGATCTCGACCAATAGAAAACTCGACTCCCTGATGACGGTTTCGGCGCTGACCCAGGCCAATTCGCTGATCGGCAGGACCGCGACTTCCGCCGACGGGACCCGATCGGGCCAGGTATCGGCGGTCGAGGTCGTCGATGGTGCTGCATACGCGATCCTGGCCGACGGCAGCAGCATATCGCTTGAATCGGGTACATCGGTAAAGTGAGCAGAACATGAACCAGGCAGACGCCATCGACATTGTCCAGTCCGCGGTCTGGACCATCGTCACCGCCTGCGGTCCCGCTGTCGGCGCGGCAATGGTCGTGGGCGTGCTCATCGCCTTGTTTCAGGCCTTGACCCAGATCCAGGAGGTCACCTTGACCTTCGTTCCGAAGATCCTGGCGATCTTCTTCGTCGTGGCCCTGACCGCCTCCTTCACGGGCGCTCAGGTCTATGCTTTCACGCAGGAATCCTATTCCCGCATCGAGAACGGGTTCTAGGTCGGCCTCGGCTTTGTCCGGCCGTCTCCGCAAATCAGGTTTCGCAATCGGGCTCGGCTTGATGTGAGCTTCGACGACAAACCGGCTTCGGCGCGATGAGGATCGCGGAGTATCGTGCCCAGGCGCGCGGGCGGTAAAAGTCCGAGATGCCGGTGGGCTCGATCAGCGCTCGTCCCGCGGTCAACGGAATCCGATCGGAACGCCGGAACCGGTTTTCGGCTCGATCCGCAGGACATGTCAGGCCCGACGCCAGAGATGCGTTCCGCCGACCGAGGTCAGTCCGGAGCAATCTTCACTTGCCAAGACGGCATGGTCGCATGCGTTCTGCGAGATGATTGCTCGACGTGTCGGCGTAATTTGCCGCCACAGAAGGGACGAGGATGTCCGTCGATCTGCTTTCGCCCTCCGCCGAGCATTCGAAGGGTGGTCGCGACATCGGCTTTGCCGTCGCGGTCGTCTTCGTCCTGACGATCCTGTTCGTCCCAATCCCCGCCTTTCTCATCGACACCGGCCTTGCGCTGTCCATCGCGCTGTCGGTGCTGATCCTGATGGTTTCGCTGTGGATCCAAAAACCCCTGGAATTCTCGGCTTTCCCAACCGTCCTTCTCTTGGCTACGATGCTGCGCCTGTCGCTCAACATCGCCACGACGCGGGTGATCCTGGCGAATGGCCACGAGGGCGTGAATGCCGCCGGTCACGTCATCGGCGGTTTTTCGCAATTCGTTATGGGCGGCGACTTCTTTATCGGCATCGTCGTCTTCATCATTCTCATCGTCGTCAATTTCATGGTGATCACCAAGGGCGCGAGCCGCATCGCCGAGGTCGGCGCCCGGTTCACCCTCGATGCGATCCCCGGCAAGCAGATGGCGATCGACGCCGATCTGTCCGCAGGCCTTATTGACGACAAGCAGGCGCAGTCACGCCGCAAGGAGCTCGAGGAGGAAAGCGCGTTCTTTGGCGCCATGGACGGTGCCTCCAAATTCGTCCGCGGCGACGCGATCGCCGGCCTGATCATCACCGCCGTCAACGTCTTCGGCGGCATGATCATCGGTATCACCCGCTACGATATGGATGCGGCCGGCGCAGCCGAGGTCTTTACCAAACTGTCCGTCGGCGACGGTCTCGTTTCGCAGATTCCGGCGCTTATCGTATCGCTCGCTGCCGGCCTGCTCGTCTCCAAGGGGGGCACGCGCGGCGCGGCGCAAACGGCCGTCATCGGCCAGCTCGGGCACTATCCGCGAGCGCTTGCCGTGGCCTCTGCCCTGATGGGGCTGCTGTCGATCCTGCCGGGGTTGCCCTTCGTGCCCTTCATCATAATCTCCGGGCTTCTGGCTTTCATGGCCTATGTCGTGCCCAGGCAGCGCAACGAGATCAAGCGGCAAGCTGCGGCGAAGGTGTCCGACGACAAGCGAGCCGCCCAGGAGGCCGAGCGCACATCGGTCAAGGAATCCCTGCGCATCGTCGAGGTCGAACTGGTTTTCGGCAAGCAGATGTCGGCGCATCTCCTCCTGCAGCGCGACGAACTCGCCCAGCGCGTCCAGAAGATGCGGCGCCGTTTTGCCGGGCGCTACGGCTTCGTCGTGCCGGAAATCAAGTTGTCCGACGAACTGTCGATCGATTCGAAATCCTACGAGGTCAAGGTCCACGGCACGACGGTCGTCAGCCAGCAATTGCGCCTCGGCGATCTGATGGTCGTTCTTGGCGACGGCACGACGCCGGACGTACCGCACGACCTGACCAAGGAACCGGCCTTCGGGATGCGGGCCGCCTGGGTTTCGGAGACCTTCGCGAATGAGGTGCGTCGCCAGGGCTTCGAGCCGATCGACACGCTTTCAATCGTTCTGACCCATCTGTCGGAAACGATCCGCAACAACCTCGCCCAGTTGCTGTCCTACAAGGACATGCGCGCCCTGGTCGATCGCCTGGAGCCCGAATACAAGCGGCTGATCGAGGAAATCATCCCGAGCCATATGTCCTATTCGGGATTGCAGGCGGTTCTAAAGCTGCTGCTGGCCGAGCGCGTATCCATCCGCAACCTCAACCTGATCCTGGAGGCCATCGCCGAGATCGCGCCGCATGTGCGGCGGTCCGAGCAGATCGTCGAGCATGTCCGCGTGCGCATGGCCCAGCAGATTTGCGGCGATCTTCTCCTTGAGGGCAAGCTCGGCGTCCTGCGCCTCGGCAACCAGTGGGATCTCGCCTTCCATCAGTCGCTCAAGCGCGACAGCAAGGGCGAAGTGGTCGAGTTCGACATCGATCCCCGTATCGTCGAGCAATTTGCGACCGAAGCGACCAAGGTCATCCGCGAGAAGATGGATCTTGGCGAGAACTTCGTCCTCGTCGCTGCGCCCGACGCACGTCCCTACGTGCGCATGATGATCGAGCGGATCTTCGTCAATCTGCCGGTCCTGTCCCATCTGGAAATCGCCCGCGGCGTCGAGATTCGGGCCATCGGTTCGATTTCGTGAGCGTCCAACTCTCCGATCTCGTCCTGGCGATCTTTCTGATCTTCTGTCGGATCGGGACATGCCTTTTGATGATGCCGGGCTTTTCCTCCTCCCGAATTCCGATGCAGATCCGCCTGTTCGTCGCGGTCGCAATCACGCTGGCTCTTTCGCCGGCACTGCTGCCGATCCTGCAGCCGCTCGTCGTCGCCTCCGGAGACAATGCAAGGCTCGGTTTCATCGCCGCGGAAATCCTCAATGGCCTTTTCATCGGCCTTCTTGGTCGCAGCTTTATGATCGCGCTGCAATTTGCCGGCCATATCATCGCCAATGCGGTCGGGATGGGCCAGGCGATGGGCGTCGCGATCGAGGATTCGACTCCCGAGCCGGCTATTGCGTCGCTGGTCACGCTGACCGCGACAACGCTGATCTTCGTCCTCAATCTCCACGCGGAGATCGCGCGGGCGCTGGTCGCGTCCTACACGGCGATTCCCCCCATGCTCGGCTTTTCGGTTCGCGCCACGCTGACCAGCCTGACCGACAATCTCGACGAAGCCTTTCTGCTTTGCCTGCGGATCGCCAGCCCTTTCGTGCTCTATGGCCTTGTCGTCAATTTCGCGATCGGCCTCGCCAACAAGCTGACCCCGACGATTCCGGTCTATTTTATTTCGTTGCCTTTCGTGCTCGCCGGCGGTCTGGTGCTCTTCGGCTATACCGTCGGAGATTTCCTGACCCTTTTCATGCAGGACTTCGAACGCTGGGTGCTGGTCGGATGAACGGGAACGGAAAAAGATCGAAGCGTCTCGATCGCATCCTGAAGGTGCAACGCGAGAAACGTCTCATCGAGGAGTGGCGGTTGAGCCAACTCCAGCAGAAGCGTGCCGAAATCGACCGCGAAGATGCCACCCTTCTTGAAAGCCTTGGCACGGATTCGAAGCTCCACGGGTTTTTCATCGAGGCGCGCGTGAAGACACTCCGGCGCAACGATGTCGTCCGCCGTTCCAATCTCGACGAACAGCAAAAGACTCAGGGCGTCATCACTGGAGTCCGCCGCGCCGAAAAGGGCGTCGAGCGTCTGCGCGAGACCGCCCAGCGTCATGAGGGCGCGCAGGCCGAATCGAAGACGCTCGAAGGCAGTGTCGACGGCTATCTCGCCCGGCGCCTGCCCAGCTTCGATTAAGGTCGAATGGCTAGAACGGCAGTCCAAGCCGATTATCAAGAGCCGCGAGCCGAACGCCTTTCATGACGACGCCCGTAAGCGCCTTGTTTCCGATCGAACGTGCCACCCTCGCTGCGGCGAAGGAAGGCGCGCCGGTCGAGAAGCCGGCGGTCGCGGCCCGGTTCTCCGCCGTGCTGAAGGCTGCTCCGGAGAAGTCCGGCACCGCATTCGCACCGCAGACTTCCAATCCGGGCGAGTCACCGGGGAACGACAGACCGATCGCGCCCCTCGTAAAGCATCATGCCCGAACGGCCTCGCCGCTGGAGAAGTTCGAGGGGTTCGTGCTGCGCAGTTTCGTCGAATCCATGCTGCCGAGCGCTGAGTCGAGCTATTTTGGAACCGGCACGGCCGGCGAGGTCTGGCGATCGATGCTCGCCGAAGAGATCGGTGACGAGATGGCCAGGAATGGCGGCATCGGTATCGCGGCCTCGATTGCCGGCAAACCGGGATCCCGTTTCGGCGCCGACGCCAACACCATGGCGGCAGGCGGTGTCGAGCAGCGCAGATCTGCCGTCGACGGTCTCAACATTATGCTGCGGGATCAGGACCGTGCGGGCTCCGCCGTCCTGGGCGGCGAAACGACGAAGAAGGGGTGATGAGGATGAGCGAAGCCGTCGAAAAGGCAGTCGTGCGACTGAATGCAATCCTGAGCGCGGAGACCGAGGCCCTCGAACAAGGCCGGTTGAGCGAACTGCCGTCGATCGTCGTGCGCAAGAACCACAGCCTGCTTGAACTTTCACGTCTCGGGCGGGGGGTGAAAAGCGAAACCGAGGAACCCTCGCTGCGCGAGAAGCTGACTGTGCTGCGCGCCGCGATCGAGAACAATCGCCGGACGCTCGACCTGCATGTGCGGGCGAGCAACGAGATCGCCGGTCTTATTGCCGCTTCGATCACCGACGCGGAGTCCGACGGCACCTACGGCCGACAGTCCCGGGGCGTCTACAACACGACAGGGGCCGTGCGTTGATCAAGTTGCTTGCTGTTGGCGTATGGGTCGCCGGCATCGCGCTCGGATCCAGTTACGTCATGGCGTCGATCACTTCCGACGGACCGGAAAAACCGCCGGAGCCGACCTATTTCGAAGGTCTCGACTATCGCAAGACGGACAACATCACGATCCCGATGATCGCCACGGGCAAGATTCAGGGCTACGTCCTGGCGCGCTTCGTTTATACGATCGATGGCAAGACCATCGCCCAGATGAAGGTGCCGCCGGATGCCTTCATCCTCGATGAAACCTTCCGTCGCGTCTATTCGACCGACGGCTTCGACTTCGACAAGCCCAGTCGCTTCGATCTGACGAATCTTATCCAGTCCATACGCGACGCGGTCAACGCGCGCTACGGGCAGGACGTCGTCCGGGACATCCTCGTCGATCAGTTCGACTACGTCGCCAAGAAGGACATCCGCAACGGTCGTCCGGAAGCGGGTTAGGATAGCGGGCCATGCCGTCCGGCTCCGGCTTATCGCCTATCGTTCGCAACGCGACGCCGACCGCTGTTTTCGTTCCATGGGAAGGATGGCGCGTCGTCAACAGGATTGGGCGGGGCGCGGTGATCCGCGCATTCCCGTCTTGAAGGACGGCGACCGTGCAACGAGGTAGCCTGCGTGGCTCGCCAATCCATGGCATGCACAATGCTCCATTGTCCTGACAGTCACGAATACTCTGACCTCGGCTCCCCGACATTGCGACACGGCGCGGTGATCGCCATATCTGCCTGCAACCGGGCAAGGAACCACGATGGCAGAAACGATAAAAGTCGACATTCCCCACAATCTCACACGCGAGGCGGCCAAGGCCCGCATCGACGAGAGCTTCGGCAAGATGCGCAAGGAAATTCTCGGCGGCATGTTGAAGTTCGAGGATGTCTGGACAGGCGATCATCTCGATTTTCGCGCTCGAATGATAGGCCAGACGGTGACCGGGCGCCTCGATATCCTCGACGACACCGTACATTTGGAGGTTGATCTTCCAGCCTTCCTGGCGGCCATTGCGGGAAAGATGAAAGAGCGCCTGCGCAAAGAAGGCCAGATCCTGCTGGAGCGCAAATAGGCCGTCGGCCTGGATGTTCGGAGTGGTTCCCCCAGGAAACGCTCGCATCGCGACGACCGGATTTTGTCGGCTCCGCGCAGATGATCCACGCCCCCGATTGCTTGGTGGTCAGCGGCGTTTTACCACGCCCTGAAGGGTCGCGTTCTCGGCTTTCACCGTTCCGCCATCCGGGCCGGGTTCGATCGATAGGATCGCGCCGAGACCGGGGACCTTCGA
This sequence comes from Aurantimonas sp., assembly GCA_965217685.1. GTDB lineage: Bacteria > Pseudomonadota > Alphaproteobacteria > Rhizobiales > Rhizobiaceae > Aurantimonas. The sequence continues at coordinate 2,645,447 of CBDCIZ010000003.1, forward strand.
GCCGACGCGCACGTACCAGAGCGCGTTCAGCGTCGCCAGATGTGCCTCTTCACCGTAGACCATCACGATCTGGAAATCAGTCGGTCTCAGAGCTGGAACGCGGGTGAAGTGCGGCACTGGAATTGGCGCGATCCCGGACGACGCGGCTTTCTCCGTCGCTCCCGTCTGGATCGGATCGATGCCATTGTCCATCGCGGAGAGAAGCAAGCGATCGAAATATCCCGGGTCCACGAAGGAAATGGACGCAACCGAGGAAAAGAAGCCGATCGAGAGGACCACCAGCGCAAAGACCGCTGCCTTGATCAAAAAATCGCCCTTGACGGCGGTTTCAGATTCAGCATGCGGGCTGGCATTCGAAGCGTCCAGAACCTTCTGGAAATAAGGATGAACGTTGGACAAACCGCACTCGCGCATCGATCGGGAATGGCCGATCCATTTCCCTTTTTCAAAAAATCGCACGGTTCGATTAAGGTTTGGTGGAACGGATCGGCCTTATCGCGATGGCGGTCTTTCCAATCGCATCATGCCAAGATGCGGTGAAAGAAACCGATCCGCATATGGGTCAGCCGGCGCGGCGTTTGTGCGAGCGAAATGCGCAATGTGTCCTTATCGGCGCGTCTGCGTGTGAGCCTGCCTAATCTAGAGATAAGTCGTTGCGCCATCGTGCCGACGAGACGCCGCTTCCGATGTCGCCGCAGGCTGCTCGCTGCTTGTGCCAAGCAACTCCGGACGCCTCGGAGCGCTTCGCGCGGCTCCCTGTCCATCGTTTGCCCCGTTCCCCTGGCCGGCAAATGCCGACGAACCGCCTCCGTCGTTCGATGCATCGCCCTCCGCTCGCCGGGCGGCGGCCGAACCACCCTGCTGTTGACCGATCACGGCGGGATCGCGCGCCGCGACCGTGATGGCGGCATCGTCGACGTCGAACCCCGACTTCGACAAAAGGCTGTGCAGTGTCGCTTTGTCGTCCTTCAGTTGCATCGCCGTGGCGGCTTCCGATGCTACCAAATGAAGTTGCAACTGGCCGTTGACCAACTTCATCGTCACGTCGATCGTTCCCATTTGCACGGGCTGCAATTGAATTTGCAGCGTCTTCAGCGCGGCACCGCCAGCACGAAGGCGCAGATTTTGGCCCGGAGCCCCCCTCAGGGCCGGGTCGGCCGGGGCGGCCGATGATCTACCCGATGCAACGCCGCTCGACGCTGCGCCCGTCATGCCGGCAATCTGCCCACCAATCGCAGACGCGATCTGATGAGTGGGCGATGGCGGCCCATCGGTTTTGAGTGCCGCTTCGTCATCGCCTTTGCCGATGACCGAAACGAAGCTCGAATCTTGAGCGGCAGAGCGGGCCTTCTGCGACATTTGTGTCCGGTCGCCAGGGGTCGGGCCTTCAATGTCCTGTGCTTCGTCCTGTCCGGATGTGCGGTCCAGGCCGGATGAACGCATCAGCATGGACGTTGCCTCGTTCAAACCAGGCGTGTCCGTCGCGATCGGGAAAGACGCCTTCGCGCTGGCGGCGACGGCGAGCGGCTTGGAGCCGACGCCTTCGTCCGCTATGGTTTCCGGCCTGAAGTCGGTGCGAAGATCGACGAAGGTCACGACTTTGTCGGTCGCTTGCGACTGGGTCGAAAGCGGCAGCGTGCCGAACCTGCCGATCCCCATCGACGCGTCGAGCCGACCGATAGGCCTCGCCGTCTTCGGATCAGCGCCGGTTGCAAGCAAACCAGGCATGTTCGTCGCGATCGGGGACACGATCGCAGTTTGCACAAAGCCTGAAATCGGTCGCCCGGCGTTGGCGGTCGCGGGAGCTTCGACTTTGGTCGGTGCCGCTGCGTCTGGCATGCCCACGACTTCACCTTTGACTTCGCCGCCCGTCGCCGAAGTCGCCTTCGCGCCTGCACCGTCGTCCGCCATGGTTTCTGGCCGGAAGTCGGTGCGAAGATCGACGAAGGTGACGATTTTGTCCGTCGCCGGCATGGGTGTCGAAAGCGGCAGCGCGCCGCCCCTGCCGATCCCCATCGACGTGTCGAGCCGACCGAGGGCGCGCGTCGTTCGCCCATCGGGCCCCGCAGCAAGATCAGCCGGGTCCGCCTGAGTGCCATCAGCCGATCGAGCCGCGCTCGCCGGAACGACCCCTTCGATCTGCGACAGGCGCTGCGCCAGTCGAGCAGCCGGTCCGAAGACCGCATGGCGAGCGCTGTCAGCGGCCAGGGATTGGCGGGCCGCCCCCGCGCCATCTTCAACCGCACCCTTGGCCGAATGCGATGTCTGATCGGGCCCCTTGGAGGGCGTTGCAGCGCCAGCCGTCTTTGGTTCGAGCGTGACGAACCAGTCGCCGAAGCCCAGAGCGCTGTCACCGCCTGCCGCTGCTGAGCCGTTGTCGATGGGCCTTTCCGCCGCTGCATCGTCATCGCGTGGCGAAGGTGCTTCGGCCCTGTCTTGAGAACGCCCGCTTGTGCGGGGCGCAACGGTCGGATCGGGGATTACCGCGAATCGCGAGGTCATTGGGTCGCTCGTTGAAGATCGTTCTTGACGGCGTCGAGAAGGGCATTGCCACGCGCCAGGACCAGGGAAGACCCGGCGGCCTCGACGACTTGGGTCGAGGACGGCCCGCTCGCAGCATCGGCGAGCAGTGGTTGGCGCATCTGCGCAAGGACGTCGAGCGCCGCAGAGCGCAATTTGACATCGGCCGGATGAAGCTTCGCCGGGTCGATGGCGGCAAGCGCCGCGCTGACCTCCGCGAAATCGCGCTTTGTCAGCGTTGCCGCGGTCTCGTAGAGCAGCGCGCGCTGGCGATCACCCTCGTGGATCCCGGAGTAGCTCAGCGCTTTGTTTGCGGCCTTCGCAGCCAGAACGAGATTGCCGTTGACCAGCGCGCGACGACCGACGCCGAGATAAAGCGCCAGTTGCTGATCCACTGGAATCAGAGCCGTCGCGTCCTCGATCGTCGCCATCGTGTCGTTTTCGGTGCCGGCGGGACGCTCCGCATAGACCGCTGCGAAGCGGGCGCGAAAGTTGCCGGAATAGGCGGACTGCGCGTAACGGTCGAAATACTGGCGGGCGAGCCGATCCGCCAGCTGATGTTCGCCGAGGTCTTCGGCGAGCATGACGCCCATACGCAACGCGGCCTCGTCAAGAAGTGTACCGGGTGCGATCAGCATGACCTGCAACAAACGGCCAAGCGCCTCGCGGGGCTTGGCGTTTTGCTGGAGTTGGGCGATCACCAGGTTGATTTGCGCGGCAAGGCCGGTTTCCACGAAGGTCAAGTCCAGGCCCGACAGCTTGGCTTCTGCCGTTGCGACATCGTTCTGCACGTAAGCCAACGCCCCCTCGAAAAGGGTTCGATTGTCTCCCTTCAGATCAATCTTTGCCATGACCCACCGCAAGACGGAGGGCGGGCCGCCTGACAGGACGAACAACACCGCGGCCCGCAGGTTGCGGCCATCCTTCCACACATCGGCATCGGCCTCGCTGAAGGTCTGACCGTAGCGGCGCAGCAGCATGGCCTGAATTCTGATGGCGGGCGCGTTGCCGCGGGCGATCTGATCCTGCAGAAACTGCAGAGAACGCACGACCTCGTAGGGCATCGGCCCCCGCTGCTCGGGCCAATGCGGATCGTCGCCACGATCCATCATCGCCTCTCCGGCAATGCCGCGCGGCTCGTCCACCGACTCCGCCGATGCTTCATCGCCGCTCTCGGCGGGTATCGCATCCGATCCCTCGGCCTTTTCGTCATGTCCGGCGTCCGGGGCGGGGAACACCTCTTGCGCATCGCTCCCTTCATGGGAGGGATCCGCCGTGCCTTGGTCCATTTGCCCATCGTGCGTCGTCTGGCCGGTCAGCGCCTCTTCCGCCGCCTTTCGCACTGCGCCTGCCGGATCGCCGGAAACGGTGTTCCCCACCGTGACATAAGGCGCTTGGTCTGGATGGGCCGCGGCTTCCTCGGTGGATGTGGCCGGGCCATGGGACGAGGTCTCGCCGTCGGCTACAGGAGAATTGGCGAGCGCCGGGGCGGCCGAAAGAACGACCGCCAGCATCAGTGCCTGCAAGCGGCTTGCGCCGCCCAGCGCGCCGACAGGTCTCCTCATGCCGACGGCTCGGTCAACAGGATTTCGATCCGGCGATTGGAAGCCGCTTCCGGGTCGTCGGGCAGCTTGGGGTCACGATCGGCGACACCTTCGATTCCCTTGACGCGTGATTGATCCAAGCCGCCGCGCGTCAGCATATAGTAGGCCATCTGGGCGCGCGCGGTGGACAGTCGCCAATTGTCGTAATCGGCATTGTTGAACGGACGCGAGTCGGTGTGGCCGCGGATCACGACATTGCCGTCGCGCTTCATGAGAACGGCCGCGATCTTCTCCATCATCTTCACGACGTCCGGCGTCGGACGGGCCGAGCCGATCGCAAACATGCCCGTCTCGACGTCGTCGGCGAGCGAAATGGTGACCCCGCCGTCGCCGGCGGACACCTTGAGGTTCGACGGAACGGCTTCGCCCGATTTGGCCAGTTCCTCCTCGATTTCGTCCTTGACCTTGCGCGCGTCCTTCACGGTCGCGGCGCTCGCGCCGGGGGCACGCTCGACGTCGTCGGCGTTGGTGTTCGCCGCGGCCTCCTGCTTGGCGAAGGCCGTATCTTTCGGTTCCGAATCCCACGGTCCATCGCCCTGTGCCGCCTCCGCCTGGGAGCCGTTTGCCGGGACTGCGTCGGCAGAGTTTGTCGACGCGGCCGTGCCGGCCGGCAAAACCTCGGTCTGAAACTCGGCCGGCAGGGCCCGATCGATGGTGCCGCTGCCCGCAACGGTATTGGGCGACAACTGCCAGGACGCGGGATCGAACGGGTCGCGATAGGCCTCGCCACCATTCAGGCCCGGCAGGCCGCTGCCGTCGGGCTTGCCCTTGCTCTGGTCGAGATCGGCGCTCGTCTGCTCGGCCGCGATTTCGGCAAGGACGGCATAGGGGTCACTGAACAATGCTTGTTCCTTGCCACCTTGCTCTTTTCCCGCGATCGGCTTGCCGCCGGGATTGCCGTTGGTTTCGACCTTGCTGTTGCCGTCGGTTTGCGAAGCCTTCGATGCGCCGCCGTCCTTCGATTCTATCCCGCGCACCGAAGGTGAGGGATCGTTGAGCTTGATCGGATTGAAATACTGAGCGACCTGCTTCTTTGTCGCCGTATCGGACGAATTGGTGAGCCACATGACGAGAAAGAATGCCATCATAGCGGTCATGAAGTCGGCGAAAGCAATCTTCCAGACACCGCCATGATGAGCTTCCTCGCCGTTGTGACGGCGGCGCACGATGATGATTTCCTGGCGCTCGAGATGGCCTGCACCGCTTTCGACGCTCACGAAAGCGCCTCTTCGAGCGCCGTGCGCCAGCCCATAAGCCGAGTCTCGACGACCGTATGATTGCACACCAGACGCACTTCCGGTGCCTTTTCGTCCGGCGTCATGCTCAGCATGGAACGGCGATGGCCAAGGGCCTCGCCGAGAGCCTCCAGAAGATCGGCCGGCCCGGTGGCGTTGAGCGACAGAGCCTGTCCGTCGCCCAGGAGAAGATCGACCGTGTCGACGAGTTCGAGCACGCTTTGCCGGTCGCGGGCCTTGGTGGCGAGCGGGCGCAGGATGCTTGCAAATGAGGCCTTAACGATCATCTCGATCCGATCGAGTCGGTCCCGAACGGAGTTGCCGAACTGTTCGCCTTCCGACTGCGCCCATTCGGCACGGGCGGCGATCATCGCTTCGGCGCGCTCGGTTTCGGCGCGGCTGCGCTCTTCTTCCCTGGCCGCCTCGACTGCCGAATCGATCTCGGCTTGCATCGTCTCGAGGGCCTTCGCCGTCGCCTCCTGGCGGGCGGTTTCGGCCGCCTCTTCCAGCATCGCGTCGATATTCAGCGGCACGATAGGCTCTTGAGTGCCCGCAGCGTGAAGCTCGCCGGCCTCCTCGGCATCGAAGCGGTCGTTGTGCGTGGCGCCGAAGTGCGATGGCGACATTTGTGCCGGCTCATCGCTCATGTCTTCGATCGCAGGAACGATGGCATGTTGCGCGGCGCTCGCTTGCGGCTTGGCGGCAGCCTCGCCCGGAACGATCTCTAAACGCTCGAACTGCGCCTCGCTGGCCGGTGTTGCAGGCTTTCGTCCGGCGGACGGCAAGGGGATGAAGACGTCGCCACCCTCATCGAATTCGCTCAGAAACTGCGCCAGAGGGATCATCGCTTAGGCCGCCTTGTCCTGATAGAGCCATTGCTTGAGAACCTTGGCGGCTTGGGCATCGTCGAAGTCGACGAGTTTTTCCAGCCGCGCCTGCGGCGAGTTGGCCTGGTTCCGTGTCAGGTCTTCCAGATAAGTCGTGTCCATTCCGCCAAATCCGGAGCCTCCGAACTGACCCATAAGACCTGAACCTTGATCGGCGCTCGCGTCGCCGAAGCCGTTGCTTCCACCCAGGTCGCCCAGACCTGGCAGATTGAGGTTTTCGAGGTCGATCGACGGCTCGTCCTTGTCGCCTTCCGGGGTTGCCGCGATCGCGCGAATTGCCGGCTTCAGGCCAAACCAGATCAACAGTACGGCGACCACAAGGATCGTCAGCGCGTTGATCAGCGTACCGGACTGGCGCATGAACATCTCGCCCAAGCCCGGGGAGGGGAGGGGCTCGAGCGCATTTCCCCCTTCGAGGAAGTCGACCGCCGTCACCTTCAGCTGATCGCCGCGCTTTTCGGAAAAGCCTGCCGCCGAAGCGACGATGGACTGAACCTCTGCGACTTTCTGGTCGATCTGCTGATCGGTCGCATTCTCGCCGATCGCCTGCTTGAGTCGGGGCCGGTTGATGATCACGGCAATGGAGAGACGCTCGACGGCATAGCCGTCGCTGACCGTCGAGATCGTCTTTTCGTTGATCTCGTAGTTCGTCAGCTCCTCGCGGCGCTCCTTTTCGTCCTTCTGGCTCTCGCCGGCTCCGGTCGGCGTTGCGTCGGCGGCACGGATATCCTGCTGGACACCCACCGGCTGCTGGCTCGTGGTGTTCTGGCTTTGACCCGTCTCTCGCGTATTGCGGACCGAGCGCTCGACACGGCTTTCGGGATCGAAGATCTTCTCGTTCGTCTGCTTGCGGTCGGTATCGAGACGCGTGACGACGCTCGTCTGGAAATTTCCGATACCGAGATAGGGCGCGAGCGTGCGGCGGATGGAATCCTCGACACTGTTGGAAACGATCTTCTCGATTCCGAAGAACTTGCTTGGAGCGCCGGGACCACCGTCATCGCCGGATGCCAGGAGCGTGCCATCGGAATTGAGCACCGTGACCTCTTCCGGCGTCATTTCCGGAATTGCCGAGGCGACGAGAGCGCGGATGGCCTGGGCCGAGCCAAATTCGCCGCCGTCGGTGCGGATCACGACGCTGGCCGAAGGCTTCTGCTTCTCGCGGCGGAAAGAGCCCTGATCGGCCAGCACGATATGAACGCGCGCCGCACGGACATCCTTCAACGTCTGGACGGTTCGGGCCAACTCGCCTTCGAGGGCGCGGACCTTGGTCACTTCCTGCATGAAGGATGTGAGACCGATCGAGCCGAGATTGTCGAAAAGTTCGTAGCCGGCGTTTGCCGACCGGGGCAGGCCTTTTTCGGCCAGAAGCATGCGGGCCGGCGCCGTCTGCGAGAACGGCGTCAGGATGGTATCGCCCTTGGCATCGACGTCAAAGGGTATTCCCGCCTCTGTCAAGGCAGCGCCGATCCGACTGACATCCGTGCGATCGAGGCCGGAATAAAGCGTCTCCATCTCCGGGCGCGACAGGTAGTAGCTACCGAGCCCGACGAGTGCGACAACGAGAAATCCAACCACGCCCAACGCGCCGAGCCTTTTTGCCCCGAGCGCCGACAGGTTCGTCGCGAGCCGTTTTGTCTGTTCACTGATGGCTATCGCCATGAATCACTCTTCCCGCCGAATGAAATGCGCTTTGATGTGGGGCGAAGAATGCAAATCGAAGCTTGCGCGAGCCCCCGGTTAATGAACAGTTAATGACATATTAACGCCCGTTAAGAATTCTCCGGATGTATAAGATTCTGTATTTACTTGAAAATATATCGTCTCTGAAAAATATCACGCCGCGATTATCTTCATATACAAATTCCCAATTGTATTTTCGTGCACGTCTGCGTTGAGAAATATTTACGGCGATCGCTCTCCGCCCACGGCACCTATGAGGCCAGTCAGTGTCTCGGCCGGTCTCGATACGAGGCGCGCGGGCCGTTTCGAGGTGATCAGCCGCAGGATTTCGAACCGCCTGTCGGAAAAGCCGGGCGCAGGGTTTTCGGGCAAGGGGTCGACAGCCGTCGAACGTCTGACCGCGGGGCCAAGCCGGTGGTCCGCGCGGTGAGCCGGGTGAAGTTTCGTAAAGCATTTGGGTGCTACGAATTGGGAATGGAGAGTTCCCAATCCTCATCGCCGGACATCTGCCGCCGCCTGTCCAAGCGGCGTCGGACGCGATTGCGGCCGGTCAAGCTGTTGAACGACGATCTGAAGTTCTTGGCGGATGGCAGCGCGTTCGATCTTTCGATCAGAGGTGCCCGGGTCATCTATAACGGCCCGCCGTCGGTATCAGAAGAGCTCTACGTCCTCGACGAAGTCGAGGCGACGATCAGACGGGCGGCCTTGGTTTGGACCCGAGGAAGGCAGGTCGGGCTCCGCTATGTCGCCACCGCACGCCAAGCCAGCCACGCAGAGATGATCGAACTGACCGGTCGCTACTACGCACTGGTGGATTGAGACCAGGATGCGGTGAGGGAAACCGGTCCGCATGGTGGTCGGTCCGCGCGGCGTTTGAGCGAAACGAATGCGCGATGAGTCATCATCTGCTCATCCCTTCACGACACTCACCCAGGATGTCGTGATACCCACCCGAGACGTCGAGCCAGGATCATGACGGACACGACGTTTCGGAAGGCGCTTGTCGATGCGCTCGTCGCTTCTTCGACGATCTCCCGCACCAGTCGATTTGGCGTTCGGCCCGCTTTGGTGGGCATCCGGCAGCGTCGGCTTCGAGATGGCCTATCATGCGTGCGTTCCACCGGTTTTGTCGCGCGGTTTTTCGCGCTTATGCCGGCACGAATGGTCGGGGTCCAGATCGCTGTTTCGAGATTGGATTTCAGGCCGTTTCTGAAATTATTCCATCCCAATCGCGCAACCCTTTCCGGGCGCGTTCTTCTTGCATCTTCCTGAAATGCAAAAAGGCGACCCGAGGGCCGCCTTTGAGGTTTTGTCAGTCCTTGGCGGTTCAGTTCGTCGAAGCCGAACGGCCCCGGTCGCCCCCGCCGGAGCGACGACGATTGCCGCTGCGTCCGCCGGGCTTGGTCTGGGCATTGCCGCCGGGGTTGGCACCGGAGCGCTGACCGCGCTGTTCGTTCGATCGCTGACCGCCGCCTCCGCCGCCGCGATTCTGCGGGCGGCCGCCCGGTCGACCGCGACCGCCGCGGGGCGGGCGCTTCTCTTCCGGCGCGTTGAGGTCGACATGGGCCGCATAATCGGTCTTCTGCAGCTCGAAGGTAAGACCCGTCAGCTTCTCGATCTGCTTGAGCTTGGAGCGCTCCGACGGATCGACCAGCGCCACCGCCACACCGGACTTGCCGGCACGGGCCGTGCGGCCGATGCGATGGACGTAGCTTTCCGGCTCTTCCGGCAGGTCGAAATTAATGACGTGGCTGATGTCGTCGACATGGATGCCGCGTGCGACGATATCGGTCGCGACCAGCACCTTGACCTCGCCGGCCTGGAACGAGCCCAGCGCCTTCTGGCGGGCGCCCTGGCTCTTGTTGCCATGGATCGCCAACGCCTCGATGCCGGCCTTCGCCAGATCTTCCGACAGGCGGTTGGCGCCGTGCTTGGTGCGGGTGAAGACGACGACCCTCTCGACGTCGGACTGGCCGAGCTTGTCGATCAGCCAGAGCTTCTTGGCCTTCTGCGGCACCAGGTAGACGCTTTGGTCGATCTTCTCGACGGTGATGACCTCGGGGGTCACTTCGACGCGAACCGGGTTGGTCAGGATCTTCTTGGCCAGATCCTCGATCGAACGCGGCATGGTGGCCGAGAACAGCAGCGATTGACGCTCCTTCGGAACCTGCGCGACGATCTTCATGACGTCCCGCACGAAGCCCATGTCGAGCATGCGGTCGGCCTCGTCGAGGATCAGGTGGCGCACTTCGCGCAGGTCGATCGCACGCTGGTTCATCAGGTCGAGGAGGCGGCCCGGCGTGGCGATGACGATGTCGACGCCGCGGCGCATGGCGTCGATCTGCGGACGGATGGAAACGCCGCCAAAGATCACCTGATGGGTGAACCTCGTGCCCGACGCATAGGATTTGATGCTGTCGGCGATCTGCGAGGCGAGCTCGCGGGTCGGCGTCAGGATGAGAACCTTCGGTGCCTTCGGATTGGCACGGCCGCCGGTCTCGATGAGAGCGTTGAGGACCGGCAGCGAGAACGCCGCGGTCTTGCCGGTGCCTGTCTGGGCGACGCCAAGAACGTCGCGGCCCTTCAGGACGGCGGGGATCGCCTGTTCCTGGATCGGGGTCGGTTGGGTGATCTCGAGACGTGCAAGCGCGGTGAGGAGCGTGTCGGCTAGGCCGAACGCCTGGAATGTGGACTGGGTCAAAATATGCCTTACGGGGATGCGGACGGTCTTGTCCGCGAAACTGCCGATCGTCTTCGCGCATGCGGACGGATCGACGGGCCGTGTCGGATGGGGTGTGGGCTCTTCGACCGGCCCTTGAAAAGGGAAAGATCGAAGGGCGATCCGATTTGCGCGAACAAAGTTTCGCCCGGCCCGAAGGCTGGATTAAAGATGCAGGCGCTGCGCGATCACGGCGTGATGAAGGTGCATATCGGCGCAATTGTGCAGCGCGTCAAGTGCCGCTGGCGGCTTTCGCCTCGTCGGTCTGGTCGCGAACAGGAGTTTTGTCGCCGCCGTACCGATCTTTGGATGACCAGCCGATCAGTGCGTCAAGCGCGAAGCGCTGGCCGGGCCAGGCCCCGCCATGCCAGGTGAAATGGTCCACCACGGTTCGGCCGATCTGCGCCACGAGGTTCGCCCGCGCCACATCGGCTGTAGCGAGGAGCGGCACTTGTGCGACCAGTTCGTCGCCACGGAAAAACCGCGCCCAGCCGAGTCGCTGGCCCTTTGCGACGGGGGCGGCGACCGGTCCGTTGTCGTGCACGGACTTGGTCACGTCGGCCAGGCTACCGCTGGGCACCAGGACCTTCAACTCAATGGAAGCGGCAAGCTCTACCTCGCGCTGGACGCCGCCGCGCACGGCAGCGGTGCCAACGGTCTTTCCGGCAGAAACGAGCGACACCTCCTCGAAATCCTGCAGGCCGTATTCCATCAGCCGCCGGGCTTCCGAGGCCCGCTCGCCGGCGCTCGCCATGCCTCCCATGGCCAGGACGATACGACGACCGTTGCGCTTGGCCGAGGCGACGAGGCCGTAGCCAGCCTGGTCGGTGTAGCCGGTCTTCAGCCCGTCGGCGCCGAGCGGCAGCAGCGGATTGCGGTTGCGCTGGGTGATCTTGTTGAACTTGAAGCTCTCCTGCGCGAAGATCGGATAGTCCTCGGGGAACTCCTTGATCAGATAGACCGCCAGCTTGGCGAGATCGCGCATGGTGACGTGCTGGTCCGGGTCCGGCAGACCGTGCGGATTGGTAAAATGCGAGTGGGTCAGCCCGATCTTGCGCCCCTCGGCGTTCATGCGCCGGGCGAAGGCCTCGGTCGAACCGGCCATGCCTTCGGCGACGACGATCGTCGCGTCGTTGCCCGACTGGATGATGATGCCCTTGATCAGATCGTCGACGCTGACTTGCGAATTCAGCGGCAGGAACATGGTCGAGCCGCCGGAGGAGGCACCGCCCTCGCTCCAGGCCTTTCGCGACACGGTGAAGGTTTGATCGCGGCTGATCTCGCCACTCTTCAGGGCGTCGAAGACCACCGCGATGGTCATCAGCTTGGCAAGGCTTGCCGGTGGAATTTCCCGGTCGGTATCCTTCTGGACAAGCGTCTTGCCGGTGGCGAAGTCTATCAGGATCGCCGTCGGCGCTTTGGTCTCGAACCCGGCGGCGCGTCCGGGAAGGGGGGCGAGGCAAAGGAGGATTGCCACGATCGCGGTGACAAGCCTGACGAAACCGCTGTGCCAGGATTCGGCGCGATGCGTTTCTGAGCGGTTGGACTGTGCTTTCATGTCTGCTTTGCTCGCTGTCGCTGACGTCCCCAACCACTCCGGCAACGTTCGCGGGAGTGGTCGCCTTGCCGCATCGCCGCTCGTCACCGCCGATGCTGTCGACGACGTCCGCGTAAGCTGCGTAAAAAGCGGTTTGAATGCCGAGACATGCACGTTTCGACGTTATTTTTCCACAAAATCCGCAACTGCGATCTCTCTTGCAACCCGCAATTTGTAAAGATCGTTATCGCAGACGCCTGGTATCCGCACGAACGACAAGCCGTAGCATCGGGCGTAGCACAAGGATTGGCCCCCCCGCGGCGACCGGTCCAAGTGGCAAAAGCTGAGGGGAAAAGGACGAGGGGCCGAGCGACAGGGGCTGCCGCGACGATTGACCACCGCCGCACGTTGCCCCTTGCCAATTGCGATCGACAAGCCGAAGGACGGACCTCGTGCGGGTCGGGCGGAACGCTTCGCCTTGGGGCGCGCTTGTCCTGCCAGTGGCGCCATGCCGATCGCCTGTTCCGGAGCGCCAAAAGGCCATGAATTTTACAAACATCGCGCTGATCGCCGGGGCGATCGCCTTCGCGCTCGTCTTCTTCCAGCCCAAGCTCCTGCGCGCGCCGGTCTGGCAGGCAACGGTCACGCCGCTTGCCTCGATCATCGGCTCGGGCTTTCTCGTCGCCGGGCCCATTCTGGCTGCCGCTGCAGGGCCGCTGGCGGTTCTCGCCATGTTCGGTCTCTGCGTCATCGCCTATCTCTTCGGCTCGGCGATCCGGCACAACATCGTCTATATCGAGACGGGCTTCGACGAGGGCACCGCGCCGGTCTATGTTCGTGGCCTCGAGCGCACCTCGGAAGCGGCCCTGTCGGTCGCCTATTTCGTCTCGGTCGCCTACTATCTCAACCTCTTTGCCGCCTTCGGGCTGCGCCTTCTGGGCAGCACCGATCCCTTCTGGATCAGCGTCGTCTCCACAGTCGTGATTGCCATCGTCGGCACAATCGGCGCGATCGGCGGTCTCGACGCGCTGGAGCGGCTTGAGATCGGCGGTGTCGCGCTGAAGCTCAGTCTGATTGGCGGCGTGGTCGTCGGTCTCGTCGTCGCGACCGTCATCTCGGTTCAGACGGGCACCTTCAATTGGGACGTGCCGCAGACCGACCATGGCTGGCACGAGATTCAGGTGCTGCTCGGCCTCGTCATCCTTGTCCAGGGCTTCGAGACGTCGCGCTATCTGGGCGCGGCCTACGACGTCGAAACGCGCGTCAAGACCATGCGTTGGGCGCAGTGGCTCTCCACCGGGATCTACGTCGTGTTCATTCTCCTGGCGACGAGCTATTTCCGCTCCGGCCTGCCGAACGAGGGCGGCGAGACGGCAATCATCGACATTCTGCGTCCGATCGGCTCGGCGCTCGCGCCGATGATCATCGTGATGGCTCTCGCCTCGCAGTTGTCCGCTGCCGTCGCCGACATGAACGGCGCCGGCGGCCTGATCGCCGAAACCTCCGGCGAGCGTCTTTCGGTGAAGATGGGCAACGCCGTCACCGCCATCGTCGCCATCGCGATCACCTGGTTCTTCGACATCTACCAGATCATCGCCTACGCCTCGAAGGTGTTCGTGGCCTATTACGCGCTCCAGTCGCTCCAGGCGGCGATTTCGGCGTGGAAGGAAGGCAAGCGGATGAAGGCGGGGCTGTATTCGCTGGGTGTTGTGGTGGCGCTCGTCGTCGTCGTGTTTGCGATTCCGGCGGATGCATGAGGCACAATTATAACGAGCATCGATAAAATCTATCTCTCATTGGTTGCAATTATTGATTGCCATTCCCACATGCTCGCAACCGCTTTGGAAAGCTACGGCTGCGAGCGGCCAATAGGGAAAGGAAACACCCATGAGCACCTGCAAGGGATCGAACGGCGACACCTGGGAAATCTACAAGAGCGGCGATGATTGGCGATGGAAGCGCACGGCTCGAAACGGCGAGAGGGTCGGCGCGTCGACGGAAGGCTACAAGAACAAGAGCCACTGCATCGACAATGCCAAACGCAACGGCATGGACTGCGATCCTGTGTAATCAAGGCCAAGCGCCGGCCAAGACACCGCTTTTCCATCAGGGCGGCGGCAAGACGGGAACGTCTTTTCGCCTGAAAATCGCAGCGCCGGCCCACAAATATGGTCGTCATCCCAGTCTTGAGCCGGGATGACGACCATATTGAAGTGAGATGGCATATCGTCGGCCATTGCACTCACAGCCAGGGCAGTCAGCCGAGGGTATTCGCCATCATCCCTCCATCTCGGCCCGCGTCATCTCCAGTTCCAGCCACTCGTCCTCCGCCGCGCTCAGCGCCGCACGATCTTTCTCCGCGGCTGCGGCCAGCTTGGAGAAGCGATCCGGGTTCTTTGCAAACAGCGCCGGGTCGGCCATTTCTGCCTCGGCCTTGGCGATCGCCTTTTCCAGCCTGGCGATCTCCCTGGGCAGGTTTTCGAGCGCGTATTTCTGCTTGAAGGAGAGCTTGCTGGAACTGCCGGCGGCAGGCGGGGCCTTGCCGGAGGCGCTGGCCGAGCCCTGGTTCGACATCCTGCCGGCGTTCTTCGCCGCCGGCGTGCCGCCCGAGGGCGCGAGCTTGGCCGCCTCGCGCTTCTGCGCCGCCATGTCGGAATAGCCGCCGGCATATTCGAGCCATTCGCCCGCACCGATCGGGGAGATGACGCTCGTGACCGTGCGATCGAGGAAGTCGCGGTCATGGGAGACGAGCAGCACGGTGCCCGGATAGTTGGCGATCAGCTCCTCCAGAAGATCGAGCGTCTCCATGTCGAGGTCGTTGGTCGGCTCGTCGAGGACGAGAAAATTCGCCGGCGTCGCCAGCGTCTTGGCGAGGAGCAGACGTGCGCGCTCGCCGCCCGAAAGCTTGCCAACGGGGGTGCGGATCTGCTCGGGCGAGAACAGGAAGTCCTTGAGATAGCCGACCACGTGGCGGGCCTCGCCATTGACGATCACCTGATCGCCGCGCCCGTCGGTGATGGCGTCCTTGACCGAAAGCTCGTCGCGCAGGGCGGCGCGCTTCTGGTCGAGGAAGGCAAGATCGAGATTGGTGCCGAGCTTCACCTTGCCGGAATCCGGCTTCAACGCGCCGATCAGCATCTTCAAGAGCGTCGTCTTGCCGATGCCGTTGGGTCCGACGAAGCCGACGCGATCACCCCTTGCGATACGCGTCGAGAAGTCCTGAACCAGCGTTCGTCCGTCATAGGCCTTGGATACGATCTCGGCCTCGATCACGAGCTTGCCGCTTTCGCGGGTGGCGCTCGCCTCCATTGCCACCTGACCGACTGCGCGGCGGGTGTCGCGGCGTTGCTGGCGCAGATCGTGCAGCGCGCCGAGCCGGCGCATGTTGCGGGTGCGCCGGGCGGTGACGCCGTAGCGCAGCCAGTGCTCCTCGCGCACGATCTTGCGGTCGAGCTTCTGCAGATCGCGCTCCTCTTCCTCGATCACCTTGTCGCGCCAGCCCTCGAAGGCGCCGAATCCTTCCTCCAGCCGCTTGGCCGAGCCGCGGTCGATCCAGACCGTCGCCTTCGTCACCCGCTCCAGAAAGCGGCGATCATGGCTGATGACGACCACGGCGCTCTTCATCTGCCGCACTTCGTCCTCCAGCCATTCGATGGTCGGAAGATCGAGATGGTTGGTCGGCTCGTCGAGGAGCACGATGTCGGGCTCAGGCGCCAGCGTGCGGGCGAGCGCCGCCCGCCGCGCCTCGCCGCCCGACAAATTGACCGGCACCATGTCGGCGGTCAGTCCCAGCGCATCGAGGCACATGGTCACGCGATAGGGATCGTCGGCCGGCCCGAGGCCGGATTCGACATAGGCGCCGACGGTCGGGAAGTCGCCGAAATCGGGTTCCTGCGGCAGGTAGCGCAGGGTCGTGCCGGGCTTCAGGAAGACTTCGCCGCCATCGGCCTCGACCTGGCCCGCGGCGATCTTCATCAAGGTGGATTTGCCCGAGCCGTTGCGTCCGACCAGCGCGATGCGCTCGCCGGGCAGGACGTTGAGCTCGACGCCCGTCAAAAGCGGCGTGCCGCCGAAGGTGAGGCGAACGCCGTCGAGGCGCAAAAGGGGAGGGGGTGCCATGAGCGGGGTTCTAGTGCATCCCGCGCCGAAGGGAAACGACAAGTTCGCGCCTGCGAAGGCTACGGCTCGGATCGGCCGCAGGGCGATGCGTCGATGGGTTTGTTCCGGTTCACTCCGCCGGCGCCAACTCGCCGCCAGTCTCTCCCGGTCTGCGCCGCTCGCGATGCGCCGTCTCCGCTTCAGCGATATCCTGATGCAACCGTGCCGTTTTTTCCGCATTGGGCTTGGAGAAGCGGCCGAGGATCAGATAGGCGACGGGGGTAACGTAGAGCGTCGAGAAGGTGGCAAGGCCGAGGCCGCCGACGATGACGTAGCCGAGGGCAGCGCGGGCCTCGGCCCCGGCGCCGGAGGCGAGGACCAGCGGAACGCCGCCGACCACGGTCGCGACCATTGTCATCATCACCGGCCGCAGACGTATGCGTGCGGCGTTTTCGATCGCCTCGCGCACGCCTTGGCCCTCTTCGCGCAGCTGGTTGGCGAATTCGACGATCAGGATGCCGTTCTTGGCCATGATGCCGACGAGCAGGACGAGGCCGATCTGGCTGTACAGGTTGAGGCTTTCGCCGAAGACATTCAGCGCGAAGATCGCGCAGGCGACGCCCATCGGCACCGTGGCGATGATGATAAAGGCCGAAACGAAGCTCTCGAACTGCGCCGCCAGCACCAGGACGACGATGACGATCGCGAAGCCGAAGACGATGGCGAGACCCGAATTGGTGTCGGTGAGAGTGGCCGCTTCCGCCAGCGGAATCAAGCGCTGGCTGTCGGAAATGATGCCGGGCACGAAGGCCTGGAGGTCGGTCCAGCCCTCCTGAATGGAATAGCCGTCCGGCAGCTGCGCCGACAAGGAGACGGCGCGCGAGCGGTCCTCGCGGGTCAGCGTCGGCGCGATCGGGGTTTCGGTGACGGTCGCCACCGTCGACATCGGCACGACCCGGCCGTCCTTGGCCTTCAGGAAGATATTGCGCATGTCGCCCGGGTCGTTTACCGGGTCCGAGGTGGAGATCAGCTTGATCGGCACCTCCTTGTCGCCGACATAGGTCTGCGCCACTTCGCGGCCGTCGAGCAGTGCCTGCATGGCGGTGGCCAGGCCGTTGATGTCGATGCCGAGGTCCGAGGCGCGGGCGCGGTCGACGACCACCGAAAGCTGCGGTTGGGTTGCATCCTCAGACAGGCGCACGTCGCCCCAGCGGCCGTCCTTCTGCATGGCGTCGCGCAGCTTGTCGGCGCTTTGCGCCAGCTCGTCGAAATTCTGGCCGGCAATGGCGAATTGCAGGCCGCGACCGCCGCCGCGGATGCCCAGCGAATTGGGCTGGATCGCGAAAGCCCTGACGCCGGCGATCTGCCGCAGCTGACCGTTGATCTCGCCGACGATCGCCTGCTGGGTGCGCTGACGCTCGGCCCAGGGTTTGAGCGTCACGACGAGGAAGGCCGAGTTGGATGTGCCGCGGCCGGAGATGGCGAAGACGTTCGTCGCCTCACCGCTCTTCACATAGGGGAGGACGACCTCCTCGACGCGGCGCAGCTGGCTGTTGGTATAATCGAGGCTGGCGCCCTGGGGGGCCGAAATGCTCATCAGGACGACACCGCGATCCTCGCTCGGCGTCAGCTCCTGTGGCATCTGCAGGAAAGTGAGATAGGCGGCGAAGGAGAAGATGCCGGCGACGACGACGACGAGCAGCGGAAAGGCGAGGCAGGCCTTCAGTGTCACGGCGTAAAGGCCGGCGAGGCGGGTGCCGACCCAGCCGATGGCGCGGTGGACCGGGCCATGCTTCGCCTCTTTCTCGCGGCGTTTCAGCAAGTGCGCCGCCAGCATCGGGCAGAGCGTCAGCGCAATGAAGGAGGAGATGATCACCGCCATCGCGAGGACGAAGCCGAATTCGCGGAAAAGGCCGCCCGCCTGACCGGGCAGGAACGAGATCGGGACGAACACGGCGGCCAGCGTGGCCGTCGTCGAGATGACGGCGAAGAAAACCTCGCGTGTGCCGATGACGGCGGCGGCCTGCGGTGTCGCGCCCATGTCGCGGCGTCTGACGATGTTTTCAAGGACGATGATCGCGTCGTCGACCACCATGCCGGTCGCGAGAACCAGCGCCAGAAGCGTCAGGATGTTGATGGAGAAGCCGACGAGATAGATGAAGGCAATGACGCCGATCAGCGCGATCGGCATGGTGATCGCCGGGATGATCGTCGCGCGGACGTTCAAGAGGAACAGGAAGATCACGAAGATGACGATCGCCACCGACAGGCCCAGGGCGATCTCGACCTCGTGGATGGCGCCGTCGATGAAGGTCGCGTCGTCACTGGTGATGCGCACGCTGACGCCGTCGGGCAGCGACCTGTTCAGGCGCTCCACCTCGGCCCGCATGCCCTTGGAGATGTCGAGTGTCGAGGAGCCGGCCTGGCGCACGACGCCGAGGCCGACGCCGGTCTGGCCGTTGACCCTGAGCCGGGAGGCAGCGTCGTCCGGCCCGAAGCGGACGCTGGCGATGTCCTTGATGCGGGTTCGGGCATCCAGATAGATGTCGTCGAACTCCTCGGGCGAGGAGACGTTGGCGTCGGCCCGCACGATGAGGTCCTGCGACGGTGAAGCCAGCGAGCCGGCCGGCGCGTCGAGCGCGGCGTTCTGCAGCTTGTCGGAGAGATTGCCAAGGGTCAGGCCGCGGGTCGCCAGCTTGTCGGCGTCGACGTCGACATAGATCAGCTTCTCGCGCTCGCCATAGACCTGCAGGTCGGCGACACCCGGGACGGCTGCGAGCTGGTCGGCGATACGGTCCTCGACCAGCGTGGTGAGATCCTCGATCTTCATGTCCGGCGCGGTGACGGCGAGGCGCATGATGGCATCGGCGTCCGCGTCGGCCTTGACGATTTGCGGCTGCTTGGCGCCTTCGGGCAGATTGTCGGCGATCCGTGCGACGGCGTTCTGGACGTCGGAGGCGGCGACGTTCAGGTCGGTCGCGTCGGAGAATTCGATGGTGACCCGGCTGTCCTCGAAGCGCGAGCGCGAGGAGACCGAGGTGATGCCGGACACCCGCGCGACGGCACTCTCGATGGCACTCGTCAGCTGCCGATCGACGGTTTCGGGCGAGGCGCCGGGGAAGTCGATCGAGACCGAGATGACCGGCCGATCGACATTCGGCAATTCGCGGATCTCGATGGCGTTGAAGGCAGCGAGACCGGCGACGACGATCAGGAGGTTGACGACGATCGTCAGCACCGGCCGACGGATGAACAGGCTGGTGAAGGCGGTAATGCTGTCCGGCTTGTTGACCGGCGTCGTCACTTCGACAGCTCCGCCTCGACCGCTCCCGTTCGTGGCGCCTGCGCCGGAACCGCCTTTGCGGTTTCACGACGTGCAGAACCGGCATCGAGCTCAGCCGCTTCGGCGCGGGCGATGCCGAAGCCAACGCTGCGCGTGGAGCTGCTTTCGTTCGTGCCTTGCTCGGCGCCGGATGCGGTTGGTCGCGGCGACGGCTGAGGCACTTGCGCTACCGGTTCGGATGCTGCCGAACCCGAGGCTGAGGGCGTCCCGACATTATCGGCCTGCGGTGGCGTGCGCGTTTCCTGGATATCGACAGGCCCACCGTCGCGTACGGCCTGCAGGCCTTCCAGGACGATCTTGTCGCCGACGGCGATGGCGTTGGAGGCGACGAGCATGCGGTCGATCGTGCGTTCGATGATCTTGATCGGCGCCTTCTTCACTTTGCCGTCGTCGATCTTCCAGACGATCGGGCCGTTGCGCTCCCAGACCACCGAAAGCGGGTCGACGGAAAGATACTTCTGGCCGGGCAGGGCCAGCGCGACGGTAAAGGACATGCCGGGGCGCAACTCGTCCTTCGGGTTCTCGACCATCGCCTCGGTACGAAGCGTGCGGCTCGCCTCGTCGAGCCGGCTGTCGATGGCGGTGATCTGACCGTCATAGGTCTTGCCCGGCTGGGCGGTCGAGACGGCGGCGATCGTCTCGCCGATCGACAGCTCGGGCACGAAGTTCTCAGGCGTGTAGAAGAGGATCTTAATCCGGCTGCGATCGTCGACGGTGGCGATTACGGTCTGACTGCCGACCAGGCTGCCGGGCTCGACATTGACGATGCCGACCCGGCCGGCAAAGGGCGCGAGGATTTCGCGCTTGTTCAGGGTGATCTCGGCGGTGCGGATATCCAGCGCGGCATTGTCGCGGGCGCGCAGCGCGTCAATGACTTCGACGGCGGACATGGCATTGGAGCGGCGCAGGCGCTGGGACCGTTCGAGCTTGTCGTTGGCGGCATCGAGCGCGATCCGGGCGCGGTCGAGTGCGACCTGCTCGTTGGAATGCTCAAGCGTGACCAGCACGTCGCCGGCGGCGACGCTATCACCGGATTTGACGGCGACGTTCTCGATGATTCCAGTGACGTTGTCGGGATAGACGACCACCGAGCGTGAGGCTTCGCCGCTGCCGATCGCCTTCATCTGGGTGCGGGTTTTGCCTTCGGTGACCGTCCCAGCCACAACGATGGTCGCACCGCGTCCACCGCGTCCACGCCCCGGCCTGGTTGCTCGCGCGACTTCGGGAGCCGGTCTGCCCGCCTCGGGCGCGACCCAAACGATCGCAGCCCGCACCGGTTCGGGCAGCTCGACACCGGCGTTCAGCACCGCCCGCGCGGTCGAGGGCCATAGCTTTGCCACTCCCGCCGCGGCGACGAGAAGGACCAGGATTGTAACGATCACCTGCTTCAGAAAGGCCATTGGCACCGGGAGGAACTGAAATGTCGGGACGCGACTGCGAATAATGTCATAACGCGTCGTACAGCGAAATTGGGACCGATTGCCGTCGTTTTCGTAACGAATTGTAATCTCGGCTTATGACCAAGGCGTTGCACCGGTGGCGGCATATGCAACTGGCCTTCCGCTCACGGAAGGCTTGCTAGGTTTTTCGCATCTCTAAAAAGACGAAAGGCCCACCTCTCGGCGGGCCTTTCTTTGGTGACTATTGCGTGATCGTACAATTGCCGTCGAGCAATCAGTTGCTCTTAGCGGGCTGCTCCGTTTCGACAGCGACGCCTGTCGAGCTGCTGCTTGAGGTCGAGGTCTGGCCGGGATTCTCGAGCCGCATGGTGTTACGGTTCTCAGCGTAGGTGTCGGAGTTGTACTCTGGAGCGTTGTTCAACTGGTCCTGCGTGAAGCCGGTGTGCAAGTAGAGCTTGCCGTTGGCATCCTGCATGAACTCCAAGTTGTCCATGGCGACCGCGACCGGCTTCTCGCCAATGCCAAGGAAGCCGCCAACGTCGATGATGACCGCATCGACCTTGCCGTCCTTGCTCAGGGCAATATCGCCGATGTCACCGACCGTTTGGTCGTTCGGACCGTAGACCGTCGTGCCCATCAGATTGTCGGCCGTGAGCTTGCTCTGGTCGGTGACCGGGGTCATCTGCTGGGTCGCGCTGTTGCCGCCCGTGGAGGCGGTCGCATCGGCCCGAGTCGGAGAGTTCAACGAGTCCGCTGCGACCATTCCGGTTCCGGCGGCAGCGCCAGTGGCAGCGCCGGTTGCCGCGGCACCCGTGTTGCTCATGGCATTGTCGGTCGCATCGGCGGTGTTGTTCGCCGCCTGCTGGGTGTTGTCCGCCGCTGTATCGACAGCGTTACCGGTGGTGTCGGCCGCATTGCTGGCCGCCTGCTGCGTGCTGTCGGCTGCGGTGTTGTTCGAAGCCATGTTCTCGGAACCATCGCGATCGCTCGAGAAGCTCGGAGCCTGCTTCAGCTGGTCCTTCGAAGCGGAAAGTGCCACGCGAACCTTGTTGTCCTGATCACGGCTCATCTGGAACTGATTGAAGGGAACGGCCACGTCCTTCTCGCCGATGCCGAGAAAGCCGCCGACGCCGATGATACCTGCTTCGACCTTGCCCGAAGAAGCAAGTACGAGGTCGTTGATATCGCCGATGTTTTCAGCGTCGTCACCCGGTCCCGAATAAACCGTCTGGCCCATGATGTTCTGGGTCAGATACTGGTCGGGACCGACCGTCGCCGGGAATTCGCCCGAAGCGTTCGAGGCCGACATGTCGGAACTGGACGCCGCCGCGTTGTCGGCGTTGCCCGAAGCCGAGGCCGTCGCGGTCGAGCTATCGGCCGGCGCAGTTGCCGAAGCGGTCGTATCACCGACTGGCGCGGGAGTGGATGCAGTTCCACCGGCCGGAGCCATCGAATTACCAGTCGCCGCATCGCCGGAAGCCGGTGCCGTTCCGGCCGCAGCCGAAGCCTGTTCCTCGGGCGTCGTGAACGCCGGGGCGCTCGCCAGGCTGTTGGCACCCGAACTTAGGACGGCACGGGGCTCGTTGTCCTTGCCCATCGACCAGCTGATCTGCTTGAACGGGATGGCGATAACCCTGGACTGGTCGCCGACGGTGGCATCGGTCACGGCCGCGATGACGCTGCCGTCTTCGCCGACCAGAAAGTTCTGGATTTCGCCGATGGCTTCCGCGTCCTCGGCTGTCGACGGATAGATCGATTTGCCGTTGAGATTCGACGCCAGGTACTGGTCGGAGCCGATCTTCTGAAGATAGTCACCGGATGCGGCGACCGTCTGGCCACTGGCGTTGCCGGATGCTGATGCTCCACTGCTGTCGGTTGCCGTAGCGGCCGGTTGAGTCGCCTCGGCAGGCTTGGCGGCATCCTGCGCATATGCACCGGTTGCGATGATGCTCGCGAGAGCGGTTGTAGCGAGAAGCTTGCGGATCATGATAGAACCTCCTTGGTCTATGTTCCTATAGGCCTTGCCGCGCGGCGCCCGTCGTCGAAACTTGGTGCTGCGCGGCTTCTGTGTTCGGGTAATCTGCGGATGGCTGTTCGGTTCCTTTAAAAAATGCCGGAATCGTTGCTTTTCTTTTGTCTCCGCGTCCTTTGGCGGCACCGAAAAATTTTGATTTCCAAGCACCGACAAGGCCTTCGCTTTACCGCAGCGTGAAGTTGTCGTGTTGACGCGCCAGTCGCGGCGCGATGCGCGATGTCGCTCGGTCTGCGATGAGGTTGGACCTTCGGTTGCGTCGACCCAATTAGCGGTGCAGGACTGAAACGAACGGATCGTCGATGAATATCCTGGCTCTTCTCAATCGTGACAGCGGCACGCTGAAGACGATGAATTGCAACGCATTATCAGCATTGATCCGCGACGAGTTTCAGGTTCACGGCCATCAAATTCAGGTCGAGACCTGCGCCGGCAGCGACATCGTCGGCGCGATCGAGAAAGCGGCGAGACGTTCCGATCTCGACGCGCTTATCGTCGGCGGCGGCGATGGTACCGTTTCGACCGCAGCCTCGGCACTCGTCGGTGGCAAGATCGCCCTCGGCATCTTGCCGGCTGGTACGATGAACCTGTTTGCCCGCACCCTGCAGGTGCCGCCCGATCTGAATCTCGCGATCGCGGCGTTGGCGAGCGGCGACTTGAGCAATGTCGATTACGGCACGATCAACGGCAAGCCGTTCCTTCACCAGTTCGCCGTCGGCATGCATGCGCGCATGGTCCGGCTGCGCGACAAGATTTCGTACGGATCGCGCGTCGGCAAGATCTGGGCAACGAGCCGCGCCATGTTTGCGGCCGTCCGCCGCCTGCCGAATCTCGACATCGAGATCACCGTCGACGGCGTCAGGCAGGACTTCAAGACACCAGCAGTTGCCGTGTCGAATAATCTCTATGGGGCAGGGCATATGCCCTATGCCGACAATCCGGTCGGTGGCATGCTGGGAATTTACATTTGCACGGAGTCGAGGGCGGTCGCCATGTCGCGACTGACCTTCGATATTATGATGGGCAACTGGCGCACGAACCCGAATTTAAAGGTGCTGACCGGACGAAAAGTGACGTTCGAGTACCATGGCAGACACCACCAAAACCGCGCGGTCTGCGACGGAGAACTGGTGGTTCTCAAGGACCGCACCGAGATCGAACTGCATCCGCGCGGGTTGGCTGTGCTGGTGCCGGCCGAAGCGCGATATCGCAATACGCCCGAAGCGACAGCGACGCCCTCGGCAATGCAGATGAAAGAGCGCACGTAACAAGCAGCGACGAAGTTTCCCCTGTGGTTCAGCGCGTCTCGTCGTCGCTGAAATCGTCCGGCGAACGGACCTTGGAACTGCCGTCGGTGTCCAGACCGGCAGCTCCGGCCGTACCGTAGACATGACCGCCGTCGGCCAGCATGTTCATCGCTTCGCTGATTTGCGCCGACAATGGGTCGAACTCGTCGCCGCTATCGATGTTCGCGCGGGTTCCTAGCCGCGCCGTCAAGGCCTTCAGCCGCTCGACCCGTTCTTCGATCGGCATCTGGACGTTGTTGACGACGTCGTCGATCTCGGCCTGTGTGACCGATCCGCCTATACCCGGTTGGTCGGCCTCGGCCTCGGTGCTGGTGTCGCTTGCCATCACTTCAGAGGACCGGTGGTTTTGTAGATCGGACAAGGTGTCTGCCTCCCAGGCTTCGATCGCTTTCTGGATGACTTGAACGCCGGTCCAGCCTGTCGACTGGAATCGACGCCGAAGTCGTCGGCTATTGCGCCGAGTTCGGCTTCTCAGGGGTGCTCGGAGAAACGACGGTCGCGTCGCTTGGCGTGCCGTCCGCCGAAGGCGACGGCTGGACTTCGCTGGCGTTATTGGCATTGGAAAGGTTCGGATCGTTCTCGAACCACCCCGACGCACCAAAGCCGAGGAACAGAACAACGCAAAGCACGAGCGCGACGATGAGGATCAAAAGGATCGGTGTACCCTTTTGTCCCTGACGCGCCTTGTCGGTATCGAGTTTCGCCATGGATCATGCTCCGTTTTTTGTCACGCCGAACGTGAAAGCTTCGACGGATAGTTGGGGTTTCGATGGGGCGGTAGACCCGCCTGATGGTCGTGCTCGGAGCCAGGTGCAGATACATCCGTTTGAAGGCGCCGAACGTCTTTCCTAAAACGCTCGTCTGTTTAAAACCGGATCCGAGTGCAGATGTGCGGCGGCACACTCCGGTGAGGCAATGGCCGCGTTAGCGATCCCGCCGGTAGGTATCGACGCTGCGCCAGACTGCCCAGCCTGCAACGGCTGCGACCGGAACCAGCAACAAGCTCTTTCGCCGTTTGACCTGCTTCAGCATCAGTCCCGCGTTTGAAAGAGCCGCCACACCCGCAATCGACGCGATGTCGCGCTTCAGCCGATCGTCGGCTCGCTTGGCGGGCGGACGCCTGACAATCATCAGCGTGATCCAGGCGAGTACCAAAAGGACGAACCATCCAGCCGAAAAACCGAGAGCCGTTTCGAGGGCACCGAAGCGCTGGGCGAGATAAATATAGAGTGAAGCCAGCAGCGAAAATACCAAGCCAATGGCGAAGACCGCTATGACCGCGTAGAGACCGGCGATCTTCTTCAGGCGCGCGACATAGGTGCCCGCTTCGCCCAAGAGCAGGGTGGAAATGAGGCCCCAAATCATATTCAGCGGAACAGCCGAGCGTAGAGATAACCCACCGCCGCCGCGATGAACATGCTCTTGATGGGCTCGGAGCGGATCTTGTCGCTCACCTGATCTTCGAGATCGGACGCCGCGTCCTGTGCCTGGCGCATGTAGCGTTCGCCGCGCTCACGCACATCGTCGCCAATGGCATAGGCCTGATTCTTCATACCGTTGCTGCGGTCCGTCGCGATGGTTTTGAGAGATTCGGAAATGCCCGCCACATCCGCGCGAAGCTGAGAGATCTGCGCTTCCAAGTCCGGCTTGCCGGCCGGCGATGAGGTCGTCGTGCTCTTGAAGTCGTTGTTCGGGGTGTCGGACATGGATGCCTCACGCTGTATGGATTGGAAACTGGGTATCACCGGAACCGGCCATACCAAAGAAGTTGCTCAGTCAAACTGCCTGGACGGCATCGAGGTTCCCTACGACGGCGCCCATGTCGGGCCATCTTTTCTCGAGTGCGTCAGGCGGCGGGAGCCACGCCGATGATCTGCGAGGAGATCGAGTCGGGCCCGTACTCACCATCACCGTCGATCCCGAGAATTTCGGCAATGCGCGTGCGGGCTCGCGAAACACGGCTCTTGATGGTGCCCACAGCGCAATGACAGATCTCGGCGGCCTCTTCGTAAGAAAAGCCGGACGCGCCAATCAGGATCAGCGCCTCGCGCTGATCGTCCGGCAACAAGTCAAGCGCTTTGCGAAAATCCTGAAGATCGAGATGGCCGTGTTGTTCCGGATGGCCCGCCAGCTGCATGGCATGGATGCCGTCGACATCTTGAACCTCACGACCCTTCTTGCGCATCTGCGTATAGAACTCATTGCGCAGGATGGTGAAGAGCCAGGCCTTCAGATTGGTGCCGGGCTGGAAAGACGACTGTTTGTCCCAAGCCTTGACCAGGGTTTCCTGGACGAGATCGTCTGCACGATCGAACGAGCCCGAAAGCGATGCCGCAAAGGCTCGCAGATTGGGAATGATAGCGATAAGCTCGCGACGGAAGTCGGCTTGATCGGTCATCGAAATGCACTCACGCGTCGCTACGACCCTTGGCCGCGGATTCAGCGGCGTCGAGGGCGTCCAGGAGGGATAGAAAGCGGTCCGGCACGGGCTCGCTCGCGACATCGTCGTAATATGCCTTGAGACGTTTGCCGATGGCTGACTGAACCGCCTCGCCATCTTGCCGACCATCCGACTGAGGCGAATTCGAAATGTCCAAGTCTTCGTCCTTCATCTTACGCCCGTCCATGGAAACGTCCCGCTAACTGGAAGCCGCCGACTCGTTCCTGACGGGGTCTGTCCTCCGGGGCCGGCCGTTCGATAGCTTGCTGTGCATGTGTCATGGAACGCTCTCGAACCTGTACTCCAACATCGAATGCCAGCTAGCGCCGGCTTTGCCCACGACAAGCATGCGGACCCTTATCCACAATCATCTTCGAAATTTGCCATGGTGTTGACGGCCGTCTGATGCCGGATGTCGGACATGAGTATCCCTGTTTACAGCTTGGAAACGTCCGATCGTCGTTTGAAAAACCAGCGTCCAGTGCCTCTTGCTTTCATCCGATCACGAACCAGTTTCCTGATGCTGGATCGACTATGCCCAGCATAAGCCGGTCCGTAAAATTCGTGCCCTGTAAACCGAATCTCGATAACGTGGGTCGGTTAATATGGTTCCCTTTATCGGAACTTTCTCGGATGCCTTGAGTTTGACGTGTCTCGGTTTCAGTTCCCGGTCGACACGAGGGGAGTATTCATGTCGATGTCTTCACGCATTGCGCCTCACATTCCTTACCTGAGGCGCTATGCTCGCGCATTGAGCGGTGCGCAATCCAGTGGCGATGCCTACGTCGCGGCGGTCCTTGAGGCGCTGATCGCCGAACCGGATCTGTTTCCGAACGATCAGACCCCGCGCATTTCGCTTTACAAGCTGTTTTCCTCGCTGTGGCAGTCGGTCGAAGTGAACATTCGCGAGGATGCGCCAACCTCGGCCTGGGAAGAGCGCGCATCGCGCAACCTCAAGGCTATTTCCCCGCTGCCGCGTCAGGCCTTTCTCCTCGTGGCCGTCGAGGGTTTCACCACCAATGAAGCGGCGCACATTCTGGGTGTCGGTGAGGCCGAATTCTCCAGCCTGATCGACAAAGCCAGCTCCGATATCGGTCGGCAGGTCTCCACCGACATCATGATTATCGAAGACGAGCCGCTGATCGCCATGGATATCGAGCAGATGGTGGAAAGTCTCGGCCATACGGTGACCGGCATCGCTCGCACCCAGAAAGAGGCGCTCAGCCTGTTCGAGCAACAGCGACCCGGCATGGTCCTCGCCGATATTCAGTTGGCGGACGGCAGCTCGGGGATCGACGCCGTCAACGATATCCTCGCCAAGGTGTCGGTGCCGGTTATCTTCATTACGGCGTTTCCGGAGAGGCTGTTAACCGGGGAGCGGCCGGAGCCGACGTTTCTCGTGACCAAGCCGTTCAATCCCGACATGGTCAAGGCGTTGATCAGCCAGGCACTGTTCTTCGAGACGGACCGGCGTGCCGCCGCGTGAGACCTTGGTCTTCGACGTCGACAGGTTTCACGTCGAGGTCAAACGCACTCGAACTGACTGAACGTGGTGGCGATTGAATCGCGCCGCGCCCGGAAGGCGATCCCGCAATGACGAATGGATGCAACGATTCGCTCTTGACCGGGCGTGTAGGGGGTGAGGGCATCTTCACCTTGGCGATGGATTTGATTGCATCGTTGCGGCGTGCAGTTTGCGTCTTATGGAGTCTTCCGATCCCTGCCCTTGTCCGACCGAGCCTTTGGTAATGCTGGCGAAAAAGGTTTTCAAAGCCTTGGGCGGCACAGAGACGTCGGTGTTCGCGCAAGGCCTCGATCTGCGGTATGAGTGGGTCTATAATGCCGAAGGGTCCTGGCTGGGGTCGGCCGAAACGGGCTCGCTCGACAGTACTCTTCTGTCGGCAGCCGCTGCGGAGCGTTCCGACCGCCTGAAACTCGATGTGATCCAAACCGGAGAACCGGCGCGTTTCGAACTGGCGACGAGCCAAGGGCCGGTGGTTCGTTGGTACGACATTCGCGTCGATGCCGACCGGGACGAAGATGGAAAAATCTGTGGCGTCCTCGGGACCTGCGTGGAGATCACCGATCAGAAACGCCGTGAGGAGACGCTGAAGACGCTGCTGCGGGAACTGTCTCATCGCTCCAAGAATTTGCTTGCGATCATCCAGAGCCTCGCCAGCCAGACGGCGCGTCATTCCGTGACCGTGCCGGAGTTTCTCGTGCGGTTTCGCGGCCGCATTCAGTCTCTCGCCTATTCTCAGGACATCGTCACCGACACCGACTGGCGCGGCGCCGACATGGAAAGCCTCGTTGTCTTGCAGGTGGAACGCTACGCACCCGATGGAATGGAGCAGATCTCCGTCGACGCGCACAATGTGTATCTCTCACCGACCGCGTCGCTGCATGTCGGTCTGGCACTGCACGAATTGGCGGTCAACGCGGCGTCCTATGGTTCGTTGTCGGTACCTGGCGGACGGGTCGACATCTCGACCCGCTTCGATGAGCGTGATGGCGAGACCGTGCTGGTTCTGGACTGGCAGGAGCGCAACGGACCGCGCGTGCGCTCCGAGCGCGATCCGCGCTTCGGTACGTCGACGCTGGAGCGGATCGTTCCGAACGCCGTCGGCGGCGAGGCAGAACTCGAATATCTGGTCGACGGCATCCGGTATCGGTTGGTTATCCCGGAGTCCCAGTTTGAAGTCACGGACGCTGTCGTTTCAGAGCCGCAAAAGGCCGAAAACTCCGGAGCCGGACATTAGCGACGCCGCTTCGGGCCGAATGTTGCAGGTTATTGGCGAAGGCGATGCCGTCAGAGCGGCCGGTCGGATATGAAGCAGCATCCTGTCGATCGAATGAATCCTCCGATCGCATAACAAGGTTGCAAATGGAACCGATCAAATTGGGACGCCATCAAGCGATATCTGGAACGACTTCCTCTTCGGCACGTTTAATAGCCAAAGGAGAAGTTTCATGGAACATATTGCGGCGTTCATGTTGTTGGTGGGTTGTTCGGGTAACGCAGCGAGCTGCACCGAGATTCCAGTGCCGGTTCCAGCCTACAGGTCGGTTGCTGACTGTCAGCGCGATTTGCCGCTACAAATTCGTTTGAGCGATTCAGTGAACACTCAGGTGCTCGGCGCTTGCAAGGCCGTCGACTCTTCGGTCTTCGAACAGTCGGCGACGATCGACTGGGCCGTCAGCCGGCAAGGCCAGCTGCTGATCACCTTTAACACAGACCCGCAGATGGTTGCCTCACGCTAAACGACGGTTTCATCATTTCTTTAGTCGACAGGTTTTTCATATAGGCCAATCGCTGCTTCAGAAGGTGTATGGTTCAGCGAGGCTTTAACAAACAGTTGGCGGGGTCCGTCAATTCCAAAAGATGCAATAAGGCCAAAAGATGCGATAAGGATTGGCTTGTTCGGGGCCTCGGCGGTAGGATAGTAACGCAGGCAACAGACAATGATGTCTGCGGGTCATGGAACCCAATAGGTAGGTCCAGCATTTATAAGTGGGACGAAGTTTGGAGAGGTTGATAATGTTTAAGAAACTGTCGCTTGTCGCCGTCACGGCGTTGACCTTGGCCGGTGCCGGCTGCACGACCGAGGACCGCTATACGGCGGGTGGCGCAGGTATTGGCGCTCTTGGCGGTGCTGCGATCGGTGCCGGCGTTTCCGGTGATGCGAAGGGTGCTCTGATTGGTGGTGCCCTCGGCGCGGGTGCAGGCGCGATTGCCGGTAATGTGATTGGTCGCTCTCAGTCGCGTCCGGGTTATTGCCGCTATTCGGACGGCAACGTCTATCGTTGCCCATCGGGCTACTGATTCAAGTCGCGCCAAGGCGTGATTTGGCGAGCCGTCGGGGTAGAACCCGGCGGCTTTTTCGTGTCTGGCTTTTCAATCTTATTGTTCAAGGACAATATGGTTCAGACGGTCGTTCGGCATTGAAAATTCCTGATTTTCAACGCTCAGACTCGTGAGTTTTCACGGCTGATGCTGCTGGTTGCAGGCTCTCCGTCATCCGGGCATGGTGCCGCATCGCGTTTGTGGTGTTTAAAGGACCAAGAGATTGTTTCAGCCTGTCTTGAGGCCGATCGGCCGCCAGAACTTCCGCCGGTCCAATCTGAAGCTGCAAGCCTTGGCGGTTTTCGGTCTTGTGGCGGTGGTATGTCTGGCTGGATGCGGCAATTCCCAGGCAGGACGTCCCGCCGTGCTGGGCGCGGTCTTCGGTCTCGAGGATGCCGACGTGGCACCGTTCAAGGTGGGCAAGATTCCCGACCCAGTCGTGCAGCCGAACGACAAGGTGCTCGGCCAGGCGGCCAACAATCCCGGCCAGTGCATCTATGTGCGCGGTACGAACAATCGCCGTTTCCGCGCCAATTGCCCGGACGGCTATGTCGCGCCGTAAGTCTTCAATGCATGAGGTGCGGACCTTGGGGTAAGCGTATGCGATCCCGGTGCGTGAACCCATGTATGACCCACATTTAATTCAACGTCCGGCACCTCAACGCCCGGCACCGTTCTTGACCAGGTCGACGAAGGCAATTCGGTAGCCGCCGGCCTCCGGTTCGACGGACTGCGGGAATTCGATCCGGCGGATCATGTCGCCGCGCACGATCTCGAAGCCGCGGCTGTCCATGGTGGCGATCCGCCAGCCGGTGCCGTCGCAGCCCTTCGACGCCGCGATTTCGTCGATCGAGCCGGCGTGGTCGGCATTCATGTGATCGCGTGCCCGGATCGCGGTCGCCTGAAGTTCGGGCGTCGCCGCATCGATCAAATCCTCCGGCTGAAGCTCGAAGGCCTTCGCGAAGCCGCCGTTCAGCGAGGCGGTGGTCGGTTCGAGCCGCACGAAGAAGAAGTCGGGAAAATCGACGTACAGCGCCGCTTTCGGATGTCGCGCCAGCGTGCGCTCGCGCAACGCGGCCCTTTCGGCGTCGTCGAGCCCAATGCGTTGGGCATCGGCAAAGATGGTCATGCGCGGATGGGCCAGCGGATCGCCCTTGCCGGGCCGCCCGACGAGCAGCGAACACCGTCGGTCCGCGGCGAGCGCCGTTGCATGAAGTGACAGGCCGGAGAGCAAAAGCACGGGCCGACCCTCGAAGTCGGTTGCGACGAGAACGCGGCTTGCTGCCGGGTATCCGTCGTCAGGCCGCAGCACAGCAAGAACGGCCTCGCGGGCGCTTCGCAACAGGTCGCGGGCAAGGCGCCGTGCATCGGCGTCGACTATCTGCAAAAGCTGCGATTGCGGATTTCCGTGGCTTTGCGCATCGGATGTCGCGTCGCGGCTCGCCGACATGGGATCGCCGGGGAATGCTTCGACGGCGGGACGGTTTTCGGGTGGGTGTAAGGGCGAACGGGTCATGACCGCTTTATAGGGCAGATGTCGGTGCTTCGGCAGCCGATCACACTGCCGCGGTTGCAAATGACGTCGACCCGCGCCACGTCCGGACCACTTCGCGACCGGAGAAATGCTGCAACACGGCGCCGACTATGCCGCGAGTTCGAAAGGGAGACGAGAATTGAGCCAGACGCAGAAAAGCGAGATCGAGGCGATTTTAAAGGCGATGCCGGCGCCGGACGGTGAGGGCGACGTCGTCTCTCGCAAAATGGTCTCCGATATCTTCATCGCCGATGGCAAGGCGTTCTTCTCGCTGTCGGTGTCGGCCACGGCCGCCGAGGCCTTCGAGCCCTTCTGCCGCCGGATCGAGCAACGCGTCGCGGCGATCGAAGGAATCGAGAGCGTGCTGGTGGCCCTGACCGCGGAAAAGTCAGCCGGTTCTGCGGCGCAAGCGCCGGAACGATCTGTTCCCGCGGCTGCGCGTGCCCATTCGGTGCCCGGTGTCCCCGCACGATCTGGCCAGGCGATCCGTCCCGGCGCAGCGCCAGCTGGCGGTCCGGCCCCGCAACGCCCCGCCGGACAGAAACCCGGCGTTCCCGGGGTCGACAAGATCATCGCCGTCGCTTCCGGCAAGGGGGGCGTCGGCAAGTCGACGACGGCAGTCAACCTCGCGCTCGGTTTTGCCGCGCTCGGCCTCAAGGTCGGTATTCTCGACGCCGATATCTACGGCCCTTCCATCCCGCGGCTTTTGAACCTGAAGGACAAGCCGAAATCGGCGGGCGGCCGCACGATGATCCCGTTGGGTGCTTACGGGCTCAAGGCGATGTCGATGGGCTTTCTCGTCGATGAGGAGGTGCCGATGATCTGGCGCGGGCCGATGGTGATGTCGGCCCTGACCCAGATGTTGCGAGAGGTCGAGTGGGCGCCACTCGATCTGCTCGTCGTCGACATGCCACCGGGCACCGGCGACGCGCAGCTGACCATGGCCCAGCAGGTGCCGCTCGCCGGCGCGGTCATCGTCTCGACCCCGCAGGATCTGGCGCTGATCGATGCGCGAAAGGGGCTCGCGATGTTCCGCAAGGTCGACGTGCCGGTTCTCGGCATCGTCGAGAACATGAGCTACTTCATCGCTCCTGACACCGGCGCGCGCTACGACATCTTCGGTCATGGCGGCGCGCGGGCCGAGGCGGAAAGGCTGGGGGTGCCGTTCCTGGGCGAGGTGCCGCTGGAAATGGCGATCCGCGAAACCTCAGATAGCGGCAAGCCGATCGTCGTCTCCGAACCCGATGGACCGCAGGCGGCGATCTACAAGGATATGGCCGCCCGAACTCTGGCGCAGCTCGAAACCGGAACGGGTGCGGCAAAAGCGGCTCCGCGCATTGTTTTCGAATGAATGGTCAAAAATTGTGCTTGCATGAATTAAGCCGAACGTGTCGGATGCCGACCTTCGGCGGGCGCTGAAGCCCGCCATCGCTTATCGATGGAGACGCCCTTCATGAAACTCATCACCCGGCTGCTTGCCGCTACCGCCTTGACGCTGGCGTTCGGTTCGGCCGCTTCGGCCAAGACCCTCGTCTACTGTTCCGAAAGTTCACCCGAGGGCTTCGATCCGGCGCTTTATACAGCCGGCACGACATTCGATGCGTCTTCGCGCACGGTCTACAACCGGCTGGTCGAGTTCAAGCACGGCTCCACCGAAACCGAGCCCGGTCTCGCCGAATCCTACGATGTCTCCGAGGATGGCGCGGTCTACACCTTCAAGCTGCGCCCCGGCGTCAAGTTCCAGACCACGGACTTTTTCACGCCGACCCGCGAGATGAACGCCGACGACGTGGTCTTTTCCTTCGACCGGCAGCTGAACGCTGACAATCCCTGGAACGCATACGTCGCCGGCGCGAGCTACGAATATGCAGCGGGCATGGGCTTTCCCGATCTGATCAAGTCGGTCGAGAAAGTCGACGACATGACGGTGAAGTTCACACTGGCCCATCCCGAGGCGCCCTTCATCGCCGATCTTGCGATGGATTTTTCCTCGATCGTGTCGAAGGAATATGCCGACCAGCTTCAGAAGAACGACCAGATGGCGCAGTTGAACCAGCAGCCCCTCGGCACCGGACCCTTCCAGTTCGTCGCCTATCAGCCGGACGCGGTGATCCGCTATGCGGCCTTCCCGGATTACTTCAAGGGCAAGCAGCCGATCGACGACCTGATCTTCGCGATCACCACCGACGCATCGGTGCGCGTCCAGAAGCTGGCCGCCAACGAATGCCAGGTCACGCGCTATCCGAACGCGGCCGACGTCGCTTCCCTCCAGGCGAACGATCAGTTGACCGTGCTCGGGGCGGAAGGCCTGAACCTCGCCTATCTCGCGTACAACACGACGCAGCCGCCCTTCGACAAGGTCGAGGTTCGCAAGGCCATCAACATGGCCGTCAACAAGCAGGCGATCGTCGACTCGGTTTTCCAGGGCGCGGCGACCGTCGCCAAGAATCCTATTCCGCCGACGATGTGGTCCTATAACGACGCGGTGAAGGACGATGCCTACGACCCGGAGGCCGCCAAGAAGATGCTGGAGGACGCCGGCGTCGAGAACCTTTCGATGAAGCTCTGGGCGATGCCCGTCTCGCGCCCATACATGTTGAACGCGCGACGCGCCGCCGAGCTGATGCAGGCCGACTTGAAGAAGGTCGGCGTCAACGCCGAGATCGTGTCCTACGAGTGGGCCGAATATCTCGACAAATCGAAGGCCAAGGACCGCGACGGCGCCGTTATTCTGGGCTGGACCGGCGACAATGGCGATCCGGACAACTTCCTCGACACGCTGCTCGGCTGCGATGCGGTCGGCGGCAACAACCGCGCGCAGTGGTGCAACAAGGAGTTCGACGATCTCGTCACCAAGGCGAAGACCGAGTCCGACCAGGGCGCCCGCACCAAGCTCTACGAGCAGGCGCAGGTCATCTTCAAGAAAGAAGCACCCTGGATGACCATCGACCATTCGAAGGTTTTCGTCCCGATGCAGAAATCGGTCACCGGTCTCGTGCAGGACCCGCTCGGCTATATCCGCTTCGACGACGTCGACATCGCGCAGTAAGCGGTTAGATCCTCGAAGTCATGTTCGAAAGGGGCGGCTGAAGTCGCCCCTTTCGTCATGCGGCGAAACCTTTACTCGCAAATTCCAGAGCGCCATGACTGCCACGCATCCCTTCCATTCCCGCATCCTCCTCGCCTTCGACTTCGACTGGACGCTCGCGGTCGACAGCTTCGAATCCCTTGTTGCAACGCTTGGCTTCGATGTGGAGGAGTGGAAGGAGAAACATTATCACCGGCTTGGCAATGACGGTTGGGACGACATCCTCGCCAAGGTCGAGGGTCTGCGCGAAGTTGCCGTCGCGGCGGGAAAACGCGTCGACATGGACAGCGTCGCCAAGGCCGGTGCTGCGACCCTTGGATTCGAGGATGCCCAAACCATGCCGGCCCGGTTGCGCGAGGTCGCCGGGGCGATCGATCCCGGCATCGAGCTGGAATTTGCCATCGTCTCGTCGGGCTTCGCCGATCTCGTCGGCGCCCATGCCATCGCGGGGGCCTTCGACAGCGTCCATGCCTCGGCCTTCCATGTCGATGACGGCCATGTGGTCGGGGTCAAGCGGATGCTCTCCCACCCCGAAAAGGTCCGCTACATCCAGGCGCTCGCCAAAGGCATCGGCACGGACGGCTCCAACAGCCCCGCGCGCACCGATAAGGATCTGCCGGAGGAAGAGCTGCGCGTCGCCTTCGATCAGCTGATCTATGTCGGCGACGGCGCATCGGACCTGCAGGCCTTCGAATTCGTTCGTGATGCCGGTGGTTTCGCCATTGCCGTGTCGCGCGACGGCGAATTCTCGGCAGAAAAGGAAATGCACAAGAACCAGCGGCCGGATGCGCTGGCGCCTCCCGGCTATGCCGACGGAGCGCCGCTCTTCGAGCTCCTCGCGCTGGCGGTGCGCTCCCATGCGACCCGCATCGCGCTGCGCCGCAAGGGCGCCGACCGTTGAGCCGGGCCGCGGCCCTGTCCGGCGGCGAGCCGCTGATCCGCGACGCGCGGCTGGACGATGCCCCCGCCATCGCGCGGCTGTGGCACGACGGCTGGCAGGACGCCCATACCGGCCGGGTGCCGGATGCGCTTCTGCGCCATCGCGATGCAGCCGGTTTTGCGCGTCGTGCCGGAGACCGGTTGCAGGATGTGCGCCTCGCCGAAATTGCCACCGTGCTCGCCGGCTTTGTGCGCGTGAAGGATGACGAGCTCGAGCAGGTTTTCGTCGACCGGCCGTACCGCGGCGGCTCTGTGTCGTCGGCTCTCATGCGGGCCGGTGAGACTCTTCTCGCGACCCGCGGCATCCGCACCGCCTTTCTCGTCGTCAATCCGAAGAACGAGCGGGCGATCGCCTTCTACGAAAAGATCGGCTGGGCCCGCGTCGGTCGTGTCGACTACGGCGCGGAAACCGCCGAGGGGAATTTCACCATGTCGATTCTGCGAATGGAGAAATCCGTGTCGCCTTACTGCGAGGACCGCTAGATGCAACGCTTTCTTCTGTCGCGCATCCTCGTCCTGATTCCGACCTTCATCGGCGTGTCGATCGTCGCCTTCGCTTTCATCCGCCTTCTGCCGGGCGACCCGATCGAGTTGATGTCCGGCGAGCGGGTGATGGCACCGGAGCGCCACGCCGCGATCATGCATGCGCTGGGCTACGACCGCTCCATCTTCGTGCAATATTTCGATTACCTCTTCGGCCTGTTCCGTGGCGATTTCGGCACCTCGATCGTCACCAAGCGCGGTGTGGCCGGCGAGTTCTTCGGCCGCTTTCCGGCAACGCTCGAACTCTCCGGTTGCGCCATCGTCATCGCCATCGTGCTGGGCATCCCCGCCGGCGTCATCGCCGCCGTCAAGCGCGGCTCTTGGTTCGACCAGGGTGTCATGGGCGCGGCGCTCGTCGGCTATTCCATGCCGATCTTCTGGTGGGGCCTGCTGCTCATCATCCTGTTCTCGGGCATCCTGCACTGGACCCCTGTCTCGGGACGAATTTCGCTGATGTACTTCTTCCCGTCCGGCACCGGTTTCATGCTGCTCGACTCGTTGATGTCCGGCCAGAAGGGCGCTTTCACTTCGGCTCTGTCGCATCTCGTGCTGCCGTCGATCGTGCTTGCCACCATTCCGCTCGCCGTCATCGCCCGCCAGACCCGCTCGGCGATGCTGGAGGTGCTGGGCGAGGACTATGTCCGCACCGCCCGCGCCAAGGGCCTCGACAAGCTGCGCGTCGTCGGCGTTCATGCGCTGCGCAACGCGCTGATCCCGGTGGTGACCACGATCGGCCTGCAGGTCGGCGTGCTGATGGCCGGCGCGATCCTCACCGAGACGATCTTCTCCTGGCCGGGGATCGGCAAGTGGATGGTCGACAGCGTGTTTCGCCGCGACTACCCGGTGGTGCAGGGCGGCCTCTTGCTCATCGCCATGGTGATCATGTTCGTAAACCTTCTGGTCGACCTGACCTACGGCATCATCAATCCCCGCGTCCGGGCGCGCTAGCACTTTGTTTTGCGCATGATGCGGGCGGGAAACCGGTTCCCACTTTCCCTCATCATGCTTTAGGAGCACCGCGATGAGCCATATCCAGGCCCAGGAATCAGAAGAGGGCGTCGGCGCCGATCTCGACGACATCGAGGCAAGCCGCGGCGACAGGAACCGCAACGACAAGGTCCGCAAATCCCCGCGTCGGCAGATGCTGGAGGAGTTCTGGTTCTACTTCTCCGAAAACAAGGGCGCGGTCGTAGGCCTCGTCGTCTTTTGCCTGATCGTCGCGATCGCCATCTTCGCGCCACTGATCGCGCCCCATTCGGCGGTGCTGCAAAACCGCGACGCACTGCTCGTGCCGCCCTTCTGGCAGGAGGGCGGGCGGCTGACCTATCTTCTCGGCACCGATGCCGTCGGGCGCGATATCCTCTCCCGGCTGATTTTCGGCGCACGCTATTCGCTGTTCGTCGGCGTCGTCGTGGTGGTCATCGCAGTGTTGGCCGGCATCTCCGTCGGCCTCATCGCCGGCTATGTCGGCGGCTGGGTCGACACGGTGATCATGCGGGTGATGGACATCATCCTCGCCTTTCCCTCCCTGCTCCTGGCGCTGGTCCTGGTCGCTGTTCTGGGGCCCGGCCTCACCAACGCGATGATCGCCATCGCGCTGGTGCTGCAGCCGCATTTCGTTCGGCTGACGCGGGCCTCCGTGATGTCGGAAAAGCAGCGCGAATACGTTACCGCCGCTCGCGTCGTCGGGGCGGGCCCGCTGCGGCTGATGGTCGTGACGATCCTGCCGAACTGCCTCGGCCCGTTGATCGTCCAGGCGACGCTGTCCTTCTCCAACGCCATTCTCGATGCCGCGGCGCTGGGCTTCCTCGGCATGGGCGCCCAGCCGCCGACGCCGGAATGGGGCACCATGCTCGCCGAGGCCCGCGAATTCATCCTGCGCGCCTGGTGGGTCGTAACCTTTCCGGGCCTCGCCATCCTCGTCACCGTTCTCGCCATCAATGTCGTCGGCGATGGCCTGCGCGACGCGCTCGACCCGAAGATGAAACGGAGTTGAGCCGCAAATGTCCCTCCTGACCCTCCGCAATCTCTCTGTCACCTTCGACACCGCGTCCGGGCCGTTCAAGGCCGTCGACGGCGTCGATCTTGCCATCGAACCGGGCGAAGTGCTCGGCATCGTCGGCGAATCCGGCTCAGGCAAATCCGTCGCCATGCTCGGCCTGATGGGTCTGCTGCCCAATTCGGCGACCGTTTCGGCAGACGAAATGGCGTTCGAAGGCCGCGACATGCGCACGATGTTGGGCCGCGGCCGGCGCAAGATCGTCGGCAAGGACATGGCGATGATCTTCCAGGAGCCGATGTCGAGCCTCAACCCGTGCTTCAACGTCGGCTACCAGATCAAGGAAACGCTGAAGGCCCACACCGATCTCGACGGCAAGGCTCGCCAGGTCCGCGCGGTCGAGCTTTTGAACGCCGTCGGCCTGCCGGAACCCGAGCGGCGACTCAAGGCGTTTCCGCACCAGCTCTCGGGCGGCATGAGCCAGCGCGTGATGATCGCCATGGCGATGGCCTGCAAGCCGAAGCTGCTTATCGCCGACGAGCCGACCACCGCCCTCGACGTGACCATCCAGGCGCAGATCCTCGACCTGCTTCTCGATCTTCAGAAGTCGGAGGGCATGGCGATGATCCTGATCACCCACGACATGGGCGTCATCGCCGAAACGGCCGAGCGGGTCGTCGTGCAATATGCCGGCCAGCAGGTCGAGCGCCAGCCGGTCTCGACGCTGTTCGATCACCCGCACCACCCTTATACCGCCGCGCTGCTCGCCGCGATCCCCGAGCGCTCGACGGCGAGCCGCCTGCCGACCATTCCCGGTGTCGTGCCGGGACAGGGCGACCGGCCGGACGGGTGCCTGTTCAACCCGCGCTGCCCGAAGGCCGACGACACCTGTCGTTCGGTCTCGC
Organism: Aurantimonas sp.; assembly: GCA_965217685.1. Classification (GTDB taxonomy): domain Bacteria; phylum Pseudomonadota; class Alphaproteobacteria; order Rhizobiales; family Rhizobiaceae; genus Aurantimonas. The sequence goes on from CBDCIZ010000003.1 coordinate 2,685,104, forward strand.
CGCCGCATCAGCCGCGGGCGCTGGGCGAAGCGCTCTGCCACTATCCGCTGAACACCGAGATGGCGAACGTAGCTGCCGGAGAGCCCGCATGACCGCGATCGTCACCGCCGACAATGTCAGCCAGGTCTACGAAGTCCGACGCGGCATGTTCGCCAAGCCGCTGGGCCTGAAGGCCGTGAAGGACGCCTCCTTCGCGGTGGAGGAGGGTGAGACGCTGGCGATCGTCGGCGAATCCGGCTGCGGCAAGTCGACGCTCGCGCGCATGCTGACGATGATCGAGACTCCGACCGAGGGCGGCCTCGTCATCGACGGCATTACCATTGCCGGCAACGAGGCCGAGGCGGTGAAGTCCTTGCGCTCGACCGTGCAGATCGTCTTCCAGAACCCCTATGGCGCGCTGAACCCACGCCAGAAGGTCGGTGCGATCCTCGAGGAACCGCTGAAGATCAACACGAAACTCTCAGGCAAGGAGCGCCGCGAGAAGGCCGAGCGGGCGCTGTCGGAAGTCGGCCTGCGCCCCGAGCATTACGGCCGCTATCCGCACATGTTCTCCGGCGGCCAGCGCCAGCGCATCGCGATCGCCCGCGCAATCATTCTGGAGCCGAAGATCCTCGTGCTGGACGAGCCCGTTTCGGCGCTCGACGTGTCGATCCAGGCGCAGATCCTGAACCTGCTCGCCGATCTGCAGGACCGGCTCGGCCTGACCTACATCTTCATCAGCCATGATCTTTCGGTGGTGCGCCACGTGGCCGACCGCGTGATGGTGATGTATCTCGGACGTCCCGTCGAGATCGCCCCGAAAGACGCGCTCTACGCGACGCCCCAGCACCCCTACACCCGGGCGCTGCTGTCGGCAACGCCGGCGACCGACCCGGCGAAGAAGACAGAACGCATCCGCCTCACCGGAGAACTGCCGTCCCCCTTCGACCCGCCCCCCGGTTGCGCCTTCAACCCGCGCTGTCCCTATGCGAACGAGCGATGCAGAGAGGAACTGCCGCTGCTGACGCAACACGGGCCGACGATGGTGGCGTGCTTTGCGGTGGAGGAGGGGCGGCTGGGGTAAGGTGGCGCTTCTATCAAAACTCAGCTTTCGAACCCGTTTGCGACGCACCGTCAGCGAGCATCGTCTCCTGATGGCTGTCTTTCCGTCCGAAAAAGAGCCCGCCGTCCGCGCGCTGCGGCAGGCGGGCATCGATCTCGTAGATGATCAAACTTCCTCGTAGGCGATCAAACTTCGCCGACGCAAATTCCTGGAATTTGAACGCGCCTGAACAGATGCGGGTGCGCGACGGCGCTGTCGGGATATACGCCACGCAGCGGCTTGAATTCTGGCTGATCATTCGTGGCGGCAAAGGCAGATGTGCTCTCGAACACCGCGTAATTGAACCACATGTGGCTGTCGCCGATTCCCTGATGCAACTGCGCGGAAATATAGCCGGGCTGACGCTTGAAGAATTCAGCATCCTCCTTCCACGCCTTCTTGAAGGCCTCGGTGTCTTTCGGATCGACGCTGAACACGTTGAGCAGGATGGTCGTCGCGTTTCTGTCGTCGGCATATTGCTCCCGGAGAGCAAGATTTGGGTCGAGTTCTTCGTGCTGAAGCATGGGTCTGTTCCTTCTTGGCCGGACCAGCCGAACCGAGGCTGACCGGAGATTGGCGCCGACATTATGTCAACGACTGTTGACAAAACTAGGATCCCATTCTTGCTTTGTCAACAGCTGTTGAATAATATGAATCATGGCCGATAAACGACGATCATCCACCGAGACGCGGCAGGCGATTTTGCAGGCGGCTCGCAAAAATTTCGCCGCTGCAGGCTTCGAAAACGCGACGATGCGTCGGATCGCCCACGATGCCGGATGTGATCCTGCGTTGATCGTGCGCTACTTCGGTTCCAAGCAGGCGCTGTTCACCGAGGCGGTTGAATTGCCGCTCGATACGATGGAAACGGCTCCCGGCCCGCCCGTTTTGCAGCTTGAGTCGCTTCTCAAAACCTTTCTGGAGACGTGGCACAAAGACAAGACTTTCACCGGCATCTTCCGCGCCTCGATGACCAACCCCGACGCTTTGGAGACCATGCGAGCCTATTTCGAGAGCCGCGTCCAAAAGCACCTTATGAATCTGAACGCTGGCTCGCAGACGGAGGCAGCGGTTCTTGGCGCGATGCTCGTCGGTTTGGCATGGGGGCGCGAAATTATCGAACTTGAACCATTGACCTCAAATTCCGTTGAGGAAATTGCGCGAACTGCCGCGGCGCTCCTGTCCGGCAACGTCATCGCGGGTGTGGATGAAAAATTCGATCGGCCGGAAAAGTGAAAGGAAACCGTCCCGATCCGACACCGGTCAAATCCTCTGGTGCGCGGGGCCTGGTTGCTCACTTTGCGGGTGTGTGGCGCTAGGCAGGCTTGATGACGCCAGCCATCCTGCTGTCGGCCGTCAAGCCGACGGTCCGAAAACGACCCTTTGGACTCTTGGCGAGTGTAATAGAATATCGGGCGAGTCTACCATTCCTGGAAGCTCGCAAGCTTGGCAGATGACAGGCTTGACGAAAGCTCCCCGGCCCGGAATCATCACCCTCCCGCCTGATGCTTCTCCAGCGCGTTGACGATCTCCTTGGAGCCGATGTGGCCGACGATTTGGCCGTTTTTCGAGACCACCACAGTGCCGTTCGAGCCGGAGACGGACGACATGACCTTGCGCAGCGGGGTATCCGGCTCGGCCATCTGGGCGACATTGGCGGGCGTCTGGTCGCCTTCCCGGTCATAGGGCGTCATCACGTCCTCGGCCGTCAGAACGTTCAGCGGGTTCATGTGCGCGACGAAGGCCGCGACGTAGTCGTCGGCGGGGCGGAGCACGATGTCCTGGGCGGTGCCGACCTGGACGATGCGGCCGCCTTCCATGATGGCGATGCGGTTGCCGATCTTGAAGGCTTCGTCGAGATCGTGAGAAACGAAGACGATGGTCTTCTTCAGCCGTTGCTGGATCTCCATCAGTTCGTCCTGAAGGCGCGAGCGGATCAGCGGGTCGAGGGCCGAAAACGGCTCATCCATCAGGAGGATCGGCGCGTCGGTCGCGAAGGCGCGGGCGAGGCCGACGCGCTGCTGCATGCCGCCCGACAGCTCGCCGACGCGGCTGTCGGCGCGGTCGCCGAGGCCGACGAGTTCGAGCTGCGTCATCACCTTGTCGCGGCGCTTGGCCTGCGAAAGGCCCGCGAGCTCAAGGCCGAGGCCGACATTTTCGGCCACCGTGCGCCAGGGCAGCAGCGCGAATTGCTGGAACACCATCGCCACCTCGTGGCGGCGCAGCTCGCGTAGACGCTTGGCGCCGCAGGCCTTCGGGTCGACCTCGCCCTTGCCGGTGTCGACGACGACCCGGCCGCGGGTGATCGGCGCGAGACCGTTGATGCCGCGCAACAGCGTCGACTTGCCGGAGCCCGACAGTCCCATCAGCACGGCGATCTCGCCCTGTTCGATATCCAGCGAGGCGTTGGCGACGCCCAGCGTCGCGCCGGTCTCCTCGCGGATCTGCGTGCGGGTCTTGCCGGCATCGACCAAAGACAGCGAGTCCTCCGGCTTTTTGCCGAAGATGATCGAGACGTTCTGGAAGGAGACGATCGGGCTCATGAACGGGTCCTCTCGTCGATACGGATGAAGCGGTCGAGGATGATGGCGAGGAGGACGATGGCGAGACCCGCCTCGAAGCCCTGGCCGATATTGATGGAGTTCAGGGCCCTCAGCACCGGCACGCCGAGGCCCGGCGCGCCGACGAGGGCGGCGATGACCACCATCGAGAGCGACAACATGATCGTCTGGGTCAGACCCGCCATGATCTGCGGCAAGGCATAGGGGATCTCGATCTTGAACAGCCGCTGCATGGGCGTTGCGCCAAAGGCGTCGCCGGCTTCCAGAAGCTGCCGCGGCGTCGAGGCGATGCCGAGGCGGGTCAGGCGGATCGAGGAGGGGATGGCGAAGATGACGGTCGCCACGAGGCCCGGCACGACGCCGAGACCGAAGAGGATCAGCGCCGGGATCAGGTAGACGAAGGTCGGGATGGTCTGCATCAGATCGAGGATCGGGCGAAGGACCTGGTAGAGCCAGTCACGCCGGGCCGCGGCCACGCCGAGCGGCACGCCGATGACCATGCAGACGGCGGTCGACGCCAGCACCAGCGCCAGCGTCTGGGTCGTTTCGTTCCAGAAACCCAGATTGATGATCAGGAGCAGGCCGAGGATGGTGAACAGGACGATCGGGATCGAGCGGCGGGCGATGAAGGCTATGATCCCGAAGGCCGCGACCACGATGAACGGATGCGGCGTCTGCAGCACGTAGAGGATGGCGTCTATGAAGCCGCCGAGTCCGTTGCTGATTGCGTCGAAGACGAATGTGAAGTTGGCGGTCAGCCAGTCGACGAAGGCCGAGGCGGCTTCGCCGATCGGCAGCGGGTGGTTCTGGAGCCATTCCACGGGTGATGTGATCCTTGCCGGAGCTGCGCCGCGCTGGCGAGCCTGTCGATGTCCAAGTCGCGAACGGGAAAAGCCGGGAAGTCCCAAAAGAAAGGCCGGTCCAAGCCGGCCTTTCCATGGGTGACTCTAATGGCTCAGGAAAGCCCGAGCGAGGCCTTGACGGCGGGAAGCCCGTCCTTGCCGTCGAGGGTCTTCACCCCGTTCAGCCAGCCGTCGAGCTTGTCGGGATTGGCCTTCAGCCATTCGGCGGCCGCCGTGTTCGGCTTTTCCTTGTCGTCGAGGATCTTGCCCATGATCGTGTTTTCCATCGGCAGGTCGAACGTCATGTTCTCCAGCAGCTGGTGCACGTTCGGGCAGTCCTTGGCGTAGTCCTTGCGTTCCAGCGTGTAGACGGTGGCGCCGCCGTAATTCGGGCCGAAGGTATCGTCACCGCCGGTGAGGTACTCGATTTCGAAGTTCGAGTTCATCGGATGCGGCGCCCAGCCGAGGAAGACGATACCCTTGTCGGCCTTGGTGGCGCGAGCCACCTGGGACAGCATGCCCTGCTCGGACGAGGCGACCAGCTGGAAGCCCTTCAGGTCGAACTCGTTCTTATCGATCATGCCGATGACGAGGCTGTTGCCGTCATTGCCCGGTTCGATGCCGTAGATCTTGCCACCGAGCTCGTCCTTGAACTTGTGGATGTCGGAAAAATCCTTGAGGCCCTTGTCGTAAAGATATTTCGGCACGGCGAGGGTGTACTTCGCGCCTTCGAGATTGGCCTTCACCTGAACGATCGAGCCGTCATCGAGATACTTCTTGATCGGCTCGCCCTGCGCCGGCATCCAATTGCCCAGAAACACGTCGATGTCATCGTTTGAGAGCGATGCGAAGGTCACCGGCACCGAAAGGATCTTCACGTCGGACGCATAACCCAGACCCGTCAGAATCTCGTTGGCAACGGCGGTCGTGGAGGTGATGTCGGTCCAGCCGACGTCGGAGAGCTTCACCGTCTTGCAGCTGGCGGCGTCCTGCGCCAGGGCCGGAGAAGCCAGCAGCATCGCGCCGAGTGCGGTGCCGGTCAGGATCCTGGCGCAGAAGGTCTTGGAAAGCGTCATGAAGTGCTCCATTGGCGGACCCGCGAGCCTGCGGGGGCAGGCCGGGCCGTGAGGGAAATAGACTGCCAGTTATTGCGCCAACCGGGGTCGAAGGCAACATGTTGTGCAGATTCAATCGGGGAAACCGGTTCAGCGGTTGAGATGCGCACCTCCTCGCGTGTCAGGCGCTTGACCCGCTCCGCCGTCGCAGTCGGGGACAGATGGACGCGGCTCGCGAGGTCGGTCGTCGACAAACGGCCATCGTCCTGTAGAAGATGAAGGATTTTGCGGTCTTTGACATCGATTTCCGTCATGATCGCTCGCTTTAAGACAGTTTACCGCAAAAGCCACTGCGTCGAGGCCATTCTTTGGCGAGAACCTCCGTGCCTGAGTTTGCTAATCTGCCCGCTGATGTCGTTCGACGACGTTTTCATCCGTTTTCGGGAGCTTTCCTCGATGTCTCACGCTGCCGCGATGCCTGAACCCTTTTCCGCGCCGTTCGCGCCGGACGACAGCGCTGCGGTCGCCGCGCTCTACTCGGCTGCTGAAAGCTGGACCCATGACGAGGGCGCGGTCGATGCACGGGCAAAAAAGCTGGTCGAGGGCATTCGCGGCGCGTCGGGCGGCATCGGCGGCGTCGAAGATTTTTTGCGCGAATTCGGGCTGTCCTCACGCGAGGGTCTTGCGCTGATGATCCTCGCCGAGGCGCTGCTGCGCGTGCCCGACGCCAAGACCCAAGACAAGCTGATCGAGGACAAGATCGGCGCCGGCGACTGGGCCCATCACGAGGGCGATGAGGATCGCATGCTCACCGCCGCCTCGGCCTGGGCACTTGGCGTCTCGGCCCGCATCATCCGCCCCGGCGAAACGCCCGAGGGCGTCCTCGGTTCTCTCGTCAAGCGCGTCGGCGCGCCGGCGGTGCGCACGGCGACGCGGCAGGCTATGCGGTTTCTTGGCCGGCATTTCGTCCTTGGCGAGACGATCGCGGACGCCCTCGACCGGGCCCGCGCCTACGAGAAGAAGGGCTATCGTCACTCCTACGACATGCTGGGCGAGGGCGCCCGGACTGCGGCAGATGCCAAGCGCTATTTCAAGTCCTATGCCGATGCGATCACCGCCATCGGCCGCAAAGCCGGCAACCAGCCGCTGCCGGACCGACCGGGAATTTCTGTCAAGCTTTCGGCACTGCATCCGCGCTACGTGCCGACCAACCGCGAGGCGGTGCTGAAGGAACTCGTCCCGCAGGTTCTCGAGCTGGCGCGGATGGCCAGGAGCTACGATCTCAACCTGACGATCGACGCGGAAGAGGCCGATCGCCTTGAACTGTCCCTGGATGTCATTGACGCGGTGGTGAAGACCTTCGACTTCGACGGCTGGACCGGCTTCGGCCTCGCCATTCAGGCCTATCAGAAGCGCACGCTGGCGGTGATCGAACATGTCGATGCCTTGGCCGAGGCGGCCGACATTCGCATGATGGTGCGCCTCGTCAAGGGTGCGTATTGGGACACCGAGGTCAAGCACGCCCAGGAAAAAGGCCTTGCCGGCTATCCGGTCTTCACCCGCAAGCCGGCGACCGACCTCAACTATCTGGTCGCCGCGCGGGCGCTGCTCGACCGGCGAGCGCGGCTTTATCCGCAGTTCGCAACTCACAACGCGATCACGGTCGCGACCATCCTCGAAATGGCCGGCGACAAGCCATCGGGTTTCGAGTTCCAGCGCCTGCACGGCATGGGCGAGGCGCTTTACGAGACCCTGCGCAAAGGCTTCAAAGATCCCGTCGCCTGCCGTATCTATGCGCCGGTCGGCGGTTATCGCGATCTTCTCGCCTATCTCGTGCGGCGGCTTCTGGAAAACGGCGCCAACTCCTCCTTCGTCGCGATGGTCGGGGATGAGGACATTCCGGTCGAGCGCCTCCTGGAGCGGCCGCGCGACGCACTTGCCAAGGGCCCGGCGCGGCACCCGAAGATCGGCCTGCCGGCACAGCTTTTCGCCCCGCGCAAGAACTCGTCCGGCGTCGAGTTCGGCGACCGCAAGGCGCTGGATCGCTTCGTGAAGGAGCGCGAGAGCGCACAGGTGAAATCCGTCGAGGCCCGTTGCGGCTTTCCGAAGGCATCCGTGAAGGTGGCGCTCGACATCCGCTCGCCGATCGACGGAAGCGTTATCGGCAAGAGCCATCATCTGTCCGCCGAAGGCGCCAGGGCGCTGGTCACTGAGGCCGCGCGCCACGTGCCGGCGACCGAAAAGGTGACACCCGCCACCCGCGCCGCACAGTTGCGCAAGGCGGCCGATCTGATGGAGGCCCGGAAGGGCGCCTTCATGGCGCTGCTTGCGTCGGAGGGTGGCAAAACCATCGATGACGGCATCGCCGAAATCCGCGAGGCGGTCGACTTCCTGCGCTTCTACGCCGCCGAGGCCGAGCGGCTGTTCGAGCCCTCGCTGCTGCCGGGCCCGACGGGCGAAGAGAACCGCCTGCGCTATCGCTCGCGCGGTGTCGCCGTGTGCATCTCGCCCTGGAACTTTCCGTTGGCGATCTTCACCGGCCAGGTCGCCGCGGCGCTCGCCACCGGCAATGTCGTGCTGGCCAAGCCGGCCGAGCAGACGCCGCTCGTCGCCGCACTTGCCGTCGATCTCCTGCACGAGGCGGGGTTCGCCAGGACCGGGCTCTATCTCGCGCCGGGCGACGGCGAAGCGGGCGCAGCGCTGGTCTCGCACGACAGGACCGCCGTCGTCGCTTTCACCGGCTCGACCGAGACGGCCTTCGCCATCAACCGGTCGCTCGCCGCGCGCAATGCGCCGATTGCGCCGCTGATCGCCGAGACCGGCGGCATCAACGCGCTGATCGTCGATGCGACGGCGTTGCCCGAGCAGGTTGCAGACGACGTCGTCATGTCGGCTTTCCGCTCGGCCGGTCAGCGCTGCTCGGCGCTGCGACTGCTCTACGTGCAGGAGGACGTCGCCGACAAGATGATCGAGATGATCGCGGGCGCCGCGGCCGAACTCGCCGTAGGCGATCCACATTTGATTGCCACCGACATCGGTCCGGTCATCGACGCCGATCAGCACCATATGCTGAGCGAGCATGTCGCACGCATGAAAAAGAGCCAGACGCTGAAATTCGAGGGCCGCCTCGACGCGTCGTTGCCGAAGGACGGCCACTGGTTCGCCCCTCACATCGTCGAACTCGACAGGCCCGAGAGCCTCGACCGCGAGGTGTTCGGGCCGATCCTCCATGTGGTGCGCTGGAAGGCCGGCGAGCTGGACAAGGTCTGCGAGGCGATCGAGACAACCGGCTTCGGCCTGACGCTCGGCATCCACAGCCGCATCGACGACGTGGTCAGCCAGGTCACCGACCGGATGACCGCCGGCAACGTCTACGTCAACCGCAACATCATCGGGGCGATCGTCGGCTCGCAGCCCTTCGGCGGCTCCGGCCTGTCGGGCACGGGCCCCAAGGCGGGCGGGCCGAATTACGTAATGCGCTTCGCCCGCGAGCAGGTGGTCTCGATCAACACGGCGGCCGCCGGCGGCAATGCCAGTTTGATTGCCATGGAATCGTAGCAAACGGGTAACAGGTCTTTTCCGCAACCTGGGTTATAGTTTTGATGTTGCGGAAAAGATCGCGATAAGGCCCGACGGTTTCCTCCCAGCCGAACGGTCCGGATCTTCTCCAGCGCTCCAGTCGACATGCGGCGTTTTTCCTCCCACCGCTGCATGAGCCGACCTTATGAGAAAAAGCCCGGCGCCCTTTGCGTTCGGGCTTTTTCTTCGTCTGTGGTCCGGATTTGGGGGCGGCCTTTCGCCGGCTCAGCCGGCCTCCATCAGCGTCGCAATATGCGCCTTGAGGTCGAAGCTCTCGGCGGCCACTTCCGCCCTGGCGAGAGTCAGGTCGTTGACGAGGATGCGGCGGCCGAGCATGTGCTCGCCGGGCCGGTTCACCGTCTCGATGCCGAGAAGCTTCTCGCCCTTGAAGCAATAGGCGATGAGCTTTCCCTCTTCGGGGCGCGCCACCACCACATGGTCCGCCCCCGCCGTCAGCCCGACGATCTGCAGCTTGAAGGGACCCTGGTCGCTCCAGAACCAGGGCACGCTGTCATAAGGCCCCGACCCGCCCATGATCCGCGCGGCGACGCATTTCGCCTGGTCGATGGCGTTCTGCACCGATTCGAGCCGCACGCGGTCGTCGGCGAAGCGGCTCTCGAAGGCGGCGCAATCGCCGATGGCGAAAATGGACGGATCGCTGGTCGTCATGAAGCCGTCGACGAGAACGCCGTTCGCGGTCTCCAAGGCCGCGGCGCGGGCCAATTCGTCGTCGGGCAGCACGCCGGCGGCGATCAGCACGAGATCGGCGGCGATCTCCTCGCCGCCCGCGACACGGATGCCGGTGACGGCCGCATCGCCGAGGATCGCCTCCAGCGGCGTCGACAGGCGGACATCCGAGCCCATCGCCCTGTGCGCTTCGAGAAAGAAGGCCGCGATGTCGGCGGATACCGTGCGGCCCATCACCCGGCCGGCGGCCTCGACGACAGTGACGTCCTTGCCGAGGCTGCGGGCCGAAGCCGCGACCTCCAGCCCGATGAAGCCGGCGCCGACGATCGCGATGCGGGTCGCGCCCGCCAGCGCCGCCCGCAGCGCCTCGGCATCGTCGACACCGCGCAGCTGGTGGACACCGGGCAGGTGGGCGCCCGTGACGGGCAGTACGCGGTTCCGTGCACCGGTCGCAAGAACCAGATGGCCGTAGTCGAGCCGCTCGCCGGTGTTCAGCGTCACCGTCTTGGCGGCGCGGTCGATGGCCTCGACGGAGGCACCGAACCGAACATCGATGGCGTTTTTCTCGAAAAAGCTCTGCGGCTTGAGGATCAGGCTGTCGAAGCTTTTGTCGTCCTTGATATAGGTCTTCGACAGAGGCGGGCGCTGGTAGGGCAGGCGGTCTTCCGCCGAAACCAGCGTGATCGTGCCCGCAAAGCCGGCCTGCCTGAGGCTAGAGGCGCATTGGAAGCCGGCTTGGCCACCGCCGGCGATGACGACCGGTGCGCTCATGACCACAGGCTCCGCAAGCCGGCGCCCGGTGCGCTTTCTGAATTTCGCGTGCCGGCGGCACAGGGCGGCATTCCGGCCGTTGACCCGATGCCGCGCATCTGCGCGTTGGCGCTGGAAACTCTCGTCATCCGATCCGGCTCCCTTCGTTCTGCAGCGGTCTTCTCGCATGGCGGGCACGGCCGACGAAACCCCACGGTCCCGCTCGGGCCTTGCGCGCCGCATCATTCATCCCGTTGGCAGATCGCGCCGCTTTTGCCTATGGTCGCGCGCCGACCAAGAAGAGCCCGGAGGAAAGCGCCCATGGCCGACGTCAAGTCCGATATCGAAATCGCCCGTGCGGCGAACAAGAAGCCGATCCGCGAGATCGCAGCCAGGCTGGATATCGCGGAGGCCGATATCGTGCCCTACGGCCACGACAAGGCGAAGATTTCCGCCGCATTCATCCGGTCGCTGGCAGGGCGGCCTGACGGCAAGCTGATCCTGGTGACGGCGATCAACCCGACCCCGGCCGGCGAGGGCAAGACGACGACGACGGTCGGCCTCGGTGACGGGCTCAATGCCATCGGCAAGCGCGCTGCGATCTGCATCCGAGAGGCCTCGCTCGGCCCCTGCTTCGGCGTCAAGGGCGGGGCGGCCGGCGGCGGATATGCGCAGGTCGTGCCGATGGAGGACATGAACCTTCATTTCACCGGCGATTTCCACGCCATCACCACCGCACACAATCTGCTCGCGGCGATGATCGACAACCACATCTACTGGGGCAATGCGCTTCAGATCGATTCTCGCCGCGTCACCTGGCGCCGGGTGCTCGACATGAACGACCGCGCGCTCCGCCAGATCGCCGGCCCGCTCGGGGGTGTCGCGAACGGTTTCACGCGCGAAACCGGCTTCGATATCACTGTCGCCTCGGAAGTGATGGCGATTCTCTGCCTTTCGACGGATCTGAAGGACCTCGAACGCCGGCTCGGCAAGATCGTCGTCGGCACCACCTTCGAAAGGCAGCCGATCACCGCTCGCGATCTGAAGGCCGATGGTGCGATGGCGGTGCTCCTGAAGGACGCGCTTCTGCCGAACCTCGTCCAGACACTGGAGAACAACCCGGCCTTCGTCCATGGCGGCCCCTTCGCCAACATCGCCCATGGCTGCAATTCGGTGGTCGCGACGACGACGGCGCTGAAGCTTGCCGACTACGTCGTCACCGAGGCCGGCTTTGGTGCCGATCTCGGGGCCGAAAAATTCTTCGACATCAAATGCCGCAAGGCCGGGCTGAAGCCGTCTGCCAGCGTCATCGTCGCGACCGTCAAGGCGTTAAAGATGAACGGCGGCGTCGCCAAGGAGAATCTGAAGGCCGAGGACGTCGAGGCGGTCGCCAAGGGCTGCGCCAATCTCGGCCGGCACGTGGAGAACGTGAAGAGCTTCGGCGTTCCGGTGGTCGTGGCGATCAACCATTTCCTCGGCGACACCGACGCAGAGGTCGCGGCGATCTGCGACTATGTGGGTCAGCAAGGCGTCGAGGCGGTGGTCTGCAAGCACTGGGCCGACGGTTCGGCCGGCATCATCGATCTTGCGACAAAGGTCGTGGCACTCGCCGATGGCGGCACAGCCGATTTCAAGCCGATCTACCCGGACGAAATGGGCCTCTTCGAGAAGATCGAGACGGTGGTCTCCAGGATCTATCGCGGCCGCGGCGTCACCGCCGACAAATCGGTGCGCGATCAGCTCGCGGCATGGGAAGAGGCCGGCTACGGTACGCTGCCGATCTGCATCGCCAAGACGCAATATTCCTTCACCACCGACCCGACCCTGCGCGGGGCGCCAGAGGGTCACATCGTGCATGTCCGTGAAGTGCGTCTGTCGGCCGGCGCCGGCTTCGTCGTCGTCATCTGCGGCGAGGTCATGACCATGCCGGGCCTGCCGTCGAAGCCGGCCGCGGAGGTCATCCGGCTCAATGCGGCAGGGGAGATCGAGGGCTTGTTCTGACGCCGGACCGGTCGGCTTTCGACAGGCCGGCCGCCGGCTCAAGAATTCCCGTCGGCCTTCGGGAAATACTGGTAGAGCCAGGTTTCGGTCAACACGTCATCGCCGCGCTTCAGATAACAGCGCAACTCAACCGGCTCGCGGTCATTCGCCGTGATATCGAAGGTCGTGCGCCAAGCGGTGTCGACCTTCACGGAATAGGCGTTGACCAGCGAAATCTCGCCGCGCGAGGCCGAGACCACCGCTTCGACGCCCTCGGCATCGCGGGGAAGCGTCGCCAGCGTGCCGCCGTCGAAATCGATGACGAATTTCATCGTGTTCTTCGGCCGGTTCTTGCCGACGATGCCGCCGCGGCCGAGCCGGGTGGCGGTGACGATGCCCACTTCGGGCGGGGTCGGCTGGTCCTTCGCCCAGGTCAGGCGATAGGCGACGGCGATCTCCTGGCCCTTTTCAAACGGTCCTTCGCCGACCCAATACGCGACGATGTTGTCATTGGTCTCCTCGTCGGTCGGGATTTCGACGAGTTGCACCGCGCCCCGTCCCCAGTCGCCTTTCGGCTCGACCCAGACGCTCGGGCGTCTGTCGTAGAAGACGCCGTCGTCCTGGTAGTGGTCGAAGTTCCGGTCGCGCTGCAAAAGGCCGAAACTCTTTGGCGTCATGCCGGAAAAACTCGACGTCATTACACGTGCCGGGTCGTTGAGCGGGCGCCAGATGCGCTCGCCGCTTCCGGTCCAGAGAGCAAGGCCATCGGAATCGTGGATCTCCGGGCGCCAGTCGACATGGCGCTCGCGGTCGGTCTCCGAATACCAGAACATCGAGGTCAGCGGTGCAAGGCCGACCCGTTCGATGTCGCCGCGCGCGTAGAATCGGGCACGGATGTCCATGACAACCGGACCGTCCTTGCCGACGTCCATCTCCAGGACACCGGTGATGCGCGGGCCGTCCAACAGGCAGGCGATCGTGAGGTCGTGCTCGCCGCTGCGCGAAGAGCCGATGAAGAAATCGGTGAAGCGCGGGAACTCCTCCGGCGTCGGCATCGCAACGTCGATCGCCACCGCGCGGGCCGACATGCCGTACTGGCCCTGTTCGCCGGAACTGCGGAAATAGGCGGCGCCCAGGAAGGCGAGCCAGTCGGACTCGTCCGTTTCGTTCATCACCCGGAAGCCGGCAAAGCCGATGTCGTCGGGCAGTTCTTGCGCCGGATTGCCGGCGGGCACTTCGAAGAGATTTTCCTCGTAGCGCAGCTTGCGCGAGCTGTTGCCGTCGACGACGTTGATGCCGACCGGCTCCTGGGCGTAGCGGCCGAGATGGAAGAAGCGCACCGGCGCCTTGCCGTCCGCGACTTCCAGCGTCGCCTCCGGCCGATATTTGATCTTCCAGAATGCGTCGTAGTCGATGTCGTTGAGGATCTCGCTGTCGCGGACCTTCACCGGCACGAAGGGTCGTGTCGCCAGGGCTTTCTGGCGCGCGGCCAGCGCCTCGAAGGAATAGGGCTGCGGGGGGCCGAAATGCAGGCCCTGATTGGCCGCCTCGGCGACGCCGGGAACGCGCAGGACGCCGAGGGCGGCGAGCGCCGCCATGAATTGCCGTCTGTCGATCTTGCTCATGTTCGTGAGGGTCCCTTCCGTTCCGGCGCCGGACGTCTCATGGCCCGTTATGCCTTGCGGTATTGCCGCTCGGAGACAACTTCCACCCGATCCGTGCGGCGAGAATTTGGCTGTGCGGGCGGCGAGCCACAATTCGATAGCCGGCTGCCGGTGGATTTTTGTGGCGTCTGTAATGCCGTGAGCGGTTTGAAGTCGGCGTTTGACGTGGTCTCGTGCGCGGCTTCAGAAGGAACGTTGCGAAAGCTTGGCCCAACCGCTTTTCACCGGGGTGCGGCGCCGATCCCTTGCCCTTGGATCGCGGCTCGGCTATCGATTTCATCATGACGACGATGACGATCCCCGCGAAGAACTGGTGGTGGGCTCGCTGAACAGCGGCCGGACCGACACGCGTGTGATCGTACCCTTGAAGGCCGCCTCGGATCGTCCGGCGGCCTTTTTTGCTATCGCGCCGGGGGGCCGGGCCCCATGACCGCCCCAAGCCACCGGAGGATCCAATGGTAACCGAGAACGACCAGAACGGCAGCGAGCATTATCTGACGGCGGGCGGCGTTCACGTCTCGCGACATCGCACGAGCGTTGCCTATGACGGGGCGATTGAGCCCTATTTCGACCGACTCGACATGCGGCGCGGCGCGGTGCTGTTTTCGAATTACGAATATACCGGCCGCTATACCCGCCAGGATGTCGCCTTCGTCGATCCGCCGCTGGTGATCTCGTCCAGCGGTCGGGCGATGCGCATCGCGGCGCTGAACCCGCGCGGCGAGGTGCTGCTTTCGATCATCGCCGAGGCGCTCGAATCGGAAACCGACGTGGCGTCGATTGAGACGACCGATGCGACCCTCGATCTTCGCCTTAAGGCGCCGACAGCGGCGCTGACCGAGGAAGAGCGCTCGCGCATGCCGAGCGTCTTTTCCGTGCTGCGGGCCATCGTGGCGCTGTTCAAGTCCGAAGAAGACCGCGACCTCGGCCTTTACGGCGCCTTCGGCTATGATCTCGCCTATCAGTTCGACCCGGTCGACGAGGTTCTGGAGCGAGCCCCAGACCGACGCGACCTGGTACTTTATTTTCCCGACGAATTGCTGGAGGTCGACCATTATTCGGCCTCGGCTTACCTGACCCGTTACGTCTTCGAGAAGGACGGCCGTTCGACCGAGGGTCTAGCCGGTGGCAATCCCGATGCGCCTTTCGCGCCGTCCGATCGCATTCCGCCGCGCGGCGATCATCGGCCCGGCGAATATGCCGAGCTGGTGCGCTCCGCCAAAGAGAAGTTCATGCGTGGCGACCTGTTCGAGGTCGTTCCCGGCCAGGTCTTCTATGAGCGTGCGGAGCACAAGCCGTCGCGGATCTCCCGACGGCTGAAGGCGGTGAACCCGTCGCCCTATTCCTTCTTCGTCAATCTGGGTGAGAACGAATTCCTGATCGGCGCTTCGCCGGAGATGTTCGTCAGGGTCAAGGGCAACCGGGTCGAGACCTGCCCGATCTCCGGCACCATCAAGCGCGGCGACGACGCCATCTCCGACGCCGAGCAGATCCTGAAGCTCCTCAACTCCAAGAAGGACGAGTCGGAGCTGACCATGTGCTCCGACGTCGACCGCAACGACAAGAGCCGGGTCTGCGAGCCCGGCTCCGTGCGCGTCATCGCCCGGCGCCAGATCGAGATGTATTCGCGGCTGATTCACACGGTCGATCACATCGAAGGGCGGTTGCGCGCGGGTATGGACGCTTTCGACGCGTTCCTGTCCCACGCCTGGGCCGTCACCGTCACCGGCGCGCCCAAGCTGTGGGCCATGCGCTTCATCGAGAACCATGAGAAGAGCCCGCGCGCATGGTATGGCGGCGCCGTCGGCATGGTGCATTTCAACGGCGACATGAACACCGGCCTGACCCTGCGCACCATCCGGCTGAAGGATGGCATCGCCGAGGTGCGCGCCGGCGCGACGCTGCTGTACGATTCCAACCCCGAGGAGGAGGAGGCCGAGACCGAGCTGAAGGCCTCGGCGCTTCTTGGCGCGATCCGCGAGGCGGGTCTGCCGAACGCTGCAAACAAGCCGCGCGAGATCTCCAGGGTCGGTGAGGGGATTCGAATCCTCCTCGTCGACCATGAGGACAGCTTCGTCCACACGCTGGCGAACTATTTCCGCCAAACCGGCGCGACCGTATCGACCGTGCGCACGCCCGTGCCGGCGGAAATCTTCGAGCGCATCGATCCGGACCTTGTCGTGCTGTCGCCGGGCCCCGGCAATCCGTCCGACTTCGACTGCAAGGGCACCATCGCGGCGGCTCGGGCCCATGGCGCGGCGATCTTTGGCGTCTGCCTCGGGTTGCAGGCGCTGACGGAAGCCTATGGCGGCACGTTGCGCGCACTGCATGTGCCGGTGCACGGCAAGCCGTCGAAGATCCGCATCTCGAAGCCCGGCATCATCTTCTCGGGGCTCGCCAACGAAGTGACGGTCGGCCGCTACCACTCGATCTTCGCCGACCCGGTACGGCTGCCGGCCGATTTCGAGGTGACGGCCGAGACCGAGGACGGCGTCGTCATGGCCTTCGAACACAAGACCGAGCCGGTCGCCGCCGTGCAGTTCCATCCCGAAAGTATCATGTCGCTCGGCGGCGAGGCGGGCATGCGGATGATCGAGAACATCGTCGCGCATCTGCCGCGCCGGGCGCGCAAGAGCCGGGCGGCCTGATCCGGTGACGATCGTCGCGGGCACCGAGAGCGAGGTCGTGGCCCCGCTCGTCAAGCGCATCGCCATGGCGAGCGTCGCCGTGGCGGTCGTCGTGCTGGCGATCAAATACGCCGCTTATTACGTCACCGGCTCCGTGGCGCTGTATTCCGACGCGCTGGAATCGATTGTCAACGTCATCGCCGGCGTCGTCGCGCTCTGGGCCGTCTCGCTCAGCTTCAAACCGGCCGACACGGACCATCCCTTCGGCCACACCAAGGCCGAGTATTTCTCCGCCGTGGTCGAGGGCGTGCTGATCGTCGTCGCGGCGCTCCTGATCCTGCGCGAGGCCTGGGGCGCCTATCTCGTGCCGCGCAGCCTCGACGCGCCGATGATGGGCATCGGCATCAACGCCGTTGCGACGCTCATCAACGCCGTCTGGGCGACCTATCTCATCCGCCAGGGCGCGAGCCTCCGTTCGCCGGCGCTGTCGGCCGACGGTCGCCATATCATGGCCGACGTCGTCACTTCCGTCGGCGTCGTCATCGGCCTCCTCATTGCCGCAACCACCGGCTGGTCGATTCTCGACCCGCTGATGGCGGCTCTCGTCGCCCTCAATATCCTGCGCGAGGGCTACAATGTCGTCACCTCATCGCTCTCCGGCCTGATGGACCGGGCGATCGACCCCGCCGAGGAGACCAAGGTCCGCGATATTCTCTCGACCAATGCGGCGGGCGCGCTGGAGGTCCACGATCTGCGCACGCGCCTTGCTGGCCGGGCGATGTTCATCGAGTTCCACATGGTGGTGCCCGAGAAGATGACCGTCGGCGACGCCCACGACATCTGCGACCGCATCGAGGACGCGCTGCAGGCCGAATTCGACGGCGCGCGGGTGTCGATCCATGTGGAGCCCGAGGCCGAAGCCAAGCAGACGGGTGTGCCGGTTCTTTAAGCTTGGTCCGCGAACTGGAATCCAAATGTTATCTGTCAATTGACGATTGACAGGCATCCTCCGTCATTGCAAATTGGCTTATGGACATCGGCAGCATCCGGCACAAAGCGCTTCGGCAATTTGCCGAAACCGGTCGAAGTCGCGGCCTGCCAGGCAATCTCGTCGATCGGCTTCGCAAGATGTTGGCCTATCTCACAGCAATCGAAGCTGCCGATGAGTTGTTCGTCCCGCCAAACTATGGCGCCCACCGCTTGGTCGGGGACCGAAACGGGGCGTGGTCGCTGACCGTCTCGAAGAATTGGCGCATGACGTTTCGGATCGATCCGAACGGCCGCATCCTCGATCTGGATTTGGAGGACTACCACTGATGGCGATCCGATTGCATCCGAGCTTTGCTGTGCATCCCGGCGACTGGTTGCGAACCGAGATCGTCGAGCCTCATGGCCTGACCATTTCCGCGCTTGCGTCGAAACTGAAGGTGACGCGTCAGGCGATGAGCAATCTTCTGAACGGCCATTCTGGGCTTTCGGCGGAAATGGCGATCCGGTTCGAGAAGGCGTTCGGCCTCTCCGCCGCGACCATGCTTCGGATGCAGTCAACTTACGATCTGGCGCAGGCGCGCCTTCACGAGGATGAAATCGACATCGAGCGACTGGCGGAGACGGCCTGACGTGCCTTGAGAGGTTTGGGCCGCACGCGCTGCTTTTCCGTCTGCCGTCCGCATTGCAATACCCTCGGCCAATCCCTGCTTGCCTTTCCGCCAAACCCGGTGCATTTTCTTCGGCATGATCGCGACGCCGACCAATTCCCGCCATGCCGGGGCCCGTTTCCGGGCCGGTGAATCCGCACGTTGCTCGATCCTCCTTCTAGACCTTCTTAGCTGCGGCCGTCGGACCCGTTGAGAAGGGGCGTCCGGCGGTCGAGCCGGCGCTGACGGGGCCCTCGATGGCCGCGCGCACCCACTGCCTCTTCGCTTTACTTTTGATGTTCAATTGCAGATGAGCCGATCCTGAGCGAGGCGCCCGAGCGCCCGTCCGGCATCCGCCGCGAAGCGATGAAGGTGCAAGAATTCGATGTCCGCCATATCCAACACCCCTCCGGTCGAGGCGCCTTTGCCGCCGGCCACCGTCGAGCGCCGTGGCACCATGCCGACGGCCGCCCGGAAATATCAGCCCTACGGTCCGATCGACATTCCTGACCGCACCTGGCCGTCGAAGACCATCGACAAGGCACCGATTTGGTGCTCGGTCGACCTGCGCGACGGCAACCAGGCGCTGGTCGATCCGATGGGCCATGACCGCAAGGCCCGCTTCTTCGCGCTTCTGAAGGCGATGAACTTCAAGGAGATCGAGATCGGCTTTCCGTCGGCCTCGCAGACCGATTTCGACTTCGCCCGCTGGTGCATCGAGGAGGGCGGCACGCCCGACGACGTGTCGTTGCAGGTGCTGGTGCAGTGCCGGCCCGAACTGATTGCCAGAACCTTCGAATCGCTGGAAGGCTCGGTCCGACCGATCGTCCACTTTTACAATTCCACAAGCGAGCTGCAGCGCCGAGTGGTCTTCCAGAAGGATCGCGCCGGCATCAAGGAGATCGCCACCGACGCCGCCAGAATGGTCATGGAGATGGCCGCCAAGGCAGGCGCCAGGGGCGAGGACTCCTATCGCTTCGAGTATTCGCCCGAAAGCTTCACCGGGACCGAGCTCGATTTCGCCGTCGAGATCTGCAACGCGGTCGCCGAGATCGTCAAGCCGACGCCCCAGAACAAGCTGATCTTCAACCTGCCGGCGACGGTCGAGATGTCGACGCCGAACATCCATGCCGACCAGATCGAATGGATGTGCCGCAACCTCGACAATCGCGACAACCTGATTGTCTCGCTGCATCCCCACAACGACCGCGGCACGGCCGTCGCCGCGACCGAGCTTGGCCTGATGGCCGGTGCCGACCGCGTCGAGGGCACGCTGTTCGGCAATGGCGAGCGCACCGGCAATGTCGATCTCGTCACCCTGGCGCTGAACATGTTCACTCAGGGGATCGATCCCGGCCTCGACATCACCGACATCAACCACGTCAAGGAAATCTACGAGTACTGCAATCAGCTGGCCATCGGCGAGCGGCATCCTTATGTCGGCGAACTCGTCTACACGGCTTTTTCCGGCTCGCACCAGGACGCGATCAACAAGGGCATGAAGGCGATCCGCACGGCCAACAAGCCGCTTTGGGAGGTGCCGTACCTGCCGATCGACCCGAAGGATGTGGGGCGTTCCTACGAGGCGATCATCCGCATCAACTCCCAGTCGGGCAAGGGCGGAATTGCCTATGTGCTGCAGGCCGACTACGGCCTCAACCTGCCGCGCAACCTGCAGGTCGAGTTTCGCGACGACATCCAGCGGATCACCGACGAAGAGGGTAGGGAGCTTCCGGTCAAGCGCATCTACGACCGCTTCATCGAGCGCTATGTCGAGCAGCCGACCGGCCGCATAAAATTCGTCGACCACACGACCAAGCCGAGCGCTACGACCAAGGGCGAGCGGATTCTCGAGGCGACGATCATGGACGGTGACGAAGAGGTGGTGATCGAGGGCCTCGGCACCGGCCCGATCGACGGTTTCGTCGACGCGCTCTGCCGTCATCTCGGGACCGGGTTTTCGGTCTTCGATTATTCCGAGCATTCGCTCGGTGCCGGCTCCGACGCACGCGCGATCTGCTACATGGAAGTCGAGCATGCCAACGGCCGTCTTTTCGGCGCCGGCATCAACAAGAACATCGTGACGGCGTCGCTCGAAGCGATCGTCGCGGCGGCCAACAGGCTGCTCGCGCGGTAGAAAAACACCGCAGGGCGGCTCGTGACCTGGGAGGGGACATGTCGGCAGGACAGAAGTCGGGTGGCGAACTGCTCGTCGCGGCGTTGAAGGCGCAGGGCGCCGATCGATGCTTCTGCGTGCCGGGGGAAAGCTATCTTCCGGTGCTCGATGCCCTGCTCGGCAGCGGCATCGAGACGATCGTCTGCCGCCAGGAGGGCGGTGCCGCGATGATGGCGGAGGCCGACGGCAAGCTCACCGGCCGGCCTGGCCTCGCCTTCGTCACCCGCGGTCCGGGGGCGACCAACGCATCCTCGGGCGTGCATGTCGCGGCCCACGACCTCACGCCGATGATCCTCTTCGTCGGGCAGGTTCCAACGGTCTTCCGGGGCCGGGGTGCGTTTCAGGAGGTCGATTACGACCGCTTCTACGGTGGCATGGCTAAGGCGGTGTTCGAGGCGAAGATGCCGGCCGAATTGCCGGGCCTCGTCGAGCGGGCCTATCGCATCGCCATGGATGGTGCGCCAGGCCCCGTCGTCGTCGCCCTGCCGGAGGACACGCTGTCGGGCACAGCCGAGGCGGCCATTCCCGCGCGCATCGAGCCCCGCCCGATCCGCGCCGATCCGGAGGCGATGGAGGGTCTGTGGGCGCTGCTGGCGGGCGCCAACAAGCCGATCGTCATCCTCGGTGGCCCGCGCTGGACCAATGGCGCGATGGCCGACATGGCGCATTTCGCCGAAGCCTGGCATCTGCCGGTCGCCTGCTCCTTTCGCCGCCAGGGGCTCTTTCCCAACGACCATCCGAACTATGCCGGCGATCTCGGCATCGGTCCGAACCCGAAGCTGAAGGCCCGCATCGCCGAAGCCGATCTCGTCATCGCCGTCGGCGCGCGCCTCGGGGAGATGCCGAGTCAGGGCTATACGCTCTTCGACGTGCCGGAGCCGAAGCAGAAGCTCGTCCATGTCCTGCCGGATTCGGCAGAGCTTGCCCATCTCTACCGCCCGACGCTGGCGATCCACGCCGGCCCTGCCTCCTTCGCCCGCAAGGCGATGCAGCTGCAGGCGCCCGCGACCGTCGCCTGGTCGGGCGCTGCGGAAAAGGCGCATGCGGACTATCTTGCCTGGTCGACGCCGCAGCCGGAAGCCGAGCCGAAATCCGGCTGCGTCGATCCCTTCGCCTTGATGGCCGTTCTCGCCGACAAGCTGCCGAAGGACGCGATCATGACGAATGGCGCCGGCAACTACGCCGGCTGGCTGCATCGCTATCACCGCTTTTCCGGTCGCGACACGCAGCTTGCGCCCACCTCCGGCTCGATGGGCTACGGCATACCGGCGGCGGTGGCCGGCAAACTCAGGCGGCCGGATCGCACGGTCGTCTGCTTTGCCGGCGACGGTTGTTTCCAGATGACGGGGCAAGAGTTTTCCACTGCCGTGCAGGCCGGCGCGAACATCCTGGTTCTCGTCTTCGACAACGGCCAGTACGGCACCATTCGCATGCATCAGGAGCGGCATTACCCAGGCCGCCAATCTGCCACGGCGCTGTCGAACCCGAACTTTGCCGCGCTTGCCATAGCGATGGGCGGCTTTGGCCGGAAGGTCGACCGGACCGGTGATTTCGCCGCTGCGCTTGAAGAGGCGCTCGCTGCTGGCAAACCGGCGCTGTTACACCTGACGACCGATCCCGAACGCATCTCAACGACGGCGCGGTTGCCCTTTGGCGGAACGTGAGTGCTGATATGAGCGACGGACTTTATGCGGTCGAGCGCGGCGGCGAGGCGTCTCGACGCGACACGCCGGCGCTGGTCTTCCTGCATGGCTTCGGCGGCAACGCGGAGGTTTGGTCGCACTTGCAGGATGTCTTCGCGACGCCGACGCAGGCGACGATCGCCTTCGACCTGCCAGGCCATGGTCGTTCGCTCGATTATCCCGGCTTCGGCCCCCCGAAAATCGCGGCACGCGCCGTCCTGGCCGAGCTCGATCGCAGGGACATCGCCAATGCCCACATCGTCGGTCATTCGATGGGCGGCGCTGTCGCGTCGCTGATGGCACTCTTCGCACCCGACCGCGTCGCATCGCTGACGCTGATCGCTCCCGGTGGGTTCGGAGAGGCGATCGGTGTCGATGAAATCCGTGCGGTCATGAACGCCGAAACACCGGATGCGCTGGCGAAGGCCATGGCCGGCATGGGGGCGTCTGGATGGGAACCGTCCTGGCAAGAGGTCGAGGCGACGATGGCAAGCCGGACGCCGGAGAGCCGCAAGGCCGTCGCCGCGGTCTTCGATCAACTTTTTGCGGCCGGCCGACAGGGCGTCCTGCCGCTCGATGCGATCGCCGCTTGCGGTCGGCCTGTCAGGCTCCTGTGGGGCGAACGCGATCCGGTAACTCCCCATCGTCAGGGCGTGGCCGCACCCTTCGAGCTGACGGCCGTGCCCGGCGCCGGTCATCTCCTGATGCAGGAGGCGCCGGAGGCCTGTCGCGCGGCGATTGCAGCGTCGATGTCGGCCGCGCGCTCCGTTCACCCCATTTCCTGAGCAAAAACGGTGCATATGGCCGCATTGCTTCTCAGCGGCGGACTAGATGTGATAAACGATCGGAGGGACTGACGTGTTTGGAGATTGAACCGATGGGCGAAGGCAAGGACAATGTCTCATCCCTGATGGGAACGAGGCGGCTTGCCGATGCCGTGCGGCAGGCCAAGATCGCCGCCGCGCAGCGCTCCGACGTGGTCGTCGACATCCGCGAAGCCGATCACGCGCGCCTCGAAATCCTGCTTGAAGAGCTGCAGCCGCTGCTCGACGAATTGCCGCCGGGTGACGATTACTTCGATTTCTTTTTGTCTGGCGGCCAGCATCCGCGCCTATGGGTCGACGGCACCGGTAATGTCGTTATGGCCCGCGACCGTCGGACCTATCGCTTCGTGCGCGAAACGCGACTGGGCCGATTGACGATTGCCGAATCGACCGAGCCGCGCGCCATCGCCGAAGCGATCACCGATTATGTCGCCGAACGCATCGTCGAGCGCGAACAGGCCTTCGCGCTGACCGACGGGCAGGGCGTGCGCCTGCCCGAGCCGCAGCGTGAGAAGCCCGCTCGCAAGGATATGCCGCCGGCTCTCATGGTGAGCGAGCCGCGTTCGCGGGGAACGGATTTCGTCATCGCCGCCGTCTGGATGATGATTGGCATCGTCGTCGGCGCGGGCGTGCTGCTGGCCATCGCCTCCTATCGCGGTATCGCGCTGACTTGAGCGCGCGGCGCTTAGGGCGCAACGGCGACGCTGGCGCAACGGGATTCAAGCTATTTCGCCTGCAGTTCGAAGATCAGGCGGCCGGTTCGTCTTCGGCGGGCTCGTCGATCCTTGCCGAATCCTCTTCGAGTGCGGCGGGAACGGCATAGCCGTTTTCAATCAGCGGGCGCTGCCGCAGCCAGCCGATGTTGCCGGCTTCGGTTAGCCCACGCTCGCGCTGGATGAGATTCCAGCCGCCCGGCTCGCCGGAAATCTCGAACAGATTGTAGCGGGCGGACGGGTTCTTCGAGCCCGCGCCCTGACTTGCCGACGGCACGCCGACCACCGGCACCTTATGAGCACCGCCCTCAGGCAGCGGCCGACCATCGAGCCAGTAGAGCGTGTCGAGATGGGTGTGGCCATGCAAAACAAGGTCGGCCCCCACCTCGCGGATCACCTTGGAGAAGAACTGCTTGCCGATCAGCCGCTTGTGCCAGGACGTCGAACCGGAGACCGGCGGATGGTGGATCATGATGATCCGAAACAGGCCGAGCGCCTTGGCCGCTTCGAGTTGCCGTGCGAGCGCCAGGGCCTGGCGCCGCTTGAACGTGCCGGTGGCGAAGAAGGGCGCGGTGGCTTCCGCGCTGTTGACGCCGAAGATCGCGATGTTCTCCCGGACCCGCATGTAGGGGAACCGCCGCTCGGTTGCGGCCGGCGGATTGTCGCCTGTCATGTAGTCGTGCCATTCGCGGCATGAGCGTTTTAGCGCGCCGGGTACGTAAGCGTCGTGGTTGCCCGGCACGACCGAGACGTTCTGCGGCGTGCCCAGGTCTTGAAGCCATATTCGCGCCGCGATCGTCTCTGTCTTGGTCGCGAGATTGACGAGATCGCCAGTCACCGCGACATGGTCCGGGGCTTCCTGGCGAAGGTCCTGGATAAGGTCCGTCAGGGTGTCGCCGAACATCGTGCGGCGGCGGTTGCGATGCCAGTTGACGAAACCGGTGACCCGCTTTGAAGCGAGTTCGCGAATCGACAATTCGGGCAACGGACCAAGATGGACGTCGGAGAGATGGGCAAGGCGAAACATGGTGTCGAACCTAAGGCGCTGAGCGGCAAAAGCGAACGCTCACATGGCGGGTTTCTGTGGTTGGACAAATGCGAAATGGGGTAGTTGCTTCGACCGCTTTCGCCAAACCATCGTGGGCCGGAAAATTTGCTCTACGGCCATGTCGATGCGAATGGAAAATCCAACCCCGTTCGCCTCGTCACAGGTCTTTAATGCCTCGAGACCGTCCGTGCGGAGGGCGTTCACCACACGCCCTGATAGGATTACACCATGCCCTTCGAAAGATTGATCATCCGTTTGCTGCACGGCGTCCATCTCGTGGCCCGTCCGCTGACGATGGGGGTGCGTGGTGCGGTCTTCGACGCACAAGGTCGCGTATTCCTTGTCCGCCACACTTACGTGCCCGGCTGGTATCTGCCGGGCGGCGGCGTCGATCCGGGTGAGACGGTTGCCGACGCCTTGAAGCGCGAATTCATGGAAGAGGCCAACATCGAACTTCTGGATGAACCGGAATTGCGGTCCGTCCACTTCAATGCCAAGCACGGCAAGCGAGATCACGTGCTGTTCTTTCGCTGCGGAGCTTTTCGACAGAACGCGCCCAAGACGCCGGATGTCGAAATTGCCGAGACAGGATGGTTCGACCTTGGCACTTTGCCCGAAGAGACCACACCGGCCACTTGTCGGCGCCTCGCCGAACTGGAGGGTGCGGCGCTCCCAGACCCACATTGGTGAGCCCGTGAGAGGAGCCGCATCAGGCTCGATGTGGGCTCGTAAAGCCAGTGACCATTCTTACATAAACTGTCTGTTCAGGCTGCAGTCTCGGTGATCACTGCGGGAAGCCGCTCGCGATTGTGCGGAACCGTCAGATCCTGTTGCGGTCCCAATGGCACGATGCCGGTCGGGTTGATCGTCTTGTGGCTCGTGTAATAATGGCCCTTGATGTGGTCGAAATTCACCGTCTCGGCGACGCCAGGCCATTGCTGGAGCTCCACCATGTAGCCGAACAGATTTACGAAATCTGCGATCTGCTTCTCGTTGCACTTGAAGTGACCGTGATAGACCGCGTCGAAGCGGATCAGCGTGGTGAACAGCCGCCAGTCCGCCTCTGTCGGCGCGGCGCTATTTACGAGATAGCGTTGCGAGGACAAGCGCTCCTCCAGCATGGCCAGTGTCTCGAACAACTCGCCGAAGGGCTTTTCATAGGCCTCCTGGGTGGTCGCGAAGCCGCATTTGTAGACACCGTTGTTCACCTTCCCGTAAACCAGCGCGTTGATCTCGTCGATTTCGGACAGCAGCGTCTCGGGTGACAGGTCGACCGACGGATCACCCCATTCGTCGAAGGCGCGGTTGAGGATGCGCAGGAGATCGGCGGACTCGTTGTTGACGATCGTGTTCGTCAGCTTGTCCCAGAGCACCGGGACGGTCACCCGGCCGGTGAACTTCGAATCGGCGGCGGTGTAGACTTCGGACAGCTTGTCCTTGCCGTTGACCCCGTCGGGGATGGCGCCGGAGCGGTTGGAGAACACCCAGCCATATTCGCCCATGTGATAATCGACGACCGACAGCGAGATCACGTCCTCGAGCTTTTTAAGCTTACGCGCGATCAGCACCCGGTGCGCCCAGGGGCAGGCAAGCGAGACGTAGAGGTGGTAGCGCCCGGCCCCGGCTTTGACCGCCTTCTGGCCGTTCGGTCCCGGCCCGCCGTCGGCCGTGACCCAGTCACGGAACGCCGTTTCGGTGCGCTTGAACTCGCCGCCCGTCTTGTCGGTGTCGTACCACTTGTCCTGCCATTTCCCGTCGACCAGCAGACCCATCATGCACCTCACGCTCTTTGCATTCGATCGAAGGACCAATGGCGAGCGCCGCCGGGATGTTCCGAGGCAAGTCGCGACGGAGCGTCAACGGGTGCAATGGGGAGTGTGCGGCGAACGGGGCGGCGCTTGCGCGGCTCGCGACGGATAGCATCCGGCTTGCATCTCTTCGCCGGTAAAGCGGACTGCCCGATGCCCTATCTGGACCGCAAGACTGCAGGGTGCTACTTGAACGCATCCACGAGGAGCGGGCCGATGACCCTTCTGCGACGACGAAACAACGATGGCGCTTTGGCGCTCTGATCGTCCTTTTCCGTCGCTTCTCCCTGGGTTCTTCGCCTCCATGCTGTCCTTGTCCGATGTCCGGTATCGCCCGGAAACCCCCGCCGACGTGGCTGTCGTCGCCGAGATCTGCGCCGAAGCCTTCGGGCCCGGTCGCTACGTGCGTGCCGTCGAGCGCGTCCGCGAGATGGCACCGGCCGATCCCGACCTTTGCTTCGTCGCCGAGCTTGAAGGCGTTGTCGTCGGCGCCGTCCGGCTGACGCCCATCCGCATCGGCTTGTCGCCGGCGTTGATGCTTGGGCCGCTGGCGGTCCGCCCGCAGTTCAAAGGCAAGGGTATCGGCAAGGCACTGATGCGGCTTGCGGCGCAGGCGGCAAGGGAGAAGGGCTGGCTGGTGATCATCCTGATCGGCGACCAATCCTACTACTGGGCGCTCGGCTACCGGGTCGTCCCGCACGGCGCGATCATTATGCCGCGCCCTGCCGACCCGGACCGGCTTCTGCTTCTGGAACTCGTGCCGGGGGTGTCGCCGACGATCAGCGGGGTGGTTTCTAGACCGGTCCAGTGACAGCATGATGCCAGTCACAGAGACGGACGTACGCCCGCAGTGTCGCGTGTTCTCGCCACGAATTGACGGACCGCGTCGATCCACGCCAAGGCAAACACGGCTATTGCGCGTGGCGTCCGCTTACCGCCCCTCGCGATACCATGTCGCCGAAAGCGCCAGGAGCAGGACAGCCAGTCCCAGAAACCCGCCGAAGAGCGGTGTGCGGTCGACGCCGCGCAGCACGGTTTCGTCGGTGGTCTTGAGGCCGATCCAGTCGCGGCCGTCGGCGTTGGCCCGGCCGGAGACCGGGACGATACGCGGAACATCGAGCGCGCCGGCCGTGTCGGCGATGCGGCGGACGCTGCCGCGGGTGGTCTCAGTGATCGGTTGCAGTTTTTCCGTCGTCGAAATCGCCTCGCGATATTCGCGCGGGTTCACCGGGCCGACATTGGCCAGGGCCCGCAGGTCGCCATTCGCCGCCTGAAACAAGCCGAGTTCCTCGGTCTTCAGAACGCCTTCGTAGCGGCCGGGGCCGATCGGCTTCATCTCGACGGTCTCGGCCTTGCCGGACGGCGTCAGCACGGTCGAGGGGCCGGGTGTGTCGCCGATGGTCTGACGGGTGACGACGAGGTCGGAGCCCCGCGCTTCGGCGTCGAGCGCCTCTTCTTCAAGCTCGGGCTCCTTCATCAGCCAGTGGGCGAGGCGGCGGAACAGGGCGACATGCGGACCGCCGCCCTCGAAACCGCGCGACCACAGCCATTCCTGGTCGGACAGCAAGAGCGCGATACGACCTTCGCCGACCCGGTCGAGCACCAGGAGCGGCTTGCCATTGGCGGTCATCACCGTTTCACCTTTCGGCTCGCCGACATCGATGGAGCGGAACCACTGGCTCCAGTCCGGCGGCTCGCTGGCCGAACCCGGCAGGTTGCGGGTGACAGGATGCTTTTTGCCGAGATCCGAGATATGGGCGCGGAATGCCTTCTGCTCGACGCCGCCGGTCGGCATCGCCGGCAGGATCGACTGCAGCGGCGTCGTCGCGACGCTCTCCTCGCCGGCATATTCGGGGCCTGACGCGATCAGCATCGCTCCGCCGTTCTCGACATATTGGGCGATGTAGTCGAAATAGAGCGAGGGCAGAACGCCGCGCTCCTGGTAGCGATCGAAGATGATCAGGTCGAAATCCTTGATCTTCTCGACGAACAGCTCACGGGTCGGAAAGGCGATCAGCGACAGCTGGTCGATGGGCGTGCCGTCCTGCTTTTCCGGCGGACGCAGGATGGTGAAGTGGACGAGATCCACCGCCGCGTCGGATTTCAAAAGGTTGCGCCAGGTCCGTTCACCGGCATGCGGTTCGCCGGAGACCAGAAGCACGCGCAGATTTTCGCGGATACCGTCGACGACGGCGATGGCGCGGTTGTTGACCGGGGTGATCTCGTCCGGGTCCCTGGCGACCGAAAGCTCCAGGATGTTCTTGCCGGCCCGCGGCAGCTGGAAGGTGAACGTTGCGTCCGCGCCCGGTCGCACCTGTTCGCGCGAGATCAGGTCGCCATTGAGGAAGACTTCCACCGGCACGGGGCGATCTGAGGCCTTTGAACCCTGCTCGATGACCTTGTAGCGCAGGGTTTGGTCGTCATCGACGAGGCCGAAGCGCGGGCTCGTCTCGATTTCGACGCGGCGGTCGAATTCGTCGGGCTTGCCGGTGATGAGGCCATGGACGGGCGCGCTGAAGCCGAGGGCCTTGGCCTCGGCGGGAATGTCGTGGACCTCGCCGTCCGTCACCATGATCGCCCCGGCGACGCGAGCGGGCGAGACGTCCGACAGTGCGCCGGAAAGAGCACCGAAGAGAGCGGTCGTCGCATCGTCGGTCGGCGAGCCGTTCGAGCGCGCCTCCACCGTGCGGACCTCGAACTCGGGATAGCGGGCGAGCTTCTGCTTCAGGTCGGCTTCGGCCGCATCGGTCTGCGTGGTGCGCTCGCCGATGGTCTGGCTCTGGCTTCGGTCGACGACGAGGGCGACGACGCTCTTCAGCGGATCGCGCTGTTCGCGCAGCACGACAGGGTTCATGAGGGCGAGCAGCAGCGCTGCGATGGCCAGCACCCGGATGACGGCGCCGCGCAACCGTGCGACGACCAAAGCGAGCGCAATGAAAATCGCCGGCACCGCGAGGATCGCGATGACGGTCCAGGAGAAGAAGGGTGCGAAATCGATCGACCAGGTCACGGTTGTTCAACCTCCACGCACTGGTCCCCCGGTCGAGGCCGGGCCAACGAGCATCTCGATGTCAGCGCAAATGAAGCGAGAAGCCTCATTGGCCGAGCCTTTCGAGGAGCGCCGGCACGTGCACCTGATCGGCCTTGTAGTTGCCGGTGAGCACGTACATCACGATGTTGACGCCCGCCCGGTAGGCGTACTCGCGCTGGGACGGGTCGGCGCTGTCGGTCGGGAAGAGGAACAGGCCCTGGCCGTCGACCGCCCAGGCGCTGGCGAAATCGTTCGACGTGATCATGATCGAGGAAACACCGTCACCGCCGCGGACCGGACGCGCCGCTCCGTCGGACGTGGGCACCAGCGATTCGACCCAAAGCTGCGAATTGTCGTGCCGGCCGGGAAAGTCGGTCATGATGTAGAAGGCCTTGGTCAGCACGTGATCCGAAGGCACCGGCTCGAGCGGCGGGACGTTGAGGTCGGCGAGGATGTCGCGCAGCCGGCCCTGGCCCGCCGAGACCACGCCGCCGGTGAGGCCGGACAGCGAATCGTCGGCCACGTCGAAAAGCACCGTGCCGCCTTGTTTCATATAGGCGTCGACCCGGCTGATCGCGGCGTTGCTCGGCATGGCGGCCGAAGCCGAGATCGGCCAGTAGAGGATCGGGTAATAGGCGAGTTCGTCCGTCGCGATGTCGACGCCCATCGGATCGCCCGGCTCCAGCGCGGTCTTCGCGGTGATGAACTGCGACAGGCCGGAGAGGCCCTGGCGCGAGATGTCGTCGGCGTTCTGGTCGCCGGTGACGACATAGGCGAGATGGGTCTTTTCGGTCGCCTGGATGGCCTTTTCGATGTCGATCGGCGTCTGCTGGGTGCCCGGCGGCGTCGCGTCGTTCGAAGGCGCCGAGCTGGGTCTGTTCGAGTTCGGAGCCGCCTGCGCGATCGGGGCAGGGGATGAAGGGTTCGTCTGCGCCTGGCTGTGGCCGGGCAGGGCAAGGAGAAGCGTTCCCGCCGTAGCAAGGGCGATCAGCGCGGGCAGCGCCGCCTTGCCGCGCCCCGCGAACAGGCCGCCGATACGCGCGCCCGCGCCGTTCAGCCACAAGAGCGCCAACGCGTCGATGGCAAAGAGCACCAGAGCTGCGGCGAAGAGCCAGGGCGACAGGTCCGCCGCATCCTCGTCCCCGAAGCCGCGAGCCTCGATCGGCGCGCCGAGGTCGAGCGTCGGCAGGGGGGTGAGTCTGGCGTCCACGGGAAGAAGATTATGGGCCACATAGCCCTCCTCGGTGCCGTAGAGGCCGGGCGGATTTTCGATGGTCACCGGCTGCTGGACGCCTGCGGCGACCTTCAGCGGCTGCGCCTCGGCAGTCGGGCCGACGAGCCGGCCCTGGCCGTCGAGCAGGCGGTAGGGCGGCAGGCTGTCGGCCGCGGTCTGACCCTCCGCAGTGCCGGGGCTCGCCCGCGACAGGGTCACGATCCGCCGCAGCATGTCGACGAAGGCGCCGGAGATCGGCAGGTTCGACCAGGTCGCCTCGGCGGTGACGTGGAAGAGCACGATCGAACCGGCGCCGATCGTCTCGCCGGTGATCAGCGGCGTGCCGTCGGCCAGACTCATCCAGGTTTTTTGCGCCAGATCTGCCGAGGGTTCGGCGAGAATCTGCCTGGTTACGGTCACGTCCTGCGGGATGGCGATGCCCGACAAGGGGCTGCCGTCCGGGATCGGCGCGATCTTTTGCGGCTCCGACCAGGACATCGCTCCGCCGAGCTGGCGTTCGCCGGTGCGCAGCCGCACCGGTACCAGCGGGTCGTCGCCGGTGGTGGCGGCAAGGCGAGGCCCTGCAAAGCGCACGAGAGAACCGCCATCCTCGACGTATTTCTGCAGTGCCGCGGTGGCGTTCTGCGGCAAGACGCCGATATCGGCGAGCATGATGACCGAGGGTTTGCGGGCAATCAGCGCCGGAATCGACTCGGCGAGATCGGCGCTTGGCGGCCGGATCAGGTCGGCAAAGGGCTCCAGCGCCCGGCTGATGTAGTAGAGCGGCGACAAGAGCGGTTGGGCGAGATCGGAGGATTCGCCCGACACCAGCACCACCCGGCGACGGCGAAAGCTGTCGTCGACAAGGCGAACCGCGCCGGCATCGGCGGCGGTCTCGACCTCCAGCCGGGCGATGTCGTTCCTGAGTTCAACGGGGATCGCGAAGCGCGCTTGCGCCTTGTCAACCCCTTGCGAGAAGGCGAGGGGCGCCGTGCCGACCTCGCGGCTCTGGGCGTCGACGGCGCGCACGGTGAAATTCGCGGGCGGCGTGCCGGCACCGGACATGGGGCGAACGGCGTCGACGACCAGCGCCTCGGTCGAATTGTCGGCGCGGGTGAGGCCGACGAGGCGGTCGACATTCGGCGCATAGACGATGGCTTGCGAGGCCGAGAGGGCGGCCAGGCTGCGGGCGGCCTCTTGGGTGCCGTCCGTGTCGATGCCGTCGGAGAGGATTGCGAGAGAGCCCGGGCGTTGCCGGCCAGCGCCGTCGCCAGCCGCTCTGCCGCGCCGGCGCGGTCGGTCGGAATCGGCCGTGGCGTTGCGGCGGCGAGGCGTTCGAGGGCGGTCGCGGCTTCGACCGGGGTCGCGTCGTCGGTCGGCCCGTCCGCGGTGAAGGCCAGGGAAACCGGCCGGCCGGCGTCGCCCGCTTCGCGAATCAGCGCCTCGGCGGCGCCGCGATGGGCGTCCCAGTGGCCACCGGAGGCCCAGCCATTGTCGACCATCAGCGCCAGCGGCCCGGTGCCGGTCAGCTGGCTTTCGCGCGGGTTCAGTGTCGGCGAGGCCAGCGCGAAGATGACCAGCGCGGCAAGCAGCAGCCGCAGCAGCGTCAGCCACCACGGGCTCTTCGACGGCGTCTCCTCGGTCTTCATGACGCGCTGCAGGATGCGCAGCGGCGGGAAGGTCTCGGTCTGCGGCCGCGGCGGCGTCAGCTTCAGGAGCCACCAGATGATCGGCAGCGCGACGAGGCCGAAAAGGACGAGCGGCGTGCCGAAGGAAAGGGCGAGGCCACCGAACATCAGGCGGCACCCCGCGACATGGGACGTGCGCCGTCCGGATTCCCGCTGAGGCGGCCATGCACGGCGATCAGCGCTTCGGAGGCGAGGCGGTCGGTGCGATGGGGAATGAAGCTCCAGCCGAGACGGCGACAATGCTCGCCGATGTGGGCGCGTCGGGCGTCGTAGATCGTCTTGTATTCGTCCCGCAGGGTCTCGGCCCGTCCGGCGGTGAGTTTGGCCCCGGTCTCCGGGTCGCGGAATTCGGTGCGGCCGGCATAGGGAAAGGCTTCTTCGGCCGGATCGGCGATCATGATTACATGGCCCTTGATGCCGCGCCGTCCGAGCGTGTCGATGCGCTCGACCACGTCCTCCACCGGATCGAGGAGATCGGAGACGATGACGATCTCGGAAAAGCGCTTCAGCCGGTCGTCGGGCGGGAAGTCGTCGGCGGGGCGTCGCGACAGCAGCGCGCCGGCAATACGCTCGGCGGCGTTGCGGGCGGAGATGGGGTCGAGGACGCCCGGATAACCGATGCGCTCGCCCGAGCGCGACAGGATTTCTGCGAGCGCCAAAACGATCACGATCGCCCGTGATTCCTTCGACACCGGTGCGGCCTTCGACTGGAAGCGCATGGAGGGCGACGGATCGGCCCACAGCCAGACGGTCTGCGCCGCTTCCCATTCGCGGTCGCGCAGATAGACATGGTCGTCCTTCGCCGATCTTCGCCAGTCGATCCGCGAGACCTGCTCACCATCGACGAAGGGGCGGAACTGCCAGAAATTCTCGCCAACACCGCGCCGGCGCCGGCCGTGCCAGCCGGCGATCACCGTTGAGACGACGCGCTGCGCCTCGACCAGCAGGTCGGGCATCAGTGCTGCGCGCAGGCGGGCACGGGCCAGCGCGTCCGGGGCTGGCGTGAGGTCGACGGATTGGCCGATCGCCATTCGCTCGCCCGACCCTATGCCGCGTCGCGCTTCAGCGCGGCGATGACGTCGCGAACGCCCATTCCCTCGGCGCGGGCCGAGAAGTTGAGCGCCATGCGGTGCTGCAGGATCGGCTCGGCGAGCGCGGTGACGTCGTCGACCGAGGGCGCAAGCCGCCCATCGTAAAGAGCGCGGGCGCGCACGCAGGTCATCAGCGCTTGCGAGGCTCTGGGGCCGGGACCCCAGGCAATGTGGGCGTCGGCCTCCTTGTTGCCGTTGCCGGGACGCGCCGAGCGCACGAGCTTCAGGATCGCCTCGACGACGTTCTCGGCGACCGGCATGCGGCGCACCAGCGACTGGATCTCGCGCAACCGCTCGCCGGTGATGACCGGCTCTGCCTTCTCCTCAGGTCCGCCCGTGGTCGCCAGCATGATGCGTCGCTCGGCTTCGATCTCCGGGTAGAACACGTCGACCTGCATCAGGAAACGGTCGAGCTGGGCCTCGGGCAGCGGATAGGTGCCCTCCTGCTCCAGCGGGTTCTGCGTCGCGAGCACGTGGAACGGCGCCGGCAGGTCGTGACGCTCGCCGGCGACGGTGACGTGATACTCCTGCATCGCCTGCAGGAGCGCCGATTGGGTGCGCGGCGAGGCGCGGTTGATCTCGTCGGCCATCAGGAGCTGCGCGAAGACCGGGCCGCGCACATAACGAAAGGAGCGACGGCCGGTCTCGTCCTGGTCCATCACCTCGGTGCCGATGATGTCCGAGGGCATCAGGTCCGGGGTGAACTGGATGCGCCGCGCGTCGAGGCCCAGCGCGATGCCGAGGGTTTCCACGAGCTTGGTCTTGGCCAGACCCGGAACCCCGACCAGCAGTGCATGGCCGCTCGCCATGATAGCGATGAGGCTCTGCTCGACCACACTTTCCTGGCCGAAGATCACCCGACCGACCGACTGGCGCACCTTGGCGATGTCGGCCAGCGCCGATTCGGCCTTGGCGACGATCTCGCTGTCACTCAGCGCCGGCTCCTGCGGGGTCATCATCGTCATGGGGCAGGTCTCCGTTTTCGGTGTCGGGCGCTGTCCGGCAAGAAATTGCCGTGTCGCGAGGTCTCGGCGCGGCCGGGCCTCGGCCTTTGTTTTCGGTTCCTGCGTCGCTCGATCACTTGTTTCTGTCGGGACACGAGACCCACCATCGGTCGCATTCGCCAGTGGATTGATGAACGCGGTGTTTGGCAAGAGCGTGTCGTCAGAAGTGTGTTCGCAAGGGAAGGTTTCTCTTTTCCATCGGCATTTCGTCGTCTGGGCCAACGTCATCGAATAGTCGGTTCAGAGGGCTTGGCCCACGCTGTCGCAAGGGCTTGTCCTCGGTGCTCTGGCCGTATTTCGCGCCGGTGCCGTCGCCGTCGATGATACACCGCCCATCCGGGAAACCCATGAGAACCGGGCTCGCGGGTCCTGGCAAGCAAGGCCGGAGCCACTATTTCGTGACTGCGAAGGCCGGCCGAATTAAGACCCTCAGGAACGCCCCGTCCGGGTGAACAAGGGGCGGCCGGACGTCGAGTGCGCGCGAAAGCGGCTTGTACGTGCGTCGTGAAGTACCGTTTGCGCCGGTTCAAATGGCCGGAAGCGTCGCTTGCGGCCCGAAAACGACGATGGCTGGAAAGGCCGCGGTGCCCCTGCCTGACGAGGGGCAGGACCAAAAGCCGCAGGAGGAGACATGATGATCGATTCGACCACAACGCCGCACGAAACCGACGCCATCGATGCGGCGCCCGGCGCCGAGCCCTCCGCCGAAGCAGGGCGCCTGTCGCTCGCGGCCCTGATCTCCCGAGCCGAGCGGGCCGGCAAGGGCGCGCCGCCGGTCGAACATTGGAACCCGGACTTCTGCGGCGACATCGACATGGTGATCCACGCCGACGGCACCTGGTCCTTCAACGGCTCGCCGATCGGTCGGCCGGCGCTCGTTCGCCTTTTCTCGACGGTGCTGCGCAAGGATGCTGATGGCAGGACCTTTCTCGTCACCCCGGTCGAAAAGCTCGGCATCACCGTCGAAGACGCGCCGTTCCAGGCGGTGGAAATGAACCG
The DNA here is from genome assembly GCA_965217685.1 of Aurantimonas sp. Taxonomy (GTDB): domain Bacteria; phylum Pseudomonadota; class Alphaproteobacteria; order Rhizobiales; family Rhizobiaceae; genus Aurantimonas. The sequence continues at coordinate 2,720,844 of CBDCIZ010000003.1, forward strand.
GGACGCCGAGAACGGCGTGCCGCGTCTCACCTTCCGCACCAATGTCGGCGACGTCGTCGCCGCAGATGCCGACCACCCCTTGCGCTTTTTCGTCGCCGAGGATGGCGCTTTTACCCCCTATGTCAGGGTCCGCGGCCGGCTCGAGGCGCGGTTGACCCGCAGCCTGACCTTCGATCTTGCCGATTTTGTCGAGGAGGAGGCCGGCACGCAATTCGTCCGCTCCGGCGGCGCGCGCTTCGATATCCCATCGACGGGAGTCAACGCTTGAATTCGACCCGCGACACCCTCGAACTTCCGGGTGAACCGCTCGGCGAACTTCTGGGCGAACCGCTGGATGAGAGTGACAATTCCGCCTTCACCACAGACGATCTGCGCGAACGGATGGTCGCGGACGTCCGGCGCGGCGAATCGGAGACGAAGGAGTATGGGGATCACTTTCTCAACCGCGATCTCGTTCAGCTGATCGAGCGCCGTGACGCACGCGAGGCGGCGGTTCTGGTGCCGGTCGTCGACCGGCCGGAGGGGGCGAGCGTCATCCTGACCCAGCGCTCCGCCCAGCTGAAGAAGCATTCCGGCCAGATCGCCTTTCCCGGCGGTTCGGTCGATCCGGGCGATGCAAACGTGGAAGCCGCGGCCCTGCGCGAAAGTGTCGAGGAGATCGATCTCGACCGGCGCTTCGTGACGCCGATCGGCCGGTTGCCGCGCTATCTTACCACCACCGGCTTTCGCATCACCCCGGTCGTCGCCATCGTGCAGCCGGGCTTCACGCTTACCGCCAACCCGGCCGAGGTCGACGACATCTTCGAGGTGCCGCTCGGCTTCCTGATGCGCGAGGCGAACCATCGCCGCGAAAGCAAGGTCTGGAACGGCGCGATGCGCCACTATTATGTGATGCCCTTCGGCGAGCGCTTCATCTGGGGCGTCACCGCCGGCATCATCCGAACGCTCTACGAAAGGCTTTATGCATGACCGACGCGACGATCGACGGCAAAGCGATCGACGCCGCTTCCGGTAACGATCCATCCGGCAGACGCATCCCCGGGAAGGGCCAGGTCACAGACGGCCGGATCACCGCCGACTGGCTGGTGACGCCGGCCCTGCAGACCCTGCTTGCGGTGCTCTCCGGCGACGAGGAGGAGGCACGGATCGTCGGCGGCGCGGTGCGCAACGCGTATCTCGGACACGCCGTCAGCGACATCGACATCGCCACGACGACGCGTCCAGAAACCACCGTCGCTCGCGCCGAGGCGGCGGGCTTTCGCACCGTACCGACCGGCATCGCCCACGGCACCGTCACGGTGATCACGCCGGAGCGGCCCTTCGAGGTGACGACGCTGCGCCGCGACATCGAGACCGACGGGCGGCACGCCATCGTGCATTTCGGCCGCGACTGGCAGGCCGATGCCGATCGGCGCGATTTCACCATCAACGCGCTCTACGCCCGCGCCGACGGCACGATCGTCGATCTCGTCGGCGGTATCGACGACATGAAATCGCAGACCCTGCGCTTCATCGGCGACGCGGCGACGCGGATCGAGGAAGATTATCTGCGCATCCTGCGCTTCTTCCGTTTCTTCGCCTGGTATGGCGAGGGTCGGCCGGACTCGGCCGGCATCCGCGCTTGCACCCGACTGAAGGAGGGGCTCGACGACCTCTCGCCTGAGCGCGTCTGGCAGGAGCTAAAGAAGCTTCTCGAGTCGCCCGACCCATCGCGCGCGCTGCTGTGGATGCGCCAGACCGGCGTCCTGACCAAGGTGTTGCCGGAGACCGAGAAATGGGGGATCGATGCGATCCATCCGCTGGTCGAGGCGGAGCGCGAACTTGGATGGACGTCCGATCCGATGCTCCGGCTCGCAGCCCTTGTGCCGCCTGATCCCGCGCGACTGACCGACATGGCGCGGCGCCTGCGCTTCTCCAATGCGGACCGTGACCGCATCGTCGCCTTCGCCCATGCCGAACCCGTGCCGGCCGAGGAGAGCGATGTCGCCCTCCGCAGCCGGCTCTATTTCGGCGACCGCACCGCGATCATCGATCGGCTGCGCCTTGGCGTTTCGCTGCGTCGGAAGAAGGCGGCGGGCGTTGCGGGCGGCTTCGACATGGTCGCGCGGCTCAACCGGCATCTCGGCGTTGCCGAACGCTTTGATCCGCCGGCCTTTCCCGTGAGTGGCGCCGATCTGAAGGGTGCCGGCCTTTCGCCTGGCCCCGCCATGGGCGAGGCGCTGGACCGGTTGCGCCGCGTCTGGGCGGCCAGTGGTTTCGTGATGACCCGCGAGAGCTTGATCGCGAAGCTGTAGCTTGAAGTCGGACCGGGCCGGTTGCCGGCAGCGGCGGCGTTGCGGCCGTAAAAAAGCGGGCCGCGATGGGCCCGCTCGCTGTTGTCAATCAGGTCTCTGTGGACCCTTTAGTTGACGAGTTCCCGCGTCCTGGTGCGGAACGAGTCCATCATCGCCGGCGTGATCGTATCGACACCGATGGCGCGCGCCTGCGCTACGGCGCGGCGGACGACTTCGGCCTGGCTTTCAGCCCGGATAACACGTTCACAGCCGGGAATGACGCCGGCACAATTCAGTTCGTACATGGTTTGATCCTCCCTGATCTGCCATTGCTAGCAAGAGGGAAACGCGCGAACATTATAGCAGTTCAATGAATCTATCGAAATTTCACATGACGTGATCGAGAACGCCGCTTGATCGTGATCACGCGTCTCACGGCCATTTCACAACCGGCGGCATGGATGACAGGATCGAGGCGACGTTGCCGCCGGTTTTCAGGCCAAACAGCGTTCCACGATCGTAGAGCAGATTGTATTCCACGTAGCGCCCGCGCCGGATCAACTGTTCCTCGCGGTCGGCCTCGGTGAAGGACTGGGCGACGTTCTGCCGCACGATGTGCGGATAGACGACGAGGAACGCCTTGCCGACATCGCGGGTAAAGGCGAAGTCGGCGTCCCAGCCGCCGGCCTCGTCGGTCGAGTGCAGCCAGTCGTAGAAGATGCCGCCGACACCGCGTGCCTCGCCACGGTGGGGCAGGTAGAAATATTCGTCGCACCATTTTTTCAGCCGCTCGTAATCGGCCACCTTGCCGTGACGCTCGCAAACGAAGCGCAGAGCCTTGTGGAAGGCCTGGGTGTCGCGGTCGTCGTCGGTGCGCCGCCGGTCCAACGTTGGGGTGAGGTCGGCGCCGCCGCCGAACCACTGCCGGGTCGTCACCACCATGCGCGTGTTCATGTGGACGGCCGGCACGTTCGGATTGCGCAGATGGGCGATCAGCGAGATGCCGGAAGCCCAGAAGGTCGGATCCTCCTCGGCGCCTGGGATATGATTGCGGAACTCCGGCGAAAACTCGCCATGCACGGTCGAGGTGTGGACGCCGATCTTCTCGAAGACGCGGCCCTTCATCATCGACATGACGCCGCCGCCGCCATCGTTCTCCCGAGACCATTCGGTCCGCTCGAAACGCCCCGGCGGCACGCCGGTCTCCTTGTCGTGTTCACTCTCGATCTGTTCGAATACCGCGCAAAGCCGGTCGCGCAGGGTTTCGAACCAGGCCCGTGCGGTTTCCTTCTTGGTCTCGATGTCCGCGGGAAGTCCGTCGGGCAGGTTCGGCCGTTCCATACGCAGTGACCCTTTCATCGACGCCGAGCGTTGGGCGCCGACGTTTTTTGTCGAATTCGACGTCGTGGCAGATTCCGATCGCACCCGTCAAAGGGACGGCCGTCGATCGGCTTTCATCGACCTTTGCCCATGCCATCTGGACACGCCATGCGCAACGCCAGGTTCCTTAGTTGGCGCGGCGAAGGCTTGAAGCCGAGGCTTTCAGAAAATGCCGCGGTCTCCTGCAACGGCCACCGACGCAGGCCGAATGCCCGACAACGCTCACAGCCTGCAACCTCCGATTCGCAAAACCGGCCGAACCGGCCTATCTTTGCAACCCGGTCGCCCTGTGGAAAAGTGCGAAGACGCGACCGATCGTAAACCAAGGCGTGCACTCATGTCCCGTCTCGTCAGACCGCCCCTCGAAGGCCTGTCCCGCGAACTGCGCCGCGGCAGAAAAGCCCGCGCCGAAAATCAGGGCAGCTTCGTCCGCGAAACCTTCACATTGCCTCGCGAGGACGCACGGGACAAGGCGCGCGACTGGTTCGAGCGCTACCCGAAGGCCGCCTACTGGACCCAGGTCGAAAGCTGGCGCGTCGTCGATGGGGACGCCGTGGAATTTACGATGCGACGACTGCCCAGCGCGGATTGAAATGGCGCTGAAACAGAGTTTACAGTTCTATTTTAAAATTGTGCATAGCCGGGATCGGCAGCTTCCGACCCCAATTAGATACTGGCAGCCCCAGCGCCTATTCTGCCAAGCCGACACTCGTCTCTGCATATTTTAAAACAGACCTAGATAAAACGTATTCATAACGCTTTGAAAATATTGCGCGCGTGATGTTTATGAAATTTGGGTTAGCCGTTTTCTCCGAGTTCCCAATCTTCGTGACCATACGGCCCCCCATCATTCGCGTATAAGTATGTCGTGCGCGCTACAACGTCTCCATTCCGAATAACGGAACATGTAACCTCGCGAAGGTTTGTCGGATCGGGCTCTCCCAGTATGCATTCCATTGAGTAGTCTCGGAGAAAAATTTTGTTGCTGAATTTTTCCTGCATATGGATATGTGCACTTTGAGTTAACCACTCATCGTTCGATGCTAGGGCGGTAAATTCCTGCGATCAATAATAAAAAAAGAAATGTTACAAGATTGCAGGTTATATAGATGACGAACCAATTAAATAATTTACGTATTATTGTATTATGATTCTGAATCATATGCATTTTTGCCCAAGTCGAAATGCCTCTATTTTCAATAGACGGTGCCGTGTGGCTAAAGCGGACCAAAAGATATTAAGACGATGTCAGCTAGATATGAATGCACATAATATCATTCGGCAGCCACTTTGGCCAACATTGGATTGAAACCGGACCGCCCAGCATTCATCCCGGACGCCCAGTTTTGAAACAGAGCCATGGTATTTTGTTTCACACCACGCTCCACCGCACCTGTCGCAGCGCTTCGCCCGCGGCCATGCCGGCGGCGACGGCGAGGTTCAGCGAACGGCCGCCGCCGTCCATCGGGATGGTCACTCGCGCATCGGCGATCGCGTGGACCTCGTCCGGAACGCCGGCGCTCTCACGGCCGAAGAGCAGGGTATCTTTGGCTGTGAAGGCGAAGTCGGTGTAGCGTACCTCGGCTTTTGTCGTGAACAGGATGAGCCGCCGGCCGGAGGCACGCCGCGCGTTGTCGAAAGCTTTGAAGTTCGCGTGGCGCACCAGGCGAGACATCGCCAGATAATCCATGCCGGCACGTTTCAGCGCCCGGTCGGAGAGATCGAAGCCGGCCGGTTCAATGATTTCGACGGTGAAGTCCAGGCAGGCGCCGAGCCGCAGGATCGTGCCGGTATTGCCGGCGATGTCCGGCTGATAGAGTGCGATGGAAGGGCTCATGCGTGGTCTTTCGCGTGACGTCTGTTGGAGCGGGCAGGGCTTCACGAAGCCGTCTGCGCTTTCGGCGTTCGGGTCGACATGGGATCGTCGCGCCGATCGCCTATATATGAACTTCGCTTTCCATCGGCCCCATTCGTTCTCGCCTTGTCTCGGGAACCGGGGGCATCGAACAAAGGGCCGCCGGTTCCGCGTCGACCCGAAACACCGCAGACGAGCCGTTTTCTTCATGTTCGCTTTCTTCGAACGGATGGTCGATCCGTTTCCGCAAACGCCTGTCGCGGCGCCGCCGACCCATTCGCTGGCCAAGTTCCTGTGGCATTTCGCGCGGCCCTATCGCTGGGCATTGCTGGCGCTCGCCGTGATGACCGCGTCGATCTCGATCATCGAGGTCTCGCTTTTTGGCTTTCTCGGCGACATCATCGACTGGTTCGCCGACGCCGATCGAGCCACATTCTGGGCAGATCGGGGCTGGCAGCTTTTTGGCCTCGCGTTGCTTGTTCTTCTGGTGATGCCGGCAATCCAGTTGCTCGATGGCCTCGTCAGTTTCCAGGCCGTCTTCGGCAGCCTGCCAATGCGCTTTCGCTACACGATGCATCGCTGGCTGCTTGGCCACGCATTAAGCTTCTACCAGGACGAATTCGCCGGCCGGGTCAGCCAGAAGCTGATGCAGACGGCGCTCGCCGTGCGCGAGACCATCGTCAAATCGATCGACGTCTTTCTCTATGTCGCGGTCTATTTCACTGGCATTCTCGTGCTGGTCGTCGCGTCCGACTGGCGCATGGCTTTGCCCTTCGTCGGCTGGCTGGCGCTCTACGGGATGATCCTTCTCACCTTTGTGCCGCGGCTCGACAGGGTGTCCGAGCGCCAGGCCGACGCGCGCGCCGAGATGACCGGCCGCGTGGTCGATGCCTATTCCAATATCCAGACCGTCAAGCTCTTCGCGCATACGCAGCGCGAGGCGGCTTATGGCCGGGCCTCAATGAACCTGTTCCTCAAGCCGGTCTTCGGACAGGCGCGGCTGATCACGCTGTTCGTGGTGTCGCTCCAGACGATCAACTCGCTCCTGCTTTTCGGCGTTGCCGCGACAGGCATGCTCCTGTGGACCGACGCGCTGATCTCGGTCGGCGCCATCGCCGCGTCCATCGGCCTGGTCCTGCGCATCCACGGCATGAGCCAGTGGATCATGTGGGAGGTTTCGGCGCTGTTCGAGAACATCGGCACGATCCGCGACGGCATGACGACCTTCCAGATTCCGCACGCGGTCACCGACCGCCACGACGCGCCGAAGCTTGAAGTCACCGAAGGCGAAGTGCGGTTCGAGAACGTCACCTTCAATTACGGCAAGGGCGGTTCTGGCAGGGACGGGGGCGTCCTCGAACATTTCGATCTTACCGTCAAACCCGGCGAGAAGATCGGCCTTGTCGGGCGCTCCGGCGCCGGCAAGTCGACCGTCCTCAACCTGATCCTGCGCTTCCACGACACCGAAGGCGGGCGCATCCTGATCGACGGCACCAACATCGCCTCGGTCGCCCAGGAATCGCTGCGCGAGAAGATCGGCATGGTAACCCAGGACACCTCGCTGCTGCACCGCTCCATCCGCGAAAACGTGCTGTACGGCCGTCCCGACGCGAGCGAGGTCGAGGTTGCGCGTGCGGTCGCCACCGCCAAGGCCGACGATTTCATCGCCGAACTCGTCGACCACGAGGGCCGCCGTGGCCTCGACGCCGAGGTCGGCGAGCGGGGTGTCAAGCTGTCCGGCGGCCAGCGCCAGCGTATCGCCATCGCCCGCGTGATGCTGAAGGACGCGCCGATCCTGCTGCTCGACGAGGCGACCTCGGCGCTGGATTCGGAAGTCGAGGCCGCCATCGCCGGCAATCTCTACCGGCTGATGGAGGGCAAGACCGTCATCGCCGTGGCCCACCGCCTGTCGACCATCGCGGCGCTCGACCGGCTGGTGGTGCTCGACAAGGGGCGCATCGTCGAGGAGGGCACCCATGCCGAACTCGTCGAGACCGGCGGCCTCTACGCTTCGCTCTGGGCGCGGCAGTCGGGTGGTTTCCTCTTGGGCGAAGAGGGCGAGGGCGACGGGGCCTTCAAGACCTTGAGGGCCGCCGAATGATGGACAAATTCCTCAAGCGCTTCGAGACGGTCCTCGATCCGTTCGAGGACGAGGGCGAGAACCACGAGCATCTCAAGGTCAACCGCACCGGTCATCTCGAACCGCTGCCCGACGAGACCAATCGGTTCATCTGGCACTTCGCCAAACAGGCGAAGGGACCGCTCCTGGCGCTTCTGGTCATGGGCGGCCTGACGGGCGGCATCGAAGCGGCAATGTACACCGGCGTCGGCTGGCTGATCGACGCCTTGGCGACATCGACACCGGCAACGCTCATCGCCGACCATTTCTGGCTGATCCTCGGCCTTGCTTTTCTGACCCTCGTCGGCCGGGCCTTCCTGCTCTTTGCCTCTTCCGTGCTGGAGGAGCAGATCATCTCGCCGAGCTTCTACAATCGCATCCGCTGGCAGAGCTACCGGCGGCTGATGGAGCAGTCCTACACCTTCTTCCAGAACGACTTCGCCGGGCGGCTTGCCCAGAAGGTCCAGCAGGTCGGCGCGGCGACGGGCGACTTCGTCACGACGGTGCTGCAAACCTTCTGGTCCTTCGTTACCTTCATCGTTCTCACCGTGACCATCCTCGGCGCGATCGACTGGCGCATGGCGGTGGTTCTGGCGGTCTGGGCGCTGGGTTATGTGTGGATCATCCGCAACCTCCTGCCGCGCATCCGCGAAAACGGCCGGGCGTCGGCGGAGGCGCGCTCGGTGGTTTCAGGCCGCGTCGTCGACAGCTTCACCAACATCCTGTCTGTCAAGCTGTTCGACACGAGCCGCCGCGAAGACGGGTTCGTCAAGGACGGTTTCAGCTATCTCGTCGAAACCACGCGGCGGACCACACGGGCCCTGACCGAGGTGCGCACGGCCGTCGCCGTCCTCAACGGCTTCATGATGACCGGCGTCGGCGCCGTGGCGATCCTCGGCTGGCAGACCGGCACGGTCACCTCCGGCGGCGTGGCGACGGCTCTCGGCCTCGTCCTGCGGCTCAACCAGATGTCCGGCTGGATGATGTTCAACATCAACGGCCTCGTGCGCAATTACGGCACCATCCAGGACGCCGTCGCGACGGTGACGCGCATTCCGACGCTGGTCGATGGCGTCGACGCCGTGCCTTTGCAGGCGACGAGCGGCGCTATCGCCTACGAGAACGTCACTTTCCACTATGGCAAGGGCGGCGGGATCATCGAGAACCTGTCGCTGACCGTCCGCCCCGGCGAAAAGGTCGGGCTCGTGGGTCGCTCCGGCGCCGGAAAGACGACACTCGTCAATCTGCTCCTGCGCCTCTACGATCTTGAAGGCGGTCGCATCCTGATCGACGGCCAGGACATCGCGGCGGTCACCCAGGCGTCCTTGCGCGGCGCGATCGGCGTCGTCACCCAGGACACGTCCCTGCTGCACCGTTCGATCCGCGAGAACATCGCCTATGGCCGGCCGGGCGCGGGCGAAGCGGAGATCGTCTCGGCCGCCGAATGGGCGAACGCCGAAGGCTTCATACCGAACCTGCGCGATCCGAAGGGGCGCATCGGCTACGACGCCCATGTCGGCGAGCGCGGCATCAAGCTCTCAGGCGGCCAGCGCCAGCGCATCGCCATCGCACGCGTGCTCCTGAAGGACGCGCCGATCCTCGTCCTCGACGAGGCGACCTCGGCGCTCGACTCGGAGGTCGAGGCGGCGATCCAGGAAAACCTCTCCCGGATGATGGCCGGCAAGACCGTCATCGCCATCGCTCACCGCCTGTCGACGATCGCCGCGATGGACCGGCTGATCGTCCTCGACGAAGGCCGCATCGTGGAGGAGGGCAGCCACGCCGACCTCGTTGCGGCCGGCGGGCTCTATGCCAGTCTGTGGGCGAGGCAGTCGGGCGGGTTTCTTTACGGGGACGAAGAAAAGGCGGCAGCGGAGTAGGACGATCCTTCCACGGTTTTGGCGCTGTTGATCACGTCTCGCCGTCGCGACACAACGCCCCTTCTGCCCACCTTGGAGCCGCTCCAGTCTGGACAAGCGCTGGGCTTCGCGCTTAGAACCGCGACGAGACCCATGCCCCCGTTTTTGGGCGCGGAGCGAAGAGCGTTCGCGTTCGGCTTGCCGCGCCGCGAATAATCCGCGACAAGCGCATCGGGCAAGACCAGTCAAGGAGTGGCCGCCGCCGTGAGCGTCAACGATACCGCCGAGCACACAACACAACACGCGGACGGGACCTCCGATCCCAATCGCCGGGATTTTCTCTACATCGCGACCGGAGCGGTCGGCGCCATCGGTGCCGCTTCGCTTCTATGGCCGTTCATCGACCAGATGAACCCCGATGCCGCGACGTTGGCTCTGGCGCAGATCGATGTCGACGTCAGCCAGGTTGCCGAAGGCCAGTCGATCACCGCCAAATGGCGCGGTAAGCCGGTCGCCATCCGCCAGCGCACCGCGCAGGAGATCGATGAGGCCAAGACCGTCGAGCTGTCGGCGCTCAAGGACCCGATTGCGCGCAACGCCAATTTGCCGGGGGACGCGCCGGCGACGGATGAAAATCGGTCCGCCAAGGACAAGGAAGCCTGGCTCGTGATGGTCGAGGTCTGCACCCATCTCGGCTGTATCCCGCTCGGCCAGCAGGGCGCCTACAATGGCTGGTTCTGCCCGTGCCACGGCTCGGTCTACGACACCGCCGGCCGCATCCGCGGCGGGCCGGCGCCGGAGAACATGGCGATCCCGCCTTTCGAGTTCACGTCCGACACCACCGTCCGCATCGGTTGACCGGGGAGAGATTTAAAAGATGAGTGGTCAATCCTCTTACGTGCCGTCGACCGGGGTCATGCGTTGGCTCGACGCCCGTCTGCCGCTGCCGCGACTGGTCTATGATTCCTTCGTCGCCTATCCGGTGCCGCGGAACCTCAATTACGCCTACACCTTCGGCGGCATTCTCGCGATCTTCCTGATCTCGCAGATCCTGACCGGCGTCGTGCTCGCCATGCACTACGCCGCCTCGTCGGACATCGCGTTCGAATCGGTCGAGAAGATCGTGCGTGACGTCAACTGGGGCTGGCTTCTGCGCTACATGCACGCCAACGGCGCCTCTTTCTTCTTTATTGCCGTCTATCTCCACATCTTCCGCGGTCTCTATTACGGCTCCTACAAGCAGCCCCGCGAGGTTCTGTGGATGCTCGGCGTGATCATCTTCCTTCTGATGATGGCGACGGCCTTCATGGGCTACGTTCTACCCTGGGGCCAGATGTCCTTCTGGGGCGCGACGGTGATCACCAGCTTCTTCACCGCCTTTCCGCTCGTCGGTGAGTCGATCCAGCAGTTGCTGCTGGGTGGCTTTGCCGTCGACAACCCGACGCTCAACCGCTTCTTCTCGCTGCATTACCTTCTGCCGTTCATGATTGCCGGCGTCGTCATCCTGCACGTTTGGGCGCTGCATGTCGTCGGCCAAACCAACCCGACCGGCGTCGAGGTGAAGTCGTCGAAGGACACCGTGCCCTTCACGCCGCATGCGACGATCAAGGACGGCTTTGCGATGGTCGTGTTCCTTGCGATCTTCGCCTATTTCGTCTTCTACATCCCGAATTTCCTGGGGCACGCCGACAACTACATCGAGGCGAATCCGCTGAAGACGCCCGCTCACATCGTGCCGGAATGGTACTTCCTGCCGTTCTACGCCATGCTGCGTGCCATCACCTTCAATATCGGACCGATCGATTCCAAGCTCGGCGGCGTGCTGGTCATGTTCGGTTCGATCATCGTTTTGTTCTTCGTGCCCTGGCTCGACACCTCGCGCGTCAAGTCGACGGCGTTCCGGCCGGTCTACAAGGTGTTCTTCTGGCTCTTCGCTGCCGACGCCGTGTTCCTCGGCTGGCTCGGCTCGCAGCCGGCGGAGGGCATCTTCACTATGCTCGCGCTGTTCGGCACGATCTACTATTTCGCCCATTTCCTCATCGTCCTGCCGGTCCTCGGATTGGTCGAAACGCCGAAGAAGCTACCGAATTCGATCACCGAAGCCGTGCTCGGCAAGGCGGCCCACAAGGGCGGCAGCGGGACGCCGGCCGGCGCAGCCGCTTCGCCGGAAACCAAGGGCTGACCCGTGAAGGCAACATCGAAGAGTAATCGTCACATGAAACGACTGATGTCCGCCCTTCTTGCCGGCGGCTTCGCCTTCGCGCCGTTGTCGGTCGCGATGGCGCAGGACGGGCAGGGGCCTACGAGCGAAAATCCGGCCGAGGCGGCCAAGGCCGCGACCGAACCGTCGGCCAAGGCCGCCGAAGAAGGACATGCGGAAACCCCGCATTACCCGCTCAAAGAGCCCGAGGAAATGAGCTGGAGCTTTGCCGGTCCCTTTGGCCATTGGGATGTCGCACAGCTTCAGCGCGGCCTGAAGGTCTATAAGGAAGTCTGCTCGGCCTGCCACGCGATGAATCTCGTGGCGATGCGTTCGCTGGCCGATCTCGGCTATGACGAGGGGCAGGTCAAAGCCTTCGCCGCGGAGTACACGGTGCAGGACGGCCCGAACGATTCCGGCGACATGTTCGATCGGCCGGGCATCCCCTCCGATCGTTTTCCGGCGCCCTTCGCCAACCCGGAAGCGGCCGCCGCGGCCAATGGCGGCGCGCATCCGCCAGACTTCTCGCTGCTTGCCAAGGCGCGGGCGGTGGAGCGTGGTTTTCCGCAATTCGTGTTCGACATCTTCGGCCAGTACGAAGAAGGCGGTCCCGACTACATTCACGCGCTGGTCACGGGCTACGAGGACGCGCCGGAAGGCGTTGAGATCCAGCCGGGCACTTACTACAACCCACACTTCATCTCCGGCCCCGCGCTCGCCATGCCGCCGCCGCTCGCGGACGGTCAGGTCGACTACACCGACGGCGCGCCGCAGACGATGGACCAGTATTCGCGCGATGTGTCGGCCTTCATGATGTGGGCGGCCGAGCCGCATCTCGTCGAGCGCAAGGCGACGGGCATGGTCGTCATGGTGTTCCTCATCGTCTTCGCCGTGCTTCTGTTCCTGGTCAAGCGCCGGGTCTGGGCGGGCACGCCGCACTGATCGGCGTTTGTCCCCACCGACATCGGATCAAGGGAGCCTCGGCTCCCTTTTTCGTGCCGAAAGCGCTCGTTCTTAAGCATTTGCGAGACGTATCTTTTTTCGAAGGGCCGGAGCACCAGTTTGCTCTCGAATGAGACCGCAGGTGTTATCGTACCCACAAACAATCAACCAAAGGACGCGAAACCGATGTTCATCGCCATGAACCGCTTCAAGGTGCTGCCCGGCGCCGAGGACGATTTCGAGGCCCTCTGGCTGAACCGGGATTCCAGGCTGAAACAGGTGCCCGGCTTCGTCGAGTTCCACATGCTGAAGGGTCCGCGGCGTGACGACCACACGCTCTATTCGTCCCACACGATCTGGCGCGACCATTCGGCCTTCGAAGCCTGGACACGGTCCGAGGCGTTTCGTGCCGCCCATGGCAGCACCGGCGGCACACGGCCGCTCTATGCCGGCCATCCCGAGTTCGAGGGGTTCGAGGTGATCCAGACGATCGCCGGTGCCGATGCGACCCAGACCGGTGAAGCGGCGTGAGCGCGCTCGTCCCCAAAGCCGCCGCCAGCCCGTCTCCCGAAGAGTATCCTTTTGCCGACGCGATCCGCACGATCCCGGATTATCCCAAGCCTGGCATTCTGTTTCGCGATGTGACGACGCTTCTGTCGAACCCGCAAGCGTTTCGCGCCGCCGTCGATGCATTGGTCGCGCCCTTCGCTGACTTGCGCGTCGATCAAGTCGCCGGCATCGAGGCGCGGGGTTTCATCCTCGGCGGCGCGCTCTCCCATCAACTCGGTTCCGGCTTCGTGCCGATCCGCAAGAAGGGCAAGCTCCCGCACGAGACGATCCGCGTCGCCTACAGCCTGGAATACGGTGTCGACGAGATGGAGATGCACCGCGACGCGATCCGGCCCGGCGAGCGCGTGCTTTTGACGGACGACCTGATCGCGACCGGCGGTACGGCCGAAGGCGCGGTGAAGCTGCTTCGCGAGCTTGGCGCCGAGATCGTCGCCGCCTGCTTCGTCATCGACCTGCCCGATCTCGGCGGTCGCAGCAAGCTCGAACAGATGGGCGTCGAGGTTCGAACTCTGGTGGAGTTCGCCGGCCACTGAGCGAGTCTGGTGCGCCGGCCTGTCGGATTAGCGGGCGTCGGTTTTCCGGTCCTCGGCATCCTGGTCAGGGCGAGTGCCGGTGCGTGTGGGCGATTGGGTGGACGCGATGTTGGTGCTGGACGCGGCACGGTCGACGGGTAGACTGGCTTAATAACCCGCCAGCCGCAGGAGCCGCATCTCATGTCCCCATCCCGTTCGATCCTCCGTTGTTTCACCGTGTCGGCCATGCCCGCCGCGCTTCTTGTTGCCGGGGCGAGTTTGACTTCTACGTCCGTCGGACCGGCTGCGGCGCAAGCTGGCGCCAAATCCTCGATCCCTGCGGCCAGCATGACTGCCGACGATACGGCAACCGAGACCGTACCGACGAAGAGTGAAGGCACGGCGTCCGGGTCTGCGGCGCCCGAAAAGGCGTCGGCGCAGAAGACCGCGTCCTCCGGCCCGAACGATCTCCTCAACGCCGCCCTTTGGCAACAGGGATCCGTCGAAGCCAAGGCCAACGCAATCGCCGTCTACGCTCTCGGCCGGATGCAACTCGACGCGGCGGTCGCCGACAAGAGCGCCAGTGCCATCGACCAGAGCGATGCCGGCGAAAAGCCGGTCGCCGTGATCCTCGATCTCGACGAGACCGTCCTCGACAACTCGGCCTATGAATCCGGTCTCGTCACCAGCGACAGCAACTACGCGTCGAAGACCTGGGACAAGTGGACGAAAGCCGAGGATGCCAAGGCGGTGCCGGGCTCGCTCGACTACGCCGAATATGCCGATTCGAAGGGTGTGAAGATCTTCTACGTGACCAACCGAAAAGCCGATCAGGAGGACGCCACCCGAGCCAACATGAAGGCGCTCGGCTATCCGATGGGGGGCAATGTCGACACCTTCCTGATGCAGGGCGAGGAGCCCGACTGGAAATCCGACAAGTCCTCGCGCCGCGATCACATCGCCAAGGACTACCGCGTCGTGCAGATGTTCGGCGACAATTTCAACGATTTCACCGCGGAGGCACGCGGCACCCCCGCCGAGCGCCAGGCCGCGTTCGAAACGCTGAAGAGCCATTTCAGCAAGGACTGGTTCATGCTGGCGAACCCAACCTACGGCTCTTGGGAGTCGGCGACCTACGACAACAACTATCGCCTGCCCGACCCCGAAAAGCGCGCCCTGAAGGTCAAGGCGCTGGAGCCGTGGACCGCCGACAGCGCGGAAGCGGCGAAATAATCCACGGCGTCGATCCGTCGTTCTGCGACGCGGTTCAATCCGTGCCGCAGAACACCGCGCCGTCGACGCAGAACACCGTTTCGCCGGCCTCGTTGACGCCGGTGGTCTTGAACTCGACGACGCCCCAGCCAGGCCTGCTCTCCGATTTGCGCTTGCCCGTGACCACTTGACTGTAGGTGATCGTGTCGCCGGCATAGACCGGTTTCGGCCATCGAATATTCTTGACGCCAGGCGAGGGCCCCATTTGGGGCGGCGGATTGCCGGCCTCGGTCCAGGCCTTCACCTGCCGAGCGCGTGTTTCGACATTGAGCTTCATGAAGATTCCCGCGGTGTGCCAGCCCGAAGCGCAAAGGCCGCCGAGCATCGACGCCTGAGCCTTCTGATCGTCGAGATGGAAGACTTGCGGGTCGTATTTTTCCGCGAAACGCTTGATATCCTCGGACGTGAACCGATACGAGCCGAGCGTCTCGTCGGTGCCTTCGGCGAATTCGTCCCAGAAGCTCATGCCGAAACCTTCTTTCCCGAAAAGCCTGGTTCCGGTATTTCTTCGACCGGCATGCCTGCTTCGCGAGCGCCGTTGCGGGTCAGGACGAGCAGCGTGTATTCGCTCTCCAGAACCGTCTCCTGGCGCTGGTTGGCAAGATCCGTCGCGATCTTGACGATCCCCAGCGTCGGTCGCTTCGAGGACAGCCGCGCCGATAGCACAATGGCCTTGCCGGCGAGGGTGTCGCCCGGCCGCACCGGTTTCCTCCATCTGACGAAGTCGACGCCGGGCGAGCCTTGCGACGTGGAATCGAGCAGATAGCCGTCGGCCATCATCCGCATCATCATCGAGCAGGTGTGCCAGCCCGACGCCGAAAGCCCGCCCAGCATCGTCGCCCTGGCCGCCTCCTCGTCGAGATGAAACGGCTGCGGATCGAATTCCCGGGCAAATTCGATCACCTCGTCCTTGGTCACGGAATAGCTGCCGAGATCGATCTCGAGCCCCTCGGTGAAGTCTTCGTAAGTGCGCATGCCAGCGCCCCCTGTTTTATCATCCGACCAATTACGACGGCCGGGCGGCTTCGGCCAGCAATTGCTGCCAAGGGTCGGCTCGTGCGCTCAGTTGTTGAACTTGAACATCAGCACGTCGCCGTCCTGCACGACGTATTCCTTGCCTTCGTCGCGGGCCTTGCCGGCGTCCTTGGCTGCGACTTCGCCGCCGAGCCCGACGAAGTCCGAGAACCCGATGGTCTGGGCGCGGATAAATCCCTTTTCGAAGTCCGAGTGGATGACACCGGCGGCCTGTGGGGCCTTGGAGCCACGGCGTACGGTCCAGGCGCGGGTCTCCTTCGGACCGGCGGTGAAATAGGTGATGAGCTCGAGAAGGCCGTAACCGGCCTGGATTAGCCGGTCGAGGCCGGGCTCGGTGAGGCCCATGGCTTCGAGATAGTCGCCGACCTCTTCCTCGGGCAGCTGCGCGATCTCGGATTCGATCTCTGCCGAGATGACGACGCTTTTCGCCCCTTGCGCTGCGGTCATCTTGGCGACGGCCTGCGAATGGGCATTGCCCGTGGACGCGTCGGCTTCCGCGACGTTGCAGACGTAGAGGACGGGTTTCGAAGTCAGAAGGTTCAGCGTCCGCAATTCGCGTTTTTCGTCGGCGTCGAACTTGTCGAGGAGCACGCGGGCCGGCTCGCCGTTCTGCAGCTTTTCAAGCGCAGCCTCCATGACGGGGAGGGCGGCCATCGCCTCCTTGTCCTTGCCGCTCGCCTTCTTGCGCGTGGCGAGGGTGCGGCGTTCAAGGCTTTCGAGGTCCGACAGCATCAGCTCGGTCTCGACGGTCTCGGCGTCGGCGACCGGGTCGATCTTGCCCTCCACATGAACGATGTCTCCGTCCTCGAAGCAGCGCAGGACGTGGACGATCGCGTCGACTTCGCGGATGTTGGCGAGGAACTGGTTGCCGAGGCCTTCACCCTTCGAGGCGCCGCGCACGAGGCCGGCTATGTCGACGAAGGTGATGCGGGTCGCAATGATGTTGGCCGACTTGGCGATGCCGGCGATGTCCTTGAGGCGCGGATCGGGCACCGGCACGTCGCCGGTGTTCGGCTCGATCGTGCAGAAGGGATAGTTGGCGGCCTGGGCGGCAGCCGTCTTGGTGAGAGCGTTGAACAGCGTCGACTTGCCGACATTCGGCAGCCCGACGATCCCGCATCTGAAACCCATGATTGGTGATCCTTGTCTTTATCGGTGATGGCCTTGGGGCCGGGCCTTGGACCGGGGCGGAGACCCGAGCGTCGATGCGCCGCTTCAGTCCCTGCCGAACAATCGTTTCAGCATGTCGGCCATCGGGCCCTTTTCCGGCAGCTTGACGGTCGGTGCCGCGCCGCGGGCCTGGCGAATGTGGCTCTGGCCCTTGCCAGTCGCCGGGGCGCTTGCTGACCGTGCCGGCTTATCGACCTTCATCGCGGCGCCGCCAACGGAGCCCTTGGCGCCGGAGGGCTCGTTGGACGAGGTCGCGACCGACACCTTGTTCATGTAAAGCGCGTCCTCGCCGGCCACGAGGCTTTCGAGATGGCGCGCGACCGCGTCGAGCAGCGGATCCCGCCATTCGGCGTCGACCTTGGCGAAATCGCCGAGCACATGCGGATTGACCGCTTCCTTGGAGCCCGGATGGCCGATGCCCAGCCGAATGCGGCGATAATCCCGGGTGCCGAGATGGGCGTCGATGGATTTGAGGCCGTTGTGGCCGCCATGGCCGCCGCCGCGCTTTACGCGCATCTTGGCCGGCGCCAGGTCGAGTTCGTCATGGATGACGATGACGTCGGCCGGGTCGATCTTGAAGAAGCGCGCGGCCTCGCCGACCGAACGGCCGGATTCGTTTATGAAGGTCAGCGGCTTGATCAGGAGGATTTTCTCGCCACCGACCATAGCCTCGGCGATCTCGCCGGCGAATTTCTTCGACCACGGTGTCGCGTTGAACTCACGCGCAACCGCGTCGAGGGCCATGAAGCCGACATTGTGCCGGTTGCCGGCATAGCGCGAGCCGGGATTGCCCAATCCTGCGATCAGCAGCATGTCCCGGCTCCTCGTTTCGTATCGGACTAGAGAACGATCGGGCCCGCGCGTGGCGGGCCCTTCGGCATGACGTCGTCAGCAGGCTAGCGGCTTAGTTGTCGTCGCCATCCTTGTCGCCGTCGCCTTCGGGCCCATCGCCGTCGACTTCGGTCGCCTCGACCTCGTCGGCCGCAGCCTCCTCGGCCTCGTCCTCTTCGGAGCGCAGCGCCGCAGGCGTCGCTATGGTGGCGATGGTGAAGTCGCGGTCGGTGATCGTCAGCTCGACGCCCTTCGCCAGCGACAGGGTCGAAGCATGGATGGAGTCACCGATGTCGAGACCTGTGAGGTCGATCGTGAACGCGTGCGGGATCGAGCCGGCCGGAGCCTCGACCTCGACATCGTGACGCACGATGTTGAGAACGCCGCCGCGCTCGAGACCCGGAGAAGCCTCCTCGTTCTCGAAATGCACGGGCACGTTGACCGTGACGCGGGTGCGCTCGGACACGCGCAGGAAGTCCACATGCATCAGGAAATCGCGGACCGGATCGAGCTGGTAGTCCTTCGGCAGCACCTTGATCGGCTTGCCGTCGACTTCGATAGTCGCGATGTTGGTGAAGAAGCCGCCGCCGTGGAGCGCGAGGAACGTCTCCTTGTAGGGGATCGCGATCGGCAGGGCGTCCTGCTTGTCGCCGTAGATAACGGCGGGAATCATCTTGTTGCGGCGCAGATGTCTGGCGGCCCCCTTGCCGACCTTCTCGCGCGCCTCGGCTTTGACCGTGAAGGTCTCGCTCATGGCTGTACGTCCTTTTGTTGTGAGGTGGTCCTTCGAACCCCGTGTCCGAAACGACGAAAAGCGTCCCGTCGCCCGAAGGTGAGGGGTCCGCTCCACTCCGCGCTGCCTCCAAGGGTGTCTGCGCGGACAGGGTGCCTATAGCGCAACGCTGACCTGCGGGCAAGACTCAGGGTGCGGTGTCCGAGAAGTATCACAACGGCTTGTCGCATCTGGCCAAGGGCGGTTCTGGCGAAGTCGCTCGGTCATCTCGATCGTCGTCGTTTGCGGCGGATGGATATGGCCGGCGGCAAGCGCTGAACGCGACCTGAGGTACGATGTCCCTGCCAAGGACCGTGAGGCACCAGGCCGATCTCCTGCCAAATGGTCAGTCCGGCCTCGCCTCCAGCCAATCACGCGCCTGCTCTTCGGTCGGGAAGGTCGGATGAGCCGGGGCGTCGGTCTCGCCGCCGCCGGGTGAGGGGATGGTATCCTGGCCGCGAAACATCGTGATCCAGATGCCATCGGGTTTTTTGATCTCGAAACTGTAGATCGACCGTTCGCCCTTTTCGGCGATCAGCGTCTCGTTTCGCTCCTGCGCCACTTCGCTGTCCGTCATCGTCCGCTCCATTCTGCTTGAAGGCATGGATGCGATCCGTTGCGATCGTCATCATGCCCGGTCCTGGTTGGCGCATGATCGTTTGCGAAACGGCCAGACCGTCACGGATCATGCCATCCATGTCTCTGGCGATCTATGCGACGGCGATCGGATTGCCAGCAAGAACATGGGCCACGCCGTTTCCGATTGTCATAAATAGCCTCGGGATAATGCGGGGAACACCTGACTTGGCGGCCTGCATTGGCGCAAGAATTGACGCACCGTTCCGGCGTTCAATAAACCACCGTTTCGCGCAGCGGCGTGCCGGCGCGGATGCGCTCGTAGCCGAGCGGTGTGAGATCGAGTGTGGTGAAGCCGCCTTCGACGATCAACTCGGCGACGGAGCTGCCGATGATTGCGCCGCCGACGATGGCGATGGTCCGGGTTTCGACTGCCACACGCCGTCTCCGAACGCGATCAAGCCTTCACGTCCTGCCGCCGCTCGGTCCGGCGCACAAGAGGCCTCAACGAAATGGGCCGCTCCGATGTTCGGAACGGCCCTCAAATCTCGGTTGCCGGCCCATCTCGGCCAGCAGACGCGTTGCCTGCATCCGATCAGACAAAGGCGCCGTGGCAGTGCTTGAACTTTTTGCCGGAGCCGCAGGGACAGGCCTCGTTGCGGCCGACCTGGCCCCATTTGTCTGGTTTGTCCGGGTCGCGGCGCAGGCCGTCGGCGGCAACGGGCGTGAAGTTCGCCGTCAGCCGCTGTGCGCCGTCGCCGATCTCGTCGGAACCGGTCGTCGCGTCGAAGTGATGGGCTTCCATTTCCGGAACCTGCGGCGCCTGCTGGTCTTCGGGACGCATGATCTCGACGCGCATCAACTGCGAGGTCGCACGCTCGCGCAGGTTTCCGAGCATCGCCGTGAACAGCTCGAAAGCCTCCGACTTGTACTCGTTGAGCGGATCGCGCTGGGCGTAGCCGCGGAAGCCGATGACCGACCGCAGATGGTCGAGATTGACCAGATGCTCGCGCCACAGACCGTCGAGGGTCTGCAGGACGACATTGCGCTGGATGTAGGTCATCACCTCGGGACCGAAGCGCTCGGCCTTGTCCTTGGCAATCTGGTCGGCCGCGTCGCGCAGGCGCTCGCGGATGTCGTCGTCGGCGATGCCCTCTTCCTCGGCCCAGGCAGGGACGGGGACGTCGAGATTGAGGAGCTCGCCAGCGTCCGCCTTCAACTCCTCCGTCGACCACTGCTCGGGATAGGCCTTTTCCGGGATATGCCGGGCGACCATCGCCTCGATCGTCTCGTCGCGCATGGCGGTGATGGTCTCATCGAGGTCGGTGGAATCCATCACCTCGATGCGCTGGTCGAAGATGACGCGGCGCTGGTCGTTCATCACGTCGTCGTATTTCAGGAGGTTCTTGCGGATGTCGAAGTTGCGGGCTTCGACCTTCTTCTGGGCCTTTTCCAGCGCCTTGTTGATCCAGGGATGGACGATCGCCTCGTCCTCCTTGAGGCCGAGCTTGGTCAGCATCGAGTCCATGCGCTCGGACCCGAAGATGCGCATCAGATCGTCCTGGAGGGACAGGTAGAATTTCGAGCGGCCGGGGTCGCCCTGACGGCCCGAGCGGCCACGGAGCTGATTGTCGATACGCCGCGATTCATGGCGCTCCGTGGCGAGCACATAGAGGCCGCCGGCTTCGAGCGCCTTTTCCTTCAGGCGCTGGATGTCGGCCCTGATCGCCGTTTCCTTGGTGGTGCGCTCCGTGCCTTCCGGCATGTCGGCAAGCTCGCGCTCGGCCCGCATGTCGAAATTGCCGCCGAGCTGGATGTCGGTGCCGCGGCCGGCCATGTTGGTGGCGATGGTCACCGCGCCGGGCACGCCCGCCTGGGCGACGATATAGGCTTCCTGCTCGTGATAGCGGGCATTCAACACCTGGAAGTCCTTGAGGCCGTCCTTGCGCAGGCGCTCGGCCAGCAGCTCGGATTTCTCGATCGACGTGGTGCCGACGAGGATCGGCTGGCCGCGGCTCGCCGCCTCCTGGATCTCCCTGGAGATCGCCTTGAACTTTTCCTCGAAGGTCCGGTAGACCTCGTCGTCCTCGTCGAGGCGCTGGATCGGCAGATTGGTTGGGATCTCGATAACGTCGAGGCCGTAGATGTCGCCGAATTCGGCCGCTTCCGTCTGCGCTGTGCCGGTCATGCCGGACAGCTTCTTGTACATACGGAAATAGTTCTGGAAGGTGATCGAGGCGAGCGTCTGGTTCTCGGGCTGGACGGACACCTTCTCCTTGGCTTCGAGCGCCTGGTGCAGGCCTTCCGAGAAACGCCTGCCCGGCATCATGCGGCCGGTGAACTCGTCGATGATGACGACCTCGTCGTTGCGCACGATATAGTCCTTGTCGCGCTGGAAGAGCGTGTGGGCCTTCAGCGCGTTGTTGACGTGATGGACGATCGCGACGTTCTCGATGTCGTACAGCGAATCGCCAACGAGGTGGCCAGCACCTTCAAGCAAGCGCTCCAGTTTCTCGGTGCCGTCCTCCGAAAAGGACACCTGCCGCTGCTTCTCGTCGATCTCGTAGTCTTCCTTGTCGAGCTGCGGGATGAATGCATCGATCGTCATGTAGAGCTCGGACCGGTCGTCGAGCGGCCCCGAGATGATGAGCGGCGTGCGCGCCTCGTCGATCAGTATCGAATCGACCTCGTCGACGATCGCGTAGTGATGGCCGCGCTGGACCATCTGGGTGCGCTCGTACTTCATGTTATCGCGCAGATAGTCGAAACCGAGCTCGTTGTTTGTCGCGTAGGTGACGTCGCAGGCATAGGCGTCGCGCCGCTCCTCGTCGTCGAGACCGTGGACGATGACGCCGACTGTGAGGCCGAGGAACTTGTAGAGGCGGCCCATCCAGCCGGCGTCGCGCGAGGCGAGGTAGTCGTTGACGGTGACGACGTGGACGCCCTTGCCCTCGAGCGCGTTGAGATAGACGGCCAGCGTCGCGACGAGCGTCTTGCCCTCGCCGGTCTTCATCTCGGCGATCGAGCCGGAGTTGAGCACCATCGCACCGATCATCTGCACGTCGAAGTGCCGCATTCCGAGGGCGCGCTTGGCGCCTTCGCGCACGACGGCAAAGGCCTCCGGCAAGAGGTCGTCCACCGTGGCGCCGTCCGCGATGCGTTGGCGGAATTCGACGGTCTTTGCGCGAAGTTCGTCGTCGGAGAGGGCGGTGTAGGCGTCCTCGTAAGACGCGATGTCGCGGATGCGCGGCTCGTAGCGGCGAACCATGCGGTCGTTCGCCGAACCCATCAACTTGCGGGCGAGCCCGCCAAAACTGACCATGAAACGGTCCTTCCAGAATGTCTTGATCTGTCGACGTCGCACCCGGCCCGTCTGCCCGTCGGCCGCATCGGGGCAATGGGACGACCGCTTGGCGCCATCGATCGCACAGCGTTCAGTTCCGGCAGGTGACGCCCGGTCGATGCGACCTTCGACGGCAATCAAACTTTGCGGAACGCGGCTGGACTTTCGGTTGGCGCGAGAGATAAGAGGGGCCCAAACCGATGTCAACGGCGCCGCGAACAGGTCGGCGCATGCTTCTAAGGCCGCTTCGGCCGATCATTTGCGAGGCTCGCACGGCCGCTTCGGCCCTTTGGAAACCATCGCCGGCCGGGCCACTTGCAACGCGCAACGCGTCGGTTGCGCCGCGTGCCGGCGGCGACATCGACAACTTCTCATCGTTTTCGACAACCGCCAAGGACGGTCCTACCCCGATGACCATCGACCTTCGCCTGAAACTTGCTGCCGGCGTTTTCGCGCTCGGCCTGTCCACGACCGCTCTGGTCCCCGCCTTCGCCGCCGATGCGGACGTCGTCGCGACCGTCGGCAAGGACAAGATCACCCAACTTGATCTGACGGCGGCCGCCGCCGAGATCGGCGACCAGTTCACCAAGCTGCCGCCGGACAAGCAGAAGCTGGCGGTGCTGTCGGCAGCGATCGACATCAAGGCGCTGGCGCAGGAAGCCGAGAAGGCCAAGCTGCAGGACGATCCGAAGGTCGCGGCGGAGATCGACTTCCAGCGCGCTCGCACGCTTCACAACGCCTATTTCGCCAGGAACGGCATTGCGACCGTCACCGACGACGAGTTGAAGAAGCGCTACGACAAGGAGCTGGCCGCGCTGCCCGACACCGAGGAGGTCCATGCGCGGCATATTCTCCTGAAGTCCAAGGAAGACGCCGAGGCGGTCATCAAGCAGCTCGACGGCGGAGCCGATTTCGAGACCGTGGCCAAGGAAAAATCGACCGGTCCGTCGGGTCCGCAGGGCGGCGATCTCGGCTTCTTCGGCCCCGGCCAGATGGTGCCGGCCTTCGAGAAGGTCGCTTTCGCCATGAAGCCTGGTGAATACACCAGGGAGCCGGTGCAGACCCAGTTCGGCTGGCACGTGATCAAGGTGGAAGGGCGCCGGGCCGCCGAAAAGCCGAGCTTCGATCAGGTCAAGGACCAGGTTCGCCAGGTCGTCATGCAGGAAAAGTACCTGGCGCTCGTCCAGAAGGCCCGCGAGGAGTTGAAGGTCGAATACGTCGATCCGGCGATCAGGAAGCAGGTGAACGACATGGAGAAGGCGGCGGCCGACGCCGCAGCCGGCAAGACGGAAGCGGGCACCGACGGCGCAACTCCTGCCGCCAGATAACAGTGGTCGAAACGCAATCACCGGCCTCGGACTTGCCCGAGGCCGGCATTCGGGCATGATCTGCGAGCGCGGCCGACGGTCTTCTGGATCATGCGTGAAGACAAACGGAGAGCGTGGCGACGAACGGACCTGGTCGCAGCGCGCTCGATGATGGACGCGCCATGACCACACCTGTTTCGCCGCTTGCCCCGAAGACCTTCGCCATGCTGCCTGCGCTCGCGGGCGTGCGCATCGCGACCGCTGCCGCCGGGATCAAATACAGGGGACGCACCGACGTCCTGATGATGGTGTTCGATCAGCCCGCCAGTGTCGCCGGCGTCTTCACCACCTCCAAATGTCCATCGGCCCCGGTCGATCTGTGCCGGGAGAACCTTGCGGGCGGCACCGCACGGGCCGTCGTCGTCAATTCCGGCAACGCCAACGCCTTCACGGGCAAGCGAGGCCGCGAAGCGACGGCCATGACCGCACAAGCGGCGGCCAAGGCTATCGGCGGGACGCCGTCGGACGTGTTCCTTGCCTCGACCGGCGTCATCGGCGAACCGCTCGATGCCGGCAAGTTCGTCGACCTTCTCGATGGACTCGCGAAAGCGGCCGTCGCGGACGGCTGGCGCGCGGCCGCCGACGCGATCATGACCACCGACACCTATCCGAAGGTTGCAACCCGCACCGCCCTGATCGACGGTGCGACCGTCACCATCAACGGCATCGCCAAGGGCGCCGGCATGATCGCGCCGGACATGGCGACCATGCTGTCCTTCGTCGCGACCGACGCCGCCATCGCCGCGCCCGCCCTGCAGGTGATGCTCGCCGCGGCGGTGGCCCCGAGCTTCAACTCGGTGACGGTCGACAGCGATACGTCGACCTCGGACACGTTGTTGCTTTTCGCGACGGGTGCCGCCGGCAATGCTTCGATAACTGATTCCGAGGATCTGCGCGCAGGGGCGTTTCGCGAAGCGCTCGCCGATCTGCTCCTCGATCTCGCGCGCCAGGTGGCCCGCGACGGGGAAGGCGCCCGCAAGGAGATCGCGGTGACCGTCGAGGGTGCGGCGAGCGACGCGGCCGCCAAGCGCATCGCCCTGTCGATCGCCAATTCGCCGCTGGTCAAGACCGCGGTCGCCGGCGAGGACGCCAATTGGGGCCGCGTGGTCATGGCCGTCGGCAAGGCTGGCGAGGAGGCCGACCGCGACCGGCTGGCGATCCATTTCGGCGATATCCGCGTCGCCGTCGACGGCGAGCGCGATCCGGCCTATTCGGAGGCCGAAGCCTCGGCCGAGATGCAGAAGGACGTTATCGCGATCCGCGTCGAACTGGGCCTCGGATCGGGGCGCTGGACCGTCTATGGCTGCGATCTTACCAAGGAGTATGTCGCGATCAATGGCGATTACCGAAGCTGAGAAACTGCGCCAGCTGGCGATCGTGCGCCGGCTCGAGGCGGCCGGCTTTCGCGCCTGGCCGGCCTCGTCGACGGCTTTCGACGGCACCTGGGCGGTGCGCGTCACGAAATCGTTTCCGGCCAAGCGGTTGAATTCGGTCAATCCGCTCGACCCCTCCGACACGACCGACATTTCCGGGCGCATCGCGCGGGCGAAAAAGACCTTTGCCGAATTCGGTCGTTCGATCATCGTGCGCCAGTCTCCGCTAGCGCCCGAGGCACTGATCGCCTTTCTCGACAAGGAAGACTGGAGCCGCTTCGACGAATCGATCGTCATGACCGCCGATCTCGCCCGGACCGATCTATCCGGAACCGTCGAGCGCATCCCGATCCGCGACATGGCGCGCTATGTCGAGGCAAGTCTGAAAGTACACCAACGCCCGGCCTCGCTGCGTTCGGGGCTGACGGGGATTCTGGAATCGATCCGGCCGCCGACCGGCCTGTTCATCCGAGAGACCGGCGGCGAGCCGATCGCCGTGGCGCTGGCGATCCACGACAACGACCTCGCTGGCCTCCTCGACGTCGCCGTGCGCGCCGACGAGCGCGGTCACGGCATCGGCCGCGACGTGGTGCGCTCGGCCTTGCGCTACACGATGCACAAGGGTTCCAAGACTGCATGGGTGCAGGTCGAGGCCGACAATGCTGCCGGGCTGTCGCTCTATCGCAGCCTCGGTTTCGCGGAAGCCTATCGCTACGTCTACCGCGCGCCTCCGGGAGATCGCTGATGACGGTGTCCGTCCCCACCTTTGCAGGCGGCAAGCGCCTGCTCCTCGTCGTCGCCTGTGCGCTGATCGACGCCGACGGGCGCGTTCTGATTGCCGAGCGCCCCGCCGGCAAGTCGCTCGCCGGCCTTTGGGAGTTTCCCGGCGGCAAGCTGGAGCCGGGCGAAACGCCAGAGGCGTCGCTGATCCGGGAGCTGCGCGAGGAACTCGGCATCGAGACAGAGGAGGCGTGCCTGGCGCCGCTGACCTTCGCCAGCCACTCCTACGACGACTTCCATCTCTTGATGCCGCTGTATGTCTGTCGCCGGTTTGAGGGCATCCCCGCCCCGCAGGAGGGCCAGCGGATCAAATGGGTTCGGCCGGGGGCCCTGCGCGATTACCCCATGCCGTCGGCCGACGAACCGCTGATCGCGCATCTGCAGGCGCTGCTGTGATGCACTCAAGGCTCAACATTTAACGCAGGCAAGCCTGCTCCATTAAGCGGTCTTTCATGTCTGTGGCGCAATTTGCCCTCCTTGGTGTGGGGAACGGCGGATGGACGAGTGGGAAGCCGAACGAGACTCGAGTGACGACGCGTCTTCGAGCGAAGCGCGGACTCATGCGCACACGGGATTGATGCGCGCGACGTTGGTCTGCAGTTGCGTCGCCCTCGGTCTTGCGATCTTTGCGGCGCCCGCGGTCAAGCGGCAAGCCCAGGAGCTTGCGGCAAAGGCCCAGTCGGGTCTCGACCAGATGGCGACCGGCTCGATCCGTCGCGCCGGTTCGGCAGGGCAAGGTTCGATCGGACACGATGCGCTTTCAAAATCCGGAAAAGGAACTTGCAACCGCGGGCAGGTCGAGACGGGACAGCCGCCATGTTGAGTCAGCGTTGCCGCAGTTTCCTTTCAGCGCCGTTGGCGATTGAGACATTCGTGCACGACAAGACCGGCGCGATGGCCATCGAGTACGGTTTGATCGCAGGTATCGTCTCGATTGCGATCATCGCCGGCATCACCCAGATCGGTGCCGATCTCGGCGACGTCTTTCAGACGATATCGGACACGTTCTCCGGCCTGCTTTGACGGCCATGCGTCCCCGGGTCAATTCAGATCGCCGGAGCGATCGTTCAGCACGGCCGCCAGACTGCCCTTTGCGCTGCCTGGGCGAAGGGGCTTTTGCTGGCTCTCGTGGGGCTTCCAGCCGGACATGGAGATCATCTCGAACGTTGCCCTGATCCGCCCGTCGGGATCGGCGTAACGCTCGGCATAGATTTCCGCCGCGCGCACGAAAAGGCGCCGCGAGACGGGCCGGCGCGAGCGCTCCTGAAGCATGTTGGCCATGCCCATCGCTCTTAAATCGTTCATCAGATCGAACATCGTGTCGTAGCGGACGGTCAGCCGGTCCTGGTCGGTGACGGGAAGAGCGAAGCCCGTGCGTTGCAGCAGCGCGCCGGCATCACGGATGTCGGCGAAGGGCACCACGCGCGGCGAAATTCCGCCGTACAACTCTGTCTCGGCCGCAACCAGCGACGCCCGCAACTCATAGAGAGTGTCGCCGCCGAGGAAGCCTGCGAGGAACAGCCCGTCGGGCTTCAGCGCCCGCCTGATCTGCACCAGCGTGCCCGGCGTGTCGTTGGTCAGATGCAGCGACAGGGCGGAGACGATGAGATCGACGCTGTCGTCTGCCAGCGGCAGGGCCTCCTCGTCGCCGACCGCCGCCAGCGGATCGTTTGCGACGAGCCCGGCAAGGCGTTCGATCCTGAGCACTGTCTCGACCTGTCCCCGGTCTCGCAGGAGCGCGGCCATTTCTCCCGTGTGGCCACCGAGATCGACGCCGATGTCGAAGTGCCGGTCGACCAGCGACAGGCGGTCGGCAAGATCCTCGACCACCGCGCGCAGGAGAAAGCGCTCGCCGCCGTCCGGCGCATCGCCCTGCATCGTGGCTCGCGCCTGGCGATCGAGCCGACGCCGGCGTCTCAGGTCGAGGAGCGCGCGGTCGAAGACGAGAGGATGGGCGGCATCGGGCATGGGGTTCTTCCCAAAGAGCGGCGGCGGTTTGATCGAAGCGGCCATTTCATGCGGATCTTCAGCCACATGCTGCTCGCCCGTTTCGATGCGACTTGTAGCTGACGGTCAAGGGAGTATCGTCAAGTCGCCGGGGCAGGGTAGAGGCAGCGCAATGGAATGCGATACGCCGTCGCAGCGACGGCGCAGGACGCGGTCACAGAGCGTCTTAGCAGTAGCGATGCGGCTGGGTGAGGGGCTATGAATTTGTTCAGGCGGGGCCGGGAGGTATTGGCCGGTTCGGTTGGAAACCTGCTGTTTCCGCCGGTTTGTCCGGGTTGCCAGACGGCGATCACCGGCACGTCCACCGTTTGTCCGGCCTGCTGGAGCAAGTTGTGTTTTATCGAGAGGCCCTATTGCGAGGTGCTTGGCCTCCCCTTCGCCTACGATCTCGGCAAGGGATTTCTATCGGCCGAAGCGATCGCCGATCCGCCACCCTTCGGACGTCTGCGCGCTGCCGTGCTTTATCAGGATCTCGCGGCCAGGCTCGTCAGTGCGCTGAAATATTCCGATCGGACCGATCTCGTACCGTTGATGGCCGGGTGGATGGGACGGGCCGGCGCCGAGCTGTTGCGTGATGCGGAGGTGATCGTGCCGGTGCCGCTGCATTCGGGCCGGCTCTGGCGGCGGCGTTTCAATCAGTCGGCCGAGATCGGCCGGCACGTGACGCGTTTGGCGCGGGTGCAATTCGCACCGCTGGCGCTCAAGCGCGTCAAGCCGACCCAGAGCCAGGTCGGTCTCGGCCCGCGCCAGCGCATGGAAAACGTTCGTGGGGCCTTCAAGGTGCCCGACACCCGGCGGTGGGAGGTCGAGGGCAAGCACGTGCTCCTCGTCGACGACGTCTACACGACTGGCGCGACAGCCGCGAGCGCGACCCGTGCCCTGAAGCGTGCCGGGGCCGAGAGCGTCGACGTCCTGACCTTTGCCAGGGTTGCGACCGGCGACATGTGAAGCCATATCTCGACGGCAACATGCTTTCGAAAGACGACGATGCCTCAGATCACCATCTACACCCGCCAGCTCTGCGGCTTTTGTGCACGCGCCAAGCAACTTCTCGATCAGAAGGGCACAGCGTACGAGGAGAAGGACGCTTCGTCCTCGCCGGCGCTGCGCCAGGAGATGCGCGATCGCGCCAATGGCGGCTCGACCTTCCCGCAGATCTTCATCGGCGAGACTCATGTCGGCGGCTGCGACGATCTTTTCGCCCTCGACAGGGCCGGCAAGCTCGACGATATGCTGGCGGCCTGACGCCGCTGTCCGCGTGCGTCGTAAACTTGTGACGGGGTTGGACCCGCGAGCGCCCATCAGACGAAGGAGCTTGAAGCGATGACCGTGTTTCGTGCTGCCGTCCTGCAGATGCGTTCTGGCGTCGAGCCCGCAGCCAATGTCGAAAGCTTCGAGCGCCTGGTGCGTGAGGCCGTCGATGCAGGTGCGAACTATGTGCAGTCGCCGGAGATGACCGGCATGGTTCAGCGTGACCGCGCCGGGCTGATGGCTCAATTGCGCTCCGAGGCCGAGGACCCGATCGCCGCGGTCGCAGAGCGGCTGGCGCGCGAAAACGCTATCGTCGTCCATGTCGGCTCGGTGGCCGTGGCTTTGGAGGATGGACGCGTCGCCAACCGGGCGCTGCTGTTCGGGCCCGATGGTGGAAAGCTCGCCACCTACGACAAGATTCACATGTTCGACGTCGATCTCGACAATGGCGAGAGCTGGCGGGAGTCGCGCACCTATCGGCCTGGCGCCTGTGCGGGCATTGCCGATTTGACGCTGGGCGGCGATCCCGTGCGCTTCGGCCTGTCGGTCTGCTACGACATGCGCTTTCCGCATTTATACCGCGAGGAGGCGTTGGGCGGGGCCGAGGTGCTGACGGCACCGGCCGCCTTCACGCGCCAGACCGGCGAGGCCCATTGGCATGTGCTGCTGCGCGCCCGGGCCATCGAGAACGGCGCCTTCATGATCGCGGCGGCCCAGGGCGGTGTTCATGAGGACGGCCGCGAAACCTTCGGCCATTCGCTGATCGTCGATCCGTGGGGCCGGGTCCTCGCCGAGATCGAGGGCAACGAGCCCGGTATCGCGGTGGCCGAGATCGATACGGCCGCGGTCGCAGCCGCCCGT
Source organism: Aurantimonas sp. (assembly GCA_965217685.1). Taxonomy (GTDB): domain Bacteria; phylum Pseudomonadota; class Alphaproteobacteria; order Rhizobiales; family Rhizobiaceae; genus Aurantimonas. Next base: position 2,751,192 of record CBDCIZ010000003.1, read on the forward strand.
GCCAAGATCCCGAATTTGAAGAACGCCCGACCTTTCACGGTCGGCACGGCCGGAACGACGGTATCGGTCACGGGTGCGCTCGAGGCCGCCGAATGATCAGCTTCGCGCTGCGCTGCGACCCCCATTCTCACGGTTTCGGCGGCTGGTTTCGTTCGGGCGACGATTTCGAGCGGCAGATCGCCGCGCATCTCGTCACCTGTCCGGTCTGCGGGACGACGAACGTCTCCAAAGCGCTCATGAAGCCGGCGATCGGCAAGGGAACGAAGGTGAAGCGCTCCGGCGAGCGCCGGGAAGCCGCCGTCGAAGCAGCTTCAGCGGCTGACGCGACGAAGCCGGCGTCCACGGGCGCGCCAGAGTCCCCTGGAGCGCTTGTGGCGCCCGTCGCCGCCGCATCCGGCGAAATGGCCGGTGTCGCAGCTGGCCAGGCGGCGGAGGTGATCGCCAAGCTTCGGACAATGACGCGCGAGCTGCGGGCAAAGTCGGATTACGTGGGCTCGCGCTTTGCCGAAGAGGCCCGCCGCATTCATTTCGGCGAGACCCAAAATCGCAGCATTTATGGCGAGGCCAGCAGGGCCGAGGTGGAAAAGCTGAGCGAGGACGGCATTACGGCCATCCCGCTGCCGTCGCTTCCCGAAGACGCGAACTGACGGCGAAGGTAGTCGGCGGCGGCAAGTCACCGGGCAGGGCAATATCGGGTTGCGTCGAACCTCGCCGATTCAACTCGGGCAACTCGGCCCAATCGGCCCGAAGCTGGGAAAACGGCCAACTTGCGGAACGGTAAGTGAACGTGGCCAGTCAGATTGACTTGGCTGCGGGCTGCCATTGAGATTCCTGCTTTTCAAGGAGCGGGTGAATGGGCGTCAGGGTTTCAGCTGAGGAACTGGCCGGCGCCTGGAGCCTGTCGTTTTCCGACATCGAGTTCTTAAACACCAAGCCGCTCATCGCGAGAGCGGGAATCGCCGTCCAGTTGAAGTTCTTTGCGGCGCATGGATTTTTCGCCGATGCGGCCGACGGTGTGCCGGGCGATGCGATCGGGTATGTCGTTGAACAGCTCGGCGGCGGCGGTCTTGCCGGTTACGATTTCGCAGGGCGTTCGGGCCGGCGCCATCGCGCGGAAATCCTCCGGTATCTTGGCTTTCGACGCATGAAGCCGGCGGACCGCGAAGCGCTGGCGGCCTGGATATCGACCGAGCTTTGTCCGTCGGGCATGACGGTCAGCGCGATGATGGACCGAGTGTTTCTCTGGTGCCGGGACGGAAAAATCTTCGCTTCGTCGCGCAAGGAATTGGAGCGGCTTTCGCGATCGGAACGTCAGCGGTTTCTGGATGCCTATCTCGGCCGCGTCGCCGATCGCCTTCATCCCGAAGCCCAGGCGTCAATGGAAGCTTCGCTCGCCGATCCCGACAACGAGACAGGATTTCATTCTATCAAGAACGATGCGGGTCAGGCCTCGCTCGACAACATTATCGCCGTCACGGATCGTCTGGCCTTCATCCAAAGGCTCGACTGCCGGTAGACCTTTTGTCGGTGCTCGGAACGGCATGGATCGAACAGATCGAGCGACGGGTCGGGGGCGAGAAGGCCTCGGAGATGCGCCGTCATCCGCACGCGCGACAATTGGGGCTTTACGCGGTGTTCCTCATGTCGCGGCAGTCGAAGATCATCGACGCCATGATCGACCTTCTGATCGAGACGGTTCATCGGATCACGACGCGTTCCAAACGCAAGGTGATCGCCGGCATCGCCCGTGACATCGAGAAAGTCTACGGGAAGGAGCGTCTGCTGGTCGATATCGCCGGCGCAGCCATCGATAATCCGTCGGGACGGGTCTGCGATGTGATCTTTCCCGTCGCGGGTGAGACGAAGCTGGCGGCGATCGTCGACGAGTATCGCGCGCAAGGTGCGCTCGACCGGCGCATCTACAAGGTGATGCGCGGTTCCTATGCCAGCCATTACCGCCGCATGGTGCCGAAGCTGCTTTCGGTGCTGGGGTTTCGCTCCAACAACGCGGCCTGGCGCCCTGTCGTCGACGCCTTCGACTGGATGAGGTCGATGGTCAACGACGGCCGCCGTTTTGTTTCCCGGCAGGATGTGCCGGTCGACGAGGTCATTCCTGCCAAATGGCGCAGCGCCGTCATCGGCAAGGACGGTCGGGTCAATCGTATCAGCTACGAGCTTTGTGTCCTCAGCCAGTTGCGTGAGAGTATCCGCGCCAAGGAGATCTGGATCGTCGGCGCCGACCGCTATCGCAATCCCGACGACGACCTGCCGAAGGACTTCGAGACGAAGCGTGCCGCCTATTATTCCAGCCTCAATCTGACGCCGGACGCGAAAGCCTTCATCGGCGAGATCAAGACGGAGCTGGAGGAGGAGCTTCGCCTCCTGAACACCGATCTTCCCGGGAACGACAAGGTTCGCATCCTGTGGCGGGGCAAGAACCGCATTCGCGTCACGCCGTTCAAGCCGGCGCCGGAACCGACGAGCCTTACGGCGGTGAAGGCAGAGATCGTTAGACGCTGGCCGATGACGGGACTGCTCGATGTCTTGAAGGAGGCCGCGCTCGATACCGGCTTTCTGGATGCCTTCGAGACGTCGGCTTCGCGTGTCGCGCTTTCGCGTTCAGCACTCGACCGGCGTCTGCTTCTGTGCCTCTACGGTCTCGGCACCAATGCCGGCATCAAGCGCATCGCGGCCGCGGGGCCGGACGTCACCTACGAGGAACTGCTGCATGTGCGCCGGCGGTTCATTCATGCCGGAGCGATGCGACAGGCCTGTGCGCAGGTCGCGAACGCCACGCTTTCGGTGCGCAATACCGCCGTATGGGGCGAGGCCGGCACGGCCTGCGCTTCCGATTCCCGTAAGTTCGGCGCTTGGGATCGGAACTTGATGACCGAATGGCACGCCCGTTACGGCGGCCGCGGCGTGATGATCTACTGGCATGTCGAGAAACAGTCGGTCTGCATTTATTCGCAGCTCAAGCGGTGCTCCTCGTCGGAGGTCGCCTCGATGATCGAGGGTGTGCTGCGCCACTGCACCGACATGGAAATCCAGCGCCAGTACGTCGACAGCCATGGTCAGAGCGCCGTTGGCTTCGCCTTCTGCCGGCTCCTGGGATTCGAACTCGCCCCGCGCTTGAAAGCGATCGCTCGTCAAAAACTCGCCTTGCCCGCTGTCGGCATGCGTTCCGAGCTGCCCAACCTGTTGCCGGTCCTGTCCGGCGCCATCGACTGGGATGAGATCGAGCGGCAATATGACGAGATGGTCAAATACACCGCGGCCATGCAAAGCCGGACGGCCGATCCCGAAGCGATCCTTCGGCGCTTCGCCCGGGCCGAGGTGATGCACCCGACCTACAAGGCGCTCGCCGAACTCGGCCGCGCGATCAAGACGATCTTTCTGTGCTGGTACCTGCGTTCGGAAGCCTTCCGGCGCGAGATCCACGAAGGGCTGAACGTCGTCGAGAACTGGAACAGCGCCAACTCCTTCGTGTTCTTCGGCCAGGATGGCGAGATCGCCACCAACCGGCTTGAAGACCAGGAAATCTCGGTGCTGGCGCTCCATCTGCTCCAGACGTCGCTGGTCTATGTGAACACGCGGATGATGCAGTCCGTGCTGACCGAGCCCACTTGGGCCGGAAAGATGAGCCAGGCGGATTATCGCGGGCTGAACCCACTGATCTACGGGCACACCAATCCCTATGGCCGCTACGATCTCGACATGAACGATCGCATCGACTTCGAACGTCGAGCCGCTTGAACCGGAAGTTCCTACCGACGACTTGCTGCCAGCAGTTTCGTGCCGTTGGCGCGGAGTCGGCCTGTCGGATCGACAAAGCGGTAAAGCGTTTGCCGCGACACACCGAGTTCGTCGCAGAGGTCCGACACCTTCGTTTCCGGCTGCGCCATCGCCGCCTGGGCCAGCCGCAGCTTTGCCGGGGTCATCTTGTATGGCCGTCCGCCGTTGCGCCCTCGAGCTCGCGCGGACGCCAGGCCGGCCTTGGTGCGCTCGACGATCAGGTCGCGCTCGAACTCGGCGAGACCGGCAAAGATCGCGAACACCAGGCGGCCGTTTGCTGTTGTCGTGTCGATCGAGGCCCCTTGTCCGGTCAGGACCTTGAAGCCGACGCCCCGCGCCGTCAGGTCCGACACCGTATTGACGAGATGGCGAGGTTGCGACCAAGCCGATCCAGCTTCCAGACAACGAATGTGTCGTCGGAGCGCAAGGCTTTCAAACAGGCTTCCAGTCCTGGCCGATCGTCACGACGGCCGGACGCGCTGTCCTCGTAGATCTGATCGGCTGCCACCCCGGATGCGATGAGGGCGTCGCGCTGAAGATCGTGGACTTGGCTTCCATCCGCCTTGGAGACGCGGACATATCCGATGAGAATTGTCACATAGACGCTCGTTTATGGAGCAAACCGAACTGCCGGCTCAAACCCAGCCGAGTTTGTCACTAAACACGTCATTTTGTCTATGTGAAGCAAAGGTGCCGAAAGCATTGTTGTGAGACAAAGCCAATGACAGGCTCGACCTGTCAGCGAAACGCGTTCACTTATCGTTCTTCAAGTTGGCCGTTTTCGCAGCTTCGGGCCGATTGGGCCAAAAGGGCGTGGCAGTCGTCGACGGCTCGGTGTCCGTTGTGAAAATATCCGCTCTGGCCAACGAGGTAGGAAAGTTTGGTCCCCTCGAAACCAAGACCCGCCCAGTCGACTTCCGAGACTGAACAGGCCCACGGCTTGATGTCGAAGTCGGGCGCGAATTTCTCGCAAAAGGGTCGGTCAAATCGAGCGTTGTGGGCAATGACCAGATCGGCTGGCTCGATGAACCGGACGACGGCGTCGATATCGATCTTTTGGCCTTCCACAATTTCAGCGGTGATGCCGGTGATCCGGGAGATTTCGGCGGAGATCGTCACGCTCGGTTCCTGCAGCGCCGAGAAGACCCCGATGACGTCGCGGATGCCGGTGTCGTCATAGGTGAAGGCGACCATGCCGAGTTCGATGATCTCGTCCTTCGTATGATCAAGCCCGGTCGTTTCGGTATCGAGGATCACGCCGATTTTGTGCGTCCCGACGACAGGTAAGCCGCTGACGGGGCGCGGCTGAAGCTTTCGCAGGACGCGGTAGTTTCCGCTTTCCTCGAGCTGCTGTGCCATCTCTTCCATGGTAAGCGGCGCTGGCGCAGAAGGAGCCGGGCGATCGCCAACCGTGTGACCCAGCCTACTGGTGCGCGCCGTCGTTTCGCTGGCGTTGCCCATTTGTTTGGGTTCGCCAGCGAAGAGGTCGTCTTGGATTGGTTTGGCGGAAAGGCCGTTCATCGGCTCCCTTCGGCGTTGGTGGAGATCGGCACCGACCGCTGCTTGCTCATCGAGATCATAGCAGGGCCGGACTGGAAGTCCCAAGCCTGCGGTCTTCGAATGGATCGATGGGCCGTCTGGTTTCCTGCGTCTTGCCGCGAACCGTCATAGATTGCCTCGGTCGCTCTGAGCGGAGTGACCTCAAATGGGGAGGGCGAGCTGGCCGCTTGGTGCGCGACCTTCTTCGGAAGTTCCGAGTGACGACAGCGAGACACCGAGAAGCCTTACGCCCTTCTCGACGGGAAGCAGCGGCTCTAAAAGCTTGAGGCTTATCCGTTCGAGTTCCTGGCGTGATGTGATCGGCTCGGCGACAGACCTGCTGCGGGTGATCTGCTGGAAATCTGAAAACTTTAGCTTGAGCGTCGCCGTGCGGCCGAGATTGCCGCGCGCTTCGCAATGTCGCCAGACCTTGTCGAGGATTGGCTGGAGAGCTTCGCGCATTTCTTCGAAACTGAAGAGATCGGCCGAGAAGGTGTTTTCGGCGCCGATTGATTTGCGGACACGATTGGCCCGCACTGGACGCTCATCGATGCCGCGCGAGATCCAGAAATAGTAGGGTCCGGCCTTGCCGAAACGCTCCTTGAGGAAATCCAGCGATCGTTCGCGGAGATCTCGGCCGGTTTGGATTCCCATCTCATCCATCTTGGCTGCGGTCACCGGCCCAATTCCATGGAACCGGCCGACCGGCAACTCCTCGACGAAGTTCGAGCCCATGCCAGGGGTGACGACGAACAGCCCATCGGGCTTTCGGTGGTCGGAGGCAAGCTTGGCGAGAAATTTGTTGTAGGAAACACCGGCTGAGGCGGTGAGGTCGGTTACCTCGCGTATCCTGGCCCGGATTGCCGCGGCGATCGCCGTTGCGGACACGATGTTCTGCAGATTCACAGTGACGTCGAGATAGGCCTCGTCCAGGGAGAGGGGCTCGATAATCGGCGTGTGCTCCGCGAAGATCGCCCGTATCTCCCCTGAAATCTCCTTGTAGACCTCGAAGCGAGGCTTCACGAAGATAAGGTCGGGGCACTGGCGCTTGGCGGTGACCGACGGCATGGCGGAGCGAACGCCATATTGCCGCGCTTCGTAGCTTGCGGCCGCCACCACACCGCGTTCGCGCGATCCGCCGACGGCGACGGGCTTGCCGCGCAAGGAGGGGTCGTCGCGCTGTTCGACTGATGCGAAAAAGGCGTCCATGTCGATGTGGATAATTTTGCGCTGAGGCGAGGGCGGTTCGGCACCGGATGGCTCGTTCGTCTGCCCTTCATACCCAACTTTGTCAGTTGTCACCGTTCAGCGTTTCCATCTTTGCCATTTGTAAAAAACCGATTGTCTTTGCCCGTTTCCAAAACTAACCCGAGTGTCTCAATGCCCGAGCATCTGCGCCGAAAAGGTTGCGCGGAAAGTCGCAGGCAATCGGTCGGTTCTTCGGCATGATTGCAATATCCTCAACTCGCCTAAGATGCCGATATCGCTTTCAGGTTTCAGGCGATCTCGTGACCATAAAGCGCGGGTTTGAACATGTGCCCAAGCCGGCATTGAAGAACAGCGGCGCATTTGCTCAACGTCGGCGGCGGCCTTGTGAGGGTCCTCATTTGAGCCTAGTATCAGTATCAACTGAGGCAGAGGTTCAGCATGCTCGCATTTGCCGACATCGAAAGCGTTTTGGGTCTGACCGATTCAGAAGCTGTGGCGCGTACACCTTTCGAACTTATCATGCGCATCGAAAACGGCCTGCCTCTTGGGGCACTCGATCGCGTTTCGCAGCTTCTGGCGCCAAGCGACTCGCAGTTCAAGTACCGACTGGTCCCTAAAGCGACTTATGGCCGTCGCAAAGAAAAACGTCGTTTGTCGTCGGACGAAGGCGCGCGGCTGACTCGCGTGGCGCGGTTGTGGGGTTTGGCGCTGGAAGTATGGCAGAGCGAAGATGAAGCGCGCGAATTTCTGTTCCGCTCCCATCCCATGCTCGAGGACAAGCGGCCGATCGACGTCGTCATTCAGAGCGAAATTGGCGCCGAGCTGGCAGTCGATATCCTTGAGCGCTTGAAGTACGGCACCGCTGCGTGAGCGCACAGACGCTTGACCGTACAATGTCGAGTTTCAGGATCGGCGATCCGTCTGGCACCTATCCGATCTTCGATGCAACCGGCTCAACCATTGCCCCCGGCCGCTGGAACACGCCGGGCAGCCCGGTCATCTACACCAGCGAGGTCTATTCGACAGCGCTTCTTGAAAAGCTCGTCCACGGCAGCGGTCGCTTGCCGCCGAACCAGCACTACGTTCGCGTCACCTTACCGAAAGGCCTTTCCTATGAGGTCTTGTCGGCACCTGCGGTGCCTGGTTGGGATGCCATACCGCCCGTCGTGAGCAAAACCTTTGGTGAACGCTGGTGCGCGCAAAGACGCAGCGCGATTTTGCTGGTGCCCAGCGTCGTGGCGCGGCTTGATCGAAACGTCCTGATCAACCCTGCCCATCCCGAATTCAGCGCGATCGAGGCCAGCCTCCACGCGCCGGTCTACTGGGACCGGCGTCTGTTCGGATCGTGACGGCCAAGTTCATCCCCCAACACGATTTCCTTCGGCAGACGGTGTTTAGGGACCAAAAACCGGGCCGCCAGACCGTCCGCAGGGAGCTTTTTTGGGCCGCCTGCTGACGGTCCTCGTCTGAGCTGTAAGAACACGGGAAACTGCCGGTTTTGATCTGGCCGAGATCTGCAGGATCGTATTCCATTTTACTGCAAACCACTCGCGAAGGCACTCTCGATTTCGTCCGAAGGCGCCAAAGCATCCAAGAACGTCAAACATGCGTATCATTGCTCCGCTACCTATCTAGGATTGCGGGAATGGAAAACCGCACGCTGGAGGACGTTCATCAGTCCATCGTTTCTTTGTCATGGCAGCTTTGCATTGCGGCTTTACCAGTCTCTGAATTCCGAGATCAATTCAGGGGTAGACATGATTTCCCGCACACTCACGGCTTTGCTGACCGCCGGGCTTGTTGCCCTGGGCGGCGTAGCGCCCGCAAATGCGCAGACCGACAATCGTCCGAAAATCGTGATAGCCGTTGCCGACAACCCTCCGACGCTCGAGCCCGCCAAGGAGCTCTCCAATGTCGGAACGCGCATCACCTATTCCGTTTTCGACACGTTGATCCGCCGCGATTTCCTATCGACGGGGGGTGGCGGAGGATCGAAGCTCGTACCGTCGCTCGCCACGAGCTGGAAGCGGATCAATGACACGACGCTGGAAGTGAAATTGCGCGAAGGCGTGAAATTCCAGAACGGCGCCGACTTCACGGCGGACGACGTTGTCTTCACCTTTTCGCCGGAGCGATTGATCGGCAAGGATTCGTCGCTGCCCCAGGGCCGCGCCTATTTCGGCGTGCTCGACAAGGTCGAGAAGATCGACGACTACGCCGTACGCTTTGTCACCAAGGCGCCGGACCCGCTACTCGAACAGCGCCTCGCATCCTGGGCGTCGTGGATCGTCAACAAGCGGGACTGGTTGGAAAAGGCCAAGGGAAAGGGCTTCGCGCAGTTCCCGGTCGGCACCGGCCCCTTCATGCTGGAAGATTACCGCGCAGACCAGTACGTCAAGCTCAAGGCCTTTGAAGGCTATTGGGGCGGAAAGCCGACGGCCGCGACCGTTACCTTCAAGAAGGTGCCGGAACCTGCTGCGCGAATCGCCGGCCTCGTTAGCGGTGAGTTCGACATCATCACCAATGTCGCGCCGGACCAGATCGCCCAGATCGATTCTTATGGCGACGTCGAGACCCGCAGCGTCGTCCTCGCGAACTCGCATGTTCTCGTCTACAACACCCACAATGCGGTGCTGAAGGACAAGCGTGTGCGCCAGGCGATGAACCTCGCCATCGACCGCAAGCTGCTCGTCGACGCGCTGTGGGACGGCAAGGCAGTCGTACCGAACGGCCACCAGTATCCCGAATACGGGGACATGTACCAGGCTGACCGTCCAGGCTTCGAATACAATCCGGAGAAGGCCAAGAAGCTTCTGAAGGAGGCTGGCTACAAGGGCGAGCCGATCGTCTATTCCACCGAGCCGCAATACTATCTTAACGCTCTTCCTGCGGCTCAGGCGATTCTGGAGATGTGGAAAGCCGTCGGGATCAACGCCAAGCTCAACGTGATGGAAGACGTCGACTCCCTCCCGAACGACGAGCTGATGGTGCGCAACTGGTCGAACTCTACCCGCTACCCCGACCCGGTCGGCGGCCTTTGGAACACTTGGGGTCCCTTCGGCTCGGCCCAAAAGACTTGGCAGAGTTGGGCACCCAAAGAATTCAACGAAGTTGGCCACGAACTTGAGACGACGCTTGACCACGGCACACGCTACAAACTTGCGGTAAAGCTCATGGACCTCTGGGAAGACGATGCGCCGGGGACCATTCTCTACCAGCCGCTCGAGACCTACGGCGTGCGCAAGACCCTGAAATGGCAGCCCTATACCTTCTACTATATGGACCTGCGCCCCTATAACCTGAAGGACGAGGCACACGGCTCGTGACGCCGTCCCTCCTCGAAAAGCGAGGCGTCGGCTTTGCCGGCGCTTTGCCTCTCCATGCTGCGGCCGATGCCGCTGATGCGCCCCGCGTTCAGCCGGTCCTCTCGATCGACGGGCTGACAGTCGGCACCGACATAGTAAACCTGGTTATCGATGTTTCCCTGGAGGTCGCGCCCGGCGAGACGCTCTGCCTCGTCGGCGAGAGTGGCTGTGGCAAGAGCCTGATCTGCCTTGCGGCCATGGGCCTTCTGACCGAGCCGGTCCGGCTGACCGCCGGCAGTGTCACCCTGCAAGGGCGGGAATTGACCAGCTTGGACGAGAAGCACCTCCGCCAAATCCGTGGTGGTGAAATGGCAATGATTTTCCAGGATCCAGCCGCCTCGCTCAATCCCGTGCAGCGGGTTGGCCGGCAGGTTGCAGAAGCGCTCGTTGTCCACGAGGGCCTCTCAATGCGTGTGGCGATGTGCCAGGCGGTCGAACTTCTCGATCGGGTCGGCATTGAAGATTCTGCAAGCCGCGCCTTGGCCTATCCGCATCAACTCTCCGGCGGCATGTGCCAGCGGGTGATGATCGCCATGGCGTTGGCCTGTCGACCCCAGTTGATTGTCGCCGACGAGGCGACGACAGCGCTGGACGTGACCACCCAGGCCCAGATTTTGAAGCTGATGAAGACGCTGCAGCAAGAGACCGGGACGGCGATGATCTTCGTCACCCATGATCTCAGCGTGGTCGCCGAGATCGCCGATCGCGTCGCTGTGATGTATTCCGGCCGCATTGTCGAGACCGGCCTCGTCGACGACATCTTCGAACATCCCGGCCACCCGTATACCCTGGGATTGATGGACTGCCGTCTGCATGCGCTGTCGGCGACAAACAATCGGCTCGCGGCGATCGCAGGAACCGTGCCGCGACCATCAGCGCGCCCGATCGGGTGCGCCTTCCGCACCCGCTGTCCGAAAGCCGTCGATCGCTGCGAAATCCTTCCGCAGCCGCAAGGCTTCGTAACCAACCAAAGAGTCGCCTGTCACTTTCCCGGACCCGCGCATTGATGACCGCGGCACTCGAACTTCGCGATGTCAGCCGACACTACCACGGCAAAGGTAGCTGGTTTCGCAAAGGCGAACCGGTGCGTGCCGTCGACGGCGTCGACATTGAGCTTGGCGCGGGTGAAACCCTCGGCATTGTCGGCGAAAGCGGCAGCGGCAAGTCGACGCTTGGCCGCATCGCCGCCGGGATCGAGGCGCCGAGCGGCGGCCGGGTAGCGTTTCGCGGCGCGCCCTATGCCGCCATCGGTTCGGCTCTCTGGCGACGCCAGCGTCGCAACGTTCAGGTCGTCTTCCAGAACCCGTCGCAGGCCCTCGATCCAAGGCTGTCCATCGCCTCCCAGGTTCGCGAGGCGATGGTGGCCCATAGCATCGAGGCTGACGGCAGCACAGTCGAGGCGATGCTGACGCGCGTCGGTCTTGCCGGCCTTGGAAGTCGTTTCCCGCACCAGCTCTCCGGCGGTCAACTGCAGCGCGCGGTGATCGCTCGGGCGCTGGCTCTGTCGCCGGACGCGATCGTCTGCGACGAGGCGGTGAGCGCGCTCGACGTCTCCGTCCAGGCGCAGATCCTGAACCTCCTGCAGGACCTCCAGGCCGAATTCGGTGTCGCCTATCTGTTCATTTCCCATGATCTCGGCGTCGTCCGCCATGTCAGCCATCGTATCGCGGTGATGCGGCACGGGCGGATCGTCGAGACCGGCGCTGCGACCCGTGTCTTCGCACAGCCGCAAGATCCCTACACGCGGTCGCTCATCGCCGCCCTGCCGGCAGTGTCGCCTTCCGCCCGCCGGGCGCGGGATGCCGGCATTCGTGTCCAGCTCTCGAAAGTCTGACGATGTCTCAGTCCGATCGGACGTTGCTTTCGCCCTCGATTATCGCTCATCGCGGCTTTTCCGCCAGCCATCGTGAGAACTCGTCGCATGCTTGGCATGCCGCGGTCGAAGCGGGTGCCGACGCCGTCGAAGTTGACATCCGCATGACCTGTGACGGTACCCTCGTCTGCTGCCACGATGCCGACCTCCGGCGCTTGGTGGAACGGCACGAGGCGATCGCGGACATCGACGCGGCGGATCTTGCCGGCATCCGCGTGGCTGGCGCTTCCGCCGTGCCGACCCTCAACGAATTGTTCAAAACGCTGCCGTGCGGGCAGCCGATCCTTTTCGACGTTAAGGATGAGCGCCCGGAAACGCTCGACCGGCTCGTCGCGGTGGCGCTCGGATCGGGTCGCGACGCATTCATCTACGGCCTCCACGCGATCGCGTCGGTCCGCCAAGTCCGGGCACGAACGCCCGCAAGGATCCTCGGTCTCCTGGCCTTACCTGCGGACGAGGACGCGTTCTTCGCTGCGGGCGGCGATATTCTGCGGCTTTGGGAGAGCGATGCGACGGCTGAACGGATCGGGGCCGTGGTCAGTCATGGCCACTTGGTCTGGGTTACCACTGGCGACGGCGGGACGGGCCGCAAGGTCGGCGATTTCGACGCCCCCGAACTGCGCCGCATGATGGCTGATGGCGTCTCCGGCTTTCTCGTCAACGACCCGCTCGCGGCGCGCAATGCGCTTCTGTCAGCTCTTGAGGAGACGCGCGCGTGACCGCTGGCTCGACCCTCCTCATCTGTTTCGATGGCCTGCGCCGCGATCGGGCGACGTCAGACCGTATGCCGCATCTCGCCCGCTTCATGGCAGCCGGCGCCGACATGATCAACGCGCGCAGCGTGTTTCCGAGCGAGACCCGCGTTGCCTCGACGAGCACCGTCACCGGCTGTCCGCCCGGCCTCCATGGCCTCGTCGCCAACCAGTTCATCAATCGGCAGATTGTTCCCGACGGCCTGTTCAACACCGCCGACCACCAGGCACTCGCCCGCGCCGACGCGCTCGGTGTCCTGATTGATCGCGAGAGCCTCGGCCAGCGTCTGGCGCGGACGGGGAAGCGCTTTGCCGTCGTCAGCACGGCGACACCCGGCGCCACCGCTATGATGAGCTACGGCGCAGCGAAGCTCGACCAGCCGGTCTTCTCGGTCCACGAGGGCGTCGGCACGCCGACGCTGATGGAGACGGCGGCGGCCCGCTTCGGCGTCGTGCCGGGCGCCGCAACGCCGAACACAAGCCGGATCGATTACGCGGCCGGGGTTCTGATGGAGATCGTCTATGCGACGCATCGGCCGGATCTTGCAATCTTCTGGATGTCCGATCCCGACATCACCTCGCATCGTTTCGGGATTGACGCTCCGGACACGATCGCGGCGCAGCGCGGCTGCGACGATGCCTTCGGGCGAATCATCGACTGGTGGCAAACGGGGGACGGGCCCGAGAATATCGTCGTCATGTCGGACCATGGCCATATCACCGGATCGGCGCAGTTCGATCTCGTCGCCGCACTGCCCGAATACGCCGGGTTTCTTTCGCCCGGAACCTTTTCCGGACTCTACCTGCCGGATTCATCTCGTCAGACGATCACCGCGGCCGTCGAGCGCTTGGCGGGTGAGCCCTTCTGCGGCCTGATCTTCGTCAACATTCCGGGGGATCCTGAGGCGAGCGTCGCAGGCGCGCTGCCTGCGGCCGCCATGGGCGGCGGCCATTCCCGCTCGGCACCCGTTTCCTTCACGCTCAGGGCAACGCCGGCGGCTGCCGCGGATACACCGGAAACCTGCCTGTTCGCCGGCGGCATCGAGCCCGGCGGCGGCATGCATGGCGGCCTGACGCGCGGCGAGCTCGCGACCGTCCTTGCCGGCGCAGGTCCCGCCTTCCGCGCCGGTTTCGTCTCGAAAACACCGTGCTGGCTGCCGGACATCGCTCCGACCGTGCTGACCGTCCTCGGTCTCGACACCGGCGGCATCAGCGGCCGGGCGCTCGAGGAGACCTTGGCAGGCAGCGACGGCAATGCGCCGGACGTATCGCGCCGGACCCTGACCGCCGCGATCGGAGACCATGAACAGGGCGTCGAGCAATGGCTGGTGGATGGCTCACCGATCACCGATTTCGGCTGGTCTACAGGACCCGGCGAGTTCCGGGCATGAGCCTCCGCTTCGTTCTCATAAAGCTCTTGCGGGCGTTCCTGACGCTCGTCCTTGCCGTGACCTTCGTCTTCGTCGTCCTCAGGATGTCCGGCGATCCGGTGACGCAGATGCTGCCCGACGACACCCCGCCCTCAGTCATTGCGCAGTACCGGGAGATGTGGGGGCTCGATAGAGCCCTTCCGGAGCAATATGTCCGATACGTCACGGGGATCATGCACGGTGATTTCGGCTTCTCGTTCCGCGACGACCGCCCGGCACTGGACGTCGTTCTGGAACGCGTGCCCCTGACGCTTGAACTCGGCCTGACGGCGTTCGCCCTGACGCTCATCCTCGGCCTTGGTGCGGGCATCCTCGCGGCGCTGAACCGCGGCACCGGCGTCGACCACGCAACCATGGCCTTCACCATCTTCGGCCACTCGATGCCGAACTTCTTTCTGGGCATACTTCTCATCCTGCTGTTCGCGATGACCTGGCGAGTGCTGCCGAGTTCGGGCACCGGGACGTGGAAGCACCTGGTCATGCCGGCGCTAACACTGGGCACCAGCTACGCCGCAACGGTCGCCCGATTCACCCGCTCTTCGCTTCTGGAGATCCTGCACCAGCCCTTCATGCGGACCGCGCGGGCGAAGGGCGTGCCATTCGGCCGCAGTCTCCTGGGGCATGCCCTGCCGAACGCCGGGATCCCGATCGTCACTGTGGTCGGCCTCAGGATCGGCGCATTGATCGGCGGCGCCGTCGTGGTTGAGCCCGTGTTCGCCTGGCCCGGCATCGGCCAACTTCTGGTCAACGCGGTCGCGGTTCGCGATCTGGCTATCGTCCAGACCGTTGTCCTCCTCATCGCCTTCACGATGGTCGTCGTCAACTTCCTCGTTGACATCACCTATGGTTGGCTCGATCCGCGGATCGGCGTCGGTCGAAGCGAGGCGCGCGCATGAGCTCGGCGACGGGCCCCGTCCTTTCTGACACCGCGGGAAAGACGCCGCGCCGGCGCCGGCGACTGCCCATCGTCATCGCACTTTGCAGCGCCTGGCTCGCCTTTGCCTTCATTTTGGCCGTCGGCGCCGACTGGATCGCTCCCTATGGCTATGCCGAGCAGAGCCTTCTGCATCGCCTAAAGCCGCCGGTCTTCCTTGGCGGCGACCCGGCTTATTTCCTGGGCTCAGACGGTCTCGGCCGCGACGTTCTTTCCCGGCTGATTTACGCGATGCGCGCCAGCATCCTGATTGCCTTCTGTGGAACGTTGATCGGCTCCGTGGTCGGCACGCTTCTTGGCTTTCTGGCGGCGCATTTTCGCGGCTGGATCGAGGAAGCGATCATGCTGATGGTCGACTTCCAGGCCTCGATGCCTTTCCTGATTATAGCGCTGGCCATCCTCGCCTTCTTCGGCAACAGCTTCGAACTGTTTCTCTTCGTCGTTGGCTTCTATGGATGGGAAGTGTATGCGCGCCTGACGCGCGGTCTCGTCCTACAGGCAAACGCGCAAGGCTATGCCTTCGCGATCCGGACGCTCGGCGTTCATCCGTTGCGCATTTATGTCCGTCATGTCCTGCCGAACATCCTCAGCGTTCTCGTCGTGCAGGTGACGCTGAATTTCCCCGAATTGATCCTGCTGGAGACCTCGCTGAGTTTCCTCGGCCTCGGTGTCCAGTCGCCACAGACCAGCCTCGGCCTCATGCTCGGCGAAGGCCGCAACTACATCGCCACCGCTTGGTGGATGGCGATTCCCGCGGGTGTCGCGATCTTCGTCACGACGCTGTCAGTCAGCCTTCTCGGCGATTGGCTGCGCGACCGCCTCGATCCGACACTGCGATCGGCGGAGCAATAAGGCAGGCGCAGAGCCGGGCATCATTTAGCATTGCACGCTCCTCTTCCTTAAGAGCGCACGAGTCGCAGCGAGGAAGTTTTCAATCGATGTTGGCCGCAGAACGGAAATGACTTTCGTTGTCGCGAAATGGCCGCAGAACGAACCCGCTCGCGCGGGATGGGCGGCGGTTTCACCGGTTGCGCAGTGATACGAGCGCCATGCGCTGATTGAGCGTCTCTCCGTGCGGGCAGACGATCCAGGCTCCTTCCCTCGAACGGAGCCTTTCCTCGATGACCCTTCCCATTTCCACAGCGCCGGTCAGCTTGTTGCGTCAGCGGTTGATCGACGACATGACCATGCGCCGTTTCTCTCGCGAGACGCAACGCAATTACATTCGCGACATCGGCCGTCTGGCGTCGTTTCTTGGACGGACGCCCGACACGGCGAACATCGAGGACCTGCGCCGTTTCCAGGTCGCCCTGGAGGAAGCCGGCCTCGGTGTGCCGACGATGAATGCCGTTGTGTCGGCGCTTCGGTTTTTCTTCGTTCATACGATCGACCGTCCCGATCTTGCCCGCAAGCTGGTGCGACTGCGCTACCATCGGAGCCTGCCAGACGTTCTGAGCCCGGACGAGGTGCGGCGACTGCTTGACGCAACGGTCTGCCTCAAGCATCTGACCGCCCTGTCGGTCGCCTATGGCGCAGGACTTCGAGTGGCGGAGGTCGCGACTTTGAAGATCGGCGACATCGATTCCACCCGCATGCTCTTGCGTATCGAACGCGGCAAGGGCGGGCGTGATCGCAACGCTATGCTATCGACCGATCTTCTTACCCTCCTGCGGCAATGGTGGGTCGAGGGACGACGGCAGGGAGTTCTCCATCGTGAGGGCTGGCTATTCCCCGGTCAGAACTGGACGCGACCGATCTCGACCCGGCAACTGCACCGCATCGTGGTCGAGGCAGCGCGAGCGGCCGACATCCAGAAGAGGGTCGGACCGCATACACTGCGCCACTCCTTCACTACTCACCTCCTGGAAGACGGCGTCGATATCCGCGTTATCCAGGTTCTGCTCGGCCACGCCAAGCTCGACACGACGGCGTTCTACGCCAAGGTCGCCACCCGCACGGTTCGCGCCATCGTAAGCCCACTCGATCGGCTTGCGCTCTTCCATCATGAAGAAGCTTCGTCCGGATGAATCAATGCGAGCCTCAATCGAGGTCGCCGATGTCTTCCGTGTCGCAGGACCTGCGTATCGCGTCGCTCGGACTGGACATCTGAGTCTGGCGGAACTGAAGATTATGTCAGCGATCGAGCATTGTCGTACCGCTGCCCTCGGCGGCCATGTCGAAGGATGTGACGACTGCGGCCATCTGAGGGTGGCCTACAACTCCTGTCGTAACCGGCACTGCCCGAGGTGCCAGGGTGCGGCAGCACGCGACTGGCTCGCTGACCGCGAGGCCGACCTTCTGCCGGTGGGATACTTCCACGTCGTCTTCACGCTGCCCGCCGAGGTCGCAACGATCGCTTTCCAGAACAAAGCCGCGGTCTACGATCTTCTGTTCCGGGCATCCGCGGAGACGATGACGCGCATCGCCGCCGACCCGAAGCATCTCGGCGCCCGCATTGGCTTCACCGCCGTGCTCCACACATGGGGTTCGGCGATGACTCACCATCCTCATGTTCACATGATCGTGCCAGGCGGCGGCCTCTCGCGGGACGGAACGAAGTGGATCTCCTCGCGCCCTGCCTTCCTCCTGCCGGTGCGGGTTGTCGGGGCGTTGTTCCGGCGTTTTTTCCTCGAAGCGCTCGCCGATCTTCATGCTCGCGGCAAACTCGCCTTCTTCGGTACCCTAGCGCATCTCGCCGACGGCAAAGCCTTCACCCGACATCTCGCTCCGGTCCGACGCAAACGATGGATTGTCTACGCCAAGCCACCCTTCGCCGGGCCGCGGGCCGTCCTCGCCTATCTGTCGCGCTACACCCACCGCGTCGCCATCTCCTCCCGGCGCATCATCGCGTTCGACGGGGCGAACGTCACCTTCCGCGTCAAGGACTATCGCCGGGACGGCGCCGCCCGCCATCGAACCCTGACGCTCGAAGCCGGCGAGTTCATCCGACGCTTCCTCCTCCATGTCCTGCCCCGGGGCTTCCACCGCATTCGGCACTACGGGTTCCTGACCGGACCGAACCGCAAAGCCGGTGTCGAGCGGATACGCGAACTCCTTGGCGCTCCGTCCTCGCCGCAGCCCGATGACGACGAGACGAAAATCTCGGAGCCGCCAGACGTTCGCCCGCCTTGCCCTTGTTGCGGAGGACGCATGACGATCGTCGGGATCTTTCTGCGCTGGCGACAGCCCCGCGGGCCGCCATCTCGCCCATCATCAAACCGGGATACTTCGCCGTGACACGGCATGGAAAGGGACAATTGTCAGCACGAAGCGACACGCTTCGGGCATCGGAAACCTGCATGTCGACCGGCAACGTCGGCTTCCAGAGCACGGTCATCGTGTCGTGCCGGGCTTCCCCCGCAACTGCGTCAAGTCGACAAGAGAGACGTTGCAGGGCAGGATCCGTATCGGTCGGTCGCGACAGTCACAGGTTCAAGCACGACCCCCAGCCGAAAACCCCATAACTCAGTGAACGGCATCTCGAGGGTTCGTTCTTCGGCGACTTTCGTACGCCTCGCGGCGTCCGAAACCCTTCAAGGGAGCAGACTGGCGGCTTCCGAACGATCCGGAGTTGAAGGCGGACCTTCATTCGGCCCGTCTGAGCCACAAAATCCACAAGCGGGCATCTACGCGGGTTGGCGTGCCGCTTGGATTTGCGCTCAATGCCGAGACCGATAGCGGGGTTTCGCCGCAGCACCGACGCGCGAGGATAATCTCCGGGACACCTCATACGACGGACCAGGCGCACGCATATCAAGCGTGCTCGCGTCGAAACCTCTGGTAATTTTCCGATGATCTCAGCAAGTACAGGAGTCCATCAATCACAAATCCATCAAGTTGATGCGCCAACGTGTATTCCGAAAGATCGGATGCCGCATTGATGAATCCCCTATGCCTGAAGTTCAGGGAAGTGTTGCACAGCACTCCATAGCCCGTCTTCGATTTGAACGCTTTCAGCAGATCGAACATTGGGCGATTGCTCGATGCAGACACTGTCTGCAGCCGCGCGGTTTGGTTCACATGTGTTACCGCTGCAAGCTCATCCGTTAAGGCATGATAGGTATAAAGCATAAATGGGCTTGGATCACTGCATCCGAACCATTTTTCAGCTTCATCTTCCAGGCAGACGGGAGCGATCGGGCAAAACTGTTCCCTCTGTTTGATGACATTCAGCCGTTCTTTGGTGCTTGCCTTGAAGGGCGCTGCCAGGATGGAGCGATTTCCAAGGGCGCGTGGTCCGATTTCGTACCGGCCGCTGACCCAGCCCAAGATCAGGTCGTCGGCCAGCATTGCGGCAACGGTCTCGAGGCTAGGATCTAAATGGTCAAACAGCGCGCTGTCGATAGGGTTGTCCTGCAGAAAGTTCGAACCGGAATATACGTCCCACGTAATCTTTGGATTGTCGGTGAAATGGAACTGGGCATCGATGGCCGTACCGATCGCAGAACCCGAATCGTTGGCGACTGGCGGAACGAAGACCTCGCTAAATAATCCTGATTCCTTCCATTTGATGTTCCAGTCGCAGTTGAGCCCGCATCCGCGCGAGATGAGCAACGGCATTCCTCGCTTCAGGTTTTTGTGCGCGAAGCGAGAGAAGCGCTCGAACAGGCGATCGCTGAAAATCCCGGCGAAATTACGAAACTCGTCATCGTCGACGCCGACATTATAGTAGCGTGAATCTCTCAGGACCTCGCACTCCTGCGGCCTCAGATGCTTGCAATCTTGCAGGAGAAAGGATGCAATCATCTCTTCTTCGTCGGTCGCCTGGCTTCTTTTCGAGAATGAAGCGAGTGCCATCAGTTTTCCGGCATCGGACAGCTGGGAAAATTCGGCAGTGTGTTTGTCAAAGGTTGGATCTGCCAGTGCGTAGAGCATGGCGTAGCGATGGCCCGGCTCTGGCATCACGTCCGCTATCTTGGTTATCCTAAGCTCGGCATCGATCTCGTAGAACGCCCCGACAACGCCCTCCCAAAGCAGTGCATAGCATGGCGTTCCCTTCGGCAGATCAGACATCCCGAACGCGCATAAAAGGTGCGACCGCTCATGTGACGAAGAGAAGATATCGATGGTCCTTCCCAGGAAAGACCTCTTGCCGATAATCACCTGATCATGATCGCTGCCGCGATAGTCAGCCATCAATTCTCCGTCGCGCATTGCGTCGCCAGCCCACCAGCCGCCTTTGCACAGCACGTCGGGAGCAGCGCAGAGTTCGGCAAGTGTGTCGAATACGTCGGGAACAGAAAGCGACGAATGCCGGTACCTCGAACCTTTTTCGGCTTCGATAGAGAAGACGAGGCGACCGTCATCGACATAGGCAAACGCGCCGTCATGACCCGGGTTGTAGGAGAGTATCCTCAAGTCGAAGCTCCACCTCTGGCTGGTTCGTTCGTGCCCGAAAACCCTCGTGCTTCTAATTCAGATAATGATGGATCGAACGCGGACGCGCGCACCGTCTGAACCTCGGCCATCGCTGGCAGTCTGCGGTTGCTGAGGCGCCCTGCGAGCCGGGAGGCGCGAGAGGGCCAGGCGTTGAAATGCAGCTTCATCGGCAGATGCGGGATCGGAGTGGGATCCCAAAGATCACGCCGATGGACTAGCACGCCATCCACAAACCATCTGATCTCGCACGGAGTCCACTCGATGGCATATCGATGCATCCCTTTCGAGGCATCGAAGCCCAGGTCGATATAGCTTGGACAGCCTCTGTAGCCGTAGTCGAATTTATCGCCCTGGCCGCCCGGATTGTAGAAGACATTGACCAGCAGGCGATCTGGCATGCGTCCGAGGATCTCGATGTCGATCTCCTGATGCGGCGAGTTTCGGTGAAGAAAGAACCCGGTGATTACCCCAGGCACATCAGAGGCTCTGAGGGTTGCTTCAAACCTTCCAAAGAGAAGGTCGGCATGGCTGTTCAGAGCGCCTGCACTGTACTCGCGAACGCCAAGATCTTCGCGGCGAACGTGTATCTTCGCTCCCTCGAGGCCGTCGAGCTCGACATTTGAAGGGCGGAACAGCGCCAAGTTGCCCGCGAATGTGTCTGACCGCACAGCCCAATGCGAGAGATCGAGGTTCTGAACGCCGTCGCCGGCATGACACCAACTTTCATCCTCAGGCGGCCGCCTCGAAGTTCGAATGCCTGTCCAAGCCCCATGATCCGGCTCGACGATCCATGGAGACCGATCCCACTTGTCAATCGCGCGCTTCAGTCGGTGATCGGGTTGCCTGGATGCTTCTATGACAGTCCGCTGCCCAAGGTCCTCCAGCGTCGGGAAAGGACACAATGGTGGTACGCATCTCAGATGCTCGCAGAGGATCCTCCAGGCATGGATGTCGCCGGTATCAAGCACGATCACATCCGCCCCCTCAAGCCGCGTCAGAAGGTCCTGGACGACTTGGGGGACAGGATCGCCGGCGGTGGCTGTCACGATGAACTTGGCTTCAGGATAGCTGCGTCGAAGGTCCTCGACCATTGCCTCGACGCGCCCAACGTTGACGTAGGCACCAAATACACGATCAGCGCTTCCATCACGAAGCCGCTTCAATTCATAGAGCGGAAGCTCTTCCAGATCGCTGCAGCATCGATACCCGAGCATAGACAACGCCATAGCAAGGGATGACTGGCCCGATTTGGTGGAGCCGAATGCAAAGACCGGCAGTTGGGTTGGACGAATATGGAAGAGGGCGGCGCCCTCACTGTTTATTGCTCCGATCGTGGAGAGCGCGGGGAGAATCGAGTAGGAATTGGACGAGATGGTGTCTCTTCTCTGGCGGACGATCGCGCGCCTCGTTGCGAGAACGTTCAGTTTGCTAAATTGATGGTTGATCCAAAGATCCACCGGCCCCCGACATGGCAGTAGGTCGAGGAGCTTCTTCGCGCCTTGTCGGGAAACAATGTACCCCGACAGGTACCACAGGCCTCGTTCCGGTACGAATAAGTGCCGCGACAGGAGATGCTTTGGAGCGCCACGCATCGCCTCCTTGTATGAAACATATAAGACGTCGATCTCGTCATTTCCCGACCTGTTCGTGAGTTCCTCCCAAGCCTCGTCCATGTAACGACCGAAACTCGGATGAAACCACACATCGTCCTCGAGTATGAGGGCGTACGCTTCGGTGCCGAGCGCAATTCTCCTCCAGATTTCTATGTGTGACCTAGCGACAGCGATCTCGGCCCTGCTCATTCGAATTGGTGCTTCAAGCTCGAACCGCGTCGGAAGTGTCAGAGGCTGAGGTTCGACGAAGAGCTGATCTGTCAGCGTATAGAAGGGGTCCACATCCTCATCTTCAGGAAGGTCCCGCAGAAAGCTCCTCGCATCAACAGCGGCACTACGTTCCGTAAGGTCAAGTAAATCATTACCGAACCTGTCCCTTGCGCGCCTGAGCTCGCCTTTGACACGGGACCATCGATTTGAAGCGCGATCGAGGTTGATCACGTAGATCTTGTCGATTGTCTGTCCTGACGAATCTGGTGGCCCGAATGTTGTCGATGTTTGCCTGGGAAGGAATCTGCGGAAGCCGTATCCGAGGCGAAACGCCAGGCGAAGGGCCGCCAGGGACGGGCGTGCCAGATTCATCGCCCCTCCGACGTCGATGCGCTGTACATCTTTTGATTGGACAGCCTCCAGTTCCGCGCGTCGTCGCGGTAGCTAAGCGGCCACTGGCTAGTGGATGTCTGCTCCCAGTCATGCGCGACCATCAGCGCTTCAGACGAGTATCCCTCGCTGACTATTTCGAATACCGATCGGGTGAGATTTCCCGGGCCGGTTGTGGCCTGAACCTCGGGTAAATCGTTCACGCTGTCCGCTTCCAGAGATGCGGTCGCGTTCAACAAGGCCCTTTCAATCATGGGGTGATTGCGCGGCGCAATCATGGGGGTCGTGTTGAAATAGAAAATCCACCCCGGTTGATCGGCCCCGGCCTCGGTAAATATAGATGGTGCCACCATTTGAGAGGTTGCGACATCGTAGCAGTAAGGTTGAAGCTTTAGCCGCCCGTCGTCAAAAAGGTGGCCAATTGGGATGCCATGGTAGACATCGTCAGCGTCTATGTAGAAACCGCCTTCAACGAGCACCCATGAGTAGCGGAAATAGTCCGACATCATCGAAGGGTGATAGCATCGAGCGAAAGCTTGCTCGTGGCGACTTCCCAAGCGGTCGCGGATGAAATTGCTCGCGGAAGCCCTGTCAAAAACCTCCAGTTCGAAGCCGTCCCGTTCCAGCTTCTTCCAGGAATTCATGCAGGCTTCGACGTCGTCGGGCAGTCGCTCCAGATCGTCCCAGAACTGCACTATTCGCCTTGGGGTCGGGCCCGGCCACGTAGTCGAATCGGATTTGGAGGCTCCACTCCGCTGCACCCGCTCGCGCACAAAGTTAGAGCGTGCGCGTTCCTCAGGCTGTAGTGGATCGACCTCTGCCCCTTCAATCACTCTTCCTCCGTTCATCTGCATTTTTCCTTTGGACGCGTCTATCAGCACCTTTCTTGAATAGCGCTACGGGCAAGCCAGTACCTCGGGACCACGTATTGATGCTTGCGGAAAGAGGTTTTTCGCGGAGATCGCAGCGTTCGCCATGGGCACGTCGGGGACAAAAAGCACGACCGCCAAATCTTTTACCGCACGCGAACAACAGACGTAGAAAAGACGCCGCGTGCGATCGAGCACCGTCTCCTCGCCCGCGTCGATCTTCGCTTGGTCATTGTCCGACAGCGGCGTATACCCGAAATATTTGCCGTAGGAGTATTGGTGAAACGCCGCTTCTTCGTCATCGACTACGACCAAAACGCGCTCAAACTGCGCGCCCTTCACGCCGTGGTGGGTGGCAAACGGCGATTCTTCGGTGAAATAACGTCGATAGGCCCAGAGCTCCCGGATCTGGCAAGCGAGGAGAGCCTGGACATTGGCGAAGCCGTTGCTGCCGTCATCAACCGGCTCGTCTATCAAATGGGGGCCAAACCGGTCGTCGAGGCGCAGCAATTGGGTGTCGCGGACATGACTCACCAGCTGTCGCACCGCTGCCTGCGATCCATCCGCGAGCATCGCAACTAAAACGTCGACCGCATGTTGAAGATCACTTAGGATCGGAGCCGCCGGTAATTCGCGCAGATGCTCCCGTTCGAGCTTCGGGCTTTCGCTACGCAGAATCGACATGACCGTAAAGTGGTCACCCGCACGAGCGGCCATAACCAAAGGCAGAATATGCTGCGCGACCGGTCGTAGCGGCCACGCCGAGCCGTCGGCGATACCTTCGCTGAGACTCGTCGGTGCGCGGTCGTTGAGCGCGGAATATAGGTTTGGAAATCCAAGCCGCGTTGCCGCCATGCGATGCACCAGCACCAGCAGCCGAACATCACCTTCGGGTGTGTCGCTTAGCCAGAGCGCGTCGTCGGTCTCTCTGGCGAGCCAGGTACGGACCGCAGCAAGGCGAGCACTGCGCTGATCGTCGGCCGGCAGAACGAAGAGATTGGCGGTGCCGGCCACGGGCTGCTCGACATCGCCGACCTTAATCCGGCGGCCACGGGTCTGAACTAGGCCGTCGCCGGCCGCCCGGATCGAATTGACCACCCCGAGGACAGAGGTCGGGCAGCGAAAATTCTCAGGCTTGATGATCTCGGCCCAGCCAGCGCCGAGCGGGACGGCGCCGGTGCCACTCATGTAGATTTTTTGCATCGGGTCGCCGAAGAAGCCGACGCACAGGCGCGGCTGCTCGGCCGCGATCGCACGCAGCGCTTCGATGACTTCGGGATTGGTGTCCTGACTTTCGTCGACGAAAATGAACGGAAAGCGGCTTGCGACGACCCAGCGAAGCGGTGGATGGGCGCCGACGCAATAGGGTGTCAGCTTCAACACATCGTCATGGCCGAGAATACCTTCGGCATAACTGCTGCCGGTGCCGTAGATGAATTTCTCGACGGCGCCGATCGCGGCGAGCTGGGCTTCGAGTTCGGCGATCTCGATCTCCAACCGTGCCTTGGTTCGCGCCTGCGTGCGGGGCCTGTCGTAATGTTCGCGGCGATCGGCGATCTTCTCCTCGATGCGAATGCCGACCCAGGTCGCGATATCGCTCTGGAACGGACGGATCACCGACCACAGGAAGCTATGGATCGTGGAGATGTGGAACAGTGGCGAGACACCGACATCTTTGGAGATTTCGCCGACCGCTACCTCGGTATAGGTGATGCAGGCAATCTGCTGTCCCGCGCGGCGCAGCGCCGCACCTCGGGTCCGGGCGAGGTGTTCGAGCGCCTTGATCAGCGAAGTTGTCTTGCCCGAGCCGGCGCCCGCAACCATCACGAACGAGCGCGGGACTTTACAGTCGAGGCAGGCGCGGACTTCGATGTCCGCTGGCGTTTCGGGGCTGCCGATGCGGCTGGTCACGCGGCAACCTCGCCATCCGGCTCGGGCGCAACCAGGGCGTCGGCCCCGGAGCCCGCCACCTCTTCCGCGTTCGCCTCGTCGTCGGGCTCGGGCTCAGGCTCGGGCGGTGCGATTTCAGCTTCGAGCTAGCGAAGGCCGTCAGCGATATATTCCGGCACAGCCCAGGTTGCAGGGTCTTCGGCGAGCAGCGCGAGGGCAAAATCGGTCTTGCTGAAACTTTTCGCCTGAACGCGCTTGTGAATGCGGCGAGCCAGCTCGCCAAGATTCTTCTCATCATTCTTGGCGATGCGGAGCCGGAGCGGCTTTCGATCCTTGTGCTGACACCAGTCAAGATTCTCGAGCGCAAACGCTTCCTCGAGCGTGCGGCCTGCCAACGAGAGCGTGTCGCCGCCCCAGATCACATCGGTGCGGCATTGATAGGCAACGCGCACAAGGGCGTCGTTGTCGTTGGCACGCGGCTGCGTCTTGTCGTCGGCCGTCGCCTCCCACAGCGCCGCGACTGTGCCGCATTTTGGGAGCCATTGCAGAAGGGTCTGATTGGAGGTCGCCGCTCCTGGATGGCCAGCGATGCAGGCCTTGCCCGGCTTTTCAGCCGGCAGCTGACCGACCGCTTCCCCGTCTTCGTCTTCGTCTTCGTCATCGTCTTGATCCACGCCCGCCACGGCTGCGTCCCCAGCCGCCTGCACAGGGCCGTCTCCTGCGGCTGCAGCCCCCTCGACACCTGCCTCCGGCTGAGCCGACGGACCGAAGACACTGTCGAGATCGGTGATGATGAGCGTGGTGAGACCGAGGAATTCGATCAATGCCTTGAAGCGATAGCCAAATGCGCCTCCGATTTCTAGGATCGTCAGATAGGTTGCCTGGAGCCGCGGCGCGGCGGTTTCGATCATCTGTGGCACGAGCAATCGTTCAACATTGCCTTCGACGAGCACGGCGGCATCGGCGAAGAAGAGATCGCAATGCGCGAGCTTGAGATAGCGCTCGAGGAATGTGCGAACTTCGGGATCGGTGCTGTCATAGAAGACCGACAGATTAAGGACATCTGAAGTCGAGGTCGCTTCTGCCCGGCTACGCCGGAAATAGCGGATCGGCCGAAAGCCGCGCTCATAGAGGATATGGGTCGAATGCGTGGTGACGACAACCTGGCTCGTATAGGCGGTGCGATCGGCACCCTTGAGCGCAAGGATATCCATGACCTTGCGGATGAAGGCCTGCTGCAACTGGGCGTGGAGATGCGCCTCGGGCTCTTCGATGAAGATAAGATGGACCGGCGGGCGGTTCTCCTCGATCACCAACCACTGCGCGTGCAGATCAAGAAGCTCGACCACCATGAAGATGAGGTTCTTGAACCCCAGCCCATTGTAGCGGTCGGGCAGCGTCGGCGGATCGGGCGCACCATCATCAGGACCCAGCGCATAGTGGACCAGCGCGCCGTCGCGGCTGCTCATAATCTGTGCCGGATCAAGCGCCGATCGTATCATCATCCGCGGGTTCGACAGCCCGGGATAGCCGAGCTTGGCGAGGCTCCTGAGAGTCGGCTCGAACACGCGCTCTAGATGCTCGTTGAGCGAAACCTCGGACGCAGCGAGCGCCCGGAGGGCGTCAAGATCCTCGCCCTTCTGCTCGAGATTGCGGCCGTAGAAGCGGCTGAGCACGCGCGACAGGTCCTCCGCGCGGGCGCCGCCAGGACTATCCGACAAATGGCGCTGGGCATTGAGGAAATCGATCTGGAGAATACCGTTCAAAATTTCGCGCCCACTGCGATCGCGTCCGACGAGGGATGCCGGGAGATAGTCGGCTTCGGCGACCATATTCGCGTCGAACTTCGCCGGATCGAGCACGAAGTAGCGTAGCTCATATTCGTCGTTCAGATGATCGCGCAGGTAATCGCGAAGGTGGCGCGGCATCGGGTCGAATACCGGCACATCATGTTCGTCCCTGTCGACCGCAGCGAGAGCGCGTTCGCGGGCTTCGGCATATCTGGCGCGCGTGGCCTTGGGGTCGATCGGAGCATAGGCTACGCGCATCCCAACAAGCGTGCTGTACCACGCGAGACTCGGCAGCAGATCGATCGCGCGGTGGACGTCTTCGGCGCCGACCTCCAGCCAGATATCGACTTCGACGGTCGGCAGCGCAGCGCCTTCCTCACCGGCGCCGAATGCGATGATGCCCGGCCACAACTCCGCGCTGAAATCATGGATGTTGAAGCGGCCATGCCCGGTGAACAGCTTGAGCGCTTGGCCGACCGAGGTCTTTCCGCTGTTGTTGGCGCCGACGAAGATTGAAATATCGGAAGCGAGATCGATGACGACATCCTGCAATCTACGAAAGTTGCGGACAGCCAGCTTCTTCAAATGCATCCTCATCCCCCAGGGTCGCGTCATGCCGATGCTTCGCGCAGACCGACAATCTGGTCTATCCTAGCTCCATTTTTGACGTCGGGCGAGCATGGCGATTGTGGATATTGCGGTCAGATTGGATGAGGTCATTACGCTTATGACAGGTTTAAGACCCGGTCCAAGACGTCCGCCATCGACACGGTGACGCTCCAAAGGCGACAGTCGCGAACGTGCGCGTTGTCGACCGTCCGACTCCTGCTCGAAGCGGCATGAGCGAATGGCAGGTTTCAGGATCACGCTTGGCCAAGCTGAACGGCTGAAATGGGCGCGAAGCAGAAGAATACGACCGGCAAATCATAAGCCCCTTGTCCCATCACAAGACTTCTCCAATCCGCTTCGGAACCTTCGAAGCCGCTATATCCGTTCAAGAAATCGGCAGACTACTAAATGACGCTATGCCACTTGACGAAAGGCGTTCAAGTCAGAAGTTGCATGGGCCACAAGACAATCTGTGGCAATGCGGCAATAAGAATCAGGACTACGATATTGATCGCGTAGAACGGTAGTGCTGCCACGATTAATCGCGGAATTGAGACGCCAGAGATGAGTGCCGTCGCAAAAAGGCATGTCCCGACGGGCGGTGAAGCCAGTCCGACAGCAAGGCTCGCGCTCATGAAGATCAGGAAATGCATCGGGTCCACGCCCGCATGAACGGCCGCAGGCATGAGAACGGGAATCATCATTAGCGCTGCTGCAACAATGTCCATGAGCATGCCGACGATGAGGAACGCGATCCCCATTACCATGAGCGCACCGAACTGCGATCCACCAAAGAGGCTCAGAAAGGCAGAGGTTTTTTGCGGAAGGTGGTCGACGGTAAAGATAAAGGTAGCAGCGCTGGCAACCATCAATATCAGTAGGACCGCACCCGCAGTACGCCCTGCGCTGATGGCGAGTTCGATGACGTCTCGCCAACCGATCTCGCGATGCAGCGCGCCGGCGATCAAAAGTGTGTAGAGGACCGCCAAGCCCGCGGCCTCCGTCGGAGTTACAATGCCCGAGAACATGCCTGTTAGGATAATGATAGGCGCTCCCACGGATGGCGCTGCGCGAAGGAACGCTTTCACGGTACGACGCAGATTGAAGGGAACATGAACGCCGTATCCATATCGCTTCGCAGCCCACGTGTTGTAGACGGCAAGGCTCACCGCCAAGAGAACACCAGGTCCAAGGCCCGCCGCCAGCGCGCCGCCGACGGAAAGCCCGGCCGCTGCAGCCGCAACGATGATGAGGATCGACGGCGGCACCAGGGTCGCAAGCGTGGACGTGATGAGCGTCAACGCTGCAGCGTAAGGAAGAGGGTAGCCGCGCGACGTCATCGAACGGATCGTGATCGGCCCAAGACTTGCGATGTCGGCGACCGAGGATCCGGAAATGCCGCCGAAAATGAAAGACGACACGATATTTACGTGACCCAGACCGCCACGAAACCGGCCAATCAGGGTTTCAGCCGCATCAAAAATGCGCTCGGACAGCCCTCCACGCTCCATGATCTGCCCGGCGAAAATAAAAAGCGGTACAGCGATCAGCAGGAACGAGTTGATCGACGTCGCCATCGACTGCGTGATCATGCTCAGAGGCAG
This sequence comes from Aurantimonas sp., assembly GCA_965217685.1. Taxonomy (GTDB): domain Bacteria; phylum Pseudomonadota; class Alphaproteobacteria; order Rhizobiales; family Rhizobiaceae; genus Aurantimonas. The sequence continues at coordinate 2,780,443 of CBDCIZ010000003.1, forward strand.
ATTGTAAAACCACAGTGTTCCAAGCGTGCCAAGGCCGAGGGCCACGGCAAGTGGCACGCCAAGGATGGAGAGAACGGCGAAAATACCAAGAAGCGTAAGGCTCATCGCAACTATCCTTCCGACCCTGAGATTTGGTTTTCGATGGGATCCTCAAGAGGGTTGCGGACAAGTCCGTCAACGATCACCCCCACCAGCGATAGTCCCGCGCCAAGCAAAAGAGGGAGTGTGCTCCACCACATGCCAATCTGGAGGATCGGCGACAGCTCACCAAACCGGATCTGCTGACGCATCAGTCCCCACCCGTACCAGGTTACCGTTGCGAACAGCACGAGGCTCGCGACCACGGGAACTGCGCGTAAGACGCGGCGGATCGCTCTTGGCGCGATGGCTGCAAGAAATGTGATTGCTGGGTGAGAACCAGTTCGAAATGATGCCGCGAGGCCGAGCCAGACCGTCCAGATGAATAAAAAGCGTGACAGTTCCTCGGTCCAGGGAAACGACGCAGTGAAGATGCGCGAAGCGACCTGTAGCGAGATGAGTACGACCATACCAATCACCGCGACAAGGATCGCTGCGTCGACGGCTCGCCATATCCAGCGATCGAGAAATTTCATCAAATGTCCCTCTCGCGCCCTCGCGGCGGATCCCGCGCGAGAAAGTTCGCGCGGGATCAACTGTATTTTCGGGTTTTATTTTCCTGCGTGGCTCGCGACGAAATCCAGGCTCTTCTGGACGAAGTCGGCGCCGATCTTATCCTTGAACTGCGGGTAAATCCCGCGCGCAACTTCCTGTACGCGCTTGAGCTCGCCGTCCTTGAAGCGGTTGACCTTCATGCCCTTTCCTTCGAGCTCAGATATGATCTTCTCTTCGGCGGCGATTTCCTCCGTGTCATGCTCTTTGATCATCTGATCGGCCGCGGCCTGCACGTCGTCCTGGTACTCTGGCGGAATAGTCTTCCAAGCTGATTGCGAAAGCGCGACCAAAAAGCTGTCGGCGATATGTTGCGTGAGGTTGAGTTGCCCTTGAACCTCGAAAAGCTGGTTATTGAAGGGGACTTCGACCGGATTTTCCTGACCGTCGATCGCCTTCAGCTGCAGGGCCGAATAGACTTCCGAAAACGCCATTGGCGTCGGGTTTGCCCCAAGCGCCTGAAACAGAGCAACGAAAAGCGGGTTATTGGGCGTCCGAAGCGTGATGCCTTTGAAATCCTCGAGCGTCGTGATCGGCTTCTCACGCGTCGTGACATCGCGGAATGTGCGAAGAAAGAAGCCGAGGCCGTGAATATTGAGCCTATCGAGCGAGGACAGCAGTTCTTTGCCGGGCTCGCCCTGCAGATAAGCCTGAAGCTGGTCGTAGTTGGAGAACAAATAAGGCAGCGAGATCGCGTTCATGCGCGGCTCGAACGAAGCATAGACTGAACTGGCCAGGATCAGGCCGTCGAGGGCACCGGAACCGAGCTGGTTTACCGCGGCGTTCTGATCACCGCCGAAAAGAACGCCGTCGGGAAAGACGTCTACGGTGACGTTGCCGTCGGTCTTTTCCTTTACGAGTTCGGCAAATCGGCTGGCTGCCCTGCCGACGGAGCTTTTGATGGGATCCGGCACCGCCATCCGCAGCGACGTCTGTGCAGCGGCGGGGCCATTGAAGGTCATCATTGCGGTGGTGGCAACGGCTAGTGCGCAGAGCCCGCGAAGTACGCTCCTACGAACTAAAGTGGTCGAGATTTTCATGGTCTTCCTCCCTGGTTGATCGTCCTGTTGTTGTCCCCGGGCTCCTCAACCCGTTCGTTTTGTCATTTCACTCGCAATTCGGCGGCGACGCCGGAGCTTCGCACTCTCGCGCGGCCGCAAGCCAGCTACGCGGCTGTCCCTCGGTCGACGTTGCAACTGTCGCTGGATGGCGGACTCATGCCGCCTTCGGGCCCATCGTTTCCACCTGCTCGCGGCGGATCGCCAGAACATCGAGATCATCCGTCATATCGACATCGTCGAAGGTGACGATCTGATCGCGGGCCACGTCGCGTTTCAGCTTGACCCTATGGGCAAGGCCCATCGGGAGCGCCCCGATCCGCGTGGACAGCGTCGCGGGCACTGCCTTGGCCCAGGTGGCGAAGCCGCCCTCGCCATCCAGCCATTCACCGGCCTTCAGGTCACTCTTTGCGGTGGCAACGGCGTCGGCACGAAACTCCCTCGACGATCCGGTCGGTTCTCCACGTAAAACAGCGGAAAGAACTGAGACCGAGGTTTCGAGGCCGATCAGGTGGAAAGGCCGCCACATCGAGCCGTACCACCCGGATTTGTCGGTCAAGAGGCCGTATTGTTCGAAACATTGGCGGGTGTATTCGTCTGGCGCACGGAAGGTTACGAACATGCCATACCGGATGTTGTTGACGACCTCCCGTCCATCGGGCTCCTGGCTGGCAGCGATGTCGACAAGCCCGGCTTTTGGAAGGCGTCCGCCATCGGCAACGGGTTTGAAGACCGAGGCGAGATCATGAAGTCCGGCGGGATAGAAGGCGAGTCCGTCGTCGGGACAGTCGAGGCCAGTGCCGTTCGCAACTGCCGCCATTTCGATCGCAGCCTTGGTGCCGTCGGTAAAGGAATTGTACATTTTGGGATTGAAGTCGCCTTTGGCGACGAACTCCTCGGACCATCCGAAATAGCCCCAGACAGTATCTGGCGTGGAGTAGCGGTAATGCGGTTGGAAGTTCATGCCCTTGCCGGCTGAGGTGAGCTCGAAGCCGCACGAGCGGACCCAGTCGACGAGTTCGCAGATAAAGGCGGGCTGATCGCCATAGGCCATGGAGTAGACGAGACCCTTAGCACGGGCCTTCTTCGCCAAGATCGGCCCGCACATGACGTCCGCTTCCACATTGACCATCACGATGTGCTTGCCACCGTCGATCGCCATCAGCGCATGGCGCACACCCGCAAGTGGATGGCCTGTCGCCTCGATGATGCATTCGATGCCATCGAAAGCACACAGCGCCGCGGCGTCGTCAGTGACGAAGGTGTGCCCGCTATCAACGGCGTCGCCAAAGGACGTCGCCGAATACTCGTTTTCGTCCCAGCCGGTCCGGCTCATCGAGGTGCGCACCTTATTTTCGTCAAGGTCCGCGACGGCAACGATGTGGTAGCCCTCGATCTTCCGTGCCTGTGCCAGCACCATGGAGCCGAACTTGCCTGCACCGATCAAACCGACTCGTATCGGTCCATCCTTGGCATTCCGTTCGGCAAGCTTCGATGCAAGGTTCATGATTCCCATCCCAATCCGGCCCCCGACGGTGGCCTTACAGTGATGACGGGGAAGCGATTTCAAGTGAACGCGTCAGCCTGAAGCGGGCAGGGTCGATCTTGGATCGCGATGCTCCCAACGGCCTCCCACCGTCTCGTGGTGGCAAGATTGCATCACAGATCGATTGAGCACAATTTACGAGTTCTGCGCGAATCTACAGAAAATCTAAACTGTTGGCGGGGCTACCGGCCTGCCAGATGGCCACTTCCGAGCGGAGCCACTCCAACAGCCGCATGACTCTGCGGCGACGCAGATTGGCGCGCGGGCAGACCAGCCATTGCGTGGAAAGGCGGAGTTCGGGAACCACGCGAACCGGAACGACGAGCCGACCCGATCGAAGTTCGCTCTCCATCATCAATTCGCTTTCAAGCGCAATACCAAGACCGAGCGCCGCGGCCTCGATGGCCATGTGCGAACGATCGAAGGAAAGGCGCCTTCGGGGCTCCCTTTCGGCGATGTCCAAAGCTTCGAACCAACTCGGCCACTGCACCTGCGCCTTCACCGAACGGATCAGCCTGAAACCCATCACTTCGCTTGGGGACAACGACCCAGGACCTGCAAGGCTTGGCGCGCACACCGGCAGGAAGCGTTCGGTGGCCAGCGGTTCGACATGAAGACCGGGCCAACCGCCGGTCCCGTGGCGAATCTCCAGATCGACAGCGTCGCGCGTAAAATCCACCGGCTCGTTGCTTCCATCCAGCCGGATCTCAGTGCTAGGCTCACTTTCGAGGAAATTGCTGAGCCGCGGGAGCAGCCATTTGGTGGAGACAGTCGGGGTTGCCCGGATGGTCAGGGTCGCCGGTGTGCCGATCCCCTGCATCGCCTCTGTCGCCCTTATGATACCTTCGACATTTTCGGAGATCAGTTCGAAATAACGCTCTCCAGCCTCCGTCAAACGCACGTTTCGACCCACACGCGTGAGCAGAGAAGCGCCGATTTGCTCTTCCAGCGCGCGAACTTGCTGGCTCACGGCCGACGGCGTGACCCCAAGGCGATCAGCGGCTCTGGCGATCGAGTCGAGCATCGCGACATGATAAAAGACGACGATTGCGTGGAAGGGCGGCACAGAGGTGGACCCCTAGGTGATAACCACAACGAGGCTATTAGATGGGAAAAAATGCTTCAAGCTCGCTCTTTAGGTTAGATGGTCAATGACCGCTTCCGAACCATCTTTGAGGTCGGTTTGACGGCAGGCTTGGGCGCGAACCTGCCATGAGCGCGGCGAGCATAATTGAGCGGACTCGCATGAAGTCTCTCAAGTTTCTGCTATGTCTTAGAACGGCTTACGTTGGGTTTTACGTACACAGGGAAAGCTCAGGGCTTTTTTGCCTTCGCAGATTGGCGATGAAACGGCGCTTGTCACAATAGTCGACGGCACGGGAACACTGATAACATGTGTCAATTTGTGAGAATCGGCTACCTGCGGTTCAGCATATTTCAGCGCACGTATCGGAGTTGCAGCCCCTTGAGCTTGACCCGTTTCCATTCCTGATCAGCGGTGAGTACGGGAACGCCAAGATGCAGCCCGAGCGCCATACAGGATCGGTCACCGAGGCCGCGTCCATGTTGCTTGGTCTGTTCGTAGAGCCCGGCCGCGTCGTATGCGGCATCCGCGTCGTGCGGATGAAGCTCCAACCCAAGTTCCTCCAGGATCGAGCGGGCGGCCGCAATTGTCGCGCCCTCCCGAAGCATTTCCTTGGCCACCTCTTGCAAATTGACGGCTGAGATTGCTGCGCGACCAATGAACTCCGCGACCGTATCACCGCCCGGTTCATCCCGGAGCATGGCGAGCACAGCCGAGGCATCTAGAACGACGTCGCTCACGTCCGGCTCTTCTCTTCGTCGACAGAGGTTACAAGGTCGTTATCGTCCAGATCCGACTCTTCACGACGCTCGCGCAAAAAGTCCTCCGTCGTTCGCGGTGCCGTGACCGCCTGTCGGTAGAGATCCCGTGCTCGTTGCACGCGATGGCTCAATGGCATTAGACGGACGACATCCCCTTCAATTGATAGCGACACCTTTGTGTTTCCAGACAACCCCATTGCGTCGCGTGCTAAACGCGGTAGTATCAGTCGACCGTTTGAAGCTACTTTTACGTCCATGGCTTGCCTCGCGTTCGCGGCCAATTAATCCTTGTGCTCAATCAATGAGGCATGAACCAAAAGATGGCAATGCCACCGAAGAAAGTTCTGATCGAAATCGCAATCGGTTCGCAAAAGAAGTGATCCACGCATATCGAAGCGGGTCGCTGCGCGTGCGAATGCCAACCAATTCGTAAACGAACCTCATGCGCGTATTAATTCGGTCTACCCGACGGAGGCATCGCCGCGAGACGCCGTACTGTGTCTCATTTGAGTTGCTAACGCGGGTTTGAGACGGTAACGGCAGGGCGTCTAGAACTCAACGAGACGGTTTCGCCACTTCCATGCCGTTTTACGGATATGCCCGGGTCAGCACGACCGATCAGGACCTTTCGATCCAGGACAACGCCCTGCGCGCTGCCGGATGCACTGTCATCCGCGCCGAGAGGAAAAGCGGATCTCGGTGTGACGGCCGAACCGAACTTGCCATCCTTCTCAAATGCCTGCGCTCGGCGGCCTCGTTCGCGCCGGCAGGATCCGCTCTTTTGGCGTCTCTGACTGGCGGATCTGCTAACTGATGCCGCCTGAAAAGCAACGCCGTTGCGGTTCAGCCGTAAGCGACGGCTGATCTCAAGCCGCAGCTAGTGCGATGATATCTGACGGGTTCCAGTCGAGGACCACTGGCGAGCCGACAGCAATGTCGGTGCCGCCTCCACGCTGAACGGTGGCCTTCATCTCGCGGCCGGAGCAGTCGATGAAATACGTACTAGCGCTCCCCGAGAACAACCGCCTCACCACCGTTCCGTGTAGTTGCGCCTGCTTTCCGGCTACAAGCTCTTTCGGTTGCGAAGCAGGCGCGATCCGAACGCGCTCGGGCCGGATGGCGCAGCGCATGGTCCCGGAATCGTCGCCAGTGCCGGCCGGCAAGGCCACGGTTGTAATTTCGTCGAGCTTCAGGTAGCTGCCCCGGACTTCACCCGTGAGAATGTTCGCATCCCCAAGGAAGGTCGCTGCGAATTCGCTGCTAGGCCAATCGTATATCTGCTCGGGGGCGCCTTCCTCAACGATCCTGCCATCCTTCAAAATGCCGATCCTGTCGGAGATGGAGAGCGCCTCGTCCTGATCGTGGGTGACGAAGATGGTGGTGACGTCGACCTCGCGCTGGATACGCTTCAATTCCACCTGCATGTCCGTGCGCAGGGCCTTGTCGAGGGCCGACAGGGGTTCGTCGAGGAGAAGGACGCGCGGCTTGGTCACGATGGCTCTCGCAAGCGCGACGCGCTGGCGCTGGCCGCCTGAAAGCTGGTGAGGACGGCGCTTGGCCAGCTGGCCAAGCTGCACCAGATCGAGCGCCTCGGCGACCGCGCGACGGACAGGCTCGCCCTTTTCACCGCGCACCTCAAGACCGAAGGCGACATTGCCCTCGACACTCATATGGGGAAACAGGGCGTAGTTCTGGAAAACCATGCCGATTTGCCGCTTGTTGACGGGCACGGCTTCGACCGCCTCGCCATCAATGCGGATGGAGCCCTCATCTGGAAACTCGAACCCGGCGATCATCCTGAGAAGGGTTGTCTTACCGGAACCGGAAGGGCCGAGCAGGGCGTAGAAGCCCCCGTCCTCGAAGGCGATCGAGACATTGTCCACGGCCTTGTGAGCGCCAAAGGAGAGGCTGACGTTTTGAACTTCGACACGCGCCATTACTGATCGCCTCCAAAGCGGAAAAATCTGGACACGACGAGCATGAGGCTCATGGAGAACACGATGATGATCGTCGAGACGGCATTGATTTCGGGGGTAAAGCCCTTGCGGATGGCGGCATAGATCTCGACCGGGAGCGTCGTCTGGCCGGGTGTCGCCAAGAAGTAGGAAACGACAAACTGGTCGAAGGAGACAGCAAAGGCGAAGAGGCCACCGGCCACGATGCCCGGCGCGATGCAGGGAAGCGTCACCTTGCGCGTCGTCTGCCAGCCGCTTGCTCCGAGCGAGGCTGCGGCATCCTCCAGATCCATGGAGAAGGTCGCGAGCCTCGCCGAGACGACGATGATGACATAGGGCAGGGCGAGAGCCACATGGCCGAGGAGGATCGCATGCAGTCCACGGCCGATGCCGGTGCCGAAGAAGAAAATCAGCATCGCCGTTCCCGAGATCAGCCAGGGGATCGCGATTGGCGGAAACAGGAGCGCCTGCAACACGCGCTTGCCACGGAAATCATAGCGAAACAGGGCGAGCGAGGCGGCGGTGCCGAGGATTGTCGCTATGATTGTTGTCAGGACGGCGATTTCGAGGGAGTTGATTGTCGCGTCGATGAGTCCGTCGTTCTGCGCCAGCGCCACGTACCAGTCCGTTGTCCATTCGAAGGGCAACTGGTAGAACGGCGAAACGTTGAAGGACATGGCCGTCATGATGATCAGCGGCAGGTAGAGAAAGGCAATGACGAGGCAGATATAGAAGCGGCCAAGTCCGGACAGGAATGCGGGAGCGCGGATCATGCGGCTTTCCTCAGGACCGGGGCCGCAACAAGGAGGATGACCAGCACGACGGCAAGTAGGATGAAGGAGAGGGCCGCGCCCAGCGGCCAATTGTATACGGCGGTGAACTGGTCCTCAATCACCGTGCCGTAGAGCGTGCCAGTGCGGCCGCCGAGGATGCGGGGTTCCATGAAGGAGCCCACGACAGGAATGAAGATGAGTGCCGAACCGGCGAGGACGCCCGGAAGGGCGAGTGGCGCGACCACCCGGCGAAGGGTGGTGAAGCGCGAGGCTCCGAGCGAGCGGGATGCCTCGATCAGCGCTATGTCGATCGCCTGCAGGCTGAGATAGCAGGTCAGCACCATGTAGGGCAGATACGAGTGGACGAGCCCGATGACGACCGCCGTGAAGGAATACATCAGGTCAAATGTGACCTGGAAGGGTAGGATCGCATTCAGCGCCGTATCGAGGATGCCGCCCTCGCGCAGGACCATCGACCATGAAAAGACGCGCACCAGCGAATTGCTCCAGAACGGCAGGATCACCAGAAGAAAGATCGCCTCGCGCGCCCGGCCCTTGAATATTTTCGCCAGCACGTAGGCTGCCGGAAAGCCGATTAGAACGCAGATCAGCGTTACCAGCAGCCCGAGCTTCAGCGAGCGCAACAGGAGCGTTGCGTAGAGCGGATCGGAGAAGAAGACCGCGTAATTGGCGAGGGTCAGCGACGAGAATTGCTCCGTCGGCGACATCGTTTTCAAAAGCGAAAAATAGACCATTGCCGACAGTGGCAGAAAGATTGCCAGCGTCAGCCAGGCATAAGCGGGCAGAAGCAGCGGAAGCGCCTTCTTCAGCCCGTTATCTCGCGTCATGCCGGTCGCGGCCATAGTTCTCGTCCCTCGCGGGTGTCGTTTTGGAAAGTCCGTTTTGAGCGTTGGATCGCCCCGGCCGCCATCGGGTTCGCACGCGGCCGGGGCGAGGAGGCCTTAGTTCGCGCCGACTTTCAGGCTTTGCCAGAGCTTGAGATATTCCTCGCGCTGCTTGTCGGTGATCGGCTCCTGAAACTGCACTCGCTCCGCGACTTCCGGGGCGCCCATGACCTTGCGGTTGAAGCTGTCCTCGGGAAGCGCCGCGACGGCACGCTTGCTGGCCGAAACCGGGGCGCCCACGGTCTCGTCCCACTCGGTGTAGAACTCCGGTGAGAGCATGTAGTTGATGAACTTCTCGGCGCCCTCGACATTCTTCGAGCCTTGCGGAATGGCAAAAGTGTCGAGCCAGCCCACGGCGCCCTCTTCCGGCACTGCGAGCGAGACCGGCAGCTTGAATTTGGTTTTCGCGCGGCCTGCCGAGCCTGACCAGTAGGTACCGAGATCGATCTGGTTGGAGGCGACCATCTGGTTCCAGTCGTTCTCCGAGGACCAGAACGTGCGGATGTTTGGCAGGAGTTCGGTCAGAGACGTCTTGACCGCATCCATTTTCTTGACGTCGTTGATGTTCTGGCCGGTGGCAAGCGCCCCCAGCTGGATTGCCTCGACGGCGTCGTCGCGGATGGTCACACGGCCCTTGTGATCAGCCTTCCATATCTCCTTGATGGAGGTGGGGGCCTTGTCGAAGGACTTGTCGTTGATCGCAATGGTGGTCAGGCCCCAGGTCCAGGGCACGCCATAGGTCTTGCCGTCGACATTCAGCATCTTCGAGGTGGCCTTGGCGTCGTCGATGTCGCCGTAGTTTTCGATCGTCGTCGTGTCGATCGGCTGGACCAGCTTCTCGTCGAGGGCCTGCTGCATGAAGGCGGCGTTGATCATCACAACGTCATAGAGGCCGGGATTGGTCCTCAGTTTAGTCAGCATCTCCTGTTCGGAGTTAAAGAAGTCGTTGACGACCTTGTCGCCCGTCATCTTCTCGAACGCCTTGGTGGCGAACGACTCGTCGGCGCCATAGCCTTTCCAGTTGAGGACGTGGAGGTCCTTGGCCATTGCCGTGGTCGCGGACAGAAGGAGCCCGAAGCCCGCAAGAATTGCCGTGGTCTTTTTCATCGCATGTTTCCTTTTGGCCGTTCGTGGCCGGTTCGATGACCCAATTTCGTCGTGCCGGTTCTTCGCCGGTCTTGGTCCGCCAGGGACAGGAAGCTGATGATTTCGTCATGAGAGGGCCCGCAGGCCCCACCCTGCCGCGTCACCGAAATTGCCGAGGCGGCATTGGCGTAGCGGACCGCATCAAGCGGTGTCAGGTCGCGGGCAAGTGCTCCGACGAAGGCCCCGAGATGGTTGTCTCCGGCGCCGTTGGTGTCGATGGCCGTGACCCGGAAGCCTGGCACCGTAGCCGGCTCAAAACCGCGTTCGACGAGATGCGCCCCATTCTCACCATCGCGAAGAACGATGCCGCGGCACAGCGGCATGCGAGTCTCCATCAGTGTCGCGGGGGTCTCGAGTGTGACTGGTCCGCCCGTGATCGTCGCCAGCTCGCGCATGTTGGCGCTCATCCAGTTGACGCGGGCAAGGATCCGGTCGAGCGCATCGACCGGCACGTCGGCGATGACGGGCGTCGGATCGAAGGTCACCAAAACGCGGGCGTCGAGATCCTCGACGAGGGCGAGGACGGCCTCGCAGCTGCCGGAATAGGACAGGACGTAGCCGCTGACGGCGAGCCAGTCGCCCGGCACGAGGTGCCCGTGCAAGGCGTCAAAGGTGTCGATATGAGCCTCGGCGCCCGGAAAAGAGATGAAGGAGCGCTCGGCGTCCGGGGTGATCAGGACGACGCAGTTGCCGCAGTCGATGTCTGTCCGTTGCTTCAGCAGGACCGCGATGTCTTCGTCCGCGAGAAACCCTCGCAGGGCGTCGCCGTCGGGGCCCGTGCCGAGCGCGCCGCCGCAGGCGGTGCAAAGGCCGGTGCGACGGGCCGCGACCATCATGTTGACTGCGCCGCCTGGAACCCGCGCAAAGCTCGTCGCCATCAGCTCGGCAGCCCGTTCGGGCAGGCCTGGAACGTGATAGACATAGTCCATCACTGCGCCGCCGATATGGACGAGCCGCGCCATGATCAGGCCGCTTCGCTGGCCGGCGAGGCGGCCCTGCGCCGCGCAAGCAAGCCAGCCGCCAATGTTGCGGCATGGCCAAGGTCGAAGCCTTTCAGCTCGGCAATCTTGGCCATCGGAAGGCGTGAATGGCCGCTCGCCGCCCCCGCCATCGCACCGGCAATGGCGCCGATCGTGTCTGTGTCGCCCCCGAGATTGGCGGCGATGACTGCGGCATGCCAAGGGTCCCCGTTGGCAATCGCAACCACGGCAAAAGCGGCAGGAACCGATTCCTGTGAGGCGACGGAGGTGCCGACGAGGTCTACGACCGCCGCGATGGCGTCCTGCTCGTTGAAGTTTGCGGCGAGTTCGCGGGCCCAGACGATGCGGGAGGCGATGTTGGGAGCGGCAGACCAAGTGCCGACATGACGGGCGGCGCGGGCCGCCTCAATGCCACGCTCGGCCGCCTCGTTCCAGCCGGCGCCGTCGATCGCGGCGCTGATCGCTGCAGCGACGGCTGAGGCTGAGGCGATGGCAACGCTCGTCGCATGGGTGGCGGCGCAGGTTTCCTCGACCTTGGCGACCAGCTGCTTCAGGGGATCAACAGGCGTCATGATGCCGACCGGAGCGATGCGCATCGCCGCGCCGTTGGTCGTGCCTTCCCGGCCAGCCTGTTCGGGAGGCGTTCCAGCGCGAATTAGGTCGATCGCCCGCTTGGTGGAAGGACCAAGAAGGTCGTAGCTTCCGCGTGCCTTGACGTCGGCCTCCCAAGTGAGGAGCCGATCGACCCAGGCGCGATGGTCAAAGCGTTCGGGGCTTTCTAGAAGCTGTTCGGCGAGAAGCAGCGTCTGCTCGGTATCGTCGGTGATCATGCCGGCGGGCAGGCCCTTCGACACGGGATGATACCTGCTCGGCGCAACGAAGTCGGCGACATGGCCATAGGCATGCCGGATCTCGGTCGGGGACCAAAGCTGCGTCGGCATGCCGAGCGCGTCGCCCAGCGCGCCGCCGACGAGCGCGCCTAAGGCACGGTCCAACTGTGGATCGATGACGCCGGACATGATTTAGAACTCTCGATGCAATGCGAAATGGGAAGGATTGAGAAGGCTGGTGATGTGTTCCATCACCCGGCCTTCTCGGGTGCGGATGACGCGGCGGATGCGCAAGAACATGGTGCCCGGTTGACAACGCAGGATTTCGGCGTCCTCTGCGCCGAGAGCGACCACGTCGATCCATTCCTCGCCATGGTCAGGGTAAAGCCCAGCCTCGCGCAGCGTAGCGTGCAGTGAGCCGTCACGTAGACCTTTGACCGGCAGGTTCTCGATCTCCGGCATCATCGGGATACGCGAATGTTCAATCGAAATGGCATGGCCGTCATTGGCATTAGTTCTGGCCCGGTCGAGCGCGATGAATTCGGCGCTTTGAAGGCCAAGTTTTTCGGCGAGTGCTGGGTCCGTAACGGTCTCCAGCCGCAGCGTTCGGGTCAAGGCATTGGCGCCAGCTTTTTCCAGCGCCTTGGTCCATCCGGCCTCGTCGGCGACGACGTTGCCGTCGAAGGTGACGAAGGAGCCGATACCGACGCTGGTCATTATGAGGCCGCGCCGCGACAGTTTACTCAGGCCCTTGCGGACAGTGGAACGGCTGACGGAGAAGCGGCGCACCAGTTCGTTCTCACTTGGCAGCTGGTCGCCATGGGCGAGTCGGCCGGAGCGAATCTCTTCTTCAAGAATCTGCGCGATCTTTTCCGGCTTGCCGGAGGAGATTGCAAAGGGAGCGAGACTTCGTGCCACTGTCTAGACCTGTACAAAATACTTGTATGAACCGGTATGTTTCACGAGGTTCGGTGGCCTGTCAACGGCAAGTTTGCGGCAAATTTACGGGTTTATGCATCGCGGTAAGAAATGCGTGTCGAATCAGTTCCAGAAGCGCCATCTTCGGGGCGGTCATCGTCATCATCGTCTCCAGGTTCGAGTTCGCATCCGAACCCTACCGAAGAATTCCGAACTGGCGTGACAGGATCGTTCAGCCCTCTGACTCGAGAACAGCTTCGGCAACGACCGGCAAAGGTCTTCTCTTCGACTTGACGATCGCACCGACGATGATTGCTGCCGTGGCCAACGCGATCACGGCCGAGATCGGATGGGTAAACAACGCCGTCCAGTCGCTTCGGGAAATCAACAGAGCCCGGCGGACATTCTGCTCGGCCAGCGGCCCGAGAATGAGCCCCAGAACGATCGGAGCGAGCGGGACATTGGTCTTCTCGAGGAGATAGCCCGCGATGCCGAAGGCAAACATGATCCAAAGATCAATGATCCGGCCGTTGATGACGAAGACGCCGACGGCCATCAGCACGAGGATCATCGGCACCATCACGACACCGGGCAGCCGCTGGACCTGCGCGAATACGCGGGTCGCAGCCATGCCGCCCACGAGGAAGAGCAGCAGCGAGGTGACGAACATCTCGATCCCGAAGCCGAAGACCAGCCCGGCGTTCTCGTGATAAAGCTGGGGCCCTGGCTGAATGCCCTGAATCAACAGCGCCCCGAGGACCAGCGCCGCGATGACGTTGCCGGGAATTCCAAGCGTGAGTGCCGGAATCATGGCGGCGGCATTGTCGGAGTTGTTGCCGCATTCGGCCGCCGCGACGCCGTCGGGATTGCCCTTGCCGAAACTGTCGGGATCCTTGCTGGCCGATTTCGCCGCGTTGTAGCTGATGAAGGACGCGACGTTACCGCCGGCACCGGGCAGAATGCCGACCGCGATCCCGATGAGGCAAGACCGGACCCAGGTTCGCCCGTGATCACGGAAGATCTGCCAGCCGAGCTTGATCGGCTTGAGGCTCAGCTGCTCGCGGCTCATCCCCTTCAGATCAGCCTTTTCGGCAAGCTCGATGACCGGCGGCAGTGCGTAGAGCCCGACCAGTACGACGATCAGGTCGAAGCCGCCCAGCAGCCACGTCTCGCCGAAGGTGAAGCGAGCCTGCCCGCTGAGCGGGTCGATGCCGATCGTGCCGATCAGCAGACCGAGGGCGGCCGCGATCAGGCCCTTGACCATGTCCTCGCCGACCATCACGCCGACCGACGCCATGCCGAACATCGCCACCCAGAAATATTCGCTTGGTCCGAACGCCAGGGTGACCTGGGCAAGCAGCGGACCGAGGGTCAAAAGCGAAATTGAACTCACCATGCCGCCGATCGCCGACGACCAGCACGCGATTTTCAAGGCCTTGGATGCCTCGCCGCGTTCCGCCATGGGAAAGCCGTCGAAGGTGGTCGCGATGGCGGCGGGCGTTCCGGGAATGCGTAAAAGGATGGCGGGGATCGAGCCGCCATACATCGAGCCGTTGTAGATGCCGGCGACCATACCGAGGGCGACAAGCGGATCCATGCCGTAGGTCAGCGGCAAAAGCAGCGCGATGGCCATCACCGGGTTGAGGCCGGGCAGGGCGCCGATGAGCACGCCGAGGATGCTGGAGCCCACCATGGCCAGGATCGGTGAGAAGGCGGTGAGCGAAACGACTGCACCGAAAAATGCGTCCATGATCGCGGTTCCTTCCTGTCAGAACTGCCAAAGTTCGGGCGGAAGCGGCTTTTGCAGCAAGATCGAGAAGGTCGCGTAGACGACGATCATGAAGATCGCCGTCGAGACGATCAGCAACACCGGACGCCTTATGCCGAGGACCACCGGCAGTAGAAGCACGACCATCGCACTCGACGTGTAGAAGCCGATGATCGGAACGAGAAAGAGATAGACCGCACCGCCGATCAAGGCGGCAAACAGATGTGAAGGCGACGTGGCGAGAGGTCGAACCGCCTCGATCTTTCCGGATCGGATCGCGGCTCGAACGACCAGAAAGATGCCCATGAGAACGAGAAACCCGCCCAGTGCGCCGGGATAGGCGCCGGACGCGCCGCGATAGCCGGTCGACAGGATGACGGCGACGGCACCGACGGCTGAGGTCAACAGACCCAGCACGGCATCCTGAATATGCCCCGAACTCGATTTTGCTGTCATTAGACGTCCTCCCGGCGATCATCCTATGTGGACACGTGCGATCAAGTCAAATAGTCTTCTAAATGACTATGATTTGCCGGAGTGCCTCGTGTTCGATTGCCATGCCCACGTCTTCGAGACTTTACGCGTCGTTGGGGAGCCAAGGTATGCCCCGAAGGCGAATGCACCGTTTGCACGCTGGATCAATCATCTTGAGGAGCACGGTCTCAAGGGTGGCGTCATCGTCCAGCCAAGTTTCCTCGGATCTGACAATCGCGATCTCCTCGCTGCACTGTCGAAAACGAACCGTCGATCGTTTCGCGGTGTCGCCGTCGTTCGGATCGATGCTGGTCTGAACGAACTGAAGACGCTTTACAGTGGCGGCGTTCGTGCGATCCGATGGAATCTCGTTAAGGGTGCAACGCTCCCCGATCCGGCAGACGAAGGGGTTAAGGCCTTGCTCGGCAGAATCGCCGATGCGGGTCTTCACCTCGAAGTTCAGCTAGAGGCTTCGCGCCTCGTTGGTTTCCTGCCTTCCTTGATCGAAAAGGTCGACCGGATCGTGATCGATCATTTCGGACTGCCGGACGGCTCACCCGACACGTCCTGGACGCAGGCGATCGGCTGCAACCGAGACAAGGTCTGGGTGAAATTGTCGGGTCCCTATCGCAGTGATGCTCAGAAGGATCAGATCGGCCATGCGAAACGTCTGCTCGACGTGATCGACGCGGATCATTTCGTCTGGGGCAGCGACTGGCCCTGGACCCGGCACGAAGGCAACCACGACTACGCTCGTACCGTCGAATGGGCCTCGAACCTGTCGGCTACGGGCGCCGACTTCGTAACCGGCGCCCGCGCGCTCTATGGTCTAAAAGCGTGATGACGCGCGGGATCAGTTCTTCAGGCCCAGCGCTTGCGCCGCCTCACCGAAGGACTTGTACTCGTCGGACAAACGGGCCTTCAGTTCGTCGCCGGTCATGACTGCGGGCTGCTCGCCCTTGGTGTCGAGGAAGGCAATATAGGCTTTATCCGTCATCGCTTTGGATACCGCGTCGGCGATGATCTTGACCCGCTCGGGATCCATCCCCTTGAGCCCGAGGATCGCCCGCCAGAGGGCGGCAGCGAGTTCGGGATGTCCCAGTTCGGACATGCTTGCAGCGTCCGGCAAAGCACCGATCGGATCCTTGGACGTCACAATCAGGCACTTGGCTTGGCCGTTCTTCACATAGGGAATGACGGGGGAGATCGACCCGCCATAAATGTCGACATGCCCGCCGAGGAAGTTCTGCAGCGTTTCGCCCGCCCCGCCGAACGGAATGGCAGTCGCTTTCGCGCCAAAAGCCTTGAACATGCGCTCGGCCGCCAATTGCATGGTGTTGCCGATCCCGTCGTTGCCGTAGGTGTATTTCTCGGGATGGTCCTTAAGGACCCGCAGAAGCTCCTTGCCGGTCTTGGCCGGAAAGTCCGGCTTGACGCAGAGCGTGTAGGCGGTTTCGGAGGTGCTGACGATCGGAACGTAGTCGTCGGGGGAGTAGGGAACATTCTGAACGTTCGGGACCGTGGTGATTGGGCCGTTCCAGACTGCGGCGAGGGTGTAGCCATCGGGCTTCGACTGGACGAACTGGCTCACACCGACGGCGCCGCCGCCGCCTGCGACGTTGATAATGGCGATCGGCTCGCCGAGATCTGCCTCCACGATCTTCGCAAGTTGCCTTGCCGCGGTATCGGTGCCGCCGCCCGCCGGTGCTGGGACGATCCATTCCATGGCCCGGTTCGGATAGTCCTGCGCGGATACCTGAATTGGGGTCAACGCTGCCGCAGACGCCGCCAAGACTGCGAGCACGAAATTTGTGATCTTCATGATAGTCCTCCCTGGATCGACTTGATCGTCAACGAGCGTACCGTCATGATCTGGGTCATGTCAAATAGTCAACTATAAGACTTTGCAGCGGACCATTTCGATGACAGCCCTGCGCTCGAACAAAACGGCAAGCGGTCGGCAGGAAAACAGCATGGAGGCAGGAAAAAGAATGCGACACCAAACCTTGGCCCAGCCGGCGCATTCGGAGATCGATGAAAGACTTCCGCGCTATCAGGCGTTGCGTGACGATCTTGCGACCAGAATTGCAGAAGGGGGATGGGATTTCTCCAAGCCGCTGCCTTCGGAACTGAAGCTCGCCAAGGAATACGACGTCGCGCTCGGAACCATGCGCAGGGCGGTCGAGGCCCTCGTGCGGGAAGGCATCCTCGAACGCCGGCACGGAAGCGGGACCTACATCCGCCGATCAGACTTTTCCGGGTCTATGTCACGCTTTTTGCGCTTCCGCTCGCTGCATGGAACGATCGCGTTCCAAAAGAGCCGGGTTCTCTCGGCATCGATCGAACCAGCGCCGGCTCACGTCTGCGACCCGCTCGGACTGAAGCGAGGCGCTGATGCGATCGTCCTCGACCGTCGGCGCTATTCCGACGACGAGCTGCTGCTCGCCGAACAGATATGGCTTCGTCACGATCGGTTCGCACCGCTTCTCGAAATTGATCCGGATGAATACGGCCCTTTGCTTTACAGGCTTTACGAAACCCGCTGCGGTCAGATCGTGGCGCGGGCCGTCGAGGGACTTAAGATCTCGACCGCCGACGCTACCGTCGGCGAAATGCTGGGGATCGCCGAGGGAGATGCGATCGTCATCATTGAGCGAACCGCGTTCGACTTCGCTGACAAACCGCTGGAATGGCGCCGCAGCTTCGCGGAGGCCAAGCATTTTGAGTATCGAATTGAAATCAGGTGATGTTCGAAATTATTGGTCCGTCATTTGTTCTAACTATATGGTCACCGCCGTACCGAACAGCGACCACAAGCGTTTCTCCTAAGCTCGCTGACCGGTCCAAAAGGCTCCACCATCGTCAGCATAAGGCCCATTATGGAATACCGGGATTGCTGAAGAGCGGCCATTCGCATATTGGGCTCGGCGGCCTCACAGCTAATCTCTCTTAGAGCCTGAACGGAAAGTTCTCGGCGGAGGATTGGCGAGGGATTTTGTGACATCCGCGAGGCGCCGAACGCAGTCGATGCCGGCGGCATCGGCGAGGCTCGGCAACGAAGTGGTGGCCGAAAAGCACCGCCAAGCCGACCCGTGGGACTTTTCGATCAGGCCCTTAGGCACTTTAGTTGATACGGCGACCAAACGAACCAACATGCTGGCCATCGTAGTTGTTGTAACGACACGAGCTGGTCGAAAGATTAAATGCCAACTTCTGACTAACCTGAAATTCAAATATGCGATTCAACACCTCTGTCCTTAAAAGTCGCCCAGCGACGCGGTTTTCGTGTCCAACGATAGCGCCGGTAAGAGGTTTCCACTGGTAATTGACGACCCAGCCGATAATTCTTTCGCGGTCGCCAAACTTTTAGCTAATCTCTTAAAAAATCAGCAACGCGAATTCGGAATGACCGAAATGACGCGATTTCAGGTGCTTAGATCGCTGAGCTGGTCTCCGACCATCTCGATGTCGTGGATGTGGGGGCTCGGCTTCTTCTACTCGATGCACGTCGTATGGATTCAGGGTTGGATCGGCTTCTGGGTGTTCGCACTGACGAACGCCTGCGGACTTGCCCTGTTCGGTTGCGCCTTGAATTCGGATCGACGCGACCCCGAGACGATGTTTGAGAAACTAGGGCCACGTTTCGTGACGCTCTTCCTCCTCTGTCAGATTGGCGCTGTCGCGATCACCCTGTTCTCGCTGAGCGCCTATCTGTGGCCTTTGTTGTTCTCCGGCGCCGACTCGGCAATTGGCCTCGCTCTTACGGCGCTCGTCCTGACTGTGGCCTGCGCCACCGGAAATTCGCTCTCCCTGCGAAAGCTTCGCTTTCTGCACGTTGGCTACCTGGCGGTCGGAGTCGCCGCGATCGCGATCGCGTGGGTCTACATGCCAACCGCCCCGATCGCTCAAGCAAAGATCGACGCGCCGTCGACGCTGTCCGTCTGGACCTTCCTCTTGCCGACCTTTGTGGGATTCGCGCTCGGACCCTGGGGCGACCTTCAGCAGTGGCAGCGCGCGATCGAGATCCGCCGGAGCGGAGCGTCGTCCGCGGTCGCCTATGTCGGCGGGGCACTGATCTTCCTCGTGCTCCTCGTCGGCAACGCCGTTTTGTCACGCTCCGCCGGGATGAACCTCCTCGTCGGCACGGACGGCGCCATCGGAGCCCAGAGTTCTGTTGCCGCGCGGTTCGCTGCGAGCGGATTCGGGCCCGGAATGGTTGCATACGTGATGTGGGCGGCATTCGCCGCTCTCTCGACGATCGACAGCTTCTACAGCTCCACCCGCTGGTACCTGACCTTGCTCCTGTCGAAGAGCCTCCACCCCGCATTTGCCTTCGTTCCGCCGTCCGCGGCGTCGTCGCCGATCTGGGTCCTTGCAGTGGCCGTCGCCACGGCGTTCGCAATGAGCACCTTCGGCCTTTCCCAGACAACCTACATGATGCCCTATGCGACCCTTCTGGTGGGGGCGACGGTCTGCATGGTCATCGAGGTCGCGCGCGGCCCCGTCCGGTTCGACCCGTTTACCTGCTACGCTCTCGGCTTGATCGGGGCGATCGTCTTCTTCATTGGCCATCGCGAAGGGATCGCTGCCCTTGTTCCCCTGTCGACGGCCATCGCCCTTTTCGGCGTGGCCCGGCCGCTGCGGGCGACCTTTTTCGAACGCTCGGCGAGTTCCAGGAGGCGGACAGACGCCCCCCGGATCGATGCCACGGATCGGAAAGCGGCGAACGATGCCCCAGCATCAGAGCCGTTGCCCGCGACCGCGACGCATTCCACGCCTCTCACGGCGCACAGTGGCAATCTCACGCCCGCACACAGCTTCGACGGGCAATGGTTCGTGATGCAGGTGACCCCGACCTACGACGACACCAACTCGGTCGGAAACGTCTATTTCGCCAATTACGTCCGCTGGGTGGGCAAGGCCCGCGAACTGTTCTTCAACGCCTGCATGCCAAAATTCGATCTCGAGACGACCCGCTACTACGTCCTGACGAAGTCCTTCGAGCACGACTTCCGGCATGAGATATCCGAGTTCGAACCGGCGAAGGTTCGCCTGCGGATCGCCAGCCACAATCGCAAGTTCGTCACGCTCGGGCACGAGATCGTCAGCGAGCGCCATGGGGTTTTGGGACGCGGCGAGCAGTCCCTGATGTTTGTCGACAGGAAGAGCTTCAAGCCGCTCGACATTCCGGTGGACATCGTTCGCGGGTTCATGCCGTTCTGGCCCTCCAACCGTCGAGCGAGCGAGGCGGTGTCCGACGGGGAGGATAATCGCAGGGCCGGATGACCGGCCGCGCTTTCGCGGACGTCAGGCAACGACGCGGGGTTCGAACCGCTTCGACTTTCTGGCGATCATCTGCAGAGTCTCCTTTTCGGGTGCGGGTCTACCGAAAAGGTAGCCCTGCATCTCTGGGCATCCGATCTGCCGTAGGCAATCGCGCTGCTCAAGTGTCTCGACGCCTTCGGCGATCGTGGTCATCCCGAGCGTCTTTCCGAGTTCGACGATCGTCTTGACGATGCTGACGTCGCTTGCGACCCCAGGCATGTCCATAATGAAGCTCCGGTCGATCTTGATCTTGTCGACCGGAAGCTTGCGCAGGTAGCTCAAGCTCGAATAGCCCGTTCCGAAGTCGTCGAGAGCCAGCCGCACGCCGAGCTTGCGGAGGCTCTCCAAAACGTCCTTTGCCTCGTTCGTTGTCTCGAGGAAGGCCGTTTCGGTGATTTCCAGTTCGAGCCTCGATGCTTCAAGGCCATAGTCCGAGAGCGCGCGCTTCACGACCTCGATCAGGTCCGAGTGCCGGATCTGGACGGTCGAGACGTTAACCGCGATCGACAGGCTGCGGTCCTTCCAACTCGCCGCGAACTGACACGCGGTCCGCAATCCCCATTCGCCGAGAGTGAGGATCGTGCCCGTCTCCTCCGCCAGCGCGATGAACTTGGAGGGTGGAACCTGGCCGTGAACGGGATGTGTCCAGCGCATCAGCGCCTCGAAGCCGCAGAGCTCGCTTCCTGCCGAAGAAATCAGAGGCTGGTAGTTCAGCGTGAACTCGCTACGATCAAGGGCGCCCCGCAATTCGCCCATGAGCGAGGCCCGCTCCTCCTTGTGCTTGTCCATCGTCGGTTCGTAAAAGCGCAAACCGCCGCCGCCCTCGTCCTTCATCTTATAAAGTGCGACGTCCGCCTTTCTCATGATCTCGTGAGAGCTCTTCTCGTCGTGGGCGATCACGATGCCGACGCTGACGCCGACATCGAGGTAGAGTTCGTTGAAGACGAAAGGCTCCCGAAGGCTGCCGATAATCCGTTCAGCGAGAGCCAAGTTGGCAGCGGCGTCCGAGCTCATGTGAAGGATCGCGAACTCATCTCCGGCGAACCGGGAAATGACAAGATTCGGTCCGGCTAGGCCTCGGAGGCGCTCGCCGATCTTTCGCAGAAGGTCGTCGCCCACCGCGTGGCCGAATGTGTCGTTGACCTGCTTGAAGCGGTCCAAGTCGAGGCAGAGGACGGCATAGCCCGGCACGAACTGAGGGGTATTCGAGAACACCCCCTGTGCTTCGGCGACTATTTCCTCGAAACGACGACGGTTGGGCAGCCCAGTCAGAACGTCGTGATTGGCTAGATGATCGAGTTTTGCGATATAATCGTTCTGAAGCGTCACGTCCGAACCGATACCACGGAAACCGATGAAGTGCTGCTCGCGGTCATAGATCGGTTTTCCCGAGATCGACCACCAGCGAGGTTCCGACCGAACCTCGACCAGAACGCTGACACGCCGGAACGACCGTTGATCACGGATCGCCGAGATAATCTCCTGTGAGGGCTTGTCCGACTGACCTTTTGGCGCTGTCAAGAGTTTGTGAAAGCGCCAAGTCGAGAGAATCGCCCGATCGATCCGCGAGACTTCTGCAAACCGAGAGGACGGCGACTGGATCTGCCCCTCGGCGTCGATTTCCCAAAGCCAATCGCTGGAGTTCTGTTCGAAGTCGTTGAGGAGAAGGCTGCTCACTTCGCGTTGGCGGTCAAGATGGACCTGTACGACGGCCCTGAGGCTGACCAGCTTCGTGATCTGGAGGATTGTCGCGAAAATGAAGCACGAATAGACCGCAAGGAGGATCGCGATGACGAAATAGAAGGCTTGTCCGGTCATGGCGAGCGCCACGAACGATCCTACGATAATAGCCCCGGAATAGGCGATGCCGGCGGCCGGGACGAAACCAATGCAGATACCTGTCGCAATCAAGCCCGCACAGGTGGCCGCGACGAGAAGGCGACCGTCCGCGTCGGCGCTGCCGAACAGCGTCACCGGTATCGACGCAAGCGAGACGCCCGCCACCGCTGCCACCACCACCATTCGCTTGCGTATGGCCCTGACCGTGACTGCGTCGGCACTAAGACGTCCTCGCCGCCATGAGGCGCAGGCATGGGACGCGACAACTGCCAGGATGACGTTTATACTCTGCAGCCCGACGACGTAGAACATCGTCGACGCCTGCCAGAAATAGGAACAGACAATAGTCGAGACGGACAGGCCGGTCAGGACTGTGAAGGGAGCTAGCCGCAAGGAAAGGTCGATCTGGTCGATCCAGACCTTTTCCATCGTCTCCCGATCCTGGGCGAGGTGTGTGCTGCGCTCACGAGGGGACTTGGATACTTCCGACATTCCGGACCCCAAGGATTTTCGAATTTTGGTCCACCCTAAAGACGGCATATTAAGACATTCAAAATTCAAAGGGTTAACTCTTCACGGTCATGCCGATTTCAACCCGAATTTTAATCATGTTCGTCTGGTGACACTTCTGTCGTGTTTCCGGAATATGCACAGGCATTGTAACGTTGGCGTCGGCTTGTTTGTTGTTCAGCGCGGACTTTTCGGCCACGGCCGCAACGAGCTCGCTCTTGTTCATCGAAATTTCCCTCTCCCGGTATGGACGCGACGAACAGAATCGACATTGCCACAGATGGCAAGGCGCTCGCAGTGGTCGGCGTGACAGCAACACAATGACCGTGACATGCGAACCACTATTTTTGGTTGGCTAACTGTCTGGAACAGGAAGCGCGGGTCTTAGTTTAAGTCGTGGGCTTTCGTTAAACACGCAACCAAATCGTCATCCCAACTTACTGATTATGATCGACTTTAGTGTCGGCATGCGGAACAACGCATTCGAGCTTTTTGTGCGCGATGAAGGCCCACGATGAACTACCACGTTGCCATAGCGAAAGCCGGCAAACTCTTTCGAGCCGCGGCAGTCCCGGCCGTACTGAGCGACGAATATCGTGAGTTCGTTCTCGATCGTTTGCAGCGCATCCTTCCAGCGGCCATTACCGCTGGCACGGTGATCCTGATCGGACTGCTCGCCGTCGACTGGTTTGTCCTGCCGGACGTTCTCTGCCTGAGCGCGGTCCTGCGCCTGGGCGTCGGTGCGCCGATCGCGCTGGGCGCGATCCTGTTCCTGCGCCAGCCAGATCGTTCGGCTCTCGACTTCAATATCGCCGCCATCAGCGTTGCGCTGTCGTTTGGGACATTGGCCAGCGTCCTTTCGGCAGCATCAGCCGCGCCTTTGGCGGTCATGTATCTCTCGTCCAACAACATCACGATCATGTTCGTCATCCTCCTTTCGGGGATGCCGACCGCGATGGCAGCCTGTACCACGCTGGCCTTGATTGCGATCCAGGCGATCATTGTCCACCAGTCGCCAAACTACACGCCTCTCGCGGTGTTCCTTCTGACCATGGTCTCGCTGGGCCTCGCGCTCCCTGCGCTCCATGCCAACTGGCGCATGACGCGTTACCGGAACCGGCAGTTTCTCTCGGCACAGCGAGACAAGAGGCGGTTGCGGCAGCTCGCGACGCAGAATTCTCTGCTCGAACGGCTATCGGCCCTGGATCCACTGACCGGACTTGTCAATCGGCGAGGCTTTGACGAAGCTTTGCGGACGACGATCGCCGAGGCGAAATCCAATCCCTCTGTCCCGACTGTGGCCCTGGCAATGATCGACGTGGACTATTTCAAGCCGTTCAACGACCAGCTTGGTCATGTCGCAGGCGACGATGCGCTGCGACGCGTTTCACGGGCGCTTGCCGGCGCCACCCGTGAAGGCGATGTCGTTGCCCGCTACGGCGGAGAAGAGTTTGCCGTCGTCATGCCGACGACCCATTCGCTCGGCTTGGAAATCGCTGGCGAACGCTTGCGTGCGAGCATCGATGAGCTCGCCATTCCTCACCCGGCGAGCGAAACTGGCGCCCTGCTTACGGTCTCCATCGGCATCGCCTACGCCGATCGCCGGACCATTGCCTTCCTAACACCGGACCAATTGATCAAAGCCGCCGACAAGGCGTTATATCAAGCAAAGCGGGATGGGAGAAACCGCGCCGTCGTAGCACCCTGGATCGTGTCCCCGGCTCCGGCGTCACCGATTGTTTCGCGTTCCGCAAGACAGGCGGCTCGCGGATAGGCGCATCCACCGACGTTGTTTGGCAACGACTCAAGCACCCCAATTGAACTTTCGGCGGCCGGATTGCGTTTCAAGCTCGATCAACCGGGACGAAACCCATGAGCCGATCCAGCCGCACCGACCAGGCACCCGCGCCCCAGCCGTTTATGGTTCGTCATCTTCCGCTTATCCTGACGGTTCTTTTCCTTACGGCCCTTCATCAGCCTTTGTCTCGGGGACTCGCACCTCAGATCGAATACGTGAATGCACTTCTCACCAGTGAGACGGAGACCGTGCCAAACGATGCCGTGTTCGAACCGTTGCAGATGCCGAAATTGGACGCAGGCGAGATGATCTCCGAGCCGTCCCCACGCGCCTACTCGATCAGTATTTGATCGGCGTGCCGAAAGAGGCCCGTATCATTTCGGAAATTCCAATCGTCAGTGCAGCTGGTACGGGTACACGCGTCGTCGCCGCTGAAGGCGACGAACTCTACCACGTCTTTCGTCGCTGCAATGGCGACGAGGAGCTCAGCCCACAAGAGACATTCAACCTGGCAGGTGCGCGGGAGACCGCGCGTAAGGTCCTTGCTGGCGACCCGCTTGCGTCGACTTCCCCAGGAACACTTCGGATTCTCGCCGCAGCCGTCCTTGTCGAGGAAGCGGCCGACTATGCCTTGCGTCTGGCGACGTCAGTACCACCCGTAACTCTTTCCGATGAGACCGATCGGGAGGAGGACGCTTTACCAGAAGACGAGCCACCTGACGATCCGCCCCCAGCCAATCTCGCACAACCCAAGAGTCGCAAACGCGGTTCGGCGGAATAGTGAAGAGAGAAAGGGGGACCGGGTCTCCGTGCAGCTCGATAGGAGGGGGAGAGACTTCTTCCAGCTTGCTCGGGAGTCAACTCCAATGGACCGCGAGACCATTTACGATCGTGTCACCAAGCAGATCATCATCGTGTCCGCCGTCAGCGCCTATGGCCCAGAATTGAGGTTGTGATGTAAATCCTCAATCGCTAGAAGCCTGCCGAGAAGGTGGTGAAGGAGTTGAAAACGGCACCGGGTTCGAACTTCCTGAAAAGCCTTTTGTTCAAGGAACGGTTACGGAAGTACACGACGTTTCAGGTCGCGCTTCACTGGATTGTCGTCGCGTTGGTGTTCGGTCAATGGTTGACGTCCGACGCCTACTATCGGACGCGCAATCCGTTTTTGCATGCTCGTCCGAGCGATCTTCTGGAGTTTTCAATACACACGTGGGTAGGTGCTTCGATCGGCGTGTTGATGCTGATCCGACTTGGAGTCGGGCTCGTCCTACGGCGTCCGGTCAGTGCCGGACCCCGGTGGCAACGATTGGCCGCCGCTTCCCTTCATACCTCGCTTTACGGACTGATCCTGGCGCAAGTCGGCACCGGACTTCTCGCGGTTTACGTCTGGCCAAGCGCTGGCAATTTCCATGCCATACTTTGGACCGCGATCATTGTCGTCGTCAGCCTGCATGTCTTGGCTGCAGCAACTCATGTCTGGCAAGGCGATCTGGAATTTTACGGCATGATCCGGATCTTTCGTACTCGCAGGCGGTAGACCAAATCCGAGCGGCTATCGTTCCCATCGAACCTTGGAAATCCTGATCTGCACCCGTTCCGTGACGGTGTCGGTCGATCGAAAACTTGAACCAAGTTCCAACTTGGCGACCAGCGAATGTCTCGCGACGCCGATACCTGACGAAATTTTGAAATTTAACGGCTGGACGGATCCCCTCGAATTCGCTAGCGCTGGCCGCATGAGCAAATCGAAGATATCGATTGACAAATTCAGACGCCTGCTTTCTGCAGCCGTACTGTGCATGTCCGTCATTTTTTCGCAGTTCGCTCATGCCGAGACCACGATCGACAGCGCAGCGGTTCTCGAAGCGGTCGTGACAGTATCGGCCTACTCGGCACTGGAAAACCGTGATCATCCCGTCGCTGACAATCACGGATCTTCGGATCATCAGCATTCGAAGAAATCCATGGGCGGAAAGTGCTCGACGGACTGCCCGTTTGTCTTCGTTCCGTACGACGGCCCGCGCACGTCGGATCGCATGCCGGTCACCAGGAAACTTTTCTTCGCGTCCAATTCCCTGACCGGAAACTTTCCTGCCTCGGACGACCGCCCCCCTCGAATCTGATCCGTTCCAGGCTGCGCTGATGCGTGGCCTGTCGGCTGCTGCCTGGACGTTCGCGTCCGCTCCAGCCTCCGGAAGACCGTAAGGGCGTGCAGCGCGCCCACTGACGGTTTTTACGCATCAAAGCATCCGAGAAGACTGTCCCACGTTCGACCGTGGACGGTGATCGCATGCGCCGATCAGGTCATCAAATGTTTCGTATCATCGGTGTCGGCTTGGCCGGCCTGCTTCTGGCAGGCTGCGCTGCCGACGAGCCCTGGGGCTTGCCTCAGACTACACTTTCGCAGGCGCCTGAAGACCCTTCCATCGTCTCGCGCAATGCGGCCTATCGATCGGTGATCGGCGGATACACGGCGAGAACCGCGACCCAGCCACGGTCCTTCCGCGATACGGGCGTCGAGATAGCGCCGGTTGGAAACCCGTCGACGGAAGCGCCCTCCGCTGAGAATCCGGTCGAGCCACCATCGATGTCTTCGATGCCCGGCATGGATTCGATGGACCATGGCAACATGAAATCCGGCGGAGGTTCGCGATGACTTCCTGGTTGAAACTGGCATCCGTCCTGGTCAGTCCGCTTATTGTTTCAGGCTGCGTGAGTCTTTCCGAGACCTACGACACCAAACTTGGCTTCGCGGTCGTCGGCGAGAAAACAGCCCAGACGCTCGGCAAGGAGACTGTCTGGGTCCAGAACCGAGCGGAAGCAGCTTCGGTCAATGTTCGCGTTCGCAATCTAATGGCATCGAAAAACCTGAGCGCGGATTCGGCGGTCCAGGTGGCTCTGCTCAACAACAAGAGCCTTCAGGCAGCCTATGCCGACATCGGGATTTCCGTATCCGATCTCTGGCAGGAAAGCCTTGCGGAGAACCCGAGACTGTCGGTCAGCTACATGGGCATCGGCGGACTTCGAACGCTCGAAGGTCTGATCGCGTCCAATATCGTTCGTTTTCTGTCCCGCGAGAAGCGCCTCGACGTCGCGGAGGTCCGCGTGCTGCAGGCCCGTTTGCGGGCCGTCGATGCGACCCTGGCTCTGGCGACCGAAACGCGGACCGCTTGGATCGAAGCGGTGGCGGCGTGGGAAACTGTGGCCAATCTCAACCGTGCGAAAACTGCCGCGGATGCGGCCGCGGAGCTTGCGGCCGAGCTTGGAAAGACCGGCGCGTTCCCGAAAATCGAGCAGGCCCGAGAGCAGGCCTTCTATGCCGAATTGACGGGCCAGACATCTGAGGCTCGGCTCGACGCGCAACTGGCCAAGGAAAAACTTGTCCGGCTGATGGGGATCTGGGGCCAAGACCTGGATTTCGAGGTGCCCAACGCGCTGCCGAAGCTTCCTTCGAGGCCGAGCGTCAAGAACGCGATCGAGGCGGAGGCCCTGCGCAATCGGGTCGATCTTCAGGTCGCCCGGCTGGAACTCGATGCCCTCGCGCGATCCTACGGTCTGACGAAGGCCACACGCTACGTTTCGGATCTTGAGCTGACGGCCGGTCCCGAGCTGGAGGAGGAGATCGACGAGACCGAGGACGGGGGCGAAAAGCGGTCGAACAAACTGCAAGGGACCATCGAGACAAGCCTCGAAATCCCGATCTTCGACAGCGGGCAGGCGCGTTTGCGCAAAGCCGAATTTGCCTACCTGCGAGCGGCGAACGTCCTGGCGGCAAAGAGCGTCGACATTCGCTCGGAAGCGCGATCGGCCTACAAGGCCTACCGGTCCCGCTACGACATCGCCCGCCACTACACCTCGAGCGTCGTGCCGTTGCGCACGAGCGTCGAGAAGGAAGCGCTGCTCACCTACAACGGCATGATCACCTCGACGTTCGAGCTCTTGGCCGACACACGGGCGAAGCTGAACGCGATCCTTCTCTCCCTCAAAGCCAAGCGCGCCTTCTACCTCGCCGATGCCGGTCTGACGGCGGCGATCTACGGCGGTGGCGAAGTCGATTCTGGAGGTGGCTCGGACATGGCCGCCGCCGGCGGTGACGACGAATAACCCAACGGAGTCCGAGATATGTTTTCCAGAAGACAGTTCATGGGAGCCGGTGTGGCTCTCGCCGGCGTCGCCGCATGGTCGAAGACCTCGGCCATGGCGCTTCCCGAAGCTCCGACCATGGAAAGCGCCGACACCCAGCCGCCGCTGATGCCGTCGGCCGGGCCCGATTACAATCCTGTGGTCACGCTCAACGGCTGGTCGCTGCCCTTCCGCATGAACAACGGCGTGAAGGAGTTCCACCTCATTGCCGAGCCGGTGGAACGCGAGATGGGGGAGGGCATGACCGCCTATCTGTGGGGCTATAACGGCCAGTCGCCGGGCCCGACGATCGAATGCGTCGAGGGCGACCGCGTGCGCATCTTCGTCTCCAATCGTCTGCGCGAGCATACGACCGTCCACTGGCACGGCCTGATCCTGCCGAACGGCATGGACGGCGTCGCCGGCCTGACGCAACCGGGCATCCCTTCGGGCAAGACCTTCGTCTACGAGTTCGACGCGGTGAAGAGCGGCACCTTCATGTACCACCCGCACGGCGACGAGATGGTTCAGATGGCGATGGGAATGATGGGCATGTTCATCATCCATCCGAAGGACGCGACCTTCATGCCCGTCGACCGTGATTTTGTCTTCCTTCTGTCCGCCTACGACATCGATCCGGGCTCCTATATGCCGAAGGTCATGGAAATGACCGACTTCAACCTGTGGGCGATCAACAGCCGGATCTTTCCGGACGTCGCCCCGCTGGTCGCGTCCAAGGGCGACAGGGTCCGGGTGCGGGTCGGCAATCTGACGATGACCAACCATCCGATCCACATGCACGGCTACGATTTCGAGGTGACCTGCACCGACGGCGGCTGGGTCCGTCCGGAAGCCCGCTGGCCGGAAGTGACGATCGACATTCCCGTCGGCGCCATGCGTGCCTACGAGTTCGTTGCCGACCATCCCGGCGACTGGGCGCTGCACTGCCACAAGTCGCATCACACCATGAACGCCATGGGCCACGACATCCCGACGCCGATGAACGCGGATCGGGCCAAGGTCGCGAAGATGATCCGCAAGGTGCAGCCGGACTACATGCCGATGGGTGAGACCGGCATGGCGGAGATGACCGAGATGGCGATGCCGCTCCCCGACAACACGATCCCGATGATGGCCGGGTGGGGACAGTTCGGCTCCGTTGAGATGGGCGGCATGTTCACCGTCATGAAGGTTCGCGAGGGGATCTCCTCCGGCGATTACGCCGATCCCGGCGACTACGAAAATCCTCCCGGCACCGTTGCCTACGAATGGACCGGCGAACTGCCGGTCGCCGCGACCGCCCCCGACCCGAACGAGCAAGGTGGCGCGCTCAAATCTTCTCCTGTCCGCAAAGCGAAGCTCACGGACGGGGGAGGTCACTCCGGTCACTGACCGGATGTCGCAAGGGACTGACAACCAAACGAACGAGGTACTTCATGCAGATGAAAATTATCGCCGCACTTGCGCTCGCAACGACAATGCTCGCGTCGCCTGTCTATGCCAGCGGCAAGCACGCCGGCGGCCACGGCGACGAAATGGCGATTGGCAAGCCTGGAAAGGCTGCGAACGTCACCCGCACAATCCACGTGTCGATGGTCGAGACCGACGACGGGAAAATGCTGTTCGAGCCGGCCAGGATCGAGATCAAGAAGGGTGAAACGGTCCGCTTCGAACTCGGAAACACCGGTGAGGTCGATCATGAATTCGTCATGGACACACCCAAGGCCATCGAGGAGCACAAGGCGCTCATGGAGAAGTTCCCGGAGATGGAACACGCCGATCCGAACGCGGCGCGTGTCGCGCCGGGCGATGCCGTCGAGATCGTCTGGACCTTCACCAAGGCCGGAAAATTCCAGTTCGCCTGCCTGATTCCCGGTCACTACGAGATGGGAATGGTGGGTCCGATCACCGTCGCATCGAAATAGGTCGAAACGAAACCCAATTCTTCAAAGGAAACAAAACGATGAAACTCTCCAAGATCGCAGCATTCGCCTTTCTGTCGTTCTCGCTCACAAGCCCCTCGTTCGCGGCGGACTACACCAAGGGCACCGTCCAGAAGGTCGATGCGAAGGCCAAGAAGCTGACCATCAAGCACGAAGCGCTGACCAATCTCGACATGCCGGCCATGACCATGGTGTTTTCCGTCGCCGATCCCGCAATGCTCGAGAAGGCCAAGGAAGGCAAGCCGATCGAGTTCGTCGCCGATCGGGTCCGCGGCAAGCTCACCCTCGTCGAAGTGAAGTAGGCAGTGTCCCGCCGGGCGTTTCCGTCCGGCAGGTTCGCCTGAACCGTTATCGACCTGTCTGGAAAGTCCTTCCGATGAAATATTCGACGTTTGGCGCAATGATCGCCGTCTCCACGGTCGTCATGTTCGCCTTGATGTACCTTAACACCTACAGCCTCGATCACGTCTTTTTCAGCCAGACGCGCATGTGGATGGCGATCGTGATGGGTGCGACGATGGCCGTCGTCATGCTGGCCTTCATGTTGGGGATGTATCGAGACCGCTCGGCCAACATCGCCATCGCCGCGGCCTGTGTTGTTGCGTTCGCCGGTGCCCTCTACCTCGTCCGGAGTCAGGACACGGTGGATGACGTCGCATGGATGAAGGCAATGATCCCCCATCATTCGATCGCTATTCTGACCAGTGAACGCGCCAATATCTCCGACCCCCGGGTCCGCAAGCTCGCCGACGAAATCATCGAGGCGCAGCGCCGGGAAATCGGTGAAATGAAGGGCCTTATCGCCGATCTCGGAGCTGGAAAGTGATGCTTGCGGCTCTTTTCCGAACATCACGCACTCGAATGCGGGCTGCCGCCAGCCGCAACCAGCCAGCCTGCTTGTCGTCGATCACGAAAGGAACCCACTCCATGATCAACGTCCGAACATTCGCCACCGGAATCGTCTCCAGCCTTCTCCTGACAACGACGATGGCGTCCGCGGCCGAGAAATTTGACGTGTTTTCGACGTCCGGCTGCGGCTGCTGCATCGGCTGGATGCGTCACATGGAAGATGCCGATTACGCGGTGAAGAACGAGAACCTCGCCATGGCCGACCTCTACGCCAAGAAGCTGCGCGCCGGCCTGAAACCGGACCAGACGTCGTGCCATACCGCGTTTGTCGACGGATACGTCGTCGAAGGTCATGTGCCGTCGGCGGAGATCGACTTGCTCCTGGCGGAAAGGCCCGATGCGGTCGGACTGACGGTGCCCGGCATGCCGCAGGACGCGCCGGGCATGGGAACCGGCGACACGCCCTACGATGTCCTCCTGGTCAGGACGGACGGTTCGACGGAGGTGTTCGCCAGTTACCCGAATTAGGCCGTCTAACGCCGGATGTATTTGAGCAGCGCCACGATCACCAGCACCAGGACGATCACGACGAGGATCCCCGCGAGCCCCATGCCGCCGATCATCCAGCCCATACCGTCCATGTGTTCATCCATCATCGCAGTCGCGCTTTCTCATTTACATGGCTTCCTTGACGCCCTTGCGGATCAGCCACCAATTGACCGGATAGGCCGTCACGAACCCCGCGATCATGGCGATCTGCATCGAGGCCCAGAATTCGGACATGTTGGGCTCGATCGTCACGCCGTAGAGCGCCCGGAAGATGCCGAAGTAGAGAATTGCCATGCCGCCGTACATGCCGACCTGCCAGGATGTCAGCGACAGCGTGTCAGCCTTGATCGCGGCAACGAGCGCCTTGCCCGCCGAGATGTCGTTCATCGGCTTGATCGTCGCGTACTGGAAGCCGACGCCGATGACGAAGGCGAGGATGTAGTCGACGATCCAGACCGCGAAGATCTTGTCGGCGAAGATCGACTTGTAGCCGAACCAGACCGCGATCGTGGGAACCAGGAAGACGAGCGTTTCGGCGACGATGTCGCCGAGCGTGCAGCCGGCGCCGCAGTGGGTGGCGCCCTTGCCGACCTTCGCCGGGAACGGCGTCTGCGCCTCGTGCGGCATCTGCCGATCCTCTTCCATCGCCTTCGAGGCGATGTCGTCTCGGGCCAGACGCCCGTAGGCGAAGTAGCCCCATAGGGCGAGCGGACCGGCATAGAGCCCGGTAATCGGCCAGACGAAATTCATGATCGTCATGTGCTGGGGATGGCGGACGACGTCGATGGCGATGACGATCGCCGAGACGAGGCCGACGGCGAGCATCCCGAGCGCCAGCACATGAAGCCATTGAGGGATCATGTCGGGTCAGCCTCCCCAGACCATCATGCGGATCGGCATCCACAGACCCATGCCGATCATGACAAGGTTCTCCGTCAGCGACACGAAGCCGAGCGGCACGTTCGAGCCGCCGCCGACGCAGGCGCATTTGAGTTCGCGCTTGTCGATGTAGACGGCCTTGAAAACCGAGACCGCTCCGATCGTCCCGATGATCAGCGCGATCGGCGCCGACAGCCAAGTCAGCGCGCCGGCGATCATCAGAAGCCCAGCGAGGGTCTCGCCGAACGGATAGAGGTACCCGTAGCGCACCCAGCGTTTCGCGAGCAGATCGTAGTTCAGGAACATCGTCGAGAAGCTTTCGACGTCCTGAAGCTTCTGGATGCCGAGTAGACACATCGAGATCGCGAAGAACCATTCGACAGCGCGGACGGTGAAAATTGTCCCGAAGGCCGCCCAGCTCACCGCCAGGCCCATCAACGCCGCGACCGAGAAGATCGCGATGATCGGCTGATAGGTCGTCTCGCCATCCTTCTTCACGTGCTGGCCGAGATGCTCGCGCAGCCCGTCATAGCCGCCGACGCGTTCGCCCTCGACGAAGATCTGCGGCGTCGTCTTCACGTCGTGCTCGCGCTTGAAGGCGTCGGTCTCCTCGCGGGTCTTCAGCCAGTGATCCTCGACGTCGAAACCCTCGCGCTCGAGAAGGTCCTTGGCCTTGAGACCGTAGGGACAGGTGTGCTTCTCCATCACCATGCGGTGGATGACGGCGTGCTTATTCCCGGATGCAGTCTGGGTCGCGCTCATGCGGCGTTCCTCCGGCTTGATATAGGTTGCAGATAGGCGGCATCAGCCGCAGCAGCATTTCGATCTCGCTAGCTGTGCATCGACAACGGGTGAAACCTCGGTCACGATCTCAGCATCGTAGCCAGCGACCTCGACCGCCGCGATCAGATCGGCCGCGGAGGCCAAACCCGCGACTTCGGCTATCTTGCGCCAGGCGTCCGCACTGGCGGCGTTCACGCCGGCGACCTGCCGCAGGGCCTTCTCGATCGTCCGGGCGCATCCACCGCAGTGCATTCCCGGGATGTTCAAGACAGTATCGTTCGACGTCCGTATAGTCGTTTCCATTACGCAATTCCTTCGCTTCCGCCTCGATGTGGGTGACATGGAGATTCCAGCAACTGGAAGGTCAAGGACATTGGCGACCGATTTGCTTGGCTTGCCAACGGCAGAACGGAAACCGATATCCTCGCAAACGAACCGAAATCGATTCGCCTCGGAAGGCCGCCGATGAGACCCGTCGCGCTTCGCGCCATGCTCGTTCGAATGCTTTTTGCCGTGGCCATCGCGTTCTCGTTCGCGTCGTGGGCCATGGCGGCTGGAACGATGCAATCCGGCTCGATGCAGGATCGTGCGTCGGTCACCGGTGCCGGCAGCGCCGTATCGGGCCACGGACCGTCTTCCGCGTCGTCCGTTCGACATGCTCATGACGGCGGGCCGTCCTGTTACGGCGGGATGACCTATGGCCACTGCGCGCCCCTGCCGACGATGGCGATCGCCTTTCTCGTTCCCGCCAAGGAAATGCACGAGCCGGCCGACAGCGAAGGCGCGTCGAGCTTTTCCGAAATTCCGCACCGTCCTCCGAACCGGGCCTAACGCCCGCAGCGACAGACATTCGCCAGGACCTACGGAGAACATCATGATCCCGATCAGCCGCCGGCACTTTCTTGCCGGCACGATGGCGCTCGCCGCTTCGGCAGCGCTACCCGCGACGATTAGAAACGCCTGGGCCCGCGACGGCATCCGCCTTGCGGTCACGACCCGGACCCTCGAGGTCAAAGGCAAGGCGGCGACCGTCTACGGCCTCAGCCAGTCCGACGGAAGCCGCGGCTTCGTCGGCACGGAAGGCGGACGCTTCGCTCTCGAACTCGACAACCGTCTATCCGAACCGACCCTCGTCCACTGGCATGGAATGACGCCGCCTTGGCGACAGGACGGCGTGCCGGACGTGACGCAGAAGGTGCTGGCGCCGGGCGCGCGCTATGCCTACGACTTCCCGCTCGATCGGGTCGGGACGCACTGGATGCATTCCCACTACGGGCTGCAGAAGCAGAACCTGATGTCGGCGCCGCTGATCGTGCGGTCGAAGGACGATCTTGCCGCCGACGAGCAGGAGGTCATCGTCGAACTCGCCGACTTCTCGTTCACGCCGGCCGTGGAGATCCTCGCCGGATTGCGGAACAAGGCCCCCGACGACATGTCGGGCATGGGCGGGATGGATGGGATGGACCACGCCGCCATGGGCTATGGCGACATGGCGATGTCGATGCCCGGCATGACGATGCCCGGCATGACGATGCCGGAAGCCGCGCCGATGCCCGGCATGAAGAAGGCGACATCGGGCGTGGCCGGCGCCGGAGATCCGACCGCCGCGCCGATGGCCATGACGATGGACGTCAACGACGTCGAATACGACGCCTATCTGGCGAACGACCGCAGCCTCGACGACCCGCAGGTGATCGAGGTCGAGCGTGGCGGGATCGTCCGCCTGCGGATCATCAACGCGGCCTCGTCGACGAACTTCACGATCGATCTCGGCAACGTCGAAGGCGATCTCATCGCGGTCGACGGCAACCCGGTGAAGCCGGTCCGGCTGTCGCGGTTTCCACTGGCGATGGCGCAGCGGGCCGACATTCGGGTGCGAATGCCCGGCGACGGGCAGGCCCGTCCGGTGCTGTTCCTTTGCGAAGGCTCGAAGAAGCGAACGGGCATCGTGCTGCGGTCACCGCAGGCTAGCGTCGAGAAGGTCGCAGAGACTTCGTTGTCAGACGGACCGGGGCTCGATCTTGCAGGAGAGCGAACGCTCGTCGCAGCCATGCCGCCGGCGAACCGCAAGGCCGACCGGACAATCTTGTTCGATCTCACGGGCTCGATGGACGGTTACGTCTGGGGCTGGAAGGCGGACCGACCACTGATGGTTCGGGACGGCGAGGGCGTCGAGATGGTGCTGCGGAACACGACGATGATGTCGCATCCGATGCACCTGCACGGGCACCATTTCCAGGTTGTCGCGATCGACGGGCAGCGGATGCAAGGCGCCATACGCGATACCGTTTTCGTTCCGCCGAACGGTTCGGTGACCATCGCGTTCGATGCGGACAACCCCGGACGGTGGGCGTTTCACTGCCACAACCTCTACCACATGGCCGTCGGCATGATGACCACAATCGACTACGAGGGCGTCTGAAAAGAAAAGGACTGGGAGCTGTTTTCAGAACAGTTGAGCCCGCCGAAGCGGAACAGGTTGGTTGCCAGGTTGGCCTGCCCCCACCGAAGTGGTCCTCCCTGAAGTATGGTTTTTCAGCCATTGAAGCGCTTGGGAATGGTAGTCCATTTCCAGTGTTAGTTTTCGGCGGCGTTGAGACCTGTGGGACTGTCGGGTCCGTCGAAAGCACTGCCCGCAAAGCGTATTCGCTGGGCGGGATACCGACCAATTGTCGCATCGCATCATAAACAAAACACAATTCTTTTGACAGCATGCAGCAATGTTGACGCCTTATCTTCCTTGGTGAGCGGATCATCGCTCCTAAAACAGGGAGGAATGTTATGAACACCTTCAAGTTCCATGCATTGTCATGCCTGACCACCGGCATTCTGGTCGGAGGCTTCGCCACCGCAACCCCTTCACTTGCCGCCGGTCCTCTCGTGCATCACAAGCCTTTCGAGCGAGCGCCCGTCAGCCGTCAGGTTCAGCAGCGCCGCTCAGCGGATGCGGATTTTGCTTCGGCGACTCCAACGCCTCAATGCGAAAACGTCGAGCAGCACTATGCCGCCGCGCTGAAGGAACATCCCGGCATGGTACCGGGCGACGCCTCGAGCTGGGCTCAGTGGGCGGCTGATCAGAATCGTGCGATCGCGTCGAGCCCGATCTGCCGATGAGGAGGCGACTACAGTCTTATTGAACGGGCCGGCATTCGCCGGCCCGTTTGCCGTTCGGCCATCTCGCCAACACGTTCCGCACTTGAATTGGACAGTCGACCGGACGTTACAAAAGCACAATCTCCCGGCCCGGAAACGGCAATGTCGAGGGTCCATGTTCCTTACCAGAGCAGAATGACGCTCCGGACAACCCAAGGATTAAAGATCATGACCGCCTTCAAGACCACCGCCCTTTCTTTCGTCGCCCTCGGCTCGCTCATCGCGGGTAGCGCTCTGATGACGCCGTCCTTTGCTGCCGAACGTCATCACAAGCACTGGACAATCAATCATCAGGTCCGGCCGACCGACCTTGCCCGCGACCGAGCGACAGTGCCTTCGCAAAACGAAAGCGTCGAGCGCCATTACGCCGCCGCTCGCGCCCGCGAAAATGCACATACTTCCGGCAGCGTTCCTGGCAGCACTTGGGCCACGGACAATCGTGCCGAAGCCACGCGCAGGGCGATCGCGTCCAATCATGGCTGATATTGAGCGAGCTCAAATCTCACGCAGACAGGCCGGCCTCGCGCCGGCCTGTCTGCGTTGGGGCAATCGTCTTGAATACCGATCCGTATAGTCCCAGAGCTTTGGAGAACATGTTCGCCCACCACCTTGAGGGAGTTGGGCAATAATGCCTGGCCTCATGAAAGGAATTTCAAGATGCAGCCGATCAAATCAAGAAACCTGAAAAACTTGAATGCCGCAATTCTGGGCGGCGTCATGCTTCTGGGAGCGGGGGGCGCAGCCATGGCCCAGGATCAGGGCCAGGATCAGGGAATGACGAAACCGAACCCGACGGCGATGTCCGGCACCAGCGACAGCACGGACGCCGGCCTGTCATCGGTCACGACTGCCAAGGTTGATCTCAGTCAGGCCGTCGACATGGCGGAAAAGGCCACCGGCGGACGGGCGGTCGACGTGACGGCCGCAGACGAAGCCGGCAAGGGCGGCTGGGAGGTCGAACTTGCCCAAAACGATGGCACCATGAAGACCGTGCTCGTCGACATGTCGAGCGGGGCCGTCGATCAAAACCCACAGCGGGAGAACGACAGCGCTCAGTCCCGTGAAGGCGAACGCGCCGGAACAGACGAAAATCGTCCCGATGAGGAGCGTGCCGACAGCGGTGAAGACCGCGGTGATCGCAAGGACGGCGAGTACCGCGATAGCGGCGAGCGCGAACACGACGGTGAATATCGCGACGGCGGCGAGCGTCATGACGAAGGCGCGTCCGATGAGGAGCGCGGCGACGAGCATGGACAGGATCGTGAGCGCGGCGAAATGAACAACTGATCACGTCATGTGTCTCAACAGGAAGCCCTCCGATTTGTTCGGAGGGCTTTCGTTATTGGAGTAGATGCCCAACCGGCAACGCCGATCGAGTGTGTGTTGAGAAAATCTTTGATCGATACAGATTTGTATAGATTTGGAACCCGGAATTTTATGTTCCCAGATTAAAAGCGACAACAGGGCCTGCAAATCAGCCGGTTCGTGACCTGGAAAACAATGCGATGGAAACTTTTGTGCGAGCAAAAAGACAAGGTTTTTCTTCTGTCTTGCTTTCGGTGGCTCTGCTGGTCGGCAAAGGACAAGCGGCCGGAACGGCCGAAGCCATACGACGCGAGGAAAACAAGTTCGATCTCGCCAAGATCGCCAAGGCGAAGGTCGGCGTGTCCCAGGCAATCGATGCCGCGATTGTCGCGGTTGGCGGCAACGTCATCAATGCGGGCTTCGTGAGCGAAAACGGGGAAAGCAATTGGGAGATCGAGCTCGCCGAGAACGACGGCACCGTCAAAACGGTCCTGGTGAATGCCGAAAGCGGCGCCGTCGACATCAACCCGCCCAACGAAGGCGAGCGACGAAAATCGTCCGGCGGCCGTAATCTCGATTCCGCCAGCCTTTTGCGAGATGAGATCGTCAACTGAGATTCCCGACCACTCACATCTCTTGCCACTATGCTTTTCGAACTCACCCATTCAGGGGCAGCTCTTAAGCGGGCAACTTCCGCAAGATGGGGAATTATACGAAACCGTATAGTTTTAGACATCTGACGCCAAGGCATCGCTGCTATCGAACAGTCGCTGTAGCCGATGGACTTCGAATTCAAGCGATATCCATCAATCGCATTCAGCAAAGCGACCTATGACCCAGACCGTCACCGATCTGATTTCCCAGCATGCGGTTGCCGCGCTCGCCATCATCTTCTTCGTCAGTCTCGGCGAGGCGTTGTTCATCGTGGGACTGTTCGTTCCAAGCACCGTCGTTCTGATCGCCGCGGGAGGCCTGATCGGAGGCGGCAAACTACCGTTCCTGCCCGTTCTGATCTTCGCGAGCGCAGGGGCAATCGCCGGCGATGCGCTGTCGTTTTGGGTCGGCCACCACTACAAGGGTCGGCTTCGGTCACTGTGGCCATTCAATCGTTACACGTCGCTGCTCGACAAAGGGGAGGCATTCTTCGACCGCCATGGCGGCAAGAGCATCTTCATCGGACGCTTCGTTCCAGGTGTGAAGGCGATCGTTCCAGGGATTGCTGTCATGGCTGGTATGAACTTCGCCAAATTCAGTGTCGTCAACATCGTTTCGGCTGTCGTCTGGGCGGCGGCGCATCTTGTCCCGGCCGCCGGCATTGGGCTCGGGCTCTCCCGGGTCCGTACCTTCGATCCGCGTCTGGCGGTGCTGGCGGTAACGGTCATCGCGGCCGTTCTCATCGCCTACTATCTGGCCAAGATCGCCTACGGATTTGCCTACCCGGTTTTCGACCAATGGCGGATCGCACGCGTTGCAACGCGCTCATCGGCAGAAGGGTGGCTTGCGTCCTTCGAAACGCGCTTTCTGACCAACGACCGCGGCATCGTCGGATGGACACTGGTTCTCTTCGTCGCCGCGCTGGCCGCGAGCGGCTTTGTGACGTTGCTGGCCGATCTTCTGTACAATCCCGAACTGAAGCTGCTCGACAAATCGGTCTACAACGTCCTGCAGTCCTTGCGCAGCGAGGCCGGCACTCGCGTCATGACGGCACTTACCATGGGCGCCGATGGGTTCGTTCTCATTGCCCTGACGATCGGCCTGATTGCGGTCTTGCTGATCCGGAAGCGGTTTGCACTCGCCGGCATGACGGCATTGGCGATCGGCGTGCAAAGCCTTTTCGTGCCTGTGATCAAGGGCATCATCGAACGGCCGCGGCCGACCACGCTTTATTCGGGGGCCGAGTCCTTTTCATTCCCAAGCGGCCATGCCACGCAATCCATGACGGTGTTCGGGATCCTGGCGGTCATTGTCGCCGCCAACCTTTCGGGTCGATGGCGGCCGATCGTGATCATCGTAGCGATGGCCACTGCCGCCTTCGTCGCATTCTCTCGACTGTATCTAGGGGCCCATTGGCTCAGCGACGTTTCGGCCGGATTCTGTTTGGGCCTTCTGATCACAGCGCTCTTCGCGTTTTTCACCAAGCGCCTCGACAAGGCTGTTGGGCTGATACCAATCGCGGCCGTTTTGCTGCCGGTCTACGCTGTCGCCTACATTTATCATCTGAACCGCGACTATGATCATTGGATCTCCAGCTACGCGCCTGTAGTCTCCGTCCAGAACATCGCACGGCAGGACTGGTTGAAGATCGGCTGGCAGAATCTTGCTCACGATCGTTTGGCGATGGACGGCGATCGCGGCGAAGCCCTCGTCTTCCAGACCGACCTGTCCGTTCAGAATCTAACGGCAAAAATGTCCCGCTCGGGATGGCGATCTGCACCGGCCGGGACTCTTGTCGAAGCGCTGCTGCCATCGACGCATTCTCTCACCGACCGGCCAACGGCGCCTTTGCTGCACGAAGGCACAAAGCCGGTTATCGCCTACACCCTGCCGTCGGAAAATCCATGTGAACGGCTTGTACTGCGGTTCTGGACGTCGGCCTATGCCATCGGGCTCGGCGCGAGCAGCAAACCGATTCTTCTGGGCGGCGTGTCGCAAGAGATTCTTAAGCCGTTCCTCGCGGGCTATGCGACCCTCGACGTCGTCGAGCCGTCACAACGTCTTTCGTTCATGTCGCATGGTGTTTTGAATTCCATTCTCCCCGACGCCGCGAGTCCCATCGGCGAAAACGCAATCGTTCTTCTTCCATCAATCGGCGGACCAAGAATTGTGCGTTCGACTTTATTGGGACCGACGCCATGAAGGAAAAAACGCCACCGGTGGGTACGAGTGATCGCTCGATGGACGAGGAAGGCATCGGACGTCCGTTCCCGCTTCTGAAAACCTTTCTCTTGATCCTTCTGCCCGTGATCCTGGTCGGGGCGGTTGGGTTGGTCGTCACGTTGAACAACGCGATCTCCGCCAGTGCCGAGAAACTCTTTGCCGATCAGGAAATCAAGCTGGTCCGCACGATGCTGCTTGCCGATGGCGTCCTCGACGGTCCAACCGCGCCGTCCGCCTCGATCCTGAACGAATTGCGCAAGGAGCTGAGCGAGGTCGAGATCACATGTCTTTCGATCCTGGACCGGTCAGGTCGACTGATCGCTGAAATTGCGGAAAATACTTCCTGCTCACCGGTCATCCTTGCTGATTTCGACGATGTCACACTCACGACTGGCTCCGTCCTGAAGGAAGATGTGGTGATGGCGGGCCACTGGACGTCCCTTGG
The DNA here is from genome assembly GCA_965217685.1 of Aurantimonas sp. Classification (GTDB taxonomy): domain Bacteria; phylum Pseudomonadota; class Alphaproteobacteria; order Rhizobiales; family Rhizobiaceae; genus Aurantimonas. The sequence goes on from CBDCIZ010000003.1 coordinate 2,821,708, forward strand.
GATCGTCTCGATCCCGCAAACCGGGGCGCGTGCATGGATCGCCGCGACCCGCAAGAGCGTAATGCTGGAAACCGCCATTTCACGGCTGACGGGCTTTTGGACGAAGCTTTTTGCCGGCGTCTTCTTCGCGGCGGTCCTTTCGACCGGACTGGTGATTGCGAAGGCCCAAAAGTCCATTGATGGCCAGGCGGCCTATGTTCGCGGTGTCCATTCGAGATTGCGGCGATTTTTATCGGTCGCGGCCGTGCGCAACGCCATCGACGACGAGGCCGAACCGTCGCGTTTCGAGGCAGTGGTGATGTTTCTCGATCTGCGGGATTTTTCCAGTTTCGCCGAAACCGCGTTTCCAAAAGAGGTGGCCGCCCTGATCGACGACTTCGTCACAAGGGTCGCCGGCGCCGTCTCCGACCGTCAGGGCGAAATCGACAAGATCATCGGCGACGGCATTCTCGCCGTTTTTCGTGGCGAGAGCGCTGCCTCACGTGCGATCGACGCTGCCCTTGCAAGTCTTAAAGCGTGTGCGGGGATGGTGCGCGAGCCTGGGATCGGGCTTTACCGCGGCGAGGTCATCGCCGCGGCGCTCGGCAGCGGTCAGCGGGCTGACTTTACGATCCTGGGTCGAACGGTGAATTTGGCGTCCCGATTGTGTTCGCTGTCGCAAGCGCTGGAGATCACCGTTCCCGCCGATTTCGCGCTGCCCGATCACGACACGCTGGTGGAGGTCGGCCGCGAGTTCGTCAGGCCACGTCATCATCGCCAGTCGATGGAAGTCGTACGCTATCGGATGGCGGATCGCACACAAGCCTTCAAGTCCAGGCAGCTATCGGCGGAAGACCTTATCTGAATGCTTTGACGCAGACCACGAGAACAGCGACCCAGATTATCGCGACCAGCGCTGCGCCCCATTCGTCAAAGCTCTTGAAAGCGAAATTATCGGATGCACGCAGGGACGCCATTTTCGCCTGACCGGTAAGACTGCTTGTCAAGGCGATACCGAGGGGCGTGATTTAACGCATATGTCCCCAGGAGATACTCCTTCGGGCCGATTTTATCACCGATTCGAAATAGCTTGCGGTCGGACCGCCGCGTGTAGTCGGTTCGCCTCTCCAATATTGCAAATCCGTATAGTTTCGGAAATCCCCGGGTCACACGGCATGGTCTAGAAGGTCATCAGATTAAGCCCCATCAGGAACCGATTCTTCCGGAGAAACCGTGAACGATACCGCATCGAATGCCGGCTGGAGCCGGCTGAACATTTCGCTTCACTGGCTGATCGTCATCCTGATCCTCGCCCAGTGGATCGAGGGTGACTACATGCGCGGCTTGTGGGACGCAACGCTCGACGACAAGGCGATCTCGTCGACCACAAGCATTCTCGGCTACACGCACATCGTCGCCGGATCATTCATCCTCGCGGCAGCGCTCGTCAGGCTGCTGGACCGCTTAGTGAACGGACGTCCCGCCTACTCGACACAAGACCCGAACTGGGCGACATGGCTCGCGAAAACCACCCATGTTCTGCTCTACTTGATCATCATAGCCATGCCGATCCTCGGCCTTGCCGCCTGGTTCACGGGCAACGACGACATCGCGGGCTACCACACGCTGCTCTGGAACCCGCTGCTCGTCGTTGCCGGCCTCCACATCTGCGGGGCTCTGGCCCAGCATTTCGTCTTCAAGTCGAATGCCCTCGCCCGCATGGTGCCGCGGTTAAAAGCCCCGTCTTAAGGGCGGACCTGCTTCGTCTCTAAAGTCCCGGAAAGACCCGGCGCTCCAAGCCTTGCCTCTTCCATGCCAGGATGATCCGGTCATGCTTCATCGACGACGCGCCGTCTTCGCGAAAGGCCCGGACGAGGCCATGTCCGTGCGTCGTTCGGCTCCGTCGGGCAGCCTTGCCTGGCCGCTTCTGGTCCTCGCTGCGTTCATCCTGGTGTCGGCCGGACTGCGCCCCGTGCTGCCGCCGGACGAGACCCGCTATCTCACGGTCGCCTGGGAAATGCTGGTGAACCGAGACTTCGTCGTTCCAACGGTCAATTTCGCGCCCTATCATCACAAGCCACCGCTGCTCTTCTGGCTGATCGACATCGCATGGGCACTGTTCGGCGTTTCGCGGCTTTCGGCGCTGGTGGTCGTCTTCGCGATTTCCGCGCTGTCGATCGTGCTCACGCGCCAGTTGGCGCGCGAGCTCGTTCCAAACGACGACCGCATGATCGAACGCATCGGCTGGGCGATGCTTGGCAACGCCGTTTTCGTGATCTACTCCGGTCTCATCCTCTTCGATCTGCTTCTCACCTGCTGCGTTCTCGGTGCCGTGATCGCTCTTCTGGCCTACGCTCGCGAAGGCGGACGCGGACGCTCCAATGCTCTCATCCTCCTGGCCGGGCTTTGCCTCGGTCTCGGTGTTCTCGCCAAGGGTCCGGTGGTGCTGGTCTTCCTTCTGTGGCCGGTCGCGACCTATCCGCTCTGGCGAGGCGCGATTCACGCCGCGCCCACCACGCGGATGTGGCGCGGATTCGGTCTGTCAATTCTGGTCGGGCTCTTGCTGGTCGCAGCCTGGATCGTGCCGGCGCTGATCGAAACCCACGGCGAGTTCGCAAGTTCGCTGATCTGGAGCCAGACCGCCGGACGCATCTCGGGCAATTTGGCGAACAGCCACGATCGTCCCTTCTGGTTTTATCTGCCGCTCCTGCCGATCTTCGCGATGCCCTGGATCTTCTCGCCTTATCTCTGGTCCGCTCACCGGGCATCGCTTGCCCGGCCACTCCGGTCCATGCGTCGGGCATGGCAGGATGTCTGGTGGTTTCGCTTCCTCGTCCTTTGGACGCTCCCGGTGGTTGCGACCTTCAGCCTGATCGGCGGCAAGCAGCCGCACTATCTCGTTCCGCTCCTGCCAGCGGTGGTGATTGCGGCCGCGGCTCTGATGCGGACGCTTCGCCTGACCCTTATCCGCATCGGCGCTGCCATCGTCCTCGCGCTGGCGGTCATCGGGCAGGGCGCCGCAGCGCTGACGGTCTTCAAGGGCTACGACACGGCGCCGCTCGCCGTTCTGGTTGCCAGTCACGACGGACCTGTCGCCTTCCTCGGCGACTACCAGGGAGATTTTGGCTTTCTCGCGCGCCTGCAAACGCCGTTGACGGTGCTCGGCCAGAGAAAGGCGGCTTCGAACTGGCTAGCGGCAAACCCCACCGGCTTGCTCGTCGCCGTATGGCTCGATCCGGGCGAGCCATTGCCCGGCCGCGTCGTCTTCGACGCCCCCTACGAACTTGACCGGCGCATGGCCGCGAGTGTTGCTGCGGGCGGACAATCGGGTGAAGCCGTCTCCAAGGCGAAAGCTCAGCCTGCTGACAGGACCCGTTAACCTCTTGCCTTCGGTTTGCCTTGAAACGGTATAGTTCCGGCAATCTGGCGCCCATCGGCAAGGTCTAGACCTGATCGTCGAGACGGGGGCTTCAGCCTGGATCGTAACGGTCCCAGCGCCCGAAGACCAATCGGCCCGGCGTGTCCTCGCACGCCTGCCGCGTGGAAACCCGTCTCGGGCCGGGTCTGCTTTCAGGGCGTTTCAAAGATCCGGCCCCTTTTGAGGGGTGAACGCCCGAGATCCTGGAGACTTCCCATATGAAACTGATCGCACTTGCCGCCCTGTCGGCCGTCGCATCGCTGACATTTGCGCCGGCGGCCTTCGTAGCGCCTGCCGCGGCCGCCGATCTGATCGTTCAAGACCAGACTCCCATACCGGAGGCCCCGATCGAGATCATGGCCCCGACCTACACGTGGACCGGCCTCTACATCGGTGGCCAAGCCGGTGGCGCCTTCGGCGCCGACGGTGCCGATACCGTCTTTTCGCCGACACCCGGATTCACGGGCGCCTTTGCGACGTCCTCCTCGTCCGGCAGCAGCTCGAGCTTCGTCGGCGGTGGCCACATCGGCTACGACTACCAGTTCGGCAACGTGGTCGTCGGCGCCGTCGCCGATCTCAGCAAGATGAACAACTCGTCCAATCGGGACTTTTCGGTCGGCGGAGTGAACTTCTCGGTCAAGGACAAGATCGACTACATGGGCACGGTCCGCGGTCGCCTCGGCTATGCCTACGATCGCTTTCTGATCTACGGCACCGGCGGTTTCGCCTATGCCAAGCGTAGTCAGAGCACGGGCTTTCCGAGCACGACGTCTGGCCCTTTTGCGGGCTACAATTTCTCCGAAAAGACCGACAAGACGGATACCGGCTATGCCGTCGGCGGCGGTCTCGACTATCTGGCGACCAAGAACATTTCGGTCGGCCTCGAATACCTCTACACCGACCTCGGCAAGAACGACTGGTCGACGACGGCCACCAACGGCGCAAGACAGGTCAACTTCAAGACCAAAACCAACGACTCGACGGATTTTCATACCGTATGGGCGAAGGTGTCCTACCGGTTCAACTGACCAATTCGCGTTTCTCCATACCATCGCAAACTTCGCGCACGCCTGTCCGGCGGGCGCGAAGTTTGCCTCTGGCATGCCTGGCCATTGCCCAACATTGGGCTTCGCCGACCCTCGACGGATTACAAAATCGTATAGTCCCGGCCAACGCGGTATCACCTGCGGGCTTCATTCTTCCCCCCGAAGAAGGAGACCTGATCTGTGGCCATTAACACCCTCGACGAAACAATGGTCGCCGGCGCGCAATCTATCCTCGCAACCGATCCGGAGTTTCGAAGTCTCGCCATCGTTGCGGCGAACTGGGGGATCTTGATCCTGCCGATCGTCCTTGTCGGTCTATGGCTGCGAGCTGGGTCCGATGGACGTCAGATAGCGATTACCGCGAGCCTTTCGGCCATTATTTCTCTGACGATCGCGGGTGTGGTCTCGTTTCTCTTCTACGTCCCGCGCCCCTTCGCGTTGGGTCTGGTCCCCAACATTCTGGATCACGTCGCCGACAGTTCGTTTCCCAGTGACCACGTCACGGTCATGGCCGCCGTTGCGACGGCGTTTCTGTTCGGCAAGCGCTACGTGATCGGCTCGTTGACGGCACTTGCGATGCTCGTTGTGGGGGCAGCTCGTGTGGCTCTTGGCGTTCACTTTGCCAGTGACATCATCGCGGCAGTGCTCCTTGGCACCGCGATATCGGCGGCCTTTCGCACACAGCCGATTGCCGAATTCGCGCACTTCTGTTGCCGGATGGCGGAAGCCGTCTATGCCGGGCTTGGCATCGAGACCGTCGCCAACCGGCTTCACCTTCAGAAAAACCAGGAGATCCTATGATGACCGCGAACTTTCAATGGATAGTCCGCACGACCTTGGCCGCGGTATTGGCCGCTGCCATGATCTCAGGACCGGGAGCTGGCTTCGCACAGTCCAAGGCTGTCTCCCAGCGCGAAACCGCCGTTGCGCCCGAGGTCAATCCTCCCGGTGATATCCCGGACGATCAGGTGTTCATTACCTACAAATCGCCGCAGGGATTTTCGATGAAGGTTCCAGAGGGGTGGTCGCGCAGCGACACCGCCAATGGCGTGGTCTTCGCCGACAAATACGGGCGGATCGAACTTGCGGTCACCAAGGCGTCGAACGTATCGAGCGAGGCCAGCGTCAAGGCGAATGAATTGCCGCAACTGCAGTCAAACGGCCATGCCGTCGACGTCAAGAAGGTTCGAACGCTGAAGCTGCCAGCCGGTCAGAGCGTCGCCGTCGATTACTTGTCGAACTCCGAGGTGAACCCCGTCACCGGGCGAAAGATCCGCCTCGAGAACCGCCGCCTGTTCTATTTCCATGGGGGCCAGGAGTTGGCGCTCACGCTTTCCGCTCCGGCAGGCGCCGACAATGTCGACCAGTGGACTATGATGGCGCAGTCCGTCCGGTGGACATCGTGACGTTACTCGTCGCCGAAGACCTGTTCCGGTTCTACCACGTCGGCGACGTTGAAATTCGCGCCTTGAAGGGGGTCAGTCTGATGGTGAATGCCGGTGAGATCGTCGCCTTGACCGGTCCGTCCGGCAGTGGAAAATCGACGCTACTATCCTGCCTGACCGGGCTCGATGAACCGGACGGGGGAACCGTCGATGTCGCTGGACGGCGCATGACGCGGCGCCCCGAAGCCGAGAAAGCCGCAATCCGCGCTTCCACGCTGGGGCTTCTGGCCCAACGCGATAATCTCTTTCCTCACCTCACGGTCGCCGAGAATGTCGAATTCGCGCTGGCTCGTCGGCGCGGCAGCGATGCGATCAGCGCGATCGCGATCCTGACTTCGATTGGACTTGAGACACGCGCGGGCGCCTATCCCGCCACCCTGTCGGGCGGCGAAACCGCCCGCGCCGGTCTTGCCGTCGCGCTGGCTCTCGATGCGCCGCTGGTCGTTGCGGACGAACCGACCGCGGAGGTCGACGAGGCAACGGAGCGGCTGATCCTGAACCTTCTGGTCGATCGCAGCCGGCGTGGGAAAGGCGCACTCATCGCCACACACAGCCCCGCGGTCGAGGGCATCGCGACCCGAACCCTTCATTTGCGCGACGGCCACCTTGTCGAGCGACCGTCCATGCAGTCGCCCTGGGGCGAGCAAGACACCGTAACCGATCTCTTCGAGCGGACGTTGCATCACCCGTTGCGCAACGATCGCAAGATCCTAATCGAAGCGCATGGACTGCGCCGCGACTATGAGATTGGTGGTCGTCCGCTCCACGCCGTCGAGGGCGCCGATATCACGGTCCGCGAAGCCGACCGCATTGCCGTCACCGGCCCCTCCGGAAGCGGCAAGTCGACGCTTTTAAAGATGCTAGCCGGGATCGTGCCACCGACTTCGGGTCTGCTGTCGTGGTTCGGCGAGCCGACAATGGTCGACTTGCGTCCCCGTCGCGTCGGGGTGGTGTTTCAGGAGCCAAGCCTGATCCCCTCCCTGACCGTCCGCGAGAACGTCGAACTGCCCCTCCAACTGGCGGCATCGCCGCTGACGCGGCCGCATATGAGCGCTGACGATGCGTTGGGTCTTCTGTCGCTGTCCGACCTTTCCAACAAGCTGCCGGACGAGCTGTCGGGCGGCCAGATGCAGCGTGTTGCCTTTGCTCGGGCCCTGGTGACCAACCCTGACATCATTCTTGCCGACGAGCCGACCGGGCAGCTCGACCAACCGACGGCGCGCGCCGTCATGACGGCGGTCCTGAGCGCTCTCGATCACAATGAGACGGCGCTTCTCGTCACCACCCACGACATGCGGCTCGCCGCGATCATGGCGACGCAGTTTCACATGGATCACGGTCGGCTGGCCGAGGCCGCCTGAAAGGACTTGTCTCATGTTCGGTCTTTGGATCAGGGGTATCTTGAAGCGGCGCGCATCGCAGATCGCGCTGGCCTATTCGGGCGTTGCGATCGCCGTCGCCTTGATCGCCCTGATCGGTGTCTTTTCGGTGATCAGCGCCTCGACGATGACCAAACGCGCCGTATCCCAGGTCGTGGTCGACTGGCAGGTGCAGACAAAACCTGAGGCCGACCCCGGTGCGGTTCAGGGTACGCTTGACGGATTGTCGAATGTAAGGATCGTGGAGACCGTCCAATACGCCGACGTCGCGGCTTTGCAGGCGACGACCGGCGGCACGGTTCAGACCACGGGTGCCGCAAAGGTCCTCGGCATCGAGAAAAGCTATCGAACGGCCTTTCCCGCTCAAATGAGGCTGCTTCTGGGAACTTACGACGGGGCGCTTCTCGCGCAGCAGACCGCTGCGAACCTTCATGCCGGGATCGGCGATACCATTCAAATCGAAACGAACAACACCAAAACTGTCCCCGTCACCATTGCGGGGATCATCGAACTCCCCAACGCCGACGCGTTGTTCCAGACCGTGGGAGCACCCGCCGGCGCCGGCCTGACCGCGCCGCCGGACAACGTCCTGATCCTGCCGGCGTCGCAATGGTCGACGGTGTTCGGCGCTCAGGGCGCCAGGACGGCAACCCAGTTCCACGTCGCCTTCACGCATAACTCGCTGCCGAGCCATCCGGACACGGCATTCATCGACGAGGCGCGCCAGGCGAGGAACTTCGAAGCCTCCATCGCCGGTCAGGCGCTGGTCGGAGACAACCTCGGTGCCCGCCTCGACGCGGTGCGAGGCGACGCAATCTATGCCAGGGTCATCTTTCTGTTTCTCGGGCTGCCCGCGGCGGTCCTGGCGATCCTCCTGACGATCTCGCTCCTGCTGTCCGACCGCGATCGAAAGGGCCGCAACGAGGCGCTGCTGCGAATGCGCGGGGTCGATCGCTCGACGATGGTTCGTCTGATCATCTCCGAAGAAGCCATCGGTGCCGCCGGAGCGGCGATTGCGGGAACGCTGGCGGCCTTCCTCCTGGCGGTTCTCCAGTTCGGATCTGCCGCTCTCTCGGGGCCAGCGCTCGCCTGGATTGTCATCGCGGGTGCCGGCGGCTTCGCGATCGCACTCTTGTGCGGTGTCCTGCCGGCCTTGAAGCGGTTGAATGGCGAGACAGTCGTGCGCGGACGGGTCTCGTTGGCAAGAAGCCGTCCGCCTTTGTGGCAGCGGCTTTGGCTCGATCTCGCATGTCTCGCAGGCGCGGCCGTCATCTTTCTGCAATCGGCAGCTTCCAATTACCAGGTGGTGCTCGCCCCCGAGGGCGTCACGGCAACGGCAGTCGACTATACCGCCTTCCTCTCACCCCTTCTGTTCTGGGTGGGAAGCATGCTTCTGGTTGTTCGTCTGACGTCATGGTGGATCGGCTGTTCGTCGGGCGTCATGGAACGCATTTTTGGAAAGATCGGCTTGGCCGGGAGAACTGCGCCAAGCGTCGCCGCCAGCCTGTCACGACAGCATCGCCGCCTGGCCGGAGGCATCGCGCTGGTTTCGCTGGCATTCTCCTTTGCCTTCGCGGCTGCGATCTTCAACCTGACCTACAATGGGCAGACGCGGGTCGATGCGCTGTTGACCAACGGCGCGGACGTGACAATCACGGGCTCGACCGCAACGCCGGTCGGGCCGATCGTCCATGCGATCGAGGCGAGGAGCGACGTGTCGGCTGCCATCCCCATGCAGCACCGTTTTGCCTATGTCGGCAACGACCTCCAGGATCTTTACGGTATCGATCCGACCCGGATCGGACAGGCGACCGCGATCGAAGACGCATATTTCGCCAACCGGAACGCGGCCGCGACGCTCAAGGCCCTACAGGCGAAGCCGGACGGCGTTCTGGTCTCCCAGGAGACCGTCAACGACTTTCAGCTCGCCGTCGGCGACACGATCAGGCTGCGCCTTCAGGACGGCAAAACCCATCAGTACAAGGCAATCCCGTTCACCTTCGTTGGCGTGGCACTGGAGTTTCCGACGGCGCCGAAGGACTCTTTCCTCGTCGCCAATGCCAGCTACGTGGCGGCGCAAACGGAATTGCCGGCCCATGAGGTTCTGCTCGTGCGCGGAACCGGCGACCCGCAGGTTCTGGCGGCGGAGATCCGCGCGGACCTCGGTGCCGCGTCCGGTTACACCGTCACCGATCTCGAATCGGCATTCCATATCATCGCGTCGAGCCTGACTGCCGTCGATCTCGGTCGTCTGACGACCGTAGAGATCGCCTTTGCGGTCCTGCTTCTCGCCGCGGCGACCGGCCTGATGCTGTTTCTCGGATTTGCCGAACGTCGGAGAAGCGCTGGCATTCTGTCGGCCCTCGGCGCCTCGAGCGCGGAGGTCGGCGGTTTCCTGTGGAGCGAGGCGGTGCTGATCCTCGTGCCTGGCGCTGTCGCCGGTTCCGTCATCGGCGTCGTGGCCGCCGACATGCTCGTCAAGCTCCTGTCCGGCATCTTCGATCCGCCGCCAGACGCGCTCTCGTATCCACTCGTCGGGCTGCTCGGGTTTGTCGTGGTCGGTATACTGGCGACCGTCGCGGCCGTTCGGATCGCCCAAATGAGGCTCGATCGAAGTCAGATCGCGTGAGCCTTCTCGTGGGCCCGATGAGTTTCCAGACGAGTACATTCGAGCGGCACGGCCGTAGGCAATGGTTAGACGGGACTATGGCCCGCGTGAACTCAGCGAGTCGTCCGGGAGTGCCGCCGGAATCGACGGGACGAGCAACGGGCAAAATCAGGAAGAAACGATCCTTCATGCTTGCAGCGAAGGATCCATGCGAGCTCGTTGCACGAATGCTGAATAATGCCTCTATTCCCATACTAATGTATCATCACGTCGTAGATGCACCGCCGCTCGAGACACCTTCGCGGTACCTCTTTGTCACGTCGTCGCGCTTTGCGCGGCAAATGCGGGCGCTCAAGTTTCTCGGATATACCGGATGTTCGATTGGAGATCTGGCACCCTATCTTCGCGGCGAGAAGATCGGCAAGGTCGTTGGCATCAGTTTCGACGATGGCTATCGCAACATTCATCGCAACGCGCTCCCGGTTCTCGTCGAGTGCGGCTTTACCGCTACAACGTATTTCGTCAGCCAGCAGATCGGTGGATCCAACGCCTGGGACACCGGCCACATGCCCTGCGAGCCCTGCATGAGCCATCAGGATCTGTTGGAATGGTCGAGAATGGGACAAGAGGTCGGTGGTCACACTCGAACCCATCCGCGCCTTACCGATCTGTCGGCGGCCGAGGCGCGCAATGAAATCGTTGGATGCCGGCGGGACCTTCAGGAGATGACGGGTCAGGCCGTCGAAGCTTTCAGCTATCCATTCGGTAGCCATGATGACACCGTCGTTCGAATCGCGGAAGAAGCCGGCTACACGACGGCCACGACCACAAAGCGCAGTCGGACAATCGGGTTCGACGATCCATTCCGGCTTCCGCGACTGACAGCGCGCTTGTCAGACAGCCTTCCAGCCTTCCTCTGGAAGGCTCTACGGTAAAGACGGCGCACCATTCATCGCAGAGCCAAGATCCGCAGCGGAGATGCTTTTGTTCGCCGCATCGAACGCAATTGGCTGCTGTTCCCAAAAGGACTGACCGTTGATGACCTGCTTGACGATGCTTCGCGCTTCGCGCCAGGCGCGTCCGATGTCCTCGATGTAAAAGTCGGGATTTTCGCCGACGATCAGATTTCTGAAAGGATGCACATAAGCTTCGAGCGTCGGGTTGACGCCTCGGCAGAACTGCTTCTCAGGATCGAAGCTAGGATCCATCAACGCCGCCGCACCGCGGGCGAACTCCCCGGAAAAGAACGATGGGGCCGTGAGAAACAGCGGCACCTTTTGCTTGAACGGCAGGCGGACTCCAAATGCGGAATACCGCTGGCCTCGCGTGTAACAGAAATGCCCCTTGCGTCGGAGACTCCAGTCCTTGGTGGCATGGTTGAAGCTGAGCTGACCTATGCGGCGATCTTCAAGCATTTCTTCAAGGTCAGCGGGGTGTACCGGTCGCTTGAGCAACCAGTCGTCTTCGAGATGCAGAATGACGTCGCTTGTGCTCGCCGACCATGTTCGCGCCACCGCGGCCGCAAACCCCGGCTCGACCGGCTGCGTGATGAGCGCATCGGGATCGTATTGCCGGATCAGGCGAACACATTCCTGCTGATCGGCAAGCGTTCCGAAAAAGGGATCGATGTTGGCGATGATGCGTCGTATCTGAAAATGGCGGAAGAGCCCTTCGTCGAACGACGCGAGCGTTTGCGCCAGAAGGTCGGGGCGCCGGGTTGCGACAAGGCACACGTCGACCAGCGTCGAACGGGGAATCGAGACGGCCATGGATTGAACCGATCAGTTGTTGCGAAATGGGAAGTGGAGAAGGTCGGGGAACGCAAAGACTGACCAACCGCTCCCATGACCGCCGCTTGCGGTGGCACCATCCCGGCGGCGGTCGCCGGGATGGTGTTCGGCTCAAAGTCCTTTCGAACTCGGAGCCCGATCGATCACGCGCCGGCTTCGGCCGGGCGAGGCGTTTCGATCTTGTCCTTCCTGGTGACTGTCAGATAGGTGACGAGTGCCGCGATCGTGACGAGGAAGAGAACGCTGGTCCCCGTCGTGCCGAGGCCGAGGCCCCCGTTGCTGGTTGGCTGAGAGAGAAGATCGCCCATCGAGGCGCCGAACGGACGGGTCAGGATATACGCGATCCAGAAGGCGAGCACGGCGCCCAGAGCCCCTGCCCGGTAGCCGAGATAGACCACGAGAATCAGCGCGCCGAAGATCGCCGCCGAGATCGCATAGCCGAGGCCGAGGCTTTCGGCGATGAGGTCGCCCGCGGAGGTGCCGAGAGCGAAGGTGAAAAGGATCGCCGCCCAGTAGAACAGCTCCCGCTTCGACGTGAAGATCGAATGGATCGAGAGCGTCTTTTCGCTGGCGTACCAGGCGGTGAACGTCACCGCGAGGCAGATTGAGAACGCGATGGTCGTTGTGACGAGGCTGATGCCGAGGCCGTCGACGAGATAGTCGGACACGAGCGTGCCGACAACGCTGACAAAAACGACGACCAGCCAGTAGCTTGTCGGAACGTATTCACGCAGCTTCAACTGATACACGAGGACGGCGATCAAAAGAACGGACATGATGATCGACGTGAGTTCAAGGCCCAGGCCGACATTGAAGATCAGAAAGTCGGCGGCGGTCTCGCCGACCGTCGTCGCCATGATCTTGATCACCCAGAAGGCGAGCGTGATCGCCGGTACCTTGTTGAGCATTTCCTCGTTGAGGCTCTTTCGCATGTTCATGGTTTGGCTCCTTCGGTCGCCGGCGCCGAACGGCGCGTTGGTTCGCGCGATACCGACGGCACCGCAACTTGAGGGGCGGAAGGACGCTTCGATGACAAAGGCGCGTCGACGACGGCCAGAATCATGATGGGTTGAAACAACATGCGGGAAGCCTCCTCTCGGCAGACGCTCGGCAATCGCCAACAATGCGATCTTGCGACTGTCTCGCCTTTGTTAGGCGGCTATTCTGGAGAGGGGTTTTCGGCGGCTATACGGTTTCGTAATGCCAGACAGTTTCGCCAGTGACGGCTGGTCAGTCGTCCGATGGCCGCAAGAACGTCACGCGCATCAACAGCCCCGGTGCGTTGTCGAGGGCCTTTATCTGAGCGCCATGAAGCTCGGCGATGGCCGCAACGAGAGACAGTCCCAAACCGCTACCCGGAGTGGTTCGGCTGCGGTCGAGGCGATAGAGACGTCGAAACACCTTTTCGCGCTCGACGCCCGGAATTCCCGGTCCGTCGTCCGCCACATCGAAAATCGCTCCCTGTGGCGTTCGCCGAAGTAAAACGGTGATCCGTCCTGGCTCAGGAATGTGATTGATGGCGTTCTCTATAAGGTTCGCGGCCATCTGGGTGAGCAATTCTGGATCCCCATCGATTCGTATCTTCGACTCAATGGCGTGTTCGAGGCGATGGCCTTCGTCTGACGCAACCTCGCTGTAGATATCGACCAACTTGTCCATCAGGACCGATACATCGACGGACAGGAACCGCGCTTTTCTGGCGCCGGCTTCGATTTGCGAAATCCGTAAGAGGGCGTTGAACGTCTCGATGATCGCATCGGTCTCGTCGACCGCGCCGTCGATCGCCTGCTCGTAGGCGGTTGACGATTGCGGCTTGCGCCGAACCGTTTCCAGCCCCTGTCGAAGCCTTGCCAGCGGTGTTCGCAAATCATGAGCGATGTCGGTCGAAACCTGCTTCAGGCTCTGCATCAGGACTTCGATCCGAGCGAGCATGGCGTTGATATCAGTCGAAAGCCGATCCAGTTCATCGCGGCGCGTCGAAACCGGCAAGCGCAGATCGAGGCGCCCGGACACGATCTGCCGTGTCGTCGCTGCGATGACATCGACGCGGCGGGAGGGCCCGATACTGACGATGTATCCGCCGACCAGCGCGAGGAGCGCGGTCGCCAGGCTTCCCCACAACAGGGCAGTCAGCATGATTTCCTGGGTCTCGTCAAGGATATGCGCGTTGCGTCCTGCCAGGACCCGAAACCCGCCCAGCCTTTCACCGCGGCTGAACAAGCGGACTTCGCCGTCAAGGTTCTGGGAGGCGGCGAGCTGAAGATTGGAATTGCGATCGAGGACTCCGTCGCCGATCTTGCGATCGCTCCACTGCGGGGCCCAAAGATCCGCCGAGACATTTCCTTCCAGTCGCTGACCATCGGGTGCCAGAAGCAGGAAGAACCGGTCATCCGGCGCGTTCTCGGACCGCTCCTGAACCGCGGCTTGAAGCGACGCCGCATCGCCGTCCGAAAAGGCTTTGCGGAAGATCACGATGTCGTCGTTGATCGACGAGCGAACGATGCCCTGCATCTCCGATGTGGCGGCGAGATATGTGGTTCCCATGATGACGAGGACCGACAGAACGAACAGCACAGAATAGCCAAGTGCCAGCCGAAAAGACGTCGTGCGCAGGGTCTCAGGAAGCGGCATTCAGGACATAGCCGGATCCGCGGATCGTGCGGATCAATTCCGTTGCAAAGGGCCGATCGACCTTGGCGCGAAGCCGGCTGACATGGGTCTCGACGACATTGGTCTTCGGATCGAAATGAAAATCCCAGACCCGTTCGAGCAGCATGGTCCGTGTCAGGACGCGGCCGCGATTGCGCATCATGTATTCGAGCAGACGAAACTCCCGCGGTTGAAGGTCGATCGGCTGGCCATCGCGCGTGACAGTTCTGGCGATGAGGTTCATTTCCAGATCGCCGGTCTTGAGCACGGTCTCCTCCTTGCGGCTCGGAGCCCTGCGCCCGAGCGCGTGGATCCGGGCCATCAATTCCGAGAACGCGAAGGGTTTGACCAGGTAATCGTCGCCCCCCGCTTCCAAGCCCTCAACACGATCGTCGATACCGCTGACAGAAGTCAGAAAGATCACCGGTGTGTCCTTGCCGGACGATCGAAGGGCCCGCACGATCGACAGACCGTCGAGACCCGGCAGCATGCGGTCGATCACCATCACGTCGTATTCACGGGTACAGGCAAGCTCCAATCCGGTCGGGCCGTTGGCCGCGTGATCGAGATCATGGCCGTCCTCGGCAAGACCGCCGGCGACATAATCGGCAGTGGATCGGTCGTCTTCGATCAGAAGAATCTTCATTGCTGCACCTCAAGGGCGGGCTGAACGCGGGATGCTCGAGATGTCGCGGAACGGGCGCCCGACCAATGCGAGACAAAGTTGGCGAAGGCCTCGTCCATCGCGCCTGTGCGGCTCCAAAACCAAGGGAAGTGACCATAATAAAACGAAAGCTGCCCGGCCGCATTCTTGGCAGAACGCTTCTCGACGGCATACTCGAAGATCGCGGCGGCCAGCCCGCTGCGATCGGCGCCGGCTTTGCAATGGACAAGCAGCGGTTTGGGAGCGGACGCCATGATCTTCCTGATCGTCGTCATCGTTTCCATGGTGGGAACCCGGTTCGCCGAAATAGGAACCGAATGGTATTCAACGCCGTCGGTCGCCACCACCAGGTTTTCCTCTCTTGCCGCGAAATTCTTCGCCGATCCGTTCCGGAGATTGAGAATCGAGCGGATACCGTGCGCCTCGATGAACGCTTCCAGATCGTCACCGTCAAGCTGACCGGACCGGTAGAGAATGTTGGGTTCGACGGTATGAATATTGCCGGTCAACTGCAGCAGGCCAGCGTAAACGGCGGGCGTCCCTACAAGCAGCGAAATGCCGGCGAGGACCACCAGCGAGAATTTCTTCGGGGCGCGCATGCGACAGGTCCTGTTGTTACAGGGACGTTCTACGCGCCTCATCTCACCCCGGATTGTCCGGGCGTATACGGTTTTGTATAACCTACCAGCCCCGCCGATGATCAAAGGGATCGGGAAAAACTGGGACGGCAACGGCTATACCGTTCATTCGCCATAGGGTCAGAACCTGCAATGGGGCAGCACTCGACATTCCTTCGAGGTCGTTGAGGCGCCGCTGGTGCCGACACGATTCAAACGGAATGCTTTTATGAATTATGGCTGGGGATCGCATATTTCACGCTATGCCGCGTGTTTCCATCATGAAACCCCGGTCAATCAGATCCTGGGACCCGGTGAAGCGGATCGAATTCTCGTGCATCAACGACAGATCGCCCGTCAGGCGACCGGACGCAACGACAGTTCGATATTCCTCGGCACCGCCGGCGTGGCCGCCGTGCTCGATAAACTCCGAAAATTGGATGCAGGACGTCGACGAGAATTTGTAGTGCAGCAGCACGGCCGTAGCGGGCGCAAAGTTTCCGCTCTGTGGAAACGGCCCGTGAATACCGCCGCGCCGGTAGGGCATTGCTCTATCGGCGCGAACATGGATCAAAGGAAACTTCGATAGGAGGTTGTCGACCGCGAACACCCGCCGCCGAGGACCCCCGTCGATCTTGACCCCCGTACCTGTCTTATAGATGCGATAGCCGCTCCCATCGAAATGCGACGAGACCTCGAAGGGCCATCGGGTGCCGTTGTCGACGAAAACTCCCTTCGATAAGGGCCCTCTCGGGTAGAGGTCGAGCATCGGTGCCAAGGATCGATCGAAGCCATGCTTTTCGAGATCGGCAATGAACGCTGCGATCGGTCGATCTTCGAACCCCGGAAAGACCAGGAATTCGTCGGCATCGACAGACAGGTACCATCGATCGCGGCCATACAATTCGATCAGGGCATCACGCCAAAGCTTGCCGCTTTCGGCTTCGTTGAAGCTCAGCGACGACGTGAAGAGGTCGACGTCAGCTTGCGCTTCAAGGAACTGCCTGGTTCCATCGTTCGAATTATCGTCGAGGAAGATAAAACGCGTCACGCCGATGAGGCGGTAGTAGCGGACAAACGAACGGATGCATGCGTTCGCATTTCGCACCACACAGATCAGTGGTATTTCAAG
This sequence comes from Aurantimonas sp., assembly GCA_965217685.1. Classification (GTDB taxonomy): domain Bacteria; phylum Pseudomonadota; class Alphaproteobacteria; order Rhizobiales; family Rhizobiaceae; genus Aurantimonas. The sequence goes on from CBDCIZ010000003.1 coordinate 2,838,435, forward strand.
GGCTCGCAGCGGCAAAAAATGACCGGAATGCCGACTGAGAGCAGGCAAATCCTTCAGCCGAAATCTCCATCCGCGGACAAAATCAGACAGGCCTGTTCCCATCCGCTCAACTACCGACGGCGAAACCACTGAGCGCCATTCCTCTGCAGTCGTTACCGGATAGCGCCCAATGGTCCTGTCAGTCATCGTCGGCAAGTCGTTCCGCCGGCTTGGCGTCTTTGGAGTCCGGCACATGGGCTTGGCCGCTTTGCTGTCGGTCGACACGGTGGCGATAGGTGACCACTCGATAGACATAGCCCAGGATGAGAAGCCCGACGACGATCTTGGTCACCGGGTCGAGCCAGGCCGCCACGCGGTCGTACTGGCTTTCAAGAATGTAACCCGCGAACGTCAAAAAGGCGGTCCAGATCAGGGTTCCGAGGGCCGACCAGGCGAGAAACGTGAAGAGGTTCATGCGGGCGATGCCGGCAGGAACCGAAATCAGGGTTCGAACGGTCGGGATCAGACGTCCGAAGAACACCGCGCTGGCGCCGTAGCGAGCGAACCAGTCCGAAGCGGTATCAATGTCGTCCGAAGTCATTGTAAGCCACCGACCATGCCGGTCCGCCAAGCGCTTCAGCCGCTTCTTCTGGAAGAAGTAGCCAGCGTAATACCACGGCAAAGCACCGAGAAGCGATCCGATCGTTCCGGCCAACAAAACGCCCAACAGACTAAGTTCGCCGCGCGCTGCCGAAAAGCCGGCCAGCGGCATGATCAGCTCCGACGGGATCGGCGGAAAAATGTTTTCGGCAAACATCAAAAACGCGACGCCGACATAGCCCGCCTGCGACACGAAATCGGTAATCCAGGTGAACATGCGACCTCAAATCGAAAAGCGACCGGAACCGCCAAACAGCAATTCCGGCCTCACTTAGCGTTTGCGGATTACCGCGACCTGTTTCGATCTATACGGATCGGTATTGGAGGCCGTTCGTCTAACCCGGCAGCCGCGACAGAATTGCCGCACTCGTTTCAGACGAATTCCGAGGCGCCGGGATCCTGCTCGAGCATCTGACGCTCTTGCCTTGCCTCGCGATCGTTCGTCATGGTTCTGTCTTTGTTACCACGCGAGGTGAAGTAGATGATGCCGGCCAGCAGAACCAAAGCGATGCCGGATGCAGCGAGCGTTCCAAGCTCCAGCCCGCCCTTGGCCATCGGCTTTGTGAGAAGATCGCCGAAGGTCGCACCGAACGGCCGGGTGAATACGAAGGCCACCCAGAACAGCAGAACCTTGTTCACCTTCGTCGCATAATGCAGCAGCAGCACCACGCCGATGACGCCGGCGGTCACGAATGCGCCCTGCGTGTAGCTCAAGCCAACCACATCGACGAGCGAGTCGCCAAAAGCTGTGCCCAAGCTGTTGGAGAAGATGACCGCAATCCAGAACATGATCTCGGCGTCCGTCTTGACGATCGGATAGACCTTCAAATCGTGTTCTCGGAAATACCATATGCCGAGGGTCGCGACGAGACCTGTGAACAAAATGATGGAGCCGATCACGTAACCGAAGCCGAGCGTTCGATCCATCAAGTCGGACACCTCGGTCCCGGCCGTCGTCGTCGCGACGATCGCAGCCCAGAACAGTGCGGGATGGAAGGTCTTCGATCGGACCTGTGCAACAAGCACCGCAACGAGGAATGCCGATGTTACCGCCAATCCGACGACGTAGCCGAGGTTTAGTGTCTGGGCGATGAAATCGCCAGCGGTCTCGCCAAGCGTCGTCGCGATGATCTTCAAAATCCAGAAGACCAGCGTCACCTTGGCCACTTTGCTGAATGTTTCGTTCATCGGACCGATCTCCAAAAGAGCGATCGAACGTCCGGATCGGACAAGCTCGACCAGCTGTTCACCAGCAGTTGCTCATTCAATTAGAGGGTGGTCTTGTCCGATTTGTTGCAGTGCATATACGAATTTGTAACGTGAGCTCCTGTTTTATCAGCCGTCCACGTAAACCGTAGGCAGCGGTCCCTCAGCCATCGGGCGATCCCCTATCAAAAAGCCCAAAGAGCAACCAGCCGACAGCACCGACAAGGATCCGCCACCATGCGAACGGCGCGAAGCCTCGTCGTGACACAAAATCGAGAAGGCCCCTGACCACGAAAAGACCGGCAACGAACGCCGCGACGAACCCGATCGCAATATACGATGCGTCGTTGACGGAAAGCAGGTCGACGTTCTTGTAAAGATCGTAGGCGAAGGCTCCGGCCATTGTCGGCATCGCCAAAAAGAACGAAAACTCCGCGGCAGAGCGCTTGTCGGTTCCGAGTAAGAGAGCCCCCACAATCGTCGCACCAGACCTCGATGTTCCCGGCACCAGTGCAAGACATTGGAAAACGCCGATCGCGAGAGCGAGCCACAACGGGTAATCCATCACGTCATCGTACTTCGGACGAAGCGGCATCCGATCGACCGCAAGGAGAATGATACCACCAACGAGAAGGGCAACGCAGATCAGCACCGGCGATTCAAACAGGACCGTCTTGATAATGTCGTGCAGCAAAACGCCGGCGAAGGCAGCTGGCAGGAAAGCGATGACCACGGCAAGGACGAAACGACGTTTGCGAGGATCCGTAAAAAAACCCGTAGCGAGATCCAACAGACGGCGAAAATAGACGAGAACCAGTGCGATTATCGCCCCAAGTTGGATAAGCACCTCAAACGTGTTGCCCGGCGACTGAAACCCGATCAGCTGCTCCGCAAGCAGCAGATGGCCGGTGGATGAAACAGGAATGAATTCTGTAAGTCCCTTGAGTAATCCGAGGACCAGGGCACCTACGATCGTTTGGTCCGCCATGAACAATCCTTCCGACAAAATGCCAATGCCGGCTGCTGCATTTTCAATTTGAAGCAACCACGAGACCGAATGCGGCCAATGGGTGAGATGGCTGGATCATGCTTTGGACGAGTTGGACAGTGCAGAGACTATACGGTTTGGTATAGTTTCGCTTATTCGACAGTCTGCGAAATGCGATAGCAGCTTTAAGTGATTGTTATAAAACAATGATTTATATTATTTCGCTGAGTGTCTGTTCCAAAAAGAAGTGAGTGATTTCAGCGGGTTGTGATTCTGTCGGATTGCTGAGATTCGACGGAGATCACGATGCCCTGGACCGAAACCACTCGCCCTCATTATGAACGGCGCGAACAAAACGAAGTCGGTGGTGTTGACCGACGAAGGGCTGCGCCAAGCGGAGACACTGTTTCAAACTCTCTTCGAGCGAACTGGGTGATCAGTTCGGATTCATTCACTGATAAAGACCGGCGAACAGATCACCGAGTGCGCGGCGCATCAGATAGGTGATGCGGCGCCGGGCGAGGTGGTGTGGCCGATCGTGGATCATGTGGCATCGCTGGCAGAGCGCGGCGAGGTTGCCAGCGTCGTTGTTGCCGACGTCATGATCAAGATGGGCGCAAAACAGATAGACGTTTGTGACGAAGGCCGAGATTTCGGCAGGTAGATGGGCCGGCGCTGGCAGATTGGTGCGAAGCACCCTGCTCTGCCCATCCCGCCAGCGCTTGGTCTTTTGATCGTACCAGCAACCGTCCCCGAGATGGTGGACGATCTCCCCATGCGGCCGCCCGCAATGCTCGCAGCGACCCTTGGCGCGGCGAAAGCGGATGGAATGGGACAATTGCGGCCAGTCGATCGGATAGAAGCCGCGAAGCCCAAGCTTGATCGGCATTGCGAGACCCCTTCCCCGCCGCTTTTGCCGCAGCACTCTGGCGTTCGGTTTGCGAGAGCGGCTCGCGGCCGGGCACCCGATGAAGCGTGCGATAGATCGTCGGCCGCGAAACGGAAAAGACGTCGGCGAGATCGCTGATAGAATATTCGCCGGTATCGTACATGCGGCGGAGTTCTTTGCCCTGCTTTTCGGACAGCTTCGGTTTCTTGCCGCGCAGACGACCCTTTGCCCGCGCCATCGCCATGCCTTCGCGCGTGCGCATGCCCCCAATATCCTGCCAGGTTGCATGAAGGCCGCTATATCGCGGGTCGGACGGCAGATAATGGATCAGCCGATGAGCGGCCAGCCCGGAAAGATCCGTGAGGGGGCCGTATCGTTCGAGATATTCGGGACTGGCTACGATGATCATGTCGGCTCCGAACAGGTCGTCGGCCCGTAGCCCCTTGTAGATGCCGTTGCCATAGCGCACCGCTGCGTCGACTCCGTCCTCTGCAAAATCGACGAGGTTGGCTCTGGCATCGATAGCAATCGAAATATCGGGATGAAGATCGTGGAAGCGCCCAAGATTGGGTATCAGCCAGCGCACGCCGAAGGAGGGCGGCACCGATATCGTCAAGCGGCGCTGCTTGCCAGCGCGTGCCATGGTTTCGCTGGCCTGTGCGATCTTCGTGAATGCGCCTTGGACGACGGCTGCAAATTCGGCCCCATCACGTGTGAGCGACAGGGCTCGCGCATCGCGCACGAAGACCGGGCGCTGCAAATACTCTTCCAATATTTTGATCTGCTGACTGACTGCCCCGGGACTGACGAACAATTCACTTGCTGCCTTGGTGATACTCAGATGTCGCGAAACTGCATCGAAGGCCTTGAGTGAATTCATCGGAGGCAGTTTCATAAATCGTCTCGCATCACGTTGGACAGCTGTCGGTACAATCTTAAGACGACAACGTGACGTTGCCATTTACCCGTGGCAAGCCCGTCGGTTTTTCTTTTATCCCGCCTTTGCCTTGCGAAAAGCGCGTCAAAATTATCTCTCTCGACGAGGCCGCAAGCCTCGCAAGCGATTTTCACCTTTTTAGGTCAACCGAACAAGTCTCGGTTGAGGACATTGATGCGACCTATCGCATCCTCGATGTGTAGCTTACCGATTTGATTGGCAGGGTTCTGTCGGCGTTATTTGTCCGCTGCCACCGTAAAGGGATCGACCCTCAACGCCGCGTAGAGAGCTGACTTACCGACCTTCACTCGACCGGCCGCCTCACGCACGTTCAGCCCGGAAGCAATGAGTTGCCTGGCACGCGCGACCTTTTCCGGGGTCGTTGCGATCGGACGTCCGCCCTTGCGACCGCGAGCGGCAGCGGCCGACAGACCGGCGCTCGTTCGCTCGCGGATCAGATCGCGCTCGAATTGGCCGAGCGCGCCAAAGATATGGAATACAAGCCGACCCGTTGGCGTCGTGGTATCGATGTTTTCCGTGAGAGAGCGGAAACCGACGCCTCTGCCCTCGAGATCTGCGACGGTCTGGAGAAGCTGCGTCATGGACCGACCGAGACGGTCGAGCTTCCATACGACGAGAGCGTCGCCGTCGCGAAGGAAGGCGAGCGCCTCCCTCAGCCCGGGTCGTTCAGCCTTGGAACCGGAAATGCCGTGGTCTTCGAAGACGCGATCGACACCTGCGACGTGCAGAGCGTCGAGTTGCAAAGCGACGTTCTGGTCGAAGGTCGAGACACGGGCGTAACCGATCAGGGACATGATATTCCATAAGGGCGATGATGGACGGTAACGGACGGTGCGAAGTGCTCATATGTCCATAAACTCGTCCATCATTCAAGTTGTCCGAATACTCATTCTGGGTGATATTTTTGGACGGATGGTCGAGAATTCCATTAAACGGACGTTTGATGGACAAGCCTTCGATAACATATCATCAAACTGGAACAGAGCGTATTGGCATGACCGAAAAATACGATTAGGTTTTATCTGTGCTGAATGACCAACATAATGATAAGGGGTTTATCCCGATGCGTGTCAATGTTCTTCCAAATGGAAGGCTCGTTCTTCCTGTCACAATGCGAAAGGAGCTTGGGGTCGAGAAGGGCGGTCAGCTGGTTGCGGAGCTCGACGGTGACGTCGTGCGTTTGACAACGCCCGATCGGTCACTTGATGAAGCAAGGGCCATGTTTATGTCATACCTTACCAGCGACGAGAGTGTCGCAGACGAGGTCATCGCCGACCGGCGCGCGGAGAGTGTCGCTGAACTGGCGGACAGTCAGTCTCGAGTAGATCGGAGGAAGCGGTAGTGCCGTCCTGCGTGATCGATACCTCCGCGGTGTTCGTGGATCTTCAAAATGAAACGGGGGCTGCTGAGGCTCGAAAATGGCTTCGCGATGCGGCGATTTCGACGGTGAACATGCAGGAAATCGCGGCGAAGGCGATCGACAAGGGAATGCCGGCTGAACAGGTGCCGGCGCTTTTAGAGCGCCTGCGATTGACGACTTATCCCCTCGACGAGTCCGTAGCGCTTGCGGCAGGTATGATGCGGGCTTCGACCGCCGATAAGGGGCTGGGACTAGGCGACCGGACCTGCTTGGCACTCGCTCGATTCCTTGGGCTCCCCGCCGTGACAGCGGATCGTGCGTGGGCGGACGTGGCCGACGAGTTATGCGTTGAGGTCGTCGTCGTTCGATGATGAAATTCATCAATTTCCTACGGACACTCTGAAGAAATCGGGAACTGGCAACGCGGCAGTCTTCATAGACGCCGGGCGTTCGGTCACTCCTCCATCCGCGAGGTCCAATCATGGGCGCTCCTGGCTTTGCGTCTTCGACCGCCACTGAACGCTTTTGCGTCTTGAAGAGGACGTTCCGCTGGCACACCGGAGGCAGGTTCGCGCTTCAGCAGGCGTTGCAACAAGGCCCAATCGGCCCGAAGCTGCGAAAACGGCCAACTTGAAGAACGATAAGTGAACGCGTTTCGCTGACAGGTCGAGCCTGTCATTGGCTTTGTCTCACAACAATGCTTTCGGCACCTTTGCTTCACATAGACAAAATGACGTGTTTAGTGACAAACTCGGCTGGGTTTGAGCCGGCAGTTCGGTTTGCTCCATAAACGAGCGTCTATGTGACAATTCTCATCGGATATGTCCGCGTCTCCAAGGCGGATGGAAGCCAAGTCCACGATCTTCAGCGCGACGCCCTCATCGCATCCGGGGTGGCAGCCGATCAGATCTACGAGGACAGCGCGTCCGGCCGTCGTGACGATCGGCCAGGACTGGAAGCCTGTTTGAAAGCCTTGCGCTCCGACGACACATTCGTTGTCTGGAAGCTGGATCGGCTTGGTCGCAACCTCGCCATCTCGTCAATACGGTGTCGGACCTGACGGCGCGGGGCGTCGGCTTCAAGGTCCTGACCGGACAAGGGGCCTCGATCGACACGACAACAGCAAACGGCCGCCTGGTGTTCGCGATCTTTGCCGGTCTCGCCGAGTTCGAGCGCGACCTGATCGTCGAGCGCACCAAGGCCGGCCTGGCGTCCGCGCGAGCTCGAGGGCGCAACGGCGGACGGCCATACAAGATGACCCCGGCAAAGCTGCGGCTGGCCCAGGCGGCGATGGCGCAGCCGGAAACGAAGGTGTCGGACCTCTGCGACGAACTCGGTGTGTCGCGGCAAACGCTTTACCGCTTTGTCGATCCGACAGGCCGACTCCGCGCCAACGGCACGAAACTGCTGGCAGCAAGTCGTCGGTAGGAACTTCCGGTTCAAGCGGCTCGACGTTCGAAGTCGATGCGATCGTTCATGTCGAGATCGTAGCGGCCATAGGGATTGGTGTGCCCGTAGATCAGTGGGTTCAGCCCGCGATAATCCGCCTGGCTCATCTTTCCGGCCCAAGTGGGCTCGGTCAGCACGGACTGCATCATCCGCGTGTTCACATAGACCAGCGACGTCTGGAGCAGATGGAGCGCCAGCACCGAGATTTCCTGGTCTTCAAGCCGGTTGGTGGCGATCTCGCCATCCTGGCCGAAGAACACGAAGGAGTTGGCGCTGTTCCAGTTCTCGACGACGTTCAGCCCTTCGTGGATCTCGCGCCGGAAGGCTTCCGAACGCAGGTACCAGCACAGAAAGATCGTCTTGATCGCGCGGCCGAGTTCGGCGAGCGCCTTGTAGGTCGGGTGCATCACCTCGGCCCGGGCGAAGCGCCGAAGGATCGCTTCGGGATCGGCCGTCCGGCTTTGCATGGCCGCGGTGTATTTGACCATCTCGTCATATTGCCGCTCGATCTCATCCCAGTCGATGGCGCCGGACAGGACCGGCAACAGGTTGGGCAGCTCGGAACGCATGCCGACAGCGGGCAAGGCGAGTTTTTGACGAGCGATCGCTTTCAAGCGCGGGGCGAGTTCGAATCCCAGGAGCCGGCAGAAGGCGAAGCCAACGGCGCTCTGACCATGGCTGTCGACGTACTGGCGCTGGATTTCCATGTCGGTGCAGTGGCGCAGCACACCCTCGATCATCGAGGCGACCTCCGACGAGGAGCACCGCTTGAGCTGCGAATAAATGCAGACCGACTGTTTCTCGACATGCCAGTAGATCATCACGCCGCGGCCGCCGTAACGGGCGTGCCATTCGGTCATCAAGTTCCGATCCCAAGCGCCGAACTTACGGGAATCGGAAGCGCAGGCCGTGCCGGCCTCGCCCCATACGGCGGTATTGCGCACCGAAAGCGTGGCGTTCGCGACCTGCGCACAGGCCTGTCGCATCGCTCCGGCATGAATGAACCGCCGGCGCACATGCAGCAGTTCCTCGTAGGTGACGTCCGGCCCCGCGGCCGCGATGCGCTTGATGCCGGCATTGGTGCCGAGACCGTAGAGGCACAGAAGCAGACGCCGGTCGAGTGCTGAACGCGAAAGCGCGACACGCGAAGCCGACGTCTCGAAGGCATCCAGAAAGCCGGTATCGAGCGCGGCCTCCTTCAAGACATCGAGCAGTCCCGTCATCGGCCAGCGTCTAACGATCTCTGCCTTCACCGCCGTAAGGCTCGTCGGTTCCGGCGCCGGCTTGAACGGCGTGACGCGAATGCGGTTCTTGCCCCGCCACAGGATGCGAACCTTGTCGTTCCCGGGAAGATCGGTGTTCAGGAGGCGAAGCTCCTCCTCCAGCTCCGTCTTGATCTCGCCGATGAAGGCTTTCGCGTCCGGCGTCAGATTGAGGCTGGAATAATAGGCGGCACGCTTCGTCTCGAAGTCCTTCGGCAGGTCGTCGTCGGGATTGCGATAGCGGTCGGCGCCGACGATCCAGATCTCCTTGGCGCGGATACTCTCACGCAACTGGCTGAGGACACAAAGCTCGTAGCTGATACGATTGACCCGACCGTCCTTGCCGATGACGGCGCTGCGCCATTTGGCAGGAATGACCTCGTCGACCGGCACATCCTGCCGGGAAACAAAACGGCGGCCGTCGTTGACCATCGACCTCATCCAGTCGAAGGCGTCGACGACAGGGCGCCAGGCCGCGTTGTTGGAGCGAAACCCCAGCACCGAAAGCAGCTTCGGCACCATGCGGCGGTAATGGCTGGCATAGGAACCGCGCATCACCTTGTAGATGCGCCGGTCGAGCGCACCTTGCGCGCGATACTCGTCGACGATCGCCGCCAGCTTCGTCTCACCCGCGACGGGAAAGATCACATCGCAGACCCGTCCCGACGGATTATCGATGGCTGCGCCGGCGATATCGACCAGCAGACGCTCCTTCCCGTAGACTTTCTCGATGTCACGGGCGATGCCGGCGATCACCTTGCGTTTGGAACGCGTCGTGATCCGATGAACCGTCTCGATCAGAAGGTCGATCATGGCGTCGATGATCTTCGACTGCCGCGACATGAGGAACACCGCGTAAAGCCCCAATTGTCGCGCGTGCGGATGACGGCGCATCTCCGAGGCCTTCTCGCCCCCGACCCGTCGCTCGATCTGTTCGATCCATGCCGTTCCGAGCACCGACAAAAGGTCTACCGGCAGTCGAGCCTTTGGATGAAGGCCAGACGATCCGTGACGGCGATAATGTTGTCGAGCGAGGCCTGACCCGCATCGTTCTTGATAGAATGAAATCCTGTCTCGTTGTCGGGATCGGCGAGCGAAGCTTCCATTGACGCCTGGGCTTCGGGATGAAGGCGATCGGCGACGCGGCCGAGATAGGCATCCAGAAACCGCTGACGTTCCGATCGCGAAAGCCGCTCCAATTCCTTGCGCGACGAAGCGAAGATTTTTCCGTCCCGGCACCAGAGAAACACTCGGTCCATCATCGCGCTGACCGTCATGCCCGACGGACAAAGCTCGGTCGATATCCAGGCCGCCAGCGCTTCGCGGTCCGCCGGCTTCATGCGTCGAAAGCCAAGATACCGGAGGATTTCCGCGCGATGGCGCCGGCCCGAACGCCCTGCGAAATCGTAACCGGCAAGACCGCCGCCGCCGAGCTGTTCAACGACATACCCGATCGCATCGCCCGGCACACCGTCGGCCGCATCGGCGAAAAATCCATGCGCCGCAAAGAACTTCAACTGGACGGCGATTCCCGCTCTCGCGATGAGCGGCTTGGTGTTTAAGAACTCGATGTCGGAAAACGACAGGCTCCAGGCGCCGGCCAGTTCCTCAGCTGAAACCCTGACGCCCATTCACCCGCTCCTTGAAAAGCAGGAATCTCAATGGCAGCCCGCAGCCAAGTCAATCTGACTGGCCACGTTCACTTACCGTTCCGCAAGTTGGCCGTTTTCCCAGCTTCGGGCCGATTGGGCCAACTCGAGCCGAGGGCGTGGGGCCAAGTGATAAGTTTGCGGCCTATAAACCGGTTAACCGTGGGCGGAGCGCGCGAGGGTAATGCCCTTGACGCGGCGCGGGCCGTGCTCGTCGTCCTCGAACAGGCCCTTTTCGGTCGCTTGGGTGTAGAGGAGGTCGCCCTTGGTGCCGGCAAGTATTCTGAGATCTGCGAGATCGCAGAGAGCGGTGACCTGGAAGGCCAATGGGCGAAGATGCACGCGATTGTAGCAAAAGAACGCGAGACGGGCGCGCTGCCGGCCTGGGATTTCGGCGATCAACGCTTGCTTGGTGCGGTCGTCGGAGCGCAACAAGAGAGCCAGGATCTCGAGATGGATCGGGCAACTGGCTTCGTTCGGGAGGCTGTCTGTGGGGGCCACGATCTCATTTTCCTTAAAAGCTGTCGCGCGTCGTTAAAAGTCCCGATTTCGTTGTTGGCCCGAACTGGCTTGCCTCGCCTGGCACAACATCTCGCTCCGGTGCCTTTGCACGTTTCGGAACGTCCGAAAATCGAAGGACCGGTCATCGGTCCGAAGCGTTGGCTGTTTCTGACGGCTGCCGCTCTTGGCATGGCCTCAGCTGGAAGAGTGCCCTACGAAGCTTGCCCCCAGCTTGAGCACGGCGGCGTGTTGCCTGGCCGGCGTGACGCTCAAAGTTCGGGCCGGCGCGCGAGCACCATGTAGTTGACGTCGAGATCGCGGGATGTCTTCCAGCCGTCTTCGAGCGGGTGGTAGACGACGCCGGTCTCGTCGATCATCGACAGGCCCGCACGCTCGACGGGCCCGGCGACCTCATCGGGGCGAACCAGCTTCGAATATTGGTGGGTGCCTCGGGGCAGCCAGCCCAGCACGTATTCGGCGCCGACGATGGCGAAAGCCATGGCCTTCATCGTCCGGTTGATGGTCGCCACGAACAGCAGCCCGCCCGGCTTCACCATGTCGGCGCAGGAGGTCAGGAACAGGTCGACGTCGGAGACGTGCTCGACGACTTCGAGGGCCAGCACAACGTCGAAGGTCTCGCCTCCGGCGGCGATGGCTTCGGCGGTCGTCGCGCGGTAGTCGATCTTAAGCCGGCTCTCGGCCGCGTGGATCTTCGCAACCTCGATGTTCGTCTCGGACGCGTCGGCGCCGACCACCGCCCCACCGAGGCGGGCCATCGGTTCGCAGATCAGTCCGCCGCCGCAGCCGATGTCGAGAATCGACAGGCCCTCGAAGGGCCTGCCTGTCTTGATGTCGCGGTCGAAATTCATCGCCAGCTGTTCGCGGATATATTCGAGGCGAACCGGATTGAACTTGTGAAGCGGCTTGAACTTGCCGGCCGGGTTCCACCATTCCTGCGCCAGCCGCGAAAAGCGTTCCACCTCGCCGGCGTCGATCGTCGTGGTGTTCGGATTCGCGCTCATGGGCCTCGCCTTTGTTTGAAACTCGTTCGATGGACGGCATTTTCGGCTTGCCGGCCCGAAGTCAAGGAAACGGGGCGCTTCGTCGCGCGGGCAAGAGTGGGCCGGAGTCGCTGCCGTTGCGAATTTCCGTCACATCGGTTAGGGAACGCCGCCCTTGCGGTGTCCGGCGCGTGTCCGCGGCTGCCCGCCGTGGCGGGTTCGCCGGCCGGCGGGCTCGGTTCAGACTTTCCTGAAGACACCGAAGCTTTTCCATGGCCCGTCTCGTCCTCAAATTCGGCGGCACCTCCGTCGCCGACATTTCGCGCATCCGCAACGTCGCGCGCCACGTCAAGCGCGAGGTCGATGCCGGCCATGACGTGGCCGTGGTCGTCTCGGCCATGTCGGGCAAGACCAACGAACTCGTTTCCTGGTGTCGCGAGGCCTCGCCGATGCACGATGCACGCGAATACGACGCGGTCGTGGCCTCCGGCGAGCAGGTCACCGCCGGGCTTCTGGCCATTACGCTGCAGGGCATGGAGGTGAATGCCCGCTCGTGGATGGGCTGGCAGATTCCGCTGAAGACCGATGGTGCGCACGGCGCGGCGCGCATCGAGGACATCGACGCTTCCGAGATCGTACGCCGCTTCGGCGAAGGCCAGGTCGCCGTTATAGCCGGGTTCCAGGGGATCGCGCCCGACAACCGCATCGCGACGCTCGGCCGTGGCGGTTCGGACACCTCGGCCGTCGCGATCGCCGCGGCGCTGAACGCCGACCGCTGCGACATCTACACCGACGTCGACGGCGTCTACACCACCGACCCGCGCATCGAGCCGAAGGCGCGGCGCATGAGCCGCATCTCCTTCGAGGAGATGCTGGAAATGGCGTCACTCGGCGCGAAGGTGCTTCAGGTGCGCTCGGTGGAACTCGCCATGGTACACAAGGTGCGCACCTTCGTGCGTTCCTCTTTCGACGACCCGGACGCGCCCGGCATGGGCGATTTCGACAATCCGCCGGGAACGCTCATTTGCGACGAGGATGACATCGTGGAACAGCAGGTCGTGACCGGCATCGCCTACGCCAAGGACGAGGCGCAGATTTCGCTGCGGCGTGTGGAAGACCAGCCGGGTGTCGCCGCGGCAATCTTCGGCCCGCTCGCCGAAGCCGGTGTCAATGTCGACATGATCGTCCAGAACATCTCCGAGGCCGGCACCTCCACCGACATGACCTTCACCGTGCCCGCCGGCGACCTCGCCAAGGCGACGGCCGTCCTTGAGAAGGCCAAGCCGCAGATGCGCTTCGACGTGATCCAGAGCGAGACGGGACTGACCAAGGTCTCGGTCATCGGCATCGGCATGCGCAGTCACACGGGTGTCGCAGCCACCGCGTTCAAGGCGCTGGCGGCTCGCGGCGTCAACATCCGCGCGATCACCACGTCGGAAATCAAGATCTCGATCCTGATCGATGGCGACTATACCGAGCTTGCGGTCCGCGCCCTGCATTCGGTTTATGGTCTCGACAAGGCTTGAACCGGGCCTGGAAAGCAGTCCTCGCGGCAGTTTGCCGACGCGAGGTGCGAACGGAGCAGTCTGGACGCGAATGTTAGGCGGGCAAAGCGATCGGGGTTGATGGGCGGGGCCCGGCACTCTAAACACCGGCCAGCGTATCAAGCCGCCGACCTTCGCGTTTCACGGGTATCGGGATTTGCCGGCAAGGCTCGAATTGGAAAGACTGGCATAGGACATGTCTGGACCGGGCGGCGTTGTGCGCGCCGTCGGTTTCGGCACGTCCCCATGCCGGTTGCAACGGAAGACGGCTTTGAAGCAGAGCGACATCACAGGCCCGCGCATCCTGATGCGTCGTATCCGGGAGCTCATGACCGAGCCCCTCGATGCACAGTCGCGTCTCGACCAGATCGTCAAGCTGATCGCCCAGACGATGGTCGCCGAGGTCTGCTCCCTTTACGTTCTGCGGGCCGACGCCATCCTCGAACTCTACGCCACCGAGGGCCTGAACCCTGGTTCGGTGCATCTGGCGCAGTTGAAGCTCGGCGAGGGTCTCGTCGGCACGATCGCCGCCACCGCGCGACCGCTGAACCTGCCCGAAGCCCAAAGTCACCCGGCCTTCACCTACCTTCCAGAGACTGGCGAGGAGATATTTCACTCCTTCCTCGGCGTGCCGATCCTGAGGTCCGGCCGCACGCTCGGTGTGCTCGTCGTCCAGAACAAGGTCGCGCGCACCTATCGCGACGAGGAATCGGAGGCGCTGGAAACCGTCGCCATGGTTGTGGCCGAGATGATCGCGGCGGGCAGTCTGGAAGGCTTGTCGCGGCCAGGCGTCGTTCTCGATCTCTCCCGGCCGGTCAGCTTTTCCGGCGTCGCGCTCTCCGACGGCATCGGCCTCGGCCGGGTGCTGCTGCACGAGCCGCGGGTGGTCGTCACCAATCTCTTCAACGAGGATATGGAGAGCGAAGTCTCGCGCCTGAGCAAGGCGATCGAGGTTTTGCGCCAGTCGATCGAGGCGATGCTGTCGCGGCGCGAGATCGCCGGCGAGGGCGAGCACCGTGCCGTCCTGGAAGCCTACAAGATGTTCGCCCACGACCGTGGCTGGGTCCGGCGGCTGGAGGAGGCCGTGCGCAACGGCCTTACCGCCGAGGCGGCTGTCGAGAAGGTGCAGTCCGACATGCGGGCGCGCATGATGCACATGAGCGATCCCTATATCCGCGAACGGCTCCATGATTTCGACGACCTCGCCAACCGCCTGCTGCGCCAGTTGATTGGTGAAGAGGCGGAGAGCGAGGACGAAGGCGAGGGCGAAGACCTCGTCGTCATCGCCCGCTCCATGGGCGCCGCCGAGCTTCTCGACTATCGCCGCGAGCGCATAACCGGCCTCGTCGTGGAGGAGGGCGCGGCGACCAGCCACGTCGCCATCGTCGCGCGGGCGCTCGGCATTCCGGTCGTCGGCCAGGCCAAGGGCGCGGTGTCCATGGCCGAGAACAACGACGTCATCATCGTCGATGGCGAGGACGGCACGGTGCATCTGCGCCCCCAGGGCGGGATTTCGGCGCTGTACAAGGACAAGGTCAATTTCCGGGCCGAGCGTCAGGCGCGCTACCGCGCCCTGCGCGACGTGCCTTCGGTGACCAGAGACGGCGTCGCGATCAGCCTTTTGATGAATGCCGGCCTGCTCGTCGACCTGCCGCAGCTCGAACAAGCGGGCGCCGAGGGGATCGGGCTGTTCCGCACCGAGCTGCAGTTCATGGTCGCGTCGACCATGCCGCGCAGCGCCGACCAGGAGCGGCTCTACGCCGCTGTGCTTGATGCGGCCGTGGGCAAGCCGGTGACCTTCCGCACCCTCGATGTCGGCGGCGACAAGATGCTGCCCTATCTTCCCCAGACGCCGGAGGAGAACCCGGCGCTCGGCTACCGCGCCCTGCGCCTCGCCCTCGACCGGCCGGGCCTGATGCGCACCCAGCTGCGTGCGCTCCTCAAGGCGGCGTCCGGTCGCGAGTTGCGGGTGATGTTCCCGATGGTGACCGAGGTCGCCGAGCTAAAGCAGGCGCGGCTTCTGATCGACCGTGAGCTCGCCCATCTCGCGCGCTTCGGCCACGAGGCGCCCAGCCGGCTGGAGATTGGGGCGATGATCGAGGTGCCGGGACTGCTGTTCCAGCTTGACGAGCTGATGCAGCATCTCGACTTCGTGTCGATCGGCTCGAACGACCTGTTCCAGTTCTTCAGCGCAGTCGATCGCGGCAATTCGCGCGTCGCGACGCGGTTCGACGATCTGTCCTCGCCGTTCCTTCGGGCGCTCAAGATGGTCGTCGACGCCGGCCGCCGGCATTCTGTCGCGGTGACGCTGTGCGGCGAGATGGCTGGACGGCCGCTCTCGGCGATGGCCTTGCTGGCGATCGGTTTCCGGTCCATCTCCATGGCGCCGCCGTCGCTAGGGCCGGTCAAGGCGATGATCGTCGAGCTGGACCTGGCCAAGCTCGAGACGGCGATGAACGACCGTCTCGACGGCCGCGAGCAAGGCACGCCGCGAGATCTTCTCGTCGCATTCGCCAAGACGAACGCCATTCCCTATTAGCGGGCCGATTCTACGCACGGCCCCGGACCCTTGCCGCAATTTGCCGGCTCTTTCGTCCGGCGGTTCGCGCAGGACCGGTCGAACTTGCACGAGATGCGTCGGCGATCCGTTTCGCCCGAAGAACCACCAGGATCCCATGGCAAACCTGCCGAACGCCAAACTTGACGAACTCCTCAACCGCTTCGACAAGCTCGAACACCAGATGGCGGCCGGGCTGGAGCACGAGGTCTACACCAAGCTCGCGGCCGAATATTCCGGGCTCGAGGACGTGGTGAAGGCGATCCGTGCCTATCGCCGGACCGAGGAGGAACTGCGCCAGGCGCGTTCGCTTTTCGACGATCCGAGCGCCGGCCGCGAGATGCGTGAACTCGCCGAGGTCGAGGTCGAGGAACTGAGCGGGCGGCACGACGAACTTGCCGCCGAAATCCGCATCCTGCTCCTGCCGAAGGACGCCGCCGACGAGAAGGGCGCAATCCTGGAAATCCGCGCCGGGACCGGCGGCTCGGAGGCCGGGCTCTTTGCCGGCGACCTGTTTCGCATGTATCAGCGCTATGCCGACCTTCACCACTGGAAGGTCGACATCGTCTCGGCGAGCGAGGGCGAGGTCGGCGGCTTTCGCGAGGTGGTCGCGGCGGTGCGTGGGGCAGGCGTATTTTCCAAGCTGAAGTTCGAATCCGGCGTCCACCGGGTCCAACGGGTGCCCGAGACCGAATCGGGGGGGCGCATCCATACGTCGGCTGCGACCGTCGCGGTGTTGCCCGAGGCCGAGGACATCGATGTGGAGGTGAAGGCCGAAGACATCCGGATCGACACGATGCGGGCCTCTGGCGCTGGCGGCCAGCACGTCAATACGACCGATTCGGCGGTGCGTATCACCCATTTGCCCACGGGGATCGTCGTCACCTCATCGGAAAAGTCCCAGCACCAGAATCGCGCGAGAGCGATGCAGGTGCTCAAAAGCCGGCTTTACGACATGGAGCGACAGAAAGCCGACGACGAGCGCTCCGCCGACCGCAAGTCGCAGGTCGGCTCCGGCGACCGCTCCGAACGCATTCGCACCTACAATTTTCCGCAGGGCCGGGTGACCGACCACCGCATCAACCTGACGCTCTACAAGCTCGACCGGGTGATCGAGGGTGAGATGGACGAACTCGTCGACGCGTTGATCGCCGACCACCAGGCACAGCTCCTGATCGCCGTCGGGGCCAATGGCTGAGCCAGGCGTCCCGGGAAGGGCGCCGAGGATCGGGTCCGCGACGACCAGGTCGGCTCCGGCGATCGATGCGGTGCTGCGCTCTGCGAGCCAGGCCTTCGACAGCGCCGACTTGGCGAGTTCAGGCCTCGACGCACGGCTGCTTCTGGCCGAGGCGCTGGGCGTTCAGCCATCCGCCATTCACTCGCACGCGATCGGATCGGTGTCGTCGCAGGCGGCCGAGCGCTTCGCGGCATTTTGCGCGCGGCGCCTGGCCGGCGAGCCGGTTCACCGGATCATTGGGCGGCGGGCGTTTTACGAACACGAGTTCCGCCTTTCGCCGGGCACACTGGAGCCGCGTCCCGACACCGAGGTGCTGGTGGACGTCGCAAAGGCCGAAATGGCCCGTATTCTCGCGGTGCAGCCGACCTGCACCCTTGCCGATCTGGGGGTCGGCTCGGGAGCGATCGTCGTGTCGCTGCTGGCGTTGTTTCCGCCGGCGACGGCGATTGGCGTCGACATCTGTGACGACGCGCTGGCGACGACGCGGTGCAATGCCGAGGACGCCGGCGTGGCCGATCGATTGACGTTGGTACATTCGGATTATTGCACCGGAATTGCGGGGCCATTCGATCTGGTCGTATCGAACCCACCCTATATCAGAAGCGCCGAGATCGAGGATCTGTCCCGCGAGGTGCGCGAACACGATCCGGTGGCCGCCCTCGACGGCGGGCCGGACGGCTTGGACGCCTATCACGCCATCGCCGGCGGTGTTCGGCCTGTCCTGCGCCCCGGCGGCGCGGTCATTGTCGAGATCGGTGCTGGCCAGGGCGAGGATGTGAGAGCGATCTTTGCTGAGAGCGGTTATCCGCTGGAGGCAGAAACAAGAGATCTCAGCGGTATCATCAGGGTTCTCACGTTTCGCGGCTGATCGTCGGTCTGACGTCGAATACGCATTGTAGCGCAACAGACGTGTCGTGGCTGCAATGATGGGCGCAAAACGGCCGCCTCACGGGCAACGACACGGGAAAATAGCGAGAAAACACTTGTGACGCCGCATTTTCCGCTCTAAGTTCTTCCTGTGCGGAGCATCCGAGGGGATCGACCCTTGTTTCTGCAAATCCCGGCAAGACGGGAGTGCAGGTGAAAGTCGCTCGTGATGAGACCCGCTTTTGATGACCGGCGGTCGTCCGGCATAGCCGGCGTGAGGGTGACGCCAGGCACAATCGTTCAACGATTTCAACGGCGGCTTCGCGGATTGCGATGCCGATTTCTGGCGAACGCGGAGAGTCTCCGTGAGCCACCACACCGGCAAGACCGGTCTATCCAAAAAGCAGGAAGTTCATGAGGCCAGCACAGCAGAAAAACCGTATGCGCGGTCGTGGA
This sequence comes from Aurantimonas sp., assembly GCA_965217685.1. Taxonomy (GTDB): domain Bacteria; phylum Pseudomonadota; class Alphaproteobacteria; order Rhizobiales; family Rhizobiaceae; genus Aurantimonas. The sequence continues at coordinate 2,856,998 of CBDCIZ010000003.1, forward strand.
CGCAAGGGCCCCAACCCACTGTCGCGCAGCTATGAATCCAACGGCCCGGATGTAAAAATCCGTGGTAACGCCCAACACATAGCCGAGAAATATTCGACCCTGGCGCGAGATGCCGCCGCCTCGGGCGACCGTGTCATTGCGGAAAATTATCTTCAGCACGCCGAGCACTACTACCGGATCGTCGCCGCGGCTCAGCCGCAACAACAAATGCGTGACAGCTACGACGAGAATCAGGACGACGACGACGACGATCAGGATTCCGGCAATTCCTATCAGGATGTTCGGAACGACAATTCCGACCGCCAGCCGCAGGCACGCAACGATCGCAACGACAGAAGCGATCGCAACGACCGCGGCAATCGCGACGGTAACCGGGACCGCGACAGCACCCGGGATCGCGATACCAATCGCGACCGCGATGGGAGCCGCAGCAACAACGGCAACAACGGCAACCGGACCGATCGCGACCGCAATGATCGCAGCGATAGGGACCGCAACGACCGGGATCGCAATGATCGTGATCGTGATCGCGACGGGCGGCGCGAGCCGTTCGCGGCGGATGGGACGGGCCCGCAGCCGGCAATCGAGAACGGTTTCGTCGGCGCCGCGCGTGAGGGCGATCGCCAGCGTTCTGACGAGGTGAAAGGCAACGGCAACGGTAACCGGGTTGTGCCGGGTGGCGACGACGCTTTGGTCGCCGGCCGCAACGAGGAGGACGGCGATCGGCCGCGTCGGCGCGGTCGCACCCGCCGCAAGCGCCCCGACGATGGCTTTGGCAGTGCCGGCGCGCCGGACGAGAGATCCACATCGGGCGAAGCCGTGGCGACGTCCGACCATGTCGACTCCCATCAGAAGATCGAGACCCCGGCCCACGCTTCGGCGAGCGAGGAAGCGCCGGTGAAGCGCAAGCCCGGCCGTCCGCGCAAGAAGAAGGACGATTCGGCTGAGAAGGACGGCGGGGGCGAGAACGACCTGCCGGATTTCCTGATGGCCTCGAACGGCTGATTTCGGGTTCGATCGATCACATGATACGGCGTCGCTCGGTCCCGAGCGGCGCCGTTTGCGTTTTGGACGACAGGCGACCGGAGCGAACAGTGACGGCTGGCATGACGCCGCGTGGCAGGCCATGAGGGCATCGAAAGCGGCGCGTTTTCGAAGCCGCTAAATGAATCGCACGGACCTGCGGGCTTCTTGAATTCGGTTACATCCGCGACAATTGGGCCGAACCTGATCTTATTTGGAGTGTCCCATGGCGGCGCGTATCATCCTTGGAGTCATCATTGGCGGCATTCTCGGCTGCATCGCCACGGGGGCCGTGGTCGCGCTGATCGCTGGTGGCGATTTCATGGGCTTCATCACGACCTGGGGCAAATACGGCGTCTCGATCGCCATCGCGATCCTGTTGCCGATCATCTTCATGGCGACCGGACGTCTGTCGGCCATTATACTCGGCATCATCGCTCTCGATCTCGTCGCTGCCGCCGTCACCATGTGGGTCTACAACGGTCCGGGGTGGGGTCCGGTCCTCGGCTTCAATGCCGTTTATGCCGTTGTCGCGACCGTCATCTATGCCGGCATCGCTGGCTCCCATCGCCGGCTCGCCTGACCTTTCCGTTTTCCGGCTCCAAGCCAAGTCACATTTTTGCAACAGACAGCCGGTCCGCCTCTTTATCCTGGGTGCTCCAGTTCCCATATCGATCGTGAGCGGCTCGCCGAACCTTGGGAGCCGAACTCCCAATCATCGCGTGTCATGCCTTGCCGAAGGGTGATGCGCGGCCAGGAGATCGATCACGATGAAACCCGAATCCTACACCGAACGCGTCCGCGGCTTTCTCGAAGCGGCCCAGACCCTCGCGGTCTCGCGCGATCACCAGCAATTCACGGCGGAGCATCTTTTGAAGGTGCTGGTCGACGATTCCGAGGGAATGGCGGCGGGGCTGATCGAGCGCGCCGGCGGCTTTCCGACCGACGTGCGGCTTGCCGTCGATGCGGCCGTCGACGCCATGCCGAAGGTTACCGGCGGCAGTGGACAGATGTATCTCGCCCAGCCGCTGGCCAAAGTGCTGGCGACGGCCGAGGAGATCGCCAAGAAGGCCGGCGACAGCTACGTCACGGTCGAGCGCCTGCTGCTGGCGATGACCATCGAGAAGGCGGCCAAGACCGCGACGATCCTGAAGAATGCCGGGGTTACGCCTGCCGGCCTTAACAAGGCGATCGAGGAATTGCGCAAGGGCCGGACCGCCGATTCTGCGTCCGCCGAGAACAGCTACGATGCGCTGAAGAAATACGCACGCGACCTCACAGAGGCCGCTCGCGAGGGCAAGCTCGACCCGGTGATCGGCCGCGACGAGGAGATTCGCCGCACGATTCAGGTCCTGTCCCGGCGCACCAAGAACAATCCGGTGCTGATCGGTGAACCTGGCGTCGGAAAGACTGCCATCGCCGAGGGTCTCGCGACGCGCCTCATCAATGGCGACGTGCCCGAATCCCTTCGTGACAAGCGGCTGATGGCTCTGGACATGGGCTCGCTCATTGCCGGCGCGAAATATCGTGGCGAGTTCGAGGAGCGCTTGAAGGCGGTCCTGTCCGAGGTGACGGCAGCGGCCGGTGGCATCATCCTGTTCATCGACGAGATGCACACGCTCGTCGGCGCGGGCAAGGCGGACGGGGCGATGGATGCGTCCAATCTCCTGAAGCCGGCGCTGGCTCGTGGCGAACTGCACTGCGTCGGCGCGACGACCCTCGACGAGTATCGCAAGCATGTCGAGAAGGACGCCGCCCTGGCGCGCAGATTCCAGCCGGTGTTCGTCTCAGAGCCGACGGTCGAGGACACGATCTCGATTCTGCGCGGCCTGAAGGAGAAGTACGAGCAGCATCACCAGGTGCGGATTTCCGACTCGGCGCTGGTATCGGCTGCACAACTGTCGAACCGCTACATCACCGACCGGTTCCTGCCCGACAAGGCGATCGACCTCGTCGATGAAGGCGCGGCGCGCCTGCGCATGCAAATCGATTCCAAGCCCGAGGCGCTCGACGAGATCGACCGCCGCGTCATGCAGCTGAAGATCGAGCGCGAGGCGCTGAAGAAGGAAACCGACGACGCCTCGAAGGGGCGGCTCGAACGTCTGGAAGGGGAACTGGCCAATCTGGAGGAAGAATCCGACCGCATCACCCAGGTCTGGCAGGCGGAGAAATCCAAACTCGGTCTTGCCGCCGACCTCAAGCGCCGGCTGGACGAGGCGCGCAACGAGCTGGCGACAGCCCAGCGGCGCGGCGAGTTCCAGCGCGCCGGCGAGCTCGCCTATGGCGATATTCCCAAGCTCGAGGCCGAGCTGATGCAGGCCGAGGCGAAGGGCGACACCGCGAAGAACGGCTCGATGATGGAGGAAACCGTCACGGCCAACCACATCGCGCAGGTCGTCTCACGCTGGACCGGCATTCCGGTCGACCGGATGCTCGAAGGCGAGCGTGACAAGCTTCTTCGCATGGAAGACGCGCTGGCCAAACGCGTCGTTGGTCAGGGCGAGGCCGTGCAGGCTGTGTCCCGAGCGGTGCGCCGCTCGCGGGCGGGGCTGCAGGACCCGAACCGGCCGATCGGTTCGTTCATTTTCCTTGGCCCCACGGGCGTCGGCAAGACCGAGCTGACCAAGGCGCTGGCGAGCTTCCTCTTCGACGATGAGGCGGCGATGGTACGTCTCGACATGTCGGAGTTCATGGAAAAGCACTCGGTCGCCCGTCTGATCGGCGCGCCTCCGGGCTATGTCGGCTACGAGGAGGGCGGTTCGCTCACCGAAGCCGTGCGGCGCCGGCCCTATCAGGTCGTGCTGTTCGACGAGATCGAGAAGGCCCATCCGGACGTCTTCAACGTCCTCCTCCAGGTGCTCGACGACGGGCGGTTGACGGATGGGCAGGGACGCACGGTCGACTTCCGCAACACGATGATCATCATGACGTCGAATCTCGGCTCGGAATATCTCGTCGCGCTTGGTGAGGACGAGGATGCCGAGGCGGCGCGCGAACAGGTGATGGCCGTCGTGCGGGCCTCGTTCCGGCCGGAATTCCTGAACCGCGTCGACGAGACGATCCTCTTCCACCGGCTGCACCGGTCCGAGATGGGCGGTATTGTCGACATCCAGATGGCGCGGCTCGACAAGCTGCTGGTCGACCGCAAGATCGTCATCGAGCTCGACGAGACGGCGAAGGCGTGGCTCGCCGAACGCGGCTATGACCCGGCCTATGGCGCACGGCCGCTCAAGCGCGTGATCCAGCGCGAGGTGCAGGATCCGTTGGCCGAAAAGATCCTGCTCGGCGAAGTCCGCGACGAGGACCGTGTCAAAGTTTCGGGCGGCGGCGATCATCTGAACTTTTACGTGGTCGGCTCGAAGGACAAAATCGAAGGCGACCGCGTCGCGGCGTGAGCTGTAGCCCGATTTTTCTGATCGTGACAAAGCAAAGGGCGGCCCCATAGGGTCGCCCTTTGCTTTGTCACATTCACGTCTGAAGGCGCTTAAGCCAGCGACGGGCGCCAATAGTCGTCGACTTGTCTGCCGTAGTCCGGGTCGTTCCAACGCGGTGTTTCGCTCGAGGCGTAGCGCGGAGCGCCTTCGAGTTGGTCGATGGTGACGCCAATGACGTAGCCGCCTTGCCGCTCGTCGTATTTCAGCACCTCCCAGGGGAGTGGATGATAGCTCTCGCCGATGCCGAGAAAGCCGCCGAAGGACATGACGGCATAGCGCACACGACCATCGATTTTGCCGATGACGAGATCCTGGATGTGCCCCAGATGCTCGCCCTCGGTATTATAGACCGCAGTGCCGGAAACTCGGCTTGCCTCGATGTTGTTGGGCCCGACGGCCTTACCCGGATCGCCGGCCGCCATGACGGCTTCGCCTTGTGTCGATGACATGGATGGTCTCCATCCTGTTTGTGATGGAGCAACAACGGCCTGCTCGTGACGATCGTTCCCGGCCAATGTGGCGGAGGCTGCTGCATCGAAGAACGAATGGGGTCGAGACCCGCCGTTGTTTCATCGAGCGCAATGAGACAGCGATCCGCAACGACTGCGCCCGTCGCCCCTGGCCTGTCAGCAGACCGTCGTTTTCTGCGACGTGAAGTCGGCCTGCATTGCATGAGCTTCGCCGCGATCCTTTTCCTTGCTGTGCCGGCCTTTGCCGATCTGACTGGCAACTGCGCCATCGCCGGCGTGAGTCCCGACGGTTCGGCCTATGATGCAACGATCTATGATGCGACGATCGTTGTGGCCAAGGTCGGCGACACCGTCACCTGCACGTTCGCGACGGAACCAAGCTGAGCGGTAAAGCAATCGGCGATCAGCGACGACGACGTCCTTTCCATCGGCTACGTCCAGGATGCGGAAAGCGGCGCCGCACTGATGTATCGCGACAAGACCCAGTAAAAGGGTATGTGGACCTACATCGGCGCGAAACCCTGGGCATCGGAGTGTGGACGGCGCGGTAAATCTCCGGTGCCGGGGGTTGCGCGGCTCATGGTGTCTAAGACTGACGATAATGGGGAACGGGCTTTCGACTGTGCCTTGGCGTTCCCCTCCGCAAAATTTGCGGCGATGGCCCATCGCAGAGGCGAAGTTCGCAGTGTTTGTCTTCTGCACTTCGGCCAGCCTGACGCGAGGCTGATGTCACGTCGTCGTTTTCGCCGATCACGAGCAACACGCCATTTTCATGTCTGGTTCATCTGCCATCTTCTACTGGCAACGTTGCGTCGCCCCGGCTGGCCGGGGCTCGTGGCGTTCGGTGTGCGTCATGCGGACGGACGGACCGGTTCAAGGGACGATGAAGCCGAAGGCTTCGCTGGAGACCAGGATGAGACCAATCGCCATTTCTTCCACCGTGGCGTCGGCGCTGAGTGTCGCTTTGGTCACAGCGACGCTTGGGTTCGGCGCATCGCCGGCTTATGCGCAGACGCTCTTGCGCGACAGCGGGCCGGTCCGCCTTGCGCAGTCGTATGATCCGCGTGCGGCCGGTGGCGAAGTCTATCTCGACGAATACGGACGGCGTGTCACGATCGACGCCAACGGCCGGATTGTCGGCGTCGAGCAGCCGCGGCGTGACCAGTTTCGTGCCCGAAGAGAGCGAATTCAAAATCGCGGCGTCGTCATCGACGCTCCGCCGCCGCCCGGCGTAACGGTCGAGAGGCGCGTCTTCCCCGACCAGCAGGGCGGCTTTTACGATCCGAACTATAATTCGCGTGGTCGTGATGCGCGCGATCTGCCGGTAGATCCGGGCTTCGGCGGTGGAGGCGACAACGGCGGCGGCTACGAGGACAGGCGTGTCTATCGCGAAGGTCCGGACGGACAATACCCGAACAATGGTGGTTTCGATCAGCCGGTCGAGGCTTCTCCGCTACCGCAACCGGGGGCGGCTCAGTCTGATGTTACCCGCCAGGCCGCCGTTCCAGCGCCGCAGGACAACGGTGCATTCGCCGATACACCCGGCGGCGACCTCGGTCTGCCCGAACCGGGTGCCTCGATCCTCCAGCCGAACGGCCAGCCGGCCGAGGGCCAGACCGTCGGCGAGAGTGATCCGGCCCCGAAAGTCGTGGCGCCCAAGGGCAAGAACGCCAAGGCCGAGATCGCCGCATTGCAGATCCTGCTCGACCGCGCCGGCATGTCGCCGGGCGTGATCGACGGTCAGATGGGCTCGAATGTCGACAAGGCCGTTGCTGCTTACACGGAAAAGACCGGCCGCACATTGCCGACAGGCGACGCCCAGGCCTTGGCCGAAGAGCTCGATGCGACCGGCGGACCGGCAATCACCACCTACGAGATCACCGCAGAGGATGCGGCCGGCCCTTATGTAGCTTCGATCCCCTCCGACTATGCCGAAAAGGCGAGCCTGCCGGCGATGAGTTACGAGCGCCCGTCCGAGCGGCTGGCCGAGAAGTTCCACATGGACGAGGATTATCTCAAGCAAATCAATCCCGGTGCCGATTTCGGCCGTCAAGGCACCCAGATCAAAATCGCCTCGGTCGGTTCCAACGTCAGCGGCGACGTCGTCAGAATTCTGGCGGACAAGGGCCGCGAGCAGGTTCGCGCCTATGGCGCGGACGGCAAGCTCATCGTCGCCTATCCCTCGACGATCGGATCGTCCGACACGCCGTCGCCCTCCGGTACGGTGCAGGTCAACCGCATCGCTTTCAACCCGAACTATACCTACAATCCGAAGATCAATTTCAAGCAGGGCGAAAACGACAAGATCCTGACGATCCCGCCTGGCCCCAACGGCCCGGTCGGCTCGATCTGGATCGCGCTGTCGAAGCCGACCTACGGCATTCACGGCACCCCGGAACCTTCCAAGATCGGTAAGACCAACAGCCATGGCTGCGTGCGCCTGACCAATTGGGACGCGACGGAACTGGCCAAGATCGTCAAGCCGGGCGTCACGGTTGAATTCGTGGAGTAACCCGGCAGGGCCTTCCAGGCCGTGCGGGCGGCGGCTCAAAAGGGTAAGGTTTCGTGGCTCGTGAAGACGTGGGCTTCGACCCTGAAGTTGGCCTGTCCCGTCGTGAAGGGGTGTGTGGTCGGTCGTCATCGGGCAGGAATGGAATGGCGAGTGCGCATGTCGCGCTGTCATCTTGCGCGCGGCGCCGAGCAATCTAATTTCTTCGCCGGGCGGGAGCCTTCAGGCCCGCGTCAGCGTTGACGTGCATCTTGGATCGAATGATCCGTTTCCTCTAAAGTGAGAACCCAGCCATGACCGTCCGTTTCGTTGTCGCCGCAGGCCTTCTGGCGGCAGCGTTGCCGGGTGCCGCTTTCGGCGCCTCCGAGCCCCTGAGCGAATCGGCGATCAATGCATCGACGTTTCAAGATTGGCAGGCTCGACAGAACGACGCGAAGGCGGTCGCCGATACGGCTAAAGCCGACCCGACCGTTCCCCCGGTCGAGGACAAGGCGCCCGACCAGGACGCCAAGGCGGACGCAACGGACCCGACCGCCACGCAGGCGGCGCCGCCCGAGGTGCAGGTGACCGGCGAACCGGACAAGACCGTCGAATCGCCAGCCAATTCCACCGACCTTCCCGACGAAGCGGCGATGAAGGCCGCCGACGAGCCGAAGACCGCCGATCCCTTTCTGATCCGCCTGCAGGTGTTGCTCGACCGGGCCCATGCCTCGCCCGGCGTCATCGACGGTTTCGAGGGTGAGAACACCGAGAAGGCGGTCTCGGCCTACGAGGCAATGCGGGAGCTTCCGGTTGATGGCAAGATCGATGCGGACATGTGGAATATCCTCGTCGTCGACCAGGGCAAAGCGATGCAGACCTACACCATCACAAAGAAGGATTTGTCTGACCGCTATGTCGACGAAATTCCGTCTGATTACGGCAAGATGGCCAAACTGGAATGGCTCGGCTTCCACGGACCGGTCGAGATGCTTGCCGAGCGCTTTCACATGGACCAGGACCTCCTGAAAACACTCAATCCTGGCGCCGATTTCCAAAAGGCGGGGACCAAGCTTATTGTCGCCGACACCGGTGAGGCCCCGAAAACGAAGGTCGCGCGGATCGTTGTCGACAAGGAGAGGGGCGAACTCATCGCGTATGATGAAAGTGGCGCGATCGTTTTGACCGACCCCGCTACCATCGGCTCGCAGGACACCCCGTCGCCCACTGGCAAGGTGACCGTCAAGGGCGTCGCCAAGGATCCGACCTACAGCTACGATCCGTCGAAGAACTTCAAGCAGGGCAAGAACGATCAGCCGCTTACGATCCCGGCGGGTCCGAACGGTCCGGTCGGCTCGGTCTGGATCGCCCTTTCCAAGCCGACCTACGGAATCCACGGCACGCCGCATCCGAGCGTGATCGACAAGAGTGAGAGCCATGGCTGCGTCAGGCTGACGAACTGGGACGCTGAAGCGCTGTCGGGCCTTGTCGAACCCGGCAAGACCAGCGTCGAGTTCAAGGGGTGACGGGCTTGGGTCGTACGTTTCGGAGCCGGTTTTGCAGTCTGTTGCTTGCCGGCGTCGGCTTCGTTGCGGTCACTGTTGGCTCCGAAGGCGTTTCGGCCCAATCGCTGCCGTGGCCCGATGCCAATCCGGTGATGCGGCTCGATCGCCCGGCGTCGCGGGCCCATCGTTCACGTCCGCATCGCGCGGTCCGACACCACGGCATTCACCCCAAGCGGGTGCTGAAACCTGCGGCGAATGCGACGGTGCTGAAGCCCGTCGCAGCGGGGTCGGCAACGGCAGCGAACGGCCCGAGCGCAGTTCCCCTGCCGACCGCGAGGTCCGTGACCGAAGTGGTGGGAGATGACACAAAAGCCAAAACCGCAACGCGCTCGTCGAAGCCGTCCGGCGATCCGGGAGCGTTGAAGGCCTCGGCGCTTTCGGTGGACGCTGCTGCACCGTCGCCCGATTCATCGAATCCGGACAAGGCCGCACGGACCGCGGTGTCCGCGGACCGTCCCACATTGCCGGTTCCTTCGGCGGTGCCGAAACCGGAAAAACCGCCTGCCGAACTGGCGAGGCCTGACGAAGCCCCCGAATCGAAGCCGGCAGCCAACGATGGAGGCTCCGTCCCTTCGCCGAAACCAGCCGAAGGCGCCGATGCGTCCATCGCGCGGTCCGGCCTCGATGCCGTTCCGCCAAAAAGCGATACGCCGCAAAATCCCGACGTGAAATCCGACACCAGGGCGGCCACCAAAACCGGCGCGGCAGCGGTCAGGCTCGACGATGCCGCTTCGTCGCCAGCAAGCCTGCCCGACGCAGATTCGGTCAAGCGGGATCGGGCTTCTGCCGAGAGTCTTCCGATCACCGACATTCCCTTACCGGAAAGGCGCCCTGACACGCCCGCCACGCGCAGCGGGTCGCCTGCATCGTCCGGCGCGACCGAAAGCCCGCCCAAGGCCGAGGCGCCAAACTCGACCGAGAAGCTGAAATCGCGTGTGCCGGAGGTGACGCCCGCGACCATGGTCGCTGCCGCCGCGGCCATCGAAGATGCCAAAAGTTGCGAGCGCGAGTTGAAGAAGCGCGGCGTTGTCTTCACTATCGGCGAAAGCATCGCCGAAGGCGAATGCGGCGTGTTGCGGCCGGTCGAGCTGAAGACGCTCTCGTCGGGCGTTTCGATCACGCCGACAACGTTCCTGCTCTGCCGGGCGGCGCTCGCCCTCGACCATTGGATGTCCGACAGCGTCGTGCCGATTGCGAAATCGGCCTTTCCCGATGACGAGCTGAAAACTTTCCGGCACGCCTCGACTTATGTCTGCCGGCCACGCGCTTCCGAGGGGGGCATTTCCGAGCACGCCCGCGGCAGTGCCATCGATATCGGCGGTTTCACCTTCGCCAGCGGCCGCAGCCTGGGCATCGCGGCGCAGGAGGACGGATCGCCCGAAGCCAAGTTCCAGCGCGCCGTTCGCGAGGCGGCCTGCGGCCCGTTCAAGACCGTGCTTGGGCCGGGCACCGATCCCGACCACGCGACGCACTTCCATCTCGACATCGCCGCCCGGCGCAACGGCGCGACCTACTGCAAATAGGCCCGCCGACCGCCGCTCGGCCACATCGGTTTCTAAACTTCTGGAAGATTGAGGCGCCTATCGGGCGGCGACGACAGGCGATTCGATGCGTTCGCGCAGAAGATTGTCGATGCGGTCGCGCTCGCGTTTGAAGGTGACGAGATCGTCGCCCTTCAGCACCTCGCCCGACGGCAGCTTGATGCGCATCGGATCGACCTTCTGGCCGTTCACCGAGATCTCGAAGTGCAGATGGTTGCCTGTCGACAGGCCGGTCGACCCGACATAGCCGATGATCTGGCCCTGATGCACCTTGGCGCCGGGCTGGATGCCCTTGGCGATACCGCTCTGGTGCGAGTAGGAGGTTTCGTAGCCATTGGCGTGTTGGAGCAGGGTCTGGCGGCCATAGCCACTGGCCCAGCCTGACTGTTCGACCACTCCGTCGCCGGAAGCCAGAATTGGCGAGCCGCGTGGGGCGGCCCAGTCGATTCCCCAATGAGGCCGAACATAGCCGAGCACCGGATGCTTGCGGCCGGTCGAGAAGGCCGAGGAGAAGCGGGCGTTCGGCACGGGCTTGCGCAACAGGAATTGCTTGGAGCTGCGCCCATCCGGATCGAAGAAATCGGCGGTGTCGGAATCTTTCGGCTTGAAGCGATAGAAGCGCTTGGTCGTGTCGCCGAGGTGGACTTCGACATAGAGGATCTCGGAGGAGTCCGTGGCGTTTTCCTGGCCGTCCTCGAGCGAATAGAATACCGCCATCCGGTCGGTCGAGGAGAGGTGCGATTGCAGATCGACCTCGGTGGCCAGCATGTGGACGAGCTCTTCGCACAGCCGCGGGGTGAGGCCGTAGGAGAGGGCAGCCTGATAGACGCCGTCATAGACTGTCGGCATGTCGTCGCGCATCGGTGCTTCGTCGTCGTTCTGGTCGAAGGCGGCGGTCACCGAATCGCCCATTTCCGGGGCCTGGGCCGGCTCGAAAGGGCCATCCTCCGTGGCTGCGACGGTCGCCAGATGGTCGCCGTCGCGATAGGCCGAAAGCCGAACGATCTCGGTCTCGTCGCCATGGGTGACGACGCCGACGCGCAATGCATCGCCGGCCTTCAGCCTGTCGCCGCCCAGCGCTTTCTTCAGCGCCGCAATGGCGCCGGCGGTTTCGTCCTTGCCATGGCCACCGCGCGCGAGAAGGTCGAAGAGCGTGCCGTCCTCGCGTGCCGAAAGTACCTCTTCGTGAAAACGTTCGCGATCCTTCACCGGCCCGCCATCGGGCTGCGCCAGCGAAACGTTCTCCTCGATGACGCGAAAGGCCGACCCTGGCTCGTATTCGGGCGGGTCGTTGGTCAGGGCGAAGCGCATCGGGTCGACGCTGTTGAGGGATGCGACCGAGACCGGCGCATCGGTCAGCTTCGGGATGAGCGAGCCGACGACCCGTTCGGCGTCGCGTGTCGAAATATCGGTGTTCTTTTCGTAGCGCGCCGGCGTGAAGCTGAAAGGATCGACGCGAAGCCGAACTTCCGATTCGACGCGCGCACCGTACAACTGCGAGGCCTGGAGGCTTTCGCCGTCCACCGCATCGGAAGCGTTCGGGTCGGCGAAGATCTTGAGCGGATCGAAATCGGGGTAGTCAATGCCGGCTTGGTGGCGGGCACCAAGCAGCATGTTGACGTAGCCGAAGGGCAGGGTGCGGATGACCTCGCGGTCGCCCTGCCGCGTCATCGTGGAGAGCTCGACAATCTGCCGGCTGCGCGCGGCCGGAATGGCGGTGGCGACGACTCGTTCGCCCTTTTCGTTGAGATCCTCGTTCGATGTGGTGACCGCCCTGAGGCTCAAGGGACGGGCGGCGCCACGATGGCCGTCGAGCGCGGCCGAAAGCGCAATCCCCATCATTGCCGTCGACGTGACGCCGGTCAAAAGCGTGCCGACGAGCCAGCGCGCCGAGACTTGGCGGCGGTCGGGCCGTCGCCGTTTGTCCGCGACCAATGCTGGCTCGTCGCCGAACGCCGGTTTTTCAAGCGACAAATTGAAGATCCCTCATGGGGGCGAATATGACATGACGAGCCTTTGCTGAGCAAGTTGGCGAAATCTCGTCCGAGCCGTCGAAACATCGGTCTCGCGAGCGCACCAATCAAAACGCTAGGAGTTCGCGCCCATGCGCGACCGAGGACCAGATTTCAGCCTGCGCAGAGGGATCGCTCGAGCGCGGTCGCCAATAAGCGGCTTGGCGATGGAAAAAAGGGGGACGGACAAGTTGTCGGGCGATCCGCATCCGCAAAAAGAAGGCGCGCGTGAGCCGAAGCGCCCGAAACGCGTAAAAATGTGCGGGCTGAGTAGAGCAGCGGCGACAAGCGTAAGGCAGGGAGACATCTTCAGAGCGAGAAGTAGAAGATCGCCGCCGCTTCGGATCGACAGCCACAGGTCCAACGATACCGCTCGCCCCATTCTTCAACGGGTCGGAAAGCCGATGCTTCGACGAGCGCCGACACCACGCAGCAGGTTCCATGAAAGCGGAGGGGCGACTTTTTTGAAGTTTTTGCGAAGGGGTCGTTGACAGAGCGAGCGGGGCCGGCCTATACAGCGCTCATCGACGACGGTGGTGGCGCCGGGGTGGCTTTAAGCTTCCCAGATCTGGTTTGAGCCAAATGGTTCTAGCTGGTTTGGTTTCGCTCCGCTTTCGTTTTTATCTTTTGAGTGCCGCTTATGTAGCGACCCTCTCCAGGGTATGGCAAAGCTTTTGCCAAAATCCGACGTCAGGCTCAACCTGCCGTGATTTTTGAAAACTGAAGATTGAGAAGAAAGAGAAGCGTGGGCGGCGGGTCTGTCGGCTGAGGGCTTTGGGATGATCCTTGTGGTTTTCCTGGAGTTTCTCGCAAGAGAGACAGACTGACTGTTTCACGTTTCGGTATGAGAGTGTACGGCTTGGAGCCTTGTGCGCCGGTTTGGTCTTTGGGCTGGGCTGGTGTTTTTGGTTTTGAGCATTCCGGTTCCTGCTTTTGCGGGGACTGGTGAAGTTATCTCTCGTCAATGCTTTGAGACAGTGACAGTCGGGATAACTCTTATCAAACCTGAGAGTTTGATCCTGGCTCAGAACGAACGCTGGCGGCAGGCTTAACACATGCAAGTCGAGCGCATCCTTCGGGGTGAGCGGCAGACGGGTGAGTAACGCGTGGGAATCTACCCATCACTACGGAATAGCTCCGGGAAACTGGAATTAATACCGTATACGTCCTTCCATAGGGATATGGCTGGAGAAAGATTTATCGGTGATGGATGAGCCCGCGTAGGATTAGCTGGTTGGTGGGGTAATGGCCTACCAAGGCGACGATCCTTAGCTGTTCTAAGAGGATGATCAGCCACATTGGGACTGAGACACGGCCCAAACTCCTACGGGAGGCAGCAGTGGGGAATATTGGACAATGGGCGCAAGCCTGATCCAGCCATGCCGCGTGAGTGATGAAGGCCCTAGGGTTGTAAAGCTCTTTCAGTGGGGACGATAATGACGGTACCCACAGAAGAAGCCCCGGCTAACTTCGTGCCAGCAGCCGCGGTAATACGAAGGGGGCTAGCGTTGTTCGGAATTACTGGGCGTAAAGCGCACGTAGGCGGATATTTAAGTCAGGGGTGAAATCCCGGGGCTCAACCCCGGAACTGCCTCTGATACTGGGTATCTTGAGTGTGGTAGAGGTAAGTGGAATTGCGAGTGTAGAGGTGAAATTCGTAGATATTCGCAGGAACACCAGTGGCGAAGGCGGCTTACTGGACCACAACTGACGCTGAGGTGCGAAAGCGTGGGGAGCAAACAGGATTAGATACCCTGGTAGTCCACGCCGTAAACGATGGAAGCTAGCCGTCGGGTTGTTTACAGCTCGGTGGCGCAGTTAACGCATTAAGCTTCCCGCCTGGGGAGTACGGTCGCAAGATTAAAACTCAAAGGAATTGACGGGGGCCCGCACAAGCGGTGGAGCATGTGGTTTAATTCGAAGCAACGCGCAGAACCTTACCAGCTCTTGACATGCCTCGACGCTATCCGGAGACGGATAGCTTCCTTCGGGACGAGTGCACAGGTGCTGCATGGCTGTCGTCAGCTCGTGTCGTGAGATGTTGGGTTAAGTCCCGCAACGAGCGCAACCCTCGCCCTTAGTTGCCAGCATTCAGTTGGGCACTCTAGGGGGACTGCCGGTGATAAGCCGAGAGGAAGGTGGGGATGACGTCAAGTCCTCATGGCCCTTACGGGCTGGGCTACACACGTGCTACAATGGCGGTGACAGTGGGCAGCCAACCAGCGATGGTGAGCTAATCCCAAAAAACCGTCTCAGTTCGGATTGCACTCTGCAACTCGGGTGCATGAAGTTGGAATCGCTAGTAATCGTGGATCAGCATGCCACGGTGAATACGTTCCCGGGCCTTGTACACACCGCCCGTCACACCATGGGAGTTGGTTCTACCCGAAGGCGTTGCGCTAACTCGCAAGAGAGGCAGGCGACCACGGTAGGGTCAGCGACTGGGGTGAAGTCGTAACAAGGTAGCCGTAGGGGAACCTGCGGCTGGATCACCTCCTTTCTAAGGACGATCCCTCAGACCCGTCCGGGTCTTCGGTTTCTTGTTGGGTTCATGAAACCTTTCTGATTGCCTCGGCGATCAGGGTCATGAACCTGATGGTTCCGCACCGGGCACAGTCTATCGGATTGTTTTAGAACAAGGTCCCGTCAGTCAAAACGGGGCCGCGCATACAAGCAGCGCTCATGAGCCTGGCCAGACGGATCATCCTTCGGGGTGGCCTGAAGTATCGGGTGTACGGCGTGAAGGCCGGCGATCCGCCCCCTTCGTTTCTCTTTCTTCCCTGAATGAATTGCCGAACTGGCACTGCGTTCGATGTCATGGCCTGTTCATCAGGCTGGGGCATTCTCAGGCCGACTGGCCGTCGCCAATCGTTCGGCGCCCTCGCGGAGCGCTTCGTGCGTGAGCGAAAAAAACCGGGCCCGTAGCTCAGCTGGTTAGAGCGCACCCCTGATAAGGGTGAGGTCGGTAGTTCGAATCTACCCGGGCCCACCAATTTGGTGAGATGCCGGTGGATAGGTTGCAGCCGCGGTGCCAACCAAATTGGTTGTTTGCCTTGTCCTCACGCCCGAAGGGCTCCGGACGGGGCGCGGCATAAGCCGCGACGATCAGTCGATCTACCGAATGCCGGACCTATCGATGTGTGACGCCAGCAGCGACCGACCGGTCGCCGGCGAGTGTTCGCCGCCCTCACGGAGCCGATGCGAAGCATCTGGCGTGAGCGGTATGATGGGGCCTTAGCTCAGCTGGGAGAGCACCTGCTTTGCAAGCAGGGGGTCGTCGGTTCGATCCCGACAGGCTCCACCACTCACTTCGTTCGTGGTGCCGCTGTTGGGTTTTTGCTTTTGTTAATCCTCGCTTTGCTGCGGGTGGACGAGGCAGGCTCCACCGCGTCGAGCTTCGGTTCGTCACGACTGTGACCATTCAGGAGAAAGATTACGGTTTGCAGCCTCGGACTTTAGGTTCGAGTGTCTGCCTGTTCTCAATCATCATCGTGAAGAAGAAGACGGATCTCGAAGATCTTGTGTTTTGACCGGCTTGCCGGACAGCCCCGCTCAGGGCGCCTCCTCAAGGGGAGGGGATGAAGATTTGTCGACGAGGGGTTCTGAGGAAAAGGTTCATCGCCTTTGCCCGGATACGAAAAAGCCCTTTGTCATGGATTGGTGTTGCCTGACCGCACGCCATCGGGGTTCGTCTCGAGAAGCTGGTCTTTCGTCGATCGGGTTTAGCCGCCCGATCGACAAGAACACCGCTGCAGGACGCTGGATGGGGTTGCACACTCCGCTGGTGTTTGCGGTGTTCGAAAGAGAAGAAATGAGACTAGATCGAAAATGTTTACCTCTCTCTTCCGACACGGCGGCTGCAAGGCCGACGAATGGAACGCCAAGACCGGGCACGCAAGTGCACGGTGGTCGGCCGACCGGCCGTCGGACCTGATGGTCCGCCCCCTGCGGAGCGCTTTGCGCGTGAGCAGGCGGAAACGGTGAATATTGACGATGAGAATGATCAAGTGAAAGAAGGGCATCTGGTGGATGCCTTGGCATGCACAGGCGATGAAGGACGTGATACGCTGCGATAAGTCATGGGGAGCTGCGAATAAGCTTTGATCCGTGAATTTCCGAATGGGGCAACCCACCTTCGATCCCTGTTAAGTTAGAATTGTTCACTCACGCCAGACGCCTTGCGGCGTCGGCTCCGTGAGGGCGGACCATAAGGTCCGTCGCCCGGTCGGGCTCTGGCTGTCGCGCTCTCTTCAGGGCGTACGGCAGTTCGAGGTCGCACGGCAGTCAGGCCGCGAATTGCGGCCCGCAGCTTTTGCTGCGCCCCCGCGGAGGGGATCGCGTAGCGATCTACCGTGAGCGCGAACAGTTCTAATTAACAGGGATCAGTGAAGGTATCTGCACCTGAATACATAGGGTGTTAGAAGCGAACTCGGGGAACTGAAACATCTAAGTACCCGAAGGAAAGGACATCAACCGAGACTCCGTCAGTAGCGGCGAGCGAACGCGGACCAGGCCAGTGGTCACGATGAGAAAAAGCGGAACGCGTTGGAAAGCGCGGCGAGATTGGGTGATAGCCCCGTACGCATAATGTCTGTTGTGATCCTTGAGTAAGGCGGGACACGTGAAATCCTGTTTGAAATTAGGGGGACCACCCTCTAAGCCTAAGTACTCGTGCATGACCGATAGCGAACCAGTACCGTGAGGGAAAGGTGAAAAGCACCCCGACAAGGGGAGTGAAATAGTACCTGAAACCGGATGCCTACAAACAGTGGAAGCTCTAGGTTCGTCCAGGGTGACCGCGTACCTTTTGTATAATGGGTCAGCGACTTAGTCTGACGAGCGAGCTTAAGCCGGTAGGTGGAGGCGTAGCGAAAGCGAGTCTGAACAGGGCGTTCAGTTCGTCGGATTAGACCCGAAACCGAGTGATCTAGCCATGAGCAGGTTGAAGGTGCGGTAACACGCACTGAAGGACCGAACCCATATCTGTTGCAATAGATCGGGATGACTTGTGGCTAGGGGTGAAAGGCCAATCAAACTCGGAAATAGCTGGTTCTCCGCGAAATCTATTTAGGTAGAGCGTCGGACTTATGCTCCAGGGGGTAGAGCACTGGATGGGCTAGGGGGACTCACCGTCTTACCAAACCTAACCAAACTCCGAATACCTGGAAGTATTATCCGGCAGACACACGGCGGGTGCTAACGTCCGTCGTGGAGAGGGCAACAACCCTGACCACCATCTAAGGTCCCCAAGTTATGGCTAAGTGGGAAAGGATGTGAAGTTTCCAAAACAACCAGGATGTTGGCTTAGAAGCAGCCATCATTTAAAGAAAGCGTAACAGCTCACTGGTCTAATCAAGAGACTTTGCGCCGAAAATGTACCGGGGCTCAAGCCATACACCGAAGCTGTGGATTTGCATGCAAATGCAAGTGGTAGCGGAGCGTTCCGTAGGCCTGTGAAGGGATACCTGTGAGGGGTCCTGGAGGTATCGGAAGTGAGAATGCTGACATGAGTAACGATAAAGGGAGTGAGAGACTCCCTCGCCGAAAGTCCAAGGGTTCCTGCTTAAAGTTAATCTGAGCAGGGTTAGCCGGCCCCTAAGGCGAGGCCGAAAGGCGTAGTCGATGGGAACCACGTTAATAATCGTGGGCCTGGTGGAGAGTGACGGATTGCGTGTATCGTAGGGTCTTATTGGATTGATCCTGCGGTGAAGCGGTTCCAGGAAATAGCCCCACCATATAGACCGTACCCTAAACCGACACAGGTGGACAGGTAGAGTATACCAAGGCGCTTGAGAGAACTATGTTGAAGGAACTCGGCAAATTGCACGCGTAACTTCGGAAGAAGCGTGACCCCACTTTACGCAAGTGATGTGGGGTGGCACAGACCAGGGGGTAGCGACTGTTTATCAAAAACACAGGGCTCTGCGAAGTCGCAAGACGACGTATAGGGTCTGACGCCTGCCCGGTGCTGGAAGGTTAAGAGGAGGGGTGCAAGCTCTGAATCGAAGCCCCAGTAAACGGCGGCCGTAACTATAACGGTCCTAAGGTAGCGAAATTCCTTGTCGGGTAAGTTCCGACCTGCACGAATGGCGTAACGACTTCCCCGCTGTCTCCAACATAGACTCAGTGAAATTGAATTCCCCGTGAAGATGCGGGGTTCCTGCGGTCAGACGGAAAGACCCCGTGCACCTTTACTATAGCTTTACACTGGCATTCGTGTCGGCATGTGTAGGATAGGTGGTAGGCTTTGAAGCGTGGGCGCCAGCTCGCGTGGAGCCATCCTTGAAATACCACCCTTATCGTCATGGATGTCTAACCGCGGCCCGTCATCCGGGTCCGGGACAGTGTATGGTGGGTAGTTTGACTGGGGCGGTCGCCTCCTAAAGAGTAACGGAGGCGCGCGATGGTGGGCTCAGACCGGTCGGAAATCGGTCGTCGAGTGCAATGGCATAAGCCCGCCTGACTGCGAGACAGACAAGTCGAGCAGAGACGAAAGTCGGTCATAGTGATCCGGTGGTCCCGCGTGGAAGGGCCATCGCTCAACGGATAAAAGGTACGCCGGGGATAACAGGCTGATGACCCCCAAGAGTCCATATCGACGGGGTTGTTTGGCACCTCGATGTCGGCTCATCGCATCCTGGGGCTGGAGCAGGTCCCAAGGGTTTGGCTGTTCGCCAATTAAAGCGGTACGTGAGCTGGGTTCAGAACGTCGTGAGACAGTTCGGTCCCTATCTGCCGTGGGTGTAGGAGTATTGACAGGATCTGTCCCTAGTACGAGAGGACCGGGATGGACGTACCTCTGGTGGACCTGTTGTGGCGCCAGCCGCAGTGCAGGGTAGCTATGTACGGACTAGATAACCGCTGAAGGCATCTAAGCGGGAAACTAACCTGAAAACGAGTGCTCCCTATCAGGGCCGTGGTAGACCACCACGTCGATAGGCCGGGTGTGGACGTGCGGCAACGCATGAAGCTTACCGGTACTAATCGCCCGACAGGCTTGATCATTCTCATTCGTCAATGTTCACCGACCCGAAGGGACGGCGAACATTGCTTTCTCTTTCAGCTTTAAACGACGAGGTCCTGCAGACCTCGTCTCGTTCGCTGGCCTCAGGCGCCGGCGGTCGCATCCGCGACCTCGGCTAACGCGCCACAAGGCGCGGCGGCCGGTCGGCCGCTGACTGCCGTGCTCCCTTTATTAGGAGCATGACGTTCGCGAGTCAGGCTCACGGACCGCTGGTCCGACGGCCTCCTGAGTTTGGCGACGCGCGACCTTTGACTGCCGTATTCCCTTGGATAGGGAGTTGGCATCGACGGACTGCGCGGGCTTGCTGAAGCCCGACTGAAACTGAAACTGAAAACCCGATCCCTTCTTCCCAGCTTCTCCATTGCTTGCGCTTCGCCGACCTGGTGGTCATTGCGGGGCGGCCGCACCCGATCCCATTCCGAACTCGGCCGTGAAACGCCTCAGCGCCTATGATACTTCGTCTCAAGACGCGGGAAAGTCGGTCGCCGCCAGGTCTGCAAAGCGCAAGCAATCCAATCCCTTCTCCAAATCAAACCAAAACAAAATCCCCACCCAACGCCCCTCGCGCCCCCCCCCGGCCGAGGGGCGTTCCGCGTTCCAGAATAAATCCGGAGCCAGGAGGGTGCTGGGCGGTGCGGTTCTGACAGCTGGAGTGGGACAAGACGACTGACGGTCGCCAACTGATGCTGATCCAGACGCGGCCGCATGGCGCTGCAGCCGAAAGCGGAAGGTGCTGATACTCCCCCGTGTTGCCGCCCCGACCTCGGGCCCTGACTAAAGTTGTTTTGTCCATGAGTTCATAAAACAAGAATCTCTCTGGTCGGGGCTCATCAAGGACGCAGAAGCGCGGTGTTCGCTCGGTTGCCGTCTCCGGATAGAGGGGGGACGATATCTTTTATTCCTTTTGGCGGCCGTTCCGTCGACAGAGAGATTGATGACGGGCCTGTGACGTGGCTATGATCGCGGCGGCGAGTGGGGCTGGCGTAGTTCTGTGGCTTTTGCCGCCGGGTGCGCGACATGCAAGTGTCATGGACCGGTGGTAGCGGCTTGCGCAACGTCGATGCGGGTTGCTCTCGCTCCGGTGACGCCGAGACAAGGTTTTCGCCGTTGACGCCGTAAACGGCGGACGGCCTCGAACAAAGGGGTACACCATGACCATTTACCGCAGCTTTCGCCGCAGTATTGCCGTGTCGTTAGCCGCCACGCTGTCGCTTTCGACGAGCCTCGCCTTCGCCCAGGACGCGGGCGCCAAGATGTCGATGGACGATCTCGTTGCCGCGGCCAAGAAGGAAGGCCAGCTGACGACGATCGCGCTGCCGCACGACTGGTGCAACTACGGCGAGATGATCGAGGGGTTCAAGAAAAAGTACGGCTTGACGGTCAACGAGCTCAACCCCAATGCTGGCTCGGGCGACGAAATCCAGGCGATCAAGGCGAACCAGGGCAATTCGGGCCCGCAGGCGCCGGACGTCATCGACGTCGGTCTGTCCTTCGGCCCCTCGGCCAAGGAAGACAAGCTGTTGATGCCCTACAAGGTTTCCACCTGGGACGAGATCGGCGACGATGCCAAGGATGCCGACGGCGCCTGGTACGGCGACTATTACGGCGTGCTCGCCTTCCAGGTGAACACCGATATCGTCGACAACGTCCCGAAAGACTGGTCCGACCTGATGAATTCGGACTACGCCAACGCCGTCGCGCTGGCCGGCGATCCGCGCTCGTCGGCGCAGGCGATCCAGTCCGTCTACGGCGCCGGGCTTTCTGCCTCGCCGGACGGCGATGCCAATGCAGTGGCCGATGCCGGGCTCGACTTTTTCAAGAAGCTCAATGCGGCGGGCAATTTCGTGCCGGTCGTCGGCTCCACGGCGACGCTGGCCCAGGGGACGACGCCGATCCTCATTCACTGGGACTACAACGCGCTGGCCTCCCGCGACACGCTGAACGGCAATCCGAAGACGGAAGTCGTCGTGCCCAGTTCCGGCGTCGTCGCCGGCGTTTATGTTCAGGGCATCTCTGCCTACGCGCCGCATCCGAACGCTGCCAAGCTGTGGATGGAATATCTCTACTCGGACGAGGGACAGTTGACCTATCTCAAGGGCTATTGCCACCCGATCCGCTTCAACGCCATGTCGAAGGCCGGCAAGATTCCGCAGGAACTGCTCGACAAGCTGCCGCCGGCGGCGAACTATGAGAAGGCGAAGTTCCCGACCCTTGAAGACCAGAACGCCTCCAAGACCGAAATTACCGGAAAGTGGGATTCGGTGGTGGGCGCGACCGTTCAATAAGTATTCGATCGAAGGGCCGTTGGACAACCGGCGGCCCGTTTCGGTTTTATAGGGTATCAACGGGTTTCGAGGTGCGGATGGCAGCGATCGACGCAGTCGGCGGCGATGGCGGGAGGCGTTCTGATGCAAGGGCGAGCGCCCGCGGTGGACCATTGCTCCGGCGCCCGGGCCGTTCCTGGGCCTGGCTCGGTCTTGTGCCGTTCTTTGCTTTCGCACTGCTCTTCCTGATCGGGCCGACGCTCTATCTCGTCGCCGGTGCCTTTCAGGACAGGACCGGGGCGCTGACGCTCCAGAACATCTACGATCTCTTCACACCGCAGATCATGGCGGCGTATTCGATCTCGATCCAGGTGAGCCTCGCCTCCGCCTTCTTCGGCGCGCTGATCGGTTTCTTTCTCGCCTATGCAATCGTCCATGGCGGCCTGCCGGCCTGGATTCGGCCGACCGTCGTCACCTTCTCGGGCGTCGCTTCCAACTTCGCCGGCATTCCGCTCGCCTTTGCGTTTCTAGCAACGCTCGGACGGCTCGGCCTGGTGACGGTATTCCTGAAGGCGACCTTCGGCATCAACATCTATACGCTCGGCTTCAACCTTTTGTCCTTCTCGGGACTGACCATCACCTACCTGTATTTCCAGATTCCGCTGATGGTGCTGATCATCGCACCGGCGCTGGACGGGCTAAAGGCGGAATGGCGCGAGGCGGCGTCGATCCTGGGGGCATCGAGCTGGCAATATTGGCGCCGGGTCGGGTTGCCGGTGCTGGCGCCGTCGATTCTGGGCTGCTTCCTTTTGCTTTTCGCCAATTCCTTCGGCGCCATCGCCACGGCCTATGCGCTGACCGGCTCCTCGCTCAACATCGTGCCGATCCTGCTCTACGCGCAGATCCGTGGCGACGTCCTTTACAACCCCAATCTCGGCTATGCGTTGGCCTTCGGCATGATCGTCATCACCGGCTGCTCGAACCTTCTCTACCTTTGGCTGCGCGCCCGTGCCGAGCGGTGGCAGCGATGAGTGCGGCGAGCCAAACGCCGGCGGAGAAGCCTGAAAAGCCAAGCCCTTCTTGGATCGCCCGGTTCGGACCGTGGATCATGGTGGTCCTCGGGGCGCTGTATTTCGTGCTGCCGCTGATTGCGACCTTCAATTTCTCGCTCTCCATGCTGCGCGGCATCTGGAGTTTCGAGGCCTACCGGGTCGTTTTCGACGATCCGCGCTTTCGCCAGACCTTCGTCTTTTCCATTGTCGCGGCGCTTGCCACCATCGCGCTCGGCGCGCTTTTGGTGGTGCCGACGGCCTACTGGGTGCGGCTTAAATTTTCCAAGCTCCGGCCTTTGGTCGAGTTCATCACGCTGCTGCCCCTGGTGATCCCGCCGATCGTCCTGGTGTTCGGCTATCTGCGGCTTTACAATTCCTCGTCCTGGCTGCCCTTCACCGGCTCCTCGACCGGCGCGCAGATGCTTCTGGTGTTCGGTTATGTCGTTTTGTCGCTACCCTACATGTTCCGGGCGGTCGACACCGGCATGGCGGCGATCGACATCCGCACCCTGACAGAAGCGGCCGAAAGCCTCGGGGCCGGCCGGTTCACCATTCTGTCGGGCGTGATCCTGCCGAACGTCAAGGCGGCGGTTCTGTCGGGTGCCTTCCTGTCTTTTGCCATCGTCATCGGCGAGTTCGTTCTGGCGAGTCTTCTGAACCAGCCGGCCTTCGGTCCTTATCTCGCGCTGATGGGGGCCAACCGTGCCTATGAACCGGCGGCGCTCGCGATGATCGCCTTCGCGATCACCTGGGCCTCGATGGCGTTGCTTCAGGTGGCGGGTCGCCAAAGGCGCGCTGCGTCGAAGCCGAAACGATCGCTTCGATCCCTACTGACGCTTTCGAGGCGGGCCCGCGGATGAGTTTTCTGTCGATCTCAGATGTGTCCAAGAGCTTTGGGCAGACGACGGTGGTGAAGGACTTTGACCTTTCCGTCGAGCGCGGCGAGTTTGTCTCTTTCCTCGGACCTTCCGGCTGCGGCAAGACGACGATGCTGCGGATGATCGCCGGCTTCGAGACGCCGTCCGCCGGCCGGATCGTCATCGACGGCGAGGACGTGACCGGCCTTGCGCCCAACAAGCGGCGCATCGGCATGGTGTTCCAGGCCTACGCGCTATTTCCGAACCTTTCGGTCGGCGAGAACGTCGCCTTCGGGCTGAAGGTCGCCGGCAAGCCCAAGGCGGAGATCGGGTCGCGGGTCGCCGAGATGCTGAAGCTGATCGGCCTGCCGCAGCTCGCCGACCGATATCCCTACCAATTGTCGGGCGGCCAGCAGCAGCGTGTCGCGCTCGCCCGGGCGCTGGCGCCGAGTCCGCGCGTGCTGCTTCTCGACGAGCCGCTTTCGGCGCTCGACGCCAAGATCCGCGTGTCCCTGCGCGAGGAAATCCGCGAGCTCCAGCGCAAGCTCGGCATCACGACGATCTTCGTGACCCACGACCAGGAGGAAGCGCTCTCCATGTCGGACAGGATCGCCGTGATGTATGGCGGCCGAATCGAGCAGTGCGGCGCGCCTTTCTCCATCTACAACAAACCGGCGACGCGTTTCGTGGCGAGCTTCATCGGCACTTTGAGCCTGATCGAGGGCGTCAAAGGCGAGGGGACGACGGTGCTGGTTGATGGCCAGGCGGTGACGCTCGCAGAGGCCCCGCAAGCGGCGCCGGGCACGGCCGTGACATTGGCGCTCCGACCGGAGGCGGTGAAGCTCGACGCGTCGCCCGATCGCATCAACACGCTACAGGGCCGGGTTGAGGATTCGCAATTTCTCGGTTCGGTGGTGCGGTTGAAGCTCGACGTTGCCGGCGGCACGGTGCTGGTCGACACGTTCAACCGTCCGACCGTTCCGCCGCCGCGGGCCGGCGAGATGGTCGACCTGCATTTCAGCCCCAGCGACGTCTTCCCGCTGTCGCCGGAGGTGGTACGCCAGACGACGAAGGCTGCGGCCTGACCTTCAGGAAAACACCACCGTCTTGTGGCCGTTCAGCATGATGCGCCGTTCCAGGTGCATCTTGACCGCGCGGGCCAGCACCCGACTTTCGATGTCGCGACCGACGGCGACGAAGTCCTCGGCGCTCATCGAATGGCTCACCCGCTCGGTTTCCTGTTCGATGATCGGCCCTTCGTCGAGGTCGGTGGTCACGTAGTGAGCCGTCGCGCCGATCAGCTTCACGCCCCGCTCATGCGCCTGGTGATAGGGCTTGGCGCCTTTGAAGCTCGGCAGGAACGAGTGGTGGATGTTGATGATCTTGCCCGACAATCGCTTCGACAGATTGTCCGACAGCACCTGCATGTAGCGGGCGAGCACCACCAGATCGGCGTCGCTCTCGCGCACCAGGGTCAGGATCTTCTCCTCCTGCTCGGCCTTCGTCTCCTTGGTGACCGGCCACAGATGGAAGGGCACGCCCTCGTAGTCGGCCGCGCGCCGTGAATCCTCATGGTTGGAAACGATGGCGACGATCTCTGCGTCGAGCCAGCCGACCTTGATCTGGTAGAGGAGATGAAGAAGCGCGTGATCGAATTTCGAGACCATGACGACGATCTTCGGCTTTCGCGCCGGGTCGACGATATGCATCTTCAGCTCGAACCGATCGGCCACCGGTGCCAGCTGCCGCTCCAGCGCGTCGCGATTGGTGGTCTTCGGCGCGATGGCGGCGATCCGCAGGTAGAAACGGTCGGTCTGGCGATCCCAGAACTGGCCGCTCTCGGCGATGTTGCAGCCGGCGTCGGCGAGCTCGGTCGTCACCGCCGCGACGATGCCGGGGCGGTCCTTCGACGAAAAGGTGAGGATGAGGGTCTGTTCAGGCGTCTTGTCGGTCATGGGCCTTGGTGTCCGGGCTGGCGTTCATGTTGCGGTGCCACGCGTTGGCCTTAGCATATCGGCAGCCCATGGCGTTTCCTGCCGGATCGGCGACATGTGGGAGCGCAGGGTGGACAGTCCGGTCGGCGTTCACAAATCGGCGGGCCGTTCGAGGCGGATGCGGCGAACGTGCTCGATCGGCAACGTCCGTTGTTAACCGGACATGGAGAAGCGCTTGTTAAATTGACGACAATTGCCCCGGCGTCCTAGCTGCGGCGACATTTGTCAAAGAGTTGCAGCCTTGCCTTTTCGTTTCCCCATCCGTTTGCCCTGGCGCCCTAGCGTTGCGGCGTTGCTGAAAATCCTCCTGTCGGCCGTGCTCGCGCTGATGCTCGCCGCCTGCCAGTCGGCACAGCTGACCTCCGCGGGGCTGACGCCGCTCGGCGGCGGGCGCACCGTCGAGATCAACCTCGGCCCGGCCGAGCGGCGCGCGCCGGCAACGTTGGTCTTGGATTATGCCAGTGGCCGGACGTTGTTCGAGGACCAGGCCGACGCGCTGCGCTATCCGGCCTCGCTTACCAAGATGATGACGCTGTATCTTCTGTTCGAAACGATCCAGCAGGGCAGGCTCTCGCTCGACGACACGTTGTCGGTCAGCGAGAATGCCGCGTCGAAACCACCCTCCAAGCTCGGCGTGAAGCCTGGGGACCGGCTGCCGGTGCGTATCGCAATGACCGCTCTGGCGGTGAAGTCGGCGAACGATGTCGCGACGGTCGTTGCCGAGAATCTTGCGGGATCCGAAGCCGCTTTCGCCAACGCAATGAACGTCAAGGCGTTGTCGCTCGGCATGAATCACACGCGGTTCGTCACGCCTTCGGGCCTGCCGGACCCGCGCCACGTTTCGACCGCGCGCGACATGGGCACGCTGGCCCGGGCGCTGTTCTCGCGCTACCCGCAGTACCGCGATCTCTACAAGATGACCGAGTATGACTATAACGGTCGCACTTATCGTGCGACCAACAAACTGCTCGGCAAGGTGCCTGGCGTCGACGGGCTGAAGACCGGCTACGTCAACGATTCCGGCTCCAACCTCGCCGCCACCGCCATTCGCAACGGCCGCCGTATCATCGTCGTCGTCCTTGGCGGCCGCACCGCCCGCGAGCGCGACGCCAGGGTGACGGCGCTGATCGACCAGTATCTGGGGCCGGCGCCGGTCACGATGAGCTTTTCCGGCGTGCCGGGCGTCGACTACGGCAACGGCGACGAGTGAGGCGGCATTCCTCTCCCCGTGGGAGAGGGTGGATGCGAGCGTCAGCGAGCAGACGGGCGAGGGGGCTTGGCGCAACGCCAATCGAGGCCTCAACTCGATCGTTTGCGCAATCCTCCTCATCGCCTTGCATTGCAAGGCACTGCTCCCACAGGGGCGAAGAGTGGAGCATGGCTTCAAGGGCTTTTGCCTTTCTACCTTTGTATCGCTTTGCCTCGTCAGTCTCCGCCACCTCCGACACTCGTGGCGATCCGGTTGTAGCGTTCGACGAACCGTCTGTCGTTCCAGTCCTTCCACCACCAGACCCAGCGGCCCTCCAGCGAAAGGCACCATTTGTCGGCGACCGCGCGGCCGTCGGCCGAAGAGATGAGCGTCAGCCAATGGCGCTGCGGCTCGTAGGGTTTCAGCGTCCCGCCTTTTACCGCGCGACGGAGGTTTTCGGCCAGCACCGGACCCTCGCGGACCGCGAAGACGCCGGCCTTGGGGCGCGGGTCGGGCAGGGACGCGATGTCGCCTGCGGCGAAGATGGCCGGGTGCGAGCGAGAGCGGAGCATTGCGTCGACGGCAACGAAGCCGCGTTTGTCGAGGGCCAGGCCGGTTTCGGAAAGCCATGGCGCGGCCGTGCTTTCGGTTGCCCATAGCACGGTGTCGGCGGCAAGGCTTCGGCTATCGGCGGCGTGGATATGGGAGTTCGTAAAGCTGCTGACGTCGAAGCCTGTGAAGAGGCCGATGCCTTTTTCTCCGAGTGTTCGCGAGAGGCGGGACTGCGAGCGGGGCGAGCGTTCCGGCAGAATCGTGTCGGCGCGGCCGACGAGGGTGATCTTGACATTCGGCAAGGCCTGGAAAGGAGACGCCGACGGCGGCGCTGTTTGCGCATCTCGGCGCAAACGCCGGTCGAGGGCGAAGGCGAGTTCGACGCCGGCGGGGCCGGTACCGACGACGACGATGCGGAACGGTCGGTCCGAGCGCGCGTCGCTCGCCACAAGCCCGTCGAGCTGGTTGACGAAATCGCCGATCGGCTTGACCGGAATGCCTGAATCGGAGGTCGAACGGTTCGGTGTCGAGCCGATGTCGAGGGAGAGGATGTCGTAGGGGACGGGCTGGCCGTTCGCCCGCATGACCTGACGCGCGTCCGGGGCCAGGCCCGTTGCGTCGTCGACGATCAGTTCGGCGCCGGCGTATCGGGCAAGGCCCGCCGCATCGATATGGAGCTCGTCGTAGGAATACTGTCCGGCGACGAAGCCGGGCAGCATGCCGGAATAGGGCGTGTGGGTGGAGCGGGTGAGAAGCGCCAGTTCGACGCCCGGCATCGGCCGCTCGCCGAAAACCTTGAGCACCTCGACATGGGAGTGCCCGGCGCCGACGAGCAAGAGACGCCGCGGTTTTCCGGCTGGGATGGCGGACACGGACGGGAAGGGGGACACGGCGCTCGCAGGGTTTGGGACGGCGGCCTCGGATGGCGACTTCTCTTCACATAGGCGCGGCAAATGTCGATGAAAGAAGCATGACGGGCCGCCGTGTCCCGGATTCCGCCGGTCCGGCCGGCGACAGATGAACGAAGCCGTCGAAAGCGGTTGCATTCTCGTTGCCCGAACGTGTCGTCGGGTGCATAGCCGGACAGCGCCTGGCTCAGCGTTTGCGACCGCCCGCGGACCACGCCTGACAGCAGGCTCGTGTCTTGATCACGCCCGCGAACCGGCGCATGAGGGGTACTAAGCGCCGGGTCATTCCGGCAACCCGTCCCGTTCAGAAGGACTTCCGACATGCCCGCATCCAGCTTCTTCGAGCGCACCGCGCCGATCGCCTTTGGCGGCGAGGCGAGCCGCGATCCGCTGGCCTTTCGCTTCTACGACAAGGACCGCACGGTCGCCGGCAAGCGCATGGAAGACCATCTTCGCTTTGCCGCCTGCTACTGGCATTCCTTCACCTGGCCGGGCGGCGACCCGTTTGGCGGCGAGACCTTTCAGCGGCCCTGGATGCACGGCGCCGATCCGTTGACATTGGCAAAACGGAAGGCGGACGTCGCCTTCAACATGTTCCACCTCCTCGACGTGCCGTTCTTCACCTTCCACGATGTCGACGTCGCACCGGAGGGCGTATCCCTCCATGAATCGAACGACAATCTGAAGGCTATCGTCGACATCTTCGAGGCGAAGATGGAGACCGCCAAGGTGAAGCTGCTCTGGGGCACGGCGAACCTCTTTTCCAATCGCCGCTACATGGCGGGCGCCGCGACCAATCCCGACCCGGACGTCTTCGCCTATGCGGTCGGCCAGGTGAAGGCAGCGCTCGACGCGACCCACCGGCTGGAGGGCGACAACTACGTGTGCTGGGGCGGCCGCGAAGGCTACGAGACGCTGCTCAACACGAACATGAAGCGCGAACTCGACCAGCTTGGCCGGTTCTTCGCGATGCTTGTCGATTACAAGCACAAGATCGGCTTTTCCGGCCCGATCCTGATCGAGCCGAAGCCGAAGGAGCCGACCAAGCACCAGTACGACTTCGACGCTGCGGCCTGCTTTGCCTTTCTGCAGAAATACGATCTCGTCGGCGAGGTGAAGCTGAACCTGGAACAGAACCACGCGATCCTGGCGGGCCATTCCTTCGAGCACGAGGTGAAATACGCCTATGCCAACGACCTCTTCGGGTCACTCGACGTCAATCGCGGCGACGATCTTCTTGGCTGGGACACCGACCAGTTCGCGATGAACGTCGGCGAGATGGCGCTGGTCTTCCACGAGATGCTGCAGCATGGCGGTTTCACCACCGGTGGGCTCAATTTCGACGCCAAGATCCGGCGCCAGTCGATCGCGCCGGACGATCTCCTGATGGCGCATGTCGCCTCGATGGACACCTGCGCGCGGGCGCTGATCGCCGCCGAGGCGATGCTGGCCGACGAGGCGCTGACCGGGCCGATGGCCAAGCGCTATCAAGGCTGGGACGCTGACGAAGGGCAGGCGATGCTGGCGGGCGACCGGGATTTCGAGACGGTTGCCAATCGGGCGCGGTCGCTCGACCCGCAGCCTGTCTCGGGCCGCCAGGAAATGCTGGAAGGCATCGTCAATCGCTACGTCTGACGCAGCGCCCGGCGCGTGTCAGTCGACGGTGATCCACACCGACGGCTCCTGCGTCGGGCCGCCCGACCGTCGGACCGGTCGCCACGCCGGCGGGTGGGCGGCGGTGGTCACTCTTCCCACCGATGTCGGCAACGCTTCGTCCCGGACTGTTGTCGCCGGCGGCATGCCCTGCACCACCAACAACCGCATGGAACTGACCGCCGCGATCGAAGCGCTGCGCGCCGTACCCGAGGGCCCCATCACTCTCGTCAGCGACAGCCGCTATCTGATCGAGGGCATGACGGCGCGTTTGGCGCCGCTGAAGGCCCGCGGCTGGAAGACGCCGGACGGACGCCGCGCGCCGAACCGCGACCTCTGGCAGGTCCTGGACCTGCTCTGCACCGCTCGCCCGATCGAATGGCGCTGGGTCAAGGGTCATCCCGGCGATCCTGAAAACGATCTCGCCGATCGTCTTGCGCGAAACGAGGCCGAGCGGCAACTCAGGCGCGGCCTCGACGGTCAGGCCGGTTGAAAGCGTCTGCGTTGGGTCGGCTCAACCCGCCGCGGCGCGTTCCAAAGCGGCAACGTCGATCTTCTTCATCTGGACCATAGCCTCCATCGCCCGTCTGGCCTTGGCGCGATCGGGATCGGCGAGAAGGCGGGGCAACATTTTGGGGACGATCTGCCAGGACAGGCCGTAACGATCCTTCACCCAGCCGCATTGCTCGCTTTCGGGATGCGCCGACAAGGCCTCCCAATAGTGGTCGACCTCGGCCTGATCCTCGCAGTCGATGGACATCGAGATCGCTTCGGTGAAGGTAAAATACGGCCCGCCGTTCAGAGCCTGGAATTTTCGACCGAACAGGGTGAAGGCGATGATGAGCACGTCATCTTCCTTGCCGCCGGGATAGTCGATGGTCGAGCGCGTGATCTCGTCGATCGACGAATCCGGGAAGAGATCGACATAGAAGCGGGCGGCGTCTTCGCCGTTCCCGTCGAACCAGAGGCAGGTGATGAGCTTGTCCATCGCAATCACCCCTTTCTCGGGCCGACCATGCCGAAGCGGGCGCCATGCGGGTCTTCGCAGACCAGCGAATAACTGCCGCCGGGGATCTGGTCGGGTCCCTGGATCGGCTTGCCGCCGGCCAATGTCAGACGTCGATGGGCGACGTCGATGTCGGGCACCATGAAATAGAACTGCCAGCCCGGCCGGCCGCACGGAACATCACCCATGACAGCGCCGAGATTGGTGGGACCGGAATACAGGAAGCGATAGTCGCCGAGATCGCCCATCGGCATCGCGCCTTCCTGGCGCCAGCCGAATTGCTCCGCATAGAAGGCGAGGGCGGCTTCCGGGTCTTTTGTGGAGAGTTCGTTCCATACCGCGTGGCCGGGGGTCGCCTTGTCGCCCTGCTGAAAGGAATGGCTTTCCTGGTCGCTTTCTCCTCGCATGACATAAAACGCCGCGCCCTGCGGGTCGGCGACCATAGCCATGCGGCCGACGCCGTCGAGCGTCGTCGCCGGCATGTGGACCGCGCCGCCGGCCTTCTCGACGGAAGCGGCGGCTGCGTCGACGTCCTCGACGGCGATATAGTTGAGCCATCTGGGGCCGGCCTTCATCCCGTCTGGCTGCTTCATCAGGCCTGCAATACGGGTCCCGTCGGGCGCAGAGATGATACGGTAATCCATGCCGGGATAATCGCCGCGGGCGATGGTCCAGCCGACGACATCGGCATAGAACGCCTGCGCGGCGTCCGGGTCGGGGGTCCGAAGCTCGTACCAGATCGGGGTTCCTGCGGAATTGGTCATGACGGTCTCCTTCTGTTCAAGGTTGCAGAATTGATGTCGACGTTTCAATGCCGGTCACGTGGGCAGCACCTCGAAGCCTCCGAAGATCATGCGCTTGCCGTCGAAGGGCATCTCGGGCGGCATCGTCGTCATCCGCTCGTCTTCCATCACGGCCTTCATGCCGGCATCGCGTGCCGCCTTGTCCGGCCATTCGAGAAAGGCGAAGACGACGTCTTCCTCGCCTTCGACATGCGTGGCGCGGTAAAAGTCGGTGATTTCGCCGTGAGGGACATCGTCGCTCCAGGCCTCGACATTACGGATGACACCGTGATCGCGGAATACCTCGAACACCTTGAGCGCCATCGCGCGATAGGCGTCGCGGTTTTTCGGCAGGACAGGCAGGACGAATCCGTCGACATAGCCGGACTTTTCAGGCGAGCCCGCTTTCACCGCAACCTCGTCCATGATTGGCACGAAGCCGCCGAAGATCATGCGTTTGCCGTCGAAGGGCATCTCGCCGATCGCTTGCATCCGCGGATCGGACATCATCTTTTGGAAGACCGCGTCGCAGGTCGCCTTGTCCGGAAATTCCATCCAGCCGAAGGACACGGTTTCGTCCGCCGTGGCTTTTACCGCGCCCTTGAAGTCGTTGATCTTGCCGTCGGGCACGTCGTCGCCCCAGGTGTCGACGACGCGGCTCGCACCGAACTCCCGGATGAGCTCTGCGGCCTTCCTGGCATGCTCGACGAACGCCTCGCGATTGGCGGTCGGGACGGCCATGACGAAGCCTTGGATATAGGACATCTTGGTTTTCTCCTTGATGGGATGTCGAACGCGCCGAATGCAGTTGCTCGTGTTCGCCGTCAGCTTTTGCCCGTTCCGCTGCCGCCTTCGGACATCGCCTTGTCCATCGCGGCGATATCCATCCACATCACCTCCCAGATGTGGCCGTCCGGGTCTTCGTAGGAGCGGCCGTACATGAAGCCGTAGTCCTGTTTCGGCGTCGGATCGGCGGTGCCGCCTGCGCCGACCGCGGTATCGACCGCCCTGTCGCAGGCCTCGCGGTCGTCCATCGACAGGCAGAGCAGCATTTGCGCCGAGGTCCTGGCATCGGGGATCGCCTTCGAGGTGAAGTCGCGATAGCGCTCATGGCTGAGCAACATGACGTGGATGGTGTCCGAGAGGACCATTCCGGAGGTGGTCTCGTTGGAAAATTTCTCGTTCCTGACCGCACCCAGCGCCTCATAGAAGGCGGTGGATTTTGCGACATCGGTGACGGGCAGGTTCACGAAAATCATCTTGCTCATAGCGGGTTCCTGTCGACGGTCAATTCAGTCCTGAATGGGCGCAGGACTAGAAGGGATGGGCGTAGAGGGTCATCATGAAAGGCATCTCATACGGGAACGCACAGACGAGGGCTCATCGCGCATTCCTTTCGCTCGAACGCCGCGCGGGCTGACCAGGATACGGATCGGTTTGCCTCGCCACATCCTGGTATCAGTCGCCAAGTGCGAACGAGCCTGTCGCCATGATCGCTCATCGAAGCCTTTTTGGTCGTGCTTCGGCACCTGGGATTGGTGCCGGCTCAGGCCGCCCGTTCGTAGCGCGACGCGTTTTCCCTGAACGGCGCCATCTGGTCGGCGAGGGCCTTCTTGAAGGCCGGCCGCGCCGTATGGCGCGCGACATAGACGTCGAGCTTGGGGAAGCCCTGCAGGATGTCGGTGTGCGCGAGGCTGCGCAGGACCATCGTCATCATCAGATCGG
The DNA here is from genome assembly GCA_965217685.1 of Aurantimonas sp. Lineage (GTDB taxonomy): Bacteria > Pseudomonadota > Alphaproteobacteria > Rhizobiales > Rhizobiaceae > Aurantimonas. The sequence goes on from CBDCIZ010000003.1 coordinate 2,890,537, forward strand.
CCACCGAGAAGTCGTCGACGAGCCCATCCCGATCGCCCAACGCGGTCTGGAGTTGTTCGAGCCGCTTCTCGATCGCCGCAACGACACCTGGTCGCATGGCAGCCTTGGCGTCGGTGTCGCTGGGAAAGAAGTCGAGACCGGCCAGGGCGGCGATCGGCGGCTCGACCGAATTGAGGCTGGCAAAGACCCAGGACAAAGCGAGGTCACGCTGGTGAGCGTCAGGCGGCAGCAGCACATCGCTCGCCACGGCGATCTTCCAGACGACCGCGCCGGATTCGAACATCGTCTCGCCGTCGATATCGATTGCAGGCACCTGGCCGAAGGGCTGGCGCGCCAGATTGCCCGGTTTGGTCTGAGAACCCTGTTCGATGATGAGCGGCTGGTAAGCCAGTCCGGCCTCTTCCAGGGCCCAGCGAACGCGCAGGTCGCGAACCTGTCCCTGTGCGAAGGACGGCACCCAGTCATACGCCGTCACCTTGATTTTGGCCCCGATTTTGGCCCCGATTTTGGCATTGTGCATGCTCACCTCCCCGGATTTCGTCACAGATCGTGCCCTCGAACATCTTGTTCATGCGCGGGATGTCGCCGTTCGGCTCCTTGAGCCAGACCATGCGTCATCGCATCCGCGACCGAAATGTCGCAGGCTTTCCGACCGAATTCCCTTGACAGAAAGAGTTGATATCAACATAAATATGCGATGTCAACGCCCATCGATTCGCTGTCGTCCGTTCCCTATGAGACGACCCTTCTCGTGCGGGACCACTGCCTGTGCCTGCACACCCAGCGGGCGGCTCGTGCGATGGCGCGGCACTTCGACGAGGCGATGCGCCCGGTCGGCATCACCAGCGGCCAGTTTTCGCTGCTGATGTCGCTCAACCGTCCGAAGCCGCCGACCCTCGGCTCGGTCGCGCACCTCCTGGCGATGGATCGCACGACCCTGACCGCAAATCTGAAGCCTCTGGAAAAGCGCGGGCTTCTGACGGTCGCACCGGATCACGAGGATCGTCGCGCCAAGCTGCTCAGCCTAACCGAGGCGGGGCGGGCTGTGCTCGCCGCCGCTGTGCCGATCTGGCACGCGACGCACGATGCCATCGAGGCCGCGCTGGTGAATCCGGACGCCGACGCTCTCAGGGCAGGGCTGAACGCACTGGCATGAATTCGTCGGGTCTTTTCAGGGTCGTCGATCGGCATTTTTACGAAGCACCACAACGTTCGTAACACCGAGATTCGACGGCGAACCGCTGGCCGACTTTCAGACGGTTCGGATGTCGTTCGCGACAGGTGCGCGGGCAGGTCGGTGACCCCACGACTGTCGCCGTCAGTATAACACTGGTTGTATTGCCCTAACGCCTAGGCGCATCGACCGACGATAGGGATTGCGGCGAGGATCATCTCGCTTTGGTTGCGGCTGGCGATGTTCGCCGACAGAACCCGTAAACGATGGTCGATCGGCGCTGAAAGATTTTTATACAGGCTGTCCGGCTTTGAGCGCGCCCATGTGACGCAGCTTTCAGACGCGGTGCGAGCCTTGTGTCGAGGAAACCAGTGCGACGTCTAACCCGAAGAAAAATAAGGAAATAACCGACATGGCCAAGGGCGAGAATCAAAGCTTTTGTACATTTTCCGCAGCGAAAATTCAGGCTGCTCCAAACCATCGCCAATCGCGGAGTGACAGTCGGCGCGTCTTCAATCCGTTCCACCGTGGGATGACGAATTTAGAATCGCCAAAATTTCTACGGTCGTCGAACCGGCACAAACCTCAGAGAAAAGCGCTTGACAATTGCAACCTTAGGTATTATTAATCAGCCAGCGAAACAACCTCGATAAGATCCGTTCAAAACGCGATCTTGCAACTATGCGTGGAGACTCATCGATGGCGACCGCGATTCCCGAACTTGTCGAAGGGCCCGAGCAACTGACGAAGATGCCCGACGATTACGTCGAACTGCTGTTGCGACAGATGAAGGTGCATGCGGAAGGGGAACTGTCGGGGGCGGATGATTACGCCCTGCTGCTCTATCCGATCGCGCCGAACTCCTACGAGAAGAAGATCTGCCTGGATCGTTCGGTCGAAGAACTCGATCACTATCAGAAAGCCGCCGACGTTCTGGCCGAGATCGACGTCGACGTGTCCTTCATGCTCGGACAGAACCTCGACGAGCGCAATCTCTATGCCACCGAAGCGGTGCAGCACATCGATACCTGGCCGGAGCGCGGTCTCTTCGCCTTTCTCGGCGAGGGCGCGGTGGTGACCATTCTCGAGGAATGGCTTGAGCACAGCTATTTGCCGGTTCGCCGAATGGCGCCCAGCGTTTTGGCCGAAGAGCGCATGCATCAGGCCCACGGGTTCCGCATCCTGCGCGACTATTCCTACGACGAAAAAGGCCGCAAGGAGGTGCAGGAGGCCCTGAACAAATGGTGGGCGATCTCGCTGGACGTCTTCGGCCCGTCCAATTCGCGCAAGTCGCCGACGCTGGTCAAATACGGTCTGCGCAAGAAGACCAACGAGGAAGCTCGCCAGGACTACATTAAGCGCATGGCGCCAAGGCTGGTGGAACTCGGCTTCACCGTTCCCGATGAAACAATCGGCCGCAAGTTTCTTTGAACCGTGATTGAAAACTTGCCTGGAGCGTCGCCGGTGAGCCCGAAATTCTACAATCTGCGCGAGGCGGTCAGCTTCGCCAAGAAAAAATTCGGCGAACGGATTTTCATCGACCCGTTCGAAAAAGAGTTCGCGTCGATCACCTATAGTGATCTGGACAATTTCGTGAACTGTTACGCCGAATTCCTGAAATCCTGCGAAGTGCCGGAAATGGAGAAGGTGGCGGTAATCTCCGGTACCTTGACGATGACGGCACTGCTGTTCGTCGGAACGCTCGCCTGCGACCGGGTGTTCGTGCCGATCAACGCCGCCTCCACCAAGAGCGAAGTGCTGCGATATCTCGACCAGGTAACGCCAGGCCTGATCATCTGCGATCCGAACCATCTGGACGACTGCAAGGCCTGGGCGCGGGACAATTGTGCGCAAGCGATGGAGATCGCCGACGGACATGCGCTCTACGAGCGGATTCTTTCGGCCGACGTCCCCAAGCCGTTCAAGTCGAAGTGCTGTACGTCGGACGTCGCCGAAATCGTCTTCACTTCCGGCTCGACGGGCGAGCCGAAGGGCGTGATCCTGTCCCACGGCGCGCTTATCGCCAACGCGAACGGGTTGATCCGGCGCTACGGCACCGGGGCGGACGACCATTTTATGGTGTCGGTGCCGATCTTCCACTGTGGCGGACAGATCTTCCCGATCCTGTGCCCGCTTCTGACCGGGGCGACCACCACGGTGGTCGAGCCGAAGGTCGCGCTGTTGAAGTTCTGGGAGATTGCAAGCCAGCACGAGATCACCTGGTCGATCCTGATCACCGCCTTCCTGCCGGCTCTTTTGCAGACCGAGTCGCGAGCCAACGCGATCAAGGGTCTGCTGGTCGGCGGCTCGGCGCTCTCGGCCGATCTGATCGTGCGCTTCGAGGCCAAGTTCACGATTCCCGTCTATCAGATCTACGGCATGACCGAGGTGGCCGCCGTCACCATCTGCGAGGAACCGGAGCGGACGAAGCGAACGCCCGGGTCGGTCGGCAAGCCCCTGGATATCGCCGCTATTCGCGTGATCACACCTGATCTGAACGACGTGGAGCCGCTGGTTCATGGCGAGGTTTGCATCAAGAGTGCCAGCAAATACAATGGTTACTACCAGAACCCCGAAGCAACCCAGCGACGAAATCTCGGCGGATATGTTCGAACCGGCGACATCGGCTATGTCGACGAGAACCAAAACCTCGTCATTCTCGGCCGCATGGACGAGATGTTCAATGTCGGCAGCGAAAACGTCTATCCCGCCGAGATCGAGGCCGTCGGCCCGGAACTGCGAGGTATCGAGAGCATGATCGTGTTGCCGGTTGCCAGCGAAGCGACCGACAACGAGGTCGTGATGATCTACAAGCCGGATCACCACAGCGCCGCGATCGACCAGGGCACGTGGGATCGGGTGTTTCGGGAAAAGCTGAGTTACTTCAAAAGGCCCAAGCGCAAACTCGATATCGGCTCGTTCGGGCTTGTCGACTGGATCTATACCGGAAGCGGCAAGATCGACCGCGTCGCCATGAAGTCGAAATTGGTGGAATTCTTGCAATAACAGACGATCGGTCGCGCGCCCGTTTGCCGATCGAACAACCGTCCCGTCAACATCTGCGGCTGCACGGCGCTTTCATTTGCACCGGCGCGATACTGGCCCTATCGGGCGAAAGGAAGTCGTCATGAACATTCAAGCCAACTTTCAGGCAGGGTTGCCGAAGAAGCCGCGGGAAACGGGATTCCTGGCGCGCCTGATCGGCGACGATCCGGCCTATATCGCCAAATACGAGCATATTCGGAACATCTCGTCGAAGGTGACGGTGTCCGAATACCATCTGACCAACGCCTGCAACATTCGCTGCGACGGCTGCTGGTTCTTCGAATTCGGCTTTGAGAAGAAGACCAGGGAAGTGACCAAGATCGACACGCTCAACGCGTTCCTCGAGGCCGAGAACGCCCGCGGCATCAACGCCGCGCTGGTGATCGGCGGCGAGCCGACGCTGTATCCCAAGCGGCTCGAATCCTATCGGCGTTACATGGATTATCTCACCATCTCGACCAATGGGCTGAAAGCCATGCCGGTCGAAGGGTTCGAGGATGTGGCGGTGCTGATCTCGCTGTTCGGAGGCGGCGATCTGGACGACAAGATCCGCGCGATCAAGCCGAACGGCCAACGGTTTTCCGGACTGTTCGAGACCGCCTTGAAGAACTACGAAGGCGACCCGCGGGCCTGCTTCATTTACGCGATCACCGAGGACGGCATCGAGCACATAGAGCCGACGGTGAAGGCCATCCACGAGAACGGCAATCGCGTATCCTTCAACTACTACAGCAAATACGGCACCGACGATCCGCTTTATCAGCAAAACACCGCGCAACTGCTCGAAACGCTCCTGGAAACCAGGGCGAAATATCCCACCACCGTACTCAGCACGCCCTATTACATCAACGCGATGGTGACCGGAAAATCCCATTGGGCCGATTTCGGCTATCAGGTCTGTCCCAGCATCAGCGTCGATCATCCGGACAATCAGGCACGTTTGGCCAACGGCGCGCCGGTGCTGCCGAAGTTCAACACCTGGTCGCCCGATCTCAAGACGACCAACCTTTGCTGCACCTCCGGCCATTGCGAGGATTGTCGCGACAGCCAGGCCGTCTTCAGCTGGCTTCTGGTCAGTATGTCGAAGTTCCGTCGCAGCAAGGAACAGATGAAGACCTGGATCGACATTTCCGAGAGCTACTGGAAGCAGTTCATCTGGTCGGGCGTCGCCTGACGGCATGGGTCTCATGGCGGACGATCTTTTCCATCCGACCGATCACCTCTGTCCCGGCGCGATCCCGATCGCCTTGGGCGGCACCGAGACAGCGCCGCTTCTCGAGGAGTTCCACGGCTGGGAGTGCATCCGGTTTCTCGGCATTCACGCGGCGTTCGGTGCGGACTGCGCATGGGCCACGATCCATCCGCGACCGCATCACCTCGGCGGTCGCAGCGGCGGGCGGTTTGTCAACGGCCCGACCATCCTCGGCCTCATCGACGCGAGCATGGCGCTGATTTCGCTGGCCCATGCGTCTCCCGCAAAGGTCGCGACGATCAGCATCAGCGCGAGTTTCCTGAACGCTGTCCCTGACGACATGGTTCACTGCGCCGCTGTCGTGATCAAGCGGTCGCGAAGCGTGATCCACTGCCAGGCGACCGTCTTCGGCCGGTCCCAGGTCAGCGCGGCTATGGCCAGTGGCATCCTTTCGGTGCTGGCATGAGCGCTGATGCAATGCGCACCCGGCCGAGCGGTACGACCGTCGCGGTGCCCGTCGCTGTGATCGACGTCGTGCGCACCGATATCCACCGCGCCTTCAAGAGCCGGCACGCTCCGCGGCGCCCCGACGACATGGCGGCGCAATGCCTCGATCATCTGGCGTCACGTCATGGATATCTGATGGCGACCGGCGTCGACGATTGCATCGTCGGCTGCGCCTTGCCCGAAGGCGCACAAGGTCTGAACCTCGGCCGCAACTGCATCGCGGCGTCGCGCCTTGGGGCCGACATTCCCGGCCAGACCGTCAACCGCTATTGCGGCTCGGGCCTTCAGGCGGTGATCAACGGGGCGATGAGCATCGCGTCGGGGAATGCCCGCCTGATCTTCGCCGGCGGCACCGAGTCCGTCGCCATGGTCATGCCCCATGCGAACACGAATTTCATGCGCAATCCGCGCATCGCCGCCAACCTGCCATCGCTCTACACGCACCTCTTCGACGAGGAGGACGCGCGGCCCTTCGTCAAGCGTGCCGGCCTTAACATGGTCGGCTATGCCGAAATCGCCGCCGAGATGTTTTCGATCAGCCGCGTTGCACAGGACGACCACGGCCATTGCGTCTACGACAGGGCGTCGAAGGCGGCGGCAAGCGGCCTGTTCGCCGAGGAGATCGTGCCCGGAAACGCCGATGAGGCGGGCAAGGACGAATTCCTGATGGGCGGTGCCAAGCGACGGGATTTCGATCGTTTTGCCCCGGTGCTCGGCCGTGATGGTACGGTCACTCCGCGAAATTCCGCGCCGCTCGCCGAAGGCGCCTGTATGGCCCTCCTCGCCGATGGCGCGCTCGCGCAGTCGTATGAGGCCGCGCCGCTCGGCTATTTCCTGACCTCGTGCGTTACCGCGACCGATCCGGCGCATATGGGCCTCGGGGCCGCGATGGCGATACGAAAGCTTCTCGCTCGTACCGGGCTGACGCTCGATGACATCGATCTCTACGAAATCAACGAACCTTTCGCTGCTACGGGGTTGGCGACCCTGACCCAGCTGGGTCTCGATGGCGACCGGGTGAACCCCAATGGCAGCGCGCTGGCGCTCGGCCATCCCTACGGCATGAGCGGCGCCCGCATCGTCGGGGCGTTGCTGCGTCAACTCGGCCGCACCGGCGGGCGGTTCGGTATCGCGGCGACCTGCATCGGCGGCGGCATGGGGCTTGCCGCCCTGTTCAGCCGGACAGCAGACACGAGCCTCGCCGCAGGAGGCGCGTGAGATGAGCGCCCGCTGTCCGATCGACTATGCCGATCCCGACCTTTATGCCGCCGACTCGCCCTATGAAAAGCTGTCCGCGGCCAAGCCGTGCGACGTGACGGGCTCACCGGCCTACACACCCGTTCTGCGCTACGATGCGGTGCGGACCATCTCGAAGCGGCATGACCTGTTCTCGTCGCAGGAGCAGACGATCCTCGTTCGAACGCCTCAGGGCGACGAGTTGAAGACCCAACGGAATTTCCTCCTGAACATGGACGAGCCCCGACACGGGCGCGTCCGTCGCATCGTCGCCGAAGCTTTCTCCGTGCGTGCGGTCGATGCCCGGCGCAACGCGATCGCCGAGATCGTTCAAGCCGAGGCCGACAAGATCGTGGCGTCGCAACCCCTGGAGTTCGTGACCGGCTTCGCGACCCCCGTCACCTTGGGGGTGATCCTCATGGTCATGGGCGTCGACCGCAGCGACATGGAGTTCCTGCGCAAATGCACTGAGGAGATCGTCTACACCGACGATCCGCGTTTCAATCCGACGGGCGAGGAGGGCCGGCGCGCCGCGAGCGCCCTGTTCACCTATGCGATGCATCTTTATCGCCGGATGGATACGCAGAACCACGGCGCGGTCCTGCGAAAGCTGTGCGAGGGGCTCGGCGGAAGCCACCTGTCGCAGGAAGAGTTCTGCTTCTTCTTCGTCTTCATTCTGGCGGCCGGTTACGAGACGACGCGCAGCATGCTCTGCAACATGATGACGATCCTAGCCGACAGGCCGGACATCCTGCCATCATTGCGTGCCGATCGGCATGGTCTCGACACGCTCGTCGACGAGATGCTGCGCTTCGACCCGCCGGTGATCCAGATGTGCCGTTCGGCCACGGACGACGCCGAACTGTCGACGCAAATCGTGCGGCGGGGCGACAAGCTCGGTCTCGTCTACCCCATGGCCAATCGCGACGCTCTCGTCTTCGAGGATCCACATCGATTCTGTCCGGCAAGGGACAATGCCGCACGACATCTGAGCTTCGGCACGGGACGGCACAAATGCCTCGGGTCGCATCTCGCTCGCTTGGAAATGAAGGGCGTGCTGGACATCCTGGCCCGCCGTTTCAGTCGAGTGGAGATCATCGGCATCGATCGCGTGAGATCGAATTTCACCCGATCGACCCGGCAGATGCAGGTCCGGTTCACGTAGCGATTTCAAAGTGGGAGGGGCGTCATGACACGTGCGCGGATCGTTCTGGAGATCATTACGGGCGTCCTTGCTCGCTCGGGCAACACCGTGTCGGCCGAAGCGATCACCGTCGAGACCGATCTTCTGCACGAAGGCTACGCCGACTCCTTCACGCTCATGACCGTCATGCTGGAAGTGGAGCGGCGATTTCAGTGCTCCATTCCGGCGACACGACTGTCCGGCGCCAGGATTTCTTCGGCCAGGCGGATCGCCCTCATCGTCGACGATGTCCTCGGGCCGGAGGCATGACCGCGTATCTGAGCGCAATCGCATGGGAATTCGGAACGGCCTGCTCCATCCACAGCCTCGATGCAAAATGCGAGATCGACGGGCCGCTCGACGATCTGGCTCGGATGGGCTTTGAGACCTTCCTGCGTTCCGGTCTTTCGATCGTGACGCTGGGTCTGCGCAGTCTTGAGCGGTCACTCGACGAAGCGGCGCTGAAACCCGGCGACATCGACGCCATGATCTTCTGCACGAGCACTTACCCCGGATCGGTCTCTCATCTTCAGACCGAGCTCGAGAACCATCTGCGACAAGCCGGGTTCCGGCATCTCGATCTGTTCTTCGTCTCCTTCGCGCGGTGTTCCAACATCCCGAACGCTCTGATCCTCGCCAAGGCCCTTCTGGCCGGCGGCGACGCGCGTCGCATCGCGATCGTCACCGTCGACAAGCACGACCGGCAAAGAGGTCCGCGGAACAGTCAGAACAACACCCAGGTGATGAGCGACGCGGCGGCAAGCTGCGTCGTGGGCGCCGATGCCGGGCAATATCGGATCGACGCGATCCGGCGGGTTTCGGACCTGTCGATCGCGACGACGAGCCTCGTCGGCGCCGTCGCGGAGCGGCTGGAGGCCTACGGAAACTATCACCGCCTGATCCGCGATCTGGCGCGCGACATCGGCGGCGCTTCGCTCGACGGGCTGATTACCCACAATATGGCGGTTCCCTCAATTCGGGCGATGGCCAACGAATTCGGTGTCGCCGACGGCCGGCTTTTCACAGCGAACGTGCCGAAGATCGCCCACGCCTTCTGCGCCGACGGCCTCGTCAACCTGGAGGACTGGCGCTCGAGCATGGGCTGTTCCGATCGTCCCCGAACCGTCGCTCTGCTGCTGACCGGGATCAACACCCATGCGGTGGTGAAACTCAGCGTGGGTAAGACGACAAGCTAGGACGTCTTCTACCGGTCGGAGGGCTGGCCGGATCTTCGAACGTTTTGACTGACGGAACGGCTGACCGGCGCTTCGCGACTGTTTTCAGGAGCCCGACGGTCGTCCGCCCGCGCCGTCGCTTTCATCTCAGGCGAAGCGCCGGGATCCGCGTGGAGTTCGAGATGAACCGGCTGTCGGCCCATCGACCTTGGGGAGTGCGAAGAAAATGGCTCATATCCTGTTCATCGACAGTTCCGGCGTCGGCCTTCAAGCGATCGCGACCGCCCGGAGGCTGGGGCATGAGGTCACCCTGATCCTGCCCGACGCGTTTTCGCTTGTCGCCATGACGAAGGTGCCGATGGACGACATTCGCCAAGCCGTCGGCTCGGACGATCGCATCGTTCGCGTTGCCTCCATTGACCGTCCGCTCGTCGATGCCGCGCTGGCAATCGACCGTTCGAAGAAGATCGATGCGGTGATCACGACGTCCGAACTCGCGGTCATCCCGACGTCGGAACTGGCCAATCTGATCGGTACCCGCTACGATCGTCCCGATGCGCTGAAAGCGGCGGTCTTCAAGGACCGGCTTCGAACGGTTCTGCACGAAAACACCATTCCTTCCACGCGATTTGCCGTTGCCACCGACATCGAGGCAATCCGGGCGGCCGTGGGCGCGGTCGGCTATCCTTTGGTCGTCAAGCCGACAAGGGGCACGGCCAAGGAATCGTCGGCGATTTTGAAGGACGACGGTGATCTCGAACGGTTTATCGCAGACCTGACCGTCGGTCGGCGGATATCGTCTGGTATCAAGGCGTTCCTAAGCCCTCAATTCGTGGTCGAAGCCTATATTGTCGGCGCGTTCTACTCCGCGGAAATCATCGCGATCGACGGTGAATTGCATCTTCTGACGACGATGCGACGTGGGCGCTCGCAGCATGACGACCTGGTCGAGGTGGCCGCGGCGATGCCGTCGGGCCTTGGCGTCGAACAAGACCGGGCCGTACTCGATTATCTTCGTCGGGTCTTCGCGTGCCTGGGGCTCAAAATCGGGATCTATCATGTCGAATTCATCATGAGCGCCGATGGCCCACGCCTCGTGGAAATCAACGCGCGGATGATGGGCGGAACCGCGCCGATCCTGTTTCAAGCGATGACGGGGGTCGATCCATACGAGTTGCTGATCGATCTTCATCTCGGCCGCCTCGCTGACTTTCAGCCGCCGGCGGTTTCTGGCGCCGGCGTGATCCTGGCCGTCGGCGCGCCTTCGGGCGGCGTTTTGCCTCGCGACGCCAAACGGATTTCAGAGAAAATCCTTTCGCAATTCGATGTCGTCTCCAACAGAACACGCATCCAGGATGGGCTCGCGCTTCGGCCATTCGAAGGAAATTTCAGCAATCTCGGATCGCTGGTAATCGGTACCGATGCTTCTGGCGATGCGTTGGCGCAGGCGCAGGAGGTGCTGTCGAGGCTGCAACAAGGACTGGGTGTGGAGCTGGCGAGGATCCGCCTCGAAGAGGCATCCACAGCGTTCTGATCGTTCGATCATCGCCGTTTCGATTCGGGCTTCGGGCCGGTTCGACGAATTCGGAACATCCAAAGACGCTTGTCGCGAACCCGTTCCTGAAGCTGTCATCAAGCGAGGGAACTAAAATATTGCTGGTGTTCCATCTGGACGATTCGCACGACCGTCCATTTCAGGTTGAAGCGCAAACGGTTCGATCGGCCGCGAATTCGGTTGTGTCAGATCCGGGCGAGGGCACCGTCCGCTTATATTCGTCTTTCCCGCAAGCGATGCTGCCCCAACAAGGAACCGGCATGACCGTTCGATATCAATTCGGTTGCGATCTCTCCTACGAGGTGCTGAGCCCGACCGTCTTCGTGTTCAATATCGAAGCTTCGAAGATCGGCCGGCATGTCGACTTGAACGAGATGCTGACCATCACGCCGGAGCAGGAACGGCGCATTCACACCGTGCCAAGCACGCAGACCCGCTATCTCGCGGTCAATGCGACGCCCGGCCCCTTGCAGGTGCGCTACGAAGCCGAGGTGACGCTTTCGGTATACAGGGCGGACCCCGGAACGGTCGAGGAGACACCCGTCAAGGCGCTGCCGCTTTCGGTCCTGCCCTATCTCTACCCTTCGCGCTTCGTTTCGTCGGACCGCCTGGCGGCTTTTGCCATGCGCGAATTCAGTGATCTGGCGCCGGGCTTTTCGCGCGTCACAGCCATCTGCAACTGGATCTACGACAATCTGGACTACCGCCGCGGCTCCTCGGACGGGGAGACGACCGCCGACGAAAGCCTGCTTTTGCGGGCGGGCGTGTGCCGCGACTTCGCCCATATCGGCATCGCCTTCTGCCGCGCTCTCGGGATCCCGGCGCGCTATGTCAGTTGCTACGCCTATGGTCTTCGACCCGACGATTTCCACGCCGTCTTCGAGGCCTATCTCAGCGGCCGTTGGTGGCTGTTCGACGCCACGCGCCAGGCCAATCTCGATGGTCTCGTGCGCATTGGCATCGGCCGCGACGCCGCCGAGATCGCCTTCGCGACGCCCTTCGGCGAGATGACACCGGGACCCGTCGAGGTCTTCATCCGCCATGCCGACGGGGCGGGAGAGGCGCCCGGACGCACGATTGATGCGATCTCGATCGACGACACGGTCGAGGACGGGTGAGACGTCGCACCGGCCTCTCGGCGGAGTGACCCTCTACGCCAGACCTGGAGGGCTCCATCTGTATTCGCTGCGCCTCCGGCGTTTGAAATCGGCCGCTTGCCTGAGCGGTGTGCCTTCAAATTCGGGCGAGCAGTTCCGCCTTCTTGGCACTGAATTCCTCGTTTGAAAGGATTCCCTCGTTCTTCAAATCTGCGAGCCGGCGAAGCATGTCCAGCGGGTCGCCCCGGCGCTCGGCGTCCTTCGCGGTCTTCGGCCGTTCCGTGTCGGACGAACTGGCCCACGCAGGTTGTCTGCCCTGCGAGCCTTGCGATGTAACGCCGGCTTCGGCCCGATCGTCCTCTGCCGATCCGTCACTCGGAGCCGCCCGCTCGGTTGCCTCGTCGGCGCTGTCTTCGGCACCGTCCTGCCCGGCCGTTTTGCCGCCGCCCGTCGGGACCACGCCCAGATCGTGCGGTTCGACGGAGCCGATCTGGCTCGAAAAACGGAGCGACGTGCTGCCGCTTTGCTGCTGGGACACGCCGCTGATGCTGTGTTCGCCGGTGTCGTAAACGGTGACCTTGCCGCCGGCGTCCACGGCCAACCGCGCAACATCGGGAAACACCGCGTAGCGCATGCCGTTCTGGGCGCCACTCGAAGACGGCCGGCCGAGCGTCTCGGGCCACCACTGGCTGCCGCCGGCTGAGCCGGCGTTGCAGACCGCAGATGGGCGTCTTGTCAGGCGACCCTGCGCGACGGCCTCGGCGATTTCTTCGGCCAGAGAGGAAACGCGAGCTTTCAGGCCGTTGTTGAACATGTCGCCGATCATCAACATGCCGCCTTGCGACCACTGGCCGAAGCCGCCGAGTTCAGGGTGGCTGAACTGGGCCATCGTGCCGGCTCCGGAGCGGATGGCATCCGCCATCGCGGAGACGGCATCGGCGCTGAAGCCGGTCTTTTCGGCGATTCGTTTTGTTTCGGCGGCATCTTCCATGGCGCAAGTCTCTCCAGTGGGATGCCTTCGAACGCGACAGCCGGCAGGTCAAGGCGTTCCAGGCAAGTTTCGCCGTCGACGTTTTCAGCGCTTTGCAGGCTTTTCCGTTCGCTCGAACTGAAATGTCAGTCGTCGGCCGATATGACGTTCTCGGGTCCGTGGAACAAGAGGGGCGGGGCCTTGCATTCGGCCTTTTTCCAGCCTGACGAAGGACGACGGATTTCGCGCACGCCAAACGCGCATGCGCGACAGCTACGATCAGGCACGCTCCCGGCTGTCGCAGATGCGCGGCTCGATCAACTGCCTTCCGGACTTACCTCGAGAAAAAACGGGTATGTCCATCTGAAGACTGCACAAACATACTCAACGAACGATTCATCATATAGCTCTCGGGCCTCAGCGAGCGATCCGCGCGCCGCGTCGTGCAAGGCAATTGGAATGCCTGAGCGGATCGATTGCACCGGCCATTTTGCGCCTGGACATTGGGAGAAAGACCCTGGGAACCGTGTATCGAAAGAAGATCGACGATCCGCGTTTCCAGAGGTGAGTCAGGGCACGGACGTATAGGGTCCCGTGTAGGGAGCCTAAATCGCGTAAAAATTCGACAAATTAATTATGGCCTTGGGGGTGGCGGGCCACGACCGATGAAGATGATCACTACGTCTACGCTATAGCTCTCTAACGCCGTATGCGTTCGTCCAGGTGCCTTGTGCGGCATCGCGAAGCACTTCAGTTGAGCCACGGATGACCTGCCGATCTTCAGCAAAAAGTGGGACTTTACTGTCATTCCCGCCACTCTCGTCCAACGACTGCTCCCGCCAGGACCGGACGTCCAAGCGGTCGCTGCAGTTGTGCCGTTGAACAACCGAAATTAGGCCGTTAGGCGACCGGCAAGTTTCGGGAAGCGCCTGCGGCCTATATGCCGCTAGCGTGGGTCACCACGTGGCGAGCGCAGTGGATCCGACCACCAAGTGTCGTGCTCAGCTCCGGGGCCTAACAGCCAACAGGCGCGCGCGCCGGCGAGGCGTGCTGCCCACTACGCGCTTGTAGGCAGTGCTGAACGCGCTTTCTGATTCATACCCGAGCGAGCGGGAGACTGCCCCGACAGCGTCGCCGCGCGACAGGCTGCGTCCAGCGAGCAGCATCCGCCAGCGGGTGAGATACTGGATCGGTCCTTCACCGACCAATTGTCTAAATCGCGCCGCGAAACTCGATCGCGACATGCCAACGTCGACGGCAAGTGATTCCACCGTCCAACGCCGCGCCGGTTCTCGATGGATCGCGGTAATTGCCGCCCCGACCCGCCTGTCAGAGAGCGCAGACAACCAACCGACGCCCTGGCCTTCGCCCAAGTGAAGGCGCAACGCCTGGACAACGATCATGTGGGCGAGGTGCTGCGCGATCAGGACGCTTCCAGGTTGGCCAACGGCCAGTTCTTGTCTCATCCGATCAAAGGCCCAGCGTAGCGCCATACGATCAGTCTCACTGTGCAGATGAACAATCGGCGGCAGCAGCCCGAGCAACATCTCCGCGTGAGGCCCAGCGAACTGGAAATGGCTGCCGAGCACCGTGACCCCGGCGGCGCCGTTCAACTTGACCACCGCGCCTTCGGGGGAGCCTACGAAATGATGCCGCCAATCGTCGGCTGGCAGGTTCAGATCACTTGCAATCTGGAACGGCCAACCGTGTGGCAACAAGAAACAGTCGCCTTCCTCAAGTAACACAGGCGCGCCTGCGCCTTCCACCGCGATCCAGCACCTGCCTGCGGTCACTGCGTAACATTTTATCCCCTCCTCATAGGCACCGAAACGGATCGACCAATCGCCGCCCGCGTCAAAGCCACCGACACGGTAGCTTCTGGGCTCCAGCAACGCGAGGACATCGGATAGCGGATCCATGTTTGGACGATCTCCAAGAAAAGCCAGACGCTGGCGCATAGGCCGTCCGAAAGCAATCGTCCATGATCTCGCGAATAAGCGGGCATGTGCCCCGGCGACTTGATCAAGGAAGTTCGACCATGACCTTTCAAATAATGGCGTACATCATGACGGGTGCTGCTTGCCTTTTGGGACTCCGCTTCATCTTCGCTGGCGGGGGCGTGCTCAAGGAGTGGGGCATCGAGCTGACCGCTGGCGCGCTTATTCTATTTCGCCGGCTTGGCGTGATCTATCTCTGCCTCGCCGTGATGTTCTTCTTGGGACGCAATGCGGCCCCCTCAGATTTCCGCTCGGCTGTGTGTCTGGTCATGGGCGGCGCGGTCGCCGTTCTCGCGTGTCTGGGGCTATTCGAATTCCGAGCGCGACGGGCCAGCGCGGGCATCTTCCGCTCGGTCGTGGGCGAGGCGGTGCTAGCGGTTGTTTTCGTCTGGGTATGGTGGGGCGGACGATGACCGCCCGCTTCTGTTGAATTGCGGCCATGACGCAACATCGTGAACCGAGGTAATCTTATGAAGCGCGTTCAATATCATCACTTTGGCGGCCCCGAAGAACTGCAGTTCGACGATGTAATCCAGCCGGAGCCCGGGCCCGGCCAGGTCCGCGTGCAGGTCAGGGCCGCGGCAGCCAACCCGATGGATTGGAAACTTCGGCGCGGCGAAATGAAGATGCTTTCCGGGTCGCGGCTTCCGCGTGGTCTTGGCCATGATTTCGCGGGGGTTGTCGATGCCGTCGGTCCAGGCACGGTTCGGCTTAAGGTGGGAGAAGAGGTCGTTGGCGTCGCCACGATCCCTGCAGCGGGCGCGTTCGCGGAATCTGTCATTGCAGAGGAGAGGAACACCGTCCTCAAGGCGCCATCGATGTCGTTCGAGCAGGCGGCTGCATTGACGTTGGTTGCCGTGACTGCATGGAACGGGTTGGTGCTTCGGGCGCAGGTGAGCGCGGGCCAATCGGTCTTTATCGCTGGATGCCTGGGCGGCGTTGGCCGTGCCGCAGTGCAGATCGCCCGCTTGCGCGGGGCTAGGGTGACCGGCAGTTGCAGCGCGGCCGGGCGCGAGGAAGCTCTGGCGTTGGGCGTGAGCGTCGTCGTCGAGTATCATGACTTCGATTTCGCTGGATATCGCAGTCGCTTCGATGTGGTCTTCGATACGGCGGGAAAATTGTCGTTCAGCCAGTGTGGTGTGATGCTCAAGCGGGGTGGCCAATCGCTGCATATCGTCCCCACGTTCGCCAAGATGATCGGCAGTCTGCTGTCGTCGCGGCATCACTTGGTATTCGGCAATCCATCCTTAAAATCGCTCGTCGGTATCACCGAGGCGTGCGAACGGGCCCAACTCATCCCTGCGATCGGTCGAATCGTGCCGCTGTCGGAAGCGATCTCGGCAATAGTTGACCTCGAGACAACAGGTTTGCCCAAGGGAAAGCTGGTGGTCGTTCCCGACGTGTGGGCGGTGCACAACAGCGTGTCCTGAACTAGCGTCAAAGCCAACCAAGAAGGTCCATAACGGCGGCTAAGGCTTCGGTCTGGCGGATGAGAAACCACGGCAGCTTTCAGGTGTGATTAGTCGATCTCGAAATGACGACTACTGGGCGCGTTGCCGCCGACTTTTCCACGCTGGCAAATGGCAGCTTCCAGCACAAGTGGCCGTTCACGCCCTAACGGCGTGAGGTGGTCGATTCCAGACGGGCCCTCCAAAACGGACGCACCGTCCATCCATGCGGAAATCGGCGGCGTTTGCGTAGCTCTAGCGTGAACTATCGCGCCGTAGCGTAGAATCGACGGGGCTGGCGGGCTGCAACCGACGAAGATGATCACTACACCTACGCTGTAATGCTACGATGGGCAAAGACACCGTAAGTGCGGGGTCAAGAGGGAAAAGTCAGTGGCCATATCCTTTTACGACCTCAGCGTGCCGACCTTCCTGCAGACCGTCAGGGCCGTCGGAGGCTTCCTCGACCGTGCGGTCACTCACTGTGCAGAGACGGACGCTGATCCCGACGACATCGTGAAGGCGCGCCTCTTTCCCGACATGGCGCCATTCCACTTCCAGATCGAAGCCCTGGTGCATCATGCCGTGTGGGGGTTGGAGGCTGTGAAGACCGGGGTGTTCGCCCCGCCCCCTCTGGTCGGAGCGATGCCTTTCTCCTACCTCCCTGCCATGGTTGCCCAGGCGGTAATCGCGCTGGAGACGCTCACTCCCGACGAGGTCAACAGTTGGTCCGGCAAGGAACTGAACATCGAGCTTCATAGACCGCTCGACGAGGAGGATGCCTGGACACCGTGGGACCCGCGAACCTTGGCTTTCACCTCGGAGACCTTCCTCCTATCGTTCTCAATGCCGAACTTCCACTTCCACTCAGTCACCGCCTACAACATCCTACGCGCCCGGGGCGTGCCACTCGGCAAGCGCGACTATGAAGGCCGGCTGCGCACTCAGGCTGCGTAGTCGCTGCGGCTTACGGGCGGGAAGCGGCGGCGATCGGCGGTAAATGGCGGGCCACGGCCGATGAAGATGAGCACTACGTCTACGCCATAGCACTATGACCGGATTGGCTTTCGCCGGGCTTGGAATTCCTATTAAGGCGGTCGACGGGGTTGCGGCCAGCTGGTTCAAACGGTGGGCATGATCCAGATCCTTGCTGCCGGAGCAGAGGCGAACATAACGATACCTGCCTAAACGCTTGTCGGCGATAGTCTAGCCTTGCTGTCAAAAGCCGACTCGTTTTTTCCGACACCGAATGTGTCAATCCAGACGCGCGACGCGACTGATCGGCGGCAAGCGTACTTTTCTTGATGGGGCGCTTGGTGGCTGTGCTCTGAGAGTTGAACGTCGGAAGGCGCTGGCGAACACATCTATCCGTTGCAGGCGGGGTTAGCATTCTGCCTTAAACCTTCCCGGTCAGATCGACGCTCCGACGGCTGCTTTGCCGACGATCGTTCCATAGATCCACCCTCTTTTGGCCATTCGCTCGTCGCGGAGCGCCAGCCAGCATAAGGCCGGGCCAATTGCGCCGGCCTTGAATAAGTGAGATGCGCCCGCGCCCTTCGACGAGATCAGCGCGCTCGTTGTCGTTGAAATCCGAAGAATAGCCGGCTTTGGCCGAGCGATGGGTCCTGCGTCCGTCTGCGACCGGGGTTTTCGGGTCGTGTCCCGCCCCATGATTTCGCCGAAGGTCGAACCCGATATGGCGGTGAGTTCCGGCTACCGGACGTATTGGAAGAGGTTACAAGAGGCAGGCAGGCCCAGGGCAGACGCGACAATGTGGCGCATTTTACAAATGCTCCAAATAAAAGAGAGTTGCTCAACTATATAGATTAATTGTTCGAGAAAATGGCTTGTAGAGGGGCATGTCTTGATTGATTCTGCAAGAATTAATTCCATCGAACGCGAGTTCGACGCGGACTCCCCCGTGTGCCCGACAGTCTTCATTCCGGGCGGGTCGTTCACGATGGGGTCAAATCGACACTATCCGGAAGAAGCTCCCGAGCATCGGGTCACGGTCGACGCTTTTTGGATAGATAGAACACCGGTAACGAATCGCCAATTCCGCGCGTTCGTTCGCGATACAGGCTATGTGACCGTTGCCGAGCACGATCCGGATCCGGACTGCTACCCCGGCGCACCGCTGCACATGTTGAAGGCCGGATCCTCGGTATTCTCCGTTCCCGACGATGCGGTCCGGTCCAGTCCGGTGACATGGTGGAGTTTTCGTTTCGGGGCAAGCTGGCGCCATCCCCTCGGTCCGGGGAGCTCGCTTCGCGGCCTGTTCGATCATCCTGTCGTCCACGTTGCCTACGAGGACGCGCAAGCCTACGCGGCGTGGGCGGGAAAAGACCTGCCAACGGAAGCCGAGTGGGAATTCGCCGCCCGTGGCGGGCTGGATGGCGCTGCCTTCGCATGGGGCGAGGAGTTCATGCCGGACGGCAGGCCCATGGCGAACACTTGGCATGGCGTGTTCCCGACCGAGAACACGATGCCGGACGGATATCGGGTGACATCACCTGTCGGCAGCTTCCCTCCCAATGGTTACGGGCTGTCGGACATGATCGGCAACGTCTGGGAGTGGACGTTGGATTTCTACGCAGTCCGTCATGTCGTCGATTCATCCAAACCGTGTTGTACGCCCCGCAACCCACGCAACACGAATGCTTCGGACAGTCTCGATCCCGGCCAGCCGGACATACGGATTCCTCGCCGTGTGCTCAAAGGCGGATCGCATTTATGCGCGCCCAACTACTGCCAACGCTATCGGCCGGCGGCACGCCACCCGCAATCGATCGACACCTCTGCCAGCCACATCGGATTTCGCTGTGTGAAGCGATAGCTATCAATCGAAGGAGAATGACGATGCCGTGCATTCCAGTCCTGCAGAAGATCCTGAGCCTTTCAGTGACGGCCGCGTTGATCGGAGCCGGGCCGACGTCTGCCTTCGCCGAAAACCTGCGCGGCACTTCATCGGGCCCGACCAGTCTTACCGGACACAGTCAGCGCGAGCAGGTCATGACATTTCCGGAGGTCAAGCCTGCGCCGAATTTCTATCCGCGGCTTCAATGGCCGGAACAGGAAGGAACTTTGCAGACGCGTCTTGCCGACCGTGAAGCGGCGACCGGACGCAAACCCAACATAGTCGTATTCCTGATGGACGATGTCGCATTCAGCGATCCGGGGTTCAACGGCGGCGGCAACGTATACGGACAGCCGACGCCGAACTTCGATCGATACGCGGCGCAGGGAACGGTGCTGACGTCGGCTTATTCGACGCCGACATGCACGCCCAGCCGCGCCTCGCTTCTGACGGGTCAATCGCCGTTGCATCATGGTCTCCTGCGTCCCTCAATTCCCGGAGAGCAAGGCGGCCTCAATGATCCGATGACATTGCCGATGGTCCTGAAAACCGTCGGCTACACCACGCAGGGAATGGGAAAATGGCATCTCGGCGAGAGCCGATCGGCGCTGCCGCAGAACCTCGGTTTCGACGACTTTTACGGCTTCTCGGGGGTTCCGGAATATTTCACCGGCTGGCGTGACCCGTCGATCAATCCGGAACTGGCGCTCAGTCCGGAGCGATATCAGGCCTTTGCCGAACGAGAGAGCGCGCAGAGGGGAATTCATTGCCGGGCAAGCGATACGGAAGCGTGCGAGCGCACCGAAGTCATCGATATCGATCAAGTCAAAACTCTGGATGAGGATTACGCCAGCCGCGCCGAGGACTTCATTCGCACGGGCGCCGAGGGCGATACGCCGTGGTTCCTGATGCAGAATACACGCGGCTGCCACTTCTTCAATTACCCGAGCGACAAATGGGCCGGGCGTTCACCGGCAAGAACGGTCTACAGCGACTGCATCGTCGAGATGGACGACATTTTCGGCCGGCTGATGAAGGCCGTCGAAGACAGCGGCCAGGCGGACAACACCATCGTCGTCGTAACTTCCGACAACGGGCCGGAATGCGAGGTGCCGCCGGCAGGACATACGGCCTTCCGCGGCTGCAAGGGAACCGCCTGGGAGGGCGGCGTGCGGGTTCCGACCTTCGTCTACTGGCCTGGAATGGTGCCGACGCGGCGGTCGGATGCGCTGTTCGACCAGATGGATCTCTTCAACACCCTGGCGCACGTGGCCGGTGTCGATCAGGCCCGTCTTTCGGAACTCGTCCCGACGGATCGCTATATCAGCGGCATCGACCAGGCATCGTTTCTCTTGGTGGCGAACGGCAGGCCCAACCGCCGCAGTCGCATTTACACGATGAACAAGTATGTCACCGGGGTGCGGGTCGACGAGTTCAAGTGGGTCATCACAGGACAGGACGAGGAGGGTATTTCCACGCGCGGCTATGTCGGTGGTTTCTCAGGATCGATCTGGACCGACTCGGGCGGCATCACCCTCTATAATCTTTACAGAAGCCCGCGAGAGGAAGAGACGCTCGGCAACCGCCTCGACAACGTCTTCACCTTCCTCCAGCCGTCTCTGGTCGGATTCTTCAAGGACCTCGAGACCTACCCGACGCCTCCGGATGCTCTGGGATTCTACGACAACAATCCGCCGATGTATCAGCTGCTTCCTGAACTACTGCAACGTTTTCAGGAGCGCTCGGACACCGAGCCGACCGGCGGAGGCTCCCCGGCAGGCGACGCGATGGCGCCCATCGAAGCCCTTCCGAGCACCCCACAATAAGGCACACGTACGACTTGCGCTCCGGCAATAGATTTCGCGTGGTCGCCGAGACAGTTGAACGACCGTCCAATCGGTAGGAATGCCCACGTGTAGAGCCAATCCTGCGCCGAATCTCATAGCATTGGGAATATGCTCGAAAGGAATAGCCATTGAACGCGGAGCAGTCACGAGCATTTCGGCAGCTCTTTCCGTGCGGCGCGATCGGCTTCTTCTGCAAGGTCGCCGTGACGATAGCAGTCGTTGTGGCTACCTCCCGTCCTGGAGGGGCGCAGGACGCCGATCTTGCAAAGCAGCTTTCCAATCCGATTGCGTCGCTTGTGAGCGTTCCGATTCAGGCCAATTACGACCGAGGCATCGGTCCGACGGACGACGGCTACCGGACGATCTTCAACGTCCAGCCCGTCATCCCTTTGTCGCTCAACGACAACTGGAATCTTATCTCGCGCACCATTCTGCCGATCGTCTATCAGGAAGACATCGTCGGGCCGGCAACGATCGGTGGGCAGACGATAGGGCTCTCGGGCTCACAGCTCGGCCTCGGCGACACGGTCCAGAGCCTGTTCCTCTCTCCCGCCAAACCCGGCCCTGCGGGAATTATCTGGGGCGTCGGTCCGGTTCTCCTTCTGCCCACTGCGACAGACAGCTTGCTCGGAGGCAAGAAATGGGGCGCCGGACCGACCGGCGTGGCTCTCAAGCAGAGCGGTCCCTGGACCTACGGTGTTCTGGCGAACCACATCTGGTCCTATGCCGGCGACGACGCGCGCCCGGACGTCAGCGCGACGTTCGTCCAGCCTTTCCTGTCCTATACGACAGCGGATGCCTGGACCTTCTCCGTCAACTCGGAAAGTTCCTACGATTGGGTCGCCGAAGACTTGAGTGTTCCCGTCAACTTGCAGGTCAGCAAGCTGGTGACCATCAACGACCAGCCGCTCAGCCTGCAGGCGGGCGTTCGATATTGGGCCGAAAGGACAACCGGGGGGCCTGAAGGTTTCGGTGCCCGCCTCGGCGTCACGTTCCTTTTCCCGAAAGGATGACTGTCTTGACCGCTGAACAAGATGCCGCGCCTGACCCGAAAGGATCGCGAAACCAGCGGCCCGTTTCGATCCTGATCGGGAATGATTCGATAACGCGCCTGATCGCGCCGCTGCCCGCCGAGAGGCATTTCGGTTCTTTTTGGCAGAACCGCCCGACGCTCGCCGACAGGATGACGAGGGGCCGCGAGACGGTCGGTGAGCCTTGCCAGAAGGGCGTCGGCGGAGATCTTCCGAATGGCGGGCAAAGCCAAGGGGTCGCGGCATGACCCGGTTCTCAATCGTCCGTGCAACGGTTTCGGGCGCGCTTGCCGTTGCTTGCCTGTCTGCCGTCGGCGGTGCCAGAGCCGCAGAGGGAGCGTCCAGCCACTACCTTCCCGGAACGGCAGGAGATTTCGGCTTGGCCATAGCCCCCAAGCCCGGGCTTCAGACGGCCAACATACTCTGGTGGCAGTCCGGCGACGTCGATGCGACCGTCCTGCAGGGCCAGGTAAAACTCGGGATCGACGTCGACGTCGTGCTCGACATCGCCGCTGCGACCTACACTTTCGAAAATCCGTTCCTCGGCGGCGTATACACCTTCGGCGTCGCGGTGCCGTTCGGTTATGCCCGCCTCGATGCGCGGGCGTCGGGTCCAGGCGGCGCATCGCTCGGCCTCGGCGATGATTCGTTCGCCCTCAGCGATATCGCGGTCACCCCGCTGCAGATCAACTGGAACAGCGGTGACTTCCACTTCAAGGCGGCCCACACGATCATCGCTCCGACCGGCGTCTACGACGTCGACGATCTCGTCAATCTCGGACGGAACTACTGGAGCTTCGACAGCATCGGAGCGGTCACCTGGTTCGATCCGGACATTGGTGCGGAGGTGTCGGTTGCGGCGGGGGTTATGTTCAACACGAAAAATCATGACACCGACTACCGAACCGGCACGGAGATGCACGTCGATTTCACGGCCAACCAGTTTCTGTCCCCGACCTTCGCGCTCGGAATAAGGGGGTATTACTATCTTCAATTGAGCGGTGACAACGGAGCCGGAGCAGTCCTTGGGGACTTTAAATCCGAGTCCTTCGGCCTGGGACCGGGCGCCGTATGGTCACCCGCCTTCGCGGAGGGCAGACTGGCGCTCGCCGGGAAATGGTTGCACGACTTCACTGCGGAAAATCGCTTTAAGTCGGATTACGGGTTGCTGACCGTAGGCTGGAAGTTTTGACGGGCGGCAGGGCGGCGACATCGAAGCAGGGTCGCCTGCCATGAGATTCTGTGCGGAGGGACAAAGGGCCGAGGCGACGCCGGCCTCGAAATCTCGTCGAGCGCCATCGTTCCGGTTGTTGGCCGTGGGAGCGTCACTTGTGCTCCTCTCGCTCTCCCTGTGCTCGATCGCTGTCGCACAACAGCCGGCGAACCCGCCGATCTCCACCTCGTCGGACCGGGTGCCGCCTGCCGAAAAGCTCCGGCAGCTAAAACAGCTTCTGGACGATCCGGACGTCGCGGCCTGGATCGCGGCGCAGCCACGCGGGACATTCACTGGGACGCAGCCGGTACGAGAAGCCGCACCCCTGGCGGCTCGGATCGACAGGGTCCGCATCCACCTGCGTGCTATCGTCGGTGCCTTTCCGCACCTTATGGAAGAGGTCGCGGACACGCTTCGGCTCGCCGGTCGGGAACTGAGCCTTCGCAGCGCCGAATACGCGATCCTGCTCGTCCCGTTGACCCTGCTTGTGGGCCTCGTGGGTATGCTGCTGATACGTCGGGCCAGCCGGACCAGGTCTGAAGTCGTCTCCCCTGGGGACGACGGATATTTCCTCGCCGCTGTGCTGCCGCCGATCGGCTTTGCCGTCGGCAGCGCGCTTGTCGTTTTGTTCTTCGACTGGCCGCCGGTGCTGGGCCGCGCTGTCGTTGGTTACGTCCTTGCCTGTGTGGGAACCCGTCTCTTCATCGCGGCGGGCGGCGCTGCAGTCGAGATGCTGCGGTCAGACAAGCAGGCTGGAGAACGAGAATTCGAGCCGCGCTACGACGTGGAAACTCTCCGGTTCTGGTCCCGTCGAACCAACCTCTTCGTCGGTTATTTGTTCTTCGGTTGGGCCACCCTATACGTTTTCGAGCCCCTGCCGGCGGCCGATCCGGTCGGGTTGCTCGCGGCCTATATTCTGGGTCTCGGTCTGCTGGCGATCGCGATCGCGAGCGTCTGGCAGAGCCCCGAACGAAGAACTCTCAGTTCTCGAGGCATGGCGCGCTCGGTCGCGGTGAGCCTTGCCTTCGTCTGCCTTTGGCTGCTTTGGGTGGCGGAGCTGAACGCCGTGCTCTGGATCGGTATCTTCGCCTTCGTCCTTCCTGTCACCGTGTGGATTGCCGGCGATGTGGCGAGGGTCTTCTTCCGAGACAGGATCGCGGCAAGTCGGCGGTCGCCCCTCTTGCCGGTTTTCGCCGAGCGCGTCGGTCGGGCGAGCGTCATTCTCGTTGCGATCGTCTGGCTGGCAAGTTTCGTCGGCACTGATACCGAAACGCTGGCGGGCGGCACGGATGTCCTCTCTCGCCTCGCAAGAGGCGTTCTGGGCGGGATTGCCGTTCTCCTGATCGCGGACCTCGTCTGGGCCATCGTCCGGGCCGCAATCGATGACAAGCTCAGGCGTGCCGAAACCGATGCTGACGGTACCGAAGAAGCGAGGGCGAGACGCGGGAGGCTGCTGACGCTCCTGCCGATCATCCGCAACATCTTTTCCGTCGCGCTCGCAGTCATCGCCATCCTCATGGTGCTGGCGAGCCTAGGAATCGAGATCGCTCCGCTGATCGCCGGGGCAGGGGTCGCCGGAGTCGCCGTCGGCTTTGGTGCGCAGACCGTGGTCAAGGACGTGATCAGTGGCATGTTCTATCTATGGGACGATGCATTCCGGGTGGGGGAATACATCCAGAGCGGCGACTACAAGGGAACGGTCGAGTCCTTCAGCCTGCGGTCGATCAAGCTGCGGCACCACCGAGGCCCGCTGTTCACGGTGCCGTTCGGGGTACTCGGTGCGGTCCAGAACATGAGCCGCGACTGGGTCATCGACGTCATGTCGGTGAACGTTCCCTACGACACCGACCTCCAAAGGGTGAAAGCCATCGTCAAGGACATCGGGCGCCAGCTTCAGGAGGCTCCCGAGTTCGAGCCCTACATTATCCAGACCCTGAAAATGAAGGGTGTGCAGCAATTCGGGGACTTCGCCATGCAGTTGCGTCTCGCGATGACGACGACACCCGGCCAGCAATTCATCATCCGGCGCCAGGCCTATGCCATGATGCGTTCGGAGTTCCTGGCGAACGGCATCGAGATCGCCATTCCGACCGTTCAGGTCGCTTCCGATGGCGCTCCCGCGTCGAACAACGCGGCGGCGGCCCATCAAGCGTCCATCGGACAGAGGAAGCTGGCGTCCAAAGACACGGATTGACGATACCAGTTGTCCTCTTAGAGCGCCGTGCGTCCAACCGGACGCACCAAGAACGTAACAGGGGCAAAACCCCGGGCGGTCAGGCTGTAGCGTATCTGGCGCGGATGATGTCGGGGAGCGGAACGACGGCGATGTGATCGGGTACGGCGAGCCTTTCGCCAAGATAGTCCCAGAACCTGATACCGAGTTTGTTGCAGGTTTTGAGCAGGCTGAGGAAGGCATCGCGGCAGTCGCGCCCGATATCGCTTCGGGTTCCGCCGCTGATCTTGCGCTTTGTCACGAAGCATCGGATGTCGTTTTCCGATCCGTTGGTATGGAGCGGGATGTCAGGGCGATCGAGCACGACAAGCAATTCGGCTTTGTTAGCCAGAAGCCGTTTCAGCAGGCGGTCGAGCGTGGCGAAGCCGGTCCGGCGCTTGAAGATCCGATTGAAGCGCGCCTTCATCTGCGCCTTGCGGCGCGGCGTCGGGTCGCTCCGATAGGCGATGAGATCGCGATAGTACCACCAGATCAGCGCTCGCACGGTGTCCCTGGCTCGGCGGTCCTTCTCGGTGAAGGCCTCCAGTTTATGGACGAGCCGTTCCGCGTGGATCCAGCACAGGGCATGATGGCCGACATTGAACTGACCGGCATCGTCGCTCAGCACCACGGTCCCGGCAAGAAAGCCATGATCAGTGATGGCGCCCCAAAGGGCTCCCTGCGTGGCGATGGCGACGGGATTGGGCGTCACTGCAAGGTCGGCGATCGCGAGGCTCGCCAGATGCGTCATCCAGGCCGCTTCGTCGTCGAAGTGCTGAAGCGTATGTCCGGCCAGTTGTGCGATGACGGCCCCCGATAACGATCGCCCGGCCATATAAGCGAGGGCTTCGGCGTTGATCACATAGTCGGTGTGGCCGGCCCGCAGACAATCGAGAAAGTTCAATCGGCTCTTGGACTGCGTCGTCCTGAAGGCGGTGAAGAACGCGTTGCCGATCTGCGTGCACACGCCATTGCGTCCCCGGTGGCGTGCTCCCGTATCATCGACGCTGATCCACGCCGCCGCGGTGAGGCCGGTCCGCAGAACATCGCGCGCCTCCTCCACGAACTTGTCCTGGCCCCCGATGAGAAGACGCACCAATTGCCGCTTCGAGATGTCGATGCCAATCGAGCGCAACTGCACCAGAAGGCGCGGCATCGTCACCTGGCATTCATGATATTGCGCCAGCACGAAGCGGCGCAAGGCGGGCCCGAAATGACCGCCGCCGACGCCCACCGGCAAGGGCGCCAGGACCTGGCGTCCGTCCGCCGTCACCCAGCGCTCGCGCCGATAGCGCGTGACATGCGACCGCACCACCAGATCCTGCACGACGAAATCTTCGTAGCCCTTGAAGCGCGACCCTTCGGGCACCGCCGCCTCGATTACGCAGTCCTCATGGATCGTGCGACGCGCCGTCTTTGGGCCGCCGCCCCGCCGCTTGCCCGTCTTCGAGGACGCTGACCGGCTCGCCTTCTCCATCCCGCTGGGGCCAGACGGAGGCTTGATGTCCGGCCGACCCTTCAAGCCCTTCAGCCGTGCGATCTCTTCGCGCTGTTCAAGAACGATACGGCTCAGATCGGCCACACGCTCCAAAGGCTCAATTACCAGCGTTCTGAGCTCTGCCGCCGTAAGCGATTCAATGTTCGACGGGATTGTCATTCCCAGACTGAATCAGAACAAGCCAGCAGCGCATAGCAAAAAATCAACTCCCGCCCGGGGTTTTGCCCCTCTTACCAAAGGACGCTCTAACACTTTGATTGAGCATCGGAATTTTCCGAAAACCAAATTCCACTTTTCGGTCCGATGCTCTAGCCTTCTTTCCGTCCTATCGATGGGAAGGAGGACACGGCCACGGGACGAACCTGGCTGAGAGCCGGCTCAGCGTTCTCGAGCTGGCGAAGGAGGTCGGCAACGTCGCCGCGGCCGTCTCCGCGGGGCTCAACCGAACCAGCTTCTATGAGTGGAAGCGGCGTTTCCAGGCGCAGGGCTTCGAGGGTCTGAAGGACCTGCCGCCGATCCACGAGTCGCATCCGCAGACGACGACGCCGGAGACGGTGGAGCGGCTCAAGGCGCTGGCGCTGGAGCACCCGGCCTATGGCTGCAACCGGCACGAGACACTTCAAGGACTGGCGATGCATCGCAACCCGCTTTGACCGCAACACCAAAAACTTCATGGGCACCATCAGCATCGGGCGTTCAAAAGGGACGAACCGTTGACGGCAAGATAAAGCGAGATTCCTCGCTGCCGGAACTTTGTTCCTAAGTGTTTGTCTGCACATTGTTTTTTGGCGTCTCGCGGCACCGTCCATGAGGTGAGTGGGTGGCGCTCACGCCATTTTTCCGTTTGTTATCAATGCTTCGATATGCACCAACGACGATGTGCGATAAATCCAATCTCGCCGTCTCCCGTCGCTCGCAAGTCTTTCTACGCCACGGCCCTACGCCTCGATTTACTGTCTTGCGCGGCTGAATCCGACCCTCAATCGTCACGTCATGGCGAACGATGACGACCGATTCCACATCCGCCCCGGCAAGGTTGGCAACCGGGGTTCGACCCGTTTGCCAAGGGCTGTCCGTGCGCGTCCGAAAACCTTCATCGGCGAGGTGCATCAGGCCATCCGCCGAGCGGGCGGCAACCCCAATCGACTGGCCGGGACGGGGAAGGGAAGCGGGCGGTTCAACGCGCGCGGCCGTGGCGCTCAGATCGCGGCGGGTCTGAAGGGCCGGAACGGATGGAGCCGGGATGGCGGCGGCGTCCGGACCCGCTCGCGCCGAGTCGCGGTGAAGGCCCGTGTCGTGAAGCTTAATCCCCAGCGGGGCGCGACGCGCGGACGCCAGTTCGTCAGCGGCAAGGCGGTGAACGCCCATCTGCGATACCTTGAGCGCGATGGCGTGACCCGTGACGGCGAGAAGGGCCAGGTCTATTCCGCCGACAAGGACATCGCCGATGGCCCGGCCTTCCTCGACCGGGGCCGCGAGGACCGCCACCAGTTCCGCTTCATCGTCTCCGCCGAGGAAGGCGTGGAGTTGTCCGATCTGCGGCAGACCACGCGCGACCTGATGACGGCGATGGAAGCCGACCTGGGCACCAAACTCGACTGGATCGCGGTCGATCACCACAATACCGGCCATCCCCACACCCACGTTCTGATGCGCGGCGTC
The DNA here is from genome assembly GCA_965217685.1 of Aurantimonas sp. GTDB lineage: Bacteria > Pseudomonadota > Alphaproteobacteria > Rhizobiales > Rhizobiaceae > Aurantimonas. The sequence continues at coordinate 2,919,436 of CBDCIZ010000003.1, forward strand.
ACCGACGACGGCAAGATGCTCAATATCGCCGGGGACTACATCGCCCACGGCGTCCGCGAGCGGGCGAGCGAGATCGTGACGCTGGAGCTGGGCCGCCAAACCGAGCAGGAGGTCAGCCGTCAGCTTGAGCGCGAGGTGGACGCCGAGCGGTTCACCCGGCTCGACCGGATGCTGATCGCGGCGCAGGAACGCGACGAGTTCTCCGATCTACGTCCCGATCGGGAAATGCTTGAAACCGCCCGGCAGAACCGGGCATTGTTGATCGACCGCGCTCGCAAGCTGGAGCGCATGGGGCTGGCGACCGAACACACGCCGGGCATCTGGACCATCTCGGCCCGCGCCGAACCGATGCTCCGCGAGCTTGGCACACGCGGCGACATCATTAAGACCATGCATCAGGCGCTGGAGCGCGAAGGGCTGGCGGATCGCCGATCGGTCGCCAGCTATGCTCTTCACCGCGACCGGCCTAACGAGCGGATCGTCGGGCGGGTTGTCGCCAAAGGGCTGGGTAGTGACGAACTGGGCGAGCGGATCGGCCTGACCATCGACGGCGTGGACGGGCGGGTCCATCATGTCGAGGTTCCGGCGACCAGCGCCGAGGACATCGGACGCGGCAGCATCGTCGCGGTGGAGCCGCCGCCGAGCACCCCACGCACCGCCGATCGCAACATCCTCGCGGCGACCGACACGAATGGCATCTACAGCCCGGCGACGCATCGTGAGCAGGCGCTCGCGCGGCTCGGGGCCGAGGACGCCGATGCCTATGTCCGCAGCCATGTCCGACGTCTGGAGGCGCTTCGCCGCGCCGGGATTGTCGAGCGCGTCCATGCCGAGCACTGGACCATTCCCGCCGACCTGCCCGAACGCGGCCTTGCCTATGATCGCCAGCGGTTCGGCAATGGCCCGCGTATCGACGAGCTGACTCATCTCCCGCTCGACCGGCAGGTGCGCCACGAGGGCGCGACCTGGCTCGACCGCACCATGCTCGGCAGCGGACGCGAAACCATACCGCACGGCGGGTTCGGCGGCGATGTGCGCGCCGCCTGGGACGCCCGGAAGCAGGCGCTCGCCGACATGGGTTATGTCCGCGACCATGGCGGGGGCCGGTTCCGCGCTCCGAACGACCTGATCGCGCAACTGGAAAGCGCCGAGATCAATCGCTCGGGCAAGAAGTTTGCCGCCGAACGCGGCCTCGACTGGCAGCCTACCGCGAGCGGCGACCGCGTGTCGGGCAAGCTCGTCGGACAGGCCCAGCTCAGCAGCGGGCGGTTCGCTATGATCGACAACGGCCTGGGGTTCCAGCTTGTCCCGTGGAACGACACGCTCGCCAAACGCTTCGGCCAGCAGGTTGACGGAATCCCCATGCCCGGTGGCGGCATCGACTGGACGCTCGGCAGAAACCGGGGATTGGGGCTTTAGGTGACGCTATTTCAGCGAGTCACGAAAGCGCGCCAGATCAACGCTCCGGTCAGGACCAAAGCCGCGATCCAGACGACCACGATCACGACAGCAGCGGTTCGACTGGCGGGACGACCCTCCACCAACCGAGCGGTTTCGCGGTGTTCCGTCATGACTTCGGGCGGGACCAGTTTGATGACGAGCATCACGCCGAGCGGCACGAGGATCAGGTCGTCGAGATAGCCGATGATGGGGATGAAGTCCGGAACCAGATCGATCGGCGACAGCGCGTAGGCGGCAACCACGAAGGCGAGCGCTTTGGCATACCAGGGGGTGCGGGGATCGCGCGCGGCGAGATAGATCGCATGGACATCCTGTTTGACGCCGCGCGCCCACCGCCGAAGGCGTGCAAGCCGGGATGGCTGTTCGGTTTCGATCTCATCATGCACAGCGTCACTATACCGGCAAAGTGCCAAAGCCGTCGCCGTTTCTGGCGACCCTGACGCGTCTTGATATGTGTGTCGTTTTGACGTACATAGTAGAGACGATGGAGAATGCCATGATCAGCAAAGCCACCGCCCGCAAGGAGCGGATCACCCGTGACGACCGCCTCGGTTTCCGGCTCGATGAGCAGACCAAAGGGCTGATCGAGCGCGCCGCGCAACTGGAACGGCGCAAGATCAGCGACTATTGCCTTACCGCCATTGCGGAGGCCGCGCGCCGAACCATTGCCGAACATGAGACACTCAATCTTTCCGAGCGCGACAGGGCGGCGTTTTTCGATGCGATGATCCATCCGCCCGCACCCAGTGAACGGCTTGCGCGCGCACTCGCAGACCACAGCCGCCGCGTCGGCGCATGACCCGTGGCGCTATCCGAACCTGACTTGGCCGTCGTCCCGTTGGGCGACGGCCACGACCGCGCCCACTTCTGCTGCGGGGTCGAGAGCCTTGACCGCTATTTGCAAACCCAGGCCGGTCAGGACGTGCGCCGCCGCGCCAACGGGGTGTTTGTGCTGGCCGATAGGGGGGCGCCTGATCGCGTACTGGGCTATTACACGCTTTGCGCCACGGCGCTGCCTCCCGGCGATGTTCCCGACGCGGCCCGCAAGCACATCCCGCGCTACCCGCTGGTCAGCGCCACGTTGATCGGGCGGCTTGCTGTGGCGAAGGCCCGGCACGGCCAGCGGCTAGGCGCGGTTCTATTGGCGGACGCGCTACGCCGGGCACTGGCCAGCGCGGAGACGGTGGGGTCATCGATGATTGTGGTCGATGCTTTGGACGACGGCGCGGCGGCTTTCTATGCCGCGCACGGCTTCGTGCGATTGCCCGAGTCGTTGCGCCTCATTCTGCCGATGAGGGCCGTCGAACGCATGATGGCATCGTCATGACGCGCGCCATGACCAGCCCATCCCCGCCTTACGCCGCCGCGCGCAAGTATCTGCACGCGGGGCTACGAGGCGTAGCCAAGCGTAGAGAAATGTTATTCTTCCAGCCCCTTGGTTCTGCGACTCTGGACCAATGCCCAGAGCCTCGCGTCCGCTTCTGCCGTCGGAATCCGAACAGCTTGAGCAGTTGTTGGGGAGGCCGTGGCCGTTTCCGGGCCGTCCGCCAAAGCACGACCTTGAGACCTGGACCGTCACCGACGACTGGCCCGAACGGGTGCCGGTCACGCAGGCCGAGGTGGACGTGTTCGAGGCGTGGTTTGGCGACCTGTTCGACGAGATGTTCGGGCCGTGCCGATGAGTTGAGGAGATTGCCGTCATGACAGTGCCGCTACGCGCCGCCCTTTATCTGCGCGTCTCGACCGCGCGGCAGGCCGAGCATGACGTGTCGATCCCCGACCAGCGCAAACAAGGCGAAGTCTATTGCGCGGCGCGCGGCTACCAGCTTGTCGAGACGTTCGTGGACGCGGGCGCGTCTGCCACCAACGACCGCCGTCCCGAGTTCCAGCAGATGATCGAGGCCGGGACAGCCAAGCCCGCGCCGTTCGAGGTGGTGGTCGTCCATTCATTCAGCCGCTTCTTCCGCGACCATTTCGAGCTGGAGTTCTACGTCCGCAAGCTGGCGAAGAACGGCATCCGCCTGTTGTCGATCACCCAGGAGATGGGCGACGATCCGATGCACGTCATGATGCGTCAGATCATGGCGCTGTTCGATGAGTATCAATCGAAGGAGAACGCCAAGCACGTCCTGCGCGCCTTGAAGGAGAATGCCCGGCAAGGCTTCTGGAACGGCTCGCTCCCTCCGATCGGCTACCGCGTCGTCGCCGCCGAACAGCGCGGGGCCAAGATCAAGAAGAAGCTGGAGATCGACCCCATCCATGCCGACACTGTGCGGCTGGCGTTCCGCTTGGGTAACTGCTCACCCGGTTGGCAATCTGGCTTGATTTGAGGGCTTGGATGTGAGTCAAGATTCCAATGACTCGCCCGCGCCGACGCATGCTAACCGACGCCGAGAAGGACGCCCTGCTGGATCGGCAGGCGGCCCTGATCGACACGTTGATGGCGAGGATCACAGCGCTGGAGGCAGCTCTGGCGAAGCCTCGCAAGACCTCGCGCAACTCGCACATTCCATCCTCGCAGAACCCCGGCGGCAGCGGTTCCGGCGGCAAGGACAAGGTGAAGAAGAAGCCACGCCCGTCGCGCCCTGGCGTGTCGCGCCGGCTGGCGGCAACGCCGGACGAGACGATCGTGCGCCGCGCCGATCGCTGCGCCTGCGGGGCGGACGTGTCGGAGCTGAAGCAGACCTGCCGACGGCGCTATGACCATGTCGACATTCCGCCAGTTCTCCCGACCGTGACGCGGGTCGAACTGCACGGCGGGCGCTGCGCCTGCGGCAAGCGCTTCCGCGCCTCGCCGCCCGTGGGCCTGCCGCCCGGCACGCCGTTCGGGCCAAACATCCATGCGCTCTTGGCCTACCTGCATCACAGCCATCACGTCGGCTTCGAACGGCTGGCCCGGCTCGCCCGCGAGTTGTTCGGCCTGACGATTTCCGAGGGCGCCGTCGCCAACGCGCTACGTCGGCTGGAGACGCCGTTGGAGGCCGAGCGCGCGGCGATCCGCGAGACACTGCGTGCAGCCGAGGTGGTCTGGTCGGACGAGACCACCACGCGCATCAACGGCCGACTGCACTGGCACTGGGTGTTCGTCACGCCGGAGGCGGTGCTGCACGAGATCGCCCCGCGTCGTGCCAAGGCCGTGGCCGAGGCGGTGATGGGAGGTCACAAGCCCGCCGTCTGGATTTCCGACCGCTACGCCGGCCAGCAGGAGATGGCCGCAGCACATCAGGTCTGCCTCGCCCATGTGCTGCGCGATGTACAATACGCGATCGACTGCGGTGACGGCGTCTTCGCGCCGGAGTTGGCCAAGTTGCTGGCCTGGACGATCGCCATCGGCAGACGACGCGGCGAGTTGAAGGACAGCACCCTGCGGCAATACCGGATCAAGGCGGACTGTCGGCTCGACCGGCTGCTGGCCACGCCCGCACGTCATTCGGCCGGACGCACCCTGCAGGCCCAGGTGAAGGCGTGGCGAACCAAGTTCTTCGTCTTCCTCGAGGACCGGCGCGTCAGCGCCACCAACAACATCGCCGAGCGAGAGATCCGGCCCTCGGTAGTGTTTCGCAAGGTCACAGGCGGATTCCGATCCGAGTGGGGCCCCGGCGTCCACGCCGGCTACAGATCCGTCACCAGCACTGCCCGCATCGCAGGCCAAACTGCCTTCGGCGCCATCCGTGACATCGCCGCTACGCTATTCGTCCCAGCCGCTCAGATCACCTGAAGCCAGCCACGTGAGCAGTTACCCGCTTGGCGCTGGAGGGCGACGGCAAGAGCGGCCCGATGGGCGTCAAATCGATCACCAAGCACCTGAACGAACATCGCATCTTCACCCGCGACGGCGGGCGCTGGGGCATCGGCACGGTCCACAGGATGCTGACCCGTCAGACCTATATCGGGCGGCACGAGTTCAACCGCCGCACCAAGAACGGCGACAACAAGCCCGACGAGGAGGTCATCCCCGTCGCGGTGCCGCCGATCATCGACCAAGCGGTGTTCGACACCGTGCAAACGCGGATGAAGGCGCGCAATCCGAAAGTAACGCCCCCGCAGGTGGTGGGCGGTCCCACGCTGCTGACCGGCCTCATTCATTGCGCAAAGTGCGGCGGGGCCATGACCATCCGCACCGGCAAGGGCGGGCGCTATCGCTACTACACATGCTCGACCAAGGCGCGGCAGGGACCGACCGACTGCACCGGCATGACCGTCCCGATGGAGAAGCTGGACGCGCTGGTCGCCGGGCATCTTGAAGACCGGTTGCTCGACCCGACCGGCTGGAGGAGGTTTTGGCCACCGTACTCGACTGGCGGCAGGAGCGCACCGAACGCCGCCGCGATCACATCGCCGAGCTGAACAAGCGGGCGACCGAGACCGACCTACGCCTCAAGCGGCTGTATGACGCGATCGAGAGCGGCGTCGCAGACCTCAACGACCCCGACCTGAAAGACCGCATCGCCAGTCTCAAGGCTGTCCGCGACCAGTCACGGGTCGATGCCGACCGGGCATCCGCGATGCAGGAAAGCGCGGGCCAGAAAGCAATCACCGCGCCGATGCTGCGAAAGTTCGCGCAGACCGCCCGCCAGCGGATGCGTCTTGATGGCGGCGGCTACCGCCGCGACCATCTCCGCGCGCTGGCGCAGCGCGTCGAGGTCAACGACGGCGAAGTCCGCATCATGGGATCGAAAAGCGACCTGCTGCGGACACTTGCCGCCGCAGACGTGGCGGGAACACTGCCGGGCGCAGTGCCCAGCTTTGTTCCGAAGTGGCGGAGAGGAAGGGATTCGAACCCTCGAAACGGTTTCCCGTTTACTCCCTTAGCAGGGGAGCGCCTTCGACCACTCGGCCACCTCTCCAACTCCGCGAGATACAAGCCTGACGGACGGCTTGCAAGGGGCCGGCCGAATTTGTCAACGCGGACCTGCGGGCATTCTTATGGATCGCCGTGGGGACGGGGGTGTAGTCACCGAGTGGTTGCCTTGGGGGTCGCAACTATTGGCAAGGCCACGCACATGAATCTTCGAAAAGGAACGGATGCGACCAGCGGCATGCGACCGAGAGATCCGTGGCGACGAATCATATGAGAGGTGCTGCCGAGGCTGAAACCGAACGCGGCCTCATGCTCAATGGTAACGATCTCTTGCGATGGAAGACAACACCGCCAGACGAGCGAGCGAGCGAAACGCAAACGCCAAGCCGTGATAACTATCGGCGGGATGGACCGCTTGGTCCCATGCGCTGTTCGGCGTGCGATCGGTTCTATTTGATCGCCGCGTCGCTGAGCTTCGACAGAGCTCCGGTCATCATCCCGATGGGCTTGGAATTCTCGTCGAGATCGTAGCGGTCGGCAAGCGTCTCCGGTTTGAGATAACCTATCCTCGTCGTCTCGCCATCCTGCCAGACGAGCATCTTCTGAGGCAGGTCGAGGGCAACCTTGCGGTTTTCCCGCATCAGCGGCGTTCCGATCTTGGCGTTGCCGAAGATCACGACCGTCGTCGGCGACAGCTCGAGACCCGCTGATCTGGCGTTGGCCTGATGATCGACCGTGGCGAAAACCTTGGCGCCGGCGCCTTCGATGGCTGTGGTCAGGGCCGAGACCGTCTCGGCTACGGATTTCGGCGAGGTCTTGGTCACCCAGTCTTCAGCCTTCGCCGACACCGGCAAGACGAAGAGAACGAGCGCGGCGAGTGAGCCGAGAAGCGATTTGGTCATCGTGAGCTCTTCTGGTTGTTGGAAACGAATTGGTTCTGTTCAGCTGATGGAGCCCTTGATACCCTCGTAGGCCTTGGTGCCCCATATCCGCTTCACCGTTGCATTGCGGCCGCAGCCGGTGCGGTAGTAACGATATTTCAGCGGGTTCTTCTTGTAGTAATTTTGATGATAGCCTTCGGCCGGCCAGAATGTCCCGCCCGACGCGATCACCGTCGCCACCGAGCCCAGATCCTTTTGCACTTCGGCCTTCGTCGTCTTGGCTTCGGCCAACTGCTTGGAATTGGTAGCGAATATGGCCGTCGTGTAGGAATGGCCGCGATCGCAAAACTGGCCGCCGGCATCGGTCGGGTCGACCGAATGCCAGTAGACGTCGAGCAGATGGTCGTAGGACACCTGGCTCGGATCATAGGTGACCTTGACCGCCTCTATATGTCCCGGATGGTTCTGGTAGGTCGGGTTCTGGTTCTGCCCGCCAATATAGCCAGACGTCGTGTCGACGACGCCTTTCACATGGTCGAAATCGCTCTCGACGCACCAGAAGCAGCCGCCCGCGAAGATCGCGGTCTCGGTGTTCTGCGCCGCGACCGGCGAAGCGGCCAACTTCATCGCGACCAGTGTCCCCGCAGCAAGCGGTGCGACGCAAAGCGCCATCTGCCTCAAACCGAACATCTGACGGATCGTCTTCATCGTCTTCTCCATGAAATCGTTCAAAAACTCGAAATCGTCGTTTTTCGAGCAGCGAAGCGTTTGGCCGTCACGCAAATGTTTCGGCACGAATGTCTCACACGCGGGCCACTGCGTATGTTCCGCCACTCACCTCGGCCTATTCGGCGACATTCGCATCGGCGTCTCAAGACAAGGTTCGGTGAAGGGCCACCGAATGTTTCATAGAAATGCCGAAAGACGATCAAGCCGAGGACCGATACGACCCGGAAGAAGCGCTGGATCCTTTCCCCTTACGTTCGATCCGGGCCGCTTGAATTTGCGGCCCGGATGCTTCCTTTGGCTTCATTCGGTTGGGCCGATTGCGAATTCACCGCTGATAATGTCAACCCGCGTCCGGCGTGAGCCCCGCCGCCTCGATACCGGCGATGGCGCAGGTCTCGTCATTGTCCGACGTATCGCCGGTGATGCCGACGGCTCCGATGATCGCACCGGCAGCGTCGCGCACCAGAACGCCGCCCGGCACAGGCACGAGAACGCCCTTAGCGAGAGCATTCATCGACTGGATGAAGAACGGCTGCTGCTCGGCGCGTTTGAAGATCGAACGCGACCCCATGCCCAGCGCGATCGCGCCATTCGCCTTGCCCATGGCGATCTCCGGCCGCATGCGCGACGAGCCGTCCGAGCGCTCCAGCGCGATCAACGCCCCGCCGGCGTCGAGCACGGCCACGGTCAAAGGTTTGAAGCCCTGGTCGGCGGCTGCCTGCAGGGCGGCTGCGATGATGGTTCGGGCGGTCTTCAGGTCGATCATGGACACTCTTTCTTCAGCGCAAATACGGTTTCGATGCGATTGAAGCCGAGGAGATAGCACCCGGTGTCGGACTGTCACCCCCGAGGTCCGGCTAAGCATCATGCGTTTGGGAGCAGAAAGGAGATACGGAAAAAGGAATTCCGGCCCAAGCGCGCACGATGCGACGACGCATTGGAGAATGAAGGTCCACCGACGTTCGGTGGTTGTCCAATCCGCCGCCTTGCCAGATTTTGCAGGCACCGATCGCCATTGCCTCTTGTGCCGGACATACCCTCTTTGATAAGGAAGCCCCGCACCGGCGACGGTGTCGACACGAGTCCGACGTTTCGGGGCAGGACGCAGTTCATGCGTTTGGTCCGTTTCGATCGGAGATGCCCTCGGGCATCCTGCGGAGAGGTGGCAGAGTGGTCGAATGCACCGCACTCGAAATGCGGCATACGTGCAAGCGTATCGGGAGTTCGAATCTCCCCCTCTCCGCCAGTTGCTAATTCTGCAATAAAATCAGTGGTTTACACGTATCACTAAAACGAAAATGGGCACGGTTCTGGGCACGGTTTTGGCCATTCGTGCCTGTGGATAACTTTTGAAACCGATCTGCGGTCTTCCAATTTCGTCCTGTTGCGCTTATCTCTTTGATTGCAGCGGTGTTGACCAACGCTCTTACGATGTCTCTGGCATCGGTGCTCACACGGTCCTCGTTCCAGTTTCCGTTTTCGTTTTGAAACTCTCCAATGGAGGGACGGATATGGTGCGAGAGCCCAAATCTCCCAAGTTCAAAAATTCGCTTGCCCGTCTGATTAGGGGCCTCTTGATTTCAATCCTCGCGTGGATTGGCGGACACGATGCGCTGATCAATCAAGCGACAGGAGGCGGGCCAGCATGTGTCGCTCTAGTCTGTATCTTCGCGAGCGTGCCCGAGATCAAAGACGCCGACGCGGTAGCCGTTGAACAACGATGAAGCCTGCCGGTGTCGCAGTCAGGTCGACAATGTGCGCGCGGGTGTGACGTCATCGGCAGTGCTCGCATCGGAAGGGTAGGGCGTCCAGGTGCGTCGCGGCCGGGATGCCATGCTCGACCAAGTCGCGGGCGAGGAAGTAGGCGTCGCGCTTGCACCGACTGCATAGGACACGGATGGCCATGCGGCGACGTGAGGCTTCTTAGAGGGTGCTAACGACGCGGACCGAAACTGCGATTTGGAACAAATAGCGAACAAAATTGAGACCATGGTCGGTGAAGTGTCGGAGAAGCGGTGGACGAATTCGCGGCGATCCTTTCACACAGGCCGGGCCTAGCTTAAACGTAGGTTGTGGCGGCGATCACTGATCGACCGAGACCACGAATGGAAGGCAAAAGGAGAAGGCGATCGAACGCCTAACTTTATCGATCCCTTGGATCGAAATCACCGCACAAGGGCAAACCGCCATAACAGCGGCTTGCATCCTTGGCAGTCTGATCATCGCACTCACACTCGTTTCCAGCGACAGGTGAGCGCAACGCATCGAAGGCGGACCATTGGTCCGCCTTCTTCGTATCGGGTGATGACGCCGATGGTCAACGATGAAGTTGCACGGCGCGCAACTTCTAACAGCTTGTGTCAGGCGAAGCTTCGCCTGTCTCAGACATAAATCTGGCGAACCATTTCCTTGATATTCAAGTCGCCGCCGTGAACCGCGCGATCGGGAGTTGGTGTCGGCGTGCCCGCTCCACGCGCCATGGCCGCGAAGCTCCTCATGTCGATCAGCGCGCCTTCGATGTGATCGACTGCGATATCGATATCGTCGATGAGACTGAGTTTTTTGACAATATTGTCAACATCTCCCCAACCGTCCAGAGTGGCGGTCGCATCTCCGAGGTTGGCTTTAACCATTTCCAGCAGCTTATTCGCTTCGTCAGAATTCTGAAAATGGCCGAGCGTGGACGTGGTTTTACTGGTAGTCATAGGCTGCTACTTTCATTTTGGCCCTTGGGCCGTGGGGGTTTGGTAGTCCATGCACTTTCCTACCGGCGCGCCTTGAACCGCGTCGGTAGGTCTTCAAAGGCTGCTCTAGCCCTTGATTTCGTAGGCCGGGAAGGTCAGCCGGACGTTCTTCGCCAGCAGTCCCTTGATCCGGTTCAAATCGACGTTTTCCTTAAGGGCGCGCTTCTGTGCGGCTGGTGCTGATAGGTCGGCTTTTTCCAGCTCGGCGATCCGCGCCTCGGTTTCTTGAAGCTTGAAGCGGTTGATCTTGTCCGTGAGGACGCGAAGCCCGTCTGTCATTGCATTGGCGAGCATTTCCGCTCTGCCGAGCGATCGGCGATCCTCAATGTCCATCTGAACAAGCCCGAACGTTTCATGTTCTGGCCAGTCGTCGGTTTCGAAACCGGGAAGCGGCACGCCGGCATTGCCGAAAGTTTGCTCGACGCTGCTCCAGTCGCCGCCGTCATGTTGAACATCGGCTGTGAAGAAATTCGAGAACGACGTCCTGAGATACGGGTCCGCCGCGTCCGGCATCGTCTTCGACGCGGCCTTCGCACGGTCCCGCGCCTCTCTTTTGTAATCTGCCCAGCTCTTCGTCATTGGTCTCTCCTTGGAACTGGAAACTAGATGTCCAATTCCAAAAACGCAAGTGGCCTCTAAAAAGAATGTTGAAGGGCGCACCGGGTTATGGCGCGCCCTCAAGGGTCGATCGTTTTAGAGAGTCACCTGCGCGTGATAGGCCTGGGCCGGTGTGTCGGGGGCGGGCGGGTCTGTTGCGCTCGCCAGCGGGGCTGTGTGAGGCCTAGGCCGCTATCGGCTGTTGATCTTCCATGACGCCGACGCCGTGGACGAGAAGCGCAAGCTGAATTGCCGACCGATCCGCTACGACGGCGAAGTCGGGGCAATTCTCGAAAGCTGCTTCGATCACGGCATCGATCATTTCGTTCATGGCTTCGGTGTTGATAGATAAACTGTTCATGTTCTTCCTCGCTTTCTGAAGTGTTTACCGGGGTGTTATGAGTCTCGCCGGAATGGGTTGCAAGCGTTTTATTGCGATTAGCTGAAGTATTTTTGAAGCATAGGTCATTAATGATCTATCTGTCTACATAGCAGTTCCGAAAATATGTGTCAAAAACCGCACAAAAAGACCTGAAATACATAAAAGAACCGCACATACAGGACGCTTCGTAAATAAAAACGGAACCCACAGGACTCGCCGGAAGGGGTATGGCTGGGCCGCAGGATCTGGGAAGGCCTGAGCTTAGCCCCAGGTTCTGGGAAGGCCTAGGCCGAGCCGGAATGTGTCGGGGAAAGCCCTAAATCCTCTCGGATACGAAAATCCCAGAAACGTTGGCGATGCCCCCGAAGGGGGCGAGCCGGGGGGTGCGAGGGGCGCAGCCCCTCTTTCTGTGAAGGCCTAGGCCGAGCCGGAAGGTGTCGGGAATTTTGACATAGCTCGGCTTAAGTCAAAGCGCTTCCTGCTTCTTCCTCGGCAGAGGGGCTGCGCCCCTCGCACCCCCCGGCTCGCCCTTCGGGCTCGCCAACATCTTCGATCACTTATTCTAACTGGCGTTGTATCCGGACGATGTTTGGCCAATTCGAAAATCAGGACATAGTTCTAACCCCCCCCCCAGAAAAGCGTGTCAAAAAGAGAGACGTTTTTCAGAGGAGGGGTCACATACTTTGAATGAGGGATTTGAATTTTGTTAGAATTCAACAGGGGGGATCGCATTTCCCCTGCCATAGTCCCCGAACCCCGGACAGAAGTCCCGATCGGTCGCCTGATTTTACCCAAGCTCTCTCCACGTGGCATTATTCACAACCACTGCGAAGCCGGTGTTGCAGCAGGCCCGTAGGCTTCGACATAGCACCGTCTATTGATTTCGTCTTTCCAAGGGTTTGGATTAACCCTTGCGGCGCAGACCTCGAAGCTTAGCTTCTGATCATTCCGGGCGGCTGCTGGTGCCTTACAGGCGCGGTCTCGTTTTCCGCGCACCAATACGAGATTGAGTCCAGCTATGATACCGGCTAACAACAATCAGCCGGGGTGGTTTCCTTGTTCCTAGAATTTCTGTCTTCTACTATAGCACTTCACGCGCTCTATCGACGAACTTTTTTTTAACAGATGGCAAAAATATTTCTTTGCAATCCGGGGCGGTTTCCACTATATTGAGTGCAGGGGTTGGTAACTCGTAACTGCCTTCCTCGAATTCTCAGAAACGCACCGGACTTAACAACCCGGTGCGTTTTTGTGTGTGCATTCCGATGAATAGACGGCTTATAGTCGCCTTATGACTATCGGCTAAACTGGCCACCGGGTCGGGTTTGCTGTCTCAGCTCCTGTTGAACGATTGCCCGCATCTGACTCTCGACGGCTCGCGAGGTCTTCTTCGCCAGGTCGTCGTTCTGTTCCTGCGTCCCGCCGCTGGCGTTGATCGTCACGTTAGAGCTGATATTGATCGGTGCCGAGCCGCCGCCGCCTGAGCTGCCGAAGGATGGCGTCGAGATCGGGCTGGGCGAGACCATGCCGCCATTGGCGAACGCCGGAACGCGGTTGCTATTCATCGCCTCCAGCATCGCCCGGTGCTTCGCGGTCGCGCGGGCGTTGACGACGAATTCGCCGTTGCTCAAGCGGGCCGGGATGCTGTCGCTCGTGCCGGTGCCTGGGCCGCTGACATGCCCGCCCGATGCGAAGCCGAAGATTTTGCCGATGCTGCCGAGAATTCCACCACCGACACCGCCGCCCTTACCGCCACCCGAGAAGGCATTCGCGAACAAGCTGTCCACGGCCATGTCGAGGAGCTTGTCGGCGATATTCGACAGGACGTTCGAAAACGCTTCTGCGGCTGATTTCCCGGCGACGAGATCGGAGACCAATCCCTTGACCGAGCTAGAGGCGATGTTCTGCCACTGCGCGGCAATCCGCTGAGCGTCCTCCTGCGATGTCGCGAATTTCTGGACGTCGGCCTCCGCCGCGGCCATCTGGCCAGCGAGGGCGCTAATCTGCTGGCGAACTTCGGGCGTGATCACGATGCCAGCCGCCGAGACCTGATTGAGAAGGTCGTGTTCGGCCCGCAGCTTCGCCGCCGCCTCGGCGGTCATACCAAGGGCCTGGCGTTCCATGCCCTGTTCGGCGGTGAACGACTTCGATCCGGCGATGATCCCGGCATAGGCATCAGCCTGCTGCTTCGCGGCATCCGCCGCTTTCTCTGCGGCTGCGGCGCGCTCCGCGATCAACTCGCCGGCGTTTGTCCCCGCAGCGCCACCCGTCTCGGCACCGGGGATGCTGCGAAAGCTGAGCACATCCTTCTGGTTGAAGGTTTTTGTATTGACGCCATCGCTCTGGTTGCCGCCAAGAACACGCACGCCGCCGCGTGCGTCATAACCTTCGAAGAATCCGACGTGGCCCTGTGTTTGCGAGTTGCCGCGCTTCAAGACGACGATGTCGCCTTTCTCGGGCTTGTCGGTCTTCTCGCCGTAGTTCTGAAAGGATCTTGCAGCTAACGAGCCGGTGCCGGGCAGATTGTTGGTTGCGAGAACCGCATTTACGAACGCTGCACACCATGCCGTCTTCTTGGGGTCGACATTCTGGCCGGCTTTCTTGAACAGGTTTTCAAGAACGTCACTGTCGCGGTTCTCGCTCAGGCCGACATATTTCCGGGCAGTTTCGATCGGGGCCGACTTGAGCTTCGGTTGTTCCTTAAGCGAGTCCGACGCATCATCGGCGGCGTCGCCCATTTTCTTGACTTTACCAGCCGCATCGTCGGCGGCTTTCTCGACGACGCGGTTGGCCTTGCTCGCGGCTGGGATGCCGGTGCCGGTAGTCACGTCGAAAGCATTCGCCACCCTGGCGTCAGGGTTAAAGCTCTGGACGTTCTGCATGGGCGTGATGCCGAAGGACCGGAGCTTTTCAGGGTCGGTGGTGCCGAGCACGTCGGCCAGCCTGGCGAAGACGCTCGAATTGCCGAAGTCCGACAGTTTCTTGCCGAGCCCGTCCAGGCCGATCGATGCGCGCTGAATTACACCATCGATCGTTACGACGGCAGACGCGATGTTCTCCATCGCATTGACGAGACTTGAGCCGATGTCTGCCATCGCGTTTACGAAGCGGGGGTCGGAAACCGTCGTGATCAAGTCTTCGATTTTCAGGCGAAGGCCGTCGACCTCGGGGCCGTGAAGTTCGAATGCATCGCCGAAGGCATTGCCGAGCGCTTTCAAAGCGCCGCCGAGCGTATCGCGGGCTGCCACTGCGGCACCGCCAAACTCGGTCTGTAGCTCTTTCAAAATGAGCCTCTGGGCCTCTGCGACCCTACCCGTCTCGGCGAGGTCCTTGATCACCTTCTGCTGGCTTGCGGAGAACGAGACGCCGACGCGGCGAAGCGCACTCACGCCAAGGATCGGGTCGTTCAGCGCCTTGCCGACCTGGACGGCCGACGACTTCAGGTCCTGGCCAAGCGCCTCGCTCATGTCGAGCACGATCTTCGTCGCGTCCGGGAATACGTCTTTTCCGATCTTCGTGAACGTCAGCAACAAGGCTTCGGCCGGAAGAATAGCTTCATCGCCGAAGGTCGTCACTTTCTGTAAGCTCGCGGCGAGTTCCTGCGCAGCTTTTGAGGTGACGCCAGCAACACCGCCCGTCGACTTGATGACGGCTTCGATCGACTTGACGGCCTTTTCCTGCGCGATCGTCTTCTCAAGGAACGTCTTGCCGAGCATCCCCGCCGCACCAATGACGGCGAGCGGTGCCAGGCGCGTGGCCAGGCCGCGCCCAATGCCAGAGAGGCCGCGATTGATACCTTGGCCAGCGCGGGCGAAGGATCGTTCAAGTTTCGATGCAGACTGCGCAGCGTCGCGCTCCATTTTGTTGAAGCTGCCGTTCGCCTTTTTCTGGGCGCGGTCCATCGAACGCTCGAAATCCTTGATCTTCGCCTCAAGGCGAATTGTCAGTTCTTGTTCGTCAGTTCGGGCCATGTCGGTTCCTCAGAAATAGGCTAATTCAGGGGTCCAGGAGTCGCTGGAATAGATCGATCGGGTGGTTTCGTTCGCGGCCGCGCGGCTTACGGCCATCCATGTGGCGGCGGCACCATCGATGCGATCGGTGCTCTTTCCCTTGTGCATCGTTCGGTTGCCAGCGCTGTCGGTGGCGATGGCGACGTTTGAGAAGCACCAGTAAAGGACCGGATTGCCGCCGTGGCGGAACTTCTCGCTGACGATCGCGCGCTCCAACACATTCAGGGCCGGCGACTGTGTCACCCATCCTTGGCGCATGGTTTGGACAGGGAAGCCTTCGTCGCCGAGCGGGGCCATGACGGGCATCGCATAGGCCGGATCGAAGTTGATTTCGCGGACATCGTAGCGCTCGGCGAGGTCGCGAATGTGATTGGCGACGGCCCTGTAGTCGATAACGTTGCCCGGTGTCGGGGTGATGAAGCCTTGTTCGGCCCATGTGACATACGGAACCTTGTCGCGCTCGGCGCGGGCGCGGACGTTGTCGCCTGGGCAGAAAAAGTGCGGAAGGACGATGAAGCCATCGTCATCATCGGGATCACGGAAGGCGGCGACGACGGCGGTGAGATCGGTTGTCGTCGACATATCCACGCCGATGAAACACGGCTGCCCTGCTAGTGCGTCGAGGTCGATCGTCTCGGCGCCCTTGTCGTAAATCTGCATATCGACGAACGGGCTCGCCGAGTGATCAAGCCACATATTGAGCTTGAGCTGCTTGAACGACTCGCGTTCGGACGGGCTGCGTTTCGCTTGCTCGGCGCGCCGACGCATTCCGTCGAGGCTCGGATAGCCATGCACCAGGCCGGGATTGACGCGGTGCCAGAGGGCTTCGTCCGTCCAATCATCATCACGATCGGCCTCGAACAAGACGGGCAGAATAGAGGGATCGACCACGTCGCCGCGCGCGACCTTGCGGGCGTCATCGATCGTCTTGAACGCGATGTTTTCCTGCCCCTTGCCAGCCGTGGTGGCGATGATCATCAGGCTGTTGTCGGACTTGTCCAAGCCGGAGGTTAAGGCCTCCCAAAGGTTCGCATCAGGCCAGATATGGAGTTCGTCGGCGAGCACGAAACCAGGGGTTCGGCCATGCTGGCGTTTGCCGTCGCTGGACACGATTTCGAGGAATGCGCCGTCGCGGTCGAGCACGATTTTCTTCGCCGAATTATGGGCGTCATAGATCGTCGTCGCTGCGATCAGCCGCTTGTCTTCTCGGACGATGTTCGCCGCTTCACGGAAGCCGATCGAGGCTTGCGTGCGGTCACCGGCTGCGAAGATGGCCTCGCCGCCTGGGACGCGCTCGGGACCGATGGTGTGTAGGAGCGCCAACGCCGCCGAAAGGCTCGTCTTCCTGTTGCCCCTGGGAAGCAAGAGCACGACGGTCTTCACGATCCGGTCGCCGTTCGGATGCCTGGGGGCATAGACGCGCCGGACGATGCGTTCCTGCCAAGGGTCAAGTTGGAAAGCGCGGGCAGGTGCCCGGCTCTTCGGATGTTTTAACCTGCGGAGGAACGTAACCGCGCGCTCGCCGTAGCCGAACGGGTCGGCGATTTCGCTGCCGTCATAGATCCATTCGGGATAGGTCGAGGCGGTCATAGGTCGAGCGGCGACGGCTCGTCATCCGGCTTGTCGCTCGTCATGGCGGTGCGGGACCGGCTGTAAGGTGTCAGGCCAAGCTCGGCGGCGAACAGCCGTGCCGTCTTGAGGGCTGCATCTTGCGTCGTCACGGCGGGGTGTCGTTTCGGGCCGGTGGTGCCGGTGTAGGTCGCGCCTTCCTTGCGGATCGTGCCTTCGGCTTCGCGCACGCGGCCCATCGCGGTCGCGAAACCCTCAAGGGTCGCAAGGTCGGCGATCGTGAGCACGCCGCGTTCGGTCAGGACAGGTGCCACGCGGCGCCATTCGGCTTTGGCATCCTTCGAAAGCCATGTTGGCGGGTTTGGTGCCGCGACTAACGAATGCGATCCGGTGATGACCTGGGAAGGCTTGCGGCCTTTCATGCTGTCGCCTCGCAGCGGAGTTCGAGCCCGACGCGACGGCCGATCTCTTTCGTTTCCACCAGATTGAAGGCGGTGCCATCATAGACGATGCGGTCTGTAAGCTCGACATCGGGACGGTATCTGATGCGAAAGGCGATCGCAGTCTTCACGTCCTCGCCGAAGGTTTCTAGGAATTCATCGGTCGACTGCTGGACGCGCTGCGCTGCCATCGTGGCGATCTGCGTCCAGGCGCGCACGACGGTGCCGTTCGCATCGACGGTCTCGGCTTCCCTTTCGATCGTGATTTTGCGGTCGAGCTTGCCAGCTTTCATTACTCGACGGCCTCGATTAGCGCACTGACGGTAACGACGGCGTGCCCGTGCTCGCCGCCCGGGTCGCGGAAGTAGCGAACGCCTTCGACTTCGTGGTCGAGAAGCGCGAAGCCGTCGATCAGCGGTGTCGTCGAGAGGGCGATCATGGCAGCGGCGGCGATGGTTTTGACGACGGCGAGGCCGGTTTCCTTCGTCCAGATATGCAGTGTCATGGTGCATCTCACATGCTTGCGGGAAAAGACGATGCGCTCCAAAACGGTCTGCGCATCGCCGGTGATGATCGTCGGAAAGATGTCCGGCCGGGCGTTGCCGTCGCGGATCGATGAAGGGCTGACGAGCGCGGCGACGTTTTCGTCGCTCACGAGCTGTGTGCGGAGGGCGGCCTGAAGGGCGAGGGAAGGTTCGATCATCGACCGCTCCATTCGTCCTTGATGGCCTTGCCGACGGCGCGCTTGATGCGGGCCTGAATTTGCTTCTTCTGAAGCCTGTAGGCCGGATAAAAGAACGGTTGCGCGTGCGATTGAACCGTTCCGTGCTCAAGATGCACAACATAAAATCCATCGCCGCCGCCCGCGACGACAAGGCGTTCCAGGTCGTGCTCGCCGTCTTCCTTTCGGATGCTATCGCGCACGGTGCCGTCGTCGACGGGTGCCAGGTGCTTCGCCGCCGTCACAAGCTGATCGGCGCCCTTGTCGAGCGCCGGGATCACGGCGGTTCGCGCGGCCTGGGAGACTGCGGCGAACCGGCGATTGAGGCGAGCGAGCTGATCGGACGAACGGGCCATCAGAACGTCCATCCGCGATATGGCGACAAGAGCCGGAGGGTGTCGAACGGCACGTCTTCAGAACCTTCACGATCCTCATAGGCGCGGGCAGCGAGCTGGCGAACGGCCTCGGCGATCGGAGCCGGGATGGGGTCCGCGAAGTCTTCAGGCAACATGCCGATGTACGCACCGATCCACGCCTCGGCGGCGTCAATCTTTTGCTGAAGCAGGATGTCCTCGGACGTGTCCTCGATGTCGAGGCGGAGATGGGCCTTGAGGTCGGGCAGGCTAATGGCGGTCATGGGATAAAAAGTTCCATTTCGGGGCAATCTTGCGCGACGGGAACGCCGCCGGTCTTTCTGGAGGGAGCCGAGCTTCGAACCACCCCCGCCCCCTTCCTTGGCCGTTGGTTCTGCTGCTGGATGGCGTCGATCGGCTTCATTCCACGGCCTAGGCGCTTCTGTAGCGTGTTGTATGGAATGCCCTTGCGATCGGCCCATTCGCGTAGGTTCATCGTCTCGCCGTTGATGGTGTACGTCTGACCTTGGCCAAGGCGGTGATTGCGTCGGTCGACGCCGGTCATGGCTTCTTGAAGCGTGGCGCCTGCGTGCATCCGGGCATAGAGGGTCGTCGCGGTGAAGCCGGAGCGCTTCGCTGCCGTCGCGATAGAGATCATCTCGCCATTGATCAGATAGACGCCCTTCCTCGGCAGATGGCCGGGCTTGGGCTGTTCAGCCTCGAATGCAGCTCGCTTGGCTTGATCCTTCTCACGACGTTCCATCAGGCTGAGGAATTTCGCCTCGCTGAGCTTTACGCCGAGCATCTTGGCGCGGTCATCGGCACGCTTGCGCTGTGCATAGGCGAGGGCGCGGACGATGGCGTCATCGCTGTCACGCTGGAATTCGAGCCGGTCGATCTGCTGGGCGCTGAGCATGGGTTACGTCCTGAGATCGAAGGATTGCTTGAAGGTCGCAGTGACCTTGTGGAAGTTGCCGCTGATTGCCTGGTCGCTCCATTGTTCGCATGTCCACTTCGTCATGACGCCATGCGGGAACTGGTAGAAGAACGGTTTGTTGCCGCCGCGTTCGGTGAAGAATGCGATCAATGCATCGCGCTCATCTTTAGCCAGGACATCCCAGCTCACGGTCTCGACGGTGTCGCGGATATGATTGAGGCCGTTCGGGCTGGCCTGAGTGTAGCCATCGCCGAATTCGGACTTGAGGAGCTTGACCTCGGGGGTGCTCGTGAAGCCTGGGGATGGATTGCAGGGCGGGTTGAAGGTCGGGATGCTCATGGTTTCGGGGCCTTCTCGGCGGCCTGGATTGGGCCATTGTGGCAGGGTGCGCAGACGGGCTGCCAGTTGCTTCGACGCCAGAACAATTTCAGGTCGCCACGGTGCGGAATGCGGTGGTTCACGACGGTCGCGGGTGCGCCGCATCGCTCACATTTCGGATGCTTGGCGAGGAAGGTCACGCGGGCTTCGCGCCATTTCGTGCCATATCCACGCTGCGCAGCGCTGGGCCTGTTTGCGTCATGGCGGGCCTTTCGCGCGGTGTCGGCTTTGGCCTGGCATGCGCATCGAACGCCAGCCGAAACACGATTGCCGCAGCCACAAATCCTTGGGGGTGCGAACGGCATATCAAGCCGCCTTCCGGCGACGACCGCCGAAGACCGCTAGTGCCTGTTCGTCCAGCGAAAGCTCATCATGGCGCGTGCCGTTGTCGCTGCCCTCGCCGGAGCCGAAGCACATTTTGAGCATCTGAATTCGGCCATCGCGGGCGGCGAGGATTTCAGCGGGTGTTGCAGCCCATGCTTCTGCGGGTGTCCAGGCGAGCCATCCGGTAGCGATCTCGAAAAGCTGTTCGTGGAAGGCGTCGAACGTCATCGGCTTGCCTGTCGGCTTGGCCTGG
Source organism: Aurantimonas sp. (assembly GCA_965217685.1). Lineage (GTDB taxonomy): Bacteria > Pseudomonadota > Alphaproteobacteria > Rhizobiales > Rhizobiaceae > Aurantimonas. Next base: position 2,940,016 of record CBDCIZ010000003.1, read on the forward strand.
GGTTTGCCATCGTCCTTCGGCGCTGGGCCGGCGAGGCTGACGACAAAGTCGACCAACGGCGCCTTGAGCGTGGCGACGACGTTTAGGACGCCACGTGCTTGGATGTCGGACAGAATGACGGGCATGGCAGTCGGGAAGTCGGCGCCCTCGTTGATCGTGTCGGCAATCGCTCGGGTGTCGCCTTCCATGATTTTGGCAATCAACGCGCCATAGTTCTCGTAACGCCGGGCAAGGCGAAGCGCGGCCCGCAACGTCGGGACCAGCTCGACGGAATGCCCGTCGAGCGTGATGTTGATCCGTTCGTTTGCGAGCCGCGATGTCATGGTTATGCGGCCAGGACTTCGGTGACGTCGTCGGTCAGCTCAAGCGGGTATGCCAGCATGACGACACTGTCGCCGATCGTCCGCTTGGACGACATGACGAGCGCCGGGAACATCACCTTGTCACCGTTGGCCAGCTCGCACTTGAACGCATACGTGCTGGCGTTGTCAGCCTCTGCGGCACGCATGGCGTCCTGGCCAAGATCGCCGGGAAGACGCGCGACCTTGATGGACACATTGCCCGCGTTGCGCGTGCCCTTGAGCTTGCGCACGCGGTTGTCGGCGCCGTAAACTTCGTAGCTAATCAGCTCGCTTTCGTCGCCGATGTCGCCATCGAAGCCGGTCACATCGTTGACCTCCACCCATGCCGCAACGGCGGTCATGTCGCCGTCACGATCGCAGGTGCCGCCGATGAAGAACTTGGTCCGTTTGCTTGCCTGGTTGCTCATCATGCAACTCCCATGAATTTGAAGGCCTCAGGCTTGCGCACGCCAGCGCCGACGCGGCGGCTGCCATGGAAGCGGGTCTGGCCTTCGGTGCGCATCGTCAGGCCGTCGCGAACGACGTCGAGCTGCATGCGATCGAAGATCACGAAATTGCGGAAGTCGCCGAACGCGATCGAAACCGCGCCGGTCGCTTCGTCAGGCATCTCGGGAACCTCAAGAACGGGGCGACCGAAGATCGTGTTCGGGTTGCCGTTCGTCAGGGCGTTCTGCCAGAGCGGCTGGCCATTGGCGTCGGTGAGACCGCGAACGGCGCCGATGGTGGTCCGATTCATTGCGAAGACGCCGTTGGCCGCATAGGCGCCCTTGAGCGCGTGATACAACTTGACGAAATCGGCATAGGTGACGGACGCGCCCGCCATATCGATCTGCTCGACGTCGGTGTTCTTGAGGAGGCCGAAAGGCTTCTTTACGCCATCGCCGTTCACGAACGCGGCGGACTCGATGCGGCCGAATTCTTCGGCGAAGTCGGAGCGAAGCTCAGCGTCCATATCGAACGCGGAGTCGGCGAGGAGCTGGTTCGATACGTCCACATACGTCGCGATCTCGTGAACCTGGAATTCCTGCTCGCCGTAGCTCGGCTGGGTGCCGGTGCGGGTCTCGGTCTCACCCACCCATTTTCCGTTCATCGTGCCGGTGCGCTTTGGCATCTTCACCATCGCGGCGGACACGTTGATGACGCGCGAGACCGAACGGAGCGCCGAAAACTCGACGATGTCCTTCGAAAGTTCGGCGATGAACTGCTCGGGGGCCAAATAGCCGCCATCCATGTCGACCGAACGGGTGAGCGACTTGGTCTCATCTGCCGACAGGTGGTTCGAACCACGCCGGACGTAGATGTCGAACGCCTTGCGCTCGATCGCAGTTTCATCGCTCTTGGTCTCGACGACGGTGCCCGGACGATTGAGCTTGGCCTCCACCTTGTCGAGACGATCGGCGCTCTTCTTTTCGAGCGCGGTGATGCGGTCGTCGACGGTCTTCGTCAGGTCGCCGAGCGCCTTGGTGACGATGGCGTTGTCGCCGTCGTCACCCTCGGAGCCGATGGTGATATCGGCTTCCTTCAGCTCGATTGGTTCGGCGTTTGCGAACGCCTTGAGAGAGTAGTTCATGCGGTTGCTGTCCTTTCTGACGAGCGGGTAAGCGCCAGCGCGGCGCGCTGGATTGCTTCGGCGTTGCGGATTGCGGTGGCCACGGATTTGCGTTGCCGAAGACGCGCGCCGGGGTGTGAGGGGATGGAGACGAGGCTGATTTCGACAAGTTCGAGCGCGGTGATCGTGCGGCCGCCACGGTCGCGCGTGGCGGTGTTTGCCTTGCGGACCATCTGCTTTTTCGTTGAGAAACCGATCGATAAGCCGCCAAGCGCGCCGGCTTTTACCAAGGCGTTGACGCGGCGGGCGTCGGGAACGTCATCGATCAAAAGGCGACCCTTGACGGTCAGGCCTTCGTCGATCTCTTCCACATGCGTCCAGACGCCAATCACCTTGCGGGGATCATGGGAGTCCAACATTGGAACCGGGAGTGCAGTGCCGGCGAAGGCGCCCTTCGTGATCATGTCGCCGACGCGATCGGGCGTGCCGAAGGGCCATGCAAGGCCTTCGATTAATCCTTCGTCGTCGACGCTTAGCGCAGCTTTGGTCTCGAAAATCATGCTGCTACCTCGGGACCGGACGCCGGTCCGAAATAGACGGCAGACAGAACGTCGACGGCGAGGGCCATCGTCTCGGCGATCGGCCGCATTGGCACGTATGCCTTCGTCAGCGCAGCGGCTTCCTGGGGATCGAGACCGCCGCCGATCAGTGCCAGGCGGATCGTTTCGGTGATGTCGGCATAAGCGAAAGTGCCATTGAAAACGCGGGCGCAGATGGCGCCAATGCCGGCGCCGGTGACGCGCTCAAGCTCGACGATCTGATCGCCGCCGAGTGCAAATTCATGTTCGGCATCGCCGAAGAAAGCGCGGTGCGGGGTCATGCCTGGGTGTCCTGTTTCGCGGGATTGTTACTCACGTTCGGCGCCGCACCTGGGGTCGTATGCGGGCTATCAAGCCGGTCGCCATCGGTATGTGCCGGGAGACCAAGTTCGCGCCGCGCATCGTTCGCGGTGAAGACGCCAGCGCTGCGCAGCTTCGCAATCCGGTCGGTACGCGCGGCGGTGTCGACGGCGACCAAGGCGCCGGTGTCGAATTCGATCGCGTGATCGTCGCGCTCGTCATCGCTCAAGAGGGCGCGGCCAAATTCATCGGTGAAGGTCGAAAGCCAAGGCGCCAAAGTGAACGTGACGAACTGCCGACCTTGCTGTTCTGTGTTCGAGAAAGTGCCGCCCGAAAGCTCGAAAAGCATCGTCGCGGGCACGCCGAATGCGCGGGCAATCTCGACCGTCTGCTCTTTGCGCAGCTCGACAAACTGCGCATCGACGCTGGAAAACGTGAGCGGGTTGAATGTCGCGCCATCATGAAGGATCGGCGTCTTGCCGCCATTCTCGGCGCCTTCCTGCGCAGCGCGCCATCCGGCGCCCATGCGCCGGATCGCTTCCTCCCCGACGTTCCCAGGGACTTCGATCACGCCAGCGGGCCGGGCAGAAACGCCGAACAGTTTCGCGGCGCGGGCTTCCATGACGATTGCGAGCCCGATGGCTTCGCGTGCCAGGGCGATCGGCGAGACGCCGGTGACGCCGTCAAAGCTTACGGGGGCCGGGATGTGGATCACGTCGCGCGGGTCGAGGATGCGGGACTTGTCGGCGGTCGAGCGGTAGATCGCCTCGCCGGTCATCGGGTCGAGCTGTATCGATACGGCGTGCGGATCGATCCTGACGATCTCGATGACGCGACCATTCACGCGGTTCGCGAAGGCAACGCCGTTTCCGTGCAGCAAGGCGTCGAGGGCAAGGCGCTGGCGAAGGGCGCCGGCTGAGACGCGATCGTTCGCAGCGGTGGCCACAAGGCGCGCGGCTGGGTGATCGATCGCGGTTTCCTTCGATCCGTCGACGGTGCGGACGATCCTTGCGGGTAGGGTGCCGATGGCGCCTGCGATCAAGTTCACCGCTGCGGCGACGGCAGGAACGCGCATGGCGGTCTGTGCATTGACGACGACGTTGCTCAGGGTCGCGGGTGCAAGGAAAGCGTCGAGCCCCCAGTTGTCATAGGTCACGACGGCGCTCTTCTGCTCAGGGGCGGAAAAGAGCTTAGCGACCGATGATTTCAGGATTTCGAATGCCACGATGTATCCACAAATTCTTGACTTGTGAATATTGTCTCATGGTGGACTTAGTGACGCAAGCTAATAATCCTAGGCAATAGGATTTATTTCACCTTTTGATAATCGGCTTTGCCAAGATGGGCGCGGCACTGGAAAAGTCGATCCGCTCGATCGCTGCCTTCATGGCCTCGATCATGGTGACGTGTTGCTCTGCAATGTAGATCCCCGCGACGCTTTGGTCAGCATGGCCGGTGATGAGATCGGACACGTCGCGCGGCGCGCCGGAACGGGCCATTGCGGTCTTCATCGTGTGCCTAAAGCTGTGGAAGACTTTGCGCTTATCGATGATCCCGACTTCGGCCATGTAGGTTCGCAGGAACCATCGATTTATCTTGTCGTCAGGAAACCAATCCCAAAATAGCAGGTCACGCCCTTCGGCCTTTAGTCGATCGATATACGCAAGCAAGCCGAGTTTAATCAGTGTCGAGTGAACCGGGACGATCCGCTTCGACCGAAGGTTCTTCGATGCGTCTTCGAAATTAAAGGCGAGGATGCCACCCTCCTCGTAAACGTCCGATAGCTTCAGCCGACGTATTTCGCTCGACGAGCGGGCACCGCTTAGCAGGGCGAGTAACATCGCCCAATGCCGGCTGTCGAAGTCCTTCGGGTCTTCGAAGAACGGTGCCGCGAAGATGCGTCCAAGGTCTTCAACCGAGAAGGGAACGCGCGTCGGCTCGACGTAGCCTCTACCCTCATTGATCTTCACGCCGTCAGCCGGGTTTGACATGACAAAGCCGTTTGAAAGCGCCCATGCGAAGATCGAACGCACATGCGAAAGCCACTTCTCATTGATCGTTTTCGTCGCCAAGGTCGGATAGGGTTCCTTGCGCTTGGTGTTCGCATCGATCGCCTGTCGGATCGACATGCCGGGGAAACGCTGGCGATAGCGGTTCGGTGTCTTCAAAAGCGCGGCCTTGAAGGCGACCATATCGTCGCGGCTGATTGATGCGGCGGGCATATCGGCGCCGACAAACTCGCCAAGCATCCGAACCGAAACTTCATGTTCCCATCGGGTGTTATCATTCATGGTCCGCCCGCCCGCATTGCGCTCTTCATGGAAGAGCGTGAGCATGTTGGCGAGCGTCTTGCCACGGGACTTACGCCGCGACGCTTCGACGATCGGCTCTTCGGGCGCGGGGCGCAATAAAACGCTCTTCGGCTCGCCCTCGTTCGCCCTGCCCTCGCTTCGCTCTTCGAAGCGTGCCATCGCGTCTAGCTGAACTTCAGCGAGCGCCCGGAGGAGGTCGCGGCGATCGTTCGGGCGCATATCGGCCTTGATTTTTCCTTCGGAAATGAAGCGATCGGCCGCGTAGCCGATCGCAGCTTCAGCCTCTTCGCCTTCGATCCGGCCGGTCGCGACGAGGCGCATAAGGGCGATTCGCGGCTTCATGAAGAAGGTCTTCATTTCGTCCGTCATCGCGGGGTCGTGAAAAATCCGCTCATTCATGTCCGTCTCAATTTCATGTTCATAATGAAGCCGGGCGAGTTCGCGAACGTTCGGTCTGCCATCGGCGATGAACGCGCGGGCCGCGTCGAGTTCGCGATTGAACTTGTCGACGATGAGCGGTGCCCGCCTCTTCGCTACCTTTCGATCGGCGTCGATCCGCTCGCATAATTCGGTCTTGTCGAAGTGCGAGCGAAGCTCTTTCGGGATCGAAATTCGAACTTCCCATTTGCCCCGCCGGAACCGCAGATAATCCATGCCGTAGCCCTATCGAAAATGGTGTGCCCAGAGCAATTCTGGGCAACGCGCTGGGCACAAGCTAGGGCCTGAAGGGGTTGTAGGGCAAGGGATTGCCGAGAAAATAATGCTTTGGGAAAGGACGAAAATCTACTCTCCCCCTCTCCGCCATCGCTCTGCTCCAAGTTGCCGAGAAAAGAAGCCTCTGTCGCCTTGGGCGGTGCAATGTCACCAATTATGCACATTCTTGGCCGTGGCTTTGCGCATCAACATGTCATGTGATGGTGCCATTTCTTCCAATCCTTACGAACGATGACTGCCGGAAACCTTTCCAACCGACCGTTGACGTCGGGGTTTGCTGAAGTGGATCGTCGCGTCGCTATTGGCGGCTGTCCCCAACTCGTCCTACCGGCCCCTCGATCAATTCTCAGCCACACCGTGCCGTGGGAGGGGGCTGTTGCGATCCCCCAGTCGGGTGTCGGACACCTGGCCCGCCGTCGGGCCGATTGGGTCTGGGCGGGGCGGGCACGTTGCTCATGGCGATGTAACGTTCAGGCCATGTTCAGCGAAGAACCGTCAGCGTTGTGTGATGAGCACGAACACAATGACCATATCGGCGGGTGTCACCGCGCCGGAAAGACCCGACGCTCGTCGAAGCGGTGGGTCGGTCGATCGAGACGGCACCGGCATTTTCCGCAAGTCGGAGTCGCAAGGATGCGTCTCGGCCGGCGAAGCGCCGGTCGCTTCGGCATATGATAGTGACGCGGAGGATCCAATGGGTGGAACGAGGGGGCTCATGACCGAGAAGACGACGAGCCGACGGCGACTTGGCGTGGGCGTGTCGGCAACCGGCTGGCTGGCCGCCGCACTCTTGTTCAGCGGCGCCGCGACGCCGCCCGCAGCGTTGGCGAAAAATTTCGCGCAAAACACGGTGCAAAAACGAGCCGAGGTGCCCCAAGGCACGGACTCGGTTGCGGCACCTGGCAAGCGCCTGGTGCCCGCGGCGGCAGGCGTAGCGGTTTCTGCCCCCGATCCGCGCGCGACCAAGGGCAAGGCCGAAACGCCGGCCCCGAAGTCCGGCACAGAGAAGACCGCTGCGGTCGAGGGCGCTGATAACCTGCCGGAGCGGGCCGACCCGAAGATCGCGAAACTGTTCGAACCCGCTGCGGCATCGCAGACTGTGACACTCGACAATTCCGCCTACGCCGACATCCTGTCGAAAGTCATCGAGGAACGGCCCGAAGAACTGACTCTGGTCCGCTACGGTGCCGCGACCGACGCCGATAAGGAAGCCCTCAAAAAGCAGATCGCCGGTTGGGAAGCGGTCGACCCGACCAAGCTGACCCGCGATCAGAAATTCGTCTATTTCGTCAATCTCTACAATGCCGTGACATTGGACGTCGTCCTCGACCACTATCCGGTGAAGACGATTCGCGACATCAAGATTGAAAAGCCCGCCCAAGGCCTCTTCGCCTCGCTGTCGGGCGCTTTTACCATTGGCCCGTGGTCGGACAAACTGGTCAAGGTGAACGGCACGGAGCTGTCGCTCGACGACATCGAGCATTCGATCCTGCGGCCGATGGGCGACAATCGCGTCCACTACGCCATCAATTGCGCGTCGGTCGGCTGTCCGAACCTCAAGGCGGCACCCTGGACGACCGACACCCTCGACGAGGACCTCAACGCCGCCGCGACCGCCTATATCGGCAGCAAGCGGGGCATGCAAACGAGCGCGGCGACCGACGGGCTGCTTCTGTCGAAGATCTACAGCTGGTTTCAGGTCGACTTCGGCGGCTCGGAGGCTGGCGTCATCGACCATCTGCGCAAATATGCGCCGGCCAAGGACAAGGATCTTCTGAAGCACACGCCGCGAATCACCGGCTATCGCTACGACTGGAGTCTCAACGACGCCAGGACGCTCGGCTGACACGCCGGTCCGCTATTTCATCGAGACGCCGTTCCGGAACGGGACGCGCGTGGACAGCGCGATCATCGGCTCGGTTTTACTGCAGCGCGATTATACCGCGCCGGCGCCTGTGATCAGGGCCAAGGCCGAGGGATCGCCAAGGTCTCGAAGCTATGGGTCAGAACGATGGTCAATGTCCAGGTCTTCGGTGCGCGGGCCGATACGATGGAGGTGCGGTTTCTGTGCTCGGCCTTGACGTCACACAAGACCTGAGACCTGAATTGCGAAATACGCGAGAAGCTTTTCGTTTAGCTGCAGGAGGTGCATCCGGGTAGCCTGCCGCGCGAACGCATGGAGTTGCGCAACGAGCCCACAAGCGACGGGCCGGGCCATCCGCGTCTAGGCGACGCGTCCCTTGGAGCGGGTGCTTTCGGCCGAGCCGGGCGGCTCCGCGCAGGCGGCGAACGCCTGACCTCAGATTTTCGAACCGGGCATTCACCCTTCGCTTACCAAACCACGATAATCTTCGACTGTCGCTCGAGTATCGCGACACGGACGAGAGGCCATCGCATGGTTTTGCGTAATTGCGAAGGGCGCGTCGGAGCACCCGCTGTCGCCTGTTTGGCGGCAGCGGGCCTGTCCGTCGTTTTCATTCTTTGCGCCAGCAGTGCGGCGAGCGCACAGAGCCGCTTCGACGCGCCGGTCCCACCGGCTTCGGTTCCCGGTGGACTGATCTGGGGTGGACGGCTTCCCGCGCCGGGCGAAGACTACGTGCCGAGTCGCTCGGTGCGCGACGGAACCGGTGCCGATAACGATACGCGTGCGACATTCGCGCCCGACGCAGCACCGCAAACGGCTAGGCAACGGCAGACGCGGCCGCCCGTGACCGCAACGGCACCGACGTTCGAACCGGCGGTTCGATCCACATCCGCCGAAGCAACGGACGCCCTGCTGCGCGACCTGATCGGCCGTGGCGGGTTCTCTTCCACACCGCCATTGATCCAGTCCGCGCCCCCGATAACGCCGCCTGTCGACAAGCCCGAGACGATCGCCGAAGAGCCCGATGCCTACGGCGCTGGAGCGGGCGGCCCATCAGGCCCGTCCGAGCTCGCGGTGAATCACGGGGATGGCCCGACCGACGTGACGCCCCGTATAGCACCGGCTCCGCGGCAGGCACCGCCGCCGCAACTGCAAAAACCCATACGGGAGCGGGCGAGCGGCGGCGTGATCGCCTCCATCGACCCCACGCGCGATGTCGAACGTCCGGCAGTCACCATCCCGGATCGCGGCGCGCTCGCACCGCAGACGCCGCCCGGTTATACGGCCCTGCCGCGCGCCGAAGCCATGTGTCGGCGGGCACTGGTGCAGATGGGCGTCCGCTTCACCGAAAAGCCCCCGGTCGGGTCGTCGAAGGGCTGCGGGATCGCCCATCCCATCCGCATCACCCAGATCGCCGACGGCGTTGCCATGGTGCCGGCGGCGACCCTCAATTGCGGGGCAGCGGTGCGCATCTCGAAATGGGTCGAGGACGAGGTCAAGTCGGCCGCGCGCTGGAGGCTGTGGACAAGCCCGACCGCGGTCCTGAACGCTTCGTCCTACCGCTGCTCGCGCATTGCCGGCTCACGCACCGTCTCCGAACATGCGAGCGGCAATGCGCTCGACGTGCGCGGCTTCAAGTTCTCCAATGGCGACGTGTTCGATGTGGAGAAGAAGGGCTTTTTCTCCTTCCGCCAGAAAGGCTTTCAGAAAAGCATCCGTCGTTCCGCCTGCGAGCATTTCGGCACGGTGCTCGGGCCCGGCTACAATCACGCCCACCGCGACCATCTGCATCTCGACGCCAAGAACCGCCGCCGTGTGGTCTGCAAATAGGCGTAGAATTGCGTTCCGTCAGCCGGCGGTCATGCGTTGGCGTGCCAACTCGGCGACGGCGTCGTCCCGGCGTCGCTCCCGCGCTTCGTAGACGCTCTTGACGATCTGCCCGCACGATCCGAACAGCATTCCCGCCGATCCGGTCACGAACATCCACACGGCGACGCTGTACCAGGCCCCGAAGGTCTTGAAGAAAAGGATCGAGCCGAGGAAAAACAGAAGATTGCCGAACAGCCCGACGGCCATGTGGATATAGGCGTAGTCGCGGACGAGGGTTTGGAGCATGTTCAACGCTTTGGTCTGTGTCGAGGGTCGGGTGGTGAAAGGCCAGTTATGAGAGGCATCCCGTGTGACAAGCCGGTCGAACGGTGCGTTCTTGCACGAACGAAGCAGAAGACTTCGACGTCGCCGACCACGCTTGTACGGTGAAGGATAAAGGACGACGGAAGCGTTAGGCGAACTCCGTTTTCTGATAACCGGCTTCGTGAATCCAGGCAAATTGCACCTTATACAACCTTTCCGTTTAAGCGAATAGAAAGACGGGCCACCTTACCATCTGCTCGTGCGGTGCGAGGAGAGCGGCGATGGAAATCTGGCACCGCGCGATCGGACGCGGGATCGAGGAGCCGGTCCTCGCGGACATCGTGGATTGCATGTACGGCTCGCTCCATCCGGTGGTCGTGTCGGTCGTCGTCTATGTCTGCTATCTCGCAATCTGCATCGCCTACAGCGGTGACGCGCTGCTGGTGTTCATGGTCGCCAGTGGCATCGCGATCGGCTTGCTGCGTTGTCTCATCGCGATCGCCTACACGCGCAAGCGGGCACGCGGACGGCTCTCGCGTGGCGAATTGGAGCGCAGCCAGATTTGCTACGCCGTGGCCAGCATCGCCTATGCTGTTTCCTTCGGAATCGTCGTCGCACGGGCAGGGTTCGTAGACAACGCCTACATCTACCGTTTGGCCGTGGTCCTGGCGGTCGGTTATGCTCAGGGTCTGTTGATCTACGTCTCCGTGCGTCCGGCGATCGCCATTACCCAAGCGCTCGCGCCCATGGCCATTGCGTTTCCTGCTGCGCTCCTTGCGCCGGAACCGATCCATTTGATGACCGCGCCGCTGTTCCTGCTTTCCATGTTGATCTGCATCAATTCCTGCCGTCAGCAAAGTCGCGTGTTTCTCGAGCTTTTCCAGTCACGGCACGTGCTCGTCCGCGCGGCGGGCACCGATGCGTTGACGGGTCTCGTCAACCGGCGCGGGCTGGACGCAGAGATCGAAAGGGTCGGGTCCGGCGAAATGGCGGCCGCCCTCTATCTCGATCTCGACGGCTTCAAGGCGGTCAACGATGCCTTTGGGCACGCGGCCGGCGATGCGCTCTTATGCAAGGTTGCCGACCGACTTCGGTCGGTTGTCGGGGATGGCGACATCGCGGCGCGCACAGGCGGCGACGAATTCGTCGTTCTCTTGCGCGGTGAGCGGGCCCGCGATGCGCGTGCGGTTGCAGAGGCGATCTTCACCGCCGTCGTCGGACGCTGCGAGATCGGCGGCGCATCGGTCGACATCGGTGTCAGCATCGGCATTTCGTCGGGGACTGACGGACCGCTGGGGATCGCCGACATGGTGGGCAAGGCCGATGGTGCCATGTATGCCGCCAAGCGCGGCGGCCGCGGTCGCATTCACGAGACGAGCGGCCTGTCGCAACTCTCGGCGGTGGCGGCGCGTGCGGTCGTCGGCAATTCCACGGCACGGGCTATCGTTTCCTGATCGTCTGTCGGCCATCTCAAAGCGGTGGCACTTCCGCCGGGATCGGCCGCGGCCGGCCATTCTCGTCGATCGCCACCATCACGAAAGTCGCTTCGGTGACCTTGATGCGGCCGCGGGTGAGGTGCCGCTGCGCCCAGGCTTCGATCGAGAGGGTGATCGACGTGCGTCCGATCTTCTCGATCGTCGAATAGACGCCGAGCGTGTCGCCGATCTTCACCGGTTTTTTGAAGGTCAAGGCGTTGACGGCGATCGTCGCGACGCGGCCGGCCGAGCGCTCGGCGCCGCGGATGCCGGCCGCCAGATCCATCTGCGCCATCACCCAGCCGCCGAAGATGTCGCCATTGGCGTTGGCGTCGGCCGGCATTGCCGGCACGCGCATGGTCAGTTCGCCCTTGGGCAGTTCATCTCTCGCGTCCATTCAAGGTCTCCGCTCTCACCTGTGCGCCGAAAATTCCATCACTGCGAAGACCGGCAGTTGCCGAACGGACCGAAAGGCACTTGCAAGGCCAACCCGACGGCGCGCTCGAACGCCGGAACAATCCTGTAATCAGGATGCGTCGGGCTTGACGATCTCGTCGGTCCAGACCTTGAAGTCGACGAGTTGGTTCGGGCCGAAGGTGTGGGTCAGCGGCACATCGGCAGCGTCGCGGCCATGGGCGACGAGGACGCGGCCGACGCGAGGCTGGTTGTTGCGCGGATCGAACACCCACCATTTGCCGCCGAGAAATACCTCCATCCAGCCGGCGAAGTCCATCGGTCCGTGCGGGCCGGGAACGGCGATGTCGCTGATATAGCCGGTGCAGTAGCGCGCCGGGATATTCATCGCCCGGCAGAAGGTGACGGCAAGATGGGTGTAGTCGCGGCAGACGCCGCGGCCCTCGTTGTAAGTCTCGGCCGCCGTCTTGGTCGGGCGGGCGAATTCGTAGCCGAAGGTGATGTGGTTGTGGACGAAGTCGCAGATCGCCTGCACCCGCGGCCAACCCGGCGTCGTATTGCCGAACAGACGCCAGGCTTCGTCCGAAAGCAGATCGGTCTCGCAGTAGCGGCTGCCGAGGAGGTAGATCAGTGTCTCGGCGGGCAGATCTTCGACCTTGTGCGCCGGTTCATCCCATGAAACCGGATCGTGCAGGCCGTCGTCGACGATCACCGTGTCGACGCGCAAGGTAAAGCGGCCGGCTGGCGCGACGAGCCGGTTGCACCAGTTGCCGAAACTGTCTCGGTAGCTCAACAAGGGCACCGAAGGGTCGGTGGTCAGATGGTCGGGCTTTTCCAGTTGACCGAACAGCGAATAGTGCACGTTCAGCATCGCGATTATCGGTGTGGGCGCGAAGAAATCGTAACTGATCTCACAGCCGAGCGAAATTCTCATGGGTTCGGCTTTCCGGGACGAGCCCATTGGCGCTGAGCTGGACGATCGCGAGCGGCGACCGCGCAAAGCTATTCGATGTCTTCTACGGGAATGCGCAGATGAGGACTCATCGCGCATTCCTTTTGCTAAAACGCCACGCGGGCTGATCAGGATGCGGATCGGGTTCCTCCCGCATCTTGGTATTCCATAGCCTGGTTAACGCCGCAATGCCTTGGCAAAAAGCGATGTTCGAGCACCGATCTCCCGATTTTCCGGGCCGGCGTGCCGAACTGACGTCAACCGGCGGTGCCGGCCGGCTGCGCTTGGGCGGCAATGCGCGCGGCCCAGTCGGTGAGGCGTTGCTTGTTGGTGCCAAGATCGCTCTCGCCCAGAAGCGATCGCGAATACATGCGCAACACCGTGCCGTCGACCGAGCCGTCGGCGTCCTCGGTCTCGACATCGATTGTATCGGGAAACCGCATGACAGGCGTTCGCGCGACATACCGGCGATAGTCGGCTCGGCTGCCTTCGTCGACGCGGGTGATGTTCGGATCGCCAAGAACCAGTTTGTCGAGCTGGTTGAGAAGGGCGCTCGGTTCGGCCTCGTAGAACGGTAACGGCACGTTGACGATGCCGGCGCCGGCGCAGGCCCCGGGCGAACAGGCGAGGCCGTCGTTCGGGGTCGGGCTGCGTTTGAGGCGCGCGAACTCGACAGCGCCTTGGTCGGCAGGGCCACCAAACTGGGTCCACAACCGTTCCGGTCCATAAAAGACTAGGCCGCCAGCAGCGAATGCGGCGATCACGACGAGGCCGGCAAGGCCCCGGAGAAGGTATTTCATCGAAACTCGCTTCGTTCCACGCCGAGGGCCCACGGCGGCCCGGCAATTGCGATCGTTGGCGCTGCGATCGGCATTTGCCTGTTGAGTCTGGGGCGCCGTGCGGCGTTGGAAAGGTGTACCGGCCACACAAAGCCTTGCTCTGTGGCAGGACGTCCGATGTCGGAACGATCGTAGGAAGGCGCCGTTGAGGTCGGGTCGTCGGCAGATGTCAAAGCCGCGGGGCAATCACCCTGTGATGCCGGCAGACACTAAAGATAAATACAAACGGGAGCGTTTCATGCTGATTTGCACCACCGCCCATCGTCACACCCGCCGCATTGCGTCGGCGATTGTTTTGTCCTGTGCGTTCGGCTTCGGCGCGCCGGCCATGGCCGCAAGCGAGCAGCCTGCGGTGCCGAAGACGCCTGCCACGCCGGAGTCCTCGCCGGCCGGCGAGTCGGCCAGGAAGGACGGACCGGTTTCGGTCGTCATGAAAGGTCCGGACGGAGCCGATCTCGGCATGATCGAGGTTACTTCGACGCCGCTCGGCCTGCTGCTCAAGGCCAATCTGAGGGGCCTGCCGGACGGCACCCACGCCTTTCACATCCACGAAAAGGGCGTGTGCGACGGCGATTTCTCCTCGGCCGGCGGCCATTACAATCCGGACGGCAAGAGCCACGGTTTCCTGGCTGAGAATGGCCCTCACGCCGGTGACATGACGAATTTCGTCGCGGCGAACGGCACGGCGGAGTTCGAGGAGTTCAACGCCATGGTGACGCTGGCAGGCGCCAAGGGGCCGCTCAACGACGCCGACGGCTCGGCGATCGTCATCCATAGCGGCGCCGACGATTATCTTTCGCAGCCCTCGGGCGCGGCGGGAGACCGCATTGCCTGCGGCGTGGTCTACAAGGCCACTGGCTGAGCGTTTGGGTCGAAAGGCGCCGGCACACGAAGGCGTCGGGCTCAAGCCTGAAGGCAAGCCGGTCTCTCGACCGGCTTGCCGGCAATACCACATAACGAAGATGGGGCGTCGATTGCGACGTCGTCTCGCCAAGGACGAAACCGAAGATGTTCGAAGCCTACGCCCAGGACGCGGCAACCGCCTCGACGGCCGCCAACACACCGCCAGCCGGCGGGCCCCAGACCCTGGATCAGGCGGTCAATCTCGACCCGGCCTTCGCGTTGAACAAGATCGAGACCTGGGTGGTCGGCTTCCAGAAGCTGTTGCCCAACATCATCGTCGGCATCATGGTCGTAGTGATCTTCTGGATCATCGGCTGGGCGGTCGGCCGCGGGTTCAATATCTGGGCCAAGCGCCGCAACCGCGACAACCTCGGCGAGGTGCTCGGCTCGTTCGTGAAATGGGTCATCGTCCTGTTGGGCATCCTGTTCGGGCTGACGGTCATCATCCCATCGCTTAATCCCGCCGATCTGATCGCCGGGCTCGGCGTCGGGTCGGTGGCGATCGGCTTCGCCTTCAAGGACATTTTGCAGAACTGGCTCGCGGGGCTGCTGCTGCTCATCCGCCAACCGTTCCGGGTCGGCGACCAGATCATCGTCAACGGCTACGAGGGCACGGTCGACTGGATCGAAACCCGGGCGACGATCATCACCACCTACGACAGGCGGCGGGTAATCATCCCCAATGCCGACGTTTATTCGAATGCCGTCACCGTCAACACCGCCCACGACCTCAGGCGGTCGCAATATGACGTCGGCATCGGTTACGGCGACGACATCGATATTGCGCGCAAAGCCATCGTCGCAGCCTTGGCCGACGCGCCCGGCGTCGAGGCTGATCCGAAGCCGGAAGTCCTTGTTTGGGATCTCGCGTCGTCGACTGTCAATCTGCGGGTTCGGTGGTGGACGAATTCGGTGCGCACCGATGTCGTCCATACCCAGGCCGCCATCCTCGAGGCCATCAAGCATGCGCTCGACAGTGCCGGCATCGACATGCCGTTCGACACCCAGGTCTTGCTGTTGCACGACCAGTCCGAGGAGCTCGACGGTATGCGTGGCAAGCAGCGCGAAGGCTGGCCTGCACCGCGGGACGGCAACGTACCGCAGCCGGTGCGAGCACGAGGCGAGGGCAGCGGTGGGGCGGTCGCAAGACAGAAAAAGCCCGAGGCGGCCTAATAGCCGCTAGGCTTGTCTGCCATCGACACCCGGATTCAACGTCGAGCCAACGCTTCGGCGGGTTGCGTGTCGTTCAGTTCGTCGGGAACATGATCCGATCCGACGCGCGCACACTTCTCGCCGGATGTTTCATACGGGAATGCGCAGATGAGGACTCATCGCGCATTTTTTTCGCTCAAACGCAGCGCAGGCTGCCCGAGATGCGGATCGGCTTTTCTCGCCGCATCCTGGTATCAGGTGTTGGCAACCAGTCGAGCGGCTCGAATCCGTCGAGCCGCTCGATGCGGCGTAGCCAGTTGACCACGGCGGGGCAGGCGCTGAGGTCGTAGCCGCCGTCCGGCGTCATGTTCGTATAGGGATAAAGCGCGATGTCGGCGAGGCTCGGCGCGTCGCCGGCAAGATAGGGGCTATCGGCGAGCCGTCGCTCCATCACGCCGAGCGCCGCCATGCCGCCGGCCAGTGTTTCGGCCAGGCGCTCGGGCGTCGCGTCGGCCTTGCGGTGCGCATACACGCACAGCGAACGGCGCACTGCGATATTCGGTTCGTGGCTGTATTGCTCGAAGAACATCCAGGACAACATAGTCGCCCGTTCGAAAAGGTCTTTCGGGACGAAGCGGGTGTCTTCCCCGAGATAGGAGAGGATCGCGTTCGATTCCGGCAGGAGGCGCCCGTCCTCGAACTCCAGGAGCGGCACCTTGCCGTTGGGATTTTTGGCCAGATAGGCGGGCTCGCGCGTCGAGCCGTCGATCGTCGAGACCTCGATATGCCGAAAAGGCTGCCCGGTCAGGGCACACAGCAGGCGCGGCTTATAGCAATTGCCGGAGTCCCGCATGCCGTATATGGTCAACATCGAATGTCTCCTTCTCGCCGGGTCCATCTCGCGGGGCCCATTTGTCGAACGCGAATCGACCCTCGCGTCATGACAGCAAGCCTTGCGGCGAACCAATTCATTCTCGTGACGCGTGATATCGCAATCTGCGATGGATATCATCTCAAGACGTCCGAAGACCATGTGGGGTAAGGGCTGTAAAGCTGGCGTGCCGTCCGCAGCGGTCGGCCGATCTTGCATCCCGCCTCCCATCAAATCCGGTCGAGCTGCTTGCACGAAAACGGTCGGCGGCCTAGGTTTCGCGCGCCCTTTTCCGAGGGTTACCCTTCGGGCGTCGCTCCGCTGAGCGTGCCTCGGACCGATTGCCCTGGGCGGCGTGAGACATCTTGAGACCGGAGCTAGAACCATGGCATTCCTTGCCGACGCACTCGATCGCGTCAAGCCGTCCGCAACCATCGCCGTCAGCCAGAAGGCGCGCGAACTGAAGGCCAAGGGCGTCGATGTCATCGGTCTCGGCGCCGGCGAGCCGGATTTCGACACGCCCGACAATATCAAGGCTGCGGCGATTGATGCAATCAAGCGCGGCGAGACCAAATACACCCCGGTTTCCGGCATTCCCGAGCTGCGCCAGGCGATCTCGCAAAAGTTCAAGCGCGAAAACGGCCTTGATTACAAGCCGGAGCAGACGATCGTCGGCACCGGCGGCAAGCAGGTGCTGTTCAACGCCTTCATGGCGACCCTGAACAAGGGCGACGAGGTGGTGATCCCAGCGCCTTATTGGGTCAGCTACCCCGAGATGGTGGCGATTTGCGGCGGCACGCCGGTCTTCGTCGAGGCCGGCATCGAGACCGGTTTCAAACTGACGCCGGACGCGCTCGACAAGGCGATCACGCCGAAGACCAAGTGGTTCCTGTTCAACTCGCCGTCAAACCCGACGGGGGCGGCCTATACGAAGGACGAGATCAAGGGCCTCACCGACGTCCTGATGAAGCATCCGCATGTCTGGGTGCTCACGGACGACATGTACGAGCATCTTGTCTACGGCGATTTCACTTTCCATACGCCGGCGCAGGTGGAGCCTGCGCTCTACGAGCGCACGCTCACGATGAACGGCGTCTCCAAGGCCTATGCGATGACCGGCTGGCGCATCGGCTATGCCGGCGGGCCGCTGAAGCTGATCAAGGCGATGGACATGATCCAGGGCCAGCAGACCTCCGGCGCGGCGTCGATTTCGCAATGGGCCGCCGTCGAAGCGCTGAACGGCCCCCAGGACTTCATCCCGAAGAACCGCGAAATCTTCCAGGGCCGGCGCGATCTTGTCGTGTCGATGCTCAACCAGGCGACGGGCCTCGAATGCCCTTCGCCGGAGGGCGCCTTCTACGTTTATCCGTCCTGCAAGCAATTGATCGGCAAGAAGACCGACGCCGGCAGGACGATCGGGACGGACGAGGACTTCGTCTCCGAGCTTCTGGAGGCGGAAGGCGTTGCCGTAGTGCACGGCTCGGCCTTCGGTCTCGGTCCGAACTTCCGCATCTCCTACGCGACGTCTGAGACGCTGCTCGAGGAGGCCTGCTCGCGAATCCAGCGATTCTGCGGCAGTCTCAACGGCTGATGCTGAAGCCGCACCGGAAACGCTTGCTTCGCACCGTCGTGCGTAAGGTGAGGGCGGTGGGCAAGGGCGAACAATCTAATAAACGAGGCGGTCCCAGGCGGGCCGCCTTTTTTTAATGCGCTACGGTCGAACGACACAAGGCAAATAGGCGCGCGGTCATTCAATCGGCGGGCGGTTCGGTGGATTGCCCCAAGCCCTCGGTGGTAACCTCGTTCGACGAAATATCCGGCGATTGCGGATCTGCGTTGCACTGAAGGCTGACAAGCGCCCCCAAGCGCCTTAATGTCTCGTTAATTCTATCGTTACGCCGCCGCAAAACCGTTGCGGCCGACGGGCCCGTCCGGAACATGATCCCGATCGCGGAACCGCAGACGACGATCTTGACGGGGGCATTCGACAGATGAGCGCATCGCAGTCCTATACCCTGCGCGGTCAGTTGACGCGCCTCGACCTCACCACGCGATTGACGCTGGGCGTGCTGGCTATCGCCAGCGGCGTCTATACCTATCTCGGCGTACGCGATCTCCTCGACGGCACCGCAACGGCGGTGTTCCTCGGCGCCATCGTCTACGCCTCGGCCGTGTCGGTCGCGATCTACGCCTTCTGGTCCTACCTCATGCGCTTCATGCCGCATGTGCGTCAGGCGAGCAGCCGGCGGATGCTCTACCTCGCCATGGTGATCGGCGCTGCGATGATCATCGCCATGTCGTCCTGGCTTAACGCCGCCGCGCTGGCGGGCGCCGCGGCGATCGAGCAGCATCTCGCGGTCACCACCGAAGAATATCAGGAAAAGCTCAACCAGGCCCATGAGAACGCCTTAGCGGCACAGAGCCTGCTGCCCGACATCCAGCTCGCCTCCCAGCGCTTTGCACGATTGTCCGATCAGGAGGCCCAGTCCGGCGCGCTGACCGGGACGTCGGGTTCCGGCACCGTCGTCCAGTTGCTGCGTCAGATGTCGAGCCAGCTGAGCGGCCTGCAGGCGGAAATCGAAGGCTCGCGGACCCAGGTAAAGACGCTGTTCGACGAGGGCGGCAAGCGCCTCTCCGCGATGCGGCGCCTCGTGTCTTCGCAAGGGCCGGTGGCCGATCGCGCCAACGCCTATGGCGAGCAGGCGGTCGAACTTTCGGGGCTGATAACCTCGGTGCAGCAGACCTCCGTCGCTCCCGCCGTGCGCCGTGCGGCCGAGGATCTGGGCCGCACCTTCATTGCCCCGGCCGCCGACGGCACGGATGCCGATCTGCGCGGACGCCAGAGCGAGGTCGTCGGCCGCGTCGAAATCGCCGTGAAGGCGCAGAGCGACGCGCTGGCGGCCGCGGCCGACGAAATCCTGGCGCGACCGGTGGTCGAGCCGGTGCGCTTTACCCCGTTGTCGGCACCGGAAGCCGTCATTCGCTATGCCCGCGACTTCCTGCCCTCCTGGGCCGGCGCCATCTCGATCGATCTTTTGCCCGCCGTCCTGATCTTCATCCTGTGTATCGTCCAGGACGTGATCCGCCGCGAGGACGGCGAGGAAATGGAGACCGGCGACATGAGCGCTGCCGAACTGATGCGGGCGATCCGCATCCAGAAGAAGCTGCGCCTTGCCGAGACCGATCCTGGGACCGACGAGCGCCTCGCCGAGACCGAAGAGGGCGGTCGACGCCGGAACAGGACGGATGCAGACGGCGCGCCGGATGATGGCGACGGTGATATCGTCCAGGTCAATGCTCCGGGCGGTGCGACGCCCTTCCCGAAGACGGTCGTGCGCTGAGCCCGCCGGTGCGAGCGAATTCTCCCCGATGAGTGCGCGTCCTCACGTCGGTTTCCCGGCCGCTCGTCGCGCCGGTCATGCCTGTGATCTTGCGCGACCCATTAAGGGCGGCCGGCCATGATTGGCGACGAGGCCTCGCCGGGACGGCTCGTGCGGTTTCTCGATCGGCTGCCTGACGGCTTCTTTCTGCGCGTCGTCTTCATGGCGATGCTCGGCCTGTCGGCTTTCACGGTGATCACGGATTATCGCGAGCGGGCCGGCGCCGCCGGGAATGCCGAACGGCTCACCCGGACAGAGCCGATGCCGCTGACCCGGCCGCGTCCGGGCGATCAGATCCGGCCCTATCTGCCGAAGACCATTCCGGTTGGCCCGGATCGCGGCGAACCGGTGCTGCCCGGCTTTGACGGTCCCCTCGATGGCTCGGCAATGGCCGACCCGATGCGCTTCGTCAGCGCCGGGAGTGGGGTCGTCTCGGCGGTCGGCACCATCCAGCCGGGCACGGCCGTCGAGTTCCAGCGCTTCCTGGACGAAAACGATCCGGCCGACAACGCAATGATTTCGCCCCAGGCGGATGATAACGAACAGCCGGCGGCCCAGGGGGTGGAAAAACGACCCCGACTGCGCGAGCCCATTCGCAAGCTCTACCTGCACTCGCCAGGCGGTTCCGTCGACGATGCGATCGAGATGGCGCGGCTGGTGCGCGAGCGGCGTATCTCGACCTTCGTTCCAGCCGATGGCTATTGCGCGTCGGCCTGTCCGCTGCTGTTGGCAGGCGGTCTGACGCGGCACGCCGGAACAGGCGCCTGGGTCGGCGTCCACCAGGTCTATGCGGTGCCGACGACCGCCAGTATTTCACTGACGCCGGACGTCGACCGCTCGATCGCCGACATTCAGGAGACGATCGCCCGGTGCCAGGAACTGCTTGCGCAGATGGGCGTCGATCCGGCGGTCTGGATCAAGGCGATGCAGACGTTGGCCGACAGCCTGTACGTTCTGACCGGAGGGGAACTCGTTTCCTACCGCCTCGTACGGCCGTTGCCGGACGATGCAAGCTTTGTCGGCCCGCCGGCTCCGCTCAGGCCAGTTCGGCGCAAATCGGCGGGCGCCGAGGCATCGGTAACGGTGGGACCCGGTCGTGCATCCGAACCGGCGGTCGATGCCTGGGACGGGTGAGGCATGGTGAGATAGGCTTGCGGACCGGCGGACCTCGAAACCAGCGCAGGTTCGCCGTTCATTCCGGCAACCGCACCAGCCGCGATACGATCAGCGTCACGATGACGGCGATCGGCGGCAGAACCTTATTCGCAAAGGCTGCAACCGAGGCCGACCGCGCCGGCTGCGAGGATGCGGATGGCCTGCTCGATGGTGATGGCGAGTGCGGGTACGGGAGGGATGAGATTCACCGTCGTGTGTCGTTCGTGATGCGATCGAGCCAGGCTGTCAGCGCGCTGATCGCCTGGCCGCGATAGGGCTCGATTTCGTTCAGCGTTTCGTGGCGCGCGCCCTCGACGATGGTCGGTGTCACGTCGTCATGACCGGTCTCGCGCAGCCGCTTGTCGAGCCAGCGCACGCCCTCGGCCTTTTCGGTCACAGGGTCTTGCGTGCCGCCGAGTAAATGGACAGGCACATGAACGGGCAGGGCATTGAGGCCAGCATCGGAGCCGCCCTCGAAGACCAGGGCGAGAACATCCTCCATCATCGACAGGGTCGGCGAGAAGCCGCAGAGCGGATCGGTGATGTATGCGTCGACCTGCGATGCGTCATGGGAAAGCCAGTCGAATTGCGTGCGTCGTGGAGCGACAGATTTGGCCCAGGCGTCGAAGGTCGCCCGCTGCAGGATGGCGCTCGGTACGTCCGAGCCCTTGAGCGCCTTCTCGATCCGCATCGCGATACGTCCGATTCGCTCGGCCGCACCGGTGCGAAAATTGGCGTTCCAGACGGCGACGCCGGCGAGATCTACGCCGGTGCGTTCGGCATAATTCAGCGCGATCAACCCGCCCATCGAATGGCCTAGAACGACGATCGGCCGGTCTGGATTTCGCGCCAGCGCATGATCGTGAACGGCCCGGCAATCGGTCAGGACCGCATCGGCGCCCCGCTTTTTCGCAAAGCGCCGCAACGGCGCATCCGGCGCGCGCGTTTCCCCATGGCCGCGATGGTCGTGCGCGTAGACGTCGAAGCCGCGCCCGGCCAGCAGATCGGCAAGCGCTGTGTAGCGGGCCGAATGCTCGGCAAGGCCGTGGAAAAGCAGGACGGTGCCGCGAACCGCCTCCACGCCGTCCGTTTCGGCGGGGCGAAATCCGACATTGAGCGATGCCCCGCTTGGGCTTTGAAGCGTAAATCTGTCCATTGCAACGCAAATTCCCAAGGAGACCATCATTCGAACTTCATATGAACCTCAGTCCGTGCAATTCACCGAGAATGCGGGCGGGACGCACTGAAGCGGCATCTTTTCCCTGACACATTTTGCGCGCGCAAGGGATTTGGAACGCCGGATTCAGGACAACGAGGCGCGATACAGTGGAAGTCCGCATGATCACGCAACGCCCTATCCCGAATGAACGTGGCTTTGCTGCGCGACGACGGGCGCGAACGTTGTCATGCAACGGCAGCTGTTTCGACACCAGCGCACGATCGCGTCTCATCTTCTGCGCTCTCGCCGGCGCGCTTGCCACGACGCTCGTCACGGGGGTGCTTCATCCGAAGCAGGCCGCGGCGCAGATCGCCATGTCCGGCCGCTTTGTCGCCGAGGCACGCTGTCCCGCGCTCCAATCGATCAAGCAGAAGAGCAATCCCGGCACCGTCAGCACCGATCCGGGTCGAAGCTACACGCTGATCGGACGCAACACCGACCAGGCGACGCATTATTATCTGGAGTTTCCCGGCGCGGAGCCGGAGCGTCGTTGGGTTGCGATCGGCTGCGGCCGGATCGAGACCGGTGCCGTGACGGCGCAGAATTCACAAAAGCCTTCGGCCGCGAACAGTGCAGCCCCGAGGAAGCGGTCCCAAGCGTCTCGAACCGCCGGCCGGCAAAGCGCACGCGCGGACGGGCGCGGTGCCCTGGCCGATGCGCTCTCCACCGGTACCATGTCCATCGGAGGCGCAAACGCAAAACCGGAGAGTCGAACCGGGGCAACGACGCGACGTCGGCCCTCCACCGTCCCCGTGGGCCAGTACATCCTGGCTGCAAGCTGGCATCCGGCATTTTGCGAAGGTCGTCCGAACAGCCGCGACTGTCGAACGGCGTGGCGCGCTTCGCGCACCGACGGTTTTGCCCTTCACGGGCTTTGGCCGCAGCCGCGCAACAACGAATATTGCGGCGTCTCCGCGGCGTTGGTCGCCGCCGATCGTAACGGCCCGTGGCGGCGCCTGCCAAAGCCGCGTCTGCATGTGGACACCCGGCGCGATCTCGAACGGGTCATGCCGGGCATCCAGTCGGACCTCGAACGGCATCAATGGCTGCGCCACGGCACTTGCTATGGTGCCGAGGCGGATCGCTACTTCTCCGACGCGGTGGCCTTGATCGACGCCTTGAATAGGTCGACCGTCGCGGACTTGTTCACGCGATCGGTCGGGTCGCGGCTGACCGCAGACACGATCCGATCGGCCTTCGATGACGCGTTCGGCGGCGGAGCAGGGCGCAAGGTGGAAATCGAGTGCGCCGATGACGACGGCCGGCGAATTGTCACGGAATTGCACATCGCGCTGGCGCGATCGGCGGTGTCGGGAACGGATTTGTCCGGAATGATCACCGCCGGCTTGCCACGCTCACGAGGTTGCGCGGGCGGCGTTGTCGACCCTATCGGGGATCAGTAGAGTGACGGAAGCCGCGGCGAAGTTAAGTTCATTTCGTAAAGGGCCAACAGGCACCCTTGGGTATGGTCGTATTTTTATGTCAAGGCTGCACTGTCCCGGGGTCAAAGAGTGGGCATGTTGCCGAATTGACGAACGCGTGGTTTCGACTGGCCCGCAGGTTCGATCCAACGGCCCGCGGACCGTTTAAACCGAAACCCTAGAACGTTTCCACGAAGGGGCGGATTTCGATCTCCCAGGACCAGGCGGACCGGTGCTGGTCAATCAGCGCCATGTAGCTTGCCGCGACCGCGTCGGGATCGAGCATCGCGTCCGGCTTGTCTGTCGGTCCGGTACGGCCGGAATTGCGGATGCCGCCGTCGATGACGACGTGGCCGACGTGGATGTTCTGCGGATGCAGTTCGCGAGCCATCGACTGGGCCAGGCCCCGAAGGGCGAACTTGCCCATGGCGAAGGGCGCCGATTTCGCAAATCCCTTCACGCCGGCGGATGCGCCGGTAAAAAGGATGTTGCCCGAGCCAGTTCTCAGCATTCGCCGCGCGGCCTCTTGCGCAACCAGAAAGGCTCCGAAGGCGCTGACGTCGATCGCACGCTTGACGTCGGCCGGATCGAGATCGACCAACGCGCCACGCACCCGCGCCGACGGATTGTAGATCGCGACGTGCAGATCGCCCTCGAGGTCGTCCATGGCCTCGAACATGCTCGCGACGTCATCAGGCTTGGAGGCGTCGCAGGCGACCGTGGTCGCCTTGGTTTCAGCGGCAAGGCCCGCGAGTTTGTCGGTATCGCGTGCCGCAAGAACCAGGCTGTAACCGCGGGCGAAAAGGGCGCGGGCGAGGGACGCAGAGAGGCCGTCGCCGACCCCGACGATCAGAGCGATGGGCATGGGCTTGTTCCTTCTTCGGATGGAGGTTTTCGATGGGACCGGTTGCTTCTGCGGCGCCGATCCCCGCATGCCCTTTCCGCGTGAAGCGATGCTATCTCATTACCGGTCCGGCATCTCGTAGTCGGCCGAATAGCGCAGCGCTCGCATCGGCCGCACCGAGGCGGTGGTCTCGTCGTAGATGGGATCGGCCTTGAAAGCGGCGAGTGCCGCTCGATCGCGGAATTCGGCATAGACGACGAGGTCGATCTCGTTGCCGAGCGGATCCAGCCTTGCGTTTTCGCCCACCTCGAAATGCTCATGATGGGCGATCTGCTCAAGCCGCATCAGCCCGGTGCGAATGAATGCGACATCGGCGGGATCGGCGGCGGAAAAGAAGACGATGTGGCGGATCACGGGATGCAATGCTCTCGTTGGCTCACGGATTGTCGTTGCGCGCCGCCCGGCATGGACAGGCGTATCGCACCGCTCGGGCGCTCTGCTTGTTGGCAAGCTCCCATATGGAACGCACCATGCGATCGGACAACGGCGGGCCTGGGATCGGTGAGCCAATCCGGCACGAACGACACATCGCAACGGGAGCCCTTCGCCCACGATCTCGCGATCGGTCCGGGAGCAGACATTGCACCGCACGCGTCAAACGCATAGGAACGGCACAACTTCACTTTCATCGTATCCAAGACGGAGCAGCCGCGCGCCATGGCACGCCAGTTCATCTATCACATGTCCGGACTTTCGAAGGCCTATGGCAACAAGAAGGTCCTCGACAACATCCATCTGTCCTTCTACCCCGACGCCAAGATCGGCATTCTCGGACCGAACGGCGCCGGCAAGTCGACCCTGCTGAAGATCATGGCGGGCGCCGACACCGAGTTCACCGGCGAGGCCTGGGCCGCAGAAGGCGCCAGGATCGGCTATCTGGCCCAGGAACCGCATCTCGACGAGACGAAGACGGTCTTCGAGAACGTCATGTTGGGCGTCGCCGACAAGCAGGCGGTTCTCGACCGCTACAACGAACTGATGCTGAACTACTCCGACGAGACCGCGGAGGAGGGGGCCAAGCTCCAGGACGTCATCGACGCCCAGAACCTCTGGGACCTCGAAAACCAGGTCGAGATGGCGATGGACGCGCTGCGCTGCCCGCCGGCCGATGCCGAAATCGCGCCGCTTTCGGGCGGCGAGAAGCGCCGCGTGGCGCTCTGCCAGCTGCTCCTGTCGAAGCCAGACATCCTGCTCCTCGACGAGCCGACCAACCATCTCGACGCCGAGACCATTCTCTGGCTGGAAAAGCATCTGCGCGAGTACGAGGGCTCGGTGCTGATGGTCACCCATGATCGCTACTTTCTCGACAACGTCACCGGCTGGATTCTCGAACTCGACCGCGGCCATGGCGTGCCCTACGAGGGCAACTATTCGGTCTATCTGGAGAAGAAGCAGAAGCGGATGACCCAGGAGGGCCGCGAGGACGACGCCCGAATGCGCGCCATTACCCGCGAGCGCGAATGGATCAGCCAAGGCGCGAAGGCCCGCCAGACCAAGTCGAAGGCCCGCATCAAGGCCTATAACGAGCTGGTCGAGGCGGCCGAGAACCGCAAACCCGCCGACGGCAAGATCGTCATCCCGACCGGCGAGCGCCTCGGCAACAAGGTGATCGAGGTCGAGAACCTGACCAAGGGCTACGGCGACCGGGTATTGATCGACAATCTGTCGTTCAAGCTGCCGGCCGGGGGTATCGTCGGCATTATCGGACCGAACGGCGCCGGCAAGTCGACCCTGTTCAAAATGATCACCGGCCAGGAAAAGCCCGACAAGGGCGCGATCGATATCGGCGAGACCGTCGATCTCGGCTATGTCGACCAGAGCCGCGACGATCTCACGCCCAACCACACCGTCTGGGAGGAGATCTCCGGCGGCGTCGACATCATGAAGCTCGGCAAATACGAGATGAACAGCCGCGCCTATGTCGGCAATTTCAACTTCAAGGGTCCGAACCAGCAGCAGAAGGTCGGCACGCTTTCGGGCGGTCAGCGCAACCGCGTACACCTCGCCAAGATGCTGAAATCCGGCGCCAACGTCATCCTGCTCGACGAGCCGACCAACGATCTCGACACCGAGACGCTGACGGCCCTGGAGGATGCGCTGGAGGAATACGCTGGCTGCGCCGTGGTCATCAGCCATGACCGCATGTTCCTCGACCGGCTCGCCACCCACATCCTCGCCTTCGAGGGCGACAGCCACGTCGAATGGTTCGAAGGCAATTTCGAGGATTACGAGCAGGACAAGATCCGCCGCCTCGGCCCCGAATCGGTGAACCCAAAACGTCCGACCTACAAGCGGCTGACACGATAAACTTCGAGCCTCGTGAAGGAGGTAGCCGATTTCGGTCCGGCTCTTTCACGTCGCGCGTGGCAATGGGCGTTTGGACACGCATCGCACGGCCAGCGAGCATTCATCGAATTGTAATGGAACCTTTCAATGGTGATCGCGTTGTGTGTCGCTGGCATGGGGCCAAGAAATGACGCGCGTAAGGCCTGTGCCGCGCGAGAAGATGATGTTTTGGTGGGGACATCGGACAGGATCGACCATATCGAGGTGGCCAGTTCGAGTTTTCTTGCGCAGATTGCAGACAAGAGGTGGGGCGTCCCGAATTTCGCGGGACGGTCGCTGCGTGATCGATCGAAGAGGGCATTATGCCACCATTGAGCCGATGCCGGACGGACGCTTTGAGCAAGCGTCGCAATCCTTGGCGTGACGGGCTGGATGGATGGTGCACATGAGGCAAGCATCCTACGTCAAGCTTTTCGATGCATTACCGTCCCCCCATATGGTGCTCGATCGAGACTTCGCCTTCGTTGCGGTCAATCAGGCCTATGAGGCTGCCATCGGTTTTCCGCGCGTCTCCCTGATCGGCAGCAAATTCTTCGACTTGTTTCCGAACGACGGTGAAAGCGGTCGCCGCCTTCGCCTGTCGATCGAAACCGTCATTGCCGATGGCCAGAGCGACACCATCGCCTTTATTCCCTACGACATCCCGCTCCGTGGCGATCTCGGCGGCGGTATCGAACGGCGTTATTGGACCGCGACCCATACCCCGCTGTTCGGCGACGATGGCAAGGTCGAGTTCATCGTGCAGAACACCGTCGACGTGACCGATATGGTGTGCCTGAAGGAAGCCGGTTCCCTGCCCTTCGCGACGGTCCCTGGAGAGCTCGCTCTGTTGCGGCATGCCCGGGAAGTGGAGGAGGCCTATCAGGAGACCGTTTCCGAAAGCGCCGAATTCCGCCGGCTGTTTCGCCAGGCACCGGGCATGATTGCGGTACTTGAGGGGCCGGACCAGATCTTCAGCTTCGTCAACGACAGTTTTTCGCGATTCGTCGGCGGCCGCGACATGCTGGGTTTGCCGGTGCGTGACGCGATGCCGGAAATGGCAGGGCAGGGTTATCTGGAAATGATGGAGGCGGTATACCGGGAAGGCGGTTCTTTCCAGGGAGAGGGCGTGCGCCTTCTGGTGCGCAGCGATCTGCAGGCCGAGCCTGCAGAGGTCTATATCGATTTTGCCTACAATCCGATCCGCGACTCCGATGGCCAGGTGACCGGAGTGTTTGTGCAGAGTGCCGATCGCACCGAGTTCGTGCGCGCGGTGCAGCGCCAGCGGCACTTGATCGACGAGTTGAACCACCGGGTGAAAAACACCCTGTCGACGGTCCAGTCGATGGCGCGCCAGAGCTTCCGCAACCTGCAGAACGCCGAGGATGCGCGCTATGCATTCGAGGCACGGATCATGGCGCTCAGTCAGGCGCACAACGTGCTCTCGGCGCGGGGATGGGAAGCGGCTGGCCTTTCGGTGCTCCTGCACCAGGAACTCGCGGGCTTCGACCATGACCGCGTCTCGTTTCGCGGGCAGGAGGTGCATCTCACGGCAAAGTCGGCGATCGCGTTGGCCATGGTGTTCCACGAGCTTTCGTCCAACGCGCAGAATTACGGCCCGCTCGCGGCTGGCGCCGGCCGCCTCTCGGTCGCTTGGTCCATTGTCCATCGCAATGGCGCCCGGCGTTTGAGTCTCGAATGGACGGAGACGACGGCAGCGATCCAG
This sequence comes from Aurantimonas sp., assembly GCA_965217685.1. Classification (GTDB taxonomy): domain Bacteria; phylum Pseudomonadota; class Alphaproteobacteria; order Rhizobiales; family Rhizobiaceae; genus Aurantimonas. Next base: position 2,968,585 of record CBDCIZ010000003.1, read on the forward strand.
GAAGGCGAACTGACCCAGGGTTTCGGGACACGCATGCTGCGCCGGATCATCGAGGGTGAACTGGCCGGAACGCTATCGCTCGACCTCAAGGCGACGGGACTCGTCTGCCGCTTCGAAATTCCGCTTTCCGAATTTCTGGCCTTGCAGAGCACTGCGGCATGATGGGGCGCGGCGACAAATCGGTCGACCTGAAGAACGTCAAGGTCTTCGTTGTGGAGGACGAGAGTCTCGTGGCCATGCAGCTCGAGGATATGCTGTGCGACTTGGGCTGCGATATCGTCGGACTCGCAATGCGGCTCAATCGTGCGCATGAGATGCTCGATGCCGGCATCGAGGTCGATGTCGCAATCCTCGACGTGAACATCGGCGGCGAGAAGATTTATCCGGTTGCCGAGCGGTTTCGCCGGACTGGCGTGCCTATCGTCTTCGCGACGGGTTATGGGCGCTCCGGCGTCGAGGAGGAATGGCACGGCTGCCCGATCCTGCAAAAACCATACACCACCGAGCAGATCGAAACGTCCATCGTCAGCCTCATCGCCTGAGGCCATGCCGCCGGGACAGCGCATTCGCGTGGTCGTACCGACCGGGCAAGTAGCGTGCGCCTGGCCGTCGATATGTGCGTGTGTTCCGACAAGGCAAAGTCTGCGAGCAAAGCGGCGGCGCCTTGTGTCATTCGTCGCGGGTTCCGAGATCGGCGGCGGCCATATCTGCGGGCGCAGAAGCACGGACACGTCATCACCCAGCCGATTTTGACGACAGGAAGCCTTGCCCATGGACGTTTTCGTCAGCAGCCTGATGGACCATTTCGGCGCCTTCGGCATCGCGCTCCTGATGTTTCTGGAAAACGTCTTCCCGCCGATCCCGTCCGAACTGATCATGCCGCTTGCCGGCTACGAGGCGGCGTCAGGCCGGATGTCGCTGTTTTCGGTAATCGTCGCCGGCACCGTCGGTTCGCTGCTCGGCACCATCCCCTGGTATTATCTCGGCAAGGCGATCGGCGAGCGACGGCTGATGCGAATCGCCGCGCGTTACGGTCGCTGGATGACCCTGTCGCCGGACGATGTGAGGGCCGCCGACTCGTGGTTCCGCCGCTATGGGATCGCCGCCGTTCTGTTCGGGCGCCTCGTGCCGACCGTGCGCACGCTGATCTCCGTGCCCGCCGGGCTCGCCCACATGTCGATCTGGGTTTTCCTGGCTTTCTCAGCAATCGGCAGCGCGGCGTGGACCGCGCTTTTGGCGGTTGCCGGCTATCTGCTCGGCCAGCGATATGAAGCGGTGTCGGGCTATGTCGGGCCGGTGTCGAACGTCGTCATCGTCGCCATCGTGGTGATCTACGTCTATCGTGTCGTCACCTTCAAACCGTCGGTGACGAACACCGAGGCCTCGCCCGAGCTGGGCAGAACGCGGAAAGGAAAGACCTCGGATGGACAGCGCTGAACGGCAGGATGTCGTTCCGGCTATCGTTCCGACGCGCAAACTTTCGGGACGGATCGCCGGCCTCTTTCGAACCATATCCGTGGCCAAGAGCGGGAGCGAGGACAAGGGCTTCGAGACCACGCCGGTTCCCCATCTCGATCTCGGCTTCGACGGCATCGATGGCGACCGCCATGGCGGCACCACACGGCGCTCGGGCGGGCGCGAGCCCTGGTACACCCGTGGCACGAAGATCCGCAACGAGCGGCAACTCTCGCTGCTGTCGCCGGACGAACTCGCGGCCGTCGCCCGCGATCTTGCCATTCCGGAACTGAAGCCCGAATGGATCGGCGGCAATCTGCTCGTGAAGGGCATCGATCGCCTGACTTTGCTTCCGCCGCGCACGCTGATGATGTTCGAAGGCGGCGTCACCTTGAAGATCGACGGCGACAACGCGCCTTGCCGCCTGTCCGGCCGTTCGGTGGCCCGGCGCTTCGTGGGGCGCGGCGACCTGGAGTTCGGCTTCGTCCAGACCGCACGCCGAAGCCGTGGCCTCGTCGCCTGGGTCGAGAAGCCCGGCCGGATCGAAGTCGGCGAAGCCTTCGAGGCGCGACTTCCGGAGCAATGGATCTATTTCTGATCCGCTTTCCATTTTCCGTTCTTCATTTCACGCACGGCAGGACCACGTTGACATGAATGATCGGCGAGACGGGCCGGGCGCTCGTGTCGTGGATCAGGCAGATGAGGCTGCCGACGCAATCAACTTCGCGACATGAGGTGCCGTGGGTCAACGCTGCCTCGAGCCATATTCCTTCAGTCCTTTTCGGTGCGCCGATCGCGTGTGGATTAATGCGATTGCCCGGTCGACACGACGCTATCGTCGTGCGTTTCGAAATCTTCGACGCGGTCGTCCGGGGCGGCGTGTTCGTCCACTTCACCTGAAAGCTCGGGCCCTTCGCCACCCTCGATCGCCTGATCGTCGGTCTCTTCGTCCACCGCGTCGGGATCGAGACGGCGCGTTGCGCCCCATCGATCGAGCACGGCGTTGACGTCGTCAAGCACGAAAAAGCGCGCGGCATCGCGGTCGTAGCCGTCGTCCATCAACTCGTCATAGTCGGTGTATTCGTGGCGGATCCGTGCCACCGCCGACAGCCAGACAGCGCCCTCGGGACGCAGGTCGTGCATATGGGCGCTGCGCGCCGCCTCGCGGATTGCCTCGGCATCGAGGAAGGGCGCATGGGGGATCAGCGCTGTCTGGGCGCGGGCGATGCGTTTTTGCCGTTCGGTCGCCATGGCTCGGCCTCGCCCGAGGGATCTGAATGCGGGATGTTGCGTCGCTTGCCGGCGTTACGCGGGCGGCCGGTCGACGCTTTCGAAATAGGGCTTGATGTCGAGAAGCGGCGTGTCGTCGAGTACGTCGATCGCATCGAGGGTGAGAAGGCCGGCGTCCCTGTCGAGCGTGACGATGGTCGCCAGATGCAGGCCGATCGGGTTCGGCCGCACCGGTGAACGCAGCGAGAAGGTGCCACGCGGCACCGCGGCCCGGCGCGGCATCTGCACGGCGATTTCCCGGTCGGCGCGGTCGAGGAAGCTCAAAAGGAAGATCGGCTGGCCGATGACGAGATCGTCCAGCGCCGGGCGCCAGCGGGCGCCGAGCAAGACGCAGCAGCCGGGACCATCGTCGCCGCGCGCCGCCACCGCGTCACGCGCCGTGCGCATGTTCTTCGGGCATTCGGCGCGGGAGGTCCAGGGCGAGCGGATTCGGCCGATGAAGACCAGCCCGGCATCGTCATAGGCGGGTGGCGGGCCTTCGAAGCGGATTTCGCCGTGCCGACGCGCTGAATCTGCTGTTCTATCGGTCATCGATCACCCATCCGTTGATCGGCGTACCCACCTGCACGCCTCGTTCGATCGCCCATCCTGAAAAACCGGTTGCCATTCTCCCGATCTTCACATAAAGATATGTTTATATCATAATCGAGACCGGTCATGCTGGACATCCCCAAACTCTCCTTCGACGGGCTCGTCGACACCATGAAGGCGGTGGCCGAACCCACCCGCCTGCGCCTGGTGCTGCTGCTCTCGCGCAGCGACCTGACCGTCAGCGACCTTACGATGATTCTCGGCCAGTCGCAGCCGCGCATTTCCCGCCATCTGAAACTCCTGGTCGAGGCCGGCGTCCTGTCGCGTTATCAGGAGGGCGCCTGGGCCTATTTCAGGCTCGCCGATGCGGCCGCGGGCACCGGACTCGTCGCCGCTCTGACCGGTTGGATCGACGCCGGCGACCCGATCGTCCAGCGCGACGCCGAACGTCTCGATGCGGTGCGAGCCGAGCGCGCTCGTCGTGCCGCTGACTATTTTGCTCGCAACGCCGAAAGCTGGGACCGAATCCGCTCGCTGCACGCCTCTGACGAAGACGTCGAAACGGCGCTGTTGTCGGCGCTCGGCAGCAAACGCGTCGAGACCCTGCTCGATGTCGGCACCGGCACCGGGCGCATTCTCGAGATCCTCGCGCCGCGCTGCGGCCGGGCCGTCGGGATCGACGCCTCCCGCGAGATGCTGGCGCTGGCCCGCGCCAAGCTCGACGAGGCCGGTATCGCCAACGCCCAGGTGCGCCAGGGCGAAGCCTATCGGCTACCCGTCGACCGCGAGGCCTTCGATCTCGTCACCTTGCACCAAGTGCTGCATTATCTCGAAGACCCGCAAGCCGCCGTCGCAGAGGCGGCGCGCGCCATCGCGCCGGGCGGCCGGCTGGCGATCATCGATTTTTCGCCGCACACGCTGGAATTCCTGCGCACCGACCATGCCCATCTGCGCCTCGGCTTTTCCGACGCAGCGCTGACCGGCTTCGTCGAAGCCGCCGGCCTCGAGGTCGAGAGCATCGGGCATCTGTCGGCCTCGGGCGACGAGGTCGGCGATCTCACGGTCGCCATCTGCATCGCACGCGACCGCCGCCGGCTGATGGCCAGCGACGATGCCGTGCCGCTCGTCGCCGTTGCGTAATTGCAGCGCATCCGTCTGATTTGTATTCCATTCGTCGACCCAACAGGAAAGTTGTCTCCCATGAACCAGATCACGGCCGACGCCCGATCCAAGCTCAACGTCTCCTTCGAGTTCTTCCCGCCGAAGAGCGACAAGATGGAAGAAAATCTCTGGCGCGCGATCGAACGCCTGGCGCCGCTTGTCCCGAGCTTCGTGTCTGTGACCTACGGTGCCGGAGGCTCGACCCGCGAGCGCACCCATCAGACCGTCAAGCGCATACTCGACGAGACACGACTGACGCCGGCGACGCATCTGACCTGTGTCGACGCTTCGCGCGACGATGTCGACGCGGTGGTGCGTCAATATTGGGAAACGGGCGTTCGCCACATCGTGGCGCTGCGCGGCGACAGCCAGGCCGGCGTCGGCGGCACCTATGTTCCGCGCGACGACGGCTACCGTAACGCGGTCGAACTCGTTGCCGGCCTGAAGGCGATCGGTGATTTCGAGATATCGGTTTCGGCCTATCCCGAAAAGCATCCCGAAAGCCCGGATTTCGCCACCGACATCGACCTGTTGAAGCGCAAGGTCGACAATGGCGCGACCCGTGCCATCACCCAGTTCTTCTTCGATAACGACGTCTTCGAGCGCTATGTCGAGCGGGTGCGCCGGGCGGGCGTCTACATTCCGATCGTGCCGGGGATCGTTCCGATCCACGATTTCACCAAGGTCGCGCGCTTCTCAACGGCCACAGGCGCCACCGTGCCGCTCTGGCTCGCCGAGCGCTTTGCCGGCCTGGAAGACGACCCGCACACCCACAGCCATGTGGCGGCGGCGGTCTGCGCCGAGCAGGTCCTGGACCTGCAGAAGCGCGGTCTCGTCGACTTCCACTTCTACACGATGAACCGCGCCGATCTGGTTTATTCAATATGCCATATCCTCGGCCTGCGCGCGGCAGCCGGTGCGGGCGGGACTTCCGGCGAGGGAGCCCAGGCCGCGGCTGCCTGACCCGACAGCGCATCGCCGGGCACCAAAAAGCCGGGAACCCTTCATGGGCCGCCCGGCTTTCCATTATCCGTTTGCTGATCGCGAATGTCTGCTCGAACTCAGCTCAGGGCAGGGCCCCGACGATGACGGCGGCCACGAAGCCGAATGCCACGCACACCATCACGAGATTTATCGGACGCATCAGTTCCATACCCATGACCTCCTCGTTGACGATATATATCGAGACGTTAACCACCGTGTGCGTGCCGTAAACCCGAAATCGTCGCTGCACTGCGGCAGCGAGGCCTGAGCGCCTGCGGAAACCACGAGAAATCCGGGCACTTAGCGTCAGTAGCGCCGGCAAGATTTTGCTGGCCGGTCGGCCAACGGGGGTGAGGCGGTCTCCTGCGGTGCCGATGGATGGCAAGCGCAGAACCGCCTGAAATGCAAAGATCAATTCGGTTCGGCCTTCGCCATGTCGGCGGCGATCACCGTTTTGCCTGCGTGCCGCATTTTCGCCATCACGCCCGCAGCGCCGGCTCGTGGCTTGTGCGAGCCTTCTCGCCCGCGCGTGGAACCATGGATCGAGAGGCCGGAAATGCCGTGGTCGCTCCGCTCCGCCGCGTTTCAGTTGGCGGCCAGCAGTCTTTCGAGCAGCGCCGCGATTGCCAGGGCCTCGGCGTCGCGACCGAAGCGGGTGACGATCGAAAGCCCCAGCGGCAGACCGCGCTCCGTCGCAAGGCCCGGCACATTGACCACCGGATTGCCCGTCAGCGTCCAGAGCTTGTTCATTATCGAGTCGCCGGTGGAGCCGAGGCTCGGTGGTGCGGCACCGAGCGCCGAGGGCAACAGCAGCGCGTCGGCGCTTTCGAACAGGGTCGTCGCCGCCTTGCGGGCGATCCGCGCCGTGCGCCGTGCGATGTCGTACTCTTCCGGGGTGATCGCCGCGCCCTCGTCGAGAAGGCCGAGCACCATCGGCGCCACCTCGTCGCGATGGGCGGTGCGCTCGAAGAACAGCGCCTGGGCGGCTTCGAAATTCTGGACGCTGGAATGGGCCTCGCGCGCCGCGCCCAGCGAGGCGGGTTCCTCGATCTCGACAAGTCTTGCGCCTTCCGCCTCGATGGCCTTTGTCGCGCGTGTCCAAGCCATGGCCATCGCCGCATCGAGGCGGTCGTCGACACTGGATCGGTAGAGGCCGATGGTCAGCCCGGCGGCGTCGGCGAGCGGCGTCGACGTCAGCGCCCGGCCGGTCAGATGGGCGGCGAACAGCGCTATGTCGTCCACCGAGGCCGCGAACAGTCCGGCGGTATCCAGCGACCACGAAAAGGTCTTCATGCCGACGGTCGGCAGCATGCGAAAGCTTGGCTTGTAGCCGGCGATCCCGCAAAACGAGGCGGGGCGGATCACCGACCCGCCGGTCTGCGAGCCGCAGGCGGCCGCCAGCATGCCGGCCGCGACCGCTGCCGCAGAACCGGAGGACGAGCCGCCCGGCGTGTGATCCAGATCGTGCGGATTGCGCGTCGGCGTCGGGTCGAGGGAGGCGAACTGCGTCGTCGAGGTCTTGCCGATGACCGTCGAGCCCTTGGCGCGGGCCATGGCGACGAGCGACGCGTCGGCCACCGGCCCATGGCCGCGATAGATCGGCGAGCCGTGCTCGGTCGTCATGTCGAACGTATCGAAAATGTCCTTGGCCCCGAAGGGCACGCCGGTCAGCGGCCCCGTTGCCTCGGCTGCCGCCGCAATCGTCTCGGCGGGGGCCCGCGCGACGAAGGCCTTGACCTCGCCGTCGACCGCGTCGATCCGTTCCTGGGCCTCGGCGATGACGTGGCCCGGTGTCGTCTCGCCGGCATCTATCGCGGAAAGGATGCGCCTGACGCTCAGCGGACGATCGGGGAGGGCATTGGCCATGGGACGGAACTTTCAAGAAACGAATCTGACATCGAACGCTTGGGAGCCGACCGTTGCGGACGGCTGATATATGGCGCCCTGAAGAAAACCAGCGCGCCGGAGCCGATCGTCCGAGCGCCCTGTCGACGGCGACGAAGTGCGCCGGGCGAATGCAGCGCGATCGGCAACGGCTTGGATGGGCTTGCTTCTCTAGCGGTCCACGCCACTTGCCGGCAAGTCATAGTCGGAGTTGTGACGGTCGCGAGGGTCCGTCAATCGCCGGTTTCCCGGTGACCGAATTTCCCTTCGCGGCGGACTTTGCCGCCCGGCGTGGTCGGCCGGCATCTCAATGTCGCGCGAATCGGCTATGAGGACGGGATCGGGGCTTGCCGCTGCCGCGAAACGACGGCGTTTCGGGCCCCCAAGCATCGGATCGACCCGCCGGACATGGCCTGCGGTCACCCGATGCCCATACGATGGAACGCATGTCAACGAAGGGGCGCGCCTTGCAGCAATTTTCGACGGCCAAGGAGGTCGCCCTGTCGCTTCGCCCCGACGTGCCGGTCTACTGCTTTCGCCCGGCCGTTCTGACCGCCGATGCCCAGGCCTTCATGGCGGCCTTTCCCGGCGACACCGCCTATGCGGTCAAGACCAATGGCGAGCCGATGGTGCTGAAGACGCTGGCCGCTGCCGGAATCAGGATCTTCGACGTCGCATCGCCGGGCGAATTCGCCGCCGTGCGCGAGGTCTCGGCCGATGCCGAGATGCTCTACATGCATCCGGTCAAGGCCCAGTCCGACATTCGCCTGGCGCTCGAGACGTACGGCATCCGCGTCCTCTCGCTCGACCATGAGGACGAGGTGGCGAAGGTGCTGCGCATCGTGCGCGCCCTCGATCTCGATCCGGGTACGATCACCGTCTTCGTGCGCATCCAGACGAAGGGCCACGCGGCCTACGAATTGTCGAAGAAGTTCGGCGCCGCGCCTGCCCATGCGGTCGAGCTCTTGCAGCGCTGCCACCGCATCGGCTTCAAGGTCGGCATCTGCTTCCATGTCGGCTCGCAGATCGAGGACCCGGAGACCTACGAGCGGGCACTCGCCTCGGCCGATTGGGTGCGCAACCGCGCCGACGTGCCGCTGGCCGGCCTCGACGTCGGCGGCGGCTTTCCGGCCGAATACGGCCACGATCCGCGTCGCAAGAAGCGCGAGATGCCGGGCACTGCCGAGATCATGGAGCGGCTCAAAGGTGATCTCGCCGCCTGGGAATTCGACGATCTGCCACTCGTCGCCGAGCCCGGCCGGGTCATCGTCGCACGGGCCTTCTCGCTGATCGTCCGCGTGCTCCTGAAAAAGGGCAAGCGTCTCTACATCAATGACGGCATCTGGTCGTCGCTGTCGGATTCATGGACCGGCAAGATCACCCTTCCGGCGCGCTTCATCCCCGATCCGGCCCGCACCAATCGCAACGGCGACCCCAAGAAGACCGAGGCCTTCAAGGTCTGCGGTGCGACCTGCGATTCGGTCGACATCCTGTCGCGTCCGTTCTGGTTGCCGGAAACCGTCGACACCGGCGACTGGATCGAAATCGGCCACATCGGCGCCTATTCCCTGTCGCTGCGCACCCGCTTCAACGGCTTCTACCCCGACACCTTCGTCGAAGTGACGACCCCCTTCGACGAAGGCGGTGCGGCGGAAGGCTATGCGAGCCTTGAGACGATGGCGGATTGAGGAGCGAACGGTCGATCGAATCTGGAACAGAGAATGATGATCCCGGTTCAGATACCACCATTTGAAGCTCCGAAGGCAGATATCCTAGGCCGTCAATTGAGCCACTAGAACAGTAGGCCGAAAACGAGGGTGAAAACGAGGATCGATCCGATCATGCGCAGAGTGCCGGATATCATGTTGGTATCGAACACATAGTCCATGAAGCGCGGCCACGGCTTGTCGTAACGCTTGCTTTGCCTGTCGGATTCTCTGGCCATGGGTTCTTCGTTTCCAAACGATGCGGATCTAAAAACACCTGTAGCTAAAAATGGCAGCGTTATGAACGGATGAATTCGAACTCATTACGATGACGCCCTGAGCGAGGCTCGGAGCAAGGACCAGACCTGCAAGACGTTTCGGCCGAAACCTTCGGTATCTTTTGCGGGACAGTGTCGGCCTTGCCACGGTCGGCGTTGCCGCGTCAGTATGGTTCAGCCACGGTGCGCCTTGCGCCCGTATGTCGAGAGAGACGTACTCATGGCGATCGCGTCGCAGGCGGATACCATTTCACCGGTCTCGACCGAGCGGTTCGATGAGGCGGCGACCACCAAAAAGGCGGCCGGTGTCATCGTCGAATGGTTGCGCGAACGGAGCCGATCTGAGGATATGGCCACGGAGATCATGTTGCGCTCCATCATGGATCCGCGCTGACGACGGATTGGAAGCCACTCCAAAATAAAACATGTCATTGCGTTTTAAACGACGCGGCATTGGAATTGGCTCACGACTTCCTCACTTCCGTGTATGGAACTGCCGTTACCAACCGGACCCTGCGATCATGACTCTCTCGTCCCTCGACCCAAAGACAGCGCTGATCGTCGTCGATCTACAACGCGGCTTCTCGTCCCTGTCTCTGGCGCATCCCTTTCACGCCGTCGTCGCGCGCGCCGCCGTGCTGGCCTCCGCCTTTCGGACACATGAACTGCCGGTCGTGATCGTCAACAATGAAGGCGCGGCGCCAGGGCGACGAGAGCAAGATGTGGTCAGTGGCGTTCAGCAAGCGGGCTGGGCCGAAATCGTCGCCGAACTGGGGGTCGAGGCGTCCGACCGCCGTATCACCAAAAGGTCACCAGGGGCGTTTACCGGGACGAAATTGCTGGAGTGGCTCCAGGCCAATGGCGTGACGCAGGTTGTGATTGCCGGCATTGCGACCGGTACGGGCGTCGAGATGACGGCCCGGCAAGCTTACGAGGCCGGTTTCAACGTTACCCTCGCCATAGACGCCATGACCGACATGGATGCCGACGTTCACGACAACAGCGTGACGAAGATCTTTCCGCGGATCGGCGAGTCAGCATCTGTCGATCAGATCATCGAAGCGCTGCAATCCAAGTAGTATCCCGATGCCGACTGCCGGAACCGTCGAGGGACCGAACGATCCGGGCAGAATCGTCGGTGGATCGCAATCAGGCGGAGCCAAAGCGACGATCGTTCAGGCAACCAGGACACCACCGATCGCAAGCAGTCCGACGACGCTCCAGGGTGGGGCACGCCACAGGACGAGCAGCACGAAGCCGAAGGCCGCAAGGGCAAAATCGCCGCCGTCCTTGATCGCGGACATGAACACCGGATCGTAGAGCGCCGCACCGAGAAGGCCGACCACGGCGGCGTTCGTGCCTGCGAGCGCGGCTCTGGCCGACGGGCGTCGCGACAGCGCCGACCAATGGGGCAGGACGCCGACGAGCAGCAGGAAGCCGGGCAGGAAGATCGCGGCGAGGGCAAGGGATGCCATGACGCCGCCGCTATAGATCGCGCCGAGATAGGCGCCAAATGTAAAGAGCGGTCCAGGCATGGCCTGGGTCGCGCCATACCCTGCAAGGAAGGCGCTCTCGCCGACATATCCCGGAGCGACGGTCTGCGCTTCGAGGAGGGGCAGCACGACATGGCCGCCACCGAACACCAGCGCACCCGATTGATAAACCCCCGCAAGAAAGCCGAGCGGGCCCGTATGATCGGAGAGCAGCGCAGCGCCGAGAAGCAATACGAACACCGCGAGGCAAGCGAGGGCGATGCGGCGGTCAACCCCGATCGGCGCCATGGCCGGTCCGTCCTGCTCCTTGCGGCAGACGGCGAGCCCCGCGACCGCGCCGAGCGCGATGGCAGCGATCTGGCCGATCGCGACGGGCGCGAACGCCACGATGGCCATTGCCGTGACCGCGATCGTTGCCCGGCTGCGATCCGGCGTCAGCGTCTTCGCCATGCCGAACACCGCCTGGGCGACCACGGCGACAGCAGCGATCTTCAGGCCGTGAACGAGGTTCGCGCCGAATCCGGTCTCGACATTGCCGGCCAGGAAGGCGAAGGCGATAAGCGCCAAGGCTGAAGGGAGGGTAAAGGCGGCGAAGGCCGCAAGCGCTCCACGCCATCCGGCCCGCATCAGGCCGATCGCGAAGCCGACCTGGCTGGAGGCGGGGCCGGGTAGAAACTGGCAGAGCGCCACCAGATCGGCGAAGGCCGCCTCGCTCAGCCAGCGGCGGCGGGTGACGAACTCGTCGCGAAAATAGCCCAGATGCGCGATCGGCCCGCCGAAGGCGGTGACGCCCAGCTTGGCAAAGACGGCAAGAACCTCGCCCGGCGAGCCGGAGTTTTCGTCTCTTTCCCCCCGTCGCCACCTCGTCGACCAAGCGCTCACCTCCCACCGCCCTCAACTCCCGCCGCCCTCATCCCGCCGCCCCGGGCATCGAAGCACCATGGCACGACCGTGTGACCGCGCAACGACGCGGCGGATCGGCCGGGAGCGATGCATCCCCGCTGGAGAAGGAACCGCTGGCCTCAGGCGCTACGGCGGCGCGGGGTGATGTCCTTCATCATGCCGGGATCGACGTCGTCGACATGGGCAAAACCCTCCTCGCCGAAATGCGCAAGGATCACGTCGAGATTACGCCGGTTGGCCTTGAACATGACGTCGAACACGTCGCCGAGAAGCGGCACCGAGCCGACCGCGAAGTCGACGCCGATATTGCCGAGCATCTTGGCCAGCTTGTGCTTTGGCATGCCGAGGCGACGCGCTTCGTTGACGATGTAGAGCGAGATCAGGCTGCCGGCGGCATCGCCGATGCCCGGCACGAGGCCGGCGATCGCATCACCGCCGAAGCTGATGCCGGTGCCCGGAATGCGGATCGCGGTGTCCATCAATCGCGCGACTTTGGCGACGCGCTTCAGCCGACGCTGGCGATCGGCGATCTCGGCGGGATTCGGATTAGGCATGGAGGTCTCCCGTGGGACTGTCGGCGGCCCGGCGATCCTGAAGCGTTGCGGGCGGTCGCTCGCGTCGCCGTTCCGGCTACGCCACGCCTGATTGGTCTCGACGACAGCATATGGGATCGACGCGGTCCGGCTGTAAGGGGGCAATCAAGCCAAAAGGCCGGCGCGCCCTCGACGACTGCGAACGGGTTTTGCGTGGAATGGATCGGCTTCGGACGAAGATGCGGCCTGACGGGAAAACGCTTCAATGCCACGGGTCGCACTGCTGTCGCGGCAAGGCCGATCGACGTTCGATCATCGACCGAGACCGCGGATTTTCTTCGCCGGCTCACGCGTGACGACACACGCAGGCCAAGGTCGCACACTCTTCTGGGGTCGGCTATGATTCGGCCGTTCGGCAGAGGAGACGGGATTGGCGAAGACGGGGCTCGAAGCTTTGGAGTTGGCGAACGCGGGGCAGGGCGTAGCGAAGGACGTGGGCGAGCTGATTTCGCCGACGCGGCTCTCGCAGCTCAGTGCTGCGCCGGCACCCGGCGGCGCGCAGGCTCTCGCTGCCCCGGACCGTCAAAAGCCCGGCGACACACCGATCAAGCTCAAGACCTCCGATGAACCGCCGATTTCGCTGAAGCCGACCGGCGACGCGCCGATTGCGCCGCGCGCAGCGGCCGGCTCCGAGGGCAAGGGCGGCGAGGTCGCGCCGAACCTGCCGGGCAACACGCCGGTCTCCGCCAAGGCAGGAACGCTTCAGGCCGACCACGGAGCAGGTCAGGGTCAAGGCGCGGGCGGCGACACCGCGCATGGCTCCGAAACCGGCCTCATCGCCATCGCCTTCGTCATCGTCGTCGCGGTGACCGTCGGCCTCGGGCTGATGCGCCTGCGCCAGCCGCCGCTCGTCGGCTTCATCCTGGCCGGCGTGCTGCTCGGTCCGTCCGGCCTCGGCGTCATCGCGACGTCGAACGAGAACGTCACCATGCTTGCCGAGATGGGCGTGCTGATGCTCCTGTTCTTCATCGGCATGGAATTGTCGCTCAAGGCCTTCGTCGCCTCGCTCAAGCCCGCGATCAAGATCGCCGGGGGCCAGCTCGCGACGGCGATGGCGATCTCCTTCGGCCTGATGGCGATCTCCGATGCGACTCTCGCCGAGGCGATCATCCTCGGCTTCATCATCGCGCTCTCCTCCACCGTCGTCGCCATGAAGATGCTGGAGGACATCGGCGAGCTGCGCCACGAACCCGGCCGGATCGCCGTCGCCGTGCTGATCGCCCAGGATCTGGCCGTCGTGCCGATGCTGATCGTGGCGACGTCGCTCGGCGGCAGCGAGGCCGTCAGCTGGACCGCGGTCGGCATCAAGATCGCCATCGCCGTCGCGATCCTTGCGGGGCTCCTGTGGTTTCTCGGCAACCGGCCGAAGCTCAAGCCGGCTTTCGGGCCTGCGGTCGAGAAGAACGTCGAGATCCTGGCCCTCGGTTCGCTCGCCTTCTGCTTCGCGGCGGCGGCGGTTTCGGGCCTTATCGGCCTGTCGCCGGCCTATGGCGCCTTCATCGCCGGCCTCGTCGTCGGCGCCTCGACGCTGCGCTCCCCGGTGATCCATGTGGTCGAGCCGATCCAGGCGATCCTGCTTGTCGTGTTCTTCCTGTCGATCGGTCTGTTGATCGACCTCAACTACATCTTCGCGAACTGGCAGCTCGTGCTGATCGCGTCGGTCTTCGTGATCATCGCCAAGACCATATTCAACGTCGCGCTCATCCGGTTTGCCGGCCTGCCGCATCGCACCGCAGTGGAGGCGGGGCTGTCCATGGCGCAGATTGGCGAGTTCTCCTTCGTCCTGGCGGCGGCGGCCTTCGCTTCGGGCGCGATCGGCGGAGACGTCTACCGGTTGGCGCTTGCGGTAACGGCCATCTCGCTCCTGATTTCACCGGCCTGGATGGTGGTGATCCGGCATCTGGAGGGCGAGGCGCGCTTCGGCTACGCCGAGTTCCGCCATGCGCTCGCCGAGCTCTACGAGGACCAGGTTGAAAGCGTTGAGGACATGGGCATGTGGGTTCGCGTGCGCGGCCGGGCGCTGCGGCGCGCCGTGCGGCGCCGGCGGGCACGCAGGATCGCCGCGCTGCGAGGATTCGACGCGGCGGCGACGTCCGCCGTCGAGGCCAAGGGGACGGCGCATCCGGTCGGCGAGTGATCGCAAACGCCTGTGCGCCGGCAGGCCGGTCAACGCGTCCGGTTGGCGATGAAGCGGGCGATCGGCGGGCCGACGATAAGCACGATGACGAAGCGCACCGTCTGCAACGCCATGACGAAGGGCAGGTCGACCTGCGTCGAGGCGGCGATGATGGCGATCGAATCCATGCCGCCGGGGCTGGTCGCGAGATACGCCGTCACCGGGTCGACGCCGAGCGTGTAGACCAGGAGCGCGGCGAGGCCGCCGCAGAAGGTCAGGAGCACGAGGATCGAACCGACGATCTTGGGCAGCGCATGCAGCGCGTGGCCGAGCACCTCTCGCGTGAAGCCAAGGCCGATCTTCCAGCCGAGGACGGCATAGCCCGCGACCAGGAACCATTCTGGCAGTTGGAAGTGAACCAGACCGGTCAGGTTGAGAACGACGCCGAGCGCCATCGGCACCAGCAGCGCTCCGGCCGGAATGTTGGTGAAGTGGCCCACTACGACCGCAAGCAGGCTGAAGGCGACGGTGGTTGCAAAATCCGGCCAGACGATCGTCGGGAACCAGACGATCTGGCTGGCGACGCTCGCCGTATCGCCGTCGATCCAGAAACGCGCCATCAGCGAGGCGGCGACGGCGACGAAGATCACCCGCAGATACTGCATGAACGCGACGAGCCGCGCATCGGCGCCGAACGCCTCGGCCATCAGCATCATCGCAGTGGCCGCCCCCGGTGAGGAGCCCCAAACGGCGGTGGTTCCCGGCAGGATGTGCCAGCGGCTCATCAGGTAGCCCAGCGCGCTCGACGCGCCAAGCACCGAGAAGACGACTGCGATGTAGATCGGCCAATCGGACAGGAAGGTCGACAGGATCGACGGCGTGATCGAGGCGGCGACCAGACAGGCGATCGTCCCTTGCGCGGCGCAATAGGGGAGCTTCGGCACGGTGATCGTCGCGCCCAGAACGGCAACGATCACCGCCGCGATCATCGGCCCGAGCAACAGCGCTGCCGGAAGCCCCGCGAGTTCGAGACCGGCGCCGAAAAACGCCGAGGCGGCCAGAAGCGCCGCCCATTGTGCCGAGCCAGGCCACCCGCCGAAGGCGGTGTCGTTCGAGCTGGCGTTTCCTTGCGCTCGGGTCTCGGTCACAGGCGCTTCTCGATGACCACGTTCAGCTCCACCGCGGTGCACGCGAATGGGTCCGGGCCGTCCGCTAGGGCGGTCCGAACCGTTTCAGGAGTGCTTCGGAAAAACGCTGGGCTTGGCCGTTTGCGGCGGTGAAACGGCATCGCAATGGTCCGGATCGACAATCGGCCCGGACACGGAAACGTCGAAGCCTGGCGACTTGATCATAGGGCAGACTTAGCAATGGCGCCATGGTCGCCGGTTCGCCCTTGCCGAATAACGGCATTTTGAACCATCGACGGGTTTTCCGCCTTGCGAGCACGACGCTTGCGAAACGGGCGGCAACGTCGCATGCCGTGTCGTCAGATGCCAATGCAGGGAGACCCTCGTGACCCCATCGTCCGCTACAGCACCCACCGCGTCGCGGTTGCCCGCTTCGACGACGCCTCCGACCTACGCCGATGTCGAAGCCGCCGCCGCGCGGATCGAAGGGATCGCCCATCGCACGCCGATGCTGACCTCACGAACCGCAGATGCGGCGACCGGTGCGACCCTTTTCTTCAAGCCGGAAAACCTGCAGCGCTCGGGCGCCTTCAAGTTTCGCGGCGCCTGCAACGCGATCGCGGCGCTGAGCACGGCCGAGCGCGCGCGCGGGGTCGTCGCCTTTTCGTCCGGCAACCACGCCCAGGCAATGGCGCTTGCGGGACGCCTGCAGGGCGTTGCAACGACGATCCTGATGCCGCAGGATTCCCCGGTGATGAAGCTTGCCGCGACCCGCGGTTACGGCGCCGAGGTCATCACCTTCGACCGCTACAACGAAGACCGCGAGGAATTGGCGGCAAAGCTGGCCGGTGAGCGCGGCCTGACTCTGATCCCTCCCTACGACCACCGCGACGTGATCGCCGGGCAGGGCACAGCCGCCAAGGAGCTGATCGAGGCGGTCGGTCCGCTCGACGTTCTCCTCGTCTGCCTCGGTGGCGGCGGACTGACGGCCGGATCGGCCCTTTCGGCCGATGCCCTCTCACCCGGCTGCAAGGTCTATGGTGTCGAGCCGGAAGCCGGCGACGATGGGCGCCGCTCGCTGGAGAAGGGCGAGATCGTGACGATCGCGGTTCCCAAGACCATCGCGGACGGCGCCCAGACGACGCATCTCGGCCGTCTGACCTTTCCGCTCATCCGCGATCTCACCGCCGGGGTCGTCACCGTATCCGACGCGGCGCTGGTCTCGGCCATGCGCTTCTTCGCCGAACGGATGAAGCTCGTCGTCGAGCCGACAGGATGCCTCGCTGCTGCTGCTGCTTTCGAAGGCTGTGTCGATCTCGCCGGCAAGCGGGTCGGCATCATCCTGTCGGGCGGCAATGTCGATCCGGCGCGGTTTGCAAGCCTTCTCACCAACTGAGAGGCGATCGGATAAACCCGACCGATTGGGCAACGCAGGTCAAACCCGGCGCGACAGCGCATGGCGCGGCGCTTACCGCACGTTTGTGGTCAGTCTTCGAGGATTGGCCAGGTTTTATCGACCGGTTCTCGGGGTGTTGAGCGATCGGCAGCCTGTTCGATTGCCAAGCGCTTACATCGCCGAAAGCAGATCAGCCGTCGGCCAGCCGTCGGCCGGCAGGCCGAGGCGCTTCTGCTCCTGGCGCACCGCGTTGCGGGTGTTCTCGCCGACGATCCCGTCGATGCCGCCGACATCGTAGCCCTTGGCGACCAGCCGCTCCTGCAGCGCCTTGGTTTGGTCGACGTCGAGACCGGGGGTGGGGGTGCCCATGTCGACCTGCGGCGCGCCGTCGAGGCGGGTGGCGAAATAGGCCGCCGTCAGCGAATAGACCAGCGACTTGTTCCAGCTGAGATAGACGTCGAAATTCGGGTAGGCGAGAAAGGCCGGGCCGCCACGGCCCATCGGCAAAAGCAGCGAGGCGGGCAGTTGATCGCTTGTCAGGGGCGACCCGTCGGCCTTTGTGACGCCGAGTTCGGCGAAGGCCGAGCGCGGCTCTTTGTTGACGAGCGCGGCGCGGTCCCAGGGAAAGCTCGACGGCACCGTCACGTCTTCGAGCCAGGGCTCGCCGCCCTTCCAGCCGAGCGATTTGATGTACTTGCCCGTGGTGACGAGGACGTCAGGCGTGTCGTTGCGCAGATCCACGGAGCCGTTGTCGTCGCCATCGGTGCCGAAGGCGATGTACTCTTCCGGCAGAAGCTGAGTCTGGCCGATCTCGCCGGCCCAGGCGCCCTTCATCTCCTGCGGCGTCAAATAGCCCTTGTCGACGATCTCGATCGCCGCCAGGAGATGCGGGCGGAAAAGGGCCGGACGCCGGCAGTCGTGGGCCAGCGTCGATAGCGCCGCCAGCGTGTCGAAACCGCCGAGCACGGCGCCGTAGTCTGTCTCCAGCCCCCAGAAGCTGGCGATCACCGGGCCCGGAACGCCCGTTTCGGCCTCAACCCTGGCGAAGGTGTCGGCGTATTTCTTCAGGTTCGCCTTGCCCTGCACCAGCCGGTAGTTGTTGACCATGCGGGTGGCAAATTGCTGCCAGGTCTGGGCGAAGACGCCTTGGGCATTGTCGGCAGCCAGCACCTTGGGATCGATCCGCATGTCGGCGACGGCGGCATCGACGGCCGCCTGCGACAGGCCCTTGGCCCCGGCCTCCTGGCGTATGCCCTCAAGGAAGGTCTGGAAGTCGCCGCCGCAGGCCGCCTTCGCCGCCTTTTCGATCGGGGTCTCGGCCGGGGTCTCGATCGGCTGCGTTTCGGATGCGCCGGCCGCCGGGGCGGGCGCCGTATCCTGCGCTTGAACGTGAGCCGCCGATGCCAGTAGAGCCAGAGTCAGAACGGGCGCCAAGGCACGAGCAAAATTTATGCCGAAATTTACGCCAATAAAACGCGTGGCACGTCGCGCCGGTCGTGAAGAATGCATGAGGTTCATCCTCGTTTCGCAACGCCTTCGGAGCGCTGCCTGGCGGCGCCATCATGGCGTCGCGTCTGCCAATGAATCGAACTCAGCCGATATGGCCTTTCAGCCACTTCGTCCAGTCCTCGCGCGAGCCCGCAAAGACATTGCGGTCGACCTCACCCCTGACGCCGGGAACGGAGCCCGTCGCGGTGTATTGCCAGAAGCGGAAAGGCCGTCTTTCATAGACCTTTTCGGGATGGTCCTTAACCGCCCGGACCCAGAACTGGTGGTCGTTCATCGCCCCGACCATGCGGTCGCGATGGACGTCGATCGGGATGTAGAGGATCGGCTTCTTGCCGTAATAGGCCTCGAGCGCGTCCGACATCGCCTTGACCTCGCGGACCAGGTCCTCGCGCGGCGGACGCTTGGTGCAGGTCGGCGAGAACGGCGTCCACTCGACGTCAATCACCGGCGGCAGGGCGTAGCGGTCTTTCGGCACGGTCTGGATGAACCATTTGGCCTGCTCGGCGCCCGGCCGACAATGGTACCAGAAATGATAGGCGCCGCGCGGCACGCCCGCGGCTCCGGCTGCCTTCCAGTTGGCGAGGAACATGCCGTCGACCCGGTCGCCGCCTTCGGTGGCCTTCAGATAGGCGAAGGCGACACCGCCGTCTCGAACGGCATCCCAGTCGATATTGCCCTGGTATTTCGACACGTCGATGCCGTGGACCGGATAGCCGCTGGCCACCGACGACGAGAAGGTCGAAAGGCCCAGTGCCTCGGTACTCAGGGTGGTCGAGCGGCAACCGGTGATGCCGAGAACGGCGACGAGGCCGAGG
Source organism: Aurantimonas sp. (assembly GCA_965217685.1). Taxonomy (GTDB): domain Bacteria; phylum Pseudomonadota; class Alphaproteobacteria; order Rhizobiales; family Rhizobiaceae; genus Aurantimonas. The sequence goes on from CBDCIZ010000003.1 coordinate 2,987,826, forward strand.
GCCAACCAACTGCGCGTGATACGGCGCATCTGCGAGCCGGCGACCGTGGTGGCTGGTCTGGATGGGAGGCTTAGGCTCATGGTCTCGGTCGAACCCCGGAAAATGCGGTGGCGCACAAAGGCGTATACGCGAACCGCCTTCGACTTCGAGAGCGGTCGCGGCGCAATCGTGCGATTTCATGTCGGTCGAGCCGCGGCCGCCGCGCGTCGTTCGTTTTTCTGCCGAATGCGGCAGCGGCGCCACTTTGCGTCGACCGATCCGGCTTATCCAATCACGTCACGGTTAACACGCGATTAAGCATTGAGCGTCCCACAATCGAGCGCTTTCAGCCCCAAGATTGCAGTTTCGTCATCAAGCGTGATGCAGTTGCATGAACGAAAGGCAATGAGGCGTGTTCTGCGGCAGAGACCAGGGACTTGAACCGGAAAGGTATTCTCCTCAAGGCGCTATTGACCGCCGCCGCTGCCGGGTCGCTGTTCATCTTCACGGCCTGCTCAGAGAGCGACGACAACAAGGACGCGACCGAGACCCCCACCGCGACCGAGACGGCGCCGGCCGCCGACGGTTCTTCCGCCAGCGGCAGTGGTACAACCACGAACTGATCCTCCGAGGAGACCACGGGTGTGCGGCCTTCGCACCGACATCTGTCCTCACGCAGACTTGGCCGCCGCGTTTTCGCGGCGGCTTTGAAATACCCGACTTTTTCGGGGCAACGACATTGTTGGCCGCCCGAACAGTCAGCCGGACAGGTCTCCGGAACCGCCGCCATCGAAGGGTTGTTTGCAACGCACTCGATGTTCGCCGATAGTCCACCACCGTCGAATCGGGGCGAGCTTCAAGCGATGCATATTCTGACCAGCCTCAACACGCTTCTCCAGGCGATCCCGGCCGGTGGCCGAGCGACGCTGGACGCTTTGATGGAATCGATCCGCTCGCTGTTCGGCGGCGATGTCGAGACGCGCCGCAGCGTCGCTTTCGGCGTGGCCATCATTGCGCTCTCGGCCAAGATGGCGAAGGCCGACGGCATCGTTTCGCAGCAGGAGGTCGCGGCCTTCCAGCAGATTCTGGAGATCCCGCCCGGCGAGATGCGCAACGTTTTCCGCCTCTACGACATCGCCAAGCAGGATATCGCCGGCTACGAGGTCTATGCGACGCGGCTGACCGGGCTCTGCACCGACCCAAACGGTGAGTGCCAGCTTCTGTCGGACGTGCTCGACGGGCTGTTCCACATCGCCAAGGCCGACGGCATCGTGCACGAGCGCGAGCTGGCCTTCCTCGGAAATATCGCCGAAATCTTCGGCCTGTCGAAGGCGCAGTTCACCCGCATCCGCAACCGTCACATCCTCGGGCCGAACAATCCTTATGCCGTGCTCGGCCTGGACTCCGACACCCCCCCGGCCGAGACGCGGGCACGCTATCTGACCCTGGTGCGCGAAAACCATCCCGATCGCCTGGCCGCCCGCGGCGTGCCCGACGAGTTCATGTTCATCGCCAACGAACGCATGAAGGCGATCAACAACGCCTACTCCCAGATTTCCGGCAAGAGCGCCGCGTGAGCTCCGACACGATGCACAACATGGGATCCGATACGACGCTCGTCTGCGAATGTTCGCCCTCGCCGAACCACACGGAGCGGCGGGACGGACTGATCCCTGACATGCTGATCCTGCATTACACCGGCATGGGCGGCGGCGAGGTTGCGCGGCGCTGGTTGTGCGATCCGGTCAGCGAGGTGTCCTGTCACTATCTCGTCCACGAGGACGGGCGCATCGTCCAGATGGTCGCCGAGGACCGGCGTGCCTGGCACGCCGGCGCCGGCAGTTGGCGGGGCAGCAGTGATGTCAACTCGCGTTCGATCGGTATCGAGATCGTCAATCCGGGCCATGACGGCGGTTATCCGGACTTTCCAGACGTGCAGATCGAGGCCGTGATCGGCCTTTGCCACGACATCTCGACGCGGCATGCCATTCCCGCCGAGTTCGTCCTTGCCCATTCCGACATCGCACCGGGCCGCAAGGTCGATCCAGGCGAGAAATTCCCCTGGGACCGGCTCGCTCGAGCCGGCATCGGCCATATCGTGCCGCCGGCACCGCTCAGGGGCGGTCGCTTCTTCGGTCGCGGCGACGGGGGCGAGCCGGTCGCCGCCTTCCAGGCGATGCTCGCCGCCTATGGCTACGGCGTGCCGCAGAACGGCGAGTTCGACGAGGCGACCCACCAGGCGACGCGAGCCTTCCAGATGCATTTTCGCCGCCAGAAGATCGACGGAGTAGCCGACGCCTCGACGGTGGAGACGTTGCACCGGCTGCTCAGGGCGCTGCCGCGCTCGCCCTTCGCCCGGCCGGTGCCGGAGACGGCTGCAACCGCGTGAGCGTGCGGGGCCCGGTCTACTGTGGAAATTGCGCGCCGGCCCACAGCCTTAACGATCTGGAAATCACGACGCTTCAATAGTGCGGCCTTGAGTTCATAAAGGAGCAATCATGAGCGACTTGAGTGGTATTCCCGGCAGCCAGATCCGCGCCTTCGTCGAGCGCGTCGAGCACATCGAGGCGGAGATCGCCGAGTTGAACGAGGGCAAGAAGGAGGTCTTCGCCGAGGCCAAGGGCGAGGGCTTCGACGTCAAGATCATCAAGGAGATCATCAAGCTTCGCAAGCTCGACAAGGAAGAGCGCGACGAGCACGAGACCTTGCTCGACGTCTATATGCGCGCCATGGAAGAGGCCGATCAGGCTCCCCAATCCCAGGCCGCCTGAGGCGCAGGACCGGTTGGCCAAGTTGGCCAGCCTGAGCGAGATCGAAAGGGTCGACCACGGTCGGCCCTTTCGTCGTTTCGGGCAGCGCGTCCTCCGCCTTCAGCCCATATAGGCCAATAGCACCTTCGAAAGCTGCGGGAAGGCCGAGATCAAAGCGAGGCCGACAAGGCTCGTCAAAAGGAAGGGGATCGCGCCGACGGCGATCTTTTCCAGCGACATCTTGGTGATGTTCGCTGCGACGAAAAGATTGATGCCGACCGGCGGTGTGAACAGGCCGATGGCGAGATTGACCATCAGCGCGACGCCGAACCAGACCGGGTCCCAGCCGAGCTCGCGCACCACCGGCAGGAAAATCGGCAGGGTGATGAACATGATCGTCACCGCATCCATGAACATGCCGGCGATCAGGACCACGAGCATGATGACCGCGAGAATCACCCATTGGTTGGAGCTGAGGGCGAGCAGCGCCGAGGAATACTTGCCGACCAGATCGTCGACCGTCACCACCCAGCCGAACAGCGAGGCGAAGGCGACGACGAGCATGACCACGGCAGAGGACGCGCTGGCGTCGACCAGCGAGCGGTAGAGGGTGGCGATGGTCAGCGTGCGGTAGATGAAGAGACCGACGAAAAGCGCATAGACGGTGGCGACGATCGCGGCTTCCGTCGGCGTGAAGATGCCGGAATAGATGCCGCCGAGAATGACGACCGGCGTCATCAGGCCCCAGAAGGCGTCGAGAAACGCAAGGCCGAGGCGGCCAAGATACGGCCGGTCGCCCCAGGGCTGCGGGCCTAGCGCAGCCAGACCGCCGCCTCGCCGCGAAAGTCCGGCGGCATTGGCGCCTTCGCCAATGCGCTTGCGGCGCGAGCGGTTGGCGAAGGGCAGGGTGAGCAGCATCAGGCATCCCATCACCAGGCCCGGCACGATCGCCGCGATGAAGAGCTGCGAGATCGAGGTCTCGGCGATGACGCCGTAGACGACGAGACCGATCGACGGCGGGATGACGATCGACAGCGCGGCGCCTGTGCAGACCAGCGCCGCCGAGAAGGCGCGCGGATAGCCGTCCTCCTCCATGCCCTTGATGATCAGCGGGCCGATCGCTGCGACCGAGGCGGGGCCGGAGCCCGAGACCGCGCCCCAGAACAGGCAGACGACCGTGCCGACGATGCCCATTCCGCCGGGCAGCGAACCGACGAGGACGCGGAAGAAGCGTATCATCCGTTCCGCGATGCCGACCGTGCCCATCAGCGCGCCGGCGAGGATGAAGAAAGGGATGGCCAGAAGCGAGAATTTCGAGATCCCGCTGGACAACAGATCGCCGACGAGATCCAGGCCGAAGCCGATCACCCACATGGCGTAGAGCGCGGACAGGCCGAGCGCGAAGGCGACGGGAACGCGCAGCAAAATCAGAAGGAAGAAGACGATCACCATCTGCGTGCCCGGATCGAGCGGTATCGCCGCGACGAGGTCAGACATCGGGGATCGTGCCTGTGCCGAGTGATTGCCGCTGGCCCTCGATGGTCGACTGGACGAGGCGGATGGCGATTAGGACGAAGCCGAACGGCAGGCCGAGGGAATAGTACCAGGCCGGAATTTCCAGCCCAGGCGAGGAGACGCCGCTGGCAAGCTGGTGCTCGACGAGGCCATAGCAGAACCAGGCCGACAGGATGAGCAGCAGCACCGAGAGCGCGGTGGCGAGCCAGATCGCCAAGCGTCGGGCGCCTTGTGGAAGCATGTCGGAGAACAAGGTGACCGCCAGATGCTCGCCGCGCCGGGCGGCGATCGCCGCGCCGAAGACCGTCAGCAGCAGGAAGCCGTTGATCAGGATTTCCTGGGTGGCGGCGAAGGAATAGCTGGTGAGATAGCGCACGACGACGTTGACGAAGCCGATGGCGGTCATCACCAGAAAGATCACCGCGCAGATGATCTTTTCGAAATCGTCGAGGAAAAGGCGCATGGTATGTCCGGCGGGATCGGCCGCGGATTTACGGCCGGTTCGGTGCGGCAAGCGCTCGAAGCGCCGCCGCCGCACCGTAAGGTTCGTTTGCGCGTGGCGCCCGTGACTTTTGGGCGCCCGTTACTTGGTGACGGTGTCGGTGGTCGCCGTGCTTGACGCATCGGCCTTCTTTTCCGTGCTTTCCCCGTCGGCGCTGTCGATCGTAGTCTCGAACAGCGCCACGAGGTCCGGGCCGACCTTCTTGGCCCAGGTGTCGAAGGCCGACTGCGTCGCCGTCTTGAATTCGGCGATCTCCTCGGGCGTCGATTCGTGGATCTCCATGCCCTTTTCCTTCAGGAGGGCAACACCCTTGTCGGTGTCCTCGCGGGTGATCTTTATCTGATAGGCCATCGCCTCTTCGGCCGCGGCCTTTACCTCGTCCTTCTTGGCCTGGTCCCACTTATCCCAGAGCTTCTGGCTGACGCCGAGAAAGATCGGGTCGTAGGAATAGTGCCAGGTGGTGAGGTACTTCTGCACCTCGTAGACACGCTGCGGGATGATGACGGCGCCGATCGGATTTTCTTGGCCGTCGACGACACCCTGCTGAAGGGCCGGGAAGGTCTCGGACCACTGCATCTGCTGCGGGTTGGCGCCGAGCGCGTTCATCACGTCGATATACATCGGCCCGGCGACGCGCATCTTCAGGCCTTTGAGGTCAGCGGGCGTCTTGATCGGATGGACGTTGTTGGTGACCTCGCGAAAACCGTTCTCGCCCCAGGCGAGGACGACGATTCCCTTTTCCGCAAGGATCGCGTCCATCTTCTTGCCGGGTTCGCCCGAGGTCGTGGCATCCACGGCGGCGTAGTCCGGATAGAGATAGGGCAGCGAGAACACCGCCATCTCCGGCACCAGCGGCGTGACGTTGATCGCCGAAGTGACGACGAAGTCGAGCGCGCCACGGCCGACCATCTCGGCCTGCTTCATCTGGTCGCCGCCCGTCAACTGCGCGTTGGGGAAAATACGAACGGACAGATCGCCGTTGGCCTTTTCCTTCAGAAGTTCGTTGAACTTCTCGGCGCCCTTCTGCCAGGTCGTCGTATCACCGACATTGTGCGACAGGCGCAGGGTTTCAGCCTGCGCCTGCGAAAGGCCGAGCGAAAGCGCAGCGATGGCACCGGCGAGCGCGGTGGTCGCGGCAAAGCGGCGAAGTGTCATGATGGTCCTCCCGAGACGTGTCTGTTGTTTGCGCCCTGCGTCCGGCACGGCGATCCTGCAGGTCTCCTCCCGAGTCCTGCCGTTCATGCGAGGCGGCAAGGTGCCAGCATCGTGGGACGCTTGCAACATCGTATCGAAGGCCAAGCATCGGCCCAGGCAGATTAGCGCCAGCGCAAAAAATACCGCTCGGCCCGTCCGATCAGCCAGGCGAGGCTGAGGCCGAGGATCGACAGGATGGCGACGCCGGCGATGAGCTGGTCGGTTGCCATCAGGCTGCCGGCGAGCAGGATATAGGCGCCGATGCCGTACTCGGCGCCGATCATCTCGGCGGCGACGAGCAGGATGATGCCGATCGAGATCGAGATGCGGAAGCCCGAGAAGATCGCCGGCAGCGCGCCGGGCAGGATGATCTTCCTCAGGATCGACCACCAGGACAGGCCGAAGGACTGGCCCATCCGCACGAGGTTGCGGTCGACATTGTCGACGCCGCCATAGGTCGCGATCACCGTCGGGAAGAACACGCCGAAGAGGATCGTCGCGACCTTTGAACCCTCGCCGATGCCGAACCAGATGACGAAGAGCGGCAGCAGCGCGATCTTCGGGATCGGGAACAGCGCTGAGACAACCGGCGAGACCGAGGCGCGGGCGAGCGAGAACAGTGCGATGGCCAGGCCTACCGAGACGCCGAGGAGCGTGCCGAGCGACCAGCCGAGGATCAGCCTGTAGAGCGAGGCTTCGAGATGCTTGAACAGCATGCCCGAACGCGCGAGGTCGAGGAAGGCCGCGAAGGCCTCGGATGGCGCGGGCAAGACGATCGGGCTGATGATGCCGCTGCGCGAGCCGGCCTCCCAGATCGCGATCGCGACGACGAAGACCAGCGGCCCGACGAAGGGAATCGGTCGTGTGGCGAAACCGCCGCCGCGATAGGGCACCGGGCGGCGCACGCTCTTGTCGGCTCGGGCTGTTTTGCCGGATGAATCGCCCGCATAGCTCCCGACCGTCTGATCAACCATCGATCCGCTCCCTGTCGGCTGCCATCGCCTCGTCGCGCATCATATCCCAGAGCCGCGCCTGTATCTCGTCGAGCGCCGCAGAACCGCGCCGTCGCTCTTCCAGCGGCATGTCGATCGAAACGACCTCCCGGATGCGTCCCGGCCGGCGCGACAGGACCACGATGCGATGGCCGAGCCGGACGGCCTCGGCAAGGTTATGTGTCACGTAAATTGCCGCGAAGCGCTCGCGCGCCCAGAGCTCGACGAGATCGTCCATCAGCAGCTCTCGGGTCTGGCTGTCGAGCGCCGACAGGGGCTCGTCCATCAAGAGGATCGCCGGATTGACCGTCAGCGCGCGGGCGATCGCCACGCGCTGCTTCATGCCGCCGGAGATCTGTCGCGGAAAGGCTAGGCGGAATTCGGTGAGCTTGGTGCGGGCGAGGACGTCGTCGACGATGCGCGCGCGCTCGGCTCTCGCGACGCCACGATCCTCGAGCGGAAGCGCGACGTTGCCCTCGACCGTTCGCCAGGGCAGCAGCGCGAAGTCCTGGAAGATGTAGGTGAGGGGGTTCAGGGAATGAGCTGGTGGCTCGCCTGCCTGGTAAACCGCCCCGGCCGTCGGCTTTTCCAGCCCGCCGACGAGGCGGAGCAGCGTCGACTTACCGCAACCCGATGGGCCGATGATGCAGACGATCTCGCCCTCGCGCACCGAAAGGTCGATGTCGGTGAGGATGTCGACGGCGCCGTAGCGCTGGCTGAGATGTTCGATGTCGAGGCGCATTGCGGGGCCTTGAGATGAGGGCGGGGAGGCTGCGGCCCGCGCCGAAGGCCGGTGAAAGGCCGGTCGGCGTCCAGTCGGCGCCGCGCGGCAGGACGCCTCCGGTCTTATTTCGTCTCGACGAACGCGCCGTCGACGAGCTTGTCGATCGAGGCCGAAGCGGGCACCAGTTTCTGCGACTTCATCCAGTCCAGCTGGTCGGCAACACTCTTCACATTGAGGCTCGCATCCTTGGAAAGCCGCATGGCGCCCTCGGATATAGCCGGACCGGACTTGGCGATGTCCATGTCGGGATAGGCGTACTTCGCGACGATCGCGGTCACGGCGTCGGCGTCCTTGGCGTCGGCGGTCTTGTCGACCAGGGCGGCGTTGTAGTCGGCTGCACCATGGGACAGGGCCTTCAGCACCTTTTTGACGAGGTCCGGCTTCTCCTTGGTGGTGGCGAGCGAGGTGAAGATGGTCGTCACCTGGTAGTTCGGCGCGTAGTCGGAGACCTTGCCGATCGCCACCGCCGCGTCCTTGGCCTCCAGCGTCCTTGCGACGTTCGGCTGGATCGCCCAGGCGTCGATCTGCCCGGACGAGAGCGCCGCGCTGACGGCGCCGACCTTCTGCAGGGGCACGAGCCGCATGGTCGACAGATCGAAGCCCGACCCTTCCGCGATCTTGGCCGCCATGTAGTGGAAGGAAGAGCCCTGCTGGGTGATCCCGAAGGAATGGCCGGCGAGCTTGTCGGGCGAGGTGAGCCCGGCATCATAGGCCTGCTTCGACGCCAGGATAATGTTGCCGTCGACGCCCGGCTCCTCGGTCAGTGCGCCGCCGATGACGCGAACCGCGTCCTTTTCGGCTAGGTTGACGAGACCGCCGGTGATCGCGGTCATGCCGAAATCGACGTCTCCCGAGGCGATGGCGACGGCGATGGGTTGCGCCGACTGGAAGAAGGCGATCTTGGCGTCGATCCCCTCGTCCTTGAAGTAGCCGCGGTCCATCGCGATGAAGGTCGCAGCCTGCGAAGCCAGGCGCGTCGCGCCGATGGTGATCGCGTCGGCGGCCTGAGCGGATGCAGCAGAAACCGACAGGGCGGCGGTCACGAGACCGGCCGCCGCGACGCTCTTCAAACCGGCCGCAAGCGCTGTGGCGCGATCGTTCGAGACCGCGAGCGCTTTCGCGCGATTGTTCAAGATTGTCATGGGACCTCCCGATCCTCGTCTTCGAAGCCTCGGTCGATCTCCCGGTCGACCGAATGCGATTGATGTTTCGGCGTTCCGCCGGGTCCGTTCGGCAAAACCGGATGGTCGTGGCACCCGAGGGAAACGTAGCCGACCCTTGCTGGTTCGCCGGGCCTCTTCTATCGCTCCGTGCCCTCAAATTGAAACCGGTTTTTCACCGACGGCGGGCGCCTCGACGTTCCGATGGGGGGCGGGCGCCGAATACGCCATGCTCGTCAGACCGCCCGCAGCGTTGCGCAGCCGGGCGATCTCGGTCGTTGCGATCGCGCCAATCCGCTTGTTGAAGTCGGCGAAACAGAGGCCTAAAGCTTTCCGCAACAAGGAGACCGGTCGGCACCAGGGCGCCGCCGACGCGCGCGCAGGAAGGCAATCCCCATGCTCGAAGAGACAAGCTTCGCCGTCACCCCGCACGCTTCTCCGAAGACCGCCGACGAGCGTGCGGCCTTGATGTCCAGCCCGGCCTTCGGCCGGGTCTTTACCGATCACATGGTGACGATCCGCTGGAGCGAGGGTCGCGGCTGGCACGACGCCATGGTGGGACCGCGAAAACCGTTCGAAATGGACCCGGCGAGTGCCGTTCTGCACTACGCTCAGGAAATCTTCGAGGGCATGAAGGCGTATCGCACCGAGGACGGCGCGCTCGCGCTGTTCCGGCCGGAGGAGAACGCCGCCCGCTTCGCCCGCTCGGCCGAGCGCATGGCGATGCCGATCCTGCCCGAGACCATGTTCGTGAAAGCCGTCGAACAGCTGGTCGAGATCGACGCCGACTGGGTACCGCGCGGCGAGGGCAGCCTGTATCTGCGCCCCTTCATGTTCGCCGCCGAGGCGTTCCTGGGCGTGCGACCGGCGACCGAATACGTCTTCTGCGTCATCGCCTGTCCCGTCGGCTCCTACTTCAAGGGCGCCGCGAAGCCGGTCACGCTTTGGGTCTCCGGCGCCTACACCCGGGCGGCCGAAGGCGGAACGGGGGCGGCCAAATGCGGCGGCAACTACGCCGCCAGCCTTGCCGCCCAGGCCGATGCCATACGCAATGGCTGCGACCAGGTGATCTTCCTCGACGCGGCCGGGCAGACCAGGATCGAAGAGCTCGGCGGCATGAACGTCTTCTTCGTCCTGGAAGGCGACAAGTTGATCACCCCGCCGCTCGGCACCATCCTGGCCGGAATCACCCGCAAGTCGATCATCCAGCTCGCCGGCGAGGCCGGCCTCGATGTCGAGGAGAAGCACTACACCTTCGCCGAATGGAAGGCCGACGCGGAAAGCGGCAAGCTGCGCGAATCCTTCGCTTGCGGTACTGCGGCGGTCGTCGCCGGCATCGGCGAGGTGCGTTTCGACGGCGGGTCCTTCGCCATCGCCGATGGCACCGAAGGTGCGGTCACCAGGCGGCTGCGCGACCAGCTCGTCGGCATCCAGCGCGGCCGCATCGAAGACACCCGCGACTGGGTGGTGAAGATCGGCTGAGGCACTGGGTCGGACCTGGTATGGCGGCTCCGACGGGCCACTGCGGAAGTGCCGGGCCAGGAGGCGAGCAATATGCGATGATCGATTGGCACCGAGGCCAGGCGGCATGAGGGTCTTGCGAGGTGGAAATGGCCTACGATGTCCTGACCGTCGAATTGGTCGCACACGCTGATCCGTTCCGCTGATGGAGGTCCTGCCGGCCTCTCGACCCGTTGCCCCCGCACCGCGGGAGGTGGTGGAAGCCTCCGCCTCGCTGGGCACCTTCATCGGCTTCGGCGCCATGTGCCTCGGCATGTTCATGGCGATCCTCGACGTCCAGATCGTCGCGACCTCGCTGCCGACCATCCAGGACGATCTGGGGATGGCGCAGGACCAGGCAAGCTGGATCCAGACCGCCTATCTGATCGCCGAGATCGTCTCGATTCCGCTCACCGGCGTGCTGACACGGCTTCTCGGCCTGCGGCGGCTCTTCGCCATCTCGGTGCTCGTCTTCACGCTGGCGTCCTGCGGCTGCGCGGCAAGCAACGGTTTTGCCGAGCTGATCGCCTGGCGGGTGCTGCAGGGCTTTTCGGGCGGAACGCTGATCCCCTCGGTGTTCTCGGCCGTCTTTCTCCTGTTCCCTATCGCCAGCAGGGCCTCACGACGACCGCCGCCGGCGTTCTCGCGGTGCTCGCCCCGACCGTGGGGCCGATCGTCGGCGGCTACATCACCGGCACCTTTTCCTGGCACTGGCTGTTCCTGATCAACGTCGCGCCGGGCCTCGTCGCCATCGCCGGAGGGCTCGCCTTCCTGCCGCGACGGGTTGCGAGCGAAGCCGAGGGCGTGACCTTCGACGCGCTCTCGCTCTTTCTGCTGGCCTCGGGGCTCGCGGCACTGGAGATCGCGCTCAAGGACGGCCCGCATCTCGGCTGGCTGTCGCTGGAGGTCTCGTGTTTGCTGACCTGGGCGCTTCTGGCGACCATTCTTCTGGTCCGGCGCGCGGCCCGCGCCGACCAGCCGCTCGTCGATTTCACGCTGCTCAAGAACCGCAATTTCGCGATCGGCTCGGCTTTGAGCTTCGTCCTCGGCATCGGCCTGTTCGGCTCGGTCTATCTCATGCCGATCTTTCTCGCCTATGTTCGCGGCCATGATGCGCTGGCGATCGGCGAGATCATGCTGGCGACCGGCATCGCCCAGTTGATCTCGGCGCCGATCGCCGTTGCCCTGGAGCGTCGGGTCGACCCGCGCCTGCTGACCGCCTTCGGCTTCGCGTTGTTCGCGCTCGGCATCGGCATGAGCGCCTTTCAGACGAGCACGACGGACGCGGCCGAGATGTTCTGGCCCCAGGTGGTGCGCGGCTTTGCGATCATGTTCTGCCTGTTGCCGCCGACGCGCCTGGCCCTCGGCCGGCTGCCGGCCGAAGCGATCCCTGACGCGAGCGCGCTGTTCAACCTGATGCGCAATCTCGGCGGCGCCATCGGCCTCGCCTTGATCGACACCATCATCTACGGCGAGGCCGCGACGCGCGGTGCGGCCATCGCCGCCAGGCTCAAGGCGGGGGACGCTGCGACCGCTGCCATGCTCGGCGTGCCGACCTTCCTGTCGTCGGGCGGCAACATCCGCATCGGCGAACAGGCGTTGACATCCTATCTCGAACCGAGGATCGCCCGCCAGGCCTTTGTCGAAACGACGAATCTCGCCTGGGGAATGGTCGCGATCCTCACGCTCCTCGCCCTCGTGCCGCTCCTGTGGGCCAAGGCGGACGATTCGGACGCCGGCTGAAAGAACGTCATCGTTTCACAAACGCAGCCTGTTGCTTGCGTTGACCCTCCAGACAGCGGTCTGCAACCTTGCGCGGCAGCTTGATGGTCGGGTGGCGCATTCCGAGAACGAGTACGCGCCAGAAAGACACCGCTCTGCCGTGTTCCGGTCGCGCCCGATCATGCCTCGATGGGCTGCCGCAGACATCGCCACGCAATGATGAGTCTTTGTGCATTTGCTTGGCACTCTGATTGAAAGCGTCTTGTTTTCCGGGTGCTGCATGTTGGCACGATGATTGCATGCAATCCGTGAGAGGCTGCTGAAGGCCGTTCAACGGAGCTGCAACATGACGTTTTCCCTGATCAATCGCCGACGCGTTCTGCTGACGGGCGCTGCCGCCGCTGCCGCGCCGTTCCTGATGCGCGTATCGCCGGCCGCTGCCGCGACCCTGACCGCCGGCTTTCTCTATGTCGGGCCGCGCGACGATTTCGGCTACAATCAGTCCCACGCCGAAGGCGCGGCGGCGATCAAGGACATGGACGGCCTGTCGATCATCGAGGAAGAGAACGTCCCCGAATCCAACGCCGTCGTCAAAAGCATGGAATCGATGATCCAGCTCGACGGGGCAAGCCTGCTTTTCCCTACCTCCTTCGGCTACTACAATCCCTTCGTGAAGGAGACGGCGACCAGCTATCCGGACGTCCAGTTCCGCCATTGCGGCGGGCTTTGGACCGATCAGGACCCGAAGAATGCCGGCTCCTATTTCGGCTATATCGGCACCGCGCAGTATCTGTCGGGCATCGTCGCCGGTCACCAGACCAAGTCGAAGAAGCTCGGCTTCGTCGCCGCCAAGCCGATCCCGCAGGTTCTGCTGAACATCAACGCCTTCACGCTCGGCGCGCAGTCGGTCGATCCCTCGATCACCACCCAGGTGATCTTCACCGGCGACTGGGCCCAGCCGGTCAAGGAGGCCGAGGCCACCAACGCCCTGATCGATCAGGGCGCCGACGTCCTGACCTGCCATGTCGACAGTCCCAAGGTCTTCGTGCAGACGGCGGCCGGCCGCGGCGCCTTCGTCTGCGGCTATCACACCAGCCAAGCGCCGCTGGCGCCCGAAAAGTATCTCACCGGCGCGGAATGGCACTGGGCGACGGTCTACAAGATGTTCGCCGAAAAAGCGCTCGCCGGCGAGGACCTGCCGAATTTCGTGCGGGGCGGCCTGGTGGAAGGTTTCGTCAAGACCAGCGATTACGGCCCGGCCGTCGGCGAGGAAGCGCGCAAGAACGCCGATTCCGTCAAAGCCGAAGTGATGAAGGGCGGCTATGCGGTCATCAAGGGTCCGCTGAAGAACAACAAGGGCGACACGGTCGTCGTCGCCGGTGAAGCCTATCCCGAGACGGCGATCGAATTGGAAAAGATGGACTATCTCGTCGAGGGCGTCCTCGGCGCCACCTCCTAAAAGGCGCCGCCATGAGCGAGAGCACCCAGGCACTCGGCGTTTCGGCGGCCGGTGGCCTGGCCGTCGGCCTCCTCGGCGAGGCGTCGCGACGCCGGCTCGAAGCCGTGCTGATTCCGATTCTCGCCCTGATCGCGGGACTTGCCGCGTTCGGCGTGTTCCTCGGCCTCGTCGGCAAGTCGCCGGTCGAGTTCTACCAGCTGGTCTATCGCGGCGGTTTCGGCACCTGGTTCTCGCTGCAGAACACCATGCAACGCTCTGCGCCGCTGCTCCTGACCGCGCTCTGCGTGGCCCTGCCCGCGCAACTCGGTCTCGTGGTCATCGGCGGCGAGGGGGCCTTCGTCCTCGGCGGTCTCGCCGCGGCTGCGATCGGGGCGGCGATGCCCGGCGCCCCTGGCCTCGTCGGCCTCCCGCTGATGGCGCTGTCGGGCATGCTCGCCGGCGGTCTCTGGATCGGCGCGGTCGGCGCGCTCCGGCACTATCGTGGCGTCAACGAGACGATCTCCAGCCTGCTCATGGCCTATATCGCGATCGCCTTGATGCAGCATTTCGTCGAGGGGCCGCTGCGCGATCCGGCGAGCCTCAACAAACCGTCGACGACGCCGCTGGCCGAACAGCTGCGGATCGGGACGATCCCCGGTATGGACGTGCATTGGGGCTTCGTCGTCGGCATCGTCGCCTGTCTCGGCGCAGCCTTTGTTCTGTCGCGCACGACCTTCGGGTTTTCGGCCCGCATCGCCGGCGGCAACGTCCGCGCGGCGGCAGTGCAGGGTTTGCCGGTGGGCCGGCTGATCCTGGCCTTCACCGCGGCGGCGGGTGCGGCGGCGGGACTGGCGGGCATGGTCGAGGTCGCGGCCATTCAGGGCACGGCCAACGCTTCGCTGATCGCTGGCTACGGCTACACCGGCATCCTCATCGCCTTCCTCGCAAGGCAGAACCCGGTGGCGATCGTCCCGATGGCGCTGCTGATCGGCGGTATCGGCGCCGCCGGCGGCCTCGTCCAGCGGCGCATGGGCCTGCCGGACGCGACGGTTTTGGTCCTGCAGGGCATCCTGTTCGTGTCGATCCTCGTTTCCGAGACGATGTCGGGACGGCTCCTGCCGGTGCGCGGCCCGAAACCCCTGGGAGCTGCGGAATGAACGGCGATCTCGGCATATGGGCGGTGCCGCTGGCCGTTCTCGGCGGCGCGCTGCGGGTCTCGACGCCGTTTCTCTTCGTCAGTCTCGGCGAGTGCGTGACCGAAAAGAGCGGGCGCATCAATCTCGGGCTGGAGGGCACACTCGTCTTCGGCGCGATGGCGGGCTATGGCGGCTCGCTCCTGACCGGCTCGCCTGGCTCGGGGTGCTCCTCGCGGGTCTCGCCGGCATGGCCTTTGGCCTGCTGCATGGTGCGCTTTGCTCGCTGCCGCGGGTCAACGACATCGCCGTCGGCATCGCGCTGATGCTGCTCGGCACCGGGCTCGCGTTCTTCTTCGGCAAGCCGCTGATCCAGCCGGCCGCGCCGATGCTGCCGTCGATCGCGCTGGGCGGCTGGTCGAGCGTGCCGCAGCTGCGCGCAGCACTGGAGATCAATCCGCTCTTCCTGATCGGGATCGTGATCGCGGTCGCGCTGCTCTTCGTGTTCAAGCGAACCCGTGTCGGCCTCGTCCTGCGGATGGTCGGCGACAGCGCCGACGCGGCTCGTGCCATGGGCTATCCGATCCTCCCCGTTCGCGTCGGCGCGACCGTCTTCGGCGGCTTCATGGCCGGTGTCGCAGGCGCCTATCTGTCGCTCTACTATCCGGGCTCCTGGAACGAGAGCATCTCGTCGGGCCAAGGGCTGATCGCCGTCGCGCTGGTCATCTTCGCCCGCTGGAATCCGCTCGCCTGCTTCGGCGCGGCGCTCCTGTTCGGCGGGGCGGGAGCGCTGGGGCCGGCGCTGCAGTCGGTGGGCGTCACCGAAGGCTACTATCTCTTCTACGCCGCGCCATACGTTCTGACACTGCTCATCCTCTTCGTTACCTCCTCGCCGAGCCGAGCCCTCGACGGCGCGCCGCGCGAACTTTCGATCACCAGATAAGGGAGCCACCCCATGAACGGTCTCGGTGGACTGAACAAATCCAAAAACGGTGTCGTCGTCGGCTGTGTGCAGCTGCAACTGCCCACGGTTGTCACGAAGGCCGACCTTGCGGATCAGACCAGGCGCATCGTCGAAATGGTCGGCAAGGCCCGGCGCAATCTCGGCACGATGGATCTCGTCGTCTTCC
Organism: Aurantimonas sp.; assembly: GCA_965217685.1. Classification (GTDB taxonomy): domain Bacteria; phylum Pseudomonadota; class Alphaproteobacteria; order Rhizobiales; family Rhizobiaceae; genus Aurantimonas. Next base: position 3,003,625 of record CBDCIZ010000003.1, read on the forward strand.
CCGAATACGCGCTGCACGGCCTGTCGATGGACATCAACCCGGAGATCATGTGCCGGGTCGACGGCCCGGAGGTCGAAGCGTTCAGAAAGGCCTGCGTCGACAACGCGATCTGGGGGTGCTTCTCGATCATGGAGCTGAACCCCGGCGGCATGCCCTACAACACCGGGCTGATCATAAACGACAAGGGCGAGATCGTTCTCAACTACAGGAAGCTCCACCCCTGGGTGCCGGTCGAGCCGTGGGAGCCCGGCGACAAGGGTATTCCGGTGATCGATGGGCCGAATGGCTGCAAGCTGGCGCTGATCATCTGCCATGACGGCATGTTCCCGGAGATGGCCCGCGAATGCGCCTACAAGGGCGCCGAGATCATGTTGCGCACGGCCGGCTACACCGCACCGATCCGCAACTCCTGGCGCTTCACCAACCAGGCGAACTCGTTCCAGAACCTGATGATCACCGCCAATGTCTGCATGTGCGGCTCGGACGGGTCGTTCGATTCCATGGGCGAGGGGATGATCGTCGATTTCGACGGCACGGTCATCGCCCATGGCACCAGCGGGCGCGTCGACGAGATCATCACCGCGGAGGTGCGGCCCGATCTGGTGCGCGAGGCGCGGGCCGGCTGGGGCGTCGAAAACAACATCTACCAGCTCGGCCACCGTGGCTACGTCGCGGTGAAGGGCGGGGCGACCGACTGCCCCTATACGTTCATGCACGACATGGTGGCGGGGCAATACCGCCTGCCCTGGGAGGATCAGGTGAAGGTCACGGACGGCACCTCCTGCGGCTTCCCGGCACCGACCCGGCAATTCGGCGAGCCCTACAGGGACGCGGCCGAGTAGCCGTCGCGGCCGCGTGCCAGAGGATCGTTTCAGAAGGAGCCTGCCCATGTCCGCCTCGCTCGACGAACGCATCGATGCCACCTTCGTGCCCGGCGGGCGCACGGTGGATTCCGATCCCTATCCCTGGCCGTTCGACGGCGATCTGCGAGCGGCCAACACCGCCATCGTCGTCATCGACATGCAGGTCGATTTCTGTGCGCCGGGCGGATACGTCGATTCCATGGGTTACGACATCCAGCTGACGCGGGCGCCGATCGAACCCATAGCCAGGCTCTTGAAGTTTGCCCGCGAAAAGGACTTGACCGTCATCCATACGCGGGAGGGGCACAAGGCGGATCTTTCCGACCTTCCGGCCAACAAGCGCTGGCGGTCCCAGCGCATCGGCGCCGGCATCGGCGACCAGGGGCCGTGCGGGCGCATTCTGGTGCGCGGCGAACCGGGCTGGGAAATCATTCCCGAGCTGCAGCCCATCCCTGGCGAGGCGATCATCGACAAGCCGGGAAAGGGCACCTTCCTCGCCACCGACTTCGACCTCGTTCTTCAGACCAAGGGCATCCGCAACATCGTGCTTGCCGGCGTCACCACCGATGTCTGCGTCCACACCACCATGCGCGACGCCAACGATCGCGGCTACGAGTGTCTCGTCCTGTCGGATTGCACGGCGGCGACCAAGGTCGAGAACCATCTCGCGGCCCTCGACATGGTGAAGATGCAGGGCGGCGTCTTCGGGGCGGTGGCCACAAGCGACGCCTTGATCGAGGCGCTGCGCTGATGCGGCAGGCGCAGATCCATCGCATCCCGATGCGCGGACCGGATGACGTCTCGGGCCTCGAGGCGGCGATCGCCGCCGATCGCATCGATCCGACGGGGATCGTCGCAATTCTCGGCAAGACGGAGGGAAATGGCTGCGTCAACGATTTCACGCGCGCCTTCGCCGTTGCCTCGCTTAAGGCCGTGCTCGCTTCGTATCTTTCGCAAGAGGCCGTCGACCGCATTGCAACCGTCATGTCGGGAGGAACCGAGGGCGCATTGTCGCCGCATCTGATCGTGCTCGAACGCGGTCCAGTAACCCATGGCGAAAGTCCGGCGCTTGCTATCGGGTCTGCCCATACCGAAAATCTCGCTCCCGAGCATCTCGGCCGAATGGCCGAGGTTCTGATGGTCGCCGAGGGCGTCGTCAGAGCGATGAAAGACGCCGGAATCAAAGACCCGAAAGACGTTCATTTCGTCCAGATCAAGTGCCCGCTTCTGACCTCCGAGCGTATCGCCGAGGCCGAAGCGCGGGGGGAAACCGTCGCGACCCGGAGCGCGCTGAAGTCGATGGGGCTGGCCCGTGGTGCGTCGGCGCTCGGGGTCGCGCTCGCCCTCGGCGAGATCGAGGCCGGCGCCGTTTGCGATGCAGTCATCGGCACGGATTTGAGCCTCTGGTCGGGACGCGCCAGCACCTCGGCAGGGGTCGAACTGACGAATCACGAAATCGTCGTTCTCGGCATGAGCGACGAGTGGTGCGGAACGCTCGTCGTGGATCACGCGGTGATGGCCGATGCAATCGATATCGAGCCGGTCCGCGCGGCATTCAAGCGTCTCGGCTTTTCCGCCGATGGGCAGCTGACGCCGACGGAGGGTCTACGGTTCGAGGCGCTTCTTGCAAAAGCCGATCCTGGCACGTCGGCGCGGTTGCGTGGTGCGCGCCATACCATGCTGGACGACAGCGATATTTCCGCGACCCGCCACGCCCGAGCCTTCGTCGGCGGGGCGCTCGCTGCAATCGCGGGCACGAGCGAACTCTTCGTCTCGGGCGGCGCCGAGCACCAGGGCCCGGACGGCGGAGGTCCGGTCGCCATCATCGCCAGACGTCGGGAAGGAGACAGCTGATGTCCGTCGTTGCTCTCGAAAACCCGTGGGAGAGGGCTGAAACGGTGCCGACCGTCGTTGGAAAGCCCGGCGAACGCCCGATCCTCGAAGCGGTCGGCCTCACCAAGCGCTTCGGTTCTTTCACGGCCCTCGACGATGTCTCGATCGGCCTGATGGCCGGCGAATTTCACGCGCTGCTGGGCGAGAACGGCGCCGGCAAGTCGACGCTCGTCAAGTGCATGCTCGGTTACTACCACCCGGACGCCGGCGGCGTGATCCTCGACGGGCGTGAGCAGCAGATCGACAATCCGCGCGACGCGCGCCGGCTCGGCATCGGCATGGTCTACCAGCATTTCACGCTCGTCCCGGCGATGACGGTGCTCGAAAACCTCGTCATGTCGCGGACCGAGGTGCCGCCGATCATCGACTGGGGCAAGGAGCGCAAGGCGCTCTGCGGCTTCCTCGACACGATGCCGCTCAAAGTCCCGCTGGACACGCCGGTCGACCGGCTGTCCTCCGGTGAGCGCCAGAAGACGGAGATACTGAAGCAGCTTTATCTCGGCTCGCGCATTCTGGTGCTCGACGAGCCGACCTCGGTGCTGACGCCCGGCGAAGCCAGGGAAGCGCTGGGTTTCCTGCGCGCCAGGGCCACCGAGACCGGCATGTCGGTGCTGCTGATCACCCACAAATTCGCCGAGGTGACCACCTTCTGCGACCAGGTCACGGTGCTGCGCCGCGGTGCCAAGGTCGGCGAAGGGCTCGTGAGCGGGCTGTCGACGACCGACATGGCAGAGATGATGATCGGCGAGCGCGAACTTGCCAAGGTGCCGGAACGAACGTCGAAGCCCGACGCATCGCGGCCGGTTTTGGCGCTGTCGCAGCTTCGTGCCGGCGGCAGTGGCACGCGCGGCTCCGTCGCGATCGATGCGCTCGAGGTGTTTGCCGGGGAAATCGTCGGCATTGCCGGCATATCCGGCAACGGCCAGACCCGGCTCGTCGAGCTCCTGTCCGGGCAGGCCTCGAAGTCGGCCGGCACGATGACCGTTCAGGGCGCGCCTTACAATGCGAGCCGTGCTGCGGCCCAAGCGATGAAGGTGCGCTGCCTGCCGGAAGAGCCGTTGCGCAATGCCTGCGTCGGCACGATGAGCGTTTCGGACAATCTCGCCTTCCGCACCTTCGACCGCACCGAGGCGGGCGCTCCGATCAGGCTCCTCGACCGGCGCCGCATGCGCAGCGACGCCGAGCGGCTGATCGCCGCCTATTCGGTCAAGACCCGGTCGCCGTCCTCACAGATCGCGACGTTGTCCGGCGGCAACGTCCAGCGGGCGGTGCTGGCGCGCGAATTGCAGGGCGAGACCGATCTCCTGGTCACCGCCAATCCTTGCTTCGGCCTCGATTTCGGCGCCGTCGCCGACATTCGCGCGCAGCTCATCGCGGCGCGCAATCGCGGCACGGCGGTGCTGCTGGTCAGCGAGGACCTCGACGAGGTCGTCGCATTGTCCGACCGCATCCTCGTGATGTTCGAGGGGCGGATCGTCTATGAGTGCGAAGGCGGTGCCATGGCCGACACCACCGTCATCGGCAGCCATATGGCGGGGCATGCGTGATGGCGCTGATTTCCGCACGCCCGTATGATTACGACTTCAAGCCCGAAGTGGCCGCGCTGATCGTCATCGACATGCAGCGCGACTTTCTGGAGCCCGGCGGTTTCGGCGAGAGTCTCGGCAACGACGTGACGCGCCTGCAGGCGATCGTGCCGGCGACCGCCCGGCTGATCGCCGGGTTTCGAGCGGCAGGGCGGCCGGTGATCCACACCCGCGAATGCCATGCCGCCGATCTGTCCGACTGCCCGCCGGCCAAGCGCTCGCGCGGCGCGCCTGGCCTCAGCATCGGCGATCCGGGCCCGATGGGCCGCATCCTGATCCGGGGCGAGCCGGGCGCCGAGATTGTCCCGGAGCTGGCGCCGCGGCCGGGCGAACTGGTGATCGACAAGCCGGGGAAGGGCGCCTTTTATGCGACGGAACTCGGCGCGCATCTGGCCTTCGAGAGGATCACGCAAATCGTCTTTGCCGGAGTCACCACCGAGGTCTGCGTCCAGACCACCATGCACGAGGCGAACGATCGCGGCTTCGAATGCATGATCGCCGAGGACGCGACGGAAAGCTATTTCGCCGAGTTCAAGCACGCCGCCATCGAGATGATCGTCGCGCAAGGGGCCATCGTCGGCTGGGCGGTCTCGGTCGATGCGATCGTCGAAGGGCTCGGTCAAGGGACGGCAAGCGGATCGATTCCTCGATCGGTGCCCGTCACCGAGAGTGCCGGCTGATGGCGACGCTGTTTCCTCGCCTCCTGGCAGCCGATCTGTCGACCGCGACCTTCCAGCCGTTCCACGAGGGAGTCGAAATCGCACCGCTGGCGACGATTTCCGGCGAAGACGCGCCGACCGTCGCGCTCTTGCGCTACGCGCCTGGCGCGTCCGTGCCGCGCCATGAGCATCTGGGCGTCGAGACCATCTGCGTGCTCAGCGGTTCTCAGGCCGACGATGACGGGCTCTACAAGACCGGCGACGTTGCCATCAACCTGCCCGGCAGCCAGCACCGCGTTTGGTCGAAGGAGGGCTGCGTGGTGCTGATCTCCTGGACCGCGCCGGTGCGCTTCGTGGACGGCGAGGACAACTGAAGCCCGAAACCTTCAAAACCGAACGACGCCGTGGGATCAAACGGCCCCGGTATGAACAAGACGCATGGGAGAAACCGTGACCGACCTGCCGACGATTCTCGACTTCGATAGCCTTCGCGCGCTCTATCGCGGCGGCCTGTCCCCTGCCGACATCCTCGGTCTCATGGCGACCCGCATGGCGAGCTGCGATCCGGCGGCCTTCATCCACAAGGCGAGCCACGATGCGTTGATCGCCGAAGCCGAGGCGCTTGTCGCCTGCGCGCCGGACCCGGAAAGCCTGCCCCTTTGGGGTCTGCCTTTCGCTGTGAAGGACAATATCGACGTCGCCGGCATGCGGACCACCGCCGGCTGCCCGGACTACGCCTACACGCCCGACGTCGATTCCGTGGCCGTCGCGCGGTTGCGGGCGGCGGGCGCGATCGTCGTCGGCAAGACCAATCTCGACCAGTTCGCCACCGGGCTGAACGGCACACGGTCGCCCTACGGTGCGCCGCGCTGCGTGTTCGACGACGCCTATGTTTCGGGTGGGTCCAGCTCGGGCTCGGCGGTCGTCGTCGCGGCCGGGATCGCCGCCTTCGCGCTGGGTACCGACACGGCCGGCTCGGGCCGGGTCCCGGCAGCCTTCAACAATCTGGTCGGCATCAAGCCGTCGCCGGGTCGGGTGCCGACGACTGGCGTCGTTCCGGCCTGCCACTCGATCGATGTCGTGACCGTCTTCGCGGCAAGCGTCGCGGAAGGCGCTGCGGTGCGCGCCGTGATCGAAGGCTTTGACGCATTCGACTCCTATGCGCGGCGCTTCGCCGAGGTGTCGCTGCCGAGCAGGCTCCGCCTCGGCGTACCCGAAGAGTCCGAGCTCGAATTCTTCGGCAACACCGCTTATCGCGCCCTTTACGATGCGGCGATCGAGCGGGCGAAAAGCCTTGGCGCGACGATCGTGCCTTTCGACTACCGGCCATTTCGCCAGGCGGCGGCGCTGCTCTATGAAGGGCCCTGGGTGGCCGAGCGACTGGCCGCCGTTCAGGAATTCCTCGACGAAAAGCCCGAAAGCTTCGACCCGACGGTGCGCACCATCATCGAGTCGGCGCGGAGCATGAGCGCTGTCGACGCGTTTCGCGGCGCCTATGCGCTCGAAGATCACCGCCGGGTGGCCGAGGCCGAATGGGCCAATGTCGACGCGCTGCTTCTGCCAACCTCGCCGGACATCCAGACCGTCGAGGCGATGCGCGCCGACCCGCTGGCGCTGAACGCACGGTTCGGAGGCTACACCAATTTCGCCAATTTCCTTGGTTGCGCGGCGATCGCCGTACCGGCCGGCTTCACGGACGCGGGTCTGCCCTTCGGCGTGCAGCTCGTCGCCCCGCGCGACACCGACGCGGCGCTCTGCGACTTCGCCTCGCGGATGCACGCCGCGGCGCGCTGCGGTGCAGGTCTCGCCCGCGATTTTGTACCGGGCGTGGTCCCGCCGCCGGCCAGGCCGGACCGAATCGAGCTGGCCGTCGTCGGCGCCCATCTGTCGGGCATGGCGCTCAATCATGAATTGACCGAGCGCGGCGGAGTTTTCGTGCGCAGCGCCCGGACCGCTCGGGGATATCGGCTCCACGCGCTGGACACGGTGCCGCCGAAGCCGGGCCTGGTGCGAGATGCGGCGTGCGAGCACGCCATCGCGCTCGAAATCTGGTCGCTGGCGCCCGCTGCCTTCGCCGATTTCGTGGCGGCCATTCCCCAGCCGCTCGGCATCGGGAAACTGACGCTGGAGACTGGCATCCGCGTCTGCGGATTCGTGTGTGAGCCGGCCGGCCTCGTCGGCGCGCGAGAGATCACCGGCTTCGGCGGCTGGCGAAATTACGTGGACGCCAGGGCAACTGGTGCTTGAGCGGCTCGCTGCCGGGCTATAGGGCGAGACACGGAAACACGGACGCTGTTTTCCATCCGTGTCTTGCGTCCAAGTCATGCTAGAGCGGGAAATCGAACGCGTAAGAAGATCATACCGCTCCATGAGACCTGGCTCCATGAGACCTGAGTGAGCAAGCGCACCCAGACAGACATGATCCGCGAGACCCTGGCCGATCGCATCGTGCATGGGCTCTTGCGTCCCGGCGAAGCCCTGGACGAGACGTCGCTGGCGGCCGAGTTCGGCGTGTCGCGCACGCCCGTGCGCGAGGCCTTGCGCCAGCTCGAGGCGCAGGGGCTCGCCCTGTCGCGGCCCCATCGCGGCGCCGTCGTGACGCTTTTGACGGAGCGCCAGCTCGATGAGACCTTCGTGGTGATGGCCGAACTCGAAGCCCTGTGCGCCAGGCTCTGCGCCGTTACCCTGTCCGGTGCCGATCTCGACGCCCTTTCGCTGCTGCATGCCAGTGGCGCACCGGTCGCGGCGCGCAGCGATGTCGGTGCCTACCGCGTGCACAATGAGCGGTTTCACGATGCGATCTACGCCGGCTCGGGCAACGCGTTCCTGGAGGAGACGACACGTGCGACGCGCCGCCGGCTCGCACCGTTTCGCAATTTGCAGTTCGAGGCGTTTCAACGTCCCGACGCGTCCCATCGCGAACACGGTCAGATCGTCTCGGCAATCGTCATCGGCGATGGCGCGGAGGCTGCCGAAACGATGCACCGCCACATCCTGAAGGTGCGCAGCGTCGTCGACGACATCACCGCCGATACGCTCACCCACCAGATCGCAGCCGCTGAAAGGATGCTTCGGTTTGAAAGGAGTTGAAGGTGGCGCCCTGTTTCACGTCTCGGTGCTAACTCGTTCGCGTGTGGCGAGGAGCCTTGTCTTGCCGCCGCGAGTTGAAACGTCTTGAGAGCGATGAGCAGAGACCCGAGGAGGAATCATGACGATCGAAGGACGCGATGAACGGGCCGGGTTCCAAAATGGAAACCGCATCCGCCTTGCCATGGTCGGCGGCGGAGAGGGCGCCTTTATCGGCGGCGTCCACCGCATCGCCAGCCGCATCGACGACCGGTTCGAACTCGTCGCCGGGGCCTTGTCCTCGACGCCGGAGAAGGCGGCTCGGTCGGCCGCCGCGATCGGGCTCGATCCGGCGCGCTCCTATGCGTCCTACACCGAGATGGCACGCGCCGAGAAGGCGCGGGACGACGGTGCCGAGGCGGTGGCCATCGTCACGCCCAACCACATGCATTTTCCGGTCGCCCGGACCTTCCTCGAAGCCGGCTTCCACATCGTCTGCGACAAGCCGATGACCCTGACGCTCGACGAGGCGAAGGCGCTCGCACAAATCGCGGACGGTTCGGGCAAGATCTTCGTTTTGACCCACAACTACACCGGCTATCCGATGGTTCGGCAGGCCCGGGCGATGGTCGCGCGCGGCGATCTCGGCACGATCCGCGTGATCAATGCCGAGTATGCGCAAGGGTGGCTTGCCACCCGCGCCGAGGACACCGGCCTCAAGCAGGCCGGTTGGCGCGTCGATCCGGCCAAGGCCGGGGCGGGCGGGGCGATCGGCGATATCGGCACCCATGCCCACAATCTGGCCTGCTTTGTCAGCGGCATGAAGGTCGCGAGCCTGTCCTGCGACCTGACGTCCTTCGTCGAGGGCCGCGTCCTCGACGACAACGCCTCGATGCTCTTGCGCTTTGCCGGCCCGCACGGGGTCTTGGCCAAGGGCATGCTCTGGGTGAGCCAGATCGCCATCGGCAACGAGAACGGCCTTTCGCTTCGTATCTACGGCGACAAGGGCGGCCTCGAATGGCACCAGGAGAGGCCTAACCGGCTGTGGTTCACGCCGCTGGGCGAGCCCAAGCGCCTGCTGACCCGCGGCGGCGAGGGTGTCGCCGGCCCTGGCGCCGATCTGGCGCGCATACCGGCCGGGCATCCGGAGGGCTATCTGGAAGGTTTCGCCACGATCTACGCCGAGACGGCCGAGCTGATCCGCGCCAAGGACGAGGGTCGCCCACCGCCCGCCGGGATCGACCTGCCGACCATCGAGGACGGGATCGACGGCCTTGCCTTCATCGAGGCCTGTGTCGCCTCGTCGAAGGCGGACGGGAAATGGATGTCACTATGAGAAACGCCGCCGGCGAAACCAACCGATCTGAACCGGCGACGTCTGTCGACCGCTGGACATTTCTGGTTGGACGACGCTCGATTGATGCTTATCGTCCCGTGATCCCCGGAAAGGCCACGAGCAGTCCGACCGCGATCATCTGCAGCGCGATGAACGGCAGAAGGGACTTGAAGATGTCGCCGAGCGAGATGTCGGCCGGCGCGACGCTCTTCAGGTAGAAGGCGGCGGGGCCGAAGGGCGGCGACAGGAACGAGATTTGCATGTTCATGCAGAAAAGGACGCCGAACCAGACCGGGTCCATGCCCATGGATTTGATGATCGGCACGAAGATCGGCATCGTCAGAAGTGCGATGCCGACCCAGTCGAGAAAGGCGCCGAGGACGAAGAGGATCGCCATCATCACAAGGACGATGACGGTCGGGTTTTGGGATATTCCGGTGATCATCCCGGAGACGAAATTGACGCCGCCCATCAGATTGTAGACGCCGACGATCGCCGTCGCGCCGATACCGATCCAGACGATCATGCCGACCGTCGCCAGCGTCTGAAGAGCCGCGTCGCGCATCAGGGCATAGGAGAACTCGCCGCGCAGGATCGTCGACAGGACGACACCGCCGACGCCGATTGCCGACGCCTCGGTGACCGACGCAATGCCCCCGTAGATCGAACCGAGCACCACGAAGACGACGAAGATCGGCAGCGCGAGGCCCTTGAGAAGCCGGATTTTCTCGGCGGTCGGGATGACGGTGCGATCGAGCTCCGGAACGATGCCCTTCGAAAAATAGGCCCGGAACAGAATATAGCCGACATAGAACATCGCCAGCATGAAGCCGGGAAAGAAGGCGGCGGTGAAAAGCTCGCCGATCGAGACGTTGGCGGTCAGACCGTAGATGATCAGGACGATCGAGGGCGGAATCATGGTGCCGAGCGATCCGCCGGCGCACACGACGCCGATGGCGAGATTGCGATCGTAGCCGAGGCGCAGCATCTGCGGCAAGGCGATCAGGCCGAGAAGCACGATCTCGCCGCCGATAATGCCGCTCATCGCGGCGAGGATCACCGACACGAACACGGTCTGGACGGCGACGCCGCCCTTGATGCGGCCGGCGAACAGCTTCATGGCGTCGAACAGATCGCGGGCGATGCCCGAGCGATCGAGGATCGCCGCCATCAGCACGAACATCGGCACCGAGACGAACACGAAGTTCATCACGAAGGAATAGACACGGCTGGTGATCAGCGGGATCGACATCGGCCCGAACCAGCCGAGCGCGAAGATCAGCGCGACGAGCAGCGTGACGAAGGCGAGCGGCATGCCGGTGAGCAGAAGCGTCACCAGCAGCACGAACATCACCAGCGTGCCCCAGCCGATGCCGAGCGCCTGAAGATTGATGCCGAAGTCGAAGAGATCGGTCACCGCGCTCATCGGGTGTTTCTCCTGGGGCCACGGGCGTAGTTGAAGGCCAGGATCAGGAACTGGACCACCAGAAGCACCATGACGATGAAGACGAAGATCTTGATGAGGGCCGGCGTCGGCGGGCTCCAGGCGCTGCCGGTGGTCTCCAGCCGAATGGTGCCCGACGGCGTGATGACCGCGCGGCTGACCATGTGCCAGGCGGCATAGGCGAAAAAGCCCGAGGCGAGGGCGGAGATGAGCGAGATGGCGATGTCGGCGACGCGCCGGGCGCCGGGCGGCAGGATGTCGTAGATCAGAACGACGCGGATGTGGCTGTTCCTGGCGGTGCAGTAGAGGCCGCCGAACACGAAGGCCGCCCCGCACAGGAAGACGCTGGTCTCGTGAACCCAGATGGTCGGGCTGTTGAAGAAGTACCGCAGGAAGACTTCGAGAAGCAGGATCGCGGCGGCGACCACGATGCCGGCGGCGAAGAGATAACCGGCTCGATCGACCATCTGGCCCATCAAGCCCGCTTCCAGCGCCGTTCGGCCCGTTCCTTCGCTTGTCGCGGCCAGATCGATGTCTTCGGACGTGCGTGAGGGTTCGCTCATGTTGACGGCACCGGAGGTTCGAAACGAGACGGGCTGACGAAACGGCCGCGCCTCGATGAGACGCGGCCGGGATCAAACCTACTGGAGGAGGTTCTTGTCCTTCAGGTAGGCCGTCAGGGTGTCGTAGACCTTCTGGGCCATCGGCGACTGCGTGGCGATCGTGCTCCACTCGGCCTGACCGAGCTTGCGGAACTTGGCGCGCTCTTCCGGCGACCAGTCGTGAACGGTGATCGCAGAATCGGCCTTGGCCGCCTCGACCGCCTTCAGATCGGCCGCCTTGTTGCCCTCGATCTGGGTCTTCTGGAACTCCTTCACCGTCTCCTGGAGCATCGTCTTGATGTTTTCCGGCAGTGCGTCCCACTTGGTCTTGTTCATCGACACCTCGACGAGCGGCAGCGAGTGGAAGCCGGGATAGACCGGGTTCGGGGCGATCTTGTTGAGGCCCTGTTGCTGGTTCACCGAGAACACCGAATAGTCGGCGGCATCGACGACGCCCTTGTCGAGCGAGGTGTAGACTTCCGAGGACGGGAGGTTGACCGGAGCGGCCCCGGCGGCGGCGAAGACGTTGGCGATCGGCCCCTCGGGCGAGCGCATCTTCAGACCCTTCAGGTCGTCGACGCCGTCGAGAGGTTTGCGCGAAACGAAGGCTTCAAGGCCCGGCGTGGAGACGCCGATGAAGTGGAGACCGTAGGAACCGAGGAGCTCCTGCATGATCTCCTTGCCGCCGCCGTTCTCGACGAAGTCGATCATCTGGGCGGGATCGGACCAGGCGCCGACCGGGTTGGAGATCAGTCCGAAGGCGGGATCCTTGCCGGCCCAGTAGGAACTGTCGCAAATCTGGCCGTCGAGGATGCCGGCGGCGACGGCGTCGAGGGTCTCGTTGTACTCGACGACCGAGCCGACCGGCAGGAGTTCGATCTGCACCTTGCCGTCCGACTTCTCCTTGACGAGGTCGGTCCAGCCCTTCTGGTACTCGTAGTTCGGGTTGCCGGCCGGATCGGACGACTGGAAGCGGAACGAATACTCCTGGGCGCTGGCAAAGCCCGCGACCGCAAGAAGCGCGGTGGCTGCGAGGGCGGCCCTGACGAGATGACGTTTCATGTAAATCCTCCCTGGATTTTCTCGGTTGATTTTCTGGGTCGTGGTAGGGTCGAACTCCGCTCGGCAATCCGTCCTACCGGGCCTGCCTCGACGACTGGTTTGCAGGCTCCTGTGCATCGGCGCTGTGTGTTGTAACGCGCGAGACATCCCGGCCCGGCGCATCGAAACTGGTATCGAGAAAGCGCGGATCGATGGTCTCCGCGAGTTCGTCGATCAAACCGATGCTGAAGGTGACCAGATCGTCGGAAGCTTGGCGCGCTGTGGCCTCGTCCTTTTGCAGGATGCTGTCCATGATGTCGAGATGGCGGGCGATCGTCGTATCAAGCCCCTTCTGTCCGCTGATCTGCGTCAGATGGAGATAGCCGATGCGGCGGGCGATGGCGTGAAGAGGGCGCAACGCCCGCTCCAGAAAGCGCTCGCCGGAAGCCTGGATCAGCAGATTGTCGAGCGCCTTGTCGATCGCGTTGAAATCGTCGACCGTCAGCGTCGCCGCCTCCGAAGCGAGGCGTCGGCGCAGATAGACGAGCCGCGAGCGATCGTTGGCGTTCATGTTCCGGATCGCGGCTTCCGTGACGAAGCGGTTGAGGTCACGCCGCAGGATCGAGAGGTGGCGTTCCCGCGACAGGTCGATGGGCGCGATCCTCAGCCCGTTGCGCGGTCGTACCTCAATCAGCGTTTCGGCCGCAAGTCGCCGGACCGCCTGATGAACCGGCGTCCGGCCGAGGCCCACCATCGCCTGCAGATCCTGGGTTCTAAGGTATGAGCCGGGCGAAAGGCGCATGGCGACGAACAGTTCTTCGATCCGCTCGTAGGCTCGGGTCGTCAGGTCGATGGACCGGTCGGCCAGTCCCACATCCGCCGCGGAAGCGCCGATCGCTCCCGCTGGAAGCGCGTCTGTCTGACCGAGTCTCGCTTGCAATTCGTGCCCTGGGTCCGTATGAAATCGATCTCTGATATTTCACGTAATTTAACGGCATGTCAATCGTGTTGCGATGCCGATCGGCGAGCCCGGTTCTGAAAGACTTCCCCCGCCAGCTCGAACAACTGGCGTGGAATTGGCGCGAATATGTTGGAGAGGGAGCAGGCAGGATGAAGATCACGGCGTTGGAAACGCTGCGGACCGGGGAGTTCTCGAACGTTCTGTGGGTCAGGGTCCACACCGACGAGGGCATGATCGGGCTCGGCGAGACCTTCTACGGCGCCGGCGCCGTCGAGGCGCACATCCACGACACGCTGGCCGGCCGGTTGCTGGGCCAGGACCCGCTCAGGATCGAGGCGCTGAACCGGATCATGACCGATCTGCCGATGGCCCAGGCCTCGACGGGCGTCGAGTACCGCGCCGCCTCGGCGGTCGACATCGCCCTGTGGGATCTGTTCGGCAAGGTCTGCAACCAGCCGGTCCACCAGATGCTCGGTGGGCTCAATTGCGACAGGCTGCGGGTCTACAACACCTGTGCCGGCTACAGCTACGTGCGCAGCCACAACATCCGACCGGTGGACACCTGGAACCTCGGCTCATCGGAAGGGCCTTACGAAGATCTGTCGGCCTTCATGACCGATGCCGGTGCGCTGGCCGAGAGCCTCCTCGAAAGCGGCATCACGGCGATGAAGATCTGGCCGTTCGATCCGCCGGCCCAGGAAAATCGCGGCCTGTACATCTCCGCCGCCCAGACGAAGACCGCGATCGAACCCTTCGAGAAGATCCGCAAGGCCGTCGGGGACCAGATGGACATCATGGTCGAGTTCCATTCGCTGTGGAACCTGCCGACCGCCAAGACAATTGCCCGTGCCCTCGAGCCCTACGAGCCGACCTGGTACGAGGACCCGATCCGCATGAACTCGTCCCAGGCGCTGGCCGAATACGCCGCCTCCACCCATGTCTGGGTCTGCGCCTCCGAGACCCTCGGGAGCCGCTTTCCCTACAAGGACATGCTGGAAAAGGACGCGACCCACATCGCGATGGTCGATCTGTGCTGGACCGGCGGTCTGACGGAAGGGCGCAAGATCGCGGCGCTCGCCGACACCTATCACCGGCCCTTTGCCCCGCACGACTGCACCGGTCCGGTTGGCTTCGCAGCCGCCGTCCACGCGTCCTTCAGCCAGCCGAACACCTTGATTCAGGAGTCGGTCAGAGCATTCTACACCGGCTGGTACAGGGAACTCGTCACCGCCGTGCCACGGATCGAAGGAGGCTACGTCTATCCAATGGACGGTCCGGGCCTCGGCGTCGAACTCCTGCCGCAGGTGTTCGAGCGCTCCGACCTTACCCACCGCAAATCCGAACTTTTCGCGTGAGCCAGACCATGAAACAGCCCCTTTTCGATCTGTCCGGCAAGACGGCCCTCGTCACCGGCTCCTCCCGTGGCCTCGGCCGGGCCATCGCCGAGGGGCTCGGCGACGCCGGCGCCAGGCTCGTCGTCAATGGCCGCAACGCGCAAACGCTCGCGTCGGTCGCCGCCGAGATGCGCACCAAGGGTTACGACGTCACCGAAGCGGTGTTCGATGTCGCCGACGAGGCCGCCGTCGAGGTGGCCTTCGCGAAATTCGATGCGGACGGGATCGCCATCGACATTCTCGTCAACAATGCCGGCATCCAGCACCGCCAACCCATGGTCGAGCTGAAGCTCGCCGACTGGCAGCGCGTCATCGACACCAACCTCACCAGCGCCTTCCTCGTCGGCCGCGAGGCCGCCAGGCGGATGATCGCGCGCGGGGCAGGCAAGGTGATCAACATCGGATCGCTGACCTCGGAACTCGCTCGGGCGACCGTGATCCCCTACACTGTCGCCAAGGGCGGCATCCGCCTCCTGACCAAGGGCATGGCGGCCGAATGGGCCAAGGATGGCATCCAGGCCAATGCCATCGGGCCGGGCTACATGCTGACGGACATGAACGAGGCGCTGGTCAACGACGAGAAATTCGACGCCTGGGTCAAGGGGCGCACGCCGGCCGGCCGCTGGGGCAAGCCCGAGGAACTGGTCGGCGCGGCGGTTTTTCTGTCCTCGGCGGCGTCGGATTACGTCAACGGCCAGATGATCTACGTCGACGGCGGCATGCTTTCGGTTTTGTGAGCGCATCTTCTAAGGTGACGAGAGGATCAAAACTGTCGCCGCACATGCCGCCCATGATCCACGCCCGGAAGACCGGGACGAACCTGCACGCCGGGCGCCGGCGAGGTTCGCTTCCGCATGGCACGCGGCCTCTGCACTTCGGACCTGCACGCGGTCCGATATGTGTTGCGAAGCGTCGTGCGGTTGTGATCGTTCGCTGTGGGTCGAGGCGGCCTCGCCATGATCTCGGCGTCCGCTAGGTGAAGAGAGTGGAAGGCAGAACCGTTGTCTCGGTAGCCTTCGATAACGCCGACCCTGGAGGAGATATCCGATGCTTTGGACGATTGCCGTAATTCTTGTGATCCTGTGGCTGCTGGGCGCTTTCGCGTTTCATGTCGGCGGCGGGTTGATCCATCTGCTGATCGTCATCGCGGTGATCGTCGTCATCGTTCAACTCGTTCAGGGCCGCAGGGTCTAGGGCGTCTCATCGCGGCGTTTCGTGCAATCGACGAAGCGGTCCGCGCCATTCCTTTCGTTCACGAGAAAACGCCCATGAGCACTTCGGCCAAGACCCGGCTTGTGGGTCTCAACCATGTCGCCCTGGAGGTCGGAGACGTCGAGGCCGCCCTGGACTTCTATGGGAGGATCTTCGAGTTCGACCTGCGCGGCAGCCACGAGAACGACGAGGGTCGGCGGGTCATGGCCTTCATCGACATGGGCGACCAGTTTCTCGCTCTGAGCGAGGGCCGCACGCAGGAGGCCGATCGTGGACGACACTTCGGGCTTGTCGTCGAGGATCGTTCGAACGTCGGCGAACTCGCGGGGGCGGCCGGTGCCATTCCGGTCGACGGATCGCCGTTCAACTTCCTTGATCCCTGGGGCAACCGGATCGAGATCGTCGACTATCGGGACGTCCAGTTTTCCAAGACCGATGTCGTCATGGCGGCGATGGGGCTCGACCCGCAAAAGTCGGACGATGCGGTGGCCGAACTCGACGCGAAGGATATGCGGTGACGGACGCGGCGGAATGGTGGAAGACCGGGACGATCTATCAGGTCTACCCCCGATCTTTTCAGGATACCGACGCCGATGGTGTCGGCGACCTCGAGGGTATTCGTCAGCGCATTCCATATCTGGTTGAACTCGGCATCGACGCGATCTGGCTGTCGCCGGTCTTCCGCTCGCCGATGAAGGACTTCGGCTACGACATCTCCGACTACAGGGCGATCGACCCGCTGTTTGGCGACATGGCCGCGTTCGACCGACTGCTGGCCGATGCCCATGCGGCCGGGCTGAAGCTCATCCTCGATTTCGTACCGAACCACACC
The DNA here is from genome assembly GCA_965217685.1 of Aurantimonas sp. GTDB lineage: Bacteria > Pseudomonadota > Alphaproteobacteria > Rhizobiales > Rhizobiaceae > Aurantimonas. The sequence goes on from CBDCIZ010000003.1 coordinate 3,020,514, forward strand.
TCCGACCAGCATCCGTGGTTCCTCGCCAGCCGTTCGAGCCGCAACGATCCCAGGCGAGACTGGTATCTGTGGGAGGACGCCGCGCCGGGCGGCGGACCGCCGAACAACTGGATGAGCAATTTTGGCGGCAGCGCCTGGCGGTGGGACGAAGCGACCGGGCAGTATTACTACCACGCGTTCCTGACCGAGCAGCCCGACCTTAACTGGCGCAATCCCGCCGTTCGCGCGGCCATGTTCGACACGCTGCGCTTCTGGCTCGACAAAGGCGTCGACGGCTTTCGGGTCGACGTCGTCTGGTTGATGATCAAGGATGCCGAATTCCGCGATAACCCGGACAATCCCGGATGGCGGCCCGGCCAGCCGGACATCGATCGGCATCTGCAGGTGCATTCGGCCGACCAGCCGGAGGTTCACGAGGTCATCGCCGAGATGCGATCGGTCGTCGACGAGTATCGCGACAGGCTGCTCATCGGAGAGATCTATCTGCCGCTCCGGAAGCTTATGTCCTACTACGGCAAGGACAATCGAGGGGTCGATCTTCCCTTCAACTTCCAGCTTCTGCGGGCGAAGTGGGACGCCGAGACGATCGCCGGGCTCGTCGACGACTACGAGGCCGCGCTACCGGTCGGTGGCTGGCCGAACTGGGTGCTCGGCAACCACGACCAGCCGCGGATCGCCGCCCGGGTCGGCGACGCACAGGCACGGATCGCTGCCATGCTTCTCCTGACCCTTCGCGGCACGCCGACTCTCTACTACGGCGACGAGATCGGGATCGGCGACGTGACGATCCCGGTTGATCGCATCCAGGATCCCCAGGCAAAGAACGAGCCGGACACCAGTTTCAACCGAGACAAATCGCGCACGCCGATGCAGTGGTCCGGTGCCGAACAGGGGAACTTCAGCGAAGTCGAGCCATGGCTGCCGCCGACCGACGACAGGGCCGTCCGCAACGTCGAGGCGATGCGAGCGGATCCGAATTCGATCCTCGGGTTCACCAGAGCGCTTTTGGCGCTGCGAAGAAAAATCGGGCCGTTGCGAACGGGCGCCTATCGGCGGCTTCTTGCCAGGGGAGGCCTGTTCGCGTTCGAGCGTGTCGCGGACGGCGAGCGGGTCGGGGTCTTTCTCAATCTCTCCCATGAGCCGATCGAGATCGAAGTGCCGGACGACTATGTCGGCGCAAAAATCCTTCTGGCCGCTCGGTCGGCACGTCTGGATGACGGCCTTACGCGCCGCATGACGCTCGCCGGCGATCAGGGTTTCATTGTGAGGCCACCATCGTGAGGCCACGAAGAGAGACGGCTTCGGCTTCGATCATGGAGCCCCCGTTCGCCGCCGCCGATGAACCTCACCGTCTCGATACCCGGATGAGAATGACGGGAACTCTCCCCGGTATCCGTTGCTCGGCCACGATCAGGATCGCGAGAAGCACGACGTCGGTGGCGAGCGCCATCACGCTGGCGAACATGGCCTGCAACAGGAAACGATGGCGATGGCTCGATAGCCCGATTGTGTTCGCATGACCCGGAAACGGCGCAGAGGAGCGACATCCAGCCCGAACAGATGCCCCTTCACGCCAAATATCCACCCTCGAAGTCCTCAAGACCGCTTTCAGTCGGAAAAATACAGTGTTCCCGGAAGTGTCCAGATGGCGGTGTCATTACAATACCGCACACCCGCACTTGTCGCTCGGCTGCCGCCCGCCGGCGCCGCAGGTCGTGCGATGGCCGGCCTTACGATCTTGACCGGCTTCACCGGTCACGCCAACCTTCGCGCCAAGGCCCGTAATGCAGCAGGATTTGCCCCGGACCGCTCTGTAGGACCACCCGGTTTCGGCTGCCCGGCCGTTGACAATACTAAAGTGATTGCCCTGCCAGTTCAGGCCATAGCTCTTGACACGACTCACCCGCCGCTCCTATATCGCCGCGGCCTAGGCGGTCGCCCTTTTAAAAGGGCCATGGCGGGGTAGCTCAGCTGGTTAGAGCAGCGGAATCATAATCCGCGTGTCGGGGGTTCAAGTCCCTCTCCCGCTACCATCACGACAGCTCACAGTGGCTTGCCATCCTGTTTTAGAAAAGGCGCTAGGTTCGCTTCTCCGTTAATCGTTAGCCTTCCGTCATCGTCGCAAGAGACCGTAATCGACCGAACTAGCACACCTAGCCATGACCGTATCTCCTCGCATCATCCCCGTGCGCACGTCGGTCGATCTTCTGGCGACGATCGCTCTGTTTCGTGCCTATGCAGCCTCGCTGGACGTCGATCTCGGTTACCAGGACTTCGAGGGCGAGATGGCGGCGATGCCGGGGAAATATGCGCCGCCGAAGGGTGAGTTGCTGCTCGCGCGCGATGGTGCGGGGCAACCGATCGGCTGTGTCGGCCTGCGGCCTCTGGCCGAGCCGGGGGTCTGCGAGATGAAGCGGCTCTACGTGACACCGGAAGGGCGGGGCACCGGAATCGGGCGGCGGCTGGTCGCAGCGGTCGTCGCGGCCGCCGAAGAGGCGGGCCATGGCGAGATGCGGCTCGACACGCTGGCCTCCATGGCAAACGCGCAGGGGCTCTATCGCGCTTTCGGCTTCGAGGTGATCCCGGCCTATTACGAGACACCCATTGCCGAAACCGTGTTCATGCGGCGGCGCTTGAAGCGGGACGCCGCCCGGCAGGTGTCCTTCCGCAGGTGTCCTTGACGGCAAAGCAACCGGCGCGCGGGACGTTCAGTCCTTGCCGACCAGGCGCAGCGCGAAGGCGTAGACGTAGGCGACCTCTTCCAGCTTGGAAAAGCGGCCCGAAGCGCCGCCGTGGCCCGAATCCATGTTGGTGCGCAGGATCACCGGATTGTCGTCGGTCTTCTTCTCGCGCAGCCGCGCGACCCATTTTGCCGGCTCCCAATAGGTCACGCGCGGGTCGGTGAGACCGGCAAGGACGAGCATCGGGGGGTAGGCCTGTTCCTTGACGTTGTCGTAGGGGCTGTAACTCGCGATGACCTCGTAGTCCTCGCCGGACAGGATGGGGTTGCCCCATTCCGGCCATTCGGGCGGGGTCAGCGGCAGCGTGTCGTCGAGCATGGTGTTGAGGACGTCGACAAAGGGCACCACGGCGATGATGCCGCCGAACTTATCCGGCGCCATGTTGGCGACGGCGCCCATCAGCATGCCCCCGGCCGAACCGCCATTGGCGACGATGCGGTCGTGCGCGGTGTAGCTCTCGGCGACGAGATGGTCGGCGCAGGCGATGAAGTCGGTGAAGGTGTTGGCCTTGTTGCGCCGACGGCCGGCATCGTACCAGGCGAACCCCTTGTCCTTGCCGCCGCGAATATGGGCGATGGCGTAGACGAAGCCGCGGTCGACCAGCGACAGGGCGTTGGAGTTGAACGAGGCGGGGATCGCGATGCCGTAGGAGCCGTAGCCGTAAAGGAGGCAGGGGGCCGAACCGTCGAGCGGCGTATCCTTGTGGTAAAACAGCGAGATCGGTACGCTCGCGCCGTCGCTCGCCGTCGCGAAGATGCGGCGGGTGACGTAGTCTTCGGGATCGTGGCCGGAAGGGACCTCCTGGGTCTTCAGGAGGGTGCGCTCGCGGGTCTCGACGTCGTAGTCGAAGGTCTGTCCCGGCGTCGTCATCGACGAATAGGAAAAGCGAACGATGTCGGTGTCGTATTCATAGGTGCCGCCGAGGCCCAGCGAATAGGCCTCCTCGTCGAAGGCGACGACGTGCTCTTCGCCGTCCGACAGGCGCTTGACCACGAGGCGGGGCAGGCCGTCGCGGCGCTCCAGCCAGACCAGATGGCGCTTGAGAACGAGGTGGCCGAGGATCAGCCGGCCCGGCTCGTGCGCGACGAGATCGGTCCAGTCGGCGCGGCGCCAGGAATCGGTCGGCGCGGTGCAGATCTTGAAGTCGGTGGCGCCGTCGGCATTTGTGAGGATGTAGAGAACGCCGTCGCCCTCGTCGACGTCGTATTCGACGCCGGTCTCGCGCTCGGCGACGAGGCGCGGCTCGGCGGCCGGGTTGCTCGACGGGATCAGCCAGCACTCGGACGTTTCGTGATCGTGAATGTCGATCAGCACGTATTCGTCGGACTGGGTCTTGCCGACGCCCATGAAGAAGCCGGTGTCGGTCTCCTCGTAGATCAGCGAATCGTCGGCCGTGTCGCTGCCCAGGCTGTGGTAGAACACCCGGCTCGGACGATGGTTGGAATCGAGGCGGGTATAGAACACGCCGCGCGCCCGGTCCGACCAGACCGCGCCGCCGCTGGTGTCCTCGATGCGCGTGTCAAGGTCCTTGCCGGTCGAGAGGTCGCGCAGCGAGACGGCGTAGAACTCCGAGCCCTTGTCATCGTGCGACCAGGCGATCCAGTTGTGATCCGGCGAATGGGCAACGCCGCCGAGTGAGAAATAGGCCCGGTCAGCCGCCTCGTGCTGGGCGTCGAGCAGCACCTCTTCGGTTGCGTTGACGTTTTTCGCGCCATTCTTCGCGCCGGCCGGGACACGGACGTAGCGAGGATATTCCGCCCCGGCTTCGAAGGCGACGCCGTAGGCGAAGGGGCCGTCGGGCGAAGGGACGGAGGAATCGTCCTCCTTGATGCGGCCCCGCATCTCGGCAATCAGGGTGTCGCGAAGGCCTTCGGTGCCGGCCATGACCGTTTGCTGATAGGCGTTTTCGGCTTCCAGATGGGTGCGGATCGTCGGGTCGAGGACCGCCGTGTCCTTGAAGACGTCCTGCCAGTTGGCGGCGCGCATCCAGGCGTAATCGTCCATGCGCTCGCGTCCGTGGCGGATGTCGCTCTGCGGCCGGCGTTCCGGCAGGGGCGGGCGCGCCGCTGCGGGGGCGGACGGGGCGCGTTGCGATGTCTCGGTCATGGAGCCTTGGCGTTTGGAGGTGCGGGCTTGCGGGTGCTGGAAGGGCGGACGGCGGAGGACGGTGCGGACGGCAACGAAAGCGGACAACCAGGGGTGGATTGATCGAAACGGTTCGGTCGAATGGTAAACCGGCCGAATGATAAACTGGAATGACGATCCGGCAAAATCTGCTCGTTGGCCGGCTACCTATGGTGCAACGACAATCTCTTCGAGACTGATGATTCCTTTGGTGGATCGAATGGACCCTTGGCGGATCAAATGGGAATGACGGTCGCGTTTCGCAACCATCGCAGATCATCGACGACCAGGCGTGCGACCTGGCGCAGAATTTTTCGGTGGACCGCCGCACGGAGGCGGCGTGTTCGGGGCCGCGACCTTGCCGCGGCGCGGCAGGCTGCCTAAGACTGGATCGAACGTGATCGCCGTCGCGGGACCGACGGCGGCACCGGGCGAAATCGAAACGGAACGGAGCAGTAATCGCGAATGGCGGGTATCGAGGCAGGCACCGGATATCTCGCGCTCGCATTGCCGTTCATCGCCGCGGCCCTGGCGCCGCTTCTGACCAGGCTTTTGAAGCAGCATGCCTGCTGGCCGCTGGCGCTGGCGCCGGCGATTGCCTTTTTCATCTTCTTTCAAGGCCTGCCGGCCGTGGCCGAGGGGCAAGTATCGCTGTTCGGCTTCGACTGGATCGAGGCCTTCGGCGTCCGCTTCTCCTTTCGCATCGACGGGCTCGCCTCGACCTTTGCGCTGCTGATCACGGGCATCGGCACGCTGATCATCCTGTATTCGGGCGGCTATCTGGCGGGCCACAAGGACCAGGGGCGGTTCTTCTCGTTCATGCTGATGTTCATGGGCTCGATGCTCGGGCTCGTCGTGTCGGACGATCTCATCACCCTGTTCGTCTACTGGGAACTGACATCGATCACCTCCTTCCTGCTGATCGGCTTCGACCATCACCGCGAGGCAGCGCGGCGGGGCGCGGTCCAGGCGCTGGTGATCACCGGCGGCGGCGGCCTGGCGCTGCTCGCCGGCCTGATGATGATCCGCGAACTGACGGGCCTTGCGTCGATGACCGAGGTTCTGGCGGCGGGCGACACGTTGCGCGACAGCGTCTTCTACGCGCCGATCCTGATCCTGGTGCTCTGCGGCGCCTTCACCAAATCCGCGCAGATGCCGTTCCACGTCTGGCTGCCGAATGCCATGGAGGCGCCGACTCCCGTGTCGGCCTATCTGCATTCGGCGACCATGGTGAAGGCGGGAATCTACCTGCTCCTGCGCATGCAGCCGGCGCTCGGCGAAACGGCGCCGTGGACGACGATCCTGCCGGCTTTCGGGTCGGTGACGCTGGTGATCGGGGCGCTGCTGGCGGTGCGCGCGACCGACATCAAGATCACGCTCGCCTATACGACGGTCGCCTCGCTGGGGCTGCTGGTCATGCTGATCGGCGTCGGCACCGAGGAGGCCATCGCCGGCGCGGTGCTCTATCTGATCGCCCATTCGCTGTTCAAGGGCGGCCTGTTCATGGTCGCGGGTTCGGTCGACCACGGCGCCCATACGCGCGAATTGTCGGGCCTCGGGGGCCTGCGCAAGGCGATGCCGATCACCTTCGCTGCGGCGCTGCTGTGCGCCGCGTCGATGGGCGGGCTGACGCCCTTCGTCGGCTTCCTCGCCAAGGAGGAAATCTACCACGCGCTGGAGCATGCCGACGCCTATCACGTCGCGATCATGATCGCGGCCATCGCCGGCAACGCGCTGATGTTCGCCGCCGCCTTCATCGTCGCGCTGAAGCCGTTTCTCGGACGAATGCCGGAGACGATCCATCATCCGCATGAGGGCGGCCTGACGATCTGGCTCGGGCCGCTGGCACTGGGCGTTCTGGGGCTTCTGGGCGCGCTGTTTTACGGCACCTACCACGAATATCTGTCGATCCCGATGGCGACGGCGGCGCTCGGCCAAGGGGGTGGCGAGCCGGCGCCGATCGACATCGGCTGGGTGCCGCACATCAATCTCGCCTTCGGCCTTTCGCTCGCGACGATCGCCATCGGCATCGCGCTCTATCTCGGCTCGGAGCGGCTGCGCGCCGGCATCGTTCATACGCTGCGGGCCATCGGCTGGGGGCCGGACCACGGCTTCGACCAGGCGATGCGGGGGCTTGTGCGCGTTTCCTTCGCGCTGACGCGGCGGCTGCAGTCGGGACGGCTCGACTACTACATGACCGTCACGGTAATGGCGATCGTCGTGGCGCTCTTCGTGCCGATGATTTGGGCCGACGGCCTTCCGACCATGCCGGACTTTCCGGCGTTGCGCTTTTCCGAATGGACGGTGCTCGGGTTGATCCTCCTCGGCATCGTCGCCGTGGTGGTCGCCAAAAACCGGCTGACGGCGATCGTCTCGCTGGGCATCCAGGGCTTCGGCACGGCGCTGATCTTCATGCTGCTCGGTGCGCCGGATCTGTCTTTCACCCAGTTCATGGTCGAGACCCTGTCGGTGGTCATCCTGGCGCTGGTGATGACCCGGTTGAGACTGTCGGTCGCCGACCACCGGCCGTGGCGCGAGGTGCTACCCGACGCGGCGCTGGCGCTGGGCGGCGGGGCCGGCTTCGGCCTCGTGCTCCTGTCGATCGTCCAGCGGCCCTTCGATCCGGTCCTGTCGGACTTCTTCGAGCGCTTCAGCTACCAGATCGCCCATGGCCGCAACATCGTCAACGTCATCATCGTCGACTTCCGCGGGGTGGATACGATGGGCGAGATCGCCGTCGTCATGACCGCCGGCCTCGCGATCCTGGCGCTGATCCGCATCCGTGTCGGGCGCGACAGGAACAAAACCCCCGATCCGACGGAGGTCACGCCATGAGGACGCTCATCTTCCGCTTCACGGCGCCGTATCTGACGAGCCTGATGGTGCTGTTCTCGATCTTCGTGCTGCTGCGTGGCCACAACGACCCCGGCGGCGGCTTCATCGGCGGGCTGATCGCCGCCTCCGCCTTTGCCATCTACGGCATCGCCTGCGGTGTCGCGCCGGTGCGCCGGGCGCTGTACTTCCATCCCATGGCGATCGCCGGAAGCGGCCTGATGCTGGCCGTGGTCGCCGGGCTCCTGTCGGCGGTGTTCGACACGCAGTTCATGACCGGCTTGTGGACATTCCCGCAGATTCTGGGCGGCGAGGTGGCGCTGTCGACGCCGATGTTCTTCGACATCGGGGTCTATCTCGTCGTCGTCGGTGGGATATCATCGATCGCGCTGGCGCTCGAGGAAAGGGAGAGCGACTGATGGAGGCCGCCCTCTGCTTCGTCGTCGCCTGCCTGTTCGCGACGTCGCTCTACCTGATCCTGTCGAGACACATCATCCGCATGTTGCTCGGCATCGTGCTGCTCGCCAATGCGGTCAATCTGCTGATCTTCACGGCCGGGCGCGTCGGGCCGATCGCGCCGCCGCTGATTCCGCACGGACTGGAAGTGCCGGCGGTCGACGTCGCCAACCCGCTGCCCCAGGCGCTGATCCTGACGGCGATCGTGATTTCCTTCTCCTTCTTTGCCTTCCTGCTGGTGCTTTCCTATCGCGCCTATCAGGATCTTCAGACCGACGACACCGACCGGATGCGGCTCGCCGAACCAGAGGACGAGGGGCTTCCGCCCCTCGGTTACTGACGATGGCGGCAGGGGCGGCGGCAGGAGCGGGAAGCCAGGCGCCCGAAACCCTGGCCGCGGTCGCGCGGCATCTCGGCCAGTTGAAGGCGGAGGCGATGGTGCAAGGGGGAGTGAGCGCCTCCGACTATCTGATCGTCATGCCGGTCGTCGTCTGCTTCCTGTTCGGGGCGGGGCTTCTGATGCTGCGAAAGCGTATCGACTGGCATCCCTGGCTGGCGATTCCGGGCCTCGCTTTACTCTTCGCCGTCGATTGCGCGCTGCTGTTCAAGGTCGCGGCGAACGGGCCGATGACGATGATGATGGGCGCCTGGAAGCCGCCGTTCGGCATCGCCTTCACCGTCGACATGATGGGCGCGCTGTTCGTCACGGTCGCGGGCTTCGTGGCGCTGGCCTGCGGCGTCTATGCGGTCGCCTCGATCTCGGCGTCGGAACGGCGCTACGGCTTCTTCCCGTTCCTCTTCCTGATGATGGGCGGCGTTTCCGGGGCGTTCCTGACCGGCGACATCTTCAACCTCTATGTCTGGTTCGAGGTGCTGCTGATCGGCTCCTTCGGCCTTCTGATCCTCGGTTCGGAGCACGATCAGCTCGACGGCGCGACGAAATACTGCTTCCTCAATCTCGTCGGCACGACACTGTTCCTGATCACCGTCGGCTTTCTCTACGGGCTGTTCGGCACGCTCAACATGGCCGACATCGCGATGAAGGCGCGCGCGATGGGCGGCGACGCGACGCTGTTCACGCTCGCCGTCCTGTTCTTCGTCGCCTTTTCGCTGAAGGCGGCGGCGTTCCCGTTGAACTATTGGCTGCCGGCCTCCTACCACACGCCGCGCTTCGTCGTGTCGGCCCTGTTCGCCGGGCTGCTCACCAAGGTCGGCATCTACGCGATGATCCGCATCCTCCTGATGCTGTTTCCGCCCGAGCGGGCCGAGATCGCGCCGCTGATCGCCTGGGTGGCCGGGCTGACCATGCTCGTCGGCGCGCTCGGCGCGCTGGCCCAGACCGATTTGCGGCGACTTCTCAACTATGTCGTCATCGCCGGCATCGGCACGATCATGGCCGGGCTGGCGATCCCGCAGCTCGGCGATCTGTCGCCGCTCGCCGCCGATGTCGGGCAGGCGGCGGGTATCGCGGCGCAGGCGGCCTACAAGACCGGGCTGTCGGGCGCCATCCTCTACGCGCTGCATTCGATCGTGGTGATGACCGGGCTTTATCTGGCGGCGGGAGTCGCGGCCTATCTCAACGGCTCGCCCTCGCTCGCCGAGATGGGCGGGCTGTGGCGGCGCTATCCGCTGTTCGCGGCGCTGATGCTGGTGTTCCTGTTCTCGGTCTCCGGCCTGCCGCCCTTCTCCGGCTTCTGGCCGAAGGTCATGCTGGTGCGGGCGACGATCGCGGCCGGCCTGCCGTGGCTGGCCGCCGCCATTCTCGTCTCCGGCTTCCTGCTCACCATCGCCAGCGCACGGGTCTTCGCGCTGGCCTTCTGGCGGCCGCTTCCGGCGCTGGCCGGTGCATCGGGCGAGGACGAGGCGAAGGCGATCGCCGACGATCGCTTCCGCGCAGCCGGTCCCGAGCGGGCCTTTTCGCTGGTGCCGCTTCTGGCGCTCGGCGCCTATGTCGTCGTTGCCGGCGTCTGGCCCGACTGGCTGTTGCGCCTGACGGATGCGGCGGCGAGCGGCGTGATCGATCCCGCCGCCTACTTCACGTCGGTCTTCGGAGGCGTCTCGTGAGGCTGTCGCTCTTCAACCTGGTGCTCGCGCTGATCTGGGTGATGGTCACGGGGTCCTTCACCCTGGTCAACCTTCTCTTCGGCTACGTGCTCGGCGCCTTCGTCCTCTATCTGATCCGCGAGGAGGTCGGAACGGTCGGTTACATGGGCCGGGCCGGGCGCATCACCTCGCTGTTCCTGCTTTTCGTCTACGAGCTCCTGATGTCCGCCTGGCGGATGGTGAAGATCGTGCTGTCGCCGAACCCGGAACTGAAACCCGGCATCTTCGCCTATCCGTTGAAGGTGACAAGCGATTTCCAGATCACGCTGCTCGCCAACATGATCACGCTGACCCCCGGCACCTTGTCCGTCGACGTCTCCGAGGACCGCTCGACGCTCTACGTCCATGCCATCGACTGCTCCGACCCGGAGGCGGCGCGGGCCGATATCGCCAACGGCTTCGAGGCCAAGATCCTGAAGGCGTTCGGATGAACCTGCACGACATCGCCACCGGCTTTCTCGACATCGCGCTGTCGGTGTCCCTGATCCTCCTCAGCATCGCCTTTCTCATGACGATCGTCCGCATCGTGCTCGGGCCGACGCTGCCCGACCGGGTGCTCGGGCTCGACATGCTGACCAGCGTCGCCATCGGCTTCATCGCGGTGATCGGCATCGACACGGGCTTCACGCTTTATGTCGATGTGGCCATCGCCCTCGGGCTCGTCGGCTTCCTGGCGACGGTGGCCTTCGCGCGCTTCATCATGGCGCGGGGCAAGACCGGCGACGACGGGGACGGCAAGAAGAGCCTGCCCTTCCGCGACCCCCAGGGAGGGGGCGGGTCGCTGTCCGAGGGGGGGGGGTCATGATCGGCGACATCGCGACCATCATCGCCAGTCTTCTGATCCTCGCCGGTTCGGCCTTCGCCGCCGTCGCGGCGCTGGGGCTGCTCCGCTTGCCGGATCTTTACACGCGCATGCACGCGGCCTCGAAGGCCGGCTCCGTCGGGTCGGCGATGATGCTGATCGCGCTGGCCTTGATGTCGACGGATCTCGCCGAAATCCTGCGTGCGCTCGCCGCGGTGGGCTTCTTTCTGCTGACGGCGCCGATCGGCGCGCATCTCCTGGCCAAGGCTGCCTATGCGGTGGGCTACGGCCTTTGGCCGCAATCGGTTCTGGACGAGATGCCTAAGGTCGAACCCCGCATGGACGCGGCCGCTACGCCGCCGCGCGCCGACACGGCGGGCGCGTCGCCGGCACCGCAGAGCGGCGGACGGACGCCGTGAGCGATACCAGTCGGTGCAGGGGTGGGCGCGGGGTGTTGGCGCGGAACGTAGCGCGGGACGAGGCAAGGCATTCATGACCGCAGTGCTGGTGATCTTCGCCGGCCTGTTCGGCGCCGCCGGCATTGCGGGTGCGGCGCTGGCGGCCCATGGCGGCGATATCCGCCTCGTCGCCACCGCGGCGGCGATCGCGCTGGTGCACGCGCCGGCGCTGCTGGGGCTGGTGGCCTTGCGCCCGGTGTTGCCGACGCTTTCGGAGATCGCCGGCGGGGGGATGATCGTCGGGACGGTCCTGTTTTCCGGCGATCTCGCCTCGCGGACGGCGCTCGGCGACCGGCTCTTCGTCAACGCCGCCCCGACCGGCGGCATGGTGCTGATCGCCGCCTGGCTGCTGGTGGCGGTCGGCGGCGTGGTGCTGGCAGTCAAGCGGCGGCGTGAAAAGGGCTGAGATTTGGAGGCGGCGATGGCTGTCGCGTCGGTTGACCAGGCGCGCCCTTCGCGGCCGCCGGCGACCTTGAAAACATCGACGGAGGCGTTCGACATGCAGGCATTCGACGCAGGACTGTTTGAGGGCCGCATGGTTGTCATAACCGGCGCCGGGCGCGGCATCGGGGCGGGGATCACGCGCGGCTTCCTCGCCTGCGGTGCGACGGTCGTCGCCCATGTCGGCCGCACGCTGGAGCACGCCGAGGCGGATGTGTTGAAGGGTCTGCCGGACGGGCACCGCGCGCGGCTGAGCCTTCTGACGGCCGATCTCGCCGATCCCGAGGGAGGGGTGAAGCTGGCCGAGACCGTGCAGGCAAAGACCGGCGATCGCATCGACGTGCTGGTCAACAATGCCGGCACGATGGGCGGCCGGGTGGCGGCCGGCGAGGTGACCCGGGCGCAATACGACCGCGTTCTCGATCTCAACATCCGCCAGGTGGTGACGCTGACGACGGCGTTGCTGCCGGCGCTGAAGCGCTCGGGGGATGCTTCGATCGTCAACACCTCGTCGATCTCGGCGACCATCGGCGGCAGCCCCGGCTCCTCGCTCTATTCGGCGTCGAAGGCCTTCGTGTCGACGTGGACGCGAGCGTTGGCCAAGGAACTGGCGCCAGACGGCATAAGGGTCAACGCGGTGTCGCCGGGCACCATCATGACCGATTTCCACCGGCGTTATTCGAGCCCGGAGAAGCTCGATGCGACGGCCGCCGCGATCCCGTTGAAGCGGCTGGGCACCGCCGAGGATTGCGCCCCGGCCTATCTGTTTCTTTCGGCCTCGCAGCTTTCGGGCTACATCACGGGGCAGGTGATCGAAGTGAATGGCGGCCAGTTCATGGGCTGAGCCGCGCCATCCGCCGGACGGTCGCTCATCGAGCCCTATTTGAACGCGAGTGGGTTGGCGGTGAATTGGGCGGGCAGTGAAGTGGGCAGGATTTGAACGCGAGCCGGACCATTGCGGGGCGGAAAAATGCGCGGGCGGGCGGACGGCCTGGCGCCGGCCTTCGCGCGCTCGCGTCCGCGTTGCTTGCCGCCATTTCGATCGTCGCCTGTCTCCTGGTGGTGCTGCCTTCATCGCCGGCCCTGGCGCAGCTCGTTCCGAGCCGGACCGACCGCGCCGACCCCAACGAAGCCGAAAAGCCCAAGCCCGATCGGCTGGGGCGCGAGACGCCGCGCGGCGCCGTCGGGGGCTTCGTGGCGGCGCTGGCGAACAAGGACATGGACCGGGCCGCCGAGTATCTCGACCTGTCGCAGATTCCCGTCGGCGAGCGCCAGAGCCGCGGCCGGCGTCTGGCGGCGAATTTGCAGACCCTGGTCGACCGGGGCGGCTGGCTCGCCGCTCCATCCAACCTTTTCGGCGAGCCGACAGGCGATGTGAACGACAGCGTCGGTATTGCCAAGGACGTGATCGGCGGCGTTCTCGCCGACAATGGCGTCGTCGAGCTGACCGCGGAGCGGGTGCAGCGCGGCGACGAGCCGGCGATCTGGCTGATCTCGCAGGATACGCTGACGGCACTTCCGGCGCTGATGGCGCAAAGCCGTCCGTCTATGCTCGACCGGTTCCTCTCGCCGGGCCTGAAATCGATGACGGTGTTCGGCGCACCCGTCGGCCACTGGCTGGCGATTGGCCTGGTGTTTCTCGTTGCCCTGGCGATCGCCCGTCTGATGACCGGAGGCGTGCACTGGATGATCCGCACCCTGTCGCGGTTCAAGCGCAACGGGCAGGTGGTGGCGCTGTCGGACGCCGTGCTCCTGCCGATCGGACTGATCCTGGCGGTCGTTCTGACGCGGCTCGGCGATTTCGCCCTCGGCGTGTCGGTGGTGGCCCGGCAATATGCCGACCGGCTCGGCAGCGTCATCTTGTGGTTCGCCGCCGCCTGGCTGCTCTGGCGGGCGATCGACGTCGTCGTCGAGTCCTCGCGGCAGCGGGCGGTGCGCAAGGGCCAGGTCGGCGCCCTGTCGGCGCTGACGTTGTCCGGGCGCACGGTGAAGATCGCGCTGGTGGCCATCGCCCTCTTCGCGGTGCTGGCCAATTTCGGCTTCGACGTCACAACGGGGCTGGCGGCCCTCGGCATCGGCGGCCTGGCCCTGGCGCTCGGGGCCCAGAAGACCATCGAGAACCTCGTCGGCTCGATGACGCTGGTCGCCGACCACCCGCTGCGGATCGGCGACTTCTGCCGCATCGGCACGATCTTCGGTACGGTCGAGGACATCGGTATGCGCTCGACCCGCATCCGCACCCTCGACCGGACCATCCTGACGGTGCCGAACGGCGAACTGGCCAGCCTGCAGATCGAGAACTTCACCCAGCGCGACCGGTTCTGGCTGCATCACGAACTGGCCATCCGCCTCGACACGCCGCCGGGGCGGATGCGCACGCTGCTCAAGGATTTGCGAGGGCTTCTGGAGATCGACCCGCGGCTCGAACCGGAATCCAACCGGGTGCGGGTGCTGCGGGCCGACCGCGACGCCATCGCCATCGAGATCTTCGCCTATGCCTTCGCGGCGGATTTCAACGATTTCCTGGAGATCCAGGAGGACATCCTGTTCCGCGTCTTCGAGACCCTGCGCGACAACGGCGTTGCCCTCGCCCTGCCGGCGCAGGCGCTGTATCTCGACCAGGCCGGCATGCGGGCGATGGCCGAGGACGAGCCGGTCAAGCCGGTCGATCGTGATGCACTCGATTCAGGCGAAATGCCAAGCGCGGCGAGTGGCGAGGGGGCCGATGGCGCTGCCGGGCCGGGTCCGGGGCCGGCGGACGCCATGGCGCAGGAGCGGCGGGTCGCGCGGTGAACCGGTTTCGGCGGTGGCTCGACAGGACCTGGCCGCAGGCCGCGCGGGCGCCGACCATCGAAGCGTTTACCAGCCCATTGTGCCGGGCGGGCCTTTGAACGGACCGGAAAATCCCGACGTGATCCAGCCGCCGTAGAAGCCGCCGTCCTGCGGCACGACAAGCTCGCCATCGACGAAGCAGGCATCGACCCGATCGGGATAGAAGGCGAAATAGTCGGCGACGGCCGAAAAGTCGGGCGTCGGCTGCGGGTAGGCCCAGGCGGCGTCCGGCACGGTGCGGTCGCCCACGATAAGGTCGAAATAGGCCGCCCCGCCCTTCCATTCGCACAAGGTTCGCCGCGAGGCGGGGCGCAGAAGCTTGCTGTCGACGTCGTCCGGCGGAAAATAATAGGAGGGCGGATGGCTGGTCTCGATCGCCCGGAAACCGTTGCGCGTCTCGGCGACGACGCGCCCGGCGAACTCGACCTTCAAATGCGCGGAGACCGCCTCGATGCGGGCCGGCCGTGGAAAATCCCAGACGCTCTCCTGGCCGGGACCGGGCGTGTCGGGGGTGGGAGGTGCGAACCATCTCATGGGGTGGAAAATAGGGCCGGGGCGGGGATGCGGCTACCGGCTTTGTGCGGAAGACGCGCTGCGGTCCAACCGGTGTATGGCTCGCTGGCGTTGCATTCTTCCTGCTTCTGTAACTCGCCTTTTTTGGGGATAGCGCACTGTCTGCCTCTCGATCGAAAGTGCACAGGGCGGACGTTGTAAGTCCAATGGTGCGATCTTGGCATCCTCACGTGACCGTAAGCACGACCTTGCCTTGAAGATGTCCACCGGCAGCTCGTTCGTGCGCCTTTCCGGCATCGGCAAGCGCAAATATGCTGTCAATGGCGACGCGAACCGTGCCGGCATCCAGCAGGCGTCCCATCTCCGCAAGTTGCGCGCCGTTCGAGCGCACCTGGGTCATCGAGACCGTGACACACAGCTTCGTGGCTTCCTCGCCGTCGCGGAAGCCCAGGAACACTGGAAAGAGAGCGCCGCCGGATTTGAGCGTGCGCAGGAAGCGACCCGTCGTGGGGCCACCCAACGTGTCAAGAACGAGGTCGATGTCGTGCGCGACGTCCTCGGGAGGAGTCTTGCTGTAGTCGATGAACTCGTCGGCGCCGAGATCGCGCAGGAACGGCTCATGCTTGCTCGACGCGACTGCAATGATGCGTGCGCCTTTCCATTTTGCCAATTGCAACGCGATATGGCCGACGCCACCTGCGGCGCCGTTGATCAGGACTGTCTTCCCATTGAGCGCAACCGGACGATGCTTGTCCGGTTGCAGCGGGTTTGCCACGTCGTGACCCAGCTCGATCAGGAACTGCCATGCGGTGAGGCCTGCCATCGGAGCGCCTGCAGCATGGACGTGATCGATGCCGGCGGGCTTGTGGGCCAAGTGCGACGCAGGCGCGGAGACGTACTCGGCATAGGCGAAACTTCCCCCGTAGCTGGGAAAACGGATCAGGCCGAAGACCTCATCGCCCATGGAAAAGTCCTGCACGCCCTCGCCAACGGCTTCGACGAGGCCCGACACGTCGGACCCCGGAATGACAGGCAAAGGCACCTGCGGCCGCCACTCGGGCGGTAGCAGGTTATAGCCGTCGCGCAGGTACTGGTCCGGGGGGTTGAAGCCGGAAGCGTGAACGCGAACCAGCACTTCGCCCGGCTGCAACTCAGGCTTCGGCACGTCCTCGTAACGCAGCACTTCAGGGCCACCGAACGTGTGGAGTCGGATCGCTTTCATGGTTTCCATCGACATCGCTTTTTCCTTCAGGGCAAATGCGGTATAGTAATCGGAGCACTGCCCCGCATATCCGGATCACCGACCCGTTTGTCAAGTTGGAAACCATGCGATCCGACGCAAAAAAGAATCATGGTCAGTTGCTGGCCGTCGCACGCGACCTGATCAGCGCGAAGGGCGCGGACGCTTCGCTGCGCGATATCGCACGCACGGCCGGCGTTGGTCTCGGCACGTTGTATCGTCATTTTCCAACGCGCGAGGCGCTGCTCGACGCTCTCCTCCGCGCGAGCTTCGACGAGCTGACGGTCAGGGCTGGCGATCTCGAAACGTCTGACTCGGCCGATGAGGCGTTGGTGACCTGGCTGCGTGAGGCCGTGGCGGTCGCGCACAATTATAGCGGCGCCATCGCCTCGATGGTGGCAGCCATCGAGGACCCGGACTCTGCTCTCCATGCTTCATGCGTCACGATGCGCGCAGCCGGCACGCGACTCCTCGTCCGCGCTCAGGCTGATGGTGCGGCGAGACCCGGCTTGGATGGCACCGACCTGTTTGCGATGGTCGGGGCGCTCGCATGGCTTGGCGACCAGCCGTCGCTTGCGCCACGCGCAGATCGTTTGTTCGATGTTATTGTGAGCGCGATCCTGACGAACCAGACAAGGTTGGAACGCAGTACCGAAATCGCCTGAGCAACAAAACGCGCGACGTCAAGGAATCTGAAAATTTCCAACAGGATACGGTCCGGCTGTCGCTTGGCCTTACACCGCGATACGGTAAGGTAAACCGAGCAGCATGCCGGTCAGCCCGTGCGGCATTTGAACGAGAAGACTGGGCAATGAGTCGTCATCTGCGTATTCTCATATTGGTCCGGACGCAGAACCGGAACCACAGGCAGGACTCGGGCACTTCGCCCCGCGGTCGAAACGGCCGGGTCGAGTCGAAGCCGGCTAATTGAATTGCCGAAACTTGCGATCTCCGGCGGCGTTCTCTCGCCCAATCCCCGGCCTTTCGAAGCCGTCGAAATAATCTTTTGCGTCAACGGCTTGCGGATGCGGCGCGTTGCAGCAATTGATGCGGCAAGCGAAGGGACATCGCTGGGCGGTCGGCTCTTCCGCCGCCCGCTCGATCGACGGATGCCCGATTCTCATGCTCAACCGCCGAGACATCCTGGCCGCCTTCAGCGCCGGAGCCCTGTCGTCCGTTGCGAGCGCTCCCTTCGCGGCTGCCGCCGAGGGGGACGAGACCCCACCGCTGATCCGGGGCGACACGCCGCTGCGCTTTGCCGAGCCGCGGCCGTTTTCCTTCGAGCGGCTGGTGGCGACGGCGCGCGAAAAGATCGGCAGCCCTTACGTGCCCGCGCCGAACCCGGCGCCGGAGGTGACGGGCCGCATCGGCTATTCCCAGCACAACGCGATCTTCCAGGCCGTCTCGAACGGGCTTTACGCCGACAAGGGGCCGGAGGGCATCGTCACCGTGTTCCATCTGGGCGAATTGTTCCGGCGGCCGGTGAAGCTGAATGCGCTGGACGACGCGATGGCGCGCAGCTGCAGTACCACGAAGGATATTTTTCCTACCCCGCCAATTCGCCGGCGAAGGACATGCCGGTGGACAAGATGCGGGATGGCGCGGGTTTTGCCGGTTTTCGCGTTCACGAGCCCTGGGACGGGGCGAAGGAGTCCCGGCCGGGCGACTGGCTGGTGTTTCTCGGCGCGGCCTATTTCCGCTCGTCGGGGGACCTCAGGCAATACGGCCTGTCGAGCCGCGGTCTGGCGCTCGATACGGCGAAGCCCGGCGGCGGACCGGAGGAGTTTCCCGACTTCACCGAGTTCTGGATCACGCCCATGCAGGGCGGGGTGATGACCATCTACGCGCTGATGGAGGGGCCGAGCGTCACCGGCGCCTATCGCTTCGACATCACCCATTATCCGCGTGTCGTGATGGACGTGACCTGCCGGATCTTCCTGCGCAACGACATCGCCCGCTTCGGCGTCGCGCCGCTGACGTCGATGTACTGGTATTCGCAGGAGCGGCGCTGGGCGGCGGGCGACTGGCGACCGGAGGTGCATGATTCCGACGGGCTGCTGATCCGCAGCAAGGACGGCGGCGCGCTGTGGCGGCCGCTGACCGACCCGGACGAGGTGCGGGTCACGGCGTTTCCGGCCGACAACATGAGCGGCTTCGGGCTGATGCAGCGCGACCGCGATTACGACCACTATCAGGATCGCGCCGCCTTCGAGCGGCGGCCGAACCTCTACGTCGAACCGATCAAGGGTTTCGAGAGCGGCGAAATCCAGCTGGTCGAACTGCCGACGCAGGCCGAGTTCAACGACAACATCGTCGCCTTCTACGTGCCGGACAAGCCGGCGAAGGCGGGCGACGAACACGGCTTCCGATACCGGCTGCACTGGAGCGGCACCGAGCCGGAGACGCCACTGGCCAGGCTCGTCGACCTCAGGCTCAACCGGCCGTGGCTCAGGCGCGCCGAGGGCGAGGCGGACCGGCTGGAGCGCAAGATCATCCTCGACTTCGCCGGCGGGGCGCTGGCGGGGGTTTCGCCCTGGGACGTCACGCCGGTGATCGAGGTGCCCTGCGGACGCGCCTTCAAGCCGAAGCTCGAACGCGCGGTCGACCGGGAGGACGGGATGCGGCTGGAGTTCGATCTGTTCACGGAGGAGGTGGAGCCCTGCGAGATCCGTGTCAGCCTGAAGGCGGGCGACCAGGTGCTGACCGAGACGGCGGCGATTGCGGTGAAGCCGGGTCAGGATTTGCCGGAGAAGCGGTGAGTGTTTTTAGGAAATGCTTTACAGCGATGGCTGGTCAACATTAATATCATCGGCATTCGCTTTGCGCCGAAGTCGGACGTCGGCCGCCTGAAACGGGGTACCCCGATGCGGTCATTCGCGCTCCGCCGAGCAGGATCTCCATTCCGCACCTCCGGCAATCATGATAGCAGCAATAGTGCCTTCCGAGGCACCCTCAGGGTCCTTCGATCTAACTGGCGGACATCACCTTGAAATTCGCCTACGAAGACCTCAGCGAGGACCAGTTCGAGAAGCTGATCGTGCTGTTGTGCCAGCGGCTTCTCGGCATGTCTGTGAAAGGCTTCGCGAAAGGGCCTGACGGTGGCCGCGACGCCAAGTTCGTTGGCACTGCCGAGCTTCATCCGAGCACGGCCTCGCCTTGGAGCGGGACAGTCATTGTTCAAGCCAAGCACACCAACGGCTACAATCGCCATTTCGGCGAAGCGGATTTTTACAGCTCCAAGTCTGAAGACACGGTGATCGGCAAGGAGTTGCCGCGGATCGTGAAGCTGTGTGCAGCGAATCAGCTCGACCATTATATGCTGTTTGCCAACCGCCGGCTCGCCGGTAACGCTGACCAAAACATTACCCAGCAAATCGCGCAGAAATGCGGTCTGTCACAGGGCTCGGTGTACCTCTGCGGACTAGAGCAGCTTGAGCTCTTTATGAAACAGTTCCCGAAGGTACCGGGACTCGCCGAGCTTGATCCGGTCGATTCCCCGCTGATTGTGTCGCCGGACGAACTTGCCATCGTGGTCCAGGCGATCGCCAGCCACGAGGCTGATCTATCAGCAGTCCTTGATGCACCGCCGGTCGAGCGGACCTCGTACGAGGTGAAGAACGCCGTCAACAACATGACGGTGGAGTACGCAGCCGCCCTTCGCAAGCGTTATCTGAAGGACACGGCGCAGATACGCACGTTCTTGGCAGCACCAGAGAATCTGGAAATCCTTAAATCCTACGAGGCTACCGCTGAGGAGTTCCAGATGAAGATCATTTCCAAGCGGAAGAACTTCCAGAATTTTGACGCAGTCATGGAGTATCTGCTTGATCTCCTATTCCAGCGCGATCCCATCCTCCGCCAGAAGCATCACAAGCGCCTGACACGCGCTGTGCTGTTTTACATGTATTGGAATTGCGACATTGGGGAGGTAACCGATGTTGAAGCCTAGCAAACATGCACATCCCGACCGTACTGTCGTAAATGTTTCCCTCTTGCTGCTTACGCGCCTGCGCGCCCGCCGGTTGTGCGACTATGACGCGCTGCTCGGCTTTGTCCGCAAAGCCGTGGTTGGCGGCGACGTCCTGTTCCTTCCGTCGTTAAACTTTCTATATCTGCTCGGACTGATCGAATACCATCCCAAGACCGATGCGATCGAGTATGTGGGGCAGAATGAAGCCGTCTAAGCTTTATTCCAACCGACCTACCGAGTTCGCCCCGGTAGAGTTCGAACCCGAGCTCAATGTGGTGCTAGCTGAGATCCGGCTGCCCGAGAACCGCGACCGGGATACTCACAATCTTGGCAAGACGACGCTCGGCAGCCTGCTTGATTTCGGCTTCCTCGCTGGCCGGGACGCCAAGTTCTTCCTTTTTAAGCACCTCGACCGCTTTAAGGAGTTCGTCTTTTTCCTTGAGATCGAACTTCTCGATGGCAGCTACGTCACAGTCCGCCGCAACGTGGCCGAAGCGTCGAAGGCCTCGTTTAAGAAGCATGTGGCGCGCCATCAGGATTTCTCGACCTTGCCCGATCTCGAATGGGATCATATCGATCTTCCGTTTGATCGCGCAAAGGAGTTGCTCGACAGCTTGCTCGACTGGCGTGCGCTGAAACCGTGGCACTATCGCAAGGGGCTTGGTTATTTCCTTCGGTCGCAGGAGGATTTTCGTGCCGTTTTCCAATTGCGAAAGTTCGTCAACTCGCACGCGGACTGGAAGCCCTTCCTTGCGCATATTCTCGGGTTCAATGCCGAGCTGATCACGCAGCACTACGTGAAGGAGGAGGAACTCAAGGCGAAGGAGCAGAAGGCGGCAACGATCCGCCAGGAGCTTGGGGGCGAAATCGAAGACGCAGGTAAAATCGACGGGCTCTTGTTGCTTAAGCGACAGGAGGTTGAGAAGAAGCATCAACTCCTAGATGCCTTCGATTTCCGGAGCCAGGACAAGGCGGATACAAAGCAGCTCGTGGATCAGGTGGACGAGCGAATCGCCACGCTCAACCAGCGCCGCTATTCGCTGACTCAGAGCAGAAAGAAAATCATCGCCTCGCTGGAAGAAGACCAGCTCCTTTTTAATCCAGATGATGCGAGTGAGTTGTTCCGCGAGGCCGGCGTCCTCTTCGCGGGGCAGATCAAACGCGATTTTCAACAGCTGATTACCTTTAATAAGGCAATCACGGATGAGCGACGCGGTTATTTGGCTGAGGAGCGGGCTGAGATCGAGGCTGAGCTGAAGACGATCAACACAGAGTTGAACGCGCTTGGCAAACGCCGCTCAGAAATGCTCGCGTTCCTAAGCAGCACCGATGCCTTCGCGAAATACAAGCACCTTTCCAGCGAGCTGGTGACACTGCGCGCTGACATTGAGGGACTGGAGCGGCAACGCGAGTTCGTGCACCGCCTCCAAAAGTTGCGGACCGACGTCCGTACGCTAGCCGAAGAGAGAACGCATCTGCAGGCGGCAATCGAGGCGGACGTAGAAGCCAGGAATGCTGACGGCGAGAGCCTGTTCTCCCGTATCCGCCTGTTCTTTAACGAAATAGTCGAAGACGTTATCGACCAGAAGGCGCTCCTTAGCGTCGTGGTGAACCAAGCCGGGCATCTCGACTTTCGCGCCGAGCTTCTCGATGATGCAGGTAACGCGACCAGCGCCGATCGGGGTTTTAGTTACAAGAAGCTGCTCTGCATCGCGTTCGACCTGGCCTTACTGCGCGCGCATTTAGACGACGCTTTCCCGCGTTTTGCTTTCCATGATGGCGTGTTCGAATCGCTTGACGATCGCAAGAAAGAGAATTTGCTCGGCGTAATCCGGCGCTACAGCACCCTAGGCCTGCAGTCGGTTATCACGCTTATTGACTCCGATTTACCCCCACGCACCGACGACCAACCTGTGTTTGGTGCCTCCGAGGTCGTCGTCTTGCTCCACGATGAGAGCGCCAGTGGCCGTCTCTTCAAGATAAAGGCTTGGTAGCTAAATCTGAACGGGTGTAGCCACTTTTGTCAAACCGCATAGCGGACCGTCTCTAATCGGCCCTTGATGGACAATATCACAACGTCGCTCACGACGCTTGTTAGGTAGCATGGGGCAATGCACCGGACCGACCGCCCCAAGACCGCCGCCGCACCCTATCCCCCCACGATCTCCCGCGTCGCATCAAACACGATCCCCTTGTTGCGATCCACCGCGTACCTCAAATCCCAGTCATCGCGGGCGAGAT
Organism: Aurantimonas sp.; assembly: GCA_965217685.1. Classification (GTDB taxonomy): domain Bacteria; phylum Pseudomonadota; class Alphaproteobacteria; order Rhizobiales; family Rhizobiaceae; genus Aurantimonas. The sequence continues at coordinate 3,043,267 of CBDCIZ010000003.1, forward strand.
ACACCGGGCGTTCGTCGCGGTCGCGGGCGATTTGCAGGACGTTGTCCTTGATGAAGGTGGCGAGGGCCTTTTCGTCGTCGGAGCGAATCCAGCGGGCGACGGAGTAGGCGGTCGGCTCGAAGGTGACCTCGGCCTTGTATTCGCCGCCGATGCGCGAGGCGAGGACGTCGAGTTGCAGGGGGCCGACGACGCCGACGATCCAGTCGGAGCCGAGCTGCGAGCGGAACACCTGGACGAGGCCTTCCTCGGCGAGGTCTTCGAGGCCCCGGCGCAATTGCTTGAGCTTCATGGAATCCTCGAGGCGCACGCGGCGCAGGACTTCCGGGGCGAAGGCGGGCAGGCCGGTGAAGCGGAAGCTTTCGCCCTCGGTGAGGGTGTCGCCGACCCGCAGCGTGCCGTGGTTGGGGATGCCGATGACGTCGCCGGCGAAGGCCTCTTCGGTCAGCTCGCGCTCCTGGGCGAAGAAGTAGATCGGGTTGGTGACGGCGAGCGCCTTTTGCGTGCGCACATGGTCGAGCTTCATGCCGCGCTTGAAATGGCCCGAGCAGAAGCGGACGAAGGCGACGCGGTCGCGGTGCTTGGGGTCCATGTTGGCCTGGACCTTGAAGACGAAGCCCGAGACCTTGTCGCCGGTCGGCGCGACCGGACCCTTGTCGCTAGGCTGCGGGCGCGGCGAGGGGGCGTGGGCGGCGATGAGGTCCATCAGCCGGTCGACGGCGAAGTTCTGCAGCGCCGAGCCGAAGATGACGGGCGTCAGATGGCCCTGCCGGTAGGCTTCCGGGTCGAAGGCGGCATAGCCTTCCCTCGCGAGTTCGGCCGAATCGCGGAACGGCCCGAAGATGTCGGCCGGGATGGCGGCGGCGAAGGCCGGGTCGTCGAGGCTTTCGAAATGCCGCGTCTTGTTGCTTCCTGCCCCCGGGCCCGCGACGAGGAAGTCGTTGGCGGAAAGATCGTAGCAACCCTTGAACTGGCCGCCCTGGCCGACCGGCCAGACCAGCGGCGCGACCTGCAATTGCAGGTTCTCCTCGATCTCGTCGAGCAGTTCGAACGGGTCGAGGCCCTCGCGGTCGACCTTGTTGATGAAGGTGATGATCGGGATGTCGCGCAGGCGGCAGATCTCGAACAGTTTGCGCGTCTGGCTCTCGATGCCCTTGGCGGCGTCGATGACCATGATGGCGCTGTCGACCGCCGTCAGCGTTCGATAGGTATCCTCGGAGAAGTCGCTGTGGCCGGGCGTGTCGAGGAGGTTGAAGGTGATGCCGTCCCGCTCGAAGGTCATCACCGAGGAGGTGACCGAGATGCCGCGGTTCTTCTCGATGTCCATCCAGTCGGACTTGGCCCGCCGGCCGTTGCCCTTGGAGCGCACGGCGCCGGCCATCTCGATGGCACCGCCGGCGAGCAGCAGCTTTTCGGTCAGCGTCGTCTTGCCGGCGTCGGGATGCGAGATGATCGCGAAGGTGCGGCGGGTGGTGTGCCCGGATGCGGCGGCCGGCGCTTTTTTCGGCGCGGGGGCGCGTGTGTCGGGGGTGGTTTCGGGGCTTGTCTGGCCAAGGGGCTGCAAGGTCGCGCGCACGGCGGGTCGTCTCCGATGGATGCGGGCGAACCGCTCGCTGCGATGTCGCCAGGGACAGGGCGCGGGGGCGGCTCGACCGTCAAGGTTCGATGGGCGTTTGGCCGCGCCCGGCTGAGCTTTGCCGGACGCGTTCGCGACCGACGCTCGGCCGGCGCGATGAAGTTGGCCATCAGATAAGGCGTTTTGCCGAAGAATGCACGCCCAGGCTTCGATCGACGCGCCATCGCTCGCGCCGAACGGCAAACGGCAACGCAGCCATAGCGGCACCCATGGGGGGGCACCCGTGAGGGGCGATACAGGCCTGCGACGTGACAACACGGGAAAATGCCTTGATTTTGCCGAGCCGCGGGTCTGTAAAGCGGCCTCGGTTCGATTGTCGCGGTCGCAGATCCCACGCCACGCCGGTTCGGCGTCCGGCGAATGGGCTTGGCGAACAAGCGATGGCGGGCAGGCAGGAGAGATCGATGCAGTTCAGATGGCCCGGACGCAACGCGAGGGTGGTGCTCGGCACGACCACGATGCTGGCGGTGATGATCGGCCTCGTCTCCTATTCGCCGACGCTCTACCAGATGTTCTGCGCCGCGACCGGCTATGGCGGGACGGTGCAGCGGGCGAACGCCGCGACGGCGCCGGCCACGCCGATGGACAAGGCCGTGACCGTGCGCTTCGACGCCAATGTCGCCGCCGGCCTCGACTGGGATTTCCAGCCGGAAAAGCGCCAGATCACCGGCAAGTACGGCGAGCCGATCCAGACCTATTACACCGCCACGAACAACTCGGATGAGACCGTGGTGGCCCATGCGGTGTTCAACGTCACGCCCTATCAGGCGGCGCCGTATTTCTTCAAGATCGAGTGCTTCTGCTTTACCGACGAGAAGCTGAAGCCCGGCGAGAGCGCGAAGATGCCGCTCGTCCTCTACATCGACGACGCGATGGCCAAGGACCCGACGACGGCCGCGATCGAAAGCGTGACGCTGTCCTACACCTTCTACAAGCAGGACGACCCTTCGCCCGAGCAGATCGCCAACGCCCGCGACCTGGCCGAGGGCTCGAAGGAAACGGACGCCGCGCTGAAGCAGGACCTCGCCGCCGCCACCTACGCCAACGACGCCCCGCGCGATTAGGCCGGGCGTTCCAATCCCTTCGATTGGCAGGGGGAGGCGCAGCCCGGTCCGGCGTCAGTCGGATTGGTTGGCCACGCGCCTGAACGACCGGAACACGCAAGAGATCGATGGAACAAGCCGGACATGACCGACTTCGAAAATCGATCTGTTGCGGCAGGAACTCTCGCCGGCGGTCAGTGCTCATCGAACTCCCGCGCCGTCGCGTATGACTTCTGCGTGCCCCGCCGCGTCACGGAATCGGCGGCATATCGGGCGGCCATCTGCAGGGCTTTTTCCACGTCGCCGTTTTCGACGTAGAAATGCGCAAAGGATCCAATGAATGCGTCGCCGGCGCCCGTGGTATCGACCGGGTCGACCTTCACAGGCTCGATGCGGCGCGCGCCGGCCTTATCGACCAGCAAGGCGCCTCGTGCGCCCATCGTGACGACGACCGTTCTCACACCCATGAGAAGAAGATCGCCGGCAGCGGCGGCGATCTGATCGAGATCGCCGACAGGCTTGGCGGTCAGGATTTCCAGCTCGGTTTCGTTTGGCATGAGAAACGTCGTATGACGCAACCGCTCGGCGTCGAGGTTGGCGACGGCCGGGGCCGGGTTGAGCAGCGTCTCGACCCCGTTGGCGCGGCCCCACTCGATCGCATGGTAGACCGTCTCGACCGGGACCTCCATCTGCAGGAGAATCAGGCGGCACCGCCGCAGCGCGTCGGCGGCGGCATCGACGTCGGCCGGGGCCAGATGGGCATTGGCGCCCTTGACGATCAGGATCGCGTTCTCGCCGTTCGGCTCGACGAAGATCGGTGCGACACCCGACGAGGCACCGGCAACCGTCGTGACATAGGTCGTGTCGATGCCGCTGGCCTGGAAGTTTGCGATCGTCGCATCGGCGAAGGCATCGTCGCCGACCTTCGTCACCATCACCACCGATGAGCCGAGGCGGGCGGCCGCGATCGCCTGGTTCGCTCCCTTGCCGCCATGCCCCATCTCGAAGGACGGCGCCTCGAGCGTCTCGCCACGTGCAGGCATGCGGTCGACATAGGTGACGAGGTCCATCATGTTCGATCCGACGACGGCGATCCGACCGGGCATTGGCTCATTCCTCTCGATATCGGCGATGCGGCGCTCGGCCACCTTGAAGGCTCGCGGATCGAGGTAGCCGAACCGGAGCGAAAAGTCCGCCGTTTCGCGTCCTGTCACACATCGATCGCGAAAATACGGATTGAGTGGCTGAATTTTGACCAAACGATAAAAACTTTTGACGGCGGCGGATTTTGTGATCATTCTAATCTCGATGCGATGATGCTTGGGTCGCTTCGCAGCGGCCGAATTTATTGGTTCGTGTCAGCGACGAGACGGCCAAACGGTTCCGACCGCACGGTCGAGACCGAAGGGTTCTGAAGGAGTGATTGCCATGTCCGATGCCGGTTCGAGCCAGGATCGTGCGGCCCGACGCCCCGGCATCGGGGCCGGTCGGCTGGGTGCGGAGGCGCTGGCGCGCAATTTTTCGGACATCCATCCGCCGCTCGAACGGCACGAGGCGCTGGTCGAGGCGGACCGCTGCTACTTCTGCTACGACGCGCCCTGCATGACGGCCTGTCCGACCTCGATCGACATTCCGCTGTTCATCCGCGAGATTCAGTCCGGCAGTCCCAAGGCGGCGGCCAGGACGATCCTTGCCTCGAACATACTCGGCGGTATGTGCGCGCGGGTCTGCCCCACGGAAACGCTCTGCCAAGAGGTCTGCGTGCGCGAGGTGGCCGAGGGCAAGCCGGTGAAGATCGGACTGTTGCAGCGCTTCGCCACCGACATACTGATGGGTACGGGCGAGCACCCGTTCGCACGGGCTGCCGAGACCGGCAAGCGGATCGCTGTCGTCGGTGCCGGGCCGGCCGGGCTCTCCTGCGCCCATCGCCTGGCGATGCTCGGCCATGCTGTGACGCTCTACGATGCGCGGCCGAAGCCGGGCGGGCTCAACGAATACGGCATCGCGGCCTACAAGACGACCGAGGATTTTGCGCAGGCCGAGGTCGACTTCGTTCTGTCCATCGGCGGAATCGAGCTGAGGACCGGAATGGCGCTCGGCCGCGACATCCATCTCGCCGAACTGCGCCGGGATTTCGATGCGGTGTTCCTCGGCATGGGGCTGACGGGCGTCAACGCGCTGGGCTCCGAGGGCGAGGAAAGTCAGGGCAGCCACGATGCGGCGCTCTGGATCGCCGAGTTGCGCCAGACCGTCGATCTCGGCGCGCTGCCGGTCGGGCGGCGGGTCGTGGTCATCGGCGGCGGCATGACGGCGATCGACGCAGCGGTGCAGGCTAAAGCGCTCGGCGCCGACGAGGTGACGATCGCCTATCGCCGCGGGCAGGATGCGATGAACGCGTCCGGCTACGAACGGGAGATCGCCCAGACGCGCGGCGTTGCGATCCGCACGCATCTGCAGCCGAAGCGCATCCTGAGCGAGGGTGGCCACGTCGTCGGCATCGAACTGGAGCGCACCGCACACGTCGACGGCAGGTTGTCCGGCACGGGCGAGTTGGTGACGATCGAGGCCGATCAGGTGTTCAAGGCGATTGGCCAGAGCTTCGTGGGCGAGGGAACGGAGGGCGACGCCGAAGGGCAGGGCATTGCGCTCGAGCGCGGCCGCATCAAGGTCGACGCCGCGCGCCGCACGTCGCTGGCGGGCGTCTGGGCCGGTGGCGATTGTGTTGCGGACGGCGACGATCTGACCGTGGTCGCGGTCGAGGACGGCAAGGTCGCGGCGATGGACATCCATGAGGTGCTGATCGGCGCGATGCGGCAGGCAGCGGAGTGACAATGTCGAATCTGACTGAAATCGAACAACGCGCACTCGTTGCCATCGAGAAAACTAGCAATCCTCAGAGACTGCGCAATATGATTGAGAACGCCCGCCGAATTGGCGCAGAACGCGTTTTGAGGTCTGCATTCGCACGTTTGTGTGAGGTTCAGCCAATGGCTCAGCCCGGAACAGTTCAGCATGATGTGTGGCGCTCGATACACGCTCTAGAAGAAATACTTCACGAAGAACGTGACAAAACAGTTCGACTGAGCAGAACACGACAAAAGATCGCCCGTGACGGCGAAACGAAGACCGTCACTGATCTGACGATGAAACCCCAGCCCTCAAAGGGTTTTCGTGATCTTGTCGTTCGAGGTCATCCTGAGCTTACGTTTGAGTCGGTTGTGCTGCGTCATCCGCATGTGTTCGACGATCGGACCAAGGCCGCCGCACGCTCAAGATTAGCTCAGGCCGGGGTCGATCCCGATCAATTTATCGCCTCACAATAGGGAGCCGCCCATGGCCGATCTCTCCACGTCCTTCCTCGGCATTTCATCGCCGAACCCGTTCTGGCTGGCTTCGGCGCCGCCGACCGACAAGGAGTACAACGTCCAGCGGGCGTTCGAGGCCGGCTGGGGAGGCGTCGTGTGGAAGACGCTCGGCGAGGATCCGGCGGTGGTCAATGTCAACGGCCCGCGCTACGGCGCGATATGGGGGCCGGACCGGAGGCTGCTGGCGCTCAACAACATCGAGCTGATCACCGACCGGGCCCTCGACACGAACCTGGAAGAAATCGCGCGCGTGAAGCGCAACTGGCCGGACCGGGCGATGATCGTCTCGCTGATGGTGCCCTGCGAGGAGGCGCCGTGGCAGAAGATCCTGAAGCTGGTGGAGGAGACCGGGGCGGACGGGGTCGAACTGAACTTCGGCTGCCCGCACGGCATGAGCGAGCGGGGCATGGGCTCGGCCGTCGGTCAGGTGCCGGAATATATCGAGATGGTCGCGCGCTGGTGCAAAAAGCATTCGAAGCTGCCGGTGATCGTCAAGCTGACGCCGAACATCACCGACGTGCGCTATCCGGCGCGGGCGGCGAAGAAGGGCGGCGCGGACGCCGTGTCGCTGATCAACACGGTCTCCTCGATCATGTCGATCGACCTCGACAATTTCGCCCCGACCCCGACCATCGACGGCAAGGGTTCCCACGGCGGCATGTGCGGGCCGGCGGTGAAGCCGATGGCGCTGAACATGGTGGCCGAGATCGCCCGCGACGCCGAAACCCGCGGCATGCCGATCTCAGGCATCGGCGGCATTACGACGTGGAGGGACGCGGCGGAGTTCATCGCGCTCGGCTGCGGCAACGTGCAGGTCTGCACGGCGGCGATGACCTACGGCTTCAAGGTGGTCAGGGAGATGGCCTCGGGCCTGTCGGAATGGATGGACGAGAAGGGCTATGCCACCATCGAGGATTTTCGCGGCCGGGCCGTGCCGAACGTTACCGACTGGCAGTATCTCAATCTCAACTACGTCACCAAGGCGCGCATCGATCAGGACCTTTGCATCAAATGCGGCCGCTGCCACATCGCCTGCGAGGATACGTCGCACCAGGCGATCACCGCGATGGTCGACGGGGCGCGGCACTTCGAGGTGATCGACGAGGAGTGCGTCGGCTGCAACCTCTGCGTCAATGTCTGTCCGGTCGAGAATTGCATCACCATGGAACAGATCGCGGATTACGACCCGCGCACCAGAAAGCCGATCCCGGCCGATTACGACAACTGGACGGCCCATCCGAACAATCCGATGGCCAAAGAGAAGCTGCAGTTCGCGCCGGAACCGGTGACGCTGCCCGACGCGGCGCAGTGACGGAGCGCACCGATGCCTTCGTCGGCGCGGGGCTGACGGACGAGATCGCCGGCTTCGGTGGCGGCGGCGATCATGGCTCCGCCGCGCTGGAACACGTTCCTCGGTGAATACCTGTTTTGGGGCCGCGCGGCCGGACGGCATGCGGCAAACAGCGCCTGAGGCGGAGCCCGACGTCGCACCGAGCAGCGCGATGTTTTTCGAATTGTTTACCATACCACCTAACCGAACCGAAACCTTGTCCGACGATGGTTCTCGCGATGTCGAGATTGTCGGCAAAGCTCTGTGATTCCAGTTGATTCGCAAAAGGGTCATCACGTCGCCATGTCGATCAGGTTCCGGTTCCTCCTGGGCGGTATTGCCTTCTCTGTCGGTGCGACGGCGTTGGTCGGATTGTCGTGGAGCGATCAGATCCGGTCACTTGGCCTCGTTCGCCAGACCATCGCTGTCGGTGTCGATCCGCTCTTGCGCATGCAGACCGCCAAGAGCCGCACCGACGCGATGCGGGGGCAACTTTCGGGACTGGCGGAGGCGCGGCGGGCCGCATCGGTGGGTGGCGACAAGCGCGTTGCAAGCCCCGTTCTGGACGACACGACGGCCCGCGCCCTGTTGCGCACGGTGATCGCCGATCTTGCCGACATACGCGCGCTGGCCCTAGATGCGACGCCACCGGTGCGCGATACGATCCTGAGCCTGCAGCATCTTCTGCGTCGCCTGCAGGATTCCGATGGCGATCTTTCGCAGCGCATCGCCTTGCGCGAAGTCGAGGCGATTTCCCTGGGCTTCGAGCGGGCTCTGACGCTGGTCCGGTCCGACCTCGAACATCGGGGCGCCAACGTCGATCTCGCGACCGACGATCTGAAGCTGCGCTATGCCGCGATCTTTGCCGTTTTGCTGCTTCTGGTCATCGCCGCCATGACGGCAATGATGCTGTCGATCGATCAGCCGCTGCGGCGTATCTCGCGCTTTGCGGTGGCGCTGACCGACGGCACCGCCGCAGCGCCGCTGGCAGAGCGCGGCCCGCGTGAGATGCGCACGATCATCGCGGCGCTGCTCAAGATGCAGGTCCAGCGGGTGCAACTGGAAGATCTGATGGGCAGGGAGATCGATCAGATCTCCGGCCGGCTCGACCGCGAGCAGGAGCGCCTGTCGGCGGCGCTCGACAATATGAGCTACCCGCTCTGCATGCTCGACGACAAGCAATGCCTGGTGCTTTGCAACGAGGTGTTCACCGCCCGATTCGGCGCGGTGAAGCCCGGAACGCCGGCGCGGACCTTCATCGCCGATCCGCGACTGACGCTGCCTCTCAAGGAGAACGAGACGGCGACGCTGCTGATCGACGGTCACGATGGTGGGACGCTTGAGGTCAAGCGCCGCGGCATGGCCGCGCGCGGTCTGCTGATCACCTTCGAAGACATCACCGAGCGCACGAAAACCGCCGAGCGGCTGGTGCATCTGGCCGGTCATGACGGGCTGACGGATCTGCCGAACCGGCGGTTGTTCTCCGAGACGCTGGATGACCATTTGAACAAGTCGAAGCGCGGCCTGGTCGTCGTTGTCGTCGATATCCGCTCGTTCAAATCGATCAACGACACCTTCGGCCATCCGGTCGGCGACGAGATCCTCAGGCAGTGCGGCCCGAGGCTTGGAGAGATCGCCGGGCCGCTGGCCACCGTCGCGCGGCTGGGAAGCAACGAATTCGCGATCATCGCGCCGAACGCCAATGCGGCGATCAATCTGGAAATGCTTGCCGACGCCCTGGTCGAGAGCTTCAAGACGCCGTTCGAGGTCGACGGCCGCCGAATCAACGCCGCTGTCAGCGTCGGCGCGCTGTTCATCGAGCCCGGCAAGCGTCCGCCGGGGCTCGGGGCCGCGATCGCCCTGCAGAATTGCGACCTCGCGCTCTATCAGGCCAAGCAGGCCGGCGGCGGCAGCACCTGGCGCAGCTTCGAGCCGGGCATGCGCGACAAGCTGCACACGCGCCGCGAAATGCAACGCGACCTCCAGGTGGCGATCGACGAGGGGCAGTTCGAACTTTATTACCAACCCCTCGTCGACGCCGGCCACGGGCGCGTCAGCGGTTTCGAGGCGCTGATCCGTTGGCACCATCCGGTCAAGGGCATGGTCTCGCCGGCCCTGTTCATCCCGCTGGCCGAAGAAACGGGGCTGATCGAGAAGATCGGTCGCTGGGCTCTGGAGACGGCCGTCGCCCAAGCGGCGCGCTGGCCGGGCGATCTGTCGGTCGCGGTCAATATGTCCGTGGTGCAGTTCAAGAGCCCGACACTAGTCGACGACGTGAAGCGGGCCATCGCGAATTCCGGCATCGCCCCGTCGCGTCTGGAGATCGAGGTGACGGAATCGCTCTTCATGGATGAGGCCGAGAACGTGCTGTCGACGCTGAAGGCGTTTCGCAAGATGGGCATCACCATCTCGATGGACGATTTCGGTACCGGCTATTCCTCGCTCGGTTATCTGAGCCGCTTTCCCTTCGACAAGATCAAGATCGACCAGTCTTTCGTGCGCGACCTCGGCCGGTCGGAGAACATCGCGATCGTTCGTTCGATCATCGGTTTGTCGCGGGCGCTGGGCATGAAGGTCATCGCCGAGGGTGTCGAGACCGACAAGCAGATGCAGATCCTCGCCAGCGAAGGCTGCCGGCAAATGCAGGGCTATCTGTTCTCCAAGCCGCAACCGGCCTCCAACCTGGCTCGACTGCTCAGCGAGGTGGCCGCGCTGTGGAGGGGCGACAAAGCCCTCCAACTCGCGCCGATCGCGGACAGCGTCGCCGCCTGACAACGGCGGGTCACGGGCAGGCGAGATCGCTTGGCCATCGAGGAGCGTCCTTTGTCTGCCGGTGCCCACCGGCCGGCGGACATGGAGGCGCGACCTCGGCTTCCATCCTGGTCAGCCCGCGGGGTGTTTGAGCGAAGGGAATGCGCGATGAGTTCTCATCCGCGCATTCCGGTATAAACCAGCAGCAAAGGCTTTCGAGCAGCGGGCCCGGCATGATTCCCATGCTGCCGCAACGATCGGCCGAGACCGTATCGCGCGAGCCTCGATCGGTTGCAGGGGGTGGTTGCAGTCCGGCTTTACCCTACGTCCGGTATTATGGCAGACGCGGGCAGCCAACCAAGCGATGCACATCAAGATCGGCCGGCCGAGGGCGAAGCCGAGCGTTTGGGCGCGTTGAACCGGCCGACGGTCGGCGAAAAGGAAAGCCGGGTCGCGGTCGCCGGATTCCATCTGATCGAGCGTTTTCTTCTGATCGTCGTGGCGCTGATGACGCTCGGCGGTGCGGCCATCGAGATCGTCGGCATCGTCGAGGCGATGAGCATCTCGCTCGCCGATATCCTCCTGATGTTCCTTTACACCGAGATCATCGGCATGGTCGCCGTGTTCTACGCCGGCAGCGGCACGATCTTCGTTTATCCGATCTTCATCGCCGTCACGGCTCTTTCGCGGCTGATCATCCTGCAAGGCAAGGAGATGGCGCCGGAAAACATCGTCTTCGAAGCCGGCGCGATCCTGCTCCTCGCCATCGCCTCGGTGGTCATCGTCAGGGCGTTGAAGGTGCCGCGATAGGCCGGGTGCGGGAGGGTGCAGTATCTCGGAAGGCTGGTCAGTCGCGCGGCCTGATCCCGTTCAGCACCAGCGTCAGCACCGCCTGGGCGGCCTGTTCACGGTAGCCGGGCCGGTCGACCTGACTGCCGAGGATCGCCCGAACCTGCAAGTCGAAGTCGGCGTAGTGCTGGGTCGTCGCCCAGATCATGAAGATCAGGTGGTGCGGATCGACCGGGGCGAGCTTGCCGGCCGAGACCCAGACGCGGATGACCGCGGCCTTCTCGTCGACGAGGCGTTTCAGATCGCCCTTCAGGAAGTCGCCGACCACCGGCGCGCCGGCGAGGATCTCGTTGGCGAAGAGCCGTGAGGCCTCCGGGCGTTTCGCCCCCAGTTCGAGCTTGGCGGTGACGTAGCGCCGGAGCTCTTCGACGGGATCGCCGTCCGGATCGAGCGCTCGCAGGGGAGCCAGCCAGTTGTCCAGCGTGCGCTCCAGGACGGCGCGGTAGATGTCCTGCTTGCGGCGGAAATAATAGAGGAGATTGGGCTTCGACATCCTGGCGCGAGTGGCGATCTGGTCGACCGTGGAGCCGCGAAAGCCGTGGACCGAGAAGACGTCGAGCGCCGCCTCCAGAATCACTTCGCGGTTCAGCGCCTGGATGCGGGTCGGCTGCCGCTCGGGCGACGCTTCGGGTGAGGCGGACGGCGGTTGGAAGGCTGTACCGTCATCCGGCCGGTGCTCGGCGACCGGACGATCGGTTCGGTCGGTTCGGTCGGTGCGGCGGTCGGCTTTTGCGTCCAAATGCTCGTGCTCTCGCTTCATGACGACGCCGATGCGCCTTCGATTTTCGCAGTGTGGACCGATGCGCGCTTTTGCGGCAAGTCCGCTTGACCGGTTTTGAGCGACTGTCTAGCGTTCTCTTTGACCAAACAGTCAAGAATTGTTGTTTCGGGCGCGCGGCGAAGGCGGTCGCCCCTGCGAAGGCAAAAGCCGATGAACGAGCACGCGCCGATCAACCCGCACGCCAACGTCGTTCCGAACGACCTCGAGGCGTTCTGGATGCCGTTTTCCGCCAACCGGCAGTTCAAGCAGGCGCCGCGCATGTTCGTCGGGGCCAAGGACATGCACTACACCACCTCCGACGGTCGTCAGGTGATGGATGGCACGGCGGGTCTGTGGTGCGTCAATGCCGGCCACTGCCGGCCGCGCATCGTCCAGGCGATCCAAAGGCAGGTGACGGAACTCGACTACGCGCCGGCCTTCCAGATGGGCCATCCCAAGGCCTTCGAGCTGGCGTCGCGGCTGGCGGCGATCTCGCCCGAGGGTCTCGACCATGTGTTCTTCACCAATTCCGGGTCGGAATCGGTCGAGACCGCGCTGAAGATTGCGCTGGCCTATCATCGGGCGAAGGGCGAGGGCTCGCGCTTCCGGCTGATCGGCCGCGAGCGCGGCTATCACGGCGTCAATTTCGGCGGCATCTCGGTCGGCGGCATCGTCGGCAACCGCAAGATGTTCGGAACGCTGCTCACCGGCGTCGACCACATGCGTCACACCCACGACCCGGAACGCAACCCCTATTCGAAGGGCGCGGCCGAGCATGGCGCGGAACTCGCCGACGATCTGTTGCGGATCGCCACGCTGCACGATCCCTCGACCATCGCCGCCGTCATCGTCGAGCCGGTCGCGGGCTCGACCGGCGTGCTGCCGCCGCCGAAGGGGTATCTCAAGCGGCTGCGCGAGATTTGCGACCAGCACGGTATTCTCCTGATCTTCGACGAGGTGATCACCGGCTACGGGCGCATGGGCGAGGCCTTCGCGGCCGACTATTTCGGCGTGACGCCGGACATCATGGTGACCGCCAAGGGGCTGACCAACGGCGTCATCCCGATGGGCGCGGTCTATGTGAAGGACGAAATCCACGACGCCTTCATGGGCGGCGCCGAGCATCTGATCGAGTTCGCCCACGGCTATACCTATTCGGGCAACCCGATCGCCGCCGCCGCAGGTCTCGCGACGCTGGAGACCTACAAGGAAGACGGCCTCTTCGAGAACGCCAGGGCGCTGGAGCCGGTCTGGGCCGAGGCGATTCACTCCTTGAAGGGCGCGCCGCACGTCATCGACATCCGCACCATCGGCCTGATCGGCGCGGTGGAACTGGAGCCGATCGCGGGCGAGCCGACGAAGCGGGCGTTCGCGGCGTTCCTCAAGGCCTACGAGAGGGGACTCCTGGTCCGCACGACGGGCGATATCATAGCACTGTCGCCGCCGCTGATGATCACCGAGAGCCAGATCGGCGAGATCGTCGAGACGCTGCGCGAAGTGCTGGGGACACTGGGCTAGGGAAATTGATGGCAAAGCCTTGGGAAAGCTACCATTGGATTGTTGCCGAGAGTTTTCGTGGTCCACCCCGAGGCGGCAACAGTGAGGCAATGCACATTCGGCCAGTCGCGGGCGGGATGTTTCCCTCGTCACTTAGAGTGGAAGGCCCACGTTCGATGGTCCGCTCGTACCCGATTGGGACGAAATTTAGGGTCAAAGTGAAGCTGACTGATCGTGAAGGTGGTGGAGAGTTTCTTTACAGCCATCACTCATGGAAGTTCGAAGTAGTCGAAAAGAAGTAGGAATTTCCCGTATGGCAACTCCCGGTGACAATCTCCGCATAAACGGCGACCGGCTCTGGGACGCGCTTATGGAGATGGCGAAGATCGGACCGGGCGTCGCCGGCGGCAACAACCGCCAGACGCTGACCGACGACGACGCCAGGGGCCGCGAACTCTTCAAGTCCTGGTGCGAGACCGCCGGCCTGACCATGGGCCTCGACAGCATGGGCACGATGTTCGCGCGGCGCGAGGGGACGGACCCGGAGGCGCTGCCGGTCTATGTCGGCAGCCATCTCGACACCCAGCCGACCGGCGGCAAGTATGACGGCGTGCTCGGCGTCCTCGGCGCGCTGGAGATCGTGCGCTCGCTGAACGACATGAACGTCAAGACCCGGCACCCGATCGTCGTCGTCAACTGGACCAACGAGGAGGGCACCCGCTTTGCCCCGGCCATGCTCGCCTCGGGCGTTTTCGCCGGCATCCACGAGGAAGACTGGGCGAAGGCGCGCAAGGACGCACAGGGCAAGAGCTTCGGCGACGAGCTGAAGCGCATCGGCTGGGAGGGCGAAGAGCCGGTCGGCGAGCGGCAGATGAAGGCGTTCTTCGAACTGCACATCGAGCAGGGGCCGATCCTGGAGGACGAGAAGATCGACATCGGCGTCGTGACCCACGGCCAGGGCCTCTACTGGCTGGAGGTGACGCTGACCGGCAAGGAGAGCCACACCGGCTCGACCCCTATGCCGAAGCGCCGCAACGCCGGGCTGGGGCTCGCACGGGTCACCGAACTCGTCCACGAGGTGGCGATGGACTATCAGCCGAACGCCGTCGGCGCGATCGGCCATGTCGACGTCCATCCGAACTCGCGCAACATCATTGCCGGCAAGGTGGTCTGCACCATCGACATCCGTTCGCCGTCCAAGGAGACGCTCGAAACGATGCGCGAGCGCATCGAGGACGGCATCGACACGATCGCCGAGGCGCTGGACATCGAGGTCTCGGTCGACGAGGTCGGCCATTTCGATCCCGTCACCTTCGACGAGACCTGCGTCAAGGCCGTCCGCGATGCAGCGGAGGCCTTCGGCTATTCGCACACCGACATCGTCTCCGGCGCGGGCCACGACGCCTGCTGGATCAACCGCGTGGCGCCGACAGCGATGGTCATGTGCCCCTGCGTCGACGGGCTGTCGCACAACGAGGCGGAAGAGATTTCCAAGGAGTGGGCGACGGCGGGGGCGAACGTGTTGATGCGGGCGGTGGTGGAGACGGCGGGGATCGTGGAGTAGGATCGGGACAGCTGAACGATTTCAGGAGGTCGCCATGGGAAGGCCGAAGGAACTGACTGAGGAACAGCGCGCCGACCTCTTGGCGCGGGGCTATCGGCCTGTGGAGGTTTGGGTGCCTGATAGCGATAGTCCGGCCTTCCTGGCGCTGATGGAACGTGAATGCAGGACGATCAACGAGTCAGACAATCGGTCTGGCGAACTCGCTTCTCTTTCGGAATTGGTGGACGACCTTTGGGAAGACTGAATTCGTGAAGCGCGGTGATATCGTTCTCGTTTCCGGCAAGGGTGATTACGGAAAGTCTCGCCCGGCGATCGTGGTGCAGGCCGACTATCTTGCCGAGCATCTGGGGAGCGTGACGGTCGTGCCATTCACCACCGATCCGTCGAAGGACATCACGATCCGCTTTCCCATCGAGCCGAACGCCGCCAATGCGCTCCGCGAGAGGTCGTTCGTCATGACCGACAAAATCCAGACTTATCCGAGAGCCAAGGTTTTCGATCCGATCGGGGAATTGTCTGCCGACCAGATCGCTCAACTCGATCGAGCCCTCGTCGTTTTCCTGCAGCTTGCAGGCCCCATTCTGTCGAACCCCGCAAATTTCTTATTGCCGGATGAAGGACTAAACCCATGACCATCGTCATCAGGGGCGGCACGATCGTCACCGCCGACCGCACCTACAGGGCCGACATCCTCATCGACGGCGAGGTAATCGCCGCGATCGGGCCGGACCTTGACGGCGACGAGGTGATCGACGCGTCCGGCGCCTACGTCATGCCGGGCGGCATCGATCCGCACACCCATATGGAGATGCCCTTCATGGGCACCCATTCGGCCGATGATTTCGACTCAGGCTCGGCCGCCGCGCTGGCCGGCGGCACGACGATGACCGTCGATTTCTGCCTGCCGGCGCCGGACCAGGGGCTGATGGACGCGCTGCAAATCTGGTTCCAGAAGGCCGGCAAGGCGCGCACCGACTATTCCTTCCACATGGGCATCACCTGGTGGGGCCAGAAGGTGTTCGACGAGATGCCGAAGGTCGTCGAGGCCGGCATCAACTCGTTCAAGCACTTCATGGCCTACAAGGGCGCGCTGATGGTGAACGACGACGAGATGTTCGCCTCCTTCTCGCGCTGCGCCGAGATCGGCGCCCTGCCGCTCGTTCACGCCGAGAACGGCGACGTCGTCGCGTTTCTCCAGCAGAAATTGCTGGCGGAAGGCAACAACGGGCCGGAGGGCCACGCCTATTCGCGTCCGCCTGAGGTCGAGGGCGAGGCGGTGAACCGCGCCATCATGATCGCCGATCAGGCGGGCGTGCCGCTCTATGTCGTCCACACCTCCTGCGAGCAGGCGCACGAGGCGATCCGCCGGGCGCGGCAGAAGGGCATGCGGGTCTATGGCGAGCCGCTGATCCAGCATCTGACGCTGGACGAGAGCGAATATTTCAACGCCGATTGGCAACACGCAGCAAGACGGGTGATGTCGCCGCCCTTCCGCGACAAGGCCAACCAGGATTCGCTCTGGGCCGGGCTCGCGGCGGGTTCGCTGCAAGTGGTCGCCACCGACCATTGCGCCTTCACCGACGAGCAGAAGCGCATGGGGCTGGGCGACTTCACCAAGATCCCCAATGGCACCGGCGGTCTCGAAGACCGCCTCGCGGTGCTCTGGACCAAAGGCGTCGTCACCGGCCGGCTGACGATGAACGAGTTCGTGGCAGTGACCTCGACGAACATCGCCAAGATCCTCAACATCTATCCCAAGAAGGGCGCGATCCTGCCCGGCGCCGATGCCGACCTGATCGTCTTCGACCCTGCCGCGACCAAGACGATCTCGGCGAAGACGCAGAAATCGGTCATCGAATACAACGTCTTCGAGGGGATCGAAGTGACGGGGTTGCCCGTGATAACCTTTTCGCGCGGCAGGCTGGCCTACAAGGAAGGCGACGTGCGCGCCGGCACCGGCGACGGCCGCTTCATCGAACGCCCGGCGAATGCCCCGGTGAACAAGGCGCTATCGACGTGGAAGGAGTTGACGGCGCCGCGGAAGGTGGAGCGTAGTGGGATACCGGCGGGGGTTTGAAATGACATCGACCGCTGACTGCTTATGCGGATGTGGAGAGCGAACACGGGGCGGGAAGTATCTTCCTGGTCACGATCAAAAACTTAGAATTGCGATCGAGAAGGCCGCTGACGGCTTGGAAAAGCTCCGCGAAATCGTTGAAGAGAAAGTCGGCCATCCAATAACGATTGAAAATGTGAAAAGCCGTTCGTGAAACCAGTCATATCCACCCGCGCGCTTGACCTCGTCTTTCAGACCGCTGACTCCCCAGTGCATGCGCTTTCGTCGATTGATCTCGATATCGCCGAGGGCGAGTTCGTCTCGCTCATCGGGCCGTCCGGTTGCGGCAAGACCACGCTGCTGCGCGTCGTCGCCGATCTGGAGCAGCCAACGGGTGGGACGATCACGGTCAACGGCATGAGCCCGGACGCGGCGCGGCGGGCGAGGGCCTATGGCTACGTGTTCCAGGCCGCCGCGCTCTATCCGTGGCGCACGATCGAGAAAAATATCGCGCTGCCGCTGGAGATCATGGGCATCGCCAAGGCCGAGCAGAAGCGCCTGATTGCCGAAAATCTCGAACTCGTCGGCCTCGAGGGGTTCGGCCGGAAGTTTCCGTGGCAGTTGTCGGGCGGCATGCAGCAGCGGGCCTCGATCGCGCGGGCGCTGTCCTTCGACCCGGATCTTCTTCTGATGGACGAGCCGTTCGGGGCGCTCGACGAGATCGTTCGCGATCATCTGAACGAAGAGCTCCTGAAGCTCTGGGCGAAGACGCGAAAGACGGTGGTGTTCGTCACCCACTCGATCCCCGAGGCGGTGTTTTTATCGACGCGGATCGTCGTCATGAGCCCGCGTCCGGGTCGCATCCACGAGGTGATCGACTGCGATCTCGGCCCCGACCGGCCGCTCGACATCCGCGACACGCCGGAGTTTCTGGCCATCGCGCATCGGGTGCGCGATGGCTTGAGGGCGGG
Organism: Aurantimonas sp.; assembly: GCA_965217685.1. Taxonomy (GTDB): domain Bacteria; phylum Pseudomonadota; class Alphaproteobacteria; order Rhizobiales; family Rhizobiaceae; genus Aurantimonas. Next base: position 3,061,086 of record CBDCIZ010000003.1, read on the forward strand.
GCATGGGTATGAGTGAGGTGAGCTTCCTTGATGCGTCGCGCGCTGCAGACCCTCACCCGTCTGCTCGCTCCCGTTCGCATCCACCCTCTCCCGACTCGGGAGAGGGGACGGCGCCTCTTCGGGCATCATTGGAGCCCGGTCCTTGACGGCCTCCACCCCCATCGCCGAGCCCGGCGGCGGCATCGGGCGCAGTGCCTTGCGCGGCCTGTCGCGGCGGCTCACCCAAGGCCGCACCGTTCCCATCCTCACCGTCGTCGCGGCGATCATCCTCGTCTGGTACGGCGCCGCGATCTTCATGAACTGGCAGACCGAGACCGACAAGCTGGCGCGTACCGACCCTGGCTATACGGTCGCGCAAGGCATCACCGCCAGTTGGTCCGCCGAGCGGCCGGTGCTGCCGGCGCCGCACCAGATCGTCGCGGAGGTGTGGAAGACGACCGTCGACGTGCGTCCGACCTCGCCGCGCTCGCTGCTCTATCATGCCTGGGTGACGCTCTCCTCGACGCTGCTCGGCTTCGTCATCGGAACCGGGCTCGGCATTCTCATCGCCGTCGGCATCCTCAATTCCGTAACGCTTCGGAAGACGCTGATGCCGTGGATCATCACCTCGCAGACGATCCCCATTCTGGCCATCGCGCCGATGATCATCGTGGTGCTCAATGCCGTCGGCATCAACGGGCTTCTGCCGAAGGCCTTCATCTCGACCTATCTGTCGTTCTTCCCCGTGGCCGTCGGCATGGTGAAGGGGCTGCGCTCGCCCGACGCCATGCTGATCGATCTGATGCACACTTATTCGGCCAGCCGGTCGCAGACGCTGGCGAAGCTGAGATGGCCGGCCTCGATACCGTTCCTGTTTCCGTCGATGAAGATCGCGGTGGCGGCCTCGCTGGTCGGCGCGATCGTTGGCGAACTGCCGACCGGCGCCGTCGCGGGCCTCGGCGCGCGGCTGCTCGCCGGCTCCTATTACGGCCAGACGATCCAGATCTGGTCGGCGCTGACGGTGGCGGCGATCCTCGCCGGTGTGCTGGTCTGGCTGGTGGGGCTCGGGGAGAGGGCGATGCTGAAGCGGATGGGCGTCAAGTCGGAGGCGCCCGCATGAGCGGCACGCGCCAAAGCAACTCGGGACTGATGGCCTCTCACGGGCCGGGGGCGGCGGTGCTGACCGGGCTGTTGGCGCTGGCCCTGGCCGTCGCCGGGATGGCCATGCTGGACGACGGCAGGGGCGGCGCGCTCCTGGCTCTGGTCGCTCTCGGCTTCTGGGCGGCGTCCTGGCGGTTTACCGTCAATCTCGCGGGGCTTGCGCCGTCGGCTCCCGGCGCTCGCGGCGCGCTCGATCTCCTGATCCCGATCGTCTTCGGCGCGGCGCTGCTGGTGCTGTGGCAGTTCGCCGTGCGGGGGCTGAACGTTCCGAGCGTGCTGCTGCCGGCGCCCTCCGACATCGGTGTCAGGATCGCCAACTCGCTGCCGCTGCTGTGGGCGGATTTTTATCAGACGTATCTCAAGGCCGTCCTCGCCGGCTATGCCATCGGCTGCGGCTCGGGCTTTCTCGTCGCCTGCCTCGTCGACCGCTCGTCCTTCCTGAAGCGGGGACTGCTGCCGGTCGGCAATCTCGTCTCGGCCCTGCCGATCATCGGTGTCGCGCCGATCATGGTCATGTGGTTCGGCTTCGACTGGCCGTCGAAGGCGGCGGTCGTCGTCGTGATGACGGTCTTCCCGATGCTGGTGAACACGGTCGCGGGCCTGTCGGCAGCGGGCGCGATGGAGCGTGACCTGATGCGGACCTATGGCGCGACCTCCTTCCAGGGGCTCCTCAAACTCAGGTTGCCGGCGGCGATGCCCTTCATCTTCAATGCGTTGAAGATCAACTCGACGCTGGCGCTGATCGGTGCCATCGTGGCGGAATTCTTCGGCACGCCCATCGTGGGCATGGGCTTTCGCATTTCGGCGGAGATCGGCCGCATGAACACCGACATGGTCTGGGCCGAGATCACCGTCGCGGCGCTCGCCGGCTCCATCGCCTACGGCCTTCTGGCGCTGCTGGAGCGCCGGGTGACATTCTGGCATCCTTCCAACCGAAAAGCCTGACGCATTGTCGGGCAAACCCAAGGAGAATCCTCGATGAAGCATCTTCTCGCCGGCACCGCCTTCGCCCTCGTCAGCGCCGCAATGGCGCTCCCCGCGCAGGCCGCGGACGCACTGACGCTGCAACTGAAATGGGTCACGCAGGGCCAGTTCGCCGGCTATTACGTCGCCAAGGAGAAGGGCTATTACGACGACGCCGACCTCGACGTGACGATCAAGCCGGGCGGCCCGGACATCGCGCCCGAGCAGGTGATCGCCGGCGGCGGCGCCGACGTCATCGTCGACTGGATGCCGGCGGCGCTCGCGGCCCGCGAAAAGGGGCTGCCGCTGGTCAACATCGCCCAGCCCTTCGAGAAGTCCGGCATGGAACTGACCTGCCGCAAGGACACCGGCATCGAGAGCCCGGACAACTTCAAGGGCAAGACGCTCGGCGTCTGGTTCTCGGGCAACGAGTATCCGTTCCTGTCCTGGATGTCGAAGCTGAAGCTCTCGACCGAGGGCGGTCCGGACGGCGTCACCGTCATCAAGCAGGGCTTCAACGTCGACCCGCTGATCCAGAAGCAGGCCGACTGCATCTCGACCATGACCTACAACGAGTATCTGCAGGTCATCGACGCCGGCATTCCCGCCGACGAACTCACCGTCTTCAAATATGACGACCAGGGCGTCGCGACGCTGGAAGACGGCCTCTACGTCATGGAGGACACGCTCGATGATCCCAAGAAGGTCGACGCCTACGCCCGCTTCGTGAAGGCTTCGATGCAGGGCTGGGCCTACGCCGCCGAGCATCCCGACGAGGCGGCCGGAATCGTCCTCGACAACGACACGACCGGTGCCCAGACCGAGAAGCACCAGAAGCAAATGGTCGGCGAGGTCAACAAGCTCGTCGACGGCTCCGACGGCACGCTCGACATGGCGGCCGCCGAACAGACGGTGGACGTCCTGATGGGCGGCGGCTCCGACCCGGTGATCACCAAGAAGCCGGAGGGCGCCTGGACGAGCGTGGTGACGGACAAGATGAAAGAGCTGAAGTAGCCGCTTCGAAGGGTATGAGACCAGGATGCGGCGCAGCAGACCGATCCGCATCCTCGTCGGCTTGCACGGAACTGTCTGCGGCGGCGGCGGCCTGGTTCAGGCGAGGCCCGGTCCTTGCAGGCCGCTCTTCAGCTTGGCGCTGAGCCCGGCGAAGGGCGCAGGGTCCGGGCCGTCGCCGGGTGCCTGCACGAGGAAGTCGTAGATATGCGGCACCAGGTCGACTGCCTGGTCGAGCGCACCGTCGCTGCCGCGGGTGTAGCCGCCGAGAAGACGCAGATCGCGGGTGTCCTCGTAGCGCGCGATCATCGCCCGTAAGCGGGTGACGAGCACGCCTTCCTGTCCCTCCCAGGCCTTGTTGGCAAGGCGCGAGATGGATTTCAGGACATCGAAGGCCGGAAAGCGGCCCTGTTCGGCGATGGCGCGGTCGAGGACGATATGGCCGTCGAGCGTGCCGCGGATGGCATCGGCGATCGGGTCGTTGTGATCGTCGCCATCGACGAGGACGGCGAAGAGGCCGGTGATGGTGCCGGAGCCTTCGAAGCCGGGGCCGGCCCGTTCCAGAAGCTGCGGCAGTTCTGAAAAGACGCTTGGCGGATAGCCGCGCGCCACCGGCGGCTCCCCGGCGGCCAGCGCCACGTCGCGAGCCGCATGGGCAAAGCGGGTGACCGAATCGACGATGAGCAGCACGTTCTCGCCCCGGTCGCGGAAATATTCCGCCACCGTCGTCGCCGTGCGTGGCGCAAGCCGCCGCATCATCGGGCTTTCGTCGCCTGTCGCCACGATGGTCACGAGCCTGTCGAGCCCGCCTTGCATGGTTTCCTCGAGGAATTCGCGCACCTCGCGGCCGCGTTCGCCGACGAGCGCGACGACGACCGTATCGAAGCCCTGCGCCCGCGCGAGCATCCCCATCATCGTCGACTTGCCGACGCCCGAGCCTGCAAAGATGCCGATGCGCTGGCCCTCGACCAGTGGCGTGAAGACGTCGAGCACGCGGACGCCTGTCGGAACGCCCTTGCCGGTCCGGCCGCGCTTCAGCGTCGGCGGCGGCGGCGCATCGGCCAGGCGCGCCTCGTCGCCGTCCTCGACCGGTCCCTTGCCGTCGCAGGGATGGCCGAAGGCGTCGAGAACGCGGCCTTTCCACGCCGGCGAAGGCGACAGCGTCAAGGGCCCCAGGCGCCGTGCCGGGGCGTTGACGCCGCGCACGAAGCGATTGGCGAACGGCTTGACGGTGATGCTCTCCGCCTCGATGCGGACCACCTCGCCGATGGCGTCGCCATCCTCGCCGGGGCAGGCGATCCGATCGCCGAGCCGCACGAATGGCGAAAGTCCCGCCACGCGGAAGGCCTGCGGCGAAACGTCGACGATGCGGCCGCCGATCGAGAGAGCGGGATCACTGAGGGAAGGGGGCGCCGCGTTCGAGACCAGCTTCAGGCTCATGCGCGGCTCCCGAGCGCCTTGATGGCCTCGTCGAGGCTGCGTTCCGACGTCTGGACCATGTTCGCAGCGCTTTCGAAGGTGCGCTGAAGCGTGATCATCCGTGTCATCTCGAGGACGGGATTGACGTTCGATCCCTCGACGAAGCCCTGCATCACGCCTTCGTTGTTGGCGAAGTCGACGACGGGGACCGCCGCGCGGTCGGGGACGACGCCGGAATTTTCCGCGCGAGAAAGCTTGGCGCCGGCCGGCATCTTGAAGAGACCGACCGCGCCGCTCTGGGCTCCCGCCTGGTGGATCATGCCGTCACGCGTCACGGTGATCGGCCCGCCGGCCGGATCGAGCTGGAGAGGCGCGCCGCCGACGTCGAGCACCGGGTATCCGTTCAAGGTCTCCAGCCCGCCTTGAGGACTGATCCGCATGCGTCCGTCGCGGGTATAGACCGTGCCGTTCGGCACCTGAATGGCGAAGAAGGCGTCGCCCGTCGCGGCCATGTCGAGCGGATTGCCGGTCTGGGTGATTTCGCCGGCGCGCGTCGAAAGGTAGGTCAAACCCTCCGAGGCGAAGGAGACCGGGTCCTTGGTCTGGCGCGAGATCAGTTCCTCGAACTTCACCTCCTCGGCGCGGAACCCGGGCGTGCGGCTGTTGGCGATGTTGTTGGCGATGTTGTCGAGGCGCTTTTCCAGCGCGAGCTGCGCCGAAAGCGCGACGGGAAGCGAGGTTTCCATGGCGATCAGGCTCCCGGTCGGGCAGGCGACCGCGTCGGGACGGATGAGCGCTTGCCGTCCGGGCGCCTGCGGCAGGCCCTGGCGTCATGCATTGCGGCCCGACGCGAACAGGCGCCTTCGGGGTTGAAGATGCGCAGCCGTTCGGCGGCCTGAAAGGGGGACGTTCTGCCCGGCATGGACGGTTTCTCCGGTCGCGGATCGAATTCAGGGCCGGACCCTCGACGAGCAGACTTGCGTCAGCCTTTCGGCGTCGGATCGCGCGATTGCCCGTCACCGCCGCTCCCGATGTTGCATTGCGAGATCCGGTCCGTTTCGGCGTCGGGGGTCAGGCTCGCACAAGCGGCTCTTCCTACCCGTTAACCCCGTCAGCTTGGCTTGGGGGCTTCATGGGTATTCTACTGGGACTTGTCGTGACGCTGGGTTGCCTTCTCGGCGGCTTCGTTGCGATGGGCGGCCATCTGGCGGTTCTCGTTCAGCCGTTCGAATACGTCATCATTCTGGGCTCCTCGATCGGAACTTTCCTCGTCGCCAACCCGACCAAGGTCGTCAAGGACAGCGGCAAGGCGGTGATGGAGGCGTTCAAGAACAAGACGCCGAAGCAGAGCGACTATCTCAACCTGCTCGGGCTCCTGCATTCGCTGATGCGCGAGATGCGCTCCAAGTCCCGTTCGGAAGTCGAGGGCCATATCGACGAGCCGAAGGAATCGGCCATCTTCCAGGCCTATCCCGCCGTCCTCCAAGATGAATCCATGACCCATTTCATCTGCGACTACTGCCGGCTGATCATCATCGGCAACGCGCGACCGCACGAGATCGAATCGCTGATGGAGGAGGAGATCATGACCATCTCCCACGATCAGCTGAAGCCGAAGCACGCGCTGCAGGACATGGCCGACGGTTTGCCCGCACTCGGCATCGTGGCGGCCGTGCTCGGCGTCATCAAGGCGATGGGCGCGCTCGATCAATCGCCGGAGATCCTCGGCCATCTCATCGGCGCCGCCCTCGTCGGCACCTTCGCCGGCATCTTCTTTTCCTACGGCATGGTCGGGCCGATCGCCACCAAGGTGAAGTCGGTGCGCGAGAAGAAGGTCCGCACCTACGTCATCGTGAAATCGACCCTGATCGCCTACATGAACGGCGCCATGCCGCAGGTCGCGCTCGAATACGGCCGCAAGACCATCTCCGCCTACGAACGCCCGTCGATCGACCAGGTCGAATCGGAGACGATGGGCGGCGGTGCGGCACCGGCCATGGGTTGAGACGATGAGCGAGACGGTCCAGACCTCTGCCGGAGGCGATATCCGCGAACGCTTGCGCAAGGCGGCGGTCTTTCAACCGCGCGGCCTGCCTCGCCTGGTCGAGCTGGCCGAAAGCTGGGCCGGCAACGCCGCGGCCCGGCTCTGCGAAATCGCGGCGGAACCGCTGACCTTCGTCTACAAGGACATGGAGATCGAAGGGCTGCCGCACGGCGCATCTGCCGAAGACCAAGCCTCGGAGGCGCCGGCTGCAACCGGTCTTCATGCGCCGCTGTCGTCGCGCCGCCTGGCGCGACCGGGATGGATCGCGGTGGAGCCGGACGGCGTGGAACTGTTGATCGCGGCGTTTTTCGGCGCCGAGCTCCAGAGCGACCCGCGGTCCCGCGCTCCAAGCAAACTCGACAGGAGCCTCGTTCAACTGTTCTATCGGACGGTCGCGAAAACCGCCACGGTGGCTCTGGCTGAGCTCGGCGAACTGCCACTTTCGGTCGGCGACCTTCGCGGGCCCGGCGGTCTTCGCGAGGAAGAGGAGGAGGAGGACAAGACCCCGCCGAGCTTCGTCGTGTTTCGTTTCGAAGTCGCGGTCGAGGGACTGGTCGTTCCGCTCAGCGTCGCTCTTCCCGAATCCTACTTCATGCCGCACCGCCGCCATCTCGCGATGCGTCCGGCTCTCCGGCAGCTCGACAGGGACGAAGCCTGGTCGCAGGCGATCGAGGCGAATTTCGCGATGAGCGACATGCGGCTCGAAGTGATCCTCGCGCGCAAGCAGGTTTCGCTCGCGATGCTCGCGGGCTTGGAGGTCGGGCAATCCATCCCCCTGGACGTCGGCGCGCTCGATCTCGTCGCGGTCGAATGCGAGAGTCAGGCGTTGTTCAACGCGCGCATCGGTCGCTCCCGCGAATCCTACGTCGTCAAGATCGAATCGCGGATCGATCCCGCAGAGGAGTTCATCGGTGGAATCTTACCTCATTGACGTGGTGCTTCTGGTCGCGCTGCTCGTCGTCGCGCTTCGAAGCGGCCGCATGGTCAAGGAACTGAAGGATTTACGGGCGTCAGAAAGCGGACTTGTCGCGGCGCTGGAAGCGGCCGACCGCACGATTACCCGCGCCGCCTCGGTGATCGTCTCGCTGAAACACGAAGGCGTCGAGACGCTGCGCCAGCTGGAAGGTCGGCTGGAAGCGGCCGATGCGGTCGCCGACCGGCTCGATGCCCTCGTTTCCCGAGCCGACTGGCACGGCGCATCCCGTTCGGGCGATCGCGCCGCGCCGTCGACTGCCCGGCAGGACGACGATCGACACGGACGGGCCGAGGCGGCCTGAGCGCTATCGCTTCGGCAGGCCCGTGCAGCCATGCGATATCGAACGCCGATTCCGTGTAACGGCGCGCGTCCCGCGTCCGCAAACGAGCCGGTCCCCTCTCTTTTCGCGGGTTTGTCTGTCCCGCGATCTCTCGTCCGGGAGCCCATTCTTCTGGCGAGATGGCAGGCTTCGCGAAAGTCTCGCCCGCTAGGCCTGTGGTGCCCGCCGGGCGCAAGCCGGCGGCTCAAGACGGCGGTATCATCTGCCGGTGCATGACGCGCTGGCCAATCGAGAACGGACGACACGATGAGCGACACCCAGTCTGCCGGTTCGATGGACCTCGATGCCGAAGGCGGCAACGGGCCGAACGGCGATCGACTCGACCTCGAACTGGTGATGGACGTACTGGTGACCATGCAGGTGGTGCTGGGCTCGACGACGATGAGCGTCGCCGACATTCTCAATCTGGGCCGCGGGGCCGTCGTCAAGCTCGACACCAAGCTGGGCGATCCGGTCGATGTGGTCGTCAACGGCCGCATCATCGCGCGCGGCGAAATCGTCGTGCTCGACCAGGAGGAGCAGCGTTTCGGTGTGACCGTGACGGAGGTCGCAAAACCCGGCGCGAAGCTTTCCGGCAAGACCCAGCGCGCGGCCTGATCGATTATGTCCGCCGTCGCCGCCTTCGACGAGACGTCGTTTTCGCTTCCAAAGAGCGGTGGCGCCCGCGCGGCGATCCTGCTGCTGGCGCTTGGCGTCGACGGCGCCTCGCGGGTGTTGCGGCATTTCTCCGCGGACGACATCCGACTGTTGAACGCGTCGGCGGCGGGGCTCGCCGCCGTGGCTCCTGAGGCGATCGACGAACTGGTCGACAACTTCCAGGACTGTTTCAAGAAGTCTCCCGGTCTCGATGGCCCGGAGCGGCAGATGGCCGAACTCCTCCAGGGCGCTCTCGGCGAAGACGAGTTTCGGCAGATGTTCGCGGCGGGGGACGGCGCGATCGACGGCGCTTTTTCGTTGGCCACCTCGAACGTCTGGGAAGCGGTCGCCGTTCTCGACGGCGGCGTTCTGGCGCCGCAACTGGCCAAGGAGCATCCACAGGTCGTCGCGGTCCTGCTGTCGAAATTGCCACCGGACACCGCGTCCGCGGTCGTCAGGCAATTCGAGGCGGCTTTCCGCAACGCCGTGATGCGCCGCATGCTGTCGCTCGCCTCGTTGTCGGCGCCGGTCACCACCTTGTTCGAGACCCATGTCCGTCAGGCGTATCTCGGAACGCGGGAGATCGACGACGGCAACACCGGTGGCCATTCGGTTCTCGCCGAAATCGTCAATCGACTGGAGAGAAGCCAGGGCGAGGAACTGATCGAATCGATCCGTGCGGTCGAGCCGCGCGACGCCGAAACGCTTCTGAAATTGCTGTTCGCCTTCGATGACATCGTCTCGATGCCGCAGAAGGGGCGACTGAAGCTCTTTGACTCCGTTCCGACGGATGTCGTCATCCTCGCGCTTCGGGGAGCCGAGGGCGAGGTGCGCGAACTCGCGCTTGCCTCGCTCGGCGCGCGGGGGCGCCGCATGGTCGAGGCCGAACTCGCCCAGGATGTCGATATTCGGGCGGAGGATATCGACGGCGCACGGCGCCGCATCGCGGCCGAAGCGCTGCGCCTTTCGTCGGATGGAAGCATCGAGCTGCGCGCGCGGGAAGCGGAAGCGGAAGCGTGAGGAACGGCAAGTTCCGCTGCGTTGCCGTCGCGGCGTTCGCCCTGATGGCGGCATCGGTCTCGTCATTCATCGAAATGCAACCGGTTCCGTACGATCCTCGCCATGTCGGATAGCGAGGACAAGTCATCCAAGACCGAGCTTCCGACCGAGAAGAAGATCAGCGATGCGGTCGAGAAGGGCAATCTTCCCGTCTCGCGCGAAGCGCCGATCTTGGCCTCGCTCGTTGCGACGATGGCATTCATCTCGCTGCAGTCGCGTGAACTCGGCGGCCGGTTGTTTCTCAGTCTCGAGACGACTTTCGAAAATCCGCTCCAATGGGACTTGGACACCGGTGCGGATGCGCTCCATCTTCTTCATATGCTTGCGCTTGAAAGCGCGCGTTTCGTCGTGCCGGCAGCGGTGTTCTTCGTCATCGGCGGTGTCGTCTCTTCCGTTATGCAAAATCCGCCCCAGATCAATCTGGAGCGTGTTCGGCCGAAATTCTCCAATGTTTCGCCAGCCGCGGGCGCCAAACGCGTCTTCGGGCTGCGCGGCCTGACGGAGTTTGCCAAGGCCGTGTTCAAATTCCTCACCATAGGCGTCGTCGTCGGCACGCTGCTCGTATCGAGCCTTCCCGCCGTCATGAAGACGATGTTCGCCGACCCTGTCCTGTTGCCGGAAATGATTCTGCAACTCGCCATGAAGCTTTTGTTGGGTGTTTCCATCGCGACCATCGCCCTGGTGGCGGCCGATCTGGCGATGAGCCGCATCCACTGGCGCCGCGACCTGATGATGTCCAAGCAGGAGATCAAGGACGAGATGAAGCAGGCCGAAGGCGATCCGATCATCAAGCACCGCCAGCGCCAGATCGCCCGCGATCGTATCCGCCGCCGGATGATGAGCGACGTGCCGCTGGCGACGCTCGTCATCGCCAACCCGACCCACTACGCGATCGCCCTGCGCTACGTGCGCGAGGACGGCGGCGCGCCGATGGTCGTCGCCAAGGGCACCGACCTCGTCGCGCTGAAAATTCGCGAGATCGCCGAGGCCAATGACGTTCCCGTGATCGAAGACAAGCTCTTGGCAAGGTCCATGTACGATAGTGTCGAGATCGACCAGATGATCCCGCCGCAGTTCTACAAGGCGATTGCCGAGATCATTTATTTTCTGCACGCTCGTACCGGTCATAAAATGAGCATCGCGTCAGCTTGAGGTTCGGCCGGTTCGAGGTCGATTGCGACGTCGCGTCGTACCTGAACGTCAGGCGGACATCTTCAAACAACCCCATTTACGGCTTTGCTCATGCTCGACATCAAAACCCGAAAAACCTTGTCCCGCGAGCGAGCCCTTGCCGAGGCGATCAAGCAGGTCGTGGCGGAGCTTCGGCTGGTCGACGTCGTCGACTACGTCGCCTTCCTTCGCCTCGAACATCACGGCAACGTCGCAGATCTGGTGGCGTCCTCGTCTGAACTCTATTTGAAGCCGGGCGTGTTGCGCTATGCGAATTCGGGTTCCGTCAGGCTGAACTGGGGACAGGTGCCGATCGTGCAACTGGGCCTGGAATTCAAACATGCCGGCGTCGCCGCGCATTTCCAGCTCGAACTCGGGGCGTCCGCCGCGGCCGTCGATATCACCTATCTCAGCCTCGACGATCACGCGTCCACGTCGGAAGAGGCGACCGAGCGTCTCGTCGCGGCGATTGCCGACGCCCATCTCGTCGCCGCACCGCGCAACGACGCCGGCTGATCGAGAGCCGCAAGTTCCGGCCGGCCGCGCGGGGTTGCCATCGCCGGTTCGCATGACATCGAAACCCCACGCGCCGCGACCGCGCCTCGCCACCCCGGGCCGCTTCGAGGCCGCCAAGCCGTCGTTGGCCCCCGCGCACGCGATGTGACACGGTCGTCGCGCATGCCACGAAAAGCTGGAATTTCGGGATTCGCGCAGCTCCCGGACTATCGTCGGACCGGTCAAGCTTCGGACAAGTGCGAGCCGGTACATCCATGGTCATCGCATGGAAGGCGAGACGTCATGGACAATCTCACACTCTTTTCTCTGGCTTCGCAGCGCACGGCATGGCTCGGTCAGCGCCAGGCCGTCGTCGCCGAGAACGTCGCGAACGCCAACACGCCCGGCTACACGGCGAAGGATGTTGCGCCGTTTGCCGACGTGCTCGACCAGACCGGTTTCGCCATGACCGCGTCCCGGCAGACCCATCTGGCATCGCTGGATGCCCTGGATTCGTCGAGCGGGCAGACGGTCGCGGAATCGTCCTGGGACGTCAAGCACTCGGGAAATTCGGTCGTCATCGAGCAGGAAATGCTGAAGGCCGGCGAAATCGCACGCGATTATTCGCTCGATACCTCGGTGGTCAAGGCGTTTCAGCGAATGCTGATCATGTCGGTCAAGAGCTGAAGACGGATGTCCGATCCCCTCGTTTCCTCGCTCAGGATCGCGGCCAGCGGCCTTCAGGCGCAATCGACGCGGCTTCGCGTCGTCTCCGAGAACATCGCCAATGCCCAGACGACGGGCAACACGCCGGGCAGCGATCCCTATCAGCGCAAGACCGTCACGTTCCAGGGCGAGCTCGATCGGCTGAGCGGGGCCGACCTCGTCAGGGTCGCCGATATCGGGCGTGACGACACGCCGTTCCTCGTCGAGAGCGATCCGGGCAATCCGGCCGCCGATGCCGACGGCTACGTCAAGCTGCCGAACGTGAAGATGCTCTCGGAGATGGCGGACATGCGCGAGGCCAACCGCTCCTACGAAGCCAACATCCAGGTGGTGAAGCAGGCGCGCGAGATCATCAATATGACCATCGACCTTTTGAGAGGATAACCATGATTCCCGCCATCGGATCGGCCTATTCCCGGTTCCAGACCAATCTCGTCTCGCCGACGTCCGGCATGGCCGCAACGTCGATCACCACCGGTGCTTCGGCCGGTGTCGGGGCCGCCGGCTCCGACTTCTCGTCGGTCCTGTCGCAGGTCGCCAGCGATGCCATGACCACCGTCAAGACCGCCGAAGCCGTGTCGATCAAGGGCGTCAACGGACAAGCCTCGACACAGGCGGTCGTCGATGCCGTCATGGCCGCCGAGCGCACGCTGCAGACTGCGGTGTCGCTGCGCGACAAGGCGGTCGGCGCCTACACGGAGCTGTCCCGCATGGCGATGTGAGCCGGGCTCTGCGCCAATCGCCAATCGTCTTCGCTTTTCGCATTCCCATAAGGACATCCGCCCATGCGCGCTCTCGCGATCGCCGCCACCGGCATGAACGCCCAGCAGACCAATGTCGAGGTCATCGCGAACAACATCGCGAACATCAACACGACGGGCTTCAAGCGCGCGCGAGCCGAATTTACCGATCTTCTCTATCAGGTCGAGCGCATGCAGGGCGTGCCGAACCGGGGCGGACAGGGCGTCGTTCCCGAGGGGGCGCAGCTCGGTCTTGGCACTCGTCTTGCCGCCATCCGCAATCTGCATATCCAGGGGACGCTCAACCAGACCGGCAACAAGCTCGATCTCGCCATCAATGGCGAAGGCTGGTTTCAGGTTCAGGGTCCGGGCGGAGATACCCTTTATACCCGCGACGGCGCCTTCAACACCAACGATCAGGGACAGCTCGTCACGCTCGACGGCTTCCTGGTCGATCCGCAGATCACCGTTCCGCAGAACACCACCGCGGTGACCGTCAACGAAAGCGGGCAGGTGTTCGCGACCGTCGGCGGTCAGGCCGACCCGCAGCAGCTCGGCCAGTTGACGCTGGTCAACTTCGCCAACAATGCCGGTCTCGCGGCGCAGGGCGGCAACCTCTTCAAGCAGACCGCCGCCTCGGGCGATCCCGCGGCCGGCGTGCCCGGCGATCCCGGTTTCGGTCTGGTCCAGCAGGGTTATCTGGAGGATTCCAACGTCGACCCGGTGAAGGAAATTTCCGAGCTGATCTCCGCCCAGCGCGCCTATGAGATGAACTCCAAGGTCATCTCCGCGGCCGACGACATGGCAAGCGTCGTCTCCAAGGGACTTCGCTGAGCGATGACACGCCGAGCCTGCTTTCAACGAACGGTCGCGAAAATCCGCCGCCGGGTGTTCGCCGCAGCGACGCCGCTCGCCGTCGCGGTCGCCGGTCTGGCGCTGCCCGTCGAGGCCTTCGGTGCCGAATTGTCGATGCCGGTGCCGAGCGTGGTGATCTATCCGGGCCAGCCGATCGTCGAAAAGACGCTCGATCATCGCGACTTCATCGTGAAGGACGAAAAGGTCGCGCTCTTCGTGGTCAGCGAGGAGGCGCTTGAAGGTCAGGTCGCTCGCCGGACGTTACTGCCCGGCCAGGCCATTCGGCTTTCGGACCTGAAGGCACCGGATCTCGTCAAGGCCGGGGCGTCCGTGAGAATGATCTATTCCGCCGACGGTCTCGTCATCACCGGGATCGGCACCGCGCTGCGGTCGGCCGGGGCAGGCGAATCCATCCGTGTGCGAAACGACGACAGCGGCACGATCGTGTCGGGTATCGTCTCCGGCGACGGCACCATTCGGATCGAGGGCTGACCGTGCGCCTGATGCTGCTGCCGACCTTGCCGCGGACGCTGGCGCGCGTTTTGTGTCTCCTGGCCGCGACCGCAACGGCATGGGCGCCATCCGCGCGGGCCGCCGACTATGACGGTGCGCCTGTCGCGCCGCGTGAAAGAGTCGCTTACACACCCGGCAATCCAGCCGACGCCAGCGGCACGGTGCGGATCAAGGACATCACCGATACTCATGGCGTGCGGGCCAATCAGCTCGTCGGCTACGGTCTCGTCGTCGGCCTTCAGGGGACCGGCGATTCCATGCGCAATTCGCCTTTCACCGAACAGTCGATGCAGTCGATGCTCGATCGGATGGGCGTCAACATCCGTGCCCAGCAGACGCGGGCCAGGAACGTCGCCGCCGTGACGGTGACGGCGGAACTGCCGCCCTTCATCCGCACCGGCGGCCGCATCGATGTCACGGTCTCCTCGATCGGCGATGCCTCTTCGCTGCTCGGCGGCACCCTGGTGATGACACCGCTTTACGGTGCCGACGGCGAAATCTACGCCGTGGGGCAGGGCGGGCTCGCTGTCAGCGGATTTTCGACCTCCGGTGAGAGCGAGAAGCTGACCCAGGGCGTGCCGACCACCGGACGCATTCCCAACGGTGCGCTCGTCGAGCGTGAGGTCGCTGGCTCGTTCAACGACGACGGCAATCTGTCGCTGGAGCTGCGCAACCCCGACTTCAAGACGATAATCCGGATCGTCGACATCATCAACGCTTTCGCGACGCGCAGGTGGGGTGGGCCGGTGGCGCAGGAGCAGGATCTTCGAACCATCCGCCTCCGGCGGCCGAAAGCCGTTTCGAGCACCCGCTTCATTGCCGAACTCGGCGATCTTCGGATCGATCCCGACCAGCCGGCCCGTGTGGTGATCGACGAACGCACCGGAACGGTCGTCATCGGCAAGGAGGTCCAGATCTCCATGGTGGCCCTGACCCATGGCAATCTGACGGTCCGGGTCAGCGAGCTGCCGTCCGTTTCGCAACCTGCGCCCTTGTCGAACGGCCAGACGACCGTCACGTCCGAGACCCTCGTCGACGCCCGGCAGGATGGCGGTACTTTCGCCTTCGTGGGCGGGACCAATCTGGAAACCGTGGTGCGCGGGCTCAATCGCATTGGTCTAAAGCCGACGGGCATTATCGCGATCCTGCAGGCGATCAAGACGGCCGGTGCCCTTCAGGCAGAGTTGGTGGTGCAATGAAAATTCCGACGAAAAACGCCCTGTCGGGGAAGATGGCGGCCTCGTTCCTGCTTGCCGGCCTCGCCGTTGGCGCTCTGACCGTCACCGCTGGCGCCGAGGGTGCCGGCTCCCAGCGACCGAAGGACCTGCCGCCACAGGAGATTCGCGTCATCGGTGCCGGCGGTGATGTCGTGTCGGCGACAAGGCCCGCCAGCGAAGTCGAAGCCTATTGCCTGAACATTGCCGACAAGGCGCAGGACGCGCGCTACGCCCTCGAAAAGCAGCAGCTCAGCCAGCTCGAGAGTGAAATTTCCAAACGCATCGACGAGCTCGAGTCCAAGCGGCAGAGTTACCAGACCTGGCTGGACGAGCGCCGGGCGTTTCTCGACAATGCCTCGACCGTGGTGGTCGATATCTATTCCAGCATGAAGGCCGACGCCGCGGCTGCGCAGTTGACGAAGCTCGACCGACCGGCCGCAGCGTCCATCCTGGTGAAGCTGAAGTCGCGCCAGGCAAGCGCCATTCTCACGGAAATGAAGGCCGATACGGCGGCCGAGATCACCACGCTGATCGTCGAGAAGACGTCCGCCGGGACCAGCGCGGACGCGCAGGCCGCCGTTGCCGACAAGCCCGAGGGGTCCAGGTCGTGATGTCATTTGCTCTCAGGCTGGCGCCGGTCGTCGTTCTCGCTTTGCTGGCCGGTTGCTCGACCTCGCGCGACGATGCCATGAAGGAGCCGTCGCTTTCGCCCGTCGGCGCCGGCCTTTATAAATATCCGCCCGTTTCGGTGCAGCCCGCCTTTCCGGCGTCGGGACCGCGTACGCCGCATTCACTGTGGAGCGACGACCGTGCCGACCTCTACCAGGATCCGCGGGCTCTGTCTGAGGGGGACATCGTCACCGTCAAGATAAAGATCCGCGATCAGGCGTCGCTGGACAACAAGAGCAACCGCTCGCGTCAGGCCGGAATCGGTCCGGGCCTGAAGCTCGGCGGCAGCTTCGGCAGTTTCGGTGTGCCCGATGTCGGCGTCGATCTCAGCGCGACCGGAAACTCCAACAGCAGCGGTGTCGGCAAGGTTCAGCGTTCGGAGGATATCGACCTTTCGGTCGCCGCCGTCGTCGGACAGAAGCTGCCGAACGGCAATCTCTTCATCTCCGGCCAGCAGGAAGTACGGGTCAACTACGAAGTGCGCGTCCTTTCGATCGCCGGTATCATCCGCCCGCGCGACATCCTGCCCAACAATACGATCGACTACGACAAGATCGCCGAAGCGCGCATCTCCTATGGCGGTCGCGGGCGAATGTCGGATGTCCAGCAACCCGGCTGGGGCCAGCAGGTCCTCGACACCGTCATGCCGTACTGAGGCGCCGCTCCGGCGGACGTTTCGTCGGCACCGGGCACGCACAGTTTCGCGTCAGCCCCGACCGCTATCGCTGGATCGCCGGCAGAACCGGGCCATGACGGCTCGTTTCCGGCATCAGCTAGCTTCGGAAGGGTTCGACGCATGGCCGAATACGGCGCATCGGACGAGGGCGGCAAGAAAAACGGCGGTCTGATGCAGACCGTCGCGGCGGTCGCGATCTTGACGCTGGTGGCCGGGGGCGGCGGCGCCCTGATGGGCAAGATTCTGGCCAAGCCGGGGCCGGCCGAACCGCCGGCGACACCGGTGGCCGACGGCCCGGCGCCCGAAAGCGCTGCCGATCCGGCGACCAGCGGCAACACCGACGAAGCCGCGATCAAGGGGCTTTCCAGGGACGGCCACCCGGTGCTCAAGCTCGTGCCGCTCGAGCCCGTGCTCACCAACATCTACGCGCCGTCCAACACCTGGCTTCGGGTCGAGGCGTCGCTGATCGTGCGCGACGACGGCAGCGAGAATGCCGCTGTGCTTGCCGCCGAGGTTCAGGCCGATACGCTGGCGTTCCTGCGCTCGGTGCAACTCGCCCAGATCGAAGGAACGCGCGGGCTGATGCACCTGCGCGACGACCTTCGCGAACGCGCCAAGCTGCGTTCGCCGGCCGTCGTGGATTACCTCCTCAAGAGCCTCGTGGCCGAATAATGCGTGCGTCGTCTTACGTCGTTTCGGCGCTTCTCGGCGCGGCCGTTCTTGCCATGCTCTTTGCCGCCGATCCGGCGCTTGCCCAGCAAGCCGGCCAGGCGCCGTCCTCGGCGGGCGGTGCCTTCCCGGACCTTTCGGGCCTGGCCTCGCTGATCCCGGCCGGCGATTCCGCCGTGTCGGGCCGTATCATCCAGCTCTTCGGCATCGTCACGATTCTTTCCGTGGCGCCCGGCCTTCTCGTGATGGTGACCTCGTTCACGCGGATCGTCATCGCCCTGTCGATCATGCGCACCGGGCTCGGGCTTCAGACGACCCCGGCCAATCTCATCCTGATCTCGCTGTCGCTGTTCATGACCTTCTTCGTCATGGCGCCGACCTTCGATCGGGCTTGGCAGAATGGCCTGCAACCGCTCTTGTCCAATCAGATCGACGAGCAGGAAGCCTTCTATCGGATCACCGATCCCTTTAAGGATTTCATGCTGACGCAGGTGCGGTCCGAAGATCTGAAACTCTTCGGCAACATTGCCCAATCGACCAGCCGCGAGCGTGTGGAGCCGGAGGAGCAGGGCGCCGCCGACGAGCGGGACGTGAGCCTGCGCATCCTGATCCCGGCTTTCATGATCTCGGAACTGCGCCGCGGCTTCGAGATCGGTTTCCTGATCGTGCTGCCGTTCCTGGTCATCGACATGATCGTGGCGACGCTGACCATGTCGATGGGCATGATGATGCTGCCGCCGACGATCATCTCCTTGCCGTTCAAGATCCTGTTCTTCGTGTTGATCGACGGCTGGAACATGCTGGTCGGCTC
The DNA here is from genome assembly GCA_965217685.1 of Aurantimonas sp. GTDB lineage: Bacteria > Pseudomonadota > Alphaproteobacteria > Rhizobiales > Rhizobiaceae > Aurantimonas. Next base: position 3,079,215 of record CBDCIZ010000003.1, read on the forward strand.
GCTGATGCGCTCTTTTTTCTAGACGCTTGACCATTTTACCGGCCATTAACCTTACCGCTTTAGCTGTAAGTCACCGTGCGTGACGGCATCGAGACGCTCAGCAAGGGCTTTGGGCGGGCCGCATCAGGAGTCGAGGGTAGTAAGATGACCAGTATTATGACCAACACCGCGGCGATGACCGCGCTGTCTACTCTCCAGATGACCAACAAGTCGCTGGACGAAACCCAAAGCCGCATCTCGACCGGCTATCGTGTCGCGGAAGCGTCCGACAATGCGGCCTACTGGTCGATCGCCTCGACCATGCGGTCCGACAACCAGTCGATGAGCGCCGTCAAGGACTCGCTCGGCATCGGCGCGGCGACCGTCGACACGGCCTACACCGGCATGACCGCCGTCAAGGACGTTCTCGACCAGATCAAGGCGAAGCTGACGACGGCGACGGGCGAGAATGTCGACAAGACCAAGGTGCAGGGCGAGATTTCGCAGCTCCAGAAGCAGCTGACGAGCATCGCCGAATCCGCGTCCTTCTCCGGTCAGAACTTCCTGAACGTCGGCGACAAGGGTCTTGGCACGGCGTCGATCATCTCGTCTTTCTCGCGCGACAGCAACGGCAGCCTGAGCCTGGGTTCGATCACCATCGACACGGCCAAGACGGCGCTGTTCAGCGGCAAGGTCGGCGAGGCCGGATTGCTGCAGAAGGACACGAAGGTCGTCGAGACCGGCGGTCTCGGCGGCGCCATCACGGCGGTGGCGGGAACGGCTGGTCCGACGGCGGGCACGGCCAAGACGGACACGGCCTTCGCGGCGATCACGCTCGACGACAACGACAGCTTGTCGTTCGACATCGCCGTCGACGGCGGCGCGGCCAAGACGATCAGGATCACGAAGGCCGATCTGACCGCCGCCAACGGCGTCAGCGCGGCGAACGTCGCCGACGGCACGATCGGGACCAATGCGGAGTTCGCCTCGGTCCTCAACGCCAAGCTGACGGCGGCCGGTTCGGCGGTCACCGCTTCGGCGACGACGACGGGCACCGGCACCACCGCCAACGTGACCTTCACGTCCGGCTCGACGGGCACGACGTCCAGCGTCGCGATCTCCAAGGTCGTGGCGGACAACGGCGGCAACACCTTCAACTTCAACGAACTTTCGATCGACAACACGACGACGGCCACCCAGGTGCAGGAGTACATCAGAGGCATCGACGGCATGCTGTCGAAGGTGACGTCGGCGGCGGCCGATCTGGGCTCGCTGAAGACCCGCATCGACATGCAGACGACCTTCACCGGCAATCTGATGGACGCGATCGATCGCGGCGTCGGCACGCTGGTGGACGCCGACATGACGGAAGAGTCGACCAGGCTGAAGGCGCTCCAGACCCAGCAGCAGCTGGGCGTCCAGGCGCTCTCGATCGCCAACTCCTCCTCGCAGTCGCTGCTTTCGCTGTTCCAGGGCTGATCGACCTTTCCATTTTCACCATTCGCCATCACGAAAAGCCGCTCCGAATGGGGCGGCTTTTTACATTTCGTTCATCAACAAAGATTCACGGAGCTGGATCGAGGCTGGAATTAATATCCTGGAAGGGGGCGGCGGCGGATAGTCCGTCCATGGCGACGTGAGCGGGCGACAGGATCGATCCCGACACAGGCATGATGCCGCCTCGCCATACCGGCCAACCCGGAATGTCCCTTTTTTGTTTCTCTTATCGGGACGATATCATGACAAGCTTGATGACCAACACCGCGGCGATGACCGCGTTGTCCACGCTCCAGATGACCAACAAGTCGCTGGACGAAACCCAGAGCCGCATCTCGACCGGCTACCGCGTCGCGGAAGCCTCCGACAACGCCGCCTACTGGTCGATCGCCTCGACCATGCGGTCCGACAACCAGTCGATGAGCGCCGTCAAGGACTCGCTCGGCATCGGCGCGGCGACCGTCGACACAGCTTATACCGGCATGACCGCCGTCAAGGACGTTCTCGACGAGATCAAGGCGAAGCTGACGACGGCGACGGGCGAGAACGTCGACAAGACCAAGGTGCAGGGCGAGATCTCGCAGCTCCAGAAGCAGCTGACGAGCATCGCCGAATCCGCGTCCTTCTCCGGTCAGAACTTCCTGAACGTCGGCGACAAAGGTCTTGGCACGGCGTCGATCATCTCGTCCTTCTCGCGTGACAGCAACGGCAGCCTGAGCCTCGGTTCGATCACCATCGACACGGCCAAGACGGCGCTGTTCAGCGGCAAGGTCGGCGAGGCCGGATTGCTGCAGAAGGACACGAAGGTCGTCGAGACCGGCGGTCTCGGCGGCGCCATCACGGCGGTGGCGGGAACGGCTGGTCCGACGGCGGGCACGGCCAGGACGGACACGGCCTTCGCGGCGATCACGCTCGACGACAACGACAGCTTGTCGTTCGACATCGCCGTCGACGGCGGCGCGGCCAAGACGATCAGGATCACGAAGGCCGATCTGACCGCCGCCAACGGCGTCAGCGCGGCGAACGTCGCCGACGGCACGATCGGGACCAATGCGGAGTTCGCCTCGGTCCTCAACGCCAAGCTGACGGCGGCCGGTTCGGCGGTCACCGCTTCGGCGACGACGACGGGCACCGGCACCACCGCCAACGTGACCTTCACGTCCGGCTCGACGGGCACGACGTCCAGCGTCGCGATCTCCAAGGTCGTGGCGGACAACGGCGGAAGCACCTTCAACATCAGCGATCTTTCGATCGACAACACGACGACGGCCACCCAGGTGCAGGACTATATCAAGGGCGTCGACAACATGCTGTCGAAGGTGACGTCGGCGGCGGCCGATCTGGGTTCGGTGAAAACCCGCATCGACATGCAGACGACCTTCACCGGCAATCTGATGGACGCGATCGATCGCGGTGTCGGCACGCTGGTGGACGCCGACATGACGGAAGAGTCGACCAGGCTGAAGGCGCTCCAGACCCAGCAGCAGCTGGGCGTCCAGGCGCTCTCGATCGCCAACTCCTCCTCGCAGTCGCTGCTCTCGCTCTTCCGTTAAGAGAGGCGCGCATCGAAGCATGAAACACCGGGTCCGGCCAGCAATGGCCGGGCCCGTTTTCGTCGGGGACGGGGCGCCGTCACAGTCGGCCGAAGCGAGGGTCAATCCCTCGTTTACCATGTCCAGGATGGGCGGACCTGATCGTGGCAGAGTTAACACGTTGGAAGGCACCCGCGGCGGATAGTTCGTCCATGGCGACGTGAGCGGGTGACAGGATCGATCCCGGCACAGGCATGATGCCGCCTCGCCATACCGGCCAACCCGGAATGTCCCTTTTTTTCTCGTAACGGGACGATACCATGACCAGCATAATGACCAACACCGCGGCGATGACCGCGCTGTCTACTCTCCAGATGACCAACAAGTCGCTGGACGAAACTCAAAGCCGCATCTCGACCGGCTACCGTGTCGCGGAAGCCTCCGACAACGCCGCCTACTGGTCGATCGCCTCCACCATGCGCTCCGACAACCAGTCGATGAGCGCGGTCAAGGACTCGCTCGGCATCGGCGCGGCGACCGTCGACACGGCTTATACCGGCATGACCGCCGTCAAGGACGTTCTCGACGAGATCAAGGCGAAGCTGACGACGGCGACGGGCGAGAACGTCGACAAGACCAAGGTGCAGGGCGAGATCTCGCAGCTCCAGAAGCAGCTGACGAGCATCTCCGACTCCGCGTCATTCTCCGGTCAGAACTTCCTGAACGTCGGTGAAAAGGGTGTCGGCACGTCGTCGATCATCTCGTCCTTCTCGCGTGACAGCAACGGCAGCCTGAGCCTCGGTTCGATCGCCATCGACACGTCCAAGACGGCGCTGTTCAGCGGCAAGGTCGGCGAGGCGGGATTGCTGCAGAAGAGTGTCGGCAACACTGACACCGGCGGTTTGAAGGTCGTCAGCAACACCACCGCCGACGCTGGCACGACGAAAGGCAAGGTTGCCCTCGACGCGTTTGGCGGCAGTGCGATCACGCTCGATGGTGACGACACGATCTCCTTCGATCTCGCGATCGACGGCGCGGCGTCCAAGACCTATACGATCTCGAAGGCGACGGTCGATGCGGCGCTGAGCTCGACGGACGGCAAGATCGCCGACGCCGCCGCCTTCCAGACGGTTCTGGGAACGGCACTCGGCACAGCCGATGCGGCGAAGGTGACGATCACCAACACTGCGGGCGTGGTGAGCATCGAGTCCAAGGACGCCACCGCGGCGTCCGCGATCGCGATTTCCAACGTCGCGGCATCGAACGGCGGCGTGAACTTCAACGCCACCGATTTTTCGATCGACAACACGACGACGGCCACTCAGGTGCAGGACTACATCAAGGGTATCGACAGCATGCTGTCGAAGGTGACCTCGGCAGCCGCCGATCTGGGTTCGGTGAAGACCCGCATCGACATGCAGACGACCTTCACCGGCAATCTGATGGACGCGATCGATCGCGGTGTCGGCACGCTGGTGGACGCCGACATGACGGAAGAGTCGACCAGGCTGAAGGCGCTTCAGACCCAGCAGCAGCTGGGCGTCCAGGCGCTCTCGATCGCCAACTCCTCTTCGCAGTCGCTGCTCTCGCTCTTCCGTTAAGAGAGGCGCGCATCGAAGCATGAAACACCGGGTCCGGCCAGCAATGGCCGGGCCCGTTTTTGTCGGGGACGACACTTTGGGTGCGACATTTTTTCCTTTCATTTTCTTTTTCAACTCTGGCGATCAGGCCAAGGACGACTTGCTTCAGGCTTTTGTTTGCAGGGTCGGCATTGTGCGTTGCCGTGCGCACTTTCGGTCCACAACCTGGCGGCTATGACCTAACGGCGGTTCACTCTTCGTAGAGAAACCGCTAAACATTATTTATACAGTTGCGGCTAGGTTCGGCTCGTCAACATGTCGGAGCGACCAATGTCCATTTTTTCTCTTTCCACCGGTGATGCAGCAAGAACTCTTGCCGCCCTGGATCATGCAGTCGCGATCATAAGCTTCGATATGAAGGGCCATGTACTTCAGGCGAACGAAAACTTCTGCAAGGCGATGGGCTACCAGTCGAGCGAAATCGTCGGAAAGCACCATCGGATGTTCGTCGATCCCGCCTATGCCGCCTCTGCGGAATACGTCGATTTCTGGCGTCGTCTTGCCGCGGGCGAATTCATCGCGGACGAATTCAGGCGCCGGGGCAAGGGCGGGCGGGACGTGTGGATCCAGGCCTCGTACAACGCCGTCAGAAACGCGCGCGGCAAGGTCTGCAAGGTCGTCAAGCTGGCGACCGACATTACCGCGCAGAAAATGACCAGCACCGAAAACATGGGCAAGATGACGGCCGTTTCCCGATCGCAGGCGGTCATTGAATTTTCCCCCGACGGGACGATCCTGGCCGCCAACGAGAACTTTCTTTCGACGTTCGGTTACGCGCTGTCCGAAGTCGTCGGACGGCACCACCGCATGCTGTGCGATCCGGCGTTGGCCGCCTCGTCGCAATACGAGGAATTCTGGCGTAAACTGGGCGGCGGCGAATTCTTCTCCGGCGAGTTTGCCCGTCAGGCGAAATCGGGCAAGGAGGTTCATCTGCAAGCCTCCTACAACCCGATCTTCGATGTCGACGGCCATGTCCTGAAAATCGTCAAGTTCGCGAGCGACGTGAGCGACCGCGTGCGCGACGTCAATCTGCTTGGCGAAGGTCTCAAGCGTCTGGCGAATGGCGATCTCGAGCATCAGATTGAACAGCCGTTCATCCCGTCTCTCGATGGATTGCGGATCGATTTCAATCACTCGATCGACAAGCTCGAACAAGCGATGAGGGCCGTCGCCGCCAGCGCCCGCGCGATCAATGTCGGTTCCGAACAGGTTCGCCACGCCGGCGACGACCTCGCACGTCGGACCGAACAACAGGCGGCGGCTCTGGAAGAGACCTCGGCGGCTCTTGCCGACACGGCGCAGGCCGTTCAGGTCTCGAGCCAGCAAGCCGATCAGGCGGGCAGCCTTGTCGGCAAGGCAAGGGCAGGGGCCGAGAGTTCGCGCGCCGTCGTCTCCAAGGCGATCGAAGCCATGAACCGCATCGCCAAATCGTCCAGCCAGATCGGCACGACGATCAGCGTCATCGACGAGATCGCCTTCCAGACCAATCTCCTGGCCCTGAATGCCGGGGTCGAGGCCGCGCGGGCCGGCGATTCCGGCCGCGGCTTCGCGGTCGTTGCACAGGAAGTGCGCAGTCTCGCCCAGCGCTCTGCCGTCGCGGCCAAGGAGATCGCCGAACTGATCGCCCGCTCGCGTGAGCAGGTCGAGCAGGGCGTCACCCTGGTCGGCGACACCGGATCGGCGCTGGAACTGATCGCCTCGCAGGTCTCCGATATCGACAACAACGTGAAGACCGTCGCGCAAAGCGCGCAGCAGCAATCCGTCGGGCTCAAGGAGATCAACATCGCCCTCGGGACCCTCAATGACGGGACCCAGCAGAATGCTGCGATGGTCGAGGAGTCGACGGCGGCGAGCAATGAGCTTGCCGAGGAGGCGAAGCAGTTGTCCACGCTGCTGCAGACCTTCAAGCTCGGGTCCGGTCGCGACGCGCTCGGCGCCAGGGAGAGCGGTGCGGCATCAGCGGTGCGCGGCATGCAGAGCCGCGTCGTCCGCGCCTTCGGTTGAGGTCCGGCGCCAGGGGCTTCGGTCCGCATCAGGTCCGGTTAAGGGATTGTGCGTTAGAATTTCGCGGTGTGCGCGCGCCGCGAAATCCAAAGCCGGCAGCCGGGAGTCGAGGAAATGTTGTCGGCCTTTACGAGCTACCAGATCTACGCGCGTGACCTCACGCAGTCGCTGGATCGCGTCGCGGCCGAGCCGTTCGCCAAACGCGAAGCGCAATACTACAAGGACAATATCGGCAAGGTGAAGTCGATCGACGACTTCATGAAAGACAGTCGCCTCTACACCTATGCGATGAAGGCCTATGGCCTGGAAGACCAGACCGATTCGCGCGCGCTGATCAAGAAGGTTCTGCAAAGCGACCTTTCCGATTCCCAGAGCATCGCCAACAAGCTTTCCGACGACCGCTATCGCGATCTCGCCAAGGCGTTCAACTTCAGCACGGCCGCCGCGACAACGACGTCGCCGACCGGGCAGACGAGCACGCAGACCAGCGGCGTCATCGAAGCTTACTCGGAGTTTCGCGTGCGGGCCGCGCAGTCGAAAGGGGTGGACGCCAAAGCCTATGTCGACCGGATCGGCGGAGTAACGAATGTCGACCAGTTTCTCAACGATCCGACGCTCCTCAAGGTTGCGCTCGGATCGGTCGGCATCGATTCCGAATATGCCTCGCGATCCTTCATTCGAGATGTTCTCACCGGCAATGCCGATATCGGCGCGAACGCGACCGACGCAAAGGCTCTGGAAAAACTCGCCGAATTGCTGCCTTTCCGGGCGGATGGATCGGTGCTGGCGGGCGGATTGCAGACCGCGAGCCAGGCCAACGGCATGGTCTATTCCTATCTGAAACAGCAGGGACTTGCCGCAACGTCGCAGGCGGCCGCCTATCAGGTCAGCTACTACGACCAGCAGATCTCGGCCGTGCGCACCGCCGACGATTTCATCGGCGACCAGCGGCTTCTCGACACGGCGCTCGTCTCGGTCGGACTCGACCCGTCGATCGAACTTCCGGCCTTCGTCTGGCAGATCGTCACCAGCGATCCGTCCGATCCCGACAGCGCCCTCGCCCGGATGGCCGCGACGACGCCGGAGGAGAAGGCGAGAAAGGCCTCCTTCGTAGCACTCAACCAGAGCCTGAACTTCGATACGCAGGGCAACGTGCCGGCGGGCGAGAGCGCTCAGGACACCGACGCTGCGACCTCCACGACGGATGCGTACCTTCAAAAATACGGCACGTTGAACGCCAACAAGGATCGCATCGCGGGGTCGCTCTACACGGTCGCCATCAACGCCGTCGGCGCGGTTTCCGATTTCATGAGCAGCGACGCGCTCTACGACTATGCGCTGAAAGCCTTCGATCTCGACCCGGCTGCGGAAAGTCGCACGACGATCCGCCGCGTCCTGAGCAGCGATCCATCGGACCCGAATTCGTTCGTCAGCAAGCTTGGCGACGACCGCTACACGCGTCTCGCCGCCGCCTTCAATTTCGATGCGACCGGCAAGGCGACACAGCAGCGTCTTCCGCAGTCGACGGCCCGACAGATCGATACGGCCAATCTGTATCTGCAGCGACTCGGCGATTCGCCGTCGACATCGGCAGTGGCTCAGGCGAAATCCGACACGACCGCCTACAAGGCAGCGCTGGGTTCGGTGATCACCCTAGACGATTTCGTCGGCAGCAAGACGATCGTCGACTACGTGGAGAAGGCTTACGGCTTAAGCGATGCAGGCTTGTCGAAGGATGACCTGCGGAAGATCTTCACCAGCGACCTCGCCGACCCCGACAGTTTCGCCAACGCGAAGGGCGACAAGCGCTATGCCGAGATGGCTGCGGCCTTCAGCTTCAGCAGCACGGGCGCGATCCTGACGGACGACAGATTGGCACAGAGCGGCTACAACATGGTCCAGACTCAGAACCTCTATCTGCGCCAGCAGATGGAGGAGGAGGCCGGCGGGGATAATCCCGGCGTGCGTCTGGCCCTCTACTTCAGCCGCAAGGCACCCGACCTGACGTCGAGCTACGGGCTGCTTGCCGATGCGGCGCTCTACAGCGTCGTCCGGACGACATTGGGCATTCCGACCGAAGCCTCCAATGCCAATGTCGATACGCAAAAGCGGACGATCGACAAAAGGCTCGACTTCGATTCGCTACAGGATCCCGCCGGCTTGGCCAAATTCATCAATCGCTTCCTGGCCCTTTACGATACCGAGAACGCGGCGTCCGGGTCGGATTCACCGGCACTCGCTGTCCTGACGGGCTCGGGCGGCTTTTAAACCGCCTGTCGTCATTCTTCTTCGGTCATCTTTTCCTCGCGGCCCGCGATCTGTTGGTGCGTCGACCACCTGTTTCGCTTGCCTGTCATACGGGAATGCGCAGCTAAGCGCCTCGTGCGCGCATTCGCCTGGTAGAGGCGCTATGCGACGTGCGACAGCCGGTTCTCGTGCTTCAGGAGACAACCGCGGGCCAACCCACGAACGACGCTCTCCAGGCGGGTCGCCCGTGCCGGAGCTGGCCGATCTCTACGACGGGTAGCTCGCGCTGTGATGTCGCCCGGATCGGCGGTGACACCTTGCAGAGGAGGGGAGGGCGGCGTTGCAGGGTGCCACGCCAAGATGCGGCAAGGCAGACCGATCCGCATCTTGGATCGGCCTGCGCGGCATTTGCGGCAAAGGAAAGCGCGACGAATTCTTATCTGCGCCGTCCCGTGTCAGAACTCGTCCCACTCGTCGTCGGAAACGTGCTCGACCGGAGCGCGGGCCGCGCCGCCGAATCCGCTCGTCCGCATCTGCGGCACCGGCTTCGACTGTTGGCGCGGGCACGCAACGGTCGGAGCGGATGCTTTGGGCTTGCTGGCTGGCATTCCCGAGGACTTGCCGGTGATCTTGAACCGGGACATCGCCTGGGAGAGCTCTTCGGTCTCGCTCGCCAGCGTCTGGGAAGCCGCCGTCGCTTCCTCGACCATCGCGGCATTCTGCTGGGTCACCTTGTCCATATGATCGGCGGCGCCCGACACTTCGCGAAGGCTGATGGCCTGCTCGCGCGCGCTGTCTGCGATCTTGGCGATGGCATCCGCCATGTCCGAGACTTCCACGACGATTTCGTCCAGCGACTTGCCCGAGGCCGTCACCAGTTCCACGCCCGCTTCCACCTGTTCCGACGAGGTCGTGATCAGCCCCTTGATCTCCTTGGCGGCGTCCGCCGAGCGTTGGGCCAGTCCGCGCACTTCCTGCGCCACCACCGCAAAGCCCCTGCCGGCTTCGCCCGCCCGTGCCGCCTCGACACCGGCATTCAGTGCCAGAAGGTTGGTCTGGAAGGCGATCTCGTCGATCACCGAGATGATCTGGCTGATCTTCTGCGACGACGCTTCGATCTGGCTCATCGCCGCGACAGCCTGAGCGACCACTTTGCCGCCCTTTTCGGCCTTGCCGCGCGCTGCCGTTGCAACTTCCTGGGCATGGCTCGCCCCAACCGCCGTCTCGTTGACCGCGTTGGCCACCTCGCCGAGAGCCGCAACGGTTTCCTCCAGCGAGGCCGCCTGCTGCTCCGTACGCTGGGCAAGATCGTTCGAGGCGACACCGATCTCGTTGAGGCCCGTGCGGATCACATCGACTGTGCCGATCACATGGCCGATCGCCTGTTCCAGCGCCTCGACGCTGTCGTTGAATTTCGAACGGATCGGTTCGAACTCCGGGGCGACACCGTCCTGCATGCGCACGGTCAGGTCGCCGGCCGACAGCCGATCGAAACCGGCTTCGACCAAGCCGACAAAGGACTTCAGATCCTCCGCCTTGGCGTTGTCGAGGGAAGCCTGGCGCAGCTTCGCCTGATCCTGGTCGATGCGGGATGCCTTGGCCTCCTCCGCGAGCCGGTCGCGCTCGATCGCCGCCGTTTTGAAGGTCTCGACCGCCGCGGCCATGGCACCGATCTCGTCGCCACGACCCTGTGCCGGAATCTCCACCGTCTTGTCGCCGGCGGCCAGACGACCCATCGCATTCGTCATCTCGTTGATGGGACGGGCAACGCTGCGGGCGATCAGCATTCCAAGGCTGATCGCGGTGGCGATCAGAACGGTGACACCGAGAAGCAACGTCGCTTTCGTGACGGAAATCGCGTTCGCTTCTGCCGCACCCGCCGTGGCGAGTTCTTCGAGCTCGTGATTGCGCAATCCGTCGATGGCGTTCTCGATCGGCTCGATAAACTCGTCGGCCTTGCCGGATTTGAAGATTTCCAGTGCCCGGTCGTAGGTCAAGGGCGAGCGCGCATTGGCGATGACCGGATCGGCGATCTCCGTGTGCCACGCCTTCATGTTCGAGCGAACCTCGTTGGCGCCACCGGCAAATGACCCTGCCGGATCGGAAAGTTCGACGACCTTCTGCAGATTCGACTGGAAGGTCGCGTAGTGGTCCTTCAACCGCTTTGCGAAGTAGTCGTCACGCGTGATCATGAATCCGCGCAGCGAATTTTCCTGCCGGGCTAAAGCGAGACGCGCGTCGACCGCCGCCTCTGCCAGTTCGATGTGCCTGTCCTTGTTCTTCCACTCGGTTTCGATCGTGCCGGTCTTCAGCAGCACGATACCGCTCATGACGATGGCCACGAGAGCCAGAAGCGACAAGGCCAACATGAGCTTGTGTGCGAGCTTGAGGTTTTTCAGGTACATTTCAGGCCTACCGATGTAAATTGCCGCAGATGGGGACCATTCCTCTGCAGAACCTAAATTTCGGCTCTTAATAAAATCCTATGGAATTCTGGAGCTGACCAAGAGTTTGGGTGGGAAACGGGTGACGCGGGCGAGCCGACATTGGCTCGATTGGCCGGCAGGCCGGGCGGGCCCGTGCCGGTTCGTCCGTCGTCTTGCGGGGCGCCCTTCGACTGAAGATCAAGGCGCAGGTCTCGTCCGCAACAAAGTCGTCCATATCGCCCTGGGGTGTGCGCCGACCGCACCCAAGAGATCAGCGCTTCGGCTCCGCGGAAATCCAGCGATCAAGCGGACGTCTGACGTTCCGGCCGATCTTCCGTTCGCGGCGGTGCTGCAAGCGCCGAGAGCCGGCGGTCTTCGCGCATTTCGAACCACATCGCGTTGAGGATGGCGAAGGCGCAGGCGAGGCCGACGCCGAGGATCCAGGAAAAATACCACATCGGATCGTCTCCGTTCTGAAGGTCAGTAGGCGTTGGGGTTTCGGTCGATCGATTCGGCCGTCACCGGACCGCGCATCACCCAATAGACCCAGCTCGTATAGGCCAGGATGAGCGGCAGAAAGAACACCGTCGCGATCAGCATGATGAACAGCGTCAGATGGCTGGAGGAGGCATCCCAGACGGTCAGGCTCATCGCCGGGTCGATCGTCGACGGCATCAGGAACGGAAACAGCGAGACGCCGACCGTGGCGATGATGCCGAAGATCGCGATCGACGAGCCGAACAGCGAGGTCTTCCACCGACCGGAGCCAAGGCCGAAATAGGCGATGAGCGGACCCGCGAGACCGAGCACTGGAGCCAGGATCGTGACGGGCCGGGCGGAAAAATTGTCGAGCCAGGCCCCGGTGGCGGTGACCACCGTCTTGGTCAGTGGATTGGATGGGCCACCCACGACCTGCGCGCTGGAAATCCTGAATCCGTCGATGCCAAAGGCGATCCAGAGGCCGGCGAGCGCGAAGAGGCCGAGCGTCGCCAAAGCGGCCATCTTGCCATAGGAGCGGGCGCGCAACGCCACCGCGCCGGGGCAGCGCGCGGCGATCATCACCGCCCCGTGCGTCACCAGCATCGCGACGCTCAGCAGACCGGCGACCAGCGGGAAGGGCATCAAAAGGCCGAGGAAGCTGCCGTGATAGGACGCCCGCATCGTTGCATCGAGGCCGAAGGGCACGCCCACCAGAACGTTGCCGACGGCGACGCCGAAGATCAGCGCCGGCACGAAGCCGCCGACGAAAAGCGCCCAGTCCCAAAGGCTCTTCCAGCGCGCGTCGTGGATCTTGCCGCGGAACTTGAAGCCGACGGGTCGCAGGATCAGGGCGAGAAGGATGGCGATCATCGCCAGGTAGAAGCCTGAGAATGAGGCGGCGTAGAGTGCCGGCCAGGCCGCGAAAATCGCGCCGCCACCGAGCACCAGCCAGACCTGGTTGCCTTCCCAGGTCGGGCCGATGAGGTTGATCAGCTGTCGGCGTTCTGCATCGGTGCGCGCCGCGAAGGGCAACAGCGTGCCGACGCCGAGATCGTAGCCGTCCATGATGGCGAAGCCGATGAGCAATATGCCGAGCAGCATCCACCAGATCAGGCGAAGCGTATCGTAGGAAAGCGGGATGTGGGTCATGTCTTTGGCTCTTCTCAGCGCTTGAGGTCGGTCAGCGAAGGGGCGTGGCGGCAGCGCCCTCGGGGAGCATCGAAGGGCCGCCGAGGCCGTCGGTCAGCGCGCTGCCGTCGTTCGGGCCGACCCTGATCACCCGCACCATCAGCCAGATCGCGACGATCGCCAGCGTGGTATAGAGGGTGAGGAAGAAGCCGAGGCTGATCACGAGATCGGTGATGGTCAGTCCCGACGCGGCGTAGAAGGTCGGCAGGACGCCCTCGACCACCCAGGGCTGGCGACCGTATTCGGCGACGAGCCAGCCGAGCTCGATGGCGATCCAGGGCAGGGGCAGGCTGCAGAACGCCAGCCACAGGAAGGCGCGGCTGTTGCCGAGTCGATGGCGCGACGCGATCACGAAGGCGAGCACGAAGAAGGCGATGAGATAGAGGCCGACCGCCACCATGATCCGGAAGCTCCAGAACAGCACCGGCACATTGGGAACGGTGTCGAAGGCAGCCGTGCGGATCTGCTCGTCGCTCGCCTGCGTCACGTCGTCGATGGTGCGCTTGAGGAGGAGCGCATAGCCGAGATCCTGCCAGGTGGAAGCGAAGACGGCGCGGGCTTCCTGATTGCCGGAATCGGCGCGGATCTCCTGCAGCGCCGCGTAGGCCTTCATGCCGTCGCGGATGCGGGTCTCGGCATGCGCCACCAGCGGCAGGATGCCGGGAACCTGCGTCGACAGCGAGCGGGTGGTGATGAGGCCGAGAACGTAGGGGATCTTCAGATCGTAGGCATTGGTCCTGTCGCCGGGGATGGCGAAGACGGAGATGCCGGCCGGCGCGGGCTCGGTCTCCCACATCGCCTCCATGGCGGCGATCTTCATCTGCTGGTGCTCAGTCGCGACATAGCCGCTTTCGTCGCCGAGGACGACGACGGACAGCGCCGAGGCGAGGCCGAAGCTCGCCGCCACCACCATCGAGCGGCGCGCGAATTCGCTATGGCGATTGCGGATCAGGAAGAAGGCGCTGATCGACATCACGAACATCGCCCCGGTGACGTAGCCGGCACTGACCGTGTGGACGAATTTCGCCTGCGCCACCGGGTTGAAGATCACCGCCATGAAGTCGGTGACTTCCATCCGCATGGTGTCGGGATTGAACACCGACCCGACCGGGTTCTGCATCCAGCCGTTGGCGATGAGGATCCACAGCGCCGAAAAGTTCGCGCCGAGCGCCACCAGCCATGTGACGGCGAGATGGCCGACGCGGCTGAGCCTGTCCCAGCCGAAGAAGAACAGGCCGATGAACGTCGCCTCGAGGAAGAAGGCCATCAGGCCCTCGATGGCGAGCGGCGCGCCGAAGACGTCGCCGACATAGTGGCTGTAATAGCTCCAGTTCATGCCGAACTGGAATTCCATGACGATGCCGGTGGCGACGCCCATGGCGAAGTTGATGCCGAACAGCGTGCCCCAGAACATCGTCATGCGCCGCCAGACGTCGCGACCGGTCATCACATAGGCGCTCTCCATGATCGCGATGATGAAGGACAGGCCGATGGTCAGCGGCGGGAAGATGAAATGGTACATGGCCGTAACGGCGAATTGCAGCCGCGAGAGGTCGACAACCGTAAAATCGATCATGGCAGTTCCTTTTTGCCGGCACGCGCCGGTTCAGGCCCTGCCTAACCGCTGTCTGCGGCGACCGCCTTGATTTGGATCAATGCCGAGCCGTTGCGGCGCCGCTATCCGTCGGTCATGAACCGGACGGGGACGATGGACGAAGAAGCGCGCGACAGGGCGCGGGCCGAGGCCCGCTGGATGATGGCGCTGCGCCGCTTCGGCGGCCTGCCGTTGTTGCTGGCGATCGCCGCCCCGCTGGCCGCCGGTTTGCTGCTGATCGGCCAGGCGGCGCTGCTGGCTTCGGTTCTCGACCGGGCCGTGGTGGATGGGGCCGCCGCCGGCGCGCTCACCCTGCCGATCGCCGCCATCGCCGGCCTGCTGCTGATCCGCTCGATGGTGTCCTATGCCGCCGAGCGCGCCGGCATCACGGCGGCCGAGCGGATCAAGCTGACGCTGCGCGACGCGTTGTTCGCGCGGCTTCTGGCCAGACGCCCGGACTGGACGGCGGCGCGCGCATCCGGCGGCATGTCGGCGGCGATCGTCGACCAGGTCGAGGCGCTGGACGGGTTTTTCGCCCGCTTCCTGCCGGCGATGATCCAGGCGAGCCTCTTGCCGCTGGTCTTCGCGGCGGCGGTCATGCCGGTGGACTGGTTCGTCAGCCTGCTGTTTCTCCTGACCGCGCCGCTGATCCCGGTTTTCATGGCACTGGTCGGCTGGGGGGCACAGGCGGCGACCGACGCACAGGCGAATGCGCTGTCGCGTCTGTCCGGCTATTTCGCCGACCGGTTGCGCGGCCTCCTGACGTTGAAGCTGTTCGGCCGCACCGCCGCCGAGGCCGGCGCGATGCGCCTTGCCACCGACGAGTTGCGCAGCCGCACCCTTGGCGTGCTGCGCATCGCGTTTCTTTCCTCGGCGGTTCTGGAGTTCTTCGCCGCGCTCGGGGTTGCCGGCGTCGCGCTCTATGTCGGCCTCAGCTATCTCGGCTTCGTCGACCTCCGGCTTTCGCCTCTGACGTTGCAGGCCGGGCTGTTCTGCCTCTTGATGGCGCCGGAGGTCTACCAGCCGCTGCGTCTCCTGGCCGCGCATTATCACGATCGCGCCCGGGCCAAGGCCGCCGTGTCCGAGATCGCGCGATATTTCGGCGAGTTGCCGTTGGCAGACCCGGTGCCGCCCGCCACCTCCGGCACGATGGCATCCCCCGCCGCTACCGGCTTGATGGCATCCAGGCGGCCGTGCGCCGGCCGGCTTGAGATCAGCGGCCTGACGTTGCGCACGCCGGATGCCGGTTTTCCTGTGCTGACGGGCGCCGACCTGACTGTGCCCGCGGGCGAACACGTCGCGCTGCTGGGGCCGAGCGGCATCGGCAAGTCGACGCTCGTCGAGGCCATCGCGAGGCTGCGCGAGGCCGAGGGCACGATTTCGCTGGACGGCGAGGCGCTGGAGGATCTGGACGAAGCGGTGCTGCGGGCGCGCGTCGCCTTTCTCGGCCAACGACCCCGGCTGTTTCACGGCACCATCGCCGACAACATCCGGTTCGGCCGGCGCGATGCGAGCGACGGGCAAATCCGCGAGGCGGCAAGGCTCGCGCGGGTGAACGGTTTCGCCGAAAACCTGCCGCAAGGCCTGGCGACGCCGATCGGCGAAGGCGGCATCGGCCTTTCGGGCGGCGAGGCGCACCGGGTGGCGCTCGCCCGCATCTATCTGAGACGCCCCGCGCTGATTCTCCTCGACGAGCCGACGGCGCATCTTGATCTGGCGACCGAGGCGGCGGTGCTCGACGGGCTGGCCGAATTCGCCGCCGGTGGGACGCTGGTGGTCGCCACCCATTCCGCCGCGGTGGCGGCGCGGATGCATCGAACGTTGCGCATCGAGGGCGGTCGGCTGATCCCCGGCGCGCCGGCCTTGCGCCTTTCGAACCGATTGGTGGGTGCGGCATGACGGCACTGATGTTCTTCCGGCCGCTGTTTCAGCGCCATGCCGGTCGTTTTCTCGCAGCGCTCGTCTTGTCGCTGGTGACGCTTGCAGCCGGCGCCGCGCTGCTGGGCATTTCCGGTTGGTTCCTCACCGCGGCGGCGCTCACCACGGCAGCGGCCGCCTTCAACCTGTTCGGACCGTCCTCGGCGATCCGCGGTCTGTCCTTGCTGCGGATCTCTGCACGCTACGGCGAAAAGCTGGTCGGACACGACGCGACCCTGCGGGTGCTCGCCGATATTCGCGAATGGTTGTTCGTCCGGCTCTTGCCGGACGTTCCGGGCGCCGGGCGCGGACTTCGGCATGGCGATCGCGTTTCGCGTCTGACGGCGGACGTCGATGCGCTCGACAGCGCCTTCCTCGTCGCCGTCGGCCCCGTCGTGACCGGACTGATCATGGCGGCGGCGCTGTCGCTTGTCCTGTTTCTCGTCATCCCGCCGGCGGGTCTGGTCTATGCGGGGGCCATGGCCTTTGCCTTGCTGGGCGTTCCGGCACTGCTGATCCTGGCGAGCCGGCGAACCGGAGCGGTCGTGGTTGCCGCCTCCGCCGATGCGCGCTGCGCCGTGCTCGACGGCATCGAGGGACATCTGGACGTCGTCGCTTTCGGCGAAGTCGCGACGGTCCGCAGCGAACTGGCGGCAGCGGCCGGACGGCTCGGCCGGGCCCGCCAACGGCTGGGCGCCAGCGCCGCCGTGGCCTCCGCTGCGGTGCAGACGCTGGCCGGCGTCGCGATGCTGGGCGTCCTGGTCTTCGGCATCGAAGCGCTTCGCGCGGGCGCTGTCGGCGGTCCTTTGCTCATCGGCTTGCTGCTGGCGGTTCTCGGCAGCTTCGAGGCGGCGGCATCGATCGTGCGCAGCATCGCCCAGCTCGGGACGGCCATGGCCGCCGCGTCAAGGCTGCGGACGCTCGGCACGGCCGTCGCGGCCGTGCAGGATCCGGTGCGGCCGCATCCATTACCGGCAGGTGCCGACGTCTACTTCTGCGGTGTGCGCTATGGCCATGAGGCAAACCGACCGGTCCTTCGCGACGTCAGCCTCGGCCTTGCGGCCGGAGAGCGAGTGGCGATCGTCGGCGAGAGCGGCAGCGGCAAGTCGACATTGCTGGCGCTGCTGCTGCGGCTGGCCGACGCGGACGCCGGCAGCATCCGCATCGCCGGTTGCGACATAAGCAAGGTGGCGCAGGCCGATCTGCATGCGCGCGTCGCCCTTCTGGAGCAGAATGCGCCGATCTTCCTCGGCAGCATTCGCGACAATCTGTCGATCGGCCGCGCCGGTGCCGGGGAGGGCGCGCTTTGGGATGTGCTGAAGAAGGCGCGCATCGACGATTTCGTCCGCGGCCTGCCCGCCGGTCTCGACACCGCGCTCGGCGAGGCCGGCAAGACGTTGTCGGCAGGCCAGGCCCGACGTCTGTGCCTTGCCCGCACGTTGCTGTCGCCGGCCAAAATCCTGGCCCTGGACGAGCCGACCAGTGGCCTCGACCGCGAAACCGAGCTCGCCTTCCTCCGCGACCTCGGCCCGGCGACGGCCGGCCGCACGGTTCTCCTGGCAACCCACGCGGCGCTGCCGGACGGCGTCGTCGACCGCACGCTGCGGCTTCGCGGCGGGAAACTGGCCGAACCTGGGCTAGTGGTTCAGATCGGCTGAAATGCCGGCCAAGGCGGCCAGCGCCCTCCGGTCGACCACCTCGACACAATGGGCGCCGGTCAGGCGGATCAGACCGCGCGAACGCAGCTTGGTGAAGCTGCGGCTGACGGTTTCGATCGTCAGCCCGAGGTAGTCGGCGATGTCGGTGCGTGACATCGGCAGCTCGACCGGATTGCCGGCTTCCCTGTGCTCCATGGCGCGCGCCGACAGCATGAGAAGGAAGCTCGCGAGCTTCTCCAGCGGATTCAGCCGTCCGAGCAGCATCTGGCTCTCGCGTGCCTGCCGCAACGCCTTGCGGGTGAACTGGTAGAGGCGGTCCTTCAACCGGGGAAAGCGCTCGATCAGCCGGTCCATCTCGCGGGCGGAGAAGGTGCACATGGTGACAGGGCCGACCGCCTCGGCGGTGGACGAATAATGGTCGTCGTCGGCCAGGCCGAGGTAATCGCCGGGCAGCAGGAAGCCGGAGATCTGACGGCGCCCATCCGGGAGCGCTGTCGACAGTCGCAGCATGCCGGCCGTGATACTGTAGACGCGGGTGCGCGGATTGCCCTCCATCACCAGCATCTCGTTCGGCTGCAGTTGCATGCCGGTCATGACGGCTTCGAGTTCCCCGATTTCGTCGTCGGCCAGCGCCGCACAGAGCGCCATCGATCGGGTCTCGCAGCGCGTGCAGCTGCCGCAGACCTTGCGATCCGGTCGAAAAGCCGCCAGTTGCATGACATTGCTGGTCAATAACAGAGCCCTCGTCGGCGATCGGCGTGCCGGTCGAATCCCTCGTAGCCTGTCGGCGGCCGCATCGTCATCATGCCAAATTGCCCGGACTGGCGAAAGGCAGATCGTTCGCTTTTTATGGAGAGATCACGGGTTCGAGGTTCCAACCCGGTTTTTTGTCGCCTCGCGGCAACGGGCGGCAGCGCATGCTCCGAGACGCGATATCCCACAATGTGGACGTTTCACGGAGCATCAGCGGCAAGAGCCGCCTCGCGTTCGCGGGCATTGATGGGTTTGATCTGGATTCTGCCGCCCACGGTTTCGAACGCCAGGAACTGCAGCACGGTCGTCGAGCGACGGTGGCCGAGAACGCTACACCGCGGAATTTCCTCGTCCTCGGTCAAGATGCGATACGTGCCAACGGGAAGCGGCCTGTCGCAGCGCGAAAGTTCGAGGCGGCGAATGAAAACAACCACGAACTTCCTGTCTCGGGCTGACATGGCCGTCGTTTTCAAAGCGGAAGTGAAGGACTTCGGGAATTTGGGCGAAGCGATGGCCGACGTGAAAAGCCCATGGGCGCATGCAGTCCGCGTCGCCTTGGCAAATCCGGGCATTCGAAAGCGATCGTCTCGCAGGCAGGAAATCGTCGTTTAGGGCCGCCGGAACGACGGAGCATAGTTCAGCCCAGTCAGCACCGCGGGCCCTGCGCCACTACCATCAGGCATTACAAAAAACAGATCGAAGCGAGACCCAAGTTAAAAGCAATGGGGGCTGAAGGAGCGCCGTCTGGATGCGGCATCGAAGACCCGGGTTCGCCAGTACATCCGTGGTCGACCCGGGCCCGATGCCGTCTCAAGTCCGCGACGACAATGCGTCGCGGGCGAGATGATTAGTCGACGGTAGCGAGATTCTCAGCCGACATCTTGCCGCTCTTGCGATCGGCGACGAGCTCGTAGGAGACTTTCTGGCCGTCCTGCAGGCCGCTGAGGCCGGAACGCTCGACGGCGCTGATATGGACAAAGGCATCGCCGCCGCCATTGTCGGGCGCGATGAAACCGAAGCCTTTGTCGGCGTTAAACCATTTTACGGTTCCCGTGGCCATGGGATACCCTTTCTTCAAAAAAAATTCGCGGAACCAAAAGTATTTTCGGCTCGTACGATCAAGTGGTCGAAGGAATTCACGGCAAGAGCGCATATCGCGCAGACCATTCCACCGATCATCGATCGATGGAATTGAAATGAGGCTTTTTTATCGATTTACAAGTGCCACGCGCAAAGTGTCTTGCGAGCAAAGCAGCCACGCCAGGTGGAATTTCATCGCGGGCGATACGAAGCCGTCGAGGCGCTCAGGCAAAATCCTTGTCGGTCAGAATGTAGGTCTTTCGGCGACCCCGCGCGTAGGCCTCCGTCGCGACCTTCAGGATCGTCTCGCGTGCCGAGTCGAATGCCCGCAACAACCCGGTCTCCGATGCCCTCTGCGACGATCCGATCGAAGGGAAGGCGCTCTCGTCGAGGAAGAACGGCACTTCCGTCGTTCCGTCGTAGCCGACGAACCGGAAACGATGCGCGCGCTCGTCATAGCTTCGCGACAGATTGGGAAAGGTCAGGGCCATGGTGGTGAACTCGTTTGCTGGCAGTGAAATGGTCCGCCCCCGAAAGAGTGGTCCTCCCTGCGGTATGGTTTTTGAGCCATTTGAGGATGAGGCAGAGAGGATGAGACAGAAGCGGACTTGCTCAATGTGCAAGGATGCCGAATGCAAGGGTGCCCAGCTGTCTCGGATTGCGATTAGCACGCGTCGTTCATGACCGCAATATTACGCGCCATGCGGACCATTCGAAGACCGGATTTCAAACCGACCCACTGCCGCCCGGACCCAAAACGACCGGGCGTCGCGTCACCTCAATAATGCGGTGGCTTGGTGATCTCGGCGCGGGGCGTGGCGACCTCTTCCAGTTCCTGGAAACGGTGGCCGAGAGCGGTGAGGCCGCGGCGCAGTTGATCGATGGTCTCGAAGGCGCGGGCGAGTTCCTGCGACAAATCCTCGATCGTCTGCGCCTGATGGGCCGACAGGACTTCGAGATCTTCCAGCCGGGCTTCGATCTCTTCCGCACTCATGGCATCAGACCTTCCAGAGCGGCGCGCAGAGTTTCATCGAGAGGGGCAGGGCGCCGTGTTTGCCGGTCCACATAGACGTGGACGAAGAAGCCCTCGGCTGCAACCGCGTCGGCTTTCGCGCGAAACAGTCCCACCTCGTAACGCACCGACGACGTCCCGAGTTTCGCGACCCGAATGCCCGCTTCGACAGGATCGGGAAAGGCGAGCTCGGCAAAAAAGCGGCATCCCGTTTCGACAACCAGCCCGATCCGCTCGCCCGCCTTGAGATCGAGCAGCCCGTTCTCGATCAGCCAGCCGTTCACGGCACTGTCGAACAGCGCGTAGTGCACGACATTGTTCATGTGGCCGTAGATGTCGTTGTCGCCCCAACGCGTCGTCAAGGTGCGGAAGACAGGATAGGCATCGCGTGTCGACGGCGTCGGGCGGGCGTTTGCGGCGACTGCTTCGTTCGGTTTCGGTGGATTGGGCGGGCTCTCTTGCATGGGTGTCCTGTCGTCCTGCGGCCGGTGGTGATGTCGGTGCCGACCCCTGTGCCGGCCTCTGCGCCGGCCTTTGTGCCGTCGCACTACCGGTTTGTCACTGGCGTTCCATCGTTCCGCTGACTAGTCTCGTCACCAGTGTGAACGAGTCCAGAGATGCGCCCATGGCCGAACCGGCGATCGAACTGATCGACATCGACAAAAGCTTCGGCGCAGTGCGGGCGAACCGGCGCATCAACCTGTCGGTGAAGCGCGGCACGATTCACGGCATCATCGGCGAGAACGGCGCCGGCAAGTCGACGCTGATGTCGATCATCTACGGCTTCTACCAGGCCGATTTCGGCACCATCAAGGTCGGCGGAAAGGCCGTCGACATCACCGATCCGAACGCCGCGATCGCCGCCGGCATCGGCATGGTGCACCAGCATTTCATGCTGGTCGACAATTTCACCGTGGTCGAGAACGTCATGCTCGGCGCCGAGCAGTCGCCGCTGCTCGCCTCGGGCATCGCCAGGGTGCGTGCAGAGCTGAAACGGCTGGAGCGCGACCACTCGCTCGACGTCGACCCCGACGCGATCGTCGGCGAGCTGCCGGTCGGGCGCCAGCAGCGGGTGGAGATCCTCAAAAGCCTCTATCGCGGCGCCGAGATATTGATCCTCGACGAGCCGACCGGCGTTCTCACGCCGGCCGAGGCGGACCATCTCTTCGTCGTGCTCAAGCAGTTGCGCGACGATGGCAAGACGATCATCCTGATCACCCACAAGCTGCGCGAGATCATGGACGTGACCGATGCGGTCTCGGTGATGCGCCAGGGCGAGATGGTTGCGACCCGCAGGACCGCCGAGACCTCGGTCGGCGAACTGGCCGAGTTGATGGTCGGCCGACGTGTCCTGATGACCGTCGACAAAAGCAACGCCGCGCCCGATGCCGTCAAGCTTGCCGTCTCCGGCCTTACGGTGCGCGACGGTCGCGGCGTCGCCATGGTCAAGGACGTGTCCTTCGAGGTGCGCGCCGGCGAGATCGTCGGCATCGCCGGTGTCGCCGGCAACGGCCAATCCGAGCTGCTGGAAGCGCTCGCCGGCATCCGCAAGGCCGAGCGTGGCAAGATCGGCATGCTGGGGCGCAATCTCGAACCGACGAAGATCGCCGACCCCGCCGCGATCCGCGCCATGGGCTGCGGCCACGTGCCGGAGGACCGCCATCACATGGGCCTCGTCCTGCCCTTCGAGGAAAACGAGAACGCCATTTTAGGCTACCAGCGCGATCCGGCCTTCGCGAACGGGCCTTTCCTCGACCTCGACGCCGTGCGCAAGGACGCGCGCCAGAAGATCGAGGCCTATGACATCCGCCCGGCCGACTGCCGCCTGAAGACCGCCAACTTCTCCGGTGGCAACCAGCAGAAGATCGTGCTCGCCCGCGAGATGGAGCGCGACCCGGACCTCATCCTCATCGGTCAACCGACCCGCGGCGTCGACGTCGGCGCCATCGAGTTCATCCACAAGCGCATCGTCCAGATGCGCGACGCCGGCAAGGCGATCCTCCTCGTCTCGGTCGAACTCGACGAGATCCGCGCCCTCTCCGATCGCATCCTCGTCATGTTCGACGGCCGCATCGTCGGGGAGCGTTCGCCGGATGCGAGCGAGGGGGAGTTGGGACTGTTAATGGCGGGTGTTGAGGATGGGGGTGGTGCGGTGGAGGCGGCGGAATGAACACCGCTCGCATCACCCTCGTCACGCTCGGCGTCGATGACGTTGCCCGGTCCGTCGCCTTTTACGAGGCGCTGGGCTGGCCGGTGGCTCAGCGCAACGATGATCATATCGCCTTCATGGGCGGCGAGGGTCTCGTCTTGGCGCTTTGGAACCGGGCCGAGATGAGCGCCGATGGCGGGGAAGGCGATCTGCCGGCCGGCTCGGGCTCCGTCGCGCTGGCGGTGAATTTCGCCTCGGTCGACGAGGTCGATGCGTTCTACGCCAAGGCGAGGCAGGCCGGGGCCGACCCCGTCAAACCGCCTGCAGAGGTCTTCTGGGGTGGCTATTCCGGCAATTTCCGTGATCTCGACGGGCATCTCTGGGAGGTCGCGCACAATCCGTTCTGGAGGCTCGATGATGAAGGAAATATTTACTTATCGTGAAAAAATCAAATTTCATCAGATAGTTGGAGGGATTCAATCGTGGCGAAAGGACCTGAAATATTGGGATTGATTAACTGGAGGGTATTCACAATTTATCCAGATGGCGAAGTAAAAAAGCAACCCAGGAACCAAGTAATTCCAGTAGTTATCGCAAGGCGTTTCGATATCAAGTCGGGTTCGGTCGCGAAAATACGAATTAAGAACGAAAAGAGCATGGAGGATAAAATTTTCTCGTTGGACATATTCAGCGGGACTGAATTTGAAATTCCTGACGAGATATTTGATCCCACAGCATCTTATTACTGCGTTTTAGCGTTCGATGAAATGGAGCCCGAGCCCGACATTTTATCGTCAGCGCTGACTGAAAAGGAGCTTGGGCGAAAATCTAGGGTATTTCTCAATTTGAAACGCATATATTTCCAAAGGGACATTTGTAGATGTCAATTGACAGGGGTAATATGGAGAACGCTTTGGAGGTCGCTCATATTTTGCCTTGGAAGGATTCGAGTGATTTCGAGAGAAGAAGTATAGAAAATACATTATTGCTTTCTGCTTCAATTCATCGCCTCTACGATGCGGAAAGAATCAAGATATCAGAAGACGGGTGCGTTGAATGCGATTTCAAAGTGGAAGAAACGATGTATCGGGTAATTAAAAACAGCATTGGCCCCATCTCGTTTGAGAAGAAAAAATTCATTAGGAAACGTAACCGCTCGCTCGTGCGTCTCACATGAGCCGACCCTATGCCAAGCTGCCGGCCTGGATCGACTACGGGGTGATCCCGGTGGTGAACCTCGTCGTCGCCTTCCTCGTTGCCGGGCTCGTGGTGCTGATCGTCGGCGAAAGCCCGACCGAGGCGGCGGGGCTGATGATCCGGGGCGCCTTCGGCTATGGCGAGGGCGTCGGCTTCACGCTCTACTATACGACGAATTTCATCTTCACCGGGCTCGCCGTCGCTGTCGCCTTTCATGGTGGCCTTTTCAATATCGGCGGTGAGGGGCAGGCCTATCTCGGCGGTCTCGGCGTGGCGATCGTCGCTTTGTCGCTCGGCGCGGTCCTGCCCTGGTGGTTGAACCTCCCGCTCGCGATCTGTCTTTCCTTCGTCTTCGGCGCGCTCTGGGCGCTGATTCCGGCCACTCTGCAGGCGAAGCGCGGCAGCCACATTGTCATCACGACGATCATGTTCAACTTCATCGCCGCCAGCCTGATGGTCTATCTTCTGGTTTCGGTGCTCAAACCCGTCGGCACCATGGAGCCGGGCACGGGCACCTTCGCGCCGGGCGCGCAGCTGCCGCGGCTCGGCGGGCTGTTCGACCTCTTCGGCGCCTCGCTGGGTGGTGCGCCGCTGAATGTTTCGCTGTTCGTGGCGCTCGCTTCGGCCTTTTGCGTCTGGGTCCTGATCTGGCGCACACGGCTCGGCTATGAAATCCGCACCCTCGGCTTTTCGCCCCGCGCGGCGCGCTATGCCGGCATGTCGCAGACGCGGGTGATCGTCGTCACCATGATGATCTCCGGCGGCCTCGCGGGCATGATGGCGCTCAATCCGGTGATGGGCGACCAGTTCCGGCTGCTCATCGACTTTCCCGGCGGCGCTGGTTTTGTCGGCATCGCCGTCGCGCTGATGGGGCGCGGCCATCCGGCCGGCATCCTGCCGGCCGCGCTGCTCTTCGGCGTGCTCTACCAGGGCGGCACGGAGCTCTCCTTCGACATGCCGACCATCTCGCGCGACATGATCGTCATCATCCAGGGTCTCGTCATTCTTTTCGCGGGAGCGCTCGAAAACATGGTCCGGCCGGGCATCGATGCCGCCTGGCAGCGGGTGCGGTTTCGCCGCGACGTGACCGAAGAACCCGTCACCGAGGGGGCCCAGGGGGGTGGGAGAGCAAGCTGATGGATTACGGCACCGCCCTCAACATTCTCGGCTCGACCATCCGCCTGTCGACGCCGCTGCTCTTCGCCGCGCTTGCGGGCCTCTACTCGGAGCGCTCGGGCATTTTCGACATCTCGCTCGAGGGCAAGATGCTGATCTCGGCCTTCGCCTCCGCCTCCATCGCAGCCGTCACCGGCTCGGCCTTTTTGGCGCTCGTCGTCGGCATCCTGGCCGCCATCGCCTTCTCGTTGATCCATGGACTCGCCTCGATCACCTATCGCGGCAACCAGATCGTCTCGGGCGTCGCGCTCAATTTCATCGCGGCGGGGCTGACGATCATTCTCGGCCAATACTGGTTTTCGCAAGGCGGGCGCACGCCGAGCCTGTTCGGCGGCGCGCGCTTCGGGCCGATCCATCTGCCGGGTGCCGAGGCAGCGCGCGACCTTCCCATCATTGGCCCTGTCATCGGCCCGTTCTACGCCGAAATCCTCTCGGGCCAGACGCTGCTCGTCTACGTCGCCTTCGCCATGGTGCCGATCACCTGGTGGGTGATGTTCCGCACCCGCTTCGGCCTGAGGCTCCGCGCCGTCGGCGAGAACCCGTCAGCGGTGGACACGGCCGGCATCTCGGTCGCCTGGCTGCGCTACCGGGCGGTGATCATCTGCGGCGTGCTCACCGGGTTTGCCGGCACCTATCTGTCGGTCGCGCAGGCGGCCGGTTTCACGCGGGACATGACCGCCGG
Organism: Aurantimonas sp.; assembly: GCA_965217685.1. Classification (GTDB taxonomy): domain Bacteria; phylum Pseudomonadota; class Alphaproteobacteria; order Rhizobiales; family Rhizobiaceae; genus Aurantimonas. Next base: position 3,105,426 of record CBDCIZ010000003.1, read on the forward strand.
CAAGGGCTACATCGCGCTCGCGGCGCTGATCTTCGCCAACTGGAAGCCGGTGCCGGTGATGTTCGCCTGCCTGCTGTTCGGCTTCCTCGACGCGATCTCGATAAGGGTGCAGGGCGTACAATTGCCTTTCATCGGCGAGATCTCGGTGCAGGCCGTGCAGGCGCTGCCCTATATTCTCACCGTCATCCTGCTCGCCGGCTTCGTCGGCAAGGCGACGCCCCCCAAGGCCGGCGGCGTGCCCTATGTGAAGGAACGCTGATCCCAAAGGACGAGAGATCAATGTCGGACGACCTCTTCGCCATGGCGAAATCCGCCATGCGGCGCTCCCACTCGCCCTACTCGAAATTTCCCGTCGGCGCGGCGATCCGCACCAGCGACGGTCGCCTGTTCTCGGGCTGCAACATCGAGGTGGTAAGCTTTCCCGAGGGCTGGTGCGCCGAGACGACGGCCATCGCCCACATGGTGATGGACGGCGCGACGAAGATCGCCGAGATCGCCGTCGTTGCCGAAAAGCTGCCGCTCTGCAGCCCTTGCGGCGGTTGCCGCCAGCGGATCGCCGAATTCGCGACGGCCGAGACGAAGGTGCATCTGTGCGATGTCGACGGCGGCGTGAAGAAGACGGTGACCATGGCCGAGTTGCTGCCCTTGGCCTTCGAGACGGAGACTCTGTCATGACCGCCGGCATGACCTCTGGCATGACCAACCGCATGACGCCTGCGGCCACGTTCCTGAAGGAGCGCCTCGCTGGCCGGCAACCATCTGTCGCGATGGTGCTCGGCTCCGGCCTTGGCGATCTCACCCGCGCGGTGGAGGAGGCTGTGACGATCCCCTATGCCGAGATTCCCGGCTTTCCGGTCAGCCAGGTCTCCGGCCATGCAGGCTCGGTCGTCGCGGGACGCCTTGGCGGCAAGGAGGTGCTGATCCTCTCCGGCCGCGTCCATTATTACGAAAGCGGCGACCCGGCGGTCATGCGCCCTGTCATCGAAACGGTGCGCGATCTCGGCATCGACACGTTGGTGCTGACCAATTCGGCCGGCTCGGTGCGCGAGGAGATCCCGCCCGGCGCAGTGATGCTGATCGAGGACCACATCGCCTTTTCCGGCGTCAATCCGCTGATCGGCGAGGCGACCGACGCCCGCTTCGTCGGCATGACCACCGCCTACGACGCAGAGCTGCGCGCCGCATTCGCGGCCGCCGCGCGCGCCCATGGCGAGACGGTGTTTGCCGGCGTTTACATGTGGTTTTCCGGCCCATCCTTCGAAACGCCGGCGGAAATCGGAATGGCGCGCGCGCTGGGCGCCGATGCGGTGGGTATGTCGACCGTGCCGGAGACGATCCTGGCGCGCTTTTGTGGGCTGAAGGTGCTGGCGGCGTCGGTGATCACCAATTACGGGGCCGGTATGACCGGCGACGAGCTCGGCCATGGCGAGACCAAGGCGATGGCGCCGATCGGCGGCGCGCGCCTCGCGACGATCCTGATGGCGATGCTGCAGACGGGAGGTTTTAATGGATGACGCGGTTCGGCAAAGGCAGGCGCAGGCGCTGATCGCCTGCCTCGACCTCACCAATCTCGACGAAAATTGCACCGAGTCCGATATCGCGTCGCTCTGCGAGCGGGCGGCGACGCCCGCCGGACGAACCGCGGCGATCTGCATCTGGCCGCGCTTCGTCGTCTTCGCCAAAGAGCGACTCGCCGCCGACATCCGCATCGCCACGGTCGTGAACTTCCCGGCCGGCGGGGACGACGTCGAGGCGACGATCGCCGAGACGAAAAAGGCCGTCGCCGACGGGGCCGACGAGATCGATCTCGTCATCGCCTATCGCAAACTGCCGAAGGGTGCCGATTTCATCGAGGATCAGGTGCGTCGGGTGAAAGACGCTGCAGCGCCGGCGCGATTGAAGACCATTCTGGAGACCGGCGAGATCGGCGACGCCGACACGATCCGCCTGGCCTGCCGGTCGGCGATCGCCGGCGGGGCGGACTTCCTGAAGACCTCGACCGGCAAGGTGGAGGAAAACGCGACGCTTGCCTCGGCGCGACTGCTGCTCGAATCCATCGCCCAGTCCGGCAAGGACATCGGCTTCAAGCCGGCCGGCGGCATCAGGAGCTTCGAGGATGCCAGGGCGTATTTCGATCTCGCCGAGGAGATCTGCGGCCAGGGCTATGCGACGCCCGATCGGTTTCGGCTTGGCGCGTCGGGTGTCCTTATCGACCTCCTGGCGGTCGCGACGGCCGGCGCTCGCAATGCAAAAGCCAGCGGATACTGATGGTCGCCACGTCGGAAAGCGGAGACCGGAGCCGGCCTGAAGCCCGGCCGCCGCAGGAGGTCATCCGCGACAAGCGCGACGGCCGCGAACTGGCCGCCGCCGACATCAAGGATTTCGTCGCCGGTCTGGCCGACGAACGGGTGTCCGACAGCCAGGTCGCGGCCTTCGCCATGGCGGTGTTCTTCAACGGCATGAGCCGCGCCGAAACCGTCGCCTTGACCGAAGCGATGCGCGATTCCGGCGAGGTGCTCGACTGGCCGGCGTTGAAGATCGCAGGGGTCGACCGGCCGGTCGTCGACAAGCATTCGACCGGCGGCATCGGCGACAACGTCTCCTTGATGCTCGCGCCGATCGTTGCGGCCTGCGGGGCGGCGGTGCCGATGATCTCCGGCCGCGGCCTCGGCCATACGGGCGGCACGCTCGACAAGCTGGAAGCGATCCCCGGCTATCGCGTCACGCCCGATGCCGAGGTCTTTCGCCGGGTCGTGCGCGACGTCGGCTGCGCCATCGTCGGCCCGACCGGCCGCCTCGCGCCGGCGGACGGGCGCATCTATGCCATCCGCGACGTGACGGCGACGGTCGAATCCGTGCCGATGATCGTGGCCTCGATCCTGTCGAAGAAGCTCGCTTCCGGCCTCGACGGTCTCGTCCTCGACGTCAAGAGCGGCAGCGGCGCTTTCATGCCGAATGTCGACGATGCACGAGCGCTCGCCGAAAACCTCGTGACGGTCGCCAATGGGGCGGGCCTGAAGACCACGGCATTGATGACGCGGATGGACGAGGCGCTGGCCTCGGCCGCGGGCAATGCGGTCGAGGTCGCAAATGCCGTTCGATTCCTTACTGGCGAGCATCGCGACGAGGCACTTAAAGAGGTGACCCTGGCGTTGGCAGGCGAGATGCTTTTCGGTGGCGGCCTTTTGTTTGATGCCGTCTCGGGCTCGGCGATGGCGCTGGAGGCGCTGACGAGCGGGGCGGCCGCCGAGCGCTTCGACCGCATGGTCGCCGGCCTCGGCGGGCCGGCGGATTTCATCGAGCGAATGGAGATCTATCTGCCGAAGGCGCCGGTCGTTCGGCCGGTTCTCGCCGACCGCGACGGCACGATCGTCGCGGTCGATGCCCGAGCGATCGGGATGGCGGTGGTCGGCCTCGGCGGCGGGCGCTCGCATCCGAGGGACATCGTCGATCCGTCGGTCGGTTTCACGGAGCTCAGGCGAGTCGGCGATCGGGTGAGTCGCCACGAGCCCCTGGCGATGGTTCGGGCGGCGAGCGAGGACGCGGCCGATGTGGCGGCACAGGCGCTGCGCTCGGCCTACGTCGTGGGCGAGGACGCGGTGGAGCGGTCTTCGTCGGCGATCATCGAGCGGATCGGCTGACGCTGCCATTGGTGGCAGACCGTTGGTGGGAGGTCACCGGAGCGCCTTTCGGCCTCTGGGCTACTGCCGAAGGGTCAGCCGGCTGTCGCTGATTTCGAATTTCGACAGGCGGTTCAGGAAGCTCATGCCGAGCAGCGCCGTGGACAGCGTGCCGTCCCTGGTGACGATCGCGTCGACGTCGTTCATCGCGATCGGGCCGAGCTGCAGCCGGGCGATGGTGACCTTGGCGGCGGGGGCTTCGCCGTTGGCCGTCGAGACCTTGTAGCGGAAATCGGCTGCGCTCGGCGCGATACCGAGACTGCGGGCGGTCGATTCGTCGAAAGCGACGAGCGTCGCGCCGGTGTCGACGAGGACATCAGGCGCCGGCCGTTGGCGCGAGCCTCGGTGCGGAAATGGCCGGTCGCATCGGCGTCGAGCCGGACGATACTGCCGGACGCCAAGGGATTGCCCGGCTCTGCCGAGGCCGCGACGATCCTGGCCGGCGGGTCGACCGCCTCGGTCTGGGAGGCCATCATCTGTGCCTTGTACTTTTCGAAGACCGATGGCGCAGCGAGCGCAGCCATGGAGCAGACGACGAGGAGAAGGACGAATCTGGACATCGGCGAGCCCGTGCGCGTTCGAAGACGCGGCAAGCCTACCGGAAGGTGCGTTAACACCGGTGTTCGCGCGGGAAGGGCCGTCGCGGTTTCGGCCGGCAGGGTTTCCCGTTGGTTAAAGAAACCCGCAGGCGCGGCAACGACTTGGCCTTGATGATTGAATCGGATTCATCGGATGGGGCGCGACGTGACCCGTCGAACCGCCACGCTGGCTTTTTGCCTGTTCCGATAGAGACTTCTCCGCGTTACTTCGTGCCGTACATGCGGTCGCCGGCATCGCCGAGACCGGGGACGATGTAACCCTTCTCGTTGAGATGGCTGTCGATTGCCGCGGTGAACACCGGAATGTCGGGATGGGCCTTGCGAAAACGCTCGAGGCCTTCGGGGGCGGCGAGGAGGCACAGGAAGCGGATGTTCCTGGCGCCGCGCTCCTTCAGCTTGTCCATGGCCGCGATCGCCGAATTGGCGGTCGCCAGCATCGGGTCGACGACGATGACGAGGCGGCTTTCCAGATCCTCGGGCGCCTTGAAGTAATACTCGACCGGCTGCAGCGTTTCGTGGTCGCGGTAGAGCCCGATATGCGCGACGCGGGCGGCGGGAACGAGGTCGAGCATGCCTTCAAGAAGGCCGTTGCCGGCCCTCAGGATCGAGGCGAAGACCAGCTTCTTGCCCTCCAGCACGGGAGCGTCCATCGTTTCCATCGGCGTTTCGATACGCTTTGTGGTCAGGTCGAGATTGCGGGTGACCTCGTAGCAAAGCAGCGTCGAGATTTCGCGCAGCAGGCGGCGGAAGCTCGCCGTCGAGGTCTCCTTGTTGCGCATGATGGTCAGCTTGTGCTGCACCAGGGGATGATCGATCACCGTCACGCCGTCCATGTCGCCTCGCTTTTCGCCTGCGGGATTGTTCTGGCCGTTCCTAGTGCGCCGCGCCGGGCGCGCCAAGCGAAATGGCGCGAAGCGTCGTCAGGTCGAGGAGTCGTTTCTTCGTGTCTTCCTCGACAAAGGCGGCTTCTATGGCGTTGCGGGTGAAGCCGACGAGGTCTGCATTGGTGAAGCCGGCGTCTGCGGCAAAGCGGTATTCGGATGCAAGATCGGTCGCAAAGAACGGCGGATCGTCGGACGCGAGCGTGACCCTGACACCGGCTTCGACGAGGCGCCGCAGCGGGTGGGCGGCGGCGTCGGGAAAGACGCCCAGAGCGAGATTCGAACCCGGACAGACCTCCAGGACGATGCCGGCCTCGGCGATCCCGGCGACCAGCCTTTCGTCTTCGATCGCGCGCACGCCGTGGCCGATGCGGGACGGCTTCAGTGCTTCGATGGTCTCGCGAACGCGGTCGGGGCCGCAAAATTCGCCGGCATGGGCGGTGAGGCCGAGACCGGCATGGCGGGCGATGTCGAAGGCGCGGGCAAAGTCGGACGGGCGGCCGAGCCGCTCTTCGCCGGCGAGCCCGAAGCCCGTGAGTTGCGGTTCCCTGATGGCCTGCGCGGCGGCGAAGCGGGCGGCGGCCTCGACGCGCTCGGGCCCGAGATGGCGAATGCCGACGACGATCATTCGTGCTTCGATGCCAGACGACTCGCGTGCCCTGCGCAGACCCGCGCCGAGACCATCGAGGTAGGCCTCGGGTGCAAGGCCGGCAGCCAGCGCGTGGTCGGGCGAGACGAAGATCTCGGCATAGATCGTCCCGGCTTCGGCAAGACCTTCCAGGTGCTCGGCGGCCAAACGGGCATAGTCGTCCGCCGTGCGAAACACATTCGACGCTTTGTCGTAGGCGGCCAGAAAGCTCGTGAAGTCGTGCCAGACATAGGCGCCATCGCGGATGATGCCGCCCACGTCCACCCCATGGCGCCGGGCGAGCTCTTCGACGAGGGCAGGGCGTGCGGTGCCCTCGATATGGCAATGAAGCTCCGCCATCGGCAGCTTCGCCTTGCTGCTGGCGGACTTCGCGCGGTCCACCGCGATCGAGGCGTCGCCCGTCACAGGAAGCTCGTGCCGTGCGGTCCGGGGGGCAGTCCCAGATGCGCCGCGATGCTTTCGCCGATGTCGGCGAAGGTTTTGCGGCGGCCGATCGGGCCGGGGGTGATGTCGGGGCCGAAGGCGAGGACCGGCACGGTCTCGCGGGTGTGATCGGTTCCCGGATAGGTCGGGTCGCAGCCATGGTCGGCGGTGACGATGGCCAGATCGCCGGGCTTCAGCTTCGCCTGAAGATCCGGCAGCCGCGCGTCGAACGCTTCGAGGGCGGCGGCGTAGCCGGCGACATCGCGGCGATGGCCGTAGTGCATGTCGAAGTCGACGAAATTGGCGAAGATCAGATCGCCGTCTTCCGCAGAGTCGAGGGCGGCGAGCATCTGGTCGAAGAGCGCCATGTTGCCGTCCCCCTTGCGCACCTCGGTGACACCCCGATGGGCGAAGATGTCGCCGATCTTGCCGATGGCGATCACCCGGCGGCCGGCTTCGACGAGCCGGTCGAGCACGGTCGGCTCCGGCGGCGGTACGCTATAGTCGCGCCGGTTCGCCGTGCGGCGGAAATCTTTTGCACTCGTGCCGACGAAGGGGCGGGCGATCACCCGGCCGATATTGAGCGGATCGACGTGTTTTCGCGCCACCCGACAGAGCTCATAGAGCCGATCGAGGCCGAAATGTGCTTCGTGAGCGGCAATCTGGAGCACGCTGTCGGAGGAGGTGTAGAGGATCGGCTTGCCGGTCCTGACGCTCTCCTCGCCGAGTTCGGCGATGATATCGGTCCCCGAAGCATGGCGGTCGCCCAAAATGCCGGGAATGCGGCTGTCGTCGATGATCTGCTGGATCAGCGAAGGGGGGAAGGCGGGAATTGTCCTGGGAAAATAACCCCAATCGAAGGGCACCGGCACGCCGGCGATCTCCCAGTGCCCCGATGGCGTGTCCTTGCCTCTGGAGATTTCGGCGGCCGAGCCCCAGAGCCCCTGCGGCGATCGCCCGTCGCAAATGCCCGCAGCACTGGCAAGACCGAGGCCGTCGAGATGGGGCAGCTTGAGGGGCCCGCGCCGCAGGCCGTCACGGTCGGCCGAACCCAGGTGTGCAGCCTCGCGGATATGGCCCAGCGTGTCTGCCCCCGCATCACCGAACTCAGCGGCGTCGTCGGCTCCGCCGATCCCGACGGAGTCGAGGACAATGAGAATCGTGCGACCCAAAAGCATCCTCCCGTTGAAAATTGTTCTGCCCTGACAATTAGGGCAGCCGGCGCATATCGGCACGGGCTAGGCCGGATCATGTGCAGCATGTGCCCAACGGGCGAGCCGGCGAGCCTTTCGAACCGGGCAGCCGGAACGCACGCGGAGACGCGCCGACCGGGTCGTCGAAGAAAAGGGCAGGCGCGTGTCTCTCGCGCGAAGGCCGGAAGGACTGAGGAGGAAGGAAGGTTTGAATGGGGGAAGTCGAGTTGGCGAGGGATTGCGCGTTTCAACGCTCGGTCGCCTGCGGCCCGACTGAAGGCGGATCGGTTCGCGTCGTCGCTGCCTGGCGTTACTTCGCCGCCTGGGTCGCGATCTGCTGATGCGTGGAATATTGCTCGGCGGCCTTGGAAAAGCTTGTCGCCTCGTCGCCGATCGTTGCCGTCGGTTCGCATTTCGGGGCGCAAGCGTAGGTGATCCGGCTCGCCTGCCGATAGACACGCACCGTGTTTTCCTCGAACGTCTGTACGGCAACCTTCTGGTCGAGGATCGGCTCGCCCTTCTGGTCCAGGATGACGAGGTTCGTGATGCCGTAGCTCTTGCCGGTCAGCACCAGCCGTTTCGAATTCAGGACTTCCACGTCGACGATGGCAGGATTGCCGATGATCACCGTCGTCGCCTCGCGGTCGATCGCCACGATGCGCGCCTGATCGATCGCGACGGTGAGCGGTGCCGCTGTTTCGGAGGCCGCCACCGGACCGGCAAGCGCGACGCAGAAAACGACGAAGCTGGCGGCGGTGTTGGCAAGAAGCATCGGGCGCACTTTCACTGAAGAATTCAGGCTGCCTCTGTTCTAATGTCTCAGGGTAAAGAGCGGATTAAGACCCCGTCAGAGTTTGGTTCATGTCGTTTCGAATGGGCCGATGGCCGGGCTGATCGAATGTGACAAGGCGGGCGAGATCGACCGTCCGCCCGCAACGCATACTTGCATGCGATCTTTTCGGTGTTGCGATCCCCGGCGAACATCCGTGTCCGCGTCGTCGGCCGGCTGGTCTGGGCTTTGCCGATTGCGCGCGTCGAATTCGACTCATCGCGAGCTTCAGGCCGCCTCACGCTCCATTTCGCTGGCGATCAGCCGCGCCAGTTTCGGGATCGCGATGTCGAGCGCGCGTTCGTTGGCGAGGCTGAACGACAGGCGCATGGTATTCGCACCCGATCCGTCGGGGTGGAACGCTCCGCCCGGAACGAAGGCGACCCGCGCCTCCTGGACGGACCGTGCCAGGAGCGCCGACGTGTCGATCCCGCGCGGCAGGGTCAACCAGACGAACATGCCGCCATCCGTGCGGGTCCAGGCGACGCCGTCGGGCATATGCACGTCAAGGGCGGCGAGGAGCCCATCGCACCGCGCGCGATACACGGTCTGCAATTGGCCGATCTGATCGTCGAAGGTCGCCTGTGCGACCTCCAGAATGGCCATCTGGTTGAGTGACGGGCTGTGCAGGTCGGAGGCCTGTTTGGTCAGGACGAGCTTGTCGACGAGGCGCCTTTGCGCACAGATCCAGCCGACGCGGAGACCGGGCGACAAGGTCTTGGAGAAGGAACCGCAGAAAATCGTGCGGGCCGATTCGATGCTGCCGGTGCGCTCGCAATCCAGAGCGAGGATGGGCGCGATCGGCTCGCCGCTGTAGCGCAAGGCGCGGTAGGCCGAGTCCTCGATCACCGCGATGTCCAGCGCCTCCGCCATATCCAGAAGGGCCTTTCGAGCCGCAAGATCCAGCGTCTCGCCTGTGGGATTGGCGAAGTCCGGAACGATGTAGGCGAATTTGGTACGCCCGCCGCCGCGGATCGCCGTCGCCTGCAAAGGCTCGGGGACCGCATGCTCGCCGGCGAGCCGCAGCCGCTCGTAGTTCGGTTCGTAGGCATTGAACGCCTGGAGCGCGCCGAGATAGGTCGGGTAGGTGACGAGGGCGGTATCGCCTGGCGAGAGGAACAACTTGCCGAGATAGTCCAACCCCTGCTGCGAACCGGAAGTGATGAAGATGTTGCCTTCGTCGCAGGGCACGCCGATCTTTCGCATCTGCGACGCGATCCACGTCCGCAGCGGCGCGTAGCCTTCGCTCGCCTGGTACTGCAGGGCCTGGTTGGTTTCCGAACGGCCCAGCACGTCGGCATAGGCTTTTCGGAACGCGTCATGGGGAAACAGCGATGGATCGGGGATCCCGCCGGCAAAGGAGATGATGTCGGGCTGATCCAGCAGCTTCAGAAGCTCACGGATTTCCGAAGCCCGCATGCGCGCGCTTCGCGATGCAAAAAGAGCGGTCACGTCCATGAATTCCTCCTCAGGTTGAGGCTACTCTCCTATAGTGTGCAAATTAGGTCAAGAGGGCTGACATAATATTTCGCCTTGCCGTTCGCTGGCGCGAGCGCTGCCAAGTAGGGATCGCCGGCGATGCTGCCGTACGAGGCGACCGCCCGATGGCCTTTGCCATCGCGGCCACAATTCGGCTTTGTTCGCAGCGACGTGGAGGGCCGACAGATATAATGAAAAATAAACCTAGCCCATTAAGCCGTTCATAACAGCGGGTGGCTATGGTCGCTTCAACCGATCGACGGACATCAGTCGACGGGAATGTCGATCAATCGGATACCACGGAGTGCTCCATGTCCAAGCTTCTCGCACGTTTCGCCAAGGATGAGTCCGGCGCCACGGCAATCGAATACGGCCTGATCGCAGGCCTGGTAAGTGTCGTAATCATTACAGCGCTCACCACTCTCGGCACCAATCTCGATACGACTTTCGACAACATCGGTGCAGAGCTCGGCAAGGCCAAGTAATTGTCTTGTGTATTGGCGTAAACGCATGCCCTGGAGCGTTGGCTTCAGGGCATCATCCAGGTTGATCGAATGCTCCCGTATTTCTTCCTCGGCTTCTTTCCTTTCCTAGTGGTTTACGCGGCGTTTTCCGATCTTTTGTCGATGACTATTGCAAACAAGGTATCTCTCGCGCTCGTCGCGGGTTTTTTTTTCGCCGGGCACCTGATCGGGATGCCGCCGGTGACGATCGTGCTTCATGTCGCAGTGGGCGGCGCGGTGTTGCTCGCTACGTTCGCAATGTTTGCGGCTGGATGGATGGGCGGCGGCGATGCCAAGTTCCTCGCCGCGACGGCGATCTGGTTCGGGCCGACGCCGCTGCTTCTGGAGTATCTTCTGGTCAGCACGGTGTTCGGCGGCCTCCTGACCATTGGCCTGCTGATGGCTCGCTCGTACATGGTCCCCGCCACGGGCATTGATTTCATCGACCGCCTGCTCGACGATCGAACAGGCATCCCCTACGGCATTGCGCTCGGCGCCGGTGGATTGACGGTGTATGCCCACAGCGGCTGGATGGATGTCGCGGTGAAGGGTCTGGCGGCCCCGCCGTTCTGAAACTCCGGTCGCGATTGGCTGGGACGGGACGCGCTGCAATCGCCGCATTTTAAGCTCCGGCAGGTTTTCGTTAACCATGTCTTGAGGGTTTATCGGCAACAACCGTGATGAACGGCCGCGTGGTGCGGATTCGTCATCGGGAGTGGCCGGATGAACCTGGCGCGGATCGCAGTCGTCGCTATTGCCCTTGCCGCCGCAGTGGGGGCTGGATTCGTCGCGCTCAACCTGTCGCGGCCCGCCGAAGTGGAGCCGGTGATCATCACGGCGGCTCCGGCCGAACCGCCGATCAAGCTCGCCGACGTCCTCGTCACGACGAAGGACCTCGTCATGGGCGAGAAGATCAGCGGCACGCTCGACTGGCAGAAATGGCCCGAAGCGGGCATCGGCCCGACGATCATCACAAAGGTCAACCGGCCGGAGGCCATCGAGGAACTCGACGGTTCGATCGCCAAGCAAGCGTTCTTCGCCGGCGAGCCGGTTCGCGAGGCCAAGCTGATCCGCGCCGATCACGGCTTCATGTCGGCCATTCTGCCCGCAGGCAAGCGCGCCATCGCCATCCAGATCGCGGCCGACACGGCCGCGGGCGGCTTCATCCTGCCGAACGATCATGTCGACGTCATCATGACGCGGAAGATCCCCGCCGTGAACGACCGGCCCGAACAGACCAGGACCGAGACCGTGCTGCGCAATCTGCGGGTTCTCGCGATCGATCAGACCGTCCAGGAAAAGGACGGCGAACAGGTCGTCGTCGGCTCGACCGCGACGATCGAGGTCGAGCCCGATCAGGCCGAGGCGCTGACGGCGGCCCAGCAGATCGGCGACCGGCTCATCCTCTCGCTCCGCGCCCTGGCCGATTCCGTGCCCGGAACGCCCGGCTACGCGGCTTTCCTGCTCGCTCAGGAACAGGCCAGGCGCCAGACGATCAAAGTCGTGCGCTACGGCCAGACCACCGACATCACGACGAACAATTGAGGGATCGAGCGATGCACATCCGGACCCGCCTTTCCCCGAACGTCTCGCTGCGCCGCGGCTCGCTGAACATCGCGCTCGCCATCACCACGGCGCTCGCACCGATCGCCGCCGCCTTGCCCGCCTCTGCGGCAGATCAGGCCGTCGTCAATGTCGGGCAGGGTACGCAGACGATCAATCTCGGTCTCAACAAGACGAAGGTCATCGTCCTGTCCGCCGACGCCCACGACATTCTCGTCGCGAACCCGTCGGTCGCCGATGCGGTCACGCGGGACGCCCGCCGAATCTATATTTTCGGCAAGCAGGTCGGCCAGACCAACGTCATCGTCTTCGACCGCCAAAACCGCCAGATCGCGTCCATCGACATCAGGATCGAGCGTGACATCAGCGGACTTGAGGCGACGATCCGCAAATACGTTCCCGGCTCCAACGTCACGGTCGAGATGCTGAACGACAACGTCGTTCTGACGGGACAGGTGCAGACGCCGCAGGATGCCTCGCAGGTCGAGCGACTGGCGCGCATCTTCGTGACGGGTGGCGAGGCGACCACCGGTCAGTATATCCAGTCGGCCACCGCCGGCGCGGCGACCGGCGGCACCGCCGACGTCGCCTTCGCCCAGGAGAACCGTCAGCAAAGCCAGATCGTCAATCTCATCCAGATCGCCGGCCAGGACCAGGTGACGCTGAAGGTCACGGTCGCCGAGGTGCAACGTTCGGTGGTCAAGCAGCTGGGCATCGACTCGCTGGCCAACGGCTCGATCGACGGGGTGTCTTACGCTGCCGCGACCGACAACATCTTCGGTCTCGGAAACGCGCTTTCCAACACGTTTGCCGGTTTATCCAGCACCAACAACGGCGACACCGTTCAGGCTCAGCTTCGCGCGCTCAACCAGGCCGGCGTCATGCGCACTCTGGCCGAACCGAGCCTGACCGCGATCTCCGGCGAAAAGGCGAGTTTCAAGGTCGGCGGCGAGTTTTCGATTCCCGACGGTCGCGACATCACGCCGGAAAAGCGCACGAACATCCGCGACGCCGACGGACGCATCGTCGATACGGAAGTCGAAGCGGCACAGCTGACGCTCAACAGCCGAAATGTGGAATACGGGATCGGCCTCGATTTCACGCCGGTCGTGCTTTCGCCGGGGCGGATCAGCTTGAAAGTTCGCACCAGCGTGTCGGAGCCGACGTTCGAATCGCCGTTCAATCTCGCCGGTGGCGGTGCGGGACAGAATGCAGGCTCCGCCGTCATCGGCATCCGCAAGCGGCTCGCCGACACCACGGTCGAGCTGCCGTCGGGCGGCTCGCTGGTCATCGCCGGTCTGGTGCGTGACGAATCGCGGCAGGTAATCTCCGGCTTCCCCGGTCTTTCGAAAATCCCCGTGCTCGGCACCTTGTTCCGCAGCCGCGACTTCCAGCATTACGAGACCGAACTCGTCATCATCGTCACGCCCTATCTCGTGCGACCCGTCGCCCGCGAGGCGCTGGCACGGCCCGACGACGGGTTCGCGCTGTCCAGCGACGGCGCCGCCAATTTCCTCGGCCGGGTCAACCGCGTCTACGGAAAGATGGAAACCAGACTGCCGCCCGGCCGATATCACGGCGTCGTCGGCTTCATCTACAAATGATCGGTTCGGGGAGATCCACCGTGCAACACCGGTTCGACACGATGAGCCGCCGCAAGACCGGCCGCTCGACCCTCAAGGCGTTCCTGCCGCTGATCCTGGTTCTTGCGGCCAGCGGCTGCGCCAACGTCCACAACATCGAGGTCGGCTCGATACCGGACGACTATCGTACCCGTCACCCGATCGTGGTTTCGGAGAACCTCGTGGCGATCGACCTGCCGATCGTCGCCTCGGACGCCAACCTCGCCTTCGCGGACAAGGGACGCGTCGAGGATTTCGCCGATCGCTTCAAGGCCTCCGGCGCCGATTCGATCCAGGTGCAGTTGCCGGCCGGTTCGACCAACGAGTTCGCCGCCAGCCGGGTCTCTGGCGGCATCGTGGAGACGCTGCGCAAGCGCGGTGTCGACCGCAATCGCATCTTCGTCCAGCCCTATTCCGCCGTGGGCTCGACCGGGCCGGTGCCGATCCGCCTGTCCTACGCGGCGCTTGTCGCCAAGACAGGGCCGTGCGGCCGCTGGCCCGAGGATCTGGCCGACACGTCCGAAAACAAGAACTACTTCAATTTCGGCTGTGCCAACCAGCAGAACCTCGCGGCGCAGATCGCCGACCCGCGCGATCTGTTGTCGCCGCGCGGCGTCGATACGATCGATGCCCAGCGCCGGACGACCGTCATCGACAATTATCGTCGGGGCGAGGCGACGCAGTCCGTCGGTGTCCAAGCCAACATCGCGTCCTACTGATCGTGACCGCGGAGCTTCCCATGGACCACCTGACCCCCAGCGTTCCCGAAACCTTGAGCGCCGACAGCGTGCATCTCGCCAGCTTCGCGCCGGTGCCGCGCATCTCCGTCCAGGCCTTCTGCGAGACCGAAGGCGTCGCCGATCCGATCGAGCGCGCCGGCAAGGATCGCCGCATGGCCAAGGCCAATCTGCGCGTCCATATGGGCGGCGTTCGCGCGGCGAACGAGCATTTCTCCAGCGCGCCGACACCCAATCTCGTCATCCTGGAGTCGCGCCTGGGTCCCGACGAACTGCTCGAATCCCTGGAAACGCTGGCCGATGTCTGCGATCCGGGTTCGAAAGTCGTCGTGGTCGGCCACAACAACGACGTGGCGCTGTACCGCGAGATGATCCGTCGCGGCATCTCCGAATATCTCGTGGCGCCGATCTCGCTCGCCGACGTGATGGCGATGATCTCGGGCCTCTTCACCGCCCCCGACGCCGCGCCGATCGGCCGCGACATCGCCTTTATCGGCGCCAAGGGCGGCGTCGGCTCCTCGACGGTCGCACACAATGTCGGCTGGACGATCTCGCGGCTCTTCGCCAGCGATGTCGTTATCGCAGACCTCGACCTGCCGTTCGGCACGGCGAACATCAATTTCGACCGCGATCCGACGCAGGGCATCGCCGAGGCGGTGTTTTCGGCGGAGCGCATGGACGACACGATGCTCGATCGCCTGTTGTCGAAATGTGCCGATCACCTGTCGCTTCTGGCCGCGCCCTCGGTGCTCGACCGCACCTATGACTTCAGCTCCGACGCCTTCACGGCGCTGATCGAGACCGCCAAGCGCGGCGCCCCCATCGTCGCGCTCGACGTGCCGCACGGCTGGAACGAGTGGACCCGGACCGTTCTGGCGGGCGCCGACAGCGTCGTCATCACCGCAACGCCGGATCTGGCGAATCTGCGCAACGCCAAGAACTTCGTCGACCTTCTGGCGAGTCTGCGCCCGAACGATCCCAAGCCGTATCTGATCCTCAACCAGCTGGCGGTGCCGAAGCGTCCGGAGATTTCGGTCGCCGAATTCTGCGAGCCCCTCGGCCTCGATCCGATCGCCCAGATCGCCTTCGATCCGCAGGTTTTCGGTGATGCGGCGAACAACGGTCAAATGCTCGGCGAACTCGAGCCGAAGCACCCTGCCGTCGAATCGTTCCAGCAGATCGCCCACATCCTGACCGGGCGGGCCGAAACGAAAAAGGCGAAGAAACCCGGCCTGTTCGATCGGCTTCGCCGCAAGTCCGCCTGACGCGGTCGTGTCTGGCGGGCAGGGTGCCCGCGGCGTTCGGCCCATTCCTGTGAATCAATCGGTCGCAGGGCGGCGATCGGGACAAGCCCGACGAACTGCCTGCGATCACGGAGCGACCAGCGATGTTCGGAAAGCGTGGAAACGAGACGTCAGATTTCGGGGGCACCGCGACCTTGGCGAAGTCCGCCAAGCCCGAGGCCGCGTCCGAACGGCGATCCGAACCCGCCGGATCCGCTGCCGTCGACAAGCCGATCGCGCCGCAGGTCCCGGCACGTGTCGAGCGGCCGGTGCCCGAGCGGCCCGCCGCCGGCCGCAGCGACGACTATTATTCGCGCAAGGCGCAGGTCTTCGCGGCGCTGATCGATACGATCGACCTGTCGCAGCTCGCCAAGCTCGACAATGAGGCGGCGCGCGAGGAAATCCGCGACATCGTCAACGACATCATCGCGATCAAGAGCTTCGCCATGTCGATCGCCGAGCAGGAGGACCTGCTCGCCGACATCTGCAACGACGTTCTCGGCTACGGCCCGCTGGAGCCGCTGCTGGCCCGCGACGACATTTCCGACATCATGGTCAACGGCGCCCGCCAGACATTTATCGAAGTGGGCGGCAAGGTCATCGAGACCAATATCCGCTTCCGCGACAACCAGCAGCTTCTCAACATCTGCCAGCGCATCGTCAGCCAGGTCGGCCGGCGGGTCGACGAGACCTCGCCGATCTGCGACGCGCGCCTGCCGGACGGGTCGCGCGTCAACGTCATCGCGCCACCGCTCGCCATCGACGGGGCGGCGCTGACCATCCGAAAGTTCAAGAAGGACAAGCTGACGCTCGACCAACTGGTCAAGTTCGGCGCCATCACGCCGGAGGGGGCGGCGATCCTCGAGATCATCGGTCGGGTGCGCTGCAACGTCGTGATCTCCGGCGGCACCGGTTCGGGCAAGACCACACTGCTCAACTGCCTGACCCGCTACATCGACCTCGACGAGCGCATCGTCACCTGCGAGGATTCGGCCGAACTGCAGCTGCAGCAGCCTCACGTGGTGCGCCTCGAAACCCGCCCGCCCAATATCGAGGGCGAGGGCGAGATCACCATGCGTGACCTGGTCAAGAACTGCCTGCGGATGCGCCCTGAGCGCATCATCGTCGGCGAGGTTCGCGGACCGGAGGCGTTCGACCTTCTGCAGGCGATGAACACCGGCCATGACGGCTCGATGGGCACGATCCACTCCAACTCGCCGCGCGAGTGCCTCAACCGTATCGAGTCGATGATCGCCATGGGCGGCTTCTCGCTACCTTCGCGCACCGTCAAGGAGATCATGGTCGGCTCGATCGATGTCATCATTCAGGCCGCGCGCCTGCGCGACGGCTCGCGCCGCATCACCCACATCACCGAAGTGCTCGGCATGGAGGGCGACGTCATCACCACCCAGGACCTCTTCGTCTACGAGATGAACGGCGAGGACGCGCAAGGGCGCATCCTGGGCCGTCACCGCTCCACCGGCATCGGACGTCCGGCCTTCTGGGAGCGCGCGCGCTACTATGGCGAAGAGCAGCGGCTGGCCGCCGCCATCGACGCCAGCACCCTGGCCGAAGCCGAGAAGACGTACTGATGCTGACCTCGCCGTCCGGTCTCCTCTTCGTCCTCTTGTCGACGGTTGCCGCCGCCGGCCTCGCCTATGCGTTCCTCCAGCCTAAGATCGCCAGCGGCAAGGCCGTGGAGCAGCGACGGGCGCAGTACACCCGCGGCGAAAGCGATCGGGCCTCGATGAAGCAGGCGCGCGAAAGGCTGAACGAGCAGTCCAAGCGGCGCAAGACCATCCAGACCTCGCTAAAGGATCTGGAAACCCGGCAGAAAGCGCGCGGCAAGCATTCCGGCAGGGTCCCGTTGCAACGGTCCATCGAGCAGGCCGGCTGGACGATCGGCGTCCGCAAATTCCACGTTGCCAGCGCGATCCTCGGCGTCGCCGGTCTGCTGGTCTCGCTGATCTTCGGCATGTCGCTACTCGGCAGCCTGGGGATCGCGATCGTCGCCGGCTTCGGGCTGCCGCGGTTCTTCCTGGCGCGTGCGAGAAAACGGCGGCTGCTCAAATTCACCGACGAGTTTCCCAACGCGGTCGACCTGATCGTGCGCGGCATCAAATCCGGTTTGCCGCTGGCCGATACGCTGAGAATGGTCTCGACCGAGACGGTCGAGCCGGTTCGCGGCGAGTTTCAGAAGATCATCGAGACTCAGCAGATGGGCATCCCGATTTCCGAGGCGGTCGAGCGGCTCTATCGGAACGTGCCGACACCGGAGACCAACTTCTTCTCGATCGTCATCGGCATCCAGGCCCAGGCCGGCGGCAATCTCTCCGAGGCGCTCGGGAACCTGTCCCGCGTCTTGCGCGATCGCAAGAAGATGAAGGGCAAGATCCAGGCGATGTCGATGGAGGCCAAGGCCTCCGGCGGCATCATCGGGTCCTTGCCGATCATCGTCGCGACTCTCGTGTATCTTACGTCGCCCGACTACATCTCCGTTCTCTTCGTCACGACGCCCGGCAACATGATCCTGGTCGTGGCGGCCCTGTGGATGGCGATCGGCATCTTCGTCATGAAGAAGATGATCAATTTCGACTTCTGACCGCGTCGCGTGCGGCCGGTCGGCCGCACGCGACGCCGCCGTTACAAGGACCCTGCCCGGCATGGAAGCGTTATTCAACTCGATCGGATTGACCGGCGCCGTCGTGGCGAGCTGGGTCATCGCCGCCGGGGTCTTCACCACGATCGTCGCCGTCGCCATGCCCCTGTTGGCCGGCAACCGGCTCAGGAGCAGGATGAAGGCGGTGGCCCTCGAACGCGAGGAACTGAGGGCGCGGGAACGGGCAAGGACCGCGTCCGACCGCGATCGCGGTCGCGGCAAGGGCGTCGGTCTGCGTCAGGCCGACCAGAAGGGATTTGCCGCACTCGTCGTCGAGAGACTCAACCTGCGAAAGGCGCTCGTCGACGACAAGACCGTCGCCAAGCTCAGGGTTGCGGGTCTCAGGGGGCAGCGTCCTCTGACGCTCTTTCTGTTCGCGCGCGTGGCGATGCCGCTGGTGCTGTTGCTCGTCGCCGCTTTCTATGTCTACGGGCTGGGCGTCCTCGACAAGCAACCCCCGATGGCCGGCATCCTCGTCTGCCTCTTCGCGAGCTATCTCGGCTTTTACCTGCCGATCCTCTACATCAATAACCGGGCCGGCAAGCGCCGCCTCTCGATCACCCGTTCGTGGCCGGATGCGCTCGATCTCATGCTGATCTGCGTGGAATCAGGCAATTCGATCGAAGCCGCCTTTCGCCGCGTGGCCGAGGAAATCGGCATCCAGTCGATCCCGCTCGCCGAGGAACTGATCCTCGTCTGTGCCGAGCTGTCCTATCTGCCCGATCGCAAGGTCGCCTACGACAATCTTGCGGCGCGCACCGGCCTCGACGGCGTGCGCTCGGTCTGTACCGCGCTGACCCAGGCCGAACGATACGGCACACCGCTCGGGACGGCGCTGAGAACGCTGTCCCAGGAAAACCGCGACATGCGGATGAACTTCGCCGAGAAGAAGGCGGCGGCTCTGCCGCCGAAGCTCACGGTCCCGATGATCGTGTTCTTCCTGCCGGTGCTGTTCGCCGTGATCATCGGGCCGGCGGTTTTGCAGATGATGAAGGTCTTCTGAGGCGGGACAGCTCGGCCGAGACCAGGATGCGGATCGGTTTTCCCTCACCGTATCGAGGCATCAGCTCTTCTTGCCGGTGTCCTCTTTCTTCAGCATCGTCCAGGTGTTCTGCTGCGCCAGCATCTGCTTGAGATAGGCGGCGTTGGCCGCCGCTTCCGACGGTTCGAGCGAAGCGGTGGCGATCGTTTCGGCTTCGTCGAAGCGACCCTGCAGGCCGACCACGAGAGCGAGATTCTGGCGAATGCGACTGTCGGCGCCGGGCAGGGCGGCCGCCGAGCGCAGATAGCCTTCCGAGGCCTTCAGATCGTTGTTGAGCAGATAGGACATGCCGAGGTTCGACAGGATCGTCGGATCGTTCGGCTGGAGATCGAGGGCCTTGCGGTAGAGAAGCCGGGCTTCGTCCGACTGGCCCATCTGATCGAGGATCGCGCCCTCGGCCGAATACAGCCGCCAGTCGGGATAGTCGGGCGTCTGGGCGCGGCGGACGGTCTCCAGCGCCTTCGGCAGGTTGCCTGCCGCCGCCAGCGCCTTGCCATAGGCGGCCAGAACGTCGCGGTCGCTGGGATGGGCGATCGCCACCTGCTGCATGACCGCCAGCGACTGGTCGTTGCGGCCGGCCATCTGGAGCGCTGCCGCATAGGACAGTCCGACCCCCTTGTTCCTGGGAGCCGCGTCGTAGGCGCGGCCGTATTCGCCGAGCGCGCCCTGAAGCTCGTTCGGCGACATCTGCGCGACTGTCTTCGTGCCTGCACGTGGCGCCCGCGAGATCGAGCCGGTCGTCTCGCCCGACACCCCGGACGCGCAGCCGGAGGCGGCGAGCATGGCCATGGCCACGCCGGCCAGGAGGCCGTTGCGCACCCCGAAGATCGAACTCGTCTCGCGCCGCGCCATATGCCGCCCCACTTTGCTTCTGCCGTCGCTCTGTGCCAGTCGTCGACGACCGGCCGTTTGCACGAGAATATTTCGTTAACCCTAACGGCCGGTTAACGAGTCTTAAGACCGGTCAACCTTTCAGGACATCGACCTCATGTGCCTTCATCTCGTCCGCGATGCCGCCGCATCGTTTCGCCCCGTTTGGACGGCGAGCCCCAAAACCGTCTGCGACCTTCCCGAGCCGGCGCGCCGCTGGGCGTCCATCGCTCGCTTCAAGGCCGATGCGGGTGCCGTCCTGCCGGTGCCCGGCGAAAACGGCGACGTGGCCGGAGCGGTGCTCGGTCTCGGCGACGCGGCAAAGGGCGAGGGGGCCAACGAGCGTCGGGCGCTCGCCTGCGGCGCGCTGCCGGGGAAGCTGCCGGCTGGCGACTGGAGGCTCGCCGAGGGACACGGCCTCGATCCCGAGCTCGCGGTGCTCGGCCTTTCCCTTGGCCACTACCGCTTCGATCGCTACCGCACCTCCGGATCTGGCGACGAGAAGTCTGGCAACGGCAAGCCGGGCGAACGGGACAAGGGCGCGGCCGACGGCGACGACATCCGTTTTGCCATTCCCGGTGGTGTCGACCTTGCCGAGATCGAAACGATCGTCGCCGGCATTTTTCTTGCCCGCGACCTCATCAACACCCCGACCTCGGACATGGGGCCGGCGGAACTGGAAAACGCGGCGCGCGATCTTGCTGCGCGGTTCGAAGCGACCCTGGTGACCATCGAGGGTGACGCGCTCCTGGCCCGGAACTTCCCGATGATACACGCCGTCGGTCGTGCGTCGCACAGCGCGCCACGGCTCATCGACATGAGCTGGGGCAATGAGAGCGCGCCGAAGGTGACGCTGGTCGGCAAGGGCGTGTGCTTCGACACGGGTGGCCTCGACATCAAGCCGAGCTCCGGCATGCTTCTGATGAAGAAGGACATGGGCGGCGCCGCCAACGTCCTCGGCCTGGCCCGGATGATCATGGCGCGCGGCCTGAACGTGCGCCTGCGCGTGCTGATCCCGGCCGTCGAGAATTCCATCGCCGGCAATGCCTTCCGGCCGAGCGACATCCTGACGAGCCGCAACGGCAAGACGGTGGAGGTCGGCAACACCGACGCCGAGGGCCGGCTGGTGCTGGCCGATGCTTTGGCGCTCGCCGACGAGGAGGCGCCGGAGCTTCTGATCGACATGGCGACGCTGACCGGCGCCGCCCGCGTCGCGCTGGGGCCGGACCTCCCGGCCTTCTTCACCGATGACAAGGCCTTTGCGCAGGCGGTTCATGAGGCCGGCGTCCGCTGCGCCGATCCGGTCTGGCGCATGCCGCTCTGGCAGCCCTATGTCGCCGATCTCGGGTCCAGGGTCGCCGACACCAACAACGTCTCAGGCGGCGGTTTTGCCGGCGCGATCACCGCGGCGCTGTTTCTGGAAGGCTTCGTCGAGAAGGCCAAGGTCTGGGCGCATTTCGACATCTATGGTTGGCGCCCCAAGGCCAGCCCGATCGGCGGCGTGGGCGGCGAAGCCTATGCCATCCGCGCGCTGTTCGACGCGATGAAGACGCAATTCGGTCTACGCTGAAGCGCGGGCTTTTCGCAGGATGAAGGCGCTGGCCGCGCTGGACGGCGAAACGTTGAGGAGTGAACGGCGATGAATCTACGTTTCGACCCGGCCACCGGCGCAGGCGCGGGCGGCGCCCTCGACAAACGGCTCAACGCGTTTCGCGCCGATCTCGCCGACGCGCGTCTCGAAGGCCATGTCGAGGCGGAGCGTTTCGTCGAAGGCAGGCCCGGCCGGATCGTCCAGCCCGTTGCCCCGGTGCGACGGCGCCCGGCCGGCGACGCGATGCTCGACACCGAAGCGCTGTTCGGCGAGCCTGTCAGCGTCTTCGAGACGGACGACGAGGGCTGGTCCTGGGTGCAACTGACCGGCGACGGCTATGTCGGTTACGTGCCGAGCGCCGCGATCGACCTGACGAAGACGTCCGCCGACGCCGAGGCCATCGACGTGCCGACCCATAAGGTCGTCGCGCCGCGCACGCTGGTTTTTCCCGGCCCCGACATCAAGCTTGCGCCCTTGCACGACCTGCCGATGGGCGCGCTCGTCACCAGGATCGGCGAGGGCGCCGACCACAACGCCCGCTACGCCAGGCTCGCCTCCGGCGGCGCGGTCGTCGAGCAGCATTTGTCGCCGCTCGAGGCGGTCGCGCCGGATTTCGTCGGCGTCGCCGAGCGGTTCCTTGGCGTGCCCTATCTGTGGGGTGGCAAGTCGGCGCTCGGCATCGACTGCTCCGGGCTCGTCCAGATCGCCTGCGTGATGGCGGGCATCGCCGCGCCACGCGATGCCGACGTGCAGGAGCGCACACTCGGCACCCGCATCGCCGGTATCGAGGCGTTGCAGCGTGGCGATCTGGTTTTCTGGAAAGGCCATCTCGGCATCATGCTGGACGGCACGCGGCTTCTTCACGCCAACGCCCACCATATGATGACGGCGATCGAGCCGGTGAGCGAGGCGATCGAACGCATCGCGGCCAAGGGCTCGCCGGTCACCAGCGTCAGGCGGATGGGCCGGCTTTCGGCGCGTTGAAATCCTCGGCGCCGGACGCCGACATCTCGCCGAGGATCCAGTCGCGAAAAGCCTTGATCTTCGGGACGTTCCGCCACGCTTGAGAATAGCACAGCCAATAGGACCGATCTTCCTCGCCGAGGATATCGAAGGGCTGGACCAGTAGCCCATTCTCGATCTCCTGCGCGTAAAAGGCGGGCGTCAGGATGGCGGCGCCGGCGGCACCGACTGCCGCACGAGCCTCGAGAAACTGATCGCCCATGCGCAGGTCCATCCGATTCTCTGCCGCATAGTCGTCGACGCCGCAGCGGGCGAACCAGATCGACCACCAGCGATCCCCGGGATCGATCAACGGATAGCCAAGCAGATCACGCGGTGTCCGCAGCGGTCCTAAACGCTCAATCAGCCGGGGACTGACCATCGGCGTGAAATGGGCCTTGATCAGTCTGTGGCAGTGCAGTCCCGGCCAGTCGCCGTGGCCCGACCGGATCGCAATGTCGACGTCTTCCCGGGCGAAATCGACCATCGTCCGGCTTGCTGTCACACGGGTAGCGATCTCCGGATATTTCAACTGAAAGCCGCCGATCCGCCCGGTCAGCCAATGTACGGCGAAGGTGGGGACGACCTGGATCGAGAGCACCTCGCCGACCTTCGTCTTCGCACGCGAATAGGATGCGGACAGCAGATCGAGCGCTTCGCCGGACGATCGTGCGAGGGCCTCACCGGTCGGCGTCAACGACACGGCGCGCGGCTGACGGATGAAGAGCGGCGCGCCGACCCGATCCTCCAGCACCTTCACCTGATAGCTCACCGCTGCTTGCGTCATCCCGAGTTCGGCACCGGCGCGGGTGAAGCTGAGGTGACGCGCAGCCGCCTCGAAGGCGCGGATGGCGGCGAGCGGAGGAAGATCGCGAAGGCTCATAGACAAGGACAGCTTATGCATGACGCCGCAGCTTTTGTTGGAACGCTGCTGCGGACGAGTCCAGCTTTCTTCTTGCGAGAGGCGCGTGCGCCTTCCATTGCGAAGAGGTGCCGGAATGTTGAACGAAATTCTTCGGACCTTTGCAAGCAAGGTTCTGAAAGAGGCGGCCTGGTTTGGCCTTGCGCTTTCCAAGCGGAGACCGCATCGGCGGCTTTCGGATCTCGACGGCATTTCGGATGATCGCCGGCGTGATCTTGGGCTGATCGACGGGCGCGCGATTCGGCACCGTGATCCGTTTCGGGATTAAGCAGCCTTGTGCAAGCGAGGGGATGTTCGGCGAGGCGTTCGCGATGTGGCGTGGGCATCGAGCCAATGTCGCATCACAAGACGTGCCGAGCCACGCGCCGTGACGCAGGCGGCCCACCGACCCCGGTCTGCGCTGCCCTTGTCGCTTTCACGCTTCTTGGAGCGCGGAAGCGCACTCAATACCCCGCCTCGCGATCCACGATACCGGTCAGCGCGTCGCCGCGTTCATGCGCCGCGATCTGGCGCATCACCGCCGGGGCGAGGGCGGTGGGGTCGGACATCGCGGCGGCGTGCGGCGTGACGAAGACCCGCGGATGGCTCCAGAGCGGGCTTGCGGGCGGCAGCGGCTCGACGGTGAAGACGTCGAGCGAGGCTTCCATCAGCGTTTCGTCGTCGAGGGCAGCGAGGATCGCCGTCTCGTTCTGCAGCGCGCCGCGGCCGGCGTTGATCAGCACCGGACCGCCGAGCGGCGTGTGACGCTTCAAGCGCGACAGGAGGCCCCGGTCGATGATGCCGCGCGTCTGTGCCGTCAGCGGCAAGAGGACGACGAGGATGTCGGTCGCGCCGAGGAAGCGATCGAGCCCGGCTGACCCGGCATAGGTGTCGATGCCCTCGGCGGTCTTCTCGCTGCGGCTCCAGCCGGCGACCTTGAAGCCCATTGTCTTCAGCTTCTCGCCCACGTCGCGACCGAGTTCGCCGAAGCCCATGATGCCGACGGTGATCTCCCTGGCGGCGGGCTGCAGCCGCTCGTGCCAGATCTTCTGGGCCTGCTGCTTGCGATAGGAGCGGCCACGGCGGAAATGATCGAGCACCCGCCAGACGACATATTCGCTCATGCGGTTCGACAGATCGTCGGCGACGATGCGCACCACCGGCACATCCTTCAGGCGCTTGTCGAGGAAGATGTGGTCGACGCCGGCGCCGAGCGAGAAGATTGCCTTGAGGTTCGGCAGATTCTCCAACAAGCCCGGCGGCTGCTTCCAGACGACGGCGTATTCGATCGAAGGATCGGCGCTGTGGCCCGGCTCCAGAACGATCTCGCGGCGACCGCCCGCCGCCTTCAGCGCGTCGCGCCAGCGGTTCGGGTCGAAGCCGGTTACGGAAAGAAGGATGGTCAATGCATCGTCCCTGGTCTGCTCGTCGGTTTCGTCGGATCGTTCTTCGCTACGACGCCTCGTCCAGGCTGTCGAGGCTTCGGGCCATGCCTTGCGCCAGGGTGCGGCCCTTGCGCGCGAACCAGTGGACGCAATTGACGAGAAAGGCGTTCTCGACCCGGCCCTCGTCCACGGCCGCGATCAACTCGTCGACCGGCGCGAGAATCGGCCGGATGTCCTCGTGCTCGTCGGCCACGCCGGCGCTGGCGGCCAGTTGCGACGCATCGACGATGGCGAGATAGACTGTTGCGTGCTCGGTGGTGAGTCCCGGAGACGTGAGGAGCCGGTAGCAGCGCTCGATGGCGAGGGCACGAAGGCCGGTTTCTTCGGTCAGCTCGCGGCTTGCTGCCGCATCCACCGTTTCACCCGCGTCGACGAGCCCGGCCGGCAACTCCAACGCCGCCGCAAGATCGAGGACCAGTGCCGAGGCCAGGCGGAACTGCCGGATGACGACGATCGCGTCGGCCACCGGATCGTAGGGCACGATGACGACGCATTCGCCGGTCGCCAGATATTCGCGCCGCATCGGTCCGAGTCGACCTTCGCCGTCCAGTCGATCGTGGACCAGAGTCACGACGCGAAAAGGCCGGAAGCCGTCGCTCAGGAGTTCGGATGTCTCGACGGTGAAGGTCAGCGGCTGGTCGGCCAGCTGGTCGCGGTAGTGGCTGGTCATGGGTGTTCCGTCATCGGGGTCGACGCCGCTTCCGGCACCCGGCCGTCGAAAGCCTCGGCCGTCATTGCGAAACGATCCCGGTGGGCGCGGTCTCGATGTCGAACGCCGCCGCCATCAGCGCCTTGGTGTAGTCGGTCTTCGGCCGGTCGAAAATCTCCTCCGAGGGTCCGCGCTCGACGACGGTGCCGTTGCGCATGACGATCACTTCGTTGGCAAGCGCCCGCACCACCTTCAGATCGTGACTGATGAACAGATAGGCCAGATTGTGCTTGACCTGCAGGGCACGCAGCAGGTCGACGACCTGAGCCTGGACGCTCATGTCGAGGGCCGAGGTCGGCTCGTCGAGCATCACGAAGCGCGGGTTCAGCACCATGGCCCGCGCGATCGCCACGCGCTGGCGCTGGCCGCCGGAAAATTCGTGCGGGAAACGGAAGCGGGTCGCCGGATCGAGGCCGACCTCCTTCAGCGCGGCGACGACGCGGGCATCCCGCTCATCCGGCGAAAGCTGCTTTTCGTGGATGGCGAGGCCTTCCGACACGATGTCGGCGATCGGCATGCGCGGCGACAGCGAGCCGAACGGATCCTGGAAGACGATCTGCAGCTTTTCGCGCAGCGGCTTCATCGCCTTGAAAGAGCGTTCGTCGATGCGTGTCCCGTCGAAGCGGATTTCGCCCTTCGACGAGATCATCCGGCAGAGCGCGAGGCCGAGCGTCGTCTTGCCCGAACCGGATTCGCCGACGACGCCGACGGTCTGACCGGCGCGCAGCTCGATGTCGATGCCGTCGACGGCCTTCACATGGTCGGTGGTTCGCCGGAAGAAACCGGTCCTGATCGGGAACCAGACCTTCAGATCCCTGGCTTCCATCACCAGCGGCGCATTGGAATTGGTGGCGGGCGGTCGGCCCTTCGGCTCGGCGGCAAGGAGATGCCTGGTGTAGTCGTGCTCCGGCGCCTCGAAGATGCGCTTCGTCGGCCCTGTCTCGACGATCTTGCCGCGATACATCACGCAGACCCGGTCGGCGATCTTCCTTACGATGCCGAGATCGTGGGTGATGAACAGGAGGCCCATCTCCCGTTCGACCTGAAGCGTCTTGAGAAGCTCCAGGATCTGCGCCTGGACCGTGACGTCGAGGGCCGTCGTCGGCTCGTCGGCGATCAGAAGGTCGGGTTCGTTGGCGAGCGCCATCGCGATCATCACGCGCTGGCGCTGGCCGCCGGACAGCTGGTGCGGATAGGCACCGAGGCGCTTTTCGGGATCGTGGATGCCGACCTGCCGCATCAGTTCCAGCGTGCGCTCGCGGGCCGGCCCCTCGCGCATGCCGCGATGGACTTTCAGCACCTCGCCGATCTGCCGCTCGATCGTGTGCAGCGGGTTGAGCGAGGACATCGGCTCCTGGAAGATCATCGAGATCTTGTTGCCGCGCACGGTTCGAAGCTGCTTGTTGTCCTCGGCGAGGAGATCGCGGCCGGCGAAATGGATCGCGCCGCCGGGATGGCTCGCCTGCGGATAGGGCAGGAGCTTCAGGATCGACAGCGCCGAGACCGACTTGCCCGAGCCCGATTCGCCGACGAGCGCGAGGGTCTCGCCCTTGGCGATCGAGAAGGACACGCCATCGACGGCGATCTGCGTCTTGCCACCCTGGAAGAAGGCGACCTGCAAATCCTCGACGGAAAGGAGGGGTGTTCCGGGCGCGGCGCCTGGGGCGCCGGTGGTCGCTGGGGCGGATCGGCTCAAGCGGGGCGCTCCTTCAAGGGGGCGGCGGGTGCCGGGGCGGCTTCGTCGTGCTTCGGGACGCGCTCACGCCCATCGCGATGGTCGTGCCCCTGATCCGGCGCGTTAGTCGAAGCCTCGTCCGCGCACATCCCGCGTTCGATCTCCACCGTCGCGTGGCCGATCGCGAAGCGGCGCTTCAGTTCGGCCTTGATGTCGCGGGTGACGGCCATGCCGTCGGCCTCCTCGTCGAGGCAGGCGTGCAGCGTTGCCATTTTCCGCTCCGGCGTGATCGACCAGGCGTGGACATGGTGGACTTCGACGACGCCCGCAACGGCGCCGACGAGATGCGGTGCGACGTCCTTGACGTCGAGGTCTGTCGGCGCGCCTTCGAGAAGCACATGGCCGGCATCGCGCACGAGCCGCCAGGCCGAAACGAGGATGATCACCGAGACGAGCACCGACAGGATCGGGTCGATCGGCACCCAGCCGGTGTAGAGGATGACCACGGCGGCGACGATCGCGGCGACCGAGCCGAGAAGATCGCCCAGGACATGCAGCACCGCCCCGCGGATGTTGAGGTTTTCGCGATCCGCGCCGTTGAGGATCGCGAAGACCACGATGTTGACGACGAGCCCGGCGATGGCGATGGCGAGCATCGTGCCGCCGAGGATCGCGCCCGGCTCGGTCAGGCGGTGATACGCCTCGAAGACGATGATGCCGGCGATGACGAAGAGCGCCAGGCCATTGACGAAGGCGACCAGCACCTGAAAGCGGTCATAGCCATAGGTCCGGTCGGAATCGCCCGGCTTGCGGGCGAGACGAAAGCCGAACCAGCCGAGACCGAGAGCCGCGAAGTCCGTCAGCATGTGTCCGGCATCGGCGATCAGGGCGAGCGAGCCGGAGATCAGCCCGCCCGCCACCTCGGCGATCATGAAGACGCCCGTCAGTACGGCCGCGATAGCAATCCGCGTCTCGTTGGCACCGTGGGCATGGCCGGTGAAGCCATGGGCGTGGTCGTCGTGGCTATGCTGGTCGTGGCTATGATCGGTCAATTGAAACCGCTCCATGATCCGAGGTCAGCCATATCGAGCTTCTTCAATCGATTGGAGATGCGAAGCCTCTTGTCGGCGGAAACAAGATATTCGCAGCCAGCCGTCTGGGCGGTCGCGACATGGATGGCGTCCGGCGTCTTGTTGCCAAATTTTGCGCGAATTTCTGCCGCTCGAGTCAAGACCATCCTGTCGATCGGCAACACCAGAACACCCTCGCCGGATTGCAGAAAGCTTTCATAGAGCGCGATCAGTTCCAAATCCTCTTTCCTGAATGGAACGACCGAAACTTCCATCAACGTCAGTTCGCTTGTGACGACAAGACCACCTTGTTCATCAACGGTTGCGAGGAATCGCCGGATCGCCGCGTCCTGATTCTCGATCAGTTCGATAACGATGTTGGAATCGAGATAGACAGAATTCCTGTCCATCAGTCCCATTCTTCCCGAAGTTCCCTGACACGGGCGACAGCATCCTCGATGCTGGTCCTGTGATGCGCAGCGGCGCCCCAGAAACGCAGATACTTCGGAACGGGCCGCACTTCCGCTGAGATTTGGTCAGTATCGTCCTCACGCACCAGCGTGACAGTCAGCTTGCCACTTGCATCCCACTCGCCGCGCAGATCGTCGGGAAGTCGATCGGCAGGATAATGCCGAATGGTTTTACGCCTCGGGTCGTTCATGGTGTCCATCCCCAAAATCTCACCCGAAACTCTTTCTCGGGTCGAAGGCGTCGCGCACCGCTTCGCCGACGAAGACCAGAAGCGAGAGCATCAACGATAGCACGATGAAGCCGGAAAAGCCGAGCCAGGGGGCCTGCAGGTTGTTCTTGCCCTGAGCCAGAAGCTCGCCGAGCGAGGGCGAGCCGGGGGGCAGGCCGAAGCCGAGGAAGTCGAGCGAGGTCAGCGTGGTGATCGAGCCGTTGAGGATGAAGGGCAGGAAGGTCAGCGTCGCGACCATGGCGTTGGGCAGGAGATGCCGGGTGATGATGGTCAGGTCGCCGACCCCGAGCGCCCGGGCCGCGTTGACATATTCGAAGTTGCGGGCGCGAAGGAACTCGGCTCGCACCACGCCGACGAAGGCAACCCAGGAGAACAGCAGCATGATGCCGAGCAGGATCCAGAACCCGGGCGGCAGAATCGCGGCGATGATCAGCAGCAGGTAAAGCACCGGAATCGACGACCATATCTCGATGAAGCGCTGGAAGATGAGGTCGACCCAGCCGCCGAAATAACCCTGCATGGCGCCCGCCGCGACGCCGATGACGGCCGAGGCTGCGGTGAGGATGAGGCCGAACAGCACCGAGATGCGGAACCCGTAGATCAACCGGGCCAGCACGTCGCGCGCCTGGTCGTCGGTGCCGAGCCAGTTCATGTTGCCGAAGGAACAGCTCTTGTCGTCGACCCCGTCCGGATAGCGCGAGCAGGCCTCCTCCCTGGACAGCGTCCAGGAGGGCGGCGAGGGGGCGGGCGAGGCGATCTCGTTGTTGACCGTCTGGTAGGAATAGCGGATCGGCGGCCAGATCGCCCAACCGTTGGCGGCGATCTCGCCTGAGACGAAGGGATCGCGGTAGTTGGTGACGGGCAGGAAGCCGCCGAACACCTCCTCGGGATAATCGACGAGCACGGGGTAGTAGAACTCGCCCTTGTAGTCGACGAGGATCGGCCGGTCGTTGGCGACGAATTCGGCAAGCAGCGTCACGACGAACAGCACGGCGAAGATCCACAGCGACCAGTAGCCGCGCTTGTTCGCCTTGAAGTTCTGCCAGCGCCGACGGTTCAGCGGCGACAGGCGCGGACGCTTCGTCACCTCCGATTCCGGCGCCATCTGGGCAATGCCGCTCGTCTGTTCTGCGGCGATCTCGGCCGCACGGTCTTCGGGGCTCGTGTCGGGTCCACCCTGCCGGCGGGCCTCGTCTTCCTTCAGCCGGTCCTTGAGCGCGTCGTCCATCCTCAAAAACCCTCCCGCATGGTCCGGGCCGAAAACCGCATCGCACTTTTCCTGACCATCCTCAGACCTCCCGCTTCTCGAAATCGATGCGGGGATCGATCCAGGTGTAGGTGAGATCGGAGATCAGCGTCGTGGCGAGACCGATCAGCGAGAAGATGTAGAGGGTGCCGAACACGACGGGATAATCGCGGTTGTAGATGGATTCAAAGCCCAGGAGCCCGAGGCCGTCGAGGGAGAAGATCGTCTCGATCAACAGCGAGCCGGCAAAGAAGGAGGAAATGAAGGCGCCGGGAAATCCCGCGACGATGATCAGCATCGCGTTGCGGAAGACGTGGCCGTAGAGCACCTGGCGCTCGGAGAGGCCCTTGGCCCGCGCCGTCGTCACGTATTGCTTGCGGATTTCGTCGAGGAAGGAGTTCTTCGTCAGGAGCGTCGTCGTCGCGAAGGCCGAGAGCGACAGGGCGATCAGCGGCAGGGTCAGGTGCCAGAAATAGTCCGGGATCGTCCGCGTGATGCAGTTCGGCAGGTCGGCATTGTCCGACCACAGCGCGCACCAGTCGCCGCGCACGCCATCCGACAACAGGCCGCGCAGGGGGAAGAAGTCGTAGAACGAGCCGCCGGCGAAGAGCACGATGAGCAGGATGGCGAAGAGAAAGCCGGGGATCGCATAGGCGACGATGATGACGCCGGAGGTCCAGATGTCGAAGGTCGAGCCGTCTTTCAGCGCTTTGCGAATACCGAGCGGGATCGAGATCAGATAAGACAGCAGCGTGATCCACAGGCCGAGCGACATGGAGACGGGCAGTTTTTCGAGGATCAGGTTCCACACCGAGACCGAGCGGAAATAGCTGTCGCCGAAATCGAAGCGGACATAGTTCCAGATCATCAGGCCGAAGCGCTCGAGTGGCGGCTTGTCGAAGCCGAACTGCTTTTCGAGCTTGGCGATGAAGGCCGGATCGAGCCCCTGCGCCCCGCGATATCCCGAACTGTCGCCGCCGCCGTTCTGGCCGCCGCCGAAATCGCCGCCGCTGCCGCCCGAGACGCGGTCGGTGGCGCCGCCGGCATCGCCCTGCAGGCTGGCGATGACCTGCTCGACCGGGCCGCCGGGCGCGAACTGGATGACGACGAAGGAGATCGCCATGATGCCGATCAGCGTCGGGATCATCAAAAGAATGCGGCGAAGGATATAGGCGCCCATGCTCGGGTGGTGTCTCCGGTTGTCCGACGGCCCTGGCAAGGCCGAATCTGTGGAGGCCCGCCGTTTCGGCTGAGCCCGTTGTTAACCAACTGCGCGCCGACGCGCAAAAGATCGCTCCAGCCCGAGAACTGGTCCGGCCAGGGGCAGGGACGTACGAATCCCGTCGCCCCAGGTCGTTTCGTTCCGGCCACCCTTGCCGCCGGCGCTTGCTCAGGCCTTGCCGATCGCCCTGGCCTTGGCTTCGTCGAACCACCACAGGCTCTCGACGGGCCAGCCATAGCCGGGCTTGGGCTCCTTGAAGCCGAACATGTCCCAATAGGCGACGCGGTGGCCTTCGGAGGTAATGTTCGGCAGCCAGTCGAGGCGCCAGCGCAGAACCCGGTCGAGGGCGGTCAGAACGACGGTCAGCTCGTCGCGCGACTTTGCCGCGCCCGCCCTGGTGATCAGGCCGTCGACCGCCTCGCTCGCCATGCCGGGATAATTGTAGGCGCCGGGCCGGTCGACCGCGTCGGAGCCGAAGAAGATCGACAGGCCCTCGCGTGTGGGCGTCGCGCCGAGCGCGAAGGCGGCCAGGATCATGTCGAAATCGTAGCGGTTGAGGCGGTCCTGATATTGCGCCGCGTCGACGAGGCGTAACGAGGCGTCGGCGCCCAGCAGCTTCAGATTGTCGATCATCTTCGCATAAACGCGCTGCTGCTCGGCACCGCGCGTCAGATACTCGATCTGGAAAGTCTCACCCTTCGTATTTTTCAGGCGGCCACCCTGATTGGTCCAGCCGGCCTTGGCGAAGAGGTCCGACGCCTCGCGCAGCATCTTGCGGTCGCGTCCCGAGCCGTTGGAGACCGGCTGCGTCCAGACCGCGCCGAAGACCTCGTCGGGAATCTGTCCGCGCAGCGGTTCCAGCAGTCGAAGCTCGGCGTCGGACGGGCTGCCGGTCGCCATGAAAGGCGAGCCCTGGAAGGGCGAGTCGGAATGGACGCGCTGGCCGAACATGAGGTTCTGGTTCGTCCATTCGAAGTCGAAGCACAGATTGACCGCCTGGCGCACATGCGTGTCGGCAAAACGCGAGCGCCGCTGGTTGAGCGCCCAGCATTGAAAGTGCGGCAGCGTCTCGTCTGGAAATTCGCGTTTGACGACCGCGCCGCGCCGAACCGCCGGAAAGTCGTACTCGGTCGCCCAGTCCTTGGAGGTGAACTCCTCGCGATAGGTGATCAGCCCCTTCTTGAAGGCCTCGAGCGCCGGCTGGCGGTCGCGGAAGAAATCGATCCGCAGGGTCTGGAAGTGGCCGAGGCCCTTGGCGAAGCCGAGATCCTTCGCCCAGTAGTCGCTCCGGCGCTCATATTCGACGAACCGGCCGAAGGCGTGGCGGCCGATATCATAGCCGCCGCTGCCGGGGATTTTCTCGTCGGTGACCCGCTCGAAATCCCTGTCCTCGAAGAACGCCTTCGGAACGATCGGCATGATCAGTGCCTGCAGCGCGTCCTGATAGTTCTGCTGGCCGGTGAAGACGAGGCGCACGGTGCGTTCGTCGTCGGCCACGACGGTTTCGATGTTGCGTAGCGCCACGAGAAGCGACGGATGTCCCTTCTCCTTTAACGTCTCGTAAGTGAAGGCCACGTCCGCCGCCGTGACCGGGGCACCGTCGGAAAACCGCGCCTCCGGGCGCAGCCTGAACGTGAAGACGTTGCGGTCGTCCGAGAGCGTCACTGTCTCGGCGAGCGCGCAATACAGCGAATCAGGCTCGTCGAGCGAGGCCGTCATCAACGCATCGTAGAGGAGTTCCATCCGTGGCGGGGCATTGCCCTGAAGGACGAAGGTGTTGAGCGTATCGAAGGCGAGCGGCGATTGGTTGAGCTGCCAGTAGGCGACCGACAGGTTCATCTGCCCGCCGCCTGGCGCCTCGGGCGAGGCGTAGTCGAAATGATCGAAGTCCGGCGCATATTTCAGGTCGCCGAAGGCCGAGAGGCCGTGCAGCGGGGCCCCTGTTTCGATCTGCGCGAAGGCAAGGCCGGGCATGACCGTCGCCGCCGCGGCGCCAAGCGCCATTTGCCCGAAGCGACGGCGCGACAGGCGCATCGCCGTTGCCATCACTTGGCCGACGCCGTCGATTTAGCCGCATCCTGCGTCCACCAGGAGAACGGGTCGATGCCGAGATAGCCGGGCTGCTTTTCGGGGAGGACCAGCGTCGACCAGTAGGCAAGGCGCACGTTCGGCGTGAAATACTGCGGAATAACGTAGTATTCCCAAAGCAGCACACGATCGAGAGCGCGGCTTGCGGCAACCAGCGATGGCCGGTCCGGTGCGTAGATGATGTCATTGACCAATTGATCGACGGCCGGATTCTCGATGCCGATGGTGTTGCGGCTTCCCGGCGACTTCGCCGCCTGCGAACTCCAGAAATCACGTTGCTCGTTGCCGGGCGACTCGGACTGGCCGAACAGGTCGGTCGTCATCTCGAAATTGAAATTGCGGATGCGGTCGATGTACTGGGTCGGATCGACGATTTCGATGCTGGCCTTTATGCCGAGCCGCTGCAGCGAGCGCACGAGCGGCGAGAAGATCAGCTCCGATGTCGGATCGGCGCCCAGAAACTCGACTGACAATGGCTTGCCGGTCCTGGAATCGACGAGTTGCGTGCCCTTGCGCTCGTAGCCGGCCGACAGAAGCAGGTCGTTGGCCTGGCGCAGATAGTCGCGTTCCTTGGACGGGTCGCTGTAATTGGGGAGGTTGAAGGTCTCGTCGAACACCTCGTCCGGAATCTTGCCGCGCAGGGGCTCCAGATATTTCAGTTCGGCCTCGCCCGGCAGGTCGCTGGAGGCCAATTCGCTGTTCTGGAAATAGCTCGTGGTGCGGGCATAGGCGCCGTAGAACAGCTTGCGGTTCATTTCCTCGAAGTTGAACGCGAGGGTGAACGCCTCACGCACCCGCCGGTTCTGGAATTTCGGCAGCCGGGTGTTGAAGACATAGGCCTGCATCGGCTGTATGCGGTCGAGCTTGAATGTCTTGCGCATCACCCGGCCGTTCTGGACCGCCGGGAAATTATAGCCCTCGGCCCAGCGGGACGCGCGGTTTTCCACGCGATAGTCGTCGAGACCGCCCTTCTTGAAGGCCTCCCAGGCAGAATTGGCATCGCGGAAATAGATGTATTTGATCGTGCCGTAATTGTAGCGTCCGACGCGCGTCGGATTGTCCTTGCCCCAATAGTCCGGCACGCGCTTCCAGGTGATCGACTGGCCGATCTGTGCGGAAGCGATCTCATAGGGGCCGGAGCCGAGCGGCATTTCGTTGGTGGGTTGCGAGATGTCGCGCTGTTTTCCGCTGGCGTCCTTGCCCTCCCACCAGTGTTTCGGCAGCACCGTCAAGTCGCCCATGATGTTGGGAAGCTCACGGTTGCCGGTCTGGTCGAAGGTGAATGTTACCTCGCGGTCTCCTGTCCGTTCGGCCTTGACCACGCTGCGGTAATAACCGTTCCAGAACGGATGCAATTCCTTCTGCTTCTGAAAGCTCCAGATCACGTCATCGACGGTGATCGGTTCGCCGTCGTGCCATTTCGCCTTCGGGGCAAGCCGAAAGGTCGCCGACGAAAAGTCGGACGGATAGCGTATGGCTTCGGCGATCAGGCCATGAGATGTGCCGGCCTCGTCGGGCGACTGGTCCATCAGCGTGTCGTAGATCAGGCCGCCGCCCTGCAGCGCCAGACCCGCTGCCGGCGTCCCTCGCACGATGAACGGGTTGAAGCTGTCATAGGTGCCGATCGCGACCTGATCGAGCGTGCCGCCCACCGGCGCCTGCGGGTTCACATAGTCGTAGTGCTTGAAATCGGCCGGATATTTCGACTTGGCGATCAGCGAGGTGGATTCCTGCCAGTCGCCCATGGTGACGGGTTTTGCATCGGCCTTGCCGATCGTCGCCGCGTCCGGCTGGCTCGGCGACGATGCGGGGCTGTTCTGCGCGGCCGTCGCTTGCCCAGGCGTCGCGGCGGGGGCACCCGCATCCTGCGCTGCCGCCGGGCCTGCGGCTAACGCGAGCACCAGCGCCGAAAGGCAGGCGAGGCGGGCGGCGGTCGTCATCAACGGCAAAGGCGAAACTCCGGTCGGTGGCGGCGGTCGTGCGGCATTGGCTTCCAACGTTTCGAGCCGGTGTCGACGAGGCCGCGGGGCGGCGATCGTTCCGAACACTCATCGCCCATTGTGGCCATGGTTCGATGGCCTGTCACCTGACGAAACCGTTAGATGCAAAAAGGGGTTGCGGTGAGGTGCTACGTTGCGGGGTAGCCGTTTTATCCATGAGCGCGGGGCAAGGGGGATACGCAGCGTACCGCACCGAATAAAACGACGAAGGCCCCGACATCGCTGCCGAGGCCTTCGCAAACTTCAAGGCCATCGCCGCTCCGCCCAAGCGAGGGCGAGGGGCAAGGCGTCCTACTGCTTCGGCTGGCCGTCTTCGCCGAACGAGTTCAGATAGGCGATGACGTTGGCGACGTCCTCGGGCTTGTTGAGGCCCGCAAATGACATCTTGGTGCCGGGAACGAGCTTCGTCGGGCCTTCGAGCCATTTGGTCAGCTCTTCCGGTGTCCAGGTCGGATGGTCCTTGGCGTAGTCCTGCAGCGCCGAAGAGAAGCTGTAGCCTTCGACGAGGGCGATCTTCTCGCCGACGATGCCGTTCAGCGCCGGGCCGATCTTGTTCTTGGCATCCGGGCCGACCGCGTGGCAGGCCTGGCACTTGCGGAACACGCCCTTGCCGGCCTCCGCATCGCCGGAGATCGAGGCGGTCTGCGTTGCGCCACCGTCTGCGGGGGCGGCCGCCGATGCGTCGGCGGGGGTCGCCGTAGCCGCGGCACCATCTGCAGCCGGAGCGGCGGAGCCAGCGTCGGCCGGAGCGGCCGTCGTATCAGGAGCGGCGGCGGCTTGCGGCGTCTGCGCTGCGGCCTGCGGCTTGTCGGCGGCGGGCGGCGTCGGTTTGTCGCCGGTGGCTGCGGTCGGTGCGGCTTCTGAACCGGCGGCGGGTTCGGCGCTGCTGGTGTCGGCGGTGGCCGGCGCCTGGGCGCCCGATCCGGCGGCGCCCGCATCGGTCGACGTCGCGGGATTGGTGTCGCTCGGCGCGGCTTCGGCGGTCTTCTCGCCTTCGGCCGGGGCTTCCGGCAGCGGCTTCGGGCTATCGCTCAGCGAGCGCAGATAGGCTATGATGTCGGCGCGCCCTTGCGGGTCCTTGATGCCGGCAAAACCCATGGCGGTGCCGGACACGTAGCCCTTGGGGTTCTTCAGGAAGTGGTAGAGGTGATCGTAGTCCCAGTTCTTGGAGCTGCCCTCGGAGAAGTCCTTCATGCCGCCCGAATAGGAAAAATCCGAAACCGAAGCGACCGGCCGGTCGAGGACGTCCCAAAGATGCGGTCCGACCTTGTTGGCGCCGCCCTTCTCGCCGCTGTGGCAGGCCTGGCACTTCTTGAACTCGCCTTGACCGGTCTCGACGCTGGCGTTTTGGAGAAGCGATGCGACCGGGGGATCCTCGGCCGCCGCCGCCGCGCCGCTGCCGGCGTCCGACTCGGCCGCCACGATTTCGTAGCCCGGCTTTTCCGGTGCTTCGGAGTGAAACAAGCCTTCGGCCAGAAGGCTGCCGCCGAACAGAACGAAGATCGTCCCGAGCAGCGCGCCGAAGATCTTGTTGGCTTCGAACGAATTCATGGGCGGGGCGGCTCCCTCATTGCGCCGAAAGACGACCGGGGCCGCCTGACTGAAGTCCTAAAAACGCGCGGAACCTAGGTGCTTTGCCGATTCAAGGCAATATCTGTATGAGGCGGCTCCGCCTACGCCTTTTGTCACCCCCGCCGGGCCGCCGCAAGCTTGGTTTCCCATCAAAATCGGGTCAGTTCGCCGTCATGTCGATCATCGTTCTCATTCCCGCCCGCCTTGGCTCCACGCGGCTGCCGCGCAAGGCCCTGGCCGATATCGCCGGCAAGCCGATGGTGGTGCGCGTCGCCGAACGGGCGGTGCGCGCCGAGATCGGCCGCACGGTCGTCGCCACCGACGACGCGGCGATCTTCGACGCGGTGACGTCCGCCGGCCACGAGGCGGTGATGACGTCGCTCGACCATCAGTCGGGCTCCGACCGGATCTTCGAGGCGCTGACCAAGCTCGACCCGGACGGCGAGGTCGAGACGATCGTCAACGTCCAGGGCGATCTTCCGACCATCGAGCCCGAATCGATCCGCCAGGTGCTGGCACCCTTCGAGGATCCGCGCTGCGATATCGCGACGCTCTGCGTTCCGATCACCGTGGCGGCGGAAAAGACCAACCCGAACGTCGTCAAGCTGGTCGGCTCGCCGCTGAGCACGACGCGGCTGAAGGCGCTTTACTTCACCCGCGCGACGGCTCCCTGGGGCGAGGGACCGCTCTATCACCATGTCGGGCTCTACGCCTATCGCCGCGAAGCCCTGGCCCGCTTCGTCGCGCTCGGCCCCTCGACGCTGGAAAAGCGCGAGAAGCTGGAGCAACTGCGGGCGCTCGAAGACGGCATGCGCATCGACGCCGAGATCGTCGACGCCGTGCCGCTGGGCGTCGACGGGCCAGGCGATCTCGATCACGCCAGGCGCCTTTACGGAGAAATCGCATGAGCCGGACGACCGCCACACCTGGGACACGAACGGGCGCCGGATCGCTCGCCGGATCGCAAGCCGTCGAAAGCGGTCTGAAGATCGCCTTCCAGGGCGAGCCGGGGGCCAATTCCGACATGGCGTGCCAGGCGGTTTATCCCGACCACACGCCGCTGCCGTGCCCCTCCTTCGACGACGCCTTCGACGCGGTGCGTTCGGGGGAGGCCGATCTCGCGATGATCCCGATCGAGAATACGCTCGCCGGCCGGGTCGCCGACATCCATCACCTGATGCCGGATTCGGGCCTGCAGATCGTCGGCGAATATTTCATGCCGATCCATTTCCAGCTGATGGCGCTGCCGGGGGTGAATCGCGACGAGATCCGGCAGGTTCAAAGCCACGTCCACGCGCTCGGCCAGTGCCGCAAATACCTGCGGGCCAATGGCTGGAAGCCGATCGTCGCCGGCGACACGGCGGGCGCGGCCCGCGAGGTGTCGCAATCCGGCGACCGCACGCTGGCGGCGCTCGCGCCCGAGCTGGCCGCCGGCCATTACGGCCTCGATATCCTCGAGCGCGACGTCGAGGATTCGCCCCGGAACGTCACCCGCTTCGTCGTCCTGTCCCGCCCCGGCGTCGACGAGACCGCGCTGTGGGCACCCCAGGGTGGGGGCGACAATGGACCCGAGGCCGCTGGCGGCAGCACGATCACCACCTTCGTCTTCGAGGTCCGCAACCTGCCGGCCGCGCTCTACAAGGCGATGGGCGGTTTCGCGACCAACGGCGTCAACATGACCAAGCTCGAAAGCTACCAGATCGGCGGCACCTTCACCGCCACCCGGTTCTACGCAGACGTCGAGGGCCACCCGCTCGACACCCCGCTGCGCCTGGCGCTGGAGGAGCTCGACTTCTTCACCCGCCACGTCGGCATTCTCGGCGTCTACCCGGCGGCGGCGGACCGTGGCCAGGTGACGGAGAGCGCGCGGCCGGGGGAGTGAGGACGTCGGCGGCGAGCGTTCTTCCGCGTCTGCCAGCCCTCAAACGTCCCCATCCGCGAACGCCTTCACCAGATGGTGGGCGATGGCAAAGCGCTTCGGAACCGACAGGCCGTCCGGATGGCGGCCTTCGAGCATCGCCTTGACCTCGTCGCGGGCAAACCAGCGGCAGGCTTCGAGTTCCTCGCCGTCGAAGGCGATGTCGAAATCCTCGGCCAGGCCGATGCAGCCGATCATCAGCGAGCCGGGAAAGGGCCAGGGCTGCGAGGCGAGATAGGTGACGCGGCCGACATGGACGCCGGCTTCCTCCAGCGTTTCGCGACGCACCGCGTCCTCGACGGTCTCGCCGGCCTCGACGAAGCCGGCGAGACACGACCAGAAATGCTCGGGAAACTGCGGCTGGCGGCCGAGGATGCAGCGGCCCTTGCCATCGTGGACGAGCATGATCGTCACCGGATCGGTGCGCGGGAAGACGATGGATTCGCAGGCGGTGCAGCGGCGGCGATAGCCGGCGGCTTCCGACACGGTGTGGCCGCCGCATTTCGCACAGAAGCGGTTGCGGGAATGCCAGCCGATGAGGTGGGCGGCCTGGCCGAGCTGGCCTTCGGTGTCGCGATCGAGGACGCCCTGCATGGCGAGCGAACGCAGGTCGATGGCCTTGATGCCGGCGTCTTTCGGCACGCTCGCATCGACCGCCTCGTCGTCGAACGCCGTCGAGGCGGCTGCAATCGGGGCGGCGAGGCGAGGCATGCCCGCCCCGTCGACGCCGAGCAGCACCGCCGCATCGAGCCGCATGCCGAATCGGTGGGCGGCGTCGATGTCGAAATCGGGCTCGATCGTCGCCGGCGTCCTACCGTCCCGGTTTTCGCCCTGACCGGCTGATGCCGTCGCCTGCGTGTCGGTCCTGCAAAGCCATTTGCCGTCGGAGGTGGTCAGGTAGAATCGCGCCTTCGGATGATCGACGGCCTGCGAAAAACTCTCGTCGGTGCGATGTTCGCCGTCGCGCCACAGGCGGTTGCCGGCAAAGCCGGTGCGGGCGCTGATCTCGTCCCCTTCGAGGAGGAATGCGTTCGAAGAGGGGGTGATCGAATGGGCCTCGCTCGCGGGAGCATCGTCGTAAAGGGCGATGCCCGTCCGTTCGGTATGCCGATCGTCTTGCACGTGAAGTCTCGCTTCCTGAAGGATATTTGCCGGAACGGGATGTTGCGCCTGCCGGTGCCCGGCGACAGTGCCGATGGCCCGGCCGTGCGCCGAATCACGAATGCGCCGAGTATAGAAACGAATGACCGGCTTGGCGCGACCCCGTCTTTCCGTGCCGTGCGGCCGTGCGGCCGTGCGGCGATCGCACTGAAACGTCGAGGCAGTTTCAGCCCGACAGCACCGCCTGCCGAATTGTCTCGCTCATTGCTTCCGCCGCTTCCGATTCGTAAGGGACCCGCTCACCAAACCCCCAAACCGGCCCCGGCCAGTTCGCGTCGCCCGGATCGCGCGCGACGATGTGGAGGTGGAACATCGACACGATGTTGCCGAGCGTCGCGATGTTGATCTTCGCCGCCCCGGTCACCTCCTTCAGGGCCTTGGCGACCGTTCCGCTCTCGAAGGTCAGCATGGTCTGGTCGAGGGGCGTGAGCTCGTGGAATTCGCCTGGGCCCAGCCGCCGCGGCACGAGGATCAGCCAGGGCCAGCGACTGTCGTCCATCAGCAGGAGCTCGCAGAGGCCGAGCCTGCCGATCGGCCGCGTGTCGGCCGCAAGGCGCGGGTCCAGTTCGAATTCCTGCATGGGGGTCTGTCTCCCTTTCCCATCGGCCATCCGCACCGGGATCGTCATCACGACCTTGCAATTAGGGTCCGTTTCCTCGATATGGAGGGTGGGAGGTTGGTGGTGGACGAGCCACTCGCCAACCGGGTCAGGTCCGGAAGGAAGCAGCCCCAACGAGCCACGGCACGGGTCATCGTGCCAGCCTCCCACCTCATTCGTCTCGCGCGGGCATCGAAGGCCCTGACGCGGCAAAAGATCGCCCCTTGGCGGGCGGCCCCCGACTGGAGCGACCGCGGGCGATGAGCGAGACCACCGACTCCACCGTTTCCGACGACTCCACCGTTTCCGACAGGAGGACATCCGCCAGGCCCGTGCAGAGCGCGGCCGCCTATCGGGTGCTCGCCCGCAAATACCGGCCGCTTTCCTTCGACGATCTCATCGGCCAGGAGCCGATGGTGCGCACCCTTACCAACGCCTTCGAGACCGGCCGGATCGCCCAGGCCTGGATGCTGACGGGCGTGCGCGGCGTCGGGAAGACGACGACCGCCCGCATCCTGGCCCGTGCCCTCAACTATCAGACCGACGCGATCGACCAGCCGACGATCCACATGGAAGGCCCCGGCATTCATTGCCAGTCGATCATGGAGGGCCGGCATGTGGACGTCGTCGAGATGGACGCGGCGTCCCACACCGGCATCGACGACGTGCGCGAGATCATTGCGCAGGTGCGCTACCGCCCGGTGTCGGCGCGCTACAAGGTCTACATCATCGACGAGGTCCACATGCTGTCGACGCAGGCCTTCAACGGCCTGCTGAAGACGCTGGAGGAGCCGCCGGAGCATGTGAAATTCGTCTTCGCGACGACGGAAATCCGCAAGGTTCCGATCACTGT
The DNA here is from genome assembly GCA_965217685.1 of Aurantimonas sp. GTDB lineage: Bacteria > Pseudomonadota > Alphaproteobacteria > Rhizobiales > Rhizobiaceae > Aurantimonas. The sequence continues at coordinate 3,147,189 of CBDCIZ010000003.1, forward strand.
CCTGTCGCGCTGCCAGCGCTTCGACTTGCGGCGCGTCGATTCGGCGACGCTGATCAAGCATCTGTCGAAGATCGCCGACTCAGAAGCCGTGCCGGTCGACGACGACGCACTGCGGCTCATCTCGCGGGCGGCCGAAGGCTCGGTGCGCGACGCGCTGTCCCTGACCGACCAGGCCATTGCCCACGGCGCCGGCGCGATCACCGCCGAGGCGGTGCGCGACATGCTGGGGCTCGCCGACCGGGTCCGCATCATCGATCTCTTCGAACATCTGATGAAGGGTGACGGCGCGGCGGCGTTGAAGGAACTGCGCGAACAATATGTCGCCGGCGCCGATCCGGCGGTCGTCCTGTCGGACCTTGCCGACTTCACCCATCTTGTCACCACGCTTCGCTATGTGCCTGAAGCGGCTGATGATGCGGCCCTGTCGCCGATGGAGGTCGAGCGTGGGCTCGCCTTCTCGACCTCGCTGTCGATCCGCACCCTTGGCCAGGTCTGGCAGATGCTGCTGCAGGCGCTGGAGGAAACGCGCAATGCCGCTGCGCCGCGCCAGTGCGCCGAGATGGCACTAATCCGCATCGCCCACGCCGCCGATCTGCCCTCGCCGGACCAGCTTCTTGCGATGATCCGCGACGGCGGTCTGGAGGCGCTGCCGGCGCCGTCGGCGAATGGGCAGGCCGGTGGCCACCCGTCGAATGGTGCGGGTCCGAAAGGTCTTGCTGGCGCATCGGCCGGTTCGGGCGCGTCGGGTGGGGGGCACGATTCAGCCGGCGCGTCGGCGACGAACGCGGCGGCGGCGGGCAACCCGGACGCTTCTCCGCAGCAAGCCGGCGCAAGGGCCTCGGCCACCGGGAGTGTGCCAGTCGCGGCCAAGCCGGCCGGCTTCGCCCAACCGCGGGGCGGGCTTTCCATCGCCGGCGGTCGTTCCGCGTCGCCCATGGGCGGCGGCGCGAGCCGTGCCGCGCCCAGCACGACGGCCCAGCCCGCCGAAAGCGACATCGCCATCGGCTCGCTCGAGGCGCTTGTCGCGCTTTCCGAGGAGAAGCGCGATTCGCGGATGACGGTCTCGATTCGGCGCTATCTGAAGCTGGTGGGGATCGAGCCCGGCCGGCTGGAAGTCGCGCTGACGGCGGAGGCGCCGCTGACGCTGATCAACGATCTGACGCGCCGCCTGCACGACTGGACCGGCAGGCGCTGGGTCGTCACCGTCTCAAACGCGACAAGCGGCCAGACCCTTGACGAGGCCGCGACGCAGCGGCGCGACACGCTGCTGGCCGACGCCGAGACCGACCCCGAAGTCGCCGCCGTGCTCGCCGCCTTTCCGGGCGCCAAGGTCGTCGACGTGCGCCTGCGCGGCGACGCGGAGGCTGCGGCCGAAAAGGCCGAAATCGCAGCGCTCCCCTTTTCGAAACCTGGGCCGCTTGCGGGACAGGGCGCGGATGACGACATCCTCGATGTGCCCGCCGAAGACATGGGCGACGGCGATCTGGGCGAGACACCCTACGAGCGGGACCCCGGCGTCGAAGACCTGGACGACAGTTACGACGTAGAAGCCGACGATGATTTTTGAGGAAGGACGAGCATGAAAGACCTGATGGGCATGATGAAGCAGGCCAAGGCCATGCAGGAAAAGATGGCCGGGCTGCAGGACGAGATCGCGCAGCTGATCGTCACCGGCCAGTCCGGCGGCGGTGTGGTTTCCGTCACGCTGTCCGGCAAGGGCGAGATGTCCGCCCTGTCGATCGATCCCTCGCTCCTCAAGGAAGACGAGAAGGACATCGTCGAGGACCTTGTCCTCGCCGCCCATAACGACGCCAAGGCCAAGCTCGACGGTGCGATCCAGGCCAAGACCGAGGAGATGACCGCCGGCCTCCAGCTGCCGGCCGGCATGAAGCTGCCGTTCTAGACCGCGACAAGATCCATCTGGATCATGTTCACAGTCTAATCCTTTGTTTCCGCGCGATCTTTCCGTAACTGGCATTCATCTTTACGGATCATGCGCGGCCTCACCATTCCCGGCAGCAATTCACCATGGCGAAATCCATCGCGGGCCCCGAGATTGAGCGGCTGATCCAACTGCTCGCCAAGCTGCCGGGGCTCGGCCCCCGTTCGGCCCGCCGCGCCGCGCTGCATCTCGTCAAGCGCCGCGACCAGCTCCTGTCGCCGCTCTCGGCGGCCATGGCCGAGGCACTCGACAAGGTCACGGTCTGCACGACCTGCGGCAATATCGATACCCAGAACCCCTGTACGATCTGCACCGATGCTTCGCGCGACCAGGCGACGGTGATCGTCGTCGAGGACGTCTCCGACCTCTGGGCGCTGGAGCGGGCGAAGGCGCTGAACGCGGCCTACCACGTTCTCGGCGGCGTGCTGTCGCCGCTCGATGGCATCGGGCCGGACGATCTGACCATCCGCCAACTGGTCGAGCGGGTCGACAAGGGGGGCGTCTGCGAGCTCGTGCTCGCCGTCAACGCCACCGTCGAGGGCCAGACGACGGCGCATTATCTGATGGACCAGCTCGAAGGCCTCGACCTGAAAATCACCCGGCTCGCCCACGGCGTCCCCGTCGGCGGCGAACTCGACTATCTCGACGAAGGCACGCTCGCCGCCGCCATGCGCTCGCGCGCGGCGTTTTGACAGGCGATGGTCGCATTCGAAGTGCGGCGTTTAGCAGCGAGACTGGTCGACGCATCATGTTATGATATGTTGTGAAATGTGCTTGTCGGCAGCGTGAGGTGAAGCATGGCGACCATGACCATTTCGATGCCAGACCCCATGCGGGAATGGATCGAACATCGGATCAAGGACGGTGAATATGCCAGCACGAGCGATTATCTGCGTGATCTCGTGCGCCGCGATCGCGAACGCCTCCAACATCCCGAATTGACGATCGAGCAGTTGCGCGAGATCGTGCTGGAAGCGCGCCAAGGGGTCCACGGCACGCGGTCGATCGCAGAGATCAAATCTTTCGCGCGCTCCGGCCTCGATCGTTCTGCGGATATTCGTGAATAGATGGCGTCTCAGCGCAAGAGCCGATCGTGATCTGGTCGACCTCGTTCGGTTCGGCGACGAGCGCTTCGGAGATCGGCAAACCGATCGCTACGTTGCGGCGCTCGAGCACACGTTCGACCTGATCGCCCGGCAACCGAGAATGGGTCGTCTTGCGCCGAACATCGCGCCCGAGGTTCGCCCTCATGAATATCGATCGCATGTCGTGCTATATGAGGCCGACGATTTCGGGGTCACGATCTTGGCGCTCGTGCATCAGAGCAGCGTCCGGCAGTTGAAGCTTTGATCGTCGGCGCAGTTCAGTTTCTGGCGCAGTCGGATTCGGGCTGTCTGTTGCAAAAACCAGCGCATCTTCGGACGAGGAATGCACGGCCTCGAAAATTCATTGCTCGGAGCCTGAAATGCCATCGATGTCATTCGTGCGGATGTTGGCCTGCCTTCGCTTCTCCGCCGTCGTCTTTGCGATGTTCGTCGGCGTTGGCGCTACATCACTCGCTGCACGCGCCGACGCGCTGAACGACGGCTTCCATCGCTTCCTGGAGACCGACATCTGGCCGGCGGCCAAGGCCAAAGCCGTGCCACGTCCGATCTTCGACGCCGCGTTCAAGGGCGTTTCGCTGAACCTTTCGCTTCCCGATCTGCAACTGCCTGGCAAGCCGGCCGTCTCGGAAACGAATTTCCAGGCCGAGTTCAAGAACGGCTCGGACTATCTCTCCGAGCGGGCCGTGGCCGCCAATGCGGCGACCGGGCGCAAGCTGCTGGCCAGATACAAGCCGCTGCTCGACCGGATCGAGAAGCGTTACGGCGTTCCCGCGCCGATCGTCGTTGCGATCTGGGGACGGGAATCGGCTTTCGGCGCCGCGAAGATCCCCGAGAACGCCTTCGAGGTGCTGGGCACCAAGGCCTATCTGTCGCGGCGCAAGGAGCTGTTTCGCGCCGAGCTGATCGCGGCGTTGCGGGTCGTCGCCGAGGGGCATCTCGACGTTGCGCAGATGAAATCCTCCTGGGCCGGCGCGCTTGGCCAGCCGCAGTTCATGCCGTCGAAATTCCTGTCGCTGGCCGTCGATTTCGACGGCGACGGCAAGGCGGACATCTGGAAATCGGTGCCCGACACGCTCGCCTCGATCGCCCATTATCTTCAGCAGGCGGGCTGGGTGGCCGGCCGGACCTGGGGCTACGAGGCGAACGTGCCGAAGACGGTGTCCTGCGCCATCGAGGGACCCGATCGCGGCCGGCCGATCGCGGCCTTCGTCGCCGACGGTGTCACCCGCGTGTCCGGCCAGCCCTTTCCGGCGTCGGAGCTCAAAAAGCCGGGCCATCTGATGATGCCGGCAGGCCGCTTCGGTCCGGCCTTCGTTGCCACGCCGAACTTCTACGTCATCAAGGAGTACAACAACTCCGACCTCTACGCGCTGTTCGTCGGCCATGTCGCCGATCGGATGCAAGGGGCGGGGCCGTTGAAGGGCACCTGGTGGAAGACCGACGGGCTGACCCGCGGCGACGTCGCGCGCATGCAGCAAAAGCTCGAAGGCCGGGGCTACGATGTTGGCGGTGCCGACGGCCTTGCCGGCTTCAAGACGCGGCGCGCGATCGGCGAATACGAAGCCGAGGCCGGCATGCGACAGACCTGCTGGCCGACGCGGGCGCTGGCGAAGGCCCTCAAGTGAAGGGCCACTGGCAAGGCCAGTGGACAAAAACCGTCATCCACAGGTGATTTAAGGATTTGGTGACGATCCTTGCCAAAACCTTTGGGTTGTTGCGGAGAACGACTATCGCGGTCTCCCACCCGAAGTTAGGTTTTGCCCTGTGGTGCCCGAGGAGAGCGGACGAAGAGATTCGATCTGCCACGCGGCGGGAGTTGCCTGGGGAGGCGACCGGGCGGTTCGGACAACATCCGGACCGCCCGCCTTCATCCTCCCAAAGCCGGTCGACGCCTTCGCTCGACCGTGCGGCACTTGCCCCAGTCGGCTTTCAGCGCTTCCCCGTCCGATCTTCACACTGCCCGTCAGCCTCTGTACGCCGCCGCGTCGTAAGCGTTTTCGCGTCGAATCGCGGCGCCAGTGGCCAAACCCTTAAGATTTTCGTGATGGGATCGGCTTTTCCGAGAAAAACGGCTGAAAGCGGCGGGCCTGCAATAGTTTCGCCACATCGAGGCCCGAACACTCGGCACGACCGATGGCGGATTCGTTTTCAGGGAACCGCCGTCACGCTTTTGGGGGAAAGCCTTGAAGTCATACGTCTGGATTCCGTCCGGCCTCATGATCCTGACAGGCTTGGGATTCGCCGTCGCAAAGACGACCGATCTCGTCGCCTCGCAGATGCCGAATGCCGACGAGCGCACGCAGATGGTGGACTTCGTTCCGCCGTCGCCGGACAAGCGCATCGGCGTTGCCTATCGCAAGAACGACGATGATGCGTTTTCCGACGTCGTCGTCGCGACGGTCGAGCCCTTCGATGCCGACGGCGACGGGATTGCGGACGATGTCTCCGAGGTCATCCGTTCGGTCGCGCGCCGCGTGACGACCGGTTCGAACGCCGGCGAGAAGGCGAGTGCCGCCGGTGAAGTCATGTTCTCGTCCGGGTCGTCCGGGTCGTCCTTCGGCAGCCGCGCCGTTCATGCGGCTTCCAACGCGCTGTTCGAGGCCCAGGCCAAACGCCGGGACGCCGACGCGCTTCGCCGTGTGGTTCTGGTCGCCCAACCGGCCTCGGCCGCCGACGATCCCAGGCCCGCCACGAGTTCTGCGAGCGCCGATGGCTCGGGCGTTCTGGCGTCGCAGGACTGGCAGTCCAGGCATTTCGTCGACAATCCGCTGGTCGGCAACGTCTTCACCCGCGACGGCAAGCCGTCGAGCGAGGACGCGATGATGGGCGCGGCCGAGGGGTCGCGGTACCTCCTGCTCGGCGAAATCCACGACAATCCGGATCATCACCGCATCCAGGCGGATATCGTTGGCGGCCTGGCCAGGCTCGGCCACAAATCCTCCGTCGTCTTCGAGATGATCCCGCAGAAATATGCCGCCACACTGGCCGCGTTCGAAGCCTCCGAAAACAAGGATCTGGAGGTGCTGGCCGCCGGCTTGAAGTGGACCGATCGCGGCTGGCCGGACTTTTCGATCTACCGGCCGATCTTCGAGGCGGCGGTCGATGAGGATCTGTCGATCCGCGCCGGCGATCTCGACAACTCGGTTATCGGCGCCATCGCCAAGGAAGGCGTTGCGGCGCTTTCATCCGCCGATGTCGAGCGCCTTGGCCTCGACGCGCCGCTTTCGACCGCCGAGACGAAGGACCTGGCCGATCAGATTCGCGAGGCCCATTGCGGCTTGATGCCGGAAGGCGCCATCGCGCCGATGGGGCTTGTCCAGCGCGCCCGCGACGGCGAACTGGCCGATGCGTTGATCGACGCCTCCAAAGCGACCGGCAGTGCCATTCTTGTCTCCGGCTCGGGCCACGCCCGAACCGACCGCGGCGTGCCGGCCGTTCTCGCCAGGCGCGATCCTTCGGGAAAAGCCGTCGCCGTGCAGATGGTCGAAGTCGCGCAGAACGAAAAGCAGCCGAGCGATTATGGCCTCAGTGCCGACGCGCCGGCGCCTTACGACTTCACCATTTTCACCCCGCGCAACGACGTTTCCGATCATTGCGCCGCGTTGCGCGCGACGATGGGCAGGGCGCAGGGCCAGAGCCAAGGCATGAACGGCCAGCCGGCGAACTGAGCCGGCGGCCTTCGCTTTTCAAAACGCGTGGAAATTCCTGATCGCGGCCCAGCCGGCTTCGGCCGTATCGGCGAAGGTGATAAGGTCAAGGTCGCTCGGCGCGATCGTGCCCTGTTCGGCCAGAAAGTCGAGGTCGAGCACCCGGCGCCAGAATGCCTCGCCGAACAGGATCACCGGGATGCGCTGCATCCGCTTCGTCTGGATCAGCGTCAGTCCCTCGAACAGTTCGTCCATCGTCCCGAAGCCGCCAGGGAAGATCGCCATCGCCTTCGCCCGCAGGAGAAAGTGCATCTTGCGGATCGCAAAATAGTGGAAGTTGAAGCACAGCTCCGGGGTCGCGAAGCGGTTCGGGGCCTGCTCGTGGGGCAGGGTGATGTTGAGCGCGATCGATTTCGCGCCGACATCCGCGGCGCCACGATTGCCCGCTTCCATCACGCCGGGTCCGCCGCCGGTGACGATCACATATTCCTTGCCGCCGGACGTATTCGCCGAATGCTGCGAGGCGAGCTGGGCGAATTTCCGGGCCTCTTCGTAGAAATGCGAATTGGCCTGCAGATTGGCCTTTTGCGCCGGATTGCGCGCGGCCCAGGCGTCGCCGCCGGGCTCGGGGATGCGGGCGCCGCCGAACAGCACGACCGTCGACAGGATGCCGGCGGCGTTGAGCGCCAGTTCCGGCTTCATCAGCTCCAGTTGCAGCCTGATCCCGCGCGTTTCCTCGCTGGTCAGGAAATCTTCGTCGTCATAGGCTAGGCGGTAGGTTGGAGAGAGGGCCTGCGGCGTCTTCGGCTTGGTCTTTTCGGCATCCTTGTCCCGCCTGGAGCTGGGAAACGGGTCCCAGCCATTCGGGTCGCGGGAATTCCTGTCGCTCACGCTATGCCTCTTGCCTGCCGCTCGGGCGGCCTGTCGGTGCTGCCGCATGTGCGGCGTATCGTATGTCGTCGCTCGGAGGGTATCACGGGAAACCTGCCGCAACCCGGTCGCCCCAACAAAGGGAGTGTCCCGCGCGGTCCAGCGGTTCAATTGACCCGTCCCAGACCTTCAACTAGGGTCCGCGCCGATTTGAACAGGGCCGTCGCCACGCCGTTTTTCCCGCCGGAATCGATCCGAACAGCCCAGGAGTCCCGCCGATGACCGCGCCCGACCGCGCCGCCCTCGAAACCACGATCGAACGCGCCTTCGAGGCGCGCGACACGATCTCGACCGCGACCAGGGGCGAGGTCCGCGACGCGGTGGAAACGTCGCTGGAACTGCTCGATTGCGGCGAGGCGCGGGTGGCGACCCGCGGCGCCGACGGCAGCTGGACGGTTCATCAGTGGCTGAAGAAGGCGGTGCTCCTGTCCTTCCGCCTCAACGACATGGAAATCATCGAAGGTGGCCCCGGCCAAGGGGGTCAGGCTGCCAATTGGTGGGACAAGGTGCCATCGAAATTTTCCGGCTGGGGCGAGAACCGTTTTCGCGAGGCCGGCCTTCGCGCCGTGCCGGGCGCCATCGCCCGTCGCTCGGCCTACATCGCCCGAAACGTCGTCCTGATGCCGTCCTTCGTCAATCTCGGCGCCTATGTGGACGAGGGCACGATGGTCGATACCTGGGCGAGCGTCGGCTCCTGCGCCCAGATCGGCAAGCATGTGCATCTGTCCGGCGGCGTCGGCATCGGCGGCGTGCTGGAGCCGATGCAGGCTGGCCCGACGATCATCGAGGACCATTGCTTCATCGGCGCGCGATCCGAAGTCGTCGAGGGTTGTATCGTGCGCGAGGGCTCGGTCCTCGGCATGGGCGTCTTCATCGGCCAGTCGACCAAGATCGTCGACCGCACCACGGGCACGATTTCCTATGGCGAGGTGCCGCCCTATTCGGTGGTCGTCGCCGGCTCGCTGCCGGGCAAGGCGATGCCGAACGGCGAACCGGGCCCCGGCCTCTATTGCGCCGTCATCGTCAAGCGGGTCGACGAGAAGACCCGCTCGAAGACGTCCGTCAACGAGCTGTTGCGAAACTGAGAGGCGGGCGTGCGGAGAACGTGCGTCGAAAGGATCACCGAATGGCGACGCTGCGCTCCATGCTGACGCTGCCGCTTCTGGCCGTAGGTGGCCTGTTCGGCCTCTTCCAGTCCGTTCCGGCACTCCCCGACGGTCATCAGGGCCTCTGTCGGACCGTGGTCGCGGGCGGCATCGACTACATCGTCTGCGATGTGCCGCTGGATCGCTACGATCTCGTGCTGCGGGCCGAGGATGGTGACGGTCGACCCTACGAGACCTTCGAGAAGGCCGCCGCCAGCGTCGATGGGCGCCGTGTCCGGCTGATCATGAATGGCGGGATGTATCACGAGGACCGCCGGCCGGTGGGCCTTGCCGTTCAGGACGGCCGCCTCCTGAAGGACGCGGTTCGCGGAACGGGAAGCGGCAATTTCTCGCTGCAGCCGAACGGCATCTTCTTCATCGAGAACGGCAAGGCCCAGGTGATGGAGACCGGCCGCTATCTTGCCGGCCATCACGGTCCGGGGCTGGCCACCCAGTCCGGCCCGATGCTTCTGATCGACGGCGAACTGCATCCGCGCTTCATCGAAGGGTCCGACAGCCGTTACGTCCGCAATGGCGTGTGCGCCAGCGCCGACGGGCGCACGGTGCATCTCGTCCTGTCGCGCCAGCCGGTGAATTTCTGGGACTTCGCCGTCTTCTTCCGCGACCGGTTGCAATGCCGCAGCGCGCTGTTCTTCGACGGCCACATCTCGAGCCTGTCCTACCCGGAAGGCGGTATCGACTATCGCCGCGACCGGTTGGGACCGATGCTCGTCGTCACCGATCGCAAGGGCGATTGAGGCGTCCCTGAAAAGGGTCTCGATTTGAGACCCTTGCGCCCGGCAGGCCGGAGACGGGCGCACCATGGCAAAAACGTTGGCATACGTGCTGAAATAATGGCGGTCGGCGGCGTTCATCCGAAGGTGCGGCAAGCGCAGCCGTCGTTGGCTCGATCCGCGCGGTGAGCGGGCGCAGGAGATGTGCGGCGAGCCTTCATTTGCCGCTCGCGTTCCGTCAGTCGAAGGCGTTGGCGATGCGCGAATTGGCCGTCTCGCTGCTATCGTCGGCGGGTGCAGGGGAAGCAACCGCGACCGGCGCGGCCGTCTTGGGCTTCGAACGCGATGCCCTCTTCGACTTGCCGCGCGGTGCGGTCGCCGCAGGGTCGGCCGGCAACGCTGCCGCATCCGCGACGGCTTCGGCCTGTTCGGGCGTGATCGCGGCCACGGTCGCCTCGACCGGCGCCGCCGCCGCTGCCGGGAACAGCGAGCCGCTGGAGGCATACGCCTTAGCGTTCTTGCCCGGTGCGAAGGCCGCCAAAGTCGGGGTGGTCTTCCCTGTCCTGGCGCCCGATGTCTCCGATTCGCCCGTGCCCGGCGCCACCGTCGCGACCAGCGTTGCGATCGGACCCTTGTTCTCAGGCTCGGGCGCGCTGCCCGGCATGCGGCTACGCCGGCTAATAACCTCGGCCATATGGGCCTTGACCGCGGAGCAGTAGCGCAGTGCGGACGAGGTCATGCGCGTCGTGCGGTGGCCGCCCTTGTACTTCATCGACGCCTTGCAGACGTCGTGGCCGCCCTTTTCCCAGGCGCCCTTGAGATACTTCATGCCGTAGGTGAGGTTGGTGTCGGCATCGAGCAGCGCCGAGGCGGGCCCGGAAAAGCCGAGCGAACGCGCCGTCGCCGGCTTGATCTGGCTCAGCCCCATGGCGCTGCCGCCGCGGGCACGCGGATTGTAGCGGCTTTCGACCCGCACCACCGCATAGGCGAGCGCTGGAGGCAGGCCGTTTTCGCGCGCATGCGCCTCGATCATCCGGTCGATCGCGGCGCTGCCGGAGATCGTGCCGGACTCGCGCGATTGTCGCGCTTCACGCGCTGCGATCTTCACATCGCTTTTCGAGGGCGTCACCCCGGTGGCGAGCGCCTGCCTGGTTGCGTTCAGTTCTGCCGGTGTCGCGGCTGATGCCGAGGTGACGTTCGGGGCCAAGGGCGAGCCGTCCGGGCCGTCGGCAATGCAGCCGCTCAGTGCCGAAGCGGCGGCGAGGAGGAGCGCCGTGCCGCCGAGACGGGCAACATGCCGGTGACGAAGGAAACGGGCGCGATGCGACGCGGCAAACTGCCTGGCGGCCATGATGTCCCCTGGAAGGATGTCTCAAGCCGGTCATCCGGCGCCCTCGATGTAACGGTCTGTTTACGAAACGCGGCGGAAAGGTGGCGTGCGCCGTTCGCACGGCGAAGGATCCGGTCGTCGAGCAACGACGGCCGCGCTGGTGTGGCGCCACAGCATCATCCGGGTTACCCTCGACGCCATGACGCACGACATCGAAACGGCATTTCACGCATCCGAAACTGACAGGCCTTCGGCCGATTCGTCGACGCTGGACGCGACCGATCCGGTCGCTGTCCTTTCCGCCCTGATCCGCTGCGCGTCGGTGACGCCCGACGAAGGCGGTGCGCTGTCGACGCTGGAGGCGATCCTCAAACCGCTCGGCTTTCAGGTGGACCGTCCGGTGTTCCGCGACGAGGGCACGCCCGAAGTCGAGAACCTGTTTGCCCGCGTCGGCACCGGTGGCCCGCATCTCGTCTTCGCCGGCCACACCGACGTGGTGCCGCCCGGCGACGCCGCGGACTGGCGCGAGGACCCGTTCTCGGCGGCGATCGTCGATGGCGAACTCTACGGCCGTGGCGCCGTCGACATGAAAGGCGGCATTGCCGCCTTCGTCTCCGCCATCGCGCGGGTCAAGGCCGCCGGCGGCCTGGCCGATCCTCAAGGAGCACGGGTCTCGCTTCTGATCACCGGCGACGAGGAAGGCCCGGCCGTCAACGGCACGGCGAAACTGCTCGAATGGGCCAAGGACCGGGGCGAACGCTTCGACGCCTGCGTCGTCGGCGAGCCGACCAATTCCAACCGGCTGGGCGACATGATGAAGATCGGCCGCCGTGGCTCGCTCTCGGCCGAAATCCGCGTCACCGGCGTCCAGGGTCACGTCGCCTATCCGCATCTCGCCGACAATCCGCTGCGCACGATCACCGCCATCGCCGAGGCGCTGATGGCCAAGCCGCTCGATGAGGGCACCGACCGGTTTCCGGCCTCCAACCTCGAGATCACCTCGATCGACACCGGCAATCCGTCCGTTAACGTCATTGCGATGCGGGCCAGGCTCTTCTGCAACGTCCGCTTCTGCGACCTGTGGACGCCGGACAGCCTGAAGGCCGAACTCACCCGCCGCATCGAGGGCGCGGCAAGCTCCGGGCGATTTCGCGAGGGGCGCGAGGCGGCGATGGTCGAGATCGTCTGGCGCGAGCGGCCGGCCGAAGCCTTCTCGACACGCGACGACCCATTGACGCAGGCTCTGATCGCCGCGGTCTGTGACGTGACCGGCCAAACCCCGGAACTCTCGACCTCCGGCGGCACGTCCGACGCACGTTTCATCAAGGACTATTGCCCGGTTGTGGAATTCGGACTTGTCGGGAAGACCATGCACATGGCCAATGAGCGGGTGCCGCTTTTTGACCTCCAGGATTTGACGAGGATCTATGAAGCCTTCATCGCCCGCTGGTTTGCCGCCCACGCCTGATCTCTTGCCGTCCTTCGAGATGATCCTCAATTATTTCTCCGGCGCCGCCATGCTGATGTCCGGGCGCGGCGAGGGCCTGCGCCGGCTGAATCTTTCGGCCGATGGCTTCTGGCAGTCCTTTTCGGCGATTCTCGTCGCGCTGCCGCCAATGGCGCTCTCCTGGATCGAATTCGAAGGCGTCGAGCGGCAGGATCCGGTCGACGACGCGGGCGCACTGACGATCTACGGAGCCCACGTCTTCGCCGATCTTCTGGCCTGGATGCTGCCGATCTTCGTGCTCATCCTTATCGCACGCCGGGTCGGCTACGCCAGGAAGGTCGTGCCGGTGGTCGTTGCGACGAATTGGGGCGGGGCGCTGCTCTCCTGGGTCTTCGCCCCCTATTGGCTGTTGATCCTCGCCTTCGGGCCGGGGGGCGCGATGGCGCTGATCGGCCTCCTCGTCACCATTGCCTCGATCGCGCTCACCGTGCGGCTGATCTTCTTTGCGACGGGCAAGGATATGGCGGGCGCGGCGGCCATCACCGTTTTGATGATCGTCGCCTCGCTGGTCAGTTACGGCGCGGTCATGGACGTCACCGGCGTCAGGCTGATGTGAACGAAGGTCGGGTGATGGCGCCTATTCGGCGTCGGCGTCGTCGTCGGCGTTGCGGGCCGGGTAGGGCGGCAGCGTCCGCTTCGGCGCATCGCCATATTCGATCTTCGCGAGATACAGCCCGTCCGGCGGTGCGACCGGGCCGCAGCGCTTGCGGTCGCGAGCTTCGAGCGCCGCCGTCACGTCGTCGGCCTTCCAGCGGCCTTCTCCGACCAGCTTCAGCGTGCCCGCGAAGGAGCGGATCTGGTTGTGCAGGAAGGACTGTGCCATGGCGTGGATATGGATCTCGTCGCCCGCAGCCTTCGTCACATCGAGAATTTCCAGCGTCCGGATCGGGTTCTTCGCCTGGCAATGCGCCGAACGGAAGGTGTTGAAGTCGTGGGTGCCGACGAGGCGCTGGGCCGCCTCGTGCATCGCTGCTGCGTCGAGCGGCTTCGACACCCACCAGACCTGACCGGTCAGCAGCGCCGGCGGCGGACGGCGGTTGAAGATGCGATAGAGATAGTGCCGCTTGCGGGCCGAAAACCGCGCGTCGAAATCGTCGGGCGCTGTTTCGACGTCAAGGATCGAGACGGCCTCGTCGCGCAAATGGGCGTTCAGCGCGTCCCGGATGACGTCGGCCGGCCAGTCACGGGAAAGATCGAGATGCGCCACTTGGCCCGTCGCATGAACGCCGGTGTCGGTGCGCCCGGCACCGAAAAGCGACGCGGCCTCGCCGGAAAACTTGAGGATCGCCGTCTCGATCGCCTCCTGCACCGACGGCTGGTCGGCCTGCCGCTGCCAGCCGCAATAGGGTGTGCCGTCATATTCGATGGTGAGCTTGTATCGCGGCATCAGGCGCCGCCGATCCGCGTTCCGATCAAGGTTCCAGGAGGCAGCGGGGTGCCGCGCAGGAGCTCGCCCGTGCCCATCGGCTTGCCGCCGGCGCGCTGCAGTTCGAAGATTCGCACGGCGCCCGAGCTGCCATCGGACCCGCAGGCGATCGTCAGCGAATCGTCGATCGTCACACCCGGTTCGCCCGAGCCCTCGACCGCCTTGGCGCGCAGGAATTTCACCCGCTCCGGCTCGGCCGCGAAGGGCACCATCGTCCAGGCGCCGGGGAAGGGCGAGAAGGCGTTGATCTTCGCCGCGACGACGCGGGCCTCTTGAGAAAAATCGATGGCCGCCTCGGCCTTGTCGATCTTCCTGGCATAGACCGGCGCACGCCCGGTGCGCGCGGCAATGGAATCCTGGCTCTCAAAGCGCAGCGTCCCGGCTTCCAGCCGGTCGATCGCCTCGACCATCAGTCGCGCCGATAGCGCCGCCAGCCTGTCGTGTAGGTCGCTTGCCGTGTCGGTCGGGCGAATCGGGGTCTCGGCGGTGAGCGCCACCGGACCGGTGTCGAGCCCGGCCTCCATGCGCATCACCATCATGCCGGTCGCCGCATCGCCCGCCTCGATCGCCCGCTGGATGGGCGCCGCGCCGCGCCAGCGCGGCAGGAGCGAGCCGTGGCCGTTGAGGCAGCCATGAACCGGGATATCGAGGACCGGTTGCGGCAGAAGCAGCCCATAGGCGACGACGACTGCGACGTCCGGCGCAAGGGCGGCCAGCGCCGCGCGGTCGGCCTCGTCCTTGAAGTTCGGCGGCGTCAGGACCTTGAGCCCAAGCCGCTCGGCTTCCGCCTGCACGGGCGACGGCGTCAGCGTCAGGCCGCGGCGACCGGCCTTGCGGGGCGGCTGGGTATAGACACAGGCAATGTCGTGGCCGGCCTCGTGCAGCGCCGACAGCGTCGGCACCGAAAAGGCGGGCGTGCCCATGAAGACGAGGCGCAGGCTCATCCTTGCCATCCGTTGGGTTGCCGCTCCCGTCTCAGGCGCGCGCCTGCCTGGCCATCTTGGTGAATTTCTTCACGACCATGTTCCTCTTCAGTTTCGAGATGTGATCGATGAAGAGAATGCCGTTCAGATGGTCGATCTCGTGCTGCAGGCAGGTCGCGAGAATGCCGTCGGCCGTCTCCTCGTGCAGCTTGCCGTCGAGCCCGAGATAGCACCACGTCACCGTGGCCGGGCGCTCCACTTCGGCATAATAATCCGGGATCGAAAGGCAGCCCTCCTCGTAGACGTTGCGCTCGTCGGAATGGCTGAGCACCTCCGGGTTGAGGAAGACGCGCGGCGTCTTCTCCTCGTCCTCCTTGGCGACGTCGATGACCAGCATCTGCAGCGGCTCGCCGACCTGGATGGCGGCGAGGCCAATGCCCGGCGCGTCGTACATCGTCTCCAGCAGGTCGTCGGCGAGGCGCTGGACGTGCTCGTCCACCGTCTCGATCGGCTTCGACGTCTGCCGCAGGACCGGGTCCGGCAGGATGATGAGGGGTTTGATCGTCATTGCGGTCAGGTAATCGCTGGCGCGGGACCGGTCAATCTTCTCACCTGGCTTCTCGCCTGGCTTCTCGTTTCCGTCGATTGTCTCTTGCATAAATGTTCTTGTTTTGATCTAGTTGTCGTGAGTAAATTCTAGCCATGCCGGCCGGTGCGCAAGACAGGCCGGCCTGCCGCCGCAACGGAATTGCAAGCGCCATGGACGCCACCCGACTCGCCGAGACCCTCTCCGCGCCGATCGCCCTGCCGGGCGATCTCATGATTTCGCTGGGAACGCTCGGCCTTCTCGCGCTGCTGGCGATCGTTCTGGTCGCGTGGCTGCGTTCGCGATCGCAGGTCCGGCGTCTCTTGGAGGATTTCGATCTCAGGCGCGAGGACGAAGAGGGCCGGGCCGCCGACCAGATCGACGCCGTCCTAAAATCCCAGGCCGAGATCACCGGCCGCATGCAGACCATGGCCGAAATCTTCGGCGCCCGGCAGGCCGATCTCACCCGGACGATCGCCGAGCGTTTCGACGGCCTGTCGACCCGCGTCGGCCAGTCGATCCGCGACACGACGACCCTGACTAACGCCTCACTCTCGCAATTATCGGAGCGGCTGGCGGTCATCGATCGGGCGCAGGGCGAAATCCGGGGGCTTGCCGGCGAGGTGGTGCGGCTGCAGGACATCCTCGCCAACAAGCAGTCCCGCGGTGCCTTCGGGGAGGGGCGCATGCATGCGATCGTCGCCGACGCGCTGCCGGCGGCGAGCTATTCCTTCCAGGCGACGCTTTCCAACGGCAAGCGGCCGGACTGCCTGATCCTGATGCCGAATGGCGCGCCTTCGCTGGCGATCGATGCGAAATTTCCGCTCGAGGCCTACACGGCGCTGCGCGAGGCCGAGACGGACGACGCGCGGGCCTTCGCCGCCAGTCGTTTGCGCCGCGACATGGACGTTCATGTGAAGGCGATCGCGGAAAAATATCTGATCCCCGGCGAGACTCAGGACACGGCCTTCCTGTTCGTTCCCTCCGAAGCGGTTTTCGCCGAACTGCATGAGCGCTTCGAGGACATCGTCCAGAAGGCTTATCGATCACGGGTGGTGATCGTGTCGCCGTCGCTCCTGCTTCTCTCGATTCAGGTCGTCCAGGCGATCCTGAAGGATGCGCGCATGCGTGCCGAGGCCGGCCGCATCCAGAAGGAGGTCCGGCTTCTCGGCGAGGATCTGGTGCGGCTCGACGCGCGCGTCGCGGCGTTGAAGACGCATTTCGGCCAGACCGGACGCGACATCGACCAGATCCTGACCTCGACGGAAAAGCTGATCCGGCGCGGCGAACGGATCGAAGCCGTCGAACTGGGCGAAGACCCGACCGCCGATCTGGCCGAGCGGGATCCCGCGGTTCAGTCGCGACCGCAGGTCAAGCTCGGTGGCTGAGCGCTCGCAACTTCATTCAACTTGCGTCTTGCGTCTTGCCCCGCAAGCGTTTGGACACTGCAATCGATGAAGGGCCTGGAGCCGACTAAGAAAAAGTAAAGCGGCCGGGATCGAATCGGCGATGGCCGCGTTCTTTAACCATAACGGGTTTTAGAGGGGATGATCATGTCGCGCTTTGCGCCGGTCATGTTGATGGTTCTGGGTCTGACGGCAATGCCGTTGGGTCAGAGTGTTTTTGCCGCATCCTCTTCCGTAAGCATTGTTTCTTCCCAGGCAGCAACGGCACCGGCGTCATCCACCTCCGCCACGGACCTGACCACCGCATACAACGCCCAGACCGATCTCGATTTCCGCAAGGGCCTGCAGATTCGACTGGCGTGGTCGGGTGATTATGTCGGTGCCTTCGACGGTGACGTCAACGCCGTTACCCTTCGCGCAGTTCGCGACTTTCAGGCGCGACACGGGATGACCGCGGACGGTGTGATCTCCGAGCCTATGTTGAAGAGCCTGATCGCCGTTTCCGACGAGGTCGAGACACGGTTCGGTCTTTCGCTTCGTTCCGATACGGACACTGGCGCGACAGCCGCTATCCCGACGAAACTGGTTTCCGACTTGGGCAAGACCGATGTCGGTCACCTCTGGCGGTCGGCCGATAATACTCTCGAGATCGAGACCGTGCGCATCGCCGACACGGGCCAGACGCTTTCGGGTCTCTATCAGGTTCTCAGCACTCCGACCGCCGATCGCAGCGTCGCCAACGCCCAGTTCGGTGGCGACTGGTTCACCATTGACGGCATTGAGGCCGGGCGTCCCTATACGATGAAGTTCGACGGTCGCGGCGGCGATCTGCGCGGCTTCTCCGTATCCTACGCCGCCGATCAGGCAAACCGCGTCCTGCCCTATGTCGTCGTCGCACAGAATCTCTTCGATCCTTACGCAGGCGAACCGGATGCGCCGCTCGTGGCCGCCAACGATCCCAAGGCGTTTTCGACCCTACTCGCCCGCAAGCGCGGCGGTGAAGAGAACCAGCGCTACGCCATGGCCTATGCCGACCCCGCAAACCCGCATCGTTTCGAGATGCCGGATAACCAGCTTCGTGGCGCGACCCCGTCACCGGTGCCGTATGCCGACGATTTCGACATGGCCGGCAGCGGTTTCGTCGTCTCGAAAGACGGCTGGCTCCTGACAAACGCCCACGTCGTCAAGGCCTGCAAGTCCGTCGTCGTCGGCGACGGCAACATCGCTACGAAGACCATCTTCGACCCGGATCACGATCTGGCGCTCGTCAAAGTGTCCATCAAGCAGGCTGGTGCTCTCGGTAAGCCATTGGCGATTTCCGCCGGCAAGCCGAGGCTCGGCGAGGACATTCTGGCGCTCGGCTATCCGCTGCGCTCGATCCTTGCCGACTCGCTGAATGTCACCCGCGGCAACGTCTCCTCGCTCCTCGGCCTGATGAACGACCCACGTTACCTGCAGATTTCGGCGCCGGTGCAGCCGGGCAACTCCGGCGGACCGCTCGTCGATCTCGCCGGTCGCGTCGTTGGCGTCGTGACCGCCAAGCTCAACGCTGTGGCCGTGGCCGACGCGACGGGCGACATTCCCCAGTCGATCAACTTCGCCATTCGCCCCGACGCCGTGACTCAGTTCCTTCATGCCAACAAGGTCACCTTTACAGTCGCCGATGCGAACACAGCGCTCGAAAGCGTGCCGAACGCGACCGCCAAGGTGAAGGACTCGATCTTGCCCATTCTCTGCATTGGCAACTGAGCCCTCTGGTTGCTCGTTGGCGGTTTGGCGTCGAGAGCTGCGGAATTTTCTTCCCGAGTGCAGTCGATTGCGCCAATGAAGAAAGCGGTTCGGTCAAAAAGATCCGCTTTAATGAGCCGTTGACCTGAGTGAGCCGTCGACCTGAGAAGGTCGGCGGTTTTTTTATTTGGCGGTTTCGTCGGTCGACGGGCCACCGGTTCCATAGTTTGAGACACGACGATATTGGGCCGAGACGGGAAAAGCCGACAAACCAAGGGTCGTCACGGCCGTTGCCTCTAGGGCGATTTGGCGCAGCGCCTGCACTCTCGCCGTTCGCAGCGCGACGGACCCAATCGGCTCATGGTTCGTTGCAATCAAGAACCCATTCGAAAGGAGGCTGCGATGCCCGACCTCACGACCGACCCCGAAATGATGCGCTCTCAGCAGAACAGGGACACGAAGCAGCACATCAGCGACGACGAAACCCGCGAAACGCTCCAGACCCGCGACACTGATCCCGCGAGCGGCAAGACCCGTAAAGCCGCCAAGTCCGGCGAGGCCAGGTTCGACGAAAAACGCCTCGATGCGGTGTTCCAGGACAACGAGCCGGACAAGGGGCAGCCGGGTGAAGGCTCGCGACAGTCCGACGAAGACCTTGCCGAGAACACCGCCAAAAGCGAGAAGGGCGAGACCGGGCTTGCCGGTCCCGGCCGCTCCCGCCTCGGCGACTGACCTCTTACCGCGCTGGCCAAGGCACGGGCCCTGGCGCTCGTAATTGACCGAGCTTCCCCGTTTCCAAAGTGGTTCGATCCCGGCATAAGGGCGCTTGGCGCGTGATCAGGGAGGATCGTGTGCGAACATTTTTCGGATCGAATTCGTCTCGCCCGGCATCACGAAGGTCGCACTGGCACTTCGGCCCGTCGAATGTATGAATTTGAGGGACCGAAGCGTTGCTCTCGCGTTCGAAAAGAACACATGCGTGGCGCTCGACGAGGGAGGACATGCCGTGACGAGCTGTTATCACGAGACCTATCGCGCCTGGTCGAAGGACGAAGAGGCCTTCTGGCTGGAAGCTGCCAGTCACCTCGACTGGTCGCTCGCACCGCGAAAGGCGTTCGATGGCGAAGCCGGGGTCTATGGCCGCTGGTTTCCGGATGCCGAATGCAACACATGTTATAATGCCGTCGACCGCCATGTCGCCGACGGCCGCGGCGGTCAGGCGGCGGTGATTTACGATTCGCCCGTGACCGGCACCACGCGGACGATTTCTTTCGACGCACTGTTCGCCGACGTGAAAGCGCTCGCCGCCAGCCTTGCCGACCTCGGAATCGTCAAGGGCGACCGGGTCATCATCTACATGCCGATGGTGCCCGAGACGATCGTCGCGATGCTTGCTTGCGCGCGCATCGGAGCCGTGCATTCAGTGGTGTTCGGCGGGTTCGCAGCCAAGGAACTCGCGACCCGCATCGACGACGCCACGCCAAAGCTGATCCTGAGCGCCTCCTGCGGCATCGAGCCGACGCGCAAGGTCGAGTACAAGCCGCTGCTCGACAAGGCGATCGAGCTGTCGCGCAACAAGCCGCAGGCGACGATCGTCCTGCAACGGCCGGAGCTGACCTGCGACCTCGTTCCAGGCCGCGACCACGATTGGGACGTGCTGCGCCGCAAGGCGAATGCCGAGATCAAGGCGGGCCGCGAGATTCCCTGCGTTCCCGTGAAGGCGACCGATCCGCTCTACGTCCTCTACACCTCCGGCACCACCGGCAAGCCGAAGGGCGTCGTTCGCGACAATGGCGGCCACATGGTCGCGCTGCACTGGTCGATGGAGGCGATCTTCGGCGTTAGCGAGGGCGACGTCTTCTGGGCCGCGTCCGACGTCGGCTGGGTCGTCGGCCATTCCTACATCGTCTACGGCCCGCTGCTGAAGGGCTGTACCACCGTGCTCTACGAGGGCAAGCCGGTCGGAACTCCCGATGCGGGCGCCTATTTCCGGGTGATCGCCGACCATGGCGTCAAGGTGTTCTTCACCGCGCCGACGGCGATCCGCGGCATCCGCAAGGAGGATCCGAAGGGCGAGCTCGCAGGGCAATACGATCTGTCGAAGTTCGAGGCGCTGTTCCTGGCCGGCGAGCGGGCCGATCCCGAAACCATCATCTGGGCCGAGGACGCGCTGCAGCGCCCGGTGATCGACCATTGGTGGCAGACCGAGACCGGCTGGCCGATCGCCGCCAATCCGAAGGGTCTGGGGTTTCTGGAGGTCAAGCGCGGAAGCCCGGGCGTCATCATGCCGGGTTACCGGCTCGACGTTCTCGACGAGGCCGGCAAGCCCGTGCCGGCGGGCGAGATGGGCGCCATCGCTTTGCGCCTGCCGCTGCCGCCCGGCGCGCTTCCGACGCTGTGGAACGCCGAAGACCGTTTTCGCGAGGGGTATCTGACCGAGTTTCCGGGCTACTACGCCACATCCGATGGCGGCTTCCTCGACGAGGACGGTTATCTCTACGTGATGGGGCGCACCGACGACGTCATCAACGTCGCCGGTCATCGCCTGTCGACTGGCGAGATGGAGGAGGCGGTCGCAAGCCACCCCTCCGTCGTCGAATGCGCCGTCATCGGCATGCGCGACGAATTGAAGGGCGAACTCCCCTGCGGCTTCGTCGTCCTGAAGAATGCGGAAGGGCTCGACCGGGCGGCGGTCGAGCGCGAGCTCGTGGCGATCGTGCGCGAGCCATCGGCCCGGTGGCCGCCTTCAAGCGGGTGCTCTTCGTCGACAAGCTGCCGAAGACGCGTTCCGGCAAGACCCTGCGGCGCACCATGAAGGCGATCGCCGACGGCGACGATTTCGACATGCCGGCGACGATCGACGACACCACCGCCATCGACGCGGTGAAGGCGGCGATGGCCAGGGGCTGAGCGGCATCGGCAAGGCCCCGTTCGTCGCTTGGCGCCGAGATCACCGCGCATTCGTCGGACGGATGCGTTTGCCTCGTCGCAATTTCAAGCTAGAAGCCGCCGCGACAGGGTTTGCGCCCCTTGCGTATCGCGCCGGAGACTTTCAGATGAGCCAGACGCCCCCGACCGCCGCACCGGGTACTGTTTCCGGCATCCCCGCAGGCGTTCCGGCAGACAATGGCGAGACCCAGGCCCGGCTTCTGGCCGAGGCGCTGCCTTTCATGCAGGCCTATGAGAACAAGACGGTCGTGGTGAAATACGGCGGCCACGCCATGGGCGACGCGGCGCTCGGCCAGGCGTTCGCCCGCGACATCGCGCTCTTGAAGCAGTCGGGCGTCAATCCGATCGTCGTCCATGGCGGCGGGCCGCAGATCGGTCGCATGCTCTCGCAGATGGGCATCGAATCGCGCTTCGAAGGCGGCCTGCGCGTCACCGACGAGGCGACAGTGAAGATCGTCGAGATGGTCCTCGCCGGCTCGATCAACAAGGAAATCGTCGCGCTCATCAATGCCGAGGGGGAGTGGGCCATCGGCCTTTGCGGCAAGGACGGCAACATGGTTTTCGCCGAAAAGGCGAGGAAGACCGTCGTCGACGCCGACAGCAACATCGAGCGCGTGCTCGATCTGGGCTATGTCGGCGAACCGGTCGAGGTCGACCGCACGCTGCTCGATTTGCTCGCCCGTTCGGAGATGATCCCGGTCATCGCGCCGGTGGCGCCGGGCCGCGACGGCGCGACCTACAACATCAACGCCGACACCTTCGCGGGCGCCATCGCCGGCGCGCTGGAGGCCTCGCGGCTGCTCTTCCTGACCGACGTGCCGGGCGTCCTCGACAAGGACGGCAATCTGATCAAGGAGCTTTCGGTGGCCGAGGCGAAGAATTTGATCCGCGACGGCACCATTTCGGGCGGCATGATCCCGAAGGTCGAGACCTGCATCGAGGCGATCGAGCGAGGCGTCGAGGGCGTCGTCATCCTCAACGGCAAGAAGATGCATGCGGTGCTGCTGGAGCTTCTGACCGAGCACGGCGCCGGCACGCTGATCGTGCCCTGAGCCAAGGCGTCGGGTCCGGCCGCATGATCGCGGGCGCGCGCGTTTGCTCCGACGATGCGATTGCGGCACGCGCCAGGCGGTTCGGTCGCGGCCGTCGTTTCGTGTTCGGCCAGGGCTCGTGCTATGACGCCTGTCCGCGGTGGCCGGATAGCGGCGCCGCGCCGAAATGCCGATCACGCATGACCGTAGGGCGTTCATCTGTTCGGGCCCGCCCGCCCGCATTCGCCGGAGCCCCATGACCGCCAGCGCGTCCACCCGATCGAGTGCCGGAAACCCGGCGTCCGCTTCCGCCGATACCCCCGCAACGAGCATCGAGACGACCGCCGACGCGCGGCCGGAAGACTTCGCCCATATCCGCGACTGGGTCTTCGATCTCGACAACACGCTCTATCCGCGTCACACCGACCTGTTTTCGCAGATCGACCAGAAGATGACGGCCTTCGTCGCCGATTTCCTGAAGCTGCCGCCCGAGGAGGCGCGGGGAGTGCAGAAGGATTTCTATCGCCGCTACGGCACGACGTTGCGCGGCCTGATGCAGGAGCACGACGTCGATCCCGACAGCTTCCTGCAATTCGTCCACGACATCGACTATTCCTGGCTGAAGCCCGACCCCGCGCTCGGCGAGGAGATCGCGGCGCTTCCGGGTCGGCGCTTCATCTTTACCAATGGCGACCGCGGCCACGCCGAGCGCGCGGCGCGCCAACTCGGCATCCTCGACCATTTCGAGGACATCTTCGACATCGTCGCCGCTGGCCTCGTGCCGAAGCCGGCTTCGGAAACCTACGACAAGTTCATGGGCCTCCACCGGATCGACGCGCCGAACGCCGTCATGTTCGAGGATCTGGCCCGCAATCTCACTGTCCCGAAATCGCTCGGGATGACGACCGTCCTCGTCGTGCCCCGCAATTTCGAGGCGACGCTGGGCGACGTGTGGGAGCATGAGGGCCGGGCGGGCGAGCATATTGACTTCGTCACCGACGATCTGGCCGTGTTCTTGCGGCGCATTCGGGGGTGAGGAACGGCCCTTTTGGGCTTGGGCCACGGGCAAGCGCGTCTGGCCTGATCCTTCAGCGTTGCGATCCTGATGTCGACACTCGATCGAAGACAGGCCTGCCGCTGCTAAGAAGCGTATCATCTCGCCGGCGTCATCCTCGGGCTTGTCCCGAATCCGGCCACTGTTGGAGGGCCAAGCGTCTGCGGGCGAGCAACACAGAGGCGCCGGGATAAAAAGCCGCCGGTAGATTCTCGAGACGAGCCCTTTTGGCATCACCCCGCGCGCATCGCATTCGACGAGCGGTACCAGTCGACGAACGCCTTGACGCCGGTCGCAAGGTCCGTTTGCGGCTTGTAGCCGGTCAGCGCGACCAGCAGATCGGGGCTCGCGAAGGTGCGCTGCATGTCGCCGTCCTGCATGGGCAGCAGACGCCGCTCGGCCTTGCGACCCAGAATGTCCTCGATCGTCTCGATGAAGGCGAGGAGCTCGACCGGCTGGCCGCCGCCGATGTTGATCACCCGGAAGGGCGCCTCGCGCGAGAGCGTGTCGATCTGTCGAGGCTGGCCCGTCTCGTCGACCCGGTCGGCGACGCGGTTCGCCTCCGACGGCGGCTCGGCGGCGAGCCGCAGGATCGCCTCGACGAGGTCGTCGATATAGGTGAAGTCGCGGCTCATCCTGCCTTCGCCGTAGACCTCGATCGGCTCGCCGGCGAGCATCGCCCTGACGAACTTGAACAGCGCCATGTCGGGCCGGCCCCACGGGCCGTAGACCGTGAAGAAGCGGAAGCAGGTGATCGGCAGCTTGTACAGATGGCTCTGGCTGTGGGCCATCAGCTCGGTCGCGCGTTTGGAGGCGGCGTAGACGGTCAGCGGTTCGTCGGCCTTGTCGGTCTCGCGGAAGGGCACGGTGCGGTTGGCGCCGTAGACCGACGATGTCGACGCGATCAGCAGATGTCTGGCGTCGACGAGGCGGGACGCGTCGATGACGTTCCAGCCGCCCTGCATGTTGGAATCGATGTAGGCCTGCGGGTTTTCCAGACTGTAGCGCACGCCGGCCTGGGCGGCGAGGTGGATCACGATGTCGGGCTTTGCCGCCTCCATCGCGGCGCGCAGGCGCGGGGCGTCTTCCAGCATCGCGATGGTCGCGGTGAAGTTCGGAAAATCCTGGAGGATCGCGTGCCGCGCTTCCTTCAGGAGCGGGTCGTAATATCGGGTCATGCCGTCGTAACCGGCGACGATGTGGCCCTCGGCAAGCAGTCGCCGGGCGAGGTGGAAGCCGATGAAGCCGGCGGTTCCGGTGATGAGATAACGCATGACGCATGGTTCCTTTGAACGCACCGATGCCCTCTCGGCGCCCGCCCTCAGCGCTCGGTGAAGCGCGTCCTTGTCTCAGCCGTGGCGCGAGGCCGCATAGGCCCGGCAGGCGGCGGCGAAACCCTTGAAGATGGCAGCGGACGCCTCGTCGGTTTCGGCCCAGTATTCGGGATGCCACTGGACGGAGAGGGCGAAGGCCTTCGCGCCCTCGACCGAAACCGCCTCGACGGTGCCGTCCGGCGCGGTCGCCTCGACGGCGAGGCCGTCGGCCAGGCGGTCGATCGCTTGGCGATGCAGCGAGTTCACGCGCAATTCGCCGTCGCCGACCAGTTTCGACAGGCTGCCGCCGCTCGACACCGCGACGGGATGCCGGATCGCGAAGCGCTCGCGCTGTTCCTTGTGGGGCACGGCGCGATGGTCCATGCGCCCGTCGAGCTGCTGGATTTCGGTGGCCAGCGTGCCACCGAAGGCGACGTTGAGCTCCTGGTGGCCGCGGCAGATGCAGAGCAGTGGGACGCCGCGGTCCACCGCGCCGCGGATCAGTTTCTCCGTCAGCCGGTCGCGCTCGGGATCGTAGGGCTCGTGCGCGACGCTCGGCGCGACGCCGTAGCGGTCGGGGTGGACGTTGGAGGCCGCGCCGGTCATCAGCAGCCCGTCGACCCGGTCGAGCAGGGCGCCGATGTCGATCTCGTTCGCCATCGCCGGCACGATCACCGGGATCGCGTGCGAAACGCGGGTCAGCGCCTTCAGATAGGTGTCCGGCGTGGCGTGCCAGCGGTAGTTCTCGAAGTCCTTGACGTCGGCCGGAACGGCGACGAGAATCGGGCTTTCGGCATTGGGCAGAGGCATCGCGCGCGTCCTGGGGCAGTGCGAGGTCGGGGGCAGAGGTCGGGGGCAGTTCGAGGGCGAAATCGTCGCCGGATCGATCGGGGATGTCCGGCGGCGTCGGCAGCCGACATATGCCTCTGCGTGCGGCTTGTCGAATGGCACGGATTTGCCGGGCGGGGAACACCGTGTTTGGCATGGTGCGACGGGTCGCTCCGCCTTCGCCGGCTGCCCGCCCGAAAGGGCTCGAAAGGGCAGGCCCAAGCCGGGTTAAAAGCGCGGCGGGGCTTTACACCCTCGGGACGCGGCGCCACATCGAAGGGGCAGTTCGCTTATGCGGACGGCCGTGATAGTCACCCGTTTCGACGGTCGCCAGGACGACGAGAGCCCATGACCGCGCAAATTCCCTTCGACAATTCCTACAGGCGCCTGCCCGCGAACTTCTTCGCCGAGGTGCTGCCGACGACGGTGTCGGGGCCGCGGCTGATCGCCCTCAACGAAGCGCTGGCCAGGAGCCTGCGGCTCGATCCACAGGAGCTGAAATCGCCCGAGGGCATCGAGATCCTGTCCGGCAAGCGCATTCCCGAGGGCGCCGAGCCGATCGCCATGGCCTATGCCGGCCACCAGTTCGGCAATTTCGTGCCGCAGCTCGGCGACGGTCGGGCGATCCTTCTGGGCGAGATCGTCGATCGGGAGGGAAAGCGCCGCGACCTCCAACTGAAAGGCTCCGGCCCGACGCCGTTTTCGCGCAGCGGCGACGGGCGTGCCGCGCTCGGGCCGGTTCTGCGCGAATACGTCGTCTCCGAGGCGATGGCGGCGCTCGGCGTGCCGACGACACGGGCGCTGGCGGCGGTGACGACGGGCGACATGATTTTTCGCGAGACGCTGCTGCCCGGCGGCGTCCTGACGCGGGTGGCGTCGAGCCACATTCGTATCGGCACCTTCCAGTTCTTTGCCGCCCGCGACGATCAGGCGGCCGTCAAGGCGCTCGCCGATCATGCCATCGCCCGGCACTACCCCGAGATCGCCAGGAGCGACGCGCCCTATCGTGCGCTGCTCGACGGCGTCGTCGAGCGCCAGGCGGCGCTGGTCGCGCCATGGATGCATCTCGGCTTCATCCATGGCGTGATGAACACCGACAACATGTCGATCAGCGGCGAGACCATCGATTACGGTCCCTGCGCCTTCATGGAGGCCTACGATCCGAAGACGGTGTTCAGCGCGATCGATCGGGGCGGGCGCTATGCCTATGGCAATCAGCCGGCCATCGCCCTGTGGAACCTGACGCGGCTCGCCGAATGCTTGTTGCCGCTGCTCGCCGACGACAGCGACCAGGCCGTCGAGATCGCGACAAGCTCGCTCGACCGCTTCGCCGATCTGTTCAACGCCTCGCATCGGGCCGGCCTGATCGCCAAGATGGGCATCGGCGAAGCGCGCGACGGGGACGCGGACCTCGCGCAGGATCTTCTGCAACGCATGGCGACCGGCCACGCCGACTTTACCCTGACGTTTCGCCGGCTGGCCTATGCCGCCGAGGATGCGGGCGCCGACGCGAGCGTCGCGGCTTTGTTCGACGATCCAGCAAGCTTCGACCATTGGGCGATCCGCTGGCGGAAGCGCCTCGCCGAGGCGGGCGGCGAGACAACGGAGCGCGCGGCGGCAATGCGTCGGATCAGCCCGGCGGTCATTCCGCGCAACCACCGCGTCGAAGAGGCGATCGTCGCCGCAGTCGAACGCGACGATTTCACGCCTTTCGAGCGCCTGCTCGCCGCCATCGCCGCGCCTTACGAGCATCGGCCGGAATTTGCGGGTTACGAAGAACCGGCGCGACCGGAGGAGCGGGTGACGCGGACGTTCTGCGGCACCTGACGCCCTCGCAAGAATAGGGGCGGGCAGGGCTGAAGCGGGCGCGTGTTCGTCCGCGATGTCCGTGGCGCGTCATTTCGGGTGGCGCTGCATCGGCTTTGACCGTTAGGCTGCGACGATCGCCATCCCTCCGTCCCACAACCCTTCGCATCACAACCACCTTCGCCATGCCGCGTCCGCTCCGCCGTCCCGTGCCGATCGATAAGGCTCTCGCCCGACGCATCTGGCTGCGGGCGCAGCGGCTCGATGTCGAACACCCTTTTGGCGCAGAAAGTGGAGATGCCTCGCCGGAAGACCGCGTCGCGGCGGTCACGGCGGCGGTCGAGCATCTCGGCTATGTGCAGATCGACACGATCGCCGTCATCGAGCGTTGCCACCACCACATCCTGTGGACGCGCATTCCCGGCTACAGGCGCGACGACCTCCACCGCGCCCAGAGCGTTCAGAAAACCGTCTTCGAATACTGGACGCATGCGCTCTCCTTCGTGCCGACGACGGACATCCGCTATTTCCTGCCGGCGATGAAGCGCAATCGCGACGAGCCGGCGAGCTGGTTCGGCACGGTGTCCACGCGCGACATCGCCAAGGTGATGGCCCGCATCCGCAAGGACGGGCCGATCTCGATCCGCGACATCGACGACGATGTCCTGGTCGAGAAGAACCACGCCTGGGCGAGCCGCAAGCCGTCGAAGAAGGCGCTGCAGAAGGCGTTTTACGAGGGGCGCCTGACCATCGCCGAGCGGCAGGGCATGCTGAAGACCTACGAGCTGGTCGAGCGGCATTTCGGTTGGCAATCGCGGCCGAGGCCGGCAAGCGAGAAGCAGGTGCTGGCCTATACGCTCGAACGGGCGGTGCGCAGCCAGGGCATCGTCAGCCTCGATTCGATCTGCCATCTGTCGGCCGCGACCAAGCCGGCGATCGCCGAGCTGATCGCAACGGAGGTGCGCCAGCGCCGGCTGGTGCCGGTCGCGATCGAGGGGGCGGAAAAGGTCGAGCACTGGGTGGCTCGGGCGGCGCTGGAGGAGGCCCGAGACGGTAATCGTCCCGATCCTGAGCTCGTCCACATCCTGTCGCCCTTCGATCCGTTGATCATCCAGCGCAAGCGGCTGTCGCTGTTCTTCGGCTACGACCATCTGTTCGAGGCGTATGTGCCGAAGGCAAAGCGCGTCTTCGGCTATTTCGCGCTGCCCGTGCTCGTCGGCGACCGCATCGTTGCCTTGCTCGACATCAAGGCCGACCGCGCCGCGCAGCGTCTCGACATCCGCAAGTGGAGTTGGATCGGCGACAGCAACCCCGACGAGTACGATGCCGGCATCGAAACGGCCCTCGATCGCTTTGCCGCATTCCAGTTCGGACGGTGACGACGCCCGTTCACCAAAGCCGGTGCCAAACCGGTTGGAACCCGTTCCGGGACGCTTGCCTTTCGAAAGGCGATGCTTAGGATCGCACGCCATAGGTCGCGGATTTCAACCGCGGCAAAAACCATGTTCGGGAGGACGTTATGGACAGACGCAAATTCATCGGCGGGGCTGCAAGGACCGCACTGGGAGCCGGCGCCGTCGGCCTCGGCGCATCGACGCTCGCCGCGCCCGCCATCGCCCAGTCGATGCCGAAGGTGCAGTGGCGCTGCCCGTCCTCCTTCCCGAAATCCGTCGACACGATCTACGGCGCTTCCGAGCTGCTTGCGCGCTACGTCAAGGAGGCGAGCGACGGCCAGTTCGAGATCCAGACGCTGGCGGCCGGCGAGATCGTGCCGGGCGGCCAGGTTCTCGACGCGGTGCAGAACGGCACCGTCGAGATGGGCCACACTGCGTCCTACTATTACGTCGGCAAGAACCCGGCCTTCGCGCTTGGCACGGCGGTGCCCTTCGGCATGAACGCCCGCCAGCAGAACGCCTGGTTCTACGAGGGCGGCGGCACCGAGCTCCTCAACACGTTCTACGCCAAGAACGGCGTCTACGCCCTGCCGGCCGGCAACACCGGCGCCCAGATGGGCGGCTGGTACCGCAAGGAAATCAACACGCTCGACGACATGAAGGGTCTGAAGCTGCGGATCGCGGGCATTGGTGGCCGCGTCGTCGAGAAGCTCGGCGTCGTGCCGCAGCAGATCCCGGCCGCCGACATCTATCCGGCGCTGGAGCGCGGGACGCTCGACGCGGTCGAGTTCGTCGGTCCCTATGACGATCTGCGCCTCGGCTTCTACCAGGTTGCCAAATACTACTACTACCCGGCCTGGTGGGAGGGCGGCGCCGCGCTCCACATGATGTTCAACAAGGACAAGTGGGAGGGCCTGCCCAAGCCCTACCAGGCGATGCTCACCTCGGCCTGCCAGGCGATCAACTGCTCGATGCTCGCCTCCTACGACTACCGCAATCCGGCCGCGCTGAAGACCTTGCTCGAAAAGGGCGCGCAGCTTCGCCCGTTCAGCACCGACATCATGAATGCGAGCTTCAAGGCCTGGCAGGAGCTCAGCACCGAAATCGCCGGTCAGAACGACGACTTCAAGACGCTGCTCGACAGCCAGAACGCCTTCAAGAAGGAGGCCTATCTCTGGGATCAGTTGTCTGAATACACCTTCGACACCTTCATGATGGTGCAGCAGCGCGACAACAAGCTCTGACGCCGTCTGCTCGATTGCGGCGCCGCTTCGTGCGGCGCCGTTCGCCTATGCCAATCGTCGCGGGCCCCTCAAGCGGCACCCAGGGAGGAACCATCCAGCATGGATCGTCGTAAGTTCATCAAGAATTCCACCATCGGCGCGCTCGGCGTGGCCGGCAGTTCGGCCCTGGCAGCTCCGGCCATCGCGCAGTCGATGCCCAAGGTGCAGTGGCGCTGCACCTCGTCCTTTCCCAAATCGCTCGACACGATCTATGGCGGCGCGGAAGACCTTGCGAAATACGTGCGCGAGGCGACCGACGGCAATTTCGACATCCAGGTCTTTGCCGCCGGCGAGATCGTGCCGGGCCTGCAGGCGGCCGACGCCGTTACCGACGGCACCGTCCAGATGTGCCACACCGCGTCCTATTATTACGTCGGCAAGGACCCGACCTACGCTCTGGGCGCGACCGTTCCCTTCGCTCTGAACGCCCGCGGCATGAACGCCTGGCTCTATTACGGCGGCGGCGTCGACCTCCTGAACGAGTTCTTCAACACCAAGGGCCTGCAATACATGCCGGGCGGCAACACCGGCACCCAGATGGGCGGCTGGTTCCGCAAGGAAATCAACACGCTCGACGATCTGAAGGGCCTGAAGATGCGCATCGCGGGCCTTGCCGGCCGGGCGATGCAGAAGCTCGGCGTGGTGCCGCAGCAGATCGCCGGCGGCGACATCTATCCCTCGCTGGAAAAGGGCGTCATCGACGCAGCCGAGTGGATCGGACCCTATGACGACGAGAAGCTCGGCTTCGTGAAGGTCGCACCGTTCTACTATTATCCGGGCTGGTGGGAAGGGTCGCTCACCTTGTGCTTCTTCTCCAACAACGATGCGTTCCAGAAGCTGCCGGACAGCTACAAGAGCCTGCTTGCCACCGCCGCCCGCGCCAGCAATGGCGAGATGATGGCCGAGTACGACTTCAAGAACCCGACGGCACTGAAGACCCTCGTCCAGCAGGGCGCCAAGCTGCGGCCCTTCAGCCAGGACATCATGAACGCCAGCTTCGACGCGACCCAGGAAGTCTACAAGGAAATCAACGCCGAGAACGCCGCCTTCAAGAAGATCTACGACTCGATGGTGGCGTTTAGGAACGAGACGTATCTGTGGGATCAGGTGGCCGAATACACCTTCGACACCTTCATGATGATCAAGCAGCGCGAAGGTGCCCTCCAGCCACAGGGCTGAAAAAGGGCTGAGCCGGCCTTCGAAGGCCATACGGCCGGGTCGATCGGAAGGGGGGATCGGCCCACCCGGCATCGTTCTCCGCAACCGAGCCGGCATCTTTTGTCGCAATCAAGAGAAGAGGCCCGGAGCGCTTGGCACGCTCCGGGCCTTCTTGCGTTCCGGCGCCGCTGACGTGAACGGTTTTCCCGCTGCGATCCGATTTCCTCGAACATCGTTTCGGCGCCGCGTCCTTTGGCCCCGACGTCATGCGTGGCGCCTGCGCATCAATCCTTGTCGCGTGCTTGGCGGAGTCGAGCGGCGTTAACCATTCGTTAACCATGTCGGCACGATTCTGCGCTCGACCGAACGGCGATCCCCGCGGGGATGTTCACGGGGGTTTGGCGCGCTTGCGGCGCGGCCTTCCCGACGCCGGGACGGCCGAGCGGTGCGGCGGCAGGCCCCCAACCCGTCACATGCAACTTCGCGCAAGGGCGCTGGACGACGATGTCCGGGCGTTTGCGGCTTTACGAGGCAGTCCCATGACACCTGTCCTTTCCATCGGCACGCTCAAGACCTCCGGCACCTCGACCCTCGCACTGACCCTTGCGGCGGTCGGTGCCGCCGCCGACATTCCGGTCGTCGTGATCGATGCGGCCCGCGACGGCGATCTCGCCGACTGGGCGAACAAGGGGCCGACGCCTGCGCGGATCACGGTGGAGAGGGCACGCGATCTCGGCACGATCGAGCGTCTTGTGCGTGCCGCCCGTCGTCGCGGCGATATCGCCATCATCGACGCGGGCGACGAGGAAGCGATGATCCGGGCCGGCGCGATGCTTGCCGACCGAGCGCTGGTCCCGGTGCGATTTTCGCCGCTGTCGGCCTGTTCGGCCCTCGCGACCGACCAGATATTGGCTCAGGACGAGGGCCTCGGCCGCCGCGGGCGCGACCGCTGCTTCGTGGCGAGCGCCGTCACCGCGATCCCGAGCCGCATCGCGCGGGCCATCGAGACGTTGATCGAAACCAGCAAGACACGCCGCCTCGACATCGGTCTCGTCCAGCGCGCGGCCTACGAGGCGCCGTTCCTCCTGGGCGGCACGATCTTTACCCTCGAAGACGAGATGGCGCCCGGCCTCGACCGTGCTCGCGCCGAAGCCGCCAGCCTTGCCTATGAAATCGGCCTGCTGGGTCGCAGAGCGGAAGCCCGCACGGCGCCGGTCACGCGCGAACTGGCGCAGGAACTGGCACGGGCGGCGTAAAGCCCAGGCTTGAATGCGCCCGATGACGACCGTTTCTTGACGCTGCGTCTTTCACGCAAGTCGTTCAACGATGTCCGAAGCCGCGCCGCAGAACCGGCCGGCCTCATCCTCACGTCGTCATCCTGGGCTTGACGCAGCCGCCGTTCCTAATCGTCGTCGTGGCCCGATAGCGTTCAGATCGGGCGCGGATCTGGACGGAACCGGCCGCCTTTGCGCGGAGGAATGATCCTAGTTCAAGACCGGGATGACGACCGTCGCTTCGCGCGGCGCGCTTGCTTTTGAAGCTTTCGATCAAGCCTTTGCTTGGCGACGCTCGGTTGGTCAGTTGAACGACGGCGGTTGCGACAGATCGATCGCCGGAGCATCGTTGGCCGGAGCCGATGCACCGCTGCCAGCCGGGGGCGTTGCGCCGCTCGTGGCGGGCGGCGTTGCCGGAGCCGGTGCCGCGTTCCCTCCGCTGCTTCCGCCGTTCCCACCCCCGAACGCCGAGTTCATGTCGATGGGCGGCAGGCCGAAAGCGGGCTGCGAAGTGTTTCTGCCGGTGGTCGGTGCCGCGCCTCGAGGGCTCGCGCCGCCCGACGTTCCGCCGGCATCGCCCGGCTGCGGCAGGCCGAGGGGCGGCAGGCCGAGCGGGTTGTTCTGTCCGGCGCCGCCGGAGCCGCCCGGCGACGAGCCGCCACCGCCGAGGCCGCCCCCCAGCCCGCCGCCCAGCGGCGGCAACTGGATGCCGCCTTCGCCGCCGAGCGACGGGACCTGGAACTGCACGTCCGAGGGGGCCGCGACAGGCGTCTTGTAGCGCATGACCATCTGCGGGAAGAAGATCGTCAGGGCCACCATGACGATCTGGATGCACACGAAGGGCACCGCGCCCCAGTAGATCTGGCCCGTGGTCACAGGCTCCATGCGCTTGCCGGTGAGCCGGTCGAGATAGGGCACCTTGGCCGCGACCGAGCGCAGATAGAACAGCGCGAAGCCGAAGGGTGGGTGCATGAAGCTCGTCTGCATGTTGATGCCGAGCAGCACGCCGAACCAGATGAGGTCGATGCCCAGCTTGTCGGCCGCCGGCGCCAGCAGCGGCACGATGATGAAGGCCAGCTCGAAGAAGTCCAGGAAGAAAGCGAGGAAGAAGACCAGCAGATTGACGACGATCAGGAAACCGGTCGTGCCGCCGGGTACCGAAGTCAAAAGCTCCTCGACCCATACGTGGCCGTTGACGCCGTAGAATGTGAGGGAGAAGACGCGGGCGCCGATCAGGATGAACAGGACGAAGCAGGAAAGCTTGGTCGTCGATTCCATCGCCTGGGTCAAAAGCGTCAGGTTCAGCTTGCGCTTGCCGAAGGCGAGAACGAGCGCGCCGACAGCGCCCATTGCGCCGCCTTCGGTCGGTGTCGCGATGCCGAGGAAGATCGTGCCGAGCACCAGAAAGATCAGCGCCAGCGGCGGGATCAGGACGATGATGACCTGCTGGGTCAGGTAGGACATCACCGGCAGCTTCAGGCCCTTGTTGAGGACCGCGGCCATGTAGAGCACGATGGTGCCGATCGCCGCGCCCCAGATGCCGGCGCCCTGTTCGATCTCGCCTTCCATGAAGACGGTTGCCCCGTAGGCGACGGCGACGCCGATCGCCAGGGAGACCGCCAGCGAAGTGACGCCGCGACCGAGCGTGCGGGCCTCCGGCGGCAGCGCCGGCGCGATGTTCGGCTTGAGCATGGTGATGATGAAGATGTAGCCGACATACATGCCGGTCAGCACCAGCGCCGGGACAAGGGCGCCCGAATACATGTCGCCGACCGAGCGGCCGAGCTGGTCGGCCAGCACGATGAGGACGAGCGAAGGCGGGATGATTTGCGCCAGCGTGCCCGAGGCGACGATGACGCCGGAGGCGAGCGACCGGTCGTAGCCGTAGCGCAGCATGATCGGCAGCGAGATCAGGCCCATGGCGATGACCGAGGCGGCCACGACGCCGGTGGTCGCGGCCAGCAGCGCGCCGACGAAGATCACGGCGTAGGCGAGGCCGCCGCGCAAGGGGCCGAAGAGCTGGCCGATCGTGTCGAGCAGATCCTCGGCCATGCCGGAGCGTTCGAGAATCAGCCCCATGAAGGTGAAGAACGGGATCGCCAGCAGCGTGTCGTTCGACATGACGCCGCCGAAGAAGCGGTCGGGCAGGGCCCCGAGCAGCGGGTAGAACAGGTTGATGTCGTTCGACAACGGCGCCAATTCGACGCCGACGAAGAAGAACAGAAGGCCGTTGAAAGCCAGCGAAAAGGCGACCGGGTAGCCGAGCAGCAGGAAGACCACCAGCGAGCCGAACATGATCGGCGCGAGGTTGTGGGCGACGAATTCGATCAACGCACGTCTCCCTTGCCGCCTGAGGCGTCGGCGGTCCGTTCATGGTCGACGCGCTCGGGATCGTATGGCTCGATCTCTTCGGCCAGCGCCGACAATTCGGCCGCCTCGCCGTGCCCGACCGCCATCGGGGTCGTATCCTCCATCCCGGCGAACAGCACCGCGCCGCGCTTGATCAACTCGGAGATGCCCTGCGCCATCAGCAGGATGAAGCCCGCCAGCAGCATGAATTTCGCCGGCCATAGCAACAGGCCGCCGGCATTGGGCGAATATTCCTGGCGCTCGAAGGAGTTGAACACATAGGGCCAGAGCAGCCAGATCATCAGGCCGCAGAAGGGCAGGAGCGCCACGAGGTGGCCGATGAAGTCGATCCAGTCGCGCGTGCGCTTCGACAGGGCGTTGGAGACGATGTCGACGCGGATGTGCTCGTTTTTAAGCAGCGTCCAGGCCGCCGCCAGCATGAAGATCGCGCCGAACAGATACCATTGCAGCTCCAGCCAGGCGTTCGACGACATATCGAAAGTCTTGCGGATGATCGCGTTGCCGGCCGAGACGAGAACCACCACGAGAACGAGCCAGGACACGGCGCGTCCGAAAAAGGTCGTGATGCGGTCGATGCCGCGCGAAAGTGACAGAAGCGCCGACATCCGGCCCGGTTCCCCCTCGTGGTGCCCTTGTCTCGTTCGTCCTGAAAGCGCTTGTGACGCGGGGCTGCCAGCCGGTTTCGGCGCGGCCTTTCCGGGCGAACGGTGCCCTGTGGTCGTTACGGAAAATCCCGATTGATGGCAAGAGCATCGGATGCGGGGCGAGCCGTCGGACCGTTTCCATATCTGCGCCCCCGATGATGGCGGACGCCCTTCACAAATGCCGCCGTCGCGGGCATCAGGGACGTTATGGAAAACGACGCCGACCGACCGTCCGCAAAAGACCCGTTCGACCCGTCGCCCGA
Organism: Aurantimonas sp.; assembly: GCA_965217685.1. Lineage (GTDB taxonomy): Bacteria > Pseudomonadota > Alphaproteobacteria > Rhizobiales > Rhizobiaceae > Aurantimonas. The sequence continues at coordinate 3,182,966 of CBDCIZ010000003.1, forward strand.
CGCGCCCGCCGGGACAGGCAACACGTCCGGCGGGATCGGCGATCGAAAAGCCCGCGCCAAAAAACGCATCGAGCCTCGTATCCCGGCCCCGATCACGCCGGACTATCTGTTCCGGGCGGCAGCCTATTATGTCGAGCGCTATGCGACGTCGAGCGGCAATCTCGGCCGCGTTCTCGAGCGCAAGGTCAGACGCCGGGCGTGGGCACGTGGCGAGGCGGCGGAGGGTCACGACGCGGCGATCGCCACGACGGTCCAGCGCTTCGTCGATCTGAAGCTCGTCGACGACGAGGTGTTTGCCGAGGCCAGGCTCGCCAGCCTGCGCCGGCGCGGCACCTCGGCGCGCATGGCGGCTGCCAGGCTTGCCGAAAAAGGCGTCGAGCGCGACCTGATCGAGGCGACGCTCGCCGCCGACGAAAGCGACGATCGAACGGCGGCGGGAGCCTATGCCCGGCGCCGGCGCCTCGGCCCCTACCGGTCGCGTGACCGTGCCGAACGACGCGACCGGGACGTGGCGGCGATGGTGCGGGCCGGCTTTTCCTACGGCGATGCGGCGGCTGTCGTCGATGGCGAGGGGCTCGCCACGCCCGGTGTCATCGTGCCGGAGGACGGCGCGCGCTGAGCGCTTTCGTCGTCTTGCGGCAAGCCCCCGCCGCAGGCCGCCCGTGTCTTCGGGCCGAAGGCTCGATGAACGTTGGCCTGTCTCTCGATCGGAGCAGGGCCGTCGAAGCATGCGCCGCCGCCTCGATCTCCTCACGCCATTGCCAGTTCTGCGACATTTCGTATAACGGGCGCCACATTCTTGCGATGGCCCGAGCCGGCCGTCACGATCAGGGAGCCTTTGCGTGGCCGAACTCGAAACCTACGACACCTCCAATCCTGCCGAGATGGACTATCCCGAGCACGAGAAGACCTACGATCTGTTTCTGTTCCTGATCAAATGGGGCATCGTCGTCGTGCTCGCGATCGTCATCGGCATGATGGTCGGCCTGATCATGAACGGCGGCTTCATCGGCGGCATCCTGTCCTTCGTGGTGCTCGTGGCGCTCGCCTATTTCCTGGCCTGACGGCCCGGGCCTTCGGAGCGAGCATGACATCGTCGACGGCCGCCCGAGATCGGCGGCCAGACCGGTTGGCGAGTGTCGTCGGACCACGCTGCCAGAACCGGCTTGAAAACGCCGGCAACGATAAGTCCGAATGAGGAGGCACCAGGCCTTGAAGCTCTACGTCCCGAAGGAACATGTCGGCGAGGAGTCGCGTGTCGCGGCCTCGCCGGACACGGTGAAGAAGCTGACAGGCTTCGGCATCGACGTGGTGATCGAAAGCGGTGCCGGCGAGAAGTCGCGCATCACCGATGCCGCCTTCGAGACGGCCGGAGCGAAGATCGGCGGCGAAGCCGATGCCGGGGATGCCGAAATCGTCCTGAAGGTGCGCCGGCCGACGCCGGCGGAGTTGTCTTCCTACAAGGACGGTGCTGTCGTCATCGCGACGATGGACCCCTATGGCGACGAGGCCGGCGTCAAGGCGATGGCCGAGGCGAAGATCCTCGCTTTCGCCATGGAGTTCATGCCGCGCATCACTCGCGCCCAGTCGATGGACGTGTTGTCGAGCCAGGCCAATCTCGCCGGCTACCAGGCGGTGATCGACGCCTGCCATGAATTCGACCGGGCTTTTCCGATGATGATGACCGCGGCCGGCACGGTTCCGGCGGCGCGGGTCTTCGTCATGGGCGCCGGCGTCGCCGGCCTGCAGGCCATCGCGACGGCCAAACGCCTCGGCGCGATCGTCACGGCGACCGACGTGCGCCCGGCCTCCAAGGAACAGGTCGAATCGCTCGGCGGCAAATTCGTCGCCGTCGAGGACGAGGAGTTCAAGGCGGCCGAGACCTCCGGCGGCTACGCCAAGGAGATGTCGAAGGACTACCAGGAGAAACAGGCCGAGCTGGTCGCCGCCCACATCGCCAAGCAGGACATCGTCATCACCACGGCGCTGATCCCCGGCCGCCCGGCGCCGAAGTTGGTGTCGAAGGCGATGGTCGAATCGATGAAGCCCGGCTCCATCCTGGTCGATCTCGCGGTCGAGCGCGGCGGCAATGTCGAAGGGTCCGAGGCCGGCAAGATCGTCCAGTCCGGCCCCGCCAGAATCATCGGCTACGACAATGTTCCGGGCCGCATCGCCGCCAGCGCCTCGCTGCTCTACGCCAAGAACCTGTCGACCTTCCTCGAAACGATGATCGACAAGGACGCCGAAGGCGACAAGAAGCCGCTCAAGATCGATTTCGAGGACCAACTGGTGAAGGCGACGCTGCTCACCCGTGACGGCCAGGTGGTGCATCCGAATTTTGCCGGCGAGACCGGGAAGCCTGCGGACGAGCCGGCCGTGAAGACCGTCGTGACGCTTACCGAAAAGTCCGGCGGCGAAAAGCCGAACGTGCAGGACGCCAAGCCCGACGGCAAGAAGCCGGAGGCGGCCAAAGCTGTTGAGACACCGGCGGCGGTCAAGGCAGACAAAGCGCCCGCAGCGGCCAGGACCGGCAAGCCGACGGCCGCGAAGAACAAGGCCGGCAAGCCGACGGCCACGAAGAAGAAGAGCGGAGAGGCGTGATGGAAAACGAGACCGCGAAAGCGACCCTTCAGCATCTCGACGACGCCGGCGCCTCGATCCGCCAGGCCGGCGAAGGTGTCGAACGAATGATGGGCGAGGCGGCTTCGCAGACGGCCGGCGCGGTCGGCCATGCGGTGACCGGCGTCGACCCGTTCGTCTTCCACCTCGCCATCTTCGTCCTGGCGATCTTCGTCGGCTATTACGTCGTGTGGTCGGTGACGCCGGCGCTGCACACGCCGCTGATGAGCGTCACCAACGCCATCTCCTCGGTCATCATCGTCGGCGCGCTGCTCGCGGTCGGCGCCTCGGCTTCGGGCGCGGCGACGACCTTCGGCTTCATCGGGCTGATTCTCGCCTCGGTGAACATCTTCGGCGGCTTCCTCGTCACCCAGCGCATGCTGGCGATGTACAAGAAAAAGGAGAAGTGAGGCGATGATGTCCGAAAACTTCGCCGCCTTCCTCTATCTCGTCTCCGGGGTGCTGTTCATTCTGGCGCTGCGCGGCCTGTCGCATCCCACCACCTCGCGCCAGGGCAACATCTACGGCATGGTCGGCATGGCCATTGCCATCCTGACGACGCTGCTCCTGGCCAGTCCGACCTTCGGCGGCTTCCTGCTCATCGTGCTCGGCATCGCCATCGGCGGCACGGCTGGCGCTGTGATCGCCAAACGTATTGCCATGACGGCGATGCCGCAGCTCGTCGCGGCCTTCCACTCGCTGGTGGGCCTTGCCGCTGTCATGGTCGCGGCCGCCGCGCTCAATGCGCCGGAAGCGATCGGCATCGGCACGGTCGGCGCGATCCACCCGCAGGCGCTGGTCGAGATGTCGATCGGCGTCGCCATCGGCGCGATCACCTTCACGGGTTCGATCATCGCCTTCCTGAAGCTCGACGGGCGCATGAGCGGCAAGCCAATCATGCTGCCGATGCGGCATCTCATCAACATCTTCCTCGGCATCTTCCTGGTCATCCTGATCATCGGCTTCGCGATCACCGGGAGCCACGTCACCTTCTGGCTGATCGTGCTCGTCGCGCTGGCACTCGGCGGTCTTCTGATCGTGCCGATCGGCGGCGCCGACATGCCGGTCGTCGTGTCGATGCTCAACTCCTATTCGGGTTGGGCGGCGGCCGGCATCGGTTTCACGCTGCAGAATCTCGCATTGATCATCACCGGCGCGCTGGTCGGCTCGTCGGGCGCGATCCTTTCCTACATCATGTGCAAGGGCATGAACCGGTCCTTCATCTCGGTGATCCTCGGCGGCTTCGGTGGTGAAAGCGCAGGGCCAGCCGGCGGCGACGATCTCGGCGACCGCACGGTCAAGCAGGGCTCGGCCGAGGACGCGGCCTATCTGATGAAGAACGCCGGGCGGGTGATCATCGTGCCGGGCTACGGCATGGCCGTCGCGCAGGCCCAGCATGCGCTTCGCGAAATGGCCGATACGCTGAAGGAAGAGGGCGTCGAGGTGAAATACGCCATCCATCCGGTGGCGGGCCGCATGCCGGGGCATATGAACGTGCTGCTCGCCGAGGCGAACGTGCCCTATGACGACGTCTTCGAGCTCGACGACATCAATTCGGAGTTCAGCCAGACCGACGTCGCCTTCGTCATCGGCGCCAACGACGTCACCAACCCGGCGGCGCGCGACGACAAGGCGTCGCCGATCTACGGCATGCCGATCCTCAATGTCGATCAGGCTCAGACCTGCCTGTTTATCAAGCGCTCGCTCGGCTCGGGCTACGCCGGCATCGACAACACCTTGTTCTACAAGGACAACACGATGATGCTGTTCTCCGACGCCAAGAAGATGGTCGAGGAGATCGTCAAGGCATTGCAGGCCTGAGGGCAAACGCGCGTTGTCGCCCGCCGCTCGCCGGATGGGTTTCAAATTCCATGAAAAAGGCCCGGTCGGGAGAACCCGCCGGGCCTTTTTCTGTTGAACGAGCGCCTGGCTTACTTCGGAACGACGGTGCCCGGCGCGACCTGCTCCACGGCGACCGGAGCCTGCTCCTGGCCGGTCACGACCGGATCGCCGGCGACCAGCGTGAGCTTGGCAACGCCGAGCGCGGCGTTGATGCCTTCCTGCTCCTGGATGCTGACAGGCTGCAGGGTCAGGCCGCCGTCGCCACCGCCGACGAGCACGTTGGCGCCGCCACCGACGACAGCCGAGGCGTTGGCCGATGCTCCGGCGTAGGTGCCCGAAAGGCTGTTCGGCTGATACGGGCTGGTGCCGGCCGAAACCACGGCCCACTGCATCGTGGTGCGGCCCGTTACGCCGACGTCGAGCCCGAACTTGTCGAGCGTGCCGGCATAAAGCTCACGCACCCCGTCACCGGCGGGCGTGAACTGGCAGACCAGCTTATCAGTCGAGCCGATGATGTAGCCGGTGGAGCCGTCGCTGTGGCAGCCCAGCAGGCCGATATCGGCAGCCGAAGCGCTCGAAACGGCGAAGGGCGCAGCGGCGAAAGCGGCCGCGAGGGCGAGTTTGGAAAGAATGTGAGTCATGTCTGTCAGTCCTTGATACGGTGTCCACGTCGCCGCACCAACCCGTTGGGCCCGCATTGCGTTCCGTGACGAAATGTTAAGGACTGAAGCAGTCGCCGTTCGAAACGGCTGTCCCGGGCGGCGGGTAAAAGCGCCGCGCGGGACAGCCGGGGCCGTCGAAAGGATCAGACCGAACCGCGGGTGCGAGACAGGCCGTCCTTGGCCGGCCGGTAGTTCGGGTCGAGCTGGGCGGCACGGGAATAGGACTGGGCGGCCTTGCCGCGCTCGTTGCGGCGTTCGTAGACGAGGCCCTGGTTGGTCCAGTATTCGGCCTTGGAATTGTCGAGGCGCAGCGCCGTGTTGAAGTCGGTGAAGGCGTTTTCCTCATCGCCGAGCGCCAGATAGGAAACGCCGCGGCCGGAATAGGGCTCGGGTGCGCGGGCATCGAGCGAGATCGCGGTCGAGAAATCCTCGATCGCCTGCTTGTGCTGGCCGTCGAGCTGATAGAGCAGTCCGCGATTGTGGTAGGCACGCGGATCGGTCGTGTTGAGGTTGACCGCCTTCTGGAAGTCGGCCAGCGCATCGCGGTTGCGGCCGGCGACTCGGTAGACGTTGCCGCGACCGATATAGGCCGCGTCGTAGTTCGGATTGATCTGGATGGCGCGATTGTAGTCCTCGACGGCCTTCAGCGGCTGGTTCGTCTGCCGCCAGATCAGCGCCCGGTTGGCAAAGGCCTGGTAGAAGTTCGGATCGAGCTGGATCGCAGTCGAGAAATCCTGGATCGCGGCCTTGTAGTTGCCGGCGCGGCCATAGGCGGTGCCACGGACGTTGTAGCCCTCCGGGCTCTGCGGATTGGCGTTCACGGTCTGGGTGAGCGAGGCGATATTCTGTTCCAGGCCCTGGTTCTTGTCGAGCGAGATCGCCTGGACGAGCGGCGCATCGGGGCCCGACTGGCAGGCCGCCAGCAGGCCGGCGAAGGCGAGCCCTGCGGCGACGCGCGTGATCGAGGCCGCCGGTGCGAGCGTCCTTGACTTGAGGCGGTGAAGACGCATCGCGAGACGGCTCTGGAACTGCGGCATCGAAATCGGGTGCTCCCAAAAAGTCTGGTTCAAACGATCCGGGGCCTTGGGCTCCGAACCGGCAAGTCGCGCGTTGCATCCGGCGCCGCGTGAAAAGACGGCCGCCACTGTCTCGCCTCGAAGGGCCTTGCGACCCTAATACGGCTGTCCGGTGCGAAGCTGTCCCGCCGCGTGGCGCAACAGGCCGCCGCCGCCATTACAGATCGGTCTTCGCCGCCTCGCCATGTCATTGGTCTTGCAATGCAAACCGCCGGCAAACGAAAAGGCCGCGGGCCAAAGCCGTCGCCGCCTTCGCCAGGGATGAAGCGAACCAAAACCGCGGCGCGTCAAGATCGGCCGTCACGATTGGACGTGTCCATTGTCATGAAGCGCCAAGCGTTGCCGAAAGGACGCAGATACGGGAGCGCGTTGCACCCGGCCAAGACGCCTAGTGCGAGCGGCCGCCGGGCACGAGACCTTCGCGCTGGGCCTGCTTGCGGGCCAGCTTGCGAGCGCGGCGAACGGCCTCGCCCTTCTCGCGGGCGCGCTTTTCCGAAGGCTTCTCGAAGAAGCCGCGCATCTTCATCTCGCGAAAAATTCCTTCGCGCTGCATCTTCTTCTTCAGCGCGCGAAGCGCCTGGTCGACATTGTTGTCGCGTACATCTACCAGCACTGGGGGACCCGTTTCTTGCCGTTGGCGAAAGTGTGTTGCCGTGTAACGCCGAAACGCAACACGTTGCTGTTTAAGGACGCAGGCCGATAGCAGGTTTTCGCGGCCTTGTCGAGCGATGTTCACCGGCACAGGCGCAAAGCCTCGCAGGCCAAGAACACCGTTTCCCTCCGGGCGGCTTGCGAACGTAAACCGGCACATTCGGCCTTGCGTTGCTTGCATGGCCGCCGGGCGCAGCAAAACCCTCGGCGCTCTTGCGTCTGCCGGCTCCGCTTCCAGTTCCCGTTGGGCGGGAGCGTTGTCCTCCCGGCCAGGACGGAGCGGAACCATGGCCAAGACGATCGCCGACCTTTTGACCGAGACCCTGGCGAATGCCGGCGTCAAGCGCATGTGGGGTGTCACCGGCGACAGCCTCAACGCCATCGCCGACAGCCTCGACCGGCAGAAATCGATCGAATGGATGCATGTACGCCACGAGGAGGCGGGCGCCTTCGCGGCCGGAGCGGAGGCTGCCGCGACCGGCGCGCTCGCCGTCTGCGCGGGATCCTGCGGCCCCGGCAATCTGCACCTGATCAACGGTCTTTACGACTGCCAGCGCAACCACGTGCCGGTGCTGGCCATCGCCAGCCACATCCCGTCGAGCGAGATCGGCCTCAACTATTTCCAGGAGACGCATCCGACCGAGCTGTTCCGGGAGTGCTCGGAGTTCGTCGAATTGGTCTCCAACCCGCAGCAGATGCCCGAGCTCCTGCACCGCGCGATCCGCACGGCGATCGGACGCCGCGGCGTCGCCGTCCTCGTCATCCCCGGCGACGTGTCCTTGCTGGCGGCCCCCGCCGGTGCCAAGGCGACGATCGCGCCGCTCGCAGCGTCCACTGTGGTGCCGCAGGACCGCGACATCGACCAGCTCGCCGCGACGCTGAACGGATCGAAGGCGGTGACGCTCCTGTGCGGCGCGGGCTGTGCCGGCGCGCACGATCAGGTCGTGGCGCTCGCCGACGCCCTGAAGGCGCCGATCGTGCATGCCTTTCGCGGCAAGGAGCACATGGAATGGGACAACCCGTTCGACGTCGGCATGACCGGGCTGATCGGCTTTTCATCGGGCTATCACGCGATGATGGAGTGCGACACGCTGTTGATGCTCGGCACGGATTTCCCCTACCGCAACTTTTTTCCGAAAAAGGCGAAGATCGTGCAGGTCGACATCGATCCGGCGGCGCTCGGGCGCCGGGCCAATCTCGAACAGGCGATCCACGGCGATGTCGGTGCGGTCGCCGAGGCACTCACGCCGAAGATCGAGCCGAAGCGGTCGGAGGCCTTTCTCAAAACCGCGCTCAATCACTACCGCGAGGCGCGCCAGGGGCTCGACGAGCTGGCGACGCCGCGCGCAGCCGGCAAGCCGCTGCATCCGCAATATGTCTCGAAGATCGTCGACCGGGTCGCGGCGGACGACGCGATCTTCACCGCCGATGTCGGCACGCCCGTCGTCTGGGCGGCGCGCTATATCCGCATGAATGGCAGGCGCCGGCTGATCGGCTCGTTCAGTCACGGCTCGATGGCCAACGCCCTGCCGCAGGCGCTCGGCGCCCAGGCGGCGTTTCCGGGCCGGCAGGTGGTGTCGATGTCCGGCGACGGCGGTCTTGCCATGCTGATGGGCGATCTGTTGACGGCCGTACAGTTGAAGCTGCCGATCAAGCTCGTCGTTCTCAACAACGGCACGCTCGGCTTCGTCGAGATGGAGATGAAGGCGGCGGGGTATCTTCCGTCCAACGTCGCGCTCGACAATCCGAACTTTGCCGCTCTGGCCGAGGCCTGCGGCCTGCGCGGCTGGCGCGTCACCGATTCCGACAGGCTGGAGCCGGCGCTGCGCGAGGCCTTTGCCCATGACGGGCCGGCGCTGATCGACGTCGTCTCGGCCCGCCAGGAGCTTTCCATGCCGCCGAAGATCAAGGCCGAACAGGCCAGGGGCTTCAGCCTCTACACGCTGCGCGCCATCATGTCCGGCCGCGGCGACGAGGTGCTGGAACTGGCGCAGACGAACCTGTTCCGCTGAAGCACGAGCGTCCGCGTGGAGGGCGACGTCAGGTCGCCATGAACCCGCCGGGCTTGGCGCGCGGCGGCGCGTAGGCGCCGCGCTTCGAGGTCTTCACCCCCAATGCCACCAGCGTCTCGGCCATCTTGACGGCTGCCGCGACCCCTTCGATGACCGGCAGGCCATGGGCCCTGGACAGCGTGGCGGCGAAGTCGGCCATGCCGGCACAACCGAGCACGATCGCCTCGGCGCCGTCCTCCGTGATGCTTGCGGCGATCTCGGCGGAGATCCTGACGTTGGCGGCATCGGGGTCTGCTTCCAGGGCGAGGACCGGGATTTCGCTCGCCCGCACCTTTGCGCATATCTCCCACAGGCCGCTGCGCTTGAGATTGTCCTCGATGATCGGCACCGAGCAGGCCAGCATCGTGACCACCGAGAAGCGTCGCGACACGAGGCTGGCGACATGGGCGGCGGCCTCGCCGATGCCGATCACCGGACCGCTTGCGATCGAGCGCGCGGCGTCGATGCCGGTGTCGTCGAAGCAGGCGATGACGCAGGCTCTTGCGCCGTCCCGCTCGGCTTCGGCGATGAGCGTCAGGAGGCCGGGGACGGCGAGGGCGCCGTCGACCGGGCCCTCGATCGAGGCCGGGCCGGCCTCGTTGGTATAGGCGACGATCTCGGTCCCTTCACCAACCACGCGTTTTGCGGCGGCGGCGATGGTGTCGGTCATCGACCGGGAGGCGTTGGGATTGACGACGGCGATGCGCATGGAACGGTCCGTCAACCGACGAGATCTTCGGTGATCGCCATACCGCGGCGGGCCCGGCGCTTCTGCGCCCAGACGAACAGGCCGAGCGTCACGAAGATCACCGTGAAGGAGACCGCCGTTACCGAAGTGCCGAGCGCGTAGATTTCCGGTGTGGTGACGGTTGTCGTCAGTGCGGCGAGTTCCAGCGGCAGGGTGTTGGTCGCGCCCATGGTCTGGCTGGAGCGGGCGATCTCGTCCCACGAGAGCGTGAAGCCGAACAGCGCGATGCCGATCAGGAAGGGCGCGATCATCGGCAGGACCACATGCACGAATCCCTGCCAGGGCGTCGCGCCGAGGTCGCGCGCGGCTTCCTCGTAACTCTTGTCGAGCCGGTTGAAGACCGCGAACATGATCAGGAGACCGAAGGGCAGCGTCCAGGAGAGATGCGCGCCGAGGCCGGAGGTGAACAGGCCGAGTGAATTGCCGCCGGCCCGCGAAAGCCCCAGGGCGCTGGCGGCCGAGGCCATGAGGTCGTCGAAGACGCGGAACTCCAGCGCGATGCCCAGCGAGACGACGATGGACGGCACGATGAGGCTGGCGATCGCCACGTAGAACAGGACGCTCGCCCCGTAAAACCGCTTGCGGAAGGCCAGACCCGCCGACACCGAGACGAGAACGGTGATCACCATCACGGTGAGGCCCAGCACCATCGAGCGGCGGAAGGCGGCGCCGATGTCGACGACCCCGCCACCACCCCATAAACGCTCGAACCAGTAGAAGGAGACGCCGTTCATCGGGAAGGTCAGGCCGCCGGTCGGACCCTGAAAGGAGAGGGCGAGGATTGTCGCCACCGGCCCGTAGAGGAAGACCACGAACAACGCGAAGACGACCGCGAGGACGAAGAAGGAGCGCGGGCGCTTTTCCTGGCGCGAGACGATTTTGACGGGCATCTCAAAGCTCCCTGCGGATGTCGACGAGGCGCAGCATGCCCCAGATCGTCATCAGAACGACGGCGAGCAGCACGATGGCGTTGGCCGCGGCGATCGGGAACTGCAGGAAGTTGATCTGCGTCTGGATGATCTTGCCGACCGAGGCGATCTGCTGGCCGCCCATGATGCCAATGGTGAGGTAGTCGCCGGTGACGATGGTGACGACGAAGATCGAGCCGATGAGGATCCCCGGCTTGGCGAGAGGGATGACGACGTTGGTCAGGGTCTGCCAGCCGCTGGCGCCGGAATCGTAGGCTGCCTCGATCAGCGAGCGGTCGATCCGCATCATCGAATTGAAGATCGGGACGACCATGAACAGCGTGTAGAGATGGACGAGCGCCAGCGCGACCGCGAAATCGGAATAGAGCAGCCATTCCTGCCGCGTCGCCGCAAGCCCGGTCGCCAGCAGCATGTCGTTGACGAGGCCGTTTCGACCCAGAAGGGGAATCCATGAGATCGTGCGGATGACGTTCGAGGTCCAGAACGGGATCGTGCAGACGAGAAACAGCGCGATCTGCATGGCCAGGGTGCGCACGTGGAAGCAGAGGAAATAGGCGATGGTGAAGCCGAGGCCGAGAGTGATCGCCCAGACGATGGCGACGAATTTCAGCGTCGAGAGGTAGGTCGCGAAGGTGGTGCAAAGGCTCGGCAGGCCGGCGACGCAGCCGGAGAAGACGTCGGTGTAGTTGGAGAAGACGAAGGCCGGCTCGATGGAATATTCGGTGTAGTTCCAGAAGGAGACGACCAGGGTCGTGACCAGCGGCAGAACGAAGAACAGCATGAACACAAGCGCCATCGGCGCGGCCTGGGCATAGGGCAGCCAGCGCGGCGCCCAGCTTGTGCGGGTTCGACGCGCCGGAGTTCGCACTTTCGCGCCGCGCGCAGCCTTGGCCGGGGCGTCTTCAAGGCGAGCGGCTGCCCCGGCCGAAGCCGGGGCGTCCATGGTGTTTGCAAGTTCAGGCGGCAATGAACTCGTTCCACTTGCGGATCATGTAGATGTTCTCGTCCATGACGGCGTTCCAGCAGGCGACCGAGCCCATGCGCTCTTCGTAGGAGCCGCCGTCGCGGGTGGAGCCGGCCTTTTCCAGAAGCTTGCCGTCGGGGGCGTGGATGTCTTTCTCGGCCGGCTTGCCCTCGTACCAATAGGCCCACTCGTAGGGCTCCATCTTTTCCTTGGTCGAGTCGAGCACCGCCGAGTAATAGCCCTGGCGCGACAGGAAGGCGCCGGCCCAGCCGTCGAGGAACCAGTTGATGAACTCGTAGGCCGCGTCCTTCTCCCTGTCGCCGATGGCGACGGGCAGGCCGAAGCCGGACGCCCAGGCGCGGTAGCCTTCCTTCAGCGGCTGGTACTTGCAGGCGATGCCCTGCGTTCTGACCGCGGTGACGGCCGGCGACCACATGGACTGGATGACCACCTCGCCGGAGGCCATCAGGTTCACGCTCTCGTTGAAGTCGGTCCAGAAGGCGCGGAACTGGCCGGCGCGCTTGGCTTCGATGAGGGCGGCGATCGTCTTGTCGATCTCCTCCTTGGTCATGTTGCCCTTGTCGCCGTATGTCATGTCGCCGCGGGCTTCGAGGGCCATCGCCGCGTCCATGATGCCGATCGACGGGATGTTGAGGATCGCCGCCTTGCCCTTGAACTTCGGATCGAGCAGCGACGACCAGGATGAGATCGGGCCGTCGATGAGGTCGGGCCGAATACCGAGCGTGTCGGCATTGTAGGTCGTCGGGATCAGCGTCAGGAAGCCCGTCTCTTCCTTGGCGAAGTCCTTCGACTGCTCGGCCGGCAGATAGGAGACCTCGGCCGGCGCGGTACCGTCCATGCCGATCTTCTTGTCGCCGACCATACCCTTGGTCAGCACGGTCGTGATGTTGCCGGCGTTTTTGATCTTGGACGCGTCGAGGCCCATGATATTGCCCGACGGGATCAGCTTCGGCAGGGCGAAATATTCGGTGTCGACCAGATCGAAGGAGTTCGGCTGGGTGATGACGCGCTTGGCGACATCGTCGGTCGTCACGGCGATGTACTGGATGTTGATGCCGAGATCCTCGCCGGCCTTCCTGGCGATGTCGGGCGACTGGTTCACCGCCGTCGAAAGATAGCGCAGGGTCGGCTTTTCCTGGGCGATCGCCGGAAAGCCGGTGACCTTGGTCACGAGGCCCGCGCCCGCCATGATCGCGCTGGCCTTCAGCACCTGGCGCCGACCGATCGGCATTGTGAATTTGTCCTTGAGCATCGCTGAGCCTTCCTTGCTGGTGATTGTTTGGGCTTGAGCCGGTCGCCGGCTCTCGTGAGAGGTCGGGCCGCTCAGGCGGCCAGTTCGTGCCGGTCTTCGGCATTCCACCCGATGGCGACTGCGTCGCCGCGGGTGACGGGGGACCGGTCGTATTCGGCCTCCGGCAGCATGGCCATCAGCTCGGTGCCGTCGTTCCGCTTCAGCGACACGTTGACCGTCATGCCCTGATATTCGACGTCCGTGACCGTCGCATCGCTGCCTTCGTCGGACGTTCGTGTCGCGGCGCCCGCGTCGTTTTTCGGATAGAGCTTCAGACGGTCGGAACGGATCGCGAAGGCCCGAGGGCCCTCGGGTACGACGTTGTGGCCCCCCATGAAACGGGCGACGAAGCGGCTCTTCGGCGCGTTGAAGATCTCGCGGGGCGTGCCGACCTGCTCGATCCGCCCGTCGTTCATCACAACGACCAGGTCGGCGAGCGCCATCGCCTCTTCCTGGCTGTGGGTGACGTGGATGAAGGAGATGCCGAATTCGCGCTGATAGCTCTTGAGCTCGGCGCGCATGCGGATGCGCAGGAACGGATCGAGCGCCGAGAGCGGCTCGTCGAGGAGCAGGACCGACGGGTTGGTGACCAGCGCGCGGGCGAGCGCCACGCGCTGCTGCTGGCCGCCGGAGAGCTGCGCGGGAAGCCGTTCGGCGTAACGGGTCATGTCGACGAGGGCCAGCAGCTCGTCGGCCTTGGCCAGCCGCTCGGCCTTGGCCGTGCCCGCCATCTTCAGCGAGAAGGCGACGTTGTCGCGCACGTCGAGATGCGGGAACAGCGCGTAGTTCTGGAACATCATCGCCGTGCCGCGCTTGGCAGGCGGCAGGTCGTTCACCACCGTGTTGCCGATCATCACGTCGCCGTCGGAAATGAACTCGTGGCCGGCGATCATCCGGAGCGTCGAGGTCTTGCCGCAGCCGGAGGGTCCGAGCAGGCAGCAATAGGTGCCGGCGGGAATCTTCAGCGAGACGCTGTCGACGGCGATCGTCTCGCCATAGGCCTTGGTGACGGCGGCGAGTTCGAGATCGGTGGCACGGGTCTGCAAGCTTTGGGCCTCGAATGCGGTGGACGATTGGTCGCAAAGTGTCGACCAAACGCTTTGCAAATTGCGTGCCAGATGGGTCCGGGCCGGAGCCGGGCCGACGCCAAAGGGCTGTGTGGTCGATCGGCGCCCGTCTGGTTGGTGGATCTGCCTCGGTCGACGCCAGTCAGCCTTGTTTTTGTGCAGATCGAAGCATGATGAGAATTTATGCGTTGCGATTGCCGGCAAGCGCACGCGGCGTTAAGCCGGATCGGCGATCGGCTGGCAGCCGACACCGAAACGGACGATGCGACAAAGGGAAACCGCCATGAGCGACGCCGGAAAACCGATCGAGACACCTGGGCTCGACGCTCGCGCCACACACGATCTTCAGGCGGTGAAGGACTATCTCGCCGCGTCCATGGCGCCCGATCCCGTGAAGGCCGCCACCCACGTTGCGGACGGTTTCGTCGTGCGCTTCACCGGCGGCCGGGACTATAACGCGCCGAGTGGCCCGACCGGCTTCAACGCCAGGCGCTATAAATGGGTGAAGAAGCGGATCATGCGCTACGACGTGGTGGCTGGCGAGGTCGAGACCATCGTCTACAGCCTGGGCTATCTCTACGGCGAATGGCCGGACGGCACGCCCTTCGACTACAACCGCTATGTCGACCGCTTCACTGTCCGCGACGGGTTGATCCTCGACACGGACGTCTGGAACGACAGCGCCGAATGGATTCTCGATCCATCCATCGCGCGGTGAGCCATCCGAATTCGCGATCGGCGCAGCTTGCGGTCTCGCGGCGCGGCGTCGTCACCAGCCCGCACGGTCTCGCGAGCGAGGCCGGCCGCGCGGTTCTGGCGCGGGGCGGCAACGCCATCGAGGCAGCCGTGGCAATCGGCGCGGTGCTGGCGGTCACCATGCCGCATTTCTGCGGCCTCGGCGGCGACGCGGTCTGGCTTGTCGCCGAGGCCGAGAGGCCGGCCCGCTGCTTCCTCGGCATCGGCCAGGCGGCGAAAGCCGCGCCGAAGCCCGGTGGCAATTCGATTCCGTTGCGTGGGCCCGGCTCGACGGTGACGAGCGCCGCCGTTGTCGACACCTGGGATCATGCGCTCGGGCATTCCCGCGCCCATTGGGGCGGAACCGAGAGCCTCGGCGCCCTCCTCGAGCCGGCGATCGAACACGCCCGAGCCGGCTTTCCCCTGACCCGGTCCCAGGCGTTCTGGCTCGATTTTCGCGCAAGCGAAAGCCCCGGCTGGCCGGGTTTCGCCGCGCTGTTCGACTTGTCCGCGACCCACCGTCCGGGCGAGCGTTTCACCCAGCCGGCGCTTGCCGCGACGCTCGAAGCCATCGCCGCACATGGCGCCCGCGAATTCTACGAGGGCGCGCTCGCCCGGCGCATTGCCGCCGGCCTTTCAGACGCCGGCTCGCCGCTGGACCTCGCCGATCTCGCCGCGACGCGGACCCGCGACGTCGATTCCATCGCGCTCGAACGTCGCGGCCTGACGCTGCTCGCGCCGCCGCCGCCGACGCAAGGGGTGTCGACGCTGCAGATTCTCGGCATTCTCGACCGGTTCGGCGCGACGGCCGGCCCTGTTCAGGCGGGGTCGGCCGACGACATCCACGCCCAGGTGGAGGCGGTGAAGCAGGCGTTTCTCGATCGCGGCAGAATTGCCGATCCGGATTTTGCCGGTCAGCCCGTGGACGAGTGGCTGTCCGATCCGCGCCTGTCCGCCAAGGCGGCGGCGATCGATCGCAAGCGAGCGATGACTTGGCCGCATGTCTTCAAGCCCGGCGACACCGTGTTCTTCGGCGCCGTCGATGCGCAGGGGCGCTGCGCCAGCGTCCTGCAGAGCCTTTACTACGATTGGGGCAGCGGCGTCGTGGCCGGCGACACGGGTATCCTGTGGCAAAATCGCGGCGCCGCCTTCTCGGTCGATCCGCGGCATCCAAACGCCGTCGCGCCCGGCAAACGGCCCTTCTATACGCTCAATCCCGGCCTGGCTCTGAAGGCCGGCCGGCCGTATCTCGTCTATGGCACGCAAGGCGCGGACGGACAGCCGCAGACGCTGACGACGATCCTGTCGCGGGCGCTCGATCAGAGTGCCGATCCGCTCGAAGCGCTTTCGGCGCCGCGGTTTCTCCTGGGGCGGACCTTTTCCAACGCCGTCGACAGCCTCAAGATCGAGGCCGATATCGGCGCGGAGGTGATGGCCGAACTTCGCCGGCGCGGCCACGAAATCGCACCGCTGCCGGCCCGCAGTCCGCTCGCCGGCCAGGCCGGAATGATCCGCATCGGCGACGACGGAACGATCCTCGGCGCGCACGATCCGCGCAGCGACGGGGCGGCGTTGGGGGTTTAGCCGCTCCTGGTCGATGTCGGACCCGATGCAGGTCGGGGATGACCCAGACATGACTTGCCCGGCGAATACGAATGCGATTATCAGCCTTTACACGCCTTGCGCTCCATCCATGAAAAGACTGCAACCGCCAATGAAACCGCCCAAGGACGCCGCCGATCGCGTAAGCCGCATTTGCGCGGCTATTCGCAGGGCGATCATCGAGCGGGCGCTGTCGCCGGGCGACAAGCTGCCGGAGGACGCGCTCGGCGAGCGCTTCGGCGTCAGCCGCACGATCGCCCGGCAGGCGCTGGGGCAGCTTTCGGCCGAAGGTCTCGTCGATCTGCGCCGCAACCGCATCGCGGTCGTCGCGACCCCGACCTTCGAGGAGGCGCGCGACACCTTCGACATCCGCATCGAGCTCGAGCGGCTGGTGGTCCGGCATCTGGCCGGTCGGCTGACAGCCGCGCAGGTGGCCGAACTGAAGGCGCATATCGAGGCGCAGGTCACGGCCAGCGAGGAGCCGGAGACGACCTCGATTCGGCTCGCCACCGATTTCCACGTGCTGCTCGCCCGCATGACCGGCAAGCCGATCCTCGTGCGCTACGTCAGCGAGGTCGCCTATCGCAGCGGCCTGTCGCTCTCGGCCTATGGCCGGCCCCATTCGACCGAATGCGCGATCAACGAGCACCGCGAGCTGATCGTCGCCCTGGCGGATGGCGACCGCGACGAGGCGATGCGGCTGATGAGCCATCATCTGGAAGCCGTCGCCGAACGTGCCGCTCTGGTAAGGCCGGATGCCCGAGCGAAGAACCTGATCGAGATCCTCGCTCCCTACGTCGAGGGCTGAGGCCGAGAACCGAACGCAAGCGTTTTTGCGGTGCCGGATGTCCGTCCGGCAATCTTTGCGCGGCGCCCCATGCGCCCATTCCTGCGCTCAGTTCCCATGCGGCCCCATGCACACGTCCAACCCGCCAGGCTGGAGCATGCGCCGCTCAATCGGATGGTCATCCGACCGGTTGGGAGGGCTGGCTCGATCTCACGGCGCATTTCCACCGATGCCGGCAAAAGCGTTCGCAGCTTGCTCTCGCTATCTCGTCCGGCACTGCCGTTGCCGGTTTGCTCGGCCAGGGGATGGTCTTGCAATCCCGTTGAAATCGCATACAGTTTCGATGCCAAAGTGTATGCGAAAAATTTGAGCAGAACCCTGCCGCCCGATTGGGCAAATTCGCGGGCAATCTGCCGATCGAGGACACGCCTTCCTTCGCCTTCGGGCTCGCCGGCATGGCGGCCCCTTTTCAACCTTTCGATTGGAGACCCCGGCATGATCCGCAGAACCCTTCTCGCAGCGGCCGCAGCGTTGCTCGTCGTCGCCGGCCCGGCCGCGGCCAAGAGCCTGACCGTCGGCGCCAATATCGGCAACGTGCCCTGGGAGTTTCAGGACGCCTCCGGCAATATCGTCGGCTTCGAGATCGATCTCGCCAAGGAAGTCGGCAAGCGGCTCGGCTACGACGAGGTGACCTTCGAGAACGTGCCGTTCAACGGCCTGTTCTCGGCCGTCCAGTCGGGCCGCATCGATGCCGCGGTCTCGTCGATCACCATCACCGACGAACGGCTGAAATCGGTCTCCTTCGCCCAGCCCTACTACGACAGCGACCAGTCGCTGGCGACCAAGGTCGATAGCGGCATCAAGAGTTCGGCCGACCTGAAGGGCAAGACCGTCGGCGTCGACACCGGCTCGACCGGCGACATCTACGCCACCAAGCGCACCGACGAATGGCGCCTTGCCGGCATCAGCCGCTACGAAGGTTTGTCCCCGGCGATGCTCGATCTGGCGGCCGGCCGCATCGACGGCTACGTCTCCGACATTCCCGCCGTCGCCTATTACCTCAAGGACAAGCCGGAAATGGCGGTCGTCGAGCGCCTGAAGACCGGCGAACAATATTCGATGATGTTCGCCAAGGATGCCGAACTTGCCACCAAGGCGAACGAGGCGATCGGTGCCATGAAGAAGGACGGCTTCATCGCCGACCTGCACAAGACATGGTTCGGCACCGACCCCGAGACGACGACATCGACGGCGGAAGCGCGTGAGATGCCGAAGCCGAAGAGCTGAGGGGGCGGCCTTTTTGGGTAACCTGTCCTCTCGACTTTCGATTGGGGAGGCCGCCGCATTCCCCGCCGCTTCGTCATCCTCGGGCTTGTCCCGAGGATCTTCGGCGGTTTTTCATCTCGCCGCATTGTCACGGTCTTCAGCCGACGATTTGCTCGGCCAGGGCGGCAGTAGATCCTTGGGACAAGCCCAAGGATGACGGCGATTAAAGAGTTTCGTGTGTTCTGCGTCGTTGGATAGGTTTGACGGTGACGCTTCGTTTCGCTGAGGTTTGAGGCGGACATGCCCGCAATCCTCACTGCTGGCCAAATCTTCTCAGACCGAAAGACCCGATGGATATCGTCTCGACCTTCTTCAACGTCGATGTTCTGATCCGGTCCATGCCGCTGCTGCTGCAAGGGCTGTGGCGAACGATCGCGCTGGGGGTGCTGTCGATCGTGCTCGGTCTTCTCGGTGGGCTGATCCTTGCGCTGATGCGGCTCTATGGCGGGCGGCTTTTGCGGTTCATCGTCATCGCTTATGTCGACGTGTTCAGGGCGTTGCCGGTTCTGGTCTGGCTGGTCATCGTCTATTACGCGCTGCCCTTCGTCGGCATCCGGCTGTCGGCTTTTGCGTCGGCCACGACGGCGCTGACGATGATTTCCAGCGCCTATACGGCGGAGATCTACCGGGCGGGCATCGAGGCGGTGCCGCGCGGTCAGTTCGAGGCGGCGCAGGCGATCGGGCTCAGGCAGTTCGACCTGATGCGCGACGTCGTGTTGCCGCAGGCGATCCGCATCGTCATCCCGCCGCTGACCAACAATTCGATCAACGTCATGAAGGACACCGCGCTCGCCTCGGTGGTGGCGCTGCCGGACCTTCTCAAGCAGGCGACCCAGGCGCAGGCGCTGGCCGCCAATCCGACGCCGCTGATCGGCGCGGCGATCCTTTATCTCATCCTGCTCCTGCCGCTGGTGCGGCTGGTGGCGGTCTTCGAGGCCCGCTATCAGCGGCGAGGAGCCCGGTGATGGCAGAGGCGACGCCGGCAAATGCGACGACGGCTGCCCGCCCGATCATCGAGATGCGCGGCGTCGGCAAGCGCTTCGGGAGGTTCGAGGCCCTGAAGAACGTTGACCTGACGGTGGCCGAAGGCGAGGTGGTCGTGCTTCTCGGCCCCTCCGGTTCCGGCAAGTCGACGTTGATCCGCTGCATCAATCTCCTCGAGCAGTACAACAGCGGCGAGGTCATCGTCGACGGCGTGCGCGTCGAGAAGGGCCAGCGTCTTCATGCGGTGCGCGAGGAGGTCGCGATGGTCTTTCAGGCCTTCAACCTCTTCCCCAACCACACCGTCCTCGACAATGTCGCGCTCGGGCCGGTCCGTGTGCGAAAACTCTCCTGGGCCGACGGCCGCGCGCGCGCCATGCGGCTTCTGGAGCGGGTCGGTATCGCCGAGCAGGCGGAGAAATATCCGAGCCAGCTCTCCGGCGGCCAGCAGCAGCGCGTCGGCATTGCCCGCGCGCTGGCGATGGAGCCGAAGATCCTGCTCTTCGACGAGCCGACCTCGGCGCTCGATCCGGAGATGGTCGGTGAGGTGCTCGACGTCATCAAGGGGCTTGCCGGCGAGAAGGTGACCATGCTGCTCGTCACTCACGAGATGGGGTTCGCGCGTCAGGTCGCCGACCGCATCGTCTTCATGGAGGCCGGCGAGATCAACGAGATCGCAACGCCCGAAGCCTTCTTCGCCAACCCCTCCAGCGAACGCGCCAGAGCGTTCCTCGACGCAGTTCTCAATCACTGAATTTCCGATCTCCGGCGATGTGCGAACACGCGCCGCCGTCTCTTCGAAAGGCTGCTCATGACCCTCGACATGGATTTCGTCCGCCGCCAGTTCCCGGCGCTCTCCGGCGACTGGGTGTTCATGGACAATGCCGGCGGGTCGCAGGTTCTGCAGCGCGTTGCCGACCGGGTGTCGGACTATCTCTTGACCTCCAACGTCCAGACCGGCGCGACCTACGCGCCGAGCCAGCGCTCGACCGACCGGGTGCGCGAGGCCCGCAAGGCCTTCGCCCGCTTCGTCAACGCGAACGACGCCTCCGAGATCGTCATGGGCGCCTCGACGACAATGCTGATCCGCATCCTGTCGGAGGCGATGACCGGCAAGCTGAAATCCGGCGACGAGATCATCGTCACCAACACCGATCACGAATCCAACATCGGCCCCTGGCTTCGTCATGAGGCGCGAGGCGTGAAGATCGTCGTGTGGAAGGCCAACCCCGAGACGTTCGAGCTCGAACTCGACGATCTGAAGGCGCTGATGACCGCGCGCACGAAGCTCGTCTGCGTCACCCACGTCTCCAACATCCTCGGCACGATCAATCCGATCGCCGCCATCGCCGCCATTGCCCATGACGGCGGCGCCGAACTCTGCGTCGACGCGGTCGCCTTCGCCCCGCACCGGGCGATCGACGTGCAGGCGTTCGGCGCCGACTACTACGTGTTTTCCGCCTACAAGGTGTTCGGGCCGCATTTCGGCGTGATGTGGGGGAAGAAGGACAAGCTTCTGGAACTCGACAACATCTACCATTTCTTCTTCGGCAAGGACTCCGTGCCGTACAAGCTGGAGCCGGGCAATATCAATTACGAGCTCGCGCACGGCGCCGTCGGCGCGATCGACTATGTGGAAGAGCTGGGCGCTCAAGCGGGAGCCGGCCAGGGGGAAGCAGGCCAGGGGGAAGCAAAAGGCCGCGCGGCGATAGAAGCTGGTTTTGTCGCCATCGCCGAGCAGGAGCGGGCGATCACGGCGCAGCTCCTCGACTTTCTGGAGAGCCGCAATTCGGTTCGGGTCATTGGCAAGCCGACGAGTGCCATCGACGCGCGGGTGGCGACGGTCAGCTTCACCGTCGAGGGCCGGCATTCCAAAGCCGTGGTGGACAGGGTCGATCCCCATCACATCGGCATCCGCAATGGCGACTTCTATGCGCGGCGGCTGGTCGACGATCTGGGTCTTTCGCCGAACGGCGGCGTGGTGCGGGTTTCCATGGTCCACTACAACACCGCCGAAGAGGTCGATCGCCTGATCGCCGCGCTCGAGCCGTCGCTCTGACGACGATCCGACCAAGCCAAACCGATCCCCTCGAACTGCCCCGCCAACCCGAGTCATTTTCCATGCGTTTCGACCTTGCCATCGTCAACGGCACCATCGCGACCGCCGCCGACGTCTTCGTCGCCGATATCGGCATCAGGGACGGCGTCATTGCCCAGATCGGCGGCGACGTGTCCGATGCGACAAAGGTTCTCGACGCGGCCGGGCAATACGTTCTGCCCGGCGGCATCGACAGCCATGTCCACATCGCGCAACCCTCGGGCCCGGGCATCGTCATGGCCGACGATTTCGAAAGCGGCACCCGCTCGGCGCTGTTCGGCGGCAACACCACGATCCTGCCCTTCTGCCTGCAGGAGAAGGGCCGTTCGCTGCGCGAGGCGCTGACCGCCTATCACGCGCTCGCCGCCGGCAACTGCTACACCGACGTCTCCTTCCACCTCATCGTCTGCGACCCGAGCGAAGCGGTGCTCGGCCAGGAGCTGCCGGCGCTGGTCGAGGATGGCTACACCTCCTTCAAGGTGTTCATGACCTACGAGGACCTGCGGCTCAACGACGGCCAGATTCTGCAGACAATGGACGTCGCCCGGCGCACCGGCGCGCTGGTCATGGTCCATTGCGAGAACGAGGACGCGATTCGCTATCTGATCGGCCGGCACGAGGCCGAGGGCGAGGTCGCGCCGAAGGCCCACGCGACCACACGGCCGATCGCCGTCGAGCGCGAGGCGACGCACCGGGCGGTGTCGCTCGCCGAAGTGGCCGAGGTGCCGCTGGTCATTGTCCATGTGTCCAACGGCGAATCCATGCTGGAGATCGAACGGGCGCGGGCGAGGGGCCAGAAGGTCATCGGCGAGACGTGCCCGCAATATCTGATGCTCACCGCCGACGATCTCGACGGCATGGACTGGGAGGGGGCCAAGTTCGTCTGCTCGCCGCCGCCGCGCGACAAGCAAAGTCAGGACGCCTGCTGGGACGGGATCGAGCGCGGCGTCTTCGAGCTGTTCTCCTCGGACCATTGCCCGTTTCGCTACGACGATCCGGCCGGCAAGCTGAATCCCAAGGGCGCCAGGCATTTTCGCCACATCCCGAACGGCATTCCCGGTGTCGAGTTGCGGCTGCCGATCCTGTTTTCCGAAGGCGTCGTCAAGGGGCGCATCGACCTGGAACGCTTCGTGGCGTTGACGGCGACAAACCAGGCCAAAACCTATGGCCTTTATCCGCAGAAGGGCACGATCGCGATCGGCACGGACGCGGACTTGACGCTCTGGGACCCTGGGCTGAAGCGGACGGTCCGGCACGAAGCCATGCACGACGGCGCCGATTATTCACCCTATGAGGGGCTGGAACTGACCGGTTGGCCCGTCACAGTCGTTCTCGGCGGCAAGGTGATGATCGAGGACGGCGAACTCCTCGGCAGGAAAGGCGACGGCCGCTACCGCTCACGCGGGCGCTCGCTCGTGGCCGCGCAGGCGTCGCGGGCCTGACCGGGTGATTCCAGGGCGGCCTGTTGCGACCGGTCGGCGCTGCGTTTGCCAACGCGACGCGCTCTGGCTTCCGTCTTCGGGTTTGGCGCTGACCGCCGCATCCGTTAGGACGGTAAGAAAACTGCCCGCTTTCTCAAGCTCGCTGAATGTCCGCGTTCGCGGTGAACGGGCGTTCGAGCATGGCACGCCAAAGACGTAAGGACCCGACATGCTTCTCGGCTGCATCGGCGACGATTTCACCGGCTCTTCGGATCTGGCCAACACGCTGGTCAAGGAGGGCATGCGCACCACCCAATATTGCGGCGTGCCGGACGGGCCGGCTGAGCCCGACGTCGAAGCCGGGATCGTGGCGCTGAAGTCGCGAACGATCCCCGCTGCCGAGGCCGTCGCCCTTTCGCTGAAAGCGCTCGACTGGCTGCTTGCGCAAGGGTGCCGGCAGGTCCTGTTCAAATACTGCTCGACCTTCGATTCGACGCCCGACGGCAATATCGGGCCGGTGATCGAGGCGCTGATGGCGCGGCTGGAGACACCGACCGCGATCGTCTGCCCGGCCTTTCCGGCTACGGGACGCAGCGTCTATCAGGGCCATCTCTTCGTGAAGGACAAGCTGCTGTCGCAAAGCGGCATGGAGAACCATCCGCTGACGCCGATGACCGATCCCGACCTGCGGCGCTGGCTGAAGCGGCAGACGAAGGGGGCGGTCGGCCATGTCGCGGCGGCCACCGTGTTCGACGGCCCGGAGGCGATCCGTGCCGCGCTCCACGCCGAGACGGCGGCCGGGCGCGGCATCGTCGTCGTCGATGCGATCCGCGACCTCGACCTGCGTGCCATCGGCGCGGCGGCGAAGGATATGAAGCTGATCACCGGCGGGTCGGGCATCGCCCTCGGACTGCCGGATAATTTTCGCAGCGACGGGCTGATCGAGGCCGGGATTGCGGAGTTCGCCGGCTCGTCGGGCCCGGCCGTGATCGTTTCCGGCTCCTGCTCCAACATGACGCGCGCCCAGGTGGCGACATACCGCGACGGGCATCCCGTCTTCGACGTCGAGCCGGACGCGCTGATGTCCGGCGAAACGACGGCGGCGACGGCCCTCGAATGGGCGCTCGACCGGACCGCCGGGGGCGCCGTGCCGCTCGTCTCCTCCTCGGCCGAGCCGGCCGTCGTCAGGGCGGCGCAGGAGCGCCATGGCCGCGATGCGGTGGCGGGCGCGATCGAGGCGTTCTTCGCTGAACTTGCGCGCGGGCTCGTCGCCGGCGGCATCACCCGCCTCGTCGTCGCAGGCGGCGAAACCTCGGGCGCCGTCGTCGAGGGACTGGGGCTGACGGCGCTGTCGATCGGCCCCGAAATCGCGCCCGGCGTTCCGGCGGTGAAGGCCAGCGACCGACCGCTCTGGCTGACGCTGAAATCCGGCAATTTCGGCGACGAGGGATTTTTCGAAAGCGCCGTCGCGGCGCTCGGGAAAAACCCTCATGATGCCTGACATCGATCGATCGAGAGCGCCGGATCGTCGATGCGACGACAGCTTGGGCAGGATTCGCAGATGACCGAGGAAAACCACCTGCGCGAGGCGATCTGCGCCATGGCGCGTTCGCTCTTCGACCGAGGCCTCACCCACGGCTCGACCGGCAACATCTCCGCGCGCACCGACGATGGCGGCCTCATCGTGACGCCGACCGGCTCGTCCTTCGGACGCCTCGACCCGGCGCGGCTCAGCCGGTTTTCGGCCGAAGGCGCGTTTCTGTCCGGCGACAAGCCGACCAAGGAGGTGCCGCTGCACACGGCCTTCTACGAGACAAGGCGCTCGGCCGGCGCCGTGGTGCATCTGCATTCCTGCCATTCGGTGGCGCTTTCCATGCTGCCGGGCGTCGATCCCGACGATATGCTGCCGGCGCTGACGCCCTATGCGATCATGCAGCTTGGCCGGGTGAAGCTCCTCCCTGTCATGCTGCCCGGCGACGCGGCGATCGGCGCGGCGATCAAGGGCCTTGCGGGAAAACGCTCGGCGGTGATGCTCGCCAACCACGGACCGGTGGTCGCCGGCAAGGATCTGGCCGCCGCCGTCGACGCCATCGAGGAGCTGGAGGCGACGGCGAAGCTGGCGCTTCTGACGCGCGGCCTCGACCCCGTCGGGCTGAACCCCGAGCAGGTGAGGGACGTGGTGACGACATTCGACGTGGAGTGGACTTGATGCTGCGCTTTTCGGCCAATCTCGGCTTTCTCTGGACCGAGCTTGCGCTCCCCGACGCCATAAGGCGGGCCAAGGCGGCCGGCTTCGACGCCGTCGAGTGTCACTGGCCCTATGCGGTCGCCGCGGCCGAAGTGAAGGCGGCGCTCGACGAGACCGGCCTGCCGATGGTCGGGCTGAACACGCGCCGGGGCCGAAGCCATGGCGGGAACCCCGTCGACAACGGCCTATCCGCCATTCCCGGCCGCGAGGCCGAGGCCAGGGCCGCCATCGACGAGGCCTTCGAATACGGTGCGAAGATCGGCGCGGGCAAGGTCCACGTCATGGCCGGCAAGGCTTTTGGCATCGAGGGCGCGGCCGAGACCTTCGCCGCCAACCTCGCCTACGCCTGCGACGTTGCCGCCCGCCACGGCATGGGCGTCCTGATCGAGCCGCTCAACCACCGCGACGCGCCGGACTATTTTCTCATCGGGCTGAAGAGGACCGCCGAGATTGTCGCCCGCGTCGCGCGGCCGGAGCTGTCGATCATGTTCGACTGCTACCACCTGCAGATCACCGGCGGCGATCTTATCGAAAATTTCAAGGCGCACCGCGGCACGATCGGCCACGTCCAGATCGCCGCCGTCCCGTCGCGCGCCGAGCCCGACGACGGCGAAATCGCCTACGACCGCCTGCTGCCGATGCTGGAGGAGGCGGGATATGACGGGTTCGTCGGGGCGGAGTACAAGCCGGCAACGACG
This sequence comes from Aurantimonas sp., assembly GCA_965217685.1. Classification (GTDB taxonomy): domain Bacteria; phylum Pseudomonadota; class Alphaproteobacteria; order Rhizobiales; family Rhizobiaceae; genus Aurantimonas. The sequence continues at coordinate 3,208,783 of CBDCIZ010000003.1, forward strand.
ACGGATGCGGGGCTGGGGTGGCTGGCGGCGATGCGGGCTGGGTGAGGATGGAGGACTGAGCTTGGCGCAGGCAAAGGTTAGTGTCTCCGGCGCGACTGCAAACGCGGCATGTGTAGCCAATGCCGACGCCTGCCGCGTGTTTCGTACCGCTCACACTCGGTCAGAGGGCTTGGATGTGAAACAGAATACATTAATTCTGTTTCAGATCTGAAGCTCGCGTCAAGAGTGCAACCTACATTCGGCGGTGAAATGATCGAAAAATTAATTACGCCTCAAGCGAATTCCACTCCAAATCGCACCTGCTGCGATGAGAAAATTAGCTAAATACATCAATAACGTAGTAGAAAAGTAGCTTCTGACAGTCCTGTGCAATGTGGTGCGACCTGAAGGAAATGCATAGCACTCCCACCATTCGCCACGCCAAAATGAAAAAACAGCCTGATCCGCTTCCATTTTAAGAAATGATGGATTGCAATCCACCGGCATTGTGCTTAAGGATGACCAAAATAGAGTATCATGCACCAAATATTTTGACTTCTGCAGAGAATCTGCTGTTGGCAATTGGCCGTTGACCCGATAAAATTTCGCAATATTTTCGAGTTGAGCGTAGTATTTTTGATTTTCTGTGGCTTGGCGCATTAGCATCAGCGGCAATACCAATGCTATCATCGCGAACCAGCCACCGATCAGTAAAAAGAGCCAAGAAGCAGCAATTCTCATGCGTTGATACTCCCACCCGATTCGGCAAACGTAACGCAAACATCGAATGGCTTCTACTCAACGGTAGGCGGACAAAACTAAAACATAATTACGCATTCTTCTCTATTCGGCGTTCTGATTTCAAGCGCTTTCGAGCATTTCCCCGTCACCGGCGTTTGACGTCTTTCGCGGGTCCCTGCTTCTCTTCGGGATCGGCCGATAGGCCCTCCCATGATGGGATCAGCAGAACGAGGCGGCTCCATCTGTTTCGCGTCCTGATCGCGTGGTGCGATCGGAACAAGAATTGTCGCGAGCTCGTCTCATCCGTCGTCCCGCGAAGGACGTCTTTCCGCCGACAGCGGAACTGGTTTGAGACCCTTGGGTCCCGATCTGATCTCGACTTCCTGCGAGAGTTGTCAGGCCGCTGCAGGAATGCCGTCGTTCCTGGTCCATCTAAATTCCGTGCCGTCGCTCCACATGCGGTGCATGATCACCGCCAGCCGCCGTGCCAGCGCGACGATGGCCTTCTGGCGTCCACGACGTCTGGCGACATTCATCGCCCAGGCTTTCAGCCAGGACCATCTCTTCACCCGGCTTAACATGACCTGCGCCGCCTCGTAGAGCAGGGCTCGCATCATTGCGTCCCCGCAAAGGGAGACGCGACCGACGCGAAGGCTCTCGCCTGATTGATGAAGCCTCGGCGTCAGCCCCAGTGCCGGGCCGACGGCGCGTGAGTTGGCAAAGCGTGCCGGGACATCGATCGTGCTGGTAAACGCGAGCGAGGTGACGGGACCGACGCCGGGGATCGTCATCAATCGACGGCAGACTTCGTCGTCTCGCACAATCGACAGCAGCTTGCGATGAAGGTCCGTGAACGTCTCGCGTAGTTTCTGCCGTGCCGCGAGCAACGGCTCCATGATCTCGCCGAGTTCAGGCATATCGTCGACAAGTTCGCGGATGCGTGCGTTGAAACCGGCCGTCCCGACAATGCCGACCTTGAGCCCGAAGTTGCGCAGGAGGCCGCGGATGTCGTTTTCGATGGCGATCGCCTTTTCCTGCAGGAGTTTGCGGGCGGTCAGAAGCGCCCGGCGCCGCTGGCTCGTCAGCGTCTTGACGTGCACCGGCCGGAACAGATTGACCCGCATCATCTGCGCGATGCCGCGAGCGTCGTTGCGGTCGCTCTTGTTCACCTGCGCTTTCAGGAACGCTTTCGCATGGCGGGTCTCGATGCAGATCGCCGGCAGGCCGGCTTCGGCCAAGCCGCTGAACAGCCATTGCGACAAGGGGCCGGCTTCAAGGCCGATCCGATCGAGCCGCCATGCGGGATCCTTCAGCGCACGAGCGAGATCATCCGGGTGGCTGAAGACCTTCATCTCCCGGCAGACCGCACCGGTGTCGTCAACGATACAAACCGACGTCTCTTTCATCGAGACATCCAATCCAGCATAGTGCCTCATGCTGCGCTTCCTTTCTGATGCTTGTGGCTGTTCGCACAGACCACGTTCTATCATCAGCTCGAAGCGCAGCACCTTGGGGACCCCGTTTCCAGGAATGGGCGCAAGCCGAATACCCCATCTGTTTCAACGCCCGGACCATTCCAACTTTCACTACGCCCTCAAGGCAACTCGATCCCCGGAAATACCTTGATGACCGCCGCGTCGTCCTCGCCTCCATGGCCCGCGCCGCTGGCGGTGGCGAACATCGCATACGCGGTCGTTGCCAGCGGCAGGGGGAATTTGAGGGCGAGGCCGGTTTCGGTCACGAGGCCGAGATCCTTGACGAAGATGTCGACGGTCGAGTGGGGCGTGTAGTCGCCCTCGACCACGTGCTTCATGCGGTTTTCGAACATCCATGAATTGCCGGCGGCGTGGGTGACGACGTCGTACATGGTGTCGAGCGGGATGCCGGCCTTGGCGGCCAGTGCCATCGCCTCGGCGCCGGCGGCGATGTGGACGCCGGCCAGAAGCTGGTGGATGATCTTGACGGCCGCGCCGTCGCCGATCGTTTCGGAGATGCGATAGACGTTCCCCGCGACGGCATCGAGGACGGGCTGCAACGCGTCGAAGGCTTGCGGCGAACCCGCCGCCATGACCGTCATCTCGCCCGCCGCGGCCTTGACCGAGCCGCCCGAGACGGGTGCGTCGAGCATGATGTGGCCGGCCTCGGTGATCGCCTCGCCCAGTGCTTTGGCATCGGCGACCGAGATCGTCGCGCAGACCATGATCGGCGTGCCGGGCCTCAGGTGCCGGACGATGCCGGTGCCGCCGAAGAGCGCCGAGCGGACCTGCGCCGCGTCGACCGTCAGGACGAGGACCGCCTCGGCGGGGGCCGAAAAGCCCGAGGCGTCGGGCCCGGCTTCCGCGCCGCCGGCATCGAGGATTTCCCGGCAGGCCACATCGCGCGGATCGAGCCCAAGGACGGCGTGGCCGGCCTTCACCAGGGATTTTGCCGCACCCATGCCCATGGAGCCGAGACCGATCACCGCTACGCGCATGCCATGCCCTTCCTGGAAGCCAAAAACCGTATTGTGCGTTTTAGCACGGACGAGCGTGTTTCGCGCGACGGGGGCGTGGCGAAATCTCCAGGATCGGCGCCGGGGGGGCTTGGCCGGGGGGTGGCTGGGCACTTGTCGGGCCGGTGCCTTGCCGGAGCGGTCAGGCGTTGCCGCCAAGCCGGGCTGCGACGTCCGTCAGATAGGGGTTCTGCGCGCGGCTCGTCGCGAAGGCGGCCGGTTCGAGATCGGCGACGAGCAGCGCCGGTTCGCTCTCGCCTGCGGCGGCCAGACGGCTGCCGTCGGGTGCCGCGCACACCGAACAGCCCTGATAGGCAAAGCGTGAATCGGCGCCGCAATGGTCGGCATAGACGACGAAGAGCTGGTTCTCGAAGGCGCGGACCGGCACGAGGCGCTCGGCGATGAAGCGCGCGGCGTCGCTTCGCGGAAGCGCCGTCGGCACCAGGATCGCCTGCGCGCCGGCCATCGCGAGCTCGCGGCACAGTTCGGGAAACTCGACGTCGAAGCAGACGAGGAGACCGCATCTGACCCCCGCGATCGTCACGAGCGGGGCGGGGGCGTTGCCGGGGACGAACAGCGCCTTCTCGTAGTCGCCGTAGAGCATGCGCTTGGCGTAGACGACCGGTGTCTCGCCCGGCGACAGCAGGGCGGCCGCGTTGAGAAGGCCCGCCTCGGAGCAGATGGCGAGGCCGAGGACGAGGGCGATGCCAAGGCGGTCGATGCGCTCCTGCCAGGGCGCTAGGGCAAAGGCCGCGGTCTCGGCGGCGCCGGCAATGGCCTCGCCAGCGCCGTAGCCGGTGACCGCAAGTTCGGGGCAGACGAGGACGTCGCATCCTTGCGCAGCCGCATCCGCGAGCCCCTGCCGGATCAGCGCCCGGCGTGCCGCCGGATCGGTGACGGCGGCGTCCATCTGGAGCGCGGCGGCTCTCATGTCTCGTCCCTGGCCGACCAGGCGCCGAGCAGCTTCGGCAGGTCGCCGAACCAGGCGACGAGGCCGAAGACGAGGACGGCGACCGAAACGAACAGGATCGAGATCGCCGCCATGGTTGGCGTGTAGCCATAGCGCAGGGCATTGAAAATCTTGATGGGCACCGTCTCCAGGGTGAACCCGACGGTCATGTAGGCGACGATGTATTCGTTGAGCGACAGGACGAAGGCGAAGGCGAAGCCCGAGACGAGATAGGGCAGGATCATCGGCAGGACGATCGTCGACAGGATCTTCGCGTCGTTCGCCCCCATGGTCCGGGCCGCTTCCGTGACCTCGCGGTCGATGGCGGAAAAGCCCAGTGAAAGAGTGACCAGCGGCAGGCTGGTGAAGAAGATCGCGTGCGAGACGACGACGCTGTACCAGGCGCCATAGGCGCCGAAGGTCGCCCAGAAGCTCAAGGCCCCCAGCGCGGTGATCACCGGCGGCAGCACGAAGGGCGAGACGCCGAGGGTCTGGACGATGCGGCCGAAGATCGTCGTCTTTCGCCACAGCGCGTAGGCGATCGGCAGGGCGATGAGAACGGCAAGGCTGGCGGCGGCAAGCGCGATCAGCACCGAGGTCGTCAGGGCGCCGCGCCAGCTCTCGTCGGTGAAGATCTGGCCGTACCAGGCGAGCGAGAATCCTTCCGGCGGGAAGGTCAGGCTGCGCTTTTCGTTGACCGAGACGCCGGCGATGACGACGAGCGGCGCGGCCATGAAGAGGGCGATCAGCGCGAAGAACAGGCGCGGGAGGAGGCGGGCGGTCATGCGCGTACTCCGGTCCTGTCTCCGCGCCCGCCGAGCGCCGTGGTGATCAGGACGAGGATCAGGCTCGCCCCGACCAGAAACACCGCCATCGCCGCGGCGAACGGCATGTTCGACTGGTAGATCGCCTGGTCGGTGATCAGCACGGACAGCGTCCAGTGCTCGGGGCGGCCGAGAAGCTGTGGCAGGAGATAGGCGCCGAGCGCGAAGACGAAGACGATGATGAAGGTCGCCACCAGCGCGTTGCGAAGGCTCGGCAGGATGACGGTGAAGAAGGCCCTGACCGGCGAGGCGCCGAGCGTGCGCGCGGCCTCCGGCAGCGACGGATCGAGCCGCGAGAAGGCCGGGAACAGGACGAGGATGGAATAGGGGAAGGCCTGATAGACCATGCCGGCCAGCACCGCGAAGAATCCGGGGGTCCAGGCGTCCGGCTTGTCCATCAGGCCGATCGCGACGAAGAGGTTGGAGACGCCCGCCGTGCGGCTGAGCAGCGTCGACCAGGCAAAGCCGATGATGACCTCCGACAGCGACAGGACGGCCAGAAGGGCGACGAGCCACGGCACCTGGCGCCGCCGGGAGAGGCGCGTCAGGAGATAGGTGAAGGGCGCGCCGACCGACACGCAGATCGCCGAGACGAGCGCCGACAGGCCGACCGAGAAGGCGAGGATGTCGGCGAAGAACCAGCTCAGGAAGCGCGCGTAATTGGCCCCCGTCAGCACGGGTTCGTAAAAGCCGCTCTGGACGCGGGTGAACAGCGACACCGCGATCATCAGGCCGAAGGGCACGACGAAGAACCCCGTCAGCATCACCGCCGGAAACAAAAGCGCGGCCTGGCCGGCGTTTTTCGTCTGCGGGGAGGCGGCCGCGGTCAATTGGCAGCTCCCTCGGCGAAGACCACGACGCAGGCCGGATCGATGGCGACCGAGACCTTGTCGCCGACGCTCAGCGGCGTGCTTCCGGGCGCGCGCTGGGCAACGAGATCACCGGCGGCGGTGGTGAGATAGATGTCGATCGCCGACCCCATGTCGCGCACGAAGCTGACCGTGGCGGCAAGCGGTGCCTCGCCCTCGGGCTTGAGCACCAGGTCTTCGGGACGCACCGACACGTCGGCTTCACGCCGTCCGGCGGCGAGCGTCATGCCCGGCACCTTCGCCCCGTTGATGGTGACGTCGCCGCCCTCGGCGCGGGCCGTCAGCGCGTTGGTCTGGCCGAGGAAGTCGGCGACGAAGGGGCTCGCGGGCCTGCGGTAGACGTCGATCGGCCGGTCCATCTGCAGGATGCGCCCGCCCTTCATGACGACGATCGTGTCGGCCATCGTCATCGCCTCGCGCTGGTCGTGGGTGACGACGATGGTGGTGATGCCGAGGCGCTGCTGCAGCTGGCGCAGTTCGACCTGCATGGCCTCGCGCAGCTTGGCGTCGAGGGCCGAGAGCGGCTCGTCGAGGAGGAACAGCTTCGGCGAAACCGCCAGCGCCCGCGCGATCGCCACCCGCTGGCGCTGGCCGCCGGAGAGCTGCGAGACGGCGCGGTCGGCAACGCCCGGCAGGCGCACGAGGTCGAGAAGATCGGCCACCCGCGCCTCGCGCTCGGCCTTGCCGCGACCGCGGATCTTCAGCGGATAGGCGATGTTGTCGCCGACCGACAGATGCGGAAACAGCGCCAGCGACTGGAACACCATGCCGAAGTCGCGCTTGTGGACCGGCAGCGCGTCGATCGCCATCCCGTCGAAATGGACGCTGCCGGCGCTCGCCGCCTCCAGCCCGGCGACGATGCGCATCAAGGTGGTCTTGCCGCAGCCGGAGGGCCCCAGCAGGCACACGAAGCTGCCCGCCGGCACCGAAAGGGTCGCGTCGTCGACGGCGACGATCTCGCCGTAGCGCTTGGTGACATTGGCGAGTTCGAGGGTGCTCATGGGTGGGTCGGCTCTGGGCGTTCTTTTGAACTGGCGCTCGTCCAGCACGGGCTGCAAGCCGGGCGCACCGCCAATCCACAAATGCGAATTGAAAGCGCCGCGCCCGGCCTGCTTCGGATGGCCAGTCTCACCCGACGATCAGCTCGGTCCACTTCTGGTTCAGCCAGTCGGACTTTTCGACATACATGTCGTAGCGCGGGACGATCGGCGGGATTTCCGACGAGACCGCATCGAACTCCTTGTCGGTCAGGTCGAGCGTCTCGCGCTTGAGGACCGGCGCGGTGCCGACCTTGCGGGCGAGCAGCCCGGAGATCTGCGGCTGGGTCATGTAGTCGATGAAGACGGTGGCGAGATCGAGCTTGTCGGACGCCTTGGAGACCGCCCAGCAGCCGCTGTCGGAAATGCCGCCTTCCTTGGGAAAGGTCGAGCGGACCGGGAAGCCGTCGGCGGCCGCAAGGCCGGTCACGTCGTGATAATACTGGCCCATCGGGATCTCGCCCGATTTCAGCGCCTGCTCGAACTGCGCCTCGTCGCGATACCAGATCTGGACGTTCGGCTTCACCTCGGCGAGCTTGTCCATCACCTTCAGGATGTCGTCCTCGGTCGACAGGATGTCGGTGCCGCCGAAATGGGTGGTGGCCGTCACCTCCAGCAGGAACGAGTTGGAGACGAGGGCGAGGAGGCCGAGCTTTTCCTTGTTGGCCGGGTCCCAGAGAGCGGCCCAGCTCGTCGGGGCTTCCGGATAGGCTTCGGTGTTGGTGACGAGGTTGATGTACCACGCGACGGCGCCGACGCCGGCCACCCGGTCGTCATCATACTTCACCGTAAAGGGCGGCAGGATGTCTTTGAAACGGCTGATCTTCGAGGAATCGATCGGCGACCAGAGCTCGGTCGACAGCCCTTTTCGCATGGAGACCTGGCTCATCATCGAGACGTCCGCCGGCGCGACGCCCGCGCGGGCGGCCTGTTCGAGTTGCACGAGCCAGGCTTCGCCCGTCGGCTCGGCGACGCTTTCGACCGCGATGCCCGTCGCCTTGGTAAAGTCCGGGAAGATGTTCTTGTCGAAGGAATCCTTGAAGTAGCCGCCATAGACGCCGACCTTCAGCGACTTGTCCTGGGCGCGCAGCACCGAGGGCATGGCGAGCGTGGCGGCGCCGGCACCGGCGGCCGTGAGCAGCTGGCGGCGGCTGAGGGGCAGGAAGGGTTTACGGGTCATGAGGTCGGCTCCTGTGCTTGGGGAAAGGACATTGGCTCTTGGCTGAAGACGTGGGGCTCTTGGCTGAAGACGTGGGGCTCGGGGCTGAAGACGTGGGCTGTGGTTCAGGCGGTGGTTTTCGCGCGACCGGGAACGAAGGGCACGAGGCTCAACAGTTCGAAGAGCATCTGCGCGCCGGCATGGGCGGTGTTGGTCGTCGCGTCGTATTGCGGGGCCACCTCGACGACGTCGCCGCCGATCATGTCGATGCCGGCCAGACCGCGCAGGATCGCCTGCGCCTCGCGGGTCGTCAGGCCGCCGATCTCCGGCGTGCCGGTGCCGGGCGCGAAGGCCGGGTCGAGGCTGTCGATGTCGAAGGACAAATAGGTCGGGCCGTCGCCGACGACCGCTTTGGCCCTGGCTACGATGGCCTCGATGCCGAGATTTGAAATCTCCTCGGCGTGGATGACGCTCATGCCGCTCTCGTACGAGAATTCCCACAGATATTCGGACGAGCCGCGAATGCCGATCTGGATGGTGCGCTCGGGATCGAGAACACCGTCGAGCACGGCCTGGCGAAACGGTCCGCCATGGTGGAACTTGCAGCCGTCGAAGGGGCCGGACGTGTCGCAATGGGCGTCGATGTGGATCATGCCGACGGGGCGTTCTGCACCCAGCGCCCTGAGGATCGGCAGCGAGATCGAATGATCGCCGCCGACGAAGAGCGGCAGAACGCCGGCAGCAGTGATCCTGGCCGCCGTCGCCTCGATGTCCGCGTGCGAGGTCGCCAGGTCGAAGCGCGAGCGGAACGGCACGTCGCCGATGTCGGCGACCGCGATCTCGTGGGTGGGCATGGTCTTCAGGACGTGATTGTACGGCCCGACCCGCTCCATGGTGCGCAGCGCGCGGGGACCGAAACGCGAGCCGTTGCGGTTGGTGACGCCGAGATCCATCGGCACGCCGATCAGCGCGACGTCGAGGCCGGAAAGGTCCGGCGCCGACCAGTCGATGGCGCGGTACGGCACGTCGAGCAGCGTCGGCAGGCCGGCATAGGGCGCGACACGCGTGCCCTTCGGGTCGAAGAGGCGGCCGGCGACGGCGCTGAAACCGGCGTCGTGGATGACCCGTTCGTTGTCGCCGGCGAAGCGCTGGCGCAGCGCGTCGAGCTTGCCGTCATGCATGTTCGTGCCTCGTTGCGTTTTCGGTATGGTCTTCAAGGATGACACTATGGGACAACGACAGCCGGCGCGCGATCTCGCAAAGGCCGGCCTCGTCGACATTGGCGAAGGCGATCCGCAGATGGTCTTCGCCGTCCGGCCCGAAGAAGCTTCCGGGCAGCGTCAGGATGCCGAGATCGCGGGTCATCTGGGCCGCGACGGTCTCGGATGGTCTGCTCGCGAACGGATGGCGGACATAGGCGAAATAGGCGCCGATCTGGTCGACCGACCAACCGGGCAGCGCCGCGAAGAGGTCGGCGAAAAGCTTTGCCCGTGCTGCGATCATTACGCGATTTGCCTCGCGCCAGTTGGCGAGCGCCGCGATAGCCCAAGGCAACGCCGCCTGGGCCGGCCGGGGCGCACAGATCTGCAGGCAGTCGATAACCTTCTCGATCTCGGCGATCATCGGCTCGCCGGCGATCATCGCGCCCATGCGATGGCCCGGAATCGCGTAGGCCTTGGAGAAGCTGTAGAGCCCGATCAGGTGTTCGCGCGTCTCGGAGCGGCCGAAAACGGCGTGCGGCGGCCCGGAGGCAGCGGGCAGGAAATCCCGGTAGGTCTCGTCGATGACGAGGACAAGGCCACGCGTCACGCAGATGTCGAAGAGTTCGGCGATGAGCGCCGGCGGGTAGATCGCGCCGGTCGGGTTGTTCGGGCTGACCAGCACCAGGGCACGGCATTTCGCATCGATCAGCGCCTCGACGGCGGCCGGATCCGGCAGAAAGCCGTCGGCGGCCTTCGTCGGCAGGGCGCGCGCCTCGATGCCCAGCATGTCGAGCGTCATGGTGTGGTTGAAATAGGCGGGCGAGGGCAGGATCACCGTGTCGCCGGCCCCTGCCACCGTCATCATCGCGACGAAGAACGCCTGGTTGCAGCCGCTGGTGATGGCGATGCGGCCGGGGGCGATCGCTGCGCCGTAGAGCGTTGAAACGTGCGCCGCGTATGTCTCGCGCAGGGGGTTGTCGCCAAGGATGTCGCCATAGCGCGCCGCGGCCGGCGAGGCGGCGGCCTGTGCGAGGCGCGTTGCGAAAGCTTCGGGCGGCGCGTGGTTCGGCACGGCCTGGCTGCAGTCGATCAGCGGCCCGTGGCGCCCGTCATAGGACGCGATCCAGCGGCCGGCCCGCGCGATCGGCGGCGCGGCGACGGCACAGAGGCGCGGATTGAGCGTTGGAGCGTTCACGCGGCGGGATTCCTCGTCGTGTCTTCGGCCGGATGCCGCGTGACCGGCGCGCCGGCGCGACGATGTGTCGATGAGCAAGCTGCCTGCTGAATGGTCAGCTTGGCCGAGTGCCCTATTCGGCATCATCAGAACCTCGCCGGTGTGTTTGTGAAATACCGGGTTTTCCATTTACATATTGACGGTCTTCAATGTGATGGGGCGGCTCATGCGCGTATCGGGAAGTGACCTGCGGCTTCTCCAGGTCTTCGACGCCGTCGTGCGCCATGGCGGGTTCGCCGCTGCTGCCGGTGATCTCAACCTCAGCCAGTCGACGGTTTCCAACCACATGACGGCGCTCGAAGAGCGGCTCGGTTTTGTCTTGTGCCGTCGCGGCCGCGGCGGATTCCGGCTGACCGAAAAGGGCCGAGCCGTCTGGGAAGCCGGGCGGCAGCTCGACAAGGCGATGCAGGATTTTTCCACCGACATCGCCTCGGTGCGGGGCGAGCTCAGCGGCGAATTGCGGGTCGGCATCCTCGACGCCATCGCCACCGACCCGGCCAACCGGCTGTCCGAGGTGATCGCCGAGTTCGGCCGCATCGCGCCGAACGTCAAGCTTGTCCTTGCGCAGGAGCGGCCGCAGGACATGCAGCAGAAGGTCGCCGACGGGCTTTATCACTGCGCGATCGGCAGCTATCGCAATCGTATCGACGGTATAGTCTACGACCGGCTCCACGTCGAACGCCACAGCCTCTATTGCGGCCACCGCCATCCGGCCTTCGCCATGCGGGACGAAGCGCTGGACGATGCGACGCTGGCCGACATGCCCTTCGTCCATCGCGGCTACTGGCGCGACGAGGATAGACTGAAGCAGATCGCCTGGCGCGTCTCGGCGACGGTCTACCAGATCGAGCCGCAGCTGATCCTGATCCAGTCCGGGCGCTACATCGGACTGCTGCCCGACCATTACGCCGCGGCGGCCGTCGCTGCGGGGGATCTCCGCGCGGTCCGGCCGGACGAACTGGGCTATACCTGCGTCTTCGAGCTGTTCTCGCCGTCCGCGCGGCGGCTGAGCGACGTCGCCGCCGCCTTCGTCGAGACGGTCAAATCCGTCTGGCGGGTCGGATACGATGGCCAGGTCGCCGCCGTTGGCGCGGGTTGAGATGCCGACTTCGGTTGCTCGCCGGAGGCACAGGCGATGATGCCGAATCTAGCGCTGGAGATGCAGGTCGGGGGGCGATCGACCGGCACGAACGGGTCGCCGCCGCGACGACGCATGGACCCGACACAAGCCGTGTCGGCGCTTTGGCCTTCCGCGAAAATTCGAGTCCAGGCCTTAGCGCGATATCAACTTCTGCTGCCGATGCTGGCCGTTCGGAACCTCACCCAATCGGGTCGCATCGCTATGCCGCGTCTTCATGTCTCGTCGCCATCGCATCCTTCCGTTTCCGTGACCGAGGCGAGGGCGGATCGCATTTCGGTGATCGCCGACGTCCCGGCGATCGGTTCGACCCCTGTCCTCCCGGCGCCCGATGGCGTGTCCGCTTCCGACATTGCCCAATCGCTCGAAATCCTCTCGGACTGGCCGCTGCCTTCCAGGACGATCGCCGGCATTGCGGTGGCCGATGTCGACGGTGCCACGGCGATCGAGAGGATTGCTGCTTCGCTATCGCTTTTCGTCGCGCCGTTGCGGATCGCCTTCCTCAACGCCCATTGCGTCAATCTCTCGCGCACCGACATGGCCTATCGACGAGCGCTCGGCGCATTCACGGTGCTTCCCGACGGCGTCGGCGTCGACATCGCGGCGAAGCTTCTGTGCGGCGCGAAATTTACCGAAAACCTCAACGGCACCGACTTCGTGCCACGGCTTCTCGATGCCCTGAAGCAGCCCTTGCGCGTGGCTCTCGTCGGGGGCAAGGCCGGCATCGGTGCGAAGGCGGCGGCGAGGCTTTCCGGCCTTGTGCCACGGCACGACTATATCCCAGTCGCCGACGGCTATTTCGGGGATCGAGGGCGCCGTTCGGTGCTCGATCGCCTCGAAGCGGCGAAAGCCGACATCGTGCTCGTCGCCATGGGCGTGCCGAGCCAGGAGCTGTTCATCCTCGACCATCTCGACAAACGCCATGGCAAGGTGTTCGTGGCCACCGGCGCGCTCCTGGACTTTCTGGCGGGCGAGGTGCCGCGCGCGCCCCTGATGCTGCGCCGTCTGCGGCTCGAATGGGCCTTCCGCCTGGCGCTGGAGCCGTCGCGACTCTGGCGCCGCTACGTTCTCGGCAATCCGAAATTCCTCTTCGGCATCGTCAGGGACAAGCTCGGCATCGGGCCGAAGGCCGATCTGTGGTCGGTGCCGCGGAAGCGTGGCGCCGGTCGCGGCTAGCCGCTCGTCTTCCCGATCAGCGCCTCGGCGATGTCGGGCAGATCGTCGTCGCTCTCCTTATTCATCAAGGGAACGTTCCAGCGCTGCGATTCCAGACGGGCACCGTGAGGGGAATAGGTGGGGAGCGCGCCGGGAAAAGGCTGCGATTTTGATGAACGCTGGCGGGTCGATCAGGTTTTCCGACCGGGCCTGTGCAGCGCCGATCGGTGGCTGCGACCAAATTTGCCGGCCCTAGTCTTCATACCTGCCCATGGCGGCGCGGTCGGCGAAGCTTAAGTCTGTCCGACCCGAGCGTACCCGCGTCGGCGTGGTCACCGGTTTTTGTGCCCGAACCACTCACCGCAAGCGGCAAACCCTTTACAAGGCAAGGAATTCCCAATGGCCGACATGACTCTCGAAGACCTCGCCAAAAAGATGGGCAAGATCGACTTCACCATGCTGGTGACCAAGGCGGAGGACGGCACGCTGGCCGCCAGGCCGATGAGCAACAATGGCGAGGTCGATGCCGACGGCGATTCCTATTATTTCACCTGGGAGCAGTCGCGAATGGCCGCCGATATCCGGCGCGACCCGAAGATCGGCCTCACATTCCAGGGCAGCGGCGGCCTTCTGGGACAGCCGCCGCTCTTCGTTTCGGTGGAAGCCGATGCCGAGCTGATCCACGACCGCGCGGCGTTCGAAGCCCATTGGAACGCCGACCTCGACCGCTGGTTCGAGGACGGCGTCGACACGGCCGGCATGGTGATGATCAAGGTCCACGCCACGCGTATCCACTATTGGGACGGCACCGAGGACGGCGAAGTTCGCCCCTGACGTCACGGGCCTTTACGTCGCCTCGGTGGCTTGCTCGTTAGCCGGCGACGTCGAGGAAAAACCGCAGCATCTCGGCGCTGGCGTTCGGGCCTGCGGGCAGGGTGTAGGAGCCGTTCGGGCTGCCGCCCGACCAGGCATGGCTGGCACCGTGGACGCACCAGCTTTCCAGCCGCTCGCGGCCGCCCGCCTCGCGGTGGACCGTGCGCGTGTAGGCGATACCTTGCGGCGAGACGCCGTCGCTGACGACGGGCGTGGCCGTGATGCCGGCCCTGGCCTGTTCCAGAACGCGCTCGCCATTGATCGGCGCTACGGTCGTATCGCGATCGCCATGGAAGACGATGGTCGGCACAACCCGGTCGCCGGCAATGACGGGCGCCCCGCCGCGCATGGCGGCGAAGGCCGAAGCCATGTCGCGCGCCGCGCCGCAGGCAAGACCCGAATGGACCCCGACCGCGGCGAAGAGATCGGGATAGCGTTGCCCCATGATCGCCGCCGTCGCGCCGCCGGCGGAAAGGCCCGCGATGAACACCCGGCCAGGATCGACGGCGTGGTCTGCGACGATCTGCCGTGTGATGCCGGCGATCAGCGCCGGCTCGCCCGCATCGCGCCTCTGGTCGCTGGCCTCGAACCAGTTCCAGCATTTCTGGGCGTTGGCGGACCTGGTCTGCTCGGGATAGGCGACGAGAAAGCCGCGCTCCTCGGCCAGTTCGTTCATCCGCGTGCCGGCGGCGAAATCGTCCGGCGACTGGGTGCAGCCATGCAGCATGACGACGAGCGGGGTGGATGAGCCGTCATGGCTTGCCGGAATGTAGAGCTTGTAGCGCCGCGTGCCGGAGGCCGCGCTATAGGCGAGGGTCTCGAAGCTGGCGCCATCGGGAAGCGGCAGGTTCTTCGCCGTGGCGCCAAGTCCGGGGAGACCGGGAAAACGGCCAAAATTGGCAAGGCCGGCGAGACCGCTGAACCCGGCTCGATCGTGTGGGCTCGTCCCGGCGAACGGCATGGCGCCCTTCGTGCCGGTTTGCGTCTTTCGGATCTGCGCTTGCGGGGAACCGGTCGAAGGCGCGCGGTCGTCAGGCGCGGCCGAAGAGGCGTTCCGGGTCTGTGGAAGGGCGGTTGCCCTCGGACCGGAGGAGCCAGTGCGTCCGGCGTTCGGCGCGTCCGTTTCACGAGCGCCGCCCTGAAGAAGCGCCATCGCCTCGTTCAGACGACCCTCACGGGTGAGGCGGGTCAGTTCCTGCATGTCGATCGTGCGGAGGGTTTTCATTCTGGACATCCGATGCGGAGAGAGGAGGGGGAAGCAAACGCGGTCGATAGGGCAGAGGCCGAGCGAGCCCGGCCAGGAAACCGTCAGCCGATGCGGTCCTTCAGCGCCGCTTTCACGGCAGCCGGGGCCTGCAGGCCGCCGAGAATCCGCAGCGAGGCGATGGTCTCGGCGGCAAGTTCGGGCGATACGTCCTCGGCGATGATGGCAAGACCGAGCACCTGGATGTGCAGCCGCTCGCCTGCGGCCTTCACCGCTTCGAGGTCGTCGCGCGAGTAGCGGCGGACGCCGAGCTCGATTTCGCGGCGCTCGACGGTCTTGCGCATCGCCTCCTCATGCCGCGACAGCTGGTTGCGGATGGCGGTGCGGATGAGGTCCGTGCGGTTGGCGTAAAAGCCTTCCTGAACGAGAAGGTCGATGTGGCCGAGATCGACATGGCCGAGATTGATGGTGATCTTCTCGCTCTCGGCGATCCTGGGCCGTAAGTCCTGCACCTTGGCCATGATCATCTCCTTGCCATCCATATGGATGGTATTTGGAGGGTAGATGGACAGTGCGCAAGGGGCGTTCCTACCGGTCGGGCTATTTCCTTGCGGCGCGCAGGGGCAACGCCGGGACTGCATGGCGCGACGGGCCGGGCGAATTCGGCAAGACAGTCGACCTTCGAACGGCCGGAAAAACCGCTGCGCCACGCCGGCGGACCAATTCTGCCCGCGCTCCGCGAACGGGCAAGCTACACTCTCGCCTCGGACCGTCGATTATCCGGCTATCGAATTTTACCCTGCGGCATAGCGGCGGATGGTGCGAAAACATGTATCGGCGACCCACTTGCCGCTAGGCTGACCGGCGGCCATCCGGTCAACCGTCCCCTGGAGTGTCGATGTCGCCATCCCCCGTCTTCGTGACGACCCTTTCTGAGTTGACCATCGACGGGAAACTGTCGCTCGGACATGGCGTGTCCTCGAAGGTGCTGTTCGACTTCTATGGTGACGAGCTGAAAGCCTGGTTCCACGGGCAACGCGCCGAGAACGACGCAATCATGGTCGGGGCGGGAACGGTGCGCGCCGATGATCCCGAACTCACCGTGCGTCACGCTATTGGGCGTCATGCCACCGGGCGCAATCCGCTGCGCGTCGTGCCGGCGTCGCTCGGCCGCCTGCCGCTGGAATCACGGCTCTTCAACGACGGCATGCCGACGCTGGTGGCGGTGTCTCAGGCCGCAACCGCGGAGGATATGGCGGCGCTGGCCGCAAAACCGGCGGTCGAGGTCGTCCGCTGCGGTGACAAACGCGTCGATCTCGTTGAACTCATGAACGTTTTGGCCGCTCGCGGCGTTAAGACCCTGATCGTCGAGGGGGGAAGCGGCTTGCTCCATAGTGTCCACGAATCCGGCCTCGTCGGCCGTATCGTCATCAAGCATATCCCGGCCATTGCGGGCGACGCCGATGCGCCGAGCTATCTGCGCCAGACCATCGGCAGCGGACCGCTGTTTCTGTCGCGCTGGCGGCTCACCGACTGCTTCGTGAAAAGCGGCGTCGCCGTGACGGTCTACGAGCCGGGCGAGGCCACCCGATGATCGATGCACAAAGCCTGATCGCGATCGGCGGAGAACTCGACCGCCGTGCCGGCGAAGCGCCGCCCGCCGTCTACGACATCCGCACCGATGGTGGTTCGCTGGAAACGAGCGACGAGCCGGACCGCCTGCGCTTCGTGCGGCATCAGACCTTGTTCCGCAGCTATCAGGGCCGCTACGTCCTGTTGCCGAGCGCCGCGCCCGGCGGTTCGATCCTCGACAGGCTTCACGCCCACTACGATCCCCGCGCCATGCTGCGGCTCGATGCGTTGCGCGCCGATCTGGAGGACGAAGTCATCGCACCGCTGGTCGAGGACGCGCGCCGGATCGCGCTGGGGCAAAGCGCGGCCGACTATATCGCCGACCTCGTGCCGGGGCTCGCCCGTGCCGCGCCGAACGGTTTTATCGCGCATCTGGAGGATTGCTCCGCGCGCGAGCACCATTACCGCAACTTCCTGATCCAGTCCTCGGTCGATCTCCTGGCCGAAGCCTCGGCCTCGGCGCTGGGCGTCGTCGGTGAATATGGCGAGCCGCAATCGGCATTGTTCCGCATCCTCATCGACGAGTTCGGCTACGGCACCCACGACAGGAAGCACAGCGTCCTCTACCGCTCGACCCTGTCCGGCTTCGGCCTCGATCAGGAGTACAACGCCTATTGGCCGCTCTTCGATACGCCGACGCTGGAGCTGCACAACGTCATCCATTTCATGTTCCAGAGCCCGCGCAATCTCTTCCTGCAGATCGGCTTCCTGCTCTACGCAGAGGCGAGCTACCAGCGCTCGACGGGCGAGCACTTCCGCTATCTCAAGCGCTTTCATCCCGGCGTCGACGGCCATTATTTCGGCGAGCACGCCCATATCGACATCCACCATGCGGCGATGGTGGCGGAGGAGGTTGTGGCACCGTTGGTGTCGAAATTCGGCCCCGAGGTCGGTGCGGAGATCATCGCCGGCGCCGAGCTGACGCGGCTCGCCTTCGAGCGGGCGGGCGATCACATGCTGGCGGTCACCCGGGCCTTCGATGCCGCGGCCCAGGCGGGCGCCGCGCGTTACGGCATGGCGAAGATGAACGGCGCACCGGGGGATTGCATGATCCCGGCGGAGGCCGCGGCGGCGTCGGGCTCGATCCAGGTCGGCGGCATCGGCACGGTCGAACCGGCGAAGTTCGCGGCGTTTCCGGCGGCCACTATCGGGCGGGTGGCCTGATGGACAGGCCGGCGGACGAGCAACGGCGGGACAGGCTGCATCGGGACATATTGCATCGGGACGAGCGGCGACCTCGGGAGGCGTCGGCGACACAGTCGCTCAGTTGGATCGGCTCCGACCTGCCGCCCATCGTCCGCGACGGGACGGATTATTTTCTCCTGTCGCACCGGGGCGAATTGTACCTCGTGCCCAACGTCTGTCCGCATCGCGGCGGGTCGCTCAAGTTCGGCTATGTCGACGGCGAGGACCGTATCGTCTGCCCCATGCACCACAACGCCTTTTCCTGCGCGGCGTTCGCGGCGGCCAAGACGACGCTGAAGCTGTCGGCGGTGACGCCATGAGGTGGGTCATGCCGGCCGTTTCGTTGGCGCCGTCAGGACGGGCGCGGCGATGAGTTTTGCCCCGATCGTGTCGGAAAACGGCAGCTTCAAGCTCGCCAATGTCGTCACCCTGTCGCGCGGCGTGCTGATCGCGCCGATCGTCCTGCTGCTGGGCGCCGGCCATGATCTCTTGGCCCTCATCGTCTATGGCTGCGCGGCGGCGACCGACGTCGCCGACGGTTGGATCGCCCGGTCGGAGGGCTCGGCCTCCGAGTTCGGGGCGCAGCTCGACGCGATCGTCGACAATCTCTTTTCGCTGGCGATCCTGTGGTTCCTGCTCCTGGCCTTTCCGCGCATCGCCGCCGATCATCGCCTGGCGCTTGCCCTGCTGTTCGGGGCGCCGGTCCTTTATCTGGGCGTCTCGTATCTGATGACGCGGCGGCTTTTGATGTTCCATTTCCTGTCGGCCAAGCTCGGCGCGCTTCTGCTCTTCGCGCTCTGGCCGCTGCTTTACCTCACCGGCTGGGGCGGCTTGGTGCCGCTGGCCGCCACGGTGGTGACGATCAGCCGGCTGGAACAGGTGGCGTTTATTCTCAGGGGCGGCCGTGACCAGGACGCGCCGCATCTGTTTGCCGAGGTGCCGGAGCGATGAAGCACGAGTTCGCGCTGGCCCCGGCTGGTCTCGCACCGCCCATGCAGCCCGGCGACGCCCCGGCGGACTTGGGCGCGCCGATCCCGCTGGCCTGGAGCGCGGCGACGCCGAAGGCTCGCGGTCCGGTCGTCGCCGGTGCCGATCCGCGCCGCAATGCGCTCGGCGTCCATGCCGGCGCCTTCGCGCCCTACCGCGCCATCGCGGTTGCAACGGGTCGCCTCGATCCCCGGCATCGTCCCGATCTCGCCGACACCCGTCCGGCCGTCCCGATCGGGCCGTTTGCGCAATGGTCGCAGCCGCACCGGATCGTCACGCTCGATCCCTGGGGCCATCGTGTCGCGTCCGATTTTGCCGGCGAGATCGCGGCCGGCCTCGACATCCGCCCGACCATCGCGGTCGCGGCGGGCGAGTTGCACATGCCGGAAATCCGCCAGGCGATGGCCGAAGGGCGGCTCGTGGCCGACTCCGATGTGCTGCTGCCGGATGGCGGCATCGCCGTCACCAAGATCGCCATCGAGCCGGTCTGGTGGCTGCCTGGCCTTGCCGCCCGGCTCGGCCTCGACGAGATGGCGCTGCGCAAGGCCCTGGTGCGGGAGAGCGGCGGCCAGTTTCCCGATCTCGTGGCAATGCCGGATCTGCCCGTCTTTCTGCCGCCCATCGGCGGCACCAGTGTCTATCTGTTCGGCGATCCGGCCCGTCTGAATCGCTGTGTGCCAGTCACCTGCCGTATCCATGACGAGTGCAACGGGTCGGACGTCTTCGGCTCGAATTTGTGCACCTGCCGGCCCTATCTCGCCTTCGGGGTCGAAGAATGCGTGCGCGATGCGCAGGCGGGCGGGCTCGGCGTCGTCGTCTACAATCGCAAGGAAGGGCGTGCGCTCGGCGAGGTGGTCAAATATCTCGTCTACAACGCCCGCCGCCAGTCACTCACCGGCGACCGTCCGGACCGCTATTTCGACCGCACCCGCGCAGTCGCAGGCACCGAAGATGTACGTGAGCAACGGCTGATGCCGGACGTTCTGCACTGGCTCGGGATATCGCGTATCGACCGCTGGCTCTCGATGAGTCATCTCAAGCGACGGGCGCTGGAGGAGGCGGGCATCGCCATCGCTGAGCAGGTGGCAATTCCGCCGCGGCTTGTCAGCCTCGGCGCGACCGTCGAGATCGCGGCGAAGACGGCGGCGGGCTATTTCGGCGGCGAGGAGGCCGACAGGGGAAGTTCCAGCAACTAGGAATTCGGTCCGCGGACTTTCTTCCGCGCGCAGAACCGGCGAAACGCATCGGCCGTTGCAACCGCCTCGGGGCCTGGGACCGGGGCGCGGTTCGCCCGGTGTCTTGTGCGAAAGGCGCCGATCACACGCAAGGCGGCCTTGCCTCCTGGCCGACACGCGAGTTTCCTGACGCTCCCCAAGTCGTGACCGAAAGACCAAAACCCATGCGCATCGTGGACATCGTCGAAGTCACCAAGCCGATCGCCTCGCCGATCCGCAACGCCTATATCGATTTTTCCAGGATGACCGCGAGCCTCGTCGCCGTCGTGACCGACGTCGTGCGCGACGGACGGCGGGTCGTCGGCTACGGCTTCAACTCCAATGGCCGCTACGGGCAGGGTGGCCTGATCCGCGAGCGGTTTCGCGACCGGATCGTCGAAGCCGAACCGCAAAGCCTTCTCGACGACGACGGCACAAATCTCGACCCCGAGCGCATCTGGGCGAAGCTGATGTCCAACGAGAAGCCCGGCGGTCACGGCGAACGCTCGGTCGCCGTGGGAACGATCGACATGGCGGTCTGGGACGCCACGGCGAAGATCGCCGGCAAGCCGCTGTTCCAGCTGCTCGCCGAAATGAAGGGGCGGGAGCCCGACCGCCGTGTCTTCGTCTACGCCGCCGGTGGCTATTATTATCCAGGCAAGGACAATTCGGCGCTGCGCGGCGAAATGCGCAGCTATCTCGACCGCGGCTACAATGTCGTGAAGATGAAGATTGGCGGCGCGTCGCTCGACGAGGACCGCGGCCGGATCGAGCAGATTCTGGAAGAGATCGGGTCGCAGGCGCGGCTTGCCGTGGACGCCAACGGCCGCTTCGATCTCAAGACCGCCATCGCCTATGCCGAGATGCTGCGCGAGTACCCGCTGTTCTGGTACGAGGAGGCGGGCGATCCACTCGACTATGCGTTGCAGGCGACGTTGTCGGAGTTCTATCCGGGTCCGATGGCGACCGGCGAAAACCTGTTCTCGCATCAGGATGCGCGCAATCTTCTGCGCTATGGCGCGATGCGGCCGGACCGGGATTTTCTGCAGTTCGACTGCGCTCTGTCCTACGGCCTCGTCGAATATCTGCGCACGCTCGACGTGCTGCACCGGTTCGGTTGGTCTGCGTCGCGCTGCATTCCCCATGGCGGTCACCAGATGTCGCTCAATATCGCTGCCGGCCTCGGGCTCGGCGGCAATGAGAGCTACCCGGACCTTTTCAAGCCCTATGGCGGCTTTCCCGACGGGGTTCGGGTGGAGGACGGTCATATCCTTATGCCGGATCTCCCCGGCATCGGCTTCGAGGGCAAGGCCGACCTGATCAAGGTGATGCGCGAACTGGCGGAGTGATCGGTCCATGAGCGCGACCTGAAACGCGCTGGATCAGGGCCCAGCTTTGGTTGCGCCGATCCGACGAGGCGCCATGGCGATCGAACGACATGCAACGAAAATCGGGCCACTTGGGCGGGCCACCGGGGCGGGCCACCGGGGCTTGCCCTGCGATGGCCCGATCAGTGTCTTGAACCGCGAACGCCCGTTCGTTCGGGTCAGCCGTTGGCGGCGCCGATGATGTCGGCGATGCCGATCGGAAAGCGGCGGACACGGATGCCGGTCGCGTGCCACACGGCGTTGGCGATGGCCCCGCCGGTGCCGGTGATGCCGATCTCGCCGACGCCCTTGATACCGAGGGCGTTGACGTGCGGGTCCTCCTCATGGACGAGGATCGCGTCCATCGGCGGCACGTCCGCATTGACCGGGATGTGGTAGTCGCCGAGGTCGGCGTTCATGATCCGCCCCGAGCGCTTGTCGGTGATCGCGTGCTCGTGCAGCGCGAAGGACAGGCCCCAGATCATGCCGCCGTAAAGCTGGCTCTCGACCATGCGCGGGTTGATCACCCGTCCGCAGGCGAAGGCGCCGACGAGGCGGCTGACCCGCATCTGGCCCAGATCCGGATCGACCTTTACCTCGGCGAAGACCGCGCCGTGGGCGTGCATGGCATAGGTCGCTTGCGCGGCTTCGTCCATGACGCCCTGGCCGTTCGCCTCGATCTCGGCGAGACCGGCCCGGTCGAGGATGTCGCCATAGGCCTCGCCGCGGCTTTCGTCGTCGGCGCGCATCAGACGTCCGTCACGGGCGACGACGCCGACATTGCCGGCACCGTAGAGCGGCGAGCGCTCGTCGCCGGTGGCGAGTTCGGCGAGCTTGGCGATGACGGCCTTGCCGGCATTGTGCAGCGCCATGCCGGCCGTCGCCGTATGGGCCGAGCCGCCGGCGATGCCGGCATCGGGCAGGTCGGAGGTGCCCGACTTGAACGCGACCTTGTCGATGTCGAGGCCAAGGCCGTCGGCGGCGATCTGCGCCAGCGCCGTCCAGGCGCCCTGGCCCATGTCGTGGGCGCCGGTCTCCATCGTGCCGGAGCCGTCGCTTCGGATCACCGCGCGGGCGTTCGCCTGGAACATCAGCGCCGGGAAGGTCGCCGTGCCCATGCCCCAGCCGACGAGAAGGCCGTTCTCGTCGCGCGTCATGCGGGGCCGAAGCGGCCGCCCCGCCCAGCCGAAGCGTTCGGCGCCCTTGTCGTAGCAGGCCTTGAGGCCCTTCGACGAGAAGGGCTTGCCGGAGATCGGCTCGACGTCGGCGTAGTTCTTCAGGCGGAACACCAGCGGGTCCATGCCGGCGGCTTCCGCCGCTTCGTCGATGGCGCATTCCAGCGCGATCGATCCGCTGGCTTCGCCGGGCGCGCGCATGAACAGCGGCGTGCCGGTGTCGATCCGCACGCCCTCGTGGGACGTGCGGATCGCCGGGGCGGCATAGAGCGTGTGGGAGGCGTTCGACGCCGGCTCGAAGAAGTCGTCGAAGGTGCTCGACGCGGTCCGGGTCGCATGGTCGATCGCGGTCAGCGTGCCGTCGGCGTTCATGCCCATCTTCAGCGTCTGGCGGGTCGGCCCGCGGTGGCCGACCGGGCCGTACATCTGCTCGCGGCGCAAAACGAGCTTCACCGGCCTGCCGACGAGCTTGGCCGCCATGATGCCGAGCACCTGCGGCCCGGAAATCATGCCCTTGGAGCCGAAGCCGCCGCCGAGGAACGGGCTGCGGATGTGGATGCCGTCGGGCGCAATGCCGAACAGGCCGGCGATGCGGCCGATGGCCATCGCCATCGCCTGGCTCGGCGTGTCGATCTGCAGCGTGTCGCCGTCCCAGGCGGCGACGATGGCGTGGGGCTCCATGGCGTTGTGGTACTGCGCCGGGGTCTCGTAGACCGTCTCGAGCCGTTTTGTGGCATCCGCGAGCCCGGCCTCGACGTCGCCGGCCTGAGCTTCCGCAGGGGCACCCGGTCCGACCACCTCCAGCCTGGAGCTGTCCGCCCCATCGAGCCCGGTGCGGGCCGGCTCGCTTTCGTAGCTTGGCGAAAGCAGTGCCGCGCCCTCGGTCGCCGCCTCCAGCGTCTCGGCGATGACGACCGCGATCGGCTGGTTGGCGTATCGCACCTTGTCGTTCTGCAGGAGGTCCATGCGGAACATGAACGGATTGGTCTTCTCGTCCGGGTCCTGCGCCTGCTTCGGCCGGTTCTGCGGCGTCATCACGTCGACGACGCCCGGATGCGCCCTGGCTGCGGCGATGTCGAGCGACGTCACGGTGCCGCGGGCGATGCTCGACACGGCCATGACCGCGTGCAGCATGCCGGCCGGATGGTTGTCGGCCGCATACGTCGCGCCGCCGGTGACCTTCAGGCGGCCCTCGCGGCGGGTCATCGGCTGGCCGATGTTCGAGCCGTGGCGGGTGTAGGTCGCCGACGGGGTGGGCGACGCGGTCGCCAGGGGGGAGGTCTCGATCTCAGACATGGGCCAGTTCTCCTTTCAGAGCGGCGGGGACGGGCGCGAAGGGCGAGGCGGGCAGGGCGGCGATCCGCTCGGGCGTGCCGGCAGCGGCCAGCGTCAAGGCCCGCGTGACGATGCGCTTGGAGAGTTCGATCTTGTAGGCGTTGTCACCGGAGGGTTTTGCCTCGGCGAGCGCGATGTCGACGGCGCGGCGGAAGCTTTCCTCGCTCGCCTCCAGGCCGGCGAGCCCGGCTTCTGCGGCTTCGGCTCGCCAGGGCTTGGCCGCGACCCCGCCGAGGGCGATGCGGGCGCTCTTGATCCGGCCATCCTTCATTTCGAGGGCAGCGGCCACCGAGACCAGCGCGAAGGCGTAGGAGGTGCGTTCGCGGACCTTGAGATAGCGCGAATGCGCGGCGTAACCGGCCGCCTCGGCCGGCATGCGAACCGCGACGATCAACTCGCCGGCTTCCAGCACCGTCTCCCTGTCCGGCGTTTCGCCGGGCAGCAAATGAAAGGCCTCGATCGGCACCTCGCGGCGGCCGTTCGCGCCCTCGATCTCGACGATGGCGCCGAGCGCCACCAGCGGCACGCAGAAGTCCGACGGATGGGTGGCGATGCAGGCCGGGCTCCAGCCCAGCACGGCATGGCCGGCATTCTCGCCGTCGATGGCATCGCAGCCCGAGCCGGGCTCGCGCTTGTTGCAGGCGCTGGCGGTGTCGTAGAAATAGCGGCAGCGGGTCCTTTGCATCAGGTTGCCGCCGACCGTCGCGGCGTTGCGCAATTGCGGCGAGGCGCCGGACAAAAGCGCTTCGGCGACCGCCGGATAGGTCCTGGCAAAGGCCGCGTCATGGGCAAGGTCGGAGTTGCGCACGAGGGCGCCGATCCGGATGCCGCCGTCGGGCATGCGCTCGATCTTGTCGAGGCCGGGAAGCTGCGTGACATCGACGATCCGGGACGGCCTTGCGATGCCGCCCTTCATCAGGTCGAGGAGATTGGTGCCCGCCGCGAGATAGGCGGCGCCGGGTTCCGTGGCGGCGGAGACGGCCTCGGCGAGTGACGTCGCGCGGACGTATTCGAACCGGTTCATGCCGCCACCTCTTCGTTCTTGTTTGCCATCTTGCCTTGCGCGTCGAGCACGGCCTGCGTCACCCCGGCATAGGCGCCGCAGCGGCACAGATTGCCGCTCATGCCTTCGCGCACGCGCTCCGGGTCGTCTCCGGCCTGGCCCTCGGCGATGAGGCCGACGGCGCTCATGATCTGGCCGGGCGTGCAGAAGCCGCACTGGAACCCGTCGTTTTCGATGAAGGCGGCCTGCACCGGATGCAGCGTGTCGCCCTCTGCGAGGCCCTCGATCGTCCGGATCTCGGCGCCGTCATGGCTGATCGCCAGCGCCAGGCAGGAATTGATGCGCCGGTCGTCGACGAGGATGGTGCAGGCCCCGCACTGGCCGCGGTCGCAGCCCTTCTTGGTGCCGGTGAGGTCGAGCCGCTCGCGCAGGAGATCGAGCAGGGTGACGCGTGGATCGTCGAGAGCGATCTCGCGCCGCGCGCCATTGATGGTCAGATGCAAAGATGGGTTCATGGGTTCACCCGTTCAGTGATATGTCGGATTTCAAGAGAGAACGTCGCGTTGGATCAGGCTTCCGGCCGGGGCTTTTGCCCGGCGGACGTTCGACCGGGGCCCGTGGGGTTGGCCTCCGGCAGACTCGGCATCGACGGACGCCGTTTTGAGATCTGTACGCGAAACGTCTCGAACGCTATTATACGGAGGCCCCCTCCGTTTTCAAGACCCAGGGAGCGGCACGAACGAAAATGGGATCGCAAACCGCCAGGGCAACGCGCAAGCCGCGGGCCGATTCCCTGCGCAATCGCGAAAAGCTGCTCGTCGCCGCGGCCGAGGTTTTTCGCACCGGAGGCGCCGGGGCGAGCCTGGAAGCGGTGGTACGCCGGGCCGGCGTAGGGGTCGGCACGCTTTATCGTCACTTCCCGACCCGCGAGGCGTTGTTCGATGCGGTCTATCGCCGCGAGGTCGAGCAGCTGACCGAACTGGCGAAGGTGCTCGCGGAAACGGCGGCTCCACTCGACGCGCTTCGCCGCTGGCTGCACGCCAATGTCGGCATGGTCGCCACGAAAAAGGGCATGCTGGCGGCCCTGGCGCTTTCGGCAGAGAGCGCCTCGTCGCTCTACCCGCAAACCTTCGAGCGGCTGACCGCCGCCACCCGGCCTTTGCTGGCGCGGGCCGTCGAGGCCGACGAAATCCGCGACGATGTGTCGGCGCAGGACGTGCTGTGGGCCCTGAT
This sequence comes from Aurantimonas sp., assembly GCA_965217685.1. GTDB lineage: Bacteria > Pseudomonadota > Alphaproteobacteria > Rhizobiales > Rhizobiaceae > Aurantimonas. Next base: position 3,234,769 of record CBDCIZ010000003.1, read on the forward strand.
CGGCATGTGCCACATGCCCAGCCAGCCGGGCTGGCAGGAGAGCGTTCTGCGGCTCGTCGACGTCTTCGTCGACGGGCTGCGCCGCACACGGCCCGATCGCCCGCCACAGACCTGACGGCGGGGCTCCGGCGGCTGCTCCGGCCGGTTGGAGCAGCCGGGCGGCGCCGAGCTTGTGATCTCACGGGGCTTGGATTAACTCCGGGCCAACCGATCGCGACGACAACGAAAAGACGCCAGCAGCCATGAGCAAGTTCGACACACCTTACGACTTTCGCCAGTCGGAAGCCGCGCTGATTTCCGACTGGAAGGACAGCGCCGCCTACAAATGGGACGAAACGCTGCCGGCCGAACTCGACTACGTGATCGACACCCCGCCGCCGACCGTTTCCGGCACGCTGCATGTCGGCCATGTCTACAGCTACACCCAGGCCGATATCATCGCGCGTTTCTTCCGCATGCACGGGCGCAACGTGCTCTATCCGATCGGCTGGGACGACAACGGCCTGCCGACCGAGCGGCTGGTCGAGAAGATCAAGAAGGTCCGCGGCGGCAATCTGGCGCGCGAGGACTTCGTCGCGCTGTGCCGCGAGGTCATTCCCGAATACGAGGAGCAGTTCCGCAGCCTGTTCTCGCGGCTGGCGCTGTCGGTCGACTGGTCGCGCGAATACCAGACCATCTCGGACGAAAGCCGCGCCTTGTCGCAGCTCTCCTTCCTCGATCTTTACGAAAAAGGTCTCCTGGAGCGCCGTCTCGACCCGACGCTCTGGGACCCGGCCGATCGCACGGCCATCGCCCAGGCCGAGGTCGACGAGATGGAGCGCGTCGGTCTCCTGAACACGCTCTCTTTCGGGGTGGAAGGCGGAGGTTCAGAGGGGGGCAGCCACGTCGAGATCGCGACGACCCGGCCGGAGCTTCTGGCCGGCTGCGGCGCGCTGATGATCCATCCCGAGCATCCGCGCGCCGGCGAACTCGTCGGCAAGCGCGCCATCAGCCCGCTCTACGGCGTGCTGGTGCCGATCATCGCCGACGACAATGTCGATCCCGAAAAGGGCACAGGCGTCGTCATGTGCTGCACCTTCGGCGACATCACCGACATCAACTGGTGGCGCACCCACAAGCTTCCCCTTCGCCTGGCGATCAACGAGGCCGGTCGCATGGTCGACACGCTGGAGATCGGCGGCGAGGACTGGCCGTCGGTCGATGCGGACGCCGCGACCAAGGTCGTCGAGGCGCTGGCCGGGTTGAAAATCAATCAGGCCCGCGAAACGATCCTCGGCATGCTCAAGGAGAGCGGTGCCCTCAAGGCGCAGGTCGAGACCAACCAGGTGATCCCGATCGCCGAGCGCTCCGGTGCGCCGCTGGAGATCATCGTCACCGCGCAGTGGTTCATCAAGACGCTGGATTACAAGGACGAGCTGATCGCCAAGGGCCGGGAGATCAACTGGTATCCGGCCAACATGCGCCAGCGCTTCGAGAACTGGGTCAACGGTCTCAAATGGGACTGGGCGATCTCGCGCCAGCGCCATTTCGGCGTGCCGCTGCCGATCTGGTATTCGAAACGCCCCGGCGAAGAGGGCAAGGTGCTGGTGCCGAGCGCCGACCAGTTGCCGATCGACCCGCTGAAGGACCTGCCGAAGGGCTACGACGCCGACGAGGTCACGCCGGAAAAGGACGTGTTCGACACCTGGGCGACCTCCTCGGTCTCGCCGCAGCTCGTCACTCGCGCCGTCTCGCCGGAGCGAGGCGCCAATACCGAACTCCATAAACGCCTGTTCCCGATGAGCATGCGTCCGCAGGCCCACGAGATCATCCGAACCTGGGCCTTCTACACCATCGTCAAGGCGCTGCATCACCAGCAGGAGGTGCCGTGGCGCGATATCTGCATCTCGGGCTGGTGCCTGGCCTCCGACGGCTCGAAGATGTCGAAGTCCAAGGGCAACATCATCGACCCGGTGAAGCTGCTCGACGAGAACGGCGCCGACGTCGTGCGCTACTGGACCGGCACCTCGCGCCTCGGCAACGACACGGTGCTGTCGCCCAACACGCTCAAGCAGGGCAAGCGCCTCGTCAACAAGTTGTGGAACGCCTCCAAGCTGGCCCGCAGCGCGGTCGACCCGGCAAAGCTCCCCGCCGTCACGCCGCGCGAGGCCGTCGAGCAGGGGATCGTCCATCACCCGCTCGATCTGTGGCTCTTCGGCGCGCTCGCCGAGACGGTGGAAAAGGCGACCAGGGCCTTCGAGACCTACGAATACGCCGTTGCCTTCCGGGCCGCAGAGGACTTCTTCTGGGGCTCCTTCTGCGACAACTACCTGGAACTGGTGAAGCATCGCCTGCGGACGATAAGCGACGAGCCGACCGCCGACCAGCTTTCGGCGCAGTACACGCTGGCCCATGTCACGCGGACGGTGCTGCGGCTGTTCGCGCCGCTGATGCCCTATGTCACGGCGGAGATCGCGACCGAATTCGCGCTGCCCGGCGACAGCGCCGACGGCATCCACGCAAGGGGCAATTGGCCCAGGCTCGCCGACCTGCCGCAGCCCGACATCGACAAGGCGCTCGGCACAGCGGTGATGGAGGCCGTCTCGGCCATGCGCAAGGTGAAGTCGTCGCTCGGCGTGTCGATCCGGGCGGGCGTGTCGCGCATGTATGTCTGGCCGGCGGACGGCAAGCCCGACGATCTTTCGGCATTGCTCGGCCCGGTGACGACGGACATCCTGGAGACCTCGACGGCCAGGGAGATGGTCTTCGGGACGGCTCCCGAAGATCTGCCGCGCGCCATGTCCTTTTCGGAAGACGTGATGGTGGCGCTGGAGATGGAGCAGGTCTGACAGGCCCGCTTTGCGGCGCGGCGAGACTGTGTCGCAGGTCGCGGAACTGGTAACGCGGGCAACAGAGGCTTGCATCGCGACAAGGCGCCGGATGGTTCTCTCGTCCGCTTTTGGTTCCGGTGTCGTGCGGGAACGTGCGATAGGAATCGATCGACGGCGATCCGGCAATTCGGCGACATGGGGAACGCGATGACGACGATCGAGACACTCGCACTGCAGCCGGCCGTCGCCATCGGCCGTGCGCTGGCCAGCGGCGAGGCGGGCGCGGTGGCGCTTACCGAATATCTTCTCGACCGGATCGCCGGCCAGACGTCGCCGGTGTTCCTTGCGGTGACGGCCGATCGCGCTCTCGCCGAGGCGCGCGCGGCCGAGGGGCGGATCGCCGCCGGCCGGCCGGCCTCGCCGCTCGACGGCGTGCCGATCGCCTGGAAGGATCTAATCGACCTTCAGGGGGAGCGAACGACGGCCGGGTCCGATCTCCTGCGCCGCGCTCCCGAGGCGACCGCCGATGCCCCGATCGTCGTCAACGCGACGGCGGCCGGCATGGTCAGCCTCGGCAAGCTGAATCTTACCGAATTCGCCTATTCCGGCCTCGGCCTGAACCCGCATTTCGGCACGCCCGTCAATCCGCATGACGCGGTGACACCGCGGGCGCCGGGGGGATCGTCCTCGGGCTCGGCGGTTGCCGTGGCATCGGGGCTGGCACCCTGCGCCATCGGCACCGACACCGGCGGCTCGGTGCGCATCCCCGCCGCCTTCAACGGTCTCGTCGGCTACAAGCCTTCGGCAGGCCGGATCGACAAAAGCGCCGTCTTCGCCCTGTCGACGACCCTCGACAGCGTCGGCCCCCTGGCGCGAAGCGTCGAGGATTGCGTCGTGCTGGACCGAATCCTGCGCGGCGCGGCGCCAGAAGGCGTCCGGCCGATAGCCCTGGCGGAACTGACGATCTTCGTGCCGGAGGGCATCGTCGTCAGCGATCTCGAGCCGGCCGTCGCGGCCAATTTCGAGGCGAGCCTGCGCCGGCTGGAAGCGGCCGGCGCGACCTTGAGGCATGGCACGCTCGAACCGCTGGAAGCCGTCGGGCGTCTTGCCGGCGAATACGGCTCGATCGTCGGGGCGGAGGCCTACGCCCTGCACCGCGAGCGTGTCGATGGGCCCGAAGTCGCCCGCATCGACCGCCGCGTCACCGCGCGGATCATGGCCGGCGCGAAGGTGACGCCCGACGCTCTGGCGGCGCTGCACCGGGCGCGGGCGGATGGTGCCTTTCGCCTTGCCGCGCTCCTCGATGGCGCGCTCCTCGCCATGCCGACCACGGCGCTGGTCGCGCCGCCGATCGCCCCGCTCGACGCCGACGACAAAGTGTTCCACGCGACCAACAACAAGGCGCTGCGCAACACCTCCATCGGCAATTTCCTCGATCTGCCGGGACTGGCGATCCCCAATGGCACCGACGCAAACGGCATGCCGACGAGCTTCCTGTTGTCCGCGATCGGCGGTGACGACGAGCGGCTTTTCGGTTTCGGCCTTGCTGCCGAGGGCGCGATCCGCAGAGCCGGTTGATCGTCGTGCCCGACACCGAATCCGGCAGGCCGGCCAGCAGCAGGCTCATGCGGGCGACGTTGCGATTGTCCTCGCCGGCCTGGTTGGCGCAGCCATGAACGACATCGCCGAGCGCCTCGAAACCGGTCGATGGATTGCGCTCCATCGATGCCCTCAGGGGCACCGCGCCGGGATCGTCGGCCCGCACCTGGACGAGCGCGCCGCCGAAACGGCCGATGGGCGTGCGGACGTCGTCGCAGATGAACGCTTCAGCCATGGGCGGCTTCCAATCTTGTCGTGAAAACTCCGGCCCGGCGCGCTTTTCTGTCCCGGTCGCGCGGCCTTTGCCAGTTGCGGCTGCTTTCAGCTGTCGAAGAAGATCGTCTCGCCTTCGCCCTGCAGGCGGATGTCGAAGCGGTAGATGTCGCCGTCCTTCACCGCCATCAGCGTTGGGATACGGTTCTGGTGCTCGATGCGGGCAAGGATCGGGTCCTCGCCGTTCGCTGCGTCCTCGTCGGCGAAATAGATGCGGGTCGAAAGACCCAGATTGATGCCGCGGGCGACGATCCAGACGGAGATGTGCGGCGCCTGCAATCCGCCCGCCGGATGCGGCACGCGGCCGGGCTTGATCGTCTCGAAGGTGAATTCGCCCGTATCGAGATCGCCGGTCGTGCGGCCCCAGCCGAAAAACGCCGGATCCGCGGTGCCGCGTGCCTCGGACGGGCCGGGATACAGCCCTGCCGAGTCCGCCTGCCATATCTCGATCAGCGCGTCCTTCAGCACCGTGCCGGTGCCGTCGAAGACGGAGCCCTTGATGACGATCCGCTCGCCCTTGACGCCGTCCTGATAAAGCGGCCCCGCGCCGAGATCGGCCGCGTAGACGCCGCGTATCCCGACGATGTTCGGCGTCAGGCCGATATGGACGTAAGGACCCGCCGTCTGGGACGGCGATTCTTTCAGCTGGTCGAGAGACTGCATGGGGCATTCCTATCGATAGACGTCGCGGCGGTGGTCGATCCGGATGGCGGTGATGACGATGGTTCGATCGTCGATGTCGCAGACGATCCGATAGTCGCCGACCCTGTACCGCCAGAGACCGCTCAACTCACCCACCAGTGGCCGGCCGAGACTTCGCGGATTGTCAGCAGTCGCAAGGCGATCATCCAGAAAATCCGCGATCCGTCGGGCGACGGTGCGGTCCAGCTTTTTCAGATCACGCTTGGCGCTCTCCTGATACTCAATCGTCCAGACCAAGTTCACGCCTTACTTCTTTCGAGGAGTAGGTCTTCAAGGTTCCGTTCCGTTTACGCTCCTGATACTCCCGGGCGGCATCGAGGTCCTCGATATCCTCCAGATGGTCCAGGATCAGTTCGCGAATGTAATCGTCCTTCGTCCGCCCGGCCTTCGCGGCAAGATCGTCGAGATCCTTCTCGATCTCGGGTCCCAATGTCACCATCGTCATGGCAGCACTCCTTGTTGGTTGGCGTTCTATTCTACGCCCCGGCTCAATTCCCATCCAGCCGGTTCTCGAACAGGCTCGAGCGGCGGCCGCGCAGGACGATGTCGAACTTGTAGGCGCGGGCGTCCATCGGCACGGTGTTCGCCATGTCGAGCGGCGCGATCAATTGCTCGATCGCCGCCTTGTCGGCGATGGTTCGAACGATCGGGCACAGCCAGATGAGCGGGTCTCCCTCGAAATACATCTGGGTGATCAGCCTTTGGGCGAAGCCATGGCCGAAGACCGAGAAGTGGATATGTGCCGGGCGCCAGTCGTTGACGCCGTTCGGCCAGGGATAGGGACCGGGCTTGATCGTGCGAAACCGGTAGCGGCCTTCGTCGTCGGTGATCGTGCGTCCGCAGCCGCCGAAATTAGGATCGAGCGGCGCCGGATACCGCTCCTTCTTGTGGCGGTAGCGTCCGCCCGCATTGGCCTGCCAGAACTCCAGAAGCACGCCCGGAACGCCGCGGCCGCGCTCGTCGACCACACGGCCGTGAACGATGATGCGCTGGCCGATGGCGCTTTCCCCGGTCGCGGCGAAATTGTGGATGAGGTCGTTGTCGAGCGGCCCGAGAATGTCGTGGCCGAAGACCGGGCCCGTCGTCTCCGACAGGGTATTGGCAAAGGCGATCCTGGCGAAGCGCGGCGAACGGGCGACCGATGTCTTGTAGCCCGGCGTGTAGGCCGGCGGATGCCGGGTCGTGTCGCGGGCGAAGAATGTCCCGGTTTCCGGTGTGTCCTTCTCGCTCATTTCACGTCTTTCTCTTGCGATCCATCCATCTCGGCAAGCGTCGCCTTGACGATCTTGAAGGCGTGGTTGGCGGCCGGAACGCCGGCGTAGATCGCCACATGCATCAATGCCTCGCGGATGTCGTCGGGCAACGCCCCGGTGTTCCTCGTCGCGCGCACGTGCATGGCCACCTCGTCCCACTGGCCGAGAGCGGCCAGCAGCGCAAGGGTGATCAGCGAGCGCTCGCGCTTCGTCAGGCCGTCCGACGACCACACATGCCCCCAGGCGCCTTCGGTGATCATCGCCTGGAAGGGCGCGTCGAAGGCGGTCTTGGCGGCCTCGGCGCGGTCGACATGGGCGTCGCCCAGAACGCTGCGGCGGGTCGCCATCCCTCGAGAATATCGTTCGCTCTCGTTCATCGGATCATCCCTCCAGACGCGCCCAGGCCCATCGCTCCCGACCTCGCACCGACAAGACGGCCACCGCCATGGAAGGCCATCTTCGCCAGCGCCGGCCCCACCCGAGACCGGCACAAGCTCGCTGCTAGAAATCGCATGTCCTTACCGGTATGAATAATGAATTCTTCGGCTGGACCGATATCGTTTTCGCGGGCGCGGCTGAGGATCACCAGCGGCGAAAGCCGGGCGCTTCTCGACCAGTTGCGTGATGGCGACCTCGACATGGTCATGGGCCGGCTGTCCGCTCCCGAAGCCGTAACGGGCCTCGTCTTCGAACCGCTTGACCACAACAAGGTATGGTTGCTCCACGATCTTCGAGCTACAGCCGGCCGCAGCGCCCACTGCCCGGCGCGAACGGACACCGAAAGCACAAAGCCCATGGCGAAGAGATCGCCATGGGCTTCTTGTATGCCGCGACTGATACCAGCGACTTACTGCGGCGTCTGTCCGGGAACCACGCCACCCGAAGGTGTTTCGCCAGTGTCGACCGTCGATGAAGGTTGCGACGCGTTACTCTGGCACGCGGCGAACGTGAAGATCGAGAGAAGGCCCAGGCAGGTGATGAAAACACGCATTGGAAGCTCCATGTGCTCGTCTTGGGAAAGCAGATAGACAGCAGCCTTGCGTCGAATGTTAGACGCCCCCGCGAAATTGTCTGGAAGCCGACATTCGCACTGTCGTCGATCCGGCAAGGCCCCCCATCAACACATTCCAGATCATCCTCAAAACCGCCGGCGTCTGACGGCCGAGGCCGGAACCCGGAGGGGGGCAACTGCCCCGGCGTTGAAGAGCGAGAGAAATTGATCGAAGGGGCGTTGGAACTTCGTTCCCCTCACAGTGCCATTGAAGCTCCTCACGCAGGCAATAGCCGAGTCGCCAGAACGGTTGCCGCTGCCATTTCGACAGCAAATGTCTGCCTCGGCCAGTGCCCGGAACCGTGCCCGTTTTGGATTTTATAAACCGCATAAAGTATTAATTTTAATCAGAAATTTTGAACTGGCGGAGAGAGCGGGATTCGAACCCGCGTTACGCTTTCACGTAAACACACTTTCCAGGCGTGCGCCTTCAACCACTCGGCCACCTCTCCGTGAGGGTTCGATGCCGAAACGACGGGTGGTCGATCCCGTCGGCATCGCCGCGGATGCAGCGTGGGAGGGGCGCTCGAACCGTGTCGTGGGCGCCTCCCTCGAACGGCGCGGACTATAGCCAGAACCCTTTGCGGTTCAAGCGCCGATTTCGGTCTTCGGGAATTTGGTTTTCGACGCAAGTGTCGCGTGGCGTTGCGACCGATCGCGTCGGTCGTGCTCGTCGAACGGGGTTGCAGGCAGCGGGCGTTGGCGACAAGACTGAACGCGGCAGCGGCGGGCATCACGAAGGCGCGCCACCAGGATATGGCCCTCGTTCGCGGACGATTGGCCCGCAACGATCGACCGAGGTGTAAAATGGGATTTCTCCTGCGCTCTTTGGGATTGGTGATCCTCGCCGTCGGCGTGGTCTTCGCGGTCGGCGACATCGCCCGCTCGCTCGCCGACGAATCGACCCGGCTGGTCGGCATCGGCGACGCCTTCGCCTCGATGGGGCTGGGGTTCGATCCGGCCGGGGTGACGGAGCCCTCGGCCGCGCGGGTGATCGGGGCGGTGAGCCGATGGTCGATGGCCATCAGTTGCGGCGTTCTCGGTTTTTTGTTCCTGGTCATCGGTCGCAAACAACGGCCGGCCGGACGGCGACGTGCGGCCTTTTGACGGCAGGCCCCCGCGGAGGGCGGGCCGCGCCGGGAGGGCGCTCGGCCGGCATCGGCGTTTTGCCGGGTGCGGCCGCGAGACGACGGGCAATTTCACACCGGCATCCCTATATGAGGGGAAATTCCAGATTCGCCGAAGGGAGCCGCGCATGTACATTCTCGACATGTTTTCCAAGAAGATGAAGCTGCCGAACCTCGCCGAGGCGCTGCCGGGCCGCGACCAGCCGATCCCGACGACCGAAAAGCACTTCGTCAATGGTCATCAGTTGAAGGTTCCGTTCCCCGAGGGGATGCAGACGGCGATCTTCGGCATGGGCTGCTTCTGGGGCGTCGAGCGCAAGTTCTGGCAACTGCCGGGCGTCTATACGACCGCCGTCGGCTATGCCGCGGGCGCGACGCCCAATCCGACCTACCAGGAGGTCTGCTCCGGCCAGACCGGCCAGAACGAGGTCGTGCTCGTCGTGTTCGATCCTCAGGCGATCTCCTACGCGCAGCTGCTCAAGACATTCTGGGAAGGCCACGACCCGACGCAGGGCATGCGCCAGGGCAACGACATGGGCACGCAGTACCGTTCGGGAATCTATCTGACCGACGAGAGCCAGCGGGCGGCGGCCGAGGAGACCCGGCGCGCCTATCAGGCGGCGCTGACCGAAGCGGGCAACAAGGGCGAGATCACCACCGAGATCGAGCCGGTCGATGCCTTCTACTATGCCGAGGGCTACCACCAGCAATATCTCGCCAAGAACCCGAGCGGCTATTGCGGCATCGGCGGAACCGGCGTCGCGTGCCCGATCGGCCTCGGTGCCGAGGCCCAGCCCGCCGAATGAGCTGACGCGCTTGCCGGCGGCGCGACCCGTGGGCAGTCCTGACGCCTTCCGAACGCCGGGGCGACGCTTCGGCGTTTGCTTCTCGGGAGGAGCCTTTGCTTCCGCGCGTCCTTGCACGCCCCGGTGGCGGCGGCCGATCCGCCAGATCTTCGATTTCGCGTGACTTCGCGCGCGAACGCGTGGCAGTCTGACGCTTCATGCGCCTGCGTTCGGGCGCCGTCTTCGATGCCGCGCGGCGCGCGGTTCACGATCCCCTCGGTGGGTGCTTAAGGGTTCCTCGTCCCATGAAAACATTCCTTGCCGGTCTTCTCGCGGCCTCCGTCCTGTCCATTTCCGCCGCGACGGCCGCCGAATTCAAGCCGGCGATCCTGTTCGATATCGGCGGCAAGTTCGACAAGTCGTTCAACGAGGGCGCCTATAACGGCGCCGAGAAGTTCAAGACCGAATCGGGCACCGAATACCGGGCCTTCGAGATCACCAACGACGCCCAGCGCGAACAGGCGCTGCGCCGCTTCGCCCGCGACGGCGCCAACCCGATCATCTCGATCGGCTTTTCCCAGGCGTCCGCGGTCGAGACCGTCGCCAAGGAATATCCCGACATCAATTTCGCCATCGTCGATTCGGTCGTCGAGGCACCGAACGTCAAGTCGATCCTCTTCAAGGAGGAGGAGGGCTCCTATCTCGTCGGCATCCTCGCGGCGATGAAGTCGAAGAGCGACGCGGTCGGTTTCGTCGGCGGCATGGACATTCCGCTGATCTCGAAGTTCGCCTGCGGCTACAAGGGCGGCGCCAAGTCCGTCGGCAAGGACGTGAAGGTCTACGAGAACATGACCGGCACGACGGGTGCAGCCTGGAACGATCCGGTGCGCGGCGGCGAGCTGGCCAAGTCGCAGATGGACCAGGGCGCCGACGTGATCTTCCACGCCGCCGGCGGCACCGGCATCGGCGTGCTGCAGGCCGCGGCCGACGCCGGCAAATACGGCATCGGCGTCGATTCCAACCAGGATTCGCTGTTTCCCGGCCACGTCCTGACCTCGATGGTCAAGCGCGTCGACACCGCGGTCTACGAGGCCTTCCAGGACGCCAAGGACGACAAGTGGAAAAACGGCACCGAGGTGCTCGGCCTGAAAGAGGACGGCGTCGGCTACACGATCGACGAGTTCAACAAGGATCTGATCACGCCGGAGATGAAGGCCGCCGCCGACAAGGCCAGCCAGGAGATCATCGACGGCAAGCTCGAAGTCCACGACTACTCGACCGATTCGAAGTGCCCTTACTGACAGGGATCGGATGACGTGTCGTTCCGCGCGAAGAGGTTCGGCAACGCCAATGGAAGCGGCATCCCGAACGGGTGCCGCTTTTTTCGTGACATTGCAGCGCCGCGAGAGGGTAAGCGGTTCTCACGGGCAACGCGTGGCGCGCCGCCCGAGAAGACGACCCGTCGCGATCCGATCGTCGCAATCCGCGCCCTTCGCAATCGCGATGCGCGATGCTATCGCCGGGCCGGATAAAACCGCGAAGGATCGCCACATGGCCGACAGCAACCCGCCGCAGAAGGTGATCTTCGACACCGATCCCGGCCAGGACGATGCGGTCGCGATCCTGACGGCGCTGGCGTCGCCCGAGGCGATCGAGGTGCTCGGCCTCGTCACGGTCGCCGGCAACATCCCGCTGTCCCTGACCACCAGGAACGCATTGAAGCTCGTCGAACTCGCCGGACGATTGCAGGTGCCGGTGATCCCCGGCTGCGACCGGCCGCTTTTGAAAGCACTGGTGACGGCCGAGCATGTTCATGGCCAGACCGGCCTCGACGGCCCGGACCTGGCCGAGCCGCGGACCCCGGCGCAAAAGCAGCACGGCGTCGACTGGCTGATCGAGACGATCCGCGCGCACCGCGAGGGCACGATCCGGCTCCTCGCGCTCGGGCCGCTGACCAATCTTGCCGTCGCCTTCGCCAAGGCGCCGGATCTGCCGGGGCGGCTGCAGGACATCGTTCTGATGGGGGGGGCCTGCTTCGAGGGCGGCAACATCACGCCGACCGCCGAGTTCAACATCTATGTCGACCCGGAGGCGGCCAGCCTCGTCTTCGCCAGCGGCGCCCAGATTACCGTCCTGCCGCTCGACGTGACCCACCATATGCGCTCGACCAGGGCGCGCATCGACGCCTTCGCGGCGATCGGCAACCGGACCGGCGACGCCGTGGCGGCGATGCTGAACTTTTCCGAGCGCTTCGATCTGGAAAAATACGGCTGGGAGGGCGCGCCGCTGCACGATCCGTGCGTCACCGCCTTTGTCCTCAAGCCGGAGCTCTTCCAGGGCCGGCCGGTGAACGTCTCCATCGAGACGGTGGGCGAACTCACCCGCGGCATGACCGTCTGCGACTATTGGGGCGTGACGAAGCGTGCGAAGAACGCGACCTGGATCCGTTCCGGTGATGCCGATGCGTTCTTCGCCCTTTTGACGGAGCGGATCGCGCGGCTGCCGTAAGGCCGATCGGTCCTGCGTTCGTTCGAACATCGCAACGAGCGAAGTTCAAAGTGAAAGATGCGGCGGCGGACGCAAGACCGACGCCTCCGAAGCCGATTCCGACTTGGAAGAGCCGCCAGGTGAGCAGCGGGGCCTCGTTCGCCGCACCTTCGCGCCCGAACAGTCGCCGGGGCGCCGAGCAAAGCCCGTTGAAGGGCAGGGCGACATTTCAGAAGGACGTGCCATGTATCCGAAGATCGCCGTCGTGGGTTGCGGCCAATGGGGTCAGAACCATATCCGCACGCTCGCCGAGATCGGCGCGCTCGTCGCCGTGGCCGACCGGGACGTGTCGCGCGCCCATGGGTTTGCCGAGCGGTTCGGGGTCGAGGCGCTGACGCCGGAGGAGGCGGTCGCTTCGAAAAAGATCGACGCCCTGGTGCTGGCGCTGCCGGCGACGGCGCATGGACCGGTGGCGCGTGCGGCGTTCGCGGCAGGCAAGGACGTCCTCATCGAAAAGCCGATCGCGCTCGATCCGGCCGATGCGGAGGAGACCGCGAAAGCCGCAAAAGCGGCCGGCCGCCTGTTGATGGTCGGGCATGTGCTGAAATTCCACCCGGTGTTCGAGCAGCTCTGCGACGTGGTGGCGTCGGGCCGCATCGGGACGGTGCGGCAGTTGATCTCCAACCGGATGGGGCTTGGCCGCTTCCTGGGAATGGATGCCGTCTGGGATCTGGCGCCGCACGATCTGTCCCTGGTGCTGCATCTGGCGGGGGGGCATCCCGAGACGATCGCCTGCAACCGGCGGATCGTCCTATCTAACGAGACCGACAGCGCGGATATCATGCTCGGCTTTGCGGATGGGATCGGCGCGGAGATCCATGTCTCGCGGGTCTCGCCCTATCGCGACCGGCGGTTTTCGGTGATTGGGACCGAGGGCATGCTCACCTTCGACGATCTGGCGCCCGAGGGCGAGAAGCTGGCGCTCTACGCCCACAAGGTCTGGCGCGAGGGCGAAAATTTCGGCTTCGCGAATGCACCTGCAGAGTTCCTTGCCACCGAGCCGGGCCTGCCGCTCGACCGGGAATTGCGGCATTTTCTCGATTGCATCGCCAACCGGACCGAGCCGCGCACCGGGGCCGACGAGGCGGTGGAGACGGTACGGATTCTCGCGACCGCCTCGCCGCTGAAGGGGTAGGCTCCAGGCCGACGGCACTGTGGCTTTGCGTTCGCCGGTCGCTTCAGCCGGCGGCGCGGAGCCACTCGTTTGTCGTCGCGGGCTGCGATGCGCGAAGGGTTTCGGCGATGATGCCGCCGCCGAGAACTTCGGCGCCCGCGCCGTCGCCGGAATAAAAGACGCAGGCCTGGCCGCGCGCCACGCCGTCTTCGCCGGCGAGGAGCTCGACCTGCCAGCCGCCGTCTTCGCCCGCATCGCCGCCCGAAAGGATGCGGGCCGGGGCAGGGGCGCGGGTGGAGCGCAGCTTGACGAAAAGGTCCGTGCCGGACGTGGCATAGGCCTCTGGCGATCGCTGGCCGAGCCAGTTGACGTCGCGCAGCTTCAGGCGGCTGGTCGCCAGCGCCTCGCGCGGGCCGACCGTGACGGTTGCGGAGGCCGGGTCGAGCGACACGACATAGAGCGGCTCGGCGGCGGCGATGCCGATGCCGCGGCGCTGGCCGACGGTGAAGTGCACGATGCCGTCATGGCGACCGAGCGTGCGGCCATCGACATGGACGATGTCGCCTGGCTGTCCGGCTTCGGGGCGCAGCCTGGCGATGACGTCGCTGTAGCGGCCCTTCGAGACGAAGCAGATGTCCTGGCTGTCCGGCTTGGCGGCGATCTCGAGCTGGTAGCGTTCGGCGAGCGCGCGCGTTTCCGGCTTGGTCAGCCGGCCGAGCGGAAAGCGCAGGAAATCGAGCTGCTCGGCTGTCGTGCCATAGAGGAAATAGCTCTGGTCGCGGTCGAGATCGGCCGGCCGGTAGAGGCTCCGGCGCTCGCCGTTCCGGCGGCTTTCGATGTAGTGACCCGTCGCCAGCGCATCGGCGCCGAGTTCCCTGGCGGTGGCCAGGAGGTCGCGGAACTTGACGGTCTGGTTGCAGGCGACGCAGGGGATCGGCGTCTCGCCGGCGAGATAGCCGTCGGCGAAGGGGTCGATGACCGCCTTGCGGAACCGCTCCTCGTAATCGAGGACGTAATGCGGAATGCCGATCGCCTCGGCGACCCGGCGGGCGTCGTGAATGTCCTGGCCGGCGCAGCAGGCGCCGGCGCGGCGCGGGCCGGTGCCTGCATCGTAGAGCTGCAACGTGATCCCGACGACATCGTAGCCCTCGTCCTTGAGGACCGCGGCCGCGACGGAGCTATCGACGCCGCCGGACATGGCGACCACGACGCGGGTTTCGGCGGGCGTCTTCGGCAGGTCGAGGCTGTTGGTCACTTGCGCCTCCTCGTTCGGGCGTCTGGGGCAGGAGACCTGGCCCAGCTAGCCGTGGGTCCGGTCATGGGGCTGGGTGTGAGCCTCGAAGGGTGGTCCGGGATGAACGCCTGGCGCGTTCGGATCGATTCTCGTCGCCCGCAGGCGGTCTGACGCCATGGTGTCCGGTTCGACAATCGTCTAGCCGCGAAGTCGGGTGAATGCAAAATCTCGGCGGCGAAAATGCGGTCGGGCGCGAAGATCGACTGACGTCCGATGTTTTTCTCACCCGGAGTCAAAGTTTTTTTCGGCCGGGGCGGCGACGAGCGCGGTGACTGTCCCGCAAAAATCGCAAGCCTTGCCGCGCCGCGACTTTACGGCGGTTTTTCGGCGTTTGATGCCTCAAATGCGGGCCAGCGAGGCGGGCGATTTGCGACGGGACCTTCGGCGTTTCACCCAAGTGCCTCGATTTCTTATCGAATCCTTACGCGGCCCTTGACGGATTTTTTAGGAGCCGCGTTTTAGGTTGGGTTTCGATTAGGTCTTTGAGTGTTGTGTAGAGAGTACAATGACCGATCAGGTTAGACCGCGTGTGAAGTACGTCATAGGACCGGACGGCAGTCCGCTGACGATTGCCGACCTGCCGCCCACCAACACCCGACGCTGGGTCATCCGCCGCAAGGCGGAGGTCGTGGCCGCCGTTCGCGGCGGGCTGCTCAGTCTCGACGAGGCCTGTTCGCGTTATACGCTGACGGTCGAGGAGTTCCTGTCCTGGCAGATTTCGATCGACCAGCATGGCCTCGCCGGACTGCGCACGACGCAGATACAGGAGTATCGCAAGAAGGTCGAGTTCCACTAGGCCATCTCGCCGCATCGACCGGACGCGCTCTGCGTGCGGTCGATGCGGCGACGGGCCGAGCAGGACTCGAGGGCGAACGATCACGGTCGGCGCTCATGTCCCGCAACGCAAGTTGCCATGCCACGAAAGGCCGGCGCCGTCGCCGGCCTTTTCTGCGTCATGGCCTTTCTCTTCTGCGTCATGGAATGACGATTTCCGTTTCCTTCAGCCTGCCTTGCCACCGGCTTGACGGCGGGCCGAGCCTGGGCGCAACAAGGGCGATCGGAACGCGGTTCGGCGGTCTTGCGAACGCCGGCGGCCAACGGAGATCCTGTCCATGACCCATCAGCCGAACTCGATCGAGGGACGCGATATCGCGTTCCACCTCCACAGCTACACCAATGCCCGCAAGCACGAGGAAGTCGGACCGGTCGTCATCGACAGCGGCGAGGGTGTCTATGTCACCGACACGGACGGCAACCGCTATATCGAGGCGATGGCGGGGCTGTGGTCGGTGGCCGTCGGCTTCGGCGAAAAGCGGCTGGTGGATGCGGCGGCCCGGCAGATGGCCAAGCTGCCCTTCTACCACACCTTCACCCACAAATCGCACGGGCCGGCGATCGAGCTGGCCGAAAAGCTCGTCGGCATGGCGCCGGTGCCGATGTCGAAGGCTTATTTCACCAACTCCGGTTCGGAAGCCAACGACACCATGATCAAGATGGTGCGCTACCGCTCCAACGCGCTCGGCCAGCCGCAGAAGAAGAAGATCATCTCGCGGCTGCGCGGCTATCACGGCGTGACCATGGCGTCGGCGAGCCTGACGGGCCTGCCCAACAACCATCGCGGCTTCGACCTGCCGATCGAGGGCATCCTCCACACGAGCTGCCCGCACTATTGGCGCGAGGGCCATGAAGGCGAGAGCGAGGAGGCCTTCGCCACGCGCTGCGCCGAGGAGCTCGATCAGATGATCCAGGCGGAAGGGCCGGAGACGGTCGCTGCCTTCATCGGCGAGCCGGTGATGGGCGCCGGCGGCGTCGTCGTGCCGCCCGCCACTTACTGGGAGAAGATCCAGGCGGTCCTGAAGAAGCACGACATCCTGCTCGTCGCCGACGAGGTGATCTGCGGCTTCGGGCGCACCGGCAACATGTTCGGCAGCCAGACCTACGACATGACGCCCGACATCATGACGGTCTCCAAGGCGCTGTCGTCGTCCTACCTGCCGATCTCGGCGCTGCTGATCAACGAAAAGGTCTACGCACCGCTGGCCGACCAGTCGAACGAGATCGGCACCTTCGGCCACGGCGTGACGGCCGCGGCGCATCCGGTGGCGGCGGCCGTTGCGCTGGAGAACCTGAAGATCATCGAGGAGCGCGATCTCGTCGGCAACGCCCGCGACATGGGCGTCCACCTGCAGGCAGGCCTGAAATCGCTCGAAGACCATCCGCTGGTCGGCGAGACCCGCGGCGTCGGGCTGATCGGCGCGATCGAACTCGTCACCGACAAAAAGGCCAAGGTCGCGATGCAGCCGCCCGGCGCAATGGCGGCGCAGGCGTTCGGCATCATCCAGAAGAAGGGCGTCATCCTGCGCGCCATCGGCGACGCGCTGGCGGTCTGCCCGCCGCTGATCGTGACGAAGGCGCAGGTCGAGACGATCATCGCGACGACGCGGGACGGGTTGGACGAGATGGCGGCGGGAATGTGACGATGGCGCTCGGCGCCATGTGGCCCACTTGATGTAGCTACAAACGGGAGTTACATTATCATCGATAAACTTCGGGTGGGACCTGATGAAAGCCGACATCAATCGGCTGAAGCATGAAATCGAATTCGAGTTCGCTCGGCTTGTTTTCGTCGATCCTGATCGCGTCGCCGAATTGGATAGCCGACGCGATTACGCCGAGGACCGTTTCATCACGACCGGCACGATCGAGGGCCGATTGTATGTCGTGGTCTCCACGATGCGAGGCGAATTCATTCGCATCGTCTCGACGCGAAAAGCCGATGAAAGGGAGAGGGTTCTTCATGACAATCGTCCGAAGCAAGCTCGACCTCAATAATCTGCCCAAACCCTCACAAGAGGATCTCGATCGCTATGACGCGATCACCGGGGAGCCGATCGACTACAGCGACATTCCGGAACTCGACGAGGTGTTCTGGCAGAATGCCGTGTCGCCGGAGCCGGACCGCACCGAGCAGGTGACGCTGCGGGTGAAGAAGTCGGTGCTCGATTCGTTCAAATCCGGCGGCCGGGGCTATCAGACGCGGATGAATGCGGTGCTGGAGTCGTATGTCCGGGCGACGCAGAAGCAGCCCGAGGGTTGACGCGGTTTTCGTGACACGGCGGGCCTTATCGTTCGGCCCTTTGGCAAGACGGGATGAAGTGCGATGACGGAACTGTTGGAGCGGGCCATCGAACGGCTGCGGGCGGCTTCGCCCGAGGAGCAGGACGCGGTGGCGGCTGTGATGCTGCAACTGACCGGCGAGGCTGAAGGCGTCTACGTCCTGACGCCCGAGGAGGAGGCGTCATTTGGTCCGTCGTTGCGTCAGAGCGAGCGCGGCGAATTTGCAAGCGACGCCGATGTCGAAGCGGTCTGGGCGAAGTATCGAAGGTGAGGGTTCGGTTTACGCCTGACGCTCTCGTCGAACTCGACGAGATTTTGGCACAACTGGCAGAGCATTCACCGCAGGGCGCCGAACGGGTTGGCGACCGGATTTCCGCAGTCCTCGAACGCCTTCTTTCAAACCCGAGAAGCGGACCGCCAACCAGTCGTCCCGGCCTCAGACGCATCGGCACGAGGCCGTATTCCTATATCGTCTTCTACGAGCTTCGCGAAGACGATCTGGTCATCATCGCCGTGCGCCATGGCGCGAGAGACCCTTCGTCCATGCCCGACGCGCTATCGTGATGCCGGTGACCATCGCCGATTGCGAGTTCGAATGGCTTGTATATTGACATAAACATATCTTTATGTGATCTCGTGCCAGCGCAGAGGACACGACCGCCATGACCGACATTACCGATGCCCTGTTCGGCCCTCTCACCGAGGGTCGCAATCCAACTGAAGCCGCTGCCGCGCTGCGCGCTGCGATCGCCGAGCGCATTCTCGTGCTCGACGGGGCGATGGGCACGGAGATTCAGTTGCTCGGGCTTGGCGAGGACGATTTTCGCGGCCATCGGTTCGGCGCCTGCGAGTGTCATCTGCAGGGCAACAACGACCTGCTCAATCTGTCGCAACCCAGGCAGATCGAGGACATCCATTACGCCTACGCCATGGCGGGCGCCGACATTCTGGAGACCAACACCTTCTCCTCCACGACGATCGCCCAGGCCGACTACCAGATGGAGGACCAGGTCTACGAGCTGAACCGCGACGGTGCGCGGCTGGCCCGGCGGGCCTGCATCCGCGCCGAGCAGGCGGACGGCCGCCGCCGCTTCGTCGCCGGTGCCCTCGGGCCGACGAACCGCACGGCGTCCATTTCGCCCGACGTCAACAATCCCGGCTTCCGGGCCGTCTCCTTCGACGACCTTCGCGTCGCCTATGGCGAGCAGTTGCGCGGGCTGATCGACGGCGGTGCCGACCTCATCCTCATCGAGACGATCTTCGACACGTTGAACGCCAAGGCGGCGATCTTCGCGTGCCAGGAAATCTTCGCCGAGAAGGGCGTCGATCTGCCGATCATGATTTCCGGCACGATCACCGACCTGTCCGGCCGTACGCTGTCCGGTCAGACGCCGACGGCGTTCTGGCATTCGGTGCGCCATGCCGATCCCTTCACCATCGGCCTCAACTGCGCCCTCGGCGCCGAAGCCATGCGCGACCATCTGGCGGAGATTTCGGCGGCGGCCGACACCTTCGTCTGCGCCTATCCCAATGCCGGCCTGCCCAACGAGTTCGGCGAATACGACCAGAGCCCGGAAGAGATGGGCAAGCAGGTGGCGATTTTCGCCAGGGAAGGGCTGGTCAACATCGTCGGCGGCTGCTGCGGCTCGACGCCGGACCATATCCACGCCGTCGCGGAAGCCGTGAAGGGCTTCGCGCCGCGAAAGGTGCCGGAGAAGGCGCCGCTGATGCGGCTGTCGGGGCTGGAGCCTTTTGTGCTGACCAGGGACATTCCCTTCGTCAATGTCGGCGAGCGCACCAACGTCACCGGTTCGGCCCGCTTCCGCAAGCTGATCAAGGGCGGCGATTTCGACGCGGCCCTGGCGGTGGCGCGCGATCAGGTGGAGAACGGCGCCCAGATTCTCGACGTCAACATGGACGAGGGCCTGATCGACTCCAAGCAGGCGATGGTCGACTTCCTCAACCTCATCGCCGCCGAGCCGGACATTGCCAGGGTGCCGGTGATGATCGACTCGTCGAAATGGGAGGTCATCGAGGCCGGGCTGAAATGCGTCCAGGGCAAGGCGCTGGTCAACTCGATCTCCATGAAGGAGGGCGAAGCGGCCTTCCTCGAGCACGCGCGGCTGGTCAAGGCCTATGGCGCGGCGGTGGTCGTCATGGCGTTCGACGAGAAGGGCCAGGCCGACACTCTCGAGCGGAAAGTCGAAATCTGTTCGCGGGCCTACAAGCTGCTGACCGAAAAGGCGGGGCTCGCGCCGCAGGACATCGTCTTCGATCCCAACGTCTTCGCGGTCGCCACCGGCATCGAGGAGCACAATGGCTACGGCGTCGCCTTCATCGAGGCGACGCGGCAGATCCGGCAGAAGATGCCGCTTGCGCATATCTCGGGCGGCGTCTCCAACCTCTCCTTCTCCTTCCGCGGCAACGAGGCCGTGCGCGAGGCGATGCATTCCGTGTTCCTCTACCACGCCATCCAGGCGGGCATGGACATGGGCATCGTCAATGCCGGCCAGCTGGCGGTCTACGAATCCATCGACTCCGAGCTGCGCGAGGCCTGCGAGGACGTGGTTCTCGACCGCAAGCCGGCCGGCGGCGGCGACCCGACCGAGCGGCTGCTGGAGCTGGCGGAGAAGTTCCGCGGCGACGGCAAGGAGGCCAAGGTCAAGGATCTCGCCTGGCGCGAGAAATCCGTGAAGGACCGGCTGGCGCACGCGCTCGTCAACGGCATCACCGACTTCATCGTCGAGGACACGGAGGAGGCGCGGCTTGCGGCCGATCGCCCGCTGCACGTCATCGAGGGGCCGCTGATGGACGGCATGAACGTCGTCGGCGACCTGTTCGGCGCCGGCAAGATGTTCCTCCCCCAGGTGGTCAAATCCGCCCGCGTGATGAAGCAGGCGGTCGCGCATCTTCTCCCCTTCATGGAGGAGGAGCGGGAACGGCTCGGCACGGCCAGGGAATCCAACGGTACGGTGCTGATGGCGACGGTGAAGGGCGACGTCCACGACATCGGCAAGAACATCGTCGGCGTCGTGCTGGCCTGCAACGGCTACGACATCATCGACCTCGGCGTGATGGTGCCGGCGGCGAAGATCCTGGAGACGGCGCGGGAGAAAAAGGTCGACATCATCGGCCTCTCCGGCCTGATCACGCCGTCGCTCGACGAGATGGTCAGCGTCGCCGCCGAGATGGAGAAGCAGGGCTTCGACATTCCGCTGCTGATCGGCGGCGCGACGACGTCCAAGGTCCACACGGCGGTGAAGATCGACCCCGGCTATTCAAAGGGCCAGACGATCTACGTCACGGACGCCTCCCGCGCCGTCGGCGTCGTCTCCAAGCTTCTGTCGAAGACCGACAAGCCCAGCTATGTCGATGGCATCAAGGCCGATTACGTCAAGGTGGCGGAAGCCCACGAGCGC
Organism: Aurantimonas sp.; assembly: GCA_965217685.1. GTDB lineage: Bacteria > Pseudomonadota > Alphaproteobacteria > Rhizobiales > Rhizobiaceae > Aurantimonas. The sequence goes on from CBDCIZ010000003.1 coordinate 3,255,860, forward strand.
TCCGAGCGCGACAAGAAGCGGCTGACGCTGGGCGCGGCGCGCGCCAATGCGGCGAAGCTCGACTGGTCGGCCTACGAGCCGGTGAAGCCGTCCTTCCTCGGCACGAAGGTGTTCGGCGACTGGGATCTGGACGAGCTGTCGCGCTACATCGACTGGACGCCGTTCTTCCAGACTTGGGAGATGCGCGGCCGTTATCCGGCGATTCTCGACGACGAGAAGCAGGGCGAGGCGGCACGGGCGCTGTTTGCCGACGCGCAGGCGATGCTCAAGCAGATCATCGAGGAGAAGTGGTTCCGGCCGCAAGCCGTGATCGGCTTCTGGCCGGCGGGCGCCAAGGGCGATGACATCCAGCTCTTTTCCGACGACGCGCGGGGCGAGGCGATCGACAGCTTCTTCACGCTCCGCCAGCAGTTGTCGAAGCGCGGCGACCGGCCGAACGTCGCACTCGCCGACTTCGTCGCACCGGTGGACAGCGGCAAGGCCGATTATGTCGGCGGCTTCGTGGTGACGGCCGGCATCGAGGAGGAAGCGATCTCGAACCGCTTCGCCAGGGCCAACGACGACTATTCCTCGATCATGGTCAAGGCGCTGGCCGATCGCTTCGCCGAGGCCTTCGCCGAGCGCATGCACGAACAGGTGCGCCGCGAGTTCTGGGGCTATGCGGCGGACGAGGCCTTGAAGCCGGAAGACCTCATCGGCGAGCCTTATGCCGGCATCCGCCCGGCGCCGGGCTATCCGGCCCAGCCCGACCACACCGAGAAGGAAACGCTGTTCCGGCTGCTCGATGCGGAGGCGCAGGTCGGCGTGACGCTGACCGAAAGCTACGCCATGTGGCCGGGCTCCTCGGTCTCGGGCCTCTATATCGGTCATCCCGAAAGCTATTATTTCGGCGTCGCCAAGGTCGAGCGCGACCAGGTCGCCGATTATGCGGCCCGCAAGGGCAGGCCGGTCGAAGAGATGGAACGCTGGCTGGCGCCGGTGCTCAATTACGTGCCGAGAAAGGGCGAGGAGGCTGTGCAGGCGGAGGCGGCGGAGTAGGCCTTGGTCTTTACCTGAAAACGGGGGAGAAGGGCTCCGACATCTGCGATGCGACCCTCGTGGTTCGACCGGCTCGCCATGAGGGGTCGACTGCGAGGTTGGCACCATCTCGCCCCGATCCGGCGTCGCAGGTCGAATTTCATCCGAGACGGACGTTTCATGGACCTGCCTGCCGACTCTGCCAACGACGAAACCCGGACCGACGCATCCGCCGATGCCCTATGGGCCAAGGCGCCGAGCCCGTGCGTCGACGTGTGCAAATACAAGCGGCAGGGCCGCTGCGTCGGCTGCTCGATGACCAAGGACGAAAAGCAGCGGTTTCCGGAAAACGGCGGCCCCGTCGCCAAACGGGACTTCATTCTCGGGCTGATGGCCCGGCTCGCGGAAAGCGGTCGCAATCCGGCGTTCTGGGTGATGTCGTATCGGCGCAAGTGCGAGTTGGCCGGGGTGCCGTGTCCGCTGGATGTCGTCGCGATGGACGAGAACCCGGTCACATCCCGGCGACCGACGGGCGGGGAACGGCTTTAGCTGCAAACCCTACGAAAAAACCCGCCGGCGAGAGACGCCGACGGGATCGTAGGATGCGTGGATGGCCGCTCGCCGACGCCTACTTCAGATGCGCGCGGAGCATCCAGGCGAACTTGTCGTGGATCTCGATGCGGGCGGTCGCCATGTCGTTGGTGGCGAAATCGCCATGGCTGTCGGCGACCTCGGCCAGGGCCGAAAGGGTCGAGGACAGCGTCTCCTGATCCTGCATCAGCACCTCGATCATCGTGCGGGCGTCCGTCTTGCCATCGTGCTCCTCGATGGCGGAGCGCTGGAGGAAGACCGAGTGACGGCCCTCGGCATGGGCATCGAACGCCTTGATGCGCTCGGCAAGAAAATCCTGGCCCTCGAAATGGTCCTCGTAGATTTTCTGGAACAGCTCGTGCAGCGGGCCGAAGGCCATGCCGGTGACATTCCAGTGAAAGTTCTGCGCCTTCATGGTGGTGATGGTCGTCTCGGCCAGAGCCTGGGTGAGACCTTCGACGATCTCCTCCTTGGCGGTCGGATCGATCTTGGCAGCAACGAGGCCCATGGCGTTCTCCTTTTCGGGTCGTGCGGTGTGTTCGAACCGCACGGGTCGTTTGATCTGTCGAGGCCGGCGGGCCGGCGGCGGTCGCCTTCTTAGAATAATTCCAAACTAGTCGTGTCGGCTTGATCGATCAAGGTGACACCGGGTTTTTCAGAACACTTCCAAACTGGCATGTGCCGCTGCATCGCTGGCGGTTCGAGGTCAAAGCGCCTGGGCGAGATGCTCCGACAGGAACCGCAGCCAGCGGTGGCCGTCGGAGCGCACGCGCCATTTGACGAGCGCGCTTGCGACGGCGCGACGCTCGCCGCGATGGGCGGCCAAAAGCCGGATGAGCCACATTTCGTCGTCGCAGACGGCGCGCGTGCCGGGGCGGTAGAACACCATTTGCCGGTGAGCGCGCTGGGCGAGGCCATGGAAGAAGGCGGTGGCGTAGCGGTCGAGCGAGACGTTCGCCTCGCCTGCAAGCAGGAAGCAGGCGCGTTCGAGATCGGGCTTGGCGGCCAAACGGCTGCGCAGGGCGAACCAGCGCAGGCGGTCGAGTTCCTCGCGCTCTTCGGCCGTCAGTTGCGGCGGCGCGTGGCGAACGGTCGGGCAGCCGGCCTGCGGTATGGCAACGCCCGGAAAGGCGAGGATGCAGGCGCCGGACGGCGCTTCGGTCAAGGGTGTTTCGGCAAAGGCGGGCAGGGCGGACATGGGCGCGTCTCTCGTCTGCGGCGTATCGAGTTTCGAACGGTTCTAAACTTGACGTTTGCTATCAACTATTATTAGCAGAGCCGGTTCGGAAGGCAAGCGGGCGGTGTCGGGACGGAGCGGGCCGCGGCCAGACGAAGCGTCTCGACGTCTCGACGGGTGGCGTCACGATGGGCTTGGTTTCGGCCGCCATCGCGCCGCGAAGGCGCATGCGTTTCTCTCGCCGGTTGCGGTCGGACGACCAATTGCGAGGGTTCATGACCCTTGGCATGCATACGAAGGATCGCCTTTTGGCCAAACGTTGGGCGGACGCCCCGTCTCCCTGCATCGACATCTGCAAGTTCCGTGAGGGCGGACGCTGTATCGGCTGTTCGATGACCAAGCCGGAGAAGAAGCGCTTTAAGCGCCTGACCCAGAAGCCGCAGAAGAAGGCGTTCTTCGCCAATCTGGTGATGCGGCTCGATTCGATGGGGCGGCTGAAAGGCTGGTCGCGCGTCTATCGACGCAAATGCGCCCGGAAGGACGTGCCGTGCCCGCTCGACCGGGTGAATCTGCCGGACGGAATTTGAGCGAGCAACAATGGGCGCAATCCGCGAAGCTGCTTCTTCTCCCGAATCGGGAGAAGTGCCCGGCAGGGCGATGAGGGCTTCGTAGTGCGAAGGCGTCAAAATATATGGGCGATCAATTTTCGATCGCTGAGCCTTTCAAACCCTCACCCGTCTGCTCGCTCCCGCTCGCATCCTCCGGGGCGAGCCACGGGTCTCGCCCGTCCTGCGGACCCCTCTCCCGACTCGGGTAAGGAAGCAGTGCCTATTCCGCCGGAACCGCTTCCCCCTGGCCCGCATCACCTTCGAGCCGCTTCGTTTTCGCGTCCCGCTCGGCCTGCATCTTCTTGTCGCTCGGCGACAGCAGCTTGTAGAACAGCGGGATGAAGAAGATGGCGACGAAGGTCGCGCCGAGCATGCCGCCGATGACGCCCGTGCCGATGGAGTGACGCGATGCCGACCCGGCTCCCGTTGAAATCGCAAGCGGCACGACGCCGAGGATGAAGGCCAGCGACGTCATGACGATCGGGCGAAAGCGCAGCTTGGCGCCCTCCAGCGCCGCGTCGTAGGCGGACATTCCCTCGTCGCGTTTCAGCACCGCGAACTCGACGATGAGGATGGCGTTCTTGGCCGCCAGTCCCACCAGCGTGACGAGGCCGATCTGGAAATAGACGTCGTTGTCGAGGCCTCGCAGGGAAATGGCGAGCAGCGCGCCGAACATGGCGAAAGGCACCGCCAGAAGCACCGCGATCGGCAGCGACCAGCGTTCGTACTGGGCCGCCAGGATCAGGAACACCATCAGGATGCCGAAGCCGATGGCGGTGAGGCCCGTGCCGCCGGCGACGATCTCCTGATAGGCCGAACCGGTCCAGGCGATGTCGTAGCCCTCGGGCAGGGTGGAAGCCCCGATCTCCTGCATGACCGCAAGGGCCTGGCCCGACGAATAGCCGGGCGCCGGGTTGCCGGAAACCTTGGCCGAGGTGAAGGCGTTGTAGCGCTCCAGAAGGTCGGGGCCGATGATGCGCTTGACGTTGAGCAGCGTGTCGAGCGGGATCATCGAGCCGTTCGAGGCCTGCACGTAGACGAAGCGCAGATCGTCGGGTTTCTCGCGGAAATCGGCTTCCGACTGCAGCGAAACGCGGTAGTTGCGGCCGAGCAGGGTGAAGTCGTTGACGTAGAGCGAGCCGAAGGTCGACTGCATGGTCTCGAAAATCGACGAAATCGGCACGTCGAGGGCCTTCGCCTTTTGTCGGTCGACGTCGATCTCGTATTGCGGGACGCTCGCCGAGAAAGTGGTGCGCACGCCGGCAAGCTCCGGCCGCTCGCCGGCTGCCGCGACGAGCTTGTTGGTCACATCGACCAGCGCCTGGGTGCCGGCGCCACGCTTGTCCTGGACGAAGAGATCGAAGCCGCCGGTCGTCGAAAGACCCTGGATCGGCGGCGGGTTGAAGGCCAGCACCATGCCGTCCTTGATGCCGGCGTTCATCCCGATGAACTGGCCGGTCAGATTGCGCGCGTCGAGGGAGGGATCGGTGCGCTCGCCCCAGTCCTTCAGTGTGATGAAGGCGACGCCGGCACTCGACTTCTGCGAACCCGACAGAAGGTCGAAGCCGGCAAAGGTCACCACATCGGCGACCGCCGGGCTTTCCTTGACGTTTTCGTAGACCTTCTTCATCACCGCCGTCGAGCGCGACAGCGATGCCGCCGGCGGCAGGATCGCGACACCGAAATTGATGCCCTGGTCCTCTTCGGGCACCAGCGATCCGGGGATCGACTGGAAGTAGTAGTAGGTGCCGCCGATGAGGGCCGCGAAGAGCACGAGCGCCAGAACGGCCCGGCGCATGATGAAGCTGACCCCCGCGCCATAACCGTTCGTCAGCTTCTCGAAGCCGGTGTTGAACCAGCGGAACGGCGCCCAGGGCCTGGAGTGCTTGTTCGACAGTAGGACGCCGCAGAGCGCCGGCGTCAGCGTGAGCGCGACGAGGCCGGAGATGATCACGGAGACGGCGATGGTCACGGCGAACTGACGGTACATCGTGCCGGCGAGACCGCCGAGGAAGGCGACCGGGATGAACACGGCGCACAGCACGAGGACGATCGCGATGACCGGGCCGGCGACCTCCGTCATGGCCTTGGCGGTCGCATCCTTCGCGTTCAGCCCTTCCTTCGTCATGATGCGTTCGACGTTTTCCAGGACGACGATCGCGTCGTCGACGACGATGCCGATGGCGAGCACCAGGCCGAAGAGGGTCAGGAGGTTGATCGAGAATCCGAGCGCCAGAAGCACCCCGAAGGTGCCGATGATCGACACCGGCACCGCCAGCATCGGAATCAGCGTCGCGCGAAAGCTCTGCAGGAAGACGAAGACCACGACGAAGACCAGCACCATCGCCTCGATGAAGGTCATGACGACCTCCTCGATCGAGGCCGCGATGAATTTCGTCGTGTCGTAGGGGATGGCGTAGCTGATGCCGTCGGGAAAGGCGCCCGACAGTTCGTCCATGCGCGACCGCACGCCCGCAAGCGTGTCGAGCGCATTGGCGCCCGGCTGCAGGTAGATGCCGATCGGCACCGTCGGCGCGCCGTTATAGGTCGCGTTGAAGCCGTAGTCCTGGGCGCCGAGCTCGACGCGCGCCACGTCCTTCAAAAGCAGCGAGGAGCCGTTGGCATCCGAGCGCAGGATGATGTTCTCGAAGGCCTTGGCGTCGGGCAGCCGCCCGGCGGTCGTCACCGAATAGGTGAAGGCGAGGTTGGAATCGTTGGGCTCTGCGCCGAACTGGCCGGCGGCGAACTGGGCGTTCTGGTCGCGGATCGCGGTCGCCACGTTGCCCGGCGTCAGGCCGTATTGCGCGAGCGCGTCGGGCCGCAGCCAGATGCGCATGGAATAGTCGCGGGCGCCGAACAGCTGGGCCTGGCCGATGCCCGGCAGGCGCTTCAACTCGTCCATCACGTTGAGCAGCGCGTAGTTCGACACGTAGGTCGCGTCGTAGCGCGGATCCTTCGACGACATGGTGACGACGGCGAGGATCGAGGAGTTCTGCTTGGAGACGGTGACGCCGAGGCGCTGCACCTGTTCGGGCAGCGAGGCGGTGGCCTGCTGCACGCGGTTGTTGACGTTGATGGTCGCCTGGTCCGGGTCGGTGCCGGAGGCGAAGGTCACGGTGATCGTCGCCGAACCCGTCGAGGAGTTCGTCGACTGCATGTAGAGCATGTCCTCGACGCCGTTGATCTGCTGCTCGATCGGCGCGGAAACGGTCTGGGCGATGGTTTCGGCGCTGGCGCCCGGATAGTTGGCGCTGACCTGGACCTGCGGTGGCACGAGCTCCGGATATTGCTCGATCGGCAGCGACGACAGGGACAGGACGCCGCCGAGGACGATGAGGATCGAGATGACGGCCGCAAAGATCGGCCGGTCGACGAAAAAGCGCGGGTTCATCGCGTCAGCTCCGCGCGCTCGCTGATGCCCGCGGTGGCGCGGCGGGCGTCGGCGCCGTTCGGGAGGGCCGACAGGGGCACCGGCGGGCCGGCGCGCTGGGCGCCGCTGCCGTCGTCGGCAAAGGCGACGAAGTTGTCGCCGCCGGTGGTGGCGGAACGGCTCGGTGCGGCGTCGGCCTTGTTGCTTGATGCCTTTTCGCCTGAAGCTTTGACGGCCTCCGGCTCCGGCTTGGCTCCGGAGGCCGGCGCCGGCGCTGCGGCGGAATTGTCGGCGGCCGACTTCCGGTCCGAGGCGGGCGCGTCGTTGGCGGCGCCTTCGCCCGCGCCGGACGGCTCCTTGGCGGCGTCGGGCGCATCGGCGGCCGGGTCGGGCTTGACCGGCGAGCCCGGCCGCACCTTGACGACGCCTTCGACGATGACCGTCTCGCCACCCTTGAGGCCATCGGAAATCAAGATCTTCCGATCAAGATCGCGGCCGACTGTGACCGGGCGCACCTCTGCGATATTGTCCTTGCTGACGGTGTAGACGAAGGTGCCCTGGGGGCCCTGCATCAAGGCTTCGGTCGGCAGCGTGATGGCGTTCTCGATCGACAGGCCCGCAAGTTCCAGCCGGACGAACTGACCGGGCAGCAGCCGGCTGTCGGGATTGGGCAGCACGGCGCGCGACAGGATGGTCCCGGTCTGGGTGTCGATCGAGGTCGAGGTGAAATCGATCGTGCCGGTCTTGGCATATTCGGTGCCGTCGCCGAAACGGACGGAGACCTTCAGATCGGAGGCCTTCGTCGCGCCCTGCAGGCGACCGGAAGCGAGAAGCTCGCGGATCGAGGCGGCTTCCGTGTCTGCGGCCGAGAAGTTCACGTGGATCGGATCGAGCTGGCTGACCCTGGTCAACAGGTCGCCGGTCGACATAAGGCTGCCTTCGGGCACCTGTTCGAGGCTGGTGATGCCGCTGACCGGCGCCTGGACGGTGGCGTAGTCGAGGGAGAGGCTGGCGGTCTGCAACTGCGCCTTCGCCGCCGCGACCTGGGCCTCGCTCAGTTCGCGCGCCGAAGCGGCGTCGTCGAGGTTGGCCTGGCTGGATGCGCCGCGCTGGGCGAGGGTACGGGTCCGCTCCTCGGTGCGCTGGGCCTGGTTGAGATTGGCCTGCGCCTCCAGAACCTGGGCGCGGGCGAGCGCCACCTGCGCCTCATAGGTCGCCGGGTCGATGCGGAAGAGAAGGTCGCCTTGATTCACCCGCGAGCCCTCGTCGAACGCACGCTGCAACAGGATGCCGCCGACGCGGGCGCGGACCTCGACCTCGCGGGAGGCGGCGACGCGGCCGGCATATTCATAGGTGACCGGCAGGGTCTTGGGCTCGACCGTCTCGACGCTGACCGCCGGCGGGGGCGGGGCCTTGCCGCCGGGCGCCTGGGCGAAGGCGCGCTCGCCAAGCGGCATGGCGACGAGAATCGAGCTGACCAGATGACCGGCCGCGACGCGCTTCATACGGTTAAGTCCGCGCATTCGAACACACTTTCCGGCCAAGGCGGCCCAGCTCGTCTCTTGCAATGCGGCATACATACATGCATAAATGTATCTGTTCAAGGGAGGTCCGGTTGCGACGCATTGGCAAATGAGACGCACGAAGGAAGATTCGCGGCAGACGCGCGAGGCGATCCTCGATGCGGCCGAAACGCTGTTCTACGAAAATGGCGTCGCGTCCACCACGCTGTCGCAGATCGCGGCGGCGGCGGACCTGACCCGCGGCGCGATCTACTGGCATTTCACCAACAAGGTCGAGCTGTTCAGGGCGATGCAGGACCGGGCACGGCTGCCGCAGGAAGAGTTCTTCGCCGGGCGTGAGGGCGATGACCGGCCGACGCTGCAGGAGCTTTACGACAATACGATCGGGGCGCTGCGGCACCTTCAGAACGACGAGCGCGCGCGCCGGGTGCTGACGATCCTTTTGTTTCGCTGCGAATATGTCGGTGAGATGCAGGAGGCGATGATCCGCCGCACCGATGCCGATACCGCGATGCACGCGACGATCGCCGGCATCTTCGACGCGGTGCATTGGCGTGGCGAGCTGAAGGCCGAATGGCGCCCGCAGGATGCGGCGACCGCCTATATCTGCGCCGTCAGTGGCGTCATCTCGGAATGGTTGCGCTCAAATTGCGAGTTCGACCTCGTTGCGGTGGGGGGACGAATGGTGCGCAGCGTCATCGCCGGCTTCGCCTGTCCCGACGCGCCGGGCGCCTGCCTTGCCGAGGCGCGCGGCGAGCCTATTGCGCTGGCCCGTGCGGCGAACAACTGAGCGGCGAAAGACCGAGCGGCGTGGCGCGTCGAGCGGTTGCCGACCGGTCGGGTCGTTCGGCTTCCCGCCGATATCGGGGCAATTTTTATCCGGCAGGCGCGAATTTTGGAACAGGGCTTGCTGCACCGCGGCGGGCGGGCTTCTATTTTCCACGATGATTGCGGTATACCGGCGCCAGGGACTTTTTAGCGCCCGAAGAGACATCCCGCCGATCGGGAGCGCGATGCGGGAGCTGGCCGGTGAAACGGGCGGCAATATCGTTTCGTTTCGGCAGCGCGCCCTTGAGCGCGAGCGAAATTCAGTAAGGACATAGCCCATGAGCTCCGTCGCCCAGAAGCCGAATGCCGAGACGACGTCCAGCCAAACGGTCGCTGCCTTTCCGATCCCGGCCGGTGTGTACGACCAGACGGTGACTCGCGTCACGCACTATACCGACACGCTGTTCTCATTCCGCATCACGCGGCCGCAGGAGTTCAGGTTCCGCTCCGGCGAGTTCGTGATGATCGGCCTGCCGAACGCCGCGAAGCCGATCTTTCGCGCCTATTCGATCGCCAGTCCTTCGTGGGACGACGAGATCGAGTTCTTCTCCATCAAGGTCGCCGACGGACCGTTGACCGAACATCTGCAGAAGATCGCCGTCGGCGACACGGTGCTGATGCGCAAGAAGTCCACGGGGACCCTGGTGCTCGACGCGCTGATACCGGGCAAGCGGCTCTTCCTGTTCTCGACCGGTACGGGCATCGCGCCCTTCGCCGGTGTCATCCGCGATCCGGAGACCTACGAAAAGTTCGATCAGGTGATCCTCACCCAGACCTGCCGCGGCACGCGCGAGCTGCAATACGGCAAGGATCTCGTCGAGACGTCGAAGGCCGACGAGCTGATGAGCGAATTCATCGGCGACAAGCTGGTCTTCCACGCCAGTGCCACCCGCGAGGGCGAGACCCGTGGCGAGCGCATCACGGCGCTGATCGAGAACGGCAAGCTGTTCGCCGACCTCGCCATCGCGCCGCTCGACCCGGCCACCGACCGGGCGATGATCTGCGGCTCGATGGCGATGCTGAAGGACACCGAGACCCTGCTCGACGGCCTCGGCTTCGAGGAGGGCGCGAACTCGAAACCGGGGACCTACGTGGTGGAGCGGGCGTTCGTGGGTTGAGGCGGCGTCGGTTTGTCAGTTGAAGTGCCTCAGCGAGTTGGGATAGATGCCATTTCGCTCAGGCGATCTCTAGCCGCTCGATATCGCTGACATCGACGTCCCGTTCGGCATGCCATGCATCGTGAGCGGCCTGCATGCGCAACCAGACCGCCGCGCCGTCGCCGAACAGCTTGCCGAGCCGGGCTGCGACCTGTGGCGAGACCGGCTTTTTCTCCCGCATGACGTCGTAGAGGTGCTGGCGGGAAATGCCGAGCCTCCGGGCGATTTCGATACGGGTCTTGCCGGTGTCGACCAACAGGTCGTCGAGCAGTGCTCCCGGATGGGAGGGGCAGCGTTCGGGGTCTCTCGTTGCCTTGAATTCGGGCATCCGGTTCTCCTTCCGGCTTCTATTTGTCATGGTATTGTTCGAAGTCGACGCGGCAGGCGTTGCCGTTCTCGAATTCGAAGGTAACGCACCAGGGGCCGTTGATATGGACCGTGTAGCGCTTGGGATCGAAGCCTTTCAGCCCATGGAAATCGAAGCCGGGCAGGTTCATTTCCTCCGGCGCTGCGGCAGCGTCGAGCCGGTCGAGGCGGACGAGAAGGCGGCGATGGAGCTTCCTGTCGATCTTTCCTGTCGACCAGAGCTGCGAGAGGGCCTTGCTTCGAAAGCTTTTGATCACGTCATGCAATCCGTTCCATTCGGACAGACCCAATGTGTCTGCCCCAATGGGCCTGCAATGTAAGCGGAATGCAGACATACGTCAACGATTGGTTGACGTCATGCACTGTCGCGGACGAGGAACTTCATGACCGACACATCCCATCGCGGCTCACCCCATTCCGGCCTTAAAGTCCTCGAACTCGCGCGCATTCTCGCCGGGCCCTGGATCGGACAGACGCTGGCCGATCTCGGCGCGGACGTCATCAAGGTCGAGAGCCCGGAGGGCGACGACACGCGCGGCTGGGGGCCGCCCTTTCTGGAGCGGGACGGGGATCGCTCGGCAGCGTATTTCTCCGCCTGCAATCGCGGCAAGCGCTCGGTGGTGGCGGATTTTCGCACTGAGGAGGGGCGGGCACTTGTGCTCGATCTCGCCCGCGAGGCCGACGTTCTGATCGAGAACTTCAAGGTCGGGGGCCTCAGGAAATTCGGCCTCGACTACGAGAGCCTGAAGGCCGTGAACCCGCGCCTGGTCTATTGCTCGGTGACCGGCTTCGGCCAAAACGGGCCCTATGCGCAACGGGCCGGCTACGACTTCATGATCCAGGGCATGGGCGGGATCATGAGCCTCACCGGCGATCCGGGCGGCGAGCCGCAGAAGACCGGAGTCGCCTTCGCCGACATCTTTACCGGGCTCTACGGCACCATCGCCATCCAGGCGGCGCTGGCGCGGCGCGAGCGGACGGGGCGCGGCGACTTCGTCGACATGGCGCTGTTCGACTGCATGACCGGGGTGCTTGCCAACCAGGCGCTCAATTATTTCGCCACCGGCACGGCGCCGACCCGGATGGGGAACGCTCATCCCAACATCGTGCCCTATCAGGTGTTCGAGGTCGCCGACGGCCATCTGATCGTCGCCTGCGGCGCGGACCGGCAGTTCGTCAAGCTCTGCGACGTGCTTGGCCGGTCCGAGCTCGCGAGCGACGCACGCTACCGGACGAACGAGACGCGGGTCGCGAACCGGGACGCGCTCGTGCCGATCCTTGCCGAGGCGATCGGGACATGGACGCGCGACGGATTGCTCGCGGCCCTCGAAACGGTCGGTGTTCCGGCCGGGCCGATCAACACGGTCGCGGACGTCTTCGACGATCCCCAGATATTGCACCGGAAGATGAAGATCGCACCGCAAGGCCTTGACGGCGTTCGCACGCCAATCGTTTTCGGCGAGGCGGAGCTGGCGCTCGACGTACCGGCTCCGACGCTGGGCGAGCATCAGGGGGCGCGGTTTCGGCAGGAATGAGGTCGCCTCATATGGCGGCGAAAGGGAAACGAGATTGCGGTTGGTTCGACGATGGCCGTGTCGAATCCGGACGCTTGGCCATCAAGTCTTATCAAGACTTTGCCGGAATTGGCTGCAATTTCGATTTTAGGGATTTGCCGGACGATTCGTTTGCAAGGGTCAGGTGCCGTGCGCACGAGACATCCGTTTGCGTCAGCCTTGCGCAGGGTCCGGGGATTAACGATCGCTTAACCGCCGACCGATTACATCGACACGAAACCGAAAATTAACCGAGATGACCAAGACGCTAACAGACACCCGTCCGATCCGCCTCAAGGGCCGCTCCTTCCTGGCGCTCGTCCTGTCGCCGGAGCTGCCCTTCGACAACTGGCTGGCGCGGCTCGACGATCTGGCGGCGCGCTCGACGGGGTTCTTTCTCGGCCGGCCGATCGTTCTCGACGTCGAGGGGCTCGACATCGATCAGGCGCAGCTCAAGGAACTGATCGGCGAACTCGGCGAACGCAGCGTGCGGATCATGGGCATCGAGGGCGCGCGGCCCTCGATCATCGGTTTCGGCATGCCGCCGGCGATGAAGGGCGGCCGGCCCGCCGCCGATTTCGAACCGCCGGCAGCCGAAGCCTCTGCCGCCACGAAGGCGGAGACCGGCGAAAAGAGCGCCGAGACCGGGACGAAGACCAAGACCAAGGCGGAGAATGCGTCGGCGCCGATCCGCGTCGAGGCGCAGCGGGCGATGCCGTCGATCATCGTCACGGACCCGGTGCGTTCCGGCCAGTCGATCATCTTCCCGGAGGGCGACATCACGATCCTCGGCTCGGTCGCCTCGGGCGCCGAGATCGTCGCGGGCGGTTCGATCCACGTCTACGGGACCCTGCGGGGACGAGCGATGGCGGGGTCGGTCGGCAATGCCTCGGCCCGCATCTTCTGCCGCAAGCTCGAAGCCGAGCTCGTGGCCATCGACGGCCTCTACAAGATGGCCGACGACATCGAAGCGCAGTATCGCGGGCAGGCCGTTCAAGTCTGGCTCGAAGGCGACACCATCAAGGCGGAACGTCTGGCCTGACGGCTTTGCCGGCCAGCGAACAGGAGAAGAATATGGCAAAAGTCATCGTGGTGACATCGGGCAAGGGCGGCGTCGGCAAGACCACGTCGACCGCTGCCCTCGGCGCGGCGCTGGCGCAGCGCGGCGAGAAGACGGTGGTGGTCGACTTCGATGTCGGCCTGCGCAATCTCGACCTCGTGATGGGCGCCGAGCGACGGGTCGTCTACGACCTCATCAACGTGGTGCAGGGCGATGCCAAGCTGCCGCAGGCGCTGATCCGCGACAAGCGGCTCGACACGCTCTTCCTGCTGCCCGCCTCCCAGACCCGCGACAAGGACAACCTCACCGCCGAGGGCGTCGAAAAGGTGATGAACGATCTCAAGGAAGAGTTCGAGTGGATCATCTGCGACAGCCCGGCCGGCATCGAGCGCGGCGCGACGCTGGCCATGCGCCATGCCGACATCGCCGTGGTGGTGACCAATCCGGAAGTCTCGTCGGTGCGCGATAGCGATCGCATCATCGGCTTGCTCGACGCCAAGACGGCCAAGGCGGAACGCGGCGAGCGGATGGACAAGCACCTGCTGCTCACCCGCTACGACCCGATGCGGGCCGAGCGCGGCGACATGCTGAAGGTCGAGGACGTCCTCGAAATCCTGTCGATCCCTTTGCTCGGCATCATTCCCGAATCGATGGACGTGCTGCGCGCCTCCAACCTCGGCACGCCGGTGACGCTCGGCGACGCCAGCTCGGCGCCGGCCATCGCCTACAAGGACGCCGCGCGGCGCCTTGCCGGCGAGCAGGTCGCGATGACCATTCCGGGCGAAAAAAAGAGCCTGTTCGGCAAGATCTTCGGGCGGAGGGCCGCATGAACCTCTTCAGCTTCTTCTCCAGGCAGACCTCGGCGCCGCAGGCGCGCGAACGACTGCAGATCCTTCTGGCGCACGAGCGCGCGACGGTCGGGCACTCCGATCTCGTGGGTCTGCTGCGCGAGGAAATCCTCGCCGTCATCGCCAAGCACGTGGCGGTCGACCGCGATAAGGTGCACGTCAAGATGGACCGCGGCGATCAGGTCTCGACCCTCGAGGTCGACATCGAAATCCCGCTGACCGCGAGCGTGCGGGCGGCCTGAACCGCCCGTCGTCCCGGCCGGTTTCCCTTCGGAGACCGGCCTTGTCTCGAAAGGCCCCGTGTCCCCAAAAGGCCCCGTGTCCCCAAAAGGAAAGGCGACCCAAATGAGCAGAGCCACGCTCCTTCAACGTCTCAGCGAATTGCAGAAGGCGCCGAAATTCCAGAACAAGGACATCCGCACGATCAGCGCGATCCTGTCGACGGAAGCGCTCGCCAGGCATGTCGAAGTGTGCGAGCAGGCCGCCGGCCGCTGAAGACGAACGAACGCGAAAAGCATTGCCCGGCCGCGCAACTCGCATGGCCGGGCTTCTTCAGGTGCGGGGCCGGCGATCGACCACGCTGCCGGGACGTTCGCGGTTACTGCAGCGGGCGCATTGGGCAGCCTGACGATCGCAGGGCCCAGCGGCGGCCGTCGTGGCGAAGTTCGGTCACGGTCAGCGGTGCGATGTCCAGCCGCCAGAACGCCTCGTGGCCGGCGCCGAGGACGACGAGGATCGCCGCGCGGATAACCGCGGCGTGGGTCACGGCAATCAGAGGGCCGCGCCCCTTCGCCTCGCGCTCCAGCCATCGAGCGACGCGATCGCCGAGGACCGCCCGGCTTTCGCCGCCATGGCCGTCGAAGTTTGGATCGGAAAGCCAGAGCTGCAGGTTTTCAGGCTCGGCTTCGGCGATCTCGGTGAGGGTGCGGCCCGACCAGCGGCCGTGATCGAGGTCGGCAAGGTTCGGCGCGTCGCTTGCTGCAAGGCCGAGACCGTCTGCGGTCTGCCGCGCCGCCTGATTCGGGCTGACGAGGGCCGCCGCGCTCTTGGGGCGAAGTTGCGCGAGCGACGCCAAATTCGTCTGCGTCGCCGTCTCAAGTGGTTCATCGGCGGGGAAGGCGGCCTTGCGCGTCGCGCTCGTCGGGCCGTGGGCAATGAGCGTCAGACGTCGCATTTTCGGCCCGCTTTCTTCTGACGCCGCCCGACGGGCGTCGCTGATCGGGCGATCCGGATCGCCGTTGACAGTTTCGGTGCACCTCCATAAAGCTGAAAGACAGCGTTCTCAAAGAGGAAGCCGGTGAGATTCCGGCGCGGTCGCGCCACTGTATCCGGGGCAGTCCCGGGAGCCAGTCCTTCCCGAATGCTGAAATCACCTGAAACGAGACGCGCAATCTCAAGGGAATAGCACCATGTCCAACGTCGCTTTTTCATCCGCAATACCCCTGTCGCAGCCGATTCCCATACGGGACGTCCTGCCATGGGCGGTCTTCATCGGCCTTATCCTGCTCCTCGCGATCTATTTCGTCGGCGCGGAGGAAGGCGTGACGTCGATCTTCAGCGGCATGTACATCCACGAATTCGTGCATGACGGCCGTCATCTTCTCGGTTTTCCCTGCCACTGAGGATTGATGACCATGACCGGATCTTTGTTGTTGCGCGGCATGCTGATCGGCTTGCTCGCGGGTTTCATGGCGTTTTTATTCGCCTATCAATATGGTGAACCGCAGGTCGACCTTGCGATCGCCTTCGAGGAACGGATGAGTGCCGCCGAGCAGCCGGCGGCCGACGCCGCGGCTCCCGCGGCCGAGGAGCCGGAGCTCGTCAGCCGCAGCGTGCAGTCGACGATCGGGCTGGCCACCGGCCTTCTCACCTATGGCGCGGCCATCGGCGGCATCTTCTCGCTGGTGTTCGCCTTTGCCTACGGCCGTATCGGCTTCGGCTCCTTCGGGGCGCGGACGACCTCGGCGCTGCTGGCGCTTGCCGCCTTCGTGTCGGTGGTGCTGGTGCCGCAGATCAAGTATCCGGCCAATCCGCCGGCGGTGGGAAGCGACGACACGATCGTGCAGCGAACCTCGCTGTTCTTCATCATCCTGTTGATCTCGATCGCGGTCATGGTGTTTTCGATCGTCCTCGCCCGCCGACTGTGGGCGTCGAAGGGTGGCTGGAACGCGGTGAGCGTCGCGGGCGGCGTGTTCCTGCTGCTGACGATCGCCGTCAACCTCGCCATGCCCTCGATCGTCGAGATGCCGGACGGATTTTCTCCCGACGTGATCTGGAATTTCAGGGTCACGTCGATCGGGATTCATCTCGTGCTCTGGACGGTGGTCGGCCTCGGCTTCGGCATGGCCGCCGAACGGGCGCTGGACGAGCGGCCCTTCGGGCGGCTGGCTCATTCTCGCTGATGCCGGGCGGTCGCACGCGCGGATCGGCCGAACGAGACGGACAATCCGCGCGCTGCTGTGCGCTCTCATCGTCGCAGGCGCGTATTCGCACGCGGCCTTCGCCCATGGGGGAGCACGGCCCCGCGGACCGGCAAGCGGCATCGAGATCGCCAATCTGACCCACGGACAGATGGCCGTGATCTCGCACTACGGCGGCGATATCCTCGCGCTCGCGGGTCGCCACACTCGACCCGACGACGACTTTCGCCGGATCCTGAACTACGCCCGGATTCAGAAGACCTATTGCGCATGGGGGCTCGTTCCCGGCAGCGTGACGGACGAGGCCAGCCCGTTCAACGAGTGCAGCCACGCCTATCTTGCCGCCGTGAGCGATATCCTGCGGCGCATGATGGGCGAACCGCATCGGGCAGCTGAAATCGACCTTCTTGCGGTGAGGATCAACCGGTCCATGCTGATCAACGGTGCCGCCTTGCAACTCTGCCGGTTCAGCGGCGAGACCTTCAATACGGCTTCGACGCTGAAGCCGGACTGGGCCGGAGTGCCGTTTCATCCTGAGAGCCTGGCGACCTTCGGGCTGCTCGGTCTATTTGTTTTGGGCGGTTCGGCTCTGGCGTGGCGGTCGCTGCCGGGCTCGGGCCGGGCAGCGGGGCCCGATCAGGTGAATCCGTCATGACCGGCATGACGGATTCACCCGGCGACGGAGTGACGCTGGTGCTGGGCGGCGCGCGCTCCGGCAAGAGCGCTCACGCCGAGCGGCTGGTCGAGGCAAGCGGGTTGCAGCCGGTCTACATCGCGACCGGCCGGGCCTTCGACGGCGAGATGGAAACGCGGATCGCGGACCATCGCGTGCGGCGGGGAGATCGGTGGCGGACCGTCGAGGCGCCGCTCGAACTCGCCGCGGCGATCGCGGCGGAGGCGAAGCCGGGCAACGCGGTTCTCGTCGATTGCCTGACGCTCTGGCTGACCAATCTGATGCTGGAGGAACGCCCTGTCGCGGCGGAATGCGAAGGGCTCGTCGAAGCCTTGCGTGGCCATCACGGCGGCCCGCTCGTGCTCGTGTCGAACGAGGTCGGGCTCGGCATCGTGCCGCAGAATGCGATGGCGCGGGCGTTTCGAGATTATGCGGGTCGGCTGCATCAGGAGATCGCGGCGGTGGCGCATCGGGTGGTGTTCGTCGCCGCCGGACTGCCGCTGACACTGAAGGGCTGACGACCAAGAGGCCGACAACATGCGACCGTCGCCCGATACAATTTCATTGCGGTTTCCGGCGTCGTCGCCGCCCCGCCCGGTTCAACAGGAGGCTTTCATGCAGGGCCAGAAGATTCCCGCCACCGTCATCACCGGCTTTCTCGGAGCCGGCAAGACGACGCTGATCCGCAACATGCTGCAGAACGCCGGTGGGCGGAAGATCGCACTGATCATCAACGAGTTCGGCGACCTCGGCGTCGACGGCGACATCCTGACCGGTTGCGGCATCGAGACCTGCACGCAGGACGACGTGGTCGAGCTGACCAACGGCTGCATCTGCTGCACGGTCGCCGACGACTTCATTCCGACGATGACGAAGCTTCTCGAACGCGACCGGCTGCCCGACCACATCGTCATCGAGACGTCGGGTCTGGCGCTGCCGCAGCCGCTGGTCGCGGCGTTCAACTGGCCCGAGGTCAAGACGCGCGTGACGGTCGACGGGGTCGTCACGGTGGTCGACACGGCGGCGGTCGCGGCCGGGCGCTTTGCCGACGACGAGGCGAAGGTCGCGGCGCAGCGGGCGGCGGACGACAGTCTCGATCACGAGAACCCGCTGGAGGAACTGTTCGAGGACCAGATCACCGCGGCCGACATGATCGTCCTCAACAAGGCCGATCTCGTCGATCGCGAAACGCTGGAGCGAGTGCGGACCGAGATTTCCGGCCAGAGCGCGCGATCGGTGAAGATCGTCGCGTGCGAGGGCGGCAAGCTGCCGACGGACGTGCTGCTCGGCCTCGGCTCGGCAACCGAGGACCTGATCGAGGGACGCAAGTCGCATCACGAGCTTGAGCATGAAGGCGCGCCCCACGACCACGATCACGACGAGTTCGAGAGCTTCGTCGTCACCGGCGGCGACGTCGCCGACCCGAAGCGGTTTGCCGGCGACCTCGCGGCGCTGATCGAGACCCACGACATCCTGCGGCTCAAGGGATTCGCCAACGTGCCCGGCAAGCCGATGCGGCTGGTCGTGCAGGCGGTCGGGCAGCGGATCGAGACCTATTTCGACCGCGCGTGGAAGCCGCAGGAGACACGGGCGACGAAGCTGGTGGTGATCGGACTGCACGATGGGCTGACGGACGCGGTGCAGGCCGAGATCGCGGCGGCGATCGCGGCGATGACGGACGTGAAAAGCGCGGAAGCGGCGGAATAGGCGGCGGTCCGCCGTGCATCTTCTCCTTGCCCAAAAAGGCACGATCGACGAGGCCGGCGAGGCGGTCGATCTCGGCCAGTCGCCGGCCGATGTCGTGGTGCTGTCGGCCGCCGACACGGAGATCGCGGCGCTGGCCGGTGCTGCGGGGCGGCTCGGCGACGAGGCGCCGTCGCTGCGGCTGGCCAATCTTCTCAGGCTCAAGCATCCGATGTCCGTCGACGCCTATGTGGCGCGCACGGTTTGCCATGCCCGCATCGTCGTCGTGCGGCTGCTCGGCGGGGCGGCGTACTGGCCCTATGGGCTCGACGCGCTGCTGGCCAACGCGCAGGCGACGGGCGGGGCACTGGTGGTGCTGCCCGGCGACGACAAGCCGGATGCGGGGCTCGATCGGTTCAACAGTTGGCCGGGGGAGAAGCGCGACCGGTTGTGGCGGTATCTCGTCGAGGGCGGGGCGGCGAATGCGACGAAGTTCATCGAGGCTCTAAGGGCGGAGCTTGAGGGCGGAGAGTGGCCGGCTGCGGCGCAGCCGCTGCTGAAGGCGGGGGTGCTGGAGCTGACGCGCTCTCCACCTCCCCCTTGTGGGGAGGTCGCGCCAGAGGCGCGGGCGGGGTGTGGGGAGGTCGCGCCAACGGCGCGGGTGGGGTGTGGGGAGGTCGCGCCAGAGGCGCGGGCGGGGGGACTTTCGAGCCTGAAACACCTCACCCCGTCGCTGCACGACGACCCTCCCCATCAAGGGGAGGGTGGGGAAAAACCCCTCGCCGCCGTCATCTTCTACCGCGCGCTGATGCAGAGCGGGCAGACGGAGCCGGTGGAGGCGTTGGCGGCGGCGCTGGCCGAGCGGGGCATGGACGTGCTGCCGATCTATGTGTCGAGCCTGAAGGACGCCGTGTCGGCGGAGACGGTTCGGGCGCTGTTCGCCGAGCCCACCGGGGGACGTGGGCCCGAAATCGTCGTCAATCTCACCGGATTCGCGGTCTCCTCGCCCGGCGCGGCGCGCGTGCCGACGGTGCTGGAGGAGACCGGTGCCGTGGTGCTGCAGGCGGTGCTGGCGAGCGGGTCGCAAGCGGCCTGGATTGCCTCGGCGCAGGGGCTTTCGGCGCGCGATCTGGCGATGAACGTGGCGCTGCCGGAGGTCGACGGACGGGTGCTGTCTCGGGCCATCGCCTTCAAGTCGGCGGGCGAATGGGACGCCAGGACCGAGACGGATATCGTGTCGCACAAACCGGTGGCGGGGCGGGTGGCGTTCGTCGCCGAGCTGGCGGCGCGGTGGGCCCGGCTGCGGCGGAAGGCGAATGGCGACAAGCGAGTGGCCATCCTGCTCGCCAATTATCCCAACCGCGACGGGCGGATCGGCAACGGCGTCGGGCTGGACACGCCGGCCGGGACGATCGAAGTGCTTCGGGCGATGCGGGACGCGGGATATCCGGTGGCGGATGTGCCGGTGGATGGCAACGCGCTGATCGATCGGCTGATGGCGGGGGTGACCAATTCCGGCGTCGGCGGTTCCGGTGCAACGGTGCGCGAAATCCGCGAGGCGCTGTCAGTCGCGGATTATCGGCGATTCTTCGAGGGGCTGCCCGAGGCGGTTCGCGCGGCGGTGATCGAGCGCTGGGGCGAACCGGAGAGCGATCCCTTCGTCGTCGCGCACAAGGGCGAACCAGCGTTCGCGCTGCCGCTCATGAAGCTCGGCGAGACTTTGGTCGGCGTCCAGCCGGCGCGGGGCTACAACATCGATCCGAAGGAGACCTACCACTCGCCGGATTTGGTGCCGCCGCACAATTATCTGGCGCTCTATGCTTTCCTGCGCACGCGCACCGACGTCGATGCGGTGATCCATATGGGCAAGCACGGCAATCTGGAATGGCTGCCGGGCAAGGCGCTGGCGCTGTCGGAAGCCTGTTTCCCCGAGGTCGTGTTCGGGCCGCTGCCGCAGCTTTATCCGTTCATCGTCAACGATCCGGGCGAAGGCACGCAAGCCAAGCGCCGGACCTCGGCGGTGATCGTCGATCACCTGACGCCGCCGCTGACGCGGGCGGAAACCTATGGCGCCCTCAAGGACCTGGAGGCGCTGGTCGACGAGTATTACGAGGCGGCCGGAACGGACCCGCGCCGGCTGGTGCTTCTGAAGACGCAAATTCTCGAACTGGTTCGCGACATCGGGCTGGATCAGGATGCCGGGATCGGCTTAGGCGAGGCGGAGGATACGGCGCTCGAAAAGCTCGACGCGTATCTGTGCGATCTGAAGGAGATGCAGATCAGGGACGGACTGCATGTGTTCGGCGTGGCGCCGCAGGGGCGGCTTCTGACCGACCTCGTCGTGGCGCTGGCGCGGCTGCCGCGCGGCGAGGGGGCGGGGGAAGGGTCGTTGCATCGCGCGATTGCGGGGGATTTGCTGGGGGGAGGCGGCGTCGAAAGAGGCGCCATTCCTCTCCCGAGTCGGGAGAGGGGTCCGGAGGACGGGCGAGACACGCGGCTCGCCCCGGGGGATGCGAGCGGGAGCGAGCAGACGGGTGAGGGTGTGCTGGGCGATCGCGTTCGAACGAAAGCACTCTTCATACCCTCATCCCCTGCCGGACCTTCTCCCGACTCGGGAGAAGAAGGCGGTTTCGATGGTTTCAATCCACTGGATTGCGAAATGGCCACGGCGTGGACCGGTTTGCGCCCTGCGGTGCTGTGCGAGCTTTCGACAGACCCCTGGCGCACGGCCGGCGACACCGTCGAGCGGATCGAGCTGCTGGCGGCCAAACTGGTGGCAGGCGAGCTGACCGCCGAGCCGGACTGGACGCGCACGGCGGCGGTGATGGCGAATGTCGAGGCGCTGCTGTTGCCGGCCGTCACCGGCTCGGGGCCGGCGGAGATTGCCGGGCTTCTCAACGGTCTCGCCGGGCGGTTCGTGGCGCCGGGGCCTTCGGGGGCGCCGACGCGGGGGCGGCCGGACGTGTTGCCGACGGGGCGGAACTTCTACTCCGTCGACACGCGTGCGGTGCCGACGCAGGCCGCCTATACGTTGGGGAAAAAATCCGCCGAGCTGCTGGTGACGCGGCATCTGCAGGACCAGGGCGAGTGGCCGACCTCGATCGGGCTGACCGCCTGGGGCACCTCCAACATGCGCACGGGCGGCGACGACATCGCGCAGGCCTTCGCGCTGATCGGGGCGAAGCCGGTCTGGGACCGCGCGTCGCGGCGGGTGACCGGCTACGAGATCGTGACGCTGGCCGAACTCGGGCGACCGCGGGTGGACGTGACCCTGCGCATTTCCGGCTTCTTCCGCGATGCGTTTCCCGAACAGATCGCGCTGTTCGACCGGGCGATCCGGGCCGTCGGCGCGCTGGACGAGGAGGCGAGCGACAATCCGGTCGCGGCGCGGATGGCCGCCGAGCGGGACGGTCTCGTTGCGGACGGCGTGCCGGCGGACGAGGCCGAAAAGCGGGCGGGTTTCCGCATCTTCGGCTCGAAGCCGGGGGCCTATGGCGCGGGTCTGCAGGCGCTGATCGACGAGAAGGGCTGGGAAGACGCCGCCGATCTGGCGGAGAGCTATCTCGTCTGGGGCTCCTACGCGTATGGAGCGGACGCCGAAGGTGAGCCCGAGCGCGAAACCTTCGAGGCGCGGCTTTCGGGAATCGAGGCGGTGGTGCAGAATCAGGACAATCGCGAGCACGATCTTCTGGACTCCGACGACTACTACCAGTTCGAGGGCGGGATGACGGCGGCGGTCGAGCATGTCTCAGGGGCGCGGCCTGTCGTCTATCACAATGATCATTCGCGGCCGGAAAAGCCGGTGGTGCGGACGCTGGAGGAGGAGATCGGCCGGGTGGTGCGGGCGCGGGTCGTCAACCCGAAATGGATCGCCGGCATCATGCGGCACGGCTACAAGGGTGCCTTCGAGATCACGGCCACCGTCGACTATCTGTTCGCGTTCGCGGCGACGACCGGGGCGGTGCGCGACCACCATTTCGAGGCCGTGTACCAGGCGTTCGTGGCCAACGAGGCTGTTCGCGCGTTCATGCTTCAGAACAATGCGAACGCCTATGACGAGATGACCGACCGGCTTGCCGAGGCGATCGATCGCGGCCTATGGGTGCCGCGGTCGAACTCGGCGCGGGCCGGGCTGTCGGAGCAGCGCGCCAGGCAGCCTATCGGGCAAAAGGCACGGTCCGATGGGCGGCCCGATGGGCGCTAGGCTGGCCGGGCCGGGGCATTTCCGGGCCGCGCGCCGGTTGGAGGAGTTGTCTTGAACATCGAACGCCTGGTCCAGGCCGACGACGCGGCCAGAGCGCGGGTGGTCGGGCCGCTGGCCGAAACGGAGACACGGCAGGACTTTGCGTTTTCGCCCCGTCACGTCGTCCTGGCGCTGACCGATATCGAGGGAATCGATGGTGGGCTCGTCGCGCAGATCTACTGGGACTGGATGACGATCGAGATCGTCGCCGTTCCCGAGCGCATTCGCGGCGCCGGCTTTGGCCGGCAGTTGGTCGAAGCCGCCGAAGCGATCGCGATCGAGAGCGGTTGCACGGGGGCCTGGGTCGACACCTATTCGTTCCAGTCGCCGGGCTTCTACGAGGCCATGGGCTACCGACCCTTCGGCCGGCTGCCGGACTATCCGAAGGGCAAAAGCCGCATCTTCTACGCCAAGCATTTCGACACGCATTCGATCGAGAGGGAGAGTTGAGCCGATGAGCGAGCGAGCGAAGATAACCGACGGCATGAGCGAGGACGAACTCGACGCCCGCCATGCCGAGAAGATGAAGAAGAAGAAGGCGGCACGCGACAAGATCATCGCGACGAAGACCGTCGAGAAGGGGCTCGTCATCGTCCACACCGGCAAGGGCAAGGGCAAGTCGACCGCCGGCTTCGGCCTCGTCTTCCGCGCGCTGGGCAACGGCATGAAGGTCGCGGTCGTGCAGTTCGTCAAGGGCAAGTGGCAGACCGGCGAGCGCAACGTACTCGACAAGTTTCCCGATCAGGTGACGATGACCGCCATGGGCGACGGCTTCACCTGGGAGACCCAGGACCGCCAGCGCGACATCACGGCCGCCAGGGCCGCCTGGGAGCGGGCCAAGGCGCTGATCATGGACGACGAACACCAGATGGTGCTGCTCGACGAGCTCAACATCGTCCTGCGCTACGACTATCTGGACGTCGCCGAGGTGGTCGACTTCCTGAAGGGCAAGCCGCCGATGAAGCATGTGATCATCACCGGTCGCAACGCCAGGGACGAACTGATCGAATTTGCCGATCTCGTGACCGAGATGGAGATGATCAAGCACCCGTTCCGCTCGGGCGTGAAGGCGCAGGTCGGGATCGAGTTTTAGGGCGCGCAATGGCGGGGTTTTGCTATGCCGGTACCGAATTGAGTCGCTGCTTTGGGTAGGAGAAGTCCTGCTTTCAGGGTAGAGGCGTGAGAGGCAGACGCCGGGTTAGAACCCAGAGTACGATCAATTGCTAACACGCCGCAGAGCCAATCGAGCGAGGTGCCGGAAACAGCCCCCAAACAATCGGATTATCTTATGCCCTTCGACGGACCCTCCTTTATCCAGCACGTGGCCGAGCGGCTAATCCAAGAATTTAAGTTCTCACAAGGAGCCGGCACGCCAGGACTGATCGGTGCCGCTAAGGAGCATCCCGCACGCGTCCAGCTCGAGCGATTAATGCCTGGGGGCGTCGCAGTGGGTAGCGGTATCATCATTGACAGCTACGGTAAGGTCAGCCGGCAGCAAGATATCGTGATTTATGAGGAGCTGTGCCCCGCATTTACGCATAACGGTTCGGCCGAGGCC
Organism: Aurantimonas sp.; assembly: GCA_965217685.1. Lineage (GTDB taxonomy): Bacteria > Pseudomonadota > Alphaproteobacteria > Rhizobiales > Rhizobiaceae > Aurantimonas. The sequence continues at coordinate 3,280,535 of CBDCIZ010000003.1, forward strand.
AGCTACTATCCGGTCGAGGGCGTGATCGCGGTCGGCGAAGTAAAGAGCGGTTTCGGTAAGGCGGAGTTGTCTGACGCGATCTTGAAAAGTGTATCGGTGAAATCACTTCGTCGGCGCGCTGAGGCATCAGACGACGGACTTGGACTACCACCAGCCGTTGCGTTCCGACACTTCGGTAACAGCACCTGCTTCTCCGCTACGCTGGACGAACAGTTCGATCAGGATAAGAAGTCGCTCGATCAAGTTTTCAGCTTCGTGCTATGCCAGCGCTTCCTTGCAAGCCCACAGACGACGCTTAACAACTTCGCCGAGGAGTGCAAGAAAAGCGAAACGGCATTGATGCCCAATATGATCACATCACTCGAGAACGGCAGTATTTATCCCTTTAATTCCCGATCTGGCTCAATCACGCGCGCAATGACAGAGGGCGATGGCGCGATCTTCTCGAATGACCCGATTGGCGGCTTCGCGCAACTCATTACTATGCTCCGACGCTATGTTGTGAGTGGCCGCACTGTGGATCGAAAACACTACGAGCTCTACTTTCGGCCACTTGGCGCAAGTGCTACGTTTTTTACGATCGATGCGCATGTGAGATTCTGATTATCCCTTCTGCTGCCATTTACCCTTATCCGCACTGATACCGACCGCCTTATAAGATAAAGCTAGATGGGCTCCCGGTTCCAGAAAGTTGGAAATTTCGCGTAATTGTCCCACTTCGGTCGGGTTTGCCGCTTTCCATTGCTGCCGGATCTCCAAAGCTGCTAACGAGGCAGCGTTCGCTATTCGCCAACCGAGGGTGCGACCACGACGATCCCTAACAATTTGCTACCACGAACTCCGCCGCCACACTCCTCTCCAGCACCAGCCGCATGTTCGGCAGGTCGTTGCCGTCCATCTTCGCCGTCATCGCTTCGCCTTGAAGGCCGTAGCCGGTCCAGCGGGCGGTGAGGCGGTCGATCAGGACAGACTCGGGGACGGCGAGCATGACGGTGACGTCGAAGCGGGGGTGGAGCGGGGTCCAGGGGGGGTCGTCGAGGAGGAGGTAGTTGCCTTCGACGAGGATCAGTCGGGCCTCCGGTTCGATGATGCGGGCGCCGGCCCTGGCGATTTCGAGGTCGCGGTCGAAGACCGGGACGGCGATGGGGCGGCCATTGTCCTCGGCGATGCGGTCGAGCATGGCGGCGAGGCCGTCGACGTCGAAGGTGTGCGGCGCGCCTTTTCGCGGACGGTCGCCGCGGGCGGTGAGGACGCGGTCGTCGAAGTGGTAGCCGTCCATGGCGAGGATGTCGGCGACGCCCGGCGACGCTGCGTTCAACCTTGCGCTCAGATGCTCGACGACGGTGCTCTTGCCGGAACCGGGTGCGCCGGCGATGGCGACGACGAGGCGCGGGCCGGGCTTCTCCGTGAGCCGGTCCAGCAGCGTCCGGGTCAGGGCTTCGGGCGAGATCGTCGGCATCGGGGGGCATCCTCTAGCGTGCGGTCGTCGTGTTGTCCGGCGACGGTCGTTCACCGCAGCGAAACGAATCGTCACGGCGGCGGGCCTTACAATCGGTGGTCCTGCATCGCTTATTCGGTGTCGAGATCGAACCGCAAGAGAGACCGACGCCATGACCCTCGCCCCCACAAAACTCGCCCTTGGCGGAATCCATCATCTGACCGCGATCACGGCCGACGCACCGGGCAATCTCGAATTCTACACGGACGTGCTGGGCCTGCGGCTGGTCAAGAAGACCGTGAACCAGGACGACACCAGCGCCTATCACCTGTTCTATGCCGATGCGAAGGCGAGCCCGGGAACGGACATCACCTTCTTCGACTGGCCGGCGGCCCGCGAAAAGCGCGGAAGCCACTCGATCTCGCGCACGGGCCTCAGGGTCGCGGGGCGCACGGCGCTGGAGTTCTGGCACGAACGCCTGACGAAGGCTGGCGTGACGCTGGGCGCGATCCGCGCGTTCGACGGGCGCGCAAGCCTCGACTTCGACGACCCGGAGGGCCAGCGGCTGCAGTTCGTCGACGATGGCGGGGCGGGCGAGGCGAACCCGTGGAACGGCAGCGACGTGCCGGCGGCCCACCAGATCCGCGGGCTCGGGCCGATCACCATTTCGGTGCCGGACCTGTCGCGCACCGAGCCGATCTTGACGGCGCTGATGAACATGAGGAACGTGCGCACCTATACGCTCGACGCGGCGCCGGTGCATGTGTTTCAGATGGGCGCGCCGGGAGACAACCTCGGGCCTGCGGCGGAGCTGCACGTCGCGGTCGAGCCGCATCTGCCCGAGGCGCGGCAGGGCGCCGGCGGCGTACACCATGTCGCCTTTCGGGCGGCGGATGGGAAAGAGTTGCACGAATGGACCGAGCGGCTGAAGGGCTTTCGCGTGCCGTCGAGCGGCGAGGTGGAGCGCTACTATTTCCGCTCTTTGTATTTCCGCGAGCCGAACGGCATCTTGTTCGAGATCGCGACGGACGGGCCCGGTTTCGCGGTCGACGAGCCGATGGAGAGTCTTGGCAAGAGCCTGTCGCTGCCGCCGTTTCTCGAAGGCAGGCGGGCAGAGATCGAGGCGGGGCTGAAGCCGTTGTCGTCGATCGCCGGGTTCAAAGAATTGGAGTGACAGGTCATGGCGTTCGAAAAAGTCCCGACACGGCCGGAACCGCCTGGACTGCGTCATGTCGGCGAGCCCCTCGAGACGGCGCGTCTGGCGATTTTGTGCCTGCATGGCCGCAACGGCAGCGCCGAGGACATCTTGCAGCTGTGCAGCCCTCTGGCGCGGCCGGGCATCGCATTTCTGGCGCCGCAAGCCGAAGGCGGAAGCTGGTATTTCGGTCGCTTCATGGCCCCTGCGTTCGACAACGAGCCGGCATTATCGGCCTCTCTGGAGCGGGTCGGATCGATTCTGGACTGGCTGGAAGACAAGGGTTTCGGCGCCGACAGGGTGGTGGTCGCCGGTTTTTCGCAGGGCGCCTGCCTCAGCCTGCATTACGCCGCGCGCCATCCGGGGCGGATGGCCGGCGTCATCGCCTTCACCGGCGGGCTGATCGGGCCCGACGCGCCGTCGATCGCGGCGGCTCGCGACATGCGGAACCTTCCCGTCTTCATCGGCTGTCGGGAAAAGGATCCGTTCATTCCGGCTTTTCGCGTGCTGGAGACCGTGAGCCATCTTGAGGAGCGCGGCGCTGAGGTCGACTGCCGCTTTTATCCCGGTTCCGACCATGTGATCGACCCGGACGAGATCGAGGCGGCCCGCCGACTTCTCGACGGCGTATTGGCCCGATGAAGCGCGGGGATCTTTACGCGGCCGCTCGCGGTCACCCGGCAAAACCGGGACCCGCGTGACGTTCGAGCCTTGCCGGTCATCCGGTCTGTCGCGACGCGGCCCCGGCGCGTCGGGGCGAACGCGTTCGGCTCTATCGGCGGCTGCGCCCGAAAAACCTCAACGCTTGATCAGCCGGATCGCCTCGCCGACGATGCCGCGGCGGAAGAGCAGGACGCAGACCACGAAGATGATGCCGGTGATGACGGTGACCGGGAAATCGGAGGTCGCGAAGTAGTTCTGCAGCGTGACGACGAGGGTCGCGCCGATGGACGGGCCGAAGATCGTGCCCATGCCGCCGAGCAGCGTCATCAGCACGACCTCGCCCGACATCTGCCAGGCGACATCCGTCAGCGTCGCGATCTGGAAGACGATCGCCTTGGTCGAGCCCGCCAGTCCGGCGATGGCCGCCGACATGACGAAGGCGGCGAGCTTGTAGCGCTCGACCCGGTAGCCGAGCGAGATGGCGCGGTTCTCGTTCTCGCGGATCGCCTTCAGGATGTGGCCGAAGGGCGAATGGACGATGCGCCAGACGGCGTAGAAGCCGACGAGGAAGACCGCCAGCACGAAATAGTAGATGTTCAGCGGGTCGTTGAGATTGATCAGCCCGAGAAGCCGGCCGCGCGGCACGCCCTGGATGCCGTCCTCGCCATGGGTGAAGGGCACCTGCAGGAAGATGAAGAACACCATCTGCGACAGGGCCAGCGTCACCATGGCGAAATAGATGCCCTGGCGGCGGATGGCGAGGTAGCCGACGATCAGGCCCATCACCCCGGCACCGGCCGCGCCGAAGAGGATCGCCGTCAGCGGCTCCCAGCCCCAGACCCTCGCCGCATGGGCGGTGAAATAGGCCGCGCCGCCGAAGAACGCCGCGTGGCCGAAGGACAGAAGGCCGGTGTAGCCGAGGAGCAGGTTGAAGGCGGTCGCGAACAGCGCGAAGCACAGGACGCTCATGATGAAGACCGGATAGACGAAGAAAGGCGCGGCGACGAGGCCGGCGATCGCCAGGAGGGCGACAACGAAGCCGATGCGGTCGAGGGCTCGGCCTCGACTCGCGCTTCGGGCGGAGGTCGCGGCCGTGTCGTTGGCCGCCGCGTCGTTGGCGGCGGGAAGGTTCGCTGCGGCATGGGGTGAGGCTTGGGTGGACATAGGTCAGACTTCCTTGCCGAAGAGGCCGGCCGGACGCACAAGCAGCACGATCGCCATGATGACGAAGACCACGATGTTGGAGGCCTCCGGATAGAAGACCTTGGTCAGGCCTTCCAGGATGCCGAGCATGTAGCCCGAAACGATGGCGCCGACGATCGATCCCATGCCGCCGATGACGACGACGGCGAAGACGATGATGATCAGGTTGGAGCCCATCAGCGGCGACACCTGATAGACGGGCGCGGCGAGCACGCCCGCAAGGCCGGCGAGGCCGGCGCCCAGCGCATAGGTGAGTGTCAGGAGCAGCGGCACGTTGACGCCGAAGGCCTGGACGAGCTGCGGGTTCTCGGTCGCCGCGCGCAGGTAGGCGCCGAGCTTGGTCTTCTCGATCAGCAGCCAGGTGGCAAAGCAGATGATCAGCGAGGCGACGACGACGAAGCCGCGGTAGTTCGGCATGTACATGAAGCCGAGATTGGTGCCGCCCGACAAAAGCGGCGGCGGCGCGTAGGGCTGGCCGGCGACGCCGAAATAATAGCGGAACGTGCCCTCGACGATCAGCGCGACGCCGAAGGTGAACAGCAGGCCGTAGAGATGGTCGAGGTCGTAGAGTCGCGACAGCATGGTGCGCTCGATGACCGCCGAGACGGCGGCGACGATAAGCGGCGCCAGGATCAGCGCCGGCCAGAAGCCGAGACCGGTGAGATGGAGGATGAGGTAGGCGGTGAAGGCGCCGAGCATGTACTGGGCGCCATGGGCGAAGTTGATGACGCGCAGAAGGCCGAAGATCACGGCAAGCCCGAGCGACAGGAGCGCGTAGAACGAGCCGTTGATGAAGCCGATGAGCAACTGGCCGAGAAGGGCGGGGAGGGGCACCCCGAAGAGCATGGTCATTTGCGGTTACACTCCCACCACTTCGTGGAGCCTGTCCATCTTGGCATCGAGTTCCGCTGTCGGGAAGCTTTCGAGGATGTGGCCGTCCTCCATCAGGAAGAAGCGGTCGGCGACCTTTCGGGCGAAGCGGAAGTTCTGTTCGACAAGCAGCAGGGTCATGCCCTTCTTCTTCAGTTCCATGAGGACGTCGCCGATGCGCTGGATGATGACCGGGGCGAGGCCCTCGGTCGGCTCGTCGAGGAGGATGATCCTGGCGCCGGTGCGCAGGATGCGGGCGATGGCGAGCATCTGCTGTTCGCCGCCCGACAGCTTGGTGCCGGGCGAATTGCGGCGTTCGGCAAGGTTGGGGAAGAGCTCGAAGATCTCCTCGACGCTCATGCCGCCGTCGGCGACGCGGGGCGGCAGCATGAGGTTTTCGGAAACCGACAGGGTGGCGAAGATGCCGCGCTCCTCGGGCACGTAGCCGATGCCGGCAAAGGCGGTCTTGTGGACCTTGACCTTCATCATGTCCTCGCCGGCGATCTTCACGACGCCCTCGCGGCGGGGCAGGAGGTTCATGATGGCGCGCAACGTCGTCGTCTTGCCGGCGCCGTTGCGGCCGACGAGGGTGATCGTCTCGCCTTCATGCAGGTCGAGAGAAACCTTGTGAAGGACATGGCTCTCGCCGTACCAGCCGTCGAGATCGCGGACCTCGAGGAGCGGGGCGCCGCGGTTCCCCTCCCGGGTCATAGGGCTCGCGGCCTCAGTCATGTTCGCTTCCCATATAGGCTTCGCGCACGCGCGGGTCGGAGCTGACCGTGTCGTAATCGCCTTCGGCCAGGATTTCCCCACGGGCGAGCACGGTGACCTGGTCGCACAGATCGGCGACGACGTTGAGATTGTGCTCGACCATCAGGACGGTGCGGTCCCTGGCGATGCGCTTGATGAGTTCGGAGACGCGGCCGATGTCCTCTGCGCCCATGCCGGCCATCGGCTCGTCGAAGAGGAGCACCGGCGGGTCGAGGGCCAGGGTGGTCGCGATCTCCAGCGCGCGCTTGCGGCCGTAGGACAGTTCGGCCGCGTCGTGATGGGCGTAGTCCTGAAGGCCGACGGCTTCGAGGAGCTCGGCCGCGCGCGCGTCGAGATGATCGAGAGCGCGGTTGGAGCGCCAGAACTGGGTGGCGAGACGGGCCTTGCGCTGCAGCGCGACGCGGACGTTGTCGATGACGGTGAGGTGCGGGAAGACGGCCGAGATCTGGAAGGAGCGCACCAGACCGAGACGGGCGACGTCGGCCGGCTTCATCCGGGTGATGTCCTTGCCCTTGAAGGTGATGGTGCCGCTGGTCGGCGTCAGGAACTTGGTCAGGAGATTGAAGACGGTGGTCTTGCCGGCGCCGTTGGGGCCGATGAGGGCGTGGATGGTGTTTTCGCGGACGTCGAGATCGACGTTCTCCACCGCCTTGAAGCCGAGAAACTCCTTGGTCAGGCCGCGGGCCGACAGGATGGCGGCGGATGGGGAGGCGCTCATGGGCGCGATCCTCTCTCGTCGGGCTCGACCGTCATCTTGTCGTCGCGCCTCGTATTTCGGGTATCGGTCATCATCGGGTCCGATCGGAGCGGCGAGCACGCCGCTCGCTCATCTTCAGGAGAAACTTGCGGCTCACTTCGGCCGTGAAGGCCGGGCTGAAGTTTCCATAATCCTGGCTTTTGGAATCGTACCACCAGGACAGGGGCAGGACGTCGTAATTGTACTCCGAAATGACGACGCAAGCGCGGCGTGAGAGATCGAGACCGCCGCGTCGTTTCTCCATCTCGGGAATTTCGACCGCGTCCTGTTCTGGTCGGGGTCGGTCGGTGATGCCCAGAAGAAAGAGATGAACCAGCGCCGTGCCATCCTTCGTCGTCACGGGCCGTTGGACGGCAAGGCAAGTCGTGCGGTCCTTGGGATAGCCTATCCGCTCCGCCTCGCGGTCCCAAAGATAGGGATAGGCAAAGATCGCTCCGACCTCACGCCGGCCCATGTTCACTTTCCGCGACCGCCCTGGCGATCTCCTCCGACAGCAGCGACCGAATGTCGTCTGGCGTTTCGTCCGTGCGCAGGACAAGGCGAGGGTCACTGCCGCGATCGCCACTCATCCGCGCGAACTCGTCGTAGCTGACCATGACATATCTCGGCCGGCCACGCCGGGTGATCGTAGCGGCCTCCTTGTCCACCGCGTCTGCGACCATGCCCGTTTCCTGCGCGAGCTGCGTCATCGTAAAGGTCTTCATCGCGCACTCCGTTTTCCGGATATCGTAGAACACAAATAAATTCCGGAAAAGTCACGAAACAAACAAGGCGTATGATTGGCCAGAACTGCCATGGCGAGCCGCCTGCGATCCGCCGAGCGGTCGTCGGCGGATCGAGCGGGCGGAAGTTGTCCCGCTGCGATCGATCTTGAAGCCCGGCCTCTTGAAAACCCGGCCACTTGGGCGTTCGGGTCCCTGGAACGCCGATCAGCCCTTCGGGAAGGACGCGACGTCGCAGCCGGACTCCTCGACGGTGCCGAAGGCCTGGTCGCCGGGGATGGTGGCGACCTCGTTGTAGAAGTCCCATTCGCCCTTCATCTCGTCGGGCGTCTTCACCTGGAACAGGTAGACGTCGAAGACCATGCGGCCGTTGGCGTTGACCTTGCCTTTGTGGGTGAACAGGTCGTCGACGGGCATCTCGCGCAGCTTCGCGGCGACGGCTTCCGTCGCGTCGGTTCCGGCCGCCTTGACGGCCTTCAGGTATTGCAGGGCCGCCGAATACGTGCCGACCTGGAGAGAATTCGGCATGGCGCCGGTCTTCTTCATGAAGCGCTCGCCGAAGGCGCGGGTCTCGTCGTTCTGGTCCCAGTACCAGCCCTCGGTCAGGTTCAGCCCCTGCGCCGCGGCGGCGCCGATGCCGTGGACTTCGGACAGGGTGAAGAGAAGCGCCGCGAGCTTCTGCCCGGCGGCGGTGAGACCGAACTCGCCGGCGGCCTTGACGGCGTTCGCCGTGTCGAGGCCGGCATTGGCGAGACCGATCACCTTGGCGCCCGACGCCTGGGCCTGCAGCATGAAGGAGGAGAAGTCGGTGGTCGAGATCGGGTGACGGACGGCGCCGAGCACCTTGCCGCCGTTCGCCTCGATCACCGTCGTGGCCTGGCCCTGCAGCGAATCGCCGAAGGTGTAGTCGGCGGTGACGAAGAACCACGTGTCCTCGCCGTCCTTGACCAGCGAGCCTGCGGTGCCGCGCGACAGCTCGCGCGTGTCGTAGGCCCAGTGGAAGCCGTAGGGGCTGCACTGCTTGCCCGAGATGTCGGTCGAGCCGCCGCCGGTGGTCATGGTGATCTTCTTCTTCTCCTTCGAGAGGCCCTGCACGGCGAGGGCGACCGAGGAGGTGGTCAGGTCCATGATCGTGTCGACCTTGTCCTGATCGTACCACTGGCGGGCGATGGAGGACCCCACGTCGGGTTTGTTCTGGTGGTCGGCGGACACGATCTGGATCGGCTTGCCGAGAACGGTGTCGCCGAAATCCTCGACCGCGAGTTCGGCGGCGGCGACGGAGCCCTTGCCGGTAATGTCGGCGTAGACGCCGGACTGGTCGTTGAGAATGCCGATCTTGACGACGTCGTCGGAGATTTCCTGGGCGAAGGCCGGCAGGGCGGTGGCGGTGGCCAGCGCCGCGGTGAGCGCGGCAAGGGCGAAGCCGCGCAGTGCGCGGGTGTGTGGTCTGATGGCGTGCATGGATGTGTTCCTCCCGATTGAAGGGCCGCCGATCGCCTCCCGCGACCGTCGGCCTTGATGCCTGCATGGCGACGCATTTGCGGTCGCTCGTTCGATAATGGGATGGTGCCCTCTGAAATGCGTCATCCTCGGGCTTGTCCCGAGGATCTTCGACGGCTTTTCGTCCGGGCGCCTCCGGTCACTCTTCTTTGGACGCTCTGCCCTGCGGCGGCGGCAGTGGATCCTCGGGACAAGCCCGAGGATGACGGATGTTCCGACGGCTTCGGCTCGTCCGGATGCCATAACCCAAGGGCGTCGGTCCAGGATCGCGGCGGTCGTCTCAGTTCTTGAAGGTCGATACGTCGCAGCCGGAGTCGGCGACCGACAGGAAGGCCTCGTCGCCAGGGACGGTCGCGACCTGGTTGTAGAGGTCCCATTCGCCTTTCGATTCGTCCGGCGACTTCACCTGGAACAGATAGAGATCGTGGACCATCGAGCCATTTTCGAGAACCTTGCCGTTGTGGGTGAAGAGATCGTCGACCGGCATCTCATGAAGCTGCTTGGCGACGGCCTCGGTCTCGTCTGTCCCGGCTTCCTTGACGGCCTTGAGATACTGCATGACCGAGGAGTAGGTGCCGACCTGGATCATGTTCGGCATGGCGCCGGTCTTATCCATGAAGCGCTTGCCGAAGGCGCGGGTCTCGTCGTTCTGGTCCCAGTACCACGCTTCGGTGAGGTTCAGCCCCTGCGCCGCCTTCGCACCGAGGCCATGAGCCTCCGAGAGGGTGAACAGCAGACCGGCGAGCTTCTGGCCGCCCTGGACGATGCCGAACTCGGACGCGCCCTTGATGGCGTTCGCCGTGTCGAGACCGGCATTGGCAAGGCCGATGACCTTGGCGCCCGACGCCTGGGCCTGGAGAAGGAAGGACGAGAAGTCGGTGGTGGCGAGCGGGTGGCGGACGGCGCCGAGCACCTTGCCGCCATTGGCCTCGACGAATTTTGTCGTCTGCTCCTCGAGCGAATAGCCGAAGGCGTAGTCGGCGGTGAGGAAGAACCAGGTGTCGCCGCCGGCCTTGACCAGCGCGCCGCCGGTGCCGACGGCGAGGGCATGGGTGTCGAAGACCCAGTGGAAGCCGTAGGGCGTGCACTGCTTGCCGGTCAGTTCGGCGGTCGCCGCGCCGTTGGTGATGGTGACCTTCTTCTTCTCTTTCGAGAGGCCCTGCACGGCGAGGGCGACCGAGGAGGTCGTCAGTTCGGTGATCATGTCGACCTTGTCCTGGTCGTACCATTGCCGGGCGATGTTGGAGGCGATGTCGGCCTTGTTCTGATGATCGGCGTTCACGAGCTCGATCCTGGCGCCGGCAACGGTGTCGCCGAAATCCTCGATGGCGAGCTCGGCGGCGGCGACGGAGCCCTTGCCACCGTAATCGGCGTAGACGCCGGACTGATCGTTGAGGATGCCGATCTTCACCACGCCGTCGGAGATCTTCTCCTGGGCGGCGGCTCCGGCAGCGTTGCAGGCGAGGGCTGCGGCGGCGACGGACGCGCCGAGAACGAGATGGCGCAGGCTTACGGATGTGGACTTCATATGAATGGACCCTCCCAGATCATCGGCCGGGCCGTCGGAGGGAACCTCGTTCCAACCGTTCGGCGCGCAGCCTTTCCGGGCCAGTTGTCCTAAGGTTCAAGGGCGCTGTCAAGCAATCGTGGAACGGAGCGTCACCGGTCTTGCGCGGTGGAGCGGGCGGTCTCGCGCGTGGCCTGGACCGATCCTGCAACCGAAAGGCGTGGTTTGCGGCAATGGCGTTTCGGGCGCGGGGCGCGGTCGCTTTTCGGCGCGTACCAGGGTGCGGTGCCCGCCAGCCAGCGGGCGAGGCGTTTGATCGCCATGTGGCGGTTGATGTCGTAACGCGGATCGGCCGAGCGGGCATGGCGCGCAAGCCGGCTCAAGGCGTCGCCGCAACGCTTTTCCAGCGTGTCCAGAACATCGGTCGGGAAGGGGGCGCGTGTGCCGTCGATGGCGCGATCGGCGTTGGCCGGCAGGGCGCAGTCGAAGCGGCGGAGCAGGCCTTCGAGTTCGCGCCTCGATATCTCGCGTTCGAGTTCGGCCCGGCGCGCTTCGTTGTAGCGGCGGGCGGCGAGGCGAAGGCTGGCTTCGATCGTCGAGAGGTCGGCGGGGGGCATGGGCAACTCCATGAGAAGAAGCGCCCAGCCTGCTCTTGCACCGGCAGCATGGGGATAAATTCCTGTGAAGAAAAATTGTTGGGTCCATCAACATACCATTGAAAATAAGGGTTTGGAACGATCGCGCCTATGTTGGAGATAGGAATAATTTCCAACAGACTGTGCCGACACGCTATAGAGGTTGTGTGCGTTGCCATCGAGGATCAGCCGTCATGCAGTCATTGCCTTCGTTACCGATACCGCCGATGGGCGCTCCCCTCCATCCGCTCGCACCGGATCGCCGGCCGCGCGCACCGGACGGTTGCGATGGCGGATTGCCCGCGAGCGACGCCGGGGCTCGCCCGTACCGGCCACGGCGAGGTTCGAAGGATGTGGCTCGCCGGTATTGCCGGCTGGCGCGCGAGATCACCGGTGCCGTTTTCGCCGTGCCGGTCGCCGAGATCGAACAGGCGACCCGCGCGACGATCGTGGCCAGCGATGCCCGGCATGTGGCGATGTATATCGCCCATGTGGTGTTCCAGGTCTCGCTTGCGACGATGGCGGGAGAATTCGGGCGCGATCGCTCCAGCGTGACCTATGCCGTGCGGCGGATCGAGGACGGTCGCGACGATCCGTGCTTCGACGCCCGGATCGAGCGAATCGAACGGCTGGCCCATGCGGTGCGGCTGGCGATGGATGACTCGGCGGGGGACGGACGTGGAACGCGGATGCAGGGTCGAACCGAGGAAGGGAACCGGCATTGAGCGGGGCGCGGAACGCGGCGTCGGGGCGCCGATCGACCGGGCGGGAACCCGGCGCCGGCGTTGCAGGATTCGATCCGGGCGAATCGCCGCTTTCGCGGTTGGCGCAGCCACGCGGCAAGGTGCCGGCGTTTCTCACCGAGGCGGAGGTCGCCGCGGGCGAGCGGCTGCGGGCCGACTATACGCGCGGCCAGCTTCTGCCGGGGATCGGCCAGCGCTGGGACGGGCTGCCGCGGCAGGGCCGCAGCGGGACGAGCGGCGGCGGCGACCTGTCCGATTCGGCGATCGATGCGCGCGCCCGCGTCAATGCCGCGATCGAGGCGGTGGGGCCGGAGCTTTCCGGTGTGCTGATCGACGTGTGCTGTTTTCTCAAGGGGCTGGAGACCGTGGAGAAGGAGCGGCAATGGCCCGTGCGCTCGGGCAAGCTGATGCTGAAGACCGGCTTGAGCGTTCTCGCCCGGCATTTCGGGTTTTACGGCGCGGCCGCGAGCGGCCTATCGGGCATTCGGCGCTGGGGGACGGCGGATTATCGCCCGACGATCGGCGGGGAGAAGACGCCGGCGGAGGCGGGCGGATAGAAGCGCGGTTCGATGCCTGCCGGCCGCTCAGGCCTCGACCATCGCTCGCCTGGCATCGTCCTTGATGCGGGCGACCATGGAGCGCAGGCCATTGGAGCGCTGCGGCGTCAGATGCTCCTTGAGGCCAAGGGAATTGAAGGTCGCCTCGGCGTCGGCCTCGAGGATTTCGGGCGCCGTGCGGCCGGAAAACAGGGCGAGCGCCACGGCGACGAGGCCGCTGACAATGTGCGCGTCGGAGGTTCCGAGGAAGGTGAGATGCGGCGGTTTGGCGTCGTCGGAGGCGCTGGTCAGCCAGACTTGGCTGACGCAGCCGCGCACCTTGTTGTCGTCGTTCATCGCGCCTTCCGGCATGGGCGGCAGGTCGCGGCCAAGTTCGATGAGATAGCGGTAGCGATCTTCCCAGTCGTCGAGGAATTCGAAGTCGTCGGCGATGGCCTCGATCGTCGGCATGGTGGCTCCCGTTCGTCCCGATGTCTGGCGGGCGATGCTCAAAGGTCTTTCGGCGGCCGGGCCAGCGGTGAAAGGGCCGGCATGCCGCCGACCCCGATATAAGGCTGGTTTTCAAAGATGTCAGGGTTTTGCCTGCGATCGAACCGCGCGCCGAGCGCTGTGGACGATGTCAGACGCGGGGAGCGGGGCTCGGGATGGGCAGGCGAGACGCCGGGCGGCTGGCCGGGATCGAGGCCCTGGGGGACGGATTGGACGGATCGCCGAGCTTGACGCTGGCGACGCCCGGCATGGCGAAGCCTTTTTGCGCCACCGCTTCCATGTGACCGCGCGCCGAGGCGGCAAGTGCCGGGCGGTCGCGGGCCAGGGCTCTGGTGACGGCGCCGATCTCCATGGCATCGTGGGGCACCCCGTCACGCGACATGCCGTCATCCATGCCGTCATGGGCGAGGGCGGCACGGGCCTTGACGCCGGCTGCGGCGATCGCCGGGTCGGTGCGCCCGGCCCGGGAATCGACGCCGGCGAAGCGCTTTTCGAGCGTGGAGCGGCTGTCGCTGGACGAATCGATGAAGCCGGTGACGACCTGCAGGCCGTCACCGACGCGCTCGGCGGCGAAACGGGCGAGATCGCCGCCGGTGGCGCAGGCATCGGGCACGCGCTCGCAGAAGCCGGAAAGGTCCGAGATCGCCGCCTGGGCACCCGCGAGGGTGGAGAAGACGTCGATGCCGGCCGAGGGTTCATCGCCCTCGCTCGACCGGCCGGTGAGACTTGGCGCGACCAGGGCCACGAGGCCGAGGAAGAAGGCTGATTTCAAAACGAAGCGGATCATGACGGCCTTCCGGTTTCCAATTCGAATGGCCGTCCGGGCTCTTGGTTCCGGCGGCGTTGGAAGGACGATGGCATGGGACGTTGGAAACCGACGTTGAAACTCAAAGACGGTTTTGATTCAAATTCGAACGATGGGCCGACGCTCTGCTCCGCCTGGCATGCCGAGCGGTCTGCGTTTGCAGCCGTACCGGCAAGCCGGGAAGGGCGTTCGGTCGCGCATGACCCGGTTTGATTCAAAGCCGTCAGACACCGTTAACCATGCCGGCAATCGGTTTGGCCCGGCGGCCCGAGAAAAGCCCGGCATTGCGGCGATCGGGCGGGCGAGGCCGCGATGGTTTATGGCTTCCTTAAACCGTCGCCCGCATGATCGTGACCAAGCCGTCTTCGGGGCCGGACCGGTCGATTCCGGTCTCAAATGCTCCGATGCGCGGCGCTTGTGTCGAGTGTGAGTGCGTTGATGATCGAGGCGACCGAGATCGGACGGAGCCAGGGACCCGAGAGGGCCGTCGGACCCTTCCCGCTGCGCGACCGTCTCGACGATCTCGTCGGCGATCGGATCGCCGCACGCGGCGATCGGCGCCGGCAGGGCCTTGCGATCGGCATGCTGATCGGAGCGGGGCTTCTCGGCGTGGTCGCTTCGCTGGTTCTGGCGGTCGTCGGTGCCGGCGTTTCCGCCACGGTGGCACTGCTGGGCGTTGCCGGACTGTGTCTGGGAGCTGCCGCCTATCTGTCGTTTACGGGCGCGTTCGGTCACATCGTATGGCTGGTCTGGACGCTGGCCGTCATCGGGCTTGGCTATGGATCGACCGTGCTGCCCGACATCGGGGCCGTCGGGCTGGCGCTGTTCGCGGTCGGTCCGCTGGAGAGCCTGCGGCTGAAAGATCCGGCTTTGACCGTCTGGCTCGCCGCGTCCTCGGCGGCGGGCGTCGCGGCGCTCTACGCGTTTGCGCCGGCGCAGTTTTCGATGACGGCGGGCGGGGTGCTGTCGATCGCCGTCCTGATCCTTTATCTCTCGTATTTCGCCGTTCGCCACCGGGCCGCGGTCGAGCCCGCCTCCGCTTCCGTCGCGGCCGGAGAGACCGCGACGGGCGGCCGCACGGCCTTTGCTCTCGAAGCGGCGGCGGATCTGTTCGCCGTCGCGATGCTTCGCCTGACGCTCGACGGGCGAATCGCCGCGGTGTCGACGGCGGCCTCGGTCCTGTTGCGCGGCGAAGGGGCCGGGGAGACCTCGCAGACGCCCTTCGGCGGCACGGCGATGCTCGATCTCGTGCATGTGGCGGATCGTGTCGCCTTTCTGCAGGGGCTCGATCAGGCCAGGAACGGAAGCCGGGTCGAAATGCGTGCGCGGCTTCGCCAGGCGAGCGGCCACTATGTCGAGTGCCGCCTCGACCTGTCGGTGGTCATAAACGACGTGGTTGGCGGCGACACGGTTGGAGGCGACGCGATCGTCGTGCGGGTCGATCGCGCGGTGCCGGCCGGTCAGCCGGGCGGTGTGCCGGCGCTGGAACAGGCGCTGGATGCGGCGAACCGCTCGTCGGCGGCCAAGAGCCAATTTCTGGCGGCGGTCAGCCACGAATTGCGCACGCCCCTCAATGCGATCATCGGGTTTTCGGATATTCTGCATCAGGAATTCTTCGGCGGATTCGAGACCGAACGGCAGAAGGAATATGTCGGGCTGATCCGCCAGTCGGGGCAGCACCTGCTGTCGGTGGTGAACGGTTTGCTCGACGTCTCCAAGATCGAGGCGGGACGCTACGAACTGTCGCCGGAGCCGCTCGTGCCGGACGAGGCGATGGTGCTGGCGGCGGGGGTCATCCGCGACGAGGCGATGGCGAAGAATCTGCGCCTCGACATTCGCCAGGGGTGTCGCGACCAGAACATCGTCGCCGACCGGCAGGCCTGCCACCAGATCCTGCTCAACCTGTTGTCGAACGCGGTGAAGTTCACCGATGTCGGCGTGGTCACGCTGGAAAGCCGCCTCATCGACGGGGCGATCGAGATGTCGGTCTGCGATACCGGGATCGGCATTCCCGAGGACGACGTCAAACGCCTCGGCCAGCCCTTCGTCCAGGTCTCGTCCGGCCAGGCTCGCCGCTACCAGGGAACCGGCCTCGGCCTTTCGCTGGTGAAGGGACTCGCCGAACTGCATGGTGGCACCATGACGATCCACAGCCAGCCGAAGATCGGGACCAAGGTCACCGTTCGGCTGCCGCTCGACTGCACGCAGCCGGGCGATACCTCAATGATCCTCAAGGAAAATGTCGTAGCTCTGAACAATGCCCGCACAAAAACGCACACCCTCCCGCAGACAACCCGCACGCGCCGCACGGCCTAACCTGCCGCTCCGGCTCTTCGGCTTCGGCCTGAAGGGCGTCGGCGCGGTGGCTGGCGCGACGGGACGCACGGTCGCCAGACGCCCGGCGACCTCGCTCGGCCTGTCGGCCTTCGCGGTGCTGTTTGCCGGCGTTGCCGCCAATGCGCTCTATGGCCAGGCCGGGCACCGGCACATCAATCCGATGCTGGCGACGCGGCTCGGCGTGACGGCGACGGACGGCCGCGCGGTCGGATCGACCACGGGCGGGGCCTCGGTGCCGCTGGTGCGCGAGGTGCAGGAAGCACTGGCCGGCGCCGGCTACTATCGCCAGCCGATCGACGGGCGTCCTGGACCTGCGACCGAAACGGCGATTCGCGCCTTCCAGAAGGCGCACGACCTGAAGCCGGAAGGGGCGGCGACGCCGCTGATCCTGTCGCAGATTCGGCAGATCGCCGGGATTTCGGCCGCCGGCGCGCCGAACCCTTCGTCGCGACCGAACGAGATGGCGAGCCTTTCGGAGCGCATGGGTGCGGTCTCCGATGCCGCCAGGCGTCCGGTGCCGGATCGGACGACGGACGGTCCCGACGATGCCGTCGATGCGGCGATCGTGGGCCTCAGCGAAGCGGAACTGGTCAAACGGATCCAGGCAGCCCTGAGCTCGGCGCAGGTCGCCGAACTGTCGGCCGACGGCATTGCCGGCGCGCGGACCCGCGAGGCGATCCGCACGTTTCAGGCGCTGGAAGGCCTGGACGTGACCGGCCAGCCGGAGCCGCAGATCCTGGAACGGTTGATCGCCATCGGCGCCGTTCAGTGACGGCATTTTACCGGCGGTGAGAATCACCAGCGAGCTTTATGTCGCACAGCTTTTGCGCCGGGTGTTTGCCGATGGCGGGTTTGCAGCCGTCGCACGCAAGGGCGCGAGCGAAGCGGGGGCGATCTTCGTCGTGACGCGGGGACGCTCGGGAGCGCTCGCGCTCTACGGTCCGGCGCCGCAAAGCCTGCGGGAGGATGCCGGCGGGCGGGAGTTTATCGAGGAACCGGCCAGCGACGAGGCGGCGATGGATCTACGCTTCACGCGCGAGGCCCGCTTCGATCCCGATTTCTGGGTGATCGAGATCGAGATCGACGCGCCGGACAGCTATCTCGATCTGGTCGAGGCCTGAGGGGCCCCAAAAGCGCGCGCTTCGCCCGGTGCTGTAGAGCGATGCTCGCCTCAGCCTGTCGGGCTCAACCGTGCTCGGCGCCGATCCTGCCGATGGTCGGCGGCACCGACCGGCGCCCGAAGGTGAGGCGGGGCGCGTCTTCCGAGGCACGGACCGTCGCCGAGCGATCGGCGCGGCGACGCTCGGGGAGTGCCATCTGCGGCAGCACCGAGGGCAGGCCCAGCGCCGTGCGGCATTCGTCGATATCGAGTTCGCGAAAAATCTGCCTGACGGATTCGAAGGCGGCGGCGTCGAGGGAGACGGCCGGCTTGAGCAGGACGATCAGCGACAGGACGTCGGCCTCGGCCGCGCGGCAGGCCCGCAACACGCGGGTCAGCACGATGCCGGACGGGTCGTGTGCCATCGCATCGGCCTGTTGCGGCACGAGGCGCATCCAGCGGCAGATCGCGTCGTAGGCCAGTTCCGACGCGTCCGATCGCGCGATATCGAGAATGTCGGCGATGGATTTCGGGACGCTGGTCCCGGTTCCGGCCAGTGGACGGGTCGCGGCAAGGCCGGGTTGAGCCAGGCGGCGCAGGGTTTCGCGTACGGTGTCGGCGTTGGTCAGATGCTCAGGGGTAATTTGCTCTGGTGTCGGGCCGGATGCCGCGGCGACCGTGGTGGACGCCGGGCGGGACGCGACGACCCTGGGGCTTGCCGCCTCGAACGGCTCTGCGGCCTCGAGCGAATGGGGCCTGGTGGATAGCGCGGCCAGCTTCTCGGCAAGGGCTGCGGGGAGGATGTCGCAGGGTGTCAGCGCGTCGGCGATCGCCAGGCGTGCCGGATGGGTGATGCGGTCCCAGGCGGGAACGATCAGCCGCGACAGATCGAGCGCCTGGCGCTGGTTCGGCTCGCGCAGGGCCATATAGCTTTCGAGCGCCGCGAGGACGATGGTGTCGAAGCCGGCTTTTCCATTCTGCTTCTCGAGCGAGCGATAAATCCGCGGACCGATGTGCTGCATGGATGTCCCGATGGTTGACCGAAGGTTTCCCGGACGCCAAGAATTAGCCGACAATTGTTAGCAAGCTGTTAACCGTCGTGCGGTTTGCTGCGTCTGCTGAACCCGTGTTGCGTTCTCGTCAGCCTTATTCGAACCGGTTTGCTTCAGGAGGACCGCGGTGGCAGAGATCGTCGAATTTTCATCCAAGGTGCGGCAGCGGCCGCCGCCCAGATCGTCTCAACGCCGTTTCGGCGCCGATAGGGCCAAGGGCGAGGGCACGGTGTTGTTCCTGCCCTGCGTGCGGCACGAGCCGATCGAGGACAACCCGGCGGGTCAGGACGCAGCCTCGAAGAGCGATCGTCGGCAAATCCGTTGAGCGTGGCGCAGGCAACGAACGTTGGCCTTTTCGACCGGTGCGCTTGCGTGGCCGGCGGCCGGCAACGCGCGCGTTTCTGCCCGCCGCGCGATCGCGAACGCTAGCCGAAAGCACGCGCGGTTTCGGAACGCTGCTCCTTACGGCGGAAATCCTGCGGGCGTGATGGACCCTTATTGGAGCACATGGGGTGACCGAGCCCGACGTGCGGCCCTGGTGACTGGCTTCGGTGGTTGATCGAGCATCCGGTGCTGAAGCGGTGTCCGTGCGACCCTCAGCGTTGCGCCACGGCGATCAGTGCGGTCGAGGGGATCGGAAAGACCCTCCGATCACCGGCGATTTGCCGCACCTCGGCAATCACCGCCGCCTTGTCCGCATCGCTCAAGCTGGTCCAGTCGGGCGACATGCCGAACAGCCCGTCGGGCTCATCGAGAGCCGTGACATCGAGCCTATAGTCATGGGTCACGCTTTCGATCCGCGGATCGCGATAGCCCGCCGTGACGAGCGCACGGGCGAAGTCCGCCGGATCGCTCAGCGCCTGCACCGCGTCGGGCATCGCCATTCCCGCACGCTCGGGAAACAGCTTCCGCCGTATCTGGCCAAGCAGCAGGAAGGTTGCCGCGCCCCGGTCCTGCCAGGTCGCAACGATGCCGTACCCGCCAGGTCGAGTGACCCGTCGCATCTCGGTCAGACCTTTGCGCCAATCGGGGAACATGATCACGCCGAAGATCGAGAAAACGGCGTCGAAATTGGCGTCGGGCAGATCGAGCGCCTGTCCGTCCATCACGCGAGCTTCGACATTGGGCAGCCCCGCGGCGGCGACGCACGCCACCATGCCGGGCGAAAAGTCGGTCGCCAGCACCTGCGCCCCGGTCCGTGCCGCCGCGAGCGCGAGCGCGCCTGTTCCGGTTGCCACGTCGAGCACGGAACTCTCGCAGGTCAGCGCAATGCGCGCGAGCGCAGCCTCGGCAAAGAGTGCGGTGAAAGGATGCGCGGTCCGTTGGTAGTGGCTGGCCGCGATATCCCAGTGATCGGGGTTTTCGAACTCTCGCATTTCATATGCCTTTCGTGTCATGTAACTTCATAAGTATCATGAAAAGGCGTGCTTGCCAACGTCGCAAGGCGTGTGAAAGATCGGACGATGCGAAACGACAGCCGTCTTTCCCGGATGCTTCACGTGTTGCTCCATTTGGCGCGTCACGAAGGACCGATGACGTCGGAGGCGATCGCCGCGATGCTCGGGACCAATCCGGTTGTCGTCCGCCGCACGATGGCCGGGCTCCGCGACGCGGGGTATGTCCGCTCGGACAAGGGGCATGGCGGGGGCTGGGTTATCGCGTGCGATCTCGAGCGCGTATCGCTGCTCGACGTCCACCGCGCGGTCGGCGGCCCGAGGCTGTTCGCGATCGGCAATGAGCATTCCAACCCGGATTGCGCTGTCGAGCAGGTCGTCAACGCAGCGGTGGAAGATGCCTTGCGCGATGCCGAGGCACTGCTCGTCGAACGGCTGGCAAGGGTAAGCCTCGCCGAACTGAGTCTGGGCTTCGACGCTCGCTGTGCGGCGGCGCTTGAAACCGGCAGCGCCCAGGCATAGGCGAAGCGACATCAACCGGACGGCACGGGTCCGAAGCGGGCGACCCGATAACCGGCCCTGTCTCATCGTGTCGTGTCAGCCTTCGCCTTTCGAGACGCTCGGCTTGTCGCCGGCGATGGTCTGGACGGGCTGGCAGCGCAGGCTGCCGACGAAGCCTTCCACCGACGGACGCTGGCTTTCCTGGTCCACCAGAACGCGAATGGTCATGTAGCCCTCGGCGAGGTCGACCTCGATGGGGATCGTCGTGTTCTGGCGTTCGGCGCTGACCGCAGCCTTGACGTCGACGATCTGGTCGGCCGTGCCGACGAGGAGATCGAAGATGCCGTCGACCGCGGAGCGGTCGTTGATCGAGTAGAGGTTGTCGCCGTTGCGGGCGTAGATCGAAGCGGACCAGAAGGTGGTCTGGACGGGGGCCGCGGTCATGCGGACAGGGCCGCCGGCCAGCGAGAAGCGGCAGGACGCGGTGACGAAGGCCGGATCGACGAAGGTGAAGTTCTGCAGCGCCGATCCGGGCTCGGCGGACAGCGCGCTCGGGCCGGAGGAGCGCAGCGGATCGACGCGCACGACCCGGTCCATGGGCCCGAGATTGGCAAAGCGCCCCCAGGCATTGTGCTCGGCAAGGCGTGGCATGGCCGCGATGACGGCAATGTGCACCAAAAGCGCACCGACGAGGCCGATGAACACCGAAAGAGCCAGCCTACCCAGCAAAGCAGATCTCCCGTTCGAGCGTCGGCAGAGCGAGATTCTCGACGCCGCTGGAGGCACTGGCGGGGGTGTCGTAGAGTGCGAGCGACAGGATCATCGGGCCACGGCCGGCGGTCGCCAGCCAATTGCCGCTGCGCGCCTTCGGGCCGATGGCGATGGCAAAGGTGTTGTTGCCGTCGCGCATCAGGCTCGACGAGACCAGCCAGCCACCGAGGCCCGCGTCGGGCTGCACGAGGCGGCCGTCCGAGGTGTAGGGGGCAAGCGTCCAGACCCGCGCCGGCGGGGTGCGGCCGGCGAGACGATATTCGCATTCGCGGCGCAGCGGTCGGCCGGCCGCGTCCGTGTCGGCGGTGAACTGGATGCCCTCGCCGACGCCGAGGGTCAGATTGCCGAAGCGGGCGAGCCGGGCCTTGGAATAGGGGTCGGCATCGGGGGCGCCGGCGAAGGGATTGGCGTGCCATGGACCGACCGTGACCGTGCCGATCTCGGAGGATTCCTTAAGGGCCCAGGCGGCCGACCAGCCGCCGAGACCGAGCGCGATGGCGAGCGCCACGAAAACGGAGAGGGCAAAGCGCATCGGCGTCAGTCGGCCCGCACCGACGGACCGGAGCGAACCGTCGCGGCGGCCAATGTCACGGTTGCGACAGATGTCGTTCGCATCGAATAGGCCGTCGCGGCTTGCATCATCGACGGACCGCCGCGGTCTCTGGCACAGGATTGGCGGAGGCGAGTTGCTCGGGATCGAGCGGCGGCAGGTTTTCCATCGTCCTGGCGATGTCGGACAAAACCTCTTCGGCCGGGCGGGTGAGGGTGACCCGAGCCGGGGGAGCATCGGTGCCGTCGCCGGCCTCGGCGATCGTCTTCTTGTCGGCCGGGAACGGGTTGTCGAGGTAGGGGATCGGCTTCAGCTCGATGTTCTGGTGAGCCGCCTCCATGAAGCGCTGCCAGGTCATCGCCGGCAGGGAGCCGCCGGTCAGCTTGTTGGTCGGCTTGTAGCTGTCGTTGCCGTACCAGACGGCACCGGAATAATTGCCGGTGAAGCCGACGAACCAGCCGTCGCGATAGTCCTGGGTGGTGCCGGTCTTGCCGCCGACGCGGGTCATGGAGAGCTGCGAGCGGCGACCGGTGCCGCTCTCGGTGACGCCGACGAGCATCTCGTTCATCATTTTGGTCGCAGCCTCGGTGAGGATGCGGCGGCGCGGCGGCATGTCGCGGCGCGAATCCCACAGCGGCATGCCGTTCGCGTCGGACAGCTCCATGATCGCGTGGCGGTGATTGTCCATGCCGCCATTGGCGAACACGGTGTAGGCGGTGGCCTGATCGAGAACCGTGACCTCGCTGGTGCCAAGCGCCATGGACTTGTCGCCGCGCAGGGGCGATTCGACGCCCATCGCCTTGGCCGTCGCGGTGACGGCCTTCATGCCGACCTTCTGGCTGAGCTTGACGGCGGGCACGTTGATCGAGTGGGCGAGCGCGTAGGAGAGCGTGACCCGCCCGACGAACTTGTGATTGTAGTTCTGCGGCGACCATTTGTCGATGGTGACCGGGCTGTCGACGATGGTGTCGGAAGGCTTCATCCCGGCCTGCATGGCGGCGGCGAAAACATAGACCTTGAAGGACGATCCCGGCTGGCGCAGCGCCCTTGCGGCACGGTTGAACTGGGAGACGCCGTAGTCGCGGCCGCCGACCATGGCGCGCAGGCTGCCGTCGGCGTCGATGACGACCATGGCGGCCTCGCCGACATTGTAGTTCGAGCCGAACTGGAGCAGATGGTATTGAACGGATTCGTCGGCGAGCCGCTGCAGCCGGGTGTCGATCGTCGTGCGGGCGACGAGATTGCGCTGTTCGATGCCCTTGGCCTTGGCGACCCTCTGAATCTCGTCGAAGGCGTAATCCAGAAAATAGTCAGGCGAGGGCGTCGCGGAGCGGTCGATGGAGGTGGCGGGCTGGCGGCGTGCGGCGACGACCTGGCCCTCGGTGACGAAATTGGCCTGAACCATATTGGTCAGGACTTCGTTGGCGCGGCCGCGGGCGGCGGGCAGATTGATGTGCGGGGCGTATTTGGTCGGCGCCTTGAACAGGCCGGCCAGCATCGCACC
Source organism: Aurantimonas sp. (assembly GCA_965217685.1). Classification (GTDB taxonomy): domain Bacteria; phylum Pseudomonadota; class Alphaproteobacteria; order Rhizobiales; family Rhizobiaceae; genus Aurantimonas. The sequence goes on from CBDCIZ010000003.1 coordinate 3,303,598, forward strand.
CTCGGCCATGGAGACGTCGCGGATGTTTTTGTCGAAATAGAACTCGGCCGCCGCCGCCGCACCGAACGTGCCGCCGCCCATGTAGGCGCGGTCGAGATACATGGCGAGAATCTGGCGCTTGGTCAGGTGGGACTCGAGCCAGAGCGAGATGAAGGCTTCTTTGATCTTGCGATCGAGGGTGCGCTCGTTGGACAGGAACAGGTTCTTGGCAAGCTGCTGGGTGAGCGTCGAGCCGCCCTGAACGACGCCGCCGGCGCGGGCGTTTTCCGACAGGGCGCGGGACAGGCCGAAGAAGTCGATGCCCCAATGCTCGAAGAAGCGCCGGTCCTCGGTGGCGAGCACCGCCTTGATGAAATTGTCCGGCATTTCGTCGATGGGCGCGGCGGCGGCCCGAAGGACGCCGCGACGGCCGATTTCCTCGCCGTGTCGGTCGAGAAAGAGGACGGAATAGTCCGCCTCTTGCGGCAGGCCGCCCGCCGTGACCTTCATGGCGGGCTGCGCGAGGGCCAGGAGCAGGACGAAACCGGCAAGACCGAGGGTCAGGCCCTCGCCGGCGAATTCGAAGACGAGGCGCGTGAAGCCGCGCACGCGGAACTTGCGCGAGAAGATGGTGATATTTTCCCAGATGGCGGAAAAACCGTGGAAAAACCGCCACAGGCTCGAGTCGATCCAGGCGTCGATCTCGATCAGCCGCGTCGGCTGGCGCCGGCGCGATCGTTTTTCGGAAGAGTTCTGCACCATCAATCCGTCAGCTCAAGTCGGTCCCGCGGACGTCGCATCGCCACGTCGGCCCGCCCTTTGCCCCCACTTTGATCCTAGTCCGCCGACCTATACGTGGACAACATGAAAAAGTCGTCAGTTCGACCGAAACTTAGTCAACGAAAGTCGACAATTCGATGAAGCACCAACCGGACGCGGCGACGGGGAACGGTGAAACCGCGCCGTTCTGGCGCGTCAAGAGCCTCGACGCGATGAGCGCCGAGGAATGGGAGCAGCTGTGCGACGGCTGCGGGCGCTGCTGCCTCAACAAGCTGGAGGATTGGGACACCGGCGCGATCGCCTGGACCAACGTCGCCTGCCGGCTCTTCGACGACGGCACCTGCCGGTGTCACGATTACGAGAACCGCCAGGCGACGGTGCCCGACTGCGTCGGGCTCGATCCGCAGACGGTTCGCGAGATCGAATGGTTGCCGCCGACCTGCGCCTACCGCTTGGTGGAGGAGGGGCGCGGTCTCTACTGGTGGCATCATCTCGTGTCAGGAGACCGTGAAACGGTGCATCTCGCGGGCGTTTCGGTTCGGGGACGAACGATCAGCGAGACCGGAATGGCGCTCGAGGACTTCGAGGACCATCTGGCGGCCTGGCCCGGCGAGAACCCGATGAGTGCGATAAACGACGAAAAGGAATGAAAGCAGATAAATAAAGGCAGGCTGGAATTTGCGATCTGTAAGAGCCGCTGTTTCTGTGATTTACAGGCCGGAAACGTTTCGAGCAATCGCATCAAAAAGAGCGTCCGGCGAAAAGCCGAACGCTCCAACGTGTAATTTCGACCTCGAGGTCAGTCTTTACGGTACAGATCGTTGCGATTGCCCGCGGTGCGTGCGTCTTCCACTTCGACTTCCGTCTTGCGCACCGTATCCGAGATCACCTTCTCCTCGGTATCGACGTCCTTGGAGACCTCGACCTCGCCGGTGATCACGGTTTCCTTGGACACGACCGCCTCCTCGTCGTGCTCGGTCACCTCGATCGAACGATCCTGGAACACGGCGTCCGCTTCGGCGCCCGTCAGTACCGTTTCGTCCGATGCCCGCCGCCGGATCTCGACCCGCTCATGGCGCAAGCGGATGCGTTCCTCGACGGGAACCTCGTGGACGTAGGAACGGATGTGAACCGTTCCGCCTTCGCGGTCCCGCTTGCCAACTTGCAGGCGCTCTTCCGCTTCGCGGAACACTTCCCGACCATCCGCTCCGAGGGTCCCCACAGCGTCGGTTCGGTCGCTGTCGCGAACCCTGTCGCGCTCCAGCATCATTTCGCGATCCCCGACAGCCGCATTCTCATCCAGGCCCGTGTCGGCACCGTAGCCGGCGGCGCCGACCGAACCCGTCGTCGGCGCGACATAGTCGGCCGACCGGAACTCGTCCTCGGTGCGATCGATGTCGTACATCTCGTCTTCCGGACGGCGCATCGCTTCCATGACACGTTCCACATCGTCGTCATCGACGTTGGCCGAAACGACATAGTCTCCGCGACGGACAGCCTGCTGATAGGTCCGGACGTCGTCTTCCGGCAGGTGCAGATCATGAAGATCGTCGAGAACCTCGTCGTTGCGATAGGTTCCGGCTTCCAGTTGATCGTCGGTATCGGGAATGATGTCGACATACGAACTCGATACGCCAGCATCGGTGATGGCATCACGAACCTGCTGCGCGGTGGCGTAGGTCCGATAGATGGCGGTGATGGCTCTGTTCATGAGTTTTCTCCTGACGTGATTGCAAAGATAAGTTACTTTTGACCGTCGAGCCGCTCGACGGTCGGTGTCTGGGTTCGAAGCTTGACGGTCTCGCGGTGAGGGGTGGTTTCCGACACCATTTTCACGTGCAGCTCTTCCTTCAGAACCAGGCGTTTGACGAGCACCTCCTCAACGACCGGGATGATCATCATACCGTCCCGTTCCTCGATTTCGGGGATGCTGTCGACGTAGCGGTCGATGGGGACGCGTGTGACTTCGGCGCGAACCGATCGCAGCATTTCATCGACCGCAACGTCGTGTTCGACGGTCCGGGTCGAAACCCGGAGTGTCGAGGCGTGATCGACCTTGTCGACGACAAGGCGCTCCTCGGCTAGATCGACACTTTTGTGCATGTCAGAAGCCGGATCACGAGCGGTCATGGTCTGCCTTCGGGATACACTCGCGATCAATTCATTCGATCGGCGTCGTTAACGAGGTTCTTGCGTCTCAAACAGACCCGGCAGAACTTCGTTCCACAAACTAAAAATAGCTGCCTAGAGAAAAACTAAAAATAGCTGCCTAGAGAAAAAATAGCCGCTCAGGGAACAAGTCGCGCGTTTTCGACTTGAGCAATGTGAACCGCATTTGAGGATTTTACCGTGACAAACAGCCCCGACGACTACCGCGACCCGAAAATCACCACCGCACCGGCCAAGACGTCCGCGACGAGCATCATAGCATGGTTGCTGCTCGCCCTCGGCATCCTTGTGTTGCTGGCCTGGCTCTTCGGGGCATTCGACAGGAACGACACCGTTGCACCCGACACGACCACCCCGGCGATTGTGAACGAGCAACCGGTTACACCACCCGTGAACGATACACCGCCGGTCGAGACCACCGTTCCGGCCGATACCACGCCGCCAGTCGATACCACCACGCCGGCCGATGATACGACGCCCGCCGATGGCAGCACGCCGCCGGCCAACGGGACGACGCCGGCCAATTGAGGCACGACGCCGACATCGATCGATAACACGCAGGCCTCGCAAAACGCGTCTACCGGCGCTCATTGCGGGGCCTGTTTCATTTGTTCGATCGGCATGCGTGGCGATGACGACGAGGGGATTGCCGTCTCGCCACACCGGGTGGGCGTCGTCAGTCTGCTGAGGGCCTGAAATGAAGGCCGTTTGCCTTACGTTATCAGGCACATCCTCAAAGCCGATCTCATTCGGCATCGTGACTCCGCAGCGATCTCCACGACCCGATCCATCACGGCACCGGCGTATCGCCAGTTCGCAACGTTTAGGCATAGGAAAAATTTCCGAAAAATAACGAATTTATGAAAATAGTCCTTGACTGCGTCACGGTGCTCGGTTAGGGTCCAGGCACAGTCGAGAAATTGCGACGATGTTGCGACGACGATGGCGCGACGACGTTGTCCGGCAACGTGCCGGTGCAGGCGTCTAGGGCGATTGTCGCTCGGGCAAAGCAAGGCAAGACAGGCATGACGAAGCGGCGGGGTGGGTCACCTGCGCCGCCTTTTTGTGTCTCGGTCGTGCCGTGAAAGTTGTTGCAGGCGGAGGGAACGATGGCGGTGAAGGCGATGCTTTCGGAGCGTCTGCTCCTCCTTCTGGAACGCGAGATCGACGAGTTCGAACGGCTGGCGGATTTGGCGCGGGCAGCGGAGGCGCCGGGCGCTGACGCTGGGGACGCCGAGGGTGGTCGAGGTGATGAGGTCGAAAGCGACGGCATCGCGGCCGAGGCCGGCGCCGGGGCAACTGCGGTGGCTGGCGATCGAGCGAAGGACGCGGTGGGTCGCCGGATCGCTGCGACCCAGCAGGCGAAGAGCGTCGCGGGATTACGGTCGACGGGGCAAGTGACAGCGGCGGCTTCGAAAGCGAAGACCCGGCCCGCGCTCCGTCGTGCGGCGGGCTTGCCGCTCGGTTCGGCGAAGGAGCGGATCGATGTGCTGGGGCAGTTGACGCGAACGCTGGAGAAGCTGCTCGATCTGAAGCGGCTGGAAAGACTGGCCAGCGAAAGCGGGCAGACCGACGAAGCCGAGACGCGGCGCCTGCGGGCCGAGTTTCTGGCGCGTCTGAAGAGCCTCGACAGGCGGCGGCGCGAGGGTCCGACGCTGTTCGTCGGCGTCGATGCGGACGCGGTGTTCGGCGGTGACGGATGAGCGTTGCGGCCGAGGCGGCGCCGGCCGACGGGTCCGGCGTCGAGGGTCCGCTCGCTCATAGCCTGGCGAAGGATTGCGACGACGGGTCGGCACGGAACGAATGCGGCGCCGAGGCCGGAAACGCTGAATTCGAGGACGGTTCCGACGCGGTGGCGCAGACCCCGGCGTCTTCGATCGAATCCATCGACGAGAAACTGAGCGATCCGCAATTCTGGACGAAGATCGTGGAGGAAGCGGAAAAGGTTTCGGGCGCCGTCGCCAAGGCGTCGTCGCCGAACTGGGCGTCGACGGCGCGGCCGGCGCAACTGCCGCCGCCGGGCGACTGGAGGCAATGGCTGATTATCGGCGGACGCGGCTCGGGCAAGACGAAGGCCGGCGCCGAATGGGTGCGGGCGATGGCGCTTGGGATCGCGCCGATCGCGACGCGGGCCCATGGTCGGATCGCGCTCGTCGCCGAGACCCTGGCCGACGGGCGCGAAGTGATGATCGACGGCGAAAGCGGGCTTTGCCGGGTGGGACTTGGCGCGCGGCCGGTCTACGAGGCGAGCCGGCGGCGGCTGGTGTTCGCCAACGGGGCGATCGCGCAGGTGTTTTCGTCGGAAGATCCGGAGGCGCTGCGCGGCTATCAGTTCGACGCGGCCTGGGGCGACGAATTCGCAAAATGGGTGCATGGCGAGGCGTGTTTCGACAATCTTCAATTCGGGCTGCGCATCGGCGAGCATCCCCGGGCGCTGTTCACGACGACGCCGCGGCCGATCCCGCTTTTGAAGCGGCTGATCGGCGAGGTGGGAACCGTGACGACCCACATGCGGACGGTGGAAAACGCCTTGCATCTGGCACCGGGATTCCTGGCGGCGATGCAGGCGCGTTACGGCGGCTCGCGGCTCGGGCGGCAGGAGCTCGACGGGGCGATGATCGAGGCGCGCGAGGATGCGCTGTTCGATCTCGCCGCGATCGAGCGGAACCGCGTGCGGGCGGCGCCGGAACTGCGGCGGATCGTCGTGGCGATCGATCCGCCGGCGACGTCGGGTGCGCGTTCGGACGCTTGCGGGATCGTTGCGGCGGGGGTCTGCGCGGACGGCATCGTGCATGTCCTGGCCGATGTCTCGCGGCGCAGGGCAAAGCCGCATGAATGGGCCGGAACGGCGGTGGCGCTGTACGAGCGGCTGGAGGCGGACCGGATCGTCGCCGAGGTGAACCAGGGCGGCGACATGGTCGAGGCAGTGATCCGAACCGTCGCTCCTTCGGTGCCGTTTCGGGCGGTCAGGGCGAGCCGCGGCAAATGGGTGCGGGCTGAACCCGTGGCGGCGCTCTACGAGCAGGGGCGGGTGCGCCATGCGGGACGGTTTCCCGGTCTCGAGGACGAGATGGCGGATTTCGGGCCGGACGGGCTCAGCGGCGGACGCTCGCCCGACCGACTCGATGCGCTGGTCTGGGCGGTGACGGCGCTGATGGCGCCGGTGCGGGAACCGCGGGTGCGGGGACTTTAGCGTTCGAGTGCGGGTGCAAGAATTCCTGTAACGAATAATCCGGAGATAAAAATGGGACTTCGAGAGACGATCGCCGGGTGGCTCGGCGGCGCGTCGGATTTGGCGCGCCTTGAGGTTGGGCCCGTCGGGGGCCAGTGGCCCGACGAGCGCAAGGGGATTGCGGTCGCGGGCGGCACTCTGGTGTTTTCCGGGGCGGGCGAGGACGGAGTTTGGAGTGAGAAGAGCTACGAGGCCCTGGCGCGGGCGGGGTTCTTGCAGAACCCGATCGTCTATCGCTCGGTGCGGCTCGTGGCGGAGACGGCGGCGGCGATCCCGATGCTGCTCTACGACGGGCGCAGCGAGGTGGCGGAACATCCTCTGCTCGATCTGCTCAGGCGGCCGAACCGGGCGATGGGCGGGACGCTCGACGGGGCGAGCCTCGTCGAGACCCTGTGCGGACACCTGCTGCTTTCGGGCAATGCGTATCTGGAGGCGACCGTCGTCGATAGGGCGGTGAAGGCGCTCACGGCGCTGCGGCCGGACCGGGTGCGGATCGTCGAGGATCGGGACGGGTGGCCGCAGGCCTACGAGTATCGCGTCGGCGCCTCGGTGCGGCGGATCGGGGCCGACGGGGATGGCGAGGATGCGGGCGGCGGCCCGGGGAGCGACGCGGCGGGCGGTGGCGGGCGGCCGTCGCGGTTGTTGCATGTGCGGCTGTTTCATCCGCTGGCGGATTTTTCCGGCTATTCGCCGCTCGGAGCGGCGCAGACGGCGCTGGAGCTGCACAATGCGGCCTCGCGGTGGAACAAGGCGCTGCTCGACAATTCGGCGCGGCCTTCGGGGGCACTGGTCTACCAGCCGGGCGACGGCGGCAATCTGGCGCCCGAGCAGTTCGACCGGCTGAAGGCGGAGCTGGAAAGCGGCTATGCGGGCGCCGCAAGGGCCGGGCGGCCGATGCTTCTTGAAGGCGGGCTCGACTGGAAGGCGATGGCGCTTTCGCCGAAGGACATGGATTTCGTCGAGGCGAGGAACGGCGCGGCGCGGGACATCGCGCTGGCCTTCGGCGTGCCGCCCATGCTGCTCGGCATTCCGGGCGACAATACCTACAGCAACTACTCTGAGGCGAACCGGGCGTTCTACCGCCTGACGGTGCTGCCGCTGATCGGCCGGCTGACCGGCGCGATGGGCGACTGGCTGGCGCAGCATTTCGGCGCGTCGGAGCTGCGGCTCGGGCTCGATCTCGACCAAGTCGACGGGCTTTCCGCCGAGCGCGAGGCGCTGTGGTCGCGGATCGGGGCGGCGGATTTCCTGTCGCGATCGGAAAAACGCGAGGCGACGGGCTACGGCGCTTCGGTCTGAGCGGGGCCGGAAGGCCTTGCAACACAAGCGTGCCGATTCGTCGTGGGCAAAAAAAGAGCGATGCCGGAGGCACCGCTCAAAAGAGATCAATCGTCATTCTCACATCAGGACATCCGAACGATGATGACACAAGCTTCGATTGTCAACGGTGAAGTGGAATGGCCCGGTCGCGCCGGCGGGGGGACGCGGTGAGCGCGGAGCCTGTGACGGCCCTGGCGCTCTGGATGTCGAAGATCGCCGGGGCGGTGGCCGGGTCGGCGATCTCGGTCGCGTATCTGTTGCCGCGCGGGCGGCGGGAGGCAGCCTCGCGCTTCATGATCGGGACCGTGACCGGTGTGGTCTTCGGGCCGCCGGCAGGCCTGATGCTGGCGGCGCAACTGAACATCGACCAGACGCTGGATTCCAGCGAACTGGTGCTGATGGGATCGGCGGCGGCGAGCCTGTGCGCCTGGTGGGCGCTGGGCGTGCTCGGCCGGTTCGCCGACGGACTGTTCCGGGTCGGCGACACGGTGAAGGTGGATTGGGCGAAGATCGATTGGTCGAAGGGCGGGGGCGCCAAGACCGGGGGCGTGAATGCCGGCGAGGCCTCCGACGGCGTGGCGACGAGCGGCAAGGTAGAGCCGACGCCGCGCAAGGGCCGGGAGGACGGGCGATGATGCGGACACGGCCTCTGGCGGATGTGGAGATCGAGCAAAGCAACGGCCTCCTGAGTGGCTATGCGGCGCTGTTCGGCGACACCGATCTTTCCGGTGACGTGATCGAGCCGGGGGCCTTTGCGGCCTCGGTGCTGGCGCGGGGCGTCGCGGGTATCCGGATGCTGTGGCAGCATGATCCGTCGCGGCCGGTCGGGCGCTGGACGGCGATCCGCGAGGATCGCAGGGGGCTTTACGTCGAGGGTCGGCTGGCGCTCGGCACGATGGCCGGGCGCGAGGCGGCGGGGCTGATTTCGGCCGGCGCGCTGGACGGGCTGTCGATCGGGTTTCGCACCAAGCTGTCGCGGCGCGGCAGCGGCACGGCACGGCGGCGACTGGTGACGATCGACCTTTGGGAGATCTCGCTGGTGAGCTTTCCGATGCAGGAGCGGGCGCGGCTCGTGGCGGCGATGCCGGGGCGCGGGCGGATGGCGGCTGCGGGCGTGCCGGGCGCCTGATGCCCGACGGCATTGCATCTGACGCTTTCGAGCTTTGCGCTTCACGACGTCCTCTTCTGTCCTGCCTGACAGTTCCGCCGCAAGGGGCGGCAGCATTCAAACAGCTCGGGTCACCGCGATCTGGATGCCGGATATCGTTCGAAGACATGTCTGCGACTTTGCAGACATCTGTCGGATCACCTTGAAGCGCCGTCATCCTCGGGCTCGTTCCGAGGATATGCAGTCCTGTGAAAATCGACGTGAAGCCTGGACACGATCGCTTTGACGTTCACCGATCAGCCATCGGCTTACGCAGTTGATCTGCGGGACAAGCCCGAGAATGACGAGTGTCCAAGGGTTTTGCGTGTTCTGCGTCGTCGGAGACGACGGCGCGGCTTGAACAATCCTGTTTTCAACCAGAACGGAGACCGATCGATGAGCGACATGGGACACTGTGGTGCGGCTGCGGGGCCGATGGAAACGAAGGCCCACGGGGGAGCCCAGGGGGGAGTAGACGGCGCGGCGGCGTTCGATGATTTCATGGCGGCCTTCGAGAATTTTCGCGAGGCCAATGACGACCGGGTCGGCCAGATCGAAAAGCGCATGAGCGCCGATGTGCTCTCCGAAGAGAAGGTCGATCGCATCAACCGGGCGCTCGACGAGCAGGAGCGGCGCATGGAGCGCCTGACCCTGAAGGAGATGCGCCCGCCGCTTGGCAGCGGGGGTGGCGGCTGGGGTGGCAGCGGGGGCGGCGGTGCCGGGGGGCGGCGCGGAGCCATGCCGAGCGAACACAAGACGGCGTTCGAGCGCTATGTGCGCGGCGGCGACGAACAGGGGCTGCGGCGTCTGGAAGAGAAGGCGATGTCGGGCCTCGTCGGCGCCGATGGCGGCTTCCTGGTGCCGGACGAGACGGCGAACGAGATCGGCCGCCGGCTGATCGCGATCTCGCCGATCCGCTCGATCGCGACGGTGCGGACCGTCTCGACGGCGGTCCTGAAGAAGCCCTTCGCGATCACCGGGGCGCAGACGGGTTGGGTCGGTCAGACGGCGGTGCGGCCGCAGACCGACGCGCCGCAGCTGGCCGAGCTGTCGTTTCCGACGATGGAGCTCTACGCCATGCCGGCGGCGACGAATGCGCTGCTCGACGATGCGGCCGTCGACATCGACAGCTGGATCGGCGAGGAGGTCGAGCAGGCGTTCGCCACGCAGGAGGGCGCGGCCTTCGTCAACGGCGACGGCGTCGCCAAGCCGCGGGGCTTCACGACCTATCCGACCGTCGGCGAGGCGAACTGGGCCTGGGGCTCGGTCGGCACGGTTTCGACCGGCCAGGATGCGGGCTTTCTGCCGGGCACGGCGGCGGATGCGCTCTACGACCTCGTCTATGCGCTGAAGGCCGGCTACCGGCAGAACGCCTCTTTCGTGATGAACCGGCGCACGCAAGCCTCGGTGCGCAAGCTGAAGGATGCCGACGGCAATTATCTGTGGCAGCCGCCGGTGGCGGCCGGCGGACGGGCGAGCCTGATGGGCTTTGCCATGGTCGAGGCCGAGGACATGCCGGACATGGCGGCGGGTTCGAAGGCGATTTGCTTCGGCGACTTCGCCCGCTTCTATCTGGTCGTCGACCGGCAGGGCGTGCGCGTGCTGCGCGATCCCTATTCGGCCAAACCCTACGTCCTCTTCTACACGACGAAGCGCGTTGGCGGCGGCATCCAGGATTTCGACGCGGCGAAGTTCCTGGACTTCTCGGCGTAACGAACCCTCGTGCCGCGTTCCATCGGCACATGACGAGCATGCAGGCGGTCGGGCAGGGATGCCCGGCCGCTTTTGATTTCGGGCACGATATTTTTTGCGGGAGCTGCGCCATGACGATCATCGATTTGGGGGCGCTCGACGGGGCTGAGCTCGTCGAGCCCCTGAGCCTTGCCGAGGCGAAGACCTGGGCGCGGATCGAGCGGGACGACGAGGACGCGCTGATTTCGGGGCTGATCCGCGCGGCGCGCCAGACGATGGAGGAGATGACCGGGCTGGTGCTGGCGCAGCGCGGCTTTCGGTTGGCGCTGGACCCGGTGCCGGCGGATGGCTGGGTCGAAATCGCGCGGCGGCCGCTCGGGCCGATCACCGCGATCGCCGTCTATGGCGCGGACGGCGTGCCGCAGGCGTTCGCACCGTCCGAGGGGGTCGTCGAGCGGGCGCTCGGGATCGAGGCGATCCGGCTTTCCCCGACGGTGAGGATGGCGAGCGTCAACGGTGTCGAGGTGGATTTCACCGCGGGGTTTGCGGACGGCGATACGCCGGAGAATCTTGTGCTGGCTCTGAAGACGATCGTAGCGGCGTCCTACGAGTTTCGCACCTCGGTTGGCCTCAGCCAGCAACCGGCGATCATGCCGCCGCTGGCGCGCACGCTGATCGCGCCGTTTCGCCGGCTGAGTCTCTGATGGCGGCGGTGTTTCTGGACCCTGGCCTGTTGCGCAAGCGGGCGCGGCTGGAGATCGGCGACTTCGTGCCGGACGGGGCCGGTGGCGCGGCGACGGTGTGGCGCGAGTTGCGCGAGCTTTCGGTGCATGTGGAGCCGGTGTCGATCGAGGCGCGGCAGCGCTTCGACCGGGAGGAGGCGACGGTGACGCATCGGGTGATCTGCCGGGCCGTGCCGGAGGTGGGGCGTGGCCTGGCCTTTCGGCTGGGCGAACGGCGGCTGACGATCCTGTCCGTCTACGATCCCGACGAGACCGGGCGGTATCTTCTGTGCCGCTGCGAGGAAGAAGCGTGATGCGGCTCGGCGTTACGGTTTCGCGGTTTGCGCCTGCGACGCTCGTCGAGCGCTATCGGCGGATCGGGCTCGGGCTTGCGATGAAACGGGCGCGGCCGGGTTCCGTGCCGGGGACACGCGTGGCGGATTGGCCGGCCGGTTCGGATGGCGGGCGCGAGGCGGTTGTCGCCGGGCTGCCGTCGACTTCGGGGCTGGCACGCCAGCCGCTGGCGCTGGCGGCGCTGGCCGACGACGGAGTGGACCAGTTGCCGGGAGTGCCGGTGAAAAAGTCGGGGCTTGCCGGCGGGCGAGCCGGATTTCCCTGACGGCCTCGTCACAACAGCCCTGTCAGAACGGCCCTGTCACGAAAATTTAACTTAATGGGTTGGCGAAACCCGTTGGCGATCAAGGCGTTCACAGTATATAAACGTTTGTGACAGCGCTTGAGCGAGGAGCCGAAATGACGCAGGCCAGCGCAGAACTACAAACCACGATCTTTCAGACGTTGACGTCCGACCCGGCACTGACCGCTTTGCTCGGCGGGCCAAAAGTGTTCGACCGGCGACCGGAGCACACGGCGTTTCCCTATCTGACGCTGGGGCGGACCGCGGTGGTCGACTGGTCGACCGGCACCGAGGACGGCTCGGAGCACGTCCTGACGCTCCACGTCTGGGCCAAGGGCGGCGGCAAGCGCGAGACCTACGAGATCATGGACAAGGTTTCGACCAGGCTCCACGACGCCAACCTTTCGGTCGAGGGCCATCACCTGGTGAACCTGCAACTGCAGTTCGCCGAGGCCCGGCAGGAGCCGGACGCGCCGACCTATCACGGGATCCTGCGATTTCGGGCGGTGACGGAGCCGATGGCCTGAGGCGACTTCTCGTCTTAGCGGCAACAAAGAATTCGAATGTTTGAGGCGGTCCTTCGGGGCCGCCTTTTTGTTTGGTCGGGTCCCCGGACCGTGGGGCTCGAATGGATTTACCGGATCAGCGGAAAGGACGAAACGATGCCCGCACAGAAAGGCAAGGACCTGCTCCTCCGGCTCGACGAGGATGGGGACGGAAATTTCGCGACCATTGCCGGGCTTCGCACGCGTCGGATCGCTTTCAATGCCGAGACGGTCGACATCACCGACGCCGAGAGCGCCGGGCGGTGGCGCGAGCTGCTCGGCGGGGCAGGCGTGCAGCGGGCGGCGCTTTCGGGCGCGGGCATCTTCAAGGACGCGGCGTCCGATGCCAGCCTGCGCTCGCTGTTCTTCGCCGGCGGGGTCGCGGGGTTCCAGGCGGTGATCCCGGATTTCGGCACGGTGACCGGGCGGTTCCAGGTGACGGCGCTGGAATATGCCGGCGAGCACAATGGCGAGGTGACCTTCGAGGCGACGCTGGAATCGGCCGGCGCGCTGACCTTTGCGGCGGCTTGACGATGGCGGCGAACCGGCGGCGCGGCGAGGTGTCCGCGATCATCGATGGGCGCGAGCGGGTGCTGTGCCTGACGCTCGGGGCTCTGGCTGAACTGGAGGACGCGTTCGCGGCCGAGGATCTGACGGCGCTGGCGTCGCGGTTTTCGGGCGGAAGGCTGTCGTCGCGGGATTTGATGCGCATCCTTGCGGCCGGACTGCGCGGCGGCGGTGCGGAGGCAAGCGAGGCCGAGGTCGCGTGTATGCGGATCGAGGGCGGCGCGGCGGGCGCGGCGGGCATCGCGGCGGCGCTGCTGTCTGCGGCGTTCGGCGAGCCGGACGGCGATGGTTCCGGTGGGGCCAGCAGCAATGCGAGGCGGGCAGATGAGCCGGGGGCTCCCGGTGCCGGGGCTCGTGCGACGTCTGCCCAACGCAAGGAATCGCCTGAAACGGACATCCATGGGCCCGGCTCTTTCGGAGGCGGGCCGCAAGGACTGGGCGCTGCGGCCGAGATGCCGCCGCGCCCTTGAGCGCCGCGCCGGGTGAGCCCCCACCCGGCGCGGGGTTGGCCAGTGCGGAGTTCGCCAGTGCGGAGTTCGACTGGGACGGGGCGATGCATGCGGGGCTCGGCCTGTTGCGGCTGGCCCCGCGCGACTTCTGGGCGATGACGCCGCGGGAACTGGCAGCGGCGCTGGGCGCCTTCATGCCGCGCCATGCGGCGGCGCCCGGACGGGCTGCCTTGAGCGAAATGATGCGGCGGTTCCCGGATCGGGCGACCGCCTCGACGCCGCCGCCCGATTGATCTTCGCCGGGCTGGATAACGCCTGGACTTTTCCTGGAGGTGACGATGGACGAGGACGAGACGCTGAAGGTGGCGGTCGTGGCCGACACCAGCGGTTTCGAGCGCTCGCTCGACGATCTGACGCGGCGCGCCGATAGTTTCGGCACGGCGATCTCTTCGGCGCTGAAGGGCGCGGTGAGTGGTGGGAAATCGTTCGAGAGCGTGTTGCAGCAGCTGGGCACACGGATTTCCGGGATCGCGCTCGATGCGGCACTGAAGCCGCTGACCAATCTTGTCGGCAATGTCGTCGGCCAGGCGGTGGGCGGGCTTGGTGCCGGGCTTGGCGGGCTGTTTTCCGGTGGCGGCACGGGGGCGGCGGTGCAGCCCTTCGCCAAGGGCGGAGTGGTGGCGTCGCCGAGCTTCTTTCCGAATGGCGGCACCGGTGGCGGCCGGGTCGGGCTTATGGGCGAGGCGGGGGCGGAGGCGATCCTGCCGCTGAAGCGTGGGGCGGACGGGACGCTTGGCGTTGCCGCCGGCGGCCATGGGGGCGGCAAGGCGGGCGGCGGACCGTCGATCGTCTTCAACGTGACGACGCCGGACGCGGCAAGTTTTCGGCGGTCCGAGGCGCAGGTGCAGGCGATGCTGGCGCGCGCGGCGCAACGTGGCCAAAGAGGGCTTTGAGCGATGAGCATCGAAGCCTTCAGCGAGGAATTGTTTCCGCTCAGGATCGCCTTCGGCACGAGCGGCGGACCCGAGCGCACGACCGAGATCGTGCGGCTTTCGACCGGCTACGAGCACCGCAACCAGCGCCATCGCCATGCGGTGCGGCGCTACGATGCGGGTTCGGGTGTGAAGCGGCTGGCCGATCTCGTGGCGGTCCTCGACTTCTTCGAGGCGCGGCGCGGCAAACTGACGGGGTTTCGGTTCCGCGATCCGCTCGACCGGCAGTCCTGTGCCTACGGCAAAGTGCCGAGCCTGCTCGACCAATATATCGGGAACGGTGACGGGACGACGACGGACTTTGCCCTGGTGAAGGCCTATGGCAGCGGGCCGGACGCTTATGTGCGACCGATCCAGAAGCCGGTTGCCGGCTCGGTGGTCGTGGCGGTCGACGGGGCGGCGGTCGAAGCCGGGATCGTGGTGGATGCGACGCGCGGGATCGTCAGCTTCGCCGAACCGCCGGCGCCGGGAACGGCGATCACGGCGGGGTTTTCCTTCGACGTGCCGGTGCGCTTCGACATGGATCATCTGGCGATCAACGTCGCCGCCTTCGAGGCGGGCGACATTCCGACCATTCCGTTGATCGAGGTGCGGCCATGAGGACGCTTCCGGCAGGGCTTGCCGCCCATGTGGCGCAGCCGGTGACGACGCTCGCCCATGGCTGGCGGCTGACGCGGAGCGACGGTGTGGTGCTCGGCTTCACCGACCATGACGCGGCACTGCGCTTCGATGGGACGCGTTTCGACGCGGCGACGGGATTGACCGGCAGCGAGGCGGAGGAGGCGCTGGGCCTTTCGGCGCAAACGCGCGAGGTGGCGGGCGCGCTGTCTTCGGCCGCGATCGATGCGGAGGACATTCGAGCGGGCCGCTATGACGGGGCGAAGGTCGAGACCTTCGTGTTCGACTGGCAGCGGCCGGACGATTTCGTGCTGATGGACGTTGCCGAGCTCGGCGAGGTCAAGCATGGCGAGACGGGCTTTTCTGCCGAGCTGCGCGGTATTGCGGGCAAACTCGACCGGGTGCGCGGGCGCAGCTACCGGCGGCGCTGCGACGCGGTGTTCGGGGATACGCGCTGCGGCTTTCCGGCGAGCGCTCAGCCGCACACGATCGAGGCGGAAATCGTCGAGGGCGAGGCGAGCCGGCTCGTCGTCGCGGGCGACCTCGGGGGCGACCGGGCGCGTTTCGGCGATGGGCGTGCGGTGTTTCTGGATGGCGCGCGGACGGGGTTTTCGGCCGATGTGCTGAGCGTCGGCGTCGGTGCGCCGGGCACGAGCGTCGTGACGCTGGCGGACGCTGTCGAGATCGAAGCGGCGGCGGGGAACCGGGTGCGGCTGACGATCGGCTGCGACAAGCGGTTTTCGACCTGTCGCGATCGCTTTGGCAATTCGGTGAATTTTCGCGGCTTTCCGCACATGCCCGGCGGTGACGCGGCGCTTTCGGTTGCCAAGCGGGACGGGGTCAATGACGGCTCGCCGGTGGTGCCGTGACGGGGCGCGACGGCGTGGCGCCAACCGTCCGGCGGCAGGTGCTCGCGGCGGCACGGACCTATCTCGGTACGCCCTATCGGCATCAGGGCGCGCGGCGCGGGATCGGTTGCGATTGCCTCGGGCTGATCCGCGGGGTGTGGCGGGCGCTGCATGGCGACGAGCCGGAGGATCCGGGCGCTTACACCGCCGACTGGTCGGTGCGGGCCGGGCCGGACAGGCTGCTCGAAGCGGCGATGCGGCATCTGACGCCGGTTCTGGTGGCCGATGCGCTGCCGGGAGATGTCGTGCTCTTCGCCTGGCGTGCGGGTGCGCCGGCGACCCATTGCGGCATTCTCGATGAGCCGAAATTGGAGCGTTCGGGGCCGGCGGCGCCTGTCGGACTGACGGGGCCGGCCGAGCCGGCGAAGCTTGCCGACCCCGCACCGGTGAACGTCCGGGCGCCGCGTGATCCACGCCTACGAGGGCGCGGCGGTGGTCTCCTCGCCCCTGCCGCCGGCGTGGGAGCGCCGGATCGTCGGCGCTTTCCGCTTTCCGGAGTAGATCATGGCGACCATTCTTCTGCAGGCCGCGGGCGGCGTCGTCGGCGGCGTTCTCGGCGGGCCGTTCGGGGCGGTTCTCGGCCGCGCCGTCGGCGGGCTCGCCGGGGCTTCGATCGACAGCGCCCTGTTCGGCTCGACGAAGCGGATCGAAGGGCCGCGCCTCGGCAACACCCGCATCATGGAAGCCGACGAGGGCGCCGGCATTGCGCGCATCTACGGCACGGTGCGGGTGGCCGGCCAGGTGATCTGGACGACGCGCTTCGAGGAGGTCTCCACGAGACAGCGCCAGGGTGGCAAGGGCGGGGCGCCGAAGACCGAGACGACGACCTACAGCTATTTCGGAAACGTCGCCATCGGGCTGTGCGAAGGCCCGATCGCCGGGATCAGGCGGGTCTGGGCCGACGGCGAAGAACTGGACCTGACGGAGGTCGCGTACCGGGTGCATCCGGGCGACGAGGCGCAGGCACCCGATCCGCTGATCGAGGCCAGGCAGGGCGCGGGTAGTGCGCCGGCCTATAGGGGGCTCGCCTATGTCGTGTTCGAGCGCATGGCGCTGGAGCGCTGGGGCAACCGCATTCCGCAGCTCTCCTGCGAGGTGCTGCGGCCGATCGGCCGGCTGGAGCGGGACGTCCGGGCGATCACCATCATTCCCGGCGCCAGCGAGCACGGGCTCGATCCAGCGCCGGTGCGCGAGCGGCTCCGGCGCGGCGAGGACCGGCTGTTGAATCGCAACATATTGCACGGAGGCAGCGACTGGACGGCTTCGCTGGACGAGCTTCAGGCGCTGTGTCCGAGGCTCGAACGGGCGGCGCTCGTGGTATCCTGGTTCGGCGACGATCTGCGGGTCGGGCAATGCCGGCTGCGACCCGGAATCGAGATTGCCCGGCGCGACGAGACGGAAGCCTGGCACGCCGGCGGCGTCGGCCGGGGCGGGGCGCGGCCGGTCAGCCGGATCGGAGCCGATAACGGACAAGGAGGCCCGGCCTTCGGCGGCACGCCGAGCGACCGGGGCGTGTTGCGGGCCATCGCCGATCTGAAGGCACGCGGGCTGAAGGTCACCTATTATCCGTTCATCCTGATGGACGTGCCGCCGGGCAACGGCCTGCCGGACCCTTATGGCGGCGGCGAACAGGCGCCGTTTCCCTGGCGCGGGCGCATGACGCTCGACGTGGCGGTGGAGCGCGCGGGAACGGCGGATCGGACGGCCACGGCACGGGCCGGGATCGAAGCGTTTCTGGGCACCGCGCAGCGGCAAGAGTTTGCCATCGAGGACGGGCGCGTCGCCTATCATGGCGCGGATGGCTGGTCCTATCGGCGGATGATTTTAAGCCAGGCGGCGTTGGCCGCGTCCGCCGGCGTCGACGCTTTCGTCATCGGCTCGGAAATGCGCGGGCTGACCCGCATTCGCGACGAGGCGGGACGGTTTCCCTTCGTCGAAGGGCTGATGGCGCTGGCCGCCGACGTCAAGGCGATGATGCCGGACGCGGTCGTGACCTATGCCGCCGACTGGAGCGAGTATTTCGGTTATCAGCCGGCGGACGGCTCCGGCGACGTTCATTACAATCTCGACCCGCTCTGGGCGTCGCCGGCGATCGACGTCGTCGGCATCGACAATTACCTGCCGCTCGGCGACTGGCGCGATGGCGATGTCGACGGGAAGACCGGTGATGACTCGCCGCCGTCGCAATACGATCGCGCGGCGCTGACGGCCGGCATGATGTCGGGCGAATATTACGACTGGTATTATGCGAGCGAGGCGGATCGGGCGGCGCGGCAGCGCACGCCGATCGGCGACGGGGCACATGGCAAGCCCTGGGTGTTTCGCGCCAAGGACGTCGCCGCCTGGTGGTCGAACGGCCATGTCGAGCGACGGGGCGGCGTCGAGATCGGCGGGCCGACGGCCTGGGTGCCGGGGGGCAAGCCGGTCTGGTTCACCGAACTCGGCTGTCCGGCGGTCGACAAGGGCGCCAACCAGCCGAACGTCTTCGTCGATCCGAAATCGTCGGAGAGCTTCACGCCGCATTTCTCGGCGGGCGGCCGCGACGACCTGATGCAGCGGCGGTTCCTCGAAGTGCAACTGGAGGCGCTCGACCCGGCCTCGCCGGGCTTCGTGCCGGCGCTGAACCCGGTGTCGCCGACGACGGGGCTTCGGATGCTCGATGCGGGCGCGATCCATGTCTGGACGTGGGACGCGCGGCCCTATCCGGCGTTTCCCGAGCGCTTCGACGTGTGGAGCGACGGCGGCAACTGGCGGCTCGGGCACTGGCTGACGGGACGGCTCGGCAACGCGCCGGCGGATGCGCTGATCGCGGCGATCCTTGCTGATCACGGCATCGGTGGTTTCGACGTCGACGCGGTCGAGGCGGCGCTCGGTGGCTATGTGATCGGGGCACCGTCGAGCGCGCGTGGCGCGATCGAGGAGTTGATGCGGCTGACCGGGACGGTCGCCGGCGTTTCGGGCGGACGTCTCGTCTTTCGGGCGGCGGCAAGGCTTCGCGCGCAGACCGAGATCGCCGCCTTCGTGGATGGCGAGGGCCCCTATGTCGAGCTGCGGCGCGGCGAGGCGGGCGAGCGCCCGGAGGCGTTTTCGCTGCGCTATCTCGACCCGGCGCGGGCCTATCAACCGGGCGCGGCGGACGCTGTGCGTTCGAGCGCGGCGTTTCCCCGCAAGGAACAGGTCGGCCTGCCGGTGGTGCTGGACGGCGAGGCGGCGGACGGCTTTGCGGCGGCGATGCTGCGCGAGGCCGGGGCGGTAAGCGAGACCGCAAGCTTCGGCGTCGCGCCCACCGCGATCGCGCTGGAGGCGGGCGATGTCGTGACGATCGCCGAACGCCCGGGGAGTTTCCTGATCACGCGGATCGAAACGGGCGAGGCGCGTCGGATCGAGGCACGCCGGTTGCCGGAAAAGCGGCGATCGTCGGCAGCGCGCGGATCGACGACGGGGCAGGTGGAAGCCGCCCCGGTGACGCCCGCGCCAGTGCCGGCGTCGCGGCCCTTCGTCGCCTTGCTCGATCTGCCGTTGCCCGAGGGCGCGGACGGGATCGCCGGTGCGCGCTTCGCGGTCTGGGCACGACCCTTTGCCGGTTATGCCGTCTCCATGGCACGGGGCGGCGAGGCGTTTCGCCAATTGAACGTGGCGACGCGCCCGGCGACGACCGGACGTCTTGTCACGGCAATGGAGCCTGGGCCGGAAGGACGGATCGATCGGGCCCGAACGATCGTCGTCGACCTCGACGGGGGCGAGCTTTCGTCGATCTCGGAAAGGGCGCTGCTGGAGGGCGGCAATCTTGCGGCGATCGAAGGTGCCGGTGGCGTCTGGGAGGTGATCCAGTTCCAGACGGCCGAGGAGATCGCCCCTGACCGCTACCGGCTGAGCGGATTGCTGCGGGCGCAGGGCGGCACCGAGGACGCGATGGCGGCCGGCGCGCTGGCCGGTGCGAATTTCGTGCTGCTCGACGCGGCCTGCGAGGCGCTGGGTCTGACGAGCGCCGATGTCGGACGTAAGGCCGAGTTCCGGGTCGCGCCGCTCGGGCGGACGCTTGACGATCCGGCGGCGGTGGTCGTGTCGGCAGCGCTCGGGCAGCGCTCGGTGCGGCCGCTTTCGCCGGTGCATCTGAAGGCCGATTTCGCGGCCGACGGGGCAGTGGCGTTGACGTGGATTCGCCGCACGCGGATCGGCGGCGACGGCTGGGACGGGATCGAGGTGCCGCTGGGCGAAGCCGGCGAATTCTACCGCGTCACGGTGTCGGACGATCAGGGGGGCGCGTTGATCCGGGATGTGGAAACGCCGGTCCTGACGCTCGATGCGGCGGCACAGACGGAACGCTTCGGGCAGCTGCCGGCACAGGTTTCCGTCGCGGTTGTCCAGATCAGCCCGGTCTGGGGGGCCGGAACGGCGCGCATGAAGCGGTTCGTGCGGCCGGTGGCGCTTTGACATGACGTTCGGCCGAACGGTCGATCGGGCCGGCGGCGGGCAATGAGGCGTCTTCCGCACGGCATCGGCCGCGCGATGTTCGCCGAAAGCGAAACTCAACCAAGAGAGAGCAGCAAAGGAGACATCCCGATGGAAGACGTCAAGAAATGGTATCAGTCGCGCAGTGTCTGGGGCGGGATCGTCGCGCTGGTCGCCGCGGTTTGCGGACTGCTGGGCATCCAGATCGACGCGGCAACCCATGACATGCTGGTCGTATCGCTGGCGAACGGCGCGGCGGCGATCGGTGCGGTGGTCGCGATCTTCGGGCGACTGGCCGCGCAGAAAACCTTGCGGTAGGGTTCGACCTTGGCGCATGGTCCGGTCGCCGGCCCATGCGCCATTCATGCCTCGTTCAGCGGACGTGGGCTAGAACATCAGCCGACGTCGGGTTCTCCGACGCCACCCGTCGCGAACCAGGCCGGCAATGCCAAGATTTCTCATCATCATCGCTGCCTGCACCGCACTGCAAGTGTTTGCGCCCTCGAATGTTGCCTTTGCCGGCGATGCCGCAGACGGCTGGAACCGGCCGATGGCGCAACCGCCGATCCAGCTGGCGCAGGCGGGCAAGATGAAGGGCAAGGGCGGCGGCCCGGGCGGGGGGCAGGGGAAGAGCGACGGATCTCCCGGCAAGGGCGGCGGCAATGGCGGTGGGTCCGGCAACGGAAACGGCGGCGGTGGCGGGGTCGAAGGCTGCCGATTGCTCCGGCGCGGGCGCCAAGGCGCAGTCGCAGACCGGCGGGCAGGTGCTTTCGGTGAACGGCGGCGGCGGCGGGTGCTCGGTCACGGTGCTGGTGCCGGGCGAAGACGGCGGCCGGCCGCGCAAGCAGACGATCACCGTGCAGCCGTGAGGCGGCCATTTCGGCGGGGCCGTGCGGTGCAGGCCGAAACCCATGTTTCGGGGCCCGGCTTTCATCGCCGGGCCTTTCGCATTAAGGGATGCAAACACCACATGCAGTGACGGCAAGGCTTGCGATCGGGTCCGCCGCGATGGAGCGACGGGTTCGAAGCGTGAAGGGACGAGACGGACGCCATGCGAATACTCGTCGTCGAAGACGACCAGGCGCTGAACAAGCAGCTGACGGACGCTCTGAGCGAGGCCGGCTACGTCGTCGACAAGGCGTTCGACGGCGAGGAGGGGCATTTTCTCGGCGACACCGAGCCCTACGACGCGGTGGTCCTCGACGTCGGCCTGCCGCATATGGACGGGATCAGCGTCATCGAGCGTTGGCGCCGTGACGGGCGCATGATGCCGGTGCTGATCCTAACGGCACGCGACCGCTGGAGCGACAAGGTCGCGGGAATCGACGCGGGCGCCGACGACTATGTGACGAAACCCTTCCATGTCGAGGAGGTTCTCGCGCGGGTGCGGGCGCTGATCCGCCGGGCCGCGGGGCATGCGTCGTCCGAGATCAATTGCGGACCGCTGCGGCTCGACACGCGGACCGGGCGGGTGACCGTCGACGGCGCCCCCCTGAAGCTGACCTCGCACGAACACCGCCTGCTCGACTATCTGATGCACCACCAGGACGAGATCGTTTCACGCACGGAACTGATCGAGCATCTGTACGACCAGGATTTCGATCGCGACAGCAACACGATCGAGGTTTTCATCGGGCGGCTGCGCAAGAAGATCAAGGATCCGGAGTTGATCGAGACGGTGCGCGGTCAGGGATACCGGATGAGTCCGCGCTAGTGTGGAGCGGCAGGTCGCTCACGCTTCGGGTCATCGTTTTGTCCAGCCTCTGGGCGGTGGTGGCGCTGGTGGTGGCGGGCGGGCTCATCTCGACGCTCTACGAGCAGACCGCCAAGAAGGGCTTCGAGGATCTGCTTTCGGCGCAGCTCTACAATCTCGTCAATTCGGTGAGCGCCGCTCAGAACGGCTATCTGTCCGGTTCGCCCGACCTCGGCGATCTGCGTTATCTGCAGCCGCTTTCGGGCTGGTACTGGGAGGTGCTGCCGGCAAGCGCCAATACCCGCGGGCGGCTCAGCTCGGGTTCGCTGGGCATCCTGGAAATCGCAAGTCTTTCGACCGACCAGGAACCCTTCGACACGTCCTATCGCCGCAGTTATCCGGGCAAGGGTCTCGACGGCGAGACGCTGGAGGTGATCGAGACCGAGGTGGTGCTCGATTCGCAGAACCACGCGGCGCGGTTCCGCGTGATGGGCAATGCGAGCACGATCGCGACCGATATCAAGACCTTCGATCGCACCCTGCTGATCTATCTCGGTGCCGTCGGCCTCGGCACGATCCTGATGAACGTTCTGGCCATCCTGATCGGTCTGAGACCCTTGAGCACCGTGCGCCAGGCGCTGGCGAAGGTGCGGGCGGGCAAGGCGGAGCGGCTGGAGGGCAGCTTTCCCGTCGAGATCGAACCGCTGGCATCCGAGCTCAACGCGCTGATCGACAACAACCGCCGCATCGTCGAGCGCTCGCGCACCCAGGTCGGCAATCTCGCCCATTCGCTGAAAACGCCGATCGCGGTTCTCGTCAACGAGGCGGAGGCGATCGGCGGCGAGCACGGCAAGCTGATCGGCGACCAGAGCGCGCGGATGGGAGCGCAGGTGCAGCACTATCTCAACCGGGCGCGGGTCGCGGCGCAGGTCGACGGTGGCGTGTTCCGAACCCCGGTCGCGCCGGCGCTGGAACGGCTGACGCGGGTGGTCGCCAAGCTCAATCCCGAGATGACGATGGCCTTCGATCCGGCGGATGCGACCGCGCTGGTGTTTGCCGGAGAGCGCGAGGATTTCGAGGAGATCATCGGCAATCTCATGGAGAACGCCGCGAAATGGGGTCGCAATCGGATCACCTTGTCGACCCGTGCGCTTTCGGCCGATCGCTTCGAGACGATCGTTTCCGACGACGGGCCGGGCCTGTCGGAGGCGGATATCCGGGTGGCGCGCGAGCGTGGAAAGCGGCTCGACGAGGCAGTGCCCGGCAGCGGGCTCGGGCTTTCGATCGTCGCCGACATGGTGCGAGAATATCGTGGTCGGTTCGATCTCGCCCGCTCCGAACTCGGCGGGCTTGAAGGCGACGGTGGTTCTGCCGCGGGCGCCGTGAGGAACGGGCTCGGTCTTCGAAGGGACGCGCGGCGGGGTTCGCGTGAACGCTGCAACAAAGCGTGTTCGCGCCGCCATGGGCCGACGCAAGGCAAGCCTTGCCTGACCTTGCCCGCGTGAGCTAGGAAAAATGTCGATCCCAGCCGACACGGCTTCGAGCCGCAACCGGATGAGCAGATGAAATCCGCCTTCAAGATTTGCGTGCCGTTCCTCGTTTTGCCGATGGCCGGGTGTTTGAGCTTCGGCTCGCAAGGCGTGGCGCTGACGCCGACCGATACGGCCGGCATCACGGCGCTGAACGGCGGCCTGATCGGGCAGGAGAAAGCCGGCAAGACGCTGTCTTCTGACGCCCGCACGCAGGCGCTGGAAGCCGAATTCAAGGCGCTGCAATTCGCGCCGGCCGGCTCGCCGGTGAGTTGGGCCGCCGGCGGCTACAAGGGCGAGGTGGTGCCGACCCAGCTTTACCGGGTCGGTTCACAGGATTGCCGCGGTTATACCCATACCTTCGCCAGGGATTCGGCGCCCGCGGTGAGGGCGGTCGGGACGGCTTGCAAGACCGCCGGCGGTCTGTGGGCGCCGGTGGCCTGAACGAGAACCGGGACGGGGTATCGTCGGCACACCGCTGCGGACCGGGGCCGCGAACCTGGGGTGGGCATGATCGCAGCGGAGGCGGCGGAGCGATGCGTGTGCACGACCCGTTCGGCGTGGGTATAAGGGTCGCATGATCTTCTGGTTTATCGCAGCCGCCATGACGGCGATCGTGACGCTGGCCGCGCTCTGGCCGCTCTTTCGGGAGCTGCCGGCCGAGCGCGAGACCCGCGCCGACCATGATGTCGAGGTCTACAAGGCGCAGCTGCGCGAACTCGACGCCGATGTCGAACGCGGCACCATTGCGCCGGGCGAAAGCGAGACCGCGCGGGCCGAGATCGGGCGGCGTCTTTTGAAAGCGGCTGCGTCGGCCAAAGCGGCGCGCGGGGCGCGCGAGACCGCCTGGAAGCGGCCGGCGGTGCTGGCCGCGGTCGGCGTCGTCGCGGTGGCCGTGCCCTTGAGTTCGGCGGCCTTCTACACCGGTGTCGGCGCCGGCGGACTGCCGGACGAGCCGCTGGCGGCGCGCCAGGCTGCGCTCTCGGCACAGCCGACGCAGGTTGCGGCGAACATTTCGGGCGAAGGGGCCGGGGTCGCGACCGGGGCGCCGGGCGGCGAGGACATTGCGACCCTCGTCGGCGATGCCGAAAAGCGGCTCCGGGACAATCCGGGTGACGGCAAGGGCTGGGACGTGCTGGCGCCGATCTATCTGCGCATGGACCGGGCGGCCGATGCGGCGAACGCCTTCAGGAAGGCCATCGCTATTCTCGGTCCCACCGCATCGCGCGAGGGCGGGCTCGGCGAGGCGCTGACGCAAATGGCCGACGGTGAGGTCACCGAAGAGGCGAAGGCGGTCTTCGAGCGCTCGCTGAAGATCAACGCCGACTACCTGCCGTCGCACTTCTTCCTGGCGCTCGATCGCTCGCAGGAGGGCGACGATGCCGGGGCGGAGACGGCCTGGTCGAAGCTGATCGCGATGAGCCCGCCGAACGCGCCCTGGCTGCAGATCGCCAATGCGGCGCTGGCTGACGCGCGCTCGAAGCTCGCCGGTGGACCGGGGGCAGGGGCAGGTGCGGAGACGGAGGCGCCGGCCGTGGCGAGTGCGGACGGGGCAGGCCCGCCTGCTGCGGGCGGACCCGATGCGCCGGCGAAGGCGAGGGCCGCGGTGCCGGGCGCAGCGTCCGTGCCTGCCGATCCGAATGCGCCCGGTCCGAGTGCCGAGCAGGTGGCGGCGGCCAGTCAAATGGGGGCCGGTGACCGCAACGCGATGATCAAGGGCATGGTGTCGCAGCTTGCCGCGCGGCTTGAGCAATCGCCGAACGACGTGGAAGGATGGAAGCGGCTGATCCGCTCCTATAGGGTGCTCGGCAAGTCCGAAGAGGCGCAGAACGCCTACGAGACCGCGATGACGACCTTTGCGGCCGACAGCGCGGCGGGCCGCGAGATCGCCGCTTTCGGGGCGGAAAACGGCTTGAAGACGGCAGAGGGGGCGACGACCCAATGAAGCGCAAGACCAAACGCCTTGTTGCGATCGGGTCCATCCTCGTCGTTATCGGCGCCGCCGCCGGGCTGACGCTGACGGCGCTTTCGAGCTCCGTCGCTTTCTTCAATTCGCCGAGCGACATCGTCGCCAACAATCCGGCGCCGTCCCAGCGCATCCGCCTCGGCGGCCTCGTCGAGGAGGGGTCGGTCAAGCGCGATGGCACCAAGCACGTTTCATTCAGCGTCACCGACACGCTGAAAAGCGTGCCGGTCACCTATACCGGCATCCTGCCGGACCTGTTCCGCGAGGGGCAGGGCGTCGTCACCGAGGGTTCGCTTGGGCCCGACAAGGTGTTCCTCGCCGACACGGTGCTCGCCAAGCACGACGAGAACTACATGCCGAAGGAGGTCGTCGACGACCTCAAGGAGCGCGGTCTCTGGGAGGACGGCAAGGGCATGGTGAAGGGGAACGGGGCGACCTCGGCTGACGCTGGCGCGATGTCATCGCCAACGCCTGCCTCTGCACCGGCGGCGGAAGCGCCAACGGCAACCACCGTGGCCGCCGCGACCGATGGGGCCGGTTCGTGATCGTCGAGATCGGACATTATGCGCTGATCCTGGCGCTTTCGATGGCGCTCGTGCAGTCGGCGCTGCCGGTGATCGGCGCGCGGACCGGCGATCCACGGCTGATGGAGACCGGGCCGGTCACCGCGACGGGCGGCTTCGTGCTTCTGGCCTTGTCCTTCGCGTCGCTGACCTTCGCCCACGTGACGTCGGACTTTTCGGTCCTCAACGTCTACCAGAACTCCCATTCGCAGATGCCGCTGCTCTACAAATACACTGGTGTCTGGGGCAATCACGAGGGCTCGATGCTCCTGTGGGTGCTGATCCTGGGCTTCTTCGGGGCCCTCGTCGCGTTGTTCGGCCGCGACCTGCCGGCCAGCCTGAAGGCGACCGTCCTGTCGGTGCAGGCGTGGATCACCACGGCCTTCCTGCTGTTCATCCTCCTCACCTCCAACCCGTTCACGCGGCTGGTGCCGGCGCCGATGGAGGGGCAGGAGCTCAATCCGATCCTGCAGGACATCGGCCTCGCGGTGCATCCGCCGATGCTCTATCTCGGCTATGTCGGCTTCTCGATCGCCTTTTCCTTCGCGGTCGCGGCACTGATCGACGGTCGCATCGACGCGGCCTGGGCCCGCTGGGTGCGGCCGTGGACGCTGGCGGCGTGGATCTGCCTGACGCTGGGCATCGCGATGGGCTCCTACTGGGCCTATTACGAGCTCGGCTGGGGCGGCTGGTGGTTCTGGGACCCGGTCGAGAACGCCTCGTTCATGCCCTGGCTTTCGGGCACGGCGCTCTTGCATTCCGCGCTGGTGATGGAGAAGCGATCGGCGCTGAAGATCTGGACGATTTTGCTTGCGATCCTGACCTTCTCGCTTTCGCTGCTCGGGACCTTTCTCGTTCGCTCGGGGGTACTCACCTCGGTTCATGCCTTCGCGACCGACCCGACGCGCGGTGTGTTCATACTGTTGATCCTCTGCGTCTTCATCGGCGGATCGCTGGCGCTGTTTGCGGCGCGGGCCTCGTCGCTGGAGGCGGGCGGGTTGTTCGCGCCGATCAGTCGGGAAGGGGCGCTGGTCGTCAACAACCTGTTCCTGACGACGGCGGCGGCGACGGTGCTCGTCGGCACGCTCTATCCGCTCGTGCTGGAGGTCGTCGGCGGCGCGAAGATCTCTGTCGGGCCGCCCTTCTTCGACCTGACGTTCGGGCCGCTGATGGTGCCGCTGCTCTTCGCCGTGCCGTTCGGGCCATTGCTCGCCTGGAAGCGCGGCGATCTGCTGGCGGCGGCGCAGCGGCTTTATTTCGCGGTCGGTGCGGCGATGGCGGCGATCATCATCGTCCTGGCGTTCACCGAGGGCACGCGCATCCTGGCGGCGCTCGGCTTCGGCCTCGTCGTCTGGCTGATCGCCGGCTCGTTCACCGACCTCTACAGCCGCGCCGCCTTCGGCAAGGTCGGACTGGCAAAGGGTTTTGCCCGGCTGAAGGGCCTACCGCGCTCGGCCTTCGGCACCATGCTGGCGCATTTCGGCCTCGGCATCACCGTGCTCGGCATCGTCACCACCTCGGCCTTCCAGACCGAGACCGTGACGACGATGTCCAAAGGCCAGAGCCTCGATGCCGGCGGCTATGCGATCACCTATCAGGGCGTGCGCAAGGAAACGGGACCGAACTACGACCAGCAGGTCGGCGTCTTCTCGCTGCGCCGGGACGGGCTCGACGAAGGCACGATCGAGAGCGCCAAGCGCTTTTATCCGGCGCGGCAGATGCCGACGACGGAGTCCGGCATCCGCACGCGGTGGTTCTCGCAGCTCTACATCTCGTTGGGCGACGCCGCGCCGGACGGCCAGTCGATCGTCGTGCGGGTGTGGGTCAAGCCGCTGATTACGCTGATCTGGATCGGCGCGCTCTTCATGGCGACGGGCGGAGCCGTGTCGCTGTCGGACCGGCGTCTGCGGGTCGGCGCGCCGGCTCGGCGAAAGAGTGCCCGGACGGCCGCGGCGTGAGAGGGGCTGAAGCAATGGGTGTCCTCGCGAGTCTGCGCCGCCAGAGCGTTATCGTCGCCATGGTGTTCGGTCTTGCGCTGTCCGGCCCGCTGGTCGGCAGCATTGCGCCGGCCTTTGCGGTGAACCCCGGCGAGGTGCTGAAGGACCCGGCACTCGAGGCGCGGGCGCGGCAGCTTTCGGCGGGCCTGCGCTGCCTCGTCTGCCAGAATCAGTCGATCGACGATTCCAACGCCGATCTCGCCAAGGATCTGCGGGTTTTGGTTCGCCAGCGGCTCGTGGCCGGCGACACGAACGACGAGGTCATCGATTATCTCGTCTCGCGCTATGGCGAGTTCGTGCTGCTGAAGCCGCGCTTCGACGTTGCGACCTTGGCGCTCTGGGGCACGCCGGTCGTCGTTCTGATCGCCGGCATCGGCTTTGCCGTCCTCAGCCTGCGCAACCGCCGGGGCCGCAAGGGTCCGGCGACGCTCTCGGCCGAGGAAGAGGCGGCGATCGCCAGTGTCATCGACACGCGCACATGATCTTTGATCGCGAAGCGGACGCCGGTCTTCCGACGCCTTCATTTGCAAAGATGAAGTAAAGGCGCAATGACGATCGAACACGATCTTCCCGGCGGTCGAAGCATTCCGGGCCATATCACGTGATGTTCACGGTTTTGCCATTCACCTTACCAAATCTTCATCCAGCCGAAAAGGTCTCGTAATAGCCGGTATCCTAGTTTCCGATCGAGAAAGTGGCGGACATCACCGTCACGATACGAGTTCTCATTCAACGGACGAAGGATATCCGATGCGGAACCAAGCAAACAGGAAGCTCAGGCAGGGTGGACGTGTTCGCGGTGGCTTGCTGGCGGGAACGCTCGCGGCGGGCGTTGCGGCGCTGGCGCTGACCGGCGGCGCGATGCAGACGGCGACACCGGCTTTCGCCGAGCCGGTGACGCTCGATGCCCCGGTTCAGAACTTCGGCTTTGCCGACGTTGTCGAGAAGGTCACTCCAGCGGTCGTGTCGGTGCGCGTCACGCAGGATGTCGCCGCCGTCTCCGACGACGGTCCGGACATGGCGAGCCCGTTCGATGCGCTGCCCGAAGACCATCCGCTGAAGCGCTTCTTCGGCGATCGCGCACCGGGCGGTCCGGGCGGCGAAAGCCCGCTGCGGCCGCGCCGCAACCAGCCGCGAACGGTGATGGGCCAGGGCTCGGGCTTCTTCATTTCCGATGACGGTTTCGTCGTCACCAACAACCATGTCGTCGAAGGCGGCTCCAAATACGTCGTCGTGATGGATGACGGCAAGGAGTACACCGCCAAGCTGATCGGCACCGACAAGCGGACGGATCTGGCGCTGCTCAAGGTCGACGCCGACAACACCAAGTTCACCTATGTCGCCTTCGGCGACGACGACGCGGTGCGCGTCGGCGAATGGGTGGTGGCGGTCGGCAATCCCTTCGGCCTCGGCGGTTCGGTGACGGCGGGCATCGTCTCGGCCCGCGGCCGCGACATCGGCGCAGGTCCCTATGACGATTTCCTGCAGATCGACGCCGCGGTGAATCGCGGCAATTCGGGTGGCCCCGCCTTCGACCTCAACGGCAAGGTCATCGGCGTCAACACGGCGATCTTCTCGCCGTCGGGCGGCAATGTCGGCATCGCCTTCGCCATTCCCGCCTCGGTCGCCAAGGATGTGATCCAGTCGTTGCGCGACAACGGCTCGGTACAGCGCGGCTGGCTCGGCGTGCAGATCTCGCAGGTCACCGAAGACATCGCCGGCGCCGTCGGTCTTTCCGGCGAAAAGGGCGCGATCGTGACGCTTCCCGACAGCGAGACGCCTGCCACCAAGGCCGGCATCCAGTCCGGCGACGTGATCACCGCCGTCAACGGCGAGACCATCGACGGCCCGCGTGAACTGGCCCGCAAGGTGGCGTCCTTCGCACCGGGCAAGACCATCGACGTCACCGTCTGGCGCGACAATTCCGCCAGGCAGATTTCGGTCGAGCTGGGCAACATCGCGACGCTGGACGAATCCTCCTCCGCACAGGCCTCGTCCTCCTCGTCCAAGCCGTCCGTCGATCCGTCGGCGCTTTCGGGCTACGGCCTGACGTTGACACCTTCGGAAGACGGAAGTGGCGTCGTCGTGACCGATGTCGCGCCGGATTCATCGGCCTCCGACAAGGGCGTGCAGGCCGGCGACACGATCATCGCGG
Source organism: Aurantimonas sp. (assembly GCA_965217685.1). Taxonomy (GTDB): domain Bacteria; phylum Pseudomonadota; class Alphaproteobacteria; order Rhizobiales; family Rhizobiaceae; genus Aurantimonas. The sequence goes on from CBDCIZ010000003.1 coordinate 3,333,710, forward strand.
TCAACGGCAAGACGGTCGCCACCCAGGCAGACGTGAAATCGGCGATCGACGAGGCGTCCAAGAGCGGCCGCAAGGCGGCGCTCTTCCAGTTGAAGAACGGCGACCAGAACCGCTTCGTGGCGTTGCCGATCGCCAAGAGCTGACATGATTTGACGGTGGGCGGGGCTGATCTGCCGCCGCCCACCGTCACGACTGCCTCGACAGGTCGCAGCGTCGGTTCTCGGGTAATTGCACCCGCTTCAGGCCCTATGGGCCTTGACCGATGTTCCCCTGCCGGTCCCGCGTCGCGCCGGCTTTTCGTTCGCCCCGGTTTTCTTTTCGCGAACGATCGACCACATGATAAGCAAAGGACAGCGACGATGTCGTCCTCACCGGCCCCAGCAAGTTCTCCGGAGTCCATGCGAATCCTCATCATCGAAGACGACCGCGAAGCGGCCGCCTACCTCGTCAAGGCGTTGCGCGAGGCCGGCCACGTGGCCGAGCATGCGCCCAATGGCGAGGACGGATTCCACATGGCCGGTTCCCGCAATTACGATGTGATGGTCGTCGACCGCATGCTGCCGCAGCGCGATGGGCTGTCCGTGATCTCAGGGCTTCGCGAGACGGGCAATTCGACGCCGGCGCTGATCCTCTCGGCGCTCGGCCAGGTCGACGACCGCGTCACGGGCCTTCGCGCCGGCGGCGACGATTATCTGTCCAAGCCGTTCGCCTTTTCCGAACTGCTCGCCCGCATCGAGGTGCTCGGCCGACGCCGGGCCACCAAGGACATCGAGACCTCCTACCGGGTCGGCGATCTCGAACTCGACCGGCTCTCCCACGACGTGAAGCGCGGCGGCAAGCCCGTCGTGCTGCAGCCGAGGGAGTTCCGGCTGCTCGAATATCTCATGAAGAACGCCAATCAGGTCGTGACGCGGACCATGCTGCTCGAGAACGTCTGGGACTATCATTTCGACCCGCAGACCAATGTCATCGACGTGCATATCTCGCGCCTGCGTTCGAAGATCGAACGCGATTTCGGCTCGGCGCTGCTGCATACGGTTCGCGGATCGGGCTACATCATGCGCGCCGATGGGTGAGACCGATGGGTAATGACGTCCCCACGTGACGAAGATCGAAGACGAGCGAATCAAACTGACGGCGGCTTGGCTGAACGGAATTGCGACAGGCGTAGTGACGACGGGTGTCGTTGCACCATCAGTCGCTTTCATATTCGGCGTGGCAAAAGTTCAGGTCTGGGTGTTCGTTCTTTCAGCTGTGATTTGGTTTTCTTCCGGAATAGGCCTACATTTCCTTGCAAGACGAATTCTCGGGAGATTGGGTCTATGACCTTCTTCGAAGCCTTTGCCCTTTTCGGCATGCCACTCGTGGCACTGGCGATCGGCTACGGGGTTTATCATTTCACGGCGTAATTAGCATTGCGTCGGGGCGCGTAAGTTCAAACTGCAGCGTGTCTGTATGAAACGTGGTTGCCCTCGTGACAGCCTGCCCGTGCAGCGCCTGAAGGCGATGATGCGGATGACCGCGGTGCGGTTGTCCGCGGCCTATTTCCTGCTGTTTTCGATCGCCGCGGTGATCCTCGTCTTTTACGTGACGGCGACGGCCTCCGGCATCCTGCAGAACCAGAGCAAAGCGGCGATCGGCGAGGAGATCGCCGAACTGGCGCAGATTTACGATTCCGCCGGGATCGCCGGTCTGGTGCGAACGCTCGACCGGCGGGCCAGACAGCCGGGTGCCTCGCTCTACCTCGTCACCGACGCCATGGGCCGGATCATCGCCGGCAATGTGGAGAGTCTGCAGGCCGGCATCCTCGACGAGAACGGCTTCACCGAACACGCCTTCGCCTACGAGCGCTTCGCCGAAAGTCCCGACGACCGCTACCACATCGCCGTCGCCCAGGTGTTCAGCCTTCCGAACGGGATGCGAATTCTTGTCGGACGCGATCAGACCGAGCAGGAGCGATTCCGCCAGGTGGTGCGCTCTGCGCTGATCCTGGCCTTGGCGCTGATGGGCGCGGCGGCGCTGTTTGTCTGGTTTCTGGTCGGGCGACAGGCGCTGCAGCGGCTTGACCGCATGTCGGCGTCGAGCGCGCGGATTCTGGCCGGCGACCTCACCGAGCGGCTGCCGGTGTCCGGGACCGGCGACGAATTCGACCGGCTGTCGGACAATCTCAACACGCTGCTCGCCCGCGTCTCGCTGTTGCAGGAAGGACTGCGGCAGGTCTCCGACAACATCGCCCACGATCTGAAGACGCCGTTGACGCGCCTGCGCAACCGGGCAGAGGCGGGGATCGCCGCGCAGCTTTCGGCCCAGCCCGGCGAAAACAATTCGCGCGAACTCCTCGAAGGGATGATTGTCGAGGCGGACCAGATGATCCGGACCTTCGACGCGCTGTTGATGATCAGCCGGGTCGAGGCCGGTTCGCATCCGGTTCTGAAGGACGAGGTCGACGTGTCGACGATCGTCGCCGACGTTGCCGAACTCTACGAGCCGCTGGCCGAGGAGGCCGGCGCTCGGGTCGTCGTTACGGGCGCCGACCGGCCGATCGTCACATCGGTCAGCCGCGAGCTGATCGCCCAGGCGATCTCCAATCTCATCGATAACGCGATGAAATATGCCGTGCGCGGCGAGGGCGATACGGTGGTGACGGTTGGCCTCCACGTGGTGGACGGGTTCTGTCGCCTCTCGGTCGCCGACAACGGGCCGGGCATCCCCGCCGACAAGCACGATCGCGTGCTGGAGCGCTTCTTTCGCCTCGACGAAAGTCGCTCGCTGCCTGGTTCGGGGCTCGGTCTTTCGCTTGTCCAGGCGATCGCGCGGGTGCATGGCGGCGAGCTTTTGCTTGAGGACGCCGGGCCGGGCCTTAGAGTCATCGTGACGTTTCCGATGGACCGGCAAGGCGCGGCGAATGGCGAGTCATAAGACGCAAGACGGCACGGCGACCGAAGGCCCGAGGCTTCGGATCGGTGGGAAGACGCAGCTGACGCCGCTCGACGCAGCCAGGGCACGAAGCTGGGCGGGCGACCTGTGCGAAGCGGCCGAGGCGGCGGGTCTCGATCGACTGGCGAAGCTGATGTCCGGCATCGGCAGTCCCGGCGAAGCCGAGGTCGCGTTCACGCAGGCGGATCTGTCCGACGCCCGGCGGATCGCGGCGGTGCTCGACCTGTCGCCTTTCCTCAACAGTCAGATGTTGCAGCATCCCGAATGGCTGGACGCGCTGTTCGACGCCGATGCGCGGGACGTCATCGCAGCGCGGATCGCCGGGCTCGCGGACCTGCCGCTCGAAGGCCAGGGTGAAGCCGCACTGATGACGGCGCTGCGCCTCGCCAAGTGCGAGGTGTCGCTGCTGATCGCGCTGCGCGATCTTTTCGGCGCGGCGACGGCAGCGGAAACGACGGCGGATCTGTCGGCGCTCGCCGAAACATCGGTCGGCGCAGCCGTGCGCTTCTGCCTTCGCGAGGCGGACCGGACCGGCAAGATCGCGCTTTTCGATACCGCTTCGCCGGAGCGCGGCAGCGGCCTGATCGTCCTCGGCATGGGCAAGCTCGGCGGTCGCGAGCTGAACTATTCCAGCGACATCGACCTGATCGTCTTCTTCGATCCCGAGGCCGGCATCTGTACGGAGCCGATGGAGGCGGTCGACGTTTTTTCCCGGTTGGCCAAGCGGCTGGTCAAGATCGTCGGCGAGCGCACCGCCGACGGCTACGTCTTTCGCACCGATCTGCGCCTGCGACCCGATCCCGGCGCGACGCCGCTCGCCATCTCCACCGACACGGCGATGACCTATTACGAAAGCAGCGGGCGCAACTGGGAGCGCGCCGCGATGATCAAGGCGCGGCCGATCGCCGGAGACAGGACCGCCGGCGAAGCCTTCCTGCATGAGCTGGCGCCCTTCGTCTGGCGGCGCTATCTCGACTTCGCCGCCATCGCCGACATCCAGGCGATGAAGAGCCGCATCGACGAGCACCGCGGGTTCGGCGCGATCACCGGTTCGCAGGGGCTTGGCGGGACCAACGTCAAGCTCGGCCGCGGCGGCATTCGCGAGATCGAGTTCTTCGTCCAGGCGCAGCAGCTGATCGCGGGCGGGCGTTCGCCGAAGCTCAGGCTGCGCCGAACGGACGAGGCGCTGATCGCACTCGCCGAGGGGGGCTGGATCTCGGCCGGAGCGGCCGAGCAGCTGACGGCGGATTACTGGTTTCTGCGCCGGATCGAACATGCGATCCAGATGGTCGCCGACGAGCAGACCCACACGCTGCCGGACGACGTGGAAGGACTCGAACGGGTCGCGCGACTGGCCGGCTTTGCGGCGCGCGCTGCCTTCGAGGCCCAGCTCGTCGAAATACTGGAGCGCGTCGACAGGCGCTTCGACGAATTGTTCAGCGACGGGCGCCGGCGCGGCGGGCCGGCGCATGGCCACGGCAGCGAATCCGGCGGCGAGCGGGCGCTTTTCTCGCGGCTCTTGTCGAGCGAGGGCGACTTGGAGGCGCTCGCCATGCTGGAACGGCTCGGCTACGCGCGGCCCGAAGACATCGCCCGGATCGTGCGCTCCTGGGGGTTCGGTCGCTACCGCGCCACGCGAAACGAGGGTGCGCGAACCCGGCTCGAGACGCTGCTGCCGCAGCTTCTGGCGGCTTTTGCCAAGGCCCGCGATCCGGACGGCGCGATCGCTGCGTTCGACGCGTTCCTGCAAGGCTTGCCGGCTGGCATCCAGTTCTTCGCGCTGATCGCCTCTAACCCCCGCATCCTCGATCTGCTCGCGCTGATCATCACCTCGGCGCCGGCGTTGCGCGAGACGATCGCGGCCCGCCCTCATGTCTTCGATGCGCTGCTCGATCCGGCGTTTTTCGACGAGGTGCCGGACAAGGAAATGATGGCCGAGCGATTGGCCATGTTCCTCGCCGATTGCGAAGCCTATGAGGACCTTCTGGCGCGGCTGCGCATCTTTGCGGCCGAACAGCGCTTTCTCGTCGGTGCGCGTCTCTTAAGCGGCGTCGTCGATGTGGCGGAGGCGGGGCCCGCCTTTTCCAACATTGCCGACGTGGTGCTGGCCGCGACGCTCGATGGCGTCGCTCAGGCCTTCGCCGAACGGCACGGGCACGTGGCGGGCGGACGGATCGCGCTGCTCGGCATGGGCCGTCTCGGCAGTCGCGAACTGACGGCGGGTTCGGATGTCGATCTCATCCTGATCTATGATCACGATAAGGATGGCGAGCAGTCGGACGGCGAAAAGCCATTGCCGGCACAGCTTTACTACGCACGGCTCACCCAGCGTCTCATCGTCGCGATGACGGCGTCCATGCGCGAGGGCGTCCTCTACGAGGTGGATTTCCGGCTGCGTCCGTCCGGCAAGGCGGGACCGCTTGCGACCTCCATCGATGCGTTTCGCCGCTACCAGGCCGATGAGGCCTGGACCTGGGAGCGCATGGCGCTGACCCGTTCGCGGCCGGTCGCCGGAGATCGGCAGCTTTGCACCGAACTGAAGGAGACGGTGCGCCGGCTTTTGGCGGCGCCGCGCGATCCCGAAGCGGTCGCGCATGACGTCGCGGCGATGCGGCGCCGGGTCGAGCGCGACAAGCCGGCGCGGGGACCGCTCGATCTGAAGCAGCGGGCAGGCGGGCTGACCGACCTGGAATTCCTGGCGCAATGGGCTTTGCTGGCGGGGCGCGCGGATCTTCGCCATGTCGGTTCCCCGACGGTGGACGTGTTGCGCGCAGCATTTGGTGGGGAACCGGGCGGACGAGACGCGGCGCGGAGCGAACAGGGCGCAGCCGACTCCGGCATCGACGATGCGGCCGAGGCCGGCGATGCGTCGATCCTTGCCGGCGCGATGGCGGCGTTCACCGGCGTCGTTCAGCTGTTGCGGCTGGGGCCGCCCGGAGTCGCCGGCCTCGACGATCTGCCGCCGGGGCTCGGAGAGCGGATCGCCCGCGAACTTGGCGCGGACAGTGCGGCTGCGATTCCTGCAGCGCTCGACGCGGCGACGGCGGCGGTGCGGGCCGAATTCGACCGGATACTGCCGTTTTCGGAAGATGGCGGTGAGGAGACGGTGCCACCGCGTCGCACGCCGTGACGGCCACCGGCTTCCGGTTTCGTAAGCGCAGGCGTTGGGCCGGGCTCTGCTGTAAGGCGCCAGGGCGGCCAGGCGCTTATGCGCTCAACGCGAACCGTTGCGGGTGATGCGCGACGGTCTGCGCCCCTGCGACCGCCACTTTCGGCATGCGGATGGCGATCACCGTGCCCTCGTCGACCGTCGAGGCGATGCGCATGCGGCCGCCCTGCAGGTCGACGAGCGAGCGGGCGATGGCAAGACCGAGGCCGGTGCCCTTGCGGGTGCGTGTCAGTTCGTTCTCGATCTGCTCGAAGGGTCGGCCCAGTTTCTTCAGTGCGGTTTTCGGGATGCCCATGCCATCGTCGGCGATGGTAATCAGGACGGTCTCGCCGATATCGCGCATGCGCAGCCGCACGCGGCCGCCCTCGTCGGTGAACTTCACCGCGTTGGAGAGGAGGTTGAGGAGGATCTGCTGGGTGGCGCGGCGGTCCGCCGTCACCGGGAGCGCCGGCGGCGCGGTGACCTCGACGGTGATGCGCTTGCCCTCGGCCTGGAGCTCGACGAGCCTGGTCGTTTCGGCGATCGCCTCGGCCAGATCCATCGGATTCGGCGACAGCGCGAAGCGACCAGCCTCGATCTTCGCCATGTCGAGGATGTCGTCGATCAGCCGCAGCAGGAAATGGCCGCTCTGGTGGATGTCCTCGGCGTATTCGCCGTATTTGGGGCAGCCCATCGGCCCGAAGGTCGCCTGCCGCATGATCTCCGAAAAGCCGAGGATGGCATTTAGCGGGGTGCGCAATTCGTGGGACATGTTGGCGAGGAAGGTTGTCTTGGCGCGCGAGGCGCTTTCGGCGCGGTCCTTCTCGGCGATGTAGTTCTTGTTGGTCTTTTCCAGATCGCGGCGCGAGGCCGTGAGGTCGCCGATGGTGGTGATCAGCCGGCGCTCGCTTTCCGAGAGGCGCTCCTGCTGGAGCTGCAATTGGGTGATGTCGGTGCCGATGGAAACGAAGCCGCCGTCGGTGGTGCGGCGCTCCGACAGGAGCAGCCAGCGCCCGTCCGGCAGCAGCGCCTGCGAGGCGCGCTCGCCCGGCACCAAGGTGGGGCTCGTGACCGCCTTGCTCTGGATCGGTTTGCGCGCCTTGCTAAGGACGGTCGAGAGCGGCATGCCACGCACGACGTCGGATTCGGACAGGCCGAAGGTCGCGCGGTATTTGGAATTGCAGAGGACGACGCGGTCCTGATTGTCGCAGAGGACGAAGGTCTCCGAGATGTTCTCGACGGCACTGTTGAGCTGCGCGTTGGCCTCGTCGGTGCGGCGCGCGAACTCCTGCTGTTCGGAGACGTCAACGGCGATGCCGATGAGGTGCAACTCGTTGTCGCAGGAACGCGTCACCTCGGCGCGGGCCCGCATCCAGACATATTCGCCGTCGTGACGCCGCATGCGAAACGTGCGGTCGAGACTGGTGACGCGGCCGGCCGCGACGTCACGCGCCACCTGGAACAGGCTGCCGTCGTCGGGATGCAGCAGCGGCGCGACGTCGGCAAAGGAAAGGACGTTGTCCTTCGATTTGAGCCCGACCATCTCGTACATGGAACGCGACCAGAACATGCGGCCGCGGCCGATGTCCCAGTCCCACAGGCCGCAATGGCCGCGCGACAAGGCCGTCTCGACACGCTGGTTGGACTCGAGGATCTTGGCCCCGGCGTCTTCGGCGCGGTTGGCCTGGCGGAAATAGGCGTAGAGGATCACCAGCATGATGATGCTGGTGGAGGCGAACAGCGTGACGTTGATGGAGACGGCATGGCGCCAATCGGACAAGAGATCGGCTTCCGTCTGCACGAAGATCAGGTCGCCGGCGCGGCCGGACAAGGAAGCGCTTGCAACATAGGCGGGGTCGCCGTCGAACCGGGTTTCCTGGACGCCCGCCTGCTCGCCGAACATCAGCAAGGGCTGGGCGTCGCCGATCATCCGGCGAAGGTCGGTGCCGATATAGCGCTCGTAGCCGGGCATCGCCGCGACGACGATGCCGTCCGGGTTGCCGATCAGGGCAAAACGGCCGTGGTCGATGAGCTCGACAGGCAGGGCGCTGGCGAGCAGCGTTTCGGAATCGGCCGGCATCAGGCCACCGGCCGCATTGGCTTCGCTCTGGGCCCGCATCAAAAGCGTGGCGATGCGCATTTCGTGCTGGGCGTTCGACCGGAGGGTCGTCAGTTCGTCGAGCAGTCCGCCGAAGCGAACGGCGGCAACGAGGCCGAGAAACAGCAGGATGAGGAGGGGGATGATGCGTCCGAGGAGTTTCTCGGACGGGACGAAATGCTGGAAGCTCGGTGGCAGGCTCCTGCGGAGGCCTCTGACCGTGGCGATGGTATCGTCCAGCAGGCTGTAGAATCTGGATAGAATCCTGACGCCCGGCGCGTTTGACGCGTCCGCTTGCATGCCCAACCCCTCGCAACTGCATCTTCACGATTCGGCACGCCGCACATCCGAATCACTTGCAATTGAGCAGACCCGAATCAGCTTGTCCAGCGCCAATCGTGTTCCTTTTGAAGAGTCAATCAGCCTTGCAAACTACTTCAGGGATCTTTCGAGAATATCGTTAACGTCTGTGGATAACGGCCCGGACCCAAGCAGCTGACGCAACGCGGACTCGGCGTGTCCCCGCCGTTCCGGCTCGTAGCTTTTCCAGGACCTGAAGGTGGTTGCGAGACGGGCCGCAACCTGTGGATTGAGCTTGTCGAGGGCCGCGATCTTCTCCGTCACCCAGCGATAACCGGCGCCGTCGGACCGATGGAAGGCGAGCGGGTTTCCTGCCGCAAAGGTGCCGATCACCGCGCGCACGCGGTTGGGGTTCTTCATCGAGAACTTTTCATGCTCGACAAGCTTCGCGACAGCTTCGACGCCGCCTTGGGCCGGGACGGTCGCTTGCAGGGCGAACCATTTGTCGAGAACCAGATCGTCGTCCTCGAAGCGCTCGAAGAAGTCGGCCAGCGCCTCTTTCGAGGTCCTGGCCTGCGGAAAGCGGTGAACCAGGATGGCGAGGGCGGCAAGACGGTCCGTCATGTTCGTGGCGCTGGCATAGCGTTCGACGGCGAGCGACGGATCGCCGGAGGCCGCGGCAAGATAGCCGAGGGCGGCATTGGCAAGTGCCCGTCGGCCGACGCTCTCCGCGTCGGGCGAAAAGGCGGTCCTGGGATCGGTGATCGCCAGCAGCGTCTCGAAGCTGGCCCGGCCGCGTGTGCCGATGGCCGTCTTCGCCGCTTCCGATACGGCATGGATGCGCTCGGGATCGACGTCGGTGCCCACCAGACGGGCGATTTCGACCTCGCCGGGCAGGGCCAGCGCCTGGGCACGGAACGCCGGATCGAGGCTGTCGTCGCCGGCCGAGCCGAGCACTGCGTCGACCAGTTCGGGCGAAAGCGGCCGCGGCGTACCGCTCGAGCGCCGCGAGGAAGCGACGAGCGCATTGCCGATGAGATCGTTCAATGCCCGCCAGCGGTTGAAATGGTTCGGGTCGAGCCGCGCCAGTACCAGCCGGTCGGCTTCGCTCTGGTCGAAATCGAGGTTCACCGGCGCCGAAAAGTCGCGCAGCACCGACAGATAGGGGCGCTCTCCGAGACCCTCGAAGACGACGGTCTCCTCTGCCTCGGTCAGATGGATGACGTCGCCCTCGACCTCCGCACCGCTGCCCATCGAACCCCGAGCCGGCGACGCGTCGATGTCGTGACCGTTCTTTCCGACGAGGCCAAAGCGGACCGGGATGTGGACCGGCCGGGTCGGCGTGCCGGCCGCGCCTTGCTCCAGCGACTGGGCGAGGCCGACGGTCAGGCGGCCGTTCTCGGCGTCATAGGCTTCGGTGATCTTCAGCGTCGGCGTGCCCGCCTGATCGTACCAACGGGCGAAGTCGGCAAGGTCAGCGCCGTTCGCGTCCTCGAAGCACTTGACGTAGTCCTCGATGGTCGCGGCCTCGCCGTCATGACGCTCGAAATACAGATCCATGCCTTTGCGAAAGCCGTTGCGGCCGACGATCGTCTGGATCATGCGGACCAGTTCGGCACCCTTGTTGTAGACGGTCGCCGTGTAGAAATTCGAGATCTCGCGATATTCGGTCGGCCGCACCGGATGCTGCAACGGGCCCTGATCCTCGGGAAACTGATGCGCCTTGAGGGTGCGCACCGCGCCGATGCGCTGGACCGTCGGCTCGCGCTCGTCGGCCGAGAACTCCTGGTCGCGGAAGACGGTGAGGCCTTCCTTCAGGCAGAGCTGGAACCATTCGCGGCAGGTGATGCGGTTGCCGGTCCAGTTGTGGAAATATTCGTGGGCGATCACCGTCTCGACGCCGGCATAATCGGCGTCGGTCGCGGTGTCGGGGTCGAGCAGCACGTATTTGTGGTTGAAGACGTTGAGGCCCTTGTTCTCCATCGCGCCCATGTTGAAATCGGCGATGGCGACGATGTTGAAGACGTCGAGGTCGTATTCGCGGCCGAAGCGCTTCTCGTCCCAGACCATCGAGCGCTTCAGTGCGTCCATGGCGTAGCTTGCCTGGGTCGAGCGGCCTTTCTCGGTGTAGATGCCGAGATCGACCTGTTTGCCGCTCGCGGTGGTGAAGTCCTCGTGGATCTGGTCGAGGTCCCCGGCGACCATGGCGAAGAGATAGGATGGCTTGTTGAACGGGTCGTCCCAGACGGCGAAATGCCGGCCGCCACCCAGATCGCCGATCTCCTTGGGATTGCCGTTGGACAACAGGATGGGCGCCGCCGCCTCGTCCGCCTCGATGCGCACCGTATAGGGCGCCAGAACGTCGGGCCGGTCGAGGAAATAGGTGATGCGGCGGAAGCCCTCGGCTTCGCACTGGGTGCACCAGATGCCGTTGGAGCGGTAGAGCCCCATCAGCTTGGTGTTTTCCTCCGGCACGATGGTCGTCGCCACGTCGAGGACGAAACGGCCGCTGCCGGGCAGGCCGCGGACGATCAGACGGTCGGGCGTCGCCTCGTAACGGTCGGGCGAAACGGCGTGGCCTTGCTCGACAAGGCCGGTCAGCGTCAGCTCGTCGCCGTCGAGCACGAGCGGTGCGTCGGCTTCGGTGCCGTCGCGACGCTCGAGCTGCAGCCGGGTTTCGATCTCGGCACGTCCTTCGAACAGCCTGATGGTCATCGCCACCGAATGCAGGACGAAATCGGTCGGACGATATTGCGAGAGCTTGATGGTCTGTCCGTCGTCGGTGCGCAGCATGGAAAAGGTCCTCTTCGTGTTGTCGCATGAGGTAGCAGAAGGGCGCCCGATTGCCAGCCGGAACCGGGAAATCGCCCCGCCGGCGCCCTGAGCGACAACCGGGCCCTCGACGTTTGCGCGGCGAGACCGTAAGTGAAGCATAGAAGCCTTCCATTCCCGCTGCGCCGGGCCATGTCCGGCCAGGCGGGAAGGCCAAGCCGGCCGTTTGCCGAACCGGCTTCCCCCGCTCTGGAGGAGATCCTCACCATGAACGTCATGACCCCGAAATTCGGTCTCGGTGCGTCGGCCCTGCGCAAGGAGGACGACGCCTTCATCCGCGGCGCCGGGCGCTACACCGACGACGACACCAGCGCGAGCCTTCTCCACGGCGTGGTTCTGCGCTCGCCGCACGCCCATGCGACCTTCACCATCGGCGATCTGGAGACGGCCCACTCGGCGCCCGGCGTCAAGCTGGTGATGACCCATGCCGACATCGCCCATCTCGGCGACGTGCCGTGCCTGGCCTCGCCCGAGCAGGCGGATGGCTCGAAACTGGTCATGAAGAACGCCCCGGTGCTGTGCGAAGACACCGTGCGCCATGTCGGCGACGGGGTCGCCTTCATCGTCGCCGAAACGGCCGCGCAGGCGGCGGATGCGGCCGAGATGATTGAGGTCGACTACATGCCGCTGGCGGTTGTCGCCGATCTCGCTGCCGCGGTAGCGGGGTCCGACACGCGTGTCTGGGACGACAAGGCCGACAACATCGCCGGCCACATGCATGCCGGCGACAGGCAAGCGACGGCGAAAATCTTCGACGAGGCGACTCATGTGACCGCGGTGGAGCTGGTCCAGAACCGGCTCGTCTGCAACTACATGGAGGTCCGTTCCTCCATCGGCGAATATTCTAGGGACGACGACCGCTACACGCTGACCACCGGCAGCCAGGGCGTCCACGGCATGCGCGACAATCTCGCGGCCAAGGTCATGAAGATCGAGCCGTCGAAGCTTCGGGTGATCACGCGGGACGTCGGCGGCGGCTTCGGCACCAAGGCCTTCATCTACCGCGAGCACGCGCTGGTGCTGGCGGCGGCCAGGGCGCTCGGCACGCCGGTCAAATACACCGCCAGCCGCACCGAGCATTTCGTGTCCGACAGCCATGGCCGCGACAACATCGTCAAGGCGGCGATGGCGATGGACGGCGACGGCAGGTTCCTGGCGATGCGTGTCGAACTGCACGCCAACATGGGCGCCTACATGTCGCAGTTCGGTCCCTATATTCCGTGGGGCGGCCTGTCGATGACGACCGGGCTCTACGATATCGCGACGATCGACGTCGATTGCTTCCTGCGCTACTCGCACACCGTGCCGACCGACGCCTATCGCGGCGCGGGACGGCCCGAGGCGGCCTACATGGTCGAGCGACTGGTCGACCAATGCGCCGCCGATCTGGGCATCGACCGCATCGAATTGCGCAAGAAGAACTTCATCAAGCCCGAGCAACTGCCCTACGAGACGCAGATGGGCCGCCTCTACGACACCGGCGAGTTCGCCGGCCATCTCGACGAGGCCTTGCGCCGGGCGAAATACGCCACCTTCGAGGAGCGGCGCGAAGCCTCGACGGCCAAGGGGCTGCTGCGGGGCATCGGCGTCTCGACCTATATCGAGGCCTGCGCTTTTCCAGGCTCCGAGCCGGCGTTCGTCGAGCTCAAGCCCGACGGCCGGATCGAATTGAAGATCGGCACGCAGACCAACGGGCAGGGGCACGCGACCGCCTACGCCCAGTTCATCGGCGAAGCGCTGAAGCTCGACTACGACCTCATCGACGTGAAGCAGGGCGACACCGACGATCTCGCCCAGGGCGGCGGCACCGGTGGTTCGCGCTCGATCCCGCTCGGCGCCGTCTCGGTGCGGCGGGCGAGCCAGGCGCTGGCCGAGAAACTGAAAAAGCTCGCGGCCGACGAGCTGGAGGCCTCGGTCGCCGACATCGAGCTCGACGGCGGCACGGCCCGCATCGTCGGAACCGACCGCTCGATCGATTTCGCGGCGCTCGCGGCGGTAGCGAAATCTGACGCGGATCTCAAGGCCGAGGGCGAATTCAAGCAGGAGCAGCCGACCTTTCCGAACGGCACCCACATCTGCGAGATCGAGATCGATCCTCAGACCGGTACCAGCGAGATCGTCGCCTACACGGTCGTCGACGATTTCGGCGTGACGGTGAACCCGGTGCTGCTGCTCGGCCAGGTGCATGGCGGCATTGCGCAGGGCATCGGCCAGGCGCTGATCGAGAATGCCGTCTACGACGCCGATGGCCAACTGGTGACGGCGAGCTTCATGGACTACGCCATGCCGCGCGCCTGGGACCTGCCGTTCTTCGACTTCAAGACCCGCAACGTGCCGTCGAAGCACAACGCGCTGGGTATCAAGGGCGCGGGCGAGGCGGGCACGGTCGGCGCGGCGCCAGCGGTGATGAACGCCGTCGTCGATGCGCTGCGTCCGGTGGGCGTGACCCATATCGACATGCCGGCGACGCCGCAGCGCGTTTGGGACGCGATCCAGGCGGCGAAGTAGGCAGGCGGCGAAAACGGGATAGCACTTCGAATGCGGGGCCAGTGGGGACCGGCCTCGCATTCGATTGAAACGCCCGTCGATGACAGGCAGAACTGGCCTTAGACCGGACGACCCGGTCGCCTCCGTCGCACCCCGACGGTCATGGCCACACGAATGACGAAAGCGGGGACCGATGGACAGGCTGACGGCGCCGGGAGGCGCGCCGAATCCGATGCTCGGCATCGCGCTCAAATGCATCTCCGTCGTCATCTTCGTCGGCATGCAGACCTCGATCAAGTTCGGCGGCGAGGACATTCCGGCCGGGCAGATCGTCTTCTTCCGCTCGTTCTTCGCGCTGATCCCGGTCGTGATCTATCTGGGCTGGCTGGGCGAACTGCGCACCGCGCTGAAAACCGATGATCTGAAGGGCCACATGTTCCGCGGCCTGATCGGCGTCACCTCGATGGGCCTCGGCTTCTTCGCCCTGACACGGCTGCCCTATCCCGAATGGATCACCATCTCCTACGGGGCGCCGCTTCTGACGGTGGTCTTCGCCGCGGTCTTCCTCAAGGAGATCGTGCGGCTCTACCGTTGGACGGCCGTCCTGATCGGACTGGCCGGGATCACGGTCGTGACCCTGCCGAAGCTCACGCTCGGCGGCGAAGCGATGGAGAGCGGCCAGGCGATCGGTATCGGCGCGGCGCTGATCTCCGCCGCCATTGCCGCGGTCGCGATGATCCAGATCCGGCGGCTGGTGCGCACCGAGAAGACCGCGACGATCGTCGTCTATTTCTCGCTGACCTCATCGGTCATCGCCTTGCTGTCGATCGTCTTCGGCTGGGTGGTTCCAAGCGCCGGGCAGGTGGCCCTGCTGGTGCTCGCCGGGCTCTGTGGCGGGGTCGGGCAGTTGCTTCTGACCGCCTCGTACCGCTACGCCGACACCTCGACCATCGCGCCCTTCGAATACACCTCGTTGATCCTCGCCGTCGCCATCGGCTATTTCGCCTTCGGCGAGGAGGCGAGCTGGACGACGCTTCTCGGCGCCGCGATCGTCATCTCGGCCGGCATCTTCATCATCTGGCGCGAGCACGCTTTGGGCCTCGAAAGGAGCAAGGCCCGGCGGGTGACGGCGCCGGGCGGCTGAGCGCGACGCGCCGACCGTCTCGAAGGCGCAACGCCGGTTCCTTCGTCATCGGCCTGTAATCGGCAAGCGTTAATCGATGCCTGGAAGCGTTCCAGATTGGAGCGCCCGTCACCCCATGGCGGCGAGAAAGGGCAAGGCTCGAAATGAACGAACGCATCACGCAGCAGGCTCACTTCAGGACCAGCCGCCTGGAAGCGGCCGACGGTCCCGGCCGCAATCTGACGTCCAGCCCGACGATGGGCGAGATCATCACCAGGCGATTCTCGCGCCGCGCATTTCTGCAAGGATCGCTGGCGGCGACGGCGATCGCCGCAACCGTATCGCCGATGGCGATGATGGCGGTCGGCGAGGCAAGGGCGCAGAACGGTGTGACGGCCTTCGACTTCAAGGAAATCACCGCAGGCGTCGATGCGAACCACCATGTGGCCGAGGGCTATGACGCGGACGTGCTGCTGCGTTGGGGCGATCCGATCCTTGCCGATGCTCCCGACTTCGATCCGGGCAACCAGACGCCCGAAGCGCAGGAAAAGCAGTTCGGATACAATAACGATTTCGTGGGTTACATCCCGATCGACGGCTCGTCCGAACACGGCTACCTCGTCGTCAATCACGAATACACCAACGAGCATCTGATGTTTCCGGGAATCGTGACGCCGGCGGACGACGAACTGACGCCCGGCGGAACGGGCGAGATCACGATCGCTCCGGCCGACCTGAAGCGTGTCGACATCGAGATGGCCGCGCATGGCGGCACCATCGTCGAAATCCGCAAGGAGGGCGGCAAGTGGCAGGTTGTGCGCGGCGGTGCCAACAACCGCCGCATCACGTCCAAGACGGACATGAAGATGTCCGGACCCGCGGCCGGTCACGAACGATTGAAGACAGGTGCCGACGCCAGCGGGACCAAGGTCCTTGGCACGGTCAACAACTGCGCCGGCGGCGTGACCCCGTGGGGCACCTACGTCATGGCCGAGGAAAACTTCCACGGCTATTTCATGGGCGAGCTGCCGGAGGGCCATCGCGAGGCGGCCAACTACAAGCGCTACGGCGTGCCCGATGGTTCCTATGAATGGGGCAAGTTCCACGAGCGCTTCGACCTTTCGAAGGAGCCGAACGAGGCGAATCGTTTCGGCTGGGTCGTTGAGGTCGATGTCGAGGACCCGAACTCCACCCCGAAGAAGCGCACCGCCCTCGGTCGCTTCAAGCACGAGGGCGCCGAATCCATCGTCGCACCCGACGGCCGGGTCGTCTTCTATCTCGGGGACGACGAGCGCTTCGACTATGTCTACAAGTTCGTGACCGCCGGCAAATACGATCCGGGCGACCGCCTCGCGAACATGGACCTTCTGGACGACGGCACGCTCTATGCCGCAAAGTTCGACGACAACGGTACCCTCGAGTGGATGCCGCTCGTCCACGGCCAGGGGCCGCTGACGGTCGAGAACGGCTTCGAGAGCCAGGCCGACGTTCTGATCGAGACGCGCAAGGCCGCCGATCTCCTTGAAGCGACGCCGATGGACCGGCCCGAGGACATCCAGCCGAACGGGTCCAACGGCAAGGTCTACGTCATGCTGACCAACAACACGAAGCGCGAAGAGGCGAACGCCGCCAATCCACGCGTCGATAACGCCTTCGGTCACATCGTCGAGATCGCCGAAGACGGCGGCGACTTCGCGGCGACGACCGGCAAGTGGGAAATTCTCGTCAAATGCGGCGATCCGTCGATCGCGGAGGTCGGGGCGACTTTCTCGACGGCGACCACCGAAAACGGCTGGTTCGGCATGCCGGACAATTGCGCAGTCGACAGCGACGGCCGGCTCTGGGTCTCGACCGACGGAAATTCGCCGGACAAGACGGGCCGCACCGACGGCTTGTGGGCGATGGACACGGAAGGCGCCGCGCGCGGAACCTCCAAGCTGTTCTACCGGGTGCCGGTGGGCGCCGAAATGTGCGGACCGCAGCCGACGCCGGACCTGGCAACGTTCTTCGTGGCGGTACAGCATCCCGGTGACGGGGGCGAGGATTGGGAAGGCTTCGGCCGCCCCTCCTATTACGAGGACCCGTCGACCCGATGGCCGGACTTCGACGACGCCATGCCCGTGCGGCCTTCGGTCGTCGCGATCACCAGGCAGGGCGGCGGCAAGATCGCTTGACCGGAAAGTCCTGAACGACCGCTGGCATGATGAGGGATGGCGGGAACCGGTTTTCCGCCTTTCTCATCATGTGACAAAACCAAGCGTTGAAGCGGTTATTCGATGTCATCGAATGTCGTCCCGCTTCAACGGATTCGGCGAAACGGGCGGTCCCGGCAGGCCGTCCGCTTTCGTTTGTTCACTCGACGGTCCGCAGGCTCTACTTGCCGACGGTCACGCCCTCGACGTCGTGATAGGTGCCGAGCCCCTCGGAGACGTTGGCCGCCTCGGCGCGCGGGTCGAGGTGGAAGCTCGCCAGCGTCTGGGTGCGGGCCAGCGGCACTGTCTGGAAGTCACCGCGCTGGTCGACCGGAACCGCCTGGCGGCGATAGGTCCGGTAGAAGGCGTAGCCGCCATACAGCACCGACGCCGTGCCGAGCGCCTGGAATATTCCCTGCGGACCGAAGGTTTCCATCAGGAACGCGGCGTAGATCGGCCCGACCATGGTCCCCGCGCCGTAGAGGATCAGCATGCCGCTCGATATCTTCACGAAGTCGGCGTCGGCCGCGTAGTCGTTGGCGTGGGCGACGGCGAGCGAATAGGTGGGATAGACGATCCCGCCGAGGACGAAGGCGACGGCGAAATAGGAGAGCGAGCCGACACCATACTCGGACATGTAGACGGCCGCGACCGCCGCCGCGAAGCCGATCAGGCCGGCGACCGTCATGACGTAGCGCCGGTCGGTGCGGTCGGAGGCCCGGCCGAGCGGCACCTGGAAGACGATGCCGCCGGCCATCGCCGCCACCAGCAGCGTCGCGATCTCGGCGGTCGACATCCCGACCTTCTGGCCGAAGACCGGCGCCATGTTGTTCCACGAGCCGGACAGAACGCCGGCGAGCAGCACGCCGACCGCCGCGACCGGCGAATTCCTGAAGATCATCGGCAGGTCGATCTTCACCGTCGTCAGCGGCTTCGGCGACGGGGCCCGCGACAGGGCGGTCGGGATGACGGCCAGGGCGAAGAGGATCGCGCAGAGCATGAACGGGATGGTCAGTTCGGGCCGCGACAGCGGCATGACGTATTGCCCGCCCATCATCGCCGCCATGGTGACGACCATGTAGAGCGAGAAGATCTGGCCGCGGCTTTCGTTGGTGACGCGCTCGTTGAGCCAGCTTTCGATGACCATGTAGGTGCCCGCCGTCGCAAAGCCGCCGAGCGCCCGGAACAGCAACCAGGCATAGGGATCGACCGCGATACCGCACAGCAGCGCGGAGATGGCGAGCGCGGCGGCGAGACTGGAGAAGGTGCGCACATGGCCGGCGCTGCGCACCAGCATCGGCATGACCACGCATCCGGCGGTGAAGGCGATGGCATAGGCCGTGCCGAGCGCGCCGATCTGGTAGCTCGACCAGCCTTCGATCGAACCGCGGACCGGCAATAAAATGCCGATGAGGCCATTGCCGGCCATCAGGAAGAACGTCGAGCTCAAAAGCGCGACGATGGGCAGGATCTGGGTGGGCATCGGCATGGCGGGCGGCTTTCGGATCGTCAAGTCGATCCCGTCGCCCTCCCGTGCGGCCGGATCGTCTGCCTTGTTTATGGGCGGACAGCTAATCTTTTCGGCATGATTTGGCGAGACCCGAATGCGAACTTCAAAGGCCGTTTTTCGAACAGTCGTTTGGCGCCTTCAGCCGGCGCCTGACTTGCCCTCGTCGAGGCGGGCCTTCACCGCCAGGAGATCCTGCCACGCGAACCTTTTTTGAGCCTGCTGCTTCAACAGATAGGACGGTGAGAGCATCGCCATTGCGTCGATCGTCTGGCCGTCGCCGAGTCCGAAGATGTAGCTGGTCCATTGGCCGCGCGCCGACGTGATCGGGTCCTTCGTGTCGAGCAGGGTGCGCGCCGTGGAGCCGAAACAGACGAGGATGCGTGGCGCCACCAGCTCGATATGGCGCTGGACGAAGGGCAGGCAGATCTGCATCTCGGGCAGGGTCGGCGAGCGGTTTCCCGGCGGGCGCCAGGGCAGGATGTGGGTGCTGCGCACCGCGTCGCGCTCCAACCCGATGGCGTCAAGCATGCGGGTGAGCAACTGGCCCTGGCTGCCGACGAAGGGCGCCCCGGCCGTGTCCTCGTCGCGACCCGGCGGATCGCCGACCAGCATCAGCGCGGCCGTCCCGCTGCCCTCACCGAACACCGTGGAGCGGGCCGAGACCTTCAGATTGCAGCCCTCGAAGCTTTCGATCGCAGCTTGAAGCTCGGCGAGCGTCGTCGCGGAGCGGGCGTGTTCGCGGGCATCGGCGATGGCGATTTCGTCGGGCACCGCCGCGCGCGGCAGGGCAGACGGAGGATGCGGTTCGACCCCGGCACTGTTCGAGCGCGACGGCAGCGGCCGGCCGGGCGCCGTGTCGGCTTCGCCGCCGTCGGTCCGTGCCTCGCTCGCACGGCCCATGCCGCGCCGGGCGGCGCGCGAGTCCTTTTCGGCCTGCGTCTCGGCGAAGCGGTCCCGCGGCGCCTCCGAAAGAAAGGCGGTGACGCCGGCCGTGCGATACCATTCCAGCAGCGCGGCCGCGGCGTTCGTCGCGGCGTTCGTCAATGTGGGATCGAAGCTCGGCTGCATGGATATGCTCTAATTGCCGTCGGCCGTGTGTTTCAGCACGGCAAGGAAGACGTCGCCGTAGCGATCGAGCTTGGCCAGGCCGACGCCCGGAACGGCATGGAGATCGTCGCGGGTGCGCGGATGGCGCTCGACCATCGCGCGAAGCGTCGCGTCGGAAAACACCATATAGGCCGGTAGCTGTTGTTCCTTGGCAAGCCGGCTGCGTTCTTTCCGCAAGGCTTCGAAGAGGTCGGTTTCGCCGGTCGACAGTCCTTCGGTCCTGGCACCGACGCGCTGGAAGCGTGTCTTGGTGCGGGCGCGGTCCTTGCGGAGCGTGACGTGCTGCTCGCCGCGAAACACCTCGCGTGCGGTCGGATCGAGTTTCAGGACGCCGTAGGAATCGTGATCGACGAAGAGGAAGCCCGCGGCGGTGAGCTGACGTGCGACCGACTGCCAGGTGTGGGCGTCGATGTCGCCTCCGGCACCGAAGACCGGCAGCTTCTCGTGGCCGGCGCCCGTCACCTTGTCGGTGGCCTTGCCGGTGAGGACGTCGATGACGTGACCGGCGCCGAAGCGCTCGCCGGTGCGGTAGACGGCGGCCATGAACTTGACCGCGGCGTCGGTGCCGTCCCAGGTCTCGACCGGCGACAGGCAGGTGTCGCAATTGCCGCAACCTCCCGGATGTGCCTCGCCGAAATGGCGCAGGATCGCCGCGCGTCGGCAGTCTGCGGTTTCGCAGATGGCGAGCAGCGCCTCGAGCTTGGCCCGCTCGACCCGCTTGATCGCCTCGTCGGCCCCGCCCTGGTCGATCATCCGCCGGCGCTGCACCATGTCCTGCATGCCATAGGCCATCCAGGCGTCGGAGGGCGCGCCGTCGCGGCCGGCGCGGCCGGTCTCCTGATAATAGGCCTCGACCGAGGACGGCAGGTCGAGATGGGCGACGAAGCGCACGTCCGGCTTGTCGATGCCCATGCCAAAGGCCACGGTCGCGACGAGACAGACGTCCTCGTCCTTCAGGAAGGCGTCCTGGTGCCTGGCCTTGGTCTCGGCCGGCATGCCGGCATGATAGGGCAGGGCGGTGACGCCGCTCTTGGTCAGCCAAGCGGCTGTCTCCTCGACCTTGCGCCGCGACAGGCAGTAGACGATGCCGCTCGAGCCCTTGTGGTCTTCGAGAAAGGCCAGGAGCTGCTTCCTGGGATTGTCGCGCTCGACGATGGCGTAGCGGATGTTCGGGCGGTCGAAGCTCGTGGCGAAGACCGGCGCATGGGCAAGGCCCAGGCGCTCGATGATGTCGGCGCGCGTCGTCGGGTCCGCGGTGGCCGTCAGCGCGATGCGCGGCACACCGGGGAAAGCGTCGGCCAAGGTTTCGAGGCTGCGGTATTCGGGGCGGAAATCGTGGCCCCACTGGCTGACGCAATGGGCCTCGTCGATGGCGAAGAGCGCGATCTTCAGGCGCGACAGGGTTCGACGGAATCCTTCTCCCGAAAGGCGCTCGGGCGTGACGTAAAGAAGGTCGAGCCGGCCGGCGACGAGATCGCGATAGACCACTTCGCGCGAAGCCTCGTCCATGGACGAGTTCATCGAGGCCGCATTGACCCCCGCCTGGCGCAGCGCCTCCACCTGATCGCGCATCAGGGCGATCAGCGGCGAGACGATGATGCCGACGCCCGGCCGGCAGAGGGCCGGGATCTGGTAGCACATGGATTTGCCGGCGCCGGTCGGAAACAGCACCACGGCGTCGCCGCCCGAAACGATCTGGTCGATGACCGCCGCCTGTTCGCCGCGAAAGGCCATGTGGCCGAAGACGTCGCGTAAGACGTCGAGGGGCGTGCGCCCGACCCAGCTTGCGGTCTCGGGCTCGCGAGCAGTCGGCGCGAAGGCGCGGTCGTTGGCGGCAGGCTCGCCAGAATTTGCTCCCGCGTCGTGCGGCCTGTCGGCATAAAGCGACGGATCGAAATCGGCCGGATCGTGGCCCGGGCCGGGATCGTAGCCTTCGAACGGGTCGTCCTGATGCGGCGGCGCGCCGTCGTCCGGCGGGATCGGCCGGCTCATCGGCTGGGGCATGGAAAGTCTCCGGGAATCACTTCCGGCAAGTGTCCGCGATCCATCGCCAGGGCGCAACCGGCGCGCAAACGAATTGCATCGGCCGGGATGATCCGCCACAAACCGGGATACAACGAGTTTTGCCTTCGCTCGAGAGGAGTTCCACATGGCCAAGTCATCCTATCGCATCGCCGTGATCGCCGGCGACGGCATCGGCATCGAGGTGATGCCGGAGGGGCTGAGGGCGCTGGAGGCGGCGGGCGCTAAATTCGGGATCGACTTCACCTTCGACCATTTCGATTTCGCCAGCTGCGATTACTACGCCCGGCACGGCAAGATGATGCCGGACGACTGGAAGGCGCAGATCGGCGGGCATGACGCGATCTTCTTCGGCGCGGTCGGCTGGCCGGACACGGTGCCCGATCACATCTCGCTCTGGGGCTCGCTGCTGCTCTTCCGCCGCGAGTTCGACCAGTATGTCAATCTGCGCCCCGCCAGGCTGATGCCGGGCGTGAAATCGCCGCTCGCGGGCCGCGAGCCCGGCGACATCGACTTCTACATCGTGCGCGAGAACACCGAGGGCGAATATTCGGCGATCGGCGGGCGCATGTATGATGGCACCGAACGCGAGATCGTCATCCAGGAAACGGTGATGAGCCGCGTCGGCGTCGACCGGATTTTGAAATACGCCTTCGAGTTCGCCATGAAGCGCGATCGGAAGAAACTGACATCGGCGACGAAGTCCAACGGCATCTCGATCACCATGCCCTACTGGGACGAGCGCTTCGCCGAGATGAAGAAGTCCTATCCCGACATCGCGACGGACAAGTACCATATCGACATTCTGACGGCGCATTTCGTGCTGAACCCGGATCGCTTCGACGTGGTCGTGGCGTCCAATCTCTTCGGCGACATCCTCTCGGATCTGGGCCCTGCCTGCACCGGCACGATCGGCATAGCCCCGTCGGGCAACATCAACCCGGAGGGCAAGTTTCCCTCGCTCTTCGAGCCGGTGCACGGCTCGGCGCCAGACATCGCCGGCAAGGGAATCGCCAACCCGATCGGCCAGATCTGGGCCGGGGCGATGATGCTCGACCATTTCGGCCACCCCGATGCGGGCGCGGCGATCGTTGCGGCGATCGAAAAGACGCTCGCCGATCCCTCGACCCGGACCGGCGATCTCGGCGGCTCGGCGAGCACCGAAGCCTGCGGCAGGGCGGTCGCGGCGGCGATCTGAGGCACGACATGGGAGCGGACCGGGCCGCGTGATGCGCGGCCCGGTCCGGCGATCTCGAAGCGTGGAACCGGGAGTGGTACGGTGCGTCTCTTCTTCAGCCCCGAGCAGCTCAGCCACAAGCCGACACAATACGGCGTCCATGGCCGGCTGGTGCGACCGCTCGAAAACCCCGAGCGCGGCGAGACGTTGCTGGCCTCGCTCGCCGAACTCGGCCTCGACGCCGAGGCTCCGGGCATCGACGACGAGGCGCCGATCCGCGCCGTCCATGCCGGTCACTATGTCGACTTCCTGAAGACCGCCTATACCCGCTTCAAAGAGTTGCCGAACGCAGGGCCGGAAGTGCTGCCGAACGTCCATCCGTATTTTTCGGGTGCGGGCCATCTCGGGGCCCGACCGGCGCCCAGGGTTCAGGGGATACTCGGCCAGACCGGCTGGTATATGGGCGATCTGGCCTGCGCGATGATGGCCGGCACCTTCGCCGCCGCCAAGGCCTCGGCGATGAGCGCGGCCGCTGTGGCGCAGGCGATATTGGATGTCGTGGATACGCTGGATGCCAGCGCTCGTGCGCCCGCAGCCTTCGCGCTCTGCCGCCCGCCCGGCCATCACGCCTACCGGGACCGGGCAAGCGGCTTTTGCTACTTCAACAACGCCGCCATCGCCGCCGAAATCCTGCGCGCGCGCTTCGCCAGGGTCGCGATCCTCGACTTCGACACCCACCATGGCGACGGAACCCAGGCGATCTTCTACGAGCGCGACGACGTGTTTTTCGGCTCCACCCACACCGATCCGGTGAATTACTATCCGCATTTCTTCGGTTATGCCGACGAGCGCGGGGAAGCGGCGGGGGAGGGGTTCAACCTGAATCTGCCGCTGGCGCCGGGCTCCGGCGACGATGTCTTCGTCGCGGCGGTCGATCGTCTGGCCGAGGCGGCGACGTCTTTCGGCGCCGAGGCACTCGTCATCTCGGCCGGCTGGGACGCCCATCGCGACGATCCGCTGTCGAAGCTCGACGTATCGACCGATGCCTATCGGCGTGTCGGCGAGCGGCTCTCGCAACTGGCGCTCCCGGCGGCGATCATCCAGGAGGGCGGCTATTCGCTCGCCGCCGTCGCGCAAGCCGCGCCGGCGTTCATCGCGGCCTATCGCGGGATTTGACGTTTCAAACAGGCAAATCGAAGCAAACCACACGCGCGAGTTTACCCGTCGTTCATTATGATGGCCTTTAGTCTGCGGTTGAAGGTATAAGAGGCTTGAAGGATTCACCCGCGGGCAACGGCTTTCCCGCCAGGATGGC
This sequence comes from Aurantimonas sp., assembly GCA_965217685.1. GTDB lineage: Bacteria > Pseudomonadota > Alphaproteobacteria > Rhizobiales > Rhizobiaceae > Aurantimonas. The sequence continues at coordinate 3,357,958 of CBDCIZ010000003.1, forward strand.
AACCGACCGATGCAGCAGTCGAGCGCCGAGGAGGGCCGTGTGTTGGATACCCTGTCCGTCCAGGCCGAGACCACGATCTTCGTCGATCTCGACGGCACGCTGATCCGCAGCGACCTTTTGTGGGAAACGTTGTTTCTCACTGCGCGTCAAAATCCCCTGCAACTTCTGAAGGTGCCCGGCTGGGCGCTGGCCGGCAAGGCGCGGCTGAAGGCCGAGCTTGCCGAGGCCTGCGATTTCGATGCGTCGACGCTGCCCTATCGCCGATGCGTCGTCGAGGCGTTGACCAGGGCCAAGTCCGACGGGCGCCGGATCGTGCTCGCGACCGGCGCCAACGCGAAGCTTGCCCATGCCGTGGCCGACCATCTCGGTCTCTTCGACGACGTGATGGCCTCCTGCGATGAGGTGAATCTCACCGCCGAGCGCAAGCTCGAGCGCATTCGCGCCGAGACCGGCGGGGCGGGGTTCGACTATTACGGCAATTCGCGCGAGGACCTCTGCCTGCTCGAGCACGCCGAACTCGCCACGGTCGTTTCGCCCGACCGGATGGCCGCGCGCTGGCAGGCCCGCACCGGCTCGGAACGGATGGACGACGAGGGCGGCAAGTGGCGGCCGGCGCTGAAGGCGCTGCGCCCCCATCAGTGGATGAAGAACGTCCTGATCTTCGTGCCGCTGGCGCTCAACCATGAATTCTTCGATCTGACACTGGTCGCCGGGGCGATGCTGGCCTTCGTCAGCTTTTCCTTCGCCGCGTCGGCGGTCTATCTGATCAACGACCTCCTCGACCTCACCGCCGACCGTCGCCACAAGACCAAGCGCAACCGGCCCTTCGCCAGCGGCACCCTGTCGATCCCGACCGGCCTTGCGATGGCGGCGGGCCTGCTGGCGGTGTCCGTGGCAATCTCGACGGTCCTGCCCTTCGGCTTCTTCGTGGTGATGTGCGGCTACATGGTCACGACGACCGCTTACAGCTTCGTCCTGAAGCGCATGCTGCTCGTCGACGTCATGACGCTGGCCGCGCTCTACAGCTTCCGCATCATCGCCGGTTCCGAGGCGACCGCCGTCGATGCCTCGTTCTGGCTGCTGGCGTTCGCGATGTTCTTCTTCCTGTCGCTGGCGCTGGTGAAGCGCTACACCGAACTGCAGGATTTCGGCGAGGGAGCCGACCGTTCGACGACCGGTCGCGGCTATGTCGACGGCGATCTCGAAACGCTGGCCCAGGCCGGCATGGCCTCGGGCTTCGCGTCGGTCATGGTTCTGGCGCTCTATATCGACAGCGCCGAGGTCAAGCAGAATTACAGCGAACCCTATTTCGTCTGGCCGCTCTGCCCGCTGGTGCTCTACATCATCGTGCGCATCTGGATTCTCGCCCGCCGCAACCAGATGCACGACGATCCGGTGTTGTTCATCCTCAACGACTGGCGCAGCCAACTGATGATCGCGATCGGCGCCGTCATGTTCATGATCGCGGCCTATGTCTGAACGCCCGTTCCAGAGCTGGGGCGGCCGCCGGCGAGCCGATCGCCGCGCGCTCTCCGCCGCGGCCTGGCTCGGTGATCCCGCTTCCGGCAGGGCAATGGGGACCGGGACGGGGACCGAGGCTGTGGGAGCCGGGCATTTTTTCCTGCCATTCGGCAACGGCCGCTCCTACGGCGACAGCTGCCACAACGATCAAGGCTTCCTGATCGACAGTCGCGACGGCGCGTGCATCCATGCCTTCGATCCGATCGACGGGACGCTGACGGCCGACGCCGGGGTCTTGTTGTCGGAGATCACACGGCATGTGGCGTCGGCCGGCTGGTTCCTGCCGGTCTCACCGGGGACACAGTTCGTCACCCTCGGCGGCGCGATCGCCAACGACATCCACGGCAAGAACCACCATCGGCGCGGGACCTTCGGACGGTGGGTCGAATCCCTCGAGCTCGAGCGCTCCGACCGCGGCCGGCTTGTCTGTTCGCCGCGCGACAATCCCGAGCTCTTCGCCGCGACCATCTCCGGCATGGGCCTGACCGGGCTGATCCGCAGGGCGACGATCCGTCTCCTGAAGGTGCCGTCGCTGTCGATCGTCCAGACGACGATGCGCTTCGATCGGCTTGCCGACTATTTCGCGCTGGCGCAAGCGGCGGACGAGCGTCACGAATACGCCGTCGCCTGGATCGATAGCCTCAGGACCGGCCGGTCGCTCGGGCGGGGTCATCTGATCTGCGGCGACCATGCCGCCGAGGGCGATCTTGCCGGCATCGCCCGCAAACCGCTTGCCACGGTTCCGCTGACGCCGCCGATCAGCCCCCTCGGCGGGCTCGCCCTGCGCGCCTTCAACGAGGCCTATTTCCGCAAGGCCTCCGCTGGGACGACGACGGCGATCGTGCCGTTCGACGCGTTCTTCTATCCGCTCGACCGGGTCGGGCGGTGGAACCGGCTTTATGGTCCGGCCGGCCTTCACCAGCATCAGAGCGTCGTGCCGGTCGCGGGCGCCGAGGCGGCGGTGCGCGCGCTGCTCGAAAGTGCCATCGCCCACAGGCACGGCTCGTTCCTGACCGTCTTGAAGCGGTTCGGGCCAGCCGAGAGCCCCGGTCTCACGAGCTTTCCCCGCGAGGGGTATACGCTGACCCTCGACGTTCCCCATCGTGGACCGAAGACGATGGCACTGCTCGCCGAACTCGATGCGGTCACCGTCGCGGCGGGCGGGGCGGTGAACCCCTACAAGGATTCGCGCATGTCGCCCGAGACCTTTGCCGCCGGGTTCCCGCGCTGGCGCGAGCTGGAGGCGTTGCGCGACCCGGCGATCCTTTCGGACTTCTGGCGCCGCACGGCCTTGCAACTTCTGTAACGCAGGCCGGCCGAACAAGAACCGTGCCGCGTTCCGACGATGCCGCGTCACGCCGGCGCGAACAACCATCCGAATACAGGCGGATTTATCGACCGACCCTTTGCCGCAAGGTCATTTGCACTTATTTTACCACGACGCGGAAGCTGGCGACCACGCCATTCCCATCATTGCGTCAATTTTAACGCCAATCACACCTCTCGCACGTAAGACCGGTGTGTCCGACGCTGGTGCGAGGGCCAAGTCGAACGGATCGAAAGACAGAAGATGGCGAAGTTCATTCCCTTCATCCTGTTCACGGTGTTCACCAACGCCGCGGCGCAGCTGATGCTGAAATACGGCATGATGCAGCTCTCGCCGATCTCGTTTGCCGGCGTGAACCCGCTCGTGAAGATCCTGCAGATCGTCTTCAGCCCCTGGATCTTCTTCGGGCTGTGCACTTTCGTCATCTCGATGGCCTCGCATCTTTTCGTCCTGTCGAAAGTCGAGCTGTCCTTCGCCTACCCGTTCCTGTCGCTGGCCTATGTGATCGTCGCGGTCGTGGCTTGGATGCTCTTCAAGGAAGACCTGAACGCCTTGCGCGTCGGCGGGATCGCCTTCATCTGCCTCGGCACGATCCTGATCGCGCAAGGGGGCTCCAAGCTTCAGGGCGAGGACCGGATCGCCGATCTCACGCCGCCTGCCCGTCATGAGGTTCCCCGATGAAGCATATCCTGTTCGGCGGCGACGGTTTCGTCGGCCGCCATCTTGCCCAGAAGCTGCTTGCCGACGGCGAGACCGTGATCGTCGCCGACATCGCCAGAAGCGAGCTGCCGCACTATTCCAGGTGCCGCCACCTGAACATCGACGTGACCGACATCGAGGCCGTCCGCAGCGTGGAGATCGCGCCGCAGGACATGGTCTACAATCTGTCGGCCAAGATGCTGTCGCCGATCATGCCGCGCGCCAAGCGCCACGACTTCTTCTATCCGGTCAATTATTTCGGCACGAAGAACATCATGGAAGCGATGGCCGGGAAGGGGGCGATGCGGCTCGTCCACTTCACCACCGACATGATCTACGGCCACACCGTCGCCCACCCGATGACCGAGGAGCATCCGGTCGCGCCGCTCGGCGAGTACGGCCAGTCCAAGCAGGACACGGAAGTTCTCGCCGCCGAATGGCGCGCCAGGGGCATGGACATCACCCTGTTCCGTCCGCGCCTGATCATCGGCCCCGGCCGTCTCGGCATCCTCGCCAAGCTGTTCAGGCTGATCGACATGAACCTGCCGGTGCCGATGATCGGCTCGGGCAAGAACCCGTACCAGTTCATCTCGGTCTTCGACTGCGCCGAGGCCGCGCGCCTTGCCTGGAAGAAGGGCGTTCCGAACGAGGCCTACAATCTGGGCTCGCTCAACCCGCCCCCGGTGAGGAAGCTTCTCGGCGATCTCATCAGGCATGCCGGATCGAAGTCGATCCTGCTGCCGACGCCCGGCTGGGCGGTCAAGCGCACCCTCGACGCGCTCGATCTGATCAACAGGCCGCTGATGGACCCAGAACAGTATCTGATCGCCGACGAACTCTGCGTTCTCGACGTGACCAAGGGCGAGCGGCAACTCGGTTGGGTTCCGCAGCACCGCGACGAAGACATGCTCATCGCGGCCTATTCGGAATACCGCACGAAGATCGACGGCGATGCGCCGCGGTCCGCCGCTTTCCGCCACGCCGCCGAATAGGCCGATGGCCGCCACAGGATCTTCCTCCATGCTCGATCGCCCCCAGACCGGTTCCCCATCCCTCGAAGCCTCGCGGCGCGGGCCGGTCAAGCCGAAAATGTTCAGCGTCGAGGAGGCCAAGGCGCTCGACATCCAGACGATGTCGGACCTTTTCAAGGACCACATCAATCCCGGCCAGCTGCACTTCATGAAGCTGCTCGGCTTCAACAAGGTGAAGATCGAGACCGCCGAGGGAATGTTCTACATCGACCAGAACGGTCGAAAGATTCTCGACTTCTTCGGCGGTTTCGGCTCGCTGGCCTTCGGCCACAACCATCCGCGCATCATCGCGGCGCGGCAGCGCTTCCAGGACGAAAAGCGCCACGAGATCGCCATCGCCTTTCTGTCGCAATACGCCTCCGCGCTGGCCAGGAACATCGCCGCCTGCTCGCCGGGCGAGCTCGACATGGTTTTCCTCGGCTCCTCCGGCTCGGAAGCGATGGAGGCCGCCATCAAGGTCGCCGAGCGCGCATCGGGCCGCGGGAACTGCAAGATCGTCCACGCCGAGAATTCCTTTCACGGCAAGACCAAGGGCGTCCTTTCTCTTACCGACTCAACGCTTTATCAGGGTGAGTTCAAGCTCGTCGGGAACGCTTACAAGGTGCCGTTCGGCGATTTGGAGGCGCTGACCAACGCCGTGCGCTCGGACCCGGAGATCGGCGTCGTCGTGCTGGAGACCGTGCAGGGCGGCGGCGGCATCAACATGGCGCCGACGCAATACTGGCAGGGTGTCAGGGCACTTTGCGACAAGCACAATGTCCTGTGGGTCGCCGACGAGGTCCAGTGCGGCTACGGCCGGACCGGCAGGTTCTACGCCTTCGAGCATCACGGCGTCGTGCCGGACGTGACGGCGCTGGCGAAATCCCTCGGCGCCGGCAAGGCCGCCGTCGGGGCGATGATCGCCAGGCGCGACGTCTACATGAAGGCCTACGGCTCGCCGAAGACGGCGATGATCCACGCCCAGGCCACGTTCGGCGGCATCGGCGAGGCCTGCATCACGGCCATCGAAGGCCTCAATGTCCTTTACGACGACGACCTGATCGGCAATTCGGCGGAGGTCGGCGAATACCTGCTGACACGCCTGAAGGACATCCGGGCGCGCTATCCATCGATCGTCAAGGACGTGCGCGGGCAGGGGCTCATGGTGGGCCTGGAGTTCCAGGACTTTTCGCGCACGCTGCCGCTCGCTCTCCGCCCCATGGTGGCGATCCTCGACGACAAGTTGAAGGGCTCGCTCTCCGGCTTCATCGGGGCGCTGCTCCTGCGCGATTACGACGTGCTGGTCGCCTTCACCGAATACAATCGCAACGTCATACGCCTCGAGCCACCGCTGATCTGCTCGGAGGAGAATGTCGATCAGTTCTGCGATGCGCTCGACCAGCTTCTGTCGCGGGGCATCGTCACGATCGTCAAGGATTTCGTGCGCTCGCAGATGAGGTGAGGAGGCCTTCGGGCGGGACGGATGAGCGATCATCCTGCCGTTCGAAGCTTTCGAGAATGCCGCCAGAATGAAGTCCGGCGTTCGAAGTGAAAGAGATGAGTCTGGTGAACCACATTGCAAATCCGGTCGACTCGCGACCGTTTCGCAGCATCGGGCTGAAGCTTGCTTCATTCGCGACACCAAAGATCATGCGTCGTCTCGCCATCTCCTTCTTCGGCTTCGTCGTCCTGGCGACGACGATCTTCGCGGTGGTCAAGCCCGACTACAACTGGGACATGGCGCCCTACATCGCAGTATCCCTGGAGGATCGCGTCTCCGACCCGGTTGAGCTGCATCGCCAGGCCTGGGCCGGCATCCACGAGCGTGCGCCCGCGTTGCAATGGTATCACCTGACCGAGAGCAACCCCTACAATGCCGACCAGTGGCAGAGCCCGCACGACTTCTTCTCGCAGCTGACGATGTACCGGGTGAAGATCGGCTACACGGAAGCGATCCGCGTCCTCGACCATATGGTCGATCCGGTGACGGCAACGATCATCATCAGTTCGCTCTCGGCCTTCGCTCTCGGCCTGTTGATGCTCTACTGGATGGTTCGCAACGACTTCGTGGAAGGCGCCTTCCTGTTGACGCCGATCATGCTGCTCGCCGGCTATTTCGACATCGGCCTGATGGCGACGCCCGATCTCTTCATGGCGGTCTTCGGCATCGCGGCGGTCTATCTCATCGTCAAGGACCGGCCGTGGATCTCGGTGCCGTTCCTCTTCGCCATGTTCCTTATTCGCCCGGACGGCATTCTCTTCATCTTCGCGCTGCTCCTGGCCGCGCTTGCCTTCGGAACGGCCCGCCTGCCGATGCTCCTGGCCCTCGCGCTCGGTCTTCTCGCCTACGGGCCGATCACCCATGCCGCGGGTCATCCCGGCTGGTGGCCGCACTTCTATTTCTCGAACGTGGCGCTGCAGAACGACATGACGGGCTTTCGTCCGGCCTTCAGCGTGGTCGACTACCTCCACGGCATCGTGCGCGGCATCAAGGTCTCGCTAACCTTCAACAACTGGCCGATGATCATGATGGTGTTGATCGCCGGCTGGGCGCTGCTCGCCCTCAACGGCCGTTCGCCCGGCCGCTGCGGCACGATGATGCTCGTGGCCATCGTCCTGTGCTTCTGCGGCAAGTTCGTCACCTTCCCGCTGCCGGACGACCGGGTGTATTTCATGCTCGTCGTCGCTTTCGCGGCGGTGCTGCTCGAAGCCTGGAAACCGCGCTTCTCGCTGACCCCGGCACGCCTGCGAAAGCTGGAAGCCGCGGCGCGGTAACCGTCGCCACGGAGCTCTCGAAGCAGAACCGATCCCGCACGACCGACCGTCGTGCGGGATCGTTCGTTCGCGGCCCATCTGCACCGTCGAATGTCGCAAAGAGGCGAAATGCGACAAGGCGGCTTGATTAAAGTGCCGTCGATCAAGGGCGTCGACGGCGCCGCACGGCAAAGGATGGGGCGATGCAGGATCGGGCGCGGGCAGTGGTCATCGGCGGCGGGGTCGTCGGGGTGTCGACCCTCTATCATCTGGCCCGCAAGGGCTGGACCGACAGCGTCCTGATCGAGCGCAAAGAGTTGACCTCGGGCTCCACCTGGCACGCCGCGGGCCTGCTGCCGCTGTTCAACATGAGCTATTCGGTCGGCCAGTTGCACCGCTATTCGGTGCGCTTCTACCGCGAACTGCAGGAAGAGACCGGCATGAATGTCGGCTTCTCCGACGTTTCCAACATCCGGCTGGCTCGCACGAAAGACCGCTGGGACGAGTACATGTATTACGCCGGCGTCGCCGAGACGATCGGCGTGCCGATGGAGACGCTGACGCCCGACCAGGTGAAGGAAATCTGGCCGCTCTGCGAGACGGATGACCTTCTCGGCGCGATCCGCCATCCCGAGGACGGCTACATCCAGCCGGCCGACCTGACCCAGGCGCTGGCGAAGGGCGCCCGCGACATGGGCGCCAAGATCCATCGCAACACGACGGTCACCGCCATCGAGCAGCTTTCGACCGGCCAGTGGAAGGTCGTCACCGATCAGGGCGAGATCGTCTGCGACCATGTCGTGTCGGCGACCGGCAATTTCGCCCGCCGCACCGGCCGCATGGTCGGGCTCGACGTGCCGGTGATTCCGGTCGAGCACCAGTACATCGTCACCGAGCCGCATCCGGCGATCCAGGAGCGTCGCAGACAAGGCCTTCCCGAGATGGGCGTCCTGCGCGAGTCGGATTCGTCCTGGTACATGCGCGAGGAGAACGGCGGCCTGCTGCTCGGCCCCTATGAAATCGGCGCGCCCTGCTGCTATCTCGACGGACCGGACGACAATTCCGAATACGAGCTGTTCCAGGAAGATCTCGACCGGCTGATGCCGCATATCGAGACGGCGATCGCCCGCGTGCCCGCCTTCGCCGAGGTCGGCATCAAGAAGGTCTACAACGGCGCCATCGCCTATACGCCGGACGGCTCGCCCATCGTCGGCCCGGCGCCCGGTCTCAAGGGCTTCTGGTTGAACGAGGGCCATTCCTTCGGTATCACAGCGGCCGGCGGCGCCGGCTGGCAGCTCGCCGAATGGATGGTCGACGGCGAGCCGACCGTCGACATGATCGGCGTCGACCCGCGCCGCTTCGGTCCCTATGCGGGCGAGGGCTATCTGCGGGCAAAGAACGAGGAGGCCTACGCCAACGTCTTCTCCGTTCACTACCCCGACGAGGAACGCGCCGCCGCGCGGCCGCTGAAGACCTCGCCCTCCTACGAGCGTCAGAAGGCGCTCGGCGCCGTCTTCGGCTCCGTCTACGGCTGGGAGCGCGCGAACTGGTTCGCGCCCGAGGGCTACGAGGTCTCCGAGGCCGAACTCGACATCGGCGCCGATGTCCTGATGAAGCACAACCATCCGCCCGCCGACCACACCGGCCACATCCGCGAGCGCTGGTCATTCCGCCGGTCGAACTACTTCGAGCATGTCGGCAACGAGGTGAAGGCGGTGTCGTCCGGCGTCGGCCTCCTCGACATGACACCCTTCGCCAAGGCCTTCGTCTCCGGCCCCGGCGCGACGGCCTGGCTCGACGGCCTGCTCGCCAACCGCATTCCCAAGAAAATCGGCCGCGTGGCGCTCTGCCATCTCCTGACGAAGGGGGGCGGCGTGCGCTCGGAGTTCACCGTCTACAAGGCCGGCGAGGAGGCCTATTACCTCGTCTCCGGCGGCGGCCTCGAAGCGATCGATCACGATATCATGCAGAAGGCCCTGCCCGGCGACGGCTCCGTCAGCTTCGCTCCGTTGACCCGCAGCCTTGGCGTTCTGGTGCTGGCCGGCCCGAAATCCCGCGATGTCCTTTCGAAGCTCACCCGCACCGATCTCTCCACCAAGGCGTTCCCCTGGCTGACCGGCCAGCGCATCTCCGTCGGCGCCGTCCGCCTCGACGCGCTGCGTGTCAATTTCGTCGGCGAACTCGGCTGGGAGCTGCATCATCCGATCGAAATGCAGGAAGCGCTCTACGACATGCTGATGGAGGCCGGCGCCGAGTTCGGTATCAAGCCCTTCGGCATCCGCGCCATGAACGCCATGGCGCTGGAAAAATCCTACCGCATGATTCCGCGCGAACTCTCCATCGAGTACAACGCCTTCGAATCCGGCCTCGACCGCTTCGTCCATCCGAACAAGGGCGACTTCATCGGCCGCGACGCGGTGGTGCGGGCGCGCGAGGCAGGCCTGCGCTGGCAGCTCGCGACGCTGGAGGTGCACGGCATCAAGGACGCCGACGCGCGCGGCTCCGAGCCGATCTATGCGGGCGGTGAACTCGTCGGCCGCGCGACGAATGGCGGCTTCGGCTGGCGCATCGACAAGAGCCTGGCGCTCGCCATGGTGAAGCCCGAGCATGCGGGCGAGGGCACGAAGCTGACGATCAAGATCCTCGGCGAGAGCTTCGAGGCGACGGTCGTCGGCGAAAGCCCGTTCGATCCGGAGAACGAGCGCTTGCGCGCCTGACGGTGTAACGCATCGTGCGTCTGCCGCGATTGGCGTGTATCGACTGTTACGGCAACGAAAAAGGACGAACCCCATGCCCCATACGACTCCGATGCCCGGCGACAAGGCGCCGGCGCTCATGCTCGATGTTCTCGGCGGCGGCAAGCTGGACCTGGCCAGCCGTCGGCCGGACGCTTTCTCCGTCGTGTTCTTCTATCGCGGCGTTCACTGCCCGCTCTGCCGCACGCAGATGGAAGAACTGCTGACCCTGAAAACCGAGTTCGAGGCGCTCGGCATCGATGTTCATGCCGTCTCGATGGACTCCCGCGAGCGCGCCGAACGGCAGGCCGCGGAATGGCAGATCGAGGGTCTGTCGGTCGGCTATGGCATGGACGAGGCGACGGCGCGGGCCTGGGGCCTGTTCATCTCGTCCAAGACGAAGGATGCCGAGCCCGATCGTTTCAACGAACCCGGCATCGCCGTTGTCGATTCGGAAGGGACGCTCTACGCGCTCTATCTCCAGAACGTCGCCTTCGCGCGGCCGCGACTGACCGACATCCTCGCCGGGCTGAAGATGTCGATCGAGCGGCAGTTCCCCATCCGCGGCCGGGTCGCGGCCTGACAAACCGGGCGGCTGCTGCGGCATCACAGACGAAACGACGCAGCCGAGAACGCTGGTTTGACGCAGATGTGAATTGCCAGGGTCGTCCGCGAGGACGACCCTTTTTTCATGATCCGGACCCGACGTCTCGCAACGATCGCCGGTCTTGCCCTGGTGGTGGCCGGTTCGGTTGCCAGCGGATGCCTTTCGGTCGCCACGCCTTCCCTGGCCCAGCAGCGCGGCCTGGGCGATCTCGGCGCCGGCGCATCGGCTGCCCCGCGCGGCGATGGCCAGAAGGTCGATGTCGAGCTTGTCCTCGCCGTCGACGTCTCCTGGTCGATGGACCGGGGCGAACAGGACATCCAGCGTGCCGGCTACGCCGCGGCGTTCCGCAGCCCACAGGTCCAGAAGGCGATTGTCGAGGGCGGCTTCGGCCGTGTCGCGGTCTCTTACGTCGAATGGGCGGGCACCTTTTCGCAGACCGTCGTCGTGCCCTGGACGCTGATCGATTCCAGGGAAAGCGCCGACGCTTTTGCCTACCGACTCGCGACCATGGAGCCCGGCCGCGAGCGACGCACCTCCATCGCGGCGGCGATCGACGCCATCGCACCGACCTTCGACGGCAACGGCTATGACGGCCTGCGCCGGGTCATCGACATCTCCGGCGACGGCCCGAACAATCAGGGCCGCAGCATCACCGAGGCGCGCGACGCGGCCGTTGCCCGTGGCATCGCCATCAACGGCCTGCCGCTGATGACCTCCGGCCAGGAGAGCGGTTTCGGCTCTTGGGGCTCGATCCCCAATCTCGACGCCTATTATGAAAACTGCGTGATCGGCGGGCCAGGCGCTTTCATGATTCCGGTCAACGACTGGGAGCAGTTTCCAGAAGCGGTTCGCCGCAAGCTGGTGATGGAACTGGCCGACGGCTTCGAGCGCCAGGGCGGGCCGGAGCCGGCGACCGTGTCGAAGACCGACGGCACAGCGGCCGTCGATTGCCTGATCGGCGAACGCATGTGGGAAGACCGCCAGAAACGCTGGATGGACGGCTTCCAGTAGGCTTTCGCTCGCCGGCATGGCCGGACATCGGCGGAAGGTCATTGCGTTCGATCGTTCGTGTCGATCACGCCGCCAGCAGTGAAGTGCGCGAGGCACGCTCCTGAAGCGGCGAGCGCGAATAGAGCTCGCGGTAGCATTTGGAAAAGTGCGAGGCCGAAACGAAGCCGCTGGCGACCGCGATCTCGACGATCGGAAGCTGCGATTGCAGGAGCAGGTGGCGTGCCCGGTCCAGCCGGATTTCCAGATAGTAGCGGGCCGGCGATCGGCCCATCTCCTTGTCGAACAGCCGTTCCACCTGCCGCCGCGACAAGCCGACATGTCGGGAAATCTCGACCAGCGACAGCGGGTCGGAGAGGTTGGCTTCCATGATCTCGATAACCCGCAGCACCTTGACGTGCTGCACGCCGAGCCGGGCCCTGAGCGGCAGTCGCTGGCGATCGTGCGGCCCGCGCACCCGGTCGGTCAGCGCCTGCTCGCAGACCCGGTTGACGACGTCGTCGCCCAGATCCTCGCCGATCAACGCCAGCATCATGTCGAGCGAGGCGGTGCCGCCCGCGCAGGTGTAGATGTTGTGGTCGCTCTCGAAGAGATCGGCATAGACTTCGGCGCGCGGAAACGCCTCGCTGAAGCCCGGCAGGTTCTCCCAATGGATGGCGCAGCGGCGATCGGCCAGCAGTCCGGCGCGGGCGAGAATCCATGCCCCGGTGCACAGGCCGCCGACGGCGATGCCGTGCTGGTGGGTCTCGCGCAGATACGAGAAGGCCGACTTGTCGGAAAATTCCTCGACGAAGATTCCGGAGCAGGCGAAGACCATCGAGGGCCGGCACTCGGCCAACAGGTTGCGCCGCTCGGTTTCGACGGAGGTGTCGACTGCGACCTCGACGCGGTTCGAGGCCCGCACCGGCAAGCCGCTCGACGAGGCGAGGCGCCAGCGGTAGACCTCATGGCCGACGATTCGATTGGCGATGCGCAGGGGTTCGATGGCCGACGCGAAGGCGATCATCGAAAAATTCGGCACGAGCAGGAAGACGACCGTTCGTTTCGGCGGCACCGGTTCGCGCGCCGCGACCATTTGCGGCTTCGATCTGCCGGTTACGCCGGACGTCGTTGCATCGCCCATCACGCCTCACCCGAATCAGCGGGGCCTTGCGACCCCTGACGTTATCGCGCGAAAATGGCGGGGAATCATTGCGTTCGCAAGGGAGCCGGGACGGCGAAAGCGCAAAAAGGTTGCAGCGCCTATCCAACAGGCAATTGCCGATGGTGGGTCGGCTATCGATGCACCTTGAAGATGCACGCGAAAGACCGGTCGGCTGACGGGCGTCGGGCTCGAACGAGGCTTAAAATAGCCCGGCGAGAAGCGCGGTTCGCGTCGTACTCCGCATAACATCCGACGCCGCCGCTCCGGTGTTCAGCGCTTGGCCTTGCGGGCCTTGCGGGCAGCGTATTTCGCGTCGCGCTCGGCCTTGCGGGCGGCCTCGTCGGCAATCATTTTTTCAAGCGGCTTGTTCTTTTCGGCCTTGCGGGCCTCTTCCTCGGCGGCCTTCGCGGCCTCTTCGGCGGCTTTGCGCTCGGCCTTCTCGCGGGCCTTCTCCTCGGCCTTCTCGCGTTTGACCGCCTCGCGCTCCTCGCGCGCGGCGGCGACCGTGGCGCGCTCCTGGCGTGCCTTCTCGGCCTCAGGGCTGTCGAGCCGCTCCCTGGCCTTCTTCAGAAGGGCCATCTTGGCGTCCTGCGCAGCCTTGCGGCGTTCGTTGAAATCGGTATCGCTTGGCTTCAATTTATCACCAGTTGGAATGTTTTGGCGCGCAATCGCACCATGACGCGGCGGCCCATGGCCGGTGGGCGTCGGAAGCTGGTTCGATAGGCCTCAAGCGCCGTCAGTGCAATGTCGTCCGAAGGATTTTCCGTCGCATTCCGCCAAAAAAAGTCTGCCATCGTATTGATCGCACATCCTAAAAGCCCACACTCGACATTCCGCCAGCCCTCAACGACTTTTGTCCGCTTGCGCAACGACGCGCCGGACGCTGTCTGGAAGGGTTACGTCGCCAGGCGCTTGCAATTGGCCCGGACCCGCGACGTATAGGGTTTCAAACCGGCGGCGAGGATCGAATCGCCGTCATTGATGTTGCGCAGTTGGCCGGTTGCCGCGGCGAGAGCGGCGTCGGTCATCGCGTCGATCGCCGCGAAATTCATAGCAACGACGGACTCGCCGGCCGCTTCCAGCTTCTCGCTGACCATGCGCGACGCTTCGCTGCGCGAGGCTGCCGTGGGCGCGGCGGCGGTCATCCAGAATTGCATCATTCGAGTGCCGATGATGAAAGGCGAAAGCGCCATGAGGGTGGTCATTTGCGCCGTGGACTTTGGAGCATCTGCAAAGAAATTCGGGAAGGTCTGATGACGGCGCGACATGGAATGCCTTTCGTTGGATCGCAATCATAACGAACTTGAGCCGAAAAGGTCGCTACGGCGACGACCTTTATTTCGCAAGTGCGAAATAAACCGGCGACCCTCACCTCAGACGATCTGCAGGAGCGCCAACACCGCCATGCCGTAGACCCCCGCGAGGAACACCGTCGCCGCCACGCCGAGAATCACCGCCGCCGACAGCCAGAGCCCGTCGCGTGCGGAGATGGCGACACCGGCGAGCGCAATGGCAATGCCGGGAAACATGTTGGTGAGAGGGAAGGGGATCGTCACGATGGCCGCCATCACGAAACAGAACCAGCCGGTCGCCGACAGCACCACCCATTCGGGCTGAGGCCAGCAGCGATGACGCGCCAGGCGCTCGACGCGCCGAAGCCCCGGTCCGATCTTCGCCATCACCTTCGCCAGCCGTTCCGGGCTGATGCGGATGCGCCGGACGCGCTCCGGCAGCCAAAGGCGATGGCGGCCGACGGCGAGCTGGAAGGCGAAGAGGATCAACGGCAGGCCGAAGAGCAGCGACGCACCCGGCGGCAGCGGGATCAGGTTGAGGCCCCCGAACAGGATGAAGAAGGCGCCGAAAGCCCGCGTGTCGAAGGCCAGCGACATCTCGCCGATGGTCGGGCTCGGCCGGTTGCAATGGCAAAAGCCGCGCAGGATCGCCGAGATCCGCCGCTGCCGGTTTCCACTGCTTCGCTTGAGCGACTTGCGCATGTTCGAGAAGGCGGCAGGTGACACGTTCGATGCTCTGCGGGACGGCGCAAGTCTGGCGCTCATTTGAAGAAACGTTCGTTGGGTCCGCCTCGTGGACGAAGACGGTTCTGCTCGAAAGGGTTAGCAGCACCGAACCGGAAGGACCGACCCGATCGTCGTACACAAGCCAGGTGCGGCCTGGAGCGGTCAGAGATCGGGCCCCGATCGTCATCACGCCCTGGCATTTTGTTTTTGCATGACCTTTTCGTAAAGCCGGAAGGCACTTCCACTGATCATGCTCTAACTGCGCTTCAAGGCGAAACCGCGATGATCACATCGCGCTCCGCTTGCCGTGCCGGTCGGACCTACACCAGCTTTCCATCATAATCCACCGGGCCTTAAGCCACCGTTTCCATCGGCGGTGCTGCGGCATGGCCAGCGATGCAGGCCGGCAACATTCCTGCGTCAAGCCGATGCCGATGCCGATGCGGCGCGGCAGGCGAACAACCGTGCGGAGAACGGCCGTCCAGGAACACGGCCGTGGGAAATTTCGCGCGACGAAGGAACTTGCGAACGAGACTATCGTTTTTCCGTCACATTCCTAACAAGGAGACGGAAACATGACCCACCGCATCGCAGTCATCACCACTCTTCTCGCCGGCGCGCTTATGCTTTCGGCCTGCGCAAACACGGTGCGAGGCGTCGGCCGCGATGTTGGCAATACCGTCGATGCCACAGGCTCGGCCGTTCGCGACGTGGCCCGTTAATTTGCGGCCTTAGTTCCCCTTCGGGCATCGCCCGAGGACATGACACGGGTCCGTCAACGGGCCCGTGTCATGCGTTCGAGCAGATCGCAAGACCGAAAATTTCCAACTGTCGCGGGCGTCGAGCGACTTTGCGAACCCATGCCTTGTCGGGCACTGGCGGCGGCGGTTCTTCTGCGTGAACAAGGGGATGTGGACAAAGGATCAATCATCGTGGCAACTTCCCAGCCAACTATCACTCTCAATGACGGCACGATTATTCCCCAGATCGGCTTTGGCGTCTGAAAGATCGAGGACGACAGGGCCGAGAACGCGGGCGCAACGATTGCGGCGCGGCGCGGTGCCGGATCGGCCTCCCATTGCCGGATGCCCGATCGGCGTTCCGATGCGGTCAGCCCAAAGCCAGCTTGGCGACCTAGCGTCAACGAACGGTATGCCGGAAACGCAAAGGCTACTGTTCGGTGATCGTTTTGGAGGAATGGGCATGACCTTGTTCGATCGCAGGCCGCTTCGCCTGGAAGACCCGGCATTGATCGAGGCTGCCGTGCGAACGCTTTGCATGGAGGGGTTCGAGCGACAAGACATCGAAGAAGCCTTGATCCGCACCGCGCCGGTCGATCTCGACCTCTTGGCCCAGTGTCTCGCCCGTGTCTTGCGCACCGGCGAACAGACGATGAGCGATGCAACGAAATACGACATGTTCAATCGGGATACCTCGCCATTGGCATCGCTCCAAAGCGATAGGACACGTCCCGTCCGGCGAGCTGCGTAGATATGCGCTGAAGCAGGATTCGGTCGGAACGACGTCTCGGAATTTCGACGCGATGCCGAACCGGCGACATGGCCGGATGGTCGAAGACGTATGAGATTGCGTGTCGGCAGACAAGACGGGCAGGTCAGGGGAGCCAACGAGAAAGCCGGGCGGAATACCACTCAGGCTTGAGGCCGGCCCATTACTTCAAAAATATTCGTTCGACGCATCGTCCAACGATCGCCACGATTTTTCGCCGAGAAGAACGCCGCTAACGGAACGGTAATCGGTGGCGCGTAAAACGGTCTGGCACGGCGCATTTGCCGCCCGCCTGGCAAAGGTTTTGCGTTCCAGGCGTCGGCGGCGGCCCGAACGAGACCGCGCACGTTCCCTGAACGCGCGCGGTTCTGCTCGTGACGACGACCTGCGGTCGGTTCAGCCCTGCGAGATCATGCCGCGACCGGCAACATGCCGTGAACGTCCCGTTCGCGGAACGGCTTGGACAGTTGCGGCACCATATCGAATGACGGTGGCAGCCATTCCAGGCAACTCGACACGAAGCAGAACGGCGTGCCGCGGCTCATCAGTTCGCGCGCCAGAGGCAGCGACGTTTCTCCCGCTTGCCCGACTGCAATGTCGAGCAGGGCAAAGTCTATCTTGTCGTCCAGCGCTTCCATCGCCTGCTGAAGGTTCATGGCGTGGATGATTTCGGCGTCGATGGTGTCGTGAACGATGTCGGCCAGATCGATTGCGATGATCGGCTCGTCTTCCAAAATCAAGATTCTCATTAAGAAACCCTTCTATTCGAAGGTATCAATGTCGTGAGCCGGCTATAGGTTGCATCGTAACAGCAAAAGCCGCGATCGATTCTTGAATTGCTGGAAGGCTTTGCTGAAACCGGAGCGATGTCCGGGTCAGGCCGACATCTCCTCCTGCTCGACATGCGGGCCGGTTTCCTGAGCGGTCTCGGCAGGAGTCGGGATCGCCATGCGGCCGTTCAAGCGCTTCAACAGCTCCGCGGCGACCTTTTCGGACGGCATGGGTCGGCCGAAGAAGTAGCCCTGCAGTTGGTTGCAGCCCAGCCGGCGCATGAGGTCGACCTGCTCCTCGGTTTCGATCCCCTCGGCCGTCACCTTCATCTTCATCTGGTGGGCCATGGCGACGATGCTCTCGAGAATATGCGGCACGTTCGGTTCGCCATTGGCGAGCGCGAGCATGAAGGACTGGTCGATCTTCAACTTGTCGAAGGGAAAGCGCCAGAGATAGCCGAGTGAGGAATAGCCGGTGCCGAAATCGTCCATGTCGATCGAGATGCCCAGCGACTTGAGTTGGCGCAACTGTTCGATGACGTGTTCGGAGCGCTCCATCAGCAGTGACTCGACGATCTCCACCTCCAGGCGGCGGCCGTCGATGCCGGCATTGCACAGCGCGTCCTTGACGAGATCGACCAGATCTCCGTCGTTGAACTGCACGATGCTGAGATTGACGGAGACGAAAAGGTCGTCCGGCCATTCCGCGATCTGGCGGGCGGCCTGACGCAGCACGAAGGTGCCGATGGCCTTGATGTAGCCGCGCTCTTCGGCAATCGGCACGAAGACCGCCGGCGGGATGTGCCCGCCATTGCCGTCGCGCATGCGCACCAGCGCCTCGAAGCCGAGAAGGCGGTGATCGCTACCGTCGACGATCGGCTGATAGAACAGCTCGAAGGCATCGTCGGCGATCGCGTTGCGCAACAGCGCCTCGACCTCGCGGCGTCGATGCAGCGCTTCGTCCATCGCTGGATCGAAGAACACGACCGCGCGGCCCTTGTCGGTCTTGTGATGGAGGTGGGCGATCTCGGCATGCTTGACGAGTTCGGAATGGGTGCGTCCGTCCTTGGGCATCATCGCGCAGCCGATGGACACACGCGGCGTCACCAGTTCGCCGGCTAGCTCGATGGGCTCGGCAACCGCCTGCGCGATGTGGCGGGCAAGGATGACCATATCGTCGTCGGACCCGACGCGGCGATGCAGGACCGCGAAATCGTCGGGACCGATCCGGGCAACGTGATCGCCTCTTTCGACGACCGAGGAAAGACGGCTGGCAATGACTTGCAGGAGCTCGTCGCCGACCGTCTGGCCGAAGCGATCGTTGACTTCCGCCATCTCGTCGACGTCGATGAAGAGATAGGCCATCTGCTCGCGCGTCGCCCGCGACGTGATCAATGTCCTGTCGGTTTCCTCGACCATCCGGCGCCGATTGAGCAGGCGGGTGAGGGGATCGTGATTGGCGAGGAACCGGATGTGATCGTCGGCTTCGGCAATCTTGTGCTTGCGGCGCAGGTAGATCAGCAGCGGCACGCCGGTCGCGACCAACAGCACGATCAGCAACGACAGCGAGGCCTTGGCGAGGGTCGAGGAGAAGGCGCTCTGCGAGGCGATCGTATCCGAGGAGATCAGCACGTAGCCGATCGTCTCGCCGCCGCGAACCAGCGGCGAGATGACCTTGGGATGGCTCGTCGATACGTCTTCGACGATCTGCCACTCGCCTTGACGCTGAAGGACCGAGAAGGCCAGCCTGTCGCCCGAGCTGATGCCGCCGGGCCGGTCGCGCAACAGCCACTCGTAAGTGTCGGAGCGGGTGCCGTAGACGGCTGTGCCCGTGCGATCGAAAATCTTGAAACTGTCGATATCGGCCAGATTGGCGATCTTGCGGATCGTCGCTTCGGCTTCGGAATCGCGCGAGAGGCCGGTCAGGAAGGCGTCGACATTGCCGCTCGGGGACAGCAGGAGCTTGGCGAATTCGTCGCCGCGAGAGCGCAGATTGCTGGCGACGAGCTCGGACACCGTATTGGAACTGATGGCGAGGACGCAGTAGGACACGAAACCGGCGATCGCCAGCCCGCCAAGTGCTGTCACACCATATCGCTTGAGAAAATTCAGCACGAACGGCCTTTCGTCTGGTCCTGGCCACAACGCTAAGGCGAAAACGTAAAAGAATCCGATATCGTGCTTTGAAATCAGCACGATCGTCGGACCATGGTCCGACAGAACGGCTCTCGATGTGCATGCGGGTCGATCGGTTTCGTTGGCAACAAGCGACGTCGGTCGAATGACGTTAGAGAAGGTGCGGAGTCGTCGCTGTGACGGATTATCCACGTTCGACGGTAAAATCTTGAAAAATACTGAATCACGTCATCGGGAATTGACCGGCAATCGAAATTGAAATTAGATTTTTTTGCGGCAGCATTGTGTAGCGTTTCAGGCTGGAGAATTTTAAAATGAAGAAGATTTTGCTCACGCTGGCACTTGGCGCCGGCCTGTTTTCGTTCGGCGTCGGCAGCGCGTCGGCCGGTCTCCTCGCAAAGGTCGATCTGTCCAACCAGACCCTTACGGTCGTGAAGGACGGCCGCGTCATGTATCGCTGGCCGGTCTCGACCGCCCGCAAGGGCTACGTCACGCCGACCGGCAGCTGGCGCCCGAAGCGGACCCATCGCATGTGGTACTCGCGCAAATACGACATGTCGCCGATGCCCTACGCGGTGTTCTACAGCGGCGGTTACGCCATCCACGGCACCGGTGCCGTCGGTCGCCTCGGTCGCCCCGCCTCCCATGGCTGCGTGCGGCTTCTGACGTCGAACGCCCGGACCTTCTATTCGCTCGTCCGAAAAGTCGGCATGGGCAACACGCGGGTCGTGGTGCGGCGCTGACGCGGGTCGCGCATAACGTGACCGAAAAGGTCGATCGCTGGCGCAGTGGAGCGGGCCTGCAGAAGCGCCACGGCGATTGACCGATCCCGTGCGATCCTTGCAACGATGCGCCCGGTCGGAAGCAACGGGGCGCGTTATTTTTGGAGCGCGCGTGACTGCCAGCGGTCGTGGAACCACATCCATTGCGCCGGGTGTTCGCGCACCCAGCCCTCGACGACGTCGTTCAGCATCTGGCAGGTGCCTTCGATATCGATCGCACCGGCGGCGTCGCGCGGCGGCTCGATCCGCGGGATCAGCTCCAGCCGGTAGCGTGCATTCGGCAGGCGGACGCAGCGAGCCGGATAGATCTCGGCGCCGTACTGGCGTGCGAGCTTGGGCAAGAGCGGGTTGGTCTTGCAGGGCCGGCCGAAGAAGGTTGTCCTGACCCCTTTGCGGAACTTTTGATCGACCAGCACGCCGACCGAGCTTCCGCCCTTCAAAATGCCGGCAAGCGACCAGACGGCGCCCGCCTTGGAGGGGATCAGATGTCCGCCCGAGGTTTTTCGCGCGCTTTGCACTTCCTTCGCGATATAGCGATTGTTCGGCTGGCGGAAGAGAGCGGTGAACTCAAGCCCGAAAGCCGCCGCACCGATCGGTAGCAGTTCGAAGCAACCCAGATGCCCCGTAAAGAAGATGAACGGGCCCTTGCGATCGCGCAGCTCGATGAAGGTTTCGATCCCTTCGACCTCGACCCGGCCGTCACCCGGATGCTCGGGATCGAAGTCGAAGAGATCTTCGAGGAAGACGAACTCGGCGGCGATCCGCCCCATCTGGCCCCAGTTTTCGCGTGCCGTCGTCTCGATCCAGTCGGCATCCCTGTCCGGAAACGCCTGACGCAGATTGTCTTTTGCAAGCCGGTGGCGCGGCGTCAACGGGCCGAGAAGTCGCCCGACCCGGTCGGCGAGCGCCAGACCCGTGTCGGGGGGCAGCAGCCGCACGACACGCAGGAGTCCGAACAGGATCTGCGCGACCACGTAGTCGGCGGCGCGCTTGGCCCGGAGCGCCAGCTTCACCGTCTTCGGGTTCATCGCGCCGCGGCGTCCTTGCCGGGACCGGCTTCGGTGGCCGCCGTCTCCGCGGCGACGCGCAGGACAATCTTGCCGAAGACCTCGCGCGCTTCCATGCGCTTCAGAGCAAGGTCGATGCCGGTGAAGCCGATCTCCGTGTCGATGACCGGATGAACAATGCCGCGCGCCATCTTCTGCATGGCGTTCGCCATGTTCTCCATGCGGCAGCCGAAGGAGCCGAACATCTTGAGCTGTTGCTGGAACAGCATCATCAAATTCATCTGGGTGGAAACGCCCGAGGTCGAGCCGCAGGTGACCAGCCGCCCGCCGCGCTTCATGCAGAGCATCGAGCCCGCCCAGGTGTCGGCACCGACATGCTCGAAGACGACGTCGACGCCCTTCTTTTTCGTCAGCTTGCGGGTGACGCCCTCGAAGCGGTCCTTGCGGTAGTTGATGACGTGGTCGGCGCCGAGCGCCCTGGCGCGCTCGATCTTGTCGTCATGGCCGACCGTGGTGATCACCGTCGCGCCGACCTTCTTTGCCAGCTGGATCGCCGCCGAGCCGATGCCGGAGCCGCCGGCATGGATGAGGATCGTCTCGCCGGGCTCGAGCCTGGCATTGTCGAACAGCATGTGCTCGACCGTGCCGAAGGTGACCGGCGCCAGCGCCGCGGCGACCGGCGAGCAGCCGGGAGGAGCGGGAACGAGCAGCCGCGCCGGCAGATTGACCTTTTCCTGGGCGAAGCCGTCGAGATGGAAACCGTGGACGCCGGAGACGTGTTCGCACAGATTGTCGCGGCCCTCGCGGCAGGGTTTGCAGAGGCCGCAGGTCTGCGCGCCGTAGATCGAGACGAGCTGGCCCGGTAGCACAGAGGAGACGCCGGGGCCGATCGCCGAGACGACGCCGGACGCTTCCGCACCGACGACCAGCGGCATCTTGCGCTTGGCGAAGGCCATGCCGCGCCAGCCCCACACATCGATGTGGTTCAGTGCGACCGCCGCGATGTCGACGGTCACCTCGCCGTTGCCCGGAGGCGGGGGCGGCGGCAGATCGACTTCCTTCAGCTCGCGGTCGCCGACGAGTTGCAATGCGCGCATCATATGCCTCGAAATTTGGGGTTCGCCATCCGGCCCGGCATGGAACGCAAGGATCAGCCGCGCGGTTCGCGGCCGATCACCAGGCAGGCGTTTTGGCCGCCGAAGCCGAAGGAACTCGACAGGACGGTCGAGATGTCGGCCGCGCGGGCGACATTCGGCACCGTGTCGAGCTCGATCGCCGGGTCGGGATGGTCGTAATTGATGGTCGGCGGCAAGAGGCCGTTGCGGATCGACAGGACGGAGAACACCGCCTCGATGGCGCCGGCTGCCGTCAGCGTGTGGCCGATCATCGACTTGTTCGACGAGATCGGCGTCGATTTCAGCGCGTCGCCGAAGACGGCGGCCATGGCGTTCGCCTCCATCCGGTCGTTCTCCGGCGTCGAGGTGCCGTGGGCGTTGATGTAGCCGATGTCCTCCGGCTGCATCCCGGCATCGGCGATGCCGGCCTTGATCGTTGCGATGATTGGCGAGCCGTCCGGCTTGGAGCGGGTACGGTGAAAATCGTCCGCCCGCTCGCCGCAGCCATGGATGACGCCAAGGATCGGGGCGCCGCGCGCCCTGGCGGCCGACAGCGATTCGAGAACCAGCGCGCCGGCGCCCTCGGCCATGACGAATCCGTCGCGGTCCTTTGAGAAGGGCTTCGACGCCTTCGTCGGGTCTTCGTTGTTGGTCGAGAGCGCCGACAGAAGCGAAAAGCGGATCAGCGATTCCTGGCCGATCGAGCCGTCCGTACCAATGGCGATGGCGCGGTTCGTCTCGCCGCGGCGAATCGCCTCGACCCCGAGCTGGATGGCGCTGGCGCCCGAGGCGCAGGCCGTCGACAGGGTGATCGGCAGGCCGCGCGTGCCGAGCCGGTCGGCCAGGAGCTCGGAGATGCGGCTGCACTGGGTGAGGTGATAGATCGAGGCGTCCGGCTTTTCGCGGGCGATCTCGAGCAGTCGGTCATAGCCGGCCTCGTCGCGCGCTTTGCCCTCGAGCGTATTGCCGAGCGCGTCGAGCGACAGGCGATGGCGCCATTCCATCTCGACCGGCGGGGCGGCGAGAAACAGCGGGCCGCCGAAATCGTTGTCGGGCAGCCCGGCCATCGCGACGGCCTCCGAACCCGCGGCCTCGGCCATCAGGAAGGAGAGGCCGGTCGACGAGTCGGAGCCGGGGCCCATGAAGTCGACCGAGCCTGAGATGGTCGTGCGCAGGCCTTCGGTGGAAAAGCGTGTGATCCGGTGGATGCCGGACGTGCCCGAGGAGAGCGCCGCCCAATTGTCCGCGATGCCGCGGCCAAGCGACGACACGACGCCGAGGCCGGTGATGGCAACGATCGGACGACCGAGAAAGTCGGTGTCGGGAGAGGACATGCCGTTGTTGCTCATGGTCCGGACCTTTACGAACTGCGGCCGCCGACGGCGTCGAGGACGAGGACGCCTTCGCCGTGGAGGTGACCGAGCGCGGTGACGACGGCGCGCTGCGGCGGCTCGCTTGCAACGCGCTCTTCGCCTGTGTCGAGCGGTGAAAGCACCGCGCCGCGCGCCAGGGTCGCCGCGGCCAGTGCGACGCCGCAGGGCACCTGCGCCTCGAAAGAGTGCCCGAGCAACGTGCCGTAGGCCCGCACCGGCGCGTCGGGCATGGTGGATTTCAGGACGTCCTGTTCGACCTTGCCGAGTTGCGCGATCCCGGTTGCGCCGGACAGAACGATCGTCTCCGCGCCGGCATCATCTGCAAGGCCTTCCGACATCAGCCGGGCAAAGCGTGCCGTGGTCCTTGCGCTCTCGCGTCGACCACGATCGCCTGCTGCCGAGACGAGCCGCGCATAGGGCACCGCCGAGCGCGCTGCGGCGTGCTCGGCCGATTCCAGGATGAGGAAGGCGCCGACGCTGCCGACGGCGATGCCGTCATGGGGTGCGGCACGCGCGGAGACCGGCCGCCATTCGCCCTTCAGCATCAGGCCGGCAAGATCGAAGTTGAGGATCAGGTCCTTGCGCTCGGCGGAGAAGGAGCCACCGACGAGGCAGATGTCGCTTTGGCCGGCCGCGATGCGGGCCCGCGCCGACGCTATTGCCGAGATGCCGGCCGCTTCCTCGCCCATGAAGGTGCGCGACGAACCCGTGACCTTGTGGACGATCGAGATGTTGCCGGCGAGAAGGTTGGACAGCTGGGCCAGGAAAAGTGTGGGGCGCAACTCGCTCGACAGCGTTTCGTTGATCACCTTCTCGGTGTCGTTCGAACCGCGGGCCCGGTCCATGACCATGGCGTCGACATTGGTGTCGCGCTCGCCGCCGCCGGCCGCCACCACCATGTCGATCTTGGCGCGAACCGCTTCGTCGGCCGGAATGCCGGCATCTTCCAGCGCCAGTCCCGCCGCATAGGTGCCGAGCTTCTGCCAGGTCTCCATCTGGCGCAGATCGCCGCGCTTCGGAATCTGCCGCGACCAGTCGACGGTGCCGAGCGGATGAACGAAATAGGGGGCGTAGGTTTCGGTGTCGATCTTCGGCTGCGGGCCCTCGGCCCGCGTCATGGCGTCGAGATGGACGTCGACCCCCTCGCCGAGCGAGGAGATGAGGCCGATCCCGGTGATCACCACGTCTCTAACTGTCTCGGTCTTGGGCTCGGTCATGCAATTGTCCACGCTGGCATGGGCGCTGCGCCCCGGACGCCGAAGCGCTCGTCCGGGACGGCGGCAGGTCGCGCCCCGCCGATCGGGAACGGCAGGGCGAAGATCCGGTTCAGCCGGCGGCCTTTGCCGCCCGCAACTCGTCGATCTTGGCGCACAGATTCTTCAGAACGAAATATTCCTCGGTCGGAACGTCGCCGTCATTGACCTCCTGCGTCCACTTCTCGAGCGGAATCTTGATGCCGAATTCCTTGTCGATCGCGAAGACGATGTCGAGAAAGTCGAGGGAATCAATCCCCAGATCGTCGATCGTATGGCTTTCGGGCGTGATCTTGTCGCGGTCGATCTCGCTGGTCTCGGCGATGATGTCCGCGACCCGGTCGAATGTGGAAGACAATGCTTTATCCTTGGGCGAGGGTCGGGTGTCGATTTTTGCGCGAAGCTATAGGGAATTCGCCTCGAAAAGCAAAGCCGCGATCGGCCGGGGTGAAATGCTCCATCGTCGAAACGCGATGAGGCTGCCGTCGTGCCGCGTCGAACTGTGGTCCGTCGGGTCTCTTCGGTTTCGACGAGGCGATGCGGACGGATGCTGGGGCAGGCGCTGCGTGTTCTCTTGCGCCTCATGCAATCGTGAAAGGAACGGTGACCGCCATGTCGCGTTTGAGTTTCGATTGGATGGTAAGCCGCGTGGCGCGCCGCGTCGGTTTAACGCAAGGGCGACCGTTTAAGGCCTGTCGAATCGGTGGGCCTTCGCGCAAACCGGAGGGCGGCGGAGACGGACCGTTCCCGAGCGGAAGTGAGCTATGTCTTCAATCGACCGCAACACATTCGTCGACGATGCGGGCATCCCAACCTTTGAGGTCACCAACCGGCCCCTTCTTCTCACGAGCCGACTGGTGAGGGCCGCGACCGTGCTCGGCCGGATCACCGCAAAGGTCCACAAGGCAGACTACGGACTGTCGGGCTCGGAGTTCAACGTCATGCTGGTCCTCGGCGATGCGGGACCCGCGCCGCTCACCTCGTCGGCGATTGTCGAAACCACCGCGATGGACAAGACCAAGGTGAGTCGTGCGGTGTCGTCGCTCGATCGTCGGGGCTGGTTGTTCCGCACGCGCGCAAAAGCTGATCGTCGCTTCGAATATCTCGAACTGACAGGCGACGGCCGCCGCTTTTTCGACGACCTGATGCCGCGGCTCAAGCAGGCGGAAGCGGCCGTCCTGAAAGGCATGTCGAGCCAGGAGCGCGACGGTCTGCGCAATGGCCTGAGCGGTCTCGATCGGGCCCTGAACGGCGCTGCGGACTTGTCGCCGGTCGAAACCCGTGACGCGCGCAAAGATTGAGGGCGCCGGGCTTGTATAGGGCGCTTGCGGTGAGACGACCGGACAGGTCCGCTGTACGGCAAAAGTCCAATTCGTCGAAGGCTTCGATCTTGGAATCGTCTCCACGTCGCCTTATGGACAGCTTATGCCACTCCTGGAATATCCTATCCCGCGCCAACCGGATGCTGCGCCCCACGGCGCGGCCAGACGGTTTGCCGTGGCGCCTATGATCGACTGGACCGATCGTCACTGCCGGTTCTTTCACCGGCAGCTCACGTCTCGTGCCCAGCTCTATACCGAGATGATCGTGGCCGACGCGATCCTTCACGGGGATGTCGAGCGCTTGCTCGGCTTCGATAGCGCGGAACATCCCGTGGTTCTGCAACTCGGCGGCTCCGATCCCGAGAAGCTGGCGGCCGCCTGCCGAACCGCCAATGACTTCGGCTACGACGAGATCGGCCTCAACGTCGGCTGTCCGTCCGATCGCGTGCAGTCCGGCACCTTCGGCGCCTGCCTGATGCGTGAGCCGTCGCTGGTCGGCGAATGCCTCGGCGCCATGGTCGAGGCGAGCGATGCGCCGGTGAGTGTCAAATGCCGGATCGGTGTCGACGATCAAGACCCCGAAACAGCGCTCGACAGCGTTGCCGACGCGGCGATCGCGAGCGGCGTCTCGATCGTATGGGTTCATGCGCGAAAGGCATGGCTGCACGGCTTGAGCCCGAAGGAAAACCGTGACATCCCGCCGCTCGACTACAGCCGTGTCCACCGGCTGAAGGCGCGCCTGCCGGGAACCTTCGTCGGGCTGAACGGCGGCCTGAAGACGCTCGACGGCGGCCTCGACGAACTTGGCCGCGTCGACGGCATCATGCTCGGCCGCGCCGCCTACCAGACGCCGGACATCCTCTTCGATGTCGATGCACGGATCTTCGGCGCGCCGGCAACGCCGCGCGACTACGACCGCGTGATCGCGGCGATGAGCGAATATGCCTCCGCGCACATGGCACGGAGCGGACGATTGGCGCAGGTGACGCGCCACATGGTGGGGCTGTTTTCGGGCCTTCCCGGCGCCCGCCGGTGGCGGCAGGTCCTCTCGGAAGGCGCAACGCGGTCCGACGCCGGACCCGGCCTGATCGCCGAGGCGTTCTCCCATGTCCGGCTGCCGGATGGGGAGGGACATTCGGCACAGACGGCGAATGCGGCGCAAGCTGCGGCGGCGGCCTGAACCTCCCGTACCGACGATCTGCTCGATTTGCGTGTCGACGTCGGGGGCACGCGCTGTCGCACGCCGTCAGAAACCTCGCGTGCATTGCCGGGGCGAGGGCTTTATGACGCTGCGATGATCGCCCACGACCTCGCGTCCTTCCTGCCGTTGATTCTGATTCTCCTCGTTGCGGCCGTGGCGGCGGGTTTTCTCGCCGGTCTCTTCGGCATCGGCGGCGGTGCGATCTTCGTGCCGGTGCTCTACCAGACCTTCGAGGCGCTCGGAATCAGCCATGAGGTGACCATGCATCTGGCCATCGGCACCTCGATCGCGATCATCGTGCCGACTTCGCTGCGCTCGCTCGCCTCGCACTGGAAGCGCGACGCGGTCGATTGGCGGCTCTTGAAGGAGTGGACGATCGCCGTTCCACTCGGCGCCATCGTCGGTGCGCTGGTTGCCGCCGCGATCTCGTCGGAAGCGCTACGGGCGATCTTTGCGTTGTTGGCGTTCGTCCTCGGCCTGAAGATGCTGCTGGGCCGTAGCGAGTTTTCGCTGGGCAAGGACCTTCCTGGCCTGGTCGGGCGCTCGGCGGCCGGCTTCACCATCGGGGTGTTGTCCTCGTTGATGGGAATCGGCGGCGGTGTCCTCAACAACACCTTCATGACGCTCTACGGTCGCTCGATGATCCAGGCCGTCGCGACCAGCGCCGGCGTGGGCGTGCTGATCTCGATCCCCGGACTCGTCTCGTATATCGTCGGCGGCTGGAACGACCCGTTGTTGCCGGCCTGGAGCCTCGGCTTCGTCAATCTGGCGGCGCTGCTGACGGTCGCGCCGGCCTCGATTCTCGTCGTGCCGGTCGGCGCTGCGCTCGCCCACCGCCTGACCCGCCGCCAGATGGAGATCGGCTTCGGCCTGTTTCTTCTGACCGCCGCCGCACGCTTCGCCTACAGCCTGATCTGAGCGCTTTCACGGAACGCGATCAGTCGGTGAGGATCAGCCGCTCGCCGCGAAAGTCGAAAGAGGTGAGGGTGTTCAGGAAGCTCATGCCGAGCAGCGTCGTGCCGAAATCGCCGTCGGTCACCGCTGCCTGAACATCGTGCCGGACGATGTCGCCGACCTTCACCGTGGCGAGCGTCACCGGCGCAGCCGACGCCAGGCCGTTGGCGGTCATCACTTTCTGAGAAAAGCGCAAACGCGACGGATCGATACCGACGCTCCGGGCGGTCGCACGGTCCATGGCGACGATCGAAGCGCCGGTGTCGACCATGAAGGACACCGGCTTGCCGTCGATGGAACCGTCGAGATGGAAATGGTCGTCGGCCCCGCGCAGCGCCATGAAACGCTTGTCGTCGCCATTGCCGACCGAGACCAGCGTGCCCGGAACCAGCGCGACCATCAGCCGATCCTTCAGTGAGCCAAGCTCCGGGCCGAAACTATAGGCGCCGATCAGGACGGCGAAGGCCAGCACCCAGATGCCCGCTGCCTTCAACGCCTCGCCGAGCCGTGTGCGAAGCATGAAGACGCCGAACGAGGCGAGCGCGATGCCCCAGGCGCCGAGATAGGCCAATCGGGCGAAATCGTCGTCGGGCAGGCCTGCGATCGTGCCGCCATCGCTGCCGTTGAGAACGAGGACGAGGCAGGCGACGCCGAGCATCGCCAGGATGACCCAGAGAACCCAGTCTCTACGCATGGCGCGTCGTCCGGGTCGCAAGCCGCGGCTGATCGTCGGCCAACCGTGCGAGGCGGGCGGGAAGGAGAGCCATGATATTCCGGCGTTCCCGAGCGTTGGCCGCGGTCCAGCCGGCGATCTCGTCGACCGATCGCCCGCAGCCACGGCAAAAGCCGCTGGCGGGGTCGATCGCGCAGATCTTGTTGCAGGGGGATTCGATCGTCATCGTCTCGAAGTCGGAAGGTTGGCGTTCCCAAGATATGGCGGGATGCGGCGTTCTTCACAAGCTTCGGTGCGCCCGTGACGATCTTGCCCCCGATCGGCCGAACGGCAGAGGACAGCTTTGCCTCGGTTTCGTGGCGAGCGATCCGCCTTAGTCTTCGTCGTCCAGCGCCGGCATGATTTCCAGGACGCGCGCCGTCGGGAAGATGGCGATTGCCTCGGTGCCTTCGCGCAGCTTTGAAAAGAGGTCGAACTGGCCGTCATGCATGGCGACCAGTGATTTCACGATGGGCAGGCCGAGGCCGGTGCCCTGTTCGGCGCTTTTCAGCGCCAGCGAGCCCTGGCCGAAGGAGGACAGGACGACGGCGATCTCATCCTCGGGAATGCCCGGACCATTGTCGGTGACGGACACGTATTGCCCGCCGCCGGCGGTCCAGCCGACGCGCACGACGATCTCGCCGCCGCGGGGGGTGAACTTCACCGCATTGGACAGAAGGTTGATGACGATCTGGCGCAGCGCGCGCTGGTCGGCCCAAAGCGCCGGCAGGTCGTTCTCGAACTCGGCGCGCAGCACGAGGGACTTGGCCTCGGCCTTGGCCTTGACGAAGCCCAGGCTGTCGCGCGCCACCGAAACGAGATCGACGGCTTCCTCGTTGAGGCTGTAGCGGCCGGCCTCGATCCGCGACAGGTCGAGGATCTCGTTGATCAGGCCGAGCAGATGCTGGCCCGACTGGTGGATGTCGTCGATATATTCCTTGTAGGCGACATTGCCGATCGGCCCGAGGATCTCGTTGCCCATCACCTCGGAGAAGCCGAGGATGGCGTTGAGCGGCGTGCGCAGCTCGTGGCTCATCGTCGCGAGGAATCGCGACTTGGCGGCATTGGCCTCTTCGGCCCTGTTCCGGGCCTCGTCGGAGATCACCCGTGCGATTTCGAGCTCGGCGATGAGCTCGTCCTTTTCCGCCTGATGCTTGAGCCGGTGGACCGCACTGCGTCGCAGCGTCTCCGCCACCACGGCAAAGAACGGCACCGCTCCGATCAGGACGCCGTTCATCGCGCCGAGGACCGGCTGCGCGTTGTCGAGGATCGCCAAGCCGAGTACCGCCACCGTCGGCAGGAAGGTGATTGGCACGACCAGCCGCAGCGAGGACGAGACCATGGCGATCATCGCGATCGCCAGGAAGATCACCGTGAACTGGAAGATGTCGAAGCGCAGAACGCCGCAGTCGACGCAGGCGAGGGTGGCGAGAGTGGCCCAGGGCAGGCCGACGAGAATGTGGCCGCCGAGAAAAATCCAGGTCCACCGCGCGACGTCGATCCTCGAGGCGGTGTGCAGATCGTGAGCCGTTGCGGAAAACCGGCGCGCCACCAGGACCAGGATCAGGAAGCTCGACAAGGCGAGGCCGGTCCAGACCATCGCCGGCACGGGGCCGGTGAACACCGACAATCCGAACCCCGTGAAGATCACCGGCAGAGGCAGAAGCACCGCCGCCCCCTGCAGGGCCGTTGCGTGCTGCGCGAGGATTTCGCGTTCGAAGTGATGACCCGCGCCGCCACGTGCGGACAGTTTGTCCCGCGCCGCCTGAAGCGTGCGCGAAAGGTCGCCGCGTCGGGGCCGGGTCTTGCCGCTCCCGGAATGGGCAAAGGGCTCTGAGGCTGCGATGGACATGAACGCGTTCGATCGCCTGGGTACAATGTCGACGCGCCATCCTGTTTCGAGAAGCTTAAAAAATTGCCTTAAGAAATAACGAAAATGCCGATTTTCATGGGGATTACAAAAACGGCCTCGCCTCCCGCTCGCGATCCGCAACCCTTGTCGGCAGCGACGTCCGTGGCTTATGACCGTCGGGTGAATCGATCCGGGAGGATGACGCATGAAGCTCTTCGACGGCGGCAAGGCGCCCAATCCGCGCCGCGTGCGCGTGTTTCTGTCTGAAAAGGGCATCGACGTGCCGATCGAGCCGGTCGACATGGCCTCGCTCGGTCACAAATCGGACACGATCACCGAGCGCAACCCGCTCCAGCGTCTGCCGGTTCTCGAACTGGACGACGGCACTGTGCTGACCGAATCGATCGCCATCTGCCGCTATTTCGAGGTGCTGCATCCCGAGCCCGCGCTGTTCGGCAAGGGGGCGTTTGGCCAGGCCAACGTCGAGATGTGGAATCGCCGGCTGGAACTGGGCTTCCTGAACGCCGTCGCCTCGGCTTTCCGTCACACCCACCCGGCTATGGCCACCTGGGAGGTGCCGCAGATCGAGGACTGGGGCCTGGAAAACCGCAACAAGGCCTTGGCCTTTCTCGAATTCTTCGACAAGCATCTGGCCGAAAACGAGTTCGCCGCGGGCGCCGAATACAGTGTCGCCGACATCAGTGGCCTGATCGGCATCGATTTCATGAAGCCGGCGAAAATTCAGCTTCCAGACCATCTCGCCAACGTCAGGCGCTGGCACCAAACGGTCTCGGCGCGGCCAAGCGCCAGGGCTTGAGCGCCAGCGGACGCAACGAGGCGATGAAGAGCGCTTCGGCAAAGACGCCGGAGCGGCTTTATGCCACGATCCGGCAATGCCGCATCTGCCGCGACGCGCCGCTGGGGCCACCGCTGCCGATCGAGCCCAACCCGGTGCTGTCGATCTCGTCCAAAGCCCGGTTGCTGATCGCCGGCCAGGCGCCGGGCAATCTCGCCGACAAGACGACGAAGCCGTTCAACGACCCGTCCGGCGTGCGCCTGCGCGACTGGCTCGGCATCGACGAGACGATCTTCTACGACCGCGACAGGCTGGCGATCGTGCCGATGGGCTTCTGCTTTCCCGGATACGACGCCAAGGGAGGCGACAAGCCGCCCCGCCGCGAATGTTCGATGACGTGGCACGCGCATGTGATGGCGGCGATGCCGCAGATCGAACTGGTGCTGGCGATCGGGCTTTACGCCCAGCGCTTCCACATCGAAGGCCATGGCCGGCGCAACCTGACAGCGACCGTCGCGGACTGGCGCGCCGTGCTCGGCGGCATGGAAATCGGCGGCAACGACACCGGCGATGTCCGCGGCATGGGCCGCTTTGCCCCGGTCATACCGCTGCCGCACCCGTCCTGGCGCAACAATGCCTGGCTGAAACGGAATTCGTGGTTCGCCAAGGACCTTTTGCCGGAACTCCGGCGCCGGGTCGCGGCGTTGGTTTGACGTCCGCCCTACCGAGAACCTCGTCGTTGCTGTAAGCCTGCGCGAAAGAGTGTACTCGCGGAGTGATGCGGCGATGGACCGGCTGGACAAGAAGATCTTGCGGCTCATGCAAGAGGACGCGACACTTGCGGTCGCCGACGTCGCCAAGCGCGTCGGCCTCTCGACCACGCCCTGCTGGCGCCGCATCCAGAAGCTGGAGGAGGAGGGCGTCATCAAGCGGCGTGTCGCCATCCTCGACCCTGTCAAGGTCAACGCCCGCGTCACCGTCTTCGTCTCGATCCGCACCAACTCCCATTCGACCGAATGGCTGAAGCGTTTTTCGGAGGTGATCGCCGAGTTTCCCGAGGTCATCGAGTTCTACCGCATGAGCGGCGACGTCGATTATCTCCTGCGCGTCGTCGTGCCGGACATCGCCGCCTACGACGCCGTCTACAAGCGGATGATCGAAAGAATAGAGATCCGCGACGTCTCTTCGTCCTTCGCCATGGAGCAGATCAAGTACACGACGCAGATGCCGCTGGATTACATGGTGCTCGACAAGGAACCGCGGGAGACGTGACGATTTCCAACGAATTGAAAGACTTGTGACCGATTTTGGAATCGGAATTCCAAGGCCTTTGATCGTTTGCAGAAAGCGTTCCTACGCGCTGCCTTGGTCTTAACGATTGAGCCGTGCGAGCAGCGCCGAGGTGTCCCAGCGCTTTCCGCCCATGGCCTCGACCTCGGCGTAGAACTGGTCGACGAGGGCGGTGACGGGCAGGCTCGCGCCGTTTCGCCTGGCTTCGGCAAGGCAGATGCCCAAATCCTTGCGCATCCATTCGACGGCAAAACCGTGTTCGTATTCGCCGGCATTCATCGTCTTGTGGCGATTCTCCATCTGCCAGGAGCCGGCGGCGCCCTTGGAGATCACGCCGACGACCTTCTCGATGTCGAGGCCGGATTTCTGGCCGAAGGCGATCGCCTCCGACAAGCCCTGGACGAGTCCTGCAATGCAGATCTGGTTCATCATCTTGGTGAGCTGGCCGGCGCCGGCCTCGCCCATCAGCCCGACCATCTTGGCGAAGGGCCCGATGATCGGCTTGGCCGCCGCAAAATCACCCTCCGCGCCGCCGCACATGACGGTCAGCGCGCCGTTCTCGGCGCCGGCCTGGCCGCCGGAGACGGGCGCGTCGATGAACTTGAAGCTTTTGTCCGAGCAGGCCTTGGCGAGCTCGCGGGCCAGTTCCGCCGAATCGGTGGTGTTGTCGATGAGGGTCGCGCCGGCGTTCATGCCGGCGAGAATGCCATCCTCGCCATAGACGACCGAGCGCACGTCGTCGTCGTTGCCGACACACATGAAGACGAACTCGGCACCCTCCGCCGCCTCGCGCGGCGTCGGCTTGTGGCGGCCGCCATGTTCGTCGGCCCAGGCCTTGGCCTTCTTTTGCGTGCGGTTGAACACGGTGACGTCGTGGCCGCCCTTGTTCTTCAGGTGCCCGGCCATCGGATAGCCCATCACCCCGAGCCCAATGAATGCGACCTTCGCCATACCGTGATTCCTCCGCGCGCGTTCCACGAGACCGGACTTAGATGAAAATGCTCCGGTTTCAAATGTGCCGGCTGAGAACGGTCAGGCCCTACCGCTTCAAATGCCGCGTCAGGCGCTGCTCGGCGAGGTTGGTCAGGCGGCGCAGGATTTCGACGATGGCGAGGTAGAGGAGGGCGGCCCAGAAATAGGTCTGGAAGTCGAAGGTGCGTGAGTAGGCCTGGCGGGTCTCGCCGAAGAGGTCGTAGACCGTGATGATCGCGACGATGGCCGAGGCCTTGATCATCAGGATGATCTCGTTGGCATAGGGGCGCAGCGCGACGATCATCGCCTGGGGCAGGACGATCTTGAAGAAGATCACCGGCCGTGTCAGGCCCATGGCCCGGCCGCTTTCCCATTGGCCCTTCGGCACGCTTTCGATCGCGCCGCGCAGAATCTCCGCCTGATAGGCCGCCGTGTTCAGCGCCAGCGAGAACAAAGCGCAGGACCAGGCTTCCCGGAAGAACCACCACATATGGATGGATTCGAAGAAGCCGCGGAACTGGCCGAAGCCGTAATAGACCATGAAGATCTGGGCGATGAGCGGCGAGCCGCGGAAGAAATAGACGAAGCCGAAGGCGGCCGTGCGCCCGAAGATGTTGTCGGTCATCCGGCCGACCGCCACCGGCAGCGAGATGATCGCGCCCAGGACGAAGGAGGTGGCGACCAGCGAAACGGTGACCCAGAGGCCCGACAGGTAGGCCGGGCCGAAGCGGGTGAAGATCGTCGGGTCCCAGACGCGCACGACATAGGCGACGATCGCTGCCGCGATGGCGATCCAGACCGAAATGGCGATGATGCCGCCGAGCTTCTGGCGGGGCTTCTCGACCGGCGGGGCGGGCAGTGCCTCGATGCTCATCGGGCGGCCTCGCCGCGCTTGGTCCAGTTGTCGATGGCGCCGATGACGATCGAGGAGATCACAGTCAAAACCAGATAGATGACGATCGCCGCACCGAAGAACAGGAAGGGCTCGCGGGTGACGCGGGCGGCGATGCCGGCTTGGCGCAGCGTGTCGGACAAGCCGATGACCGAGACGAGCGCGGTGTCCTTCATAAGGTTCATCCACAGATTGGCGAGGCCCGGCAGGGCGATACGGATCAATTGCGGGATGATGACGAAGAGCATGATCCGCGAGTTGCGCAGGCCGAGCGCCGCGCCGCCCTCGCGCTGGCCATGCGGGATCGCCCGGAAGGCGGAAAGGAAGACCTCGCTGGCAAACGCCGAGAAGACGAAGCCGAGGGCGATCATGCCGGAGACGAAGCTCGACAGCGCAAGGTTCGGCAATCCCACCGCTTGTGTCGCCGATCTCAGCGCGCCGTTGGCGACGAAATACACGAGGAACAGGGTCAGGAGTTCCGGCAGGCCTCGGAAGATCGTCGTGTAGATGTTGGCCGAAAGGTTCAGCAGCCGGTCGTTCGACTGCTTGGCCAGCGAAAGCAGGAAGCCGACGACGAGGCCGATCGGCAGCGTGGCCAAAGAGAGGGTGACGGTCACCAGCGCCCCGCGCAGGATATCGTCGCCCCAGCCCGTCGGCCCGAAGCCGAGCAGTGTCAGATAGTCGTTCATGGTCCTTGGTCGCTCATCGCTGACACGGATTAGCGACGCACAACGGCGACAGCAAGCAGCGGTGACCTGGGTCCGGTCGGCGCAAGGGCGGGGTCGCTCCTTCGGGGACGGCAAGCGATTTGCGAAGGAGGGCCGGCCGCACACTTTCGGCGCGGCCGGCCCTCGATCCGACTATTACGACGGGTTGGCGCCGTAGACGTCGAAGTCGAAATACTTGTCCTGGATTTTCTTGTAGGTGCCGTCTTCACGGATCGCGGCGATGGCGTCGTCGAACATCGTCTTCAGCTTGTCGTCGCCCTTGCGCATACCGACACCAACGCCCTTGCCGTAGATTTCCGGATCGGCCTTGAGAGTCGACAGGATCTTGCAGCACGCGCCTTCGTCGCTCTTCACCCATTCGGTGAGCACGACGACATCGTCCATCACCGCGTCGAGACGGCCGTTCTCGATGTCGAGCTTGTATTCCTCGGCGGTCGGATACTGGCGAATCTCCGCTTCCGGGAAGAGGGCTGCGGCGGCGCGGGCGTGGGTCGTGGAGACCTGTGCGCCGATCTGCATGCCCTTCAGGGCGTCGTCGGTCGCCTCGGTGATCTTGGAGTCCTTCGGCACGGCGATGGCCGGCGGGGTCTGGTAGTATTTGTTGGAGAAGGCGATCTGCTCCTCGCGCTCCGGCGTGATCGACATCGACGCGACGATCGCGTCGAAATTGCCGTTCTGCAAGGCCGGGATGATGCCGTCCCAGTCCTGCGTCACGAAAGTGCACTCGACCTTCATCTGGTCGCAGAGCGCCTTGGCGACGTCGACGTCGAAGCCCTGAAGATTGCCGGACGCGTCGAGAAAGTTGAACGGCGGATAGGCGCCTTCGGTGCCGATCGTGATCTTCGACCAGTCCTTGCCGGAATCGCTCTCCTGGGCGGAGGCGGGGGCCGCTGCGAGGATCGCGGCGGTCGCGGCAAGGGCGAACATTCGGGTGAAGCGCATGGAAAACCTCTTTGGATGTGGAGGCACGGCCGGGCCGAACGCCCGTTTGTCAGGCATGCCTCATATCGCGGCGATGCTGCCACTATTTGCCCTGCCGTGGCAACTGCCGTCTGCCGCAGGTCGGGCCGCGACGGTGAATCCCCGGCCGCGCTCCACCGTCAATCAGCCTTGCGCCGAAACGCCGTTCGGCGATCGCCAGATCGTCCGGCGTGTTGACGTTGAAGAAGGGGTCGCCGCCCGGTGCGTCGGGTTCGTCCGGAACGTCGACCGTGTCGAAGCCGATTTGCCCGAGAAAGGCCTGGATGGCGCGGTCGTTGCCGCCGTCGTCGAGCCAGGCGGACAGCGGGGAAGAGCACCGCGACGGGCCAGAGGCCGACCGTGGGATGCAGCCGTCCGCGATGGCGGGCGACCACCGGCCGGTCGGGCGTGTCCGGAAAATGCGCCAGGATGTCCTTCGGCAGGAACGGCGTGTCGCCCGCAAGCGTGAGCAGCCGGTCGGGACCGCCGTTGTGGGCCAGGTAAGCGAGACCCGTCTCGATGCCGGCGAGCGGCCCCTGGAAGCCGGGTCGGAGGTCGGGAACGACCGGCAGCCCGAAGGCTTCGTATGCGGCCGCGTCGTTGGCGTTGAGCAGGAGCGGATCGACCACGCCCCGCAGCCGGTCGGCGACATGGGCGATCAGCGGCCGGTCGGAGAGGAGGCGGAGCGGCTTCGGCGTGCCGCCGCCCATCCTGGTGCCGCGTCCGCCGGCGAGGATCAGTCCGGCCGGTCTCACGAAAGTTGCCGAGGAGCGAGGCACGCACGGCGGCAAGGGGGCATCGGCTGTCTCCACATCGAAGTGTGCGGGCCGGCGCCCTTCTTCAGGCCGCCGCCGACGATCAATGCAACTGCGTCTTGGCCGCCGACGCCACCCGGACATTGATCCGTCGCTCGCGATAGAAGGTGTAGCCGCCGCTGGCGACGATCAGGCCGGCGCCGAGAAGCGTCAGCGGGGCGGGCAGATCGCCGAAAACGACATAGCCGATGACCAGCGCGTAGACGAGAATCGCGTAGCGGAACGGCGCCACGAAGCCCATGTCGCCGATCCGCATGGCCAGCACGATGAACACGTAGCCCAGCGCGACGGCCGCGGCTGCCGCGAGGAGGCAGAGCACGGAGATGGCGGAGATCGGCTGCCAGCCGCCGAAGGCGGGGATGAGCACCCAGCCCGAAAGGGACACGGCGATTGCCGTGGTCAAGGCCACGAACAGGGTGGGCACGCTGCGGTCCATGCCGCGCGTGGCAAGGTCTCGGATCGCCGAGAACACCACCGAGCCGAGCACCGCCAGGGAAAAGACATTGAAGCCTTCGGTGCCCGGCCGCACGATGATCAGGACGCCGGCAAAGCCTGCCGCAATCGCGGTCCAGCGCCGCCAGCCGACCGGTTCCTTCAAGAACAGGGCGGCGCCGACGGTGACGGCAAGGGGCAGCGCCTGAAACACGGCCGAGGCGTTCGCGATCGGCATGTGGGCGAGGGCGGTGATGTAGGTGACGGTCGCGCCGATGTCGGCTGCCGTGCGCAGGACGAGCCGCGGCCTCAGCGCGACGGCGAGCGAGCGCACCGCGTGCATGCGCCAGGCAACGAGGAGCACGAAGACCGAGGCCGCGACACCACGGACCGCCATGATCTGCGGCGGGCTGACCTCCTGCGACACGATCTTGACGAAGGTGTCGTTGACCACGAAGCCGCCCATCGAGACGAGCATGAAGATCGCCGCACGGGCGTTGTCGCTGAGCAAGGAGGAAATCCTGCGGGAAGGCGGCGTTCTGTAAACGAGGCCTCTTACAACGACGGCTCAGGGAAGGCGACCTGCCGCGCGGGCAATTTTGCGGTTTTCCGAATGCCCGATTCGGTCCAGCCGAATTCACGTTCATGAGCCCCCGATTATGAGTCCCCGGTTACGGGTGCTGAGGCATGAGCCCTCCGTCACTCATGGGGCGGACCGCGAAGCGTATTGGTGACCGACCCGACGAGTTTGTCGTAGGCCGCCCGTGCGCCTTTCGGATAACGGATCGAGACCGAATGAATCAGGTCGCCGCGAAAAATGTAGCGCTCGTAGAAGATCTTGCCGTCGCGGTAGCCCGAGACCACGGCCCAGCGCGTTCCATGCACCTGATAGGTCACGCCGTCGTCCGCCTTGCGGTCGGCGATCACCGAAGAAGGCGTTTCGCCGCCCGCGTTGTGGCGTGCGTAGATGAAGATGTTGGCACCGTTCGGCGCCGTCCAGCCCAGCCCGTCCGCGTTGGTCGGCGCCTGAAGCTGATCGGGGAACTTGTCGCGCGGAAAGACAGCGGAGGTGCCGTAGCGCTCGTTGACGTAATGCTGGCTGTCGGCCAGCGCCGGGGCGCTCCCCGTCACTCCCGCGACCACCAAAGCCGCTGCCGCGAGTCGAATTCTCGTGCGTTTCATGCTTTTCATCCTCCGGTCATGCTCATGTGGCGCGAGACGGCCGGCGTCCTGGTGTTGCGGTCGATGATGAAGTCATGGCCCTTCGGCTTGCGGCCGATGGCCTCGTCGATGGCTGCCGACAGGAGCGCGTCATCCTGCGACGCGCGCAGTGGCGCACGCAGATCGGCGGCGTCCTCCTGGCCGAGGCACATGAACAGCGTGCCGGTGCAGGTGACGCGGACCCGGTTGCAGCTTTCGCAGAAATTATGGGTCATCGGCGTGATGAAGCCGAGCCGGCCACCGGTCTCCTCCACCTCGACATAGCGGGCCGGGCCGCCGGTCTTGTAGGGGATGTCCGTCAGCGTCCAATGCTCGCCGAGCGAACGGCGCACGTCGCTGAGCGGCAGGTAGCGGTCGGTGCGGTCCTCGTCGATCTCGCCCATCGGCATCGTCTCGATCAGCGTGAAATCGATGCCCTCGCCATGGGCCCATTCGATCATGGTGGGAATTTCGTCCTCGTTGAAATCCTTCAGCGCCACCGCGTTGAGCTTGACGTTCAGACCGGCGCCCTGCGCCGCGCGAATGCCGCCCATCACCCGGTCGAGCTCGCCCCAGCGGGTGATCGCCTTGAACTTGTCGGGGTCGAGCGTGTCGAGCGAGACGTTGAGGCGCTTGACGCCGCATTCCGCGAGTTCGCCGGCGAACCGGGCGAGCTGCGAGCCGTTGGTCGTCAGCGTCAGTTCTTCGAGGGCGCCGGTTTCGAGATGCCGCGACAGCGCCCGCACGAGATGCGTGATGTTCTTGCGCACCAAGGGCTCGCCGCCGGTGAGGCGCAGCTTCCTCACGCCCTTGGCGACGAAGGCGCTGGCCAGCCGGTCGAGTTCCTCGAGTGTCAGGAGATCGCGCTTCGGCAGGAAGGTCATGTCCTCGGCCATGCAATAGACGCATCGAAAGTCGCAGCGATCCGTCACCGAGATCCGCAGATAGTCGACGGTGCGGCCGAAAGGATCGATCATCGGCCCACCGACCGACGCGGTCTCATTGGGCGTGACTGGCGCGATCGGGGTCATGATGGTCATGGGCGGATGGCCTCTCGAGCCATGAATGTCTTGTAATCCATAGGTCGAATGTGGAAGGCAGGCGCGGCCGGGTCAAGCGGCAGCCGTCGATCGGTCGATGGCCGCTGCGTTCGATGGAACCGGCACGACGACGAACCGACGAAGGAACGGGCGTTCGAAATGAGCCAGTCTGCCGCAACACCTGAGGAAATCCGCGTTTCCGCCGATCGGCGGATGCTGATCGTCGTTCTTCCCGGCGGCGCCAGGGACGAACTGCCGGCGGAGATGCTGCGTGTGCTGTCGCCCTCGGCCGAGGTGCAAGGGCATTCGCCCGAGCAGCGCAAGACCGTCGGCGGCAAGCTCCACGTCACCATTCGCGATCTCCTGCCGATCGGCCATTACGCCATCAAGATCGTCTTCGACGACGGCCATGACACCGGCATCTTCACCTGGAGCTATCTTTCCGAACTCGGCCGCGAAAAGGACGAACGCTGGCAGGCCTATCTCGAGGAGCTGCGCGCCAAGGGTCTGCGCCGCGAGGGTTAAGCTCGGGCGGCGGCGCCTGTTTTGCCGCTTTCGAGGGCATGGACGCTTGTGACCCCGCGACCGCTGCCGCGATGGGTGTTCCAGTTTCTGCGCCGAGATCAGACTGGCAGCAGGGGCAGATAGTCGGCGCCCATGTGCACGAAGGACACGCGGTTTCGGCCCATCGCCTTGGCGTCGTAGAGACTGCGGTCGGCAGCGCGATAAAGCGCTTCGAAGCGCGTCGCCGAGTCGAAATAGGCGCATCCGAGGCTGATCGAGACCGACAGGCGTTCCCCTTCGGGCGAAGTGAATTCGAGGTCGGACACCAAAGCCCGCAGGCGCTCGGCCGCCTCTTCGGCATCGCGCCGATCGATCCGGGCGAGAAAGGCCGCGAACTCCTCGCCGCCGACGCGTCCGATGATGTCGTCTTCGCGCAGGCCGTCGTTCAAGGCTCGGGCGATGGCCTTCAACACCATGTCGCCGACATCGTGACCGTAGGTGTCGTTGATTCCCTTGAACTGATCGGCATCGATCAAAACCAGCGCGCCCGGATAGGCCGCGCGTTCGTCGGTGTCTTCGAGTCGTTGTTCGACCTTGTGGGTAAAGGCCCCGCGGTTGAGCAGATTGGTGAGGCTGTCATGGGCCGCGAGTGCGGCCAGCTTCCGGTTCAGAATCGACAGATCCCGCAACTTCAATGAAATGAAGATAAAGAGCGGTCCGCCGAGCAGAATGGGCAGGACGGTCGCCGAGAACATCACGTTCCGCATGAACTCCGCGGGAGCGTCGCGAAAGACGATGGCGCAGAAGATCACCGAAATGATCACGCAGCCGGCTGTCCCGCCAACGGTCAGCAGTGTCAGTTTGGCAAGCCCGCGCTTCGACAATGGACGCGGTTTATATCGGTCGGCCATCGAATGCCTCTCAGAATCCCTGCAAAGAACGACTGCCTTCGCGTCCGTGGCAGGCCGGCGATCCGCGACATTCGCGTCTGATGCTCGATCGCAGCGTCGCGACGTTGTATCAGACAACGCCATGGATATCTGTCACGTTCGAGATGCAAGTGCTCAATTGCCTATCGTGGTGAACTCGTCGCGCCGAGAAGGACGCGCCGGGGTGCCGCACCGCGGCGATCAAGCACTTCATAACAGCCAACGACCGATTACCGTTCGAAGGCGGGTAGCGCATCGAAGGCATTTTTCAGGGAGTCGGACCAGCCCTCGGAAATCTGCTGGTAATAGGGATCGCGCTGATCGAAGCGCTTGCGATAACCCGCGACGAAGCTGTCGATCTCGTAGAACTGCATGTCGATCGGCAGACCGACCGAAAGATTGGAACGCACCGTCGAATCGAAGGACACAAGCAGGAGCTTGGCGCAGTCGTCCAGCGACATTGCCGGGTCGTAGGTGCGGATGATGATCGGGCGACCGTATTTGTGCTCGCCGATCTGGAAGAACGGGTTGTCGGCGCCGGCCTCGATGAAGTTACCCTCGGGATAGATCATGAACAGGCGTGGTTTGCCGCCCTTGATCTGGCCGGCGAGGATGAAGGTGCCCCGGAACATCGAATCGGCCGACTGCCCGACCGGCGTCGTGTAGGCGATGACCTCCTTGACCGTCTCGCCGATCAACTTGGCGGTCTGGAACATCGAGGGCTGGGTCAGGATCGCCGGCTTGCGGTCGTCCGGGTGCAGCATTCGCTCGTCGAGAAGCGAGACGGTGCTTTGGGTCGTTGCCAGATTGCCGGCGCTGAGCAGGCAAAGGAATCGCTCGCCGGGGACTTCCCACGTGCGCATCTTCGACACGACGGAAATATTGTCGATGCCCGCATTGGTGCGGGTATCGGACATCATGCAGAGCCCGCCATCGACGAGCAGACCGACGCAGTAGGTCATGTTTGTGAGCCGCCCCGAGAAACGCTTCGTCCCTTTCGGACGAAACGCACCGCCGCATCATGCAGGCGGCCATGACATCTGCAATCGCCGCATTGCGAAATCAACAGATCTTCTATGTCATACGGGCCTGCATCCGGCCTGGATGCTTCCATTGAGGTGATGGAAGGGGTGACGGATCGTCTACGGATAGAAGCGGTAGGCTTCGCCGATCTCGCGGGCGACGCGGTTGTTCTCGACGATGAACTGTTCGAGGAACTCGTGCAGCCCGTCGTCGATGATCTCCTTGACCGTCGAGCCGGAAAAGCGCTGCTTTATTGCGCTCGCCGTCTGCGAACAGGGATGCTGGACTTCGTAGTTCCGGTTGAGGAATTTGAGGCTGTCCTCGATGCAGTTGTAGCAATAGGCCAGCGACCGGGGCAGGCGGCTGTTGAGCATCAGGAAGTCGATGATGTTCACCGCGCGGTAATCGCCGTCATATTCCCAGGCGTACGCGCGGTGCGCCGAGACCGAGCGCAAAATCGACACCCACTGGAAATTGTCGAGCGACGAGCCGACCGAGGAATGTTCCGGCAGAAGCAGCCAGTATTTCACGTCGAGAATGCGGGCGGTGTTGTCGGCACGCTCGACGAAGGCGCCGAGATTGCAGAAGTCGAAAATCTCGTTGCGCAGCATGGTGCCATGGAAAGCGCCGC
The DNA here is from genome assembly GCA_965217685.1 of Aurantimonas sp. Lineage (GTDB taxonomy): Bacteria > Pseudomonadota > Alphaproteobacteria > Rhizobiales > Rhizobiaceae > Aurantimonas. The sequence goes on from CBDCIZ010000003.1 coordinate 3,400,979, forward strand.
GGATCAGTGCCGTCTGGCGCTTGACCAGATCGAGCACGGCCGGCAGCTCGCGGGCGTTCAGCGGCCGGTCGAGCCGCGCCTTCATGGTCAACCAGCTCTCGTTGATCGTCTCCCACAGATCGCGGGTGAGGGCGGTGCGGACCATGCGGCCGTTCTGCCGCGCGGTCTCGAAGGACGAGCGCACGCTCGACGGGTTGTCGCGGTCGCGCACCAGATAGTCGATGATCTGGTCGGGATCGAAATCGGAATATTTTGCGAGATAGCTCGCCTCGACTCCCGCCGATACGAGAACCGACTGCCATTCCTCGGGTTCTGAGGACAGATTGGTCAGCGAAATGCGTTGTCCCGCATCGACGAGGCGGGCCATGTTTTCGGCCCGCTCGATGTAGCGAAACATCCAGAACAGTCCGTTGGCAGTGCGTCCGAGTAGAGCCATGTCGTCGTATCAGTCCCTGAGTACCCAAGTGTCTTTGGTGCCGCCGCCCTGGCTGGAGTTCACCACCAGGGAGCCTTCCTTGAGCGCGACGCGCGTCAGGCCGCCGGGAATGATCCGGATCTTGTCGGAGACGAGGACGAAGGGCCGAAGGTCGACATGCCGTGGCGCGAGGCCGCCATCGGAGAGGATCGGCACGGTCGACAGCGCCAGCGTCGGCTGGGCGATGTAGTTGCCTGGACGTGCCTTCAGCTTGGCCGCGAACGTCTCGCACTCGGCCTTCGAAGCGGCGGGACCGACCAGCATGCCGTAGCCGCCCGAGCCGTGAACCTCCTTGACGACGAGTTCGGTGAGGTGTTCCAGAACATAGGCGAGGCTGTCTTCCTCGGCGCAGCGCCAGGTCGGCACGTTCTCCAGCAACGCCGTCTTGCCGGTATAGAACTCGACGATTTCCGGCATGTAGGAATAGATCGCCTTGTCGTCGGCGATGCCGGTGCCGGGCGCGTTGGCGATGGTGATGCCGCCGTTCTTGTAGACGTCCATGATGCCGGGAATGCCGAGCACCGAATTCGGATTGAATGCCCTGGGATCCAGATATTCGTCGTCGACCCGGCGGTAGATGACATCGACGATCTTGTAGCCCTCGGTCGTGCGCATCTGGATGCGACCGTCGATCTCGGAGACATCGGAGCCCTCGATCAGTTCGACACCCATCTGGTCGGCGAGGAAGGCGTGCTCGTAATAGGCCGAATTGTGGATCCCCGGCGTCAGCACGGCGACCGTGGGCGTGCCCTCGCAGGCCGGCGGCGCGACGTTGGAGAGCGAGCGGCGCAGATGGTGGGGATAGGTCTCGACCGGCCGTACACGGTTTTGCGAGAACAGCTCCGGAAACATCTGCATCATCGTTTCGCGGTTCTCGATCATGTACGAGACGCCGGAGGGCGTGCGGGCATTGTCTTCCAGAACGTAGAATTCGTTTTCGCCGCAACGCACGATGTCGGTGCCGATGATATGGGTGTAGACCCCGCCCGGCGGCGAGAAGCCTTCCATCTCCGGCAAATACGCCTCGTTGCCGACGATCAGCCGTTCGGGCACCTTGCCGGCCTTCACGATCTCCTGGTCGTGATAGATGTCGTGCAGGAAGGCGTTCAGTGCCTCGACGCGCTGCTCGATGCCCTCGGCGAGCTTGTCCCACTCGGCCTTGGCCATGATGCGCGGAACCAGATCGAACGGGATCAGCCGCTCGGCCGCCTCTTCTTGGCCGTAGACGTTGAAGGTGATGCCGGTCTTGCGAAAGAACGCCTCGGCCTCGCCGGCCTTGGCGGTCAGCTCCTCGACATTCTGCTCCTGGAACCATCCGTTGAACCGCTGGTAGGGGTCGCGGACCCCGTCGGTTTCCAAAAGCATTTCGTCGAAAGGTTTCACAGGCGATCTCCGTGGTTTGCTGCTAAAGACTACGGGTTCTCCAGCGAAATCAAGGGATGGCGGCCAGACAAATAAGAATCGTCAACCGCCCTTCGATCTGCGACCCTTGGGATTCAAGGGTTAAGTCATTGGCATTGGACGGCAAAATCGCCGGTCCATGGCGTGTGATCGAACCAAATGCGGGTTTGGTCCGGTGGGCATTTGCTCAAAGCGGGCGGGCATTTGCCCAAAGCGATTGCCTGTTGCCCGCGCCTCGCCCTACAAATCGATTGGCTGGAACCGGCTGGGAGGCTGTGAACATGGCGCGGGCACGCGACGAGGACGGATCGCGGCTCGACGACGCGGCGCGGGCCGGATGGCTTTACTACGTTGCCGGCAACACCCAGGAGGAGATCGCCCTGAAGCTCGGCATCTCGCGCCAGGCGGCCCAGCGGCTGGTCTCGCGCTCGGTGTCGGCGGGGCTCGTCAGGGTGCGCATCGACCACCCGATCGCCGCCTGCTTGGAGCTTGCCGCCGCCGTCAAGGAGCGGTTTGGTCTGCGGATTGTCGAGGTCGTGCCCTCCGATCCGGCCTCCGCCTCGACGACGCTCGGCATCGCCGAAGCCTGCGCGGCCGAGATGGAACGCTGCCTGCGCGGGCTCTCGCCGCAGATCATCGGCCTCGGCACCGGCCGCACGCTCAAGGCCGCCGTCGAGAACCTGCCGGCCATGGTTTGCGAGCAGCACCGCATCGTCTCGCTGACCGGCAATGTCGCGCCGGATGGCTCTGCTTCGGTCTACAACGTCATCTTCTCCATGGCCGATCGGGTGAAAGCGCGGCACTATCCGATGCCGCTGCCGGTGGTCGTTTCGTCGCCGGAGGAGCGGGCCTTGCTGCATGACCAGAAGGTCATCCAGTCGACCCTGGCGCTCGCCCGCAAGGCCGATATCGCCTTTGTCGGCATCGGTGAACTGGGCGCGACCGCGCCGCTGGTCGTCGATGGGTTCATTACCGCCGAGGACCGCGCCAGCCTCATCGCCGACGGGGCGGTCGGCGAGATCGTCGGCTGGGTCTTCGATCGGAAAGGCAAGATTCTGGACTGCGCCTTCAACCTGCGGGTCGCCAGCGCTCCGATCCCGTCGACTGAAACCGGCGATGTCGTGGCCATCGCCATGGGCCCTGCAAAGACCGAGGCGATTCGCGCCGCGGCCGCCGGTCGGCTGATCAGCGGCCTGATCACCGACGAGGCGACGGCGCGCTCGCTCGTTTAGAATCGGCCCGCCTGTTGGAATGGTGAGGAGGTGGCACACGTTTTCATCCCTGGCTGCGCCGAACCCACTGCAGGCGCAACTCGGTGCGTTCGGTTGTTCCGCATCGACGCCGAAACAAAATTTCGAGGTCCTTGTCGTCCGCCGCACGCGCATTATCGTGGGCATCGGCGCCCTCCATGCCATTCTGTAGGCACCTGAGGACAACGCGCCGGGCGAGAGAAAGGCAGGCTTTCGGAATTGACGCAGTGCATCATGCAATTCATTTGACTTTCACCGGGCGATAATGAGAATTTGCCCCACCAATGATCAATTGCTCATTTTTGCAAGCTGGGAGGCTTTCATGATTCTTAAGACAGTGATGGCGGGCGCCGTATCGTTGCTCGCTCTGGCCGCGACGTCGGCCGAGGCACAGACGACGCTGACGATTGGCACCGTCAACAACTCCGACATGGTCCGCATGCAGGGTCTGACGGACGAATTCACCAAGCAAAATCCGGACATCAAGCTGAACTGGGTGACGCTGGAGGAAAACATCCTTCGCCAGCGCGTGACGACGGACATCGCCACCAATGGCGGTCAGTTCGACATCATGACGATCGGCACCTACGAGGTCCCGATCTGGGCCAAGCAGCAGTGGCTGAAGCCGCTCGACAACCTTGGCGACAACTATGACGAGGGCGACCTGATCCCGGCGATCAAGAACGCCCTTTCTGTCGACGACAAGCTTTATGCAGCGCCCTTTTACGCCGAAAGCGTGCTGACTCTCTACCGCAAGGACCTCTTCGACAAGGCCGGGCTCGAGATGCCCGAGAAGCCGACCTGGGACTTCATCGCGGAAGCGGCCGAAAAGACGGCCGACAAGGCGAACGGCGTCTATGGCATCTGCCTTCGCGGCAAGCCGGGTTGGGGCGAGAACATGGCGTTCCTGGGCAACATGGCCCGCGAGTTCGGCGCCAATTATTTCGATGCCGACTGGAAGCCGCAGTTCGAGTCGGAAGGCTGGAAGAAGGCGGTCACTCTCTACGTCGATCTGATGACGAAGTACGGACCTCCGGGGGCGGCGTCGAACGGCTTCAACGAGAACCTCTCGCTGTTCGGCCAGGGCAAGTGCGCCATGTGGATGGATGCGTCCGTCGCGGCCTCCTTCGTGACCGACCCCAAGCAGAGCCAGGTTCCCGACAAGGTGGGCTTCGCGGCTGCACCGTGCGGCACCGACAATTGCCCCAATGACGGCTTCAACTGGCTGTGGGCTTGGTCGCTGGCCATCCCGAATTCGTCGCAGAAGGCGGAAGCGGCGCAGACCTTCATCTCCTGGGCGACGTCCAAGGACTATTTGAAGCTCGTCGCCGACAAGGAAGGCTGGGCGAACGTGCCTCCGGGCACCCGCACCTCGCTCTACGAGAACGAGGAGTACACCAAGGCGGCTCCGTTCGCCGAGGCGACGCTGAACGCGATCAACCATGCCGATCCGTCGACGACGGCGGACAAGCCCTATGTCGGCCTGCAGTTTGCTGCGATCCCCGAATTCCAGGGTCTCGGCACGGCGGTTGGCCAGCAGATGGCGGCGGCGCTTTCGGGATCGAAGTCGGTCGACGATGCGCTGAGCCAGGCGCAGTCCATCGCGACGCGTGAAATGACCCGCGGCGGCTACATCAAGTAGGCGTTTCGCTTAAAACCGGGCCGGACGGCGACGAAGAAGCGCCGTCCGGCCCACACCCGGCCGTTCGGGAGGAAGGGCCACCAGAGCTCCGCCGTCAGCGACGGGCGCCATGTGCGTTGTCGCAGGACCGGAATGGCACCATCCCCCGACCGCCAAGCAAGTTCATAACTTCGGGTAGCCATTTCCCAGGCTGGGGAACGGATACGGGCGACGGGGCAGGTCATGGCGACTCAGAACACAGCGAAAACGGCGCGTCTGATGATGGCGCCCGCGGTCATCGCGCTCTTCCTTTGGATGATCGTGCCGCTGGCGATGACGCTGTATTTCTCGACGTTGAACTACACGCTCTACAACCCGATCTCGCAGCCCTTCGTGGGCTTCGAGAACTACTCGTATTTCCTTTCCGATCCGACCTTCATCGCTGCGCTGATCAACACGATGATTCTCGTCGTCGGCGTTCTGGTCATTACCGTTGGCGGTGGCGTGCTCGTCGCGCTGCTCCTCGATCAGGACGTTTACGGGATCAACATCGTCCGGCTCCTGGTCATCGCCCCGTTCTTCGTCATGCCGACGGTCGCTGCGCTGGTCTGGAAGAACATGATGATGAACCCGGTCTACGGCGTGATCGGCCAGTTCATGTCGTCGATCGGGCTGACCCCGATCGACTGGATGACGCAGGTGCCACTCCTGTCGGTCATCATCATCGTCGCCTGGCAGTGGTTGCCCTTCTCGACACTGATCCTCCTGACCGCGCTGCAGTCGCTGTCGGCGGACCAGAAAGAGGCCGCCGAGATGGACGGCGCGGGCGCGCTTTCGATCTTCTGGTACATTACGCTTCCGCATATCGGCCGGGCGATCACCGTGGTCATCCTGATCCAGACGATCTTCCTCCTGTCGATCTACGCCGAGATCCTGGTCACGACACAGGGCGGGCCGGGCGCGCAGTCGACCAACATCACCTACCTCGTGGCCCAGCAGGCGACGTCTTTCGGCGACATCGGTGCGGCATCCGCCGGCGGCATCGTCGCGGTGATCCTGGCGAACATCGTCGCGATCTTCCTCGTCCGCCTCATTGGCAAGAACCTCGACGCCTAGAAGCAAATCCAGGAAAAGTGGGCACCGGTTTTTCGTCCGGATTTGCGGCAAAAGAAGAGAGCGAATTCAGGAAAAGTGGGCACGGTTTTCCGTCCGGATTTGCGGCAAGAGACAAAGGGCAGAGCGAAATGACGTCAAAGCCCAAAACCATTTCGGTCTGAGGAGCGATCCATGGCACGCAACGTTTCCAAGCAGCGCCGGATCGGCATGACGATTCTGGCCTGGCTCGTCGGTCTCCTGATCTTCTTCCCGATCCTGTGGACCTTCCTCACCTCGTTCAAGACCGAACTTGCGGCGATCTCGATCCCGCCGCAATTCTTCGGTTTCGACTGGACCCTGGAAAACTACCGGGAGATCCAGACCCAGCGGAACTATTTCCATTACATGACGAATTCGGTCATCCTGTCACTCGGCTCGACGCTGCTCGGCTTGGTCTTCGCGGTCCCAGCGGCTTGGGCGATGGCCTTCTCGCCGACCAAGCGCACCAAGGACATCCTGCTCTGGATGCTGTCGACGAAGATGCTTCCGGCGGTCGGCGTGTTGATTCCGATCTACCTGCTCTTCGTGCGCTTCGGCCTTCTGGATTCCCGGCTCGGCATGATCGTGGTCCTGTTCCTGATCAATCTGCCGATCATCGTGTGGATGCTCTATACCTACTTCAAGGAAATTCCCGTCGACATCCTGGAGGCGGCGCGCATGGACGGCGCGACGCTGCGCCAGGAGATCACGCGGGTGCTGGCGCCGATGGCCGTCCCGGGCATCGCCTCGACGGTGCTTCTCAACGTGATCCTGTCCTGGAACGAGGCCTTCTGGACGCTCAATCTCACAACGTCGACCGCAGCGCCCCTGACCCAGTTCATCGCGTCCTTCTCCAGTCCCCAGGGCAATTTCTACGCCAAGCTTTCGGCAGCCTCCATGCTCGCCATCGCCCCCATTCTCATCGTCGGCTGGTTTTCCCAGAAGCAGCTCGTGCGCGGTCTCACCTTCGGCGCCGTCAAGTAAGGAGTTCCAACATGGGTCAGATTCAGCTCGAAAAGGTTCGCAAGGCCTTTGGCGATGTCATTATCATTCCGGAACTCGATCTGACGATCGAGGAGGGCGAGTTCGTCGTCTTTGTCGGACCGTCCGGTTGCGGCAAGTCCACGCTGCTGCGCCTGATCGCCGGCCTGGAGGACACCACCTCCGGAAAAATTCTGATCGACGGCAAGGACGCGACGAAGCTGCCGCCGGCCCAGCGGCGCCTGGCGATGGTGTTCCAGTCTTACGCGCTCTATCCGCATATGAGTGTGCGCAAGAACATCGCCTTCCCGTTGATGATGGCGAATATGGACAAGGCGGAGATGGACAAGCGCGTCAACAATGCCGCCAAGATCCTCAATCTCGACTCCTATATCGATCGTCGCCCCGGTCAGCTGTCGGGTGGCCAGCGCCAGCGCGTCGCGATCGGACGCGCCATCGTGCGCGAGCCGGCAGCCTTCCTCTTCGACGAGCCGCTGTCGAACCTCGACGCCGCGCTTCGCGTGGGCATGCGCCTGGAAATCTCGGAGTTGCACCAGCGCCTGAAGACGACGATGGTCTACGTGACCCACGACCAGGTCGAAGCGATGACCATGGCCGACAAGATCGTCGTGCTCAGAGGCGGCAACATCGAGCAGGTGGGCTCGCCGCTCGAACTCTATTCCGCCCCTCGCAACACCTTTGTCGCAGGTTTCATCGGCTCGCCGAAGATGAATCTGATCGACGGACCCGAGGCGGCCAATCACAACGCGACGACGATGGGCGTGCGGCCCGAACATGTCAGGCTTTCGACGAGCGAGGGTCTGTGGACCGGGACCGTCAAAGTGTCGGAGCATCTGGGTTCCGACACGTTCCTCCATGTCGAGTCGCCGATCAGCAAGGAAAACCTGACGGTGCGCGCCGACGGAGAATTTCCGGTGCGCCACGGCGACAAGGTCTTTCTGACGCCGGAGGACAACAAGATCCACAGGTTCGACGACAAGGGCCTTGCGATCCGCTGAGCGCGGCGCGGACATATTCGAACCCGAGACCGCAGACCTTGCCGATTGCGGCCAGACGGATCGACGTCGACGGCACCTGTTTCGCCGCGGCGTCTACCGGCTTGATCGATTCGGCGATCCAATCTCAGTTCAAAGAACCAGGAGCCTTGTCCATGAGCGTACGGCTTTCGTCTGACACGCTGACCGACATCGCCAGGACGGCGGCCGTTCCCACCTACGACCGCACGGCGTTGACGGCCGGCATCCTGCATTTCGGGGTCGGCAATTTCCACCGGGCTCATCAGGCGGTCTATCTCGACGACCTGTTCATGACCGGCGAGGGCCACGACTTCGCGATCGTCGGCGCCGGCGTCATGCCGTCCGACGGCGCCATGCGCGAAAAACTCGCCGCGCAGGATTTCCTGACCACCGTCGTCGAGCAGGACAAGAACCGCACCGCCGCGCGCGTGACCGGGCCGATGGTCGACATCCTGCCGGTCGGCGACGCGGCGGCGATCATCGAAAAGCTCGCCGATCCGGCGATCAGGATCGTCTCGCTGACCGTCACCGAGGGCGGCTATTTCGTCGACTCCGATGGCCATTTCGACCCGAGTCATCCGGTCATCGCCAGGGACGGCCAGAACCCGGATGCGCCGGCGACCGTCTTCGGTCTCATCACCGCGGGCCTGAAGCGACGCCACGAGGCAGGAACGCCGGCCTTTACCGTCATGTGCTGCGACAACATTCCCCATAATGGCGTCGTCGCGAAATCCGCCGTCGTCGGCACGGCCCGCCTGTCCGACCCGGCCTTTGCCGACTGGATTTCTTCGAACGTCGCCTTTCCGAACGGCATGGTCGATCGCATCACGCCGGCCACCGGCAAGCGAGAGATCGACATGCTGAAGGCGGAGTTCGACATCGACGACAACTGGCCGGTCTTCTGCGAGGAGTTCAAGCAATGGGTGCTGGAGGATAATTTTCCCGCCGGGCGCCCGGCGCTGGAAAAGGTCGGCGTCGAGTTCGTACCGGACGTGACGCCCTACGAGCACATGAAGATCCGCATCCTCAATGGTGGTCATGCCGCGATCGCCTATCCGGCGGCGCTGATGGATATTCATTTCGTTCATGAGGCGATGGAGAACGAGCTGATCAAGGCGTTCCTGGAAAAGCTGACCAAGGACGAGATCATCCCGGTGGTGCCGCCGGTACCGAACACGTCGCTGGAGGCGTACCGAAAGCTGATCGAACACCGCTTCGCCAATCCTAAGATCGGCGACACCATTCCGCGGCTGGCCCAGGACGGCTCCAACCGCCAGCCGAAATTCATCGTGCCGACCATCCGCGACAGGCTGAAGGCGGGCGAGGGGATCGACGGGCTGGCGCTGGTCTCGGCGTTGTGGTGCCGCTATCTCGCCGGCCCGAGCGAGGGGGGCAACGACCTGGCCTATAACGATCCGAACATCGATCAGATCCGTGCTGCCGCCAAGACCGCGAAGGACGACCCGCAGAGCTTTCTGAACCTCAAGGACGTCTACGGCGAACTCGCCCGGAACGAGACCATGCGCGAGCGCTTCGCCGCCGCCCTGTCCGCGCTCTACGACAACGGCACGAAGGCGACGCTCGAGACCTATCTCGGCCGCAGCTGATCTGTTCGAGTTCGGGGGCCAATTCCGTCGAGCGAGGGCGGGAAGCCGATTCTGCGGTTGCAGCTCTTCGACCAGCCGGATCGGCAACCTGCCCCTTTCGAAGAGCCGAACGCGACTGATCGGCTCTTCGAAAGGGCGATCCGAGCCGAAACTCTTTCGCGTGGCGCCAGAAATCGGTTAATCCGCTTCCGGGAGACTTCGGGAGCGGGCATGGACGACATCTTCATCGGCATCGACGTCGGGACGGGGAGCGCACGCGCTGGGCTGTTCGACGCCTCCGGCCGGCTGCTTGGATCGGCCAAGCGACCGATCAGGATCTGGCGCGAGGATGGCGACATCGTCGAGCAGTCCTCGGACGACATCTGGCAGGCCGTCTGCGCCGCCGTCCGCGCGGCGGTGGGCGAGGCGAATGTCGACCCCGACAGGGTGAAGGGCCTCGGCTTCGACGCGACCTGTTCGCTGGTGGTCCTCGACGTGGATGCCGCGCCGCTTGCCGTCGGTCCGTCCGGCGATCCCGTGCGCAATGTCATCGTCTGGATGGACCATCGCGCTCTCGACCAGACCGCGCGTATCAACGCGACGAACCATCCGGTGCTGAAATATGTCGGCGGCCGCATCTCGCCGGAGATGGAGACCCCGAAACTGCTCTGGCTGAAGGAGCATCAGCCGGAAACGTTCGAACGGGCCGGCCACTTCTTCGATCTCGCCGACTTCCTCTCCTTCAGGGCGACCGGCGCTCTGGAGCGCTCGGTCTGCACCGTGACCTGCAAGTGGACCTACCTCGCCCACGAGGCGCGCTGGGATGCCGATTATTTCCGAACGATCGGCCTCGACGAACTGACGAGCGCCGATTTCGCCCGCATCGGTTCGACCGTCGTCGACATCGCAACGCCCCTCGGCAGCGGCTTGACCGAAGACGCGTCGCGCGACCTCGGGCTCGTCGCAGGCACGCCGGTCGGCGCCTCGCTGATCGACGCCCATGCCGGCGGGGTCGGCACGATCGGCGGCACCTGGAACAGCGCAAACGGGTCCGGCGGCGGCGTCTCCGATCCGACCCGCGAACTCGCCTTCATCATGGGCACGTCCTCCTGCACCATGGCGCTGACCCGCGATCCGGCCTTCGTCGACGGCGTCTGGGGCCCGTATTTCGGGGCGATGCTGCCCGGCTACTGGCTGCTCGAAGGCGGCCAATCGGCCTATGGCGCGGCGCTCGATCATCTGGTCGCCATGCACCCGGCGATCGCTGCGGTGCGCGAGTCGGCAGCGGGCACGGGCACCGCCGTCCTCGACCATCTCGAAGCGCGCGCCATCGACATGGCGGGTTCTGTCGACGACGCCGCACGGCTTGCCAGGCGCCTCGTCGTCGTGCCGGAATTTTTGGGGAACCGCTCGCCCGAAGCCGACCCCAACGCGACGGCGATCATCTGCGGCCTGTCCCTCGGCGCGAGCCCCGACGATCTCGTCCGTCTCTTCGTCGCGAGCTTGTGCGGCCTTTGCTATGGCACGCGGCAGATCGTCGAGGCCAATCGCGAGAAGGGCGTTGCCTTCGAGACCATCGTCGTTTCCGGCGGCGCGGCGCGCTCGAAGCTGTTGCGCCGTATTCTCGCCGACGCCACCGGCCTGAAGGTCGCATTGCCGCAAACGCCGGAGCCCGTGCTCCTCGGTAGCGCCATGCTCGGTGCGGTCGCGAGCGGCAGCTATCCAAATCTTAAGGCCGCCGCCGCCGCCATGTGCCACAGCGGGGATGTCATCGCGCCGGCCAGCGGTACGATGGCGGCGTTTCATGACGCGAAATACGAAGCGTTCCGGCTGCTCCAGCAGACCGAACGGCGGGTGCGAGCACTGACGGGAGGGCTTTGAAACGCAAAACGGCGCCCGCGTCGCGGAGACGGCCGCCCATCTGCCTGCTCGCTCAAATCGACAGCCGGGCGTTTTGCAGGAAAGAGTGGTCCCTTTGGCGGAGCAGCGCCTTACGACGGCGAGACCAGCCGCAACAGATGCGCCATATCCTTGAAGAAGATCTTCAGATGCGCTAGCGGGCTTTTACGCTGCAGCTTCTTGTTCATGTAGGATTCCCAGGTCAGCCGCTGCACGTCCTTGTCGCGGCAGATCGAGACGAAGCGCTCGCGCTGCTTGTCCGAACGATACCAGAAGGCCTGCATGATCCCGAGGATGCGGAATACCATGCCGTGCTCGCGCATGAAGCTTTTTCGCGCCGCCTTCAGCGCCTTGGCCTCGCCTGTCGCCAGGAACGCCGTCGCAGCGTCGGCGACCATCACGGCCGAGACCATCGCATAATAGATGCCTTCGCCGGATGCCGGCGCGACGACGCCCGCGGCATCGCCGGCGAGGATGACGTTGCGGCCATTGTCCCAACGCTTGAGGGGCTTGAGCGGGATCGGTGCGCCCTCGCGGCGGATCGTTTCGGCCGTGCCGAGCCCGGCGGCGTCGCGAAGTCGCCCCACGGCCGGGCGCAGGCCATAGCCTTTTTGCGCGCTGCCCGTACCGATGCTGGTGGTCTCGCCATGGGGGAAGACCCAGCCGTAGAAGTCTGGCGAGATGACGCCCTGATAGTAGACGTCGCAGCGTTCCGGATGGAAGATCAAGGCCGCGTCGCTGGCCCGTGCCGACACCTCTCCGCCCGACACGTCCGATGCGCTGGCGGGAGGGGAGCGGACGATCTCGTGATAGGCGAAGACGCAGGGCACCTTGTCGGCGCCGGGGATGGTCTGCCGTCCGACCGCCGAGCGCGCGCCGTCGGCGCCGATGACGAGTCTGGCACGAACGTATCGCAACGCTTCGCCTTCGGTGTAGGTGACGATTGCCGCACCGTCCGCCGCGTCTTCGATGTGCTCGAAGGTGCCCGTGCGGCGGTCTGCGCCGGCCTCGCCGGCCCGCACCCGCAGCCATTCGTCGAAATGCTCGCGGTCGACCATGCCGACATAGCCGTTGTCGATCGGCATCGGCACCCGCTTGTCGCTGGGCGCGATCATCTGCGCTGCCGAGATGCGGGCCACGACCTGCGCCGGCGGCACGTCGAAATCGCGGATCAGGCGTGGCGGCACTGCGCCGCCGCAGGGCTTGATGCGACCCGCTCGGTCGAGGAGCATGACCGTGTGACCCGATCGTGCCAGGGTCTCGGCCGCCGTCGCACCGGCCGGGCCTCCGCCCACCACCACGACGTCGAAACTCTCCATCGCTCGCTCGTCTGTCATCGGATGCTCCGTGTCGTCTCGAATGGGATTCGGGCGCTCGCAGGCGGCGTTCCGACGAACGCATTTCGATCAGGCCGTCGGGGCCAGGACGAGCTTGCCGCCACGACCAGCGTTCTTTCGCCAAGTCGGCCTTGCCGTGCCGAGATGATGTACGGAGCCGTCACGCCGCCACTCCGATCGGTCTCGAGGCGATCGGTGGTCCGAACGATGTCGATGCTGCGCCAACGGTCACCGAACGCGCCGCCAGAAGAGCCGCGACCATGAAGAGGATCGCCTCGCCGGCAAAGACGACGGCATAGGCGGTGTCGGTCCGGCCGGTCAGCGCGGCCGACAGGTCGACGAACACCGTGCCTAGAAAACCACCGGCGCCGAAGGCGATTGCTTGCGCGGCGCCCCAAAGGCCCATGCGCACGCCCTCGCGGGATTTCGTGCCGTGGCCGGCGAGGGCCATCATTGCGCCGATCGCCGCGACGGCGAACATGCCGTTGAAGAACCCGAGCGAAAACACGGCCTCGCGCAGTGGGAAGACGGTGGCGAAACGGTCGGCGAAGGCGAGGGCGCCAAGGCTTGCGGCGGAGCCGAAGCAGCCGAGGAGGCAGAAATTGCGCAGGAGCCCCGGAAAGCGCCGGGTGAGTGCGGCACCGAACAGGGCGACCAGCACCATGCCGGCGACGACACCGCCATGCTGGGCGCTGGACAGGATCGTGGTCTCGCCCGGCGTCATCTGGAAGACAAGGCCCGCGAAGGGTTCGAGAATGAGGTCCTGGGCGCTGTAGGCCAGCATCGAGACGAAGACGAAGATGGTGAAACGCCGCGTCACGTCCTCGCGCCAGACTTCGGCAAAGGCCTGGCGGAAGGTCGGCTTGCGTGGTTCGTCGTTTGCCGAAGCGCGAAGAGCCTGGGGCCGCTCGATCCCGAGAACGGCGGCAATGCCGATCATCAAGGCCAGGCAGGCGACGGTGGCTGTAACGGCGACGAGGCGCAGCGGCGTGTACGGATCGAGGAAGCGGCCGGCGAGCCCGGTCGTGACCGCAAAGCCGACGATCATCATGATCCAGATCAACGTCGCGGCAGGCGCCCGGCGCTCCGCTGAGACATGGGTTGCGACAAGCGTCAGAAGGTTGGTGCCGGCCGAACCGACGCCGGCGCCGATGGCGAGGAAGGCGAGTGTCGCAGCGAGTGTGCCGGCGAGCGGCGAGAGGCTCATCAGCGCCGTCGCGGCGGCCGCGCCGATGGTGCCGAGGGCGAGAACGCAAAGACCACCGACGATCCACGGGGTGCGCCGCCGCCCGCCGTCCGACCCGTGGCCGAAGCGCGGGCGCAGCATCTGGACCGCGTAATGGATCGCGACCAGTGCGCCGGGAAGCATGGCGGGAAGGGCAAGTTCGACGACCATCACTCGGTTCATCGTGGCGGTCGTCAAGACCACCATCGCGCCGAGAGCCGTCTGGACAAGCGCCAGGCGCAGGATTTGCAGCCAGCTGAGACCGGAGTTCGCGATGTCGCCTGCGGCCCTGACGTCGATCGCGGCGCGGTCAGCTGTCATCGCGTCAACCCCCGATCACCGAACTGACCGCGAAGGCGGCGATCATCATGCCGGCGACGTAGAGGCTGGTGCCAGTGGCGTTGTACCAGGGCGCCCGGCCGTGCGGATCGACGAGGAAGCGGCGCATCAGGACGATCTGCGCGGCGATCAATACCGAGACCGCGGCTGCATGGATCGACGCCGACCAGGCGAAAAGCAGCCCGACCACCACGAATTGCGGCACGGCCATGATGACGCATGCCAGCAGGGCGGCACGCGGGGCGCCATACTGTACCGGCAGGGTGCGTACGCCGAGCGCGATATCGCCCTCGATCGCCTTGAAATCGTTCAGCGTCATGATGCCATGCGCGCCGATGCTGTAAAGCGCCGCGAGTGCCACGATGCGCCCGTCGGGCAGGCCGCCGGCGACCAGCGCGGCGCCGGTGAACCAGGCCAGACCCTCATAGGCCAGGGCACAGGCACCATTGCCCCACCAGCCGTTCTGTTTCAGGCGAAAGGGCGGCGCGCTGTAGGCCCAGGCCAGCATGCAGCCGAGCACCGAGGCCGTCAGCACCCAAGGCCCGAGCAGCGCCGAAACGCCGATGGAAAGGGCAGTCCAGACGATCGCCAGCCACAGCGCGGACCGCCCCGGCATGCGCCCGGAGGGAATCGGCCGCTGCGGTTCGTTGATGGCGTCGACATGCCGGTCGAACCAGTCGTTGACCGCCTGGCTCGCGCCAACGAGCAGCGGGCCGGCCAGAAGGATTCCGGCGACGACGGTAAGAGACAATTCGAAGCCCGTCTGGTCCGGCCGCACGGTCGAGCGGGCGGAAATCGCCCCGCATCCGAACGCCCACATGGCGGCGAACCAGGTGATCGGCTTCAACAGTTCGAGCCCGTCCCTGAACGAGGGATGGCGCGATTGCGAGACGCGGTAGGACAACTGGCTCATGACTTCGATGCTAGTCGCGGCCGCCGCGGATTGTCAATCTATGTTGACACTTGGAATAACGGCATCGTCAGGATATTTGGACGCACTCTTTCGCCAATCACCTGCGGACCCGATCATGACCGCGCGAAGGCGTCACCCGGCCGACCTGATGCAGAGGGGGAGACAAACTGTCGCAAGACTTGCAACTTCACGGACCTTGTACGGCGAACCCATCGGTCACAAGTCCGCAATCCGTTGACGACCGCGAGAACTCGGTTTCGCCTGGGAAAACAGTGGTTCAGGTCGATTGCTTGATTCGGTTTACGAAGCTGTCAGTTGGCGGGCATGGGCCGTGGCATCAGTTCGACGGCGATCCGTCGGCATCTTCGGCCGTGAGATCGCCGATATTGTAGCGCCGAAGCTTCGAATACAGGCTCTGACGTGACAGGCCGAGCATCTCCGAGGCGGAAGCACGGTTGTTGCGGGTGAGGTCGAGCGCCGCCTCGATGCAGAGCTGCTCAATGATGTCGACGGTCTCGCGCACGATGTCGCGGAGCGGCACGCGGCCGACGAGTCCGGTCATGTCGTTGGCCGAGCGCAATGGTTCGGTGGTCAAGGGCGTCGCCTGACTCCGGCTGACCCGGCGCAGCGAAAAGCCGTAAAAACGCGTGCCGCTCTCGTTCATGGCGGTTCCGGAGAGTTCGACTTCGACCGACGCACCGAAGGCGGTCGACATGATGGTCGCGAAATTGCGCACGGCGCCGTTGGTGTCGACGGCCGCTTTGACGAGGCCCATCTCGACGCCCCGACGGCCTATCATATCGCCGAAGGCGCGGCCCGTGGCCTGCGCACTGGTGGCAATCTCGGCGAGATCAAGGAAACTGTCATTGGCCGCGACGACCTCGAGATCGGCATTGGTGACAACGATCGCGTCGGGCAGTTCGCGCCCGGCCTTGGCGATCAGATCGTGCGAGCCGGGATCGAGCTTGCCCTGGGCCGCCCGGCCGAAGCGCAGCGAAATGCGCGTCGCACCCTGTTGCCGGTAGAAATTGGCCGCGACGGGAATGCTTTTGTCGCTGCTCGACAGCACGAGGTCGGCGGTTTCCGCTTCGCCCGAAGCGCGGGTGGCGGCAATCAACTCTTCAAGGTCGCGGCGACTGCGGTCGGCAAACAGATTTTCCAGTTCGGCGCCGAGTATCCGGCGGCCATCGGCCTCGATCGTGCGGCGCGCGACGGTATTGGCTTCGAGGATCTTGCGATTGGCGGCATCGACGATAACGATTGCTTCGTTGGCGGTATCGAAGAGCACGCGATATTGCGCTTCGGCATTTCGCAGCCGCGCATAATCGCTTTCCATCGCAAGCTGCGTTTCGACGAGTTTCTGCTGAAGCAATGCGATAGCGCGCAGATCGCGGCCGAGCGCCAGACACTGGCCGTCCTGCGACAGTGTCAGGACGGTGTAGCTGATCGGCAGGTCGTCGTTGCCTGGAATTGGGTGATTGACCTCGCGGCGAGAGCCGATCTCGACTCCACGGCTTTCGGCGAGAAGCTTTTCGACCTTGCGGCGGCTTTCCACGGTGACGACGTCGATGAACCGCGATCCGATCCAGCTCTTTTGGACCGGGCCGAGCAGGGCCTCGTCGCTGAGCGCGATGTCGCTGATCACGCCCGATCCATCGATCAGCATGGCGATATCAGTCGAGGCTGTCACCAGATTGGCAACGAGCGCAGCTTCGAGATTGGCGAAGGATCGTCCGGGATCGGCAAAGGAACCACCGGAGCTTGGAAAGCTGATACCCATCGTACTTTCTAATTCGGCCGATGTCCCTTCGGCTTGGTCGCAAATCCCGACCCGATCGCGAAGGGCGGACGCGGCGCCCGCCGGACCGGATCAATAGCGCGACTGAACGGCTCCGTCGCCGAGAGGGCACAGCATGTTGGCCTTTTGCACCGCCTCGCGGGCGTCGGTCTCGACCATGTCCGCTCCGTAGGCATCTAAAGACGTCAGGCCGGTTTGGAAAGCCCACCCGCCGAGAAACACCCGCATATCCACCTTGCATGCTGCACTGCGAATTTCGTGAACGCAAGCGGCGATGGTCGCAAGCGAACGTTCGCTGCCGGCGCTGAGCCCGATCGCGTCGTAACTCTGCAATCGGACGCAGTCGCACAGGTTCGCAAGGCTCGTCGACGGCTCGACGATCGTGTCCCAGCCGGCCTTGAGAAACATTTCCGCCAGCAGGAACAGGCCGAAGGTGTGCTGCTCGCCGGGAGCGGGGGCCAGCAGGATGCGGCGATTGCCGCAGTGCGACCCTTGCGTCTGCCATTCTGCCCCCAGCCGGCGCATCATCTGCTGCAGGTGAGACGACTTCGTCGTAACGTCGATGAAGCTCATCCGATCGTCCTCCCATAGATCGCCCAGATGACGGATCGCCGGTGTCATCACGTCGAGAAAGATCGCTTCGGGATCGAGCCCGGCCTGCCGCAACTCGCAAAGAAATTGCCACTGGGCGTCGCGGCTTTCTGCAAGCACCATCCCGATAAACCGATCCGATTCGGTCTGCAGTCGCATGTCGCGGACTGCCGATGTTTCGCGTTTTCGTTCAACCGAGGGATGAGCATTCTGAAGTTTTGGGATCACGATGGAGACGATCGCCTGCGCCAGACGATTTTCCCACCCGAAGGCTCGAACGGCAGGCTCGTCAAATCTGTCAAATGAACTGGACGTATAAGACCCGCCGGGGCGAGATTCGCTCTCGACGTTCTGCGACATTTCGGTTCGAAGACTGCCCGGCATACGCCCCTCCCACCGCTGCTGGATCGAGCCTTTGACATGGTAAATGCCTGCTTTACCGGGCTTTTCCATGTTTTTTTGAAAGGCCTCACCTTAAGCCTCCTCTAAACCGCGGGGATTTGCAAGTGCCGGCAATCAGTATGAATGCGTAGACGATCAAGCGTCAATTTGACTTGACACTCTCGTGAGTCGGTCGCAGTCTCGCAGCATGGCATCGACACGCGGACAGCTTCGCAATGCAACATCGGACGGCCGCCCGGCGACGGAGAGGTTGTCCGTTTTCCACGGCTTGACCCCCTTATCCGGGATTTTTCGCAACCGCGCGAACACGCATGACGGCACCTCTCGCCGGACGCTTTACACGCCGGACGAGCGCCTTCGCCGCGACGCGTCCGGCTGGACGCTCGTGCAGGGCGTTCTCGCGCCGATCCAGTTTCTGGTGTTCCTGGTCAGCGCCGGCCTGGTGTTGCGGTATCTGGTTGCGGGCGAGGGGCTGGCCGTGGCCTCCGCCTCGGTCGTGATCAAGACGCTGGTCCTCTACACCATCATGATTACCGGCTCGATCTGGGAGAAGGTCGTCTTCGGCCGCTGGCTCTTCGCGCCGACGTTCTTCTGGGAGGATGTCGTTTCGATGCTCGTCCTGGCGCTCCACACGCTTTATCTCGTCATGCTGTTCGGTGGATTCGGCACACCGGTCGAGCAGCTCTGCGTCGCGCTTGCGGCCTATGTCAGCTACGCCATCAATGCCGCGCAGTTCATCCTCAAGCTCCGCGCCGCCCGCCTCGACAGCGCTCGCAGCGTCGGCCACCCCGACCAGGCGGTGGCGGCATGAACGCGCCGATCTCCCGCCTTGATGGCGCAACGCCCGTCTCCGGCTGCGCCGATCTGCCGATCCTGCGCGAGCGGGGCCAGCGCGAGGTGTTCTGCGGGCTCACCGGGATCGTCTGGCTGCACCGTAAGATCCAGGACGCCTTCTTCCTCGTCGTCGGGTCGCGCACCTGCGCCCATCTCATCCAGTCCGCCGCCGGCGTGATGATCTTCGCGGAGCCGCGTTTCGGCACGGCGATCATGGAAGAGCGCGATCTCGCTGGCCTCGCCGATGCCAATGAAGAGCTCGACCGAATCGTCGCGCGGCTCCTAAAGCGCCGTCCCGACATCAAGATGCTGTTCCTCGTCGGCTCCTGCCCGTCGGAGGTCATCAAACTCGACCTGTCGCGCGCCGCCGGCCGGCTGTCGCAGGTCTATTCGCCGGATGTACGCATCCTGAATTATTCCGGGTCCGGCATCGAGACGACCTTCACCCAGGGCGAGGACAATTGCCTCGCGTCCCTGGTGCCGGATCTGCCGCAATCCACGAGCGACGCGCCCGAACTGCTGGTCGTCGGCGCGCTGGCGGACGTCGTCGAGGACCAGTTCGCCCGGCATTTTTCCGCCATGGGCATTGACAATGTCCGTTTCCTGCCGCCGCGCCGGGCGCGCGATCTGCCTCCGGTCGGCGAAAACACCCGCTATCTCCTGGCGCAGCCCTTCCTCGGTGAGACGGCTCGCGTTCTGCACAATCGCGGCGCCCGCCACATCGCGGCGCCGTTTCCGCTCGGGGCCGAGGGCACGACGCTCTGGCTGAAGGCGGCGGCCGATGCCTTCGGCGTCGACCCGATCATCTTCCGGTCCGCGACGGCCGCCGGCGAGGCGCGCGCCAATCAGGCGCTCGCGGCGCATCGCGCGGTGCTCGAAGGCAAGCGCATCTTTTTCTTCCCGGACTCGCAGCTGGAAATTCCGCTGGCGCGCATGCTTTCACGGGAACTGGGCATGGTCCCGACCGAGGTCGGCACACCTTACCTCCATCGCCAGCATCTGGCCGAAGAGCTCGACCTGCTGCCGTCCGACATCACCCTGTCGGAAGGCCAGGATGTCGACCGTCAGCTCGACAGAGCGCGCGAGCTGCGCCCCGACGTCTCGGTCTGCGGCCTCGGTCTCGCCAATCCGCTGGAGGCCGAGGGGCTGACAACGAAGTGGTCGATCGAGCTCCTGTTCACGCCGATCCAGGGTTACGAGCAGGCCGGTGATCTCGCCGCCCTGTTCGCTCGGCCCTTCGACCGGCAGACGCGGCTTCGGGTCTAGGGGAGGGACAAGGCGATGCAACTCACCGTCTGGACCTACGAAGGACCACCCCATGTCGGCGCGATGCGCATCGCGACGGCCATGAAGGACGTCCATTACGTTATCCACGCGCCGCAGGGCGACACTTACGCCGACTTGCTCTTCACCATGATCGAGCGCCGCGACAAGCGCCCGCCGGTGACCTACACGACCTTCGAGGCCCGCGATCTCGGCACCGACACCGCGGCCCTGTTCCAGAACACGCTGAAATCCGCCTATGAGCGCTTCAAGCCGGCGGCGATGCTGGTCGGCGCCTCCTGCACGGCCGAGTTGATCCAGGACGATCCGGGGGGGCTCGCCAAGGCTGCCGATCTGCCCGTACCGGTCATCGCGCTGGAACTGCCGTCCTATCAGCGCAAGGAGAACTGGGGCGCGGCCGAGACCTTCTATCAGCTGGTCCGCACACTCGCCGGCGCCCATGCGCCGGAGCCGGGTGCCGAGAAGACGCGCCGGGATCCGGCCCGCCGGCCGAACTGCAACATTTTAGGCGCCACCGCCCTCGGCTTCCGCCACCGCGACGACGTCTCCGAGATCGAGAAGCTGCTCGGCGAGATCGGCGTCGACGTGAACGTCACCGCGCCGCTTGACGCGACCTCGGCCGACATCGCCCGACTCGGCGAGGCGGACTTCAACGTCGTCCTCTATCCCGAGATCGCCGGCGTTGCTGCCAAATGGCTGAAGCGCACCTTCGGCCAGGAGATGACCACGATCGTCCCGATCGGCGTCACCGCGACGCGCGAATTCGTTGCAGAGGTACAGGCGCTCGCAGGTCTTGAAAGCGCGCCGCTCGGGAGCCCACGGCTGCCCTGGTTCTCGCGCTCGGTCGATTCGACGTACCTCACCGGCAAGTGCGTCTTCGTCTTCGGAGACGCCACCCATGCCATCGCCGCGGCGCGTGTCGCGTCCGAGGAGTTCGGCTTCACCGTCGTCGGGCTCGGCACCTACAGCCGGGAGTTCGCCCGCGACGTGCGCGCCGCGGCCGAGACATACGGCGTCGAGGCGCTGATTTCCGACGACTATCTGGAGATCGAGGAGGCGATCGAGGCGCTGCAGCCCGAACTGGTCCTCGGCACCCAGATGGAACGCCATATCGCCAAGCGGCTGGGCATCGGCTGCGCGGTGATTTCGGCGCCGGTCCATGTGCAGGATTACCCGGCCCGCTACTCGCCGCAGATGGGCTTCGAGGGCGCCAACGTTCTCTGGGACACCTTCGTCCATCCGCTGGTGATGGGGTTGGAGGAGCACCTCCTCGGCATGTTCCGCGACGATTTCGAGTTCCACGATGGCGCCGTGCCCTCCCATCACGGCGCCGGCGTGCGGGTGGCGCCATCCGGCGAGGCGGCGCCACCTGCAGCAGTCGGCGAAGCCACCACCCCAATGCCGACCACCCCAATGCCGACCGACGCGCCGCAAGCGGCCAACGACACGATCGGCAATGCCCTGCCGCAAGGCGCGGATGCCGCGGCCGCGGGCTGGGGGCCGGATGCCGAGGCCGAATTGAAGAAGATCCCGTTCTTCGTGCGCGGCAAGGCGCGACGCAACACCGAGCGCTTCGCGGCGGAGCGCGGCCTTTCGACGATCACAGTGGAGACGTTGTATGACGCAAAAGCCCACTTCAGTCGCTGATCGCTCCTCGTCGCGGGAGGCGCCGCGCGAAGACGTCGTGCCGATCCGCGTGACGATGATCACCCTCGACAGCCATGTCGCGAGCGCCGTCGCTGCGGCGCGCCAGACGCTGCGCCGCGAATTGCCGGGACTTGAGCTGACGGTTCATGCGGCGACCGATTGGGAGCGCAATACGAACACGCTGATCCAGTGCCGGAACGATATCGCCAAAGCCGACATCGTCTTCGCCGGCATGTTGTTCATGGAAAACCACATCCTGCCGGTCCTGCCGGCGCTGACCGCCCGCCGCGACGAGTGCGACGCGATCGCCGGCTGCATGTCGGGCGCCGAGATCGTCAAGCTGACCCGCCTCGGCAAGTTCGAAATGAACGGCAACAACGGCGGTGCGCTCTCGCTCCTGAAGAAGCTGCGCGGCGCCAGGAAGTCCGGCAACCAGAGCTCCGGTGTCCGCCAGATGGCGATGTTGCGCCGACTGCCGAAGATCCTGCGCTTCATCCCCGGCACGGCCCAGGACGTGCGCGCCTATTTCATGCTGATGCAATACTGGCTGGCGGGCTCGGACGAGAACATCGCCAATCTGGTGCGCTTTCTTGTGCATCGTTATGCCGACGGTCCGCGCGCCGCATTGCGTGAGCGCGTCAAGCCGATCGACCCGCAGGTCTATCCGGACGTCGGGCTCTACCATCCGCGCCTGAAGGACCGGATGGCCGAGCGCCTGCAGAGCCTGCCGAAGCTCGAAGCGGCCAACGGCGCGGTGAAGGGGACAGTCGGCATTCTGGTGATGCGCTCCTACGTACTGGCCGGCGACACCCGCCACTATGACGGCGTCATCGCCGCCCTCGAAGCGCGTGGCCTGCGCGTCGTTCCCGCCTATGCCAGCGGCCTCGATTCACGGCCGGCGATCGACGCCTATTTCATGCGCGACGGCAAGCCGACCATCGACGCGCTCGTCTCGCTCACCGGCTTCTCGCTGGTCGGCGGCCCGGCCTACAACGACAGCCATGCCGCCGAGGAAGCACTTGCCGCGCTCGACGTGCCCTTCATCTCGGCCCAGGCGGTCGAATTCCAGTCGCTCGACGAGTGGCGCGTGTCGGGCGGCGGGCTGACGCCGGTCGAATCCACCATCATGGTCGCGATCCCGGAGATCGACGGTGCCACCGGTTCGATGCTGTTCGGCGGCCGCACCGGCATGGCCGGCGACGACGGCCACCGCGCCATGGCGGTCGAGGTCGAGCGTGCCGAAATGCTCGCCCGGCGGGTCGAGAAGCTGGTTCGACTGCGCCAGCGCCGCAAGGCCGAGCGCAAGATCGCCATCACCATCTTCAACTTCCCGCCCAATGCCGGAAGCGTCGGCACGGCGGCCTATCTCGCCGTTTTCACCTCGCTCTACAACACGCTGCGGGCGCTGAAGGCGGACGGCTACGACGTCGACCTGCCGATCGGCGTCGATGCGCTGCGCGACTCCATCCTGTTCGGCAATGCCGCGCAGCATGGCGCCCAGGCGAATGTCCACGCAAAGATCTCCGCCAACGACCATGTGCGCCAGGAGGAATATCTCTCCGAGATCGAGGCCCAGTGGGGCCCGGCGCCCGGCCGCCAGCAATCGGATGGTTCGTCGATCTTCGTGCTCGGCCGGCAGTTCGGCAACGTCTTCATCGGCATCCAGCCGGCCTTCGGCTATGAGGGCGACCCGATGCGGCTGCTCTTCGAAAAGGGCTTTGCGCCGACCCACGCCTTTTCCGCCTATTATCGTTGGCTGCGCAAGGATTTCTGCGCCGACGCCGTCCTGCATTTCGGCACCCATGGGGCGCTTGAATTCATGCCGGGCAAGCAGGTGGGTCTGTCCGGTGCCTGCTGGCCGGACCGGCTGATTCAGGATTTGCCGAACATCTATCTCTATGCGGCGAACAACCCGTCCGAGGGCACCATCGCCAAGCGCCGTTCCAGCGCGACCCTGGTCTCGTATCTGACCCCGCCGGTTGCCCATGCCGGCCTCTATCGGGGCCTCGTCGACCTCAAGGCGTCGATCGATCGCTGGCGTCAGAGCGAACCCGACGCGGTCGCCGAGCGGGCCGATCTGGCCGAGACGATCGGCGCACAGGCGTCCGAACTCGACCTCTGCCCCATGCCCCAAGCGGGCGCGACGGTCGACGTCGCGGCTCTGCACCGCGCGGTGACCGAGCTCGAAACGACGCTCATTCCCCATGGTCTCCACGTCGTTGGTGAGGCGGTGACCGATGGCGAGCGGATCGATCTGCTTTCGGCCGTCGCGGAAATGGCCATCGGCATACAGCCCGACCGGGCGGATATCGACGCCTTGACCGCTGGGGACGGAGGAGTCCGTCTCAAGGCACGGATGCTGGCCGATGGGATCGACGAGGAGAAGGCGGCCGATACGATCGGCACGCTCAAGACCCTCGATATCGACCTTCGCCGCGACCACGAATTGCCGGCGCTGATGCGGGCGCTCGACGGCCGCTTCATCCGGCCGGTCTCCGGCGGCGATCTTCTGCGCGCGCCGCAGATCGTACCGACCGGCCGCAACGTCCACGGCTTCGATCCCTTCCGCATTCCGAGCGCCTTTGCCGTAGCCGACGGGCGACGCCAGGCCGAGAGGGTGCTGGAGCGTCACGCGTCGAGCGGGCATTCACTGCCCGAGAAGATCGCCATGGTGCTCTGGGGAACCGACAATCTGAAAAGCGAAGGGGCTCCGCTCGCCCAGGCGCTGGCGTTGATCGGCGCGACGCCGCGCTATGACGGCTTCGGCCGCCTGGCCGGTGCCGACCTCGTCCCGCTGGAGACCCTCGGTCGTCCCCGCATCGACGTTCTGATGACGCTCTCCGGCATCTTCCGCGATCTGATGCCGCTGCAGTCGAAACTTCTGGCCGAAGCCGCCTTCCTCGCGGCTTCGGCCGACGAACCCCTGGAGATGAACTTCGTGCGCAAGCACGCGCTCGAATATGCCGAGGAGACCGGCTGCGACTTCGAAACCGCGACGCTGCGCGTCTTCTCCAACGCCGACGGCGCCTATGGCTCCAACGTCAACCTTCTGGTCGACTCCGGCGCCTGGTCGCAAGAGGGGGAACTCGCCGCAGCCTACACCCGCCGCAAGTGCTTCGCCGTCGATCGGCGCGGCCACACCGGCGAACAGGCCGCCTTGCTGAAGGCGTCGTTCGCCCGTGTCGAGATGACCTACCAGAATCTTGAATCGGTTGAGCTCGGCATCACCACGATCGACCACTATTTCGACACGCTCGGCGGCATCAGCCGCGCCGCCTCGGAAGCCCGCGGCAAGAGCGTGCCGGTCTATATCGGCGACCAGACCCGCGGCGAGGGCAAGGTGCGCACGCTCGAAGAGCAGGTGGCCCTCGAAACTCGCACGCGCACGCTCAACCCGAAATGGGTCGAGGCGATGCTGTCCCATGGCTACGAGGGCGTGCGTCAGATCGAGAGCCATGTGACCAACACGCTCGGCTGGTCGGCGACGACCGGGCAGGTGAGCCCCTGGGTCTACAAGCGCCTGGCCGAGACCTTCCTGCTCGACCCCGAAATGCGCGAGCGGCTCGCCGCTCTCAATCCGACTGCCTCGGCCCGCATGGCCGATCGGCTGATCGAGGCCCAGGAGCGCCAGTACTGGACGCCGAGCGACGCTGAACTCGACGCACTGCGCCAGGCCGGCGACGAGCTCGAAGACCGGCTGGAAGGCATCAAACCCCTGGAGGTGGCTGCATGAGCACCCTGAAAACCACGTTGCCGCTCCCCGGAACGGTGTACCGCCGCGAGGACGGCGAGGGTTCCGTGCAGGTCAAGCTGAACACCGGGCCGAAGATCGACGGAGCGAAGGTCTTCGCGGTCTACGGCAAGGGCGGCATCGGCAAGTCGACCACGTCGTCGAACCTGTCGGTCGCCTTCTCCAAGCTCGGCAAGCGCGTCCTGCAGATCGGCTGCGACCCCAAGCACGATTCGACCTTCACGCTGACCAAGCGCCTGCAACCGACGGTGATCGACGTTCTGGAAACGGTTGATTTCCATGCCGAGGAGCTGCAGCCGGAAGATTTCGTCTTCGAGGGCTACAACGGCGTCATGTGCGTCGAAGCCGGCGGCCCGCCTGCCGGCACGGGCTGCGGGGGCTACGTCGTCGGCCAGACGGTGAAGCTCCTGAAGGAGCACCATCTTCTGGAAGACACCGACGTGGTGATTTTCGATGTTCTCGGCGACGTCGTCTGCGGCGGCTTTGCCGCGCCTCTCCAGCATGCCGACCGGGCGTTGGTCGTCACCGCCAACGACTTCGATTCAATCTTCGCCATGAACCGCATCGTCGCGGCGATCCAGGCGAAGTCGAAGAACTACGACGTGCGTCTCGGCGGCGTCATCGCCAACCGCTCGGCCGGCACCGACGAGATCGACCGCTTCAACGCGGCGACCGGCCTTCAGCGCGTCGCGCATTTCCCCGACCTCGACATCATCCGCAAAAGCCGCCTGAAGAAGTCGACGCTCTTCGAGATGGAGCCGTCGCCGGAGCTGGAAGCGGTGCAGAACGAATATCTGCGGCTCGCGGCCTCGCTCTACGCAGGGGTCGCGCCGATGGACGGCAAGTCGATGAAGGATCGCGAGATCTTCGATTTTCTCGGGTTCGAGTGAGGCCGGGATGAGCAACCTGGCAGCCTACGAGACACGGCGTGGCGAGATCGAGACCTATTTCGATCGCACCGCCGCCGACACCTGGAAGCGCCTGACCTCCGACGCGCCGGTCGGCCGCATCCGCGCGACGGTGCGGGCCGGACGGGACGAAATGCGAACTGCGTTGCTGTCGATGTTGCCGACCGATCTTCACGGCCGCCGCATCCTCGATGCCGGATGCGGTACCGGGGCGCTTGCGATCGAACTTGCCCGCCGCGGCGCCGAGATCGTCGCCATCGACCTGTCGCCGACGCTCGTCGCCCATGCCGAGACGCTCGCCGGCGAGGCGGGGGTCGCAAGTGCCATCCGCTTTTCGTCCGGCGACATGCTGGCGCCGGGTTTCGGCCGTTTCGACCATGTCGTCCTGATGGATTCGCTCATCCACTACGAAGAGCCGGACGCGGTGGCCTCGCTCGCCAGTCTGGCCCTGCGAACGAACGAGTCGATCGCCTTCACCTTCGCCCCGCGGACCAACATGCTGGCGATGATGCATGCCACGGGCCGGTTGTTCCCGCGCGCCGATCGGGCGCCGTCGATCGTGCCGGTCGCCGAGCGTCGACTGCGCGTGGCGCTGGAGCGCCATCCGGGGCTCGCCGGCTGGGAGACCGGGCGCGACGCTCGCATTTCCGCGGGTTTCTACAAGAGCCATGCCATGGAGCTCGTCCGGTCATGAGTTTCCTCACCTTCCGACGCAATTCCGCAGCGCGGCCCAGGAAGACCTCGAGCCCGAACGAGAACCGCTACGAATTCGGCCGCATCATGCAGGCGGTCATGCCGTTTGCCGACGCCGGAACGACCGATTTGCCGCTCGGCCGGCTCCTGCGCTTGTCGCTGTTCCAGATATCTGTCGGCATCACCCTCGTCCTGCTCGGCGGCACGCTCAACCGGGTCATGGCGGTCGAACTCGGCATTCCCGTTTCGATCATCGCCATCGCCATGGCGCTGCCGCTGGTGGCAGCGCCGGCGCGCGCACTGATCGGCTTCAAGTCCGACAACCACCGCTCTTATCTGGGCTGGCGGCGCGTCCCCTACATCTGGTTCGGCGCACTCGTTCAGTTCGGCGGCCTTGCGTTGATGCCGATCTCGCTCCTGATCATCTCCGAGGCCCGACCGGGCACGGTGATCTACGGCGAGGCCGGAATGACGCTCGCCTTCCTGATGGTCGGATTCGGCATTCACACGGTTCAAACGACGGGGCTGGCGCTCGCCACCGATCTCGCCCCGGAAGACAAGCGGCCGCGGGTGGTGGCGATGCTCTACACCATGCTGCTCGTCGGGATGTTCATCGGCGCTCTCGGCATCGGCCGCATCCTCGACGATTTTTCGCCGCTGCGGTTGATCGAGGTGCTGAAGGGCTCGGCCATCCTGACCATCCTCCTGACGACGATTGCCATCTGGAAACAGGAGCCGCGCCGCCGCGACATCGCGCCGTTGAGCGCGGAAGAGGCCAAAACAGTCGAAAAGCCGCGCCTGAAAGACGCGCTCGCCTCGCTCATGGCACAGGAGGGACTCGCGCGGCTGCTCGTCACCCTGGCGCTCGGAACCGCCGCCTTCGGCATGCAGGACATCCTGCTCGAGCCCTATGGCGGCCAGGTGCTGAAGATGGGAGTCGGCTCGACGACTTTTCTGACCGCGATCTTCGCGGCCGGCTCGATGTTTGGCTATCTCGTCGCCGCGCGGGCGCTCGGCAAGGGCGGCAACGTCTATGTCGTCGCCGCGATCGGTCTGCTTCTGGGTCTGCCGGGCTTTGCCGCGGTGATCCTGTCGGCCCCGCTGGGCTCGGTCGCGGTGTTCTGCCTCGGCGTCGCCTGCGTCGGCCTTGGGGCCGGGTTGTTCTCGGTATCCATGCTGATCGCGGCCATGGCGCTGGCGGGCGAGAACCGCTCGGGCCTGGCGCTCGGCGCCTGGGGCGCCGTCCAGGCGATCGCCCTCGGCCTCGCGGTCGCATTCGGCGGCGTCGCGCGCGACACGGTCCAGCACATGGCGACCTCCGGCTGGCTGGGCGAAGCCTTCTCGGGGCCGGCCTCCGGTTACGGCGTGGTCTACCATCTGGAGATCGGCCTGCTGTTCGTCACTCTGGCGGTCCTGGGACCGCTCGTGCAGCCGTCCCGCATCAAGCCGCGCAACTACCGCTCGCAGCGTTTCGGTCTCGCCGAACTGCCGAACTGATCCCGTCCGTCAACGCCCCGCCAACTGGGAGAACCGCAGATGCCAGGATATTCCTTTACCGAGCAGCTCGACATCCCGCTGCTGCTCGTCATCGTCTTCTTCCTGTTCTTCCTCGGGCTGGTCTATTATCTGCGCGGCGAGGACAAGCGCGAGGGCTATCCGCTGGAATCCGACCGCACGAATGGTCGTGTTTCGGTCGTCGGTTTCCCGCCCATGCCCAAACCGAAATTCTTCAAGCTGATGGACGGGACGCTGCGCGCCGCGCCCCATCCGCAACGCGAGCGCGAACTCAACGCGGTGCCGGCCTACGACTTCCCGGGCGCTCCGTTGATCCCGCTCGGCGACCCGCTGGTCGACGGCATCGGCCCGGCCTCCTACGCGTTGAAGGCCGACGTGCCGGATCTCACGTTCGAGGGCGCCCTGACCATGGTGCCGCTGCGCAATCAGCCGAACTATCGCTTTGAAGACGCGAGCCCGAACCCGATCGGAATGACGGTCGTTGCCGCCGACGGCCTTCCGGTCGGAACGGTTGCCGACGTGTGGCTGAACGCGACGGAATATTTCCTTCGCTACATCGAGATCGAGGGCGGGGCCGAGGTCGGCAACCGTCGGATCATGGCGCCTTTCGCCTTCGCCAGTCTCAAGACCGGACGCCGCGAGGTTCACTTCTCGTCGCTCAGCCGCGACCAGTTCGCCCGCGTGCCTGAGCTGGCCAGCGCCGACCAGATCACCAGACGCGAGGAAGACCGGCTCAACAGCTATTTTGCCGGCGGCTTCCTTTACAGCAAGACCGGACGGAAGGGACCTTTCGTATGACCCTCGACGAGTTCGACGACATCAAGACGCGTCTCGACGCGACCGAGCTGCCCCAGGGTGAGCGGGTGATCCTGCAGACCAGGCCCGATTGGTGGCGGCTGGCGCTCAGCGCCTTTCACCTGAAGGCCATCGGCGTCTACTTCGCTGTCTTCGCACTGTGGCGGATCGGCTCGACGATCCACGACACCGGCTCGACGGCGCTTGGGGTTGCGGGCTTCGTAGCGATGCTGCCGTCCTTTGGTTTCGGCATCGCTTTGCTGATGTTGCTCGCCTGGCTGACGGCGCGAGCAACGAGCTTCACCCTGACCGACCGACGGCTCGTCATGCGTTTCGGGGTCGCGCTGCCCTCGCAGCTTAACATCCCGTTGCACGACATCGACGCGGCCGGCATCCATGTCCATGCCGACGGCAGCGCCGACATCCCGGTCAGCCTCCCCGAAGATGCCAAGGGCAGGCCAAGCTATTTCCAGCTCTGGCCCTATGCGCGGCCGCTGAAGCTGGTGGCCGCAGAGCCGATGCTCCGCGCGGTGCCCGACGGCGACAAGTTCGCTCGGCTGCTTGCGGAAACGCTGGTGTCGCTTCAAGGCGGTGAGCGCCACGCCATACCGAGCGCCACAAAGCGCGGCGATCCGGTGAGCAGCGGTCAGGCCGCCGCGGCGTGAGGTCGACACGGATCGTGCAGGCCCGGCGGGAGCGGGACCGCATGGTCCGGAGAATGGAGCCGGACGCTCGGGAGGCGACCGGACCCGCAATCTGAAATGTTCAGGAACCGGGCGCATCAGCGGCCACAATTCCCTTCGCCGAGGGAGGACCCCAATGGCAACCGCAGAGCAGAAGAGTTTCAATTTCTATCCCACTCCGGACCGGCCGATACCGAAGCCAATTCTCATCGGAGCGGCTTTGGTGGCGATCGGCGCCCTCAGCGCCATCGGCTTCGGCCGCGTGACCGGCGTCGGTCTCGCCGAAACCCCGCAGATCGCGTCGATCGTCCATCGCGACATCAAGCTCTCTGAGCGGCCCGACGGCAGCGTGGCGATTCTCGACGCCAGGAACGATGCCGTTCTGACCGAGTCGGGCATCGGCGAGGGCTCCTTCGCCATCGAGGCGCTGCGCAACATGCAGCGCAACCGTGCCCGCAAGGGCGTCGGCGGTTCGGTCCCCTTCGTGGTCGCCTTGAAATCCGACGGCCGGTTGGTCGTCGAGGATCCCGAGACGCTCCAGCAGGTGGAGTTGCGGGCCTTCGGCGAGCGCCAGACCCAGGCCTTCGCCGACATGCTGCCGGTCGCGACCGTCGACGCGGCACTGGCAGCGCAACAGGCTACGGGTGGAAAAACCGTCGGGGAGGGCGCGCAATGATCGCCGCGCTTTTTGGCGGGCAAAAGGACGAGGTGCCCTGCACCGTCGAGGTGGAGAACACCTTCGACAGCCTTTCGGCCCATGTGCGCTTCGACGGCGGCGTCACGGTCGAGCCGGGCGACGAGGTGCTCGTGCACGGTGCACCGGTCGCCGTGCCCTATGGCGAGACCGCCAGCTTCCGCCGTATCGCCACCATCCGCCGCGCCGGCTGGGTCGAGAAGACCTGGACCCGGATGACCGGCGATTTCGAATTCATGGAACTCTGCGAGTTCTCGTTCTCGGAGAAGGCAAGCCTATGAACGCTCATGCGAAAATCTCCGACGCGGCGCCGGTGTCGAAGAAGCCTGCGCCCAACGCCACAACCCGGGCAGCCCAGGAAGACACGCTGCTCGCCCCGCGTTTCTACACCACCGATTTCGACAAGCTCGACAAGGTCGACGTCTCCGGCGTCCGCGGCGAGTGGGACCAGCTGATTGCGGAACTCAAGGCCGATCCCAATCGCGGCCATTTCAAGCGCAACGAGCACTGGGACAAGATCTCGCTCGACGATCTGCCGGAAGGCCTTCGCAAGGAGTTCGTCGACTTCCTCGTTTCCTCGCTAACCGCCGAATTTTCCGGCTGTGTTCTCTACAAGGAAATGAAGCGCCGAGGCACCAATCCCGACATCTGCGAGCTGTTCTCCTATATGAGCCGCGACGAGGCCCGCCATGCCGGCTTCATCAACGATGCGCTCAAGGAGTTCGGCATCGGCGTCAATCTCGGCTTCCTGACCAAAGCCAAGAAATACACGTTCTTCCAGCCGAAATTCATCTTCTACGCGACCTATCTGTCCGAGAAGATCGGCTACGCCCGCTACATCACCATCTTTCGCCACCTGGAACAGCACCCCGAGCGCCGCTTCCATCCGATCTTCAAATGGTTCGAGAAGTGGTGCAACGACGAGTTCCGCCACGGCGAGGCCTTCGCGCTTTTGATGCGCGCCGACGACCGCGTCCTGAAGGGCCGCAACAAGCTGTGGGTGCGCTTCTTCCTGCTCGCCGTCTTCGCCACGATGTATGTGCGCGATCACGCCCGGCCGGAGTTCCACAAGGCGCTGGGCGTCGACCCCTCGGACTACGGCTTCAAGGTTTTCCGTATCACCTCGGAAATCTCCAGGCAGGTGTTCCCGGTGACGCTCGACATCGACAATCCTAAGTTCAAGGCCGGCCTCGACAAGCTTCTGGCGATCACCGCCGACATCACCGCGGCCCGCGCCCAGGGCGGCCTGGCCGGCAGGGTCGGCGTGGCAAAGGGCCGGGCGCGCGCGGCCACGGTGTTTGCGCGGCTCTATTCGCTGCCGGTGATCCCCAACGCGATCCCACAGGACAGCCGCCTCGTGCCGGTCTGGTGAGTGCCGGTCTGGTGAGTGCGGGCTAGAAAGGCTTCGCGGCCCGCGGGGGAGAGACCACGAAAGCAGATCCTAGGCGGAGGCGCCGCCCGGACACCACGGCATCCATGAGGACGGCGATGACCGCTTATCTTTATCCCGCTCTGTTCGCGCTGGGCATCTGGTGGCTCTCCACCGTCGTGATCATCTATCTCGATGGGCTGAAGCAGTGGACGTTCAAATATTCGATGATCGGCGCATCGATCATTTTCGTGATTTCGCTCTATGGACTGAAGGTCACCTCCCACGACGCCAGCGTCAACGGCGCCTATCTCGCCTTCACCTACGGCCTCTTGGCCTGGGGCTGGCAGGAGATGAGCTTCTACATGGGCTTCGTCACCGGGACCCGCAAACAGCCGTGCCCGGAAGACTGCAAGGGTTTCAAGCACTTCGGCCACGCGGTTCAGACGAGCCTTTATCACGAACTGGCGATCATCGTCGCCGCGGTCGCCGTCGTATGGCTGACACTGGGCGGCGTCAACCAGATCGGCATGTGGACCTTCATGGTCCTGTGGTGGATGCACCAGAGCGCCAAGCTCAACGTGTTCCTCGGCGTGCGCAATCTCAACGAGGAGTTCCTGCCGGAGCACCTGGAGTTCCTCAAGGGCTTCCTCAACAAGAAGTCGATGAACCTGCTTTTCCCGTTCTCGGTCACCATCTCGACCATCATCACCGCGCTGCTCGTCGTTGCGGCAATGGCGGAGACGGCGACGCCCTTCGAGCGCGCCGGCTATACCTTCCTCGGCGTCCTGATGGCGCTGGCGATTCTCGAGCACTGGATGCTCGTCCTGCCGATGCCGACCGCGACGCTCTGGTCGCCCGGTCTGAAGTCGCGCGGCGAGCGTCAGCCCTTCGAGGCGGAGGTCGTCGTCGGCTTCCTCGGCGCCGGCAAGACCACCACCCTGCGCCGTATGCTGGCCGAGGCCGATCCGGACGTGAAGACCGTTGTCCTCGTCAACGATTTCGGCGAGCTCGGCATCGACGGCTCGCTGCTGGAAGGGCAGGGCGCCGACGTGGTCGAACTGTCCAACGGTTGCATCTGCTGTTCGCTGCGCAAGGACCTTTCGGCGCAATTGCGCGAGGTGGTCGCCAAGATGAAGCCACAGCGCGTGCTGATCGAGCCGTCGGGCGTCGCCGACGTCGCCTCGCTGCTGGGAGTCCTCAACGAGCCCAAGATCAAGAGCCTGGTGAAGGCCCTGCGCCTCTACACAGTGATCGATGCCGGCGCGTTCCTGAAGGACTATGCCCGCATGCCGCAATATTTCCGCATGCAGGCCAAGCTCGCGCCGGTCTTCATCCTCAACAAGACGGACCTCGTCACGCCCGGCGCGCTGGAAATGATCCGCGAGACGCTGGTCGGCCTCAACCCGCAGGCGACCATCGTGACAGCCCGCTACGGCATCGTCGACGGCAATCTCGACCCAGCGGTCGCGTTGTCCCATTGGCTCGACGAGCAGGACAGCGATGCGCAGGATCTCGGGCAGGCCCCGGTTCACGTCCCGGCCCACGCCCCGGTCGCGGCCCGCAAGCCGGCTCCGGCGCCGATCATGGTCGAGACTCCGGCGGTCTTGGCTCGCGCGACACAGGCCGAACATGGTTCACATGGTAGCCACGGCGCGCATGATCATGCGCATCCGGCCCACGCCAACGGCAACGGCGAAGCCCAGGACGCGGATCGGGCCCATCACCACCACGGGCACGACCATGACCACTCCCATGGCGACCATGGGCACGATCACGCTGCTCATGACCATGCCGGCCATGATCACGGACGCCATGACCATGACCATGACCATGACCATGGTCACATGGACCCCGGCATGGGCATGTCGTCCTGGAGCCGCCACCTGAAGGGCAGCCTCGACGCTGACCGGCTGCGCACGGAGCTTGCCCGGATCGGCGAGGGGTGCGTCGGCCAGGTCGATCGCATGAAGGGCATCGCCCGCGCCGCCGACGGCTGGCTACGCTTCGACATCGCCGGTGGTCGCGCCTCGATCTCGGCTTACGCGCCGAAGGACGGCAACGAGAGCCCGCGGGCTCTGGCGATCGGCCACGATCTCGACCTCGATGCGCTGGATCGCATCTTCGCCGGTCTGGTCGTTGCCAACGATGCCGGCAGGGAGGGCAAGCACAGCGGCGCCGACACGTCGCCGATACCGATGCGGACCCCGGCTTTGGCGAACTGACGTCGGCGCGGTGCGTCGATCGTTTTCAATTCCCGCAACGTCGATCGACGAAAACACGGGCTGCATCCTTTCCGGGAAATATGGGTCGTCTTTCATGTTCGAAGGACATTCCCGATCGGGCGTTCCGGCGAGGCTGCGGCGGCGTCGAAGCAAGGGTCCTTCGTCGGTTCCCTTATCGCCGGAACGGCAGGTCTCCGCCGCAAGGCCGCCGTCTTCGCGGTTCGCCAGGTGCCGTCAAATTGCCAGTTCGTTGTCCGATTCTTCCTCGCGGCTTTCGTCATGGGTGGTGATGGCAAGGCCGAAGGTGAGAATGCCGAGGCGGCCTGCGGTCATTAGAACGATGATGATCACCTTGCCAAGGTCGGACAGGTCCGATGTCAAGCCCATGCTGAGCCCGACCGTTCCGATTGCGGACACGGTCTCGAACAAAACCTTTTCGAAGGCCGCCTGTGGTTCCGTGAGAAACAGCAGGAACAGCGCGATCGTGATCAGGATCGCATAGAAGGTCAGCGTCGCAGTCGCTGCCTGCAGTCGCGCCGGCGGCACGCGACGCTTGAACACCCGGATCTCGTCGCGACCCTTCAACGTCGAGCGCACCAGCCCGATCAGCGCGGCGACCGAGGTGGTCTTGAGGCCGCCGCCGGTGCCGGCGGGCGAAGCACCGACGATCATCAGCACCAAAAGCACCATGATCGCCGCATGGGACATCGGGCCGATCGACACCGTATCGAAGCCGACCGTCGTAGAGGCGCTCATCGCCTGGAAAAAGGCCGCGAGCAGCCTGTCCGTCGGTGCGAGCGTCGTGATGCTGGGTTCGGCGAGGAAGATCAGGATGGTGCCGAAAAGAATGAACGTCGCGGTGAGCCGCAGGATGACCTTGCTGGTGAAGCTCAAATGACGATTGCTGCCGACCATCCGGCGAAAGATATCGACGACGATGATGAAGCCCATGGCGCCGAGCAGGCAGAGGACGCTGATGATGGCGTTGACCGGCGTGTTGTCGCGAAAGGCTTCGAGACTGTCGGGGTTGAGGCTGAAGCCCGCCGTGCAGAAGGCGGACACCGCATGGAAGATCGCGCTCCAGACGGGATTAGGGGTGCCGGCTGCGGCAAAGAATGGATAGAGAGCTGCGGCACCGGCGAGCTCGACGATCAAGGTGAACAGCATCACCGAGCGAAGGAAGAGCTTGAGATCCATTGAATCGGGCAGGCTGAAGGCGGTGCGGGCCGTGTTCGTTCGCACCGGCCCGAGCTCGCGATGGGTCGAGATCATCGCGACGGATGTCATCGTCATGTAGCCGAGGCCGCCGAGCTGGATCAGCAGGAGAAGGACGATCTGGCCGAAGATCGAATAGGATTGGCCAGGATCGACCGTGACGAGACCGGTGGTCGACACGGCCGACACAGCGATGAAGAGATTGTCCAGCGCCGCGACATGGGCCCGGTGCGCAATCGGCAGCGACAAGAGAATCCAGCCCGCGATCATGTAGGAGATATAGCCGACGAGCAACAGCTTGGCCGGCCCCGCCTTCTCCTCGGTCGTCTGCGCTTCGGGCTCCCAGTTTCCGCCGAACGGATGGCGAAGGCGTCGTAGCAATCGAAATCGCGCCATGGGCGAAAGCACTCCGGCAAGATGAAAACGGTCGGCGATCGGTTCTGCTCCCGGCTCGTACCAGGATGCGGCGAGGGAAACCCGATCCGCATCGTGGTCGGCCCACATGACGCTGAACTCGTCGGTCGGCAGCACGACCGCCCGTGCTTTCGACAGGAAATCGACGGATCGCCCGAGCGATGATGATCGACGCGAAAAGGGGACGGCAGCTTTTGCTGCCGACCCCTCGATAACGGCGGTCGGACGGCCTCAATTGTAGGTCGAGGTTGTTCCCTGGGCCGGTCCCTTTGACGAAGGCGGCGGTGTGGCCGGAGCCGCGCCGTCGGCGGCCGCCGGGGCTGCTGCCCCGTCGCTGGAACCGCCCGGAGCCGGGGCCGGGGCCGGTGCAGGCGTGGCGGGCCCGCTATCCGTCGGTGCGGCCGATGGGGCGGGCGCCGGGCTTTCGGTTGCGGAAGGCGGCGGAGCAGGTTCGGCAGGCGTGGCCTTGTCCGTCTGCGAGGCGGGCGGGAGCGGATTGCTCGGCGGCGTTCCCGTCGACGGCGCGTCGGCGGTCCCGGTGTTGCTCGACGAGGTGCCATTCGGCCGGGTCTGTTCCGGCAACGCGCCCTGAGGCGCCTCGGTGCCTGTTGGCATCGACTCGTCCGGCTTGTTGGCAGATGTGCCTTGGTCCGGTGCCGGCGTCACGGTGCCGCCAAGCGTTGGATCGGCCGCGGGGGCACCCGGCTCCGTCTGCGACTTGTAGTCTGGGCCCTGGCCGTTTTCGCTGCCGGAGCTGTTGGCCGGCGCGACCGATTCCTGCACCGCCTTCTCGTTCACCGTCGGCGCGACCGGGGTATACTGAACCGGTTCGACATTCGTCTCGGCGATCGGCTTGGCGGTCCCCAGAAGGATCGCCTGCTTCTGCGACGGATCGGGCGCCTTGCCGTCTTCCGTCAGGCCGACGAGATAGTGGTCGAGCAGCTTGTAGCCCCCGAGCGGCTTGTTGTTGCCGAGATGGCAGGTGCCGCAATGGACCTTCGCCGGATCGCCGAGCGGTCCCTTGCGCTGGTCCGGGAAGACCGAGGCGAGCGGCTGGATATAGTCGGTGTTGATGTCCCGCGCCATCCGAATGCCCCAATAGGCGATCCAGCGGTACGGGGTCGACTGCGACCAGTCGCGGAACGCGCGGCTGTTGTGACAGAAGGTGCAGTTGATACCCATCTGGTTCGACATCTGCATCATGAAAAGATACAGATTCTCCGCATCCTGCTCCTGCGCCGTCGACGATCCCTGCATGCCGACCAGCGGGTCGGAGGACTGGATATTGGCGTTCGAGTGCTCGGTCAGGAGATATTTCTGGTAGGGCACGGACGGGAAGAACTGCCGGATCGTCTTGGCTTCCAGATGCCAGGGCCGAGGCTTGCCGAGGAACTGGTCGGCGCCCGGCTCCTTCTGCTCGTACCAGGTCCAGGGCGGCACGTTCTGGCCGCGATGACAGGTGTAGCAGGTGACGCCCGAGGGCGCGACGTGGTTGGCCCAGCTTGCGTTGACGTGGCGCGTCATTTTCAGCATCTGACGCGCGACGACCTTGGTGTAGAGCGTGTCGGAGGCAAAGCCCTCTTCGAGGTTGTGGCAGTATTCGCAGCCCTGCTCGGGCGACACCCATTCGGTGATCGCCAGCATCAGCCGGGTGAACTCGGCGTCCGTGAGATTGCCCAGCACCTGGACGTTCTCGTAGACCTCGCTGGCCTTCGGGCTGCCCTCGTTGTCGGCCGCCTCCAGCGGCTCGGGCAGAGCGGCATAAGGCAGTTTGCGGTCCCCATCCTTGAACTGTACCATCTCGATGGCCGCCGGTCCCGTCTCGATGGACTGGATGGGCGGGATGACCCAAGGCGGCACGGTGAGTGCGACGAGGGCGAGGGCACCGGCGACGATGCCGACGACGATCGGCGCGGTGCGGACGGTCGGACCCGGTCTCAATCGCTTCCCTGGGCGTTTCATTGTGCCATGCTCCCTGCAGCTTCGACCGGGATCGGGAAGGACGGATAGACGGACGGATACTGCGGTGCGATGCCGTGCTTGACGCCCCACAGATACCAGTTGTCGACGACGGTACCGGTGAGCAGCACGCCGATGGCGCCGGTGAACGTCGTCAGCACCGCGAACCACCACGCCCAACGGTGGATCGACTCGTAGGAGGCGTTGAAGCCCATGGTCCAGCGCCAGAACAGCGCGGCGCGCTCGGCCGCCGTGCCGCGGTCGACGATCTCCTCTGCTTCCTTTTCGCCACCGAAGCGGGAGACCGCGAGAATTGTCGCGCCGTGCATCGCGAAGAGCATCGTCGAGCCGTAGAGGAAGACGATCGAGAGCATGTGGAACGGGTTATAGTACCAGTTGCCGTAGAGCACCGAGACCGACGCCGTCCAGTTGAGGTGGGTGATGATGCCGAAGGGCACCGCCTCCGACCACGATCCCATCAGGACCGGCCGGAACAGGCCGAGCGAAAGGTAGAGAAAGATCGCCGAGGCGAAGGCCCATGAGGTGTGCGTGCCCATGCCGAGCGCCCGTGCTCGCGTGTAGCTGCGGACCCACCACAAGAGGATCGACATCGTCAGGAAGAAACCCGCGAGGATCCACCAGCCGCCGTCGCCAAGCGGGATCAGCGGATTGAGCCCGTATTTGGCCGGCGGCGGATCGAGCGACAGAAAGGCGAGATTGCGCACGAAGGCGTAGGGATCCCAATTGACCGACGCCCACATGTTGAGGCCGATGATCTCAATGGCGATGAAGCCGAAGCACAAGGACAGCGCGCCGGACCAGCCGAGATAGAGCGGGCCGAGCTGCGGATCGCCGATCTTGCCGAGCCAGTAGCTGAACGACTTGGCCTGGATGCGCTGGATGCCTTGTCCGGCCGGCAAAGGCACGCCGGGATCGAAGGGGCCGCGAAACTGAACCCGGTTGTAGATGCTGGCATAGTAACCCATCCGTCCCACTCCCTCAGTATGCCAGATTGCCGATGGAGGCTGGCGTGGCCAGGAACCAATCGAAGAAATACGGCCAGCCACGATCCCAGAACGGGCCGGAAATGATGATGCAGACCGCGCTCCAGAAACCGGCGTTCAGGGCGAAGAACAGCCCCAGACGGTGGATGCCGTAGGGGCCGACCGAGTAACAGATGTAGTCGCGGAAATACGCGTTCTCGTGCTCGCCGTATTTGACGGTTTCGCCCTTCTTCGGGTTGACCGCGCCGAGGATGACTCCCGCGTGAAGGCCGAGGAACATCGTGGTTGTGAAGAAGAATGTCACCGCCAGCATGTGGGCCGGATTGTAGTGGAAGTGCAGGAACTGGTAGCCGACGTTCGACACCCAATCGAGATGGCTCATGATCCCGTAGGGGAAGCCGTGGCCCCAGGCGCCCAGCAGCAACGGGCGGATGACGACCAGCGAAACATAGGCAAAGACCGCGACCGAATAGGCGATCGGAACGTGCCATCCGATGCCGAGCTTGCGGCAGATTTCGAATTCGCGCAGTGCCCAGGAGGCGAAGGCGCCGATGGCACACATGGTGACGAGCTGCCATGTGCCGCCCTTGTCGAGCGGCGCAAGGCCAAGCCCGTAGGAGATCGACGGCGGGTTCACGCTGACGGAAAAGACGTTCCAGGTGTCGCCCTGGCTGATGTCGTAGAAGATCAGGAGCGAACCGAGCAGTGCGAAGAAAATTGCCGTGACGCCGAAGAATCCGACATAAAAGGGGCCGACCCAGAAGTCGAAGAGGTCTCCGCCGACAAGCGTCCCGCCTCGGACCCGATATTTTCGTTCAAATGACAGCATGGCCATGGCGGATTGCTCCTCCCGTCGATGAAAGGTGGCCCGGACAAATCGGGCGCTTGCTTTTGTCGCGTCGGCTGCCCGTGTCGGGTGGCTTCGCGAAATGCCGCGGCCCGTTTCGGTCCGTTGCCTTTGACGGGCTGGATCGGCAGGAGCCGCGGGGGCGAAACGGCGGGTGCCCCGCCGTCTCGAACGCTTCGGACGGCGTCAGCTGTTGCGGACGGTCGTCTCGATCTGGGCGGCCTTGGCCGCGTCACCCGAGGTCGGGTTGGCCAGCCAGTTGAAGCGGGCCGTCGACAGAAGGATGAAGTGGATCAGCAACGCGAGCACCAGAAGAAAGGTGAAAAGGCCGATCAGGGCCCGCCGCGGATCGAAAAGAAGCCAAACTCTCCACATGGGACGATCTCCTTAGCTCAGCATGGTGAGGAGTGATTTCGCCGTCTCGAGGCTCGCGGTGCTCACCTCGGGAGTCTGCAGCCACGGCCGCCAGACCCAGACGAGGAAATGCGCGACGATCGCGACGACGGTGAAGACGATGAAGGACGTTACGAAGAGTCCGTTGAACTCCTGCGCCTCCCTCTCCGTCATGCCGGACAGCGTTCCCACTTCCGACCCGGTTGTCATATGCTCTGCCATTGTCCGTACTCCGTTCTCCATTTTGCCGAAGTGCCTCGGTGACTGCCGGGCCCGAGGTTTGACCCGCCCCCCGAAGGGGCTTGCGCGCCGCTATCGCATGAAGGCGTAGGGCAGGACGGAATGGGCGGCGGCACGTGCGTCGGAGACGACGGCGAAGAACGAACCGCGAGCGAAGGGGATGGGGCGAAGCCGCGCCGGAACGAACCGGGACATAACCGACACGCCAAGGAACAGCGGGAAGGAGAGGGCGTACATCAGCCGGTATTCCTGCCGCTCGGACTGAAACAGCGAGACGGGATGGCGATTGACGAGGCTCATCGGAAGTCCTTCCTTTCGGGGGCATTGAAACGGTTGGCGTTGGCGAACGAAGCGGTCATGCCGGCTCCCTCCGCCTCTCTTCGGCGCGGCGCACATGGGCGACGCCGACCTCCGGGAGCCCATCCTTGCGGGCTTCGAATTCTGCAAGATCGCGCAAACGGCGTGCGGCCGAGATGCGCAAGAGGACCGGCTCACGACCGATCGAATCCTCGATGGCGGTCGTGGCATTCGCATCCCAGGCGAGTTCCTCCCGGCGCCTGGCCGGCGTCGGGTCGACGCGGTCCATCTCCGTACCGAGCGGCAGGATGTGGAAGAGCGCGTCGAAGAGCGAGTTGCACACTTCCTGGACGAGGTAGGTGGCGCCCGAATAGCCCATGAAGGGCGTGCCGGTGTGCCGGCGGATCGCCGCGCCGGGGAAGGAAGCAGGGATGTAGGTTCCGCGCCCGCCGGCCTCTGCCAGATACATGCGCTCGTTGTAGCTCCCGAAGAGAACAAGCGGCGGGGTCTCCTTGACCATGCGCCGGACCTCGTCGTTCGCTGTCTTCTTGCCGGCCAGTCGTGACACCGCGAACCTGCAGGGCAGCCCCATCTCGTCTTCGAGGAAGAGGCGGATACCGCGGGCGTAGGTCTCGTTGGCGACGATCGCGAAGCTCGCCGTGCCGAAGAAATCCTGGGTGACCGAGCGCCACAGATCCCACAGCGGCTTGATCGTCGTGTACTTTTCTTTGCTGATAAAGGGCTCGGGATCGAGGCCGAGGATATCGCCCAGCGTCCTGAGGAAAGCCGTCGTCGAGTGGAGCCCGATCGGGGCCTGCAGATAGGGCCGCTCCAGCGCCTCGCAGAGCTGACGCCCGAATTCGCGATAGAGGCAGACATTGGCGTCGGCGAGGACCAGCTTCGGCGTGTCGCGCAGATGGCTGCCGAGCGGGTAGACGAGATTGACCTCGGCGCCGATGCCTTCGATCAGCCGGCGGATTTCATGCAGATCGGAGGGCATGTTGAACATGCCGTAGGACGGGCCGATGATGTTGACCTTCGGCTTCTCGCCGTCCTTGCGGGGTTTTGGTTCCGGGATGCGGCCTTTCTTCGGGCCGTATTCGGTGAACAGCCACTTCAGCGCCCGGTCGGCGCACTGCCACTGGTCCTCGTCGATGGTCCGCGGCAGGAAGCGCTTCAGATTGGTGCCTTCCGGCGTTACGCCGCCGCCGATCATTTCGGCGATCGAGCCGGTGACGACGACCGAAGGCTGGCTTGGGTCGAGGGTCGCATGCGCCCGCTTCATCGCGCCCTCGGTACCGGTCTGACCGAGATTGTCCTCCGACAGGCCGGTGACGACGATCGGCAGTTCATGCGGCGGCAGCGCGTCGGTGTAGTGGAGCACCGAGGTGACCGGCAGGTTCTCGCAGCCGACCGGGCCGTCGATAACCACCTGAAGGCCTTTGATGGCGGTGAAGCAGTAGACGGCGCCCCAATAGCCGCCGGCGCGGTCGTGATCGAGAACGAGCATCAGGCGTCCCCCATCCCGGCGTCGTAAGTCGCCTTGCTCTTGGAATTGATCGCCACGTCGGCGCGGATCTTCGGCTTCTTCGGCGCCGGCGGCGTGTCTTCCCAGATGCCGGCCGTGTGACCCTCGCCGACGCCCTCGAAAAAGGCCTTCATCGTGTCGAACCGGGACTTGGACCCGATCGCGCCGTTGATCACCTCGGCCAGCGAGCCGGCGCCGGCAGGGCCCATCAGCGGCCGAGCCGAGATGAGGTTGGTGAAGTAGAGGGCAGGGGTCCCGGCCTGCTTGGCCTTCTGGACGACAGGCGTCGTTCCGATGGCGAGATCGGGTTTGAACTCCT
The DNA here is from genome assembly GCA_965217685.1 of Aurantimonas sp. Classification (GTDB taxonomy): domain Bacteria; phylum Pseudomonadota; class Alphaproteobacteria; order Rhizobiales; family Rhizobiaceae; genus Aurantimonas. The sequence continues at coordinate 3,443,582 of CBDCIZ010000003.1, forward strand.
CCATCGCGGCAAGATCGTCTTCCAGCGAGGCGCGGAACTTGACGTGGACGCCCTTGGCCTGGAGCCAGTCGAGGTCGGCCGCCGACCAGCGTGTCTTCGGGCAGGCCGTGCCGACATAGCGAAGGTCGGCGCCGCTCTCGATGAGCAGCCGTGCGACGAGCAACTCCGAACCTTCATAGCCCGAAAGCGTGATGCGACCGTCGATGCGCGAGCCGGACAGGGCACCCTTGATCGCTGGAATAATAGCGTTCTGCGCGGCGGCGATGCGATCGGGCGAAACGTTTGCGGCCTCGCCGATACGCCGCAACCAGTCATGGGTGCCGTCGGCGCCGACCGGGGCGGACCCGACGATCGGCCGTCCGGCGGCTTCGAACTCGCGGATCGAGGCGGTGTAGAAAGGGTGGATCGCCGCAACCACCGCGCAATCGAGGGCGGAATAAAGTTCGCGCCATTCGCGGGTCGGCACGACCGGCCCGGCGGCCAGGCCCAGCGGCTCCAGAAGTCGCCCTATCACCATCGGGTCGGCCGGGAACATCTCACCGAGCAGCGACACGGTCGGTTTCGTCGAGCGGGGCACCGAGGGGGCCGCGACCGGGCCCTGTTCGGCCTCGCCACGGGCATAGGCGAGCATCGCGCCGGCTAAAATGTCCTTGGCTTCGGCATGGGTCGGAACGCCGAAGCCGGGCACGTCGATGCCGATGATGCGCACGCCGTCGATCTCTTTCGGCAGCAGCCGCAAAGGCACGCCGGAGGCGGTCGGTACGCACAGGTTGGTGACGACGATCGCGTCGTAGAGAGCCGGGTCGGCGAGGTCGTGCACGGCCTCGCGGATGTCCTCGAACAGCTTGCCGGTGACCAGCGTCTCGGAATTGAACGGGACGTAGCCGACAGTGCGCCGGGCGCCGTAGAAATGCGACGTGAAGGTCAGGCCGTAGACGCAGCAGGCAGAGCCCGACAGCACGGTCGCCGTGCGCTTCATGCGCAGGCCGACGCGCAACGATCCGAAGGCGGGGCACATGGATTGCGGCTGGTCGTGGGGGCCGAGCGGATAGTCCCTGGCATACCGGTCGAGCGTCTCGCTCTGACCCGCCTTTCGGGCGGCTGCCACCATCTCGGCCTTGCCGCCGTGGCAGGACGCGTCGCCCTCCTGGGGGATCGCGCCCGTCGCCTGGCCAGACGAAGTCGATGCCGCTGCATCGCTGTCGCGAGGCGCTTCTTCTCGAATGCGGTCGTCGGGGTGGAAATCCATCATCACACCCTCACGCGTTGTCGTAGACGACTTCGAGGGACGGCTTCACCGTAACGGGACGACCGCGCATGTCGGCTTGGGTCGCGGGCTCGAGTACGAAATTTCGACCGGTGTCCTCGCTGGAGAAAAGGGCGAGCAGCCCATCCTGGGTCAGCGGTGTCGGGTGGACCGGCGGCGCCGAGGCGACGTTCTCGGCCAGCTCTTCGAACAGAGGTGCCCAGCGGCCGCCGGGCTTGCCGACGATCTGGTAGTTGGCGCTCTTCTTGCGGATGTCCTCGTCGGCCGGGATCGCCGAAAGCACCGGGATGCCGACCTGTTTGGCAAAGGCTGCGGCCTCGCCGGTGCCATCATCCTTGTTGATGACCATGCCGGCGACGCCGACATTGCCGCCCATCTTGCGGAAATATTCGACCGCCGAGCAGACATTGTTGGCGACGTAAAGCGACTGCAGGTCGTTGGCGCCGACGACGATGACCTTCTGGCACATGTCGCGGGCGATCGGCAGGCCGAAGCCGCCGCAGACCACGTCGCCCAAAAAGTCGAGAAGAACGTAGTCGAAGCCCCATTCGTGGAACCCGAACTTTTCCAAGAGCTCGAAGCCGTGGATGATGCCGCGCCCGCCGCAGCCGCGGCCGACCTCCGGGCCGCCGAGTTCCATGGCGAAGACGCCGTCGCGCTTGAAGCAGACGTCGGAGACGTCGACCTCTTCACCGGCCGCCTTCTTGGCCGAGGAGGTCTGGATGATCGTCGGGCAGGCCTTGCCGCCGAAAAGCAGCGAGGTCGTGTCGGACTTCGGGTCGCAGCCGATGAGGAGGACGCGCTTGCCCTGCTGGGCCATCATGTAGGAAAGGTTGGCGAGGGTGAACGACTTGCCGATGCCGCCCTTGCCATAGATCGCGATGATCTGGGTTTCCTTGGTAACCGGGGCGGTCGAGATCGCGTCGGGTTCCTGCGCGGCTTCCTTGCGCAAGAGATCGACCATTTCCTCGGTCGTCCCCTTCACTGAGCTTTCCACGTCGCGCGTCTTCATCAGAGCGTTCATTGGGTGGCTCCCCATTCCAGGATCATCTTCAGGCAGGAGGCGTCCTCGAACGCGGTCCTGTAGGCGTCGTGCGCTTCGCCGGGCGAGGCACGATGGGTGACGAGGCCGGTCAGCGAAAGGGTGCCGGCGGCGACGAGATCGAGCGTAGCGGTCATGTCGGCGGGCTGCCATTCGGCGGCGATGGCGATCTTTGCCTCGCGCATGAAGGCCGGCGGAAAGGCGAAGGCGACGGATGCCTTGTAGAAGCCGGCGAGAACGATCGTGCCACCGCGGGCAAGGCGCGGAACCGCCTGGTCGAGGATCGTCGAATCGCCGCTGACGTCGAGGATGGAGGCGTAGTCGCGTCGTGCGTCGTCCGCCGCCGACATGACCACATAGTCGGTGGCTCCGGACTGGCGGCTGGCATTGCTGTCCCAGACAGTCGGCGCGCCGCCGAGGCCGCAAACGATGCGCGCGGCGAGACGGCCGAGAACGCCATGGCCGATGATCAATTCGGGAAGGGCGGGCGCCATCATCACCGCATGATGTGCGGTGGCCGCGAGCGCGAGCAGGACGGCATCGGCGCCGAGCGAGGCGGGAACGCGGGTCACACGCGTGGCTGGCACAAGCAGCGTCGAAGCCGATGCGCCGAACAGCCCGCGAGCGTCCTTGAAACCGGTGGAGCCGGGAACGAAGACCCGGTCGCCGGCGGTGAAATCTTCGCAGTTGCCGGCGTCGAGGACCGTGCCCACCGCCTCGTAGCCGGGCACCAGCGGATAGCCCATGCCCGGGAAGGCTGGCATTTCGCCACAGAACAACAAGCGTTCCGTGCCGGTGCTGATGCCGCTCGCCTCGACCGAGACGACCAGTTCGCCCGCCTTGGCTTCGGCCAGTTCGAGCCGGCGCACCGAAAGGGTGCCGGGGATCTCGAACAGGATGGCATCGCTTTGCAGGGTCATGTCCATCGACTCGTAAGGTTCATGTGTCAACTTACATTGACAGTAAACACTGTCAAGCAGTCGAGACGTTTGTCCGTGCTATTTCTGCGCGTGATGGCCGCGGCACTTCGCCCAGCATGATGCGGGTGACGACGGGAAGGGTGGTCTTGACCTCGCGGGCCCGCTGCAGGCCGGCCGCGTTCATCAGGTCGCCGATCTCGTCGGCTGAACGGGGGCGACCGGAACCCATAGCCATGAGGTAAAAGCCGAAATACGCGTCCGCGACGGGCCGGCTGTGCCATTCGCCGGCCATCGGTTCGGCGACCATGACGATGCCGCCCGGCTTCAGGCTCTTGCGAATCTTGGTCAGCAGATCAACGACCGTCGCGTCTTCGTGATCGTGCAGGATGCGCACCAGCGTCGCGAGGTCGTAGCCGCCCGGCAGGTCATCGTTCATGAAGTCGCCGGCGACGACGTTGATGCGACGGCCGTTGCGCGATTTCGCCAGCGACTCACGGGCAAGGGGCGCGACGTTCGGTAGATCGAAGAGCGTCAGTTCGGCGTCCCGCACGACTTCGGCGACCGTCGCCAGGAAGCGGCCGCTGCCACCGCCGATGTCGATGATGTTCTTTGCCCAGGTGAGGTCGTAGGAGTTGACGATTTCGCGCGCGACCATTTCCTGGCTCACCGCCATCAGATCGCTGTAGCGCCTGGTCGCCTCGGGATCGGCATCTGCGGCCTTGCCGCTCGCATAGGGCCAGAGTTCGGAGAGTTTCGTCGGGCCGCCTTCGCCGCGCAGGAGAGCGACCGGGTTGCTCATGTCCTCATAGAAGGCGTCGTGATGGCGCACCATCGCGGCAATGCCGGGATTGGCGACGACCGCCGCACCGAGCGGCCCGAGACCGTAGCGGTGCTCGGCGGGCTTTGCCGAATCTTCGCGATCCTCGAAGCCCTCCTCAATTTCGACGAGGTCGAGCGCGGCCGAAGCCCTGAGCAACCGCAGCGTCGCGTCCGGCTCGAGACCGACGCGGGTGGCGACCTCGCCCAGGGTCAACGGCCGCTCGGCGAGGTGATCGAAGAGATGGAGTTCGACGCCGGCCGCCAGTACCTGCGAATAGACAAAGCCGGCGACCAGATCGAACAGCCTGCGCGAGTCGCGCTGGGCGAAAGGCCGCGTCAGCGGAAATTTCGCCGCCCGGCTCTGGAACTCGCGATTCTTCAGATTGTCGTTTCGATAGCCGGTCCAGCGTTGGCGCAGTGGATGCAGGATGCGCCGCACCTCGCGCAACGGGTCGGCCCAGCCGCTCGACCGTCGCACGTCGGCGAACCCGGATCGTTTTTCACCGCCCGAAGATCCGCTCCCGGAGGAGCTGGAGCTGTCGTTCTTGGGGGACGGCGGATGATCCAGATCGGCAGGTGGAGAAGCTTGCGACATAACTGTCAATCCTCTTGGACGACTTGAACTGTCATTCAAATTGGACAACTGTCTCGGTCGAATGTCAATTGCCCTTTCTCGCTGCAGCGTGGCGGGAGACGGGCGACATCCAGGCATTTCGGGAGGGCCGGCGGCCAATGCGCGTGGCGGTGATCGGAGCAGGGATCGGCGGGCTGGCGGCGAGCGTGCGCCTGGCTGCGGCCGGCTGCGCCGTCACCGTGTTAGAGGCGACCGAGGACCCTGGCGGCAAGCTGCGCGAGGCATTGGTCGATGGCCGACCGATCAATGTCGGGCCGACGGTTTTGACCATGCGCGACGTCTTCGACGATATTTTTTCGGCCGCGGGCGAGCGTCTGGACGATCATCTGACGCTGGTCCGGTCGGAAACGATCGCGCGGCACGTCTTTCCGGGCGGCGCCGTGCTCGACCTGTTCGCCGCCCGGACCCGTTCGGAAGCTGCCGTCGAAGCGTTTTCGGGGACGCGTTCGCGGGACGAATTCGCGGCCTTCTCGAAGAAGGCGAAAGACGTCCACGACACGCTGGAGCCGATTTTCATGCGCGCGGACAAGCCCTCCGGCCCGCTGGCGCTGGCGGCCCGCGCCGGCGTCTTCGGGCTACCGGCGGTTCTGAGGATCGGCGCGCAAAAAACCTATTGGCAGGCGCTGCGGGCGCAGTTTTCCGACCCACGCCTGCGCCAGCTTTTCGGTCGGTACGCGACCTACAACGGCTCCTCGCCCTTCCTGGCGCCGGCGACCTTGATGCTGATCGCCCATGTCGAGGCGGCTGGCGTCCATCTGGTCGAAGGGGGAATGCACCGGTTGGCCGTGGCGCTTTCCGAACTCGCCGAGCGCTGCGGCGCGACCATGCGCTACGGCGCTCCGGTCGCGGCGATCGAAGCCGAAGCGGGCCGTGTCACGGGGGTCCGCCTGGCGGATGGCGAACGGATCGAGGCCGATCGGGTGCTGTCCAACTCGGACGCCGGGGCGCTGGCCGACGGCCGCTTCGGCGCGGCGGCGCAAGCGGCGGTCGATGCGCCGCTGAAGCAGCACGAGCGCTCGCTGTCGGCGCTGACCATCGCCATGGTCGCCAGGACCTCGGGCTTCGATCTCCTGCATCACAATGTTTTCTTTTCAGCCGATTACGCGCGAGAATTCGACCAGATCTCGAGCCAGCGCCGGTTGCCGGACGATCCGACCGTTTATCTCTGCGCCGCCGATCGCGACGGTTCCGGGCGGCTGACGGTCGACGGCCCCGAGAGGCTTTTCGTCATCGTGAATGCTCCTGCCAATGGGGCTCCGGCCGAGGGGGCGCCCGCCGAGGGGGCTCCGGTCGACGGCGATCGAACACACGACACTCGGACCAATCTTTCCCAAAGCGAGGTGGACCAATGCGTGAAAGCGGTTTTTTCCAGGCTCCAGGCCTCGGGCTTGCAAATGGCGCTTCGGCCGGGTTCGATGCGCCTTTCGACGCCCTCGGATTTCGAGAGATCGTTTCCGGGGACGGGCGGAGCGCTCTACGGGCGGGCCTCGCATGGGCCGATGGCTTCGTTCCGGCGGCCGCCCGCGCGAACCAGGCTGAAAGGCCTCTATCTCTGCGGCGGCAGCGCCCATCCGGGTGCGGGCCTGCCGATGGCGGCGCTGTCGGGCAAATTGGCGGCGGACGCCATGCTTGCGGACCACGTTTCGACCAGCCGGTCGCTCCGGGCGGCTATGCCTGGTGGTATGTCGACGCGCTTTCGGCGGACGGCCGGTTCGGCCTGACGCTGATCGGCTTCGTCGGCTCGGTCTTCTCGCCCTATTACAAACTTTCCGGTCGATCCGCGCCGGAGAATCACGTCTCCCTCAACGTCGCCTTCTACGGGCCACGCGCCAAGCGCTGGGCAATGACCGAGCGGCGCGCCCGCGATCTCTACCGCGACGCCCGTACGCTTAAGATCGGGCCGAGCGCCATGCGCTGGGACGGCGAGGGGCTGACCGTCGAAATCGACGAGGTCACACCGCTGATTCCGCACCGGGTGAAGGGCCGCGTGCGGCTGTTCCCGGAGGCCGTGGTCAACCATCCGGTCGTCCTCGACCGGGAGGCGCGCCATTGCTGGTGGCCGATCGCGCCCTGTGCCCGGGTCGAGGTCGAACTCGACCAACCCGATCTGGCCTGGTCCGGCTCGGGCTATTTCGACTTCAACACCGGCGAGGTGCCGCTGGAAACCAGTTTCCGAAACTGGAACTGGTGCCGTGCGACCGTCGGGGACGGCACGGCGGTGCTCTACGATCTCGTCGACCGGGCAGGCGAGGCCTGTTCGCTGGCGATCCGATTCGACCCGGCGACAGGCGTTGCCGATTTCGAGCCGCCGGCGCCGGCCGGGCTCAAGCGCACCTTCTGGGGCATGAACCGGGTCACGCGATCCGAGATCGGGACCACGGCAAAGGTGATCGAAACGCTGGAGGATTCGCCCTTCTATTCGCGCTCGGTGATCGAGACGCAGCTGATGGGACGCAAGGTCACGGCGGTCCACGAAAGCCTCGATCTCGACCGTTTCTCCAGGCCGATCGTCCAGGCGATGCTGCCTTTTCGCATGCCGCGCCGCTTTTTGTGAGCGGTCCGGCCCTGTAACGTCCCTGTGCCGCCATGCGAAAGCATGGGAAGACGAAACCGGTCGCGCGTTCGCCGCCTTCGTGCCCTCGGCGGCGCTGGCGAAACCGGCACGATCGGCGATACAGCGGCAAGGACAGGTCCCATGAGCATGACGAAGCCCCGCGGCGAGCGGACCCTGACGGTCGAGGAGCCGGCGGAGACGCCGCCGATGGGCATTTTCTTTGCCACCATTGCCATGCTGCCCTTGGTGATCGGCGTTCTGGCGATCTGGTTCGCACCGGACGCCCAGTCGTTTCTGGCGTTCAACCTGACCCTGTTCTGGGGCGCGGCGATCCTGATGTTCCTGGCCGGCGTGCGCCGCGGCGTGTCGTTTCGCACGCCGGGCGGGCCGCATGTCACGCAGGTCGCGATGATGCTCTGGCTCTACGTTGTTGGCTTTGCTTCGCTCGTCGCGACGATATGGGCCTATCCGATGACGGCCGCCGCCCTGCAACTCGCCGGCTATGTCAGTCTCGCGGTTCTCGACCCGCTGGCGGCCAGAAACGGCGATGCGCCGCTGTTCTTCGCCAGGTTGCGGCCCGTCCAGATGGCGATCCCGATCGTCATGCTGATCGCACTGATGATCTATATCCAGCAGAACCCGATCTTCTGACCGGCTGACCCCAGCCAAATAAGAAGGCCGCGTGCTCTTCCGAGCCCGCGGCCTTTTTCCATGTCGGGAGCCTGATCAGCCACACGCTACCGCGCGACCGTCTCCGGTCCCATCAGGCTGTAGGGCAGGAAGGTCGACATCACCGGGATGTATGTGACGAGAATCAGGAACAGGAACAGGACGCCGACGAAGGGCGCCGCCGCCTTGACCACCTGCACGAGGCTCATGCCGGTGATGCCGGAGGTCACGAACAGGTTCAGCCCGATCGGCGGCGTGATCATGCCGATCTCCATGTTGACGACCATGACGATGCCGAGATGCACCGGGTCGACCCCGAGCTTCATGGCGATCGGGAAGACGACCGGTGCGACGATCAGCAGGAGACCCGAAGGCTCCATGAACTGGCCGCCGATCAGCAACAGCACGTTCACCGCAATGAGGAAGGTGAACCAGTTGAAGCCCGCATCGAGCATCAGCGCCGTGATCGCGTCCGGAATGCGCTCCGCCGTCAGCGTGTGGGCAAAGAGCAGCGCGTTGACGATGATGAACATCAGCATGACGGTGGTCTTCACCGCGTCGACGGTGGTCTTGCGGGTATCCTCGGCGACGAGCGCCGGAAAGAAGCCGAGGCCCGACATGGCGAGGTTGCGGCCCCAGACGGACAGGCTGGCGCCGAGATGGCCCGGAATGCCGCCGAACCCCTCCCGGCCGCGCCACAGCGTGTAGGCGACGAGAATGATCAACGCCAGGACGCCGCCGATGCTCGCTCGCTCGCCGAGTGTCAGGCTCGCGCCCCGCGGATCGGCCGTCAGGAAGAAGGCGAGGATCATGAAGACAAAGAAGAAGGCGATGGCGTAGACTGTCGCCGAAAAGCCGACGCGGGCTCGTTGGCTGTCGCTCTCGATGACCCAGGGCTGTTCCTTCAGCGGCCCCATGTCGCGGTAGATGAAGATTGCGACCAGGAAGGAATAGACCGCGGCGACGGCCGCCGCCTCGGTCGGCGTGAAGACGCCGCCATAGATGCCGCCGAGGATGATGATGATCAGGAAGAGGCCCCAGCCGGCTTCCTTGCCGTGGTGGACGATTTCGCCGAAACCCTTCCACTCCTCGGCCGGCAGTTTCTTCCAGCGGGCGGTAATGTAGATCGCGCCCATCAGCATCGCACCGGCGACGATGCCCGGAACGACGCCGGCCAGAAACATGCGCCCGACCGAGACGTTCGTGGCGGCCGAATAGACCACCATGACGATCGAGGGCGGGATCAGGATTCCGAGCGTTCCGGCATTGGCGATGATTCCTGCGGCGAACTCTTTCGAGTAGCCGACCTTGCGCATACCTGCGATGGCGATGGTGCCGATCGCGACGACGGTCGCGGGCGAGGAGCCCGAGAGCGCCGCGAACAGCATGCAGGCGAGCACCGAGGCCATGGCGAGGCCACCACGGAAATGTCCGACCGTGGCGATGGCGAAGCCGATCAGCCGCTTGGCGACGCCGCCCGTCGACATGAAGGCCGAGGCGAGCACGAAGAACGGGATGGCGAGCAGCGTGTAGTTCTGCGAGGCGGTGAAAAGCTGCAGCGCCACCGACGACATCGAATCGCGCGAGAAAAACGCGATGGCGATGACCGAGGAGAGGCCGAGCGAGATCGCGACCGGCACCCCGAGGAACAACAGGCCGAGGACCAGGATGAAGAGGACAATCGATTCCATCGCCGGTCAGTCTCTCAAAAGATCTTTGTTCTCGGCGACGAGGTCTTCCGCCTCGTGGCCGGCAATGACGAGCTCGCGCTCGCCCTTCCATATCTGGATCATCGCCTGGCCGGCCCGGTAGGCGAGGAGCGCCAGGCCGATCGGCAGCATCAGATAGGCGACCCAGCGATGGACGCGGGTCTGCAGGCCGAACAGATCCTGCGCCCAGACCGGATAGGTCAGGTCGTCGAGCCCGAGCCCCACCTGGAAGAAGCGATGCCAGTAGAACACTGCACCACCGGTCGAATTGGCGCCGAAATAGGTGAGCCAGTCGGCCGAGAGAAGAATGACGGCGTAAAGCAGGGTGCAGAGTGCGCCGAACAACGCCGCGACACGGAACGCCCGCTGCGGCAACGCCCGGATCGCTGCGTCGACGCCGAGATGCAGGCCCTGCTTCAGGGCGTAGCTCATGCCGAAGAGGGTCATCCAGGCGAACAGGATGCGGGTGAGTTCGAGCGCACCCGACCAGCTGGCGTTGAAGCCGTAGCGCGCGACGACCTGGCTGAAGGAGATGAGCGTGATCGCGGCCATCAGGAGGGCGAGGACATTCTCCTCGATCCGGGTGACCGCCGCCGCGTGGCGGCGTTCCACCAGATAGAGCGCGACGAGCATCAGGATGATCGCCAGAAAAGGCCATAAGCCCAGCATGGTGTGCCCCCCGGAATCACGGCCTTGATGGCCGAAGTTCCTTTATGCGTTCGAAGTCGGCATTGAAAGGCAAAGGGCTCGCCCGGACGCAAGGCGCCGCGGGCGGGCCCACCCGGTTTTCGGCTTAGTTGGCCTTGGTGGTGTCGGCGGCCGGTGTCACCGCAGCGTCGGTCGATTCGTTCGATTTCATCGCGGCGTCGATCACGTCCTGCCCGATGTCGTCCTTGAACTGATCCCAGACCGGCTTCATCGTGTCGACCCACTGCTTGCGCTGGTCGGCGTCGAGCTCGCGGACCTTGGCGCCTGCGTCGATGATGTTCTGGCGGTTCTTGGATTCGGTGTCGGCGACCTTGGCGTTGGCGTCCTTGGTCACCTCTTCGACGATCTTCAGGAACTGGTCGCGCACGTCCGGCTCGAGCCCGTTCAGCCACTCCGTCGAGGTGACGAGCAGATAGGCGAGGGCGGCGTGGTTGGTCTCGGTGATGCCGTCCTGAACCTCGAAGAACTTCTGGGTGTAGATGTTCGACCAGGAATTTTCCTGGCCGTCGACCACGCCCGACTGCAGGGCGCCGTAGACTTCCGAGAAGGCGAGCTTCTGCGCGGAAGCACCCATCGCCGCGATCATCGCCTCGGAAACGTCCGAGGTCTGGATGCGGAACTTCAGGCCGTTGCCGTCGGACGGTAGTTCCAGCGGCTTGTTGGCCGAGAACTGCTTCATGCCCGAAAGCCAGTAGCCGACGCCGAGATAGCCCTTGTCTTCCATGACCTTCAGGAGGCCCTTGCCGGTCTCCGAATTGTCGAAGCGCTCGACGGCGGCCAGATCGTTGAACAGGAATGGCAGGTCGTAGACGCGATATTTCAGCGTATAGGCCTCGAACTTCGACAGCGACGGCGCCGCCAGCTGCAGGTCGCCGATGAGCAGGGCTTCCAGCGCCTTGTCGTCGTCGTACAGGGTGGAGTTCGGATAGACCTCCATGCAGGCTTTGCCATCCATCTCCGAATTGACGCGCTTGGCGAGCTCGGTCGCGGCGTCGCCCTTCGGATGGCCGGTCGCGGCGACGACGTGGCTGAACTTGATGACGATCTCGCCAGAGTCGCAACCGGTCGAGGCGGAAGCGCCGGACGCGCCGGCGATGAGAGCTGCCGCCGAAACGGCGCCGATCAGGAAATGCTTCATGGAATTGAGGTCCTCCGCTGCGGGCGTGCCGCCCGCCTTGGGTTTTGAGCGGGGCATTCGGCGCGCCGCCCGCGAGTGGTTTCATGCGGGGAGATGCGAAGCCGGGAAAAGACGAAGCAATCTCCGAACGGAGCGTCTGCCGATCCTCCCGCCAAGCCCCTCCCAGCGCCTGACGTGCGGACCTTAGCAGAAAGCAATGCCGAAAATCTCCATCTTTTTCAGAGGCTAGCGACTCCTTTTCCAATTGAGGTGAACGCCGATCCGGGGATCGTTCGGCGGTGGCGCGATCGATCCATGAAGGCTTCCGGCGCTCAGGTGGCGGTCTTGAACGAGGCCCGCATTCATCTGGCACGCCGCAATTCGGCGATAGAATGGACGACCAGGGTGAGGACGACGATCGCGCCGCCGAGGAGGGCGAGGTCGACCGGCCGCTCGCCGAAAACGAGCCAGACCCAGATCGGCGCCAGCGTCGTCTCGATCAGATAGCCCATGGCAACGACCGGCGTCGGCACGAACATCGGCGCCGCGGCAAGGCAGATCATCGCGACGGGAATCACGACCGCGCCGTTGATGATGAGCCAGCCGATCGCCTCCGAGTCCAGGCCCTCGCCCGCGACGAAAGGCAGGGCGATCAGTCCCGGCAATAAAACGCCGAGCGCCGAAGTATATCGCATGTCGGTGCGGCTCCTGCGCGCGAGCGTCAAGCCGAGGGCGGTGAGGAACGCCGTCGCGAGCGCCGCAAGGTCGCCGAGCCAGTTGCCGGTCTCGAGGCCTGCCCAGATGATCAGGAGAACGCCGGCGAGAGTGGCCGGAATCGCCATCAGCGTTGCCTTGGGCGGAACCTCGCCCATCAGCCAGAAGGACAGGATTGCCGCGAACATCGGGTTGAAGGCGAGGATGAACACGACGTTGCCGGCGCTGGTGTTGAACACCGCATAGATGAAGGTCGCGGCGCTGAGCGAGAAGATCGCCGTGACAAGGAAACCCGTGCGCCCCTCGATCAGCGGTGTCGCGCGGCCGGTGCGGCGGCGATCGAGACGCCAGATCAGCACCGCCGCGAGGCAAGTGAGGAGGCCGCGCACCGACAGCACCGTCCAGAAGCCGCTTTCCGACAAGCGGATCAACGGGATGTCGACCGACAGGACAAGGCCGCCGAGCCCGACGATGCCGACGCCACGGGCATAGGAGGGCTCGGCCGCACCGGTCGTGACCGGCGTTCGCGAATGCGGCGGGGTGGCGGACATGGTCTGGACTTTTTCCTTGCTTCGGCGATCGAGACCGGATCGGTTGATCGCTTCCTTGATATCGCTGAGACGATCGCCTTCAAGCGGCAACGTCGCGGCAATGCAAGCCGGAGATACGTCGCCGAGGATTTGGCGGCCTGTCCGTTGCGTCAGTCCCTGGCAGGAAATCGTTCAAAATTCGGTGGATACCGTTTTGCGCAAGGTTCGCACGCGGAGACTTCCGTAGCTTATCCTATAGACTTCCAAGCTCGAATCGGAAACGCGGGAGAGCCTTGCGAATGCCGGACAGCGAGATCTTTGCTCTGCTGATGGAGCATGATCCCAATCTCGTCTTCGTGAAAGACGAGAACAGTATAATTTTGTTTGCGAACCGGGCGTTTCTCGAACTCGTGCCGCCCGAGCGGCGGTCGTCGGTCGTCGGGAGCAGCCTTGCCGATCTCAGGCAGCGGGCCGAAGCCGATCTCTGCCTTTCGCAGGATCGTCGCGCCTTCGCCGAGGGGCGCACCGAAATCGTCGAGACGGTGGTCGACCACGCCGGTCGCCAGCGCACGCTGGTCACTCGCAAGATCGCCTTCGATGCGGCCGACGGCCAACGCCGGCTGCTCTGCATCTCGACCGAGATCACTGAATTGTCGCAACGCGAGCGCGCGCTGGTCGAGACCAACGATCGGCTGAAGCGATTCGGCGCCTTCGCCGCCCATGATCTGCGCTCGCCGCTCGGCACCTTCGTCACCGCCATGAACGTCATCAAGGCGGACCCGGACACGACGCTTAGCCCGCAGGCCGGCGAATATCTCGACCTGATGATCGCCAGTGCGACCCATCTCGCCGCCAATGTCACGGCCTTGCTCGAGCTCGCGCGTGACGACGAAAGGACGACCGTCGACCTGCGCGAGAACGACATGAACCTCCTGATCGAGGAGGTGCGTTTTAATCTGTCGAGCCTCGTCGCCGAGAGCGGCGCGACGATCTATGCGCCGCGGCTGCCGTTGATCGCCTGCGAGGCGGGACTGATCCGGCAGCTCTTCCAGAACCTCGTCGAGAACAGCATCAAGAACCGCCGCGACGAAGAGCCTTTGCACGTCCTCATCCGCTACGAGCGCAGCGGCGACAGCCATCGCTTCTTCGTCGAGGACAATGGCCGTGGCGTCAGCGAGCAGACGGCCGAAACCATGTTCGAGGCTTTCGAGCAGGGCGGCCGCGACCATGACAAGCGAGCGTCTACAGGCACTGGCACCGGCGTCGGTCTGGGCCTTGCGCTATGCCGCCGCATCATCGACATTCATGCTGGCACGATCCGGGTGGACCGGGCCTTCGAAAGCGGTTGCCGGATCGAACTGGTGCTGCCTGTCGATCCGGCAGCCAGCCGCCGGTCGCGCCAATCACGCCACGCGGCCTGATCCCGCAAAGGATGCCGGGCTACTGCGTCAAGGCGTTGCATGTCGGCGAAGGGCCGCGTCGCAGCGGTTCGCGTGGGCCGATACTCGACGGGAGTGCGCCGCTTACTCCGCGCCGGGATCGAAGCGTTCCCAGCCCTTGGGCATCAGGTGCTGCTGTGGCTGGAAGCGGATCTTGTAATCCATCTTGCGCGATCCCTTCACCCAATAGCCGAGATAGAGATAGGGCAGGCCGAGCTTGCGGGTGCGCTCGATGTGGTCGAGGATCATGTAGGTGCCGAAGCTGCGATCCGTTTCGTCGGGGTCGAAGAACGAATAGACCATCGACACGCCGTCGTTCATGACGTCGCTGAGTGCGACGCCGATAAGGTCGCCGTCGCCTTTCGACGAAAACGCCGAGTCGGGCCCCTTGCGGCGGTATTCGATGAGCCGCGTGTCGACCTGGCTGTCCTCGACCATCATCGCATAGTCGAGAACGCTCATCTCCGACATGCCGCCGCGGGTGTGACGGTGGTCGAGATAGTGGCGAAACAGCGAATATTGCTCGCTCGACGGCTCGGCCTGGTCGATCCGCCCGATCACGTCGCGGTTGCGCGCGATGACCCGGCGCATGGATTTGCCGGGCTTGAACTCGTCGACGAGAATGCGCACCGACACGCAGGCGCGGCAGCGCTCGCAGGCCGGGCGATAGGCGATGTTCTGGCTGCGCCGGAAGCCGCCCTGGCTCAGGAGGTCGAGCAGCGAGGGCGCCCGTTCCCCGACGAGATGCGTGAACACTTTCCGCTCGGCCTGGCCCGGCAGATAGGGGCAGGGCGAGGGCGACGTGAGAAAGAATTGCGGTGTCTGTGGATGATGAACCGTCATGCCCGTGTGCCCTCCCTCACAGCGAATAATACCATGGTCCGACAATCGAGAATGTTAACCACACGAGAATGACGAGGGGAACACCGGCCTTTGCGAAGTCGGCAAAACGATAGTGCCCCGGACCCATGACGAGAAGGTTGGTCTGGTAGCCGATGGGGGTGGCGAAGGAGGCGTTGGCGGCGAAGATCACGCAGGCGAGAAACGCCTGCGGTGCGACCCCGAGACGCCGGGCGACATCCAGTGCGATCGGTGTGAACAGCACCGCGGTGGCGTTGTTCGACAAGAAATTGGTCATGATCGCGATGACCAGGAACAGGCCGGAGAGGATGATCGCCGGCGACAGGCCGGCGAGCGTCGAGACGGTGCCCTCGGCAATCAGCGCCGCGCCGCCGGTGCGCTCCAGCGCGGTTGCGGCGGCGATCGAGGCGCCGATCAACATGAAGATCGAACGGTCGACCGAGCGGGCCGCCTCTCCGACGGTTAGGCAACCGGTCGCCACCATCAGGACGGCGCCGGTGACCGACAGCACCTCGATCGGCACGAGGCCCGCCGCCGACATCGAAACGATGGCAAAGAAGATCAGTCCGGCGATCTTCGCCTTGGCGCTCTGCGGCACGGCCTGCGCGGAATATTCGAGCAGCAGCAGGTCGTGATTGCCCTTCAGTGAGGCGATCGCCGTGTCGCGACCACATAAAAGTAGCGTGTCACCGGGTTCGAGGCGAATTTCCGAGAGCGCCGAGCGGGCCATGCGGCTCTTTCGCTGCAATCCGAAAAGGGTGATCCCGAACTGGGTGCGCAGGCCGGAGAACTGCATGGTGCGGCCGGCATAGCGAGAGCCTGGCGCCACGACCGCCTCTGCCATCACCATGTCGGGCCCGATCCTGTTGGACGTGCCGGGCTTTTCGGTGCCGAACTCGCCCGGCGTATCGAGCGTCCTGATGCCGAGATTGCCGGCCGAAAGCGCTTTCAGGAAAGCCTTGCGTGTAGCGGTGACGATCAGCCGGTCGCCGTCCCGAAGGGTCACATCGTCGAAGGGCGGCAGGACAGTTTGACTGCCACGCAGGATCATCCGCGGCATCAGGTCGCCGAGGCCCTTGAACAGACCGGCGCGCGCGGTGATGCCGGCAAAGGCGTGACCCTCAACGATGTCGATCTCGCCGAGAAACTGCTTGCCGCCCGCATCGGCGATGCGACCATCGCCGCTGGTCCGCGGCGTCAACAGGCGCGGCATGATCTTGATCACGTAGAAGCCGCCGACGATCGCGATGGCGAGGCCCGGTACGGTGAAGTCGAAGAAGCCGATATGGATTCCCGAGCGGGCCGCGACCCCGGCGACGAGCAGATTGGTCGATGAGCCGATCAGTGTGGTGATACCGCCGAGGATCGACAGGAACGACAATGGCATGAAGACGTGGGCAGGCGGCACGCCGCGCTGGGTCGCGAGCATCGTCAGGATCGGAATGAAGATGACGACGACCGGCGTGTTGTTGAGAAAGGCCGAGAGGACTGCCGCACTCAACAGCACGACCGCAACGGCTCCGGCCCCGACCGAGCCGCCGATGCGGGTCAGATAGCGCGTCGGCCGGGCCATCGCGTCGGTGGCGAAAAGGCCCTGGCCGACGATCAGAAGCGCCAGAACGGTGATCAGGGCCGGATTGGAAAATCCTGCGAGCAGGTCGCCGGTCGAGATCGGCGTGCCGCCCGCGTCATGATAGGGGAAGACGGCGAAGAGCAGCAGAAAGGCACTGAGCGAGGCCGCCGCCACCGCTTCGATCGGCCAGCGCTCGAGCGCGTAGCCGACGACGCTGAAGCCGATCAGGCCGTATGTGGCCCAGACGTGAGGGGAATCCATGTGCCGCCGTATCGATTGATCCGGCGATTGTTATGGTTTGCCTGATCGCACATTGGCAAGCCGTTCCGCTCGCCCTTTGCGGATCGGAAGATCCACCACGGGTCTCGTCGTCGCCTTTCCGGCGACGATAGCCAGATTCAGCAGCGGTTCCGGTTCAACTGCGGCCTGGCTTATCAGCCTTACCAGGGACGCCGACGCACCACGACTGTCCCGAGCATCAGATCCTGCAGCAGCTGCTTGCGTGGCGTGAACAGGGCGACCAGAATCACGAAGGGCGTCAGCAGTGTGTTGGCCGCCCAGAAGATGACGCCATGCAGAAGCGCGATGGCCGGATCGACCTTCTCGCCGTCGAGCCGCGCCACCTTGATGCCGGCCATGCTCATGCCCGGCGTTGCCTGGGCCGAGCCGCCCATCGTGAAAGCGATGTAGAGGATCGCGATCAGCGGAAGAAGCACGCCGTAAAGGCCCCAGGCGAGGCCGAGCGACACGACGCCCAGGAAGAACACGAGGATCGCGGCGGGGACCGAAAGCAGCAGCACGACGGTATAGTCGATCAGGAACGACAGGATTCGTCGCGTGCGCACACCGTCGTAGAGGACGGGATCGTCGAGCCGGTCGACGGTGCCGGCCATCGTGTAGGAGGTCCTGGCACGGCGGTCGTCAAAATGGGGATGGCCGCGGCTTGTGATCGTCTGGTCGCTCACCTCGAAATTCCTCGTTATCTTTCTGGCCGGCGTTCGTCCGGCCGGTCCTTCGTCCGTTCGCTCAGGGAATTAGATGGTGAGCGACAGGCCCCGTCGCAATATTGACCGGTGCCGATGTCCCGTTCCTGCGAGCGATGCCTCGATCGAGCCACTTTGCCAAGTTCAGGTCGGGGCGTGCCTTGGCCCGCTTCAGATGCCCCGCAGCTTTTCCGCAACCCGTGGCGAAAAATAGCTGAGCACGCCCGAAGCGCCGGCGCGCTTGAAGGCGCCGAGACTTTCCATCATCGCCTTGTCGCCGTCGAGCCAGCCATTCTGGGCTGCGGCCATGATCATCGCGTATTCGCCCGACGTCTGATAGGCAAAGGTCGGCACGCCGAACTCTCGGACGAGCCGCGAGACGATGTCGAGATAGGGCATGCCGGGCTTGACCATGATCATGTCGGCGCCCTCGGCAATGTCCTGGCCGGCCTCGCGGATCGCCTCGTCGGTGTTGCCGTAGTCCATCTGGTAGGTGCGCTTGTCCCCGCGCAGGATGCCGCCCGAGCCGACAGCGTCGCGGAATGGGCCGTAGAAGGCCGAGGCGTATTTTGCCGCGTAGGACATGATCAGCGTGTCGCGATGACCGGCCGCGTCGAGCGCGGCGCGGATGCAGGCGACGCGGCCGTCCATCATGTCCGACGGCCCGACGATGTCGCAGCCGGCCTCGGCCTGGACGACCGCCTGCCGGCACAGGATTTCGACGCTCTCGTCGTTGACGATGCGCTCGCCCTTCATCACGCCGTCATGGCCGTGGGAGGTATAGGGGTCGAGCGCCACGTCGCAGAGGATGCCGACTTCCGGCACCGTGGCCTTGATGGCACGCGAGGCGGCGCAGACGAGATTGTCGGCGTTGAGCGCCTCGGTGCCCATCTCGTCGCGTTTGTTCGGGTCGGTATAGGGAAACAGCGCGATCACCGGAATGGCGAAATCGCGGGCGCGCTTGGCGGCCTCGACGCAATCCTTCACCGACCAGCGGAAGACGCCGGGCATGGACGGCACCGCCTCCGGCGCGCCGTCGCCCTCGCGCACGAAGATCGGCCAGATAAGGTCGCCCGTGCCCAGCACCGTCTCGCGCACCAGTCGCCGGCTCCAGTCGCTCTGGCGCAGGCGGCGCATCCGCAGCCCTCCCGTCGCCGTATCGATGCGCTCGGTGATGGACAAGAGGGAGGCGGGGCTTTGGCTCATGGAATTCACGCTTCCTCATGATGCAAGGCACCGGCCGGAAAAGTTCGGGGCATGACCGGGTGCTGGATCGCTCTGGGTTACGTCCTCGTGTCGCCGACATCAAGATTGCCCTGCGTCGGACCCGTCAAGCTTACCGAACGCCCTGCGTTTTCGACCGGCGTCAAGGCCGACGCCAACCAGGCGGCGTATCTGGCGAAGTGAAGCCGCAATTGCGTGCGCAAGAAGCGAAGGAACGGTCACGCCGTTGAGATCGGGCGCCGTCGCAAGGTGAGAGAATGAGTATCGAAGCCGCAGCCGGTAAACCCCAAACGACGACGCTGCGTCGGTTGACGAGCGTGCTCTACCGGGTGATCGCGGTGATCTTGTTCGTCGTCGGCATCCAATACTGGGTCCGCCTCCTCGGCATCGATGCCGAGGGTCTCGGCCGTTTCGACCTGATGCCGGTCTGGTGGAAGATCGCAGCACCGGCGCTGGCGGTGCTTTATCCGGTGGCCGGGATCGGGCTCTGGCTGCTGGCCGGCTGGGGTGCGGTGATCTGGGTGATGATCGCGCTCGGCGAGGCGATCATGCATCTCGGCTTTCCGGAACTGTACGGCGAGGACTACGCCTGGCTGGGCTTTAACGCTGTCGGGCTGCTTTTGCTGCTGGCGCTGCGGATCGTTTATGTGCGCGAACGCCGCCGCGCCCGCCTCGGTCGCAAGACGGGCTGATCGCCCGTGGCCTGGAGCCGGCCCGGTGCCGCCGGCCGGGTGCTTGCAGGTCGCCGGACGCCGGCCGGAATCCGGCACCGGAACAACTCGTTAAGCAAGGAAATGGATCAACTGGCGGTAAGTCCGCATTAAGCCTGCGGTTTAAGTCGAATTTTAGATGCGCCCCGTAGGTTGGGTCTCAAGATGGGGTCGATAAAGAACATCCATCAGATCAACAGCGGAGAGTACTATGAACACCCAGATCAAGACGGATGTCCCTTCGACCTCCAACGCCGGCGGCGAGCTGAAGTCCCTCTATCTCGAAACTTTGCAGCTGGTCGAGCGGCTTCACCGCCGGCTGCTCGATGTCATCAAGGACGAGTTCGATCGCAATAGCCGCACCGATATCAACGCGGTCCAGGCACTGCTGCTCTTCAACATCGGCGACTCGGTTCTTTCGGCCGGCGAGTTGCGCTCGCGAGGCTTCTACCTTGGCTCGAACGTCTCCTATAACCTGAAGAAGCTGGTCGATCTGGGCTTCATCAACCACCAGAAGTCCCGCGTCGATCGCCGCGCCGTCAAGGTCTCGCTGACCGAAGAGGGCACCGAGATCGCCGCCATGGTCGCCGAACTTTACGACCGCCATATCGGCTCGATCGACAAGGTCGGTGGCCTGGACGAGCAGGAATTCTCCAAGATGAATCGTTCGCTGCAGCGCCTCGACCGCTTCTGGAACGACTCGATCGCCTATCGCCTGTAAAAGCGGTCGTTCGACAGAACCGCCAAGTCGATCGGTCTCAACTTCGCGTGAATGCTCCGCGATCCTTGTCCAGAGGATCGGCGGAGCTTTCGCGTTTCTGGGGATCGGAAGGGCGCGCAGGCAGGTCGCGGCGCTCTGCGGCTGGAGCAAAAGTGTCATCTAAAACCCTGACAACACAAGCTTTTGCGCCGAAAATCCACGCTTTGGCCATATTGCGATGTCTTACCGAATGACGTTGACGCGAAAGCGATCGTGACCGGCCGAAGAACTTGTTCACGATCTTCGATGGTGAAGAAACCCTTTACCATGACGCGCTAGACTATTTGTCGAGACGGGCCGGGCGGTCCGAAAGCCGCCGCGAGCCCAGCCGTATCCACGAGGGGAATTCATGTCGCAATCGAAAACCGCGCCGTTCGCCCGCACGCTCAGCCGACGCAACGTGCTGCTCGGCGGGGTTGCCGCCGGTGCCGCGCTGGTTCCGGGCGCAGCGTTCGCGCAGAACGCTCTCGGGGAACTTCTGAACGCGCCGACCCGCGGCAACTGGGACGATCAGTTCGACACCCGTGGCACCAATGTTCGCGAGGTCGCCTCGAACTCGCCGATCTTCTCGCCCAACACCACCCAGTCGACGGGCGCCGCCATCAACGGCTACACTCAGATCGTCCAGATGGGCGGCTGGCCGATGGTGCCGGAGGGTCAGGCCTTGCGTCTCGGCGTCCAGTCTGATGCCGTCTCGACCCTGCGCCAGCGCCTGTTCGTTTCCGGCGACCTGCCGCAGTCGGCCGGATCCTCGCCGGCCTTCGACACCTATGTCGACACGGCGGTGAAGCGTTTCCAGGCCCGCCACGGAATTCCTGCGGATGGCGTCATCGGGCCCTCGACCTTCAAGGCGATGAACGTACCTGCCGATCTGCGCCTTGGCCAGTTGCGCACCAACTACAATCGCCTCCAGCAGGAAGCGGAAGCGGAGAGGGCTCCGCGCTTCGTCATGGTCAACATCCCGGCCGCCTCGATCGAGGCCGTCGAAAACGGCCGCGTGATCCAGCGCCACACCGCCGTCGTCGGCAAGATCGATCGCCAGACGCCGATCCTCGATTCCAGGATCACCAATCTGAACCTGAATCCGTACTGGCATGCCCCGGCCTCGATCGTGCGCAAGGACATCATTCCGCTGATGCGCAAGGACCCGACCTATCTGGAGCGGTCCGACATCCATGTCTTCGACAACAAGGGCCAGGAAATCCCGCCGACGTCGATCGACTGGAACTCCGATCAGGCGGCCGGCTATCTCTTCCGGCAAAATCCGGGGCCGAGCAGCGCCATGGCATCGGTGAAGATCAACTTCCCGAACCCCTATGCCGTCTATATGCACGATACCCCGCAGCAGAGCCTGTTCTCCGAGTTGATGCGCTTCGAATCGTCGGGCTGCGTGCGTGTCCAGAATGTCCGCGATCTGATCGTCTGGCTTGCCCGCGACGTGCCGGGCTGGGATCGCCAGCACATCGAGCAGGTGATCGCCGCGCGCGACCGGCAGGACATCAACCTTGTCAGCCCGGTGCCGGTGCACTTCACCTATGTCACGGCCTGGGCGACCGACCCGAGCGTCGTGCAGTTCCGCGACGATATCTACCACCGCGACGGCTCCGAGCAGCTGGCCTCCGGCGGCCTCACCACCACCGCCTATGCTGCCAACGAGCAGAACCCCTACGCCCGAGGCGACGACGGCTACTGAGGTCCGGCGCAGTTTCGCGACATCATTTGAGGCCGGCCGCAGCGATGCAGCCGGCTTTTTCGTTGGCCACAGGTCACAGCTCCGGCGTTTGAGACACGCGATGTCGTAACGCGGCTTTGGCCGGTCATGGCGTGGTGCTATTTGCGGCGCTGTGCTATCGGCAAACCGGAGCACCATGGCGGCCCCGACGCGCAGACGGCACCGGCGCCGCCGACCCCCGGACCGAAGGAGTGACCCCATGAGCCAGGCCCCTCGCACCGACGCGGCATCGGAATTCTCCGATTTCTTCACCCGCTCGCTGGCCGACCGCGATCCCGAGATCTTCGCCACCATCGGCAAGGAGTTGTCGCGTCAGAGCCACGAGATCGAGCTGATCGCCTCGGAGAACATCGTTTCGCGGGCTGTGCTCGAAGCGCAAGGTTCGGTCCTCACCAACAAATATGCAGAGGGTTATCCGGGCCGGCGCTATTATGGCGGCTGCGAATATGTCGATGTCGTCGAGACCCTGGCCATCGACCGGGTGAAGCAGCTGTTCGGCTGCGAATTCGCCAACGTCCAGCCGAACTCCGGCAGCCAGGCCAACCAGGCGGTGCTTCTGGCGCTCTCCAAACCCGGCGACACGCTGCTCGGCATGAGCCTCGACGCCGGCGGGCATCTGACCCACGGCGCCAGGCCGAACCTCTCCGGCAAGTGGTTCAACGCCGTCCAGTACGGCCTCGATCTCGCAACCGGCCTCATCGACTACGACCAGGTCGAGGAACTGGCCCTCGAGCACAAGCCGGCGGTCATCGTCGCAGGCGGCTCGGCCTATTCGCGCAAGATCGATTTCGCCCGCTTCCGTGCGATCGCCGACAAGGTCGGCGCGGTGTTCTGGGTCGACATGGCGCACTTCGCCGGCCTCGTCGCCGCGGGCGCGCATCCGAGCCCGTTCCCGCACGCCCATGTCGCCACTTCGACGACCCACAAGACGCTGCGCGGTCCGCGCGGCGGCATTGTGCTGACGAACGACGAAGCCATTGCCAAGAAGATCAACTCGGCGGTCTTCCCCGGGCTTCAGGGCGGACCGTTGATGCACGTCATCGCCGGCAAGGCGGTGGCGTTCGGCGAGGCGCTGACGCCGGGCTATCGCTCCTACATCTCCTCCGTCTGCGAAAACGCCAAGGCGTTGGCTGCGACCTTGCGCGACGGCGGCGTCGACATCGTCTCGGGCGGCACCGACACCCATCTGATGCTGGTCGATCTGCGCCCCAAGGGCCTTAACGGCAAGGCTTCGGAGGCCGCGCTGGGCCGCGCCAACATCACCTGCAACAAGAACGGCGTGCCGAACGATCCGGAAAAGCCGACGATCACCTCGGGCATTCGGCTCGGCACCCCCGCCGCGACCTCGCGCGGCTTCGGCGTCGCCGAGTTCCAGGAGGTCGGCCGGCTGATCGTCGAGGTACTCGACGGTTTGAAGGCGGCCAATTCCGAAGAGGGCAACGCGTCGGTCGAACAGGCCGTCAAGGAGAAGGTGCTGGCTTTGACCGGCCGCTTCCCGATCTACGAAGGGCTCTAAAGCCGATACGCTTCGTCGTCCGACGAGGCCTTGCTCCGCGCGCGAGGTCGGCCCCATATGCCAACCGGTCGGCTCTCAAAGCCGGCCGGTGCTTGTTTGGAGTATCGTTCCAATGCGCTGCCCTTATTGCGGGTCGCAGGACAGCCAGGTGAAGGACTCGCGCCCCGCCGAAGATGGCGGCGCCATCCGCCGCCGGCGCGTCTGCCCCGATTGCAATGGCCGCTTCACCACCTTCGAGCGCATCCAGCTGCGCGAGTTGCAGGTGGCCAAGAAGTCCGGCCGCAAGGTGCCCTTCGATCGCGACAAGCTGGCGCGTTCCATCGAGGTGGCGCTGCGCAAGCGGCCGGTCGATCACGAGCGCGTCGAACGCCTGATCTCCGGCATCGTGCGGCGTCTCGAACAGTCCGGCGAGGCCGAGATTGCCTCCGACACGATCGGCGAAATGGTGATGGAAGCGCTGAAGGGCCTGGACGACGTCGCTTATGTCCGCTTCGCCTCGGTCTACCGCGATTTTCGCGAGGCACGCGATTTCCAGTCGCTGCTGGGCGAGTTGGCGTCGGGCGACCCGACCGCCACCATCGCGGAAACCCCGCACGGTCGAACGCTGGCTGGCAAATCACCCGGCGAGAATGGCTCCGGGGATAAAACCGCCGCCGGTGAGCCGTCATGAGGTCGGGCAAGGGCGTCGTGCCGGGGCCGGCTCTGCGATCGGTGGCCGATCCTTCGGCTGTCCGATCGAACGCGGTTCGATCCGCGATCGACATGCCGCCTGTAGACAATGCTTCGGCCGATCGTTCCGCGCAGCATCCGCCGTCTGTCGAACGCTCGTCCATGGACCGCCCCGCAACCGACACCGACCGCCGCTTCATGGCCGCCGCCATCCGTTACGCACTGCGCAATCTCGGCCGGACGGGCACCAATCCGTCGGTCGCCACCCTGATCGTTCGCGACGAGGGCGACGGCCGTGGGCCGCGCATCGTCGGCAAAGGCATCACCGCGCCGGGCGGACGGCCTCATGCGGAGACCGAGGCGCTGGCCGAGGCTGGCGATCTGGCCCGCGGCGCTACCGCCTATGTGACCCTCGAGCCCTGCGCCCATCACGGCCGCACGCCGCCCTGCGCCGAGGCGCTGGTTGCCGCCGGGATCGCCCGCGTCGTCTCCGCCGCCGCCGATCCCGACTCCCGCGTCGACGGCAAAGGCCACGCGATCCTGCGCGCGGGCGGCCTCTCGGTGACGGCGAGGTTGATGGCACCGGAAGCGGGCGCGATCATCTCCGGATACCTCTCGCGCCACCGCAGGAATCGCCCGGAAGTAACTCTGAAGATGGCGCTTTCGGCCGATGGTATGATCGGCCGGCGCGGCGGTGGCCAGGTGAGGATCACCGGCCCGATCGCCAACGCTCAGACCCATCTGCAGCGCATGATGCATGACGCGATCCTCGTCGGCGCGGGCACGATCGACGAAGATGATCCAAGGCTCGATTGCCGCCTTCCGGGTCTTGGCGACCGATCGCCGGCCCGGATCGTCCTCGATCCGAAACTGCGAACGCGCGTCGACTCGTTCGTCGCGGCGACCGCTGCCGACACACCCACTTCGCTTGCGACGCTCGCCACCGCCGATCCGGACCGCCGCGCGGCGCTTGCCGCCTGCGGCGTGCGCTTCGTCGCCTGCGAGGCCGATCCGACGACGGGACGCATCGCGCTGCCCGAATTGCTGGAAGATCTCGCCGCGACCGGCATCGGCAGCGTCCTCGTCGAGGGCGGCGCCGAAACGGCCGCAAGCTTCCTCGACGCCGATCTAGTCGACCGGCTGATCCTCGTCACGGGGCCGATCGCGATCGGCGAGGGCGGTGTGGCGGCACCGATCGATATCGCGGCCGCCAACCGGCGCTTTCGCCTCGGTCGCATGGCGCGCTATGGCGAAGATGCCTGGCATGAATTCAGTCGAAAGGAGCCCTGATGTTCACCGGCATCGTCACCGATATCGGCCGCATCGAACGCGCCGAAAAGCTCGTCGAGGGCGTCCGCCTGCGTGTCGCGACGGCTTACGAACCGGAAACCATCGCCATCGGCGCCTCGATCGCCTGCGGCGGCGTCTGCCTGACCGTGACGGCGCTGCCAGAAGCCGGCGCCAACGATCGCTGGTTCGAGGTGGAATCCTGGGAGGAAGCGTTGCGGCTGACGACCGCCAGCGGCTGGGGCGAGGGCACCAAGGTCAATCTCGAACGCTCGCTGAAGATCGGCGACGAGATCGGCGGCCACCTCGTTTCCGGCCATGTCGACGGCATCGCGACCATCGTTGCGGTCGAGGAGGAGGGCGAAGCCGTCCGCTTTCTTCTGAGAGCGCCGGACGATCTCAAGCGCTTCATCGCCAGGAAGGGTTCTGTCTGTCTCGATGGCACCTCTCTGACCGTCAATTCCGTCGATGATGCGGTCTTCGACGTGCTTTTGATTCGCCACTCGCTGGCCGTTACAACCTGGGGCGATCGCAAGGCCGGCGACGCCGTCAACCTGGAAGTCGACCAGATCGCGCGCTATGCGGAGCGGATGTTCGGCGGGCGCATGGGATGAGACAGCGTTGGACTGGACGAACCTGGACTGTCTCTCAACCAGGATCGAAACGATCGGGCCATGGCCGCGCTGAATGCACGACGGCGGGGATTTCGACACGTTCTCGCACGCGACACACGATGATATAGGCGGTGCCGATCGCCACGCGTTCGCGGGTTCCGCCAACGCCTATCTGATGTTCGAACGACGGATTGTCCGCAAAGGTCTGTTCGTCCGCTCGATGCGGCTTGATCGAGCTGCGAGCGCGTCGACGCGTTCCTGCAGTTCAGGAGAGATTTCGGTCGGGCTCTCCCGTCCACCGATGAGGTCCACGAGCCTTCGCTCCTTCGAGGATGGAAACCCCTGTTGCCTGTCGGCTCCGGGGGGCGTATCCCGACGTCGACTGCTTTCCGTGAAGGACATCTTATGGCCGCCAAGCCGCATCTGCTCGTCGTCGAGGCGCGCTTTTACGACCACATCGCCGATCTGCTGCTGGAGGGCGCGAAGGCCGCGCTCGAGGAGGCGCGCGCCGACTACGACGTCGTGACCGTTCCGGGCTGCCTTGAGGCGCCGGCCGCCATCGCCATGGCGATGGCCGGAGCCGACGAGGGCGGCACGGATTACGACGGTTTCGTCGTCCTCGGCACGGTGATCCGCGGCGAAACCTATCATTTCGAAATCGTCTCGAACGAATCGGCGCGTGCGCTGATGGACCTTTCGGTCAACGAGACGCTGGCCATCGGCAATGGCGTCCTCACCGTCGAGAACGAGGAACAGGCGCTGCGCCGTGCCGATCCCAGGCGCGACGACAAGGGCGGGGGCGCCGCCCGCACGGCGCTGACGATGATCGCGCTGCGCAACCGGCTCGGGGCCTGAGGCGATGGCCGATCATCGTTCTACGCCGGAGGCCCGCCCGATGCCGCCACGTGAGGACCAGACGCCTGCGCGTCCGGTGAAGCCCGCCAACAAGCGGGGCGCCGCGCGCCTCGCGGCGGTGCAGGCGCTCTATCAGATGGATGTCGGCGGCACCGGCCTTCTGGAGGTCGTCGCCGAGTACGAGGCCCATCGTCTCGGCAGCGAGATCGACGGCGCCACCTATCGCGATGCCGATGCCGCCTGGTTCCGTGACGTGGTCTCCGGCGTCGTGCGCGGCCAGACGGCGATCGACCCGCTGATTCATGCTTCGCTGCCGCCGGATTGGCCGTTGTCGCGCATCGACACGACGCTGAGGGCGATCCTGCGCGCCGGCACCCATGAGCTTTCGTCCCGCAAGGACGTGCCGGTCGCCGTCATCGTCACCGAATATGTCGATGTCGCCAAGGCCTTCTATGAGGGCGAGGAGCCCGGCCTGGTCAACGCCGTCCTCGACCGTATCGCACGGGCCGAGCGCGGCGAGGGACGCGGGCCGGAGCATGGAGCCGGATCCCCAAGGGGCCGGCCGGGTGACGAGGCGTCCAGTGCGGACGGCGGCACGGGCGACGCCCGCCCGGCCCCCCGCCGGCGCCGGCCGTCGGAGACGACCATCGTCGAAAAGCGCAGCCTCGGGCGCAAGGTTCGCAATACGCCGGACACCGAGTAATGGCCGTCAAGGCGCGTGGGACGGTGGACGACGTGCCGCCTTCGGACGGGCCGGCCGAAACGGCCGACGGCACGGCGCGCCTCGGCAAAAACACCGTCCGCCGCAATGCCTTCATCCTCGCTTCAGCCCAGGCGCTGTGCGGCGCCGCGGCACCGGTCACGATCTCGACGGGTGGCCTTGCCGGGGCGTGGTTGCTGCTCGACGACAAGTCCCTCGCGACGCTGCCCGTCACCGGGTACAATGTCGGCGTGGCGCTGGGCGCCTTGCCGGCGGCGAGCCTCATGCGCGCAGTGGGACGGCGCACCGGTTTCATGTCGGGCGCATGCTGCACGGCGCTGGGCGGCCTCGTCGCGATGCTGGCGCTGTTCCAGTCGAGCTTTGTGCTCTTCGCGTTCGCTCTGATGATCATCGGCCTCGGCGGCGCCTTCACCCAGCAATATCGCTTTGCCGCCACCGACGGAGCCTCACGCGAGTATCAGTCGAAGGCGATCGCCATCGTCCTGGCCGGCGGTATTTTCGCGGCTGTCATCGGCCCGCAGACGGTACGCTACACCGAGGGGCTGTTTTTGCCGGTCGAGTTCGCCGGCGCCTTCGGCGGGATGATCGCTCTTGCAGCCCTCGGCGCGATTGCACTGTCCTTCCTGAGGATCCCGGACGCGCCGGATCAGTCCCATCCGGCCGATCTGATGCCGGCGCGTCCGCTCGCCGAAATCCTCGCCCAGCCGCGCTTTCTCGTAGGCCTTCTGTGCGGCGTCGGTAGCTACGCGATGATGAGCTTCGTCATGACCGGCGCACCGCTCGCCATGGTCGGCCACGGCCATTCCAGGGATATGAGCGTCCTCGGCATTCAGTGGCATGTCCTGGCGATGTACGGGCCGAGCTTTTTTACCGGCCGCATCATCGCCCGCTTCGGGCGCGAGCGGGTGGTCTTCTGCGGTCTGGTGCTGCTGGCCCTCAGCGCCGCGGTCGGTCTCTCGGGATATGGCATCCTGCCGTTCTGGACCTGCCTGATCCTGCTTGGCCTCGGCTGGAATTTCAGCTTCATCGGTGCGACGGCGATGGTCGCCGAGACCTACCGACCGTCAGAGAAGAACAAGGCGCAAGGGGTCCACGACCTCGTCCTGTTCTCAAGCGTTGCCTTCGCCTCCTTCATGTCGGGCCGCACCTTTGTCGCGGCCGGCTGGCAGGCCATGAACGTGGTGGTCTTCCCCGTGGTCGCGATCTGTATGCTGGCACTGACGCTTCAGGCCTGGCGCGGACGGCGTCCATGTGTCGGCTGATCGACGCTCGAAAATCGTGCCAACAGGCGACTTGACGCTTCCAAGACCTCCTATAACCTCCGGCTGCCTTGAACGGCCACGGGGAGCGAGGGCCGGGGGAGATATCCGCGCTCGTTGAATGACCGAATTGAATGACGCCGGTCGTTTTGAACCGGTGCGATGGAGGGACTGCATGCCGACAATACTCTTGATCGTCACCCTGTGCGGGGTGCTGTCGATCGTCTACGCCATCTGGGCAACCCAATCGGTGATGAGCGCCGATCAGGGCAATGCCCGGATGCGGGAAATCGCCGAGGCGATCCGCGAAGGCGCCCAGGCCTATCTTGCGCGCCAGTACACGACGATCGCCATCGTCGGCGTCGTCGTCGTCATCATTGTCGGCTTCCTCCTGTCGCTCTACGCCGCGGCCGGCTTCCTGGTCGGCGCGATCCTTTCGGGCCTTGCCGGCTTCATCGGCATGAATGTCTCGGTCCGCGCCAATGTGCGCACAGCCCAGGCCTCGTCCCGATCGCTGGGGCAGGGCCTCGATATCGCTTTCAAGTCGGGCGCGATCACCGGCATGCTGGTCGCCGGTCTCGCGCTCCTCGGCGTCACCGTCTATTTCTACGTGCTGACCTCGGTCATGCAATTTGCTCCCAACGATCGCACGGTCATCGACGCGCTCGTCTCGCTCGGTTTCGGCGCCTCGCTGATCTCGATCTTCGCCCGCCTCGGCGGGGGCATCTTCACCAAGGGTGCGGACGTCGGCGGCGATCTCGTCGGCAAGGTCGAGGCCGGCATTCCCGAGGACGACCCGCGCAACCCGGCGACCATCGCCGACAATGTCGGCGACAATGTCGGCGACTGCGCCGGCATGGCGGCCGACCTCTTCGAGACCTACGCCGTGACGGTCGTCGCAACCATGGTGCTCGGGGCGATCTTCTTCGCCGGCTCGAATATCATCGAAAGCGTCATGGTCTATCCGTTGGCGATCTGCGGCGCCTGCATCGTCACCTCGATCGTCGGCACCTTCTTCGTGCGCCTCGGTTCCAACGGCTCGATCATGGGCGCGCTCTACAAGGGCCTTTGGGCGACGACGCTGCTGTCGATCGTCGGCCTCGCCATCGCCACCTGGGCGACCATCGGCTTCGGCGACATCGGCCAGTCCTCGGCCGGCGTCACGATCAACGGCCTCAACCTGTTCTTCTGCGGCATCGTCGGCCTGGCCGTCACCGGGCTGATCGTCTGGATCACCGAGTACTACACCGGCATCGACAAGCGGCCGGTGCGCTCGATCAGCGAGGCGTCGGTCTCCGGCCACGGCACCAACGTCATCCAGGGCCTCGCGGTCTCGCTGGAATCAACCGCGCTGCCGACGATCGTCATCGTCGCCGGAATCATCTCGACCTTCCAGCTGGCCGGTCTCTACGGCACCGGTATCGCAGTCACCGCCATGCTCGGCGTCGCCGGTATGATTATCGCCCTCGACGCCTTCGGTCCGGTCACTGACAATGCCGGCGGCATCGCCGAGATGGCGGGGCTTCCCGCCGACGTGCGCCGCTCAACCGACGCGCTAGACGCGGTCGGCAACACAACCAAGGCCGTCACTAAGGGCTACGCGATCGGTTCGGCGGGCCTTGGCGCATTGGTGCTCTTCGCAGCCTACAATTACGACCTGCAGTATTTCGTCGCGCAGGCCGAGGCGGGGCAGGGTTATACCTACTTCCAGGGGGTCAAGCCGGACTTCGCTCTGACCAACCCCTTCGTCGTGGTGGGCCTCCTGCTCGGCGGCCTCATCCCCTACCTCTTCAGCGGCATCGCGATGACCGCCGTCGGCCGCGCCGCCGGCGCGGTCGTCGAGGAGGTGCGCCGGCAGTTCCGCGAGAAGCCGGGCATCATGCAGGGCACCGAACGGCCGGACTACGCGCGTGCCGTCGATCTTTTGACCCGCGCGGCGATCAAGGAGATGATCGTGCCCTCGCTGCTGCCGGTGCTGGCGCCGATCGTCGTCTATTTCGGCGTCCTTGCGATCTCCGACAAGAGCCAGGCTTTCTCGGCCGTGGGCGCGATGCTGCTCGGCGTCATCGTCACCGGCATCTTCGTCGCCATCTCGATGACCTCGGGCGGCGGCGCCTGGGACAACGCCAAGAAATCCTTCGAGGACGGCTTCGTCGACTCGAACGGCGCCCGGCATTTGAAGGGTTCGGAGGCCCACAAGGCATCGGTCACCGGTGACACGGTCGGCGACCCTTACAAGGATACGGCGGGACCGGCGGTGAACCCGGCGATCAAGATCACCAACATCGTGGCGCTCCTGCTGCTTGCGGTGCTCGCGCACTCCTGACGCGGCAAGTCGACGTTCAAAGCAGAAGGCCCTGCCGATCGCCCATCGGCAGGGCCTCTTTCATTGTTCGGAGCGCGGCTTGACGCGCTGCTTCACGCGGCGGAATCGGTCTTATTTGTTCAACAGGTCGGGCGCCCGGGACGGAACACCGGCGCCAGTCGTGTCCGACAGGATCTGGCCTAGGAAGGTGCGGTCCTGCCCGCCTGTCGGCGTCGTGCGCGAGATGAAGTCGAAGATCTGGCCGTTCTGCAGGCCATAATTGGCGATGCGCTCGACCCGGCCGTCCTTGTTGAAATAGACCGCCAGCACCTTTTGGTCGACGAGACGAGGCTCCATGAAGGCCACCGGCCGCACGCGCTTCTGCGAGATGTAGTAGAAGACCTCACTGTCGAATGTCGCCGTGGTCGAGGGCGAGCCGAGTGCCAAAAGCACCTGTTCGCGGCTCGAGCCCGCCGGAACCAGCTCCAGGGTTTTCTGGTCGATCACATAGCCCTGGTTCAGGACCTCGGCCGTCGTGCAACCCGACACGGCCATAAGCGAAGCGAAGGCGGCGACACCGAGAAGCACTCGGCTGGATCGACTGTATGAACTCACGCTGGCAATCTCCCTGACGCTTCGCATCGTCAACCGATGCCGTTCGTTTGCGCCGTTTTTTTGAACGGTCGCGACGTATCCACGCCTTGCCCCCGCCAATTTGGCCGACCACACCCGAGCATCGGCGCGGTCTCCACCTTCATCGAGGCGCGCCCTAGGTAAAGCAGGTTGGCAACCGTTGCAATCGGGAGGCCGCTGTGTCACCGCCTTCTCGGGGCCGGCGACACGTCCGGTCGTTCGTCTCACTTCGTTCGAGCGTTTTGGGCAACCGGCGTCTCACCTCGATCGCGCGGGACGCTGCACCGAGCCGTCGATCGACAACAACTGACAGAAAACCGGCTGGACCCCATGTTCGCACGCTTCAAGACCGCTCGCCGCAATCGGGAGATCGTCGAGTCCATCTATGCCGCGCTGGTCGAAGCCGCCCGTTCACCGGTTGTCTTCGAGACCCTCGGCATTCGCGATACGGTGATGGGCCGCTTCGAGGCCCTGTCGCTGCATGTCTTCCTGTTTCTGCGCCGCTGCCGGGGCGAGGCGGTGCTCGAGCCCGTCGTTCAGGATGTCGTCGACCGTGTCGTCGTCGACCTCGAAGCGTCGATCCGCGAACTGGGCGTCGGCGACCCGTCCGTTCCCAAGCGCATGCGCAAGCTGACCGGCATCCTCTACGAACGCATCGCCGCCTATGACGCGGCCTTCGATGCCGACGACAGGCAGGCCGCGCTGGCCGCCGCGCTGGCCTTCCGCGCCTTCGCCACCGAGGAAAAGCCCCGCCGTGGGGCGCCGGAGCCGATCGATCCACCAGATCCCAATCCGCTTGCGGCGCACGCATTGAAGGTCGAAGCCGCCTTTGCCGCCGTTCCTGTCGACGCCATCCTTGCCGGACGATTCAACCCGGAGCCCATGTGATGACTGCCGAGAATTCCGCCCGCGAGGCGATCCGTTACGCCGTGAAGGTCGCCAAGCTTCCACGCGATGGACTCGATATCGATTTCGTCGCCGACGAAACGCAGCGCAGAGCGCTCGCCGAACAGCTGGAGATCGTCAAGGTCGCGAGGCTTTCGGCAAGGCTTGTCGCCAAGCCTTGGCGGGCGGAGGGAGTGGCGGTTCAGGGGCGATTGAAGGCCGAGGTCGAGCAGGCAAGTGTCGTTACGCTGGAGCCGATCGGGCAAGTCATCGACGAGCCCTTCCATGTTACGTTCGTGCCCGAGAATTCGCGGCTGGCGCGAATCGTGCGGCCGGACGAGACCGAATTGCAGATCGATCCGGAAGCCGACGATCCGCCCGAGATCTTTTTCGGTGAAGTGATCGATATCGGACCCTATCTGTCGGAAGCCGTCGCGCTGGCCCTCGATCCATACCCGCGCGAGAGCGATGCGGCGTTCGCGCCTGTCGACACTGATTCGTCACCGGAAGCGCCCGCACCGTCGCCCTTCGGGGTCCTGGCTGAGCTGAAGGCCGTGAGCTCCGTCAAGGACGACACGGAGTCGAATTGATTGTATGGCGGCTGTTGCCGTCACCGCCGAAACGGATATCTTCGCGCCGCGTCGCCAGGGTGCGATGCAGGAAAGCGAGACAGGTTTGACCACCAAGACCGGCATTACGATTTCGATCGACGCCATGGGCGGCGATCACGGGCCGGAGGTCGTTCTCGGCGGCGCGGCGATTGCACTGGAGCGCCATCCGGGCACGCGTTTCGTGCTTTTCGGCCAGGCAGAAGCGGTCGCAACGGCGCTGGAGAAGCATCCGGCCCTCAAGGCAGCCTCGATCTTCCATCATTGCGAGATCGCCATCCGCATGGACGAAAAGCCGTCGCAGGCGCTGCGCCAGGGCCGCTACAAATCGTCCATGTGGCGCTCGATCGATGCGGTGAAGACCGGCGAGGCCGACGTGGCGGTCTCGGCCGGCAACACCGGCGCCCTGATGGCGATGGCAAAATTCTGCTTGCGCACCATGGCCAATATCGAACGACCGGCGATCGCCGCCATCTGGCCGACGCTGCGCGGCGAGAGCATCGTTCTCGATGTCGGCGCGACGATCGGCGCGGATGCCCAGCAGCTCATCGACTTCTCGATGATGGGCGGCGCGATGGCCCGCACGCTGTTCGGGGTGGAGCGCCCGACCGTCGGCCTGCTCAATATCGGTGTCGAGGAGGTGAAGGGCCAGGACGAGATCCGCGAGGCGGGCCGGCTCTTGCGCGAGATGTCGTTGTCCGGCATCGAGTATCACGGCTTCGTCGAAGGCGACGATCTCGGCAAGGGCACGGTCGATGTCGTCGTCACCGAGGGGTTCACCGGCAACATCGCCCTGAAGACCGCCGAAGGCACCGCCAAGCAGATTGGCGCGTATCTGCGCGAGGCGATGACCCGGACGTGGCTCGCCAAGCTCGGCTATGTCTTCGCAAAGGGAGCCTTCGATCGGCTGCGTGACAAGATGGATCCCCGCAAAGTCAATGGCGGCGTATTCCTCGGGTTGAACGGCATCGTCATCAAGAGCCATGGTGGCACCGATGCCGAGGGCATCGCCGCAGCGATCGACCTGGCCCATGCCATGGCACGTCATGGTCTGCGCGAGAAGATCGAGGCCGATCTGCAGAGTTTCTACCAGCGCATGTCCGACGAGGCCATGATCGTCGCGGAATCGCAGACCGAAACGGCCCAGGAAGCTGCATTCGGCAGTTCGGAAAGTTGATGATGATGGACAAGTCGATACGATCGGTGGTGCGCGGCACAGGCTCCGCGCTTCCCGAACGAATCATGCGCAACCAGGATTTCGAAGGCGTCGTCGAAACATCCGACGAATGGATCAGGCAGCGCACCGGCATCGCGGCCCGTCATATTGCCGGCGACGGCGAGACGACGGTCTCGCTCGCCGAGCTCGCCTCGCTTCGTGCTCTGGACATGGCAGGTCTCGAGCCTGGCGACATTGATCTGATCGTGCTGGCGACGGCGACGCCGAACAACACCTTTCCCGCCTCGGCCGTGCAACTGCAGGATCGCCTCGGTATCCGCCATGGCTTCGCCTTCGACGTTCAGGCGGTTTGCTCCGGCTTCGTCTACGCCGTCACCACGGCCGACCTCTATCTCAAGGCCGGCATGGCGCGGCGCGCACTTGTCGTGGGTGCCGAGACGTTCTCGCGAATCCTCGACTGGGAAGACCGTGCCACATGCGTGCTCTTCGGCGATGGAGCGGGGGCGATGGTGCTGGAAGCGGTTCCGGCCGAGACGGACGATGCGAAGAAACCGGGCATCGTCGTGTCGCGCCTGCGCTCCGACGGCGCCCATCAGGAAAAGCTTTATGTCGACGGCGGTCCGTCGACCACCGGCACCATCGGCAAACTGCGCATGCAAGGCCGCGAGGTCTTCAAGCACGCCGTCGGAATGATCACCGACGTGATCGAGGATTCCTTTTCGGCGGCCGGTGTCACCGCCGACGATATCGACTGGTTCGTGCCGCATCAGGCCAATCGACGGATCATCGACGCCTCGGCAAGGAAACTCGGCATCCCGACTGAAAAGGTCGTCGTCACGGTCGAGAATCACGGCAACACTTCGGCGGCGTCGATCCCGCTGGCACTTGACGTCGCGGTACGCGACGGGCGCGTGAAACCGGGGGATCTGGTGCTTCTGGAGGCGATGGGTGGCGGCTTTACCTGGGGTGCGGTTCTGATCCGCTGGTAGACAAGACGCCTTGATTTGGCTGGCGAATTGGCTAATGTCGAAAAAATCGTAAAGATCAGGCAGTCGATTGGGAGCGACCTCGGGTTGCGGCTATTCAATCGGACGAAGCAAGCCAGATCACCAAAGGTGGGGGACGCCGATGGGGGACAAGACGCTCACGAGAGCAGACCTCTCCGAAGCAGTTTTTCGCAAGATCGGTTTGTCGCGAACCGAATCGGCGCAACTGGTGGAGATGGTTCTCGACGAGATGTGCACGACGATTGCGAGTGGCGAATCGGTCAAGATTTCGTCTTTCGGCTCGTTTCTCGTGCGCGAGAAGAACGAGCGTATCGGTCGCAATCCGAAGACCGGCGAAGAGGTGCCGATCTCGCCCCGCCGCGTTGCCGTTTTCAAACCCTCTAACGTCCTCAAGGATCGCATCCTCGAAGGCCATGCCAAGCGCAAGGGTACGGAGTGCGATGACAGAAGCGCCAAAGCGGACATGGAGTCCGGCTCCGGCGAGCCTGCCGAGCCTCTGCTTCGCGCCGCCGAATAAGCGGCGGCCCGAAGGTTGACGGAACCGCATCACGGAACCCATCGACGATGGGTGAGGGGCCGGAACATCGGCAACGCGTGATACAGCTCTCCCTCGAAAACCTTCGACGCCATTCGTTGGACGACGCGTCGCGACGGCCGGGCGCCGGCGCCGCTTTCTGGATGATGTCGAGCACTTGACGGGACTGGCATGAGCGAAAAGAGCGTCGATGCATTTCGGACGATCAGCGAAGTCGCCGACGACCTGAAGCTGCCGCAGCATGTGCTGCGCTTCTGGGAAACCCGTTTCAACCAGATCAAGCCGATGAAGCGCGGCGGTGGTCGACGCTACTACAAGCCGGACGACGTCGAGCTTTTGCGTGGCATCCGCTATCTGCTCTACGTGAAGGGTTTCACGATCAAGGGCGTCCAGCGGATTTTGAAGGAAAACGGTCCGCGCTTCGTCGTGGCCGTCGGCTCGGGCGACACTGAAGCGCTGGAAGCCATGCAGGCCGGTCGCCAGGCACAGGCCGCCCAATCGAGCGACGAGCCGCATTTCGGCGATCTCGACCTGCTCGCCGCGGACGGGCTCGATATTGCCGGAGACGAACGTGCGGACATGTCGAACGAGAACGCCGGCGATTTACCCGCTACGGCAAGCAGTCCGGTGTCCTCGATCGATCCAACGGATGGCCAGCCCGACGTGCAGCAAACGCCGGATGCCCGACGTCCGCTGGCGGGTTTCCTCAAGCGCCATCGCGAGCCGGCTGTCGATGCGTCCGGGGACCGGGCCCTGTCCCGCGAAAGCGTCGAAGCGCTCGACACGGTCATTCTCGAACTTCTGGAATGCAAGCGCCTTCTCGACCAGGTGCGTTGAGCGCCTCCAGCGGTGAACCGGTCGGCACGTTTGCGGATGACCGCATCGGTATCGTCGCTGCCATCCGCGAGAACTCGTCACCGCATAGCGCGCGGTCGATCGACCTCATGCCGCAGGAAATTCCGGTTGCGTCCGGTCGAGGGATTGCCTAGGACAATAGCAGTGTCGGAGCGTAGCGCAGCCTGGTAGCGCACTTGGATGGGGTCCAAGGGGTCGGAGGTTCGAATCCTCTCGCTCCGACCATTTTTCCCCGACACACCTCTTTGAAGATCACGGTACAAAATCGATCGATTGCCATGTGTTTTCGGTTGCCGGACAAAACGCTCTTGTCCGTTTTGCGGGCGGCGGCTCGCGCAGCGACGCCATGCGCGGTCTTCGCAGGCTCGGTTCCGCAGCTCGTGATGGCCTGGCGGATCGATCGCAGATCTTGCCCCAGCCCTCGTTTTGATGCCCATGCCGAAGCGCCCTGTACGGCGGTCGGTCTCCCAGGCCTCTCTTCGAAGCCCGTCTCGGCGCCCGAAGTTGCAACCTGCCCTTCGTCGACAACTGACCCAAGCAAAAGGGGCGACGCCATTGGCGTCGCCCCTTTTGCTGTTTCTCCTGTGGCCCCGCTAGCAAGTCGGCTTTGCGGGCTCGTTGCGGCGCCGCCTCAGCTGTCGAAACGACCCGAAGCGTGGGCCAGCATGGTGTAGACCTTGCCGGTGTCCGAGGTGAGGTAGCCACGGCCGACGGCGCCGTCGGCGTCGTCCTCGGACACGTCGCCGAGCAGCTTCTCGAAGTCGGCGATGTAACGGTCGACCGCCACCTTGAACTGATCGTCACGCTGATATTTGCGACGAATCTCGTCGAAGGTCTGCTGGCCCTTCATCGTGTAGAGCCGGCGCGTAAAGACGTTGCGCTCGCCGCGGCGGTAGCGCTCCCAGAGCTCGACCGACGCCTTGTGGTCGATGGCCCTCGCAATGTCGACTGACAGTGAGTTGAGGGAATCCACCACCTGCGCGGCAGGTCGGTCGGTCGGGGCTTGGACCTGCGTTCGTTCTGTCGTCGACGGAACCGGCTGCTGTTCCGGCCCCGCCTCTTCCTCGTCGCGTGAGGCGCGGCGAAGCAGGTCGGACACCCATCCGCCCGATCGTCCGCTCCCGGACGACGAAGCTTGGGGCTCGGCCGGACGGGCGGACGGGCGCAGCGGTGCGCTCGACGCCGGCGGCGCGCCGACCGGGGCGGAACGACCAGGCTGCGAGGCCGGAGCAGTCGGCGTGCTCGGCGCCGTGCTCGCCCCGCGCGCCTCCGGCTGACCGGCGGGTTGCGGCGTGTTCGGCTGGCGCGGCGCCGTGTCGAAATTCGAACCGCGCAGATCCCGCGCCAGATTGCCCTCGCTCACGAAGGACGCGGCGATCTGGTCTTCCATCTCGCGCTCCTGCTCTTCGCCGAAGATTTCCGGTGTCGTGGAAGCCTGGGGCGCGGACGCCGCTTGAGTGCCGACCGACGGCGCGGTGCGGGCCGCGGCCTGAGGCTGAGTTGCCGGGGACCGGGGCGCCTGGGGCGCGGGTGCCGAAACTCGCTCGCGCGACGGTTCGGCGGAGCGAGCGGAACTCCCTCCGCCGGAAGCACCGCGACCGCCGATGTCGAAGGCCCGGCCCGATTGCGAGACCACGTCCGAAAGATCGCGCAGGGCGCGGATCTGGTCGGACACGGCGCGCCTCATGGCCTCGGTGCTCTCACGGGTTTCGTCCGGCAACTGCCCGACGCCCTTGCGAATTTCGCCGCGGGTCGTGTCGAGCTCCTCGCGGATCTCCTGCGCCGTGCGGCGAATCTCGTCGGTCGCCCCGGTGAAGCGCCGGCTGGCATCCTCGATGACCGACAGGATCGAGCTGCGCATCGATTCGGCGGTCGACTGTGTGCGGGCCTCGGCGTCCTGCATCTTGCGCTCGGCGTCGCTCAAGGTCTCGCCGACTTCACTCGAGAGCTTGGAGGACAGGAGCCGCGAGCGCTGCTCGGTTCGGTCGAACAGGCCGTCCATGACCTCCTCGAAGGAACGCAGCAATTCGCCGATTTCCTCCGAACGGCGTACGAGTCCGTTGGACAGCTCTTCCAGGCCGCCCTGACCGCCTTCCAGCGTCGTGCGCAGATTGCCTTCGCTCACGGCGATCAGTTGCACCGCTTCGCCGAGCACGTCGCCATGCTCTTTGAAGCGATCGGCAATGCCTGAAACCTTCGAGAAGGCCGTCGACGACAGTTTGTCGAGCTTTTCGACATTGCTTTCCAGCAGCCGTGCCGAAAGCGAGATGGAGTTCGAAGCGTCCTCTGCGTTCTGGCTAAAGCGCGAACCGCTCGCCGACAGGGTGGCATCGATCGCGCCGAGGTTTTCGGCGGCCTCGCCGACGAGGCCACGCAGCGCGCCGCTCGTCTGCGACAGGCGCGAGATCAGCGAGCCGATCTGGCGCTCCATCTGGTCGCGGATTTCGACGACCACCCCGACGGCACCCGAGGCCTTCTCCTCGAACTCGCCGAGCACTTCGCTCGACGAGCGCGTGAGGCTCTCGATCGTCTCGCCGGCGCGCTGGCTGAGCGCGGCGACCAGCGCGGCGTTTTCCTTGCGCAGCCGCTCGGAGGCCTGCCGCGTCGTATCCTCGACCAGTCGCGCGAAGTTCGTGCCGCTTTCGTCGAAGCGGTCGACGAGCGGCCGTGCGTCTTCGTCGAGAATGCGACCGATCTCCGCCGTGCGGGCGCTGAGCAGCTCGGCGAGCGACCGCGTCTTCTGGTCGAGATCGTCGCCGATGGAGCGGGCGCGGGCGCTGAGCAACTGTTCCGATTCGTCGACACGCGCGGCCAGTTCGTGGCCGAGGCTGCTCGAACTTGCCGCAAGCTCCGCGCGGGCCTTTTCGGTCTCGGTGTTGAGCGTCGCGGTGAAGGCCGCGAATTGCTCGGCCAGATCGCCGCCGCGGGCCACGATCGCCTGGCCAGCCGATTCCGCGTCCTTCAACAGCGTCTGCGAGGCATTGCCGACGTCGCCGCGGATTTGCGTCGCAACGGCGCGAACGCCGTCGTTCATGCTCGTCGAAGCACGCTCCAGTTCGGCGCGGATGGTCTCCGCCACCCCGGCCATCTCGGCACCGAGATTGCTCGACGCCAGCATTTCGGAAATCCGCTCCGAAACGGCCGCGAGCTCTTCGGTGAAGCGGCCAGCCCTGGTGTCGAGTTCGCCGGCGACGCGATCGGCGTCGCTGCGGATCTGCAAGGTCGCGCCGGAAAGACGCTCCGACAAACCTTCGGCGTTGTCGCGCAAGGCGTTTTCGGCGGTGCGGGTCATCTCCCGCATCTGGTCGGACGCCGCCTCGACCTGGCTCACCAGGGCGCCGGCATCCGAGATGAAGCGGCTGCGGCTGTCGTCGCCGGCGATCCGCATGGTCCGACCGGCTTCGTCGACGCGCTGCGCGAAGCTGCCGGCGCCACGCTCGAATTCCCCGGCGATGGCCATCGTGATGCCGCTGAGGCTGTCGATCAGCGACATGCGCTGGCTCGTCAGATCCTCGCGAACCGTTTCCGTCTCGCTGCGAAGGCTTCCGGTCAACCCGGCGACGGTCTTCGCCAGGCTCTCGGCTTCGGTGGTGAACTGGCTGCGGGTCTGGTCGGACAAAGCCCGGATGACCTCCGCCGCGCCGCCGATCGTCTCGGCGATCCGGTCGCTTTCGGCGACCAGGGTCTGGCTTGCGGCCGAGGACCGTCCGGCGAGATCCTCGGCAAGATTGCCGAGGCGGTCCGACAGCCGGTCGGCTTCGCCTGCCAGCCGCAGGCGGGCCTCTTCGGCGGCCGCGCCGAACAGCTTGTCGATACCCGACAGGCTCTTGGTAAGCTGGGCGGTTTCTTCCGACAGGCCGGCACGTGCGCGGATGGCCTCTTCGGTCATCGCCGAAGACGCGGACGCGACCGACTGGCGCAGCGAATCCGCGATGCGGGCGGTGGAATTGTTCAAGGTGCGCTCGACATTGCCGAGGCCACGTTCCAGCGCGACGTTGATCGCGTCGGTGCGCTGATCGATGGACGTCGTGATCGCGCTCGAACCCGTGTCGAATGCCGTGACGAGTTCCTCGCGGCGGGTGTCGAGAGACTGGGTGACGTCGGAGACGCTCTGCTCGATCGACCGACGGACGTCGTCGGCCCGGTCGCCAAGGGTGGCCGATGCCGACCGAACGGCCTCCTCGACGATCGACGAAAGGCTGTCGCGCCGCTCCTCCAGGGCACTGGCCAGCCGCAGATCGGCTTCGAGCAAAGATTCCGAGATCGCGCCGACGCGCTCCTCGATCGCCGCAGCAATGGCGGCACGACCGCTGTCCAGCTCGCTGCCGATCTGGCGCTTGTGGTCTTCGAGACCGGCAAGCAGCGGACCCTGGGAGCCGTCGAGAAGACTGCGCAGATCGTCCATGCGTTCCTCGAAGCCGTCGACCAGGAAGGACTGGACGTCGCCGACGATCGCGCGCAGAGCGGCGGTGCGGGAATCCAGCCCTTCGCCGACCAGCGAGACACGCTCTCCGATCTCGTCGGCGAGCGTGCGGGTTCCGCCGTCGAGGGCGCCGACGAGACTGCGATGGCCATCCTCCATGACCGACCGGATCACAGCCAGGCGATCGTCGAGATTGGCGGCGAGGGCCGTTTCCACGGACTGCGCGCCGTCGCTCAGACGCGCCACACGCTCGTCGAGGCCTTCGGTGAGGAGATGCGTGCGGCTGTCGAGATCGCCGACGAGGTTGATATGGCCATCGTCGAGCACATCGCGAATGGCATCCAGGCGCCCTTCGAGGCTCTTTCGCAGTTTGGCTTCGACCGACTGCGCATCGGTTCCGAGGCGCTCAATCCGCTCGTCGAGCCCATGGGTCAGGCGCTGGGTGCCGTCTTCCAGGCCGGTGAGCAGGTCGGCATGGCTGGTTTCGAGAATGGCGCGAATGGCGGAAAGGCGGCTGTCGAGGCTCTCGCGCAGGGTCGATTCCATCGCCTGCGCGCCGTCGCCGAGGCGCAACGCGCGCTCGTCGAGGTCTGCCGATAGCCGGCGGGTGCGATCGTCCAGATCGGCGACGAGGTTGGCATGGCCGCTCTCCAGCACGGAACGGACCGTCGCGAGGCGGCTGTCAAGGCTCTCGCCAAGCGAGGCTTCGAGCCCTGCCGCGCTGGCGCCGAGGCGGGCGGTGCGCTCGTCGAGTCCTTCGATCAGCTGGCTGAGCGAGGTCTCGATCGCGGCGAGCTGCGCCCCGCCATCGATCGCCATCTGGTCGCTGAAGTCGCGGGTGCGGGTGTCCATGTCCTCTCGCAGGCTCGCCGTCTGGCGATCCATGCCTTCGAACAAGGAAAGACGGGCGCCTTCCATGACGTCGCGGAGCGAGCCGACCCGCTTGGCCAGATCATCGGCAATGCTGTTCACCACCGTGTCGAAGCCGCCGGTGTTGTTGGCCAGCCGTTCGTCGATCGCCGCAAGAAGAGCCTGCTGGCTGTCGGTCGACATCGCATGCAGGACCTCCGAACGCTCGTCGAGCGACCGGCGGATCGCGAGGTGGCGATCGTCGAGCCCGGCCAGCAGGCTGTCATGGGACGCCTCGATGCGCGAGCCATGAGCCTCGATGCGATCGGCAAGGCTCGTGGTGAGATGATTGCCGCGTCGATCGAGGTCACCGAGAAGCCGCTCGGACTGCGCGGTCAGGCCGTCGATCAGGCGACCGCGCTGGTCGTCGAGCGAGCTGTGGAAGTGGCCGACACGATCGGCCAAAACGCTGGCTATCGCCTGAATGCGCTCGTCGAGGCCGTTGACGAGGTCGTCGCGACCGTCGGCGACGAGGCTTTCGATGGCCTGACGCCGATCGTCGAGCAGATGGGCGAGGGACTTCGTCGATTCGTCGACGCCCCTGGCCATCTTTCCCTCGGTCGACGAGATCAGATCCTCGAGCCTGGCGACCGTCTGTTCGATCGCCTTGGTCAGCGAACCCGAACGTTCGTCGAGATGGCCGAGGAGGTTCTGCTCGGCAAAGCCGAAGGAGGCGTCGAGGTCGGTGCCGTGGTCGGCAATCGCCTTCTCGATGCGCTCGACGCGGCCGTCGAGAGACGTGCGAATGATCTCCGCACTGCGTTCTACGCTCGCTTCGATCTCGCCGCGGCGCGCCTCCAGCAGCTCCTGCAGGCGCCCGGACGTGCGCTCCAGCAGGACCTCGATCTCTTCGGCCTTCTGGCCGATGCCCTCGATGCGGGTATCGCTCGCCAGATCCATCGACAAGAGCCGCTCGTCGAGTACTCCGGTCAATGCTTCGGTGCGCTCGTCGATGAGGCGCGAGAAGCCGGAGATGCGCTCATCGAAGAGGCCGCGCAGTTCGCCGGTGCGGTTTTCGAGCGTGTTTTGAGTCCGCGCGACGGCGTCGTCGGCTTTCGTCGAGAAGTCCGCATGTCCGGCCTCGAAAGCGGTGATGATCTCGCGAGTGCGCTCTGCGAGCGCGCCGGCGAAGTCCTTGGTGCGGCTTTCGAGGGCCTTCGAAACCCGGTTCGTCGAGGTCTCGATCGCGTCGGCGCGGTTTTCGAGCGAGGCGATGAGGGCGCCGCCGCGCTCCGAAAGGCTGGAATCGATTGCCATGATGCGACTGTCGAGGTCGCCGAGGGTGCGCGAATTGGCGTCGGAAAGCAGGCGTGCCGCCTGCTCGGTGCGATCGCCGAGGCTGGTTTCCAGCGTTTCGAGGAACTTCGTCGATTCCGTATCGAGCTTCTGGCGGCGCCCGTCGACGCTTTCGGTCATTGTCGTCAGGAACAGCTCGTTCTTCTCGTCGATTTGGCGAACGCGCTCCTCGAAGGCTGAATCGAGATTGGCCAGCATCGTCTGTCCGTCCAACGACAGACCGATCGTGCGGTCCTCGAAGACCGCGTTGAGATCGGCCAGGAACTGTTCCGAATTCTCGGCGATCGAGCTGCCGCGGGCCTGCAGCAGGCCGGTGATCGAGTCGCCCGATGCGATCAGGCGGCTGGTGACGTCGTTGCCGACCTGGGTCAGCCGCTCGGTCATCTCGCCGGTGCGGATATCGAGCTCGGCGGTGCGTTCGCCGAACAGGCGGTTGAGATTCTCGCCGGCATTGGTCAACCGATCGGTCGCGTCACCGGCGGTCGATTCGATGCGGGCGACGAGATCGTCGCTCGTCGACTTCAGGCGTTCACCGGCCGCGTTGCTGCGATCGTCGATCAGCTGCGCAAAGGTCTCGCCGCGCGTCGTGTAGTCGCGCGCCAGAGCCTCGCTGCGTTCCTCGATCAGCGTCGTGAAGCGCTGCGATGCGTTCTCGATGCGCTGCAGGATATGGTCGGAGGCGAGATCGACGTCCTCGGCCAGGCGCTGGTGCGAGCCGACGACGGAAGACCGCAACCGCTCGGCATGGGAAAGCATCGCTTCGCGTTCGGCGCTGA
The DNA here is from genome assembly GCA_965217685.1 of Aurantimonas sp. Lineage (GTDB taxonomy): Bacteria > Pseudomonadota > Alphaproteobacteria > Rhizobiales > Rhizobiaceae > Aurantimonas. The sequence continues at coordinate 3,487,877 of CBDCIZ010000003.1, forward strand.
GATCCTGGACGAGCGCGCGGATCTTCACCTCGTTGTCGGCATAGGCGCGCTCCAGCGCACCGACTTCGCTGTGGACGACCTTTTCGAGTTCACTGGTGCGGGCGAGGGCCTTCTCGACGCTGTCGCCGAGGGCCGAGACTTCGCGCCGGATCGCCTGACCGACGCTCAAGGCGCGGTCGGTCGCGATGGTCTCCGGCTCGATCAGCTTAAGCGCGACCTCGGTCATCGACCGGCTCATCAGGCGCAGATCGCCGGCCCGGCGGACCATCGCCGCGAAGGCGAAGATCAACATCACGGGAATGACGGCCGCGGCGCCGAGCGCCACCAGCTGCCATGGCGCCAGGTCGGCGTAGCGCTGGAGATCAGTGCCGAAGAGTTCGCTCGCCGCAAAGGCGGTCAGGGCCAGCCAGGCGGCGGAAACCGCCGCGGCGATCCAGAGCGGCGCCATCGAGGCGCGCCGGTTGAGCAGCGCGTCGGCCATCACCGAAGTGCGGCGCTGCTCGTCGTTGGCTGCGGCCTGGTTGTAGGCACGGGGCGTTTCGTCCGCGGGCTTATCGGCGCGCGTGCTTGCGCCGAGCGCACCGGCACCGGCACCGGCTGCAGGGCCGGGGTTGGCCGTCGTCGATGCGAGAGTCTCGCCATCGTCCGGCTCGTCCGAAGTCGTTTCAGCTTCGCCGGCAGCGATATCGCGGCTTGGCTGACGCAACGTTCCGGCAACGGCGGTTCCGCTTTCGGCGGTGGCCGCAGGGGAAGCCATGTGCGGCGAACCGGCGAGGGCGGTCGCCTCGTCGTCATTCATGCCGGTCTCGCCACCCGACGAATTCTCACTGCCCGGCGTTTCCTCGTCCCCGCGCACTGGCGTCTGCGCGTCGCCGCGCAATTGTCCGGCGGTCTCGCGAATCTGACGTTCGAAATCGTCCAGGCTGAAATCGACGTCGAACGTATCCGGCGCCACGCCCTCTTCCAATACGCCGGACACCTCCGCATCGAAGGCTCGGTCCCGGGGTTCGTCGTCGCTGCCGTCATCCTCGAAATCGAGGCGCAGGGCTTCTTCCAGGTCGTTCACCGAGTCGTCGGAAATCGGGTCGAAGGGTTTCGTCTTGGACATGACCGTATCGCCTCAATACTCGTTACACTCGGCTCGCTTTTCGCCCGATGTCGACGTCCGCCGTCGGGCGCGAAGGACAGGCGCCTCGAGGTGCTGCAATCAACACGATCACCGAACCGAAAGGTGATCTCGTCCTGTCACACATCGACGCGATCTCGATCGCCGGAAGCTGCCGTCGGACGGCATTTTCGCACGTTTTATGGTAGTTAGCGACGTAGTCGAAAGAAACCGTAAAACCGCCCGATCCTTACAAGTTTAAACATAAGGTTAACGATGAAGCGAAATTTTGACGCGATTTCGTCGAAGTCGTTGCATCGCAAGGCTCGGTGACGACGTTGAAGCGTGCCCGTGATCGTCGTGCCACCGCCGCGTCTTAACGCTTCCTTGATCCTGTCGACACACAATCTGGCGGTTCGGTTCAGGCGGCGCGACCCGAGCTTGCTCCCGAAGAGCCAAGTCTAACCGGTCGCGATCGGGAGATCGAGATGCGATCGAAAGCCTGGGTTAACGACGATTTCCAGCCATCCAAGGCCAGCCCATGGCTCGGGATCGTAAGGCAAAGCCGCTCGAACGAGAAAACCGGTCGGGGCGAGGGCACCGAGCGGTCGACCGAAAAAACGAGCCGCGATGCTTGCGTCATGCGCTGCCCCTCGGGCCGTCGACCGATCGACCTCGTTCATCTGTCGGCCCAGACCTGCGGCGATCGGCTGCTCGAACGCGAGGTTCTGATCCTGCTGAAGGCGCAGCTCGAAGGGGCAGGCGCCCGCCTGATGGCGGCCGATCTCGAGACAAGAGCTCTTCTCGCCCATGCGCTGAAGGGCGCCGCGCTGAACATGGGCGCCTTTCCGCTCGCCGAATCGGCCGATGTGCTGGAGGCGGCGCCGGGCGATGAGGAACGCCTCGCCGACCTCCTTGCGATCATCGCCGCAACCGTCGCGATGGTCGACAGGCTCATCGCCTGAACCGTCGGACTTACGGCACCCGTTCACCCGGTATCGCGCCCCGAGCGCAACGCCGGCTTCGTTCCAGGGCGGGGCGGGCAATTCGCCCTTCGGCATTCAGCGTCAAGCGATCGCATCGATCGGCATTGGGTTTACCGGCCACATCCGCTAAGACGAGCGCCGATCCCGTTTCCCGCGAACCGCTGCGGACGGCCGCCTGCGCCAATCAGACCAAGAGCCATTGCCATGACCAAGATCGTCTTCGTCAATCAGGACGGAACCCGCCACGAGATCGACGCGCCGAACGGCACGACCGCCATGGAAAACGCCGTCAAGAACGACGTGCCGGGCATCGAAGCCGACTGCGGCGGCGCCTGCGCCTGCGCGACGTGCCACGTCTATGTGGACGAGGCGTTTCGCGCGCTGGTCGGCGAACCCGAGGCGATGGAGGAGGACATGCTCGATTTCGCCTTCGACATGCGCGAAAACTCCCGCCTGTCCTGCCAGATCAAGATAAGCGACGACCTGGACGGCTTGATCCTGACCGTGCCGGAGCAGCAAGCCTGAACGTACGGTTCAGGCTGTTCGCCGCCACCACGGCTTGCTCTTTCGCCGAGGGTTGTCGTAAATGCGTGGGCCGGTGCGGTGGCAGGCTTGTCGCAATGCAGCCCAACCCGACATGCCGGATGACGGTCGCATGCGACATCAGGGTCCCGGCCTGTGATCGGCTAGGGGACATTATTCCTGACGCGCCGAACCCGAACGCGGGACTGATCCCGGAATCGAATAGGAGCCGAAACAGGTGAGCTCAGTTCGCCGGGTAACCGGCGAGGGTACGCGACAAGGCGCGGCGCAGCCTTACATTGACCTGGCGCCCTTCCACCTGGTCAAACTCGATCTGAGCCTGCTGATGGCCGGACAGATATCGGTCGGTCACCTGGTTGACCCGTGCTTCCATCGCCGAGCAGGATCGTTCCGGGCGAAGATTGCGCAGCGCCATCTCCATCCGCTTCAGATAGTTCTTGGCGATCGCCGCATGCTGCAACTCATGTCGCTTGATGTCGGCCGCGAGCGTGTTCCAGACGATGACCGTATGCCGCGCCACGCGGTGCGGGCGCTGCCATTTCGGCAACATGATATCGAGATTCAGGCCGACATTCGCCTTGTCGACCGCGCAACCTCGGCTGACCGACTTGTAGGTCACCGTGCCGTTGAAGCGAACTTCGGTCGCGCCCGGATGATGCATCCCGGTGTCGGAGACATAGGGGCCGGTGCGGTTGAGATCGCGATTGAGTTCGGCAAGCGTGGCGCCGTGCACGGCAAAAAAGCGGGTCGTCTGCTTGATGGTTCCGGCCGACGCTGCATCGTCGAGGCCCAGGCTCGCGCCGAAGGCCGTGAGGCCGGCAAACGAAATGACGAGCCACCGGGTGCGACGGGTTCTGACGAACTGACCTTGCGCCTTGCGCATTGCTTCCAACCCCTGAAGGGCCACACGCCCGAACCGCAAGGCTACTCCAATCCTGCGCCAAGACAAGTTGAAATCAGGCATGATTACGGCATCGTTAACGTGTTGATCGGGCGGTGGCCCCACTATTCTTCGCTGTCGGCGATCCATCAGGCGAAGCGCGCTGCGGCATCGACGGCAAGACCGAGCCCGACCGAGCCGAACTCGTCCGTCTCGGCGATCTTGGCGGCGGTAAAGCGCGCCGTGATCGCTTCGCGTACCACGGGAACCAAGGCGCCGCCGCCGGTCAGGATCACCGTCTCGATCGTCGAGACCGGAACGCCGGCGAGCTTGAGCGTTGCGTCCAGCGCTTTGGAAATCTTCGATTGCAGTTCGCCGGTGGCGGCCTCGAATTCCTGCCGGGTCACCGGCAAGGCGAGATTCAGTCCCGGCTCGAAAAGCGCGATCTCCGCGCGCTCGGCGCGCGACAGCGTGATCTTGGCGGCTTCGACGGCGCCGGCCAGCCGGTGACCGGACCTGTTGGCGAGAACATGACCGAAACGACGCAGCATCTCCGGCTCTGCCGCCTCGCGCTCCAGCCCGGCGATGTCGCGCATGACCTTCGGCGTATAGAGCGTGTTGATGCGGTGCCAGGTGGCCATGTCGTTGAAATACCAGACTGGCATGAACCGCTTGCCATCCACTGTCGACGAGCCGAGTCCGAAATGCGGCATGACCGACGCGATGTTGAGCAGCCGGTCGAAATCCGTGCCGCCCACATGGACGCCGGAGGTGGCGAGGACATCATCAGTGCGATCGAATCGCCGGGCACGATTGCGGCTGCTACTCTGACGAGAAAGCCGCAGGATCGAAAAGTCCGACGTGCCGCCGCCGATGTCGACGACGAGCGCAAGCTGCTCGGCCGTCACGCTTGCCTCGAAATGGAGCGCCGCCGCGACCGGCTCGTACTGGAACGCGATCTGCCTGAACCCTTGCGCCCGGGCAGCGGCTTCGAGCTGGTCCTGTGCCGCGCGGTCCGCCGCGTCGTCCTCGTCGACGAAACGGACCGGTCGCCCAAGCACCACGGTGTCGAGATCGACATCGCTTTCTTCTGAATCCGCCTCAAGACTCGAGCGTAAATGTCTTAAAAACCTACCGATAAGTGCTTCGAAGCTCATGCGCTCGCGGCCGATCGGCGTCGTTTCCCTCATCAAGGAAGAACCGAGAATCGACTTTAGCGCCCGCATGAACCGACCCTCGGCGCCGTCGCGATATTCGAAGACCGCGGCCCGCCCGAAATAGGTCTGCCCGTCCTCGAAGGAAAAGAACAGGGCCGAGGGGATCGTCAGATCGTCGCCCTCGACCGGCAGAAGCCGGGCTTCGCCGCCGGGTTCGCAAAGCGCGAGCGTCGAGTTCGTCGTACCGAAATCGAGGCCGGCGAAGGAGCGGGGCATGGCAGGCAACCGGGACTGCGGCACCGAAACAAGCGGCACCGTGAGGACAGGATAAAAACGAAGATGGGAGTGAGACTGGTGCTGCCGCGGGGATTTGAACCCCGGGCCTCTCCCTTACCAAGGGAGTGCTCTACCCCTGAGCTACGGCAGCGATGGGCGCTGTTTCGTTGATTTCGCCCTGCGCGTCAACAGATGAAACGCGCGATCGAAGAGCTTTTTGTGGGCGAGCGTGCCGAGACCCATCGGCCGCCCGGCGCCGCATGATGCAGCCCGCCCGGCTGGCGCTGTCGGATCGAATAAGCGCTGGCCTCTTCGACAGCAAACGACGTTCGGTATCGCCGTCGATGTTCTCCGGGGAGCGAACCCGCGACTTTTTCCCACAATGTCGCGGCAAGCGCTGGACACGTCGAATGAGGCTTTCTATAAGGCCGCAGCTTTCGGAAACAGGCTGGCCTCTCAAGGCCGGCAAGATGTTTCACGAAACGGCGCCCAGGTAGCTCAGTTGGTAGAGCATGCGACTGAAAATCGCAGTGTCGGCGGTTCGACTCCGTCCCTGGGCACCATTGTTTCCCAAGTGATGCGTTTGGTCGGACCTCGCAAAGCGGACGGCACGCTGGTGAGTTCCGGTTTTTCGGCGGCTTGAAACGTCGCCGACCGCGCGAGTAATCCGGCATGGGGCTCTGACAAGAAGCGAGGCCGCGGCGACCATTTCGCGCAAGATTGTTGCACTGCAACGGTATTCGTTTGCGTGTGCGAAATTTCCTGGCGTCTGCCCCTTGCGCTCAAAGGCCCCGCTGGGGAACCATGGGACGACGGGCGTTCCACCCGAAGCATGAGGCTCAGCCGTGAATCATTTCGATCTTCTGGTGATCGGCAGCGGACCGTCCGGGCGGCGCGCCGCGATTCAGGCCGCCAAGCTCAACCGGAGCGTTCTGGTGGTCGAGCGTGGGCGGCAGGTCGGCGGCGTGTCGGTGCATACCGGGACGATTCCGTCGAAGACCCTGCGCGAGACGGCGCTGAACCTCAGCGGCTGGCGCGAGCGCGGCTTCTATGGCCGCTCCTACCGGGTCAAGCAGGATCTGACGGCCGAGGATCTGCGCCTGCGCCTTCACAAGACCCTCGCCCACGAGGTCGAGGTGCTGGAGCATCAATTCGCCCGCAACAAGGTGATGACGATCCGCGGCGAGGCCCGCTTCGTCGACCCGAACACGGTGGAGATCACCACCGACAACGGCGAGACCGGGCGCTACACGGCCGACAACTTCATGATCGCCGTCGGCACCGTGCCGTTTCGGCCGGACTACATTCCCTTCGACGGCAAGACCGTTTTCGACAGCGACGAGGTGCTGGACATCCCCGAACTGCCGCGCTCGCTGACAGTGATCGGGGCCGGGGTGATCGGCGTGGAATACGCCACGATCTTCAACGCCCTCGACGTGCGGGTCACGTTGGTCGAGCCACGCGACTCGATGCTCGACTTCATCGACTCTGAGCTTCTGGAGGACTTCACCTACCAGTTGCGCGACCGCGGCATGACGCTGCGCTTCGGCAAGAAGGTCGAGCGCGTGACGCGCAGCGACGACGGTTGCGAGATCGTTCTGGAAGGCGGACGGACGGTGCGGTCGCAGATGCTGCTTTTCGCGGCCGGTCGCATCGGCGCGACCGACACGCTCAACCTTCCGGCCTGCGGCCTGACGGCCGATCATCGCGGCCGGCTCTCGGTCGACGCCGGCACGTTGCAGACCAGCGTGCCGCACATCTACGCTGCTGGCGACGTCATCGGCTTTCCGAGCCTCGCGTCCACCTCGATGGAACAGGGCCGCATCGCCGCCTGCCACGCCCTCGGCGTGCTGGTGCACGACCTGCCGGACTATTTCCCTTACGGCATCTATTCGGTGCCGGAGATCTCGACGGTCGGCATGTCGGAGGAAGAGGTCGTCGAGCGCGGCATTCCATATGAAAGCGGTATCGCGCGTTTCCGCGAGACGTCGCGCGGCCATATCATGGGCCTCGATCAGGGCATGCTGAAAATGCTGTTTTCGCTCAAGACCCGCCGGCTTCTGGGCTGCCACATCGTCGGCGAAGGCGCGACCGAACTCGTCCACATCGGCCAGGCGGTGCTCAACCTCAAAGGCACGCTCGACTATTTCGTCGAGAACACCTTCAACTATCCGACGCTGGCCGAGGCGTACAAGATTGCGGCGTTGGATGCATACAACCGGATGGGCGAGCGGTGAGCATCACGTCATTCGGCCGCGTCGGAACGCCAAGGGCCAGGCAGACGCGCCGACTGCCATGGGCCCGGCGCCAGAACCTTGCTGGCCGAAAGGATTTCTATCCCAAGAATCCGGCCCGCTTCGTCAACATCGTAGAGAAACGGTCCCGTTTCCTGTGTGTGATCTATGGTGCCGCAGGCCACGGTGAAATAGGCCGCGTCGGCTTCCGGGTCGTAAGTCATGTCGATCATGGTTAGCGACGATCAGATCGGGTCTCTCAGCTTTGTGATGACCAACTGAGCCATATCGGGGTCGTACCGCTCTCGACCGTCCCGGCCCTGCGCTTGCGCTTCGGGCGTTCGTCACTGAAATCGATTCACTGGATCGATTTCTCGGGAAGCGAAGCGACGCTGGCCTCCCGACCGCTTCTCACCCGTCCATCTTCAGCGCGGCGATGAACGCTTCTTGCGGGATGTCGACCTTGCCGAACTGGCGCATGCGCTTCTTGCCCTCCTTCTGCTTGTCGAGAAGCTTGCGCTTGCGCGTGGCGTCCCCGCCGTAACATTTGGCGGTGACGTCCTTTCTGAGGGCCGAAATGGTCTCGCGGGCGATGACCTTGCCGCCGATCGCCGCCTGGATCGGGATCTTGAACAGGTGGTTCGGGATCAGCTCTTTCAGCTTCTCGCACATGCCGCGTCCGCGTCGCTCCGCCTGACTGCGGTGAACGAGCATGGAAAGCGCGTCGACCGGTTCGGCGTTGACGAGGACGCTCATCTTGACGAGGTCGCCTTCGCGGTAGTCGGCGAGGTGATAGTCGAACGAGGCGTAGCCCTTGGAGATGGATTTCAGCCGGTCGTAGAAGTCGAAGACCACCTCGTTGAGCGGTAGTTCATAGGCGACGAGCGCGCGTTTGCCGACATAGGAAAGATCGGTCTGGACGCCGCGCCGTTCCTGGCAGAGCGTCAATATGTTGCCGAGATAATCGTCGGGCGTCAGGATCGTCGCCTTGATCCAGGGCTCCTCGATGGCGGCGATCTTCATGACGTCCGGCATGTCGGCCGGGTTGTGCAACTGGATCGTGTCGCCATTCGTCAGCTTGATGTCATAGACGACGCTCGGCGCGGTCGCGATCAGATCGAGATCGAACTCGCGTGAGAGCCGCTCCTGGATGATCTCCAGATGCAGGAGCCCAAGGAAGCCGCAGCGGAAGCCGAAGCCGAGGGCGGCCGAGCTCTCCATTTCGAAGGAAAAGCTCGCATCGTTGAGGCGCAGCTTGCCCATGGCGGCGCGCAGATCGTCGAAATCGGCGGCATCGACGGGAAAGAGGCCGCAGAAGACCACCGGCTGGGCCGGCTTGAAGCCTGGCAGCATGGTCGTCGTCGGGCGCTTGTCCTCGGTGATCGTGTCGCCGACACGCGTATCGGCGACCTCCTTGATCGAAGCGGTGATGAAGCCGAGTTCGCCGGGGCCGAGGGCGTCGACCTGGACCATGGCCGGGGTGAAGACGCCGACCCGGTCGACCGGATATCTTGCGTCCGTGCCCATCATGCGGACCGTCTGGCCCCTCTTCAGCTCGCCGTCGATGATGCGGACCAGGACGATGACGCCAAGATAGGCGTCGTACCACGAGTCGACGAGCATCGCCTTGAGCGGCGCCTTGCGGTCGCCTTCCTTGGGGGCGGGCAGGCGGTGGACGATGGCCTCCAGCACGTCCTCGATGCCGAGGCCGGATTTGGCCGAGATCATCACTGCGTCCGAGGCGTCGAGGCCGATGACGTCCTCGATCTGTTCCTTGACCTTATCGGGCTCGGCGGCCGGCAGGTCGATCTTGTTGAGAACCGGAACGATTTCTAGGTTGCCGTCGAGGGCGAGATAGACGTTGGCGAGCGTCTGCGCCTCGACCCCCTGCGCCGCATCGACGACCAGCAGCGCGCCCTCGCAGGCGGCAAGGCTGCGCGAGACCTCATAGGCGAAGTCGACATGGCCCGGCGTGTCGATGAGATTGAGGACGTAGGTCTCGCCGTTCTTCGCCGTATAGTGCAGGCGCACGGTCTGCGCCTTGATGGTGATGCCACGCTCGCGCTCGATGTCCATCGAATCGAGCACCTGCTCCTTCATCTGACGAATATCGAGACCCCCGGTCGACTGGATCAGGCGGTCGGCGAGGGTCGATTTCCCATGGTCGATATGGGCAACGATCGAGAAATTGCGGATATGGGAGAGGGGGGTATTCGCGGGCATGGTGCTCATGCCCGCGATATAGAGGCATAACCGGCCTCATGGAAGCCGGTTCTCGGCCCGAGTTGGCAGCAGTCGATCCGGGGATTGCCGATGGGCCGGCCCCGATAAGCTGGTCCCGATGGGCGGCGTTGCCGATCAGCCGCAGATTTCGAAGCCGCCGAGATTGAGGCAATGGCCCGGCCGCGGCCTGAAGCCGCCGGTCAGGCGCCGACACAGGCGCCGCCTTTGCGCGAATTTCGTTTCCGCTTCCGCCAAGGGGGCATCCGCCCCGTCTGCCGCGTGTTCGCAAGGGCCGGCTCTTGCGAAGCTTCGACCATCCGATGGCTGCATGAGGGATTCGCCCCCGGGGGCTTGCGTTCGGCGGGCTCGGATCCCCACACTTCGGTGAGGCGGGACGCTGCCCGATTCCTTCGAGCGAGAGGACGACATGGCTTTCACGATCGATCCGGGCACCCCGCTCGACGCCGAAATCCGGCGCTTGGCGGGCGCCCAACTCCTGCGGATCGAAAAGGTGCTCGGTGGTTTGCGGGACGACGACAGACCGGCAGCCAATTCGGCAACGCCCGCTGCCGAAGGCGCAGACGGGTCTGTGGCGGACGAACGGCGTCAAGCTGCGGTGTTCGAGGCCCGCAAGCGGCTGAAGAAGCTGCGCGGGTTGATCCGGCTCGTACGCGACGTCGCACCACGCTTCTACGCCGACCACAATGCGCGCTACCGTGACGCTGCCGCGGGGCTGTCGAAGGTTCGCGATCGCTCGGCGGTGGTTGATGCTCTGGACCGGTTGGTGACACACCATGCCGGCCGGATCGAGCCCGGTGCTTTCGCCCGGACTCGCACGATCCTGATGCGGAATAACACACTGAAGCGGAATCCCGCGGCCTCGCCTGCATCGACGGCCGAAGAGCCCGACGATGCTGTAATGGCAGCCATCGACGTCGCCCTGCGCGACGTTGGTGAAGCGCGCCATCGCATGGATGGTTTCGTCATCAAGCGCTCCAAAAAGCCGGCGAAAATTCTCGCCAAGGGTTTTTCGCGCAACTACGGCAAGGCGAAGCGCCAACTGGACGCGCTGGAACGGGGCAGCGACGCAGAGGCGTTTCACACGCTGCGCAAGCTGGTGAAATACCACCGGTTCCATCTGCGGCTCCTGGGTTCGGCCTGGCCGGAGCTGTTCGCGCCGATGGTCGCCTCCGCCAGGTCGGTGGTCGACGATCTCGGCCACGATCACGATTACGAGGTGTTGCGCGAATCCGTGCTGGCCATGCCGGGCGAGGGAGGAGACGCCCTGCCGGCAAGAGAGGTGTCGCTGCTTTTTGCGCTGCTCGACCAGCGCCAGGAAGAACTGCGCACATCTGCACTTGCCGGCGCACGGCGGCTTCTCGTCGTCGAGCCGAAGGCGGTGCAGCGCTGGATTTGCAGACAATTGGAACTCGCGGCCGAAACGGTGCCCGACGCGGCGATTTCGGGCGTCCCGTCAGCGAAAACGGACGGCAATTGAACGGCCCGTTGGGTCCGGACGAATCTGCGCTATCTACGGGCACGCGAATGGCCTGCCCGGATGACAGAAGCCGTCCGATAAGTATGCTTGGTGGGGTTCACGCCAATTGGCGAGGCGAGTTCGATAAGTTCGCGTCTCGATCGGCGCGCAGAGCCGGCCGGCGATTTCAAGGCTGTGCCGGATGGTGACGAATTCGCCAGCGCCGATCGACCAAATTCCGCGAATGCGGCCTGAAGAGTGCCGGAATGCATTACCGATCCGTCGTGCAAGCCAGGAAGAAGCGCCATGACCCTTTCGACGATCCTCAGCGTTGCCGTGTTTTTCTCACTTGTCTTCCTCGTCGCAATGAGCGGTGCGATCTTCAAGCCCGGGCCGTGGTACGAGACCCTCGACAAACCGTCCTGGACCCCGCCGAACTGGATGTTTCCGGTGGTCTGGTCGGCCCTTTACGTGATGATCGCGGTGGCCGGATGGCGGGTCTACCGGGAGGCCGGGCTCGTCATGCTGCCCTTCGCCGTTTACCTCCTGCAACTGGCGCTCAATGCGGCGTGGTCGGCGCTGTTTTTCGGCATCCGCCGGGCCGATCTCGCCTATGTCGACGTTGTGGCGCTATGGATCGCCGTGGCGGTCAATATCGCGCTGTTCCTGCCGATCGACCCTGTCGCGGGCTGGTTGCTTGTCCCCTACCTCGTTTGGGTGACCATCGCGTCGTGCCTGAACTTTTCGGTCTGGCGGCGCAACAAGGAGCGATTCTCGACCGCTTGATGCGCGCCGTTCGGGCCGGACGCGGATCAGCCGGCCTGTCCGGTTTGCCGTGACCGTTCAATGGCTGCAATGATCGCCGCGGCCACCTTCTGCGGCGCCTCTTCGTGGGCAAGATGGCCAAAGCCCGGCAAAGTGACGACGTCCGCGTTGGGCACCATCCGCGCCACCTGGTGCGATACCTCGGGAGGGATCGCACGGTCGCGGGTGCCGACCATCAGCGTGAGCGGAACGGTCAGCTTCGGCAGATCGCGGCGCAGGGATTCCAGATCCCAGTTCGCCATCATCTTCAGGGCACCCGCGACGTGGGATGAACTCGCCAGCAGCCGCTCGTAATAGGCGAGACCCTCGGGCGTGATGTGCGAACCGGTGCTCTCCATCAGCCGCGCCACGGCACCGCCCGTGCGGGCCCGCCAGGAAAAGAAGCGCGGCGCCAGCGGATTGAGAAACAGGATTCTGGCGAGTTGCGGAAACAGTTGCGCGGCAAGGCCGGGAAATGGCAGCAGCGCGCCGTTGAGCGAGACGATCTGCCGCGGTGCGATTCGACCGTCGAGCGCCATCCGAATGAGGACGGCCGCCCCCGCCGAATGTCCCACGGCATAGGCCGGCACGATCTCCAGTTTTTGCAACAACGCACCGATCAGCCGACTCATGACGGCCATGGACGGCGGCTCGCCGCGCGGATGGCTCGAAAAGCCATGTCCCGGCAGGTCGACCATGACGACGGTGAAGCGCTCGGCCAGCGGTTTGGCGAGATCACGAAACGAATGGGTCGAGGCGCCGGTGCCGTGCAGCATCAGCAGCGGCGGGCCGGCACCTAGCATCTGCACGTGAAAGCGCATCCGGCCGGCTTCGACGATACGGCTGGCGTGCCGGTGCGGCCAGTCGAGACCATCGCGGGTAAGGTCGAGTGAACGGCTCATCGCCTGGCCTCCGCGCCGGTCGCTCGGGTGGATAGCGCGCCACCGCTTGCACCCCTGGTCGCGCCCCTGCTGGCGCCGGCCTCGGCGACCGCATCCGATAGCGCCCGCGAATCGGCTCGGGGCAAGGCGAGATAGGTCCCGCCCATCTTGTCGGCAATGGCGCGCGCGGCCGGGCCGGGCCGCTGGCCGACGTCGACGATGAGGCTTCGGTAGCCGCTGGCGCGAACATTGGCCGCGGCGGCCATGGCGTCGGTGTTGGCCTTGGCGCGGCCAGCGACGCCGTCGGCGCTAATATTGGCGCGTCCGTCGGTGAGGAGGGCGATGAGCGGCGTGCGGCCATCGCGCGCCGAGGCCCGTGCAAGAGACAGCGCCGCCGTGATGCCGCTGGCGAGCGGCGTGCCGCCGCCGCCGGGAAACGCCGAAAGCGCCCGCTTGGCGCGCGTCAGCGACCGGGTTTCGGGCAACAGTATATCCGCTCTGGTGCCACGGAAGGCAACGAGCGCGACGCGGTCGCGGCGGACATAACATTCGGCGAGGATCAACTCGACGGCGCCCTTGGCCTCGGCCAGACGCGCCAGCGCCGCCGAGCCCGAAGCGTCGACGGCGAAGATCGTCGCGGTCTCCTGCTTCCCCTTGAAGCGACGCACGCGAATGTCGTCGGAGCGTATGTGGACGCGGCTTGGCGTTCGGATCGAGCTTGCGTCCCGCACGAATTCGACCTCCTCGGATATGGCGGCCTCCCGACGCCGCAGAGGCTGCCAGGGCGCCGCGGCCGTGAGCGTCGCGATCAGGTCGATGCGGTCGCGGCGCGGATCGCCGGCGCGCGTGCCGACGACGCGGCCGCGCTTCGCAGACTTGGCCGCGGGGCCCGAGCGGCCCGGCGAACGCTGGAACGGCGCCGGACGCGCCAGCGCCGCGAGCCGTTCCAGAAGATCGGCGGGCAGTTCGGCCGGTGCGGTATCGATCGCCATGTCTTCGGGGGGCGTCTGGGACGCGGTCTCGTCGTCGCCCTTCTCGGGACGGTCGTCCCGTTCGAAGGGGGCGTCGCCGTTTCGAGGATCATAATCCTCGTCGCGATCTTCGCCCCGCGCGTCGTTCTCCTGGTCGTCGTTCTCTTCGGCGGGCTCCGGCATCATCTGCGGCATCTGCGTCGCGCGTGGGCCGAGCACGTGGCGGACAGCGATTTCGAGGGCCGCTTCGTCGATCCTGTCACCGCCGGCGAGCGCCGCGGCGGCGCGGGCGGCGGCCAGCGCCTGGATCGGCGCGCGCAGCGAGGCAACACCGAGGGCGACCGCGGCCTGGACGATCAGCTCCAGCATGCGGTCGTCGGCGACGACATTCGGAAGGCGGGCGCGGGCCTCCGCGAGAGCGCCGGCGTCGAGATTGCGCAGGAGACAGGGGCTGCGCAAGCGGTCTGCTCCGACCGGCACTTCCGAACCAGACTCGGTTGAGGGTTCCACCTCGTGCGCTTGCTGCGCCGCACCGGCACGGCGCGGATCGGCACCGTCGAGATCGACGACCAGGGCGAGGCGCTCGGTGATCGCGGTGGGCGGTGTCTCGTCGGCGTCCATGCCCTCGTCGAGCGCCAGCAGACCGAAGCGGGCGGCGCGGTCGAGGGACAGGCCATCGCGCTCGACGGCGACGCGGCCGGTATCGAGGACGTTGGCGAGGATACCGCTCGCCTCGCGGCCCATACGCTCGGCCATGGCGACCATGAGGACACCGCCATCGGCGCGAGCCAGCAGCCCGACCTCGGCGATCGGGCGACCGGCGGCGAGCGTCGCGGCGAGATCGAGCCCGCCGGTGAGCGTGGCGCCACCGGCGCCGGCCGGCAGCCGAAGGACGGGGGTGCCCTCCGGCAAAACTTTGCGAAGCTCGGCGAGAAGCGCATCGCGCGCAAAGCCGGCGCGCGAGCGCAGCCGCAGGCCGAGCGTCGGATCGACCGCCAGAAGCGCGATCGCCTCGCGCGCGGTGCGCCAGAGCGAACCGGGTGATGGCGGCGGCGCGTCGGGCGTTTCGTCTGCGGATGATGGATTGCTCGGCGAGGGCCGAATGCCGGCTGGACCGGGATCGCGCGAACCACCTGCGTGGCGGGCGCCTCTCGTAAAGTCTTCGACCTCGCCCGGGCTCACGCCGCTTCGAGCTCTTCGACGGCGCGGGCGACACGGGCGGTCGATCCCGCTTCGTCGAGCGGGTCGCGCCGCAGGCGGTGTGAGAGAACCAACGGGGCAAGGCGGGCGAGATGCGTCCAGGCGACGATTTCGTCACCGTCGAGGGCGGCGAGTGCCCGTGCGGTACGCATCAGGGTCAGCTCGCCTCGCAGGCCATCCGTGCCAAGGCGCATCGCCAGCTGCGAGGCTTTTTCGAGCGTTTCATCGGGGACGGCGACGTCGTTCAGCCGCATGCGCGCTGTCTGAATGGCATTTGCGACGCCCGCGTTGGCGTCGGCATAGCGCGCGACGAAGCCGGCCGGGTCGCGCTCGAACGCGTCGCGGCGTTTGACGACGTCGATGCGGATGGCGATGTCGGTCGGTGTCGTGACTTCGACCGACAGGCCGAAGCGGTCGAGGAGCTGCGGGCGCAGCTCGCCCTCTTCCGGATTGCCGCTGCCGACGAGGACGAAACGGGCCGGATGTCGCACGGAAAGACCCTCGCGCTCGACGACGTTCTCGCCGGAGGCCGCGACGTCCAGCAGCAGATCGACGAGGTGGTCCTCGAGAAGGTTGATCTCGTCGATATAGAGAAAGCCGCGATGGGCCTTGGCGAGAAGACCGGGTTCGTAGTGCTTTTCGCCGGCGGTGAGCGCCCGCTCGAGGTCGAGCGAGCCGACGATCCGGTCTTCGGTCGCGCCGAGCGGCAGGTCGACGACCGGCACCGGCACCGTGGTTTCGCCGAGGGGTTGCCCCCGAGCGATCTTTTCGCGGCAGACGTCGCAGACGTCGGAGGGCTGAGCCGGGTCGCAGCGATAGACGCAGCCGCTCGCCCGCATGGTGGGCAGCACGGCCGCGAGTGCGCGCACGGCGGTCGACTTGCCGGTGCCGCGATCGCCGAAGACCAGGACACCACCGACCGCCGGATCGATCGCGGCGATCGTCAGCGCAAGCTTCATCTCGTCCTGGCCGACGATGGCGGAAAAGGGGAAGGCGGTTCTCATGGTCGAAAGGCTAGCCGCTTTGCCGCGGCTTGAGAAGCGGCTCGACACGTAAGTTCGCCGAGACGACCAAAGAGCGTTCGCCGCACTCGGCTGGGATCGAAGCGGTCCTGGTCGAAGTTCGAACCGAAGCTGGAAATGCGTTCGGGTTCCGGCTAACAGCGGGCGAGGAAACGTCGGTCCGGCGGAGCCCCGTTTGCCGCTGCCCTGGACTTCTTTCAGCCCGAACACCCAAGCCCCGAAGGAACCGCCCATGCGCTTTGCCACCTATCCGAGCCTCGACGGCAAGAGCGTGGTCGTGACCGGCGGTGCGTCGGGCATCGGCGCGGAGATGGTGCGTGGCTTTGCCGGGCAGGGCGCCCGGGTCGGCTTCGTCGATATTGACACGGCGGGCGGCGAGACGCTGGCGACCGAACTCGACGCCGCAGGCGGCCATGTCCGTTTTGCCCCTTGCGATCTTCGCGACATCGACAGCCTGAAGCAGGCACTCGAAACCCTTGTCGAGGCCAACGGGCCGGCATTGGTGCTGGTGAACAACGCTGCCCGCGACGACCGGCACGGTTGGCAGGACGTGACGCCCGACTATTGGGACGAGCGCCAGGCGACCAATCTCAGGCACATGTTCTTCGCCACCCAGGCGCTGGCGCCCGGCATGATCGAGGCCGGCGGCGGCTCGGTCATCAACATGGGATCGAATTCCTGGTGGGAGGCGGGCGGCAAGATGCCGGCCTATACCACCGCCAAGGCCGGAGTTCACGGCATGACGCGCTCCTTCGCCCGCGATCTCGGGCCGCATCGCATCCGCGTGAACACCGTGGTGCCGGGCTGGATCATGACCGCCCGCCAGAAGGAGCTCTGGGTGACCGGGGAGGCGATCGAACGCCATCGCGCCCGCCAGTGCCTGCCCGATCTCATCGAGCCGGAATTCGTCGTCCGCATGGTGCTGTTCCTCGCCTCCGACGACGCGGCCATGTGCACGGCCAACAACTACATGGTCGAAGCCGGCTCGATATGAGCGCCCGGCCGGCGTCCATCACGGCGCCATGCGCCACCCCGTAACCACATCCGGCAGAGCCCTTCATGCAAAAGCCCCGCGGCGTCCTCCTCGGCATTCTGCTCGTCGCCTCGTCGGGCCTCGTCCTGTCGTCGATGGACACGATCGCCAAGGTTCTGTCGGGCAGCCTGCCGGTGATCGAGATCGTCTGGGCCCGCTATTTCTTCCACACCGTGGTGATGACCGGTTATCTCGGCGCGACAACCGGCACCCGGTTCCTCAAGAGCGAACGGCCGGTGCTGCAGGTCGTGCGCGGCACCATGCTGCTCATCGGCACGGTGCTGATGTATTTCGCCCTGTCGAAGGTGCCACTCGCGGAGGTGACGGCGGTGCAGTTCTCGTCGCCGGTGATGGTGACGGTGCTGTCCGTGCTGTTTCTCGGAGAGCGCATCGGCCTGCCACGCATCCTGGCGGTGCTGGCCGGCTTCGGCGGCGTGCTGTTGATCACCCGGCCCGGCTTTGCCGGCACCGATCCCTATCTTTTTCTGCCGCTGGGGGCGGCCGTGGTCTTCTCGGTCTATTTCCTTCTGACCCGGACCCTGTCCGGTCCGCAGGACGCGGCCTCGACCCTCTTCAACACGACGGCTGTCGGGTCGATCGTCCTGACCGCTCTCGTGCCCTTCGTCTGGGTCGCGCCGACGCTGCCCGAATTCGTGCTGATGGTGGCGATCGGCACGCTCGGCGCACTCGGCCATTTCTGCATCGTCAAGGGTTTTTCCTTCGCCTCGGCCTCGACGCTCTCGCCGTTCCTGTATTCTCAGGTGCTGTTCGCCAGCCTCTACAGCATCTTCCTGATCGGCGATCCGCTGCGCTGGAACATGGTGGTCGGTGCTTTGGTGCTCGTCGCCAGCGGATTGTTCATCTGGTGGCGCGAAAATCGCAGGCGGCCTGATCTGCAGCCGGCCGATCAAATCTTGGCCGAGGCGTAGACAGGCGCGCCGACCCGCTTAAGTAGGCAGTCAACGCTAGCCGGCGGGCACCGGAACCGGGAGCCGACGCGAGGATGACCCGGCCGGGTCGTTGCGTCGCTCGCGGCCTTTGGACAAGCCGGCCCGACCTTTTCCTGACGACCGATGGCCAAGACGGGTCATCGCCGCTTTCCGCATCGAAGACAACAGAACGGGGACATTCTCATGAGCGCCAATCCGAAGGTAGCCGCCTCGACCGGAAACGACAGCGCACAGGCCTGCATCGACACGATCCGCACCCTCACCATGGATGCGGTGCTGAAGGCCAAGTCCGGCCATGTCGGCGCGCCGCTGGGCCTGGCGACGGTCGGGCATACGCTGTGGCACGATTTCCTGCGCACCGACCCGGCCGTGCCGGACTGGCCGAACCGCGACCGCTTCGTACTTTCGGTCGGCCACGGATCGATGCTGCTTTATTCGCTGCTGTATCTGGCCGGCGTCAAGGAAATCGACGCCGACGGCAAGCCGACCGGCAAGGCCGCCGTGTCGCTCGCAGATATCGAGGCGTTCCGGCAGCTCGATTCCAAGACGCCGGGCCATCCCGAATACCGCATGACCACCGGCGTCGAGACGACCACCGGTCCCCTCGGTCAGGGCTGCGCCAACTCGGTCGGCATGGCGATCGCCGAGCGCTGGTTGGCTGCCCATTTCAACCGACCGGACTACACCATCTTCAACCACGACACCTACGTCTTCTGCGGCGATGGCGACATGATGGAGGGCGTTTCGGGCGAGGCGGCCTCGATGGCCGGACACCTGAAATTGTCGAACCTGTGCTGGGTCTACGATAACAACAAGGTTTCGATCGAGGGCTACACCGAGCTCACCTTCTCCGAGGACGTCGCCAAGCGCTTCGAGGGCTATGGCTGGAAGACGTTGCACGTCGCCGACGCCAACGATGCGGACGCCATTCGCAACGCGATCGGCAAATTCCGCTCGACCACCGACGCGCCGACGCTGATCGTCGTCGACAGCGTCATCGGCTACGGCCTCAAGAAGCAGCAGGGCACCGCCAAGGCTCATGGCGAGGGCTTCGACGCTGAGGACGTCAAGGGTGCCAAGGCCTTCTACGGCGTTCCCGACAAGAGCTTCTACGTGCCGGAAGGCGTCTCCGAGACTTTCCAGGCAGCCATAACCGAGCGTGGCCAGCCGCTGCGCGAGGAGTGGGAAAAGAACTTCGCCGCCTATGCCGGGGCGCATCCCGAACTCGCCAAGGCGTTCGAGTTGATGCGTCGCAACCAGCTGCCGGAGGGCTGGGACGCGGACATTCCGACCTTCCCGGCCGACGAAAAGGGCATGGCCTCGCGCGAGGCCGGCGGCAAGGTGCTGAACGCCATCGCCGATCACGTGCCGGCGCTGGTCGGCGGCTCGGCCGATCTCGCCCCGTCCAACAAGACCAAGCTCGAATTCGAGGGTGCCGGGCAGTTGAAGGCTGGCCATTACGGCGGTCGCAACATGCATTTCGGCATCCGCGAGCACGCCATGGGCGCCATCGCCAACGGCATGTCGATCAGCTATCTGCGCGCCTATGCGTCGACCTTCCTGGTCTTCTCCGACTATATGCGCGCGCCGATCCGCCTCGCGGCGATCATGGAGGTCCCGACGATCTTCGTCTTCACCCATGACTCGATCGGCGTCGGTGAGGACGGACCGACCCACCAGCCGATCGAACAGCTCGCCTCGCTCCGCGCCATCCCCGGCATCGACGTGGTACGGCCGGCCGACGCCAACGAGGTGACCGAGGCCTGGAAGGGCGCCATGCGCCATATCCACAAGCCGACTGCGATCGTTCTGTCGCGCCAGCCGCTGCCGACGATCGATCGGTCGAAATACCATGCGGCATCCGGTGCCGCAAAGGGTGGCTACGTGCTCGCCGACAGCGGCAAGGGCGAGCCGGAGATCATCCTCATCGGGACCGGCAGCGAGGTGTCGCTCTGCCTGGGCGCCTACGAGACGCTTGTCTCCGAGGGCGTGAAGGCACGGGTCGTCTCGATGCCGTCCTTCAACATCTTCGAGAGCCAGGATCAGGCCTACCGGGATAGCGTGCTGCCGCCGAGCGTCAGGAAGCGCATCGCCGTCGAGCAGGCCTCGTCCTTCGGCTGGGAGCGCTATGTCGGCCTCGACGGCGAGACGGTGACCATGTCGAGCTTCGGCGCTTCGGCGCCGATCAAGAAGCTGCAGGAAAAGTTCGGCTTCACCGCCGAGAATGTCCTCGCCGTGGCGCGCCGGCAGCTCGCCAAGCACTGATCGTTTCGAGACGCCGCCGGACCTCACATCGTCCGGCGGCGTTTTTCTTTGGCCGGTCGCCGGGCTCGACATTGGTTCGCAGCGGCGCGGTATTCTGGATCGCCCTTTGATGGCGATCCGTGGAGCAATTCGAAAGGACATCATCATGCAGATCGGGATCATCGGCCTCGGCCGAATGGGTGGCAACATCGCGCGGCGCCTGATGAAGGGGGGCCATGACTGCGTCGTCTACGACCGTGACGACAAGGCTGTGTCGACGCTGGCCGGCGAGGGTGCCGTCGCCGCCTCCGGCCTGGCCGACATGAAGGACAAGCTCGGCGCCCCACGCGTTTTCTGGGTGATGTTGCCGGCGGGCAAGCCGACCGAAGAGACCGTCGCCGAGATCGCCGCCATGGTCGATAAAGGCGACATCGTCATCGACGGCGGCAACAGCTTCTACAAGGACGACATCCGACGGGCCGCCAAACTCGCCGAGACGGGCGTCGAATATGTCGATGTTGGCACATCGGGCGGCGTCTGGGGCCTGGAGCGTGGCTATTGCATGATGATCGGCGGCAATGCGGAGATCGTGAAGCATCTCGATCCGGTCTTCGGCACACTGGCGCCCGGATACGGCGACATCCCGCGCACCGCCCATCGCAACTCCGACGACGAGCGGGCCGAGAAGGGCTACATCCATGCCGGTCCCGCCGGCGCCGGGCATTTCGTGAAGATGGTCCACAACGGCATCGAATACGGCCTGATGCAGGCCTATGCCGAGGGCTTCGACATCCTGGCGACCAAGAACTCCAAGGACCTGCCGGAAAACCAGCGCTACGATCTCAACCTCGGCGACATCTCCGAGGTCTGGCGGCGCGGCTCGGTGATCTCGTCCTGGCTCCTAGACCTGACGGCGGACGCGCTGGCGAGCGACGGCAAGCTGTCGCATTTCACCGGCAATGTCGCCGACAGCGGCGAGGGCCGCTGGACGATCGAGGCGGCAATCGAGGAGGCCGTTCCGGCGAACGTCTTGTCGGCGGCGCTGTTCGCCCGCTTCCGCTCCCGCGAAGAGGCGACCTTCGGCGACCGGCTGCTGTCGGCCATGCGCTTCGGCTTCGGTGGCCACGTGGAGATCCCTCAGTAGGTCCGGCGTCGCGGCGCTCCCTATAGATCGGCCTGCGCCCAGCACCGCGAGAGCGTTGCAGGGAAAGGCTCATCAGTAAGACGTCTTGCTCCACACCATGCTGATCGGCGTCATCGCCAGAATGTAGATGTCGAGCCAGAGCGACCAGTTCTCGATATAGTACAGGTCGTGTTCGAAGCGTGTCGTCAGCTTGGCCGGGTCGTCGATCTCGCCGCGCCATCCCTTGATCTGGGCCCAGCCGGTGATACCGGGCTTGACCCGGTGGCGTCCGAAATAGCCGTCGACGATCTCGACGAAGGCCTGGTTGCCGCTGGACAACGCATGGACTGCGTGCGGGCGAGGGCCGACGAGCGAGAGGTCGCCGCGCAGCACGTTGACGAGCTGCGGCAACTCGTCGAGCGACGAGCGGCGGATGAATTTTCCGACGCGGGTCACTCGGCTGTCATTCCTGGTGACCACTTGGGAAGCCGTCGGGTCCGCCATCTCGTGGTAGAGCGAGCGGAACTTGAACACCTCGACGATCTGGTTGTTGAAGCCGTGCCGTTTCTGCCTGAAGAAGACCGGCCCGCGCGAGTCGAGCTTTACCGCAATCGCAGTCACCAGGAACACCGGCGACAGGACAACCAAAGCAAGGCTCGCGACGATGACGTCGAAGACGAGCTTGGCGATCCAGTCCCAATCCGCCAGAGGTCGGTCGACGACATCGATCAGCGGCACCGAGCCGATGAAGGAATAGGTGCGCGGCCTGAATTTCAGCTGCGCCGACTGGGCCGATAGGCGGATGTCGATCGGTAGCACCCAGAGCTGCTTGAGCAGCGTGAGAACCCGGTGCTCGGCCGAAAGCGGCAGGCTGACGATCAGCATGTCGATGCGGGCGAGACGGGCGAATTCGACCAGTTCGCCGATATTGCCGAGCTTAGGGTAGCCGGCGACGATCGGCGGCGATCGGCGGTCGTCGCGGTCGTCGAAGATTCCGCAAATGCGGACATCGCTTTCGGGCTGCGCTTCGAGACTGCGGATCAGGCCTTCGGCCGCCTTTCCACCGCCGACGATGACGGCGCGCCGTTCCATCCGGCCGTTTCGCGCCCACTGCCGGATCTTCCATCGGAGCCCGGCGCGGGCAACGAACATCACCGCCAGTCCGGAGACGAACCAGCTCAGCAACCAGACGCGGGAATGGCCTGCATCGTTGTACAGAAAGAACAGAGCGGCCGTGGTCATCGCAAGTGTCGCGCCCCAGGCGGCGGCGATCCGCCAGTAGCGCGTGATCGGGCCCTTCAGGAACGACAGTTCGTAGCCATGGGCAAGATTGATGGCGAAGACACCGATCACCGCCGCCATGACCGAGATCGAAAGATAACTCTCGATCAGGGCGCTGCCTGCGCCGACATAGCCGAAGAATATGCCGATCCCGAGGACCGCCAGAGCGGCGAACTCGATCGCGCGCAACACGCCGGCGAGCATGCGCGGGGTGATGAAGTCGTTGTTGTATTGCAGCGCTGCACGCGCCGCGAGAGCGTTGAGTTCGACAGGGCCGTCCGTGCGCCCGACCGGCAGGCTGCGAATTTTGTCGCGATCGAATGGCGTTTCGCTTTGGTACTTGCCCATGTTCCCAGCTCGCTCCTGCCTGCCGCGCGAACGCGGCGATGGCGCGTAAGGGGGCCTGCGATAGGCGCCTCGGCCCGGCCGACGAAACCAGACTAACCCAAAAGCGCTACCGATCCGTTGTGACGAACAAAAAATGCCCAGGACTTCGCGCGAACGTGACGTCGGCGCGAAGTCTCGGGACGGACAGGGGCGGGTACGCGATACCTGAATTCCCGCGTCTGGATGCTGCCGAGGACGTTTTTGGCCAATCGCCTCGGCAGAAGTGAAGTGCGGCCTTTCCGAAGAACACGTTCCGCTGGCCCGGCCGGAGATATCGAGAACTTTCCGGGTGAACCGAAGAGCGTTTGCAAAACTCACGGCTTCTTGCTGCGCCGGTCTCAGAACCAGCGTTCGCGGACATAGAGGGTGTCGCCGGGCAGGATCGGGTCGGAAGCGAGCACGCGTCCGGTCACGAGCTGATCACCGACCTGGCGGGTGATGTCGACCGTCGCCTGTTGGGCGCGGGGGGTGAAACCGCCGGCGATGGCGACCGCTTTCTGCACCGTCATGCCGGGGAAATAGGTATACTGCCCGCCGGTGGTGATTTCGCCCATGATGAAGAACGGTCGGTATTGCTCGACCTGCACGGTGATCTTCGGATCGTTGATGTAGCCGTCGCGCAGGCGTTCGGCGATCTCGCTGCCGACCTGGTTCGTCGTGCGACCGCGTGCCGGCACGGAGCCGACGAGCGGGAAGGCGAGATACCCGGCCTTGTCGACCGGATAGGTGTTGGTCAGCCCGTCCTGCTCGAAGACGGTGACCCGAACCTGGTCGCCGCTGTCGAGATGGTACTGCTGGTTCAGGCTGGTCTGGAAGGCCGGCGAAACCGGCTTGTAGGATGCGCAGCCGGAGCCGCTCAGCGCGAGGACCAATGCGAGCAGGGCGTGTGTGGGTTTCAACATCTCGAGCGTGTCCCGTCGCGCACTAGCCGGTGGCGCACTTGGTGTGGCGTCTGTCGATGTTTGTAATCCGTTAGGGTTAATCGACGGTAAAGCGTGGGGAGAACGACGATCGCGGCTGTTTAACGCGGCGGTTACCCCGATGGAGGATGCTGCCGACATCGTGACGGATGCCGGAGTTCAACCATGGATCACACTTGTCCGACTGGCCGCCACACCGCGCGGCCGTCGATGCGGCGCAAGGACGGCCCTCTGCGCGAGCCATTCGCTCAGGCCGGTCGCCGCGCGATCACGGAGCGTCGGCGATGACCGGCGTTTCCGTCGGCCAGATCGGCCAGCGGATCGGCGGCTTGCTGGGAAGGGCAAGGCCCTTTGCCCGCCGCGAGGAGGTCGAACCGCGAGCCGATAGCGCGCTGGCGGCCATGCGGCGCGCGAAGGCGACGATGGATCGTTTCTGCGACGACGAGATCAAGACGTCGGTCGAGAGGTCGCGTCCCGGCCGCGAACGCAATGACGATTTCGGCGATGCCGGAGCTTCAGCACATGGCGGCACGACTTTAGCCGATTTTCCCGTAACCCCCGAGGAGGTTGTCGCGGCGCTCGGCGACGGGATGGTGCCGCGGCTCGTCGTTCTGTCCGCCGTGCGCAAGCGACGGTCTGCCGGGCCGAACGCGCCAGGCGCCATGCGGCTGGCACGGGCCACGGCGGCCAGGAACCTTTCGACGATCGTCATCGATCTCAGCCGACATGGCGACATTACGTTGGCGATCGGCGGCGTCTCGATGGTGGACGCCCAGAAATTGACAGGCCTTGGCGACTGGTTGAAAGGCGACATCGAACTCGCCGAGGCGATCCATCGCGACCCGCAGAGTGGCGCCCACCTCGTTCCGTCAGGCGGTTTCGATTTCCTCGATGCCGAAGATGCCGACGTCGCCGATCTGGTGTTCTTCGTCGTCGCCTGCTGCGGCGTCTACGACTGCGTGCTGATGTCCTGCGGTTCGGAGGCGATCGACCTTCTCCCGGCGCTTCTCGACGACGACGCGGCGCTGATCCTCGACGGCGGCCATGACGGGCACCGATCGATCGCCGGCGCCGTCGAGGCGATCGGCGTCACCGAATGGCTGGAGCTTTCCCCTGAACCGTTCGAATTGTCATGACGCCGTCCGGATTTCGAGCCCCATCGAGCCGCACAAATTTGTCAGCGGCGCTTCGGCTCGGTCTCCATCCATTTGATGACGAACATCGCCGGCACCACCCAAAGGATGCCGGTGAAGAAGAAATACAGAAGATGGACGAAGCCGCCTGCCTCGCCGAGATAGGCGGTGGCAACGGCGGTGGCGACGATGGCGTAGACGATGACGAGCACGAGCAGGATCATCGTGCCGATGAGTTTCTTGATGCGGATCGGCATGTCGTCTCCTGAAGGCGGTCTTCGTCTGCCGCCAAGGGCGGGGCGTTCGACAGGCCGTCCGATAGTGGCGGACGCATCGGCGCGAACAGCCCGGCCGAACTCGGGTCCGGTCGCTACAACCATTCGGCGCCCTCGCGATTTTGCCCCTTATGCCGC
This sequence comes from Aurantimonas sp., assembly GCA_965217685.1. Taxonomy (GTDB): domain Bacteria; phylum Pseudomonadota; class Alphaproteobacteria; order Rhizobiales; family Rhizobiaceae; genus Aurantimonas. The sequence continues at coordinate 3,513,120 of CBDCIZ010000003.1, forward strand.
CGAAACGGCGCGAATTCTACAGGGAAACCGCATTCGGGCTGGGACCGATTGGCACTGGCGATCGTTCATCGCGGTGCCCGACCGGATCAAGCGACCTAACGGTTCTCCCGCCCGAGGTCCTGAACCATGTTTGCCGGAACCGTACCTGCGCGAACTGAGATCGACGATCTCACATACCCCGCTCAGCCCGCCATGCCTGCGACCACGGCGCCCTTGATCGCGCTCCGGTTTGGGTGCACATCGCCCGCCATGTCGACGATCTCATCCTACCAGGCGCGCGCGGCGTCGGACACGACCCTTTCGAGGCAGGAACGCAATCGCCGGACGATCCGCATCTGGCTGTATTGCGCCGCCGCCTTGATCTTCGCGGTGGTGCTGGTCGGCGGCGCGACACGCCTGACGGAATCCGGCCTGTCGATCACCGAATGGAAGCCGATTCATGGCGTCGTCCCGCCGCTGTCGACCGCCGAGTGGCAGGAAGAGTTCAAGCTCTACCAGCAGATCCCGCAATATGAGCAGATGAACGCCGGCATGACGCTGGACGGCTTCAAGACGATCTATTGGTGGGAGTGGGCGCATCGCTTTCTCGCCCGTGCCGTGGGGTTCGTCTTCGCCATACCGCTCGCCTTCTTCTGGCTGAGCGGACGCATCGAGCCTTTCCTCAAGCCCAGGCTTCTCGGTATTCTGGCCTTGGGCGGGTTGCAGGGGGCAATCGGCTGGTGGATGGTCGCCTCGGGCCTGTCTGTGCGTACCGAGGTCAGCCAGTACCGGCTCGCCACGCACCTGACGATGGCCTGCATCATCTTCGCCGCGACCGTGTGGGTCGCACGCGGTCTCGCGCCGAAACGTCACGACGCGCCGCCATCGCGCGGCTCGGTCTATGTCGGCGGGCTGATCGTTCTCCTGGCGCTCGCTCAGATCTACATGGGCGGTCTCGTTGCCGGACTGCGCGCTGGCTACACCTTCAACACCTGGCCGCTGATGGATGGAGCGATCGTCCCGAACGGGCTGTTCGTGATGCAGCCGGCCTGGCGCAACTTTTTCGAGAACGTGATGACGGTGCAGTTCATGCACCGCATGGGCGCATACGCGCTTTTTGCCGTGGTTGGTCTGCATGCGCTGGCGTCATATGTCCAGGCGTCGGGCACGCGCCATGCGCGACGCGCCGGCATCCTGTTCCTTCTGGTGCTGGCACAGGCTGCCATCGGCATCACGACGCTGCTGCTCGCGGTGCCCATCGAATGGGGCCTGATGCATCAGGCCGGTGGCATCATCGTGCTCGCCGCGACTATGCTGCATGCGCGGGGACTGAAGGGCGAATATCCAGGGCCGGCGCTGGCGCGTTAGAAACCGCTTACGGGAACAGCGGCAACTGCTCGATGCCCGTCGTCTCCTCGATGCCGTAGGCGACATTGAAGTTCTGGATGGCCTGCCCGGCCGAGCCCTTGACCAGATTGTCGAGGGTCGAAATGACGATGGCGCGGCCGGGAATGCGGTCGGCGACGACGTTGACGACGACGTAGTTAGAGCCTCGCACCATCTGGGTCTGCGGCAGGACGTCCTCGTCGGCGACGGTGACGAAGGGCTCGGCCCGGTAGGTCTCGATCAGGTGCTGGCGCAGATCGGCGGCCGTCTGTCCGTCGGCAAGGCGGACATAGCTGGTGCAGAGTTCGCCGCGACTCATCGGGATGAGGTGCGGTGTGAAGTTGACCTTGAGGTCCGCTATTCCGGCGGCAAGGCCGATCTCCTGCTCGATTTCGGCCATGTGCCGATGCTTGGCGACGGAATAGGGCGACAGACCTTCGCCCGCCTCACAGAACAGAGTGTTCTCCTTCAGGCCTCGCCCGGCGCCCGATACGCCGGACTTTGCATCGATGATGATGTCGCTCGCATCGATCAGGCCGGCCTTGGCCAGCGGCACGAGCGAGATCAGGACGGCGGTCGGATAGCAGCCCGGGCAGGCGATCAGTCGCGCCTTGGCGATCGCATCGCGCTTGAGCTCGGTGAGGCCGTAGGCGGCCTCCTTCTGGATGTCGGGCGCGATGTGGTCGAGGCCGTACCATTCCTTGTAGTCGGCCGGGTTGCGCAGCCGGAAATCGGCCGACATGTCAATAATCCTGGTGTTCGGATGGTTGGCGAAGATGTCCTTGGTGATTGCCTGGGTCGTGCCGTGGGGCAGGCCGCAGAACACCGCGTCGACCGCGTTCCAGTCGGCGTCGTCGATCGCGATGAGGTCCGGCAGGTCGACATGGGCGAGATGCTTGAAGACCGCGCGCATCGGCTTGCCGGCATGGCTGTTCGCCGTCAGCGTGACGATCTCCATGTTCGGATGGCGCACGGCCAGACGCACCAGATCGGCCCCGGTATAGCCGCTGGCGCCGAGCACGCCGATCTTGATCTTGTCGCTCATGGGTCTGGCCTTCTCGTCCCCGTATTCGGTCGGGCCCAGCCGGGTGGACGACGACGCCTCGTGCCAGGTCCTCTAGCGCAAAACGACCACAGGACAAAGGGGCGCGGGCGTCCTGGCCGTCGTTCGCGCGCCGTTCCGTATCGACGGCCTCAGCGTTGGAGCGCATCCTTTAGCGCGCCGACGATGTGGTCCTGCGTTTCCTCCGGGAGATAGGCATGCATCGGCAGGCTGATTACGTCGTGTGAGAGCGCGTCGGAGACCGGCAGGCCGTTGCCGACGACCGGGAAGTGCTTGTAGGCCGTCTGCTGATGGAGGGACTTGGGATAATAAGTCGCTGTCGGAACGCCTTGATCCTTCAGATACGTCTGGACGGCCGCGCGGTCGGTGCCGGCGGGCAGGCGCACTGTGTATTGCGCCCAGGTCGAAACCGCGTCGCGAAGCAGCGACTGCGTGGTGACGACTCCTTCCAGAAGGCTGTGATAGCGCGCCGCGATGTGGCCACGGGTCTCGATCTCTTCGGGAAAGATCGCAAGTTTCTCGAGCAAGATCGCCGCCTGCAGCGTGTCCATGCGGCCGTTCATGCCGATGCGGATATTGTCGTATTTGTCCTCGAAATTCTGGCCGTGGACGCGCAACGAGGCAAGGATTTCGAAGAAGGCCGCGTCGTTGGTCTGCACCGCACCGCCATCGCCGTAGCACCCCAGCGGCTTGGCCGGAAAGAAGCTGGTTGCGACGACGTCTGCCCAGTGGCTCGACAGATGGCCGTCGATCGTGCCGCCATAGCCTTGCGCGGCGTCGGAGATCAGCTTCATGCCGTTGTCGTCGGCAAGCCTGCGAATGGCCGGATAGTCGGCGGGCTGGCCGAACAGGTCGACGGCGATGATGACCTTCAGCCTGTCCGGATCGTGCTTGGTCATGGCCTCGGCGATCGCCTTTTCGAGGCTGGCCGGGTCCATGTTGAAGGTGGTCTCGTCGACGTCGACGAAATAGGGGATCGCGCCGAGCCAGGCGACGACCTCGGCGGTCGCGGCAAAGGTGAAACTCGGGCAGAAGACGATGTCGCCCGTGCGCAGGCCCCAGGCCATCAGCGGCAGGGCCAGTGCATCCGTGCCGGAACCGCAGGAGAGCGTGTGCTGCATCTGACCGAAGGCTGAAAGCTCGGCCTCGAGCTCGCGGATTTCCGGGCCGAGGATGAAGGCGCCATGGTCGAGCACCGCGGCCATGCGCCGGTCGACCTTGTCGCGAATGCGGTCGCGCTGGGTGGCGAGATCGATGAAGGGGATGTTCACAGCCATGGCCTTGGATGTCCGAGTATGTTTCCGAGTGGGGTTCGATTACGGGATTGTGCGAATCACCGACTTGCGAGCCTGACGCGGTGTGAATCAAAACACCCCGGTAGCGCCATTCAAAATTCATATCAGCGGCTTAATGGTTTTTGCGAATTTACCCCGCAAAGCACTTGAATCGATCCGTGAAGCGACGCGGTCAGGCGCCGCCGCGGGCCTGTTTTTCCGCCAGATGGCCGACGAGATAGAGCGCGATCGTCGATCCGGCGATGGCGGTGATGTCGGCATGGTCGTAGGAGGGCACGATCTCCACGACGTCGGCCCCGACGATCTGCAAATTCTTCAGATGCCGCAGCACCGACAACATCTTGGCGCTGGACGGCCCGCCGGAGACCGGGGTGCCGGTGCCCGGCGCGAAGGCCGGGTCCAGGCAGTCGATGTCGAAGGTGAGATAGACGTTGGTGCCTCGGGTTCGGGCGTAGATCGCCTCGGCGATAGCCGCAGCGCGCATCTCCTCGACGGCCTCGCCGAAAAGGATCTCGATGCCGCAATCCTCCGGCGCATGGGTGCGGATGCCGATCTGGATGGAGGTCGCCGGATCGATCAGCCCGGCCTCGACGGCGGCCTTGACGAAGGATCCGTGATCGACACGCGGATCGCCATTGGCATCCTGCGCGACCGGCCAGGTGTCCTGATGGGCGTCGAACTGGACGAGCGACAGTTTGCCGTATCGCTCCGCGTGGGCCTGCAACAGCGGAAACGTGATCGAATGGTCGCCGCCGAGGGTCAGGAGGAAGCCGGTGCGATCGAGGATCGCGGCGGCCTCCGCGCGGATCGCGGCGTGGGCCGTCTCCGGCAGCCGATAGTCGAGGGCGCAGTCGCCGTAGTCGACGACGGCCAGAGCCTCGAAAAGATCGCGGGCGAACGGATATTGCGGATCGTTGTCGAAGATCGCCGAGGCACGGCGCAGGGCCTGCGGGCCGAAGCGTGTGCCGGTGCGGTTGGAGACCGCGCCGTCGAAGGGCACACCCCAAACGGTGACATCGCTTGCCTCGGCCGTCTTGGTCAGCTTGCGGCGCATGAAGGAGAGGGTGCCCGCATAGGTCGGATCGCTCGCCGCACCCAGGACCCCGCTCGCGGTGAAACCGTGGTCGATCGCTTTGCCGCCTGCCATGGGCTGTCCTCCGGGGTCGCACGCGTCTTGGAAACGTAAGGCGGGGATAGCGGCCGGTGCGCGGCGATGCAATTGCGAAGGCACGGCGCTGACCTTCGACCGGAAAAATCGACATCCGAAACGACGAAAGCCGACGGGTCGACCCGACGGCTTTCAAAGATCGTTCGACGGTCGATGCCGCTGGTGCGGCAGCAGACCTTAGCGCTTGGAGAACTGGAAGGACCGGCGAGCCTTGGCCCGGCCGTACTTCTTGCGTTCCACGGTGCGCGAGTCGCGGGTCAGGAAGCCGCCCTTCTTCAGGACGGCCCGCAGGCCCGGCTCATAATATGTGAGCGCCTTGGAAATACCATGACGCACCGCGCCGGCCTGGCCGGAGAGACCGCCGCCGTGGACGGTTGCGACGACATCGAACTGGCCGTCGCGGGCGGCCGCGACGATCGGCTGGCGCAGCACCATCTGCAGAACGGGACGGGCGAAATAGGCCGAGAAATCACGCTCGTTGATGGTGATCTTGCCGGTGCCCGGCTTCACCCAGACGCGGGCAACCGCATCCTTGCGCTTGCCGGTGGCATAGGCACGACCATGCTGGTCGAGCTTCTGCACGTAGACCGGTGCTTCCGGCTGGCCGGCGGCTTCGGTGCTGCCGAGGTCTTCGAGAGAAGAGAGCTGGGACATTATGCGGCCCTCGTGTTCTTGGAGTTCATCGCCGCGACGTCGAGCGTCTCGGGATTCTGTGCGACATGCGGATGTTCGGTGCCGGCGTAGACGCGCAGGTTCTTCAGCTGGCGACGGCCGAGCGGGCCGCGCGGCAGCATGCGCTCGATCGCCTTTTCGACGACGCGCTCGGGAAAGCGGCCCTCGAGGATGTGGCGCGCCTTGCGCTCCTTGATGCCGCCGGCATAACCGGTGTGCCAGTAGTACGTCTTGTTCTCGTACTTCTTGCCGGTCAAAACGATCTTTTCGGCGTTGACGATGATGATGTTGTCACCATCGTCGACATGCGGGGTGAAGGTGGGTTTGTGCTTGCCGCGAAGGCGAAGCGCGACGATCGAGGCGAGGCGGCCGACGACCAGCCCTTCGGCGTCGATCAGAATCCACTTCTTCTCCACCGTCTCGGACTTCTGCGAGAAGGTCTTCATGGGTTACCCTTGGTGTTTGCGATCGGCCTGTTCGCGTTCGGCCAACTTGCTCTGGGCAAGATGCGTTCGGCTTGGGTGCGATCGTTCGGAGGGCCCATTTGGAAGCCGTCCGTCATAAAAAAGCGCGGCCCGTCAAGGCCGCTCTCGTGGGCGCTTCATACGGAGGCGTCGGCCATGTGTCAACGCCAAGCTGTCGCCGCGCGCGACTGCCAATCGCCTGATGAGCAAGGGATTAAGCGGTAACGGTATCCGAATACCGCATAAATCTTCACGCTCAGCGCGGAGGGATCGAATAGGTCGCGACAGCATGGGCGACGATGTCGTCGTCCGGCAACGTGCCGTCATCCCGAAGCGCTGCTGCCGGCGCGATCGAAATCTCGACGACGGCCAGGCGCTTGCCGAGTTTCAGGATTTGCGCGCGACCAGCTAGCGTTCCCGACTTCGGCTTGCGCAGGAAATTGATGGACAGGTTCGTCGTGACGGCCAGCGCCACCGGTCCGATGTGGGCAAGGATCGCCACATAGGCCGCGACATCCGCGAGCGCGAACAGCGTTGGCCCCGACACCGTGCCGCCGGGCCGAAGATGCAGGTCGCCGGTGAGGAGCGTCATCGTCGCCGTGCCGGGCGCGACGGCAGTGACCGCATAGCCACCGTGCGGTCCGCCGAGCTGCGGAAAATCCGAATGCAGGAAGGCATCGAGTTCGGAGGCGGACATGATCGGCTGCAAGCAAGACTCCAGGACAAGATCGTGGCGAGGACGGGATGACATCAACTCGATCCCGTCCTAACTTCGTGTGCGAGCAAATGCCACCGGGCCGATTATGGTGTGCGATCGATCATACGATCGGCTTCAGGCCCTGCATTTCCGTGACCGGGTCCAATAATAGCACCCGGACGCGGACCACCCCAATCTGAGCGATAGTGATCTCGATGGCAGACATTCTCGAAATCGGCGAGACCCGCCCCCATCCGATCGACGTGCAGACGGCGCCGGGCATTACCCGCATCGTCCTGTCGAGCCCGCCGGCCAATACCTTGTCGATGGCGATGATGGATGCGCTGATCGAGGCTCTGGCCGAAGCGGCCGCGGACGAAAGCAACCGTGTCGTGGTGCTGGCCGCGACCGGCAAGGTGTTCTGCGCCGGACACGACCTGAAGGAGCTCACCGCGCGGCGCAGCGACGAGGACCGCGGCCGGGCCTTCTTCCTGGCAACGATGGAGAAGTGCTCCGCGCTGATGCAGGCCATCGTGCGCCACCGCAATCCGGTGATCGCCGAGGTCAACGGTCTTGCGACGGCCGCCGGCTGTCAGCTCGTCGCATCCTGCGATCTCGCCATCGCGTCGGAAGAGGCGCAGTTCTGCACGCCGGGGGTCAATATCGGCCTGTTCTGCTCGACGCCGATGGTCGCGCTGTCGCGCAACCTGTCGCGCAAGCACGCGATGGAAATGCTGCTCACCGGCGAGCCGATCGACGCTCGTTCGGCCCGCGAATACGGCTTGATCAACCGCGTCGTGCCGCCGGAATATCTCGGCACCATCGTCGGTAAATACGCGACCACGATCGCGTCGAAATCGCCCCTGACCGTCAGGATCGGCAAGGAGGCCTTCTACGAGCAGGCCGAGATGGGCCTGTCGGACGCCTACGCCTATACCGCCGGTGTCATGACCGAGAACATGCTGGCGAGGGATGCCGAGGAGGGCATCGGCGCCTTCCTTCAGAAGCGCAAGCCCGAATGGACGGGAGAATGACGGCGCCAACCCCAGCAGTCTCGGCGCCACTCGTCTATGACGACGCGCTGGTTCGCGGCATTCTCGATGACGTCAAGACGGTCGCCATGGTCGGCGCCAGCGCCAACACCATTCGGCCGAGCTACTTCGTGCTGAAATATCTGCTGGCCAAGGGCTACCGGGTGATACCGGTCAATCCGGGCCTGGCCGGCACGGAGCTTCTCGGCCAGCGCTGCTACGCCGATCTCGCCAGCGTTCCCGAGCCCATCGATATGGTCGACATCTTTCGCGGCGCCGAGGCCGTCCCCGGCATCGTCGATGTGGCTCTCGCGCTCGATCCGAAGCCGAAGATCATCTGGATGCAGCTCGGCGTGCGCCATGACGAGGCCGCCGCAAGGGCCGAGGTCGCCGGCCTGACGGTGATCATGAACCGCTGCCCGAAGATCGAGTACGGCCGTCTCTCAGGTGAGATCAGCTGGACCGGTGTCAATTCGCGCACGCTGTCCTCGAAGAAGCGAACGATCGGGACGGGGGTGCAGAGCTTTGGGCTCAGGCCGGGCGGCAGACGATAGCGCGGCCGCTAAGCTGTCGGTTTGCTACTCCATCGGGACTTCGGTGTTCACGAACTCCGGCACGTTGGCGAGTTTCAGTTCGCGCTTCTGGTCGCTGCTGATGTGGCGCTGGCGCGAGCGGGGCATCAGCTCCTGGGGCAGGCCGGTTTCCAGGGCGCGCTCGATGGCGGCGAGGATTATCATATCCATCACGCCTTCCTCGCCGTCGGGCTCCGGGTCGCGTTCTTCCAGGATGCAATCCGAGAAATACTGGGTCTCGCCGCCGAAATGGTCGACGACGGGAAATTCGTGTTCCGTCACATCGCCGTCCTTCATCAGTCGGTGGTCGATCGACAGCCCTTCGCCGAAGCCGAAGGCAGGCCTGGCCTCGATGATCCCCTCGGTGCCGACGAGGTGGAAGCGATCGATCGAATCGGCCGAGTAGGAGAGGGTGAAACTCGCCTGCCGGCCCTCGGTGAACGTCATGATGACCGAGACAGTGTCCTCGCAGCCCATGTCGCGATCGGTGCGCGAGCCGAAGGCCATGACCGAGATGGGCTCGGCCTCGAAGAGATTGCGCACGGCATTGATCGGATAGGTCCCCATGTCGGGCACGGGGCCGGCCCAATAGCCGCTGGTGGCGCGATGGTTCGACATTTTGACCGTTTGCGAGAAGGTCGCGGTGAAGAAACGCGGCGTGCCGATCTCACCCTTGCGGACCTTTTCGACGACGGCGATCGTGCCGGGCTCGCAATGCAGGCGATAGGCGACCATCAGCTTGGCCTTCGATGCCTTGGCCGCCGCCTCGATCGCCTCGGCATCCTCCAGACTTGCCGCCATCGGTTTTTCGAGAAGCACGTGGATGCCCGCGTCGAGCGCCGGTTCGGCGAACTCGCGGTGGCGAAAATTCGGCGTCGCGATGTAGACGGCGTCGATCGTACCGCTCGTCAGGAGCATGTCGTATTCTTCATAGGCATAGCCCTTGATGCCGTAGAGTTCGCCGAGGCCCTCGATCTTGCCCGGATCGGAGGTGACGACGGCGGCGAGCTCCGAGTTGGTTGTCTGGCCGACGCCGGGCATGAAGGCGCCCTGCGAAATCCAGCCGGCACCGACAACGGCGTAACGGACTTTTCCCTCGGGGCTTGGCATGGTGGTCCTCGTTCGGTCGGTGGCATGTGCTGTTGCCGGAGTGGCGTTCGGCGAATGTGGGGCGCCGGGACGGTTTGCAAACCGTTGCACACGCCTCATCCGTTTCCCCGCGTGCTCGATTTGAAAATCGGCGCATCGCCGCGGACCGGTTCGGGAGAATGCCCGTTTCTCGAAAGGGCCGCTGCGACGTGCTAGCGTTTGTGCGCCGGTGCAGGAGCCGGCTTCATTGGATATGAGACCGCGGCCTCTGCGACCGCGGCAATCAGCGGAAGGACGATCACATGAGCCAGGCCGGTTTCGAAACCTTGTCGATCCATGCGGGCGCGGCCCCCGATCCCACGACCGGTGCCCGCACGACGCCGATCTACCAGACGACGTCCTTCGTCTTCGACAGCGTCGATCATGCCGCCTCGCTGTTCGGGCTCCAGCAGTTCGGCAACATCTACACCCGCATCATGAACCCGACCCAGGCGGTGCTGGAGGAAAAGGTCGCCGCGCTCGAAGGCGGCACGGCCGGGCTTGCGGTGGCTTCGGGACATGCCGCGCAACTGATCATCTTCCAGGCGCTGATGCAGCCGGGCGACGAGTTCGTCGCGGCCAAAAAACTCTATGGCGGCTCGATCAACCAGTTCGGACACGCCTTCCAGTCCTTCGACTGGCGGGTCAAATGGGCCGACACCAGCGACGTTTCGTCATTCGAGGCGGCGATCACCGACAAGACGCGGGCGATCTTCATCGAATCGATTGCCAATCCAGGCGGCATTGTTGTCGATATCGCCGCTATTGCCAAAATTGCCCAGAAACACGGCATCCCATTGATCGTCGACAACACCATGGCGACGCCGTATCTGTGCCGCCCGCTGGAGCATGGGGCCGACATCGTCGTCCATTCGCTGACCAAGTTCATGGGCGGCCACGGCAATTCGATGGGCGGCGCCATCGTCGACGGCGGCACCTTCGACTGGTCGGCCACCGAGAACTATCCGATGCTGTCGAAGCCGCGGCCGGAATACAACGGCCTCGTCCTGCACGAGACCTTCGGCAATTTCGCCTTCGCCATTGCCTGCCGGGTGCTCGGCCTGCGCGATCTCGGCGCGGCGATCTCGCCCTTCAACGCCTTCATGATCCTCACAGGCATGGAGACCCTGGCCCTGCGCATGCAGCGCCATTGCGACAACGCGCTGAAGGTCGCCGAGCACCTCAAGGGGCACGACAAGGTTTCCTGGGTCTCCTATTCGGGCCTGCCCGACGACTCGCACAACGGCCTCATGCAGAAATATTCTCCGAAGGGCGCGGGCGCGGTCTTTACCTTCGGCCTGAAGGGCGGCTTCGACGCGGGCGTCACCTTCGTCGAGGCGCTGGAACTGATCTCGCATCTCGCCAATATCGGCGACACCCGCACGCTGGTCATCCACCCGGCCTCGACTACCCACAAGCAACTCGCCGACGAGCAGAAGATCGCCGCCGGCGCCGGCCCCGACGTGGTGCGCCTGTCGATCGGTATCGAGACGGTAGAGGATATCATCGCGGATCTCGACCAGGCGCTCGCCAAGATCTGAGACGAAGCCGGGACAGCGGCGAGAAGGGACGCCGCGGATGTCGTCGTCGGCCGCGGTTCCGCTCGGGCGCCACGCGCAGGCGGTGGAACGTCTGCGGCGCTGCAGCATTCCTGCCCGATCGATCGGCAAGTCAAATCGCGCGATCGCTTGCATTTACAGGCGAAGGACGACTGCATGACCGATCATTTTCTGGTTTTTGACAAGGACAAGGTCGAGGTCGAACTCGGCGCGCCCGATAGGGAGAAGATCAAGAGTGGCCGGCCGGCGAACAAGACCTGGAACTTCGAGGATGACGGGAACGGGCTTTATGCCGGAATATGGGAATCGACGGCCGGCGAATGGGAGATCGAGTACACCGAGTGGGAGTTCTTGCACATTCTGGAAGGCGTCTCGGTGCTGACCGAGGATGGCGGCGAACCGGTCAAGCTCGTCGCCGGCGACAGTTTCGTCATTCGGCCCGGTTTCAAGGGCCGATGGAAGGTCGTGGAGCCGACGAAGAAGCATTACGTCATCAGGACGTAAGGCAAGGGGGGATCCGCCCCATCCAGGCTATGGACCGAACAGACCAAAGGCCGATGCGGGCGCCCGCATCGGCCTCTTTATTCGTTCGACGGGACGGCCCGCGATCAGCACGAATTGCGCAAATGCACCTGACGCCAGCTGTTTTCGGCCGGGCGGGTCGTCACGTCGCGATAGCGTGTCGTGTACTGGGCCGGAATTTCGCGCGCAACGCGGCGGGCCGGTTCGAGGACAATCTCTTCGGTTATTGTCTCGTAGCGTGCCGGGATCACGTGTTCGGAGTAGGATTGCGGCGTGACGAGCACGTTACGCACCTGCGTCGCATAATCGGCCGGTACGTGCTGGGCGTAGGTCTCGCCCGGATTGACCAGCACGCTGCGATGCCGGGACGCAAAGCGGGCCGGAACGAGAACCCGGCAATAGACGCGCTTGCCGTGAATGATTTTCCATTGCCAGGTCTCATGGGCTGGCGACACCTCGACCGTCTCAGCGACAGAGCGATAACGTGGCTCGGCACGAAGGTAAACGGTCGTCGCCGGGCGGACGAGCACGCGCTCTTCGACAGCGAGATACTCGGCCGCAATGACGTTGCGCACGACTTGCTCCGGCGAGACGAGCACGCGGCGGGTCTCGGTGCCAGTGCGTGCAGGAATGGTGTCGTAGATGGTCGAGGCGGGGCGCACGAGCACCGTCTCTTCGACGGTCGCGACCTCGCCCGGGTGGTGTACCGGCTCGTAGCAGGCGATGGCGCGGCCCTGGCCTGCGAAACTCGGCGCGACGGCGAAGGCAAGACTGCTGCCTGCGGTCAAAATCGCGATCAAATGCTTCATTGCCGTGCTTGCTCCGTCTGTCGTGATATCTTCCGGTGGGTAACAATGGTGCCGGATGCGATCTTTGGCAATCTCGGGATGAACGAAAATACAGATTTCGTGACGGCGCTGGTTAATCAGTGGAGTTTGCATAAAACTTGTCTCAACTTGATCAAGTTGCTTGGATCGAGGATGGCACAATGCCATTTTGCGCCGTGTGCCTGCAAATCTCCCTTGCAGGAGCCGCTGCTCGGCAGGAGCATGTCGGAAATGGCCGCTCCAACACGCTGCTGAAACGAAAATGCCCGCGGCTCAAGCCGCGGGCATCATGTATGGCATCGTCTGCAGGCTGACTCAGCGCTCGATCTCGATGAGGATCTCGTTGCGCTTCATGAATCCGGGGGTCCAGGGTGGATTGTAGAACGCGTATTCCGGATCGCCCTTCTGCTTCAGATCATTGTCGGCCAGATAGTTGTAAAGGCTCATCAGGTGCTTCGAAGCGAGCGTCGCGTTGAAATTGCCCGGGAAGCGAATCGAAGCGATACGGCGAGCCGAAACGTCCTTAAGCGACACGTCGTTGGAGGTTGGCTCGGGCAGGCTGGCGCGGGTGAACTTCTTCGGCATGACGAAGCGCACCGCCCAGCCCTTGGTTCGACCGCCGCCATCGGCAAGTTGCTGCAAGACCGGTGTCGTCATCGCGATCTTCTTGCCCGAGCGGCTGCGCGCGAAGATGTAGTCGGCCAACGTCTCGAAGCCCATGCGGCGGGCCTTTTCATGATAGCCGCTCTTGATCGTCTCGGCGACGATCATCGCGTCGTAGTCGCGGATTTCGATTTCGCCGTCGGCGCGTACCACATCGTAGTCCGGCTCTTCGGAATGCTCCTGCACCTTCTTGGTGATGTAATAGGCCGCACCCACTGCTGCGATCGCGCCGCCGACGACAAGCAGACCGACAAGGGCCGAGTTCATGCCGCTGTCGTCACCACGCAGGCGATCGGCCCGACGTTTCATCGCGCGGCGGGTCGGAAGATGGTCGCCGACGTAGTCGCGAGCCGACGAGAAGTAGCCGCGCGCCGAGTCGGCGCCGTCTTCGGCGCTGTCGCGCAACGAACGGATATGGCGGCGCGCGTCGGAGCGCGAAGGCACCGACCAGCCTGTCAGGAAGTCCGGCAGATAACGCGCGACGCCGGTCGGCTCGTCATAGAACGGCAGGGCACGGGCCAAGGAATGCCGAAGACGCTCGGCGCGCGAGGGGCGCGGGTCGAGCCGCGCCACGGCGCGTTCTTCCAGGTCCACGATGCGGTCGCCGATATCGCTGAGCGTGTTCGAAATATTGTCGTAGACCGATGACTTGTCGCGAAACATGAAGGAGAACTCCTGCGAACGGATGATGCGGTAATGCGTCCTGCGGCCATCGCTCGGCCGGTTCGGGTCGCTTCGCCGCGGATAAGGTGCCTTCAAGGACGCAGTTCCACAGAGGAGACGGCGCCGAAGCGGCGATGGTTGTCGAAGCCATAACGTCGCCCTGCGGCGATGGTTGCGCATCGCAACGCGCTTTGCGGAGCAGGCGCCCCCGAAACCCGCTGCCGCTATTAAGATGAACGAGGCGGACAAGGCTCGATCGTATCTGACGTGTCGCGAAATCGGTGTGCCTTTAGCGTGCCGTCATTGTGCAGCGCAGCCTCTCAGCAAAGCGAATGCAACCAACCCGCCAGCGGCGCGTTTGCCGCATATCAGGTTTTTCATGGCCTGATACTCCAGCCGAATTTCGGGCGGCCCATGTGCCGCCCATTTTTTTGCCTGTCGTTAGAGCCTGCGACAGGGCCTCGCTTCGCGACGGCCGCCGACCTTTCACTCGATGCATTCCAGAACTGTCATACGCGCACTAGTTTGTGCGTGGGCGCCGAAGACAATGAGGGAGAGGGACGAAGCCGTCCCGCCCGTGGAGGAAGACTTTCATGAAACTCATCGGACCAAGCCTGGTCGCCGCGGCGATTGTGACGAGTGCGCCGGCCTTCGCGCTGGACGTCACGAAGACCGCCGATACGACCGCCAAGCCCGAAGCCGCCTGGACCACCGTCGGCGAATTCTGCGCCATTGCCGATTGGCATCCAGCTGTCGAGAAGTGCAAAGAAAAGGACGTCGACGGCAAGCAGCAGCGCGCACTGACCCTCGCCGGTGGCGGCGGTACGATCGTCGAAGAGCTTGAATCTCGCGACGATGCGGCGATGAAGTACACCTACAGGATCTTGTCCGGCCCGCTCCCGGTCCAGAATTATGTTTCGACCATCAGCGTCGCGCCGAAGGGTGACGGGTCGCAATTGACCTGGACCGGCAAGTTCGACGCCAAGGGCGCCAGCGACGCGGATGCGGAAGCGGCGATCGCCGGCGTTTACGAAGGCGGTCTGAAGAGCATCGCCGACAAGGCCGCGATGTAACGCTTCAAACCGGGCACGCCGGGCGTCGGATTGGTTGTCCGCTACGCCCGGCGTTCCACTTTTCAAAGGCCCGAATTTCAAACGCCCGAAGACAATTGGCCTTTGTCCACGCTGGCGACATCGATTGCCGTGCCCAGACCGCGATCGAGCGATTGGGGGGCGATCTGCTCGAATGTCCCGTCCACCAGCGCTTGATAGAACCTCAGAACGCCGCTGTCCGGTTCGATGAGGACCGTCGAGAGCCGTCCGGTAAAGACAGCCCCCGTGTCCATCGAGATGCGGTTTTCGGTCACGACGGGCAAGCCACCCTTCTGCGGCTGGTGCCCGTGCACGACGATTTTTTCCAGATACCCGACATGCCGGTGAAACGGACCGCGGATCCAGAGGCAGTCCTCGCGGTCCTGCCGGTCGAAGTGCCGGGCCGGATCGACGCCGGCATGGGCGAACGCAAACCGCCCCGCGGTTTCCATGATGCTTGCAGATTGAAGCAGGCGAAGGTGATCGGGGTGGGCGTCGAGGATCGCCGCGCGCGCTTCGTCCGGAGCCTGTCGGCCTCGCAGCCCATAGGACTGAAGCGTTTCGGCGCCGCCCTGATCGAGCCAATTGGCGAAATCCCCGTCGGATAGATCGCCGATCAGAAAGCGCAGCAGCCAGTCCTCGTGATTGCCGAGGAACAGAATCGAGCCCGGCCGGGCGGCGATCGTTTCGAGGACGATATCCAGCGCGAGACAGCTGTCGGGACCGCGATCGACGATGTCGCCGAGGAAGTAAACGAGAAGCGACACGCCCGATCGTCTTTCAAGGCCGGCCAATCCCTTCAATGTCGTCCTCAGGAGATCGGCTTCGCCATGGATATCGCCGATGGCGGCAATAGTGGGGTGCAGGTTTTCAGCCATGTCGCATCATCTAGCCGGGTTTTGGTCGCTTGCGAGGGGCGCCTTAACCGCCTTGTAATTCTCATGTGCCTATCTTGATCCAAATTTTTGGCCCGTTGATTCGTTCTCCCCGGTGGACGCACGGCAACGAGCTCAGGGCGGAACCGGTGAATGGGAATCCGGCGCAGCGTGGTGGAGACGTGCGGCAGTGGTCATCTTCCAATCGGCCAATAATTTTCACTTGAGCCGGGTCGAACGAAGTTATCTTGCCGTCGGTGCCGGGCTCGGCATGCTGTTCTCGGCGAGCGGTTTCCTCGTCGATATGCAGTTTCGCTATTGGCGGGGTCTCGACGCGGGGATGGCGGCGACGTTCTCGTCTACGGCAATGCATTTGATCGCCCTGTCCTCGCCCTTCATCGTGGGGCGCGTCTTTCTCGAGCTGGGCCGGAAACGTCGCGAAGCCGACGAGCGGCTTGTGCAGATGCAGCAGAGCGAGAAGCGAACGCGCGAGCAGGCCCACCGGGACGTCGTGACCGGACTTTACAATCGCAGCTATCTGACGATGCGACTGGAGGAGGGAATCGCCAGCCGCGTCTGGCAAAGTCGGAACGTGCGTTGCTACATGCTCGATCTCGACAAGTTCAAGCACATCAACGATACGCTCGGGCATCGCGCCGGCGACGTCGTCTTGACGAAAGTTGGAGCGCGCCTGCAGGCTTTGTGTACCGGCAACGACATTCCGGTGCGACTGGGCGGCGACGAATTTCTTCTGCTGCGCTTCCCGCCGGAAAACGAGGATCCGAGCGCCTTTGCCGCTGCGCTGATCGCGGCCATCGAAAAGCCGGTGATCTTCGAGAAGCGTCGGCTGTCGCAAGAGGTCAGTATCGGAATCGCCCGCGTCGGCTACGACGGCAACACTTGGTCCGACGTCCTGCGCGCGGCCGACCTAGCGCTCTATCGGGCGAAGGGCGAGGGGGGCAGCGCCTATCGTCATTATACCGCCGATATGCAACTGGCTCGCGATGCGAACTCGCAATTGGTCGACGACATGCGCAGCGCGATCGATCGTAACGGTTTCGAGCTGCATTATCAGCCGATCCACTCGACCCGCACCGGCGAGATCGGCAGCTTCGAAACCCTGATGCGCTGGGATCATCCCGAGCGTGGGCGCCTTTCCCCGGCCGAGTTCATTCCTGTCGCCGAAAGTTCCGGTTTGATCGTACGTCTCGGCGAATGGGCACTCTTGCAGGCGTGCCGCGCTGCGACCGGCTGGCCGGCCTCGATCGGCGTTGCCGTCAATCTGTCGCCGATCCAGTTCTCGGACGAGAACCTGCCGAATCTCGTGCGATCGGTGATCGACGAGACGGGCCTCGATCCGGCACGACTCGATCTGGAAATCACCGAATCGGTGCTGCTTGAGCCAACCCCGCGGGTGCTGGCGAACATTGCCCAATTGCGGGCGATCGGCGCGAAGATCGTCATGGACGATTTCGGCACCGGCTTTTCGAGCCTCAACAGCCTGCGACGTTTCCGGTTCGACAAGCTGAAGATCGACAAATCCTTCACCGACGGGGTGGATAACGAAGAAGGCGCTGCGATCGTGCGCACCATCGTACACCTGGCTTCGACCCTGAAGATGGAGACGGTGCTGGAAGGCATCGAGACCGAGGCGCAGGCAATCTTCGCCCGCCTCGAGGGCGTTGACGAGGTGCAGGGCTACCACTACGCCAAGCCGATGCCGCTCGAGCGGGTGACCGAGATGGTCGCGGCGCGCCACGGTGATATCTCGGCCGGGTGTAGCCGGGTCGGCTGATTGATCCGGGCGTCGCCGGGTTCGAACGCCTTTAAGCTCGATCTGGCGGAACTGATGGCGGCTGGCAAACCATCTGGTCAACGATCATGGTGATGACATCGACGATGCGAATGCTATCGAGCAACCGATGGAAGGCCCGGATACAGTGTCCAAGCAGTCAAGATATCGATTGAAAAATAATTTCGCCGAGTCGCTGCAGGTAATAAATAAAGGGGCTGACCTCGACCTGCGGTGCAACCACCGGATCAGAACGCCCAGGTCCGTGCTTTCGAAATCAGAAAATCACGAAAGACCTTCAGCTTGGCGGCGTTCCGCATCTGCTCGGGATAGCAGAGATACGTGTCGAAGGTGGGCATTTCCATCTCCGGCAGCACCTGCACCAGCTTGGCGCGCTTGTCGATCATGTAGTCGGGCAGGAGCGCCAGACCGATACCGCTTTCGATGGCAGAGCGGATGGCGATGAGATTGTTGATCTGCAGCACCGGGCTGCGGCTGCGCCCCTCGGGCAGGCCCACCGTTTCCAGCGTGTTGAGATTGCGCAGATAGTTCGGGGCCGGCTCGCCGAAGGTGATGATGCGGTGGTCGTCGAGCGCCTCGATCGTCTCGGGCGTGCCGAAGCGCTGAAGATACGAGGGCGAGGCGTAGACGTGAAGATGCACGGTGAACAACCGCCGCTGGATCAGATCGGGCTGCTGCGGCTGGCGCAGGCGGATCGCGCAGTCCGCCTTGCGCATGGTGAGGTCGATCTCTTCGTTGTCGAACACCAGCTGAAGTTCGAGTTCGGGGTAGAGTTCGAGAAATTCCTTCGAGCGCTCGGTCAGCCAGCCGGAGCCGAGGCCGACCGTCGTCGTCACGCGTAGTTTGCCGGTCGGCTTCTCGCGGGTTTCCGTCAGCTGGACGCGAACCTGTTCGAGGCGCTTGAGCACCTCGCTCGCCGTCTGGAAGAGGAGCTCGCCCTGTTCGGACAGGACCAGGCCGCGGGCATGGCGGTGGAAGAGCGGCGTGCCGACTTCCTGTTCAAGCGCTGCGACCTGGCGCGAGATCGCCGACTGCGAAAGGTTCAACGCGTCCGCCGCATGGGTGAACGAGCCGGCCTCGGCGGCGGCGTGGAAGATGCGGAGCTTGTCCCAGTCGAGCGCCATGGGTCGTGTATCCCGAACGGCCTGATGCCCGGCGAGCCGACGGCCCGCCACTCTTGACGAAAAAGGAAGGGCGCCGAAGGCCGACCTTCCTCGATGACATGGAGAGCGCCGACGGCTCGCCCTGTTTTACGCTTACTCGGCCGCTTCGCGTGCCGGCTCTGCATCGAGCTGACGCGCTGCCAGCCATTTTTCCGCCTCCAGCGCCGCCATGCAGCCGAGGCCCGCCGCCGTGACCGCCTGGCGATAGACGTCGTCGGCAACGTCGCCGGCGGCGAAGACACCCGGCACCGAGGTGCGCGTCGAGCCCGGCTCGACCCACAGATAGCCCGACGGCTTCTGCTTCAACTGGCCGACGAACAGCTCGACCGCCGGCGCATGGCCGATGGCGACGAAAACGCCGTGGGTCTTGTGTTCGGTGATCTCGCCGCTCTCGACATTCTTCAGCTTCACGCCCTCGACCGACTTCATCGGCTTTTCCACGCCGGTGATCTCTTCGACGGCGCTGTTCCAGACGACGTCGATGTTTTTGGCCGCGAACAACCGGTTTTGCAGGATGCGCTCGGCGCGCAACTCGTCGCGGCGATGGACGAGCGTGACATGACTGGCGATGTTCGACAGATACAGCGCTTCCTCGACCGCGGTGTTGCCGCCGCCGACGACCACCACGTCCTTGCCGCGATAGAAGAAACCGTCGCAGGTCGCGCAGGCCGAGACGCCGAAGCCCTGGAATGTGTCCTCGCTCGGCAGGCCCAGCCATTTGGCCTGGGCGCCGGTGGCGACGATCAGCGCGTCGCAGGTGTAGACGGTGCCGGAATCGCCGACCAGCCGGAACGGGCGCACGGACAGATCGGCCGAGACGATGAGGTCGCTCGCCATTTCGGTGCCGACATTCAGGGCTTGCGCTTTCATCTGCTCCATCATCCACGGACCCTGCACCGGATCTGCGTAGCCCGGGTAGTTCTCGACGTCGGTCGTGATGGTCAGCTGGCCGCCTTCCTGCAGGCCGGCGACGAGCAGCGGCTTCATCATCGCGCGTGCCGCGTAGATCGCCGCGGTGTAGCCGGCCGGACCCGATCCGACTATCAGGACTTCGGCATGGCGAAGGTTCGCGTTACCGTTGCCCGCAGCCGGGCTCGTATGGGTCTCGGTCATCTTCAAAGCCTCGCTCGATCAGCGTCCCGGCAGATGGCGGTGCGCGATCGCTCGTTCAAGTGCCCCCGCGCGGCGAAGCATCCTCGCTTCCCACACGTCATGATGCTCCGTTCAATAGGCGTCGGGATGCAGCGCTGCAACACCGGGCGGACGGTTGTCTGCAGCGCGTTGCCGGAAGGAGCCCGCGCGATGGACGAGGGGCAGCCCCCGCGATAGAGCTTCGACCGTCACGCCACACCCCATTGTGGCGGGACCGAAGCGATCCGCGGAGCCGATCCATTTTCCAGTCCATTGCCTATGTGACGTCGAATTTCGGGCTCGGCCTTGCCGCGGCGATGCTGGTTCCGGCTCTCGTCGATCTGTCCGACGGCAATGACGACTGGCGCGTCTTCATCGGCTGCGCTTTCCTCGTCGGCATGATCAGCCTGCTCATTGCGGCCGCAACCCGCGGCGAGCGGCCGAAATTCACCCAGCGACTCGGCTTCCTGCTGGTGACGACCGTCTGGTGCTTCGCGACCGCCGTCGGTGCGCTTCCGATCTATGTGTCCTCGGTCAACGTGAGCTTCGCCGGCGCCTGCTTCGAGGCGATGTCGGGGCTGACGACCACGGGTTCGACGGTGATCTCGGGTCTCGATGCGTTGCCGCGCGGCCTTTTGATGTGGCGCTCGCTGCTGCAATGGCTGGGCGGCGTGGGCATCATCGGCATGGTGCTCTTGATCCTGCCGTCGCTGCGGGCCGGCGGCCTGACTCTGTTCCACATGGAAAGTTCCGACAAGTCGGACAAGGTGCTGCCGCGGATCAACCAGCTGACAGGCGGCCTCGTCGCCGCCTATGTCGCGCTGACGCTTTTGTGCACGATCGCCTACACGGCGCTGGGAATGAGCTTCTTCGACGCGATCAACCACGCCATGACGACGCTGGCGACGGGCGGCTATTCCACCCATGACGCCTCGATGGGCTATTTCGACGACAACCGGCTGCTGGTCGCCTCGACGGTCTTCATGGTGCTCGCGGCGCTGCCCTTCGTCGTCTATATTCGCGCCTTCCTGCCGCGCCGGTTCCAGCTGTGGAAGGACCCACAGATCCTGGTGTTCATCGTGATCTGCATCGTCCTCAGCCTTGCCATCGCCATCACCCGACGGGTGGTCAACGACACGCCCTTCGGCGAAGCGTTGATCTCGTCGAGCTTCAACCTCGTTTCGGTGATCACCACCACGGGATATGCGTCGGAGGACTATACGCTGTGGTCGAACGCCGCGATCGGCATCTTCTTCCTGGCAAGCTTCCTCGGTGGCTGCGCCGGTTCGACGGCGGGTGGCATCAAGGCCAATCGGCTGGTCATTCTGTACAGGGTCGTCCAGGGCAGCTTCCGCCGGCTCGTGCGACCCCATTCGATCGTCCGGCTGAAATACGGCAACGACGACATCTCCCAGGACACGCTGCGGACGGTGACGATCTTCTTCTTCCTGTTCTTCGGCACTTTGTTGATGGGGACGGTCGTCCTGACCATGTTCAGCCTCGACCTGATCACCGCGTTCTCCGGCACGCTGACGGCGCTTGCCAATGTCGGCCCGGGCTTCGGCCAGATCATCGGCCCTGCGGGCAACTTCGCCTCGCTCCCCGACGGCGCGCTGTGGGTGCTGTCGCTGGTCATGCTGCTCGGGCGGCTTGAACTGGTGACGGTGATCATCCTGTTCTTCCCGTCGGTCTGGAGCGACTGACCCGAAACACCGCGCGACAAGAGACCGAGCCAACCTTTGGACGCCGTTTTCATCAATCTCGACCGGGCGAGCGAGCGCCGCCGATTCATGGAGGATCAGGCGAAGGCGCTGGGACTGCGGCTGGAGCGTTTTGCCGCCGTCGAAGCCGGCGCGCTTTCGGACGCGGAGATGGCCGAGCGGGGAAGGGCCTGGGAGCGGCCACTGACCAGGCCGGAGCTTGCCTGTTTTCTGTCCCACGAGGCGCTGTGGCGCCGCGTCGCTGGCGGCTCGGCGCCGCTGATCGTCCTTGAGGACGACGTCGCTTTGTCCCGCCGCTTCATGGAGCTTCTGCCGGTCATCGCCAATGTCGGCAGCGTCGATTTTGGCGGCGTCGAATTCGTCAATCTGGAAAGCTGCGATCGTCGCCGGTTCGTTGCGCGCGGATCGACGCCGATCGCGTTTGGCGCCGCGCTTGTCCGCGTTTATCGCGACAAATCGGGTTCGGGCGCCTACGTCTTGTGGCCTGACGGCGCGAAAAAGCTGCTGGCCCGATCCGCTCACGGGGCCGCACCGGCCGACGCATTTCTGCACGGTCTGCGGGCCTTGCGTTCCTTCCAGATCGAACCGGCGCTCGCAATGCAGCTCCACATCATCGCCGCGCGTGGTCATGCGACGCCGATTTCGGCGGCAAGTTCGATCCAGGTTCCACGCAATCGCTTGCAGATCTCGTTCGAGACTTTGCCGTTCCATCGACGCCGCCTGGCGACGCAGCTCAGGCTTTCGGGCGATCATGCCATGCGGCCGGTCGGTCGGCGTTATCGCAAGACCGAAGTCGTCATGGAGGACATCCTCTCCGGACCGGCCTATCGCGGCGTTGCGGACCCGTCTTTTGAGGTCGGCTCCGCACCCGACCAAAGCCGCTCGTAAACGGCGCCGATCTGCGCCGCCTCGCGGGCCAGCGGAAAGCGATTGCGGACGTCCTGAAGCGCTGCGTCCGCGGTGCTCTGGCGCAGCACCTCGTCATACAGATAGGGCTCGATCGCGGCCACAAGCGCCGCTGCGTCGCCGATAGGAACAATTCGTCCGGTTTCTCCCTCGACGATAAGGTCGCGAAAGGCGCCGGCATCCGAGGCAACGACGGCGGTGCGGGCCGCCATCGCCTCCAGCGGGGTCAGGCCGAACCCCTCGTTGCGCGGCGGCGCCACATAGAGATCGAAGCGCCGAAACCACGGCGCTATGTCGTCGACTTCGCCGGTGAAGAGGATGCGATCGGACAATCCAGCAGCTCCTATCTTCGATTTGAGCTCGGTTTCGAATCCGGTGTGCTCCGCCGTCGTGCGCCCGGTGATGACCGCCGACCATTCGGCATGACGGGGAAGGAGATCGAGCATGGCGTCGACGAAGACGTCGGTGCCCTTTTGATGCCGGATGCGACCGGAACAGCCAACGATTTTGACGTCGCGGAGCCGCTCGGCGATCGGCCCTTCGGGCAGTGCTCCGTCGGGCGCGAAACGTTCGAGCGCGATGCCGTGCAGCACGATCGTCGTGGGGACGTCGAGATAGGCGGCGGAGCGGCTGCTGGTCGCAATGACCGTGTCCATCCGGCCGATCAGGAACGTCGTCCAGCCCGTGTGATGGCGCTGGGCGGCGGAGGTGAAGACCAAGCGCATCGGCATGCGCAGAAAATCCCGCAGGACGAGGCCGGCCAGCATCTCGACATTGCGCCGGGCATGAAAGATGCGAAACGGCCGCTTGCGCGGCCGTCGCCAGAGCTGGAAAAGATCGAGGATACCGAGCTTTGGAAATCCGGCCGGCAGGCCGGGGCCAAGCGTTGCGATGCCGAGTGTCTCGGCTTGCAGTGGCACCAGAGCGGCGATCGTCGAGGTCACGCCGGACAGGCGGCGCTTGAAGTTCGGTGCGATCACCTCGACATCGGCGACGTTCACAGCCGACCGCTTAGGTCCAGCGAACTTCGAGGACCTCGTAGGAGCGCGCGCCGCCGGGCGCCGCCACTTCGACCGTGTCGCCTTCGCCCTTGCCGATCAGCGCGCGGGCGATCGGCGAGGAAATCGAGATACGGCCCTTTTTTACATCGGCCTCCTGGTCGCCGACGATCTGGTAGACCTTCTCCTCCTCGGTGTCTTCGTCGACGAGCTTCACCGTCGCGCCGAATTTGATGCGGTCGCCGGAGAGCTTCTTAACGTCGATCACCTCGGCGCGGGCCGTCAGATCCTCGAGTTCCCCGATACGGCCCTCGTTGAGGCTCTGGGCTTCTTTGGCTGAATGGTACTCGGCGTTCTCAGAAAGATCGCCGTGGGCCCGCGCTTCGGAGATGGCCGCGATGATCCGCGGGCGCTCTTCCTGCTGGCGACGGCGAAGTTCCTCGCGGAGCGCTTCGTAGCCGGGGCTCGTCATCGGGACCGTGTCCATGTCCTCCACCTTTCCGATACGCGGCCGTGCCGGCGCATCGCTTCTTCGTTGATTGCCGGAACGGCGGCGAAGCCGGTCCGGAGCATGAAAAGAAACCGGCCCCGACCGGTTTTAACCGGACGGAACCAGCGGATCGATACGGACTGCGATCACAGTGACGTCCACACCGGTCCGAGCGGTGCGGTTTGTTCAGGCAGCGACAAAATACGATTGCAACGGCCGAACTTCAAGATTGCCCGTCTTCATGGCGACGATTGCATCGGCGGCGGCGATCATCCCGGCCAGGGTGGTATAGTAGGGCACCTTGTGGATCAGGGCTGCGCGGCGCAGCGAACGCGAGTCGGAAAGAGCCTTGGCACCCTGCGTCGTGTTGAGCACGAGTTGCACCTGACGGTTGCGGATGGCGTCCTCGATATGCGGACGACCCTCAAGCACCTTGTTGATCTTCTCTGCGGCGATACCGTTGTCGTACAGAAAGCGCTGGGTGCCGCCCGTGGCGATGATCCTGAAGCCAAAATCGGCGAGCTGGCGCACTGGAGCGAGCGCCCGTGCCTTGTCTGAATCGCGCACCGACACGAAGACCGTGCCCCCGCGCGGCAATTCCACGCCGGCACCGAGCTGCGACTTGGCGAAGGCGACGGGAAAGTCGGAGGCCAGTCCCATGACCTCGCCGGTCGAGCGCATCTCGGGCCCGAGCAGCGTATCTACGCCCGGAAAGCGCGCGAAGGGGAATACCGCTTCCTTCACCGCGATATGGGTGAATTTCGAATGATCGGGCGCCCCGCCATAGGGCGTGAACGCCGCATCGAGTGACTCGCCCGCCATGATCCGCGCCGCGACCTTGGCGATCGGCGCGCCGATGGCCTTGGCGACGAAAGGCACGGTGCGCGAAGCACGCGGATTGACCTCGAGGACATAGATGTCCTCGCCCTGGATCGCGAACTGCACGTTCATCAGGCCGACCACCTTGAGGGCGAGGGCCATCTCGCGGGTCTGGTGCTTCAGCTCGGCGACGATCTCCGGCGAAAGAGAATGGACGGGCAGGGAGCAGGCCGAGTCGCCCGAATGGATACCGGCCTCCTCGATATGCTCCATGATGCCGGCGACGTAGGTCGCCTCGCCATCGCAGAGACAGTCGACATCGACCTCGATCGCGTCCTTGAGATAGCTGTCGATCAGCACCGGCGACTTGCCGGAGACGACCACCGCCTCGGTGATGTAGCGCTCGAACTGCGGTTCGTTTCGCACGATCTCCATGGCACGGCCGCCGAGCACGTAGGACGGGCGGATCACGACCGGATAGCCGATCCGCTCGACGATGGTCCGCGCCTCCTCGATGGAGCGGGCGATGCCGTTGTTTGGTTGGCGCAGGCCGAGTTGATTGAGCAGGCGCTGGAAACGATCGCGGTCCTCGGCGAGGTCGATGGCGTCGGGCGACGTGCCCAAAATCGGAATACCGGCCTTTTCGAGGGCTTCTGCGAGCTTCAGCGGCGTCTGGCCGCCGAACTGGACGATGACGCCGTGCAGCGTGCCCCTCTGCTTTTCAGCGTGTAGGACTTCGAGGACGTCCTCGGCGGTCAGCGGCTCGAAATACAGGCGATCGGAGGTGTCGTAGTCGGTCGAAACCGTCTCCGGATTGCAGTTGATCATGATCGATTCGTAGCCGGCGTCGTTAAGCGCGAAGGCGGCGTGGCAGCAGCAATAATCGAACTCGATGCCCTGACCGATCCGGTTCGGACCGCCGCCGAGGATGACGACCTTCTTCGCATCCGAAACATCCGCCTCGGAGCGCAGGGCTCCGGCGAAGGGTCGCTCATAGGTCGAGTACATGTAAGGCGTCGGCGAGGCGAATTCGGCGGCACAGGTGTCGATGCGCTTGAAGACCGGCCGCACGTCGAGGGCATGGCGCTGCTTCGTCACGCTCGCCTCGTCGCTGCCCGTCAGCTTGGCGAGCCGTGCGTCGGAAAAGCCGACCGATTTCAGATGGCGCAGCGTGTCCGCGTCCTGCGGCAGGCCGTGCTCGCGGATGCGGGATTCGAGGTCGATGATCGCCTTGATGCGGGCGATGAACCAGGGGTCGATCTTGCAGGACTGGTGAACCTGCTCGGGGCTGGTGCCCATGCGCAACGCCTGAGCCACCATCAGCAGGCGGTCCGGGGTCGGCGTGCCGAGGGCCGCGCGAATGGCGTTCTTGTCGTCGCCTTCGCCGATGCCGGGGATGGCGATCTCGTCGAGCCCGTCGAGCCCGGTTTCGAGACCCCGCAGCGCTTTCTGCAGGGATTCCTCGAAGGTGCGGCCGATCGCCATGACCTCGCCGACCGACTTCATCGCCGTCGTCAGATAAGGCTGGGCACCGGGGAATTTCTCGAAGGCAAACCGCGGAATCTTGGTGACGACATAGTCGATCGACGGCTCGAAGCTCGCCGGCGTCGCGCCGCCCGTGATGTCGTTGTCGAGTTCGTCGAGCGTGTAGCCGACGGCGAGCTTGGCCGCGATCTTGGCGATCGGAAAGCCGGTGGCCTTGGACGCCAGCGCCGAGGAGCGCGACACGCGCGGGTTCATCTCGATGACGACGAGGCGGCCGTCCTCGGGGTTCACCGCGAACTGGACGTTCGAGCCGCCGGTCTCCACGCCGATCTCGCGCAGCACCGCGATCGAGGCGTTGCGCATGATCTGGTATTCCTTGTCGGTCAGCGTCAGCGCCGGCGCGACGGTGATGGAATCGCCCGTATGGACGCCCATCGGATCGATGTTCTCGATCGAACAGATGATGATGCAATTGTCCGCGCGGTCGCGGACCACCTCCATCTCGTACTCCTTCCAGCCGAGCACCGATTCCTCGATCAGCACCTCGGTCGTCGGCGAGGCGTCGAGGCCGGTCTCGACGATCTCGAAGAACTCCGAGCGGTTGTAGGCGATGCCGCCGCCCGTGCCGCCGAGAGTGAAAGAGGGGCGGATGATCGCCGGCAGGCCGACCTTGTCGAGCGCCTCGGCCGCGGCGGCGAGCGCCCGAGTCATATAGCGCTGCTTTCGGTCGCCTTCGCCGACCAGCCAGTCTTGTTCCAGCGCCGCGAGCGCGTCCTCGCGCTCCGATGGAGCGGCATGGGTGCGGATGATCTCGGCGCGCCGGTCGTCGTGGACCTGGCGGTCGGCCTTCTTGGCTTCGGTAGCGTTGGCCAGCACCGAGCGCGGCGTTTCGAGGCCGATCTTGGCCATCGCCTCGCGGAACAGGGCGCGATCCTCGGCCTTGTCGATGGCATCCGCATCGGCGCCGATCATCTCGACGTCGTACTTCTCCAGAATGCCGTTGCGACGAAGCGACAGGGCAGTGTTGAGCGCCGTCTGGCCGCCCATGGTCGGCAGGATCGCGTCCGGCCGTTCCCTGGCGATGATCTTGGCGACCACTTCGGGCGTGATCGGCTCGATATAGGTGGCATCGGCCAGATCGGGATCGGTCATGATCGTCGCCGGATTGGAATTGACGAGGACGATCCGAAAGCCCTCTTCCTTCAACGCCTTGCAAGCCTGGGTTCCGGAATAGTCGAACTCGCATGCCTGCCCGATGATGATCGGACCGGCGCCGATGATGAGTATGGTCTTGAGGTCGGTGCGTTTCGGCATGTCGGGTCCGCTCGATTGCGCGCCAAAGCCCCGGTTCCGCGGCCAAGCGCATCCGGTGGTCTCGGCTTTGGTGTCGGTCAGGGCTGGCTTATAGGGGGAGGCGACCGACAGCGAAAGGGCGCGGCGGTGGAATCTCCCCCTTGCTCACAGCCGCGTCGATCCTTCGACATCGAGAGGACCGACTGCGTTCAATGAGGCTGGATCGTCCCGGCATCGCGGGGCTTGACGAAAAGTGCGCCGCCGCACGCGTCCGAAAGGTCTCAGGCCGCGACCTTCTCACGCTTGCTCGCATCGATGAATTCGAAGAAGCGAGCGAAGAGATAGTGCGAATCCTGTGGGCCGGGCGAGGCCTCCGGGTGATGCTGGACCGAAAACACCGGCTTGCCGGTGATGCGCAGGCCGCAATTGGTGCCGTCGAACAGCGAGCGATGGGTTTCCTCGACGCCCTCGGGTAGCGAATTCGCCGCGACGGAAAAACCGTGGTTCATCGAGACGATCTCGACCTTGCCGGTGGTGAAATCCTTCACCGGATGATTGGCGCCATGATGGCCCTGGCGCATCTTCTCCGTCTCGGCCCCGAGCGCCAGCGCCAGAAGCTGATGGCCAAGACAGATGCCGAAGATCGGAACACCCGTCTCGACGAGCGCCTTGATCACCGGCACGGCATACTGCCCGGTCGCGGCCGGGTCGCCCGGGCCGTTCGACAGGAATACGCCGTCGGGCTCGTGAGCGAGGATATCGTCGGCGCTGGCCGTCGGCGGCACCAGAATGACCTTCGCGCCCTGGCCGGCCATCAGCCGCAGGATGTTCTTCTTGGCGCCGTAGTCGACGGCAACGATCGTGTAGCGGGGATTGGCCTCTTTCGCGTAGCCGGCGTTCCAGACCCAAGGCTTCTGGTCCCAGGGCTCGTTCTGGCCGCTCGCTGCGTCGTTGGCGAGGTCGAGCCCTTCGAGGCCGCCCCAGGCTGCGGCGCGGGCTTTGAGATCGTCGAGGTCGAAACGGCCGTCGGGATCATGGGCGATGACGGCGTTGGGCATTCCCCTTTCGCGGATCAGGGAGGTCAGGGCGCGGGTGTCGATGCCCGACAGCGCGATGATGCCGCGCGCCTTCAGCCAGGCGTCGAGATGGCCCGACGAGCGGTAGTTCGACGGTTCGGAGACATCCGCGCGGAAGATCGCACCGACGGCGCCGGTGGCGTGGGCCGGGACGAGGTCTTCCTGATCGTCCTCGTTGGCGCCGACATTGCCGATATGCGGAAAGGTGAAGGTGACGATCTGACGGTCGTAGGACGGATCGGTGAGGATCTCCTGATAACCGGTCAGTGCTGTGTTGAAGCAGACCTCGGCTTCGACGGCGCCGGTGGCGCCGAGGCCGTAGCCTTCGATCACCGTGCCGTTGGCGAGCACCAGGAGGGCGGTGATCTTGCGTGTCGTCCAGCCGTCCGTCATCGGTCTTCGTCCTTTTGTAAAAATCTGGCTCTTGTAAAAATCTGGCCTGATCGATCCGCGTCAATGGAAGCGATTGCGGCTGTTATCCTCAGGCCGCCGCCGGTTCGCGGCACCCTGTTTGTTTCGCGACGGGCTTGGCCCGCGATATCGGCCTTCGGGTGCGGTAACGCAAGGTTCTTGCGTGAAGCGTCGCAACTCTCTACATGCGCGTTGCATCGAACGGCAAGAGTACCGCCGCCGCGAGCGCCGAGCGCCTGTGGACGGAACGCTCGCCCAACATGCGGCTGAACCACCCTGACGCGATGCCTCTTCGACCGACCCGGACGGAACACGCTGGTGGAAGACGTGCGGGATGCACATCGCAACCCGTGGAGCATTGACCTCCAGGTTTTCGCGCTGGGGTGATGGGGCTTTACCTTTTCGTCGAAGCGGTATGGATTAGGGGCGCGGCGGCCGAGGCTTGCGCGTTCGGACCAAGGGAATGGATTTTGACGTTATGACCATGCGCGAGCAGTTTGCGGACGCTCTGAACGAAGCGATCAAGAATCAGGACAAGCGCCGCGTCGGTACGCTTCGTCTGATCAACGCCGCCATCAAGGACCGGGACGCCGCCAATCGCGCCGCGGGCCGCGATCCGGTGGGCGACGACGAGATGCTCCAGATCCTCGTCAAGATGATCAAGTATCGGTTCGAGGCCGCCAAGGAATACGAGGATTCGGGTCGCCTGGAGCTTGCCGAGCAGGAGCGCGAGGAGATCACGGTGATCCGCGAGCTTCTGCCACCGCAGTTCGAACCCTGCGAGGTCGAGCGCGTCTGTCGCGAGGTCGTCGAGGCGACCGACGCCAAGGGTCTGCGCGATGTCGGCCGCTGCATGAACGCGCTCAAGGAGCGCTATCCCGGCAAGATGGACATGAGCCGGGCTTCGACCGTGGTGAAGGACCTTTTACGCTGAGCTCCCGGACGTCGGGGCACGCGCTCACGGAGTTTCTTCGCGGTGCCGGCCTCCATGCGATCTGTCAGCAGGGCTCTCGGTCAGCTTTGCCTGTCGACCCCAGTTTCTCTGATATGACAAAGAGTTGGAACGATCGGACGATTCAATCTCCGAGGCGTCTTCAGCCGCCTTGCAACGCTTTGAAAGGCGAACTCAAAACAGCAGCGTCCACACCAGCGGCAAAATGATCGCCGTCGCCAGCGCGTTGAGGCCCATGGCGAGGCCCGAGAACGCGCCCGAGACCTCGCTTTCCTGCAACGCCCGCGCGGTGCCGATGCCGTGCGACGCGGTTCCCATGGCGAAGCCGCGGGCCGCCTGATCCTTGATCCCCATCAGGTCGAGGAGGATCGGTCCGAGCGCGGCGCCGAGAATTCCCGTGACGATGACGAACACCGCCGTCAGCGAGGGCAGCCCCCCGAGCTTTTCGGCGATGCCCATGGCGACCGGCGCCGTCACCGACTTCGGAGCCAGCGAGACGATGCTCGCCTTGTCGGCATGGAGCATGACACCCAATCCGATCGCCGTCGCCATGGCCGTCAGCGAACCGGAAAGCAGGCTCGCCGCGATCGCGACGGCCGAGCGCCGCACCTTGTCGAACTGCCGATAGAGCGGGATCGCCAGCGCCACGGTCGCCGGTCCGAGCAGGAAGTGAATGAACTGCGCGCCCTGGAAATAGGTTTGATAGCTCGTGCCGGTCAGCGCCAGGACCGTGACCACCATCGCCACCGTCAGAAGCACCGGGTTGAGGAGGGCGGTCGAGCCGGCCTTTCGATAGACCGCCAGCGCCAGCTGATAGGCGATCAGCGTCATCGTCAGCGAGAGCAGCGGGCTTGCTGAAAGATAGACCCAGATGTCGACGAGGGTCGCTCCGACGGTTTCACCCATCGGTCCGCTCCGTCGAAGATACGTCGGTCTTGTCGGTCATGGACGCGCGCCGTCCCGGCCCGAATCGGTTCATCAGCACGGCCGTGACGGCGATGGTCGCCAGTGTCGAAACGACGAGCGCCACACCGATCGGCAGCGCTTCGCCTTCGAGCCGTTGCATATGCATCATGATGCCCGCGCCCGCCGGCACGAAGAGCAGCGACAGATTGCCGAGCAGCGTGTCGCCGACCCGGCCGAGATCGGTCGGCACGCGGCCGCGCACCATCAGGATTGCAAAGAGCAACGCCATGCCGATGACGGGCCCCGGAAGCGGCAGGCCGCTCGCGACGGTGATCGCCTCGCCGGCGAGCTGGCAGGCGAAGATGGAGGTAATGGCCTGTAGCATGGGCGGTCTCCGAATGGGTCCGCCGAGCTATCAACAGCTTTCGCCGCTTCGCAAGGCCGCAAACGGCCGCGAGCGGACTCCGGTTTCGGCGGATCGCTCCAGAGACGTCGATCTTACCTGACAAGCGCAGATGAAACGGAGTATCAGTCGCCCATGCGCTTTTCCCCGTCTTTTCTCGACGACATCCGCGACCGGATCCCGATCTCCGAGGTGATCGGGCGGCGCGTCGTGTGGGATCGCAAGAAGTCCAATCCGGGCCGCGGCGACCATTGGGCTTGCTGCCCGTTCCACGGCGAAAAGTCGCCGTCTTTCCACTGCGAGGATCAGAAGGGCCGCTACCACTGCTTCGGATGCGGCGTGTCCGGTGACCATTTCCGTTTTCTGACCGAACTGGAGGGGCTGAGTTTTCCCGAAGCCGTGGAGCGGCTGGCCGGGGAGGTGGGGCTCGCCATCCCGGACCGAGATCCGGAGATGGAAAAGCGTCAGGAGGCCCGCGCTACCATCCTCGACGCCATGCGCCACGCGTCCGGGTTTTTCCAGGCGGTGCTCCACGATGCCGACGGCGCCAAGGCGCGCGCCTATCTGCGCGATCGGGGTCTGACCCCACAGACTCAAAAGCTCTTCGGTCTCGGCTACGCGCCGAATTCGCGCAACCGGCTGAAGGAACATCTCGCGGGGAAGGGCGTCGGCAAGGCGGAGATCGAGGCGGCGGGGCTTGTCGTCCATGGCCAGGAGATCGCCGTCTCCTACGACCGGTTTCGCGACCGCATCATGTTCCCGATCGTTGATCTCCACGACAAGCCGATTGCCTTTGGCGGGCGGGCGATGTCCGCCGATACACCGGCGAAATACCTCAATTCTCCCGAGACCGAGATCTTCCACAAGGGCCAGGTGCTGTTCAATCTCG
Source organism: Aurantimonas sp. (assembly GCA_965217685.1). GTDB lineage: Bacteria > Pseudomonadota > Alphaproteobacteria > Rhizobiales > Rhizobiaceae > Aurantimonas. The sequence continues at coordinate 3,545,231 of CBDCIZ010000003.1, forward strand.
CCAGGGCGCGCCGCGCAGTGAAGGCAGCGGGAACGCTGGTCGTCGTCGAGGGCTATATGGACGCGATCATGCTCGCCCAGGCCGGCTTCGAAAACGCCGTTGCGCCGCTGGGCACGGCGCTGACCGATCGTCAGCTCGAACTGATCTGGCGCACGACAGGCGAGCCGATCCTGTGCTTCGACGGCGATTCGGCCGGCCTGAAGGCGGCCTATCGCGCCGCCGAATTGGCGCTGCCGCAGCTCAAGCCCGGCCGCTCCCTGCGCTTTGCGTTGCTGCCCGACGGCAAGGACCCGGACGATCTGGTTCGCAGCGGCGGGCCGGAAGCGGTGAAGGACGCCTTCGAGGGCGCACGGCCGCTCGCCGATCTTTTGTGGATGCGCGAGACCGCCGGCGGCAGCTTCGACACGCCCGAGCGCCGCGCCGATCTGGAACAGCGGTTGAAGGGCCTGATGCGGCAGATCGGCGACGAGAGCGTGCGTCGGCATTATCTCGCCGACGCCGATGCCCGCCTCGGCGCCTATTTCGGCGGCGCATCGGGCGGGCAGGCGCGCCGCGGCAACGGCTACGATCGTGGCTATGGCGGCCAGGGAAACGGCGAGTACGGAGGCAGTTATGGCGGCGGCTATGGCGGCCGAAACGGCAACGGGCCGCGTGGCGGTCGTGCTCCTGGTGGCCAAGGCGGACGACAAGGCGGCGGGCGGGGCGACCATGGCGGCACCGCACGGCGTTCAGCGATCTCGGACCGGCTTGCGCGGTCCAGCCTGACCCGGCCGCAGCGCATGCCGGAGCCATCCTTGCGCGAAATCGCCATCGTCCTCGGCTTCGTCAACCACCCGATCCTGATCCGCGACGAGTTCGACTATTTCGCCGATCTGGAACTGCCCGCCGGCGACCTCGATCGCCTGCGCTCCTCGGTCCTCGATGCCTACGCCGAGACGCCGCCGAACGACCGGGAGGCCTTGCTGGAGGAACTCGACCGGCGCGGCACGCGAGCAGTTTTCGATGCATTCGAGGCCAAGGCTCGGCATGTGCGGCTCTGGCCGGTCCTGCCGGAGGCCGCGGCCGAGGACGCCCGCGAGGCCGTGCGCCAGGCGCTGTATCTCCAGCACCGGGCGAGCGCGTTGGCGGTCGAGCTCAAACGCGCCGAGGAGTCGCTCGGGCGCGATCCAAGCGAGGCGGCCTTGGCTCATCTCATCGAAGTGAAACGCGAACTCGAACGGGTCGACGGAACGGAAGCCCTGATCGAGGGGTTCGGCATCTTGTCGGGGCGTGCCGCCAAGTCGATCTGATGGCGGTTGTCGGCCGCGCCGACCTTCTTCGGATCTTCCGGAATTGCCGCACCGCGCGCGGTCGATTCGCAAATTGAAGCGAACAATTGTCGGCTTATGACGTACAGTTTGCAGTCGCAGGAATCTGCGGCCGAATCGGCACACAGCCGCCGAAGCTGTGCTCAAAATCCCCTTAGCCCATTGTCTTCAAACGGTTGGCGCCTCATATGGGACGATGCGGTGCAACGGACCGCGCAATCAGAGAACCTTGAAGTTCACAATTCCTGACCTTTCTTCTGGCGGGTAGAGTGTTGGACATTGGTTGTGCGCCGCCCGCGAAGATATGGTTAAGCATACGTTTACGCCTCCTCCGCTAGGGTGGCAGGCGAAGGACCGCAGCGTCGGAGCTGCAACAGCGGACCGACAGCGCGAAGTGGAGAACGATATACATGGCGACAAAGGCCAAAGAGAGCGAGGCAGTTGTCGAAGAGCGGGGTGACGCCGCCGTCGACGGACCGTTGCTCGACCTCTCCGATGATGCTGTCAAGAAGATGATCAAGGCCGCCAAGAAGCGCGGCCTGATCACCATGGACAAGCTCAACTCGATGCTTTCCGCCGACGACGTGACGTCGGAGCAGATCGAGGACATGATGACCATGCTCAACGACATGGGCATCAATGTCGTGGAGAACGACGAGGAAGCCGAGGGCGAGGATTCGCCGGAAAATTCCGAGTCGACCGAGGTCGCAGAGACCGGCCGTACGCAAGTTGCGACCACCCAGAAAAAGGAAGCTGGCGACCGCACAGACGACCCTGTACGCATGTACTTGCGCGAAATGGGCTCCGTCGAGCTTTTGTCGCGCGAGGGCGAGATCGCCATCGCCAAGCGCATCGAAGCCGGTCGCGAGACGATGATCGCGGGCCTTTGCGAGAGCCCGCTGTCGTTTCAGGCCATCATCATCTGGCGCGACGAGCTCAACGACGGCAACATCATGCTGCGCGAAATCGTCGATCTCGAGGCGACTTATGCCGGCCCCGAGGCCAAGACGCCCGAGCCGCAGACCACCAATGCGGATGGCACTGTCATCGGCGGCGTGCCGCAGGGTCCCCGCGCGCCTGAAAACGGTGCGCGTGCCCCCGGCGAAGAGGAAGAGGACGAGGACGACGATCTCGAAAACAACCTCTCACTCGCCGCGATGGAGGCCGAGATCAAGCCGCAGGTCATGGAGACCTTCGACCAGATCGCCGACGCTTATCGCCGCTTGCGCAAGCTGCAGGACCAGCAGGTCGAGAACCGTCTCGCCGCGCAGGGCGCGCTCTCGCCGAGCCAGGAGAAATCCTACAAGAAGCTCAAGGAAGAGCTGATCACCGCGGTCAAGAGCCTTTCGCTCAACCAGAACCGTATCGACGCGCTTGTTGCCCAGCTTTACGACATCAACAAGCGGCTGGTCGGCAACGAGGGCAAGCTTCTGCGTCTGGCCGAATCCCACGGCGTCAAGCGCGACGAGTTCCTGAAAGAATACCAGGGTTCCGAACTCGACCCGAACTGGACGAGGCACGTTGCGAGCCTGTCCGGCAAGGGCTGGCTGAAATTCGTCCAGAACGACAAGGACGGCATTCGCAACCTGCGTCAGGAAATCCAGAATCTCGCCACCGAGACGGGCCTCGAGATCACCGAGTTCCGTCGCATCGTCCACATGGTGCAGAAAGGCGAGCGCGAGGCCCGGCAGGCCAAGAAGGAGATGGTCGAGGCCAATCTGCGTCTCGTCATCTCGATCGCCAAGAAATACACCAATCGTGGCCTGCAGTTCCTGGATCTCATCCAGGAGGGCAACATCGGCCTGATGAAGGCCGTCGACAAGTTCGAATACCGTCGGGGCTACAAGTTCTCGACGTATGCGACGTGGTGGATCAGGCAGGCGATCACCCGTTCGATCGCCGATCAGGCTCGCACCATCCGCATCCCGGTCCACATGATCGAGACGATCAACAAGATCGTGCGGACCTCGCGCCAGATGCTGCACGAGATCGGCCGCGAGCCGACCCCGGAGGAACTGGCCGAGAAGCTGGCCATGCCGCTGGAAAAGGTTCGCAAGGTCCTGAAGATCGCCAAGGAGCCCATCTCGCTTGAAACGCCGGTCGGCGACGAGGAGGATTCGCATCTCGGCGATTTCATCGAGGACAAGAACGCCATCCTGCCGATCGACGCGGCGATACAGGGTAATCTGCGCGAGACGACGACGCGTGTTCTAGCCTCGCTGACGCCGCGCGAGGAGCGCGTCCTGCGCATGCGCTTCGGGATCGGCATGAACACTGACCATACGCTCGAAGAGGTCGGCCAGCAGTTCTCGGTCACGCGTGAGCGCATCCGCCAGATCGAGGCGAAGGCACTTCGCAAGCTCAAGCACCCGAGCCGCTCCAGAAAGTTGAGAAGCTTTCTGGACAGCTAGGGGCAGGCAAGCTGGGCTCCTTTCTCCGACAGACAAGCTTGCCATGGCGTCGGACGGAAGGTTCGGCGCAGGAGATAAAGATTTCGAAAGGCCCGGTCGCCAAGCCGGGCCTTTTTACGTTCCGGTTCTTTTCGACAGGCGTTTCGCTGAACTGCACATGAATGCCGGGTTCCAGGCGCGTTCACTCCAGCGGCTCTATCCTTCCTGCATACGTTCGCGACCACCGGAGTCGGACCACCGCAGGTTCGCCGTCCAGTGCCCCAGGACAGCCTGTCGCGGACAGATTTGCGAAGAAGGAGGACTGAAAATGTTCAGGAAATTGGCTCATTCGATTGTAATGGTGGCCACCCTTGCCACGGGCGCCACTGCAATGAGCACAGCGCCGGCCACCGCCGATGGCGTCCGCTTCGGCGTGACCATCGGCAACGGCCATGTTGAGCCCGTGCGGCATCTGCGCCGTCATCGCCGTGCGGCTGTCGCCTGCACGCCGCGCCATGCCGTGCGCAAGGCCCGCCGTCTCGGCATCCACCGCGCGCATATCCGCCGCGTCAACCGCCGGGTGATCGTGGTCGCCGGCCGCTCGCACCGTCACCACTCGGCGATCCGCTTTGCCCGTGCGCCGGGTTGCCCGGTGATCAGTTACCGCCGCTGATTGTCGGAAGATCACACCGAGGCGTTTGGCGATTACGACGAGCAAACTTTCGGTTGGTCAGCCTTCGCGGTGTTTGAGCGAAAGGAATGCGCGATGAGTTATCATCCGCGCAGTCCTGTACGGGCGCGATCTTCGGCTGCGCCCGTTGCACGTCATCGGTTTGACCGGCCGCTGCCCTCAAGGGGCAATGTCGAACACCATTCGTACGCTGACCGAATAGGCGTTTTCGCCGATCTCGACGGGAACGCTTGACGCGTCCTCGGCCGCCGTCATCTTCATCGACCGCACCATCGGCACGGGCGGCGGAGCCATGCCGCCTCCCTCGCTGATCTCGCGCACGCCTCCAAGCGTCACGCCCGCGGCATCGGCGTAAAGCGCCGCCGTCGTTTTGGCGTCGGCAATGGCATCGCGGCGTGCGGCGTCCCGGGTCTTTTTCGGGTCAGCCAGCCCAAAGCCGATGTCGCCGCCCTGATTGACGCCCAGCGTCACCGCCTTGTCGAGAATTTCGCCGACTTTGGCAACGTCCCGGATCGTGACCGTCAGCGTGTTGCGAACCTCGTAACCGACGATCTTCGGTGGCTCCTGCGTGCCGTCGTTGCGGTTCTGGTCGTAGCGATATTGCGGCGAAATGGAAAAACCCGACGTTTGCAGATCGCGATCCTCGGCTCCAGCGTCGCGCATGCCGGCCGTCACCTTCGCCATCGCTGCGTTCACTTCGTCGAGCGCTACCTGAGCGGTCTCGGCCGACCGCAGCACCGTGAAACTGGCTGTCGCCTGATCCGGCCTTGTGCGCGCTTCGCCCGTGCCTGTCACCTCGATGGTGCGAAGCTGCTCCGACGCAGCCGTGGCTGAAACGCTCGGCTCGGGCTGTTGTGCCCACGCTGCAACCGGGCAGCCGGCCGTAAGGACAAACATCAAGGTGAGGGCGCTGGCGAGCGGGACACTTCTGGGCCGGCCGTCGGTCGCGCTGCCATCGGACGCGCTTCGGTTGCAATAAGAGGGAAAAGCCATAAGTCAAATCTCCATCGGTCGGGTCGTCAGGTGAATCGGACGCGTCAGGTCGAGGCGGTAGCCTCATCCTGCCCGCGAACCGTTTCGAGAGGGTTCTGATAAGGCCCGTAAGCGGCACGAGTGGGACAGGGCCGCGATGAAAATCCGTTGGAGCGCAGTTCCGACTTGAGGCCCGATCGCCATTGCGCTAGGCGAGGGAGGTCGGGCCCGTAGCTCAATTGGTTAGAGCCGGCGGCTCATAACCGCTTGGTTGGGGGTTCGAGTCCCTCCGGGCCTACCAGACGCTGTAAGATCAAGACCCTAGATTCGTTTTTTCATTGCTGAGACATTACAGTGCAAAACCCGACACATCTCGACCCACCCAGGTCTCCGATGGTTTCCCTCTAGCGTTGATGTCGCAATGATACCGCACACGAGGCTCAGGGTTCTCGTCACGATCACTGAAAAAATGCCACACGATAGCGTTTTGGATCGAAGTGATATGTGCGGTCGAAAGTCGTATGCGTGGGAACGATCTGATCCTTGCCGTGCGTCCTGATTGAACGAATTTCGCAACGCCTCCGCTCAGATGTGTGGAGTGGACCCAACCAGTTCCTACGATTTGCGCAAGGCCGCAGGTCTCATGAGTATGAATGCCGTATGAGACTCAGTACCGCCGGATCAGGCCAACCAGCTTGCCCTGCACCTTGACTCGGTCGGAGCCGAAAATGCGGGTTTCGTACGCCGGATTGGCGGCCTCGAGCGCGATGGTGTTGCCACGTTTGCGGAAGCGCTTGAGCGTGGCCTCCTCATCGTCGACCAGGGCGACCACGATCTCGCCGCCGAGCGCCGTATCCGAGCGCTTGATGACCACGGTGTCACCGTCGAGGATACCGGCCTCGATCATCGAATCGCCTTTTACCTCCAGCGCGTAATGCTCGCCGCCACCCAGCATGTCTGGCGGGACGGCCAGCGAATGGGTGTTGTTTTGAATCGCGGAAATGGGAACGCCCGCCGCGATCCGCCCCATGACCGGGATCATGGTCGGCTCATAGCTTGAACCGGCGGGGTGCATCGCGGCCTTGCCCTTGGCGAGTGACGACGCCGGTAGCTGAGACGGTGTCTTGCCGGCCGAATCGAGGCTGCCTTCGATGACGCTCGGCGTGAAGCCGGTCTTGCGAGCCGCGGGAGCAGACGCGTTCTGCATCGATTCGGGAAGCTTCAGGATTTCGAGTGCCCGGGCGCGGTTGGGCAGGCGGCGAATGAAACCGCGCTCTTCCAAAGCGGTAATCAGTCGGTGGATGCCGGACTTCGACTTCAGCTCCAGCGCGTCCTTCATCTCGTCGAACGACGGTGGAACGCCCGATTCCTTCAAACGCTCGTGAACGAACAACAAGAGATCGTGCTGCTTTCGCGTCAGCATCCCGGCGACTCCTTAAAACAAAACCTGAACATTGCTATCTGTTCCAGTTGTGTTCTGCAAGGATTTTTCGTTCGCAGCCTCAGTCGAGAGCGACGAAGCGGCAGGAATCGTCCTTTCGAGCGGCTGGTGCGCGGGGATCGCGCACCAGCAAGGCGTCGGCTCTCGCGTAGATCGAAAGCAGCGAGGAATCCTGCCGGCCGAGAGGCACGACTGTCATGATGCCGTCGGGACGTGGCTCGAATCGGGCGCGTGCGAAATCGGTTCGGACGCCGTTTTCGGGCATGTCGGTGCCGAGAATACCTTCGGTATAGAGCGGGCGGTTGGCGATGCCTGCAAGGCGCCTGACCAGCGGCGCGAGAAACAGTGTCGCCGCGACCATGGAGGACGCGGGGTTGCCCGGCAGGCCGACGATGCGCATCGCGCCGATGCGGCCCGCCATCAAAGGCTTTCCCGGTCGCATCGCGACCTTCCAGAAATCGAGATCGACTCCGCGCGAGGCGAAGACCGCGCCGACGAGATCATGGTCGCCTACCGAGGCGCCGCCGATCGTCACGAAGATGTCCGCACCGGCAGCGCGCGCGCCGTCGAGGCGTTCGGCGATTTCGTCCTGCGAATCGCCAGCGATGCCGCAGTCGATCGCGACGCCTCCGGCGGCCTCGACCATGGCGGCCACGCCGAAGCTGTTGGAGGCGACGATCTGCGAGGGGCCGACTGCTTCGCCCGGCAGCACGAGTTCGTCGCCCGTCGCGAGAATGGCGACTTTTGGCCGGGACAGGACGATGAGCTGTGGATGACCGCCGCTGGCTGCGAGCGCGATGGCGCCAGGCGTCATCCGGAGGCCGGCCTCCAGCAGCGTTTCGCCTTCGCCGAAATCCACGCCGGCCGGCCGCACGTGTTGACCGACCGAGACGGCTTGGATCGCCCGGATCGTTCGGTTGTCCAGGACTTCGGCGTCTTCCTGGATGAGGATGGAATCGGCGCCATCGGGCACCGGCGCACCGGTGAAAATGCGCACGCATTCGCCCCGACCGACCGCACCGTCGAAAGCACGACCGGCGGCGGATTCACCGATGCGTCTCAACGACTTCGACAGATCACTCAAGTCGGCGGCACGAACTGCATAGCCGTCCATGGCCGAGGCGTCGAAGGAGGGTTGGGTCCGGGTCGCCAGAACCGGTTCGGCCAGGATGCGTCCGTTCGCATTTTTCAGCGGTACGCGCTCGACACGGCCGAGCGGTACGGCGCTGCCGACCATGCGCTCATAAGCCTCATCGACCGGCATCAGGGTCACGATGCAGTGCCTTTTGAGGTCGGTTGAAGTGCGGCTGACCCTGTGTGCTCGGCCTTCCAGTCGCCGGAGCGGCCGCCGGATTTCGACAGAACGCGGATGCCCTCGATGCGCATGCCGCGGTCGACCGCCTTGGCCATGTCGTAGATGGTGAGGCAGGCGAGCGAGACGGCGGTCAGCGCCTCCATCTCGACGCCGGTCTTTCCGTCGACGCGGGCGAGCGCGGTCACGCGCAGGCCCGGCAGTGCCGGCACCGGCTCGATCTCGACGCCGACCTTGTTGAGAAGCAACGGGTGGCAGAGGGGAATCAGCTCGTGGGTACGCTTGGCGGCCATGATACCGGCAATTCGGGCGATGCCGATCACGTCGCCTTTCTTGGCTTCCCCGGACAAGATCAGGTCGAGGGTTGACTGCTCCATTGCGACGAAGCCCTCGGCCTCGGCCACGCGGACGCTGGCCTCCTTGTCGCCGACATCGACCATCGACGCCGCACCGGTTGCGTCGAGATGGGTAAGGCGCCCAGCGGCCTGTTCCTGTTCGATCCGATCCGTCATGAAAGGCTGTCCTCGGGGCGATGGTCGCCGAGGAGGACGCGGGTCGCGGTTGCGACGTCGGTCTGCCGCATCAGGCTTTCGCCGACCAGGAAGGTGTTGATGCCGTTGTCGGCGAGACGCAGGCAGTCGGCATGGGTGAAGATGCCGCTTTCGCCGACGAGAATGCGATCGTCGGGTATCATCGTCGCGAGCCGCTCGGCGGTGGAAAGCGTCGTCTCGAAGGTCCTGAGATTTCGGTTGTTGATGCCGATCAGCGGTGAGGTGAGTTTCAGTGCCCGCTCGGCCTCGGCCTCGTCGTGGATCTCGACGAGGACATCCATTCCGTATTGACCGGCGGCCTGTTCGAGATCTGCGGCCAGTGCATCGTCGACGGCTGCGAGTATGATGAGGATGGCGTCGGCGCCCCAGGCGCGCGCCTCGACCACCTGATAGGTGTCGAACATGAAGTCCTTGCGAAGCGCCGGCAGCGCAGCGGCCTCGCGGGCTTGCGTCAGAAAGCGCGGATGCCCCTGAAAGGACGGCGCGTCGGTCAGCACGCTGAGGCAAGTCGCGCCCCCCTCCCGATAGGCCTTGGCGAGGGCCGAAGGATCGAAATCCTCGCGGATCAGGCCCTTCGACGGACTTGCCTTCTTGATCTCCGCGATCAGCGCGTAGCCGTTCGCCGCGTGCCTGGCCTGGATCGCTTTGGCAAAGCCACGTGGCTTGTCGGTTACGGCGTCTTCGAGGTCGGCAAGCGTCCGCCGGGCTTTCGCCGCGGCGATCTCCTCGCGTTTATAGACCTCGATTTCCTGCAAAATGTCGCTCATGCGGGCGTCGTTCCGATCGCGGGCCGAGGCCTGGCGTTGTTTTGGCCGATCGCCGTCGTCGCCTCGACGAGGCGCGCGAGCGAGGCCCTGGCGCGGCCGCTGTCGATCGCATCGGCCGCCATCGCGATGCCGGCCCGCAAATGATCGGCGGCTCCGGCCATGACGAGGGCGCCCGCCGCGTTGAGAAGCACGATGTCGCGATAGGCGCCTGGCTCGCTGTCGAGCACGGCGCGCAAGGCCGCCGCGTTTTCGGTGGCATCGCCACCCCTGATCTCCTCGATCGGGGAACGCTTCAGGCCGACATCCTCGGGCTCGATCTTGAAGGTCCGAACCTCGCCGTCCTTCAGTTCGGCGATCTGCGTCGTGCCGGCAACGGTCATTTCGTCGAGGCCGTCGCCGTGAACGACCCAGGCGCGCTCGGTGCCGAGCGCCCGCAGCGTCTCGGCCATCGGCACCAGCCATTGCGGCGAGAAGGCGCCGACCAGCAGGCGCTTGACCCCGGCGGGGTTCGACAGGGGGCCGAGCAGGTTGAAGATCGTGCGGGTGCCAAGCTCGACGCGGCTCGGGCCGACGAAGCGCATCGCCGCGTGGTGGGTCGGCGCAAACATGAAGCACAGGCCGGCCTCGGCCAGCGCCCGCGAAATCTGGTCGGGCTTTAAATCGACGTCGACGCCAAGGGCCGCAAGAACGTCGGCGGCGCCCGATTTCGATGACAGCGCACGGTTGCCGTGCTTGGCGACGGTCATGCCGCAGCCGGACAGGACGAAAGCCGAGCAGGTGGAGACGTTGAGCGTGCCGGCATGGTCGCCGCCGGTGCCGACGATGTCGATCGCGTCGGCAGGTGCCTCGACGGTCAGCATGTTGGCGCGCATCACCGAAACGGCGCCGGCCATTTCGTCGACCGTTTCGCCGCGCACGCGCAGCGCCATCAGGAAACCGCCGATCTGGGATGGTGTCGCCTCACCGGACAGGATGACGGAGAAAGCGGCTTCCGCATCGTCGCGATTCAGGCTTTCGCCTGCAGCGACCCTGGCGATGAAGGGTTTGAGGCTCTGGCTCACCGAACCATGGCCTTGGCCTGCTCGATGCCGGCCGGATGCACGGCCAACGTCGTGTTGCTCTGAAGCAGCGTCACATAGCTCTCCAGAAGATCGTTCTTGAAGGACTCGGCCATCTGCTGGCGGTCTTTGGGGTCGACATTCGCCATCGGATCGGCGGGGGGCGCGACCTCTGTGACCTTGATCAAAAGCTGGGAGCGGGGTTCACGGCCCGCCGCTGTCGCGATGGTGCCGTCGCTGCCGGAGAAGGCGGCGATGATGCCGGCCTGACCGAGATCGGCCGCACCGGTCTGGCGGGTGACCGAGGGCGCGGTCTGGACCTCGGCGCCGGCCTTGGCCGCAACGTCCTGCATCGACTTGCCGGCCTTCAGATCGGTTTCGAGAAGTTCGACCTTCTCACCGAGCAGCCGATCGGCCTCCTGGCGTTTCCAGTCGGCGACGACCTTGTCCTTCACTTCGTCGAGCGGACGGTCGTGGGCCGGGTCGATGTTGGCGACATCGTAGAAGACGTAGCCATTCGACTGATAGTTGATCGGCAGATTGTCGAAGCCGGGCTCCGCCTGGAATGCGCCCTTGAGAAGGTCCTGCTGGGCCGGCAGATCGGTCACCGGCTGGCCGTCCGGCGTGATGCCCTTTTCACTGACTGCGGCCACCGGCTTCACGGGAACGGCCGCGGTCTTGGCGGCTTCGGCGAAGGTCGCGCCGCCGGCGCGTGCGTCCTCGAAGGCGTTGTAGGCGGAGGAGGCGGTGTCGGCCGCCGATTCCAGCGCCAGCGCCTGACGAATCGTGCCGGAGACCTCCGATAGCGGCTTGGTGGATCCTGGAACGATTTCGTCGACCGCGAGGATCGCCGGTCCGAAAGTGCCATCGACGACGCCAGAGATATCGCCATTCTTCAGCGAGAACGCCGTATCGGCGATCTTCGGATCGGGGATCGACGATTTCGTCACGTTGCCCAGATCGATATCAGCCATGCTGCGCCCGGCGTCCTTGGCAATTTCGGCAAAGCTTGCGCCGCCGTCGAGCTTGGTCTTGGCGGCGTCCGCTGCGGCTTTGTCCGGGAAGACGATCTGCCGGACGTGGCGCTTTTCCGGGGTCGTGTAGCGGTCCTTGTATTGCTCGTAATCGGCCTTGATCTGTTCGTCGGTAACTGTCGAGGGATCGGCCAGCGCTTCGGGCGTCAGGACGGCATAGTTGATCCCGCGATATTCCGGCGCGGCGTAGGCCGCCTTGTTGTCCTCGAAATATTTCGTCAGCACGTCGTTCGAGGGATCTTCGATCTTGTCGGCCGGCTCGGGGCTGAGCGAGACGTAGTCGACGGTGCGGCGTTCGCCCTGGTAAAGGCCCATCGCGCGATCGAAGGCCAAAGGCGGCTTGACGCCCTGCGAGACGGCGTCGACGATCTGGCTGCGCACCGCCGCCTCTTCCTGGTTGCGGATATAGTCCTGTTCGGTGATGCGGGCGTTGGCGAGCGCCGTATTAAAAGCGCTGCGCGAAAAATTGCCCGAGGCATCCCTGAAGGTCGGGTCGGAGGCGATCCGCTCGGCGAGGCGGTCCTTCGACAGGCCGAGCCCGATGCGCTTGCCCTGATTGTCGAGGACGGCGCCGGCGACCAATTGGCTCAAGACGCCCTGGTCGATGCCGAACATCTGCATCTCCTCCGATGTCGGGCGGCGCTGGATCTGCTCGGCGAGCCGAGCCTGAGCACGACTGTAGGCGAAAGCGTAGTCCTGCAGCGAAACGTCGGTGTCGCCGACGGTCAGCACCGAACTGGCGACGCCCTGCTGGACCGCGCCGCCGATCCCCCAGACGGCGAAGCTCACCACGAGAAGCCCGAGAAGAATCTTCGCGGTCCAGCCGGAGACGGCATTGCGCAGGGTGTTCATCATCGCGGGGGCACTCCCATCATTGCCGGCATCATCGCCGGGCCTGTCGCGGATCGCCGTGACGGGCCGGTCGTCGTCGTTGCGACCTTATTAGAAAACCGGGCCCCTTTTAAGCAAGCGCGCGGAACGATTGATTTACCGACCGTCATGGCTAAGGTCCGCCGCCGGGTGGGCGCGAATGTGAAAATTCAAGCAAAAAGACGATCGGGAGACGAATGGTCAAGGCACGCAAGCCGCTGATTGCCGGCAATTGGAAGATGAACGGGCAGCTTGCCCAGTTGTCGGAACTGAAGGCGCTCGTCGAAGCGGTGGCCGACGGGCTCGGCGCGGGGCGCGACATCCTGATCTGTCCACCGGCGACGATGATTTCGGCGAGCCGCGGTGTTCTGGGCGATCATGTCGCGGTCGGTGGACAGGATTGCCACGCCAGGGTGTCGGGCGCGCATACCGGCGACATCGCCGCGGCAATGATCAAGGATATCGGCGGATCCTACGTCATCGTCGGCCATTCCGAGCGCCGCGCCGATCACCACGAGGACGATGCGGCGGTGCGCGCCAAAGCCGAGGCCGCGATCGCGGCTGGGCTCGTCGCGGTGATCTGCATCGGCGAGAGCGAGGCCGAGCGCGAGGCGGGGCGGACGCTCGAGGTGCTGGGCGCGCAACTGGCCGGTTCTGTGCCGGACGCGCTCACAGCCGATAAAGCGGTCGTCGCCTACGAGCCGATCTGGGCGATCGGCACGGGCAAGACGCCGACTGTCGAGGACGTCAAGGCGGTTCACGACTTCATCCGCGCAACGCTGGCCAAGCGCTTCGGCGAAGAGGTCGCCGAGGGCGTGCGGCTGCTCTATGGCGGGTCGGTCAAACCCGACAATGCGGCCGAGCTTCTGGCCGTCGACAACGTCGACGGAGCACTCGTCGGCGGGGCCAGCTTGAAGGCCAAGGACTTCATCGCGATATGCGGCGCGGCGCCGGTCTGACGAGCGGCCGGCGACCTTCTTGTCGAAAGCGGTTGGAAAGCGCGCCGCGCTTCTATAGAAGGCGCGCAAATTCCCCCTCATAAAGACGCGTTGCGAAGAACCTCATGGAAACCATCCTTATCGTCATCCACCTGGTGATCGTCGTGGCGCTCGTCGTCGTCGTTCTGATCCAGCGTTCCGAAGGCGGTGCGCTGGGGATCGGCGGCGGTGGCGGCATGATGTCCGCGCGCGGTGCGGCGGATGCGTTGACGCGCACGACGGGGATCCTGGCGGCGGCCTTCTTCGTCACGTCGCTGTCGCTCGGCCTGCTTGCCCGCTATGGCGGCCAGCCAACCGACATCCTCGACCGCCTGCCGACCAACCAGAGCGGCACGGCCAACGGCTCGGGCACTGGAACGCCCGCACCGGGCGCCGGCGGCGCACCGACCAGCGGCAGCCTGCTCGACCAGCTCGGCGGCCTGCCGGGGCAAGGCGACAATGCAGCGCCTTCCGCCGGTGGTCAGGGCGCGGTGAATGGTGCCGGACCGACGACGGCTCCGGCGGACGCCAACGCGCCGAGCGCAGCGCCTGACGTTCCGGACAGCGGATCGGCTCCCCAAAGCACTCCGACGAACGCTCCGGCCGCGTCCGGTTCGTCGGATAGCCCATCGCAGATCCCCGCGAACCCAGCACCGACTGCGCCGAATGCGTCCAGCGAGCCAACCGTGCCGCCGGTCGAAGCGCCGCCGGCGGGCACAGAGCGTCCGGGCGATGCGGCGACCGACCAGTCCTCGACGGACTCGTCGTCGGGTGGTTCGTCATCGACCGGTACGACGTCCGGCACGTCGTCCACGGCGGCACCGGCCGGATCGTCGACGAATTCGACCACCCCGACCCAGTGACAGCGGTTTTAATCATTTGACGTGATCTGCGAGGCGCCTTCGGGCGCTTCGCCGTTTTTGCGGCAGCGTTCAAAATTGACTGGCAGAATCGGGTCGGTCGCGATATCGGGAAAGCCCATGGCGCGATATATCTTCATCACCGGCGGCGTGGTCTCCTCTCTCGGCAAGGGCATCGCTTCGGCCGCTCTGGGGGCATTGCTCCAGGCCCGTGGCTACCGCGTGCGGCTGCGCAAGCTCGACCCCTATCTCAACGTCGATCCGGGCACGATGAGCCCGACCCAGCACGGCGAGGTGTTCGTCACCGACGACGGTGCCGAGACCGATCTCGACCTCGGCCATTACGAGCGCTTCACCGGCCGCTCGGCCAATCGCATGGACAACATCACCACCGGGCGGATCTACCAGGAGATCATCGCCAAGGAGCGGCGCGGCGACTATCTCGGCGCCACCGTGCAGGTGATTCCCCACGTCACCGACGCCATCAAGAATTTCGTCCTCGACGGCAACGAGGAGTTCGATTTCGTGCTCTGCGAGATCGGCGGTACAGTCGGCGACATCGAGGCGTTGCCGTTCTTCGAGGCGATCCGCCAGCTCGGCAACGATCTGCCACGGAACGGCGCGATCTACGTCCATCTGACGCTGATGCCGTACATCCCGACCGCCGGCGAGTTGAAGACCAAGCCGACGCAGCATTCCGTCCGCGAACTGCGCGCCATCGGCATCCAGCCCGACATCCTGCTCGTGCGCGCCGACCGGCCGATCCCGGCCGAGGAACGGCGCAAGATGAGCCTGTTCTGCAACGTCCGCGAAACGGCGGTGATCCAGGCGCTGGACGTCGCCACCGTCTACGACGTGCCGATCGCCTATCATCACGAGGGCCTTGACACCGAGGTGCTCGCCGCCTTCGGCATCGATCCGGCGCCGAAGCCGCAGCTTGCCCTGTGGCATCAGGTGGGCGACGGCATCCGCAACCCGGAAGGCGAGGTGACCATCGCCATCGTCGGCAAATACACGGGCCTCAAGGACGCCTACAAATCGCTGATCGAAGCCCTGCTGCATGGCGGCATCGCCAACAAGGTGCGCGTCAAGCTCGACTGGATTCCCTCGGAAGTCTTCGAAGAGGAGGACCCGGCGCCTTACCTCGAACGCGTCGATGGCATTCTCGTACCCGGCGGCTTCGGCGAGCGCGGCGCGGAGGGCAAGATCTCGGCGGCAAAATTCGCCCGCGAGCGGAACGTGCCGTATTTCGGCATCTGCTTCGGCATGCAGATGGCCGTCATCGAGGCGGCGCGGGCGCTCGCCGGCATCGAGAACGCCGGCTCGACCGAGTTCGGCAAGCCGGGTGAGGCGGTGGTCGGCCTGATGACCGAATGGCTGAAGGGCAATGAGCTCGAACAGCGCGCCAGGGAGGGCGACCTCGGCGGCACCATGCGGCTCGGGGCCTACAAGGCCGATCTGAAGCCCGGCTCGCGCATCGCCGAGATTTATGGCGACACCACGATCGAGGAACGCCATCGCCACCGCTACGAGGTCAACCGCGCCTATCGCGAGCGGCTGGAAGCGGCGGGCATGAGCTTTGCCGGCATGTCACCGGACGGTCTGCTTCCGGAGACGGTCGAGTTCCCCGACCATCCGTGGTTTATCGGCGTGCAATATCATCCCGAACTGAAGTCGCGCCCCTTCGAGCCGCATCCGCTGTTTTCGAGCTTCATCGCCGCGGCGGTGGAGCGGTCGAGGCTGGTGTGAGCGGGGCAGCCGGCGGCGTCGGGAGGAATGTCCCCCGGACGCTTGATCACATCGTCCTGCCGTTCGAGACCCTCGTCGCGGCTCGCAACGTCTTCGACACGATGGGCTTCACGGTCGCGCCGGATGCGGTGCATCCCTTTGGCACCGGCAACGCCTGCGTCTTTTTCACCGACGGCATCTATCTGGAACCCTTGGCGAAGATCGATGCAAGCGTTTATGCCGATGCCGTTGATGCAGGGCAATTGTTCGTTGCCAGAGATTCAGATTTCCGCAGCCGTCACTCCTTGCCGGCGATCTCGGCGATGGCGTTCAAGTCCGGCGATGCGTTGGCCGACCGGGCCGAACTGGCCGAGGCAGGAATCGGTGAGGAGAGCCTGGTCGAGTTCCGCAGGACCTTCGAGACCGCCACCGGTGAGCGCCGTGAAATGGGGTTCCGGCTGGCCTTCGCCACGCCGGACCGGGTCCTGGACGCAACCGCCTTCTTCTGCCAGCCCCTGCATGAGAGTGCGCCGGATCGGTCGTCGCTGATCCGGCATGCCAACGGGGCGACCGGGCTGCTTCGCGTCGTCTTCAGCGGCAATGACACGAGCGCGATCGCCGATCGGCAGGCGCAAGTGGGACGATCCTCGATTTCGCCGTCCGACGACCTTTCGGGAGTGGCGACAGTCGTGCTTGGCAATTGCGAAGTCGAGATCGTCTCGAACGCGGCGCTCGTCGAGCGCTATCGAGGGACACCCGCCGATGCTGCAGGCGCTATCTGCGGCCTGGTGCTGGGCGTCGAGAACCTCGGCGCCACTCGGCATCTTTTGCACGCCACCCACATCGCCATGTGGTCGGTCGATGACCGAATCATCGTCCCGCTGGGCTCCAGCACCTGTTTCATCGCCTTCGAAGAGGTGTCGTCATGACCGTTCCGAACGCCGCGGTCTCCGCGAAATCAGCGACCTTCTCCAACAGCGCGCCGTTTTCGCTGATCGCCGGTCCCTGCCAGATGGAAAGCCGCGATCATGCGATGATGGTCGCCGAGAAGATGAAGCGGATCACCGGTGATCTCGGGATCGGCTACGTCTTCAAGGCGAGCTTCGACAAGGCCAACCGCACCAGCCTTTCGGGCAAGCGCGGCATCGGATTGTCGGAGGCGCTGCCGGTTTTCGAAGAAGTCGCGAAGACCTTCGATCTGCCGGTCCTGACCGATGTCCACACCGAGGAGCAGTGCCGCGAGGCGGCATCCGTCTGCGACATCCTGCAAATCCCGGCGTTTCTCTGCCGCCAGACGGACTTGCTCATCGCGGCGGCGCAGACGGGCTGTGTTATCAACGTCAAGAAGGGCCAGTTCCTGGCGCCCTGGGACATGAAGAACGTCCTCGCCAAGGTGACCGAGAGCGGCAATCCCAACGTTCTCCTGACAGAGCGCGGCGTCTCCTTCGGCTACAACACCCTGGTCTCCGACTTCCGCTCGCTGCCGATCATGGCGGCGATGGGCGCGCCGGTGGTGTTCGACGCGACGCACTCCGTCCAGCAGCCGGGCGGGCAGGGCGGATCGTCCGGTGGCGAGCGCCACTTCGTCGAGACGCTGGCGCGGGCTGCGGTTGCGGTCGGCGTCGCCGGGTTGTTCATCGAGACGCACGAAGACCCCGACAACGCGCCGTCCGATGGTCCGAACATGGTGCCGCTGGATCGGATGTCGGAGCTCTTGAAGCGGCTGAAGGGGCTCGACGATCTGGCGAAGTCGTTCGGGTAAGGGTGAGGCGAATTCCTACCCGCTTCGTCATCCTCGAGCTTGTCCCGAGGATCTTCGGCGTTTCGGCTCGGGTCCGGCGAGAGTGAAACGCAATTCGGCAATCGGAAGCATTTTCGGGTCCGGCGAAACGGCGTGAGTGGCGGTAGATCCCCGGGACAAGCCCGAGGATGGCGGCGCTTTGGGGACGGACCTGCTGACTGCCAGTATCGGCGACCCATGCGCCAATTCCGCAACTCTTGCAGCCTGCCGATCGCACGATCGACAACGCCACTCAAAAGCGGTTCACGACCGGCCTGCGCTGGTCTATGACGCGGGCGACAGCGTTTGGAAATCAACAGGAGTGGCCCGTGACCGCCATCATCGACATCATCGGACGTGAAATCCTGGACAGCCGGGGCAACCCGACGGTCGAGGTCGACGTCATCCTCGAAGACGGCTCGATGGGCCGCGCGGCCGTGCCGTCCGGCGCCTCGACGGGCGCGCACGAGGCGGTCGAATTGCGCGACGGCGGCTCGCGCTATCTCGGCAAGGGCGTTTCCAGGGCGGTCGCGGCGGTCAACGGCGAAATCCTCGAGGCGATCGGCGGCTATGAGGCCGAAGACCAGATCCGTATCGACAAGGCACTCTGCGACCTTGACGGCACCAAGAACAAGAAGCGCCTCGGCGCCAACGCCATCCTCGGCGTGTCGCTGGCGACAGCCAAGGCCGCGGCCGACGCCGCCGGCCTGCCGCTCTACCGCTATGTCGGCGGCGCCTCGGCGCATGTCTTGCCGGTCCCGATGATGAACATCATCAATGGTGGCGCCCATGCCGACAATCCGATCGACTTCCAGGAGTTCATGATCGTCCCGGCCGGCGCGGAGCGTTTTACGGACGGGCTGCGCATGGGCGTCGAGGTCTTCCAGACGCTGAAGAAGATGCTGAAGGACGCCGGCCACAACACCAATGTCGGCGACGAGGGCGGCTTCGCGCCCGGCCTGCAATCGGCGAAAGAAGCCCTCGATTTCGTCGTCAAGGCCATCGAGAAGGCCGGCTTCAAGCCCGGTGAGGACATGTTCATCGCCCTCGATCCGGCATCGAGCGAGTTCTACAAGGACGGCGTCTACGATCTCGAAGGCGAGGGCAAGAAGCTGTCGCCCGAGGACATGGTCTCGTTCTACGCCGAGCTTGCCCAAAACTATCCGATCTTTTCCATCGAAGACGGCATGGCCGAGGATGACTGGACCGGCTGGAAGACCCTGACCGACCAGATCGGCTCGAAGGTGCAACTCGTCGGCGACGATCTGTTCGTCACCAATTCGGAGCGTCTGCGCGAGGGTATCGAGAAGGGTGTTGCCAATTCGATCCTCGTCAAGGTCAACCAGATCGGAACCCTGTCGGAGACGCTCGACGCCGTCAGCGTCGCCAACCGTGCCGGCTATACGGCGGTGATGTCGCACCGCTCGGGCGAGACCGAGGATTCCACCATCGCCGATCTCGCGGTCGCGACCAATTGCGGGCAGATCAAGACGGGCTCGCTCGCCCGCTCGGACCGGGTCGCGAAATACAACCAGCTGCTGCGCATCGAGGAAGAGCTGGGCGACCAGGCGGTCTATGCCGGCAAGTCGGTGCTGCGGAAGACGCGCTAAGCCGGCGGCTTCCCGTCATCTGATGGTCACGATAGCGTGGCCGTCGTCGCTTATGGAAAAAGGCCTCCGGCAATGATCGCCGTAGGCCTTTTCGTTTCAGTCGAGCGGTGTCGCCTGGCCAGGCTCAATTGCCTTTTTCGTCGAGTTCCGTCGCGACCTGGCCGTAGCTGATCAATGCGAAGAGCGCGGCGCCGCCGAGAATGTTGCCGACAAGGGCCGGCAGGTAGAAGCCGGTCAGCGCGTCGGCGAAGCCCATGTTGCCGGTGAAGACGAGGGTCATCGCCTCGACGGAGCCGGCGACGACGTGGGCCAGATGGAACAGCGCGATCAGCGTCGTGATCAGCCCTATCACCAGGAAGCCCGAGCGGTCGGCCGACGGCAGGAGCCACACGACGGTCGCCATGAGCCAGCCGGCGGCGATCGCCCGCATGAACATCGGCCAGAAGTCCGGCTGCATCGCCGTACGGGAGATGGCGATGGCGGCCGCTGCGATGTCCGGCGTATTCAAGAGGTCGGCCGAGATGCCGTAGGCGAAGATCGCCGTGCCGACCATGTTGGCGATGAAGACCACCAACCAAAGCCGCAGGAGAGCGACGATGCCGCGAATCTTCGGGCGCGCCAGAACCGGAAGGGTGGCCGTGAGCGTGATCTCGGTGAACAGTTGCTGGCGGCCGAGAATGACGATCAGAAAGCCGACGGCATAGCCGAAGCTTTCGACCAACGGTGTCCAGGTCGCCTCGGGCAAATAGGTGCGGATGGCGGCTTGAGTGTAGACGGAAAAGCCGATCGACAGTCCGGCAGCAAGGCCGGACCACCACAGGCTCGACAGCGGCCGGGTCAGCTCGTCCTCGCCCTCCTGGCGCACCACCTCGTAAACCGCGAGCGGCCGAAGCTTCAGGCGATCTTCGATCTGGTGGAGTTCGCCTTCGGTCAGGGTCGAGCCCTCTTCCTCCAGGCGGCGCTCTGTCACTCTGTTGGAATGGCGGCGGCCGTTATTGTCCCCGCCACGCGCTTTGCGGGCGCATTCTTCCTGTGCGGCCTGAAGATCGTCGTCGAGGACGCGCCGCCGCTCGGCCCTCGCCATTTCCGCGTTTTCGCGATCAGGCTTTTCCTTTCCGGACGTCCTGGCCCCATCCGTCCTGGCCGTTTTCGGCGAGCGGGCATCCCTGGTCTGAGTGTCCATCGGTTTCGATTGTTCCAACAGCTTGTGCCGGACCTCTAGCAAGGACCGGCACCTTAAAAAGACGCGACCAATCCAAGGTCGACCCTGGGCCTGGCGGCGACGAACTCTCCAAAGATAAGAGAATATCTCGCGGAGCAAAGACCTCGCGGTGTTGACCCGGCGTTTGCAGGGAAAGGGCTGCCAGTAATGTCCTATTTGCCGAAAATCCAATGCTTCCAGGTCAGCCGGTCGCCATATCGCTCGAAGAGCTTGGAATCCTCGTGTTCGGCGAACTGCGCATAATTGAGGATGGCAACGAAGGTCACCCCGCCGAGGATGTTGCCGATCAGGACGGGCGCAACGAACTCGGGAAACAGCGGCCAGAACGGTACGTCGGTGCGGAATGAGAGGTAGAACACCTCCACCGAAGAGGTGATGACGTGGAAGAAGCCGCCGACGCCGACGAAATACATCAAGAGGAAGACGAACAGGATCTTCGACACGGTGTCGCGGCCGCAATGGACCAGCCAGACCATGGCCGCGACGATCCAGCCGGCGAGAATGCCCTTGGAGACGAGCTGGGCAAGCGGCGCTTCGTAGGCGTGGCGGCTGATATCGATGGCGAGGACCACGCGTTTGACGTCGAAGACGTCGAAATAGGCGATCAACGCCGCGACGCCGATGGCGCCGATCATGTTGGCGACGAGGACGACGCCCCAGAGCCGCAGGAGGTTGGCCAGGCTGGCGAGTTTGGTCAGCACCAGAACAACGGGCGTCAGCGTGTTTTCGGTGAACAACTGGTAGCGGCCGAGCACGATGATTAGGAAGCCGATCGGATAGAGAAGATTGCCGAGGAGGCCGGGTTCCGTTTCGCCGGCGGCATCGGTGAACACGATGCGGGCGACGAACGTCAGGCCGATGGCGCCACCGGCACCGAGGCCGCTCCAGAACAGATAGGCGTTGGAGGATTCCAACTCGTGATCCGCCGAGGCAAGCACGCGGGCGAAGACTTCCTCGAACGAAAACATGTCCTCGAGGGTCTCGCCCTCGCTCGGAGCGTCTTCCAGGACATCCTCGGGGTCGGAGTGAGCGTTGGCCTCCTCGCGCTCGGCTTTTTCCGCATGTTTCCCATCCCCGTTTTCGGCCATGCACGTCATCCTCCCATGGGCGGCGAGACCTCTCGCGGCGGTAGAGTCGATGATCGAAAAGCTAGAGTTCTTGCGAAAAGGCACCAGCGGCACGAATCGACAGGCGGCTAACGGATTCCCCGGCATGTCGGATTGCGGCTTGAATGCTCGTTGCGTGCCGCAGGATGTCGATTTGTCGTGATTGGCAGTGCAGAAATAGGCGACAGAGTGGTCCGGCGAGAGGGGCCCGTCGCCAACCGTGGTTTACGCCGCCTTAATCGACGCCATGGCAGGGTGGTTCGGAAGAGGGACGACCATGCGCACGATTCAGAAACGCAAGAACTATCTCGGACGGCTTGTCGTCCCTGCGATCACGGCGAGCTTTCTCGCCTATTTCGTCCTGCACGCCCATAGCGGCCAGTACGGAATCGAGGCCAAGGCAGATTTGGCGCGGGAACTCGCCGATCGCTCCGCCAAGCTCGACGAGGTGACGGTGGCGCGCGAACGGCTGGAGAAACGGGTGCAGCTTTTGCATGACGGCACGCTGGAGCGCGATATGATCGACGAGCGGGCCCGGCGGGCCCTCAACGTCGTGTCGGCAGACGAGATCGTTATTTTGAAATAGGCGCCGCGTTCAAGCTCGGACGGCAACCTACGCAAACGCCGCCCGCGCGCTTCAACCAAAAGCTCAATCACCCAAAAGCTCAATCACCGGCTCACAATTATGAACCATTTTTCAGTTGAAAGATGTGCGTTGCAGCAATTCAACCAAAATCAGGCTAAAGTCCGGCGGTCTTCTTGCTGGAGGCTTTTCCACCGTTATAGTGCCTTGGAAATGTAGCGCCCGAGAGGCGGTTCAAGACCCGGAGGCAGCATGGCGGCCAGGACAAAGAAGGCGAGTTCGACGGCGTCGAAAGGCGCAGCGAATTCGAAGGACACGTCGGCGACGGATTCGTCGGCCGAGATCGTCAAGACGCTCGAACATTTCGACGCGCCCAAGCCCGCGGAATTTTCCAAGGACCAGGATTTGCGCGCCTATGAGGACATGCTCCTCATCCGCCGCTTCGAGGAGAAGGCCGGCCAGCTCTACGGCATGGGCTTCATCGGTGGCTTCTGCCACCTCTATATCGGCCAGGAAGCGGTCGTCGTCGGCATGCAGATGGCGCTGAAGGAGGGCGACGAGGTCGTCACCGGGTATCGCGATCACGGCCACATGCTGGCTACCGGCATGGAAGCGCGCGGCGTCATGGCCGAGCTGACCGGCCGACGCTCGGGCTATTCCAAGGGCAAGGGCGGATCGATGCACATGTTCTCGAAGGAGAAGAAATTCTTCGGCGGGCACGGCATCGTCGGTGCGCAGGTGCCGATCGGCACCGGGCTGGCCTTCTCCAACCGCTACAAGAAGACCGACGCGGTGGCGGTGACCTATTTCGGCGACGGCGCGGCCAATCAGGGCCAGGTCTACGAGAGCTTCAACATGGCTTCATTGTGGAAGCTGCCGGTGATCTACGTCATCGAGAACAACCGCTACGCCATGGGAACGTCCGTGAACCGCGCCTCGGCCGAGACCGATTTCTCGCATCGCGGCCTGTCCTTCAAGATCCCCGGCATCAAGGTCGACGGCATGGACGTGCGCGCCGTCAAGGCGGCCGGCGATCTGGCCGCCGACCATTGCCGCAAGGGCGACGGGCCGATCATCCTGGAGATGGCCACCTACCGTTATCGTGGTCATTCCATGTCCGATCCGGCGAAATACCGCACCCGTGACGAAGTCCAGAAGATGCGGTCGGAATCCGATCCCATCGAGCAGGTCAAGCGCCGGCTGATGGAGGATCACGGTCTCTCCGAGGACGAGGTCAAGGAGATCGACAAGAGGGTGCGCGAGATCGTCGCCGATGCCGCCGACTTCGCCCAGAACGATCCCGAGCCGGACGTTGCCGAGCTCTGGACCGACATTTATGCGGCGGAAACGCCGCAGGCGGCCGAGTAGGGGACGATAGCGATGCCGACTGAGATTTTGATGCCCGCGCTCTCCCCGACCATGGAGGAGGGCAACCTCGCCAAATGGGTCAAGCAGGAGGGCGATGCCGTCGCACCCGGCGATGTGATCGCCGAGATCGAGACCGACAAGGCGACGATGGAAGTCGAGGCGGTCGACGAGGGAACGCTCGGCAAGATCCTCATCCAGGCCGGGACGGAAGGCGTGAAGGTCAATACGCCGATCGCGCTGCTGCTTGGCGAGGGCGAGGATGCGAGCGAGCTAGAGAAGGGTGCGTCGGGAAGTTCCAAGGCCGGGTCCACGTCGGCTGCCGAAGATATTTCAGCGACCCGCGAGACCGATGAAAAGCAGGGCGCCAGCGACTCGAAAGCCTCGTCGGGCTCGAAGGTCGAGGACATTTCGGCGCGGCGAGTGCCTGCCGAGGGCAAGGTCCATCCCGAGCCCGAAGACGATCTTGGGGCGTTCGGCCAGGAGATTCCAGAAGGCACGGAGATGGTCGCGACGACCGTCCGCGAGGCTTTGCGCGATGCTATGGCCGAGGAGCTCCGCCGCGACGAGGCGGTCTTCGTCATGGGCGAGGAAGTCGCCGAGTACCAGGGCGCCTACAAGATCACGCAGGGGTTGCTCGACGAATTCGGTGACCGCCGCATCGTCGACACCCCGATCACCGAGCACGGCTTCGCCGGCCTCGGCGTCGGCGCGGCCTTCGGCGGCCTGCGCCCGATCGTCGAGTTCATGACCTTCAATTTCGCCATGCAGGCGATCGACCAGATCATCAACTCGGCCGCCAAGACTCTCTACATGGCCGGCGGCCAGATGGGCTGTCCGATCGTGTTTCGCGGCCCGAACGGCGCCGCCGCGCGCGTCGGCGCGCAGCACAGCCAGGATTATGCCGCGTGGTACAGCCATGTGCCGGGCCTCAAGGTCGTAATGCCCTTCACCGCGGCCGACGCCAAGGGCCTGCTCAAATCGGCGATCCGCGATCCGAACCCGGTCGTCTTTCTGGAGAACGAAATCCTCTACGGTCAGTCTTTCGACATTCCGAAGGTCGACGACTGGACGGTGCCGATCGGCAAGGCGCGCGTCCACAAGAAGGGCACTGACGTTACGCTCGTCTCCTTCGGCATCGGCATGACCTATGCGATCAAGGCGGCCGAGGAACTGGCCAAGGACGGTATCGACGCCGAGATCATCGATCTGCGCACGATCCGGCCGCTCGACATCGAGACCGTCGTGCGCTCCGTGAAGAAGACCAATCGCTGCGTGACGGTCGAGGAAGGTTGGCCGCAGGGGTCCGTCGGCGGCCATATCGGCTCGGAACTGATGGAACGGGCCTTCGATTATCTCGATGCACCGGTATTGAAGATCTGCGGCAAGGACGTGCCGATGCCTTATGCCGCCAATCTGGAGAAACTGGCGCTGCCGTCTGTCAAGGACGTGATCGATGCGGTGAAAGCCGTCTGCTACCGGGATTGATCGCGTGAACAGCGGTACAGAGGTCGGATCGCTCGTGGAGAACGGAGAACACTGATGTCCGTTGTGCTCAATCGTCCCGCGACCTACGCCGATCTGGAGGCCGTGCACCCGCATCTCGTCGCCGAACTGCTCGGCGGCGAGTTGGTGACTCACCCTCGGCCGGTGCCGAAGCATGCGGTGGCCGCCCTCAATCTCAGCAGTGAACTCGGCGATGCCTTTTACCGGGGACGCTCCGGTCCGGGCGGTTGGATTTTCGCATCGGAACCTGAGCTGCATTTGGGTGCGGATGTCATGGTTCCAGAAATCGCCGGCTGGCGCAGGGAGCGACTGCCGCAGTTTCCCGAAAACGCCTATATTGAAACGCCGCCCGACTGGGTATGCGAGGTCATTTCGCCGTCGACCGAATCCTACGACCGCGGCATCAAACGTGGCATCTATGCGCGTGCCGGCGTCCAGCACCTGTGGCTTCTCGACCCGCGGGCCGAAATTCTTGAGACCTTTTCGCTGGCTGATGCACAATGGCTGCTGACCGCCACGTTTTCGGCCAAGGACGCGGTCTCGGTCGCGCCGTTCGAGGCCGTCTCCTTCCCGCTCGCCGTGCTGTGGCCCTTCGGGCCGGCCGCCGACGCAATCAAAACCGACCAGACCACTTGAAGACCCATCGCGGAGTGACCCCATGCCGATCAACGTGACGATGCCCGCGCTCTCCCCGACGATGGAGGAGGGCAACCTCGCCAAGTGGCTGGTCAAGGAAGGCGACAGCATTTCCTCCGGCGACATCATCGCCGAGATCGAGACCGACAAAGCGACGATGGAGGTCGAGGCCGTCGACGAGGGCACGGTTGCCAGGATTCTCGTTCCTGCGGGCACCGAGGGCGTCAAGGTCAACGCGGTGATCGCGATCCTCGCCGCCGACGGCGAGAGCGCCGCAGATGCCGCCAAAGGGGGCGGTGATGACGATGCCGCCCAGTCCGGCGACGATAAGGCCAAGGATGGGGGAGGCGCGATGATCGCCGATCCCGAGGCCGATGCGGCGACCACCGGCAGTGAGGCCGACGCAAAGGACCCCTCGCAGCGCAGTGACAGTCGCCCGGACGGCGGCGCCGGTCGGGACGCGGCTCCGGCCGAGGCGCCCGCCAGCGCTGGCGGGGCGCCGACCGACGCGTCGGGCGATCGCGTGTTCTCCTCGCCGCTTGCAAGGCGCCTTGCCAAGGAGGCCGGTCTCGACCTGACCGCCGTGACCGGCTCGGGTCCCCATGGCCGTGTGGTCAAGGCCGACATCGAGAAGGCCAGGGCGAGCGGCACCGACAAGGCCAAGGTCGATGCGCCTTCTGCCAGCGCAGCGCCATCGGCTGCTTCGTCTGCCGCGCCGTCTGCACCGAGAGGCCAGAGCGACGAGCAGATCAGAAAGCTGTTCGCCGAAGGCTCTTACGAATCCGTGCCCCATGACGGCATGCGCAAGACCATCGCCAAGCGGCTGGTCGAGGCGAAGTCGACGATCCCGCATTTCTATCTGACGCTCGATTGCGAGCTCGACGCGCTGCTGGCACTGCGCAAGCAGTTGAACGATGCGGCGCCCGTCGTGAAGGGCGAGTCCGGCGACCGCCCGGCCTACAAGCTCTCGGTCAACGACATGGTCATCAAGGCGATGGCGCTGGCGCTGAAGGCCGTTCCCGACGCCAACGCCTCCTGGACGGAGGCCGCGATGCTGAAGCACAGCCATGCCGACGTCGGCGTCGCCGTGTCGATCGACGGCGGCCTGATCACGCCGATCATCCGCCGGGCCGAGGAAAAGACCTTGTCCGCGATCTCCAACGAGATGAAGGACATGGCCAAGCGAGCCCGCACCCGCAAGCTGAAGCCCGAGGAATACCAGGGCGGTACGACCGCCGTGTCCAATCTTGGCATGTTCGGCATCAAGGACTTTGCCGCCGTGATCAACCCGCCGCACGCCACGATCCTGGCGGTCGGCGCCGGCGAGCAGCGGGCGGTGGTGAAGAACGGCGCGGTCGTCGTCGCGACCGTGATGAGCGTGACCCTGTCCACCGATCACCGCGCTGTCGATGGCGCGCTCGGCGCCGAGCTTTTGGGCGCCTTCAAGCAGTTGATCGAAAACCCGATGTCGATGCTGGTATGATGAGGAGCGTACGCCTTTTCATGGCTGGAACTCTTCTGGCGTTTGGCGCGAGTCTTCTCTTCGGCCTTGAGATGTCTGCAGCGGCCCAGTCCTGGCCAAAAGCGGAAATGGCGCGCTACGTGCACTCATTTGCGGGCAAGACATATGTCATGAAGCTGATGGGACTGGGAAACACGCTGGTCTACGCGGCGCCCGATCATCGCGCCTATGTCGTCCAGTCGATGACGTCGAAGGTCTATGCCGGGCAATGGGAAATGACCTACAGCATGTCCCACCGGTCGATCGCGGCCTGTATCAAGGGCTCTGGTGCGAAGCTTTGCGCGCTGCAATCGAACGTCGCCGGCTTCCCCGCTCGAAAAGGCGACGTCCTCGGCCTCGCGAACCGTCGATCGCTCACGCACCGGCTTCCCATCAATTTTGGTTTTGCCGAAGTTGGGCGGGCAGCGCGATGAACGAGCTACGACATTCGACAAAACATCGGCCGCGGGACGCCTGATGAAAACCGTTCTTGCCTACGGCGACTCGCTGACCTGGGGCTATGACCCGTCGACGGGTCTGCGCCACGATTTCTTCGATCGCTGGCCGAACGTCGTCGGCAAGGCGCTCGGCCACAAGGTGCGGGTGATCAGCGAGGCGTTGAACGGGCGCACGACCGCCTATGACGAACACCTCGTGGCGGCCGAGCGCAACGGGGTAAAGATCTTCCCGACGGTGCTGGCGAGCCATCAGCCGCTAGACGTGGTGGTGATCATGCTCGGCACCAACGATCTGAAGAAAAGCACCGGCGGCGGGCGGGTGTTCGAGGCGCGGCAGGGACTGGAGCGGCTGGTCGAGATCGCCCAGAACTTTCCCTATCAGCGCGGCTACGCAGCGCCGAAGCTCTTGCTTGTCGCGCCGCCGCCCTTCTGCAAGACGACGGAGCCGGACTTTGCGTTGCTCTTCGGCCACGCGGTCGGGGAATCCAACCATTTTCGCTCGGCGATCACCAAGATCGCCGAAGAGTACGACATCGCGATGTTCGATGCCGGCGAGGTCTGCGAGACGTCGCCGGCCGACGGCGTGCATCTCGATGCCGAAAACACGCGCCGGCTCGGCGAAGCGCTGGTCGAGCCGATCCGCAAGCTTCTGGACGACGAAGCCTGACCGGCAGGCCGCCCAGGCGGGCACAAATCTTTTGCCGAACGGCAGAACCAGTCGGAGACACGAGCCATGGCTGACACCTACGACATCCTGATCATCGGCGGCGGGCCCGGCGGCTATGTCGCGGCAATCCGCGCGGCACAGCTCGGCTTCAAGACGGCCGTCGTCGAACGCGAGCATCTGGGCGGAATCTGCCTCAACTGGGGCTGCATCCCGACCAAGGCGCTGCTGCGTTCCGCCGAGATCTTCCATTACGCCGAGAACGCTTCGGAATACGGGCTGAAGATCGCCAAGCCGGACTTCGACATGGAAGCCGTGGTCAAGCGTTCGCGCGGCATCTCCGCGCAGCTGAACGGCGGCGTCGGCTACCTCATGAAGAAGAACAAGATCGACGTCATCTGGGGCGAGGCGAAGATTTCGAAGGCCGGCGAAAAGGGTCCGGTCGAGGTCGTCGTGGGCAAAATGAAGAAACCGGTCGTCGAGCCGCAGAACCCGGTGCCGAAGGGTGATCTGGGCGAGGGGACTTACACGGCCAGGAACGTCATCGTCGCGACCGGCGCGCGGCCGCGCGTCCTGCCCGGCATCGAGCCGGATGGTGACCGTATCTGGACCTATTTCGAGGCGATGAAGCCGAAGGCGATGCCGAAGAGCCTGATCGTCATGGGCTCCGGCGCCATCGGCATCGAGTTCGCCAGCTTCTACAAGACCATGGGCGCCGACGTTACCGTGGTCGAATTGTTGCCGCAGATCCTGCCCGTCGAGGACGCCGAAATCGCCGGCATCGCCCGCAAGCGCTTCGAGAAGCAGGGCATCGAGATCCTGACCGACGCCAAGGTGGCCAAGGTCACCAAAGGCAAGGACGGCGTCGAGGTCCAGGTCGAGACCAAGGGCGTCAAGTCGCAGACGCTGAAGGCCGAACGGCTGATCTCGGCGGTCGGCGTCCAGGGCAATATCGAGGGTCTCGGCCTCGAGGAGGCGGGCGTTCGGATCGAGCGCGGGCTGGTCAAGATCGATCCTTACGGCAAGACCAATATTCCCGGTATCTACGCCATCGGCGACGTGTCCGGGCCGCCGATGCTCGCCCATAAGGCCGAGCACGAGGGCACGATCTGCGTCGAGGCCATCAAGGGCCTGCATCCGCATCCGATGCAGAAGACGCAGATTCCAGGCTGCACCTATTGCCAGCCGCAGATCGCCTCGGTGGGGCTGACCGAGGCCAAGGCGAAGGAGGCTGGCCGCGAGGTCAAGGTCGGCCGATTCAACTTCAAGGGCAACGGCAAGGCCATCGCGCTCGGCGAACCCGAGGGCATGATCAAAACGGTATTCGATGCCAGGACCGGGGAACTTCTGGGCGCCCACATGGTCGGCGCCGAGGTCACCGAGCTGATCCAGGGCTTCGTCATCGCCATGGGGCTGGAGACGACCGAGGAAGAGCTGATGCACACGGTCTTCCCGCATCCGACTTTATCGGAAATGATGCACGAGAGCACGCTCGATGCCTATGGGCGCGTCATCCACATGTGATGATTCTCGGCTGCCGGCTTGATTGGGTGTGGCAGCGCGTATCGGCGTTTACCTTTGCGGCAACACCTGCTGATGCGGAATGACAAGCTCCTGGTTTTCGATTTCGCAGCGCAAGGTTTCTGGTCGCAGTTGCGATAATCGCGTGGTGACACCTTGTCACGGTGGGCATCCGCCCAATTTGCGCTCCAGACTTTGTCACGAAATCACGAACAGGAGAGCATTATGGACACAAACGGCGTAGGCTGGATCGGGGCCATCATCATCGGAGCCCTTGCGGGCTGGTTGGCCGAACAGGTCATGAAGAGCGACATGGGCCTCTTCATGAACATCATTCTCGGCATCGTTGGAGCCGTCGTGCTCAATGCGATCCTCGCAGCGATCGGTTTCAGCTTCGGCGCCGGCCTTATCGCTTATCTGATCACAGGCTTCATCGGTGCCTGCCTGTTGATCTTCGTTTTCCGCGCCATCCGCGGACGGACATAGCAGCCGCGCGTTTTGCACGCGTTGCAACACCAGGGCACCGGAGCTAGATAGGTTTCATGGTTACCCTGCTCGACAATCGCCTGTCGGCCGAGGTCAAGCCTCGGCCGCGGCATCCCGAAAAAGCCCATCGCCCGGACCAGGTCCAGAGCCTGGCCAAGCCGGACTGGATTCGCGTCAAGGCGCCGGTGTCCAAGGGCTATCAGGAAACGCGCGAGATCGCGCGGTCCAACAACCTCGTCACCGTGTGCGAAGAGGCCGGCTGCCCCAATATCGGCGGCTGCTGGGAGAAGAAGCACGCGACCTTCATGATCATGGGCGGCATCTGCACGCGGGCTTGTGCCTTCTGCAACGTCGCCACCGGCATGCCGCATGCGCTGGACGCGAGCGAGCCTGAGAGCGTCGGCCGGGCCGTCGCCGCCATGGGCCTCAATCACGTCGTCGTCACCTCGGTCGACCGGGATGATCTCGCCGACGGCGGTGCCGAGCATTTCGTGCGCACCATCCGCGCCATCAGGGCCGCCGCCCCCGGCACGACGGTAGAGATCTTGACGCCCGACTTCCTGCGCAAGTCCGGCGCCCTGGAAACCGTCGTCGCCGCGCGGCCGGACGTCTTCAACCACAATCTGGAAACCGTGCCGTCGAACTATCTCACCGTGCGCCCGGGCGCCCGCTATTTCCATTCGATCCGGCTTCTGCAGCGGGTCAAGGAACTCGACCCGACGATCTTTACCAAATCCGGCATCATGGTCGGCCTCGGCGAGGAGCGAAACGAGGTGCTGCAGCTGATGGACGATCTGCGCTCGGCCGACGTCGACTTCCTGACCATCGGCCAGTACCTGCAGCCGACCAGGAAGCACCATGCGGTGATGCGGTATGTGACGCCTGACGAATTCAAATCCTTCGAGACGGTGGCGCTGACCAAGGGCTTCCTGGTCGTTGCGTCGAGTCCTCTCACCCGTTCGTCGCATCATGCCGGCGAGGATTTCGAGCGGCTCAAGGCGGCGCGGCTTGTCCGCCAGGCCGCAGCCTGACAAGACCGGATTCATGGCTCATTTCGATACGACCCGACGGGTCGCCCACAGCGCGGATCAGATGTTTGCCCTTGTCGCGGACGTGGAGAAATACCCCGAGTTCTTGCCACTCTGCCAGCGCCTGGTGGTGCGCTCCGAGCGTGAGAAGGAGGGAAAGAACCTCCTCGTGGCCGACATGACCGTCGCCTACAAGATGGTCAAGGAGACCTTCTCCACACAGGTGCTTCTGAAGCCCGATGAGCGCCAGATCGATGTCAAATATGTCGACGGGCCGTTCCGCTATCTCGACAACACATGGAATTTCGTTCCTGTCGGCGAGGGCGTCTGCGATGTGAAATTCGTCATCGACTACGAGTTCAAGAGCCGCACGCTCGGTCTGCTGATGGGCTCGATGTTCGATTATGCCTTCCGCCGCTTCGCCAGGTCCTTCGAGGACCGTGCGGACAAGATCTACGGAACGGATGGCCCGGCTTTGGCCTGAACGGTTTTTTGGGCCGGTACTCTATCGCTTGGCGATGGCCGCCATCAGCATTTCGAATGCGACCTTGACGCTTTCGTGGCGGATGGCGCTGCGGCCGAGATCGCCGAAGCGTCTTTCCACATGGGCCGTGCCTGAAGCCGAGGCACAGGCGAGGTGGACGAGGCCAACCGGTTTTTCCGCCGAACCGCCGCCGGGGCCGGCAATGCCCGTGACGGATACCGCGATATCGGCGCCCGAAACCCGTCGGGCCCCGTCCGCCATCTGCACGGCGACCGTCTTCGAGACCGCACCATGGGCGGCCAGCGCGTCGTTCGTCACGCCGAGCATCGCGACCTTCGCGGCGTCGGAATAGGTGACGAAGCCGCGATCGAAGACCGCGGAAGAGCCGGCGATGTCTGTCAGCGCCGCCGCGATCAGTCCGCCGGTGCAGGACTCAGCCGTCGCGATCGTCAGGTCGTTCGCCAGATAGGCATCGATGATCCTGCGCGCGCTCGCATCGAGCTTGTCGTCCGTTCCGCTCACTTGTGCTCACCATAGAGGACGCTCGCCGTTGCGATCGCCGCGATGCCCTCGCGGCGGCCGACGAAGCCGATCGTCTCGTTGGTCGTCGCCTTCACCGAGACCCGTTCGAGCGAGAGGCCGGTCATCGCCGCGATCGCCTCGCGCATCGCCTCGCGGTGCGGTGCGATCTTCGGCGCCTCGCAGATCAGCGAGATGTCGGCGTTCATGATCCGCCCGCCCTTTTCCGCCACCACGGCAACGGCCTTCTCAACGAAGATGTGCGACGCGGCACCGCGCCATTGCGGGTCGCTCGGCGGAAAATGATCGCCGATGTCACCGGCACCACAGGTCGCGAGCAGCGCGTCGGTCAAGGCATGGAGGCCGACATCCGCGTCGGAATGGCCCGACAACGCCTGATCATGAGGGATGGCGACGCCGCACAGCGTGACATGGTCGCCGTCGACGAGCTGGTGAACGTCGTAGCCATTGCCCGTCCTGACATCGATCATCGGAGCTCCGTCGTTTGAAAGCCGTTCATCGGCCAGCGCGATATCACGAGCGGTTGTCAGTTTCACGTTTTCCGCAAGACCGGCCACCAAACGAACGGAATAGCCCGCCCATTCGGCGATCGAGGCGTCGTCGGTGAAATCGCCTCGGCCCGATTCGGCCGCGGCGCGATGGGCGGTAAGGATGGCCTCGTAGCCGAAGCCCTGCGGCGTCTGGGCCGCGAAAAGACCACTTCTGTCGATGGTCGCCGTGATGATCGGCATGGAACCGGCGGCATTCGCCTTCTTCAAGGTGTCGGCGACGGCGATGGCCGGGATGGCACCGGTGGTCTCGTCGATCGCGGCGACGACGCGGTCGATGAGTGCCGCATCGACGAACGGGCGGACTGCGTCGTGGATGAGGACGCTCTGCGGCGCCGTCTTCGCCAGCGCCTCGAGGCCGCGGCGCACGGACTCCTGCCGCGTCGCACCGCCTTCGACTGTGGTGAATCGGGTCGCCATCTCACCGAGTGCCTTTTTCAGCAGGACATGGTCGTCGCGGTGGATGACGAGGATGATGCTGTCGATCCGCGGATGGGCGACAAAGACATCCAGCGTATGAGCGATGACCGGCCGCCCGCCGATCCGACGAAATTGTTTCGGACCTTCGCCCGATTGCCCGGCCCGCTCGCCGCGCCCGGCGGCCACGATGATCGCGGCGAACTGTTTCGGCATGCGGTCGGCTCCCTGGCTCGTCCTTGCGGGCCATCGCGGCCCCGGTCACTGGCCGATGCGATGGCGATGGCGATGGCGATGGCGATCGGGTCGGACGACGACGATTGCTTGTTGATGGCCTTGTGCCTTAAGCGCAAGTCCCGATAAAGGAACTGGCCTTCGCAGGAGCAGCATGCTTGTCTTTTAAGCATGCCTCGATAAGCTACAGCCGAGATGATGCATCAATCGACACATTTGGCGGGCGCTCAAGGATCGGGTGTCGATTCGCCACGCGCCACCATCGGCGCCTCGCGTAGCTCGAACAAAGCTGCGTCGCACCCTGTCAACGTTACCGCGCCGCTGGTCGTCGGTGGCCACATTCCGCCCAACCGTGTCTTCATGGCGCCGCTGTCTGGTATCTCGGACGTGCCGTTTCGCCGGCTTGCCCGACGCTTCGGCGCTGGCATCGTCGTATCGGAGATGGTCGCCTCTGGCCAGTTCGTCGAGGGTTGCGGCGAAAGCCGGATGCGGGCGATGCGGGACGGCGACGGCCTGCATGTGGTGCAACTCGCCGGCCGCGATCCGGCCTGGATGCGTCAGGCGGCCGAACGATTGGCCGGCGAAGGCGCCGATATCATCGACATCAACATGGGTTGCCCGGCCAAGAAGGTCGTCGGCGGTCAGTCCGGGTCTGCGCTGATGCGCGAGCCGGAGCTGGCGGTGGCATTGGTCGAGGCGACGGTTGTCGGCGCGGGCCCGGTTCCCGTGACGCTGAAGATGCGGCTTGGCTGGGACCGCTCGGCAATGAACGCGCCGGAGTTGGCCGCGCGGGCAGAGGCCGCGGGCGTTCAGATGATCACCGTCCACGGGCGGACCCGATGCGATTTCTACGAAGGCCGCGCGGACTGGGCCGCCATCGCAGCGGTCGGGGCGCGTATCGGCGTTCCGCTGGTGGCCAATGGTGACGTCGTCGGCTCTCACCAGATCGCGTCGGTGCTCGACGCGAGCGGCGCAGACGCTGTGATGATCGGCCGTGGTGCGCAAGGCCGGCCCTGGTTGCCGGGACTGATTGCCGGCGTTGCCAACCGCGACTCACTGGCTCGGATCGCGCTCGCCGACCTCGTCGACGAGCATTACGCGATGATACTGGAGCACTACGGCGCCGACATAGGTGTCCGCCATGCGCGCAAACATCTGGGTTGGTATCTCGACCGCTTCGCCGCCGGTGTTGCGACGTTCCAGGGCGACGACCGTCTCCAGGTGATGACGGGCCGCGACCCGGCCGCGGTGAGGCGCCGCCTGCGCGATCTGTTCGCCGATGCAAGCCTGGCCGATGTCGAGCCGAACGTCGCGCGACGCGACGTTCGGCTCGAAGCCAACGGAGATCGCTCGGCGGTCGAGCGTATGGACGACCACCGCATCGACGAGGCCGCCTGACCCGATGACCGATCATCCCACCGCCATGGCCGTTGCGGCAGCACAGATGCGCATTCTCAATGCGCTGCCTCATCCCGTCATCGTCGTCGACCGCGAAGGCCGTTTTCGCTACGCCAACACCGATGCCGAACAC
The DNA here is from genome assembly GCA_965217685.1 of Aurantimonas sp. Classification (GTDB taxonomy): domain Bacteria; phylum Pseudomonadota; class Alphaproteobacteria; order Rhizobiales; family Rhizobiaceae; genus Aurantimonas. The sequence goes on from CBDCIZ010000003.1 coordinate 3,580,409, forward strand.
TTCTTCTCGGCGGGCATGTCCTATCTGGTACGGCGCCGGCTGCAGGATTTCATTCCCGCCGACAGCCCTCTTTTCGCCCTGATCGAACAGGTGCGCGAGGAGGAGGCGCGGATCAGCGAATATCGCGTCGACGTTTCCTCACCGCGGCTTGGAGGCGATCGGCTCGTCGATCTCTACGTCTCCAATCTCTCGGACGAACCGGGCCTCGTCGTTGTGATGATCCAGTTGCGCTCCATCGCCGAGAAGATGGACCGGCAATTGACCCACCGCTCGGCCGCGCGGTCGGTCACCGGCCTTGCGGCGATGCTCGCTCACGAAATCCGCAACCCGCTTTCGGGCATCAAGGGTGCGGCGCAGCTTTTAGCGACGTCGGCCAGCGACGAGGATCGCGGGCTGACGCGGCTGATCCAGGAGGAGAGCGACCGCATCGTCAAGCTCGTGGACCGCATGGAGGTGTTTTCCGATCAGCGGCCGATCGAGCGCTCGGCGGTCAACATCCATTCGGTGCTGGAGCATGTGAAGACGCTCGGCAAGAACGGCTTTGCCCGCAACATCAAGATCACCGAGCTCTACGATCCGTCGCTGCCCTCGGTCTTCGCCAATCGCGACCAACTGGTACAGGTGTTCCTGAACCTTTTGAAGAACGCGTCCGAAGCCGTCGGAGACCGGGAGGACCGCGAGATCAAACTGATGACGGCCTACAAGCCGGGCGTGCGGCTGTCGGTGCTCGGCACCCGCGACCGGGTGACGCTGCCTTTGGAGTTCTCGGTCGTGGACAATGGTCCTGGCGTGCCCGAGGACATTCGCGAGAACATCTTCGATCCGTTCGTGACGACCAAGCCCAGCGGCTCCGGCCTCGGGCTGGCGCTCGTCGCCAAGATCATTGGCGATCATGGCGGCGTCATCGAATGCGAATCCACCCCCGGCCAGACGATCTTCCGCGTTTTGATGCCGGCCTGGCGCGAGGCGATCGGCCCGCGCGACGAAACAGACGATTGAGGTCGATCGAATGAGCATGCAGATCCTCGTCGCCGATGACGACTCAGCGATCCGCACCGTGGTGTCGCAGGCGCTGATGCGTGCCGGCTTCGAGGTTCGTGTCACGTCGAACATCGCAACGCTCTGGCGTTGGATATCGGCCGGCGAGGGCGACCTCGTCATCACCGATGTTCTCATGCCGGACGGCAATGCTTTCGATACGCTGCCCCGCATCAAGAACTCGCGGCCCGACCTGCCGGTCATCGTGATGAGCGCCCAGAACACCTTCATGACCGCCATCAAGGCATCGGAAAAGGGCGCTTACGATTACATCCCAAAGCCGTTCGACCTCACCGAGCTGGTCTCGATCGTGCGTCGCGCGCTGTCCGAACCGAAGCCAGGCCAGAAGAAGCCCGATTCGGCCGATGACGCTGGCGAGACGATGCCGCTGGTCGGGCGGTCGCCGGCGATGCAGGACATCTACCGGGCGCTCGCCCGGATGATGCAGACCGACCTGACGGTGACGATCACCGGCGAGTCGGGCACCGGCAAGGAGCTGGTCGCCCGCGCGCTCCACGATTACGGCCGCCGCCGCAAGGGTCCGTTCGTGGCGATCAACATGGCGGCGATCCCGCGCGAGCTGATCGAATCGGAACTCTTCGGCCACGAGAAGGGCGCCTTCACCGGCGCGCAAGCCCGCTCCAGCGGTCGGTTCGAACAGGCCGAGGGCGGTACGCTGTTCCTCGACGAGATCGGCGACATGCCGATGGAGGCGCAGACGCGGCTGCTGCGCGTCCTGCAACAGGGCGAATACACCGTCGTCGGCGGCCGAACGCCGATTGCCACCGACGTGCGCATCGTTGCGGCGACGAACAAGGATCTGCGCCAGCTGATCGGCCGCGGCCTGTTCCGTGAAGATCTGTTCTACCGCCTTAACGTCGTGCCGCTGCGCCTGCCGCCGCTGCGCGAGCGGATCGAGGACCTCGGCGATCTGGCGCGACATTTCTTCGCCGAGGCGTCGAAGGAAGGCCTGCCGCAGAAACGGCTCAGCCAGGGCGCGCTGGACGTCATGCGGCGTTATCCTTGGCCAGGCAACGTCCGTGAGCTCGAAAACCTCGTGCGGCGTCTGTCGGCACTTTATCCGCAGGACGAGATATCCGCCGAGCTGATCGAGCACGAACTGGCCAACGACACCAGTCGTTCGCTCGGCCTCGACGGCGACGGCGGCAATCCGATCGATCTTTCGGGAGCCGTGGAGCGCTATCTGTCGGATTATTTCTCGTCCTTCGGGGACGATCTGCCGCCACCGGGTCTGCATGGGCGGATCCTGCGGGAGGTCGAATATCCGCTGATCGCGGCCGCCCTCGCCGCAACGCGTGGCAACCAGGTGAAGGCGGCCGACCTCCTGGGCGTCAACCGCAACACGCTGCGCAAGAAGATCCGCGACCTCGACATTTCGGTGATTCGCTCGATCCGCTGAGCTGCCGATCCGCGCCGGATCGACCGGGTATGAAGGCGTTTGGCGGCTGCTCCGCGGCGTGATGCATGTCGGCGGCCCGCAGGGTTTCGATGAATTCCTTTGCCCTTCGTTGCGATTTGGACACATTCGCTTGGTGTGTGGCATAATCACCACGGCGCGCATCGCAAGCGGTGGGTGAGTCGGCCGAAGCCAAGTGCTTCTGCCACTTTGCCGAACCGTTGCTAGACGGGGCGCGCTGCACGATCGCCGAGATGAGGTGGTCGGTCCGGCGATGATCAGGGAGCCCATGACGACACAGCCGATCTCGTCCGAACCCGGCGTCCCGTTCCTTCTGGAGCGTCGCCGTTTCATGCTCGTGCCGGGCCTGATAGCGGTTCTCGGGGCGCTGATTACCGGCGCGATCTCGTTCGTCGTGTTGATGGGTCTGACGCCGATCGCTCCAACCGACACGATCGTGACCATCGCGACCGTCGTGAACGGCGGCTTCGTCCTTTTGCTGTGCGGGCTGATCGGTCGCGAGCTGATGCGCATGGTGCGGGCCCGCAGGCAAGGCAAGGCGGCCTCGCGCCTGCATGTGCGCATCGTGGTCCTGTTTTCCATCGTCGCCGCCCTGCCGGCGCTGCTCGTCGCCATAGTCGCCGGCATCACCCTCGACCTCGGGCTCGATCGCTGGTTCGAGATCCGAACGCGCACCATCGTTGAATCCTCGATCAGCGTCGCGCGTGCCTATGTCAACGAGAACGCCCGCAACCTGCAGGGCTCGACCCTGTCGATGGCCTACGACCTCGACCAGCAGCGCCGGCTCTTCGATCTCGATCGCACCGGCTTCGGCAATCTGATGACCGACCAGGCTCAGGGCAGGGCGCTGCTCGGCGCGCAGCTGCTGCACGGGGACGGCTCGCCCTTCCTGAAGGCCGAGGTGACCGTCGACAAGCCGCTGCCGGTGCCGCCGAGCGATGCGATGACTCAGGCGCAGGGCGGCAATCTCGTGTTCATTCCGCCGGGCGTCACGAATCTCGTCGGTGCGATCATCAAGCTTCGGCAGCTGCCCGACACCTATCTCTACACGGTGCGCGCGGTCGATCCGGATGTTCTTGCGGCGCTGCGACTGATGGAGGAGCGGTCGGCCGAATATTCGAGTCTTCAGGCCAATCGCTTCGGGCTGCAACTGGCCTTTGCGTTGCTCTATCTCGGCATCATGCTGATCGTGCTGTTGTCGGCGATCTGGACCGGCATCGGCGTCGCCGACCGGCTGGTGCGACCGATCCGTCTCCTGATGGGGGCGGCCGACGAGGTGAGCGAGGGCAATCTGTCCGTTTCGGTTCCGGTGCGGGTCTCCGACGGCGATGTCGGCTCGCTGTCCAACACCTTCAACAACATGATCCTCCAGCTGCGCAGCCAGCGTTCGGAACTCGTCCACGCCAAGGACGTGATCGACGAGCGGCGGCGTTTTACCGAGGCGGTCCTTTCCGGCGTCACGGTCGGCGTCCTCGGCGTCGAGCGCGACGGTTCCATCTCGATGGTCAACCCGTCCGCCGAGCGCATCCTGTCGGTCGAACAGGACGGCATCGTCGGCCGTCGCCTCGACGACGTGTTCCCGACCATTGCCAGCATCCATCAGGCGGCGTCGATGTCGTCGCGGGCTGAATACCAGGAGGACATCAAGCTGCGCATCCGCGAGCGCGACCGCACGCTCGCCATCCGCATTACCTTCTCGGAGGAAGCCGAGGATGCCCAGTCGAGTGTCGTGACGATCGACGATATCACCGACCTCGTCGACGCCCAGCGCTCCTCGGCCTGGGCCGACGTCGCACGGCGTATCGCCCACGAAATCAAGAATCCGCTGACGCCTATCCAGCTGTCGGCCGAGCGCATCCGCCGTCGCTACGGCAAGCGCGTCGAGGACGACCGCGAGGTCTTCGATCGTTGCATCGAGACGATCGTGCGGCAGGTGTCCGACATCGGCCGGATGGTCGACGAGTTCTCCACCTTCGCCCGCATGCCGAAGCCGCGCATGGAGCCCAAGGACCTGCGCGAGGCGCTGCATGAGGCGGTGTTCATGCGCGAGATGGGCGATCACGGCGTGACCTTCGTTTCGCAGATCGCCGACGAGCCCATGCTCGGATCCTTCGACATCAGGCTTCTGTCCCAGGCCTTCGGCAATCTCGTCAAGAATGCCGTCGAAGCTCTCGAGACAGCCGATGTCGATGGCGAGATCACCATTCGCGCAGTGTCCGACCGGGATGGCCACCGTGTCGAAATCATCGACAATGGCAATGGTTTTCCCAAGGAAGATCGAGATCGTCTGCTGGAGCCCTACATGACGACGCGCGAGAAGGGCACGGGGCTCGGCCTCGCCATCGTTCGCAAGATCATCGAGGAGCACGGCGGCACCATCGAACTCGACGACGCGCCCGATCAGCCGCGCGGTGCGATGGTGCGGATCAGGTTGCCGGCGGACGCGAGTGGAACGTCGACGGTGACGCTCGACGATGCAAGAGACGAGAAAACGGACGATGCGGACCCACGCGGGTCCGCATCGTCCGACAGGACGTTGAAACAGGCCGGGCAGGCATGACGTCGTGGCGGCGCCAGGCCGACATCGCAATGTTGTTTACGGGCACGAGACGCTGAAAAGGAATAATCGATGGCATCGGACATCCTCATCGTCGACGATGAAGCCGACATTCGGGAGCTCGTCGCCGGGCTTCTTGAAGACGAGGGGCACGAGACACGGATCGCCGGAAACTCCGACGCGGCGCTGCAATCGATCGCCGACCGGGTTCCCCGACTGGTGTTTCTCGACATCTGGTTGCAGGGCAGCAAACTCGATGGGCTGGACCTTCTGGACGCGATCAAGGCCCAGCATCCCGAGGTGCCGGTGGTGATGATTTCCGGCCACGGCAACATCGAGACCGCGGTCTCGGCAATCCGCCGCGGCGCCTACGACTACATCGAAAAGCCGTTCAAGGCCGACCGGCTGATTCTCATCGCCGAGCGAGCGCTCGAGACCTCCAAGCTGAAGCGCGAGGTCTTCGAACTGCGTCGCCGCTCGTCGGATTTCGCCGAACTGATCGGCAAGTCGCATCCGATGAACCAGCTTCGCACGCTGATCGACCGGGTCGCGCCGACCAACAGTCGTATCATGATCCTCGGCCCATCCGGTTCGGGCAAGGAGATGGTCGCGCGGGCGATCCATGCCGGCTCGACCCGCAAGGACGGCCCGTTCGTCGCGCTCAACGCCGCCGCCATCACGCCGGAGCGCATGGAGGTCGAACTCTTCGGCACCGAGACGCCGCCCGGCCAGGAGCGCAAGGTCGGCGCGCTGGAGGAGGCCCACGGCGGCATCCTCTATCTCGACGAGATCGGCGACATGCCGCGCGAGACCCAGAACAAGATTCTGCGGGTTCTTACCGAGCAGACCTTCGAGCGTGTCGGCGGTTCCAAGCGAGTGAAGGTGGACGTGCGCATCATCTCGTCGACGGCGCAGAACCTGGAATCGATGATCGCCGACGGTGCGTTTCGCGAAGACCTTTTTCATCGCCTTGCCGTCGTGCCGATCATGGTGCCGCCGCTCGCCGATCGCCGCCAGGATATCCCGACGCTGATCGAGGCCTTCATGAGACAGATCAGCGACCAGACCGGCATCCGATCGAAGACCATCAGCCCGGAGGCGATGGCGGTTCTGCAGTCAAGCGACTGGCCGGGCAATGTCCGTCAGTTGCGCAACAATGTCGAACGATTGATGATCCTGTCGCGCGGCGAGGATGCGGAAACGCCGATCTCGGCCGACATGCTGCCGCGCGAAGTCGGCGAGATGCTGCCGCAGACGCCGAGCCAGTCGGACGGACAGATTCTCGCTTTGCCGCTGCGCGATGCCCGCGAGGTGTTCGAGAAGGAGTATCTCGTCGCCCAGATCAATCGCTTCGGCGGCAATATCTCGCGCACCGCCGAATTCGTCGGCATGGAGCGATCGGCCCTGCACCGCAAGCTGAAGTCCTTGGGAATTTGACCTCTTGGGGCGGTATCGGGCTGGAGCGGTATCAGGCTGCTGCTGGGCGGTTCGGCCATCGTCTTCAAACCCGATCACGGCGACGAACTTCCACCAGGTCCAAGGACGAGATCCTCGGTTATAGCGTTGCGGGCTCGACGCGTTTAGCGACCCGTGCGACCGGCCAGCGCATCCGAAGTCCGGTTTGGGGCGGCCATGGAAGATGTCTGGTCGCCGGTTCCCAGAGCCTGGTTCGCAGTGCCCGGCGTCTGTCCCGGTTTCACGGCGACGGCGGCTTTCGCGGCGGCCTGGGCTACGGCCTCACGAAATTCGGCGGTGTCCGTGGTGTCGGAATTGCCTCCGAAGGAACTTGAACCTGCCGCGGCGCCCGAGAACGTCACCTTGGTCGGGTCGTCCCCCAGAAATTTCATCGAGATGCGGTCGTCGGCCGATCCCCCACCTGCTGCTTGTGCCGGGCGATCCAGGACGAGGGTCGTGCCGTTGTCGCTAGCGACTTGGTAGTTCGAATCGGCAAACGCCGAGGTCAGGGCTGCCTTGGTGTCGACGAACGGCGCGTTGAAGAGATATTCCTTCGGTTTCAGACCGCTCGGCGAGGGGCTTTGGCAGGCGGAGACGACCATCGCGCAGATGGCCAGGACGACGTAACGAAGCATGGGTTCTTTCTTCTATGAGACCGGCGTGCATCGGCGATGTGGCCGGTTTGGGTCGGTAGGGCTGCAAAGGGTTCGTAAGGTCTCGGCCGCAATCGGCTGAATTGGTCAGCCCGTACCTGTTCGGGACGGGAGACTGCCGCCGCTGCCGGCTTGTCGTTCGGATAATCCTCCATGCCCTCATCGCGCTGTCTGGCGTCGCGATCGCCTCGATCTGCGCCAGACCCGCACGATGGGACGATCGACAGTTCCTGCGATGGCGGCAGGCCGTGATCGTATGCAATCGCGTTCAAATTATGCAGGGATGTTTATTATCCGGCACGCTCGGCCGAATTGCGAACCTGTTCGCGCCGGAGATGGCCGGGCGGCTGTCACCCCGCGTCGATCAGGACATCAATACCGCATTTGAAAACGATATGCGAAGCCCGTCTAACCAAAGAAGGATGGCCGGTCCACGTGGTGCGCTTTCGATCGCGGCTAAAGTAGCCGCATCGCGTTGCAGTTGGAATAGATGCTGAATTGTTCACCGCGCTTGGAGGCGATCTGGCGAAGCTCGAACTGGCCGGTGCCGCCGGCGATCGAGACGTCGTCCTGGCCGGCGCGGTAGAGATAGCTGCGGGCGATCTCGCTCTTGTCGCCGCGCGCGGTGACGAGACCGCAGGCAGCGACGGTGCCGTCGGGCAGCCGTCCGGCATTGCCCGACAAGAACACGACGTCCCAATCTTGCGGAAACGTGGCGCGCACCGTCGATTGCAATCCGCGCACCTCGTTGGCCGAGAGGGCGTAGGGCGCGGCAGGGACAAAGCGTTCGGGTTTCGTGCCCAGGCCGAAATCCGCCATCTCGATCTTCGGCATGGTCAGCGACATGTCCGGCATCGTCCCCGAACAGTTGACCGCAATGATGGACGAAGCCGCGATCGCGCCCAAACGCAGACCATCGACCATGCGGGGTTCCAGATGTCGGGTCCAAGCCGTCGTCAGCAAATCAACGTCTCCAGGCGTGTCGCTTTCGCGCGCATGACGGACTAAATGTCTGCGATTTCGTCTCGGCGCGTTTGCCATCCTAATGATGGAGCCGTCGTCAGCCTAGCTGATCCGATACCTTTTTTCATGACGGCGCGCTGGTTTCGTTACAGTTTTGCGCCGGAGGCGACTGAGCGGCATCGACGTTCTTACGGCGCCTGGAGGTTTTGGGCTTGCGCTTTGCGCGGCGGCGGAATTGCTCTAGAGGCTTGAGCCTCTGGCTGGCCGGCCCGCGGCAATGGCGCTCGGCCTTCCCGATCAACTCATTCGACCGTGGAGGGTGCATGGCTGACACACAGCTCAAGAGCGATGCGCCCGATACCGCCAACGAAGGCATCTACGACGAAGACGGCTTCGTCGCGAGCGAATTTCGCGAACGCATCGAGACCGCCATCGAGGCCGACGACGCGGCGTTCCTGCGCGAAGAGATCGGGCCGCTCCATGAATCGGAGCTTGGCGATCTTCTCGAGGCGCTCGACAACGACGAACGCCAGTCGCTCGTGCGCCTCATGGGCGACGAGTTCGACTACACCGCGCTCACCGAAGTCGACGAGGCGATCCGCCTGTCGATCGTCGACGCGATGCCGAACGATCAGATCGCCGAAGCGGTCAGGGAGCTCGATTCCGACGATGCGGTCTACATTCTGGAGGACCTCGACGAGGAGGACCGCAAGGAGATCCTCGACAAGCTGCCGTTCCGCGAGCGGCTGCGGCTGCGGCGGTCGCTGGATTACCCGGAGGAATCGGCCGGCCGGCGCATGCAGACCGAGTTCGTCGCGGTGGCGCCGTTCTGGACCGTCGGCCAGACCATCGACTACATGCGCGAGGAGGAGGGCCTTCCCGAAAGCTTCGCCCAGATCTTTGTGGTCGACCCGACCCTGAAGCTCCGCGGCGCCGTCGATCTCGACCGGATCCTGAGGGCCAAGCGGCCCGAGAAGATCGAAGATATCATGCACGAGACGCGGCATGCGATCCCGGCCGAGATGGATCAGGAAGAGGCGGCCCAGATCATCGAGCAGTACGATCTGCTCTCGGCCGCCGTGGTCGACGGCAACGAGCGGCTGGTCGGCGTTTTGACCATCGACGACGTCATCGACATTGTCCAGCAGGAGGCCGAAGAGGACATCAAGCGCCTCGGCGGCGTCGGCGACGAAGAGATTTCCGATACGGTGCTGACGGCGACGAAGTCGCGTTTCGCCTGGCTCTTGATCAACCTTGCGACGGCGATCCTCGCCTCACTGGTCATCGGCCTCTTCGACGCGACCATCCAGCAGATGGTCGCGCTGGCCGTCCTGATGCCGATCGTCGCCTCGATGGGCGGCAATGCCGGCACACAGACCATGACCGTGGCCGTGCGGGCGCTCGCGGCACGAGACATCGACTTTTACAATGCCGGCCGCATCATCCGCAGGGAGGCGCTGGTCGGCCTCCTCAACGGCGTGATCTTCGCCGTCATCATCGGCATCGTTGCCGCGGTCTGGTTCGACAATCGCGGCCTCGGCGAGGTGATCGCCATTGCGATGATCATCAATATGCTCGCCGCCGGTCTTGCCGGTATCCTCATCCCGCTGGTGCTCGACCGGTTCGGCGCCGACCCGGCCCTCGCGTCCGGCACCTTCGTGACCACGGTCACCGACGTCGTCGGCTTTTTCTCCTTCCTCGGTCTCGCCGCCTGGTGGTTCAGGATCGGCTGATGTCGGCCGACTTCGAAGAGATCAAACGTCCATTGCTTCAAAGACGCTTCGGTGATTGACTTTTACGTAAGCCAGACGGCATGCAGGTTCTGCCCAACGGCAAGGCGAAGCGTATGCGTGACTATTATACGATCACCGAACTCACCCGCGAGTTCGGAATCTCCACACGGACCATCCGGTTCTACGAGGACGAGGGGCTGATAGCGCCGCTGCGGCGGGGGCGTACGCGGCTGTTTCGTCACGCCGATCGCCAGCTCCTGCGCAACATTTTGCGTGGCAAGCGGCTCGGCTTTTCCATCGCGGAAATCCGCGAGATCATGAACATGTACAAGAGCCCACCGGGCGAGGCTGGTCAGCTCAAGACGATCGTGCGCCGCGTCGGCGAAAAGCGCCGCGAACTCGAACAGAAGCGCCGTGACATCGACGAACTCCTCAACGAGCTCGACACCGCCGAAGAGGCCTGCCTCACCCGCATGGCCGAACTCGGCGTAGGCCAGAGCGCTCGGGCGAGCTGACGCGGCAAAGGTTGGCCGTCCGTCGCCCGCTTATCAGGTGGTCTCCGGGGCGTTGCGACTGTTCGCGAGGCTCATGAGCGAGGCGCGACGTCTCAGCGCAAAGCGTGGGGTGATGCCGCGCCTTGTCCGGCTATCCTACTCCTCCGAGCGAAACGAGCATTCGTTGGTGATGCCGCGGATTTTCGTCATCTGCGCTTCGCTCGTGTCGTTGCTCATCAACGCGTCGAAGAGGTTTTGCGCGGTCAATTCAGTCTCCACGCAGGCGCAGTAACGCTCGCAAAAGGCCGGATCGCGATCGGCGCGGCAAGCGCGCTGGCAGTCCGATTTCAGCACCGTGTGGAGGTTCGGGGGGATGATCATCGCAGCGCCGGCGACGATGCCGAAGAGCATCGGCTGGTGCAGCAGATAGAACAGCAACGAGTGGCGTCCGAGAGTGCCGAGGGGCTTGAGCGCGCGGAGCCGATCGTTCAGCGCGCGAAGGCGGTCGAAAATGCGTCGGTCGAGGCACAAGCGCGACATCGCAATGCCCGCCAGCACTGCGCCGAAAAAGGGGAAGATCGGCACGAAGTCGTTGGAGACCGGCGGCGTTTGAAAAAAGCCGATCCAGTTGAGCCATTTCGGATCGAAGAGCGGGCTCGACATATATTGCGGCAGCGCGACGGCGACGATTGCCGCGAGTCCCGTCAGCCACCAAGGCAGCGCCAGGAACGGAAGACCGATGAGGCTTGCCACGACGATCTGCTGCAGGATGCCGAAGTAAACGAAGCTGTTGGGCGTCGCGAACAGCGTGACGACCGTCACCGCGAGGGCACCAGCCGAGACCTGCGCCAGGCGAATAAGGAACGGCCTCCAGCGAATCTGCCGCCCGTGGGCGAGCACCAAGCTTACGCCGACCAGGAACAGGAAGCTCGAGGCGATCGCGCGGGCAAAGATGCGCCAGCCGCCGGTAGCGGTCAGCCCATGCTCGACATAGCTGAAATGCTCCAGATCCCAGGTGAAGTGGTAGATCGCCATGGCGAAGAGGGCGATGGCGCGCGCGATGTCGATGATCTCGATGCGGCCGCGCGTTGCGGGATTGGCGCTCGCCGGAGCCTGCGGCTTGCCGGAGTAAGCGCCACCGGAGGCGGCGTTCGTCGGCTTCGGCTTCTTCGGCGAAGGGGGTATGTCTGACACGGACGCTCCTTGGCGCTTAAAATGACCGGTCGGTCCTCTATCTTGTCGCGCTGTAGCAATTCCGGTGCGCTGGCGACGAAAACTTGAAAAGGCATGTGATGAAGATCATCGAGGCGAACGGCGCCAAAATCCCTGCGATCGGTCTCGGCACCTACACACTGGAAGGGGTGACTTGCGTCGACATGGTGGCGAAGGCCATCGAGGCCGGCTACCGCCATATCGACACCGCCCGCATGTACGGCAACGAGGTGGAGGTCGGAAAAGGCATCGCGAAAAGCGGCATTGATCGCGGCGAATTGTTCGTGACCACCAAGATATGGTGGACCGACATCGGTAGCGCCGACTTCGCCAGGGCCGCCGACGCGGCAATCGCAGCGCTCGACGTGGGCGCCGTCGACCTGATGCTCATCCATTGGCCGAATAGCGAAATCCCGCTCGAAGAATCGATCGATGCGCTGAATGCGGCCAGGGGCGCCGGGCTGACGAAGCATATCGGCGTTGCCAACTTCACCAGCGCGATGGTCGACGAGGCGGCGGCGATGTCGTCGGCGCCGCTCGTGTGCAACCAGGTCGAATACCATCCTTTCCTCAGCCAGGAGAACATCCATCAGGCGTGCCTGCGCAACGGCATGGCGATGATCGCCTATTGCCCGATCGGCAAGGGTGGCGATCTGTTGTCGAACGATCTGATCGGTGGGATTGCCGAGCGGCACGGCAAGTCGCCGGCCCAGGTGGTGCTGCGATGGGAGGTCGAGCAGGACAAGGTCGGCGCCATCCCGCGCACCTCCAGGCCTGAGCGCCTGCCCGAAAACATCGACGTCTTCGATTTCGAGCTGACGGCCGACGAACACCAGGCGATCACCCAGATGACCAGGCGCCGGGAGCGGCTGATCGATCCGTCCTTCGCACCCAACTGGGACCGCGCCTGATGGATCAGGCGGCGATCCGACGAATCGGGCGGGATGTCGCCGGTTGGGCCGAGGGGCTGCTCGGCTTCTTCTATCAGCCTTCGTCCCTGATGCAGATCGCGGTCGTCGTCGGCTGCTTCGTCGCCGGCTTCCTGCTGAACCGGCTGACGCGACAACCGCTGGAAAATCAGGCGCGCAAGATCAAAGGCGCACCGCGCGTCCTTCGGCTCGTCGTCGCCATCCGGCGCCGGATGACACTGATCTACACCGTGTTTCTCCTTTGGATCGCCACGCTCGTCGACGCGGTGGCGGGTGGCCCGCGCTCGAAGATCATCGGCGTCGTTCTCAGTCTCGGTCTTGCCTATCTCGCCATCTCGATCGCCTCGCGGCTGATCCGCAATCGCCTCCTGTCGCGGATGATCACCGTCGTCGCCTGGGGGCTGGCTGCGTTGTCCATCCTCGACCTTCTGGCGCCGGTCACTCAGGTCCTGTCGGACATGGCGATCAATGTCGGACAGACGAAGGTCTCGGCGCTCCTGGTTATCAAGGCGATCGCGGTGCTGGCCGCGACATTGTGGGTCGCATCCGCCGTCGGCAATTTTCTCGACACACGCATCCAGCGCAGCCAGGAACTGACGCCGACGCTGAGAGTGTTGCTCGGCAAGTTCCTGAAGATCGGGCTGGTCCTCGTTGCGCTGGCCGTCGCGCTTGCTTCGATAGGCGTCGATCTCACGGCGCTGACGGTGCTCTCCGGCGCCATCGGTGTCGGCCTCGGCTTCGGCCTGCAGAAGGTCGTCTCGAACTTCATCTCGGGGATCATCATCCTCCTCGATCGTTCGATCAAACCGGGCGACACGATCTCGCTCGACGATACGTTCGGCTGGATCCGGGAACTGCGCGCGCGTTTCGTCTCGGTCGTGACCCGCGACGGCAAGGAGTATCTGATCCCGAACGAGGACTTCATCACCAACAAGGTGATCAACTGGTCCTTTTCCAACGATCTGGTGCGCATCGACGTCGACTTCGGCGTCTCATATCTCAGCGACCCGCACCAGGTGACGGAACTCGCCATTGCTGCGGCGGGCAGCGTCGAACGCGTGGTGAACCACAAGGGCATCGTCTGCTGGATCACCGGCTTCGGCGATTCCTCGATCGACTTTGTGCTGCGCTTCTGGATTCGCGATCCTCCGGGCGGGCTGACCAACGTCAAAGGTCAGGTCTTCATGGCGTTGTGGGACGCGTTCAAGGAGAACGATATCAACATCCCGTTCCCGCATCGCGAGATTATCATGCGCACGCCGGTCGACATCCGCGCAGCGGGTGACGGCGATAACAGTCTCGACCCGGCACGGTTCGCCGATGCCGCAAATCGCGGGAGCGCGAATGCAGAAGCGGACCGCGCCGAGGAAAAGCGCGACGGTGCTGCCGGCGAAAAAGGCTCGGGTAAGCCGAAGACGCTAGCGGATTGAAGAATCGGGCCGTTGGCGCCTCGAACCGATCGAGCGTGGGCGACACCTGCGGCACGGTGCTCGCAGCAGGTGTCGCCTTGCGGGCATCGCATCCTCGAACTGTCCTGGAAAGGCCGATCCGCTGTTCTTCATCCTCGCCAAAATCGGTTGGTTCGTCCTACAGCCACTTGTCGCGATCCTGCTGCTTGCACTCATTGGCTTCTTTGCCTGGCGCCTTCGCTTCCACCGAATCGGCGCGGCGATCACAGCGCTCTCGCTCGTCGTCCTCGTGGTCTGCAGCCTGACCCCGGCTGGCCTCTTGATGACGGCATTCCTCGAAGACCGGTTCGCGCAGCCCGAACTGCCCGAGCAGATCACCGGAATCGTGGTGCTCGGCGGGTCGTTCGACACCCGGGTCGCCCGCACCCGTGGCGAGCCTGAATTGAACGAGGCGGCCGATCGCGTGACGGCGGCGCTGGCGCTGGCGCAGCGTTATCCGCAAGCGAAAATCCTGTTCAGCGGCGGCGTTGCGGCTGTGCTGGAGGACGATATTCCGGAAACCGAGGCCGCCCAGGCGTTTTTTGGGGCCCAGGGGTTCGATCCGGCGCGGCTGCTGCTCGACGGGCGGGCGCGCGATACCTATGAGAATGCCGTTTATTCAAAGGCGCTGGCCGATCCGAAGCCCGTCCAGACCTGGCTGCTCGTGACATCCGCCTCGCACATGCCGCGGGCGGTTGGTTGTTTTCGGGTGGCGGGTTTCGACGTCACGCCTTATCCGGTCGATTATCGAACGCCCGAGGGGTCTGCGGTCTGGCGGCCGTCCTCGACCACGACGCGCAACCTCGAAAAGGTGCATTTCGCCATCCGCGAATATCTCGGCCTTGCCGCCTATTACCTGACCGGCCGAACCGACGCGCTTGTTCCCGCGCCGACCGCGCCATCCGAGGGCACGACATCCGGTCGAGCCGGTGCGCGCGAACGATCAGTCCTGTGACGCGTCCTCCGGCTCCGAATCGTCTCCGGGCAGGCCGATTCGGTAGATGCCCTTGACGCTCTCCGGTGCCACCGAACGGCCCTTGCGGCGTATGTCGACGCGGCCTTCGCCGGCCAGGCGCATGGCCTCTGCCTTGATCGGCTTCATCAGCAGCCGCCAGAGCTTCTCGTCGGACCCAACCAGCGTGCGGGCGACCTCCGACGGGCAGATCGTCTTGCCGGCGCCGCGTTCGTGGGCCGCCGTCTCTATGGCGTCGGCGATCGTCGCGCGGTCGGGCATGTTCTTTTGGGATTGGGTCAATCGAGGAGAGCTCTTCTGGCGGCGGAGGTTAACTGCCGGTTGGCGAAAACGAGAAGGACGCCGAGCGTTGTTGCGATCAGCATATAGCGTTCGAGGACCAGCCGTGTCAGCCCAGCAGTAAGGCTTCGACAACTCGTCCTGCGGTGTTGCGTCTTCACGTCGCAGGCTTGCCGCTGTGCGGCCGGGGCGTCGCCGCCACCCGTGGCGAGTCTTGCGCGACCGGCTTCGGCGAACCACGCAATTGCGTTTCGGGCAAGCATCGCATGACAGTCTCACAACAAATATTTCTTTACCGACCTGCCTTGTGGAGGAAGGCCTTCATCGATAATTAACCCGTCGCGGGCCGAGCGGACCGGAGCGGTCCCGCTTGCCAAACTCATTTCAGGATAGTTCTCTCGATGGAAGACGGCGTGCGTAAGTCGTGTTGGGGCGTGACCGTTTGGACGGTCGCGATTTTTTCGGGGCTCCTGGTTCTTGGGTTCCTCTGCAACATTCAAGAGACGATGGCCGTCGCGGCCATCTGAGCCTGCCGTCGTTGAACGAAGCGAGTTTTTTAAAGCCTCGCCAGGGCGCGCGGATCGCCCATCAGTGGTCGATATCCGCCTGCCGATCGTTCGAACCCGGGCGATCCCGGCTCGTGGATTCAGCTTTTGGCGCTAAAATGCCGGGCCGCGTTGTCCGTCCGGTATCAGCGTAGCGACGGACAGCCCATGACCCTCCACATGTTGAAGCTCTGCGTCGGCGTCGAGACCATCGACGACCTCGCAGGCCATATCGCTATGCGCGCCGAGACGGCGCGGCGGGCGGGGCAGGACTTCGAACAGCGACATCCGACCCGTATGGTCCCCAAGCGCGCCGACGAGATCGTCGACGGCGGGTCACTTTACTGGGTGATCAAGGGGCAGGTGCAGGTGCGTCAGAAGCTTCTCGCCATCCGGCCCTTTACCGACGGCGAGGGAATCAAGCGCTGTCATCTGGTGTTGGAGCCGAGCCTCGTGCCGACGGTCTGGCAACGCAAGCGACCTTTCCAAGGCTGGCGCTATCTGAAGCCGGAGGATGCGCCGGCCGATCTCGACGGTGACCGGTCCGCGGAAGCGGGGCTGCCGTCGGATCTGAGGCGCGAACTGACCGATCTCGGACTGCTTTGAACAGCATCCGTTGCCATGTCGTTTCGGACGTTTGGAACCAAAAAAGCCCCGGCCGAGGATCGCTCGACCGGGGCTTTGATGCTTTGGACGGCGTGACCCGTGGGCGTTCAGCCGAAGCGGAGCCGGACAGCCGGATGTTCGGCCTGCGTGCGCACCTTGATGCGGGTGTGCGCGATGGGCTGGGAGGAGCGCCAGGCGCGAGCCCCATGGCACAGAAGCAGTCCGACCAGATCCTTGGCTTTGAGCTTGGAGCGTCCCTCGCGGACGTCGCTGAGACGAATGGCCGCCTGCTGGAGCGGATGGGCGCCGGCAAGACCCTGCGACGAACGGTTCAGGGTTTCGGCGGGGGCAGCGGTCTGATGGGTGTCGATCGACATGGCTCAATCCTTGACGCGGCACGAACTGGGTTGGGGCGGATGAGTCGTGGGCAGTTTGGTCTGGGGTAGGCCGGACCGGCCGGGGCCGACCCGTTTCGTTCGATGCGGTCAGTTGGCGACCGCGTAGCAATTGTAGGATTTCTTCTTCAGGGCATCGCAGGCGGCTCGGGCCTGGTCCTTGGTCGAGAAGCCGGCAAAGCGCGCCCGGTAGAGGGTTTGGGAGCCGCTCTTTACGGATTGTGTGAACGGTTCGGCCCTGGCGAGCGGACCGCCGACTTTGGAGCGGGCATCGGCGAGCATCTGCATGGCCTGATCGGCGCCAGGCGCGGCGGCGATCTGGACGACCCAGGGCGAGTTCGGGGTGACGGGAGCCCGTGTGGTCGCCGCGGTGGTGATCGAACCGGTGGTGTTCGGGTCGAGGTCGGCGCCGCCTGGAATGGCGGCCGGCGGCATCGGGAACCTGCGGCTTGCCGTGGGAATCTGCATCAAAGCCGGGCGTTCCTGGACCAGAGCAGCGGCGAGCGCGTTGCGGCCGACGATCGGGCGGCTGGTCGGCTGCGGCATGCGCGAGACGATAGCGCCCGTGTCGGAGCCGTAGGCGAGGGCGATGCGGTTGTCGATCGAGGTCTCGCTCATCGGCCGACGATCGGGAAGCGGGCCGGTTTTGGGAAGGTCCGAGCTGGCGGTCGAGGCGACGGCGTAGCGGCCGGTGTTGACGGTCGAGCGCGAGGCGATGAGCGGGCCACCGTCGCGTGTCGAGGCCTTGGGCAGATACTTCGTCATCAGTTCGACCATGTGGTCGTCCCGCGAGCGGCCCGAGCGGCCGCCCATGACGACGCCGACGACGCTCTTGCCGCCCTGTTCGACCGAGGTGACCAAATTGAAGCCCGAGGCATTGGTGTAGCCGGTCTTGATGCCGTCGGCGCCCTTGACCCGGCCGAGCACGCGGTTGTGGTTGCCGATGCGGCGGCCGCGGAAGCTGTAGGACGGGGTTGAGAAGTAGCCGTAATACTGCGGGAAGTGCTCGCGCAGCGCGAGGCCAAGGGTCGCCATGTCGCGTGCCGTGGTTCGCTGGTTGCCGTCCGGTAGGCCGTTGGCGTTCTTGAAGGTGGTCCGCGACATGCCGAGCTGGCGTGCCGCCGACGTCATCTTGCGGGCGAATTCGGATTCCGAACCGCCGAGAAATTCGGCCAGCACCACGGCCGCGTCATTGGCGGACTTGGTGACCAGCGAATAGATCGCCTCTTCCACCTGCAGCGTCGTGCCGGGGCGAAGGCCGAGCTTCGAGGGTGGTCGGGCGGCGGCGTAGGACGATACCGGCATGGCACTGTCGAGGCGGATCTGACCGCGCTTCAGCGCGTCGAAGGCCATGTACAGCGTCATCATCTTGGTGAGCGAAGCCGGGTACCGGTACTCGTCGGCCTGGTCCGAATACAGGACATGGCCATTGTTCGCGTCGATCACGAAGCCGGCATATTTCTTGTTGGCTGCCGTCGCATCCGAGGCGGCGGCGTGGGACAGGAGAAGGGCCGTTCCGACGGCGACGTAGCCGGCGAACTTGGACAACTTTCTGCCGGCGGTCTTGAAACGTTGGATTTCCATACGACGCGGTACTCTCTCGCTCGGTCGGTTTTAACGCTTTGCCGCACGTCGATGCTAAACTGAGGCTACGCTTCAAGGCGTGCCGGAAAAGCATCTTGCAAGGCCGTCTCTTCGGTATCCGCGACATTACGGGCCCAGGCTTACCAATCGGTTTATGGTTGCCGCATTCTTCATTTTCGTTCGTCAATCCGCGGCTTGATGGGTGAAGGCCCCTGGTGGTAGGGCGTTTACAGTGTTCGAAAGTTTCGGGAATGCCGCGGTCGCTTGCGACCCGCACGGGCCAACCGCAGGCCGTCGTGGGAATTCGAGACGAACTCTCGGTCGGCGGGTCCTGCGCCGAATCCGCCGTTTCGACCATTAAAACGACCTTGGGGAACGGAGGGGTTGAAGTTGATTGTGCAGTGCAATATATTTGCTGCATCGCATTGAAGAGTGGCGTCGGGTCGGCGCCTGACGTCAACCCAGGCCGGAGATATTCGCGATGAACATGTACGAAGACGTTACCAAGATGACCCAGCAGACCATGGACAACACGCTGAAATCCGTTTCGGTCATGACCAAAGGTCTCCAGCAGATCGCCACCGAGACAAGCGACTACGCCAAGCGCGCTTACGAGCAACAATCGTCGATGTTCGGGAAGCTGGCTTCGGCCAAGACCCTCGACAAGTCGATGGAGGTCCAGACCGCTTTCGCCAAAACCGCCTACCAGGAGTGGATGTCGCAGGCGACCCGCATGGGCGAAATCTACACGGACCTCGCCAAGGAGGCCTGCAAGCCCTTCGAGGACACGATGGCCAGCGCTGGCGCCATGGGCGAAAAAGTCGCCAGGCAGACTGCGGCCACTGCCGAAAAGGCGACCGAAAAGGCCATGCAGGCAGCCGAGAAAAAGGCTGCCTGATCCAGGTCGAAAACCGACGTCCTGCCTTTCGGACGCTTGACGGTGAAAATTATCGAAGGCCCGGCCCAGCGCCGGGCCTTCTTGCGTTTCTACCCGCGGCGGTGCGCCAACAACGGGTACGGGTCGTCGAGCAGGTTGACGCGGCTTGATCAAACGCCAATACGGCGAGAAGACCCCCTTGCGGTGATATGACGGCAGGACGATTGTAAGGGCAGGGCCGGTATCGGTGCGGGATGCTTCGACACGACGTGAACGCGAACCGCTTTCGCCGAAACGGATGATCCTATGTCGCAGTCCGCGTCCGTCTTAAAATCCCGCTGGGCGCACATACATAGACCATGATGACGATGGTGGCAGATTTGAACGACGACGTATTCATGACCGGCCATGGCGGCAGCGCAAGTGCGCTGCGGCCGCAGGCCCAGGCCGGTCGAAACTCGCCCGGCGATACTGAGCGCGGAACCTCCGTCATCACGCGGACCAAGCCAAAAACCCAGAAGCCGAGCCTTTACAGGGTGCTGCTTCTGAACGACGATTACACTCCGATGGAGTTCGTCATCCACGTGCTTGAGCGGTTTTTTCAGAAGGATCGCGAGGCTGCCACCAGAATCATGCTGCATGTGCACCAACATGGTGTTGGCGAGTGCGGAGTCTTTACCTACGAGGTCGCCGAGACCAAGGTGACACACGTCATGGATTTCGCCCGCCAGCACCAGCATCCGCTGCAATGCGTGATGGAAAAGAACTGAGGTGAAGTTTGCCGACATTTTCGCAAAGCCTTGAAAAGTCACTGCATCAGGCACTGACCTTCGCCAATGAACGGCAACAGGAATTCGCGACGCTCGAGCATCTCTTGCTCGCCCTCGTCGACGACAGCGACGCCGCCGCGGTCATGACCGGCTGCAGCGTCGACCTGACCACCCTGCGCAACAATTTGACCACCTACATCGACACCGAACTCTCCAACCTCGTCACAGGTCATGACGAGGATTCCAAGCCGACCGCCGGCTTCCACCGCGTGATCCAGCGCGCGGTGATCCACGTCCAGTCGTCGGGTCGCGAGGAAGTGACTGGCGCCAACGTGCTCGTCGCGATCTTTGCCGAGCGCGAGAGCCATGCCGCCTATTTCCTGCAGGAGCAGGAGATGACCCGCTACGACGCGGTCAACTTCATCTCCCACGGCATCTCCAAGCGGGCCGGCGCTTCCGAAAGCCGACCGGTGCGCGGCGCCGAAGAGGACCAGAGTCCCGGTGGCGAGGAAGAGGGTGGCAAGCGCAAGAATCAGCAGGATGCGCTGACCGCCTATTGCGTCAACCTCAACGAGAAGGCTCGCACGGGCAAGATCGATCCGCTGATTGGTCGTGCCGAGGAGATCAACCGCACGATCCAGGTGCTGTGCCGCCGTTCCAAGAACAATCCGCTCTATGTGGGCGATCCCGGCGTCGGCAAGACGGCGATCGCCGAAGGCCTCGCCAAGCGCGTCGTCGAGGGCGACGTGCCGGAGGTTCTGGCGGACGCGACGATCTTCTCGCTCGACATGGGCACGCTGCTTGCCGGTACCCGCTATCGCGGCGATTTCGAGGAGCGGCTGAAGCAGGTCGTCAAGGAGCTCGAGGAGTATCCGGGCTCCGTCCTGTTCATCGACGAGATTCATACCGTGATCGGTGCCGGCGCCACCTCGGGCGGCGCGATGGACGCGTCAAACCTGTTGAAGCCGGCGCTTTCCTCCGGAGCGATCCGCTGCATCGGATCGACCACCTACAAGGAATACCGCCAGTTCTTCGAGAAGGACCGGGCGCTGGTGCGGCGCTTCCAGAAGATCGACGTCAAGGAGCCGTCCATCGAAGACGCCGTGTCGATCCTCAAGGGCCTGAAGCCCTATTTCGAGGACTTCCACAAGGTGAAGTTCACCAACGAGGCGATCAAGTCGGCGGTCGAGCTGTCCGCCCGCTACATCAACGACCGCAAGCTGCCGGACAAGGCGATCGACGTGATCGACGAGACCGGCGCCTCGCAGATGCTGCTCGCCGAGAACAAGCGCAAGAAGCAGATCGGCGTGAAGGAGATCGAGGCCACCGTCGCCACGATGGCCCGTATTCCGCCCAAGGCCGTCTCCAAGGACGACGCCGAGGTTCTCGCCCATCTGGACGAGCAGCTGAAGCGCGTCGTCTACGGTCAGGACCGGGCGATCGAGAGCCTCTCATCGGCGATCAAGCTATCGCGCGCCGGGCTGCGCGAGCCGGACAAGCCGATCGGCTCCTACCTGTTCTCGGGCCCGACAGGCGTCGGCAAGACCGAGGTCGCCAAGCAGCTCGCAGCCGCGCTGGGCATCGAACTCCTGCGCTTCGACATGTCGGAGTACATGGAGCGGCACACGGTCTCGCGGTTGATCGGCGCACCTCCCGGCTATGTCGGCTTTGACCAGGGCGGCCTCCTGACGGATGGCATCGACCAGCATCCGCACTGCGTGCTGCTTCTGGACGAGATCGAGAAGGCTCACCCGGACCTCTTCAACATCCTGTTGCAGGTCATGGATCACGGCAAGCTGACCGACCACAACGGCAAGCAGATCGATTTCAGGAACGTCATCCTGATCATGACGACCAATGCCGGGGCCTCGGAAATGGCGAAGGCCGCCATCGGCTTCGGATCGGCACGGCGCACCGGTGCGGACGAGGAGGCGATCAACCGTCTGTTCACGCCGGAGTTCCGCAACCGGCTCGATTCGATCATCCCCTTCGCGGGGCTGCCGACGCCGGTTATCCACAACGTGGTGCAGAAGTTCGTTATGCAGCTGGAGGCGCAGCTATCCGATCGCGGCGTGATCTTCGAGCTTTCTGACGAAGCCATCGCCTGGCTCGCCGACAAGGGCTACGACGAGAATATGGGCGCGAGGCCCCTCGGCCGCACGATCCAGGAATATGTCAAGAAGCCGCTCGCCGACGAGGTGCTGTTCGGCAAGCTGAAGCGCGGCGGCACGGTGAAGATCACCGTCGTCGACGACGAGGAAAACGGCGGCAAGAAGTTGTCGCTGGAGGCCATCGCCGACCCGACGCCCGTCAAGCCGAAGCGCGCCAGGAAGCGTGCGACGGTTTCGGCCGACGGGGCCGATATGGAAGACGAGGACGAGAGCGACGACGATTACGACGAGGATGACGACGGCGACGACACGAACGAGGACGTGACACCGGCAGGGTCAACGAAGTCGGCGTCCGCTGCGGTGACCGGGAGTGCCGAGACATCGCCGGCCAAATCCGGTGGCGGAAAACGCGGCGTGACAGTCCCAAAAGTGCCGCGCAAGTCGTCCTGAGTCTATCGGCTGACGGTCACGAAAACGATAAAGGGGTCGCCCGCGAGGCGGCCCCTTTTTTGTAGGGCGACGCCATCTGGTGGAGCCCGTCGTTCACGGTTCACCGATGCAGGCATTCGTCACGGCGTTTTCGGCTCGAACGCGAACCGGGCAAGACGATGCCGAAAGCGGGGAGCGAGAAGCGGGAAGCGGGAAGCGGGAAGAGTTGCTCGACCCGCGGTGTCAGCCGTTCAGTTCCGAGCGGATTTTCTCGGCCTGCTCGGCGAGCATGTCGTTGTCAGCCATTCGATCCGAATGGGTCGTCAGCGACACGCCGTCGAACATCGGCAGGATGTGGAAGTGCAGGTGGAAGACGGTCTGGCCGGCGGCCGGCTCGTTGAACTGCGCGATCCGCACGCCATCGGCGGCAAAGGCCTGCTTTGCCGCCCGCGCGAGTTTCGCGACGATTGGCATCACCTGGGTGAGCGTCTCGTCCGACACGTCGAGCAGATTGCGCGACGGGGCTTTCGGGATGACGAGGCAGTGGCCTCTGGTCTGGGGCATCACGTCCATGATCGCGATCGCCACCTCGTCTTCATAGAGTTTGTGGCTCGGGATCTCGCAGCGCAGAATTTTCGCGAAGATGTTGTCGTCCTGATAGGCGGGCGTCGATGCGGTCATGTCCTGAATGCTCCCTCGGGTCTCTCATTGTCGAGACGAGGGTAGGAAGGCCGACCGCGAAGTCGATGTCGCCTCGACGGGCCGCACCGGGTTTGACGCTCGGAACGGGCAATCGGGCTGGGCTCTCAAAGACGCTCAGCCCGCTCAGCCCGACTTCTTGAACGGCGTGTGCTCGCTCAGGACCTCGCCGACACGTTCGACATCGGCTCGCTCGGATTCGAGATAGTCCTCGATGGCGTGGCGCAGGCCCGGATGGGTGATGAAGTGGGCCGAATGGGTCGTCGTCGGCTCGTAGCCGCGGGCGAGCTTGTGCTGACCTTGCGCACCGGCCTCTACGGTCGAAAGGCCTTGGGCGATCGCGTGGTCGATGGCCTGATGATAGCAGATTTCGAAATGCAGGAAGGGGTGCTCCTCGATGCAACCCCAGTTGCGGCCAAAAACCGTGTCGGCACCGACGAAGTTGAGCGCGCCGGCGATGTAGCGGCCGTTTCGCTTGGCCATGATCAACAAAATCGCGTCGCCCATCCGCTCGCCGATGAGGCTGAAGAATTTGCGGTTGAGGTAAGGCCGGCCCCATTTGCGGCTGCCGGTGTCCATGTAAAAGGCGTAGAACGCGTCCCAGGCGGCTTCGGTGAGATCGGCCCCGGACAGGTGCTCGACCGTGATGTCGTTCGCCAGTGCTTCGCGGCGCTCTTTTTTCAGTCCCTTGCGCTTGCGCGACGTGAGCGTCTCCAGGAAACCGTCGTAGGTTTCGTAGCCGCGATTGCGGAAATGGAACTGCTGGTCGGTGCGGTGCAGCCAATCGGCCGATTCCATGGCGCTGAGGTCGTCGTCCGTCAGGAAGGTCGCGTGGACCGAGGAGATGCCGGTCTTGCCGGCATAGGTCTTCGCCCCCGCCGTCAGCGCCTGGCGCCGCACGTCGGCGCCCGGCGCATGCCCGACGAGGAGGCGCGGTCCGGTGGCCGGGGTGAACGGCACCGACATCTGAAGCTTGGGATAATAGCAGCCGCCGGCGCGCTCGAAGGCCTCGGCCCAGCCGGCGTCGAAGACATATTCGCCCTGGCTGTGGGATTTGAGATAAGCGACCGCTGCTGCGATCGGCACGCCGTCGGGCCCGTCGAGCACAAGATGCTGGGGCAGCCAGCCGGCCCGCTGACCAACGCATCCGCTGTCCTCCAGCGCGCTGAGGAAGGCGTGGGAGAGGAAGGGGTTGATCGAGGTCCGGGTGGATGCGCCGGAGCACGGGACTGCAGGCTCGCGCGTTGCGGCGAGAGCGTCCCAGGCGCTCGCATCGATCGTGTTGATGTCGTCGACGATGCGGATCATGAAGACCCCGTCGCCGGCCGCTCCGGTCTGGCGCTGATTCATCATGACAACAAAGCTATGCCCCGCGAGCGGCAGCGCAAGGCGTCAATGTTGCGGCGCAAAGCCCTCGAAGGTCATCTGATCGCAATGGGCCGCGCTGCGCGCGACGTCGTCGGGCGTTCGCACCGTCCAACTAATCACCGGAGCCGCTCTCACCGCGGTCCTGTCCCGGCGCATCCAGTCGGTGAAAGCGTTGGGCAGATGGTGGACATTGTAGGAGACGAAGTCGCAGCCACGCTCGAACACGATTCGGTGTTCGGCGAGTTGCTTCTTCGTCGTGCCCTCGGCGGTCAGGCCGACCGGCCGGGCTAGGTTTGCGCCAAGCATCTGGTCGATCAGCCAGTTGTCGAAGGACATCAGCGCGAGCTGGCCGGCATAGGCCCGGAGGATAGGCGCGAGACGGTCGACATAACCGGCGTCGTGGTCTGGCCCGAGACCTTTGAGCTCCATTACGATCGGCACGCGACCGCCGATCGCCTCGAGGAAGGCCGCGGCCGTCGGGATCGTCTCGGCTGTGCCGACGAGGCGGAGCGTCTCGATCTCGGCATCGTCGAGGTCGCGGAAAGCGTTGTCGCGGCCGGTCAGCCGCTCCAGCGTGTCGTCGTGAAAAATGTGCGGCGTGCCATCTGCCGAGAGCTGCACGTCGCATTCGATGGCGTAGCCGCCGACGATCGCCGCCGCTGCGGCGGCCAGCGAGTTCTCCGGTACGTTGCGATTGCCATCATGCAGCCCGCGATGGGCAATCGGCTGGTTAATCATCCAGTCGAGACTTCCGTCGTAAGCCATTGCCATATCTACTGTATAATCGTCAGAAAGTCTCGAAAATCGCCTCGATCTCGACGGCCGCGTCCATCGGCAGCGACGGCACGCCGACGGCCGACCGGGCGTGACGTCCGGCGTCGCCGAGGATCTCGACCAAAAAGTCGGAAGCGCCGTTGGCGACCTTGTGCTGCTCGGTGAAAGACGGGTCGCTCGCGACGAAGACGGTGAGCTTCAACAGCCGCTTGACCCGATCCCAGTCGCCGCCGAGTGCGGCCTTGGCCTGGGCGAGGATGTTGATGGCGCAAAGCCGCGCGGCCTTCTGGCCGTCTTCCAGCGAGACGTCGCCGCCGAGCTTGCCGGAAACGGCGAGCTTGCCGGCTTCGAGCGGCAGCTGGCCCGAGGTCTGCAGCATGCTGCCGAAGACGACATAAGGCACGTAGTTCGCGGCAGGTGCGGCGGCCTCTGGCAAGGTGACGCCGGCAGCGGCGAGGCGGCTTTCGATCGTATCGGCCATGATGTTGTCTTCCTTTTTTCCAACGGTATCGAACCGGGCTATCGAAGGTGTTTATCGGATTTGCCGACCGGTATCCCATCTCAGGATCGAGCGAAAGACGACGTCCGCCATGCGTGCTGCCAAACCCTCGACCCTCGTTATTCTTGTCATCGTTTCGACGATGGCCGTGTCTTTGGATGCCGCGCGACCGGCGGCTGCATCGCCGGCCGCGACGATCGTGCCGCACCGAGCGTCCTACGAGCTCTCCCTCAAGGACAATGAGGGCGACATCGCCGATGCGGAAGGGCGGATCGCCTTTTCCGTCGAGGAAAAGGACTGCGAGGCCTATGCCCTCGACTACCGCTTCGTGGCGCGTTTTCAGCAGGACCAGGAGATGATCGTCACCGACCAGTGGACGAAGTCGACCGAGAGCACCGACGGCCAGCGGCTGTTGTTCGAGACCAGGACCTTCGTCGACACCCAGCCCCAGAGCGAAACGCAGGGGACCGCCGCGACCCGCGACGGGCAGACGACCATCGCCCTTTCGTTGCCGGAGGAGAAGCGCATCGACATCCCCGCCGCGATGTTTCCGATGGCCCATACGATCGCCTTGATCGCCAAGGCCAAGGCCGGCCAGCGGATCGTCGAGGAGCCGATCTTCGACGGGGATTCGGATGCGGAGAAGAAGCTGACGAGCACGGCGATCATCGCGCCGGTTGCCGCTCGTGCGGGAACAGGGACGGGTGAGTCGGATACCGGGAAAGAGGATTCCGACAAGTACGCGGCAACGGCTTCGCCCGAGGCCAAGCTCGAAGGGCTGAAATCCTGGCGGGTCAGCGAGTCCTTCTACAACACCGACAGCGACGCCGACGGTCAGCCTGTGTTCCAGACGGCCTATACACTCTACGAGAATGGCGTCTCGGACGATCTCGTCCTGACGTTCGACGGCTACAGTCTCGCCGGCGGCCTTGCCAGCCTCGACCTGCTCGATCGGCCCGACTGTCCCTGAAGCCCGCCGGTCGATATGCGGGCCGGGACTGATGCCGTCGGGTATGTAACCTTGCGGGCAGTCGCCGCGACGGCACTGGGTGTCGGCCAGCATCTGTGCTTGCGGCACGGGGGCCGGACGCCTATCTCATGGGCATCGCGACCGTTCCGGCTTGCCTTCCCGCGGCAATTCCTGTATCGGCGCGACCATTCCACACACGGAAGTCGGGTTTTCGACGGTCGAGCGTCTCTTAGAGGCATTCGCGCGGCAAAAACCCACCGGTGGCGACGTCAGTCGCTTCGTTCCGTGGAGGCTCAACCGGTAAAAGGACCTGAACATCATGGCTCTGCCAGACTATTCCATGCGCCAGCTGCTCGAAGCGGGCGTCCATTTCGGCCACCAGACCCATCGCTGGGATCCGAAAATGGCGCCGTATATCTTCGGCGCGCGCAACAACATCCACATCCTCGATCTCGCGCAGACGGTGCCGCTTCTGCACCGCGCGCTTCAGGCCGTGTCGGACACGGTTGCCAAGGGCGGACGCGTGCTGTTCGTCGGCACCAAGCGGCAGGCGTCGGACATCATCGCCGATGCAGCAAGCCGTTCGGCCCAGTATTATGTCAACGCCCGCTGGCTCGGCGGCATGCTGACGAACTGGAAGACCATCTCCAATTCGATCCAGCGCCTGCGAAAGCTCGACGAGATGCTCTCCGGCGAAGCTCAGGGCTTCACCAAGAAGGAGCGTCTGACGCTGCAGCGCGAGCGCGACAAGCTCGACCGGGCGCTCGGTGGCATCAAGGACATGGGCGGTACGCCGGACATGATCTTCATCATCGACACCAACAAGGAAGCGATTGCGATCGAAGAGGCCAAGCGCCTGCATATCCCGATCGTCGCCGTGGTCGACTCGAACTGCAATCCGACGCCGATCGACTATCCGATCCCGGGCAATGACGACGCCGCGCGCGCCATCACGCTCTACTGCGACCTGATCGCCCGCGCCGCCGTCGACGGCATCGCGCGCCAGCAGGGCGCCATGGGCGTCGATGTCGGTGCGATGGAAGAGGCGCCGGTGGAAGAGGTTGTCGAGGTTGAAGCCGAGGCACCGGCCGTCGAAGCACCTGCTGCCGAAGCACCGGCAGTCGAAGCACCGGCCGTAGCCGGCGAGGTGGCCGCAGCTCCTGCCGAAGACGCGCCGACGCACGAAGCCGCGATGCAGACCAGCGCGACCTGATCCAGGCCGTTCGCTTTCGGCGCCGCGGCTTCGGTCGCAGCGTTGAAGGCGACGTCTGTCGTAATCAAAACGTCACGGTTCCGGCGCACCCGTTCATGGCGAACCGGTGCGCCCAATCATTTCTGAAGACCCGTTTTTGAAAAGAGGCAAACATGGCCATTTCCGCTTCGATGGTGAAAGAGCTGCGCGACCAGACCGGCGCCGGCATGATGGACTGCAAGACCGCGCTGTCCGAGACCAACGGCAACATGGAAGAAGCCATCGACTGGCTGCGCACCAAGGGCATCGCCAAGGCCGACAAGAAATCGGGCCGCACCGCGGCCGAGGGCCTGATCGGCGTTGCCGCCGAGGGCACCAAGGCCGTCGTCGTCGAGGTCAATTCCGAAACCGATTTCGTCGCGCGCAACGAGGCCTTCCAGGCAATCGTTCGCAACACCGCCAACGTCGCCCTGACGACCGACGGTTCGGTCGAGGAGGTGGGCGCTTCGACCTATCCGGACGGTGGCAAGAGCGTCAACGACACGATCAAGGACGCGGTCGGCAAGATCGGCGAAAACATGACGTTGCGCCGCTCGGCCATGCTGAGCGTCGGCGAGGGCGTGGTGGCGATCTATATTCACAACCAGGTGGTCGAGGGTCTCGGCAAGTTGGGCGTGCTCGTTGCGATGGAATCGGCCGGCGACAAGGCCGCGCTCAACGCCTTCGGGCGCCAAGTCGCGATGCATGTCGCGGCCACCAACCCGCTGGCGCTGAGCGCCGACGGCATCGATCCGGCAGTGATCGAGCGCGAGAAGGCGATCTTCTCCGAGCAGGCCCGCCAGTCGGGCAAGCCGGACAACATCGTCGAGAAGATGGTCGAGGGCCGGCTGCGCAAGTTCTACGAAGAGGTCGCGCTCCTCAAGCAGAGCTTCGTGATCAATCCCGACCTGACGGTCGAAAAGGCGCTGGCCGCAGCCGAGAAGGATTTTGGCGCCCCGGCGAAAATCACCGGCTTCGCGCGCTTCGCGCTCGGCGAGGGCGTCGAGAAGGAAGAGAGCGATTTCGCCGCCGAAGTCGCCGCGGCCGCCGGCAAGAAGTAATCGAGTGCCGGGTTCGGCCGGCATACGCTCAAAAAGACAGGCAAGGGCGTCCGCTTCACAAGCGGACGCCCTTATTGTATCGCAAGGCCCGCGTCGTGGTCGTCGTGCCGCTCCTTTCGCGGATCCGTGCCGTCCTGCGGCGGCCGGATGTCCCATTGCTCCATGACGCTGTTCCTGCGCGGGGCGCTCACGCTGGGCGAAGCGGCTCAGAATTTAGGTGTTCGAAGATGTCAGAAATCCGCTATCGGCGCGTGCTGCTCAAGGTGTCGGGCGAAGCGTTGATGGGCGAGCAGGGATTCGGCATCGACGTCGCGGTGGTCGACCGTATCGCCGGCGACATCGCCGAAGCGCGCGAGCTTGGCGTCGATATTTCCGTCGTGGTGGGCGGCGGCAACATCTTCCGCGGCGTCGCGGTGGCGTCGAAGGGTGGCGACCGGGTCACCGGCGATCACATGGGCATGCTTGGCACCGTCATCAACGCGCTGGCGTTGCGCACCTCGCTGACCAAGCTCGGTGTGGAAGCGATCGTCCTGTCGGCGATTGCCATGCCGGAGATCTGCGAGAGCTTCTCCCAGCGCACGGCGTTGTCGCATCAATCGGCGGGCCGCGTCGTCATCTTCGCCGGCGGCACCGGCAACCCGTTCTTCACCACCGATTCGGCCGGCGCTCTGCGTGCCGCGGAAATGGGTGCGGCAGCCCTCTTCAAGGGCACGCAGGTCGACGGCATCTATTCCGCCGATCCGAAGACGAGCCCCGACGCCACGCGCTTCGACACGTTGACCCATGAAGAGGTCCTGCAGAAGGGGCTCGCCGTGATGGACATTGCCGCTGTTGCGCTCGCCCGCGAAAACCACATTCCGATCGTCGTCTTCTCGATCCACGAGAAGGGCGAGTTCGCCAGGATCCTGTCCGGCGGCGGCTGCGCCACCGTCGTCACCGACTGAACGCAAGACGAAGCCTCGAGGTCGGGCGCGAGCCCGGAGCCGAACGGACAGAGCAAAGAGGAAACGAGACTGATGGCTGAATTGGACTTCAACGACCTGAAGCGTCGCATGGACGGCGCGCTGACGAGCTTCAAGGGCGATCTCGGTGGCCTTCGCACCGGCCGCGCTTCGCCGTCGCTGCTCGATCCGATTACCGTCGAGGCTTACGGCAGCCGCATGCCGCTCAATCAGGTGGCCAACATCTCGGTGCCGGAGCCGCGAATGGTCTCGGTCACCGTCTGGGACAAGCAGATGGTCGGCAAGGTCGAGCGGGCGATCCGCGAGAGCAGCCTCGGCCTCAACCCGATCACCGACGGCGCCACCCTGCGCATTCCGCTGCCGGAACTGAACGAGCAGCGTCGCAAGGAGCTGGCCAAGGTCGCCCAGCAATATGCCGAGGGAGCGCGCGTCGCCGCGCGGCACGTGCGTCGCGATGGCATGGATAGCTTGAAGAAGCTCGAAAAGGATGGCGATCTCGGGCAGGACGAGGGTCGCCAGCAGTCGGACAAGGTGCAAAAGCTCACCGACGATACCATTTCCGACATCGACCGGTTGCTGTCCGAAAAGGAAACCGAAATTATGCAGGTCTAGGGTCGAGACGGAAAGCTGGGTCCCGGGTACGGGGCAAGTCGGTCAGAGGGAAGGCGGAACGAAGGTGCGGCATCTCCAACACGTCGCCATCATTATGGATGGCAATGGACGCTGGGCGAATGCGCGCGGGCTCCCGCGCAGCATGGGCCACAGACGCGGTGTTGAAGCCGTGCGCGAGGCCGTGCGCTCGGCTGGCGAGCTGGGGATCGACTATCTGACGCTTTTCGCCTTCTCTTCAGAGAACTGGCGCCGGCCCCAGACCGAAATCGCCGAATTGATGGGGCTGTTGAAGCTCTTCATTCGCCGTGACCTCGCCGACCTCCACAAGGAGGGCATCCGGATCCGCGTCATCGGCGAACGCGACAATCTGGCGCCCGATATCCTGTCCCTGCTCGAGGAGGCCGAGAACCTCACCCGCGACAACCAGCGCCAGACGCTGATCGTCGCGTTCAATTATGGCGGCCGCGACGAGGTTGCGCGCGCCATGCGCCGGGTCGCGCAGAAGTTCGCTGCAGGCGAGGTCACGCTCGAGGCTCTGACCGCCGACTATCTCGACGACCATCTCGACACCGCCGGCATCCCCGATCCCGATCTCATAATCCGCACCAGCGGCGAGTTGCGCCTGTCGAACTTCCTCCTTTGGCAGGCGGCCTATTCGGAATTCGTCTTCCTGCCCTGCCTGTGGCCCGATTTCGACCGTAGGGCCTTCGAAAACGCCGTTGCCGAGTTTCATTCGCGCGATCGTCGTTTCGGTGGATTGTCGCGCGAAGCCGCGTCCTGAGGGATGGGTATCGGTGTTCGCCGGTTCTTCGCGCAAGGCAGCTGGGCGGATCTGCGCACGCGGCTGATCTCGGCTGTCCTGCTCGGCCTTCTGGTAATCGTCTTGACCTTCGTCGGCGGCTGGCCGTTCCGGGTGCTCTGCGTCGCCGCGGGCATCATCGTTTTCGACGAATGGACGCGGATGACCCGCGCCAATCGTGCCGGGCCGATCTTTCTGTTCGCCCGTCGGGCGCTGCTGGCGGCGCTCATCGCCTTCGTTTTCTCCTTCTATGCGACAGCAGTCGCGATCGTTGTGCTCGGCTCTTCGTTCATCTGGTTTGTCGATCGCAACGAGCGCCGCGCCGACTGGGTGCTGGGCGCTTTGGTCTATTCGGCCGCGGCCTCGCTCGCGCCGGGCATGCTGCGCGGCGACGATCTCTCGGGCCTGGCGGCCCTGGGATTGCTCATCGTCATTGTCTGGCCGACCGACATCTTCGCCTATTTCACCGGGCGGGCGCTTGGCGGCCCGAAGCTGCTACCGTCGGTTTCGCCGAAGAAGACGATCTCCGGCGCGATGGGTGGCCTGGTCGCCGCGGTGATCTGTGCCAGCCTCTTTGCAAGCTCCGTCAGCGGCGAGTTGACTGTGTTCATCGTCATTCTGGCGGCGGTTCTGTCGGCGGTAAGCCAGGCCGGTGATCTGTACGAATCCTGGATCAAACGGCGCTTCGGCGTGAAGGATTCCGGTCGTCTCATCCCCGGACACGGCGGGCTGATGGACCGGATCGACGGGTTGATCACCGCGACCTTCGTCGCCTGGCTGGTCGGCCTCGCCTTCGCCGGCTTCGGCCATCCGGCCGCTGGCATCTTTCCCGCGTGACATGGCATCCGATGCCTTGCACCTGATGCCGATGCGCAACGAAGTGTGACCCCCTGTCATCAGGTCATCATTGCGGCGCGATCCAAGCTGTAGCATCAATAGGCGTGTTCCGATCGCGAGGCCCACACAGGTCGACATCGCAGGACCCGCAGCGACGATGAGGACGACGGTATGGATTTTTCGGCGGGACTGAGTGGTCTGTGGAGCGGCGGGCTCGTCTACATCGTGCCGTTCCTGTTCGTTCTGACGACCATCGTCTTCTTTCATGAGCTCGGACATTTTCTGGTCGGCCGCTGGTGCGGGATCAAGGCGCTCGCCTTCTCGGTCGGCTTCGGACCCGAGATCGTCGGCTTCAACGACCGCCACGGCACCCGTTGGAAGCTCTGCGCGATTCCGCTCGGCGGCTACGTCAAATTCCTCGGCGACGAGAATGCGGCCTCGGTGCCCGACCGCCGCGCTGTCGCCAAGATGTCGGAGGCCGAGCGCGAGGGCGCTTTTCCGGCCAAGAGCGTCGGCCGCCGGGCGCTGACGGTCGCGGCCGGTCCGATCGCGAACTTTATCTTGTCGATCGTCATCTTCGCCGTGGTCGCCTATGCGGAAGGCCGCGTCGTCGCGGATCCAGTCGTCGCGCAGGTGCGCGCCGAGTCGCCGGCGGCGGCCGCGGGGTTCAAGCCGGGTGACCGTGTGCTGCAGGTCGATGGCCAGGACATCACCTATTTCGCCGATCTCCAGCGCGTCGTCTCGGAAAATCCCGACACGTCGATCGCCGTCAAGGTCGAGCGCGGCGGGCAGGACATCGATCTGACGGTGACGCCGCGCACCGAGACGCAGACCGATCAGTTCGGCAACAGCTTCGAACTGCCGATCATCGGGCTCGTGGCCGATCGGACCAGTGCCGCGTTTCGGACAGAGACATTTTCGCCGTTCGGAGCGCTGGGCTACGGCGTCACCCAGACCTGGTTCGTGACAACTCGAACCGTCGATTTCATCGGCCAGATATTCACCGGACGCCAGAGCGCCGACCAGATCGGCGGCCCGATCCGCATTGCGCAGGTATCGGGACAGGTTTCCACGATCGGTTTCGGAGCGCTCCTCAACCTGGCAGCATTGCTCTCGGTCTCGATCGGGCTGTTGAATCTATTGCCGATTCCGATGCTCGACGGCGGCCACCTCCTGTTTTACGTCTTCGAGGCTGTGCGAGGAAAGCCACTGAGCGAGGGAATTCAGGAGATCGGCTTCAGAATCGGGCTCGCTCTTGTGATGATGCTTATGGTATTTGCGTTTTGGAATGACATTTCCGGCCTCGTCTGAACGGGTCGGCAAAGTCGGGGGACTTTGGGGGATTTTAGGTTTGGAAATCGTTAACCATGGTGGCGGAGTCCGTGACACCGTTGCAACGCTATTTCCGATTCCTAAACCGACTGCGTCCAGATTGCTTGTACGCGACCTCAAAGCCGGTAGAAGGCTGTGGGGGAACATCGGTTCCTTTCTGCCGCGAAAAGAAAATGAAAAGGTGGTTGAGCCTATGAAGGCTGGTACGAAACTCATGCGCGCTGCTTCGGCGATCGCGCTATCTTCGACCATACTCGCCGCAACCACGTTCGCGGCGCAACTCGCTGTGGTGAGTGCGGCCGAGGCGGCCGTCGTCAGCCGCATCGACGTGCGTGGCAACACCCGCGTCGAGGCAGGCACCATCCGCAGCTTCATGCAGATCTCGCCGGGCCAGAACGTCTCCGAGGCGGATCAGGACGCCGCAGTGCGTCGGCTGTTCTCGACCGGCCTCTTTTCCGACGTGCGCATCAGCCAGAGTGGCGGCACCCTGATCGTTCAGGTCGACGAGAACCAGATCGTCAACCAGGTGCTCTTCCAGGGCAATTCCAAGATCAAGGACGAGCAGCTCGTCGCATCGGTCCAGACCCAGCCGCGCGGCGCCTATTCCAAAACCACCGCCGACTCCGACGTCGAGGCCATCAAGGCCGCCTACAACAGCATCGGCCGCAGCGACGCGGGTGTGAGTGTGCGCACCCAGCAGGTCGGGCAGGGCCGCGTCAACGTCATCTACAGCATCCAGGAAGGCGACCGTACCAAGATCGCCTCGATCAGCTTCGTCGGCAACAGCGCCTATAGCGATAGCCGGTTGAAGCAGGTGATCGCGCTGCGCGAAACCGGCATTCTCAGCTTTATCCAGCGCGACGACGTCTATGACGAGGCCCGGCTGCGCACCGACGAAGAAACGCTGCGCCGCTTCTACTACAATCACGGCTACGCCGACTTCCGCATCGTGTCCTCGGTTGCCGAACTCGATGAAAAGCAGAATAGCTACTTCATCACCGTCACCGTGTCCGAGGGCGAGCGCTACCAGTTCGGCAACGTGCGGATCGACTCGACGATTTCCGGCGTCGATACCCAGTCGCTGTATGGCGAGCTCGATACGACGCCGGGCGATACCTACAGCGCCAAGAAGGTCGAGGACACGCTGGTCAATCTGACCAACACTCTCGCCAATGCCGGCTACGCCTTCGCCCAGGTGACGCCGCGCGGCGACCGTGATTTCGCCAATCACACGATCGCGATCAACTACGTCATCGATCAGGGTCCGCGCGCTTATGTCGAACGGCTCGAGATCCGCGGCAACACGAAGACCCGCGACTACGTCATCCGTCGCGAGTTCGACGTGTCGGAAGGCGATGCCTTCAACCAGGTGCTCGTCCAGCGCGCCAAGCAGCGCCTCGAGGACCTGAAATTCTTCGAGAAGGTCAGCATCTCGACCGCACCGGGCTCCGAGCCCGATCGTGTGATCGTCATCGTCGACGTCGTCGAGAAGGCAACCGGTGAAATCTCGCTGGGCGGCGGCTACACGACCGGCGGCGAAAGCTCCGGCCCCGTCGCCGAGATCGGCGTCACCGAGCGCAACTTTCTCGGACGCGGTCAGTTTATCAAGGTCTCAGCCGGCTTCGGCACCGATACCCGCAACTACACACTGTCCTTCACCGAGCCTTATTTCCTCGGTCGGAGGCTGGCGGCCGGCTTCGACGTCTATCACAGCGAGAGCACGTCGGGTGACTACGACTCGACGCGAACGGGCGGCGACGTTCGTCTTGCCGCGCCGATCACCGAGAATCTGACGGCGCAGGTGGCATACAACATCAAGCAGGAAGAGTTCGGCAGTGACAACGGGCTCGACCTCGGCAATCCGGCGACCGGCGATGCCCTGCTCGACGCAAACGCCGCCCGGATTCGCAGCACCTGCGGCGATGCCAATCCGTTGGCCTATGTTAACGGTCCGAACAGCGGCAGCGTAACGGGCTTTGGCAACATCATCGACGAAAACGGCAACGTGATCACTGCGCCGCAGTACACCCGTTCGCCGATCATCAACCAGGCAATCTGCGACAGCCCGTATCTGACCTCTTCGGTCTCCTACACGTTCACCTACAACACGCTCGATAACGCCAGCGATCCGCGCAACGGCTTTTTCGTCCAGGGCGGGCAGGAATTCGCCGGTGTCGGCGGCGACGCGAACTATATCAAGACAACCGCGAAGGCGAGCTACTTCCATCTCTTGAACGAGGAGTACGACGTCATCGGTCAGTTGACCGGCGGTGCCGGCAACGTCTCGACCCTTGGCGGCGATGGTCTCAGGGTCTTCGACAACTTCTTCAAGGGCCAGGACATCGTTCGCGGCTTCGACTACAAGGGCATCGGTCCGCGCCAGAACACCGTGTCGATCGGCGGCACCGACTACGCCAACGCTTCGGCGGAAGCGACTTTCCCGCTGCCGCTCATCTCGCGCGATCTGGGTTTCCGCGGCGCGGTCTTCGCGGATGCCGGCTCCCTCTGGGGGACCGATTTCTCCGGCGCGCCCGGACTTCAGGGTGAAGACTTCTCGCTGCGCGCATCGGCCGGTGTCGGCCTGATCTGGGCGTCGCCCTTCGGTCCGTTGCGCGTCAACTATGCCCAGCCGCTGAAGAAGGAAAGCTTCGACGAGCTCCAGCAGTTCTCCTTCGGCTTCTCCTCGCGCTTCTGATCGCGGGCAAGGGACGGGGCCGGTCATGCCGGCCCCCTCGAATATGGTTCAATCCAGCTTCTTCTCCCGCGGCGAGGGCCTGACGCTTCGTCATCTGGCGGATGCATCGGGCGCCGAACTGCGGCAATGCGACGACCCGGAGCGGCGGGTGTTCGGAATTGCTTCCTTGGGTGAGGCCGGCCCGGACGACGTTTCCTTCTTCGACAATCGCCGCTATCAGGGCGACCTTGAAACGTCGGGCGCGGCCTGCGTGATCGTCAGGCCAAAATTTCTCGAACACGTTCCGTCGACAATGCCGGTACTGGTCGCCCGCGCGGTCATGCCGGCCTTCGCGCTGGTCGGGCGTCAACTGTTTCCCGCAGCGGTCGCGGTTTCCAGCGCCATCGGGGCCGTCGGCATCTCGCCGCGCGCCGAGATCGATCCGACGGCAAGGCTCGAGGACGGGGTCACGGTCGAATCCTTCGCGGTGATCGGACCGGGCGTCGAGATCGGCCGGGGCACCGTCATCGGAGCACATACGGTCATCGGCACCGGCTGCAAGATCGGTCGCGATTGCCAGATCGGTGCGAGCGTCAACATCATCCACAGTCTCATCGGCAACCGCGTGACGATCCATAGCGGTGCGCGCCTCGGCCAGGACGGCTTCGGCTACGTTCCCGGGCCAAAGGGTCTCTTGAAGGCCGTACAGATCGGCCGGGTGATCATCCAGGACGACGTCGAGATCGGCGCCAACACGACGATCGACCGCGGCGCCATCCGCGACACGGTGATCGGCGAAGGGACCAAGATTGATAATCAGGTTCAGATCGCCCACAACACCAGCATCGGGCGCCATTGCGCCATCGCCGCGCAGGTCGGGATTTCCGGCAGCGTCGTGATCGGCGACGGCGTGATGATGGGGGGGCAGTCCGGCGTCAACAGTCATACGACGGTGGGCGCGGGCGCACAGATCGCCGGGACGGCTTCCATTGCCAGCGATGTTCCGGCAAAAGGCCGTTGGGGCGGGACGCCCGCTAAGCCGATTCGGCAGTGGTTTCGCGAGATTACGGCGCTGTCGGAATTCTCCAGGAAGATGCCGTCGCAAGGAGCCGACGATGAGCGATGACGCGACGACGCTGCACAGCATCGACATCCTTGAAATTCTCAAGCTCCTGCCGCACCGCTATCCGTTTCTGATGGTTGACAAGATCATTCGGATCGATGCGGACCGCAGTGCCGTCGGCGTCAAGAACGTGACGGCCAACGAGCCGCATTTCCTCGGGCATTTTCCCGGCTCGCCGGTGATGCCGGGCGTTCTGATCATCGAGGGCATGGCCCAGACGGCGGGCGCGATCTGCGCCAGGTCACGCGGCCCGGGTTCGCCGCTGCTCGTCTATTTCATGACCATCGACAACGCCAAGTTCCGCAAGCCTGTCATCCCCGGCGACCGGCTGGAATATCACGTCGTCCAGTCGAAGCGCCGCGGCAACATCTGGAAGTTCGACTGCATCGCCAAGGTCGACGAGGCGAAGGTCGCCGAAGCCTCGGTCAGCGCGATGCTCGTGCCGCGCGACGAGGCTTGAGCGCATGGCGGATACGGTGATCCACCCCTCGGCTGTCGTCGAAGACGGCGCTGTGATCGGCGAGGACTGCGAGATCGGTCCGTTCTGCCACATCGGGCCGACGGTGCGCCTTGGGGCGGGGAGCCGCCTGCGCTCGCATGTCGTCCTGTGGGGCAACACGACGATCGGCGAGGGCGCCCAGATCTGGCCCTTCGCCTCGCTCGGCCACGCGCCGCAGCACCTGAAATATCGTGGCGAGGACACGCGCCTGATCATCGGTCGCAACTGCCTGGTGCGCGAGCACGTGACGATGAATCCGGGCACCGTGCAGGGCCGCTCCGAGACGACGATCGGCGACGATTGCGCCTTCTTCACCGGCGCCCACGTCGCTCACGATTGCCTGGTCGGCAACCACGTGACGGTGATCAACAACGTCATGCTGGCCGGCCATTGCACGGTCGGAGATTATGCGACGATCGCCGGCGGCTCGGGTATCCACCAGTTCACGCGGGTCGGCCATCATGCCTATGTCGGGGGTCTTGCAGCGGTCGAAGGCGACGTCATTCCCTTCGGCATGGTGCTCGGCAATCGAGCGTATCTCTCCAGCCTCAACGTCATCGGAATGAAACGCGCCGGCTTCGGCCGCGATGCGATCCGCAACGTGCGCCGCGCCTATCGCATGCTGTTTTCTTTCGACCTCACCTTCAAGGAAAACATGGACGAGGTGCAGCAGGAGTTCCCCGACGATCCGCTCGTCCAGGATCTTCTCGGCTTCATCCGCTCCGGCGGCGACCGCGCGCTCTGCTTCCCCCGCCACACGCCGCTCGGCTGATCGGCGCCGGGATGGACCAGCCGGAGGACGTGCTCGGGATCGTCGCCGGTGGCGGTGAGCTGCCGCGAATTGTCGCCGATGCCGCCATTGCCGAGGGACGTGGCGCGGTGATCGTGGTGCAGATCGCCGATGCGATCGGCGAGGATTGGTCGGCCTATGACAGCCGCCCCTTCGCCTGGGGCAGGGTTGGTGACGCGATCGCCTACATGAAGACGCGGGACGTC
Organism: Aurantimonas sp.; assembly: GCA_965217685.1. Lineage (GTDB taxonomy): Bacteria > Pseudomonadota > Alphaproteobacteria > Rhizobiales > Rhizobiaceae > Aurantimonas. Next base: position 3,619,334 of record CBDCIZ010000003.1, read on the forward strand.
GAGCGGCTGATCTTCTGTGGCACGGTCACCAAGCGTCCCGACTTTCGCTCGCTGATGCCGAGCCTGAAAACGCTGCGCATCATGCCGTCGGTGCTGAACATCGTGCGAGGCGGCGACGACCGGTTGCTGCGCAGCCTGACGCGCTATCTGGAAACCACTCATGGCTTCAAGCTGCTCGCCGTCCAGGACATCGTGCCACGCTTGCTTGCTCCGCTCGGTCCGCTGACGCGCAGGTCACCCGACAAAGCGGAGAGCGCCGCGCTCGTGCTTGGCGCCAAGGCGGCGTTGCGGCTCGGCGAACTCGATATCGGCCAGGCGGTGGTTGCCTCGAACGATCGGGTGATCGCACTGGAAGGCATCGAAGGGACCAGGGGGATGCTCGAACGGGTCGCGGGCCTGCGCCGTGCCGGGCGCATCGGCAAGTCCGAGCGCTGCGTCCTGGTCAAGATGAAGAAGCCGGCCCAGGACGAGCGCTTCGACCTGCCAAGCATAGGGGTCTCGACCATCGACGAGGCGGCGGCGGCGGGGATAACGGCGATCGGTGTCAGCGCCGGGCACAGCCTGATCCTCGGTCTCGACGACGTCGTGGCCGCAGCGGCCCGGCACGGTATCGCACTGATCGGCCTTGCCTCGAACACCGAGGCATCCGAACATACAAGCGGCGCGAAACGTTCGGAACAGGCGGAAGGAGAGCCGTTTTGACGACAGTCGCCTTCGTTGTCGGCGAGCCGTCCGGTGACCGCATCGGCGCCGATCTGATCCGGGCGCTCAACGCCATGTCGGCCGAGCCGATCGAGGCGATCGGGCTTGGCGGCGAGGCGATGCAGGGGGAGGGTGTCGAGACCCTCTTCGACATCGACGAGCTTTCGATCATCGGCATCGGCGCGATCGTTGGCCGTCTGCCGCAGCTGTTGCGGCGGGTGTCGCAGACGGCGGATTTCGTCATCCGCTCCAAGGCCGATCTCCTGGTGATCATCGACAGCCCGAGTTTTTCCCATCGGGTGGCCAAACGCGTGCGGGCCAAGCGGCCCCATATGCCGATCGTCAATTACGTGCCGCCGACGGTCTGGGCTTACCGGCCCAACCGGGCGAAGGCGATGCGGCCCTATGTCGATCACGCGATCTGCGTCCTGCCGTTCGAGCCCGAGACGATGGCGCGGCTCGGCGGGCCGCCCGCGACCTATGTCGGTCATCCTCTGATCACCGTGCCGCAGATGCAGACGATGATGGGTGCAGCGGACGGTCCGGCCGTCGAGCCGCGACCGCGCAAACCGCCGACGCTGTTGATCCTGCCCGGCTCGCGGCGCGGCGAGATCAACCGTCTGATCGACGATTTCGGCCGGACCTACGAACGTTTGACCGAGCTCGTTCCCGGGGTGCGGGCGGTGTTGCCTGCGGTCGAGCGGCACCGGCCGCTGATTGAGGCAAAGGTCGCCACCTGGGCTGCAAAGCCCGAGATCGTCACCGGAGAGACCGCCAAATGGCAGGCTTTTTCCGAGGCCGATGCGGCACTGGCGGCCTCCGGCACCGTGTCGCTGGAGCTGGCGCTCGCCGGCGTGCCGATGGCGCTCGCCTACAAGCTCGATCCGATCGGTTACCGGTTCCGCCATATCATCACCGCGTGGACAGCGGCGATGCCGAATTTCATCCTGGGATATCCGCTGGTGGCCGAACATTTCCACGAGTTCGTACGGCCCGAGCTCCTCGCCCGCCGAATGTCGCGGCTTTTGACGGCCACCACGGAACGGCGGGCGCAGCTCGAGGGTTTTGCCGAAATTCGAAAACAGATGGCGGTCGAGCGGCCGCCCGGCGAGGCCGCGGCCGAAATCGTCCTCGACCTGATCGCGAAATCCCGACATGCAATATCGACGCAGTGCGGATAACAAGCGCTCATAAGGCGATCCACGACGCCGTGGTCAACCGGGCGACTGGTGGGCGTGGTGCGCTCCGCCACATGCAAGGGCGTAACGGGGACGATTTCAAAACGATCGAAAGGCCCTTACAATTCAGGACGTGGTCCGGCGCCTGAGCGGCGGTCCGGCATTCCGCGTCGAGGGCTTAGACTCGCAAGCGAAACCAACAAGGTGGGCACGGACAATGGCTGACGGAAAAGCCGATCTCGGCGTTTATGGAATGGGCACGATGGGCGCCAATCTCGCCCTCAACTTCGCCGACCATGGCGGCTTCACCGTCGCCCTTGGCAACCGCACGGTCGAAAAGACGGCGAAGGTCGCAAGGGACAATGCCGAATTTGCCGATAGGCTGGTGCCTTCGGATTCGCTCGAGAGCTTCATCGCCTCGCTGAAAACCCCGCGTGTCGTCATCATCATGGTCAATGCCGGCGCTCCGGTCGACGAGCAGATGGACAAAATCCTGCCGCATCTCGACGATGGCGACATTCTCATCGACGCGGGCAATGCCGACTTCAACGACACGGTGCGGCGCGCCTCGAAAGTCGAGGGCACCGGCGTGCGCTTCGTCGGCATGGGTGTTTCCGGCGGCGAGGAGGGAGCGCGGCACGGGCCCTCGATCATGGTCGGCGGTGAGGAGGAGGTCTGGGCGACGCGGCTGAAGTCGCTGCTCGAACCAATCGCGGCCAAATACGAGGGCTCGCCCTGCGTTGCCTGGCTCGGCACCGACGGCGCCGGGCATTTCGTCAAGACCATCCACAACGGCATCGAATATGCTGACATGCAGATGATCGCCGAGATCTACGGCCTGATGCGCGATGGCCTTGACCTCGACGCCAGCGAGATGTCGAAGATATTCGCCGACTGGAACACGGGAGGTCTCGCCTCTTACCTGATCGAGATCACCGCAGCGGTGCTTGCCGAGGCCGATCCGGAATCGGGCAAGCCGATGGTTGACGTGATCCTGGACGAAGCCGGGCAGAAGGGCACCGGCCGTTGGGCGGTGATCGAGGCGCAAAAGCTCGGCGTCGGCGCGACGACGCTGGAAGCTGCTGTCTCGGCGCGCAGCCTTTCGTCGCGGCGCAAGGAGCGGCTGACGCTCGCGAAGCGCTATGAAGGGCTGGTTTCGCTACCTGCCAAGCTCGACGGCGGCTCGGAGCGCCTCGCCGAGCTGGAAGCGGCGCTCGAGACGGCGAAGATCGTCGCCTATGCCCAGGGCTACGTGGTGATGAGCGATGCGTCGAAGGAGTTCGGCTGGAATCTCCCGCTCGGCGACATCGCCCGTATCTGGCGCGCCGGCTGCATCATCCGGTCGCGCTTTCTCGACGACATCATGCAGGCTTTCGATGGGAAAGCAGGCGGGGAAGAAGCGGTCAATCTGCTCGACGTGCCAAGCTTCGCAAGCCGTGTCGTCAAGGGACAGGCGGCGCTGCGCAAGGTGGTGGCCGAGGCGGTCGGCGCGGGCATTCCGGTGCCGGCGCTTTCCGCGGCGCTGGCCTATTTCGACGATTACCGCCGCGCACGCGGGACGGCCAATCTCATCCAGGGCCAGCGCGATTTCTTCGGGGCGCACACCTTCCGCCGTCTCGACAAGGAGGGCACATTCCACCACAAATGGCCGGCGATCTGATGCGCCATCGGGGATTGCATTGAGTTGACCGATCCCGGCGAGTGTCGGACCGGTGTCGAAAGATGTGAGTGAGGAGGGCCTGCCATGTTCGACAAATCGATGGACTTCGCGCTGGGTGAGGATATCGATGCGCTTCGCGACATGGTCCACCGCTTCGCGCAGGAGCGCATCGCGCCGCGCGCTGCCGAGATCGACGCGTCGAACGAATTTCCGAACGAGCTCTGGGGCGAAATGGGCGAACTCGGCCTGCTCGGCATCACCGTGGAGGAGGACTATGGCGGCTCGGCAATGGGCTATGTCGCCCATTGCGTGGCGATTGAGGAGATCAGCCGGGCCTCGGCCTCGGTCGGCCTGTCCTACGGTGCTCACTCCAATCTCTGCGTCAATCAGTTGCGCCGCAACGGCACGGACGAGCAGAAGCGCAAATACCTGCCGAAGCTCGTCTCCGGCGAACATGTCGGCTCGCTCGCCATGTCGGAGAGCGGCGCCGGCTCGGATGTCGTCGGCATGAAGCTTCGGGCCGACGCGAAGAACGACCGTTTCGTTCTCAACGGCACCAAGATGTGGATCACCAACGGCCCGGACGCCTCGACGCTGATCGTCTATGCCAAGACCGATCCCGATGCCGGTCCGCGCGGCATCACCGCCTTCATCGTCGAAAAGGGCATGGCTGGTTTTTCGACGGCGCAGAAGCTCGACAAGCTCGGCATGCGCGGCTCCAACACCTGCGAACTGGTGTTCGAGGATTGCGAAATCCCCTACGAGAATGTCCTCGGCGAGGTGGGCGGCGGAGCGAAGGTTCTGATGAGCGGGCTCGATTACGAACGGGTGGTCCTCTCGGCCGGCCCGCTCGGCATCATGGCCGCCTGCCTCGACGTGGTCGTCCCATACATCCACGAGCGCAAGCAGTTCGGCGAGGCGATCGGCGAGTTCCAGCTGATGCAGGGCAAGATCGCCGACATGTATGTCACGATGAACGCTTGCCGCGCCTATGTCTACGCCGTTGCGGCGGCCTGCGACCGCGGCGAGACGAGCCGCAAGGACGCCGCCGGTTGCATTCTCTACGCCGCCGAAAAGGCGACGCAGATGGCACTGGAGGCGATCCAGGCGCTGGGCGGCAACGGCTACATCAACGAGTACCCGACCGGCCGCCTTTTGCGCGATGCCAAGCTCTACGAGATCGGTGCGGGAACCAGCGAGATACGGCGCATGCTGATCGGGCGCGAGCTGTTCAAGGAGACGGCCTGATGGTCGTTCTGGCGTCGGCCATTTCGCCGCGATCGCAGGCCTTCATCGAAAATCGCGCTGCGATGGCAAAGCAGATCGCGTTGATCGAGGCGGCAGCCGACAAGGCGCTTCAGGGCGGCGGTGAAAAGGCGCGCGAGCGGCATCTTTCGCGCGGCAAGCTGTTGCCGCGGGACCGGGTGCAGGGGCTTCTCGATCCGGGCTCGCCGTTTCTCGAGATCGGGCTTTTCGCCGCTTACGATCTTTACGGTGGCGAAATTCCGGCGGCGGGCGCCATCGCCGGCATCGGCCGGGTGGCGGGCCGCGAGGTCATGGTGCTGGCCAACGACGCGACGGTGAAGGGCGGCACCTACTACCCGATGACCGTCAAGAAGCATCTGCGAGCCCAGGAGATCGCCGAGCAGAACCATCTGCCGTGCGTCTATCTCGTCGACAGCGGCGGGGCGAACCTGCCGAACCAGGACGAGGTGTTTCCCGACCGGGACCATTTCGGCCGCATCTTCTTCAACCAGGCGCAGATGTCGGCGAAGGGCATCGCCCAGATCGCCGTCGTCATGGGCTCCTGTACGGCCGGCGGCGCCTACGTGCCGGCGATGAGCGACGAGACGATCATCGTGAAAGGGCAGGGCACGATCTTCCTCGCCGGCCCGCCCTTGGTGAAAGCGGCGACTGGCGAGGTCGTCACGGCCGAAGATCTCGGCGGCGGCGATGTTCACACACGGCTGTCGGGCGTCGCGGACCATCTGGCCGAGGACGACCTTCACGCATTGCAGATCGCGCGGCGGATCGTCGGCAACCTCAATACGACGAAGCCGTCGTCCGTCGTTCTTGAGATTCCGGAAGACCCGGCCTTCGACCCGGACGAAATCCTCGGCATCGTGCCGGCCGACGTCAAGACCCCTTTCGACATTCGCGAGGTCATCGCGCGGATCGTCGACGGCTCGCGCTTCGACGAGTTCAAGGCGCGCTACGGGCCGACGCTGGTCTGCGGCTTCGCCCATGTCCACGGCATGCCGGTCGGCATCGTCGCCAACAACGGCGTGCTGTTCTCCGAGAGCGCGGTGAAGGGGGCGCATTTCGTCGAACTGTGCTCGCAGCGCAAGGTGCCGCTGGTGTTCCTGCAGAACGTCACCGGCTTCATGGTCGGCCGGCAATACGAGGCTGGCGGCATCGCCAAGCACGGCGCCAAGCTTGTCACCGCCGTTTCGACCACCGCCGTGCCGAAGATCACGATGTTGATCGGCGGCTCCTACGGTGCCGGCAATTACGGCATGTGTGGCCGGGCCTATTCGCCGCGTTTCCTGTGGACCTGGCCGAACAGCCGCATCGCCGTCATGGGCGGCGAGCAGGCGGCCGGGGTGCTGGCGACGGTCAAACGCGCCGGCATCGAGCGCAAGGGCGGCGAGTGGTCGGCCGCGGAGGAGGCCGAGTTCAAGCGCCCGACCATTGAAATGTTCGAGCGCCAGAGCCATCCGCTCTACGCTTCGGCAAGGCTCTGGGACGACGGGATCGTGCATCCCGGCAAGACGCGGGAGATTCTGGCGCTGTCCTTATCCGCCGCGCTGAACGCGCCGATCGGGGAGACGCGGTTCGGGTTGTTCAGAATGTGATGGCAGGGCGTTCAGAGCATGCTATCATAATGAAGGCATCTTTCGTAACGACATTCGGAGGCATTGATGGCGCAGATCACGGTTCGCAAGCTGGACGACGACGTTCTCGATACGCTGAAAGCCAGAGCGAAAACCAACAAGCGATCGACTGAGGCTGAAATTAGGGACATTCTCCGGCGCGCCGCGGAAACGCCCGCCCCGACAGAGCGACTTTCGCTATGGGCGTTGGCTGGCTCTGTTCCGACCGCTCGAACAGCTGAAGAAATCGTCGAAGAGATTCGGAAATTGCGTGACGAGTGGGAATGATCGCGTCAACCGCAGAGAGACATTACCTGGATTCCAATACGATCATTGCCATCATTGAGCGGCCATTTGAGTTTACCCCAGCGCAGGAGCGGTACCTGAAAGCGATTGATGCCGGCCGAATATTGGCATTTTCGAGCGAGATTGCCTTGACGGAATGCCTGGTCAAGCCGATCCGCGACGGCGAGCAAAACCGTATTGAAACCGTACTGAAGTTCTTTGGCGACGTCCGTACGCTGCCACTTGTGCCGATGAACCGTAGCGTGTTCCTGAGGGCCGCCGAACTTCGTGCGTTGGATTACCTGCAGTTACCTGACGCCATTCATGTCGCATGCGCCGTACTTGCCCAATGCGACGTCTTTGTCAGCGCCGATAGGCGAATCCGCGTACCGAAATCGACGCGTCGCATTGCATTCGACGATCTTGAACTCGGTCAGGTTGCAAGTTGATGCCGGGCGGTCTGGTCGACCAATTTCAGTCCGCAAGACGGAGCATCAGATGACATTTCACGCGACGATCTTTAACCAGTTCACGATAAGTACGATCGGAGGCATTTGCCTTGAACTTAAATGTATCGAGAGCGACCCGCAAATCGGCGATCGAGTTGAAATCGGGCAATTGTCAGGGAAATGCTCCGGGGTCAGCGGGATTAGGACCCGTTCATGTTTGGGTGGCGGCCCCATTCCACCGCAGACAACGATCATTGTTGAGCTTGATACGAATGAAAGCCTCAACTTTCTCGGAATGGAGATTGTAGGCAGCGCTCCATGATCAACACCCTCCTCATTGCCAATCGCGGCGAGATCGCCTGCCGGGTCATGCGCACGGCCAGGCGGCTCGGCATCCGCACGGTTGCCGTCTTCTCCGACGCGGATGCGGACGCGCTGCATGTTTCCATGGCGGAGGAGGCAGTGCGGATCGGACCGGCGGCGGTGTCCGAGAGCTATCTGAAGGCGGACCGCATCATCGCTGCGGCCAAGGCGACCGGAGCGGATGCGATCCATCCGGGCTATGGCTTTTTGTCGGAGAACCCGGATTTCGTCGAAGCCGTCGAGGCGGCCGGGCTGATCTTCGTCGGGCCGTCGGCGCAGGCGATCCGGGCGATGGGGCTGAAGGATGCGGCCAAGCGGCTGATGCAGGAGGCAGGTGTGCCGGTGGTGCCCGGCTATCACAGTGACAGCCAGGAGCCGGAGTTCCTGGCCGCCGAGGCGGAGAAGATCGGCTATCCGGTGCTGATCAAGGCGCGGGCCGGCGGCGGCGGCAAGGGGATGCGCGAGGTGCATGCGCCCGCGGAGTTTCGCGCGGCGCTGGAGGGCGCTCGGCGCGAGGGCGAAGCCTCCTTCGGCGATCCGCATTGCCTGATCGAGAAGCTCATCGCCAAGCCGCGGCATATCGAAATTCAGGTGTTCGGCGATGGCCATGGCAACGCGGTGCATCTGTTCGAGCGCGACTGTTCGCTGCAACGGCGTCACCAGAAGGTGATCGAGGAGGCGCCGGCGCCGGGGATGACGCCCGAGATGCGCGCCGCGATGGGTGAGGCGGCGGTCAAGGCTGCAAAGGCGATCGGCTACAGCGGCGCAGGCACGATCGAGTTCATCGTCGACGCATCGCAGGGCCTGCGGCCCGAACGCTTTTTCTTCATGGAGATGAACACCCGCCTGCAGGTCGAACACCCGGTGACGGAGGCGATTACCGGGCTCGACCTGGTCGAGCTGCAGCTGCGCGTCGCTTCGGGCGAGGTGCTGCCCTTCGCACAGGAGGATCTCACGATCGACGGCCATGCTTTCGAGGCGCGGATCTATGCCGAGGATGCGGCCAAGGGGTTCCTGCCGGCGACCGGGCGGCTGACGACGCTCCGCATGCCGGAGGAGCGAGAGGGCGTGCGGGTGGACACCGGGGTGCGCGAAGGCGATGCGATCACGCTCCATTACGACCCGATGATCGCCAAGCTAATCGTCCACGGCCCGGACCGGCCGACGGCTCTGGCCAAGCTGCGGACGGCACTCGGCGCGACGCAAATCGCCGGCTCGGTGACGAATGTCGCCTTCCTGGCGCGGCTTGCGGCCCATGGGGACTTTGCTGCGGGCGATGTGGATACGGGCCTGATCGGGCGCGATCTGGACATTCTGGCGCAGCCGGCGGAAACCTCTTCGATGTCGAGGGCCATCGCGGCGTTGTCGGTGCTTGGGCATCTGGATGCCGATGTGCCGAAAGGGACGAGGTCGGCCGATCCGTTTGCCAGCTTGCGCGGCTTTCGCGCCTGGGGCGATGCGGTGCAGGCGGCGCGTTTCGAACGCGGCGAGGCGAATGAAGAGGCGCGCGGCGGACGTGTCGATGCGCTCGTCACCGATCTCGGCGGGTGGCGCTATCGCGTGGAGGCAGGCGAGGCAAGCGTCGAGCTCGCGGTCCTCGAAAGCGGAGCGGCGCGCCGCGACGGCGAGGTGCGTTTGTCGTCAGGAGGCCACGTCTTCAGCGTCGGTGTCGCTCGGGAGGCCCGTGCCGTGACCGTGTTCGAAGGCGGGGTGGCCCGTCACTTCCGGCTTTACGACGCGGCGGCACATGGCGAGGATGCCGCCGGCGGCGACCGCATCACGGCACCGATGCCGGGAACGGTAAAACTTGTCTTGGCAAAGGCCGGCGACGCGGTGGAAAAAGGCGCGGCACTGGTCGTCATCGAGGCGATGAAGATGGAGCACACGCTGAAGAGCCCGCGCGCCGGGCGGGTCGCGGAGCTTCTGGTGGAGGTTGGCGACCAGGTCGAGGACGGCGCGCTGCTGTTGCGACTTGAAGACGCCGACTGACGGAGAACGGGGCGTCGATTCGGCCGGGTGTATCGCCGGTCGCCGAGCCTTGCCGGTGCCGGGTCGCATCGCTATAGGTCGCCCACCTTCTCCCGAACCCTTTATGCAAAGGAGACCCCGATGGCGGTCGAACGCACCTTTTCGATGATCAAGCCTGATGCCACCCGTCGCAATCTGACCGGTGCCATCACCACCATGCTGGAAGAAGGTGGCCTCACCATTGTTGCCTCGAAGCGCGTGTGGATGAGCCAGCGCGAGGCCGAGGGCTTCTACGCGGTTCACAAGGAGCGGCCGTTCTTCGGTGAACTGGTTGAGTCGATGTCGTCGGGCCCGACGGTCGTGCAGGTGTTGCAGGGCGAGAATGCCATCTCACGCAACCGCGAAATCATGGGCGCGACCAACCCGAAGGATGCCGCTGGAGGTACGATCCGCAAGGCGCATGCCTTATCGATCGGCGAAAATTCGGTGCATGGCTCCGACGCGCCGGAGACTGCGGCCCAGGAGATCGCCTACTGGTTTTCCGAGACCGAGATCGTCGGCTGAAGCCAGCAGATCAAAGCTGATCGCGCGAACCCGCGTGATCTGAAAATTGTAAAGGGAGGCCGCTCGATCTCCCTTTTCTTTTGACGGTTGCCATGGCCACGCCCGGCATCGCCATGGCCGGCTTTCCGGCTTACCCGCGGACGCGTTCCGCTTGGCGAAGGATCAACTGGCGAAGAAGCCGGCCAGGATCGCCACGAGCACGACGGTGTAGACGAGGATGCTGCCGATCACGAGCATGACCTGGTAATTGCCGCTGATCGTCGAGCGGGTCACCTCACGCGCTTGGTGCAGAAGGTTCGGCCAGGTGTAGGAGACGAAGTCCCCCTGGGTCATGACCGAGATGACTTTGCCACTCTCGTCGACGATCGGCAGGCGGCGGAAGCGCTCGTTCGACATGATGCGCATCCAGTCGATCAGATCGTCGTTGGCCTTCGCGACCCTAACGCCCGACGTCATGATTTCGGAGAGTTTCGTCGTGAGCGGATCACGCTTCTGGCCGACCAGGCGCTTCAGAATATCGCGTTCGGTCACGACGCCGGCGAGCTTGCCCGCCCCATCGACGATCATTACAGAGCCGACGTTCTTTTCCGCCATCGCTGTCACGGCATTCATCACCGTTTCGTCGGGCAGAAAGCTGAGTGGCTTCGGCTTGTTGAGGAATTCCGGCCTGTCCTTGATTTTCATGGGTGCCCTCCCGTGCGTCAATGCAAGGATGACACTAGGGTGGACGCCTGGGAAATACAGGCCTTGTCGCCGTTCTGAACGGATCCGGCGGTGTATTGCATCTGAAAATACTATTATCGCAGGTGCAAAATACAAATAGCGACGTCGCTATTCCGCTCGGTCGGCCAGCGAATGATCGGCTATTGGACGATGTCGTTTGGAAGGGGCCGTTGTGTACGCTCGGGTGAGCGTCGACACCTAAAGCCGGTGCCAGCGACTGGTCGCTGCGTCGTCGGTGTCCTTGGCGTCGACCCAGCCGCCGACGGTCCCGTCGACGAGGTGCTCGCGCTTCCAGAAGGGGGCGCGCGTCTTCAGGAAATCCATGACGAAGCGGGCGGCTTCGAAGGCGGCGTCGCGGTGCCGGGAAGCGCAGCCGACGAAGACGATCTCCTCGCCCGGCGCGATCGTGCCGAAGCGGTGGATGGCGCGAAGGCCGAGGAGCGGCCAGCGCTCGGCGGCTTCAATGGCGATCCTGCCGATTTCGCGCTTGGCCATGCCGGGGTAATGCTCGAGTTCGAGCGCGCCGAGGCGACCGTCTTCGTCACGGCAAAAGCCGCAAAAGGTAACGACGCCGCCGGCAGCGCCGCCGCTTGAAAGCGCCATGGTCTCGGCGGCGATGTCGATGCGATCGGCCTTGATGATGATTTTCGGCTCGAAGTTCGTCGTCAAGCTTTCCGCCATGATCAGCCGCCTGTCATGGGCGGAAACAGGGCGATCTCGCTGGCGCCGGCCACCGGTTCGCAATGGTCGACATGCTCCTGGTCAATTGCCACGCGGATGATCTCCGGGGCCTGCAGGGCGGCATCGTAATTCTCGCCTCGGGCCTTCAGCCAGTAGAGAAGGTCGGCAACGGTGGCGACACCGGCCGGCAACTCGACCTCTTCGTCGGCAAGGCCGATCCGCTCGCGGACCCAGGCGAAATAGACGAGTTTCATCGGTCGGGTCCTTCCACCATGGCGACGTCACGCGCCCCTTCATTTCGTGAAAGATGGGGGCGCAATCATCGCTGGTCCAGCGATGATGCGAAGGCTCAGTCCTCGATGTGCAGCAGCCCGGCGCGAAAATAGTCATAGCCGGTGTAGAGGGTAACGATGGCCGAAATCCACAGGAGCAGAAGGCCGATCTCCGTCGTGTGCGGCAGCACCGTGTCGCCAGCGGGCCCGGCCAGCAGAAAGCCGATAGCGACCATCTGCATCGTGGTCTTCCACTTGGCGAGGCGGGTGACCGGCACCGAGACCTTCAGCTCGGCCAGATATTCGCGCAGGCCCGAGACGAGAATCTCGCGGCACAGGATGACGATCGCCGCCCACACGTTCCAATCGTGAATGGTGCCGTCGGCGGCGAGCAACAGGAGCACTGCGGCGACGAGCAGCTTGTCCGCGATTGGGTCGAGCATTCGGCCGATGGTCGATGTCTGTTGCCAAGCTCTGGCGAGATAGCCGTCGAAGAAGTCCGTCACGCTCGCCGCGATGAATATCCCGAGGGCCCACCAGCGTGCCGTGTCCGAGCCCGAAAGCTTGCCTTCGGCGAAGAAGCACATGACGATCAGGGGAACGCAGACAATGCGTGCATAGGTCAGGAGATTGGGAAGGCTGTAGGCCTTGGATGCCATGGAACGGTTCGCTTCCGCCGTGCGCGTCGACTAGAGCATGATCCGTGAAAGCTGACACCGGTTTCACGAAAGCATCATGCAAGAACTGGAGGCCAGGGCATGATGATGATCGGCCCTCGATCTCGTCATGCCATGGAGAGACCGGACCGCCTCGGCGCCAGGCGGACAGCGCCGACCATCGGGGCTCCGGTCCCCAACGCCCTTGAAGCGCTTCCCATGGCGTCCCGTCAACCACCCGCCGCCCATGAAAGTTTTGTGTCGCCGTCAGCCGCGCTCGTGAAAGTGCTCGTAGATGGATTTCGCCATGGTCTCCGAGATGCCTTCCACGACCTTCAGGTCGGAGAGTGCGGCTCGCGAAACGGCCTTTGCCGTGCCGAAATGGTGCAGAAGTGCGCGCTTGCGCGATGGGCCGATGCCACCGATTTCGTCGAGCGGGTTCTTGACCAGTTCCTTCTTGCGCTTGGCGCGGTGGGTGCCGATCGCGAAGCGGTGGGCCTCGTCGCGCAGCCGCTGCAGGAAATAGAGCACCGGATCGCGCGGCGGTAGCGAGAAGGCGTCGCGGCCCTCCACGATGAAACGCTCGCGGCCGGCGTCGCGGTCGAGGCCCTTGGCGACTCCGATGGTGGTGACCTTGTCGGCGATACCGAGCTCGTCGAGGATCGAGCGCACCGCCGAAATCTGGCCCTTGCCGCCGTCGATGAGGACGAGGTCCGGCCAAGCCGGCATCGCCTCGGAGGAGAGGACATCCTCCTCCTCCTCGACCTCGTCGACGTTGTTCGATGCGCTCGCGGCCGGCTGCGGTCCGTCGGAATGCTCCTTGATCAGCCGTGAGAAACGCCGCGTCATGACCTCCTTCATCATGCCGAAATCGTCGCCCGGCGTGATCGTCGTGTCCTTGATGTTGAACTTGCGGTAATGCGCCTTGGCGAAGCCGGCGGGGCCCGCGACGATCATCGCGCCGACGGCGGCCGTGCCCATGATATGAGAGTTGTCGTAGACCTCGATGCGCCGCGGCGGGTGCGGCAGGCCGAAAGTCTCCTGCACGCCCTTCAGGAGTCGCGCCTGGGACGACGTCTCGGCGAGGCGGCGGCCGAGGGCCTCGCGCGCGTTGGACGTCGCGTGATCGACGAGATCCTTCTTGAGGCCCCGCGACGGCACCGCGATGTCGATCTTTCGCGCGCCCTTCAGCCCCAGGGCTTCGGCGAGCAGCGGCTGTTCATCGACCTCCAGCGGCAACAGGATCAACCGCGGGACCGGCTTGTCGTCGTAGAACTGGGCGAGGAAGGCCCCGAGCACCTCCTGCGGTCCCAGCGACGAATCGGCCTTCGGGAAATAGGCGCGGTTGCCCCAGTTCTGGCCGGTGCGGAAGAAGAACACCTGGATGCAGGTCATGCCGCCTTGCTGTTGGATGGCGAAGACATCGGCTTCCTCGATGCCGGTGGGGTTGATTCCCTGGTGGCTCTGCACGTGGGAGAGCGCGGCGAGACGGTCGCGATAAACCGCCGCGCGTTCGAAATCGAGATCGTCGGAGGCTTCCTGCATGGCCTTGGACATGCCGTTCTTGATCTGGTTGGAGCGGCCCGAGAGAAACGCCTTGGCCTCGCTGACGAGTTCGCCATAGTTTTCGAGCGAAATCTCGCCGGTGCAGGGCGCCGCGCAGCGCTTGATCTGATGCAGTAGGCACGGCCGCGTCCGCGTCTCGTAGACCGAATCGGTGCAGGTGCGCAGCAGGAAGGCCCGTTGCAAGGAATTGATCGTGCGGCCGACGGCGCCGGCCGAGGCGAAGGGTCCGAAATACTGGCCTTTTCGCGAGCGGGCACCGCGGTGCTTCATGATTGCGGGAGCGTCGTGATCGCCACTGACGAGGATGTAGGGAAACGACTTGTCATCCCGAAGCAGAACATTAAATCGTGGCCGCAAGCGCTTGATAAGGTTTGCTTCTAGCAGAAGGGCCTCTGTCTCGGTGCGGACCGTGACGAACTCCATCTGGCGCGTCTCGCGAATCATCCGGGCGATGCGCTGGGTGTGGCCACCGAGGCGGGTGTAGTTGGCCACCCGGGCCTTCAGCGAACGCGCCTTGCCGACATAGAGAACCTCGCCGTCCTTTCCGAACATACGGTAGACGCCCGGCTGTGCCGGCAGCCTCTTGGCAAGCGCGGCAATCAGCTCGGCACCGATGAGTTCGGTGGGAAGCCGCGCGCCGGCATCGGCCCAGTCGATCGCCGCCAGCAAGGACGCACTCGCCGAGCCGGCTTCGGCCCCGATAGCGTCCAATGCGTCGTCGTCCTCTGTTTCACTGGACGGCTCCGCGTCGAATGCGGGGTCGCCGATCGAGGCGTCAGTCGCCTCGTCGAGGATATGGTCGTTGTCGGTGTCTGGAAGCTCGTCGGTCATGTCGTCCTGTGCCGGAAAACGCGGCATCAGCCTGCGTCCCGAATGTCGAGAATATCGCTGTCGCCGGGAGCGGGCCAAAGGTCGGGTCCGTCTGTGGTGGCTTTTACGTTCATATAGGTGCAGCGGGCATGTAGGCGCAGTGGGCATATAGGCGTAACGGGCGGTCGCTTGCACCATGGCAGGATCTGGCAGCGATTTTGCGGCGTCTGAGGATGTTCGGCGACCGGGGTCGCTGTTGCCGTTGCGCAACGCTGCGAATAAAATGGCGGCGCCTTATGCTTTCCGTCGGCTGAAAGTCCTGTTTGCGCGTTTCATCCTCGCCATCTGTCGAAGAGCAGATCGGGATCGATCGCCCGCGGATAAAATCCGGGACGACCCACAGCCGAACCGGAACGACCGAGACGAAGTGGATACGAGAATGGCCAGACGCCTTCGCGCTTATTTGCGGGCCAGCTTGGCCGCCGTCGCTTTCGGCGTGGTGGCGTTGGGTTGCATTGGCTTTGCGCAGGCCGCCGATGTCGTGACAAACGTAACTGCGGCGCCCGTCGCGCCGATCGGACAGCCGGCACCGATCCACATCTGGTCCGGTCCCTATGCCGGTGCCTTCGTTGGCTACAACACGCGCAATTTCGACCAATCGGGCGGCGCGAGCTTCGATGGTGATGGCTTTGTCGGCGGCGTTTACGCCGGCTACAATCTGCAGACCGACAAGCTCGTCTATGGCCTCGAGGCCGATATCGGCGGTTCGGGATTTTCGGCCGACGGCTTCAGTCCCGCGACGAGCGGCGGCATCGCAGGCGATTCGAACCTTTTCGGGTCGTTGAGAGCCCGGGTCGGCTACGATGTCGATCCGTTCCTGCTTTTTGCCACCGGCGGCGTCGCGGCCGCGCGCAGCGAGTTGTCGTCGAACGGGTTCTCCGACTCCAAGGACAATGTCGGCTATACGGTCGGAGGCGGTGTCGAGGCGACGATCACCGACGACATCTCGACCCGGCTCGAATACCGCTATTCGGATTTCGGATCCAGGACCTATGACCTTGGCAATACCTCGATCTCGTCGGGTTTCGACGAGCATTCGATTCGCGCAGGCGTTGCGTTGAAGTTCTGATGCGCTGCCGGCAAGTGGATTTAACCGGCAACCTGACAATGCTTCCCATTGCAAACGAAAAAGGCGGCCGCTGCGAAGCGTCCGCACCGAGAATGCGTCTTACACTTCTTACGCCGCCTTCAATTCCACCTGACAAGCCACACGGTCGCGACCCTTGCGTTTGGCAAGGTAGAGCGCCGCGTCGGCCTGAGCGATCAGGGTTTCCGGACTGTCGCAGGTCCTCGACTTCGCCGAGATGCCGACGCTGAGGGTCACCGTACCGCGGCCCTCGATGCCCGGATGGGCGATGGCTTCGGTGCGCAGGGCGGCGATGATACGTTCGGCGACGTCATGGGCGCTGCGCATGCTCGCCCCGGGCAGAATTACCGCGAACTCCTCGCCGCCATAGCGTGCCACGAGGTCGGTCACGTGACGGACGGAAGCTTCGATAATCGTTGCGATATGCTTCAGGCAATCATCGCCGCGCTGGTGGCCAAGCGTGTCGTTGTAAGGCTTGAAATGGTCGATATCGACCATTAGCAGCGCCAGTGGCTGCCGGTGCGCGACTGCGTTGAGCCAGTCTTTCGCAAGGCGATCGTCGAAACTGCGCCGGTTGGCAATTCCGGTGAGGCCGTCGCGACCGACCAGCGCCTCTAGTGCGGTCTGCGCGTGCTTCTGAGAGGTGATGTCGCGCAGCGTCTCGACGACGGCGACGATGGTGCCGTCCGCTGCATGGATCGGACCGGCATCGATGGCAACATAGCGTCTCCCGTCGACACCGGGGAAGTCGCACCAGTTCTCGGTGGAAAGCGCGCCGGGCTCGGTCTCGCCGCTGCGGTCGATAGTATAAAGTTCGCCGAGGGCCTGAGCCGAGGCGCCATCGAGGACCAGATCGGCAAGGCAGGGACGGGGCGTTTTGTAAAAACCCATCCAATGATTCCTGGTGCCGATGACGCTTGCGGCTGAAACGCCGGTCAGTCGTTCACAGGCACGGTTCCAGATGATGACGCGACCCTCGCCGTCCAGAACGAAGGTCGCGACGACGAGATGCTGCAACAGTTGCGCCGCGAAAATATTATATTTCGGCAATGACGTCACGTTTCGATCTTTCTCGAATACCTCACTCGATCGATCGATAATGAGTTTATAAGATTTAAGATCACGTAACGACAAGCTGTACGACTCGATGTAAACGCACGTTTTGCATTCACCCCGGTCCGATCGTTGCCGGGTGTCAAAAGCGCTGCCGACGCGATTCAGCGCAAGCTTGCCCTCAGCACTCGTACAGGAATGCTGGACAGGTGCCCGGATTCGAATTGGACGGCATCAGTCCGGAGCGGTGCGTTGGAGCAGGCCGAACCTTTCGCGTGGCGAAGGCGGCCGCTCCTTTCGCTCAGACGCTGTGCGAGCTGACCAGGATGGGGATCGGTGGCTCTCATGCCATCCCGGTATTAAATTCCCGCGAACCAGTCGTAACCTGTGTCTTCCCAGTAGCCGCCTTTGCCGCTGCCCAAATCGGCGAAGCTGTCGGTGACGTGGATGGCCTTGATGTATTTGGCCATCTTGTAGCCGAGCTGGCGCTCGACCCGCACCCGGATCGGCGCGCCGTTGGAAACGGGCAGCGTTTCGTCGTTGAGACCATAGGCGAGGATCGTCTGCGAATGGCGGGCGGCCCGGATGTCGATCGTCTCGTAATATTTGATTGGCCCGGTGAAGGACTGCTCCATCGTGTCGAAGCACTCGAAGACGACGTATCGGGCGGCCGGCTTCAGGCCCACCCGATCGAGGAGGCCGGACAATTGCGTACCCGTCCATTTGGCGATGCAGCTCCAGCCCTCGACGCAGTCGTGGCGGGTGATCTGCGTCTGCGCCGGCATATTGTGCAGTTCGGCAAGCGTAAACTTATTCGGTGTCTCGACCAGTCCGTCGATCGGCAGGACGTAGTCGGCGAAGTCGTTGTTTGCCAGCGCCAAGAAGTCGTCGTCCTGCGGGTTGGTCGTGCCGTTCGGTCGCTGCGGCTGGCGGATCTCGCTTTCCGAATAGGTCCGTGCGAGCTGGTCCTCGCCAATGAGGAAGCGCTGGATGCGGTAGGTGAGGTCGTTGGCGCTGGCGAGCACGTCGCGCACCGTGCCGGAGCCCGCCGCATCGAAGCAGCCGGCCAGCGGGACGGTGGAGGCAACGGCGGCGCCCGTCAGGAAGCGGCGGCGGGAGAGTTCGAAGCGGACCATCATTCGGACTCCGGGTCGGTGCGGTACCAGCCGGTGATCATCGAGCGCAGCTCGTTCATCGGTCCGGCGAGGACCACCATCAGGATATGGACGACGAAAAACAGGACGAGCGCCAGCATCGTGACGAAGTGGATCGAGCGGGCCGTCTGGCGGCCGCCGAAGAGATCCAGTGTCCAGGGCATCCATGCGTTGAAGCCCGGCGACATGGTGAGGCCGGTCAGGATCATCAGCGGCAGCGCGACGAAGAGGACGCCGATATAGGCGAGCTTCTGCAGGATGTTGTAGCGGTTCTCGTGGTGAAACCGCAGCCTGGCATGGTTGGCGACGTCCTCAGGCAGGTCTTTGAAGTCCTGGCCGCTCGGCGCCAGATCCTTGATGTGGCGGTTGATGAGGCTGGCGACCAGCCAGACGGCAAGCGTCACGACGAGGATCCAGGCGAAGAAGAAGTGGACGATCCTGCCGGTGCCGAGATCGCGATAGCTCGGGATGGTCATCCAGCCGGGAAAGCTCTTCGGTGTCAGATTGCCGTTCTCCCAGATGGCGCCCAACCAGCCGGTGGTCTCGAAGCGGTGGCCGAAGACGGCGGTGAAACCCTTCATGGAATCGCCATCCATGAATGCGCCTATCGACAGGAAGGTATTGTCGAAGGCGAAGCCCGATTGCTGACCGATGTAAAGGTCTGGTCGGGCCTGGAAGATCTGCAGGCCGGAGAGAAGCAGGAAGAACAGGCAGACCGCCCAGATCCAGTGGGTGAGCCGGGTCACAAGCTTCTGGCGGTACACCAGCGTACCCGTAAAGCGTGATTGGGTAGCCATGACGTTTTCCTCAATCTGTCGCGATGCACGGGCACATGGCACTTTGCAAAAATCGGTATGCCAGGCTTTTGGAAAGTTGGGCAACGCATCCAAGCCATGCCACGAAACGTTCCTTAAGGGTCATTGACGATTTCGTGCGCGACCCGCGAGCAACGAATCCCGCCAATTGCAGCTTACATCCATGTCTTTTTCTTCGGATATCCTGCATGTCTCAAGCCTCCTCCGCCATTTCGCCGGCGACCGCCCCTCGGATCGCCGGTATTGCCTCGGCTGTGCCCCCCTATCGCCTGCCGCAATCGGACGTGGCCGACCACGCGGCGGACATGTTCGCAAACCGCTATCGTGATTTCGAACGGATGCGCCCAGTCTTCGAGAACACCGGCATCGAGTCTCGATATTCGGTCCGGCCGCTCGATTGGTTTCAGGGCGACAAGGATTGGCAGGTTCGGACCGACGCGTATCTCGAAGGCGCGACCGATCTGTTCGTCGAAGCGGCCCGCAAGGCGATGGATGCGGCGAACATCGCCCCCGATGCCATCGACACCGTCGTGACGATATCCTCGACCGGCATCGCGACGCCGTCGCTGGAAGCACGGGCCCACGCAACACTCGGCCTGCGACCCGACGTGCGGCGTGTACCCGTCTTCGGCCTCGGCTGCGCGGGCGGGGTCTCCGGCCTGTCGCTCGGCACGCGACTCGCCAAGGCCGATCCGGGATCGACGGTGCTGGTGGTCGCCGTGGAGATCTGCACGCTGGCGTTCCGCGCCGACGAGCTGACCAAGAGCAACATCGTGGCGACCGCGCTGTTTGGCGACGGCGCGGCGGCGCTGGTGCTGATCAGCGACGAGAGGGACGGCGTGCAGGTGGTCGCGACGGGCGAGCATCTGTGGCCGCAGACCCTCGGCGTCATGGGCTGGTCGGTCGACCCTGTCGGTTTCGGCGCGATCTTCTCCGCCTCGATCCCGGATCTCGTCACAGAGAAGATGCGACCGGCAGTAGCGCGTTTCCTGGAACGGCGAGACGAAACCGTGGAGGCGATCGATGGCTATGCCTTCCATCCGGGCGGTACCAAGGTGGTTAACGCGCTGGAGTCGACCTTCGATCTGCCGCAGGGCGCTTTGAACGTTGAGCGCGAGGTGCTGCGAGAATTCGGCAACATGTCGGCACCGACGGCGCTGTTCGTGCTGGAGCGCAAGCTCGCTGCCGGGATGAGCGGATGCAATCTCATGGCTTCGCTCGGCCCCGGTTTTACGGGGAGCTTCGCGCGGCTTGATGCTTGAGAACGTCTTTCTTCCACCGAGTGTCGTCGCAACGATCTTGATACTCGGCTATGTGACCGCGCAGCGGTTGATCGAGTTGAGGATCGCAAGGCGCAACACGGCGCGGCTGAAGCGAGAGGGCGCGGTAGAGATTGCCGCGCCTCATTATTCGCTGATCGTGGCGCTGCACGCGGCTTGGCTCGCGCTGATCTGGCTGACCGCATTCGGCGAGCCGATCAACCTTGCTCTGCTTGCACTTTTCGCCTTGGTCCAGGGTCTTCGCTTCTGGACACTCGCCTCGATTGGCCGGCGCTGGACGACGCGGATCATCGTCAAGCGCGGTGAAAAGCTCGTCGCCAAGGGGCCGTACCGGTTCATTGCCCATCCGAATTACGCGGTGGTGGTGCTCGAGATCGCGCTGCTGCCGGCGATTTTCGGGCTCTATGCGATCGCGATCCTCTTTACGCTGCTCAATCTCGGCGCGCTTGCGATCCGCATTCCGGCCGAATCGCGGGCCTTGAAGGAATACACGCAGGGACGCAGCGTCTCCGCCGAGTAAGATGTCCTTGGCATGCCGCGACTCAAAGCGGAGGGATCAGATGCCACCGCGGCGCAGGGCAATATCCAGCGCCTGCAGAAAGCGCGAGCGGTCGGCGCCGGTGAAGGACGCGTTATAGCCTTTCGATTCACCGGTCTCGCGCAGATGCTGCTTGAAAGCGCGCATCGAAAGCGCCGTGCCGATCGTCTCCGGTGTGAACGGCCGGCCCGTCGGCCCGAGCACCATCGCGCCCTTCTCAAGCGCGCGAGCGGCGAGGGGGATGTCCGCGGTGACCACCACGTCGCCGGTCGCCGCCGCTTCGGCGATCCAGTCGTCGGCGGCATCGGGGCCCTCCGGCACCACGACGATGCGCGCGCCGGGATAACGCGACGGGCGCATTCCGCCATTCGACACCAGCACCGCCTCCGCCCCATGGCGCAAAGCGACGTCGATCGCCTCGTCCTTGACGGGGCAGGCATCGGCGTCGATCAGCACGGTCATGATGATGCCTTTTCGTTTTCGTTTGCGCCGTTTGCGCCGTTGGCGGTTGGTCGGCGCCGGGTAACGTCGGTTCGCTGGCGCTCGCGTCGAAATCGGCCTCATGCCTTGAGACCCGAGGCATAGGGCTTTCGGTCGATTTTGTCATGGCGCCGCCGCCAGGCCTGTGCCATCAAACGCCATGTCCACCGTTCTCGCCAGGATCGAAAACACGCCGGCCGAGACCCTCCGCGGGATCGTGGTGTTTCTGGTGGCTTCGGCCTTCATTCCACTGCTCGACGCCTTCGGCAAGTTGCTCGTCACGACCCATGGCCTGTCGGCGGGCGAAGTGGCGATGATCCGGTTGGCCATGCAGGTCGTGATGGTCCTGCCGGTTCTCGTTTTCGCCGAGGGATGGTCGGCCCTTCACATTCGCCATCCGCTTCTCAACCTCTTGCGCGGCGTACTGCTCGGCCTTGCAGGTATCGCCTTCTTCGGCGCCTTGCGCTTCATGCCGCTCGCCGACGCGACGGCCATTTTCTTCGTCGAACCGATGATCGTCACGGTTCTGTCGGCCGTGTTCCTCAAGGAGACGGTCGGCGCGCGGCGGATTGCCGCCGTGATCGTCGGCTTCGTCGGCGCGCTCATCGTCATCCGGCCGAATTTCGCGGCATTCGGCTTTGCCGCGCTCCTGCCGATGGGTGCCGCCGTGTGCATCGCGTTCTACCTGATCCTGGGACGGAGCTTGTCGCGGACGGCCTCGCCTTTGGCGATGATGGTCTATGCGGGTGTCGGAGGCGCTGTGACCGTCGCGCTTCTGTCGGCGCTTGCCGCGCCGTTTTCGATCCCGGACATGGCGATCGTCCTGCCGCGTGGCGTCGACGTCTGGTTGCTGCTTCTCGGCGCGGGCATCGTCGGCACGCTGGGTCACCTGATGTTTCTCGAAGCCTATCGCCTGGCGCCTGCATCGGTGCTCGCGCCCTTCGGCTATGTCGAGATCGTCTCGGCGGTGTTCCTTGGCTTCCTGCTTTTCGGCGATTTCCCTGACGGGCCGAAATGGATCGGCATCGTCATCATCGTCGGCTCGGGCATCTTCATCTACTGGCGCGAGCGACGCCTGTCGCAGCGCATCGCCAGGGCGCCGACCGTGCATTCTTAAGGCAGAGGCGCGTCGCGCGTTGTCGCCGCTTGCGGTCGGGCGACCGAGCGTTCAAAACATTGTGCCAAGACACATCATGCGCGTTGGGAGTGCGTCGGAGACATGTTTCAGAAGATCCTGATCGCCAACCGCGGCGAGATCGCCTGCCGGGTCATCAAGTCGGCCAAGGCGATGGGGATTTCGACGGTGGCCGTCTATTCAGACGCTGACCGTCGCGCAGAGCATGTGCGAATGGCCGACGAGGCCGTCCACATCGGCGCGTCCGCCGCATCCGAGAGCTATCTCGACGCCGACAGGATCCTCAAAGCCTGCAAGGATACCGGCGCCGAGGCGGTGCATCCGGGCTACGGCTTCCTGTCGGAGCGTGCGAGCTTCTGCGAGATGCTGGAGGAAAACGGCATTGTCTTCATCGGGCCGAAGCCCAAGGCGATCCGGGCGATGGGCGACAAGATCGAATCGAAGCTCTTCGCCAGGGAGGCGGGCGTCAACATTGTGCCCGGTCATCTCGGGATCATCGAGGATGTGCGTGAGGCGGTGAAGATCGCCGGCGAGATCGGCTATCCGGTGATGATCAAGGCCTCGGCCGGCGGCGGCGGCAAGGGCATGCGCATCGCTTTTGACGAGAATGAATGCCGCGACGGCTTCGACAGGGCGCGTTCGGAGGCGAAATCCTCCTTTGGCGACGAGCGGGTTTTCATCGAGAAATTCATCGAGGAGCCGCGTCACATCGAAATCCAGGTGCTGGCCGATTCCCATGGCAACGTCATCCATCTCGGCGAGCGGGAATGCTCGATCCAGCGGCGCAATCAGAAGGTCGTAGAGGAGGCACCGTCGCCGTTTCTCGATGCCGAGACGCGGGCGTCGATGGGCGCGCAGGCCGTGGCGCTGGCGAAGGCCGTCGACTACCAGAGCGCCGGCACGGTCGAATTCATCGTCGACAAGGACCGCAATTTCTACTTTCTTGAGATGAACACGCGGCTGCAGGTCGAGCACCCGGTGACCGAACTCGTGACCGGCATCGACATCGTCGAGGAGATGATCCGCGTCGCCGCGGGCGAGACGCTGCGTTACACTCAGGAGGACGTGAAACTCACCGGTTGGGCCGTCGAAAGTCGCATCTATGCCGAAGATCCGTTTCGCGGCTTTTTGCCGTCGATCGGCCGGCTGACATGCTACCGTCCGCCGTCGGAGGGCGAGTCGGACGGCGTCATCGTTCGCAACGACACCGGGGTGACCGAGGGTTCGGAAATCTCGATGTTCTACGACCCGATGATCGCCAAGCTCTGCACCCACGCGGCAACGCGCGGCGAGGCGATCGAAGCGATGGGCGAAGCGCTGTCGCGCTTCGAGATCCAGGGCATCGAGCACAACATTCCGTTTCTCGCCGCGCTGATGCACCATCCGCGATGGCGCGAAGGTCGGCTGTCGACCGCTTTCATCGCCGACGAATATCCCGACGGCTTCGAACGGCCGGACATTTCGGACGCAACGCGCCGCAAGGCAGTGCTCATCGCAACGACGATCGAAATTGCGCGAACGAGCCGGCTCGACCGGCACATCGATCGGCTGAGGCCGCATTCGGGTTCGCTGAAGCGCGAATGGGTCGCCAAGATCGACGGCGACTACCTGCCGGTGGCGATTGATCGAGAGATGAACGAGGCGGGTGCCGAGACGATCTACCGCCTTGGCTTCGGGGCAGACGACGGTTCGGCGATCGTCGCCACGCGTTACCGGGTCGGCGCGTCGCCGTGGAGCGGATCGATCGACGGCACCCGCGTGGTCGCGCAGGTGCGGCCCACCCCGACGGGATTGTCGCTGTTCCTCGACGGCGTCTGGGTCGAAGTGCAGGTGATGTCGCCGGCGATCGCCGCGCTCGATGCGCTGATGCCGGAGAAGATTCCGCCGGACACGTCGAAAATGTTGCTCTGTCCGATGCCGGGGCTGGTCGTCTCAATCGCGGTGGAGGAGGGGCAGGAGGTCAAGGCCGGCGAGACGTTGGCCGTGGTCGAGGCGATGAAGATGGAGAACATCCTCAAGGCCGAGCGCGACCTGACGGTGGATAAGCTCAACGCCAAGCCGGGTGACAGCCTCGCCGTCGACGCAGTGATCATGGAGTTCGCATGATCGCCAAGCACTGCCGCGTTTCGGGACATGTCCAGGGCGTGGGATATCGCGCCTGGGCCCAGAGCGAGGCGCAGGCGCGTGGCCTGTCGGGCTGGGTGCGCAACTGCCGATCGGGCGACGTCGAGGCGGTGTTTTCCGGCGACGATGCGGTGGTGGACGATATGCTTGTCGCGCTCTGGACCGGGCCGGCCGGCGCCTCGGTCAAAGCTGTCGAGTCCGACAATATCGACGGCCAGTTCGGGGACGGCTTCGACGTGCGCCCGACGGCATGATCGCGGTCCCTCGGGCTCATTCGCGATGCTGCAATACCTGAAACGGCGTGTCGGCCTCAAGCTCCAAGGCCATCACCAACACCCGGTCTACACGCTTCGAGCCTCAAGCCGTCGGGCCGAACACCGTTTCGAACTGTTCCTTGAGCGCCATGTCGACCTCCGGCAGCGAAACGAGATGGCCGAGATCGGTGAGGCTGGTCATGCCGTGGCCGCGAATGCCGCAGGGGACAATGCCGGAAAAATGCGTCAGATCCGGATCGACGTTCAGCGAGATGCCGTGGAACGTCACCCAGCGGCGCACCCGAATCCCGATGGCGGCGATCTTGTCCTCGGCGATCTTGCCGTCCGCATCCAGCGGTCGCTCCGGCCGGCAAACCCAAACGCCGACCCGGTCCTCGCGACGCTCTCCGATCACATGGAAGGCCCCGAGCGTGCCGATGATCCATGCCTCCAGCGCGGCGACGAAGGCGCGCACATCCTGGCGCCTGCGTTTCAGGTCGAGCAGCACGTAGGCCACCCGCTGGCCGGGGCCGTGATAGGTAAACTGGCCGCCGCGGCCGGTGTTGAAGACGGGAAAGCGCGTCGCGTCGACGAGGTCTTCGGCCTGCGCCCCGGTGCCGGCCGTATAAAGCGGTGGGTGTTCGACCAGGAACACCGTTTCAGGTCGTGTGCCATCGGCGATCTCGGCGACAGCCGCCTCCATCATCGCGACGGCATCCGTGTAGGCAACGAGGCTGGGCAGGACATGCCAAGCGACGGGCGGACTACCCGGCACCGCAAGGAACCGCTCGGCGACGGTCGACAGGCGCGGCGTTGCAAGGCGATTCGCCTTTGCGGGCGAGGCGGTCGCATCGGCGCATGGGGCGGACGAATCGTCGGTTCGAAGAGCAGGGGGCGGGGCCGTCATGGAACCCTTCTAAACCCGCAGAACGCAACGCGAAAGCGCTTGCCGTTCTCTCGATGACACCTCCAACGACAATCGCGGGCGTCAGCCGGAAAAGCCCTTGTGCAGGGGGGCAAGTCTTGTTACACGCCCGTCATCGTAACGGGACGACCAAACCCCTTGCGAACACGGCGTGCGGTCGTGGCGGAATTGGTAGACGCGCAGCGTTGAGGTCGCTGTGGGGCAACCCGTGGAAGTTCGAGTCTTCTCGACCGCACCATTCAATTTTCAAGACATTGTTATTGCTGTATTCTTTTCAGCAAAACCCCGTACCGGAAAGCCGGGTGCGGGGACAGGATGTTCAAACCCCGTTCTTGTTGAGCTTGTTGATCGCGCCTTTCGCGAGGCGCCGGCGATCGACGGATCTGGTGTAAAGCGAAGCCATTGCGCTGCCGCTCCAGCCGAAGATGGCTTCCAGCTCTGCAACCGTCGCACCGGCATTGGCAGCACGGGTTGCACCAATTTTCCTGACGCCGTCCGTTCATGGACTTCTCGACGTTCGCCTTTCGGCACGCCTTACGGAAGTCGTAAGGATGCAGGATTTGAGGCATCGACAATCATGAGAAACATATCGATCTGGCGTTGGTGCTTCTTGCCGGATTTGACCCATTCATCGCCGAGCGCGGTTCGTTGCCCTCAGGCGTCGCGGAACATTGCCGTCGCGCGGTCGAACAATTTGTCGCTCGGCGGAAGGGGTCCGAATATTCGAGCGACGTCGCTCTCGATTGGGTCATGGGGGCTGGAATTGTCGTAACTGTCAAACCCTTTTGTCTGGCGGAGCCGATACCTGATACCCGATAGCGCTTGGCGTTCCTTTTCACTCATGAACTTGCGCAAGGGCGTGCCGTAATCGCATCGAACTGCCGGGTGAAATGCCAGGTCAGATACACCGGCTCTTCAGATGCACCGACCTTTCAAACGCAAACGCCACACTCGTTCTCGTTTGGCCCATGGCGTCTGTCGGACGATCACGCCGTTGCAGAACCTCAACGACGCCGACCCCGTTTCCACCTGCACATACACCTGCCATTTCCGCTTGCGGTCCATAGACCGGTGAACGTCGATGGGGCAGGTTGTGCCGGCTCCCATTGTTGTGGCTGCGCGTAAAGCCGCTCTGCGGCAGGCGGACGGGAGGTGGCTCACAGCCGGCCCTTGAGGCCGGGTATCGGCCGGTCGGACATCGCCCGGAAACTTCGCCGGGTTTCGGCTTGACACCCCCCATGCTTATCCGTAAACGACCGCCTCACAAGCCGCTGTGAAGCGGTCGAGCGCGGGTGTAGCTCAGTCGGTTAGAGTGCCGGCCTGTCACGCCGGAGGTCGCGGGTTCGAGCCCCGTCACTCGCGCCATTTTGTTCTCCAAAGCCGCCGTATTGTACCGCAAGCAGATATTCATTTCGGCATCTCGTCGGTTCGACCTGTTCGGCCCTGACGAGACTCGAAGTCGGTTTTCGACCTCTTGGATCGGCACGCGGCAACACGGATGGGTGTCTCGGACTTCTTCGGCCGATTCTTCGAACGAGAGGCGGCTTCGGACTGTTTCGACATCAACCGATCGTCAAGATAGTCACGGTTCAGGCAGATTATCGATTAACCCGGCCATTGAGCCCTCCGGATTCGCCTTCGGAAGCGTCGTGATCGTGATGCCTGGAGCCTCTCCGTTTTTACAGGCCGAAACCTGCGAAACCCTTGAGGCATCGCGCGCTTTGCCCGCCAGCGTCTTGCCTCGCCATTCAGAAGGCGATAGGTCTCGCCGCATTGCGAAGAAGGGCCGGTCGCTTCGCCGCATTGATCCGTTCGCGCGATGGCGTAGCTATCAGACGACGAAGGCGATCGAAGCCGGCTGTTCCTTGCGTTCGGACGGTGCCAAGCCAACACTTGGCCAGATTATCGCCAACCCCTGGTCTTCAGGACCCTTGAGAGAGGCCGCCATGAGCGCGTTGCTCGCATCCTATCTGCCGATCGTCATTTTCGTCGGCGTTGCCCTGATTATCGGTCTGGCGTTGTTGGTCTCGCCTTTCCTGATCGCCTTCAAGGCGCCGGACGACGAGAAGCTCTCTGCCTATGAGTGTGGCTTCGACGCCTTCGACGATTCGCGCATGCGGTTTGACGTGCGCTTCTATCTGGTCTCGATCCTGTTCATCATCTTCGACCTGGAAGTCGCCTTCCTGTTTCCCTGGGCGGCGAGCTTCGGCCATGTCGGATGGTTCGGCCTGTGGTCGATGATGGTGTTCCTCGGCGTCCTGACGATCGGCTTCATCTACGAATGGAAGAAGGGAGCGCTGGAATGGAACTGATCCGCAACGCCCATCCCCGGGTCGCGTTTTCGACGGCAACCGACATCTCGCAATCGCGGACCGTGGCGCCGAGCGCTGATCCGTTCGTCACCGACGTCAACAACGAACTGGCCGACAAGGGCTTCCTCGTCACCTCGACCGACGACCTGATTCAGTGGGCCCGCACAGGCTCGTTGATGTGGATGACCTTTGGTTTGGCCTGCTGCGCCGTCGAGATGATGCAGATGTCGATGCCGCGCTACGACGCCGAGCGCTTCGGCTTCGCCCCGCGCGCTTCGCCGCGACAGTCGGACGTGATGATCGTCGCCGGCACGCTGACCAACAAGATGGCTCCGGCGCTGCGCAAGGTCTACGACCAGATGCCGGAGCCGCGCTACGTGATCTCCATGGGCTCTTGCGCCAATGGCGGCGGCTATTATCACTATTCCTATTCTGTGGTGCGCGGTTGCGACCGCGTCGTGCCCGTCGACATCTACGTTCCGGGCTGCCCGCCGACCGCCGAGGCCCTGCTCTACGGCGTACTTCTCCTGCAGAAGAAGATCCGTCGCACCGGTACGATCGAGCGCTGAGGGGTTTTCGAGATGGTTCGCGATTTCGCCACGACCGACATGGCCGACTACGTCGCCGAGACGCTGGGCTCGACACTCGTTGCTCACGAGATGTCCTTCGGCGAACTGAATCTGACAGTTGCGCCTGAGGATATCGTCAGGGTGACGACGTTCCTGCGCGACGATCCGCAGTGCCAGTTCATCAACCTCACCGACCTTTGCGGCGTCGACTATCCCGAGCGCGAAAAGCGCTTCGAGGTGGTCTATCATTTTTTGTCGCCGCGTCAGAACCAGCGCATCCGCGTCAAAATCCGCACGGCCGAGGACGATCCGGTGCCGTCGATCTTCTCGGTTTTTCCGGCAGCCGACTGGTATGAGCGCGAGGCCTACGACTTCTACGGCATCCTGTTCACCGGCCACCCGGATCTGCGCCGCATCCTCACCGACTACGGATTCGAGGGTCATCCGTTGCGCAAGGATTTCCCGCTGACCGGCTTCGTCGAGGTCCATTACGACGAAGAGAAGAAGCAGGTCGTCTACGAGCCCGTCGAACTGCGCCAGGAATTCCGCAATTTCGATTTTCTGTCGCCTTGGGAAGGCACCGAATACGTGCTGCCAGGCGATGAGAAGGCCAAGCAATAAGGCGTTGGAAGGGCCGGCGATCGGTAGCCGGTTTCGCAACGCATCGACCCGTTGGAAGCCGGCGACGATCAAACCGTCGTCATCGAGCCGCATGAGGACAGCCCATGGCTGAGATCGACGTCCGCAACTTCAACATCAATTTCGGACCGCAGCATCCGGCGGCCCATGGCGTGTTGCGTCTCGTGCTGGAGCTCGACGGCGAAGTGGTCGAGCGCGTCGATCCGCATATCGGCCTCCTGCATCGCGGCACCGAGAAGCTGATCGAGCACAAGACCTATCTTCAGGCGATACCGTATTTCGATCGCCTCGACTATGTCGCGCCGATGAATCAGGAACATGCGTTCTGTCTGGCCATCGAGCGGCTGTCGGGCGTGACCGTGCCCAAGCGTGGCCAGCTGATTCGCGTTCTCTATTGCGAGATCGGTCGCATCCTTTCCCATCTCCTGAACGTGACGACCCAGGCCATGGACGTCGGTGCCCTGACGCCGCCGCTGTGGGGGTTCGAGGAGCGTGAGAAGCTGATGGTGTTTTACGAGCGTGCATCCGGCGCCCGTCTGCATTCCAGCTATTTCCGTCCCGGCGGCATCCACCAGGACATCCCGCAGAAGCTTGTCGATGATATCGGCGACTGGTGCGACCCGTTTCTGAAGGTTTGCGACGACATCGAGGGGCTGCTCACCGACAACCGCATCTTCAAGCAGCGCAATGTCGACATCGGTGTCATCGGTCTCGACGACGCCTGGGCCATGGGCTTTTCCGGCGTTATGGTGCGCGGCTCGGGCGCGGCCTGGGATTTGCGCAAATCGCAGCCCTACGAATGCTACGAGGAGATGGATTTCGACATCCCGATTGGCAAGAACGGCGACTGCTACGATCGCTATCTCATTCGCATGATCGAGATGCGCGAGTCGGCCAGGATCATGAAACAGTGCGTTGAGCTTCTGTCCGGCAAGGAGAAGACCGGTCCGGTCTCTTCGACCGAGGGCAAGGTGGTGCCGCCCAAGCGGCAGAAGATGAAGCGTTCGATGGAGGCGCTGATCCACCACTTCAAGCTCTACACGGAAGGATTTCACGTGCCCGAGGGCGAGGTTTACGCCGCCGTCGAGGCGCCGAAAGGCGAGTTCGGCGTCTATGTCGTCGCCGACGGTTCGAACAAGCCCTACCGCTGCAAGATCAAGGCGCCGGGCTTCGCCCACCTGCAGGCGATGGATTTCATGTGCAAGGGTCACATGCTCGCCGACGTCTCGGCCATCCTCGGCACGCTCGACATCGTGTTCGGTGAAGTCGATCGGTAAGCGTCCCGCTGCGGCTGCGGCTGAGGCAGGTGGCTTCGGCAGCTTTCCAACCTTGGAAATGCGAACGACTGTATGCGCTGCCGGCCCGTCGAGTGGGGGGCGAACCGATCTCGTGATTTGATGTATGTTCTCGATGGATGCCGCGCTGCGACCGGCGACAGGTTTGCGGCCGCAAAACGATCCGGCAAAGCTGCCGATCTGCGGCCTCTCGCCACTGGCCTTTTGTGGTTCGTGTGATAGAACGCGCCGCAACATCGCATGTTGAACCGGTTCTAAAGTCGAGGTCCGATGTCTGTTAGACGTCTCGCGGACGATTCCTTACAGCCTGGGAATTTTGCGTTCTCCGAAGCCAACGCCAAGTGGGCCGAGGCAACGATCCGCAAATATCCCGAAGGCCGCCAGCAATCGGCGGTGATTCCGCTTCTGATGCGGGCCCAGGACCAGGAAGGCTGGGTGACCAAGCCGGCGCTGGAGCACATTGCCGACAGGCTGGCGATGCCGCTGATCCGCGTTCTCGAGGTCGCGACCTTCTACACCCAGTTCCAGCTGAAGCCGGTCGGCACCCGCGCCCATGTTCAGGTCTGCGGAACCACGCCCTGCATGCTGCGCGGCGCCGAGGACCTTAAGGCTGTTTGCCGAAGCAAGATCCATCCGGAGCCGTTCCATCTCAACGCCGAGGGGACGATGTCGTGGGAAGAGGTCGAGTGCCTCGGTGCCTGCGTCAACGCGCCGATGGTGATGATATTCGAGGACACCTACGAGGATTTGACGCCCGAGCGCTTCGACAAGATGCTCGAAATGTTCGAGGTGGGTCGTGGCCAAGACGTGAAACCGGGTCCGCAAAACGGTCGCCATCAGTCGGTCCCGATCGGTGGACTGACGTCGCTGACCGGCGATTACGATGATCTCGCCGACGAAGTCCCGAAGGATCGCAGCGCCGGGCCGGCGAACGGCGCCGCGCCTCAGGGTGCCGGGGCAGGAGAAGCCGTTTCGACGCCTCCGTCCCGGGCCGGGTATCCGGACAGCTACGCTGAGGAGACGGACGGCGCCTTCGTTTCCCCCGGCAAGGCGACGAACGGCAATGTTCGCAAGGCCGACGAGGACACCGGGAGCGCCGAACTCGTCGCAAAGGGACACCGGAATTCAGCAGGTCAGACCGGCGGCGAGCGCGAAGGCATGACGGACGCGGCCCAAAAGGATGCCGCCGAGGCTGGTCAGAAGTCTGCCGAAACGTCCGCGGCCGAGCCGTCGACGGCGGGTCGTCGCCGCGACAAGGAGGCCTCGGCCGACGACGCCGTGATCCAGGACATCCATCGGGTCGACGACAGCGTCGGGCCACAGTCGGATCGTCCTTCGGATAACACCGACCTGTCCGGGAAGGATCAGGTCGGCGTATCGAAACTGGAGGGCGAACGGTCGGTAACGTCGGACACGCTGTCGGGTGCTGCCCATGACGACGTGTTCGAAACCGACGAAGACCGTGGCGCGAACGACGATATACGCGGCGATGCGTCGCCTGGCGAAGCCGGCGCCGATAACCAGATCATGTCCGAGGGCGAAAAGCCGCAAGGTCTTCTCGATGCGCCGCAGGGCGACAAGGACGATCTGAAGCAGGTCAAGGGGATCGGACCGGTGATCGAGGGCAAGCTCAACGATCTTGGCATCTTCCATTTTCGGCAGATTGCCGGTTGGAGCGACCCGGAACTCGTCTGGATCGACAACTACCTGAATT
Source organism: Aurantimonas sp. (assembly GCA_965217685.1). Taxonomy (GTDB): domain Bacteria; phylum Pseudomonadota; class Alphaproteobacteria; order Rhizobiales; family Rhizobiaceae; genus Aurantimonas. The sequence continues at coordinate 3,651,518 of CBDCIZ010000003.1, forward strand.
TCCGGGGTCGTGCGGTGCGCGAGCGCTGGATCGACCAGGCCAGGATGTTGCAGGATGGCGCGTCCGGCGTGACGTCGTCGTAAGCTCGGTTAGGAAAGCGTCATGCTGAACGACAAGGACCGGATCTTCACCAACATCTACGGTCTTCGGGACAAGAGCCTGAAAGCCGCGATGAAGCGTGGCCATTTCGACGGCACGGCCGACATCATCGGCAAGGGGCGCGACTGGATCATCAACGAGATGAAGGCGTCGGGCCTGCGTGGCCGCGGCGGTGCGGGCTTTCCGACCGGTCTCAAATGGTCGTTCATGCCGAAGGAAGTGGGCGAGCGCCCGCACTACCTCGTCGTCAACGCCGACGAATCCGAGCCCGGCACCTGCAAGGACCGAGAGATCATGCGGAACGACCCGTTCACGCTGATCGAGGGCTGCGTCATCGCCGGCTTCGCCATGGGCGCCCATGCCGCCTACATCTACATTCGCGGCGAATATGTCCGCGAACGCCAGGCGCTGCAGCTGGCGATCGACGAGTGCTACGAAGCCGGTTTGCTCGGCCGTGACAACAAGTGCGGTTGGGACTACGACATCATCGTCCACCATGGCGCCGGTGCTTATATCTGCGGCGAGGAGACGGCGCTGCTGGAAAGCCTGGAGGGCAAGAAGGGCCAGCCACGGCTAAAGCCGCCGTTCCCTGCTAATGTCGGTCTGTATGGCTGCCCGACGACCGTCAACAATGTCGAATCCATCGCCGTTGCGCCCACCATCCTGCGCCGTGGCGGCGAGTGGTTCGCCGGCATCGGTCGCAAGGGCAACACCGGCACCAAGCTCTTCTGCATTTCCGGTCATGTCGAACAGCCCTGCACGGTCGAGGAGGCCATGGGCATTCCGTTTCGTGAGCTGATCGAAAAGCATTGCGGCGGCATTCGTGGCGGCTGGGACAACCTTCTGGCGGTCATTCCAGGTGGGTCCTCCGTGCCATTGGTGCCCGGCGCGGACATCATCGATGCGCCGATGGATTTCGACGGGCTGAAGGAAATCCAGACCTCGCTCGGCACCGCCGCCGTCATCGTCATGGACAAGTCGACCGACATCGTGAAGGCGATCGCCCGCATCTCCTATTTCTACAAACATGAAAGCTGCGGCCAGTGCACGCCGTGCCGTGAGGGCACCGGCTGGATGTGGCGCGTGATGGAGCGCATGGCCACCGGCAACGCCCAGAAGCGTGAGATCGACATGCTGCTCGACGTGACCAAGCAGGTCGAGGGTCACACGATCTGCGCCCTCGGCGACGCTGCGGCCTGGCCGATCCAGGGTCTGGTGAGGCATTTCCGTGCCGAGATCGAGCGCCGGATCGACGATTATTCGCGCCATGCCGACAAGGACCGCAAGCCGATGCTTCAGGCCGCGGAGTGATCAGGAAAAGACGATGACGAAACTCAAAGTCGACGGCAACGAGATCGAGGTTCCGGACCACTACACCCTGCTGCAGGCGGCGGAGGCGGCGGGCGCCGAGATCCCGCGCTTCTGCTTCCATGAGCGCCTGTCGATCGCCGGCAATTGCCGCATGTGCCTGATCGAGGTGAAGGGCGGACCGCCCAAGCCCGCGGCCTCGTGTGCCATGGGCGTCAAGGACATGCGTCCCGGCCCGAACGGCGAGCTGCCGGAGATCTTCACCAACACGCCGATGGTCAAGAAGGCCCGCGAAGGCGTGATGGAGTTCCTGCTGATCAATCATCCGCTCGACTGCCCGATCTGCGACCAGGGCGGCGAGTGCGACCTGCAGGACCAGGCGATGGCCTTCGGCGTCGACAGCTCGCGCTATCAGGAAAACAAGCGCGCCGTCGAAGACAAATATATCGGTCCGCTGGTCAAGACGATCATGACCCGCTGTATCCATTGCACGCGTTGCGTCCGCTTCACGACGGAAGTCGCCGGCATTTCCGAGCTCGGCCTCGTCGGCCGCGGCGAAGATGCCGAGATCACCACTTTCCTCGAACAAGCGATGACCTCCGAGTTGCAGGGAAACGTCATCGACCTTTGTCCGGTCGGCGCATTGACGTCGCGGCCCTATGCCTTCCAAGCGCGGCCCTGGGAACTGACCAAGACGGAGACGATCGACGTCATGGACGCCGTCGGCTCGGCCATCCGCGTCGACACGCGCGGCCGCGAGGTCATGCGAATCCTGCCGCGGGTCAACGAGGACATCAACGAGGAGTGGATATCCGACAAGACTCGCTTCATCTGGGATGGTCTGCGCACCCAGCGCCTCGACAAACCGTATATCCGCGAGAACGGCCGCCTGCGGCCCGCGTCCTGGCCGGAAGCCTTCGCGGCGATCAGGGCGAAGGTCGACAGCACCGGCGGCTCGAAGATCGGCGCCCTTGCCGGCGATCTCGCCGCCGTCGAGGAGATGTGGGCACTCAAGAAGTTGATCGCCGATCTCGGTTCGACCAACCTCGACTGCCGCCAGGACGGGCTGAAGATCGACCCCGCCGACGGGCGCGCCTCCTATCTCTTCAACACGACCATCGCCGGCATCGAAGAGGCCGACGCGCTGCTGATCGTTGGCGCCAATCCGCGCTTCGAGGCGTCGGTGCTCAACGCGCGCATCCGCAAGCGCTGGCGCATGGAGAACTTCCCGGTCGGCGTCGTCGGCGAGAATGTCGACCTGCGCTACGCCACCACCTATCTCGGCGCCGGCCCCGACACGCTGTCGGATCTCGAAGGTGCCAGCCAGGGCTTCTTCGACGCCTTGAAGAACGCGGCCAAGCCCATGGTCATCGTCGGTTCGGGCGCCTTGTCGGCTGACAACGGGGCTAACGTGCTTAACGCGATCGCGGCGCTCGCGCGCGAAATTGGCGCGGTCACCGAGGGCTGGAACGGCTTCAACGTCCTCCATTCGGCAGCAAGCCGCGTAGGCGGTCTGGATATTGGTTTCGTGCCGGGCGAGGGCGGACAGACTGTGGCCGAGATGGCCGGGGGCGGCGTCGATGTGCTTTTCAATCTCGGCGCCGACGAGGTCGAGATCACCGACGGGCCGTTCGTCGTCTATATCGGCACTCATGGCGACCGAGGGGCGCACCGCGCCGACGTGATCCTGCCGGGCGCTGCTTACACCGAGAAGTCCGGCACCTGGGTCAACACCGAAGGCCGGGCCCAGACCGGTAGCCGCGCGTCCTTTCCTCCGGGTGATGCTCGCGAGGACTGGGCGATCCTTCGGGCGCTCTCGGCGGTTCTCGGCAAGACCCTGCCGTTCGACTCGCTTGGCGAATTGCGTGCCGATCTCTACGCGAGCCACCCCTTCATGCGCTCGGACCGTGTGGAGGCGGCGGATGCGTCCGTCATCACGACGCTCGCTGACCGCGCGGGCTCGTTGTCGGGTGGTGCCTTCGTGTCCAATGTCGGCGACTTTTACCTCACGAACCCGATTGCCCGGGCGTCCAAGGTGATGGCCGAGTGCTCCAAGCTGGCCCAGAGCCAGCACCTCGAAGCGGCAGAATAAGGAACGGCTGACGGTGGCTGACTTCTTCACACTTTACGTCTGGCCCGGCCTGATCATCCTCGGGCAGAGCGTCCTGTTTCTGGTCGTTCTGCTGGTCCTGATCGCCTACATCCTTTTGGCCGACCGAAAGATCTGGGCGGCGGTGCAGATGCGTCGCGGACCGAATGTCGTCGGGCCCTTCGGCCTGTTCCAATCCTTCGCCGATCTTTTGAAGTTCGTTCTGAAGGAACCGGTGGTTCCGGCCAGTTCCGACAAGGTGGTGTTCCTCCTGGCGCCGCTTGTCGCCGTGACGCTGGCGCTCGCGACCTTCGCCGTGGTGCCGGTCGCCGACGGCTGGGTGATCGCCAACATCAACATCGGCATTCTCTACGTCTTCGCCATCTCGTCCCTCGAGGTCTATGGCGTGATCATGGGCGGCTGGGCGTCGAACTCGAAATACGCCTTCCTCGGCGCGTTGCGTTCGGCGGCGCAGATGGTCTCCTACGAGGTCTCGATCGGCTTCGTCATCGTCACCGTCCTTCTGTGCGTCGGCTCGCTCAATCTCACCGACATCGTCTACGCCCAGATGACGGGGCTCGGCACGATGGTTGGCCTGCCCAACACCTTCCTCGACTGGCACTGGCTCGGGCTCTTCCCGATGTTCATCGTGTTCTTCATCTCGGCGTTGGCCGAGACGAACCGGCCGCCTTTCGACTTGCCGGAAGCCGAGTCGGAACTCGTCGCCGGCTTCATGGTCGAGTACGGGTCGACCCCGTACATGATGTTCATGCTCGGCGAATATGCCGCCATCACCCTGATGTGCTGCCTGACGACGATCCTGTTCCTCGGCGGTTGGCTGCCGCCTTTCAACTTCGTGCCTTTCACCTGGGTGCCGGGCGTCATCTGGTTCCTTGCCAAGGTCGCGCTGGTGTTCTTCATGTTCGCCATGGTCAAGGCGTTCGTGCCACGCTACCGCTACGACCAGCTGATGCGTCTCGGCTGGAAGGTGTTCCTTCCGATCTCGCTGGCGATGGTCGTCATCACCGCCTTCGTCGTGCAGATCTTTCACTGGGGCGCGGCGGCCGTATGACTGAACCCGCGATCCTCGGCGCCCTGATCGGCCTCGTCTTCGGCATCGTCGACTTCGTGCTTCTCGGCTATGTCGCCAGAAAGCGCGGCGAGCGGCGACCGGCCGAACGGCTGGGGTCAAATCTCGGCCTGACGGTCGCTCGCGTCTCGCAGTTGATCATGTTTCCGGTGATCGGCTGGTTCGCCGGTCCCGTCATCGCCTCGAATCTGGGAGGCTGAGTTCAGGTGAGTGACGTTCTTGCAAGGCTCATCGGAGCCGCGGTCGGGCTTCTCATTGTGTTGCTGGCCAACTTTTTCTTGCTTCCCTACGTTTTGCGCCAACAAAGGGAAAAAGCTGGATCGGGATGGACCTATCCGCTTTCCGGTAAGGCCATGAACGTTGAGAGGATGGCCAAGATCACGAAGTTTTCCTACCGCGTGACGATGCCTTTCTTATTCGCGTTCGTTTTCGGCTATGCCGGAGTTGTCGTTCTTGGAGGTCAACCATGACCGCTATCACCCAAACTATCCGTTCGCTGTTCCTTATCGAGTTCGTCAAAGCCTTCGGCATGTCCATGCGCTATTTCTTCGCGCCGAAGGCGACGGTGAACTATCCCTTCGAGAAGGGGCCGCAGAGCCCGCGTTTTCGAGGCGAGCACGCGCTTCGTCGTTATCCCAATGGCCAGGAGCGCTGCATCGCCTGCAAGCTCTGCGAGGCGATCTGCCCAGCCCAGGCGATCACCATCGAAGCAGGCCCGCGCCGCAATGATGGTACACGCCGCACCGTGCGCTACGACATCGACATGGTGAAGTGCATCTATTGCGGTTTTTGCCAGGAGGCCTGTCCGGTCGACGCCATCGTCGAAGGCCCGAATTTCGAGTTTGCCACGGAAACCCGCGAAGAACTCTACTACGACAAGGACAAGCTTCTCGCGAACGGTGATCGATGGGAGCGTGAGATCGCACGCAACATTGCACTCGACGCGCCTTACCGGTAATCCGGCCGCAACATCGGTCGCGACTCTTCGCTCGTGCAGCATTCGGGTCTGCGCTGTGAGGTTGGCATCGTCGTGGCCTGCCGGGGGAGGGGATCCGGCGCGCTGCCGACATTCGACATGCCGACTAAGACTTTTGAGGACAGAGACGCCGGTCGCTCGGCCGCGTTTCCGATTACGGGGCTAGAACCCAAGGGGATCCCGAGCATGCTGGGCCTTCAGGCATTCTTCTTCTACATCTTCGCGCTGATCGCGGTCGGCGCCGGGCTGATGGTCGTGGCCTCGCGTAGCGCGGTGCACTCCGTTCTGTTCCTGATCCTGACCTTCGTCGCATCGGCCGGGCTGTTTCTCCTGGCCGGCGCCGAATTCCTCGCGTTGATTCTCATCGTCGTCTATGTCGGCGCCGTCGCCATCCTGTTTCTGTTCGTGGTGATGATGCTCGACCTCGACATGGGTCGGATGAAGCAGGGCGCCCTGAAGTATGCGCCGGTCGGCGTGCTGATCGGCATCGTGCTTCTCGCCGAGCTTTTGATTGGCGTCAGCGGCAATTATTTCCAGCCGACCCTGTCGACGACGACCGCCATGCCGATGCAGGATCTCGCCGATCTGTCGAATATCCAGGCGCTGGGCAACGTTCTGTACACCCGCTACATCCTGTTCTTCCAGCTGGCCGGCCTCGTGCTGTTCGTTGCCATGGTGGGTGCGATCGTCCTGACCCTTCGTCACAAGGAAGGCGTCAAGCGCCAGTCGATCCCGGCGCAGGTGGCACGCAATCCCGCAACGGCCGTGGAAATCCGCAAGGTCGAAAGCGGCAAGGGCATCTAACGAGCACAGCGAAAGGGACAGCACCATGGAAGTTGGTCTCGGCCACTACCTGACCGTCGCGGCGATCCTCTTCGTCACCGGCGTGTTCGGTATCTTCATGAATCGCAAGAACATCATCACGATCCTGATGTCGATCGAGCTGATCCTGCTCGCGGTGAACATCAATTTCGTGGCGTTCTCGGCCTTTCTGAACGATATCGTCGGGCAGATTTTCGCCTTGTTCGTCCTGACGATCGCGGCCGCAGAGGCAGCCATCGGCCTCGCCATTCTGGTCGTCTTCTTTCGCAATCGCGGCTCCATCGCCGTCGATGACGTCAACACGATGAAAGGCTGATCGAGCGTGTATCAGACTATCGTTTTCCTACCGCTGATCGGGTTTCTCGTCGCCGGCCTCGCCGGCAGTTCGATCGGCGACAAGGCTTCCGAATATGTCACCTCGGGCCTGCTGATCCTGGCGGCGATCCTGTCCTGGATCGCCTTCTTCTCCTTCGGCGTCGGCGAAGGCGAGACCCAGCGGATCGTCCTGTTCCAGTGGATGCAGTCGGGCACGCTCGACGTCTCATGGTCGTTGCGCATCGACCGGCTGACCCTCGTCATGCTGGTCGTCGTCAACACCGTATCGTCGCTCGTTCACGTCTATTCGATCGGCTACATGCATCACGATCCGCATCGGCCGCGGTTCTTCGCCTATCTGTCCTTCTTCACCTTCGCCATGCTCATGCTGGTGACGTCGAACAATCTGGTCCAGATGTTCTTCGGCTGGGAAGGCGTCGGCGTCGCGTCCTATCTGCTGATCGGGTTCTGGTTCAAAAAACCGTCGGCCAATGCGGCGGCCATGAAGGCCTTCATCGTCAACCGTGTCGGCGATTTCGGCTTCGCGCTCGGCATTTTCGGCACCTTCGTGCTGTTCGGCTCGATCAATCTCGACACGATCTTTGCGGGCGCGGCCGACATCGCCGGTCAGATGGGCGTCGGCGGTACGGAGCATGGAGCAGAAGCGGCCGCGGCTGCCGCTCCCGCTTTGACCGACACCGTCCTCTCCTTCGCCGGCTATTCGCTTTCGATGGGCGGCGCCCTGACGGTCGTGTGCCTGCTTCTTTTCATGGGCGCGATGGGCAAGTCGGCGCAGATCGGCCTTCACACCTGGCTGCCGGACGCGATGGAAGGCCCGACGCCAGTCTCGGCGCTGATCCATGCGGCCACCATGGTCACCGCCGGCGTCTTCATGCTGGCGCGCATGTCGCCGGTCTTCGAACTTTCCCATTCGGCGCTGACCTTCGTCACCTTCATCGGCGCGACGACGGCCTTCTTCGCGGCGACGATCGGCTGCGTTCAGAACGACATCAAGCGCGTCATCGCCTATTCGACCTGTTCGCAGCTCGGCTACATGTTCGTCGCGCTCGGCGTCGGCGCCTACAACGTCGCGATCTTCCACCTGTTCACCCACGCCTTCTTCAAGGCGCTCCTGTTTCTCGGCGCCGGCTCGGTGATCCATGCCGTCTCCGACGAGCAGGACATGCGGCGCATGGGCGGCCTTCGAAAGCATATCCCGAAGACTTACTGGATGATGGTGATCGGCACGCTGGCCCTGACCGGCTTCCCGTTCACGGCGGGCTACTTTTCCAAGGACGCGATCATCGAGGCGGCGTTCGCCGGAGAGAACACCTTCGCGATCTATGGCTGGGGCCTGACGGTCATCGCGGCGCTGCTGACGAGCTTCTACTCCTGGCGATTGATCTTCATGACCTTCCACGGCAAGCCGCGGGCGTCCGCCGACGTGATGCATCACATCCACGAATCGCCGAACGTCATGCTGATCCCCCTCTACGTGCTCGGCGCCGGCGCCTTGTTCGCGGGAATCGTCTTCGAGGGCTCGTTCATCGGCGAGGGCTTTACGCAGTTCTGGCATTCGGCGCTGGCGATCGGCGAGGACACCCATGTGCTCCACGCCATGCACGAGACGCCGTTCTGGATCGCCATTATTCCAACGCTCATGATGGCTCTGGGCTTCTTCATCGCCTGGCAGATGTATATCCGGCACACCGAGATGCCCGCCAAGGCTGCGGCCCGCAATCCCGGGCTCTACAAGTTCCTCCTCAACAAGTGGTACTTCGACGAGCTCTACGACGTCCTGTTCGTACGGACCGCCAAGCGGGTGGGGCGCTTCCTGTGGAAGACCGGCGACGGCACAATCATCGATGGGCTCGGGCCGGACGGCGTCTCGGCGCGGGTTCTCGATGTCACCAACCGGGTGGTGAAACTGCAGACCGGCTACCTCTACCACTATGCCTTCGCGATGCTGATCGGCGTGGCGGCGCTGGTGACCTGGACGATGCTCGGTGGGGTGAACTGATGAGCTGGCCGATCCTTTCGACCGTAACCTTCCTGCCGCTGATCGGTGCCGTCCTGATCCTGATGATCAAGAACGACAACGAGCTCGCGCGCCGCAACATCCGCAATGTCGCGCTGCTGACGACGGCCTTCACCTTCGTCCTGTCGCTCTGGATCTGGGTCGATTTCGACACCGAGAATCCCGGTTTCCAGATGGTCGAGCAGCTCTCCTGGCTCGGCACCGGCATCACCTATCACATGGGCGTCGACGGCATTTCCATGCTGTTCGTCATCCTGACGACCTTCCTGATGCCTTTCTGCATCCTGGCCTCGTTTGAGTCGGTGCAGACCCGCGTCAAGGAGTACATGATCGCTTTCCTGGTGCTGGAAACGCTGGTGACCGGCGTGTTCTGCTCGCTCGACATCGTGCTGTTCTATGTCTTCTTCGAAGGCGGCCTGATTCCGATGTTCCTGATCATCGGCGTGTGGGGCGGCAAGCGTCGCATCTATGCGAGCTACAAGTTCTTCCTCTACACCTTCCTCGGTTCGGTGCTGATGCTGGTCGCCATCATGGCGATGTATTGGGACGCCGGAACCTCTTCGATCCCGGAGCTATTGCAGCACCGGTTCCCGGCCTCGATGCAGCCTTGGTTGTGGTTCGCCTTCTTTGCCTCCTTCGCGGTGAAGATGCCGATGTGGCCGGTCCACACCTGGTTGCCGGATGCCCATGTGGAAGCACCGACGGCGGGCTCGGTGATCCTCGCCGGCATCCTCCTGAAGCTCGGCGGCTACGGCTTCTTGCGCTTCTCGCTGCCGATGTTTCCGCTCGCCTCGGCCGACTTCGCGCCCTTCGTCTTTACCCTGTCCGTCGTCGCGATCATCTACACCTCGCTGGTCGCGCTGATGCAGGAGGACATCAAGAAGCTGATCGCCTATTCGTCGGTCGCCCATATGGGTTTCGTGACCATGGGCATCTTCGCCGCCAACCAGCAGGGCGTCGAGGGCGCGATCTTCCAGATGCTTTCCCACGGCCTCGTCTCGGGCGCGCTCTTCCTGTGCGTCGGTGTCGTCTACGACCGCATGCACACGCGCGAGATCACCGCCTATGGCGGCCTTGTGAACCGCATGCCGCATTACGCCGTGGCGATGCTGATCTTCACCATGGCCAATGTCGGCCTGCCGGGCACCTCAGGCTTCGTCGGTGAGTTCCTGACGCTGATCGGTGTTTTCCAGGTCAACTCCTGGGTTGCGATCTTCGCCACCACCGGCGTCATCCTGTCTGCAGCCTATGCCCTGTGGCTCTACCGCCGGGTGGTCTTCGGTGCGCTGGAGAAAGAGAGCCTTCGCTCGATCCTCGACCTTTCGGGCCGCGAGAAGCTGCTTCTCTATCCGCTGATCGCGTTGGTCATCTTCTTCGGCGTCTATCCGATGCCGGTGTTCGACGTCACCGCGGCCTCGGTCGAACAGATGCTTCACAGCTACTCCGCAGCCCTCGACGCGGCCTCCACGGTCGCCTCGGCCCAATAGACGCGGGACAACCATTGATGCTCACCCAATCGCTCTCCTCCAGCCTGCCGCTCGTCGGACCGGAACTGATCATGGCCGTCGGCGCCATGGCGCTGCTGATGATCGGCGTGTTCCTCGGTGAAAAGAGCGCCCAGACCGTCACAGGCCTTTCGGTCGCGCTGATCGTCATCGCCGGGATCTGGCTGGTCTTCGTGACGCCCTATGGCTCGGGCTTCGACGGTGCGTTCCTGCTCGACCCGTTCGCCGGCTTCATGAAGGTTCTGGTGCTGATCGGCTCGGCCGCTGCCGTCATCATGTCGGTCGGGTTTGCCGAAAGCGAGCGCTTCAACCGCTTCGAATTCCCGGTGCTGATCGTCCTGTGCACCACCGGCATGATGGTCATGGTCTCGGCCGGAAACCTTCTGACCCTCTATATGGGCCTCGAATTGCAGTCGCTGGCGATTTACGTGCTGGCCGCGATCAACCGTGACAGCGTCCGCTCCACCGAGGCGGGCCTCAAATATCTCGTCCTCGGCGCACTGTCCTCGGGTATCCTGCTCTACGGCGCCTCGATGGTTTACGGCTTCACCGGTCAGATCGACTTTACCGCGATCGCCGCGGCGGTGACGGACGGCCAACGCTCGCTCGGCCTCGTCGTCGGCCTCGTCTTCGTGCTCGCGGGCCTCGCCTTCAAGATCTCGGCCGTGCCTTTCCACATGTGGACGCCGGACGTCTACGAAGGCGCGCCCACGCCGATCACCGCCTTCCTCGCCGGGGCCCCGAAGGTTGCCGCCATGGCGCTGATCGTGCGCTTCACCATCCAGGGCTTCGAGCCGCTGGCGGTCGACTGGCAGCAGATCATCGTCTTCATCTCGATCGCCTCCATGGGCTTCGGCGCCTTCGCCGCGATCGGCCAGCGCAACATCAAGCGGCTGATGGCCTATTCGTCGATCAGCCACATGGGGTACGCGCTTGTCGGTCTCGCCGCGGCCAACGTCGAAGGCGTGCGCGGCGTCCTTCTCTACATGGCGATCTATCTCGCCATGACCCTCGGCACCTTCGCCGTCATTCTCGCCATGCGGCGCAAGGATGGCATGGTCGAGGAGATTGACGATCTCGCGGGCTTGTCCAGGACCAATCCGGTGATGGCGCTCTTCCTGACGATCCTGATGCTGTCGCTCGCAGGCCTGCCGCCGCTCGCCGGCTTCTTCGCCAAGTATTTCGTGTTCATGGCGGCGGTGGAATCGGGCCTTTATGCGCTCGCGGTCATTGGCGTCCTCGCCAGCGTCGTCGGCCTTTATTACTATTTGCGCATCGTCAAGACGATGTGGTTCGACGAACCGGAGGACAGCTTCGTTCCGATGGCGATGGAACTGCGCGTCGTCCTGGGCATCGCGGCGATCTTCGTCTTCCCGGTCTACCTCCTGGTCGGCGGGTCGATCTTCTCTGCGGCCGAGGCAGCAGCCAAGACCTTCTTCTGACCGTGCGGGCCAACGTCGCGACCGGCGTGCGCCGGCGGCTTGCGCTGGACGAGGTGGGCTCGACCAACTCCGTCGCGCTGGAAGCCGCAAGACACGGCGACCCGGGTCCGCTCTGGATCACAGCCACCCGCCAGTTGCAGGGTCGGGGCCGGCGGGGCCGGTCCTGGGTGTCCGAGCGTGGCAATCTCTACGCGAGCTGGCTCATCGTCGATCCGGCGCCATTCGCGCATCTGTCGAACCTGCCGCTGGTCGCCTCGCTGGGCGTCCGCAACGGTCTTGCGGCGCTGCTTGGGCCGCGCGGTGACGCGGTCGCGGTAAAATGGCCGAATGACGTGCTGATCAATGGTGCCAAATGCGTCGGCATCCTTCTTGAAAGCGAGAGGCTTTCGGACGGTCGCATGGCTGTCGTGGTTGGATGTGGCGTCAATATCGCCCATATGCCGGACCAAACGCCTTATAAGGTCACGTCGCTGATGCGCGAAGGGGTTACCGGCGATGTCGATGCTGTGTTCGAGGCGGTCGCGGGCGGCGTGGAGTCCGCCATGGCCGGTTTCCGACACGGCGCGGGTTTTGGTAACATAAGGCGTGAATGGCTGCTCCATGCGACGGGGCTCGGGGCGCCTTGCCAGGTGAATCTCGCCAGCGAGACTCTAACCGGGCGCTTCGACGCGCTCGACGCGGAGGGTCGCCTGGTTCTGCGCGGCGACGACGGGACCATTCGGGCGATTTCGGCAGGCGATCTGTTTTTTCTGGAGCGCGACCAGCGGGCGGCTTCAGCCTCTGACTGAACACGACCAAGCGTTGCCCACGACGGCAAGGGTCCAGGGGCGCGAGACGACGAACGTGGAATGTAAAGAACGAAACTTGAACGAGCGGTCGCGCATCATGCGTCCCGCCATCTGATGGAAGAAGACTGAAGCTTTGAATCAATTGGTATTCGTGCCGCTCGGCGGCATTGGTGAGATCGGTATGAACCTCGCCCTCTACGGCTATGGGCCACAGCATGATCGCGAGTGGATCATCGTCGATTGCGGCGTATCCTTTGCCGGCCCGGAGTTTCCCGGTGTCGATCTGGTCTTTCCGGATATCCGGTTCGCGATCGCGAACCTGAAAAACATCAGGGGCATTGTCATTACTCATGCCCATGAGGATCATTACGGCGCGCTGCTCGATCTATGGCCGAAGCTGAAGGTGCCGGTCTATGCCACCGCCTTCACCGCCGCGATGCTGGCCGCCAAGCGCGAAGGCGAGCCGGGCGCGCCGAAGATTCCGGTGGAGCTTTTCGCACCGGGCGAGCGGTTCCAGATCGGACCCTTCGAGATCGAGCCGATCAACGTCACCCATTCGATCCCCGAGCCGGTTGCGCTGGCGATCCGAACGCCTGCGGGCACCCTGATCCACACCGGCGACTGGAAGATCGACCCGACGCCTGCGCTGGGCGCGCCGACCGACGAAAAGCGTCTGCGCGAGATCGGCGACGAGGGCGTCCTCGCAATGATCTGCGATTCCACCAATGCGCTGCGCGAAGGCGAGAGCCCGAGTGAATCGGCGGTGTCGGCTTCGCTCGGTGACATCGTGAAGGGGGCGAAGGGCCGCGTTGCCGTCACGACCTTCTCGTCGAATGTCGGCCGCATCCGCTCGATCGCCATCGCCGCACGCGATGCGGGCCGGCAGGTATTGCTGATGGGCCGCTCCATGCGCCGCGTCGTCGATGTGGCGACCGAACTCGGCTACCTGGAAGGTTTGCCGCCGTTCCTCAACGAGCAGGATTTCGGCTACATCCCGCCGGAGAAGGCCGTCATCATTTTGACCGGTAGCCAGGGCGAGCCGCGTGCAGCGCTCGCCAGGCTTTCACGCGACGAGCACCCGTCCGTCGCCCTGTCGAAGGGCGATATGGTCATCTTCTCCTCGCGGGCGATTCCGGGCAACGAGAAGGGCATCATCGACATCAAGAATGCCCTGATCGAGCGTGGTGTCCTGATCATGGAGGACAGCAAGGCGCTGGTGCATGTCTCCGGTCATCCGCGTCGCAACGAGATGAAGCAGATGTACGAGTGGGTTCGCCCGACCATCGCCGTTCCCGCCCATGGCGAGGCGGCGCATCTGACGGCACACGCGGCGCTCGCACGCGAACTCGGCGTCAAACAGGTGGTCTCGGCGCGCAACGGCACGATGGTGCAACTGGCCCCCGGCGCGGCCCAGATCATCGCCGACATTCCGGTCGGTCGCCTTTACAAGGACGGCCATCTCATCGGCTCAGCCGACGAGATGGGCATCACCGAGCGCCGCCGCCTGTCCTTCGTCGGCCATGTTGCGGTGCTGGTCGAACTCGATCACAAGCTCGGATTGATCCAGGATCCGGACGTCGTTGCCCTCGGCCTGCCGACCGACGATGCGGCGGGCGAGGAGATCGAGGAGCTGTTGATCGAAGCTGCCGCCGGCGTCGTCGAATCAATGCCGCGCAATCGCCGCAAGGACCTGGACAAGGTGTCTGAGGCCGTGCGGCGCGGCGTGCGCAACACGGCCTACGCCGCGTGGGGCAAAAAGCCGATCGTTACGGTGTTCGTGACGCGGTCTTGATGGCGGCTTGAATGGGGACGACGGGGCACCGGCTATCCGCCATCCCTCGTCCTTCGACAGACTCAAGGATGAGAGACGCGCCTGACAGCAGGACATCGAGAGCCAGTGCCTGGATGCCGAAAGGCTAGACCGCCAGCGAGCTGCCGAAATCCGCGTTTCCCCTCATCCTGAGCTCGTCGGAGGGCGAGGGGAGACGCACCAACGGCGAATGCGGAAGGACATCAATATGCTGGGTCGACTGAACCATGTCGCTCTTGTCGTGCCGAACCTTGAAGTTGCTGTTGCACGCTACCGCGACGTCCTTGGTGCCAAGGTCTCGTCGCAGCAAGCGCTGCCCGAGCACGGCGTGACAGTGGTCTTCGTCGATCTCGGCAATTCCAAGATCGAACTGCTCGAACCGCTGGGCGAGACATCGCCGATCGCGGCGTTCCTCGCTAAGAACCCGAAGGGAGGCATGCATCATGTCTGCTACGAAACCGCCGACCTGATCGCCGCGCGCGACGCCTTGGTCGCCAACGGGGCGCGGGTGCTGGGTGGCAGCGAACCGAAGACCGGCGCCCACGGCAAGCCGGTGCTGTTCATCCATCCGGGCGATCTCTTCGGGACGCTCACCGAGCTGGAAGAGGTATGACGATGGGCTGGATTTCGGGTGTCGCGATCTACTTCATCATCTGGTGGACATCGCTCTTCGTCGTCCTGCCCTTCGGTCAGCGCAGCCAGGAGGACGACGCGGCAGTCGTTCCCGGCACGACGCACAGTGCGCCGTCTTCAGCCCGCATGGGGCGCAAGGTGCTGCAGACGACGATCGTCGCGACGGTTGTCTTCGTGACCTTTTACGTCATCACCCAGGTCTATGGTCTCGGCCCCGATGATTTCCCGCACATCATTCCGGGAACCTGACGCCGAACAATAGCCTCGACAGGCCGAATGCACATCGCGACCCCCCCCCCGAATTCTGCACAAAAAAAATGCAAGGCTTTCGCCCTGCATCTTGAAGTCGCGCGTCTGGATTACACACCGATGACTTTGATCGGGGCTGCGACGAATATCGCGCCGGAAACCACGTCCTCCCAAGACTAGACCGCAATGTCGACGCTTTGTCAGCGTCATTCTTATGCGGCCGAAACATATCCACGCATGACGCAGTTGTCACGTAAATTATGGAGGACTGCCACATTTTTAAATGCGGACAGGGCGGCGATTGTTCCGCGACGCCATGCCGCAGCATACGAGGCTGCCGTCTTTGCAATCGCTGAATGACCGTTTAAGAGGCGGTCGGTGCCGCGCTGCACCATGACGCGCGGAGTCGTCTTGCCGTTGTCCGCACGTCGAACATCGAGACCATGTCGCGATCGGCCCGGCGGCCGTGGCGACCCCGGTTTCCTCAACGCTCGACCGCCATCGGGCCGAACGCCATCGGATTGAACATGCGTCTGTCGCGATACTTCCTGCCGATCCTGAAAGAGACCCCGAAAGAGGCCGAGATCGTCTCGCATCGCCTGATGCTGAGGGCCGGCATGATCCGCCAGCAAGCGGCGGGACTGTACACCTTTCTGCCGCTCGGCAAGAAGGTGCTCGACAAGGTCTGCGCCATCATTCGCGAGGAGCAGGACCGATCCGGCGCCGTCGAGCTTTTGATGCCAACCATCCAGTCGGCCGATCTGTGGCGCGAATCCGGCCGCTACGACGCGTACGGCAAGGAGATGTTGCGCATCACCGACCGGCACGAGCGTGACCTCCTGTTCGGCCCGACCAACGAGGAAATGGTCACCGATATCTTCCGGTCCTACGTCAAGTCCTACAAGGACTTGCCGCTCAACCTCTATCACATCCAGTGGAAATTCCGCGACGAGGTGCGCCCGCGCTTCGGCGTCATGCGCTCACGCGAATTTCTGATGAAGGACGCCTATTCCTTCGACATCGATTTCGAGCGCGCCAAGGCCGCCTACGATCGGATGTTTGTCGCCTACCTGCGCACCTTCGAGCGTTGCGGCCTGAAGGCGATCCCGATGCGCGCCGACACCGGCCCGATCGGCGGCGATCTTTCCCACGAGTTCATCATCCTGGCCTCGACCGGCGAAAGCGAGGTCTTCTGCCATCGCGACTATCTCGAAATGAAAGTGCCGAGCGAAGCCGTCGATTTCGACGATGCCGCGGGGCTCGCCAAGATCGTCGAGATGTGGACGACGCCCTATGCGGCGACCGACGAGATGCACGACACCGCCGCCTGGGATGGACTGCCGGAAGACGACAAGGTTGCCGCTCGCGGCATCGAGGTCGGCCATATCTTCTATTTCGGCACGAAGTATTCCGAGCCGATGAAGGCCGTCGTGACCGGGCCCGACGGCAAGGATACCCCGGTCCACATGGGCTCCTACGGTATCGGCCCGAGCCGGCTCCTGGCGGCGATCATCGAGGCGAGCCACGACGAGAACGGTATCATCTGGCCGGCCTCGGTCGCGCCCTTCGATGTCGGCCTGGTCAACATGAAACCCGGCGACGGCGATTGCGACCCGGCTTGTGAGGACCTTTACGCCAGGCTGACCGCCGCCGGCGTCGACGTCCTCTACGACGACCGGGACACCCGTGCCGGCGCCAAGTTCGCCGGCATGGACCTGATCGGCCTGCCGGTGCAGGTCATCGTCGGTCCACGCGGTGCCAAGTCCGGCCAAGCGGAAATCAAGCTGCGCGCAAGCGGCGAGCGCCATGAGGTGGGTCTCGACACAGTCGTCGAACGCATCAAGGGAGCCAAAGCTTGAGCGACATGGCCTTGACGGCGAATGCGGTGCCTGACGGCAAGACCTCGACGCGTCCGTTCTCGCGCTTCGAATGGCTGATCGCGGGACGCTATCTGCGCTCGCGCCGCCGCGATGCCGGCGTTTCGGTCATCGCCGGCTTCTCTTTCGTGGGCATCATGCTGGGTGTCGCCGCGCTGATCATCGTCATGTCGGTGATGAACGGCTTTCGCGGCGAGCTCCTGTCGCGCATTCTCGGCGTCAACGGTCACGTCATCATGTATCCGATGGACAGCCCGATGACCGATTTCGCGGACATCACCAAGAGGCTCGACACGGTGCCGGGCGTCGCCTATGCGATGCCGCTCGTGCAGGGCCAAGTGCTGGCCTCCGGCCTGACGCAGTCGAGCACCGGCGCCTTGGTCAAGGGCGTGCGCGGCGGCGATCTTGCAAAGCTGACGCCGATCTCCTCGAACATCAAGCAGGGCACGCTCGAGGGCTTCGACGACGAGGATGGCGTCGCCATCGGCAGCCGCCTGGCCGAGTCCCTGGGATTGCGGCTCGGCGACAGCATCACCCTCATCTCGCCGAATGGCGACGTGACGCCGCTCGGCACCACGCCGCGGGTCAAGGCCTATCCGGTGCGGGCGATCTTCGAGATCGGCCTGTCGGAATACGACGCGGCATACGTCTACATGCCACTCAGCCAGGCCCAGCTGTTCTTCAACTCCGAGGACCAGGTCCAGTCGATCGAGGTCTTCGTCGACGACCCCGACAAGGTGAAGGCGCTGCAGCCGCAGATCGAGGCGGCCGCGAACCGGTCGAACTACACGGTCACCTGGCAGACCCAGAACGAATCCTTCTTTTCGGCACTGGAGGTCGAGCGCAACGTGATGTTCATCATCCTGACGCTGATCATCCTCGTCGCGGCGTTGAACATCATCTCCGGCCTGTTCATGCTGGTGAAGGACAAAGGCAGCGACATCGCCATTCTCAGAACCATGGGCGCGACCAAGGGCGCTGTGATGCGCGTCTTCCTGATCACCGGCGCCTCGATCGGCCTCGCCGGCACGCTCGCGGGCCTGATCCTCGGCACGCTGTTCTGCCTCAATATCGAGGGTATCCGGCAGTTCTTCTCCTGGTTGACGGGCACCATCCTGTTCAATCCGGAATTCTATTTCCTGAGCCAGCTTCCCGCCGAAATCGACTTTTCGGAAGTGGCGCTCGTGGTTGCGATGGCCGTCGGCCTTTCCTTCCTGGCGACCATCCTGCCGTCCTGGCAGGCCTCGCGCCTCGATCCCGTCGAAGCCTTGAGGTACGAATGATGGCGGAGGATTTCGCACTGCGTCTCGACAAGGTCGAGCGCTACTACGTCCAGGGCGAGAACCGGCTGACCATCCTAGAGGGGGCCGAGCTCGGCATCGCCGCCGGCGAGATGGTGGCGCTGGTCGCGCCGTCGGGCGCCGGCAAGTCGACGCTCCTGCACATCGCCGGTCTGCTTGACCGTCCGAACGAAGGCGAGGTCTATGTGGCCGGGGAAGCCTGTGGCACGCTGGGCGATCCGCGCCGCACCGAAATGCGTCGCCGCGCCATCGGCTTCGTCTACCAGTTCCACCATCTCTTGCCGGAGTTCTCGGCGCTCGAAAACGTCATGCTGCCGCAGATGATTCTCGGGCAGGACCGGAAGGCCGCCGCCGCAAGAGCCCGCGACCTTCTCGACTACATGCGCATTGGCAAGCGCGCAGAGCACCGCCCCGCCGAGCTGTCTGGCGGCGAGCAACAGCGTGTCGCCATCGCCCGTGCCGTCGCCAATGCGCCGCGTCTGCTTCTGGCGGACGAGCCGACGGGCAATCTCGATCCGACGACCTCGGGCTACGTCTTCGACGCTCTGACGTCGCTGGTGCGCCAGTCCGGCGTCGCGGCGCTGATTGCGACGCATAACCACGAACTGGCCGGCCGCATGGATCGGGCGATCACCATCGAGAACGGCAAGATCGTTCCGCTGACGTTCAACTGATACGGGAATGCGCCGATGAGGACTCATCGCGCCTTCCTTTCGCTCAAGTGCCGCGCGAGCTGACCAAGGACGCGGATCGGTTTCCCTCGCCGCATCCTAGTATAGGGTGCAAGGGCTTCGGGAGACGGGAGCTCGCAGAGAGATGTCGCCGACCAGGCGGTGCCACCCGGCGTCAGGCGGCTTTTGACAGAGCGTTCTGCGGCAGGATGCCGTCGAGCAGGAAGGGCACCGCCGCCGGCCACAGCGTGTCGCGCATCTCACGGCGGAAAAAGCCGGTGTGGCCGACGCCCCGCCCCGCCTGCTTCGCCGTCATGAAGATCTCTGCGAGCTCGGCATTCTCGAACCGTTCGAGCAGTGCGCCGACGGCCGCCGGCGTGCCCCACGGATCGTCGTCGAGCCCGATCGAGAGGAGTGGCAGCCGCACGTCGGCAAAGCGCTTCGATTCCGGCACGGTCGGGTCGGAGAACAGATAGTCGCGGTGCCGGCACCAGCGCGCCCAATCGACGAAGATCGGGCCGGCAAGCTCGGTGCCGAAGCCGATGGCTCGCGGGATGTGGCCGGTCAGGCGCGCAAGGGGCACCCCGACGAGATTCATTCGCAGGAACACCGACAGCGGTTCGGCCGTGCGGCGATACCAGCCATTGAGGCTCGCCACCATCACCGCCCGCGCGATGTTATGCGAGACGCCGCTGAGGCCCAGCGCGATGCCGCCGAAGGAGTGACCGACGGCAACGACCGGCCCCGACCCTGCTTCGGCTTCGAGCAAAGCAAGGGCGGCCGGGAAATCCAGCGTGCCCCATTGCTTCATCCGGAAGCTGCGCGCTTGGGTCGACCGCGCCGATGGGCCGATGCCGCGATAGTCGTAGGTCAGCACCATGCGGGCGCCGCGCTCGATGAGGTGCTCGGCAAACGAACGGTAAAAGCGCCGCTCCACTGCCGCTGCGGCCGAAACGAGAACCGCGGGCCTTTGCGGATCGCTCGCCGGGGCGCCCGCCCGGTTGGGATGGCGCGTAAAAAGCGTGCCCGGCAGCACGACGCCGTCCTGCGTCGTGATATCGATGTCGCGGCGCAAGACGGCAGGGCTTTGTCCCACCGGCCTTTGAGCCGTCCGTGTGTCCATCGAGTGAGATCGTCCGGCTGCCATGCTTCCTCGATGGGTTCGAAGGTGAGCGCCTTCGCGGGGGTATCGGAACGTCGACGCCAAGCGAAGATTTCCGCTTCGTTCGATGCTTTGTCTACCGCCTTTGTGCAATGCACCGCGCGGCGAAGTCGTGACCTGAAGATGACGGGACCGTGAATTTTCTTGGCGGGCCATTGGAACGTCGGGTGTCGATGCTCTAAAGCCAGCTTCATGGACATTCACGATGATCACCCCGACCTCATCGATCTGGCGAGGAACGGCCGTGTCGTCGCCTATTTCGGCTACGGATCGCTGGTCAACAAGCGCACCCTCAGGACCAAATTCCTCGGCATCCGCCGGGCACGGGTCGAGGGCTGGCGCCGGCTCTGGCTACCGCGCACGGAAAACGAGGATTCAGCGGTTTTGTCGGTCGAGCGCGCCGAGGGGCATTCGATCGAAGGTGTCGTCGTCTACGACCACGCCGACCATCTACCCTCCGTAGACGAGCGCGAGGCCGGCTACGACCGCCGCATCGTCGATCTGACGCGCCTTCACATCGAGAACCCGCCGGTCGGCGACGTGCCGATCCACATCTACGAAGCATTCCGCGGCACGCCGAACGCGCAGGAGGCCCGGTCGGCGATCCTCCAGAGCTATCTCGATGCGGTGATGCAGGGCTTTCGCATGCTTTATGGCGACGACGGCACGCGCCGCTTCGTCACGGAGACGCAAGGGTTCGAGACGGACATCCTCTGCGACCGCATGGCACCGCGCTATCCGCGGCCGGTGGCGCTTGAAAATGGCGAGGCGGTGTTCTTCGACGGGCTCGTGACGGAACGCGGGGCCAGTTTCGTTGCGCCGGACTGAAGGACGATCGGGCACGGTGATCGCCGCCTCTGACGTCGCAAATCGCGCTCCGAAGATGACAAAGCATGCACAAAGTGCTTAAACGCCGCGCATGAGGCGTCGGTCACTGCAGGCCGGCGCTTCCGCAATCGATCACGCGACGAAGACGAGAGGCGGCCGGGCGCATGAACCGGTCGGACGGACAAGTGATGGCAAAGAACTGGACCCCGTCGAGCTGGCGCAATCTTCCGATCGAGCAAGTGCCGGATTATCCCGATCCGACGGCGCTTGCCGAGACGGAGAAGCGCCTTGCGAGCTATCCGCCACTGGTTTTTGCCGGTGAGGCGCGCAAGCTGACGAAGTTGCTCGCCGAGGTGGCCGAGGGTCGTTCGTTCCTGCTGCAGGGCGGCGATTGCGCCGAGAGCTTCGCCGAGCACGGCGCCGACAACATCCGCGACTTTTTTCGTGCTTTTCTCCAGATGGCCGTCGTTTTGACTTATGCCGGTTCGCAGCCGGTGGTGAAGATCGGCCGCATCGCCGGCCAGTTCGCCAAGCCGCGCTCCTCTGGCTTCGAGACCAAGGACGGCGTCACGCTGCCGTCCTATCGCGGCGATATCGTCAACGGCATCGAGTTCGAAGAGGGCGCGCGTATCCCGAATCCGGAACGCCAGATCATGGCCTACCGGCAGTCGGCTGCAACGCTGAATCTCCTGCGCGCCTTTGCCCAGGGTGGCTACGCCAATCTGGACAACGTCCATCAGTGGATGCTGGGTTTTGTCGACGACAGCCCGGAAGCCGAGCGCTACCGGCAGTTGGCTGACCGGATCTCCGAGACGATGAACTTCATGCGGGCGATCGGCATCGACGCCGAAAGCCATCCCTCGCTGCGCGAAACGGATTTCTTCACCAGCCACGAGGCGCTGCTTCTGGGCTACGAAGAGGCGATGACCCGCGTCGATTCGACGTCCGGCAAATGGTACGCGACCTCGGGCCATATGATCTGGATCGGCGATCGTACCCGCCACGAGGATCATGCGCATGTCGAATTCTGCCGCGGGATCCAGAACCCGATCGGCCTCAAATGCGGACCGTCGCTGGAGCCCGACGCGCTCTTGCGCCTGATCGACGCGCTGAACCCGGAGAACATTCCGGGCAGGCTGACGCTGATCACCCGCTTCGGCCACGAAAAGGTCGAGAGCCATTTGCCGAAGCTGGTGCAGGCCGTAAAGAGGGAGGGTCGCAAGGTCGTCTGGTCCTGCGACCCGATGCACGGCAACACGATTACGCTCAATCATTACAAGACGCGGCCCTTCGACCGCATCCTCGCCGAGGTCCAGGTCTTCTTCGACGTTCATCGCGCCGAGGGCACGCATCCGGGCGGCATCCACATCGAGATGACCGGCAAGGACGTCACCGAATGCACCGGCGGCGCGCGGGCCGTATTGGCGGAGGATTTGTCCGACCGCTATCACACCCATTGCGACCCGCGTCTCAATGCCAATCAGGCGCTGGAGCTGGCCTTCCTGATCGCCGAACTGCTGAAGAAGGACCAGGCCGCCGCGCCAACGAACCGAGCCGCTTTCGCCTGACGGGCAGGCTCGTCTACGAACCGGAGACCCGTGCGGCCGGATCGGTTGCGCGGGTCTTTTTCGTTCGCAAGTTTCGCCCACGCGCATGTTTCGGTGAACGATCTGTCGGAACGCGGGCGACTGACGATGTGGC
Source organism: Aurantimonas sp. (assembly GCA_965217685.1). Classification (GTDB taxonomy): domain Bacteria; phylum Pseudomonadota; class Alphaproteobacteria; order Rhizobiales; family Rhizobiaceae; genus Aurantimonas. The sequence goes on from CBDCIZ010000003.1 coordinate 3,674,222, forward strand.
GCAACCATCGTTATCTTCTGGGGAAACGCAACGGAGTTCGAGCGCCATGATCCCCCAGCCGACCCTCTTCATTTCCCACGGGTCACCCGACATCGCAATCGCCGAGATCGAAGCGACGGCCTTCCTGCGCAAGCTTGCCGGCGAGATCGAACGGCCGGATGCGATCGTCGTCGCGAGCGCACATTTCGAGGGCGAGGGCAGGGTGCTGATCTCCGGCGATGCCGCGCCCGAGACCATTCACGATTTCGGCGGCTTCGATCCGAGGCTTTACGAGATGCGCTATCCGGCACCCGGCGATCCGGCGCTGGCGCAGGACATTCGCGCTCACGTCGCGGCCGCCGGCCTTTCGGCGCAGATCATCGACCATCGCGGCTTCGACCATGGTACCTGGGTGCCACTGATGCTGGCCTTTCCCGCCGCGGACATTCCGGTCGTCCAGGTTTCTGTCGATCCCGGCGCTGGGCCTGCGCATCACTTGAAGCTCGGCGAAGCGCTGGCTTTCCTGCGCGACCGCAACGTGCTGGTCGTCGGCTCGGGCTCCTTCACCCACAATCTGCGCGAGGCCTTCGGCCGCATGCGCGGCGGCGAGCGCGACGCCGCGACGCCGACCTGGGTCACGGATTTCGCCGACTGGATGAGCCAGAAGATCGTCGCCGGCGATTACCCGGCGTTGGTCGATTATCGTGAAGCCGCGCCTTACGCTCGGGAAAACCATCCGACCGACGAACACCTCATGCCGCTCTATGTGGCGATGGGCGCGGCGGGCGAGGGCGCTGCGGCAACGAAGCTTCATGCCAGCCGGGATTTCGGCGTTCTGTCGATGGAAGCCTTCGCCTTTCGCTGACGGCGAACGCTCTGCGCCGAAGACATGAAAGATCCTTACATGCCCGAACCATCGGACCTCGATACACGAGACGGCCTGCCCGCCGACCTGAGCGCACTCCTGAAACGCTATCCGCGCGAGGACTGGCAGGACCATGCCAATCTTGGCGCGACGGCAACATTCTGGCTGTCGCGGCACGACATGTTCCGCGAGCTTGGTGGCCAACTCGCAGGAGCGCTTTCGCAATATCGCGAGGGGACAGTCGATCTCGACGGCTTCAGGCATTGGTTCGCGCCGCGACTGCAGTTTTTCCTCCAGCAACTGGAGCACCACCACCAGATCGAGGACGATCATTATTTTCCGGTGTTCCAGCGCGCCGAACCGAAGCTCGCACGGGGCTTCGATCTCCTCGACGGCGATCATCATCTGATCCACCACGACCTCGTCGCGGTTGCAGATGGTGCGAGCGGCCTTCTGAGCGTCGCCCGTCCGGTCAGCCAGCCGATACCGAGTGATGCGGAACTGCGCGCCGCGGACGTTTACGGCGAAGCCAGCGAGCGGCTTTTAAAGCGCCTGACGCGTCATCTGGCCGACGAGGAGGATCTGATCATTCCGCTGATTCTCGATCGCGGCGAGGCGTCGATCGGGATTTGACAGAGACATGGTCGGGGCCGACGTCCCCAGCTTTGTTCACCGATTGGGGGATGGTCCCCGTCTTGGCCACCGTCCCGGCCTCGGTCGTCTGTTTTTCCTCTTCGGAAGTCCTCGGCGGCCTGTCGGGATCGTCCTTGCGAAAACGCTGCGCAAGCAACGGACCCCACTGGCGCCAGCCGAAGAAGGCGGCGATGGCGACACCGATTACGCCGAGCGCGATGCCGACTCCGCGCTCCATGAACGCAAGCTTGTCGAAGACCTGCCAGATCGAATAGCCGAACACGTAGCCGATCGTGGTGAAGATACCGGCCCAGAGCGCGGCGCCGAAGAGGTTCAGCACCAGAAAGCGCAGGACCGATATGCGTGAAAGGCCAAGCGCGATCAGTCCGGGCATGCGCAGCCCGTAGATGTAACGGTTCACGATGACGAAATAGGCCTGGTACTTCTCGACCAGTTGCAGCGCCCGAGCGAATTTCTGACGCTGCCGCCAGCTCTTCACCCAGCGATGGTTCGACGAGTATCGCGCGAACAGGAACACCGACAAATCGCCGATGAACGAGCCGACGAAGGCGAGCGCGATCATCATTTGAAACGGATATGAGCCGCGATAGGCAAGAAAACCGCCGATTATCGCGAAGACCTCGCCCTCGAAGAAGGTGCCGACCATGACGATGACCGGCCCGAACTCGGAGATGAGGTGAAGAATTTCGTACACTGGTGCTCCGCGCATTCGGATCGTTTCGGCCGCCGCGTGCACGGCCTTCCGGTCATCGATGGATTTGGCCGCGCTTCTGCCAGAGTTTTGCGGCGCAAAAAAGCGCCATTCGATAAATCTGCGGCTTGCGAAGCTTAGCCCCCTAAGGCCGTTGCCCTGCGTTTACGCTTTCGATGCACGACGATCGCCACGGCAACGGAGACGAGAACCAGAAGGATGAGGCTCACGACGACGAACCCTTTGTGTGTCTCGAAGAGATGGCCCATGACCTGCCAGGCCGCAAGACCGAACACCCAGCCGATGCCGACGAAGAGGCTGGTCCAGATGGCCGCCGAGATCGCGTTGAGCACCATGAACAGGATCATCGATACGCCGGACATGCCGGCTGCCAGCCCGCCGACGGTACGAATGCCGTAGACGAAACGGTTGGTCAGGATGAACATCACGGGATGCCGGGCGATAAGGTCGCGGGCCCGGTCGAAGGCCCGGTGGCCGGTCATCTTTTCGACGAGGCGTGTATGCGACAGCTTTCGCCCGGCCAGGAAGAAGCAGAGATCGCCGAGGAAGGCGCCGGCAAAGACCGTGGCCAGCGCCGGCATGAGCGAGAAGACATGCTGATGCGCCAGGAGGCCGGCGCTCATGGCAAATGTCTCTCCTTCGGCAAGGCAGCCGAGGAAGATGCCGGCGAGACCATAGGTCGACAGCAAGCCGACGAGGCCACTCACGGCACGTCTCGGTCCGGGTTTTCGGCGGCCGCAATTCCGGGGCGCAGGCCAACGGTCTCCAGGCGTTCGAGCCGCTCGACGATCTGCGTCAGGATCCCGGCGATTTCGGCAATTTCGAGGGTCCGCAGCGCGTCCACCTTGTCATGCAGCGCCATGATCTCGATCTCGGCCTTCAGGTTCACCTCGTAGTCGTGGCTGGCCTCGATGCGATCACGCTTGGCCGAACGGTTCTGCGACATCATGATCACCGGCGCCTGGACCGCTGCCACCATCGACAGGACCAGGTTGAGAAAGATGAAAGGGTAAGGATCGAAAGCCTCCCGGGTGAGCAAAACGGTGTTGAGGACTACCCACATCGCCAGAAAACCGAAAAAACCGCCGATAAACGCCCAGGAGCCACCGATTTCCGCGATCCGGTCGGCGACACGGTCGCCCAACGAGGATTGGGCATTGAAGCCGTCATTGGTGTTGCGTGCGATCGGGGTGCGATTGTGGGCGCTTTCGAGAACGTGCTTTTCCGTGGACTTCAGCTTGTCGAGCGAACGGCCGAACCAGCGGGTTGCGGCATTCTTGAGGTCGGTCATCGCCACGGCGTCGCTCCGGACATATCAGACATGGTGAAAAGCAGGGTCGCGTCGCCCCGCGGGGCTTGATATGAGGCCCGTGGACGAATGTCACAGTGAATTATGCCGCGTGACGAAATGAAATTCCCGAAAGGCCCGGCGATGAAATTGCGAGAGGACCGTTCGATGATGTCCGCTGAGGGAGCCTTTCGATCGTGAGCTCTGCATCCGAGACGCTTCGCCTGGCCGTCGCGCAGTTGAACCCGATCGTTGGAGACGTCGCCGGCAATCTGGCCATGGCCCGCAAGGCAAGGCGTGAAGCCGCGGAAAAGGGCGTCGATCTCCTCCTTTTTACCGAACTTTTCATTTCCGGCTATCCGCCCGAGGACCTCGTCCTGAAGCGGGCCTTCGTCGAAGCCTGCATGGCAGCCGTCGAAGAGCTTGCGAAAGAGACCGGCGACGGCGGCCCAGGCGTTATTATCGGTTCGCCCCTGCGAAACAAGGATGGGTTGTTCAACTCGGTCGCCGTGCTCGACGCCGGCCGCATCCAGACCTGGCGTTCCAAAGTCGACCTGCCGAACTATGGTGAGTTCGACGAAAAGCGCGTCTTCGATCGCGGCGCCATGCCGGGGCCGGTCGGTTTTCGCGGCTTTCGGCTCGGCATTCCGGTCTGCGAGGACATCTGGGGCGATCTCGGTGTCTGCGAGACACTGGCCGAATCGGGCGCCGAAATCCTGCTCGTGCCCAATGGCTCGCCCTTCTATCGCGGCAAGCTGGACGTGCGCCATCAAGTCGCGCTGCGCCAGGTGATCGAAACCAATCTTTCCTTGGTCTACGCCAACGAGGTCGGCGGCCAGGACGAACTGGTCTTCGACGGCGCGAGTTTTGCCTTTGGTGCCGACCGCTCGCTCGCCTTTCAGTTGCCGCAGTTCGAGACTGGAATTTTCATCTCCGACTGGGCGCGCAAGGATGGAGCCCTGGTCTGCACGAGCGGCGAGACGGTCGCGACGCCGGACGTCGAAGAGGCTGTATGGCGCGCCTGCGTGCTAGGCCTCAAGGATTACGTCGACAAGAACGGCTTCAAGTCGGTCGTTCTCGGCCTGTCCGGCGGCATCGATTCGGCGATCGTCGCGGCGCTGGCCGTCGACGCGCTCGGCGCGGATCGCGTCCACTGCATCATGCTGCCTTATCGCTATACCGCCGAGACTTCGCTGGAAGATGCCGCGGCCTGCGCCAAGGCGCTCGGCGTGCGCTACGACATCGTGCCGATCGCCGAACCGGTCGAAGGCTTTACCACCGCGCTCAGCGGCCTTTTCAAAGGACTGACGCCCGGCATTGCCGAGGAGAACCTGCAAAGCCGCACCCGCGGGACGATCTTGATGGCGGTCTCCAACAAGTTCGGCGCCATGGTCGTCACCACCGGCAACAAGAGCGAGATGAGCGTCGGCTATGCGACGCTCTACGGCGACATGAACGGCGGCTTCAACCCGATCAAGGACCTCTACAAGACCGAGGTCTTCAAGCTCGCCCGCTGGCGCAACGAACATCGCCCAGCCGGCTGCCTCGGCCCCCATGGCGAGGTCGTGCCGCTGCGCATCATCGAGAAGCCGCCATCGGCCGAATTGCGCGAGGACCAGAAGGACGAGGATTCGCTTCCACCCTACGAGGTTCTGGATGCGATCCTCCAGCACCTCGTCGAGCACGATGGCGGTGTCGACGAACTGGTGGCGCAGGGTTTCGATCGCGAGATCGTCGCGCATATCGAGAAGCTTCTCTACATCGCCGAATACAAGCGCCGGCAGGCCGCGCCGGGCGTGAAGGTGACGCGCAAGAATTTCGGCCGCGATCGGCGCTATCCGATCACCAACCGTTTTCGCGACGGGGCCTGACGCGACGCGATGCTCGAAGTTCCGCCGCTCGATTCGATCGCCGCCGCCGCAATTGCGGTCGGCACGCTGTTTCTGCTTCGATATTTTCTGGTGATGCAGCGCATCTTGAAGGGCACGGGGCATGTGCCGAGCTTCCAGTTCAAAGACTATTTCCGTGCCATGAAACCGGGCGCCTTCGGCAATGATTTCGAGCCCGAACGACGCTATGCCAAGCGGCAACTGGTTCTCTGCGCGGTTTTCGTGACGATTGGCTTGCTGCTGTTGGCCTGGCTCCTTGCCACCGGCACGCCGATCAGGCTTCAGGGCTGACGCATCGTCCATTTTAGCGGCGATTTCCATCACCTTCGACCGGATCGATCCCATGCCCTTCCTTGCCTTCATCGGTCGCAATGCCCGCTGGCTGGGCGGCGGTTTTCTGCTGTGCTTCTTCTCGTCCTTCGGCCAGACTTTCTACATCGCGCTGTCGAACGGCGACATCCGCCGCGAATACGATCTGTCGAATGGCCAGTTCGGCCTTCTCTACATGGCTGCGACACTCGCCAGCGCCGCGACGCTGCCCTTTCTCGGCTGGCTGCTCGACCGCTACTCCGTCGCGCGCATTTCGACCGGCACGATCCTGTGCCTCGCCGCCGCCACGCTCGCCATGGCCTTCGCTTCCAGCTTGCCGCTGCTCGTCCTCACCATCTATCTCCTGCGGCTGTTCGGGCAGGGGATGATGACCGAGATCTCGATGACGGCGACCGGTCGCTGGTTCGCCGCCAATCGCGGTCGGGCGATGGCGCTGGTGACGCTCGGCAATCACGCCGGCACGGCACTGTTTCCGCTGGTCTTCGTCGGTGCGGCGGCCATGCTCGGCTGGCGCGGCACCTGGGTGGCGGGCGGCGTGTTCCTCGTCCTCGTGGCGCTGCCGACGATCGTCCTGTCGACTCGCGTCCCGCGCGATCCGCGCTCGGAGCCGCCGGGCACGAAGATCGTCGACGTGTCGGACTGGACGATGCGCCAGGTGATCGCCAGTCCGACTTTCTGGCTGGTCGTCGGCAGCGTCATGGCGCCACCTTTCATCGGCACGACGCTGTTCTTCCACCAGGTCTATCTCACCGAACTGCGCGGCTGGCCGCTACATCTCTTCGCCTCCGGCTTCGTCGTCATGTCGGCGACGACAGTGGTCTTCTCGCTGGTCTGCGGCTGGCTGATCGATCGGTTCTCCGCGGTGCGCCTGTTGCCGTCACTGCTGGTGCCGCTGACGATCGCCTGCCTCGTCGCCGCGAACTTTGCCGTACCGGCCTCGATCTTCGTCTTCATGGTCTTCCTCGGTGTTTCGAACGGGCTGTCCTCGACGCTGCTGGGCGCGCTCTGGCCCGAACTTTACGGGACGAAGCACCTTGGTGAGATCCGATCGGTGATCGTCGCGCTGATGGTGCTTGCCTCGGCTCTCGGTCCCGGCATAACCGGCGTGCTAATCGACGCGGATGTCTCCTATCTCCTGCAGATCGACGCCATGGCGCTCTACTGCGTGGTGATGACCGTGATCATGACGCTCTTTGCCCGACGCTTCGCGATGCGGGCATCGGCGAGCGAGCTGGAGGCGATTCCGGGCGCGGACCGTGCCGTCGACAGGGTCGATCCGTCGGCGGACCGACCGTGAGCGGGGAAAGCTGCGATCGGGGAGTGAACGTTCACGTGACAGGGCGCAGCAGGAACGAGACCAGGCGTCGCCCGGCCCATCGCAGCGGCCACATTGCCAGCACAGCGGCGAGGCCTTAGGTCGACACCATGACCGTCAACGTTCGCTTCGCCCCGTCGCCCACCGGCTATCTGCACATCGGCAATCTCCGCCCGGCGCTGTTCAACTGGCTCTTCGCCCAGCGTAGGGGCGGCCGGTTCATTCTTCGCTTCGACGACACCGATGCGGCGCGCTCGACTCGCGAATACGCCGACGCGATCGAGGCCGATCTCGCTTGGATCGGCATCCGGCCCGACACCGTAATCCGCCAGTCGGACCGCTTCGACCTCTATGCCGCAGCGACCGAACGGCTGAAGCGGGCAAAGCTCCTCTACCCCTGTTATGAGACCGCCGACGAGCTCGACCGCAAACGCAAGCGGCTCGCCGCGCGCAATCTGCCGCCGATCTACGGACGCGAGGCGCTGAAGCTGACGGAAGAGGAGCGGATGGCGCTCGAGGCCGAGGGGCGCACGCCGCATTGGCGCTTCCTGTTGCCGAACCATGACGGCGATCCGTTTGCGACCAAACGAACCGAGGTCCACTGGGAAGACCTCGTGCGCGGGACGCAGACCGTCGATCTCGGCTCGCTTTCCGATCCCGTTCTGATCCGCGAGGACGGCAGCTATCTCTACACGCTGCCTTCGATCGTCGACGACGGGGACACGAGCGTCACCCACGTCATCCGGGGCGACGACCATGTCACCAACACCGGCGTTCAGATCGCCATATTCGAGGCATTGGGGCTCACCGTCCCGGCCTTCGGCCACCACAACCTCCTGACCACGATCGACGGTGACGGATTGTCGAAGCGCTCGGGCGCCTTGTCGCTGAAGTCGCTGCGCGAGGACGGCTTCGAGCCCATGCCCGTCGCCTCGCTCGCCGTGTTGGTCGGCCTTTCCGGTGCGATCGAGGCCTTGCCGAGCCTCGACTCGCTCGCCGAACGCGTGCGCTTCGAGAACGTCTCGCCGTCGGCTTCGAAGTTCGACCCGGCCGAACTGACGCGCCTCAACCAGGACCTCGTCCACGCGATGCCCTATGTCGACGCCGCCGAGCGGTTGAAGGCGATGGGGGTGCCGGCGAACAATGCGGAGGCCTTCTGGATGGCGGTGCGGGCGAATTGCGAAAGGGTCTCCGACGCGGCCGAATGGAACGCCATCGTTTTCGGAGACTTGCCCGAAACGGCGGATATCTGCGACGACGACCGCGCCTTCACGGCACGCGCAGCCGAGCTTTTGCCTGAGGCAGAGCTCGATGAAACGAGCTGGAAGCAATGGACCGGGGTTCTGAAGTCCGAGACCGGCCGCAAGGGTAAATCCCTTTTCACGCCGCTCCGTCTCGCACTCACCGGCCTCGACCACGGCCCCGAACTCGCCGGCCTGCTGCCGCTGATTGGCAGGGCGAGCGCGGTCGCCCGCCTCGGCGGCTGATCACCGACACGCATTCATCCTCGGGAGAGGCGCCGAGGATGAATGCGTGGTGTAGTGCCTCGTCGGAAAATTCGGACAGCGACTCTCGCATTCACAAGTCGGTTCTTGCGGTCTTCGACGCGCTGTGCCGCCGTTAAAGCCCGTCGCTGCGTGTCCCGCGGCTGTCAGCCTCCCGGTTCACCGTTTGCGCCGTCGCGATCGCGGCCATGTTGACGATGCCGCGCGAGGTGACGGAGGGCGTTACGATGTGCGCGGGAGAAGCGGGGCCGAGAAGCATTGGGCCGACATGCAGGGCGTCGGTCATGGCTTTCACGACATTCAGCGTGATGTTGGCTGCGTCGATGCCCGGAAAAACCAGAAGGTTGGCCTCACCGGTGAGCGTCGAATCGGGCATGGTGCGCTGGCGAATCGTCTCGTTGAGCGCTGCGTCACCGTGCATCTCGCCGTCGACCTCCAGGTTCGGCGCGCGCTCCTTCAGCAGCTTCAGCGCGGCGCGAAGATTGCGGGTCGCCTCGGTGTCGTCACTGCCGAAATTGGAATGCGACACGAGGGCGCATTTCGGCTCGATTCCGAACAGGCGAATTTCGTCGGCACCGAGCAGGGTCATTTCGGCGAGTTCTTCGGCAGACGGATCGCGCTGGACGTAGGTGTCCATGAAGAACTTCGTCCCCTGCTGCGAGATCAGAAGGCTCAGCGCCGCGAAGCGCTTGATGCCGTCGCGCTGGCCGATCACCTGGCTGATGTCGCGCACGTGGTGTGGGAACTGGCCTTCCAATCCGCAGATCATCGCGTCGGCCTCGCCGCGCGCCACCGACACGGCGGCGATGACTGTCGTATTGGTGCGCACGATGGTGCGGGCGGTGTCGGGGTTCACGCCCTTGCGGCCGACCTTGTCGAAGTAGAAATCGACGAAGTCGCGGTAGCGCGGGTCGTCCTCGGGGTTCACCACCTCGAAGTCGTCGCCGGGCCGAATGCGCAGGCCGTAGCGTTCGAGACGCGCGGTGATGACGCTCGGGCGGCCGATCAGGATCGGCACGCAAAGCTTTTCCTCCAGAAGAACCTGGGTCGCGCGCAGCACCCGCTCGTCCTCGCCGTCGGAGAAGATCACCCGCTTGCCCGAGTTCGCGGCGATCTGGAAGACCGGCTTCATGATCAGGCCGGAACGAAAGACGAAGCGGTTGAGCCGGTCGAGATAGGCCTCCATGTCGGTGATCGGCCGGGTCGCGACGCCGGCCTTTTCCGCGGCCTTGGCGACGGCCGGGGCGATCTTCAGGATCAACCGTGGGTCGAAGGGGGCGGGGATCAGGTAGTCGGGGCCGAAGATCGGCGTTTCGGAACCATAGGCCTTGGCCGCCACCTCCGAGACCTCCTCGCGGGCGAGCGCGGCGATCGCATCGACGGCAGCCTTTTTCATGCTTTCGGTGATGCCAGTCGCCCCGCAATCGAGTGCGCCACGGAAGATGTAGGGAAAGCACAGGACGTTGTTGACCTGGTTGGGGAAGTCCGAGCGACCGGTACAGATCATCGCGTCGGGGCGCACGTTTTTCGTGAGATCCGGCATGATCTCCGGCGTCGGATTGGCGAGCGCCATGATCATCGGCTTGTCGGCCATGGCCTTGAGGTAATCGGGCTTGAGGACGCCGCCGGCCGAAAGGCCGAGGAAGATGTCTGCCCCCTCGATCGCCTCTTCCAGCGTGCGCTTCTCGGTCGTCCTGGCATAGATCGCCATCCAGCGGTCCATATGGCTGTCGCGGCCTTCGTAAACGACGCCGTCGATGTCCGTGCAGGTGATATTCTCGCGTTTGGCACCGAGCTCGACGAGGAGATTGAGGCACGCGAGCGCCGCCGCGCCGGCACCCGAGGTGACGATTTTGACGTCCTCCAGCGTTTTGCCTGCCAGCATCAGGCCATTACGGATCGCCGCGGCGACGATGATCGCCGTGCCGTGCTGGTCGTCGTGGAAGACCGGGATCGCCATCTGCTGGCGCAGGCGTTCCTCGACCTCGAAGCATTCGGGCGCCTTGATGTCCTCCAGGTTGATGCCGCCGAAGGTCGGCTCCAGTGCGGCGACGACCTCGCAGATATGGTCGATTTCGTTGGCATCGATCTCGATGTCGAAGACGTCGATGTCGGCAAATTTCTTGAAGAGAACCGCCTTGCCCTCCATCACCGGCTTTGAGGCGAGGGGGCCAATATTGCCGAGGCCAAGGACCGCCGTGCCGTTCGAGACGACGGCGACGAGATTGGCTCGGCTGGTATAGATCGCGGCCTTAGACGGATCTGCGGCGATGGCGAGGCACGGCGCGGCGACTCCCGGCGAATAGGCGAGCGCCAGATCGCGTTGGTTGCCCAGCGGTTTGATCGCCTGGATCGCCAGTTTTCCGTGCTTGGGATAGCGGTGATAGAACAGCGCCTGCTCGTCGAGATCGCCCGTCGAGGGCCGTTCGTCTGCGGCTTCGGTCTCGGACATGGCGGGTTCCCTCTTCGCTGGACGCAGGCATTTGTCGGCGCTCGATCGGGCCGCGCCTCGGCCGAACGATGGGGCGCCGATCAAACCCTGCTTCTAACGCATTGCCCTTGGCAGACAACCGAAGCGTCAGAGCGAACCCGCGACGTCTTCCCCGCAAAGCAAGTCCCGCGCCAAACCACCACGACAACCTTCGCGCGTCACACGACTGCAATGCGACTCAGGCATTCCTCCTTGTGCAAGAGGGGTTTGGCGAAAGGCCCGAGACGGGATGGCGACCATGCACAAGCTGACCACGACGCGGCACTTCAGGACATTGTTCCTGTCCGACGTCCATCTGGGTTCCAAGGCCGCGCAGGCCGAAATGCTCGTCGACTTCCTGAGGGTCCACGACGCGGAAAAGATCTATCTCGTCGGTGATATCGTCGACGGCTGGCGGCTCAAGCGATCCTGGCACTGGCCGCAGTCCCACAACGACTTGGTTCAGAAGCTGCTGCGCAAGGCGCGCAAGGGTGCCGAGATCGTCTATGTGCCGGGCAATCACGACGAGTTCCTGCGCGGTTTTCTCGGTCGGCATTTCGGCGGCGTCGAGGTCAAGCGCAACGATATCCACGTCACGGCCGACGGCCGCCGCTTCCTGGTGATGCATGGCGACGAGTTCGATGTCGTGGTGCGCAATGCCAGGCTGCTCGCCTATCTCGGCGACTGGGCCTACGACGCGGCAATCGCCGTCAACGTCGTCTTCAACTTCGCTCGCCGCAAGCTCGGCTTTCCCTACTGGTCGATTTCGGCCTGGGCGAAGATGAAGGTCAAGAACGCCGTCAACTTCATCGGCACCTTCGAAAAGGCGCTGGCCGACGAAGCCGCCAGGCACGATTGTGACGGCGTCATCTGTGGCCATATCCACCACGCCCAGATGACGACCCATTCGGGCATCGAATACGTCAACACCGGCGACTGGGTGGAAAGCTGCACCGCCATCGCCGAGCGCCATGACGGGTCGTTCGAGCTGATCCGCTGGACCGACCTAGCCGAAGTCCGGACCAAGCCCTACCGCCTGGCGGCCCCGATGGAACAGGTGGACGAGCCGCGCCGGATCGAGGCTGCCTGAACATGCAACGGATTTTGATCGCCACCGACGCCTGGGCTCCCCAGGTGAACGGCGTCGTACGCACGCTGGCCAGTCTTTGCGACCAGCTTGGCGACCGCGGCCACAGCATCAAGGTGGTCAGCCCGGCGGATTTTCGCACTCTGCCATGCCCGACCTATCCGGAAATCCGCCTGGCACTCGCCTCGGTCGACAGCCTGACCGCGACGATCCGGGATTTTGCGCCGACGGCGATCCACATCGCGACCGAAGGCCCCGTGGGTCATGCCACCCGCCGCGCCGCATTGCGTATGCAACGACCGTTCACGACGAGTTTCCACACGCGGTTTCCCGAATATCTGAAAAAGCGCGCGCCGATTCCCGAAAGCATCTCCTACGGGTTTCTGCGGCGTTTCCACGCGCCGGCGACCCATTGCCTGGTGCCGACGGAGTCCATGCGCCGGCAGCTGCAGGCGAGGGGGTTCGACAGGCTCGTGACCTGGACCCGCGGCGTCGACCGCCGTCAGTTCCGGCCGACCGAGCCGATCGCACTCGATTTGCCGAGGCCGGTCTTTCTCACCGTGTCGCGGGTTGCACCGGAGAAGAACCTCGAAGCGTTTCTCGATCTCGCGCTGCCGGGATCCAAGCTCGTGGTCGGGGATGGGCCTCAGCTCAAGGAACTGATGCGGCGCTATCCGGACGTGCACTTTGCCGGCGCCCAGACCGGCGAGGCCCTCGCGCGCTATTATTGTGCGGCCGGTGTTTTCGTCTTTCCGTCCAAGACCGACACCTTCGGCATCGTCCTGATCGAGGCACTGGCCTGCGGCCTGCCGGTCGCTGCCTATCCCGAGCCCGGCCCGCTCGATGTCATCGGCGGGACAAAGGCCGGCGTTATTTCCGACGATCTGCGCACGGCCTGCCTCGGTGCGCTGAAGATCGATCGGCAATGCGCCCTTGAACGCTCGCGTGCCTACAGCTGGGAGGCCTGCGCCGACATCTTTCTCGAGGCGGCCATGGAAAGCGGCGGGCAACCGGCCCCGACAACGACCCGGCGACGCTTTGCCAGCGCGATCAGGCTAGCGGGCTAATTGAATTAGGCCGAAACCGAGAATGGGTTGTCATCCGTTTGAATGTCATTCGGGACCGGCGGCGCCCGGACTTTCCGGTCTGCCGACAAGAGCTGCGGGGGAAATCCGTCAGTGTGAATTCCAGTTTGGTGATCGGCCTGTCTGAATCGCATGCCCGAGACGACGCACGGGTCCTCGGCGCCATACCGGGTCACCCCCAGAGTTCGGACTCCGGCGGAAACACCATCGTTTCCGAATAACGCAGGCCGCATTCGCGGTCCTTGGCCAGAAGCAACGGCCCGTCGAGATCGACAAACTGCGCCGTCTGCGCCAGGAGCACGGCCGGGGCCATTGCCAGCGACGTGCCGACCATGCAGCCGATCATCACGCCGAAGCCGCTTTCGTGGGCCTTGCGGACCATCCGCACCGCTTCCGTCAAGCCGCCCGTCTTGTCGAGTTTGACGTTGACGTAGTCGTAAAGGCCGATCAGTTCGCCGAGTTGTTTCGAGGTGTGTGCCGATTCGTCGGCGCAGACCGGCACCGGGTGTGGAATGTTCCGCAGGATCGTATCCTGACCGGCCGGTAGCGGTTGCTCGACGAGGACGGCGCCGGCTTTGGCGGCCGCCAGCATGTGCTCGCCGATGTTCTCGGTTGTCCACCCCTCGTTGGCGTCGACGATCAGGCGCGCGTGAGGGGCCGCGGCGTGGATGGCGCTCAGGCGCGCAACGTCCGACGCCGTGCCGACCTTCACCTTCAGCAGCGAACGATTGGCGGCACGGGCGGCCTCGGCCATGGCTTCGGGTTCGTCGAGGCCGAGGGTGTAGGCGGTCTCCAGCGGCCGTGGTGCGTTCTCGCAGATCAGACTTGCGACGCTGCGGCCGCTGCGCTTGGCTTCCAGGTCCCAGAGCGCGCAGTCGAGCGCATTGCGCGCCGCGCCGGGTTCGAGCTTTTGAAGGAGCGCTTCGGCGCTGCAGCCAGATTCGATCGCGTCGCGCACATCCTCGATCTGCTGGCAGACGCTTTCGAGGCTCTCTCCGTAGCGGGCGTAAGGTACGCACTCGCCCCGGCCGGTAGCCTCATCGTCGACGATCGTACAGATGACCACCGCTGCCTCGGTCTTGCCACCGCGGGAGATGCGGAATTCCCGCACCAGCGGAAAGCGTTCGACTGTGACTGAAAGACGACGGGACATCGGCAATTTCCTGTTGTGGGGCCGTTCGCGCGGCCAATCCATGACAATGTGTGAATAGACGATTAAGAGCCTTGTGGGGTAGAGGGGGGCGTTCGCTGGCCGATGCGGGTTGCCATCGCGGTCTTGCTGATCGCCCGTTCGACCCGCCCCTTGTTGAAATCTTGCGTCACAGGACGATCGCGAAACGCTTTGATGCCGGAAAGCTCCCACTCCAAGTCCGACGGCAACGAGACCGTTTTCGACGGCGCCCGTGGTCCCAGTGGTCAGCGTGCCACGACGGTGCCGACGATCGAAGGCGTGAAGCAGGGCGGCGCGCTTGTGCTGCGTGCCTCCGGCGATTGGCTGGCGCGCACCATCGGTTCGGTCGAAAAGACTGTCGAGGAGACGTCTCGCGCCGATCTCGGCGGCGCGGTTCGCCTCGACTGCACCAATGTCGGCCAAATCGACACCGCCGGCGCGCTGCTCCTCGAAACCCTGTCGCGCGACCTGTCGAAGGACGGCCGGTCGGTCGAACTCGGCGGCATCGCGTCCAGGGACGAGCCGCTGTTCGAGGTCGTCCGCCAGGCCCTCGGCCGCGAACGCCCGGCGCAGAAGGGTGGGGAGAAGCCGAGCGCGATCATGCAGTTCGTCACCGGTGTCGGAGCGACGACCATCGGCTTCAAGGACGAGATCGTCATCGCGCTGAACGTCATCGGCGGCACGATCATCGGCGGCCTGCGGCGGATGACCGGCCAGACGCAGGGGCGTTTCCCGGCGATCATCAACCAGCTCGACCAGATGGGCCTTCGAGCGGTGCCGATCATCTTCCTGATGAGCTTTCTCATCGGTGGCATCATCTCCCAGCAGGGCGCCTTCCAATTGCGCCGCTTCGGCGCCGAGGTGTTCGCGATCAACCTTGCCGGCATCCTGGTGCTGCGCGAGCTCGGCGTCGTCCTGACCGCGATCATGATCGCCGGCCGTTCCGGCAGCGCCATCACCGCCGAGATCGGCTCGATGAAGATGCGCGAGGAGGTCGATGCGTTGAACGTCATCGGCCTCAACCCTGTTGGCGTCCTCGTCTTCCCGCGCATGGTCGCGCTGATGATCGCCCTGCCGCTCCTGACGTTCATCTCGAACTTCGCGGGACTTCTCGGCTCGATGATCACGTTGAAACTCTATTCGGGCATCAGCTTCGCCAATTTTACGCAAGGCGTGCAGCAGTCGGTCGACCTGTTCACCGTGTTTTCCGGCGTCATCAAGGCGCCGTTCATGGCGGTGGTGATCGGGCTCGTCGCTTCGATGGAGGGCATGAAGGTCGGCGGCAGCGCCGAAAGTCTCGGCCTTCGCGTCACCGCCTCCGTGGTCAAATCCATTTTCCTCGTGATCCTGATGGATGGCCTGTTTGCGATCTTCTATGCCTCAATCGGACTCTAATTCGGACATCGCGGGCGGCGGCAATGCCGGTCCCGACGACGACGTCATCATTCGGGCGCGGGGTGTCTCGGTGCGTTTCGGCTCGAAGCAGATTCTGGAGAATCTCGACCTCGACGTGAAGCGCGGCGAGATCCTCGGCTTCGTCGGACCGTCCGGCACCGGCAAGTCGGTGCTGTTGCGCACCGTTCTCGGCCTCAACCAGAAGCAGGCCGGCACGATCGACGTCTTCGGAACCAATTACGAGACGGCCGACGACGACGACCGCCGCGCCGTCGAGCGCCGCTGGGGCGTCCTGTTCCAGCAGGGCGCGTTGTTTTCCTCGCTGACGGTGCTGGAGAATATCCAGGTGCCGATGCGCGAATATCTCGACATCTCGCCGAAGCTGATGAACGAGCTCGCGCGCCTGAAGATCGATCTCGTCGGTCTCGCGCCGGACGCGGCAGACAAATACCCGTCGGAACTCTCCGGCGGCATGATCAAGCGCGCCGCGCTCGGCCGGGCCCTGGCGCTCGACCCGGACATCGTCTTCCTCGACGAGCCGACCTCGGGCCTCGATCCGATCGGCGCAGCCGATTTCGATCAGCTGATCATGACGCTGCGCGATACGCTGGGCCTTGCCGTCTACATGGTGACCCACGATCTCGACAGCCTGTTCATGGCATGCGACCGCATCGCCGTGCTCGGCGAACGCAGAGTGCTGGTCGAAGGGCCACTGTCCAAAATGCTCGAATTCGATCATCCTTGGGTGAAACAGTACTTCCACGGCAAGCGGGCGCGCACTGTCGTTGCGCCCAACAACCCTGCCGCCGCATCCGAGGGAGCCCGCTAATGGAAACCAAGGCCAATTACGTCCGGGTCGGTCTGTTCACACTGATCGTGCTCGCCCTGTCCTTCGGCTTCGTCTACTGGGCCATTTTCGCCGGCAGTGGAGATTCCCGAGTGCCGCTGATCGTGCGCATCGACGGCGCGGTGAACGGTCTGCAGCAAGGCAGCCAGGTGCAGTTCAACGGTCTTCCCGTCGGTTCGGTGAAGGCGCTGCGCCTCGACCCGAACAATCCGGGCGTCGTGATCGTGACGACCGAAGTCGATCCCGATCTGCCGATCAAGGAGAACACGCTCGCCAACGTCGGCTTTGCCGGCCTGACCGGCTCGGCCTTCATCCAGCTGAGCGGCGGCACGGCCGATTCGCCCAGCGTCATGATGCAAGCGGCCGAGCAGGACACCGTTGCGGTTATCCGCGCCAATCCGTCGGACGTCACGGACATCCTGGCGACAGCACGTGACATCGCGGACCGGGCCAACAACATCATCGGCCAGTTCGAAACCATTGTGAAAGCAGTGGGACCCTCGGTCGAAACGAGTGCAAAGAACATCACGCATATTACGCAGAACGTCGATACCTTCACGACGAGCCTTGCCGACAATTCCGGCCAGATCGACAACTTCCTGGCCAGCCTCAGCCAGCTGTCTCAGACCGCCAACACGGTCGCAGAAGGCCTGCCCGACGTCATTGCCCAGGTGCGTGGTATTCTGGCGGCCACCGATCCGCAGGCAATCTCGACGGTCGTGCAGAACGTCGCCACGATCTCCGACAATCTGCGCGAACAGTCCGACAATCTCGGCAGCGTCGTCGATTCGGTGAAGACCGCCGCGAACTCGGTCGGACAGGTCGGCGAAGCGATCAGCCGCAACACCGCCGGCATCGACAAGTTCTTGGGCAATCTGGGGCCGATCTCCGACACGGCAGCGCAGGTCGCGACCAAGCTCGATACGACGCTCGAATCGACCAATCGCGTCATTGCCGCCGTCGATCCGAAGCAGATTTCGACCACCCTGAACGGGATCAACTCCGCCGCGACCAATATTTCCTCGCTGGCAGAGACGATCGGCTCGCAGAAGGAGGCGATCAGCTCGGCCGTCAACGGCGCGGCGAACGCGATGCAGAACATCGATCGCATCACCACCACCGTGGCCGAACGCAGCGACGACGTGAACACGCTTCTCTCGAACCTCGCGCCGATCTCGCAAAACATCAAAACCGTCTCGTCGCAACTTGGCGAAACTGTCTCCAATGCCAACAGGGTCGTTGCGGCAATCGATTCCGATAAGGTGTCCTCCACCCTCGACGGCGTTTCCTCGGCGGCGACGAACATCGCCTCACTGGCGCAAACGATCGGTGAGCAAAAGGAAGCGATCAGCTCGGTGGTCAACGGCGCGTCCAACGCCATGCAGAACGTCAACCGTATCACCACGACCGTCGCCAACCGCAGCGACGAGATCGACAACCTTCTGACCAGCCTCGGCCCGATCACCGACAATGTCCGTCAGGCAACGGCAACGTTGAACCAGACCGCGACCTCCGCGAACCAACTGATCGCCTCGGTCGACTCGGCGACGATCAATCAGGCGATCGGCGACGTGCGCAATATCACCTCGGCCGTGGGCAACAAGACGCAGGAGATCCAGTCGATCATCGACGGCGTCGACAAGACCGTCCGCACCCTCGACACGACGCTGCAGGGCTTCTCCGAAACACGGGCACAGGTCGACACGCTGATCGCCAGCGTCGATCCGGCCAAGGTCAATCGCGCCGTCGACAACGTCTCGGCGGCGACGGATAACGTGGCGAAAGCGGCCGATTCGATCGCCAGCGTCGCCAACTCGGTCGGCGAGCGGCGCGAGGACATCAACGCGATCATCACCAACACCCGCCAGACAACGAAGAACCTTGACGACGCTTCGACGAAGATCCAGAGCGTCATCGACAGGGTGAACGGCGTTCTGGGTGGCGCCGGCGACGGGACGGGCCTCGGCCAGGACATTGCTTCGACCCTGCGCTCGATCCGTTCGACTGCGCAATCGCTGCAGGCGCAGATCTTGCCGATCTCGGCCAATCTGCAAAAGTTCTCGGGCCAGGGCCTCCGGCAGGTCCAGGATCTGATCACCAACGTCAACCGGACGGTCGACAACATCGACAGCGCGGTGACCGGCTTTGCCAAGAACCCGAGCCAGCTGATCTATGGCGGAGGCACGAACCAGGTGAAGCAGTTCGACGGACGCACCCGCCGCTAGCGCGGCGCGTGTTGGATCGTTAGAGCATCATGCCACGAGGTGGACTCGCCTCGTGGCACGGAAGATGGTCTGAGATTCGAGAGACGAAGCGCCTTCTGCGTCAGAACGGACGCTCGGAGGGTGAGAGCGTGAGGGTGCGAAGCGGGCGTGAAGTCCACCTCGCTTGCGTATGATGAAAGTGGGGACTGCAACGATGCGTTCAGCCGTAAAACCGATCCTGGCCGGACTTCTGGCGCTGGCGCTCGCATCCTGTGCCAGCGCGGTGCCGCCGGACACGTTCGAGATCGCGGCCCCGGTCATGGCGAAGGCCTCGCCGGGACGCACGCAAGCGCAGATCCTGATCCCGCCGCCGACCGCGCTGATGACCCTCGACAGTCAGAATATCGTCATCAAGCCGTCGCCCTATACGGTCGAATATCTCGGCAACAGCCAGTGGAGCGACAAGCTGCCCCGCATGGTGCAGTTGCGGCTTCTGCAGGCCTTCGAGAACACCGGCCGCATCGGCGCCGTCGGCGTTCCGGGGCAGGGGCTGGCGATCGATTATCAACTGCTCCTGGAAATCCGCAAGTTCGAGATCCAGGCCGTCGGCTCGCCGCGCGCCGTCGTCGAGATCTCGGTCAAGGCGCTCAACGACCGCAATGGAAGCGTCTTGCGCACCAAGGTCTTCAACGCGGAGGTGCCGGTATCGGGCGCTGCCAATGCCGACTACGTCTCGGCCTTGAACACGGCCTATGACAGTGCGTCCCGGCAGATCGTTTCTTGGACTTTCGGCCTGATCTGAGCGATCGGGCCTGGAGACGGCCGATGTGGCGCGGCCTTTGATTATCCTGTCGATGATCAACGAGGCCGCGATGACAGGTGCGATGCGGGCCGAACTTCGCAGGCCGGCTGCCGAGCCCTTCGGCGCGTTGGCGCAGCGTCGATGAAGCCGTATCGATCGCCCGCGAACATGCCGACCGACTTTTAACTCGAGCGCCCGGACGTGCTCGCAAGACGGCCGTGTCTGCGCCGAAACGAGGGGCACCGGCGCAACACGATCTTGCAGTGCGAAGAGATTTGACTTGCAATCGCGAGGGCACCGCGTGAATCTTCGCCGCAGGGCCCGCTCGTCGGCGGGCCGACCCCGCGCCGAAACGCGCAAAGAACGGCACCCTTGTTCATGGCGCGATTGCGCAACTATTTCCTGACCGGCTTTATCGTCTGTGCGCCGCTGGCGATCACCGCATGGATCACTTGGTCCTTCGTCGGCTGGGTGGACGGATGGGTGAAGCCCTACATCCCCAGCCGCTACACGCCGGACAATTACCTGCCGTTCTCGGTGCCGGGCTTCGGCCTGATCGTCGCCCTGGTGCTGATCACGTTGATCGGTTTCCTGACCGCCGGCATCGTCGGCCGCACGGTCGTCGGTTTCGGGGAGCGACTGCTCGGCCGCGTTCCGCTGGTGCGCTCGGTCTACACGGCGCTGAAGCAGATATTCGACACGGTGCTCGCCGACCGCTCGTCCTCCTTCAAGACCGCTGGGCTGATGGAGTATCCGCGCAAGGGGGTCTGGTCGATCGTCTTCGTCGCAACGACGGCAAGCGGCGAGATCAAGTCGATCCTGTCGGACCAGGGCGACGAGATGCTGGCGGTGTTCCTGCCGCCGACGCCGAACCCGACTTCCGGTTTCCTGCTCTACGTGCCCAGAAGTGATGTGCGCATCCTCAACATGAGCATCGAAGGCGCCTTGAAGCTGGTGGTCTCGGCCGGTCTCGTGACGCCGGACGAAGACCTTTCGGCGCAACCGATCGGGATCGAAGAGGCGTCGAGGCGGGTCGATCAAAATCCGGCTTCGACAACGCCCGTTCCCGAGCCCGAGCGGTCCATCGAACCGGCAGAATAGCGGTTTTCGATAGTCTCAGCCCGCTCGCAGGAGCCGCACCGCATCGTCCTTGCCGAAGAGGTAGAGCATGCGGCGCAGGGCTTCTCCGCGCGGTGACGTCAGCTCGGGGTCGGTCGCCAGGACCAGGCGCGCGTCGTCACGGGCGGTTTCCAAGAGCGTCGCGTGATGCTCCATCGAGGCGATCCTGAAGCTCGGCAGGCCCGATTGCTGGGTGCCGAGGAGATCGCCTTCGCCGCGCAGCTTCAAATCCTCCTCGGCGATGCGAAAACCGTCCTCGGTCTCGCGCATGATCTTCAGCCGCGCCGCAGCGGTCTCGCCGAGCGGGCCGCGATAAAGCAGCACGCAGGACGACGCCTTGATGCCGCGTCCGACCCGGCCCCGCAGCTGGTGGAGCTGCGACAGGCCAAAGCGTTCGGCATGCTCGATGACGATGATTGAGGCGTCCGGCACGTCGACACCGACCTCGATGACGGTCGTGGCAACGACGATCTGGGTGCGCCCGGCCTTGAAATCGGCCATGGCGGCGTCCTTCTCCTCGCCCTTCATGCGGCCATGGACGAGGCCGACGCGATCGCCGAACTGTTCGCGCAGCTGCCTGTGGCGCTCCTCGGCCGCCATCAGGTCGCTTCTTTCCGATTCCTCGACGAGCGGGCAGACCCAATAGAGCCGGTCGCCGGCCGCGATCGCTTCGCCGGCGCGGGCGACGATGTCGGAAAGCCGATCCATCGGCAGGGCGACCGTGGCGATCGGCTTGCGGCCGGCGGGCTTTCCATGAAGGCGCGAGACGTCCATGTCGCCGAAGGCGGCGAGCACCAAAGTGCGCGGGATCGGCGTGGCGGTCATCACCAGAAGATCGGGCGCGCGGCCTTTCTTCGTGAGGCTGAGGCGCTGGTGGACGCCGAAGCGATGCTGCTCGTCGACAACGACGAGGCCGAGATCGGCGTAGTCGACACTCTCCTGGAACAGCGCATGGGTGCCGACGACGATCTGCGTGTCGCCCGAGGCGACCCGGCCGAGCTTGTTGGCGCGACTGCGGCCGGTGTCGCGACCGGTCAGGAGTTCGATCGTAAGCCCGACCTTGTCGCAGAGCGTCGCGAGGCTCTGGAAATGCTGGCGGGCAAGGATTTCCGTCGGGGCGAGCAGCGCCGATTGGGCCCCGGATTCGGCAGCGGTCGTCATCGCCATCAGAGCGACGACGGTCTTGCCGGCGCCGACATCACCCTGCAGCAGCCGCAGCATGCGATCGTCGTCCGCCATGTCGGCGAGGATTTCGTCGATCACTTGGACTTGGCCCTCGGTCAGCGTGAAAGGCAGGGCGCTCTCCAGCGCCTTTCGCAGCTTGCCGCTGCCCTTGAGGGGCCGACCGCGGGCCGATTTCATTCGCAGCCGCGACAGGGCCAGCGCCATCTGGCTCGCCAGATATTCGTCATAGGCCAGCCGCGACCAAGCCTTGCCGTCCGGCGCCACATCGTTTGCGTTTTCCGGTCCATGCACCGTGTGGAGCGCCGCGTGGAAACCGGGAAATCCTTCGCTCGCCAGAACCGAAGGGTCGATCCATTCCCCAAGCTCCGGCACCCGCGCCACCGCTTGGTCGATCGCCTTCTTCAGCACCTTGGGCGAAAGCCCGGCGGTCAGCGGATAGACCGGCTCGACGAGGCTCAGCGTCTCGGCCTCCTCGATCGTCGCGACGAAATCCGGATGGACCATCTGCGGACGACCGTTGAACCATTCGACCCGGCCGGAGACGACCATCGTCTCGCCGATGGGCAGCAGCTTTTCCAGCCATTGCGACTGGCCTCGAAAATAGGTGAGGGCGATTTCGCCAGTCTCGTCCTGGGCGAAGACCTTGTAGGGCAACGAGCGCTGGGCGCGGCCGGGTGCATCGTGCCGGTCGATCCGCACCGTCAGCGTCACGATCCCGTCCTGCGGCGCCGACACGATCTCGGCCCGCTTGCGCCGGTCGATCAGCCCGCTTGGCAAATGAAACACAAGATCACGCACCCGTACCGTACCGCTCGGCCCGGTGAGCAGCGTCTGCAACTGGCCCGCGACCTTTGGTCCGACCCCATCGAGGGTCGTCAGGGGTGCAAACAGCGGGTCGAGGATCGAGGGGCGCATCACCCTCGAGGTTTAGCCGCGTCGTCGCCCAAGGCAAGGCTGACAGGGCGGATTCCTCCCTGTATAGAGACGGCACTCACATGACAGGTTCGCTATGACTGGTATGCAACGCTCTTCGAGCGATCTCGATGTTCGTCGCCGCAAGGCGCTGTTTAGGTCCTGGCACCGGGGGATTCGCGAGATGGATCTGGTGTTCGGGCGGTTTGCGGACTCGGAGATCGAGACGCTGTCGGACGTCGAGCTCGACGAATACGAGGCGCTGATGGAGGTGCCGGACCGCGACGTGTTCTCCTGGCTGACGGGCGAGATCGAAACGCCCCGGAATTACGACACGGTCGTGTTCCGCAAGATCCGCGATTTTCATCTGTCCGGTCATGACACCGGTTATCTCGATGGCGGGCCCGACGCGGCGTCAGGCACAGGGTACAAGCAGTGAGCCTCGACGCCAGACTGAAGAAGGCGCTCGAAAAGGGCGCGGGGCTGGAAATCGGCAACGTCCTCGATGGCTACGAGGCATTCCTGCTGGCCGACATCGCGCGGCTGCGTGCTTCGAAGAAGCCGCTCGTCTTCGTCATGCGCGACGGCAACAGGATCGCCGAGCTCGAGGACGCGATGCGCTTCGTTGCGCCCGACCTGCCGGTTCTTGCCATGCCCGGCTGGGACTGCCTGCCCTACGACCGCGTCGGTCCCTCGGCGGGCGCGGCGGCGCGGCGGCTGTCTGCGATGGCGGCGCTGACCGAGCTGCGCAGGAACCCGCATCGCGCGCTGATCCTGACAACCGCCAACGCGCTGTTGCAGAAGATGCCGCCGGCGAGCGTGCTGGCCGAAGAGGCGATCTCGGCCAAGGCCGGCAATCGCATTGGCATGGAAGAGATCGTCAAGACGCTCGGCCGCGGAGGATTCGAGCGGGTCTCGACCGTGCGCGAGCGCGGCGAATTCGCCGTGCGCGGCGGCATTCTCGACCTTTTCGCGCCGGGCGAGGAGGAGCCGGTGCGGCTCGACTTCTTCGGCGATACGCTGGAGACGATTCGTGCCTTCGATCCGGCGACCCAGCGCACGACGAAGCAGCTGAAGAGCTTCGAGCTGACGCCGGTTTCCGAGATCGCGTTGCGCGAGGAGACGATCAGCCGCTTCCGCACCAGTTATGTCAGGCGCTTCGGCGCCGCCGAACGAGGCGACGCGCTGTATACCTCGATTTCCGAGGGCAAGCGCTTCTCCGGCATGGAGCACTGGCTGCCGCTCTTCTACGAGACGCTCGACACGCTCTTCGACTATTGCGACGGCTTTCCGATGGTGCTCGACCATTTGGCCCTGGAGGCCGTGGCTGAGCGCCGCCAGACCATCGCCGACCATTTCGAGGCCCGCAAACGGCGCGGCGCCGGCGAGGGCAGTGCCGAGGCGGTGCCCTACCATCCGGTCGAGCCGGACGATCTCTATCTCTCCGAAGACGAGCTGGCGGCGGGTCTTGCCATCGTCGATCCGATTCGGCTGTCGGCCTATGGCCTTTCGGATGCGGCCAACCACGAGGTCTTCAACCTTGGCATCTCCCGCGGCCGCAATTTTTCGGCCGAGCGGGCGGCGAGCGACGCCAACGTCTTCCAGGCGGCCGTCGATCACATCGGACAGGTCCGCGCGTCGGGCAAGCGGGTGCTGCTTGCGGCCTGGACGGAGGGCTCGCGCGAACGTTTGAGCCAGGTCGTCGAGGAGCACGGACTGGAGGGCCTCAAGCCCGTCGAGAGCCTGAAGAAGGCCAACGAGGCACCCAAGACCCTCGTCGTCACCGCGGTCCTCGGCATCGAGGCGGGCTTCGAGACGGACGACATGGTCGTCGTCGGCGAGCAGGATATCCTTGGCGACCGGCTGGTGCGGCGCGGCCGTAAGAAGCGCGCGGCGAACTTCATCTCCGAGGTGTCGGGGCTCAACGAGGGCGACATCGTCGTCCACATCGACCACGGCATCGGTCGTTTCGTCGGCCTGAAGACGATCGAAGCAGCCGGCGCGCCGCACGATTGCCTGGAGCTGCATTATTCGGGTGACAATCGGTTGTTCCTGCCGGTCGAAAACATCGAGCTTCTGTCGCGCTATGGCGGCGAGGGCGCAGAAGTGGTGCTCGACCGTCTCGGCGGTGGCGCTTGGCAGGCGCGCAAGGCCAAGCTGAAGAAGCGCCTTCTCGACATGGCCGACGGCCTGATCCGTATTGCCGCCGCCCGCCAGATGCGCGGTGCGCCGAAGCTCATTGCACCCGATGGATTGGCGGATGAGTTCGCCGCCCGGTTCCCCTACGAGGAGACCGAAGATCAGATGAATGCCATCGACGCGGTCGCCGACGATCTGGCGCTCGGGCGCCCGATGGACCGGCTGATCTGTGGCGATGTCGGTTTCGGCAAGACAGAGGTGGCGCTGCGCTCGGCCTTCATCGCGGCGATGAACGGCCTGCAGGTCGCTGTCGTCGTGCCCACGACGCTGCTCGCGCGCCAACACTTCAAGACCTTCGTCGAGCGCTTCCGCGGCCTGCCGCTGAACGTTGCCCAGGCTTCGCGGCTGGTGACGGCCAAGGAACTGGCGGCGACCAAGAAGGGCGTGACCGAGGGCACGGTCGACATCGTCGTCGGCACCCATGCGCTGCTTGGCAATGCGGTGACCTTCAAGAACCTCGGACTTTTGATCATCGACGAAGAGCAGCATTTCGGTGTGAAGCACAAGGAGCGGCTGAAGGAGCTGAAGTCGGACGTCCACGTGTTGACGCTTTCCGCGACGCCGATCCCGCGCACGCTGCAACTGGCGTTGACCGGTGTACGCGAACTTTCGCTGATCACCACGGCGCCGGTCGACCGAATGGCGGTGCGCACCTTCGTCTCCCCCTTCGACCCCTTGGTGGTGCGCGAAACCCTGCTGCGCGAACGATACCGGGGAGGTCAGAGCTTCTACGTCTGCCCGCGCGTTTCGGATCTTGCCGACGTGAAGGCTTTCCTCGACAGCGAGGTGCCGGAGCTGAAGGTCGCCGTCGCCCATGGCCAGATGGCGGCGGGCGAGCTCGACGACATCATGAACGCCTTCTACGAGGGTCAGTACGACGTGCTTTTGTCGACGACGATCGTCGAATCCGGCCTCGACATCCCGTCGGCCAACACGATGATCATTCACCGCGCCGACATGTTCGGCTTGTCGCAGCTCTATCAGTTGCGCGGCCGCGTCGGGCGATCCAAGCTGCGTGCCTACGCGCTGCTGACGATCCCGGCGAACAAGAAACCCACGGCGGGCGCCGACCGGCGGCTCAAGGTGCTGCAATCTCTCGACACGCTGGGCGCCGGCTTCCAGCTCGCCTCCCACGATCTCGACCAGCGCGGCGCCGGCAACCTTCTGGGCGACGAGCAGTCCGGTCACGTCAAGGAGGTCGGCTTCGAGCTCTACCAGCAGATGCTGGAGGAGGCGGTCGCTGAGATGAAGGGCGAGGAACTCGAAAGCGACGGCCAGTGGTCGCCGCAGATCGCGCTCGGCACGGCGGTGATGATCCCCGAACATTATGTGCCCGACCTGCAACTCCGCATGACGCTCTACCGGCGCTTGGCCGAATTGCCCGATCCGCGCGAGATCGACGCCTTCGGCGCCGAGCTGATCGACCGCTTCGGGCCGCTGCCGGAGGAGGTCGAGCACCTTTTGAAGGTCATGTTCATCAAGGCGTTGTGCCGCAAGGCGAATATCGAAAAGCTGGATGCCGGGCCGAAGGGCCTCGTTGTGTCGTTCCGTGACAAGACCTTCGCCAATCCCGGTGCGCTGGTGCGCTACATTTCGGAGCAGGGGGCTTCGGCAAAGATTCGCGCCGATCAGTCGATCGTCCTCATCCGAGACTGGCAGACCCCGGAAAAGCGGCTCAACGGCGCCGCGACCATTGCGACGCAGCTGGCGCGGATGGTGGACGAGACGCAGAAGAAGGCGGCTTGAAGTTTCCAGTTTCGGTAGGCGGAAATCCGCTTTCTAGGCGAATGGGACGGTCCTTGGTTCTGCCGCATCACGACGCTAGCTGGGATCTATGTTCAAAGCCCGCATCAACACGCCGTGCGGCGTCTCGATTCTTGTTGCTCTGGTGAGCAGCTTTCCGGCGCTAGCTCAGGTATCGCTTCCGACCGATGAGACGCTCGTCGAGGCCGAACTGCCGACGATGGTCGCAATCGAGGATCGGCTGAACGCGGCAAAGCTCTGCACGCCTTTGCAATTCGACCTGCGCACAATCTCCGGGCTCCTTGGTCTTCCGATCCCGGCCTTCATCCCGATCGACACCAATCTGCGCTGGGACCAGAGCCGCCACCGCGTGACTCGCTTCGCGTCGTCGCCGACCAAGGTCGAATTGGATTTCAAGCTGGGGTGCCAGCCGAGCACCAATGGCGTGGCGCTCGATTTCTTCGGCCTGTCGCCGGACAAGGTCCGGCTCGACGACGACGTGAAATGCGTCGGCAGCCGGACGCCGGATGGCGAGCTGGGAACGCTTGTCTGCCATGTCGACGGCAAGATCGGCCGGTTCCTGTCGAAGAATATCATCGGCCTGTCCGCCAAGGTGGCCAAGCTCCTGCCGATGAACCTCGCGGTGCCGGTGACGGCGCCAACTTCCTTGGCACCGGGTGCTGAGGCAGCAGCGCCGGCTGGCGAAGAGGCCGAGCGCGCAAGCGCTGCTTCTGGCGCACTCCCCGAGCCGTCGGCAGGAATGCAAACGCCAGCCGGTCAGAATGTTCCAGCAGCGTTTGGGACGCCACCACAAAGGCCATCGACTCTTGCAGCGTCACCGCCTGGTGGAACAGCGAACGACAAGTCGTCGGCGCCAATGCCGGACGCTTCGGTGACGGCGCCCGCCGCCGCTTCCGCCGCGAATTAACGCAGCCTGTTTGCGTGATCGAATAGCGGCCGCCTGCCGGATCGTCCGATCAGAACTGCTGCCTTCAACGGCCTGCCGACTTTGATGCCTATTTCGTGGCTGCCGCGGACGTGTCGGTCTTCACATCGGCGCGCCAGAAGGTCGGAAGCTGATAACCGTAGAGCGGTGTCTTTTCCGGGTGCCGGATGAACGACCACTTGGCCAGCCACTGCTCAGGTAGGTGAAACAGCGGGATCACGTAGTGGCCCGAGATCAGCACCCGGTCGTAGGCCCTGACCGCCGCCTCGAAGTCCTCACGCGATCGGGCCGAAACAATGTCGCCGATCAGCGCGTCGACGGCGGGATCGGCGACGCCGGCGAAGTTGAAGGAACCGTTGGCCTGCTTCGAACGTGACGACCAGCGATAGGCCTGTTCGGCGCCCGGCGAGAGCGAGGCCGAATAGGTCGTGATGATCATGTCGTATTCGAAATTGTTCCGACGCGCCTGGTATTGGGCGTCGTCGACCTGGCGGATATTCGCCTGGATGCCGACCCGGTCGAGGGTTCGCTTGTAGGCGAGCGCAATGCGCTGCTGGTCGGGTGACTGGACGAGGATCTCAAAGGACAGCGACGTGCCGTCGGGGCCGACGAGCAAGCGGCCCTTGAAGTCGTAGCCGGCAGTCTTCAGAGCACCGACGGCGGCCTGGAGCGCCTTGCGATCGAAGCCACTGCCATCAGTCTTCGCAGGAGCGTAGGTGCCTTCCATGACGTCCGGTTCGACGGCGTCGGGGAAGGGCGCGAGCAGTTTCTTCTCGGCCTCGGTCGCCGGCTTGCCGAGGCTCGACAGGGCCGAATTCTGGAAGAAGCTGCCGGTGCGGGCATAGGCGCCATAGTACAGGTTGCGGTTCGCCCATTCGAAGTCGAACAGCATCGACAGGGCCTTGCGCACCACCTTGTCCTCGAAGACGCCGCGGCGGGTGTTGAAGACGAAGCCCAGCATGTTGGCCGGAGCGCCGCTCGAAAAACTCTCCTTGACGACGTCACCATTGGTCACTGCCGGGAAATCATAAGCCGTGCGCCAGTGGTTCGGGTCGACCTCGATATAGATGGAGGAGAGCCCCTTCTTGAAGGCTTCGAACTGGGCGTTTGAATCGCGATAATAGTCGATGCGGATGGTGTCGTAATTGTCGACACCCTTCATGATCGGCAGATCCTTGCCCCAGTAATCGGGGTTCTTCCGGTAGACGATACGCTGACCGGGTACGACTTCCTTGATCATGTAGGGGCCGGAGCCGATCACCGGCTTCAGCGTCGTCTGCTCGAAGGTAGCCTCGTCGAAGGCATGCTTCGGCAGCACCGGTAGCCCCGAAATGAGGAGCGGTGTCTCCCGGTCGGCCGTGTCGTCGAAGGTGAAGCGAACGCCGTGCTCGCCGACTTTCTCGATCTTCACCGCCGGGCGCAGCCAGTTGGCGTACATCGGCCGGCCGTGCTCACGCAGCATCTTGACCGTGAAGAGGACGTCGTCCGGGGTAACGGATTGGCCGTCCGAGAACTTCGCCTTCGGGTTCAGCTGGAACTCCACGAAGGTGCGTTCGGCGTCTGTCTCCACCGTCTCGGCGAGAAGACCATACATGGTGAAGGGTTCGTCCTGCGAGCGCTGCATCAGCGGCTCGAAGACGAGATTGCCGAACTGCTTGTCGAACCAGATGCCGCGGGCCGTCGTCAGCGCACCGCGCACGATCACCGGGTTGAGATTGTCGAAGGTGCCGTAGACGCCGTAGCGTACTTCGCCGTCTTGGGGGGCGTCTGGATTGACGTAAGGCAAATGGTCGAAGTCGGCGGGCAGCGCCGGTTCGCCCTGCATCGCCAGCGCGTGCATCGGCTCAGCCAAGGCTTCGACCGGCCAGTTGGCAGTCGCCAGCAGCACGAGCGTGAGAATGGGGGCGACGAGGGCGGCGCGCGGGGCGCGCGAGGACATGATCCGCATGCGGGCGACGTGAACTCCGGTTCGTTCGATCGTTTCCGTGTGGCACGGTAAGCTTGTGCTTCGCTCATCACCATGGCGAAAGGGTGAAGTCGAGGTGCCGATCTCATTGGGTCGGGCCACATTGCCACGATATCAGTCTTCAAACGGCCGCATTTGCGCCGGAGGGCGATGCTCGGTAAACCTGCCGCGGTTTCCATACGATTTTTTTGCCGAGAGGAATTGAGGCCTGTGATGCACCGTGTTTCGAACACTTCCGCTACGCTGATCGCCGCCTGTTTGATCGGTGCCGCGTCGCTGGTGGGCGGCGTTGGCGCCGCCAACGCCCAGGCCGCACCGACCCCTGCGGCCGACGGTCAGCCGGCCGACGCGAAGGCCGCCCCGGCCGAATGGTTCAAGGTCTGCTCCAAGCAGGGCGACAACGAGATCTGCAACACCCAGTATACGATGATTGCCGATACGCGACAGCTGATCACCGCCGTCAATCTGATCAACGTCAAGGGCAAGGTGAACCAGAAGGTCGTGCAGGCTGTGGTTCCGACCGGCCGCGTCATTCCCGCCGGCGTGCAGATGAAGGTCGACACCAATGCGCCGCAGACGCTGAACTATTCGGTCTGCTTCCCGGATCGCTGCATCGCCGAGGCGGAACTGACCGACGCGATGATCAGTTCGATGAAGAAGGGCAACCAGCTGACGGTGACCTCGATCAATTTCCAGCGGCAGGCGAATCCGGTCCAGGTCACCCTATCGGGCTTCACGGGCGCCTATGACGGCCCGCCCAAGCAGCAGCCGGAACTAGCCCAGCGCCAGGAAGAGCTGAACAAGGCGCTGCAGCAGCAGGCCGAAGAGCGCCGCAAGAAGTTCGAGGCGGCGCAGAACGCGGCCAAGGACGGCAGCGGCGCCGCGGCCCAGTAATTTCACGGATCGCGCACTTTTGGACGGCGGCTCAGGCCGCCGTCTTGCGTTTCAGGCCGATCTTGAACCTGCCGATGGTCGGGGAGCCTGTCGGACAACGCGCCGGATGTCCCGAACGCCGCTCTCAGTTCCGGTGCTCTCCCTTCAGTTGATAGATGCCACCCACCGGTCCGTTGAAGATGTCGCCGATCCGAGGATGGCGCACAGGTCCGCCCGAATCGTCCGGCAGCAGGTTCTGTTCGGATACATAGGCGACGTATTCGCTTTCGGAGTTCTCGGCAAAGAGGTGATAAAACGGCTGATCCTTGCGGGGGCGGACCTCTTCAGGGATCGACATGTACCATTCCTCGGTGTTGTCGAATTCCGGGTCGACGTCGAAGATCACCCCGCGAAACGGAAAAATCCGGTGGCGAACGATCTGGCCAATGAAAAAGCGGGCGGTTTGCATGGACGTCGGGACTCCCTTGACCGCCAGGAGATAGACAATCCCGGCGTCGCAACGCAAGCTGCGCGGATTATCGCCACGCCTGAATTCCCGATGAGACTTGCCTTCAATCCAATGCCGACGTTTGTCCGTTGATCGCCATCATCGGTCTGATCACCCCCTTCTTCGCCCTGATCGCCCTCGGTCTCGTCTGCGGGCGAGTCTTTCGCCATTCCGTCGACGGGCTCGCCTGGCTCAACGTCTTCGTGGTCTACCTCGCCTTGCCGGCGCTGTTCTTTCAGCTCCTGTCGAAGACGCCG
Source organism: Aurantimonas sp. (assembly GCA_965217685.1). GTDB lineage: Bacteria > Pseudomonadota > Alphaproteobacteria > Rhizobiales > Rhizobiaceae > Aurantimonas. The sequence goes on from CBDCIZ010000003.1 coordinate 3,705,528, forward strand.
GTCGAGAAGCTCGCGAGCGCCGGCTTCATCACCGCGACGACGCTCGGCACATTCGTCATCTTCGTGTTCGGACTGACGCTGGCACTGCTCGGCAATCGCGGCGATCTGCGCGCGGCGACGGTGCAGGGGCTCGCCGGCGCCTACGGCAACATCGGCTTCATGGGGCCGGGGCTGGCGCTCGCCGCCTTCGGGCCGGATGCGGCCGTGCCGGTGGCGCTGATCTTCTGCTTCGACAACACGCTGCATTTCGTCATGGCGCCTCTGATGATGGCGGTCGGCAGCGACCGTCAGAGGTCGCTGGGTCGAATCGTCTTGTCGATCCTTCGAAAAATCCTCACGCACCCTTTCATCGTCGCGACAATCGTCGGCGTCGTGGCGGCGATCCTGCATCTTACGCCGCCCGACCCGGTCGACCGCTTCCTCGAACTGCTCGCCAAGGCCGCGGCACCTTGCGCGCTGTTCACCATGGGGGTCTCGATCGCACTGAGGCCCCTCAATCGGGTGCCGGGCGAACTGGGCCTGATCCTGCCGATCAAGCTTTTGCTGCATCCGCTGCTGATCTGGGGACTTCTGATTGCACTCGGGCCGTTCGACCCGGTCTGGGTGGCGACGGCCATCCTGCTCGCCAGCCTTCCAACCGCGACGAATGTGTTCGTGATCGCCCAGCAATATGGAGTTTGGACCGAGCGTGCGTCTGCTTCCGTTCTGATGACGACGGTCGCCTCGATCGTGACGGTGACACTGGTCCTAGCGCTTCTCTCGTCCGGTCTGGTCGACGCCCATCCGCTTCCGTAAGGACCGGGGCAGACCAGTGAGGCCGGCACCGGGTGACAGGCCCTCCCGCATGGCAAAATTGCGCAGGATCGGCGCGTTGCGCATCAGCGACAGACCAGCCGACCGCGCCATCTGGGCCGGAAGAAAGCCGGCGAGCAGCGAGCGGTTAAGGAGGTCGACCCCGACGGTGCGAGAGCGCACGTCGCCGCGCCGCGCCGCCTCGTAGCGAGCGAGCGTCGTGCGGCTGCCGGGGTCGTCGCGGCTTTCCAAAACGAGACGGACGATGGTCTCGCAATCGCGCAAACCGAGATTGAGGCCCTGGGCACCGATGGGGGGGAAGGCATGTCCGGCCTCGCCGACGAGAGCGAGCCGCTCACCGGTCAGCTTTGCGACGGACGCGCCGGAAAGCGGAAAGCGCTGGATCGGCTCTTCGACCCCGACGGCGCCAAGGATCGAATGCATGCGCATCTCGACCATGCGCGACAGGCGGTCGTGTTTCAGATCGACGGTGAGGTCGGCCAGCGCCGGGTCCTCGACCCAGACCAGCGACGAGCGGTCGCCCGGCAGCGGCACCTGGGTGAACGGGCCGGACCTGGTGTGGAACTCGGTCGAGACCGAGTGGTGCGGCACCGAGTGGGTGAAGTTCAGGACAATGGCACTCTGCGGATAGCTCCAGCGGCGGACCGCGATCCCGGCCATTTCGCGCAGCGGCGAGGCGCGACCGTCCGCGCCGACCACGAGGCACACGGCGAATCGCTGCCCGTCGTCGAGGTCGACGATCGCGCGGTCGGTCTCTACGCTCATGCCGGTCGCCCTGGCGTGCACGATCTCGAGCTTGGAATGGGCAATAGCGCGCTTGTCCAGGGCCGCATGAAGATCGCTGTTGAGAACGTTGTAGCCGAAAGCGGCAAGGCCGAGGTCGCTCGCCCGGAACTCGACGGTCGGGGCGCGGAAAAGACGGCCCGTGTCGTCGACCAGCCGCATAACAGCAAGCGGCTCGGCGACCGCTTCGAGATCGTCGATCAGTCGGAGGTCCGAAAGATAGGCGACGGAGCGGCCGATCAGCGCGGTGCTGCGCCGATCGGCGGGTGCCTTCGGTGCGATCAGTACAGTATCGAAGCCGGCGGAGGCAAGGCCGAGAGCGGTTGCCGTTCCGGCCAGCCCGCCGCCGACGACGGCAATCTCGCGTCGCTGCATGTCGATCATCCTCATCCTGTCTCGCACTGCCGCATGTGTAACGGCTCGGCGAAGCCGACGCCGGCAAACGAACCCGCGATTGGTTTTGCTTGGTTTTTGCAGATGCGACCGCTACGACGAAAGGCAATGGACGCGGCGACGACTTGTCGCTTGCGGCGACACTCAGAAGCATTCGAGCCGTGACCGAGACCGACCTTCATTCTTCAAGGCCCATGCCCGACACGATCACCGCCTTCGACAAATGGCGCGCCTTCGGCGTCCACCTCCTGACCGCCAGCGGTGCCTTCCTGGCCTTCATGTCGCTAATCGCGGCGGCCGAGCAGCGCTGGGTGGCGATGTTCGGCTGGCTGGGTTTCGCGCTTTTCATCGACGGGATCGATGGGCCGCTGGCGCGCAAGATCGACATTAAGCGGGTGCTGCCGAACTGGTCGGGCGACCTTCTCGATTCGATCATCGACTACTCGACCTTCTGCCTGATTCCGGCGGTCGCCCTCTATCTGTCGGGAATGATCGGCCGCCCATGGTCCTTTGTCGCTGCGGCGCTGATCATGATCTCCAGCGCGATCTACTATGCCGATACGCGGATGAAGACGCAGGACAATTTCTTCCGTGGTTTTCCGGTCTGCTGGAACATGATGATCTTCACCTTCTTCGCGATCCATCCGAACGAAGAGACCGCGTTTCTCTTCGTATTTTTCTGCGCGATCGCGACGTTCCTGCCGATCAAGTTCCTGCACCCGGTGCGCGTCGTGCGGCTGCGCGCGCTCAACTTGTCGGTCTTCGCCGCCTGGTCTTTGCTCGGGATTGCAGCGCTTTTTTATAATCTTCGACGCGCCACCGAATACGTTCGAAGCCCCGGCTGCGGTGCGTTGGGGGCTTGTCGTTACGGGCCTGTATCTGTTCTCCATCGGAGGCACGCTGCAACTGGCCGACCGGCTGCGCGGCGTTCCGCAGAATTAAGACGCCGCCGGGCCGGCAACAACCCGAACGCAAAGAGACAGGGAGGCATCCATGAGCAAAGCCATCGTCGTTCACGAGGTGGGCGGTCCCGAAGTGATGACGTGGGAGAGCCACGATCCGGGTCGGCCGGGCACCGGACAGGTGCTCGTCGAGCAGACCGTGGCGGGCGTCAATTTCATCGATGTCTATTTCCGCACCGGTCTTTACAAGGCGGATCTGCCGCTGGTCCTCGGCAAGGAGGGCGCCGGCAAGGTCGCGGCGCTGGGTGAAGGCGTCACCCGCTTCAAGGTCGGAGACCGTATTGCCTACAATGGCGTGACCGGCAGCTATGCCGAGCATATCGTTGTCGATGCCGACAAGGCCGTCGCCATCCCCGACGCGATCCAGGACGACACGGCGGCTGCGATGATGCTGAAGGGCATGACGGCCGAATATCTCCTGCGCCGCACCTACAAGGTCGGCCCGGAGACAGTGCTGCTTTTTCATGCCGCCGCCGGCGGCGTCGGGCTGATCGCCGGGCAGTGGGCCAGACATCTGGGGGCTACGGTGATCGGCACCGCCGGCTCGCCGGAGAAGTGCAAGCTCGCGCGCGACAATGGCTACGACCACGTCATCAACTATCAGGACGAGGATTTCCTCGCCCGCGTGATGGAGATCACGGACGGCAAGAAGTGTGACGTCGTCTACGATTCGGTCGGCAAGGATACGTTTCCCAAGAGCCTGGACTGCCTGAAGAATCGCGGTCTCTGGTGCACCTTCGGCCAATCCTCGGGAAAATTGCCGGACATCGATCTGGGCATCCTGAACCAGAAGGGATCGCTTTTCGCCACACGTCCGAGTCTCTTCGGCTACAACACCAGCCGCGAAGAGCTCGATGCATCGGCAGCAGCGCTGTTCGACGTGGTCGCAAGCGGCGCGGTTAAGATCACCATCGGTCAACGCTATCCGATCGCCGATGCGGCACAAGCGCATCGCGACCTGGAAAGCCGAAAAACGACTGGCGCGACGATCTTGACGATCTGATTTGCGTTGTGAACCGACTGGCGGTGCGACAATGGCCTGATCGGACCGGAAAAATTTACTCCGGTTCGATCAGCCGCGACCGAAGCTGTTGGCGCGATTGTGCGACCGACGGGCGGGTGCCGAAAAATCGCTGTCGAGTCCGCTCAACAGGCGTTCGAGCGCAAGATTGTTGTGTCGGAGCCGCTCGATGATCAGCAATGCCTGAGAGCAGTCGGACGAGGCGAACGGTTCGATCCCGGCCGGATTTTCGACAGAGTTCGCAGCCTTTTCGGCCCGTGAACCAATATCGCGATTGCGTCGCCTCAAAGCAACGGTGAGGCCTTCATTCATGCCCGGTACCCCCGTGCGCGATGTGAAAAGCTCGTTCTCTTTGATGATTTTCAACCTATCCGACTTTCGTCTCATGCACCATCGATTTTTCGACCAATGTGGCAGATCGGGAACAAATCTTGACAGTTGGGCAAGGATTGTCCGATGTGCCGCGCGGCGCGGACGTGGCGGAATTGGTATACGCAGCAGACTTAAAATCTGCCGCCTTCGGGATTACGGGTTCAAGTCCCGTCGTCCGCACCATGTTTTTCATAGGATTGGTGAACGGCAGATGAACGGCAATCCCTGTGCATTTCGCAGAACCGCGCGCTAGACTCCGCATTGTGTCGAAATTCATTGTATCGAAATTCGAGCTCGTCTGCCGCGATATGACCGGGCGGGCCTGTGGACAAGTTGTGGACAAGCATGATCGAGATCCCGCCGCCCTTCCCACCCTTCGAGGCCGTGAGTCGCGATCTCGTCAACGTCGCCATGGGCCGCGCGAGCGCCGATCTCGTCGTGCGGAACGCCCGCTGGGTGAACGTTCATTCCGGCGAAATCATCCCGGCGACGGACATCGCGGTAAAGGCCGGGCGCTTCGCCTATTGCGGTCCGGATGCCAGCCATACGATCGGCAATCAGACGACGGTCGTCGACGCGGCGGATCGTTTCGTCGTGCCGGGGCTTTGCGACGCGCATATGCATGTCGAAAGCGGCATGGTGACGGTCACCGAGTTCTGCCGCGCCGTGATCCCCCATGGCACCACCTCAATGTTCATCGATCCGCACGAGATCGCCAATGTGCTCGGCCTGGCGGGCGTCAAGCTGATGCATGACGAGGCGCTGGTGCAGCCGGTCAACGTCTGGGTGCAGATGCCGTCCTGCGTGCCTTCGGCGCCAGGCCTGGAGGAGGGCGGGGCAGTGCTCGGGCCCGCCGACGTCGCAGAGGCGATGACCTGGCCGGCGATCATCGGTTTGGGCGAGGTGATGAATTTTCCGGGCGTCGCTGCCAATGACGATACGATGGTCGGCGAAATCGCCGCGACACGTGTCGCGGGCAAGACGGTCGGCGGCCATTTCGCGTCGCCCGATCTCGGCCGCGCCTTTCACGGCTACGTCGCCGGCGGGCCTGAAGACGACCACGAAGGCACGCGGATGGAGGACGCCGCGGCCCGCGTCCGCCAAGGCATGAAGGCGATGCTGCGGCTCGGTTCAGCCTGGTACGACGTTGCCGAACAGGTGCGCGCGATCACCGAGATGGGTCTCGATTCGCGGCACTTCATCCTGTGTACGGATGATTGCCACTCCGGCACACTGGTTCGCGACGGGCACATGAACCGGGTGGTGCGCCACGCGATTTCCCGGGGCCTGAAGCCGATGACGGCGATCCAGATGGCGACGATCAACACCGCGGAACACTTCAAGCTGGAGCGGGAAATCGGCTCGGTGACGCCCGGAAGGCTCGCCGATTTCCTGCTGGTGTCGAACCTTTCCGAGTTGACGATCGACGACGTCTACGGTCGCGGCGTTCGTCTGGCGGCGGGCGGAACGCTCGAGGCCGATATGCCGGCTCATGTCTATCCGGCGTCGGCGACGAACACGGTAAAACTCGGCCGTCAGCTGATGGCCGACGACTTTTGCGTCAAAGCGCCGGCCGGAGCGAACGGGACGGCGACCGTCCGCGTCATCGGAGTCGTCGAGAACCAGGCGCCGACCAAGGCGCTGACCGCTTCGGTGTCGGTGGAAAACGGCGTCGCCATGCCCGACGTGGCGAATGACGTCTGCCGCATTGCCTTGGTCGAGCGCCATCGCGGATCAGGCGATGTCGTCAACGGCTTCGTTTCCGGCTTCGGCTACACCGGCCAGATGGCGATGGCCTCGACGGTCGCCCATGATTGCCACCACATGATCGTGGTCGGAACCTCTGAAGCCGACATGGCGCTCGCGGCCAACCGGCTCGGCGAGGTCGGCGGTGGAGCGACTTTCTTCGCGGACGGCAAAGAGCGGGCGATGGTCGAAATGCCGATTGCCGGGCTCATGTCGGACGAGCGCTCGGAGATCGTTGCGAAAAAGGCCGATGGTTTGATTGCCGCCATGCAGGCCGCTGGCTGCAGCCTCAACAACGCCTACATGCAGCACTCGCTGCTGGCGCTTGCCGTCATCCCGTCCTTGCGCATTTCCGACAAGGGCATCGTCGACGTGGACCGGTTCGAACTGGTCGATTTGTTCGTTTCCGACTGAAAGGTTCGATGGCCAGTCAGCGCCCTTGGATCAACTGTGCGAAGGTCGCACCCGGCCGCGAAGCTTTACAATCGCCGCGCTTTGGCCCATGGCATCGCCGTATCTTCAACAAGCCAGCGGGAAAGGAGCGTCGAGATGATCCCATCGTGTCACAGCGGAGCGCGCCTTTCGATCGTCGTGTCCCCGTCGGCCTCGCCCATTATTATCGGCGCCGGCGTCGTCCGGTCGTAGCAGGCTCTTTCGCCTCCGACCTTCGATCGCGTCCGGCTCGCAAACGACCGCGCCATGCGGCGATGCGAAAACGCGGCGGCTGTTCAGCCGATCATCCCGATCCCCAAATCAAGGCGCCACGTCGGTTGCCTTTTCGTGAACGATAAAGCCATGACCACCGAAAACTTTCGCATGCGCGTCGCCGAAGGCGAGGAAGCCCTGCGCGCGCTCTTCCCGGAAACGCCACTGCAGCTCAACGAGCATCTCTCCGCCAAATACGGCGCCCGAATCTTCCTGAAGCGGGAGGATTTGTCACCAGTCCGGTCCTACAAGATCCGCGGCGCCTTCAACTTCATGCGCAAGCGCCTCGCGGAGGGCGGCACCATCGGCAAATTCTGCTGCGCATCCGCTGGCAACCACGCGCAGGGTTTCGCCTTCGCCTGCCGGCATTTCGGCCTCGAAGGCCGGGTCTACATGCCGGTGACGACGCCGCAGCAAAAGATCGACAAAACTCGCGTCTTCGGCAACGGTGCCATCGAGATCGTCTTGACTGGCGATTTTTTCGACGATTGCTACGCGTCCGCCAAGGCCTATTGTGCCGAGACCGGCGCCGCACTGGTGCCGCCCTTCGACCATGAGGACATCGTCGAGGGGCAGGCCTCGGTCGGCCTCGAGATCGAGCGGCAGCTCGACGGCGAGCGGATCGACCGGCTGGTGTTGCCGGTTGGCGGCGGCGGGCTCTCCTCGGGGCTCTCGCGTTATTTCGCCGGCAAGGACGCGCCGTTCATCAATTTCGTCGAGCCGCTCGGCGCGCCGAGCCTGCGCACCAGCCTGATTTCCGGCGAGTTGACCCGACTTCCGCAGATGGACGGTTTCGTCGATGGCGCCGCCGTCGCCGAAATCGGTCGTATCCCCTATGAAACACTGCGGTGCTTTTCGCCCGAAGACGTGATTCTGTCGCCGGAGGGCCGACTCTGCCAGACCATGCTGGAGATGCTGAACGTCGAGGGCATCGTGCTGGAGCCAGCAGGCGCGCTCGCCATAGACGCACTGCGCACGCTCGGCGACGACGTCAGCGGCCAGACTGTCGTGCTTGTCGTCTCGGGCGGCAATTTCGATTTCGAGCGGCTGCCGGACGTCAAGGAGCGTGCACTGCGCTACGAAGGCTTGAAGAAATACTTCGTCCTGCGGCTGGCCCAGCGTCCCGGTGCGCTCAAGGATTTCCTGAATTACCTTGGACCGGACGACAACATCGCGCGTTTCGAATATCTGAAGAAATCGGCCCGCGACTTCGCCTCGATCCTCATCGGCATCGAGACCAAGGATCCGGCGAATTTCGACGGCCTGTTCGAGCGTTTCGCCGATAATGGCGTCAGCTACCAGGACATAACCGACAACGTGTTGCTGGCCGATCTGTTGATCTGATTGCGTCCCGCGAATTGCCAGTCGGCCAAAGCAGCTGACGGTTCGGCACGTTCCTTGTCGCGAACGAGCGGCGACGCGGTCATCGCGGCAGCCGATCGATCCATTCGACGATGCGTTTGGCGAGGCTTTGCGTCGTCCGCGGCGAGACGATATCACCGGCGAGGATGTGGTTCGACGGATCACCGGAGACCGGCACCTCCACCACCTCGTGCGGCGCGCCCCATTTGGTCATCTCGGCTTCGGTCTTGTCCGGATCGACGATCGTGTCGGCGGGCGAGAACAGCGTCAGCACCGGGATGGTGATCTGGGCGACGTTCGCGGCGAGCGTCGCGCGAATCAGCGCAGCCATCGGCGCCAAAGCACCGATGGGGTAGGTCGTTGTCCAGTTCTCGCCCATCGTCTCGTTGAGCGGCTCGAAGACGCGAGTGCTGCCGCCGATATAGGGAAGCGCCTCGCGAGCGAAGGGCATGTCGAGCAGGAATGCCCATTTGCTTTGGAGGCCGAAGTTCGGCGAGATCAAAACGAGACCCGCGACGTCCTTCATCGGTTCCGGATCGTTCTTGGCCAGCGTTGCGCCAAGGGTTGCGAGCGTGCCGCCCGTGGAGGTGCCGATGACGATGACCCGGTTGCCGATGGCGCGGCCGATCGCCGTCGCCTCGGCGAGATCGTTGAGCCAGTCGTGGACCGTCGTCTGTTCCAGCGCAGCCGGGTCGCGGCCGTGGCCGGTAAGGCGGGTGTAGAAGAGATTGGCGCCCAGCGCCTTTGCGACCTGGTCGGCGAGCGGCCGGACCTCGGCCTTCGAGGCCGAGAAGCCATGAACGTAGACGATCGCAAGTGGCGTGCGGGCGCGCGAGGCCGGATAGGCCCAGACGATCTCCTTGGATGCGTTGGCCCGAAGGTTCGGGATGTCGGCCTCTTCGGTCGCGAGATAGGCATCCGGGTCGGCCGGATCGATCCTCGAAGCGTCGAAGGTGATGGCCGTGTCGACAGGCTCGCGCGACCCGATAACCCAGAGGGCCCCGGCCGACAGAGCGAGGATGACGACAACAGCAATGAGAATGCGTAGAATCAAGAAGGGTGTCCGTTCGATCGGCGAATTGCGACACCCCGTCGTCTAGCGCGTCTCGCCGCGACGGGAAACCACCAGGGCGGGGTTCGTACGACAAGCGTCACCCAGCGAGAACGATCTTGCGACGCCGGCCGTCGAGTTTGCGCAGCGTCCCATGATCGATGCGTGCAACATCCCGCCAAAGCTTAGCCGGTAGAGGGTGAACCCGCTGCCGCCGTCACCGGCAGGTTCGATCACCATGTCCTGCAAGGTGTCGAGATAGCGTTTGGCCGCAGGCCGGTCTCGAACACCACGCTGGTGCCCCTGGACGGTGCAAAACGCCAATTGCCATCGGCGAACGGGTTGATCGTGCCCTTGTCGTGAATGTAGCGCACGGTGGAGACGTTCGCGCGGCGCGTCAGGCGCACGCCTCGTCGACCAGACGACGGATCAGCACGCCGACCATGAGGTCGAGATGGGCCCCGCCGCCATTCTTGAACACGGTGATGGCGTTCGGCGAAGAACGACCGCTGCGTTTGGCGCAGAGATCGTAAAGATCGCCCCTGATGTCTGCTTCGGTGATCGTCCCGGCGTCGAGCGGGATTTGAATCTCGCCGATATGGCCGACGGTCGTGCGGCGAGAATCGACGAAAAGTTCGCCGCGCGTCAACACCGAATCGTCGGCCTCGCGCATGTCAAAGCGATAGGCGCCGATCAGGTCGACATGTGTTCCGGGAACAAGCCATTCGCCCTTCAGGAAAGGCGCGGTCGCCATGGTGGCGGTCGAGACGATGTCGGCAGAGCCGACGGCATCGGCGAGGTCCTCGGTGGCCTCCAAAGCCGCTCCACCGAGACAAACCGTCTCCGCGGCGAGTTCCGCGACGATGTCGCACGCCTTGCTGGCGGTGCGGTTCCAGATGCGGATGCGTTCCAAGCCGGGAAACAGCTCGCGATAGGCCGCGACCAGCGTCTTTGCGACCGTGCCGGCACCGCAGATCAGAAGCGTCTTCGAATCGGCGCGTGCGAGCAACCGCGCGCCAAGCACCGAATCGCCGGCGGTTTTCCATTTGGTCACGAGGATACCGTCGATCAGCGCGACCGGTGCACCGGTCGTTTCGTCGAAAAGCAGCATGCCGCCCTGGATCGAGGGGATCGGCGGTGTCTTCGCGTTGTTTTCCGGAAAGACCGTCACCGATTTCAGCGCAATGCCGAGACCTTCGATCCAGGCGCCCCGGTTGAGGAGGTTGCGGCCGGTCCTGGTCAGAAGGAGGTCTCCGATCTCGGCCTTCGGCAACTGATGGCCTTCGGCGATCGCGTCGGCGACCGCGCTCCAACTCAGCAGAGGATCGGCCTCGTCGAACCCGATGATTTTCATCGGCTTCCGCCAGAGGCCACTCCCGTCGCCAAAGCATCGTCGATCTTGGACCCAATCGCCGGCGTCTGGACCTGGCGCGTCGCGTAGATGCGGAAGCCGTGACGCTGATAGAGCGGCAGGGCAGCCGGGTGATCGAGCGTGTTGGTCTCGATCGTCAGGCGTTGAATGCCGCTTTCGAAGGCGGCACGGATGGCGTGATCGAGGAGATAGCCGGCGAGATGCTTGCCGCGGAAGGCGGCCAACACGGCGAGATGGACGATCCGCGCCTCCTTGATGGCGCGACGCATCTCGATCTCGAACCAACCCGCCGCCTGGTTGCCGCGGGACAGAAGAAAAACCCGCGTCGAGCCATTGTAGAGCTCGCGCGCCAAAAGGTCGTCGGGAAGGATGCGCGACGTCCAATGATGCGGATCGCCGACCGCACGATAGAGGGCGCGATAGTCGGAGAGGGGAATGTCGAAGATCTCCGACAACTGCAGCGGATCCTCGATATCGGGCTCGGCGATCGGACCACGCGGCGGCTCGCGCAACTCCAGGCTCGTCACCTTGGTAATCAGTAGGCGCACGGCGTCAGCGCCCGGTTTCGACGGGCGTATCCCTTGCCGAGCCCCACTCGGTCCAGGAGCCGTCGTAAAGCCGGGTCGCCCGATTGCCGAGGCTTTCCAGCGCCAGGTTGAGCACTGCTGCCGTGACACCCGAGCCGCAACTCGTGACCACCGGCTTGTCGGGATCGATTCCCGCCTTCTCGAACGTCTCGCGCAGGGCATCGACCGATTTCAACCGGCCATCCTCCGCCAGCGTCGGGAACGGCACGTTGGCGGCACCTGGCATGTGACCGGCGCGCACGCCGTCGCGCGGCTCGGGCACCTCGCCGGCAAAGCGATCGGCCGGTCGGGCATCGGCGACCTGAATCATTCGGCCGCCCACGGCGGCTTTCATCTCGTCGAGGTCGTAGAGGGCGGACCGGTCGAAATGCGGCTCGAAGGTCGCCAAGTCCGGTGAGACCATGCCGGTCTCGATGGGCAGGCCTGCCGCTTTCCAGGCCGGAAAGCCGCCGTCGAGAATGCGCACGTCCTTGGCGCCGAAGGTGCGGAACATCCACCAGACCCGAGGTGCCGTGAAGAGGCCGACGCCGTCATAGACGACGATCATGTCGCTCGCCGCAATGCCGAGACTACCAACCGCTTCGGCGAAGGTCTCGGGCGAGGGCAGGGCGTGGGGCAGGGACGAGCCCGGATCGACGATCGCGTCCTGGTCGAAAAAGACGGCATCCGGCACGTGCCCCGCTTCGAATTCCGGACGACCGAAGCGCTTCTGTGCCGGCAGGTACCAGGAGCCGTCGACGACCGACAAGCCCTCACGGCCAAGTTCGGCAGCAAGCTCCGAGGGTGAGATGAGAAATGGATTGGCAGGCATGTTCAGTCTCGAAACGGCAGAGTGAAAGGCTGGCAATAAAATACGTCGAAGCAAAGTCGCACTGTCGGCGGCAAAGGCAAGGGGGCGGGCGCTTGGTGCGTTTCCTTCTTCCGGTCGGCTTCGAAATCCCAAGTCTTGCCGGAACTCATGACGTCTGGTGGACGCCGATGGGCGGATGGGGTAACGACAACCTGCCGGAAGCCATGTCTGCCGTCAGGCTGGCATCGAACCGAAGCGAATGCGGAACCGGCGGTTGTTCTTGCCCTTCTTCTCGATCTTGCCGATGTGGATTTCGCCGATTTCGGAGGTTTCCTGGACATGCGTGCCGCCGCAGGGCTGGGTGTCGACCGCGCCAGCGTCGCCGATGCAAACCAGCCGGATGAAGCCTGAGCCACGCGGCGGCTTGACGTTGGCGGACTTCACCAGACCCGGATCGGCGTCGAGTTCGGCATCGGTGATCTGCCGGGTGAAGACCGGATGATTGGCCTCGACGAGTTCCATCAGCATCCGCGTCGTATAGGCCTTGTCCGGCGCGCCCTCCGGCAGGTCGAAGTCGATGCGGCTTTCCTCCTCCGCGACGCTGGCGCCCGTGATCGGGTAGGGGCAGACGATCGTCAGAAGATGGCAGGCCGTGTGCATGCGCATCAGCTTGTAGCGCCGCGGCCAGTCGACATGCAGCACAAGCGTCTCGCCGATCTCCGGTTTAGGCTCGCCCGCTGCGGGGAGATGGACGGTCTCTCCCTTGGTCTCGCCGGTGATCGTGCCGGCGATCTTGATCGTCGAGCCGTCGGCGCGTTCGAAATGGCCGGTGTCGCCCGGCTGGCCACCTGAAGTCGCGTAGAAATTGGTGCGATCGAGAATGATGCTGCCGTCACTGCGCACGGCGACGACCGTGCCTTCGGCTGTCGAAAGATAGGCGTCGTCGCGAAACAGCTGTTCCGTCATGGCTGTGACTCATAAGGGACTTCGAAGTTCGGGGCGTCTTCGATCCAGCCGGGGATGGGCAGGCCCTTTTCACGCAGAAAGGTCGGATTGAACATCTTCGACTGATAGCGATTGCCGTAGTCGCAGAGGATAGTCACGATCGTGTGGCCGGGGCCCATTTCCTTCGCCATATGAATGGCGCCGGCGATGTTGATGCCCGAGGAGCCGCCGAGGCAGAGGCCCTCCTCGCCGACAAGGTCGAAGACGATCCCGAGGGCTTCGTCGTCGTGGATCTGGTAGGCGAAATCCGGCTCGAAGCCTTCGAGATTTCTGGTGATACGTCCCTGGCCGATGCCCTCGGTGATCGATGAGCCTTCCGATTTCAGCTCGCCGTTTTTGTAGAACTCGTAGAGTGCGGCGCCCATCGGGTCGGCGATTCCGATCTTGATGTGGCCGGAATGGCGCTTCAGGCCTATCGCCGTGCCAGCCAGCGTGCCGCCGGTGCCAACGGCGCAGATGAAGCCGTCGACGGTGCCGTCCGTCTGGTGCCAGATCTCCTCGGCTGTGGTGACGATGTGGCCTTCGCGATTGGCGAGATTGTCGAACTGGTTGGCCCAGATCGCGCCGGCCGGATGGCTCTTGGCGAGCTGCTCTGCGAGGCGGCCGGAGAGTTTCACGTAATTGTTCGGGTTCTTGTAGGGGACTGCCGGCACCTCGATCAGTTCGGCGCCCATCAGACGCAGCGCGTCCTTTTTCTCCTGCGCCTGGGTCTCGGGAATGACGATCACCGTCCTGTAGCCGAGCGCGTTGGCGACCAGCGAGAGGCCGATACCCGTGTTGCCGGCGGTGCCCTCGACGATCAGTCCGCCGGGTTCGATGAGACCCTTCTCCTCGGCGTCACGGATGATGAACAGGCCGGTGCGGTCCTTCACCGACTGACCGGGGTTCATGAACTCCGCCTTGCCGTAGATTTCGCAGCCCGTCACCTCCGACGCCTTGTTGAGGCGGATGAGCGGCGTGTTGCCAATGGCGTCGAGGACGGAATTCATTCGGGACATTTGGGACTCTGGGCGTGGCGCGGGCTGCGGAAGGGCTTGCCGCGAACCTATGACCGCCCGCGGGGCAGGGCAAGCGCTACGACGAAGGTCTTAGGGTAAGGTCTTGTGGCAAATTATCTCTTCGCCTAACGTCAAATGTCAGGAGGAATAGTTTCGCTGCTCGGACACTCTGGAGGGAGATGTTCGATCGTAAGGTGGCCAAACTATTTTGCCGGGAGAAAGAAAATGGCACCAATTGCCGGTAGTGGGAGGATAATGTCTTGACCAATATTGACCAGAAGCGTGTCGATCGTCGTTCGTTCCTGAAAAAAGGGCTGATCGGCGGCGGCGCTGTTGCCGCCACATCGCTGGCCGCTCCAGCGGTTCTCGCTCAGGCGCCCGTCGTCGTGAAGATGCAGACGTCCTGGCCGGCCTCCGACATCTGGATGGAAATGGCGCGGCAATATGTCGACCGCGTCCAGAAGATGAGCGGCGATCGCATCAAGGTCGATCTTCTGCCGGCCGGCGCGGTCGTCGGTGCCTTCCAGGTGATCGACGCGGTCAATGACGGCGTGCTCGACGCAGCGCATTCGGTCTGCGCCTACTGGTACGGTAAGAACAAGGCGGCCTCGCTGTTCGGCACCGGGCCGGTCTTCGGCGGCAATCCGACGACGATGCTCTCCTGGTTCTACCAGGGCGGTGGCCGCGATCTCTATCGCGAGTTGACCCAGGACAATATGGGCCTGAACGTCGTCGGCCTCCTGGGCTTTCCGATGCCGGCCCAGCCCTTCGGCTGGTTCAAGCAGGAAGTGAAGTCCGTCGACGACATCAAAGGCCTGAAATATCGTACCGTCGGTCTCGCGGCCGATCTGATGCAGTCGATGGGCATGAGCGTCACGCAGCTTCCGGGCGGCGAGATCGTACCGGCGATGGAGCGCGGCGTCATCGACGCCTTCGAATTTAACAACCCGTCTTCCGACATGCGCTTCGGCGCGCAGGATGTTTCCAAGAACTACTATCTCGGCTCCTACCATCAGGCGTCGGAGGCCTTTGAGTTCCTGTTCAACAAGGACTTCCTCGACGACCTCGATCCGGACCTGCGGGCCATCATGGAATACGGCGTCGAGGCCGCCTCGACCGCCAACACGGCCTTCGCGCTCGACAACTATTCGGCCGACCTGCAGAAACTGCAGACTGAGAACGGCGTCAACGTGCAGCAGACGCCGAAGGAAATTCTTGCGGCGCAGCTCGAGGCCTGGAGCGCGATGATCGGCGAACTCGAAAGTGACCCCTTCATCAAGAAGGTGCTCGACAGTCAGCGCGCCTGGGTGGAGCGGGTGACCTACTACGAAATCCTCAACGCGCCGGACTACCGGCTTGCCTACGAGCATTTCTTCCCGGGCAAACTTCCGGCCTGATCGGTCTTTCCGATTTTGCCACGGCCCGGCGGTCTTTGAGCCGCCGGGCGCTTCTGCTGCCGGGCACGGGGACCCATGCTGTCATACATCCGCTTTGCAGACGCTCTGTCGGCCGCCTTCGGGAAGGCCTTCGCCTGGCTGATTATCCTGATGACCTTCGGGACCAGCTACGAGGTTTTCGTCCGCTACGTCCTCAATTCCCCGACGCCATGGGCGTTCGACGTGTCCTTCATCATGTATGGCACGCTGTTCATGATGGGCGGGGCGTATACGCTTTCGCGCAACGGTCATGTCAGGGGCGATTTCCTCTACCGGCTGTGGAGCCAGCGCACCCAGGCGACCGTCGACCTCATCCTCTATCTCATCTTCTATTTTCCCGGTGTCACCGCGCTGATCGTCACCGGCTGGAAATACGCCGCGCGTTCGGTCGGCTACGGCGAGGTGAGCGTCAACAGCCCTGCAGGCATTCCGATCTTCCAGTTCAAGGCGGTGATGGTTGCGGCGGGGATGCTGCTCTTCATCCAGGGCATCGCCGAGATCTTCCGCTGCATCCGCTGCATCCGTGACGGCTACTGGACCCGCGCCCATGAGGATGTGGAAGAAACCGAAAACACCGTTCTCAACAAAGCCACGGCCGCCGAAAGCGACGCGCATCCATGACCGATCCTCAAATCGCCCTGGTGATGCTGGGTCTCTTCATTTTCCTGGTCTTTCTCGGATTTCCGATCGCCTTCACGCTGATGGCGATGGGCATCGGCTTCGGTTACTACGCCTACTTCGATTCGGATCGCATGTGGCGGTCCTTCAACCGACTCGACGAGCTCGCCTCCACCTGGGACAGTTTCAGTCTTTGGGTCGACGGGTTCTTCAACAACCGCATCTTCGATCTCTTCATCAACCAGACCTATACGGTGATGTCGAACGAGGTGCTTACGGCCGTCCCGCTCTTCCTGTTCATGGGCTACATCGTCGAGCGCGCCAACATCGTCGACCGGCTGTTTTCGACTTTGAATATTGCCTCGAAGAACGTGCCGGGCTCGCTCGGCGTCGCGGCGCTGATCACCTGCGCGCTGTTTGCCACGGCCACGGGAATCGTCGGTGCGGTTGTAACGCTGATGGGGCTGCTGGCACTGCCGGCCATGCTGAAGGCGCGCTACAGCCCGTCCTTTGCCGCCGGTATCATCTGCGCCGGCGGCACGCTGGGCATCCTGATCCCGCCGTCGATCATGCTGATCGTCTATGCGGCGGCCTCTGGGACGTCGATCGTGCGTCTCTACGCCGGCGCGCTACTGCCGGGCTTCCTGCTGGTCGGCCTCTACCTCGTCTACGTGGTCGGCCGCTCGATCCTGCAGCCTTCGGTGGCGCCGAGGCCAGTGAAGGGAGAGATTCCGGACGTGCCGGGCCTCAAAGTCCTCTTGATGATCGTGACATCGTTCCTGCCGCTCGCCGTCCTGATTCTTTCGGTGCTCGGATCGATCCTGTTCGGCCTGGCGACGCCAACCGAGGCCGCCGCGATCGGCGCCCTCGGCGGCATTCTTTTGGCAATCGCCTATCGAGCGCTGACGTTCCAGCGCCTGCGCGAATCGGTCTATCTGACCGTCCGCACCACGGCGATGGTCTGCTGGCTGTTCGTCGGCTCCTACATTTTTTCGGCGGTGTTTTCTTATCTCGGCGGCGAGTCGGTGATTTCCGAGTTCGTCCGGAGTCTGGATCTCACTCCGCTGCAATTCCTGCTTTTGGCCCAGCTGATCATCTTCCTGCTCGGCTGGCCGCTCGAATGGTCGGAGATCATCATCATCTTCGTGCCGATCTTCCTGCCACTTCTGGAGATTTTCGGCATCGATCCGCTATTTTTCGGAATCCTGGTGGCGTTGAATCTGCAGACGTCATTCCTGACTCCACCGATGGCGATGAGCGCCTACTATCTGAAGGGGATCGCGCCGCCCGAGGTGCGTCTGACCCAGATTTTCGCGGGCATCATGCCGTTCCTCTTCATGGTTTTCGTGTCCATGGCGATCGTCTACATCTTCCCGGAGATCGTCTATTATCTGCCCAACGCATTCTATGGCAATTGACCCGCGCATCCTCGACCAGCCGATCGCGCCGCTGAAAGACCGCCTGTCCGGCGGCGCGCTTCGCGTTGGCGAGATCGCCGCTGCGGTGGTCAAAAGGCTCGGCGCGCACGAGGGTCGCGCGCCATATGTGTGGTGCGACGCAGAGTTCGTGACGCGCCAGGCCAGCGTGCTCGACGGCTGGCGGGGCAGGGGCCGCGCCATCGGGCTGCTGCACGGCATCCCGATCGCACTTGCCGACACGATCGATACTGCGGCGATCCCGACCCGCAACGGCACGCCGATCGACGAGGGCCGCGTGCCGGAGGCGGATTCGGCGATCATGGAGAGCCTACGCAAGGCCGGCGCCCTGCTCATCGGCAAGACGGCGACAAGTGAGTTGCGAAGTGGGGCGATCGCACCCATGGGCGTTGAAGAAACCTCGTACGGCACCGCGTTTTCTGCGGGCACGGCCGTTGCAAATGGTCGCTCTCCCGGGGATGGCTCGGCGTCTGGAAAAGGGTCCACTGCAGACGCCGCGACCGCGATCCGCAGCGGCACGATTATCGGCGCCATCGATATCGAGACCGACGGCACGCTGATCCGACAGGCAGCGGATGGTGGCGTTGTCGGTTTCAAGCCAAGCTTCGGATCGATTTCCCGGCGAGGCGCACTGTCGCTCTCGCCGAGCCTCGATACTCCGGGTGTCCTGGCCCGGACCGTCGAGGATGCAGCCATGCTGGCCGACGCACTCTTCGATCCCGACAGGGGCGATGGCGCCATGATGCCGGTGCCGCCGGCGCGACTGGCGGAGACCGCCCGTCTGGAACCACCGGTGAAGCCGTTGCTGGCTTTCGTTCAGACGCCGGCCTGGGACGAGGCGCATGCCGACGTTCAGGCCGCTCTCGACGAACTCGCCGGCCATCTTGGGAACCGGTGCTTCGCCACCGACCTCCCGCCGATCTTCGACGAAGGCCCGATCCATTTCGAACGCGTGCTCGAGGCGGAAATGTCGCGCTGTCTTGCCGGCTATAGGAGCCGCGCCGAGGTTTCGCTAAGCGACAGCCTGCGAGCGACACTCGATCGCGGCGGCGACGTCCGGGCGCGCGACTACCTTGCCGCCAAAGATTGGCAAAGCGTGTTCTGCGCCGGAGTGACGGCAATCTTCGGCCGCTGCGACGCGATCCTGACGCCTGCGGCAGCGATGCCAGGCGGTATCTGCGGTGGCGACCAAGAGAGCAGCCCGGCCTTCAGTCGCCTGTGGACCTTTTGCGGCTTACCTTGCGTGACCCTGCCACTCTTTGCCGACGACGAAGGCCGCCCGATGGGCGCGCAACTGGTCGGCCGCTTCGGCGAAGACGCGCGTCTTCTTCGCACGGCGCGATGGCTTGAAACCCTGACCTTTATGGGAGAGACTGCGGCATGAGCTCGACAATCGAACGGCTGATGGCCGCTTTCGCCTATCTCGTCCTGATCGTCTTCCTGGGGGTTTTAATCGCCTGGGTGCCGCGCGTCGATCTCGGTCTCGTGCTTTTGGTCACCGTGCTCTTGAGCGGCTACGATCTGTTGATCCATCGGCCACCGACCGAGCGGGACGGAGCGCCCCGTACTACCTGAGGGCCAACGTCGCAAGGGCGCGAATTTGACACTGACGCCATCCTCGGGCTTGTCCCGAGGATGGCGTTTTAAACCGATCATCGCGCAAATCCGGAACCGTTAGGAAATGCCACCGGTAAGCTTCGGTCATCAGCTATCACCTGAAGACGCGACAAACGAGTATGCAGCTTATCCACTTTACCCCTTCACCTCGTCATAAGCCGCCAGCGCGCGTTCGCGGCCCTTCTTGTGGTCGACGAGCGGCTTCGGATAGGTCTCGCCGAGGATCACGCCGGCTTTTTCCAGTGTAGCCTCGTCGATCTGCCACGGGGCGTGCAGGGCCTTGGCGGGCAGGTTCTTCAGCTCCGGCACGAACCGCCGGATGTAGTCGCCGTCCTTGTCGAAGCGCTCGGCCTGGGTGATCGGGTTGAAAACGCGGAAATAGGGTTGAGCGTCGGCGCCGGTGCCGCCGATCCACTGCCATTGCGCGGTGTTCGAGGCGATGTCGCCGTCGACCAGCGTGTCCCAGAACCAGCGCTCGCCCTCGCGCCAGTCGATCAAAAGGTCCTTCGTGAGGAAGGAGCCGACGATCATCCGGACGCGGTTGTGCATCCAACCGGTCTGCCAGAGCTGGCGCATACCGGCATCGACGATAGGGTACCCGGTCAAACCCTTCTGCCAGGCGTTCAGGTCGGTCTTCGACGAGCGCCAGGGGAACTTGTCGAAACGGTCGTTGAAATTGTCGTTGGCGAGATCGCCGAAGTGATAGAGCAGATGCGCGTTGAAATCGCGCCAATAGAGTTCCTGACGAAACGTCCTGATTGCATTGGCAGGTATAGTCTTGCGACGGTTCGCATAGGCCGTCGCCGTGTGCCAGAGCCTGTAAGGCGATATCTCACCCCATCGCAGATGCGGCGACATGCGCGACGTCTCGTCGGCATAGGGCCGCTCGCGGCCGTTTTGATAATTGCCGAGCAGTTCGTCGCAAAACATTTCGAAGCGTTCGTGCGCGGCCTTCTCGCCGACATTCCAGAATTCGGTGAAACCGCCCGACCAATCCGGTTTGGTGGGGAGCAGGTCCCAGTCGTTCAGCTCGTCCGACTTCGGAAAAGCGTCCGGCTGCTTGAACCCATTCGGCGCGTCGATCGGATCGCGCGGCTCTTCGTTTGAGAGCTTTTTCCAGAAGGGTGTGTAGACCTTGTAGTAGCCGCCGGTCGTCGTCTCGACCTGTTCCGGTTGGTGCAGGATATTGCCGGTAAAGCCCTTCACGTCGACCGAGTTACCGAGCGCTTCGACGATGGATTTGTCGACGGCACGACCGGCCCGATCGTAGCGGCGGTTGAAATAAAGCGCCGTCGCGCCAACCGCGTCGATCACGTCCAGGACTTCTTTCTTTCCGCGACCACGGCGCAGGGTGAGCTCGGACCCCTTGCTGTTCAGGGTGCGGGCGAAGCTTTGGATCGAATGATGCAGCCACCATTTGTGGGCACCGCCGAGCGGGCGGATGCCCTCGGACTCTTCGTCGAGAACATAGAGCGGCACGACCGGCCGATCGGTCTCGGCAGCCTGGGCGAGGGCAGGGTGGTCGTCGAGTCGAAGATCGTCGCGAATCCATACGACGATCGGGCCGTCGTCGTCAGCAGCAGAATCGTTGGATCGGGTCATGGGCCATCGGTCGCTTGTTGAATCGAAAACCCAAGTTGTCGCGGAGACGGCTCGGGGCGAGAGCGTGCGACGAAAAAACAAGACGGCGTCTGGTGGGACAATGGTCAGAATGGCTCGGGACGGCAGCTAGTTCCGTGGTGCACCAGCGACCTATCGTGTGCGGTGACGTCTTCGTCAGAGCACTTTCGACCGGCATCATAATTCAGTTCAACGCGACTGCCCGTGACGACATGATCGTCGCGGGTTTTTTCACAGTCTTTCACTCTACGGTTGGAACGTCAGTGGCAACAATTTTTCCATCTCGCAGACCGTAGAGCCCTTGCTCCGAATTCGAATCATTCGGAATCAAGAGCGGATTAAAAAAGAAAAGAGAAGGATGATGGCTCCCCGAGCAGGGCTCGAACCTGCGACAATTCGATTAACAGTCGAATGCTCTACCAACTGAGCTATCGGGGAATGACGCGGCATCCGCGTTGGCAGGCCTATAGCAAACCGATGACGGACTTGCCAACCGCCTGTGAAGAAAAACTCTTCGTTTCGAGATTTATCGCGCCCGTGGTGAGGCTCCTTTCGCAATTTTTCGCGGCCAACCGCACGCGCTTGCTCAACGCTTGGTGGACGGAGCGCGGAACTCTCCCCACATGGCGGTGAAGCCATAGGCCAAATGGCGGTAAAGCCACGGGCAATGGAATACAGGACCGCGATCATGTCCGATCCGCAAGAAGGCGTATCCGGGTCGACGACGGAGAGCGCGACGCAGGCCGATACGATAAACCGGTCGGCGCTGGATGCCGCCCGTGAAACGAACTGGCACGCGAAAACCAGGCGGTCTGCGGGGGAGAGCCGTGAAGACTCGCCCAAACGGCAATTCATTTCGATCTTCGGTCGCCGCATGCCGCTGCCCGCGTCGCGTGGATGGCGGGTAACGCTCGGCATCGCTCTGGTCGTCGGCGGAATTTTCGGTTTCCTGCCGATCCTCGGTGTGTGGATGCTACCGCTCGGTTTTCTGGTTCTTTCAGTCGATTTCGTTTTCGTACGCCGGTGGCGTCGAAGGCTCGGGGTCAGATGGGCACGCTGGCAGCGCAGTCGCAAGCAGTCGGCCTCGACTGAAAGCGCCTGAAGCGCGAGCCAAGGCGTTTTTCGTTCGAAGCGCGGTCAGCTTCCGCTGGCGAAAAGACGCGTGCTCACCATGACGAACGAAACGGTGCGCCGAATCGTTGTGGAATCGAGACGGCTTGAATTACCGTGGCGACTCGTGGGCCAAGACTCCGCGTCGCTTGGGTGGACCTAGATTTTGGGGTGCTTCGAACGTGTTGTCTAGGCAAGTCTTCAGCGCCGGTGTGGTGTTCGGTCTGAGTATCCTGGTGGCCGGCATGTCCGCCCATCCGGCCGATGCTCAGGACGAGCCGAAACGGATCGAAACCAACGCAAAGGAAGTGCTGCTCGTCGATGGCGCGACCGGGACGATCCTGTTCTCGAAAAATCCCGACACGCCGTTCCCGCCGGCTTCGCTCGCCAAGATGATGACGATGGACATCGTCTTCGATGCGGTGAGGAGCGGCAGGCTCAGTCTCGACAGCGAGTTCCCGGTCAGCGAGCACGCCTGGCGCACGGGCGGCGCGCCGTCGCGCACCTCGACCATGTTCGCCAAACTGAATTCGCAGGTGCCGGTCGCGGCGCTGATACGCGGCACCATCGTCCAGTCGGCCAACGACGCGGCGATCGCTCTGGCCGAAGGGATGGCCGGCTCGGAAAACGCTTTTGCAGAAATCATGAACAAGCGGGCCGCCGAGCTTGGCATGACGGGCTCGCATTTCATCAATCCGACCGGGCTGCCAGCCAACGGACAGAAGGTGACGGCGCGCGATCTCGTCACGCTCGCCCGGCACATGCGCGACACATATCCAGAGCTCTACAAGATCTACGCCGAGCCGTCCTTCGAGTGGAACAAAATCTTCCAGCGCAACCGCAATCCGTTGCTGTCGATGGATCTCGGCGCCGACGGCATGGAAACGGGCTACACCGAAGCGTCCGGCTTCGCGCTCGTTGGCGTGACCGAAGGTGCCGGACGCGAAACGTTTCTTGCCATGAGTGGCCTTGAAAGCGCGAAAGACCGGTCGGCCGAGGCTCGCAAGCTTTTAATCCATGCGCGCGAAGACTTCGAGATCGACAAATTGTTCGAGCCGGGCGCCATTGTCGGGTCGGCCGGCGTTTTCGGCGGCGATGCCGGTTCGGTGCCATTGAGCGTTGGCACGGCGGCGGATGCCTTGGTCCCGAAGGGTGCGCGCGGCCGCATGAAGGCACAAATTCGCTACGACGGGCCGTTGCTCGCCCCGCTCGCCGAGAACCAGAAGGTGGCGACCCTCGATGTGACAGTCGATGGCGAAACGATCTATTCGCAGGACCTCGTCACCGCCAAGGCAGTGCCGGTCGGCAGCTTCGCGGACCTTGCGACCGGTGCTGCGAAGGAGCTCGCGGTCGGATGGATGCGTGCTCTTTGATTTCAAACAGGCGGAGCTGATTTGACCCGATTGTTCATCACGTTCGAAGGCGGCGAGGGGAGTGGCAAGTCCACCCAGATCGCCCGGCTGGCTGAGCATCTGCGTTCGGACGGTCGCTTCGTGGTGGTGACGCGCGAGCCGGGCGGCTCGCCGGGCGCCGACGCCATTCGACACATCATCCTGTCGGGCGCGGCCGAGGAACTGGGCGCCGAGGTGGAAGCCATCCTCTTCACCGCAGCGCGCGCGGACCATGTCCAGACGCTGATCGGCCCGGCGCTGGATCGCGGCGAGATCGTTTTGTGCGACCGCTTTGCCGACTCGACCGCTGTTTATCAGCTGCAGGGCGAGGACATCGATCCGATGCTGGTCGAGAGGCTGGAGCGGGCCGCGACCAGGAGCCTCCGCCAGGATTTGACGATCGTCCTCGACATTCCCGCGGCGGTCGGCCTCGAGCGGGCGCGACGCCGCCGCGGCAACGAGGCGGCCGATCGCTTCGAGAAGGACGACGAGGCCGTCCACGAGTTTCGGCGCCAAGCGTTCCTGAAGATCGCGGCGGACGATCCCGAGCGTTGCGTGGTCGTCGACGGCTCGAAATCCTCCGACGACATCGCCGAAGAGATCGCCGCGATCGTCGACGACCGGGTCGACGCCGCCCGGCTCGATGCTATCGGACGCAGCCTGACCGATAAAGCGTCGAAATGAGCTTGCCGTCGGTCGAGACGCTGGCGTCGCACGACGATCTCGACGGCGTCGCGCCGCCGCAGGCGACCTTGAGCTTATTCGGACACGAGAATCAGTGGCGAGAGCTGACGCGTGCCGCTGCTGGCGGCAAGCTGCATCACGGCTGGTTGTTCCAAGGGCCGCAGGGGATCGGCAAGGCGACCACGGCCTTCGCCTTCGCCCGGCATCTGTTCACGCCCCCGTCCAGGCGGACCGATGAGCCGGTCGCCGACTTCGAAGACGCGATGGTGCGACAGGTTGCGCAGGACACCTATCCCGGCCTCGTCCACGTGACACGGCCGCCGGTCGAGCGTGGCACCGGCTTTCGCACCCAAATCACCGTCGAGGAAGTGCGCAGGCTCAACCGTTTCTTCCAGGCGACGGCCTCGGCCGAGAGCTGGCGCGTCGCGATCGTCGACCCGGCCGACGATATGAATGCCAGCGCCGCCAATGCGCTGTTGAAGATGCTGGAGGAGCCGCCGGCGCGCTCGGTCTTCATCGTCATCAACCACACGCCAGGGCGGCTCTTGCCAACCATTCGCTCGCGCTGCCGTCTTCTGCGCTTCGAGCCGCTGAAGGCCGAATCGCTCGGCGCCGCGGTTGCCGAGGCCTTGCCGAACGCCGACCCGGACGATGTCGCGGCGGCTATCCCCGCCTGCGAGGGCAGCGTTCGCCAGGCGATCGCGCTGATCGCCAATGGCGGCATCGCGCTGCGCCGCGGTCTCGCCGATATTCTGGCGGCCGACCGTCCCGATTGGAACGCCATCCATGCGCTTGCCGACCAGATGACGGCGAAGGGCCGCGAGCAAAGCTTCGATCTTCTCGTTCAGGCGTTGCTTAGTGCGGTCGCGCGAGTGTCCGAAGAAAGCCTCGATGCCGGCGACGGGGAGGGCGCGGCCTACCTTTCCGGCTTCTGGCAGACCGAAAGCCGGCGCATTCGCGAGGCCGTCGCCTACAATCTCGACCGCAAGCAGATCCTGCTGACGCTGTTCGACGGCTATTACCGCCACCGGGGAGCCCTGCGCAGCGCGGCCTGAAGCCCGTTCCACCTCGCTTTTCCAACTCAGAGCGTCAAACCAGGGCCCGACCGGACGGCGATTGAGCCACGGCCCGCGATGCCCTATGTCCGGGCTGCCATGTGTTCACGGAAATTCGTCTGCCGGCCCCGTGAGCGACACCGACACTCGCGAAGATTGACGAAAGCCCGATGGCCGAACGCTTCTACCTGACCACCGCGATCTCTTATCCGAACGGGCGGCCACATATAGGTCACGCTTATGAGCTCATTGCGACCGACGTGCTCGCGCGGTTCAAGCGGCTCGATGGCTACGATGTCCTGTTCGTGACAGGAACCGACGAGCACGGCATCAAGATGCTGCAGAGCGCTCGCGACCAAGGCATTACGCCGAAAGAGCTTGCAGACAAGAACTCCGCCGAATTCAAGAGGATGGCCGATGCTCTCGGTGGCAGTCACGACGATTTTATCCGCACCAGCGAGGAGCGGCACCGCGCTGCCAGCCAAGCGATCTGGACCAAGATGGCAGCGGCCGGCGACATCTACAAGGACGCCTATTCCGGCTGGTACTCGGTGCGCGACGAGGCCTATTATGGCGAGGACGAGACCACCGTACGCGAGGATGGCAAGCGCTACGGCCCGCAGGGCTCACCGGTCGAATGGGTCGAGGAGGAAAGCTATTTCTTCAAGCTCTCCGGGTTCCAGGACCGGTTGCTGGCACTTTATGAAGAGCATCCTGAATTCATCGGACCGTCGGAACGGCGCAACGAGGTAATGTCTTTCGTGCGTTCGGGTTTGCGCGACCTGTCTGTCTCGCGCACCACCTTCGACTGGGGCATTCCGGTGCCCGGCGACGAAAAGCACGTGATGTATGTCTGGGTCGATGCGCTCACCAACTACATCACCGCGACCGGCTTTCCGGGCGAGGGCCCCCTGACCGGGTTCTGGCCGGCGGACCTTCATGTCATCGGCAAGGACATCGTGCGGTTCCACACGGTCTACTGGCCGGCGTTCCTGATGTCGGCGGGCCTGCCGCTGCCGCGCCGCGTTTTCGGTCACGGCTTCCTGTTCAACCGCGGGGAGAAGATGTCGAAGTCGGTCGGCAATGTCATCGATCCCTTCGCGCTCGTCGATGTCTACGGCCTCGATCGCTTGCGCTACTTTCTGTTGCGCGAGGTGCCCTTCGGCCAGGACGGCAACTACTCCCACGATGCGATCGTCAACCGGACGAACTCCGAGCTCGCCAACGACCTCGGCAACCTTGCCCAGCGCTCGCTGTCGATGATCGCCAAGCATTGCGAGGCCAGGGTTCCGCAGCCCGGCGATTTGACCGAGGCCGACCAGGCGATCCTGGCCGCGGCAACGGCGCTTTTGCCTGCGGCGCGCACTGCGATCGATCGCCAGGAAATCCATGTGATGCTGGGCTCGATCATCGCCGTCGTCTCGGAGGCCAACCGCTATTTCGCCGGCCAGGAGCCTTGGGCTCTGCGCAAAACCGACGCCGCACGCATGGCGACCGTGCTTTACGTGACCGCAGAGGTGCTACGCCGTGTGGCGATCCTGTTGCAGCCGGTCATGCCGGAGAGCACGGCCAGGCTGCTCGACACGCTGGGGGTTGCCGCCGATGCCCGCAGCTTCAGCGAGCTGAACGCTGACACGCGGCTTGAACCCGACGCGCCGTTGCCTGGCCCCCAGCCGATCTTCCCGCGCTTCGTCGACCCGAACCCGGGCGAGGCGCCGACCGCAGAGGCAAACGCGTGAGCCAGCCGTTTCTCGTCGACAGCCATTGCCATTTGGACTTTCCCGATTTCGAAGGTGAGCGACCGGCGTTGATCGTACGCGCCAAGGCCGAGGGCGTCGGCCGCTTCGTGACGATCTCGACCCATGTGGCACGGATCGAGCGGCTGAAGGCGATCACCCGCGAGTTCGAGGAGGTCTACGCCTCGGTCGGAACGCATCCGCTGCAAGCCGGCGAAGAACCCGATACGCCGGCTGACGTCTTCGTTCGGCTGTCCGAAGACGAGAAGATCGTCGCGATCGGCGAAGCCGGGCTCGACTATTATTACGACAAGGCGCCCCGCGACGTGCAGGCTCGGGTTTTCCGTCGCCAGATCGAGGCGTCGCGCGAGACCCAGCTGCCGCTGGTCATCCATGCCCGCGACGCCGATGACGATATGATCGCGATCCTGAGAGACGAGGCCGGGAAGGGGAGCTTCCCCTTCATTCTTCATTGCTTTTCGTCCGGCCGGGCGTTGGCCGAAGCCGGGCTGGCGCTCGGTGGCCACGTCTCGTTCTCCGGCATCCTGACGTTCAAACGCTCCGAAGAAATCCGCGCCATTGCCGCCGATGTGCCGATGAACCGGCTGCTCGTCGAAACGGACGCACCTTTCCTGGCGCCACCGCCTCATCGCGGCAAGCGCAATGAGCCGGCTTACGTCCGCCACACCGCGGAAGTGCTGGCGGAGTTGAAGGGCGTCGATCTGAAGACGATCGCCCGGCAAACGTCGGACAACTTCTTCGCGCTGTTCTCCAAGATCGCCGATCCGCGCTGCGTCTGAGATGGCCGAACCCCCCAGCGATATCCTGCGTCTGACAATTCTCGGCTGCTCGTCCTCGCCGGGGGTGCCGCGGATCGGCAACGACTGGGGTGCTTGCGATCCGGCTAACCCCAAGAACCGCCGGCGGCGCTGTGCTGCGCTGGTAGAGCGGATCGGGGCATGCGGAAAGACGGTCGTTGCGCTCGATTGCGGCCCGGATTTTCGCGAGCAGATGCTGTCGGCAGACGTGACGCGGCTCGATGGCGTCGTATTGACCCATCCGCATGCCGATCACATTCACGGCGTCGACGATCTGCGCGGGTTCATGCAGCAGCAGAAAGTTCTTATTCCCGTTCATGCGGACGAAGCGACCTATGTCCGCGTGTTCGAAGCGTTCCGCTACTGCTTCGAGACGCCAAAGGGCAGCGATTACCCGCCGATCGTTCGCCATGTGCCGGTCATCGAAGATCGGGCATTTTCGATAGAAGGGCCCGGTGGCTCGTTGAGCTTCGCACCGTTCCGCCAGGTCCATGGGTCGATCCATTCGCTGGGTTACCGGATCGGTCCCTTGGCCTATTGCAGCGATGTCAGCGATTTTACCGCGTCCGCTGTCGCCGCGATCGCCGGCGCCGCGCACATCGTCATCGACGCGTTGCAATACCGAACCCACCCAAGCCATCTGTCGATCGATCAGTCGCTGGGCTGGATCGAACGCCTTGGCGTGCCGCAGGCGACGCTGACCCACATGCACACACCGCTCGACTACGACCGCCTTTGCGCAGAACTTCCTGCGCATGTTCGGCCGGCCTATGACGGCCTGACGCTGGAATGGCCGCTGACAGGGTGAGCCGCGCGGCGCCTGTATCGGTCGGACGCATCTTTCAACGCGTATGGACGGCAAGGCCGTGAGCTCCACCAGTTTGGACAAGCCACGCGGCCAAGCTTCTGGCATCATTGGCGATACTGTTTGGTTCCATAATCTATCTTATGCAACTTATAGATCGAGAGACATCGCACGCTTTATCGGTCCTGACGCTTCAACGTCGGCGCACCGTCCGCCCTTCTCCTCACCGTCCGTTCATGCTTCCATGCGCGTTTCGCCGACCAACGGATTGGCCCAAGCGTCAGATGCCCAATGTCGTGTTTCCGAACGCCCACGCACGGCCCGACCGCGCCTGGTTCAGCATGGGCCCGGCAAGAGAATGAGTCGGCGACGTTTCTCATTGCCGCGAGCAACCAACAGGCGCCAAACGACTTAATGTTCCACGGATCGCGCACCGGTTTTATGCGCTTGCTGCCCAGGAGAACTCCATGAGTATGTTCGGCAATATCATGAACAAGATTTTCCATCACGGTTCGGCCGAAGCGGCGGAGGCACCTGCGGCAACGCCGAAAGCGCCTTCTGCCGGCCCAGTGCCGGATCGGACGGCCAACAACGATGCCGGAACATCGCCGAACACCACGCCGCAGGTCACATCGCAAAAGGCACCTGAACCAGCGGCGGTCACACCGCCCGCAACATCCGGCGTTGCACCTGCAGCACCGGCGCCGGCTTCGGCCAAGTCTGTCGATGTCGGCGCGGTCCTCGACAAGATGGCGGCCTCGCACAAGAACGGTGGCGGCAATTATCGCACCTCGATCGTCGATCTCCTGAAGTTGCTCGACATGGATTCCAGTCTGTCGGCCCGCAAGGAACTGGCGGACGAGTTGAACGTGCATTCAGGCGCAGACGGCAGCGCCGAGGAAAACATCGCATTGCATAAAGCTGTAATGCAGAAGCTTGCGGAAAATGGCGGCGTCGTGCCCCACAGCCTGCGCAACTGACGATGCGTCCGGGCGCATCGGCCGGCTTGCCGACGTTGCCGCCCGGACTCATTCGGCTCGAACGAGTAAAAATCGATCGATCCCACGCATGATCTCAGTTGGATCGCTGCTTCACGCCTGATCGGGCAGTGTTCGGTTTTGCACATGATATCGTCTCGATGCGGGCTCGGCCGGGGTATCAACCGCCCTCGCCCTTGTTCAAAATGACTATGGCGCGGACCCTTGTTCGAGAGTGAGGTTCGTCATGACGCGACCCGAGCAAGGACACCGAGATGACCCCTTCCAGGGATGTGGCGCGGCTGATCGAGATCATGGCGTCGTTGCGCGACAGGCAGGCAGGCTGTCCATGGGACATCGAGCAGGATTTCTCGACGATCGCGCCTTACACGGTCGAAGAAGCCTATGAGGTCGCCGACGCCATCGAGCGCGACGATCCGATTGATCTGCGTGAAGAACTCGGCGATCTTCTTCTTCAGGTCGTCTACCACACGCAACTCGCATGCGAGGCCGGTCTGTTCGATTTCGGTGATGTGGTCGAGACGATTACCACCAAGATGGTCCGACGCCACCCGCACGTCTTCGGCGACGGTAAAGCGCGTTCGGCATGCTCCGCCAAGGGCCAATGGGAGCGCATCAAAGCCGAGGAAAAGACCGAGCGCCAAGCGCTGCGGAAGACCTCGTCGGGCGTCGGGCTCGATGGTCGAACGAAAGCACAGACAACCGGTGACAAGGGCTTTCTCGCGGAGATTCCGTCCGCTTTCCCGGCGCTGACACTGGCGCTGAAGATCCAGAAGAAAGCCGCCAAGGTCGGCTTCGATTGGGACGATCCGGCGCCGATCTACGGCAAGATCGAGGAAGAAATCGCCGAATTTCGCGAGGCGGTCGCGACCGATGACCCTGACGCGCGCGAAGCCGAGCTCGGCGATCTTCTGTTCAGCGTCGTCAATCTCGCACGGTATTACGAAGTCGACCCGGAGAAGGCGCTACGCCGTTGCGTGCGCAAGTTCCGTGATCGATTCGGCTTTATCGAAACCGAGCTCGGTCTATCGGGGCGCCATCTCGAGACCGCAAGCCTCGACGAGATGGAAAGCCTCTGGATCGCCGCAAAGCAGCGCGCGGTTCGTAAAGCCGGCTGACGATTGACGGCAACGCGCCTTCAACGAATGCACGCATCCAAGCTCTGAACCGCTCAACGACGCCACGTCAAACGCCCTGCCGACCGCCATAAGGTTGTAGTGCCTTGTTTTTACGCGCGCGTATCTGTTGCGCATCATCGCTTGACTTGGTGCCGAACTGCGTCGACGTTCGGGCTCGTCGGCGGCTTGTCGACCCGAATTTTGCCGACCGACACGGCCGGATCTGAAAAGCGTGCGGCTGGGTGCTTGGCAGCACCCGCAGGACAATACCGACGAGGTGATCAAGACCGTGACCGCGGAGCCATCTTCCGAAGCGATGCTGGACAGGCTGGTCGGCTTCCCGACCGTGTCGAAAGACAGCAATCTCTCGCTGATCGCGTTTGTCGAAGACCATCTGAAACATTTAGGGGTCGAGGCGACGCGGGTGACGAGCCAGGATGGCCGCAAGGCCGGCCTATTCGCCATGATCGGCCCGAAGGTCGAAGGCGGCGTCGTCCTTTCCGGTCACACCGACGTGGTGCCGACCGAGGGCCAGGACTGGTCGAGCGATCCGTTCCGGCTGCGCACCGAAGAACAGCGTCTCTACGGTCGCGGCACGACGGACATGAAGGCGTTTCTGGCGATCGCGTTGAACCTCATTCCCGAAATGCAGAATGCCGCCCTGAAGCGGCCGATCCATCTGGCCCTGTCCTATGACGAGGAGATCGGTTGCCTCGGGGCGCCGTTCCTGATCGCGGCGATGCAAGGCGCCATCCCGCGCCCGGCCGCCGTGATCGTCGGCGAGCCGACATCCATGCAGGTGGTTTCGGGCCACAAGGGTGTCATCGCGTTGACAACGACGGTTATCGGCAAAACGGTGCATTCCTCCGTCGTCCATCAGGGCGTTTCCGCCGTTGCCTATGCGTCGCGGCTTGCCGTCTGGCTCGACGACCGCATGCGGCATGTGGCCGGCAACGGTGCCACGGATGCGCGCTTCGACCCGCCTTATACGACCCTCCATTCCGGCGTGATTTCGGGCGGCAGTGCGCTCAACATCACTGCCGGAGAGGCGACGCTGATCTCAGACATCCGCGCCCTCCCCGGCGACGATCCGCATTGTCATGTCGACGCGTTCAAGGCGGAGGCCGCGCGGCTGAGCACCGACATGCGAAACATCGATCCGGCATGCGGCATCGTCGTAGAGATCAAGGCCGATGTCCCACCCTGTTGTCGCGAGAAGGACGGCGCCGCCGAGGCGCTTGCCCGCCGGCTGACGGGCGACAATGACGAGCATGTCGCCGCTTACGGCACGGAGGCTGGCCAGTTCCAGGCGACCGGATGGTCCACCGTCGTTTGCGGTCCTGGCAACATGGATCAGGGTCACACGCCCGACGAATACATCGAACTGGGCCAGATCCGGGCCGGCGAGGCGTTCCAGCGACGCCTCATTGCCGAATTGACCGCCTGAAGGGAGACAAGTCTGCATGCCCATCGTCAATCGCCTCGCCGACTTCACCGACGAGATCACCGTCTGGCGGCGCGACATCCACGCCCATCCGGAACTTCAATACGAGGTGCATCGCACCGCCGCCCTGGTGGCCGGGAAGCTCAAGGAATTCGGCGTTGACGAGGTGGTGACCGGCATCGGGCGCACCGGTGTCGTCGGCATCGTCAAGGGCCGGTCGATCGGCTCGGGCCGTGTCGTCGGATTGCGCGCCGACATGGACGCATTGCCGATCGTCGAGGCGACCGGCGCTGCCCACGCCTCGACGACGCCCGGCTCGATGCATGCCTGCGGCCATGACGGGCACACGGCAATGCTGCTCGGCGCGGCGAAATATCTCGCCGAAACCCGTAATTTCGACGGAACCGTCGCGTTGATCTTCCAGCCGGCCGAAGAAGGTGGCGCCGGCGGCAAGGCGATGGTCGACGATGGGATGATGGACCGCTTCGGCATCCAGGAGGTCTACGGCCTCCACAATCAGCCCGGCATGGCGCTCGGCACCTTCGAGATCCGCCACGGCTCGATGATGGCCTCGGCCGACGAGTTCGAGATCATCGTGACCGGCTACGGCGGCCATGCGGCCAAGCCTCACAAGGCGGTCGACGCGACGCTCGTTGCCGCGCAGATCATGGTGATGCTGCAGACCGTCGTCGCCCGCAATGTCGATCCGGTGGAATCCGCCGTCCTGTCAGTAACGACCATGCATGCCGGCAAGGCCTTCAACGTCATTCCCGAGACCGCAACGCTCGGCGGCACGGTTCGTACCCTGAAACCCGCCGTCCGCGATCTGATGGAAAAAC
The DNA here is from genome assembly GCA_965217685.1 of Aurantimonas sp. Classification (GTDB taxonomy): domain Bacteria; phylum Pseudomonadota; class Alphaproteobacteria; order Rhizobiales; family Rhizobiaceae; genus Aurantimonas. The sequence continues at coordinate 3,738,213 of CBDCIZ010000003.1, forward strand.
GCGTCAAGGAGGTTGCACATCTGACCGCACAGGCTCTTGGCGCAACCGCGACCATTGACTACAGCCGCCACTATCCGGTCGTGGTGAACCATGCCGACCAGACCGATTTCGCCGCTTCCATTGCCGCCGAGATCGTCGGCGAAAATCGTGTCGTAAGGGACACGCCGCCGGTTATGGGCGGCGAGGACTTCGCCTTCATGCTGGAGGCTCGGCCCGGCGCGTTTATCTTTGCCGGTCAAGGCGACACGGCCCCGGTGCATCACCCGAAATACGACTTCAATGACGAATTGATCCCGATCGGCTGTTCCTATTGGGCAAAGCTTGTCGAGACCGCCATGCCGATCCGTAACTGACCGTTCCGCACGACCCACCCGATCGAAGGAGACCACTTATGAAGAACATCCTCTTTGCCGGCGTCGCGACCCTCGCGCTGGCCGCCTCCCCGGCCCTTGCCGCGCCGTTCCATTATGCTTTCCAAGGCGATGTCCAGTCGCTCGATCCGATGGGTCTCAACGAGACCTTCACGCTCGGCTATCTCGGCAATGTCTACGAGGCGCTGACGAGCTATGACGGTGATCTGAAGATCAAGCCGCAGCTCGCCGAATCCTGGGAGCAGATCGACGACAACACCTGGCGCTTCAAGCTGCGCAAGGGCGTCAAATTCCAAGAAGGCCAGGATTTTGATGCGGAGGACGTGGTCTTTTCCTGGAAGCGGACGCTGACGTCCGGCTCGGATATGAAGGGCTACGGAGCGAAAATCAAGGACATCAAGGTCATCGATCCCTTCACGATCGACCTGATCACACCGGAACCCAATCCGATCCTGCCGCGCGAACTCGTCTATCTCTTCATCATGGACAAGGGCTGGTCCGAAGAAAACGGCGCTGCCGAAGCGACGAGTCCGAAGGCCGGCGATTCGACCTCGACCTACGCCGCGCAGCACTCCAATGGCACCGGGCCATTCCAGATCGTCGAGCGCCAGGCCGACGTGAAGTCCACGCTGAAGCGTTTCGACGGCTACTGGGACAAGGATCTCAAGACCAACGTCACCGACGTCACCTTCACGCCGATCAGCCAGGACGCGACCCGCACCGCCGCGCTGATTTCCGGCGAACTCGATATGGCCTGGCCGATCCCGATCCAGGATTGGCCGCGTCTTGAAGGCGCGCAAGGCGTCAAGGTCGTGTCGGGCCCCGAGGTGCGCACGATCTTTCTCGGCATGGACCAGTTCCGCGACGAGCTGCTCTACTCCAGCGTGAAGGGCAAGAACCCGCTCAAGGACATCAAGGTCCGCGAAGCGATGTCCCATGCGATCGACCTCGATGCGATCAACCAGAAGATCATGCGGGGTGCAGCGACGCCCACCGGATTGTTGATCGGACCGCAGGTCAACGGGTTCAACAAAAAGCTGAACACGCCCTACAAATACGATCCGGATATGTCGAAGAAGCTGCTTGCGGACGCCGGTTATGCAGACGGCTTCGAGCTCGGCATGGACTGCCCGAACAACCGCTATGTCAACGACGCGATCATCTGCCAAGCAGTCGTCGGAATGTTCGCGCGCGTCGGCATCAAGGTGGATCTCAACGCCCAGCCGAAATCGAAGTATTTCGCCAAGGTCTCGCCTCAAAGTGGCAACGACACGTCCTTTTACATGCTCGGTTGGACACCCTCGACGGTGGACGCTCACAACGCCCTGTTCAACCTCGTGGAATCCTTCAACACGGAGACCAATTCGGGCCAGTTCAATTACGGCCATTATTCCAATCCGAAGATCGACGAGCTGACCGACAAGATCGTCTCGGAAACCGACGAGGCCAAGCGCCAATCGATGATCGACGAAGCAATGAAACTCCTGCGGGAAGACTATGGCTATCTGCCGCTGCACCAGCAGCCGCTTTCCTGGGGCGTCAAGGACGGCGTGACGGTCGTGCAGCGTGCCGACGACGTGCTCGATCTGCGCACCGTGGTGGTGCCGGAAAAATAAGCGATCAACAGACGGGCCGGGCGGCGGCGTTGTGTGAGCGCCGTCCGGCCCCTTCCCTGCATCCACCACTTCCGAAGCGAAATATTTATGGCTTGGTTCATCCTGAAGCGGCTGGCGCAGGCGGTGCTCGTGATGCTTGTCGTCGCGCTCATCGCGTTCGCCTTGTTTCGCTATGTCGGTGATCCGATCAACAACATGGTGGGCCAGGACACGACGCTCGCTCAGCGTGAGGAGTTGCGAGAAAACCTTGGACTGAACGACGCGTTTTTCGTGCAGTTCGTCCGTTTCATCGGCAACGCGCTAGAAGGGGATTTTGGTCAGTCCTATCGCCTGCGCCAGCCGGTTTCGGCATTGATTGCCGAACGCTTTCCGGCGACCTTCGAGCTGTCCATGGTGTCCGCGTTGATGGCGTTGATCATCGGTATTCCCATGGGCGTCTACACCGCACTCAATCGCAGGAGCTGGCTTTCGCGCGGCTTCATGACCCTGTCTCTTGTCGGCATCTCGCTGCCGACCTTCCTGATCGGCATTCTTTTGATCCTGCTCTTCGGCGTGATCCTCAGATGGTTGCCGACCTTCGGCCGTGGCGAGGTGGTGCATATCGGCTGGTGGTCGACCGGTTTTCTGACGAAGAGCGGCCTGGAATCGCTGATCATGCCGGCGATCACGCTGGCGATCTTTCAGATGACGCTGATCGTGCGGCTGGTGCGCGCCGAAATGCTGGAGGTGCTTCGCACCGATTACGTGAAGTTTGCCAAGGCTCGTGGCCTCAAGGCTCGCACGATCAACTACAAGATCGGCCTCAAGAACACGCTGGTGCCGGTGATGACCATCATCGGCCTGCAGATCGGTTCGATCATCGCCTTCGCGATCATCACCGAGAGCGTCTTCCAGTGGCCGGGCATGGGGCTATTGTTCATCCAGGCTATCTCGGAGGTCGATATCCCGATCATGGCGGCCTACCTCCTCCTGATAGCCTTCATCTTCGTCGTCATCAACCTCACCGTCGACATCCTGTATTTCGTCGTCGATCCGCGCCTGAGGGTTCAAAGCTGATGAGCGAGGTGCAGGCATGAGCGAGATCGAGGGCGTCGTCGAGGCGGAGACAATCGGCTGGCGGCAACGCTTTGCCGGAAGCGACCTTTGGTATTCCTTCACCCATTCGCCGCTGGCGATGATCTCGGCTGCGTTCACGATCCTCTTCGTGTTCTCCTCGCTGTTCGCCGATTTTGTCGCGCCGCATAACCCCTTCGACCTCTCGCAGGTCGATCTGTTCGACTCGCTGCTCCCCCCGGCCTGGCAGGACGGCGGCAACGCCTCCTATCTGCTCGGCACCGACAATCAGGGCCGCGACATCTTCTCGACCATCCTCTTCGGGGCACGGATCTCGCTGACCGTGGGCTTCCTCTCGGTGATCTTCGCTGCCGTCATCGGCATCGTCGTCGGGCTCGTCGCGGGCTATGCCGGCGGGCTCACCGATTCGATTCTCATGCGCATCGCCGACGTGCAGTTGTCGTTCCCCGCAATCCTGATCGCGCTGCTGATCGACGGCGTCTTTCGCGGGTTGCTTCCCCGCGGCATGCATGACGAGGTGGCCGTCTACGTGCTGGTCGTCGCCATCGGCCTGTCCTTCTGGGTGCAGTATGCCCGTACTGTCCGCTCGTCGGTGATGATCGAGAAGACCAAGGAATACGTGCAGGCCGGCCAGGTCATCGGCCTGCCGCCGACGACCATCCTGTTCCGCCACATTCTTCCGAACGTCGTCGGACCGGTGCTGGTTATCGCAACGATCCAGTTGGCCTTGGCGATCATCACCGAGGCGACGCTGTCCTTCCTCGGCGTCGGCGTACCGCCGACCCAGCCCTCGCTCGGCACGCTGATCCGCATCGGCAACGACTATCTGTTCTCCGGCGAATGGTGGATCACCATCTTCCCCGGTGTCGCCCTCGTGCTGCTGGTTCTCGCCATCAACCTTCTCGGCGACTGGCTGCGCGACGCGCTCAATCCGAAATTGCGCTGAGGAGCGGATCGAATATGAGCGTTCTCCTCGACATTGATGGCCTCAAGGTCGTCTTCGAATCCCGCCATGGCGATGTCGTCGCGGCAAAGGACGTCGCCTTGAGCGTCGCGTCCGGCGAAATTCTCGGCGTCGTCGGCGAATCCGGTGCCGGAAAGTCGACCATCGGCAACGCCGCGATGGGCCTCTTGGAACGGCCCGGCAAGGTCGCCGGCGGCACCGTGACGCTGGAGGGGCAGCGCATCGACGATCTCGGCCCGGAGCCGATGCGCAAGCTGCGCGGGTCGAAGATCTCGATGATCTTCCAGGACCCCCTCACCTCGCTCGATCCGCTGCGGACCATTGCCGAGCAGTTGATCACGACGATGACCACGCATCTGCCGATCGGCAACAAGGAAGCCCGCAAGCGCGCGCTGAAGCTTATGGCGGATGTTGGCATTCCCGATCCCGAAGCCCGCATCGACAATTATCCGCACCAGTTCTCCGGCGGCATGCGCCAGCGCGTCGTCATCGCCCTGGCCCTTTGCGCCGAGCCCGACGTGATCATCGCCGACGAGCCGACGACGGCGCTCGACGTATCGATCCAGGCACAGATTCTCGATCTCCTGCGATCGCTGGTGAAGGATTCCGGCGCCGCAATGCTGATCATCACCCACGACATGGGCGTGATCGCCGAGATCGCCGACCGGGTGGCGGTGATGTATCGCGGTGCGGTGGTCGAGACCGGGCCGACCGACAAGATATTGAACGACCCGGACCACGATTACACCCGAAGTCTGATCTCCGCCGTGCCACGGTCGGACGTCAAGCTTGAGCGCTTCCCGATGGTCGAGCACATCGAGAGCGCCGGAAGCCGGCGTACCCTCGACCTGAAGACCCACTGGCTCGGTCAGCGCCGCGACTACGACACGCTCGACGGTCCGCTGCTCGACGTGCGCGATCTTGAAATGGTGTTCCGGACCGGCTCGATGTTGGGCAACGGCAAGAGTGAAATTCGCGCCGTCGACGGCGTCTCCTTCGACATCCAGCCGGGCGAAACCTTCGGTCTCGTCGGTGAATCCGGCTCGGGCAAGTCGACGATCGCCCGGCTGATTACCGGCATCTATAAACCGACTGCCGGTGAAGTGCACTTCGCCGGAACAGATCTCGCCAGGATTTCCAGCCGACGCGAGTTGAACCGCCATCGCCGGCAGATGCAGATGATCTTCCAGGACCCTTATTCGTCGGTAAACCCGCGTATGAAGGTCCGGGACATCGTCGCCGAGCCGATCCGCTTCCACAAACTGTCCGGGTCGCGCGAGGAAACACGACGCATCGTCGACGACCTGCTCGACCATGTCGGCCTCGGCGCCAAGGTCGCCACGAAATATCCGCACGAATTCTCCGGCGGTCAGCGCCAGCGCATCTCGATTGCAAGGGCTCTCGCGACACGTCCGCGCTTCCTCATTTGCGACGAACCGACCTCGGCGCTGGACGTATCGATCCAGGCGCAGGTGCTGAACCTCCTGAAGGATCTGCAGTCCGAACTCGGCCTGACCATGCTGTTCATCAGCCACGACCTGCCGGTGATCCGCCAGATGTGCGACCGCGTCGCCGTCATGCGCCGCGGCAGGATCGAGGAGATCGCGTCGACGGAAGATCTCTTCGAGCGGCCGCAGGCGGATTACACCAGACATCTCCTGAAGCTGATGCCGGAAGCGTTTCGCGCCAAGGCGCCCGAGCCCGAATCGCTCGTCGCCGGTTGAGCGGGAGGATACGGGCTTCATCGATGCCCGTGTCCATCTGCGCCTATTCCACGGTGACGGATTTCGCCAGATTTCGTGGCTGGTCGACATCCGTGCCCATCTGGATCGCCGTGTGATAGGCCAGAAGCTGCAGCGGGATCGTGTAGATGATCGGCGTCAGGATCTCGGCCATCTTCGGCAGGACGATACAATGCGAGCGGTCGACATGGCCGCTGGCGACGCCGCTCTCGTCGGTCAGGAGCACGATCTCGCCGCCGCGGGCCGCAACCTCCTGGACATTGGAGATGGTCTTTTCAAAGCTGCGGTCGTGGGGCGCGATGACGACGACGGGCATGGTGTCGTCGATCAGCGCGATGGGGCCGTGTTTCAGTTCGCCAGCCGCATAGCCTTCCGCGTGGATATAGCTGATCTCCTTGAGTTTCAGCGCGCCTTCCATTGCCAGGGGGTAGGAAAAACCGCGGCCCAGGAACAGCGCATGGCGCTTGGTCGCCATCTCCCGCGACAGCGCCTCGATGCGCTCCTCGGTATGGATCGCCTCGCGCGCCAGACGCGGCGCTTCGGCGAGCGTCCGGGTCAGTTCCAGCTCTTCGTCGGCGGCGATCACGCCGCGATCGACACCGGCGCGGATCGCGAGGCTTGCCAGCGCCATCAGCTGGCAGGTGAAGGCCTTGGTGGAGGCGACGCCGATCTCGGGTCCGGCCAGCGTCGGGAGTACGACATCGGCCTCGCGAGCCATGGTCGAACCCTCGACATTGACGATGACGGCGGTCTTCAGGCCCTCGCCCTTGGCATAACGCAGCGAGGCGAGCGTATCGGCGGTCTCACCGGACTGCGAGACGAAGATCGCCAGATCCACGTCACTGAGCGGGCTCTCGCGATAGCGGAACTCGGAAGCGACATCGAGATCGCATGGAATGCGTGCATAGCGCTCGAAATAATAACGCCCGACAAGCGCCGCATAATAGCCGGTGCCGCAGGCCGAGAGCGCGATACGGTTGATCTTCGAGAAATCGAGCGCCTGGCCTTCGGGAATGCGCGTGCGGCCGGTGGTCATGTCGACGAAGGCGCCGAGCGTGTGGGAGAGGACCTCCGGCTGCTCGTAGATCTCCTTCTGCATGAAATGGCGATAATTGCCCTTGTCGACGTAATGGGCCTTGCCCGTCGCGCTGATGATCGGCCGCTCCACCGGATTGCCCTCGGCGTCCATGATCTCGGCGTCCTGGCGGGTCAAAACGACCCAGTCGCCGTCTTCCAGATAACGGACCTCGTCGGTGAAAGGCGACAACGCGATGGCGTCGGAGCCCAGAAACATCTCGCTCTCGCCGGCACCGATCGCCAGCGGCGGGCCATTGCGTGCGCCCATCACAGTGTCGGGCAGATCCTCGAAGATCACTGCCAGCGCATAGGCGCCGGTCACCCGCTCCAGCATCGCCTGCATGGCATGGCGGTGGGACAGGCCTTCCTTACGCAGCTTGGCGAGCAGCTGGACGACGACCTCGGTGTCGGTCTGGGTCTCGAAGCGGATGCCCTCGACCGTCAGTTCGCGCTTGATCTCGCCGAAATTCTCGATGATGCCGTTGTGGACGACGCCGATGCCGCCGGCGAAATGCGGATGGGCGTTGGTCTCGGTCGGAGCACCATGGGTGGCCCAGCGGGTGTGGCCGATGCCGGTGGTGCCGGCGCGGGGCTCGGCCTTCAGTTTCTTCTGGAGATTGATGAGTTTGCCCTCGGCGCGAAGCCGGGTGAGCTTGCCGTCCTCGATGGTCGCGACTCCAGCCGAATCATAGCCACGATATTCGAGGCGCTTCAGCGCGTCGACCAGCCGTTCGGCCACCGGTTCGCGGCTGACGATGCCGATGATTCCGCACATGGGGCGATCCTTGGAAAGAGGATGGAAGGAGGGCCGGACCGGCGACTGACACCCGCATCTCCTAGCCCAAACCCGTAATCCGACGGGGTCAATTTTGGTGACGAACGGTTACGTTCATTGCAACATCAGATTGCGGCCTCAGGCAGCGGAGCCCTTGGCGACTTTTGCGGCCTTCGCCGCCTTGTTGCGCGCGATAATCTGGCGGCCACGGTCCGGCTTCGTCACCTGCCGCTCGCGGGCGATGGCCAAAGCGCCGTCCGGCACGTCGTCAGTGACGACGCTGCCCGTGCCGACATAGGCGCCCTCCCCGATCGTCACCGGCGCGACCAAAGCCGTATTCGAACCGATAAAGCTGCCCGCCCCGATCGTCGTCAAGTGCTTCAGCGCGCCGTCGTAGTTGCAGGTGATCGTGCCGGCGCCGATATTGGCATCGGCGCCGATCGACGCGTCGCCGATGTAGCTGAGGTGATTGATCTTGGCCCCTGCGGCGACGACGGCGTTCTTGACCTCGCAGAAATTGCCGATTTTGGAACCCGCTTCCATCACCGTTCCCGGTCGAAGGCGTGCAAACGGCCCGACCGAGACGCCGGCGCCGACACGGGCGCCTTCGAGATGCGAGAACGAGTGGATGATCGCGTGTTCGTCCACCGTCACGCCCGGCGCGAATACGACGTTCGGCTCGACCATGACATTGGCCGCGATCATCGTGTCACTCGAAAAGAACACCGTCTCCGGCGCCTGCAGGGTCACGCCGGCCAGCATTGCCTCGCATCGGCGCCGCGCCTGCCAGATAGCCTCGACCGCCGCAAGTTCAACTCGGGTGTTGACGCCCAGGACCTCGTCCGCCTCGGCTTCGATGGCGACGACGCGATGGCCTTCGCTGCGCGCCACTTCGATTAGATCGGTCAGGTAATATTCGCCCTTGGCGTTGTCGTTGCCGATGGCGTCCAGCATGGCCAGCGCATCACGGCCGGCAAAGGCCATCACCCCGGCGTTGCAGAAGCCGATCCGCAGTTCCTCGGCGCTTGCGTCCTTATGCTCGCGGATCGCCATAAGTTCACCGTCCTTCTCCACCAGCCGTCCATAGCCGGTGGCATCGGCGGGCCGAAAGCCGACGACGCAGACCTCGGCGCCGTCCGCCAGAGCGTTGCGGGCGGCAGCCAGCGTCTGCGGCCGGATTAGCGGCGTGTCGCCGAAGAGGACGAGGATGTCGTCGTAACCGCCCGCGAGCGCGTCTCGGGCCGCAAGCACCGCATGGGCCGTTCCGAGCCGCTCGACCTGCTCGAAGGTCTTAACCCCTGGCGCATCATGCCGCACCGTCGCCTCGACCAGCGTCCCGTCCCGGCCGACGACCAGCGTCGTGTCGTCAGCGCCGGCTCTGGCCGCCGCGCGCGCCACATGGCGCACGAGTTCCAGCCCTGCGACTTTGTGGAGCACCTTGGAGATGTCGGATTTCATCCGCGTACCGTCGCCGGCGGCCAGGATGATCGACAGGCAGCGTCTCGCCATCGTTCACTCGCGTCGTTTCGTCGTGTCACTTCGTCGTGTCGGGGCGGCCTTAGCACGCCCGGACTTCAGATTCGATAAATTGCACTTCGAAGGGTGTGCGACCGTTCAACCAATGGCCTGCAGCGCCGGGAAGGTCTCGAGCAGCCAGAAGGAGACGGTCTGCATGCCGCCCGTCAAGAACAGGAGACCGGTGACGACCAGGAGACCACCCATCACCTTCTCGACCGTCGCAAGATGCGAGCGAAACCCCTGCAACCAGCGGAAGAAGGCGCCCGAAAACACCGCAGCGAGGATAAACGGAACGCCGAGGCCGGCTGAATAGAAGCCGAGCATCAGCGCGCCCTCCCCGACCGTACCGCGAACACCGGCAAGCCCGAGGATCGCGCCGAGCACCGGGCCGATACACGGCGTCCAGCCAAAGGCGAAGGCGAGGCCCATCAGATAGGCGCCGAGAACGCTGCGCGGCTTGTCGGGCGCCTGCAGCCGCGCCTCGCGCGACAGGAAGGCGAGCTTGAAGACGCCGAGGAAGTTCAGCCCCATGACAATGATCGCGAGGCCTGCGACGATGCCCAGCCAATCGAGATTTTGCCGCAGAACCTGCCCGATCGTGCTCGCCCCGGCGCCGAGCGCCACGAACACGGTCGAGAAGCCCAGGACAAAGGTTACCGCCGTCACGATCAGCCGTGAGGATCGGCGCGTTCCGAACTCCGGACCGGCCCGCAGATCGTCGGCCGAAACGCCCGCCATGTAGCACAGATATGGCGGCACCAGCGGCAATACGCAGGGGCTGAGAAACGAAAGCGCCCCGGCAAAGACGGCGGTCGGATAGGACAGGTCGGACAGCAAGCTTGCGCCTTCTCTTCGTTTGCGATCGTCGGTGCCTTGACCTATTCGCGCAGCCCGCCGCCGTGCGTTACACTACTCAAAAATCGCGGATGGCCACGGGATGACTAACCGGCTTGCGGTCGGAGAAACGAGCAGCCCTTCTAGGCCCGGCGCGTTTCGACCGCAAATCGCAAAAGCCTGATCTGCGGCGGCAAATCGCGGTTGACCGGTGCAAACGCCAAACCTATGGTCCGCCCGTTCTCGCCGATCGACTCCGTCGCGGCCGAACGAGCGCGTAGCTCAGTTGGTAGAGCAACGGACTTTTAATCTGTAGGTCCAGGGTTCGAGTCCCTGCGCGCTCACCATTAAATTATTGACTCCATTGAAATAATTTATTCCCGGCTGGTTGCCGTACACACAAAAAGATTGTGAGCTCCTCGCAGGACAGCCCTCCCTTCCCGAAGCGGCGGATAGGAACCGCGTGCGAGGATGTTCGAACAGGCAAGCTGCGCTATATCGCCATAAGGGATTATCTCCGCGAAGGGACGGCATGGCCAAGATTTCAAGCACGTTTTTCCAGGCTCGCGCCGACGACGCGGCAGAAGAGGTCAAAATGGCGACTTTGGCAGGTGCGAAGGAGCGATTCGAGCAGTCGCGATCCGCATGGCAGGGTCTTGCAGATCAGGCCGTCGAGCGCGAAGCGGAAACGGCAACGGTTGCGGCAATGAAGGCATCTCGTGAGACCGACGAATAGGCGCCAGCGTTCGTTTTAACAATCGCCGAATGGGCCTCGCCAATTCAGCGCGTACTACTAAGACGGCCTAGATGCGACGAGATCGCTTGAAAGCCCGACCTGACGGTTAAAACGGGATCCACGTAATTTGCAGTTGGGTCCAACTGCGATAAGCGGCGATAAGCATCAAACTCAAACGAATCCAAAGCCAATGAGTTTTGGAAGTGACGATTGCGCAATTCGCGAAATTCAAACCTTGCGTCGTTGATCGTGACAGCCGCGCATGTTCGATTCGGGAAGCCACGATTTTCCGAGTGCCCAATAACAACGGCCAAACGAAAACGGCCGGACGTAAACGCCCAGCCGCATCACCGCCGCGACGATCACGACGGTTCTATTAATTTCGCTCGACGCATCCGTGAAACGCCGGTCAAGTCGATCCTGGCCGACCTCGCCAATCCGATCGTTCTTACGAACCAACGGTTTGTTGCGTCGGGCCCTTCGGACCGATCGCCCGGTCCGGTTAACGTGTCGCGATCGGCCCCGCCGTCCTCACCAGGGCCGGCTCGTCGCACCGAGGCTGTCTGAGGCGCCTCGCTTGTCGCGCGGCGCTCCAGCACAACAGGCACACAAGCGTTACTTGTTGACGGCGTCCTTCAGGCTTTTGCCGGCCGCAAATTTCGGCACGTTGCGAGCCGGAATGTCGACCTCGGCGCCGGTCGACGGATTGCGTCCCTTCGATGCGGCACGGTGCGACACCGAGAAGGTGCCGAAGCCAACGAGGCGAACGTCGTCGCCCTTGGCCATGGTGGTCTGCAATGTGTCGAACACCGCGTCCACCGCTGAGGCAGCGTCCTGCTTGGACAGTTCGGACTTTTCGGAGACCGCGGCCACCAGTTCATTCTTGTTCATGAAAATACCCTCCAGGTTTTTCTTCAAGCGAAACGCCTTCGCGTGGTGCGGGACTTTCGACGATCACGAGCCTTACGGCAACGGCAAAACCCGCGATTTCAAGCGTTTCGCAAAAAAAATGCCACCTGTGAAGGTGGCATTTTAAGGAATCGTGCCAAGTGCGCCTAGTGAGCAACAGCCGTGGCGCCGTCTTCGATGAGACGTTTGCCGCTCATTGGCTCGTCGATCTCCGACCACTCGACGGGAGTGGGTTGGCGAATCAGCGCGTGCTGAAGCACCTCTCCCATCCGCGAGACCGGTACGATTTCCAGACCGTTCTTCACATTATCCGGGATATCCGCCAGATCCTTGGCATTCTCCTCCGGAATCAGCACCTTCTTTATGCCACCGCGCAGAGCTGCAAGCAGCTTTTCCTTAAGGCCGCCGATCGGCAGGACGCGGCCACGAAGTGTGATCTCGCCGGTCATGGCGATGTCGCGGCGCACCGGGATGCCCGTAAGCACGGAAACAATCGCGGTCGCCATCGCGGTACCAGCCGACGGGCCGTCCTTCGGAGTCGCTCCTTCCGGCACGTGCACGTGAATGTCGCGCTGCTCGAACAATGGTGGCTTGACGCCGTAGTCGAGCGCCCGCGACCGGACATAGGAGGCGGCCGCGGAAATCGATTCCTTCATCACCTCCTTGAGATTGCCGGTGACGGTCATCTTGCCCTTGCCGGGCATCATGACACCTTCGATCGTCAGAAGTTCGCCGCCCACCTCCGTCCAGGCGAGCCCCGTGACCACGCCGATCTGGTCCTCAAGCTCCGCCTCGCCGTAACGATAGCGCTGCACGCCGAGGAAGTCGGAGATGTTGGCGGCCGTCACTTCAACCTTAGCCGTCTCCCCCTTGAGGATGCGCGTCACCGCCTTGCGAGCGAGCGTCATCAGCTCGCGCTCGAAGCTGCGCACGCCTGCCTCGCGGGTGTACCGACGCGCGATCTCCTGCAGCGCGTCCTCGCTGACGGAAAATTCCGTTTCCTTCAGCGCATGGTCGCGAATTGCCTTGGGCAACAGATGCCGTCGGGCGATCTGGACCTTCTCGTCCTCGGTGTAGCCTGCAATGCGGATGACCTCCATGCGGTCCAGAAGCGGACCTGGAATGTTCATCGTGTTCGCGGTGGTCACGAACATGACCGGCGACAGATCGTATTCGACCTCGAGATAGTGGTCCATGAACGTCGAGTTCTGCTCGGGATCGAGCACCTCGAGCAGCGCCGAAGACGGATCGCCGCGGAAGTCCTGGCCCATCTTGTCGATTTCGTCGAGCAGGAAGAGCGGATTGGCCTTTTTGGCCTTCTTCATCGACTGAATGACCTTGCCGGGCATCGAGCCGATATACGTCCGACGATGACCGCGGATCTCGGCCTCGTCGCGCACGCCACCCAGAGCCATGCGGACATATTCACGCCCGGTCGCGTTGGCGATCGACTTGGCCAACGAGGTCTTGCCGACGCCCGGAGGGCCGACGAGGCAAAGGATGGGGCCCTTCAACTTCGATTGTCGGCTCTGGACCGCAAGGTATTCGACGATCCGCTCCTTGACCTTTTCCAGCCCGAAATGATCGCCGTCGAGCACCTCCTCGGCCTTCTTCAGATCGACCTTGACACGCGACTTCAGGCCCCAGGGCAAGCCAAGCAGCCAGTCGAGATAATTGCGCACGACCGTCGCCTCGGCAGACATGGGCGACATCTGCTTCAGCTTCTTCATCTCGGCGCCGGCCTTTTCCCGCGCCTCTTTGGAGAGCTTGGTCTTCTTGATGCGCTCCTCAAGCTCAGCCATCTCGTCGCGGCCTTCCTCGCCGTCACCAAGCTCCTTCTGGATCGCTTTCATCTGCTCGTTGAGGTAGTATTCGCGCTGGGTCTTCTCCATCTGGCGCTTGACGCGCGAGCGGATACGCTTCTCGACCTGGAGGACCGAGATTTCCGACTCCATGAAGCCGAGCGCCTTTTCGAGGCGCTCCTTGATGCTGATCAACGACAGCATGTCCTGCTTCTCGGGAATTTTGATCGCGAGATGCGAAGCCACCGTATCGGCAAGCTTGGAATAATCCTCGATCTGCCCGGCCGCACCAACGACTTCCGGCGAAATCTTCTTGTTTAGCTTGACGTAATTTTCGAACTCCGACACCACAGAGCGAACCAACGCCTCGATCTCGATCGGATCCTCTTCGACGGCCTCGATGATTTCGGCCGTGGCCTCGTGCCATTCGGCTCGGTCGCTGAAACCGGTCAGCCGCGCGCGATCGACGCCCTCAACCAGGACCTTCACGGTCCCGTCTGGCAGTTTCAGGAGTTGCAGGACATTGGCGATGGTGCCGACCTCGTAGATGGCATCCGGCGCCGGGTCCTCGTCGCTGGCATTCTTCTGGGTCGCAAGCAGGATCTGCTTGTCGGCGCCCATCACCTCTTCGAGCGCCTTGATCGACTTTTCACGGCCGACGAAGAGTGGCACGATCATGTGCGGGAAGACGACGATGTCGCGCAACGGGAGCACCGGATAGAGCGTTTCGCCCTCCGGCACTGGGCTGTCGGTCGTATGGGGCATGGTGTTTCCTTTCTGCGGCATCGGCCGCCTGCGGCAGCCTTCGCCGGGCCTTCTTCGAAGCACCCGGCAGCGGCTCCTCGACGCCTTCCAATGTGGGCTGCAACACCCTCTGCTTCAAGGGTTTCGCGAAGGTGACCATCCGGTGATCGTTCAACGAATCGGTCGTCACCTCAAATGAAAAGGCCCGTTCCGGCTTGGCAACCGGGACGGGCCTCAAAGCCATCCGATCAATCGCGTCTCACCTGGGTCTCAGGCGCTGACATTTTCTTTTTCCGCCTTGCGCTCGGCGTAGATGTAAAGCGGCCGCGCGTTGCCTTCGATCACCTCTTCGGAAATCACAACCTCTTGAACGCCCTCCAGCGTCGGCAGGTCGAACATCGTGTCGAGCAACATCGATTCCATGATCGAGCGCAAGCCGCGGGCACCGGTCTTGCGTTCGATCGCCTTTTTGGCGATGGCGCGCAGCGCGTCCTCCTGGAAAGAAAGTTCGACACTCTCCATCTCAAACAGCCGCTGATACTGCTTCACCAATGCATTCTTGGGCTGTTCCAGAATCTGGATCAGCGCCGCCTCGTCGAGGTCCTCGAGCGTGGCCAGAACCGGCAGACGACCGACGAACTCCGGGATGAGTCCGAATTTCAGCAGATCCTCGGGCTCGACATGGCGGAAGACGTCACCGGTGCGGCGATCCTCCGGGGAGGCGACGTTGGCGGCGAAACCGATCGACGTCTTGCGGCCGCGATCGGAGATGATCTTGTCGAGACCGGCAAAAGCACCACCGCAGATGAACAGGATGTTCGCCGTATCGACCTGCAGGAACTCCTGTTGCGGGTGTTTGCGGCCACCCTGCGGCGGCACGGATGCGACCGTGCCCTCCATGATCTTCAGGAGCGCCTGCTGCACGCCCTCGCCCGACACGTCGCGGGTGATCGACGGATTGTCCGATTTGCGCGAGATCTTGTCGATCTCGTCGATATAGACGATGCCGCGCTGCGCCCGCTCGACATTGTAGTCCGCCGACTGCAGGAGCTTCAGGATGATATTCTCGACGTCCTCGCCGACATAGCCGGCCTCGGTCAGCGTCGTCGCATCGGCCATTGTGAATGGCACGTCGATGATGCGGGCCAGCGTCTGGGCAAGCAGCGTCTTGCCGCAACCGGTCGGGCCGATCAAAAGGATGTTGGACTTCGCCAGTTCGACGTCGTTGCTCTTCGCCGCGTGGGCGAGGCGCTTGTAATGGTTGTGCACCGCGACCGACAGCACCTTCTTGGCGAAGGACTGGCCTATGACGTAATCATCGAGAACAGCGATGATTTCCTGCGGGGTCGGCACGCCCTCGCGGGACTTCACCATGGAGGACTTATTTTCCTCCCGGATGATGTCCATGCACAGCTCGACGCACTCGTCGCAGATGAAAACCGTCGGCCCGGCGATCAGTTTGCGGACTTCGTGTTGGCTCTTTCCGCAGAAAGAACAATAGAGCGTATTCTTGCTGTCGCCGCCGCTCGTTTTGCTCATTCGTCTATCCTTCCGGTCCGGTCCCGTGCGGGCATTCGGTGTCTCGCCGAATCCACCAAGCCTAGCCTCAAATCACTACCGCGAAAAGCGATCCGTTCATTCAAGGCCCTGCGGTCGAATCTCATCGATCGTCGCACGTCATAAGTCTAGCGTCGATGGCTTGAGCAGCGCTTAACGCCGCATCCTGCCGATGTTGCGGGCATTATCGACCCGCAACTTTGTTCCTCGCATGACAGCATGACGTCACTTGGTCGTTTCCGTCTCCAGCGCATCGCGCGAGGAGTAGACCTTGTCGATCAGGCCGAAATCCTTGGCTTCGTCCGCAGTCAGGAAATGGTCGCGGTCGAGCGTGCGTTCAATGGTCTCGTAATCCTGGCCGGTGTGTTTGACATAGGTCTCGTTCAGACGGCGCTTCAACTTGATGATGTCCTGCGCGTGACGCTCGATGTCCGACGCCTGGCCGGAGAAGCCGCCCGAGGGCTGGTGCACCATGATGCGGGCGTTCGGCGTTGCAAACCGCATGTCCTTGGCGCCGGCGCACAGAAGCAGCGAGCCCATCGATGCGGCCTGCCCGATGCAGAGGGTCGAGACCGCCGGTTTGATGAATTGCATGGTATCGTAGATCGCCATGCCGCTCGTCACCACGCCGCCCGGCGAGTTGATGTAGAGGGCGATCTCCTTCTTCGGATTCTCGGCCTCGAGAAACAGAAGCTGTGCGCAGACCAGCGTCGCCATCGAATCCTCGATGGGGCCGGTGATGAAGATCACCCGCTCCTTCAGGAGACGGGAGAAGATGTCGTAGGCGCGCTCGCCCCGGTTGGTCTGTTCGACGACCATCGGCACGAGGTTCATCGCGGTTTCCACGGGATTTTTCATCGGTCTACGTCTCGCTGATGGGATGGAAGGTGTGGGATGGAAGGTCTGGAATGGAGCTGCGCCGCCAGGGAAAGAACGTTGCGGCGCAAATGATGAGAATCAGTCGGCGGATGCTTGGGCCTGTAAATAGGGCCCGAGGACGTACCCTTGCAAGGTGCCGATCTTTGCCCTTTGCGGCGCAACCGTCAGCGGGTATTTCACTTGCCCCATGGCTCGCCAGGCGGCTAAGCGTCAGCCGCGACCGGTGCCGGCGCTGTCGATGTCGCCGCCGCCAGGCGGAATGGGGTTGCCTTCGGCATCCGCCGATCCGTAGTCGTCCTGCCTTCGGCGTCCGTCGCCGGATCGCTCGGCCGGCTGCGATTCGGGAGGCACGAGCTTGCCGTCGATCGTTGCCTTCGGTGACGGAGAAACCCTCACGGGCGGCGCTTGTCCCTCCCGGTCCTCGCCGAACCACACGGTCATGTGCGGGAACGGGATCTCTATGCCTCTCTCGTCCGACAGGTTCTTGACGATCTCGCGGTAAGCTCGGCCGACACCCCATTGGGTGCCCGGCTTGGTCATGACACGGCCCCGAACCACGACAGCCGAATCGCCGAGATCCTGGACACCGAACATCACGAATTCGCTGAGCAGGTTTTCGGCGACCGAACTCTCCTTCAGCTTGTCGAAGGCGTCGAACATCATCTGCTTCACGTGATCGATGTTCTCGCGATAGGCGACGCCGATGTCAGCGACGTAATAAGCGAAGTCCTTGGAATAGTTGGCGACCTGGTCGACCGACGAGAACGGGATCAGGTACCAAGTGCCGTCGATGGTTCGCAGCCCGACCGAGCGAACGGTCAGTTGCTCGACGGTGCCGGACACGCCGTTCAATTCGACGATATCGCCCTCGTTCATCGCGTTCTGGATCTGGATGAAGGCGCCGGTGATGATGTCCTGGACGAATTTCTGCGCGCCGAAGCCGATGGCGAGGCCGACGACACCGGCACCGGCGAGAAGCGGTGCGATATCGATGCCGATCTGCGACAGCACCAGCATCGAGATCAACACCACCATGGCAATGGTGAAGGCGTTGCGGAACAAGGACAGCAGCGTGCGTTCGCGCGCCGTTGGCACAGACCCGTAATTCGGGTTCATGCGGTATTCGATCCAGGACGACACGCCGATATAGATCCCAACGCCGATGCCGAGGATCGTGCCGGCGCCGACCAGGGCGGCTACGACGCGCTGGCCCGACGCGCTGGCAAGCCAACCCGAGAAGCTGACGAGGCTCCAAGCCTCCATGATTACCGCGAACACGACCAGCGCGACGATGATGCTGATCAAAGTCAGTGCGTTGGGGATGAAGGAGTTGAGCCGCTTCTCGAGGAGCGGCAGGCGATCCTTGGCACCCTGCGGCACGGGAATACCAGAATGGATGATCCGGGTAAGGATCGAAATGAGCAACCCGCCGACGGCGATCGCGCCGACCGACTTCAACGTCGCCGTCGTCATGAAGGCCATGCCGGTCTGCGGACTGCGCAGCCAAACGGCGAAGAGCGCGACGACGAAGGCGATCGCCAACGCCCACCAGATCTGGCCGATGAGGGCATACACACGTGCGCCAAAACTCGTGTCGCCGCGTTGCCGTGCCCGTTTCAAACGCTCGCGCACGATGCCGCGGTTCTTCAAGATCAGGGTGATCGTCAGACAAAGCGAGAAGAACACCACAGCGAACCGCACGGCATCGGCGGCATTGGCACTCGACGCACGCTGGACAATCGGCGCCACGAACAGGAAGGTGTAGCCGATGATCGAGATCAGCCGCGAAAACCAGAAGTACCAGTAGCTCGCCTGGCGGTTCGAAAACGGCGTCAGGCGCAGGTGCGGGAAGGTTGGCGATACGAAGGCCGCAAGCGCGACCTTGATCATCTCGATCAACAGGAAAGCGTTCAGGAAGAGCGCCTGATTGAAACCGGGCTGACCGCCGAAGAAGATTGTCGCGGCAACCGTGCCGGCTGCCCAGGCGAGCGCGATCGAAAGGGCGTCGACGATGGTCGAGACGATCAGCAGCATCAACTTGCGAAGGGGACCGGACTGCTCGGCAGAGTGATCGAGTTTGCGGAAGATCGGCGTCTTGATCAGTCGACCGCCAGCCAGCACCGGAAAAACGACGATGGCGACGAGTCCGACGGGCAGGATCGCCGAGACAATTTTGGGGATGTCGATGCTGCCGGCGCCCGAGAGCATCGCGGCGGACGCCGCCACGCTGGTCCGCACGCTGTCCCAACTGTCCGACAGATTGCCGACGATCCTGCGCATCGTCTGAGCGATTTCGCCCGGCAGAGTGCGGATCGGCTCGGATGCAGTGGCCGTTGCTCCCTCGTCTCCGTCGGTTTCTTTCGGCGCCTTGTAAGCGGCCGACTTCAAGCTTTCGACGAGCTTCTTGCGGGTGTCGTCATTCTCGAGGATTTTGATCAGATCGTCGAGCGACGGGGCCGCAGCCGAATCACCGCCGCTCGATTCGGCCTTCGCGCCTCCGGACGATAGCCCTGGCAGCGGCAGGCTTTGGGCTTGAACGGAAAACGCCGAACCCCAAAGCAGAAGTCCGCCGAAAAACGCGATGAGCCCAGTCGTGGATGAACGTTGCATGCCGGAAAAGTGCCTGTCGGTTGCAAATTGCGCCGGATCGCGGGTCGGCGGGTGAAAGGGTCGGCGCCTCTGTGCCGGACCGCCGCTGCATTAAATGTCGCCGGCTAAGGGATAGGTTGAGGCGCGATGGCGCCGTCTATTGTCCAATGCCTTTTGAGACTTGGGCGCCACGATCCGTAGCGCATTCGGTTCAAGGATCGGCGTAGCGACGAGTGCGAGGATCGCCGTCGAATCATCAAGGTCGATGGATCGCCATCGGCCGTGCTCGCAATTGCCGGAGTTCGCCAAACGCAAAGGCCGGCGCGGGGCCGGCCTTTGCTTATCTCATTGAGCAAGCGGTTCGCGATCGGGCCGCTCAGGACGCGAGCGCGGCATCCTTGTCGTCCTCGTCCTCGGCCATCAGCTCTTCCTTGCTGACGGTTTTGTCGGTGACGTCCACCTCGGCGAGGAGATGGTCGACGACCTTCTCCTCGTAGATCGGCGCGCGCAGGTTTGTCAGCGCATCCGGGTTCTTCTGGAAGTAGTCGTAGACTTCCTTTTCCTGGCCCGGAAACTGGCGGATCTGCTCGAACATCGCCCGCTGCATTTCCTCGTCAGTCACCTGGACACCGGCCTTCTCGCCGATCTCGGACAGGACGAGGCCAAGCCGCACACGACGCTCGGCGAGTCGGTGGTATTCGACACGCGCCTCCTCCTCGGTGGTGTCCTCGTCGGCGAAGGTCTTGCCGTTGCGCTCGAGTTCTTTCTGGACCTGATTCCAGATGTTGGTGAACTCGGCCTCGACGAGCTTGCCGGGCAGATCGAAGGTGTAGGTCTCGTCGAGCGAGTCGAGGAGCTGGCGCTTGACCTTCTGGCGCGTCGCCGTGCCGTACTGGCTTTCGATCTGCTCGCGCACCACGGTCTTCAGCTTGTCGAGCGATTCGACGCCGAGCTTCTTGGCCATCTCGTCGTCGATCGCCGTATCCCTGGCGCTTGCGACTTCCTTGATGGCGACGTCGAAGCTCGCGGCCTTGCCTGCGAGATGAGCGGCGCCGTAATCCTCCGGGAAGGTCAGCTCGACGATCTTCCCGTCGCCGGCCTTCACACCGATCAGCTGCTCTTCGAAGCCCGGAATGAACTGCTTGGAGCCGATCACGAGGTTGGAGTCGGTCGCAGCCCCGCCTTCGAAGGGCTCGCCGTCGATCTTGCCGACGAAGTCCATCGTCACGCGGTCGCCGTCCTGCGCCTCGCCGTCCTTCGGCTCGTATTCGCGGGCGTTGGCAGCGATGCGCCCGACCTGCTCGTCGACTTCCGAATCAGCGATCTCGACGATCGGACGCTCGATCTTTATACCTTCGGTCGACTTCAGCTCGATCGTCGGCAGCGCTTCGTAGTTCACGGTGAACTTGAAGTCGGACTTGCCGGACAGGACCTTCTCAGCCTCCGATTCGTCTTCGCTCATGGCGATTTCCGGCTGCATCGCGGAGCGCTCGTTGCGCTCGGCGATGACCGAACGCGGCGTTTCGTTCAGAATCTCGTTGACGATCTCGGCCATCAGCGAGCGGCCGTACATCTTGCGCAGGTGCGACACCGGCACCTTGCCCTGCCGGAAACCCTTGAGCTGGACCCGGTCCTTGGCCTCGAAGAGCCTCGTCTGCAGTCGTGCCTCAAGATCCGAGGCGGGCACGACGATCTCGATCTCGCGCTTCAGGCCCTCGGCCTTGGTCTCCGTTACCTGCATTCTCGATACCTTTTCGTTCCTTTGGGCCCGCCTGTTCTGAAAAGCGGCGGGTCCCATGATGAAATTTCCGTGAAAGCGGCCGCGTGGTGCGGGTGGAGGGACTTGAACCCCCATGCCTCTCGGCGCTTGGACCTAAACCAAGTGCGTCTGCCAGTTCCGCCACACCCGCTGAAGAAAGCGCCGAACGGTTCGCGGCGACGCGTATCGGCGGCCTCTATAACACCGCCTCAACGGGCACGAAAGGGTGTAATCGCCCGTATTTCCAGCCGATTCAGACGAAATACGACGCGCAAGCGACAGCTTCACCTTGATCAAGCACAGGCCTCGGCGGGAAACTTTGCGAACCGGGACGTCGATCGACAGATGGTCGTCGGATCGCGCCGGGAGCGCCAAGCCGCGCCAAGCGAACGCGCGCGCAACGGGCCGCCGGCAAATATGCCCTCAGCAAATAAGGCCCCGGCAGTCGATCGCTTCTTGTGACATCGCCTGCCCTTCGCCCTGCCCGTCGTGGCCGATCGCTGATCTGACGCGCTCAATGGCGGCTTAAGGGTCGCGCAATGTGAGGCCGTGAGGCGCGCCAAACGCATATCGAAGCTTTCGTGAGGCTGACTCGATCATCGCGCTTGAAGACCCAGTGCTCGAAACGTTGCACCAAAGCCCACTCACCGCACGGCATGAAAGGGTTAACAGTCTGTTGACGCTCGCGATTTTCCGGTTCTATATTGCATTGCACAAACCGCAAGGCTGCCATGCGCTGAAGCGTCTAGCGAACCAGAAGGAGGACGACTAGCTTCAGGTCAACGAAACGGAGCCGGACACACCGACAAAGTTTCAATCGGTTTAAACGAACCTGACAGGCATCCAAATGAACATCGTTCGTTCCTACAACAACTGGCGCCGCTATCGCGAGACCGTCAACGAGCTCAACCGTCTTTCGCAGCGCGAACTCGCCGATCTCGGTATCGCCCGCACCGACATCAGTTCACTGGCCCGCCGTTCGGTCGGCTAACGATTTCAAGCTTTCGCCGCGGCCATCCTCCTCCCAGGCCGCAGCGGATCGAGGTCTGCCGCCTCCTCCCATTATGGCAGACCTCCCATCGTCGTCCGCCGGGTCCTCCCCCCGGCGGACGCCACGGAATTCACGGTTTCGTCGCGGGCATCCTCCTCCCAGCCCAAGACGAAAGGCAGCCTGCGCATCCTCCTCCCAGCGTAGGCTCATCTCAAGGCCACCTGTCGGGTCCTCCCCCCGGCAGGTGGCGAGAGACATTGGTTCAAAGTTTCGCAGAAGGTCCACCTCCTCCCGGGCCGGATGCGGATTGCAGCCTGCGCATCCTCCTCCCAGCGCAGGTTCGTTAGAAGCCCGTCGGGTCCTCCCCCCGACGGGCTTCATTTGTTTCAGCATGGCGCCGTTCGCAGCAAGACAGTCCGTAAGCTCGGCTCACCGGACACCGATCGACCGACGATCGGTTCAGCCCGGAGAACGAGCCGATGGTTTTGGTCTCCCTGCGGCGAAGCGGATTTCCTCACAGCGCGCCTTGTTGGAAATTCGCTCCTCGTTCGCATGCCCCGATGCCGTTATCGTCGGAGTGACCAACAGCGAGCTCTGCCCGACATGTTCATCCCCATCCGCGAATCCCACGGCCGATCTTTTGCCAAGGCGATCAGTTGGCGCATGACCGGCAGCATCGACACCTTCGTCCTCAGTTGGTTGATCACGGGAAACGCGAAGTTTGCCGGCACCATCGCCTCTACGGAGGTGGTCACCAAGATTTTGCTGTTTTATTTTCACGAGCGTGTCTGGGCGCTGGTACGCTGGGGCAATTCGGCGGCCACCGAGCCTGAGCGGAGTTAAGCGGACAACCGGTACGACCATCGCGATATTTCACGGCGAAGTGATCACCATCATCTATCCGCATCACCCGTTCGGTTCGAACCTGCCGTGAGGCCCTTCGAATGAGAGGATGGATCGATGATCAAACGCGCATCTCTAATGACGGCGGCGGTAATGCTTGCTGCACTGATGGCGGCAACGGCACCAGCACGAGCTGACGACGCCTCGGACATCAAGGCGGTGATTTCCGGTCAGCTTCAGGCCTTCAAATCGGGCGACAAGACCACCGCCTACTCCTATGCGGCGCCGAGCATCAAGGGCATGTTTCCCTCGGCCGACATCTTCATGACCATGGTCGAGCAGGGCTATCCTCCGGTCTTCCACTCCAGCAACACCGTGTTCGGCACACCCAGCGCCGAAGGCAAGGGCTTTCGACAGGACGTCTACATCACCGATACGGACGGCAAGAGCTGGATCGCCAGCTATACGCTGGAGCGCAGCGAGGACGGCGCGTTCAAGATTACCGGCTGCTCGATTCGCAAGGGAAACGGTTTGGCGGCCTGATGTCGGGCCGAGTGCAAGTCACCGATAGCCTGCGGCCGATCACCTCAGGCGTGAAGCGGCAGGTCGCCGCGCGCCCAATCGTCCGACGTCTCCATCGCAAAATCGGCAAAGCGCCTCGCGCTGATCGCTTCGCGCATGCCGGCCATCAGCCGCTGGTAATAAGCAAGGTTGTTCCACGTCAAAAGCATCCCGCCGAGCGACTCGTTCGATCGTACAAGATGGTGGAGATAGGCACGTGAGTAGTCGCGCGTGGCCGGGCAGTCGGACGTCTCGTCGAGCGGTCGCGGATCGTCGGCATGGCGGGCATTTTTCAGATTGATCTTGCCGTGCCGGGTGTAGGCAAGGCCATGGCGCCCCGCTCGCGTCGGCATCACGCAGTCGAACATGTCGATGCCGCACGCTACGGACTTCAAAAGATCATCAGGCGTTCCGACTCCCATCAGATAGCGGGGCTTGTCCGCCGGCATCGCCGGCAGCGTCTCTCCCAGCGTCTTCAGCATCACGTCTTGAGTCTCACCGACGGCCAGGCCGCCGACCGCGTAACCCTTCAGATCCATTTCCGCGAGCCGCCTTGCCGAGCGCAGCCGCAGATCGATCGCATCGCCACCCTGCACGATGCCGAACATCGCTTTGCCGGGCTGCGTCCCGAAGGCCTTCGCCGAGCGCTCGGCCCAGCGCAACGACAACTCCATCGCCCGCTCGATCTCGGCGCGTTCCGCCGGGAGGCGAATGCACTCGTCGAGCTGCATCTGGATGTCGGAATCGAGCAGTCCCTGGATCTCGATCGAGCGCTCCGGCGTCAGCTCGTATCGCGCTCCGTCCACATGGGAGCGAAATTTGACGCCGTTCTCGTCGAGCTTGCGCAGCTCGGCGAGCGACATCACCTGGAAGCCGCCCGAATCGGTAAGGATCGGCTCGGGCCACCGGGCGAATTCGTGCAGGCCACCGAGCCGCGCCACACGCTCGGCGCCTGGCCGCAGCATCAGATGATAGACATTGCCGAGGATGATGTCGGCGCCGAGGTCGCGGACTTGGGTCAGATACATCGCCTTGACCGTGCCCGCGGTGCCGACCGGCATGAAGGCCGGCGTGCGCACGGTGCCGCGCGGCATCGTAATCGCGCCGCGCCGCGCCTTGCCGTCGGTTGCCAAGAGCTTGAAGCCGAATTCTATTTCGCTCACAGGCGCACTTCCATGTTTTGACCAACACCCCGTAGAAGCAAGCACGGCTGGTCATGTCGTTCCATCGAAACGGAACCCGCCGCTCCGTCACGGCATTGTGAGGAACAGGGACGACAGAAATTCTTTTGAGGAACCGCCATGAAACGTCTTTTGATTGCCGCCGCCCTCGGTCTCACCGCGATTGCCGCGCAGGCCCAGACGACAACGACGACCACCACGACGATCGACGATCCGGCCACCGATACCATCCGGACCTATGTCACCAAGGAGAAGACGACTTCGGTCGTTGCGCCCGATGGCTTCACGGCCGTGGTCGGCGAGCCATTGCCGGCTCCGGTGCCGCTTTACAAGCTTCCCGACGATGTCGGTCCTTACCAGTACACGGTCATGGACGGCCACACCGTTCTCGTCGACGAGAACCGCAACATCGTCAAGATCATCGACTGACGCTTTTGCCTTCGCTGGTTTAAGATACGCCGCGGCCTTCGAGCCGCGGCGTATTCGTTTGTGGGACCTCGCTTATGTCCATTCGGTCGAGCAAACAGGCGTCCCCATAGGAATAAAAGCGGTAGCCCGCTGCAATGGCATGGGCATAGGCCTTGTGCATGACCGCCAGCCCGTTGAACGCCGAAACAAGCATGAAAAGGGTCGAGCGCGGCAGGTGAAAATTCGTCATCAACCGGTCGACCGCGCGAAAGCGATAGCCTGGTGTGATGAAGATGTCCGTCGGTCCATCGAAGGGCCGGATGCAACCGTCCTCGCCGGCGGCGCTTTCCAGAAGCCGCAACGCCGTGGTGCCGACCGCGACCAGCCGACGGCCCCTGTCGCGCGCAGCATTGAGCCGGTCGGCGGTGGCCTGATCGATCCTGCCGATCTCCGCATGCATGACATGGGCGTCGGTGTCGTCGGCCTTGACCGGCAGGAACGTCCCCGCTCCCACATGAAGCGTCAGATACTCGAAGGCAACGCCACGCCGCTTCAATGCCGCGAGCAGCGCAGGGGTGAAGTGCAGGCCCGCCGTGGGCGCCGCAACGGCGCCGTCCTTGCGGGCGAAGATCGTCTGGTAGTCGGTTCTGTCCTGCTCGTCCTCCGCGCGCCTGGAACCGATATAGGGCGGCAATGGAATATGCCCGACGGCGACGATCGCCGCGTCGAGTTCGGGCCCGTCGGCTTCGAAACGCAAGGTCACCTCGCCGCCTGCGCCGCGATCCTCGACAATCGCTGCAAGACCCGTATCGACGCCGTCGCGCGCAAATACGATCCGGTCGCCATCACGCACCCGCTTGGCCGGCCGCACGAAGGCACGCCAGCAATCGGACGCAAGGCGCATGTGGAGATTGGCGGAGATCGCCGCGATCCCTTCGCCTTCGCGCTGACGGTCGCGGCGGCGCTCGCCGGTCAGCTGCGCGGGGATCACCCGCGTGTCGTTGAAGACGAGGACATCGCCCTCACCCAGCAACGCCGGCAGATCGCCGACAGTACGGTCATCGATCCGGCCCGCCCCGTCGACGGTCAGAAGCCGTGCGCTTTCGCGCGGGAAAGCGGGCCGCAGCGCGATCCGCTCCTCCGGCAGCGAAAAGTCGAACCGGTCGACACGCATGCGCGAAAGTCGCTCCGCCGATCAGATGTCGGCAGCGACGCGCATGGTCTCGATCGAATCGGGGTCCGCCACCGGCTCGCCCTTCTTGATCTTGTCGATATTGTCCATGCCTTCGATCACTTCGCCCCAGACCGAGTACTGCTTGTCGAGCCACGGCGCGCGATCGAAGCAGATGTAGAACTGCGAGTTTGCGGAGTTCGGGCTCTGCGAGCGAGCCGCCGAAACGGTGCCGCGCTTGTGCGGCTCGGGGGTGAACTCGGCCTTCATGTCCGGATGCTCGGAGCCGCCCATGCCGGCGCGCGAGGCGTTGAAGTCGGGGCCGCCCTTCTTGCCGAACTTGACGTCGCCGGTCTGGGCCATGAATCCGTCGATGACCCGGTGGAAAACGACGCCGTCATAGGCTCCGGCGCGGGCGAGTTCCTTGACGCGGGTGACGTGGTTGGGGGCGAGATCGGGCCGCAGCTTGATGACGACCTGGCCCTTTGTGGTTTCGAGGACCAGCGTGTCTTCGGGATTCTCGTAAGCCATCGATGTCTCCAGTTCGATTCTTGTGAACGAAAAGACGGCCCGAGCGAGGCCCGGACCGTCGGGGTGCCCTTCCTTGAGCAAATTCTTTCGCAGTGACAACCCTACCCGCCGCGCGATCAGCACGGCAGGGATGGACCGATGCCGCGACTATTTGGCGTCCGAGGCGACGCCGACCTTGATCATCTTGTCGGGCTTCGACACCGAGCCGTTCTGGTTCGGGTCGCCCTTCTTGATCTTGTCGACGTTCTCCATGCCGGAGACGACCTTGCCGACGATCGTGTACTGACCGTCGAGGAAGTCGCCAGGCGCCAGCATGATGAAGAACTGCGAATTGGCCGAGTTCGGGTCTTGCGAGCGGGCCATGCCGACCGCACCGCGGTCGAAGGTCTCCTTGGAGAACTCGGCCGGAAGGTCGCCCTTGTCCGAACCGCCCATGCCGGCGCTCGCAGGGTCGTAGTTCGGGCCGCCTTCCTTGCCGTACTGGACGTCGCCGGTCTGGGCCATGAAGCCGTCGATGACCCGGTGGAAGACCACGCCATCGTAGGCTCCGGCGCGGGCGAGTTCCTTCAACCGCGCGGCGCTCTTCGGCGCAAGATCCGGGCGCAGCTGGATGTCGATGTCGCCGGTCTTGGTGTTGATCACCAGCATGTTGTCTGGATCGGCCTTCTGGGCGCCCGTCTTCTGAGCGAGGGCCGAGCTTGACGAGGCGGCGACGACGAGCCCCGCGGCAAGAGCGATGGCGGCGAAGAGCTTCATGGCGTGTTCCATCCCAAGGAGATTTCCGACCGATCTTGAGGTCAGCTAAAGTTTGGTCGAGATCGCATGCGCGACCGGTGCGGGCACGAACGACGCAACGTCGCCACCCATTTGCGCGATCTGGCGAACCAATGTGGCGGTTATAGGCCGCGTTGCCGGGCTTGCCGGCAGGAAGAGGGTCACGACATTCGGTTGCATGACGGCGTTCATCCCGGCCATCTGCATCTCGTAGTCGAAGTCGGTGCCGTCACGCAGGCCCCGCACGATCGCCCCGGCGCCATTCGCAGTCGCGGCGTCGACCGCCAGACCCTCGAAGGCGACAACTCGAAATCGCTCGAGACCAGCCGCACCGCTGGTCTCCTCCAGACACGCCTCGATCAGGACCGAGCGCTCTTCGAAAGAAAACATCCCCGCCTTGGAGGGATGCACGCCTATGCCGACCACGACCGTGTCGAACAGCGCCAACGCCTTTACGAGGATATCGAGATGCCCGAGCGTCATCGGATCGAAGGAGCCGGGATAGAACGCGGTGGTCATGACGAACCCTCCGGAGTTTTTGCACGCGCGATGGTCGAGAGAACGAATTGGCCGGATGGTTCACCGCACCAGCGCCGCTCTTGCAGCCGACGCAGCCGACCTCGGCCGCGTTGCTTCCGCCCTTCTAGCGAGCACGGAACGGTCGCACAAATCGGGCACCTTGCGCAGCGCAGCCGTTCCCCTCACAGGCCGCTGCCGCTCGCGCTCCGTAACGTCCTCACGAACAATGTGATCGCATTGCCGCATTGCCGTTGCGAGATCGCAAGGAACGATTTTGAAACTCGACAGTTTCCTAGCCAACGAACGGAGATCATCAATGCTGATTTTTGCACTTTCCATGGCCATGATCGTCACCTTGGCCACCGCGACGGCAGTGACCATCCACAACGAGACCCAGAATACCCGGGTGAAGGCGACGGTCCGCGCTAACCGGACAATGCGATAAGCGTTAGGTCCTTCTGGATTATTTAGCTTTCACGCGCTGGTCCGAACTGACCTCAGACATTGCGATCAGATCCGGCAAGAAAAAGCCGTCGCGAGATTACCGCGACGGCTTTTTCTTTGGGCTATCGGGTTTTCCGATGAGACGAATGGTCAACGGATGGTGGTCAGCCCGAATGCCCCGGACCCGGCGCCCCGAAATCAGAAGTTTGTCGATCTGTACACAAGCTGTCAGGCACTCGGATCCTTGTCGCCATCGTCACCAGCATCGTCGTCGGCAGCAGGAGTCTCGTCAGAGCGATCTTCCTCAACGCCTGGTGCCGCTGTCCCGTCATCACCGGCAGAATAATCGTCGTCCACAGCCGAAACCGGTGCCTCGCCATCCGTGGTGTCCGCCACGGCCTCACCGGCCTCATCCTCGCCCTGATCGGGAATGCGCTCGACCGAGACCACCTGCTCACCCTCGGCAGTACGGAAGATGGTGACACCCCGCGTCGCGCGGCCAGCGGTGCGAATGCCTTCGACGGGCACGCGAATCAGCTGGCCGCGATTGGTGACCAGCAGAATCTCATCGCCCGGCTCCACCGGGAAGCCCGCAACCAGCTGGCCAATCTCGTTCATCCGGTTGACGTCGGTCGCGCGGATGCCCTTGCCACCGCGCCCGGAGGTGCGGAAGTCGTAGGAGGACGAGCGTTTTCCATAGCCGAACTCGCTGACCGTCAGCACGAACTCCTCGCGAGCGCTCAGGTAACCGTAGCGCTCCGAATCGATGCGGACGTCCTCGACACCCTCCTCATCCGAAGCGACCTCGACGCCCGCCTCGCCTTCGGTGGCGCGGCTCATCTTGATGTAGGTCGATCGCTCGGACGGCGTCGCGTCCACATGGCGCAGGATCGCCATCGAGATCAGCCTGTCGTCCGCGCCCATCGAAATGCCGCGCACGCCGATCGAGTTGCGGCCGGCGAAAACGCGGACGTCGGTCGTCGGAAAGCGGATGCACTGGCCCGACGAGGCGACGAGCAGCACGTCGTCGTCTTCCGAGCAGGTCGCGACCGCCAGGATCTCGTCGCCCTCTTCCTCGAGCTTCATCGCGATCTTGCCGTTGCGGTTCACCTGGGTGAAGTCCGACAGCTTGTTGCGCCGGACCGTGCCGCGGGTCGTGGCGAACATCACGTTCAGCCGCGCGGCCGCGTCGTCGTCGCTGGGCAGCGGCAGGATGGAGGTGATGCGCTCGCCTTTTTCGAGCGGCAGCATGTTGATCAGCGCCTTGCCGCGTGACTGCGGGGTCGCCAGCGGCAGCCGCCAGACCTTCTCCTTGTAGACGATGCCGCGGGAGGAGAAGAACAGGACCGGCGTGTGGGTGTTGGCGACGAACAGCCGCGTCACCGAATCCTCGTCGTTCTTTAACGACATGCCGGAGCGGCCTTTGCCGCCGCGACGCTGCGCCCGGTAGGTGCCGAGCGGCACGCGCTTGATATAGCCACCATGGCTGACGGTGACGACCATGTCCTCGCGCGGGATCAGGTCCTCGTCGTCCATGTCGGCCGCACCGTCAGTCAGTTCGGTGCGGCGCGGCGTGGCGAACTCGTCGCGCACGGCGATCAGCTCGTCCTTGATGATCTCGCGGACGCGGACGCTCGAGGACAGTATTTCGAGATAGTCCTTGATCTCGTCGCCGAGCTTGCCAAGCTCGTCGCCGATCTCATCGCGGCCGAGTGCTGTCAGGCGCTGCAGGCGCAGGTCGAGGATCGCGCGCGCCTGCGCCTCCGAAAGGCGATAGGTGCCCGCTTCGGAAATGCGGTGGCGCGGATCGTCGATCAGCCGCACCAGCGGCGCGACGTCCTTGGCTTCCCATTCGCGCGTCATGAGTTGCTCGCGAGCCGTCGCCGGATCGGGCGCGGCGCGGATGAGCTTGATGACCTCGTCGATATTGGCGACGGCGATGGCAAGACCGACCAACACGTGGGCCCGCTCGCGCGCCTTGCGCAAGAGGAACTTGGTGCGCCTGTTGATCACTTCCTCGCGGAAGGAGATGAACGCCGACAGAATGTCCATCAGCGCCAGCTGCTCGGGCTTGCCGCCGTTCAGCGCCACCATGTTGGCGCCGAAGGAGGTCTGCAGCGGCGTGAAGCGGTAGAGCTGGTTGAGGATGACGTCGGCGGACGCGTCCTTCTTCAGCTCGATGACGACACGGTAACCCTCGCGGTCGCTCTCGTCGCGAATGTCGGAGATGCCCTCGATGCGCTTTTCGCGCACCAGATCGGCCATTTTCTCGATCATCGTCGCCTTGTTGACCTGGTAGGGCACCTCGGTGACGACGATCTGCTCGCGGTCGTTGCGCATCGGCTCGGTGTGGACCTTGCCGCGCATCAGAATCGAGCCGCGGCCGGTCGAATAGGCCGAATAGATGCCGGCCCGGCCGAGGACGATGGCCCCGGTCGGGAAATCCGGCCCGGGGACGATCTCCATCAGCTCTTCCAGCGAGATCGCCGGATTGTCGATCATCGCGATGGTGCCGTCGACGATTTCGCCGAGATTGTGCGGCGGTATGTTCGTCGCCATGCCGACGGCGATGCCGCCGGACCCGTTGACGAGAAGGTTCGGCACACGAGCCGGCAGGACGACCGGCTCTTGCTCACGGCCGTCGTAATTGTCCTGGAAATCGACGGTTTCCTTGTCGATGTCCTCCAGCAGCGAGTCGGCGACCTTTTCGAGCTTGCACTCGGTGTAGCGCATGGCCGCCGGCGAATCGCCGTCGATCGAGCCGAAATTGCCTTGCCCGTCGATGAGCGGCGCACGCAGCGACCAATCCTGCGCCATGCGCACGAGCGCGTCGTAGATCGAGCTATCACCGTGCGGATGGAACTTACCCATCACCTCGCCAACCACACCGGCAGACTTGCGATAGGAACGATTGTGGAACAGACCCATGCCGTGCATGGCGTACAGGATGCGGCGATGCACCGGCTTCAGGCCGTCGCGCACGTCTGGCAGCGCGCGGCTGACGATGACGCTCATGGCGTAATCGAGATAGCTGCGCTGCATCTCCTCGATAATCGAAATGGATTCGATGCCGCTCGAACCTGTGGGTCCGGTCGGGCCCGATGGCCCTGACGGCGGCGGTGGCGGCGTCGAGTTGTCGTCTTCGGCCAAGCTGAAGTCCTGATCGGATGGTGAATTCGGCGTCAGCTATAGCGCGTTTTGAGCCGCAAGGGCAATGTTTGGAGCGCCCGTTCTGCACCCCGGAGCGCAATCAATTCAAAGACTTGTCGACCAAACGAAAGAAACCGGGGATATTCCTTCCGGTATTTTCACGATCGCGTCGATGTTCGGCGGAAATTCAGCCCCGTTACAGCGAATCGCGGCGATGGCGGTCGAACACTCGTTGACCTTGAGAAACGAGATGCTACCGAAATTCATTGGGGCGCGTATGGACGCGCCCTCTTTCGAAACGACCGCGCCCCGGACCGATCGTGCAAAGTCGACATGGCTACCCACCCACGACCTATCCGAAAGACGAGCCACCCATGTTCGACATTCTGCTCAACGGTTTCATCACGCTCTTCGTGATCATCGATCCGCTGGGGCTGGTGCCGCTGTTCCTCGCCGTCACACCCGGCGCGACGGAGCACCAGCGGCGGGCCATCGCCTTCAAGTCGTGCCTGATCGCCTTCGTCATCCTCGCGACATTCGGGCTCGCTGGCCTGGCGCTACTGGAAGGCCTCGGCATCACCCTCGGCGCGTTCCGCGTCGCCGGCGGGCTCTTCCTCTTCTGGATCGGCTTCGAACTGGTCTTCGAAAAACGCAAGGAACGCCACGAGCGCAGCGCCAACCGGGCCGTCGACGACACGGACGAGCCCGATGTCGCCGCCTTTCCGCTGGCAATCCCGCTGATCGCCGGCCCCGGCGCGATCTCGGCCGTTATTCTGTTGTCCGGAACGGTACCTGGCCTTGCCGGCCAGGCAGGGCTACTTCTCGTCGTCTTCACAGCCCTTGCCGTGACCTTCGCATTTTTGTCGCTTGCCCATCGCGTCGACAGGCTGCTTGGCAAGACAGGGCGCGCGGTGATCTCGCGACTTCTCGGCGTGTTGCTTGCGGCGCTGGCGGTGCAGTTCGTCGCCGACGGCGCCGCGGCGCTGATCTCGACGACGGGCGCTTCGTTGCCTGAGTAAGTTTTCCAGTTCAGACGACCGCCATCGGTCCGTTTCCTTCGGGCGCCTTCAGGCTAGATGTTCCGCAAAGGACGAGCAGGCGGAGCGCAGGCATGGCGGGATCGAAACGGCGGCAACGGTCGGCCAAGGACGCCAAGGACGCCAAGGCGCAGAGCGGGTCTTCCGAGGACGGAAGCAAGAAGGCCGTCATTGCCGCGATGGGCGCCAATTTCGCCATCGCCGTGACCAAGCTCGGCGCAGCGCTGTTCACCGGCTCGTCCTCGATGCTGGCGGAAGGCATCCACTCGATCATCGACACCGCCAATCAGGGCTTCCTGCTGATCGGCCTCGCACGCGCCAAGAAGCCCGCCGACGCCAGACATCCCTTCGGCTACAGCGCCGAAATCTACTTTTGGTCGTTCATGGTGGCGATCTTCATCTTCGCGCTCGGTTCGGGTTTTTCGATGTTCGAGGGAATCGAGAAGCTGCTCGCCAAAGAGGAATCGCCGATCGAATCGCCAATCGTCGCCCTCGTCGTCTTGTTCCTCTCCTTCTGCTTCGAGGGCTATTCCTGGTCGATCGCCTTCAAGGAATTCAACAAAAGGCGCCGGGGTCGCGGCTGGATCAAGGACTTCGCCGACATGAAAGACCCGTCGATCTTCGTCGTGCTCTTCGAGGATTCAGCTGCCTGCATCGGCGTCGTCATCGCCGCCATCGGCATCGCCCTAGCCTGGGCGACGGGCATCCACATGTTCGACGCGATCGGCTCGATCGTCATCGGCGTACTGCTCGGTGTCGTCGCGATCCTGCTCGCCATCGAGGTCAAGGGTCTTCTCATCGGCGAGGCGGCCGGGCCGGAACTCGACGGCTTCGTGCGCGATCACATCAAGCACCGACACGCGGTGCTCGCCATCAACGAACTGCGCACGTTGCATCTCGGCCCCAGCGACGTTCTCCTCACCATGAGCCTCGACTTCCGCGACGACGTGGTCTCCCAGCGCATCGAAACGATCGTCAGCGAGATCGAAGCGGCCGTTCGCGACGAATTCCCGATCGTCCGGAAGGTCTATGTCGAGGTGCAGTCGAAGACCGGGCACGAGTCGCTGCGGGATGGCGCGGACGAGATGGCCAGTGCCCCCGACGCGAAAACCGCCTGATTAAAGATTGGGGCTCATACGCGAACGACGAGCCATTCGGTCGACCGACGCGTTTCAGCAAATCCGTTTCAGGGAAAGCCCGTTGCTAGCGGGTTCGCGCCGAGTTGATGTCCCGCGTAACGAAGTGTCCAACCGAATGGACCGCTCGGGTCAAACCCGCTGCAATAATTGCGAGCACCGGCGCTCAGCGCCCGGGCAGGTCGACTGCGAACGGCGGACCAAAATCACCGCTATTGTCGCCAGCGCGTACCCTCACCGACTTTATCGCGTCGGGAACCATGATACCCGACTGACTGCGAGTGAAGGGTTGCTCGTCGACATGCGGATGCAGCAACTTGCGGACGCCGTACACCGTCCCGTCATCACCGATTACCTGCCAAATGACGGCGTAGTGGTCCCAGCCCGTATCGGCATGGCGCACCGACACTGAAAAACGAAACGTGCCGTTGGGTTCTTGAACGGCATCGACCGCCTTGACGATCGGCTCGCTCGCCCATGCGCCGGCGGTGGTCGCGAGGTTCGACGCGATGACGATGATCAAAGTCGCCGCGAAACTGAGATTGCATCGTTGAATGATCACTTGCGTCCTCCGGTATTTGATCGGTCGCCATTCGGATGCCGATGACCTGTTCGCCAATCGATTTTCGGGCGACCGATTGCTAATCGGCCGGGCGCCGGTCGCTGGCTTTGCCTCTACAGGGCCGGCACGCCGAATGCCGGCAACACGCCTGCGATTTCAAACGATCAGAACGGAATGTCGTCGTCGAAATCGTTGGCCGACGAGCGCCCGCCGCCGCCTGAACCGCTCCGGTCACCTCCGCCGCGGCCGGAAGAGCCGCCCCCCTGCTCGCCGCCACCGTACCCGCCACCGCCGCGATCGTCGCCGCCCGAGGTCATTGCCCCGCCGCCACCGCCGCCGCCTTCGCTACGGCCGTCGAGCATCTGCAATTCGCCACGAAAACGCTGCAGCACGATCTCGGTCGTGTAGCGCTTCTGACCCGACTGGTCGTCCCAGCTGCGGGTCTGGAGTTGGCCCTCGATATAGACCTTGGCGCCTTTTTTCAGGAACTGCTCGGCGACCTTGACGAGGTTCTCGTTGAAGATGACGACGTTGTGCCATTCGGTGCGCTCGCGGCGTTCTCCGGACGACTTGTCGCGCCAGGTTTCGGACGTCGCGATGCGCATGTTGACCACCGCGTCACCGGAATTGAGCCGCCGCACCTCGGGATCGGCTCCGAGATTTCCGACAAGAATGACTTTGTTGACGCTGCCCGCCATCGTCTGAACTCCGACTTGAAAAATTCGCGCGACCCTAATCCAGCCTTGGCCCAGGCGAAAGGATCAGCGTCAACTCGTCCACCGCTTCTCGCCATTTTCGGCGAATCTCCCACTTGACGGACTGGAACAAAATAGGAACAATATACACATCGAGTCAACCACCCTGTTGAATTGCGGCGCACTTGGAAGCGCGGGTTGAAGCGCCTAAGTAGTTCCGGTCTCGGACAGCCCCTATTTCAGAATACCAAGGACCGTCGATCGCGCCATGGCCGAACTCAAGACGATTTCCATTCGCGGTGCGCGCGAGCACAATCTCAAGAACATCGACATCGACCTGCCGCGCGACAGCCTGATCGTCATGACCGGCCTTTCGGGCTCGGGCAAATCTTCCCTCGCCTTCGACACGATCTATGCCGAGGGCCAGCGCCGTTACGTCGAGAGCCTTTCGGCCTATGCGCGGCAGTTCCTGGAGATGACCCAGAAGCCGGACGTCGACCAGATCGACGGCCTGTCGCCGGCGATCTCGATCGAGCAGAAGACGACGTCCAAGAACCCGCGCTCGACCGTCGGCACGGTCACCGAGATTTACGATTATCTGCGCCTTCTCTTCGCCCGCGTCGGTATTCCCTATTCGCCGGCGACCGGCCTGCCGATCGAGAGCCAGACGGTCAGTCAGATGGTCGACCGGGTGATGGCGCTCGACGAAGGCACACGGCTCTTTCTGCTGGCGCCGATCGTGCGCGGCCGCAAGGGCGAGTATCGCAAGGAACTCGCCGAACTGCAGACCAAGGGTTTCCAGCGCGTTCGCATCGATGGCGAGTTCTACGACATCGCCGACGCGCCGACGCTCGACAAGAAATACAAGCACGATATCGACGTGGTGGTCGACCGCATCGTCGTGCGCGATGACCTCTCGGCTCGTCTTGCCGATTCGATCGAGACCGCGCTGAAGCTCGCCGAAGGGCTGGCCATTGCCGAATTCGCCGATGGAACCGACGAGAACGGCAAGGCCAGACAACTGGTCTTCTCGGAAAAATTCGCCTGCCCGGTTTCCGGCTTCACCATTCCCGAGATCGAGCCACGGCTGTTTTCCTTCAACAACCCCTTCGGCGCCTGCCCCCGCTGCGACGGCCTCGGCTCGAAGCAGGCGGTCGACCCGAAGCTGATCGTCCCCAACGAGGCGTTGACGCTCAAGGCCGGCGCCATCGCGCCCTGGGCCAAATCCTCCTCGCCGTATTACGGCCAGACCCTCGAGGCGCTCGGCCGCACCTACGGCTTCAGGCAGACCGACCGCTGGTGCGACCTCTCCGAGCCAGCGCAGACCGCCATCCTCAAAGGGACCGGCAAGGAGAAGATCGAGTTCCGCTACAATGACGGCCTGCGCTCCTACAAGACGACCAAGCCCTTCGAGGGCATCGTCACCAATCTCGCGCGCCGCTGGAAGGAAACCGAATCCGCCTGGATGCGCGAGGAGATCGAGCGCTTCATGTCGGCGACCCCTTGCCCGGCCTGCAACGGCTACCGCCTGAAGCCCGAGGCGCTGGCGGTGAAGATCGCCGGCCTGCATGTCGGCCAGGTCACCGAGCAATCGATCCGAAACGCCGCCCAATGGTTCGAGACGCTGCCGGAACACCTCACCGACAAGCAGAACGAGATCGCCGTCCGCATCCTCAAAGAAATCCGCGAGCGCCTGCGCTTTCTCAACGATGTCGGCCTTGACTACCTGACCCTGTCGCGCGCCTCCGGAACATTGTCCGGCGGCGAAAGCCAGCGCATTCGTCTGGCCTCGCAGATCGGCTCCGGCCTCACCGGCGTGCTTTACGTTCTCGACGAGCCGTCGATCGGCCTGCACCAGCGCGACAACGAACGCCTGCTGGTGACGCTCAAGCATCTGCGCGACATCGGCAACACGGTCATCGTCGTCGAGCACGACGAGGACGCAATCCTTGCGGCAGACCATGTCGTCGATATCGGTCCCGCTGCCGGCATCCATGGCGGCCAGGTGATCGCCGCCGGCACGCCCGACGAGGTGAAGGCCGACCCGAACTCGCTGACCGGCCGCTATCTCTCTGGCGATCTCGGCGTGCCGGTGCCGACCAACCGGCGCAAGCCCAAGAAGGGCAAGGAAATCAGGGTCGTCGGCGCCCGCGGCAACAATCTGAAGGACGTTTCCGGTTCCGTGCCACTCGGCCTCTTCACCTGCATTACCGGCGTTTCCGGCGGCGGCAAGTCGACCTTCCTGATCGAGACGCTCTACAAGGCGGCGGCGCGTCGCATCTCCAACGCGCGCGACGTGCCTGCCGAGCACGACCGCGTCGAGGGTCTGGAACACCTCGACAAGGTCATCGACATCGACCAATCGCCGATCGGCCGCACGCCGCGCTCCAACCCCGCGACCTACACCGGCGCCTTCACGCCAATCCGCGACTGGTTCGCCGGCCTGCCGGAGTCCAAGGCGCGCGGCTACCAGCCGGGACGCTTCTCCTTCAACGTCAAGGGTGGCCGCTGCGAGGCGTGCCAGGGCGACGGCGTCATCAAGATCGAGATGCACTTCCTGCCGGACGTCTACGTCACCTGCGACGTGTGTCACGGCAAGCGCTACAATCGCGAGACGCTGGAAGTCGCCTTCAAGGAAAAGTCGATCGCCGATGTCCTCGACATGACCGTCGAGGAAGGCGTCGACTTCTTCGCCGCTGTCCCGGTCGTTCGCGACAAGCTCGCGACGCTGAAGGAGGTCGGTCTCGGCTACATCAAGGTCGGCCAGCAGGCCAACACCCTCTCGGGCGGCGAAGCCCAGCGGGTCAAGCTCGCCAAGGAGCTGTCGCGCAAGGCAACCGGCCGCACGCTCTATATCCTCGACGAGCCGACAACGGGCCTGCATTTCCACGACGTCGCCAAGCTTCTGGAGGTGCTGCACGACCTCGTCGAGCGCGGCAACACGGTTGTGGTCATCGAGCACAATCTCGAGGTCATCAAGACCGCCGACTGGCTGATCGACATTGGACCCGAAGGCGGCGACGGCGGCGGCGAGATCGTGGCATTCGGCACGCCTGAGGATGTCGTCAAGGTCAAGCGCTCCTACACCGGCCACTTCCTCAAGGCGCTTCTGGGCCGACGCCCGCAAAGCCGTCGTTTGCAGATCAAGCGTGAAGCGGCGGAGTAGCGCTCATGCCAATCGCCCCGATTTGTAACTCTGACGGGATTCTCAAATCGATGAAAGTCCGACTCGCTGCGTTTTTGTGAGGAGGCATTTTCGGGAATTTGCGGCTTGCGCCAAAACGCCGAAACCCCTACGACGCACGGGTGGGCGATTAGCTCAGTTGGTAGAGCGCCTCGTTTACACCGAGGATGTCGGCGGTTCGAGCCCGTCATCGCCCACCATCTCCCTTTGCAGATCTTGTTTCGATCTCCTGACTTGCCGCACGCGCCCTCCAATTCGGCGGCCTGGCAATGGGGGCGGCTCCCGACGTCTTTCGGTGAACGGCCGGGATTGCTAGATTGAGGCCATGTCGAAAGCATCCCTCCCCCAAGCCGCTCTCCAAGGTGCCAATACCCGGTCGCCGGTTCATATCATCGGTGGCGGGCTCGCCGGTTCCGAGGCCGCGTGGCAGATCGCCCAGGCCGGTGTTCCGGTTGTCCTGCATGAAATGCGGCCGGTGCGAGGCACCGAAGCGCACAAGACCGATGCGCTGGCCGAACTTGTCTGTTCCAATTCGTTTCGCTCCGACGACGCGACCGGCAATGCGGTCGGCGTCCTGCACGCCGAGATGCGGCTTGCAGGATCGCTGATCATGCGCTGCGCGGATGCCCATCAGGTGCCCGCCGGGAGCGCGCTGGCCGTCGACCGTGACGGCTTCTCGCAAGGTGTAACGGCGGCGATCGAGGGTCATCCGCTGATCACGGTGGAGCGCGGCGAGGTCGAGGGACTGCCACCAGCCGAATGGGGTCCGGCGATCGTCGCGACGGGGCCGCTGACGGCGCCGTCGCTTGCGGCTTCGATCGCCGAGGTGACCGGGTCCGACGCGCTGGCTTTCTTCGACGCCATCGCGCCGATCGTGCATTTCGACTCGATCGACATGGAAAAGGCCTGGTTCCAATCGCGCTACGACAAGGTCGGGCCCGGCGGCACCGGCAAGGATTACATCAACTGCCCGCTCGACAAGGAGACCTATGAGCGCTTCGTGGCGGCCCTCGTCGAGGGCGACCGCGCCGAGTTCAAGGAATGGGAGGGCACGCCCTATTTCGACGGCTGCCTGCCGATCGAGGTGATGGCCGAGCGCGGGCCCGAGACCCTGCGCCATGGCCCGATGAAGCCGATGGGCCTGACCAATGCGCACCAGCCGGACATCAAGGCCTATGCGGTCGTGCAACTGCGCCAGGACAATGCGCTCGGCACGCTCTACAACATCGTCGGCTTTCAGACGAAGTTGAAATACGGCGCGCAAGGCGGGGTCTTCCGGATGATTCCCGGCCTCGAAAATGCCGAGTTCGCGCGGCTCGGCGGCTTGCACCGCAACACCTATCTCAACGCGCCGGTGCTGCTCGACGGCACGTTGCGCCTGAACAACCGGCCGAACGTGCGCTTTGCCGGCCAGATCACCGGTTGCGAGGGCTATGTCGAATCGGCTGCCGTCGGGTTGATGGCCGGACGCTTCACCAGCGCCGAGCAGCTCGGTCATGAGTTGACACCGCCTCCGCAGACGACGGCGATGGGCGCGCTGATTGCCCACATCACCGGCGGCCATCTCGCCCATGAGGAAGATGGTGGCAAACGTTCCTTCCAGCCGATGAACGTCAATTTCGGGCTGTTCCCGCCGCTCGAACCGGGAGCGATCCAGAAGCCGGAAGGCGTCAAGCGTTTCCGCGGCAAGGACAAGGCAATCGCCAAGAAGGCGGCGTTGGCGGCGCGGGCCTTGGCCGATTTTAAGGCGTGGCTCTCCCCGGAGCCCTTTGTCGACGCGGCCGAGTAGTCGCGCGTAGAGGGGCGCGCGTTCGCGTCGTCAGATGCGCGGCGGAATATTCGTTGATCAGTTTCGATTCGCTGGCGCAGTCTGCCAGTCGGCCGCCCGATAAAACAAAGCGAGGCGGGCTGACACGAGCTTCGGCATCATCGTTGAAGTTGCCGCATCGCCTGCATTTGCCGGAGCACCGGGAGCCGCTTTTGCCGTGGAGGCCGCGCCCTCGCCTTCCGTGATCATCTGGCCGAGGACCAGCTTGATTTT
Organism: Aurantimonas sp.; assembly: GCA_965217685.1. Lineage (GTDB taxonomy): Bacteria > Pseudomonadota > Alphaproteobacteria > Rhizobiales > Rhizobiaceae > Aurantimonas. Next base: position 3,778,387 of record CBDCIZ010000003.1, read on the forward strand.
TCGGCCCGACCGGCTTTCAAGTGTCACCACGGGCGCGGCCAGATCGGCCGGGTTGGATGCGAAGGTGTTGTCGGGCAGCTTCGCAACGGCGGCTGCCAGATCGAATCGGTCGTCGATGCTGTCGATGCGAACGACGAGCTCGCCATCCGCCAGCGTCATGTCGACACCCTGAGGCGGCAGCGTGGTTCCCGCCGGGCCTTGCGGTGCTGGGAGCGCTTTTCCCTCGATTACCTGCCGCTCGCCGACGGCGCGGTCGAAGCCGGAGATGTCGATGACCCCCTCGCCGGCCGCCGTGAAACTGCGCGCCGCCGTGACGACCGGCTCGGGCCTCGACAGGCCGAAGGCGGCGAAGGCGACCTGCACGGCGTCGGAAGGCCGCGAATCGAGCGCCGCGGCGAGCAGGTTGCGATCTTCCGGAGACATCATGGGGCCGAGCCGATCGATCTGTCCGGATTCGTCGAGGGCGTAAATTCGCGAACGCAGTTCGACTCGGCGACGGTCTCCCAGTCGCGCGACGGCATCGGCACTCAACGGCTCCGGCAATCCCGCACGGATCAGCGCGGCCTGGCTGCGGCCGACACTGCTCGCCACGCTCCAAGGCCCGAATGCCGAGAGTGCCAGAAGCGCGACGGGTACGGCCATCATCCAGCGGGTATCCCCCCTTATCCTCGGCAAGAGTTGGAGTGCCACGACGAGAATCGCCGCGAGCGTGCCGAGTCCGAGATAATAGCGCTGCAGGGTCAGGCCCTGGCCGTCGACGCGCAGCCACAGCGCGACGCAGACGAGCGCCAGCGGCACGACCAACATCACGGCGAAGCTCTTCGCGAACCACCGCGTCGGCAACGAAGCACCGGCGAGGAAAGGGTCCGCCGCCACCCGCAGGGACAAGACCAGCAAAGCGAAGAAGATGACGATCCAGCCGATCTCGCCGACGGGCAGCGATCCGACGACAAGGATCTTGGCGGCATAGAGATGCAGAACGACGGCGGTGATCAGAGCCAGGGGCATCGCCACCCAATCGAACAGGATGCGCACGCCGGAGATCAGCCGGTCGTCGCCGAAGAGCGGCTCGGCCTCGTCGAAATCGAGCGGGATGCGTCCGAGGGCGAAGAGCGGGCCGACGAGGGTGAAGGCCGTCGCGAAGATGTGCTCGTAGGCGTCGGCCGGCAGGCCCACCTCGAACAGAAAGCGTATCATCTCGAGGATCGCCGAGAAGCCGGCGACGAAGAGCAGCACCGACAGGAAGGCCAGCACCGTGCCGACCGTGGTCCAGAAGGTGAAGATCCAGAAGCGCTGCGGTCCCGCCCGCCCGATGAAAGGCGCGAGCGGGATGGCGAGCGTCGCTGCGGCGATCAACGCCGGCGGATAAAGACCGAAGCGAAAGCCGCACCAGACCGTGCCCCCAACAAGGGCGGCCGCAAGAACGGAGGCACCGAATCGCCAAGGTGTATTCAGGCGGCGAGACTCCGTGGCAACGGTCGCGACCACGGCAGCCGCGGCGCCGGCGTAAAGCGAGGCGATCGCCCAGGGAAAGGCCGCATCGCTCGGCAGCAGCTTGCCGCGCACGGCAAAATTCGAAAGGACGGCGATCGCGACGATCGCAAGGGAGGCGATCGGGAAACGCACCACCGCCAATCCGGCGCCTTCGGCCAGCGAACGCGTGAAACGGCCAAACCGCTCGGGTGTTCGACCGAAGGCACCTGAAACCATGTTTGTCTGTCCTTACGGTGTTGGTCTTTACGGCGCGCGTTGTGTTCTCGCTCTCAGCCAATGTGAGATGGTGATGCAACCCGTAACGGGGTCACGTCCGTCCTGCCTTCACCCCATCCCCTGCACGGCAATAGGCGGGCTCTCAGGTTCGCATCGTGCGCCAATAGCGAAACGTCTTGCGAAGTGGTCCGATCTCGATCGGCCGATCGAGGATCGCCGTGCCGGCCTTGACCGCGGCGTCCAGCGTCGGAGCGGCGAGGCGTGCCGGCAGGAAGGCCGCCCGCACCGACTTTGGCACGGCGTCGAAGGCCTTGCGAAAGGCGGCAACGTGCTCTCGTCCGAAGGCTATCATAGCCGCGATGGCACGACCGGAGGGCTCGGCCTTGCCCTTGACGACATCTTCCGGCGTACAGCCTGCTGCCGACAGGAGATCGGCCGGAATATAGACCTGCCCTCGCTGTCGATGCAGCGGCAGCGCGCGCAATGTGTCGGCAACGGTCTCGGCAACGCCCGCATGGCCTGCCGCGTCGGACAGACGTGGAGCGGCCGCGGGATCGAGGATCATGGCGGCCAGCATGATCAAGGTCGAAGCCGTCTCGCCGGCATAAGCCTCGAAGGCCATGCGCGACGGCATCGGGTCGTCGTAAAGGTCGAAAATGCGCGCTTCCAGCATGCGGTCGATGGCATCGTGCGGCAGCCGTCGGCGCGCGATCACGTCGGCGAAGGCCTCGCCGATCGGATGGCCTGCCGCGCCCTCACCCTCGCCGGCCAGCGCATCACGCCACCATTGCAGGCGAATCTCGCCAGGCATCGGTTCGGAAATACGATTGCGAATGCGGCTTGTCTCGATATTGAAGGCGAAGAGTGCCGCCAGATCGTCGCGTGCCTCTGCTGGCGCGAAAGCGAGGGACAGCGCCCGATCGCGGTCGTCCGTCTCGAGCAGATCGTGCGAGGGTTTGAAATCAATGCTCATCGTGCCGATCGCAATTGGGTGGCGCTCCCAACGCGGCGCCCTCGTCTTCGCCGTCGGTCGGAATTCATCATATTCTAAGCCTGGTCGTCACGCGGACCGACGACCTCCATGGGCCGTCTCGTCAATCGACAGCGACCAGGGCAGCCGCGACCGGGCGTCCCTCGGAGAGCATGATGTTGAAGGTGCGCACCGCGGCACCCGTCGACATCGGGTCGCAGGAAATACCGGCCTGCTTCAGCCGCTCCTTCAGCGCCGGCGGCATGCGGCGGATATCCCGCCCCGTGCCGAACAACAGGAAGCGGATGTCGGCCATCTCCTCGAAGACCTTCATCAGCCGCTCGCCGCTGAACGGATTCTCGGCCGTCGCGTCCCAGCCATAGATGCCGCTGGGCAGGCAGAGGATCGAGCCGTGATGGGACATCTCCGCGAAGCGGAAGCCGCCATTGCCATAGGCTTCGATCGGCGCGCGGCCCGGGAAATGCGCCGCGCGAACTTCAATTCCCTTTCCCGAGATCTTCGGGCCGGCAATTGCCGCGCCCGAAGGCGGATTGCCCTTGAGATCTTTTGCCAGAGGTCCTTTTGTCATCGAACGGCTCAGACCTGACCCGGCAGGCTGCCGGAGCGGACCGCCTCTTCCTCGTCCTTCCTGGCGGCGAAATCGGCAGGGCGAAGCTTGAAGAAGATCAGGATCGGCGCCGCGACGAAGATCGACGAGAAGGTGCCGATTGCAACGCCGAACAGCATCGCCGCGACGAAGGAGCGGATCACCTCGCCACCAAGGACGAAGAGCGCGGCCAGCGCCAGCAGCGTCGTCGCCGACGTCATGGTCGTGCGCGACAGCATCTCGTTGTCCGACAGATCGAGCAGTTGGCCGATCGGCATCTTCTTGAAGCGTCGCAGGTTTTCACGGATTTTGTCGTAGATGACCACGGTATCGTTCAGCGAATAGCCGACGATGGTGAGAATCGCCGCGACGCTCGACAGGCTGAAGTCGAGCTGTGTGACGACCAGAAAGCCGAGCGTCAGGATGACATCGTTGACCGTGGCAATGATGGCGCCCAGCGCGAACTGCCATTCAAAGCGGATCCAGACATAGATGAGGATCGCGAAGAGCGACGCGAGAACGCCGATGATCGCCGCCGAGGCGAGTTCGCCAGATACGGTCGGTCCGACGACCTCGGTGCGGCGGAAGTCGTAGTCGGCTGACAGGGCCTTGGTCGCAGTATCGACAAGTGCATCTTGGGCTCCCTTTGCGGCAGTATCCTGTTCGCCGATACGGATCAGCGCCTCCTGCTGCGTGCCGAACTCCTGGACCTGGACGTCACGGATGCCAGCATTTCCGAGACGCGCCCGAATGTCGCCAATATCGGCAACGGCACCGTTTTTGGCCTGCACCTCGATCAGGGTGCCCCCGGTGAAATCGATGCCGAAATTCAAACCGACCGCGAAAAGCGAACCGATCGAGGCCAGACAAAGCGCCATCGAAACCGCGAAGATCTGCAAGCGCACCTTCATGAACGGAATGCGCGTGACCTCGGGAACGAGGCGAATGAAGCCTCGCGGCAATTCCTTCGGCCGTTTGGATCGGACCCAGTAGGCCACCAGCCAGCGGGTGAGTGTGTAGGCGGTGAAGACCGTGGTGATGATACCGATGGCCAGCGTTACCGCGAAGCCACGGACCGGCCCCGATCCCAGGAAGAACAGGACGACGGCGGCGATCAGCGTGGTGATGTTAGCATCCATGATCGTCGCCAACGCCTTCTGGAAGCCGGTGTCGATCGACTGGACGATCGAGCGCCCCTGCCGCCGCTCGTCGCGGATGCGCTCGTAGATGAGGACGTTCGAATCGACGGCCATGCCGAGGGTCAGAACGATACCGGCGATGCCCGGCAACGTCAGCGTCGCGCCGATCACGGTAAGGATCGCAAAGAGAAGAACGAGGTTCACCGCCAGGGCGACATTGGCGATGATGCCAAGGAAGCCGTAGGCGGCCAGCATGAAGACCACGACAAGAAGCGCACCGACGATGCCGGCGATCTCGCCAGCGGCGATCGAATCGGCACCGAGACCCGGTCCGACGCTCCGCTCCTCGATGATATTCAGCGTTGCGGGCAGCGCGCCGGCGCGCAGCAGAACCGCGAGGTCGTTGGCGCTCTGGACTGTGAAGTTGCCGCTGATCTGCGCCTGACCACCGAGGATCGCCTCGCGAATGTTCGGCGCCGACAGCACCTCGTTGTCGAGGACGATGGCGAAGGGCTTGCCGACGTTTTGCTGGGTGACGGCGCCGAAGCGCTGGGCGCCCTGGCTGTCGAAGCGGATATTGACGACCGGCTGGTTGGTCTGGCTGTCGAAGCCGGCCTGGGCGTCGGTCAGGTTTTCGCCCGACACCATGACCTGACGCTGCACCAGTACCGGCTCCGGCGGCGTGTCGTTGGTGAAGAGGAGTTCCGTGCCCGCCGGCGGACGGCCGCCTTGAGCGACCTCCTGCGGCGAAGTCGTCTGGTCGACGAGGCGGAAGGTCAGCTTGGCGGTCTGGTTGAGCAGCGATTTCAGCCGCTGCGGATCTTGCAGACCCGGCACCTGGACCATGATCCGGTCGGTGCCCTGACGCTGGATCAGCGGCTCGGTCGTGCCGAGTTCGTCGACGCGGCGGCGCACCACCTCGATCGACTGAGTCACGGCGGTGGACACACGATAGGCGATACCGTCATCGGTCAGCGACACCGTCATGACACCCGGCTGCGGCTGAGCGAGGGCCACCTCGTTCACCGAACCACCGGAGATCATGCCGTTGGAGATCGGCTGGGCAAGCGGCTGCAGCGTCGTCATCGCTGCGTCCGCCTGGGACGGGTCGCGCAAGCGGATGTTAATCGTGTTGCCGTTGTCGTTGATGCCGGAATAGCCGATGCGGTCGGTGCGCAGCCGCTGGCGGGCATCGTCTCGAATCGTCTGCAACCGCTCGGCGATCAACGACTGCTTGTCGATTTCAAGCAGTATGTAGGAGCCACCCTGAAGATCCAGGCCAAGGGTGATCTGTTTCTGCGGAAAGATCGACGGCAACTGGTCGAGCACCGGCTTCGGCACAAGATTAGGAGCTGCGAACAGAACACCTGCCAGCACGGTCAGCCAGATGAGGATCGTCTTCCAGCGCGAGAAATACAGCATCGATGGTCCCGAACGAGTCGACCGCGTCGCCATCGCGATCGCGATGGGCGGGGCTGCCTTTTGGGCAGTTCCCACAAATCGGATGCGCTGGAACGCGGCAGGTTGCTCAAATTTTCACGTCGTCTGCGCGATCAAGACGGCGATATATTGTTCGCCAATTGCGAACCTTGCGGCTGGAACGGTCACGATAACATCAAAACCGGCGAATCATGGCTCGACCCGTGTACGCCGATCGCTTGCTATTTGGAATTGGCTGCCGCCGGCTCGCCTTTAACACGCACCTCTGAGACGGTGCCCTGCACGATGCGCACGCGGGTCTGTTCGGAAATCTGCACTTCCAACTCGCCGCTTTCGAGCACCTTGGTCACCTTGCCAACGATGCCGCCGCCGGTGACGACAGTATCGCCGCGCCGAATGTTCTTCAGCATCTCGGCGCGCTTCTTCATGGTTGTGCGCTGCGGCCGGATGATCAGGAAATACATGATTGCGAAGACGGCGACGAACGGCAGGACGCTGATCAGGAGGTCGCTTCCACCGGCCGCTGGGGCAGCCGCCTGGGCGAAAGCTTCGGACACGAACATGAAAAACCTCTTGAGGGTCGGCCCGCGCGCCACTTTTCGGCGTCTTCACTGCGGGCATGGCATGGGGGCGGCCCGCAGCTTCGTTTTGCGGCCTTTACGATGTGCGCGGAATATACGAACGGTCGGCACGAATGCAACAAGAACGCCGTCACCGCGAAATCCGCAGGAAAACGGCGAAGACATCTGAGGAACGACACACCATGGACGCTGCCGATTTGAAACGGCTCGAAGAGACGATGGGCCGCATCGCCGACAGCCTGGAACGCCTTGCGCCACTGAAGCCTACCGCCCCGGATTTTCGCGCAGCCGATTGCTTCGTCTTCGAGCCGTCCGCCGGGCTGACGCCGGTCAAATCCGTCAACCGCGTGCCGATCGAATTGCTGAAGGGCATCGAGCGCTCGCGCGACCTCCTCGTCGAAAACACCGAGCGTTTCGCTGCCGGCCTGCCTGCCAACAACGCGCTGCTCTGGGGCGCGCGGGGCATGGGCAAGTCGTCGCTGGTCAAGGCCGTGCACGCGACGATCAATGCGAACCGTCCGGCCGAACAGCCGCCGATGAAGCTGATCGAGATACACCGCGAGGACATCGATCATTTGCCAAAGCTGATGGGCTTCATGCGCTCGGCGCCCTTCCGCTTCCTTCTGTTCTGCGACGATCTTTCCTTCGACGTCGGCGACGACGCCTACAAGTCGTTGAAGGCGGCGCTGGAAGGCGGCGTCGAGGGGCGGCCGCACAACGTGCTCTTCTATGCGACCTCAAACCGCCGGCATCTCCTGCCGCGCGACATGATCGAGAACGAGCGGTCGACTGCGATCAATCCGGGCGAAGCGGTCGAGGAAAAGGTATCACTGTCGGATCGCTTCGGCCTGTGGCTCGGCTTTCACCGCTGCAGCCAGGACGATTACCTGGCGATGGTCGAAGGCTATGTCGCGAGCTACAGGCTGAAAGCCGATCGGGAGACGGTGCGCACCGAGGCGCTCGAATGGGCGACCACGCGCGGCAGTCGCTCGGGCCGAGTCGCGTTCCAGTTCATTCAGGATCTTGCTGGCAGGCTCGGGCGAACGCTGGAGACGGTTGACGAAGTCGGCGACTGATCGACTGATCGTCCCAACCGACTGGCGCAAACGAACAACCCGGCCACGCCGTTGATAGCGTGACCGGGCCTCTAACCGCCTGGAGGGGCGCTTATTGGAGATATTTCGTCGGGTCGACCGGCGAGGAGTTCTTGCGCACCTCGAAGTGCAGAAGCGGCACGTCGGTGTCGCCGCTCATACCGGACTTAGCGATTTGCTGACCGCGCTTGACCTTTGTGCCCTTCTGGACTTCCAACGCATCGGCGTGGCCGTAGACGGTGACGAGGCCGTCGTCGTGCTTGATGAGAACGGTGTTGCCGAACTCCTTAAGGCCGCTGCCGGCATAGATCACGACGCCGTTCTCCGCGGCCTTCACCGGGGTGCCACGCGGCACCGAGATGTTGAGACCGTCATTGCGGCGCGAGCCGACCTTTTCGCCGAAGCGGTTGACCACCCGGCCCTGCACCGGCCAACGGAAGCCGTCGATGCCGGTAGAGTCCGGGGCGACCGCCGCGACGTCCCGCTGTACCTCTTTGCCGACCGAAGTCGACGCTGCGGACTGGACCGGCGCCGATGGCGCATCGGCCGTCGGTCGGCTGGATTTCGCGGTCATTGTCGAGGACGCGGCAGACGCGGAATCGGCAGATTTCGGGGGCGTATAGGGCTCCGGCATGTTCTTAGCCGGCTCGACCTTAGCAGCCGGAACGCTGGCGGTCTTCGTCTCGAGGCTGGCAACGCGGGTCGAGCCCGCCCTGGCGCCTGGGATGGTCAGCGTCTGGCCGAGACGGACCGTGTCGTCGCTCATGCCGTTGGCGCGCTTGATGTCGGCAGGCGACACGCCGGTGCGGCGAGCGATGCCGAGCAGCGTGTCACCGCTCGCGACCTTCACCTGTGCGACATTTGTCGCACGGCTCTGTGAGGGCGCGTTGGACGAAGAGGAACCGGCATAGCTCGGTCGCGACTGCGGTACGGAGATATGGGCCGCCTGATCCTGCAAGGTGGTCGGCGCGGCACCGCGGGTCACCGGGCCGGTGTTTTCGTTGCCGAGCGAAGCGGTGCGCATCTGGCTCGGCGCCGACTGGCTGTAATTGGGCGGCGGAGGCGGAGGCAGCTGGCCGCTCTGCACGGCGCCGGTCGGCGCGCGGTACTGGCCATTACCGCCGCCCTGCTGCTGGCCGACGCTGCCGGTGGTCGTCCGATCGACGCCGCCGGGATAGGCCTGGGTCGTCGCGTTGCCCGGATAGGGCTGACTTGCAGCCGTTTGAGCGAGCGGCGCCTTCGGAACGGCTCCGGTGTAGAAGCCATCGTCGAAGCGCACCGTGTCGGAACTGCAGCCGGCGGCAAAGCCGACCAGACCCACCACCGCGACGGTCCGCACCATTTGGAGCCTGAGAGATTTCAGCACATCGATACGCATCGCCGACCCTTGAGCACACAATTTCTGTCAGGCCTATCAAAGCGCGTTAATGTTACTCTCCGGTTAAATCTTGCCCTTTAAATCAGTAAATTATGAAGCACGCCCTGGGGAAGTCGGCGGCGCATCAGGTGGCCGATCGGCAGCCGCAACCTGCACCAACGCGGTTTTGCCGCAATCCGGCCATCGACGTGAACGGCCAATATTGCTTCTCAATTCAATTAGGACGTATGCCGCGGGCCTGCACCTTACAAAACCTCGGCCTTGCCGAATGCAAGAGGCTGGTAACGCACCGTGCCAATATCCTCGCGCTCGAAACGGCTGCCGACCTTGCGCAGCTTCACCAGCGCCTGCTCGCCCTCATCCGGGCCGATGCTGCAGATCACGATGCCATGGTTGCCGAGTTGCTCGAGATATTGCCGCGGTGTCGAAGGATAGGCCGCGTGGACGATGACCCGATCGAAGGGTGCGCCGGCGAAAAATCCCTCGCGGCCGTCCTCCAGAAACAGCGAGACATTGCTGACGCCGACCTGCTTCAGGCGCCTGGAGGCGGCCTCGGTGAGCCGGCGATAACGTTCGAATGAGGCCACATGGGCGCACAGTCGCGCCATCAGAGCCGTGACGTAGCCGCTGCCTGTGCCGATTTCGAGGATCCGGTGGCTGGCGTCGATCTCCAGCGCCGCGACGAGGCGAACGGCGAAGCTCGCTCCGAACATCGTCTGACCGCAGTCGATCGGTGCGGTGCGATCTTCATAGGCGTTTTCGATACCCTCCGGCAAAAAGACGCGCCGGGGCACGGTCTCGATCTTGTCGAGGATCGTCTGGTCGGCAATGCGCTGCTGGCGAAGGCCCAGCAGGAAGGCCGCGAGATCCTCGCGGTCGCGACCGTTCGCCGGGATCACTTGAAGAGCGCTCCGAGCGCGTCCATCGCCTTGTAGGCGGTCAGATCCAGTTGCAGCGGCGTCACCGATATCTGACCCTTTTGCAGGGCACCGATGTCCGAATGCTCGACTTCCGGGCCCGCCTGACGGGCGAACTTCATCCAGAAATAGGGAAAGCCCCGCCCGTCGCGACGCTCTTCCAGCCCGAGCGCGTAGTCGAGCTTGCCCTGGCGGGTCACGGCGATGCCGGAGACAGAATCGGGCTCGATTGCGGGAAAGTTGACGTTGAAGAGATGGCCTTCCGGCGTCTGATGGCTCGCAAGCTTGCGCAGGATGTCCGGCGCATGGCGCTCGGCGGTCGACCAGAGTGTTTCGCGGTTCGAGCCCGGCGTGAACTGCTGGCTGAGCGCCACCGACTTGAATCCCAGCATCGTGCCTTCCATCGCGCCAGCGACGGTGCCCGAATAGGTGACGTCGTCGCAGATGTTCTGACCGGCGTTGACGCCTGAAAGGATCATGTCCGGCGGGCCGTCCATCAGCTGCTTGACGCCCATGATGACACAGTCGGTCGGCGTGCCGGAGAGGGCATAGCGGCGCTCCTCGACCTTGCGGAGGCGAAGCGGCGAGGACAACGTCAGCGAATGCGACAGGCCGCTCTGGTCGGTCTCCGGCGCCACCACCCAGATGTCGTCGGTCAGCTCCCGCGCGATCCGCTCCAGGACCTTCAGCCCTTCGGCATGGATGCCGTCGTCATTCGTCAGAAGAAGCCGCATCAGTTCGCTTTCCCGATCCGTTCCAGTCCGCCCATATAGGGCCGCAGGACCTCCGGCACGGTGATGGAGCCGTCGGCGGTCTGGTAGTTCTCGATGACGGCGATGAGCGCCCTGCCCGTTGCAACGCCCGAGCCGTTGAGCGTGTGGACGAATCGTGGCTGGCTCTCGCCCTCACCCTCTCCATTGGGCCTGTAACGGGCGCCCATGCGGCGGGCCTGGAAGTCGCCACAGACCGAGCAGCTGGAAATCTCGCGGAACGCGTCCTGCCCCGGCAGCCAGACTTCCAGATCATAAGTCTTGCGGGCGCCGAATCCCATGTCGCCGGTACACAGTTCGACGACGCGGTAGTGCAGGTCGAGGCGTTTCAGCACCTCCTCGGCGCACGCCGTCATGCGTTCATGCTCCTCGATCGACGCCTCGGCCGCGGTGATCGACACCATCTCGACCTTGTAGAACTGGTGCTGACGCAGCATACCGCGGGTGTCGCGACCGGCCGAGCCCGCTTCCGAGCGGAAGCAAGGCGTCAGCGCGGCATAGCGCTTCGGCAGCTCGGCCTCGGCGACGACACGCTCGCGGGCGAGATTGGTCAGCGGCACCTCGGCGGTCGGGATCAGCCAGTACGGCTCGGAGGTCGGCGCGCGCTCGAAAATCGTATCGACGAGTTCGGCGAGTTGCTCGCCGCTCTCGATCGACACACCCGCATCGGCATCGGTGAAATAATTGCGGATCGTCTCGCCGGTCTGCTCGGACCGGCCCGCCATGGAGGCGCCGATGAACAGATCCTCGCCGAATTTCGGCAACTGGCCGGTGCCGTACATCGCCGCATCGCGCACGATCAGCGGCGGCACGACCTCTTCGTAGCCGTGCTCGTCGACATGCAGGTTCAGCATGAACTGGCCGAGCGCTCTCTCCAGCCGGGCCAAACCGCCCTTCAGGATCGTGAAGCGTGAGCCGGAAATTTTGGCCGCATCGTCGAAATCCATCAGGCCGAGGGCCTCGCCAATCTCGAAATGCTCCTTCGGCTGAAAATCCATCGTCGGGCGCTGGCCCGAGCGGCGGATCTCGACATTGTCCGCCTCGTTTTTACCGACGGGTACCGTATCGAGCGGCAAGTTCGGCAAGCCGTCGAGCAGCGACTTCACAGCCGCGTCGATGCGGCGCTCCTCGGTCTCGCCGACCTTGATCGCCTGTTTGATCTCGGCGACCTCGGCGATCAGCGTTTCGGCCGTCGCGTTGTCCCCAGAGGCCTTGGCTTTTCCGATCGCCTTGGAGGCGTCGTTGCGACGACTCTGAAGGTCTTGCAACTGAACGAGGTGCCTGCGGCGCTCGGCATCGAGGCGAACGAGTTCGACCGACTGTGGCGCGGCGCCTCGCTTGGCAAGCGCTGCGTCCAGCGCATCCGGATTGTCGCGAATCCACTTGATGTCGAGCATGCTGTTCTCGTTTCCGACCGGGCCGTTTCGAATGGAACGGCGGCGGAGACGGCAGAGGCAGCGTCAGCTTTCGCCTTGCGTCTCTTTTTCACGCAATTGCTGGGCGCGCTTGCGCTCGATCATCTTCGCCGCAAAGATCGACACCTCGTAGAGAAGGATGGTCGGCAGGGCAAGACCGATCTGGGACATCGGGTCGGGCGGCGTCAACACCGCTGCGGCGATGAAGGCCAGCACGATCGCCCATTTGCGCTTTGACGCAAGACCGGCTGCCGAGGTGATCCCCGCTCGCACCAGAAGCGTCGCAACAACCGGCAGCTGGAACACCAGACCGAAGGCGAAGATCAGCGTCATGATCAGCGACAGATATTCCGAAACACTGGGCAGGAGCTCGATGATCGCCTGTCCGTCCTTGCCGGTCTGCTGCATCGACAGGAAGAACCACATCACCATCGGGGTGAAGAAGAAATAGACCAGGCACGCGCCCATGGCGAAAAGCACCGGCGTCGCGATCAGGAACGGCAGGAAGGCGCCACGCTCCTCGCGGTAGAGGCCGGGCGCGACGAATTTATAGATCTGCGAGGCGATGATCGGGAAGGACAGGAAGAGGCCGCCGAAAGCCGCGATCTTCACCTGGGTGAAGAAGAATTCCTGCGGAGCCGTATAGATGAAACGCGCCTGCTCCCGCGGGAGACCGGCCCATTGGAACGCGGTCTGATACGGAACGACCAGGAGATTGAAGATCGGTTTGGCAAAGAAGAAGCAGATGAGAAAGGCCACGAAGAACCCGCCAATCGACCAGATCAACCGGGTGCGCAGCTCGACGAGATGCTCGACCAGCGGCGCCGAGGACGCTTCGATGTCGGTGTCGGACTTGCTCACGCCGCATCCCCGGATTTTGGCCGCTCGGGCGCCGTTTCGGCATTGCCTTCGGTAGTCTCGCTCTCCTTCTCTTCGGACCATTTGGAATGGGCCGAAGAGAAGGAGACGCGCGCGGCTTCCGCCGGACGGCCGTTCGGAAAGTTCGAGGTTTCGGCGACCGATGGCGCGGGGGCCGATGCGGTTTTGTCGACAGGCTCGGCCACACGGGACGTCATGGCGTCCGGCGACAACCACGACGGTGCGCTCGCCGGCGCGGTTTCCGTCACCGGGCCCTTGTCCGGTTCGCCCAGCGCGGCCTTCGTTTCGGCGCTCGGAACCCTGGGCTGCTCGGACTTCGTCGCCGCGCTCAAGGACGAACGAATCTCGTCGCCGATCGCCTTTATCGGGTTCATGGCGGCGCGGATGTCCTTGCGCGGGTCGAGCTTGCGCATCTCGTCGACGGTCGACTTGACGTCGTCGAGTTCGGCCTCGCGCAACGCGTCGTCGAACTGGCGGCGGAAGTCGCCAGCCATGGCACGCAACTGCTTGCTGGTGCGACCAAAAGTTCTGAGCATACCGGGAAGGTCCTTGGGGCCGACCACAACCACAAGGACCACCGCAACCACCAGGAGCTCGGACCAGCCTATATCGAACATGTCAGTGTCTCTGCAGGAGCGACGGGATAAAGCCTGCCGAGGCCCTCACGGGCCAGGCGCTCGCTCCCGTTTTCGGTCGCGACGATAGGCGGCCCTTGGGCGGCCGATCAGTTGACCGTCTTTTCCGTCTTCACCTCGTGGCGCACGACATCGCCCTCGTCGTGATCGAGCGACCGGCGCTCGCGGGCGGTCGTCGACGCCGTATCGGTGTCGTCGTCGTTCATGCCCTTCTTGAAATTCTTGATGCCCTTGGCGACATCGCCCATCAGCTCCGGAATCTTGCCGCGGCCGAAAAGAAGGAGCACGACGGCCAGGACGATGAGCCAGTGCCAGATGCTGAAGCTACCCATAACGAATTCTCCGTGAATGCCGACGCGCTTGAACGCCCAATTGAGAGCTAGCGATCGTTCGGCGTCTTTTCAAACACGATAACGTCTTGCAGATCAATGGATACGGCGACATCGCGCTTGCCTTCGGGAACGCTTCCCGCCCGCATGCGTGAGCGCAAGGGCTCGTCGATGCCCTCGATGGCGACTGTCATCAGGTCGACGCCGCCGAGGAAACGCCGCGCCACGATGCGGCCGCGAACACCTGCGTCGCGCTCATCGAGACGCAGGCCCGTCAGCCTGAGAGCGACGGTCATTTCGGTGCCTTCGGGTTTAGCCGAATCGCCAACGACACCGAGAGGCGTCACCACATGTCCGCCACGAATCTCGCCGGAAATGACGTTCAATTCGGAGAAGAACCCGGCGGCGAACAGATCGGCCGGTCGGCTGTACAGCTCCGCCGCCGTGCCGGTCTGGACGATCTGCCCGTCACGCAAAAGTGCGATCCGGTCGCCCATGCGCATCGCCTCTTCCGCATCGTGGGTGACGATGATCGCCGTCGCCCTGCTCTCGCGCAGGATCTTCAGCGTATCGGTGCGCACGACATCCTTCAGCCGGCTGTCGAGGCCGGAGAAGGGCTCGTCCATGAGCAGCACCTGCGGCCGCGGCGACAACGCGCGGGCAAGCGCCACGCGCTGTTGCTCGCCGCCCGAAAGGGTGTGCGGATAGGCGTCTGCCGCGTGGCCCAGCCCGACCCGCTCCAGCGCCAGCCTGGCTTCGCCGCGCGCCGCATCGCGCGACATCGCCGTCAGGCCGAAGCGGACGTTCTCGGCGATGGTCATATGCGGAAACAGCGCAAAATCCTGGAACATCAGCCCAACGCCTCGCCGCTCCGGTGGCACGAAATCGTTCGGCCCCGCCACCTCGCGGCCGTTCAGCACCAGCCGGCCTTGGCTCTGTCGTTCGATGCCGGCGGCGATGCGCAGCATGGTGGTCTTGCCGGAGCCGGAGGGGCCGAGCAGGCACAAAATCTCGCCGGGTTCTGCGGCGAGGTCGATGTTCTTGAGGATATGCGCGGACCCGACCGAATAGCTGACATTTTCAAAAGCAAGACGCGAGGCGAAGCTGACGCCGGCGCTGGTGCGTCCGGCCGGTTGTGCCGTTGCCGAAGACCGGGACTTCACCGCAGTTGCGTCGCGTTGCATGAGATGCCCTGCCGAATGTTTCGTCACGGTCGCCGGCAAGCCAGCGTCGCGCGGGCCTTGGCTAGCGCCTCAGCGCCCTGCCCGCAATCCTTGGCGACGCACTTAAGACAGGCAAACCAGCGGCGAACCGTCAGGATATCCCGGCGAGAAGCCCATCGTATTCGTGGCGCAGATCCGCCTCGACCACCGGCTGGGCGCCTCTTGCGATCACCGCCTCGGCCGCTTTTGCGCGGCGCTCGGCGTCGCCGCTCAGCGGCTGGGCGGCCGCCGCGATCCGCTTCATCTCGCTCATGTCGCCATTGCAGTGTAGCAGCATGTCGCAGCCGGATGTCAGTGCCCGCTGGCCGAGATCGTAAAGGTCGCCGGCGAGAGCCTTCATCGACATATCGTCGGTCATCAGCAGGCCGTCGAAGCCGATCTCCCGGCGCATCAGGTCCTCGATGATCGTCTGAGACAAGGTCGCCGGAAAGTTCGGGTCGATATGGCTGTAAAGCACGTGGGCGGTCATCGCGGCCGGCAGATTGCGAAGCGCCCGGAACGGCGCGAAATCGGTCTTCGCCAGTTCGGCACGGGGCGTGTCGACGGTCGGCAGCGCCAGATGGCTGTCGGCATTGCCGCGGCCATGGCCGGGCATGTGCTTCATGACCGGCAGAAGGCCGCCGGCCATCAGGCCGTCTGCCGCGGCGCGTCCAAGGGTCGCCACCGTGTCCGGCGCCATGGCGTAGGCACGGTCGCCGATCACCGAGTTGGCGTTCTCGACCGGCACGTCGAGGCAGGGGATGCAATTGGCGGTGATGCCGAAGCCGAGCAGGTCGAGGGCAAGCAGACGACCTTGCAGCCAAGCGGCGCGCTCGCCAGCGCGTGGGTCCACGGCGAAGACGCGACCGACATCGGCGGCGGGCCGGTAATACGGCGCCAGAGGCGGTCGGATCCGCTGGACGCGCCCGCCCTCCTGGTCGATGAAGATCGGCGTCGTGTCGCGGCCGCCGAGTTCGCGCAGTTCCATGGCGAGTTCGATAACCTGAGCGCGCTCGGCAATGTTGCGGGCGAAGAGAATGTAGCCCCAAGGCCGTTCGTCTGCGAAGAACGCCTTCTCTTGCGTAGTGAGACGGTGTCCGGCCGGCGCGGCGATCCAGGCTTTGGAGGCGTTCATGGCGGTCTTTCTCACGGCATGATTCGGCCCGGCTTTAAGGCCGGGCCGCTTGAATTTTGATGGTGAGGTATTGACGGTGTCTCCGCCGGCAAGACCTGGGAGCGAATGGGCTGCGAGAGTCGCCGCGACCGTCCCGCCGGCTGCTAGCGCGACACGAAGCAGTTGCCGCCGGCCGATTTCAGGTTTGCGCACAGGCTGTTGGCCTCGTTTCGAGAATTGGCGCCGACGCGAACGCGATAATAGGTGCCCTTCCCCGCAATTTCCGCCGTCTGAATAACGACGTTGCGACCGCCGATGACGCTGGCGTAGCGCTTGGTGAGATTGCTCTGCGACTGCTTGGCAGCCGCTTCGGAGGGCTGCGACGATATCTGGACGTAGTATGCGCTGCTGGCCGCCGGTGCTTCTGGTACAACCGGGGCAGGCTTCGGCGTCTCGATCGAGGCCGTGCGCACCGGCTCAGGTGCTGGTGCAACACTTTTGGTCGCGACCGGTTCTGCCGCCGGTGCCGGTGCCGGCGCTGCCATGGTCGCCATTTCGACAGGCTTTGCGGCCGCCTCCAGCATAGCCGGTGCTCCGGTCGCCGAGGATGCGCCATCCGACGGCGGAGCGTTCTCGACGACGAGAGTGCCGTCCGGACGAACCGTCAGTGTGCGAACGCGACGTGGCTGCAGCACATCCGGATCGGTCTCGGCAACCGCCGACACGCCAGGTACGGATGCCGCATCGGTGCGAGCCGGCTGGGCCGCACGAACCCCGGTGATTGGGCTGAGATCGACGCCAGGCAGGCCGTTGTCTTCAGCCTTGGGAAGATCGACCGGCTCTTCGGCCGCCGTCAAAAGCGTCTTCTGCGACGGTTGAACGCCCGACGCCGCGCTCTGGACGCGCTCGTAGACGGCCTTGTTCTGGTTCGGGATCGACCGTCCGCCCGGCTCCTTCGGAGCGACCTTGACAGGCAAGGTGTCGGCTTTGACCACGAGGACATCGCTCGGCGCGCCGATCAGATCGTCGCCGGTGAGAACATAAGCGCCCAGGCCACCGATGACGGCGATGGCGAGAACGCTGGCACCCAGCCCCCAACTGCGGTTTGCCGTTCGCGGGCCCGACCCGGCAACGATGGACGGCACCACGCGCTCGGTGGAAGACGATCTCGCCGTGCCATCCTCATTCCAATCGACGACATCATCCGAAAAGGCGGTTCCGACATGCGAGTCGGATGCGGTGTCGTAGGCGATCGCCGCATGGGGCGACGCGTGAGTCGCCATTTTTGAGGTCGGGAGCGGCCGCATGGCCGCAAGCTCGCTGGCAATCAGCTCGTCGAAGTCGTCAAAGGGTTTGTCGTCAGAATGGTGCTTCGGTGTCGCCTCGGCCCGATCCGGCGCGAACGCTTCACTGCGGTGGAACGGAATCTGCCGTGGGTTCGCCGGTGCGGAAAGGCCGCTCAGCGCAAGCTCGAGTTCGCTGTCGAGGCTGACGTCGAACGCGTCGTCAATGGGTTCGGAAGACTTCGGGTTCGGGACGCATGTGGAAGCAGCCGGAGCCGCCTCGCCTTTTGTCGCCGACAAGGCAGGCTTCGGGCCGGCACCACGAGGCGCGACCCAACTGGCATAGGAGGTTTCTGCGACGGAGGTGACCGCAGGCGCCGCGACCGCCGCGGCATCAGCGATGCGGTCAGACCCCTCCGCCCGCGCAATCACCACCGGCCGGTAATCCTCCGAATCGAACTCGGCGTTGAGGGCCTCTGCGAACTCCGCTTCGAAATTCATGGTTCCGAGATCGACGTCGACCGACGGCTTGCCATGGGAGCTGTCAGCATTCTGCTCGTCGTCGACTGGCGAGTCCGCCAGCTCGGCGAGAAAGCGATCAAGGCGATCGTCGTCCGACACGCCTTCAGCGCGCACATCGCCCGTAACAGCGGAAACCGCGGGCACCGGCTCGGGATCGGTCGGCACGAAATTCTGCTCCAGGAGCTCGGTCAGCTCAGCGAAGGGATCGTTGTCGAAACCATCGATCGACTCGTGACCGTCGCTTTGGCCTTGCCGATCGTTCTGGCCGTAATTATTGCCGTCAGAACTCGTCATGTCCCCATCGACCTCTTCGCCAACCGTCTCACACTCTGCGGTTCGCCCCAATCCAGCCAAAAAAGGCTAAAAGAGGAACTTGACCAAAGCGTGATGCCTCACCGCATTTCTTCCGGTGCGTCGGCTCCGATGAGACCGAGCCCGGTGGCAATAACCAGCTGGACGGCGCGCACCAGTCCGAGTCTCGCCACAGTCATTGTGCTCGCATCAGGGTTAACAAAACGTAACGCGGGATAGTCCTTGCCGCGATTGTACTGACCATGGAAGGCCGAGGCCAGGTCATAGAGATAGAACGCCAGACGATGTGGTTCCTTGGCCTCGGCAGCCTGTCCGATCAGCCTTGGAAATTCGGCCAACTTTCGCATCAGGCCGAGTTCGCCCTCGTCGGTGAGACCGGCCAGATCGTCCGCACTCAGCGTTGCATGGTTCCGGGTCTCGATACCTGCCTCATCGGCCTGGCGGAAAATCGCCGCGGCTCGCGCATGGGCGTACTGAACGTAGAAAACGGCATTGTCCTTCGACTGTTCGGTAACTTTCTTGAAGTCGAAATCGAGCGGCGCATCACTCTTTCTGAACAGCATCATGAACCGCACCGGATCGCGGCCCACTTCTTCGACCAACTCGGCGAGGGTGACAAAGTCGCCGGAGCGCTTCGACATCTTCACCGGCTCGCCATTGCGGTAGAGTTTGACGAGATTGCACAACAGGACGTTTGCTTCGGCCGAACCACCCGAGATCGCCTTGGCGACGGCTTCCAGCCGCTTGACGTAGCCGCCATGGTCGGCGCCGAGCACGTAGACCATCTCGGAAAAGCCGCGCTCGAACTTGTCGCGGAAATAGGCGACATCGGCGGCGAAATAGGTGTAGTGCCCGTCGGACTTCACCAGCGGCCGGTCCTGGTCGTCGCCCACGTCGGAGGAGCGCAACAGCGTCTGCTCGCGATCCTCCCACTCCTCCGGCACCTGGCCCTTCGGCGGCGGCAGTGTGCCTTGGTAGATGAAGCCCTTGTCCCTCAGATCGGCGATGGCCGCGGCGATCTTGCCGTCGTTCTCGGCATGCAGCGTGCGCTCGGAAAAGAACACGTCCTGCTCGACGCCGAGCAGCTTCAGGTCGCTCCGGATTATCGCCATCATCGCGTCGATCGACCGGTCGCGCACCAGCGGCAGCCATTCGGCGTCGTCCATGGCGAGGAGCTGGTCGCCGAACTCGGCCTTCAGCGCTTGGCCGACCGGAACGAGATAGTCGCCCGGATAGAGCCCCGAAGGAATGTCGCCGACCGTCTCGCCGAGGGCCTCGCGGTAACGCAGGAAAGCCGAGCGGGCGAGGACGTTGATCTGCTCTCCGGCGTCGTTGATGTAATATTCGGTCGTGACGTCGTCGCCGGCAAAGGCCATGACGCGTGCCAGCGCGTCGCCGACCACGGCACCGCGCGTATGGCCGACATGCATCGGCCCGGTCGGGTTTGCCGAGACATATTCGACATTCACCTTGCGGCCGGTCGGAGCCCCCCGCCCATAGTCGCCGCCAGCCTTCAGGATGTCCGCGAGATGGGCAGTCCAGAAGCCGTTCGAGACGCGCAGATTGATGAAGCCGGGGCCAGCGACCTCGGCGGTCTCAATGTCGGGATCGCGGGCGAGCCGCACGGCGATCGAAGTCGCGAGCTCTCGTGGCTTCATCCCGAGGGGCTTTGCCAGCACCATCGCGGCGTTGGTGGCGAGATCGCCATGAGCCGGATCGCGCGGTGGCTCGACGGTGACGCGCGACAGGTCGGGGGTCCCGCCATCGCGGGCGTCGAGCGCCTCGCTCACGGCGGTCTTGATGCGCGTTTCGAAGTCGCTGAAGATGTTCATGGGACGCTCCGGCCGGATCGATCGGCAGCCGCTCCCGGCGACCGGCGCGGTCGAACCTTGGCGGATGCGGACATTCATTCATAAAAAACAGGCTTGGCGGCTAACGCAATCGCGGGATTGCGTCAAACGATGTCGAAACCCCGCCGCTTTGCAGCTCTTGCCTCATGCACCCGTTTTCAGCCGCTTGTACTCGGCGCGGGCAAACGTGTCGGTCATGCCGGAAAGATAGTCGGCGACCCGCCGGGCGCGCTTTTCATCGCTCAGAGCCTCGCAATGTAGTGCCCAGTCCGCGGGCATCAGGTCGGGGCGCGCGACGAAGCTGTCGAACAGTTCCTGGACGAGCGTTTCGGCGCTTTGCATCACCGCCATGACGCCGGGATCACGATAGACCCGCTCGAAAAGAAAGCGCCTCGTCTGATCGACGGCCTCACGCATCGAGCCGGAAAAAACCACCAGCGCCCGATCTGCGGCCCGCACGGCATCGGCATTTTCGGGCGCCAGCATCTCGATGCCGGCGACGGCCGTCCCGATCACGTCCTCGACCATTCGGGTGATGTGCCGGCGCAGGATCTCGTGGCCGGTGCGCACCGGGTCGAGGCCCGGATAGGCCCGCTCCACATCGGCCAGGATCGAGCCCGCCAGTTCCAGTTCGCGCAGATCGTCGACCGCGATCAGCCCGGCGCGCAAACCGTCGTCGAGATCGTGGGTGTTGTAGGCAATGTCGTCGGAAATCGCTGCGGCCTGGGCTTCGAGGCTCGCAAAGCTGGAAAGGTCGAGCGCCATCAGCGCGTCGAACTCGGCGATCGGGCCGGGCAATTGTTCGCCCTCGACGACATATGGACCGGTGAGTGGGCCATTGTGCTTGACGAGGCCTTCCAGCGTTTCCCAAGTGAGGTTCAGCCCATCGAACTCGGCATAGCGATGCTCAAGCGCCGTGACGATGCGCAGCGACTGGGCGTTGTGATCGAAGCCCCCATACTCTTTCAACCGTTGCGACAGCGCCCGCTCGCCGGCATGGCCGAAGGGCGTGTGGCCGAAATCGTGGACCAGTGCCACCGCCTCGGTCAGGTCCTCGTCGAGCCTGAGGGCACGGGCAAAGGCGCGGGCGATCTGCGAGACTTCGATCGTGTGGGTCAGTCGTGTGCGATAATGGTCGCCCTCGTCGGCGACGAAGACCTGGGTCTTGTGCTTCAGCCGGCGAAACGCGGTGGAGTGGACGATGCGGTCGCGGTCGCGCTGATAGGGCGTGCGGGTGCGGCTGGGCGGCTCGGCGAGCAGTCGGCCGCGGCTTTCCTCGGGCTGCACGGCGTAACGCGCGCGGCCGATACCGCCCATGCCGATCGCCGGGAATTGGCCGGGCGCGGTCGCAGCGATCGCCTCACCTGTGCGGCCGGCCTGATAATCCTGCATCTGAAACGATCCGTTCCGATTGACCGGGTTCGCGAGGATCCATACTTATGGGCGAGACATCGAACAAGGAGCGACGCGGCGAAACGCCGGGCCGAACGATCCATGAGCGAGACCACAGCCGACGTCCCCACATCGTCCACCGCGACCGTCACCGTATCGGAAGCGGCCGCCAAGCGCATCGCGGCAATCGTCGCGAAGTCGTCCGGCGATGCCGACAGCTTGCGTATTTCCGTCGAAGGCGGCGGATGCTCGGGCTTCTCGTATAAATACGACCTCGCCAGCGGTCAGGACGAGGACGACGTCGTTCTCGAACGGGACGGAGCACGGGTGCTGATCGACCAGGTCTCGCTGGTCTATCTCGAAGGCTCCGTCGTCGATTTCGTCGACGATCTGATGGGGCAGTCCTTCCAGATCCGCAATCCCAATGCTGTCGCGTCCTGCGGCTGCGGCACCAGCTTCTCGGTCTGACACTCATCGTGCTCGTTGCCACCTGGAACATCAACGGGGTTAAGGCCAGGCTCGACGTCCTCACCGCGTGGCTGGCAGAGCGCTCGCCCGACATCGCCTGCCTGCAGGAGATCAAGAGCGTCGACGAGAACTTTCCGCGCGAAGCGATCGAGGCGCTCGGCTATCACGTCGAGACGCATGGCCAGAAAGGCTTCAACGGTGTCGCGCTGCTATCGAAGGACAAGCCAAAATCGGTCGAGCGGCGCCTGCCCGGCGACGAGGCGGACGAACAATCCCGCTATATCGAGGGCGTATGGGATTTCGGCGGTCGGCCCTTGCGGGTGGCGTCGATCTACCTGCCGAACGGCAATCCGCTCGGCACGGAGAAATTCACCTACAAGCTCGGCTGGATGGACCGTCTGCATTCGCGTGCGAAGACGCTGATCGCAGACGAGGAACTGCTGGTGCTCGCCGGCGACTACAACGTCATTCCCGAAGCCGAGGATGTGGCAAACCCGAAAGCCTGGATCGACGACGCGCTGTTCCAGCCGGAAAGCCGGGCGGCCTATCGCCGGCTGATGAATCTCGGCCTCGCCGACGCACTGCGTTCGACCACCGATGCGGACAAGACCTACACCTTCTGGGACTATCAGGCCGGCGCGTGGCAAAAGAACAACGGCATTCGCATCGACCACATGCTCCTTTCACCAGAAGCGCAGGATCGTTTCGTCTCGCTGCAGATCGACAGTCATGTGCGCGCTTGGGAAAAGCCGTCGGACCATGTGCCAGTGGTCGTCGAACTGGCCGACACGGACATTTGAAGACGCAAAGCCGGTGCCCCGAAGGCCGGTAGAGAACGCCTGAACGGCGCCCGGCTTCAATTGCCGACGCTGGCGGCCTTCGTCTTCGTCGCCGGCGCGGACGGTGCAACGGGTGCCAGTTGCTGGTCGGCATAAGCGAGCGCGGTGCGGCGGTCGTTCTCGCTGGCGAGCGAAAACGCTTCCTCCTGCATCGGCCGGATCCACTCCTGGTCCTTCGACGTCGCCTGCGTCATCGCCATGGTCAACATGGCGAGACCACGTACCGGCTGGGCGGGAAGCTGGATCTTCTGGCCGTCGAACAACAGGTAGCCGAGCAGCGCCTGGGCGCCGATATTGCCCTTTTCCGCCGATAGCTTCAGCCAACGCGCTGCCTGGCGCGGATTGGCCCTGCCACCGGTCCCGTCGAGCGTCATGCGGCCCAGTTCGAACTGCGCCTGGGCACTCCCGAAAAACGAGGCGGCGTGGAAATAGAACTGCCTGGCCCGCGGTAGGTCAGCGGCCACCGGACTGCCCGGAATGCCGCGTCTGAGATACCCGGCGAGCGCAACGACGGCGCTCGCGACATAAGGTGCGTTGGCATAGCTGCCGGCGTCTTCGTCCTGATCGCGGACGATCTCCTCGAAGATCTTGTAGGCCTCGTAATCGTTCTCCGGCACACCGTCGCCCTCGGCATACATCTTGCCGAGCTTCCAGCGCGCGCCGGGATGGCCCTTGTCGGCAGCATAGCGTAGCGCCTCGAAGGCCTCGAGCTTCTGGCCGCGCTGATAGGCCTTGAAGCCGAAGGAGAACAGCTCCAGCGGACCGGCATTCGGGTCGACCTGCACCGCTGGATCGAGCGCGTAGGCGCTCGGTGCCAGGCCAAAGGCCAGCATCGAAGCGAGTGCAAGAGTCGAGGAAAGCCGCTTAAAGGTCTGCATAGACGTGCTTTTCCGCCGAAGCGCCAGGATGCGTGACTGCCCCGAGACGCGCCGTGCCGACCAGTTGCGCATATTTCCAGATCGCGCCCGACTGATAGTCGGTCTCGCGCGGCGTCCAGTCCTTTGCACGGGTTACCAGTTCTTCGTCCGAGAGATCGACGTCCAGCGTGCCCTCGACCGCGTCGATGGTGATGATGTCGCCGTCCTTCAGAAGACCGATCGGGCCGCCAACCGCCGCTTCCGGGCCCACATGGCCGATGCAGAAACCACGGGTCGCGCCGGAGAAGCGGCCATCGGTAATCAGCGCGACCTTGTCGCCCATGCCCTGGCCGTAAATGGCGGCCGTCGTCGACAGCATCTCGCGCATGCCGGGGCCGCCCTTCGGACCCTCGTAGCGGATAACGAGAACCTCTCCCGCCGCGTATTCGCGCCGGGAGACGGCCGCGAAGCATTCTTCTTCCGAATCGAAGCAGCGCGCCGGACCGGAGAATTTCAAAACCTTCATGCCGGCGACCTTCACGATCGCCCCGTCAGACGCGAGGTTGCCCTTCAGGCCGACGACGCCGCCGGTCACGGTGATCGGCTTGTCGGCCGGACGCACCACGTCCTGGTTCGGATTCCAGGCCACCTTCGCCATGTTCTCGGCAATGGTGCGCCCGGTGACGGTCATGCAGTCGCCGTGCAGATAGCCGTGCTCCAGCATGGTCTTCATCAGGAGCGGAATGCCGCCGGCCTCGAACATGTCCTTGGCAACGTACCGGCCTCCCGGCTTCAGGTCGGCGATGTAGGGCGTCTTCTTGAAGATCTCGGCGACGTCGAACAGGTCGAATTCGATGCCGCATTCGTGGGCGATCGCCGGCAGGTGCAACGCGCCATTGGTCGAGCCGCCGGTCGCGGCTACGACGGCAGCGGCGTTCTCCAGAGCCTGCCTCGTGACGATGTCGCGCGGCCGGATGTTGCGAGCGAGAAGCTCCATGACGATCTCGCCGGAGGCATAGCAGAACTTGTCGCGAATTTCGTAGGGCGCCGGCGCGCCGCAGCTGTAGGGCAGAGCAAGGCCAATGGCCTCAGCAACCGTGGCCATGGTGTTGGCCGTGAACTGGGCGCCGCAGGAGCCGGCGGACGGACAGGCGACCTGCTCGATCTCATCGAGATCGGCGTCGGACATCTCGCCGACCGAATGCTTGCCGACCGCCTCGAACATGTCCTGAACGGTAACCGGATTGCCGCGGAAGTTGCCCGGCAGAATCGAGCCGCCATAGATGAAAACCGACGGCACGTTGAGCCGGACCATCGCCATCATCATGCCCGGCAGCGACTTGTCGCAACCTGCGAGACCGACCAACGCATCGTAGGCGTGGCCGCGCATGGTGAGCTCGACGGAATCGGCGATCAGGTCGCGCGAGACCAGCGACGACTTCATACCCTGATGGCCCATGGCGATGCCATCGGTGACGCTGATGGTGCAGAATTCGCGCGGCGTACCGCGGGCCGCGGTGACGCCCTTCTTGACGACCTGTGCCTGGCGCATCAGAGCGATGTTGCAGGGCGCCGCCTCGTTCCAGCAGGAGGCGACGCCGACCAGTGGCTGGTGGATTTCGGCCTTGGTCAGACCCATCGCATAAAGGTAGGAGCGGTGTGGCGCGCGGGACGGACCTTCCGTAACGTGCCGGCTGGGCAAGTTCGTCTTGTCGATCGAATGCGCGTCCATCAGTCCCCCTCGCCCCCTGCACTGCTGCTCGCGACCACCAAGCCGCACCCTATTGAGGTGCCGTCGTTTTGTGGCCGCAAGGGGGCACGAACGCCCTGTGCCGAGTATATTCGATGCATCGATGCAATAGTGTTGCAGAGTTCCCACAAGCAAAATTTCGCGATAAAAAACAGTGCCGAATTGAAGAAGGCGCTCCGTTTCCGGCGCGCCTTCCAGCACTTTTCGATCGGTTCGCGGCCGTGGCCGCGAGGGATCGATCAGAAGGTGATTTTAAGCGAAGCGTTGGCGCCATAGACAACGTCTTCGCCGACCGTACCGTTGAAATAGGCGCCATCGGAAATCTTCTGCTCTCCGTCGGTCCAGTAACCCACGAGACCGCCAAGGCGGAGTTCACCGAATTTTTCGCCCTTGAACGACACGCCGGCGGCCAAGGTATACAGGTCGGTGTAGGTCGTTTCAGAACCCGTCGACACGCCGCGATCGTAGCCGAGCTGGATCGCACCGGCGATGGCCTCCGTAAACGCATGACCGAGGCCGATCGTGCCGGTGTAGCCGTCACGCCAGTTGTAGGGTGCGTAGCTCGACGAGTTGATGCCGAGAGCAGCGTTGCGAATCGTACTGACGACGTTTTTATTCGTGCTCCAGTCGGTCCAGTTGAAGCTGGCGAGAAGCAAGTAGCCAGGCGCGATGCCCGTTTGAGCGTTGATGGTCAGCGACTGCGGGCTGGTCGAGTCGCTGAGGTAGGATGTCACCGGCAACACAGCGCCGACCGGCGGCAAACCCGGAATTGCGATCCCCGGAATTCCCGACGACAAGACACTGACCGTGCCGGTACCCTGGATGTCGTCATGGACCACTTCGGATTTGTACATGATCTGAGCGCGCAGGGCGAGTTCGGGTTTTTCGAACGCGGCGCCGATGCGGTAGCCCGTCTTGTATTCTCCGTCGGACGTGACGTCGATCTGCGTGCCGACGACCGGCAAGGGTCCGAGCCGGCTCGGAGCGAGGGTCGTGCCGAAACTCGACCCCTCAAAGCTGAAGTCCTCCGCATAAACGCCGCCGAGAAAGCTCACACGTCCGAAATCGGCCGAGTAGCTGACGCGGCATGTGGCGCCGAATTCGTTGGTGTTGAAGTCGATACGACGGGTCTGCGAAACGCTGGACGCGGTCGCAAAGTTCAGACGATCTGTGTTCGACACGCTCTGGGTGGAACTCACCTGACGCGGCAGGCCCCCGCCCGAAACGCCGGTGTAATCGCCCTCCGCCGCGAAGGGCTCGGTGTAGGTACCGGCGCAACCGAAAAGCTCACCGCCGAAACCCACGGCAACGGACGGAATCTGGTAGGTGCCCGTATAGGTGCTGCCACCGGCATTGGCGCCGTTGATCGTCGTGTAGCCACGCTCCGGATCGACATAGGTAAGGCCAGCGCGCATCGAGAAGGTGCCAGGCTCATAGAGAATGTCGGTGTCGGCGGTGCCGCGGCTGAAACCGCCGGCATAGGCGGCAGACGTCAGCGCCAGACTGGCGATCGTCGTGCCAAGCAAGGCGGTGCGAAGTTTCGACATTCCGAATTCCCCCCAAGTTTCCTTTAACTCCCGCCGCGATGTCGCTTGCGTCCCCGGAAGTTGACGCGAACGTAAACGAGATTTCGGCGCCACGGAATATGCCGGCCTGACCGACGCCGCATTTGCGACAGTTTCGCAACAGACTAAGTCACCATCGTCTTTTCATTACCAAATCAAATTAACGTCCTGTTTCCGCTGAATTATCTTAAGATTCTCGAGCGACGGAAAACAATGGAGCGAGTTGAGCCAGGCGTAGGGTCCGAAGAACCAGTCACATCCGTGGCTAAAATGTGACAGATAGGTTAGGACAGATCGGGGTTGCCGTTCTCGACCACTGCGTATTCCAAACTGCGGTTGGCGCGTCGCCACCATCGTGGATCGACGCGCGAACTACAAAAGCCGTTTTGAAAAGCCGCGCCACAAAGTCCAAGACAGGCCTTGTCGGTCTTTTCGCATATTGCCACCGACTTGGATCGGCCGGTCGCCACTGTGCAGCAAGGCGAAAATGCGCCCTGCTATGCGGGGCAAATCTGAAAGGGCTTCACATCAACCGCTCTTGCACGTTCGTGGTTGCTTCCCGTTGCGGCAAACCCGTTACGATCTGCCACATCGCAGATAGAGATTGAGGCTCCAGAGGCTTAGGCAGGAGTGCAACAGAAATGCCACTCGCCGCTCAATCGTCGGCACATCGATACGACGGACTTCGCCGCGGCCTTTAGCGGCGGCCGCCACGCGCTACCCGCTCGATCTCTTCGCGCACCAGCCGCTCCACCATATGCGGCAGATTGTCGTCGAGCCACTCCTGAAGCATCGGCTGCAGCATGGTTCGAACGGTGTCGTCGATCGACCGCATCTGCTCGTCGCGGATGGCGATGGAGAGATCGGTAAAGGAGGCCGACACGCGTTGGCTGGCTTCATCCGAGATCAAATGATGAATGGCTGCGTCGATGTGCGAATTCAGGGGTTCCCCGGTCCACGACGAACCGAAGTGTCCTCGGCCACCGTCATCAGCGTGACGATCGACATTCTTCGCGACATTCATCGCGTTCGTGGCGGCGACCGACTCGGCATCCCGATCCGCGATATCGATTTTTGTCGGCGACGTGACAGCGTCCAGCATATCGGCGCGTTCCAGCAATTCGTTGGCGAATTCGTCTTCGTCGAACTCGGCGAAAGCATCGACGGCCGACGCCTCTGGAGACTTCGCCGCAATCCCCTCCGAACCGGATCCACCAAAAGCATCCGCGCGCAAGTTGCGAAGACTGTCCTGCAGATCACCCGTCGCTTTACTTCGCTCGTCGAGGGGTTCCGAGATGTCCGTGTTTGCGATCGCCCCGTCGTCCATTGCAGGTGACGGCGCCGACGTCGTGTCGCTTACGGCTTCTCCGTCATCGTCCGCCTCGGCGTCTGCCTGCATCCCGCCGACCACGGCGATCAGACGCTCGGTGCGTGCTGCCATCGACTGCGCACTTTGTCGCGCCGCTTGAATGGTCGGGCTGACCTGAGCCGGCCCTTCACCTTCGATCTCCAACGACAGAGCGGACATGAAATCCATATTTTCTGTGACAGCTGCCGAGATTACCGCATTCGCCTGATCGGTTGCTTCGACGCTTGCCAAAGCAGCTATCTCGTTGTCGTCGGAGTCGCTCTTTCGGGAAGGCAACTTCCCCTCGCCCTGATCGGAGTCCGTTGCCATGGCCTCGGTCTCACGTTTCAAATGCGCGACCATGGCGGTGCGGTCGTTGGCCGGCTCGCCGGGACCCTCCGGCCACAAGGGCAAGCCGTCCTTACTTTCACTCGACCCCTCGGAGAAGGCACGAGCCTTCAGATCGAGATCGTCGTCCGAACCCTGCCCGTCGGATTCGCTCACATGCAACGCCTGCATATGCTCAACTGGATCGAGCCGAGCCGTGCCCAGTTCATCACCCCCCTCGATAATACGACGGATGGAGGCGAGAATCTCGTCCATCGACGGCTCTCGGGTCTGAAGGGCATTGCTCATTGCGGGCTCCCGCACGGTGGGCGATGGCCAAAGCCTATCGCTCGAATCATGCGTGAAGCCTAAGTCCAAAGAGGCTTCGCGTGAATCCCGCAAGTTCCTTCCCCTGGCGGTATCACCCGCTTATTTCCATAAGAGGATTGTCACGGATCGCCTTCGCATACGCACCATGACGCAAATCGGTATCTTCGCGCGCGCAGTTTGCCGTCAAACGCCTGTTGAAGTCAGACGTCCGACAACGACGGGGCTGGCAAGGCTAAAAGAACGCAGTTCTCCACAATCTCATCAGCCGTGGGTACGCGCCGCTTGGCCTTCTCGGTCTTGGCGGCGTTCTGAACGACTCAGCGGCCGTCCGGCGTGCGCAGACCGTACCATTTGTCCTCGACAGCCTTGTAGTGATCAGCCGGCTTGTAGGTCTTGCCCGCAAGCGCCAGCTGATCGTGCGACAAGCGGCCGGTCGCCGACAACACGGCGTAGCCCGCGACGACTTCGTCGCGCTGCGAGCCGACGAGCAGAATTTGCGCGGAGATCACGTCAGCCTGGGCGTTCAACACGTCGAGCGTCGTCCGCTGGCCGACATTGCGCTCCTCGCTCACGCCGTTGAGGGCGAGCCTGGCGGCCTGCACCTGCGCCTGGTAGCCGGTAATGTTGGCACGGGCCGCCTGAAGCTGCGCCCAAGACGTCGCGACGGCCGCTCTGACCTGATCGCGTGCGCTGTCGACTTCGATGCGCCGCTGACCGAGGATTTCCTTGTTCTGCCTCACGACCGAACTGTTTCGGCCGCCCTGATAGATCGGAATCGTCACCTGCGCGCCGATTGAAGCGGACGTCTGGTTTTGAGTGATGACGTTCGGCCGATTGACGCTGACACCCGGAAGATCGGAAGAGCTGCTTGCCGAACTGCCACCTTCCGAATTGGCCTGAGAATAGGTGTTGTCGACGGAACCGGTGATGCTGACTTGCGGCAGGAACGCTCCTTCGGCCGATTTTACCTGATAGGCGGACGCGTCGACTGCCGCGAGCGTTGCCAAAATCGCCGGATGCTCACGCTGCGAGATCGCAAAAGCGCGGTCGACCGATTTCGGCAGCAGCCGCATCGGCGCCGAACCCGGCTTCAGGTTCGTCGGCGCGTCGCCGATCACGTTGAAATACGTCGCCTCGCTGGATGCGACCTGTGACAGCGCGCTGTTCAGCAGCGCGGTTGCGAGAGCCTGCTGCGACTCGGCCTGGGCGACGTCGGTCCGCGTGCCCTCGCCCACGTCGAATCGCGCGCTCGATGCGCGAACCTGCTCCTGAAGAAAGCCCAGATTCTGGCGGCGCAGCGATGCGATTTGGCGATCCCGCAACACGTTCATATAGGCGGCAACGGCATCAGAGAGTGTGTTCTGCTCTGTGTTCGACAAATTTTCCTGCGCAGCGCGAACCTGCGCCTGCGCCGACGCGACATTGTTGGGTGTCTGGAAGCCGTCGAAAATCGTCTGGTTGATCTGGACGCCAACGCCGATCGACTGCGTTCGTGAATAGGCGGTCGTGATGTCGTCGCCCGAAGACGTGCGGCTGCGGTTGAGATTCGCGTTGCCGACACCGCTTACGAACGGCCGAAGACCGGAGCGTGCCTGTGGAACGTTTTCGTCCGTGGCCCGAAGCTGCGCTCGGGCCGCGTTGAAATCCTGATTGTTGGCATAGGCCTTCGCCAGAGCGCTTGTCAGCGTTTCTGCCCGCGAACGATCCGGTGCCGATAGAAGGGTACCCGCCGCCAGGGCGGCAGAAATCCAGAAAGTTTTACGCAACTCGGGTGCTCCAGAACATCGGGGTCAGGATCGCGCAAGTTTGACCAGGCCTAATGCCGGCCCGTGCGCGTTCGCGCCATTCGAGATGTAGTAATCAGGCTTACGACCGATCACGCAAGTCCCTGCGAGACCGGCGCGTACGGTTTTTGGCGGTGCGGGACATATCTGCAACGAGTTCCGCGACGCGGGTCGTGCGTCAAAAAACGAACTCTTTGGCCTTCTCAAAACCAGGCAGCGGCCTGATGCTGCAATTGAATCCGAAACGGTTCGATACGACACCGTCCGAGTCCTTGAAATAAAGCTTGGCGGAAGCCGCGTTGCCGCGCCCCTCGACGACGACGAGCCTTCCCCCCTCGCGCAGTTGCTCGAAGAAGGTCGCGGGAATGGTTTCCAGTGCGCCTTCGAAAAAGATCACGTCGAACGGCGCCTCGGACGGATAGCCCTCGTTCAGCGGGCCCTCAACGACAGCGCAGGTGACGAAATCGAGCCGCGAGAAATTGTCGCTGGCGATCGCTGCGAGTTCGGCAGATTCCTCCAGCGCCACCACGGAACTTGCCAGATGCGACAGGATCGCCGCGCCATAGCCGGTACCGCAGCCGACGTCGAGCACCACATCGTTCTCGCGTACGGCTGCCAGCTGCAAGAGTTTGGCGAAGGGCGATGGTTCCATGAGGTAGCGCCAGTCGCCGAGCGGCAGGTCCTCGTCGATGTAGGCCAGTGCCTTGCGCGAGCCGGGCACGAACTCTTCGCGCGGCACCTCCAGGAAGGCACGCAGGATCTCGTGCCGCGTGACGTCCGTCGTGCGAATCTGATTGTCCACCATCTTCACGCGGGCGGTTTGATAATCCATCACCGAGATTCCCATGCCGTCGATCGGTCGTCGGTTCCAACGCCGCAGAACCGGCTGCATCGCGCGCCCGCTCTCTTGCGTTGAGTCCTTAACTTTGGGCTTCGCCGGAGGCAAGCTGCCCGTGCCATGCCCGCACGGCTTCTTTCCGTCACGAACATGGCACTTCGCGCTTTGTCGCCTCGACCGCCATCAAAACCCTTGCGGCGCATCGGTCAAATCAGTAGGTAATCGCGCATTGGGGCCTCGTGGCGGAGTGGTTACGCAGAGGACTGCAAATCCTTGCACGGGGGTTCGATTCCCTCCGAGGCCTCCAAATTTGTTGTCCGCCAAAACTTTCCTGCCGCTTGGTCTTGCGACCGTGTCGAAAAAGGCTCTGCGGGCGAAAGCACCGGCGGACCCGCCGGCAAATGGCGTCCCGGTTCGGTTTTGCCGCAATGGCCTTGGACCGCTGCCTGCCTCCACAACATCGACGCGGCCGATTTTTCGTGATCGAAGCCGTTTCATCACTGCATCTGAAGAGAAATCACGGGAGACCAACATGGCCGATATCGACTGTCCGATCTGTGACGCTGGCGCGAGCGAGACATTGCCGCGCTCGGGCGATTATATCGAAGTGACCTGCCTGCAGTGCGGACACTACCGGATTACCGAAACCGCCGCGACGTCGATCGCGGACCGACCGATCGACGAGCGCAAGGGCATGCTCAAACAAGCCGGGGATGAAGCGACCGGCGAGGCCATTCCGATCGTCGGCGGTGTCTGGCGCCCGTAAAACGGTTTGCTGGAACGACCGGATCGAAGACGCCGTTCGGAAAACCAATTGGAAACACCCAAGAAAGGCCGCCCGTCCGCCGAGGAGACGTCCACAGAATCGCGAAACCCGCCGATCCATTCCTGGATCGACGGGTTTTTTTAATGTTTGCGGTAGGCCGGCGGATCAGCCGTTATCGAGAGGCAGGGCGACGAAGCTGGAGTTCTCGCCGCGATTGACGAGCAACAGCACCTGTTTGCGACCGGACGCGCTCGCCGCCTTCACCGCATTGGCGACGTCCCGCGGCGACTTCACCGGCTTCTGGTTGACCGAGACAATCACGTCGCCCGGCTGCACGCCGTCATCGGACGCCGCCGAATTCTGGTCGACATCCTCGACGAGAACTCCCGTCGCGTCGTCCGGCAAGTTGAGCTGGTTGCGCGTGTCGGCAGTCAGCGAGTTCAGCTGCATGCCGAGGGTCTGCGAGGTCGACTGATCCGCGGAGTCGCCGCTGTCGTTGCTCGCGACATCGGTGGCGTTCTTCATGTCGCCGATAGTGATATCGAGCGTCTGCTTGTCGCCATGGCGCAGCACCTTCATCTGCGTCTTCGTGCCCGGCGTCAGGTCGGCCACCGCCCTGGCGAGCGAACGCGCGTCGGTGACCGGCGTGTCGCCGACCGCCGTGACGATGTCGCCGGCCTTGACGCCCGCTTTGCCGGCCGGGGTGTCGGAACCGACGCTCGCCACCAGCGCGCCGTCCTTGGTATCGAGGCCGAGGGCGTTCTGGATGTCGGTCGTGACCGGCTGGATCTGAACGCCGATGAAGCCATGCTGGATCGAACCGTGGTCGATCAGCTTCTGGACGATGGTCTTCGCTTCGTCGGACGGGATGGCGAAGCCAACGCCGACATTGCCGCCGTTCGGCGAATAGATCGCCGAATCGATGCCGACCACCTTGCCGTTCATGGCGACAAGCGGGCCGCCGGAGTTGCCGGTGTTGATCGGGGCGTCGACCTGGATGAAATCGTCATAGGGTCCGCCGTTAAGATCGCGGCCACGGGCGGAGACGATGCCGGCGGTCACCGTCGTGCCGACGCCGAACGGGTTGCCGATAGCGAGAATCTTGTCGCCGAGCTTCAACTGATCCGAATCGCCCCAGGCGACGACCGGCAGATCCTTCTTGGCCTCGACCTTGATCACCGCGAGGTCCGACTTCGGATCGCGGCCCAACACCTTGGCCGGCAGCTCGGTGCCGTCGTCGAGGATCACCTTGATGTCGGTGCCGCCTTCGACGACGTGGTTGTTGGTGACGATGGTGCCGTTCTTGTCGATGATGAAGCCCGAACCGAGCGCCTCCATCTCTTTTTGCGGCTGCTGCTGGAACGGCATCGGGCGACCGAACTGGCCGTGCCCGTTCTGGCCGTTCGGACCGAAGAACTGCTGAAAGAACTGGTCGAACGGCGTCTGCGGCCGACCGTGCATGTTGCCATGCGCCACGGCCGGCCCCTCTTCGCCACCGGCCATGTGCGAGATGATCGTAACCACCGCCGGTTTGTCGGCGGAGACGATCGGGGCAACCGAGCCGTCGCTCATCTGGGTGGTGATTGCCGCGTTGACCGGGGGCTCGGTGTTGGCGGCATCGGTCTTCGGCGTGTCGTTGTTGGACGCGGCGAACACGGTTGTCGTCACCGGCACGGCGACGAGCGGCAAAACGATGATCGCGGCGCTGATCGATGCGGCGATGCGGTGCTTCTTCAAGACGGAGAAAGTGGACATCTGCTCAAGGCCTCTTGTTACGAATGTTCATGGTGCCGTGGCGTGCCGACATGTCCCTTGCGGGTCGCATCCAGTCGTCTATTCGGCGTCCGGTCAGGGGCCTGAAAACCTTTGCAAGGCCTTCACCCGCGAACCGTCATGACCCAGCAACGGCCGCAATCGGGCAGGGTTGCGGCGATTACCAAGCTTTAAGCCAGGGGCCAGACGGCGGTAATTTTCGCGTCACAAGGCGGTAAGAATCTCGCCGAAATTGGGGGTTTTCAGCCTCGAAGCGGACATTCAGTCGAAGGCCTCGGCCACGTCGACGATACGGAAGCGGACCTCTTCACGACCGCGAAACCGATCCAGCGACAAGGTGCCTGCGGCATGGATGGGCCGCCCGCCTGCCACAAGCAGCCGCTCCCCGACCGGGGTTTTCGCCGCCTTGAACGCGATCGCCGAGATCGCGGTTCCGTCGGCGCCGCGAAGCGTGGCCCGCACATGGTTGGTGCCGACGCCCGACGACGAATCGATGCGGTGGCGGGCCAGTGCGAAAACCGGCGCCGGGTGGCCGGAGCCAAAGGGTCCGGCCCGCTCGATCGTGCCGTATAGATCCGGGGTCAGACCCGCTGCGCTCAAGGTCCCGTCGATGCGCAGCGCTTCTTCCTCACGCAGCAAGGCAACGCGGCTGGCGGCCTTGTCTGCGATATAGGCGCGAAAGTCGCCGAGCCTGGGCTTTTCGATGGTGATGCCCGCCGCCATCGCGTGACCGCCGCCCTTGATCAGAAGGCCCGTCTCGACGGCCTCGCGCACCAAGCGACCGAGATCGAAGCCGCCGATCGAGCGGCCCGAACCGGTGCCGCGTCCATTGCGATCGAAGGCGATGGCGAAGGCCGGGCGACGATGGTGTTCCTTCAGCCGGGCGGCCAGGAGGCCGACGATACCGGGATGCCAGTCGGCCGAAGCGGCAACGAGGATTGCCGGCCCCTCACCCGCCCCCATCTCGGCCAGCACCTCGGCTTCGGCTTCCTGGAGCATGATCTGCTCCATTGCCTGGCGCTCCTGGTTGAGTTCGCCGAGACGCGTTGCAAGAAGATCCGATTCGGTCGGCTCGTCGAGACAAAGAAGCCGGCTGCCGAGGGCCGCGTCGCCGATTCGGCCGCCGGCGTTGATGCGTGGTCCGAGCATGAAGCCGAGATGGTGCGCCTCGAGCGGCCCGGACAGGCGCGAGGCGCGGGCGAGCGCGGCAAGTCCCTGGTTGGTCTGGGCGCGCATGACACCGAGGCCCTGCACGACGAAGGCGCGGTTGATGCCGATGAGCGGAACCACGTCACAGACGGTGGCAAGCGCCACAAGATCGAGAAGCGCGAAGATGTCGGGCAGGCTCTTGGGCGCCCGGCCCCGCCGGCGCAACTCGCGCGAAACGGCGACCAGCGTCATGAAGACGACGCCGGCAGCGCAGAGATGGCCGAGGCCCGACAAATCGTCCTGGCGGTTCGGGTTGACCAGGACATCTGCGTTCGGCAGCGCCGTCCCCGTCTGGTGGTGATCGAGGACGACGACATCGGCGGCCAGCGAGCGCGCCATATCGATCGCTTCGAAACTGCCGGTGCCGCAATCGACGGTGACGATGAGCGTCGCACCCGCGTCGACCAGCTCGCGCATCGCGGTGGGATTCGGCCCGTAGCCTTCGGTGATGCGGTCGGGAATGCGAATCGCCGCATCGATGCCGAAGGCTTTGAAATAGCGCCAGAGCAGCGCCGAGGATGCCGCGCCGTCGACATCGTAATCGCCGAAGATCGCCACCCTCTCGCCGCGCTCGACCGCATCGGCGAGACGCGTGGCGGCAGCGTCCATGTCGGTAAGGGTCGAGGGATCGGGCATCAGGTCGCGCAGCCGGGGCGTCAGGAAGGCTTCGGCATCTGCTTCGGTGACGCCGCGCGCCGACAGGACACGGGCGACGATGTCGGGCAAGCCGAGCGTTTGCGACATCTTGAGCGCCAACGCCTCGGCCCGCTCGTCGAGGGCGCTCAGCCAGCGGCGTCCGCCCAGCGAGCGATCGACGGCCAGGAATGTACGTGCAGAAGAAGCCATGGAACGCGTTCTGGCGAAGCCTGTGCCATCGCGCAAGCGGCACGAGGTCTCATGGATCGGCGCACGCCACCGACCACTTAGTTCACGGTCGATCTACGATTTTGCTCGGCGCTGGAGATCGGAGCCTTCCAACAACCATTCAGCTGTCGAATTTCGACGTATCGTAATGCCGCGCGCGGATTTCGCGGATGGTCTGCGTGTGCGAGCGCATGACCAGCGTATGGGTCGCGATGCGGTCGCGGTAGAAACGGACGCCGTCCAGAAGATTGCCGTCGGTTACGCCCGTTGCCGCGAAAATCACGTCGCCGGACGCCATCTCCTCGACCGAGTAGATGCGGTACGGGTCGGAGATTCCCATCTTCTCGGCACGGGCGCGCTTCTCATTGGTGTTGAGCTGCAGCCGCGCCTGCATCTGGCCGCCCGTGCAGCGCAGCGCCGCAGCAGCGAGAACGCCCTCCGGCGCGCCGCCGATGCCCATGTAGACGTCGATCCCGGTCTCTTCCGAATCGGTGGTGTGAATGACGCCCGCGACATCACCGTCGCCGATCAGGCGGATCGAGGCGCCCGCCTCGCGCACGGCGGCGATCAACGGCGCATGGCGCGGCCGGTCGAGGATGCAGACGGTGATGCCGGCGACCGGCACACCCTTGGCCTTGGCGAGGGCGTTGAGATTGGCCTCCGGCGGACGCGTCAGATCGACGATACAGTCCGGGTAGCCGGGGCCGACGGCGATCTTCTCCATGTAGACGTCGGGCGCGTTGAGCAGACTTCCCCGGGTCGCCATCGCGATGACCGCCAGGGAATTCGGCAGGTTCTTGGCGCAGATCGTCGTGCCCTCGAGCGGATCGAGTGCGATGTCGACCTTTGGTCCCTTTTTGGTACCAACCTCTTCGCCTATGAAGAGCATCGGCGCCTCGTCGCGCTCGCCCTCGCCGATGACGATGGTGCCGTCGATCGCGAGCGCGTTCAGTTCCGAGCGCATGGCGTCGACAGCGGCCTGGTCGGCCGCCTTCTCGTCGCCGCGGCCCCGCAGATGGGCGGCCGCGACTGCGGCCTTCTCGGTGACGCGGGCGATCTCCAGCGTCAGCACCCGGTCCAGGAGCTGCGACGTCTCGACCCGTTTGGCCGCCTCGCTCATCGTGAAATTCCCCTCGAAAGCCACCGCAACCGTCCGCTATCGGATCGGCATGGCCACGCATATGAGCCACACTTGTGAAACCGTGATGTCGCAGGCGGCCCACGATTCGACCTTGGCCGATGCGGCGTCGTCAGTCGAGGGTTTCAATGCGAATCATCTGGGGAGTGGCAGTCAGATGGCCGTCCTTCGAAACGAGTTCGAGGGCGCGGCGGATAGCGGCCTCGGTCGTCTCGTGGGTGACGAGCACCACCGGCGCGATGGCGCTGCCCTCGGCGCCCGGACGCTGGCGCTGGACGATCGATTCGAGCGAGATCTTCGCTTCTGCCATGCGCCGGGCGATCGAGGCGAAGGCACCGACCCGGTCGTGGACCGCAAGGCGAATGTAGTAACCGCCCTCATGGGCGCGCATCCTGGCGCGCTTGTAGGGCACGAGCTTGGACACCGGCAGGCCGAGCGTCGGCGGCACGACGCCGCCGGCGACGTCCATGATGTCCGACAGGACCGCCGAAGCCGTCGCATCGCCGCCGGCACCGGGACCGGCCAGCAGGATCGAGCCGAGGAGATCGGTGTCGACGGCGACGGCGTTGGTGACGCCATCGACCTGTGCGAGTGCCGAACTGGCCGGGATCATCGTCGGGTGGACGCGCTGCTCGATGCCGGTGTCGGTCTGCACCGCGACGGCGAGGAGCTTGATACGGTAGCCCAGTTCCGCGGCGGCCTGGATGTCGTCGTTGGTGACTGCCGAGATACCCTCGATGAAAACCGAATCGAGATCGATCTCGCATCCGAAAGCGAGCGAGGTCAGGATCGCCAGCTTGTGGGCGGCGTCGAAGCCGCCGATGTCGAAGGTCGGGTCGGCCTCGGCATAGCCGAGCGCCTGGGCGTCGGCGAGACAGGCGTCGAAGGAGATGCCCTCACGCTCCATGCGGGTCAGCATGTAATTGCAGGTGCCGTTGAGAATGCCGTAGACGCGGCTGACGGAATTGCCGGACAGGCCCTCGCGCATGGTCTTGATGATCGGGATGCCGCCGGCAACCGCTGCCTCGAAGAGGATCGCGGTGTTCCTGCGCGCCGCAACCTTGGCCAGCGCGACACCGTGATGGGCGAGCAGCGCCTTGTTGGCCGTCACCACCGGGAGGCCGCGCGACAGCGCCGCCTTGACGCTTTCATGGGCAGCGCCGTCCGAGCCGCCGACGAGCTCGACGAAGACGTCGATTTCACCCTTGGCCGCCAATTGCACCGGATCGTCGAACCAGGCGGCGTTCGACATGTCGAAACCGCGGTCGCGGGTGCGGTCACGAGCCGACACCGCAGCGACGGTGAGGGTCCGGCCGCTGCGGTTGGCCAGTGTCTCGGCCTTGGTCTCGATCAGCCGTGCCAGGCTCGATCCTACGGTTCCGAGCCCGGCGATGCCGAGCCGCAATGGGCTGTTCATGGCGACCTTGTCGTTCTGTTCGTCGATCTTCGGCGCCGCGTCCCGGATCGGCGATCTGTCGACTCTCGTATCCGGGCTAGCGCGCGTTCGCTGCGGCGACCTTCTGCCCGGCTTGACGCTCAGGCGCAAGGAAGCGCTTGATGTTGCGCGCCGCCTGGCGAATGCGGTGCTCGTTCTCGACGAGCGCGATGCGCACGAAATCGTCGCCATGCTCGCCAAAGCCGATGCCGGGTGCGACGGCGACATCCGCCTCTTCGATCAAAAGCTTCGAGAATTCCAGCGAGCCGAGATGCTTGTACTGGTCCGGGATCGGCGCCCAGGCGAACATCGTCGATGACGGCGGCGGCACGTCCCAGCCAGCCCGCGCGAAACTGTCGACGAGGACGTCGCGGCGCTTGCGGTAGATAGTGCGCACCTCCTCGATCGGCGCGTCGCCGGCGTTCAGCGCAGCCGTCGCGGCGACCTGGATCGGCGTGAAGGCGCCGTAATCGAGATAGGACTTTACCCGGGCGAGCGCGGCGAGCAGCCGCTCGTTGCCGACTGCGAAGCCGATCCGCCAGCCGGGCATCGAGAAGGTCTTCGACATCGAAGTGAACTCGACCGCCACGTCCATCGCGCCCTGGACCTGCAAGATCGAAGGCGGCGGCGCGCCGTCGAAGTAAATCTCCGCATAGGCGAGATCGGACAGGACGATGATTTCGTGCCGGCGGGCGAAGGCGATGATCTCACGGTAGAAGGCGAGGTCGACTTCGCAGGCAGTCGGATTGGACGGGTAGTTGAGGATGATCGCAATCGGCTTGGGGATCGAATGGCGCACAGCCCGGTCGATTGCCGCAATGAAGCCGGCGTCGGGCGTCGACGGAATGCCGCGGATCGTGCCGCCGGCCATCAGGAAACCGAAAGCGTGGATCGGATAGGTCGGGTTCGGACACAGCACCACGTCGCCCGGCGCGGTGATCGCCTGCGCCATGTTGGCGAAGCCTTCCTTGGAACCGAGCGTTGCAACGACCTGGGTCGCCGGGTCCAGCGTCACGCCGAAGCGCCGCGCATAATAGCCGGCTTGCGCCTTGCGCAGGCCGGCAATGCCCTTCGACGCCGAATAGCGGTGGGTGCGCGGGTCGCGGATGGCCTCGCATAGCTTGTCGACGATGAATGGCGGCGTCGGCAGGTCCGGATTGCCCATCCCAAGGTCGATGATGTCGGCACCGCGGGCGCGCGCTGTCGCCTTCAGTCGGTTGACCTCTTCGAAGACGTAGGGCGGCAGGCGGCGAACTTTGTGGAATTCTTCCATGAACTTCAATCCCCCGGCAGGCTGCCGGTCGTGGACGGTTGCGGAGAGCGCGTGATCGGCCATGTGCCCGCCAGACGCTGCTTTGTTTGGTTCACACGAACGAAGGCTTGAAAGCGTGGCCGGTCAGGTGCCGGACTCGATTTGCCTGAGAACCTCTTCGGGCGTCGGCCCTCTCGGCCTGGCGGGCTTCGACTTCCTGGCCAACCCGGCCTCGACTTCGGCCGCCTGGCGCGCTCGCAAGGCTTGGGCGCGGGCGATCCTGGCGTCATAGTCGGTGGCGTTCGGCGCCGCCGAACGCTGCGCTGCCAGTTTATTGAAGCGCGTCGAGTCGCTGGAAACCTCGGCATCGGTCAGTTGCGGGGCGGCCGCGCCGGGGAAAGCCCCGAGCAGCGGATACCCGTCGTCGCCAAGGCGTTGCCTGGAGGCGACGGGTGCGGTCGCCGCGAGCCGCTGGGCGCCGATCGAATTATCCTGATCGTCGCCGAACATCGCCTGGCAGCCGGCAGCGGGAGCCACAGCGACGAGAAGTGCAAGCACACGGAGCGTGGAGGACGAGAACATGGGCTTCAAGCCTTCTAGATTTGGCGATTTGTTTCATATCCCAGGGATGCACATTTACAAAATGGCGATCCCGCGATTGTCGCGGCGACGGCCATCCTTCACAGTGATGCCGGGACGAACGTGATATACGGTGCCGACCACCCGAAGACTGGCAGGCAGCACGGGAACCGGGCGATCCTCCGGGAGGAGCGGAACATGGCTGTAAAACAGAAGACGACCGCGAACGGCAAATCGGCGAACGGTCGGAAGACGGCCGGCGCCAAGGCAACGACTGCCAAGGCTGCGCGGCCCAAGACTGCCGCTCCCAAAGCCGGGAGTCCAAAGATTAGGGGCACCAAGGCTGGGGGCACCAAGGCGGGCAGGTCAAAAGTCGAAAGTCCGAAGACGGAAAACCTCAAGGCCGCCAGTTCCAAAGCAGAAACCGTGAAGATGGCGCGACCGAAGGTCGAGAGCCCTCCGGTCGCGCCGCCGACCGGCACCCCCTATAGCGATTACGCGATCCGCGATCCCGAGGCCTTCACCCGCAACATGGCGCGGGTGCTGGAGCATGTGGGCAAGGCCGCGGCCGCCTGGGTGGCACCGCGCGAGGACAAGGATTTCGTCGACAGCGCGCCAATGACAATGTCGGAGATGGTCGGCACTCTCTCGAAGGTCTCCGAATACTGGCTGACCGACCCGTCGCGGGCGATCGAGGCGCAGACCAGCCTGTTCGCCGGCTATCTCGACGTCTGGAACAACTCGATCCGCCGCATGGCCGGCGAAAAGCCGCAAAACCCGATCGAGCCCAAGCCCGGCGACAAGCGCTTTGCCAACTCGCAGTGGACCGAGCATCTGTTCTTCGACTTCGTCAAGCAGGTTTATATCCTGACCTCGCGCTGGGCCGACGACCTTGTCGAGCGAACCGACGGGCTCGACGAACACACCCGCCACAAGGCGGCGTTCTACATGAAGCAGATTTCCAACGCGGTGGCGCCCTCGAACTTCATCGGCACCAATCCCGAACTCTACCGCGACACGATCGAATCGAATGGCGAGAACCTCGTGCGCGGCATGAAGATGTTCGCCGAGGACATGATGGCCGGCAACGGCACCTTGAAGATGCGCCAGACCGACCGTTCGAAATTCCAGGTCGGCCGCGACATGGCGCTGACGCCCGGCAAGGTCATCGCCGAGAACGACATCTGCCAGATCATTCAGTACGCGTCGACGACCGACACGGTGTTCAAGCGACCGTTGCTGATCGTGCCGCCCTGGATCAACAAATTCTACATCCTCGATCTCAACCCGGAAAAGTCCTTCATCGCCTGGCTCGTCGAGCAGGGACACACCGTGTTCGTCATTTCCTGGGTGAATCCGGACGACGAGCAGGCCGAGAAGGGCTGGGCCGATTACATCACGGACGGAATTGCCTTCGGCCTCGACACGGTGGAAACTGCGACCGGCGAAAGAGACGTCAACACGATCGGCTATTGCGTCGGCGGCACGTTGCTCGGCGCCTCCCTCGCCTATCTGAAGGCCAAGGGTGACGACCGCATCGCGTCGACGACGTTCCTGACGACGCAGATCGACTTCACCCATGCAGGGGACCTGAAGGTCTTCGTCGACGAGGGTCAGCTTGAGAACCTCGAAAAGGCGATGGGCAATAAAGGCTATCTGGAAGGCTCGCAGATGGCGACCGCCTTCAACCTGTTGCGCTCGGGCGACCTGATCTGGCCCTACTTCGTCAACAACTATATGAAGGGCAAGGAGCCGATGCCCTTCGACCTTCTCTACTGGAACGCCGATTCGACCCGCATGCCGAAGGCGAACCATCTGTTCTACCTGCGCAATTGCTATCACGAGAATCGACTGTCGCGCGGCAAGATGGAGATCGACGGGGTAAAGCTCGACCTCTCCAAGGTCA
This sequence comes from Aurantimonas sp., assembly GCA_965217685.1. Taxonomy (GTDB): domain Bacteria; phylum Pseudomonadota; class Alphaproteobacteria; order Rhizobiales; family Rhizobiaceae; genus Aurantimonas. The sequence continues at coordinate 3,820,954 of CBDCIZ010000003.1, forward strand.
CGATCCCGATCTACAATCTCGCCACCAAGGAAGACCACATTGCCCCGGCGCGCAGCGTCTTCGTCGGCAGCCGCGTCTTCGGCTCGAAGGTCGAATATGTGCTGACCGGCTCCGGCCATATCGCCGGCGTCGTCAATCCGCCAGCGAAGAAGAAGTACCAGTTCTGGACCGGCGCCGCGCCGCGCGACACCGCGACATATGAGGACTGGCTGCTCGCAGCCAAGGAAACGCCGGGATCCTGGTGGCCGAACTGGCAGGAATGGATCGGCGACAAGGTTGGCGGCGACCGCGTCAAGCCGCGCAAGCCGGGTGGCGGCAATCTAATGCCCATCGAAGACGCACCGGGCCGCTATGTGGAGGAAACAGCATAGGATTTCGATCGCTCGGGATCGGCTCGACGGCCGCGTTTGAATTGGCGGCGAGGTGATGCCGTCGCCAAAGCCAGCGCATCGGCCCTATATCGAACGCACCACGTCGGGCGTCCATCGATGTTCCCTCGCCCCTTTTTCTCGGAGTGCCCATGTCTTTTCTCAAACGCCTGTTCGGCGGCGAATCCGCCCCATCCGCCGCGGCCGAAATCGTCGGCGAATCCGAAACCTATGAGGGCTTCACCATCACTCCCACCCCCATGCAGGAAGGTGGCCAGTTTCGGCTGTCGGCCATCATCGAAAAGGACGTCGGCGGCGAGGCGAGGCGCCATCGTTTGATCCGTGCCGACCTGTTTCCCGTCCGCGACGCCGCCGAGTCGGCCGCGCTGCAGAAGGCCCGGCGGATGATCGACGAACAGGGCGAAGGGCTTCTGGATTGAGGATATGGGCACTCGGATTTCACGGTTGCTCGCTCGCCCTTTGACGCCGCGCCCGTTCCGGCGCTAAGCGCAAGGCCATGGTTGCCTTCCCTTCGCCGCTCATCCCCGCCCGCCTCGTCCAGCGCTACAAGCGGTTTCTCGCCGACGTGGTGATCGATGGTGAAACCGGGCCGGTCACCGTCCACTGCCCCAATCCCGGCGCCATGATGGGGCTGAAAGCCGAAGGCTCGCGCGTCTGGCTATCGCGCGCGAAAAACCCGAACCGCAAGCTCGCGATGACACTCGAGATCGTGGAAGCGGACGATACGCTCGTCGGAATCAACACGGGCCTGCCGAACCGGCTCGCCGAAGAGGCGGTGGCGGCCGGGCTCGTGCCTGCCCTTGCCGGTCTTGGCCCCGCACGCCGCGAGGTGAAATACGGCATCAATTCTCGCGTCGATCTTCTGTATGTCGAACCGGGGATCGACTCTGGAAAGCCAGACGGCGGACCGAGCCTACCCATCTATGTCGAGGTCAAGAACGTCCATCTCATGCGCGAACCAGGCCTTGCCGAGTTTCCCGATTGCGTGACGACCCGCGGTGCAAAACACCTCGTCGAGCTCGGCGACCGCGTCGAGGCGGGCGAGCGCGCCATGATGCTCTACGTTGTCCAACGCGCCGATTGCCACCGCCTCGCCTTCGCCGCCGATCTCGATCCCACCTATGCCCAAGCCTTCGTCACCGCGATGCGTCGAGGGGTTGAAGCCTTCGCCGTTCGGTGCGACATCACGCTGGACGGCATTTTTCCGACCACCGCGATCCCCATCATCGACCCTTCAATCGACACTCTCATCGATCCTGTGCGGCGCCCATGACCACCTATCTCGAAGCCGAAGCCAACCCGGCCCGCAACACCGGCGCGATCCGCCTCTACGATCTGGCCGCCTTCGACGGCATGCGCCGTGCCTCGCAGCTCACCGCAATCTGCCTCGATGGTCTTGCGGCGATCGTCGAACCCGGCGTGACGACCCAGGCAATCGACGATTTCGTTGTCGACTTCGCACTCGAACACGAGGCTGTGCCAGCGACGCTGAATTATCGCGGCTACACGAAAAGCGTCTGCACCTCGATCAATCACGTGGTCTGCCACGGCATCCCCAACGACAAGCCGCTGAAGGAAGGCGACATCGTCAATATCGACGTGACGCTGATCGTTGACGGCTGGCACGGCGACTCTTCGCGCATGTACCCCGTCGGCAAGCTGAAGCGCGCCGCCGAACGGCTCTGCGAGGTGACATATCGTGCGCTGATGATCGGCATCGAGGCGGTCAGACCCGGCGGCCATATCGGCGACATCGGCGAGGCGATCCAGACCTATGCCGAGGGCGAGCGCTGCTCGGTCGTGCGCGATTTCTGCGGCCACGGCGTCGGCAAGCTGTTCCACGATGCGCCGAACGTCCTGCATTACGGCCACCGCGGCGAAGGCCCGGAGATGAAGCCGGGGATGATCTTCACGATCGAGCCGATGATCAATCTCGGCCGCCCGCATGTGAAGATCCTGAACGACGGCTGGACCGCCGTCACCCGCGACCGCTCGCTGACCGCCCAGTACGAGCATTCGATCGGCGTCACCGAGACGGGCTGCGAAATCTTCACGCTCTCGCCGGGAGGTCTCGACACGCCGGGCCTTGAGATGGAAACCGAAGCCTCGTCGGGCCGGTAGGGCGCGATGGCAAGACCCGGCGGCTTCGACGACGAATCGGACGAACCCGGCCAACCGGACGATCGCGATACCAACCATCGGAACCCGTCCAGTGAAACCAAGCGGCGCGACGTCTTCGCCGGGCTGTTCGAAGCCGGGGCAGGCTCAGGCAAACCGACAGAAGCCGCCTCCCCGCCGAACCGCGACGCCAAGGCCGCTGTCGCCAAGCATCATGACGGCCACCGGGACCGGCTGCGCGAGCGGTTTTCCGAAGCCGGCCAGACGGCTCTCGCCGACTACGAACTGCTCGAACTCATCCTCTTCCGCACCATCCCGCGCCGCGACGTCAAGCCGATTGCCAAGGCGCTGATCGCCCGTTTCGGCTCGTTGTCGGAGGTGCTGAACGCTCCGAGCCGCCGGCTGATGGAGGTCCAGGGTGTCAAGGACGCGGTCGCCCTCGACATTGCGATCGTCGCCGCGATCAACCAGCGCGCCATGCGATCGGCCGTGCGCAAGAAGGAGGTCCTCTCCTCCTGGGCCGCCGTTCTCGACTATTGCAAGGCCGCCATGGCCTACGAGACGCGCGAACAGTTCCGCATCCTGTTCCTCGACAAGAAGAACGCCCTGATCGCCGACGAGGTGCAGGGCACCGGCACGATCGACCACACGCCGGTCTATCCGCGCGAGGTCGTCCGCCGAGCGCTTGAACTTTCTGCGACGGCGATCCTCCTCGTCCACAATCATCCCTCGGGCGACCCGACGCCGTCGCGCGCCGACATCGAAATGACCAAGACGATCGTGGACGTCGCCAAGCCTCTTGGCATCGCCGTCCACGACCACATCATCATCGGCAGGAACGGCCATTCGAGCCTGAAGGGCCTGCGGCTGATCTGAGCGCCTCTGGCGAGACGGGGGCAAGCTCAGTTCAGAAAGCCGACATCCCGCACCAGCCGTACCTCGCGCGGCTTGATCAGCCCGGCGTGCATGACGCGAACGGAGTGGATCGCCGCCTCGATCTCGCGATGCCAATGGTCGAGGAACTTGAAAAGCCGCGGGTAGTCCGGGGCGATGTCCTCGAACTGCCAGGCGAAAGTCTGCAGGAGGCTTGGATGGTCCGGCATGCGGTACAGCACTTCGGCGGTCGTCAGGCCGTAACCCTTCAGCATGCGGGCAAACTCGGAATCGGGCTTGCGGGGGGCGATCTCAGTCATCGACACGCTCCTTGGCTGCGCCGGCCGGGATGAGCCGGCAAAACAATGCTGAGCCGCGATGGTTAACGAAAGTTTAACCGCGGCATGGCTTGTTCCCCAAGATCGCGGCATCCCTTATCAAGGTCAATAATCACCGGTCGCGACCAGGCCGTCGAGAAACTTTGCCGCATCCTTTCGCGCCGCGTCGACTTTTTCCTCCGCCATCCGCTCCAGCGTCGCATAGGTGCGGTTGAGCCGGGGATTACCCTTCAGCCGCGCCTCGTTGCGGGCGATGAAATCCCAGTAAAGGTAGTTGAACGGACAGGCGCCCTCGCCGCTCTTCACCTTCGGCGAATAAGCGCAGTCGCTGCAATAGTCGGACATCCTGTCGATGTAATTGCCCGAGGCGGCATAGGGCTTGGTCGCCAAGAGCCCGCCATCCGCATAAAGGATCATGCCGACCACGTTCGGCATTTCCACCCATTCATAGGCGTCGTGATAGACAACAAGATACCATTCCTGCACCTCGCGCGGATCGAAACCGCAAAGCAGGCAGAAATTTCCGATGACCATGAGCCGCTGAATGTGATGGTTGTAGGCGCCCGCCTTCACTTCGGCAAAGCACTGCTTGAGGCAGTTCATGTCGGTTTCGCCGGTCCAGAAGAAGTCCGGCAGCTTGCGCTGGGCCCGCAGCTTGTTGGACGACGCGTAGTCCGGCATGTGGCGCCAATAGACACCGCGGATGAACTCGCGCCAGCCGATGATCTGGCGAATGAAGCCTTCGACCGCATTGATCGGCGCCTTGCCGGCCTCGTACGCCGTCTCCGCCCGCTCGCAGCATTCGCGCGGATCGAGGAGGCCGCAATTGATCAGGCCGGAGAGATGCGAGTGGAAGAGCAGCGGCGCGCCCGAGCGCATGGCGTCCTGATAGGTTCCGAAATTCGGCAGCGCCTCGGCGATGAACCAGTCGAGGTAATGCAGCGCCTGCCAGCGGCTCACCGGATAGTCGAAATCTTCGAGCGAGCCGAAATGATTGCCGAAGCGGCTGGCAACGAGGTCGAGAACCTCTTGCGTCGTCTCATCCACGGCGTAACTCGGCCGCACCGGCGCTTCGATCCTGGTCTTGAGCGGCTCGCGATTGTCGTGATCGAAGTTCCATTTGCCTTCAACGGGCTTACCGCTCTCCATGAGATAGCCGGTCGTCCGCCGCATCTCGCGGTAGAAATACTCCTGCCGCAATTCCTTTGCGCTCTCCGCCCAGCCGGCGAAGCGCGCGTGGGAACACAGGAAGCGTTCGTCATTGCAAATGTCGAAATCGCAGTCAATTTCCTCGCGCAGGTTCTCGAACATGCGCAGCACGCGCCATTCACCGGGCTCGGTCACAACGACAGCGTCGATGCTATGCCGCCCCAACGCCCGCTTCAACTCGCCGGCAAACGAGCCGGAGTTGTCCGAATCGTCGAGGGTCACGTAGTCCATGGTAACGCCGCGCTCGCGCAAATCCTCGGCGAAGTGGCGCATTGCAGAAAACAGGAACGCGATCTTGCGCTGGTGGTGGCGGACATAGGTCGCTTCCTCCTGCACCTCGACCATCAGCACCACGTCGCCGTCCTCGATGTCGCGCAAGGACGAGAGATCGCGGCTCAGTTGATCGCCGAGAACGAGACGCAGGGTCGCCATGTCGGGCTCCTTATCGGGCGCAATGCGGAAGGAAAACCGGTTCCCACTTTTCCTGGACATTGCTGGTTTCTAACCGCAAGTCCGGACGGAAAACCGGTTCCCACTTTTCCTGGACATTGCTTAGCTGCGCATGACGCGGATGGTCGAGCGGCCGCCGTCGACGCCGAAAATCTGGCCGGTGATCCAGGAGCCGCCCTCGGTCAGAAGCAGTTCACCCATGGCCGCGATGTCGTCGGGCTCGCCGAGCCGCGGCACGGCGTGCATCCTGGCAACGGCCTCGGCCATCTTGGCGTTGCCGGAGATCGCCTTGCCGATCTTGGAATTGACCAGCGACGGCGCGATGGCGTTGACGCGGATCTTCGGCGCGAATTCGGTGGCGAGCGTCCGCACCAGGCCGACGACGGCGCCCTTGGCCATGGAGATCGCGGCGTGGGAGGCAAAACCCTGGTCGACGGCGACGGTTGAGAAGAGAAGAACGCTCGCGCCGTTCTCGGCGTTCATCAGCGCCTTCGTAGAGGCCTGCACCGCCATCGCGGCAGCGACCGCGTTCAGGTGAAAGTCCTTGATCAGGTCGTCTTCGGTGACCTTCGAGAAAGGCTTGAGATTGATCGAGCCAACCGCGAAGACGAGACCGTCCAGCGTGTCGCCGGCAGCCTCGGCCGTCGCCCTGATCGCTTCCCCGTCGAGGACATCGCAGACCGACGTCTGGGCGCCGAGTTCGGAGGCCAGCGCGTCGAGTTCCTCGCCGTTGCGGCCGGCCAGGACGAGGTCGTGCCCGGCCTTGGACAAACGCCTCGCGATCGCCGAGCCGATGCCGCCATTGCCGCCGTAGATCAGATATCTGCCCATGTCGCTCGCCGTTCCCGTGATTGAATGCGTGACGGCGGCAGATGCGGCGCCCTGGCGCACGGTCAACTGCGACCATGGCGCACGTCGCTTCGTCCCGCCGACGCTCTTGCCGAGCGACCACGCCGCGCGACCTACAGGCGATGGCCCATTCCAAACCGAGCCTTCCCTCCAAATCCTGCGCGCATTGCAGACGGCCGATGGTCTGGCGAAAGAAGTGGGAGAAGGTCTGGGACGACGTTCGCTACTGCTCGGAACGCTGCCGGCGCGAAGCAAAATTGGGAAATGGACGGGTCGCCGAGACGGACCGACTCCGCGAGCTGTAGCAAACCTGAGCCATAGCGCCACTGGTCGCCCGTCGATCGCGTCCTCACCGTTCAGGATCGACGGGCGTCTCTCCGGCCTTCGCGGGACATGTCGGTATCAAGAGTGAAACGGCGCTGCGGGCATCGCAATACCGGCGCTTTCGGCAGCTCCAACATACGGCTCAGGCCGGTGGCAAGACGCCGCCGGCCTTTTGCATGGCCTCGGGCGTGTCGACGTCGAGGCTCGCGGCCGGGCCGACCTCCACCTCGACTACCGCATCGGGATGGCCGGCGATGACACCTTGCGCGCCGACATCACCGACGAGGGCCATGATCTCCGCCTTGTAGGCATTCGACAGGATCACCGGATTGCGCCGCCGGCCGCCATCGAAGGCCGCCGCGATCGATCCCGGTCCGGTGGAGGCGAAACTCTCGATCAACCCGTCGAGATCGCCGGCCGTGAGAAACGGCTGGTCAGCCAGCATCACGAGTACGCCGTCGGCGCTGGAGGCCGCGGCGAAGCCAGCCTTGAGCGAGGTCGAGAGGCCTTCGGCGAAGGCGGCATTCTCGATGATCTCGACCTCCAGCCCGTCGAGTGCATCGACGATGCGATCGCGCATGTGTCCGACGACGACACGCACCGCGCCGCGGCGCTGGGCGAGGATGGCCGTTTCCGCCGAGCGGCGGATCAGCGGCACGCCGTCGAATGTCGCCAGCAGCTTGTTTGGTCCGCCCATGCGGCTGGACTTTCCGGCGGCCAAAAGCACGATGTCCACGATCGGTTCGCCCGCGTCGCCAGCGGCTTCGCGCGGTTGCGGGCGCGACGCGATCTCCATCAGCAGTCCTCCAACGCCCATGCCGCGAATTTCTTCTCCCGATACATCAAGATTGGTCAGCAAGCGGTTTAAAATCCAGTCGAAGCCGTTTTCCTTGGGACTGCGCGCACAGCCCGGCGCGCCGAGCAGCGGATGGCCATCAAACGTTCCGAGCAGGAGCAGATTGCCCGGATCGACCGGCATGCCGAGATGGTCGACGGTGCCACCCGCCCGCCGCACAGCGGCCGGGATGACGTCGTCGGCATCGGTCACGGCCGAGGCGCCGAAGATCAACGTCAAATCGGCGTCCGGCATGGTCGCCAGGGTGCCTGCAAGCGCGTCGGCGTCGTGGGCACAACGCTGCTCCAAGATGATGACGGAGTTCGAAGCGGCCAGTCGCGCGATCGTCACGTCGCGGGTCTTGTCGAGCACGGTCGGCTTGACCGTCGGCAGTTCTGTCTGGATCAGCGCCACCCGCTTGGCGCGGTAAGGCGCGAGGCGAAAGGCCGGGGTTTCCCCCAGTCGCTCGACGACCGCTTCGACCGCGGCGCCCGCCACGGCGAGTGGAATGATCTTCACCGTCGCCACCATCCGACCGGCCTCAACGGGTTCGTATTCGCCAAGCGTTGCCAGCGTGATGCCCGAATCGGCGGCGTTGACCGCGTCGACCACCGCCCGATGCGGCAGGAACAGGCCGGCATGGTCGGCAAACAGATTGACGCGACCGGTCGCGGCGCCCGCCGCGCGGATGTGGAAGGTGACAAGCGCCGCGCCGATCCGGGCAGCCGCCTCGTCCTCGATCAGATCGCCCGGCTCCAGCCGCGCGGCGACGACCTCCGAAACGCCGGCCGTCGTCAGCGCCACAACATCGTCCGGCGCAAGAAGGGTGCCCTTCTTGAGACGGCGGTCGGAAAGTTTGCGGGAATGGGCGAGGATCGCGCCTTCGGCCTCGGCGACAGGAACCCGACCAAAGATCATGCGGCCACGGTCTCGACCCGCCGCTCGGCGAACATTTTTCGCTTGCGGAAGGCTTCGATGACCGAGGCCATGATGGCGACGGCGATCTCACCGGGGCTCGCCGCTCCGATATCGGCTCCGATCGGCGCCTCGATGCGCTCGATCAGATGCGGTGCGATGCCCGCCGCGATCAGCCGCTCGACCCGGCGAGCGTGGGTCTTCCGGCTGCCCAGCGCGCCGATATAGAAGCAGCCGGCCTTCAGCGCCGCGATCAGCGGGACGTCGTCGATCTTCGGATCGTGGGTGATGACGCAGAGCGCCGTATAGGCGTCGAGCGGTCGGGTTTTCAGGACATCCTCCGGCCATTCGGCCTTCAGGTCGATGTGGGGAAAGCGGTCGGAGGTCGCGAAGGCAGTGCGCGGGTCGATGATCTCGATGTCGTAGCCGGCCAGTTTCGCCATCGGCGCCAGCGCCTGGCTGATATGGACCGCACCGATGACCACAAGCCGCGCGGGCGGCAGATAGACGTTGAGGAAGGCCTCACCTTGGCCGGTCTCGACCATGCTCGACTTGCCAGAACGAAACGCCCTGGCGATGTCTGCGGCCAACGGGTCACCTTCGACCTCGGTCTCGCGCACGAGGCGCTGGACACCGCTCGCGATATCGGTGACGAGCACGCCGGCGCGCCGGCGTGCTCGTTCCTCGTTCAGCGCGGCGAGCAGCACGATGTCCATCAGTTCACCTTCTCGACATAGACGCGAATTCGGCCACCGCACGACAGGCCCACCCGCCAGGCGGTTTCGTCGGCAACACCGAATTCCAGCATCTGCGGCTTGTTCGTCGCGATCACATCGACGGCCTCGGCAACGACGGCACCCTCGACGCAGCCGCCGGACACCGAGCCCTCGAAATTGCCGTCGGAATCGATGACGAGATGGCTGCCCGTCGGCCGCGGCGCCGAACCCCAGGTCTCGACCACGGTCGCGAGTGCGAGCCTGCGCCCCTCAGCCGCCCAGCTTTCTGCGGTCTTCAACACGTCGAAATCCTGGATCGTGTCGCTCATCGTGACCTCCTGCGGTGGCGCGCCGACGCCGACAATCCGGCGCACGTATCAACCTTATCTGGCCCCTTAAATGGATTGCGACGGCCCGGCTCTCAAGCCGCGACGGCGCGTTCGGCCTCCGCCATCCAATTCCTCGGGTCGGTGTCGCGGCCCGCTTTTCCCGACAGAGCCTCGCAGAGCGCCGACATCGCCTCGAGGGAATGCACCGAGCGGAATTCGTCGACATGGGGCAGCATGGCGCGCACACCCTTGGCACGGGCGGAAAAGCCATCGAAGCGCAAAAGCGGGTTCAGCCAGATCAGCCGGCGGCAGGATTTGTGCAGCCGTTCCATCCGCCGGGAGAGATCGTCGACCGAGTCGCGCTCCAGCCCGTCGGTGATCAGGATGACGACGGCGCCTTGCGTCAGGACACGGCGCGACCAGTCGCGGTTGAAGACCGTCAGCGCCTCGCCAATCCGCGTGCCGCCCGACCAGTCCTTCACCGCGCTGGCGCAATCGGCCAGCGCGTCGTCGGGATCCTTGTGGCGCATCTGGCGGGTGACGTTGGTCAACCGCGTGCCGAACAGGAACGTATGGACCGAGCGCCGCTTCTCGGTGAGCGCATGCAGGAAATGCAGGAAAACACGCGTGTACTGGCTCATCGAGCCGGAAATGTCGGCGAGCACCACCAGCGGCGGATGGATCTCGCGGCGCGAGCGGAATTTCGGCAGGACGAGATCCCCGCCGGTGCGCATCGAGGCGCGCATCATCGCGCGCGGATCGATGCGGGATCCGCGCGGATCGGGCTTGAAGCGCCGGGTCTCGATCCGGTCGGAGGGCAACGTCAGGCTCGCGATGGCGCGCTTGGCTTCCTCGATCTCGCGCGCCGACATCTGGGCGAAATCCTTCTGCCGCAGCACCTCGTTTCCCGAGACCGTCAGGCTCGCGTCTATCTCGATCTCCGGCTTGTCCTGTCGGGTGACGCGCTCTTCCTGATCCTCGAACAAGGCGTCGGCGGCGCGGTCCTGGCCGGCGCGTTTCTTCTCCGGCTTGGAATGGCGCGGCGGTGCCTTGGGCGAAAACATGGCGATCATCTTTTCGACCAGTTCGCGCGAGCGCCAGAACAGCCGGAACGCCTCGTCGAAGACCGCATCGTCCTCGTGCCGCGAAACAAGGACGGCGTGAAGCGTCCAGTAGAAGTCGTCACGCGTCGTCAGCCCGGCCGCCTCGACAGCGGCAATGGCATCGAGGGTCGCGGCGGGTCCGAGCTTCAGCCCCGCCTTGCGCAACGCCCTTGCGAACCAGGCGATGTTGTCGGCGAGTTTGCCATCCGGATTGATGCGGAAGGCGCCAGCCTCGCGCTCTTGTTCTGAACCATCCCCGACCATCACGACGCCCGGGCAAGATCACGCTTGACCTCGGCGAGGATTTCGCGGCTCTCGCCCCGCTCCATGCGCTGGATGTCGTCCTGGTATTTCAGCAAAACGCCCAGCGTGTCGGAGACGTGGGCCGGGTCGAGAGCCACCGCGTCGAGTTCGGTCAAAGCGTTCGCCCAGTCGATCGTTTCGGCAACGCCCGGCGCCTTGAAGAGGTCGATCTTGCGCAGCTTCTGGACGAAAGCGACGAGCTCGGCCGAGAGTGCGGCATTGGCGTGCGGCGCCTTGCGCTGGACGATCTGCAGTTCGCGGTGGGAAGCGGGATAGTCCACCCAATGATAGAGGCAGCGCCGCTTCAGGGCGTCGTGAATCTCGCGGGTGCGGTTGGTGGTGATGATGACGATCGGCGGCTCCTTGGCCTTGATCGTGCCGATCTCTGGGATCGTCACCTGATTGTCGGAGAGGATTTCCAGGAGGAACGCCTCGAAGGCCTCGTCGGTGCGGTCGAGTTCGTCGATCAGCAGCACCGGCGCCCGTCCCGCCTCGCCCTCCAGCGCCTGCAGGATGGGCCGGCGGATCAAAAATCGCTCGGAGAAGATGTCGGAGCGCATGGCGTCGCGCGATGTATCGCCAGAGGCCTCGCGCATGCGGATCTCGATCATCTGCGCGGCGTAGTTCCACTCGTAGAGCGCCGTCGAGACGTCGAGGCCCTCGTAGCACTGCAATCGGATCAGCGGTCGATCGAGCGCTGTCGCCAGCACCTTGGCGATCTCCGTCTTGCCGACTCCGGCCTCGCCCTCGAGGAACAGCGGTCGCCCCATCTTCAACGAAAGATAAAGCACGGTCGCGAGCGACCGGTCGGCCACGTAGTTCTGGCCATCGAGCAGGGCTTGCGTCTCGTCGATCGAGGCGGGCAGTTTCGAAGTCACGGGCATCCTCTCATGTCGTTTCACGCCCTTTCGCCCTTTTTCCAGCGGCTTCGCTGGGCGAAGACAGCGATCAGAGCCGGTGGAAGGCCCTGTCGAAATACAAAAGCGCGGGCTCGGGCGAGCCCAGGCGCATCGCGACAACCTCGCCGATCAGTACACGGTGGGTCGCAACGATCCTGGCGTCGATCAGCCTGCAGTCAAAACCGACCAGCGCATCGGTCAGGATAGGCGCACCTGTCTCGGCGGTCGTCCAGCGGCCCTTGGCGAAGCGCTCGTCCGGCGACAGCGCGCCCACGCCCGAAAAAGCCCGCGCCAAAACTTCGCTGCGGCTGGCAAGCATGTTGACGGCAAAATGGCCGTTGGCCTCGAAGCGGTCGTTCGTCGGGCTCGATAGGTTGAGGCAGACGAGCAAGGTTGCCGGGTCGTCGGAGACCGAGCAGGCCGATGATACCGTCACGCCGCGGCGACCCGCGGGGCCGTCTGTTGTCACCAGATGGACGGACGCCGGCATACGGCTCATCGCGTCCCGAAACGCCGCGCGGTCGATGGTCGCTGTCGTCAAAAATCCGTCTTCCATCTCTTTCGTCTTCTCCGCGGTCGGCTTGACGGTCGGGTGCAGGACCGTTCGATCGCGACGGCGCAGCGTCGTGCCCGAGACATAGGGCATGACGATCGGTTTCGCACCCGCTCGAAAGAACGGCGGCCGCGTACCGGCGCCAGTCGCATCGACGCAAGGTTATGGCGAATGGCTTGCAGCTTCGCTAAGCTCTTGCCATGCAATCGATCCCTACAAATCCGGCTCTGCTCGCCCTCATCGCTCTCGCAGCGGCAACGATGTCGCAACCCGCCACCGCGCAGGGCTCTGCGGAAGGCTCCAAGACCGTCATCGGCGTCGCTGCGCCCTTGGTCGGCAGCCCGTCCATCCTCGGACGCCAACTCATGAACGGCGCAAGGGTCGCCGCTGGAAAGGCAGGAGAAACCGCCGAGTTCGCCATCGAGATCGTCGAAGCCGACACCAACTGCAGCACCGACGGCGGCAAGGCCGCGGCGCAGCGCTTCGTCGAAGCAGGCGCCCAGATCGTGGTCGGCTTTCTCTGCACCGATGCCATCGAAGCCGCGTTGCCGATCCTGAAGACCGCCAAGATCCCGCTGATCGATGTCGGCGTGCGCGCCGGCCGGCTGACCGACAGACGGGCCCGCACCGGCAACCTGATCTGGCGGATCGCGCCACGTTCAGACGCGGGGGCGCGAAAGATCGCAGCGCTTCTCGCCGAGCGCTGGAAGGGCGAGCCCTTCGGACTGATCGACGACGGCTCGATCGGCGCCCGCGGCCTCACCGACACGGTGCGCCGGCTCATGGGCGACAAGGGCCTGCAGCCGCAGAGCATCGACAATTACCGCCCTGCCGAGGAAAAGCAGTTCGGCCTCGTGCGCAGGCTGCAGCGCACAGGCGTCACTCGTTTCTTCATCGCAGGCGACCGGCCCGACATCGCGATCATCATCCGCGACGCCGGCGAGATCGGCCTGACGATGCAGGTGATCGGCAGCGAATCGCTGATCGACGAAGCAGGCGACGGACCGCTGGCGGAGGGCGTCGTCACGATTGCGCCGAAGACACGCTTTCCGGAACTGGCTCTCCCGGCCTCCGCCTTTGATCCCGAAGCGACGCCGATCGAGCAGGATGCGGCGGGGCCCCAGGGCTATTTCGGGCCCGCCTATGCGGGCACAGAGATCGCCGTCGCCGCGATCGGGGCGGCCAATGTGGCTGGCACCGGTGAAGCGGGGATCCAAAAGGCGTTGTCCGACGAGACCTTCTCCACAGCGCTCGGCCCGGTGCGTTTTGATGCCCAGGGCGACTCAAACCTCGATCTCAGCCGCGTTTATCGCTGGACGGGCGCGCGCTTCGTTCCCGAAGCCGGTGGCTGAGCCAGTGCGTCCCGGGCGGCCCGGACCGCGCAATCTCATCACCGATATCGCCGGCATCGCGGTCGGCAGCGTGGATGACCCCATGCTGAAGAGCGGCACGACGGCGGTGCTGTTCGAAACGCCGACTACGACGTCAGTTTCGATCCTAGGCGGCGCACCCGGCACCCGCGAGACCGATCTTCTGTCGCCGGAAAACACCGTCGCCGGCGTCGACGCGCTGGTGCTTTCGGGCGGCTCGGCCTTCGGGCTAGACGCGGCCTCGGGCGTCCAGGCCTACCTTCGCGAACAGGGGCGCGGCTTCGAGGTCGCGGGATTTCGCGTGCCGATCGTGCCGGCGGCAATCCTGTTCGACCTTGCCAATGGTGGCGACAAGACCGAAGGCGGGGGTTGGGGCCGCTATCCGCCCTATCGCGACTTCGGCTTCGATGCGGCTGCCGCCGCGTCGGCGGAGTTCGCCCTCGGCCGCGCCGGGGCCGGCTTCGGCTGCACCACGGCAACCCGGCGCGGCGGGCTGGGCTCGGCCTCGACAATGCTGGCCTCCGGCATCACGGTCGCGGCCCTCGTCGCGGTCAACGCCGTCGGTTCGGCGACGATCGGAAATGGCCCGCATTTCTGGGCGGCACCCTTCGAGATCGGCGGCGAGTTCGGCGGGTTCGGCCTGCCGCACCCGCTGCCTGCCGACGCCACGCTGCCGCGCACCAGGCCCGGTGCACGCATTGCCGGCGCCAACACCACGATCGGCATCGTCGCAACCGACGCCAAGCTCGACAAGGCCGCGGCCAAGCGCCTCGCCATCGCCGGCCAGGACGGTTTCGCCAAGGCCATCTGGCCCTCGCATACCGACTATGACGGCGACCTTGTCTTTGGCGTCGCGACCGGCGGCAGCGGGATCGAACCGGACCCGATCCTTCGCATCGAACTTGCAGCCGCAGCCACGGCGACGATGGCCCGCGCCGTGGCAAGGGCAGTCTATGCGGCCAATCTTTCAGCGCCTGAAAATCCCGAAACTCGAACCCAAAGGCCGAACCGATGATGAAGCGCCTGAAATACACCTTGCTCGTCGGCGCGCTGGCGGTCCTTCCGCAAACCGCTTTCGCCCAAGGCGACGAATATCCCTTCCTCGGCACCTGGGACTGCGAGGTCGCGACCTTCAGCTTTACCAGGAGCACCTGGAACAACGGCGCCGACGAAATTCCCATCCAGAAGATCCAGCAGGGCAGCGACGGCTCTTGGACGCTGTTGTTCGCCGACGACTACTATTTCACCGTCTCCGATTTCGCCGACGACAACATGAGCTGGCTGTCAGGCGAGAGCGGCGACAATTTCACATGCAAGCGGACCGGCGACTGACGATCGGTGATTTCGAGGCGTCGCCCGCCACCGACACTCCACCGACCGTCAGGTCAAATTGATCGTTATCCGGCGGCACCGCGTGCGTTGAGGCGCGTCGCCGGCTCTGTTACAGGGCGGGCCAAGCACACCGATCAATGTTTCCTTTCCCAGCCAGGACCGCCCGCGATGATTCCCCGCTACTCCCGCCCCGAGATGGTCGATATCTGGTCGCAGGAGACGAAATACCGGATCTGGTTCGAGATCGAGGCTCACGCCTGCGACGCGCTGGCCGAGCTCGGCGTCATCCCGAAGGACGCGGCCAGAACCATCTGGGAAAAGGGCAATGCCGCGACTTTCGACGTCGAGCGCATCGATGCTATCGAGCGTGAGACCAGGCACGACGTCATCGCCTTCCTGACCCATGTCTCGGAGATCGTCGGCCCGGACGCGCGCTTTATCCACCAGGGCATGACCTCGTCGGACGTGCTCGACACCTGCTTCAACGTGCAGCTGACCCGCGCCGCCGACATTCTCCTGTCCGATATCGACGGCCTGCTTGCTGCGCTGGAAAAGCGCGCCTTCGAGCATCGCGACACGATCACCATCGGCCGCTCCCACGGTATCCACGCCGAGCCCACGACCTTCGGCGTCAAACTGGCGCTGGCCCATGCCGAGTTCGCCCGCAGCCGCGAGCGCCTCGTCGCCGCTCGGGCGGAGGTCGCGACCTGCGCCATCTCCGGCGCGGTCGGTACCTTCGCCAACATCGATCCGCGCGTCGAGGTGCATGTCGCCAAAGCCATGGGTCTGACACCGGAGCCGGTTTCGACGCAGATCATCCCGCGCGACCGCCACGCGATGTTCTTCGCCACGCTCGGCGTCGTCGCCTCCTCCATAGAACGTCTCGCCACCGAAATCCGCCATCTGCAGCGCACCGAGGTGCTGGAGGCGGAGGAGTATTTCGCGCCGGGCCAGAAGGGCTCGTCGGCGATGCCGCACAAGCGCAATCCGGTGCTGACGGAAAACCTCACCGGCCTTGCCCGCATGGTCCGCTCCGCCTCGATCCCGGCGATGGAGAACGTCGCGCTGTGGCACGAGCGGGATATCTCCCACTCCTCGGTCGAGCGCTATATCGGACCAGACGCGACGGTGACCCTCGACTTCGCGCTTGCCCGCCTCACCGGCGTCGTCGACAAGCTGCTGGTCTATCCCGAGCGGATGCTGGCCAACCTCAACAAGTTCAAGGGTCTCGTCCACTCCCAGCGGGTGCTTCTGGCGCTCACCCAGGCGGGCGTGTCGCGCGAGGATTCCTATCGGCTGGTGCAGCGCAACGCCATGAAGGTCTGGGAGCAGGACAAAGACTTCCTTACTGAACTCCTCGCCGATAAGGAGGTCACCGACGCCCTGCCCGAAGCCGAGATCCGCGAGAAATTCGATCTCGGCTATCACACCAGGCATGTCGGAACGATCTTCGAACGGGTCTTCGGCCGCAGCGCCTGAGCAAAAATAATCGTTAGACGCTGGCGACGGGCAACGGACTGGGCAACACTTAAATCCGTCGCCCCTGTTCCGTGGCGGCGAGCGTCATGGATGAAGATCGAGGACTGCGAGATGACCGGATACGGCAACCCGAAGAGCGGCAAGCGGTCCAGTCTCTGGATCGCGCTGGCGGTGTTCGTCGTGGCCGGAATCATCTATTTCCTCTTCTTCACCCGGACACCCGACGAAAGCACACGCACCGATGTGCCGCTGGAACCATCGGCACAAAGCGAGACGCCCGAACCGGCGCCGAATGCCGCCCCTGCTTCCGACAAAACACCGACCCCGGCGCAGGCCAACTGAGCGCTTCGCGTCTTCATCGGCGTGGCTTTGCACCGGGCGGTTGACGCGGCGGTCGGGCCGTCGCATTTCAGCACCATGCGCGTTTCAGAAGCCGACATCATCATCGTACCCGGATACAAGGGGTCCTCCGAGAACCATTGGCAGTCGCGCTGGGAGCGCAAGCTCTCGACGGCCAGGCGGGTCGAGCAGGCCGAATGGTCGAAACCCGTATGCGAGGACTGGACGGCCAAGGTCGCGGAGGCTGTCAACGCCGCGACGCGCCCTGTCGTGCTGGTCGCCCACTCGCTCGGCGTTGCCGCCGCCGTCCAGGCGATTGCGTTGTTTGAACAGCCCGTCGTCGGCGGCTTCTTCGTGGCGCCGCCCGACGTCGCCAGCGCCACGATCCGGCCGAAGCATCTTCGAAGCTTCGGACCCTACCCTCGCGATCCCCTGCCATTTTCCAGCGTCGTCGTCGCCAGCCGCAACGATGGTTTCTCGTCCTTCGAGAGCGCCGAAGACATCGCCGGCGCCTGGGGCTCGCTCTTCGTCGACGCCGGCGATGCCGGCCACTTCAACGCCGAAAGCGGCCACGGCCCTTGGCCGGAAGGGCTTTTGACGTTCGGCAAATTCCTGTCGAAACTGCAATTGCCACAATAGCAAGAGATCGCGAACAAGAGATCGCGGAAGGCAAACCAGACGGGGCTCGCGGCTCAGCCGACGACGATTTACGACCGCGCCGCGCTTGCAAGCGCCGCCGCGCCGGCGGTGATCACGCCGAAATCCGAGCCGACGCAGACATAGCGATAGCCCTTGGCGCGGTATCGCCTGGCGTCGTCCGTTGTCAGTGCGTAGATGGCGGCGATCTTGCCGGCAGAAGCAGTCAACTCGGAAATACGGGTGATTGCCGCCTCGGCCTTGTCCCCGTTGGGGTCGAGGGTGCCGTCGCCCGAGAGCGCGATCGACAGGTCCGACGGGCCGACGAAGACGCCGTCGAGACCGTCGATGGCGAGGATCGCTTCGAGGTTTTCCACGGCCGAGGACGTCTCGATCATCGCGAAGGCCAGGGTCTGCGCCCGGGCGTCGGGCACATACTGGTTGCGGTCGGTGTAGCTATGAAGCTGTGCGGCTCGTGTCGGGCCGTAGGAACGGCGGCCGAGCGGCGGGTATCTGACCGCATCCACGAAGAGCCGCGCGTCCTCGACCGTCTCGATCATCGGCATGATCACACCGGAGGCGCCGCAATCGAGCGCGCGGGCAGCGAGCGCGCGATCCTCGATCGGCAGCCGGACCAGGGCCGGAATGCCGAGCAGGACGGCCCGCTCGATGCCAGCCTTGATGCTGGTAAAATCGTGCAGGCCGTGCTGCACGTCGAGCGTCAGCGCGTCGAAACCCGCACGCGCGAAACATTCGTGGACATGCGGATCGACGGTCGCAAGCCACGCCGAGAGGACAAAGCCGCCCTCGCCCAGACGATTGCGTAGGGTGGGAAGCGGCATCGTGAGCTCCGGTTAAAGCTTGGCGTCAGTCGTTCCGGACCTGGCTTTCGGCGGTCGCCAGACACTCGGCCATGTGGCGGCGGATCTGGTGGTCGGACTGCTCGATGCCGGCTTTTTGGAGGTCGTCGCTCAGCTTCTGGAAGACGTCGTCGTCCCCCGGCATCAGGAAATCGGCCTTGATGACCTCCTGGGCGTAGGCATCGGCGTCGGCGCCTGACTTGCCCATCAGTTCCGCGGCCCAGAGACCGAGCAGCTTGTTGCGCCGGGCCTCGATTCGGAACCGCAGTTCCTGGTCGTGGGCGTAACGGGCCTCGAAATCGCGCTCGCGGGTCTGAAGGTCCATGATCGGTCTCCATCTCTTGAAAGAATCGGTCGCTTCGAAACATCGATCGAACAGTCGATCGATCGTACCTCCTGACATATGACCAATCGCTCGCTATTTGAAGCGCGAAATCCACCAGCAAGGGACGCGGAGGCTTGATTTGCGGTGCACAGGTGCCGACTTGAGGCCATGGCGGCCGTTCGACCGATTGTGAAGGCTTCCCGTATGAGCTATTCAGCCGATAGATCGCCAGCGTTTTCGCGCCTTTTCCGCCGGCGCCCCACCCAGATTCGAGTTCCATGATGACACGTCGCCGCCGCATCTACGAAGGCAAGGGCAAGATCCTCTATGAAGGCCCCGAGCCCGGCACGCTGGTCCAGTTCTTCAAGGACGATGCCACCGCCTTCAACAAGAAGAAGCACGAGGTCGTCGACGGCAAGGGCGTTCTCAACAACCGCATCTCCGAATACATCTTCGCCCATCTGAACAAGATGGGCATCCCGACCCACTTCATTAAGCGGCTCAACATGCGCGAGCAGCTGATCAAGGAGGTCGAAATCATCCCGCTCGAGGTCGTGGTGCGCAACATCGCCGCCGGCTCGCTGGCCAAGCGACTCGGCATCGAGGAAGGCACGGTTCTGCCTCGCTCGATCATCGAGTTCTACTACAAGGCCGACGCGCTCGACGATCCGCTGGTCTCCGAAGAGCATATCACGGCCTTCGGCTGGGCGAGCCCTCAAGAGATCGACGATATCATGGCGCTGGCGATCCGCGTCAACGACTTCCTGTCGGGCCTTTTCCTCGGCGTCGGCATCCAGCTCGTCGACTTCAAGATCGAGACCGGCCGGCTGTTCGAGGGCGACATGATGCGGATCGTCGTCGCCGACGAGATCTCGCCGGACTCGTGCCGCCTGTGGGACGTCGTCACCCAGGACAAGCTCGACAAGGACCGCTTCCGCCGGGACATGGGCGGGCTCGTCGAGGCCTATCAGGAGGTCGCGCGCCGCCTGGGCATCATGAACGAAAACGAGCCGCCCCGCCCCTCGGGGCCGGTGTTGGTCAAGTAAGGCGGCGTCGCTCCGCCAAGCAGCCGGCACCGGCTCTCAAGCTCGTATATTCCGAAGACAGGCGCATTTCGTGAGGTTCCAAGTGAGCGTGACAAGTGATTAAGGCCCGGATCGTCGTCACCTTGAAGAACGGCGTCCTTGACCCGCAGGGCAAGGCCATCGAGGGGGCCCTTGGCCATCTCGGCTTCGATGGCGTCGGCCATGTCCGCCAAGGCAAGGTCTTCGATGTGGAGCTGGAGGGTGACGACCATTACGCGGCCGAGACGAGCCTCAAGGGTATGTGTGACAAGCTTCTCTCCAACACGGTGATCGAGAATTATTCGATCGAGATCGTCTGAACGCATCGGAGGCTCGCGATGGCCGAGGTCACGAACGACCTGATCTACGAAGTCCTGAGGAAAATGCAGGATCGATTGGGTGGGATCGAAGCCAGCGTTCGCGAGGTCAAGCAGGAATTGATCTCCGTGCGCGGCCATATGCTTTCAATGCAGAACGACATTCACAACGTTTACGCCAAACTCGATCGCCAAGACGAACGGTTCGATCGCATTGAACGCCGCCTCGAATTGCGCGCGTTGACGGAAGCGCATGACCTATTCGAGCCGCATCCATGAAAACCGCCGTCGTCCTTCTTCCCGGCCTCAACCGCGACCGTGACATGATCGCGGCGTTGACGAGCATTGCCGGTGCACCGCCTGTCACCGTCTGGCAGACCGAGACCGCCATCCCTGATGTAGACCTCATCGTCGTGCCAGGCGGATTTTCCTTCGGCGATTATCTGCGCTGTGGTGCGATCGCCGCGCGCTCGCCGGTGATGGCGGCCGTCGCCGAGAAGGCGGCAAAGGGTGTGCCCGTTCTCGGCGTCTGCAACGGCTTCCAGATCCTATGCGAAGTGGGCCTCCTGCCCGGTGCGCTGATGCGCAACACCTCGCTTCGCTTTGTCTGCCGCGAGGTGAAGCTGGAGGTGACGAATGCTTCAACGCGCTTCACCACCGCGTACTCCCAGGGCCAGATCATCCGCTGCCCGGTGGCTCATCACGACGGCAATTATTTCGCCGACGAGGCGACGATCCAGCGACTCGAGAATGACGGCCAAATCGCCTTCCGTTATGCCGAGGGCACCAATCCGAACGGCGCGCTGCGCGACATCGCCGGTATCGTCAACGAGGCCGGCAATGTCATGGGGCTGATGCCGCACCCGGAAAACCTCATCGAGCCGGAGCATGGTGGCACCGACGGCCGCGGCATCTTCGAAAGCGTCCTCGGCGTCTCGACAAGCCTGGCCGCCTGATGCGCAATGCTCGTTTCAAGATGGCTTGTCTAAATGGGCCTGGCATGGTTTCCCCTCGCACACATGCCCCCCGGACGTTGGCTCCCAGGCAGCAGGCCCTTCAGATGGCGTCTCTGGGCGTGCTTGCGCTGCTCTCCGCCTGCGCTTCCGCGCCGACCAGCCAGCCGGCAGCCGTCGCCAAGGCCGACACCGGCCTCGACCGCATGGAGCGGCTGACGCTCACGGCCAATCGCTGCTGGATCAAGTCCAGGGATCCCGCTTTCGTAGCGTACACGCTGGCGCCGGAGCTTTCCTCCTTCTCCGGCAAGCCGCGCTTTCTGCTGGTGCCGCGCGGCAAGCCGGAAGCGCGTCCGCTGCTCGTCGTCGAAGGCCGGTCCGGTTCGACGAACGTTGCGACCTACGGCCCTTTGATGAACGACACTATCGCCGGCCGCATCACCAGCGATATCGGCCGCTGGAGCAACGGCTCGGCCAGTTGCTCGGCCTGACGATGCGCCGCGGAACTCCATCGACCGCGGTGCGCCTGGCCGCCGCGTTGCTTGCGTCCACCACACTCCTGTCGGCCTGCGCCACCAGCGAAAGCGCTCCGATCGATGCGCTGTCGATGCCAGGTATCGGCGCGCCTGCGTCACCGATCGCATCCAGCGACGACGCGTCCCCGCAGCCGATTGCGAACGCCCAGTCAAACGCCCAGGCGAGCGCCCAGTCGAACGCTCCTGACGCAGCGCTTTCGAACGACACGCTCACCGTCGCGGCCACGACGCCAGGCGTCGACCGATCATCCGCCGGCACGCCCGACGCGGCGGAGATCGACTATGCGCGGGCAACGGCCACCGGGATCTTCAGGCGCCGGACCTCGCAGCGCGGGGCCGCCTTCATCCCGATCGAGGGGCCCGGCTATGGCCTTTGCCTGCGCGCGCCGGCAAAATCCGGCAAGGGCCACGACCATGCTTTGATCGTCTTTTCGCGCCGGCTCAACGGCGCACCGATCAGTCAGGTCGACGACGACACGATCGTCTACCGCCGCGCCGCCGACGCCGCGCCCTGCCGCGCCGGCGGGATCGATTGGGTGAAGCTCGTCGGTTGACGGGGCTTTGCACCAATGACGGCAACGGATGCGATCCGCCGCTTTGTCCCGTGCGCTGCAGGTGCTAACAGGCGGTCGAGCCCTCCGCCGTTCCAGGACATGCCCAGGATTCGCCATGACCGCCGAGCCCCAACAGACCGCCATCACTTCCGAGCTGATCGCCGCCCATGGTCTGAAGCCCGAAGAATACGACCGGGTGCTCAAGCTGATCGGACGCGAGCCGACGCTGACCGAGCTCGGCATTTTCTCGGCCATGTGGAACGAGCACTGCTCGTATAAATCCTCGAAGAAATGGCTGAGAACCCTGCCAACCGAAGGGCCCCGCGTGCTTCAGGGGCCAGGCGAGAATGCCGGCGTCGTCGATATCGGCGACGGGCTCTGCGTCGTCTTCAAGATGGAAAGCCACAACCACCCCTCCTTCATCGAGCCCTATCAGGGCGCGGCGACCGGCGTCGGCGGCATTCTGCGCGACGTCTTCACCATGGGCGCGCGGCCGATCGCGGCGATGAATGCGCTGCGCTTCGGCGATCCGTCCCACGAAAAGACCCGGCATCTCGTGGCGGGCATCGTCGCCGGCGTCGGTGGCTATGGCAATTCGTTCGGCGTGCCGACCGTCGGCGGCGAGGTGAATTTCCACAGGCGCTACAATGGCAATTGCCTGGTCAACGCATTTGCCGCGGGCCTTGCGAAATCCGACGCGATATTCCTGTCAGAAGCCAAGGGCGTTGGCCAACCGGTCGTCTATCTCGGCGCCAAGACCGGCCGCGACGGTGTCGGCGGCGCGACCATGGCGTCGGCCGAATTCGACGAAACCATCGAGGACAAGCGCCCGACCGTACAGGTCGGCGATCCGTTCACCGAGAAATGCCTGCTCGAAGCGTGCCTCGAATTGATGCAGACGGGGGCCGTCGTCGCCATTCAGGATATGGGTGCGGCGGGCCTCACCTGCTCGGCCGTCGAGATGGGCGCCAAGGGCAATCTCGGCATCGAACTCGATCTCGACAAGGTGCCGGTGCGAGAAACCGCGATGACGCCTTACGAGATGATGCTCTCGGAGAGCCAGGAGCGGATGCTGATGGTGCTCGATCCCTCCAAGCGCGATGCGGCGGAGGCCATCTTTCTCAAATGGGGGCTCGACTTCGCCATCGTCGGGCAGACCACCGACGACCGCCGCTTCCGCATCCTCTTCGAAGGGCAGGAGGTCGCGAACCTGCCGATCAAGGAGCTGGGCGACGAGGCGCCGGAATACGACCGGCCCTGGACCGAGCCGAAGCCGGCCAGGGCGATCCATGCGGCGGACATCGTCGAGCCGACGGATTACGGTGTGGCGCTGCTTCAGATGCTTGGCTCGCCGGATCTGTCCTCGCGCCGCTGGGTGTTCGAGCAATACGACACGCTGATCCAGGGCAACACGCTGCAGCGGCCGGGCGGCGACGCCGGCGTCGTGCGGGTCGACGGCCATGCGACGAAGGCCCTCGCCTTTTCGTCGGACGTCACGCCCCGCTATTGCGAGGCCGATCCCTATCAGGGCGGCATGCAGGCCGTCGCCGAATGCTGGCGCAACCTGACCGCCGTCGGCGCCGAGCCGCTGGCCGCCACCGACAATCTCAATTTCGGCAATCCCGAAAAGCCGGACCTGATGGGCCAGTTCGTCAAGGCCGTCGAGGGCATCGGCGTGGCCTGCACGGCCCTCGCCTTCCCGATCGTCTCGGGCAATGTCTCGCTCTACAACGAGACCCATGGCCAGGCGATCCTGCCGACCCCGACCATCGGCGGCGTCGGCCTGATCGAAGACCGTACCAGAACGGCGACGATCGGCAGCATGCAGGACGGCGACATCCTCTGCCTCATCGGCCGCGACGGCTCCCATCTCGGCGCCTCGATCTTCCTGCGCGAGATCGCGGGCCGCGAAGACGGCGCGCCGCCGCCGGTCGACCTTGCCGAAGAAAAGCGCAACGGCGATTTCGTCCGCGGACTGATCCACGCCGGTGACGTGACCACCTGCCACGATCTCTCCGACGGCGGGCTCGCCATCGCGCTCGCCGAGATGTGCATCGCCTCTGGCCGCGGCGCGGCGATCGACGCGGATGTCGCACCGGCGGACAAGGCGAACGCCCATGCCGTCCTCTTCGGCGAAGACCAGGCGCGCTACGTGGTCGCGCTGAAGCCCGAAAGCTTCGACCACATTGCGGCCAGGGGCGCCGACGCCGGCGTCGACTTCCGCCGCCTCGGTCGGGTCGGCGGCGAAACGCTGGTAGTGAAAGGTCGCTTCGAGACCGCCGTCAGCGTGCTGACGGCCGCCCATGAAAGCTGGTTCCCGGCCTATATGTCCGGCGAGATCGTCGAACCGGCCGCCGCCGCATGAGATGGAGCGGCCTTGCAATCGCCCATCTGATCGCGACGCAAAGGCGTCGGCCGTGTGGCTCGCCTCGTCCATCGAAGCCTCGGCCCTACGAACGGGCGGCCGCTTCCGATTGAACCGGCACGCCGAGCCACCTATCATCTGACGACAGGCGATTCCGCTCAAAGCGCCGGATCGCCAAGAGGCAAGCCCCGCAAGGAGACGACCCGATGCCGATGAATGCCCGCGATATCGAGACGATGATCAAGGCGAATATCCCGGACGCCTCCGTGACGATCCGCGATCTCGCCGGCGACGGCGATCACTACGCCGCCGAGATCGTCGCCGAGAGCTTTCGCGGCAAGTCTCGGGTGCAGCAGCATCAGATGGTCAATCGGGCTCTCAGCGGCAAGCTCGGGGGTGAACTTCACGCCCTTGCCCTGCAAACAAGCGTACCGAAGTAAAGTGCCGAGACCGATCGTTCGCGGTTCCGGACCACGGTGTTCGCTCCGACCATCTTCAAAACCGTAAGCTTCGATGCTATTTGTGCAACTGAAGCTCGTATGCCGCCAAGTGGCGGAAACAGCGTGGATGATGGGATGGCCGACGATTTCGGCCATCAGGTTCTGGAACAGCTTCGTCTCATCCGTGGCGAAATCGCCGCGGTGGAGAAAAATATTCGGGACTTTCGAAGCGGAGATTGAGTCGTCGCTTCAGGGCGACCTATGCGCGTCTGACACAATCGAACAAGCGATCTCCGGAGTCGCCTGTTTCTCGACTTAGACGCGCGATGAATTGCTGGACCGCCACGAACGGATCAAGCCGCCGGAAAACGTCTCACCGCAAGAAGACCACAAGCCGGCCTCACCAAACAGTGCCACCTCGGGCTTTGAACCCGACGACCAGAGGATGAACATCATGACCGCCATCAACGAGTGGATCGACAGCGAAGTGAAGTCGAACGACATCGTCGTCTTCATGAAGGGCACGCCGGAATTCCCGCAATGCGGCTTTTCCGGACAAGTCGTGCAGATTCTCAACTACGTCGGTGTCGACTATAAGGGCGTGAACTGCCTGTCCTCCGACGAGCTGCGCCAAGGCATCAAGGCCTATAGCGACTGGCCGACCATCCCGCAGCTTTACGTGAAGGGCGAATTCGTCGGCGGCTGCGACATCATCCGCGAGATGTTCCAGGCTGGCGAATTACAGAGCTTCCTTGCCGAAAACGGCATCGAGGCAAAGGCCCCCGCGAACGCCTGAGGGGCCTTTCGTCCTTCGTCGCCTCAAAGGCGGTCGACATCAAACTGTGCGGCCCGTGCGTATCTGACGCTCGGGCCGTTGTGCTTTCAGCGGCCGAGCCCGACACAAACTCGCGAAATCGCTTTCCGATCGTAAGCACGTCTTGCATTTTTTGCAGTGCGGGATAAATTCCGGCTTCCACTCGAAAGGCCGAATCATGTCCGACGCCGCGCGCACGCCCGCCGCGAACAAGCTTCCCTATTGGGAACTGGTGATCATGGTCGCGTCGCTGATGGCGATGAACGCCGCGGCGATCGACGTGTTCATTCCCGCGTTGCAGGAGATGGGCAAAACCCTTGCCGTCGCCGATCCCAATCAGCGCCAGTTGGTCATCACCGCCTACATTCTCGGCTTCGGCGGCGCGCAGCTCGTCTACGGTCCGCTGTCCGACCGCTTCGGACGTCGGCCCGTGTTGATGGTCGGCTTGTCCATCTACATGGTTGCCACGATCGCCGGCGCCTTCTCGCCGACCTTCACGGCGCTTCTTGCGTTTCGCCTGATCCAGGGAATCGGTGCGGCCGCGACTCGCGTCATTGCGGTCTCGGTCGTGCGCGACACATTCGGCGGACGCCGCATGGCGAGCGTCATGTCGCTGGTGATGATGGTGTTCATGACCGTGCCGGTCATCGCGCCGAATATCGGCCAGGCGATCATGGTCTTCGGCAACTGGCGCGAGGTGTTCATCGTCACCGGCCTGTTCGGCCTCTGCGTGTCGTTGTGGGCGGCAATCCGCCTGCCCGAGACACTGCATCCCGAAGACCGGCGCGAACTGACGGTGAAGCGCGTCGCCGAGGCCTTCCGCATCGTCCTGACCAACCGCATCGCCTTCGGCTACACGATCGCGACGGCGCTGGTCTTCGGCGTGCTCTTCGGCTTCATCAACCAGGCCGAACAGCTCTACACCGAGGTCTACGGCCTCGGGCCGCTCTTCACCCTGGCCTTCTCGGCCACCGCCGTCTTCATGGCCGCCGCCTCGTTCCTCAACTCGCGGCTCGTCGAGACCTTCGGCATGCGCAAGCTTTCGCACGGCGCGCTGGTCGGCTTCCTGGTGATCGCGGGCATCCACGTGGCCGTGGCCTGGTCGATGGGGGGCGCCGCGCCGCTGTGGTTCTTCATCGTGGCGATGACGCTGCTGTTCTGCCTGTTCGGCTTCATCGGCGCGAATTTCAACGCGCTGGCGATGGACCCGCTCGGCCATGTCGCCGGCACCGCGTCTTCGGTGCTCGGATTCATGCAGACGTTCGGTGGCGGCATCTTCGGCGCGATCATCGGCTATTTCTACGACGGTACGGTGATTCCGATGCTGATCGGCTTCATCATCCTGTCACTCGGCGCGCTCGGCTGCGTGATGTTGGCCGAAGGTCGACTGTTCGAATCGCGCAATGCCCCCCCTCCGCCGCGTCCGAACGATGTCTTTTCAAAGAGTCCGGCGGAATAGCCCCCGCGGAATAGCCAAGGACAAAAGAGCGTCGGAACCTCCTGGCGCTTTTCCGTCCTCTCGCATCGAGCCAGCGCAACGCCAGATCAATCCTGCGACAAGAGCGCGTTGCGTGCGGCATGCCAGACATCCGCATTGCAAGCCGAAAGCAGCGTGCCGGTCCGAACCGTGGCTGCATAAGGCGAGCCGTCGCTCATCGCCACATGGCCGCCCGCCTCGGTGACCAGCAGCGTGCCCGGCAGATGATCCCAGGGCATCACCATTGAATAGAGCGCGACATGTGCGCCGCCCGAGGCGAGCAAGCGGTATTCGTGTCCGGCATTGCGGTAGTTCGCGGCGATCTTGAGTGCGGTTAGCCGCGACATGATCGCAGCGCGCTCCGCCGGCGAACAATGGGTGGTGCTGATGCAGCCGATCGACTGGTCGAGCGGCACGCCGTCGGCGGTCGTCATTCGGCGGCTCTCGCCGGTTTTGGTTTTCTGGAACGCCCCGGCCCCGAGTTCAGCCACCATCAGATCGTCGCCGACCGGGTCGTAGATCATTCCGCCGACGGTCTCGCCCTGGAAGACCACCGCGGCCATCACCCCGAAGAGCGGCAGGCCGGCGGCGAAATTGGCCGTGCCGTCGATCGGATCGACGACGATGGCGAAATCGGCCTCGTCGAGCTTCTCGAGCAATGATTTGTCCGCCGCCACCGATTCCTCGCCGATGAAAAGCGCCTGCGGCCACAGCCTGCGGCATTCGGCAGCAATCAGGCGTTCGGCCGCCTCGTCGCCTTTGGTGACCAGATCGGTCGGCGAGGTCTTCTGACGCACGTCGCCGTCAGACAGATTGCGGAAGCGCGGCATGATCTCGGTGATCGCCGCCTCGCGCAGGATCGCGGCAAGGCGGTCGATGTCGACGGGGTTCGCCATGGGCTCAGCTTTCGAAATCTTGGATTGTCCTGGCGACCGGCGTGAGCACGGCAAAGTCGAAGACGGCGGGATCGAGAAGATGGCCGGGCCTCAGATTGGCGAGCGCCCGCATCATCACCTGCTTGCGGCCCGGAAAGCGCTGCTCCATCTCGGCGAGCATCGACTTGGTGAGATTACGCTGCAAGCCGTCCTGACTGCCGCAGAGGTCGCAGGGAATGATCGGAAACCGCATCGCCGCCGAGAACTTCGCGATGTCCTCCTCGGCCGAAGCGATCAGCGGCCGCAGCACCATCAGGTCACGCTCGTCGTTGAGGAGCTTGCCCGGCATCGCCGACAGCCGCCCGCCATGGAAGAGGTTCATGAAGAAGGTTTCCAGGCAATCGTCGCGGTGATGGCCGAGCACCAGCGCTTCGCAGCCTTCTTCCCGGGCGATGCGGTAAAGATTGCCGCGCCGCAGGCGCGAGCAGAGGGCGCAGTAGGTGGCGTTCGCCGGCACCTTCTCGGTCACGACCGAATAGGTGTCGCGATATTCGATGCGGTGCGCAATGTCGAAACGCGTCAGGAACTCCGGCAGCACGTGCTTGGGAAAGTTCGGCTGGCCCTGGTCGAGATTGCACGCGAGGAGATCGACCGGCAACAGGCCGCGGTGCTTGAGATCGAGAAGCAGCGCTAGGAGGGCATAGGAGTCCTTGCCGCCGGAGATTCCGACCAGCCAACGCGCGCCGGGCCGCACCATGCCGTTTACCGCGATCGTCTCGCGCATTTCACGCAACAGGCGTTTGCGGAGCTTCTTGAAGCCAACGGAACCGGGCGCATGGTGAAAGAGCGGGTGGCTGCCGTCGGCGCCGTCACCGCCCTCGCCAGCGTGCTCGCCAGCCCCGGACCGAACCTGCGGCATATCTGCGGCGTCGCCCGCCTTGCCACCGCGCGCGTCGTCTCTTTCGCCGGGTGCATGCGGGCTGCGGGCTTCGGTTGCGCCCACCGTGCTCGAGGATTCGACCGGTATGGCTTGGCGTTGGCGCAATGTTTCGTCGAGCATCGCAGGCCCTGCGGGTTTGAGGATCACTGCCCTTCATGCGCGCAAACGGGACCGCACCGCAACAGCGCGGTGAACACGGGCGGGCTTACGATCGCGCGAGAGCGCCCGATGAACCCGCTTAGTCGCGAATGACGAACGCCTCGGCGGCACCGACCTGCCAGAAGCGTTCGAGCAGCCCGTCGCTGTCGCCGCCGCGGGCAACGACGAGCGTTGCCGAGATCGCATTGGTGCCCGGCACGGCCTCTTCGAGAAGCCGGCCATGGCCGAAGGCTACACTTCGAACCTTCCGAAGCGTTTTGCCGGTGACGAGACCAAGCGCGATGCGCTCCGGTTCGCCGTTCCCGACCGATGCGAGCGCTGCGACGACACCGTTGGTTGCAGGCCCTGCGGCATAGGATGCCGAATAGTCCGGCTCGCGCGAAACAGGAATGGCGTCCGCACGCACGACGCCAGGCAGGCCCGCGACCGGGTCGCCCGCGTTCGTCAGCGCCGCCGCCGGCGTGCCTGAACGCGTCGTATCGAACGCCGCCGCGACCATGATGCTGTCGTCATTGCCGGAGGCTCCGCCCGGACGGTAGCTCGCCATCAGCAACTTGGTGTCGTCGCCATCGACGGGAGCCCTTGCGACATAGTCGACGCGCACATCGGCGGTGCCATCGCTCTTGAAGCCGAGAAGATCTGCGACCTTCGACGACACGTCGATCTCTCGGCCATGGGCGTAGGGGCCGCGGTCGTTGACCCGAACCATCACATGGCTGCCGGTCTTCAAACTCGTGACCATCGCGTAGGAGGGCAGCGGAAAGGTCTTATGGGCAGCCGACAGCGCATGCATGTCGTAGGTCTCGCCATTGGCGGTCAGCCTGCCATGGAAATTCGGCCCGTACCACGAGGCCTTGCCGGTCTTCGAATAGCCCGGCACGTCCTTGGGATAATACCATTGGCCCCGCACCTTGTAGGGTTTGCCGACCTTTGATCGCCCGCCGCCCTTGCGCACCGACATCGCATACGTCACGCGAGGCGACACGGGAACGCCGAACGTCTGGGAATCGAACTGCACCGGCGTGCCGAGATCGGCGACCTCTTCCAGCGGTGAAGCGCCACCCTGGCAGCCGCCCAGCGCAAGGCCCGCACCGACCAACAGCGTGCAGGCGGATGCCGCGCGAAAACGCGTCTTTCCGGCGTTCGACATGAATTGTCCCCCCAAATACGACGAGCCGCCAGGACGCCCATCTCCGCAAGCTTGGCCGCCATGCTCCCCAGCACCGCCCGCCTTCACCATTCCTGCACCCTAGAACCGCCGATACGCCAAGGCAATCGGAACGATTGCCGGTCCCCGGATCGCGAGACGCTCGTTGGAAGTTTTGATTGGGCGCGAGTGCGAACAGTCAAGACGCGATGGAACGTCTTATCGGTTGCTTCGACGAGCGGCACGCCTGGGCTCGCGAGCACGCTTCTACAGCTTAAAGTCGTTGATATACGAAGCTTGATACAGCCAGCTTTCGCGTGCGGACAGCCTGATATGCATATAGCTACGGGATTAGGCCGAGTCTGGCGACACATACGCCGATGTTCGAGACGTCGACGCCGCATTCAGATCGAGTTGCACCGCTCGACCACGAATTTAACACCTTTCCGACCTGCCCTATTTGCGACCGGCACCCTTCCAAGCCTACAGGTCGACATGACATGCGCCAGCAAACCCCTGCCGCGGCCTAGAGCGTCCTGTCCCCCTCTCGAGCCGAACGAAACGCCCTTGCACCCGCCGCGCACTCGATTTAATCGATCACAGCCGGATGGGTGGCCGAGCGGTTGAAGGCACCGGTCTTGAAAACCGGCGGGCGGGAAACCGCCTCGTGGGTTCGAATCCCACCCCATCCGCCACTTCAGTCCTTGAGTGGGCACCGCGTTTACGCCACTGCCCGCCACAAGCGTCTGAAGCAGCCGGGACTTCGATCCCATGATCCTGACTTCCCCGGTATCGACCTCGACGCGCTGAGCGAGCGCACGCAGATGGTCGCGGCGGTAGCTGCCGCTTTCGAGCCGCATAAGCTGACGTGCTGTGTTGGCGAACTTGTGCAGCATTTCCGGCGTCACGGCCTTCCGCCCCGAGTTCTGGAGCATGGCCTGCGCCCTGTCCGCATCGGCCTTGGCCTGATCGCGAATGGCCTTGAGGCCGTTGATGCGGTCTTTCAGGGCGGGGTCGTCCAGATCGGCCACGCCTGACTCGATGGCATCGTAAAGCCGCTTGAGGCGCAGTTCTGATTCCGCCGAACGCTTGTTGAGTTCGCCGATATGCTCGCGACGGCGCTCGGCGTGTTCCTCCCTGCGGTCCAGAGCGGCGGCAAGGATGGTTTCCAGCCGCTCGGGTTGGAGCAACTGCTTCTCAAGATGATTGACGACCAGATCGTCCAGCTTGTCCATCGGCACGGCCATGCCTTCGCAGGCGGTCGGCCCCTGCCGCGCCTTCATCGAGCAGGCGTAATAACGGTAGCGACCGCCCTTGCCCGTGCGGATGGTCATGGCCCCGCCGCACTTGGCGCAATGGATCAAGCCGGTGAGCATCGTCGGGCCGCTGATGACGCGGGCAGGCATGACTTTGGGATTGCGGGCTTTGAGCAGCGCCTGCACCGCATCGAAGGTCTCGCGGTCGATGATCGGCGGAACCGGAACGACAACGATCTCGCTGACCGGCTTCAATTCCTTGGTCTTGCTGCGCTTGTTGAACTCATGCTCGCCCACATAGGTCTTGCGGGTCAGGATGCGGTGGACCTGCCCGATGCCCCAGCGCCCGCCGTCGCGGGTAAAGATGCGACGGCTGTTCAGGTAGCTGACGATTTTCTTGACGCCCATCTGACCGCATGTGCCGTCGCCAAAGAGGGCCAGCCGATAGATCAGCCGCACCGTGTCGGCATGCAGCGGGTCGATTTCCAGCTTCTTCTTGACCTTCGCGCCGCGCTGCTCGGCGGCGACGGTGCGATAGCCGATAGGGGGAAGCGAACCATTCCAGAAGCCTTGCCGGGCATTCTCCTTCAAGGCTCGTATGACGTGCTTGGCGTTTTCCTTGGATTGGTATTCATCGAACAGCGCCATGATCTGCCGCATCATGACGTGCATGGGGTCGTCCCCCATCTCCTGCGTGATGGAGACGAGCCTGACGCCGTTCTTCGCCAGCTTGCGGACATAGAACTCCAGCTCGAAATGATCGCGGAAGAATCGCGAGAAGCTGTGAACCACGACCACATCGAAAGGCGCGGGTTTGAACGTGCCCGCCTCGATCATCCGCTGGAACTCCGGGCGGCGGTCATTGGTCGCGGACGCACCGGGTTCCACGAATGTCTCGACCAGTTGTAGCCCGCGCGACTCACAATAAGCCTTGCCCTGCCGCTTCTGGTCGGGAATGGAAACATCATGCTCGGCCTGACGCGCCGTCGAGACACGCAGATAGAGAGCGGCGCGCTGCATTACACGAGGCTGAGATTTGCCATCGCTCGAAGAGTCATGGCGTTTCTCCCGACAAAAGGCGCTGCGCCGTCGCAACAGGAAGGTAGAGCGTATTTGATTGATTAATCAGCGCTGTGAACCCGAAGGCCGCGTAGAAGGCTGCGGCTTTTTCGTCGATGGCATCGGCGAATATGGCATGCGCGCCTATCGGCGCCTCAGTGACCGTCTTGATCGCGTCAAACAGCAGCGCTTCGCCGAGTCCAAGGCCCCCATAGGACTGATCGCGCCCGAGCCAGCCGATAAGCACTGCCGGGACAGTCGGATAACGGGGTAACCGGCTCGCCAGCGGTTCGGGCACGGCCATAAGCGGCACATTGCTCGATGAAAGCGTATAGAAGCCCGCTATCCGGTCGGTCTCAAGGTCTCTGGCGACAAAGCAGGTCGCGTATCGACGCTTGATGTCCTGTGTGACCGCCTCGCGAAAATAGCGGTCGATCCGTTCGTTACCGCAAGAGAACGCCTTGCGCGGGTGGGCTTTGGAAAGCGCCTCTATCGCAAACCTTGCACTCACCGAGGCGCGATCAGGTCGGCGTGACGCTTGGCGGCGCGAGCCAGACGGTCATTGGGCGCGGGCGGATCGATCAGCGCCTTGGCAAAGCGCACCTGATCCTCGGCAGCCAGACGCAGCACGTCAGCCTCCTCGACCGTGCGACGGGCATCCTCGCCCGCCGTGGCGATGAGGTAGCCGGTCAGCGTCATACCGCGTAGGCGGGCGGCGCGTTGCATCTGCTCATAGACGTTGACAGGGACGCGCGCCTCAAGGCGGGCAGTTTCGATTTCACTTGCGGGTCTGGGCATGGCTGATCTCCTTTCCTCGGTCATATACGGCATATTGCCGGATTTATCAAGAATTGGATGAGCCAAAGAGTTCATCGAACAGGTCGCCGAACCATCGCTCAAACACGACGATTTCGGCTTCCGTGACAGGAACAGGATCGGGCCAGTCATCGGTGACGGTCCATGTGGACAGGTCATGTTTGGGCGGCCTGCCGGGAAACGGCCACGGATAACCAAGCAGCGCCTCAAGCTGGTCGGATGCCGTGGGGGGCCTGACACGTCGGGAACGGGGCGCTCTGTCGGGGCCATCACCGTCCGAGCGATCAAAAGTCATCGAAGTCGAACTCGCTCCGGGGTCGCCACGTGACAGGGTTGGCGATCCATCGGTTAAGGTCGGACTCGCGCCATCCCGCGCCGTTGACGCTGATCTTGATCTGGGCCGGGAATGTGCCCTCGGCGATCTTGCGGTAGATGGTTGAGCGGGAGAGGCCCGTCCGCGCGAGGACGGTGTTCAGGCGGATGATACGATCTGGTTGGCGCATGGCAGCGCTGCCTCCTGCTGGCTGTTTCTGACGGGTGTTGAGACCAGACAGGACAGACAATCACAGGCGCGCAAGAGTATTTTTATCGTTGTAGTACAATGGCGTAGAGGCGGCGGTAAATAGGATGGTTCTAAAGTCCTATGCTTCGACCTCTGCCGAGGCCAAGACCATGATTGAAGGCAAGTTCCTGACTGAGACTGCGGCCTAATTCGATTCCGATGCCGAGGTCTTTCTTGCGGCCAGCAAGGATGGATTCCATCTGCGGATCACGTTCGAGGCTCTTTGCCATGTCGCCCATCGCCGAGCGCATGGATTGGTAGCCGGACATGTCGCCCGTCTGATATTGGCGCTGGCTGGTCTTGTCGAGCTTGTGCCAGCGTTCCACAAAACGATCCGCGCGGCGGTTGGGATCGGTGCGGATTTCGGTTTCGAGCTGGAGGGCGCGGATGGTGCGGTTGACCTGGCCGCCAGCCGTCTCGCAGACAAGCTCCGGATTCTTGACATAGGCGGCCTCGGCATCGCGCCAGCCATGAGGCCGCACGTCCTCGAAGGCTTTGCGGGCGTCGGCCAGTTCGCGCATCTGCTCGGGACTGCCCTTGCCCTCCGTATTCCCGGTTGCGAGGATCGCGTCCACCGCCTGCGCATGGCGCACGAGCGCCCCGGTGCGGGCTTGGCGTAATACCGTTTCCGGGCCTTCCGCAACCTTCCTGTCCGGCGCTGCTCGTTCCGGCCTCTGTCCGCCATCGACGGGCAGGTGCAGGCCGTCGAACATGCCCCGAACCTTTTCCGGTACGAGCTTGCGCACGATCTCGGCGACACGAGCGCGGAAGGTGATGCCGCGCCGTTCGGCATAATCCTGCGCAGGATCAAGTTGTTCATAATCCGAGGCCATGTCCTTGGCCCGGTCGCGCGACAAGGCATGGGTGAGCCGGTCCTGTGTGGCGAAGTCATCGCGGCCGTAATGCAAATCCATGCCATCGCGGTGACGCGACAGGGCGACATAGCTGCCATGCGCGTCCATGCCCGGTGTCGCCAGAACGTGGGTGCGATCCACCGTCATGCCCTGCGCGCTGACCTGTTCAATAGTGCCGAGCGTTCCGTTCTTCACGCCAAGCCCACGCTCGTTTTGCAGGAACATGACGTGATCCCCAGCGGCATAACTGCGTTCGCCCCGCTCGACCGTGACGCGCACGTCAATGTCCAGATCGCCCGCAGCCTGCATCCGCTCCCGCGCGCCCTCATTCAAGGCGCGCACCTCGGCATTGGTGTGGGTGAGGATGATACGGCTCTGGTCCGGCGCTGCCTGCCGGTCACGGTCCCAGCGGTCGATCAGATCGTCGCGGGACTGATGGCGGGTCGCGGCCTCATGCACCATGCCGTTAGCATCATAGGCTTGGATCGCCGCGCCGGTCCTGCCGGTCGCCAGATCGCGCGTGGCCGCGCGCTGCCAGTCCTCGCGCTGACGGCGCACCTCGCCGATTTCCGCGCCACCATGACGCTCGTGGATCGAGCGGAAGGCCGCGCCCGCTTCAATGGATTGTAGCTGCTGCGGGTCGCCGACCAGCACGACCTTCGCACCAGCCTCGGCGGCATGGGACAGCACGCGCTCCAACTGGCGCGTACCGACCATGCCCGCCTCGTCAATGATAAGCACATCGCGGGCGCTGAGCATGTCGCGGCCCTGTCCCCAGCCATGCTCCATGCTGGCGATGGTGCGTGACGCTATGCCCGATCCGATTTCCAGATTCTCGGCGGCGATGCCGGACAGGGCGACACCGCGAACCTCGTAGCTCGACGTTTCCCAAGCCTCTCGCGCCACGCCGAGCATCGCGCTCTTTCCCGCCCCGGCATAGCCGACGACAATGCCAAGATCACGCCCGTCCGTGACATGTGCCAGCGCATCGGCCTGCTCGCCGGACAGGACAAGGCCGCGCTGTTCGGCTTGGGTCAAAGCGGCTTCGCGGTCCCTGTCACTGACCGCGTGGCGCTCCTTCTCTGCCATAAGTTCCGCCGCACGGTGAAGGCGCTGTTCCGCCTCGATCATCTCGCGGGTGGTGAAGCGGTTCTCGCCGCGCCCGTCCTTGCCCAATTCGACCAGATCGGGAGAACGGCGCAAAGCGCCCATCACCTCGTTGAACTGCTCCATCCCGTCACTGTGCCGATGCGCGAACATCGCCATGTCGCGGCGCGTGAAGGTCGATTGCTGCTGCGTGATCGCGTCCAAGGCGACGGAAGGATCGGCGATGATCCTGTCGCCATTGTTGTGGGCGATCTCGCGGTGAAGCTCCGCGCGGTCGGCAGCCTCGATCCCTTCGCCCTCGATGCGTTGCGCGGGCGCGCCGATCTGACTTTGCGGTTCCAGTCCTATGCCCTGCGCTTCACGGCTGCGATGGTCGATGCGCGCGTCAATGTCGAGTTCGGCAAGGCGCTCGTTGACATGCTCGGCCCAGCGCTCCCGCCAGCACTCGACCATCTCCGTGCGGTTCCAGTCCCGGACCTTCTGACCGAAGCCGTTCTCATCCACGGCGCGCATGGTGAGCATGACATGGGCATGGGGCTTCGGCATGCCGTCCTCGCCGATATCCCAATGCACATTGAGATCGGCAATCATTCCC
The DNA here is from genome assembly GCA_965217685.1 of Aurantimonas sp. Classification (GTDB taxonomy): domain Bacteria; phylum Pseudomonadota; class Alphaproteobacteria; order Rhizobiales; family Rhizobiaceae; genus Aurantimonas. The sequence continues at coordinate 3,857,388 of CBDCIZ010000003.1, forward strand.
TGATCGACAAATTCCGACTGCGCGAAGTCGCGGGCAAGCTCGATGCTCTGGGCCTGTGACATCTCTCGCGGGATTGCGAACTCCACCTCGCGGGCAAGCTGGGCGTCCTTGCGAACCTCGAAGGCTTCAACATCGTTCCAGAGCCGTTCGCGGTCGCCAAGATGCTCGGGAGCGTTGTCGGGCAACAGCACCTCGGAATGGACGACGCCGCGCTTGGCGGAAAAGTCCTGCACGCGGTCGATGCGTTCGTCGCGAAGCCGCGACGCCGAGCGGTCGGCGGCGGACGCCACCGCGCTGGAGCCGGCCTTGCGGCCAATGACCTTGACGTGAAGATGATAGATCGCCATCGCGATCAAGCATTGGCACGGCAAAGCGCACGTCGGAACGACGTATAAGCGCGCCCTCAAAATGAATTTCTCGGGATGGACCGCGCCGTGCCACGCCGTCCTGGCGACATTACAGCATTCCGGCAGACGCTCAACTATCATCGCTCCATCAACAGCTTATGGAGATGATGATGCGCAAGCCACGGGACTATGACGCCGAACTGAAAGCGCTGGAGGACAAGGCGCGGGAACTGAAAAACCGCAAGGTGCAGCAGTTGGGCGAACTGGTCATCGCCATCGGAGCCGACGCACTCACCACCGATGAACTGGCCGGTGCGCTGATCGTGCTGGCGGAAACCACCGATGCCGGAAAGCGGGAGGCATGGGCCAAGCGAGGGGCCGCGTTCTTTCGAAGCAAATCGCGGCGATCTGCAAAAGCAACTGACCGCGACACTGGCGGCGCTCAAACGCAACAGGGCAGCGCGCAATCGCCATCAGGCAGCACGGGCGCGGCATGACATGCGAAGCTGGCAGGTCGAGCGCCGCAAACGCACCCGGCACCTGATCGAACTCGGCGGCCTCGTCGTCAAGGCGGGCATCGTGGACCTGACCGGCGATGATCCGGCCATGATCTACGGCGCGATGATCTGGATGGCCGAAAAGCTCAAGAGCGAAGGCGGAGAACACGCGCACGATGTATGGACTAAACTCCGAAAGATGGGATTCGAGGCAGAAAGACAAGCAGGCGCGCATGACAAAACTCAACCGCAGCAGGATCGGGCATGATCGATGGCGGGCGGCGCGGAGCCCCACATATCGCAGCGCTGCCCTCCATCGCGCGGCGGAGCCGCGCAAGCGTGACCTGGATCACGAAGTTCGCGTTTCGCGCACCTCGCGCAAGGCCCGGCTGAAGAGGTGGTTGAAGATGCGATCGCGATCTTCCGCGTTCGTCATGATGATGCTTTGAAGGCTGCTGTCGCGCTGATATTGCTTGATCGTCTCTTCAAGGAGGCGACGCACGAAGGTCGGGCGGGAGACATCCGGCGGATTGTTCCGCAACACCGCCGCCATTTCCTCATCGAGCGCCTTGCGCTTCACCTGTTCGAGGCGGATGAAATCCTCTTCGGTGAACTGTGTCCCGTGCCGGTCGTTGAAGGAGCGGACAATCTCTGAAAGCGCCTTTGCCTCATCTTCAGTATAGGGTTTGGCCCCAAATTCGCTGATCGCGGTGAGCGGTAAGGTGTCGCCCGCTGCAAGCGACGCGGAGCCAGCTTCTTTCTGTTGAACGCGGAAGGCGCGCAGGCGCAGCATTTCATCCATGATCTCGACTTCCGGCGGCCGTTCCCGATTGGGCAACATCCGGTCCAGCCAATCGGTGTAGGCATAGAGCTTTTCCAAGCTGGTATCTCCCAGCCGGACGATTTGCGCGACGAAGCTGTAGAACCGCTTGTAGCTTCTCAAAAGCTGCCGGAACTCTTCCTTCTGGCCGTCGTCATCCTCGGCTTCAAAGCGCGCTACGGCGTTGCGAACCAGGGATTCCAGCGTCACGCGGTCCTGTGTGGACAGCGTTCCCTTAAAGAAAGTCGCGGCAAATCGCTCGATCTCGCTGCTGTCGAGATAGCCGAATGTGCGGATACGCGTTTCCAACTGATAGATCTGGTTCTTGTCGGAAACGGCTTCGAGGCTGGACACCTCATAGAAGGGGCAAAACGCTTCCTTGATATCATCCGTCGTGTTCTGGAAATCGAGGATGAAGGTTCGCTCCTTGCCCTGGTAAATTCTGTTCAGCCGCGACAGGGTCTGGACGGCCTGCAACCCCGCCAGCTTCTTGTCGATATACATCCCGGATAATTTCGGCTGGTCAAAGCCGGTCTGATATTTCTCCGCGACGATGAGGATTTGATATTCCGGAGTATCGAAGCGCTTGGGCAACTCGCCTTCGCTGAAGCCGTTCAACTCGGCCTCGGTGTAGGTATTGCCGTCAACGTGCAACTCGCCGGAGAAGGCGACGAGCGCCTTGAGGTCGCGATATCCCTTGTCCTCGATGTAGGTCTTGAGCGCGAAATAATAGCGAAGGGCGCTTTCCCGGCTTGAGGTCACGATCATGGCCTTCGCCTGGCCGTCCAGTTCCGGTCTGAGATGGCGCTGGAAATGCTCGACCATCACCTCGACCTTCTGGCTCAAGGCGGTCGGGTGCAGGGCCGCGAACCGCGCGACTTTCCGTTGCGCACGTCGCGTATCCAGTTCCGGGTCGTCGTCGATCGTCTTTTCCAGGGCGTAATACGCCTTGTAGGTCATGTAGTTCTGAAGCACGTCGAGGATGAAGCCCTCCTCGATCGCCTGCCGCATAGAATAGAGGTGAAACGGATGCGGCAGGCCACCGGCGCCCACCGTGCCGAAACGCTCAAGCGTGACGTTGTGGGGCGTCGCCGTGAAGGCGAAGTAACTGATGTTCGCCTGCGGCCCGCGTTGGCGTTGGTATTCCGCGATAAGGTCTTCGATCTCGTCGGGCGTCCCGGCCTGTTCGTCACGGCTGAGGGCGTCGCTCAACGCCTGGGCGCTCTTGCCGGACTGAGAGCCATGCGCCTCGTCGATCAGCACGGCGAACCGCCGCGTTCCCTGTCCACTGATGACGCGAAGATGCTCAGTCGAAAACTTCTGGATCGTGGTGATGATAATCTTCGCCTGCCCCTCGATCGCCGCCTTAAACTGCCGTGAGGTTCCATCGATCTTGCGGACGACGCCGGGCGTCTGCTCGAACTGGGCAATAGTATTCTGAAGCTGGCGGTCGAGAACGACACGATCCGTCACCACGATCGCGGTATCGAAAATTGGCTGGTCAGACAGATCGTGCAACGTCACCAGCCGATGCGCCGTCCAGGCGATCGTATTGGATTTTCCTGATCCCGCCGAGTGATGGATCAGATAGTTGTTGCCGCTGCCGTTGACGCGGGCATGGGCCAGCATCTTCAGAACCGCGTCGATCTGATGGAAACGCGGAAAGATCAGCGCTTCCTTGCCGTTCGTGCCGTCGACGTGGAGAAATCGCCCGATGATGTCGAGAAGGATGTCGCGGGAGAAAATCGCCCGCCCTTCGGGCTGGTCGGCCCAGAGATAGGCGACGCGAAGCTCCCCTTCGATATCCGGGTTGCCTGCGCCGCCGTCATGCCCGCGATTGAAGGGAAGGAACCGGGTCTTTCCGTTCTGGAGGCGGGTGGTCATGGACACGTTGTCCTGATCCACTGCGAAATGGACCAAGGCCCCTCGCTTGAACGTTAGCAGCGGCTCATTGGCGGGCGCCCGGTCATGACGATACTGGCGCTCGGCATGACGGAAATTCTGGCCGGTCAGCGTATTCTTCAGTTCCAGCGTCGCCACGGGCAGGCCGTTGACGAAAAGCCCCACGTCGATGGCGTTCTCGTTCTTCGCGCTGTAGCGAAGCTGATTGATGACGCTGAGGATATTGCTCTCGAACAGCCTTACCAGGAACGGGTTGACGCCGGACGCCGGCTTGAACGCCGCGAGGAAGAATTTCAGGTTCGGAACCAGCTTCAGACCGAGAACTCGGCTTCGGCGGAAGGACCGTAATGGCCTTCCAGCTTCGCCCATTCGTCGGGTTGCGTCGCTTTGACGAACTCGATCACGAGGGTCTTGTCGAAAGCGGAGGCGCGGTCATAGTCCTCGGGCTGGCGGGGACGATAGCCGTGGCGTTCCATCAACGCTTTGCACAGATGGACCTCCAGCACCTCTTCTCGGTGGAGGATGTCTTCGGAAAAGCCCTTGGCATAGGGGTGAGCGGTCGATCGCTGTTCGTACTTCATGGCCGATCTCCCCTTGCCATGCGGATCAGCCAATTTTTCTCCACAAGTGCGGCGTTTAGCGCCGCCATTGCGGCCTTCAGATGCGGTAGATCGACATGTATTTCGTCGATGATCGGCTTGCCGTCCTTGGCCTTCGGCGTACCGTACTCGCCATAGCGAAACGCCTCCGATCCCGGATCGATTGCCGCCAACTCGTCGCAGCGCTTGATGATCCAAGGCGGCACTGTTTCATCGGCTTGCTGCTTGTGATGCGCGTAGCTGCGGGCGAGTTTGCCGAGGTCATGGATATCCTTCTCGGCGCGGGCTTTGGGCGGAAGTCCTGACTTCAGAAGAAGCTCGAAAGAGTGCCGATAGAGAAACAGCGCTGCGTTCGCGACCTGATAATCCGCGACGCGCCGGTCAAGGATGGAGTCGATCAGCGCTTCCGCCGCCGCAAAATACTGCTCGGCAAGAGCGCCGTCGCGTTCAGCTTGCATCGATGGACGCGCAAAGCCCCCGATCAAGAAACCAAGCGGACCGCTCCACTCGTCGGGCCGCTCATGCTTTTCGTCCATCGGCTCGAAGAGCGGACGGATAATCGCGTCTTTGCTTTGGGCGTTGGAAGCCGTACCCATCACAAAAGCCTCGGCGTCATGGTGGGCGTTGTTCTCGGACCATGGCCGCGCGGAATGAGGTTGTGGCGCCTCATCCACGCAAGCCACGTTGTCAGGTCGGCGGCAGTGAACTTCTCGCCCTTCTCTCTGTGCCACTCGTGCAGCACACCGTTGATGATCACAGCGTCGTCAGGTGTTTCGCCGTCAATCAAGGCGTCGTTCCAGACAGCGTAGAGCGTGGCGACAGCTTCGGTTGCGCGGCGGTCAAGGTCGGCGAGCATGGCGATAAGGCTGCGCAGCGCCTCGGCCTTGGAACCTAACAATGTGATAAGTTCGGCCTTGTGCTGCCCAGCCTTCGCGAGCGGCGTATAGGTAACGGCGGTGCCAGTCCCGTCCGTCTGATTGGCACGATAGTAGCCTGCGGCTTCAAGGCTACGCTCCGCTTCCTCTCTCAAGGCGCGGTCGAGCGGCCCCGCTGCCTCGCGGAGATAGTTCCCCCGAAGCGGGTCGATGCCGACATGAGTTTCGGCAAGGTAGGTGATCTTATGCACCTTCACTCGCGCGCGCTTCGGATTGTCGGGTAGTCGGTGGATGATCTCCGCTCCGACGACGAGGCGGAACCTGTCCCTATCTGACGTGGATGTAACGGCCGGCAGATTTTCGCGGATGTCGATCTGGCCCGCGATGGCAGCCGTGATGAGGGCGGCACGATGCTCTCTGAGGATTTCTATAGAACGCAGTATTGCAGTGGACGCATTGCGGACAGCTTGACCTGCGGCTTGCGCTTTGTGGGCAATCTGCTGTTGCGCCCCGATAGGAAGTAGGGGAACCCGAATTCCCGCAAGAATCGAGAGATTTATCCGGTCGCGAGTGACACCTTTCGCCTCCCTCCCAATGAGTTCCGCGCCTCTCGGTGAACTCATGTAGCAAGCAAGAAACTGATGAAGGAGCGTCCTCTCATTAAGGCGGACTCGAAAACAATCGGCTTTAACCATTGCCGGTCCCAGATCGCCGGGTGCGACGCAGGCTCGGCCGACAGGATTTTTCGGGTCTCCTAACCCAGCTATTAGTAAATCACCCGGCTCTACGTCATGATTTCCCAAACCCTCATAGTAGGACTCTGGGATGAAGGCGGCGTCATTATCAATAAAACGACCAGCGCCAAGGTTTTGCAATCGTATGACGCGGACGCCGCTATCAGAATAATGTTCTGATTTCAGAGAAGAGCCAAAAGGACCGTCACACATGCTGATGATAAAACGACGTAGGGAGGCAACGGGAGGGTCGAGCAGATTTAAGGTATCTTCAATAAATTTAGATATTTCCGCAACAACGTGTGCGTTCAGCAGCTCAACCTGCCGCTCCTTCTTCGCGATCAGCTTGTCGATGCGGGCGGTTTCGCGGTCTAGGAAGGCGGCAATGGCCTTTTGGGTAGCGAGGTCGGGAACAGGGATATTGACCGATCCGATGCCATTCAGCGTCAGACCGTAGCGAGTAACCCCTTGGGCAGCGAGACCAAAGGCTTCGCGAGTCGGCTTTGCCTTCAGGCTCCAAAATAGAAATGGACCAATGATTTCAGAAGGATTGGATCTCAATATTGCGAGATGGTATCCGCAAACAATTCCTTCCGCGCTTGAATCAACAAGTGCGGGAACAGCGATATCATCCGGCGTCTCGCTGTCCTTCGTGATGACAACGTCACCGGTGCGAAGCCCGAATTTTGTGATTTCCTGCGGCTTTGCCGAACCTTCGCTGAACTCAATATCGCCGGTAATCTTATCGTTGTAGTAAACATCGACATAGTTGCAGAGGCGGATGATTTCCTCGCCCTCTTCCACAATCTTATCGACGTTGCTGGACCTGATCGTCACCAATCGACGCGCGGCCTTCATCGGCCAGAGGGCCAGTGTGGAAGTCGTCATCCCGCCACCTCCTTCAGGAGGTTGGCGATGTCCGTTTCCAGCGTCTTCAGCTCGGCGTCGATCTCGGCCGGCGGGCGCGGCGCGACATAGCGGTAGAAGTAGCGATTAAAATTGATCTCGTAGCCGACACGGCCGACGCCCTTGTCGGCGACATCCTTATAGATCTCGTCCACCCATGCGTCCGGCACGAAGGGCGTCACCTCGCGGGCGACATAGCACTTCCAGTCCTCCTTGAGCGGCACGAGTTCATGGTCGCGCAGTTCCGGGTCCGGCTCCGGCCTGCCGTCGCCATTGAGGCAGATGGCTGCGGACTCGTCCCGCTCCGACAGCGCGGAAAGGATCGCCTTCCTGGCCGGCGCGCCGATCTTCACGCCCGCGCTCCTGAGCGCCTTGGTCAAGGCAACCTCGAAGGCGGGGCGTTCCTTGAACAGGGTCGTCGGCAGACGATTGGCGACGACGTTCAACACGTCATCCTGGTCGGCGAGGTCCAGCTTCAGGAACGGCTGGCGAGCTTCAGCCGCTCGATGCGTTCGGGACTGGATTGGAAATTCAGCCGGAGCGGGCGCTCCACCCTGATCTCGCGGAAGCCGAAATCGCGGGCATCGAAAATCTTCGACACCGCGCTCCACGGCCCGCCGCCGTTCGCCATGTCGTGGAAAATATGTGCAATGGTCTCGCGCCCATCGTCGCGGATTTCCCTCCGCTTGGACCCGAGGCTTTTGCGCATGGGCGCCCAGAACCGTTCGCCCGAGGCGTCGATCAGCTGGACCTTGCCGCGCCGCTTCCGCTCCTTGCGGTTGGTCAGCAGCCAGACATAGGTTTGGATGCCGGTGTTGTAGAAAAGGTCGGTCGGCAGCGCGACGATGGCCTCGACCCAGTCGTTTTCCAGCATCCAGCGGCGGATTTCGCTCTCGCCTGAACCGGCCCCGCCGGTGAAAAGCGGCGAGCCGTTCATGACGATGCCGATGCGCGAACCTACTTCGTCGGCCCGCATCTTGGAAATCATGTGCTGGAGAAAGAGAAGCTGGCCGTCCGAGATGCGCGGCAGACCTGCGCCGAAGCGGCCGTCCTTGCCCAGGGTCGCCGCCTCCTCCCGGATCGGTTCCTGATACTTTTTCCAATCCACGCCATAGGGAGGATTGGACAGCATGTAGTGAAAGCGCCGGTCCTTGTGGGCGTCCTGCGTCAGCGTGTTACCGAAGGCGATGTTTTCCGGGTCGTGACCTGTCACCAGCATGTCGGACTTGCAGATGCCGAAGGACTCGCCGTTCAGCTCCTGACCGAAAAGCTCGACGCGGATGTCAGGGTTGAACTCCTTCAGCGCTTCCTCGGCGAGCGCGAGCATTCCGCCCATGCCGCACGCCGGGTCGTAAATCTGCCGGATGATCCCCTGACCCCGGAGCTTCTCGTCATCGTTGACGATGATGAGGTCCACGATCAGCCGGATCACCTCGCGCGGCGTGAAGTGCTCGCCGGCGGTTTCGTTGGAAATTTCAGAGAAGCGACGGATCAGGTCTTCAAACAGATACCCCATCGCTAGTGTGGAGACGGCTTTCGGCCGAAGGTCGAGCGAGGCGAACTGCTCGAACACCTTCCATAGAATGGTGGCGTCGGCGAGCCGCTTCAGTTGATCCATGAAGAGGAATTTATCGAGAAAGACATCCCGAACCGAGTCCGAGAAGGCCGTGATGTAGGCGATGAGGTTCTTGTGAACGTCGGTCGGGTTCTGCGCCCTGATTTTGGCGAATGTCAGCGGGCTGGTGTTGTAAACGCGGATGCCGCCGCCGACTGCGCCATACGGCATCATGTCGCGGGTTTGCTCGTCTATGCCGGGCGGCAATCCGGCATGGGCTTTCAGAACGGCATCTTTGGTAGGTTCAAGGATGCAATCGAGACGGCGCAACACGACGAAAGGCAATATAACCTTGCCATATTCCGACTGTTTGAAGTCACCTCGAAGGGTTTCAGCAATTTGCCAAACAAAATTCGATAGAACTTTTGCCTTCGATGCTACGGCCTGATCCACGCAAATCACCCACCCTTTGGCCGATTCGTGCGGAAGTGAGCATCGGGCCGACGATCGCCTCGGCCCGACCGGACGTTAACGCTTTATACAGTAACGCTCCAATGCTTAACAAGCCGGAAATGTCAACAGGCGCAATAGGTCGATCCCGCGCTGCCGGTGGGCAGGCGCTCCCGGCGGCTTGGCGACCGAGCTATGCCAGACGTATTTTCTGGCAGAAGGTAACGTAGGAAGCCATCATCGTAGGGCTATAGCGAAAAAGTAGTGCTCATCACTATCGGTCGCGGCCCGCCAATCAAGCCGTGCCCGATCCGCATAAAGAACAAAGTATTTCCCGGATCGGGGTGACAACCTTATGCCGAACGGGTCGCTCGCTCTTACATTCGCAGGCGCGACGCGTAGCCGGTGAGTTCGAGATAGCCATGGCCGTCCTTGGTTGTGACCGCGCCCTCCCAATAGACCGGCAGGCCGCCGGTTCGTCCGTTGAGTTCCTGGTCGGGAAACAACGGCGTCAAGGGATAGCGCCGTTCGCCCTCGGGCAACTTGACGGTGAGCAGCTGTTCGACGGGGTAGACGGCGCCGGTGCGCGGGGATCGCCAGGTGCGGGTCGTCTCGAAGCAGACATCGCCGGGCTGGAACCGGACGATCGTGCCGTTCGGTCGACGATAGGAGCCGCCGGCCCAGACGGTGTCGTCGTCTGCTTTATGTTTCGGGCCGGAGTCTTTCACGCCGCCGGCGCGACCGGCCCCTTCCCCATCGGCGGCCTCTGTCGTTTTCGCTTCCGTGCCGTCGATCGCTGTCCCGTCCAAACTTGTGGACGTTTTCTTGTCCATACCATCGGGCGTGCCACGGATTCGGAACGCCATCAGCGCGCTGCCGTCGTCCAGATTGAGCCCCGTCCAGTCCCAGCCGACGGCGTTGGGGGCAAGGTAGCTCGACGCCCATTCGCGGTCGAGCCAAGCTTCGCCGGTAACGTTCATCGTCGTTCCGTTGCGGGCGAGCGTGCCGGAGACGGCGAGATACGGCAGCGAATAATAGACGCTGGCGTCCTCGGGGCTTGGCCCCTTGCGGCTGTAACCGCCCTCGCCCTGGGCGAACACCGCTTGGGTCGGGTCGAAGGCCAGCGACAAGCCGAACTCGGGCGTTACGACATCTGTAACGAAGGTGCCGTCCGCCCGCCGGCGAAAATGCCAGTCACGCAGCGTGACGTCGGCGTCGTGCGTTGCCGCCTCGGCGATGCCGAAGCCCTCGCGTGCGGAGCGCTCGCCATGCAGAAGATGACCGATCGACGGATCGGAGAGCGCCGCGTGGGCAAACAGCACCTGGCTCGGCGTAAAACGGCTGGGATTGGCCTCATCGACGCCCGGTCGAGTGCGGAAGAACGTCACCTGGAAACCGAGCTTTTCGCCCGCCTTCGGGCCCTCCGCAACGGTCAGCCAGCCTGTGACGTACCACCATTCGGTCCGGAACTCGGGGTGGGCGCCGTGATCGTGGGGAAACGATAGAACGACGCCGGGCTTCGCGATGGGATAGGCGATCGGATTGGCGACTTGCGTTGCGACGGCTGCAGACTTCCGGTCGGCCTCCCCAGCGGCATCCGCGCCAGTTGCTCGGACGAGCTGCTCGCCGGCTGATGGGTCAACCGGCAGATCGGTTGGCGAGTCCGCCTCTCGCGCGATGCCTGTTGCCGTCAGCAAAAGACCAATCACGACCCAAAGGGCTTTAAGGCTGCGCATCACCAATCCTCCCGAACCGCCATGACGGCATTCATGTGGGCGGCGCGCCGGGCCGAGAGGATCGCCGTCACGGCCGCTGCCGCGATGAGCGCGACCACGACGGAAACGATCGTGGCGAACGGAATGCACGTTTCCATCGTCCAGTTGAAGGACTGCGGGTTGACCACGTGGATCAACACTTGGCTGAGGACGAGGCCGAGCGCGACGCCCGCCACCGCGCCGACGCCGCCGAGGATCGATCCCTCGATGCCGAGCATGGTGATGATCTGCCGTTTCTCGACACCCAGATGCCGCAGCATGCCGAACTCGCGCACCCGCGCGATGGTCTGCGCCGACATGGTGGCGGCGACACCGGCAAGGCCGACGAGGATCGCTACCGCCTCCAGGACATAGGTGACCGCGAAAGAACGGTCGAAGAGTTCCAACGCAAGACGCCGCAGCTCGGCCGGTCGCGCCATGGTCACCGAGGAACGGAGCGTATCGGGCAACGCCGCCTGCAGCGCCACCTCGACGGCCTGCGGATCGGCGCCCGGTTTGAGGATCACCGCAGCCTCGTTGCGCGTCGCGTCGCCGGTCAGCCGCGTGTAGTCGGCGCTGCGGATCGTCACCGCTCCCTCCTGCCGCGAATAATCGCGCCAGGTGCCGGCCACCGCGAACCGCGCCTCAAAGCCGCCGATCGGCAGGGCGATCCAGTCGCCCGGCGACCAGCCGTAAAGCCTTGCCGCCGGCTCGGAGACCCAAACGGGCGGCCCGTCGAGCGGCGCGGCATCGCGCTTGGCGATTAGGACGAGCGGCGGCTCGGGTGCCTTGGGATCGATGGGCCGCGCGATCAGGCTGACGGGTGGCCGGCTCGGATCGAGGGTCAGTGGAATCTGCCGGCTGAAGTCCAGCCGCCCGACGCCGGGAACGGCGGTCAGTTTCACCTGCAGGGCTGGGTCGAAACTCGCGCCGGCCTCGGTGCGCAGATAAAGATCGGAGGCGAGGATCTGCCCGAGCCATTCGTCGACTGCGCCACGAAAGCTGCTCACCATCGTCGCCATGGCGATCATCAGCGCGGTGCTCGCGACGATGCCGCACAGCGCCGTCGCGGCCTCGTTCGGTGCGCCATGGACGTGGCGGACGGCGAGTTGCCGTGCGACACCGTCGATGCGACGGCGCGCCAGGGCCGAGAGCAGCAGGCGCGCCAACCAGGGAACGCCGGCGACGCCGCCGGCCAGAAGCAGCGCCATGCCGACATATCCGAACAGCGGCAAACTCCCGACCGCCGGCAACAGCGAGGAGACTAGCCCGGCACCGATGAGCGCCAGCGCCGGCCAGACGCGAATGGCGGCGCGCGGGTCGAGCATGTCACCGCTGTTCTTCAAAGCGGCAGCGGGCGCCGCCTTGGAGGCGGCGAGCGCCGGCAGCACGCTGCCGAGGCACGCCGCGGCGAGCCCAAGGGCGAAGAAGACGATCGCGGCCACCGGCTGAAACGTGACCGACGCATCGCCGCCGCGGAAATAGCCGGCGCCGAGATCGCCGCCGAGAAGCCGAAGCGCCGCGATGGCCAGGCCGTAGCCGACGAGCAGCCCGGCAAGCGAACCCAAAAGGCCGATCGCAAGGCCTTCCAGCGCGACCGTCGCGACGATCCCGCCGCGTGCCAGGCCCAGCGTGCGCAGCAGGGCGAAGCTGCGCAGGCGCCGTGCGACCGAGAGCGACTGCGCCGAATAGACCAGGAACCCGCCGGTGAGCAGCGCAACCAGTGCCAACATATCGAGATTGACCCGGTAGGCCCGCGACAGGGCGCTGCCCCGAGTGGCTTGTGTCTCGCCGCTGTCCAGAACGGCATCGGCAGGAAGAATGCCGGCCAGACTCCCCCGGGCCTGGGCGGCGTCGACAATTTTCAGGTCCAGCCTGTCGAGCCGCCCGAGCCGGTCGAAGCGCCACTGGGCGGCGGCGATATCCATGATGCCGATCGCTTGCCCGTCCGGCACGCCGGCGAGCGTCCCGGCGACGGTCAGCGAGATGGTCCGGCCGTTGGCGCGCACCTGCAGGCGGTCGCCGATCGCCGCACGGGCGGCCGTGAGCGCAGTGCGCGAGAGGAAGAGTGCATCCCCGTCGAAGACGCCGGCGCGGCTGGTGTCCGGTCCGTTCGGACGAAGGCCGATGAGGCTTGGCGTCACCGAGGCCGCGCGTATGACATCAAGGCCGAGCAGGGTGAAGCGCGACGCAGCGGCGGGCATGGCACTCGCGGCGCCGTCGGTCTTGCCCGGCTTTGCATCTTCAGCTCCAGACTCCCCATTGCCAGGCGCCTCATCCTCAGCGGCCGCCGGCGTTTTCGAAGCCGTGGAGTCGAGGCTGACGATCGGGCTGGCGTCGCCGACGCCCACCGCCTTCATTGCGGCAGGATAGAGCGTTTCGGCAAAGCCGAGCGGGCTCGCCGCCCGGATGGTCAGATCGGCCGTGCCGTTGACGCTGCGCAGTGCCTCGCCGAACGAGGCGAGCGCCGAGCCGTTGACGAGATGGACGGCAAAACCGAGGGCGACGCCGATCGCGATGGTGACGGCGGTGGCGAGGAACCGTGCCGGATGCGCCCTCGCCTCGCCGCCGATCAGCCAGAACAGGGCAAGCCGCGCCAAGAGAACATCGGAGCCACCGCTCATAGGGGCTCCGTGGCAACGAGCCCGTGCGGCGTGAGCGTCAGGATTCGATCGGCGACGCGGGCGGTATCGCGCGAATGAGTGACGATGACGGCCGCGGCGTTGCGCTCGCGCACGGCGACCGCGAAGAGCGCCAGAACGGTGGCCGCGGTCTCCGGGTCGAGATTGCCGGTCGGCTCGTCGGCGAGGATCAGCGCCGGGTCGTGGACCAGCGCCCGAGCGATGGCGACGCGCTGGAGCTCGCCACCCGACAGGTCGCGGGCATAGCCGTCACCCCGATCACCCAGCCCGACGGCAGCGAGCATCCGATCGGCTTTCGCCTCGATCGTTGCGCGTTTGGCCGAGATCAGTGCCAGCGGCAGGGCGACGTTCTGGCGGAGCGTCAGATAGGGTAGGACGTGAAAGGCCTGGAAAACGAAACCGACGGTCTCGCGGCGAAGTCGCGTGCGCCCCGCTTCGTCCAGACCGGACAGGCCGACACCGCCGATCCGAACAGCGCCCGAGTGGCTCTCGTCGAGCCCTGCGAGAATGTTGAGCAGCGTCGACTTGCCGACACCGGATTCACCAATGATCGCGATGATCTCGCCTGCTTCGCCGACAAGTTCGAGCCCTGCGAAGAGCCGCCGTCCGCCGGGCAGCGTGCGCGCCAGATCCTGGACGACGAGGGCGGCGGCGTTCGCGGTGAACGATGCGCCGCCCTGGGTCCTTGCCTGCGACTGCCTCGCGTCCTCCATCCGTCTGCCTTCCCATGATCGTGAACGGCCGTCCCGGCTCAGTGCCGCCGTCGTCGAGACGGTCTAGCAGATCGACGCCACGACAGACCTCGGTCATGTCGACACAGTACGGTCACGGTCGCCACGCGTCGACGCCTCGACGCAATGTTCGGCTTTCGTCACAAGCGACGAAGAGCTGCGGAAAGCCTGCGACGAGGATCACCGCCGCGAACTGGCGTCCGTCGGCTGAAAGAGTTTTACGAATGACAGATCTTGATCGGGCCGCGTGTACCGCATCGACCTTTTCCGCAAGGTGCCGACGGGACGGGTCACGGACGCCGGCCCGGTTCGGCCATCGGTTCGCCCCCCGCGTCATCACGCTCTCTTCACCGGCCTCGACGCGCCCCGGAAGTTCCTGAGAGTTTCGGTCTCGGCACCATGTATGCTGGCGATCGCCATCTCTCGCTCCATGATTTGATGGAAGCTTAGCCTAGCGATGAGCAAACGACGATCTGGAGAAAACATGACCCAATCCGGCACCATCAGAACCGGCATCGGCGGCTGGACCTTCGAGCCTTGGGAGGGCACCTTTTACCCGGACGATCTGCCGAAGAAGCGGCAGCTTGAATATGCTGGATCCAAGCTGACGAGCATCGAGGTCAACGGCACGTTCTACCGCTCGCAAAAACCCGAGACCTTTGCAAAATGGGCAAGCGAGGTGCCGGAAGATTTCGTCTTTTCGCTGAAGGCGCCGCGTTTCGCGGTGAACCGCAAGATCCTGGCCGAAGGCGGCGAGTCGATCGCCCGTTTTGTCAATTCCGGCATCACGGAACTCGGTGAAAAACTCGGGCCGATCCTATGGCAGTTCGCAGCCACGAAACAGTTCGATCCGGTCGACATGAGTGCATTTCTCGATCTCCTGCCCAAGGCGGTCGGCAGCCAGCGGCTGCGCCATGTTCTCGAGCCTCGTCACGAAAGCTTCGCGGTGCCGGAATTCGTCGAGTTGTGCCGTAAGGCCAGCATCGCCATCGTCTGCGCCGAGAGTGCGGATTATCCGCAGATCGCCGATGTGACAGCAGATTTCGTCTATGCGCGCCTGCAGGCCGGCGATGCCGACATCCCGACCGGCTACACGCCGCAGGCGCTCGACGCCTGGACCGAGCGCGCGAAGCTTTGGGCCGCCGGCGGCGCGCCGAAGGATTTGCGCTACGCGAAGCCATACGAAAAGCCACCGGCAAACCCGCGCGACGTGTTCGTCTACTTCATTCGCCAAGGAAAAATTCGGGCGCCGCAGGCGGCGATGGCGCTTGCCGAGCGGCTCGGAATCGAATGCTGAGCACAGACAGCGGGCACTGATCCTCAGCACTTGATCAAGCAAAGCGCAAGGCCATTGGCGCAAACATATGGGATGGCGACCTAAGCTAACGCCCGTTCGCGTCTGGTCTAGAACTGCGACCGCCTGCACGTCCGGTGTGGTTCGGTCCCGTCACCGCTTACCGGAACAGCGCGACCATCTCCGCCAGAACCTGAGGCATCAGCCCGGGCAAATCCTCCGCGATCAGTCCCGGCCCGAACAATTCGGCCGCGCGGGCGTGCATCCAGACGGCGGCGCAGGCGGCTTCGAAGCTCGGCATGCCTTGGGCGAGTTGTGCGGCGACGAGACCGGACAGAATGTCGCCGGAACCGGCGGTGGCAAGCCAGGGCGTGCCGTTGGTATTGATCGCGACGCGACCGTCGGGCTCGGCGATGACCGTGTCGGAGCCTTTCAGGACGATGATTGCGCCGGCACGCTCCGCCGCCGCGCGAGCACACGCGGTCTTCGACAAACCTTCGTCGGCGGCAAGATCGGGAAACAACCGCGCGAATTCGCCGGCATGGGGCGTCATGACGAGGGTCGGCCCGTGCCCCGGCCCGGCATGCGGACCGACCTTCGAAGCCGATCCGCCCACTTTGCCGCCGCTTGAGTTCATCGATGCCCTTGCGTCGCCGACCGCCGTCGCGGCTGCAAAAAGCCGGTCCGGATCATCCCTGAAAGACGAGATGCCGTCGGCGTCCAGCACCAGACGTCGACCATTTGCGAGGACTGCCATGGCAAAAGCCCGTGCGTCCTCCCCGACACCGAAACCGGGGCCGAGCACGAAGACGTTCAACCGCTCATCCTCCAAAAACCTGTCGAGGTCCTGGCCGCCATCGCAGCGCTTTAGCATGACCGCGGTCAGATGCGCCGCATTAACCATCAGCGCGCTGCCGGCCGCAAGCACCGTCACGAGCCCGGCTCCGCCGCGCAACGCCGCGGTCGCCGCCAACCGCGCCGCGCCCGTCCGCGTCGCACCGCCTGAAAACACAATCGCGTGGCCACGGTCGAATTTGTGCCCGCACATTGACGGAAGCCTGAGTTGCGACGCCCAAAGCGCGGGCTCATTGGCGAAATGCGTCGGCCCGATCGCGTCGAGCACGGACGGCTGAACACCGATATCGGCGACGATGACCGTACCGCAACGCGCCCTCCCCGGCTGCAAGAGATGGCCCGGCTTTCGGCGAAAGAAGGTGATGGTCGCGTCGGCCTGAATTGCGGTGCCCATAACCGCGCCGCTCGATCCTGAAACACCCGACGGCAGATCGATCGCGATCACGGCGAGTCCGCACGCGTTCACCCGCTCGATCACAACCGCGGCCCCGCCTTCGATTGCGCGTGCCAGCCCGGCGCCGAACAGGCCGTCGACGACGAGATCGAAATTTCTGGAATCGATATCCTCAAGCGGCGCAAGCGCTCCGGCATAGGCTTCGGCCGCAGTCGCCGCATCGCCCTTGAGCTTGCCGACACCACCGAGCGAAAAGACGGTCACGCCGCGCCCCGCCTCGCCGAGGCAAGCGGCCACGACGTAAGCATCGCCGCCATTGTTGCCGGGCCCGGCCAGCAGCGCGATGCGCCGCGCTTGCGGATAGCGCGTCAGGATCGCGTCGGCGACGGCCCGCCCCGCACACTGCATCAGCGTCCGGCCGCTCGTGCCCGCTGCAATCGTCAGCCGATCCGCCTCGGCCATTTCGTCAGGCGTCAGGAGTACCGGTGCATCTGAAAATTTCGAGGTCATCGCAATGGTGATCGCCTGTTCCTTGTAGATCATGTCGGGGCCGACAGCGTGACAAGATCGGTGCCCTCGTGTAGCCGAGAAGCAAGCCATCGGCGGCCCGGACTTCGGTCCTGAATGCAGGAATGTTTAGCATCGCCGCAGCCGTCTCGCATCGGTTCTGGTGCGCCGCATGTGAATTTGAGGCCTGCCTTCGCCGGGACGAGCCCTATAATGGCAAGTCACATGCCCAGGCGAAGCGGCATTGACGAGGACGACGGCCCAACGGGGTCGTCCGGGGGTTATTTCGAGAGGGATTTTCGATGAAGAAGGTCGAGGCGATCATCAAGCCGTTCAAGCTGGACGAGGTGAAGGAAGCGCTGCAGGAGGTCGGGCTCCAGGGTATCACGGTGACCGAAGCCAAGGGTTTCGGCCGTCAGAAAGGCCATACCGAACTCTATCGCGGCGCCGAATATGTCGTCGACTTCCTGCCCAAGGTGAAGGTCGAGGTCGTGCTCGCCGACGACACCGTGCAGGCCGCCGTCGAAGCGATCCGCAAGGCCGCCCAGACAGGGCGGATCGGCGACGGCAAGATCTTCGTCTCCAACATCGAGGAAGCCATTCGCATCCGAACCGGCGAAGCCGGCGACGACGCGATCTGACGATTTTTCGAGGCGTCGGCGCCCGGCGCCTCGCCGTGCGAGTGCATCAACCAAAAAGCTGCCAACGACAGGAATGAACGCCATGACCAGCGCCAACGACATCCTGAAGCAGATCAAGGATAACGACGTGAAATTCGTCGATCTCCGCTTCACCGATCCCAAGGGCAAGACCCAGCATGTGACGATGGACGTCTCCATCGTCGACGAGGACATGTTCTCGGAAGGCTCGATGTTCGACGGCTCGTCGATCGCCGGCTGGAAGGCAATCAACGAGTCCGACATGGTGTTGATGCCGGATCCCGAGACGGCCTACATGGATCCGTTCTTCGCCCAGTCGACCATGGCGATCGTCTGCGACATTCTCGATCCAATCTCAGGTGAAGCCTACAATCGCGACCCCCGCTCGACCGCCCGCAAGGCGGAGGCCTATCTCACCCAGTCCGGCATCGGCGACACTGCCTTCTTCGGCCCGGAAGCCGAGTTTTTCATCTTCGACGACGTGCGCTACAAGGCCGACCCTTACAACACCGGATTCAAGCTCGATTCGACCGAGCTGCCGTCGAACGACGACACCGAATACGAGACCGGCAATCTCGGTCACCGCCCGCGCGTCAAGGGCGGCTACTTCCCGGTTCCGCCGGTCGACAGCTGCCAGGACATGCGGTCGGAGATGCTGACCGTGATGGCCGAAATGGGCGTCGAGGTCGAGAAACACCATCACGAGGTGGCCGCAGCCCAGCACGAGCTTGGCATCAAGTTCGACACGCTGACCCGCAACGCCGACAAGATGCAGATCTACAAATACGTCATTCATCAGGTGGCGAACGCCTACGGCAAGACGGCGACCTTCATGCCAAAGCCGGTCTTCGGCGACAACGGCTCGGGCATGCACGTTCACCAGTCGATCTGGAAGGGCGGCAAGCCGGCCTTTGCCGGCGACCAGTATGCCGGCTTGTCGGAGAGCGCATTGTTCTACATCGGCGGCATCATCAAGCACGCCAAGGCGCTCAACGCCTTCACCAACCCGTCGACCAACTCCTTCAAGCGACTGGTTCCGGGCTACGAAGCACCGGTGCTGCTGGCCTATTCGGCGCGCAACCGCTCGGCCTCCTGCCGCATTCCTTTCGGCCAGTCGCCGAAGGCCAAGCGCGTCGAGGTCCGCTTCCCCGATCCGACGGCGAACCCGTATCTCGCCTTCGCGGCGATGCTGATGGCCGGCCTCGACGGCATCAAGAACAAGATCCATCCGGGCGCGGCCATGGACAAGGATCTCTACGACCTGCCGCCGGAAGAACTGAAGGAAATCCCGACCGTCTGCCGTTCGCTGCGCGAGGCGATGGAAAGCCTCGACGCGGATCGCGACTTCCTGAAGGCCGGCGGCGTCTTCGACGACGACCAGATCGACGCCTTCATCGATTTGAAGATGGCCGAGGTGATGCGCTTCGAAATGACGCCGCATCCGGTCGAGTTCGATATGTACTATTCGGTCTGATCGGTCGCGCCGCAACCAGCAATCCGGTCCTTCACACCCTGGGTCGGACGACTGAAACAGATCGCTGAAAACACAGGCCCCTGGCGCATCGCGTTCGGGGCCTTTTTCGTTCGGGCAATACCGGGATGCGGCTGGAAACCGATCCGCATCTTGGTCATCTCGCGCGGCGGTTAAGCGAAAGGGATGCACGACGAGAAATTATCTGCGCATTCGCATATCGGTGGCTTCATCTACGCCATCGCTTTACTCGGCCGACCGCCCGAAGACGTGAAACCCGGCCGCTGGAATGATGATCGCGCTCTGCGCTTCACATCCCGCCCAGCGCCAGTTTGGCACGCCGACACGAAAAACCCGGCAGCGCATTCGCTGCCGGGCCATTTCGTTCGTCCTGGCATATGAAACCGGCGAGTGCCCGGTCCTACGACTTTCAGGCAGCCGCCGAAATGCCGCCTTCCTTGCGTTCCTCGACCTCGGCGACCGTCTTCAAAATCTGCGACGCAATCTGATAGGGGTCGCCCTGGGAGTTCGGGCGGCGATCCTCGAGATAGCCCTTGTAGCCGTTGTTGACGAAGCTGTGCGGCACTCGAACCGAGGCGCCACGGTCGGCCACACCGTAGCTGAACTTGTTCCACGGAGCCGTTTCGTGCTTGCCGGTCAGGCGCAAATGGTTGTCCGGGCCGTAGACGGCGATGTGGTCCTGAAGGTTCGTCTCGAAGGCTGCCATCAGGCTCTCGAAATATTCTTTGCCGCCGGTCGAACGCATGTAGGCGGTCGAGAAATTGGCGTGCATGCCCGAGCCGTTCCAGTCGGTGTCGCCAAGCGGCTTGCAGTGATACTCGATGTCGATGCCGTATTTCTCGGTCAGGCGCTGCAAGAGATAACGCGCCATCCACATCTCGTCGGCGGCCTTCTTCGAGCCCTTGCCGAAAATCTGGAACTCCCATTGGCCCTTCGCGACTTCCGCGTTGATGCCTTCATGGTTGATGCCGGCCTCGAGGCAGAGGTCGAGATGCTCCTCGACGATCTCGCGGGCGATGTCACCGACGGACGAATAGCCGACGCCGGTGTAGTATTTGCCCTGCGGCTCCGGAAAGCCATTCTCGGGGAAGCCGAGCGGACGACCGTCCTTGTAGAAGAAATATTCCTGCTCGAAGCCGAACCAGGCGCCTTCGTCGTCGAGGATGGTGGCGCGCTTGTTCGACGGGTGCGGCGTCGTGCCGTCCGGCAGCATGACTTCGCACAGCACCAGTGCGCCATTGTCGCGGGCGGGATCGGGATAGACCGACACCGGCTTCAGGACGCAGTCGGAATTGGAGCCTTCCGCCTGCTGGGTCGAGGAACCGTCGAAACCCCAAAGTGGCAGTTGATCAAGCGTTGGGAATTCGGCGAACTCCTTGATCTGCGTCTTGCCGCGCAAGTTTGGAACCGGCGTGTAGCCATCGAGCCAGATGTACTCGAGCTTGAATTTCGTCATTGAGAATCTCCTGTCAGCCTGGACGCAATGGAAAGACGGCGCGACGACGCTATTGGCGGCGGAACGCATCCCTCGACATCGCTCGCATTTCTGCAATTTCCATGCCAAATGCGCCTTCTGTGGGCATTTGGCTGTTCCGCCCCCACCCGGTCGACACTGCGGCAAGCAGCGAGATTCGCGTTCGATCGCCATCTCTCCGCAATTTCAGACACTTGGCCCGCATCCTTAATCGACGGAAAACGAGCGTTGCCAGACAAGCGCCAAGCTTGAGACTGTCGAGAACGCCAGAAGTTTTGTCATTCGGGGCATTGTAGACTGCCGTTTTTTTCGCCATATTGTCTAATGATTAGGCAAACTAGTGAGCCCAAAGGATTGGGCTGTCCGGCCAACACAGCAGATCAAAGCCGGAAGTCAGGAGATTGGGACATGGCAATTCAGCAGCAATCCGCAACGATCTTCCAGTTCCCCGTCGGCGGACGAGCGGGCATTGCCCGTCTTGCAAGCGACAGCCGACGCGCCATTGAAACGGTCCCGGCCTTCGACTGGCGCGGCCGGTATCATGCCGAAGCCATCGAAGAAGCCGAGAAGCTCGACCACCACTGAGACGTCGTCGACGCTTTCGCTTCAGCGCCGGGCGCGGTCGCCGGTCGCGGTCGATTGAACCACGCTAACGCACGGCTGGCGTGGTCGGGAGCGTTTGTCACTGGCGAAACCGGTGGAAAACCGCATTCAGGCAGAACCTCTCGCCCATCGGTGTTGCGCCGCGGTCCTTGAAGAACATTTCGTGAAAGTGTACCACCGAACCATGGCTCATCATTGCCCGGTTCGAACCTTCCCGACTTCTTGGCAGCGCGGCAACATAGCGGCGTCACGATGAGCGACGACCTGTTTTCGGGCAATGCGGCCCGCCGCAGTCCGCCGCCGGGTGATCCGGAGTCGCCTCGTCTTCCACGGCCCGAGCGGGGCTCACCCCGCAAATCGTCGACGCCCTCCGACCCGCTCGGCGACGATGGCCGCTACACCGCCGCCGACATCGAGGTGCTTGAGGGTCTGGAGCCCGTTCGGCGCCGGCCTGGCATGTATATCGGCGGGACCGACGAGAAGGCACTGCACCACCTCTTCGCCGAGGTCATCGACAATTCAATGGACGAGGCGACGGCCGGCCACGCCAATTTCATCGAAGTCTCGCTCGAGATCGACGGAACCCTGTCGGTCGGCGACAATGGTCGCGGCATCCCGATCGATCCGCATCCCAAATACACCAATCGCTCGGCTCTCGAAGTCATCATGACGACGCTGCATGCCGGCGGTAAGTTCGATTCCAAGGTCTACGAGACTTCGGGCGGTCTGCACGGCGTCGGCGTGTCCGTCGTCAACGCCCTGTCGGAAGTGCTGGAGGTCGAGGTCGCACGCAATCGCCGGCTTTACCGCCAGACCTATTCGCGTGGGCTTGCGACATCGCCGCTGCAAGAGATCGGCGAAATTCAGAACCGGCGCGGCACCCGTGTCCGCTTCAAGCCCGACACGCAGATCTTCGGCGCCGGTGCCCGGTTCAGGCCCGAGCGGCTCTATGCCATGGCACGGTCGAAGGCGTATTTGTTCGGCGGCGTCGAGATCCGCTGGGCCTGCAGCCCCGACCTTCTGCCGCTCGACGGCTCGATCCCGGCCCGTGACGTCT
Organism: Aurantimonas sp.; assembly: GCA_965217685.1. Lineage (GTDB taxonomy): Bacteria > Pseudomonadota > Alphaproteobacteria > Rhizobiales > Rhizobiaceae > Aurantimonas. Next base: position 3,879,535 of record CBDCIZ010000003.1, read on the forward strand.
TCCACTTCCCGGGCGGCCTGAAAGACTATCTCGACGCCACCCTGCCCAAGGACGGTCGCGTCACCGGCCAGATTTTTGCCGGACGCACCGAAAAAATCACCGGCCACGGCGCCGTCGAATGGGCGATCAGCTGGACGGCCGATGACGGTTTCGTCCGCTCCTATTGCAACACCATCCCGACGCCCGAAGGCGGCACCCATGAGGCTGGCCTGCGTCAGGTGCTTTTGCGCGGAATCCGCGCCTTCGCGGAAGTTTCCGGCAACAAGCGAGCCGCCATCGTCACCGCCGACGACATCATGCTGACCGCATCGGCCATGCTTTCGGTCTTCATCCGCGAGCCGGAATTCGTCGGCCAGACCAAGGACCGCCTCGCAACAGCCGAGGCCCAGCGCATCGTCGAACAATCGATCCGCGACAGTTTCGACATCTGGCTCGCCTCGTCTCCGCAGGATGCGGGTCGTTTGATCGACTGGGTGGTCGAGCGGGCCGACGAGCGCTTGCGCCGTCGCCAGGAGAAGGAAGTCAGCCGCAAGAGCGCGACGCGCAAGCTGCGACTGCCGGGCAAGCTTGCCGACTGCTCGCAGAATGGTGCGGCTGGAGCCGAGTTGTTCATTGTCGAGGGGGATTCGGCCGGCGGCTCGGCCAAACAGGCTCGCGACCGCAAAATCCAGGCGATCCTGCCGCTGCGCGGCAAAATTCTCAACGTTGCCTCGGCGGGTCGCGACAAGCTTGGCGCCAACCAGCAGCTGTCGGACCTCGTCCAGGCGCTCGGCTGCGGAACGCGCTCGAAATATCGCGAAGAGGATTTACGCTACGAGCGGGTCATCGTGATGACCGACGCCGATGTCGACGGCGCCCATATCGCCTCGCTGCTCATCACCTTCTTCTATCAGGAAATGCCGGAGCTGATCCGCGGCGGCCATCTTTTTCTCGCCGTTCCGCCGCTCTACAAGCTGACGCAGGGCGGGAAGTCGTTCTATGCCCGTGACGACCGCGACCGCGAGCGGCTGGTCGCCAAGGAGTTCAAGTCGAACGCCAAGGTCGAGGTCTCACGCTTCAAAGGCCTCGGCGAGATGCTGCCGGCGCAGTTGAAGGAAACGACGATGGATCCGAAGAAGCGCACACTGCTTCAGGTGGTGATGGATGAAACGCTTGAGGCCGGGACCTCGGTGGCCGTCGACGCCTTGATGGGCAACAGGCCCGAGGCGCGCTTTCGCTTCATTCAGGAAAGAGCCGCCTTCGTCGAAGATCTCGACATCTGATTGCACCGGTCGCAAATCAGCAGCATTCGTCGCTCGCCGGCGAGATATCCTGGCGAGAGATATCGATGGCTGCACGGCCTCGACAACAATCGGCCTTCCGGCCGGAACTCAACTTCGGCCACGAGGCCGCGCCACGTTTGGAGACGATCAAACCGATGAACCGCGCCTTCACTGCCCTTCTCGGCCTTTCCCTGACCATCGCGATCGCCCTGCCATTGCCGGCCTTTGCGCAAGCCAGCGCTACGGCACCGGCTGCCCCGTCTGCCGCGCCGGCCTCTCCCTTAGCACCTTCGGTCGATGCGCCCGCTGCCGCCGCCACCGCTTCAGTCTCCGGCAACGGCACCCCGTCTTCGCCCGAAGCGACGGCGAAAGCCAAAAAGGCAGCCGACGCTCTTTCGCCATTGGTCGAGGACGTCCAAATCGTCGGCCCCTGGTCGGACGGCGACAAGCAGGGCGTCTGGCGCACGGTTATGGTGCAGTCGCCCGAAGCCGAGACGAAGTTTCATTTCTTCGTCCAGCAGCTCGAAGGCACCGGCGCCGATCTCAAGATGATGTCGTCGAAGGAGATCCCCGAGATCAATCAGATGAAGGGCGCCGTCGTCGGCTATCGGGCCGACGAGCCGAGCGCGGACGAACCGAACAGCCTTACCCTGTTCTTCGACATCCTGCCGACCGACGGCGAGATCGCCGAGACCTATCAGCTCCACTATTTTCCGAACACCCCATACGAGTTCGGCCCCGCGACCAACTGATCAGCCTCGGATGTTCAATCTTCGTCGCTTTCAATTGGCTGCAGCGCCCGGATGCCGGTGCAGAATGGCATTTGACCAGCCCGGCGCTTCCATCGTCAGCATATGGCCAGGGCCCGAAGCGATGGTCGTCGGCACGCCGATCATGCCAGGCGTCGCCGTCTGGTCCCTGCGCGCGATCACCACCTGCTGCTGCCTTTTGAAGGCCGCCTGGCCGACATTGATTGCCATCTGCCGAATACGTGCGTTCAGCGCCGGCTTCTCCGGGCTCTCGGCTCTCAACATCCGCGGCAATAGAGCGTCCACGACGGAACCGATGCTACGCTAGCGACCGACGGCGATAAGCCGCTGACGCAGCGTCGTCTGCTCCTCGGCACGGCTTGCGCGCTGGTCGCCATCAGCACCAGTGAACGCATCCGCTGCGGCGCCAGCCGCACCACCTCCAGCGCGACACAGCCGCCCATCGATAGGCCGCAGAGGACGAGGCGTTCCGGCAGACCGGCCAGGCAACCGCCGCGCCATGCCCTCGATCGTACCGTCTTGCAAGGTGTCGGCGATAGTCATCTCCGGCGTCCGCCAAGTCCTCGATCTGCGCCTGATAGAGATCGACGGTGCATAAAAGATCTCGAATCAGCACCAACTGTCGGAAATTCATCATATAACCCCTGTAAAAATCTCGATTGAGGGCCATATCGCCTTGAACGGTTGACTCGCGGCGACACTCGCCCTATCGCCCCGCTTGAATGGGCGCTTCCGCTACCGACAGCCAACCCCATACCTTAAGAGAACCGCCAGCTTGAAACGTTTTTCCGAACTCGGCCTGAGCGCCAAGGTCCTTCACGCCGTCGAAAGCGCTGGCTACAGCGAACCGACGCCGATCCAGGAACAGGCTATCCCTCACGCGCTCGAGCGCAGGGACGTTCTGGGCATCGCCCAGACAGGCACCGGAAAGACCGCGTCCTTCGTTCTGCCGATGCTGACCATGCTCGAAAAGGGTCGGGCTCGCGCACGCATGCCACGCACACTGATTATCGAGCCGACCCGCGAACTCGCCGCGCAGGTCGAAGAGTCCTTCATCAAATACGGCCTCGACCAGAAGATCAATGTTGCGCTGCTGATTGGCGGCGTGTCCTTCGGCGACCAGGACAAGAAGATCGACCGCGGCGTCGACGTCTTGATCGCGACGCCCGGACGGCTGCTGGACCATTTCGAGCGCGGCAAGCTTTTGATGACCGGTGTCGAGATTCTCGTCATCGACGAGGCAGACCGCATGCTCGATATGGGCTTCATCCCGGACATCGAGCGCATCTGCAAGCTTCTGCCCTTCACGCGGCAAACGCTGTTCTTCTCGGCCACCATGCCGCCGGAGATCACCCGCCTCACCGAGCAGTTCCTGCAGAACCCGGTGCGCGTCGAGGTGGCCAAGCCCGCCTCCGCCGCACTGACCGTGACCCAGCGCCTGGTCGCGACCAGGAAGACCGACTTCGACAAGCGCGAAACCCTGCGCAGGGTGCTTCGCGAGGAGGACGAACTCACCAACGCGATTATTTTCTGCAATCGCAAGCGTGACGTCGCGACCTTGTTCCGCTCGCTGGAAAAGCATGGCTTCTCGGCCGGCGCTCTGCACGGCGACATGGATCAGCGCTCGCGCACCGCGATGCTCCAGGGTTTTCGCGACAATCAGATCCAGCTGCTCGTGGCCTCCGATGTCGCTGCCCGCGGCCTCGACATCCCCGCGGTCAGCCACGTCTTCAACTTCGACGTGCCGATTCACGCCGAGGATTACGTTCACCGTATCGGTCGCACCGGCCGCGCGGGACGTTCAGGCAAGGCCTTCACCTTGGTGACCAAGGGCGACAAGCGCTATCTCGACGCGATTGAGAAGCTCATCGGCGGCGAGGTCGAGTGGCAGGGCGACACCGCTTCGGCGCTTCCCGAAGAAGAAGCCGACGACCGTGCGCCGCGCCGTTCGGGCAAGCGAGCCGGTTCGCGGCGCAGAGACGGTGAGGAGAGCTCGCGACCGTCCCGCCGCAGCAAAGCTCCCAAAACCGAATCCAAAGCCATCGAGGGAAATCCGGTCGTTGCGAATGCCGACGCCGGTGAGCCCGACATGCCCGTCGATGAGACAAGCACGGTCGACGAGGCTCCCATCGCCCTCGTCGAAACGCCGGTGGTTGTCGAGGAAGCCGTATCGCCCCGTCCGAGCCGGGCCCGCCCGGTCGCCAATGATCGCGGACGCGGCAATGGCCGCAGCGCACATTCGCCGGCAGCTGGCGATACCCGTCGTCGTGTTGGACGCGACAGCGACGACAGCAAGGCGCCCGTCGGGTTCGGCGATGACATTCCTGCCTTCATGCTGATCGCGACGGGTTCCTAGACCGGGCCGTTCAGGTAACGATCAGGGTTCAAAAGCCGGCGCGGGCCGGCTTTTTCGTGTGTGCAATCGCAAATCCGCTCTATCCGCCGTAGAGCACGTCCGGAACGTCCTCGGTTGAGGATAGCCAAGTCATTTTGTCGTATCGCGAGGCGCCAAACGCAGTAGACGCCGGCGGTATCGGCCAGGATTGGCAGCGATGCAAACGGCGAAAAATCACCGCAGAGCCGACCCGAAGGACTTTCTGGACGGACTCTTCGCCAGTGCGACGCCCGATTCCGACATCGAGAAACAAGAGGTTTGAGCCGGAATCAAACCGTTGGTTCGATCGACAAGCCTGGCAGACTTTCGCTGAGCCGGCGGAGTTCGGTGCGTGCCTGGGTGGTGATCTCGACCGTCAGCGCGACATGGCCGTCTTCGCCATCCTCACGGTCGGTGATGGTGGCATTGTCGTAAAGCCAGGGCAGAACGCCCATCGTGTCGGGATCGAGGTCGAGTTTGACGGCACTCAGGCGGCCGGCGATCCGCCGCTCCATGTCGGCGAGCAGTTCCGCAGTCCCCTCGCCCGTAACGGCCGAAACGAGATGCGCGGTGACATCGTCGCTCAAGCTAGCTTTCATGCCCTCCAGATGCTGGCGCGCCGGCTCGTCGAGAAGATCGATCTTGTTCCAGATCTCGACCACATGGTCGGCGTCCGCGGTGTCGATGTCGAGATCTGAAAGGATTTTCTTGACGTCCTCGGACTGGGCGAGAGTGTCGGGATCGGCCATATCGCGCACATGCAGCACGATTTCAGCCTCCATCACCTCTTCCAGAGTCGCCCGGAAGGCGGCGACGAGGTGGGTCGGAAGGTCCGAGACGAAGCCGACCGTGTCGGAAAACAGGACTTCGGTCCCATGCGGCAGCGTCGAGCGTCGCAGCGTCGGATCGAGCGTCGCGAACAACAGATCCTTGGCAAAGGCGTCGGCTCCGGTCAGCGTGTTGAACAGGGTCGACTTGCCGGCATTGGTATAGCCGACGAGTGCGATCACCGGATGCGGCGCTTTCTTGCGCTGGGCGCGGTGCAACTGGCGCGTCTTGCGCACCTGCTCGAGCTCCTTTTCCAGCCGCTTGATACGATCCTGCAACTGCCGGCGGTCGGCCTCGATCTGCGTCTCGCCCGGCCCACCGAGAAAACCGGCACCGCCGCGCTGGCGCTCCAGATGAGTCCAGCTGCGCACCAGACGGCCCTTCTGATAGTTCAGATGGGCAAGTTCAACCTGCAACCGGCCTTCCTTGGTGCGGGCGCGCTGGCCGAAGATTTCGAGGATCAGCCCGGTGCGGTCCAGTACCTTGGCACCCAGCTCCTTTTCCAGATTGCGCTGCTGCACCGGCGTCAGCGGATGATCGAAGACGACGAGGCCGATCTCCTTGGCCGCCACCACGCCCTTCAACTCCTCGACCTTGCCCGAACCGATCAGCGTCGCCGGCCGTGGCCGCGGCCCGGTGACAATGCCGTCGGCGCGAATGTCTAGGCCGATCGCCTCGGCCAGGCCCAGCGCCTCGGCAAGACGCGATTCCGGGCTGCGGCGCACCGTTACGGCCAGCTTCGAAACCTCGTCGGGAGAGGTGTATTGCTTGAACAGCGGAACGAAAACAGCCGCGCGGGTCGATTCGGCCTTGTGTTCGATCGGGCCTCTGGGGCCCGGTGCGCGATGTTCGGTCAATCAGTCAACCTTTTCGTCGTCGCTGCCGTCATACATATTAACCGGCTGCGAAGGCATGATGGTCGAAATCGCGTGTTTGTAGACGAGCTGCGAATGACCGTCGCGGCGAAGCAGAACGCAGAAATTATCGAAAGACGTGACCACGCCCGTGAGCTTTACGCCGTTCACCAGAAAAATGGTAAGAGAGATTTTCTGTTTGCGAACCGTATTGAGGAAGAGGTCCTGAAGATTCTGGGTGCGTTCGGGCATCGCGACTGTGTCCTTTTGTTATTGGCGCAAACGTCGTGCATGATCGCGTTCGCACGATTTGGCGTGGTCTCGAAATTTCGATGAATATGGTAGGCAATCGGCTGGCAACGAAACCGGCAGCCTAAATCAGACCGTCCGTTTCATTTTGTCCGGACGTGTCACTCGAATGTGTCGATCCTTTGCTGGTTCGGGTGCGCTACGGATTCGACGCGCACCTCCGGCTCCCGCGATGGTGGCAGTTTACGTGCGGTCGACGCTACGTCGCGCCACTCTCTTCACGCAATCGTCATCGTCAGAAAAACTCGAGGCTGACACGGAAAAGTTGTTCCACATGGCGCACGGCGCGGGCCGCGGCGAAGATCACGACCCGGTCCTTCGCCTTGATCTTCGTCTGGCCGTCCGGCCGCACGAATTCGCCGTTGCGATAGATCGCACCGATTCGCAGATCCTCCGGCAGATCGAGATCCCTGAGCGCCTTGCCGACAAGGGGCGAAGTCTCCAGCGCCTCGGCCTCGATCACCTCGGCAGCACCGTTCTGGATCGAGTGTACCGCGCGAATACGGCCGCGTCGCACATGCTGCAGCACCTTTGAGATCGTCACCGAGCGGGGGTTGATGAAGGCATCGATCCCCAAGGTGCGCGTAAACGTCTGGTAGTCGGGATTGTTCAGCAGTGCGAGATTGCCCGCACAGCCCATGCGCTTGGCCATCACGCTCGCCAGAATGTTGACCTTGTCGTCGTTGGTCAAAGCGACGAGCAGGTCACTTTCGCCGATGTCCGCCTCGCTGAGGATGACCTGATCGAGGCCGCTGCCGTGCAGCACGATCGTGCGCTTGAGCCCATCGGCGATGGCGACGGCGCGGTCGTGATCGGTTTCGATCACCCGGATCTTGGCGCCGAGATTGCGCTTTTCCATCTGGCTCGCAACGAACAGGCCGATATTGCCGCCGCCGACGACGACGATGCGGCTCGCCTCCGGTTCCTCATGCCCGAACAGGCCGAGCGTGCGGCGCACATGGCTGGTATCGGCCACGACATAGGCGACATCGCCCGCCACCATCTGGTCGACAGATGTCGGCACGAACAGTCGGTCGCCGCGCCAGATGCCGACGACGGTGGCGCGAAGGTCCGGAAACAGGTCGGTCAATTGGTCGAGCGGCGTGTCGACGATCGGGCAGTCGTCACGGCATTCGATGGCGACCATGGCGATCTTGTCGTCGGCGAAACGCACGGCATCCATGGCGCCCGGCAGGGCGATCCGCCGCAGCACCATCTCGCCGACCTCCACCTCGGGCGAGATGATCACGTCGATCGGCATGTTGTCGGTCGAGAACAGGTCCTGCCAATGCGGCCGCAAATAGCTCTGTGAGCGGATGCGGGCGATCTTGGTCGGCACGTTGAACAGCGAGTGGGCAACCTGGCAGGCCACCATGTTGACCTCGTCGTGAAGCGTCACGGCGATGATCATGTCGGCCTGCTCGGCGCCGGCCTCGGCTAGAACGTCCGGCTGAGCACCGTGACCGACGAAGCCGCGGGCGTCGAGATTGTCACGGATTGCCTGAACGAGGGTGCGGGATGTGTCGATAACCGAGACGTCGTTGCGTTCGGATGCCAGACGCTCGGCGATGCCGTAGCCGACCTGACCTGCGCCGCAAATGACAACTCTCATGGACGCCAGACCCTACATTCCAGAATGCGTCGTTTCTCCTATCGCTAACGGGCCGGATTCGCAAAATATGCATCCACACCGTGGGAGCCCTTCTGCGGCACCGATCCCGGCGAGCATCAGAACGCGCTTACGGAATCAGGCCTTCTTCACCCACTTTCGATCGTCCGTCTGCTGCCAGTAGGTCACGGCATGACCGGCGGCCTTTTCGATCGTCCAGCGGCTGCGGGCGCTGTCGAGTTGCTCGGCGTCGTGGCCGTCGAAAAGATAGACGGCCCGCACGTAGCGATCGAGGGACGAAGGCACTGCACCTTCGACGAGAAACCGCACATGTGGGTCGTTGGCGTCCTGGACCGCCTCCGCCGTCAGGAGAATTGGCTGCAGCGCGGCCGGAGAGCCAGGGCCACCCGAGCCGTCCGCGTCGCTGCCATGGGGCAGGAAACTTTCGTCCTTATAGGCCCAGAGATGCTGATCGAGCGCGTCCCGTTTTTGCTCGCTGGTGCATTGCACGACGACCCGCCAGCCCCGACCGAGACTCTTCTCGAGAAGTTCCGGCAATGCCTCTTCGAGCCGGCTCTCGGTCATGTGGTAGAAGAGAACTTCGGCCATTCACCGCCCTCACCCGTGACGCCAGGCAACGCCCGGACGTGGCTCGCATCCGTTGCCAAACAGGTCCGTCCTCGCCCTGCACTCGTCATGCCATGTTCGGTCGAGCAGACAACGCGGTCGGGTCGGACCGTTTTGCCGCCCGCTGCGCCGGTCCATTCTTGTGCAGGCCGCCAACCGGGCCTTGATGAGAGCCACCGCATCATATCGGCGGGGTGCTGCAACCGACAAGCCCGACCTGTCTTTCAGTTCGTCTGATAGTGGTCGACGACCAATTGGTTCAACAGCCGCACGCCAAAACCCGAGGCCCAGGACTGGTTGTATTCGTTCGCCGGCGAGCCCATCGCCGTACCGGCAACATCGAGATGCGCCCAGGGCACGTCGTTGACGAAGCGCTGCAAGAATTGCGCCGCGGTGATCGAACCGGCAGCGCGACCGCCGCCGATGTTCTTGATATCGGCGAACTTGCCCTCGATCATCTTGTCGTATTCGGCCCCCAGCGGCAGCCGCCAGACCTTTTCGCCGGTCGTCGTGCCGGCTGCGAAAAGCCGCTCGGCGAGTTCGTCGTTGTTCGAGAACAGGCCGGCATACTGGTTGCCCAGCGCGACGATGATCGCGCCGGTCAGAGTCGCAAGATTGACCATGAATTTCGGCTTGAATCGGTCCTGGCAGTACCAGAGCGCGTCGGCCAGAACGAGCCGACCCTCGGCGTCGGTGTTGAGAACCTCGATGGTCGTACCGGACATGGCGGTGACAATGTCGCCCGGACGCTGGGCGTTGCCGTCGATGGCATTTTCCACGAGGCCGACGAGGCCGATCGCGTTGACCTTGGCCTTTCGGCCGGCGAGCGCCCGCATCAGACCGACGACTGCGGCCGAACCACCCATGTCGCCCTTCATCTCATCCATCGAGCCCGCCGGCTTGATTGAGATGCCGCCGGTATCGAAGACGACGCCCTTTCCGACGAAGGCGATCGGCGCTTCGCCGTCATTGCCGCCCTTCCATTGCATGATCACCATGCGCGGCGGCCGCGGCGAGCCCTGCGAGACGCCAAGCAGCGCATCCATCTTGAGTTCGCGCATCTCGGTTTCGGTCAGGATTTCCACGGTAAGACCGTGTTCCGTCAGCGCTTCGATACGCTCGGCATATTCGACGGGGCCCAGCACGTTGGCTGGCTCGTTGACGAGGTCGCGGGCCAGCATGGTTCCGGCCGTCACAGCCTCTTCGACGGCAAAGGCCGCTTCGGCAGCTGCGACATCGTCGACCGAAAAGGCGATCGTACCGGCTATCTTGGGCTCTTCCGGCTCGTCCTTCTTCGGCTTCTTCGACTTGTAGAGGTCGAAATCATAGGCCCGCAGCAAGACGCCCGACGCCATGGTCGCGGCATCCTCGGCAGCGATGGCCGCCCCGTCGACGCCGATGCAGCGGACTGTGACGTGCTCGGCGCCCTTCGTCTTGGCGGCGATGGTGCCGCCGAGCTTGCGCCAATCGTCGACGGTCAAAGGCTTGTCGGAGTGCAGCCCGACGACCAGCAGCCGGTCGGCGGAAACCGAAGCGGGCGTCAAAAGATCCATCGTGGCCAGGAGCTTGCCCTTGAACCTGGCGATTGGGGTCGCCTTCATGGCAGCGATCCCGACGCTTTCGTCAAGACCCTTGACGATCGCGCCACCTTCGCCCGCGAACACGACCAGCACGCCTTTTGCCTCGGCATTCTTTTCGGCGAATTCGATCGTCGGCAGCTTGGCCATGGGAATCTCCTGTCGGCAACGCCTGCGCCGAAAGCCGGTGGCGCGGATCGTTGCGGTCGCGAATCGAAGCGCCGCCAAGCAGCGCCTTTGCCTGCCGTATTGTGGTCGGGGGCCCCGTCTTGGCAAGGGCGAAGGGTTAAAGGTTGCGATGGACCAACAGGTAACGGATCGTTAACTACGCTCCTTCGCCCTTCTTTAGCCAAGCTGCTGCATTCCTTGCGGGGCGAACGAGCCGACATGGGGTTTGAAGAGGCACGACATGACATGCGTCGTCGATGCCGAAACGAAAGACTTGAGGCACTGATGACGCTCCTCGAACGCTACATCTTCAAGCGTGCCTTCATCTACGCCGCCAGTTCGCTGATCGCTTTGGTGTTGATCGTCTGGATCGTCCAGGCGCTCGCGCGCATCGACATCGTCAAGACCAGCGCTTCAGCGGCCGGCAACATCTTCTGGATCGCTGTGATGTTGCTGCCGAATCTCGTCGGCGGCGTCATACCCTTTGCGGTCCTGATCGGTACGATCCAAGCGCTGAATGCGCTCAACGCCGATTCCGAGCGCGCCGTCATCGCTGCGTCGGGCGCCTCGCCGAATGTGGTGGCGAAACCCATCGTCCTCCTCGGGTGCCTGGGTGGAGCACTCATGCTCTTGATCTCCCACATCGCCGGGCCAGCAGCTTCCAGCGCCTTCCAGAGCGGCATCCGCTCGATCAACGCCGATACGATCACGCTGTTTCTGCAGCCGGGCCGATTCGAACAGGTGCAGCCGGGATTGGTTCTCAGCATCGCCTCGGTCAATGGCCCCATGGTGAAGGGACTTGTCATCGGCGACACGCGCGATCCGGGAACCGACCTCACCTATTTCGCCCGCGAGGCCAAGATCGTCGACCAGGACGGCGAATCGTTGCTGTTGCTCTATGACGGGCAACTGCACCGCCGGTCGGTCAAGGACGGTGCGGTCTCGGTGATCGAATTCCAGACCTACGCCTTCGATCTGGCGGCGCTGCGTCCGGCGACGGGTAGCGACTGGATTCGCTCTTCGGAGCAAAGCACCGCCGAGCTTCTCGATCCCAGGCAGCCGGATCTGCGCCCCGATCGCGAGAAGCTGAACGCCACCAGCGAATTGACCGACCGTTTTACCAGTTGGCTCTATGCCATCGCCTTCAGCTTATGGGCCGTCGTGGTCGCCGGCCATGCCTCGACGAATCGGCAGGGCACCGGGCCTGCGATGGCATTGGGCCTCATCGGCAGTCTCGGCCTGAAGGCACTCGGCTTCGTCGCTCTGTCGCAGATCGAAGCCAATGCGATCTGGATCTGGGTCTGCTTCGCCCTGCCGCTGGGTGCGATTGTCGCCAACATCGTTCTGATCTGGCGCAATTTCGACCTGACCCATTGGTCGCCGATCGACCGCGCCATGCGCGCATTCGTGGCCTTGAGCCTTCGGATCGCCGGATTCTTCACGGCCACCGAAGGCACGAGCAGCGGATCGCGCCCATGACCAATTGGACGCTCAACCGCTACTTCTTGCGGACCTATCTCGTCAACTTCCTGTCGGCATTCCTGGCGATCTTCGCCCTCGTATATCTCGTCGACATTGTCGAAGTCGCGCGTCGCAGCCGGTTCGACGATCTGGGATTCGGCGCCATGGTGCTGTTCTCGGCGCTTCGCGTACCGTCCTTCATCGGACAGGCGCTGCCCTTCATCGTGCTGTTCTCGTCGATCTACACGCTGCTGCAGTTCAACCGGCGGCTCGAGTTGGTGGTGGCAAGGGCCGCAGGCGTTTCGCTCTGGCAGATTCTGTTGCCCTTCGTTTTCGGTTCGCTGTTGCTCGGACTTGCGGCGACGTTCTTATACAATCCGGTATCGGCCTTGACCCTGCGTCTCGCCGAAACCATCCAGGGCTCGAGCACGCCCGGCGGCGGTCTGTCGACCGGTGGCACCGACGTGCCCTGGCTGCGCCAGAATGCCGACGGAGTCTCCTCGGTCATCAACGCCAAGGGCGTTGCCGAGCACGGCACGCTGCTCGGCCAGGTCAGCGCCTTCATTTTCGACGAAAAGGGCCAGATCGCCGAGCGCGTGGACGCGCCGCAAGCGCGTCTTACGGACGGTGCGTGGATTCTCGAACAGGCGAGGATCACGCGCATCGGCTACTCGCCGAAAGTGGAGCCGACCTTCCGGTTGCCGACCAGCTTGCGTCCCGAATATGTCGAGCAGCGACTCGCCGACCCGGAGGCAATCTCGATTTGGCAGCTCGCCTCGAAGATCAAGGTGGCGGCAAGCCTTGGGTTCAACGTGATGGCGTTCCGCATGCAATGGAACACGCTCGTGGCCCAGCCGGCGCTGTTCATCGCCATGACCTTGCTGGCTGCAACCGTTGCGACGCGGTTTTCGCGGTCCGGCCAATCTGGTAAGACGATTGCGACTGGCGTATTGGCAGGCTTCGTGTTGTACGTCATTACGTTCCTGGCGAAGGCGCTGGGTAGCAATGCGGTGGTTCCGCCGGTCATGGCCGCGTGGTTTCCCGTTTTGGCGGCAGGATTGTTTGGGGTAACGCTCCTGCTCCATCAAGAGGATGGCTGAGTATGAGTTCGAGGGGGACTAAGGCCGGGGATGCAAGCATTCTCCGCCCGAGCCTAAAGGCCATTCTGCTTGCCGGTTCCGCATTTTGCGGGCTGGTTATGACAGGCGGTCTTGTTCACGCCCAGTCGCCATTGGCGGCCAGCGCAGCGGCCGGCGTGCCGAGCGATGCGCAGCTTTTCCTGGAAGCCGACACGGTATCGTACGACAGCCAGACGTCCGTCGTGACGGCGGGCGGCGGCGTCAAGATCGACTATGGGACGTACAAGCTGGTTGCACGCAGTGTCGTATACAACCAGAAAACCCGCCGTTTGATTGCCTCCGGCGATGTGCAACTGCAACAGCCGGACGGAAATACGATCTACGCCGACACCATCGACATCACCGATGATTTCCGAGACGGCTTCGTCAAGGCGCTGCGGATCGAGACTCCCGAAAACACCCGCCTTGCCGCGTCAGCGGCAATCCGCAGGGACGGCGATGTCACCTCTTTCGAAAACGGCGTCTACACGGCCTGTGAGGCGTGCAAGGCCCATCCGGAACGGGCCCCGCTCTGGCAGGTGAAGGCGCGCCGGATCGTTTGGGATCAAACCGCCAAGGAAATCCGCTATTACGGCGCGCGCTTCGAGTTCTTCGGCGCGCCGATCGCCTATCTGCCCTACTTCCAGTCGCCGGATCCGACGGTGAAACGCAAATCGGGTTTCCTGCCGCCGGAATTCCGCTCGTCGAGCGATCTCGGTTACGGTCTGCGCGTTCCGTATTTCTTCGCGATCGCCGACGACAAGGATGTCACCGTAGCGGGCACCTATTACACCAAGCAGGGTTTTCTCGGCGAAGCCGAATATCGCCAGGCCTTCGAGAATGGTTTTTTCACCCTGCAAACGGCCGGCATCATCCAGCAGAGCCCGGACGAATTTTCCGACGACAACACGGCGACCTATCTCTCGCCCGACTTCGCCAACACCAATCGCGGCATGATCGGCACGACGGCCCGCTTCGCGATCAACGACCAGTGGACCTTCGGCTGGAGCCTGTTGTTCCAGACCGACGACAATTTCTCGAAGACCTACGAGATCGAGAATTTCAACAAGACGCTCGAAACGTCCGAGATCTATCTGACCGGCCTCGGCGACCAGAGTTATTTCGACCTTCGTGCGCAGAAATTCGACTATCAGTCGATCAACCCGGTCCTGTCGGAGCAGCAGCCTTTCGTCGCGCCGGTCTTCGACTACGAGCGAATCGAGCAGGAGCCCACCTTCGGCGGCGAGGTGAAGCTCAATATGAACGTCACCTCGCTCTACCGCGACTCCGAGCAGCTGACGGCACTGTGCAACACGTCGCTGGCGCTTCAGAACAACGTCCAGGTCTGTTCGACGCCGACCAACGGCTACCAGTACAATCCGAACCTCGTCCGCTACAACGGTACGGACGGCAGCTACACGCGCGGCTCGGCGAATCTCGCCTGGTCGGACACCTACACGCTTCCCTCCGGCCTGGTGATCTCGCCCACCGCGGGACTGCGCGGCGATCTCTACACCGCCGACATGCACTCCGACGGCTTCGCGAATCCTTATTATCTCAACGGCGTGGTAAACGGCACGACGACCCAGGGCGCAATCGACGTCGACGGATCGGGCGCACGCGGCATGGCGACCGCGGCCTTGGAAGCGCGCTATCCGTACCTGATCGAGACCGCACACACCTCCCATGTGATCGAGCCGATCGCCCAGCTGGTCGTCCGACCCGATGAAACAAGCATCGGCGTTCTTCCCAACGAGGACGCCCAGACGCTGGTCTTCAATACGACCAACCTCTTCGCGCTCGACAAATTCTCGGGCTACGACCGGATCGAAGGCGGCACCCGCACCAATCTGGGTGTGCGCTACAACGCAACGATCGAAAGCGGCTATTCGCTCGATGCGGTCGTCGGCCAGTCCTACCGTCTCGCCGGCGTGAACTCCTTCGCTCAAACCGACCTTGCTCTCGTCGGCTACGATTCCGGGCTTGAAACCGACCGCTCGGACTATGTCGGTTCGCTGGCACTGGGAACGCCGATCGGACTGAGCTTTGGCACCCAGGGACGGTTCGACGAAGAAAGCCTCGCCCTTCGCCGAAGCGACATCTACACCGCCTACAATTTTTCGCGCGGTTCCGCGCAGGTGACCTACACCAACATTGCCGCGCAACCGATCTATGGCTCGATCGAAGATCGCAGCCAGGTGACGACTTCCGCCTCCTTGAAGTTCGCACCCAATTGGAATGCGTTCGGCGCCGTCGGCTACGACATCAAGAACTCGGTGGTCGTCGATAAATCCTTCGGCGTCGGCTACCAGGACGACTGTTTCAGCCTGCTGGTATCCTATACCGACACCGTTGATCGTTACGCCCAGGAGTCGAACTCTTCGACCTTGATGTTCCAGGTCGGCTTGCGGACGATTTCGGACTTCAAGCAGTCGATCGACGTCGGCGGTGGTTGATCGCAGGAAAGTCCATCGCGGCGACCATGGTTTCGCCAAAGCTTTATTCTAACGCGTCCACAGAACGATCGCGATGGTCGCTTGCGCCATCACAGGGATGGCAGGACCCTGCAAGTTTGGGACGCGGCGTCGCTTGGCTTATAGCCGTCTAGCGGCAGCACGGCAGGGTCGTGAAATCGACGCAACGTCGCGTTTTGGGGAGCAATGGAGCTTATGGCCTTTCGCACATTCACCACCGGTGCCGTTTTGGCCGTCATCGTCTCGACCGGTCTGGTCGGTGCCGCCGTGCTCGGACCGACGAGCGCCGAGGCCGCCTCGGAGATCAGCGTCGTGGTCAACCGCCAGCCGATCACCACCTACCAGATCCGCCAGCGCGCGGCGTTCATGAAGCTGCGACGCGAAACCGGCAACCTTACCCAGAAGGCGACCGACGAACTGGTCACCGAGGCGCTGAAGAAGCAGGAAATCGCCCGACGCGGCATCAACACCCCGGACGACGCCGTCGATGAAGCCTTCGCGAAATTTGCCTCCGACAACAAGCTCACTCAGGACCAACTCGCCACGGTCCTCGGTCGTGCCGGCTTTTCGGCGGAAGGCTTCAAGGACTACATCCGCGTTCAGATGGGCTGGGGCCAGGCCGTCCAGTCGCGGCTTCGCTCGAAGGACAAATTGAGCGAACAGGACGTGGTCCAGCGCATGCTCGCCCAAGGCGGCAAGAAGCCGACCACCACCGAATACATGCTGCAGCAGGTCATCTTCGTCATTCCGGATGGCAAGCAGGCCGCCATGCAGGGCCAGCGCACCAAGGAAGCCAACGGCTTTCGGGCGCGGTTCCAGTCGTGCGATCGAACCTACGATCAGGCCAAGCAACTTCGCGACGTTACCGTGCGCGATCTTGGCCGTGTCGCCCAGCCCGAGTTGCCGCCGCGCTGGAAGGACGACATTTCTACGATCAACAGCGGCGGACGCACCACGCCCGTTAAGGCGACCGAGCGCGGCGTCGAGTTCATTGCCGTCTGCAACACCCGCTCGATCTCCGACGATATGGCCGCGGCTATGGTGTTCCAGTCCCGCGATCTCGAAAAGCTCGGCCAGGAAAAGGAGCCCGACGCGGGCTATCTGAAGGAACTGCGAGACCGGGCCCAGATCGCCAAGCGCTAGCCAGATCGCCAAGCGCTGGAGCGTGATTTGTAAAAGTGGGCACCGGTTTTACGAAAAGATCATGCACACTCTTAGGGCGATTGACGCTTTCGCCGCTCTGGCGCCCTACCTTGCTCCATCGACCGTTTTCGATCGAAAGACCCGATGACGCCATCCTCCGATCGTGGCTCTCTACCGCCCCTTGCCGTAACCATCGGTGAGCCGTCCGGCGTCGGCGCCGACATCGTGCTCGCCATTCACCGGAACGCACGGCAGAACGTAACGCCGTTTCTCGTCCTCGCCGATCCCGACATGCTGTCCTTGCGCGCGCAGCGGCTGGGCTTCGACATCGCGATGCAAGTGATCGGATCGCCCTCGCAGCTTGGTGCGGTCCAGCCGGGTGCTCTGGCGGTCCTGCCGCTCGTCAACCGCCATCGCGAAACACCCGGGATCATCGATCCAGCCAACGCCGCCGGGACCGTCGAGGCGATCGACCGAGCGGCGGCGTTGGCACTCGACGGCGACGTCGCCGGCCTTGTGACCGGTCCGATCGACAAGAAGGCACTTTACGATTTTGGCTTCCGCCATCCCGGCCACACCGAATACCTCGCCGATCTCTGCGGCCGAAAACGCGGCACCGATTTCATGCCTGTGATGCTTCTGACCGGTCCGGAGCTCTCCTGCGTGCCGGTGACGATCCACATTCCGATCGCCGATGTCCCGCGACAGCTGACGAGCGAACTGATCGAGCGGACGTGCCGTATCGTCGATGCCGACTACCGCGAGCGCCTTGGCATCGCGGACCCTCGCCTTGCAATCTCGGGTCTCAACCCGCACGCCGGTGAACGCGGCGCGATCGGCTCGGAGGACGAGACCGTGATCCGGCCGGCAATCGAGCGGCTGCGAGCCGACGGCATCGATGCCTTCGGCCCGCTGCCAGCCGACACCATGTTCCATCCGCCGGCGCGCAAACGTTATGACGTGGCGATCTGCATGTATCACGACCAGGCGCTGATCCCGGCCAAGACGCTGGCCTTCGACCAGACCGTCAACGTGACCCTTGGCCTGCCGCTGATCCGCACCTCGCCGGATCACGGCACGGCTGCCGACATCGCCGGCACCGGTACGGCCCGCCCGGACAGCTTCCTGGCCGCCTTGCACCTGGCCGGTCGCATGGTCATGACAGCAGCCGCTCGCAAGACCGGCTCCGAAGGCCGGCAAGCAGCGTCTGGCGCGTGAAAGTGCCATCCCAGACATCGATTGGCCTTTTTGCCTATCCATCGGCCAACGCATCCAGAGGGACGTCGTGCCCGGCACATTGAGTGAAGACGGCCTGCCGCCGCTGCGCAAGGTCCTTGCCGACCATGGACTGGACCCGAAGCGCAGCCTCGGCCAGAACTTCCTCCTCGACCTCAATCTGACGGGACGCATCGCGCGCCAGGCCTTGCCGCTCGAAGGCGCGGTGATTGTCGAAATCGGCCCCGGTCCCGGTGGTCTGACACGCGCGCTTCTTGCCGCGGGCGCGGGCAAAGTCGTTGCCGTCGAGAAGGATCCGCGCTGCGTGCCCGCGCTGGCGGCGATCGCGGCACGCTATCCGGGCCGCCTCCAAATCATTGAGGCGGACGCGCTGCACTTCGACCTCGCCTCCCTGAAAGCTGCCCCAGAAACTGGCACCGATCGCGAGCTCAAGGTGGTCGCGAACCTTCCCTACAATGTCGGCACACAGCTGCTTTTGAACTGGATCACCGGCCCGTCATGGCCGCCGGTCTGGTCGAGCCTCACACTGATGTTCCAGCGCGAGGTCGCCGAGCGGATCGTCGCGGCGCCCGGCTCCGACCATTATGGCCGCCTCGGCGTCCTTGCCGGCTGGCGCACCAAGGCGTCGATTCTCTTCGACGTGTCGCGCGAAGCATTCACGCCACCACCGAAAGTGACATCGTCCATCGTCCAGATCATACCGCGCAAGACGCCGCTCGATGCCGATCTGGCAACGCTCGAGACGGTCACCGCCGCGGCCTTCGGACAAAGGCGCAAGATGCTACGGCAGAGCCTGAAGGCCCTTGGCGGCGAAGCGTTACTGACAAAGGCCGGCATCGACCCGACGCGGCGCGCCGAGACATTATCGATCGAAGAATTCGTCAGTCTCGCCAACCTTTTGCGCTGACATCCGGATTCTTCATCGAAACGTCAGCACTGAGTCTCATCCAGCAATCCGGCAGTAAAATCGAACAGGCCGGGTCTGCGGTCGCGGCGCAGGCGCTCGGCATTGATGATCGAGCGCACCGCCGAAAAGGCACGATCGAGATCGTCGTTGATCACCACATAATCGTAGTCGCGCCAGCGCTCGATCTCGACGCGGGCATTCTTCAGCCGCACGGCGATCGTGTCGCCGGAATCCTCAGCACGGCGCAAAAGCCGAGCCTTCAGTTCGGCCATGGTCGGCGGCAGAATGAAGATCGACACGATGTCGGCCTTTGCCTGCTCCTGCAGTTGCATCGCGCCCTGGTAGTCGATGTCGAACAGCATATCGCGGCCGCTCTGCATCGCTTTTTCGGCTTCGGCGCGCGGCGTGCCGTAGAAATTGCCGTGCACCTCCGCCCATTCGAGCAGCGCCCCGCCGTCGCGCAACCGGTCGAATTCGGCCTTATCGATGAAGCGATAATGCACGCCGTCGATCTCGCTTGCCCGGCGCTTGCGCGTCGTCACGCTCACCGACAGGGAAAAGCGGTAATCGGAATCGAGAAGATTGCGCGCGATCGTGGACTTGCCGGCGCCCGAGGGCGAAGACAGAACGAGCATCAGCCCGCGACGGGCGATCGGCAGGGGCGATTCTGTGTCGAAGATCGACGTCATTCTAGATTTTGGACCTGTTCGCGAAATTGATCGACGATCACCTTCAATTCGAGCCCGATGGCGGTGAGCGAGGCGGCGTTCGATTTCGAGCAGATCGTATTCGATTCGCGATTGAATTCCTGCGATAAAAAGTCGAGGCGACGGCCAATGGGACCGCCGCCGGCCAAAAGTCCGCGCGCCGCGTCCACATGAGCGGCCAGACGATCGATCTCCTCGCGAATATCCGCCTTGGCCGCCATGATCGCCGCCTCCTGATGCAGACGCTGCTCATCGAGCCGATCGTCGGCTTCGAGGAGCGCCTTGACCTGCGTGGCGAGACGCTCGCGGATCGCAGCGCTGCTTCGCGCCGGATCGGCTTCGGCCCGCGCAACGAGCGCGGCGATCTCGTCGAGGCGCTGCGACAGGACCTGTTCCAGTGCCCGACCCTCGTCCTCGCGCGCGGCAACGAGCCGTATCAGGACGGCCGAAAACCCGACAGCGACAGCGGCCTCGCGGGCCTCGCGTAGATCGTCTTCGGGCAGCTTTTCGGCGACGTCGATAACGCCCTTGATGGCAAGGATCCCATCGGCGGTCGGCCTCGTCGCGTGGCCGGCTTCGGTCAGGCGGTTCGACAGCGAAACGATCCGGTCGAGCATCGCCTCGTTGACGATGAATGCCGGCGTTTCTTCCTCACGCTTGACCTGCAGATTGGCCTGAATGTTGCCGCGGCTCAGCACCTCGGCCGTCCGTCGGCGAAGCGGCGCTTCCAGCGCCTCGAAGCCCTGTGGCAGGCGCAGGCGGAGGTCGAGGCCCTTGCCGTTCACCGACCGCAGTTCCCAGACGAATTCGACGCCGCTCGTCTGCCCTTCGGTTCGGGCAAAACCCGTCATGCTCTGAACGGGCATTGCCGATCCCCCATTGCTGCGTCCCGCTCTGTCATCCGGTCGCATACGAAGCGTTTCGGCCTTTGTCAAAACACGGAACCGCCCGGCGATTGCAATCCGGACGGCCCGATCCATCTTTTTCTGCCACGCGGGAGATGACTTCAGCCTATTGCGTGGCGTCGCTGCCGCCTTCGGCGCGCTGTTGGCTCTGCAGCGTTCGGTAGTTCTTCACATTGCGATTGTGCTCGGCAAGGCTCGACGAAAAGACGTGGCCGCCGGTCCCGTCCGCGACGAAATACAAATCGTCGCTGTCCTGCGGATTGGCCACAGCCTCCAGCGCCGCCTTGCCCGGATTGGCGATCGGTCCGGGCGGCAGGCCTTTGATCTTGTAGGTGTTGTAGGGCGTGTCGCTGTCGATGTCGGACTGGCGCACCGGCATGTCACTCGGTTTTCCGGCACCGCCGTAGACGCCGTAGAGGAACGTCGGGTCCGACTGCAGCCGCATGCCCTTCTTGAGCCGGTTTACGAACACCGACGCCACATGCGGGCGTTCGCCGTCCACGCCGGTCTCGCGTTCGACGATCGAGGCAAGCGTCAGGAACTGGCCGACATCCTTCACCGGCAGATCCTGCTTGCGGTTCTCCCAGATCTCATCGACCAGCTTGTCCTGCGCGGCCTTCATCCGCTGGATGACTTCGGCGCGGGTCGTACCGCGCTGGAAGAGATAGGTATCGGGCCTGAGCGTGCCTTCGGGCGACAGCGCCGGCATCTCGCCGGTCAGCGTATCGTCAGCGGCGACGCGCTCGTAGCTTTTCTCGGTGGTCCAACCCTCCGGGATGGTAACCGAATGCATGATCGACTTGCCCTCGACCAGTTTGTCCATCACATCGCGCATCGATGCACCGGGCGCGAAGGCGTATTCCCCGGCCTTCAGCGAAGCAGCAGTCTGGGAGGCGCGCACGCCGTATTCGAAGACGCTGGCATCGCTGATGATGCCTTCGCGCTCGAGGCCGCTGGCGATGCTCGAGACACCGGTATTGCGCGGCACGACATAGGTCGCTTCCTTGGTCAGCGGCCCGGGCCCCTCGAACTGGCCGGTGCCCCAATAGACGATCGCGCCGATGCCCAGCATGATGATCAGCGCCGCTGACAGGCAGAGATTCAGGAAGATGACGAGTTGGTTCCTGGCGAGCCGCGACCTAGGTTTCGGCCTGCGCTGCTCGACAGGCTTCATACCCCGGCCGCGCCGTTCACCGTCTGACAACGCTCCGCCTGACTGATCTGCCACCGGATCACCCCTTTGAACCTTGTCCTCATGACCGCCAAAACATCATCCCAATGTGGCCAAAGCCCGGATGATCGGACTTTATCGCTCGTGGGCTGGACGACGTTTCCGAAAATTGTCCGTCAGGCGGTGAATCGGCGCAACACCAGTGAGGCGTTGGTACCGCCGAAGCCGAAGGAATTCGACAGGGCGATATCGATCTGCTTCTCACGTTTCACTTTCGGCACGAGATCGATTTTCGTCTCGACCGAAGGATTGTCGAGATTGAGCGTCGGCGGCGCGACATTGTCGCGGATCGCCAGCACCGAGAAGATCGCTTCAACGGAGCCCGCGGCCCCGAGCAGATGCCCGGTCGCCGACTTCGTCGACGACATGGTGATCTTGTCTGCCGCATCGCCGACGAGACGTTCGATCGCCCGAAGTTCGATCTCGTCGCCCATCGGCGTCGAGGTGCCGTGGGCATTGACATAATCGATCTGCGAAGGGTCGATCCTTGCCCGCTTCAGCGCCATCGTCATGCAGCGATAGGCACCGTCGCCGTCTGCCGCGGGCGCAGTGATATGGTGGGCGTCGCCCGACAGGCCATAACCGATGACCTCGGCGTAGATTTTCGCGCCACGCGCCTGGGCGTGCTCAAGCTCCTCCAGGACGACGACGCCGGCACCCTCGCCCATCAGGAAGCCGTCCCGGTCGCGGTCATAGGGCCGTGAAGCCTCGGACGGACGATCGTTGAAATGAGTGGTCAGCGCCTTGCAGGCGGCAAAGCCGGCCATCGACAGGCGGCACACCGGCGATTCGGCACCGCCGGCGACCATCACGTCGGCGTCGCCGAGCATGATCAGCCGCGACGCATCGCCAATGGCGTGCGCACCCGTCGAGCAGGCGGTGACCACAGAGTGATTCGGGCCCTTCAACTTGTGCCGGATGGACACATGACCGGAGGCGAGATTGATCAGGCTGCCGGGAATGAAAAACGGCGAAACCCGACGCGGTCCCTTTTCGGCAAGGATCAGGGACGTCTTCTCGATGCCCTGAAGGCCGCCGATACCGGAGCCGATCAGCACGCCGGTCGAAATCTGGTCGTCGTAGGATTCAGGATGCCAATTGGCATCTTCGAGCGCTTCGGTGGCGGCTGCCACGGCGAAGACGATGAAGTCGTCGACCTTGCGCTGCTCCTTAGGCTCCATCCACTGATCGGCATCGAAGGTACCGTTCTGGCCGTCGCCGCGTGGAATCTGTCCACCAATCTGGCAAGGCAGATCGTCGACCCGGAAACTGTCGATGCGGCCAGCGCCGCTCTCGCCATTCAGGAGCCGTTTCCATGTGACGTCGGCACCCGCCCCGAGGGGCGTGACCATGCCGACGCCGGTAATGACTACTCGTCTCATGAATCACTCTTCGCCCAAGCGGACACGCGGCCCCCACGGGCGGAGCCGAGATAGCCAGGGCCCAATCGGATCAGGCCCGTATGCGTTAGGACTTGTTCTTCTCGATGAACGAAACGGCGTCGCCGACCGTCAGGATGGTCTCGGCTGCGTCGTCCGGGATCTCGACGCCGAATTCTTCTTCGAAGGCCATGACAAGTTCCACGGTGTCGAGGCTGTCGGCACCCAGATCATCGATGAAGCTGGCATTGTCGGTGACTTTTTCCTGTTCGACGCCAAGATGCTCGACGACGATTTTCTTCACTCGGTCCGCAGTTTCGCTCATTTTCAGTCCTCTATTGCGACGGGTATTGCCGCTTTCGTTAGACGCGGGGCGACGCTTTATCAAGCGTAGAAACCTCCCCGCCGCACTCGCCCGCTGCCGATGACAGCGAACACGATGTTTCACCGCGGGCGCTTATCACGCTCCGCGACAGGGGCCAAGCGATGCCCCGAAATTCGGTTTCACTCAGATCATCGCCATGCCGCCATTGACGTGCAACGTCTGGCCGGTCACGTACGCCGCCTCATTCGACGCCAGGAACAAGGCAGCCGCAGCAATTTCAGCGACTTCGCCCATTCGTTTCATGGGGATGGCGCCCATGATCGCGTCCTTCTGCTTGGCGTTCAGCTTTTCGGTCATGGCACTCGAAATGAAGCCCGGCGCGATGCAATTGACGGTCACCTGCCGCGAAGCGATCTCCTGGGCGAGCGATTTCGAAAAGCCAGTCATGCCCGCCTTGGCGGCACAGTAGTTGGCTTGTCCCGGATTGCCGGTGACGGCAACGATCGAGGTCACATTGATGATCCGGCCGAATCGTCGCCGCATCATCGGATGGGTAACGCCGCGGGTCAGACGAAAGGCCGCGGTCAGATCGACTTCGAGCACCGCATCCCAATCGGCGTCGGACATGCGCACGAACAGGCCGTCCTTGGTGATGCCGGCGTTGTTGACCAGAATATCGAGGCCGTCCATCTCCTTTTCGACCGTCTCGGCCAACTCCGTCTGGGCCTCGCGGTCGGACAGGTCGGCCACGAAAACCAGAGCCCTCTCGCCAAGCTCCGACGCCAGCGTTTCAAGCCGCTCCTTGCGCGTGCCATGCAGGCCGACGGTCGCGCCGGCCTGATGCAAAGCGCGCGCGATGGCCTCGCCGATACCGCCGCTGGCGCCAGTCACGAGCGCCTTTCGCCCTGTCAGATCGAACATGGGACCTCCTTTTTATTGCATGGTGCGAACCACAGGTCGGTTCGCGGTCTGTCGAATGCGTCGGGGACGAACGCCCGGCCCCTGGGACGATCAAGCCTTCATATAGGCGGAGACGTCGTCAGCGATTCCGATCGCCCTCGAGGCCATGCCCCGATCGATCCGACGGGCGAGACCGGAGAGAACCTTGCCGCTTCCCACCTCGAGCAGCGTATCGACCCCGTTGGCGGACAGATAGCCGACCGTCTCGCGCCAGCGCACCTGGCCCGTCACCTGATCGACGAGCCGCCGGCGAATCTCGGCTGGGTCGCTGGTCGCAGTTGCGGTCACGTTCGACACGACAGGAACGATCGGGGCCGAGATCGCGGCGTCGGCGAGAGCTTCGCGCATGCGCTCGGCCGCCGGCTGCATCAACCGGCAATGAAACGGCGCGGAAACCTGCAAAAGAATGGCGCGCTTGGCGCCGAGTTCCGGTGCCAGAGCCACGGCCCGGTCGACTGCCGCCCTGGTCCCGGAAATCACGATCTGGTCGCCGCCATTGTCATTGGCCATCTCGCAGATGTCGCCTTCGGCAG
This sequence comes from Aurantimonas sp., assembly GCA_965217685.1. Taxonomy (GTDB): domain Bacteria; phylum Pseudomonadota; class Alphaproteobacteria; order Rhizobiales; family Rhizobiaceae; genus Aurantimonas. Next base: position 3,904,292 of record CBDCIZ010000003.1, read on the forward strand.
CCTTCGAGCACAAGGCCGCGACTGCGTTTGACGAAAGCCCGATGATCGCCGCCATGGCACCCTCACCCGGCGCGACCGCGTCCTGCATGGCCAGGCCGCGAATCCGCAGGAGCCTGGCCGTATCGGAAATCGTCAGTGCGCTGGCGGCCGCGAGCGCCGAATACTCGCCGAGAGAATGTCCGGCGACGAAATCTGCGGACTTCACGTCGAAACCGCACGCTTCCAGCGCCCGCATCGCGGCAAGCGAAACCGCCATCAAAGCCGGCTGGGCGTTTTCGGTCAGCGTCAAACGGTCCTCCGGGCCTTCGAAGATCAGCGTCGAAAGGCTTTCGCCAAGCGCTGCGTCGACCTCCTCGAAGACGGCACGACTTGCTGAATAGGCATCGTACAGAGTGCGCCCCATGCCGACGCTTTGACTGCCTTGTCCCGGAAACATCAAAGCCAGTGCCATGGAATTCCTCCGCTTTTTCTCAACCCTCGATCAGGTTTGGCAAATGTTCGCCCTCGCACGCCCTGTCAAGGCCGATCGTTCCGGAGCGTCGAACAGAGAACACGGCCAAACACCCCTGAATTGTCGAATGAACAACTGCGCGCCCTCGAACGTGTGACAATCGATGTCGACGCAGCGTCGATCGCGGGGGCTGCTGCAAAGAGCCGGAAAATCGCCTGCCCGGCCGCGAAAGCCCACCGCGCGCGATATACGCGTCGGACGCCCCTTGCGCTTTCGCACTCGCACATCGACACTCGCGTTGTTTCGCCGCTTCGGGCATCATTCTTGAAGATGTGAGCCGCCATTAGGCCGAAGCGAGCAATCGACGGCACAATGCGACACAGCAAGTAGACTTGCAGGAGGCAGACATGTCGAAACCTCAGCCGCTCAAGATCCTGATGGTCCATCCGCGGTTTCGAGGTGATTCCTTCTGGAATTATCAGGCGGCATGCGAACTCTTCGGTGCGAAATATCCAGCTCCGCCGCTCGGCCTGATGACCGTGGCAGCGATGTTACCGGCCGAGTGGGACATTCGGCTCGTCGATGCCAATACCGTGGAACTCACGGACGACGATGTCCTTTGGGCCGATTATGTCCTGACCGGCGGAATGCTGCCGCAGCAAGACGCCATCTTCGCCGTGTGCGAAACCTGCCACCGGCTGGATCGGCCGGTCGTCGTCGGCGGGCCCGACATCACCTCCAGCCCGCAGCTCTACAAAACGGCCGATCTGCGCGTGCTTGGCGAGGCCGAGGCGGTGATCGACGACGTCATCGCCGCGCTGGAACGCGGCGAGACCTCGGGCACTTTCGAGGCCCCCCGCTTCAGCGTCGATGTGACGAAGACTCCGGTGCCGCGCTTCGACCTCATCGACTTCAAGAACTACGTCCATCTCAACGTACAGTTCTCGCGCGGCTGCCCGTTCCTGTGTGAATTCTGCGACATCATCGAGCTGTACGGCCGCAAGCCACGGGCCAAGACCAACGCACAGATGATCGCCGAACTCGACCGGATCTTCGCGCTGGGCTTTCGCGGCCATGTCGACTTCGTCGACGACAACCTCATCGGCAACAAGAAAGCCGTCAAAGCCTTTCTGCCCGAGTTGATCGCCTGGCAGAAGGCCAAGGGTTATCCCTTCGAGTTCACCACCGAAGCGTCGCTGAACATCGCCGACGACCCCGAATTCCTCGACCTGATGCGCGACGCCAACTTCTTCGCCATGTTCATCGGCATCGAGAGCCCGGATCCGAAGGTGCTGGCGCTCGCCCAGAAGAAGCAGAACACGCGCAGAGACATTGCAGCGAGCATTCACAAGATCTATAAATCCGGCATGTTCGTCATTGCCGGCTTTATCGTCGGTTTCGACGACGAAAGCGACGAGATGGCCCCGGAACTGGTGACGCTGATCGACGAGGCCTCGATCCCGGTCAGCATGGTCGGGCTGCTCTACGCCCTTCCCAACACCCAGCTGACGCGCCGGCTGGCGAAGGAAGGTCGGCTGCATCCCGACCACGACATCGCCAACGGCAAGGGTGCCGATCAATTCCTGTCCGGCCTCAATTTCGATTCGACGCGGCCGCCGCGCGATGTGCTGACCGATTTCCGCGACGTCGTCGGCGGCATCTACGAGATCGACGCCTATTTCCGGCGGGTCATCAAGACCTGTTTGATGCTCGACATGTCCGGCCCGAACGGCAATCTCAGCAACTGGACCTGGAAACAGGACCTGACGGGCGCCGTCCGGTTCCTGTGGCACATCAACGTTACGGCGCCGCAAATGCGATACCCGGTGATGAAACTGATCTGGACGCTGTCGAGAAAGAACCCGCGATCGCTGAAGGCTGCCTTGATCATGGCCGCGCTCTACGCCCATTTCGGTCCGTTCTCGCGCTATGTCGTCGACGGAATCGATGGGAGGCTCGAACGCGAGGCGAGCGGCGCACAGCCCTTTGCCACGGGCGCCGCAACCCCTCGTCCGATGGAGGCGATCGCCTCCTGAAAACGCGCAAGGACCTGTCCGGCTCCGTGCCGACCACGCCGTCGCACGGACGGGGCTTGTGATTTTTCGCCAAACGCAGTATGTGGCGCCTTCGTCAAGGTCCGGTCACTGGCTGGGGGCTGTACGGAAGGCTGTCGATAAGTTCGGCAACAGGCATCACAAGATGCCGGCTTCCCGTGTCTCCGCTCTCGACCGTTCTCGTGCAGTCGCCTTTCCATCGCGGCCCTTGTTCTAAGGGTTTCAGGGAAGTCGATGAGGCTTAGCCGCCGTCACCGGACCCCGACGCGAACGAAAAACACGGAAAGGCGAAAGCACATGGCTCTTTACGAGCACGTATTTCTTGCGCGCCAGGACATCTCGAACCAGCAGGTCGATCAGCTCGTCGAGCAGTATCGCGGCGTTCTTGAAGCCAACGGCGGCAAGGTCGGCAAGGTCGAGAATTGGGGTCTGAAGACCCTGACCTTCCGCATGAACAAGAACCGCAAGGCTTATTACACCCTCATGAACATCGACGCCCCGTCGGCGGCGGTGCAGGAGATGGAGCGCCAGATGCGCTTCAACGAAGACATCCTGCGCTACCTGACGATCCGCGTCGAGGAGCACGAGGACGCCCAGTCGGCGATGATGCAGAAGCGTGACGACCGTCCGCGCCGCGGTGATCGTGGCGATCGCCCGGACCGCGGACCGCGCCGTGATCGTGACGACGATCGTGGCCCGCGTCGCGACCGCGACGACGACCGCCCGCGCCGCCCCCGCGACAACGATTCGGAGTAAGCCACAATGGTCGATATCGCCCAGCTTCCCACACGCCGTCCCTTCCATCGTCGGCGCAAGTCCGACCCGTTCTCCGGCACCGACGCGCCGAAGATCGACTACAAGGACGTCCGTCTCCTGCAGCGCTATATTTCCGAGCGCGGCAAGATCGTTCCGTCCCGCATCACGGCGGTTTCCCAGAAGAATCAGCGCGCCCTCGCCAACGCGATCAAGCGCGCCCGCTTCCTCGGTCTCCTGCCCTACGTCATCAAGTAAGGCGGTTTAAGGCCCGAAAGACGATCCGGGGCGGCACATAAGTGGCTTCCCGGAGCTTTCCAGTGCCAGCTGAGGTTCCGCAAGGGCTGAGGGAACCGGACAGACCACAAGCCGAGTTGGGGCGCACGACGCCTCTAACTGCCACGTGCAGGACAGCGAAGTTGAGATGAAACCCACCGCCATTCTCATTGCGGCCGTTGCCGGCCTCGCGACCGCCTTGCTGTTCGCCGGATTGATATTCCAGTCTACGGCGGCGATCAGCTTTGCGCTGGCGGCTCCGATTCCGATTGCCATCGCAAGTCTGGGCTGGGGTTCGGCTGCCGGTTTCGTGGCGGCCTTCGTGGCGGCAGCCACGATCTACGCTGTAACCCAATCGATCCCCAGCGCGCTGACGCTCCTCGTCACCATGGCCGCACCGATGGCGGTGGCGGGTCATCTGGCAGGTCTTGCCCGACCGAACGACGCGCCCGGTGATCCCGTCACCGACGGCCGCCCGGTTCCCCCACCGCTCTCGCGTTCGCTTCCGTTCGGCGAACGCCGTCAGATGCCACGCGACGGCTCGGCGCAGGGCGTCCAGAACTCGGGTCTCGACTGGTATCCGGTTCCGCGCATTCTGGCGGCCATCGCATTCATGGCGATCGGGGCCTGCTGCTTCCTCGGCTGGCTCCTTGGCTTCGAGCCGGAGGCCTATGTGCAACCGATCGTCGATGCGCTGCGCGAGAGCGCCGGCGGGGACGAGACGGCTGATCCCGAACAGCTGCGCGAGCTGGCCCGGCTGGTCGTCGGGCTCGTGCCCTTCGTGCAACCGGCGATCCTCGTTCTGACGCTTGTCGTCGGCCTCTATCTCGGCGCCGCAGCGACTCGCATTTCGGGGCGCCTGCCCCGCCCGAAGGACGATCTGCCGAGTGCCGTCGGTCTGCCGCGGCTGACGCTCCCCATCTTCGCCGTCGCACTGGCCGCATCGCTGTTTCTGTCCGGCCCGCTTTCGCTCTTCGCTGACGTCGTCGTCGGCGGTCTCGCCATGGCCTTCACCCTTGTCGGCCTGGCCGGTCTGCATCGACGCAGTCGCGGCAAGCCGGGACGTGGCATCATTCTCTTCGCCAGCTACGCGGCGATCTTCCTTCTGTCCTTCCCGATCGCGGCCTTTGCCGCGCTCGGCATCTTCGACACCTATCGGGCAGGCGACGGCACACAGCCAACCCCGCCGGCCTGACCTTCAACCCGACTTCCCACCCAACCGTATCTCGAAAGGATCACATCATGGACGTCATTCTCCTCGAACGCATCTCCAAGCTCGGTCAGATGGGCGACACCGTGCGTGTGCGCGACGGTTTTGCCCGTAACTACCTGCTGCCCACCGGCCGGGCGCTGCGTGCCAATGCCGCCAACCAGGATCGTTTCGAGTCGGAAAAGGCACAGCTCGTTGCCCGCAACGAAGAGCGCAAGTCCGACGCCAAGGGTGTCGCCGAAACGCTTCAGGGCAAAAGCTTCATCGTCGTGCGTCAGGCCGGCGAGACCGGCCAGCTCTACGGTTCGGTCTCGACCCGCGACATTGCCGAACTGCTCGCCGAGGACGGCTACAAGGTCGGACGCAACGAGATCGAGCTCAACCAGCCGATCAAGACCGTCGGCCTGCACGCGATCACCATCGCATTGCACCCGGAAGTCGAGGTCGAGATCTCGATCAACGTTGCCCGGTCGCGCGACGAGGCCGAGCGCCAGGCCAAAGGCGAGGATCTGACCTCAGCCGATGCCATCTACGGCGTCGACGACGAGGAGGAGGAAGAGTTCGACGAGGAGACCGATCCGGACACCGACAGCGAAACCGACAGCACCGCCGTCCCGGCCGAAGCCGAAGCCGATCGCATCGACCCGCTCGAAGAAGACAATGTGACGCCGGCCAACTGAATCTAAGCGTCGGCGGCCACACGCAAACGACGGCGCATCGGTCGCGTGCGAGAAACGAAGTGTTCGACGTTTTCCGACCATTTTGGCGGCGAAAACGTGGAAAAGTGAGGGCTCCGCAGATGCGGGGCCCTTTTCATTGCCGCAATGACACTTAGAATTGATTTTTGCAGTTCATCTTGTAAAAACATGACCGGACGGCCTCCCCGGCCGCCGCGGCCTCTTTTGGCAAAGGCCAGGAGATCGTCCATGAATCCTATTCTCGCCGTTTATCTCAAACACCTCTTCCGTTTCGGAAACTTCAAGCTCACCAGCGCCGACGGAACCGTCACGAGCTGGGGCGATGGCACCGGAACGCTCGTCCACGCCCGAATCAACACCAGGGCGGCCGAGCGCGCCATCGCCATCAATCCGGGCCTCAAACTCGCCGAATGCTACATGGACGGCGGGGTCGACATGCTCGAGGGCTCGGTCTTCGATCTCCTCACCTTGGTCTTTCGCAACGCCGGCAACGACGCCGCGCGCGAGCCCTGGATGAAGGCGATCGACCGCATGCGCCTGGTCTTCCGGCGCGTGATCCAGAACAATACGCCGCAACGCGCGCGCAAGAACGTCAAGCACCACTACGATCTCTCGGCCGAACTCTACGACCTCTTCCTGGATGTCGATCGGCAGTATTCCTGCGCCTATTTCGAAACGCCCGATGTCGGGCTGGACGAGGCGCAGCTCGCCAAGAAGCGGCACATCGCGGCAAAGCTGAATTTCGATCGCAAGGATCTGTCGGCGCTCGATATCGGCTGCGGCTGGGGCGGGCTTGGCCTGTATCTGGCGACCTATTGCGACGCCAGGGTCACCGGCGTCACGCTGTCGGACGAGCAGCTCGCCATCGCGAACAAGCGGGCCGAGAAGGCCAATCTTTCGGACCGGGCCGAGTTCCGCATCGAGGACTATCGCGCGACCGAAGGGCCGTTCGACCGAATTGTTTCCGTCGGCATGTTCGAGCATGTGGGAAAGGACTTCTACGACGAGTTCTTCACCCATTCGGCGCGCCTCATGAAGGACGACGGCGTCATGCTGCTTCACACCATCGGGCGCTATGACGAGCCTGCCAACACCAACGGCTTCATCGCCAAATACATCTTCCCGGGCGGCTATCTTCCATCGCTCTCGCAGATCACGAGCGGCGTCGAGCGTGCCGGCATGATCGTAACCGATGTCGAGGTGTTGCGGCTGCACTATGCCGAGACGCTGAAGCACTGGCGGCTTCGCTTCGACGCCGAGCGCGAACGGGCCAAGGAACTTTACGACGAGCGCTTCTGCCGAATGTGGGAATTCTACCTCGCCTCCTCGGAAACTGCTTTCCGCTGGCAGGACCTCGTGGTCTTCCAGGTGCAAATCTCCAAACGCCTCGACACCCTGCCGATGACCCGCTCCTACATGCACCGGACAGAAGAGTGGCTGCGCCAGCGCGATCAGGACCGCGTCGACAACGTCGTCGACTGGCACGACCACCGGGTCGCAGCCGAATAGACACCGGCTGGCACGAAAGGAAGGCGCCCGCCGAGGAACCCTTTTGCGCGGGGTTTATCGCGCCCCGTGGCCGGTGCCGGCTTTGCGATTCCGCCGGTTTGTCCCCGAACTTATCCCCGCCTGTCCACCGTCATGAAGACGCCACCCGACAAAAACTGCTTGACCTCGTTTGGTATCACCGACGCCCTTTTGCCGACTCGGCGGCTCGTGTAACCAATGGCCCTTCAGGCGGGCGGGCGAGGTGATACGGAAATGGCGGATGCGGCGCGCAAATTCGAGGACGACGCAGCGGCGCTCTATCGCGAGGCCCCGAGCAACATCGAGGCCGAGCAGGCGCTGCTCGGCGCAATGCTCGTCAACAACGATGCCTATTACGTCGTCCACGACTTCCTGAAGCCCGACCACTTCTTCGAGCCCCTGCACCGGGAGATTTTCGCCAAGACGTCGGAGATGATCCGGATGGGCAAGATCGCCAATCCGGTGACGATCAAGACGTTCCTTGCCGCCGGCGACAAGGTCGGCGACCTGACCGTGGCCCAATATCTGGCGCGCCTCGCGGCCGAGGCGACGACGATCATCAACGCCTCCGACTACGGAAGGGCGATCTACGACCTTGCCATACGCCGGTCGCTGATCCGCATCGGCGAGGACGTCGTCAACATCGCCTTCGACGCGCCGCTCGACATGGAACCGAAAAGCCAGATCGAGGACGCCGAGCGGCGGCTTTTCGAACTGGCCGAGACCGGCCGCTACGATGGCGGCTTCCAGTCCTTCACCGATGCCGTGACCCTTGCCGTCGAGATGGCGACCGCCGCCAAGGACCGCGACGGCGGACTGTCGGGTGTCTCCTCGGGTATTCACGGGCTCGATCAGCGCATGGGTGGCCTGCAGCCTTCCGATCTGATCATCCTTGCGGGACGCCCGGCCATGGGCAAGACGTCGCTCGCCACCAATATCGCCTTCAACATCGCCGCCGCCTACGAGCCCGCCGAACAGGCGGACGGATCGTTCAAGGCTAAGAACGGCGGCGTGGTCGGCTTCTTCTCACTGGAAATGAGTGCGGAGCAGCTCGCCACCCGCATCATCTCCGAGCAGACCGAGATCTCCTCCTCCAAGATCCGCCGCGGCAACATCAACGACCAGGAACTCGTCAAGCTCATCGCCTGCTCGGAGACGATGCAGCGCCTGCCGCTCTACATCGACCAGACCGGCGGCATCTCGATCGCCCAGCTTTCGGCTAGAGCACGGCGGCTCAAGCGCCAGCGCGGCCTCGACGTGATGATCATCGACTACGTCCAGCTGATGCAGGGCTCGACCCGGTCGCAGGGCAACCGCGTGCAGGAGATCACCGAAATCACCACGGGCCTGAAGGCGCTGGCCAAGGAGCTGAACGTTCCGATCGTCGCCCTGTCGCAGCTGTCGCGCCAGGTCGAAAGCCGCGACGACAAGCGCCCGCAGCTCTCCGACCTTCGCGAATCGGGCTCGATCGAGCAGGACGCCGACGTGGTGATGTTCGTCTATCGCGACGAATACTACCTCGCCAACCGCGAGCCCAAGCCCGGCAGCGACGACCATCTGAAATGGGAGCAGCAGCTCAACGAGGCGCGCGGCAAGGCCGACGTCATCATCGCCAAGCAGCGCCACGGCCCGACGGCGACCGTGCCCCTCGCCTTCCAGGCCGAATACACGCGCTTTACCGATCTCGCCGACGAAGCCTATCTGCCGGAACAGTTCGAATAGGCCCGCCGAATGGACAATCCCATGCCGCTTGCCCCGATCAAAGCCACGGCGGCGGTCTCCAGCCGCATGCCCGGCGTCACTATCGACCGGGAGGCGCTCGCCGCCAACTGGAAAACGCTCGCCGCCCGCCAGCCGGGCGCGCGCACCGGTGCGGCGGTCAAGGCCAACGGCTACGGCCTCGGCGCGAGCGGCGTTGCCCGGACGCTTTACGATGCCGGTTGCCGTGACTTCTTCGTCGCCTGGGCCGAAGAAGGCGCCGCGGTGCGCGACGCGCTGCAGCGGCACGCCCTGAAGCGCGAGGACCAGAAGCCGGAACGAGCGCGCATCTTCGTTCTGCAAGGTCTCGAGCCGGCGAGCGTCGCGCTCCATCTCGAACACGGTCTGACGCCGGTGCTTTCGACGTTCGACGACATCGTTATCTGGCGCGAGGGTTTGTTGAAGGCCGGCAAAAACATGCCTGCGGCGCTGCAGGTCGAAAGTGGCATGAACCGTCTCGGCATGGACCGGAACGAAGCGATCGAAGCAGCAAGTCTTTTTCACGCCGGCGATCTCGAACTCAGCCTCGTCATGAGCCACCTCGCCTCGGCCGACGAGCCCGGTAGCCAGAGCGCCGAACAGCACGGCCGGTTCCTATCGCTCGCCGCGCTGTTTCCGGGTGTGCCGCGCTCGCTCGCCAATTCCGCCGGCGTCTTCCGAGGCAGGGAGTTCGGCTTCGACCTGACGCGGCCAGGCATCGCACTCTACGGCGGCGAAGCGGGCGAAGCCTCGCGAGGTGCGCTGAAACCCGTCGCGACCCTGACCGCCGCTGTCCTTCAGGTGCGCATGTCTGAGACCGGAGAAGCCGCCGGTTACGGCGCCGCGGCCAAGCTCACCCGCCCGACGCGTATCGCCACGATCGGCCTTGGATATGCCGACGGCTATCCGCGCGCCGCCTCCGGCGCCGGCGTCGACACGCGGCAGGTCCGACCCGGCGCGAACGCCTTCATCGCCGGCCATACCGTGCCGGTCCTCGGTCGTATCTCCATGGACCTGACGCTTCTCGACGTTACCGACCTCCCAGAAGACGCGGTCGAACCCGGCGACCGGGCCGAATTGTTCGGGCCGAACATCGCGATCGACGACGTGGCATTGGCCGCCGGCACGATCGCCTACGAGCTGCTGACGGGATTGGGCCCAAGGGTCGCGCGGGATTGGCGATAGCATAGGCGATTCCCACAAAATCTCTGCTTATCCGGAATTCCGGCCCCCAAACCCATCTTGAACGTTCGCGGCGGTCTCACTGAACGTCGGCTTCAAGCCCTCACAACTCCATGATGACATGGCAGCGAAAGGCCGTGGCTACCCTAGAGCCATCCTTCGAACAGACGGGGCTCTACGCTTTGGTGATCAAGCACAGCCTCATGCTTCAGCAGATATTCCTTCGTCGGAAGACCGCCGCCGAAACCGGTCAACGCACCGTTCGATCCAATGACCCGGTGACATGGCAGGATGATCGGAAGCGGGTTGTTGCCGTTTGCAGCCCCGACGGCGCGGCTGGCCTTGGGTCGACCTAGTGCCGCCGCGAGTTGACCGTAGGTTCGCGTCTTTCCGAACGGAATGCCCGCCAGATATTGCCAAACGCTGTTCTGAAACGCAGTGCCGGAAACGTGCAACGGAAGATCGAACTGGCGCAAGTTTCCGGCAAAATAGGCGGCGATCTGACGCCGGACCTCGGCAAAGGGCGCATCCGAGCGATGCCATTCCGGACGCGGCTTGAGGGCTTTGTGACCGGCCGGGAAGCTCAGAAAATGCAAGGCCTCCCCGTCCCCGGCGACCAGCAGCGATCCAACGGGGCTGTCGATATACGAGTAGCGCAGTCCGGTCATCGCTTTGGCCTGCGGATGGACGAAGGCGAACGTCCGTAGAGCGCCGAGAAGGCAGCGTTGAAGCGCTGGACACTGCCGAAGCCCGCCTTGAAGGCGATCTCGGTGACCGGGAGCATCGTCTCATCCAGAAACCGTTTCGCACGGCCTAGGCGCACTGTCTGGGCCGTCTGGACTGGGGATGCTCCGATCTGATCGGCGAACAACCGCGACAGATGCCGTGAACCGATCCCCAATCGTTCGCAAAGCTTATAAACGGTTCCAGTGTCGAGCGCGCTCTCTTCGATGAGCTTCAGGGCCCGTTCGACTGTGGTGCGAGTTCCGTTCCAGGCCGCGCAGAACGGCGCGGTTTCCGGACGGCACCGAAGGCAGGGACGATACCCCGCATGTTCCGCCGCCGCAGCGGTGGGGTAGTAGCGAACATTCTTCGTCAACGGATGCTTTACCGGACACACGGGCCGACAATAGATCCGGGTCGTGCGGACAGCCGTGAAGAACCTGCCGTCGAATACCGGATCGCGACGCAGTCGTGCTTCATTGCAGGTGTCGAAGTCGAGCATGACAGCAGTCTAGCCGCCTTAACCGCTCGATACGAGGCCAAACCGGTGATGACGTCCGAAAATGGCCAGTGCGCGATCACTGAACACTGTTGGTATCTGACAAATATAAATCACGGACATTGCAGTGCGTATGGTGCGTCAGGATTGGGCGCTGATCTTTTTGCTCCCAATCCTTTGGACCGCTCGCCGCATCCGGCTGACGCTAGACGCGGCAGCTACCCGCCCAAAGCAGAAATTACGTCTGCAACCGCAGACACTTCTTGTTTCACTTTTGTTCTCATGCGATGATCGCCGTGATCAACGCGCGAACGACCCATGGCAAAATCCAAACTTTCCTTCATCTGCCAGAATTGCGGTGCCGTCACCACACGCTGGCAGGGCAAGTGCGATGCCTGCAGCGAGTGGAACACCATCGTCGAGGAAAGCCCGGACGGCGGCATCGGCGGCGGGCCGCAGCGTGGGCGTCGCAAGGGTCGGCCCTCGGCGTTGCTGCCGTTGTCAGGGGAAATCGAGGAGGCGCCGCGCATCGTCTCCGGCATCGGCGAGCTTGACCGGGCAACGGGGGGCGGCATCGTGCGCGGGTCGGCCATCCTGATCGGCGGCGATCCGGGCATCGGCAAGTCGACGCTGCTGATGCAAGCGGCCGCGGCGCTTTCCCGCCGCGGAAATTCGGTCGTCTACGTTTCCGGCGAAGAGGCCGTCGCCCAGGTCCGATTGCGTGCCCAGCGCCTCAAGGCCGCCGATACCGACGTTCAGTTGATGGCCGAAACGAATGTCGAGGACATTCTCGCGACGCTCGCCGAGCAGCGCCGGCCCGATCTCGTCATCATCGATTCGATCCAGACCCTGTGGAGCGATCTGGCCGAATCGGCACCCGGCACCGTGACCCAGGTCCGCGCCGGCGTGCAGGCGCTGGTGCGCTTCGCCAAGGCCAGCGGCGCCGCGGTGATCCTCGTCGGCCACGTCACCAAGGAAGGCCAGATCGCAGGCCCACGCGTCGTCGAGCACATGGTCGATGCGGTGCTTTATTTCGAGGGCGAAGGCGGCCACCACTACAGGATCCTGCGGACGGTCAAGAACCGCTTCGGCCCGACCGACGAGATCGGCGTCTTCGAGATGAGCGACATCGGTCTGCGCGAGGTGCAGAACCCATCCGAGCTGTTCCTCGGCGAGCGCAACGAAAAGGCGCCGGGCGCTGCGGTCTTTGCCGGCATGGAGGGCACGCGACCGGTGCTCGTCGAGATCCAGGCCCTGGTCGCCCCCTCGGCGCTCGGCACGCCGCGACGCGCGGTGCTCGGCTGGGACCAGCCGCGCCTGGCCATGGTGCTCGCGGTCCTCGAGGCCCATTGCGGCGTGCGGCTTGGCCAACATGACGTCTATCTCAACGTCGCCGGCGGCTATCGGATCTCCGAGCCAGCCGCCGATCTCGCCGTCGCCGCAGCCCTCGTCTCTTCCCTGTCCGGCTCGCCGCTGCCAACCGATGGCGTCTATTTCGGCGAGATCAGCCTGTCGGGTTCGGTGCGCCCGGTCGCCCATGCCGTCCACCGCTTGAAGGAGGCCGAAAAGCTCGGCTTCCGCCAGGCCGTGTTGCCGATGGTCGCCAGCGACGGCACGAGGCCGGCCGGCATTGTCGGCCACGAGGTCGAGGCCCTGCCCGATCTCGTCGCCCGCATCGCATCGGGCTCGCGCGACGAGGAGGCCAGCGAGGAAAGTTGAGTTTCGCGCAGCATCGGCTTCGCGCCGTTCGTCACGACAATGCCGCGATGGTGATGCGAAAGCGACGCCCTCACCTGCAATTGAAAATTGCTGGTGGGGAGAGATCACTTTTCCGCAAGGCTGCATGGTGCAAAATTTGTACCGAACTTGTATGGGCTAACATTCGGCGCAGCCTTCCTGCACCATACGGATAGACCGTCCCCATCGAACGTCCACGGGATCGACCCTTCATGACCGTCACCCTTCTCGATGCGATTCTCGTCGCGATCATGCTCGTTTCGGCACTGCTCGCCATGGTCCGCGGCTTTTCCCGCGAGGTCCTGTCGATCGTCTCGTGGGTAGCGGCGGCGGCGGCGGCGTTCTTCTTCTACAAGCCGCTGACGCCCTATGCGGCCCAATACATCTCGTCGAACACCATCGCGATGGCCGCCTCCGCAGCAGCGATCTTCGTCGTAACGCTGATCATCGTCTCCTTCATCACCCTGAAGATCGCCGATTTCATCATCGACAGTCGGGTCGGTGCCCTCGACCGGGTAATGGGCTTCCTGTTCGGCGCGGTGCGCGGACTGCTGCTCGTCGTCGTCGCCATGCTGTTCTTCAACTGGCTCGCGCCGGAGAACCAGCCGCAATGGATCGCGACGGCGAAGTCGAAGCCCTTCCTCGACGACCTGGGCCAGAAGCTCGTCGCCGCGCTGCCTGAAAATCCCGAGCAGACCATCCTGGAAACGATCAAGGGCACCGACGCCGAGACCAATCCGGACGCCGTTCCCTCCGACACCGCACCGGCACCGGACGAGCCCGCCTCGATCGAAGGCACCATCCAGGACTCGCAAGGCAGATCCGGAAGCGGCGGCACTGGCACGGCGGGAACCGCGCCCGCCAACTGAAACACGCTGACGACAACCCTCGGCAGTCCGTCGCGGAGGGCCAAACGCTTCCGACTCGCGTCGGCGGCGATTGCACCTTATATGACGGCCTTACGACATGCCGGTCGACATCGGCACGGACTGCTGCAATGGGCGGATTTGACCATGGACGAAACGCCGTTCGACGACGATTCGCTGCATGAGGAATGTGGTGTCTTCGGCATCTTCCAACGCTCGGACGCGGCGGCTTTGGTGGCACTGGGCCTTCATGCGCTGCAGCATCGCGGCCAAGAGGCGGCGGGCATCGTCTCCCACGACGGCACGCAATTCCATGTCGAACGCCATGCCGGCCTGATTGGCGACACCTTCACCAAGCAATCGGTGATAGAGCGTCTGCCCGGTTCGGCCGCCATCGGACACACCCGCTATGCAACGACCGGCGGCGGCGGGCTGCGAAATGTCCAGCCTTTCTTTGCCGAGCTCTCCGCAGGCGGCTTCGCCGTCGCCCATAACGGCAACATCACCAACGCCATGACCGTCCAGCGCGAATTGCAACGCCGCGGCTCGATCTTCTCCTCGACCTCCGACACCGAGACGATCCTGCATCTCGTGGCGACCAGCGCCGCGCGGCTGTTCGTCGACAAGCTCGTCGACGCCTTGTCGCGGCTCGAAGGCGCTTTCTCGCTCGTCGGGCTTGCCGCCAACAAGATGGTCGGCGTACGCGACCCGCTCGGCATTCGGCCGCTGGTCCTCGGCGATCTCGATGGCGCGATGATTCTCGCCTCGGAAACCTGCGCCCTTGACATCATCGGTGCCAGTTTCGTGCGCGACATCGAGCCAGGCGAACTGGTAATGATCGACGAGAACGGTCTGGAGAGCATTTTCCCCTTCCAGGCCCGCCGCCCGCGCTTCTGCATCTTCGAATACGTCTATTTCGCCCGGCCGGACTCCAATGTCGAAGGCCGCAACGTCTACGAGATCCGCAAGAACATCGGTTCCGAGCTCGCGCGCGAAAGCCAGTGCGACGCCGATATCGTCGTGCCGGTGCCCGATTCCGGCGTACCGGCGGCGATCGGCTACGCCCAGGAAGCGAGCCTGCCCTTCGAACTCGGCATCATCCGCAACCATTATGTCGGTCGCACCTTCATCCAGCCGAGCGACTCGATCCGCCACATGGGCGTGAAGCTTAAGCACAACGCCAACCGCCACATGATCGAGGGCAAGCGCGTCGTCCTCGTCGACGATTCGATCGTGCGCGGTACTACCAGCCAGAAAATCGTTCAGATGGTGCGCGAGGCAGGTGCCACCGAGGTGCACATGCGCATCGCATCACCGCCGACCCGCGGCGCCTGCTATTACGGCGTCGACACGCCGGAGACCGCAAAGCTGCTCGCCTCGCGCATGACCGTCGCGGAGATGGCCGACCATATCAAGGTCGACAGTCTCGCTTTCATCTCGATAGACGGCCTTTACAAGGCGACCAACGAACCGTCGCGCAACAAGCTGATGCCGCAATTCTGCGACGCTTGCTTCACCGGCGACTACCCGACCTCACTGACCGACCTCGACGGCGCCGACAATGTGCGCCAGCTGTCGCTGCTGGGTGGCACCGGCTGAAGCCGAGCTTCGATCTTTCAACCGACTGACACGGCCGACTCCCCATGACCGACCAGACCCGGCCCGAAACGGCCAACCCCGGCAAGCTGAAGGGCAAGATCGCCCTCGTCACTGGCGCCTCGCGCGGTATCGGCTTCCAGCTGGCCAAGCAGATGGCCGCCGAGGGCGCCCACGTCATCGCTGTTGCCCGCACGGTCGGTGGCCTCGAGGAACTCGACGACGAGATCAAGTCAGCCGGCGCCGGCTCGACGACTTTGGTGCCGCTGGATCTCACCGACATGGGCGGTATCGACCGTCTCGGCGGCGCGATCAACGAGCGCTGGGGCCATCTCGACGTGCTCGTCGCCAATGCCGGCCTGCTGGGCGCGCTCTCGCCGATCGGCCACATCGAGGCCAAGACCTTCGAAAAGACGATGACGGTGAACGTTACCTCGACATGGCGGCTGATCCGCAGCGTCGACCCCTTGCTGCGCAAGGCCGAAGCCGGCCGCGCCATCGTCATGTCGTCTGGCGCCGCCCATTCGGCCAAGGCCTTCTGGTCGCTTTACGCTGCCACCAAGGCGGCCTGCGAAGCGATGGCCCTATCCTGGGCGAACGAAACGATGAACCTGCCACTGCGGGTCAATTCCGTGAACCCCGGCGCGACGCGCACCCGCATGCGAGCGCAGGCGATGCCCGGCGAGGACGCGACGACCTTGCCGACCGCCCGCGAGGTCGCCGCCAAAATCCTTCCGCTTGCCTATCCGGACGTGACGGAGACAGGCAAGCTCTTCGACGTTCGCGAAAACCGCTTCCTGGACTACAACGCGCCGTCCTGACCCAGCAACTGCTCCGGCTTGCTCAAACCGTGAGCCGCGCGCCGCGAGTCGCGGTGGGAGCGCTTGGCGAAGGAGCGCATGGAGAACGGGATCGCGATCACATAGGCGATGCAGGTCAGCGTCAACGTTTCCCAGAAGAACGAGAGCAGCAACGCGACGTAGAGAACGACGCCGAGGATGATCGGGATTGTATAATCGCGGCGAACCCGGATGCCAGCGCCCTTGCCCGACCATGTCGGAAGACGGCTCGCCATCAACAGGCCGGCAACCACCAGATAGACCGACGCGACGCCGGCCGAAAACTCCGGAAAATTCAGTCCGACACCGGAAAAGCTCAGATACATCGGGAACATCGCCAGCCCCGCGCCAGCAGGCGCCGGCACGCCGACAAAGAAGGCCGAGTGCCATTTCGGCCGCTTCGGGTCGTCGAGCATGGTGTTGAAGCGCGCCAGCCGCAGCGCGCTGCAGCTGGCATAAAGCAGGGCCGCGATCCAGCCGATCGAGCCGGCATCCTTCAGCATGTAGGCGTAGAGCACGAGTCCGGGCGCCACGCCGAAATTCACGATGTCGGCCAGCGAATCCATCTCCGCCCCGAAGCGGCTTTGCCCCTTCAGTAGCCGGGCGACGCGGCCGTCGATGCCGTCGAGCAGCGCCGCGCCCAGCACCATGCCGACCGCCAGTTCGAACCGGCCCTCGAAGGCGAGCCGAATGCCGGTCATCCCGGCGCATATTGCAAGGATGGTGATCAGGTTCGGGACGATCCGACGGAATGGAATGCGGCTCCGTGCCGGCTCGTCCTCGGCATCCTGCTTGCCGGGATCGAACGGTGGAAACGGGGATTCGATGGCCATCAGTCGCGCCTTGCCGGCCAGGTGGGAAGCTGGTCGCCGAACTCGGCGATGATCGTCTCGCCGGCGATGGCGATCTGCCCTTCGGCAACCCTGGGCCGCGCCCCGTCGGGCAGATAGATGTCAAGCCGCGAACCGAAGCGAATCAGCCCGAACCGCTCGCCGGCCTCGATCCGGTCCTCGACCTTCGACCAGCAGATGATCCGACGGGCGACGAAGCCGGCGATCTGCACGACGCCGATCTCGCCCTTCGGTCCGTCGATCACCAGCGAATTGCGCTCGTTGACATCGCTTGCCTTGTCGAGTTCGGCGTTCTTGAACTCGCCCTCGCGGTAGGTGATGGCGTGAACCCGGCCGCGCATCGGCGCGCGGTTCACATGGCAGTTGAAGACATTCATGAACACCGAAATGCGCAGCATCGGATCGGTGCCGAGACCCAATTCCTGAGGCGGCGAGACATGGCCGACCAGCGAAACCCGACCGTCGGCGGGGCTGATCGCGAGATGGTCGGCGACCGGCGTCACACGTTCGGGATCGCGAAAGAAGTAGGCGCACCAGGCGGTCAGAATCAGCCCGATCCAGAACAGCGGCTCCCAGAGGAAGCCGAGAATACAGGCGATGACGAAGAAAATCGCGATGAACGGATAGCCGGCCCGGTGGACAGGCACCAGCGCATTTCGGATCGAGGCGAAGATATGCAAGATTTGGCCTTCCGTTCGAGGAGCGGGCATGCAGCGAAATAACGATGCGCGCGGCGTTCGTTCCGACCTATGATGGCGATGACCGGCAAACAAGGCTAGCGCATGGCGCGTCGGCGATGCCATCGCGGCTTGTCATGCGCAAGTAAGCCGGTCGCCTCGAAGCGAATGTTCGTCAGTCGCGGTCTGCCCCGGCGTCGGCGTTGGACTGCGGCGCTTCATTGGTGCGCCGCCGCTCGATGACGCCCATCCCGTCGGATGCGCGGGCCCGGCGCAGCGTCTCCTCGGCCTCGGTCGCTTCGCGCTGCATCGCCCACATCTCGGCGTAAAGACCGCCGGCGTCGAGCAGGGTGCGGTGCGAGCCACGCTCGACGATCTCGCCGGATTTCAGCACCAGGATCTCGTCGGCGGTGATGATCGTCGACAGGCGGTGCGCGATGGTCAGTGTCGTGCGATCCTTGGAGACGAGGTCCAGCGCCGTCTGGATTTCCTGCTCGGTGTGGGTGTCGAGCGCCGAGGTCGCCTCGTCGAGAACGAGGATCGGGGGCGCCTTCAGGATCGTCCGGGCGATTGCGACGCGCTGCTTCTCGCCGCCGGACAGCTTGAGCCCCCTCTCGCCGACCATCGACTGGAATCCCTTCGGCAGTTCCTTGATGAAGCCGGCGATCTGGGCAAGTTCGGCCGCCCGCTCAACCTCCGCCTCGCTTGCATCGGTGCGGCCGTAGCGTATGTTGTAGGCGACCGTGTCGTTGAAGAGCACGGTATCCTGCGGAACGATGCCGATCGCCGCGCGCACCGATTCCTGGCTGACCGACGATATGTCCTGCCCGTCGATGCTGATGCAACCCGACCGAAGATCGTAGAAGCGAAAGAGCAGCCGCGAGATCGTGGATTTGCCGGCGCCGGAAGGCCCGACGATTGCAACGGACTTGCCGGGCGGCACCTCGAAGCTGATCCCCTTCAAAATCTCCCGCTCCGGATCGTAGCCGAAGCGTACGTCCTCGAAGCGGATCGCGCCGTCTGTAACGACCAGCGAGCGGGCATCCTCCGGGTCGGTCACCTCCGGCTCGACGTCGAGCAGCGCGAACATCGCCTCGATGTCGGTAAGGCCCTGGCGGATTTCGCGATACACGAAACCGATGAAGTTCAGCGGGATCGACAGCTGCATCAGCATGGCGTTGATGAAGACGAAGTCACCGAGCGTCTGGGTGCCAGCCCGCACCTCCAGCGCCGACATGATCATCGTCGCGGCCATGCCGGCACCGAAGATCACGCCCTGGCCGAAATTCAGCCAGCCGAGCGACGTCCAGACCTTGGTCGCGGCCGCCTCGTAACGCGCCATCGACTGGTCGAAGCGTCGCGCCTCCATCGCCTCGTTACCGAAATATTTGACGGTCTCGAAGTTGAGGAGCGAATCGATCGCCTTGGTGTTGGCGTCGGTGTCGCTGTCGTTCATGTCACGGCGGATGTTGATCCGCCAGTCGCTCGCCTTGATGGTGAACCAGGCATAAAGCCAGACCGTCAGCGCGATGACCACGACGTAGGAGATGCCGTAGGCGAAGCCGAAGATCAGCGCGACGAGGGCGAATTCCAGAAAGGTCGGCAGGCTGTTGAGGATGGTGAAGCGGACGATCGCGTCGATGCCCTTGGTTCCGCGCTCGATGATCCGCGACAGGCCGCCGGTGCGACGCTCCATGTGGAAGCGCAGCGAGAGTTCGTGCATGTGGACAAAGGTGCGGAAAGCGAGCCGGCGTACCGCGTATTGCCCGACCCTCGCGAACAATGCGTCGCGCAGTTGGTTGAGGCCGACGGCGAAAACCCGGGCGATGTTGTAGGCGACGACCAGCGTGATCGCGCCCGTCAACAAAAGCGGCAGCCAGTCCGTGGCGGTGTTGGCACCGTCGAGGGCGTCGGTCGCCCACTTGTAGAAATACGGCACACCCACGGTCAGAAGTTTCGCCAGCACTAGAAACACGGTGGCGTAGAGCACCCGCAGCCGCAAATCCGGCCGGTCGGACGGCCACATATAGGGCCACAAATTCACCAGCGTCGACAGCGTTTTGCCACTGTCGCCGGAGACGCGTTTATATGATGATGCCGGCTTGTGGGCGGGCGTCGCCGCGCCGCTCTGCGTGGTCTTGGAAGTCTGGCTCAAAACGGTCCTTTCGACAGCCGGGCGAACGGCATCGGGCCGCTTGCATCCTGGCGATCGGAAAATGGAGGCGACGAACGCCGGTGCCCGTCACATAGAGGTTCGACAACCATCCTCCAAGCGAGAGGCGTTCGAGTGCTCGTCCTTCCAGGCCATGCTTTCTTGGTCGAAGATCGCCGATGCTGCCGAGATGCCTGCGAGGATCGCAGGCACTCAGAGGAAAGACATCAGCCCTTGCCGTTATCCGACGGCAGGCGGAACACCTGGCCCGGATAGATCAGGTGCGGATTGCGGATCTGCTGGCCATTGGCGAGATAGATCACGGTGTAGCGGCGCCCGAGCCCATAGGCCTCACGCGAAATCCGCCACAGAGTGTCGCCCTTGCGGATGATCACCCGACCATCGACGGAGGTCAGTGCGGCTTGGCGATTCACCGCACCAGGCGCGAGCTCCGGTTCACCCGCCGTTCCATCGAAGACCATGTCGCCCCGCACGCGCGCAGTGGCGTCCTCACCACTGCGCTGGCCGGTGGGACCCGGTTGCGCGCCCGTCGCCGGCTCAAACGAGGCGTCAGCGGTTCCGCCCGAGCCGGCACCCTCGGTTCCCGCGGACTTCATGTCTGACGGCGGGGCCGAACCGTCTTTCACCACCGTTTCCGCCGATGCGACGTTCGTTGCGTCACCGACATCTGCCGCATCCGAACCGCCGGTCGACGTCTTCGCGGGTCGGTTGGCCGAAGCGTCCTGCTCGACACCGGTTGCTCGCGCATTCGCGCCGGAGGCGTTCGTGGAGGCACCGCCATCGACGGACGCGACCTCGGTGTCGCCGCCCGTGCCGCCTGCAGCAACCCGGTCCGGCCTGGCCGGGGTTTCGGCTGGCGGATCGGCAACTGTGGCGTTCGGGCTGGAATCGGACACAGCTGGCGAACTCGAACCCGAAGGCCTTGCCATCCCGGCAGGCGGCGCGATGGCGGCGACTCGCTCGCCTTCCGGTCGGTCGAACGGCACTTCGGCGCGTGCAACGACTTGGCCGCCGTTATCCAGCTGGTCGGCGCGAACGAGGTGCCGGCCGATGGACAGCTCCGCCTTGCCGCTCGCCAGAAAGCGGTCGTCGCCGCTGGCTTGATCCTCGGCGACCAAGGCGTTGTCGACGTAGACCCGAACCTTCGAACCGGATGTCGCTGCGCCCGCGACCGAGATCGTTCGACCTTGCAGCTCGACCGCCTCGACGCGCAGAGTCGCCGCCGCAGCCGCCTTCGGTGTGCCCGCCGCATCGGAAGCCATCGCTGCGGAACTGGCTGCGCCCGGCGACGGGGTGGTGCTCGCAATCGCGTCGGGCCCGCCGACTGGCGCAGCTGTTTCGCCCGATGCGACGGGGCCGGTGATGGCGCTGGCGCTGGTTTCTCCGGCCTTGGCCCGATCGGACTTGCCACCGGCAATGCGATCGATGCCAGAGACGGCCTCCGCTATGGCTGTCTGCGTTCCACTGCCGTTCGCAGCGGATTTCGCCTTCGGCTCATCCTTCGGCGCGCCCGCGTCGGCAACCTGATCGTCCTGCGGCTCTAGCGGCTCTTGCGGGTTCGCTGCCTTCGGCATCTCGACGATCCGGCTCGGCGCCCCCGGCGAATCGATCATCGCCAACACCTGACCGGATGTGGCATCCTGCGGCACGCTGACGATCGCCGTCTGCCTCGATGCGGTCGCTTGGCCCGTCTCGTCGGTCGCCTGAAGCGCGATCGAATGCTCGCCGGGCGTCAACGGAGCGTCGAGCGCCAGCGCGAACTGCCCCTCGGCATTGGCCTTGGCCTCGCCGATTGTCCTGCCGCCGTCGATCAGTGCCACGGTCGCGGCGGGCTTGGCATTGCCGGCGACGACCGTCTCGCCGCTCGGTTCGACACGTAGAATGTCGAAACTCGGCTCGTTCCGGGCAGCGTCGACCGTCCGGGTATCGGCGCTCGGCGATGCATCAGCTGTTTGCGATACCGGCTTGCCGGCACTTCGCGCATCCGCCGAACCGGCATTGGCCGGGCTGCTCGAAGCCGCCTGCGCGTTGGACAGGGGCGCTCTCTCGGGTGCAATCGCGCTGCCGTCGGCGGTAGCGGAAATTTCACCATTCGCGGACTGCGCTGGGGCCGGCGTTGGCGTCTCGGCCGATGCACCAGTGGGTGCGGGCGCGTTGGCTGCGGTGTCAGCCTGAGCCGCCTGCTGTGCTTCGTCGTTCGACGCGTTCCCCGCGTCCATCACCGCGTCGCCGACGATGTTCACCGGCGGCGTCGCACTCTCCTCGGCGATCCGCAGCTTTTCGCTGTTCAGCATGTCCCAGTAGCCGAAGCCGACGGCGACGAGGATCAGGCCGAAAAGACCGATGATTCCGAGAGCTTTGCGCTGCATGTTCGTTCCAGTTTCGCGACGTCGGCGGGTTCCGGATATGCCGATTTGGCCCGGTCTTCTGCGAGACCGTGACGATGCGTCACTATCTTCCGCGTCTTGGCGCGACGCAAGTCGCGCTGCTCCACAGGCGCTGTGGCGTCGAGGCTAAGCGCCCGTCAGAAGACCTGCGCGTTCGAGCGTGATGCGGGCGCGCAACAGATGTGGCCGGTCGACCATCTCGCCTTCGATCGACAGGACGCCCGCATCGGGCGAATCGGCAAAGCCCTGAACGATCGCCTGCGCCCGTTCGATCTCGACCTGGGTCGGCGCGAAGACGCGGTTGATCACCTCGACCTGCGCCGGGTGGATCGCGAGCTTGGCGGTGAACCCATCGCGGCGTGCGGCGTGGGTTTCGGCCTCCAGCCCCGCCATGTCGCGAAAGTCGACATACACCGTGTCGATCGCCGCGCAGCTGGACGCCGCGGCCCCCGCCAGCGTCAGGGTGCGCGCCAGCCGAAACGCGTCGGTGTAGGTGCCGCTCGCGTCCCGTGCGGCAAAGGCACCGAGGCTCGCGGACAGGTCCTCGGCGCCCCAGGCCATGCCGACCAGGTTGTCGTGGGCCCCGGCATAGGTTCCGAGGGTGAAGAGCGAGGCGGCCGTCTCGGTGGCGATGGCAATAAGCTTCGGCCATTCGGCGGCAGGCCGCCCGAGCGTCTTGTTGAAGCGGTCGATGTCGTCGCCATGCACCGTCTTCGGCAGGACAAAGGCCCAGGGCAAGACATGGGTGAAGGCGGCGAGATCCTCGATAAACGTCGCGCCGGACATCGGATTGACCCTGACGGCGATCTTCGGCGCCCCCTCCCGGCCGGCATCGGTCTTCAGGAAGTCGACGACCATTTCGCGCGCCGCCACTTTGCGGCTGGCGGCGACGGAATCTTCCAGATCGAGGATCACCACGTCGGCGCCGGAGCCGACGGCCTTGCCGAGCTTCCTGGCGTCGTCGCCGGGCACGAACAGCAGTGAGCGCATCACGCGGCTCCTTTTCCAGTACCTGCGGATGGACCACTTTCGCCCGCCGGCCGACCATGCATGAAGGCCGAGCGCCGGCAGGAGGCGACGAGTGCGCCGTCCTGGTTGAAGGCGCGGTGCTCGAACTCGACGATCCCCGCCCCCGGCCGCGATTTCGAGGCCCGGCAACTCATTACCTCGCTCGAAGCCCGGATCGTATCTCCGTGGAAAACCGGATGCGGAAAGGCGACATCGGTCATGCCGAGATTGGCGATCGTGGTGCGAAAGGTGGTGTCGTGCACCGACAAGCCGATCATCAGCCCGAGCGTGAACAGCGAATTGACCAGCGGCCGCTTGAACTCGGTCCGCGCGGCGAAGGCCGCATCGATGTGCAGCGGCTGCGGGTTCATGGTCATGGTCGAAAACAGCATGTTGTCGGCCTCGGTCACCGTGCGGGTGATCGGATGATCGAACCGCTGCCCGACGGAAAATTCCTCGAAATACAGTCCAGCTGCCATGAGAAGCGCCTCCCCGTCGATGCCCCACGCGCCCCCCGATGACGAAGGCCGGCGCCCCTCGTTGCTACACCAGCTGACACCTCGGGTGAACCTCCACAGCAGAAGCAGTCACCGACACACCGGCAAAAGCTTTGAAATGAGGGCGGGGTTTGCGATCGCGATTTCCGCTAAAGGGCCTACCGGCTAGGATCGTCTTCATCCGATATGCGGAATGACTCGAATGGATATCCTCACCCTCCCCGCCAGAAAATCTCGCGAGGAGGCGCGAAGGCAGGCCTTGGCGCGCGCGGTGAGTGACGCGCGCTGGCTGGACGTGGACGACGATTTGGCGTCGGCAGCGCGCCACTTCGCTATAGCGGTCCAACTTCATTCGAAGAACGGCTTCGATGGCTACGATATCGACGCCTATCGGGAATCGATGGCGCTGCAGCATGCGCTACAATCGGGCCACACCGCTGCCGAGGCGGCGCTGTTGCGCATCCTGCAAATGCGTAGCGCATGTCAACCAAATGTCATGTGAATTTTGTCAACAGCCTTTCACGACGAGACACAAGCTTCGATAATTCATATCGAACCCATTGTAATCGAATAAACATTTTACTGCTAAGTATTTTCTCTCAGGTAACTTAGATCGGACGAAACTATTTCATTAATCGGCCTTTGGGATGTAAGGCCTAATTTCTCACGACGTACTCGAGCCGCAGCCAAACTTACGCTGAATGCAGATGCGACATCCGTATCGTTATCGTATTCTCGCACAAGCCATTCGGGCAAAAGGAACGCGGATGCGAACGTATTCGCTTGCCACTCAGCGCTGGCAAACTTCGGAAGTTGCTGCAGAGATGAATATTTTCCTGGTGCCCGGTTCATTGGCACTGCGCTCTTG
Organism: Aurantimonas sp.; assembly: GCA_965217685.1. Classification (GTDB taxonomy): domain Bacteria; phylum Pseudomonadota; class Alphaproteobacteria; order Rhizobiales; family Rhizobiaceae; genus Aurantimonas. Next base: position 3,928,901 of record CBDCIZ010000003.1, read on the forward strand.
TGCATGACCAAATGGCCAAGCTCATGTGCAAGCGTCATACGAGCCCTGCCATCTTGCGAAGCAGCATTTTCATAGACATAGTCACGAACGGTTATTGATGGAGGATCAAACTGAGTATAAGCCTCGACGCCATCAACGTTATTTTCCTCAACCCTTAGAAAGAACTCTGGGAAGATCTCTGGTAATTCATGCTCCAGCACATTGAGCAGATCAGGAATTGTTCTGCCTTGAGGAATACGCAGCGCGTCGCGCCACGCATAAGCCTTGTGTTCAATCTCAATAATCTTCATTGGCGCACAATAATAATCCGTACTCACTGCGGGTCATCCTTCACATCAATGCCGATATTTCGAATGTCTCGTGGAGACATCTCATGAATATTTCTGTATAACTTAATTGTAGGTGTATTTCTTCTTTTCCTAACAGAAGAAAGCGAGACTACGTTATTCGTACCTACAGCGAGACTAATTAGCCGTTGATGCTCGATCATGCCAATTTTTGTCCACACAGCAAATTTGGCTACATAGGTTACCGTCGGTTGTTTAATACCCATTTCATATGCCGATATCTCTGAAGGAGGGCAGCCAAACTCTTTTGCCTGCTCTATAATACGCAAGCTAAGCTTCGAACGAATTGTATGTAAAATCGCTTGCAAGAATGCCCCCCTAAGCGGGGTTTTTCGCATCCAAAAATGACCCCTGCTTTGGTTTGTCACAGTCTCTTCGGGATGAGCTTTTGTGCCGTTCGGAAGGGTAAGCCGGGGAATGATTGGTGTGGATTTGATAGGTCAGATACGGCGTGCGTTTCATGATCAGCGTCAGGGGATCAAGACGATCGCCCGCGATCTGGGAGTGTCGCGAGGCACGGTGCGCAAAGTCGTCCGTGGAGACGATACGGAGTTCAAATACGAGCGTTTGGTCCAGCCGGCGCCCCGGCTCGGGGCGTTCGTCGGGGATCTGACGACGATCCTGGAAGCCGAAGCGGCGCTTCCCCGTCGGGAACAACGATCGACGCAACGCCTGTTCGAGGAATTACGCGGCCGCGGCTACGAGGGAGCGCACGACAGCGTTCACCGGTTTGCCAAGGCATGGCGACAGGAGCGATCCCGTCTGCCGGCAAAAGCCTACGTGCCGATGAACTTTGCGCCGGGCGAGGCCTACCAGTTCGACTGGAGCCACGAGACGATCACGCTTCAGGGGCTGCCGCTGATGGTGAAGGCTGCGCATATGCGCCTGTCGCACAGCCGGATGCCGTTCGTTCGTGCCTATTTCCGCGAGACGCAGGAGCTTGTCTTCGACGCCCACGACAAGGCTTTTGTCTTTTACGGCGGGATCTGCCGGCGCGGAATCTACGACAACATGAAGACGGCGGTGGAGACGATCTTCGTCGGCAAGGCCCGTCAATACAATCGTCGCTTCCTTCAGATGTGTTCGCATCACCTGATCGAGCCGGTGGCCTGCACGCCGGCGGCGGGCTGGGAGAAAGGCCAGGTGGAGAACCAGGTCGGTAATCTGCGCGACCAGGTATTCCGGCCCAAGCCGAAGGTGGCGAGCCTTGAGGAACTGAATGCCTGGCTGGAAGACCAGTGCATCGCTTACGCCAAGCGGACCCGTCATCCCGAGTTCAAGGATCGTACGATCTGGGAGGTCTTCCAGGAGGAAAGGCCGGCCTTGATGGAGTTGCGATCGCCGTTCGACGGGTTCGTCGAGAAGGCGGTGCGCGCCAGCACGACCTGCCTCGTCATGGCCGACCACAATCGCTACAGCGTCGATGCCAGGGCCGCCGGACAGACGGTTCTGGTTCGCACCTACGCGGAGCGGGTCGTCGTCTTGTTCGAAGATCTGATCGTCGCCGATCATCCGCGCCAGTTCCGGCGCGATCAGGTCGTCTACGATCCCTGGCACTATCTGCCGGTCCTTCTGAAGAAGCCGGGCGCACTGCGCAACGGCGCGCCGTTCAAGGACTGGGAGCTGCCGCCGGCTCTGGCGCAGGTCCGCGCCGAGTTGAAGCGGCACGAGGATAGCGACCGTCAGTTCGTGAAGGTCCTCGGCGCCGTCCTCGACCATGGGCTGGAAGCCGTCGAGGCCGCCTGCACCGAGGCGATTGAAGCCGGCATCTGCCATGGCGACGTGATCCTGACGATCCTTGCACGCCATCTTCAGCCGCCGCCGGTCTCCAGCATCGCGATCCCCGAGGCTCTTGTCCTGAAGGTGCCGCCGCTGGCCGATTGTGCCCGCTACGACAGCATCCGGAGGGTGGCGTGATGGAACGTCACGAACTTCTGGAGACGATGGACGAGTTGAAGCTTCACGGCATGCGCGACAGCTTCGACGAGATCACCGGCAAGGGCCTGCAACGCCGCGACGAACTCTATCCTTTGCTCGCCAGTCTTCTTCGGGCCGAGCATAATCACCGCCAGGCCCGCTCCATCGTCTACCGGATCGCCAGCGCCAAGTTCCCGGTGCTGAAGGATCTCGACGCCTTCCAGTTCGCCGACACGGCGATCGACGAAGGCAAGGTGCGCGAGATCGCCACCGGCACGTTCCTGGAGGCCAAGCGCAACGCCATCTTCATCGGCGGCACCGGCACGGGAAAGACGCATCTGGTAATCGCCGTGGCTGCCGCCATCGTGCGTTCCCATGCCCGGGGCCGGTTCTACAATCTGGTCGATCTGGTCAACCAACTCGAGCAGGAGAAGGCCGCGGGCAAAGGAGGCCGGCTGGCCGAGAACCTGTTGCGCTACGATCTCGTCGTGATCGACGAACTCGGCTATCTGCCGTTCAGCCAGGCTGGCGGCCAACTGCTCTTCCATCTTATCAGCAAGCTGTACGAGCACACCTCGCTGCTGATCACGACGAACCTGGCCTTTGCCGACTGGCCGCAGGTCTTTGGAGACGCCAAGATGACCACCGCCATGCTCGATCGGCTGACGCATCATTGCGATATCGTCGAAACCGGCAATACGAGTTGGCGGTTCAAAAATCGAAGCTGATCCCCAACGCTCGCCACGATCAAATCACTGACATGCAAAGGGGCCCGATCGGGCCCCTTTGCATGTCGGCGCAAGCGCCGCCGCAGGGGTCAACATTCGAAGCGAAATGGGGGGCACGGTTCAAAGCGATTTGACAGTGCGCTTTCAAATTTCTTCCTGGTCCGCCTTTCAGTCCCCTTTTCGGATCTGCGAATCTGATATTTCCATTGCGCTTCTGAAAGTTTTCTCAACCTTTCAATCCTTATACAACGTCTACAAAAACACATCGATTGCCGCGACAGTAGCGGATGCGTTCGAAAGCCGTGCTGTGCATGCTAAGGGACGAGAAAATCGAAAATAATCTGAGAGATAGAAAACCCGGGCGGCGGTTAGCCGTCCGGGTTGAAAATTTAGCTACGAGCTTCAGAACTTAGCACCCCGGGTCACAACCTAATGCACGCATGTAATTGTAAGCCTTAGGCCAAAACTTACGCCGATAAAGGTAGAACTCAGCGCTCGCGAGCATAAGGTAATTCGATCCTCAGCTACACCCGCTCGTCGACCCGCACGTGTCGCACTTCAAACACGTGCCGTTCCGCACCATCGAGTAGTTGCCACACTCCGTGCAACTGTCGCCCGTGTACCCCTTCATCATCGCGATGGAGCGGCGTTCGGCGCTGGTGGCCTTGGGCGTTTCGGCCGAGCCCTGGCCTGCGTCCTTGACGTTGGCGACGTCCTTGCCGCTCACCTCGTAGGCCAGCGGCTGGTCGAAGAGGCCTTGGGCCGGGGATGCGTCGGCGACCGGGGCCGGAACGTCCAGCGGTTCGATGTCAAGGGCCGGCGCGGTCTCGTAGTCGCGCTTGAAGGCGACCGCCTGGTTGGTGCTTGCCGAACCGCCGCCGAGCGCCGTGACGGCGGAGCCGCCGCGGCCGGTGGTGGCCGTCTGCGTCACCTTGGCGGTGGGCGTTGCGCGCGACATCGCGGTGATCGGCGTCGCCTGCGGAGTGCCGGCCCCCTGCCCGGTCCCGTGCCCTGCCCCGCCCTGCTCCTTCAACGCGCCCTGGGCTTCGCCAGAAGAGACGAGGCGGAAGCGCGAGGTCTGGCCGCGCACCATGCCGGACGAGATCGGCAGCGGCGCCGGCTTGTCGCCTTCGACCCCGCGTCCGATGGTCGAGGCGCCGAAATCCTCCGGCTGAACATGAGCGAGGTCGTGCCGGTCCAGATAGGAGACGGCCAGCTCGCGGAACACGTAGTCGAGGATCGACGTGGCGTTCTTGATCGCCTCGTTGCCCTGGACCATGCCGGCCGGCTCGAAGCGGGTGAAGGTGAAGGCATCGACATATTCGTCGAGCGGCACGCCGAACTGCAGGCCAAGCGAGATAGCGATGGCGAAATTGTTCATCATCGCGCGGAAGGCGGCGCCCTCCTTGTGCATGTCGATGAAGATCTCGCCGAGCCGCCCGTCGTCGAATTCGCCGGTGCGCAGATAGACCTTATGGCCACCGACGATCGCCTTCTGGGTGTAGCCCTTGCGGCGGTTCGGCAGTTTTTCGCGATCGCGGATGACCTTTTCGACGATCCGCTCGACGATGCGCTCGGCGATCTCGGCAGCCTGCGCCGGCCGCGGCTGCGCCATCAGCGCGGCGGCTGCCTCCTCGACGATGTCGTCCTCGTCCTCGTCGTCCGCGATGAGCGAGGCGTTGAGCGGCTGCGACAGCTTGGAGCCGTCGCGATAGAGCGCGTTGGCCTTCAGCGCGAGCTTCCAGGACAGCATATAAGCCGCGTTGCAATCGGCGACGGTCGCGTCGTTCGGCATGTTGATGGTCTTGGAGATCGCCCCCGAGATGAAGGGCTGCGCTGCCGCCATCATGCGGATGTGGCTGTCGACGGAGAGATAGCGCTTGCCGATGCGGCCGCATGGATTGGCGCAGTCGAAGACGGCCAGATGCTCGTCCTTCAGGAAGGGCGCGCCCTCCAGCGTCATCGCCCCGCAGACATGGACGTTGGCCGCGTCGATATCCGCCTTCGAGAAGCCGAGGAACGGTAGGAGCTCGAAGGAGAAGTCGGCAAGCTGCGCATCGGAGACGCCCAGCGTCTCCTTCATGAAGTCGTCGCCCAGCGTGAAGCGGTTGAAGACGAACTTGATGTCGAAGGCCGATTTCAGCGCCGTGTTCAGCGTCTCGATCAGCTCGTCGGTAAAGCCCTTGGTCGTGAGCGAGCCGGGGTTGATCGCCGGTGCCTGGTTGAGATTGCCGTGGCCGACCGCATAGGCCTCGATCTCGGCGACCTGGCTCGGCGAATAATCGAGCGAGGCCAGCGCCTCGGGCACCGCGCGGTTGATGATCTTGAAGTAGCCGCCGCCGGCGAGCTTCTTGAACTTCACCAGCGCGAAGTCGGGCTCGATGCCGGTGGTGTCGCAATCCATGACGAGGCCGATCGTGCCCGTCGGCGCCACGACCGAGACCTGCGCGTTGCGATAGCCGTTCTTCGAGCCGAGCTCGACGGCCTCGGTCCAGGCGGCCTTGGCCCGGCCCGACAGGCGCTTGTCGGTCAGCGACGGGTGGTCGAGCGGCACCGGGTCGACCGACAGGCCCTCATAGCCATTGGCGATACCATGGGCGGCGCGGGCGTGGTTGCGCATGACCCGCAGCATCGATTCGGCGTTGCGCTCGTAATCAGGGAACGGGCTGAGAACGCCGGCCATCTCGGCCGAAGTCCTGTAGGCGATACCGGTCATCAGCGCCGAGATCGCGCCGCAGATCGCCCGGCCTTCCTTCGAATCATAGGGGATGCCGGCGGTCATCAGCAGGCCGCCGATATTAGCGAAGCCGAGGCCGAGCGTGCGGTAGTCGTAGGAGAGCCGCGCGATCTCCTTGGAGGGAAACTGCGCCATCAGCACGGAGATTTCGAGGACGATCGTCCACAGGCGCGTCGCATGCTCCAACGCGGCGGTGTCGAAGCGGCGCGAGCCGTCGGCGATCGCCTCCTCGCGGAACTGGATGAGGTTCAGCGAGGCCAGATTGCAGGCCGTATCGTCGAGGAACATGTATTCCGAGCACGGGTTCGACGCGCGAATCGGGCCGGCCGCCGGGCAGGTGTGCCAATCGTTCATCGTCGAGTTGAAGTGCAGGCCGGGATCAGCCGAAGCCCAAGCGGCATAGCCGATCTGCTCCCACAGCTCGCGCGCCTTCAGCGTCTTGTGGACCTTGCCGTCGGTGCGGCGGACGAGGTTCCAGTCGCCATCGTTCTCGACCGCTCGCAAAAAATCGTCCTTCAACGAGACGGAGTTGTTGGAGTTCTGGCCGGACACGGTGAGATAGGCCTCCGAATCCCAATCGGTGTCGTAGACCGGGAATTCGATGTCCGTGTAGCCCTGGCGCGCGAACTGGATGACACGTTTGGCGTAGTTCTCAGGCACCATGGCGCGCTTGGCGTCCTTGACGGCGCGCTTCAGGGCCGGGTTCTTCATCGGCTCGAAGCAGTCGCCCTCCGGCCCCTCGCAGTTCACGCAGGCCGAAAGAATCGCCTTCAAATGCTTGGAGACGGTCTTGGAACCGGTCACGAGGGCGGCGACCTTCTCCTCCTCGCGGACTTTCCAGTTGATGTAGTTCTCGATGTCCGGGTGATCGATGTCGACCACGACCATCTTCGCCGCCCGGCGCGTCGTGCCGCCCGATTTGATCGCGCCCGCTGCCCGGTCGCCGATCTTCAGGAAGGACATGAGGCCCGATGACTTGCCGCCGCCGGCCAGCTTTTCGCCCTCGCCGCGCAGATGGGAGAAGTTCGAGCCGGTGCCCGAGCCGTATTTGAAGAGCCGCGCCTCGCGGACCCACAGGTCCATGATGCCACCCTCGTTGACGAGGTCGTCACCGACGGACTGGATGAAGCAGGCGTGCGGCTGCGGATGCTCGTAGGACGAGGACGAGCGGGTCAACTGGCCGGAGCGGTGGTCGACGTAATAGTGGCCCTGGCTCGGACCATCGATGCCATAGGCCCAGTGCAGACCGGTGTTGAACCATTGCGGCGAATTCGGCGCGACCTTCTGATTGGCGAGCATGTAGGCGAGCTCATCCTTGAAGGCGCTCGCGTCCTCCTCGGTTTCGAAATAGCCGCCCTTCCAGCCCCAATAGGTCCAGGTGCCGGCCAGTCGGTCGAAGACCTGACGACCGTCCATCTCCGAGCCGTAGCGCTCGTCCTCGGGCAGTTCCGCCAACGCCGATTCATCGGCGGCCGAGCGCCAAAGAAAGGACGGAACGTCGTTCTCCTCGACCTTCTTCAGCCGCGCCGGTACGCCCGCCTTGCGGAAATACTTCTGGGCGAGGATGTCCGAGGCGACCTGGCTGAACTGCGCCGGCACGTCGATATCGGCGAGGCGGAAGACGACGGAGCCGTCCGGGTTCTTGATCTCGCTCGTCGCCTTGCGGAACTCGACCGAGGCGTAGGCGCTCTGGCCGGCCTTGGTGTAGCGGCGCTCAATCTTCATGCCGGCGTTGGTCGTGGCCATGACGGTCCCATCCTCGGTTTTCAAGTGTCGGCACAGCACCGCCGATCGCGCGAAGCCCCTCCGCACGGCGATCTGCCTGAAATTGGATTTGTATGCTCTATCTAGCGCCGCATCTAACCGGCCCCACCACATATAGTGGATCGCGGACGGTTACGCGACTCTTAAAGATCGTTTTTGAACAGAAAGCCGATCGCCGTGTCCTCGCCGCATCGCCACATCCGAGGCTGTTGAAAGCCCGCGTGCGCCAGCGCGTTCAAGCGCTTGAACGGACACGATGGGAGGATGGGCAAGCTTGTGCCAGCCTCGCGGGAGGGTCAAGGCGATGCAGGGCAGCAACGGCGCAATTCGATTCGAATGTGCCCCCGACATGTGGATAGCGGGGACGACGGCAGGAATCGCAGCGAGGAGCCCGAATCGGGCCGGTCAGCGATTCGCATTTTCAGTTTGGTCGTCGTGCGTTCGCCCCAGAACCGCAAAGCGCCTTAGCCCGCCGTGCTCTTGCCGATCGGCGCCTGGAACGTGAGCCCGAGATCCCATGGGAAGAAGATCCAGGTGTCCTGACTGACCTCGGTGATGAAGGTGTCGACCTGTGGCCGGCCCTTCGGCTTGGCGTAGACTGCCGCGAAATGCGCCTTGGGTAGCATCGAGCGCACCAGCGCTGCGGTTCTGCCGGTGTCCGTCAGGTCGTCGACGATGAGGATACCCTCGCCGCCGTCTTCGAGGAGCGCCGGTGAGATTTCCTTCAGCACCCGCATTTCGCCCTGCTCGTCATACTCGTGATAGGAGGCGACACAGACGGTCTCGATCAAGCGCGTGCCGATCTCGCGGGCGACGATCGCGGCCGGCACGAGGCCGCCACGGGTGATGCAGACGATCGCTTTCCATTCGGGGCGAAGGCCGGCGAGCCGCCAAGCAAGCGCCCGAGCGTCGCGGTGGAACTGATCCCAGGAGACCGGGAAGGATTTTTCGACCGTCGACATGGCGCTGCGGACCTTTCGGCTCTTTGATCAAGGGCGGAGGGTGTCGATAATGCGAATCGGCCATTTTGCGCAAGCGCAGGCGCCGGACCGAGCCGTTTGCGACGGCGCGAATATCAGGCGCCTTCGCATCGGGCCGCGAAAGCGCAGTTCCGGTCGCTTCGACGAACGGGTCGCATGCTCGTGACGCTACCGATGCTGCGCAGGATCGTTCGCTGCCATCGAACGCCATTCCAGCGTGCCTCGCGTTGACGCACTGTTGTTGGACGACAGGGCTTCGCACGGATGGCGCAGAGGCTGTAGGGCTCTATCCCTACCGGCACGACACCAACAAAAGGACATTTTATGGCTCTCGATCGTTATACGCCCTACGCCCTCGCCGCCCTGCGCATCATCGCCGGCCTGCTGTTCATGGAGCACGGAACGCAGAAACTGCTCGGCTTTCCCGCCGGCGAAAACGCTGGCCCGGCGCTCCTGTCGCTGTTCGGGATCGGCGGTCTCATCGAGTTGGTCGGCGGTTTCCTGATCGCCATCGGCCTCTTCACCCGGCCAGTGGCGTTCCTTTGCTCCGGCCAGATGGCGGTCGCCTATTGGATGTTCCACGCTCCCAAGAGCGTCTATCCGATCCAGAATGGCGGCGACGCGGCGATTCTTTTCTGCTTCGTCTTTCTCCTGCTCGTCTGCACCGGCGCCGGCGCGCTCAGCCTCGACCGCGCCATAGGTGGCGGTTCGAAGCGCTCGGAATATTCGCTGCGCAACTGACGTCGAACGCGAAAGCCACCCGATCGCACTGCGAAGCCGGCCTTGGTGGCCGGCTTCGCTGCTTGCGGGGCCCCACCGTAGCCCCCACCGCAATCGTCCCGCGCTTTGTTTAGGCGCTTGTCCGGCTCGCCGCGATGTCGGCAAGCATGCTCTCGACCGCCGTCCGCGCAACCTCCAGCGCATCCTTGTCGCGCGAGCGCAGCACGATCTCCGTCGAATAGCGCTGGCCGTCGAAGCGTGGATAGGAGCCAATGGCGACCCCTGCGTGCTCTTTCGAGAGCGCCCGCAGGGGATCGCCGATGTCGCCTTCGCCGAACGGGCAGGAGACGGCCGCGCTCGATATCGCCTGCCCGGCCGGCAGCGTCTCGATCACCTTGCCCACCATCGCCTGAAAGACCGCCGGCACGCCGGCCATGACGAAGACGTTGTCGACGCGAAAGCCCGGCGCGACAGAAACCGGATTGTCGATCAGCGTCGCCCCGAGCGGCGTGCGCGACATGCGCCGGCGGGCCGGCGTGAACTCCATCTCGCGGCCGGCATAATAGCTGCCGAGCCGCTCCATCGCCTGCGGGTGTTCGTCGACCTCAAGCCCGAAGGCCGCGCCGACCGCATCTGCGGTCAGGTCGTCATGGGTCGGCCCGATGCCGCCGGAGGTGAACACATAGTCGTAGACCCGGCGCAGCGTGTTCAACGTGTCGGCGATGAACTGCGGTTCGTCGCCGATGATCCGCACCTCCTTGAGATCGATGCCGGCGACCGTCAGGATTTCGGCGAGATGGCCAATATTCTTGTCCTTGGTCCGCCCGGACAGGATTTCGTCGCCGATGGCGATCATCGCGGCCGTGGCGGCGACGGCGGGTGGCGGGTTCATGGGACGTCCTTTCGAGGCGGCCGTTCGGATTGTCGGCCGGATGGACCGAGAAGGAAGCGGTCGCGGCAGCAAAGGCAAGGGGCAGCGGCCAGGTCCCTCGGGCAACCTGGCGGCGTTGGCGCTGGCAAAGCTTGCTGATCCGCCGCGTTCCGGCCTCCTGTTCACACTTGGTGACGGTCCGTCGCAGACAGACTGCGGTTCAACGGACCGAGTTTGCGTTATCTCTCGTCTCAGGCCTTCCGGCCCCGAAGGCGGCGCCCGACGAGTGGCACGCGAACGGCAACGCAGACGAAAAGGATTTCAAGCTGATGGCGAAGGTTCTCGTTCTTTATTATTCGAGCTACGGCCACATCGAAGCGATGGCCCAGGCCGTCGCCGAAGGCGCACGCGGCGCCGGAGCCGAGGTCGACATCAAGCGCGCGCCTGAGACCGCGCCCAAGGAGGTCGTAGAGGCCGCACACTTCAAGACCGACCATGATTTCCCCGAGTGCCAGCCCGACGAACTCGCCAATTACGACGCGATCATCATCGGCGTGCCGACCCGCTACGGCAACATGTGCTCGCAGATGCAGTCCTTCTGGGATCGAACGGGTGGCCTGTGGGCCAAGGGTGCCCTCATCGGCAAGGTCGGCGGCGCCTTCTCCTCGTCGGCCTCCCAGCATGGCGGCAACGAGGCGACGCTGCTTTCGGCCCACAAGACGCTGCTGCATCACGGCCTCGTCATCGTCGGCCTGCCCTACTCGTTCCAGGGTCAGCTCGGTGTCGACAAGATCGTCGGCGGTTCGCCCTATGGCGCAACGACGATCGCGGCCGGTGACGGCTCGCGCATGCCGGGACAAGAAGAGCTCGACGGCGCCAAGTTCCAGGGCAAGCACATTGCCGAGATCGCCGCGAAGATGGTCGCCTGATCGGCTTCGACCTCTTCGAATTGCAGAAAACACAAAAGGCCGGGGAACCGCTGCCCCGGCCTTTCGCTGGTCTCATGAAGAAACCGCGACTCAGGCAGCCTTCGGCTCGAAGGTCAGCGCGACGCCGTTGATGCAATAACGCTGGCCTGTCGGCGGTGGGCCGTCCGGAAAGACATGGCCGAGATGGCTGCCACAGCGCGCGCAGTGGCATTCGACCCGCACCATGCCGTGGCTTCGGTCCTCGGTGGTCTCGACAGCGCCCTCGACCGGCTGATCGAAGCTTGGCCAGCCAGTGCCGCTCTCGAACTTGGTGTCCGCGACGAACAGCGCCTGGCCACAGCCGACGCAGCTGAAAGTGCCGGCGCGCTTTTCCTGCAGGAGCGCGCAGCTGCCCGGCCGCTCCGTGCCGTGGCCGCGCATCACCTGATACTGCTCAGGGCTAAGCTTGTCGCGCCATTCGGCATCGGTGCGGGTGAAGGGAAAGGTCTTGGCGTCCATCTTCGTCTCCTTTCGAAGGGCCTCAGGCCAAAGAGTGCTCTGGCGGTCTCATGTCGCGGCCCGCGACGTCGGCGGAGCGATGCGCGCAACGGCGGCGCTCATCGGCAGGTCGCCCGCCCTCGCCATGGCTTGCATATAGGAACGCGGGCTCCAGACGACACCGTCGAGAAAGTGAAAAGACCGACATGAGGAACGCGCCCGACAAGTTCGACAATCAGCAGAACCGCGCCGACGAGCAGGACCGCGATCAGGATATGAGCTACCGCGCCAGAACGCTCCAAAAGCCCGCCCCCGCAGCACAACGCCTTCGATTGCCCCGGCAGCGTCGACGAGACCGGCTGCGAGACCGAACGGCGCCCGGCCGAATCGGTAAATATCAAGGACGTCGACACCAAGCAGAGCTGATTTATGCCCTCGGGTCCTGCAACAAGCTGGCGTTTGCGCGCGAATTCAGCTGAACCCACGCGCAAATCTTGCCCACGGGCTCTTCGCGCATCTCGTCAGCGGCTTTGCCCGTCATATCAGGCATCAGCCGGCCAACACATCGGATCCGGCGAGAATGACCCCGGCCGCCTGCATGTCTCTGCGGCTCTTGGCGAGCGAACCGTCCATGTCGATCGCCCGGCAGGCATCCTCCAGCACTATGGCCTCGAGCCCGGCGCGGCGGGCATCGAGCGCCGTCCAGGCGACGCAGAAATCCGTCGCCAGACCGACGACGAAGACGCGATCAACACCGCGCTCTGCAAGATAGCCGGAGAGTCCCGTCGGGGTTTGGCAATCCGCCTCCATGAAGGCCGAGTAGCTGTCGACCCCGGCATGAAAACCTTTTCGCACGATCATCTGCGCGCCAGGAATCCTGAGGTCGGGATGGAAAGCCGCACCGCCAGAGCCCATCACGCAGTGGTCGGGCCACAGCACCTGGGTGCCATAGGCGAGCTCAACCGTCTCGAAGGGCGCCTTGTCATGGGTCGAGGCGAAAGAGGCATGGCCAGGCGTGTGCCAGTCCTGGGTCAGGACGACCACGGGAAATTCAGCCGCAAGGCGGCCGATGGGCTCCACCACGGCATCGCCGTCCAGCACGGCAAGCGCGCCACCGGCGCAAAAGTCGACCTGCACGTCGACAACGATCAGCGCGTCGCTCGGGCGAATGGACATCGGGCTCTGCATCTGGCTCATGCACCGATCTTGGCACCCTTCCTCCCGTGGGAAAAGCCGCCGACGCAGTGTGCGCCCACGGCCTTGCAATCTTTGCTGCTATCAGGCGACACGGGTAGGCAACACCCGTGACTCGGCGGGAGAGACGCAGTCCGCTTTGCATCAGGCTGAGTTCGTCCACTCAAGCGGCACCGGCGGCCAATACGGCAATCGACACGGGAGCCGCTGCGGTTGCGATCTTGAAGTTTATCGTCAGGTCCTTGGAAAACTGTTCCAGACCTCCGGTGGCAAGATTTAGATGTGCACGCTGCAGCCCAAAATGACATAGCTGCCATGACCTTTGAAGGAATCGCTGCCGGATGTCACTTGTTCGAAGTCGACGATTCGACATCATCACCGATGATCTTGAACAAAATTCCGGTTTCATTTCCTGTTACAAAGTCTTGCAATCGTGAACGCCTGACCTCAATTCGTCGGAACCGTAACATGCCGCAAACCGTCGAAACGGGAACGGCTTCCTGTTCGCCGCGTTTGCAGCCGGGATGCGCAAAACGGAGACACCTATGAGTAATTTCGGCTCACGCCCTGGCGCCATTCTCGGCGCGGCATCGATCCTCGCAATCATGCTGTCGCCGGCCGCCCACGCCCAGACCGGGAACTCAGCCTCGACGCCGACCGAAACACCGTCGGCGGCTCCGGTGTCTCCTTCTTCAGGAATCCCCTCTGCAGCAGTGCCTGCTCCAAACATGCAGGCGCCTGCTGCCCCGACGTCCGGTTCAACGACCGCGGTACAGATGGGTGATCCGATCGACACCAATCTCGTCGACGTTTCTCTTGGAGATTGGGCGCTTAAAAACGAGCTGGCCTCGCAGCTTCGGGTCAAGGTTTCGCAAATTCCGCTGACGGTTGCCGTGTCATCAAGCGTCGCAAGTCAGGTTTGCCCGATCGGTAACGACGAGCTTGATCAGCAGAAGGTGACGAGCGCAACGCGGACCTGCGCGGCCAAGCAGATGACGGACGAGCTTCGCGAAGAGGTTCGCACCCAGGTGCGGGACACGAGCGCCAACTGACCAAGGGCGGCAACTGAAACCTCCGGGTCCTGGAGACTGGCCCGCGCAAAGGACCGAATTCACCCGGGTTGCGCCCTATGCCGGTTTGGTGGCCTGACGACAAACGCGTTCCAGGCAGTCGGTTGCGCAAAACCATTGCCGGAACCGGCCACACCTTCGCCGAATTTCTTGCGTTGTTGCACGCTCTTGTAAGCGCTTCTCCGCAAGCCCTCAGGTATCGATTGCGTCGCGATGCCAGCTTTGGCGACGTTTGTTATCCATGACGACAGCAGCTTCGGGTCAGCCTTGGGGTCCATCATTGTCATTTGCAGGGCCGTTGTCGGCGCAAGTCGAGTTCAAAAGGGCAAAACAGGACGGGTCACGTGGCGCGGATCGTTTGTCATCTTTCCAGGCCTGCCGGCGCGACGAAGGTCGCGCGTCGAATTCGTCCGACAGGCAGCGACGACATCATCGTCGCGGCGATCGGAACCAGACAATCCTGCCGGTCGACGTTGGAATACGAGACGCCGGCTTCGAGTGAAAGATAGACGTTCCATGCGGACACCCGCCCTTATCGCGACGCTGTTTGCGCTCTCGACCTTGCCACTTTCGGGTTGCCTCAGCGGCGGCGGTGTCGACATCGCGGCGCTGGAGCTCACAGCGAACCAGGACGACGCCCACTGCCAGAGCCTGCTGATGCGACCGGGCTCGCTGGTTTACGTGCAGTGCAGACTCGCCCTGCGCAAGACGTATCTGAAGGACTACGCCGCGCGTAAGGCGTTGATCCAGCAGCAATACGGTCCGGTCGTTCAGGGCAGCTTCGACCAGGCGCTGCGGTCCGACGCGTTCTGCAATTACGACGAAAGCGTGAAAGCGTCCCTTGAGCAGCCCGACGAAAACGCGGCGGCCAGCGTTGCCTACGGCAGTTGCGGCACGACCCGCAGCGAGCTGGAGGAGGCGTTCGCGTCCTCAATCGGCGGCGACGCTTTCGCCTTCACGGCGCAGCAGCAACCGATCATCATCGAGCAGAATGTTCAGGCCGTGCGCGAAGCCATGGCAACGGTCAACGGCCCGCAAGCCTGAAGTTTTCGAGCCTGTTCGACGTCCGATTCGCTGTGTGACGGTCGCAAGATGGCCAAGCGTTTCGTCGCTTTGGGAAAGGCGTGTCCTGAAAGACACCGTCTGCTGACTTAGTCTTTCGGATTTTAACGAGAGTTGATGCTGGAGAGTCACGCTTCCCAGGATCAATCGGCATATGTTTTTTTGGGAAAACTTCGTAAAAGAATCATAGACTTGTCGGGATTTCTTCAAGCCATCTTCAACCGCGATCGTTCGCCGCTTCCCGATGTTTCGCGGTTGACTGATGAGTGTGTCTTTTCCGCACTTGCTCACAGCTCAAAAAACAAGACTTTACGAGAACACCGGCCGCTGATCGCGTCGGATGTCTGAACTGCGGCATCAGCCGTTTAGGTACGAATAGGTCATTCATCATGAAGAAAATCGTCATCGCCACCGTCACCGTTGTCGCCCTCGCTTCGTTCGCGGGCTGCATGGACATGGGCTTGGGCAAGGGTAAGGGCAAGGGCAAGGCACCTATGGCCGAGCCGATGGCCCAGGAGCAGACCTTCGTCACGAAGGGCTGATTTTGGTTCCTTGGGGAGAGGCGCGACAATGTCTCCTCTCCCCAAGCACCTCCCCGGCATGAAATACGGGTCGCGGATTGATCACTCTTCCGCGGGTCGCTACACGGCATTGGTCGTGCTGGAGGGTGTTGGTTTTAATGGTTTGAAAGGCCAGTCAATGTCTTCCTCCCTCGTGCGGTTCGCCGCCATCGCTTTGATGAGCATCGCAGCTGCTGGCTGCACGTCTCAGAATTCCGGCGAGAACATTATCTGGGGCTCCCCCCAGGCGCAGATGTCCTCGATGGTTGAAACGACCGCTTATGCGTCGACCTCCGCCGACATCGGCGGCCCCGTCGCCAATCTGCCGAAGCCCTATTTCATCGACTTTCGCTCGCGGTCGGCGGAGAGCTACGGCCACTCCTTCGTCGTTTACGGCAAGCTCGATGCGAACGGTCATATTCCCTACGATCGCAAGGGCGTGCTGATTCACTCGATGACCGAGGTCGCAGGCCTGCATCCCGCCTCCACGAGCAACATTCCCTACAGCCTCGGCCATTTCGTGCCGGTGCCATCGGAAACCGGCGCGAGTGACGGCGACACCGAAATTCAGTACATGACCGCCAATTACCGGATCGACCTGACGCCCGAGCAATATGCCGATATAGTCGGCTACATCAAAGGCCTGCAGGCGTCCTCGCCGGTCTGGCATGCGGTCGCCTACAACTGTAGCGCCTTTATCGGCGACATCGCCAAGCACATGGGCATGAAGACGCCGAACCCGCTGCTCTTCCCCGAAAACTACATCCACAGCCTGGAAAAGATGAACAGCTGATCGGGAGAATTCGGGCGAGCACCTTGTCGTCGCCCCCTCCACAAAACCCCTTCGATGCAGAAGACCCGGAACGCTCAGGCGCTCCGGGTTTTTTCGTTTGGGTTGCGACGACGACGGCATCGTCTGCCCTGGGTATCGAATTCCAACGACGGTGTACCGCTTTGACGCAGTTGGCACTGCCTTTGGTTTTGGCGTCCCGCGCGATAGGATACGTCGAAATGCTTTCGAACGGGCGCGCCGCGCCGCACATTCGTCGCGAATAGCGGCGCCAACTTCGACGCCATACGCCTCGGCCCAACGCCATCAGGAGCATTGCCATGTCGACTGTCAAAGCCGCCAACGAACAGGTTTCGCAAACCAAGGCGCCGGCCATGGCGTCCTTCGACTGGACGGACCCTTTCCGTCTCGCCGACCAGATCTCCGAAGACGAGACGATGATCTATGAGACGGCCAAGGCCTTCGCCGAGGAAAAGCTGCGCCCACGCGTCGTCGAGGCCTACCGCACCGAATCGACCGACCGCTCGATCTTCAACGAGATGGGCGAACTTGGTCTTCTCGGACTGACGGTTCCGGAAGAATACGGCTGCGCCGGCGCCAGCTACGTTGCCTATGGTCTCGTCGCCCGGGCCGTCGAGGCTGTCGATTCGGGCTACCGCTCGATGATGAGCGTCCAGTCGTCGCTGGTGATGTACCCGATCTACGCCTACGGCGACGAGAACCAGCGCAAGAAGTATCTCCCCAAGCTCGCCACCGGCGAGTGGGTCGGCTGCTTCGGCCTGACCGAGCCCGATGCTGGCTCGGACCCGTCCGGCATGAAGACCAAGGCGGTCAAGACCGACGGCGGCTACCGCCTGTCGGGCGCCAAGATGTGGATCTCCAATTCGCCGATCGCCGACGTTTTCGTCGTCTGGGCGAAGTCGGAAGCCCATGACGGCAATATCCGCGGCTTCATCCTGGAAAAGGGCATGAGTGGCCTGTCGGCACCGAAGATCGAGGGCAAACTCTCACTCCGCGCTTCGATCACCGGCGAGATCGTCATGGACAGCGTCGAGGTGCCGGATGAAAATCTGCTGCCGAACGTCTCCGGCCTGAAAGGCCCGTTCGGCTGCCTCAACCGCGCCCGCTACGGCATTTCCTGGGGCGCCATGGGCGCCGCCGAAGATTGCTGGCATCGCGCCAGAGACTACACGCTGGAGCGCGTCCAGTTCGACAAACCGCTGGCCCAGACCCAGCTTGTCCAGAAGAAGCTCGCCGACATGCAGACCGAGATCGCCCTCGGCTTCCAGGCTTCGCTCCGGGTCGGCCAACTCTTCGACGCCGGGCAGATGGCGCCTGAGATGATCAGCCTCGTCAAGCGCAACAATTGCGGCAAGGCCCTCGACATCGCCCGCACCGCCCGCGACATGCACGGCGGCAACGGCATCATGGGCGAATATCACGTGATGCGGCACCTGCAGAACCTCGAGACGGTCAATACCTACGAAGGCACGCACGACGTCCACGCGCTGATCCTGGGCAAGGCGCAGACCGGCCTGCAGGCCTTTTTCTGATCGTTTGAGTTCGAAACAGCGAAATCGGAGCACCGACGCATGCAGACGATCTTCGTGCAGTTCAAATGCCGAGCCGGCGCCGCCTATGGCGTCGCCGATGCACTGCTTGAGAAAGTCGAGGAAATCTCGGAGGTTTATTCGACCTCCGGCCAATACGATCTCATCGCCAAATTCTATCTGGAAGACGGCCGCGACCTCGGCCATTTCGTGACCGAGCGCCTGCAGGTGCTGGACGGTGTCTCGGACACGTTCACGACCGTCGGCTTCAAGGCCTTCGGCAAGGCGTGAGAACGACCGCCCTCACGCCTCGAACTTGTTGGTCTTCGGAAAGCCTTTCGGCACCAGTCGCCCGGCCTGGGCGCGATCGCCACGCCATTCGAGGAGTTCGGCCTCGCCGCGGGTAAAGGCCCGTCCGGCCGAGTCGGTCCAGCGCAGACCCTCGGCCATCTTGAAGACCTTGGCGTCGGACAGGCCGCCGTCCTTGTAGCGCTGCAGGCGCACGCCCTTGCCACGGACCATCTGCGGCACCTGGATCAGCGCGAAAACCAGAAGCTTGCGGTTCTCGCCGACGGACGCGACAGTGTCGCCGCCGTCGATCGGCATGGCCAGCATCAGCTGCACCGTGCCGGATACGTTCATCAACTGCTTGCCCTTGCGGGTTGCCGACAGCATATCGGCCTCGGTCGCCACGAAGCCGTTGCCGTCCGACGACACGAGCAGCCGCTTGCGCTCGGGATCGGCAACGAAGCCGACGGCGATGTCCTGCTCGTCCTCGAACTCGAAGGTCAGCCGGATCGGATCGCCCTGCCCGCGGCCGCCAGGCAGCTTGTCGGCGCCGAGCGTGAAGGCGCGTCCGCCCGTCGACAGGAACACCAGCTTGTCGGTGGTCATGGCGTGGAAGGCGAGGTTCAGCCCGTCTCCTTCCTTGAAGCTCATCGTCGAGAAGTCGGCGAGATGCCCTTTCATGCCGCGCAAGAAGCCTTTCTGCGACAAGACGACCGTCACCGGCTCCTTTTCGATCAGCGCGACCGTGATATCGTCGAGCGCCCGATTAGGCGCGTCGGCGAAGAGCGTACGGCGACGGCCGAGCTTGGTCTTCTTGGAATAGGTCTCGCGCACCTCGCGCACTTCCGCCGCGATGCCCGCCCATTGCTGATCGTTCGAGCCAAGCAGCGCTTCCTTCCCGGCCTTCTCTTCCGTCAGCTGCCCGAACTCCTTGCGCAGTTCGAACTCCTCGAGCTTGCGCAGCGAGCGCAGACGCATGTTGAGAATCGCCTCTGCCTGCACGTCCGAAAGCTCGAACGCCGCCATCAGCTCGGCCTTCGGCTCGTCTTCCTCGCGGATGATGCGGATCACCTCGTCGAGGTTGAGGAACGCGACGAGATAGCCCGCGACGACCTCCAGCCGCCGCTCGATCTGGCCGAGGCGGAAGCGCGCCCGGCGCACCAGCACCTCGCGCTGATGGGCGAGCCACTGGACCAGCACCTCCTTCAGCGAGAGGACGTTCGGCACCTTGCCGCCGGACAGGACGTTCATGTTGAGCGGAATGCGGCTTTCCAGGTCGGTCAGCCGGAACAGCGACTCCATCAAGAGCTCGGCCTCGACCGTGCGCACCTTCGGCTCGATGACGACGCGCACGTCCTCGGCCGATTCGTCGCGGATGTCGCCGAGAAGCGGCAGTTTTCGCGCTTGTAAAAGCTCGGCGATCTTCTCGATCAGCTTCGATTTCTGGACCTGATAGGGGATCTCCGTGACGACGATGACATAGCCGCCTCGACCCTGGTCCTCGACCTCCCAGCGAGCGCGCACGCGGAACGAGCCGCGGCCGGTCTCATACGCCTCGCGGATGGTCGCCTGACCATCGACGATGACGCCGCCGGTCGGAAAGTCGGGTCCTTGTACGAAGCGCAGGAGCTGGTCGGTCGTCGCCTCGGGATTCTCGATCAGTTTCAACGCCGCATCGCACAGCTCGGCGGCGTTGTGCGGCGGAATCGAGGTCGCCATGCCGACGGCGATGCCGGACGAGCCGTTGGCAAGGAGGTTCGGGAAGGCGCCGGGCAGAACGATCGGCTCCTCGTCCTCCTCGTTGTAGGTGGAGCGGAAGTCGACGGCGTCCTCGGTAATGCCCCGCAAAAGCAGCGTCGCGACGTCGGTCATGCGCGCTTCGGTGTAGCGCATGGCAGCCGGGCTATCGCCATCGACATTGCCGAAATTGCCCTGTCCGTCGATCAGCGGATAGCGGATCGCGAAGTCCTGCGAGAGGCGCACGAGGGCGTCGTAAATCGAGGCGTCGCCATGGGGATGGAACTTGCCCATCACGTCACCGACGATGCGGGCGCACTTCTTGTAGCCCTGCCCCGGATCGAGTCGCAAAACCCGCATGGCATGGACGATGCGGCGATGAACGGGCTTCAGACCGTCGCGCACATCCGGCAGCGCCCGGCCCATGATCGTCGATAGCGCATAGGCGAGGTAGCGCTCCTCGAGCGCCGCCTTGAGGTCGATCGGTTCGATGTCTCCACCTGATGGCGGCGGTACGGTCGTCTTGCCCATGGCCATCGTCTAAGGCATGGTCGCCATTCGAACAATACCGGAACGGCTGTTATCCAAGCCTTGTGGGCCAGCCCGCGGACC
Source organism: Aurantimonas sp. (assembly GCA_965217685.1). Taxonomy (GTDB): domain Bacteria; phylum Pseudomonadota; class Alphaproteobacteria; order Rhizobiales; family Rhizobiaceae; genus Aurantimonas. Next base: position 3,949,234 of record CBDCIZ010000003.1, read on the forward strand.
GCTTCCATTTGCCCTGTCGATTTGCCGACTTACAGTGTCGTAAACGACGCGGTCATAATGCCGACGGAGTTTATCGCTCTGCCCTTATCGAGACGACGAACGCGCGATACGTTACGCGCCGAACTTCCGCCTCCGCCGCGCCCTGCGAGCGCGCTCTAAGCTTCGATCGAAAGGTTCTCCATGCCCATCAAGACCGGACTTGCCGCCACTGCCACGACCCTCATCCTCCTGTGCACCACCTCAGCCTTCGCAGTCGACGCCACCGCCTTCGCGGAACGGCTCAAGGCCGTCGCCGCCGAGCGCAACGCCAGGGTCGACTTCGCCAGTGTCGAAGCGCAGGGCGAAAATATCGTCCTCAAGGGCGTCACCCTGTCCGAAGGGACGAACGCCCAGAAGCTCGGCGACCTCACCTTCGAAACGGTCGCAGGGTCGAATGCCGACGGCTGGACCGTTCGGAAGGTCGCGGTGCCGGACTTCATGCAGACCAGGGAGAAGACCGAGACCAGTCTTGGCGGCATGGTGCTGGAAGGCCTCGAACTCGTCGGCACGAGCAAGGCCGGGCTTCCGGCCGCCAAATCCTTTTCCGACATCTATTTCGACAAGGCGACGATCGGCTCGATCGGCGTCAAGCGGGACGGCAAGGATGTCTTCGACCTGACCAACGCTTCGGTCGACAACACCATCGGCGACGACGGCAAGCTGACCTCCCAATTCGGCGTCGACACCTTCAAGGCCGATTTCCAAACGGAGGGCGAGACCAAGGCCGCGCAGACGCTGAAGGACATCGGCTACCAGACGGTCGACGGCGCAATGAGCGGCACGGCCAACTGGGACCCGAAAACCGGCCTGTTGCAGCTCGACCCTTTCGACATCACCGTCGACGACGCCGGCAAATTCTCGTTTACCTACGCAATTTCCGGCTACACGCCGGACTTCATCAAGTCGCTGCAGCAGGTACAGCAACAGATGGTTGCCAACCCCGACAACAATCAAGCCACCGGCATGGCGATGATGGGGCTGGTCTCGCAGCTTTATCTCAACTCAGCCGACGTGACCTTCGTCGACGATTCGCTCACCGACAAGCTGCTGGACTATTACGCCAAGCAGAACGGCCAGAGCCGCGAGCAACTGAGCGAAAACCTTGTCGGCATGCTGCCGGCGGTCCTGTCTTATGTGCAGAACCCGGACTTCCAGAAAGAGGTGACCGACGCGGTGAAGGCTTATCTTGCCGATCCACAGTCGCTGTCGATCACCATCGCGCCGCAAAGCCCGGTACCGGCGACGCAGTTGATCGGCGCCGCCATAGGTGCGCCGCAGACGTTGCCGAGCGTCCTGTCGCTCAGCGTCACGTCGAACGGACGCTGAAAGCTCCGACGAGAGCTCAGGCGGCAACATGGCCCCGACCGACGTGCCGCCGGGCGAGACCACGCCGAAGGGCGCCGGCAGATGCGGGCTCGGTCAACCCCGGCTCGGCAAACTGAGCCTCAGGCGTTTAAAACGCGATGGAAGGAGGCGGCCGTCGACCACGACGGGCGCCTTTTTCATGGCTGAAACGAAACGAACGGCAAAGTCCCGGGTTGAACGCCGGCGAATGCGACGAGACGCCTCTTCGGCACTCGACCTCGCATTCCACGAATAGCCTCTCCCCCTTGCCTCTTGTTCGAGTCAGCTGACGCCCGCAAGCCGGACACCACGCGGCACATTGCAGGTTCTACTGCGGGTCCGAACAGAGGAACTTCGAACACCCGAAACGCCAATCCTCAATGCGCCGATGAGCGAAACGCCGATGCCGAAACACCATCGCGGAAATTTTGATGAGTGACGTCCCTCTGATCGTCACCCTTGCCTTCGCGCCGGATGACTTCGCTCATTTCGACGCAATGCGCTGCCGACATTTTCCGGCCGCGAAAAATCATATCCCGGCGCATCTGACGCTGTTCCACCATTTGCCGGGCGAGCACGAATCGGAGGTCAGCCGATCGCTTTCGAAGGCCTGCGAAAACATCGCGCCCTTCCCGATTCCCATCACCGGCCTTCGCTTCCTCGGCTTCGGCTCGGCCTATGCGCTGAAATCCGCGGCGCTCGATCGCATCCGTGAAGAGATCGCGACCCGCTGGGTCCCGGAGCTGACGGCGCAGGACCGGCAGACATTCGCCGCTCATGTCACCATCCAGAACAAGGTGCCGTCCGACCGGGCCAAGGCGCTCTTCGCGGAACTCGAAGCCGAGTTCCGGCCGTTCCGCGTCACCGCAACGGGCCTCCTTCTCTGGCGATATCTCAGCGGTCCGTGGGAGCGTGTCGGCTTTTACCCTTTCACGGATGCAGCCGACTGAGCATCCATAACGAAAAGCGGCGACCCGTTTCCGGACCGCCGTCTCTTTCGTCCGTCGAACAGTCGCACTCAACCCTTGGCGGGCGCCGGGGCCAGCCGCAGACCCAGTTCGCGCATCTGCGCCGGCGAAGCCTCGTTCGGAGCTCCCATCAGAACGTCGTGCGCCTGCTGGTTCATCGGGAACATGGCGATCTCCCGCAGGTTCTTGGCGCCGCAGAGCAGCATGACGATGCGGTCGACGCCGGCCGCCATGCCGCCGTGCGGTGGCGCGCCGTACTGGAAGGCGCGATAGAGGCCTCCGAAGCGCTCCTCGACCGTCTCGCGCGAATAGCCGGCGATCTCGAAGGCCTTGACCATCGTCTCGGGCAGATGGTTGCGCACGCCGCCCGAGGCGATCTCGAAACCGTTGCAGACGATGTCGTACTGGAACGCCTTGATGGTCAGCGGCTCCTGTCCCTTCAGCGCCTCCATGCCGCCCTGGGGCATGGAAAACGGGTTGTGGGCGAAGTCGATCTTCTCCTCTTCCTCCTGCCATTCGTAGAAGGGAAAATCGATGATCCAGGCAAGATCGAAGCGATCGCGATCGATGAGGTTCAGCTCTTCGCCGACCCGTGTGCGAGCGAGCCCGGCGAAGGCCGTGAAAGCCGAAGGCTTTCCGGCGACGAAGAAGCAGGCGTCGCCCGCCTCGAGGCCGAGCTGCTGGCGGATCGACTCGGTGCGCTCCTCGCCGATGTTCTTGGCGAGTGGGCCGGCACCGGCAATCTTGCCTTCTTCCTCACGCCAAAAAATATAGCCCAGCCCCGGCTGCCCTTGCCCCTGCGCCCAGGAGTTCATCCGGTCACAGAACGCGCGGCTTCCGCCGGTCTTTGCTGGAATCGCCCAAACCTCGACGGCCGGGTCGTTGGCAATCATGTTGGCGAAGACCTTGAAGCCCGAACCGGCAAAATGCTCGGTGACGGCGCTCATCTCGATCGGGTTGCGCAGATCCGGCTTGTCCGAACCGTACTTGCGCATCGACTCGGCATAGGGAATGCGCCGGAAGGTCTGGCTCACCGGTTTGCCGTCGGCGAATGCCTCGAAGACGTCGCGGATCACCGGTTCCATCGCGTTCAGGATGTCCTCCTGCTCGACGAAGCTCATCTCCACGTCGAGCTGGTAGAACTCACCGTAGAAGCGATCGGCGCGCGGGTCCTCGTCGCGAAAGCACGGCGCGATCTGGAAATAGCGGTCGAAGCCCGACATCATGATCAGCTGCTTGTACTGCTGCGGCGCCTGGGGCAGCGCGTAGAACAGACCGTTGTGCAGCCGCGACGGCACCAGGAAGTCGCGCGCGCCCTCCGGCGAGGACGCCGTCAGGATCGGCGTCTGGAACTCGAAGAAGCCGGCATCGGCCATCAGGTTGCGCATCTTCGAAACGATCTGCGTGCGCTTCATGATGTTCTTGTGCAGCGTCTCGCGACGCAGATCGAGAAAGCGATATTTGAGGCGGATGTCTTCGGGATAGTCCGGCTCGCCGAACACCGGCAGCGGCAGCTCCTTGGCCGCCGACAAGACCTCGATCTCGCTGGCGAAGACCTCGACCGCGCCCGTTGGCAACTTGGTGTTCACGGTCTCGTCGGAGCGCGCCTTCACCGTGCCGTCGACCCGGATCACCCACTCGCCGCGAACCGTCTCGGCCGTCTTGAACGCCGGCGAATCGGGATCGACCACCACCTGCGTCAGGCCGTAATGGTCACGCAGGTCGATGAACAACAGGCCGCCATGGTCGCGAATGCGGTGCGCCCAGCCGGACAGGCGAACCGTTTGGCCGACGTCCTCCTTGGACAAGGCGGCGCAGCTGTGACTGCGATAGCGGTGCATGGCATTCTCTCTTTATCTGGCCGGCCTGGGCGGTCGCCCGACTGGGGTCGAAGCTGGTCGGGCTTTGTCCGGCATCGGGTCTGGGTTGGCCGCGGCTTTTTGGCAAAAGCCGGGCGTGAAATAGCGCCGAAAGCCGCACGCCGGACCGTTCATCTCGGTGAATCGGGCGGACAAGCGCATGAGGCCCCGCATCTGTCAAGATTTTGCGGGATATCCGCGCCGTCGCCCGCCCACTGCCGCGCAAAACCGCAGCCGACCACCTTTCGCTAGCCGCCGCAAACGGGCTAAAGGTCGACGATGGACATGATCACCGAGACCGGCGCGCTCGCCGAAGCCTGCAAGACCCTGGCGAAGGCGGAGTTCGTCACCGTCGATACCGAATTCATCCGCGAGACCACCTTCTGGCCCGAGCTCTGCCTCATCCAGATGGCGTCGGAGGATCTGGCGGTGCTCGTCGACCCACTGGCACAGGGCATCGACCTTACGCCCTTCTTCACGCTGATGCGCGACGAGAGCGTGGTGAAGGTCTTTCACGCTGCGCGTCAGGATGTCGAGATCGTCCACAAGCTTGGCGGAGTCATTCCGGTGCCGCTGTTCGACACCCAGGTTGCGGCAATGGTCTGCGGCTTCGGCGAATCAATCGCCTACGACCAGCTGGTCGCGCGCACCACCAGCGCCCGCATCGACAAGACCTCGCGCTTCACGGACTGGCGGCGCCGGCCGCTCTCGCCCGAACAGCTCGACTACGCGCTGGCCGACGTCACCCATCTGCGCGACGTCTACAAGGTTCTCAGGAGCCAGCTCGAAGCGGAAGACCGCAGCCATTGGCTGGCCGAGGAGATGGCGATCCTGACCGATCCGGCGACCTACGACATGCATCCCGACGACGCCTGGAAGCGACTGAAGCTCAGGGTGCGCAAGCCGATCGAATTGCAGATCATGAAGGAGATCGCTGCCTGGCGCGAGCGCGAGGCACGCGAGATCGACAAACCGCGCGGCCGCATCCTGAAGGACGATGCGATCTACGAGATCGCCCAGCAGCAGCCCAGGGATCAGCAGGCTCTCGGTCGTCTGAGGTCGATTCCCAAGGGCTTCGAGCGCAGCGCCGCCGGCACGGAGATCGTCGCCGCCGTCCACCGCGCGCTGGCCGTGCCGAAGGCCGACCTCCCGCCGATCCCTCGTGCACCGCAATTGCCCGAAGGCACGGCCGCGGCGGTCGAATTCCTGAAGGTGCTCCTGAAAATCGTCGTCGAGGAAAAGGGCGTCGCCGCCAAGATGATCGCCTCGGGCGACGATCTGGAAAAGCTCGCATGGAAGGCCGAGGACGCCGAGATCGGCGCCATGCACGGCTGGCGCCGCGAAATCTTCGGCGACCGCGCGCTGGAGTTGCTCACCGGCCGGACCGCCCTCGTCTACCGCAACCGCAAGGTCGAGGTCGTCACGATCTGATCGCGCCGGGGCTTTACAACCCTACACCTCAACGCACCTCCATTCGCAACGTTTTCTCGACGATCTTGGCGAATTGCTGGAGCCTTCCGTCCGGCCGCTCACCGATCAGCGCCGCAAGGTGCTGGGGGATCACGAGCGTCACCCCGCCGCGCGGGTCTTGCGCCCATTTGATGTCGTCGAGGACGCCGGGCATCGAAGCCGTCAGCAGATAGGTCACCCGAAACAGCGAGGCGAGGATGCGTGCGCGGCCGAGCAGCCGATTCTCGACCAGCCGCTCGATCTCCGGCAGATGCGCCTGCTCGAAGCTGCCCTCGTGGCGGTAGAAATTGGTGAGGCCGAGATAGGCACGGCCCTGGTGATCGACCGCCGGAAATGCCGCGTGCGCGATGATCGAGAGCGCCTGCTTGCCCCGATAGTCGGGATGCGCGCGCCAGCCGATGTCTGCCAGCAGACAGGCCGCCTCGCGCAGCCGTTCCTCGTCCGGCGTCTCCTCGATGCCGAACGCTTCCAGGGTGCGCCGGCTCCAGTCGACCATCTCCAGCGCGTGGGCCGGCGAGCGCGAGCGCAGAATCGACAGTTCGCGGGCCGATTCGATGAGCGGGTCCTTGGCGCGCTCTTCGTTCGAGAGCAGCGAGAACAGATAACCCTCGCGCACGCCGAGCGCCGACATGACGATCTTCGACGGCTTCATGTGCCTGATGACGCTCTTCAGTGCGACGGCGCCATAGGCGAGCAGCGCCCGCCTGGACTTGGACACCGCGGCAATCCCCGGCAGCTTGTCGGCATCGCTCTTGATGACGTTGTCGAGAAAATCATCGATCGCGTCGGCGTCGAGCTCGTAGCCGTGCATCACGTGCAGCGGATACTTCGTCTGCTCCATGTGCAGCTTGGCGAGATTGCGCCAGGTACCGCCGACGGCGAAGAACGGCCGTCCTGTGCCCTGCTCGCGCAGGGCACAGGACGAAATGTGGCTGTCGGCGATCGCCTGTGCCTTTTCGACGTCGCCGCCCGACAGGTCACGCAGGCGCAAGCCTCCCAGCGGCAGGGTCAGACCACCCTCGAAGGCGCCGTCGTGGATGTCGACGATCTCCAGGCTGCCGCCGCCGAGATCGCCGGCAAGCCCATCCGGCGCATGAAAACCGGCAAGCACACCTTCGGCCGCATAACGCGCCTCGTCGGCTCCCGAAAGGATGGTGATGGGGCAGCCGATCGCCTCTTCGGCGGCGGCGATGAAGTCCGGCCCGTTCTGTGCCTCACGGGCAGCAGCCGTCGCGATCGGATGCACCTCCACGACGTTGGCCTGGGCACAGATCTTGCGGAAGCGACGCAGCGCTGCGATGGCGCTATCGACCGCCTTGATGTCGAGCCGGTTGGTCTGGGCAAGCCCCTTGCCGAGACCACTCAAAACCTTCTCGTTGAACAGCACCGTCAGCGAGCGGCGATTGCCCTCGTAGATGACGAGGCGGACCGAGTTCGAACCGATGTCGACGACCGCGACGGGCTTGCGGTCCTGCAAGCGTCCCTGGGCGATCGGATCAGTCGAACCGCGAGTGGTCCGCGCGTTGTCGCGCGATAAGTCTTGGAGCATCCGTCTTCAGTGCCTTGCCCCGACCCGAGAGACTCGGATTGGTCATGAAATAGCGTTGGGCGTTGAACGACTGTTCGCCCGGCGAAGGCACGATATGGCGCGATGTCCCGTCGCCGGCTACCGACCAACTCTGCTGGTTGTCGAGAATATTGCCCAACATGATCTGCGACAACACCTGGCTGTGCACCGTCGGGGTCGAAATCGGAACCAGCACCTCGACGCGCCGATCGAGGTTTCGCGGCATCATATCGGCCGAGCCGAGATAGACGACCGCCTGCTCGGAAGGCAAGCCGTGGCCGTTTCCGAAGCAGAAGACACGGCTGTGTTCCAGGAAGCGGCCGACGATGGATTTGACGCGGATGTTGTCCGACAGGCCCGAAACGCGCGGCCGCAGGCAGCAGATGCCACGCACGATCAGATCGATCTCGACGCCGGCCTGGCTGGCCCTGTAGAGCGCGTCGATGATCGCCGGATCGACCAGCGAATTCATCTTCATCCAGATCTGGCCGGGCCGCCCGGCCCGCTGATGCTCGGCCTCGGCCTCGATCAGCGCGACGATGCGCTTGCGCATGGTCAGCGGCGAGATGGCGAGCTTGTGGACCTCAGTCGGCTCCGCGTAGCCGGTAATGTAGTTGAAGATCAGCGAGACGTCGTGGGCGATACCCGGATCGGCGGTGAAGTAGGAAAGGTCCGTGTAGATCTTCGCGGTGATCGGGTGGTAGTTGCCCGTGCCGATGTGGACGAAGCTGACAAGACGCCCCTCCTCGCGCCGCACGACCAGCGAGAGTTTCGCGTGGGTCTTCTTCTCGATGAAGCCGAACACCACCTGCACGCCAGCACGCTCCAGGTCGCGCGCCCAGCGGATGTTCGCCTCCTCGTCGAAGCGCGCTTTCAGCTCGACCAGCGCCGTGACCGATTTGCCGGCCTCGGCCGCGTCGACCAGCGCCCGCACGATCGGCGAATCGTTGGAGGTGCGATAGAGCGTCTGCTTGATGGCGATGACGTTCGGGTCCATCGCCGCCTGCCGCAGGAACTGCACCACGACGTCGAAGGATTCGTAGGGGTGGTGGACGATGATGTCCTTCTCGCGGATCGCCGCGAAGCAGTCGCCGTTGTGCTCGCGGATGCGCTCGGGAAAGCGCGGAATATACGGCGTGAATTTCAGATCGTCGCGCGAAAGCTTGCAGATCTGCGACACCGAATCGAGCGCCAGCATACCGTCCATCACCGACACCCGATTCTCCGGCACCTCCAGTTCGGCGGCGACGAAATTGCGCAGCGCTTCCGGCATCACCGAATCGAACTCGATGCGGATCACCTGCCCGCGGCGGCGGCGCTTCAGCGCCGTCTCGAAGAGGCGCACGAGATCCTCGGCCTCTTCCTCCACCTCGATGTCCGAATCGCGAATGATGCGGAAGGTGCCGGCGCCCTTGACCCGGTACCCTGGAAACAGCTTGCCGATGAACAGCGCGACGACGCTTTCCAACGGCACGTAGCGCGCGTTGCCCGATTCCGTCAGCGGCATTTCGATGAAGCGCTGCAGCGCGACGGGAAGACGCAAGAGCGCGTTCATCTTCTGCGAATCGCGCTCGCGGGTCAGTGAGAGAGCGATCGAGAAGCCGAGATTGGGGATGAACGGGAACGGGTGTGCCGGGTCGATCGACAACGGCGTCAGCACCGGGAAGATCGTGTCGTCGAAATGCTTCTCCAGCCAGACACGCTCGTCGCGCTTCAGATCGCCTGCACCGACAATCTGGATGCGCTCTTCGCGCAGCGCCTTGACGAGCACGGCGAGCGAGGCCTGCTGTTCCTCCTGCAACGTCTCCACTTCCATCAGGATGCGGTCGAGCTGTTCCTGCGGCGTCAGCCCATCCATTGAGCGCACGGTGATCTTTTCGCGAACCTGGCCGGCGAGACCGGCGACGCGGACCATGAAGAACTCGTCGAGATTGTCGGCCGAGATCGACAGGAAGCGCACCCGCTCCAGAAGCGGATGGGCCGGGTTCTGTGATTCCTCCAGGACCCGGCGGTTGAACTGCAGCCAGGAGATTTCGCGGTTGATGAAGCGGTCGGCCGGCAATTCGACCTCGTCGGGACGCGGCGTTCGTGGCGCATCGGGCGTCATCTCGGCCGAAGGTGTCTCCAGAATCACCGCCGCCTCGAGGCTGGCTTCGAGTCCGACGACGTCGGGCTGCACCGGTGCCGGCTCCTGCGTCGAGGGCTCAGCCAGCGACACGCCACGACCATCTCCTTTGCGCGCCTTGTCTTCGGACGGCTTGCCAGCAGACGGCTTGTCGGCGGGTTGGTCCTGTTTGCCGGCGGACTTCTGGCCACCCGCAGGCGATTTCGAAGCGCCATTCGCCTTAGCGCCCAGGCCCGTCTTGGCAGTGCCGCGCCCACCCCCCGCGCTGGACGCGTTCGCCACCGATCGATCCTGGGGTGCCCGTTTGGCCGCGCTCGCGGACCCGGTCGGCGCAGACAAGGCCTTGTTCATGGCGTCGGACGTTTCCGTTTTGGCATGGTTCTCGCTGGAATCCTGGCTGGCTTTGCTCGACGCAGTGTCCATGATCAATCCTCCGTCCTTGCCGGATAAGGCGCCGGCACGACCGTTTGATGACGCATGCCCGGCGCCTCCCGGTCAAGCACCCGCTTGAGCAGGCGGGGGCTGATTTTCTGCTTTCCGGCCAGGGATTCCGTATCGATCTCCGCCACCAGCCGGCGCGCCGCGTCGAGCGAGCGATCCATGCGCCTGGTCAGGTAGTCGATCTCCTTCGTGGACACATTGAGCTGCCGGTCGGCGAAGAGTTTGGCGAGCACGCCGGCAAGCAGCGCGTCGTCCGGGGCGCCGAGTTCGGCGAGGGTCGCCGCGCCGAGCCGCGAGCGCAAATCGGCAAGCCGCAGCGCCATCTCCTGCGGTCGCGTACGGGCCGTCGCCAGCACCGTGCCGCCGCCGAGTCTTGCTGCGTTGAGGATGGCGAAGAGGTCGTCTTCAGCAAGGTCGCACCGATCGATGTCGTCGATGGCGACACGAAAGCCGGCGGTCTGCAGCGTGCCCGCCAGATCGCACATCCCGACCTCGACTCCGGCTTCAGACTTTCCTTCCGCCTTCAAGGCGCCCGACGCCTCGATCCAGGCGTTGAGGAGATGGCTCTTGCCGGAACCGGCCGGGCCGACCACCAGCAGAATCGAATGATGCCAGTTCGGCCAGGAGTCCATCGCTTCGACCGACAGCCGGTTCGAGGCCGACACGATGAGGTCGTCGCGGGCCAGCGAAACGCTGTGTGGCAGTGCGAGGGGAAGCTGGGCTGGCAATCGCCGCTCCTCATGCTGGATGTCCACCGCCGCGGCAGCGACAACACAGATCTACTCGATGTTCGGAAGGTCTGCGGACCTCGCACGTCCCGACGCGACGTCGATCACCCGCGCCTCTTCGGCCTTGGAACTGTCGACCGAGGCGTCGGAGAGAACGTCGACGGTCGGTGCCGGCGGCAAGGTGCGTCCGACATACATCTCGCTCTGCAGATACTGCGCCAGCGCAAAGCGAACCAATACGGCGACGGCAGCCGCGGCCGGCACGGCGATCAGAAGCCCGACGAAACCGAACAAGGTGCCGAAGGCGAAGAGCGCGAACATCAGCCAGACCGGATGCAGCCCCACCGACGCGCCGACGAGTTTGGGCTGAAGGATGTTGCCCTCGAAGAACTGCCCGACCAGAAACACCGCCACGACGGCGACGATCCAGGGCCAGTCCGGCCAGTACTGCACCAGGGCGACGCCAACCGCGATGAGCAGGCCGAGGGTTGAGCCGATATAGGGGATGAAAGAGATCAGGCCGGCGAAAAGCCCGATCAGCAAGCCGAAATTCAGGCCCACCAGCGTCAGCCCGATACCGTAATAGGTGCCGAGGATCAGGCACAGACTGCCCTGCCCGCGCACGAAGCCGGCGACCGAGGAGTCGATGTCGCGGGCGATGCGGCGCACGGTGCCCATATGCTGGCGCGGCGTCCAATCGTCGACCTTAGCGACCATCCGGTCCCAGTCGAGCAGGAGATAGAAGGCGACGACGGGCGTAACGACGAAGAGCGAGACGAAATTGACGACCGCCAGCGAGGACGACCACAGTCCGCCGAGAAACGAAGTGACGAAGCCCGTCGCCGAACTCGCCATCGAGGCGAGCTCCTGTTTGAGATCGTCCTCCTGCCCGGCGAAGAGAAAAGCCAGCGGCCCGGTTCGCGCCCAGCTCGCCAGTCCCTGCAGCCGGTCGACATAGTCGGGCAGCTTGGCGACGAAATTGGCGATCTGACCACCGATGACCGGCACGACGATCAGAACCGCCGCGATGAAGGTCGCCGCGAAGAGGACGAGAATCAATGTCGTCGCCATCACTCGCGACAGGCCGCGCCGCTCGAAGAAATCGGCGACGGGATCGAGGAAATAGGCGATCACCATGCCCAGAACGAAGGGCAACAAGATGCCCGAAAACAGCCACAGCAGCAGCACGAACATCACCGCGGCGAGGCTCCAGAACAGGATCTGACGGCGGATCAGCGCACTGCGTCTATCGGCGGCGGCCTGGCTCATCGCGGATTGCTCATCGTGTCATGCCCAATCGATTCACCCGGTCCCTGCTCGCCGATCAGCGGTTCGCCTGTCGGATCGGCCGGCCATTGCGAACGATCGTCGCCCGCAGCCATGTGCCGAAGCCAGTCCAGGAGATAGGTGGCCGCAGACAGAACGGTCAAGAGTGCAGTCATGCCGATCATCAGGTCGAGCCACAGACCGAGGTTCAGGCGAAAGGCCGGTTCGGCCAGCGCCGTACCGGCCAAAATGATCTGGGCAAGCGTCGTCAGCTTAGACACCGGGATCGGCCGTACCGTCACCGGATGACCCATCACATAGGACAACAGCACTGCGGCGACGATCAGGAGATCGCGGCTGACGACGGTGACGACAAGCCAATCCGGCAGCCGCCCGAGAACGCCGAGCCCGATGAAGATCGCCCCGAGCAGCGCCTTGTCGGCCAGCGGATCGAGATAGGTGCCCAGAGTCGTCTGCAGCCCGAACTGCCGGGCGATCAAGCCGTCCACCGCATCCGACAGGCCGGCGACCACGAACACAGCGAAAGCCGTTACGAAGGCCCCGTGGATCAGCGCCCAGACGAGCACCGGAACGAGCAGCAGCCGGGCGACCGAGATGAAATTCGGCAGCGTCATGCCGCGCGGCAGGCAGCGTTGCCGACCGTTGCTCCATCAGTCCGGTGAAAACAGTCAGACGGCTCGTCCATGCGCCGGGTCTTGCTCGCGGCCCCCGATCATGTCAACTCGACCCGACTGCGCGGGGACACGACATGACCGACACCAGGAATTCCCTCACCTATCGCGACGCCGGCGTCGACATCGATGCCGGCAACGAGTTGGTCCGCCGGATCAAGCCTCTCGTGAAGGCGACCGCCCGGCGCGGCGCCGATAGCGAGATCGGCGGCTTCGGCGGCATCTTCGACCTGAAGGCCGCGGGCTTTTCCGACCCGCTGCTGGTCGCGGCGAACGATGGCGTCGGCACCAAGCTGAGGATCGCCATCGAGACCGGCCTTAACGACACGATCGGCGTCGATCTCGTCGCCATGTGCGTCAACGATCTCGTCGTCCAGGGCGCCGAGCCGCTGTTCTTCCTCGACTATTACGCCACTGGCCATCTCGACCCGAACGAGGGCGAGGCGATCGTCCGGGGCATCGCCGACGGCTGCAAGCAGGCCGGCTGCGCGCTGATCGGCGGCGAGACGGCCGAGATGCCGGGGCTCTACGAAGGCAAGGACTACGATCTCGCCGGTTTCGCCGTCGGTGCCGTCGAGCGCGACCGTCTGCTGCCGCAGGGCTCGATCGAATCCGGCGACATGATCCTCGGCCTTGCCTCCTCCGGCGTCCACTCCAACGGCTACTCGCTGGTTCGCAAGATCGTCGAACTCTCTGGCGTCGCCTATGACGCCAAGGCCCCCTTCGACAAGACGAAAACCCTTGGGCAGGCGCTGATCGCGCCCACCCGCATTTACGTCAAACCGCTGCTCGCGGTCTTCGCCGAGACGACCGGCATCAAGGCCCTCGCCCACATCACCGGCGGCGGCTTCGTCGAAAACATCCCGCGCGTCCTGCCCGAGACACTGCGCGCCAACATCGACCTTTTCGCCGTGCCCGTCCCGCCCGTCTTCGGCTGGCTTTCAAAGACCGGCGGTGTCCCCGAGACCGAGATGCTGCGCACCTTCAACTGCGGCATCGGCATGGTCGTCGTCGTCTCGGAAGCCGACGCCGCCACCGTCTCGGCTCTGCTGGCAAAGGCCGGCGAGACCGTCGTGCCACTCGGCCGCATCCGCCCGCGCGAAGATGCGGCGGTGACATTCAACGGCGCGCTGGCGCTTTCATGAGCCAGCGCAAGCGCATCGCGATCCTCATCTCCGGCCGCGGCTCCAACATGAGCGCGCTGATTGCCGCCTGCATGGACCCGTCCTTTCCCGGCCAGATCGTCGGCGTCTTGTCGAATCGCGCCGACGCGCCGGGCCTTCAGATCGCCAGGCGCTACGACATCCCCGGCACCGCGATCGACCAGAGCGCCTATGCGAACCGCCAGGCCCAGGAGGACGCGATGCTCGCCGCCCTCGAAGAGCTGCGGCCCGACATCGTCTGCCTCGCCGGCTACATGCGGATTCTGTCCGACGCCTTCGTGAAGCGCTATTCGGGCCGGATGATCAACATCCACCCGTCACTCCTGCCGCTGTTTCCCGGCCTCGACACCCACCAGCGCGCCCTCTCCGCCGGCATGCGCCTTCACGGATGCACCGTCCACTTCGTCACCGAGCGCATGGACGAAGGCCCGATCATCGCTCAGGCCGCGATTCGCATCGAGCCCGCCGACACCGTCGAAACCCTTGCCGACCGCCTCCTGCGCGCCGAACACCGGCTTTATCCGCACGCGTTGAGGCTGGTGCTCGACGGGGCTGTGCGAATGGTGGGAGGTCAGGCGATCGCGAAGGGGGCAGCGAAGAGCGCGACAAGTGACGACGACACGGAGATCACGCGGGTGGCGGACGGGCCGCCGATTTTGATTTCACCCGATGCGAGAAGGGGTTGAGAAAAGGGCGTGCCAATTTGCGGAGCTACACAAGCGCCTCGCTGAACGGGTCTTGACCAGACGCGGACGCGCTCTGAAGGCTTCGTCTGCGGAAACCAAAACACCGATAAACGTCGATTTTTGGCCCAGGATGGCAATAATTCGACCGCCCGAGGGATTGAATGATGGTTACAGGATCTGACGGTTCGAAACGGTCGATATTCGACTGGATCTGCCTGCCTTGGCACGCGCTCGAAGTGCTCTCCGGCGAGAAAGGCTTCAAGACGCCGATTATCGGCAGCGAGCGGTTGAACCGGCGTGGCCTGCATGTCTGGCGCATGAAGGCGACCCACGCGATCACCGCTCGGCGGCGCGGACGACTGGCAAAATTTCTCTCGGCGGACGAACGGGCCGATTTCGACCGGAACGGATTTCTGATCAAACACAATGTCCTGACGTCCGGAGAGCACGCCGCGCTGATTGCGGAGTTGCGCAGCGTAACCGCGCCGGCGCGCGAAATGACCGAAGGTCTCGCCGTGACGCGTCGTATCGCGGTTACGCCGGAACTGCTGTACCGCACCCCGGTCTTGCGCCGGTTCCTCGACAATCCGGACTGGCGGCGGCTGACGCGCTATGTCGGCGGCTTCGACATCGAGCCCCTGGTCTGCATCCAGACGATCTTCGGCGCAGCGGGTGTCACGGCGCCGAGCGACCCGCAGACGCAGTTGCACATGGACACGTTCCACCCGACGATGAAGGCTTGGTATTTCCTTGAGGAAGTCGAGGCGAACAAGGGTCCGTTCACCTACGTCCCCGGCTCGCATCGGCTGACGAGACGGCGGATGGCCTGGCACAAGCGCAAGAGCGTGATCGCCGCGACCGGGAGCGACAAGGGCGGATCGTTCCGCGTGCCGGATGGCGATTTGAACCGCTTGCGTCTGCCGCCGCGCCAGGTGTTCGCCGTACCGGGCAACACGCTGGTCGTTGGAGACACCTTCGGCCTGCATGCGCGTGGACAGTCGCTGCGGCCATCGGTGCGGGTCGAGATCTACGCGTCGATGCGCCCCAATCCGTTCATCCCGGTCACGTTCCTCGATACGAGCTTCATTCCGTTCGTGCGCGGGCGCAAGGAGGTCATCGGCTGGTGGATGGAAGATCTGATGGCGCGGCTTGGACTTGGGCGGACCATCTGGAAAAAGGCCGGCACGGGAACGCCCTGGGAGCGGTCGAAAGAGACGACGAACGACTTGCAATAGGTCATCACTCCGCATCGCCGATCGCTAAGCAACGAGCCTGATCCACACCCGACTGTCATGAAACGCCGCCCCGCCGAACGGCGCAACCGGATCGGCGCATGTCAGCACGTTGATGCCTTCCCCGTCGAGAAAATCGGAGTTTGCCCAGAGCCCTTCGTGAATGACGACGCCGGGCCTCGCCGTGTCGCTGATCGTCACCTTGAGGCGCACGGAGCCGCGCGGGTTGCCGAGGGTGACGATGTTGCCTTCGCTGAAACCCTCGGCAGCCGCGTCTTGCGCGTGGACGAGGAGGACGGGTCCGCCTTCGCGCAAGCGCGATCCCTTGGTCTCGGAGAAGGTCGAGTTGAGGAAATTGCGCGCCGGCGAGGTGGCGAGGCGATAGGGGTGCGCGGCATCCTCTTTCTCGATCAGTTCGGCGTGGTCGGGGAAGACCGGCAGACCGGCGATCGGGCCCTGTGGGCCCATGCTCTCGGGCGGCCGGTTCGGCGCCTGCCTGCCCACCCAATCGGGCTTGAAACGAAATTTGCCGTCCGGCCAGCCGAAGCCGTTCAGGAAATGCGCCTCGTCGAAGGCGGGCTGTCGGTCGATCCAGCGATCGCGCTTCAGGCCGTTAAAGCCTTCCGCATGACCGGAGCGCTTGAGCATGTCGTCGATGAGCTCTCGCGCCGTCAGCCCGAAGCCCGGCCGGTTGGCGACGCCGAGACGCTTGGCAAGTTCCTCGAAGACGAAATGATTGCTGCGCACCGTTTCGGGCGGCTCGACCACCTTGGCGCCCAGCACGATATGGTTCTGTCCGCCGCCGCGATAGATGTCGTCATGCTCCAGGAACATCGTCGCTGGCAGAACGAGGTCGGCGAGCTTGGCCGTATCGGTCATGAACTGCTCGTGGACGACGGTGAAGAGATCGTCCCGCAGGAGCCCCTGTTTCACCAGCCTCTGCTCGGGGCAGACATTTGCCGGATTGGTGTTCTGGATCAGCATCGCCGTCACCGGCGGACCGCCATGGAGCGCGGCCTTGTCGCCGGTCAGCACCGCGCCGATGCGCGACTGGTCGAGGGTTCGCACGCCCGTGTCGTGATAGGCCGCGCCGGTGATGAGGCTCTGGTCGAGGCCGAAGATGCCGGAGTTGGAGTGGAAGGCCCCGCCGCCCTCGCTGCGCCAATGGCCGTAGACCGCCGGCACCGACAGGGCCGCATGCATGGCGACGGCGCCGTTGTGCTGGCGGGTGAAGCCGTAGCCGAGGCGGAAGAACGTCCTGGGCGTCGCCCCGATCAACGCCGCGAAGGCCTCGATCTCGTCGACAGCAAGCCCGGTGATCGCCGCTGCCCATTGCGGGTCGCGGGTGGCCAGATGGGCTTCGAAGCCGGCTGGATCATCGGTGTAGCGCGCGAGATAATCGCGATCGGCCGTGCCGTCCCGAAACGCAATGTGCATCAGGGCACAGGCGAGCGCGCCGTCGGTGCCGGGGCGCAGCTTCAGAGCGATATCGGCCTGACGCATCGTGGCGTTGTCGTAAATGTCGATGACGACGATCTTCGCCCCGCGCTCCTTGCGGGCCCTTATCGCGTGGGTCATCACGTTGACCTGCGTCGCGACCGCATTCGTGCCCCAGATCACGACGCAATCGGACTTCGCCATCTCGCGCGGGTCGGTGCCGCGCATGGCGCCGGTCCCGACAAACCAGCCTGTCCAGGCCATGTTGGTGCAGATCGAGCCGAACATGCCCGAATAGCGCTTGGCGTGCCGCAGGCGATGGATGCCGTCGCGCTGCACGAGGCCCATCGTGCCGGCATATTGATAGGGCCAGACCGTCTCCGACCCATACCGCTGCTCGGCCGCAACGAAGCGCTCGGCAACGAGGTCCAGCGCGTCGTCCCAGGAAATCTCTCGAAAACGCCCCTCCCCTTTGGCGCCCATCCGCTGCAGCGGCTTCAGCAGCCGGTCCGGATGATGGATGCGTTCGGCATAGCGCGCGACCTTCGCGCAGATGATTCCGGCCGTATAATCGTTCGCCGTCGCGCCGCGGACCCGGCCGATCGTGTGGCCGTCCAACACTTCTACGTCGAGCGCGCAGGTGGACGGACAGTCATGGGGACAGGCGGAATGGCTAGTGACGACGGCGAGCGGCTTGTTCATGGACGGCAACATACGCCGGGACACGCGCCCTGCCCAATCGATTTTCGCGATCGAATGCGGTGACGTTTTGCTGGCGTGTCGCGTCCGCTACGGCGTCAAATGGGCCAGACAGATAAAAAAGACCAATCTTCGATATAACGATCTTGCAATCGTTCGCAGGATCGACGATATGGTGTTTATTCGATATATCTAAGAAAGGACGATATCATGTCGATACGAGATCGAGAGCCACGGGACGAACGCCGCGAATTCGCCGAAAGGCATAGAGGACGGCATGCCCATAGGCATAGCCATCACGAACACGGCCATGGCGGCTGCGCCATGCGACACCTCCGCAAGGCCTGGAACGACGACGCCGAATTCGACCCGCAAGCAGCACGGTATGGCGGCCGCAGAAACTGGATGGAGAGAGGACGAGCGATGTTCGAACGAGGACGTGGCGGACCGAGACACATGGGAGGCCATCCGGGCCGCGGGCCCGGCAGGCGACGGCGTCCCCTAGAACAGGGCGATCTGCGCTGGCTTGCGCTCGACCTAATCGCCACCGAGCCGCGCCATGGATACGAGATCATCAAGGCCGTGGAAGACGCCTTCGGCGGCAACTACAGCCCAAGTCCCGGCGTCATTTATCCGACGCTGACGCTTCTTGAGGAAACCGGCTTCATCGCCGGCGAAACGCAAGGCGCGAAAAAGCTCTATGCGCTGACCGAGGCGGGCCAAAAGGAGCTGGACGACCATCCCGAAGAGGTTGCGGCGGTCCGCCGGCGGCTTGAGGCCGCCCGTGCACGGTTCGGCGAGGCACCGGCACCGGAGGTGATGCGTGCCATGCAGAATCTGCGCGCAGCACTCGAAGTACGGCTCGGTAAGGGCGATGTGACGCAGGAAACGATCGGCGCGATCACCGCGGCGCTCGATCGGGCGGCCGGCGATATCGAACGCAGCTGAACGATGTCTGGTCGCAGGCTGCGGCACGGGACCGGCGAATCATCTTCGTGCCTAGAAGGAAAGCCGGGCACGCCCCGGCTTTCTGCGTTTCGGCTATGATCGGTCGCCTTGTGACGCCGGTCGAGTCACGCCGCTTCGGCGTAGCGCATCCGCTCTTCCGTCGTCAGCGACGGATAATCGGTGTAGCCCTTTTCGTCACCGCCGTAGAACGTGTCCTTGTCCGGCTCGTTCAGCGGGGCGCCGAGTTCGAAGCGAGCGACGAGATCGGGGTTGGAGATAAAGGGCCGGCCAAAGCAGACGAGATCGATCTTCCCCTCTGCGATACGCTTCTCGGCAATATCCTGAGTGTAGTTGTTGTTGCCCATGTAGACGCCGTCGAAGACCTCGCGCAGCTTGTCCTCGTCGAAGGCGCCCTTGTCACGATCCTTCCAGATCAGCCCCTCGACCACGTGCAGATAGGCAAGCTTGCGCTTCGAGAGTTCCCCCACATAGGCGGTGAACAGCGCCTCCGGATTGCTCTCCGAGATGTCGTTGGCGCCGCTGGCTGGCGAGATGCGAACGCCAACGCGCTCCGCGCCCCATACGCCGACGACGGCGTCGATCACCTCGAGTGGGAAGCGAATGCGGTTTTCGATCGAGCCGCCATAGGCGTCCTCGCGCATGTTGGTGCCGTCCTGCAGGAACTGGTCGAGCAGATAGCCATTGGCCGAATGCACTTCGACGCCGTCGAAGCCGGCGGCCCTGGCGTTCTCGGCCGCTTTCACATAGTCGGTAACGACCCGCGGGAGTTCGTCTGTCTCAAGCGCGCGCGGCGCCGGGATGTCCTTGAAACCGTTCTCGGTGAAGGCCTGCGCGTCGGGCTTCACATCCGATGCCGAAACCGGAAGCTGGCCGTCCTCCTGCAGGTCGGGATGTGAGATGCGGCCGACATGCCAGAGCTGCATGATGATCTTGCCGCCCTCTTCATGAACGGCGTCGACCACTTTCGTCCAAGCCTTGACCTGGTCGTCGGAATAGATGCCGGGCGTCCAGGCGTAGCCCTTGCCCTCCTTGGAGATCTGCGTCGCCTCGGAGATGATCAGCCCGGCGCCGGCGCGCTGGCGGTAATATTCGACATGCATCTCCTTTGGCGTGTCCGTGCCGTCGGCGCGCGAGCGGGTCAGCGGCGCCATCACGACGCGGTTGGCGAGGTCCACGGGGCCGAGCTTGAAGGGTTCGAGCAAAGCGTTGTCTGCCATTGCGGTATCCTTTCCTAAAATGCGATGGGAGGGCCGAACTGATGGACAGTGCGGCCAAATCGTTTGTCGGAGATAGGAATGCACCGCACTGCAATAAGTGCTGTGAACGATGCGTTCCCGATCCGGTCGCTGCCAACGAACCGATCGCGATCCGGCGAGACGATCGACATGACGATCGAGAGGCGAGACGAGGCCGATGAACTACCGCCACGCCTTTCACGCCGGAAACTTCGCCGACGTCGTCAAGCACGTGCTGCTCACCCGGCTGATCGCCTATCTGAAGCGCAAGGAAAAAGCCTTCCGCGTGTTCGACACCCATGCCGGCCGCGGCCGCTACGACCTGTCCGCCGACGAGGCGACCAGAACCGGCGAGGCCGCCGAAGGCATCCAGCATTTGATTACCGCCGCACCGCAGCTCGCGGCCGATCCGCTCTTTGCCGACTATTTCGCCGCCCTCGCCCCGGACTTGCAGGCTGGGCGCTATCCGGGCTCGCCGCTGATCGTACGTCGACTGCTGCGGCCGCAGGACCGGCTGTCGGCCTACGAGTTGCATCCGGCCGACGCATCCGCTCTCAAGGCCGAGTTCGCCGGCGACGTGCAGGTGAAGGCGATCGAGCTCGACGGTTGGCTGGCGCTCAAGAGCCATGTTCCGCCCAAGGAAAAACGCGGCCTCGTGCTGATCGACCCACCCTTCGAAAAGGCAAGCGAGGCGGACGATATTCTCGAAGGCCTGTCCGGCGCCCATCGGCGCTGGCCCCAGGGGGTCTACGCGCTGTGGTATCCGTTGAAGCGCCGGGCAATGGTCGAGACGCTGCATCGGGGCCTTGCCGAACTGGGCTTTGCCGAACGGGTCACGGCCGAGCTCATGCTCGAACCCTACGACGCCGCCGAGCCGCGGTTCGTCGGCACCGGCCTTGCCGTCCTCAACCCGCCCTTCACTTATGCCGACGAGGCCCGCGCGGTCCTTGCAGCGCTGGCTCCCCTCCTGAAGCGCGACCGTAAGGCAACAATCGACGTGCATGAATCGAAAGGCGGGCCGGTTTGAACTGGCGCGCCGGCGTTTCCGTGCTATCGATCATTCGAGTTTCGTCGCGATCCCTGAAGGTCCCGCCATGCGTTTCGTGAAAACCCTCCTCTCCTCCGCTCTGCTTCTAAGTGTGGGCTTCGGCTCCGCTCAGGCCGCCGACTATATAGAGCGCCGCGGTCCGGCGGTTGCCAACGCCAATGTGCCGGCCTGTAACGACCCGGCCGTGCTCGGCCAGGTCGAGGACCAGTTCGAATATGGCGCGCCGCGCGTGCTTGAGACGAAGCTGTCGATCCTGGAATTTTCCGCGATGGTCGAGAAGGCCTACTTCCCGGCGATCAAGACCGGGGCGCCGCCGGAATCGCCGATCGAGCGCCGCTACTGTCAGGCCGAGGCGCTGATCTCCGATCAGATCACCCGCCGTATCTATTACGTCATCGAATATCCGATGGGGTTTGCGGCGGCCGGCAGCTATCTCGGCTCCTTCTCGCCGGTCAAGGGCTGGCGCGCCGAAGGTTGCGTCCTCGGCTTGGACGAGTGGCATGTCTACGGCGCCAACTGCCAGTCGCTGCGCCGCTTCCAGCCCGAAGGCCGCACCGGCTACGGCTACGTCACGAAATAACGATCGAGCTTGAGCCTCATGCGCCTCTACTATTCGCCCGCCTCGCCCTTTGCCGCGAAGGCCCGCATGGCCGCAAGCCATTGCGGCATCGCCATCGATTCCGTGAAGACCGACACTTCGGCCGAGCCGGACGAGCTGATCGAGGCCAACCCGCTCGGCAAGATCCCGGTCCTCGTTCTCGACGACGGCCAGACCGTCTTCGACAGCAGCGTGATTTGCGACTATTTCGACAAGACCACCGGCAACCAGCTGCAGCCGCAGATGGTCGAAGCTTGGCAGATCGCCAAGGTCTACGAAGCGGCCGTCGACGGAACCATCGATGCGCTGATCCTTACCGTCTACGAGGACCGCTATCGCCCCGAGGACAGGCGGCATCAGCCTTGGGTCGACATGCAAATGCGCAAGGCCGACCGCGGCCTCGCCTATCTCGAGGCTCATCTTGACGAGATCGGCACCGAAATCACCATCGCCCATCTGGCGCTGGCGAGCCTCATCGGCTGGATGAGCATCCGCTTCGAGGGCAAGATCGCCAAGGAATATCCAAGGCTCGCGGCTTGGATCGAAACCTTCCCCGAGAGCTTTCCGGCCTATGAGCAGTTGAAGCCGCAGCTGAGCTGAACCGGCGCAGCATTGCGGAACTCGATTGGGGTGTGCCGGTTGCGGCCGTCGCGAGCCAGGCGCGAAGCTTCAATGGCGAAGCCGGGCCCCCGACGCGGCCCTTTTCATATGGCCGCAGCAGCCGCTTGAAGCCGGGCATGCCGGCGCCGCAAAGTGTCGAGGCGTCGAAAACCTTCTCGGTCAGCTTGAGTCGCAAGAACCAGCGATAGACGAAGTTGACCTCGATCTCGCGGACCAGCTGCGCTCGGAGCGAACACCGAACAGGTAGCCGATGAGCAAAGCCTTGAACATCAGGGTCGGATCGAGCGGGGCGGCCGTCATCCGGGCAAGTGCAGCCCGGCAAAGCAGTCACGGATGAACTTGCCGCATCTTGGTGTCCAATCGCTGCCTGTTCGATGGCCGATTTCTTCAACATGACAAAGCGAATCAAAAACCCCCGGCTAACGCCAGGGGTTTGCCAGCAATCTGAAGGCCGCGCCGTTTCCGGAGCGGCCTTTTGTGTTCGTACCGATGATCGAAGCGCTTACTCGGCGGCGTCTTCCACCTGGGTAAGCATCCGATCGCTTGCGATCTTGTCGGCGGCCTTGCGGCGATCATCGAGGATGAGGTCGTCGCGCGAAGTTGCGATGCGGCGGACCTGGGTCATGGTGCCGCCGGTACCGGCCGGGATGAGACGGCCGACGATGACGTTCTCCTTCAGGCCCTGCAGCGTGTCGGTCTTGCCGGCCACCGCCGCCTCGGTCAGGACACGAGTGGTCTCCTGGAAGGACGCCGCCGAGATGAAGGACGGCGTCTGCAGCGAAGCCTTGGTGATGCCGAGCAGCACCGGATTGCCAGACGCGGGCTTCTTGCCTTCCTCGGCAAGACGCTCGTTCAGTTCTGCGAGTTCGATCCGGTCGACGTGGTCGCCCGGAATATAGCCTGAATCGCCCGACTCCACGATTTCGATCTTCTGCAGCATCTGCCGCACGATGACCTCGATGTGCTTGTCGTTGATCAGAACGCCCTGCAGCCGGTAGACCTCCTGGATTTCGTTGACGAGATAGCTCGCGAGAGCCTCCACGCCGCGGATGGCCAGAATGTCGTGCGGTGCCGGATTGCCGTCGAGGATGTAGTCGCCCTTCTCGATGACGTCGCCTTCCTGGAGATGGAACGGTTTGCCCTTCGGGATCAGGTACTCGACGGGCTCGGCGCCCTCCTCATGCGGCTCGATGACGATCCGGCGCTTGTTCTTGTAGTCGCGCCCGAACTTCACCGTGCCGTCGATCTCGGCGATGACCGCGTTGTCCTTCGGCTTGCGGGCCTCGAACAGCTCGGCGACGCGCGGCAGACCACCGGTGATGTCCTTGGTCTTGGCGCTTTCCATCGGAATACGCGACAGAACGTCGCCCGCCGTGACCCTGGCACCCGGCTCGACCGAGAGAACCGCATCGACCGACTGGAAGTAGCGAGCCTCCGAACCGCGCGCCAGCTTCAGGATCTCGCCGTCGTCGCCCTTGATGACGATCGCCGGCTTGAGGTCCTGGCCCCGAGGGCTCGCCCGCCAGTCGATGACCGCACGCTTGGTGATGCCCGTCGACTCGTCGGCCTGCTCGGACACCGAGATGCCGTCGACCATGTCCTCATAGTCGACAGTGCCCTCGAGCTCGGTCAGCACCGGGCGGGTGTAGGGATCCCACTCGGCGATACGCTGTCCCCGCCGCACGGTGTCACCGTCGTCCACATAGACGCGGCTGCCGTAGGTGACGCGGTGCGAGGCGCGCTCGTTGCCCGACGGATCCATGATGAGGATCGCCATGTTGCGGCCCATCGCGACGAGATTGCCGTCCGAATTGCGCACCACGTTGCGATTGCGGATCTGGACGGTGCCCTCGTAGGACGCTTCCAGGAAGGACGAGTCGACCACCTGCGCCGTGCCGCCCATGTGGAAGGTCCGCATGGTGAGCTGCGTGCCCGGCTCGCCGATCGACTGCGCCGCAATGACGCCGACGGCCTCGCCCATGTTGACGGGCGTGCCGCGGGCGAGATCGCGCCCGTAGCAGGTGGCGCAGATGCCGGTGCGGATCTCGCAAGTCAGTGCAGAACGGATATCGATCGACTGGATGCCGGCCTTCTCGATCAGCTCGACATCGGGTTCCTCGATCGTCTGTCCGCCCTTGACGATGGTCTCGCCTGTAAGCGGATGGTTGACGTCCTCCAGTGCCGTACGACCGAGCACGCGCTGGCCGATCGACGCGACGACCTGGCCGGCGTCGACGATGGGCTGCATCGTCAGGCCCTTCTTGGTGCCGCAATCGACCTGCGTGATGATGCAATCCTGCGCCACGTCGACAAGACGCCGCGTCAGGTAGCCTGAGTTGGCCGTCTTCAAGGCGGTGTCGGCCAAGCCCTTTCGGGCGCCGTGGGTCGAGTTGAAGTACTCGAGCACGGTCAGGCCTTCCTTGAAGTTCGAGATGATCGGCGTCTCGATGATCTCGCCCGACGGCTTGGTCATCAGGCCGCGCATGGCCGCCAGCTGGCGCATCTGGGTCGGGGACCCGCGGGCGCCCGAGTGCGACATCATGTAGATCGAATTCATTGGCTTCTGACGGCCGTCCTCGGTGAACTCGACGGCCTTGATGCGTGCCATCATCTCATCGGCGATGCGATCGGTGCACTTCGCCCAGGCGTCGACCACTTTGTTGTACTTTTCGCCCTGGGTGATCAGGCCGTCATTATACTGCTGCTCGTATTCCTTCGCGAGCGCCTGGGTCTCGGCGATCATCTTCGGCTTGGTCTCGGGGATCAGCATGTCGTCCTTGCCGAACGAGATGCCGGCGATGCAGGCATGCTTGAATCCGAGCTGCATAATCCGGTCGCAGAAGATCACCGTCTCCTTCTGACCGCAGTGGCGATAGACCTGATCGATCATCCTGGAGATGTTCTTCTTGGTCATCAGCTCGTTGCAGATGTCGAACGGCACCATGTGGTTCTTCGGCAGGATCTCGCCGATGAGCATGCGACCGGGCGTCGTCTCGTAGACCTTCGAGACGGGGTTGCCGTCCGCGTCGATCGTCTTGAAACGGCCCTTCACCTTGGAGTGCAGCGTGACGGCCTTGGTGAAGACCGCCTGCTCCAGCTCGCCGATGTCGGAGAACAGCATGCCCTGACCGGGCTCGTTCTCGTTCATGATCGAAAGGTAATAGAGACCCAGAACCATGTCCTGCGACGGCACGATGATCGGTTGGCCATTCGCCGGATGCAGGATGTTGTTCGTCGACATCATCAGGACGCGCGCTTCCAGCTGCGCCTCGATGGACAGTGGAACGTGGACGGCCATCTGGTCGCCGTCGAAGTCGGCATTAAAGGCCGTGCAGACCAGCGGATGCAACTGGATCGCCTTGCCCTCGATCAGCACCGGCTCGAACGCCTGGATGCCGAGACGATGCAGCGTCGGGGCGCGGTTGAGCAGCACCGGATGCTCGCGGATCACCTCGTCGAGGATATCCCAGACTTCCGGACGCTCCTTCTCGACCAGTTTCTTGGCCTGCTTGACCGTTGACGAATAACCCTTGGCGTCGAGGCGCGCGTAGATGAACGGCTTGAACAGCTCCAGCGCCATCTTCTTCGGCAGGCCGCACTGATGCAGCTTCAGGTTCGGACCGGTCACGATAACCGAACGACCCGAATAGTCGACGCGCTTGCCGAGAAGGTTCTGGCGGAAGCGGCCCTGCTTGCCCTTCAGCATGTCCGACAGCGACTTCAGCGGGCGCTTGTTGGCACCGGTGATGACGCGGCCGCGGCGGCCGTTGTCGAACAACGCGTCGACGGATTCCTGCAGCATCCGCTTCTCGTTGCGGATGATGATGCCGGGCGCGCGAAGTTCGATCAGCCGCTTCAGGCGGTTGTTGCGGTTGATGACGCGGCGGTAGAGATCGTTGAGGTCGGACGTGGCGAAGCGGCCGCCGTCCAGAGGAACGAGCGGGCGCAGGTCCGGCGGGATCACCGGCACGACCGTCATGATCATCCATTCGGGCTTGTTGCCCGATTCGATGAAATTCTCGACGATCTTCAGCCGCTTCATCAGCTTCTTGGTCTTGAGCTCCGACGTGGTCTTCGCGAGTTCCTCGCGCAGATCGCCGGCGATCGTTTCCAGGTCCATCGACGCGAGCAGCTCCTGGATCGCCTCGGCGCCGATCAGCGCCGTGAAGGAATCCTCGCCGAACTCGTCGACCGCCAGCATGTACTCCTCCTCCGACAGGAGCTGATGCTCCTGCAGCGAAGTAAGGCCCGGCTCGGTGACGATGTAGTTCTCGAAATACAGAACCCGCTCGATATCCTTGAGCGTCATGTCCATCAGCGTGCCGATACGGCTCGGCAGCGACTTGAGGAACCAGATGTGAGCGACCGGCGCGGCCAGCTCGATATGGCCCATGCGCTCGCGCCGCACCCGCGAGAGGGTGACCTCGACACCGCACTTCTCGCAGATGATGCCCTTGTACTTCATACGCTTGTACTTGCCGCAAAGGCACTCGTAGTCCTTGATGGGACCAAAGATGCGGGCGCAGAACAGGCCGTCACGCTCGGGCTTGAACGTCCGGTAGTTGATGGTTTCCGGCTTTTTGATTTCGCCGAAGGACCAGGAGAGGATCTTTTCCGGAGAAGCGAGCGAGATTCGGATCGAGTCGAAGGTCTGCGCCGCCACCTGCGGATTGAAGATGTTCATGACCTCTTGGTTCACGGGCTTTCTCCTTCTGGGGCGCTGGCCCCGGGCGCGGCGGGTTGGGGAAACACCGGCCGCTGGAAATCTTCAAGGGTCTGGTCGGCGCCAGCATAGCGCCGATCGTGGCTGCAATCGGGGCCACATCGCTGCGGCCCTTCGTTGCAGCTTTGGTTGTCCAGCCTACTCGGCCGCGTCCGGCAGTTCGAGCGACGCCAGTTCGGCCTGGCTGTCGGCGAGATCGACGTCGAGGCCCAGCGAGCGCATTTCCTTGACGAGAACGTTGAAGCTCTCCGGAATGCCCGACTCGAAGGCGTCGTCGCCGCGCACGATCGATTCGTAGACCTTGGTGCGGCCCGCGACATCGTCCGACTTCACCGTCAGCATTTCCTGCAACGTGTAGGCGGCGCCATAGGCTTCGAGCGCCCACACCTCCATCTCGCCGAAGCGCTGCCCACCGAACTGCGCCTTGCCGCCGAGCGGCTGCTGGGTGACCAGCGAGTAGGGTCCGATCGAACGGGCGTGGATCTTGTCATCCACCAGATGGTGCAGCTTCAACATATAGATGTAGCCGACGGTCACCTGACGGTCGAACGCCTCGCCGGTACGCCCGTCATAGAGCGTCACCTGACCCGAGCCGTTGAGACCGGCCTTCTCCAGCATCTCGACAATGTCGTGCTCGACAGCGCCGTCGAAGACCGGCGTTGCGATCGAGACACCGCGCTTCATCTGCCTGGCGAGCGTAATGACGCTGTCGTCGTCGTAGTCCCGCACCTTCTCGTTGCGGTCGCTGTCCCCGAGGAGACCGGCGATCTCGTCGCGCAGCGGTGCGGCATTGTTCGACTGCTGATAGACCTCCAGCATGTCGCCGATCTTCTGGCCCATGCCGGCACAGGCCCAGCCCAGATGCGTCTCGAGAATCTGCCCGACATTCATCCGGCTCGGCACGCCGAGCGGATTGAGGACGATATCGACATGGGTCCCGTCCTCGTTGAACGGCATGTCCTCGCAAGGCAGAATCCGCGATACGACACCCTTGTTGCCGTGACGGCCGGCCATCTTGTCGCCCGGCTGAATCTTGCGCTTGACGGCGACGAAGACCTTGACCTGCTTCATGACGCCGGGCGGCAGCTCGTCGCCGCGCTGGACCTTCTCGACCTTGTCCATAAAGCGCGCCTCAAGGGTCTTCTTCGCATCGTCATAGACGTTGCGCAGATCCTCGAGCTCGCCCTGGAGCTTCTCGTTCTCGACGGCGAACATCCACCACTGCGAACGCGGATACTCGTTCATCAGCTCGGGCGTGACGGTCGTGCCCTTCTTGAAGTTCTTCGGCCCGGCGAGCGCCGACTTGCCGTCGAGCATTTCGAGAAGTCGCCCATAGACGTTGCGATCCAGAATCGCCTGCTCGTCGTCACGGTCCTTGGCAAGCCGCTCAATCTCCTCGCGCTCGATCGCCATGGCGCGCTCGTCCTTTTCGACGCCGTGCCGGTTGAAGACCCGCACTTCGACGACCGTGCCATAGGCTCCAGGAGGCATGCGGTTCGACGTGTCGCGAACGTCAGAGGCCTTCTCGCCGAAGATGGCGCGCAGGAGCTTTTCTTCC
Organism: Aurantimonas sp.; assembly: GCA_965217685.1. GTDB lineage: Bacteria > Pseudomonadota > Alphaproteobacteria > Rhizobiales > Rhizobiaceae > Aurantimonas. The sequence continues at coordinate 3,977,702 of CBDCIZ010000003.1, forward strand.
GGCGTCATCGGGCTTTCGCCCTTCGGCGTGATCTTGCCGACCAGAATGTCACCCGGCTGCACCTCGGCACCGATGTAGACGATGCCGGCCTCGTCGAGATTCTTCAGCGCTTCTTCCGACACGTTCGGAATGTCGCGCGTGATCTCCTCGGGCCCAAGCTTGGTGTCGCGCGCCATGACCTCGAACTCCTCGATATGGATCGAGGTGAAGACGTCATCGGCGACGATGCGCTCGGACAGGAGGATCGAATCCTCGTAGTTGTAGCCGTTCCACGGCATGAACGCGACGAGCACATTGCGGCCGAGGGCCAGATCGCCGAGATCGGTCGACGGACCGTCGGCGATGATGTCGCCCTTGTCGACCCGGTCGCCCACCGCCACCAGCGGACGCTGGTTGATGCAGGTGTTCTGGTTCGAGCGCTGGAACTTCATCAGCCGGTAGATGTCGACGCCGGATTTGCCGGCCTGCAGGTCGTCCGTCGCACGGATGACGATACGGGTCGCATCGACCTGGTCGACGACGCCGGTCCGGCGAGCACCGATCGCGGCGCCCGAATCACGGGCGACGATCGGCTCCATGCCGGTGCCGACGAACGGCGCTTCGGCGCGCACCAGCGGCACGGCCTGACGCTGCATGTTCGAGCCCATGAGGGCGCGGTTCGCGTCGTCGTTCTCAAGGAACGGGATCAGCGCGGCCGCGACCGACACGAGCTGCTTCGGCGACACGTCCATCAGGTCGACATTGTCGCGCGGCGTCATGAAGACGTCGCCCTGATGGCGGCAGACCACGAACTCGTTCTGGAACCGGCTGTCGCCGGTCAGAATGGCGTTCGCCTGGGCGACGTGGTGTTTGGATTCCTCCATCGCCGACAGATAGACGACCTCGTGGGTCACCTTGCCGTCGACGACCTTGCGGTAGGGGCTCTCGATGAAGCCGTATTTGTTGACCCGAGCAAACGTCGCCAAACTATTGATAAGGCCGATGTTCGGGCCTTCCGGCGTCTCGATCGGGCAGATGCGGCCGTAATGGGTCGGATGCACGTCGCGCACCTCGAAGCCGGCGCGCTCGCGCGTCAGACCACCGGGTCCGAGCGCCGAAAGGCGACGCTTGTGGGTGATCTCCGACAGCGGGTTCGTCTGGTCCATGAACTGCGACAGCTGCGAGGAGCCGAAGAACTCGCGCACGGCTGCGGCCGCCGGCTTGGCGTTGATCAGGTCCTGCGGCATGACCGTGTCGATCTCGACCGACGACATGCGCTCCTTGATCGCCCGCTCCATGCGCAGGAGACCGACGCGATACTGGTTCTCCATCAGTTCGCCGACCGACCGGACGCGGCGGTTGCCGAGATTGTCAATGTCGTCGATCTCGCCCTTGCCGTCGCGCAGGTCGACAAGCGTCCGAATCACCGCGAGAATGTCCTCGCGGCGCAGCACGCGCACGGTGTCTTCGGCGTCCACGTCGAGACGCATGTTCATCTTCACGCGGCCGACGGCCGACAGGTCGTAGCGCTCCGAATCGAAGAACAGCGACTGGAACATCGCCTCGGCGGTTTCCATCGTCGGCGGCTCACCCGGACGCATGACCCGGTAGATGTCGAACAGCGCGTCCTGACGACCCTCGTTCTTGTCGACGGCGAGCGAATTGCGGATGTAGCCACCGACATTGACATGGTCGATGTCCAGGACATCGATCTCGTCATAGCCGAGCTTCATCAGTTCGATGAGGGTGCCCTTCTTTTCACCGGTCTTGGCATCGACCGTCAATTCCAGCTCTTCGCCGGCCTCGAGATAGATCTCGCCCGTCGCCGGGTTGACGATGTCCTGGGCCACGTAGGAACCGGCGATGTCCTCCTCGGCAATGCGAATCGCCTTGACGCCCTTCTGCTGCAAGGCCCGCGCCTGGCGCGCGGTGACCTTCTTGCCGGCCTCGACGAGCACTTCGCCGGAATCGGCGTCGATCAGATCGACGAGCTGGCCCTGGCCGCGCACACGCTCGACCGAGAACGGTACACGCCAGCCGTTCTTGTCCTTCTCGAACTTCACCTTGTTGTAGAAGGTGTCGAGGATTTCCTCACCATCCATGCCGAGCGCCATCAGCAGGCTCGTCACCGGAATCTTGCGACGACGGTCGATGCGTGCATGCACGACGTCCTTGGCATCGAACTCGATGTCCAGCCAGGAACCGCGATAAGGGATGACGCGCGCGGCGAAAAGCAGCTTGCCGGACGAGTGCGACTTGCCCTTGTCGTGGTCGAAGAAGACGCCCGGCGAGCGGTGCATCTGGCTGACGATGACGCGCTCGGTGCCGTTGACGATGAACGTGCCGTTGTCGGTCATGAGCGGCATGTCGCCCATGAACACGTCCTGCTCCTTGATGTCCTTGACGGACTTGGAGCCGGTATCCTCGTCGATATCGAACACGATGAGGCGCAACGTCACCTTGAGCGGCGCGGCAAAAGTCAGATCGCGCTGACGGCATTCGTCGACGTCGAACTTCGGCGCCTCGAACTCGTACTTGACGAATTCGAGCATCGCCTGGCCCGAAAAATCGGATATCGGGAAGACCGATTTGAAGACCGCCTGCAGACCTTCGTCGCCGCGCCCGCCGACCGGCTCGTCGACCATCAGAAATTGATCGTAGGAAGCCTTCTGGACCTCGATGAGGTTGGGCATCTCGGCGACTTCGGGGATCGACCCGAAGAACTTGCGAACCCGTTTGCGACCGCTGAACGTCGTCGTGTGAGACATCGTCGCTCCTTCTCGTGACTGGAGCCCTCGACCGAAGGGCTGGAATTCTTGGCTGCCCCTCCGCGAAGGGACGCCGTTTCCGCCTGGCACCCAGCGGCACGGCATATGATCGGGTTCGTCGTGCCCGCGTCTTCGAACGGCTCTCATCATCGAGCCGTCGGAACACGCGGCAGAAGCTGCCCCGCACTCGGATCAACCTCGCCTTTGCGGGGATCATCCACGTCGAACAACCGGTCAGACCGGCTCTTGTTCTTGACCCGCCTTGCAGCGGGCCCCGCCTTTCAGCGAGCACGGAAGGCGGAACGACAAAATGCCGTCCCGCCCCCTCGATATCGTGCGGTAAACGCGACTTGTGCCGGTTTACTTGACTTCGACCGTCGCACCAGCCTTCTCGAGCTGGTCCTTGATCTTCTGGGACTCGGCCTTGTCCACACCTTCCTTGACGGGTTTCGGCGCGTTGTCGACGAGGTCCTTGGCTTCCTTGAGGCCCAGGCCGGTGATGGCGCGGACTTCCTTGATGACGTTGATCTTCTGCGCGCCGGCGGCGGTGAGGATGACGTTGAACTCCGTCTGTTCCTCGGCGGCCTCGGCAGGCGCCGCGCCACCGGCAGCGGCGACCGCAACCGGAGCGGCAGCGGAAACGCCCCATTTTTCTTCGAGCATCTTCGAGAGCTCGGCCGCCTCGAGGACGGTCAGGCTCGACAGGTCATCAACGATCTTGGCGAGATCAGCCATGTTTCTTTTCCTTCGGGTTCGAACTTTGAGTTATGCAGCGAGGAACCATCCTCACGCCGCTTCGTCTTTCTTGGCATACGCACCGAACACGCGTGCAAGCTGACCCGCAGGGGCTTGCAGAACGCCGGCGATCCGCGTGGCGGGGGTCTGAATCATACCCACCAGCTTGGCCCGCAGTTCGTCCAGCGACGGCATGCTGGCCAAGGCCTTCACACCGTCCGCGTCGAGTGTCGTGGCGCCCATCGCGCCGCCCAGGATCACGAGCCTGTCGTTTCCCTTGGCGAAGTCGTTGGTCACCTTGGCTGCCGCCACCGGATCGCTCGAATAAGCGATCAGAGTCTGGCCCTCGAACAGATCCGAGATGCCGGCGGCTTCCGTGCCTTCAAGAGCGATCTTGGCGAGGCGGTTCTTCGCGACTTTGACGGTGCCTCCCGCATCGCGCATTTTCGAACGATAATCGTTCATGTGCGCGACCGTGAGACCGGCATAGTGGGCCACGACGACCGTTCCCGAGCCCGTGAAGGTCTCGTGAAGCGACGTGACGAATTCGCGTTTTTCCGCTTTGTCCACTGCCTCTCTCCATTTAGCCACAGCGCCCGAAAGCACCGCGGCCGGTTGCCTTTTGCCGCCCGGATTCTCCGGACGACGTTCGGAGATCCTGTCCCCTTAACGACACCTCGAAGTCCGAAAGGAACCCGAGGGCGACGCAAGGCATTCAGAGGTTCGAACCGAAGTGACCGGTTGCCCGGAAAATTCGGAACCATCCCCGTCTCATGAGGGCTATCTGACGATTATGATCGGCCGTGAGAACACGAACGATCGCCCACAATCTCGGACAGGCATTCAGGATGAAGCCCCCGAAAGGGCGCCATCCACAGTCCAGGCGGTAAACCCGGACCCTATTTCAAGGGTGAACACCGCATATAAGTGCAGTGCACACCGAATTCAAAGGCCGACTTGACGACCAAATACCGGCGACATCAAGCCAGCGAGACCAAGCCCGCAGGCATACGCCGATCAGGCCGCCGCGATGCTCGACGGGTCGATCTTGACGCCCGGGCCCATGGTGGAGGTCACAGCGACGCGCTGGACATAGTTGCCCTTGGCGCCCGACGGCTTGGCCTTCTGGACCGCATCGGCGAAGGCGCGGATGTTCTCCACGATCGCCTTGGCATCGAAGCTCGCCTTGCCGACGCCGGCATGGATGATGCCGGCCTTCTCGACGCGAAACTCGACGGCGCCGCCCTTGGATGCCTTGACCGCTGCGGTGACATCCGGGGTCACGGTGCCGACGCGCGGGTTCGGCATCAGGCCACGGGGGCCGAGCACCTTACCCAGACGGCCGACCAGGGCCATCATGTCCGGGGTCGCGATGGCACGGTCGAAGTCGATCTGACCGCCCTGCACCTGCTCCACCAGATCCTCGGCTCCGACGATGTCGGCGCCCGCGGCACGGGCTTCGTCGGCCTTGTCACCGCGCGCGAAGACCGCAACGCGGACCGTACGGCCGGTGCCGTTCGGCAGGTTGACGACGCCGCGGACCATCTGGTCGGCGTGGCGCGGGTCGACGCCAAGGTTCATCGCAAGTTCGATCGTCTCGTCGAACTTGGCGCTCGCGCGAGACTTCAGCATCGTAACGGCCTCGTCGAGACCGTAGAGCTTCTCGCGATCAATGCCCTCGCGGGCGTTACGGATACGCTTGCCAGCTTTTGCCATCGATCAACCCTCCACGCTCAGGCCCATGGACTTCGCGGAGCCCTCGACCATCATCATTGCCGCGTCGATATCGTTCGCGTTGAGGTCCTTCATCTTCTTCTCGGCGATCTCGCGCAGCTGGTCACGAGTGACCTTGCCGGCTGTTTCCTTGCTCGGCGCCGTCGATCCCTTGGAGATCTTGGCGGCCTTCTTCAGGAAGTAGCTCACCGGCGGCGTCTTCATCGCGAAGGTGAAGGACTTGTCCTGATAGTAGGTGATGACGACCGGGATCGGGGATCCCTTCTCGGCCTCCTGGGTCTGCGCGTTGAACGACTTGCAGAATTCCATGATGTTGATGCCGCGCTGACCGAGCGCGGGACCGATCGGCGGAGACGGCGTTGCCGAACCCGCAGGGACCTGCAGCTTCAGCTGGCCCGCAACTTTCTTAGCCATAGTACCTGCCTTTGTTTGAGGCCCGAACGCCGCCGCCAATATGGACCGGAGCGGAGAACGCGACCTGGTTGCAGTTCGCGCGGTAACGGTTGGGCCGACCGGCTAAAGCCGGCAAAACCTCCCGCACGACGGGGCGGGCCATAACGACCCGCGGACGATCAGGCCTTTTCGACCTGAGCGAATTCGAGATCGACCGGCGTCGCGCGGCCGAAGATGGAGACCTCGACCTTGAGGCGCGCCCGCTCCTGATCGACTTCCTGAACGATGCCGTTGAACGAGGCGAACGGCCCGTCGGACACCCGGATGCTTTCGCCGACATCGAAGGAGATCGTCGGCTTCGGACGCTCGACGCCATCCTGAACCTGCGAAAGAATCTGCTCGGCTTCCTTTTCGGTGATCGGCACCGGCCGATTGTCCGGCCCGAGGAAGCCCGTGACCTTCGGCGTGTTCTTGATCATCGAGAAGACCTGGTCGGTCAGCTCGGCCTTGACGAGAACGTAACCGGGAAAGAACTTGCGCTCGGCGTCAACCTTGCGGCCGCGACGCACCTCGACCACCTTCTCGGTCGGCACGAGAATCTTCTCGAACTTGTCGGACAGACCCTTCTGACGGGCCTGCTCCTCAATCGATTCGGCCACCTTCTTCTCGAAATTCGAATAGGCGTGGACGATGTACCAGCGGGCGGTCATTGAATTTACGATAACTCCTGCGTCGCTCTGAAGATCAGGCGCCGACGTTCATGATCAGACCGACAGCATAGCCGAGCGCCTGGTCCGCGATGAAGAAGAAGGCGGCGGCGAAGGCGACCATGACGAACACCATGAGCGTCGAGATCATCGTCTCCCGGCGGGACGGCCATGTGACCTTGGCGGTCTCGGATCGCACCTGCTGGAGAAAGCTGAAGGGATTGGTCTTGGCCATCGATTGCTCACGGCTAAAGCGCATGACGGCCGATATCGACCTCACGCGCCACATGTCGGTGAAACCCCATTTAACCGCACTCGAAATGATTCACAAGGCCCTTGCATCGCTTTGCTGCGATCGAGGAGATAACGCCCAATCGAGCGGCGCGGATCGCATGGGTCGGCAATATGCGTGGGCCGGCACGGCGATACAATGGTGCGAAAACGCTGGCAGGGGCAGGGGGACTCGAACCCACGGCCTGCGGTTTTGGAGACCGCCGCTCTACCAACTGAGCTATACCCCTGTGCGCGAGGTCTCAATAGGCGAAACCGCTCGTGACATCAAGGCATGATCGGCGTCGAAAACAACGCTACCCGGCGGCGGCGTCCTTCGTTTGCGCGAGCTTCGCCTTGCGCGTCCTCGGCTTCAACCGGCGAAGAAAGCCATCGAAACGGGCCTGAAGCCGGGTCAGCGAATAGAGGCGATCGATAGCGATGTTGGCGCCCTCGAGGCGCTCGCCCAGCACCTCGGCGGCGACCGAAGCGATCTCGGCCTGGGACAAGTCCGGAAAGCGCCGTCCGATCGCGGCGATCGGATCGGCGGACGACGCACCGTCCCGCTCGATCTTGCCGGCATTGGCGAGGACGCGCAGGACGATCTGCTCGAAGGTCCACTCGTGGTCGTGGAAGAGCTTCCATTTCTCGCTGCGCCGGGCGGTGAAGCCGGCGAGGACGACCCTGCCACCCGCACAATGCTCGACCAGCCAGAGCGCAAGGGCAAATCCGCTCGTCGGAACGAAACCGGCCGGATAGAAGTCTGCGAGCTCGCCCGACAGGTCGAGATGCCCTGCCCTCACCGTGCCGAAGGCTTCGGCCGGACTGAAGCGCTCGGCCTCACCCGCCTTGACGTTGAGGACGCCTCCAAAGCGCGGCGAGCGCAGCAGCGAGACAACCGTCTCGACCTCGCCGCGATAGACGATGTTGGCCCCCGCCGGACTGCTCCGCGCGACCAGAAGGGATTCCCCTGCAAACGGTTGCGACAAAATCTTGAACACTTTGTTGAAGAACACGAACAGCGTGCCCTCCCCATAACGCGCAGCGAGTTCGTCGATATCGACCGCATCGCTGTTGGCGCACAGAACGATTGTCCGATAGCCTGAAAAGAAGCTTCTCCACTGCGCGACGTCGCTCATCGCGTCATCAGCCGATGAAGCCTTCACTTTTCGGTCTGCGGCATTCTCGCCGGTCATGATCGCTCAACCGGCGCGCTGCTGGACATGCAGCACGCGGTCGCGCGCGGCAAACCATTCCTCGGCGTAGTCGTCGTCCTTGTACTCGTTGAAATACGGGCCGCCATCGGTGAAATGAACGTTCTTGGCCGCCGGGTCGTGGTCGTATTCGTTAACCAGCCAGTTCCAGGCCGCCGGCAGTTCACCGATCTGGTCGTCGCTGTCGAGCCACTTGAACTGATGCAACTGCAGGCCGGTCGCGGTGTTGACGAAGTCGGGAGTCAGCGCCCGGCATTTGGCGTTGTTGAACATCAGCACACTCGACCAGTTCTTCTTCTCGTATTTGGTCTGCGTCTGGCCGAGGAACTTCGTCTCGACCTTCGGCTGGTAGTCGTGCTTCACGCACATGACCGAGTAGCGATCGTCGCGCAATGCCCAGAGTTCGGCGATGTCGGCACGCAACAGCATGTCGCAATCCATGAAAAGGCTCCAGCCTTCATAGCCGCTCAGATAGGGCACCAGAAAACGCGAGAACGAGAACTCTGTCGACTGCAGCGCATTGCGCTCGCGCGTGAAAAGGCCCTCAAGGTTCGACAGCACGATCGGCGAAAGCTGTACCGGAATCGAGGCGTTGTCGATGATGCTCTGGGACAGGACGTGGTAGGCGACGACCTCCTTGGTATCGAATCCAATGAAGATGCGAGCTGTCGGCGAGGACATCGGCAATGTTTCCCTGGTTGAGGTCTGGGCAGGTGTGGTTTTGCCCGCTGTTTAGTCACCCGACGCGCCCACGGCAACCGTCCGCTGACTCACGGTCGGCAGCATGAAGACTCCCCTTCGAGAAGACTCCTCTGCAGAGCGACGCGGTCACGGGGCTGGCCCGCGGCGACCGGGACGGCCGGGCGGCGAATTGCGCCGACCTTGGTCGTATGCCAGAACGCCCGGCAACCGAGCAAACGAGATTCCCGATGGACTATCCGCTTCAAGATCCTGACGGCTGGAGTCGCGTTGGCAGGATTTCGTGGCTGGATCGGCTGATTCTGATGCTCCGCAACGGGCGCTACCGGCGGCGAGCCGGGCGACGCGGACGAGACGCCGTCATCACCCCTGTCCGCAATATCCTACAGCCCCTGGCGCGTGACGACATCGTTCTGATCAGCGTCCTGAAGAACGCCGAACGCTACCTGCCCTCCTTCCTCGCCCATTATCGAAGCCTCGGCATCAAGCGCTTCGCCTTCGTCGACGACCGCTCGAACGACGAGACCCGAGCGCTCCTGCTCTCGGCGCCCGACGTCGACATCTACGAATCGAATGTCGACTTTCGCGGTGCGAGCGGCGGACTGGTCTGGCGCGATCTTCTGGTGGATCGCTACGGTCGAAACCGGTGGTACCTGTCGCTCGATTGCGACGAATACCTGGTCTTCCCGGGTAGCGAAACGCGTGGGCTGAAGGATTTTATCGCCGAAATCGAGGCCCGGGGCCTCGATCGCGCCCTTGCCGTCATGATCGACATCTACCCGGACGCGGAGCTCTCCGAGGCGCCGCAACACCGGCCGCCCGAAGCTTCGCCCACCAGCGTCTGCCCCCTCTACGACGCGCAAGGCTACACGATCGCCAACGAGAAATTCTGCACGGCCGTTCGCGGCGGGCCGCGTCATCGGGTGTTCGGCACGGATATGCGGATGACCAAGTTCCCGGTCATTTTCGTCGACCGGAAGACACAATTCAACAGTGGCAGCCACCATGGTCCACTGCCGATCCAGCGCAATTATTCCGCGGTCCACGCGGTGCTGTTGCACTATAAATTCTCGGCCGATTTCATGAAGGAGTTTCAGGCCATGTACGATCTGGGGTCATATTTCGACGGCGGGCGCTTCTACAAGGAAATCCTCGACCATGCAGCCTTCGGCGAGATGATGGATTTCCGCTACACGCAGTCGACGGCCTATGTCGATTCCGAAAAGCTAGTCGCCTCCGGCTTCATCCAGGATCTGCGCCGCCGTCCCGCGGCCTGAGCGACGCCACGCCACCGGCGCCGTCAGCAAAACGGGCCCCGCCGGGGGGCCCGTTTTTTGCATTCTTCAAATTCCGTCGGCGCCTTTACAGCACCGCCCATCCGACCGTGATTACTCGACGATGCTGGCGACGATGCCGGCGCCGACGGTGCGGCCACCCTCGCGGATGGCGAAGCGCAGGCGCTCTTCCATCGCGATCGGAACGATCAGCACCACGTCCATCGTCACGTTGTCGCCCGGCATCACCATCTCGGTGCCCTCCGGCAGCGTGCAGACGCCCGTCACGTCCGTCGTGCGGAAGTAGAACTGCGGACGATAGTTGGTGAAGAACGGCGTGTGCCGACCGCCCTCTTCCTTCGTCAGGATGTACGCCTCGGCCTTGAACTTCGTGTGCGGCTTCACCGAACCCGGCTTGCACAGAACCTGACCACGCTCGACGCCCTCGCGGTCGACACCGCGAACCAGCGCGCCGATGTTGTCGCCCGCCTGGCCCTGGTCCAGAAGCTTGCGGAACATCTCGACGCCCGTCACCGTGGTCTTCTTGGTGTCGCGGATGCCGACGATCTCGACCTCCTCGCCCACCTTCACGATGCCGCGCTCGACACGGCCCGTCACCACCGTGCCGCGGCCCGAGATCGAGAACACGTCCTCGATCGGCATCAGGAACGGCATGTTGATCGGACGCTCCGGCGTCGGAATGTACTTGTCGACCTCGGCCATCAGCGCCCGCACCGCGTCCTCGCCGATTTCCTTGTTGGAATCCTCCAGCGCCGCAAGCGCCGAGCCCTTGACGATCGGAATGTCGTCGCCCGGATATTCGTAGCTCGACAGAAGCTCGCGAACCTCCAGCTCGACCAGCTCCAGAAGCTCCTCGTCGTCGACCTGGTCGACCTTGTTCAGGAACACCACCAGCGACGGGACGCCGACCTGCCGGGCCAGAAGAATGTGCTCGCGGGTCTGCGGCATCGGGCCGTCGGCCGCCGACACCACCAGGATCGCGCCGTCCATCTGCGCCGCACCGGTGATCATGTTCTTGACGTAGTCGGCATGGCCCGGGCAGTCGACATGGGCGTAGTGACGGGCCTCCGTCTCGTACTCCACATGCGCCGTCGAGATGGTGATGCCGCGGGCCTTCTCTTCGGGAGCCGCGTCGATCTGGTCATACGCCCGGTACTCGCCGAAATACTTCGTGATCGCAGCCGTCAGCGACGTCTTGCCGTGGTCCACATGACCAATCGTGCCGATGTTCACATGCGGCTTGTTGCGCTCGAATTTGCTCTTTGCCATCTCAAGGCTCCCGTCACTTACGAATTGCGATCGGGCGCGACATAGCGAGTGGCGCCGACAAACACAAGCGCGCGGGGAGCGAGCTGCGAACGCGGCGCACGGGCGCCTCGCCGATTTTAACGGCGCCACGCAAGCTGATCGCCCTCGACGTGATCCCGGGGGCGCGGCAGGCAAGCGGCAGCGCGTCGGCCTGGCCGAAATACTGGGCCTCGGCAGGCAACCGGTCCAAGAAGAGACGGCCCTTTAACGTCTGCGTCTTCGGTGCGGGCGCCGTCGGCAGCCTCTTCGGCGCGCGTCTTGTGGATCGCACCGACGCCGAGGTGAGCCTGATCGCCCGCGGCCCACTCGCTGGCTACCCGGCCTTCACCCCACCTGTCATCGCGGCTGAAATCATCCCAACAAGTGCGGGGTGCATCGCAGGGTCGACGAAGATCGCATGACGCAGACGCCGGGAACCAACACCGCAAAGCTCGATCGGTCACCCTCAGCATTCTCGACGTTCAATCCCTTTCCTTTCCCTCCCCGGCCTGCCTGACCAACGACTCCAACCCTGCGTTGCTCTAGAAGCTGGCCGAGGCCGGCGAGCGGCTCGACTCGTTTCGAAAGGCGCGGCTGGCCGAGCACGAGTTCCTGACCATGACCGGGCTCTACAATGTGATGGAGCGCTTGCGCGAACTGGAATGGGCGGGGCGCGCGGCCAAGGGCGACCCCACCTCCCACTCGTGGGGAGGTCGAAGCCGGCCGAAGGCGGCTTCGGGTGGGGGGAGCGCCGACGATGCAAGTCCCCCACCCGGCTCGGCTCCGCCTCGCCGACCTCCCCCGCCATGGGCCCACAAGGGGAGGTGGGGAGCCCGACGCCGAGGACACCACACCCACCATCCCGCCCCTCACCGACAAGAAGCGCGCCATCTACGAGGCCGGACTGGTTTCGGTGCTGAAGGACATGCACGACGAGATCGACCGCCTGGCTTTTGAATCCTATGGCTGGGCCGACCTCGGCGAAGCGATCGTCGGCCGGCCCGGCGCGACACTCCCTTCCCCGCACAAAACGCAAGCCCAGGAGGCTGCGGAGGAAGAGCTTCTGTCGCGCCTCGTCGCCCTCAACGTCGAGCGGCAGGCCGAAGAGGCCAGAGCCTCGTGCGCTGGCTGCGGCCGGACTACCAGATCGCAAAACTTGGCGCCAAGGCACTGAAGCCGTTGGGGGAATCGCAAGGCCATCTCGACATCGCCGTGCCGATCGCCGCCGCCAGCGGCAACCCGAAATGGCCGTCCGAGGCCGACGCGCAGATCCGCCTGGTGCGTGAACTGCTGGCCAAAGCCCCGCCCCCGCCGGCCCCCGACGACATCGCCAGCGCCTTCGACGGCCGCAACACGCCCAGGCGCAAGGCGCGTGTCGCCGATGTTCTGTCGCTGCTCGCTGCCGTCGGCGACGCCCGCGAGGGCGACGGCCGGTATTTCGTTGTGCGGTGAGCGTCGGGAGTGCCACCGGCGGCGGCGAACCTGGTTGATCGTCTGCGCCGTGATCGCTTTGCCGAAAGGCAAAACGTCCGGTTCGGTCCGAAGGAAACGGCCTTGAATTGCAGGTGACTGGAATATCAGGCGGCTGGAGCGGGTAGCGGGAATCGAACCCGCATATTCAGCTTGGAAGGCTGCTGCTCTACCACTGAGCTATACCCGCCCGCGTGCAAGCTTGCCTGTGTCCGGACGTCTTGTCGAGGCCTCTTTTTACAGGCCGGCCCGGCCAGGCCTCTTGCGGCGGCGATGGTGGAGGGGGCTGGATTCGAACCAGCGTACGCTAAGCGAACGGATTTACAGTCCGTCTCCTTTAACCACTCGGACACCCCTCCGCATCCGCCGTCGGGCCCGCATTGAAATGCCGGCCCGATCGCGGTGCCGTTCGAACCTTGTCGTCCGTTGGCGCCACCGACGGCCTTATGAAAGCCGTGGCCGCGTCTGTCAACGCTGCAAGACCCTGTTGGCAGGGAAGTTTTTCCTGCGCACCACCCACGATGCGATGAAGCCGGGACGATCGCGCGCGAGGAGGATGCCGTTGAGCCTTGGCCTCGGCTCCTGTAAGCAGCGTCGATGACCGACGATCGGACGTCCCACACCCCCAAAGACAGCCACTACGCCACACTGCGGCGCGCCCATCGCGACCGCAAGCGGGCCGACGGCGTGCTGCCGACCCCGCAGAAGCCGAAGCGCGCAAGCGGCAAGGACGGTGGCAAAGGCGGTGGCGGCAATGCCGTGCCAGCCGGCCGGGTGCGACTCTACGGCCTCCACACCGTCGCGGCGGCGCTCGCCAACCCGAAGCGCAAGTTTCATGGCATGCTCGTCACCCGCAATGCGCTGGCGCGGCTGGAGATCAACGAGGCGGCAATCCCTTGCCCGGTCGAAATCGTCGACCCGAAGCGTCTGGACGCCGAACTCGGCGGCGACGCCGTCCATCAGGGCGTCATGCTCGAAGCCGACCCGCTGACGGCTCGCAAGCTGTCGGGGCTGGGCGACGCGCGGCTGGTGCTGATGCTCGACCAGATCACCGACCCGCACAATGTCGGCGCGATCCTGCGCTCGGCGACCGCCTTCGGCGCCGATGCTCTGGTCACCACCGCGCGCCACTCGCCGCAGGAAAGCGGCGTCCTCGCCAAGGCCGCGTCCGGCGCGCTGGAGCATGTATCGCAGATCGAAGTCGTCAATCTCGCCGACGCTCTCGGCGAACTGAAGGCGAACGGCTTCGTCACCCTCGGCCTTGATTCGGAGGGGCCGGATGATTTCGAGGCGACACTGGCGGAAATCGCTGGTGATGGCGCCGCACCAACGAAGATCGCCATCGTGCTGGGCGCCGAGGGCAAGGGCCTTCGCCAAAAGACCCGCGAGACGGTCGACGCCCTCTCCCGGCTGGAAATGCCGGGCGCGATTCGCTCGCTCAACGTCTCAAACGCCGCGGCCATCGCGCTCTACGCCACACGCCGGCATCTCCGTTGAGCGGCCGCTGATGGTCTGGTCCGCCCTGGGGCGGCCCCGAGGCGATATGAGCAAAACGCCGTCGCGAGATCGCCGGTCGTCCGCAAAAATGTCGTGCAGCCCGACGCTTTTTCACGGCCGACATGGCTGCAATGGCGTGCGCAATATGTTATTTCGGCCTAGGCGCCGGCGTAGCACAGCGGTAGTGCAGCGGTTTTGTAAACCGAAGGTCGGGAGTTCAATCCTCTCCGCCGGCACCATTTTCGCCTTTCAGAAGATCAGGTTGAACAGCCCGCTGATGATCGCCAGCGTGATCAGCACAACGGCGGCAAGAATGATAACCAGGATTTTCAGCATGATGGATCTCCGCAAGAGTTGGCGAGCTTCGACATAGGGTGAGCGGCTGCCGCCGCTAGCGCTTGATGCGAGAAAAGTACCGCGGGCGCTCAGGATGAGCTTGGCCTTAGCCCGGTCATGTCTGGCCCATCATATCTGGCCCCGTCATGTCTGGCCAATGTCGGCGCGCACGCTATGCTGTTCTTTCATGTTCTCGCCTTTGCCGAACGGGATCGCCCGACCGTCCCTCGATCCAGAGACTTTCTCCGATCCATGTCCCGCCTGCCGCAATCGATCAGCTTCCTCGCCAGCGAAAATCCCGCCGCCCGTGAATCGGCCGCGTGTCTCTCGGCGCTTTACGGCAATGACGACCCCGACCGGGCCGAGATCGTCGTGGCGCTGGGCGGCGACGGCTTCATGCTGCAGGTTCTGCACCGCTTCATGAACAGCGGCGTGCCGATCTACGGCATGAACAAGGGCACCATCGGCTTCCTGATGAACGAGTACCGGGAAGACGGCCTGCGCGAGCGCCTCGCTGCCGCGATCCAGAACACCTTCCATCCGCTGACCATGACCGCCACCGACGCCGACGGCGAGGAGCACAAGTCTCTCGCCATCAACGAGGTGGCGATCTTCCGCCAGTCCTATCAGGCGGCAAGGCTGCGAATCGCCATCGACAGCGAGACGCGGCTCGACGAACTGGTCTGCGACGGGGTGATGGTGGCGACGCCGATCGGCTCCACGGCCTACAATCTGTCGGCGCAGGGGCCGATCATCCCGGTCGACGCACCGCTTCTGGCGCTGACGCCGGTCAGCCCTTTCCGGCCGCGACGCTGGCGCGGCGCTCTGCTACCGAACCACCAGACGGTGGAAATCACCACGCTGGAGCCCGAAAAACGTCCGGTCAACGCCGTGGCGGATGCGACCGAGGTCAAGTCGGTGCATTCGATCACGATTCGCGAATCAGCGGAGGACCATGGCCGCATCCTGTTCGATCGCGACCACAGCTGGGACGAACGGATTCTGGCCGAGCAGTTCCGTTACTGACGCGCGAGCGAGGGTCAGGCGGCAAGTCGCAGCGGCCCTGTACGAAGCGTCGCGCGGGCCTGATCGCCGGACAGGCGATGCAGGAACCGCATGATCGCCTCGAACTCTCCGGCCCGTCCGGCATCGAACTTCACGGCCGGATGGGCGGCGATCCGCTCCATAATCAATTGCGGCACCTCATCCGCCCCGGCGTCGAGCCGCCCCGAGGCGATTTCACGCCACACGGCGATGCCCGATTCGAACAGCAACGAGGAAGCACTCGGCAACCCGCATTGCCCCAGGAGGGCCATCAGCGCCCGGCGACGCCCGTCGAACAGCACGAGCCGGACGCGGCGTTCGGAGACACCCGACAGGCGCGCCAGCGCCAGGGTCAAAAGATCGATATGGCCGGAACACAGGGTGCGCAGCAGGAAGGCGACGTTGAGCTGGCCGCTGAGGCGCAGATGCTCGATCAGCGCCATGCCCTCGTTTTCGTCGATCAGGTCGGCGAGTTCGGCCGTCGCGCGCTCGCAGGCGTCGAAGGTGACGTGATCGGCGCGGTCGTCGCCGACAAGGTTGATCAGGATCGAGAGCTTGGACAACGCCTCGCCGGTCTTCAGGATCAAGGTCTGGCGAACGCCGATCGGCAAGTCGGGCCGGCCCATCAGCGCACCGCGCACATTGGCGTCGTCTCCGAGCCGCTCGGCCAGCCGGCGATAAGTGAGCCCGGCGATCGCCGCGCCTTCATTCGACAGAAGATCGACACAGATCGCCGCATCCGCGATCTCGGCGACGGCGGCACAGACCCGCACCGACACGAGGGGCCGCCGCGCGATCGCACCGCGCAGACCCACCGAGCCCCCCGCGACCAGATCGATCAGATCCGCGTCGCCGAGCACCGGCGATTGACCGGCAATGAGACACGCGATCGCATCGCCGGCGTCACAGAGCGACAGAAGCACGCCGCGGGAAATGTTGGAAGTCCGGCCAAGCCCGCGCGCGAGTGTCATGCGGACCTTCGGCGCCGGATCGTTCAGGATCACCACGAGGACGGATTTAGCGACCTCGGCCTCCTCGGCGCTGACGTGCGGATCGTTGATGGTGCTGCAGATGATCTCGGCGGCTCGCACGCGCTCCAGGCTCGACGCCGTCTCGCACCATTGGGCAAAACACTGAACCGTCATGATACTCGAAACTCCAGACGCTGGACCGATCGTCGGGAGACCATGGGCTCAAAAAGTTTCCGTTTCGTTTACCATAAGACGCCGTTGCGTCACACGTCGCTGGCGTCCCGTGTGCGCGGTCGATCCATCTGAAAAACGTCGGCGCTCACGGCATAATCCATGTAACCGAGCCGGGCGAGCGGCCGCGCCAGCGCCATGTCGATCCTGCCGTCGCGGATGATCGATTCGTCGATGTGGATCGCTACCACCTGACCGATGACGATGGTGTTGTCGGACAGCGAGCCGTCGAGCGCCGTGGGTCGAAAGCTCTGGGTCACCTTGCATTCGAGCGCCGTCGGGCTTTCGGCAACGCGTGATGCCTTGACCAGCCGGCACGGCGCTTCGGTGAGACCGGAAAAACCGAACTCGCTGACGCCACGTTCCGATGGGGCCGAGGTTTTGTTGAGATGCTTCGCAAGGGCTTCCGTCGCCAGATTGGCGACGAACTCGCCGCTCTCGACGGCGAAACTGGCCGAATCCTTCATGCCGACCGAGGAGAACATCACGAGCTTCGGTCCGTCGCTGATTGCGTTGAAGAAGCTGTAGGGAGCGAGATTGACGGCGCCCGAGTGCGAACGCGTCGAAATCCAGCCGATCGGCCGCGGCGCGACGATCGCCTTGAACGGGTCGTGCGGCAGGCCATGATCGTTGCGGTCGGTGGTATAGAACATGGGGGATCAGGCTTTTTCCGGCGCACGCGCCTCGGTGACGATATCGGCGAGCGCCGGCCGTGGCCGCTCCTGGGGCGGTTCGCTCGGCGTGCCGATATGGATGAAGCCGATGACCTGCTCCTGCGGCGTAATACCGAGGATCGCCTTGGCTTCGTCGTCATAGGCCACCCATTCAGTGACCCAGTTGGCGGCAAAGTCTTTCAAATGGGCGGCATTGACGAGGTTCATCGCCGCCGCCGCACCCGAAAGCTGCTGCTCCCAGACCGGTATCTTCACATGCTCGGCAGCGGTCGAAACGACACCGACGACCAGCGGACTGCGGCTGAAGCGTGTCGCCTCGACCTGGTGACGGTTCTCGCTGACCGGTTCGGCCTGGCGGCTTTCGAAAAGGCGCGCAAGCGCCTCACCGATCGCCACGGCCGCCACGCCGCGATAGAGGATGAACCGCCAGGGCGCGAGCTTGCCATGGTCCGGCACCCGCGCGGCGATGGTCAGGATTTCGTCGAGCGCCGCACCGGACGGTCCGGGATCGGCGAGCATCGGAATCGGGATCGAGCGGCGGGTCGAAAGCAGTGTTGTCGAATCGGTCACGGGCAGCATCCTTTGTCGGCTGGAACCGGAGCTAGCGCCGCTGGCGCCGAAGATCAAACCGGGACGGACCGCAAGCCGAATTGACGCAGATGCCATAGGCCATGGATCGGCGCAGTTCAATTTTGCCGGCGCCCTGCCTTGAATTCGTCCATGATTCGAAGTCATGAAGGCAGCGGGGGACGCGCGGGGACGCCTTGGGGAGGCACCCCGAGGGACGCAACAGGGGAGACTGTGCGATTGGCGGTCGAACGGCGACATGCGGCGGTCCGCGCCACGTGGCTTCGTTTCGCGCGCGGACTCCGATCCGCCTGTATTGGCCCGGCCTTGATCTCGGTTGCCGGGCTGCTCAACACGCCGGCCCGCGCCCAGGACATCCCGCTGCCATCCTTCCTCGACCGCGACGGCGGCATCTTCGGCGGCGAGCCGCGGCAGCCCGGCGCCTATGTCTCGCCCTCGGCCAACGATCTCGTTCCCAATCCCGGTGACGTCGGCGCCGGACGCTCAGGCGGCCTCAAGCGTTTCAACCCGATCGCGCTCCCTGCCAAGCCCGGTCAACCTGGCAAGCCGTCGATCCCGTCCCTCGACCTGCCCGGCCTGCCGGCCTATGCGCCGCAGAACATGCCGAGCCAAGACATCCTGAAGCGACGGGCGACGCTCACCCTAGAGGCCCGGCTCACCGACAAAAGCGAGACCATCCCCAACGGCCTGATCTGGCGGTTGTTCTCGGCTTTTCCGGGCGACGATGGGAAGCCGCAGCTGATCGCCTCGTCGCAGAGCAACATCGCCAATTTCGAGGTCGCGCCCGGTTCCTACATCCTGCATGTCGGCTTCGGCCGGGCCGGGCTCGTCAAGCGCATCGAATTTTCCGGGGTAAAGACGAAGGAGGTCATTGTTCTCGACGCCGGCGGTCTGAAACTCGACGCCACCGTGGCGAACGACAAGAAGATCGATTCCAAGCGCCTGCGCTTTAACGTCTATGCCGACGACGACGACAGTGAGAGCGCTCGCAACATGATCGCCAGCGACGTGCCGCCCGACAAAGTGTTGCGGCTGAACGCCGGGACCTATCACATCGTATCGAATTACGGCTCGGTGAATGCCCTTGTGCGCGCCGACATTCGCGTCGAAGCCGGCAAGGTAACCACCGCGACGCTACAGCACCACGCCGCCCTTCTGACGATGAAGCTGGTGCGCGAAAAGGGCGGCGAGGCGATCGCCGACACCGCCTGGTCGATTGCCACCACCTCCGGCGATCCGGTGCGCGAAAGCGTCGGCGCCTTTCCGTCCATGGTGCTCGCCGCCGGAGATTACGTTATCAGCGCCAAAAACCGCGAAAAGATCTATCAGCGCCAGTTCACGGTGGAGGCCGGTCACGACAGCGACGTCGAAGTGCTGACCTCCGACATCGCACCAGTTGAGGCGCTGACCGACGGCTCGGGCGACTGACCGGCATCCTTCGACAATAAAACCAGGGCAGCCGGCGAACGTTCAGCGGCATGTCGATTTCTGTCGGCGCCCGATGGTGCCGGAAGGCGGAGGGCGGCGTCGAATACGCCGACGGCCGATTACGGCGGTGGCTGCCACAAGGGCTCGATCTCGACACGATCTCCAGAGCCAATCTGCAGGACATCGTCGTCACGCTTCACGCTCGACACCCGTCGAAAAGTACCTCGGCTTCATCGCTCCGCTCCAGGCCCTCCTGAAAGAGCTTGGCAAAAACGTTCAAGTCCGCTTCGCATGAACCCGTTGCACTTCACGATGGAATTCACCGGGGACCGAGGCAGCGGACCAACAGCATCCGCGTGGCGTGGCCTCGATGGCCAGACCCTCGGACGATATTTGGCCGAGCGGCATCTTCACGCACGAACGAAGGCCAATCGGCCGCACTGGTCAAGTCGCGGCTTTGGACGCAGCTTCGAACGACTGGCTGAGCAGGCCTGTGCCGTTGCGCTCCGTCGCGCCGACGGACGATCCGATGTGGCAAGATCAAGATAACGGCAACATGGTCTTGCCTCGACAAACCGTCAGGCCGGAGGCAGGGAAAAGGGTCTGCATGACCATGCAAGAAACCGAGCGCTTCGATGCCACGGACGAGAGCGGCAGGACGCGGGTGGTGATCGGCGATACGACCGGCAACGGTCAGTTTACCTGGCACACCGAGGATGGGCGCGCGCTGCACAAGGTCTCGACAGAGACGTTCGAGATCATCCCGACGGGCGAAGTGCTGAAAGTTTCAGCGGATAGCGCGGAGAGATGAATGCGCTTCAAGCCATCTGAGGTGCCTGGCTTCAGGCCACCATCGGTGCGATCGACACCGGAATACAGGGTACAGCCATAGTCGCGACCGAAGCGTCAAACGTCAGCGTGCGACGCCCGCAATGTTAGCCGTCAGCGCGCGGCGTCGGCCATGGCGGCGAGATCGGCCTGCTTGAGTTCGACGGATTCGCCACAGCCGCAGGCCGAGGTCTGGTTGGGATTCCTGAAGGTGAAGCCCGATCGCAGGGTCGTTTCCTCGTAGTCCATCTCGGTGCCGAGGAGGAACAGCACGGCCTCCGGCGCCACGAACACCCGGGCGCCGTTCTTTTCGATCTGATCCTCGTTGGGTTTGGTCTCCGTCGCCATATCGATCGTGTATTCCATGCCGGCGCAGCCGCCCTTCTTGATCCCGACGCGAAGACCGAGGGCGTCGCCCTTGGTGGCGAGGATGGCGCTGACGCGCTCGGCAGCGGCGTCGGTTATGCTCATGACGGTGAAACGGCCCATGATGGTTTCCTTTCGACTGTCCTGTTTCGCCGGATCAGCGCCGCGGCGGCCCGCGAAACGATGCTTCCGCCTTCATGAAAGTGGAATTTTCCGACTGATCATGCAAGCTGAACGCTCTGTCGTACGACTGTCTCGGATCAGCTTCAGCGCCGCCTTCACCGATCAGAACCAGCCGACTGCGACCTGGGCCTCTTCGCTCATGCGCTCGGGCGTCCAGGGCGGATCGAAGGTAAGTTCGACCTTCACCAGCCCGACACCGTCGACCGAAGCCACGGCGTTCTCGACCCAGGTCGGCATCTCGCCGGCGACCGGGCACCCTGGCGCCGTCAGCGTCATCTCGACGTCGACATTGCGTTCGTCGTCGATGTCGATCTTGTAGATCAGGCCGAGCTCGTAGATGTCGGCCGGAATTTCCGGATCATAAACGGTCTTCAGCGCGCCGACGATGTCGTCCGTCAGACGTGTGATTTCCTCGGCCGGGATGGTCGAAGTCGCAGCGCCCTCGCCTGACGCCATGGCCACGTTAACCGCCGCCGTGTCGGTCGCACCGGTGGCACTCGCCGCCTCGGGCTTCACCTGTGTGTCGGCATCTGCAGTCATTTGCTTATCCTCAAGGCCTGTCTCGACGGGTTTCGCATTTCGCTGTCGTCATGGGTAACAGCCGTGATCGGCGTTCGGCGGCTGGTCACGCGAAAAACCGCCGGGCTTTTTCCAGCGCCTCGGCGAGACGGTCGATCTCGGCCCTAGTGTTATACATACCAAACGATGCCCGGCATGTGGAGGTGGCGCCGAAACGCTTCAAGAGCGGCATGGCGCAATGGGTCCCGGCCCTCACGGCCACGCCCTCGCGGTCGATGACCATCGAAATGTCGTGGGCGTGGATGCCCTCGATGTCGAACGAGACGATCGCACCCTTTCCCGGCGCCTCGCCATAGATGCGCAGGGCGTTCACCGCCTTCAGCCGCTCATGGGCGTAATCGCGCAACTCGGTTTCGTGAGCGGCGATGCGCTCGCGACCGACCGAGGCCATGTAGTCCAGCGAGGCGCCGAGGCCGATCGCCTGGACGATCGGCGGCGTTCCGGCCTCGAAGCGATGCGGCGGGGCATTGTAGGTGACGGTGTCTTCGGTCACCTCGACGATCATCTCGCCGCCGCCGTTGAAGGGCTTGGTCGCCTCCAGCATGGCGCGCTTGCCGTAGAGGACGCCGATGCCCGTCGGCCCGTAGACCTTGTGGCCGGTGAACACGAAGAAATCGCAGTCGATGTCCTGAACGTCGATGCTCATGTGGA
Organism: Aurantimonas sp.; assembly: GCA_965217685.1. Classification (GTDB taxonomy): domain Bacteria; phylum Pseudomonadota; class Alphaproteobacteria; order Rhizobiales; family Rhizobiaceae; genus Aurantimonas. Next base: position 3,999,629 of record CBDCIZ010000003.1, read on the forward strand.
CGGCCGACTGGCTGCCATCGACGAGCACCGGAATGCCTTTGGAATGGGCGAGCGCGCAGACCGCCTTCACGTCGACGACGGTGCCCAGAACGTTCGACATCTGCGTCGTGGCGATCAGCTTGGTACGCGGCGTGATCGCCTTCTCGAAATCCTCGATGGAGATCGAGCCGTCGTCGGCGACGGGCACCCAGACCAGCCTGGCGCCGGTCTTCTCGCGAATGAAATGCCAGGGGACAATGTTGGAGTGGTGCTCCATGATCGTCAGAACGATCTCGTCTCCCTCCCCGATCTCTTCCATGCCCCATCCATAGGCAACGAGGTTGATCGCCTCGGTGGTCGAGCGGGTGAAGACGATCTCTTCGCTGCTTGCCGCATTCAGGAAATCGCGCACCTTGCCGCGTGCCGCCTCAAAGGCGTCGGTCGCGGCGTTTGACAGGAAGTGCAGGCCGCGATGGACGTTGGCATATTCTTCCGAATACGCCTTCTGGACGGCATCCAGCATCGCTTTCGGCTTCTGGGCCGAGGCGCCGTTGTCGAGATAGACCAGCGGTTTGCCGTAGACTTCCTTCGAAAGGATCGGAAAGTCGCGGCGGATCGCCTCGACATCGTAAGCTTCTATTGTGTCGACCGTCTCGGCCGTGCGGGACATCGCGTCAGCCTGCATAGGACATGAACTCCAGAAGCGACCCATCCGGATCGCGGAAATAAACGCTCGTGCCAGGTCCCTGCGCGCCTTCACGCGAAACCGGACCGAGTTCGATCGCGATCCCCTCTGCCTCCAGATGGGCGATTGCGCCCGAGATCGGGCCGGGCCAGCGGAAGCAGAGATCGCTGTTGCCGGGCATGACCGGCACCTTCGCCACGGGCTGGGCATCGAGTCCCGGACCGTGACAGTTGAGCTGCTGCTTGCCGAAGCGAAGCGCGAAGCCGACCGGCCGCTTAACCAGCTCGGCGCCGAGGACCCGAGCGTAGAAATCGCCCGACCGCAGCCAATCCGAAACATGGATCACGCAATGGTCGAGCGAGACCTTCATCCCTCGCGGCCCAGCCAACGGTCAATGCGGCCCATCAGCGCTTCGCCAGCGACCTCGTCTTCCAGTTCTTCCACGACCTCGGCGACGAATGCCTTCACGAGCAGCGCCCGCGCCGGCTTTTCCGGGATGCCGCGCGACATCAGATAGAACAGATGCTCGGCGTTGATCTCACCCGCCGTCGCGCCATGGCCGCACTGGACGTCGTCGGCGAATATCTCGAGCTCGGGCTTGGCCGAAAAATCGCCCTCGTCCGACAAGAGCAGCGTGTTGCAGGCCATCTTGGCATCGGTCTTCTGCGCCTCGCGCGAGACCTTGATCATGCCCTGGAAGACGCCGTGGCCGCCGGTGACGACATTGCGAAACGTCTCCGTCGCGGTCGTGTGCGGCACGGTGTGGCGCAGGGTCGTCGTCACATCGATATGCTGGCCGGCCTCGATCAGATTGACACCGCGGATCTTGATCTCGCTGTTCTCGCCAAGCGTCTCGGCATGCACCTCGTAGCGCACCAGCGCGCCGCCGGCATTGAGGACGAACATCTTGAAGACGGCATCCGCGCCGATCGTGACGTTCAACTGGCCGAGATGGGCCGCCGACAGGGCCTTTTCCTGATCGACGATCCAGAACACCTGCGCTCCGTCGCCGACCGTCAGATGCGAGACGCCGGTCGAAGGCCCCGAGCCGCCCTCGCCCTCGATCCGCTCGACGATGGTCACGGACGCGCCGTCACCGACGGTGACGCGGGTCAAACCATGGGCGCGCGCGCCGGTGTCGGTGCGCAGTTCCAGCGGCGCGTTCAGCGAAGTGCCGGCTGACACGTCGACCGCAACGGCCGGGGCACCAAAAGCCGAATTCATCAGCCGGACGGTGTCGATCGCCCGGTCCAGATGGTTGGGCGACGACGAAAAGTCGGCCGCTTCGTCGAGCTTGGCGACGCTGACGCCATCCAGACCATGGAAAGTCTCCGGCGCCGAAATGTCGATCACGTGGCTCCCGGCGATCAGCGGCGACACCATTGCGCCGTCTTCCGAGGTCGCGGCGCCCGTCTCCGGCAGACGCCCCATCAGTGCCCGCAGATCGGTATAGTGCCACGCCTCGACACGGCGGGTGGGCAACCCGTCGCGGCGCAGCGCCTCGATGGCGCCGGCGCGAAGACCAGCGATCTCCTGGGAACCGCCGCCTTCCGCGCGCTCGATCAGCGACGTCTCGGCCGGCGTTCGGGGTCTTAGCTGGTGCACCGACATGATCAGGCCGCCTCGTCGATGATCTGCGAGTAGCCCTCGTTCTCCAATTGCAGCGCCAGCTCCTTCGAGCCGGTCCTGATGATCCGACCCTTGTAGAGGACGTGGACGGTGTCCGGCACGATGTAGTCCAGAAGCCGCTGGTAATGGGTGATCACCAGGAAAGAGCGCTCCGCCGAACGCAGCGCGTTGACGCCGTCGGCGACGATCTTCAGCGCATCGATGTCGAGGCCGGAATCGGTCTCGTCCATGACACAGAGCTTCGGCTCCAGAAGCGCCATCTGCAGGATCTCGGCACGCTTCTTCTCGCCGCCGGAAAAGCCGACATTGAGCGGCCGCTTCAGCATGGACGGGTCGATCTTGAGGTCGGCAGCCGCCGCCTTCACCCGGCGCATCAAATCCGGGGTCGTCAGTTCGGCCTCACCACGCGCCTTGCGCTGCGAATTGAGCGCCGTCTTCAAGAACGTCATCGTTGCGACGCCCGGAATCTCCAGCGGATACTGGAAGGCCAGGAACACGCCGGCTGCGGCGCGCTCGGCCGGGTCCATCTCCAGAATGGACTCACCATTGTAGAGGATGTCGCCCTCGGTCACCTCATAGTCCGTCCGACCGGCGAGAATGTAGGAAAGCGTCGACTTGCCGGAGCCGTTCGGCCCCATGATGGCCGCGACCTCGCCGTCCTTGACCGTCAGGTCGACGCCGCGAAGGATCTCGGTGCCCTCATCGGCGACGCGGGCGTGAAGGTTCTTGATTTCCAGCATTGTATTTCCTGCAATCAGTAAGTGCGGGCTTCGAGAATATCGTAGTGTTGGGAGCGTTCGTCGAAACGTTTCAACACTTCTCGGGCCGCCTGCGACACATAACACCGTTCATAGTCGTCACCGACGAAAGCTTTGATGTCGTCCAGCGTTTCAAATTCCATAATTGTCACGAACTCGACTTCCGCGCCGAAGTCGCGACGAAGCATCTCGAACCTGCGGAGTCCAGCGATCGACATTTCTTCAATACCCTTGGAGACTTCCGAGCGGAGCAACTTTTCGTAAACGCTCGCGTTTTCAGGCGTTGTGAAGCCGTGCCAGATTCTCTTGATCATCCCACGCTTCCCTCCAGCGAAATCCCGATCAGCTTCTGCGCCTCGACTGCGAACTCCATCGGCAGTTGCTGGATGACGTCGCGCACGAAGCCGTTGACGATGAGGGCGATCGCCTCTTCCTCCGGGATGCCGCGCTGCATGCAGTAGAACAACTGGTCGTCGGAGATCTTCGACGTCGTCGCCTCGTGCTCGAACTGCGCCGTGGCGTTCTTCGCCTCGATATAGGGCACCGTGTGTGCGCCGCAGTCGTTGCCGATCAGCAGCGAGTCGCACTGGGTGAAGTTGCGGGCGTTGGTCGCCTTGCGGTTGGCCGAAACCTGGCCGCGATAGGTGTTGTTGGAACGGCCCGCCGAGATGCCCTTGGAAATGATCCGGCTCGTCGTGTTCTTGCCGAGATGCAGCATCTTGGTGCCCGAATCGATCTGCTGGCGGCCGTTGGAGACCGCGATCGAGTAGAACTCGCCCTGGCTGTTGTCGCCTCGCAAAATGCAGGACGGGTACTTCCAGGTGATCGCCGAACCGGTCTCGACCTGCGTCCAGGAGATCTTGGAGTTCTTGCCACGACAGTCGCCCCGCTTGGTAACGAAATTGTAGATGCCGCCCTTGCCGTCCTTATCGCCGGGATACCAGTTCTGGACGGTCGAATATTTGATCTGCGCGTCGTCCAGCGCGATCAGTTCGACGACCGCCGCGTGCAACTGGTTCTCGTCGCGCTGCGGCGCTGTGCAGCCTTCGAGATAGGACACGTACGAGCCCTCGTCGGCAATGATCAGGGTGCGCTCGAACTGGCCGGTGTTCTTTTCGTTGATGCGGAAATAGGTCGACAGTTCCATCGGGCAGCGCACGCCCTTCGGCACGTAGACGAAGGAGCCATCGGTGAAGACCGCCGAGTTCATCGTGGCGAAATAGTTGTCGGACACCGGCACGACCGAGCCGAGATACTTCTTCACCAGTTCGGGATGCTCGCGGATCGCCTCGGAGATCGGCATGAAGATCACGCCGGCCTTTTGCAGCTCCTTCTTGAAGGTCGTGGCGACCGAGACGGAATCGAACACGGCGTCGACGGCGATACGGGTGTCGCGCGGCGCCATCTCGTTGCCGTCCTCGTCGTAGGTCGGCTCGGGCGCTGGCCTGACGACGCCGGCAAGAATCTCCTGCTCGCGCAGCGGGATACCCAGCTTTTCGTAGGTACGCAGGATCTCCGGATCGACCTCGTCGAGAGAAGACAGAGTCTTCATGGATTTCGGCGCGGCGTAGTAGTGGATGTCCTGGAAGTCGATTTCAGGATAGTCGAGGCGCGCCCAGGACGGACTCTCCATCGTCTTCCAGCGCTCGAACGCCTCCAGCCGCCAGTCCAGCATCCATTGCGGCTCGCCCTTCTTGGCCGAGATCATCTTGATGATCGCTTCGTTCAAGCCCTTGGGCGCGACGTCCATCTCGATGAGCGTCTCGAAGCCGTATTTGTACTGATCGACATCGATCTTGCGGACCTGGTCGATCGTGTCCTGAACTGCAGGCATTGCCATTCTCCATACTCGCCGGATTCAAGGTCCGGTGGTCGGTTCTTATTCTTGACCAAAGCCTTGCGGCCTTGCTCCGTCATCTAGCGACGATGATCTCGGGTTTTTAGCCCCGCGACCGCGTCGCACAAGCGTCAAATTCTCACGCCGCCCGGTTCTGTCGGTTGGCCTCGCAAGTCTTTCTTTCGGCCGAAGCCGCGACCGGGGCGATGATCCTGTCGGCGAGAGCGGCATAGGTCTCGCCGAAGCGGTCGATCTCGTCCGCCGTCGTGCGAGGCCCGAAGCTTGCCCGGATCGCACCATCGGCCGCCCCCTCGTCGAGCCCGCCAGCGATCATCGCGTCGATCACGTGACTGCGCCCCACCTTGCCGGAGGAGCAGGCCGAGCCCGCCGAAACGGCAAAGCCGGCCAGATCGAGCGCCATCTGCGCGGTCTCGGCCATGAGGCCCGGCAAGGCAATGGCGACGGTATTCGGCAGCCTCAGCGGGCTTCGTGCACCGAGGATCACGGCGTCCGGTCGCGCCGCGCGCAGACTGTCCTCGAGCCGGTCCCGCAGCACGGTCTGTCGCGTCGCCTCGTCACCCAGCATTGCCCGCGCGATCTGAGCCGCGGCGCCGAAGCTGGCGATGGCCGCGACCGGTTCGGTACCGGCGCGCCGGCCCTTTTCCTGGCCGCCGCCGCGCATGAGAGGCATCGGGCGGGTCAGCGGATCGGCCAGAATTATCGCCCCTACGCCCTTTGCCGCTCCCAGTTTGTGGCCTGAAAGGAGCACCGCATCGGCGCCGAGCGCGCCGATATCCAGCGGCAGGCGCCCCGCCGTTTGAACCACGTCGAGGACGAATCGCACCGGGCGACCGGCAATCGCCGAGCGGATCGCTTCGATGTCCTGCAAGATGCCGGTTTCCGAATTGCCGTGGGTGACCGCCAGGAGCCCGTTCTCGCCGTCGTCGAGGCCCTCGGCCCACCGCACCAGCACATCGATCTTTGCGGCCCCCGCATTATCGACCGGCAGCCGCGTTACATGCTCCGCCGCAAAATGGCCGCCATCGCGCACGCAGGCATGGTCGGTGTCGAGCACCGCAAGCTTCGCAAAGCGCACCGGCTCGCCCTTGATCAGCCAGTCCTGCGACAAGAGCGTGGCCGCCGCCTCGCTGGCGCCGCTGGTGAAGACGAGACGATCCGCGTCCGCCTGAACGAGCGCTGAGACCGATCGCCGTGCCGTCTCGACGAGCGCACGGGCGGCCCGGCCCTCCTGGTGGACCGAGGACGGGTTCGCCGCATCCAGACCCTCGACGAACGCCGCACGCGCCGCCGGAAGCAGCGGCGCCGTCGCGTTGTAGTCGAGATAGATACGGGTTTTGCCCGTCATGTCGGGTCCAGCTCTGGCGTTCGAAGAGGGGCGATCCGGCGCCCGGAAATCCGAATTCGGACGCCTCCAGCGCAAAAATCTTGAATTTCGTCAAGTGCACGGACTACAAGGCGCTTTCGATCGTGCCTCGTAGTTTTGAATTATTCTAAACTGGAGTGTACGAGCCCAGTTTGGCTTCGTCAAGGAGCCGCGCCGAGCATCGCTTGCCGCTCGACAAGGACGAATTTCATGCCCGAAGTCATCTTCACCGGACCCGCCGGACGGCTCGAAGGCCGCTACCAGGCCGCCAAGGAGAAGAACGCCCCGATCGCCATTGTCCTGCACCCGCACCCGCGGTTCGGCGGTACGATGAACAATCAGATCGTCTACCAGCTCTTCTATATGTTCGTCGAACGCGGCTTCACCACCCTGCGCTTCAATTTCCGCAGTATCGGCCGCAGCCAGGGCGAATTCGACCACGGCTCGGGCGAACTTTCCGACGCCGCCTCGGCGCTCGACTGGGTGCAGAGCCTGCATCCCGACAGCAAGCAGTGCTGGGTCGCCGGCTATTCCTTCGGCGCCTGGATCGGCATGCAGCTCCTGATGCGCCGCCCGGAGATCGAGGGTTTCATGTCGATCGCCCCGCAACCCAACACCTACGACTTCTCGTTCCTGGCACCCTGCCCGTCCTCGGGTCTGATCATTCACGGCGACAAGGATCGTGTCGCGCCGCCCAAGGACGTGCAGGTCCTCGTCGACAAGCTGAAGACGCAGAAGGGTATCGTGATCACCCAGAACACGATGGAAGGTGCCAACCATTTCTTCACCGACGATTCCGAGCGATTGATCGCCGAATGCGCCGACTATCTGGACAGGCGCCTGGCCGGCGAGCTGTCCGACCCGAGGCCGAAGCGCCTGCGCTGAAGACAGTCCACAGGATCAAGCAAAAGAGGCCGAAATCGTGAAACGCGATCCCGGCCTTTCGTCTGGCGGCTTCACCGGCCATGGACTACCGAACGATATTGCGTCGACCTCGGCAGGCAGGCGCAGAGGCCGGGGCTACGGCGTGATCAGGATGGCCCCGCTGGCACGCCGCTCTTCCGCCGCGCGGTGCGCCTCGACGATATCGTCAAGCTTGAAACGCTGGCCGATCTCCACCGCGACATGCCCCTTGGCGATGGCGTCGAAGAGATCGGCGGCGTTTTCACGAAACACCGCCGGATCGGCATTGTGCGGAAACACCGAAGGCCGCGTGAGATAAAGGCAGCCCTTCTTGTTCAGAAGCTCGACGTCGACGGGCGGCGCCTTGCCGGACGCCGAGCCGTAGCTGACGACCAGCCCGAAGGGTGCGGCGCAGTCGAGAGAAGCGATCAGCGTTTCCTTCCCGACCGCATCGTACACCACCCTCGCCTTCCTTCCGCCGGTCGCCTCCAGAAACGCCTCCGGCCAGGCGGCGTCATTGGTCTCGACCACCGCGACGCAGCCGGCATCGAGCGCCGCCTGCCGCTTCTTCGGCGATGTCGTCGTGCCGACGACCGTAGCGCCCAGCGCCGTCGCCCAGCGCGTCAGAATCTGGCCGACGCCGCCCGTGGCCGAATGCACCAGCAACAGGTCGCCGGCCTCCACCTTGTGCGTCTTGCGCAGAAGATATTGCGTGGTCAGCCCTTTGAAGAGCAGCGTCGCCGCGGCCTCGTCGCTGACATCGTTCGCGATCGCGACGAGTTTGTGCGCCGGCACGTTTCGGCGGTCCGCATAGGCTCCAACGCCGGCATTCATATAGGCGGCGCGGTCGCCGATTTTCCAGTTTTTCACGCCATCGCCGAGGCTTTCGACGATTCCCGCCGCCTCGAAGCCGAGCCCGGTCGGCAGCGGAAGCGGATAAAGGCCTTGGCGCTGATAGACGTCGATGAAATTGAAACCGATCGCCGTCTGGCGCAGTTGGACTTCGCCCGGCCCCGGCGCCGGCATGTTGTCGGTTACGACCGACAAAACCTCCGGCGCTCCGGTTTCGGTCATGGTAACGGCGCGGCGCTGGGACATATTGGGTTCACTCCGGCTCATGTGTGGTGCATGTTGGTGAAAGGCCTTCGATTTGACGGGAGGTTCTAGCACTCGACGGCCCGTTGCAATGGAACCGGCACGGTCAGCACGCCTCCCGTTACCGCTTGCCTGCACGCTGTCGTCGTCGGCCATGTGAGTGGCAGGCCACGCTTCGATCGCACGGCGAGATAGGCCCAGGCCTCGGCCTCCATCGCGTCGCCGTCGAAGCCGGCCTTCTCCGCCGAGATCACCTGCGCATCCTTGTGCGCGCCGGCATCCAGATCGGCCATGATGGCCGGATGATGCCGCCCGCCACCGCAGACGATCCAGAGCTTTGGCGCTTGAGGGAAATGCCGCGCGGCCTTGAGGATCGCTTCAGCCGAGACGAAACACAGCGTGCGCGCCACGTCCTCCAGGCTTCCGGCGAATGATTCGGGCACGGGAAAATCGAACCGGTCGAGGCTTTTGGGCGCCGGCTTGGCGAAGAATTCGGAATTGAGATAGCGTTCGGACAGGCCTTTCAGCACGCCGCCTTCCGAGGCGACGGCCCCACCCTGGTCGAAGGGAATACCGGCCTCGCGCTCCAGCCATTGGTCGAGCAGCGCGTTGCCCGGTCCCGAATCGAAGGCGACCGGATCGTTCTTGCCATCAAGATAGGTGACGTTGGAAATGCCGCCTATGTTGACGAACACCACCGGCAGGGCCCGATACTCAGCGGCGATGTTGGCCGCCAACGCCTGATGATAGGCGGGCACCAGCGGCGCGCCCTGCCCGCCCGCCTCCATGTCGGCGGCGCGCATGTCATGAACGACCGGCAGCCCGAGGCGTTCGGCAAGCAGCGAGCCGTCCCCGAGCTGAACCGTCAGCGCTTTCTCTGGCCGGTGCAGTACGGTCTGGCCATGAAAGCCAACGAGATCGACGCTCAGGCGATCGATGGCGCAGTCGGTCAGGAACCGCTCGACGGCCTGTGCATGGCGAAGCGTCAGCTCGCGCTCGATGTCGGCGAGATGGCCCGGCTTGTCGGTGCGCGACACGATCACCTTCGCCACCTCGAGTGCCTCGGCGAGCCGGCGGCGAAACGCTGCATCGTAGGCATAGACCCGCGCCGGACCCCGGGTGACGTTGGCCTCGCCGTCGGTGTCGAGAAGTGCAACGTCGATGCCGTCGAGCGAGGTGCCGCTCATCAGGCCGATGGCGCGCATCGGTTCGACCGGCTTCGCAGCCAGGCGAGCGTCGGAGGCAACATTCACGGCGGTCTCAGGCAAATTCGGCTCCGCAACTGGAAATGTCCGTCAGGGCTGATAAACCGCAGCCAACGGAAGTTTCGCGCCGACGCGACGTCGGCGAAGACGACACAGGACCATTATTCGATGAGCGGCTTCAAGTCAGAGTTTCTGCGCACGTTGAGCCAGCGCGGCTTCATCCATCAAATGTCCGACGAGACCGGTCTCGACAAGCTGTTCCGCACCGAGACCGTAACCGCCTATGTCGGATACGACGCGACGGCAACGAGCCTGCACATCGGCAACCTGATTTCCGCAACCATGCTCTACTGGCTGCAGGAGACCGGCCACCGACCAATCGCGTTAATGGGTGGCGGCACCTCGATGGTAGGCGATCCTTCGTTCCGCGACGAGCAGCGTAAGCTGCTGACGCCGGAGGCGATCGAAGCAAACATCGCCGGCATCAAACGAATCTTCGCGCGCATCCTCAAATTCGGCAATGGACCGACCGATGCAATGGTGGTCAACAATGCCGACTGGTTGATGAAGCTGAACTATGTCGAGTTCCTGCGCGATGTCGGTCGGCATTTTTCGGTCAATCGCATGCTCTCCTTCGATTCGGTCAAGCTGCGCCTCGACCGCGAGCAGTCGCTGTCGTTCCTCGAGTTCAACTACATGATCATGCAGGGCTACGACTTCGTCGAATTGAGCCGCCGTCACGGCTGCAAACTGCAGATGGGCGGCTCGGATCAGTGGGGCAACATCATCAACGGCGTCGATCTAGGCCATCGCATGGGCACTCCGCAGCTTTACGCGCTGACGACCCCGTTGCTGACCACGTCGTCCGGCGCCAAGATGGGAAAAAGCGCGACAGGCGCGGTCTGGCTGAACGAGGATGATTTCAGCCCATATGATTTCTGGCAATACTGGCGCAACACCGAGGACGCCGATGTGGGGCGTTTCCTGAAGATCTTCACGCGCCTGTCGCTGACCGAAATCGCAAGGCTCGAAGCCTTGGGTGGTTCGGAGATCAACGAGGCGAAGAAGATCCTGGCAACCGAGGCGACAACCATCGTCCACGGCCGTGAAGCCGCCGACGAGGCGGCTGAAACTGCTCGAAAAACCTTCGAGGAAGGGTCGCTCGCAGACACGCTGCCGACCATCGGGGTCTCGGAAGCCGAATTCCTCGACGGCATGGGCCTCCTCGGCCTTCTCGTTGCCGCTGGGCTTGCAGGCTCGAATGGCGAGGCGCGCCGCCACGTGAAGGGCGGTGCCGTCAAGGTCAATGACGAAGCAGTCTCCGACGACCGTCTCACACTCGGCCGCGACGCGCTGGTCGACGGCGTCGTCAAGCTCTCGGTGGGCCGCAAGAAGCATGTGCTGGTGAAGCCCACGGCCTGACGGTTGGGACCGGAATCCAGGCTCAATACTCGAAGATGCGCCTGAAAATGCCGGGCGCGATAGCCGAGATCGGGTTGATGATCAGCGTCGGGTCGGCAAGCGCGCCCGACAGGCGATAGGTGATGCCGATCAGGCCGCCTTCGTCGCCATTGCCGAGGATGCCGCCGACAAGCGGAATGGCGCCGAACAGACGGTTGATTCGATAAGCCGGCATGAAAGCGCCGCTGATATCGATGGTGCCACCGGAACCATAGAGGACACCTTCGAAGCTCGATCCGAAGATCGGACCGCGCAGGATGCCATCCTCGGCCAGCAGCGTCTTGCCGTCCCAGAGAAGATGCACCGACGCGATGTCGAAGTTCGCGCGGGAGGTGTCGAAGCGCTTGCCGACGGCACCGGCGAGACCGGAGCGTCCGTCGCTGCCGACGAGGCTTGCCAGCCGCGGTTCGTCGACGATTGCGAAGCGTTGCAGCGACAATGAACCGCCGACGCGTCCTTTGCCGGCATTGCCCGACGGGCCTGCGAGATCGAGCTGGAGAGAGCCGCCCGAAAGCCGTGGATAAAACCCTGAAAATCGCAGGAGCGAACCCGCATCCTGCGTCGTCAGCCGCATCTTGCGCCGGCCGTTTGAGGCGCCGATGGCGAGTTGAATGGGGTGGCCCGCAACGGTTATCGCGGCGGCCTTGAGGCCGAGGGGCTGACCGCCGCCGTTCGAGTAGGCGATCCGGGCGTCGCTCAGCGTCTCGCCGGAGAAACCGGTGAGGCGTGAGACTGCAACCTTGGCGTCGATCTTCGGCGACGACGGCGCGGACCCGTCTGAATGCAAAGCCCCGCCCGTGCCGCTTTTCAGCTGGGCGAGCAGCGCCCGCACGTCCAGGCTCGCCCCGCCGACATCCACGGCAAGCGCGCCGCCTTCGCCCCGCACGATCCTGGCGTTGAAATCGTCGCCGCGGTTGAGGCCGGCCTTATCCAGCGCCAGACTTTTAAGACCCTTACCGTCCGCCACCAGCGAACCCTCGGCCGCAAAGCCGTCGCCCTTCAAGCGCATGCGGTCGAGTTCGACGCCCTCCTCCCGGTTGACGAGATCGAAGGTCAGATCTGCCGGAACACCCTCACCCTTGGTCCAGCCGATCGCCGGAACGGTCAGCCTGGCCGCATCCAGCCCGACTGCGACATGTATTCCCTTGGCGTCACGTGTGAGCCTGGCTTGGACCGGGCCGTCGACAAGGCCGGCAAGTCCCGGAAAGGCTTTGTGGAGTTCGAGACTGCTCGCATTGGCTGTTGCGACAAGCGACGACGTTCCGACGGGCGCATCGCCGATCGGTTGGGTAAACTCGATCGCGGTGTCGATGCCATTGACGTTGGCCGTGACCTTGCCGATGGCAACGCCCGCGGCGAGATCGACGGTGCCTTTGACATCGGAGATCCGCCGCCCCTCGACCGGCCTGCGCACGTCGACGCCGTCGAGGTCGGCGACCACCGACCAGGCGTCGAGACGGCTCTTGCGTGAGCCCTCGCCGAGGTGGATGGCGGCGCCGATGCCGATCTTCACCGCGCCGTTGAAATCCTTTGCCGCAAAATCGATCGAGCGCAGGGCTTCGATCGGGTCGCGGTCGGCGACGGCGAGCAGCGTTGAGGCGTCGCCCCGGACATTCAGCGACAGCGAAGCGACGACGCCGTCCACCGTCTTCTCGAAATCGACGCTGGACGGCAGAACCGAGATCCCCGGCGTATCGGCAAAACGCGCCGATGCGACGGAAATCGCCGTCTTGCCGGCACGATAGTCCAGATGGCCGGCCACATCCCGGGCACCCGGAAGATCCCCGATGGCAGCAAAACCGACCTGTTCGAAGTCGAAGGTAAAATGGATCTCGTCCTTTGTCGGCGTCACATCGGGACCGACGATCTCGCCGAGTCGTCCGAGCGTCATCGCCGCGTCGAAACTGGCGGACCTCACTGCACCGGTTTTCTCAAGGTTCGCCAGCGCCCATTCGCGCGCATCGGGTGCAATGAAGAAAGGCCAGAAGGCCAAGACATCCCCAGCCGCAAGACCGTGGGATTTGAGCGTCAGCGTGACACGATCGTCGGCCGCATGACCATCGACGCCGGCCTCGGCCTCCAGCGCGCCGCTGCCGGTCGTCAACGTCAGCTTGTCGACGTCCAACGCGCCCTTTGCGCCATCGAGCCGGCCGGCGAGTTCGAATGCCGCCTCCACCGGCGCCTCGGCGCCGCGAAAGATCGCCGAGGAAAGCTTCGAGGTTTGGAGAGCGAAAGAATAAAAGCCCCGATCGTCCGGCACGAGCGCCGCCTTGCCGGTAAAGCGCGCGTCGATGCCGCCATAGTCGAGAAGCCCGTTGTCGACGACGAGATCGGTGGTGTCCTCGAAAAGCGAGACGGCAACACGCGCCGCGCCCGGATCGAAGGTCCCGGACTCGGCCGTCTCCGTCGGCTCGGCATAAAGGGTCGCCGAGACCCGTCGCACGACCGGGCTGCTTTCGGATGCCGGCCCCAGCGCGAATTCGATACGTGTCGGCACGGCGATGCGCGTGGCGGCCTGGCCGGGTTTGGCCAACTTCATGTCCGAACCGAAATCGATCGGATCGGTACCGATGTTGAGAGTCGCGAGCCGTCGAGTCGCAAGGTCGAGCTGCGCGCTGCCTGCCGCGTTGAGAACCCGACCCAAACCCTCCGCCCGTCCGCGAATCGCGTAACCGCCGGGCTTTTCGCGGACAAGGCGCAGTGATGCTATCCGATCCGCCGGAGGTCCGTCGCGCATGGCGACATCGTTGACGGCCAACTGCTTCAGACCGATGCGGTCGAGCGAATCGAATGCGCCGTCGAGGCCGCTGAAAACGTCGTTCGGCGCAAAGGGCTTTTCCGAGTGGAAGCTCATGGCAAGCCGCCGATCGAGGCGCACCGTGTCGACCGACAACCGATCGACCGCGACGTCGCCGGCGATCAGCCGATCGAGCGAAAGCCCGAGTTCGACGGAGCCGACAGTGGCGAGCACGATGCCGGAGCGTTTGCCGCGCACGGTCAGATTGCCGAGATCGACGCCGAGGCGCGGAAACTGCGCCAGCGAGAGCGACTGGCGACCGATCGCGACTGAAATATGTGGCCCGAGCGTCGCCCCGGCGATACGCTCCGTCTGACGATGCAGCAGCGCCTGGCCACTCTCCGTCGACAGATAGGCGATCGCGCCGCCGATGGCGGCAATCGGCACACCGACAACGATACCGGCGGCCAGCAGCGCCCATTTCAGCGTCGACCTCACGGCTGACGCTTTCGTGGGACGGCAGTCGTGACGTGCCGATCCTGACGACCCGCGGCGTCGATGATATCGAACGGGCTTGACCGATCCGCGTGACGGCCGACATTGCCGCACAGCGGTGACGTCACCTGCCAAGGTGGCCTTTCCGCCGAACCAGGGCAGGTTTCAACGACCCACCTGCGTGATGACCGCTCGAACCGGCCCCATTCATCGAAGGACTGCCCCATGACAGACGCGACCAAAGCCCTCGACAAAGGTGATTCATGTCCCGAATTCAGCCTGCCGGATGACCGCGGCGAAACCGTTTCTTCAAGCGATGTGAAGGGCAAGCCGTTTGTCCTCTATTTCTATCCCAAGGACGATACGTCAGGTTGCACGCTCGAGGCTGTCGATTTCACGCGACTAAAGGACGATTTCGACAAGGCAGGCGTTGCGGTTTTCGGGATCTCGCCCGATCCGGTCAAGAAGCACGGCAAGTTCCGCGACAAGCACGACCTTGCCGTAAGACTGCTTTCGGACGAGGAGAAGGCGTTGATTTCGGCTTTCGGCGTCTGGGTCGAGAAATCAATGTACGGACGCACCTATATGGGCGTCGAGCGCACGACGGCGCTGATCGGCACCGATGGCAGGATCGCGCGGCTGTGGTCCAAGGTGAAAGTGCCGGGCCACGCCGAGGAAGTGCTGACGGCTGCCAGGGAGATGGTCGCCTGACTGTGACGCATGAACGCGACGATGCAGGCATGGCGGCGTCCGGCTCCTTTATCCGAGGCCGGGCTTCCGCCACAGAACCGGCTTTGCTGCGGACTGAAGGCCGTCCCCCGGCGACGCTGCGCCAGGCCGCGATCGAGGCTTTGCTCGCGGTCGATCTCGACGAGAAGGTGGCCAGAACCAACCTGGCCTGCCGGCTCTGGTTCGGCCGCCGGATCGGCCTGCACTCACCGCACGATCCTGCCTTGCCGTCGCGGCCGGGTCGACCCGAAAAGCCCGACCTCGTCTCGCCGCGCACGGTGAAGCGGCGCTCGGTGCATTCGGAGGCCGGACGTATTTCGATGATCCATGCGCTGGCCCATATCGAACTCAATGCCATCGATCTCGCCCTCGACATCGTCGCGCGCTTTGCGAACGAGCGGGTGCCCCGATCGTTCTTCGACGGCTGGATGACTGTAGCGCTGGAAGAGGCCAAGCATTTCGGCCTCCTGTCGAAGCGTCTCAAGGATCTCGGCTCGCACTACGGCGCCCTGCCCGCCCATGACGGGCTCTGGCAGGCGGTCGAAGTGACCGCCCACGATCTCGGGGCGCGGCTTGCCATCGTGCCACTGATCCTCGAAGCTCGTGGTCTCGACGTGACGCCGTCACTGTTGGAGAAGCTCAACACGGTCGGCGACACCGACACGGCAGCGATCCTGAAGATCATCTATCACGACGAGAAAAAACACGTGGCGATCGGCGCCAAGTGGTTCCGTTTCCTGTGTGCAAGGGCAAGGGTCAATCCCGCCGAGCGTTTCCAGGAGCTGGTTCGCAGTTGCTTTCGCGGCGACGTCAAGCCGCCGTTCAACGATCGTGCCCGAGCCGAGGCCGGTCTGACTCCGACCTTTTACCGTTCGCTCTCGCCGCTCTCGGTCGGGGCCGGCGGCGCCTGATCGAACCGAGCGGCAATGGCAAGCCGATATCGACAGAAAGCCTGTCGAAGTCCGGGGCGTCGACACGCCCTCGTTTTCTCGTCGCGCATGATCGACCCGGAACACCGGTATTCACAATTGCGTATCATCCATCTTCGGTACAGGACGTGCCGAAAATGCGGCATTCAAGAAAACGTTAACCTTAAGCAAGTCTAATCGCCGTCGATCAGGAGAGGCCTCACGCCTCGACCGGACAGGACCGACGCGATGGCAACCGACAAGCACCGACAGACCTTCGGACCCAAGCGCGTTCCGCATACCGTCATCATCGCCAAGGGGGAGCGGTTCCGCCATTTCACCATCGGTACCCGTGCCCTTGTCGCCGGTTCGGCGCTCGCGACGACGCTGATGGTCGCCTGCCTCTCGGTTCCCGCCGTCTTTGCGCTGCAAAGTGACGGCACGCTCGAGATCGCCGCCAGGCAATGGCACGAGCGCGACGGCTACGAAAAGCGTATCGCCGCACTTCGCGATCAGCTCGACCGCGCGACCAGCCGACAGTTTCTGTCGGAGAAGATGGTCGAGACCAAGGTCGACGTGCTGCTCGGCCAGCAGGAAGAGCTCTCCGCCCGCTACGACAAGCTGCGCCCGCTGCTCGACCGCGCCCGCGACACCGGGCTGCTTGCGAGCCGGGTCCCGATCCCGACGAGCAATCCACGCTTCGACGACGGCGGCGCCGTCACGGAGGCTTCGGGTCCGCTCGACAGCGTCGATGATGGCGCGGCATCGGGCACCGCGAGTGCGGCTGCGCCGCCGGTCCATGCCAAAGCCGCGGAGGCGGGCGAACCGCCTGTCGCTTCGGGCGCCCTCGCCTTCGCGCCACAACCGCTCCATTCGACCTTTCCGGCCTTCGGCCCGGAGGCCTCCCAGACAACCGACCCGATCCGCACCGGTTCGATCGACATCGGCAGGAGTGCGTCCGGGGCGAGCGCGGCAACCGCTTCGACGTCCGGCCAGACGGGGGAACGGCACGCCGGCCTGTCGGCACAAACCATCGACGCCATCGGCAAGGCCATCGGCAAGGCTGAAATCGATCAGGTGTTCCACCTTCAGCGGCTTGCCCAAACCGCCCGCAGCCGCGCCGTGAAGATCGCCTCGGCGGTCGAAGCGGTGGGTATTCGCATCCCGTCCTCGAACACGGAGAAGGCGGAAGGAGGTCCCTATGAACCCGTGCCGGCATCCTATCGTCCGTCTGCCGGGCTCGATTTCGACAATTCCTACGCCGAGCTCGACGACGCGCTGGACGCTCTTCAGAAGGTCCAGAGCGTTGTCGATACGCTGCCTCTGGCCGAGCCGATGCCGCATGATGCGATTTCCAGCACCTTCGGGATTCGCCGGGACCCGTTCCTCGGCCGTTCGGCGCTTCACTCCGGCATCGACTACGCCGTGCCCCGCGGTCGGCCGATCACCATCGAGGCGACTGGCACCGTCATCCATGCCGGCCCGATGGGCGGCTACGGCAATATGGTCGAGATCAATCACGGTCACGGCGTCACCACCCGCTACGGCCACATGTCGCACATCGACGTCTCGGTCGGCGACAAGCTCGGAAGGGGCGCTGCGATCGGCGCCGTCGGCTCCACCGGACGTTCGACCGGGCCGCACCTCCACTACGAAGTCCGCATCGACGGGCAGGCGATCGACCCGACACGATTCTACCGGATCGGCACCCGCATCGCGTCGCTCGGCTGAGTGACGACGCGTCCCGGTCATAACCCCATCCAAAGTGCGAAAGGCCGGCGGGAGCAGATGCCCTCGCCGGCCTTTCGCACTTTGGATGATGTCCGGTCAGCGAACGATCAGTCGATGTCTTCGACATTGACTTCGCCGCCGTGGACGCGCTGGGCCAGCGCCCCCTCCATGAACTCGTCGAGTTCGCCATCGAGAATGTCCTGCGGCGACGTCGACTCGATGCCGGTCCGCAGATCCTTGACCAGCTGATAGGGCTGCAGGACGTAGGACCGGATCTGGTGGCCCCAGCCGATTTCCGTCTTGGATGCGGCTTCGGCGCTGGCGGCCGCCTCGCGTTTCTCGAGCTCGGCTTCGTAGAGGCGCGCGCGCAGCATGTTCCAGGCGGTCGCCCGGTTCTTGTGCTGCGAGCGTTCCGCCTGGCACTGCACCACGATGCCGGTCTTGAGATGCGTAATGCGCACCGCCGAATCGGTCGTGTTGACGTGCTGGCCGCCGGCGCCCGAAGCGCGATAGGTGTCGATGCGCACGTCGCCCTCGTTGACGTCGATGTCGATCGTGTCGTCGACGACCGGATAGACCCAGACCGATGCGAAGGACGTATGCCGGCGCGCCGCGCTGTCATAGGGCGAGATGCGCACCAGGCGGTGAACGCCCGATTCGACCTTCATCCGCCCATAGGCATTGTGACCCTTGATCAGGATGGTCGCCGATTTGATGCCGGCCTCTTCACCGGAATGCTCTTCCAGAACCTCGATCTTGAACTTCGAGCGGTCGGCCCAGCGCGTGTACATGCGCAGGAGCATCGAGGCCCAATCCTGACTTTCGGTGCCGCCAGCTCCCGAATGCACCTCGACATAGGTGTCGTTCTGATCGGCTTCGCCCGATAGAAGCGTATCAATCTGCCGACGGTCGGTTTCGGCCTTGATCTCGCGGATCGCGGCCTCGGCCTCCTGAATGATCTCCGGATCCTTCTCGTCCTCGCCCATGGCGATGAGTTCGATGTTGTCGGACAGAGCCTGGTCGAGCCGCTTCACCGCGCCGATAGCGGTTTCGAGGTGCTGGCGCTCCTGCATCATCCTCTGGGCTTCGGCGGGATCGTTCCAGATGGAAGGGTCTTCCGCCTTGTTGTTCAGAAGGTCGAGGCGCCTGAGGGATGGTTCCCAGTCAAAGATGCCTCCTCAGCAGGCTTATGGCCTGCCTGATTTCGTCGACCAGATTTTCGATTTCGGCCCGCATGCCGTCATCTCCTTTTCATGCGCTGAAGTTTCGTCGCGGCGGATGCAAGCCGCCGTCAACGCAAAGGGCGGGTCCCGCGGCCCGCCCTCTTCTGAATGTCGGAACGTATAACCAGACACCGCCAGCTTGGCTAGAACAGGCCGCCGGCGCCCTGGCTGATCGCCTGCTCGGCCTGATTCGACACCCGGCCGGTGCCGACGCTGCTACCCGAGGCCACCTGGTCGTCGCCGATGACGGTGTAGCTGTCGGACGGGCCGGTGCCGGGCTTGAACGCCTCGATGATGGCGTTCGGGTCGCCCTTGCCGGCGCGCATGCCGGTCTTGCGATTGACCGCGATCAACTCCATGCCTTCGGGCGGCTTGAAGTCGACGATTGGTACGCCGTCCAGTGCGTCCTTCATGTAGTCGACGAAAACCGGAGCGGCGGTGTTGCCGCCCGCAACGCCGCGGCCGAGATTCGATGGGGTGTCGTAGCCGATGTAGACGCCGGTCACGAGGTCGGGCGTGAAGCCGACGAACCAGACATCCTTCTCGTCGTTGGTGGTGCCGGTCTTGCCGGCGATCGGGCGACCGAGAGCCTTGACCCTCGTCGCGGTGCCGCGCTGGACGACGCCTTCCATCATCGAAGTGATCTGGTAGGCCGTCATCGGGTCGAGCACCTGGTCGCGCTCGTCCTCCAGCGGCGGCTCGGCCTGCCCGTCATAACTCTGGGCATTGCAGTTCGGGCATTTGCGCTGGTCATGCTTGTAGATCGTGCGTCCGTAACGGTCCTGGATGCGGTCGATCAGCGACGGCTCGATCGAGCGGCCGCCATTGGCCAGCACCGAATAGGCCGACGCCATGCGCAGAACGGTCGTCTCGCCGGCACCCAGCGCCATCGGCAGATAAGGCGCGAGATGGTCGTAGATGCCGAAGCGCTCGGCATATTGCGCGACCAGCTTCATGCCCATGTCCTTG
The DNA here is from genome assembly GCA_965217685.1 of Aurantimonas sp. Taxonomy (GTDB): domain Bacteria; phylum Pseudomonadota; class Alphaproteobacteria; order Rhizobiales; family Rhizobiaceae; genus Aurantimonas. The sequence goes on from CBDCIZ010000003.1 coordinate 4,019,357, forward strand.
GCGAGACGCACGGTCATCAAATTGCGGCTCTGTTCGATGCCGCGGCGCAGCGTCGACGGACCGGCGCTGCCTTCGTTGCCGTAGTTCGACGGCGACCAGACGCCGCCATTGCCGTCAGGCAGCGAGATCGGCGCGTCGAGAATCACCGAAGCCGGCGTGTAGCCGTTGTCGAGCGCCGTGGCGTAGACGAAAGGTTTGAAGGATGAACCCGGCTGACGATAGGCTTGGCTCGCGCGGTTGAACTCCGACTGGGCGAAGGAGAAGCCGCCGACCATCGCCACGACGCGGCCGGTCTTGGGCTCCATCGAAACCAGCGCACCTTGTACCTTCGGCGGCTGACGCAGCCTGTAGCCGCCGTCTTCGGTCTTTTCGACATAGACGACGTCGCCGCGCGACAGAACGTCGGAGACGGAACGGACCGTGCCGTTGCGCTCTTTGGTGTTGAGGCGCATCGCCCATTTCATGTCGGACTGATCGACGGTGCCGATGTCGCGGGTGGAATCCAGCGCACCGGACGCCTGGCGTCTCGGCTGCAGGCCGATGCTGACGCGGTTGGATTCGGCGGCCAGCACGACCGCCAGACGCCACTCGCGCACATCGGAGAACGCCTCGACCTTGCCGAGTGCCGGCCCCCAATCGCCGCCGATGTCGATATGATCGACGGGACCGCGCCAGCCGCGCGCCTCGTCGAAGACCACGAGGCCATGCCTCAGCGCCTTGCGGGCCTCGGTCTGCAGCGCCGGATTCAGCGTCGTGCGGACCGACAGGCCACCCTCGTAGAGCGAATTGACGCCGTAGCGGGCGATGATCTCTCGGCGCACGTCCTCGGTGAAGAATTCGCCGGTGGTCTGGAGATTCTGGTCGCGGTTGGTGACGGTCAGCAGCTTCTGCTGCGCGGCTTCGGCGGCGGACGCCTTGATGTAGCCGTTGGTGGCCATCTGATCGATGACCCAGTTGCGCCGCTCCGTCGCTTTGTCCTTGTCGCGATAGGGATTGTAGTTTTCGGGCGCCTTCGGCAGTGCCGCGAGATAGGCCGCCTCCTCGATGGTCAGCTCGCTGACCGGCTTGTCGAAATAGGCGAGCGAAGCGGCCGCGATGCCGTAAGAGCCCATGCCGAGGTAGATCTCGTTCAGGTAGAGCTCGAGGATCTTGTCCTTGGAATAGGCCTGCTCGATTCGAAGCGACAGGATCGCCTCCTTGATCTTGCGATCGAAGGTACGCTCGTTGGTGAGCAGGAAGTTCTTGGCGACCTGCTGGGTGATGGTCGAGGCACCCTGCATGCGGCCGCCCTTGGCGAGCACCACGACGGCACGTGCAATGCCTTCGACGTCGACGCCGGGATGATTGTAGAAATTCTTGTCCTCGGCCGACAGAAAGGCGTTCTTGACGAGATCCGGAATGGCCTGGATCGGCAGGAAAAGGCGCCGCTGCTTGGCGTATTCGGCCATCAGCGATCCGTCAGCGGCATGCACGCGGGTCATCACCGGCGGTTCGTAATTGGCCAGCACCTGATAATCCGGCAGTTCCTCGGAGGTCTTCTCGACGTACCAGGCCAGGCCGCCCGCCACGATGAGGAAGGCGACGGCGCCGATGCCGAAGAAGTAGCCAAGCAATCTGATCATCGAAACTCCGTCCCTGCCGGCGCTACCCGGCTCGGTCCCAATGGATCCGCCAGCACCACCGCGCCTCGGACACGCAAACTCAATACAAGGGCCAAAGCCCTACGATCCGTCCTCGCGGACAGTTCTTCGAACGATATGGCAAGTGCGCGACGAATGCGGCAACCCCATGAAAACGCTTGGCCTCGCGAACCGCAATTGCCACGAGCGTTGTCGATTTACCACATATTAACGGGAGCGCGGTGGCCCTATCTTGCCGCCGCAGCCTTTTCCGCAGCTTTCCCCCGGAAGAAATCGAGAACGGCCCGGCCGATCGTGGCCGCGATCCGGCCGCGCCACTTGTCGTCCCGCAAGAGCTTTTCGTCCTTCGGGTTCGACAGAAACCCCATTTCCACCAGCACCGAGGGCACGTCCGGCGCCTTGAGAACGCGAAAACCGGCCGCGCGCTTGGGTCGGGTGATCAGTCGGATGTCGCTCTTGGACAGGTCCGCGACCAGCGAAGAGGCAAAATGCTCCGAAAAGCTCACCGTTTCGCGACGGGTGAGGTCGATCAAAATGTCGAACACGTCCGGCTTGTCGTTCTGCCATTCCGGGCCGGCAAAGCGGTCGGCCGCGTTTTCCGACGCCGCGATCTGCCGCGACAGGGCGTCGGAGGCGTTTTCCGAAAGCGTGTAGACGGTCGCCCCGCGCAGCGAGGGGTAGCGAATCGAATCGGCATGGAGAGAAATAAACAAATCGGCCTTCTCGCGCCGACCGATCGCCGAGCGCTCTTCGAGCGGAATGAAGGTGTCGTTGTCGCGGGTCATTACGACATCGATGTTGCCCGTCGCATTCAATGCGTCGCGCAGATCCTTGCCGATGGCGAGATTGATGTCCTTCTCACGCGTGCCGGATTTGGACACCGCGCCGTTGTCAACGCCGCCATGGCCGGGATCGATAACGATCTTCAATGGCCGTCGGGTCAGCGGAACGATGGCCGGCGACGCGGTTGCTTTGTCAGGTGTCTTGGCGTCCGACGCATTGAAGGCGAGCGCAGGCGCTTCACCCTTCGCCGGTGATCTGGATTTGCTGACGATCAACGAGACGACGGTGTGCCCGTCGGTTTGGCGGGTCTCGATCCGCGCCGTCGCGCTTTCCTTCAGGCGGTAGATCACCCGGTAACGGTCCGCCGAGACGAGACCGTGGCGCAGGCCGTCGACGATGGCGTTCGCTGACGGCTCCTCGAGCTTGGCGGCGGGAAGCGCGTTTTCGAAATCGACGGCGATCCGGTCGGGATTGACCAATCGCAGGAGCCGCGTCTTCGGCGCGCCGCTCAGCGTGAAGTCGGCAGTGAAGCCGTCAGGCAAAACCGTCTGGGCATAGGCGGTGATGACCTCGTCATCGGCAATAGCGGGCGCGACCGACAAGGACACAACCCCCAAAACAACGGCTACCGCCAGCGTCTGCAAACGCCTCACGTCCCATCCAAAGAATCTCAAATCCCTCTGACCCGCCGCCACGAATCGCAACCCCAAAAATTGCCGGAACCGGCAAGATCGGTGAGCTTAGGCGATCTGAGCCCAAGCACTTTCGATCCCGATCCCATCTCGACCGCAGCGATTGTTTCGAAGCGACCCCTCATCTCCAACATAGACCCGCATCGTGATCACACTGCGGCGCATCGCATGATTCCGATCGCGCGGCTGCAAAAAACACGTGTCCCGCTTGGTCGGGACGTACGCGCCTTCCGTCTCGCGGTCGCCAAACCGTCAAGCTTGCCCCGGCCTTTAGGACGCCGCGCCCCTGGCTGCTTCGCTGGACCGGCTGCCCTTGTGTCTTGGCACCGACCGTCATAAAAGCGATTCAGAGGCTGAAGGTGACAGGTCGTAAAGCACCGTTGCCCAGTCGATGGAAGCGCTGCCGCAGGACACTCAGGTGTGCTGCACGAGTGACGCCTTCACGACGATCCGGCGACATCGTGCCGGCCATCGGGTCTCCAAACAGAATTCAGGTCGACGCCGGGTCGTTTGCCCAGCGCTTGCCTCAAACGACGCGGGCAGCTCCTTACACCAGCCGAATCACCGCGCTCTTCATCGGTCGCCCTTGCGGCCATCCAGATTGTCTACAGGTCCCGATCTTGTCGCCAGACGCCGCATTAAGCCCTAACTCCTCCAGCCGGACCATTCGGGCCGCTGGGGTTTTGGCACGTGCGACCCCATGGCGACGGGTCCCGGCCTTTACGGGCTCGCGCCCGATCCCCGACGCATCGGCTGATAGAGCCCCGTTGCGATCGCCCGCGAGCGCCCGGGAGTTCATCCATGGCCAACAAAATGCTGATCGACGCGTCCCACCAGGAAGAGACGCGCGTCGTCGTCGTCCGCGGTAACCGCGTCGAAGAGTTTGATTTCGAATCGGAACACAAGAAGCAGCTCAAGGGAAACATCTATCTGGCGAAGGTGACGCGGGTCGAACCCTCGCTCCAGGCCGCCTTCATCGAATATGGCGGCAACCGCCACGGTTTCCTCGCCTTCAGCGAAATCCATCCCGACTATTACCAGATTCCAAAGGCTGATCGGCAGGCGCTGATCGAGGAAGACCTCCTGCGCGCCAAGGAAGAGGAAGAGGAAAACGACCGACACGCCGCCAAGGCTGGAGAACGTCAGGCCGCGTCCTCACGCGCTGCCGAGCGCCGCGACGAAAAGGACGACAGCGTCTCCGAATCGGTCGACAACCTCGGTGAAGACGGCGACGGCGAACCCGAAAGCAATTCGGATTCCGGCGAGTCCGACGAGGCGCCTGTCGCTCGCCGCTCGCGCCGCAAGCGCCGCGCCGAAGGTGGTGGTTCCGACGCCGAGGATGCGAACTCCGAGGACGCAAACTCAGACGGCTCATCCGCCGTTGATTCAACCGACGACACGGAGGACCGCGCCGAGGACGACAGCCGCGATCGCGACGACGACGCCGAGAATGAAGGCGAGAGCGATGACGGCGAAGACCGTCCGACCCGCGCCCGCTCCTCCAACGGCCGTCGCAGTCGCAGATCGCGAGGCGGCCGCCGCTCCTCCGAAGACGGCGAACACAGCGGCGGCGACAAAGCCGAGCGCCCCGAGGACATCGACCAGATCGGCTCCGAGGACGCAATGGAGGAGGTTCCGGTCCGCCAGAGCCGCCCGCGCCGCCAGTACAAGATCCAGGAGGTCATCAAACGCCGCCAGATTCTGCTTGTCCAGGTCGTCAAGGAAGAGCGCGGCAACAAGGGCGCGGCGCTGACCACCTATCTGTCGCTTGCCGGTCGCTATTCGGTCCTGATGCCGAACACCGCCCGGGGCGGCGGTATCTCGCGCAAGATCACCAATGCCGCCGACCGCAAACGGTTGAAGGACGTGGTGCGCGATCTCGACGTGCCGCGCGGCATGGGAATCATCCTGCGCACGGCGGGCGCCAACCGCACCAAGCCCGAGGTCAAGCGCGACTACGAATATCTGATGCGCCTGTGGGAGACGGTGCGCACCGTCACACTCTCCTCGATCGCGCCGTCCCTCGTCTACGAGGAAGGCAGCCTGATCAAGCGCTCGATCCGCGACCTCTACAACAAGGACATCGACCAGATTCTCGTCTCCGGCGAGACCGGCTACCGCGAAGCCAAGGACTTCATGCGGATGTTGATGCCCAGTCAGGCGAAGGTCGTTCAGCCCTACCGCGACCCGACGCCGATCTTCTCGCGACAGGGTATGGAATCCCAGCTGGAAAAGCTGGTGCAGCCCCATGTGACGTTGAAGTCGGGCGGCTACATCATCATCAACCAGACCGAGGCGCTGGTCGCCATCGACGTGAACTCCGGTCGTTCCACCCGCGAACACTCGATCGAGGACACCGCCTACCAGACCAACATGGAGGCGGCCGAGGAGGTCGCCCGCCAGTTGCGGCTGCGCGATCTCGCCGGCCTGATCGTCATCGACTTCATCGACATGGAAGAGAAGCGGAACAACCGCAATGTCGAGAAGAAGATCAAGGAGTGCCTGAAGAGCGATCGCGCCCGCATCCAGGTTGGCTCGATCTCGCATTTCGGTCTTCTGGAAATGAGCCGGCAGCGCATCCGCGCCAGCGTGCTCGAATCGACCATGCAGCCCTGCGCCGTCTGCGAGGGGACCGGCTACACCCGCTCCGCGTCGTCTTCGGCACTGCATGTCTTGCGCACCATCGAGGAACACCTGCAGAAGCACGACAGCCATGATCTGATCGTCAAGGTGCAGACCGCGACGGCGCTCTACGTCCTCAACGAGAAGCGCTCCCGCATTGAAGAGCTGGAGCGCTATCACAGCCTCCGCATCGTCATCGAGGCGGATGAGTCGGTCGGCCACCACAACGTCACCGTCGAGCATGGCGCCGAGGCGGTGAAGCGCGAGATCGACGAAGACGTGGTTCGCCCATCCTCGCTGGCCGCCGTCGATGCGATGGACGAGGCCGCCGACGAGGAAGCCGCGCGCCGCTCCGAGAGCGAGATCGAGGAAGCGCTCGAAAGCGAGAGCGAAAGCCCGTCTCCGGTTCGCGACCGCGCCGAATCGAAAAGCGACGGCGACCGCGATGGCGAGGACGGCAAGCGGCGGCGCCGGCGGCGCCGGCGGCGCGGTGGCGAGAGCGGTGATGGGCGCGACGAGCCGGCGAATGCCGACGACGCGACGTCGAACCGCAACGATGGCGACAACAGCACCGACGAGACATCGGAAAATTCATCGGACAACAACGAGACCCGCTCGCGTGACAACGACGGCGATCGAGACGGCGACAGCGAGTCCGATCGCGGCCGGAGGCGTCGCCGCCGTGGCCGCCGCGGTGGCCGCCGAAACCGCGATGAAAACGGCAACGAGACGAATGGCGAGGATGACCGCAATTCGGCCGATGGCGAAGAGCGCAGTGTCGTCGCCCATGTCCATGGCGAAGACGGAGAGCCTGTTTCGGTCACGGTCGACGACGATGGCAAACGTCAAGCGCAGGCAAACGGCGTAGTGTCCGAGGAGCCGATGATTGCCGTTCCGGCCGAGGCATCGACCAACGAAGCGTCGCACGCTCGCTTGGACGAGCAACACACTCCGGTGACGGTCGCTGCAGAATCGAATGATCCCCTTCAGACAGCGGTCGAGCCGGCCGAACAGGCGCATGCGCCCGCTCAGGCCGCTGAAGCCGTCAACGATACGGAAGCTTCAGAACACGAAACGCATCAATCCGATCCGCTGGCATCAACCCACGACGAGAGCGGCCAGGCGGCAAATGACGACATGCCCGCCCCGGCCACCGAAGCGAAGCCGCGCGAGCCCGTGCTGACCTCGAGCGAAGCCGACGCTGAAGAGGAAAAAGCCGCCAAGCCCCGCCGCACCGGCTGGTGGAACCGCGGCCTGTTCTGATCGATCGAGGCGCCGGCTTCGTCAGGCGCGCCAAGGTCGACAGGATTGAAATCAAAGCAACGGGAGGCGGGAAACCGGCCTCCCGTTTTCGCGTTGGAGCGGCTCTCTGAGAGACGCAAGGCCGATGAGGTGGGGCCCAGCGCATGCACACGGCCTGTTGCCACCGTGCCGATGCACAGTCGATCCGCAGACCGAGAAGACAGCAGATTGTTTCGTCTCATACGGGAATGCGCAGATGAGGACTCGTCGCGCATTCCGTTCGCTCGAACGTCTCGTCGGCGCTGACCTCAGCGCCGGGCGATTCGGTCCAGCGCCTCGGCAAGCGTTACATGATCACAGGCGTAGGAGAGCCGCACGAAGCGCTCGCCGCGATCGAGGTCGAAATCAGTGCCCGGCGTGATAGCCACGTGGCACTCCTTCAGAATTGCCGCGCTGTACGCCGTCGACCCCGCTTCGCCCTCGGGAATGCCGGCATAGGCGTAGAAGGCGCCGTCGATTGGCGCGATATCGCGAAAGCCGAGTTCGGGCAGCCGTTTTGCCATCAGATCGCGATTGGCGATGTAGCCGGCCTTCACGAAATCGAGCTCGCCTGTCGCATCGAAGGCGGCCATCGCCGCGACCTGCGAGAGCTCCGGCGCCGAAATGTAGAGGCTTTGCCCGATCCGCTCGGCCGCGCGCTCCAACCCTTCCGGAAGCACCAGCCAGCCGATGCGCCAGCCGGTCATGCAGTAATATTTCGAGAAGGAATTCACGATGATCGGCTGGTCGGAAAAGGCCAGCGCCGTTTCGGCTGGCTCCCCATAGACGAGGCCGTGATAGATCTCGTCCGAGATGAAGCGGATGCCGTTGGCGTCGGCGTAGTCGACGAGCCGTTTCAGTTCGCCGACAGGCGTCACCGTACCGGTCGGATTGGCCGGACTTGCGACGAGAACGCCCTGCACCGCCTCGGTCTCATGGGCCGAAGCGAGATGGTCGGCCGTGAAAACATAGGCCGACAAGGCGTCGACCGGAATCTCGACCGGAATCAGCCCCAGTGCTTTCAGGATGTTGCGATAGGCTGGATAGCCGGGCGCCGCGACGGCGATGCGGTCGCCGGGATCGAAGGCGGCGAGGAAGGCGAGGTTGAACCCCGCCGAAGATCCCGTCGTCACCATGATGCGTTCCGGCGAGACGGTTTGCCCGTAGCTGTCGGCATAATGTCTGGCAATGCGTTCGCGCAAATCAGCCCGGCCGATGGCGTCCGTATAGGCGACGCGGCCATGGTCGAGCATCACCCGCGCTGCCTCGATCGCCGCACGAGGCGCAGGTGCGGCAGGCTGGCCGATGGCCAGAGACAGCACCTTTTCGCCGCGCGCGATCATCCGGTTGGCTTCGGCCAATACGTCCATTGCCCGGAACGGATCGACGTTCGACCGCCGGGATGCCGCAATCGTGAAGCGCTGCGTGGCAGCGGCATGGTTCGTCTGCCGGAAATTCGCCGGATTGGACACGGTTACACTCCTCAAATCGCGGTCACCGGGAAACGGTAGATGTCTGCGGACCGCCCGCGGCGAAGGGCATGGCTGCGATTGCGCTCCAGCACCATATCGACGCACTTGCGGCTGATAACAGGCAACCGCGCAAGGGCATACGCGCCATTACGAAATCAGCCTTGCGCACTTTGCTTTGCACTACCGCTCGGCGCGCACCATGGCTACAAGCTTCTCGCCAAGGTGTTACCGCCGAAGTGGTTTCATGAGGATGAGACGTTGAGAGGGGAACTGATGGCCACCACCATGCGACCGACTCATTCGCCCTATGGCGAACTGACGATGCGTTCCGGCGCCCGGCGCTTCCCGACCGTTCGTGGCTGTCTGCGCCGCGTCGTCTCCGTCACCATTGCGGCTTCTTTCGCTCTGGCCCCGACGCTTGCTCATGCCGCGCCCAACGAAAAGACGTCGCTGCCGATCGTGCGCGATGCCGAGATCGAGTCGCTGATTGCCGACTACACCAAGCCTGTTTTGAAGGTCGCCGGGCTTTCGCGCGCCGGGATCGAAGTCATCCTCGTCAATTCGCCCGACTTCAACGCCTTCGTTGCGGGCCGCCGCATCTTCGTCAACACCGGCGCGATCACCCGGACCGCGACGCCGAACGAGTTGATCGGCGTCCTCGCCCACGAAATCGGCCATCTGGCCGGCGGACATCAGCAGCGACTGCGCGAGCAGATGGAACACGCCAAGACCATGGCGCTCGTCGCAGGGTTCCTCGGCGCCGGCGTTGCCGTGGCAGGCGCGGCGTCCGGGTCTTCGGGGACCGCGAAGGCCGGTGCAGGCCTGATGACCGGCGGAGGAGCAGCGGCCATGCGTGGCCTTCTGAGCTATCAGCGCGGCGAGGAGGCGACGGCGGACCGCTCGGCGCTCATCTACCTCCAGAAGACCAGCCAGTCCGGAAAGGGCCTCATCGAGACTTTCCGCACCCTCGACCGCAACAGCCTGTTTTCGCGAGGCGGCTCGAGCTACCTGTCCTCGCATCCAGCACCGCAGGACCGCATTTCGGCCCTGACCTCGGCGGCAAAGGACAGCCCCCATTACAATCGTGGCGATTCCGCCGCGCTGCAGGAACGTCACGACATGGCGCGGGCCAAGATCGCCGCCTATGGCGGCGGCGTCGGCGACGTCCGGCGGCTGTTCGCACGCAATCCGCGCTCGAGGGCCGCACTCTACGGCGACGCCATCGCCACTTATCTCACCGGCTCGACCACTTCGGCCCTGTCGAAGATGGATTCGCTGATTGCGTCCGAGCCGAAAAATCCGTGGTTCCATGAGATGCGCGGCCAGATCCTGATGGATGCAGGCCGCGCCCGGGAATCGGCAGCCGCCTTCGCCAGCGCCGACAAGCTCGACCGCAGCAATTCCGGCATCCTGAAAGCCGAAATCGGCCAGGCACTGGTGACCGGTGGCGAACCGTCGCAGATGCAGAAGGCCGTTTCGCTGATCGAGACCGGTCTGCAGTCGGACCCTTTGAATTTCACCGCCTATCGCTTTCTGGCCATGGCCTATGGCAAACTCGGCGATGTCGGCCGGGCCCAGCTCGCCACGGCCGAAGGCTATTGGCAGTCAGGCTCCTATGGTGAGGCCAAGGTCTTCGCCATGCGGGCCCGACAGTCGCTGAAACCTGGAACGCCCGCCGCCCGGCGCGCCCAGGACATCATTTCGACCGGCGCCCGCTGATCGACGCCGACCCCGATTTATGCTTCGGCATACGCTCCCGATAAGGACGCACGACCTGATGGCCCGAAAACTTCTGTCCACCGCTTCCTCAGCTGCGTTCGTGGCATTCACCCTGACCGTCGCCGCCCCGGCGGCCCCGGCGTTCGCTCAGAACGCCAGCGTCGCTGCGAAGCAGTCCTCCTTCGACGCGAAGCAAACCGGCGACATCGAGACGATCGTTCACGACTACCTCGTCCAGCACCCCGAAGTGCTGCTCGAGGCCCTGGACGCGCTCGAGGCCAAGCGCGGCACGGAACAGCTGGCAGCCCAGAAGAAGGCCATTGGAGAGGTGAGCCCGGCGCTGTTCGAGACGCCGAAGGACACCGTCATCGGCAATCCCGACGGCGATGTCACGGTCGTGGAATTCTTCGATTACAATTGCGGCTATTGCAAAAACGCCCTCTCCGACATGGAGGCGATGGTGAAGGCCGACCCGGAACTGCGCTTCGTTTTGAAGGAGATTCCGGTGCTGGGGCCACAATCGGTCGCTGCCAGCAAGGTAAGTCTGGCACTTCGCAAGGTCGCACCCGACAAATACGCCGCCTTCCACCAAAAGCTCCTCGGTTCGCGCGGTATGGCCGACGAGGCGAGCGCGCTTGCGGTTGCCTCCAGCCTTGGCGTCGATCCCAAGGCGCTGAAGCTGCTGATCGATTCGTCCGAGGTCGGCGCGGAACTCTCGAAGCTCGGCGAGATGGCGACAACGCTGTCGATCAGCGGAACCCCGTCCTATGTCGTCAAGGATCAGGTGCTGGCCGGCGCCGTCGGGATAGAAGCCCTGAAGACCGCCGTCTCGAATGTGCGTCAATGCGGCAGCGCAACCTGCTGAAAACGCGTCGATCCGTACCGATTTCGTCGCGAAACGCTTTCCCCGAGGGCACGATCGCATTATAGCGACGTTCAAGTGCTTGCCCGTTCGGCAAGCGGGACTGCAATGGGCCGAAGGTCGATGATGTCGACGATTGCAATTCGCACAGACGCCGATCGCCGTTCAATCGCGGGCGGCGACTCTAGCGTGTTCTCTGCGCAGGTGCTCGCGGCGTCGATTTCCCGTTATCGGATCACATTTTCACGCGAAACGCGCGCTTCTGCTGTCATGGATCATCCGTGGGTCCGGCCCGTTCGTAATGTCAGCACCGGCTTCGATCTCGCCCCCGATGCGAATATCAGCTCGGGACCGCTCTTTCGGGATACAACGCGTCCGCCGACGCGCGCTTCCCGCACCCTTTAAAACCCAGGCCGTACAACCGAAGGACAGATATGCCCGAAGAAGAAAACACGGTCGACCCGGCCCTCGTTCGCGAACTGGCAACGATCCTCAACGACACCGACCTGACCGAGATCGAGATCGAGCGCGGCACCCTGCGTGTCCGCGTTTCGCGCCAAAAGGACTTTGCGGTCAACTACGCCCAACCGATGCAATATGCGGCCGGCCCAGCGCCGACCCAGGTGGCGTCTGCGGCCGAGAACGCCGCGCCCGCGCGCACCGGTCCGGAGGCCGGCACGGTGCCCTCGCCCATGGTGGGCACGATCTATCTGTCCTCGGCGCCCGGCGCCAAGCCCTTCGTCGAAATCGGCCAAAGGGTCGAGGAAGGCGAGACCCTGGTGATCATCGAGGCCATGAAGACGATGAACCAGATTCCCGCTCCGCGCAGCGGCACGGTGACCAGGATCCTGGTCGAGAACTCCCAACCGGTCGAATACGGCGAAGCGCTCGTCGTGATCTCGTGAGGGGCGCACGATGATCAAGAAGGTCCTCATCGCCAATCGCGGCGAGATCGCGCTGCGAGTCCTGCGCGCCTGCAAGGAACTCGGCATCGCGACCGTCGCCGTCCATTCGACCGCCGACAATGCGGCCATGCACGTGCGCCTTGCCGACGAAAGCGTCTGCATCGGCCCGCCGCCGTCCCGCGACAGCTATCTCAACATCCCGCAGATCGTCGCGGCCTGTGAGGTCTCCGGCGCCGATGCGGTGCATCCGGGATACGGCTTCCTGTCGGAGAACGCCCGCTTCGCCGACATTCTCGACGCCCACAACATCACCTTCATCGGCCCGACGGCCGACCATATCCGCATCATGGGCGACAAGATCGAGGCCAAGCGCACGGCCAGGTCGCTCGGCATCCCGGTCGTTCCCGGCTCGCCCGGCGCGGTGACCGAGGACTCCGAAGCGCTGAAGATCGCCGAGGAAATCGGCTATCCGGTGTTGGTCAAGGCATCCGCCGGCGGTGGCGGACGCGGCATGAAGGTCGCGTTATCGGCGATGGAACTCTCCGGGGCGCTTTCGGCCGCACGCCAGGAGGCCGGCTCGGCTTTCGGCGACGACGCGGTTTATCTGGAGAAATACCTTGGCAAGCCGCGCCACATCGAGGTGCAGGTGTTCGGCGACGGCGACGGCAACGCCATCCACCTCGGCGAGCGTGATTGTTCGCTGCAACGCCGTCACCAGAAGGTCTGGGAAGAGGCGAACTCCCCCGCCCTCGACGACGCGGCGCGAAAGCGCATCGGCGAGATTTGCTCCAACGCCATGGCCAAGCTGAAATATCGCGGCGCCGGCACGATCGAGTTTCTCTACGAGAACAACGAGTTCTATTTCATCGAAATGAACACCCGTCTTCAGGTCGAACATCCGGTGACCGAAGCGATCACCGGCCTCGACCTCGTTCACGAGCAGATCCGGGTCGCCAGCGGCGAAGGCCTCTCCGTCACCCAGAACGACATCCACTTTTCCGGCCATGCCATCGAGTGTCGGATCAACGCCGAGGATCCGAAGACGTTCACGCCGTCACCCGGTCAGATTACCCATTACCATATGCCCGGCGGCCTCGGGGTCCGCGTCGATTCCGGCGTCTATCAGGGCTATTCGATCCCGCCCTTCTACGACAGCCTGATCGGCAAGCTCATCGTCCACGGCCGCACCCGGGCCGAATGCATGATGCGGCTGCGACGTGCGCTGGATGAAATCGTCGTCGACGGCGTCAAGACGACGCTGCCGCTCTTCCGCGATCTCGTCGACAACGCTGATATCGGCCGCGGCGATTACGACATCCACTGGCTGGAGCAATATCTGGCCGGAACAGCCGCGAGCTGAACCGGTGGAGCGGCGTGGCGGACAGCGATTCGAGATCACGTCGGCCATCCTCCTGAAGGCCTATGCCTGCGGGATTTTCCCGATGGCGGAGACCGCCGACGATCCCGGCCTGTTCTGGATCGATCCGAACGAGCGGGGCATTCTGCCGCTCGACGGGTTGCACCTGCCGCGCAGCCTGAAGAAGACGATCCGCAGAGCGCCGTTTACGATCAAGGTCGACACGGCGTTCTGCGCCGTCGTCGACGGCTGTGCCGAGCCGTCGCCCGGGCGGCGCGAAACATGGATCAACAGTCAGATTCGCTCGCTGACGTCGCAACTCTTCGACGAGGGCTTTGCTCATTCGGTCGAGGCCTGGGACGGCGACGATCTCGTCGGCGGCCTCTACGGTATCTCGTTGGGTGCGGCGTTTTTCGGTGAAAGCATGTTCTCGCGTCGCACCGACGCCTCGAAGATCGCGCTGGCCTATCTCTGGGAGCGCCTCTGCCGCGGCGGCTACCGTCTGCTCGACACGCAGTTCCTCACCACGCATCTCCAGCGCTTCGGCGCGATCGAAATCGGCCGCGACGAATATCGTGACCTCCTGGCCGACGCGGTCGCGACGGAGGCGACCTTCTACCCGGCAGGCGCCGGTACGGCCGATTCGGTTTTGCAGCTCTTCAACCAGACGTCGTAGACCGGGTGTTCGACGGCGTTCAAGCCCGGTGAATCGGCAAACATCCAGCCTGAGAAGATCTGCCTTATATCCCGCTGCAACGTGATCTCGTCGACCTCGATGAAGGCGTCGGTCTTGGCGGCTTCGCCCTGGGCACTAGTGTAGCAGACCTTCGGGGTCACCTGCAGCGCACCGAACTGCACCGTCTCGTCGATATAAACGTCGAAACTGGTGATCCGGCCGGTGATCTTGTCGAGCCCGGAAAACACCGCGACCGGATTTTTGATCCGCTGCTCCGGCCCCTGCGACGGCACCGCTCCCTCCTGCATCTCCTGCGGATCCTCCTGCGCGGACGCCGGCAGTGTGCAGGCAAGCAGGGGCAAGGCGAGTAAGATCGCAGACGGAAGACGGCGGAACATAAAGCTGCTCATTGTCGAAATGCGATCAAGCCGGAGTAACGGGGCAACCTTGCCGGGACAATGCGGCTGCGAAGGGGACATCAACGATAAAATCGTCGGAAAACCCGTTATCGATCGTCATGTGCCAGGACGCTCGTTCGCCGGCGTCACGGGGTCCAGGCGTCGTAATCGCCGGTCACATGCGGCCGCTCGGCCGGGTTGAGCAGCGAACCCTTCGGGCGATAGGCCCTGCCGGTGCCCGTGTGGTTCGGCTCGTGCGGCTTCTGCCAGGCACGGGGCTTGTAGTCTTCCTTGGAGGGCGGCGTGTCGACGCGGTGATGCATCCAGCCGTGCCAGCCGCCGGAAATCGCCGAAGCATCCGCCGGACCGTTGTAGATGACCCAGCGCTTCGACGCGTCGGCATTCCGGTAGTAGACGTTACCGGTCTCGTCCTCGCCCACCTTCTCGCCGAAGCGCCAGGTGAAGAAGCGTGTGCCGATCGTCTGGCCGTTCCACCATGTGAAAATCTGCAGAAGCCAGTGTTTCATGGCGCATCCGTTCCTTCGGTCGATTGGCCTTCTTATGCGTTCGCGATGGCCAAAAGTCCAGCTACGCAGCCCATTCGAAAATGGGCGTCCGGTCAGGACTTGCCCGTTGTCAGGGTAGAGCGCGCTCGAAGAGCCGCGCATCGATTCCGGTGCCCATCTTGCCGCAATCATCGCTTCGGCCGACGTCCTCGAAGCCATGGGCGCGATAGAAGGCGACGGCCGGAACATTGGCAGGCTCGACTTCACAGCGCAGGCGTCTCGCGTCCGGAAAAGCGCTCATGATTTCGACAAGGAGGTCGCGGCCGATTCCCTGCCGCTGATGGTCGGGGTGGACGTAGAGCTGATGTAGAACGACGACCTGTCGATCGGTGTCCGAAGAAGCCGCAAAGGCCATGCCGCCGATCCGCTCTCCGTCGTCCGCGACGAGAAATTCGGCGCTGAGACGACCGACGCGGGGCCGCAGTGCCGCGACCGAATGCCAGGCGCCGGTGATCTCGGCGACCTTGTCAGCGCCGTAGAACGAATCATAGGTCGCGTGCCAGGTCTCGGCGAGCAGCGCGCTGATCTGGGGCAAGTCCCGCTCGCCGGCGGTGCGGACGAAGAACATTGGCTACTCGATCCCGAGCTTGGCCTTGACCAGGTCGTTGACGGCCTTCGGGTTCGCCTTGCCGCCGGTCGCCTTCATTACCTGGCCGACGAACCAGCCGGCCATGGATGGTTTCTCCTTGGCCTGGGCGACCTTTTCGGGGTTGCCGGCAATCACCTCGTCGACCGCCGCCTCGATGGCGCCGGTGTCGGTGACCTGCTTCATACCTCGGTCCTCGACGATGGCCGTCGGATCGCCGCCCTCTTCGAAAACGATCTCGAACAGGTCCTTGGCGATCTTGCCGGAGATCGTCTCCTCGCGGATCATGTCGAGGATCGCACCCAGCTGGTCGGCCGAAACCGGCGTCTCCTCAATGCCTTTGCCGGCCTTGTTGAGCGCACCGAGGAGGTCGTTGATCACCCAGTTGGCCGCCTGCTTGCCGTCGCGCCCCCCCTTTCCCCCTGCAACCACCTTCTCGAAATAATCGGCGATCGCCTTTTCGGAGACGAGGATCGAGGCGTCGTAGGTCGACAGGCCTGCCTTGGCGATCAGCCGCGCTTTCTTGTCGTCGGGCAGCTCCGGCAGGCCTTCGAGCAGCGCGTCGATATAGGCCTGATCGAACTCCAGCGGCAAAAGGTCCGGATCGGGGAAATAGCGATAGTCGTGCGCGTCTTCCTTGGTGCGCATCGCCCGCGTCTCGCCCTTCGTGGGATCGTAGAGCCGGGTCTCCTGGTCGATCGTGCCGCCGTCTTCGAGGATCGCGACCTGGCGATGGGCCTCCGCCTCGATCGCCTGGCCGACGAAGCGGATCGAGTTGACGTTCTTGATCTCGCAGCGCGTGCCGAAATCGCCACCGGGCCGGCGCACCGAGACGTTGACGTCGGCGCGCATGGAGCCTTCGTCCATGTTGCCGTCGCAGGTGCCGAGATAGCGCAGGATGGTGCGCAGCTTGGTGAGATACGCCTTCGCCTCGTCGGCCGAGCGCATGTCGGGCTTCGAGACGATCTCCATCAGTGCGACCCCCGAGCGGTTGAGGTCGACGAAGGACATGGTCGGATGCTGGTCATGCATCGACTTGCCGGCATCCTGCTCGAGATGCAGGCGCTCGACGCCGATCTCGATATCGTGGAAGGCGCCGCTCTTGTCCGGCCCGATCGAGACGGTGACCGTCCCCTCGCCGACGATCGGGTCCTTGAACTGCGAGATCTGGTAACCCTGCGGCAGGTCGGGATAGAAATAGTTCTTCCGGTCGAACACCGAGCGATGCTTTATCTCAGCCTTGAGCCCAAGGCCCGTGCGGATCGCCTGGCGCACGCATTCCTCGTTGATCACCGGCAACATGCCCGGCATCGCCGCATCGATGAAGCTCACATGCGCGTTCGGCGCCGCGCCGAAGCCGGTCGAGGCGCCGGAGAAGAGCTTGGCCTCGGACGTCACCTGGGCGTGGACCTCCAAGCCGATGACGATCTCCCAGTCGCCGGTGGCGCCGGAAATGAAGGCTTTCGGATCAGGCGTGCGGGTATCGACGAGGGTCATGGAACGGCTTTCGAACGAGCTTGGACTGTGACGGAAACGGCTAGACCAACCGACGGGTCGGTTCAAGCGCAACGCGCGTGCCGCGTTTTCAGCCGTCGCTTTGCCGATATGACGGAGAAACGAACGCTGCCATGAACATTCAGTCGCGACCGACCATGACGATCGACGCGAATGGCTTCGTATCTGCGACTTCGTTGAAGATTCGCTTGAATCACAGGCAGATCAACTGGCAAGCAGGCACGTGCCCGCAATGACGCGGATCGATGAGACGCTTGGTTTCTTCACAATTCTATCGAAATGCGAACTGATACAATCCGTCTGCAGGCTTTTGTTTCAAGGGCCCCGCGTGCTGAACTCATCAATGATCTTGCCCCGCTCTTCCTCGAGCGGTCCGCTTGCAACGGACCTACCCGCTCGGCGATACCAATAGGCTGCATTGCCATCGTCGCCTTCAATGCGATGGAGATGGGCGTGGATCCAGGCCGCGTCCTTTGTAGGGTCTTCCTGAACGATGGCATGGGCGCCGTCCCAGTCACCGGCCGTCAGCCGTTCGATCGCCTTGGCGAGGGGGTGATCGCGCTCAAGCAAAGGTCACCACCATTTGATCGGCGTGAAACGCCCGGCCGCCTTCTCGATGACGCTGCCGAGGGTGAACAGCGTCTCCTCGTCGAAGGGACGTCCGATCAATTGCAGGCCGAGCGGGAGTCCTGAGTCCGCCAGACCGGCAGGAACGGCCATGCCCGGCAGGCCGGCCATGTTCACCGTCACCGTGAAAATATCGTTGAGATACATCTTCACCGGGTCGGAGTTCATCTCCTGATCGGCGATACCGAAGGCGGCGGACGGGGTGGCGGGCGTCAGCAGCGCGTCGATGCCATCGGCATAGACCGTCTCGAAATCGCGCTTGATCAGCGTGCGGACCTTCTGAGCCTGCAGGTAATAAGCGTCGTAATAGCCGGCCGACAGAACGTATGTGCCGATCATGATGCGGCGCTTGACCTCGCGGCCGAAGCCTTCGGCACGAGTCTTCTCGTACATGTCGGCAATGTCTTTGCCGGGCACGCGCAGGCCGTAACGGACGCCATCGTAGCGGGCGAGGTTCGACGAAGCTTCCGCCGGCGCGACGATATAGTACGCGGGCAAGGCGTATCTGGTATGGGGCAAGGACACGTCGACGATCTCGGCGCCTGCTTCCTTCAGCCAGGCGATGCCCTTCGTCCAAAGCGCCTCGATCTCCTGCGGCATGCCGTCGATGCGGTACTCTTTCGGGATGCCGATTTTCAGCCCCTTCACCGACCGGCCGATGGCTGCTTCGTAATCCGGCACCGGGCGATCGACGGACGTCGTGTCCTTGGCGTCAACGGAAGCCATGGATTTCAAGAGGATTGCCGCATCGCGCACGTCGCGTGCGATCGGGCCGGCCTGGTCGAGCGACGAGGCGAAGGCAACGGTGCCCCAGCGCGAGCAGCGGCCATAGGTCGGTTTGATGCCGACGGTGCCCGTCAGCGCCGCGGGCTGGCGGATCGAACCGCCGGTGTCGGTTGCGGTCGCTCCGGCGCACAGATGCGCGGCGACGGACGCCGCCGAGCCGCCTGACGAGCCGCCCGGCACGAAATCCATGTTGGAGCCGGTCTTGCGCCAGGGGTTCTTGACCGGGCCATAGAACGACGTCTCATTGGACGATCCCATCGCGAACTCGTCCATGTTGAGCTTGCCGAGCATCACCGCGCCGTCGGCCCATAGATTGGCGGTGACCGTCGATTCGTAGCGCGGTTCGAACTTGTCAAGGATGTGCGAGGCGGCCTGGGTATGGACGCCCTCGGTCGCGAAGAGATCCTTGATACCGAGCGGAATGCCTTCGAGCGGACCCGCCTCGCCCTTGGCGATCCTCTCGTCGGAGACTTTCGCCATCGCGCGCGCCTTATCATGCGTGACCGCGACATAGGCATTGAGCTCGTCATTCGCGGCGTCGATCGCGGCGAGATAGGCGTCGGTCAGCTCCATGGCGGAGGCCGTCTTGGCAGCCAACGCCTCGCGGGCTTCGGCAATCGTCAGGGCGGTGAGTTCGGTCATGACGTCAGATGCTTCTCGTAAAAGCGGTTATAGGCGGAATCGGGATAGTCGAGAAAGGCGCCGCAAGGCGTGAAACCCGAGCGTTGGTAAAGCGCCCAGGCCGGCTCGAAACCGGCGGTCGAGCCGGTCTCCAGCGCGAGGCGTTCAAGGCCGAGTTCGCGCGCCTTGGCCTCGATCGCCGACAGCACCAGGAAGCCGATGCCCTTGCCGCGCAGCGCAGGATCGCTCCACATGCGCTTGACCTCGCCCAGCGACACGTCGTGCGCCTTGAGAGCGCCCATGCCGACCGGCTGCCCGGTCTCGTCGCGCACGATGAACACGGTGGTCGACGCATCGGCCATCTGCTCGGCGGTCATCTGGAACTGGAATTCGGGCGGTGACAGCGGTCGCATATGGGCGTTGAGTGCGGCGACCAGTGCGCGAACCTCGTCGGTCAAAGGCGATTCGGTCGTGACGCGGAACCGCTCGTCGCCCATCACTCGATGACCTTGGGCACCATGAAGAAGTGGTCCTCGCTTGCCGGGGCGTTGGCGACGATATCGTCGGCCTTCTCGCCGTCGGTCACGATGTCCTGGCGCTTCTTCATCTCCATCGGGATGACCGACGTCATCGGTTCGACGCCGGTCACGTCGACTTCGCCCAGCTGCTCGACGAAGCCGAGAATGGCATTCAGTTCACCCTCAATCGCGGTCACCTCCTCATCGGTAACGGCAAGTCGGGCAAGCCGTGCGACCCGGCGCACGGTGGTGGCATCGACGGACATTTGCGGGTCCTTGGGAGCATGTTCGAAATGATCCCGGACCTATAACGACGCACCGGCAGCGAGGCAACGCCGCCGGTGGGCATCGATTTGTCGAGGCTGACGGGCTCGGCTCAGACTTCGAACACCTCTTCCGACTGCATCGTCTTTACCTTGCCGGCGTCGCCTTCCATCGCCTCGACGAACTTGTCCGGGTTCTCGTCGAGGATCGGCAGCGTGCCGTAATGAATCGGGACGATCGTGTCGAAATTGAAATAGCGCCGGCAGGCGAGCGCGGCAACGGCCGCGCCCATGGTCAGGCGGTCGCCGACCGGCACCATCGCGATCTTCGGCTGATGCAGTTCCTCGATCAGCGCCATGTCGCCGAAGATGTCGGTGTCGCCCATGTGATAAATGGCCGGTCCGTCGCTGGGATGGATCACGATGCCGTTCGGCATGCCGAGATAGGTCACGGCGCCGTTTTCCTCGACATGGCCCGAGGAGTGGAACGCCTGGGTAAAGGTCACGGTGAAATCGTCGAAGGCGACGGTGCCGCCCGTGTTCATCGGCTCGGCGTTCTCGACGCCTTTGTTGCCGAGCCACTGGGCGAGCTCGAAGGTCGCCACGAGCTTGGCGCCGGTTGCCTTGGCGATCTCCACCGTATCGCCGACATGATCGAAATGACCGTGGCTGAGGACGATATGCGTCGCGCCCTTGATCGCGGCATCGAAATCGCCCTTGAAGTGCGGATTGTCCTTGATGAACGGGTCGATCAGGATGACCGACGATCCGGTGTCGATGCGAAAGGCGGAGTGGCCGAAATAGGTGATCTTCATCGGGATCCTCGTATGAATTTCATGTGCGCTGCGCCGTAACGGCAGTTACCTGTCGGTCACGGGTGCTCGCCATGCTAACTGCCACCGCGTCTTGGAGCGTCAAGGCGAACGGCGGGATCGAAAGAGCCGAAGTGCGGTGCCGGACCATCCCCGGCCATCGTCCCGTAGGCTGTCTGACCGCCCGAGAGGTGTCGCAGCGCATGGGAGATCGATGATGGCGGGACTGACGATCGAGAACTTCGCCGATGCGGTTCCGCCAGGCGCGACGATCGCCGGGCTCGACCTCGGCACCAAAACGATCGGCCTTGCCGTTTCCGATCTCGGCCAGCGCTTCGCGACGCCGCGCAAGGTGATTTCGCGAAAAAAGTTCACGCCGGATGCCATGGCCCTGATCAAGGCTCTCGAGGAAGACCGCGTGGCCGGGCTCGTCCTTGGTCTGCCGCTCAACATGGATGGTTCGGAAGGCCCGCGCGCCCAGGCGACCCGAGCCTTTCTGCGTAACTATGAAAGGCTCGACACGCGTCCGGTCCTTTTATGGGACGAGCGGCTGTCGACGGTCGCCGCCGAGCGCGGGCTGCTCGAAGCCGACGTTTCGCGCAAGAAAAGGGCGACGCGCATTGATTCGGCAGCCGCGGCCTTCATCCTTCAGGGCGCGCTGGACAGGCTTTCGACGCTGCGCGGCTGAACAATCTCCGTGCCGGGTTCGGTCCTGCGAGCGGTCCACCAGGCAAGGATCGGCTTGCGCTTGCGAAACAGGATAATCGCAACGACAAAGAGGCTGTCGAAGGCCAGGGCCCTCGCGACCATGCCCGGGATGATCGCCGGGTCGATGCCAAGGACGTCCCCGTACATCTGGAAGACCTGATCGTGCATCTGACGCGAAAACATGAAGCCGCCGACATCGGCGAGCGACAGGAAGTACCAACCCCAGAAGAACGCGATCGGCCCCAGCCATATCAACAAAAGGGTGCGCATCACCTCACCTCGCGATCACGGGACGGGCTGGCGCGCCAATTTTCTCGCAAAGCCTCGCGCTCGGCGGCCCGGATTGTTTCGAGCGCGGCCTCGAAGGCCGCTTCGCTCGCGCCATCATCCTCGACCTCCACCATACGATCGAAGAGCAGCGCTGCAAAGCACAGCGCCATCGCGAAAAGAAACCCCGGTCCGGCACCGAAGAGAATGGCGACGGGCGAGCCGATCGCAGTGGCCGCCGCGTAAAAAGCGATGAGCCCGCTCAGCGTCGCTGCTGCAAAAACCTCGCCGCGCCGAAGGGTCACCGTGGAACCGGATGCGCCGAGCGCACCGCCGCCTGCAACAGAGGCGATCGCGGCGAACGCGCCGATCCCGACGGCCGCAAAAAGCGCCGAGAAAGCACCCGCCTCGTTGACCGGCATTGCCGCGACGGATGGTCCGAAGGGTGCCAACCCTTCGAGCACGGGCGGCAGGCCGTCGATAAGCCCTGCCTGGCCCGCAAGTCGCAGTGCCGAGATCGTGCAGAAACCGGCAACGCCACCCAAGCCCAACATCGTCGCCCATCGGCTCATCGCATCGTCCTCGGTGTGGTCACCAATCGGTAAACGCCAGAGAGGCCAATTCGGCATTGGTGTGCAATCTTAACCGGTCTTTAGGGTTAACGCACAGGGCCTTTCCACAGGCGCTCCTGAAAGGCACTCCCCGCACCGGCGCGGCGTTTCGGGCATCTGAACCCTACCGGATCGGTGGATAGAGTTCCTCGACGATGGCGCTGGCGTCGTGGCGCAAGTCGAGCATGCCATAGGTGTGGCGAAAGACACCGCCGAGCCGGGTTTCGGCGAAGGCGTCGGCGGCCCGGCCGCTGGCAAGGCGTCGCAGCGACGCGGCGGCCGCGGCAAGCGCCAGCTGCTCGGCGAGAAGCCGGCAGGCGCCCTCGTCGGAAAATGCCATGGCGCGGGCGGCGCGCAACACGCCGGGCGTGCCGCCCGCTGCCTTGCCGAGATCGGTTTCGATCGTCTCGACCACGCTGTCGAAAGCTTCCGGCGCCCGCTGCAGGGCGCGGGCAAGATCGAGCGCCATGACATTGCCCGAGCCCTCCCAGATAGCATTGACCGGCGCCTCGCGATAGGCGCGGGCAAGCCGCCCATCCTCGACATAACCGTTGCCGCCCAGGCACTCCATCGCCTCGTAGATCAGCGCCGGTGCGAGCTTGCAGACCCAGTATTTCGTCACCGGTGTCATGATTCGGGCCCAGGCGAAGGCCTTGTCCTTCGCCTCGCCCTCCGCGCCGTCGCGAAGATCGAAGCTTTCGGCCAAACGCATCGCAAGGGCGCTCGCCCCGGCGACGTCCAGCGCCATGTCGGCGAGCACCCGCGTCATCTGCAGCTGGTTCAGGAGCGGCTTACCGAAGACGTTTCGCTCGCGGCAGTGGTGGACCGCCTCGGCGAGAGCGCCACGCATCAGCCCGGCGGACGCGAGCGCGCAGTCGAGCCGGGTCAGTGTCACCATCTGGATGATCGTCGCAACGCCCCTGCCCTCATCGCCGACCCGCGTCGCGTCGGCGTCGACGAACTCGACCTCGCAGGAGGCATTCGACCGGTTGCCGAGCTTGTCCTTCAGCCGCTGGATGAAAAGGCCGTTGAGCGAGCCGTCGTCGCGCTGCCGCGGCATCAGGAAGCATGTCGGGCCCGCCTCGGTCTGTGCCAGAACAAGAAATCCGTCGGACATCGGCGCCGACAAAAACCATTTGTGGCCGGTGATGCGATAGGCGGTGCCGCTCCGCTCCACGGGCGTTGCCACCGTCGTGTTGGTGCGCACGTCGGTGCCGCCCTGCTTCTCCGTCATGCCCATGCCGAGGGTGACGCCAGCCTTCTTCATCGGCGGTTTGACGCCGGGATCGTACTGCCGCGTTCCGATGATCGGCAGCCAGGTCTCGAGCGTGTCAGGCGCCGCGCCGAGCGCCGCGACCGAGGCGCTGGTCATGGTGATCGAACACAGATGCCCGCATTCGACCCCGGCGGTCATATAGAATCGCGCGGCTCGCGCCCGATGGCGGAACCCTGCTTCTTCCTCGTGTCCGGTCCAGATCGAGGCGTGCAGGCCACTGGCGATCGAGCGGCGCATCAGGGCGTGATAGGCGGGGTGGTAGTCGACCATCTCCAACCGCCGGCCCTTTTCGTCGAAACGCCTGAGCTTCGGCAGTTCGGTGTTGGCGAGACGCGCCAGATCATGGGCCTCGAAGGAACCGCAGAAGCGGCCCTGCTTCGTCAGGCCGTCGAGCGTCGATTCGGGCAGATCCGCCGCCAGCAGCCGCAACAGCGGATCGCCGACATAGGCGTTGAAGCCGGCATAGTCGGAGGACTGATTGGTGACGGTGTGGGTCGTGAAGATCGTCTCGGCCATACCGGTCTTTCGCTGTCGATGCAGTGTCGTGCGTCGTGTCTCAAAGGCAGGCGTAAAGCGCATCGATCCTTGCCGCAAATCCGTCGATTGCCTATAGGCATCGTCTCGATGAGCGAGCCCTCCCCCTTCCCGCCGTTTTCGCAGCGCCACCTCCTCGGCATCGCGAAGCTCAAGCCCCACGAGATCGAGCAATTGCTCGACCTGGCCGAGGCGGAAGTCGCCGTCGGTCGGCGGCGCGACAAGAAGAAGGCGACGCTGAAGGGCCGCACCCAGATCAACCTCTTCTTCGAGGCCTCGACCCGCACCCAGGCCTCCTTCGAACTCGCCGGCAAGCGCCTGGGCGCCGACGTCATGAACATGGCGGTCGCCAATTCTTCGGTGAAGAAGGGCGAGACGCTGATCGACACGGCGATGACGCTCAACGCCATGCA
The DNA here is from genome assembly GCA_965217685.1 of Aurantimonas sp. Classification (GTDB taxonomy): domain Bacteria; phylum Pseudomonadota; class Alphaproteobacteria; order Rhizobiales; family Rhizobiaceae; genus Aurantimonas. The sequence goes on from CBDCIZ010000003.1 coordinate 4,043,867, forward strand.
GCCGGACATTCTCGTCGTGCGCCACCATTCAGCCGGCGCCGTGGCGCTGCTTGCCCAGAAGGTCGCATGCTCGGTGGTCAATGCCGGCGACGGTGCCCATGAGCACCCGACCCAGGCGCTGCTCGACGCGCTGACGATCCGCCGCCACACCGGCCGCATCGCAAGACTCAACGTGGCGATCTGCGGCGACGTCACCCACAGCCGCGTCGCGCGCTCCAACATCCTCCTCCTCAACGCGCTCGGCGCCAGCGTCCGCGTCGTCGCGCCCTCGACGCTGCTGCCGAGCGGCATCGAGCAGATGGGCGTCGAGGTCCATCGCACCATGGAAAGCGGTCTTGCGGGCGCCGACGTCGTCATGATGCTGCGCCTGCAGCGCGAGCGCATGGCCGGCTCTTTCGTGCCGTCGGTGCGCGAATATTTCCGCTATTTCGGGCTCGACGCCCAAAAGCTGAAGCTCGCAAAGGATGGTGCGCTGGTCATGCATCCGGGCCCGATGAACCGCGGCGTCGAGATCGCCTCGGAGATCGCCGACGGCCCCCAGAGTGTCATCGAGGAGCAGGTTGAAATGGGCGTCGCCGTCCGCATGGCGGTCATCGAGGCGCTGATCGGCGGCGAGGATCGGGCCGCCAATCAGAACGGTGACGGAAACCCCGATGCCGGGCATCCGGGGGGCGGCCGATGAGCGCGAGTTTTGCAGCCGCCGACGAAACGGCGCCCTTCGTCATCGAGCGCGTGCGGATCGTCGATCCGTCACGCTCCCTCGACGAGACCGGCACGGTGATTGTCAAAAACGGCCGAATCGCCGCCGCCGGCGCGGATGCGCTGAACCAGGGCCATCCGGACGGCGCGGAAATCATCGACGGGCGCGGCCTGACGCTGATCCCCGGCCTCGTCGACGGCCGTGTGTTCATTGGCGAACCGGGCGGTGAACACCGCGAGACCATCCGTTCCGCCTCGGCCGCCGCGGCGGCTGGCGGCGTCACATCGATCCTGACCATGCCGGACACCAATCCGGTGGTCGACGACGTCGCCATCGCCGAATTCGTCATGCGAACGGCCCGCGAAACGGCCTCGATCAACGTCTTTCCCGCCGCTGCCCTGACCAAAGGCCTGAACGGCCAGGAGATGACCGAGATCGGCCTCCTCGCCCGCGCCGGTGTCAGGGCCTTCACCGACGGCCGGAAGACGATTGCCGACCCGGCGCTGCTGCGGCGGATCATGACCTATGCCCGCGATTTCGACGCGCTGGTCATGCACGAGACGCAGGATGCGGCGCTGACCGGCTCGGGCGTCATGAACGAGGGTCTGCTCGCCTCCTGGCTCGGCCTGCCCGGTGCCCCGGCCGAGGCCGAGATCATTCCGCTGGAGCGCGATCTGCGCCTCGCCGCGCTGACCAAGTGCCGCTACCACGCCGCCAAGATCTCGCTCGCCGAATCGGCCGAGGTGATCCGCGCCGCCAAGCGCCGCGGCACCGCGGCGACGGCCGGGATCTCGATCAACCATCTCTCGCTCAACGAGAACGACATCGGCGAATACCGCACGTTCTTCCGCCTTTCTCCGCCGTTGCGCCACGAGGACGACCGCACGGCGATGGTGGCCGCGCTCGCCGACGGGACCATCGACATCCTCGTCTCCTCCCACGATCCGCAGGACGCCGACGGCAAGCGCCGGCCCTTCGCCGAGGCCGAGAGCGGTGCGATCGGTCTCGAGACACTGCTGGCCGCCGCCCTTCGTCTGCATCACAATGGCGACGTTCCGCTGCTGCGGCTGATCGAGACGATGACCTTCGCGCCCGCCACGCTGCTCGGCCTCGACCGCGGTACGCTCCAGGTCGGTGCGCCGGCCGACATGGCGCTCGTCGATCTCGACGCGCCCTGGCTGTTCGACGAGGCGAAGATCCGTTCTCGTTCGAAGAACTCGGCCTTCGAGAACGCCCGATTCCAGGGCCGGGTCTTGCGGACCTTCGTTTCGGGCCGCACAGTCTTTGCAGCCGAGGAAAACGACTGACGCCGCCGGCGCATACGTGGTGCAACCCCGGATGACCGGGACGGCAAAGCAGGCTTTGAGGGGACAGGTGCCGTGGGGGCTCAAGACATCATCTGGCCGATCTGGCCGATCGCGCTCGCCTGCCTTGTCAGCGGATACCTTTGCGGCACGATTCCCTTCGGGCTGATCTTCGCCAGGCTGTTCGGGCTCGGCGACATTCGCAAGATCGGCTCGGGCAATATCGGCGCCACCAACGCGCTGCGCACCGGCAACAAAAAGATGGCCGCGCTGACGCTGGCCGGCGATATCGCGAAGGGCACGGTTCCGGTTCTCGTCGCCTCGCAGTTCGGTTTGGTCGCGGCGGCGATCGCCGGTTTCGGCGCATTCCTCGGCCACCTTTTCCCGGTCTGGCTCGGCTTCAAGGGCGGCAAGGGCGTTGCGACCTATCTCGGCGTCCTCCTCGGCATCGCGCCGATCGGCGTCCTGATCTTCGCCATCGTCTGGCTCGGCGTCGCTTACCTTTTCCGCTATTCGTCGCTGGCAGCCCTTGCCGCGACGCTGGTCGTACCGATCGCTCTCTTTTTCTTGGGCTATCATGTGGCGGCGGTTCTCACGGCCATCCTGACGGTCATCGTCTACCTCAAGCACCAAGCCAACATCCGGCGCCTCATCGCCGGAACGGAAGGGCGGATCGGAGCGAAAGGGTGAAGCGCCCGAAGGAAGAGGGAATGTCGCGGCGAGCTCAGCCGCTACCGGCCCGGGCCGTCGGCGTCGTTTTGCCGGACGAGACGCGGCTTGCATGGCTGCGTCTGATTCGCAGCGAAAATGTAGGCCCCGCCTCCTTCCGCATGCTGATCAACCGCTATGGCGGGGCGGAAGCCGCTCTCGAAGCCCTGCCGGACCTTGCGGCGCGCGGCGGCGCCAAGGGCTTCGTGATCGCCAGCCGGGAAACGGTCGAGGCCGAGCTGGAACGGGCGCAAAAGCTCGACGCGCGCTTCGTGTGCCTCGGCGAGCCGGACTATCCGGCACTTTTACGCCAGAGCGACCAGGCGCCGCCGGTGCTGGCGATCATGGGAGAGGCCGAACCGCTCGCCCGCCCCGCGGTTGCGATCGTCGGCGCGCGCAACGCATCGCTTTCGGGAATCAAGCTGACCAAACACTTCGCCGGCGACCTCGGACGCGAAGGCTATGTCGTCGTCTCCGGCTTGGCGCGCGGCATCGATGCGGCGGCGCACGAGGCCGCGATCGAGACGGGCACGATCGGCGTCTTCGCCGGCGGGCTCGATCGCCCCTACCCGCCCGAGAACCGGCCGCTGATGCGCCGGATCGTCGACGAGGGCGGCTGTCTCATCTCAGAAAAGCCCTTCGGCTGGGAGCCTCGCTCGCGCGACTTTCCACGCCGCAACCGCATCGTCGCCGGGCTCGCCATGGGCCTCCTCGTGATGGAGGCCGCGACCCGCTCCGGCTCGCTGATCAGCGCGCGCATGGCCGGCGAGATGGGACGGCTGGTCTTCGCGGTGCCCGGCTCGCCGTTGGACCCGCGCGCCGCAGGCACCAATCAGCTCCTGAAGGACGGCGCGATCCTGACGACCGAGGCCGCCGATGTCATAGGCGCCCTGGCTCCACTCGACGAGCGGATGAAGCCATCGGAAGGGTTGATGTTCGAACCGGACGCCATTGGTGCCGGCAACGAACCGGCCGAGGGCGAGCGCGAAAGGATCGTCGAAACGCTCGGCGCCACCCCGATCGAGATCGACGACATCATCGCACACACCGGCTGCCGGCCGGGCGCGGTTCAACTGGTGCTGCTCGAGCTCGACCTCGCCGGGCGGCTGGAGCGGCACTCCAACGGCCGCGTCTCATTGGTCTTTTGAGGCCCCCTCCTCGGCCGCGAGCCTGGCGATCTGTTCCTCCGCCTCGGCCCGGGCCATATCTATCAGATAGCTGAGAATCGACCGTTTCGGCTGCCCCGATACGCCCTTCAGTTGCAACAACATGTCTCTGACATATTGCAGAGTGTGACGTCGATCGTCCGTCTGCGCATCCATGGTCGTTGATCCCCAAAATTCCGGCTTGGCCATTGGTCGATGGATTCGCGATTACCATACCGACGCGTGCAGACTATAAATATATTCACCTATTAGTTGCAACTGGCGAACGCCGATTTTGTCGCGGGGTTGACCGACCTCTTCCGACTGTCCATTTGACGGGGCGGTCCGTTCCCGGACATTCCGGCGCAGTCGTTTAGTAGCGAACGCCGCCATCGCGTCCTTCCAACATCGACGGGGCTAGCCACAGCATGGATGTCGTCATCGTTGAATCGCCGGCCAAGGCCAAGACGATCAACAAGTATCTGGGCGGCAACTACAAGGTTCTCGCCTCCTACGGTCACGTTCGCGACCTGCCGCCCAAGGACGGCTCGGTCCGCCCGGACGAGGATTTCGGCATGAGCTGGGAGGTTGCAAAGACCGCGCAAAAGCGCATGAACGAAATCGTCCAGGCGCTGAAAGGCGCCGACGGTCTCGTCCTCGCCACCGACCCGGATCGCGAGGGTGAAGCGATTTCCTGGCACGTGCTGGAGGTCCTCAAGCAGAAGAAGGCGATCGGTTCGAAGCCTGTGAGCCGCGTCGTCTTCAACGCCATCACCAAGAAGGCCGTGCTCGACGCGATGGCCAATCCGCGGCAGATCGACGAGCCGCTGGTCGACGCCTATCTGGCGCGCCGGGCCCTCGACTATCTCGTCGGCTTCACGCTCTCGCCCGTCCTGTGGCGCAAGCTTCCTGGCGCCCGCTCTGCCGGCCGCGTCCAGTCCGTCGCGCTGCGGCTCGTCTGCGACCGCGAATCGGAGATCGAGCGGTTCAGGGCACAGGAATACTGGCAGATCGCCGCAACCCTCGCGACACCGCGTGGCGACAAGTTCCGTGCCCGGCTGACCGCGTTCGACGGCGACAAGCTGCAGAAGCTGTCGGTCGACAACGAAGGTCGCGCCACGACCATCCGCACCATGCTGGAAAGCGCGAGCTATCGGGTCGAGACGGTGGAGGCCAAACCGACGCGGCGTAACCCCGGCCCGCCCTTCACCACCTCCACCCTGCAGCAGGCGGCCTCCGCCAAGCTCGGCTTCTCGGCGTCGCGCACCATGCAAACCGCGCAGCGGCTCTACGAGGGCATCGACATCGGCGGCGAGACCACCGGTCTCATTACCTATATGCGAACCGACGGCGTGCAGATCGCGCCGGAGGCGATCACCGATGCCCGCAAGGCGATCGGCTCGGTCTTTGGCGACAGATACGTGCCCGAAAAGCCGCGATATTACGCGACCAAGGCGAAGAACGCGCAGGAAGCCCACGAGGCCATCCGCCCGACCGGCTTCGGTCGCCATCCCAAGGACGTCGAGCGCTTTCTCGATAAGGATCAGGCCCGCCTTTACGACTTGATCTGGAAGCGCACCATCGCCAGCCAGATGGCGTCGGCCGAGATCGAGCGCACCACCGTCGATATCCTGGCGAGCGGCAGCGGCAAGTCCGCGACTCTGCGCGCCACCGGCCAGGTCATCAAGTTCGACGGCTTCATCGGCGCCTATGTCGACCACCGCGACGACAGCAAGGCCGTCGACGAGGGCGACGAGGACGACGATTCGGCTCGCCTGCCGGAAATCATCGCCAAGGAAATCGTCGACAAGGAGAAGGTCGACGCGACCCAGCATTTCACCGAGCCGCCGCCGCGCTACTCGGAAGCCTCGCTCATCAAGAAGATGGAAGAGCTCGGCATCGGCCGCCCGTCGACTTACGCCGCAACTCTGCAGACCCTGCAGGACCGCGAGTACGTCGTTGAGGAAAAGCGCAAGCTCCTGCCCGAAGCCAAGGGTCGGCTGGTCACCGCCTTCCTCCACAACTTCTTCGAGCGCTATGTCGAATACGACTTCACCGCCGACCTGGAAGAGAAGCTCGACCTGATCTCGGCGGGCGAACTCGCCTGGAAGGACGTGCTGCGCGACTTCTGGGAGAATTTCTCGACCCATGTGGACGGCACCAAGGAACTGCGGATCACCGACGTTCTCGACGCGCTGAACGAGGAACTCGGGCCACTGATCTTCCCGCCCAAGGAAGACGGCTCGGAGCCCCGCGCCTGCCCGCGCTGCGGCGACGGCCAGCTTTCGCTGAAGCTCGGCAAGTTCGGCTCCTTCGTCGGCTGCTCGAACTATCCCGATTGCGGCTACACGCGGCAGCTCGGCACGAGCCTTTCGGCGGACGCCGCCAATGACGACGGTCTCGACGGGCCGAAGGAGTTCGGCGCCGATCCCGCCACCAGCGAGATGGTCACCCTGCGCTCCGGCCGCTTCGGCCCATACGTGCAGCGTGGCGAAGGCAAGGAGGCCAAGCGCTCCTCCTTGCCCAAGGGATGGCAGGTCTCGGAGATCGATTTTGACGCGGCCCAGCGGCTCTTGTCGCTGCCGCGCGAGGTGGGTCTGCATCCGGACGACGGCGAGATGATCACCGCCGGGCTCGGGCGCTACGGCCCCTTCGTCAAGCACGGGCCGACCTATGCGAACGTCGAGGATATCGACGAGGTGTTCAGCGTCGGCCTCAACCGTGCGGTGACGCTGATCGCCGAAAAGAAGGAAAAGCGCGGCGGTGGCCGCGGCAAGCCGGCGGCGCTGGCGACGCTTGGCGAACATCCGACGCTCGGCGGCGAGATCACCGTGCGCGACGGTCGCTTCGGGCCCTACGTCAACACGGGTAAAGTCAACGCCACCCTGCCCAAGGGCAAGGACCCGGCTTCGGTGACCCTGGACGATGCGATTCAACTTCTGACCGAGCGCGCCGAGAAGACCGGCACCAAAGGCACGAAAGGCGCATCCAAGGCCAGGAAGGCGCCGGGCACCAAAGCGAAGACCACCACCAAGAAGAAGCCTGCGGCGAAAACCGCGGCAAACGCGGCCGGCCCGAAAAAGGCACCCACCGGCAAGGGCTCGACCCCGGAAATGGGCAAGCCCATCGCCGCGGGAAAGGACAAGGCTTCCGGCAAGGGCAAAGCCAGTGCCTCGGCCGGCGGCAGTGACGACCTGCCCTGGGACGCCGACTGATCATGGCGCGCAGCCCGTCCCGCTCCGCCGCAGCACCGGACCTCACCCGAGAATCGGTGCTGCGCTTCATCGCCGACAATCCCGGTCGCTCGTCCAAGCGCGACATCGCCAAGGCCTTCGCCATCAAGGGTGACGAGCGTGTCGCGCTAAAGGACCTGCTCGCCGACCTGCAGGCCGAAGGCCTTTTGGCCGGTGGACGCAAGAAATTTGCGGTGCCGGGCGAGCTGCCCGCGATCTCGGTGCTGGAGATTCGCGACCGCGACGACGATGGCGGTCTGATCGCCGAGCCGGTCTCCTGGGACGTCGCCGAAAGCGGCGAACGGCCGCGACTTTCCGTTCGCCAGGAGGCTGGCAAGGGCCCGGCCGCCGGGCTCGGCGAGCGCATCCTTGCCCATGTGGAGAACGGCGAAGACGGCGAGCGCATTGCCCGCATCATCCGTGTCCTCGAAAAGCGCCGCGGCATCGCTATCGGCGTGTTCCGCGCCATGAAAGGCGGCGGCGGTCGAATCGATCCCGTCGAGCGCAAGCAACCCGAATACGCGATTCCCGCCGGCAACGAGAACGGCGCCAGGGATGGCGACCTCGTCGAAGTCGAACCCGGCGAACGCACCCGCATCGGCCTGCCCTCGGCTCGCGTCATCGCCGTAATCGGCTCGATGGCCTCGGAAAAGGCGATCTCGACGATCGCCCTCCACGCCCATTCGATCCCGCACATCTTTCCGAAGGCCGTTCTCGACGAGGCGAACGCGGCAGGCCCCGCGACGATGAGCCATCGCGAGGACTGGCGCGCCCTGCCGCTGATCACGATCGATCCGGCCGACGCCAAAGACCACGACGACGCGGTTCACGCGGTGGCCGACGACGATGCGCAGAATGCCGGCGGCATGATCGTCACCGTCGCCATCGCCGACGTCTCCTTCTACGTCCGGCCCGGCTCGCGGCTTGACGTGGAAGCCAAACTGCGCGGAAACTCGGTCTATTTCCCCGATCGGGTCGTGCCAATGCTGCCCGAGCGCATCTCCAACGACCTCTGTTCGTTGCGCGACGGCGTCGACCGTCCGGCCCTCGCCGTGCGCATGACCATAGCGGCGGACGGTCGGAAGCTACGCCACAGCTTCCACCGCATCATGATGACGAGCCACGCCAAGCTCGCCTACGAGGTCGCCCAGGCCGCGATCGACGGCGTGCCCGGCGAGGTGCCGCATGATATCATAGACACTGTCCTGCGACCGCTCTGGCATGCCTATGGCCTCGTCAAGACGGCGCGCAACGAGCGTCAGCCGCTCGACCTCGACCTGCCCGAACGCAAGTTGAAGCTCGGCCCGGACGGCCGCGTCGACACGGTGGTCGTGCCGCTGCGCCTCGACGCCCACAAACTCATCGAGGAGTTCATGATCCTCGCCAATGTGGCGGCGGCCGAAACCCTCGAGGCCAAGCGCCAGGCGCTGATCTACCGCGCGCATGACGCGCCGTCGCTAGCAAAGCTCGAGTCCCTGCGTGAATTCCTACGCACGCTGGAGATTGGTCTCGCCAAGAGCGGCGCGCTACGACCGTCGCACTTCAACGGCATTCTGGCCCAGGTCAAGGAAGGCGAGCACGAGAGCCTCGTCAACGAGGTGGTGCTGCGCTCCCAGAGCCAGGCGGCCTATTCGCCGGAAAATATCGGCCATTTCGGCCTCAATCTCGCACGCTACGCCCATTTCACCTCGCCGATCCGCCGCTACGCCGACCTCATCGTCCACCGGGCGCTGATCAAGGCACTGGGGCTCGGCGACGGCGGCCTCAGCCGCGAGGACGAGGAGAACCTCGAGGCGACCGCCGAAGAGATATCTCGGGCCGAGCGCCGGGCCATGGCGGCCGAGCGCGATACGGTCGACCGGCTGATCGCCCACCATCTCGCCGATCGGATCGGCGACGAGTTTCCGGGCCGCATCACCGGCGTCACCAAGGCCGGCCTTTTCGTCCAGCTGCCGCAATTCGGCGCCGACGGCTTCGTGCCGATTTCAACGCTGGGCGAAGAGTATTTCCACTTCGACGAGATCGCCCGCAGCGTCGTCGGCGACCGTTCGGCCAAGGGCTACCGGCTCGGCGACCCCGTCGAGATCCGACTCGCCGCGGCCCTGCCGCTTTCAGGCTCCATGCAGTTCGAGATGCTGAGCGAACCGCGCAGGCTTCCCGCCGGCACCGGCTCGTTCCATAAGATGAAGGGAAAGTCCGGCCACAGGGCGAAGGACACGTCCGGTCGCGGATCGAACGGCAAAGGCCGCGGCGCCAAGAACGTCTCTGCCAAAGTCAGGAGGAAATCATGACCAACCAGACCATCGCTTCCCCCTTCATCGCCGCTGCCAACGACCCGGTCGCCGTGCGGCCACTCGGAGCAGCGCTTCTCAAGGGCCTGCGCTGCCGCTGCCCCAATTGCGGCACCGGCCGTCTCTTCAGATCCTACCTGAAGAGCTTCGACGAATGCGCTGTCTGCAATCAGGAAATCCACCACCATCGTGCCGATGATTTGCCGCCCTATCTGACGGTCTTCATCGTCGGTCATATCGTGGTTGCAGCGTTCCTGGCCCTCGACGAAGCGGTGACGCTTTCGATGTGGGCGCAGCTTTCCATATGGGTACCGGTGACCCTGGTCCTGTCGCTTGGGCTTCTGCAGCCGCTGAAAGGCGCGACGATCGCCCTGCAATGGTCGCTGCGCCTCGGTGGCTTCGACGGTTCTGCGGACGGCGATGCGACGATCGATCGTGCGCAGAAGCCATGAGCGAAGGGCGCGCCTTCGTTGATCTCGAGGCCGAGCGCGCGAGCCTGCCAAACGACCATTCCGAAGCGTCTGCGCCTCAACCGCGTGATGCCGGCACGCTGGTGATCGTCGACGACAGCGGCGAAACGCCGATGATCCTGATGGGCCGCCGCGCCGCTGGCCATATCTTCATGCCCAATCGCTACGTCTTTCCCGGCGGCCGCGTCGATCCGGTCGACCTGACGCTTGCCGCCGACCACCCGCTCGACGACAACCAGTGCGCCCGACTGACCGGCCGCACGCCAAGCGGATTCGGACCGCGCGAGGCCGCCGCAACCGCGCTCGCCGCCATCCGCGAGACTTGCGAGGAGACGGGTGCTCTCATCGGCGAAGCCGGAGAATTCACCTTTACCACCGGCACCTGGTCGCGCTTTGCCGAGCGGAATGTCCGTCCCGCGCCAAGACATCTCGTGCCCTTCGCCCGTGCCATCACGCCGCCCGGCCCGCCGCGCCGCTACGACACGCGCTTCTTCTGCGTCCCGGCGTCCGCGCTGATCGTGCCGCCGAGCCTCGACGCGCTGCCGAGCGACGAATTGGAAGATGTCGCCTGGGTGCCCGTCGACGGCTTCGGCGACCGCTCGATCGCGCCGATCACCCTGCGGATCCTCGACGAGCTGAAAATCCGGCTCGACGACGGCTCCTGGCACGATTCGAGCCGTCCGATCCCGCTCTACAGATACGAAGACGGGCAATTCACTCGCGATCTCATCTGAAAGCTGACCGTCCCATGGACAAGCTCTCGCCTCATGAGATCGTCGCCGAGGCGAAACGGGAAACCGAAGCGATCGACTGGCTTTCCGCCGGTGCCGCCATTGCCTCGATCAGTGCCGTCGGCATCGCCCTCGGCCTCGGATTGCCGCTCCTCTCCGTCATCATGGAGCGGCGCGGCATCTCGACGACGCTGATCGGCGCCAACACCGCCATCGCCGGCGTTGCCTCACTGATCGCCGCCCCGCTGACGACACCGATCGCCCGCATTCTGGGCGTGCGCCTCGCCATGCTGATCGCGATCGTCGTCTCCGGCCTGTCGGCGATCGGCTTTTACGTCTTCACGCCGTTCTGGACGTGGTTTCCGCTGCGCCTCGTCTTCCATTTCGCGATCACGGCACTCTTCGTTCTCTCCGAATTCTGGATCAACGCCGCCGCCCCGCCCGGCAAACGCGGCTTCATTCTCGGCATATACGCCACCGTTCTGTCGCTCGGTTTCGCTATCGGACCACTGATCTTCTCGACGCTGGGCTCGGAGGGCTTCGCCCCGTTCGGGGTCGGCGCCGGTATCATATTCCTGGCCGTGATACCGCTCCTTATGGCCTGGAGCCGCCAGCCGGCCATCGACGGTGACCGCGATCACGGTGCCTTCTGGCGCTTCATCTTCGCGGTGCCGACGGCGACCGGTGCCGTCCTGATTTTCGGCGCGGTCGAGGCCGGCGGATTTGCGCTGTTTCCGATCTATGGCGAGCGACTCGGTTTCACCGAGAGCGCTGCGGCGCAACTCTTGACCGCGATAGGCCTCGGCAATGTCTTGATGCAGATTCCCATCGGCCTCGTCTCCGACAAGGTCCGTGACCGACGCAGTCTCCTGTCGCTCTTCGCCTTCGTCGGCGTCATCGGCACGCTTTGCTTGCCGTTCCTGGCCAATGACTGGTGGCTGATGGCGCTGGTGCTGTTCTTCTGGGGTGGCGTCGTCGCAGGCCTTTATACGGTGGGCCTCGCCCATCTCGGCTCGAAGCTCTCCGGCGCCGATCTGGCGGCCGCCAACGCCGCTTTCATCTTCTGCTATTCGGCCGGCATGCTGGTTGGACCACAGGCGATCGGCACGTCCATGGACCTGTTCGGTTACAATGGCTTTGCCTGGGCGCTGGCCGTCTTTTTTGGCCTGTATCTCACGCTCGCCCTCTCCCGCCTCATCTTCGCAAGGCAGTCCAGCTGACCCTGCCCGACTGCCGAACCCGGAGGCTTGACACACGGCCTTCCATGGCTATGGTCCGGCTCGAATTCGCCGACGCCGCGCGCCGGCGTTTTGGCACGTGGCACGCCGCCTCGAGGCAGGCGATTGGTCCACGAGTTGAACAGATAGGTTTAGAGCATCCGAACCGCACGATCCAACGAGGATCGGCAGCTTTCGGCATTGCTCGTATCATTGGACGGACAAGGCCATGGCCAAGGCAACCACTATCAAAGTCAAGCTTCTCTCGACCGCGGACACCGGTTTCTTCTATGTGACGAAGAAGAACAGCCGCACCATGACCGAGAAGATGGTCAAGACAAAATACGATCCGGTCGCGCGCAAGCACGTCGAGTTCCGCGAAGCCAAGATCAAGTAAGGCGCAAGCCTGAAGGTCAGCCTCGGGTGCCGGATTTAGGCAAATAGCCCGGCGAGCCCGGCCCCGTCCGACAAAATGTTGAAAGCCGCTTTCTTCGGGGAGCGGCTTTTCGGCTTTGGAGCCATTTTGCAGGCAGCCGCGACACGGCCGCTGACGACACTTGCGTCAAAGCGCAATGATTGCCGGTATGACAAGACAAGTGGCGGCCGTCGGATCAGTCGCGGATCGCCGTTGCAAATTGGAATGGATGAGAGAGAGTTCGCCGTTGGCCGCGACCTTTGGCGAGGCGTGATCCTCAGCGCCAGACAAGGTGCAAAAAAGTGGCCGGCCGGCGCCGCACTACGGTACGAGGAAACCGCGTATGCACGAAACCGACCGACCGCCCCACGGGACCCAGGAGATGCGGCGGACCTGAGCATTCCATGGGGTGCCTTGTTCAGAAAATCTGAGTTGACAACTCCGATCCCCTGTCAGACGCCAGATTCGCCCAGAACGGATTCAAATGCAACGAATTTGCCATCCTCGGTCGATGACACTTTAAGGAATGGTTAAGAGGCGCGTTTCGGCCATTGTCCCAAGGGGAATACCGGAACCGCAGTGCCCGGAGATGGGGAGTCCGTTCAGCGCATCACGCCGCGGCGGCGCTTACCCTGTTCCGCCCACCCCGTTTTGCGTCGTAGAGCGCCGCATCGGCCCGCTTCATAAAACCGGCCGCATCGTCCCTGGTCGGATCGAAGATCGCGATGCCGAGACTGACGGTGATCGCCAGCGTTTCGCCCGCGACGTCGAAGGGTTTATCGGCCACGCTTCGCCGCACGCGGTCGGCGACAGCCATGGCAGCGGCGGCATCGACCCCCGGCATCAGGACGGCAAACTCTTCGCCGCCGAATCTGCAACCGAGATCGCTTGCCCTCAGGCAGCTCGCGAGCCGCCTGGCGAAATCCTTCAGAACGCCGTCGCCCGCCGCATGTCCCCAGCCGTCGTTGATCCGCTTGAAATGGTCGATGTCGGCCATCATCAGCCCGACGGTCTCGCCCGTGCGCCGCGAATCGACAAGCGCGCGCTCCAGATGCGTGTCCAGGAAGCGCCGATTGTGAAGCCCGGTCAGCCCGTCGGAGACCGCCAGTTCCAGTGTCCGCTCGATCGACTGGCGCAGCCGTTCCTCATAGCTGCGGCGCCGCACCATCGTCCCCAGCCTAAGCCGCAACTCGCTGCGGTCGACCGGCCGCGCGACATAGTCGCTAGCACCCAGTTCGAGTGCACGCGCCGCTCGCGCATCGTCTTCGGCCGCGACGATGGCCAGGATTGGCAAAACCCGTGTCGATGCATCCGAGCGCAAACGAGACAAGAGGCGCAGCGTGTCGACACCGCCGGCCTCCATATCGATCAGCACGGCATCGACGGGACCGGCCGCCAGCGCCATGAACGCATCGGGGCTATTGGTGCCGTCCAGCACAAAGCGTCGCTGAAGATGTGCGATCAGGCGCCTGGCCATCGCTGGATCGGCGCAGAAACAGGCGACGCGCGCCGGCGCGACATGCTGATCGAGGCCCCCGCCTTCGTCCATCATATCAAGCGCTGTTGCGGCACGGCGGTGCAACTCGTCCGTTGTCAGCTTCAAGCGGGCAAGGCTTCGAATTCTGGCGAAAAGCGGCAGATCGCGAACCGGTTTTGTGAGGAAGTCGTCGGCGCCCGCCTCCAGCCCGCGGCGGCGATCGGCGGCTTCGTCGAGAGCGGTGATCATGACGACCGGCAAATGCGCAGTCGCTCGGTTTGCCTTGAGGCGACGACACACTTCGAAGCCGTCCATGTCAGGCATCATCACGTCGAGAAGCACGATGTCGATCGCCTGGTTGGCGCAAATCGCCAGCGCCTCGGCGCCACTCGTTGCCGTGACCACCTCGTAGTATTCGGCCGCAAGACGGGCGCCGAGCAGCCGCAAATTGACCGGGACGTCGTCGACGATCAGGATGCGCGCCGTCATGTCAAAACCTCACGCGTCTCCCAGGTAAGACCGGATGGTCTCGATAAACTTCGTCACCGAGATCGGCTTGGAGATATAGGCCTCGCAGCCGCCCTGCCGAATGCGTTCCTCGTCGCCCTTCATGGCAAATGCGGTCACCGCGATCACCGGGATCTTGTAGAGTTCGGGATCGCTCTTCAGCTGGCGCGTCACGTCGAGTCCCGAGATTTCCGGCAGCTGGATATCCATCAGGATCAGGTCCGGGCGGTGCTCGCGCGCAAGCTCCGTCGCAGTCAGACCGCTGCGGGTCTGGACCGTCCGATATCCGTGTGCCTCGATCAGGTCTCGGAAGAGCTTCATATTGAGCTCATTATCCTCGACGATCATCACGGTCTTCGCCATGGCGTTAGCTCCTTGCCTCGACCGGCTTGCATTCTTCCGCTATTCATAATTCTTCTACACGGAGATCATTTAAGAATTGGGAATGGACGGGTTGCCTTCGCTTAACGATAACAAAACGTTTCGGGGAGCCGCATCGGGCGGTTCGATGTCGGCCGATTCAGCATCGCAAATCGCGGTCCAGGCACTTTCCTTCATCGCTGCCGATCGCATTCTGTTCGACCGCTTTCTCTGCGTCACGGGCCTGGACGTCGCCTCCATGCGGCAGGCTGCAGTGACCCCCGGTTTCCTTCCCGGCGTGCTTGATTTCATTCTCGCGCACGAGCCGACGCTGATCGCCTTTGCCGACGATGCTGGAATGGATCCGGCAAAAGTCGGTTCGGCGCGCAATGCCTTGGGGCACCGAAGCGATCCGGACGGCGACCGATTCGAGAACGACGCGTGAGCCGCAACCTCGTCACCCGCGGCCCCGCCATATCGGACCTGCCCAAGTCTTACGATGCTCTTCTCGTCCTCGACATCGACGAGGTGGTCCTGGAGTTCATCGACCCGTTCAGCCGGCTCCTCGAACGGCATGGCGCCCGTCTTCATGCCGATAGCTTCAAGCTGACAGGCAACGTTCGCTCGCTGTCGACGGGCGCCGCCCTTTCCGGCGGCGAACTCGAAACGATCATGACGGCACTCTACGATGATCAGGACAAGCTGCAGCCGGTCGTTGCGGGCGTCAGGCGTTCGCTCGCGCGACTCGGCAACGGCTGCGACATCGTCTTCCTGACGGCGATGACGCCGCATCATTACGAAAAACGGCGCGCGCTCCTCGACCGCGAAGGCCTCTTGCAACCGATGATCGCGACCGAACGTTCGAAAGGCGCCGTCGTTGCTGAACTGGGTGCCCGATGGAGCGGACCGATCGTCTTCGTCGACGATCTGCCGCCCAATCTCGCCGCGGTGCGCAAGAGTGCGCCGTCGACACATCTGATCCACCTGATGGCGAGTAAATCGTTCCGCCCGCATCTGCCGGCCTTGCCGGGAGGCGCGCATGACGCGGCCGACTGGCCGCACGCCGAAGCGATCATCGCCGACCTGGTCGGGCTCGCCGGTCCACACGTGCGATATCTTGGCGCAGCAAGCGGCTGAGTCCGAAAGTCGCCTTGCGTGAGGCGGCGACCGGACAAGAACGGATAACACAGCCTTAAAGGCATTCATTCGATAGTTCACGCCATACGATTCGGGCTGCGCTACAGGCCCGTATGGGCTATACTGGCGTATCTCGTTTTGAGTCCCGCGATGCCCCTCAACTCGCCGCTCCGCTTCTGTCGCGACTGCCTTGTCCGTGATGACGTCGCGGGCTCGCGATGCCGCGCCTGCGGCAGTCCGCGGGTCGTCTCGCACCCCGAACTCAGCGCGTTGCAGATCGCTCATCTCGATTGCGATGCCTTCTATGCCAGCATCGAAAAGCGCGACCGGCCTGAGCTGCGCGACAAGCCGCTGATCATCGGCGGCGGCACCCGCGGGGTCGTCTCCACCGCCTGCTATATCGCCCGTATCCACGGCGTGAAATCGGCAATGCCGATGTTCAAGGCGCTGAAGCTCTGTCCCACCGCCGTCGTCATCAAGCCCGACATGGCGAAATACGCCGCCGTGGGCCGACAGGTGCGCGAGAGAATGCTGGAGCTGACGCCGCTGGTCGAACCGCTGTCGATCGATGAGGCCTTCATGGATCTGACCGGCACCGAACGCCTGCACGGACGCCCCTCCGCCATGAGCCTGGCCCTGCTCGCAAAAGCCGTCGAACGCGACCTCGGCATCAGCGTCTCGATCGGCCTGTCCCATAACAAGTTCCTTGCCAAGATCGCCAGCGATCTGCAGAAACCGCGCGGTTTCTCTGTCATCGGCGCGGCCGAGACAACGGCTTTCCTGCGCGACAAGCCGATCACCCTGATCTGGGGTGTTGGCCAGGCCATGGACCGGTCGCTGGAGCGCGAGGGCCTGCGGACCATTGGTCAGCTGCAAACCATGGATGAAAATGACCTGATGAAGCAGTACGGCCAGATGGGCCAGCGGCTCTACAGGTTGTCGAGAGGCATCGACGCGCGCAGCATCAATCCCCGTGGCGACGCCAAGAGCATCTCGGCCGAGACGACATTCGAGCACGACCGCTCGACCCATTCCGAGTTGATTCCCGTGCTGCGCCGCCTGAGCGAAAAGGTCGCACGGCGCATCAAGGCGACGGAACTGGCGGCGGTGACCGTCACGCTGAAGCTGAAAACCGCCGACTTCAAGATTCGCACCCGCAGCCGCAAGCTCACCGACCCGACCCGCCTCGCCGACCGCATCTTCGAGGCCGGTCGCGCGCTCATCGAGAAGGAGATCGACGGGACCGCCTTTCGGTTGATCGGCATCGGCTGCGCCGATTTCGCAACGGCGGACCGTGCCGACCCGGACGATCTCGTCGACGTCGGCGCCAAAAAGCGCGCGAAGGCCGAGGCGGCGCTCGACCGCCTGCGCGACCGTTTCGGCGACCAGGCGATCGAGACCGGCTACACCTTTGGCCGCCAGAGACGAAAGCAGGAAAACCCTTCGCGATCGCCGGAAAAGGCGCCGCGGGCAGACGGATAGCCAAAACCCACAATCGCCACCGAAGCGCAAAACCCTGACCTTTTGCCGCAAAATGCCCAGTGCGGATTCGGCAGATACTCGACGGGCCCGCACGACAATGGGCGGTGCGCCGCGTTCGAGATCCGGTTTACAGCAGTTCGACATCGAGCACACCAGGCGCCGCCTTCACGGCGCTCGCCATCTGCGGCGAGACGCGGTAGCGGCCCGGCAGAGTTATCTCTACCTCACGCTCGCCGCCGTCGCGCACCAGCACCAGCGACACCTCGCTGTCGCCATTCGCCAGGAGCTGCCCCTTGAACGCCGAAAGCGGGGTCGCGTCGCGCAGGAAGACCCGCAATGCCTTCTGCATGCGCACCGCCTCGTCTTCCAGCGACTGGACGCCGATCACGCGGAACGAAATGCCCTCCGGTCGCTCTTCGGCCGAGACCGTGACGATTACAGAAGCGCCCGGCTCCAGAGCCTCGCGGAACGCGTAGAGCGACTCGGAAAACAAGACGACTTCGTACTGACCGCTCGGGTCCGAGAGCTGCACGATACCGATCTTGCCGCCGTTGCGGGTCTTGCGCTCCTGCCGCGTCGTGACCGTACCGGCGAGCTTGCCGGCGCTGGCTCCGCGCTTGACGCCAGCCACGACCTCGGCATGGGTCTGCACCCGAAGCCGCTTCAACGTGGCTTTGTATTCGTCGAGCGGATGGGCGGAAAGGTAAAAACCAATCGCCTGGAACTCGCGCAACAGCCGCTCCGATGATGTCCAGAGCGGCGCCGCGTTGAGGCGCAGAGGCTCTGCGCCACCTGTCGAGCCGCCGAACATGTCGTTCTGTCCCGACAGTCGCTCCTCGTGGATGCGCAGCGCATAGGACGACATGAGGTCGATATTGGCGATCAACCGCGACCGGTCCTGGCCGAAACAGTCGAGCGCACCCGCGGCGATGAGGAACTCGATGGTGCGCTTGTTGACGATCTTCGGATCGATCCGAGCGCAGAAATCCTCGAGCGACGCGAACGCTGTTGCGCCGCGATTTTCGACGATATGCTTCGCCGCGTGCTCGCCGACGCCCTTGATCGCGCTGAGGGCGTAGAAGATGCAATTGTCGCCGACCTCGAACACGTCATGCGAGGTCTGTACCGAGGGCTGCACGATCTCGATGCCGATCCGCATAGCGTCTAGCCGGAAGTCGTTAAGCTTTTCGGTGTTGCCGGCGTCCAGCGTCATCGATGCGGCCAGGAACTCCGTCGGGTGGTTCGCCTTGAGATATGCCGTCTGATAGGCGACCAGAGCATAGGCCGCGGCGTGGCTCTTGTTGAAGCCGTAGTCGGCGAATTTGGCGAGCAGGTCGAAGATCATGTTGGCCTGGGCTTTCTCGAGCCCGTTGGCAACCGAGCCATCGACGAAGCGCACCCGTTGCTTGTCCATCTCGGCGCGGATCTTCTTGCCCATGGCGCGGCGCAGCATGTCGGCCTCGCCGAGCGTGTAGCCGGCAAGAACCTGGGCAATCTGCATCACCTGCTCCTGGTAGATGATGACGCCCTGGGTCTCCTTGAGGATCGGTGCGATCTTCTCGTGGATGTAGTCGGTCTCTTCCTCGCCGTGCTTGCGAGCGTTGTAGGTCGGGATGTTTTCCATCGGACCCGGCCGATAGAGCGCGACCAGCGCGATGATGTCCTCGAAGCGGTCGGGACGCATGCCGATCAGCGCCTTGCGCATACCGACCGATTCCACCTGGAACACACCCACGGTCTCGCCGCGGGTCATCATCTCGTAGCTCTTGGCATCGTCCAGTGGGATAGAGGAGAGATCGATCTCGATCCCCTTGCGAGCAATCAGCGCCACCGCCTTCTGCAGAGTCGTCAGCGTCTTCAGGCCGAGAAAGTCGAACTTTACCAGACCTGCCGGCTCGACCCATTTCATGTTGTATTGGGTGACCGGCATGTCGGAGCGCGGATCGCGATACATCGGCACCAACTGCGACAGCGGCCGGTCGCTGATGACGATGCCCGCCGCATGGGTCGAGGCGTGGCGGTAGAGACCCTCGAGTTTAAGCGCGATCGAAATGAGCCGATCAACGATCTCCTCGGCCTCTCGCGCCTCCTGCAGCCGCGGCTCCTCGATCAGGGCCTGGGCAAGCGTGACGGGATTGGCCGGATTCTGTGGCACCAATTTGCAAAGCCGGTCGACCTGGCCGTAGGACATTTCCAGGACGCGGCCGACGTCACGCAGCACCGCGCGGGCCTGCAACGTTCCGAACGTGATGATCTGACCGACCTGCTCGCGGCCGTATTTCTCCTGAACGTAACGGATCACCTCCTCACGCCGATCCTGGCAGAAGTCGATGTCGAAATCCGGCATCGAGACGCGTTCGGGATTGAGAAAGCGCTCGAACAGCAGCGAAAAGCGCAAGGGATCGAGGTCGGTGATCGTCAGCGAATAGGCGACGAGCGACCCCGCCCCCGAGCCGCGACCTGGACCAACCGGAATGTTCTGGTTCTTGGCCCATTTGATGAAGTCGGCAACGATCAGGAAGTAACCCGGAAACTTCATTCGCTCGATAATCGACAGCTCGAAATCGAGCCGCTCGCGATAGCTTGCCTCGGTTTCACCCGGTGCGAGGCCGTGGGCGGCGAGCCGCATCTCCAGACCCTCGATCGCCTGTCGTCGCAGTTCGCCTGCCTCGGCGATCTCAGCCGCCGCAGGCTCGGCATCGGCGCCCGCGAAGCGCGGCAGGATCGGGGCGCGAGTGCGCGGACGATAGGAGCAGCGCCGGGCGATCTCGATCGTGTTGGACAGCGCTTCCGGCAAATCGGCGAAGAGCATCGCCATTTCGCGCTGGGACTTGAGGCTGTGCTCGCGCGACAGTCGGCGGCGATCCTCCTGGCTGACCAAACGGTTGGCTGCGACGGCGATCAGCGCGTCATGAGCCTCGAAATCGTCCGGCGACAGGAAGAACGGCTCGTTGGTGGCAACCAAGGGCAGGTCGCGCGCATATGCCAATTCGACGGTCGCCGCCTCGACGGCGCGGCTGCGATTGTCCTGGCGCTGCAGCTCGACATAGAGCCGATCGCCGAAGATCCCGGCGAGACGTCCCATGCGCTCTTCAGCGATCTCGGGGCGCTCTCCGAGGAGCGCCTGGCCGATCGGACCACCGGCCCCGCCGGTCAGCGCGATGACGTCCTCGGCATGCTGGGAGAGCCAATCGAACAGCGCGTGGGGGCGTAGATTCTCGGGATGACCAAGATAAGCCTTCGAGACGATCTCGACGAGATTGGCATAACCAGTCTCGCTGGAGGAGATCAGCACCATCGGTGCGATCGACGCCAGACCGCGTTCGGGGCGCCCGCGGCGGCTTTCCTCGACGACATCGCCGAAATCGACATCGATCTGGCAGCCGACAATCGGCTGGATGCCAGCCTTTGCAGCTTTCTCGGAAAACTCCAGTGCGCCGAAGAGATTGTTGGTGTCGCAAATGCCGATCGCCGGCGCCTCATCCTTGACGGCGAACTTGATGATCTGGTCGAGTTTCAAGGCGCCTTCGAGTAGCGAAAAGGCACTGTGAACGCGCAGATGGATGAACTTCGGGACCGTCGCTGCGGCTGCTGCGTTGTCGGTCATCGGTCCGAATCCTTCAGTCTGCTGGTCGTCTGCCTCTTCGACACAGGCTCGAGATCGGAACCGCACGACGGCGACGTCGTTCGGGCGATGTCAGCGAGTCGTGAAAAAGCTTCGGTAGAAAGCCTAGGCCGCCGGTCGACAAGTCGGAAGGGTTTACTGCGCCCTCTCCGGTGCCGTCCCCAAGAAAGCGAACATCGCTCCTGCAATCGCTCTCGCGATCAGACTGCGTGGGCAAGGAGGCTCAGTGTGACGACGAAGCCTGAGACAACAGCAAGCGACAAAAGGTCTTTGGCAATGACAAGCATGGTATGTTCTCCTTGTGTTCCTTCGCATTAAGTTCTAGTTTTGTTCTTATGTCAAGCGCGATTCGACGACTTGTTCCGGTAGTCCTGATCGTTTCAACGCGCGCGACTCCAAAACGAACAGACAGCATGGCTTTTGACGATCAGGACGAATCGCCAAGCGCCCCCTTTCGCGCCGCAGCATCCCGTGGCAAAAGCCTGATATGCTTCAGATCACCAATTTGTCCGCCCGCGTCGCCGGGCGCCTGCTCATCGACAATGCCAGCCTCACGATCCCTACCGGCACCAAGGCTGGGCTCGTGGGCCGCAATGGCGCGGGCAAATCAACGCTGTTTCGGGTGATCACCGGCGATCTCGCCGCCGAGGCCGGCTCCGTGTCCTTCCCGAAGAATACCCGCCTCGGCCAGGTCGCACAGGAAGCGCCCGGCACCGAAGAGTCGCTGATCGAGATCGTGCTGAAGGCCGACACCGAACGCGTTTCGCTCCTCGCCGAGGCCGAAACCGCGACTGATCCGACGCGGATTTCGGACATCCATGTGCGGCTGGCCGACATCGAGGCTCATTCGGCCGAAGCGCGCGGCTCGGCGATCTTGTCAGGCCTCGGCTTCGACATGGAGGCACAGGCGCGCCCGGCCTCCTCCTTCTCGGGCGGATGGCGCATGCGCGTGGCGCTTGCGGCGGTGCTGTTCTCGCGGCCGGACCTCCTGCTCCTCGACGAGCCGACCAACTATCTCGATTTGGAAGGCACCCTATGGCTGGAGAATTTCGTCTCCCGCTATCCCTACACCGTGCTCGTCATCAGCCATGACCGCGACGTCCTCAACAATGCCGTCAACGCGATCATCCATCTCGATCAGAAGAAGCTCAATTTCTATCGCGGCGACTACGATCAGTTCGAGCGCCAGCGCGCCGAGAAGCTGGAGCTTCTGCAAAAGCAGATCGTCAAGCAGACGGCCGAGCGAAAGCACATGGAGTCCTTCGTCGAGCGCTTCCGCGCCAAGGCGTCGAAGGCCCGGCAGGCGCAGTCGCGGCTGAAAGCGCTGGAGCGCATGCAGCCGCTGCAGAGCATCGTCGAGGAGCATGTGACGCCCTTCGTTTTCGACGCGCCGGAAAAGCAGCCTGCCTCGCCGATCATCGCGATGGAAAGGGTCTCCGTCGGATACGAGCCGGGCCTGCCGATCCTGTCGCGCCTCGACCTGCGCATCGACACCGACGACCGCATCGCCCTCCTTGGCCAGAACGGCAACGGCAAATCGACCTTCGCCAAGCTTCTGGCCGACAGGCTGAAACAGGAAAGCGGCGAGATCACCAAGGCGCCGGGGCTGAAGATCGCCTTTTTCGCCCAGCACCAGATCGACGATCTCAGGCCCGCCGAGAGTGCCGTTCAGCACGTACGCCGAATGATGCCGGATTCTACCGAAGCGAAGGTCCGCGCCAAGGTTGCACAGATGGGCCTGCCGACCCAGAAGATGGACACAGCCGCCGACAAGCTCTCCGGCGGCGAAAAGGCGCGGCTCCTGATGGGGCTTGCAACCCTCGACGCGCCGAACGTCCTGATCCTCGACGAGCCCACGAACCATCTCGACATCGAAGCCCGCGAGAGTCTGGTGCGGGCGCTCAACGACTATCCCGGCGCCGTCATCCTGATCAGCCATGACCGGCACATGGTCGAGGCAACGATGGATCGGCTGTGGATCGTCGGCGACGGCACCGTGTCGCGCTATGACGGCGATCTCGATGACTACAAGAAGCTGATCCTCTCCGGCAACAAGGCGAGCGGCCCACCGGTCGGCGCCGATCACGAAGGCGGCGAGACGAGCGCCGCGGCAGCGCCGACGCCCCAGGTCTCCAAGGTCAATCAGCGCCGTCTCGCGGCCGAAAAGCGCGAGACGCTGAAGCCGCTCAAGGGCAAGATCACCCAGCTCGAAATCCAGATCAAACGGCTGCAGAAGACAATTTCGGATCTCGACGAGCAGATGGCCGATCCGGCACTTTATACCAGCGATTCAGCCAAGGCGACGCGGCTCAACAAGCAGCGATCGGACGCCGCCAGGACGCTGGAGCGCTGCGAGGAAGATTGGCTCGCGCTGACCGAGGAACACGACGCGGCGATGGCGGCGGAATAGCGCAAGCCGGCCGCCATGATGCAGCTTGCGACACCCGCTTTTGACGCTGCGGAAGAAACGGTTCTCGTGGCAGACTGCCGCCGGCCCGACGTTCCGAGGGACTTGTGCAACCGTCATCAAACTGTCATTGGGCCGATAACGGTCGCCGTGACGGACGGACGCCCACTCACTTCATCGGATGTTTCGCATGTCCGCGCTCACCGCCGCGCCGCTTTTCTTCGTCAAAATCATAAGGGTTGCGATCTGTCGGCGACGACCCATCGAGATCATCGGGTTTACCGGCCTTGCGATGCTATGTCTGATTGCCGCACTGGCCATTGATGGCGCCGCCGAACTATTCGGTCTGCCGGCCGAGATTTTTGCGGAAAACGGACCGGTCGAGAGCTTTCAGGCGATCTTGATCGGTGGCGCCGGGCTCTTGTTTTTCGTCGCTGCCTTGCGTTTCGATTTCGAGATTTTCTATGCATCCGCCGTGCTTGCACTGCTGTCGGCCCTCGCGGTGCTGCGGGAACTTCCAGGTTGCGCGAGCCTGTTCTACGAAAGCGGTGCCTGCCTTTCGGACGCGGCAAAGGACATCTCGACCATAATGGCGTTCGGGATATTGATTGCTCTATTTGCGTGGCGGCGCATTCCCCTGGCCAAGCAGCTTGGAGAGTTGAATATGTTCTGGATCGTTCCGGCAGCCTATGCAGGCGCCTTGCTTGTTATTGGGGAAACGATGGAACATTTCCACGCTGTCGGCCTGGAAGAGACGATGGAAACCGCAGCTTATCTGGTGCTCCTGTGCTTTGCGGGATTGATCAACGCACGACCGGACTGGTTTGACGCACGGCTGGAAGCCTTCGACTGACGACCGGGGCGCCGGACTGCTGCTGCTCAATGGCTTTCAGCGCGTGTCCTCGACTTTCAGCGTGTCTCCTTGCTGGTTGGGCCAATGGTCCGCGGCACTGCAGCATGTTTGGAGACAGCGTCCTTCGCCACCGGCTTTTTCCAATATTCCGGCCACGGTGCCAGACGATGGCGATTCCACGGCTCCGGCTTGACGGGAATTGCGTGAGAAACGAGTGGACGGCCGTCGAGCGTATCCTTCCGAACCGCCAGAGATCCGGTGCGGCGCAGGGTGCGAAGCGTAACCAGAATGGCGCCGGAGCGGCAGCGCGTCAGGCGGATCGCCCGGGCGACGATCGCGACGTCGCCGGCATCGCAGGCCGCGCTGGTCTGTTCATAGTTCGCGGTGTAGGCGATCTTGAGCCCGTCGTCGGTGCGGAAGAGGCAGAGATCGTCGGCGCACCGGGTTTCCAGCTTGGCCCGCAGCGGCGCCCTGGACCCAATGCCGGGGCTGGGAATGCCAAGCGCCCGTTCCCATTGACCGGCGACGAAGTCGTTCGGGCGGGCCTTGAGAAAGGCAAGATGCGGTTTGCCGTCTTCCAGCGCCGAAATCGTCGCGATTTCCTTGCCGTCCTCGAAGATCAACAAAGAAGGCAAAGGCGCCCGGTCCGGCGATAGAAGCAGCCCCGCGACAAGCAGCGGCAACGCCGACCACCGCAGGCTGCTGGCGAAACACGCGGCGGCCAGGATCGCGGCGGCCAGCAAAACCAGCCCGGTCGCGGTCGTCGATCCGACGGCCTGGTCCGGCAACCTTTGATAGACGAACTCGGCGATGCGCAGCACCCGATCGACGCCAGCCCCCATCGCCTGAAACGGCCAGGTTTCCAGACCGAGCGGCATCAGCAGGCATCCGATCAAGGCCAGGGGCATGATCCAGAGCGTGAACAGCGGCATGGTCAGGACGTTGGCGACGAAGCCGAACAGCGCCAGGCGATGGAAATGGTAGACCGAAAACGGACTGGTGGCGGATCCCGCGATGAGCGACGTCAGCGCGATGGCGAGAAGACCGACGGCACCTTTTCGTACCAATCCGCTCGGCGCCGATCGGCCGGCGTCGCGGCGCTTTGAGAGGATCGAGTAGCCGCCGATCAGCGCGACGGTCGCGGCGAAACTCATTTGGAAACTTGCCGTCAGAACGGCGTGGGGCGCCAGCGCGATGACGACGATCGCGGCGATCGAGACGTTGCGCAGCGTCAGTGCCGGGCGATCGAGGATCACCGCCGTCAGCATGATCGCCAGCATGATAAAGGCCCGCTGAGTCGCGACATTGGCGCCCGACAGGCCGAGATAGAAGGCGGCGATCAGAAGGGCGACACCGGCGGCGATCTTCTTGGCGGGAAAGCGCAGCGCGATCGCCGGAACCAGTGCGATCGCCCCGCGTACCAGCATCATCGCGAAGCCGGCGACGATCGCCATGTGCAGACCGGAAATCGACAGGACATGCGCAAGGCCGGTGCCGCGCAGCCATTCCTCCGCCTCCTCCGGCAGGCCGCCGCGTTCGCCGGTGACCAGCGCGGCGGCGATCGCGCCTTCGGTCCCTCCGATCGCATCGCGAATGCGCTCGGTCATGGCGAGACGGATCGTCGCGAGATCGCGTTGAAGACGGGTGACGACGTCGCTCTGCGGTGGGCCGGCTGTCACGTCAGACGCATCCGGCGCGCCGAGCGAGAAGCCGTAGGCACCGATGCCGTCGAAGAAGGGCGCGAAGGCGAAATCGTAGGCGCCGGGCACGGCCGGTCCCGACGGCGGGCGCAGGCGCACAAGACCTGCGAAGGTTTCACCGATGGCAATCGGCGGGTGGCGCGAGCCGACCACGATCCGCACCCGTTCGGGCGGGCGCGACAACACCGGCCGCTCGGTTTTGGCGATATCGACGAGATAGCGAAAGCGGCCGCGCTCGTCGCGTTCGCGCCCAGCGACCGTGCCGGTAATCCGGACCGTCGCCTCGCCGGAAAAGATCGTCGTCGTGGTGCGGGCGATTTCAAATGTCGCAAGGCCCGCCCCGCAAACGCAAAAGCCGGCGAAGAAGGCGAGCGCCCGAAAAACGGGTCGCTCGACGAACTGACGCGCGGCGGTAATCGCCGCGATGGCGAGAGCGGCCAAAACCAGCAAGGGCAATCGCCAACCGGCGCCGTCGACAAGGGCGATGCCGACCATCAACCCGATGGGAATGAGGTGAAAGCCCGAACGGCTT
This sequence comes from Aurantimonas sp., assembly GCA_965217685.1. GTDB lineage: Bacteria > Pseudomonadota > Alphaproteobacteria > Rhizobiales > Rhizobiaceae > Aurantimonas. Next base: position 4,070,161 of record CBDCIZ010000003.1, read on the forward strand.
GCGACCTCGGCGTCGATCTGGCGTTCGAACCACGATCCCGCGGCTTCGCGCCGACGACCGGGTGGCGGCACCGGCGGCAAAGAGGGCAACAGCCGGCCGAGCGCCTTGGCCGGAAGGCGCTTCCGCTCTCGCACTCCTCCACGGTCCGGGTTGGTCGTGATCGTCATTCCGAAATGGTCCTGCCCTCCGTCAGCCGGTAGCCAAACTGTCTTGCAAGGCCGGCAAAACGCCGCGACAACTGCCCGAGCGGAGCGCTGCCTTGCCTCGCCTCTCGCCTATGCTACACAGCCGCCACGCAATTGCGATCCTCCGAGGCGGATCGCATCGACACCCCCCGCCCGATGATCCCCTCTTCACGATCGGAGACACCATGACGGATCGCGTCGTGACCCGTTTCGCCCCCTCGCCGACCGGCTTTTTGCATATCGGCGGCGCGCGCACGGCCCTATTCAATTGGCTCTACGCTCGCGCCACCGGCGGCAAGATGCTGCTGCGCATCGAAGACACCGATCGTGAGCGCTACACCGAGGACGCCGTCCAGGCGATCGTCGACGGGCTCGCCTGGATGGGGATCGAAGCCGACGAGGCGCCGATCTCGCAGTTCGAACGCGCCGACCGGCATCGTGAGGTCGTCGACGAGATGCTCGCCAAGGGACAAGCCTATCGCTGCTATGCCAGCCAGGCCGAGCTCGAGGAGATGCGAGAGAAAGCCAAGGCCGAAAAGCGCCCGCCGCGATACGACGGTCGCTGGCGCGACCGCGATCCGTCCGAGGCCCCCGAAGGCGTCAAGCCGGTGATCCGTCTGAAGGCACCGCTCGACGGCGAGACGATGGTCTACGACAAGGTGCAGGGCACGGTGCGCTTTGCCAACAAGGATCTCGACGATCTCGTTCTGCTGCGCTCGGACGGCAATCCGACCTACATGCTCGCCGTCGTCGTCGACGACCACGACATGGGCGTCACCCATATCATCCGGGGTGACGATCATCTTACCAATGCCGGCCGCCAGACGTTGATCTACAAGGCGATGGGCTGGGACGTGCCGGTGATGGCGCATATTCCGCTGATCCACGGCCCGGACGGCGCCAAACTCTCCAAGCGCCACGGCGCGCTGGGCATCGAGGCCTATCGCGACATGGGCTATCTGCCCGTTGCCCTGCGCAACTACCTCGTGCGCCTCGGCTGGGCCCACGGCGACGACGAGATCATCTCCACCGAGGAGATGGTCGAATGGTTCAGGCTGGAGGACGTCAACAAGGGCGCCGCCCGCTTCGACTTCGCCAAGCTCGAAGCCGTCAACGGCCATTGGATCCGCCGTTCCTCCGACGCGGTGTTGACCGCGATGCTGATGGTTGAGCGCGATCACCTTCCGAACGGCGAGGTCCTGAAAAATCGTCCGGACGACGAGGTGCGCGCCAAGCTGCTCGCGGCGATGGCCGGCCTCAGGGAGCGCGCCAGGACGCTGGTCGAACTCACCGACAGCACAGCCTACCTCTTCGCCGACCGGCCGCTTGCGATGGAACCGAAGGCCGAAGCCATTCTCGCAGAAGGTGGCCGAGCGGCGATCGCTGGCATGCTTGCAAAGCTCGACGCGGTGTCGGACTGGTCAGCGGCAGCGCTCGAAGCCGTCGTGCGCGACTTCGCCGACGTCGAGGGGCTGAAGCTCGGCCGGTTAGCGCAGCCGCTGCGGGCTGCGCTAACCGGCCGCACGACCTCGCCTGGCGTCTTTGACGTCCTGGAGGTCTTGGGACGTGACGAATCGCTCGCTCGTCTGCGCGACCAGGCAATCTAGCTGAATGTGACGATGGTGAAGCGCAGCACTTGGGCGTCATCGCGGTCGCCATCGCCTCGCTGCTGCATTGCAATATATGCTAGGACAGGTCAACTTGTGGCCCCGATGGCTTTGGAGTAGGCAGACGGTGAACAATCCGTGTGCGCTGCTGCAGCCTCGGCCGCTGCGGCAACCATAGAAGGGAAAACGCATGGCAGATCAGTCGGCGAAGCTCACACTGGGTGACAAGAACGCGGACCTTGAAACGCGTTCCGGCACCATTGGCCCTGACGTCGTGGACGTCACGTCGCTCTACAAGCAGACGGGCCTGTTCACCTACGATCCCGGCTTTTCGTCGACGGCGTCCTGCGAATCCGCCATCACCTATATCGACGGTGACGAGGGCGTTCTTCTGCATCGCGGCTACCCGATCGACCAGCTGGCCGAAAAGGGCGACTATCTGGAGGCTTGTTATCTCCTGCTCTACGGCGAATTGCCGACCGCTCGGGAAAAGGAAGATTTCGTTTATCGCGTGACCCGGCACACCATGGTCCACGAGCAGATGAGCCGTTTCTACACCGGCTTTCGTCGCGACGCCCATCCGATGGCCGTCATGGTCGGCTCGGTCGGGGCCCTGTCGGCCTTCTATCACGACTCGACCGACATCGCCGATCCGCACCAGCGGATGATCGCCTCGCTGCGCATGATCGCCAAGATGCCGACCATTGCGGCAATGGCCTACAAATATCATATCGGACAGCCCTTCGTTTATCCGCGCAACGACCTGTCCTATTCCGAAAACTTCCTGCACATGTGCTACGCGGTGCCGTGCGAGCCATACCGGATCAATCCGGTGCTGGCCAAGGCGATGGACAAGATCTTCATTCTCCATGCCGACCACGAGCAGAACGCCTCGACCTCGACCGTGCGTCTGGCCGGCTCGTCCGGCGCCAACCCGTTCGCTTGCGTGGCGGCGGGCATCGCCTGCCTTTGGGGCCCGGCCCATGGCGGCGCCAACGAGGCGGCGCTGAACATGTTGATGGAAATCGGCACCAAGGACCGCATCCCGGAATTCATCAAGCGCGCCAAGGACAAGAACGACCCGTTCCGCTTGATGGGCTTCGGCCATCGTGTCTACAAGAACTACGATCCGCGCGCCAAGATCATGCAGCAGACCTGCCATGAGGTGCTGGACGAGCTTGGCATCAAGGACGACCCGCTGCTCGAGGTCGCCATGGAGCTGGAGCGCATCGCGCTGACCGACGAGTACTTCATCGAGAAGAAGCTCTACCCGAACGTCGACTTCTATTCCGGCATCACGCTGAAGGCGCTGGGCTTCCCGACCACCATGTTCACGGTGTTGTTCGCGGTGGCGCGGACCGTCGGCTGGATCGCCCAGTGGAAGGAGATGATCGAGGACCCGCACCAGCGGATCGGTCGTCCCCGCCAGCTCTACACTGGCGCACCGATGCGCGATTATATCGGCGTCGACCAGCGCAGCTGAGCGCTCGATCCGAAGACAAGAGACAGGCGGTCTCGAAGGTTCAACATCAGGCCCCCCGGCGAAAGCCAGGGGTCTTCGCCGGGGGGTCGCCGGTAGCCGGACGAACTGACCTTCAGCAATTCTGGCCCGGTATTGCGAAGGGAATGACCCGCGGGGATGCTGCATTGGTGGCGGACCGCATCCATCGAATCTACGACGTTAGGCCGGTGGCCGGGTGGTCGGATATGCGAAGGCCGCTGCCTGGTTCTCCCCAGCCAGCGGCCTTTTGATTTTGACGCGACCGGCCAGGTTCCATCTCGTTGCCAGCGGGTGCGTTCGAACGACGCTTCTCAGGGCTCAGGCCGCTTTTTGCCGCCGCGACTTGCGACGGCGCAGATCCGGCGCGATCGCCTCATCAGCGAGCGAATCGATCGCCGCGTCGAGGTCCATGGACTCCTGGTCGCGCGAGCCGAGCCGGCGGACATTGACCGTCCGCTCTTCGGCTTCCCGCTTGCCGCAGACGAGGATGACGGGGATCTTCGCGACCGAATGCTCGCGGACCTTGTAGTTGATCTTCTCGTTGCGTAGATCAGTCTCGACCTGCAGGCCGGCGGCGCGCAGTTCTGCCGCGACCTCCTTGGCATAGTCATCGGCCTCCGAAGTGATCGTTGCGACGACCACCTGCAGCGGCGACAGCCATAGCGGCAGGTGCCCGGCGCAGTTCTCGATCAGGATGCCGATAAAACGCTCGACCGAGCCGAGCATCGCCCTGTGCAGCATGACCGGCGTCTTCTTCTCCGAATCCCGGTCGATGTAGAACGCACCGAAGCGACCCGGCAGGTTAAAGTCCACCTGGTTGGTCCCGACCTGCCATTGCCGGCCGATCGCATCGCGCAGCGTGTACTCGTATTTCGGCCCGTAGAAGGCGCCGTCGCCTTCCGCGATTCCCGTCGTGATGTGGCCGCCGCCCTGCTCCTCGATGGTCTTCAGCACCGAGCGCATCGAATCTTCGGCCTTGTCCCAAAGCTCGTCCGACCCGACCCGTTTTTCCGGCCGCGTCGAAAGCTTTACGAGCACGTCCTCGAAGCCGAAATCTTTGTAGATCGACAGGATCAGGTCGTTGACCTTGAGGCTCTCGGCGGTGATGTCCTCTTCGGTGCAGAAGATGTGCGCGTCGTCCTGCGTGAAGGCGCGCACCCGCATCAGACCGTGCAGCGCGCCTGACGGTTCGTAGCGGTGAACGAGACCGAATTCGGCAATCTTCAAAGGCAGATCGCGGTAGCTCTTCAGGCCATGCTTGAAGATCTGCACATGCCCCGGACAGTTCATCGGCTTCAACGCGAAGACGCGCTCGTCCTCCGTCTCGGTGACGAACATGTCCTCGTGATATTTTTCCCAGTGGCCCGACGTTTCCCAGAGCGAGCGCTCCAGAAGCTGCGGCGCGTTGACCTCGAGATAGCCCTCGGCCTCCTGCCGACGTCGCACATAGGAGACGAGCGTCTGGTAGAGGCGCCAGCCCTTGGGATGCCAGAACACGGTGCCGGGCGCGTCTTCCTGGAAATGGAAGAGGTCCATCTCGCGGCCGAGGCGGCGATGGTCGCGCTTCTCGGCTTCCTCCAGCATGTGGAGATAGGCCTTCAACTGGTCCTGGGTCTGCCAGGCCGTCCCGTAGATGCGCGTCAGCATCGGGTTGTTGGAATCGCCGCGCCAATAGGCGCCCGCAACCTTCATCAGCTTGAAGGCGTCGCCGATCTGCCCGGTCGAAGCCATGTGCGGCCCGCGACACAGGTCGAACCAGTCGCCCTGGCTGTAGATCTTGAGGTCCTGCCCTTCTGGGATCGCATCGACGAGTTCGACCTTGTAGGCCTCACCCTTGTCGGCAAACACTTGTTTGGCTTTTTCCCGCGACCACACCTCCTTGGTAAAGGGCGCGTTGCGGCGGATGATCTCCGTCATCTTCTTCTCGATGACCGGCAGATCGTCCGGTGTGAACGGCGTATCGCGTGAAAAATCGTAGAAGAAGCCGTTTTCGATCACCGGGCCGATGGTCACCTGCGTTCCCGGCCACAGTTCCTGCACGGCCTGCGCCATCACATGGGCGGCGTCGTGCCGGATCAACTCCAGCGCCCGCGGATCGTCGCGCGTGACGATCTCCAGCTTGCCCGACCGACCGACCGGGTCGGACAGATCGCGCAACTCGCCGTCGAGCGCGTAGCCGACGGACTTCTTGGCGAGCGATTTGGAAATGCCCGCCGCGATCTCCGCGCCGGTGATTCCGGCTGCGAACTCCTTGACGGAATTGTCGGGAAAGACGAGGGAAACGGCCTCGGCCATGGTCATGCTCCTCAGGTTCCAGTCCCGCCAACGAGCGCGGGTGGTTTTTGCGAATGCCTAGTGTTGCGTCGCGATATAACGGGGTCGGAGAGCGACCTCAAGAAGGGCCACCGTCGATGAAGGATCGATCGAATGAACGATTGGACCCCGCCTCAGCGCATTCGACCGATCGCCATCGCTTTGATCGAACATGGGAATCATTGGCTGATGATGGAGGTTCGCGACCGGAACAATACAGTCAAGGGTTATAGGCCGGTCGGCGGTGGCCTCGAATTCGGCGAGACGGCGGTCGATGCACTGCACCGTGAGTTCCGGGAGGAAGTTGGCTGGGTTCCCACCGATCTCGAGCTCCTGAAAGTTGTCGAGAATCATTTTCGGCACAACGACGTGGCCGGCCACGAGATCGTCTTCGTCTTCCGTGGAAACGCACCCGAAGAAGCCCGTGACATCAACAGGCATTACGATTTCCTTGACGGCGGCGTCACTACGACGGTCCGGTGGATGGGCAGGAAAGACGCAACGGCCGCGCCGTTGTTTCCAATCGGCATAGAGGTTTTGATGCGCGGCAGATGAGCCGCAAGTTCCCCTATCTGGGCACATTGTCGATACCGCTCGTGCCCCAAGGCCCGCAACGCGCAACACGCCTGGTCGCCAGCCAGCCGCCGCGCATCAACCCGTGCCGTGCAACAGCCTCGTAGGCGTATTCCGAGCAGGTCGGAAAATGCCGGCAATGGCCGCCGACAAAGCCGGACAGCGTCAGCTGGTAGAGGCGCACGAGCCCGATGCCCAAGAGCCGCCCCGGCGTTCGACGCCAGGGGCCGGCGTAGTTACGAGATGTGTTCGCCGGCATCGATCGAAAGAGTCCTCGTATGGCTTTTTGAGAGTCAGGCCGCCGCGCTCGCACCCTTCGCCTCGATCTGGTCGAGGGCGTCGACCACCGCGTCGAAGGTCAGCAAGGTGGAGGCATGGCGCGCCTTATAGTCGCGCACGGGCTCCAGATATCTCAGATCCTCGAAGCGGCCGGTGGGCGGGTTGCCGTTTTCCTTCAGCATCCGGCGCATGGTCTCGCGGGCTTCCCGCAGCTCCGCCGTCGTCGCGCCGACGATGTGGCGCGCCATCACGGAGGACGACGCCTGACCGAGCGCGCAGGCTTTCACGTCATGGGCGAAATCGGTGACCACACCGTCACCGACTTTCAGATCGATCGTCACGATCGAGCCGCAGAGCTTGGAATGCGCCGTCGCGCTGGCGTCGGGTGCCTCCAGCCGGCCGATTCGGGGGATGTTTCCGGCCAGTTCCAGGATGCGGGCGTTGTAGACATCGTCGATCATAGCGTGACCCTTGCGTCGAGACGGGCCCTCGGCCCTGTCATTTCGCGTTGCGGGAATTTATATAGGTTCAGTGGCACCGGTTCCAAAGCCTGCCACGCTGCCGCCCGTCTCTAAGGCCGGCACCGTGTCGTGGGGCAAGGACGAGATGGCCGTGACGAACACAACTCTAGCATCGGGTGGCGCGCGCGACCAGAACGCGCCGGACAGCCACTCCCTTTGGATCGCCGCGCGCGTTCCGCGAAGACCGGAGCCCAACGACATGGATGCCGTCGTCAAGAAATTCCCCGAGGCCGTTCCCGGATTGGGCGAAGCCCGGTTCGACACTGCGCCACAGACCCGTGATGATGCGCGCCCGAGCCGCGCCGAGGCCGAGGCGGCGGTGACGACGCTGCTGCGCTGGATCGGCGAGGACCCGACCCGCGAGGGCCTTATCGAGACCCCGGCCCGCGTGGTGAAAGCCTATGAAGAGCTCTTCGGCGGCTATAGGCACGAAGCCGGCGACGTGCTCGGGCGCACCTTCGGAGACGTGTCGGGCTACGAGGACATGGTGCTCGTTCGCGACATCGACTTTCACTCCCATTGCGAACACCATATGGTGCCGATCATCGGCAAGGCGCATGTCGCCTATGTGCCGGAGGGCCGCGTCCTCGGCCTGTCGAAGATTGCCCGCCTCGTCGACATCTACGGTCGGCGCCTGCAGACTCAGGAATCGATGACCGCCCAGATCGCCCAGGCGATCGCGTCGCTGTTGAAGCCCAGGGGTGTCGCCGTGATGATCGACGCCGAGCACATGTGCATGTCGATGCGCGGCATCCGCTCCAAGGGCTCTTCGACGGTGACGACGTCTTTCATCGGCGAATTCTCCAAGGACGCGGCCCTGAAAGACCGTTTCCTGAAGCTCTCCGGCGAAACGGCGTGAAACCTGCGAATGCTGACATGACGGCTCCGTTCGACGCGCCCTCGCCGCTCGCTGCCGAACAGGAAGAGGGTTTGGCCCTTCGCCCGCGCTTCGATGCGGCCGGGTTGGTGACAGCAGTGGTGACGGACGCCAAGTCCGCCGCGCCGCTGATGGTTGCGCACATGAACGCCGAAGCTCTGGCCGCGACCATCGAGACGGGGATCGCCCATTACTGGTCGCGGTCGCGAAAAACCCTTTGGAAGAAAGGCGAGACCTCGGGCGCCCTCCAAAGCGTGCGCGAATTGCGTGTCGATTGCGATCAGGATGCCGTCTGGTTGAAGGTCGACGTCGCCAAGCCCGATGATACCTGCCACACCGGCCGCTCCACCTGCTTCTACCGCAAGCTCTCGGCCGATGGCCTCACCCTCGAGATCGACGGACATTCCGGCGCGGACGAAACGACGCCGGACGAAAGCGAGCCAGCTTAACGCTATGGTGAAGCCTGTCCCGCATGATCGGCCCTCGAGCAACGAGGAACAGCCGGAGCGACGCAAGATGCTTGAACGGGTCTTTGCATGGCGTGAGGGGGGCGCATGGCGCGAGGGAGCACAAGCCGCCGCAACCGCTTCGCCGGTGGCCCATGCGCGGCCGAATTCGGCTCCTGCCAAGCAGCCCGGCATCGCGTTGGCGCTCGGCGGCGGCGCGGCCCGCGGCTGGGCGCATATCGGCGTCTTGCGCGCGCTGGACGAGGCGAATATCCCGGTAACGATGATCGCCGGCACGTCTATCGGCGCGCTGGTCGGCGGCTGCTATCTCGCCGGCCGCCTCGATGAACTGGAAGACTTCGCCCGCTCTCTCACCCGTCGCGGCCTCATCCGCTTCCTCGACTTCCGCTTTGGCGCCGGAGGCCTGATCGGCGGGCGAAGGCTCTCGAAGCGCTTGTCCGACACTTTGCACGACATCCGCATCGAGGATCTCGACCGGCCGCTCGTCTGCGTGGCCACCGAAGCCCGCAACGGCCACGAGGTCTGGATCGACTCCGGCTCGCTGGTCCTGGCCATGCGCGCCTCCTACGCCCTGCCCGGCGTTTTCGAGCCTGTCGCGTGCAGCGGCCGCCGCCTGATGGACGGCGCGCTGGTCAATCCGGTGCCGGTCAATGTCTGCCGGGTCTATGAAGAGCAGTTCGTCGTCGCGGTGAACCTCCACTACGACCTCTTCGGTCGCGCCGCGATCCTGCGCATGCGCGCCTCGGGCGAAAACGACCACGTGCAAGATCTGGGCCTCGGCGATGCGATCGAGACGATCGCGGCCGAAATACCCCGCGACGTTGCCCAACGGCGCGAAAAGCTCGGCATCGCCCGCTCGATGGTCGATGCCTTCAATATCATTCAGGACCGCATTTCGCGGGCGCGCCTCGCCGGCGATCCGCCGGATCTTTCGCTGCAACCGCGCGTGCGCGACATCGGCCTGTCGGAATTCTTTCGCGCCGAAGAAGCAATTGCCTTGGGCTACGAGGCGACTTACAGCCGCATTGCGGAAATTCGTCGCATGACCGAGACCCAGGCGATCCATTCCGACAGCTGAGACGCAGGCCCAAGCCCAAGCCGGCAGTCTCAACCGGCCGCGATGTACTCGCGCATGTTCCGGGCTTCCTGTTCGGCGTCCTCGATGCGGCGCTTGACCACATCGCCGATCGAAACCAGGCCGACGAGCCGGCCGTCTTCGCAGACCGGCAGATGCCGAAAGCGACCAAGGGTCATCATCTCCATCGCCTGATCGACCGAAGTCGCCTCGTCGCAGGTCTTCACCTTCAGGGTCATGATCTCGCTGATCGGCTGCGCCATGGCCGAAACGCCGGTGCTTCCGATGACGCGCACGACATCGCGTTCGGATATGATACCGGCGACATGGCCATTGTCGTCCATCAGGACGATCGCGCCGATCTTCTTCCGCGACAAAATCCTGGTGATCTCTTCGAGGGTCGCGCCGGGATGATGCGTCACCACCTCGCGGCCCTTGGATTGGAGAATCTGGCGTACGGTCACGTCTGTCACCTCCCACACACATTACCAATACGTAACGTGTGTCAGTCCACCCGAATGCGCAAGAGCCTGAGCCGCCAAGCCCTGTCAGAAGCTTTGGCGCCCTGGCGTTTGAAGGGGGTCGAACAGCTGGAACAGCAAGAACCCGAATGCGAAGCCGCCCAGATGCGCCTGCCAGGCAACTTCGCCTTCGCCGAAGGCGCCGCCGACACCCGTGCCGAGCAGAAGATTGGTGCCGAAGAATACGGCAATGAAGATCAGCACGGTCTTGTTGGCCAGAGCGCCGCCGATCGAAACCATCGGCTGGTCGGGCCGCATGGCCATCGGCACCGTGCTGCGGCCGCCGAAGGCAAAACGGCAGGCGCCGCCCATCAACGCCGAAACCACCCCTGAAGCGCCGATGACCGGGGCGATGAGTTCGCGGTTGAGACAATAGAAAACCAGCGCACCCGCGACCGCGCCACATGCAGAGAAGATCAAGAAGCGCCCGACCCCGAAACGCCGCGCCACCGGCGTTCCGAAGGCGAGCAACCAGACCGAATTGGCGCCGAGATGCGCCCAACCGCCATGCAGGAAGGCATATGTGAGCGGGCTGAAAAGATCAGCCCCCGCCATACGAACCGTGCAGAGCGCATCGTAATCGCCGTAGCAGCCAGGGATGAAAGAAAAATCCACCAGCATCTCGGTCGCGGAAACCGGGCCGAGGATATAGGTTCGGACCGCATGAACGACAGCGAAGATCGCGATCAGCGAGAGCACCACGCCGGGCACGTTGAAGGCGGGCGGATGCGATCGGCGAGGAACGGCGACGTCCGGCGTCTGCGCGTCTGGGCTCTCGTGACCGTCGGCCGCCATCGCTCGGATCCCTTCCCGCCTCGAATTTCCCCGGCACTTCACAAGCAGCGCGGGGACGGGCCGGCCCGCCGGCCGTCATGTGCACGACCATCGCGGCGGGTCAACATCGGCTGAGCGGGCAAACGACGCAGCGTACGAAAAAAGCCGCCCCGCCAAAAGGGACGGAGCGGCAAATCGGCGAACGATCGACTGGACTGGAGGTCGAGCTTGGATCGTTCCGTCGTCGAACGGACCGGATATTGTCCTCGATTATGCGTAAATGAACGTGGGACGGCGATGCAAACGGTATCGTCGGGCAGCGTTAAAATTCGCATCCAATTGCGGCAGGTTTTCCATCCCCCGTTAATTTTTTTCAGCTAGGAATGGAAATGACGCGGCGGCAAGAGCCGTAGCGAACGGGAACGCGGGACGGCGGGCGATGACAAGCGGAGCAGCCACGGCCTCGAAGATCGAGACGTTCGAACGGCGCAGTTTCAACCGCGTTACCGTCGATCTCCTCGGACGCTTCATGCGCGAGGACCGCAGCGAACATTCTTGCCGTGCCGAGAACATGTCGCCCGGTGATGCGGCGATTCTCACACCGATCGTCCCCCAGTCGGACGAGCGGATCATCGTCTATTTCGACCATATCGGCCGGCTCGAAGGCAACGTCATGCGCACCTTCCCGGGCGGCTTCGTCCTGACCTGGCAGGTCGGCGAGCGCAAGCGCGAAAAGCTTGCGGCCCAGCTCACCTGGTTCGCCAATCGCCACGAGCTCGACCTGCCGGAAGATCGTCGCCACGAGCGCGTCGCGCCGGAACCGCAGCAGATTGAGCTGACGCTCAGCGACGGTCGCCGCTACAAGATCGAGGTCATCGATCTGTCCCTGTCCGGCGCGGCGGTCCGCAGCACCGTGCGCCCGGCGCTCGGCTCGCCGGTCCTCCTCGGTACGACCAACGGACGTGTCGTGCGCCATCTCGACGAGGGATTCGCCGTCGAGTTCGCTGCCGTCAAACCGGACAGCACCCGGCTCTGACGAGCAAACCCCGGCTCGGTTCCTTTTTTCGACCTGAACCTCCCGAGACCGCCCTCGCCCGGCGGTCTTTTTTCGTTCGAGGCGCATTCCGGACGTTTCGGGACGCAGGGATACCCGACTGCTGCCATCGATCGGTGGGGCCAGGCCGGGTTTGCTCTCAGCTTGTGCCGGCATGGTTGCCGAGCCCTCAACGCCTTTGCGAACGCCGGTTAAGGATTTGCCGGCCCGCCGCGCAATCCATGTCGGCGCTACGGCTTCGAAAGTATAGACCTCGGCAACCTTTCTGAACGGGATCTCACCGGCGCAGGAACGATGACGACGCCGCAAAGTCCTGCGTGAGCGCGACATCCAGGCTCGAACCGTGCGCGGTTACCGCCGAGTCAACTGTCGTGGTTTCCCAAATACCAACGCCATGACGCAAATTCCACGCAATCCGTTCGTAAAGATGCAAGTATAGATGGTAGGTTTTTCGATAAAATTTGAGAAAAATTGCGGCTCTACGTTTTTATTCAAAGTAAAAAGCGGCTGTCATTCTCCCAATACGAACAGGGGGAACGAAAATGCATTCCTTTATCAAGCAAGCGATCATCGGCTTCACGCTTCTCGCAGCCGGCTTTGCCGCAAGCCCGGCGGCGGCGGCCGCCGCCGCCATGCCAACAGCCGGCCGCACGTCACAGCCCGTCGGCCATTACGATTTCTGCAAGCGCTACCCGAGCAATTGCCAACGCAATGCGCGCGTCGGCCTTGTCAAGATGACCCGCGCCAACTGGGACAAGCTCGTTCAGATCAACGCCGCGGTGAACAACAACATCATGCCGCGCACCGATCAGGACGTCTTTGGCGTTCCGGAATACTGGGCCTACCCGACCAACGAGGGCGATTGCGAGGATTTCGCACTGCTCAAGCAGTACATGCTCGGCCGTGAGGGTTTCCCCGCCTCGGCGCTCTTGATCACCGTGGTGCGCCAGACCAATGGCGACGGTCATGCGGTACTGACGATCCGCACCGATCAGGGCGACTACATTCTCGACAATCTGGATGCTCGCGTCCTCGCCTGGAACGACACCGACTACCAGTATCTGAAGCGCCAGTCCGAAGCCGATGCCGGCAAGTGGGCCACGATCAACGACGACCGCAACATCCTGGTCGGCAGCGTTCGCTGAGCGAATGCGAGGTGAAGGGTCACGTCCCTTTCGCCATCACCGACAGAGTTTCATTCCTCGCCCCCTGTAAAGAACGAAAAAAGCAAAGGGCCGGCTCCGATCATGATCGGGCCGGCCCGTTTCATGTCGTCTCGTCTTTTATCTCGTCTCGTCGACGCCGGTTCGGATCGCCGACAATGGCTCGTCATGGCGAACGCGGCAGACGATGAGGCTCCGCGCTTGCCTCTAATCCCTATTCCAGGTCGATGTCGAGGATGGTCATGGTGAAGTGATAGGAGAGTTCGCCCTCCTCGGTGTCCTTGGACAGGAGGCCGACGAATTCGCCGTTGAGGTAGACTTCGGCCGAGTCGACGCCGCGCGGCAAGGCGCGCACCTCGATGTCGGCGCCCTTGAGGCTGTTCCTCAGATAGGCCTGGAGCTTGCGGATTTCGTCGGGCTTCACGGAGTTCTCCTGAATCGATTGGTACCCCCTAGCTAGCGGGCCGTTTGCCAATTCAATCCCGCATCGCCGCTGAAAGTGCTGCAACTCGTCTTGCCGGATGCGAAAGGGGCGTCGTGCAGTCGGTGCGGAGCACCCGCATGGCGAAAGAAATAGGCCGGCTCCTATGGTTTCGGGCCGCCTCGTCTTTCACTGGGAACGCGCTGATCAATCAGTCGTTGCGCTCGAAACTCTGATCCATCGCGCGGGCCGGTTCGTCACAGTCGGTGTTGGTGCCGATCACCTTCGCCGGAACGCCGGCAACGGTCGTGTGCGGCGGCACCGGCTTCAGCACCACGGAGCCGGACGCGACCTTGGAGCATTCGCCGACGGCAATATTGCCGAGCACCTTGGCGCCCGCTCCGATCAGAACGCCACTGGCGATCTTCGGATGGCGATCGCCGAACTCCTTGCCGGTGCCGCCGAGCGTGACGCCCTGCAAGATGGAGACGTTGTCGGCCAGCGTCGCGGTCATGCCGACGACGATGCCTGTCGCATGGTCGAAGAAGATGCCACGGCCCATAGGCGCATTCGGATGGATATCGACCTGAAAGACTGCCGAGGAGCGTGACTGGAGATAGAGCGCGAAGTCGCGTCGGCCGCCATGCCAAAGCCAATGGGCGAGCCGATGGGTCTGGATCGCGTGAAAGCCCTTGAAGTGGAGAAGCGCGTCCAGATACCGCTGGCATGCCGGATCGCGGTCGTAGACGGCTTGCAGGTCGGTGCGAAGCGTCGCGCCGAAGCTGTCGCTCTCTTCGGTCATCCTGGCGAACGCTTGGGCGATGACGATCGCCGGCAGGTCGACATGGTCGAGCCGCTGGCTGACCCGGTGGATCAGCGCCCCCTCCAGGCTCCGCTGGTTGAGGACGGTCGCATGGATGAAGCCGGCGAGAACCGGCTCGGCGCTCGCCGTGTCGGACGCTTCCTCGCGCACGGTCGCCCAGATCGGGTCGACGGCCTGAAGACGCTCGCCGCTGTGGCTCGGACCCGACGTCTTGATGGTGCCGATGCTCATTTTTTCCTCCCGAAACGGGGATGTCGGTCGCGATCGAGTGCCGATGTATTTTTAGCCAGTATCACGCCGAAAGGCTGAACGAGCAAATAGGTGGTGCGGCAACCGAAGAAAAGGCCGCCGATCCGGCACGTTTTCGGCCGGTCCTGCTCGTCTGCGGTCCAACGAAAATGCGGCGAGCGCCAGCAGCGGTCAGCGGTTGCCGCAGAACCCGTGCCGCTTCAAAAAAGCGATGATCGCTTCGCCGAAGACGTCGTTGCGGTCGCCCGCGACCATGTGCCCGGCGCCGGCGATGTCGACGTACTCTGCCGCCGGTGCGAGCTTGCGAAACGCCGCGATCTCGTCAGCGGTGACGATGTCGGACTGCTGCCCCCTTACCAAAAGGACCGGCACGTCGAGACCGGCGAGTGCAATGGCCATTCGGGCGGCGGCCTCTTCCCGACGATACCCGGCGCCAGTTGTCTCCGACAGAAACGCCGGGTCCCAATGCCAGCGCCATCGCCCGTCGTCGCCGAGCCGCAGATTGCGTTTGAGTCCATCGAGCGACGGCGGTGCCTTGCGGCCCGGCAGGTAGCGGGCAACCGCCTCACCGGCTTCCTCGACGCTCGCGAAGCCCTCCTCCATCCGATCGCCCATGAAGGCCCGGATACGGGCGATCCCCTCCGGATTGAGGTCGGGCGTCACGTCGACGAGCACGATCGCGGCGAAGGGCGTCGCCGCGCCGCCCGAGGCGAGCAGCCCCGAGATACCGCCGAGCGATGCGCCGACGAGCACGGGCTTCAGCCCGGTCTCGCCGGTGATCGTGGCGGCCAGGGTCTCAGCGTCGCGGCCGAAATCGAAGAAGCTGTAAGCGCCATCGCTCACCCAGTCGCTCGTTCCATGTCCGCGCTGATCGACCGCGATTGCATCGAGTCCCTCATCCGCCATACGGCGGGCGACGGCATTCCAGGCATGGCGCGTCTGACCACCACCATGCAGAAGCAGCACCGGCTGGCTTTCCCCGCCCTGGCCCTGGCCCTTGCCCTGGCCCGGACCCCGCCGCGTCCCGACGAGAACGTCGCCATCGGCACCAAGCCATGCGACGCGCCGCTCTTCGGGCATCGCCGGGTCAGCGACCCGGCTCACGCTGCGTCGGCGAGAAAGTCGAGAACCCGCGCCTTGAAACTGCGGTCGCCAACGGCGAGCATATGGTCGCGGCCCTTGATGGCGAAGATTTCGGCGTCGGGCATCAGCTCGGCCAATGCCTGCGGGTCGCCGGCGATTTCGTCCATGGTTCCAACGCCGATCAGGGTCGGCTGCTCGATCCGCGCGACCTCGCTCGGGGTCAACTCCTGGCGCGAGGTCGATATGCAAGCGGCAAGCGCCTCGCGGTCGCTCTGGGTGCGATCGGCGAAGGCGCGGAACATGCGCCCCCGTTCGTCGGTGACGTCGTCCAGCGACGGGGCGCGCAGCGCCGCGGCGATCGGGTCCCAGTCGCCAACGCCGGCAACGAGACCAATCCCGAGCCCGCCGAGAATCAGGCAGGAGAAGCGGTTCGGCGTCGCGAGCGCCGCGAAGGCCGCGACGCGGGCCCCCATCGAATAGCCGAACATCGCAGCTTGGCCGATCCCCAGATGATCGAGCAGTGCGACGGCATCGCCCGCCATCTTCTGCGGCGTATAGGCCGCCTCGTCGCGCGGCTTGTCGCTCGCCCCGTGGCCGCGATGATCGAAGGCGATCACGCGGAAGCCGGCCTTGGTCAAGGTCTGCACCCAGCCCGGATCGATCCAGTTGACCCGCATCGAGGAAGCAAAGCCGTGCATCAGGAGGATTGCCGGCCGATCGCTGCCGCCCTCGTCCAGAAAGGCGAGGTCGAGGCCATCGCTCGAAAAATGCTGCATGGGTTCGATCCGTCCTCGTTTCGTTTCGTGCGTCGCCGGCACGCCTTGCGATGGCGACATAGCAAAGGCGGCACGCCGGTCAAAATCCAGTCGGTCAAAATCCGTGAGGGCGGCGATCGAAACCCGACACGTTTCGGGCGAGAGCGACGACAAGGCCGACTGGACGAAAAGGCCGATCGATCGCCGCCATGCACCCTGTTCAAGCCGGCGCTGGCCCATTATGGTTCGCACCGCGACACAACAGAACCTGAGAGATGAGCGCGATGGCCGGGCACCAGATCCCGCACTTCCAGAACGACGAGGGTCACGACACGATCGCGATCGGCGTCACCGAGTTCATGTGCTGCGGCGCCAACCCGCCGCACGACCATCCGCATGTCTATCTCGACATGGGCGACGAGGGCGAAATGGTCTGCAGCTACTGCTCGACCCTTTACAAGCTCGATCCGTCGCTGAAGGCCGATGACACCCGGCCTGCCGGGTGCGTCTACGATCAGGCCGCCTGACTCCTGAGCACCTCCGCCCCGATCGGGAACGTCGCGCCGATCGGCACTGAACCGATCGCCATCGTCGGCAGCGGTATCGCCGGCCTGACCCTGGCACTGGAACTCGCGCGAATCGGTCTTCGCTGTAACATCTACGAACGTGCACCGAAGCTTGTGGAGGCCGGCGCCGGTATCCAGCTGTCGCCCAATGCGCTCAGGGTGCTCGGCCGGCTGGGCCTGACCGGACGTCTCGATGCGGCAGGAACCCTGGCCCGCACGGTCACGCTGCGGTCCGCCCGCTCCGGGCGCAGCATCGCGAAGGTCCCGGTGTCTTCCGGAGACGGCACGCCCTACCTCTCGATCCACCGCGCCGATCTGCAGTCGGTGCTTGTCGATGCGGTCGCCACCTGCGGCATGGCCCGCCTGCATCTCGGACGAACGCTCACGAGCGTCGAATCATCCGAAAGCGCGATTCGGCTGTCCTTCGAGGTCGCGGACGAGGCGAACGGATCGGCTGAAAGCCGGCGCCAAGAAACCGTCGAAGCGGCACTGGTGGTGGGCGCCGACGGCGTCCATTCCACGTTGGCGTCACTTTTGAAAGCCGGGCCCGTCCGGGCGACCGGCGCGGTGGCATGGCGCGGAACGGTCGCTCTCGACGGGCCATCTGGGGCTGCGCATGCGCCGGACGAGGCATCCACCGGAATCGAGGCCTGGCTCGGCTCCAGACGCCACGCCATCGCCTACCCTGTCGCCGGCGGACGCCGCACCAATCTCGTGCTGATCGAGCCGTCGGGCGGCCGTCCACATGATCGGCGATCTTCGACTTCAGCGCACCAAAGCTTGGATGAGGACAACGGCCAAAGCCTGTTACCGGGAATTGAGCGCCAGCCGGACGCGCAAGGCATCGCGGCCCGGTTTGCCGATTGGGACCCGCGTTTGCGCAAAATGATCGCGGCGACCTTCGCGCTCTCGCCCTGGCCGCTTCTCGAAGTGCCGGACGATCGCGCCTGGCGTCACCTGGGCAACCGCGTGCTTCTGATCGGCGACGCGGCCCACGCGATGCTGCCCTACGCAGCCCAGGGCGCCGCAATGGCGATCGAGGACGCCGCCGTGCTCGCCAACCAGTTGGCGATCGCACTTGGCCCTTCACAAGCGCTGGCCGCTTACGAGGCCGCGCGCCGACCGCGCATCGAGCGGGTCGCCAAGCGAGTGGCCTTCCATCGCTGGATCTATCACATGTCGGCCCCCGTCAGCTTCGGGCGCGATGCGGTGCTGGGGGTCGCGCCCGCCGACGCCCTGAGAAAGAGCCTTGCCTGGCTCTACGACTGGTCGCCGGATTGAGACGAAGGCGCCGGCCGGTCGGGCCCGAGTTCGGCCGCCTGGCGTGACACGGTTGGAACGCTCCGCCTCCTGCACCATTTACCCTCGACCGATCGGGATGCCGGCGAACGCGGCATCGCGGCGCAAATGGTGAGAGAACATCACCAGGCGTCGATCGGGAGCCCGAAGGGACGGTTTCACCGAAAGGTACTTCATGCCGAATTTCAAACAAACGGGCCGACTCGTCGGCGTAGCGGCGCTTGCGGCTTCGACGGCGCTGAGCGGACCGATCTCTGCCTACGCGCAGGACAACATGTCCGTGCGCATGGCCCAGGCGGACGCACAGTCGCCGCTGCCCGCCGACCAGCAGCCGGCGGAACCTGCCGCGGAGGCCCAGCCCGCAGCACCTGCCGAGCCGGTTGCGGAACAACCGGCTCCCGAACCCGAGGCCGAGGAGCCGGCACCGGCGCCTGAGCCGAAGGCGGAAGAACCAGCTCCAGCGCCCGAGCCGAAGGCCGAAGCGCCCGCCCCGGCCCTCGAACCGAAGGCCGAAGAACCGGCGCCGGCCGCCGAAGAGCCTGTTGAAGCTGCGCCGGCCGAAGAGCCCGCAGCAGCACCGGCGCCGGCCGCCGAGAAGCCTGCTGACACGGCGCCAGCAGCCGAAAATCCTGCTGAAGAGACGGCGGCACCTGCCGCTGAGGTGCCGAAGGAACGCTCAGGCGAAAAATCACGCACGAGCGAGTCCCCTGCTGAAGTAGCCCCGGCGGCCGAACAGCCTGAGGCTGAAGCCCCTCCACCGCCGGCAGATGCTCCGGCTGTGACGACACCCGCCAATGAGCCGGCGCCGGACGCCACGCCCGACGGCGCGGCTCCTGCCGCGAGCGACGCCCCTGTGCCCGTGCCGGAAACCCCGGCTCCAGGCCAGGCGACCGGCCAGGAGGCTGCACCGGCCGCAGCGCCGGCCGGTGTTGCGGCACCCCCGCCGGCCGACGCAACACCACCCGCTGGAGAAACCCCGGGCGCTCCGCCGGCAGCACCAGACAGCGTACCGGCCGCACCCGCCGACCAGGCAGCGCCCGCCGCTGCAGGCGATGCTGCCGCCACTGCCCCAGGCGCCGATGCGGCTGCTGCTGCCCCGCGTCCAGTCGAAACCCCCGAGCCGGTGGCCGCGGACGTTCAGACGCAGGCTGTGCCTCAGGGCGGTCTCGCAGCCAGCGATGCCCGCGTTCAACAGCTCACGGCTCCTGTCGAAGTGCCGTCTATCACAGCCGAACAGGGCCAGCGCATCGCTGCACCTTCGGCAGCCGCGGCGGCACCTGGGGCGACCGACAACTCGACCACCACGAACACGACGAACAACACCACGGTGAACAACACGACGGTCAACAACACGACCATCGCGGCGCCGCAACTTCCGCCCGGCGCCACGGTGGTCGAGCGTGTCGGCGATCGTGACATCCTCTCCATCGTCGGAGCCGGCGTCGCCGGGGCCGTCGTCGGTGGAGCCGCGGCCTATTTCATCCGCGGAAACGACGACGACCGGATCGCCAACCAGGCCGAGGATCGCTATTACGAGCAGCTGCGCGACGACCGTCGCCGCCAGACCATCGTGCGGCCGAACGGCGTCCAGGTGGTAACGATCACCAATCGCTACGGCGACGTGATCCAGCGCTCCAAGATCCTTCAGGATGGCCAGGAGGTGGTTCTGTTCTACGATCCTTATTCGGCGGACGCCGACCGGCCGGACTATTACACCGACCCGGCCGCCGATCTGCCGCCGTTGCGGCTGGAGATTCCGGAGGACCAGTACATCGTCGATCCGCGACAGCCCGACGAGGACCTCTACTACCGAACGATGGTTGCTCCCCCGGTCGAGACCGTGGAGCGGATCTATTCCCTCGACGAGGTTCGCCGGTCGCAGCGTATTCGCGACAAGGTACGCCGCATCGATCTTTCGACGATCAACTTCGACTTCGGATCGGACGCCATCGCCCAGAAGCAGGTGCCGAACCTGCAGGCCCTGGCCGAGGCGATCGCCAAGATCATCGAAGAAAACCCGGACGAGACCTTCCTGATCGAGGGTCACACGGACGCGGTTGGCAAGGAGGTCGCCAATCTGGCGCTTTCGGATCGACGGGCCGAGTCCATCGCATCGGCGCTCACCCAGTATTTCGACGTGCCGCCTGAAAACCTGATCACGCAGGGCTACGGCGAGAGCGATCTGAAGGTGAAGACGCAGACCGAGAATCGCGAGAACCGTCGCGTGACGGTACGGCGCATCACGGCGTTGGTGAAGCCGGTGACCACAGCCCGGCGCTGACCCGCTCGGCGGATCATACGGCGAATGAACGACGGCGGCCCACGGGGTCGCCGTTTTCGATTCAGGCGTTAGCCATACGCCTGACGAGCGCCGCCGCCAGCAGTATCCTGCGAAAGATGAGCTCAAGGCGATCGGTGTAGCGACTGATGAACTCGTAGATAGCTGGGCGCGGGCCGGCCGGCACTTGCGGCCACATATGTAGCTTCGACAACGGATCGTCTAGCTTCGACAACGGATCGTCGTTCGCGAGGCTCACGCGGCGGACGCTTTTTCCTCCTCCTCATCGTCCTCGTTGGGCTTCTTGGCCGCCACCGAGAGGAAGTCGCCGAATGCCGACAGCGGCTCGATGTAGCTGGCGAAGACTTTGATCGCGACCATCACCGGTACGGCCAGGAACATGCCGACGACACCCCAGATCCAGCCCCAGAAGGCGACCGACAGGAAAACCGCCGCGGCGTTCATCTCGAGGCGCCGACCGACGATCAAAGGCGTGACGAACTGTCCCTCGACCGTGGTGCAGGCAAGGTACAGCAGCACCGGGACCAGCGCGTTGGAAAGACTGCCGAATTCCGCCAGCGCGATGACGCCGACGAGCGCCATGCCGACCAGCGAGCCGATATAGGGGATGAAATTCAACAGCGTCGCCAACGCGCCGAAGATCACCGGCGTCGGCATATTCACCCACCAGAGCAGCGAACCGACGGCGATACCGAGACAACAGTTGATAACGGTGATGGTGAAGAGATAGCGCGACAATTCGCGCTCTATGTCATGGGCGATGTGAAGCGCGAGCTTCTTGTCGGAGAGCGTCGGCATCGCACGAACAAGCTTCTGGAAGAACAGATCGCCCGAAGCCAGCAGGAAGAACAGGAAAACCAGCGAGAAGCCGATCGACGCCAGCATCTGCGGAACCATGGCCGTGGCGTTGTCGAACAGGCCGGGATTTTTGACGACAACCTCTTTCGGGCTGTCCGGGTCCGACGGGTTGCCGTTTTCCTTGTCGACCCTCTCCCCGACCGTTTTCTGCGCGGTCTGCAGGCGCTCGAACCGCGACTGCACCGCTGCCAGCTGCTGCTCGACGGCTCCGACATATTTCGGCGCGTTGTTGACGATGTTCGTGAGCGGATCGCTGAGCATGTAGAAGCCGAACGTCATTGTGAGCATCGTTCCGAACACCAGAACGAGCGCCGTGACGGGCTCCCATATCTTCAGCCGGCGCCGCCCGAAACGCACGATCGGACTCATCACCAGAGCAAAAAGCAGCGAGATGATGACGGGAAGCACGAAGCTGGCGGCCATGTAGAGCGCGCCGAACATCATCAAAACAAAAATGCCGATGACGGCCCAGCGGGGCCCGGTCTCGAAGGTCTGGCGGTTGATCAGTCCGATCGTCGGCGACATCACGGTTGCGCGCTTTTCGACCTTCGACGGAACCGACGGATCGAAAGGTCCAGCTGACGCGCTTTCGGGCAAGATCCATGTTCCTTATGTTCCGGCGACATAACGAAAAGGTGTAGGTCGATGTTCCGCTGAACAATGCGCGAAAACCAGTCGCGCGATCCGACCGGTCGAGACCGGCTCACAACCGGCTTGCAAGGGGTCAAGGGTTGCCCATCCCCTTCCCTGATCTGCAACGCCGATCAAATCCCGGCCTTGCGACAGCCGACAGCCGCAGCATCAATCACGTCGGCTTTCCAGATCGCTTCCGGACAAGCAAATGGCCGGACAAGCCACGCATATCCGGCCATCGAAACAGCATATGAAACGCCATCCGTCGATCAAAACGGATCGCGGGTCCGCGACGCCCTCAGGTCAGTGCAGGATCTGCGAAAGGAACAGCTTGGTACGCTCGTGCTGCGGGTTGGTAAAGAACGGCTCGGGCTCGTTCTGCTCGACGATCTGGCCCGCGTCCATGAAGATGACGCGGTTGGCGACCTGACGCGCGAAGCCCATTTCGTGCGTCACGCACAGCATGGTCATCCCCTCTTCCGCGAGCCCGACCATGACGTCGAGCACCTCCTTGATCATTTCGGGATCGAGAGCCGAGGTCGGCTCGTCGAACAGCATGATCTTCGGCGACATGCAGAGCGAACGGGCGATGGCGACGCGCTGCTGCTGGCCGCCCGAAAGCTGGCCAGGATATTTGTTGGCCTGCTCGGGAATCTTGACGCGGCTGAGATAGTGCATCGCGACTTCCTCGGCCTTCTTCTTGGGCATCTTGCGAACCCAGATCGGCGCCAGCGTGCAGTTCTCGAGAATGGTCAGGTGCGGAAAGAGGTTGAAGTGCTGGAACACCATGCCGACCTCGCGGCGCACCTCGTCGATCTTCTTCAAGTCGTTGGTGAGCTCGATGTCGTCGACGGAGATCGATCCCTTCTGGTGCTCCTCCAGCCGGTTGATGCAGCGGATCATCGTCGATTTGCCTGAGCCGGAGGGCCCGCAGATGACGATGCGCTCGCCGCGGCGGACGGTCAGATTGATGTCTCGAAGAACGTGGAATTCCCCATACCATTTGTTGACGCCCAGAAGCTCGACGGCGATCTCGTCGGAGACCTTCATCTTGCTCACCGGGGGCGAAGCGGGTTGGGTTTCGGTATCGACAGCCATAGGGAAATCCTTCAGCGTTTGTGTCCGGTGTCCAGGCGGCGCTCGGTGTAGATCGAGTAGCGCGACATGGAAAAACAGAAGAGCCAGTAGATGAAAGCGGCGAAGACGAGGCCGGTCGCCGGCGTCGATGGCGTGATCCAGCTCGGATCGTTGAAGCCGCGTCGGACCGTCCCCAGAAGATCGGCAAGGCCGATGATGTAGACGAGGCTGGTGTCCTTGAAGAGCCCGATGAAGGTGTTGACGATGCCCGGGATCACCAGCGTCAGCGCCTGCGGCAGAATGATCATCCGCATCTTCTGCCAATAGGTCAGCGCCATCGCGTCGGCGCCCTCGTACTGGCCTTTCGGGATCGCCTGCAGGCCGCCGCGAACGACCTCGGCCATGTAGGCGGCGGAGAACAGCGCGACGCCGACCAAAGCACGCAGGAGCTGATTGAAGTTGACGCCCTCCGGCAGAAACAGCGGCAACATGAAGTTCGCCATAAACAGGACGGTAATCAGCGGCACGCCGCGCCAGAACTCGATGAAGACGACGCAGACGAGCTTGACGGCGGGCATCTGCGAGCGCCGACCGAGGGCAAGCAGGATGCCGAGCGGCAGGGACGCGGCGATGCCGGCCATCGAAACGACCAGCGTAACGAGAATACCACCCCAAAGATTGGTCGGCACCGCTTCGATGCCGAAATTGGCGCTGAGCGTCGCAATAAGTGCGACCACCACGATCGTCGGCATGAACAGACCGAACAATCCCGCGCCCTCGCCGCGCGACAAGAAGCCGGTGACGATGGACAGGATGATCGCGCCGACCGATGCGAGGAACGAAACAAGGGTCAGTGGCGACCAGCGAAAATCGAGGAAGGTCATCGAGGCCAGCCTGACGATCGAGGACAGAAGCAGGGCAACGAGCGCCACGCCCGCAAGCGCCAATGCCGCCTTCACCAGCGGCCGGGAAAAGCCGACATCGGGATTGGAGGTCACGTCGCTGATGGTCACCACCGCCGCGACGAACATGAACAACGCCACTGCACCGCCGGAGAACTCGAACCGGCCACCGGTGAGGAGAACGAGCGCCACGAATGGAAACACCGCAAACAACAGGATCGCGTTCAGCTTCTTGTAAGGCAGTTGGGGAATCGCCAGGCCGGCCACCAGAACGGCCAGCAGCAGAAAAAACAGATCGACGCGCCAGCGGTCGTTCAGCGGATAGACGCCGTAGATGAACTGGCCGAACTTGGCGGTGACGAAGGCCCAACACGCCCCGACCGAGCCCGTCTCGCCCGGCAGGCAGGCGGTGCGGTCGCTGCCTGTGAAGACGGCGTTGACCAACGCCCAGTCGACGATATTCCAGAGAGCCCAGACGACGAAAATTCCGGCCAGGATCGACAGCACCGAATCGGTCGGCGTGGCGAAGAGGTTGTGCCGAACGGTGGCGACCATTCCGCGTTCGTTGCCAGGTGGCGGCAGCTGCGGCTTCTGCTCGGTGGCGACGAAGCGTGCGGTGTGTTCCTGCATGTCTCAGGCGCCTTTCATCAACGCTCGACCAGCGCCATCTTGGCGTTGAACCAGTTCATCACGAGCGAAACGGTGATCGAAATGGCGAGGTACACGGCCATCCAGACGACGACGATCTCGATCGACTGGCCCGACTGGTTGAGGACGGTCGAACCGACCGCCACCAGTTCGGGATAACCGACAGCAAGGCCAAGCGAAGAGTTCTTCGTGAGGTTCAGGTACTGGCTGGTAAGCGGCGGAATGATCACGCGGAATGCCTGGGGCACCACGACGAGGCGCAGCGACTGGCTTCGGCGAAGTCCGAGCGCGGCAGCCGCCTCGTTCTGTCCCTTGGAAACAGACATGATGCCGGCGCGCACGATCTCGGCAATGAAGGCGGCGGTGTAGATCGACAGCGCCAGCCAGAGGGCGATGAACTCAGGGCGGATCTGGATGCCGCCGGCCAGATTGAAGCGGGTCGCGGTCGGCGCCTCCATGGTCGCCGGCAGGCCGGTGACCATGAACACCAGGACCGGCAAGCCGATGATGAAGCCGAGCGAAGGCCAGAGCAGCGGCGTCACATGGCCGGTCGCAAGCTGCCTGGCCTTGGCGCGGCGGGCAAAGCCGATGGCCGCGACGATGCCGACGACGAAGGCGATCAGCGTCGCCCAGGCGAGCGGTTGAAAGAGGATGGCGGGAATCTGCAGGCCGCGATTGGTGAGATAGACCCCGATCGGACTGACATCCACGCCGCGTGGGCCACGCAGCACCGACAGGACGCCGAAATACCAGAACAGAATGACCAGCAGCGGCGGGATGTTGCGGAAGGTCTCGACATAGACCGTCGTCAGCGTGCGGATCAGGAAGTTCTGCGACAGACGACCGATCCCGACGAGAAAGCCGACGACGGTCGCGAGCACGATCCCGGAGACGGCAATAATCAGCGTGTTGGCCAGGCCGATCAGCAGCGCGCGGCCGTAGGTGTCGTTGCTCGAATAGGCAAAAGGCGTGATCGCGATGTCGAAACCCGCACGCGAACTCAGGAAGTCGAACCCGGAGGCGATGTTGGCGGCGGCCAGGTTACGCGCCGTATTGTCGATGATCCACCAGGCGAAGGCGACGATGGCGACGATCATCACGACCTGAATGACGATGCCGCGGATTTTCGGGTCGTTCAACGCCGAAGCCGAACGTCTTTGACGCGGCAGCGTTTGGGTTTCGGCCGTCATCTTCAATCCTCGAAGGCGTCGTTCGGTGATCGACAGACGCGAGACAAACCACGCACCGACATGCTGCCGACACGCCGGAGTTCCCGGCGCACGGCAAAGCACGCCGGGTCGGTTCGAAAGGCCCTACAGGCTCAGCGGACCGGCATGCCGTACATCAGGCCGCCCTTTGTCCACAGCGCGTTCTGGCCGCGCTGGATCTCCAGCGGCGTTTTGGTGCCGATATTGCGCTCGAAGATCTCACCGTAATTGCCCACGGCCTTGATCAGGTTGACCGCCCACTCCTTCGGCAGGCCGATGGACGAACCGAAATCCTTGTCCTCGCCGAGAAGACGGCGGATTTCCGGGTTCTCGGACGACTTCATTTCCTCGACATTGGCCTGGGTCACGCCCAGTTCCTCGGCGTCGAGCAGCGCGTAACCCACCCACTTGACGACGTTGAACCATTGCGGGTCGCCCTGGCGTACGGCAGGTCCGAGCGGCTCCTTGGAGATGATCTCCGGTAGGATGACGTTGTTGTCGGGCTCCTTGAGCTCCAGGCGCGAAGCCGCCAGACCCGAGGCGTCCGTCGTCAGAACGTCGCAGCGACCGCTGTCATAGGCCGAGTTCACATCGGACTGGGCCTCGATGACGACCGGGTTGTATTCCATCTTGTTGGTGCGGAAATAGTCGGCGAGGTTCAACTCGGTGGTGGTACCGCTCTGCACGCACACCGTCGCGCCCGAAAGTTCCAGCGCCGAATTGACGTTGAGGTCCTTCTTCACCATGAAACCCTGGCCGTCGTAATAGTTGACGCCGGTGAAGGCCAGGCCGAGGGTCGTATCACGATCCATCGTCCAGGTGGTGTTGCGGGCCAGCATGTCGATTTCGTTGTTCTGCAGGGCCGGAAAGCGCTGCACGGCCGACAGCGGCGAATACTGGACCTTCGAGGCGTCGCCGAACACGGCGGCCGCGACCGCCTTGCAGTAATCGATGTCGAGTCCCTGCCATTCACCCTTGTCGTTCTGCGAGGCAAAGCCGGGCAGACCGGTGTTCACACCGCACTTGAGCTGGCCGCGGTCTTGCACCGTCTTCAGCACCTGCGCCTGGGCGCCCCCGAATGCAATTCCCGCGATCGAGAGGCCGAGCATGGCGGTCAGAAGCTTCAATTTCATCAGGATACCTTCCCGTTGGGTTTTCTTGGTTTTAGCTGTTATCGAACGGGTACGAGAAACCGAGCTTGTCGATCGATCAAGTCTTCGCATGCCCGTCGAGCGCCACGATCACATGTCATAAATTTGTGCAGGTCAAGCATCTGATGCTTTTTTCCCAGCGAATCAATCAAACGGGTCAACGTAAGCCACGCGAATAGTCAGAAAGCCTGAAAAGTGAGCAAATACCCCATGAATTCGACTGAAAAAGCCGGCATCAACACCCGCCTGACCCATGGTCCCTATGATCCGCAGGGCTTCCATGGTTTCGTCAATCCGCCTGTCGTGCACGGATCGACGGTGCTTTTCGAGACGACGGCCAAACTCAAGGATCGCCGTTCGGCACAATATTCCTACGGGCTTTCGGGAACGCCTACGACTAAAGCGCTAGAGGCGGCCCTCGACGAACTCGAAGGATCGGCGGGAACGATCCTCGTGCCGTCAGGGCTAGCGGCGGTGACCACCCCCCTCTTCGCCTTCCTGTCGAGCGGCGACCACTGCCTCGTTGTCGACTCGGTCTACCACCCGACGCGGGCCTTCTGTAACGGCGTACTGAAGCGCATGGGCGTCGAGGTCGAGTATTTCGATCCCCATGTCGGCGCCGGCATCGCCGACCTCATGCGCGACAACACCAAGGTCGTCTTCCTGGAAGCGCCGGGCTCGAACACCTTCGAGATGATGGATCTGCATGCGGTCTGCGGCGCGGCCCACGCCAGAGGCGCGGTGACCATGATCGACAACACCTGGGCGACGCCGCTGTATCTGAGACCGCTGGAACACGGTGTCGACCTGTCGATCCACGCGTTGACGAAATATCCCGGCGGCCATTCCGACGTGATGATGGGCAGCGTCTCGGCCAATGACGCGACCATCACCCGTCTGCGCGAGACGCAAATCCAGCTCGGCATCAACGCCGCACCCGACGATTGCTTCCTCGTGCTGCGCGGCTTGAAGACCATGGGCATCCGTCTGGAGCGCCATGGGTCCTCCGCCCTCGCATTGGCACGGTGGCTCGAGGGCCGACCGGGCGTCGCGTCGGTCCTCCACCCCGCGCTGCCGTCCTTCGCCGACCACGATTTGTGGAAGCGGCAATGCTCGGGCGCGACCGGCCTCTTCGCCTTCGAACTGGAAGGCGACGGCGAGACAGCCGCGAACTTCCTCGATGCGCTGACGGTCTTCGGGCTGGGTTACAGCTGGGGTGGCCATGAAAGTCTGGCCGTGCCGGTCGACCTGCGCGACCGCACCGTCGCCAAAGGCCCTCCCAAGGTCGCGGCCGGCGAACACACGCTGATCCGCCTGCAGATCGGCCTCGAGGACGTGGCCGACCTTCAAGCTGACCTCGAACACGGCTTTTCGGCATCCGGCAAGGCTTGAGCGAGAAAAGCCTTGTGCATTCACGCGGCGGCCCCGGTCGCCGCGCGATCACCGACGCATCCGCAACGGGAATGACGACGCACAACCGGTTCACCGCTGAATTGAAGCCAACACGTCACAGCATGGTGCTGCGGAGGCGCCTAACAACCTGCGAATTTAAGCGAAATTGGAAATTTGGCGACCCCGGCAGGATTCGAACCTGCGACCATCGGCTTAGAAGGCCGGTGCTCTATCCTCTGAGCTACGGGGCCACTTCGCGCCCCCTGGAATCGGCGGCCGCGACACCTGGAACGGCACGCGCCCGCCCGTCTTCAATGAGTCCAGGGCTGGCGACGATCGTAGCGGAAATTGTCGGAATAGGCGACCTTCACGCGACGGGTTTCCTTGACCTCTTCGACGCGGAACGCGATGTCGTTGCGCTCTGCGTAGTCGATCGCCTGCTCCATGGTCTCGAAATTCAGCCGGATCTGCGATTGCATGTCGCCGGAGGACGTGTAGCCCATGAGCGGCTCCACCTGCTTGGCTTCCGCCGGCTCGTAGACGAGGACCCAATCACGCGTTTTTGCCTTGCCAGATTGCATGGCCGTCCTTGCGGGGCGATAGATTCGCGCAACCATTCTTCCCTCGCGGCGACGTTCGGGCATAGCCCGTGTCTTCTGTGATGCCTGGGTTTGGTCGGAGCGGCAGGATTCGAACCTGCGACCCTCTGGTCCCAAACCAGATGCGCTACCAGGCTGCGCTACGCTCCGGACACCAACGATCCAGTCGACACATGCGGTTTGACGATGAATGTCGGCGAAGTCAAGCGGCGCGAACCGGTCGAAATCGTCAGATCGACCCAATCTTTTGTAGACGGAGTCCCGGAACAGTACCGGACGATGTTCTTCACCCGTTCCGAATTTCCATCTGAAAGGATTTTGAGCGTACAGCCCAGGTCGAACGGCAACGGAACGGCGGCGAAGGCGTTCGAACAACAACCCGGCTTGCAATACGATGGTTTTCAAATTGCGGCTGATCGCACATCAGCGGCAATACGGGATACGAAAAGGAAGCGTGATGCGACCCGAAGAAAAATATCCCTCGAAATCGAAAGCGAAATCAAACGGCGCATCGCGGGTGGTTTTGCTGATCATCGTGGTCGTAGCGGCGTTCGGCGCGCTGTTCATCTATGACCGTAAAACCTCGACACCGGCATTCCCAGGTCCGCCTCCGGCAACCGACCGACCGCAAACGACCACTACGGGACCGCAATGACGCGCCTTAGCCATCCCTACTGGATCAAAGGGTAACCCAGGCGGAATTCAATTCATTCCCAGCCTGATGGCGGTCGTGATCGTTTAGTCGACGTCGATCGTGCCAAGTCGACGTCGCGCCTCCACGAGTTGATGGCCGACCGGATGTGTCGAACGACCGGGAACGATAGCGGTTTCAGATGTGGTCTCGCTTTCGGCGGCCCAACGCAGACGTTCGATGTGCCGCTGTGTCGAAGCGGCGGCCCGTCCATTCATCCCCGCTTCCCGAACCTTCGCAGGGTTCCAACGATTGTTCGCGGCGTCCCGCCGGCGGCGCGTTTTCATTCTGCAAACCGCGAGAACCGCCGTCAGCCGCGCGGGCCGTACTCATAGCCGACCGAACGATGACGGCGGACATATCGCGTGCTGTAGGTTCCAGACGTCCCAGCCTCGTAAGACCGACGCTCATGGGAGCGAGCGTGCGATGGAAGAGGCGGCGCATCCTCGTAGATCACACCCCGATAGGTATCGGAAAAGGCATAACCGCCGCCGACGCATCCGGACAACGTGGCAAGACCCGCAAAAACAATGCCGGGTATCAATGTGCGCCGCATCGGCAAAGTTTCCTCGAAACATCAACTTGAGAAATGTCGCGCCCGTCCAGTCACGTTAGGCGCGGCGTTTGGCTGCAAACGCTCTATCGCTCAAGGACGGAGCTTATCCGGCGTTTCCAATAACGGGGTGCGTCAGCGTATCGCCAACGGCCGCGGCATAATGGGCGGCAGCGCCGCCATTCAATTCCAGGACGTAGCGCACCGGACCACCCGAGGGGATGACGTCCAAAGACAAGGGCTGGGCGTTGGTCTTGATGTGGATGATCTTGCCGGACTCGTCGATGAACAGCATGTCGAGCGGGATCAAGGTGTTCTTCATCCACATCGCGACCTCGCGCGTCTCGTCGAACCGAAACAGCATACCGTCACCAGCCGGCATTGACGCGCGGTTCATCAATCCAGTCTCGCGCTGCTGCGCGGTCTGGGCCAGTTCGACGGAAATGTCGTGTGGGCCGGACGAGGTCATCAGGATCGCGGTGCTCCTGTCGCTGCCCGCCATCGCCATGTAGGCGATCAGAAGCGCGACAACTGCCACCACTCCACCGATTATCGATTTCTGCAAAGCATCGCTCCCGCAAGCATACAGGGCCTAAATTGCCACACCGGGCAAAACCTTGCAATCGAACGGAAAACCCGAAGCGTCAGTGCGACGTGGGCTGAATCGGTCCGCTGTCCGGATGGATTTCGGCGGCCATCCGCCCCTTGCTGCCCTCGCCGAAACGCACCAGAACGTCCTGGCCTGGGCGCAACTCGCTCATTCCGTAGCGGCGGAGAGTTTCCATGTGGATGAAGATATCCTCGTCGTCTCCGGCCGTGAGGAAACCGTAGCCTTTGGTTCGATTGAACCATTTGACCGTAGCCGGCACGAGATCGCTGCTGGGAGTCACCGTCACATGGGTGCGCGGCGGCGGCATCTGCGAAGGGTGAACGGCTGTCGACGCGTCCATCGACAGGACACGAAAGGCCTGCAAGCCGCGCTCGCCCTGATGAACCTCACAGACCAGCTTCGCGCCCTCCATTGCGGTGGAGTAGCCGTCGCGACGCAAGCAGGTCACATGCAACATCACGTCGGCGCCGCCATCGTCCGGCACGATAAAACCGAAGCCCTTCGAAATATCGAACCACTTGATGCGCCCCGAGACCACCCACAGCTCGACATCCGTGCCGAGCGACGTCTCACCCGCCTCGAAATGACCTACAGAGGGTTTCTCCGGCATTCGGGGTCCCGCCTCTACGCCAAACCGAATCGCAACACGGCATATTAGTATCAACGCTGCCGACGACGGCAAGAGCATTAACGATGAATATGACCGCAAGCGCGCGGTACGGCCGCGATTTCCACCGTTCACAAGCCAACGATCCTTAACCTTCGGGAAGGCGAGGCTTAAGGAATGAGGCTTGAGTGGAAGTTTTCTGCTGGTCGGCACTTGCCGCAGGACGCAAGTCGGTGTCCGCGCCTTTATTTTGCGAGGAACCTTAAGATCGTTTCGGGGTTCGAAAATCGGGAGCACCGTACAATTTGGGAGTAAATCCGATGAAGAACCTCAACTTGATGGCGTCCGCGCTGACGATCTCGATCGCAGCCTTCTCAGCGACAACGGCAAATGCCGATTGCGCGCAGGAAATAGCGTCGCTGAAATCGCAGATGGCAACATCCGGCAGCGCATCGTCGGACATCTCGTCAAAGTCGACCGCCTCAGGCGACAAGGCTTCGAACGCCGAGGCCTTCGGCTCGTCGCAGACCCCCGCGAACCAGGACCAGGCGGCCGCATCCGGCAACGCCCAGAGCTACACCGGCAATGATGCGTCGAAGTCGATGTCGGCCAAGAGCGATTCGACCGGCGCGCTTTCGGGCGTTGCACCGACAGCCGCCTTGGGCAATCAGGCCGGGAACACCGGAAACGCTTCAAAAGCCGCATCGAGCGGAAGCTCTGATACGGCCGTCGATTCGAGCGGCGACAAGGCAAAGGCCGACGGCCAGGCCATGACGAACATGTCCGGGACCGAAGCGACGACGACGATGGGCAAGGCCGCGTCGAACCAGACCGACCCGTCGGCGGCGGGCGGGACGGCAAAAGCGTCGGGCTCGGCTAAAGGCGACATGGAAAAGTCGGGTAACGGGTCGGACATGACAAAGTCCGACATGTCTGCACCGGGCACTGCCAAATCCGACGATTCGTTGTCCACCGCCTCGACGTCGCAGTCCGCCGACGCAAGCATGAAACAGCAGCATCTGGCGGCGGCCCAGATGGCTCTCGATCAGGGCAACGAGGATGCTTGCATGGCCGCGGTGAAGACGATCCAGCAGTCGATGTGATCGCCCGCTTCCTGATGGACACCAACAGAGAGGGTCCCTTCGGGCCCTCTCTCGCGTTGCGGCGACGGCATCATCATGCAGCCATCCTCGCACCCGGCGCAATGGCGAGCCAAGTCGACCTCGAACCGGTTTGGCCTTGGCCCGCTCGTCGCAGGCCCTATCCTGACCGCCAACAGCAACGGGAGTCTTCAACCATGCGCTATCTCCACACCATGGTCCGCGTCAGCGACATCGACCAGTCGCTGGATTTTTACGTCAACAAGATGGGGATGGTCGAAACCCGACGGACGGACAGCGAGAAAGGCCGCTTCACGTTGATCTTTCTTGCCGCATCGCAGGATCTGCCGGACGCCAGGGAAACCAAGGCGCCGCTAATGGAACTCACCTACAATTGGGACCCGGAGAAATACGAGGCCGGTCGTAACTTCGGTCACCTGGCTTTCGAGGTCGACGACATTTACGCCACCTGCCAGTCGCTGATGGACGCCGGCGTCACTATCAACCGGCCACCTCGCGACGGCCACATGGCCTTCGTAAAATCCCCCGACAACATCTCCTTCGAACTCCTTCAAAAGGGTGGCGCAAAAGCGCCGGTCGAACCCTGGGCGTCGATGGAAAACATCGGCAGCTGGTAGGTCTGTCTGCAGGCCACGGCGGAAACGCGGAGGGCTGGAACCGCCGGTCTTTCTATCGCCGCAATCCGGCCATATGCGCCAAGATGAGAATTTGTTAAGAAACGCTTCGAGATCGCGCGGGACGTTGTCGCGCGGCTGGTGGGGACCAGCGGTGGAAGCGTTTGAGGGCAGCCTTGATTTTGCGTTGCCTGAACGATGTCCTCGTCGGCGGTCATCTATCCGTCGCGTTGCGTGAGGGGTCAGGTTTGACGGATCGAAACGGCATGACCGGCATCGTGCGGCTTCGCACTTTCGTCGCTGCAATCGCGCTGATGGCCAGTGCCCCGCTGCTTCAAGGCTGCGTGTCGGCAGTGGACGACAGCTCGGCCTTTGGGTTTGCCGGATCGGGTGGCACATCAATCCAGGACGCGGCGAAAGCGCTCGAGTCCGGTGGCAAGGATGCTACGTCGGTTGAAACCACTTCGGCGGCGACGGCGACCAAGGAACAGCCGGCTACCGACGAAACAGTCGCAACCGCGACTGCCGACGCAAAACCGTCGAACGTCGCTCCGCTCGTGCGCCCCGCCTCCAGCGACCGCGATCTTGCCGACAAATCGATCGCCGCCTTCGCCGGGGGCACTGTCGCTCAGGGTGATGCGGCCGGGACCGGCGGCGCCCCGCAGAACAAATCGTTGTTCACCTCGCTCTTCGCGCGCTCCGAGGCCAAGACGCCTGTCGGCAACTCCGACCGCGGCAAGAGCCGACGCGTTATCCTGAAGCGCGAGGGCGCGCCGGAAGACTCAGGCGACAACGCCCTGCCAGGCGTGGACCCGTCCTCGCTCTTCGAAATCGGCCAGCGCGCTTCCGCCGACGAAGACATGGTCGAGGATCTGACCAATGGCGGCAGCTATCAGGTCGCCTCGCTGTCCGGCCTCGCCCGGCTCGCCCCGAATGGCCTTCGGGTGCAGCGCGACAGTGTCGAGACCGCCTGCTTCCCGCGTGAGCTTGTCGGCCTTCTGCGCCGGATCGAGAGCCGCTTCGGCAAACCGGTGGTGGTCACCTCGGGCTATCGCAGCCCGTCGCACAACCGCTCCGTCAATGGCGCCCGTCTTTCACAGCACATGGGATGCAAGGCCGCCGACATCATCGTGCCGGACGCCGACCGATTCGCCGTCGCGCAATATGTCCGCTCGCTGCCCGGTCGTGGCGGCGTCGGCACCTATTGCAACACCATCGCCATCCATGTCGATGTCGGCCCGAAGCGCGACTGGAACTGGCGCTGCCGCAACCGCAGCAGCAACTGAAACCGCATCGACGCGGTGACAATCATTCGAAATCTCCGCCTCGAAACGGAGCGTTTCAAACGCCCGAAAATACCCGGAATTTCCTGTCTTTTCAGCCTTGCGATCCCGGAAGAAGCGCCGTATACACCCCCTCGCTGCGCCCATCGTCTATCGGTTAGGACGCCACCCTTTCACGGTGGAGAGAGGGGTTCGATTCCCCTTGGG
This sequence comes from Aurantimonas sp., assembly GCA_965217685.1. Taxonomy (GTDB): domain Bacteria; phylum Pseudomonadota; class Alphaproteobacteria; order Rhizobiales; family Rhizobiaceae; genus Aurantimonas. Next base: position 4,104,720 of record CBDCIZ010000003.1, read on the forward strand.
CGTACCATTCCCAATCCCACATCTGCCCGACACGAGCCGCCAAAACGGGCCGACTAAATCCGTTGATGCTTCGGATCGGCCTATGCGCTCTGCGCGGGGTCGAGATTGACGGCCTTTGTTCTGTCGACCATCATTCCCGTGACGTACGAAGGGCGTCCTGCCTTTCGTGAAGCGAGGCGCTGGAATCGATGACACCGTCGCAATGCCGTGCCGGTCTTGCGCTTCTCGACCTGAAACTCGCAAAACTGGCCGAATATACAGGGCTGAGCGCCACGACAATCGAGGATTTCGAAGCGGCCGGGCGCAGCATTTCCAAGGACTCGGTGGAGCGGATACGAGTGGCGCTGGAAGGCGCGGGCGTTGCCTTCGTTCCCGCCGATGGCGATGGCGGCGAAGGCGTGCGCCGGCGCTCAGGCCCGCGATACCAGCAAGGCACCCGCCCCGAAGACCTCAACACCGGCAACGACGACTGACAGGTCTGCACGGCCGTCAATGTGTGCTCATGAACGCAAACTGCGCATAACCGGAGCGGGCGGAATGTCTCAGGCCGTCACCCCATGTTTTTGACCGCTACCGACGTGTAGACCTTCGATCCTTCGATCACCGCGCGGGCTTGATCGTGAGCGGCCTTGCGTCGAAGCCTCCTGCCAGGGCTGGTATCCTCCATCCGATTATCGGTCTCGACTGGGGTTTCGCGACCTTTTCACCGACAAAAGCCGGAAGATCCACGCACGCTGGTTCTTAATGCAAACGGCGTTCCGAAAATCGTGGCTCACCCAACGAAAAAGGCCGTCCCGGAGGACGGCCTTGAACATATGTCAGCGATGAAACGATCGATCAGCGCGAGTAGAACTCGACGACCAGGTTGGGCTCCATCTGGACCGGGTACGGCACGTCGTGCAGACCAGGAACACGCTGGTAGGTCGCGACCATCTTCTGGTGATCGACCTCGATGTATTCCGGCACGTCGCGCTCGGCGAGCTGCACCGCTTCCAGGACAATCGTCAGCTGCTTCGACTTCTGGCGAACCTCGATGACGTCGCCGGCCTTGCAAATGTAGGACTGGATATTCGTGCGCACGCCGTTGACGTTGACATGGCCGTGGTTGACGAACTGGCGGGCTGCGAAAATCGTCGGAACGAACTTCGAGCGATAAACCACGGCATCGAGACGGCTTTCCAGAAGACCGATCAGGTTTTCGGAGGTATCGCCGCGGCGACGGGCGGCCTCTTCGTAGGTCTTGCGGAACTGCTTCTCGGACACGTCGCCGTAATAGCCCTTGAGCTTCTGCTTGGCGCGCAGCTGCACGCCGAAGTCGGAGACCTTGCCCTTGCGACGCTGACCGTGCTGGCCCGGCCCATACTGGCGACGGTTGACCGGGGACTTCGGACGGCCCCAGATGTTCTCGCCCATGCGGCGATCGATTTTGTACTTCGCTGATGCGCGCTTGCTCATCGCATTTCCTCTAAAATGACGAAACCGCGCGGAGGATCCGGCGGCTTTCGCAGGGAAACGCGCCCTCCTCTGCCCGCATGCGCGGACTGACAGGACGGCAAAGGCAAGAATGCAAAGCCGTCCACGGGACACGTTGAAAACCGGCTGGAACAGGTTCCAGCCGGCCAGGCCGTCTCCTAAGGGGGCGTCCGGTCGCTGTCAACCGCGGAGCCGCCGCGCGGCATTTTCGATCAGTATTTCGCGATGACCCAGATCGCGTGGATGATCCCGGGGATGAAGCCGAACAGCGTCAGGACGATGTTGATCCAGAAATGCTTGCCGAGGCCGACCTGCAGGAACACGCCGAGCGGCGGCATGATAATGGCACAGATGATGCGGATAATATCCATGGGGAAACGAGCCTTTCGATTGCGTCGAAAGCCAACGCCCGCTGGCGGGTCGCGTTCCCTACGATATGTTGGCGCTACGAGATCGCCCGGCGATCACCGATAACGCTGTCGCGGCGAAGGGCGGCGCATCGGTCACCCTTTGAGGGCGCTGACGAGCTTGCGCCCGTGCGCCGCCCCACACATTGTTGGTTGGCCAAGAAATTCGACCGGCAGCCATCAAGCTGCCGCACGCTCATCGCAGCTTGACCAACCTTGGCATAGCCTTCCCTCATTCTTCAGCTGACTGGAACGCCTCGATGAATCTCTACCGTCCCATGCTGGCCGCCGGCCTTGCCGCTACCTGTTTTGCGGTTCCCGTACTCGCCCAGAGCACCAGCTATTTCAATCGCTACACCGGCAGCTGGTCGGGCGGCGGCATGGTCAAGTTGGAGAAGTTTTCGAGCCCCCTCGACGTCAGCTGCAAGACAAGGGGTCAGCCGTTCGCCAGCGACGGCTTCAGCCTCGACGGCAGCTGCAGCGCTCTTCTGATCATGAGCAAGAACATCGCCGCCAAGCTTAAGCGCGACAAGAACGGCGTCTACACCGGCGCCTACACCGGTTCCTCCAGCGGTCCGGCCACGCTTCGCGGAAAATTGCAGGGCGACACACTGGTGCTCAAGGTCACCTGGGGCCGCGTGATCTACGACGATAACGTTGCTCAAATGCTGATCTCCAACAAGGGAAACGGCGCTTTTTCCCTGAAGGTCATCGAGAAGATCAAGGGCAAGTCGGTGACCGTCTCGGACCTCGACTTCAACAAGGCCTGAGGCGAAATCCTGCCAGCAACAGGTGAGTCAGGCCGTCAGGCCGAATCCATGCATCAGCCGGCGCAGAACCGGGTCGATGCTGCCGGAGGTAAACAGCGCGACGTCGGTCTTTCGCGCCGGCATTGCGCCGTCGCTGGCTGCGCCGTTCGGCACGATGGTGACGATGCGCCGGGCGATCGCCTCGGCGGGATCCAGCCAGTCGACCGGCCATGGCGCCATCTTGCGCATGCGGTTGGCGAGAAACGGATAATGGGTGCATGCGAGCACGACGATATCGGTACGCCGCCCGTCCTTTTCGACGAAGCAGGGCGCGATCTCGTTGGCCACCGCTGCCTCATCGACGAAGCCGTCTCGCATATAGGTTTCGGAGAGCCCCGCGAGCTCGACGCTGCCAACCAGCCGCACTTCGCATTTCGACGCCCATCGGGTGATGAGGTCGCGGGTGTATTGCCGTTTGACGGTGCCGGGTGTCGCAAGCACCGAAACAAGGCCCGAGCGCGTGCGCTCCGCTGCCGGCTTGATCGCCGGCACGGTGCCGACAAACGCCATGTCGGGATAGGCCGCGCGCAAGGCATCCAGCGACAGCGTCGAGGCGGTGTTGCAGGCGATGACGCAGCACAAGGGACCGTGCTCGGCGATCAGCCGCCCGAACAACTCCACGAGCCGCGCTCGTAGACCCTCCTCCTCCCATCCGCCATAAGGAAATCCGGCATCGTCGGCGATATAGACGAAGCGCCGGTCCGGCATCAGAACGCGCGCTTCGCGCAGGACGGTCAGCCCGCCGACGCCGCTGTCGAGGATAAGGATCGGTCGGGTCATGGTTGCCCCTTGCCGTTCTGGTCGCCATCCGGAGGTATCGCGGCTGCGAGGTCGTCATGCGTGCCCGGCCGATCCCCCTCTTTTGCCAAGACAGCCTGCCCCGACCCTGACGTCGTCGATCCCGACTTCGGGTTGGCGATCGCGTAGTCGAAGGAGCGGATGACGCCGCGCAGGGTGCGCACTTCGGGTTCCGAAAACCCGGCCTTGGTCAGCATGGTCCTCAAATTCTGGGCAAGCACCTCGCGCTTGTGCTCCGGGAAGAAATAACCGTTGCGATCGAGCGATGTTTCCAGGTGCTCCAACAGCCGGTGCAGATCCGATTTGGACGCCTGCGGCGCTTCGGGCGCGGCAAATCGCAGGAGATCGCTTGAGCCCGCTTCGGTCCCCGGCTGCGAGCCCGCGATCGTCCAGGCATAGCTCATCAACAACACCGCCTGGGCGATGTTGAGCGAGGCGAAGTTTGGATCGACCGGAAAAGTCACGATCTCGTCGGCAAGCCCCAGCTCGTGGTTCGACAGGCCGTATTTTTCGCGCCCGAACAGGATGCCTGCAGCCTGGCCGGCGCCGATCCGCGCGCGCAGCATCGCCGCGGCCGTTTGTGGCTCGCGCACCGGTTTGTAGCTGTCGCGCGCCCTGGCGGTCGTGGCGAAGACGAAGGAGAGATCGGCGACCGCGTCCTCGGTCGTCTCGTAAAGCGTCACCGCGTCGATCACATGGTCGGCGCGAGAGGCCGTGGCCCGCGCCTTCTCGCTCGGCCAACCGTCTCGCGGTTTTACGAGACGCAGATCGGAGAGGCCGAAATTCGCCATCGCTCGCGCCACCATGCCGATGTTCTCGCCGAGTTGCGGTTCGACCAGAACGATGACGAGAGATGGAACGGTCGCCCAGCCGGAAGGCTCGGCTTCCATGGTGCGGTCTGCATCGGCGGGATCGAAAGAATCTGTCATATCGGGCGTCGTCCTGTTCTCGCCCGCTGATAGCGCGCCCGGCCCGGAGCGCCAAGCGTCGACGCCGATCTGCCGGATGCACAGCGTCGACGACGCCACTTTTGCCATGCCGGTCATCGTCAGGGTGTCGGCCCGTCGACCCCCTGCCAGGCGACCCGCCGAGCCTTGTCGGGATCGGTCATGACCGCATCGTGCTCTCCAAAGATCATCGTCTTTCGGGTTTCGTCGCCATAGGCGGGCCAGTCGTCGAGCGGCTTGCCGGTGCGCACGAAGGCCATCCAGTGATTGCGCATGCGCTCCGACAAGGCCCGGCGCCTGGCATCCGGCAGGAAGCCGAGATAGGCGCGGCGGAACGGCCCGAGAAACTCCTCAAAGAGAAGCGGCAGGTCCACCGAATGGGTCGCGCCGAGATGGGAAAGCAATCCCTTCGCCTCCCAGTCGAGCCGATAGGCGTAGGTCGGCGCACGAGAAGCATGGGCATCGGCCTGGTGGATCGACGCCATGCGGAAAAGCATGTCGGTGCCGAAGGCGATGCGGCCCTTGCGATCGTCCCGATAGAGCCCACCGATCCGCTGCGCCGCCGGCGCCCCGGCAACGCGCTCAACCCATCCCGTCATCGTTTTCTTCTTCGCCTCGAAGTGAAACAGCGGCAGTTCGGAGAAGAAGGAGAACTCGTCGCGATTGGTGCCGATCATCAACGGCACCGGCTTCATCTGCGTATAGGTCTTGGCAAGGCTCAGCTCCGGCAGGTCCGTGCCGTCGAAATACGGCCGTGACGGAATGCCCGTGAAGTGCCTGGCGACAGCCTTGTAGGCAACCCCGAAGGCCCGTGGTTCCAGCCGGAACAGCCGCTCCGGGTCGCCATTCGGCGACAGTGCCTTCAAGGTTGCGTCAGCGACGCGGATCGCCTGCTCGCGCGGATACAGAAGATTGAGGCTGCCCGACTGGACGATGGCCTTGTGATAGAGCGACTGCGACGCCTTGGCCGCCAGATGGCAGGTGACCGACACGGCCCCCGCCGATTCGCCGGCGATGGTGACGTTCTCCGGGTCGCCGCCGAAAGCCGCGATGTTGTCGCGCACCCATTCGAGCGCCAGCCGCTGGTCGAGCAGGCCGGCATTGGCGACGAAGCGCTCGTCGCCGGGAAACAGCTCGGCAAATCCGTTGAAGCCGAGAAAGCCGAGCCGGTAGTTCAGCGTCACGACCACCGCGTCGCCGCGCCGGGAAAGATCGTCGCCCGGATATTGCGCCCCGGCGCCAATGATGAAGCCGCCACCATGGATGAAGACCAGCACCGGCCTTCGGCCTAAAACCCCTGGCGTGAAGACATTGAGGCTTAAACAGTCTTCGCTGATCTCGCCGGTCGAGCCGGCGATCCTGGCCAGCGGCCCGGGCATCGACCACCGCTGCGGCGTGGCCGGCCCGTAGGAATCGGCGATATAGGGCACCTTGAATGGCGCCCGCTTGCGCGGCGCGGCGAATCGATACCGCCCGAGCGGCGGCTCGGCGTAGGCAATACCAAGAAAGCGCACGACGTCGCCGTGATAGAGGCCGCGCACCTGGCCGCAGGGCGCTTCGACGAGGACCGATTCTCGCATGATGTCTCCATAAGCGGCAATATGGGCAGCGATGGCCGGCAGTTGTCCCGCCGCCCCGCCGCCTGTTCGATGGCCTCTCCCGTGTCCGCCATTCCCGTCGGTCGCTCTCTTGGGACGATACGGCAGTTCGCAATCGCCACTCCCGCGACTTTTCAGGTATCGATAACGCACCAACGCGCCAGTCGAATAGCTCGGTGTTCGGCCCACGCGGCGGCACGGCTTTGCGTCCATCGGCCCGGATGTTATAGGGCCCGTGACGAACGGGCCGTCTCTCAGGCGCCCTTCCCTTTTCGGCGACCGTCCGCGCCACCGCGATCCACCCTTAAACTTCACTCTGCGAACAATCCCAAAGGAAGGCACCGATGGCAAAGATCAAGGTCGCAAATCCGGTCGTCGAACTCGACGGCGACGAGATGACCCGCATCATCTGGCAGTTCATCAAGGAAAAGTTGATCCATCCCTATCTGGACATCGATCTGGAATATTACGACCTCGGGATGGAGCACCGCGACGAGACCGACGATCAGGTGACGATCGACGCGGCCAACGCCATCAAGAAGCACGGCGTCGGCGTCAAATGCGCGACGATCACGCCGGACGAGGCCCGCGTGGAGGAATTCGGCCTGAAGAAGATGTGGCGCTCGCCGAACGGCACGATCCGCAACATCCTAGGCGGCGTCATCTTCCGCGAGCCGATCATCGCCAAGAATGTGCCGCGACTGGTGCCCGGCTGGACCAAGCCGGTCATCGTCGGTCGTCACGCCTTCGGCGACCAGTACCGCGCGACGGACTTCAAGTTCCCCGGCAAGGGCAAGCTGACGATCAAATTCGTCGGCGAGGACGGCGAGACGATCGAGCACGAGGTCTACGATGCCCCGGCCGCCGGCGTCGCGATGGCCATGTACAATCTCGACGAGTCGATCCGGGATTTCGCGCGCGCCTCGCTGAACTACGGCCTGCAGCGCAGCTATCCAGTGTATCTGTCGACCAAGAACACCATTCTCAAGGTCTATGACGGCCGCTTCAAGGACATCTTCCAGGAAGTCTACGAGGCCGAGTTCGAGGACAAGTTCAAAGCGGCGAAGATCACCTACGAGCACCGCCTGATCGACGACATGGTCGCCTCGAACCTGAAATGGTCGGGCGGCTACGTCTGGGCCTGCAAGAACTACGATGGCGACGTACAGTCCGACACGGTGGCACAGGGCTTCGGCTCGCTCGGCCTGATGACCTCCGTGCTGATGACCCCGGACGGCCAGACCGTCGAAGCCGAGGCCGCCCACGGCACGGTGACAAGGCACTATCGCCAGCACGAAAAGGGCCAGCAGACCTCCACCAACTCCATCGCCTCGATCTTTGCCTGGACGCGGGGCCTTGCCCACCGAGCCAAGCTCGATGGCAACGATGATCTTGCGATGTTCGCCGACACGCTCGAAAAGGTTTGCGTCTCGACCGTCGAGAGCGGCTTCATGACCAAGGATCTGGCGCTCCTGATCGGTCCCGACCAGCCATGGCTTTCGACCTCGGGCTTCCTCGATAAGGTCGACGAGAATTTGCAGAAGGCGATGGCATAGGCCTGAACCGACGGCGATCCTAATCGGAAAACGCAAGAAGCCGGCGGCCGCGAGACCGCCGGCTTCTTGCGTTTTAGGTCCTGGCCGTTCCAGGCTGGCTGGGCCTGTCCACCCTTGCCCCATACAACCAAAACCGGACGGCCCGCCCGCCAACTGCCGGGCGGATCGGTTGGTTGCCATGTTCCGACCCGAAGCCGGCGAAACACGACGAACATCATACCGCGCCGTGCTCGTCCGTTCGCTCCGTCAGGCGGCCAGTACCGCCTCGACGGCGGCCACAGCAGCATCCGCCTTGTCGCCTTCCGGGCCGCCGGCCTGCGCCATGTCGGGTCGGCCGCCGCCACCCTTGCCGCCTATGGCCACGCTCGCGTCGCGCACCAGCGAAACTGCATCGAAGCGGCCGGTCAGGTCGGAAGTGACGCCGACCACGACGCTGGCCTTTCCTTCGGCCACCCCGACGAAGACGACCACGCCCGAGCCGAGGCTCGCCTTCGCCTCGTCGACCATCCCCTTCAAGTCCTTGCCAGACACCCCGTCGAGCACCCGACCGATAAAGCTCACGCCGCCGATCTCGCGTGGTGCGGCGGCGGATGCGCCGCCACCGTCGCCGGCCAGTGCCAGCCGCTTCCTGGCGTCGGCGAGTTCACGTTCGAGACGGCGGCGCTCGTCGATGACCGTCTCCAGCCGTTCGGCCGCCTCGGCCGGCGACACCTTGAGCGCGGATGCCATGCGCCGAACGCGGGCGTCCTGTTCGATGAAATAGTTGCGCGCCGCTTCGCCGGTCAGCGCCTCGATGCGGCGAACGCCCGCCCCGACCGCGCTTTCGGAGAGGATATGGACAAGGCCGATATCCCCGGTCGCACGCGCATGGGTGCCCCCGCAGAGCTCGATGGAAAAGGTCTTGCCAGCCTTCTCGCCCTCGTCGGCAACGCCCATCGAAACGACTCGAACCTCGTCTCCATATTTCTCGCCGAACAGTGCCATGGCACCCGAAGCGATCGCATCGTCGACGGCCATCAGCCGTGTCTCGACCGGCGCATTCTGGACGATGATCCGGTTCGCCCGCTGCTCGACGTCGAAGAGCTCAGCCATGTCGATGGGCTTGGGATGTGAAAAGTCGAAGCGCAGCCGCTCGGGCGCGACCATCGAGCCCTTCTGGACAACATGGGTGCCGAGCACTTCCCGCAAACCCTCGTGCAGGAGATGTGTCGCCGAATGGTTGGCGCGGATCTTCGACCGGCGGGCGTGGTCGACGATCAGATCGAGCGGCGCGCCGACGCCGAGCGTGCCCTCCTCCACCTTACCGCGATGGACGAACAGGCCGTCGGCGAATTTCTGCGTATCGGTGATCGCAACGACGACGCCTTCACCCCGCAAGGCGCCGCTGTCGCCGAGTTGACCGCCCGATTCGCCATAGAACGGCGTTTGATTGAGGACCACGGAGACGGAGGTGCCCTTCCCGGCGTTGTCGGTCTCGGCACCATCGACGACCAGCGCCGTCACCACGCCCTCGGCACGCTCGGTCTCGTAGCCCAGGAATTCGGTCGCGCCGACCCTCTCCCGGATCGGGAACCAGACCGTCTCGGAGGCCGCTTCGCCGGAGCCCGCCCAATTTGCCCGCGCCTCCGACTTCTGGCGCGCCATGGCCGTGTTGAAGGCGTCCAGATCGACAGCGATGCCACGCTGGCGCAAGGCGTCCTGCGTCAGGTCGAGCGGAAAACCATAAGTGTCGTAGAGCTTGAAGGCCGTGTCGCCGGACAATTTGTCGCCGGCGCCCATACCCTCGGTCGCGTCGCTAAGAAGCGCGATGCCGCGATCGAGGGTCTGCAGAAAACGCTTTTCTTCGAGTTTCAGTGTTTCCGAGATCAGGCTTTCGGCCCGGCCGAGTTCGGGAAAAGCTCGGCCCATCTCGGCCACCAGGGTCGGCAGCACCTTGAAGAGCACCGGCTCGTTCGCACCGAGCAGACGCGCATGGCGCATGGCGCGGCGCATGATTCGGCGCAGGACGTAGCCACGACCCTCGTTGGACGGCAGAACGCCATCCGCGATGAGAAAGGCGGTCGCACGGATATGGTCGGCAATCACCCGGTGGCTGGCCACGGCAGCGCCTACGGCGCGCGAGCCGATCGCTTGCTCGACCGAAGCGATCAACGCCTTGAAGAGATCGATGTCGTAATTGTCATGGACGCCCTGCAGCACGGCGGCAACACGCTCGAGACCCATGCCGGTGTCGATCGACGGCCGCGGCAGCTCGACGCGCTTGTCGACCGACACCTGCTCGTACTGCATGAAGACGAGGTTCCAGATCTCGATGAACCGGTCGCCGTCCTCATCGGGGCTGCCAGGTGGTCCGCCTGGAATGTTCTCGCCATGGTCGAAGAAAATTTCCGAGCACGGGCCGCAAGGTCCCGTTTCGCCCATTGCCCAAAAGTTGTCGGACGTCGCGATACGGATGATCCGGTCATCGGAGAGCCCTGCGATCTTGCGCCAGAGCGAAGCCGCCTCCTCGTCCTCGGAATAGACGGTGACAAGCAGCTTGTCGGCCGGTAGCCCAAACTCCTTGGTGATCAGGTTCCAGGCGAGCTCGATCGCCCGGTCCTTGAAATAATCGCCGAAGGAGAAGTTACCAAGCATTTCGAAGAAGGTGTGATGCCGGGCGGTATATCCGACATTGTCGAGGTCGTTGTGCTTGCCGCCGGCACGCACGCATTTCTGCGACGTCGTCGCCCGATCGTAGGGCCGTGTCTCAATGCCGGTGAAAACGTTCTTGAATTGCACCATGCCGGCATTGGTAAACATCAAGGTCGGGTCGTTGCGCGGCACGAGCGGCGACGAGGCCACCTTTTCATGGCCGTTCTTCCCAAAATAATCGAGGAAGGTGGACCGGATCTCGTTGACGCCACTCATGACAGGCAGACCTTGAAAAACGCTGTGTGGAAAACTCCGCCAAGAGGCTTTTGAAAGGCCCTCCGGCATCGACCGGAGGGTTTGTACAGAGGCCCGCAAATTCTGTCCATCAAAGCGGCGGACCCGGGCCCCTTCATACGCGCCGCGTGGCGTCGGAGCGTTCCGAAATGCCGAGACTCAGTCGTCGGACATGTCTTTATCGCTCGATTCGTCACCCAGGAGTTGCTCGGCAATCAGCCCGGCATTTTGCCTGATCGACGCCTCGATCTCGTCGGCGATGGCCGGGTTGTCGCGCAGGAAGTTCTTGGAGTTTTCGCGCCCCTGCCCGAGCCGTTGGCTGTTATAGGAGAACCAGGCGCCGGATTTCTCAACAATGCCCGACTTGACGCCGAGGTCGATCAACTCGCCTGTCTTGGAGACGCCTTCGCCATACATGATATCGAACTCGACCAGCTTGAACGGCGGCGCCAGCTTGTTCTTGACCACCTTCACCTTGGTCTGGTTGCCGGTCACCTCGTCGCGGTCCTTGATCGAGCCGATGCGGCGGATGTCGAGGCGCACCGAGGCATAGAACTTCAGCGCGTTGCCACCGGTGGTGGTCTCGGGCGAGCCGAACATCACGCCGATCTTCATGCGGATCTGATTGATGAAGATGACCATGCATTTCGAGCGCGATATCGACCCGGTGAGCTTGCGCAGCGCCTGGCTCATCAGGCGCGCCTGCATTCCAGGCAGGGAATCGCCCATCTCGCCCTCGATCTCGGCCCGCGGCGTCAAAGCCGCGACCGAATCGATGACCAGGATGTCGATCGCACCGGAGCGCACCAGCGTGTCGGTGATTTCCAGCGCCTGCTCGCCCGTGTCAGGCTGCGAGATCAGGAGGTTCTCCAGATCAACACCGAGCTTTCGCGCATAGACCGGATCGAGCGCGTGTTCGGCATCGACGAAGGCGCAGATGCCGCCCTTCTTCTGGGCCTCTGCGATGGTGTGCAGCGCCAGCGTCGTCTTGCCCGAGCTTTCAGGCCCGAAAATTTCGACGACGCGGCCCTTGGGCAGACCGCCGATCCCCAAGGCGATGTCGAGACCCAGCGAGCCGGTCGAGACGGTCTCGACCTCGACAATCTTTTCGTTGGCGCCGAGCCGCATGATCGAGCCCTTGCCGAAGGCCCGTTCGATCTGCGACAGGGCGGCATCGAGCGCCTTGTTCTTGTCCAAAGAATTATCCTCGATGAGACGGAGTGTGTTCTGTGCCATGATGACGGGACCTTATTCCACGCGTTGAACGGGGGTGCAATGATCGGCTTCTGCTCGCATATGTACACATTCTGTTCTCATCCGGCAAGGTCGATTTCATGCTTTGTTCTCGTTTTTGGTTGTTTCCCGAATCAAGTCACGCCGCGCCATTTCGTTAAAATTCGATGAAACCGGAGCACCCGTCGAAAGCCCCACGATTCTTTCTGGCAGGGGCGGCCCATATCGACCGGCGCGCGCTGGCCGACACCCCCTATCGGCCCGCGACGTCCAATCCCGGCCGGCTGGTGGACGAGGCCGGCGGCTCGATGTTCAACGCCGCGGTGGCCTTGCGGGCATTGGGTGCCGACGTGGCGATCGAAGGCGCCCGCGGCGGCGACATAGACGGCAAACGGATCGCCAAGACGATCAGTGCGCTTGGCTGCGCGGACCTTTCGGTAACCTGGCTCGACCGATCGACGCCGACCTACACGGCGATCCTCGACGACAAGGGCGAACTCGTTGCCGGCGTCGCCGACATGGCACTTTACGAAAAGCTCATCCCGCGGCTGTTCACGCGCGTACACACCCGCGCTTCCATGAAGGCGGCCGATGCGCTGTTGATCGACGCGAATCTTCCACCTGAAACGATAGCCGCCTTGGCAAAGGCCGCCGACGGTCGTCCGATCGGAGCGATCGGCGTGTCACCGGCCAAGGTGGTTCGGCTCGATCATGCGCTGGCGAGTTTGTCGGTCCTCTTTCTGTCCGCTCGAGAGGCGGCAAGCCTGTCCTATGCGACGAGCGGCACGGCGCCGGCAGTGCTCGCCGACCTGTTGCGCGAGAAAGGGGTTCGCCGCGCGGTGATCACGGACGGCCCCCGCGACGCCTTGCTCGTCGACGGCGACCGGACCCTGCGCCAGCGGCCGCCCAGCGTCGTCGCGCATGACGTCACCGGTGCCGGCGACACGCTGGCGGGCACGGCGATGTTCCATCTGGCGCGCAACATCCCGTTCCTGGATTGCGTGCGTGCCGGTCTGGTCGCGGCGTCGATGCGGATTTCTACGCCGTCCTTCCCCCCGATCGATTTTGCCGCCGGGCTTGAGCGCGGTGTCGCGGCACTGCGCGACCCTGAAGAGTTGGAGAACGAACCATGAGCGATCCGCGGATGATCCTGACGCCCGAAATCGCGGATGCGGTCGCCCGGCGCAAACCGGTCGTCGCGCTGGAGTCGACGATCATCACCCATGGCATGCCGCATCCGCAGAACGTCACGATGGCCAAACGCGTAGAGGCGATCATCCGGGAGGAAGGCGCGGTGCCGGCCACCATCGCGGTGATCGACGGCACGCTGTGGATCGGCCTCGATGCGGGCCAACTCGAAGTCCTGGCGCAGACGAAGAACGCAATGAAACTGTCGCGCGCCGATCTGGCCTTCGCCGTAGCGACGGGCCGCACCGGCGCAACGACGGTCGCCGCGACGATGATCGCCGCGCGGCGCGCCGGCATCGGGGTCTTCGCGACCGGCGGCATCGGCGGCGTCCACCGGGGCGCTTCGGAAAGCTTCGACATTTCAGCCGATCTCGAAGAGCTGGCGCGCACGGACGTCATCGTCGTTTGCGCCGGCGCGAAGGCGATTCTGGATCTTGAAAAGACGCTGGAAGTGCTTGAGACGAAAGGCGTTCCGGTCGTCGGCTACGGCACCGATGCGCTGCCCGCCTTCTGGTCGCGCGATTGCGGTCTCGCCGCCCCGTTGCGTCTCGATAGTCCCGAAACGATCGCAGCATTCCAGGCCGCCAGGAACGAACTCGGCATCAACGGCGGCCTGCTGATCGCCAATCCCGTTCCAACGGAAGCGGCACTACCGCGCGCGACCGTCGAGGCGTGGATCGAGCAGGCCCTTGCAGACGCTCAGGACGGCGGGATCGGCGGCAAGGCAGTCACGCCGTTTTTGCTGGGGCGGATGTTCGAGCTGAGCCAAGGGCGGTCGCTGCAAACCAACATCGCGCTGGTCGAGAACAATGCGCGCCTGGCCGCAAGGATTTCCGTCGCCCAGTCGATCTGAACGTCGCGACATGCGTTGTCGCGGCGCGGCGAACGCCTACTCGTCGAGAATCGTCTTCACCGAAACGGCCAGTTCGCGCAACGAGAACGGTTTGGCGAGAAAGCCGAATTTCTCGCCTTCGGGAAGGTTTTTGGCAAAGGCGTCCTCGGCATAGCCGGAGACGAAGATGAATTTGAGATCCGGACGCGTCTTGCGCATCTCGCGCAACAGCGATGGCCCGTCCATCTCAGGCATGACGACGTCGGAAACGACAAGTTCGATCTTGCCGTCGAGCTCCTCCATGATCTCCAGCGCTTCGAGGCCCGAAGCGGCTTCGTGCACGTCGTAGCCGCGCATCTTCAGCGCTCGGACGTTGCCGGCGCGTACATGGTCCTCGTCCTCGACCAGAAGGATCGACGCCGTGCCGGACAGGTCGAGCTTGGCCTTCGGTCCGACCGCGATGGCCTCGGCCCGGTCGTTCGCTTCGGCCGGCACGTGGCGAGGCAGGAAAATGCGAAAGCATGTGCCCTCGCCCATCACCGAGTCGACGAAGATGGAACCGCCAGACTGCTTGACGATCCCGTAGACCATCGAGAGCCCGAGACCTGTGCCCTTGCCGATCTCCTTGGTGGTGAAGAACGGTTCAAAAATCCGCTCGGCAACATCGGCCGGCATGCCGGTGCCGGTATCGGCCACCTCGACCAGCACGAAATCGCCGTCGACGAGTTCGGAATAGCCGAAGTCGCGCGCCGCCTCCGCGTCGACGTTGCGCGTCGAGATCGAGATCGTCCCGCCGTCGGGCATGGCGTCGCGGGCGTTCTGAACGAGGTTGGTGATCACCTGCTCGAACTGGCCGATATCGGCCATCACCGGCCACAGGTCGCGGCCGTGATGGCGCTCCAGCTTGGCGTGATCGCCGCTCACCCGCTTCAAAAGCAGATGCATGTCGGCAACCACATCGGTGAGGTTCAGCATCTTCGGTCGCATGGTCTGGCGGCGCGAATAGGCCAGCAGCTGGCGAACCAGAGATGCGGCGCGGTTGGCGCTCTGCTTGATGAGCATCAGATCCTGGAAGGAGGGATCGCCCGTGCGGTGGTTGTAGAGCAGGAATTCGACCGAGGCGGTGATGATGGTCAGGACGTTGTTGAAGTCATGCGCGATGCCGCCGGCGAGCGTGCCGATCGCCTGGACCTTCTGACTCTTGGCGAACTGCTCTTCGAGGGCCCGCTGCTCGGTCATGTCGACGCCGTAAAGGATTACGGCCTCTTCCGCGTCTGCCCCGGTCTTCGGCACGGCGCTGGCGTAAAAGCGCACGAAGCGCGGACGCTCGCCCTCGATCTCGACGTCGACCGCCGGCACCTTGGCTTGGCCGCGCAGGGCCGACGACAAGGCTTGCGCAAACGCCTCGCGACCGGTTTCGCGCAGACGCGGCTCGATGGCCGCGCTGCCGCCGGCGACATCCGAGCCGAAGAGCTGGCGGAAGGCCCCGTTGGAACGCACGGATCGACCGCTGTCGTCGAGCGCGGCAATGGCCATGGGCGAGGAATTGAAAAAGCGCGTGAAGCGCGCCTCGGCAACCTCGGCGGAACTCGCCGCATCGCTGTCGCTGGCCCGGCTGAGAACCAGAGTGCGCACGCCGCCGGGCTCGCCACCGCCGCCGCCCTCCACCGGTTTGCGCAACAAACGCACTGGCAAGCTTCGCCCATCCCGTGTGACGAGGTCGAGATCGACCGTGTCGACGCCATTGGGATCGGTCGCCGCCGGATCGAGCGCCAGGAGCGAGCGGGATGCGTCGGGCACGAAATCGAGAATCGATCGGCTGAAGGGCTTGAACTCGACGAGGTCGATCCCGAGCCAGCCGGCGAGCGTGGCATTCAGATAGGCGATGTTGAAATCGTCGTCGGTGGCAAAGAAGCCGGCAGGCGCTCGATCGAGATAGTCGATCGCGTGCTGCAATTCCTGGAACGAAGTCTCCTGATTCTTGCGATCGGCAGTGATGTCGAGGATCTGCCAAGCCTGAAACGTTCCGCCAGAAGTCTGAAGCGGACGAACCGAGGCGCGATACCAGCGTGGCGTGGGCTCGCCGCCGGCGTCATCCGAAAGGCTGCGCTGCAGCCGGAATTCACGCTGGCCGGCCCGGTTTTCGCGAGCGAGATTGGCCAAGTGGTACACGGCCTCCGAGGCTTCGGCTTCGCGAGCGAGCAGTCGCTCCAGGGTTTTCACGCCTTGCGCGTTCTCAGCCCCGGTAATTTCGCCATAAGCACGGTTGGCATAGATGATCCGGCCCTTGCGATCGACGATCAAGGTGCCGTTGCGGGCCGTATCGAGAAAATCCTTGGCGATGGCCCCTTCGGCGATTCGCCCGTTGAACTGGACCAATCCCAGCGCAGTCGCGAAGACCGTGGCGATGCCAATGATCGCCAGGACGCCGAAAATCGTCAGGAGCGCGATGCCGCCATAAGCATGGCCGAATAGCGCAAGAAGCGCCGCGACCACGATCAGCGAGCCCCCCAGGATGAGCAGCCGCCGCACGCCCGAAGCCGCCGCGGCCCTATCGATCAGGGGTTTCTGACCTGCGCCGATCGCCGTTCCGTCCATACTGATTCGCCTCGCTTCTACCGCCGCAAAACTATGAATCAAAAGTGGGGTCCTGGCGAGAGTCGACAAAACCCACGCGCTTTTGAGCCCGTATCTGGTGAAAATGCGTCACGGCCCTTCGCTTGAAGCCGCCTAACGATTATGAACGCCAAAGCTGGTTCAGTCCTTGTCGACCGAGCTTGAAAGTCGACCGAGCTTAAAACAAGTCGAAATCGATGAAGGGCACGGGGCCGGGCGCGGCAGGCCTTTCTGGTCCTCTTGCAAAGAGGCGATCCGCCCACCACGTATGCTCCCTTTTGGATGCCACGCTGTGAATGCCCGAAACGGAAGCGACCGAAGGACGAAGATTTGATGCCTGAATGGATCGTCACCCTGTTCGGCGAAAGCCTGGCCCAGATCGTCTGGGTCGTCGTCGTAGCGGCAATGGTCTGCCTTCTGGCGGTCGTCCTCATCGTCATCGCCCGAAAAGTGTTCGCTAGTGGTGGCCTTCCGGTGAGCTTCAAGAACCGGACGCCACGTCTGGCCGTCCTGGACACGACACGGATCGACGAAAAGCGTCGCCTGGTGTTGGTGCGCCGCGACGAGGTCGAACATCTCATCCTGATCGGTGGCCAGACGGACATCGTGGTCGAGCCCGGTATTCTGCGGCTTCCCGCATCGAACATCGAACAGGTCGACACCCGCAGCAAAGGGCTCGCCGGTCCGGACACGCTGCGCGAGCCGGCCGTGTCCCACGCCGTGCCCCACATGGATGGCGTCGAGCGCGAAATAGCGCCGAACCGCGGTGGCCGCGAAACGCCGGCCCCCCGAGGCAATTCGGCATCCATCGCACCACGGATTGACTCTCCGATCGCCTCGCCTGCCCCTGCCCCTGCCCCGGGTCCGGTCCAGACTTCGCGGCGCGCCACGGCCGCCGTTCGGCTAGACCGTTCTGCAGCGACGACCGCGTCCGCTGCGGACGCTGTTGCCGCGGGCTCCGACAACAAGCTGTCGAAAACTCAAGGCGATCGTATAAGCGCAAGGTTGGCAAATCCGATCGAGAACGCGACCGCAGCCCTTGCGGCCGCGATGCCGGGACTGATGCGGTCGCGATCATCCGTGCCGTCCGATTCTGCAAGCGAAAAAACCGTCGCAACGGCCAGCCCACCGCGCTCGCTGGCCACACCCACGCTGGCGACGTCCACCGCTGCGGCCCCCCCAGCGACGACAACCTCCACGCTGACCTCAAGAGCCGACGGAAGCGCGTTGAGCAACACGCTCGATACCCAGCCGCAGCGGTCATATTCCCAATCGTCGACCGAACCCGGCACCCCGCCGATACCTGAAAGGGACCGCGTCGAACACATGATTGCCGTCACGCAGACCGACGACACTCTCGCCGCGGAAACCTCGTCGATCCCGGCAGAACACGGCGATCGACGAAGGCTTTCGACGTTGCCGACGGCAAGCGCTCTCGGCGAATCGCGCCTGGCCGCCGTTTCCGCGGCCGGAAGCGAGAGCGAGTCGGCGCGGCTCGGCCGCCGCACCGAATTCGACGCACCGGCATCGAGCAGCGCGGTTGGCGAGCGCCGGACCTTCGATGGCGCGTTCGAAAACAGCAAGACCGATAGTCCTCGAATGCCCCTTTCGGTGAAGAGCTTTGCGACGGCGATCCAGAACCGCAAGGCGCCGCACTCACCATCGTCTGCGCCACGCGCACCGGCGCCAAAGCCCACCGAAGTGCCGAGTTCCACGTCGACTGAGGAAGACATGGCCACCGCACCGCGCAACGCCGCGTCAAGCGGCGCGCCCGCAACGACCACTTCGTCAGATGCCATGCATGACGCGAACAAGGACGGCGCGCCTGCTTCTTCGTCGCAACCGCACGCCGGCTCGATGACTGACCCGGATGATCAGGCGGTCGAATCGCGCGTGCCACATCTCGCCGCGGAAACCGCTCACACGCCACCATCAGCGGCACCGGCACCGGCAGCCTGGAGCGATATGGCTGAGGATGGCGAACTGGAGGATTTCCCGTCCGCCGAACGCGTAGCTGCCTTCGACGAGGGCGACGAGATCACCGCGCCCTCGACGCCGCCGCAAGCCTCTCGAGTCACTCTGGCGGGTGAACCGGACCTTGGCGGGGATCATCCGAACTCAGCGTCATCTCCGGCGCCTTCCGCTGCCCATGCCCATGCCCATGCCCATGCCCATACTGGTGCCGGCGATCGTCCTTCGGCGCGCGTCGAGCCGCCAACGGAACAGGCAGAATTCGGCGACGTCGCAAATTCGGATGCTCCGATGACGTCCGCCCCGCCCGTCGAAACGGAACGCTCGGGTGATGCCGTCGAATCGACGTCGAACTGGACGTCCAAATCGGACAGCGCAGAAACTGCGACCGCCGCTTCGACGTCGATGCCGATTCAGGAGCGCTCGGACGGCGCCGATACCGAGGAACCGGAAACCGATTGGAAAGTCGATTGGCCCACCGCGGCCGCTCCAGCCGTTTCGCTTGACGCGACCGGCGAGCCAAAATCTGCGCCGCTGGTCGAGTTGACAAGCGAGATGCGCCCGAGCCGGCTCGGCGCCGCACCGGCCGTTTCATTGGACCAGGATGGCATGGCCCCGACATCCGAGGCTCCGTCACCCAGGCCGATGGAAACCCCGCGCGTCGAAATGGATCGGATGTCGCGGCGCGACGACGATGCCTCGGTGTCGAGCGAAGACCCGTCGAACGAGAAGCCGGATGACACCCCTGAGACGAAGGCGTCTTCCGATGCGATGAAATTGCAGAGCACTCGAAAGCAGCCCGTCGAGACGGCGCGGCCCAAGCTCTCGCTGGAGGAGGAGATGGAACGCCTGCTTGGCGATTTTTCCTTCGACGAACCGGTATCTCGCGACCGCTGAACTTGCGATTCGAACGCGACAGGCGGCTGTTTGCCAGTCGCCCAAGCATGCGCAAAACGAAAAGGCGGACCGCTTGCGCCGTCCGCCAACCGTCAGCCTGGATTTTGATCGTTCGTCATCGACGTCCCGGCGGCGCCCGGTGACGCCGCTCGGCTATATCAGTCGTCGCGATAAACCTTTTCGCGACGCTCGTGGCGTTCCTGGGCTTCCAGCGACATCGTCGCGATCGGCCGGGCGTCGAGACGCTTGAGGCTGATCGGTTCGCCGGTCTCCTCGCAGTAGCCGTAGGACCCGTCCTCGATCCGCTCCAGTGCCGCGTCGATCTTGGCGATCAGCTTGCGCTGGCGATCGCGGGCCCGCAGTTCTATGGCCCGATCGGTTTCCGACGAGGCCCGATCGGCCGCGTCCGCCTGATTGGAATTGTTGTCGTTGGCCAAAGTCGCCAGCGTCTCGCGCGATTCGCGCAGGATCTCGGCTTTCCAGGCGAGCAGCTTCTTGCGGAAGTAATCCTTCTGCCGCTCGTTCATGAACTGCCCGTCTTCGGACAAAGTCGCATCGATATTGAGTGTCTGGCTCATCAAGCAGCTCCGTTTCCGCGATCGGCTTATAGCCGCGGTCTATCGACCGAACAAGCGCGGGAATTTGATACAACTGCGATGTGAACGTTTTTCTAAGGCTCGGTTTTATATCGCTTTTCACACTTTGCACCAAAAAGGATCATTGGTCTCCCGCTTCTCGATGCACCCTTGTGCGATGCAATTCCGGTGCGTGGCCATCGCCGCGTAATTGCGCGATCGCCCTGATTTCGAAGGCGTGCGACCCGGAGCGATGCGCCGAGCAAACGATTGCCGCGTGATGAATTATCGGCATAGTCCGTCGCCATGCCATCTGCGCCGACCACCCGTTTGTTCCTTCTGCGCCATGCCCATTCGTCCTGGGCGTTGCCGGGCCAGCGCGACCACCATCGCGGTCTTGATTCACGCGGAAGCGAAGAGGCGCGGCGCCTTGCCGGTTTCGTTGCAAACGAAGATTTCCGCTTCGATCGCATCGTCTGCTCGACCGCGACCCGCGCGACGGCGACCCTCGACATCGTCCTATCGAACCGCCCCGGCGGCGACGCAGTCGAATTTTCCGACGGCCTCTACGCCCTGGAAACCGAAGGCTATTACGAGGTGCTCGCCAAGGGCGGGCGGTCGATCCTGATGGTCGGGCACAACCCGATGATCGAAACCTTCTCCATGTCGCTCGCCGGAACTGCGGAAGAAGCGGCAATGGCTGCCGTGCGCGCCGGCTTTCCCACCTGCGGACTGGCGATCCTCGATTTCGACTGCGACGCAGCCCGGATCGGGCCCGGCAACGGCCATCTCGCCCGCCTCGTCGATCCGGACGAACTTTAATCCGGTGACCGGCCTTTCCTGCCTCGACCGGTAGCGCAGCCGCCTGGCGCCCTTACCTGCGTCAGGCTTTCGTGGCTCGGCCTAACGCCGCGCGCCTTGCCTTCCTATATCCGGCTGACCGTCCGCTCACGTCGGACGTGACCGTTGCAGCACGATCGAAGGACGTTTTTTCTTCCCATGACTTCCCTTGCCGACGAGGCCCGGCTTGCCTTCGATACCTTCGCCGACCGCACCACCGGCCTCTTTCACCCGACGCTTCGGCTCGGGGTCACGGGCCTGTCGCGGGCCGGCAAGACCGTCTTCATCACCTCGCTCGTTCACAATCTCCTGCATGGCGGGCGATTGCCTCTGTTCGAGGCGCAGGCGAACGGCCGGATCTTGCGGACCTATCTTGAAGAGCAGCCCGACGACGCGGTGCCGCGATTCCAATATGAGGACCACATCCGCACGGTGCTGGAGGAGCGCGCCTGGCCGTCGTCCACGCGGGCGATATCGGAGCTGCGCCTGACGATCGATTTCGAATCGGCCTCGGGCTGGTCGCGTATGTTCTCGGCCGGTCGACTGTCGATCGACATCGTCGACTATCCTGGCGAATGGCTGCTCGACCTGCCGCTTCTGGAAAAGGATTTCGCCACCTTCTCGGCCGAAGCCATCGAACGCGCCCGCCTGCCGTCCCGCGCCGCCATGGCTGGCGAATACCTGGGAATGATCGAAGGTCTGGATCTGTCCCAGCCCGCCGACGAGTCGACTGCGCAGGCGCTTAGCAAAGCCTTTGCGAGCTATCTCAAGGCTTGCCGCGCCGATGCCTCGGCGCTGTCGACTCTGCCGCCGGGTCGATTCCTGATGCCGGGCGATCTGGAAGGCTCGCCGGCTTTGACCTTCGCGCCGCTGCCGGTCGACCCGGGTGCGACATATCCCAGGGGCTCGCTCGCAGCGCTGCTGGCAAGACGCTACGAGGCCTACAAGACCGTCGTCGTCAAACCCTTTTTCCGCAATCATTTCGCCCGCCTCGACAGGCAGATCCTGCTCGTCGACGTCATGCAGGCGATCAATGCAGGCCCCGAAGCGGTGCGCGATCTCGAACACGCGCTGGCCGACATCCTCGGCTGCTTCCGGCCGGGCCACAGCTCCTGGCTCGGCTCGTTTCTCACCCGCCGCATCGACCGCATCCTCGTCGCCGCGACCAAGGCCGACCATCTCCACCGCGACAGTCATCGCAAGCTCGAGAAGATCGTGCAGCGCCTGCTCGACGATGCCATCGCCCGGGCAAAATTCTCCGGCGCGAAAACCGACGTCCTCGCCATGGCCGCGATCCGGGCCACTCGCGAAGCGACCGTCACCGAGGGCGACGACACGCTGCCGGTCATCGTCGGTACGCCAGCCGCCGGCGAGACGATCGGCGAGGAAACCTTCGACGGCAGGACCGAGACGGCGATCTTTCCCGGCGATCTGCCGAACGATCCGTCGCGGCTCTTCGTCGAGGGTGCCGAGGCGATCGTCGATCCGGTCCGCTTCGTGCGCTTTACGCCGCCGAAGCTGGAACGCAGCGCCGAGGGCCTGACCCTGTCGCTGCCGCATATCCGGCTTGACCGCGCCATGCAGTTCCTGCTCGGAGACCGCCTCTCGTGAACCGTCTCGCTGCATCGCAACACGATGAAAGGACCCGCCGATGAGCGACGACGATCTCGAACGCCCGCCGGTCCGCTCGACGCGCCGTCCTGGCGCTTACCGGCTGGACGAAGCCGGCATCGCCCCCGCCGAACGCACGATGACCGACGAGCCGCCGCGCCCAGGCCGTGCGCCACGTGCCATCGAGGATTTCTCGCGCCTCGAAATGGAGCCCGACGATGCGATCGAGCGCGAAGTGCTGGCATCCATGGGCGAGGAACCCGCCCGCGCGCGCCGGACCGGCTTTTCCTTCGGCAAGCTCTTCGTCGGTGCGCTCGGGCTGTTAGCGTCGCTGGCCATCGGGCTCGCCGTCGACAGCCTCGTGCGCGACCTTTTCGCCCGCTACGAATGGCTTGGCTGGATCGCCCTGTCCCTCGCCGCCCTCCTCGTTCTCGGCACCCTCGGGGTTGCCGCCCGCGAGGCGATCGGGCTGATGCGCCTCGCCGCCGTCGACCGCGAGCGCCAGAAGGGCCGCGCCGCCTACGAATCCAATTCCGTCGCCGAGGCCAAGGACGTCGTGCGCACTCTCTCGACCCTGCTTTCCAACCGGCCGGAAACCGCCCGCGGCCGGGCCAGAATGGCCGAGCTCGACGACGAGGTCATCGACGGCGCCGACCTCGTGGCGCTCGCCGAGCGGGAAATTCTTGGCCCCCTCGACCGCGAGGCGCGCGCGCTGGTGTTGGGTTCGTCGAAGCGTGTTTCGGTGGTCACCGCGGTCAGCCCGAAGGCGCTTGTCGACGTCGCCTATGTGCTCTTCGAGACGGTGAAGCTGATCCGCCGGATGTCGGAGCTCTACGGTGCACGGCCCGGAACGCTCGGCCTCATAAGGCTGACGCGCGACGTCATCGCCCATCTCGCCGTCACCGGAACGATCGGCATCGGTGACGGCGTGGTGCAGCAACTGCTGGGCCACGGCGTCGCCGCCAAGCTTTCCGCCCGGCTCGGCGAAGGCGTCATCAACGGGCTCCTGACGGCGCGGGTCGGCCTTGCCGCCATGGACCTTTGCCGCCCGCTGCCATTCCTGCGGATGAAGCGCCCGTCGATCACCGACGTTCTGGGTGACATTTCCGCCATCGGCGGCATCAAGTCGTTGAACGCAAAGCAAAAAGTCGACTGAACTCGTCGAGCACGAGACTGTTTGCGGCCAGGCTTCGACAATGAAAACTTCGGGCCTGAAAGGCTCCGTTAACCCTTCCAAGGGATAAAGGGACGTTGCCGAAGACGCCCCGATCCCCGGCTGTGAAGCACCGGCCGGATCCTTGAAGAAAGGTTTCCCATGTCCCGCTTATCGACCGCCGTCGCCGTTCTTGCCATCGCCGGCTCGGCCGTCGCGACGCCGGCCCTCGCCGACCAGGACGAAGCCTTCTTCCATCAGGTCGTCGGCCAGTGGAGCGGTCCCGGCGAGATCGTCGCCGGCAAGTACAAGGGCACCAAGTTCGTCTGCGATTTCGCCGGTTCGGAGCATGCTACGGAAACCGGAATGGCGCTCGACGGCTCCTGCCGCGTCGGGCTGTTTTCCCAGGACATGCGCGCCGAGGTGAAGCGCGCAGGGGCAACCTATCGCGGCGCCTTCCAGGACGGCGCGAAGGGCAAAGGCCTCGACATCATCTCCGGCCAGGTCCAGGGCGACCACATCGTCGTCGGTCTCGACCGCAAACAGCTGAAGGGCGCGATGATCGCCCGCCTGAAGAACCGGGACACGATGGCCATCACCATCTCGGTCAAGGTCGCCTCGGAGCTCGTCCCGGTCATCGGCATGAATTTGAAGCGCACCGGCGCGGTGCGCCAGAGCGCGCTGACGCGGTAACGAGACGGACGGTTTGCAATGGGTTCGCGGCGGCCGTCAAGGTTGCGTGCCGCAGCGCCGCTTTCAACCATCGCCTTCCCGACTTCGCATGATACGGACTATCCTGGCCTGACGTGCAAGACCGGCTCGACGATCTTGCATCCAAGACCAACCGACTCCCGGAGCATGACGTGTCGCTGACGAAACTCCTTATCCCGACCTACACGCAGATGCTGCGGACGCTTTCGGCATTGCTCGACAAGGCGCAAAAGCAGCTCTCCGGGCCGGACGCGGAAGCACTACTCTCCGAGCGGCTCGCAGCCGACATGTTTCCGCTGTCGTCGCAGATCAGCTTCGCCTGCCTGCAGGCGCAAGAGGCAGTGTATCGGTTGCGGGGCGAGGCAATGCCGAAAGCGCTGGATCGGCTGGGCGCCGCCGGCCGAAACGCGGGCGAGCAACCGGGTACGATCGCGGATGCCAAGGCGCGGATCACCGAAGCGCTCGCCATCCTGGGCGATCTTGCACCGGACGCGCTCGATTCAGGCGCTGAACGACCGATCACCCTTGAACTTCCGACCGGCATGATCTTCGACATGGCCGGTGAACAATACGCCCGCGACTGGGCGTTACCGCAATTCTATTTCCATCTGGTCACGGCCTACGCCATCCTGCGCAGCCGCAAGATCGAACTCGGCAAGGCCGATTTCGTCCCATACATGTTTGCCTATCTGAGACCCGAAACGATGCCGCAGGGCTGATGATAGCTCGGCGGGAGAAGACTCCGAACGAAAACCGGTCGGGCTCCCTCTCGTCGGTTCGAACCCAAGCGATCGGTTGAACGAACATCCTTACGATCGCCACCACACCCCATCCTCGCTTTCCAGCTCGATCCCGGTCCTATCCAGCGCCGCGATCCGATCACCGATCGTCTTTCCTCCCGTGCTAAAATTCGGCGCGATCTCGCGCAGCGGGATGAGCACGAACGCACGATCGGCAATGCGCGGATGCGGCAGGGTCAGCGCCTCGTCGTGAAATGTCTCGCTGTCATAGTCGAGCACGTCGAGATCAAGCGTGCGCGGGCCCCAGCGTTCGCGACGCTCGCGCTTGAAATGGCGCTCGGTCGCAAGGCAGAGGTCGAGGAGCGCTCGCGGCGAAAGCTGCGTATCGACCGCGGCGCAGGCATTGTAGAAATACGGCTGGTCGGTCACTCCCCAGGGCGGCGTCCGGTAGAGACGCGAGACGGCTTTGACGCTCGTGTCGTCCCGTCCGTCGATGAGCCGCAGGGCCGCCGCCATCGTTTGCGGCGGATCGCCGATATTGCCGCCGAGACCGATCAGCGCCGGGCGCATCCTCGGCTCGCCATCCGAAGGATCCAAACTCAAGACGCAGCGTCCCGCACCGCCCGCAGCATCGCGTCGGCGATGGCCAGAGCGTCGCGATTGACCGGCACATTGTGAACCCGGAACACGTCGGCACCGCGCTCGCGCATCAGGCCGCTTGTGACGGCGGTCGCAACGTCCGGCTCCGGGTCCTCGCGGCCGATCGCACCGCGCACGAAGCGTTTGCGCGAGGTTCCCACGAGCAGCGGAAAGCCGAGCGCCATCACCTCGTCGAGCCGTGCCAGCAGCTGCAGATTCTCCGCCCCGTCCTTGCCGAAACCGAAGCCCGGATCGAGGAGAACCGCTTCGTCGGGAACGCCGGCGGACCGGGCAATCTCCAGCGAGCGCTTCAGGAACGCGAACTGGTCGGCGATGATATCGGCCTCGATGGTGCGGGGGCGCTCGTCGAGCTGGCGGGTGTTGTGCATCAGGCAGAGCCCTGCACCGGTCTCGGCCGCGACTTTCGCGAGCCCCTCGTCCTTCTGGGCGCCCCAGATGTCGTTGACGATGTGTGCCCCGGCGGCGACGGCAAGCCGTGCCGTCTCGGCACGATAGGTATCGACGGAGATCAGGCAATCGGAACGATTGGCCAGCTCTTCGATCACCGGCAGGATACGCCGCTGCTCCTCGGCCGCGTCGACGGGGGTCGCGCCCGGCCGCGTGGATTCACCGCCGATGTCGACGATCGCCGCCCCATCCGCGACCATTTTCAGCGACTCGGCCACCGCCGCCTCCACGCTGGCATAGCGCCCGCCATCGGAAAAGCTGTCGGGCGTGGCGTTGAGGATGCCCATGATGGTCGCGGTGTGGCCGAGTTCAAGCCTGCGCCCATGCCCGACGCGCCAGAGGCCGCCGCGCGGTTCGATCGGTTGCATCGTGTCCTCCTCGACTCGCCCGGACGACGACGGCCCATCGGCGCTAGAAGCATCGGCAACCGGGGTAGCCTGCAGCCTCGTCTGGCGCAATCTTCGATAACCAGGCGAGATCGGTTTTGGCAGCAGCCGCAACACGAACGGTCATTTACGCGGTGCGGGCGCACCGGCCGAAACCGCACCCGCCTTCTGGACATTTCCGCCTGTCCATCGGAAAACCCGTTCATGACCAGTCCTACGATCATCACCGTCGCGATCACCGGATCGCTGCCCACCAAGGCCGACAACCCAGCCGTACCGATCAGCGTCGCCGAGCAGGTCGAATCGACTCAAGCCGCCTTCGAGGCCGGCGCGACGCTCGCCCACTGCCATGTGCGCAACGACGACGAAACGCCGTCCTCCGACCCGGAAAAATTCGGCCGGCTCATGGAGGGCCTGCGCAAACACTGCCCCGGCATGATCGTACAATTCTCGACGGGCGGGCGCTCCGGCTCGGGCAAGACGCGCGGCGGCATGCTGTCCCTCAGGCCCGACATGGCCTCGCTGTCCACCGGCTCGGTCAACTTTCCGACCCGCGTTTACGAAAACCCGCCGGACCTCGTAGACTGGCTGGCCGGTGAAATGCTGAAGTACGATGTGAAGCCGGAGATCGAAGCCTTTGATCTGTCGATGATTTTTCAAGCTGTGGCGATGCAGAAGGTCGGTGCGATCAAGGGCCCGCTGCACGTCCAGTTCGTCATGGGCGTCAAGAACGCCATGCCGGTCGATCGCGACAGCTTCGAGTTCTACGTGAAGACGCTGAAACGCCTCGCCCCCGACGCCACATGGACCGGCGCCGGCATCGGCCGCAACCAGATCACGCTCGCCGAATGGAGCCTCGAACTCGGTGGCCATTGTCGCACCGGTCTCGAAGACAACGTCCGTCTCGACAAGCAGCGCCTCGCGCCATCGAACGCGGCGCTTGTGAAGCTGTTGTTGAAACAGTGCGCGCGCTTCGGTCGGCACCCGGCGAGTGTTGCGGAAGCGCGAAAACTGTTGGGGCTCGCGGCCGCGACATAAACCCGACCACCCGTCTCTTGCCTTCTATGCGATGCGCCAAAGCGTCAAAAACAGCACGCCGGCGCCGTGTGGCGAGTTCGTCCCGGATCGTTGCGTCAGCGACATGGAGTCTGCTCAGGCAAGCGATCATACAGGTCTGGTAAGGTGATAGCGATCGATCCTGAGAGTGACGACTCGCCGGCCTCACCGGAAATGACCATTCATAATCAAACTCGTCCGTTCTCTCTCGTGCGAAAGACAGCGATCCCGCGATGACGAGGAATGGGACAGCCTGACGGCCTCGGCCTTTTTCAAGGTCTGCCCCACCGTCGTCCCCAGCCCCCTTCGAACACCAGTTCGTCGAGCGCCCGCCGACTCGCCCATTTCCGCGCCTCCAGTTCCGGCCGGTCGAACCGCTCGGCGATGTAGCCGACGCACAGATAGGCAACGACCACGATCTCGTCGGGAATGCCTAGGATCGGTTTCAGATCATCCTCTTCGAAGATCGAGACCCAGCCGACTCCCAAACCCTCGACCCGCGCCGCGAGCCAGAGATTCTGAACGGCGCAGACGGTCGAATAGATGTCGGTGTCGTGCTGATGGGTACGGCCGAGCACCACCGGCCCGCCGCGCGAACGGTCGCAGGTCACGCAGATGTTGACGGGAGCGACGCGGATGCCTTCAAGTTTCAGGTTGCGATAATGCGTGCCCCGATCGCCCACGAAACGTTCGGCGGCTTCGGCGTTTCGGCGCATGAAAACGGCGTGGATCGCCGCGCGCGTTGCCGCCTCGCGCACGATCACGAAATTCCACGGCTGCGACAGGCCGACCGAAGGCGCCTGATGCGCCGCTTCCAGAATGCGCCTCAGCGCGCGATCGTCGACCGGGCGGTCGAGGAACTCGTCCCGCACGTCCCGCCGCTCGGCGATGACCCGGTAGACCGCCGCCCGCTCCGTTGCCGAAAACGCGCGCACCGGCACGCGTTCGGCCTCCGCCGACGCCGAACGCCCTGAGCGGGGCCGTATACCGTCGGGCGGCCGCACCGGGTCCGGATCGTCGCTGAACATCGCCATGGCACGTCGTCTCTCCGCTTGCATCGACCGATCATCAGATGGGCCGAATCATTGTGATCGGCGAGGACCGCGGCACGATCGCCGCTTCCCGTCGTCCTCGCAAAGACGTAACAAGGTCCCGCGTCTTCGCCATCGATCCCCCACAGACCTGCCGGACCTCGCCGATGCCAATCCAACTGATGAAATCCTGGCAGAGGTCCAGGGACTGGCTCCTGAAGAGGGTGGCAATCTCGACGCTGGTCGCGGCGCTCCTGGTCGCCGCCGCCATCTGGGGCTTCATGTCGCTGGCCGGCGAGGTGGTCGAGGGCGACACCAAGGGCTTCGACCAGGAAATCCTCCTGTCCCTGCGCAATCCCGCCGATCCGTCCGATCCACTGGGAGCAAGATGGGTCGAAGAGCTCGGCCGCGACATCACCGCGCTCGGCGGCACAGGCGTCCTGGCCATGCTGACGGTGTTCGTCGCGGTCCTGTTGTTTCTGCAGGGCAACCGCCGTTCCATGTGGCTCGTGCTCGCGGCGATCGGCAGTGGGTTTCTGGCCAACCAGCTGATGAAGTTCGGCTTCGAGCGACCGCGACCCGAACTCGTGCCACACGGCTCCTACGTCTACACGTCGAGCTTCCCGTCCGGACACGCGATGATGTCTGCGGTCACATACCTCACCTTGGCGATTATCGTCGCCCGCGTGCAGGAGCGATCGCCGTTGCGGGCCTATCTTATCGGTGTCGCATGCTTTCTCACGGTCATCATCGGTATCAGCCGTGTCTATCTCGGTGTGCACTGGCCGAGCGACGTTCTGGCCGGCTGGACAGCGGGCGCGGCCTGGGCCGTCATCTGGTGGATGGTCGCCCGCTGGCTGGAGCAACGTGGCCATATCGAGCCGGATGTCGAGCAGGCCAATGCGCAGCGTGCGGAGGTCGGCGCCAGGATCGCGGAACACGGGAACTTCGGCGATGCCGCCGCCCCGTCGAGCGAAACCCGCCGCGCCGATCCGATGCGCCAGCCGCCGCGCCGTTGAGCTGTTGATCGTCATGTTCGATCGCCCTGCGGCTCTTGCGAACCGGCGATTGCTATGGAATTGATCATGCCTGCGGACGTGGCGTTCCTGACAGTTCGACCCGATCCGGTCTCCAAACGGCCACCAGAGGCACAAAACAAGCACCGGAACTCGGGCACTTCATGGAATATTTTCTGCAGCAGCTGATCAACGGGGTAACCCTCGGATCGATCTACGGACTGATCGCCATCGGCTACACGATGGTCTACGGCATCATCGGCATGATCAATTTCGCCCATGGCGAAATCTTCATGATCGGTTCCTTCGTGGCCTTGACGGTGTTCCTGGCGCTCGCCGCCCTCGGCATCACCTTCCTGCCGCTGGTCATCCTGATCATGGTCATCGTCGCCATGCTGGCGACGGCGCTGTGGGGCTGGACCATCGAGCGGGTCGCCTACCGCCCCTTGCGCGGCTCCTTCCGTCTTGCCCCGCTGATCACCGCGATCGGCATGTCGATCTTCCTGCAGAACTTCGTCCAGGTGACGCAGGGCGCGCGCGTCAAGCCGCTGCCGCCGCAGATCCAGGGCGGCGTCACGTTGATGGACAGCACCAACGGCATCGCCGTTCAAATCTCCTACATGCAGATTATCATCATCGCGATGACGATCGTCCTGATGACTGCCTTCTCGCTGATCATCTCCAAGACCTCGCTGGGCCGCCAGCAGCGCGCCTGCGAGCAGGACCGCAAGATGGCCTCGCTGCTCGGCGTCAACGTCGACCGCACCATCTCTCTGACCTTCGTCATGGGCGCCGCGCTCGCCGCCGTAGCGGGCATGATGTACCTGCTCTATTACGGCGTCATCGACTTCTACATCGGCTTCATCGCCGGTGTGAAGGCCTTCACCGCGGCCGTCCTCGGCGGCATCGGCTCGTTGCCCGGCGCCATGCTCGGCGGTCTCGCGATCGGCCTCATCGAGACCTTCTGGTCGGGTTATTTCTCGGTCGAATACAAAGACGTCGCCGCCTTCTCGATCCTCGCCATCGTCCTGATCTTCATGCCCTCCGGTCTTCTTGGCCGGCCCGAAGTCGAGAAGGTCTGAGCATCATGTCCGACGCATCGAGCACGCTCTCGAACCGCCCCGAAGGCGCCGAACGGGAATCGGAAGACCGTCGCGATGCCATGCGCGGCGAGCCCCCCTTCGCCGAAGCGCCACCGGACGACAGCCGCGTCGTCGCCTCGCTGAAGGAGGCTGGCATCACCGCGGCCATCGTTGCCGGCATCACCCTGTTCTTCTTCGCCTTCAGAACCGATATCGCCGTCGGCGGCCTCGATCTCACCACCAATCCCTCGCTGTGGATCGTCTGGATCGGCATCGCCTTCGTCGGCCGGTTCCTGCTGTCCTATTTCGTTTTCAAGGCGGAAACGCCGGTCAGCAGCTATTTCAAGCGCGCCAGATCCTCGAAGGCCCGAGGCCTGCCGATGGGCCGCGTGGTCGGCATCGTGCTGCTCCTGGTCGCAGCCGCCCTGCCCTTCCTGCTGGCGACCTTCCTGCCAAGCCAGAACCGCTATCTCCTCGATCTGTCGATCCTGATCCTCACCTATGTGATGCTCGGCTGGGGCCTCAACATCGTCGTCGGCCTCGCCGGTCTGCTCGACCTTGGCTACGTCGCCTTCTATGCGGTCGGGGCCTATTCTTTCGCGCTGCTATCGACCAATTTCGGCCTCGGCTTCTGGGTCTGCCTGCCGATGGCCGGTCTGTTCGCGGCCATGTGGGGAATCGCGCTCGGCTTTCCGGTCCTGCGCCTGCGCGGCGACTACCTTGCCATCGTGACGCTTGCCTTCGGCGAAATCATCCGCATCGTCCTTCTCAACTGGGCGGATTTCACCGGCGGCCCGAACGGCCTTCTCGGCATTCCCAAGCCGACGCTCCTGGGCCTGGAGTTCAATCGCGGCGAAGGCTCCTTCTCGGATTTCTTCGGCCTCGACTATTCGTCGACCCAGCGTTTCGTCTTCCTCTACTATATCATCCTGGCGCTCGCCCTGCTTACCAACTTCGTCACGCTGAGGCTGCGCAAGCTGCCGGTCGGCAGGGCCTGGGAAGCGCTTCGCGAGGACGAGATCGCCTGTCGCTCGCTCGGCATCAACACGGTCAACGTCAAACTGACGGCGTTCGCCACGGGCGCCATGTTCGGCGGTTTTGCCGGCGCCTTTTTCGCCACCCGCCAGGGCTTCATCTCGCCGGAGAGCTTCACCTTCATCGAATCGGCGATCATCCTCGCCATCGTCGTGCTCGGCGGCCTCGGCTCGCAGCTCGGCGTCGTCATCGCTTCCGTGGTGATGATCGGCGGCATCGAGCTCCTGCGCAATCTGACCGGCCTTCGTATGATCTTCGGTCCCGGCTTCGATCCCACCCAGTACCGTATGCTGATCTTCGGTCTGGCCATGGTCGCGATCATGGTCTGGAAACCGCGTGGCCTCATCTCGTCGCGCAAGCCTTCGGTCTTCTACAAGGAAAAGAAGGCGATCGGCGCCGATATGGTCGCTCAGGGCGAGGGTCACTGATGCTGAAGGAAACCCAGAGCTGGACGGTCGATCCCGTCCTCACGGTCGAGCACCTGACAATGCGCTTCGGCGGCCTTGTCGCGGTCGACGACCTGTCGTTCAACGTCGGACGCGGCGACATCACGGCGTTGATCGGCCCGAACGGCGCCGGCAAGACGACCGTCTTCAACTGCGTCACCGGCTTCTACAAGCCGACCGAGGGGCGGATCGCGCTGCGTCGCGGCCGCAACATCTCCGACGAGGCGGTTCGCAAACTCACCGAAAGCGGCAACCAGCACGACGAGGTCGAAAACGGCGAGGTCTATCTTCTCGAGCGCATGGCCGATTTCAAGATCACCGAGGTCGCGGGCGTCGCACGCACCTTCCAGAACATCCGCCTCTTCGGCGGCATGACCGTCCTGGAAAATCTGCTCGTCGCCCAGCACAACCAGCTGATGCGCGCGTCCGGCTATACGATCGGCGGCCTCATCGGCCTGCCCGGCTACCGCAAGGCAGCCAGGGCCGCCAAGGAAAAGGCGATCGAATGGCTGCGTCACACCCACCTTCTGGAGCGCGCCGACGACCCCGCCGCCGACCTGCCCTACGGCGCCCAGCGCCGGTTGGAGATCGCCCGCGCCATGTGCACCGATCCTGCACTTCTGTGCCTGGACGAGCCGGCCGCCGGCCTCAACCCGCGAGAATCGGCCGAACTCAACACGCTCCTTCGCTTCATTCGCGACAGTCATGAAACGTCGGTGCTCTTGATCGAGCACGACATGGGCGTCGTCATGGAGATTTCCGACCACATCATCGTTCTCGACTACGGCAAGAAGATCTCCGACGGATCGGCCGCCAAGGTCCGCGAGGACCCGAAGGTGATCGCCGCCTATCTCGGCGTCGACGACGAGGAGGTCGAAGCCGCCGAACGCGAGGCCGGCGTGAATGCCGTGCCGCCGAAGCTCGATCGATCGACCGAGACGACAAGACCGGGAGATACGGTATGAGTGCCGTCGCAAGCCAGACCGCCGCCGGCTCCACGGCGACCGCGTCCATCTGGACGAACGCCGAACCGCTCCTGACGATCCGCGGGGTTCACACCTTCTACGGCAAGATCCAGGCCCTGAAGGGTGTCGACGTCGACGTCAGCGAGGGCGAGATCGTCACGATGATCGGGGCCAACGGCGCCGGCAAGTCGACGCTGATGATGACCGTCTGCGGCAATCCGCGAGCTCGCGAAGGCCAGATCTTCTATCGCGGCGAGGACATCACCAATCTGCCGACCCACGACATCATGTCGAAATCGATCGCGCAATCTCCGGAAGGCAGACGGGTCTTTGGCCGCATGACCGTCATGGAAAACCTGCAGATGGGCGCGATTCTGGAAGACGAGAGCACCTTCGACGACGATCTGCGCAAGGTCTTCGAGCTGTTTCCGCGCCTCAAGGAACGCCGCGGCCAGCGTGGCGGCACCCTTTCGGGCGGCGAACAGCAGATGCTGGCGATCGGACGCGCGCTGATGAGCCGGCCGAAGCTGCTGCTTCTCGACGAGCCCTCGCTCGGCCTCGCGCCACTGATCGTCAAGCAGATCTTCGAGGTCGTGCGCGAGCTGAACCAAAATGAAGGCCTGACGGTTTTCCTCGTCGAGCAGAACGCCTTCCACGCCCTGCGCCTCGCCCATCGCGGCTATGTCATGGTCAACGGCCAGATCACGCTGACCGGCACCGGCAAGGAACTCCTGTCACGCGAGGAAGTGCGCAGCGCCTACCTGGAAGGAGGAGCCCACTGATGCAGCCGGAGATGTCGCTTATCTGGGAGGTCGCCCTTCCCGAATTCCTCTTCGTCACCGTCATTCTCGGCGGCGGCGGCGCCTGGATGATCGGCCGCTCGACGGCGCTGACATGGAGCGGCTGGGGTCTGATGGCCTTTTACGTCTTCCTTTTGACGGTGGCGGTCCGCTTCATCCATTTCAGCCTGTTCGGCGGCTCGTTCTTTTTGCCTCCGGCGACCTTCGGCACGGCGATTTACTATGGCGTGATCGACTTCGTCGTCCTTTTCGCCTTCGCCGCTGCAGGGCGAAGTTTCGTGCGTGCGCGTCAGATGAAACGGCAGTATGGTGTCGTACAGACAACCGGTCGATAAGCCTGCCATATTAGTCATCATAGCTGAAAATTTAGGCCGAAGCACTTCCAACACGTTCAAATTACGTGTTCAATCGTGCTCAGGCCAAGATACCGAAAACAATCGGTCTCGTGATCCGAACGGATCGCCTTTGGGAAACAACAGGAAGGTTCTTTGATGAAAAAAGCACTCCTCGCCGGCGCCGCGCTCAACCTCGTCTTCGCGGGCGCAGCCTTTGCCGACATCACCATCGGCGTCGCCGGCCCGATGACCGGCCAGTACGCCAGCTTCGGCCAGCAGTTGAAGATCGGCGCCGAGCAGGCCGTGGCGGACATCAACGCCAAGGGCGGCGTCAATGGCGAGATGCTGAAGCTCTCGGTCGGCGACGACGCATGCGATCCTAAGCAGGCCGTGGCGGTGGCCAACCAGTTCGCCTCGCAGGGCGTTCCGTTCGTGGCCGGTCACTTCTGCTCGGGTTCTTCGATCCCCGCCAGCCAGGTCTATGCCGACGAACAGATCATCGAGATCTCCCCGGCTTCGACCAACCCCGACTTCACCGACAAGCGTCCGGGCGACGGCATCTTCCGCGTCTGCGGTCGTGACGACCAGCAGGGCGAGGTAGCCGCAGCCTACATCGTCAAGAATTTTCCGGACGCCAAGATCGCGGTCATCGACGACAAGACGGCCTACGGCAAGGGCCTCGCCGACGAGACCAAGATGAACCTCGAAAAAGCCGGCGTGAAGCCGGTCCTGTCGGAGTCCTACACCGCCGGCGAAAAGGACTACACCGCCCTCGTCACCAAGATGAAGCAGGCCGGCGTAGACCTCGTCTATGTCGGCGGTTACCACACCGAAGCCGGTCTGATGGCCCGTCAGATGAAAGAGCAGGGCATGTCGACCAAGATCATGTCCGGCGACGCGCTCGTCACCGACGAATACTGGGCGATCACCGGCGACGCCGGCCAGGGCACGCTGATGACCTTCTCGCCGGATCCGCGCAAGAACGAGGAGGCCAAGCCCGTCGTCGACGAACTGCAGAAGAAGGGCGAGACCGCCGAGGGCTATGTCCTCTACACTTATGCGGCAATCCAGGCTTGGGCGGATGCCGTCAAGACCGCCGGTTCCACCGATTACGATCCGGTCGTCGAAGCGCTGAACAGCGGCGACTTCAAGACCGTTATCGGCGACATCAAGTTCGACGACAAGGGTGACGTGAAGCTGCCGGGTTATGTCGTCTACGAATGGAAAGATGGCAAGTACGATTACGTTGAGACTGCCGACGCGGGTAGCGCGACGGCGCCAGCAAAGTAAGGTCGCCTGCGACCTTCAAGCTCGGCGTGATGGAGAAAAACCCCGGTGCAGCCGATGCACCGGGGCTTTTCGTTTGTCGGGAGCTCACCGAAGGGGATCGGCCCCAGATCCGCGCCGGGGCACGACCAACGCCGTTCACCGGGATCGTCGTCTATTTCGGCTGCATGCGGATCGCGCCGTCGAGGCGGATCGTCTCGCCGTTCAGCATGACGTTCTCGACGATGTGGACCGCCAGCGCGGCATATTCCTCGGCCTTGCCGAGGCGTGATGGAAACGGGATGGAGGCGGCGAGCGAATCCTGCACCTCCTGCGGCATGCCGGCGAGCATCGGCGTTTCGAAAATGCCGGGCGCGATGGTCATGACCCGGATGCCGAGCTTCGACAGGTCCCGCGCCATCGGCAGCGTCATGCCGGCAATCGCCGCCTTGGAGGCCGAATAGGCAACCTGGCCGATCTGACCATCGAAGGCCGCGACCGACGCGGTGGAAACGATAACCCCGCGCTCGCCGTCGGCGTTCAGCGACTCGGCCTCGGACATCAGCTTGGCCACCTGGCTCGACAGGTTGAAGCTGCCGAAGAGATTGATCGCGATCACCTTCTGGAACAGAGCCGGATCGTGCGCCTCGCCGCGCGAAACGGTCTTGGCGCCGATCGCGATCCCGGCGCAATTCACCAGGATGCGCGGGCAGCCGAACGCCTCGACCGCAGCGGCCACGGCGGTCCGCACCGATTCCGCGTCTGCGACGTCGCAGCGCTGGAAGCCACCGCCGATCTCGTCGGCCACGGCCTTGCCGGCCTCTTCGTTGATGTCGAGGATCGTCACCCTGGCGCCCTTGGCCGCCAGAGCACGCGCGGTGCCGCGCCCGAGCCCGGACCCGCCGCCCGTGACGACTGCCGCCATTCCATTGGAGATCTGCATTTTCGTTCCCCTCCCGCTGACCTTGCCGTCAAACCCATTTTGCGGCGGACTGTCCCTGCTCATTTCGCAGGTCGCTGCCCGTCAAGCTAGCCCATTGGACGCGTCGTGCTAGCTGACTTTGCGACCGAACGGCATCGGCGGCGTCCCGGCGCCTTCCAAGCCGGCGCAGGGGCGGTTAAGGATCGTCGACGAACGAATTTGAGACACTGGAGCAGCCATGACCCGCACCGTCTATGTAAACGGCGATTACGTCCCGGAGAACGCGGCGAAGATCTCCGTCTTCGACCGCGGCTTTCTCTTCGCCGACGCCGTCTACGAGGTGACCAGCGTCCTCGGCGGCAAGCTTGTCGATTTCCACGCCCACATGGCCCGCCTCGACCGTTCACTCTCCGAGCTCGAAATGAGAACCCCGGCGACCCATGACGAACTGCTCGCCATCCACCGGGAGCTCGTCTCAAGGAACGGCGTCGACGAGGGCATGATCTACATGCAGGTCTCGCGCGGCGCCGCCGATCGCGACTTCCTCTACCCGCCGAAGGATACCAATCCCTCGCTGGTGCTCTTCACCCAGGCCCTCGGTCTGCGCGACAAGCCGGTCGCCAAAACAGGCCTGCGCGTCGCGGCCATCGAGGACCTGCGCTGGGCTCGCTGCGACATCAAGACGGTGCAACTGCTCTATCCGTCCATGGCCAAGATGGCCGCCAAGGCCGAAGGCGTGGACGACGCCTGGATGGTCGCCGATGGCGTCGTCACGGAGGGCTCCTCCAACAACGCCCATATCGTCACCGCCGACGGTACACTTGTGACCCGCCCCCTCTCCCACGCGATCCTGCCCGGCATCACCCGCGCCGCAGTCCTGCGCCTGGCGAAGGAGCACGACGTGAAGGTCGAGGAACGGACCTTCACCCTGGACGAGGCGAAGCACGCCAAGGAGGCCTTCATCACCTCCGCCTCGATGTTCGTGATGCCCGTCGTCGAGATCGACGGCGCCCGGATCGGTGATGGCAGGCCGGGCGATCTCACGCAGAAGATGCGGGCGATCTACATCGACGAGGCCGAAAAGTCGGCGATCTGAAAAGGCGGCCGCCCGGCTGCAGAAGCCGGGCCGACAAGCGGCCTCGCCAAGGGGAACTCAAAGATGACGAACTGCTGACCCGCGAGCGCTTGATCGAGGCGCTGGAGCGCCTCGGTGCCGATCTTGCGCGGCGTTCCGTCTTCGTCGAGATGGCCATCTATGGCAGCAGCGCCCTGTTGCAGTTCGAATGGCGCCAATCGACGGATGATGTCGACGCGGTCGTTCGGGACGGTTCTGACGAGCGCGCGCTCGCCGCATCCGTGGCGCAGGTGGCCGAAGCGATGGACCTCGACGCCGGCTGGCTCGACAATGCGGTGGGCATGTTCACGCCGCTGCGACGATCCGATTGCCGAGGCCTTTCTCGGCGGCGCTGGCGAACATCTCGCGCGGCGGTGGCATCTGCCGATCCCGCGCTGGGTGCGCCAGCCTTTTCGCACCCTCGACACCGCCATTTTCTATCCCGAAACGAAAGCGCTGCGCGGCGACCTCCTCTGCATCAGCCCGGTCGCCTTTCGAACCCGGCTCATCTTCACCGGTCCGGACCCGCCGCAGCGGGCGCGCTTTCCCTACCGACGCGGCGTTTATACGCTGCCGAAAACCTACCCCATTACCAATGCCACTGAAACGAAAACAATCGGCCCGGCTGACGGCTTTCGTTTGTTGCGTTTCGCTTTCGCTTATTCCATGATCGGCATTGGCCGGTTCGAGTCGCCTGGACGGCCGATCTTGGGAGGGATCGCCGTGCTGTCGGACCGGCAATTGCAGATTCTGGAAGCTGCCAAGCGCACCGGCCGTGTTTCGGTCGACGACCTGTCGGACCACTTTCACGTTTCAGTCCAGACGATCCGCAAGGATCTCAACGACCTTTGCGAAGAGCGGCTTCTGTCCCGCGTCCACGGCGGAGCCGTGCTCTCCTCCGGGGTCGAGAATGTCGGCTACGACGCGCGGCGGGTAATCGCGGCGGACGAGAAGGCTGCGATCGGCAAGGCAGTGGCCGACCTCATCCCCGACCGCGCCTCGCTCTTCATCAACATCGGCACCACCACCGAGGCCGTCGCGCATGCGTTGCTGCGCCACGCCGGGCTGATGGTGATCACCAACAATATCAACGTCGCGACCGCCATGCGGCCCTATCCGGAGATCGAGGTGGTGATCGCCGGCGGCGTCGTGCGGCGCTCCGACGGGGGTATCGTCGGCGAGGCGGCAGTGGATTTCATCCGCCAGTTCCGCGTCGACTACGCGGTGATCGGTGCCTCGGCCATCGATGCCGACGGCTCGCTCCTCGACTATGATTATCGCGAGGTCCGCGTCACCCAGGCGATCATCGAGAACGCCCGCAACGTGATCCTTGCCTCCGATTCGTCGAAGTTCACCCGCTCCGCCCCGGTTCGCGTCGGCCATCTCGAGCAGATCGACAGCTTCGTCACCGATGCGGCTCCGCCTGCCATCGCCCGCATCTGCCACGACCGCGACGTGACGCTGATCGAGACGGCGGCTTGCGGATGAAGAGATAATCCCGTGAGCGCATGAATTTCGTTTGACGTTCGCTTTTGTTTCGTAATAGGCTAGTCAACATTCGCATTCGCAATATCCATATTGCGCTGCGAAACATCGGATCGGCGCCTTCGGCTGGAAGAGCGTCGCGGCTGGAGGGCCGCAACATCCGACACGCAGGGAGAGCTTCTTGGACTACGACGTCTTCGTCATCGGTGGCGGGATCAACGGCTGCGGCATCGCCCGCGATGCCGTCGGTCGCGGTTTTTCCGTCGGCCTCGCCGAGATGAACGACCTCGCCTCTGGCACCTCCTCCTGGTCGACCAAGCTGGTCCATGGCGGCCTGCGCTATCTCGAGCACTACGAATTCGGCCTGGTGCGCCACGCGCTGATGGAGCGCGAGGTGCTGTGGGGCATCGCACCGCACATCATCCGGCCGCTGCGCTTCGTCCTGCCCCATCATGACGGCCTGCGCCCGGCCTGGCTGCTGCGCGTCGGCCTCTTCCTCTACGACCATATCGGCGGCCGCAAGAAGCTGAAGAAGGCGACGAGCGTCGATCTCAACGGGCCGCTCGGCGCCCCGCTCAAAGCCGAGTTCGACCAGGGTTTCGAATATTCCGACGCCCGCGTCGACGACGCCCGGCTCGTCGTTCTCAACGCTAGGGACGCAAGCGCTCGCGGCGCCGACATCATGGTGCGCACCCGCGTCACCGAAGCGCGTCGTGAAAACGGCGGCTGGGTCGTCGCCCTGCGCGACGACGACCGCGGCGAGGCAAAGTCCGTCACCGCGCGGTTCCTGGTCAATATGGGTGGCCCCTGGGTCGACGCGATCATTCAAAATGCGCTCGGCCGCAACGAGGCGCGCCACATCCGCCTCGTCCAGGGCTCGCATATCGTCACGCAGAAGCTCTACGACCACGACCGCGCCTATATCTTCCAGAACGCCGACGGCCGGATCATCTTCGCCATTCCCTACGACGAGGATTTCACCCTGATCGGCACCACCGACCAGGATTACGAGGGCGATCCCGCCAACGTCGCGATCACCGACGGCGAAACGGATTATCTGCTCTCGGCCGCCAGCGAATATTTCGAAAAGCCGGTAACCAGGAACCAGATCGTCTGGACCTATTCCGGCGTGCGCCCGCTCTTCGACGACGGCGCGTCGAAGGCCCAGGAGGCGACCCGCGATTACGTGTTGAAGGTCGAGACCGGCGATCTGGGCGAAGCGCCGGTGCTGAACGGCTTCGGCGGCAAGATCACCACCTACCGGGTCCTGTCGGAAGAGGTGCTCGCCAAGATCGAGCATTATCTGGGACACCCGAGCCGAGGCAAGACGAAGGGGTGGACCGGCAAGGCGGCCCTTCCCGGCGGCGACTTTCCCGTAAACGGCGTCGACCGGCTGGAGCGCGATTTGGCGGCCGCGCGGCCGCAACTCGACGAGCGCACAGTGCGCCGGCTGGTGCGCTGCTACGGAACGGATGCGGCAAAGATCGCGGCGCCCGAAAATCTCGGCGAAAACTTCGGCCACGGGCTGTTTTCGTCGGAGGTGGACTGGCTGGTGCGGGAAGAATGGGCGCGGACGGCAGACGACATCCTCTGGCGACGCACCAAGCTCGGCCTGCGCTTCACGCAGACCGAGACGGAAAAACTGAAACGCTATCTCGACGACCACGCGGAACGGAGGGCGGCGGCCGAATAGCGTCGGGCGCCCGTTCGGGCCGGCTCGACCAAGAGACTGCCTGGGAGGACAAGGCTTTGCTGGAACTGAAGAATGTCAGCCGGACCGTCGGCGGCGAAAAGCACATCATCGATGTGTCGCTGACGCTCGACCGCGGTTCGCTCAACGTGCTGCTCGGACCGACGCTCGCCGGCAAGACGAGCCTGATGCGGTTGATGGCCGGGCTCGACGCACCCACGTCCGGCACCGTCTACATGGATGGCAAGGACGTCACCGGCGTTCCCGTGCGCAAGCGCAACGTCGCCATGGTCTACCAGCAGTTCATCAACTACCCGTCCTTCACCGTCTACGACAACATCGCCTCGCCCATGCGCATAGCCGGGCGCTCCAAGGCCGAGATCGACAGCGCCGTCCGCAAGGCCGCCGATTTGATGAAGCTGACGCCTTTTCTCGACCGCACGCCGCTCAACCTTTCGGGCGGCCAGCAACAGCGCACGGCGCTGGCCCGAGCCCTCGTCAAGAACGCCGAGCTGGTGCTGCTCGACGAGCCGCTGGCCAATCTCGACTACAAGCTGCGCGAGGAGCTGCGCGAGGAGTTGCCCAAGATATTCGCCGAGACTGGCGCCGTCTTCGTCTATGCCACGACCGAACCGCACGAGGCCCTGCTTCTCGGCGGCAATACCGCGACCCTTTCGAAGGGACGGATCACGCAATTCGGCGAGACCATCGAGATCTATCGCCACCCCGCCGATCTGCTCACCGCGCAGACCTTCGCCGACCCGCCGCTCAACGTCATGAAACTGGAAAAGCGCGGCAACCGCTTTGCCTCACCCAACGGCGTGGAATTCGCCGCGACCGGCGAACACGCTGCCCTTCCGGACGATGCCTATCGCGGCGGCGTGCGGCCGCATCACCTGCGGCTCGCCCCGGAGGGTGAAGGCTTCGCCGCTAAAGTTGTTGTCACGGAGGTGACGGGCTCGGAGACCTACATCCATGCCGATATCGGCGACAACCGCATCATCGCGCTGGTCCACGGCATCAAGCGGCTGGAAGCCGGCGACCCGATCCGGCTCGCCTTCGATCCGCAGAACGTCCTGATCTTCGCCGAAGACGGCGCCTCCGTCGCCGCCGCCCCGGCGATGGCGGCATAAGGAACCGATATGGCTCGCATCCGCCTTGATCACATCCGCCACGCCTACACGCCGGAGCTCGCCAAGGCCGGCAACTACGCGTTGCGCGAAGTGGACACCGCCTTCGAGGACGGTGGCGCCTATGCACTGCTGGGCCCCTCGGGCTGCGGAAAGACGACGCTCCTCAACATCATCTCCGGCCTCCTGACCCCATCCGACGGCCATGTCCGCTTCGACGATCGCGACGTGACGATGCTGACGCCAGAGGCGCGCAACATCGCCCAGGTGTTCCAGTTCCCGGTGATCTACGACACCATGACGGTTCGCGAGAACCTCGCCTTTCCGCTTAAGAACCGAAACGTGCCGGCGGCCGAGATCAAGACCCGCGTCGAGGACATGATCGCCCGCATCGGACTTCAGGCGAAGGCCGACCGCAAGGCGCGCGGCCTGACGGCGGACGAGAAGCAGAAGATTTCCCTCGGCCGAGGTCTCGTGCGATCCGACGTCAACGCCATTCTCTTCGACGAGCCGCTGACGGTCATCGATCCGCACATGAAGTGGCAGCTCAGATCGCAGCTCAAGCAGTTGCACCGTGAATTCCAGATGACCATGGTCTACGTCACCCACGACCAGACCGAAGCGCTAACCTTCGCCGACAAGGTCGTCGTCATGTATGACGGCGAGGTCGTGCAGATCGGCACGCCCGAAGAGCTGTTCGAAAAACCCAGGCACACCTTCGTCGGCTATTTCATCGGCTCGCCGGGCATGAACGTCCTGCCCTGCGCAATGGAAGGCGGCAACGCCGTCGTAGAGGGCCAGACGATCACGCTTCCGGGCGCCGCCGCTGGCTTTCACTCCGGCCAGAAGACCGAGCTCGGTATCCGCCCGGAGTTCGTCGAGATCGTCGGCCGGGGCTCGGAAGGCGGTATTCCCGTCACCATCGAGAAAATCGAGGACATCGGCTCCGAGCGCATCGTGCGCACCAACCTCGCCGGCCACCGCGTCAGTGCCGTCCTGGCCGAAGGCGTCGAGGTGCCGACCGACGCCGCCGTCCGCTTCGCGCCCCAGGCTCTGAACCTTTACGCCGACAGCTGGCTCGTCGAGAGGGAGGCCTAACGATGGAAAAGACCTGGAACAACAAGGCCTGGTTCTTCGTCCTGCCAGTGCTGGTGCTCGTCGCCTTCACCGCGGTGATCCCGCTGATGACGGTCGTGAACTATTCGGTGCAGGACAGCTTCGGCAACAACCAGTTCTTCTGGTACGGCACCGACTGGTTCACCGATATCCTCACCTCGGCGCGCTTCCACGACGCGCTGATCCGCAACCTCATCTTCTCCGGCATCATCCTCGCCGTCGAGGTGCCGCTCGGCATTCTCGTCGCGCTCTCGATGCCGAAGAAGGGCATCTGGGTGCCGGTCTGCCTCGTCCTGATGGCCCTGCCACTGCTGATTCCGTGGAACGTCGTCGGCACGATCTGGCAGGTCTTCGGGCGCACCGACATCGGCCTGATGGGCTACACGCTCGATGCGATGGGCCTCGACTATAATTACGTGCAGGACCCGTTCGATGCCTGGGTGACGGTCATCGTCATGGACGTGTGGCACTGGACGAGCCTCGTCGTGCTGCTTTGCTATGCCGGTCTCGTATCGATCCCCGACGCCTACTATCAAGCCGCAAAGATCGACGGCGCCTCGCGTTGGGCGGTTTTCCGCTACATCCAGTTGCCGAAGATGGGGCGCGTGCTGCTGATCGCCGTGCTCCTGCGTTTCATGGATAGCTTCATGATCTACACCGAGCCCTTCGTTGTGACCGGCGGTGGCCCCGGCAACTCGACGACATTTCTGTCGATCGACCTCGTCAAGCTCGCGATTGGCCAGTTCAACCTCGGGGAAGCAGCGGCCATGAGCCTCGTCTACTTCCTGATCATCCTGGCGCTGTCCTGGGTCTTCTACACCGTCATGACAAACGCCGGCATCGACAAGCCCGTCAGCGCCACCGAAAGGGAGACCGCCGAATGACCGACCAGGCGACCACCTCCACCGGCTCCATGCCGGTCAGTGCCCACTCCGAAACGGCTTTCAAGGCGCGTTCGCGCGCCAGGAGCGGCGGCTTTCGCTGGAAGGCGCTGATACCCGTTCTCTACATCCTGT
The DNA here is from genome assembly GCA_965217685.1 of Aurantimonas sp. Taxonomy (GTDB): domain Bacteria; phylum Pseudomonadota; class Alphaproteobacteria; order Rhizobiales; family Rhizobiaceae; genus Aurantimonas. The sequence continues at coordinate 4,148,598 of CBDCIZ010000003.1, forward strand.
TCCTGCTCCTGCCGATCTACTGGCTGGTGAACATGAGCTTCAAGACGAACCAGGAGATTCTCGGCAAGCTGACGCTGTTCCCGCAGAACCCGACGCTGCACAATTACGCGGTGATCTTCACCGATCCGTCCTGGTATTCGGGCTACATCAACTCGATCATCTACGTCGTCATGAACATGGTGATCTCGGTGGCCGCGGCTCTGCCGGCCGCCTACGCCTTCTCGCGCTACCGGTTCCTCGGCGACAAGCACCTGTTCTTCTGGCTGCTCACCAACCGCATGGCGCCGCCGGCGGTGTTCGCCCTGCCCTTCTTCCAGCTCTATTCGGCCTTCGGCCTGATCGACACGCACATCGCGGTGGCGCTGGCCCACTGCCTGTTCAACGTGCCGCTGGCGGTCTGGATTCTGGAAGGCTTCATGTCGGGCGTTCCCAAGGAGATCGACGAGACCGCCTATATCGACGGCTACTCCTTCCCGCGCTTCTTCGTGAAGATCTTCATGCCGCTGATTGCGAGCGGCATCGGCGTTGCCGCCTTCTTCTGCTTCATGTTCTCCTGGGTCGAGTTGCTCATCGCCCGCACCCTGACGGTGACCGACGCCAAGCCGATCTCGGCGATCATGACCCGCACCGTCTCGGCTTCGGGCATGGACTGGGGCGTCCTCGCCGCCGCCGGCGCGCTCACCATCATCCCCGGCGCCATCGTCATCTGGTTCGTGCGCAACTACATCGCCAAGGGCTTCGCCCTGGGACGGGTGTGACGATGCTTCTCTTCACTCGAACTACCCCTCGGGAGACCTGCAGATGATCGACCTATCCTGGATGGCCTGGACCTGGCCGACCGCGATCTTCTTCGTTGCGATCTTCGGCATGATCGCCCTGATGGGCGCTTGGGAATACGCCTCGCCCGGCGGCGCGCCGAAGGTCGGCATTTTGCGTTTCGAGACGACGCGCGGTGACAGGCTGTTCGTCTCGCTGCTTGGCTCGGCCTTCATCTGCCTCGGCTGGCTTTGGCAGGTCGACCTGCCGCTCTGGTACGCGTTGATCCCCTGCGCGATCTTCTTTCTTCTCGTGTTCCGCTTCGTCTAGGAGCGGCAACGAACGGGCACCGCGCCGCCGCCGGTCGGCGCGGGCAGTCGATCTGAAAACCGGTTCAACGAAACTCCGGGAGGACAAAACATGAAGAAATATTTGCTCGGCACCGCCGGCCTGATGGCCCTGGCGCTCGCGAGCGGACCTGCCTTTGCCGACATGGATGCGGCCAAGCAGTTCCTCGACAAGGAGATCGGCGACGTCTCGACCCTCGAGCGCGCCGGCCAGGAAAAGGAGATGCAGTGGTTCGTCGACGCCGCCGAGCCCTTTCAGGGCATGGACATCAAGGTCGTCTCCGAAACGCTGACGACCCACGAATACGAGTCCAAGGTGCTGGCTCCGGCCTTCACCGCGATCACCGGCATCAAGGTCACCCATGACCTGATCGGCGAGGGCGACGTCGTCGAGAAGCTGCAGACGCAGATGCAGTCCGGCGAGAACATCTACGACGGCTACGTCAACGATTCCGACCTGATCGGCACCCACTGGCGCTACAAGCAGGTGCGCAACCTCACCGACTGGATGGACGGCGAAGGCAAGGACGTCACCTCGCCCACCCTCGATCTGGCCGACTACATCGGCACGTCCTTCACCACCGCGCCGGACAAGAAGCTCTATCAGCTTCCCGATCAGCAGTTCGCCAACCTCTACTGGTTCCGCTACGACTGGTTTAATGACGAGAAAAACAAGGCCGACTTCAAGGAAAAGTACGGCTACGAGCTCGGCGTTCCGGTCAACTGGTCCGCTTATGAGGACATCGCCGAATTCTTCACCGGTCGCGAGATCGACGGGAAGAAGGTCTATGGTCACATGGACTACGGCAAGAAGGACCCGTCGCTCGGCTGGCGCTTCACCGACGCATGGCTGTCGATGGCCGGCAACGGCGATAAGGGCCTGCCGAACGGCCTGCCCGTCGACGAATGGGGCATCCGCGTCAACGACCAGAGCCAGCCGACCGGCTCCTGCGTCGCCCGCGGCGGCGACACCAACGGCCCGGCAGCCGTCTACTCCATCCAGAAGTATCTCGACTGGCTGAAGGCCTACGCCCCGGCCGAGGCCCAGGGCATGACCTTCTCCGAATCCGGTCCGGTTCCGGCCCAGGGCGAGATCGCCCAGCAGATCTTCTGGTACACCGCCTTCACCGCCGATGCGGTCAAGGAAGGTCTGCCGGTCGTCAACGAGGACGGCACGCCGAAATGGCGCATGGCCCCCTCGCCGCACGGCGTCTACTGGGTCGACGGCATGAAGCTGGGCTACCAGGACGTCGGCTCCTGGACGCTGATGAAGTCGACCCCGGTCGACCGCGCCAAGGCCGCCTGGCTCTACGCGCAGTTCGTCACCTCCAAGACCGTCGACGTCAAGAAGAGCCAGGTCGGCCTGACCTTCGTGCGCGAGTCGACGATCCGCGACCAGTCCTTCACCGAACGCGCGCCGAAGCTCGGCGGACTGATCGAGTTCTACCGCTCGCCGGCCCGCAAGCAGTGGTCGCCGACCGGCACCAACGTGCCGGACTATCCGAAGCTGGCGCAGCTCTGGTGGCAGGCGATCGGCGACGCGGCTTCAGGCGCCAAGTCGCCGCAGGAGGCGATGGACTCGCTCTGCGCCGAGCAGGAGAAGGTGATGGAGCGCATCGAGCGCGCCGGCATCCAGGGCGACATCGGTCCCAAGCTCAACGAAGAGCAGGACATGGACTACTGGGTCGCGGAAGCCAAGAAGAACGGCACGCTGGCGCCCCAGCCCAAGAAGGAAGACGAGAAGGAAAAGCCGATCACCATCGGCTATGACGAGCTCGTGAAAAGCTGGGCCGACGCCAACGCGGCGCAGGACCCGGGCGATGCGGCCGCCGGCACCACGGCGACCGACGCTTCGGCGACCCCGGACACGATGGCACCGGCCGACGGTTCGGCTGCGCCGGCCAAGTAATCGGCTCGCCGCAAAAATATGAGAGGCCGGGCGGATGACCGCCCGGCTTCGGCTTACGAAACTCGATGAATGCGATGGATTTGGCTCAGGCGTCCAACTTGCCGAGGCAGCATTTCTTGTATTTTCTGCCGCTGCCACACGGACACGGATCGTTGCGCCCCACATCGCGCCAGGGATTGAATGCGGGTCGCTCGTCGGCAAGCGCGTCCAAAAGGCTGGAACTCGGCGCAGAACCCGGAACATGGTCGGCTCGTTCGGTTCGGGCTGCTTCATTGCGCGCTGCCGCGTCGGCGAACTCCTGAAGCATGTCGACCGTCGAAGGCACGTCCCTCGGAGCCAATTCGCGCGGCCAGGGAGATTGCGGATGGGCAACCGCGTATTCGAGGTCGCAATTGTAGTGCTTCAGGTCGGTGAAATTGTAGGGCACCTTCTCGTCGGTGATAGCCTTGCGGGCCAGCGGCGCCAGATCGCTCAGCGCCAGCGCCGCGACGGCGCCGATCCAACCCACCCAGACCATGTTGTCATGACGCGGTTCCAGGCGACGGTAGCTGGAACGCACAAAAGCCTCGACCGCCGGCCGATCCGTTCCACCTCTGACCGCCAGCTGGACCACCGCTTCGAAACAGGAGTGACGCGAATACTGATCGGCCCTTGGATCGAGAATGACGGCCTCCATCGGAGCCCGGTCGCCGTCGAAGAGCGCCGTACAAATGGCGGAGAGGTTCGCGGCGGAATCGCCGAAGAGCCCGTCGATCACGTCGCTGTCGCGATGAAGCAAACGGCAGACGCTTCGATAGGCCGTCGTCGCCCGCCACTCCCCGAGGAGATGAACGATCACGATCAGCGGCGAATAGGCAAGGTCGGCAACATTCGGTTTTCGAACCGAGAGGAACCGTTCGATCTCCGCGACAAAAGCCGGAATCATCTCCTCCCGGCGCGCTTCGGCCTCGGCGATCGCTTCGCGCGGCACCATCCGGTGATCGGCGTCGATGCCGAATTCGGCGATGATTTCGTCGACTGTCATGGCGAATTCCCTTCTCATCCCGTCGCGTCGGAGACGGCAGCGATCTTGGGCGTTCCCGCCGCCTTGCGGCAGAGTCGCTCCGCCACGTAAGAACAAAAACAACGGAGAATCTCAATGTCCGGCTACGTCCTCGCCATCGATCAGGGCACCACCTCGACTCGCGCCATCGTCTTCGACGACAGCTTTCGCCTCGTCGGCGTCGGCCAGGAAGAGTTCCCACAGCATTTCCCGCGGCCGGGCTGGGTCGAGCACGACCCCGAGGACATCTGGAAGACGACCGTCGCGACCATCCGCACGGCGATTGCGGACGCCTCCGTCTCGGCGACCGACATCGCCGCGATCGGCATCACCAACCAGCGCGAGACGACGTTGATCTGGGACCGCGACACCGGCAAGCCGATCCACAACGCCATCGTCTGGCAGGACCGCCGCACCGCTGAGGTCTGCCGCAAGCTCGTCAAGGACGGCGCCGAGCCAGAGATCACCGCAAAGACCGGCCTGATCGTCGATCCCTATTTCGCCGGCACCAAAATCGCCTGGCTCCTCGACAACGTCGAGGGCGCGCGCGCGAAAGCGGAAGCCGGCAAGCTCGCCTTCGGCACTGTCGACTGCTTCCTCCTCTGGCGCCTCACCGGCGGCCGGGTCCACGCGACCGACGCCACCAACGCCTGCCGGACGATGATCTTCGACATCTCGGCAAACGACTGGGACGACGATCTCCTGCGCCTCCTGAACGTCCCGCGCGCGCTGCTGCCGCAGGTAATGGACTGCGACGCCGAGTTCGGCACGACGGATGCGGCGTTGTTCGGCGCGGCGATCCCGATCCGCGGCATGGCCGGCGACCAGCATGCGGCGACCCTCGGCCAGGCCTGCTTTGAGCCGGGCATGTTGAAATCGACCTATGGCACGGGGTGCTTTGCCGTCCTCAACACCGGCACGACCCGCGTTCTCTCGTCCAACAGGCTCCTGACGACCATCGCCTATCGCCTCGCCGGCAAAACAACCTACGGCCTGGAAGGCTCGATCTTCATTGCCGGTGCAGCCGTCCAATGGCTGCGCGACGGCCTCGGCCTCGTCGAGCGCGCCGATCGCACCGGACCGATGGCGGCCGACGCCGACGACGGCCAGGACGTCTACATGGTGCCTGCCTTCACCGGCCTCGGTGCGCCCTGGTGGGACGCGGAAGCTCGTGGCGCGATCTACGGCCTGACACGCAAGACCGGTCCGAACGAGATCGCCCGCGCAGCGCTCGAAGCTGTCTGCTATCAGACCGCCGATCTTCTCGATGCGATGAAGAAGGACTGGAACGGCGCCGCCGAGACGGTGCTGCGCGTCGACGGCGGCATGGTCGCCTCCGACTGGACGATGCAGCGCCTCGCCGATCTGCTCGACGCACCCGTCGACCGGCCGGTCGTGCTGGAGACGACCGCGCTCGGCGCCGCCTGGATCGCCGGCGAGAAAGCAGGCGTCTGGCCGGACATGACCGGCTTTGCCGAGCGCTGGCGCCTGGAGCGCCGCTTCGAACCGCAGATGGACGCGGTCGCAAGGGGCGCCAAGTTGGACGGCTGGGCGGATGCGGTGAGGCGCACGCTGACGTGAGGTGAACGTCTCGCCGATGGACAAATGGATATCCCACGATTAAATTGGGATATCCCAAGTCGATCGGAGACCGATCATGCCGCTCTACGTCAAGGACCGCGAGGTCGGCGAACTTGCAGAGAAGCTCGCGGCGTTGAAGAAGACAAGCAAAACGGAGGCGGTTCGATTTGCCCTTCGTTCCGAGCTTGCGCGCCAAAACTCGACGCCACGATCCGAAGTCGCGGCAGAGCCTCTCTCTCCCGGTGCGCAAAGGATTCTCGACTGCGCTGCCGCTTTGCGTGAAAAATATCCATCCCAAGGTGAGGGTCTGCCCGTCACCAAGGAGTGGATCGACAGTCTTTACGAAGACTGATGTTCATCGATGCATCGGCAATCTGCGCCATCCTCGCGGACGAAATAGACGCTGCGCAACTGAGCGCTCGAATGGACCGACATGGCCTTCGCCTGACATCCGCCATGTCGATCTGGGAGGCATCGGTCGCGTTGTCGCGCATTCGCAAGGAAGAGCCGCAGATCGGGCTTTGGATGATCCACGATTTTCTTTCCCAGCAATCGGTCGAAATCGTCCCGATCCCGCCAGAAGCCTCCGATCTCGCGATCGATGCCCACGCCCGCTACGGCAAGGGCCGGCACCCGGCGGCGCTCAACTTCGGCGACTGCTTCGCTTATGCCTGCGCCAGGCACTACGACGTTCCCCTCCTCTACAAGGGCGACGACTTCACCGCGACTGACATCGAACGCGCCTGAGGGCGGCACGTATCGCTGCCGTCCTTCGCATAAATCAGTTCGGGCAACGCCCCCGGCCCTGCCCTTCACCGGCGACCGATTGACCTTTCCTCCGCAATCCGCTTTCAACCGGACACGACGCGATGCGGCATCCTCGCCGGCAGCGCCGGACCGAGGTGAACGCCATGACCACCCGCGACATCGTCCTGATCGCGCTCTTCGCCGCGCTGATGGCCGTTCTGGCGATCTTTCCGCCGCTGACCGTGCCGGCGATCGGCGTGCCGATCACCGCCCAGTCGATCGGCCCGATGCTCGCCGGCGGCATCATCGGCGCGCGGCGCGGTGGCCTGTCGATGCTGCTGTTCCTTGCGCTCGTCGCCGTCGGCCTGCCACTTCTGTCGGGCGGTCGCGGCGGCATCGGCGTCTTCGCCGGCCCGACCGCCGGTTTCCTCTTCGGCTGGGTCGCCGCAGCAATTATTATTGGCTGGCTGACCGAGCGCGCCTACAAGAATCTCGGCTTCGCCACCGCTTTCAGCATCTGCGTTCTCGGCGGTGTCGGCGTCCTTTACGCGATCGGCGTTCCCGTCATTTCACTTGTCGCGAATATCCCGCTCTGGACCGCCCTCACCGGCTCTGCCGCCTTCATCCCCGGCGATCTGATCAAGGCCGGTGTCGCTGCGGCGATCATCGTCGCCGTGCGCAAGGCCTATCCGATGATCGACGTGCGGACCGCCGTCCGCGGCGCCTGACGGCAGGGTGTCCTCCGAGATCGTCCTCGACGGCGTCGCCGTTGACCGCGGCGGACGCCGCGTCCTCAAGGCGATCGACCTTCGCCTCGCCGAACGCCGCATCGGCGTCATCGGCGCCAACGGCTCCGGCAAGAGCACCTTTGCCCGGTTGCTGAACGGGCTGATCCAGCCGACGGAAGGACGCATCGTCGTCGACGGCATCGACACAGGCCGCGATGCCAAGGCCGTCCGCCGCAAAGTCGGCTTCCTGTTCCAGAACCCGGACAACCAGATCGTCTATCCGACGGTCGGCGAGGACATCGCCTTCGGCCTGAAAAATCGCAAGCTCGGCAAAGACGAAATCGCCCGCCGCGTCGCGGCGACCCTCGATCGCTTTGGTCTTTCCGGCTTCGACGACCGGCTCGCCCACGAACTCTCCGGCGGCGAACGCCAGATGGTGGCGCTGGCCGGCGTGATGATCCTGGAGCCATCCTGGCTGGTGCTCGATGAGCCGACGACGCTGCTCGACCTGCGCAACACCCGGCGTGTCATGGGCACCGTCGCAGCGCTCGACGAACACGTCGTTTTCGTCACCCATGACCTCGATCTTCTGGATGGCTTCGACCGGGTGCTCGTCTTCGACGAAGGCCGGCTCGTCGCCGATGCTCGACCGTGCGAGGCGATCGACCGCTATCGGCAGCTGATCCTGGGAGAAACCGGGGCGCACGCCGCACCGCCGCAGGCCGACACGCCATGATCGCCGGCTTTTACCGTCCCGGCGCGAGCCCGCTTCACCGCCTCGGCGCCGGCTGGAAACTGCTCGCTCTCCTTGGCCTCGGCACCCTGCTCTTCGCCGTCGATCGCCTTTGGCTGGCCGGCGCAACCCTGTTGATCGTCCTCGCGCTCTACCGCCTCGCAGCAATTCCCGCGAAGCTGGCGCTAGGGCAAATCCGCCCGGCGTTCTGGATCCTCGCAATTCTCTTCGTCGCACAGCTATTCCTGACTGATTTTGCGACCGGTCTCCTCCTCGTCCTGCGCTTCGCCGCACTGATCCTCGCCGCCTCGCTCGTGACCCTGACGACCCGGACGGCCGACCTGGTGGCGGTCATCGAACGCGCGCTGTCGCCTCTTTCCAGGCTCGGGATCGACGTCGAGAGGACCGGCCTCGCTATCTCCCTGGCGATCCGCTTCATCCCGGCGGTCGCAATCCTCGTCGAGGAGGTGCGCGAGGCGCAATGGGCCCGCGGCCAGGACAGAAACATCGTCGCCCTCGCCGTTCCGGTCATCGTGCGGCTCCTGAAGAGCGCCGACACCATCGCCGATGCGATCGACGCCCGGGCCTGACCGCGGTCGGCACACAGGAGCGACCGCCGCATTCTTAAAACAATGAATGCACCTGCATACGGCGCGGCGAACAGGGCATCCCCTGGGACGATTTGGGAAGATCTTCAAACAAGACGTTTCTCCCAGCGCGCATGCCGGACGCCAGTTCGACCATCACGCTTCTCGCCGCACCGCATCCGTTCCCGCTTGACCTTCACCGCCCCGCATCCGACTTTCGATCCCATGAACACGATTCGATCCGTCTGCGTCTATTGCGGCTCCTCGGCCGGGCGCGATCCGCAATATCTCGATGCCGGCACCCGTCTGGGCCAAGCCATCGGCGAGGCCGGGATTCGCCTCGTCTATGGCGGCGGCACGCGCGGCATCATGGGCGCGGTGTCCGACGGCGTGGTCGCCGCCGGCGGCAAGGTGACCGGCATCATCCCGCGCTTCCTCATCGACATGGAGGCCACCGAGCGCGAGCTGAAACGCCTCGATGAGTTGATCGTCACCGAGAACATGCACGAGCGCAAGCACGAGATGTTCGAGCGCTCGGACGCGTTCGTCGCCTTGCCCGGTGGCATCGGCACGTTGGAGGAGCTCGTCGAGATCCTCACCTGGAGCCAGCTCGGCCGCCACGAAAAGCCCGTTGTCGTCGCCAATGTCGGCGGCTTCTGGGATCCGCTGTCACGGCTGATGGACCACATGAGCGCCGAAGGCTTCATCCACACCGCCCATCAGATAAAGCCGCTGGTCATCGACGACGTTTCCAAGATCGTCCCCGCCCTTCAAGACGCCACGAAGGGCTCCCAGGCCGCGCGCGAAGGCCGGCCGGAAATCGTCCAGAAACTCTGAACGGCAGCCGGATCGTCGGCTGCCTGATCATTGCCTTCCCCCCCCGCGTGGCCGGGATGCCCTGTTGTCCCCTGCACGCAACGATCTACATTGAGCGCGACGCCCGTCGACCCTTACGCCTCGACGGGCGAAGCTGTTTCCGCGGGATGGCCGTCCGGCTCGCTCGCTTCCAAACGTCAGGACCCGCCCAAAGATGGCCGAAAAACGTAACGCCCCGAAGATCGAAGTCCGCATCGCCAAGAAGAGCGACGTCGGTGCGATCATCTCGCTCTCGTCGAAGGTTTTCACCGACGAGAGGCCTTACACGCGCGGCATGATTCTCGGCCAGCTCTCGGCCTTTCCCGAGGGCCAGTTCGTCGTCGTCTACGAAGGCGAGGTCGTCGGTTACGCCTCGACGATGATCCTGCCGGAAAGCCGGGCGCTCGCCCAGCACAGCTGGCTCGAGGTCACCGGTGGCGGCTATGCCGCCATGCACGATCGCAAGGGCGAATGGCTCTATGGGACGGAAATCTGTGTCGATCCGGACCGCCGCCGCCTTCGCATCGGCAAGCGCCTTTACGACGCGCGCCGGCGCCTGTGCCAGGACCTCGACCTCAAGGGCATCGCATTCGGCGGCCGCATGCCCGGCTACCAGCGCAACTCGAAGAAATACGGCACGCCCGAAGCCTATATCGAGGCGGTGAAGGCCAACGAGGTCAAGGATCCGGTCGCGACCTTCCACCTCAATTCAGGCTTCGAGCCGGAACGGCTCTTGAAGGCCTACTACCCGGCAGACAAGGCATCGGGCGGCTACGGCGTCCTGATGGTCTGGCGCAACCCCTATTACGATCCGGCGCGCGAAAACCAGCCGGTCAATCGTTCGAACCCGGACGTCGTGCGCATCGTCACGGTGCAGATGCAGGCGCGTCAGATCGGCAAGCCGCAGGATTTCTACGACGCTGTGGAGTATTTCGTCGAAGTCGCCTCGGAATATGGCGGTGATTTCGTCGTCTTCCCCGAACTCTTCACGCTGATGCTGCTCTCCTGCGAGAGGAAGGAGCTGGAGCCGGATGAGGCGATCCAAAGGCTCACCGAGCACACGCCGGACTTTGTCCAGCGCATGCACGACATGGCCATCCGCCGCAACATCAACGTCATCGGCGGCAGCCACGCGACCAAGACCAAGGACGGCAACATCAAGAACGTCGCCTATGTCTTCCTTCGCGACGGTTCCGTGCACGAGCGCGAGAAAATCCACCCGACGCCAAACGAGCGCCAGTACTGGCAGATCAAGGGCGGCGACAGCGTCGAGACGATCGAGACCGACTGCGGCCCCATCGGCGTGATGATCTGCTACGATTCGGAATTTCCCGAGGTCGCCCGCCGCCTCACCGATCAGGGCGCGCGCATCCTGTTCGTACCGTTCAACACCGACACTCGCCACGGCTATCTGCGCGTGCGCTATTGCTGCCAGGCGCGGGCAATCGAGAACCAGTGTTACGTGGTGACGTCCGGCATGACCGGCAATCTCGGAAACGTCGACAATCTCGATATCGAATACGCCCAGTCCGGAATTTTCACCCCTTGCGACTTCCCCTTCGCCCGCGACGGCATTGCGGCGGAAGCGTCGGAGAACGTCGAGATGGTGACGGTCGCCGACCTCAACCTCGCGACCCTCAACTGGGCCCGCTACGAAGGCTCGGTCCGCAATCTGCGCGATCGCCGGCTCGACCTCTACAAGACCCGCTGGGCCGACGGCGGCTGAGCGGCAGCGACCCTCTCGACCGCTTGCAGTCCTTGCGGCCGCCCTCCGGGGCGGCCGCTTCGGTGTCGGCGACTAGCCATGTGCCGGCGCGACGCGCTCTACGTCCCGCAAACGCTTCTGACGCTTGGCCTGGCCGAGCAACGACGTCGTGTAGAGAACCAACGCCGTCCAAATGAAGGCGAATGCCACGATCTGCCAGCCGCCGAACGGTTCGCCGAAGACGAAGACGGCGGTCAGGAGGATCAGCGTCGGCACGATAAATTGCAGGATGCCGATGGTGGCGTAATGCAGCCGCCGCGCACCCGCCGCGTAGAAGATCAAAGGCACCGCCGTCAGCGGCCCGGCGCCGATCAGCAGCAGCGTTTCCGAAATGCCGGCGCCGAAATGCAGCGGCCCTGGCAGGAAGGCGAGCACCACGAGGCTCGGGATCGTCAGGACGACCACCTCCAGAAAGAATCCCGCGCTGGCATCGACCTTCACGGTCTTGCGCAACAGGCCGTAGATCCCGAAGGACAAGGCCAGCACCAGCGAAATCCACGGCAGACCGCCGGCCTTGACGGTGAGGATCACGACGCCGATCGCGGCGAGAGCGATGGCGATGCCCTGACGCCGGGTCGGCCGCTCGCCGAGGAAGATCGCCGCCAGCGCCACGTTGACCAGCGGGTTGATGTAGTAGCCGAAGGCGCCGGCGATCGCCTGGCCGGACACCACTGCATAAACGTAGGTGCCCCAGTTGAGCGAGATCAGCGTCGCCGTCAGCGTCGCCAGCGGCATGGTGCGGATGTCGGTCAGGACGGCCACCGCCCGGCCGAGCCCGCCCTGCCACCATAAAATCAGCACCGCGAAGGGCACCGCCCACAAGATGCGGTCGGCAACGATCTCGAAAGGCGAGACATGCTCCAGCGCTTTCAGATAGAGCGGCAGGATCAGCCCCCAGATCGAAAAAGCGCCGATCGCGAAGAGATAGCCCTCGCGGCTGTCCGGCGGCTGGTTCGTCGACATGGTGATCCTCGGCTCTGCTGGCGTATTGCTAAGCCCGACGATCTATCACGAACGCGCGCCGCAACACCCGAATTCTGCTGATGCCTGCGATGTCAAGTGGTGATCGGTCGATCACGTCAATCGCCCCTAGCAAACCGGTCCGTTGCGCAGATCAACTGGTTCAGAATGCCCGGCTCCGACACCGACATCGAGCATGCCGTGAGCGTAAGGCTCGATCTCGGGATACGCGGTGCGCAGCTCTTGGGACGCGTCGGTCATCGGAATCTCGAAAAAGCTGATGTCGAAGGTCGAACCGATCAGGATGCCGGTTTTTCGTCTGCGTCCGGGCGATCGGGGTGCTGATGGCTCTTGATGTCGGACAGGAACGGGTTGTCCAGGGCGTCGGCTTCGCTCGAGCGGGACGGCAGGGAAGCCAGACCTCCGAAATATGGCAGCATCGCCTCGGTGCCGAACTGGATCGTCGGAATGACCGATGCCGGATCGTCGAAGGCGCCGACGGCCAGCGCGACACCATCGGGCGCCTCGTAAGTCAGCGGCGTGCCGCAGTCCCCGCAAAAACCCCGCGCAACATAGTTCGACGACTGGAACCGCTTCGGCTCCCGCTTCGTCCAGACGAGCGTTCCCGGCACCACCGTCGCCAGCGGCGCGAAGAAATTCCCGAATGCCTTCTGGCACATGCGGCAATGGCAGATCGACGTCCGCTCAGGCTGCAATTCGGTGCGAAACCGAACGGCCCCGCATTGGCATCCGCCGGTCAAAACGATCATGGGGTTTTTCCTTTCTCCGACAGCTTGTCCGCAAAACAATCCGTCGCCTCCAGAAGCTCGTGCAGAATGCCGGGTTCGGCGAAGGCGTGGCCGGCGCCCTCGACCAGCCGGTACTCGGCCTGCGGCCAGGCCTCGGCAAGTTGCCAGCTGGTGATCGCCGGGGTGACGACGTCGTAGCGGCCCTGGACGATCACGCCGGGGATCTGAGCGAGCTTGTCCGCATCGCGGATCAACTGCCCCTCCTCGAGCCAGAGCTCGTGGTAGAAATAATGGTTCTCCAGCCGGGCGAAGGCGATGGTCGCGTCGGAGGCCTGGCCGGCGGGGCCGCTGCCGCCGCGTGCCGGCCCGCGGTTCGGGGCGCCATCGCGGGTCCGCATCGTCACGGTCGCCGATTCCCAGCCGGTCCAGGCTTGCGCCGCCTCGGCGCGTACGCCCCGGTCGGCATGGGTGAGACGCGTGCGATAGGCGCCGATGAGGTCGTCCTGCTCGTTGGCCGGGATCGGCGCCATCAGGTCTTCCCAGCGGTCCGGGAACAGCCGGCTTGCCCCGCTCTCGTAGAACCAATCGAGCTCGGCCCGACGGCCGGTGAAGACGCCGCGCAAGATCAGTCCGCTGACCCGGTTCGGATGGGTCTCCGCATAACTGAGCGCCAGCGTCGCACCCCACGACCCACCGAACAGCAGCCAGCGCTCGACGCCGATCGTTTCCCGCAACACTTCGAGGTCTTCGACGAGATGCCAGGTCGTATTGGCGTCGAGACTGCCGAGCGGCGTGGAACGACCGCAGCCGCGCTGGTCGAAGAGCAGGACGTTGTAACGCTCTGGATCGAACAGCCGGCGATGCTGGGGCGAGGCACCGCTGCCCGGCCCGCCATGCAGGAAGGCGACGGGAATGCCGTCCGGATTGCCGCAGAGCTCGTAATACAGCTCATGCCCGTCGCCGACGGCGAGACGGCCGGTGCGATAGGGCTCGATGGCGGGATAGGGTTTGCGAAACTCGACGGTCATCCTCACCTCATAAGGCGGGCGAACGGAATTTGCACGGGGGATCGGCGCACCGTTTCGTCTGAACGAACCCGAGAAGACGCCACAGGTCCGGGCATGAGTTCGCCGTCAAGGAAGCGTGACGCCGAAAAGACAAACCCTCAAGCGCCCGCCCCAGACAACGACCCTACCGCTTCACCTCCCAGGTCGTCACGCGTTCATCGGTTTCGGGGTCCTTGCCGTCCTTCAACTGGATGCCCTTGGCAAGCAGATCGTCGCGAATGCGGTCCGCCTCGACGAAGTTTTTCGCCCTGATGAATACAAGCCGCTCGGCGATTGCAGCGTCGATCTCATAAATCTTGAGGCCCTTCGACTCCAGCGACTTTCGAACCCAGGCCTCAAAGTCGTCAGCAAAGAATCCGAAAAGACGAGCTGAGGCGAGAAATATTCCGAACCCCGCTTGACCTTGCTCGACCATCGCCAGCTGACCAGGCTGGGGACGACCATCAGACTGACTGGCCATGTAGTCTAAGCAGTTTACGATCCACGAGGTGTTGAGATCGTCCAATACGAAATCGAGCAATTGAGGATGAGGTTTAGACGGTTCGACGTGTCCGAATTTCTGGTAGACGCGGTACCAATCTTCAAGAATGTTGGCAGCCTGCTCCAGCCGCTTAACCGAAAAATCGATCGGCTCGCGGTAATGCGTCATCAGCATCGCCAGGCGAAGCACTTCGCCGGACCATTTGCGGCCGCCGAATTTTTCGGTCTCCAGCAACTCCTGGATGGTGACGAAATTGCCGTCGGACTTGGCCATCTTGCGGCCCTCGACCTGCAGGAAGCCGTTGTGCATCCAGATCTGCGCCATCTGTTCGGTGCCGTGGGCGCAGCGCGACTGGGCGATTTCGTTTTCATGGTGCGGGAAGACGAGATCGATGCCGCCGCCATGGATGTCGAAGGTGCGGCCGAGAAACGCCTCGCTCATCACCGAGCATTCTAGATGCCAGCCAGGACGCCCGCGGCCCCAAGGACTGTCCCAGCCCGGTTCATTCGCATCCGACAACTTCCACAGGATGAAGTCGCCGGGATTGCGCTTGTGAGCATCGACGGCCACCCGCGCGCCGGCCTTCTGGTCTTCCAGCCTGCGGTTCGACAGCCGGCCGTAATCGGCCATCGACGTCACGTCGAACAGCACTTCGCCCCCAGCCTCGTAGGCGTGGCCTTTTTCGATCAACGTCACGATCATGTCGACCATCGAGTCGCCGCCGCGGGGTGCGTCGATCGCGCCGGTGACGAAATCGGTCGCCCGTGGCTCGTGGGTGGGAGGCAAGCAGCCAAGCGCCTTGATGTCGGCGTGGAACTGGTTCGTCGTCGTCTCGGTGACGCGCCGGATCGCCTCGTTCAGCGGCAGGTCGGGAAAGTCGCGGGCCGCCCGCGCGTTGATCTTGTCGTCGACGTCCGTGATGTTGCGGGCGTAGACGACGTGATCCTCGCCGTAGAGATGACGCAGCAACCGGAACAGGACGTCGAAGACGATGATCGGACGGGCGTTGCCGATATGGGCGAAATCGTAGACCGTCGGGCCGCAGACATACATGCGCACGCGCCTGTCTTCCGGCGAGACCGACCCACCCTGCCAGTCGAGCGGACGGAACTCTTCCTTCGTCCGGCTCATCGTGTTGGTGAGTTTCAGGCCCCTGTAGCCGTCGTCCCGCTTGCCGTCGTTGCCGTCGTTGCCGTCCATCACGCGTCTTTCGTCCGGCCCGGCCGGTTCCTGGCGAGCCAATTGTGTCTGGCTTGGGCTAGCGCCATTCGCGCCCGGTGACAAATCGCCGGCGAGATCACCGCCCCGTTACACGATTCAAGACCCTCTGAAACACCGCGTGATTCAGTCAAAGCCACGACCGGAATATTTTGCCCAGGCGCCGGATAGCAAAATTTTATTGCCGGTTCGAGCGCCTCCCGCGTGACACGCCGACAACGCCCAACCTCATTGAGCCCCAAGGGCTTGCAACGTTAAGGTTCGGTTATCCATTGCCACTACACTGGCACAATCGGAGTGCCGGATACCGCCGTCACCAATGCCATGGACACCACAGTCATGATCTCCAAGACCTATCAGTTCCGCTCCAGGAGCGAACGCGAACGCGAAGTCGATCTCGCCCGCAACTACGGCGCCATCGGCAACCGCGCGATCGTCGCGGCCAGCCAGGAATGCTGCAGGAACAAGGCCGGCGAGCGCGATGCCCGCACCGCCAATATCGCTCGCACGGCGGTCTCCCACATCGCATCCAAGACGGCCCACTGACCGGACGCCCGATTGCGGAGTATAGCCCGCATCGCATGCTTCGTTGTCAGGTCTTCGGGTTCCCCGTTATGGGCCGCGCTCAGATCACGCTGAGCGCCAGACTTGTGGCGAGGATCGCCATCACTGCCGCGATGAGACAATCGAGAACCCGCCAGGCGGCGGGTCTCGCAAACAGCGGAGCCAGAAGGCGTGCGCCGAAGCCAAGGGCGGAAAACCATACCGCTGACGCCACCGCGGCCCCGAGCCCGTAGGCGATCTTCTCGGCGGCAAGTGCGTAGCGCGCCGACAGGCTGCCGAGCAGCACCACCGTATCCAGATAGACATGCGGATTGAGGAAGGTCAGCGCGAGCACAGTCGCGACCGCCCCCTTCAACCCCATCACCCGCGCGCCGCGCACCGCCATGGCGTCCGGCGTCACCGCCCGTTTGAGCGCGAAGGCCGCATAAGCGTAAAGAAACAACGCGCCGGCAATGGTGACGATCGTCACCAGGCGGGGCGCCCCGGTGATGAGCGTTCCGAGCCCGGCGACTCCCGCCGCGATCAGCGCCGCATCGGCGAGCGTGCAGACGAGAACGACAGCCAGCACGTGATTGCGCACGAGGCCGCGCTCGAGAACGAAGGCGTTCTGCGCGCCGATCGCGACAATAAGGCCGAGCCCCAGGGCGAAACCGCGCAGGGCGGCGGGAAAAAGCTCGGTCATCCTTCGCACGCTCCGGGAGACCGGCATACGTCATGGCCCTTGCAGACCAGTTGGCGGCTCGAAGCATGCCTCGCCTCGCCCTGGACGCGGGAAACATCAACGCTTAGCCATGAGGGCGCGGGCTTCGCAGCCGTTCGATCGAATTCTTCGGACGACGACGTCATAAAAGCTTCGGCTGCTCCGGGTCGTCGACGCCACCGCGGGCGAACGGCGCGGCTCTGGCTCGCATGTTCGACCGCCCGGCTCTCTCACCCGCGCCGGCAGCGGACCCATCTCGCGTGGCTGAGTCATCGACCTTGCCGTCACCCCCCGTGGACCCGGTCGACGCAGCACCGCCCTTGCCGTCGCCGTCCAGTGGTTCCTGCACCTCCGGCCCGGTGTTCGCCACTGTGTTGACCGTGTCGGAAATCCGCACCGGCGTGAAGAAATCGTCGTTGGCAGCGTCCAGGATGTCGGCGACCGCCGCCGGGTCGTGGTGGCGGCAGTCGAGCCAGCGCTCGTGGTCGCACGCCCGCACCACCACCGGCATCCGGTCGCGGATGGCGCCGATCGTGTCGTTGGCTGCCGTGGTCAGGATCGCGGCGGTGTCGATCTCGCTGCCGTCCACCGCCAGATAGCTCTCCATCAGCCCGGCGAAGGCGAAAGGCGCGTCGTCCGATGGCCTCAGGAAATAGGCGTCCGATTTCCGCTCGCCCTTGGCCGGGTTCTTGTGCCGCCTCCATTCGTAAAAGCCGCTCGCCGGAATCAGGCAGCGGCGATATTTCATCGCGCCGCGAAACGAGTTCTTCGTCGCCGCCGTTTCGGCTCGCGCGTTGATCAGGAGTGGAAAATCCTTCGGGTCCTTGACCCAGGCGGGGATCAGCCCCCAGCGCACCAGAAACGCGGTGCGATCCGGCAGATTGGCGCCCGGCCGCTCGGTGCCGCCGCCGATGGCGATCAGGATCGGCTGGGTCGGCGCGATGTTGTAGCGTGGCGGAAACGGTTCGATCGCGGCGAGCGCCAGCAATTCGGCGGTGCGATCGGGAGAAGCCGTCAGGGTGAAGCGTCCGCACATGGGCTTTTTGGGCCCGAAGCGGAGCCTCAAGTCAAGCGCGATCGAAAGCGTTGAGGCGCGCAGGAAACGAAATGCGACCGAGTGCCCCCGACAGCGCCCCACGACAGTGCCCCGCGCCGCCGCCGGATCGCTCTGCAGCGGTTCGGCGAAAGGGCATAGCGCCCCACGGATTGGTCGCCGTCACAGGCTCGACAGCGACGGCTCGAACCGCGAAGACTGGGCGCCCATGACCGATCGCCCGCGTCACCCCGTTCTCGCCGTCTCCGTCTGCCTCACCGACGGCATTCGCGTTCTGCTCGTGAAGCGTGGACATCCGCCGCTCGCCGGCAAGCTGAGCCTTCCCGGCGGCAAAGTGCGGCTCGGCGAGCCGCTGGCGGCGGCGGCCCGGCGCGAACTCGAGGAGGAGACTGGCCTGACGCCTCCGACGCTGCGCTTCGTGGCGATACACGAGGTGATTGAGGTGGATATCCACGCGGTCATCCACGTCTTTGCCGGACCGCTCGGCGACACGGCGCCGACCGCCGGCGACGACGCCGCGGCGGTCCGTATCATGGCGGTCACAGAAATCGGCACCGCCGAGACACGCGGCGAGACGACGACCGGCCTCGCCAGGATCGTGAGCCAGGCTGTGAAAGCCTGAGCCCCGTCCTGCGAGCCGCCTTGCTAGACCGATCGGATCGCTCCGGTGCCGATGCTGCGAACCTGTCCAAAACCGCTCACGCGAAAAACCGGTTCTCTCTCTTCGGCATCGCAAGCGCTCCTACACCCTCGAAGCACTTCGCGATCCCGCAACACTTTTCGGCCCCCTGAGCTTTTCGCCATCGCCATCGACCAGCGAACCGTGCCCAGGCGCCCCGCGATCGTCAGGCCCGGCCCGATCATCCAGCGTCAAGTGGCCGCGAAGCGTTGCAACAAAGGCGCATCACGTTCGCAAACGCGTTATCGGCGGGCATGCGCCCTTGCCAAGGTCGGCCCCGACGCCGAAAGCTGACGAATATGTTGAAGAATCTGCTGGTCGTTTCGCTGCTCCTTTGCGCCGTTTGGGCGCGGGTCGATGTCGTCACGCCCGCCTTTGCCCAGGCCGCCAAGCCCGACGACTCGACCGACAGTCCAGGCGACGGCTCTGCGTCTGCTTCTGCCTCCGTGGCCTCCGGCGAACCGGCAGGCGAACCGCCTTTCCTCAAACCCTTGGCCGATCTGTCCGAGATCCTCGGGTCGATGCAGTTCCTGCGCACGCTCTGCGGCGGCGATTCGACCGTGTGGCGCGGCAAAATGCAGGCACTGCTCGACGCACAACAGCCGACCGATGCGGAAAAGCGCCGCCTGATCGCCAGCTTCAATGCCGGCTACCGCGCCTTCGAATCGACCTACCGCAAATGCACCCCGGCGGCGCTCGTCGCGGTGAACCGCTATCAGGACGAGGGGGTCCGCCTCGCCCGCGAGATCGGCACACGTTTCGGGAATTAACCTTCAGTTAACGGTTCTGAAAAATCAGCTGGGTGCGTTGCGATCGGTTCGTGTTAAGAGCTTAACGGGTTATGAAGCCGAAGTGCTGGAATTGAGGGAAACGCGATGATCGATCTGCAGAATGCCGAGCTGGACGAGATGATCCAGGCCGAGAAGAAGCAAGTCGCCTTCGAGTACCACAACGAAGCCTGGGCGGACGGCATCTCGGACGGCATCGAGGCGGAGATCATCGCCGAGACCGCGATCACCACTGCACTCACGGAGCTCGTGCGCCTGCATGGCGAGGACGATGTTCTGGAGATGGTCGAACAGCTGCGCCAGCGCATCGAGTTCGGCGAATTTCGCGCCGACCGCAGCCTGCAATAGCGCGCCGCTGCGCGTTTAAGACAATTTTGCCGGGCCCCCTCGCCCAGCCGACCGAACGGACCCCGACGCCCTTGAAGCGGAGGCTTTGACCCATGCCGATGCGCCTCTCTTCGCTCCGCCACGCCTTGCTCGCAGCGTCCATCCTGGCTCCGACGATCGCTGTGGGTGCCCCTGCCCTCGCTTTCTCCAGAATCGATCCAGGCGACGGCATCTCGGATTCGCGCGAAGGCATCATCGCCGTTCCGCTGCCGCCGCTGCCCTCGGCCGATTTGCCGGCCGGGCCGGCGCCCGCCAGGACGTCTCCCGACGGGCAACGCCGCAATGGCGCCGTCCCCGCCGTCGCACCCGGTGCCGAGCCCGCCGATTCGGGAGAACCCGAGGGCACCGATTCGGAAGAGGTGCCGATTTCGCCCGAGGACGAGGATGTCTTGCGCCAGCGGCGCGAGCCCGGCCGCGACGGCACGGTCGAAGACTCCGCTCCCCTGAACCCCGGCGGCAACTCGGAAGATCCCCGAGCCCAGGCTCCGAAATCGCAGGGCAACCAAACCCCCGAAGCGCCGACCGGCAAGCCGCCCGGCTCCGGCGCTAGGGGAAAGACGCCCGGTGCTGTCAAGCCTTTTACATCGGGTTCGGGATCGGCTCCGTCCGCCGACCGCGGCAAGCCGACGAGCGATGCCCTCACCGGCGACGCCGACCGCGGCGCGGCCGTCGCACCGGCCGTCCCGTTGCCGTCGCAGATCGCCTATGGCGACGATGGCCTGCCGGGCCCCGTGCGCGATCTGCGCGCCATGCTGATGGAGATCGCCAGGACCGGCGACATAGAGAAGTTGCGCCCTTATCTGCAGGGCGGCGAGGACGCCACGGTCCTGTCCTTCGGCGACACGCCCGACGACCCGATCGCCTTTCTGAAGGACGCCTCCGGCGACGGCCAGGGCATCGAGATGCTGGCGATCCTTCTGGAAGTCCTGCAGGCCGGTCACGCCCATGTCGAGCCGGGCGACACCGACGAGATCTACGTCTGGCCCTATTTCACCCAGCTGCAGATCGACACATTGACCAAGCCCCAGATGGTTCAGCTCTTCGAACTTGTCACCGCCGGCGACTACGAAGCCATGAAGGCGTTCGGCGCCTACAATTTCTTCCGCATCGGTATTTCGCCCGACGGCAAGCTGGAATTTTTTGTCGCGGGTGACTGAGGGGCGGATCGGGCTGTGGCGATGGAAAGCAGGCGAGTGCTGTGGGAACTCGAAAACTGAAACGGAATATCGTGAAAGCGTTTCAGAATCCTCGCGTCTGTGATGGAAAATAGAATGACGGATCTGGGCCGGGAGCCCAGGCAGACGTACGGTCATCCAGTTCAGACACGCGTTGGAAAACAGATGCCGGTAAGCTGCTCCGCCCGACCCCATAGCTCTTCCCCAAGCCGGACATCGTCGGCTGCGGCGGTGCTTTTTGCGGAGCCTGGCGGTCCCTTGATCTCCCCCCAGCCGGTTGGGCCGTAATACCCTCCAGGTGTGACTGCCGGATCGGTGGCCCCGTAGAGTGCTGGAAGCGCTCCACTTTCTGCGGTTCCGGTGAACAACGGGGCAAACAGGTTGAAGATTAGATTGAAGCGAACAGCGGGCTGCCCTGGGCGGCTTTTTGAGATATCTGTCCGTGCAACGCCCGGATGGACTGCGATCGAATGCAGATTCCAGTGGTACGTGTTGGAACGCCTTTGAAGTTCGCGCGCGAAGATCAGCGTGGCGAGCTTGGACTGGCTGTAGGAGCGAACGGGCGAATAGCGATGTTCGCTCATCAAATCGTTCAGGTCGATGCGGCCATATTTGTGCATCACGCTGGAGAGACTGACGACGCGTGGCGCGTCTGCCCGCATCAGCAGAGGTAGCAGCCGGCCAGTCAGGGCGAAATGTCCGAGAAAATTGACGCCGAACTGGAGTTCGAAGCCATCGCTCGTGGTCAGGCGGTGGCGTGGAGACGCCACTCCCGCATTGTTGATCAGCACATCGATGCGATCATGGTCGTCGGCTATCCGATCGGCAAAATCAGCGATCGACGCCAGGCTGGCGAGATCAAGCAGGCTGAAGTCGACCCGCGCGGTAGGGCGAAGGGCTCGGATGCGATCCACCGCCTCGCTGCCCTTGGTCGCATCCCGCGCCGTCAGGATGACGTCGGCACCCGCGTTGGCGAGCGCGAGAGCCGTCTGATATCCCAAACCCGTGTTTGCTCCGGTCACGACCGCGACACGGCCGGTCTGATCGGGAATATTTGCTATTGTCCAGTCATGCATTCGATCGCTCCTTGCAACGCTTCAAATTGGCCCGAAACGGATCTGGAGACGATAGTGCCGATAGGAAAGAAGGCACCTGTGTGATCCATACAGACCTGAAGGAAACCGAGATGCCCAAGTATTGCGCTGCGACTGGAGACCGGCCGTTTACCTCGGATCAACAGGTATTGGCGCGCGACGTACTCGAGCGGCTCAGCGGCAAATGGGCGTTGAGAGTTCTTCATGTTTTGGGCGAGGCGAAGCAGCCGATGCGATTTTCGCGTGTGCTCGAAGCGATAGGGGGGATCAGCCAGAAGGTGTTGACCCGAGCGCTCAGGCAACTGGAATGTGATGGGTTCGTGACCCGGACGATTTTTCCGGAAGTACCACCACGCGTCGAGTATGAATTGACCGAACTGGGCAAGAGCCTGCTGGTGCAGATCACGCCGTTGTTCGTGTGGGTCGTGGCTGAAGTGGACTCATTTGCGGCGGCGCGAGCCAGATTCATCAAACACGCGAGCTCGTCCAATACGCAGCCGGACCATGAAAGCGATGCAATGGCACCGAGCGCCCGGTTTCAACAGATAAAGTAGGATACCGTAGCATCGACATCCAATCGCATGCCGCCACGAGACGCGGTTATGAGCCAGAATCACACATTCCGCTTCATGCCGCTTTTGAAGCTGCCTCCAGCGTTCCTGATGAAAACCAAACATCGGGGAAGATCGCGACCGCCGTTTCGTCGGGATGCCTGTCGCTTGTCAGCCATGCCGAGCGGATGGTCTGCGCCTCCTGCCATGTCGGCAGAAGGATCGCATCGGAAACGTCCGAGGCGCCGACGCAGGATATGAACCAGGACCGAGTCAGAAACTCGACCGAAAACCCCTTGCTCAGGCGTTTGATCAGAACCGTCAGGCCGTCTCTGCCTGTTGGTTGCCAGGACATGATTATTCGGCCGTCAGGGCGCAGGGCACGGAACCACGAAGCCGGCGGCACCGTCACGCCGGCATTCACATAGATCAGGTCACAGTCCGAAATTGGGTGCTTCGTCGCGTCGCCATGGATGACGGTGACGCCGTTGAACGGCTTCAAATGGTTTCGAGCCTTGGTGGCAAGATCATTCTCGATCTCGAAGGCTTCGACATGCCCGCTCGGCAATGCCAGCATCGACAGGATGGCCGTGTAATAGCCGGTACCCGCGCCGATGTGGCAGATCCTGTCTCCCTTCGTTGGCGCCACCTTTCCGATCCAGGCAGCATGCAGAAACGGTTCGCCGTTGTTGATGCCCTTCGTTTCGTCGAGGGCGACGAGGACGTTCTGATAGAGATGGATAGGATGAGCGCTGGGCGTCTCGATACGACTTCCAGCCATCCAGATTTTCCACGGGCCGCTTGGCAAAAAAGCCTCGCGTGGAACCAGCTCGAAAATCCGCTCAAGTCTCGGATCGTCTGACCGGCTCGCAACGGTCATGAGTTTGGCGTAAAGGAGCTTTGCCTCATCTAGCAACGGGTCGTCTCGCGACATGATTGCCTCTCCAAAAGCAATTTGTCTCATACTCAATCATGAGTTGGTTCGCTTTTGATCGCAATGTCCTTGCCAGCGAGATGAAAGCGAAAGCCGTTCAAAGTCCAACAGCGCCGGAGGAAGCGAACCCCATCATGGCGAATGCTCTTCGCGTCCTGCATCATCTGTCGCTCTCATCCCGCAACTGGGGCGGCGTACAGGCGCAGTTTAAAAATTTCGTCACCGCTACGCGCGCTGATCCACGGATCTCGAACTATCTCTCGGTTGATCACCGTGCGCTCCCAATTGGTTTTCCTGCGATTTCGGAGCAACTTTCGAAAGCCCCTTTCAATTACCGCCAACGGCATGGCATCCCCCTCCCAAACCTGTTTCGACCAGCCTACGAAGCGCACTGGGCACAACGCCAGCGCATAAGCGTCGTCGTCAATACAAATTTCTTCGGCAACCTCCGCTCTGCAAGAGTCGCACGAAAGAGCGGAGCGGCAGCAGTCTACTGGGAACGGGGCGCGGCTTGGTTTCCGCGCAAAAAGCCGCTTTCATCGTTGTTCGGCGTTGCCCACGATCTCATTATTGCGAACTCTCATGCCAGCCGCCGCATGCTTCAGGATATGTGGGGCATCGAAGGACGAATCGAAGTGTGTCAGCCCTGCGTCTGGCAAACCGACCTCCAATCGCTCGCGGAGACGAAGCATCTGTCCACTGACCGACCGGTTCGCATCGGGTTCGCAGCAAGGCTTCGTGGTTTCAAGGGCGGCATCCTTGCCGTTCACACATTGCGCGAGCTTGCAGCACGCGGATTCGACGCCGTTCTCGTCGTCGCTGGCGATGGTAGCGATCGCGCTTTTATGGAAGCGGTAGCGCAAAAGCTCGCCGTCCAAGACAAAATCGAATGGCTCGGTCATGTCGACGACATGCAGGGCTTTTACCGCGACATCGATCTGCTTTTGCACCCTGCACTTCGCGAACCATACGGCAATGTCTGCGCCGAGGCGGCGCTCGCGGGTTTGCCCGTCGTTGCGACTATGGTCGACGGATTATCCGAAGTCGTGGAGGACGGTGTGACCGGTTACACAATTGCCCCTACGCTTCCCCTTTCCGACTTTCGAGGCCTTGGCGGAGACAGGTCGGACCTCTACGCGCAAGTCTACCGGCCCGAACTCGGCAAGGTTGGAGAACCCGCGCTTCCCGATCCAGCGACCTTAGCGAGGGCCGTCCTGCGGATAGCCGGAACGAAGAAATCTTACGGCACAATGAGCCGGAGCGCCGCTCGCGCGGCCAAATGCCGTTTTCTTCCGGAGCAGCATATCGACCGTTTCATTGAACTCATTCGGATCGCTTCAACGCAGTTCGAATAAGCTATTCGAATGAAACAAGTCGAAAAGAGAAAAACAAATTCCACAATGCGGCTTGCGCAGCCGGTTCCTCACCTTGCTCTCGCCAACCGCTGCACAACCCGCGCCGCGCCCATCGCCTCCGCCGCGTCGGCGGCCGTAGTGCTCTCGTGCGACCGGACGCTCGCGTCGGCGCCGCGCGCCAGCAAAAGCTCCACCATCTCCAGGCGGTCGAACATCGCGGCCATCATCAGCGGCGTCTTGCCGCCGGCGATCGGACCGTCGACGGCCGCGCCGCGATCGAGGAGCAGGCCGGCGACCGCCACGTCGCCCTTGAAGGCAGCACCAGCGAGCGATGTTTGACCCTTGGCGTTGAGTTGCTCCGGATCGGCGCCGCAGTCGAGAAGCAGCCGAGTGGTCTCCAACTGGCCATTGTAACTGGCGATCATCAGGAGACTGTCGCCGCTGTCGTTGACGAGGGTCGACGGCACGCCCTGGTCGAGGAATTCGGCGAGTTGTCCGGCACCACCCTTGCGCGCGGCGTCGAAGAGCATGGCGACGAAGGCGCGGGCGTCGCTCGAAAGCTGCGGCGCCGTTGCGTTCTTCATGCCACTTTTCTCTTCCGGCTTCCGGCCACCACTCCGAGCGACGTTCGACGGAGCGCTCGACGCTTCGGAATCGGCGCGTTCCGTTCCGGTTTTAGCGGCATGATCATCGTGCACGGGCGGACCTGTCGGTTGTCTGCCCCCTGCACATAGCCCGTCAGCCCCTCGGCGCCAGGGTCTCGACGAACTCGGCCGGCTCGCCGGTCGCCGCCTCGACGATCTCGCCGTCCCACATGACCCGTCTGCCGCGCACGACAGTCCCGACCGGCCAGCCTGTGACGGCTTTGCCGTCGTAGGGCGTCCATTGCGAGCGCGAGCCGATCCAGTCGTTGGTGATGGTGGCGGCTCGCTTCAAATCGACGATGGTCAGGTCGGCGTCGTAGCCGAATGCGATGCGGCCCTTTCTGGAAAGGCCGAAGATGCGCTGCGGGCCGGCGGAGGTCAGGTCGACGAGGCGCGCAAGGCTCAGGCGCCCGTTCGCCACATGGTCGAGCATGATCGGCACCAGGGTCTGAACGCCCGTCATGCCCGAGGGCGAGGCCGGATAAGGCTTGGCCTTCTCTTCCAGTGTATGCGGTGCATGGTCGGAGCCGAGAACGTCGACGACACCGGAGGCGATGCCCGACCAGACGCCGTCGCGGTGCCGCCCCTGGCGCACCGGCGGGTTCATCTGCAGTTTCGTGCCGAGGATCGCGTAATCGTCGGCGGTCATCGTCAGATGATGCGGCGTCGCCTCGCAGGTGGCGTTGCGCTTGTGCTTGGCCAGGAATTCGATTTCCTCGGCCGTCGAAATGTGCAGGACATGAATGCGCGCGCCCGTCGCCTCGGCGATGGCGACAAGCCGCTCGGTGCATCTGAGCGCGGCGATCTCGTCGCGCCAGACCGGGTGCGAAGACGGGTCGTTCTCGACGCGCAGATCCATCCGCTCGCGCAACCGGAACTCATCCTCGGAGTGAAAGGCCGCCCGGCGCCGCGTGCGCTTGAGAATTTCGCTCACGCCCTCATCGTCCTCGACCAGCAACAGGCCGGTGGAGGAACCCATGAACACCTTGATGCCGGCCGCTCCCGGCAGCCGCTCCAGTTCGGCGACGTCGGCCGCATTTTCGTGGGTGCCGCCAACCCAGAAGGCGAAATCGCAATGCATCCGGTGGCGGCCGCGACGCACCTTGTCGGCGAGCGCGGCTTCGCTGATGGTCAGCGGATTGGTGTTCGGCATCTCGAAGACGCAGGTGACGCCGCCGAGAACCGCCGCGCGCGAACCGGTTTCGAGGTCTTCCTTGTGCTCGGCGCCGGGCTCGCGAAAATGCACCTGGCTGTCGATGACGCCGGGCAGGATATGCAGACCGGTGCAGTCGACCACCGCGCCGGCCGCAACCACATCGAGCAAGCCGATCGCGACGATCGCGCCATCCTTGACACCGATGTCGCGAATGCCTGCGCCATCCTGGTTGACGACGGTGCCGCCCTTGAAGATCGTGTCGAAGGTCGGCTGGACTGCGGCGCTGCTCGGCATGGCGGATGTCCGTCCCGTGCTTGTTACACGTGCTTGTTACAATGGCAGGGTCGGCTTACGTAATTCGGTGACGACGCACAAGCGACACGCCGGCGTGAAAGCCGATCGCCCACGACGCCGTTGCGTGTGCCCATGACGACCGAACCCCGCGAGCCCGCCATGCCCTTTGCCCGCCTGCCCGACCGGACCACGCTGACCGTCACCGGCGATACGGCCGAGCATTTCCTGCAGAATCTGATCACCGCCGATCTCGACACGCTTGGCCCCGGCGAAATGCGCCCCGCCGCCCTGCTGACGCCGCAAGGCAAGATCCTCTTCGATTTCCTGATCGGCCGCGTCGGGAGCGGATTCCGCCTCGACTGCGCGATAGCCGCCGCCGGTGATCTGAAGAAGCGGCTGGCCCTCTACCGGTTGCGCAGCAAGATCGCCATCGAGCTGGACGAAAAGCCGGTCCTGGTGCTTTGGGATGTCCCGGACCGTTTTGAGGAGACGCTCCACAACATGATGATCGACCGGCGGTTTTCCGGTTCACAGGTCTGGCGCGTCTATGGCAAGGCGCCGGCCGGCGTCCTTGCCGGTGTCGAAGAAGCGTCGCATACGGCGTTCCGGGCGCTGCGGATCCAGGTCGGCGTCGCGGAAGCCGGGACGGACTTTCCCGGCTCCGACGTCTTCCCGCACGATGTGCTCTACGACCAGAATGGCGGCGTTTCGTTCAAGAAGGGCTGTTTCGTCGGCCAGGAGGTCGTCTCGCGCATGCAGCACCGCGGCACGGCGCGGCGGCGCCTTATGCTGTTGTCGGCTCGCAGCCATCTGACCACGGGCTCGCAGATCCTTGCCGGCGAAGGCGAAGGCGCCCGGCCCGTCGGGACCGTGCTTGCGGCCGACGGGCGCAACGGCTTCGGCTTCCTGCGCATCGACCGCCTCGCCGATGCCTTGGTGGCGGACAAGCGCCTTTCGGCCGACGGCGTGCCGCTCGACGCCTCGATCCCGCCCTGGGCCGGTTTTGCGTTGCCAGAAGCGACATCGCCTGGCTCCGGCAGTCATGTCGAAGACACCCTCGAGCCCGTGGCCGGGCGCGCTTCGTGAGCCGCACGATGCCGAAAAAGTCCGTGCGCGCATGGCAGCGCATGCTGTCGGGTCGGCGGCTCGACCTGATCGACCCGTCACCCCTCGATATCGAGATCGAGGACATCGCCCACGGCCTTGCCCGCGTCGCCCGCTGGAACGGCCAGACACGTGGCGAGCACGCCTTTTCCGTCGCCCAGCATTCGCTGATCGTCGAGACGATCGTCGCGAGCGCTGAGCCCGACCCGCGCTGGCGCCTTGCGGCCCTCCTCCATGACGGGCCGGAATACGTCATCGGCGACATGATCTCGCCGTTTAAGGGCGTGATGGGCGGCAATTACAAGCTGGTCGAAAAGCGCCTGCAGACGGCGATTCACCTGCGCTACTCGCTGCCCGCCGATCTGCCGGAGCGCATCGCGAAGAAGATCAAGGCCGCCGACCGCCTCTCGGCCTATCACGAGGCGACCCAGCTCGCCGGCTTCAGCGAAAAAGAAGCCGCGACCTTCTTCGGCAAACCCGGCGCCGAATACGGCACGCTCTCCTGCGCCCCGATGCCCACCAGCGCGGCCCAGGCCGCGTTTCTCGAACGGTTCGCCGAATTGGACGCGACGGCAAAGGACATGACGGCGCAGCCGGAATCGCAGACGGTCGCAGCAGCGGCGGACAGATAGGAAATGCCACTCGTCGCGCAGTCGTCTTTTCATCGCGACCGCACAGGATGACAAACGTCTGCCAGCGGACATATGAGCCTTCATGTCATATCTCGTCATCTCCTCCCTCGCCGAGCTGCCCGGCACTGTGGAAAAGCACGGGGCGCTCGACGTCCTGACGCTGATCAATGCGGACACGCCCGTGCCGACACCGAAAGGAATTGCCGCCGCGCGACATCTGTTTCTCGGGTTCAACGATATCGACGTGCCGATGGAGGGGCTGATCGCCCCCTCGAGCGAGCATCTCGACCGGCTGCTCGCCTTCGGCCGCGGCTGGGACCGTCAAAAGCCGCTCGCCATCCATTGCTGGGCCGGCATCAGCCGCTCGACGGCGGCCGCCTATATCCTTGCGCTGGCGATCAACCCTTCGCTCGACGAGGCGGAGCTGGCACGGGAACTTCGCCGCCGTGCGCCCTCGGCGACGCCGAATGCGCGGCTTGTGGCGCTCGCCGACGAGATGCTCGCTCGCAAAGGCCGAATGGTCGAGGCGATCCACGCCATCGGCCGCGGCGAGGACGCGTTTTCGGGAACGCCCTTCATCCTGCCGCTAGAGCTGTAAGCGCTACCATCGGCAAGAGCTTTGAACACTGCGCCGCCGGATTGCCCCGCAGGTGTTCACTCGCAGCGCTTTTGGCCTTTTCAGGCGGCAAGGCCGGAGCGCAGCGCCGCCGTCCCGCGCTGGGCGACGCGCTGGTCGATCAAGAGCACGTCGCCGAACTTCGCCGTGATGAGGATCACCAGCGGCTCGCTTGAACCCGGCTTGGCCGCGTTCAGCGTTTCGGCATGGCGGATGTCGAGCGATTGCAGCACCGCCCGCGGCTCCTCCGCAATCGTTTCACGCATTTCGGCAAGCACGTCATCGAGCGTCGTCGTGCCCTCGCCGATCCGGCGTTCCCCGAGATCGAGCGTCCGCGCAAGCACCATTGCAGCGCGACGGTCGTCCGTATCGAGCCGGACGTTGCGCGAGGACATCGCCAACCCGTCGATTTCCCGCACGGTTGGTACGCCGACGATCTCGATCGGCATCATCAGATCGCGCACCATCCGCCGGATGATCGTCAGCTGCTGGAAATCCTTCTCGCCGAAAAATGCGGCATCCGGCTGCACGATGTTGAAGAGCTTCGAGACGACGGTCGCAACGCCGGCAAAATGGCCGGGGCGGATCGCCCCGATCAGGATCGTGCCCAAAGGCTCGACCGCGACCGTCGTCTGCGCGCCGTCAGGGTAGATTTCCGCCACTTCCGGTGCAAACACGAAATCCACGTTCAACGATCGCAGGCGGTCGAGATCACCCGCCAGATCACGCGGATAGGCGTCGAAATCCTCGGTCGGACCGAACTGCGTCGGATTGACGAAAATCGTCACCACCACCCGGTCGCAGCGCTCGGTGGCGCGGCGTACGAGCTCCAGATGACCATCATGAAACGCGCCCATGGTCGGCACGAGCGCAATGCTCTCGCCCTTGCTGCGAAAGGCGTTCAGTCGCTCGCGTAGCGGCGCAATGGTCTCGACGGTGTCCACGGCATGTCTTCCCTTTGTCGGCGCGCAACATGACGATCGAGGGCCGCGGACGCAATGGGCGGTTCGACCGTCACCGCCGCGTTCACGACCTCGGCAAGCCTGAGGAGCATTTCCTTGCAGATCCTGGCGCCCGGCCGCCCCCTCTCAAGCGCGGAGCCAACAGCGAAACCGCCCTCTTTGGCACGGCGCTCGATCGGCACGGTGCAGACACCCGCCAATGCCGCAAAAACCGAACTGGATGTCGGTCCTCAAGTCGCCGTCCTTGAATGAAACTTCTGCAGCGCCGACAGGAAGCCGGCACGCGCCACCGGCGCGGCGATCCCGCGCGGCTGGTAGACATGGCGGTCGAGGAAATAGCCGGTCATGGCAAAGCCGTCGAGCAGCGCATCGGTCGACGCTGCATCGTCCGCACCCGGATCGCGGAAGCGGTCGGCACCGTCGGCTCCGGCAGGTCCCTCGCTTGCGACGAGAAACGCCGGCAGCGCGAGCAGCCGATCGCGATAGGGCGCGCCCGCTTCGCGGCTGACCGCCCGGCCGGATTTCGGCGAAACATAGATAAGATCGTCGGCCCGCCCGGTCGCGGCGCAGACGGAAAGATCCAGACCGAAACCGAGCTCTTCCAGCAGCGCGATCTCGAATCGCAGCATCAATTCGCCGGCGATCTCGGGGCTCCCCAGATGATCGACGAGGATCGACATCCCGTCGAACAGCCGCGCATGGGCATCGCGCTCCGGTAGCAGCCGCAAATGCGCACCGAGAAGCTGAACGCCGTTCAGCCCGACGCCACTCTCCATCAGTTGCGCGGCGCGAAGGGTCAAGGGTTCGAGGACGAAGGTGCCCATGTGCTCGTCGAGCCGGGCGCGCCAGTGGATCGCGACGGAATTGCCCGGCTGAAGCACCGGCTGCTGACGACGCGATCGCCCACCGCGCACGAGCCCGAGATGTCGGCCCCGCGCCCGTGTCATCACCTCGACGATCACGCTGGTCTCTCCCAGTCGCCTTACGCCGAGAACGATCCCGTCCTCACGCCATTCCATGCGGGCGACATGTCAGGAAGTCGGGCGCAAGCGCAAGCACTGCGATGCCCAGGCATGAACGAGTGTGGCTCAGGAGCTGAAATCCAGACCCATTTCCCGATACCGCTCCGGGTCGTCACCCCAGTTTTCACGCACCTTCACGAACAGGAAGAGGTGCACCTTCTGGTCCGCGGCTTCCATGATTTCCTTGCGGGCGGCCTGGCCGATCGCCTTGATCGTCTCGCCCTTGGCGCCGATGACGATGCGCTTCTGGCTGTCGCGCTCGACGTAGATGGTCTGCTCGATGCGAACCGATCCATCGGGCTTGGTTTCCCAGCGCTCGGTCTCGACATGGGAGGAATAGGGCAATTCCTGATGCAGGCGCAGAAACAGCTTCTCGCGGGTGATCTCGGCCGAGAGCTGGCGCAGCGGCAGATCGGAAATCTGGTCTGCCGGGTAGTACCAGGGGCCTTCCGGCAGCGTCTTGGCGAGGTAGTCCATCAGATCGTCGCAGCCCGAGCCGGTCAGCGCCGAGATCATGAAAACCTCCGAAAAGCTGACGCGCGCCGAGATTTCGGCGGTGAGGCCGAGCAGCCGGTCGCGCTTGATCCGGTCGACCTTGTTGAGGAGCAGCACCTTGGTCTGGCGCACCTCGGCGAGGCGCTCGAAGATCGCCTCGACATCGCCGTTGATGCCACGATCGGCGTCGATGATGGTCAAGACGATATCGGCGTCCTTGGCGCCGGACCAGGCGGTGCGCACCATCGCCCGGTCGAGCCGCCGCTTTGGCGCAAACACGCCGGGCGTATCGACGAACACGATCTGGGTGCGATCCTTGATGGCGATGCCGCGGACGAGGGCGCGGGTCGTC
Organism: Aurantimonas sp.; assembly: GCA_965217685.1. Classification (GTDB taxonomy): domain Bacteria; phylum Pseudomonadota; class Alphaproteobacteria; order Rhizobiales; family Rhizobiaceae; genus Aurantimonas. The sequence continues at coordinate 4,180,681 of CBDCIZ010000003.1, forward strand.
TGCACCTTGTGGGTGACGATCGAGACCTTCGTGCCGACGAGCTGGTTCACCAGCGTCGACTTGCCGGCATTCGGCGCGCCGAGCAACGCCACGAAGCCGGAATGGGTCGGACGGGGGTCGGCAGGCTCGACGGACGCCGCCCCGGCCGTATCGCCGCTCGGCGCATCCACGACAGCGTCGCCCCCGTGCGCGGCGACATCGGATGCGGCCTCCGGCGCAGCGGTCGCGGCCCCGGCCTTCACAGACTCGACGGCCGGCTCGGCATCCTCGGAGGTGTTCTCGGTGGTCACGGCGTGTCCTTCCAGACGGATTCGCGGATGAGAACCGCCTCGGCAGCGGCCTGTTCGGCAAGGCGCCGCGAGCGCCCCTGCCCTTCGCCCGGCGCGACGCCTTCGACGGTTACCCGCACCGTGAACACCGGTTCGTGGTCGGGCCCCGACCGATCGTGTATCTCGTAGCGCGGCACGGCGGTGCCCCTGGTGTGGACCCATTCCTGCAGAGCCGTCTTGGCGTCGCGCCGGGCAGTGACGTCCGTGTCGAGCCGGTCGGCCCAGCGAGCGATGACGAAGTCCCGGGCGGTTTTGAGGCCTTCGCTCAGATAAATGGCGGCGATCAGCGATTCGGTGAGGTCCGCGCGGATGTTCCTGGTGCGCTCCAAGGCGAGCGTCGTCAGGTCCCCGCCATGGCGCACGAATTCGTAAAGGCCCAGCTCGTCGGCGATCTCGGCGCAGGTGTCGGCGTTGACCAGCGCGTTGAGGCGCAGTGACAGCTCCCCCTCGTCGGCCCTGGGAAACTGCTCGAACAACGCTTGCGCAATGACAAGGCCGAGAACCCGGTCGCCCAGGAATTCCAGCCGCTCGTAGCTGCGTGCATCTTCCGCCGAGGCACTCGCCGCCGGTGCCTTGCCCGGCTTGCGGCGACCGCGTGCCCCACCTGCCGCAGCGCGCAGGCTCGAATGGGTGAGCGCGCGCTCCAGACGGGCGTGATCGGACAGTGTGATACCGATGCGGCGCTCCAGCTCGTCGAGCGAGCGGGCAGGCTTGTGGTCGCCCTTCACCCGAGCCATGTCAGGATGCGACTCGGTCGCAAATCGGTCGGCCAGCGCCAGATTTCCAGTGGCGAGACGTCGTCCTCGACCGAGAAGAAGATCACCTGCGCCTTGCCGACGAGGTTCTCGAACGGCACGTAGCCGACGTCGAAGCGGCTATCGAGCGAGTTGTCGCGATTGTCGCCCATCATGAAGTAATGTCCGGGCGGCACGATGAATTCTCGGGTGTTGTCGCCGGCCGAGTTCGGGCTGAGGTCGAGCGTCACGTAGTTGACGCCGTTCGGCAACGTCTCGCGATATTGCGGCACCTGCGATCCGTCCTCGGCGATGAAGTCGTCGATCTTCTCTCGAGGAACCGCATTGCCGTTGAGATAGAGGACGTCGTCGCGCACCTGCACCCTGTCGCCCGGCAGGCCGATCAGCCGCTTGATGTAGTCGACACTCTCCTCGTTCGGCTTCCTGAACACGACGACGTCGCCGCGGGTCGGCTGCGAGGCCAGAATACGACCGTCGAAGAGAGACGGGGAGAACGGGATGGAGTATTTCGAGAAGCCGTAGCTCCATTTGGAGACGAACAGATAGTCGCCCACGAGCAGCGTCGGCATCATCGAGCCCGAGGGGATCGAGAACGGCTGGAACAGGAAGGTGCGTATGACCAGCGCCAGGATCAGTGCCTGCAGGATAACCTTGACGGTCTCCCAGAAACCGCCCTTTTCCGCCCGTTCGACCTTGTCGATCATGCCGCGTCCTTCGTCCTGTCGTCTTCGGGCGATCGACCCGTCTACGGGCTCTTCGTCTCAAAGCCCTTTATCTCAGGGCCCACCATCTCGGTATCGCGTTGAACGTGACCGTCGACGGCGTATCGCTACGAGGGGAACACGGTGGGCACGGCGCTTCGGCCGGCACCGGCGCATCGCCCGCCCGCGCCTTCTAACGGCTCGTCATGGCAGGGGCAATGCGCTTCGGCGCGAAACTTTGTTCGGCCGAAAGTGTCAGGCACCGGCCACCGGCTCGTCGCTCGACGCAACCTTGGCGGGTTGCGGCGGCCGGCGTGCCAGGATGCGCTTTGTGCGATGCTTCTGGAAGCTGCGCGCTGCGGCGAAGACAAGGGTATAGGCGAGCAGTGCCGCGCCCATGCCGAGCGGCAGGCCGCCGATCAGCATCGGTTTGACGACCGGCCTCCAGATGGCGGCGAAGTCCATGTGGGCCAGCGCCTTGCCCAGATGGACCGGCAACGGTCCGTGGGTCAGGCCACCCGTGAGAAGATATTGCCCGACCTCGTAGGTCGCGCCCCAGATCAGCGGAAACGTCACCGGATTGCCGACCGCGGTGCCGAGCGCCGCCGAGGCCATGTTGCCGGCAACGAGATAGGCGATGCCGAAGGCAAGGAGAAAGTGGAAGCCGATGAAGGGCGTGAAGGACGAGGCGACGCCTGCCGCAAACCCGGCGGCGATCGCGTGCGGGCTGGCGTTCAGCCGCAGGACGCGTTTTTTCAGGTAGCGAAACGAGCGCGTGAAGGAGCGGCGCGGCCAAAGGATCGTTCTGATCCTCGCCCCAAGGGTTTCCGGCTGGCGCCGCCTGAACAACATGGCAGTCGCATTCCTCAAAATCGCGGAGGGTGGAGATCCACCTGCCGCATCACGCCCTTCGATACACGGCGCTTATAGAGCATCGCCAGAGAATTTTGGGGCGAAATTGAGAGCGAGCGGTCCGTCGATCGTTTTCAGAACCTGTCTGCCCGGTTCATCGACGAGCGACATGGCATCGCTCCCGATTTACCGGACCACGGGACAACGGCCAGACAAGGGCAAGCCAAGGGCCAGACAAGGGCCAGACAAGGGGCCAACACCGTTTGGCAAGCGGACGTCAGAGGCTGCGGCTGCCCGGCTTGACCGGCGGGATCGCGGAAAGATCGGCCGGTAGAGCATCAGGCGAGTAGGCCGCCACCGCGTATTGCGCGAGCGCCACCAGCGGCACGCCGACATCGGCCTTGCCGGCCGAACGATCGATGATACAGGCGGCCGCCAGCACCTCGGCGCCGAGATCGCGCATCGTCGCGACGGTCTCGCGGATCGACAGGCCAGTCGTCACGATGTCCTCGACGATCACCACGCGCGCACCCTTTTCGATCTCGAAGCGGCGCAGTCGAAAGATGCCGTTCTCACGCTCGACCCAGATCGCCGGTGCGCCGAGATGGCGCGAGGTCTCGTAGGCCGGGATCAGCCCGCCCACGGCGGGCCCCACGATGAAGTCGATCGGCCCGTCGACCGCTTCGCGGATCTTTTCGGCCAGCGCCCTGCACAGACGCTCGGTGAGATGCGGATGCATGAAGACCCGTGCCTTTTGCAGGAAGACGCGGCTGCGCAGGCCCGAGGTCAGGATGAAATGGCCTTCGAGATAGGCGCCCGCTTCGCGAAAGATCGCCAGCACTTCTTCGGTGGTCATCGGTCTCGCTCCATCCGGCCGCCGCGGTTCTTGCGGCATCACGCACCGCATAGGCTCGCCGCGCCACGAGCTCAACCGCCATGCAGCACGAGCCCGCCGGCAATGATGCGGATCGCGAATCTCTCGCCGCGGCCGGGAACGCATCGACGCGAGGCCCTGAAATCGCCTCTCCCGCAGGCCGCCCTCCCGCACCCCCTCAGCCGTTGACGCGGTTGACCTCCGACACGCATTTCTTGGCACGCAGCTGCTTCAGGGTCTGGCTGAGGTGCTTCAAATCCCAGACTTCCAGTTCGATGACCATCGTCGTGAAGTCAGGGGCCGTATTGATCATCGATAGATTGTGGATATTGGCGTCGTTGGCGGCGATCGTCTCGGCAATTTCGGCGAGCGATCCCGGCTCGTTGACGACCGACAGGCTGATGCGGGCGGGAAACCGCGAATGCAGCGATTCGTCGATATCCCAGCGCACGTCGACCCAGCGGTCGGGCTCTTCGTCGAACTGGGTCAGCGCCGGCGACTGGATCGGATAGATGGTGATGCCCTTGCCGGGCTCGATGATGCCGACGATGCGGTCGCCGGGCACCGCGCCGTCGGGCCCGAAATGCACCGGCATGTCGTCGCCCGCCCCGCGGATCGGGATCGCCGACCAGTCGGTCTTTGGCTTGGCCTTGGTCCGCCCCGGCACGCGGAACACCATGCCGGCCGCGGTGCGCAGGTTGAACCAGCCCTCCTCCTCGCGGCGCGGCGTGCGGCGGGTGATGCGGCTATCCTGATAGTCGGGATGGATCGCCTTCATCACGTCGGACGAGTTGAGCTCGCCCCGACCGACGGCGGCGAGCGCGTCGTCGATGTCTTTGTGCCCGACATTGGCCAGCAGCGGCTTCAGCGCTTCGCGCGAAAACGTCTTGCCGGCTCTGGCGAAGGTGCGGGTGAGGATCTGCTGGCCGAGGTCGGAATATTGCCGCCTGATCAGGCTGCGCGCCGAGCGGCGAATGGCCGAGCGGGCCTTGCCGGTCACCGCGATGTTCTCCCAGGCCTGGGGCGGCGTCGCCCCCTTGGCCCGAATGACCTCGACCTCGTCGCCATTGGCGAGTTCGGTCATCACCGGCATGATCCGCCCGTTGATCTTGGCACCGACGCAGGTGTCGCCGACATCGGTGTGGACGGCGTAGGCGAAATCGATGGGCGTTGCCCCTCGCGGTAGCGCGATCAACTGCTGCTTGGGCGTGAAGCAGAACACCTGGTCCTGGAACAGCTCGAGCTTGGTGTGTTCGAGAAACTCCTCCGGATTGTCGCCGATCGCCAAAAGCTCGATGGTCCGCCGCAGCCAGCCATAGGCGTTGGAATCCTTCGACAGAAGCATGCGCGAGTCGCTTTGCGGGCCGCCATCCTTCGACCCGGTATCCCTGGGCGCAGAGTCTTTGTAGACCGCATGGGCTGCGACGCCGTATTCGGCGATCTCGTGCATGCGCCGCGTGCGAATCTGCAATTCGACACGCTGACGAGACGGCCCGACGATCGTCGTGTGGATCGAACGATAGTCGTTCTGCTTCGGCGTCGAGACGTAGTCCTTGAACCGGCCCGGCACCATCGGCCAGGTACGATGGACGATGCCCAGCGTCCGGTAGCAATCCTCCTCGGAGGCGACGATCACCCGGAAGCCGAAGATGTCGGAGAGCTGCTCCAGCGACAACGCCTTGCGCTGCATCTTGGAAAACACCGAATAGGGCTTCTTCTGGCGGCCCGAAACCTCCGCCTCGATCCCGTTCTCCTTCAGCTTCGTCGTCAGGTCGTGCTCGATCGTCGCGATGCGCTCGGCGTGCCGGTCGTGGAGTTCGGCGAGCCGCGCGGTGATGGTCTCGTAGGCTTCCAGGTTGCTGTGGCGGAACGCCAGGTCCTCCAGCTCCTCACGCATGTCCTGCATGCCCATACGCCCGGCGAGCGGCGCATAGATGTCCATCGTCTCCTGGGCGATCCGGGCGCGCTTGTCCGCCGCCATATGGCCGAGCGTGCGCATGTTGTGCAGCCGGTCGGCGAGCTTGACGAGCAGCACGCGAATGTCGTCGGCGATGGCGAGCAGGAGCTTGCGCAGATTCTCGGCCTGGGCGGCCTTCTTGGAAACGAGGTCGAGCCGCTTCAGCTTGGTCAGGCCCTCGACCAGCTGGCCAATCTTCGGCCCGAACAGCTGGTCGATCTCCTTGCGGGTCGCGTCGGTGTCCTCGATCGTGTCGTGAAGCAGCGCGACGGCGACGGTCGCCTCGTCGAGATGCATCTCGGTGAGGATCGCCGCGACTTCGAGTGGATGCGAGAAATACGGGTCCCCCGAGGCACGCGTCTGCGAGCCATGCTTCTGCATGGCGTAGACATAGGCCCGGTTGAGCAGCGCTTCGTCGACGTCGTGCTTGTAGGCCGCGACCTTCTCGACGAGTTCGTATTGACGCATCATCGGATCGGGTGATCACTCCTTCCCGGCGGGGGTTGCAAACGGCGCACCGGATACCGCGACGGCCCGAAACGCAAAAAGGGCGCCGCGATACGATCGAGGCGCCCCTGCAATATAGGCTTCAAGCCATGCCGACCGGAAGGGCCGAACGTCCTTGAAGCTTAATAATCTTCGGTCTTCTCGGGCGGAACCAGGCCTTCGATACCGGCCAGCAGTTCCTCTTCCGACATCCGGTCGAAGCTGACGGGCTCGTCATCGTCGGCCGCCTTCGGCACACCGCCTTCTGCCGACTGTGCGGCGATGCCGCGCGGCTCCTGCGGAGCGGTGGTCGGTGCCGGCTCCGGCTCGTCCACCTCCACGTGCTTTTGCAGCGAGTGGATGAGGTCTTCCTTCAGATCGCCGGGCGACAAGGTCTCGTCGGCAATCTCACGCAGGGCGACGACCGGGTTCTTGTCGTTGTCGCGATCGATGGTGATCTGCTGACCCTGGCTGATCTGGCGAGCCCGATGGCTGGCAAGCAGGACAAGCTCGAAACGGTTTTCGACCTTGTCGACGCAGTCTTCTACGGTGACGCGGGCCATGGCCTGTCTCCTGACGTTGGCGAAAAAGAAAAGAGAGATCAACGGGTCGCATAGCGGCTTTGCCCTGCCGCGGCAAGTCCGCGAAACGCAAAAGTTCCGTTTGCCGGACAAATACAATCGCTGTTTGCTGGACAATCGACACCGCCTTGAGGGATATGAGGAAATATCGCCGTTGCACGGCCAAGGCGTAGATCATATCTACACGCCGTCGCCCTGATCCATCGCGCCAATTCAAGCGCCAAGGCATTGCCGGGCATCTTTTTTTTGAACGCTCTTGTCTTTTCAGGAAAGCCGTAAAGCCATGTTTTATCCCGACGAGAAAGTCGCACTCTTCATCGACGGCGCCAATCTCTACGCGGCCTCCAAAAGTCTCGGCTTCGACATCGACTACAAGAAGATGTTGAAGAACTATCAGGAGAGATGCTACCTCGTTCGTGCCTATTATTACACAGCTCTGATCGAGGATAATGAGTATTCATCGATCCGACCGTTGATCGACTGGCTCGACTACAACGGCTACCGCGTCGTCACCAAGCCCGCCAAGGAATTCACCGACCAGTCCGGCCGCCGCAAGATCAAGGGCAACATGGACATCGAGCTCGCCGTCGATGCGATGAATCTCGCCGACACGGTGGAGCACTTTGTGCTGTTTTCCGGCGACGGCGATTTTCGCGCACTGGTCGAGGCATTGCAGCGCAAGGGCCGTCGCGTTTCCGTCGTTTCGACCATGGCGACCCAGCCATCGATGATCGCCGACGATCTGCGCCGCCAGGCCGATCACTTCATCGAGCTGCAGAGCCTGAAGGCGGAAATTGGCCGCAATCCCGCCGAGCGCGAAGCCCGCATGGCGCCGCGCCGCAGCGAAAACCACGACGTCGACGACGACGAGTACTGAGTGGCGGATTTTTCGAGCATGATCTCGAACGTGGCGCCATCGTCCGGCAAAGCGTCGTCCGGCAAGCCGCAAGCTGCGTCTTCTGACCCGGCGGAGCCGTCGCGCGACTGCCCGCTCTGTCCGCGACTCGTCGCCTATCGTGAAGATCTGCGCTCCAGCGAGCCCGGTTGGCACAATGCCCCGGTCGATACGCTTTTACCGCCCGGCGGACGTGATGCGGTCAAACTGCTGGTCGTCGGCCTCGCGCCCGGCGTTCGCGGTGCCAACCGCACGGGCCGCCCCTTCACCGGAGACTATGCCGGCGACCTTCTCTACGCGACGCTGGCCAAATACCACCTCGCCAATGACCGCTTCGCCGCGCGCACCGACGACGGCCTGGAACTCATCGACGCCGCCGTTACCAACGCAGTGCGCTGCGTGCCCCCGCAGAACAAGCCGACGGGTCCCGAGATCAACGCCTGCCGCAATTTTCTCGCCGCGACCATCCGCAGCTTCCCGAATCTGATGACCCTCGTCACCCTCGGCCGCATCGCCCATGATTCGACGGTCAGGGCGCTGGGCGCCAGGTTGAAGGACGCGCCCTTCGGCCACGGTGCCGAAGCGCGGATCGACGCACCTTGGGCGGCAAATCTGCGGATCGTATCGAGCTATCACTGCTCGCGCTACAACACCAACACCGGCGTCCTGACGGTGCCGATGTTCGAAGCGGTGTTTGCGGCGGCAACCAACGGCGGACGCTAGACCGAATCGGCAGGGCCTTCGTCCTTGCGCCCTGCACTCCGGCGCCGCGCTCAGTCGCCCTTCAAAATGCGCTGCTTCTGGCGATTCCAGTCGCGTTCCTTGATGGTCTGGCGTTTGTCGGGGGCGTTCTTGCCCTTGGCCAGCGCCAGGGCGAGTTTGGCCACGCCGCGATCGTTGAAATAGATGCGCAGCGGCACCAGCGTCATGCCGTCCTTCTGCACGGCGCCGGCCAGCCGGTTGAGCTGGGTGCGGTGAACGAGCAGCTTGCGACGGCGCTTCGGCTCGTGATTGAAGCGGTTGGCTTGGAGGAATTCCGGCAGGTTGGAATTGATCAGCCAGAGCTCGCCGCCCTCCTCCGTCGCGTAGGATTCGGCAATCGAGGCCTTGCCGGCGCGCAGCGACTTCACTTCGCTGCCGGTCAGCATCAGACCGGCCTCGATCGTGTCGAGGATCTCGTAATTGTAGCGGGCCTTGCGGTTCTCCGCTGCAACATTGGAGCCGGCGCTATTCTTCTTCTTGGCCATCAGTGATCATTGCCGGCGCTGTGGCGCGCCGGCCCTCTCGGGATTGTCGGCAGTCTGGAAAGGGCTGCAAGCCGCGCTGCTCAGGCGGCGCATCTGCTGGCTCAACATGCGGTCGGCGGTCGCAAACTTCAATCGAACCTGCGGGAGCGTAGCCCGCTCGCGGGTGATCCATCGACCGAATGCGGGCCGGAATTTCGGTGATCTCAGTTCAAGAGCCCGGCATGGCGCAGCGCCGCGTCGATCGTCTCTTCCGTCGAGGTATCGATCGGCAGGAGCGGCGAGCGCAGCCGGTTGTTCAGATGCCCGAGCTTCGACAGGGCGTATTTCACACCCGTCGGGTTCGGTTCGATGAAGATCGCCTTGTGCAGCGGCATCAGCCGGTCCTGAAGCGCCAGCGCCTCGTCATAATGCCCGGCCGCGCAAGCCGCCTGGAAGTCGGCGCACAGTCGCGGCGCGATGTTCGCCGTCACCGAGATGCAGCCTTGGCCGCCATGGGCGTTGAAGCCCAGTGCCGTCGAATCCTCACCCGAGAGCTGGATGAAGTCCGCGCCGCAGGTGATGCGCTGCTCGGAGACCCGGTCGACCTTGGCAGTCGCATCCTTGACGCCGACAATATTTTTGAAGTCGGCGGCGAGGCGCCCCATCGTCTCCGGCGTCATGTCGATGATCGACCGGCCGGGAATGTTGTAGATGACGATCGGCAGCGACACGGCCTTGGCGACCGCCGCATAATGGGCGTAGAGGCCCTTCTGGTTCGGCTTGTTGTAGTAGGGCGTGACGCAGAGAATCCCGTCGGCGCCGGCCTCTTCGGCGAACTTCGCCAGACCCACCGACTCGTCGGTGTTGTTGGAGCCGGCTCCCGCGATGACGGGGACGCGGCCTTTCACGGTCCCGACGCAAAGTTCGACGATACGCCGATGCTCGGGATGACTGAGCGTCGGGCTCTCGCCCGTCGTGCCGACCGGCACCACGCCGTTCGAGCCTTCGGCGATCTGCCAATCCACGAAACGCTGGAACGCCGCCTCGTCGAGCGACCCGTCGTCCGCGAACGGGGTGACCAGCGCCGGAATCGAACCCTTGAACATCGTCTCTCTCACTCCCCGCCCGTTCGTGCCGGAATTGTCATCGGCCGGCGGGCACACGTTCTTGATTTCGCCTCGGACGGCCGCCAAGCTCGGCTGAGCGTGGCTTCGGCACTGCAGATCTCGGGACGACCAACAACCGCCGGTCTACCACCTGCCGTTCTGCCGCCTGCCCTTCTACCACCTGCCGTTCTACCGCCTGTTTGGCGCGGCACCATATGAGAGGCTTCGACGCGAAACAAGCGAGCGCCGGCAGCCGAGCGATAGATGGCGCGGGCGGCCGCCGTTCGGCTTGCCGCGACGGTTGCGGTCCAGGCAGTCCCGGTGACGACCCGAGGCGGTTGTCATGGGGCCGACTGGTGGCAGTTGGTAACTGCGCCTTAAGTCTGCCCGTGAGAGGTTTGGGAACCATGTCGGCAGGAGACGTGGACCGGCGACCGCTCGCGAAAAGCGAAAAGCGTTCGTCGCCTCAAAGCAGATCGATTGGGGTGCGATACCGGCTTGTCGATCCCTGCCCGACAGCGCGTTCGACCCGGAGTAGGCCATGCGTTCCCGTAAATCCCCGTTTCGGATCAACTCGCGGATCACCCTGACGCTGCTGGCCGCCGCCATGCTGCCGTCGCAGGTGCTCGCGACCGACCTGATGCTGCCGACCGGCGTGCCGATGCCGTCCATGCGTCCGTCCGAGAACGCGATGGGCGTTGCGATCGATCCGGGTCGTTTCGGGTCTTCGGTTCCGAAGTCGGCGCGTGATCAGGTGCTCGCCCCAAGCGCGTCGAGCGTTGCGCGCCCTGTAACATCTTCCGCCTTCACCGCCTCGATCGCATCCATGACACCTCGGCTCGGCGCAGTCGCGCCGATACGCGGACAGCTGAAGGATGGACTGCAGGCGCTCTCGGACGGCAACGCCGTCAAGGCCCGCGCTATCCGCGAGGGCATGATGCCTGGCTCCCTCGACCGCCACATCCTCGCCTGGGCGATTGCGCTCACCGGCGGACGAGACGTGCCGGCGACCGAGATCGCCCGCGCCGCAAGCGAGCTTTCCGGCTGGCCCGGCATGAAGACCCTGCGCGTCAACATGGAAAAAGCGCTCTACCGCGAGGACAGGCCGGCAAACGAGGTGATCCAGGCCTTCGGCCGCGCCGAGCCGGAAAGCCCCGAAGGCGCGATGGCGCTCGCCAAGGCCTATCTGCTGGTCGGCGACGCCGGCCGTGCGCGGCGTCTCATCGCCGGCGTTTGGCGCAACGAGCGGCTCGACAAGGACACCGAACAGAAGATCCTGAGGCAGTTCCAGACCCTGCTGACCCGCGCCGACCACAAATACCGCATGGACAAGGCGCTTTATCAGGATCGCGTCGGAGATGCAGCCCGGGCCGCAAACCTTGCCGGCGCCAAAAATCTCTACGCCGCACGCGCCGCCGCGATCCGCGGCAACGGCAATGCCGGCAAGCAACTGAATGCCGTCTCGCGCGCCGAGCGCGCCGATCCCGGCTACCGACTTGCCCTCGTCGAGGACGCCCGCAAGGACGGCAGGACGAGCCAGGCCGCCGAGCTGTTGACGAATGCGCCGCGTGACCCGGCCGCGCTCATCGAGCCCGACGCCTGGTGGAACGAGCGCCGCATCGTCGCCCGCGATCTCCTCGACCTCGGCAAGAACCAGCTCGCCTACAAGGTCGCCGCGACCCATCTTGCCGAAAGCTCGGCGGAAGCGGTCGAGGCCGAGTTCCACGCCGGATGGATCGCCCTGCGCTTCCTCGGCGACGCCAGCACCGCCTCGCGGCACTTCTCCCGGATCGTCAAGATCTCCAACAAACCGCTGTCGCTCTCACGCGGCTACTACTGGCTCGGCCGCGCCGCGGAAGCCGGCGGTCCGGGTATCGCCGCCGGCTATTACCGCAACGCCGCCCATTATGCCGCGACCTATTACGGCCAGCTCGCCGCCGCCCGCCTAGGCCGCCAGCCCGGTGCGATCGAGTTTCCCTCGCCGGGCACGACCGAGCGGCGACGCTTCGAAAGCCGTGAGGCCGTGCGGGCCATTCGCCGCCTGGAGGAAATCGGCTCCGACTGGCGCGCCGCCGCGATCTACCGCGCGCTCGCCCAGGAACTCGACAGCCCCGGCGAACTGGCGTTGTTGTCGGTGATGGCCGAACGACGCGGCGATCATCATCTGGTGCTGCAGGTCGGCAAGATCGCCTATTGGCGCGGCATCGACGCCCCCGCCCTCGCCTTCCCGATCGGCGTCATCCCGTCGAGCGCCAACATCTCGGCCTCGGGCAAGGCACTGGCCTACGCCATCGCCCGCCAGGAAAGCGCCTTCAACCCCGCCGCCCGCTCCTCGGCCGGCGCACTCGGCCTGTTGCAGCTGATGCCGGGTACGGCGAAAAGCATGGCCCGCAAGGTCGGGCTGAGCTATTCGGCCTCGCGCCTCACCACGGATGCCGGCTACAACGCGACGCTCGGCGCCCAATTCCTCGGCGAGCAGATCGGCAATTTCGACGGCTCCTACGTCCTGACCTTCGCCGCTTACAACGCCGGCCCGCGCCGGGCCAGAGAGTGGATCAACCGCTTCGGCGACCCGCGCGGCATGTCGCTCGACCAGATCGTCGACTGGGTGGAGCGCATCCCCTTCACCGAGACGCGCAACTACGTCCAGCGCATCATGGAGAACTACGAGGTCTACAAGATGCGCCTCGGCGCCGAGGCCAACATCGACAAGGACCTTCGCCTCGGCCGCCGTGGATGATGGCCAGGGGGCCAGGGCCGGGAGCGAGTGTCGAGGAAAAAGGGTCGAGGCCGAGCCGATTCGCGCGGCTCTGTTGGGCTCGCCTGCGCTTTCAAGCGCCAAGACCGCGCGGCGAGCGACCATTTCGGCGCCTGATCCGAATTCATCGATCGCCTGTGCAGGTGCATGGTTTTTCGTTTGCCAAGCTCGGCCGGACCGGTCTTCGCCCATCCGATCGAAGCCGCTCCACATTCCCATGGATCGGGCCGATAAATCGTGCCCGGCGCTTGTCGGTCTCGCCCCTTCATCCATGTTCCGTGCACCGGCAGCCGGCGCTGTCACCGCAAGACCGAGGCAAAGGGGCACGGCAATGACGGCAACCAAGAATGCCGAACGCGGCGGCGATATCTCGACCTTCATCTACGAGCACGACGGATTGCGTCTTTCAGGCCGCCTTCATGGCTTCTCTCCGAAACCCCCTTCTCATGCCGCGCCGCTGCCGCTGGTCTGCCTGCCGGGCCTCACCCGCAACGCCCGCGACTTCGACGCCTTTGCCGAGGCCGTGCGCGCGCTCGACCCTGCCCGGCCGATCATGGCCTTCGACTATCGTGGACGGGGCCGGTCGGACATTGCCGATCCGCAGACCTATGCGGTGCCAGTCGAGGCAAGCGACATCGTCGCCGGCCTCGATCATCTCGGCATCGCGCAAGCGATCTTCGTCGGAACATCACGCGGCGCACTGATCGTCCACGTCCTCGCCGCCATGGCCAATGAACGTATTGCCGGCACCGTCCTCAACGACGCCGGACCGCGGATCGAGACCGCCGGGCTGGAACTCATTCGCGACACCGTTGGCAAACCGAAGCGTTTTGCAAGTTGGGCGCAGGCGGAAGACCATGTCGCCAGCCTCTATCGCGACGATTTCCCGGCCTTGTCGCACGTGGATTTCGACCGAATGACCCGCGCGAACCATGTCGAGCAGGATGGCGTCATAGTCGCCGACTGCGACCCAAAGCTTCTGGAAGCGGTAGGCCAACTCAACCTTTCGGGAGATCTCCCCGAATTGTGGGAGCAGTTCGCCCTGTTGAAGGCCGTGCCGATCGTGACGATCCGAGGCGGCAATTCGCAGCTCTTCGCAGCGGCCACCCTCGAGCGCATGGCGCGCGAACATCCCTCCTTCGAGGCAATCACGATCGAAGGCCAGTCGCACGCGCCTTTCCTGGAGACCGGAAATATTCCGCAGCGGATTGCCCAATTTGCGAAGCGGGTCGATCGGCGCCGGGCGGCTTAACCCTCCCCCTCGGCGGCAAAGCCCATTGCTTGCGCGACCCAGTCTTCGCGCTCGACGCGGCCGGCAAAGCCGATCATCTGCTCGATCCACTGCGCTTCGGCGGTGCTCCAGCCGGCGATCTGGTCAAAATGGTAGACGCCGTGTTCGAACAGTAGCCGCTCGATTGTCGGTCCAATGCCCTTGATGCGGGTCAGATCGTCCGGCTTGCCGCCGCGCGGTGCATCGAGGCGACTGGGCTCGAGTCCCATCGCGCCCTCATGGGCGCCTGGCGCGCCGAGCGGCGTGATCGGTTCACCTGAAGGACGCGCGCCGGGCACTGCTCCCGCTGCCGATAACCGACCGCCACCGCCGCGATCCGAACCGACGATGTCGGGCGCACCCGGCGTCGCCGCGGCGACGCCGAGCGCGCTGAAGGCTGCCGGATAGGCAGCGGGACGATCTGCACCCGACTCGTCGCCACCGGTCGCAGACTTTGCTTGCTCCGCCGCGGTCTTTGGCGACCAGTCGCGGGGCTTTCCCTTCTCGGACGACGCAGCTGCCTCACGCAGACGGCCATAATCCAGCGTGCGCCAGTCGCGATCGAAGGACGCGGCCCGGTGCTTTTCCGCCAGCGGATCGGGCGGCGCGGCCGCCCTCTTGCTGCGATCCGGCGTCGGCAAATCCGGATGCGGACCACCCAGACGAGCCGGCTGCGGCCGTACCGGGCCGGCCGGATTGGCGCCGACGCCCGGCACGGCGGGCTTCGTCGGAGAAGCGGGATCGTCGCCGGGCAGCGTCGGCGTCATGTCCGGAACGATACCCGCGTCCCCGCCCATGATGACATCCGCCGAGACTGTCGCTCCGCCGAAGCTGGCGAACCGACCTGAAAACCGGTGGGCCGGATCGATCGCCGGCAACGCCGGCTTGGGCACTGGCTTGTCCTTGACCGGATCGGGGGCATGCCAGCTCGAACGCTGACGTCGCCGTTTGCGCTCGGCTTCGATCGCCCCCTGGTCGAGCGACAGCCTGGAATAGTCGACGCTGCGGAAATTCTTGCGGAAGGGCTCGGCCCGGTATTTCTCGGTCAACGGGTCGTCGGGCAAAGGTTTGGGATCGTGCGGCGTCGCCGCCAGCCGTGCCGAAGCGGCCAGTGCCTCGCCACCCTCGTCGGAATCATTGCCGACGACCGGTTTCGAAATCGGCCAAGGCGATGCTGGCTCGTCCGGAACGGCGCCCGTTGCCGGTGCCGAAGAACCGTGCGTCGCCGACGATGTCGACGCGGGCTTTGCGGAAGCAGCCCCCGATGTCGAAGTAGGAGCCGCCACCGATGCCGGCGACGGTGCCGGTGAATCGGCTGTTGGGCCGGGCGCGGATGCGGCCTGTTGCTGCGTTGCGGCTTTCTTGCGTCCGCGGCGGCCGGCAAGAGTGCCGAGCCCGAAGGCAGCGGCAATCAGCAGGATGATTTTCCCGAAGAAGGAAAGCATTCGAATACCTCGGGCTTGTCGGTCATCAGGACGGAACCGCTTGTTCGACATCACCTAGCGGCGGTGGCGCGGCATGCAACCGCTTCGCCGGGCGGCGATGCGCTGGACATGACCACTCCCCGCCACCCCGATTACGCGAACCGGCCGAAAAGGTAACCGACGATAAAGGCCGCGAGCAGGAAGGGCGAAAGCCCCAATAGCAACGTCAACATACATGGCAGCCTAGCCGCCTTCGCACGCAAGGCCAATGCGTCGATGAACGAAACAGGAAGACGATTGGCACGCCGGGTGCACCTTGCGATGAACACAGTCGAATTCGGCGATTCGATCAGGCGCAACGACGGTTGCCGCGAAATTCCGGCGATCGGGGTCGCGCGCCATTGCGGACAGACGCCGTCGCCAAAACCTATACCAAGAACACGAGGGTTGATGGCTCGCCCCGTATTTTCCTTCGGCCGCTGCAAGCCGACCGAACTGCCGAGGGCCTCCCTCTTTGAACCTGGGTGGAAGACAATGAAAGCCGAGGTTGCAAACACCTTCAATCGACCAGGACGTGCTGAAAACAAAAAGGCCCGGTGCGCGAAGCACCGGGCCTTTTCCATGTCGAACGAAGCGTTCGGATCGAAAGATCAGAAGCTGCGGATAAACTGAACGAAGCCGGCGGTCTGGTCGGCCGAGCCGAAGTCGTAGTCGATGTCGGCGTAGGACACTTCACCGATAACGGAGAAGTTGTTGGTGATCTCGTAGCCGACGTTGCCGACGAGCTTGTAGTATTCGCCACTGCCGTAGCTGCGCAGGCGGCTGGCGGTGATGATGTTACCGGTTTGCGTAAGCGTCGGGCCGAACGTGTCGAAGGTCTCGCCGTAGACGCCCGACGCCGCGACCGCCAGCTTGCCGAAAGCCTGCTGATAGCCGGCGCCGATCTGATACTTGACCGCCTGTGCGTTGCTCGGGCTGTAGTTCTGAGCGTTGCCGATGGTCGCGACGGTGTTGAAGAGACCGATCGTCGAGTAGCGGCTCGGATCGAAGGCGTAGGAACCCTCGACTTTCAACTGCGCGTCCTGGAACGGCTTGACGGTGATCGCGCCCTTGACGGCGAAGGCACCGTCGTCATTGCCCGGAAACACGCCGAAGCTGCCGTAAGGCGAGGCGCCGAAGGCGGTCAACGAACCGGTGCCGTTGTAGGCGTTGTTGAAGCCGCCGATGTAGTAAGCATCGGGATAGGCGCGGGTCAGGTTCGTCCGCTCGTCATAGGACGCGGCGATGTAGGCCGAAGCGAAGCCTGCGTCATAGGCGATACGAGCGACGACGTCCGGCGCGAAGTCGCCGGTGCCGTCGTCTTCCAGCGAGACCGCGGCCGAGAAGCTGTTCGCGGCGTAGGTGTAGGAGACGCGGTTGACCTGGAAGTCGCCGACCGGAAGGTCGGTGTCGGTGAAGAAGCCGTCACTGTCCGTCCACAGGGTGTCGAGGTAACCCATGGTCAGGCCGCCGAGCTGAATGTAGCCCAGGTCCATCGAGTAAGCCTGATCGGTGCCGCTCGTGCCGAACTGGCTGCCGGTGCCGAAGGCGTTGGTGGCCTGGATACGGGCGAAGCCGCGCAGCGTGCCGAGCTCGGTCTCTTCGCGGGCGTCGAAGTTCAGACGGACGCGAACCTGCGAGCCGGCCTGGTAGTCGTCGCCTTCGTCGTTCACCCTCGCGGTGGTATCGCCGATCACGGCGTACTTGAAGCGAACGTAACCGCCGATCGAAAGGCAGGTCTCGGTGCCCGGGATGTAGAAGAAGCCCTTGCCGTAGACATCGCAGACGCGGACGTAGTCGACCGGATCGGGAGCAACGGGTACGATGACGTCCGCAGCGCGGGCGCCGGTGACTGCGACGAGAGCCGCAGCGGAGCCGAGAAGAAGGCTCTTGATGTTCATGTCCTGACCTCCAGTCAAGTTATAGGTTAGGGTTGGGCCTTGTATGAAGGACAGCCTTCCCTGCCCCATCCCCTTATTCATGAAAGCCGAAGCGTTTGCCCCTCGATCTTTCTGATGCGACATTATCCAGCGGCGCCTCGGATGCAATCACCCAAATGCCACATTGGGGGTTCTGGAGTGCATTGGAGACACGCATGTTGCACTGAGGACACTTTTGCGTGGGCGGGCCCGCTGGCCAGTTCTGAAAAACCTTAACAAAACCCTTGCGTATACGGCATCAGCGAGCATTTCTCCGCTCTGGGTCGGCGCTTTCCGACAAAAGTGGCCGTTGTGCCGAAATGACCGATCGGGCCTCGCGGACCGGCGCCGGTCACAATGCCGTCTATGAATTGCCAGAAAGCGAAATGCCTCTTGAGCTCCACAAGCCCGCGTTCCGCGCAGCCTTCCCTCGTCCTCGGCGCACTCGGCGTTGTCTTCGGCGATATCGGCACCAGTCCGCTCTATGCCCTGCAGGCCGGACTGACCGCTGGCATGGGCGGCGGTCAGGAGAGGGAGGCCGTCGTCTTCGGGGTTCTCTCGCTGATCACCTGGGCGCTGATCCTGGTCGTCTCGCTCAAATACATCCTGTTCATCCTGCGCGCCGACAACAGCGGCGAAGGCGGCATCCTAGCCCTCGTGACGCTGCTCAAGCCGAAGCGAGCGCGCGACCCGCTCACCATCGCCCTTCTCGTCTGCGGTCTCGTCGGCGCGGCGATGCTGTTCGGCGACGGCGTACTGACGCCTGCCATCTCCGTCCTGTCGGCGATCGAAGGCCTTGAGGTTGTCGCTCCCTCGATCGGCGAGTGGGTGATTCCGATCGCCGTCGCCGTCCTCCTCCTGATCTTCTGGATGCAGCGCAAGGGCGTTGGGCCGATCGCGAAGTTCTACGGGCCGGTGATGGTGATCTGGTTCGCCGCGATCGGCCTGTGCGGTCTTTTGAAGATCATCGAAGCGCCGGCCGTTCTCTACGCGGTCAATCCGGTCTACGGAGTCGAACTCCTGGCGGCCGAACCGAGCCAGGCGCTCCTGATCCTCGGCGCCGTCTTCCTGGCGGTGACCGGCGGCGAGGCGCTTTACGCCGATCTCGGCCAGTTCGGCCGTCGCGTGATTCGGCGGGCCTGGTTCGCGATCGCCCTGCCCGGCCTGCTCCTCAACTATTATGGCCAGGGCGCGCTCTATCTTGAGACCGTGGACGTCAAGCGCTCCTTCTTCCAGATCGTGCCCGACGGCTTCGGAACGGCGATGGTGATACTGGCGACCGCCGCGACGATCATCGCCAGCCAGGCGATCCTCACTGGTGCCTTCAGCCTGACCAGGCAGGCGATCGAGCTTGGCTTCCTCCCGCCCATGCACACGCGCTACACCTCGGAGGAGAACGAATCGGACATTTACATCGGCCGGGTGAACTGGCTGATCGCCATCGCCACCATCGCCGTCGTCATCAATTTCGGTTCGTCCGCCGCGCTGGCCGGCGCCTACGGGATCGCCGTCGCGATCACCATGGTGACGACAACGATCCTCTTCGGCGCCCTGATGTGGCGCTCGTGGAACGTGCCCAAGCCGGCGATCGTCGCCCTGCTCGTCGTGTTCTTCGTCGTCGATATTCCCTTCGCCGTCGCGAATTTCTCCAAGCTTCTCGACGGCGGCTACCTGCCGCTGTTTTTCGGCGGCCTGGTGCTTCTGGTCATGCGGGCCTGGCGCCGCGGCATCGACCAGCTGCGCGAGAATCACCTGGCCGGCGATGTGCCGCTGGCAACGCTCGCCTCCAAGGACTTCACTGGCCAGCGCCTGCAGCAGACCGCGGTCTTCCTCACGCGGTCGAGCGGTCTGACACCGCTGGCGCTCCTGCGCATGCGCAAACTCGCGGATCTCACCTTCAAGCCGACCATCGTATGCGCCGTGCGCACAGTTGGACGCCCACGGGTGCCGAAGGACGACCGCTACCGTTTCACCGATCTGGGCAACGACATTGTCAAGATCGAACTGTTCTTCGGCTACATGCAGACGGTGAACCTGCCGTCGGTGCTGGTGCCGATCCTGCGCGACCATCAGATCGATTGCGAGGACATTCTCTATTTCGTCGGCACCGACCGGGTGATCACCGAGGGCGAATCGAGCGGTCCCGGAAACCTGATGAACCGGCTCTTCGCGTTCCTCGTCGACACCGCCGAGCGCCCGACCGATCGCTATTATCTGCCCGAAACGCGCACCATCGCCTTCGGCGCCGGACGCCGCCTATAGAAGCACGCGCGCGAAGGCCCGACTCCCGGCTGGCCAGGTCAAAGCCGAATGATCGGGGCGCCCAGCCCGCGAAAGTCCCGCTCGCGGCAGGTCAGAACGATGATCTGCAGACCCTCGGCGGCCTTCTGCAAAACGAGATGCATCCGCTCCAAGCGCTTTTCGTCGGTGTTGACCAGGGCGTCGTCGAGAATCACCGTCACCGGATGGCCGCCCTTCTTCAGAACTTGGGCGAGCGCGATGCGGGTGACCACGGCCACCTGTTCGCGCGCGCCCGCAGACAGGCGCCGGAACTCCTCCTCGACGCCGCCGCGATGCAGCCCACGGATTTCGAGCGTCGTGTCGTCGAGTTCGATTTCGGCGCCCGGATGAATGAGCCGCAGATACGGCGCGACCTCGGTCTTGATCGGCCCGAGCCAGTGTTCGCGCGCCTGGCGCTGCGCCTCGACAAGTGTCGTGTGCAACAGCTTGGAGGCCTCGGCCTCGAGCTTTAGCCGATTCAGGCGCGGCTCCAGCGCAGCGATCTCGCCTTCGAGCCGGGCAATGTCCTCGCCGAGCGCCGTCGCGCCCTCGGCTCGAAGCTCGCCTTCCAACGTCAGGCTCTCTTCTTTCAGCTTGCCGATGTCGGTGTGCAGGTTGTCGAGCGCCTTGCGCTTGGCGTTCAGCGTGCGCTCCGCCGTCTCCGGATCGGCCCGTTCGAACTCCGCACGCTTCAGGTCGAAGACAGCGACCTTGGCCGTGCGCTCGACCTCGCTCGCCGCAATGTCCTGGGCGAGCGCCGCGCGGGTCCGCGCCGCTTCGGCCTCCGCGGCGTCGCGGGCGAGCCGCTCGGCCTCCTCGCCGCGATGGGTCAAAATGGCCTCCACCGTCGCGCGCTCGGCGATTCGGGCGGCATCGTCGCGGCGCGCCCGTTCCAGCGCCGATTCGGCCTCGATTAGAGCGTCGCGGGCGGCGCGCCGCTCACGCTGGGTGCCGGCGGGATCGAGCAGCTCGGTGGCGACATCGTGGCCTCCGCCGTCTGTGATGTCGCCTTGGACCGAAGGCAGCGCATCGCGTTCGCGTTCGAGCCGCACCAGTTCCGCCTGCACCGTATCGAGGCCCTCGGGCAGCAGCGCCGCGCGCTCTTTCTCGAGGGATGCGGTCTCGGACTTGCACGTCTCGGCCGTGGCTAACGCCTGGCGCGCGGCACCGAGCGACGAAACGCCGGCCTCCGCCAGCAACTCGACGAGCGCTCGTTCGGCGGTCTGGTTTTCCCGCGCCAGCGCCTCGGCGTCGCCGCCGGGCTCGACGGTGAGCCGGCCAAACCCTTCCAGCACGAATTCGCTGCGCCCGGCGACGGTCCGGCGCGCACCGCTTTCGACGGCCCGGCCTTCACCGTCCACGGCCCGCCGCCCGGCCTCAAGATCGAAGATCACCGTCGGTGCCGTCACCGACAACCGTGCCGCCGCCTCGCGCTGTTTCTGCTCGGCGGCTTCCAGCTCGGCAATGGTCCTCACGTCGACCGCCGGCCCTGCCGCCTTGCCGCGCAGCTTGGCCAGCGCCTCGGCAACCGCCCGTCCCTTTTCGAGACGCGCCGAGAGCAACGCGATCTCGCGGTCGATCCGCAACCGGTCGCCCGCAGCGCGGGCCGCGTCGTCGCGCCGATCGGCCCGCGCCGCGCGCTCGGCCACCGCCGTCCGCCCCGCTTCCATGGTGGCACGCCGCTCGACCGCCCCGGATTCGGTCGCGATCAGTTCGGTCAGCTTTTCGCGCGCCGTCTCCAGAGCCTCGGCCGCGGCGGTCTTGGCCCGGATCAACCGATCGCGCTGGCCCAAGCGTTCGACGGCGGCATCGCGGCGGGCCTTGGCGTGCTCGACCTCACGCGTCGCTTCGGCGACGTCCCGCTGCAGGCCGCTTGCCGCACGCACCGCTCGCTCGGCCGCTTCCAGCGCGCTCCCGGCTTTCGCCACCGCGTCGTCGGACACCAGAGAGCGCAAGGCGGCGCGGCGGTTGTCGAGCCGGTCGAGCTTGGCCTCGAAGACATCGCGGCGCTGGCGCTGGCCCGTCAATTCCTCCGAAAAGGCCGCCAGTTCCTTCTCGGCCGCCGTTACCGGCGAGGACGAGACGGCGCGCAAGCTGTTGGTGAAGAACCGGTCCTGCAGGGTTTTGGCCGCAGCGATCAGGTTGCGACCGCGCTCGCCGCCGAGAATCTGGCCGACCTCGCCCTCCAGCGACGCCGTCACCGCATCCTTGCCGGCGCCGAGATCGAGGCCGCCGGTGGATCGCCCCTGTTCGACCCAGAGCAGTCCGAAGGCGCCCTGGTGCTTGTCGAGCTTCGGCTCGCCGGCGCCCGGATGGGTGAAACGGAAGAGTTCGGCGAGCTTCTCCTCGACCGCGTCGCCCGACAGGCTGCCGCCCGACCAGACGAGTTCCGCCATCGGTCGCTGCAGAAAGGCTTTCTTCAAGGTATAGGCCGTGCCGTCGATGTCGAAGCCGAGTTCAACCGAAGGCCGGCCGCTGGCGAGATAGGGCGACAGCGCCTTCACCGCTTCGCCGGAGGCCCGGTGTTTCTGGAAGAAAGCCGCGCGCAGGGCCGTCAAAAGCGTCGACTTGCCGGCCTCGTTGTCGCCGACGATGACCGTCAGCCCAGGCTCGAAGGTCCCGAGATCAGCCGAGGGGATGCCGGCGAAATCGGCGAGTTTGAGGGATTTCAGATACATCGCTCAGCCCTTTCGCCGAGCCGAAGATGCGGTCGGCGCGCCGTCGCCGGGCGACAGTCGCGCATGCTCGACATAGGCCATGCGCAGCGCCAGCCGCGCCGCCTCGCGCTGGGGGTTCTGCGGATCGTCCGCCAGCGCCCGCAGGGTCTCGACCGCCTGCCGCACGAATCCGCCCGTGTCGATGCGGTCGAGATCGTCCTCGTCGGGCTCGTCGATCAGGCGGGAATCGTCGACGCGCAGATCGAAGAGCCGCGCGCGCCAGCGGGACAGCGCCGCGTCGAGCCGTACCCGCTCGCGCAACGGCAGGCTGCCGTCGAGAATGAAGTTGATCAGCGTCTCGCCGGGCCTTGCCACCCCGCCCAGCGCCTCGTCGAGCGCCGCGATGTCGCCGTCGAGCCGAACGGTCATCGACGTCCAGGTGAAACGCCCCACCGGCACTTGCTCGACGCCCGGCACCTCGCCCGGCCCGGCGATCGACACCAGCGCCACGTGGCCAGGCCGGTTCTGCGGATAACGGTCGGGCTCGGGCGTCCCGGCATAAACCGTTCGCTCGGCGATCTCGACGAAGCCATGCCAGTCGCCCAGCGCCAGATAGTCGAGCCGCGCCGTCGCCGCCCGATCGTCGGCGATCGGATTGCCGCTTTCGGCCTTGTCCGGAAGGCGGTTGGCGACCGAACCATGGGCAAGCCCGACACGCACGACGTCCCTTGCCGTCTCGGCCCGATCGAACCATTGCGTCAGGTCCGCGCCCTCGTGACGACGGGTCAGCGGCGCCGGCAGCACCGAAAGCCGGCCGTCCAGCAATTCGATCGGCTCCGGCCGGTCGGCGATCAGGACGTTGGCCGGCAGATTGCGGTTTTTCAGACGCGTCCAGACCGAAGCGCTCAGCGCGGCGTCGTGATTACCCGGCAGCATCACCCATGGCCCTTTGAAGCCCGACATGGCATCGAGCGTGCGCTGCAAATCACGATCGAGGACATCGTTCGAGTCGAAGGCATCGCCCGCCACCAGCACCGCATCGCAGCCGTGCTCGGTGGCCAGCGCCGCGATCCGAGCGACCACGGCGAAGCGTTCGGCGCGCAATTCGCCGCGCCGGTCGGGATCGAAGCCGCCAAAGGGCTTGCCGATCTGCCAGTCGGCCGTATGCAGAATCCGGATCAAGGGTTTACCGCCGCATCCTGAATCGATGCCTGAGGAGAGAGAGTGAGCGTCCGTTAGACGATCCGTCCGGCCCACTTGGCAAGGTGCCGCCCGGAATTGCGATGAACCTTCAACAGGTTTCGCCGAACGGCGGAATCGATTTCACAGCGGCTTCCGGCACGCGCACGCTTGATTCCCTCCGCGACCTGACGCAGGTTCGCGGCCGCAATCGGGGAGGTCTCAATATGCCGATCTACGCGCTCGAAGGCGATGCGCCGCGACTGCCCGACGACGGTTCGCTGTTCGTGGCGCCCGGCGCCCACGTGATGGGCCGCGTTAGGCTCGGAAAGAATGTCGGCGTCTGGTTCGGTGCGGTAATCCGCGGCGACAACGAATGGATGACGATCGGCGACGACACCAACATCCAGGACAACGCGACGCTGCATTCGGACTTCGGCTTTCCGCTCACCATCGGCGCCGGCTGCACCATCGGCCACGGGGCGATCGTCCATGGCTGCACCATCGGCGAGAACTCGCTGATCGGCATGGGCGCGACGGTGTTGAACGGCGCCAGGATCGGCAAGAACTGCATCGTCGGCGCCAACGCCCTTGTCACCGAAGGCAAGGAGTTTCCCGATAATTCGCTGATTGTCGGCGCCCCCGCCAGGGCGGTGCGCAGCCTCGACGAGGCGGCAGCCGAAAAACTCGAGATGTCGGCCAGGCACTACGTCGCCAACGCGAAGCGCTTTGCCAGCGGCCTGACGCCGATCGAAGCGCCCGGCTGGGCCGAACGGGAAACCCGAGGCGGAAGAGCCCGGCCATGAGCGCCACCCGACAGTCGCAGGGCGACGGCGCGGCGAGGCCGGCGAACGACGCAGCCGCAGCGCAAGGCCGTCCGTGCGACGAGGCCGAAGGCCAGCCGCTCTTCACCCCGCTCGCCCGCTCGTTGCCGGCAACCGTTCCCTTCGCCGGACCGGAGATGATGGAGCGGCGTATGGGCGTGCGGTTCAAGGCGCGGCTCGGCGCCAACGAAAGCGTCTTCGGGCCGTCGCTCAAGGTCGTCGAGGCGATGGCGGCGGCGGCGCAAGGCACCTGGTCCTATGGGGATCTGGAGCATTTCGAACTGCGCGGCGCGATCGCCGAGTTGATCGGCGTTCGGCCCGAAAACATCACCGTCGGCGAGGGCATCGACGGCCTGCTCGGCCATCTGGTGCGGCTCACCTGCGAGCCTGGCGACACGGTGGTGACATCCCACGGCGCCTACCCGACTTTCAACTATCATGTGGCCGGCCACGGCGCGGCGCTCGATACCGTCCCTTATGATGCCAACGATCGCGAGGACATCGACGCGCTGATCGCACGGGCACAAGTGATGCGGCCGAAGCTCCTTTACTTCTCCAACCCGGACAATCCGACCGGCAGTTTTCACGAGGCCGAAGCCGTCGAGCGGCTGATCGAAGGGACGCCGCAGGAGACGATCCTGATCCTCGACGAGGCCTATTGCGACCTCGCTCCCCCCTCCGCGCTGCCGCCCTCAAACCTGATGCGGCCCAATCTTCTGCGGTTTCGCACTCTGTCGAAGGCCTACGGCATGGCCGGCGCGCGGCTCGGCTATGCTTTCGGCAAGCCGGAGACGGTCGCTCAGTTCGACAAGGTCCGCAATCATTTCGGGGTGTCGCGGGTCACACAAGCCGGCGCGCTCGCGGCGATAGAGGACCAGGGCTATCTGCGCGAGGCGATCGCGAAGATCACGGCGGCGCGTGAAAAACTGGCGAGAATCGCGCGGCGGCACGGCCTGACGCCCCTGCCCTCGGCAACCAACTTCGTCGCGATCGATTGCGGCGGCGATGGCGACCATGCGCGGGCCGTGCTGGCGGCGATCCTGAAACGCGGTGTCTTCATCCGCATGCCGGGCGTTGCCCCGCTCGACCGGATGATCCGGGTAACGGTCGGGCCGGACGAGGATCTGGCCCTGTTCGATCAGGCCCTCGGCGAAGCGCTCGCCGAAGTCGGTCCGCCGTCAACACCTGGCGACAAGCGCAGCGCCAGGCCTCGGGCTTGACGACCGTCCAGGAAAAGTTCGGTGCCGAGTCTGCTGTGGTTCCAAGGGCGAGGCCTGTCTTCATCCGCCCCCTGCAACGACCAAGGTAGGCCGGCATCGTCTCGCGAACGACCGACGTTCCCATAGCGCAAAACCGCTTGCGGAATCTTCGCCGTGCTTTACCTTTACGTCAAGGGAAGCGGTAAGTTCGGCGGAAGGTCGGGACGTTTTCGTTTCGAGACGATGCAAACCCTCGGGGTGGATGGCCATGGGGCGGGTTGGCGACCGCAGGCGCATCGCATAGGCGGATCAGGAGCCGGACGGACGACGATCCGGCGGTTCCATCAACCGGCCCTCAAGGGCGGAAACGGGAGGAAACCGACGATGAAGACACTGATGATCGCCGTGGCCGGCTTCGGCCTGATGATGGCCGGCACGGCCCATGCCGACCCGATCGAGGGCAATTGGAAGATGCCGTCGGGCTACAATGCCAGGATCGCACCCTGCAACGCCGGCTATTGCCTGACCTATACGACCGGCCCCTACAAGGGCAAAACCTTCGGCGCCATGAAGCCGACCGGCGGCGGCGCCTATACCGGCTCCGTCACCGACTACACCAAGGGCGGCAAGCAATATTCCGGCAAGGGCAAACTCGACGGCAACGCCCTGTCCGTGTCCGGCTGCGTCCTCGGCGGCCTGATCTGCAAGTCGCAGCAGCTCAACCGCCTCTGACTCCCTCGATGCCGGCGGCCACAGCGCCGCTGGCATCTTCGACGAGACGCAAGGTCGGTTGCACGGCGCGCGTCTGCCGCCGGCCCCCGCTCTTGAAGCACGGCATGGACGCCACGATCCGGCCGTCGGCGCCCATCGCTCTTCATGATCCGGTGCTCCGCCACATCGCGTCCGGCCGAACCGCGACGTCATGTCCCGATCCCGGAAACGCCCTCGCCTCAATCTTATCCCGTTTCGCGGGATACCGAGCCTGATGGGCCCGCCCTGACGTTTCCCGTGCCGGTTTTTACTCGATCGTCGGCCTGGATCGCCTGCCTCCAGCATCGTTGCCCATGATGCTCCAGCGCCATCACGGCGCCCGAGACCGAAGGCTCGCCATGCCACCGCTCACCATTCTTCTTGCCGCGATGCTTCTCGTCTCCGGGCCCTTCGCCGCGAAAGCCGAGCCAATTCTCGGCGACTGGCGCACCGCCGACGGCGAAACCATCTCGATCCGCCGGTGCGGCAAGGCCTTCTGCTCGAGCGTCGCGACCGGCCGCTATCGCGGCCGCTCCGTCGGCACGGTTCGGGGTCCCGGTCCGGTCTATCGGGGCAAGATCATCGATCCGCGCAACGGCAAGCATTGGACCGGCTCGATGACAGTCGAGGCAAAAAGGCTCAGCCTCGAGGGCTGCCTGATGGAGGTCTTCTGCAAAACCGTCCAGACCTGGACGAAGCCCTGATACGCGAATGCGCAGATGAGGGCTTATCGCCCATTCCTCTTGCTCACCCCTCGATCAAACGCCGCGCGGACGGCCCGATAAGCGAAGTGGTTTCCTTCACCGCATCCTGGCATATGGCAGCGCGCTCGGCATATCGTCTGAATCGGCTAAGCTCTCCGCCTTGCCTGAACCAACCCTTCGATCGATCACGATATGTCGACGAACCGTCATCCAGGGCGACGAGGTCGCAACTTGTTCTCTGGGCCGTTCGTTAACAGATCGAAGCAGACAATCAGGAAACGGACAGACCGATGAAAACAACTCTCTTCGCCGCGGCAGCGGCCCTCGCCCTTTCCTTCTCCGGTACAGCGTTTGCCGCCGAACCCATTGTCGGACAGTGGCGGTCGGCCGATGGCGGGATGATCAAGGTCTCGTCTTGCGGCGAAGCCTATTGCGCGACCGTCATCAAGGGCGAGCACAAAGGCGAATCCGTCGGCGAGGTTGAAGGTTCCGGCAGCGAATACACCGGTACGGTCATCGACCCGCGCAGCTCCGAATCCTACGATGGCACGATTACGGTAGAGGGCGAGAAGATGACCCTTCAAGGCTGCGCGTTGAAGGTGCTGTGCAAGTCCAGCACCTGGACCAGGGCCTGATCGCCCACGCATCTGGCAAAAGCAGCCGATTATATCAGGCATATGGCCCGGCGCGCGAAAAACGCGCCGGGCTTTTTTGTGTGTGGCCGAACGCGATGCGATCGATGAGGAATCGGTTGTCGACCGTTCAGCGCGCGCGTTGGCCGAAGAGAACCTTCTTGGCCTCCTCGTCGTCGGCAAGGTTCTTGCGATGTTCGGCGCCCAGCGCCAGGCCCTTTTCGACGGCGGGACGCGCCTTGACCGTTTCGAACCAGCGCTTGAGGTTCGCGAACTCCTCGATGTCCTGGCCCTGGTTCTTGTAGGGCACCACCCAGCCGACCGTTGCCATGTCGGCGATCGAATAGTCGGCACCGCCGAGATATTCGTTGTCGCCGAGGCGCTTGTTCATCACGCCATAGAGGCGGTGCGTCTCGTCGGTGTAGCGCTTGATGCCGTATTCGATCGTCTCCGGCGCGTAATTGCGGAAATGATGGGTCTGGCCGGCCATCGGGCCAAGGCCGCCGATCTGCCAGAACAGCCATTCGTCGACCGCCACCCGCGCCCGCTCGTCGCTCGGATAGAACAGGCCGAACTTGCGACCGAGATATTGCAGGATCGCCCCGGATTCGAAGATCGAGATCGGCTGGCCGCCAGGGCCCTCCGGATCGACGATCGCCGGCATGCGGTTGTTCGGCGAAATCTTGAGAAACGCCGGCTCGAACTGCCCGCCCTTGCCGATATTCACATAATGGATGTCGTAGGGGATGCCGAGTTCCTCCAGCATGATGGAGATCTTCCAGCCGTTCGGCGTCGGCCAGTAGTGAAGTTCGATCGGGTTCGTCTGATTGGCCATCTATGGCTCCCTGAGTCCTGTGGATCGCGCCGAGTCCTGGGGATCGCACTCGCGCAACGATTCACCGCGCATGCGGCGCTCTGCGCTTCAAACCGCGAACTAGTGCACTGACGCGTTCGGACGATTCACATCGACTTCGGAACATGCGAGTCTCGGGCCATGCCCCAGACAGTCACCATTCTCTTGAACACCGTCGACCGAGATCGTCTCGTGGAGATCATTGGTAATCGCAACCGCCCGCTCAAGCACATCCAACGCGCCAAGATCGTCCTGCATTCATGGGGATCGACTGCCGCCACAGTGATCGCGTTCTTCGGAATTGCCCTCGGCTTCGCGTCGCAGAACACCGCCGCCGGCCCGCTCAGCGCGTTTGCCTCGGTCTCCGGCGGCGATTGCAACTACGTGACGGGCATCGTCTGCCCGCTGCAGCGCGAGACGACCCCGGCCTCGATCGACACGGCGACGAAATTTTGACCGCCGTCATCTGAGCGCCACGGCATCGCGCCAGAAGCGGACATGACAAAGCTTTTTCCGCCCCCCACCGATCCGAACTTCCTCACGCCCGAGCCCGTCGATCGTCGCCCTTATGACAACGCCGAGAGCGCGGTGAAGGAGGTCATGCGCCTGTATGACCGCTCGGCGCGCTTTCTCATCGAGAATTTCGACCGGGTCCTGAAGACGGGCGAAACCGGCCGACGCGTGCGCGCCTACTATCCCGAAATCTCGCTGTCGACGACGACCCATGCCAAGGTTGATTCGCGCCTCGCCTTCGGCCATGTGCCGCGGCCGGGCCGCTATTCGACGACGGTGACCAGGCCCGATCTCTTCGAGCGCTATCTCGTCGAGCAGATCGAGCTTCTGATTCGCAATCATGGCCAACCCGTGCAGATCGGCGATTCGTCGACGCCCATCCCGCTGCACTTCGCCTTCGGCGACGGCACCTATGTGGACGGCGCGCTCGCCGAAAAGCTCGACCGCCCGCTGCGCGACATCTTCGACGTGCCCGACCTCGAGGCCACGGACGATCGCATCGTCAACGGCAATTTCGAGCCGAAGGCCGGTGAAGGCATGCCGCTCGCGCCCTTCACCGCCCAGCGCGTCGACTATTCGCTGCACCGCCTGTCGCACTACACCGCGACCCACGCCTCGCACTTCCAGAACTTCGTCCTGTTCACAAACTACCAGTTCTACATGGATGAGTTCTGCATGATCGCCCGCGAGATGATGGCCGAGGGCGGCGCCGGCTACACCGCCTTCGTCGAGCCCGGCAACGTGATCACGCCGGCGGGCACCCGCGAGCCGGCCGGGGGCATTGCCCCCGAGCGCCTGCCGCAGATGCCGGCCTATCATCTCAAGCGCGAGGACGGCCACGGCATCACCATGGTCAATATCGGCGTCGGCCCGTCCAACGCCAAGACGATCACCGACCACATCGCCGTTCTGCGCCCGCACGCCTGGCTGATGCTCGGCCATTGCGCCGGCCTCAGAAACAGCCAGGAACTCGGCGACTACGTCCTGGCCCATGCCTATGTGCGCGAGGACCATGTGCTCGACGCCGATCTGCCCCTCTGGGTGCCGATCCCGGCGCTGGCCGAAGTCCAGGTGGCGCTGGAAAAGGCGGTGGAGGAGATCACCGGTCTTTCCGGCTACGAACTCAAGAAGATCATGCGCACCGGCACGGTCGCGACCATCGACAACCGCAACTGGGAACTGAGGGATCACCGCGAGCCGGTCGAGCGCCTGTCCCAGTCGCGGGCGATCGGCCTCGACATGGAATCGGCGACGATCGCCGCCAACGGTTTCCGCTTCAGGGTGCCCTACGGCACGCTGCTGTGCGTTTCCGACAAGCCGCTGCACGGCGAATTGAAGCTGCCGGGCATGGCCACCGACTTCTACAAGCGCCAGGTGGCCCAGCATCTGAGGATCGGGATGCGAGCGCTGGAGCTGATGAGCGAAACGCCGTCGGAACGGGTGCATTCGCGCAAACTGCGCTCCTTCTTCGAAACCGCGTTTCAATAAGGCCAGGCCATGAATTGGCCACCGGTCGCACTCCAGATCATGCGAACCCCATCATCAGGCCGTGATGCGGATCAGCTCCCATTCCCTTACGGCATCGCGCATTGAGCAGTCACGACCATGACGAGAACCGATTTCGGCCGCGTGCTGCGCGCGCTCCTGACCGCCGGCACACTTCTGGTACTGACGATGCTCGCCTGCGGCTTCTTCGGCGCACGCGTGCCGTTCTTCGATACGATGGCACAGTTCAGGGCGCATTTTTCGGTCCTCCTGGTCGTCTGCGGCCTGGTGTTGATCCTCACCCGCCCCCGCGTTCTCGGCGGCGTCGCGGCTCTGGGCGGCATCGCCGGTCTCGTCGCGGTCGTGCCCTATCTGGTGCCGGGCACGCCGGCGCCTTCGGTCGAGGTCAGCGATGCCTCCACAACAACGCTTCTGCCCCGCTACACGCTGCTCCAGATGAACCTGCGCAAGGACGCGAAGGACAAGGCCGCCGCGATCCGGCAGATCGGCGCGCTGTCACCGGACGTCCTGACGCTGGAGGAGGCCAGTCAAGGCTGGGGGCCGGTGCTGCAATCCCTCGCGCATCTTTATCCCCATCGCTATGGCTGCGCGGGCCTGACCGGCTTCAACGACGCGCTGATCCTGTCGAAGCGGCCTTTCGTTGCGGGCGACGAAGGCAAATGCAGCGGCGACGGCCGCTTTGCCCGCCGGGCCGTCGACTTCAATGGCACAGCAGTCGAGATTGCCGCGCAGCATCTGCGCTGGCCCTGGCCAGGCAGCCAATGGGGTCAGATCGAACAAACCACCAGGCCGCAGCTTGAGATGCTGAAAGCTTCCAACCGACCGGTCCTGCTGGCGGGCGACTTCAACGCCGCCCCCTGGAGCGCCGCCGTCAAGCGCTATGCCGAACTCGGTGGCCTGACGGTGGTCGACGGCATCGGCCCGAGCTGGTTCTTCAACCCGATCACCCGGTGGATCGCACCCTATGCCGGGTTGCCGATCGACAATGTGATGCACTCCGGCGCAATCGATATCCTCGGCGTCGCAAGGCAGCCGGCGACGGACTCCGACCACCTGCCGGTCCTCGTCACCTTCGCGCTGCCGGTTGCTCGAGGGTCACAGCCGCAAATCAATGTCGCGACGACGCGCTGAACCCGGCCGGACAAGCCGAAATGCCGTGACTTTGGTCACCGACGGACACCGGATCGAAAACGAGAAAGCGCCGCCGGCATTCCTGCCGACGGCGCTTTTTGCTGAAATGCGCGAATCCAAAGCCCCTCACATCACCTGATAGACCGGCCCCTCGCCACCGTAAGGCGTGACCCAGTCGATGTTCTGGTTCGGGTCCTTGATATCGCAGGTCTTGCAGTGGACGCAGTTCTGCGAATTGATCACGAACTTGTCCTGGCCCCCCTCCTCCACCCACTCGTAGACGCCGGCCGGGCAGTAGCGCTGGGACGGGCCGGCATAGATGTCGTGCTCCGACGATTTCTGCAGCGCCATGTCCTTGACGTGCAGATGCACCGGCTGATCCTCCGAATGGTTGGTGTTCGACAGGTAGACGGACGACACTTTGTCGAAGGTGAGCTTACCATCGGGCTTCGGATAGGCGATTGCCTGGTGCCTGGCGGCCGGCTCCAGGCAGGCATGGTCCGGCTTGCCGTGGCTCGTCGTGCCGAAGAAGGAAAAGCCGAAAAGCGAGTTCGTCCACATGTCGAGCCCGCCGAGCGCGACGCCCAGCATGGTGCCGTATTTCGACCACAGCGGCTTGACGTTGCGGACGGGCTTGAGATCCTTGCCGATCGGCGAGGCGCGCCAGCCCTCCTCGTAGGCCGACAGGCGATCGTGGGAACGTCCCGCCTTCAGCGCCTCCGCGGCCGCTTCTGCCGCCAGCATGCCGGAGGTCATGGCGTTGTGGACGCCCTTGATGCGCGGCACGTTGACGAAACCCGCCGAACAGCCGATAAGCGCTCCGCCGGGGAACACCAGCTTCGGCACGGACTGCCACCCGCCCTCGGTGATCGCGCGGGCTCCGTAGGCGATGCGCTTGCCGCCTTCCAGGAGCCTGGCGACATCCGGATGAGTCTTGTAGCGCTGGAATTCCTCGAAGGGCGACAGATACGGATTCTTGTAATTGAGGTGGACGACGAAGCCGACGTAAACCTGATTGTCGCCGAGATGGTAGAGGAAGGAGCCGCCGCCGGTGCCGTTGTTCAGCGGCCAGCCGAAGGAATGCTGGACGAGACCGGGCTGCGACTTCTCTGGAGAAATCTCCCAAAGCTCCTTGATGCCGATGCCGAATTTTGGGGGATCGCGGCCCTCGTCGAGGCCGTAGGACGAGATCAGCTGCTTGGCGAGCGAGCCGCGCACGCCCTCGCCGATCATCACGTATTTGCCGCGCAGTTCCATGCCGCGCTCGAAATTCGGGCCGGGCGTGCCGTCTTTTTGAACGCCCATGTCGCCGGTCGCGACGCCGACGACGGCGTTGGATTCGTCGAAGAGCAGTTCGGCGGCGGCAAAGCCCGGGTAGACCTCGACGCCCAGCGCCTCGGCCTTTTCCGCCATCCATTTGCAGACGAGGCCGAGCGAGACGACGAAATTGCCGTGGTTGCTCATCAGCTTCGGCATCAAGGCGTTGGGCAGCCGCACCGAACCCTGCGGCCCGTAGAAATAGAAGCGGTCGTCATTCACCTCGGTCTTGATGGGCGTTTCTTCCTCGCGCCACTCCGGCAGCAAACGATCGAGGGCCGACGGATCCAGGACGTTGCCGGAGAGGATGTGCGCACCGACCTCGGCGCCCTTCTCCAGCACCACGACGGTAAGCTCCGGATCGAGCTGCTTCAGCCGGATCGCCGCCGACAGGCCGGCCGGTCCGGCGCCGACGATGACGACGTCGAACTCCATCGATTCCCGCTCGGACATCTCGGAGGCGGCGTTCTCGGCTTGGCTCATGTTTCGGCTCTCCCTGGCTGGCCGGTTTCCCGGTGCGTCTCGACTGGCGCGTCTCGGCGGGTTCGTCGCGCGAATACGCCGCAATCCTTGACCCGCTTCATCGCACAGGCCGCGCCCATCGAACAGGCGCGTATCATGCGTCAGCATCTAGGAGCCGTTGACGTAGACGTCAATTTGGCAACCACGACTGCTGCTGTCGCCGCGATCTTCCGTCGCCCGCCGCGCTGCCAGGCGAGATTGCCGCTGCAGAAGGAACACAGCGCGTGTCCGGGCGTCGGGCGTTCATCAGCTTTAAGATCGAGCGAGCGTGCGGTGGCAAGACGAACAAACGCTTCGTCGCCAAGCATTGCGCGACGCCCGCCAGACTATTCGTGTGGCGCGACGGTCCGAGCGCCATTATCCCCAGCATCCCCTGCACGAACCGGGGCTTCCAAACGTCGCGGCGATCCACGGGATACGGGTGGTTGCCGTTTCCCGGCGCTCGCGACGTCCGGTGCCACAGCCCTCCAACGAAGTTGGACCCGCGGCTGTTTGGGATGTTGCGCGGTTTGGCAGGAAACCTATCATCCGATGTTCGAAGAGTTGCGAGACCGTCGCCGCCGTTTCGATCCAGCGAATTCGTGAAGCCATGCAGCCTTCCACCACATCCGACATCCTCGCCCGCCTCGTCGGCTTCGACACGACCAGCCGAAACTCGAATCTGGCGCTGATCGAATACGTCGAAACCTATCTCGCCGGATTCGGCATTACCTGCGAACGCGTCCCCGACGAGACCGGCGAGAAGGCCAATCTCTGGGCGACCATCGGCCCCCTGGACCGGCCTGGCATCGTGCTTTCCGGCCATACCGACGTGGTGCCCGTCGACGGCCAGACATGGACGAGCGATCCCTTCGAGCTGACGGAGCGCGACGGCAAGCTCTTCGGTCGCGGGGCCTGCGACATGAAGGGATTTCTCGCAGCCTGCCTCGCCGCGGCACCGGACATGGCGGAGCGCAACCTGAAACGGCCGATCCATCTCGCATTTTCCTATGACGAGGAAGTCGGTTGCGTCGGCGTTGTCAAGCTGCTCGAGGCGTTGCGTGACAGGCCGAACCGCCCGGCCTTCTGCATCGTCGGCGAGCCGACCAACATGGAGGTCGTGATCGGCCACAAGGCCAAGCGCTCAATGCGGGTGACGGTCAAAGGCCGCGCCTGCCATTCCTCGCTGACGCCGGAGGGCGTCAACGCCGTCGAATACGCCGCGCTAATGATCACCCGTCTGCGCGAGATCGGCCAGCGGCTTTCGACGACCGGGGTTCGAGACGAGGCCTACGATGTGCCCTTCACCACCAGCCACACCGGCAAGATCGCCGGCGGCACGGCACTCAACATCGTGCCGGACCAATGCAGTTTCGAATGCGAATTCCGCGTCATGCCGACCGAGAACGCCGACAAGCTGGTCGAGGAGATATCGGCCTATGCCCACGATACGCTCTTGCCCGAAATGCGAAGGATCGCGCCGGAAGCCGGGATTGACATCGAAGTGTACGCCGCATTCCCGGGGATCGAGACGTCGCCGGACGCCGTGCTCACCGGTCTCGTCAAGCGCTTCGCCGGCGCCAACGGCCACGCCAAGGTCGCCTACGGTACCGAGGCAGGCCGGTTCAAGGCAATGCTGGACATCGAGACCGTCATCTGCGGCCCGGGTCGCATCGCCGTCGCGCATCGTCCCGACGAATTCGTCGAGACCGCGCAACTCGAAAAATGCGATGCGTTCCTCGCCGAGCTGATCGACTGGGCGGCGACGGACCGCGGCTGAAACCTCAGGCCGTCACGGCCGGTCGATCATCGGATCGCTCTGGCGAAATTCGTCGCCTGATTCATGCGTTCGAATTCAAATCCGATGTATTTCAAGACGACCGACATTTATGCCGCTTTGTCGGGCTGGCCTGCGGGATATGGCGAGGGCGTGACAGTCGATGCGTCCTTCGCCGACGTCGAGCACCTGGGCAACACCATCATTGGTGCGGCGTGTAGAACGGGCAGGAATTCAACGTTAAACAATTCCTTTCCCGCTTGCTACGCCATTTTCCAGATCTTTTCAATACTTTCTATATCGATCTTACGCTACCCCTCTCTTTCTGCATTCCGATCGTTTACGATTTTCTTGATGTCGATTCAAAGATCAATTGTGATCACATCCTTTCGATCTTGTGCCGTATAACTCTGACTGCTTACAGACCAAGGATTGGCGACGCGGCTGGATACCGCGAGCGATCGCTCTGGGCGGAATCCAAAATCCCTTTTGAACCCCAGTCTCGAAGACGCAGGTCATGCGGATTAGCCGAGAATCATAAATGATTGTCTTCGATGAGTAATTTGGTGGGTGATGTAGGGTTCGAACCTACGACCCGCTGATTAAGAGTCAGCTGCTCTACCAACTGAGCTAATCACCCGCCGACGCCCGAAGACGTTTGGTAGCGCCTCCATAATCGGATCGCTGCGGGCTGTCCACCCCGTTGCGGCCGAGTTTTTCAGCCGCAGCGGGATTTCTGGCAATGCGACGGTACTCGGTCGGCCACCAGGCGAAAAAAGCCGATCAGGACCAGGGAAACAGGCGAACCAGCGGCTCCGGCAGGCGCTCCGGCTCGATGCGGCGGATACCCGGCGGGCGGTGTTCGGATGTGCCGGCTGCCTGCCCTGCGGGAAGACGACCCGCCAGTTGCGCGGTTGCGGCGGATGGTTGCGACTGGGCTTTCCCTGCGCCACCCGCACCGTCCTCCATCTCGTCGCGGATGTCGCGAAAACGAATGCCGGCGAAAAGCCCGCGGCGATAGACGAGCTTGGCCGGGCGCTGATCGGGGCCCTCGCCGATGATGATCATGAACTCCTTCGGCAGATGCGCCGCTTCGTCGATGGTCAACAGAGCGCCGGTGGCCGAGATGTTGCGCAAGATGCAGTCGAAGGTGGAGAAACCGTTGTTGAAGATGACCTTGGCGCGCTTCAGGGTCCGCATGCGCGGCGCGACGCGGCGCTCGGAGCCGTCCGGTTCGGTTTCTGGCAGAGCGGGCATCGCGGTCTCCATCACATGGCGATTGTGAATTATCTCGCAAAATGCTTGCCGATATATGAATTGGCGTCCAGCCAAGTAAAAAGGGCCCCGGATGCTCTCCAGGCCCCTAATGAATTAAATGTTTCTTTAACGAAACATCGGCCGACAATCCGTCTGCTGCTTTTCGCTTCGCCCCGAAAGGCAGCGCCGCCAGGCCGGCGACACGAAAAAGAGGCCATCGATGCCTGGATGACACGGCGTCAAGCTGCAATTCTTCGACTTGTCGACCAGGGCGTTCGACTTGATTCCCCGCCCACCCGCAGCGGCAAAGCCGCGAGGACGGGCCAGAGCGGAGAGCTGGCCGTGGATTGGAAGCAAACGTGACGTCGATCTCAGTTCTTCGACTTGTCGACCAGCGCATTGCTCTTGATCCACGGCATCATGCCGCGCAATTTCTCGCCGACTTCCTCGATCTGATGACGGTCGTTGCGACGGCGGATGCCCTTGAAGCGGGCGGCGCCGGAATGCCATTCCTGCATCCACTCGGAGGTAAACTTGCCCGACTGGATGTCGGCGAGAACGCGCTTCATCTCGGCCTTGGTCTCGGCGGTGATGATGCGCGGGCCGGAAACGTATTCGCCCCACTCGGCGGTGTTGGAGATCGAGTAGTTCATGTTGGCGATGCCGCCCTCGTAGATGAGGTCGACAATCAGCTTCACCTCGTGCAGGCACTCGAAATACGCCATCTCGGGCGCATAGCCGCCTTCGACCAGCGTCTCGAAACCGGCGCGGATCAGTTCGACGAGGCCGCCGCAGAGGACGACCTGCTCGCCGAACAGATCGGTCTCGCACTCTTCCTGGAAGGTCGTCTCGATGATGCCCGAACGGCCGCCGCCGACGCCGCAGGCGTAGGACAGCGCCAGATCGAGGGCGTTACCCGATGCGTCATGGTCGACGGCGACGAGGCACGGCACGCCGCCGCCCTTCTGGTATTCACCGCGCACGGTGTGCCCCGGCCCCTTCGGCGCGATCATCACGACGTCGACGGTCTTCTTCGGCTCGATAAGGCCGAAATGCACGTTGAGGCCGTGGGCAAAGGCGATGGCCGCGCCGTCCTTGATGTTGGGGGCGATCTCGTTGTTGTAAATGCCGGCCTGCAACTCGTCGGGCGCGGCCATCATCATCATGTCGGCCCAGCCGGCAGCTTCCGCGACGGTCATGACCTTGAAGCCGTCGGCCGCGGCCTTTTTGGCGGTCGCAGAGCCGGAACGCAGCGCGACGGCCACGTTGCCCGCGCCCGAATCCTTCAGGTTCAAGGCATGAGCGCGACCCTGGCTGCCGTAGCCGACGATGGCGACCTTCTTGCCCTTGACGAGATTGAGATCGGCATCCTGATCGTAATAGACACGCATGGCGGTTCCTCCGGTTGGCGTTGTCGGTCGTTCAAGGGCCTTCAGGCCCGGTTTTTGTCCATCCCGTAAAGGGCAATGAATCGCCAGGCGGCACGCGTCGCGGCCCGGTCGATGTCGGTCGGCGACAGCAAAAGCCGTTCGCCGAGAAGCAGGCGGATCTGGTGGTCGCCGACCACCAGCCCGAAAAAAGTCGAGAAGGCCTCATTTCCAGAAGCAATGGACAGGAGCCCAGCGTCCGTGGCTGCAGCAATGAGCGGCGCCAGCCGCCGCGCCATGGCCGCCGGACCGTTGGTCAGGACGATGGCCCCCAGATCGAGCGTCTCGGACCCCGCCTCGGCGATGGCCAGCCGGTTGAGCGCGACCGACGTCTGTCCCGAGATCACGGCCAGCCAGTCGGCGGCAAAGCGCTTCAGCTCGGCGTTGAGAAACGCCGCGTCGATTGCGGCGTCGGGCAGCGTGACGCCGCGCACCTTGGCCGCCTGCCAGCGCACGATCGCAGTGAGAAGCCCTTCACGATCGCCGAACCACTTGTAAAGCGATTCTTTCGAACACGAGGCTGCGCGGGCAAGGCTCGACATGGTGAGCACAGCCTTCGGGTCGACAATGAGGTCCAATGCTGCATCGAGCACAGCCTGCTGTCGCTGCGTCGGGCCGCTGCCCACGCTTTCCTCATGCTCAGCAATCGATTTTGCCAGATTAATTACCTGTACCGTACGTTACGGTACAGGTGTGTAAAGGCTTGGCTGGCGGATTGCAAGCCGTTGGATCGCGCGGTCCGCTACGACTGCGACGCGGCAGTTATCCGTTGCAGATGCATCTTTCCGTCATGAAGAAAGCAGGCGTGGGAGAAAAGGTCGAGGTCCACCGGATTGGGCAAGCGAACATCGGATGGCCCCGGCATTGTCTTACGGTGTTGCTCGAACGAACGGTCCACCTGAGATAAGGCGATTATCGTTGCTCCGGCGTCCCGCGCGAAATCATGCAGCTTACGAACTTGGACGGCGAGCTCTGTCTTCTGCCGCTGTTGGTCAAGAAGCTGCAGATAGTCGATGACCACCAGGGCGTTGCCTTGCACGGCGTGCAATCGGGAAATGACGTAATCCGCGGAAATCGCATCTGACGTGTCGATCATAAAGCCACCGCCCGGATTTGCTGCATCGATGCCCAGTTCACGCAGTCTACGCGAGACACCCGCTTCGGTTTCCTCCAGCGTGAAAAAGAAGGCGTCGCGACGGGCGAGCGTTGCCGAAACGGCCAATTCGATGCCAAGCAAGGTCTTGCCGTGACCGGGTCGCGCGGCGAGGAGAACGAGGTCTCCCGGAGCCGTTTGCGCGAGTATCCTTTCAACGGGCCTTCGGCGTGAGGCCTCCTGCGCCAAAAGGCTCCAGCTTCGAAAGCCTTCTCGGCGCGCGATCTGGTCCAGAGCCATCGCCAGCGGGATCTTGGCCTCGCGGGACGTTAGCCGGGCTTGGCGTCTCAATCGGAAGATCGGGAAAGACAGTTTCATAACAACCTCCTCGTTCGAGCCGGATGCGCAATCCCTCCTCATGCGTGCTCGAACTGAGTCGGTCCGAAAGATCAAACACCCTGCAGGACAAATGCTTTCCCGAGTGGAGGGGGGAGGACCGGGCGAGGCCAACGACGAAAATCTAGCCGCCAGCGACGAATCGCGCAACGGAGAACTGACCGGATCAGCCCTTCAGTCCTCCCCACCTAAAACCCCAACCCCTGCCCGCAGGCCCGCCTGAACCGCCGCACCGTCTCGGCCATGCCGTACTCCATTGCATCCGCCGTCAGGCCGTGGCCGATGGAGACCTCGGCAAGATCGGGAATCCGCGCGACGAGGGCCGGCAGATTGGCGACGGTGAGGTCGTGGCCGGCATTGACACCGAGGCCGTGGTCGCGGGCGGCGTCCGCCGTCGCACCGAGGCGCTCGATCTCTCGTGCGGCAGCGGACGGGTCGGCGTGGGTCCCGCCATAGGGCCCGGTGTAGAGCTCGATACGATCGCAACCCGTGGCGGCGGCTGCGTCCATCTGACCCGGATCGGCGTCGGCGAAGAGCGAAACGCGGCTGCCCGCGGCCTTGAGGCGTGCGGTGACCGCCGTCAGCATGGCGGAGTCGGTGGCAAAATCCCAGCCATGGTCGGAGGTCGGCTGCGACGGATCGTCGGGCACCAGCGTCACCTGCTCGGGCCTGACACCAAGCGCGAGGTCGAGAAATTCTTCGGTCGGATAGCCCTCGATGTTGAACTCGGCATCCGGGAATTCGCCGTCGATCAACGCGCGCAGGTCGGGCAGGTCGGAAAAGCGGATATGCCGCTGGTCGGGCCGCGGATGGACGGTCAGGCCGTGGGCACCGTTCGACAAGGCGATGCGGCCCAGGCCGACGACGCTCGGCCACGGCAGGTCGCGGCGGTTGCGCAGCATCGCGACGGCGTTGAGGTTGACGGAGAGTTCAGTCGGCATGATGTATCCCGCTGGCGCTGGTTTCACCGCGACGCCGGTCGATGTCGCCGAGGGTCAAGACAGACCCGACCACCGGGAGCATTGGCTGCCGCGAGCGATCCGGCGATAGCATATAGGCGTGCGGATAGCACAAGTCGGACCATGCGGGAGTTTTATTCCGCTCCGT
Source organism: Aurantimonas sp. (assembly GCA_965217685.1). Taxonomy (GTDB): domain Bacteria; phylum Pseudomonadota; class Alphaproteobacteria; order Rhizobiales; family Rhizobiaceae; genus Aurantimonas. The sequence continues at coordinate 4,220,956 of CBDCIZ010000003.1, forward strand.
CAGTTGCTGCGACACGCCCGGCAGCGAAAGGGCTGCAATCCAGCCGGCTCGATCGCTTCGCGCGCGAACGGCGCACAGCGTCGGCGCCTTGCAAATCGGCAAGCCGGCTTTCGCGCGCGTCTTTGCCGCTTGACTCAGGGCCGCTTGACTCCGGGCCGCCCTCCCTACTCTCTTAGGTGCGACAAGACACGGTTCGTTCCGAGGGAGAGCGCAATGGGCGGCTCGAAATTCATTCCAATCGTCATTGCAGGCATTGTGGGCCTGCTCATCGGCTGGGTGGTCAGTCCGGATGTCGACGACGTTTCCGAACAGGTCGGCGGCCAGGTCGACAGCCTGAAGGGGCCGATCGACCAGATTCAGGCACAGCTGAAATCCCTGTCCGATCAGGTCGCCAAGCCTGCCGCGCCCGCCGAGGCGGCGCAAAGCGACCAGCCGGGCCAGACCGACACGGCGATCGCCGCGCTCGGCACCAAGCTCGACCGGATGACCAGCGATCTTCAAGGCCGCTTCGACGCCGTGAACAAGGCGATCACCGAGAGCCCCGCCCAGCAGCAGGCCGCAGCGTCGGACGGCGGCCAATCGGGCGACGGCCAATCTGGTGGCGAACAGTCGGACCAGAGCGCCGGCGGCCAATCGGACAGCAACCAGGGCGGCGATCCCGCCAAGCTCGCCAGCCGGGTCGGCAAGACCGGCGCGATTCTTCTGCCCGGTCAGGCTGCGATCTTCGGCGGTCAGCGCGTTTCCCTCGCCAACCTGTCGGCCGAAAGCGGCGGTGCCAGCATCGCGGTCGGCGATGGCGAGGCCAAGGACGTCGAGAGCGGCAGTGCCGTCGATGTCGCGGACAACTGCAAGGTGACGCTCGCCGGCGTCGCGGCGGGGGCGGCGTATTTCTCGGCGAGCGATTGTCAGGGAACCGATGCGTCGGGCGATCGGCAACAGGCAGCAGCAGGCGCCGGCGCAGGTGCTGCCGCCGCCCAATCTGCGTCCGGCGGAAGCGAGGCGAAGACCTCGTCCGGCGACGGCGAAAAGCCGGCCGCCAAGCCGGAGCAACAGGCCGCGGCAGGCGGCCAGGGCGAACAGAAACCCCCTGCAAAGCAAGGCGGCGCCGCCGCAGCTTCCACCTCTGGCGGCTCTGCTGCGGACAAGCAGACGGCAACTTCGAGTGACGGCGAGAAGCAGGCGGCTGAGACCGGCAACGCCACCGAAGCGACGGTTCCAGTCGGCGGTGCGGCGGCCCTCGGCGACAAGCGGATCTTCGTCTCGTCGATCGGCGACGACAACGCCTCGCTCTTCGTCGCGGGCGACTTCAGCTCCGGCAACCAGACCCGGCAGACCGTCGATGTCGGCAAGACCATGGACGCCGGCGACGGCTGCAAGGTGACGCTCGCCGGTATCGAGAACGGCCAGGCCAAACTGACCTCCGACGGATGCGCCGGCGATGGCGCGGCGACCAGGCCGGCCGACGCGTCCGGTTCGCCGGACAAGAGCGCATCGGACAAGGACGCATCAGATAAGGACGCATCAGACGAGGACGCATCGAGCCAGAAGGCCGAGTCTGCCAGGTCCGGCGACGGGCAGAAAACAGCCGAGCCCGCCTCGAACGATGCCGCCGGCAGCCAGCAGGCCGGCGGCGAACAGAAGGCAGCGGCGGAACCCGCCGCCTCCGGCGCGTCGACCTCGACGGGCGGCGAACAGAAGCCGGCCGCATCCGGTAATCAGCAGGCCTCGGCGGGCGGCGACGCCCTGGCGGTCGGCCAGACCGGCACCTTCGGCGACCACAAGGTCTTCGTTTCCTCGCTCGGCGATGGCGTGGCGACCCTCTACGTCGTCGGCACCGGCCGCAAAGAGGTGAAGACCGGTTCGTCCGTCGATCTCGGCGCCGGCTGCAGCGTCACGCTCGACAAGGTCAAGAACGGCGCGGCGGCGATGTCGGCCAGCGGCTGCTGAGCGAAAGCCCAAGATCAGCCTCTGTGAACGAATGAAAAAGCCCGGAATGGATAGGATCACGGGTTTTTTCATGGACCCTCATCCGATCGACGCCGCATTGATCATTTCACGATCGTCAGCGTCTCGGCCGCCCTGGTGATCGCCGTGTAAAGCCAGCGCTCGCGCGTCTCGCGAAACGCAAAGCTCTCGTCGAACAGCATCACGTCGTTCCACTGCGAGCCCTGCGCCTTGTGCACGGTCAGGGCGTAGCCATAGTCGAAATCGTCGAAGCGCTTCTTCGTCGCCCAGGGCACGTCGGCGTCCGGGTCCTCGAAGGCCGCCTTCAGGAGCCGGATCTTCGCGGCGCCCTGATCGATGTCGTCGTCGTCCGGCTTGACGATCAGATTGATGCCCGGCTTCACCGTCTCCCGCGAGGCGGTCATCACTTGCCAGAGCGAACCGTTGAGCAGACCTTTGGGTGGATCGTTCCTGAGGCACACCAGCTTGTCGCCGGACATGGGCAGCGGGCCCTCGAACCCCTTCAGCTCCCGCAGCCGCGCATTGTAACGGCGGCGCGTGCGGTTGGTGCCGACGAGAACCTGGTCGGCGGCGAGCACCCGTTCGGTCTCGACCTCGCGCTTGGAGATGATCTTCGCCCTGCCCCAGTCGCCATGCATCAGCTCCTTGCCCTCACGGACATGCAGCGCCAGCTCGATGATCGGATTGTCCCTGGCCTGCCTGTGAATTTCGGTCAAAAGGAAATCCGGCTCCGCCTCGGTAAAGAAGCCGCCACCCGAGATCGGCGGCAGCTGGCCGGGATCGCCCAGCACCAGCACCGGCGTGCCGAAGGACAGGAGATCGCGGCCGAGCGCCTCGTCGACCATCGAGCATTCGTCGACGACGACCAGCTTGGCCTTGGCGACCGGGCTCTGGCGGTTCAGCGAAAAGGTCGGCGACACGCGCGAGGTGCCGAGCACCTCGTCCTCGACCGTCTCCTCGCCGCGCGGCCGATAGATCAGCGAATGCAGCGTGCGGGCGCTCTTGGCGCCCTTCGATCGCAGCACCTGAGCCGCTTTGCCGGTGAAGGCCGCGAACTGCACGGCGCCGTCGATATTCTCGGCGAAATGCCGCGCCAGGGTCGTCTTGCCGGTGCCGGCATAGCCGAACAACCGGAACAGCGGCGTGTCGCCATCCTCGAGCCATTGTGCCACGGCCTTCAGTGCGTCGTCCTGCTGGGGAGAAAACTTCATGGCCTGGAATGGCAGGATTCGGGGGCGCACGGCAACGAAAAAGCGAGGGGCCGAAGTGATCCGATGCGGTGCGTTTCTCCGCCGCAACGCGGCGCGGCCGCAGCCGCAGCCGGCACGCCCGGCTCGAACCGCAAGCGATCGATTGTGGGTGCGTCTTGCCGGCGGTCGCGAATTCGCGAAGCGACGGGCCCGGAATACCAATCCGCAAGGCCGAGCCCGGATAAGCGAAACCCGGCATATTGAACCGCCCTCAAGGCGGAGCCATCATCCGGCACCGACCCGGTTGCGTTCACTCAGGCCCTCTAGTCGCCGCCGGGTTCGCCGATTCAGGATCGTTCTCCAACAGGACCGGCTTGCCGTGCGGCGTTGCCTGCGCAGCACGACGCCAGGCGGCGGCCAGATGGTCGACCTCGCCCTCCCCGGCCTGACATCTGGAGACCAGAAGGCGCTCCAACGCCTTGAGAAAACGTCGATAATAATCGCTGCCATCCTCGGCGGCGTCGGCGGCATGCAATTCCCGCGACAGAGTCTCGGCCCACTCCTGCGCACTGACGTGCCCCGCCTCAACGAGCGCCGCCTGAAGGGCAAGCAGTTGGGCCTGCCAGGGTGCGTCGAAACCCTCCGGCTTCGATACGCCGACCTCTTCGTGCAACGTCATGCCTGGATCGTCCGCAGATAGGGCTCGAAGGCATCAATCGAAATCACCGAGGCCCGGTCGCCGTCGCGTCCCCAAAGGGTTCGACCTTCGAAAGCGACCGTGTAAAGCCATTGCGGTGCCTCGCCGAGGCCGTGGGCATTGGTGTCGGGAAAGACATACGTTCCCTGCACCGCCTCGATCCGGCCAACGCGGCCGCGGGCGTAGCGCGGCAGTCGCGTGTGGCCGCCTGGATGCATCTCGACGGTTCGGACCGCGTCGCCGACCGCGAACAGCGCCGGGCTGGAAGCGGCCCGGTCGACCGGGCCGCCTCTTGCAAGCTGGGCCGGAATGCTTGCGGCACCGACGGAGGGGGTCTGTCCCTCCTCGTTTCGCACGGCCGCTGCAGTGCGCAATTCCTCCGCGGTCGCCAAACCATGCACCTGCATCAGCCGCTCCAGCGCCTTGATCCAGATCTGGTAGTAGGTCGAGCCGTAATAGTCGGCCGGGTGGCGGTTCTCGCGAGCGTGGCGGCTTTCGTCGATGTTCCATGCGCCGAGCATCCCGGCCGCCAAGGTCACACCGAGCGCGCGGCGTTCCCATACGGCGTGGAACAGCGGCTCGTCCGGCTCCGGCGCGATCGGACCGAAGCCCATCTGTCCGCCGACATCGTGCGGGCCGTTCATGGCCGATCCACCGCGCCAGCCACAGGCGAAACCAGCACATCCGTGCCGATCATCGCGTCGCGGGTGACCAGCGCGGCGAGCGCTTCGACGCCCATGCCCTCAGTGCCGGCGGGCCGCATCGGTACGACCAGATAGCGCGTCTCCGCGGTTGAATCCCAGACGCGGATGGTCGTCGTGTCCGGCAGGGTCACGCCGAATTCGGCCAGCACGCCGCGTGGATGGATGACGGCTTTGGCGCGATAGGGCGGCGCCTTGTACCAGGTCGGCGGGATGCCGAGAACGGTCCACGGATAACAGGAGCATAGGGTGCAGACGACGAGATTGTGAGTGTCGGGCGTGTTGAACACCGCCCGCATATGCTCGCCCTGGCGTCCGGAAAAGCCCAGCGAGGCGATGGCCGCCGTCGTGTCGACTTCGAGCCGGCGGCAAAACTCCGGATCGGTCCAGGCGGTCGCCACCACCTTGGCGCCGTTCCTGGGTCCGACCTTCTCCTCATAGGTCTCGATGATCGCATCGATCGCGGCGGGCTCGACGAGGCCCTTTCGAACGAGGATCGTCTCGATCGCCTTCACTCGCGCCGCCATCGGATCGAGATCGTTATCGTGGTGATGGTCGTGATCATGATGGCGATGGCCGCGGCCATGACGGTGTTCGTGATCGTCCATGCACCCTCCCTCGGAATACGGAGCCCTTTCGCCGCGATTCAGCGAAGACCGTCGGCAGAACGTCGCGCTGCAAATCCGCAGGCATCCAACCTAGAAGCCGTTTCGCACAGCCGCAAGCCGACGTCGGTTCAGCGCAGAAGCGGAATCAGCGTCCGTGCCAGAAGCAGGTCTGCAGTCATCTCAGCTCGCCTTGACGGGCCGCGCGACTCAGACCATTTCCATGCCGAAAAGTTCTCGAAGCACCGCCAGAACGGCTATTCGCACCTCCAACGGCGCGGCTTCGATGAAGCGAAAGCCTCGGCTCTCGCGATGAACTGATCTCGGCTGGTCCGACAGCACCGCTCCTCTGGTTCTCATCGAGAAAGGCAACATGATCTTTGTAGGCCAGGGTGCAAGATTTCCGGTGATCGGGCAAACGACCGTCCGCGACGATTCGGCATTGTAGCCGCTGTCGGTCAGAACGAGCGCCGGCCGCCGTCCCGCCTGTTCCGTGCCACGCACAGGATCGAAATCGACCCAGACGATGTCACCCGCCGCGGGAATATTCGTCATCGATAATCTCTGTGCCGCGATCCGGTCCCCATTCGACGAATTCCGGCTCGTTCTGCGGACCGAGCCGCTTCATCTCCGCCAGAATCCACGCCAGCGTGATCCGCTTGGGGCGCACCGGCTCGAGGATCGCCCGCCCCTCGTCGACCGTCAGCCGCACCGTCTCGCCGGCCTTCAGCCCGAGTTCGTCGAGCACCGCCTTCGGCAGACGGATCGCCGACGAGTTGCCCCATTTCGCAATCCGGATGTCGGTCATCGTCATGCGTCCTTCCCGGATATACAATGGATATACGCACCGAACCGACCGGCGACAAGCGGCTGCGATCGGCGCCTACATCGCGTCCTTGCCGCGTGACAGCGCCGCAACGCCCGTGCGGCAGACTTCGACGAGACCCAGCGGCGCCATGATCGCCACCAGCTTGTCGACCTTGGACGGCCGCCCGGTGATCTCGAAGACGAAATGGTCGATCGACGAGTCGATCACCTTGGCGCGGAACACGTCGGCGAGCCGCAGCGCCTCGACGCGCTTTTCGCCGCCGCCGGCGACCTTGATGATCGCCAGTTCCCGTTCGATCGGGCCGCTCTCGCCGTCCTCGTCCGCCGCGCGGGTCAGATCGACAACCCGATGCACCGGCACGATGCGATCGAGCTGGCTCTTCAGCTGCTCGATGACATGCGACGCGCCTCGGGTGACGACCGTGATCCGCGACAGATGCCTCTCGTGCTCGGTTTCCGAGACGGTCAGGCTCTCGATGTTGTAGCCGCGGCCCGAAAACAACCCGATGACGCGGGCGAGAACACCCGGTTCGTTGTCGACGAGAACCGAAAGCGTCCGCTTCTCGATCGCCTCCTTCTCCGGGGTGATGAAATAGGCCGAAGCCGGCGGCTGGACGGGCTTGTTCATGGGACTCTTCTGCATTCGTTGGAAAAAAACGTGGTCTGCGGTCCTTACGGCTCGCGGACCACGGGAACATTGCTCAGCCCCGTTGCCTTGCGACGCAGGGCCTGATCGAACGTCAAAAACTCGTCGCCCTCCGCCAGATGAAGATGAAGGGCATCGGCGAAATCCATACCGGCTCGATGTGCTTTGAGCACGGCGTCCATGAGTGCGCCATTCTGCACGTCCACATTCGGCATTCCGAGGAGCCCGTAAAACAAGGCGTTGATTGACGGCGCCGAAATCCCGAAATGGTGTCTCAGGACCCATTCCGACTCGAGAAGAACGGTCGAGCCGACGTGGATTTCGCTCTCGAAAAGCAGAGCCTGTGCTCGTGCCGCCTGCTCACTGCCATTGTCAGCGAGCATTCGCAAAAGCACATTGGTATCAACGGCGCGTTTCATCACAAAAGCGGCGGTTGGCTTCTTTCACGAACAAATCTTCCATCTCCTCGTCAGTCGGGTAGGCGCGGCTGACCTTGACCCGGCGCTCCAGAAATTCCTCGATCGTAATCGGCGGATACAGCGCCTTGGCCTCCGCCGAGGCTGACGTCCCCCGCAGCACGATCTCGCCGTCGCGCGCGATCACCTCCAGCTCCGTCCCCGCCGAGAGGCCCTGCGCCTCGCGGATTGACTTCGGGATCTCGACCGTTCCGGTTGCCGATACCTTGGTGGTCATCGTCATAACGAACCTCCTTCAAAGCACCGCCGCTTGGGAGCAGCGGCGCCTGGCTGCTTATCTACACCAGCGCCCTGCCCTTGGCATCGATCGCGCGGCCGACCGCCTCGTCGCTCGCCTCGTCGGGCAGGAGGATCTCGTTATGCGCCTTGCCCGAGGGGATCATCGGGAAGCAATTGGCGAGATTGGCGACCCGGCAATCGAACAGCACCGGCAGATCGACCGACAGCATCTCATCGATGGCATCGTCGAGCTCGTCCGGCTTCTGGCAACGGATGCCGTGGCCACCATAGGCTTCGGCCAACTTGACGAAATCGGGCAGCGCCTCGGTGTAGGAGTTGGAGAGCCGGTTGCCGTGCAGCAATTGCTGCCACTGTCGCACCATGCCCATATACTGATTGTTGAGGATGAAGATCTTGACGTTGGCGCCGTGCTGTACGGCCGTCGACATCTCCTGCATGTTCATCAGCACCGACGCGTCGCCGGCAATGCAAAGCGACAGCGCATCGGGATGAGCGATGGCCGCGCCGATCGAGGCCGGCAGACCGTAGCCCATCGTGCCGAGACCGCCTGACGTCAGCCAGTGGTTCGGCTCCTCGAAGCCGTAGAACTGCGCGGCCCACATCTGGTGCTGGCCGACCTCGGTCGAGACGTAGGTTTCGCGATCCTTCGTCGCCGCATAGAGCCGCTGCACCGCATATTGCGGCATGATCACGTCGGTGTTCGCCTTGTAGGCAAGGCAATCGCGGTCGCGCCAGGTGTCGATCTGCCGCCACCATTCGGCGAGCGGCTGCGGTTTTGCGCCCTTCGCCTTCCAGGTCTCGACCATGTCCTTCAGGACATGTGCCACGTCGCCGATGATCGGCAGATCGACGCGGACGTTCTTGTTGATCGATGACGGGTCGATGTCGATGTGGATCTTTCGCGAGCCCGGCGAGAACGCGTCGAGACGACCGGTGATCCGGTCGTCGAAGCGCGCGCCGATGCACAGCATGACGTCGCAGCCATGCATGGCGAGATTGGCCTCGTAGGTGCCGTGCATGCCGAGCATGCCCATCCAGTTCTTGCCTGATGCCGGATAGGCGCCGAGCCCCATCAGTGTCGAAGTGATCGGCGCATTGGTCAGGTCCACGAGTTCGCGCAGATATGCGGTCGCCTCGGGCCCCGAATTGATGACGCCGCCGCCCGAATAGATGATCGGCCGCTTGGCAGCAGCGAGAAGCTCGATCGCCGCTTCGATACGGTCATGATCGCCGACCAGCTTCGGCCGGTAGTTCTCATGCCGCGGGTTCGCCGGCGGCGGCGAATACAGGCCCGTGGCGAACTGAACGTCCTTCGGCACGTCGACGACGACGGGACCGGGTCGCCCGGTGGTGGCGACATGGAAGGCCTCGTGCAGGACGCGGGCGAGATCGTTGACGTCCTTGACCAGCCAGTTGTGCTTGGTGCAGGGCCGCGTGATGCCGACCGTGTCACACTCCTGGAAGGCATCCGAGCCGATCAGGGTCGTCGGCACCTGGCCGGTGATGCAGACCAGCGGGATCGAATCCATCAGCGCGTCCTGCAACGCCGTCACGGCGTTCGTCGCGCCCGGCCCCGAGGTGACCAGCATGACGCCGGGCCGGCCGGTCGATCGCGCATAGCCCTCGGCGGCGTGACCGGCACCTTGCTCGTGGCGCACGAGGATATGGCGGACGTCGGTCTGCTGGAAGATCTCGTCGTAGATCGGCAATACGGCGCCGCCCGGATAGCCGAAGAGGTGCTCGACGCCGTTGTCCTTCAGCGCCCGCACGACCATCGCCGCGCCGGTCATTTCCTCGGTCTCGTTCATCGTCTCGTTCCGGGTATCCATATCGTTCACCATCATCCTCGGCACACGCGTTCTCGGCACCATCGGTTCGATCGGGTCCGCACCCTGGCGCCAGGGCCGCGCCGAACGCACGCAATAAAAAAGGGCCACTCGGGCCCTTGTTTCGCACACACGTGGCTTTTCGCCGGACGGTCGTTAAACCGCCTCGCGTGTGTGCGTTCGTACCACAATAAGAATGCGCGTCGTTGTCATGGCGCGAACGCTATGCCGGTTGCCGGCCGACGTCAACGCAAAATCGAAGTGACCCGCATTCTGCAATGCCGCGTGTCATCACGCCACCTCTTCGATCTCGATCCGCCGATAGACTGCCTCCGCAAAGCCGTAGATGCCGAAGGCGATCAGGCCGACGCCGGCGATCGCCAGCAGCAACCAGCCGAAGGACCAGCCCGACATGGCCGAAAGCGCCGCATCGAGGCCCGGCTTGTCGCCGTCGCTGTAAGTGACGGCCCCGTCGAAGAGAAGCCCGGCGAGGATGAAGAAGGTCACGCCCCGGGCGATCAGGCCGAAGCGGCAGACCGGCGACAGCCAGGTTGCGTGGTCGGACGGGATGTCCATGTATTTGCGGAAGCCCGCCTTGATGCCCTTGACCAGATGGGCGACGCCTGCAGCGGCCATGCCTGCTGCGACGACATAGGTCACCAATACCCCGTATCCGGCCGCGTAGGCTTTGGAAATCAGACCCCCGTCGCCACTGCCGGAGCGACCGGCGATACCCGTCAACAAGCCGAAGGCGTAAAAGGCCAGCGCCCCATAGGCGAACATGCTGATGGTCAGGCCCGCACGCACGAACAGGCCTTTCGGGCCAAGCCCGTGGTCATCGATGTCGAAAAGGACCTGCAGGAGCCGCCAGATCGCAAAAAAGATCAGGCCCAGGACAAGGACGACCAGCGCGATGGTGCCGAAGGCGGATCCCGCGACCGCGTCGATCGCGTCCTTGGTGCCCAAGGCCTTTCCGGTCGCATAGGCCGCACGCATGGCGAAGTAGCCAATGATCACGAAGACCAGGCCGCGCGCACCATACCCGGCCCGCGCCGCATAACGCAGCCAGGAACGGTTGTTCCTGACGAGATTTTCGGCTGTCGACATCATGTTCCTGTGTTTCTTGCGAGAAAAGAGAAGTCGGGAGGGCCCTGTGGGTTCCGGCCGCAAGCGCCCTGCCGACAGCTCACGGATGCGGCGCGACGGCGCATGGCCCTGTAAAACCGCCCCGGCAACCTTTCCAGAGCGGTAGGTGTCGAAGGATCTGCCGAACCGAAGACACTCGCCTCAGGCACAGACGCGATTGCGACCCTGCTGTTTGGCCTGGTAGAGCGCGACATCGGCCCGTTTCAGAAAGCTGACGGGCGTATCGCTGGGTCTGGAAGACGTCAGACCGATGGACACCGTCACCCGCAGGCGCACATTGCCGATCTCCAGCGGCAACCGGGCGACCGCCTTGCGGATCCGGTCGGCGAGCGCGCGCAGTTCCCTCTCCGTCATGGCCGGCGCGACCACGGCGAACTCCTCACCGCCGAGACGGGCGACGATGTCGTGGTAGCGGGTGAATTCGAACATGCAGCTCACGACCGCCTTCAGCACCTCGTCGCCGATGTCGTGGCCATAGGTGTCGTTGACCGATTTGAAGTGGTCGATGTCGAGAACGAGGATGCCGAGCGGTTTGCCGATCCGGGAAAACTCGGCGAGATATTGATGCAATGCGTTGTCGAAATAGCGGCGGTTGCTGATGCCGGTCAGAGCGTCGGTCAAGGCCGCCTTTTCCAGATCGCGCGACCGCTCGCTGAGGGCGCCGGCCAGCGTCTGAAGCTTGCCGCTCTCCTGGGTCTGCGTGCGCACCAGCGGAACGATCCAGAACAGCCCCCCGCAGAAGGCAAGCATCAGACAGCCGAGACCCGACACGAAAAACAAAAATCCGGCTTGCGCGGCCTGTCGTTCCGGGCTCGCATCGAGGATGTCGAGCCACGTCCGATACCCGTATGTTTCCAGATACGCACCCAAAGCAATGGTAACGAGCAGGAAGACAACCGAAAGTTCAGCTTTGCCAATTCGCATGGAAATATTACCTAAATCAATCGGATAAAGGATAGCGTCCAGAAGCTAACGAATGCTTGTCGAAGCGGCCTTCATACGCTGCAGAGCCAAGGCCTCAATCGATGGAATACGGTTCCATTCCGCATCGAACTGGTGACGAAACCACGTTTCCTGACGCTTGGCGTACTGCCGCGACCGCGTAATGGCGCGGGACGCCGCCTCCATCACGTTTATTTCATCGTCGAGGACCGCCGCCAGTTCCGCGACACCGATGGCGCGCGCGGCGTTTCCGGTCATCGCACCCGGTCGCCGGCGAAACGTCTCGACTTCTTCGAGCCCTCCCGACTCGAGCATCCGGGCGAAGCGCTCGGCGATCCGTTGGCGCAGCAGCGGGCGCTCGGGCGTCATGACGATCTTCAGGCAGGCCTTTGCATCGAGAAGCCCGGTGCCGCCGCGCCCGCGTTGAAATTCGCTGAGCGTGGAGCCCGATGCCTCGCCGACCTCCAGCGCACGCAAGATCCGTTGTCCGTCGGACGGGCGGATGCGGACCGCCGCCGCCGGATCGCGCGCCTTCAGAATGTCGTGCAGATCGCCCGGACCTTCGGCGACCAATTGCTGTCGCCACTTCTGACGCACGGCTGACGGCACCTCGGGCATCGCATCCAGGTGTCCGAGCAACGCCCTGAAATAGAGGCCCGTACCGCCGACGACGATCGGCAGGCGGCCCGACTCTTTGATCGTCGTCAGCGTGGGCTCGAGGTCGCGCAGATATTCGCCGACCGAATAGGCCGCCGACGGGTCGACATGGCCGTAGAGCCTGTGGGGAACGCGGGCGAGATCGGCCTCATGCGGACGCGCGGTCAGGATTTCGAGGCCGTCGAAGACCTGCATGGAATCGGCGTTGACGACGACACCGTCGTGGCGCTCGGCCAGGTCCATCGCCAGCGCCGACTTGCCGCTCGCGGTCGGCCCGGCTATCAGGATCGCCTGCAACTGCCCCATTTCAAGACCGGTTTCCCCAATGTTCGTCGCCACCTTGATCGCCGCGCCGTCCGGTGCCGGCCTCCCCGTCAATGCCGTCGCGAAAGCCGCGAAGATCCTCGACGCGGATGCTTCGACCGCCGACTGGCTCGAACCGGACTTCGCCGTCGACCTGCCCTTCGCGACCGATGCAAGCGACGACGCTCGTATCGGATTGCGCGATCTCGCCGCCGAGGTCGGCATCGACTGCGTGGTGCAGCAGCAAGCCGCGCGGCGCAAGCGCATTCTGATCGCCGACATGGACTCCACCATGATCGACCAGGAGTGCATCGACGAACTCGCCGCCGAGATTGGCATCAAGGACCGAGTCGCGGCCATCACCGCCAAAGCGATGAACGGCGAGATCGCTTTCGAGCCGGCGCTGCGCGAACGCGTCGCGCTCCTGGCCGGACTGCCCGAGACAGTGGTTGCCGAAATGATCGACAAACGCATCACGCTGGCCGCCGGAGGCCCGACGCTGCTTGCGACCATGCGCGCCGACGGGGCCCGCACCGCCCTCGTCTCCGGCGGGTTCACCGTCTTCACCGGCCCGATCGCCGCGCGGCTCGGCTTTCACGAGAACCGTGCCAACCGCCTTCTCGCCGAGGGCGGCCGGTTCACGGGCAAGGTCGCCGAACCGATCCTCGGCTCGGCCGCCAAGGTCGAAGCGCTTCATACGATCGCGGCCGAACTCGGCCTCGACGCCGGCGCGGCCATCGCGGTCGGCGACGGCGCCAACGACCTGCCGATGCTGCTCGAAGCCGGCTGCGGCGTCGCGCTTCACGCCAAACCCTCGGTCGCCGCGAAGGCCCTCCATCGCGTCGACCATGGCGACCTGACGGCACTCCTGTTCATCCAGGGCTATCGCCGCGCAGATTTCGTCGTGCCCGAACCGGTCTGATCCCGACGGGACCGGCCGCAAGGACGCCTATTCGAACGGCACCACGACGAAGCGCAGATCGCCGTTCGACGCGGCCAGCAGGAACAGCGCGTTGCGGCGGCCGTCCTTCCTGAGCGCTTCCAGCTTGTCGGTGACGTCCTTGACGGTCTCCACCGTCTCCTGCGCCACCTCGCGGATCACCGATCCGGCCTCGATGCCCTTTTGCGCCGCAGCCGAATTCGGCGCGACCTTCGTCACCACCACGCCCTTGGCATCCTCGGCGAGACCAAACGTCTTGCGCGTGTCGTCGCCAACGGCGCCGAGGTTCATGCCGAGCAGTTCGGCGGTCTTCGACGTCTCGGCGTCCGGCTTCGCGCCGTCGCTCTTCGACGTCTCGCCGCCCTTTTCGGACTTGTCCGCCTGTTCGGTCCCCTCGTCGGCCTTCGAGGCGTTGTCGGCCATCAGCTTCTCGCCGTCCTCAAGCCGTCCGAGGGTGACGTCGACGGTCAGCGGCTGGGCGGGCCTGGAGGCGTCCGCCTTGCGCAGGATCTTCACCGGCACGGTCTTGCCGACCGGCGTTTCGGCGACGATGCGCGGCAGGTCGCGCGAGGTCTCGATCGCCTCGCTGTTGAATTCGGTGATGACGTCGCCGACCTTCAGCTTGCCGTTGTCGGACGGCCCGCCTGGCACGATGCCCATGACGACGGCGCCCTTGGCCTCCTCGATGCCGAGCCCTTCGGCGATGTCGTCGGTGACCGCCTGCAGGCGGATGCCCAGCCAGCCTCTGCGGGTCTCGCCGAATTCGCGCAGTTGGTCAACGACGTTGACCGCCAGCTTCGAGGGGACCGAAAAGCCGATGCCGATCGAGCCGCCGGAGGGCGAGATGATCGCCGTGTTGATGCCGACGACGTCGCCGTTCAGATCGAACAGCGGGCCACCGGAATTGCCGCGATTGATCGCCGCGTCGGTCTGGATGAAATTGTCGTAGGGGCCGGCATTGATGTTGCGGCCGCGCGCCGAGACGATGCCGATCGAGACCGAGCCGCCAAGGCCGAACGGGTTGCCGATCGCCATCACCCAGTCGCCGATGCGCAGCCTGTCGGAATTGCCGAACTTGACGAAGGGCAATGGCTTGTCGCTCTCGACCTTCAGGACGGCCAGATCGGTCTTGGTGTCGGTGCCGAGGAGCTTGGCCTCCAGTTTCTTTCCGTCGGCGAAGTTGATGGTGATCTCGTCGGCATCGGCGATGACATGGTTGTTGGTCACGACGATGCCGGACGGGTCGATGACGAAGCCCGAGCCCAGCGATTCGACGCGGCGGTCGCCCGGCCCGTCCTTGTCCTTCAGGAGATCGTCGAAGAAGTCCTGCAGCGGCGAGCCCTTCGGCGCTTCGAGCTTGGGGATGCCGCGGCCGGGCTGATCGACGGTCTGCGAGGAGGCGATATTCACCACCGCGTCGAGCAGCCCTTCGGCCAGATCGGCCACCGATGGCGGTCCCTCGCCGGCACCTGGGCGTTTCGGCGTGGACGGCGCATCCGGACTCTCGACGACCGTCGTTTTGCCGCCCTCGACCGGCGGCGCCGGCAGGGCGGGCACGGCCTCCTGCGCGGCCTCGCCGGTCGCCGGCGCCGATTCGCCGGCGGCGGGTGGCGTGCCCGGTCCGGCCTGCGGCGCAACCGGGGCCTCGGCCGGTGGCACGGGCGCGGCGTCCGGCGCCGCGGGCCTGTCTTCGGACGATGGCGGCGTAGGAATTTCGGCGGGCGGCGGGTTCGTGCCGCCCGGCGTCTGCGGCGCGGCCGGATCGGCTGGCACCGCCTCGGCGCCCGGCGCCGGTGCGCTCGGCGCAGACCCTGCGTCCTGCGCCAGCGCCCCATGGATCAGCGACAGGGCCAGCACGCTTGCGCCGAAGGCGGCGCCGATGCGCCGGCCGAGCCTCATCTTGCCGGCGAAAGGCATCTCGATCGATGGCGAAGAGGTCGGCGTCCTGCGTACGGTCATCGCATGTCCCTTTGCAGCGGTCGGCGGCGTTGCGGCATGTGCCCGGTCGGCCACGCCGGCCCGGTCGCACGGATCAACGGAACGGAACCGAAAACCGTGTGCAAATCAAGAAGGTTGCGACGATTTGAGCACGCGGTGATCGTCAGCGCTGGCAAACAGCGTTTCGATCACCCAGGCGTGCGCACCGGCGCGTCCCACGGTGGCCCGGTCAGACAACCCAAGGCGCTGCGTCTCAGCGCCGCACGAGAAATACCACGCCGACGCCCGCCACCGCGGCGACCAGCCCGAAACGGCGCAGCGTCGAATCCGGCGTCGTCTGCAGGTAGAGACCAAGGCGGCGCACGCCGTCGGGAAACAGGCAATAGACGATGCCCTCGATCACCAGAAGGAGACCGAGGGCATCGAGAAAATCGCTCACGCGATCATTCCGCGGCAGGGGCGGATGGGGCGGCGGACGGCGGGGGAGAAGGTGCAGCGGGAGGCGCTGCGGGCGCCGGCTGTGCCGTACCCGTTTCTGTACCCGTCTCCTGAGGCGGGGCAGAAGGTGCGCCGCTGGCGGCGTTCCCCGGCGTTACCGCCCCTTCGGTCGTGCTACCGGAAGCAGCGCCACCCGGCTCCGATCCGTTGCTCGGCGTCGAACTGCCGCTTGCTCCATTGCCGGAACCCGGAGCGGCGGGCGCAGCAGGCGTCGCACCGGGAGCGGCAGCGGCATTGCCGCCGCCCCCGCCCGAACCGCCTGAAGTCGGCCGCGTGCTCTGCGAATTTTCCAGCGTCGGTGTCGCCGTCCGTTCAGGGAGAGGCTGGCCGTCACCGGGGCGGCCCATCTCGTTCTGGAAGAACCGGAAGAACTCCGAATTCGGCGACAACACCATCGTCGTGCCGGAATTTTCCAGCGCCTGCTTGTAAGCTTCCATCGAGCGGTAGAACTCGAAGAATTGCGGGTTGGCCCCATAGGACCCCGCGAAGATGCGGTTGCGTTCCGCATCGCCCTCACCCTGCAGGATTTCCGACTCGCGACGGGCCGCAGCCTTGGTCTCGACGACCTCACGATCGGCCGCTGCGCGGATCTGGCGCGCCGCCACCTGGCCGCGGGCCCTGAGGCGCTCGGCTTCGGCGAGGCGCTCGGCCTGCATGCGCTCGTAGGTCTGCTGCGAGACCTCCTGCGTCAGGTCGGTACGCAGAATTCGCACGTCGGTCAGTTCGATGCCGAGCGAGGCTGCGTCCGGCCGCAACTGGTCGCGCACCTGCCGCATCATGTCGGCGCGCTCGTCGGAGAGCGCCGCCTCGAAGCCACGCAGGCCGTAGACACTGCGAAGTGCCGCATCGAGACGCGTGCGAAGACGCTGCTCGGCCTGCGGGATCGAGCCGGAAACCGCCTGCATGAAGCGCGCGGCGTCGGCGATGTGATAGACGAGAAACGCGTCCACCTCGTAGAACTTGCCGCCCGAAACCTGCACGCGAATGTTGTCGAGGTCGAAACGCAGGAGACGATCCGGCAGGGTTCGCACCGTGTCGGCGCCGGTAAAGCCGAACGGCATCTTGAAGTTCAGCCCCGGCTGATCGACCACGCGCTGAATCTCGCCGAAACGCAGGACGACCGCCTGCTCCTTCTCGTTGACGATGAAGATCGAGTTCCAGACCAGCAGCACCACGACGGCGACTGCGATGAGAATTCCATAGAAACGACTGCTCATCAGTTGGTCCCCGCGCTCTGACCGGTGCTCGACGAGGGCACGCCGGCGTTCGGGTCGGTGCCCGTGCCGCTCGTGCGGGACGAACGCTGGGCAGCAGGATTGTTGCGCTGCAACTCGGGCAGCGGCAGATAGGGCACGACGCCCTGCCCACCGGCGCCCTGCTCGACGATGACCTTGTTGGAATCGCGCAGGACCCCTTCCATCGTCTCCAGGAACATGCGCTTGCGGGTGATCTCCGGTGCCTTGTCGTATTCCTGCTGGATCGAGGTGAAGCGCTGGGCCTCGCCCTCGGCTTCCTGAACGACCCGGTTCTTGTAGCCGGCCGCGTCCTCGCGTATCTGCGCCGCCTCGCCTCGGGCCGCGCCGAGCTGCTGGTTGCGGTAGCGATTGGCTTCCTCGACGAAGCGATCCTCGTCCTGCTCGGCGCGCTGCACCTCGTCGAAGGCATCGGCGACCTGGCTCGGCGGCGCGGCGTCCTCGATCGAGATGGCGTTGACCCTGAGGCCCGCGTCATATTCGTTCATGGTGTCCTGGGTGATCTGGCGAACCTCTTCGGCGATGCCGGCCCGGTCGTCGCGGAAGACGTCCTGAACGGGGCGGCGACCGACGACCTCGCGCATGGCGCTCTCGGAAACCTGCTGCAACATGGCCACAGGGTCCTGCACGTCGAAAAGGTAGTTGGACGGGTCATCGACCTGGTAGAGAACGGCGAACTGCACGTCGACGATGTTCTGGTCGCCGGACAGCATCAGGCCGGAATTGTCGCTGTTGCTCGCTGAGCCGCCGATGGTCATCTGGCTTTCGACCGTCGGCACCGTCTCGACGGTCTCCAGCGGCCACAGCATGAAGTGCAGGCCCGGCTGCGAAAGCTCCTGCTTCGGCTTGCCGAACAGCATCTCGACGCCGACCTCGTCCGGCTGGACGGTGTAGACGGCCTTGAACAGCCAGAGCACCGCGACGACCACGACGATCAGGATGCCCCAGCCCATCACGGCCGGACCGTTGCCACCGAGACTGCCGCCGCCACCGCCGCCGGGCATCGCCCGCCGCAACCGGTCCTGCCCACGGCGCAGAATGTCCTCGAGATCCGGCGAACCGCCGCCGCTCCCGCCGGGACGCGGCGGTTGCGGACGCTGACCCCAGGGGCCTCCCCCATTGCCACCGCCGCCTTTCCAGCCGCCGTTGCCAGTCTGATTGCTCCAGGGCATCGAATTCCTTCCAATAGACGAAATGGGCCGATCGACGAGAACCGCCGACCGACGAGTATGTGCGCCTTGTCCTGCGGCGCTGCGGGCAAGCACCGCCCTCCTCTTCGGCGCGAAGGCACTTGAACCCTTATAAGAATTGCCAAAACCGCTTTCAACGCGACTGCGGCCAAATCGTCCAGGCCGCGTTTCGGGATGGTGAACGAGCGCATGACCGGCGCCGCGGTCCCCCACTCTTACGGCATGCCGGACCAAAAGGCCCGTTTCGATCTCAAACAGCCCCGCCGACGATCCGCTCGTAGACCTGAAACCGCGTCGCCGCACTGTCCTTGGCTCCGGTTTCGCAACGTTCGTCAAGGGACAGCCGCCAAACGGAAGGATCGATCGGCGGAAAGCGCGTGTCACCCTCCGGTTCCGCCTCGATCCGCGTCACGTAGAGCCGATCGACCGACGGCAGCAACAGGCGATAGATCTCTGCTCCCCCGGCGATCACGATCTCGTCTGCACCGCGTGTTTTCGCAGACGTGCGGGCGAGCGACAATGCCTCTTCAGGCGACCCGGCGACCAGCGCGTCCTCGTAGGGAACCGTGGGCGAACGTGTCAGCACGATGGTGTCGCGGCCATCGAGCACCCTGCCGATGGAATCGAGGGTCTTGCGGCCCATGATCATCGGCTTGTCCATGGTCAGCCGACGATAGCGCTTGAGGTCGCTCGGCACCCGCCAGGGCATCTCGCCGTTCCGACCGATCATGCCGTTCGCCGCCATGGCGACAACGACGACGATGCGCGGTGCAACGGGGCCATCGGCGTCCGTCAAACCGCGACCTTCGCCTTGATGTGCGCGTGCGCCTCGTAATCGTCGAGCGCGATGTCCTCGAATCGGAAGGCAAAGAGGTCGTCGATCACCGGATTCAGCATCAGTGTCGGCAGCCGCAGGGGCTCGCGGGTGAGCTGCAGCCGCGCCTGCTCGAAATGGTCGGCGTAAAGATGCGCGTCGCCCAGCGTGTGAACGAAGTCGCCGGGCTTCAGCCCCGCAGCCTTCGCGACCATCGCCGTCAGCAGCGCATAGGAGGCGATGTTGAAGGGCACGCCCAGAAAAATGTCGGCCGAACGCTGGTAGAGCTGGCAGGACAGCTTGCCGTCCGCGACGTAGAACTGGAACAGGCAATGGCAGGGTGGCAGGGCCATCTCGTCGACCAGAGCCGGGTTCCAGGCCGAAACGATCAGCCGCCGCGAATTGGGCGTCCTGCGAATCGCCTCGACGACGCCGGCGATCTGATCGATCGTGCCGCCGTGATAGTCCGGCCAGGACCGCCACTGTGCGCCATAGACCGGACCGAGGTCGCCGTTCTCGTCGGCCCATTCATCCCAGATCCTGACACCGTTCTCCTTGAGGTAGGCGATGTTGGTGTCGCCCTTCAGGAACCACAGGAGCTCGTGGACGATCGAGCGGAAATGCAGCCGCTTGGTCGTCACCATCGGAAAGCCCTCCGACAGGTCGAAGCGCATCTGGTGGCCGAAGACGGATCGCGTGCCGGTCCCGGTCCGGTCGCCGCGATCGATCCCGTTCGTCAACACATGATCCATCAGGTCGAGATATTGCCGCAAACTTTCCTCCCCGGCCCGACGGAACCGGTTCTCCTCTTGCATCGCTGAATTCGTGCCGTTCGGGCGCGGCGCCACCGTCGGCCGCACCGCGAGGAGCCCGAACGGCGAACTGGCGCCCTACCCGACGAACCGGGGTCGGTCGAGCGAATTCGACCGCGACGTCGCCGTCAAAGCTGCGCGAGCTTTCCGAGATGATCGGCGGCAAGATAATACACCACGAGGCGGCTTTTGAGCCGCTCGTCCTTCATCTGCGTCAGCGCCGAATCAACCGCCCCCTTGGCCTCGTCGGCCGAGACCGAACAGGCTTTCTGCACCCAGGCGCACGCGCGCTCGACTTCCTTGGGATCGCTCGCGGCGACCGAGGCCGTATCGCGCTTGTTCAGGACAAGGGCCAGACGCTTCTGGAGGCGCTTGACGCGCTCCTCGTCCGCCTTCGGATTGTACTCTTTCACCTTGGCTAAATAGTCCATGACCACCTCCACGGGTTGCTCTTAGGGCCACTGTGGCCGATTTCGTCGCCTTTCGGAAGCACCACGCCTTTTCACGGGCAGTTATCCTCCTTATAATCGGGGGTGCCGGTCATCCGATCGGCTATGGCGATAAACGGCCGATGTAATAAACCTTTCGGACCCGGGGGCGGTACCCGGCGCCTCCACCTGAACCCATCGCCGCCGGTTGGCGATGGGTTCAGGCGGGGGCGAAATAGGATCGACGAGGGCGTAAAGATCGGACTTTTGCTCGGCATGGTTCCGCCGTTATCGGGCCTTTTTATAGTTGCAAACGACAACTATGCGGAAGCACGTCTCGCAGCGTAAGCTGTGCGATCGCTTCAATTCAAGTCCTGAGGGTTCGCACTCTTAGGCGGGGCCCGGAGGCGCCTGGCAACAGAAGCCTCCACTTTTTTGCGGTGTGTCCGGATCGTTTTCGCGCACCTGAAGCGTTCGCGAATCGGCGACAATCACGGGGCAGCATGGGTCAGGATCACATCCGGTACGACGTTCTCGCGCAGGAGGCCTTGCGCGGCGTGATCCGCAAGGTCATCGGCGAGGTCGTGAAGACCGGTCTGCCGGGCGACCACCATTTCTTCATCACCTTCCTCACCTCGGCGCCGGGCGTCCGGATTTCCTCGCGCCTGCGCGAAAAGTACCCGGAGCTGATGACCATCGTCATCCAGCACCAGTATTGGGACCTGCAGGTCACCGAGGCCTCCTTCGAGGTCGGCCTGTCCTTCTCCGACATCCCCGAGCGCCTGCTCGTGCCCTTCGCGGCGATCCGGGGCTTCTACGACCCGGCGGTGAATTTCGAGCTCGAATTCGACGTGCGCGGCATGGACGCGGCCAACGAACAGACCGAGGGCGACGGCACGGCCATCGAGGCGGACAGCAAGTCGACGCAGATTTCCCCCACCTCTTCGACGCCGACCAAGCTGCCGGCCAAGGCCAAGCCCGGCGCCTCAGCGCAAAAGGGCGACAAGGATGCCGGCGACGCCGACAAGTCCGGCGACAAGAAAGACGCCGACGTCGTCTCACTCGATGCGTTCCGCAAGAAGCCCTGACCGACGCACGGTGAATCGGCTCGACGACACCCGATCCTGATTTTGGCTGTGGGATTTGGTTTTGAAGCCGCATCGCGTTGAGGTTCTGTAGCCTATTGCCGCGAACTCGATACGTTTGCCTTGGGGACTGGTTGCCATGACCGACATCGTCAATCTGCGCCGAGCCCGCAAACAGGCCGCCCGCAAGAGCAAGGAACGGGAGGCCGAGGACAACCGGGTGAGGTTCGGAATGCCGGCTGAACTCAGAACCCTCGCCGCCACGGAGCGCCGACGCGCCGAACGCACCTTGTCGGCCGCCAGGCTCGACCGCCCGCGCAATTCAGACGGCCCCTCCGAAACCGACGCAGCCCCCGACCTCAACGCCGATGCAGCGTCGCGCGGATCGAACCGCGACACATGATCGTGAAGCGCTCGCTGGCCATACGCGGGCACCAGACCTCGATCAGCATCGAGGATGCCTTCTGGCAGCGGCTCCGCTTCGTCGCGGCCGAGCGCGACATGGCGCTTGCGGCCCTCGTCGCGGAGATCGACGAGCGTCGCGATCCCGCCACCAACCTCTCCTCGGCGATCCGGCTTTTCATCCTTGCCGATGCGCTCGGCCGGATCGAGGGCTAGCTTCGAAAGGCGTTTCGCAGAACCACCGGGCGACGGACCGATCCAGACCGACCGCCGCTTCGCGTTCCCGCTTCACATCGACCGTCATCATTGCGAGAACGGCACCTGCAGCGGATTGAAGACACCGGGCAGCGAAGGATAGCTCACCGGCGGATCCTTGGGCTTCGGGACACCGACATTGCCGAAATCGATGTTGCCGTCCCCGCCGCCGGCCCCGTTTCCGCCCTCGCTGCCGCCGCTTTTTCCGCTGCCATCGGAGTTGCCCGGCCGGTTGCCGCGCGTCGGGGTCGGCGCCTGGCCGGCGGCGTCCGTTTCGCGCTGGCGACGCGCCGCCGCGGCGGCTTGCCCCTGTTCGGCGCGACGAACCGCGGCTTCGTCCTGCCGCTTCCGGGCGGCATCCGCTTCGGCCGCCGCGGCTTCGCTCGCAGCCTTCTGGCGCGCCGCATCCGCCGCCGCCTGGGCCTCGGCCTCGGCCTCGGCCCGGACAGCTTCCTCGGCGGCCTTGCGTTGCTCTTCCTGCGCCGCGCGCCGAGCGTCCGCGACCTCCTGGGCCTTGCGCTCGCGCCAGCGGTAGAACCGCGCCTCGCGGCGCAGGCGCAAGGTCTCCTGCAAGCTTTCCTGCAATGCCTCCACCCGCGCCTGCTCGCGCTCCAGCGCCCGCACCGACAGATAGTTGGACAAGGGCGTCACGTCGGCGCGAAGCGTCGGCGCAAACAGCGAACCGGCGAGCGCGTAATCGACGATCGGTGATGCGCCGTCGACCCGATCGAGGCCCGGATCGATCGCAAGCTTCAGATCGCCGGAGATCGCCAGCGTCGCCAGATCGAGCAAGCCGCCGATCGTCAGCGACTCGCCGCCATGGATGACTGAGACCGGCGCGAAACGCGCCTTGCCGGCGGTCACCGAGAAGGCCGATTCGACCGAAGGCAGATCGAAGCTGCGGTCCGCCGAGAGCTTGGCCAAGGCAGGTTCCGTCCCGCCGTCCGGCTTGAACCCCTCCGAATCGGCGGCGGCGAGAAGCGGCCCGAAGAGCTGTTCGGGAATGCCGGGCACCACGGCGTTCGAGACGCTCACCTTGCCGGCTCCCGTGAGGCCGGCGAGAAGCGCCGCATAGGATTGTCCCGTGCCGTCGAGCCGGACGGTGCCGTCGAGCGTCGCCTCGATATCGTTCGCCGCAAGCTTCGGCCAGATTGCCGATAAGCCAAGCGTGTCGGTCGCGGCGTCGAGGGTCAAGCCGCCGACGCCGCCGGCGTTGCGCAGCACCAGTCGGCCGTCCAGACTGCCGCCTGGGATGGTGCCGCTGACATCCTCGAAGGTCAAGGCATCGGGCGCCCCGATCAGCCGCGCGGTGACATTGCCGACGAAAGCACCGCCGAGGTCCAGGCGATCGGCATCGAAGGCGAGCGAATAGGGGATGGTCGGCAGACGGCTCTTGCCGAAGGCCGCCTTCGACCAGCCCGACGCGTTTTCGGCCACGCCTTGCGAACCGCCGTCTGCCCCGTAGGCACGACCGTAGACGAGCCCCGACAGCCAGGGCAGCGAGAACTCCGAAAGATGCAGTTTCCCCGTCACCGGCTTTCCCGCCGGCTTGTCGAGAGCGGCCGCGATTGCGGTGCCGGCGACCGTGCCCCGCAGTCCGGCGAGGCGCCAATCACCCTTGTCGAACACCACCGAACTGGTGAGGTCGACCGGCAGCCCGTCGAGCGGCTGACCGAGATCGACGGCGACCGTCGAAAGCCAGGGCGCGGCGTCCTCGCTGCTGAGATACAGCGACAGATCGGCACCGGTGATGCCGCCGGGCATCACCGTCATCGTGCCGTCGATGCTCGCCTCGCTGCCCGGCGCGCGCAGGCTCGCCGTCGTCACGATGGGCCCGGTCGCCGCGGCCGACAACGACAGTTCCGCCTCCAGCGGCGACGGCGCGTCGATGTCGATCGCCGAAAGGCCCAGCTGCGAGAGCAGCACAGTGGGCTCGTCGTTTTCGAGCCGGAGGTCGAGACCGAAACGGCCGCTTTTCGCCATGGCCGAAAAGCCGTTCTCGATGGTCGTCGACAGATCGATCTTCGAGCCGTTGGCGGTTCCGTCAAGGCGCACGAAGAGCGACGGCGTAGCCGTCGGCCCCTCCCCGTTCTGGCCTTGCGGGGCGCTCGGGTGCCGCCCCTCTTCGCGCGGTTCGAGGGTTCGCATTTCCCCGGAAAGCTTCAGCGGCGCAAGGCGCCGGGCCTTGTCGGTCACGGCCTCCAGGACCGGAATGCCCGGATAGCGGTCCGACAGAAACGCGAAGAACTCCTCCGGCTTCGACGCGTCGAGGGACAACTTCAATTGCCCCTTGGCGTCGCCGGCGACGTCGGAAAGCCCGCCGACGGCGGTGATCGTCGCGCCGGCAAGACCTGCCACCTCGAGCTTGCCGATCTGCAGGCGGTTGCCGTCATAGCTCACATTCGCGTCGACCCGGTCTGCGGACGCGTCGCCAAGGGTGACCGGCCCGGCCTTCAGCGAAACGTCGAAACTGTCCGCCTCGGCGATCGAGCCGCTTCGTCCGGTAAAGAGCCGGGACAAGGCGGTCAGCGCGTCGAGATCGATCGCCTTGCCCTCAAGCGCCGCAGAAAGACTGGTGGCGCCGTTCGCCTCGGCGCGCTCCAGCCGCCCGGTCAAGCTATTGCCGCCGACGTCGATCTCGAGGTCGTCGAAGACCTGGCGGTTCGGGCCAATTTCGGCCTTGGCCGAAAACCCGGCGCGCGACAAGGCTCGCACGGAGGGGTCGATCCGGCCGGACAACCAATCCGAAAAACCCGACGGCTGAGCCGATGCCACCAACAAATCACCCTTGAATCCGAAAGCGTCGTCGAGGGCGACGAGGCCGTTTGCCTCGAAGGAGGTGCGGCCTGGCAGTTCCGCCCTGAAGCGGTCGAGCGCCCAGCCGTCGTCGATCGGGCTGGCGGTGAAGGCAACATCGCGAATGGTGGTGTCGCCGGCGGTCACGACCGGCAGCGATATCGAAACCGTGCCAGGGATGGTCGGCCGCGGCACATCGGTCAGAAGCCGTCGCACCGCTTCGAGACGCGAGGCCAGATCGAGCGGCGCTGAAGCGACGGTCGGCGATAAATCGGGGCCCGGCGCGGACAGCGGTCCGGCGTCCGGCGCGCCGGCCAGAGCGTCGACATCCACCTGTTCGCCGGTGAGCGTCAAGGCGAAACGCGGCACCGCGCCGAGCTTGAGTTCGCCCTTGCCGGTCAGCACGTAGGGCTGCTGCCCCGCCCCCGCCTGGACGCGCATGTCGGTGAGATCGGCGGCTTCCGGCGTCAGCGCCAGATTGCCCGTGGCCCTGATCGGCAGGAGATCAGCCGTCGACGCATCGTCGCCCGAGCCCGTCTTTTCGGCAGTGTCCCCCGCGGCAACACGAAACGGATCGGCGCCCGCCGCGTCCGTCGGCGCCGTCTTCGGCAACGGCCGCGCCAGCATGGCGGTGCCGGTGAAGCGCGGGCGTCCTGCATCGACGGCGACCTTGCCGTCGATGGTCAGGGCCGCGTCGAGGCGCGGGTGATCGGTCTCGATGCGCAGCGGCATCGAACCGTCCGGCTGCTCGACGCCGGTCGAGAGGGCAAAGCCGACCGGCGCACCGAGCAGCGTCAGCGTCCCCGATCCGTTGAACGGCCCGCCGAGAGAATCGGCCGAGAGCGTGGCCGCGACGTTGGTCAGCTTAGTCTTTCGGCCGGTCGCGGCGTTGTCGATGGTGATCGCGCCGTCATTGACGAGCACCTTTTCCAGAACGACCCGCGCGCCGGTCGGGATCGACGGCCGCTCGACGACGAAGCCGATCGCGCCGTCCTCGGCGATCGGGACGCGCAGCGTGGGATGGTCGAGCGCCATCGAGTAGATCAGGATTTCGCCCGACAGATAGGGCGCCAGTTCGGCGTCCATGCGGAAGCGGTCGATGGTCAAAAGCGGCTGGCCGTCCTTGCCCAGGACTTCCACGTCCTGAAAAGTCACCGACGGAAACGGCAAGAGCCGCGCCGAGGCTTCACCCTTGACCACCACGTCGCGGCCGAGGATGCGCGTCGCCTCGCGCTGGAAATCGTCGCGATAGGCCGTCCAGTCGATAAAATACGGCGCCACCACCGCGCCGACGAGCGCGAGGACGAGAAGTCCGCCGATGAGGACGAAGGCTCTGACCAGACCGGGGTCCTTTCCTCAATTGTCTCCGATCGATATTCGTCACGAATTACATGACGATATGCCGGGATACGAGACCGAGTATAGAATGAAGCCCTTGCCTGCGTCTTGACCGAATGGATCGAAATGGCGCGGGTTGTGACCGTCGTGTGATCCGCGCCCCGAGCAAACACCAAGGCTGCCGCCCGAACGAACGGGATTTTTGCTTCGCCATCAGGACGTTGCCGCGCCCGCCTCGCCCTGGTTCGTGCTTCTCGCGCCGGGTCGATCCCGCGCGGCAAACCGGTCTCAGGGCAGGATTTTACCGGGATTGAAAATGTTCTTCGGGTCGAGCGCCGTCTTGATCGTCTGCATGACGTCGACCGCGTCGCCGAGTTCCCGGCGCAGATAGGAGCGCTTGCCCTGACCGATTCCATGTTCGCCGGTGCAGGTGCCGTCCATCGCGACCGCCCGATCGGCGAGCCGCGCCATGAAGGCTTCCGCCGCGTCGATCTCGGATTTCGCCTCCATGTCGAGCAGCAGCGTCACGTGGAAATTGCCGTCGCCGACATGGCCGACGATAGGCGCGACGAGGCCCGCTTCGTCGATATCGGCCTGCGTCTCGGCGATACATTCGGCCAGCCGCGACACCGGCACGCAGACATCGGTGGCGATGCCCTTGGCACCGGGACGCAGCCCCAGCGCCGCCCAGTAGAAATCATGCCGCGCCTTCCAGAGCCGCGCCCGGTCCTCGGTCTTCTCGGCCCCCTCGAACGGCCCGCCGCCATGGTCGGTGGCGATGGCCGAAAACATCTCGGCCTGCTCGGCGACCGAGGCCGGCGAGCCGTGGAACTCGACGAAGAGCGAAGGCCGGGCCTGAAGGTCGAGTTGCGAATAGGCGATCGCCGCCTGCATGGACAGGGCATCGAGCAGCTCGATGCGGGCGACCGGAATGCCGGTCTGGATCGTCTGGATGACCGCGTCGCACGCCGCTTCGACGCTCGGGAACGCGCAGACGCCCGAAAGAATCGTCTCGGGAATGCCGTAGAGCTTCAGGTTCAGCCTGGTGATGATGCCGAGCGTGCCCTCCGAGCCGACGAGCAGCCGCGTCAGGTCGTAACCGGCCGAGGTCTTCCTGGCGCGCCGCGCGGTGCGGATGATCTTGCCGTCGGCCATCACGGCGGTCAGCCCGATGACGTTGTCGCGCATGGTGCCGTAGCGCACCGCATTGGTGCCCGAGGCGCGGGTCGCGGCCATGCCGCCGAGCGAGGCGTTGGCGCCCGGATCGATCGGGAAGAACAGGCCGGTGTCACGCAGATGCGCGTTCAGTGCCTCGCGGGTGACGCCCGGCTCGATCGTACAGTCGAGATCCTCGGCGTTGACCGACAGCACCTTGTCCATCTTCGACAGGTCGACCGAGATGCCGCCCTCCGGCGCGTTCACGTGGCCCTCCAGTGACGATCCGGTGCCGAAGGCGACGATCGGCGTCTCGTACGCGCCGCACACCTCCACCAACGCCTGCACCTCCGTCTCCTTCTCGGCGAAAAACACAGCGTCGGGCATCTGGTTGGGCAGATAGGTCGTCGAATGGGCGTGGGCGCGGCGCACGTCTTCGCCGGTGACGACACGCTCGCCGAAGCGCTGCTTCAACACCTGCACCGCCGTCCCGATGCCTGCTCGCCGCGCCGGCCGCGCCGCCAGAATGTCGGCCAATGCCATGAAACCCTCCCATTGATCGTGACCCGAAGGTCGAGCCCCGCCGACACCGCATCCGCATTTGACAGAGACGCCGCGCACAGGCCTCCTGCGGACGATATCACACAGAAATGCAGGGCCGGAATCTCATGACCAACGATACGCCGTCATCCGGATCGAATGTTTCGCCGACGGCCACCTTCGCCGCGCCCCCGAACGTTCCGCCGGCGGCCCCGTTCGTCTCCGGCGAGATGATGTTGAAGCCGGAATGGATCGACTACAACGGTCATCTGAACCTCGCCTATTATCATGTCCTGTTCGACGCGGGCATCGACGGGCTGCTCGATGCGATGGGTCTGGGCGAAACCTATCGGGCGCGCACGGGCTTCACGACCTATTCGGCCGAGACCCATGTCTGCTACCTGCGCGAAGTGCCGCCCGGCGCGACGGTGAAGGTCACGGCGCAGATCCTCGGCTTCGACGAAAAGCGCCTGCACGTCTTTCAGGAACTGCGCCATGTCGACGGCTGGTGCGCGGCGACGCTGGAAAGCCTGTCGCTTTCGATCGATCAGCGCGGCGACACGCCGAAGGTCACGCCCTTCCCCGCCGAGACGTTTCAACGCGTCGTCACGGCAGCCGAGGCCCATGAAAAGCTGCCGCGCCCGGAACGGGCGGGACGCGCGATCAGGGCGCCCGGCAAATGAACCTGCCGCAACACCGAAATGGCCGCCCGGCTTACCCGTAATGGTTCTTCACCACGGCCTGGGCGATCTCCTCACGGCTGATGATGCCGGCGATGTCCTCGGGGCGCGGTACGCCGCGGGCTTCCTTGCAGACGATCGCATAGGTGCGGTTGCGCCGGTTCATGCGGGTGACGACGGTGTTCAGATTGTTGAGCGTCGAGGCGATGATGAACTCCGAGGAGCCGATGTCCGCCAATGTCTGACTGGCGAAGCGGTCCGCCCGATAGGGGACCGTGCCGAAGCGGACGAAGCCGGTGATGCGGGTGCCGTCGGTCAGGATCACCCGCGTCGTCTCGACGTCGATGCGCTTGAGGGCATCCTGCACGGTCATCGACTGGTTCAGAACCTCGAAGGTGGTTTCCATCACTTCGCTCACCGGCTGGACCAGGAACATGTTGGTGGTCCGGTCGGTCGGGATCGGCCGGCCTCTCGCGCGCAGTTTGATCGTGTAGATGTCGGCGACGACCAGCGAGCGCCGGACCCCGATGGCGATGGCCACCGCAATGACCAGCGGCAGGATGATCTCGTAGTCGCGGGTCATCTCGAAGATCATCACGATCGCCGTCATCGCCGCCGAGGTGGCGCCGCCGACCATCGCGCCCATGCCGATGATCGAGAAGGTTTCCACGCTGAGATTCGAACCCGGCAGGACATGGTTGCCGACGAGGCCGACGGCGCCGCCCAGCGTCGCGCCCATGAACAGGCTCGGCGAGAAGATGCCGCCGGACGCGCCCGAGGCGAGCGACAGGCAGGTCGCGACCAGCTTGCCGGCAAACAGCGCCAGCAGCAAAAGCAGCCCGCCGGTGTTGCCGTCGATGACGCCCTGGATGGTCGAATAGCCCACCGAATAGACGTGGTACTGCCCGGATGCCATCAAGAACAGATAGCCCATGACGCCGACCGAGAGCATGCCGATGACGTTCTGGACGTAGGGGTTGAGCCCCGAATCGTCGAAGACGTCCTCGGACCAGGCGAGCAGCTTGACGAAGGCCCAGGCGGCAAAGCCCATGACGACGCCGAGCAGCGCAGCGAGAACGATCTCGGCGCCGTTGACGACGCTCTCGGTCGGCAGGCTCGACAGCGGCACGATGAAGGCCGATTCGATGCCCATGGCAAGGCGGTAGACGTAGGTGGACGTGGCGGTGGCGACGACGACCGGCAGAAAGGTGCGGGTCGAGATTTCCGGCAGCAGCACTTCCGAGGCGAAGAGCACGCCGCCGAGCGGGGTGTTGAAGGTCGCCGCGATGCCGGCGCCGGCGCCGGCCGACAGAAGCGTGATTTTTTGCGGGCGAATGAGACGAAGGTAACGCGCGAAGGTCGAACCGAAGGACGAGCCGATCTGGATGATCGGGCCTTCGCGGCCGACCGAGGCGCCGGTGCCGATGGAGATCGCCGAGGCCAGCGACTTCACCACCGCGACGATGCCGCGAACGTTGCCGTTGGCGTGATAGATCGCGAACATCACCTCCGGCACGCCGTGGCCCCTGGCCTCGGGCGCAAAGCGCCTCACCAGCCAGACGACGATCAGGCCGCCGAGGACCGGCACCAGGATGATGCCCATGCCCCAGGGGCTCGGCGGACCGTAGGCATTGGGGTTCAGATCGAAGCTGACATTGCCGTAGAAGGCCAGGTTCGAGATGAAGGCGATGAGGTATTTGAAGACGATGGCGCCGAGGCCGGCGACGATGCCGACGATCAGCGCCAGCAGCAACATGACCGGCAGCCCGACCTCACGATCCGGCGGCGCCTCCTCCTCGCGTGCGGTAAGCGCAGCGGATTCGGCGGGCGTGACATCGACGGACATGATCGGGCTTGATTCTGGACGTTGCGGAAACGGGCGGGAAGGATGCGTCTTCTATTTCATTCCCTCTCGGCAATTGAAAGGGTTGCGAACGAATTTTGCGTGGCTTTTCGGGTTTTGCCGTTTCGGGTTTTCGGCGGGGCGTACCGGTTCTGAACCCGGTCTCGCCGGGTGTGGCGCGCTTGACGAAGCCCTCATCCCGAAGCTCTTATCCCCCCTGCCGGGACCCAAGGCGCCCTATGAAGCCCTCATCGGCCTGCCGGCCACTTCTCCCGATTCGGGAGAAGAAGCGGCTTCGGCGCTTTCGCCTGTTGGAGGGCGCGCGAAGGCGTTCCCGCGCCGCGATGCGGCCGGGGCATGAGGTTCGCCGGTGGCCTTTCGGCCGCGGGCGGAACGGTTCTTCGGCCGTCCGTCCTTCGATGCGAAGGCGGGCGGCGGCACGCCGGAGGCGGACCTCCGTAAGTTTAAGTAATGCGGTCCACCTCCGGCGTGCCGCGCGACGTTTATGCGACCCCGATGCATCGGGCGCCGTCTGGCTCGGGTTTGGCGGTCGTCAGCCGCCTTGTCCGATCCGTCCGGCGGCTGCCCCCACCCTCGCCGTCACCAGCGGTTCGGATGAAGGCCCCAATGGCAGCCGACGCTTCGCAGGGCTTTCGCCCCACTCAAGCGGACCGATCCGCAGACGCCCCATAGTAGGCGACGGGCCGGCGGTGCCTCAGGGTCGTCCGGGATGCGAACCCCTCCGGAAGAGGCCACACCGCAGACGCCGCCCGCCAGCCCCCGAACGATCCCGGTGATCATTCGTGCCCGGTCAAGGGCCGGCGGTGAGAGGATTATGCGGGAGGGTCATGGGGGTGGGGATTTCTTTTTTGGAGCGGGACGAATTTTTTGGCCTTGGGCAGCACAAACCGACACTTTAATCGGCCGTTAGCAATCAGCCTGGAATGGTAGGCGAAAATCTGTCGTTAGCGTTAGCTCAAATTATAAAAGAAAGCCGCGATCATTTGCTCGCCGCCCTTATTTGACATTGGACCAACGCCAAGAAACATGTCCGCATACGGCCCGCCGCGTATGCGTAGTCCAAACCCATCAGACTTTACAATGGCCTGTGCCTCCGCGTCAGAAACTGACGTATGGATATTCGTGTAGATTCCCTCGATAACTCTGTCGCATCTGTTTGAAATATCGATCACCTCACCTTCGTCCATGCCGATAACAAGCTCTACGAGTGGGAAGTTCATGAGTTCGCGTTCGCGTCCTTGAGACTCGATGACAGCGTAGACGAAGAAACCGGTTGGCTTTATAAAGCCAAGAAGCATTTTATGGTGGCCGTAGAGATTGTCGCGTTCACCACGGACATAGAATGCGTTCCCAGCTGACTGTAAAGACCAAGTTACAGAAGTTTCACCTCCCGTAAAAACCCGAAGACGACGCAGAACATCATGATGCAGAAGCTGGATCGTATCCGCATTTGTTTCGGAGGAAATAGTCAGGAAATCTGCATCGATCCCCATGTCGGCGACATATCTTGCGATCTTCGCCGACAAAATTTGAGATCGCCCAATATGCGCGGGTGACGGATTTCGAAACGAGAACTGATGGACGCCAAACGATCTTCAGGCGTGAGATAGCGCAGCCTTCTTATAAAACGATCTTCAGGCGTGAGATAGCGCAGCCTTCCGCCAATGAAGAGTAATGTAGCTGCACTCATACACTGACCAGAAATCCTCTTCCTTGCTCTTATAATATCACTGTCGACATCGTGATCCAGAACGTAATGTCCTATGTAGGTAGAAAACCAATTTTCACGCAGGATTCTTCCCATATTTATTGCAGTCTCCACATCTCCTCCTGATGAGTCGATATATACGCTAACTCGCGGAGGAACTTCAGCTTTTTGAAGAAAATCGATGAATCGCTCATCGTCTCTACTCGCGATCGTTCCGAAAGCGTTTATACAATAAAATCCGCCAACCGCATTTTCGAATTCTGTCTGTGGCGAAGTGTACTCAAACTGCAAGATAGGCTGCCATAATTATTTTGGTTGTTGAAACTTGTAATTAGATCGTCCTCAATTATCGTTGGCTCGCTAGATCATAGTCAAGCCATTAGCTGCCTCGCGTCGAGCCGCAATCGGCATATTCGTTGTTTGTTCCATAAAGCGAACTATCGGATTATGACTCTTTGCGGCCGGATAAATTTCTCCGGCAGATTGCGAACTACGAAGCCGAATGAGGTTGATGCTTTTGTGACCTAATGCAAAATTTTTCTTGTGATCGCTGTGCGTTCCCGTTTTTGATTCGTGAGCGGGCGAAGAATAATTGCGGAGAGGTTGGCGCAGATTGGTTCGTGACAGAATGGCGGATTTCCTTTGGCGGAGCGGCGCCTGATTCGTCGCGGCATGGGTCCCCGGCCTGCGGCCGAGGATGACGAAGTGGCGAGGGGCGGCTGATTGATGCTCATGTCGCGAGGCGTTCGACGATCGCGGCCTCGAACGATTGCGCGAGGAGGGATTGCTGAAATGAAACGCGATCTGAAACCGGTATCGACACAAGACCTCGTCGCGCGGTTCACCGCGCTGAGCATCGATCAGGACGACGCCGTCATCATCGGTGATACGCGGCGCTACAATCGCCTGTTCCGGGAATACACCGCCATCGAAGACGAATTGAAATCGCGTGAGGGCGACCAGCGGCATGCCCTCAGGCCGTTGTTCGACCATACCAACCCGCAAGTCCGCATGAACGCGGCCTTTTCGACACTGGCGATCCTGCCCGAAGAGGCGAAGGCGACGCTGCAATTGATCAAGGACCGTCGCGAGTATCCACAGGCGGGGGACGCGTGGGGCATGCTCAACGACATCGCGAGCGGAAAGTATATTCCCGACGTCGGGCGGGTGGACATGTTGTGAAGCGCGGCGCCCCTCGATGAGCGCGAGATAGAACTTGGTTGATGCCGGTTCGGCGTTGCAGGCTGTCCAGTCGACTTCCCCTGCTTCGTCATCCTCGTGCGCAGCACGGGGATCCACGCCGGTGCGTTTGGGGCGGATGATCAGGTGACGAAATTGCGCATCTCCCTTGGCGGAGCGGCGGCGGCCGGGTCGCGGCATGGGTCCCCGTGCTGCGCACGAGGATGACGAAGCTTCGAGGTTTGCGGCTCGCTTGAAGATGTTGGTGGCGGCCGGTTGTTGCTGGCCGACTTCGTGATTTCTGTCCCGGCAAAGGTCCCCTGCCCCGCCGCGATCGCCGTCACCCCCGCCCCGCCCCAATCGCCCTTCCCGCCGCCACGCCTGACGACCACGCCCATTGGAAATTGTAACCGCCGAGCCAGCCGGTGACGTCGACGGCTTCGCCGATGGCGTAGAGGCCGGGGATGGTGCGGGCCTCCATGGTTTTGGAGGACAGCGCGTTCGTGTCGATGCCGCCGGCGGTGACTTCGGCCTTGGCGAAGCCTTCCGTGCCGGTGGGGCGGAAGGTGAGGTTTTGGAGGATCTCGGCGGCGCGATCGAGGTCGCGGTCGGGGGTGTCGGCCAGGGCGCGCCCGGGGGAGCGCCCAGGGGAGCGGTCATGCGGGTTTTGCAGGCCGATGCGGGTGGCGAGGGCTTCGGCGAGGCGGTTCGGGAGATGTTCGGCGAGTGCGGCCTTCAAATAGGCGCGGGGCATGCGGCGCCTGGCGTCGCGGAGCTTCTCGGCGGCGCCTTCGAGGACGGTGAGCGCGATCGTGTCGCCCTTCGTCCAGTAGGACGAGATCTGCAGGATGGCCGGGCCGGAGAGGCCCTTGTGGGTGAACAGCGCGGCTTCGGCGAAGGCTTTGTCGCGGGCTCGGGCGACGACCGGACAGGCGACGCCGGAGATCTCGCGGAACAGCATCTCCTCGGGGCCGAGGGTGAAGGGCACCAGCGCGGGGCGCGGGGGAATGACCTTCAGGCCGAAGCGTTCGGCGATCTCGTAGGCGATGCCGGTGGCGCCCATCTTCGGGATCGACGGGCCGCCGGTGGCGATGACGAGGTTTCCGGCGGTGGCATTGCCGACGTGGAAGCGGCCGTCCGTGTGGGTGATTTCGCCGATTTGCGTGGAGAGGCGGATGTCGACCCTCCCCCCTTGGGCAAGAGCTTTTTCGCATTCGGCCAGCAGCATGGCGACGATCTGGCTGGCGGAGCCGTCGCAGAAAAGCTGGCCGAGGGTCTTTTCGTGCCAGGCGATGCCGTGGGCCTCGACGAGGGCGAGGAAATCCCATGGGGTGGAGCGCTTCAGGGCGGATTTGGCGAAGTGCGGGTTCTGCGAGAGGAAGCAGCCGGGGTCGGTCTCGCGGTTGGTGAAGTTGCAGCGGCCGCCGCCGGAGATGAGGATCTTCTTGCCGGGGCGGTCGGCATGGTCGAGGACGAGGATGTTCGCGCCGGCCTGTCCGGCAGTGGCCGCCGCCATGAGGCCCGCGCCGCCGGCGCCGAGGATGATCGCGTCGTAGTCCATGGGGTGGGTTGTGCTCGTCTTTCAGATGTGAGGCGCGGCGTCGAGGCAGCCCCTTCTCCCGAGTCGGGAGAAGGTCCGGCAGGGGATGAGGGTGTTTGCGCTGACGTTGGATGCCAGCGCTATTGGCGCGGCTCACTTGGCCTCGACGAACCCTTCCAGCACGCGCTTCTGCCCGGCCTTGTCGAAATCCACCGTCAGCTTGTTGCCGTCGACGAGGGCGACGGTGCCGTTGCCGAATTTGAGGTGGAAGACCCGGTCGCCGGCGGCAAAGCGGCTGTCCTCGGTGGCGACGGATCTGGCGGCGAGTTCGCCCTCGATCTCGCGCGGACCGCCGCGGCGGGCGTTGGCGTTGAAGTTGAAGCCGGCGGATCGGGGCGGCTGGTTGTGGCCGCGACCGGCGGGTCCGACCTCGGCGTCGTAGGTGATCTCGCGGGTGCGGCCACCGGACCAGCCGCCGCCGCCGCCGCCGGATGAGTTCCCGTTCTCTCGTGCCTTGGCCGCCTGGGCGCGTTTCCAGCCGGGGGTCTGGTAGGCGCGCTCGGTGAAGGCGGCGGCGCCGTCCCAGCGCGAGGCGCCGTAGCCGCCTCCCATGCCGCCGGGTCCGCCTCGCGTGCCGTAGCCGCCATAGGCGGTGTTGGCCTCCATCACCTCGACATGGGCCTCGGGCAGCTCGTCGAGAAAGCGCGAGGGGATGGTCGATTGCCACAGGCCGTGGATGCGGCGGTTGGAGACGAACCAGATCTTGGCCCGGCGCTTGGCCCGCGTGATGCCGACATAGGCCAGGCGGCGCTCTTCTTCCAAGCCGCTGCGGCCGCCTTCGTCCAGTGAGCGCTGGTGGGGAAACAGCCCCTCCTCCCAGCCCGGCAGGAAGACCGTCTCGAATTCCAGACCCTTGGCCGAATGCAGCGTCATGATCGAGACGGCGTCCATCTCGGCGTTCTGCTCGGTGTCCATGACGAGGGCGATGTGTTCGAGGAAGGACGGAAGGCTCTCGTATTCCTCCATGGAGCGGATCAGCTCCTTGAGGTTTTCAAGCCGGCCCGGCGCCTCGGCGGAGCGGTCGTTCTGCCACATCTCGGTGTAGCCGGATTCTTCCAGAATCTGCTCGGCGAGTTGAGTGTGACCGGTGCTTTCCAGCAGTGTCGCCCAGCGCACGAGGTCGGTGACGACGCGGCGCAGCGCATTGCGCGGCTTGGGCTTCAGCTCCTCGGTCTCGACCATCTCGCCGGCGGCGGCGATCAGCGGAATTTGGCGCTGGCGGGCGTAATCATGCAGCAGGCGGATGGTGGCGTCGCCGAGGCCGCGCTTCGGCGTGTTGACGATGCGCTCGAAGGCGAGGTCGTCGGCGGGCTGGCAGACGCAGCGGAAATAGGCCAGCGCGTCGCGGATCTCGAGCCGCTCGTAGAAGCGCGGGCCGCCGATGACCCGGTAGTTGAGGCCCATGGTGACGAAACGGTCCTCGAACTCGCGCATCTGGAAGGAGGCGCGCACCAGGATCGCCATGTCGTTGAGGTCGTGGTCGTGGCGCCGCTGGAGATCCTCGATCGCCTCGCCGATGGCGCGGGCTTCCTCCTCCGAATCCCAGCCGGCATTGACCTCGACCTTGTCGTGCTCGGGGTCGGAGAAGTCGGTGAAGAGGGTCTTGCCGAGCCGGTCCTCGTTGTGGGCGATGAGGTGGGAGGCCGCGCCCAGGATGTGCGAGGTGGAGCGGTAGTTGCGTTCGAGGCGGATAACGGCGGCGCCGGGAAAGTCGCGGTCGAAGCGCAGGATGTTGTCGACCTCGGCGCCGCGCCAGCCGTAGATCGACTGGTCGTCGTCGCCGACGCAGCAGATGTTGATCTGATGCTGGCTTTCGCTCACGCTGTCGCCGCTTCCGCGGCTTCGCTCCGCGGGCGCGGCCTGACCGGCCGACGGGCGGTCGCCCTTGCGGCCTGCGGCCAGGAGCTCTTCACCCTCCCCCTCGCGGGGAGGGTCGGCGCGCAGCGACGGGGTGGGGGGCGAAGAAGAAGCGTCGTCGCGCGCCCCACCCGCGCCTTCGGCGCGACCTCCCCACGAGGGGGAGGTGGGCGAGCCGTCGGTGCGCTTCGCCGACCTCTGCGCCAACAAGCGCAACCAGAGATACTGGGCGACGTTGGTGTCCTGATACTCGTCGACGAGGATGTAGCGGAAGCGGCGGTGGTAGTCGGCGAGGATGTCGGGGTGGTCGCGGAAGATCGCGATCGGGTGCATCAGGAGGTCGCCGAAATCGCAGGCGTTGAGGCTTTTGAGGCGATCCTGGTAGGCGGCGTAAAGCTCACGGCCCTTGCCGTTGGCGAAGGCGCGGGCGTCGCCCTCGGGAATGTCCTTCGGGCGCAGCGCCTTGTTCTTCCAGCCGTCCATCATGGTGGCGAAGGTGCGGGCCGGCCAGCGCTTGTCGTCGAGGTTTTCGGCGCGGATCAGCTGCTTGATCAGGCGGATCTGGTCGTCGGTGTCGAGAATGGTGAAGTTGGATTTGAGGCCCGCGAGTTCGGCATGGCGGCGCAGGATCTTGACGCCGATGGAGTGGAAGGTGCCGAGCCAGGGCATGCCCTCGACCTGTTCGCCCACCAGAAGCCCGATGCGGTTGCGCATCTCGCGGGCGGCCTTGTTGGTGAAGGTGACGGCGAGGATCTGGCTGGGCCAGGCGCGGCCGGTCGCGAGGATATGGGCGATGCGGGTGGTGAGAACGCGCGTCTTGCCGGTGCCGGCGCCGGCGAGCACGAGAACGGGGCCTTCCGTGGTCTCGACGGCAAGCCGCTGCTCTTGGTTTAGGCCGGACAGATAGTCGGGCGCCGTGCCCTTGCCGGCGGGGCCGCCGCGGGCGGCCATGGCGCGCGCGGCGATGCCGCC
Organism: Aurantimonas sp.; assembly: GCA_965217685.1. Taxonomy (GTDB): domain Bacteria; phylum Pseudomonadota; class Alphaproteobacteria; order Rhizobiales; family Rhizobiaceae; genus Aurantimonas. The sequence continues at coordinate 4,258,482 of CBDCIZ010000003.1, forward strand.
CGGTTGGGCATCCGGCTTGGCTGCCGCCGCGGTCGATTTGCGTGAGTCGGTCATGGCCCCAATCTAATGTTTTCAAAGCCAAACACTAGCGAGTGATCGGACGATCCAACGCTATCGGTCGTGGCCCGGATGCGGCATCTTGGATCGAGGGCGCGGTGTCGGCGGGTCGACGACCGGTTTCGCCACGCCATGAAACACGCGCGGAAAGGCTGTACCGATGGACGACCGGATTCGAAACGACGCGCCGAAGATCACCCAGGCGATGATCGCGGCCTATGACGAATACACCCATGTGACACTCGACCGGCGTGGCTTCATGCGCAAGCTCACCGGGCTTGCCGGGTCGGCCGCGGCGGCGGCGGCCATCGCGCCGCTGCTCGGCGCCTCGAAGGCCAGGGCCGAGATCGTGCCGGCGGACGACAAGCGGTTGACGACAAAGTCGATCACCTTCCCCGGCACCGACGGGGCCGAGATGAAAGGCTATCTGGCGATGCCTGCCCAAGGGTCCGGGGACGCTTCGTCTCCCCTGCCCGGCGTGATCGTCATCCACGAGAATCGCGGCCTCAACCCGCATATCGAGGACGTGGCGCGGCGGGTGGCGCTGGAGGGCTTCGTCGCGCTGGCGCCGGACTTCCTGTCGCCGAGCGGCGGAACGCCGGACGACGAGGACAAGGCGCGCACGATGATCGGCGAGCTTGACGGGCCCGGGACAACTGCCAATGCGGTCGCCGCACGGGAGTGGCTGGCGAGCCAGGATTCAACCACCGACACGATCGGCGCCGTCGGCTTCTGCTGGGGCGGCGGGCTGGTCAACACCCTCGCCGTCGCCGACCCGAAGCTCGTCGCGGGCGTCGCCTATTACGGCAGGCAGCCGGACGCGGCCGATGCGGCGAAGATCGAGGCGGCGCTGCTGTTGCACTATGCCGAGCTCGACGAACGGATCAATGCGGGCATCCCCGCCTTCGAGGCGGCGCTGCAACAGGCCGGGGTCGAGCACACGATCCACGTCTATGACGGCGTCAACCACGCCTTCAACAACGACACCTCGGCAGCCCGCTACGACAAGGCCGCATCCGATCTCGCCTGGAGCCGAACGATCGCGTTCCTGAAGGTCAAACTCGGCGCGAGGGCCTGAGGGCGCAGGTCTGAGCGCGCAAGTATGACGGGTTTTTCTGCGAAAATGGATGGGCTGAGCTGACTTTTCCGGGGACGACCTGCCTTTTCGAGGACAGGCGAAGGCCCCGGATCGGCTTGAACGGGTTGGCAGTCCGTTGTTTGGCAAACGTGGCGAAACGGAATTGCGAATTCAGTCTCGCCAACGATTGCGCGGCGGGAACAGTCTGCGTTACGGAACAGAGGCCAAGATCGAGGCGGGCAGTCGAACTGTCACAGTGGTTCCCGATGGACCACTCGCACGAGCCAGGGTGCCGCCGATCTGGCGCACAAACGAATCCACGAAGCGCGTTCCCATGCCCGAACTGCCCTGTTGCGGTTGCGCGGCATCCAACCCAACCCCGTTGTCTTGCACGAACAGCATGATCTCCCCGTCGCGGCGACGAAAGCCCAAGACAACTCTTCCCCGACCTGAGGGAAAGGCGTATTTGACTGCATTGGTAGCGAGTTCGTTGGCAAGAAGGCCGATCGGCACCGCATAGTCGGCCATGATTTCGAGAGGTTCGGCATCAACCTCAATTCGAATGGCATCCTCCGGTCCCAGCAAGCTTGAACGCATGCTTTGTGCGATCCCGTCGAGATAACGTTCAACATGAACGGGGCCGAAGGCACTGGACTTGGCGATCACGTCGTAAAGGCTCGCCACCGCGTTGATGCGGGTCTGCATCGCCCGATAACCTTCAAGGCATGGTTCGGCCGCACGACGAACCTCGAAGGAAACGAACGCGGAAATCACCGACAATGAGTTCTTTATCCGATGCGCCAACTCGGCCGCCAGCACGTCCTTATGGCGATTCGCCGCCACGGCGTCCGTCACGTCCTCAAAGGCAAGCAAGAGTTGAGTGACATGATTGCCCGGCACGTGAATTTTCCGGGCGTTCAGCTTGAAAACGCGGTGCCCTAGGCCGGGGAAATCGTCCTCGACCAGAAACCCCTCGAACGGGGCCTCGTCCGGAACGACCCGTTCCAAAAGTGTGCGAAGGGCATCGACATCCCATTGCCCTTGCTTCAGGTTAAAAATGTTCTTGCCGATGAGGTCGGCTTCCACATCGCCGAACATGCGGACGAAGTTGCGGCTTGCCGTGGTAATTTTCAGGTCATTGTCGAGGATCACGAGCGGATCGCGGATCGTGTCCACGATGGTTCGGGTGATTTTTGCGGCGCGGGCCGCCTTCAACTGCTCCTCGAAGATCGCGGTCGCATCATAGAACGTGACGAGAATATGCTCGACGCTGTTGCCCTGCCGCCAGACCTTGCGAGCGTTGAGATGGATGACCTTGCGACCGACGCCGGGGAAGACGTGATCGATTTCGTATTCCTCGACGGCTTGCTCCCGCGGAAGAATTTCATCGAGCAGCCGCCGCAATTCGGGGCTGTTCCATTGCCCATCGCCGAGATCGTAGATACGACTCCCAAGCGTTTCATCGGCCTTGGTATCAAAAATGCGGTAGAATGATTTGTTCGCGGAGACGACGGTCAGGTTTATGTCAAGAACGATCAAGCCTTCCAGAACGGTGTCCACGATGTCTTGCGCCGAAATCGCCTGCATGTCGAAAGTCCACAAAAAAGTTTAGCCTCTCTCGTCCTGACGGACGGTTGAATACCTTTTGTTATGCCCCAATTCGTTACCCCTCGCCAGAGTGTCGCACGCGGCTTTTTGGCCTCCCTGCGGTATTAAAACAGAAGCATTGTGTTCCGTTTCAGGCCGAAACGGTCCAGCCATGGGCAGAGCGCCAGCGGCGGTGTGCGACGATGCGCGGCGCCAGCCTCTTTCGGCAGATGGGTGGAGGGTTTTGCCCGGCCCCGTTCAAGCGGCTGTGAAGAACCGACATCGGCGTGTTCAGGAGCCATTCAGCTTCAAAATCGTTAAGTGCATGTTACGAATTGAGATTTGTCCGGAGACCGATATGCGATTCTTCAAATTCTTGTCTGCTAAATCGCTGGCCGTGGTGCTGGCCGTTTCTCTCGCTCCGGCCACCTTGCCCGGCGGCACACAATTGCTCGGAAGCAGTCCGGCAAACGCTCAGGTCTATGGCGGAAACGTCGTTCTGGCCGGCGGCCATTATCGCGGGCATCGCGGCGGGTACTATCGCGGCGGCGGCTATCGCGGCCATCGCGGATACTATGGCGGCCATCGCGGTTACCATGGCGGACGGCGCTACTACGGCCATCGCCGCCATCGCGGTATCGGCACCGGCGGGGCCGCCGTCCTCGGCGGGATCGTCGGCCTCGGCATCGGCGCGGCGATTGCCAGCCAGCCACGCTATTACGAGCCCGCGCCGCGCTACTATCGTGCCGCGCCAAGAGCAGTCTACGGCTCGCCGCCGGTGCGTTCGGAAGCGTGGTATCGCTATTGCGCAGCCAAATTCCGGTCGTTCGACGCGCGTTCGGGGACCTATCAGCCCTATCACGGGCCACGCCGCGTCTGCCGCTGACGCAGGGCCACGAAATCCGATATCGATTGCGAAGGCCGGGGCGACCCGGCTTTTTTTTTGCGCCGCCTGCTAGGGAAGATGTTTGCGCAAGTTGCCGACGGATCGTTTGCGAAGGGCCATGCACGTAGTTGCACGAGGCATCCGGCAGAACGCTGTTTTGTCCGCGATTCCAGATTGTCCAGAAGACTGCGCAACGACTGCCTGTCGGAGATCGGCCTAGCCGACTTTTTCTGTCGCTGCTCGAAGCCAGGCGCGATCGCCCTTTTCCATCATCGGCATCAGGAGATCGCGGACGTCGGCGTGATAGGCGTCGAGCCAGGCCGTCTCCTGCCACGACAGCAGCACCGGATCGACAAGACGGCGGTCGATGGGGGCAAAGGTCAGCGTCTGAAAGCCGAGCATCTCGATGTCGCCGCCCTCGATCGACGTGGGCGGCGTCGTCAGGATCAGGTTCTCGATGCGGATGCCATAGGCACCCTCGCGGTAGTAGCCAGGCTCGTTGGACAGGATCATGCCCGGCTCGATGACCGCCATGCCGCGCCGGGAGATCGATTGCGGACCCTCGTGGACGGCGAGGAAGGAGCCGACGCCGTGGCCGGTGCCGTGGGCGTAGTCGCAGCCGGCCTTCCACAGGGCGATGCGGGCCAGCGGGTCGAGATCGACGCCGCGGGTGCCTTTGGGAAACCGCGCCGTCGAGATGGCGATCATGCCCTTCAGCACCAGCGTGAATTTCCGGCGCATCTCGTCGGTCGGCGTGCCGATGGGGATCGTGCGGGTGATATCGGTGGTGCCGTCGCCATATTGCGCGCCGGAATCGAGGAGGAACAGTTCGCCATCCCCGAGCGTGCGGTCGCTCTGACGATTGACCCGGTAGTGGACGATGGCGCCGTTCGGGCCGGAGCCGGCAATGGTGTCGAACGAGATGTCGCGGAGCGCCTGTCCATCGCGCCGGCCGAACGTTGCGCGGAACGCCTCCAGCTTTTCGGCGGCGGCGATCTCGGTGATCGTGCCGGGCGCCTGGCCATCGAGCCAGGCAAGGAAGCTGGCGATCGCCGCGCCGTCGCGGCGGTGGGCGGCCTTCGAGCCGGCAATCTCGCCGTCGTTCTTGATGGCGCGGGGCAACCGGGCGGGATCGGGCATCTCGACGAGGGTGCCTGCGGTCTCGATCAACTGGCCGAGGCGCTGGGCGCCGAGGTGCGGGTCGAGGCCGATGCGGCGGTTCCTCGCCTCGGCCTTCACGGCAGCCTCGAAGGCTTCGGGCTCGGACAGGTCGGCGAGCGGTTCGAAGTGCGCGCGGGTGGCGTCGTCGAGCTTTTGCGGATCGACGAAGAGCGTCGGGCGGCCGCTGGCCCGAACGATCGCGAAGGCGAGCATAAGCGGGGTGTGGGCGACGTCGGCGCCGCGGATGTTGAAGGTCCAGGCGATGGAGGACGGATCGGTGAGAATCGTCGCGTCGGCCCTGGCCTTTGCGATCGCCTCGGCCAGCATCCCGAGCTTTTCGGCGGCAGGCTTGCCGGCGACATCGTCCGGCTGGACAAGCGCCCGGCCCTTCGGCGGCGCCGGCCGGTCGTTCCACAGACGGTCGATCGGATTGCCGAAGAGCGGAACAAGACTGCCGCCGCTGCTTTCGAGCGCCTTTTCCAGGCTCCCGATTTCGGCGACGGTGTGGAGCCAGGGGTCGAAGCCGATGCGCTGGCCCGGCGCCTCGCGCTTCAGATAGGCCGTGAGCGAGGTCTCGACCGAGGACACCGGCGTAAAGACGTTCAGATCGACCTGCGAGCGCACCTGCAGCGTATAACGGCCGTCGACGAGGATCGCCGCCTTGTCGGCGAGCACGACGGCGTTTCCGGCCGAGCCGGAAAAGCCGGTCAACCATTCCAGCCGGGCGGCCGAGGGCGGGATGTATTCGCCCTGGTGCTCGTCGGCGCGCGGCACGAGGACGCCGTCGATCCCGGCCACCTCGAAGCTGGAGCGCAAGCGTTCGACGCGCTCGGCACTGCGGGAGAAATCGGCGATGTCGTCGAAATTCTGGAACATGCAAGGCTCGTCGGGATGCTGGCCTGGACCGGACCATCGGGCGGCCGGCCGGGCAAGGAAAGAGGGACGCGAACCGTCGTCGGCCGTGACCTTCGGTCGAGCATAAGCGAACTGCCGATTCCCATAAAGGTTAACGGATGATGAAAACCGGGCTCATGCTGCATTGCAATAACCGGGACGGACCTATGCGGCAGGCGAGCTACCTCAAAGCCGGCCGGCACCGCATATTGGGTTCAACGGGAGGCCCCAGAACGCCAGACCCAGGAGACGATCCATGGCCACCACCACCTTCACTGAACTCAGCCTTCGCCGCGCCGGCCGCTCGCGCGGCTTCATGCGCACCGTGTTCGACCGCGTCGTCGAGGCCCGCGAGCGTGAGGCGCGCCGCTACGTCGAGGACCGCATGGCAGTCCTCGGCCGCGACGATTTTTCGGCCGCGACACGCGATTCGCTTTTCGAGGGCCAAGCCCCCGAGCGCCGCTGACGCTTCGCCGGGTTTTCCGATACGGGCATTCGAAACGCCGGCCGCAGCGATGCGGTCGGCGTTTTGCGTTTTCGGAAGCGTTGGCTGCATTGGAACGTCGTTATCGACGCGGCGCCCTATGAAGCCCTCATCGCCCTGCCAGGCACTTCTCCCGATTCGGGAGAAGAACGCGGCTTCGATGCCGCTCCCCGTTCGCGTCGATGCGGGCCAGTGTCTTCGGCCCGATCAGGCGCCGGGCCGCAATGCGCGCGACAGGTGCAGCGTAACCCATTCGCCGCGGACGAGCGTTGCGCGGTGGGTGAGGCCCTGAATGCGGAAGGCGGCGAGGACGGCGTCGCGCTGGGTCGTCAGGATGCCGGAGAGGACGAGGTCGCCGCCATGGGCGAGATGGGCCGCGAACGCCGGCGCGAGCTTCATCAGCGGGCCGGCGAGGACGTTGGCGACGATCAGGTCGAAGGGCGCGCTTGCGCGCACGGCCGGCGAGGCAAAGCCGATGGCGGTCTCGGCGGTGACGAAGGCGTGGGCATGGTTGGCGCGGATGTTGGCGCGGGCGACGCGGGTCGCGATCGGGTCGATGTCGGTCGCGAGCACCGCAATGCGCGCGAGCCTGGCGATGCCGATGGCGAGGACGGCGCTTCCGGTGCCGAGATCGAGGGCGCGGGTCGGACGGCGACGGGCGACGAGCCGGCCGATCATTTCGAGGCACCCGGCGGTGGTGCCGTGATGGCCCGTGCCGAAGGCCTGGCCGGCCTCGATCTCGATCGACAGATCGTTCGCCCGAACCTTGTCGCGATCGTGGGCGCCATGGACGAGGAAGCGCCCGGCGCGGACGGGCTTCAGCGCGGCGAGAACGTCCGCCATCCAGTCCTTTTCGGGGAGGTCTTCGCGCTGGATTTCCAGCGTGCCGTCCTCGATCGGCGGCTCGGCCGCCATGCAGGCGGCAAAGCGTCCGGCATCGTCGTCGGCGGTCCCTGTGTCGACATAGACCGAGACCTCGAAGAGTTGCCTCGCCTCGTCGATCTCGACGAGGGCGAGCGGCGCGCCATCGTCCTCGAAGGCGGTTTCCAGGCGGTCGTAGAGCATCTCGGCCGGGCGCTTGCCGGCCTTGGCAAAAAGGCGGGTCTGGAGCATCAGGAGGACGCCTTGTCCCCGGCGTCGACCGGCTTCGATTGCGCGTGGTCGGCGTTCGTCTCGGTGGACAAAGGCTTGCCGCTCGAAGGTTCGGGCTTCGGGGTCGCCTGGCCTGACCGTGAGCCGGGCGCGGTCTTCGGGTGCGCGGCATAATCAGGCGCATAGGATGTCGTCGCGGTTTCCGCGGGCTGACGGTGCGGATCGGACGCGGGCTTGGTTTCAGTCGCCTCTTCGGTCGCCGCCCTGTCGGCGGTCTTCTCGCCGGCGGTACGGGCCTTTTCGGCGCGGGCCTCGCGTTCGGTGGTGGTCGCCTTGACGATCTTCTCCTGCTCGCGCTCCTGACGGGGCGGACCGAAGGAGACGATGGTGTCGCCGACATCCGGCTTGCCGGAGCCTTCGGTCGCCGCGAAGGTGATGGCGCCGGACGGCCGGATCCACAGCACCGCATGGGTGTTCTCCGGCCGGGTCTCAACGAAGCGCTCGTAGCCGAACTCGTCGGTGAGGCGCGTCGCCTGGAAGTTCCAGCCGTCGACGATGAGATCGCGCAGCTCGTTGTAGGTCTTGCCGGGGCGGAACAGCGGCAGGCCGCCGATCGTGAAGTTCATCGAGCGGCGGTCGGATTCGCCGTTGTCGCCGATCTGGAAGACGTCGGACCGGCCGATCTCGGGCCCGAAATCGGTGCAGATCAGGGCGTTGTAGGCGTCGTTGTCGGTCGCTGCGATCATGTGATCGAAGCGCGAGAGGTTGAGGTTGTGGTGGGCACTCTCCGACAGCACCTCGCCGTACCAGGCCTCCAGCTCGGCGAGTCGCGCCTCCGAGATGCGGCCCCAATTGGCGTCGGCAATCAGCACCGGCACGTTCTGCGCCTTCAGACGGCGGGCAAAGGCGAGGGTGAAGCGCGAGGCGCCGACGAAGAGAACGCCGGGCCGATCGGCCGAACGCAGGTCGAGAATGCGCGCGAGCGGGCCGAGGGTGAAACCGTGCAGCAGGATCGTCGCGGCGACGACGGCGAAGGTGTAGGCGATCATCCGGTCGGCGTCCTGAACGCCCATCGACCCGAGCGTCGTACCGAAGAGGCCGGCGACGGCGACGGCGACGATGCCGCGCGGCGCGATCCAGCCGACCAGCAGCCGCTCTTTCCATGACAGACCGGCGCCGATGGTGGCGATGAAAATCGCCAGCGGCCGAATGACGAAGAGCACGGCCACAAGGAAACCGACGACCCGCCATTCCAGACTGAACAGGACTTCGCGCTGGAGCGACGCCGTCAGGATGACGAACAGGCCGGAAACGAGGAGGATGGTGATCGTCTCCTTGAAGCGGCGCAACTCGGTGAGGCTGGCGATCTTCGTGTTGGCCATGGTGATGCCCATGACGGTGACCGTCAGCAGGCCGCCTTCCTCCAGAACCAGGTTCGTCAGCGAGTTCATGCCGACGACGGCGGCGAGCAGGATGGGCGCCTTCAGATATTCCGGCGCCTCGCCGCGGACGAAGGCCCAGGACAGGAACCGGCCGGCGAAGATGCCGCCGGGGATGGCGATGGCGATGGCGAGGAGGACGGTCAGGATCAGGCTGCCCGCCTCGTGTCCCGCCTCCAGCACCAGGTAGATTTCGAAGGCGAGGACGGCGAAGAGCGCGCCGATCGGGTCGTTGACGATCGCCTCCCATTTGAGGATCGAGGCGGGTCGGCTTTTCAGCTTGGCGTGGCGCAGCAATGGCGAGATGACCGTCGGTCCGGTGACGACCAGCAGCGCGCCGAGGATGATCGAGGTCGTCCAGGACAGATGTCCGATGAAATGGGCCGCAAGCGCCGTCAGAAGCCAGACGAGTGGACCGCAGAACATGACGATCCGGCGCACCGCAGTGGAGGTCTCGCGGATTTCGCGGAAGTTCAGGGTCAGCCCGCCCTCGAAGAGGATGATGGCGACGGCGGTGGAAACGACCGGCGTGTAGAGCTCGCCGAAATCGACGCGCGGGTTCATCAGGCCGGTGAGCGGTCCGAAGACCAGACCGACGGCCAGAAGCAGCACGATGGCCGGAATCTGCAGCCGCCAGGCCACCCATTGCGAGGCGATGCCGGCGACGCCGATGACGGCGAGCTGTGCGGCGAGATCATGCATGAAGGCGGTTTCCCTGTCGGGGGGCTGGTGTCGGGGGCCGGCGTCGGGGGCCGGTGTCGGCGAACGGTCAGCGACTGCGATGGCCCGGAGGCGGGACGATGCGGATGGTATTCATGGCACGCGAAGGGAAATGCAAGATGCGTCGGACGGGAATGTCGCGTCGAGGCGCATATCGACACATATCTCGTCGTTTCGGCGCGACCGCGCCCCGCGCATGGACGGATCGGCGAGCGTGCGCCATCGCACCGTTCGCGCAACCTACTCCTCGAAACGATCCGTGACGTCGCGATCGCGCTCGTATCGTCTCGCGAGCGGAAACGGCGGCAACCAGGACTCGCGACGGATGGTCCAGTTCTCGTAGGTCGGCATCAGCTGATCCGGCGCATCAAGAGATCCCAGATGCACCTCGATTTCGTCTGCAAAGCGCGCGAACACGGAGGAACCACAATGGGGGCAGAAGTGCCGCCCGGCGTAGTCGCGTGTTTCGCCGTCGATCGTCACCGCATCCCGAGGGAAGATCGCCGCAGCGTAAAACAGAGCCCCATGATGCTTGCGGCAGTCGAGACAGTGGCAGAGGCCGACCCGATACGGTCGCCCCGACGCCACGATCCGAACGTTGCCGCACAAGCAACCGCCGGTGAATCGGTCCATGCCGTGTCTCCTTCGAAATCGGGCGGTCAAGCCAAACCATGGGCTTTCAATTGGCCGCATCGGACATAGCCGATCTGCCTGCAACGGAGTTCGGCATTCGCGACCTCGTGCCGTATCGATGCGACGCTGAACGCCCGGACAATTTCACAATCCGATCAGGGAGTTGGCGCGCGGCATCGAGAAGACGAGTCCGGCTGTCCCGATCATGCTCCCCTGACCGTCGCACCCTGTACCGGTCGCGCGGCTTGATCACCGGCGCCTTCCGCCTCCGCGTCTTCGCAGCTTACATCGAACCTGTGTCGGTCGTTGCTCAGCCCGCCAGCGCCTCGAGCCTGGCCTTCGCCTCGGCGGCGGGTTCCTGATAGGCGAGCGTTCCGGCGAGTGCGCCGTTCGCGTCGAGCAGCAGGGTCTTGGCGGTGTGGTCCATCGTGTAGTCGGAGCCGTCGCCGATTTTCCTGGCGTAGATGCCCCAGCCGTCGAGCATGGCGGCGATCTTGTCGGGCGCGCCGGTGATGGCGGTGACGTCGGCGCCGAAGGCATCGACGTAGGATTTCATGGTCTGCGGCGTGTCGCGGGCGGGATCGACGGTCACGAAGACGATGCGGAAGTCCTTGCCCTCGGCCTTGAGTTCCTTCTGGTAGCCGGCGAGTTCGAACAGCGTCGTCGGGCAGACGTCCGGACAGTGGGTGTAGCCGAAGAAGACGGCCGAGGACTCGCCCTTCAGGGATTCGCGGGTGACCGGCGCGCCGGTCTGGTCGGTGAGGGCGAAGGGCGTGCCGTAGGCGGCCTCGGCCGCGCGCTGCGTCGAGACGAAGAAGAGCCCGCCCGCCGCGACGAGCAGCACGAGGACGAGGCCCCAGAGGGCGGTGCGGACCAGGGAGACTCGGCTCATGATCTGACGCTCTTCGGTCGATGGCGTTTGGACTGGCGCCCTCGCGCGGGCTCGTTGCTGCGATGGACGTTGTCCGTCGGACGCAAGGTTCTGCCGATTGCGAGCTCTGGACGATCCGGCCGCTCTGGTGCTGAGCCACGGCTGCTCGTCCGGGCTGTTAGCATGGGCCGACAGGAAAAATCGAGACCCGTTGGGACGGGGATGCGTCACGATTTCGCGCGGGGCTCCCTTCCCTGGCCATCGACTCGCGGCGGATCGGGAGCTGACGTTCGGCCAATGGGCGAGCTCGACAACAGGTCCGACCACGGGGCCTTCAAACTTCTTCACCCCGGCGGTCGGCGATCAGGAAATACGCCAGCGCCGCGGCGGGCATGGCGATGCCGATGGCGCAAACGGCTTTCCAGCCGAAGGCTTCCAGAACGGGGCTGGTGACGGCCGAACCGAAGGCACCGCCGAGGAAGAAGGTGGTCATGTAGACGGCGTTCAGCCGGTTCCGGATGGACGCGTCGAGCTGGTAGATCTCGCGCTGGCCGAAGACCAGATTGGCCTGGACGCCGAGGTCGATGAGCACGCCGGCGGCGATCAGCGCGGCGAGCGAGGCCTCGCCGAACAGGGCGCAGACCAGGGCGGCGACGACGACCGACATTGCCAGGACGGTGCCGAGCCAGGTGTGGCCGCGATCGGCGAGCCGGCCCGCGACGGGGGCAGCGAAGACGCCGAACACGCCGGTCAGGGTGAACAGCGCGACCTGGGTGTGGGTGTAATTGTAGGGGTCGCCGAGGAGGATGATCGGGGCCCCGGTCCAGAACAGCGAGAAGGTCGCGAACATCGCCGCGTGATAGAGGCCGCGGCGGCGCAGGACCGGCTCGGACACAAAGAGGCTGCCCAGCGACCTGATCAGCGCTCCGTATCCCCGCGCGCCCTTGGGCTCGCGGGTCGGCAGCAGGAAGAAGGCGCCGGCAAGAAGCGCCAGGACCAGCGCCGCCGACAGGCCGAAGACGCCGCGCCAGCCGACGTAATCGGCAAGGAAGCTGGCGACCGGGCGGGCCAGCAGGATGCCGCCGAGAAGACCGCTCATGACATTGCCGACGACCTGCCCGCGCGCCTTTTCCGGCGCGAGATGGGCGGCGAGCGGCACCAGCATCTGGGCCGCGCAGGAGGTGATGCCGACGATCAGCGTCAAGGCGAAGAGCGCGAACAGGCCGGGCGCCAGCGCTATGCCGATCAGGCTGGCGACATTGGCCGCCATGGTGATCAGGATCAGCTTGCGGTTCTCGAAGATGTCGCCGAGCGGCACCAGCAGGACGAGGCCGAGGGCGTAGCCGATCTGGGTGATCGTGACGATGACGCTCTGGCTCGACGAGGGCAGGCCAACCCCCTCGCCCATCATCGCGACGAGCGGCTGGGCGTAATAGAGATTGGCGGCGAGCGCGCCACAAGCGAGTGCCAGGAGGATGGTCAAAACGGTGCCCGGCCCGTCCGGGCCGACGAAGGCCGAACGCCGTGCGGCCGGGAATTGGCCGCCGGTTTCGGCCGCGTCGGTGGTGGCTTGGCTCATGGGAGTCTCTTCGGGGTTCTGCTTTTGACGGCGGGCAATGCCGCGGGGTCTTGTGTCGGGATGATGGACGAATGAACCGACGCCGCCTGGTATCATCTTCGCAATCGCAACATAGTTCGGTCGGCTGATTTGATAAGGCGGCGCTTCGGCGTGCCTGGACGACGATGCGTCACCGGGCGCCATGTTCAGCGGGCGACCCCGCCCGTCGTTCGTCACAGCGGTCGGGATGCATAAGAGACGCCATCATCGCCGCTTCGTCGTCCTCGCGCGCAGTGCGGGGACCCATGCCTGATTCTTCGAGGCGGCAATCCGGTGCCGGATCGACTGCTTTCCTGCGGCGCAATTGTAGCGGCACAGTCGCGGCATGGATCCCCGCCTTCGGTGAGGATGACGAAGAGCGGAGGTCAAGTCGTCTCGCGAACCCTGTCGTCGGGCGGCGCCCGTCTCGCCAATTCGCTCGCGCCCGGCCTTTCGCCTCCTGCCGCCTTGCAACAGGGCGCCCCGACCTTATGGTTTGCCCTGAACCGAACAGGACGAAATTGCATGCGCTTTACCGGAACCGATTCCTATGTGGCCGGCAAGGATCTGATGGTGGCCGTCAACGCCGCGATCACGCTGGAGCGGCCGCTGCTCGTCAAGGGCGAGCCGGGCACCGGCAAGACCGAACTGGCCTTCCAGATCGCCGATGCGCTGGGGCTGCGGCTGATCCAGTGGACGATCAAGTCGACCACCAAGGCGGCGCAGGGGCTTTACGAATACGACGCGGTCTCGCGGCTGCGCGACAGCCAGCTCGGCGATCCGAAGGTCAACGACATCGCCAACTACATCCGCCACGGCAAATTGTGGGAGGCGTTCGAGTCGGACGAGCGCGTGGTGCTGCTCATCGACGAGATCGACAAGGCCGACATCGAGTTCCCGAACGATCTCCTGCAGGAACTCGATCAGATGGAGTTCGACGTCTACGAGACCGACCGGACGGTGAAGGCCAAGCACCGGCCGATCGTCATCATCACCTCCAACAACGAGAAGGAGCTGCCCGACGCCTTCCTGCGCCGCTGCTTCTTCCACTATATCCAGTTTCCCGATCCCGAGACGCTGTCGAAGATCGTCGACGTCCACTACCCGAACATCAAGCAGGATCTGGTGCGGGCGGCGCTGACCCAGTTCTACGAGATCCGCGAGCAGGCGGGCGTCAAGAAGAAGCCCTCGACGTCGGAAGCGCTGGACTGGATCCGACTGCTCGTCGCCGAGGACATCGACGCGAAGGACTTGCGCGAGAGCCCGACCAAGGTGCTGCCGAAGCTACACGGCGCGCTCCTGAAGAACGAGCAGGACGTGCACCTGTTCGAACGGCTGGCGTTTCTGGCAAGGCGGCAGGGATGAGCGCGGCGATCGACATCCGGCCGCTTCGGGCGAGCGACAAAGCCGACTGGCGGCGGCTGTGGGCGGCGTATCTGGCGTTTTACGAAACTACGGTGTCCGAAGAGGTCTATGCGACGACGTTCGAGCGGCTGCTCGGCGATGCGCCCTACGACCCGAGCTGCCTTCTGGCGGTCAAGGACGATCAGCCGGTCGGGCTCGTCCACTACCTGGCGCATCGCCACTGCTGGCGGACGGAGAACGTCGTCTACCTGCAGGACCTCTTCGCCCATCCCGACATGCGAGGCCAGGGTGTCGGGCGCAGGCTGATCGAAGCGGTCTACGCGGCGGTGGACGCGGCGGGAATGCCGAGCGTCTACTGGATGACGAACGAGACGAACTATCGAGGACGCATGCTCTACGACCGGATCGGGACCAAGACGCCGTTCATCAAGTATCTGCGCTAAAGCCGTTCGATCCGCTCGGCGCCTGGTCGCCGTCACGCCGCCAGCATCTCCTCGATCTTGTTCAGCGGGTGGTTGGTCAGGTTCTTGGCGATCTCGCCGACGACCTTGTCCGACACCTCCTGGTGGAGTTCGCTGCGCAATTCGCCGAGTGTCGACGGCGATGCGACGATGACGAGCTTCTTGAAGCGGCCCTTGTGGGCCATCTTGTAGAGAATGTCGGCGAGGTCGGCGGCAAAGCGCTCCTTGGCGAGTTCGTGCCAGTCGGTGTCCTGAACGGCGGAGACGTGGTTGTTCCCGCTGCCGCCGTCGGCCATGCGGCCCGGACGGTTGGCGCTCTGCTCGCGGTCCGGCGGATTGTCCTGCTCCTCGACGCGGCGGATCTCGAAGTTCGGCAGCTCCGCGTCGCCGCGGTTTTCCACGAACAGCGCCTTCTCGCCGTCGGCGATGAGGATCCAGGTTTCGTAGTCGATCTTGACGTCGGACATCATGCGTTTCCCAATTTCAGCGGCAGGTTTTTCTGGCGGCAGGCGCCGCGCATCCGGGAATGGAACGGCTGATGGGGTGCGAAGTTCAACGCCGGCCGACGCTTTTCGGAAAGCGGCGGCGCGGCGGGGACGTCGGTTGCCGTCAAACGACGGGCCGTGGGCGCGCAAATGCCGTGGCCCGTCGCATGGCGGCACGACCCATCACTTGCAGGCGCAGACAGATCAGCAAAAGGCATTGGAGCGGCATCGAGGTTTCGTGTTGGGTGGCCCGCATCGCGCCCGCCCGACTGGCGCCAGGAAGAAAGGCCAGCCATGTCCCGACACCCGATCTATCAGGTCGATGCCTTCACCGACCGGCTGTTCGCCGGCAATCCGGCCGCCGTCGTGCCGCTCGAAGCGTTCCCCGCTGACGCCGTGATGCAGGCCGTGGCGGCGGAGAACAATCTGGCGGAGACGGCCTATCTGGTGCCGGCCGGCCCGGCCCGATGGGAGCTGCGCTGGTTCACGCCGGCGATCGAGGTGCCGCTTTGCGGGCATGCGACGCTGGCGAGCGCCTTCGTCCTGACGGAAGTTCTCGGCGAGGGAGCCGAGACGCTGACCTTCGCAACGCGGCAGTCGGGCGAACTGACGGTGACGCGCGGGTCCGACGGCTGGTACGCGATGCGGTTTCCGGTGCGGTGGCAAACGGGTGCGATCGAAGCGGAGCGGGTGGCCGCCGCGCTCGGCGCGACGCCGAGCGAAGTCGTCGAATATGATGCAGTCGGAGAAGTGTCATGGCTCGCCGTCTTCGAGAACGAAGCGGCGGTCAGAGCGCTCGATCCGGACATGCGGGCGCTTGCCGGCCTGCCGCCGCACAATGTCATCGCCACGGCGAAGGGCGGCGACGGGGCCAACGGGCCGCTGGATTTCGTCTCGCGCATGTTCGCGCCGAAGGCCGGGATCGACGAAGACCCGGTGACCGGATCGGCGCATTGCTCGCTGGTGCCGTTCTGGGCCGAGCGGCTGGGCAGGACGGCGTTCGTCGCACGGCAGGTCTCGAAGCGCGGCGGTGATCTGAAGTGTCGGCTCGATGGGGAAACGGTGGTCGTGTCCGGCCAGGCGGTGCTGTATCTGACGGGCGAGATCGTGCTGCCCGATTGAAGCTACGCAGCGGCTTGCTCGCGCTCAATCCGTCCCGGGCGATTTCAGGAAGGCCCGCACCGGCGGCAGCGAGCCGACCGGGTCCTCCTCGAAGGGCACATGGCCAAGATCGCGGAGAATTACCGTCTTCGAGCGCGGCAGCAGCCTTGCGTAGTCGGCGGCATTGTCGACCGGGATCATCTTGTCCTGCCGGCCCCACAGGAGAAGGGTCGGCGCGGTGATCTGCGGCAGCAGCGTCTCGGGGTCCTGCAGCACCACCTGCCCCATCCGCGTGATCGTCGCGTCGCGGACGCCGGGCGCGAGCAACAGGTCGTAATAGCGATCGACGGTGGCGTCGGTGAGCTTCGATGGGTCGGCATAGGCGACCTTCAAATTCATCCGCAGCAGCGGCTTTGGCAGCACGTAGCGCATCAGCGTGACCGTGAAGGGCACATCCGGCCGCCTGTCGTATTCGAGGCCGTGGCTGGCAAAGCCGTCCGGCGAGATCAGGATGAGCTTGTCGACACGGTCGGGGTGCTTCGCGGCGAACTGCCAGGCGAAGCGGCCGCCCATGGAATTGCCGATGAGCGATGCCTTCCGGATCGACAGCTTGTCCATCAGCGCGCCGATGATATCGAGCGTGCGCGGATCGGAATAGTCGCCGGTCGGATCGGGACCGGACAGGCCGGAGCCCGGAACGTCGAACCGCACGACGCGGTATTGGCCTTCGAGCGCTCGTGCCCAAGGCTCGAAGGTGTGAAGCGAGGAGGCGAAGCCGTGCATCATGACGAGCACCGGCGCGTCCTTCGGCCCGTCGTCGCGCACATGCAGACGGACGCCACCGACGGTGATCAGATCCTTTGGGGAACGCAGATAGGCCGCGGTGACCGCGTCGCGCGATCTGTCCGGCGTCCAGAGCTGGCAGGCGCCGAGGACCAGCAGCAGCACGAAGACCGATATCAAAACAATCGAAAGCCGCATCGACACTCCGGGACACCGCAACGCAAGGAAACCATCTGACCCGGCCTGGCGCGCCATGACAAGTCCTGCAGGGCGCTGACATCCCGCGTCGCCTGCCCTATCCTGTGCCCATGTTCCTGACTTTCTTCCTCAAGCTCAAGGCCGCCGGCGTGCCGGTCACGCTGCGCGAGCATCTGGCGCTGCTCGATGCGATGGGAGCCGATCTCGTCACCTACGACGTCGAGGGCTTCTACTATCTGGCGCGGGCGACACTGGTGAAGGACGAGCGGTTCATCGACCGGTTCGACCGCGTGTTCGCCGACGTGTTCAAGGGCGTTGCTGCGGTGTCGGGCCTTGGCAGCGAAGCGGCGGTCGATGCGCGGGAGTTGCCGGAGGAATGGCTGCGGCGGCTGGCCGAAAAGCATCTGACCGAGGACGAGAAGAAGCTGGTGGACAGCCTCGGCGGCTTTCAGAAGCTGATGGAGACTCTGAAGGAGCGGCTGGCCGAGCAGGAAAAGCGTCACCAGGGCGGCTCGAAATGGATCGGCACCGGCGGCACGTCCCCTTTCGGGGCCTATGGCTACAACCCGGAAGGCGTGCGGATCGGCCAGCACGAAAGCCGCCATCGGCGGGCGGTGAAAGTCTGGGACAAGCGCGAGTTCCGCGATCTCGACGACGGCGTGCAACTCGGCACGCGCAACATCAAGCTCGCCCTGAAGCGCCTGCGCCGCTGGGTGCGCGACGGGGCGGAGGAAGAGTTCGACCTGTCCGGCACGATCCGCTCGACGGCCAAACACGGCTATCTCGACGTGAAGACGAGGCCGGAGCGGCGCAATGCGGTGAAGGTCCTGATGTTCTTCGACATCGGCGGGTCGATGGACGACCATGTCCGCGAGGTCGAGCAACTGTTTTCGGCGGCGCGTTCGGAGCTCGGTCAGTTGAAGTTCTTCTACTTCCACAACTGCCCCTACGAGCGTCTGTGGACCGACAATCGCCGCCGCCACGCGGAGACGATCGCGACGCGGGACGTTCTCGACACCTACGGCGCGGACTACAAGGCGATCTTCGTCGGCGACGCCTCGATGAGCCCTTACGAGATCGCCATGCCCGGCGGGTCGGTCGAGCACTGGAACCCGGAGGCCGGCGGCGTCTGGCTGGAACGGTTCCTGGCCAAATGGCCGAAATCGGTCTGGCTCAACCCGGTGCGGCGCGAGCACTGGGATTGGACGCAGTCGATCCAGATGGTCCGCGAGATCACCGGCGAGAAGATGTTCGAGATGTCGTTGAAGGGGATCGAGGACGCGACGCGAACGCTTTCGCGATAGGATCGAGGTTTGCAGCGGAGACTTCGATGGAAGGCTCGCCCTCACGTCCTCCGGGGGCGGCGACCTCGGAAACAGGACAGACAGCCGCTGTCTCGATCATTCTCGAGCGTTTCCTGGAGCTGCAAGCCTCACAACGGAATGTTGTCGTGCTTCTTCCAGGGATTTTCCAGATCCTTGTTGCGCAGCATCGCCAGCGCCCGCGAGATGCGCCGACGGGTGGAATGCGGCATGATCACCTCGTCGACATAGCCGCGCTCAGCGGCGACGAAGGGCGACAGGAAACGCTCTTCGTAGGCGGCCGCGTGGGCGGCGATCTTGTCGGGATCGCTCGCATCCTTGCGGTGGATGATCTCGGCCGCGCCCTTGGCGCCCATCACCGCGATCTGCGCTGTCGGCCAGGCGTAGTTGATGTCGCCGCGCAGATGCTTGGACGCCATCACGTCGTAGGCGCCGCCGAACGCCTTGCGAGTGATCAGCGTGACCTTCGGCACCGTCGCCTCGGCATAGGCAAAGAGCAGCTTGGCGCCGTGCTTGATCAGGCCGCCCTGCTCCTGCGCGGTGCCGGGCAGGAAGCCCGGCACGTCGACGAAGGTGACGATCGGGATCGAGAAGCAGTCGCAGAAGCGCACGAACCGCGCCGCCTTGCGCGAGGCGTCCGAATCGAGGACGCCGGCGAGCACCATCGGCTGATTGGCGACGAAGCCGACCGTGCGACCCTCGATGCGACCGAAACCGGTGACGATGTTCCTGGCGAAGGTCGCCTGGATCTCGAAGAAGTCGCCCTCGTCGGCGGTCTTCTGGATCAGTTCCTTGATGTCGTAGGGCTTGTTGGCATTGTCCGGCACCAGCGTGTCGAGCGAGGCGTCCTCGTCGGTGACCGACTGGGTGAAGGCGAGCTGCGGCACCGGCGAGGTGTTCGATGCGGGCAGAAAGTCGATCAGTCGGCGCATCTGCAACAGCGTGTCGACGTCGTTGTCGAAAGCCCCGTCGGCGATCGAGGATTTGACCGTGTGAATGGAGGCGCCGCCGAGCTCTTCCGCGGTCACCGTCTCGTTGGTCACGGTCTTCACGACGTCCGGGCCGGTCACGAACATGTAGGACGTGTCGCGCACCATGAAGATGAAGTCGGTCATTGCCGGCGAATACACATCGCCGCCGGCACAGGGGCCCATGATAACGGAAATCTGCGGAATGACGCCGGAGGCCAGAACGTTGCGCTGGAAAATCTCGGCATAGCCGCCGAGCGCCGCGACGCCCTCCTGGATGCGGGCCCCGCCGGCGTCGTAGAAGCCGATGATCGGCGCACGGTTGCGCAGCGCCAGATCCTGGACCTTCTGCACTTTCTCGGCATGGGCCTCCGACAGCGAACCGCCGAGCACGGTGAAATCCTTGGCGAAGACGAAGACCGTGCGGCCGTTGACCGTGCCCCAGCCGGTGACGACGCCGTCGCCGGGATAGTGCTGCTCGGCCATGCCGAAATCCGTCGCCCGATGCTGGACGAACATGTCGAACTCCTCGAAGGAGCCCTGGTCGAGAAAAACGGTGAGCCGCTCGCGGGCGGTTAGCTTGCCCTTGGCGTGCTGGGCGTCGATGCGCTTTTGCCCGCCGCCCTCCCGTGCCTTGTCACGCCGCGTTTCCAGTTCCGCCAGCATATCGCGCATCGGATCGTCTCCCCCTGCCCCTTGAACGCTAAAGATCATTCGTCGCCTCCGGCGAGAACAGTCCTCGAGCCTTGCATAGTCAGCTTTGGTCGTGGGGAAAAGCTTGGCATGCTTCGAGCAGCAAGGCCGCGACCCGCATTTCGTCCCAGCGCGCGGCACGACGGGTCATGGCTTCCTCGTCCTCGCCCCAGTGCTCGATGGTCCAGTCCTCGTCGAGATGGGCGAGCTGCCAAGCCTCTTCGGCCGAAAGCCGCCCGTCATTCACCGCCATCGCCAGCAGCGCCGAACCGGTGAGCGTCGTCGCCTGATGCAGCGCGGCGACCTGGAACGGATCGGTGATCGCCGCAAGCCGCGTTCGAAAGGCATCGAGCGAAGCTTTCGGCTGGGCGACAGGCATGACGCCCTCGGCCAGCACGAAGCGGCCGCCGAACGCCGCCTTCGCCCAGTCGAGGATCGGATTCCACATGACATTCTGTCGCTCGACCAGCCGCTCGGGTGCCGCGGCGCGGTAGAACAGGAGATCGGTCTCGATGAAGAAGCCGATGTCGTCGCGCACCGGGGCGGGATCGCCGGCGATCGCCTCGATCACCGTGTTGGCGAGCCGCGTCATCGGCATGGTCGCCGGGTCGATTCGCTCGGTTTGTGCGTCCCACTCCTCGCGCAGGGCTTCGGCGGCCGCACGATGCGGCACCGACAGCGGCCTGCGTCCCGGCGTCTTCACCGGCCGACCGTCAAGGAGCACGCAAAAACCGCCCTCGGCCGGCTCCACCGTGACGGCCTTGTAGAAGCGCCTGGGCAACTCGGGACGGGCGTGAACGGATGACATCGGGACAACTCCTGCCGGAATCGAAATGCGAGAATTCGGCTCCAACGTCTTCAAATGATTGTCGAGGTTGGCCTGCGTTGATTCGATCCGTGAAGACGAACTCAGCCGGCGACCGGTCCGCTCGACGCTACGGCCCCGGCTTTTCCCTCGGCCGCAGCCGAGCCGCCGGCATCGCCGGCCAGCCAGCCGTCGATCGCCGCACCGAGCTCCTCGACCGTCCTGGCGACGGCGAAGGCACCGGCCGCGAGCAGAGCCGGCGGCGCGAAAGTGCCCCATTCGACCCCCAGCGCAGAGGCACCGGCCGCCTTCGCCATCTGCATGTCGTAGATCGAATCGCCGACCACCAGCGCATCGGCCGGCGAAAGGCCGAGCACGCTGCAGCTTTCCAGCACCATGGCCGGGTCGGGCTTGGAGGCGCAATCGTCGGCGGTGCGCACCACCGCGAACCAGTTCGTCATGCCATGGGTTTCGCAGATCGCATCGACGCCCCGGCGCGACTTGCCGGTGACCATGCCGACGCAAACGTTCTCGCGCGCCGCAAGATCGCGCACCAGCGCCTTCATCCCCGGAAACAGCGCCTCGCGAAACTTCGCATCCGAGCGCGCACCGCGAAAGATCGTGCGATAGGTTTCCGCCATCCGCCCGATATCCTCGACGTTCGCGTCAGGCTTCAACTGCCCGATCGCGGTGTCGAGCGAAAGGCCGATGATCGCCCGCGTCTGCGAATCGAGCGGCACCTCGAGGCCGTGCTTGACGAACACCATCCGCATGATCTCGCAGATCATCGCGCAGCTGTCGGCGACGGTGCCGTCGCAGTCGAAGAGGATCGCTTTCATCAGTCGCCCGTTGCCGATTCGTCGAAGCCGAAGAGGTTGAATGTCTGCACCATGTGCGGCGGAAGCGGCGCGACCTGATCGATAAAGCCGCCATTCGGATGCGGGATGATGATGCGGCGCGCATGCAGATGCAGCCGTTTCTGGACGCCGCCGGGAAAATCCCAATTGGTGTCGTGCTCGAAATATTTCGGGTCGCCGAGGATCGGATGACCGATATGGGCGGCGTGAACGCGCAGCTGGTGGGTGCGCCCGGTATAGGGCTCCATCTCCAGCCAGGCGAAATTCTGCGCGACCTGGTCGATGACCCGGTAGTGCGACAGGGCGTGGTCGGCGCCCTCCTCGCCGTGCCTGGCGACCCGCATGCGGTCGCCGTCCGGCGTCTGCTCCTTGACGAGATGGGTCGAGATGCGACCGTCGTCCTTCTTGGCCGGAACGCCCTTGACGATCGCCCAGTAGGTCTTCTTGGTGTCGCGCTCGCGAAATGCCTTGGTGAGCGCGGTCGCCGCGCCCCGCGTGCGCGCGACGACGAGGACGCCGGACGTGTCGCGGTCGAGCCGGTGGACCAGCCGCGGCTTCTCGCCCTTGCGATTGCGCCAGGCTTCCAGCATCGCGTCGACATGGCGCACGAGGCCCGAGCCGCCCTGGACGGCGAGGCCGGCCGGTTTGTTGAAGACGATGACCTTCTCGTCCTCGTAGATCAGCATCTGCGACAGCACGTCGTCGTCGCCGCGATGGCGCATGGTGTTGGTCGTGAGATGCCCGACCACCGGGCGCTTGGCATCCGTATCGATCGGCGGCACGCGGATCATCTGGCCGGGTGCGACGCGCGTGTCGCTTTTGACCCGGCCACCATCGACGCGCACCTGGCCGGAACGCAGGAGCTTCTGCAGATGGCCGAAGCCGAGCCCCGGATAGTGGATCTTGAACCAGCGATCGAGGCGCAAGCCGGCCTCGTCGTCCTCGATCCGTCGCTGTTCGACCTCGGCCATGGTGTTGAGCACTCGTTGGTTGCGCCCGCTCGATGGTCGGCATCATGCCGCAGAAGCGAACGCAAAATCTGGAATGCTCTCTCCTACAGACGCAAGGCCCGCGCGGCAACGACCGCGCGTTATGGTCGCGGCGGTCACAGCGGTCGTGCGTCTGAAACCTGATGTGCCATCGAAGCTTCTACGAGGAAGCTTCTACGAGGACCTCGGCTTCTGGCTTCCGCGATTGAGATCAAGCAGCGTTTCCGGCCGGCTTGCCACGGCGGTCGATCATTTTCCAGTTCTTGTAGAACGCCGCCTTGAGCTTTTCGGCCACCGCTGAGACGCCGATCAGCAGCGTCGACAGAACCCGCGGCACCGGGCTTGGCCGGATGATGTCCATGAAGACGTTGTAGCGACGCGTTTCGACCTCGTTGACCGAGCGATGGAACAGCGTGTCGTCGAAAATGTAGAGCGGGTCGTCGCGCCACAGATGCCGGCGCCCATTGCATTCAATGAAGACCCTGTCGCTGTCCGCCGGCTTCAGATTGAGCAGGATACGAAGGGTCAGGCGCAGCGGCCCGTAATGCCAGGTCGTCGATTCCTTGCCGGAGAACACCGACACGGCGATCGTCCTGACGTATTTGAAGTCGCGATCGAACTCCGGGACATTGTCGACAAAGCGCTTGCCGTACCATTGGTAGACATACATGCCGCGCCGACCCTCGGCGAATTGCAGATCGATGTCGGCGATGATCTCATCCTTGCGGGCCCGGAACGTGTCAAGAACGGTGTCGATCTCGGCGCGCCATTCCTGCGGAAAGTCCTCGCGCTTCCAGACGCCGGGATTGCGGTAACTGATGAGGTCGACGATCAGGTTGAAGGGCGACAGCAACCAGGTCGGAATGCCGTTGCCCATAAAATAGCGCCTGAACATCAGGCCGGTCTTGCCCTTGTTGCGCCAGATGTCGATCAGCCCGGCGACGATCCAGATGGTGGCGATGACGGGCACGAACCAGAACGCCAGGATCACGACGGGAATGGCGATCGCGAAGCGTCGAATCGCCTTTTGCTGCTTGCGGGTCATCGGGTGTCGTCATCCTGTCGTGAGACGCGAGATCGGACCGAGATCTCACGTCAGTGCGCCCTGAAGGGTCGTTGCGAAAATCGTTCGGAAGACGCCGGCGTGCCGCCCTAGGCTCTCATAGTTTTGCAGTTCGGCAAAACAAGCCTGTGTGCATATATCGGGCGGAAACACGGCGATCACGCCGAATTGGGTGGGGCGGGTATCGACCACCATCAAACCAGAGCGCGGCCGAGCGCCATGCCGCCGAAAAGCGCGGCGATTCCGACGAAAACCGATCCCGCCACGTAGAGAAAAGCCAGCCCGGTCGCGCCGCGCTCCAGCAGGACGACGGCGTCGAGCGAGAAAGACGAGAAGGTGGTGAAGCCGCCGAGAAAGCCGGTGGCGACGAACAGGCGCGCCTCGTTGGTGACGCCGTAACGCCGGGCCAGCGCCTCGATGAAGAGACCCATCAGAAACGAGCCGACGACGTTGACGAAGGCCGTGCCCCAGGGAAAGTCGGGGCCCAGCAGTCGCATCGCGGCCATGCCCGACAGATGCCGAAGGCCTGCGCCGATGGCGCCGCCAGCGGCGACGAGAAGCAGATGGTACATGCGTGGGCGTCTCGAAGATCTGGTTTTGCTTCACGGTCGGCCACCGGGCCGGGTCGAAAGCCACCTCCGGCCGGGTGAGGACCATTCCCTGTCGCTCTCGGCATAAACGCAAAAGGCAGGACGTGCCAGAGGACCGAAATCCCGTGTCACGCCCTGCCCGCCTTTCGCCTGGGTCCGATCACCGTTCGCCGCGGGCGGGGTGAGCGGACCGATATCCTACTCCGCCGCCTGAGCCCGGGCCTCGGCCTTCGCCTTTTGCAGGAAGGGCTGCTTGTGTTCCGATTGCAGGCCGCGGAAGGTCGACCAGCATAAGAGCAGAAGCAGGAAGGCGAAGGGAAAACCCGTCGCGATCGCCGCACCCTGCAACGCCGCAAGGCCGCCACCGATCAAAAGCACGATTGCCACCAATCCCTCGAAAGCCGCCCAGAAGATACGCTGCGGCACCGGAGCGTCGACCTTGCCGCCGGCGGTGATCGAGTCGATCACCAGCGATCCCGAGTCCGACGACGTCACGAAGAACACGATGACGAGGACGATCCCGATGAACGAGGTGATCGAGGCGAAAGCGGCAGCTGGCCGAGCATCGCGAACAGCTTGACCGAAAGATCCGCCTCGACGATGCCGTTGAAGCCGCCGATCGTCTCCGTCAAGGCCGTACCACCGAAGATCGTCATCCAGATCACCGAGACGATGGTCGGAATGATGAGAACGCAGGTGACGAACTCGCGCACGGTTCGGCCGCGCGATACGCGGGCGATGAACATGCCGACGAAGGGTGACCAGCTCATCCACCAGGCCCAGTAGAAGGTCGTCCAGCCGGTCCGGTAGCCGTCGTCGCCGCGACCGAACGGGTTCGACAACGGTATGATCTCGCGCATGTAGGCGACCGAGTTGGCCCAGAAGCCCTGAATGAGGTCCATGGTCGGACCGACCGCGAAGATGAACACGAGGAGAAGCATGGCCAGCGCCATGTTGATTTCGGACAAAAGCTTCACGCCGCTGTCGAGGCCCGCGACGACCGAACCCAACGCGACGCAGGTGATGAGAACAATCAGCACGACCTTCGTCGTCAGCGTGTCCGGCACACCGAACAGGTAGTTGAGGCCCGAAGTCGCCTGCTCGGCGCCGAAACCGAGCGAGGTCGCAAGGCCGAACAGCGTCGCGAAGACCGCCAGCGTATCGATGATGTGGCCCGTCCAGCCCCAGACCCGATCGCCGAACAGCGGATAAAACGCCGACCGCATGGTCAGCGGCAGGCCCCAATTGTAGCTGAAGAAGGCGAGCGCAAGCCCGACGACCGCGTAGATCGCCCAGGGATGCAACGCCCAATGGTAGATCGTCGCGGCCATGCCGAGACGACGTGAGGCCTCCGCGTCACCGACCGCGCCCATCAGCGGTGCATCGGCGCCTCCTGCGAGCGATGTCGAGAAGTGGGTGACCGGCTCGGAGACGCCGTAAAACATCAGGCCGATGCCCATGCCGGCGGCGAAAAGCATGGCGAACCAGCCGAAATAACCGTAATCCGGCCGCGCATCCTTGCCGCCGAGGCGGATCGCGCCGTAGGGCGAGAGAACCAGGAACAGACAGAACAGCACGAAGACATTGCCGGCGATGATGAACACCCAGTCGAAGGTCGAGGTGATCGCCGGACGCAACCAACCGAAGAATTCGTCCGTCATCGTCGGGAACAGGAGGGTCAGCGCCACGAACAGGATGATCAGCCCGGCCGAAATCGGGAACACCGGATTGTGGATATCGAGCCCGTATCGCTGAAGGTTGTCCTGACCGACCTCGTATTCGGTGACGGAATGGTGGGCCAACTGGCCTTCTTCTAGACTCATCGGTGCCTCGTTCGTTGGTTGTGCGTCTGGCCGGACAGGCCGAAAGAGGCGATCGTGAGTGCGATGCCTTCCGACGGACCGGGTATGCCATGAAACGTGGCGGACCGCACGAAACCCGAAGGGTGAATGGCCGACCGCCTGGAAGGACCGAGCCCCGTCCGAAACTTGAGCCCGTCTTTTCAGTGCCACAATTGTTGCGCGTCGAGGCGGACAAGGCAACTGCTCGTCAGAAAGATTTAATTCTCGTCCCCCGGTGGGGTTTTTCGGCGTCGCTCCCGGCGAAGACGCGCCCACTGTTCCATGCGTTCGAAGAGCGCGGCCTCGGCGCCGCGTTCGGTCGGCCGATAGAAGCTCCGGCGGTCGAGGCTTTCGGGGAAATAGTCCTGCCCGGAAAAGGCATCGGGTGCGTCGTGGTCGTAACGATAGCCGGCGCCGTAGTCCTCGTCCTTCATCAGCTTGGTCGGCGCGTTGAGGATATGCTTGGGCGGCAGCAGCGAGCCGTGCTCCCTGGCCGCAAGCATCGCCGCCTTGTAGGCGACGTAGACGGCGTTGGATTTCGGCGCCGCGGCGAGATAAACGGTCGCCTCCGCCAGCGCCAGTTCCCCTTCCGGCGAACCGAGATAGTCGTAGGCGTCCTTGGCCGCAAGCGCGATCTGCAAGGCGCGCGGATCGGCGAGGCCGATATCCTCCGACGCCATGCGCACCAGCCGACGGCCGAGATAGAGCGGGTTCTCGCCCGCATCGAGCATGCGGCAGAGCCAGTAGAGCGCCGCGTCCGGGTCCGAGCCGCGCACCGATTTGTGCAGCGCCGAAATCAGATTGTAGTGGCCGTCCTGGCCCTTGTCGTAGATCGGCGCGCGGCGCTGGACGATCTCCTGCAGGCCGTTCGCGTCGAAGGTCTCGCCCCGCCGCGAGGCGCGCCAGACCTCCTCCGCAAGCGTCAGGATCGCCCGCCCATCGCCATCGGCCATGCGCACGAGAACCGCCCTCGCCTCTTCGTCGAGCGGCAGCGCTCGACCCTCGATCGCCTCTGCCCGCTCGACGAGATGCAGGAGGCTTTCAGGACCATGCGATCTGAAGGTGAGAACGCGCGCCCTGGACAGAAGCGCCGCGTTCAACTCGAAGGAAGGGTTCTCGGTCGTCGCTCCGACGAGCACCACCGTACCGTCTTCCATCACCGGCAGGAAACTGTCCTGCTGGGCACGATTGAAACGATGGATCTCGTCGACGAAGAGCAGCGTGCGGCGGCCGTTGGGGCGGCGCAATCGCGCCGATTCGAAGACCTTCTTCAGATCGGCGACGCCGGAGAAGATCGCCGAGATCTGCTCGAAGGCGTAGTCGACCTCGCCGGCGAGCAATCGCGCGACAGTCGTCTTGCCCGTGCCGGGCGGCCCCCAGAAGATCATCGAGCCCAGGCTGTCAGCGGCAAGCATGCGCGACAGGACGCCGTCCTCGCCGGTCAGATGCTCCTGGCCGACGACCTCCGACAAGGTGCGCGGCCGCAGCCGGTCGGCGAGTGGCCGCGAGCGATCGTCGCGCGGCAGCGCGGCCACCGAATGGTCGTCACGTGCGGAGAGTTTTGCGGATTTCGGCTCGGGGGTCCCGAAAAGGTCGCCCACCTCAGCGCACGACCTGCGTCAGGCGGCGGCCATCGCGCTCGATCTCGAACTTCCAGCCATAGCCGCGCTGCCGCAGCATTGCCTCGAGGTCGCGGGTCGAACCGACGTTCTGGTCGTTGAGGGCAATGAGAATGTCGTTCGGCCGCAGGCCGAAACGCTGGGCGAACGAGCCGCGGGCGATCTTCGAAATGGCGACGCCGGTCTTCTCGATCGCAAGGCCCAGTTCCTCGTTGACCTTCGGCGACAGGTTGAGGACGGTGACGCCCGACAGCGGATTGTCGCCGGAGAGGGTGCGCGCGTCTCGGGCCGGCACCTCCGGCGCGGTCTTCAGCGCCAGCGTCAGAGTCTCGCGGCTACCGTCTTGAAGGACCGTCATGGTCGCGTTCCGGCCAACGCCGGCGGTGGCGAGCCGATAGCCGAGAGCATCGGGGTTGTCGATTTGAAAATCGTTCATCGAAAGGATCACGTCGCCGATCTTCAGCCCGGCCTCGGCGGCGGGGCCGCCCTTCGTCAGTCCCTGCACCAGCGCGCCCGTCGGCCTTTCGAGGCCGAGCGCATCGGCGATGTCCGGCGAGACCGGGGCGAAGCTCGCGCCGACATAGGGACGCTCGAACGGCCCGCCGGTCTTGGCCGAGCGCACGAAACTCGCGACCATGTTGGAGGGAATGGCGAAGCCGATGCCGTTCGAGCCGCCCGAGCGCGAAAAGATCGCGGTGTTCACGCCGACCAGCCGGCCCTTCATGTCGATCAGCGCGCCGCCGGAATTGCCCGGATTGATCGCCGCATCGGTCTGGATGAAGAAGCCGAAATCGTCGACGCCGATATGGTTGCGCGCGAGCGCCGAAACGATGCCGTTGGTGACGGTCTGGCCGATGCCGAACGGGTTGCCGATCGCGAGCACCAGATCGCCGGTCTCAAGCTCGTCGGAATCGGCCAAAGGCAGCGTCGCGAAGGTCTCGTCCGACTGGATTTTCAGAATCGCCAGATCGACCTTCTCGTCTTTCAGGAGCACCTTGGTATCGAACTCGCGCCCATCGCTGAGCGAGACCTTTACCTCGTCGGCATTTTCGACGACGTGGTTGTTGGTGACGACGAGCCCCGACGTGTCGAGGATGACGCCGGAGCCGAGCGAGGCCTGCATGCGTGGCCGCATCTGCTCCTGGCGCTGGCCGAAAAACTGGCTGAAGAACGGATCGTCGGCAAAGGGCGAGCGGCGCTGCGGCACGGCCCTCGCCGCATAGACGTTGACGACGGCCGGGGCGGTTTCCCTGACCAGCGGCGCGAACGAAAGGTCGATTTCGGCGCGGCCCGACGGAACCGTCTTGCCGTCGCCCTTCGACCGGCCTTTCGGCGTAAAGAACGGCACGGGCTGGCCTGAGGGCGACGGATCGAGCTGCACCGACCGGACATCCGCCTGGCTTTGCGCGCCCGGAGCGGCTTCGACGGCTGCAACGCCGGCGTCCCTTGCTGGCTCGTTCTGGCCCGATACGCTGGCGATGACGCCTCGCATATTCCAGCCGGATCCATCGGCCGCCAGGGACGGCGCGGCGACGAGGGCTGCGGCCAGCATGGCGATGAGCAGGAGCGCGGCAAATCTGGTCGTCATGGTCTCACCATCAGGGTATCGAACGGGCGTTGAAAAGTTGGCGCGATGGGACGGACTAAACGAAAAAAGGGCCCTTGTGAGGCCCTTTTTCTTACAAATCAGGAAGATCGGACGCATGTCCCGTCCGATCCGTATGACTCTTTCCCGCTGGAACCCGGTCTACCTCGCCTCGCGTCGAGAAACGGGCCTCGCGTCGGAAAACAGGGTCGTATCAGCCGAGGCTCGCGGCTACGGTCGAGACCGCGGTCGGTGCGTCGTCGGGGAGTTCGGCCGTCGCATAGCTCGCGGTGAGAACCGCGAAAGCAGCGATCGCACCAAGAAGAGTCAGAAAAGTGCGGCGCATGGAGAAATTGCCCGTAGCGTTGAAGGTGCCAGCATCATTCATGGAAGTTGTTTCATCCGCGTAAATTTCGCCACGATTGCATGGCGCATGTCACTAAGCTTCTGCAGAAAAATGATTGCAGGCCACGATGGTTGCCTCGATTTCAACATTTTTCGCCACGGCTTCGGCAAGCGCCCGTATCGCATGGGGTTGCGGTGTATTCCATGGCATTTGAGCCACAGTTCCAACTTTCGGATCAGACTTGGTAAACGTTGGGCCGGGTGCTGATGCGAGGCATTTTGAGACCCGGCGGTCGTCGCCGGGTCTCGCTCGACGCGCGTTCCGTCCCCACGGGGCCGCGCAAGATCACGGCACCAGCCCGACCATGCGAAGGCTGGAGGCCATCGCGCCGATCGCTTCCTCCGGCGACCGGAACCGCAAGCCGAGAAGCTCCTGCGCCGGGCCGGTCTCGATCTGCTTGCGGCGGCCGAGTTCGGGCAGCGCCGTGCGCGCCTCGCTCGACGCGAGCGCCGCCAGACGCACGACGAGGTCGGGCAGCGTCAACTTCGGCAGCCGCTTCTTCACCGAAGGCTCGGCCTCGCCGATCGCCGCCGCGATCTCGCGCATCGTCCTCGTGCCGGCGGAAACGAGGAAACGCCGACCCGCCGCTTTCTCGTGCGTCATCGCCAGCACATGCGCTTGGGCGACATCCCGCACGTCGACGATACCGAAGGCGATGTTCGGAACCGCCGGCATCTTCCCCGTCATCATCATCGCCGTCAGTTTGGCGGAGGTGCCCGCCTCCGCGTCGAGGAGCGGTCCCTGGACGAAGGACGGATTGATCGTCGCCAATTCCATTGCGGCATTCCTGACGAACGCCCAAGCCGCCCTCTCCGCTTCCGTCTTCGAAACGGCATAATCGGAAATCGTCGGGCTCTCGATGTTTGACCAGTCGGCTTCGGAAAAGCTCGGATCGGGGCTATCGTCGTGTCCGTAATAAACGGCGACCACCGAAGAGGTCAGCACGGTGCGCCTCACTCCGGCGCGCTCGGCTGCTTCCAGCACCCTCAGCGTCCCGCCCCTGGCGACCGGCACCAGCGCGAACTTGTCCGTCGACTGCTTGACCGGAAAAGGCGAGGCCGTGTGAATCACATATTCGCACCCCGCCATCGCGGCGTCCCAGCCGGCATCAGCGATCAGGTCGGCAACGACGCATTCCAGTCGCCCGGTATCCGCCCCGGCCTGCTTCAGCGTCGCCACGACCGCTGCGGCCTTGGCCATCGACCGCACCGTACCGCGGACATCGTAGCCAGCCTCCAGCAACTGCAGGGCGACATGCTTGGCAACGAAGCCGGAAACACCGGTGAGAAGGACGCGGGTCGTCATGGGAGCCTCCTGAGGCAAATGTCGACAAGCGGCATGTCCAACCTCGCATAACCCGGCCGGCGGCCGGAGAGCTGCGCGGTCGAACGCAAACCCGACGACAGGTCGGATACCCCGAGCCCGGCGCGACCCGGCGCGAAGAGCGAAGCGCTGGCGGGCCTGGCGCCGCTCCTCGGCAATAAAAAAGGCAGCGAACAAGAGAAGGGGGCCGCGCGGGCCCCTCTTCGAATGCGTCGTCAAGGCACGTTCGTGGCTTACGCCGCGTCGGACTCGTCCTCACCCTCGATGCGGTCGCGGTCGATCTGACCGCGGGCGCTCACGTCGCGGTCGACGAACTCGATGACCGCGAGCGGCGCGTTGTCGCCGCGACGGAACCCGGCCTTCAGGACACGGGTGTAGCCGCCGTTGCGGTCGGCATAGCGGGGCGCGAGCGTATCGAACAGCTTGCCGATGACCGACGGGTCGCGGACCTGGCTGATCGCCTGGCGGCGGGCATGCAGATCGCCGCGCTTGCCGAGCGTGATCATCTTCTCGACGATCGGGCGAAGATCCTTCGCCTTCGGCAACGTGGTCACGATCTGCTCGTGCTGGATGAGCGATGCGGCCATGTTGGCAAACATCGCCTTGCGGTGGCTGGCGGTGCGGTTGAGCTTCCGGCCGCGTTTGGCGTGGCGCATGGGTTGTTCCTCAAAGTCGAAAAAGCCGGTGTCGTGCACCGGGGTCGGGATCTTTGCGTCCTTGCCCTTCGAAAAGGACAAGCCGCCGTTCCTTTGAATGATTAAAACCCCGGCGAAACAAACGCCGCCGGGGGCACGCCATTGAATTCAGACGCTTAGTACTGGTCTTCGTAGCGCTTGGCCAGATCGTCGATGTTCTCCGGCGGCCAATCGGTGACCTCCATTCCAAGATGCAGGCCCATCGAGGCAAGGACTTCCTTGATCTCGTTGAGCGACTTGCGGCCGAAATTCGGCGTCCGCAGCATCTCGGCCTCGGTCTTCTGGATAAGGTCGCCGATATAGACGATGTTGTCGTTCTTCAGGCAGTTCGCCGAGCGGACCGAAAGCTCCAGCTCGTCGACCTTCTTGAGAAGCGCCGGGTTGAAGGCAAGCTCGGCGATCTGTTCGTCGGCCACGCCACCCATCGGAGCGCCGCGCTGATCGCGCTGCGGCTCCTCGAAGTTCACGA
Organism: Aurantimonas sp.; assembly: GCA_965217685.1. Lineage (GTDB taxonomy): Bacteria > Pseudomonadota > Alphaproteobacteria > Rhizobiales > Rhizobiaceae > Aurantimonas. The sequence goes on from CBDCIZ010000003.1 coordinate 4,290,599, forward strand.
ACACCGAAAGCTGGTCCTGAATGATGCGCGCGGCGTAGGCGACCGCGTCCTCACCCGAGATTGAACCATCGGTCACGATCTCCATGGTCAGCTTGTCCTTGTTGAGGTCCTGGCCCTCGCGGGTCGCCTCGACCTTGTAGGACACCTTCTTGACCGGCGAGAACAGCGAGTCGACAGGGATCAACCCGATCGGCGCATCCTCGGCGCGGTTCTGATCGGCGGGCACGTAACCCTTGCCGGTGTTGACCGTAAACTCCATGCGGATCTCGGCGCCCTCGTCGAGGGTGCAGATCTCGTGCTCGGGGTTCAGAACCTCGATGTCGCCGACCGTCTGAATGTCACCAGCGGTGACGACGCCCGGGCCGGACTTGCGAACGACCATGCGCTTGGGGCCTTCGCCCTGCATGCCGATGCAGATTTCCTTGACGTTGAGGACGATGTCCGTGACATCCTCGCGAACGCCCGGAATCGAGGAGAACTCATGAAGAACGCCGTCGATCTGGACGGCGGTCACGGCCGCGCCCTGAAGCGACGACAGGAGCACGCGGCGCAGCGCGTTGCCGATCGTCAGGCCGAAGCCACGCTCCAGCGGCTCGGCGATGAGGCTCGCCTTGGTGCGGCTGCCGCCGCTCTTGAAGACGACCTGGTTGGGCTTGGTCAGGTCCTGCCAATTGCTAGCAATCATATGGATGCCTTTCAGTTACCTCGCCACCATCCAATCGTGGCGATGGGTCTGAGTACGGGAGGAACACACCTCCCTGTCGGCGAAAGCGCCGCGCCCACGAAACGGACGCAGCGACAGCATCAAACGCGGCGCTTCTTGCGCGGACGCACGCCATTGTGCGGGATCGGGGTCACGTCGCGGATCGAGGTGATCGTGAAGCCCGACGCCTGCAGCGCGCGAAGCGCCGACTCGCGCCCGGAACCGGGACCGGAAACCTCGACCTCGAGGGTACGCATGCCATGTTCCTGGGCCTTCTTGGCGGCATCCTCGGCAGCGACCTGCGCCGCGAAGGGAGTCGACTTGCGCGAGCCCTTGAACCCTTGCGCACCCGCCGACGACCAGGCAATCGAATTGCCCTGCGCGTCGGTGATGGTGATCAGCGTGTTGTTGAAGGTCGAGCTCACATGGGCGACGCCCGACGATATGTTTTTGCGCTCGCGACGGCGAACGCGCTGCTCTTTGGCCATGTTCTTTTCCTGTTGATATCCACACCGCCGTAATTCCGGCGGCTACACCGTCGCGAGAGCAGGAAATCCTCCCGCCGCTCGCCACAATAGAAAGATGACCGAACGCCAGGCGCCGGCCCTCTTCCAATTTCTCATGCAAGGACTTGCCGAAGCTGACCGGCAAAGCGCCGGCGCCGTGGCGGTCTTGTGCGAACCCGCGTGGCGCGGGCCCGGCTTACTTCTTCTTGCCGGCGATCGCCTTGGCCGGACCCTTGCGGGTGCGGGCGTTGGTATGCGTGCGCTGGCCGCGAACCGGCAACGAACGACGATGGCGAAGGCCACGATAGCAACCGAGATCCATCAGGCGCTTGATGTTCATCGCGGTCTCGCGACGCAGGTCGCCCTCGACCTGATAGTCGCGGTCGATGATCTCGCGGATCTGAAGAACTTCGGCGTCCGTCAGGTCGTTGACGCGGCGCTCGTCGCCGAGATTGACCTTCTTGACGATCTCCTTGGCATAGGACGACCCGATGCCGTGGATGTACTGGAGCGCGATCACGACGCGCTTGTTGGTGGGGATGTTGACGCCTGCGATACGGGCCACATCAGTCTCCTAAATCTGGTTCGAGCCTTCAAAGCCCGCTGCGAAAACGCGAGGCCTTACGGCCGAAAGCGATCGGCGCAGGCCCTCGATGAAGGACCCGCCCCGAACGCAAAGGATTCGCGATTGAGGGCAGGCTATAAGTCATTGGGACTTGACAAGTCAACCGGCCGCAACAGCCGGTCGACGAATACCCCAAATCAGTCGGCGACGATCGCTTCGATGCTCGCCGTCACCTCGTCGATCGGCTGCATCCCGTCGACGCTCCTGAGCGTCCCCTTGCAATGATAATAGCCGACCAGCGGCGACGTATCCTTGTAATAGGCGCGCAAGCGCGTGCGCATCGTGTCGGCGTTGTCGTCCGGGCGACGCTTGAACTCCGTGGAGCCGCAGTTGTCGCACACCCCGTCGACCATCGGAGTCTTGTCGGTGTCGTGGTAGACCGCGCCGCATTTCGCACAGGAATAACGGCCCGCGACACGGCTGACGAGGATGTCGTCGTCGACCTGCATCTGAATGACATGATCGAGCGCGAGGCCCTTGCTCTTCAACATCTCCTCCACCGCGTCCGCCTGGTTGAGCGTCCGTGGATAGCCGTCGAGGATGAAGCCGTTGGCACAGTCGCTCTGGTCGATCCGGTCCGACACGATGGCGTTGACGATCTCGTCGGAAACGAGATGGCCGGCGTCCATCACGGCTTTGGCCTTCCTGCCGGTTTCGGTCTTCGCCGCGACGGCCGCCCGAAGCATGTCACCGGTTGAAAGCTGCGGAATCGCGTGCTTCTCGATCAGACGTTGCGCCTGGGTCCCCTTGCCCGCCCCCGGCGGTCCCAGCAGTATCAATCTCATCTGGCTCCCCGTCTCCCACCCTTGAGTTTGGCCTTCTTGACGAGGCCTTCGTACTGATGCGCCAGAAGATGCCCCTGAATCTGCGCAACCGTGTCCATGGTGACGCTGACCACGATCAGAAGCGATGTTCCGCCCAGATAGAAGGGCACGCCGGCGGCCGAGATCAGGAACTCCGGCAACAGACAGATCAGCACCAGATAGATGGCGCCGATGACCGTGATGCGCGTCAGCACATAGTCGATATATTCGGCGGTGCGCTCACCCGGGCGAATGCCCGGAATGAAGCCGCCATGCTTCTTCAGATTGTCCGCGGTGTCCTTCGGATTGAAGACGACGGCCGTATAGAAGAAGGCGAAGAAGCCGATCAGGCCCGCGTAGAACAGCATGTAGAGCGGCTGGCCATGGCCGAGCGAAGCGATGATCGCCCCCGCCCAGGGCGGCAGATCGGCGGTGTTGGTGAAATTCGCGATCGTCACCGGCAGAAGCAGCAACGACGACGCGAAGATCGGCGGGATGACGCCCGCGGTGTTGAGCTTCAGCGGCAGGTGCGAGGTGTCGCCCTGGAACATCCGGTTGCCGACCTGGCGCTTCGGATACTGGATCAGCAGCCGACGCTGGGCGCGCTCGAAGAACACGATGGTCGCGATACAGGCGACGGCGACGACGACGACCAGCAGGATAACCGCGGTTGACAGCGCACCGGTACGGCCGAGCTCCAGCATATTGGCGATGGCGGACGGCAGATGCGCGACGATGCCGGCGAAGATGATCAGCGAGATGCCGTTGCCGATGCCGCGGGCGGTGATTTGCTCACCGAGCCACATCAGGAACATCGTGCCGCCGACCAGTGTTATGACGGCGGAGACCTGGAAGAACAGGCCGGGATCGACGACGATACCCGGTTGCGTCATCAGACCGGCGGAGATGCCGTAGGCCTGGACGGTCGCCAGCAGCACCGTGCCGTAGCGGGTGTACTGGTTAATCACCTTGCGGCCCTGCTCGCCCTCCTTCTTGAGGTTTTCGAGCGAGGGGATGACCGAGGTCATCAACTGGATGATGATCGAGGCGGAGATGTACGGCATGATGCCGAGGGCGAAGATCGCCATACGGCCGACGGCGCCGCCGGAGAACATGTTGAACAGCCCGAGAATGCCTGTCGACTGCTGTTGAAAGGCCTGAGCCAGCGCCTGCGGATTGATGCCCGGCATCGGGATATAGGTGCCCAGGCGATAGACCAGCAGCGCGCCCAGCGTGAACCAGATGCGTTTCTTCAGGTCTTCGGCCTTGGAAAAGGCCGAGAAATTCAAATTCGATGCGAGTTGTTCCGCAGCCGATGCCATGGCGAGATTGTCTCCGAATTGTCCCTCGGGTTCGGCATTGCACCGACCGGACAAAGCCGGTGCGCCTGTAGCTGGCGCAAACGGCTCCTCCTCTAAGGGCACACGAGAAATAGACGGCGCGGTCGCCTCATGCAAGGCAAGGAGCATGAGACGAAGGACCGATGCGGGCGAACGCGAAGGCTTTTCGTGAGTTCGCCCGGTTCCGGTCAGGCAAAAGGCCGGCGCGTGACGGCCGACCTTTCAGAATGCTCTCAAAAGACCGCGTTGATGGCCAGGGCCACGCCGATCAGCCTTCGGCCGATTCGGCCTTCGCGCGGGTGACGGTAACCGAACCGCCAGCCTTCTCGACCTTCTCGATGGCCGATTTCGACGCGCCGTCAACGGTCAGCTGCAGCTTGGTCGACAAATCGCCGTCGCCAAGCAGCCGAATGCCGTCACGGGACTTGGAAACGAGACCGGCCGCCTGCAACGACGCGATATCGAGAGCACCCTTGCCGTCGAGCTTGCCGGCATCGATCGCGGCCTGGATCCGGCCCACCGAGACGATGTTGTAGTTCTTCGCAAAGATGTTGGTGAAGCCGCGCTTCGGCAGGCGACGGAAGAGCGGCATCTGGCCACCCTCGAAGCCATTTATGGCAACGCCCGACCGGGACTTCTGGCCCTTGACGCCGCGACCGGCGGTCTTGCCCTTGCCGGAACCGATACCGCGGCCGACGCGCTTCTTGTTGTGCGTCGCGCCCGGCAGGTCGGACAGTTCGTTGAGGTTCATGTTTTTCTCTCCTGAACCAGCACGCCTGCCTGCGATCTCTTCAACGCGATCGCGGCTCGTGCCGGCATGTGATGTCTCTTGGGGGCCCGGCGGGATGCCGATGGCGGCGCAGAGCGCGCCCGCCTGGACCCACGACCGCAGTCTCACGCCGGATCGACGACCCGGACCATATGCGCGACCTTGGCGATCATCCCGCGAACCGCGGGGGTGTCTTCAAGCGTCGACTGGCGGTGCATCTTGTCGAGGCCGAGGCCGCGAAGCGTAGCGCGCTGCTCTTTCGGCCGGCGGATCGGGCTACCGACCTGTTCGACGGTAACCGTGGCGCTCTTGGATTTCGTATCGGCCATCGATTGGCTCCTTCAATCAAAGCGCGGCGGGCACCCGATGCCGGATGCCCCCGCTTCCAATCAGTCTTCCGAGGCCGACACGCCGGCCAAATCTTGGCGGCGGGCCTGGAGGGTCGAATACTTGATGCCGCGGCGTGCCGCGACATCCTTGGGGTGCGTCGCGTTCTTCAGCCCGTCGAAAGTCGCGCGAACCATGTTGTACGGGTTCGACGAGCCAAGCGACTTGGCGACGACGTCGTGCATGCCGACTGCCTCGAACACGGCGCGCATCGGGCCGCCGGCAATGATGCCGGTACCGGCCTCGGCGGCACGCAGGATGACCTTGCCGGCACCGTGGCGGCCGGCTGTGTCGTGATGCAGCGTGCGACCATCGCGCAAAGGCACGAAGATCAGGTCGCGCTTGGCAGCTTCCGTCGCCTTGCGGATCGCCTCCGGCACCTCACGAGCCTTGCCGTGGCCGAAGCCGACGCGACCCTTGAGGTCGCCGACGACGACGAGAGCGGCGAAACCGAAGCGACGGCCACCCTTGACCACCTTGGCGACGCGGTTGATGTGAACGAGTTTGTCGACGAAACCGTCGTCACGGTCTTCGCGTCGATCGTTACGAGGGGCCATATCCTGTTCCTTGTTCTTTTCCGGAGGCCTCTTGTGGAGAAGGCCGCGCTCGGGCGGCCCTCGGCGAACGACGACCCGCCGGGCTTTTCGCCGGGCGGGCGGTCTGTCTTTAGAAGTTCAGCCCGCCTTCGCGCGCCGAGTCGGCCAGCGCCTTGACGCGGCCGTGATAGATGAACGAGCCGCGGTCGAACACGACGTCAGAGACGCCGGCCTTCTTGGCACGCTCGGCGACCAGCTTGCCCACCGCAGCCGCAGCTGCGACGTCGGCGCCGGTCTTCAGATCGCCGCGCAGGGACGGATCGAGCGTCGATGCAGCGGCCAGCGTGCGGCCCTCTGCGTCGTCGATGACCTGCGCATAGATGTTCTTCGAAGAACGGTGGACCGACAGACGGGGACGCCCGTTGGCCGCCTTCTTCAGCGTACGGCGGATGCGCGAGGCACGGCGCCGCATGGAGTCTTTCAAGGTCGCCATCAGATTATTTCTTCTTGCCTTCCTTGCGGACGATCGTTTCGCCGGCGTACTTCACGCCCTTGCCCTTGTAGGGCTCGGGACTGCGGTACTCGCGGATCTCCGCGGCGACCTGACCGACCTGCTGTTTGTTGATGCCCGAAACGACGATCTCCGTCGGCTTGGGAACGACAATCGAGATGCCTTCCGGCACCGGATAAAGCACGTCGTGCGAAAAGCCCAGTGCCAGCTGCAGGTTCTTGCCCTGCATCGAGGCGCGATAGCCGACGCCGTTGATCTCGAGCTTCTTTTCGAAGCCCGTCTTCACGCCACCCACGATGTTGGCGATCATCGTCCGCGACATGCCCCACTTGGAACGTGCCACCTTGGTCTGATCGCGCGGGTCGACGCGAACACCACCCTCTTCCATCTTGACCAGCACCTCGTCATTGACGACGAAGGAAAGCTCGCCCTTGGGACCCTTGACCTTGACGGTCTGGCCATCGACCGTGGCGGTGACGCCATCGGGAATGGCGACCGCCTTCTTACCAATTCGAGACATATCGAAACCCTGTCCGTTCGTGACGGGCGGGCCCTGCAGCGTCAGAAGACGCGGCAGAGCACCTCGCCGCCAACATTCTGTTCACGCGCGGCATGGTCGGCCATCACGCCCTTGGGCGTCGACAGCACCGAGATGCCCAAGCCGTTGTTGACCTGCGGAATGCTCCTGGCCGAGACGTAGACGCGGCGACCCGGCTTTGACACGCGAGCGATCTCCCGAATGACCGGAGTGCCTTCGTAGTACTTCAACTCGATGTCAAACTCGGCCTTGCCGGCTTCGAATTCGGTCTCGGTGTAGCCGCGGATGTAGCCCTCGTCCTTGAGAACGTCGAGAACACGGCCGCGCAGCTTCGACGCCGGCGTCGAGACCGAGGACTTGTTGCGCATGATCGCATTGCGAATGCGGGTCAGCATATCGCCGAGAGGATCGGACAATGACATGGCTTTGTCTCCTTACCAACTCGACTTGACGATGCCGGGAATCTGGCCGTTGTTGCCGAGGTCCCGGAGCGCGATACGGCTCATTTTGAGCTTGCGATAATAGGCGCGCGGGCGACCAGTCACCTCGCAGCGGTTGCGCACACGCACCTTCGAGCTGTTGCGCGGCAGTTCCGCGAGCTCGAGCTGCGCGCGAAAGCGCTCCTCCATCGGAGCGTCGGCGTTCTTCGTGATCGCCTTCAGAGCGGCCCGCTTGGCAGCGTATTTCGCCACCATCTTCTTGCGGTGCTCGTTCTGCTCGATCATGCCCTTTTTGGCCATTCTCTTGTCCTTTTCTCGTAAGCCGTTACGGCGTTACTGGCGGAACGGGAAGTTGAACGCCTTGAGGAGCGCCCGTGCTTCGTCGTCCGTCTTCGCCGTCGTACAGACGATGATGTCCATGCCCCACATCTGATCGACCTTGTCGTAGTTGATCTCGGGGAAGACGATATGCTCCTTCATGCCCATGGCGAAGTTGCCACGGCCGTCGAAGCTCTTCGGGTTCAGGCCGCGAAAGTCGCGAACGCGCGGCAGCGCGATCTGGACGAGGCGATCCATGAACTCGTACATCTTGTTCTTGCGAAGCGTGACCTTCGCGCCGATCGGCATCCCTTCGCGGACCTTGAAGCCGGCGATCGAGTTGCGAGCGTGCGTGATGACAGGCTTCTGACCCGCGATACGTGCCAGATCCTCGGCCGCAACCTGCGGCTTCTTGGAATCGCCGGTGGCCTCACCGACGCCCATGTTGATCACGATCTTGTCGACCCGCGGGAGCTCCATCTCGTTCTTGTACGAGAATTCTTCCATGAGAGCCTTGCGGACCTCTTCGCGATAGACGCGCTTGAGGCGCGGCTCGTAAGCGGTTTCCGTATCAGCCATTGATCTGCTCTCCCGAGCGCTTGGCGACGCGCACCTTGGTGCCGTCGTCGAGAAACTTGAAGCCCACCCGGGTCGGCTTGCCGTCCTTGGGGTCGGCGACCGCCAGATTCGACAGCTGGATCGGGGCTTCCTTGGCGATGATGCCGGCCTCCTGCGAAGCCGACTGGCGCTGGTGGCGCTTGATCATGTTGATCCCGCTGACCACGGCACGACCGTCCTTCGGCATCACCTTGACGACTTCACCCGTCCGGCCCTTGTCCTTGCCGGCGAGCACGACGACATTGTCGCCTTTGCGGATCTTCTGCATCGTCCGCTCTCCTTCTTATAGTACTTCGGGGGCCAGCGAGACGATCTTCATGTGGTTCTTGCCGCGAAGCTCGCGGGGAACCGGTCCGAAGATGCGGGTGCCGACCGGCTCTTTCTTGTTGTCGATCAGGACGGCGGCGTTCTGGTCGAACCGGATCACCGAACCATCGACGCGACGAATGTCCTTGGCGGTACGAACCACCACGGCCTTCATCACGTCGCCCTTTTTCACGCGGCCCCGCGGAATCGCCTCTTTGACGGAAACGACGATGATGTCGCCCACCGAGGCATATTTCCGCTTCGAGCCGCCGAGAACCTTGATGCACATGACACGGCGTGCGCCGGAATTGTCCGCCACGTCGAGATTGGTTTGCATCTGAATCATGTCAGGCCGCCTTTAAAAGCTTGGGGCCCGGATGCGCGGCGTATCGCGCAAACCGGGACATTCGTCAACTGGCTGCTTGAGCGTCGCTCGAAACGACGATCCAGCTCTTGTCCTTCGAGATCGGCCGGGTCTCTTCGATGGAGACCAGGTCGCCGACCTTGTACTGATTGCTCTCGTCGTGCGCCTTGTACTTCTTCGAACGGCGCACGGTCTTCTTGAACAGCGAGTGGGTGAAGCGACGCTCCACCAGCACGACCACCGTCTTGTCGTTCTTGTCGGAGACCACGGTCCCCTGCAGAATGCGTTTGGGCATGATCTTCGTCCTTAGGCCTTGGCCGTCGCGGCCTTGTGGCGCGAAATCGTCTTGATCCGGGCGATGTCCCGGCGGACGACGCGCACGCGGGCGGTGTTCTCGAGCTGACCGGTCGCACGCTGGAAGCGCAGGTTGAACTGCTCCTTCTTCAGCTTGGCGAGCTCGTCGGTGAGTTCGTCCGCGGTCATCTGCTTGACGTCGGAAGCTTTCACGTCAACTCTCCTTACTCGGCAATGCGCTGGATGAAGCGCGTGCGGATCGGCAGCTTCGCAGCCCCAAGCCGCAGCGCTTCGCGCGCGGTCGTTTCATCGACGCCGTCGATCTCGAAGACGACGCGTCCGGGATGGACACGGGCCGCCCAATAATCGACGCCGCCCTTGCCCTTGCCCATGCGGACTTCGGTCGGCTTGGAGGTCACGGGCACATCCGGAAAAATCCGGATCCACACGCGCCCCTGGCGCTTCATCTGGCGGGTGATCGCGCGGCGGGCCGCCTCAATCTGCCGGGCGGTGACCCGCTCGGGCTCCACGGCCTTGAGGCCATAGGCACCGAAGTTCAGGTTCGTTCCACCCTTGGCGGTACCGTGAATGCGTCCCTTGAACGCCTTCCGGTACTTCGTGCGCTTTGGCTGCAGCATCTCGTTCTACTCCGAATTCTTTGGCACGGCTCAGGCGTGCTCGCGACGACGTCCGCCGCCACCACCATGGCTGTCGCCCTCGATCTGACGGCGCTCGGAGGCCATCGGATCATGCTCGAGGATCTCGCCCTTGAAGATCCAGACCTTGACGCCGCAGATGCCGTAGGCGGTCTTCGCCTCGGCGACACCATAGTCGATGTCGGCGCGCAGCGTGTGCAGCGGCACCCGGCCCTCGCGGTACCATTCCGTCCGCGCGATCTCGGCGCCGCCGAGACGACCGCCGCAATTGATGCGGATGCCTTCCGCGCCCAGGCGCATCGCCGACTGAACAGCGCGCTTCATGGCGCGGCGGAACGCCACGCGGCGCTCCAGCTGCTGAGCGATCGACTGCGCGACCAGGGTCGCATCGATCTCGGGCTTGCGCACCTCGACGATGTTGATGTGCGTCTCGGCCTTGGTGAGCGCGGCGAGCTGCTTGCGCAGCTTCTCGATATCCGCGCCCTTCTTGCCGATCACGATGCCCGGACGCGCCGAGTGAATGGTGATCCGGCACTTCTTGTGCGGACGCTCGATGACGATCTTGGAAACCGCGGCCTGCTTGAGCTCTTCGAGCAGGAACTTGCGGATCTTCAGATCCTCGTGGAGGAGATTGCCGTACTCGCCGGTGTTGGCATACCAACGTGAATCCCAGGTGCGGTTGATGCCGAGCCGGAAGCCGGTCGGGTTGATCTTTTGACCCATTATGCGGCCTCCTCGGTAGCGGTGCGCTCGCGCACGACGATCGTCAGGTGCGAGAACGGCTTCTCGACCCGGCTCGCCTTGCCGCGACCGCGAGCGTGGAAGCGCTTCATCGTGATCGACTTGCCGACATAGGCCTCGGCGACGAACAGCGCGTCGACATCGAGGTCATGGTTGTTTTCGGCGTTGGCGATGGCGCTTTCCAGCGTCTTCTTGACCGTCTCGGCGATCCGCTTGCGCGAGAAGGTCAGGTCCGCGAGAGCGGAGTCGACCTTCTTGCCGCGGATCAGCTGCGCGACGAGATTGAGTTTCTGCGGGCTGACGCGGATGGTACGCGCAACGGCGCGCGCCTCGTTCTCCGCCAGTCGCCGTTCGGCTTTGGCCTTGCCCATCTTACTTCCTCTTCGCCTTCTTGTCGGCGCCGTGGCCGTAATAGGTACGGGTCGGTGCGAACTCGCCGAACTTGTGTCCGACCATGTCCTCGTTGACCGCGACCGGGATGTGCTTCGAGCCGTTGTAGACGCCGAAGGTCTGACCGACGAACTGCGGCAGGATCGTCGAACGACGGCTCCAGATCTTGATCACATCGTTGCGGCCGCTCTCGCGCCCCTTCTCGGCTTTCTTGAGAAGGTAGCCATCGACGAACGGGCCCTTCCAGACGGAACGTGTCATGAAATTTCCCCTTACTTCTTACGCTGATGGCGCGAGCGCATGATGTACTTGTCGGTCGACTTGTTCTGGCGCGTGCGCTTGCCCTTGGTCGGCTTGCCCCAGGGCGAGACCGGATGACGGCCGCCCGAGGTCCGGCCTTCACCACCGCCATGCGGATGGTCGACCGGGTTCATCACGACGCCGCGAACGTGCGGGCGACGACCGAGCCAGACCGAACGACCGGCCTTGCCGAGATTGATGTTCGAGTGGTCGGCGTTGGACACCGCGCCGACCGTGGCGAAGCACGAGGACGGCACCAGGCGCTGCTCGCCCGAATTGAGGCGCAGGATCGCCATGCCGCTGTCGCGGCCGACGAGCTGGGCGTATCCGCCGGCAGAGCGGGCGATCTGGCCACCCTTCTCCGGCTTCATCTCCACATTGTGGATGATCGTGCCGACCGGCATCGCCGAAAGCGGCATCGCGTTGCCCGGCTTGATGTCGATGCCAGAAAGGCCTGAGACCACCACGTCGCCGGCGGCGACGCGCTGCGGCGCCAGGATGTAGGCGACCTCGCCATCATCGTACTTCAAGAGTGCGATAAAAGCGGTGCGGTTCGGATCGTACTCGATCCGCTGCACCGTCGCCGGAACGTCCAGCTTGCGCCGCTTGAAATCGATCATGCGGTAGGTGCGCTTGTGACCACCGCCCTGGTATCGGGCGGTGATGCGGCCGGTGTTGTTGCGGCCACCCTTCTGTGTCAGGCCCTCGGTCAACGATTTGACCGGCTTGCCCTTCCACAGCTCCGAGCGATCAACGATGACCAGCTGGCGCTGGCTCGGCGTGTTCGGTTTGAAATGCTTCAGTGCCATGTTCTAGCTCCTCCGGTCCCGATCAAAGACCGGTCGAGACATCGATCGTGTCGCCTTCGGCGAGCGTGACGACGGCTTTTTTCTGATCGCTCTGCTGGCCGAGACGGCCGCGAAAGCGCTTGACCTTGCCCTTGCGGACCATGGTGTTCACCGCGGTGACCTTGACGCCGAACAGGTGCTCGACGGCCGCCTTGATGTCCGGCTTGGTCGCCGTCTTCGGCACGTTGAAGACCACCTGGTTGGACTCCGACAGGAGCGTCGACTTCTCGGTGATCACCGGCGAGGTGATGACGTCGTAATGGCGCAGATCGCTCATTTGAACCGCTCCTCGAGGGCTTCGACCGCAGCCTTCGACAGAACCAGCGTCTGGCGGCGGAGGATGTCGTAAACGTTGATGCCCTGAACCGGCAGAACGTCGATCATCGGAATGTTGCGGGCCGAACGCGAGAAGTTCGCGTCGATTTCCGAACCGCCGATGATCAGCGCGTTGGACAGACCGAGACCGGCGAAGCTCTTCACCATACCCTTGGTCTTGCCGTCACCCGCCGCCAGTTCATCGACGACGATCAGGCCGCCCGACTTCACCTTGGACGAGAGCGCATGGCGCAGAGCGAGCGCCCGGACCTTCTTGGGAAGGTCGTGGGCATGACTACGCGACGTCGGGCCGTGAGCCACGCCGCCGCCGCGAAACTGCGGCGCCTTCGCCGTCGAGTGACGGGCGCGGCCCGTCCCCTTCTGGCGGTACATCTTGGCGGTCGTCCGCGCAACCTCGGACCGGCCGAGCGTCGAGTGGCTGCCCTGCTGCCGCTTGGCCAACTGCCAGCGCACCATGCGCTGCAAAATGTCCTCGCGCGGCTCCAGGCCGAAGATCTCGTCGGTCAGGGATACGGTGCCCGCATCCTTGCCGTCGAAGCTTTTGATCGTGACGTCCATTATTCGGCTCCCTCGGAAGCAGTCGCCTCGTCGGCAGTTTCAGTCTCTGCGGCAGCAGCGTTGGCGGCAGCCCGCAAGGCAGCCGGCTTGGGCACATTGTCGGGCAACTTCGTCTTCACCGCGTCGCGGATTTCGATCCAGCCGCCCTTCGAACCGGGCACGGCGCCGCGGATCAGGATCAGACCCTTGTCGACGTCCGTGCGGACGATCTGAAGGTTCTGCGTCGTGATGCGCGTGTCGCCCATGTGACCGGCCATCTTCTTGTTCTTGAAAACCTTGCCCGGATCCTGGCGCTGACCGGTCGAACCATGCGAGCGGTGCGAAACCGACACGCCATGGGTCGCCCGAAGACCACCGAAATTGTGGCGCTTCATCGCGCCGGCGAAACCCTTGCCGATCGTCGTACCAGTGACGTCGACCATCTGGCCGGGCACGAAGTGCTCCGCCGTGATCTCGGCGCCGACATCGATCATGTTGTCGTCGGTCACACGGAACTCGCAAAGCTTGCGCTTCGGCTCCACCGAGGCCTGCGCGAACACGCCACGCATGGGCTTCGTCGTATTCTTGACCTTGGCGAGACCCGCTCCGAGCTGGACGGCGGTGTAGCCGTTCTTCTCCTGGGTCCGCTGGGCGACGACCTGAAGGTTCTCGACCTTCAGGACGGTGACCGGAACATGCTCGCCGGCGTCGTTATAGACGCGGGTCATGCCGACTTTCTGTGCAATCACACCTGAACGCATGGGCGTTATCCTTCCCGTGCTCAAATCAAAGCTTGATCTCGACATCCACGCCGGCGGCGAGGTCGAGCTTCATGAGCGCGTCAACCGTCTGCGGCGTGGGATCGACGATGTCGAGCAACCGCTTGTGGGTACGCATTTCGAACTGCTCGCGCGACTTCTTGTCGATGTGCGGCGAACGGTTGACCGTGAACTTTTCGATCCGCGTCGGCAGCGGGATCGGCCCGCGCACATTGGCGCCGGTCCGCTTGGCGGTCGACACGATCTCGCGAGTCGAAGCGTCGAGGACCCGATGATCGAACGCCTTGAGGCGGATGCGGATATTCTGGCCGTTCATGTTTTTCGTCCTCTCGTCGGAGACCACCTCACCGGTGGCACTGTCCGAGCGCTTGTCCTGTCAAGGCAGCCAATGTTGCCCGGCTGGGGTTTTGCGAGATTGCGCCACTGCGGCGAATCCCTGAACCCCGCCACCGGGGCTGGCGGACGGCGCCTTTGCAGCACCGCCCATCCGACCGTGATTACTCGACGATGCTGGCGACGATGCCGGCGCCGACGGTGCGGCCGCCCTCGCGGATGGCGAAGCGCAGGCGCTCTTCCATCGCGATCGGAACGATCAGCACCACGTCCATCGTCACGTTGTCGCCCGGCATCACCATCTCGGTGCCCTCCGGCAGCGTGCAGACGCCCGTCACGTCCGTCGTGCGGAAGTAGAACTGCGGACGATAGTTGGTGAAGAACGGCGTGTGCCGACCGCCCTCTTCCTTCGTCAGGATGTACGCCTCGGCCTTGAACTTCGTGTGCGGCTTCACCGAACCCGGCTTGCACAGAACCTGACCACGCTCGACGCCCTCGCGGTCGACACCGCGAACCAGCGCGCCGATGTTGTCGCCCGCCTGGCCCTGGTCCAGAAGCTTGCGGAACATCTCGACGCCCGTCACCGTGGTCTTCTTGGTGTCGCGGATGCCGACGATCTCGACCTCCTCGCCCACCTTCACGATGCCGCGCTCGACACGGCCCGTCACCACCGTGCCGCGGCCCGAGATCGAGAACACGTCCTCGATCGGCATCAGGAACGGCATGTTGATCGGACGCTCCGGTGTCGGGATGTATTTGTCGACCTCGGCCATCAGCGCCCGCACCGCGTCCTCGCCGATCTCCTTGTTGGAATCCTCCAGCGCCGCCAGCGCCGAGCCCTTGACGATCGGAATGTCGTCGCCCGGATATTCGTAGCTCGACAGAAGCTCGCGAACCTCCAGCTCGACCAGCTCCAGAAGCTCCTCGTCGTCGACCTGGTCGACCTTGTTCAGGAACACCACCAGCGACGGGACACCGACCTGGCGGGCCAGAAGAATGTGCTCGCGGGTCTGCGGCATCGGGCCATCGGCCGCCGACACCACCAGGATCGCGCCGTCCATCTGCGCCGCACCGGTAATCATGTTCTTGACGTAGTCGGCATGGCCCGGGCAGTCGACATGGGCGTAGTGACGAGCCTCCGTCTCGTACTCCACATGCGCCGTCGAGATGGTGATGCCGCGGGCCTTCTCTTCGGGAGCCGCGTCGATCTGGTCATACGCCCGGTACTCGCCGAAATACTTCGTGATCGCAGCCGTCAGCGACGTCTTGCCGTGGTCCACATGACCGATCGTGCCGATGTTCACATGCGGCTTGTTGCGCTCGAATTTGCTCTTTGCCATCTCAAGGCTCCATTCCTGGGTGGGGCGATGAAAGCCCCGTCATCTGAGTTCGAAAACGAACGCGCTTTACGCGTACTTCTTCTGGATTTCTTCGGCGACCTGGTTCGGCACCTGCTCGTAATGGTCGAACTGCATCGTGTACTGCGCGCGACCCTGGGACATCGAACGCAACGTGTTGACGTAGCCGAACATGTTGGCGAGCGGCACCATGGCGTTGACGACCTGCGCGATACCGCGCGGTTCGGTGCCCTGAATCTGACCACGCCGCGAATTGAGATCGCCGATCACGTCACCGACGTAATCTTCCGGCGTCACCACCTCGACCTTCATCACCGGCTCGAGAAGCCGGGGACCGGCCTTCTGGATGGCCTCGCGAAAACCCGCACGGGCCGCGATCTCGAAAGCCAGGACCGAGGAGTCGACGTCATGGAAGGCGCCGTCCGTCAGTTCGGCCTTGATGTCGACCATCGGGAAGCCGGCGAGCGGCCCCGAACCCATGACCGAAAGGATACCCTTCTGGACGCCCGGAACGTATTCCTTCGGAATGGAACCACCAACGATCTTCGACTCGAAGGAAAAGCCCGCACCGATCTCGGCCGGCGAGAAGGTCAACTTGACCCGTGCGAACTGGCCGGTACCACCGGTCTGCTTCTTATGGGTATAGTCGATGTCGGTCACCCGCGTGATCGTCTCGCGGTAGGCGACCTGCGGCGCGCCGATATTCGCCTCGACCTTGAACTCCCGCTTCATGCGATCGACGAGAATGTCGAGATGAAGCTCGCCCATGCCGGCGATGATCGTCTGACCAGACTCTTCGTCGGTCTTGACGCGGAAGGACGGGTCCTCGGCGGCCAGACGGTTGAGCGCGAGTCCCATCTTTTCCTGGTCGGCCTTGGTCTTCGGCTCGATCGCGATCTCGATGACCGGATCGGGGAACTCCATGCGCTCCAGGATGACCGGCTTCAGCGGATCGCAGAGCGTGTCGCCCGTGGTGGTGTCCTTGAGGCCGGCCAACGCGACGATGTCCCCGGCAAAGGCCTCCTCGATGTCCTCGCGGGAGTTGGAATGCATCTGCAGCATACGGCCGATGCGTTCCTTCTTCTCCTTGACGGTGTTCTGAAGCGACGTGCCCTTGGTCAGAACGCCGGAGTAGATGCGCGCGAAGGTGAGCGAGCCGACGAACGGATCGTTCATGATCTTGAAGGCCAGCATCGAAAGCGGCTCGTCATCCGACGACTTGCGCACGATCTCCGCGTCGGTCTTCGGATCGATGCCTTTGATGGGCTTCACTTCGACCGGCGACGGCAGGAAGTCGACGACGGCGTCGAGCAGCGGCTGAACGCCCTTGTTCTTGAAGGCCGAGCCGCACAGGACCGGCGTGAACCAGACGTCGCAGGTGCCCTTGCGGATCAGCTTGCGAATCTCGTCATTGTCGGGCATCACGCCTTCGAGGTATCGCTCCGTGGCGCCCTCGTCGATCTCGACGGCGGCCTCGATCATCGCTTCGCGATACTCTTCAGCCTGGGCCTGCATGTCCGCGGGAATCTCGAGAATGTCCCACTGCGCACCGAGATTTTCGTCGCGCCAGACCAGCGCTTTCATCTCGATGAGGTCGATGACGCCCTTGAGCTCGGTCTCGGCACCGATCGGCAGCTGAACGACGACCGGACGCGCACCGAGGCGCGACTTGATCATCTCGACGCAACGGAAGAAATCGGCGCCGGTCTTGTCCATCTTGTTGACGAAGATCATCCGCGGGACCTGATACTTGTCGGCCTGACGCCAGACAGTCTCGGTCTGCGGCTCGACACCGGCATTGGCGTCGAGGAGCGCGATCGCGCCATCAAGCACGCGGAGCGAACGCTCGACTTCGATGGTGAAGTCGACGTGGCCGGGCGTGTCGATGATGTTGAAACGGCGCTTCTTGCCGTCGCGGCCCTGCCAGAACGTGGTCGTCGCGGCGGACGTGATCGTGATGCCGCGCTCCTGTTCCTGCGCCATCCAGTCCATCGTGGCGGCGCCGTCATGGACTTCGCCGATCTTGTGGGACTTGCCGGTGTAGAAGAGAATCCGCTCGGTGGTCGTGGTCTTGCCGGCATCGATGTGAGCCATGATGCCGAAATTGCGGTAGTCTTCGATCTTGTAGTCGCGTGCCATGGGGCGTCGCCTTTCGGATGAAGCAGCAGGCATCAGGTCAAACACGGAAACCTCGGTTTCCGGCGGCACCGATGCTCAGTAAAAATTACCAGCGGTAGTGCGAGAAGGCGCGGTTGGCTTCCGCCATGCGGTGCGTGTCTTCGCGCTTCTTGACTGCCGTGCCGCGGTTGTTGGCGGCATCCATGAGTTCGCCGGACAGGCGATCGACCATGGTGGTCTCGTTGCGATTGCGGGCGGCCGTGATCAACCAGCGGATGGCCAGGGCCTGACGGCGCTCCGGCCGAACGTCGACCGGGACCTGGTAGGTGGCACCACCGACACGACGCGAGCGAACCTCGACATGCGGCTGGATGTTTTCCAGCGCGGTGTGGAAGATCGCGACCGCGTCCTGGCGGGACTTCTCGTGGACGACATCGAAGGCACCGTAGACGATGCGCTCTGCAACGGACTTCTTACCGTCGTACATGATGGCGTTCATGAACTTGGACACGATGAGATCACCGAACTTCGGGTCCGGATTGATTTCGCGCTTTTCGGCTTTGTGACGGCGGGACATCTATGGTCTCTTCAGCTGGTCGCGTAGGGGCTTATTTCGGACGCTTGGCGCCGTACTTCGAGCGGCGCTGCTTGCGGTTCTTGACGCCCTGCGTGTCGAGCACGCCGCGAATGATGTGATAGCGAACGCCGGGAAGATCCTTCACGCGGCCACCGCGGATCATGACCACGGAGTGTTCCTGAAGGTTATGCCCCTCGCCCGGGATATAGCCGATGACTTCGTAGCCATTGACGAGGCGAACCTTGGCGACCTTACGCAAAGCCGAGTTAGGCTTCTTCGGGGTCGTGGTGTAAACGCGCGTGCAAACACCGCGCTTCTGCGGGTTGGCTTCGAGCGCCGGCACCGTGTTGCGCTCGGTCGGACGAACGCGCGGCTTGCGAACTAGCTGGTTAATGGTCGGCATTCCAACCCTACCTCTTCTTCCAAATCCAATGGCCCGAGACGAACCGGGGGCTCGAAACGAGACGAACCGCATCGGCGCAAATGAGACGTGATCTCCATGCGCAAAGCCGGGCATATGATCCGCTCCATGAGAGGACTGCCCGAAACAACAGAGGACCGCGGTCAGGCGGTCGTGCATCCAGCGATGTAAAGTCTCGTTGAACGAAGCCTTGTTTGAGGCATCTGATCCCGAGCTTGGCGCCCAAGGGAAGATTCGGCCTCACATCGGCTCTGTTGGCGGTGATTTAGCGATTCCTTCCGACCGCGTCAACCCATTGCCATGCCGTTAATTCATGCGCCTCGTCGACCCGACCGCGGCGGTGGCGGTGGCGGTGGCGTTAGACCTGAGCCACAAAACGAACCATAGTCTCAAACCGGACAATGCCAACAAATCGAACGGAGCCAGCAAATCGAACGGGGCCGGTTCGTCCGTTCAACGGGTTGTCCGGGGAGCCGGCTGATGGGGCCAATGTCTTCGATGCGCGACGCCGACGCGGTTGCCCGCTCGTCTTGTCCTTTTATCGCCGAATGGTCGTCGCTGGCGGATGGCACGGACTGCTCGTCGTCCCCATATGTTACGAGCCGGCTTCATCCCGGCTTCGTGTCATCTTGAAAAGACGGGACCATCCATGGCCAGCCGCCTTCGCCTTTCAGCCTTTCTTGCAAGCCTCATGCTCGTGTTCTCGCTCGTCGCCGTCGACCATGCCGATGCGCGGCGCGGCGGCAGCTTCGGCAGCCGCGGCATGCGGACGTTCCAGTCGGCCCCGGCGACCCGGACGGCGCCTTCCGTCGCGCCCGTACAGCGCTCGATGACACCGGGGACCTCGCAGTCGGCGCAGCCGGGGATGTCGACGGCCGGAACCCAGGGCATGCGACAGCCGGGCCTGTTTGGTGGCATGGCCGGCGGCCTGCTCGGCGGTCTCGCCCTCGGCGGCCTTTTCGGCATGTTGATGGGCAACGGGTTCGGCGGCGCCGGCGGCTTTCTGGCGTTGATCGTGCAGATGCTTCTGATCGGCGTCGGCATCTCGTTTCTCATGCGCTTCTTCCGCAACCGCTCAGGCGCGAGCGCCGTCGGCGGCGGGTCGCCCGGTGGCAGCACCCGCCAGCCCTATGAAACCGGTCCGTCGCGTTACACGAACGACGCTGCAAGCGGCAACGGTGCTTCGGGCAATGGCTTCAGCATTCCGTCGATCGGTTCGCGGGCGAGTGGCGCATCGACTCATGGCGCAAAGGGTGCGGCAACCGGCGGTCCGTCGGATCCGAGCGACGATGTCGGTATCACCGATGACGATCTCGAGCAGTTCGAGCAGAAGCTGCAGACGGTCCAGGCGGCGTTCTCGCGCGAGGATTACGGCGCGCTGCGGCGGGTCACCACGCCGGAGGTCATGTCCTATCTCGCCGAAGAGCTTTCGGAGAATGCCACCAACGGCAAGAAGAACGATGTGACCGAGGTGACGCTGCTGCAGGGCGATCTGTCGGAGGCCTGGCGCGAGGGCGAGACGGATTATGCCAGCGTCGCGATGCGTTACTCGTCGATGGACGTGATGCGGGACCGGGTGACCGGCGTGATCGTCGAAGGCGAGGAAGGCCGGGTGAGCGAGACGACGGAGCTCTGGACCTTCGTTCGCGACGGCGGCGATCCGTGGAAGCTCTCGGCGATCCAGGAAGCCTGACCGACAGGTCTCCGGGTTTCTGTAGAACTTCAAGCACCGTCACGACATCGAACGGCCCGATTGCAACCGAGCGATCGGGCCGTTTTCCGAAGCGTTGCGATGCGCAAGATTATCCTCCTCGCAATCCGTTACGGACCTACCCTGAAACCCAGGATAGACCGGCAACCGAAAACGGTCGCCAGCGTGCGCCATCTTCGAACGACAAGCCAGACCGGATTTTTATTCGGTGCCGCCGCGACTGCAAAACCGTCGTTCAGACGAGAAAGGCGCGCGCGAGCGCCACGAAGGCCGTTCCGATCGTCACGGTGGCGATGAGCGGCAGGCGCAAGGTCAGGAACAGGCAGACGACGATGGCGACCTTTTCCGGCCAGCCGCCATTGACAAGCGCCGGGGTGACGATGGTCGTCAGCACCGCCGCCGGCACGGCGTTCAGCGCCGCGTCGAGGCGTGGTGGAATGGCGCCGATGCGGGCGACGATCAGATAGCCGGCAACGCGCGTCAGATAGGTCAGCGCGCCGGCGAGGACGACGACCAGCCAGATGTCAGACATCCGCCCCCTCCCCTGATACGCCGCTTTGCGACGGTTTGCGCAGGGCCGCGACGGCGATGCCGGCAACACCACCGGCGGTCACGTGCCAGGGCGCGCCGACGGTCAGGTAGACGAAGATCGACACGACGGCGGACGCCAGCGCCACGGGATAGAACTGGTCGCGGCCGCGAAACGTCATCAGAAGCGCCAGGAAATAGACCGGAAGGATGAAATCGAGGCCATAGGTCTTCGGGTCCTCGATAAGAGCGCCGAAGAGTGCGCCGATTAGCGAGGACAGCACCCAGCCGCAATAGAGCGCGATCGCATAGGTGAAGTAGAAGGTCTTGGTGAGCCGATGTCGCTCGCTGCGAGATTCCGCCGCACCAAACATCGGATCGACCAGGAAGAAGAAGGCGGCGGCTTTCTCGACACCGGAAAAGCGCGTGAGATGTCGGCCGATCGCCGCCGAATAAAGCACATGACGGAAGTTCAGCGCGGCGACCGTCAACAGCACCGACCAGAGCGGCGCGCCGGTGCCGAGAAGCTGCAGCGCGGCAAGCTGCGAGGCGCCGGCGAAAACCGAAGCGGTCAGCCCCATCGTCTCGGCGAGCGAGAAGCCGGAGCCGACGGCGATGGCGCCATAGACCATGCCGAAGGGCATGACCGCGAGGAGGATAGGCGCCAGCGCCCGCAGGGCGGCCAGGACTTCGGCGTGGGTCGACTGGGACATGAGGGAACCGGCTTGGCGAATCGGTGGGCGGTCGTTCGCCGCGAAGGCAGGCTATCGCTTGCACTTCGCAGAAGCGATACCGCAGTGCAAGAGATCGGATGCCGGGTGGAATTCAGGCGGCGGGGATCGAAAACCCGCGGATGAACAGGCAGCGCTGACGACGGGCGCGGACACGCTGAGGCATAAGCCGAATTGCGGCGTCATTGCCCCGGCGCGGGCTCAGGGCGCCTGATCGAGCACCTGGGCCTGGAACTCGGCAAGCGCGACGGTCCAGCGATCGAAGGCGTCGCGCATCTGGGTTTGCGACGTACCGCCGGCGATCGAGACATTCAGCTCGACGGCAGGAAAATTGTCTTCGGTAAGATAGGCCTTGTGGAAAGGCTGGGCCCGGTTCCAGTCGTTGATCGCGTCCAGCGTCACGCCCGGCGTATCCCAGATCGCGTAGAAATTCTGGACCTTGCAGTCGCGGTGCTGCGTGCAGTCGAGGAAGAACTGCTGGTAGGCCACGCCGTTGATCTCGCCGGTGATGACAGGGTCGCCGCTCTCGGTCTTTTCGAGTTCGGCGCTGCCATAGCCTGTGGCGATGTCGACAATCGCCTGCAGATCGTCCGGCATGATCAGGCCCGGCGCGCCGATCGCCGTTTGAGCCTCGGGCTTCGCAATCGTCGTCTGCTGTTCACGCTTCTGCGGCGACGGCGCCGCCTGGGAAACGTCGGGGAATGCCGTCGAAGCCAGGACCGCGGCAAGACACGCAGCGGTCAGCAAGGGAGCGAAACGGCCGGTGCGCCTGGAACGCGGCGAACGACGGTGGAACATGACGAATCCTCAAGCTTGACGATTGCCAGTTTCCCTTGCCGCCGGGCGCCCCGCAAGACCTTCCCGTGTGCGAACAGGGAAAGTTCGGCCGCGTGGCCTTCCTGCATCGCACCACGACAAAGCCGGGACCACTGGCTCGGCTGCGGAATCGGGACCCGTGCGGCGCGGCCTAACTCTCCCGGCCGATCCGTCTGAACCAGCCATCCTCGTCGATGACCTTGACTCCGAACGCCTTCGCCTTGTCGAGCTTCGAGCCGGCGCCGGGGCCGGCGACGACGAGGTCGGTCTTCTTCGAGACAGAGCCGGCCGTCCTGGCGCCGAGTGCTTCGGCCATGCTCTTCGCCTCGTCGCGGGTCATCTGCTCGAGCGAGCCGGTGAAGACGATGGTGAGGCCTGCGACGGGAGAATCGGCGGGTGGGGCAGTGCGTTCGTTGGTGGTCTTGACGCCGGCCTTCAGAAGCGCCTCGACGGCGCCGCGATTGTGGTCCTCGGCAAAGAACTGGAAGAGCGATTGCGTCGCGACCGGACCGATATCGCCATCGGTCGAGAGCCGGTCGAAGGCTTCGCCGGGGGCTTCGCGCCTGGCCTCCGCGATGGCTTTTCGAACGCCCGCCGCATCGGCGAAGCGCTCCTTCAGGGCGGCGCGCTGGTTGACCTTGAGGCCGAGCGCCTTGTCCCTGAGCGGATCGTAATCGTCCTTGGCGAGCTGCGCGTCACCGACGGCGGTGAGAGCCGCAAAGGTCTTGTCGCCGATATGCGGCGTCGTCTCCAGCGCCTGCCAGGCCTCCCCCGGACGAGATCTCGCAGCGTCGTCGACGCCGGCGATCAGGGCCGGCACGTCGTCGAACAGACGGGCCAGCGCCTTGGAAGAGGTCTCGCCGATCTGCGGGATGCCGAGGCCGAAGACGAAGCGGTCGAGCGGAACCGTGCGGCGGTCGTCGATGGCGGCAAGCAGATTCTCGATCGCCTTGGAGGTCTCCACTTTTTTTGCCGGCTTATCCGGCTCGACCTTGCCTTGCGCCTCGCGCCGGGCCTCCGAAACCGCGCGGCGGCGGGTCTCGATGGCGTCGCGCAGCGGCTCGAACGTCAGGTTGAAGATGTCGGCGGGCTGGCGCACGAGACCTGCGTCGAACAGGGTCTCGATATAGGTGTCTCCGAAACCCTCGATATCGAGCGCGCCCCGCGAGACGAAGTGCTTGAGGCCCTCGCGGCCCTGCGCCGGACAGGTGAGACCCGCGGTGCAGCGGCGCTTGGAATCGGGACGGCCGGTGCGCGGGTTCATCTCCCGAACGGCTTTGGAACCGCAGACCGGGCAATGGTCCGGGAAGACGAACGGTTCGGCGCTCTTCGGGCGCTTGTCCATGAAGACGTCGAGCACCTGCGGGATGACATCGCCGGCGCGCTGGACGATGACGGTGTCGCCGATGCGGATGTCGCGGCCTTCCCGCAAGAGATCGCCGTTCGAATCGTGGCCGGCGATGTAGTCCTCGTTGTGCAGCGTCGCGTTGGAGACGACGACGCCGCCGACCGTCACCGGCTTCAGCTTGGCGACCGGTGTCATGGCGCCAGTGCGGCCGACCTGGATGTCGATGCCCTGAAGCGTCGTCGTCGCTTGCTCGGCCGGGAATTTGTGGGCGATCGCCCAGCGCGGCGAGCGCGAGACGAAGCCGAGCTCCTTCTGCAGGGCGAGATCGTCGACCTTGTAGACGACGCCGTCGATGTCGTAGCCGAGATCGGCGCGCTGGGCCTCGATCTTGCGGTACTGGTCGATGAGGCCGTCGATCGTGTCGAAGCGGGCCATCAGCGGATTGACCGCAAAGCCCATCGTTCCGAAAGCCTCGACCATTTCGGTCTGGGTCTTGCCGGGCACCTCGCTCGCCTCTCCCCAGGCATAGGCGAAGAATTTCAGCGGCCGCGAGCGGGTGATCGCCGGGTCCTTCTGGCGCAGCGAACCGGCCGCGGCGTTGCGCGGATTGGCGAACTGGCGAACCTTTGTTAATCCGCTGCCTGCCTCAAACGCCTCGATGTCCTCCGTCTCTCCATCTGTAACCGCGAATGACTCTGCGTCCACCATGAGTCCGGCGTTCAACTCAATGAAATCGGCGTGGCTCATATAGACCTCGCCGCGCACCTCGAAGATGTCCGGCTTCACGCCGGCGAGGCGATGCGGGATGTCGTCGATGGTCAGCGCGTTGGCGGTCACGTCCTCGCCGACGGCGCCGTCGCCGCGGGTCGCGGCAGAGACGAGGCGGCCTTTCTCGTAGCGGAGGGAAAGCGAGAGCCCGTCGATCTTCGGTTCAGCGGTGATGGCGAGCCTGGCCTCGTCCTTCAAGTCGAGAAAGCGACGGACGCGCCGGGCGAAGTCTTCGACATCCGCGTCGGAAAAGGCATTGTCGAGGGAGAGCATCGGCAGGGCGTGGCGCACCTTGGCGAATTTCGACGAGGGCGACGCACCGACACGGACGGAGGGGGAATCGGCGCGGACGAGGTCGGAAAAACGCCGCTCCAGGGCGGCGTTGCGGCGGCGCAGCGCGTCGTAATCGGCGTCGGAGATCGTCGGCGCGTCGTCGCCGTGATAGCGCGCGTCATGACCGGCGATCTCCCTGGCCAGTCGTGCCAACTCCTCTTCAGCCTCGGACGTCGTCAGGTCGTCCGTCGCTTTATACGCCATGCCGCTCATCCGATGCTCGTCGTGCCTTTTCCGTCCCATGCCGGGCGGTGGTGGGCGCCCTCGCCGTGCTGATCGCCCGGCGCTTCTTCATCGTGGTCTTCGCTGCCGCCGGCCAACCACGGCAGAGGCTTCATGTCGAGGGCCAAAAGGCGCTCGGCGATGCGACGCGAGACGAAGGGCAGGCTCGAAGCCAACGGCCCGAGGAGACGGATCACCCAGAGCGCGGCCGCCGGTGGATCGGAAACGAAATCGGTGCCGGCACGGGTGGTGTCGAGCACCTGCCTGACCGCCGTCAGCCGCTTCGTTTCGTATTCGCTCTCGCGGCCGAAGCTGGCGAGCCAGGCGAGCGTTGCGGCATCCCAGATGCCGAGATTCATGCCGCGACCGCCGACCGGGGAATGGACATGGGCCGCATCGCCCGCGAGGAACACGCGGCCCTTGGCCATGCGCTCGGCGCGGCGGAAGGCGATGCTAAAGCGCGAGGACCATGTGACCTCCGCGATGTTGGTCAGGCCGTCGAGCAGCGCGTCGGTGGACGCGGCGATGCCGACATATCGGGCGTGGGTTCCGTCGATCGGGATCATCGCCCGTACACCGCCCACGGTGCGCAGATCGGCGTGGGCGGTCAACGGGTCGACGGGCGTTTCGAAAACGACGTCGGCGAGCGCGAACTCCGTTGGATGGGCCTTGCCGGTCAGCGGGATGTCGATGTCCTGTCGCACAAGCGAATGGCTGCCGTCGGCGCCGAGGACGAGGTCGCAGGACAGGCGCTCGCCGGTCGAAAGCGTCACCATCGGACGGTGGGTGTCGGCAAGGCTTTCGAAGGCGACGCCCCACTCGACCGCGATGCCGCGCGCTTGAAGCCAAGCGATCATCAGCCGCTCGGTGCGGCCCTGGGGCAGCGACAGGATAAACGGATGCCTGGTTTTCGCGCGTGCAGCGCCGGTCCCGAGGCTCGCAAGGCGCTTGCCGTCTCTCGCGATTTCGAAGCGCTCGATGCGCGTGCCGGCAGCGAGAAGCTCGGCGGTGAGGCCCGAGGCCTCGAAGACATCCAGCGTCGTCGGCATGATCGCCAGCGCGCGCGACTGGGTTTGCGGAGTCGGCCCCTCGCCCTTGTCGACGATGCGCGGACGAAACCCGCGACGGGTAAACTCGACGGCCGCGGCGAGCCCGACCGGGCCGGCGCCGACGATCAACACCTTTCGGTCGCTGGATGCGCGCGACGCGCCGGGCCTGGCCTCGCTCACGCGCCGGCCCCGATCAGCCGGGCGGCGGCGGCGCGCGCCTCGTCGGTGACGGTCTCGCCGGCGAGCATGCGGGCGATCTCCTCGCGGCGGCCGTCGGCGCCGATCGGCGACACGCGGGTCGCAACGCGATCCTCGGCGGCGTTCGCGGCGGCCTTGGAAATGAGGAGATGCGTCGTCGCGCGGGCGGCGACCTGCGGCGCGTGGGTGACGGCGAGGACCTGGACGCTGCGCGCGAGCCGCGCGAGGCGGCGGCCGATGGCATCCGCCACCGCGCCGCCGACGCCGGTGTCGATCTCGTCGAAGACCAGGGTCGGCGCCGAGCCCCGATCGGCGAGCGCCACCTTGAGGGCCAGGAGAAACCGCGACAGCTCGCCGCCGGACGCGACCTTCATCATCGGGCCGGCACGGGTGCCGGGATTGGTGCGAACGTGGAATTCGACCGCGTCGATGCCGGCGGCATTGGGCTTTCCGGCGTCGGTCGCGATCTCGACCAGGAAGGCGGCGCGTTCGAGCTTGAGATCGGGCAGCTCGGCCATGACGGCCACTTCCAGAAGCTTGGCCGTGGTGACGCGTTGGCCCGACAGTTCGTCCGCGAGCGTATCGAAACGGGCGCGCTTTTCGGCAAGCTCCGCTTCGAGCCGCTTCAGCTTCTCCTCGCCGGCGTCGAGATCGGCGAGATCGCCGATCATCCTCGCTGTCAGCTCGGGCAGGACGTCGACCGGAACCGCGTATTTGCGGCCGGCAGCGCGCAGGGCGAACAATCGCTCCTCGCATTGCTCCAGGGCGCGCGGGTCGAACTCCAGCGAACGCAAGGCCGCCTCCATCTCGGTCTGGGCGTCGGAGAGCGCGTCGAGGGCGGTGTCGAGATGTCCGATCACAGAGTCGAGAAGGCCCGGCAACTCGTCGCGCTTGCGGTCGAGTCGCTTCAAAAGGCCGGCCAGCGGCGGGATCGGCGACGACGAACCCGACAGTTCTTCGTTGGCGTCGTTGACGTCGGTGGCGATCTTCTCCGAGCGCATCATGATCTGGCGACGCTCGGCCAGTTCCTCTTCCTCTCCGGCGATGGGGGCAAGGTCGGAGAGTTCGTCGACGGAGGAGCGCAGATAGTCGGCCTCGCGGGCGGCGGCCTCCACCTTGGCGCGATGCTCGCGCAATTCCTCGCCGGCACGGCGCCAATCGGCATGGGCACGGGTCACAGCCGAGGCTTCCGGCTGCAAGCCGCCATATTGGTCGAGCAACGTGCGATGGGCTTCGGGATCGACCAGGGCGCGGTCATCGTGCTGACCGTGGATCTCGACCAGCGCCTTGCCGAGGTCGCGAAGCAGGGAAACGGAGACCGGACGGTCGTTGACGAAGCCGCGGCTGCGCCCGTCGGCATTCTGCACGCGGCGCAGGATCAGATCGCCGTCGCCGCGTGCGGCCTCCTCGAAGCCGTTCGCCGTAAGGAGGGCGCGCACGCCCTGCCCGCTCTGGGGCGCGAGATCGAAGGCGGCGACCACTTCGCCCCTGTCGGCGCCGTGGCGCACCAGACCGCCGTCGCCGCGGCCACCGAGGGCCAGCGACAAAGCGTCGAGCAGGATAGACTTGCCGGCGCCGGTCTCGCCGGTCAGCACCGACAGACCGTCGCCGAGGCTGATTTCCAGCCGCTCGATGAGAACGATGTCGCAGATGACGAGATGTGCCAGCATGACCGGTTCGTCGGTACCCAAACGTCGCCGAAATGGCAAGGACGCCCCCGGTCGCGGGGACCGTCACAACATAGGGTAACCGAACCGCGATTGGGATGCCAAAACGAACAACGCCGGCGACCTTTCGGGCGCCGGCGCGAGATGTTCGAACGGTTCGGGTCAGCCGGTGAAGACGCCGGAGATCTTGCGGCCCGCCGAAGTGAACCAGGAGCTCGATCCACCGGCCTGGGGCTGCAGGCCCTTCGACTGGAGCAGCGAATAGCTGTCCTTGTACCATTGCGAGTCGGGATAGTTCTGGCCGAGCACCGAGGCCGAGGCCTGGGCTTCGCGGGTCAGGCCCATGGCGTAGTAGGCCTCTGTCAGGCGGGAGAGCGCCTCCTCGACCTGGCGCGACTCGGGATAGACGTCGACGACGTTCTTGAAGCGATTGATCGCCGCGATATATTCGCGCCGCTCCAGATAATAGCGGCCGACCTGCATCTCCTTGCCGGCGAGCTGGTCGCGGGCGATGCGAACCTTGGTCTTGGCGTCTTCGGCATATTCGGAGTCGGGGTACTTCTCCATCACCTCGCGCATGGCGGCGGTGGCGCGGGCCGCCTCCTTCTGGTCGCGGGTGACGTCCGGGATCTGCTTATAATAGGACAGGCCGATGATGTACTGGGCGTAGGCCGCTTCGTCGGTGCCCGGATAGAGCGACAGATAGCGCTTGGCCGAGTTCACCGCCGTGTCGTAGTCGCCGGCGCGGTAGCTGGCGAAGGCGCTCATCACGAGCGCCTTGCGGGCCCATTCCGAATAAGGGTGCTGGCGATCGATCGCCTCGAACTTGGCCGAAGCCTCCTTGAGGTTGCCGCCTTCGAGATTGGCCAGGCCCTGATTGTAGAGGACGTCCGGCGGATCGGTCTGGGCGGCGAGCGCCAACGCTTCGACATCGCTGGTTCCAGACGAAGCGCAGCCCACGAGACCACCCGCTGCGACGCCCAACGCCAGAATGACGGCCAGGCGCACCGCGACCACGGGACGCGCGACCATCGAAGGTTTCGCTATTCTCATCGGTTTCGGTTCCCCCTGCCTTTTGCCAAGGCATCGATCTTCTACGCGATACCGCCCCGCGCCTCAACGCTCAAGCCAAGCAAGGCGCCTTTTTTGTGTCTGAAACGCCGCATAGGCGCTCACAAGATGCGGCAGGCGACAAAGTGTTCGCAGGAGTCACCCCAGGGCAACGCCCGAACCGTCGCATGTGTGTCGCACGCACGAAAACGGCCGGGCCGCGCATCGCGAACCCGGCCGACTCATAGCTTGCGGGCTCGCCCCGAAACACAGGGCCGGCCCAGCCGAATACCATCACACCGTCAGAGCATCTGCGGCCCGTAGGCAGGTGCGGCAACCGCGACGAGCGGCGCGTGACGGACCGGGTCGACGCGGCGCGCTGGAATTTCCACGATCTCGTAGGCACGGCGGTCGGCGAGCAGCGCTTGCAGAGCCAGCGCGTTCAGCCGGTGGCCGCCGCGATAGGAGCGGTAGCAGCCCTGGATCCGCATGCCGCAGAGCGCCTGATCGCCGACGGCGTCCAGCGTCTTGTGGCGAACGAACTCGTCCTTGAAGCGCAGACCGTCCGGGTTGACGATATTGCCGTCGTCGCCGATGACCACCGAGTTGTCGAGCGAGGAGCCCAGCGCATAGCCGGCGGCCCAAAGACGCTCGACATCCTTCATGAAACCGAAGGTACGGGCCCGCGACAGATCGCGCGAGAAACGCTCGGCGGTCAGGTCGGCGCAATACATCTGTCGGCCGATAGCCGGGGTCTCGAAATCGATCTCGATCTCGAAACGGGTCGTGGCGTGCGGCAGATATTCGGCACGAGCGCCGTTCATCTCCACGACGACCGGCTTGACGACGCGCAGATAGCGGCGCTTGCCGGCCTGCCCGACGACGCCGGCTTCGCGGATTGCCGCGATGAAAGCGGCAGCGCAGCCGTCCATGATCGGCGTCTCGTTGGCGTCGATCTGGACGACGACATTGTCGACGCCCATGGCGTAGAGCGCGGCCATCAGATGTTCGATCGTCGCCACATGGGCGCCACGCGGGTCGCCGATAACGGTGGAGAGGTCCATCAGGGCGGCGTTGGCCGAGACGGCCTTGATCTCGTGCAGGCGGTCGGACTTGTCGAAGAGGTGGAAAACGATACCGGTGTTGATCTCAGCCGGCAGGAGCGTCAGTCGAACGGGAAGACCGGAATGCACGCCGATCCCATCGAATTCGGCCCGCGCACCCATCGTCTGCTGAAACATAACCACTCTCGGCAACCTTTCCTGCCTGCCATGCTGCGCTGCACTCGGTGCATCGGGCAACTGACGGGCATCCCCATCTTCGGGAGGCTCGGCGGTGGATCAGCAGACCCCCTCCCCAGGAGAGTCGCACCATCGCCATCCTCAAATTCATGACGCTTGTCCTAGTGCCACGGGCTGTTTCGGCCAAATCACACTTGATTACCCGATGTTACCGAATTCTGGTTTCTGTATCGTTAAAATGCAATCTTTTCAGCAGCTTACAAATGTTAAGGCCCGCCGGATCGACCGGCGGGCCTTGTGTCAGCCTTGCAACAGTTGGATGTCAGTTGGCCTGGCGGCGCAAAAAGGCAGGAATCTCAAGCTGATCGTCCTCGGCTTGCGGGCGAACCTGCGACACTGGACGCGCCGCCGATTCGGCCGCCGAGCGGCGTGGTGCGTAAGGGTTCGGCTCGACATGAGCGCGACGCGGCTCTTGCTGCGGTGCGGAAACGTGACCGGTGGTCTCGTCTTCCTCGCGACGCGACAGACCCGTGGTCAACCGGCGCAGCAGCCCCATCGGACCGCGTTCGTCGCCATGACCCTCGGCCGCGGCGCGGCTCTCGATCTCGGCGCGAACCGTCGGCGGGAAGTCCTCGACCTGCGGCATGCGGGCCGCGGCCATCGGACGCTCGGCTGTCACCGTGCTCACCTGAGCGATCTCGGCTTCCAGAGCGGCGGTGAAGTCGTCGTCGACCTCTTCGTCATGGGAGTCGAAGGCCTGGACCGGCTGCGGCGCGGCGGGGGCGGCGATCGTTGCGACCGGACGGGCCATCTGGACCTGCGGCTGCGGCACGGCGCGCGGCTGCTGGGCGACGGCGGCCGGCATCGAATGCGCCGCCTGGCTGCGCTCGAAGGCTTCCATCTCGGCCTTGTCGATGCCGGTGGCGACGACCGAGACGCGAATGACGCCTTCCAGGTTCTCGTCGAAGGTCGCGCCGAGGATGATGTTGGCGTCCTGATCGACTTCCTCGCGGATGCGGGTGGCCGCCTCGTCGACTTCGAAGAGGGTCAGGTCCCGGCCGCCGGTGATCGAGATCAGCAGGCCACGGGCGCCCTTCATCGAGGTCTCGTCGAGCAGCGGGTTGGCGATCGCGGCCTCGGCGGCGGCCATCGCACGACCTTCGCCGGACGCTTCGCCGGTGCCCATCATCGCCTTGCCCATCTCGCGCATGACCGAACGGACGTCGGCGAAGTCGAGGTTGATCAGGCCTTCCTTGACCATCAGGTCGGTGATGCAGGCAACGCCCGAATAGAGCACCTGGTCGGCCATGCCGAAGGCGTCGGCGAAGGTGGTCTTGTCGTTGGCGATGCGGAAGAGGTTCTGGTTCGGGATGACGATCAGCGTATCGACGTTCTTCTGCAGTTCCTCGATGCCCTGGTCGGCGATGCGCAGGCGGCGCTGGCCCTCGAAGTGGAACGGCTTGGTGACGACGCCGACGGTCAGGATGCCCTTTTCGCGCGCCGCGCGGGCAACGACCGGTGCCGCGCCGGTGCCGGTGCCGCCGCCCATGCCGGCGGTGACGAAGCACATGTGCGAGCCGAGCAGGTGATCGCAGATCTCGTCGATCGACTCTTCGGCAGCGGCGCGGCCGACTTCCGGCTGCGAACCGGCGCCGAGACCCTCGGTGACGGCGACGCCCATCTGGATGATGCGTTCGGCGCGCGAGGAGCGCAGGGCCTGGGCATCGGTGTTGGCGATCACGAACTCGACGCCTTCGAGACCGGCATTGATCATGTTGTTGACGGCGTTGCAGCCGCCGCCGCCAACGCCGAACACGGTGATGCGGGGCTTCAGCTCGGTGATGTCGGGCTTCTTCAAGGTGATGCTCATTGCCTTTGGATCCTCTGTTACAAAATCCGGCCGTCCCGCTTTGCGGCCGGTCCGTTGCTCGTTTCGCTCCGATACGCACCACGCATCGTCGTCTGTTTCGCCTGCCCCGAGCTTGCGCCCCGAGCGATCTCGCTCAAAAACTGCGCTTCAGCCAGTTGCCGAAGCGGCCTGCCCTGGTGTTCTGGTCCAACCCGAAGGCGAGGATCGAATTGGGTCCGGTGTGCTCGCGGTGGGCAACCTGCGGATAGATCAGCAGTCCCACGGACGTCGCGAAGGCCGGACCCTTGTTGGAGGGGTTGAGGCCGGCGACGCCGACCGGGCGCCCCAGCCGAACGTTGCGGTTGAGGATCGCGCGCGCCGTGTCGGACATGCCGGTGAGCTGGCTCGCGCCGCCGGTCAGGACGACGCGCTTGCCGATAACGTGGCCGAGGCCGGAATTGGCGAGACGGTCGCGCACCAGCTCCAGCGTCTCCTCGACGCGCGGGCGGATGATCTTGGTGACCAGCGAACGCGACACGGTGATCGGGTGCTCGTGACTGTCGTCGCCGAGCGGCTCGACCTGCAAGGTCCCGTCCTCCTCGACAAGGCCGGCGACGGTGCATCCGTGCATGACCTTCAGGCGTTCGGCTTCGGCAAGGCGGATCGACAGGCCGCGGGCAAGGTCCATGGTGATGTGCCTGCCGCCCATCGCCACCTGATCGGCATAGACGAAGCGACCGTTCTGGAAGATCGCGATCGTCGTCGCGCCGCCGCCCATGTCGATGCAGGCCGACCCCATCTGGGCCTCGTCCTCGATGAGGGTCGAGAGTGCGCTGGCATAAGGTGTCGCGACGAACGCTTCGACGACCAGCTGGGCGCGGTTGATGACGGCCTCGAGATTGCGCAACGGTGTCTCTTCCGCCGACAGAACATGCATGTCGGCGCCGAGGCGCTCGCCGGTCATGCCGACGACGCTGTCGAGACCGGCTTCGCCGTCGAGGGTCAGATCGGTGACCAGCGAATGCAGCGCAACGCGATTGGCGTCGAGCGGCAGGCGCGCGGCCATGCCGAGCACCGACGTCACGTCGGATTTGGCGATCTCGCCGATCGTGTCGATCTCGGCGCGGCCGCGCAGGCTCTTCAGGCGCCCGGCGGTCACCGAAACGATGAGGGATTCGATGGTGAGGCCTGCCATGCGCTCGGCGGCATCGACGCACAGGCGGATCGCCTGCTCGGCCGCATCGAGGTCGATGACGACGCCGGACTTGATGCCGTGGGAACGCTGGTGGCCAACGCCGATCACCTCGATGGTGTGGCTCCGGTCGGGCAGCGTCTCGGAGGCGGGTCGCGGCTTGAGGCGAGCGATCAGGCAGGAGATCTTTTCCGAACCGACGTCGAGGACGGAGATGATCTGGGTGCGATGCTTCGGCAGCGCCTTGATGCGGGGAAGCTGAATCTGGCCGCGATTGAAGAGACTCATACCGGTTTGTCCTTGCGGCTTTGCTTGACCATCTTGTCGCGTTCTTTCAGCGCGGCGTCGCGGCGGACCAGCGCATCGGAGGTCAGCTTGATGACCATGCGATCATTGAGCCGCATGTCGACGGCCGCGATGTCGCGGGACAAAAGCCCCTCTTCGCGATCCAGCCTGGCGACTTCGGCCAGGGCTTCGACCGGATTGTCCTCGGGCAGCTCGATGGCCACGCCGTTTTCCAGCCGCAGATTCCAGCGGCGGTTGCCCACCCGGACATAGGCCTTCACCCTTGCGCGAAGATCCGGCAGAACCTCCATCTCGTCGATGAGCGCTGCCGCGTGGGCGGCTGCTCCCGCACCGACGACGACCGGAAGCGCGGCGAAGCGGCCGGGCTCGAAGGGCACGATCTCGCGACCCTCGCGATCGACGACGACGAAGCCGTCACCCTTCTGCCAGACGGCATAAGGCTTGTGCTCCGAGAGCGTGATCTTGATCTGGTCGGGGAAAATCTTGGCGACCGAGGCGCGATCGACCCATGGCATCTGCTCCAGCGTCTCGCGGGCAGCCGAAGGGTCGAGCGAGAACAGGCTCTGGGAGCCGGTCTCCCACAGGGCCTGCAGCGCATCGATCTCGGAGGTCTCGGCATTGCCTTCAACATCGACCTTGTCGATGCCGAAGCCGAGCGGCTGGGCGGCGCCGTCGATGACCGCGACGGTGTGGCCGCCGACAGAGACGCCGTAGACCAGCGTCGCGCCGAGGAAGACGGTCGCCAGCGCGGCGAAGGGCGGCTTGCGAGCGTCGGCGACGCGATCGGCGAAACCGGAAATGCGGCGGCCGGTGCGCACGAGCCGCATGGCCCAGCGCGACGGAACCGCGAAGCGTCGATGAGCGCTTTCGGCGATCAACGATTGCATGAGGCGTCCTCCACCATCCAGCTCAGGAGTTCGGGAAAGCTGTGGCCGGAGGCCTTGGCGATATCGGGAACCAGCGAGGTCCGGGTCATGCCCGGCTGGGTGTTGATCTCCAGCCAGACGAGTTCGCCGCCCTCGCCGAAGCGGTCGTCGTAGCGAAAGTCGGAGCGCGATACGCCGCGGCAGCCGACGGCCTTGTGGGCGGCCAGCGCATGGGTCTGCACCTGACGCGCGACCCTGGAGGAAAGGTCTGCCGGGATCGTATGGATCGAGCCGCCGGCTGAGTATTTGGAATCGTAATCGTAGAAGGCGTGACCTTCCGTGGTGATCTCGCAGACCTCGAGCGCGACGTCGCCCATCACGGCGCAGGTGAGTTCGCGTCCATGGACGAAGCGCTCGACCATGATCATGTCGCCATAGGCCCAGTCGTCGCCGAACAGCTCTTGCGGCGGGTGTTCCTGGTCCTCGCGCACGATGATGACGCCGAAGCTCGACCCTTCGGCCACCGGCTTGACCACATAGGGGGTCGGCAGCGCGTGGGCCCTGGCGGCGTCGAGGCGGTGGCAGATCCTGGCGTTGGCGACGGGAATTCCGGCGGCCTTGGCAACGATTTTCGCCCGCTCCTTGTGCATGGCCAGCGCCGAGGCGAGGACGCCCGAATGGGTGTAGGGAATCTCCAGATATTCGAGGACGCCCTGAATGGTGCCGTCCTCGCCGAACGGACCGTGCAGACCGTTGAAAGCGGCGTCGGGAGCGAGGTCGGTCAGGACCGATGCGATATCATGGCCGACGTCGACGCGGGTGACCCGGTAGCCAGCCGTCTCCAATGCGTCGGCGCAGGCGTTGCCGGACGCCAGGCTGACCTGCCGCTCCGACGAGAAACCACCCAACAATACCGCCACATGCTTGACCATGAATTCCCGATCCGATCCCTTTTCAGGGGCTACCGGTCATTCATCGCAGGCCGATGGTTAAGCGGGGGTTAACCGACTGTGGCAAAAGCAAGAAAATCGTAAGGCTAGGCCCCGAATCTCGGCGTTGCCGCATCGAATCGCTGGCCTGTCGCGCCATTGCACCACACGGACCCGTTCGCCGTGCGATAGGACCCGGCAGGACAGAGCAATGCTCGCTACGCTGATCTGGTGGGAGTGGTCACCTCCGACCGCGAGGATCGGAAGTTTGCCTTCAAGCTCAGTTCCGGCCGAAGCGCGAGTGTCACCCCTCGCCGAGAAACGGCTCGACCTCATGCCCCGGCGCGAAGGCGCCGAGGCGCTTGATTTCCCATTCGAGGCAGATGCCGGAGTTGGCCAGCACCCTTGCCCGCACCGTCTCGCCCAGGGTTTCGAGATCGTGGCCAGTGGCGGCGGCGGTGTTGATCATGAAGTTGCAATGCAGTTCCGACATCTGCGCATCGCCGACCTTGAGGCCACGACAACCGGCCTCGTCGACCTCCTTCCAGGCGGAGGTGCCGTCGGGATTCTTGAAGGTCGAGCCGCCGGTCTTTTCGCGCACCGGCTGGACGGTCTCGCGATGATGCTGGACCTCGTCCATCCTGGCGCGGATATCGGCCGGGTCGCCCGGGTCGCCTGCAAAGAGTGCGGAGGTGAAGATCAGATCCTTGCCGGCGCTCGAATGGCGGTAGGCGTAGCCCATTTCGCCATTCGACAGAACGTGGATCTGGCCACGGCGATCGACGGCGCGAACCTCGACCACGCGCTCGCGGGTCTCCGTACCGTTGGCGCCGGCATTCATGCGCAGCGCACCGCCGACCGAGCCGGGAATGCCGTGATAGAAGTGAAAGCCGCCGAGACCGGCATCAAGGGCGCTCGCGGCCAGTCGCTTGTCGGGCGTGGCCGCGCCGGCCCTGATCTGCCGGTCGCCGATGCGCTCGGTCGTGCCGAAACCTTTGGCCGACAGGCGGATGACGACGCCGGCAATGCCGCCGTCTCGCACGAGCAGATTCGAACCGATGCCGACGACCATCACCGGCACCTCGGCGGGCAGGTTTTGCAGGAATTCGGCCAGATCGGCCTCGTCGGCCGGCTGGAACAGGAGTTCGGCGGGACCGCCGGCGCGAAACCAGGTGATCTTCTCCATCCCGGCGTTCGGCGTCAGCCGGCCGCGCACGGACTTCATCCGGTCGCCGAGAGCGGCGAGCAGCCTCGCACCGTCGATCGGGCCGACGCTCATCCGTCGGCGTCCACGACCATGCCGCCATGGGGGCCCGACAGACCCGAAAGCTCATCGAGTTGACCGGGCAGCGCATAGGCCCACTGGGTGATCGAGCCGGCGCCGAGACAGACGACCATGTCGCCCTCGCCGGCCACCTGACGGATCAGCGGCGCGAGGTCGGCGGGCCCGTCGATGAGCCGCGCGTCGCGGTGGCCGCCGAGCTTCAGCCGCTCGACCAGCATCTCGGAATTGACGAAGTCGATGGGCTCCTCGCCGGCGGCATAGACCGGCGCGAGGATGACCGTATCGGCGTCGTTGAAGCAGGCGGCAAAATCCGGGAACAGGGCCTGAAGGCGGCTGTAGCGGTGGGGCTGGACGACGGCGACGACGCGGCCCTTGGCCGAGGACCGCGCGGCCGCGAGGACGGCGCGGATCTCGACCGGGTGGTGGCCGTAATCGTCGAAGATGTCGACGCCACCGGAATTGCCCGTGAGAGTGAAGCGCCGCTTGACGCCGCCGAAGCCGTCGAGCCCCTTGCGGATCTGGTCGGCGCTGAGGCCGAGGCGATAGGCGACGGCGATGGCGGCCACCGCGTTGGAGACGTTGTGCCGGCCCGGCATCGGCAGCGCAAGGTTCTCGAGCGAGACGGTGTCGCCGGCGATGCGGTCGCGGATGGTGACGTCGAAGCGCGACTTGCCGGCCGAAAAGGTGAGGTTCTGGAAACGCACGTCGGCCTGGGGGTTCTCGCCATAGGTGATGATCCGGCGGTCCTCGATCTCCGAGACCAGCGTCTGCACCTCCGGGTGGTCGAGGCACATGACGGCGAAGCCGTAGAAGGGCACGTTCTCGACGAAAGTGCGGAAGGCATCGCGGACCTTGTCGAAGGTGCCGTAATGGTCGAGATGCTCGGGATCGATGTTGGTGACGACGACGACGTCGGCCGGCAGCTTCAGGAAGGTGCCGTCGGATTCGTCGGCCTCGACGACCATCCAGTCGCCCCCGCCCATGCGGGCATTGGTGCCATAGGCGTTGATGATGCCGCCATTGACGACGGTCGGGTCGAGATCGCCGGCGTCGAGCAGGGTGGCGACCATGGAGGTGGTCGTCGTCTTGCCGTGGGTGCCGCCGATGGCGATCGCCTGGCGGAAGCGCATCAGCTCGGCCAGCATCTCCGCGCGGCGCACGATCGGCAACTGGCGGTCGCGGGCGGCGGCGAGTTCGGGGTTGGAGCGCTTGATGGCGGTGGAGACGACGACGACCTCGGCTCGCCCGAGGTTTTCTGCGGCGTGGCCGACATGGACGGTGACGCCCTTTTCCCGCAGACGCTGGACGTTGGCGTTCTCGGACTGGTCGGAGCCCTGCACCGTGTAACCGAGAGTGACCAGCACCTCGGCGATGCCGCTCATGCCGATGCCGCCGATGCCGATGAAATGGACCGGTCCGATATTCGGCGGCATCTTCATGGCCAACCCCCTCCAGAAGGCATCGGACCGAAACGCTCTTCGCGAGGTTTCGCATAGTCCCGATGCGAGAACAAAAACAAGACGATCGCTCCGGATATCCCGTCCGGATCATCGTCTGAAATCAAACGGATCAGACCGTCTTTTCAGCCCGCGGCATAGACGCAACGAGGTCGGCAAGCAACCGCGCCGCGTCCGGGATGCCGGTCGCGCGGGCGGCGTTCGCCATCGCCTCGGCACGGGCGGGATCGCCGGCGATGCCCTCGATCAGGCTCGCGAGGCGCTCGGGCGAGAGATCCGCCTGGCGCTCGACCATGGCGCCGCCCTCGGCTTCCAGTTTGGCGGCGTTGGCGGCCTGGTCGTGGTCCAGCGCATGCGGATAGGGCACGAGGATTGCCGGACGGCCGATGACGGCGATCTCGGAAACCGTCGAGGCGCCCGAACGGCTGACGACGAGATGGGCGCCCCCAAGCCGCTCGGCCATGTCGGAGAAGAAGGGGGAGACCGTGGCGGCGAGATCCATCCGTTCGTAGAACGCCTTCACCGAAGCCTCGTCCTCGGCGCGGGCCTGCTGGGTAATGACGAGACGCCGGCGCAACGCCTCCGGCAGGCGTTCGATGGCCTTGGGCACGGCTTCGGAAAAGAACTGGGCGCCCTGACTGCCGCCGAAGACCACGAGGTTGAAGGACTGGCCCTCGGTGGACGGGACATAAGGCGTCCTGGCCGCCTCGATGACCGCCGGACGGACCGGGTTTCCCGTGACCGTGATCTTCGACGCATAGGACGGGTCGGCTTGGTCCTGCGGAATGCCGGCGGCGATCGCATCGACGCGCGGGCCGAGGAATTTGTTGGCCCGGCCCATCACGGCGTTCTGTTCGTGGACCAGCGTCGGGCGACCGGCGCGGGTCGCCGCCATCAACGGCGGCACGGTCGGATATCCGCCGAAGCCGACGACGACGGCGGGGCGCAGCCGCCGGATCAGCGCACCGGCCTCGCGAAAGCCGGTCCAGAGCGTCCAGAGGGCCGAAGCGACCTTGACCGGGTTTTTCGAGGCGAAGGTCGCCGAACGGACACGATGAACCTCCTTCACCGGGAAGCGGTCGGCATAGCGCCCGGCCCGGTCGTCAGTGACGAGATGCACTTCGAAACCGCGCGCCACGAGTTCGTGCGCCAGGGCTTCGGCCGGGAAGAGATGACCGCCGGTGCCGCCGGCGGAGAGGAGAATGGTTGTCATGGATGGGCGATAGACGGGACGACCGAGAGAGGCAAGATCAACCAATGGCCGGTTCGGCTTCAAGAG
The DNA here is from genome assembly GCA_965217685.1 of Aurantimonas sp. Taxonomy (GTDB): domain Bacteria; phylum Pseudomonadota; class Alphaproteobacteria; order Rhizobiales; family Rhizobiaceae; genus Aurantimonas. The sequence goes on from CBDCIZ010000003.1 coordinate 4,329,876, forward strand.
TGAGGCCGCTCAGCGCCGCTCCACGGTGCCGACACGCGTTCGACCGGCTCGCGCTTCCGCGACGATCTTCCTCGAGTCGCGCGCGACCCACCATGCGATCACCAATGCGCTGACAGGCATGATCAACACAGCCAGCACGTAAAAAATCCACATCATCGATCCAGATCCTCCAAATTCAGCTTGGCTCTACGATGTATATAAAGACTTACGCTGATAAAAACGCAGAAATGAGGAACGCGACCGCGAAGTCGCGAAAACCTGCTCCACCGAGCAGAATTGTGCCCGGCAGCGAAACGCCGCCGACCACGAAGAGACCGATTGCGATGCCATTCAAATAAGCCGCTCCGAGCTTGATCTGCTCGCGCGGCGCCTCGGTGAGCCGGTCGGTCGCCTCGCTCCCCGAATTCGATGACTCGTCGCCGGTTTCGCTCCCGTCATCCATCGCGTCCACTCACCACTTCACGCCGTGGCGTGTACGGCATAGGTGCGCTTCATCAGCTTGTCGGTCTGCGAGCGATTTTCCGGCCGCTTGCGGGTCAGCGCCAGAACGAAGCCGGCGGAGACCGCGACGGCCATCATCGAGGAGCCGCCATAGGAGATGAAGGGCAGCGTCATGCCCTTGGCCGGCATCAGTTGCAAATTCACCGCCATGTTGATGATCGACTGCAGGCCGAACAGGAGAACGAGGCCGGAGATCGCCAGCCGGTTGAAGGTGTCGCGCTGGGTGTTGGCGACCTGCAGGCCACGGATGACGATGAAGGCGAAGATCGCCGCGAGCGCCATGCAGCTTATGACGCCGAACTCCTCGGCGAGAACGGAGAAGGCGAAATCGGTGTGGCTGTCGGGCAGCATGCGCTTGACCGTTCCCTCGCCCGGACCCTGGCCGAGCCAGCCGCCATGCATGACCGCCTCGCGCGCCGTGTCGGTCTGGAAGGTGTCGCCTTCGCCGGTGAGGAAGCGGTTGATGCGGCTCGCGACGTGCGGGAAGACGGTGTAGGCGCTGACGCCACCGCCGACGGCGACGACGCCGAGGACGACGATCCACAGCCACGGCATGCCGGCCATGAAGAACAGGCCGCCCCAGGCCGCGGCCACGAGGGTCGTCTGACCGAGATCCGGCTGGGCGACCAGAAGCGCCACGACGACGAGCAGCAGGATCAGCGCGAAGAGGTTGCCGGGAATGTCGGGACGCCGGGTCTTTTCGGCGAAGAGCCAGGCGCAGATGACGACGAAGGCCGGCTTCATGAACTCGGACGGCTGGATGGACAGCGGACCGAAGTCGATCCAGCGGCGCGCGCCCTTGATCTCCGTGCCGAAGAACAGGGCACCGACCATCATCACCATCGAGGCGCCGAGGATCAGGAAGGAGGCCCGGCGCACGCCGCGCGGGCTCAGAAGCGAGCAGCCGAACATCACCAGCGCCGAGGGCACGAGAAAGACCGCGTGTCGCTTGACGAAGTGGAAGGGCTCGAGGCCGATCCGTTCGGCGACCGGGGGGCTCGCGGCGAACGACAGAACGAGCCCGCCGACCAGCAGCATGAGGAAGGCCGCCAGGAACCAGCGGTCGACACCCCACCACCAGTCGCTGATCACGCCACGCTTGACCCGGCTGTTCATTCCCGCCCCCTTGCCGCCGGCTCGACGTCCGGCAATGCGAGCACCGCTTTGCGGAACGCGTCGCCGCGCACCTCGAAATTGCGAAACTGATCGAAACTCGCGCAGGCCGGCGACAGGAGGACGACCTCGTCCCGGCCCGTACCCTGTGCCTCGCAAGACGCGGCTTCGACCGCGATGTCGAGCGTAGCCGAGATTTCGTAAGGAATTCGTTTACCAAGCGTAGCGGCGAACTGCGGCGCCGCTTCGCCGATCAGATAGGCCTTGGCGATCCTGTCGAACAACGGCGCAAGCGACGTGATGCCACCCTGTTTCGGCAGGCCGCCGGCGATCCAGTGGATGCGCTCGAAGGCGGCGAGCGCCGGGGCCGCGGCTTCGGCGTTGGTCGCCTTGGAATCGTTGACGAACAGCACTTTGCCGGCGCGCCCGACCTCTTCCATCCGGTGAGCCAGCCCCGGGAAGTCCTTGAGCGCGAAATCGATTTCGCCATCGGACAAACCGAGCATCGTCAGCACGGCGACGGCCGCGGCGGCATTCTGGCCGTTGTGCTTGCCCCGGAGCGAACCGATGGTCGAGACGTCGAAATCGGCGTCGGGCGTTTTGGCCATGCGGCGCAGGACGCGGCCGTTTTCGAAGCCGACGCCGCCGGCTACAGGGCCGTGCTGGGAGATGCGCACCACTGTCCCGCCCTTGGCGGCAACGGCGTCGGCGATGGCGCGGCAGTGATCGTCGTCGATGCCGATCACCGCGGTTTCGGCGCCCGCGACGAGCCGCGCCTTGATCGCGGCGTAGTTGGCCATGGTGCCGTGACGGTCGAGATGGTCCGGCGTCAGGTTGAGGAGCAGGCCGACAGTCGGCCGAAGGCTGGGCGCGAGATCGATCTGATAGGAGGAGCACTCGACGACGTAGTGACGCTCCGGCGCCGGCGGGTCGAGGGTGAGAACCGGCACGCCGATATTGCCGCCGAGCTGGGTGTCACGGCCGGCATGGGCGAGGCAATGGGCGATCAGTGCCGTGGTCGTCGACTTGCCATTGGTGCCGGTAATGGCGACGAAAGACGCGGTCGGCGAGAGCATTTGGCGCTCGCGGCTGAAGATCTCGATGTCGCCGATGATCGGAACGCCGGCGGCGTTGGCAAGTTCGGCGGTCCAGTGGGGCTTGGGATGGGTGAGCGGCACGCCGGGTGCCAGCACCAGAGCGGTGAAACGACGCCAATCGGCCTCGTTCAGATCGGCGACGGGGATGCCCTCGCCCCTGGCCTTTTCGACGCTTGCCGGATTGTCGTCAAAGGCGTTGACCTCGGCGCCGCCCTCGACGAGCGATTTCGCGGTGGCAAGCCCCGAACCGCCGAGGCCGAAAAGGGCGACCGGGCGCCAGGAGAAGGAGCGTGCCGGGATCATCGCTAACGGAGCTTCAGGGTGGAGAGGCCGACGAAGGCCAGCATGAAGGCGATGATCCAGAAACGGATCACGACCTGACTCTCGGTCCAGCCGAGCTTTTCGAAATGGTGATGGATCGGCGCCATCAGGAAGACCCGCTTGCGGGTCATCTTGAACCAGCCGACCTGGATGATCACCGACAGCGCCTCGACGACGAAGAGGCCGCCGATGATGGCGAGGACGATCTCGTGCTTGGTGATGACGGCGATGGTGCCGGTCATGCCGCCGAGCGCCAGCGATCCCGTATCGCCCATGAAGATCGCCGCCGGAGGGGCGTTGAACCAGAGAAACCCGAGCCCGGCGCCGATCACCGCGCCGCAGAGCGGAGCGAGTTCGCCGGTGCCGACGACATAGTGGATCTGCAGGTAATCGGCGAAGCGGACGTTGCCGGCGAGATAGGCGATGAGGCCGAAAGCGCCCGCCGCGATCATGATCGGCACGATGGCGAGACCGTCGAGGCCGTCCGTCAGGTTCACCGCGTTGCCGGCGCCCACGACGACGAAGGCGGCGAACACGACGTAGAACCAGCCGAGGTCGATGAGCAGTTCCTTGACGAAGGGAAAGGCCAGCGAGGTGGCGAAGCTGCCGGTCTGGGCGTAGACGATGATGGCGCCCGCGACACCGGCGATAAGGAATTCCAGCCCCAGCCGCGCCTTGCCGGAAAAACCCTTGTCGCTCTGCTTGGTGACCTTCAGATAATCGTCGTAAAAGCCGATCGCACCGAAGCCGATGGTGACGAGCAGCACCGTCCAGACGTAGAGATTGCGCAGGTCGGCCCAGAGCAGCGTCGAGACCAGAAAGCCGGTGATGATCATCAGGCCGCCCATGGTCGGCGTTCCGGCCTTCTTGAAATGGGTCTGGGGTCCGTCGGCGCGGATCGGCTGGCCACGGCCCTGGCGCACGCGCAGATTGGCGATAATGGCGGGTCCGAACAGGAACACCACGATGAAGCCGGTGATCATCGACGCGCCGGTGCGGAAAGTGATGTAGCGGAAGACGTTGAAGATGGAGACTTCGCCGGCAAACTGGCCGAGATAGGCGATCATCGGCCGGCTCCTGCGGGATCGTTCGATTGTTCATCGCGGGCCGATGCCGGCGACGATTCGGATGCGGCAATCGCCGTCTCAGGCGGGCAGGCGGCAAGGATCTGTTCGACGAGCCTGGCAAAGCCGATGCTCTTGGAGGCCTTCACCAACACCACGTCGCCCGATCGGACATATTTCAGCAGGCTTTCGCGAAGCTCGTCGACGCTCTCGTGCCATTCGCGCGCGACGCGCCCATCGAGGACATCGTCGAGCGCTTTTATCTCCTCGCCCTTGAGGAAGGCCCGGTCGACGCCGGCGGCCTGAAGCGGCTCGGCCAGCTCGGCATGGAGCGCCGGAGCGCTGTCGCCGAGTTCGAGCATGTCGCCGAGAACGGCGATGCGGCGACCGCCCTCGCCCGGCACGCATTGCTTCAAGACGTCGAGCGCGGCGCGCATGGCGGCGGGGCTGGCGTTGAAGCTGTCGTCGACGAGGGTGATCGAACCGCCATCCGGCAGCGACAGGATGGTGCGCTCACCGCGCCCCTTGACCGCGCGCCAACTCGACAGGCTGGCCGCGACCGCGCCGACATCGGCGCCGATCAGATTGGCGGTCGCGAGCACGGCGAGGACGTTCTGCGCCATGTGACGGCCACTGGCGGCAAGCACGACATGAACCGGTTCGCCGAAGATCAGCGCGTCCATCGTCGCGCCGTCCGGCGAAGCGTCGAACGCCGTCAGCCGGCAATCGGCGCCGTTCGTCTCGCCGAAGATCGCGATCTCGGTCACGCCGACCTTGCGAGCCATGGTCGCAAGCAGGCCGCATCGCGGATCGTCGGCGTTGAGGACGGCGGTGCCGCCGGGCACCAGCCCTTCGAAGATCTCGGCCTTGGCCTCGGCGATTTCGTCGAGGTCGCGGAAATGCCCGAGATGGGCCGCCGCGATCAGCGTGATGATCGCCACATGCGGCCGCACCAGCTTGACCAGCGGTCGGATTTCGCCGGGGTGGTTCATGCCGATCTCGAAGACCGCATAACGGGTTTCGGCCGGCAGGCGGGCGAGGCTGAGCGGCACGCCCCAATGATTGTTGAAGGACGCGGCGCTGGCATGGACGGTGCCGACGGCGCCGAGACCGTGACGAAGCGCCTCCTTGGTGGTGGTCTTGCCGACGCTGCCGGTCACGGCGACGATCTTGGCCCTGGAGCGGGCACGGGCCGCTTCGGCGAGCTGCGACAAGGCCTTGAGCACGTCGTCGACGACAAGCATCGGCGTCTGCTGCTGGACACGGCCGAGGGCAGGCAGCTTGTGTTCGGAGACGATGTGCAAAGCTGCGCCGGACTTGGTCGCGGCCGTGAGGAAGTCATGGCCGTCGAAGCGGTCGCCGCGAATGGCGAAGAAGGCTTCGCCCGGCAACAGGGAACGGCTGTCGATCGACAGACCGGTGACGGCTTTCGGCAGGTTGCCGATGGGCCGCGCGCTCATCGCCTCGGCCATCGCCGCGGTTTCCCATAGCGGCTCTTCGTCGGTTTCGGGATTGGCGGTGGTCGTCCGGTCGCTGGCGGCGATCGGTGCGTTCGCATCGTCGGCGGCTGCGGCGGCTTCTTCGTGCTGGGCGTCTCCGGCGACGGCCGGCGTCACCGCCGCGGTCTCGCCGTCCGGCTGATGATCCGGCGCGTCGGCGTTCTCGGGTTCGGGCGTATCGGATGGGCTCATCGGCTTGCCTCCGCGATGGCGGCCCGGACTTCTTCATGGTCGCTGAAATGGTGGACGACGCCGCCGACCGTCTGGCCGATCTCGTGGCCCTTGCCGGCGACGACGACCGTGTCGCCGGCACCGGCTTCGCCAACGGCCTTGCGGATCGCGGTGCGGCGGTCGGCGATCTCGGTCGCGCCCCTGGCCGCGGCCATGATCTCGGCGCGGATCGTCGCCGGATCCTCGGAACGGGGGTTGTCGTCGGTGACGATGACGATGTCGGCGAGGCGCGCGGCGATCTCGCCCATCATCGGCCGCTTGGCCTTGTCGCGGTCGCCGCCGCAGCCGATCACCGTGACGACGCGGCCGGTGGTGAAGGGACGGACCGCCGCCAGCACGTTTTCGAGCGCTTCGGGCTTGTGGGCGTAGTCGACGAAGACCGGCACGCCGTCGCGGGTGGTGCCGGCCAGATCGAGGCGGCCGGAAGCACCCTTCAAATGCTCGAGCGCATGCAGCGCGGCATCGACAGGCACACCGGTCGCGATCGCGAGGCCTGCGGCAACGAGGGCATTCGACATCTGGAACTCGCCGGCGAGCGGCAGGACGATGCGGTAGATGCGTCCTTCCGCCTCGATCTCGGCGATCTGGCGTGCGCGCTCGTGTTCGAGGCGCTTCAGCGTCAGGAAACCGCCCTTGCGGCCGACGGTCATCACCTTGGCGCCAACGGAAGTGGCCACCTCGATCGCCCGGCCCGACCAGCGGTCGTCGGCGAAGATCACCGCCGGCGCAGCTTTCGGCAGGAGTGCGGTGAACAGCCGCATCTTGGCGGCGAAGTAGCTCTCTGAGTCCGGATGATAGTCCAGATGGTCGTGACCGAGATTGGTGAAGCCCGCCGCCGACAGGGCGATGCCGTCGAGGCGGCGCTGGTCGAGCCCGTGGCTGGAGGCCTCCATCGCGGCGTGGGTGACACCCTCGCCGGCCAGATCGGCCATCAGCCTGGCGAGTTCGATCGGGTCGGGCGTCGTCAGCGTGCCGTAGTCGTCGCGGCCGGGCGAGACGACGCCGGTGGTGCCGATGGAGGCGGCCATCAGGCCCTGGGCGACCCAGATCTGACGGGTGAAGGTGGCGATCGAGGTCTTGCCGGCCGTGCCGGTGACGGCGACCACATGCTCGGGCTGGCGGCCGAAGAAGCGCGCCGCCATCAGCGACAAGGCGCGGCGCGGATCGCTGCTGCGAATGACGGGAACATTGCCCGTGGCCGAGGGGTCGATCGCGGCGTCGCTTGCGGCGAGGATGGCGCCCGCTCCGTTCGCGACGGCGTCGGCGACGAAGCGGCTTCCGTCGGCCCTGGTGCCGGACAGCGCGGCGAAGAGGACGCCGGGCTTGACGCCGCGCGAATCGGACGACAGGCCGGAAATCTCGATTGAGTCAGCGCTCGTCGAACATTTCGATTCGCTCGAGCTTGTCTCGGCAAGTCCTTCGGCCAGCTGGGATAATTTCATTAACCATATTCCGCTTGTTACCGAAAAGCCGGCGCATTCCCGCCGGCTTGCCGATGCTTTAGACCCGGATGATGGTCCGGTGAAGATCACGGCGGCGTCATTGCGCCGTGTTCGCGTCTGCCTGTTGCATTAATACGAAACCAGCAGCGACTTGCCGGTCTCGCCGAAATCCGGCTTGACGCCGAGCAGCGTGGCCGCGCGGCGGATGATGCGGCTGACCGTCGGCGCGGCGTTCATGCCGGCCGTGGCATAGTGCTTGCCAGGCTCGGGTTGGGGCTCGTCGACGACGACCAGCACGATGTATCGCGGGTCCTTCATCGGGAAAGCCGACAGGAAGGCGTTGAACTTCTTGGTGTCGGAATAGCGGCCGTTGACGACCTTGTTGGCCGTGCCCGTCTTGCCGCCGACCTCGTAGCCGGAGACTTCGGCGCTTTTGCCCGAGCCGCGCTGGTCGGCGACATTGAGGCGGAAAAGATAGCGCATGTCGTCGCTGGTCTTCTTCGAGACGACCTGCTTGGCGACCTTGTCGGCCTCCTCGCGGGTGCGCGGCAGGAAGGTCGGCTCGATCAGCTTGCCGCCGTTCATCAGCGCGGCTGCGGCGACGGCCGTCTGCAAAGGCGTCGTCGAGACGCCGTGTCCGAAGGCGATGGTGATCGCGTTGATCGGCTTCCAGATCTTCGGCTGGGTCGGGGTCGCGACCTCCGGCAGTTCGGTGTCCATCCTGGACAGAAGGCCGAGCTTCGTCAGGAACGCCCTGTGCGCCGGAATGCCGACAAGCTGGGCCTCGTGGGCCGAGCCGATGTTGGAGGAGTAGATGAACACCTCCGGCACAGTGAGCGTGCGCCGCTTGGCGTGGAAGTCGTGGATGGTGAAGCCGCCGATGCGCAGGGGCTTGGTCGCGTCGAACGTCGAGTTCAGCGTGACCTTGGTCTCGTCGAGCGCCATCGCGGTGGTGAAGGTCTTGAAGGTCGAACCCATCTCGAAGAGGCCGGCCGACATCCGGTTCAGCCGGTTCTTGTCGAGTGCCTGGGACGGCTGGTTCGGGTCGTAGTCCGGCAACGAGGTCATCGCGATGACCTCGCCGGTGTGGATGTCGAGGACAACACCGCCGGCGGCGATCGCCTTGTAGCGGGTCATCGCCGCGGCGACCTCGTCGCGCACGATGTGCTGGACGCGCAGATCGACCGACAGCTTGACGGGCGCCATGTCGGCGGCGGCGAGCCCGGTGTTCTGCAGGGCGCGGTAGCCCTGGTCGTCGATGTATTTCTCCATCCCCGCCGTGCCCTGATTGTCGACATTGGTGTGGCCGACGATGAAGCCTGCGGTGGAGCCGCCGGGATAGAATCTGCGTTTTTCCGTGCGAAAGCCGATGCCGGGAATGCCGAGATCGAGGATCGCCTGCTGCTGGCCGGGGGTCAGCTCCCGGCGCAGCCACACGAAGCCGGCCTTGGAGGCGAGCCGGTGGTAGAGCCATTTCGGGTCGAGGTCGGGCATGACGCCGAGCAGCAGCTCGCTCGCCTCGTCCGGGTCGATGATCCGGCGCGGCTCGGCGAAGAGCGAGGCGGTCTTGATGTCCGTCGCCAGCACTTCGCCATTGCGGTCGACGAGGTCGGGGCGGTCGGCGGCGACGGCGCCGGCAATCGCGCCGGTCGTGCCGTCCTCGGGCATCGCGCCCCACATGACGAGGCGGCCGCCGATGACGGCATAGATGCCGACGAAGAGACCGATGGCGATGACGAAGCGGCCGCGGTTCTGCGGCTCGGTCTTGCGGCGCGAGCGACGCAAACGACCGAAATGATCGCAATCGGGCAGGATGTTCGCAGTTTCGGATTTGGCTTTGCGATTGAACGGCTTGAGGTTCGACGGCAAGAGGTTCAACGGATTGAGCGAGCGCATCAGCGGACCACCGTCTTGGAATTGTCGGCATAACCGCCGAGCGCCTGGGTCGGATCGGGCAGGACTTCGATCGACCGGCGCGGCAGTTCGTCGGCGGTGACGATCTGCTCGGGGCTCATCGGCTGCAGCTTCAACTGGTCCTGGAAGGCATCAACGAGGGTCTGCAGGCGATCGGGCTGGTCGAGCAGGCTCCAGTCGGCCTGGAGCAGCGAGATCGTCTCCTTTTCGAGAGAGATCTTCTTCTCGACCCTGGCGAGTTCGGCGTCGATCAGCTGCGCCTCATGCTTGATCTTGTAGGTCCAGGCGGCGCCGGAAATCATCACCGCGATCAGGACGATGTCGAGGGTCTTCAACATGAGGGTTCAGTCTCCGATCTCGGACAGGGCGGCAAGCGATGGCAGATTGGCGAAGGCAAGATCGGCGGCGTCGGGGCGAGCGTCCGCCTCGGTGCGGATGCCGGCGCGCAGCTTGGCCGAGCGCGCCCGCGGGTTCCGCGCCGCCTCGGCGTCGCTCGCGGCGACAGCCTTGTTGCGTGCGGCGAAGGTCTGGCTCGTTGGTGCGACGTCCGGCATGTGGCGCGAACTCGCCGGCGGCGCCGAGCGGTCGCGCAGGAAGCGCTTGACGATGCGGTCTTCCAGCGAATGAAAGGTGACGACGACCAGTCGGCCGCCGGGCTTCAGGACGCGCTCGGCGGCAACGAGCGCGCGGGCGAGTTCGCCGAGCTCGTCGTTGACGAAGATACGCAGACCCTGGAACGAGCGGGTGGAGGGGTCGATCTTCTCCTTGGGCGAGCGGCCGACGACCTTGCCGATGACGTTCGCCAGATCGAGCGTGCGCGCGAAGGGCTTCTCCTCGCGGCGGGCGACGACGGCGCGCGCGACGCGGGACGCCTGCTTCTCCTCGCCGAGGATACCGATGACGCGGATGAGGTCGTTGACCTTGAGCCGATTGACGACATCGGCCGCGGTGGGGCCTGAAGCGCCCATGCGCATATCGAGCGGGCCGTCCTTCTGGAAGGAGAAGCCGCGCTCGGCCTGATCGATCTGCATCGAGGAGACGCCGATATCGAGGACGACCGCGTCGACCATGCCACCCTCGGCGTGCTCATGAACGACGGCTTCGAGATCGCCGAAACGACCCTCGACCATGGTAAAGGCGTCATGCTCGGCGGCAAGCGCGCGGCCGGTGATGACGGCCGAGGGATCGCGGTCGATCGCGACGACACGGGCGCCGGCGTTCAGCATGGCGCGCGAATAACCGCCGGCGCCGAAGGTGCCGTCGACGACGGTTTCGCCGGGCTGGAGGGCGAGCGCCTCCAGCACTTCGCACAAGAGCACCGGAACGTGACGAGCTGGTCCGCCAACGAAGGGTTCCTCAACCCCGTCGTCGCCCGCCATCATTCCGGTGTTTCCCTTGAAGGCGCGCTCGTCTCGGTCTGCTGGGCGGCCAGGATGCGGGCCCGCGCCTCGACGAGATACGCCTCGAATTTGGTCGGCTCCCAGAGCCGGAAGAAATGCCCTCCGCCGACGAAGGCCACCTTGTCGGTGATCCCTGTATGCAAGCGGATGAAGTCGGTCATCGCGATGCGACCCTCCGCATCGAATTTCAGATACGTCCCGTCGCCATAGGTGAAGACCGACAGATCCTGGAACTTCTGGCTGAGCGGCGAGACCTGATCCATCTGCCGCTCGAAGCGCTCCAGAAGGTCGGGACCGCCGACATCCATCACCGGCAGGCCGAGACTGCGCATCGCGAAGAGATCGCGGATGCCTCGCTCGGCGATCACCTGCCGGAATGGTGCCGGAACGGAAACCCGGCCCTTGGAATCGACATTGTGAATGGTGCTGGCGAAGAACCGGTCCATCAGCGGCCAGGAATTCCGAAATGGCCGGAAAGCCTGCCGTGGCCTGGGGTCCTGTCACGACCGGTTCGCATGCCATCCAAGCCCCCGCTTGTCCCCTGCCCCATGGACGCACGCGCCCTGCGGCGTGAATCGCAAATCTGCCATTCTCGCCGTCCTTGCTCATCGCAAAGGCCGGGCCGTCATGTCTGAAAGAGAGGGAAACGAGCCCCTCGCCTGATGGCATTTGGGATAGCATGGGCACTCATGGGCGTCAATGGGAAAACGGGCTACCAAGCCCCACTCCGGGCATCATGAATTCTTATGCGCAAGGGCTTAACGCCCTATTAAGATTGACGATTTGCGACCAAGGCGGATTTCGGTCCCGCCGCGTCGGTTCTGTCCTGGCAGCGGCGAAAACCCGCGCATCTTCTGGGCTCAAGGAGCGCTCGGCCCCGACGCCGCAAGGAACTTGGTTGCCGGATCGCAATTTTTTTCTTGGCCAATCGACAAATCTTCGCCGTATTCTCTCGGACGCCGTTTCCGGCACTTGCGAGGCACGTTCTGTGGACCGACCTCGGACGCGGCGGCGGACGCCATACGCTTCAATGCGATCCATGGCGTCGGCCGGTGACTGCGCCGATGGACGTGGCCCGAACCCATCGCGACGAATGCCCGCTCGCAAAGTGGGACGGTTGCCCATGGAGCGATGGCCTTGGGGCGGTGGCTGTGATCCCACGGAACGCGGGTTCATTTGCAAGATCCCGGCTGCGAGGGTCCGACGGAGCAACATGCTCCGCAAGGCGATCGCCATGCCGCGCAGCGCAGCGCAAACGGGGCCCGATCCGCAAGGCGCGCCGGCCGGCGTGTCCGTCGAAAGGATGGATGCGTCGAAAGGATAAGTGTCAGCCGGCCTGTAAGCCGGGTTCTGTCGGCAGCTTGCGCCGCCGGGCGACCATTCCTCTGGGACGATCCTTGCGAACCGCCTCGAGCAACCCACCCGGACGACCGGCCCGGAGAAGGGCTGGCAATGCGCCTTGCGGCGCATCCCCGTGTCGTCCCTATTCGGTCTTGCTCCCGGTGGGGTTTGCCCTGCCGCTGCCGTTACCGGAAGCGCGGTGGGCTCTTACCCCACCGTTTCACCCTTACCCCGGCGAAGATCACCCCGCGCCTTGCGGGCGCGGCGACCTGAGATGCGGGGCGGTCTGTTTTCTGTGGCACTTTCCCTGGGGTCGCCCCCGCCGGACGTTATCCGGCACCGTTTCTCCGTGGAGCCCGGACTTTCCTCCCTCGCCGTCTTTCGACGTGTGACGAGAGCGGCCGCCCAGCCGGCTGACCGGCGACGAGTGTGCGCGACGGGCTTCGAAGTCAACCCATCCACCCGACGCCGCGTGTCCCGAGGGGCGATATCCAAAGCTCCTGGCGGCGCCACGGCGACAATTCGCGCGACGGGCCACGAGCCTGTCGCCACGATCCGGCCTGCGCCCTAGGTTGGAATATGAAGGGCATCGGGCGGAGCCGCCACAAGGCGCCGGCCCCGCCATTGGGAGAAAACACATGCATTTATCGAGACGCGCCGGCCTCGCGGGCATCGCGGCGCTCGCGCTTCTGACCGTACCGGCTTTGGGGCAGACATCGACCGGCTCGGGCAGTTCGTCGGGCTCCAACCAAACCCCGACCACGACCAGCGACGACAGCGCCGCCAAGCCGGCAATTCCGGCCGGCACGCCGACGCCGCAGGAGCCGGCCGCCACGGAAACGCCGAGCCAGCCGGCCGCGGCCGGCGGCGACGCCAGTGACGCGACATCGTCCGGCCAGCCCGCCGGCTCCTCGGTGACCAGCCCCGCTTCGGGTTCGCCCGACACCGGTTCTTCGGGTGCGTACGGTTCGTCCTCGTCTGGCAAGGACGGCACCGCACAGTTGCCGGAGCCCGGCAATAGGGGTGCGAGCCCAACCGAACCGCGTAATGCGGTCGGCGACAAGTTCGAGCTGCCACAGGTCGGCAAAGGCAATCAGGTCGAGATGATCGCCGGCCTGTGCGGCGTGCAGCTGAAGGGCATGACCACGGCCGCTTGCACCTGCCTTGCCGAAAAGGCGCTGACCGCGCTTTCCGATCCGCAGCGCGACTATCTGATCGCCAGCGTCGTGGCTCCCCCGGTTAGCGATCGGATGCTGAAGGACGGCCGCGTCGGCGAGGCGGATCAGAAGCTCCTGTTCGCCTTCCTCAACAAAACCTCGACCGAATGCGCCGCCTCGACCGCCGGCACGGCGCCCGCCGGCGGGGCAAACTCGGGCGGGGCAAGCTCGGGTGAGGCAACACCCGATATCGCCACGCCGCAAACGCCCGGCGGCGACGGCGACGGGGGCGGCATGTCCAACAAGGACGGCATCGATCCGAAGATGGACACGCCACCGACCGCCAAACCGAAGCCTTCTAACTGATCGGGCGGCCGATCAGCTGACATCGAAACGGCCGGCGATCCTTTCGCCGGTCGCTTTCAACGTCGCAGCCCCAGCCGCTTCTGCCCGCAGCGATGCGCCGAACTGTCGGCGAGAGCCCGGACCTGCCGCTTACGCGGCGATCTTCTCGCCCTTCTTCACCCGGTAGGTCGGCTCGTACATGGTGACGAGCTCTTCGGCCGCGCTCGGGTGCAGCGCCATGGTCGCGTCGAACTGGTCCTTGGTGACGCCGGCCTTCACCGCGATGCCGAGGGTCTGCGCCATCTCGCCGGCGTCGGGACCGATGATGTGGACACCGACGACCCTGCGGCTCAGCGCATCGACGACCAGCTTCATCATCATCTTCTCGGTTCGGCCCGACAGGGTGTTCTTCATCGGCCGGAAGGTCGCCTTGTAGACCTCGATCTCGTCGTAGGTTTCGCAGGCCTTCGTTTCCGTGATGCCGACCGTGCCGATCTCGGGCTGCGAGAACACCGCCGTCGGGATCGTGTGATAGTCGGGTTTGGTCGGGCGGCCGCGGAATTCGCTGTCGACGAAGCACATGGCCTCGTGGATCGCGACCGGCGTCAGCTGCACCCGGTCGGTGACGTCGCCGATCGCCCAGATATTGTCGACGGAGGTCTTCGAATAGGCGTCGACGATGATCGCGCCATTGCGGGCGAGTTCGACGCCGGCGGCTTCGCAGCCGAGATTCTCGGTGTTCGGACTGCGTCCGGTGGCCATCATCGCCTCGCCGACGACCAAGGTCTCGCCATTGGTCAGCGCGACGTCGAAGCGGCCGTCATCGCGCTGGCCGACGGATTTGAATTTGACGCCGGTCAGGATGCGGATGCCCTTTTCGGCCATCGTGACATGCAGATGCGCACGAAGATCGTCGTCGAAGCCACGCAGGATTTCCTCGCCGCGATAGACCAGCGTCACCTCGACGCCGAGGCCGTGGAAAATGTTGGCGAATTCCACCGCGATGTAGCCGCCGCCGAGGATCGCTATCGCCTTGGGCAGTTGCTTCAGATGAAACGCGGCGTTGGAATCGATGCAATGCTCGACGCCGGGCAGGTCGTTCGGCAGCGAGGGCCGACCGCCGACGGCGATCATGATCCTGTCGGCCGTGACGACACGGTCCTCCGCCAGAAGCCGGATCGTGTGCGGCCCTTCCAGCACGGCGCGGCTGTCGAAGGGCTCGGCGCCGGCCTTGGCGACATTGGCGCGATAGGCGTTTTCGAGGCGTTCGATCTCCTTGTCCTTGTTGGCGATCAGCGTCGACCAGTCGAAGCGGGCCTCGCCGAAGCTCCAGCCGTAGCCGGCCGCGTCCTCGTAGGCTTCGGAGAATTGCGAAGCGTAGACGAAGAGCTTCTTTGGCACGCAACCGCGGATCACGCAGGTGCCGCCGTAGCGGTATTCCTCGGCAATGCCGACCTTCCGGCCGAGCGACGCGGCCCGGCGCGCGGCGCGCACGCCGCCCGAACCGCCGCCGATGACGAAGAGGTCGTATTCGGTGCGAGGCTCGCTCATGATGTTGATCCCATCGGTCGTGAAAAATCGCCAGAGCGGCGGTGGCTCTGCAAAGCCTCGTTCAGGCGGCGAGCGGAATCGCCGGCCCGGCGCGCCCGTCCGGTCCTGCCGATGTAGGCGCAACGGCGGACAAGGAAAAGGCGGCGACCGTTTGACCCGGCGCCGCCTCGTCTCATCCGTCGAAGAACCACCTTGCGCAGAAGCGGCGAGGCTGGAGCACGAACCCGACGGCCGGGCGCCTTACTTGGCAGGCGCCGCTGCGCCATTCGCCGGAGCCGCAGCGCCTTCCACGGCCGCCGCGTCGCCGGGCTTGGCGCTGCCGTAGATCTCGTTCATGCCTTCCATCCCCGACTGACGCAGGTCGCGCACGATGCCGTTGCGCCATACCTCGGCCGACTGCATCATCTCGCGGGTCGCCGCCGGCCCCTGCGCCAGGAGCTTCTTGCCGGCCTCGGAAGTGTAGAACTGGGCGATCTGGTTCAGCTCGTCCTCCTTGAACATCCTGGCGTAAATCCGTGCGATCTCGTTCTCCAGGTCGCCGCGGCGCGAGGCGAACTTCAGGGCGCGATCGTCGACCATGTCGGAGATCTCGTTCTCCTTGTCGGGATTGTTCGGGATGAACTCCGATTTCACCTGGGTCGCGGCATTCGGGAGAATGTTGTCGAACTGCTCGGTCGCCGAGATCGCCTTGATGGCGGCGCGTGCGGCAGCCAGATGCGACGGCGAGATCTCCGCCTCCGGCGGGGCCGCCTGATCGGCGGGAGCCTGGCCTGCGGGTGCGGAGCCGGGCTGGTCGCTGGTCTGCGCGGCCGCCGGAGCGACGAGCGCCGTCGTTGCACCGAGCGGCAGGGCAAAGAGCGCGAGCGCCATCGTCACACCGAAAGGCAGGGTGCGAACCGGGCGCATCAGATCATCGAGGGTCATAAGGGTCTGTCTCCGTCTGGTTCCGCGTCACGGACAATCGTGGGTGCGCGGCAGATGACTATTGGAATATGGTCGGCGCTGGCAAGGCCGTCACGGCGTTCGAGCTCCAGGCGGTCGCTCCGGCAAACGTCATGCGGCGACGAGGCGGCCGCTGGGTGGCCGAGGCGAAAGCCGCTGCGTATCCTGGCCGATCGGTTGTCCTGCCGCGGTCGCCCGTCAGGCGTTCAGCGTCTCGATCCCGCCCTCTCCGGCGAGGATCACATTGGTCGCGATACCGATGAAGAGTCCGTGCTCGACCACGCCGGGAACCCTGAGCAGCGCGTCGGACAGGGCTTCTGGATCGGGAATGCGGCCAAAAGATGCGTCGAGGATCAGATGCCCGCTGTCGGTGATGAAGGCGTCCCCGCCGGCGCGGCGGAGTGTCATCTCGCCTTCCAGGCCAAGACTTGCGGCCGCCTTCTGGATCGCCAGATAGGTCGCGACCATGCCGAAGCCGTTGATCTCGATCGGCAGAGGAAAGGCGCCGAGCGTCTCGACTTTCTTGGTGTCGTCGGCGACGATGAGGACTTGCCTGGAGGCCGCCGCGACGATCTTTTCGCGCAGCAGGGCGCCGCCGCCGCCCTTGATGAGGTTCAGCTTGCCGTCGACCTCGTCGGCACCGTCGATGGTGAGATCGAGTTCCGGCACGGTCTCCAGCGTCGCCATCGGCACGCCGAGCTGACGGCAGAGTTTTTCGGTGCGGTCGGAGGTGGCGATGCCGACGATTTCGAGTCCGGCGTCGATCCGCTCGGCGAGAACCCGCACGAAGGCCTCGGCGGTTGTGCCGGTGCCGATACCGATGTTCATGCCGTCCTCGACATGCGCCAGCGCCGCCTCGCCCGCCCGTTTCTTCAACTGCCCTGCGTCCGCCATCGATTCCTCCGGTTTTCTTTTGGTTCACCCTCTAGCGGCTCGGCTTCGGCCTGTCGATGAAAGAGCGGTACTTGGCCAGAAACGCTCACGTTCGGCGGCCGCGTGAATCGTCCTGAAGACACCGGTGGTGGAAGACCGTGCCGCCTTCGTGTTATCGGCCCTTCGAGCCCAGACGCCTGCCCCTTTCGTCGCGTCGCCGCCGCACGCTTCAGGCGCATTCACGCGGTTGACCGTCTGGTCATGACGTTTGCCGGTCCCGCCCTCGGAGTGCCCATGTCCCGAACCGTCCCCCCCCATGCCCCCCCCGCTGCCCCCCCCACGGCCACCGCCTTTCCGGACGATGGGTCGCAAGCGACCACTGCCAAGCGCGACCTGCCACCGCTCGCCGTCTTCGATCTCGACGGCACCTTGGTCGACACGGCGCCGGACCTTGCCGAGAGCCTCAACCATTGCCTGTCGAGCGTCGGCCTTGCGCGGCTGGAGCTCGAAATCGTCCGCCCCCATGCCGGCCACGGCGCCAAGGCGATGCTGCGCGAGGCCTACGCGCTCGCCGGCCGCGACCTCACCGAGGTCGAGCTGGACGCGCAGGTCGAACGCTTCGTCGCCTATTACGCCGACCACATCGCGATCGGGTCGCGCCCGTTTCCCGGCGCACTCGCGGCGCTCGACCGGCTGGAGGCGGCCGGCTGGCGCCTGGCCGTCTGCACCAACAAATACGAACGGCTCGCGGTCAAGCTGCTCGACGAACTGGGCCTTGCCCCACGCTTTGCCGCGATCTGCGGGGCCGACACCTTCGCGCGCCGCAAGCCCGATCCGCTGCATCTCACCGAGACGATCGCCCGGGCCGGCGGGGCGGTGTCGAACGCCGTGATGATCGGCGACACGGACACCGATATCGACACCGCGATCAACGCCGGAGTTCCGTCGATCCTCGTCGCGTTCGGCTATGCGCCGGAAGCCCGCGCGCGCGACGGCGCAAGCGCGATCATCGACAGCTACGACAGGCTCGACCCCGCCTTCGCGGCCGCCCTGATCGCTGGCGGAGCCGTGCCAGACCGACCTCGGCCATAACATACGGCCGAACGCGCAAGTGATGCTCCCGCGATTCGGTGGACATCTTTGCCAAGCCTTTAAAGCAAATTCCCGCTTTCGGACGAGCCGCAGACCGACCACCGGTTACCACCGGCTCGACGGGAACAGAGGGTGATTTGCGGGAAATCGGGTCTTGCCAGCCTTCGCGCAAACCCCTACAGAGCCGGCAGGGGCGCGTAGCTCAGCGGGAGAGCACCTCGTTCACACCGAGGGGGTCACAGGTTCAATCCCTGTCGCGCCCACCATTTAAGCCACTGAGTTGACTGAACGTGGGGAAAGGCTTGTCCAGAGGCATACGGACGCATCTTCGCCGCCATCTCGCCCTCGAAATACTGGTAGCCGAGATTGACGTCCAGCGAGGCGAGATAGGCCCGAAACAGGGCGATCGTCACCAGAAGAGCGGCCGCCGTGCGCACGGCGACGATGCGAGGGGATGCGGTCATGGGATATGATGAGCAAATGCCGCCCGACCCGGCAGTTCGTCTGTTTTCCCGATCGGCGCCCATTTGAAACGGAATACCGGGAAAGTGTTTCAAAGTCTGCACTAAAACCGAATTTTCAGGTGAAGGCTAAAGAAGGGCCTGGTAGCGCCTATTGGTGCTACAATCGTTCGTGTGGATAGTCAGTTTGATCGAGGCCACCGTGTCCGATCCGGCGCCATGCCTCTTGAAATTCGGCCTTGCGGTAATCTTTCGGCTCAAGCCAGTAAGAAAGCTTTCCTGTTGTTTGGTTCTGGTTGGTGTGGGCAGCCCCTCTGACTTCGTCCGGTTTCATGATGAATGTGATTCGAGCCTCGGAAGCAATGTCGGTGACAATCACCCACCAATCGCCCATGACTTTTTCTAGGTTGCTTCCGAGAAAAACTGGATCGCGCTTACTGAGGGACTTGACCTGAATTCCGAGCATGCGAGTGGCATCCTCGTTGTACGTGATGAGGTCCACACATCTTGCGTTTCGGGCTGTGGGCATGACGTTCCATCCGAGTAAGCTCAACTTGAGTGCCGTATGATACATGCCGACATTTCCAACTAGCTGCTTATTAAGTTTTGGCATCGAACAGCATTGCTCTGGGGTTGTTTGCGGGAGAGTGTCTGTTGAAACCGAATTACGCATCCTGTTTCAGCCGTCCGTCATGCCGACTTGCGCGGCCGACCCCCTTTCTTGCCGTTCTCGCGCGCGGCGGCCGTCTTGGCCACCGACCGTGACTTGCCACCCTTGGACTGAATCTCGCTCATGAAACGGGCCGTTCCGAAGATTCCGGCCATCAGGCCGGGAATCGTGAAGTCCACGTCGAGCTTTTCCCAGTGCAGTCCGTAGCTGCCGAGAAGCTCGACGTCTGCCAGGTCGTCGTCTGTCGCATCCCGCAAGTCCTGCAGGGCATGTGCCGGCACCATGAAAGCCGACCCATTCGAGAACTCGACGACGATTCGGCCGGAAGCGGGGTCGTAGCGTACGCTCTCCGGCTTCGGGCGTCCTGCCAGGTCTTTTTCGGCGCGTCGGGTCGCAGCCTCCACGGCCGCCGCCGAAAACTCGAAGTCAACCATGGAGCTCTCTCCACTTCTCAAGCAGAAACGCGCGCTGTTCGGCGAACAGCGCGCTCGCCTTTCGCAACTCGCCTTGTCGCATCGTGTTCAGGATCAGGTGCGGCTTCGGCCTGGATACGTCGATTTTCGCCATTCCATCACCAAACACATGGACATGCGCCCGTGGGTGATCGCTCTTGAAGATAACGACGCGGAAAGCGCCGAATCATAGCACGGTGAACGTGCTGGTTATTTAACCCATCTACTTTGGTTTGTCAAGGACGGGACTGCGAGGCGTGCCGGCGGAGGGGCTTCGCCGACGCATATTGCCGGGGCATCGCCGTCGAAATCCTGATAGCCGAGATCGACGTCCAGCAAGGCGGCATAGTCACGAAACAGGGCGATCGTCGCCAGAAGATCGGCCGCCGTGTGCACAGGGATGATGCAAGGGGATGCGGTCATGGCAAGATGATGAGCAAATGCCACCCAAATTTGACAACCCGCCCGTTTTCCCGATCGGCACCCGTTTGAAACCGAGTAGGACGATGATGTTTCCAAGCCCAGCGTCCGCCAAGGTCGGCAAGGGAAAGGGCCTGTCACGATCGCCGCCTACTTGGGAAAGGTCGCGGCCATCGCCTCGGCGAAGGAGCGGTAGGTCCGCAATGGCCGGCCCAGCATCTTGCTAATCCGGTCGGCGGCGCCCGGCGCGCCCAGCACCCCCTCGCGCAGGATGCCGCGGAAAATAAGCTTCAAATCGTATGCGCTTGCCGCCGGCATCATGTCGCGGAATACCTGCTCTACGCCGTGGAGATCATCTCCGGTATAGGTCACCGGCGCACCGAGGACATCGGACCACAAATCGGCCATCCGTTCTCCGGTGAACGCTTCCGGTCCGACAACCTCGATCGTCTCGGTGCGCAACGGGTCTTGCGAGCGCTCGCGCCGCAGCAGCTCGAGGGCCGCGACTTCGGCGACATCGCGGATGTCGACCATCGTAAGGCCGACGCCGCCGATCGGGGTGGCGTAGGTGCGATCGGCTGCGAGTTCCGCTTTCAGCATGAGATCGTTCTGGAAGACCGCGTTCGGCCTCAGGATCGTGGCCGGTATTTCGAGTTTCGCGATCGCTTGCTCGGCCGCCAGCTTCGCCGCCGCACGCGATGCGTTCGCGAACCGATCGGCGCCCATCATCGAAAGGTAGACGACGCGCTTGATCCCGACCTCGTCGATCAGACCGAGCAGCAGCAGCGCTCTTGCCAGTTCATCGTCGACGGCCGGATTGAGAATGAAGACCGTGCTGACAGTCCGGAGCAGACCACGCATGACGTCGACATCGCGCACGTCGCCTATCACCAGTTCGGCGCCGGCGGGCAGATCGTTCTCGGGTGGCTTGGTCGCCAGTACGCGTGTCTGCGCGCCGCGCTTGGCCAACTCATCGACGACCAGCGAGCCGATCTGCCCCGTTCCACCGATTACCAGAATACCCATGACGTTCTCCAAGCAGCAGGTTGTTTTTGCGGCATAGCCGAGTTCGAGACTCGGCAGAAACGGGAGTTGCCCGTTCCCTTGGATGCATGCTAGTGGCCGGATTGGGCTACGGCGTTCCAGGAGCGGCACACTATGGACCTTCTCGCCTTGGTCGCCTTCCAGCAGATTGCCGATAATGGCGGGATCGGGCGGGCGAGCCGGGCCGGCGGGCAGCCGAAAACGACGCTGTCGCGGCGCCTGCGCAACCTGGAAGAGGACCTTGGCGTTCGCCTCCTCGAACGGGGGCCAAAAGTGTTCAGGCTGACCGAGGAAGGCATCGCCCTTCACCGGCGGACGCGCTTCCTGCTGGCGGAGATCGAGGAGGCGGGACAGGCCATCGCCGGCGGCCTGTCCCGTCCACGCGGACGGCTGCGCGTAAGCGTGCCGAGACTGTTCGCCGATCTTCACATGGGACGGATCGCCGCCGGCTTCGTGGTCTGCTACCCCGAGGTCGATCTCGAAGTCCTGAGCGACGACCGCATCATCGATCCTTTGGTGGAGGGCATCGACCTGGTAGTGCGGGTCAATCCACATCTGCACGAGAATCTGGTTGGACGGCCGATCCTGCGCGAGGAAACCCTGCTGGTCGCCTCGGCCTCTTTTCCAAGGCCGCGACCGAGCGACGGAGAGGACGCTTTGGCCGTCGTGCCGGCCGTCATGCTGCCGACTGCGGCGGACATGGCGACATGGCTCGTTGAAGGGGAAAACGGAACGCAGGCTTTCATTCCCAATCCCATCCTCCGTCTGTCCTCCGTCCTGATGGCGTGGAAGGCGGTTCGGTGTGGTGCCGGTGTCGCTCTTCTGCCGCGCTCGGTCGTCGAAGCCGACTTGCGCGCGGGCACGCTGGTGTCGTGGGGCAGACTGCCCAGCCGAGAGGTCGAACTTTGGGTGCTGCACACGTCACGACGCCTGCGCAGCCCGAAAGTGGCGGCATTCGTCGATTTTCTTTGCGCGGCATTCCCAAACCAGCGGATCGCCTCCGACTAGAACTGGACCTGTAAACGAATAGCGCGTCCGATTGCCTTTAAAAGACACCAGGTTCCCCGTTCTGAACCCGAATGTATATTCCATTTCGGAATCTGCGTGCGGACTGTCTGGCTCCCCGCTTGCACAAGGCGGGAGAGAAAGCCGACAACGGCGATCACCGCGCGATTTGTGACTCGATCGCCGCCTTGTCGATCACGGACAGAACCGATGCGATCTTTTCGTCACGGTAGGCGTAGAAGACGTTTTCCGTAAACGACACCCGTCGTCCGCCGACCTTGAGGCCAAGAAACTCTCCCGTCGGCGTGCAGTCGAAGGCAAGCCGGGCCGCGACATGAGGGGTGTCGCAGACCAGACGTTCGATATCGAAGCGCAGATCCGGGATATCCCTGAAGCTCTCCTGAAGCATCTCACGATAGCCGGACAGTCCGAGCCGGTGGTGGTTGTGCTCGACCGCGTCAGCGACGTAGCGCCCGAGATCGTTCCAGTCCTGTCGGTTCAGGCAGTCGATGTAAGCACGATAGAGCTCGGATAAAGGCTTGATCGTCAAGGCGATGCTCCCCGAATCGACGTTTGCTGGATGAATCGAAGCAATCGATCCCGACGCCGGTTTTCATCGCACGCCGCCGGTCCGGAAAAAACATGCATCCTCTTTCGTTCCGTAGATGGGTCGGCTCCGATCCATTTTCCCTGTTCGATGCATGAGGCCTTCCGGATTTTTCCGTCATGGATTTTGCAGGTATCCAAGAACGGCGCGCCGCACTCTCGCGATCAGCGGACTCCGGGCGGTTTCCCCGCGTTCTCCGGCTGCGTCGAGCATCCCCTGGATGATCGCCGCCACATCGGCGGTCGCAGTTGCAAGGTTCGCTTGCGGCGGCAGATCGGGTCGCGCGAGCAGGTGTAAAAGGATAGTTCTAAAGCGGTCGCGCACCTGCCGGGTATCGGCGTCGAAGGGCAAACGGCTTTCCTCGAAGTCGAGGAGCCGAGCCAGAGCCGGGCGGCGAAGCTGATGCGCCACGGCGGCATCGATCAGCATATCAAGCGCGACCGGACCCGATTCCTGGGCGCAGGCCACCTCTGCGTCGCCGACGAGGAGGGATGTTTCACGGCCGATCAGGGCGCCGACCAGCGCATCCTTGTTCGGAAAATACTGGTACAGCGTCCCGATGCTGACACCCGCTCGCTCGGCAACGGCATTGGTCGTGAAACCGCGGTGTCCGTCATCCTCCAGAATGCGAGCCGTCGCCTCGACGATGGCCTCGACGGTGTTCTGTGCACGCGCCTGGGAAGGCTGTTTCCTCGGGGGCGTTCGCTGTCGAAGGGCGTGAGCGGTCATGCGGCCGGATGCGAGTAGTCAAAATGAGCATTCGCTCGCATCCTAAGGGCATTGAAAATCAATGCAAGGATGCATCATGACAACGCAGTCTTCCTCTTTCGATCCGGCTCTCACGGTCTTCTTCATGGTCAAGACGTCACCGGAATGGCTGGGTTTTTCGTTCGAGACCCGGCTCGAACATGCGCGAACCGTTTTTCAGCCTATCCTGGACGAGTTTTACGGACGGGTCCGTCTGAAATGGTACGATGTCGAATTCTACACGGCCGTCGTCTCCGACATCTGGATGATCGAAGCCAAGGACCACCAGAGCTATCAGCTGTTCTGCGAGAAGGCGCGCGAGACGCCATTCTGGGATCGGTTCTTCATGGTGAAGGACATCTTTCCCGGCGAACTCAATGCCTGGGCAAAAAACTACGAAGTCGATTCCCTTCGATCATGATGCCCGTCCATGGTGACCCTTGTCTCGTCCGCGCAATTGTACCAAAACGGAATACGAAATTCCGTTTCAGCCGTTCTTCGTGCCGACCTGCGTGGCCGACCCCCTTTTTTGCCGTTCTCATGCGCGGCGACCGTCTTGGCCGCCGACCGTGATTTGCCGTCCTTGGACTGAATCTTGCGTATGAAACGGGCCGTTCCGCGGCCACAAGTGTTCTTAGGCGCGGAGTTCAATTCCATCGATCAGCAGCCCGCTTTCAGGAAATCGTGAACGCTTTCCGAACGACGAATAAGGGTTGGAAGCCAACAATCTCCTTCAGGCTCAAATGTGAAAGTAAATTGGCAGTCGCGTTTTGATTCCCATTTTCCCTTGCGGTTCAACGTACGAAATCCTTATAGCCCGTCGAGCACCCTCGCGTCGAAAGAGGGACGGAGATGGCAATGGAACAGGCCTTCTGGCACGAGCGATGGTCGAAGCGGCAGACGGCCTTTCACGAGGGCAGGCCAAACCGTCTGCTGGTCGCCCGTCTCGACGAGTTGGCGTTGTCGCCCGGATCTCGCCTGTTCCTGCCGCTTTGCGGGAAGACTGTCGATATTCACTGGCTGCTCGGGAGCGGCTTCGGCGTTGCCGGCATCGACCTCAGCCGGATCGCGATCGGCCAATTGTTCGACGAACTCGGGGTCGAACCGTCTGTTACGACAATCGCGACGCAAACCGGCGAACTGATCCGATACACAGCGGACTCGATCGAGATTTTTGTCGGCGACATCTTCGCGCTGGACGCCGCCACACTCGGCGCCGTCGATGCCGTCTACGACCGCGCGGCACTGGTCGCCCTGCCGCCGGAGATGCGCGGCCGCTACGCTGAACATCTGGCCGCGATCACGGACGACGCGCCGCAGCTTCTCATCAATTTCGAATACGACCAGGCGCTGTTCGACGGGCCGCCCTTCTCCGTTCCGGAGGCCGAAATCGTGCGGGTCCACGGCGCGCGCTTCGACCGCCGCCTTCTCGTCCGCGAACCCGTGCCCGGCGGCCTGAAGGGCCAGGAGGCCGTCGAAGAGGCGGCGTGGTTGTTGACCGCGAAGCGCTGACGGCGGGTTTGCACCGCCGCCTCGGCTGATCGGCCGCGCCTCCGGCAACGCTGCCAGGCATCAGACCCGCTTCCAACAACGAGCCCGCCTCTCTATACTCCGGCTATGGCTTCCAGACCCCGCCCGACTCGCGCCCGCCGCCCCGATTCCGCCGCTGATTCCACCCGTGGTTCCCCCCGTGGGCCGGCCGAGGACGACGCGCCCTTCGATCCCTCCGCGCCCGCCCGCCGCGGCGGCTTCGAGGAAGCGCCGCAGGCCAGCTTCGAAGGCGTCCCCGCCGGCCCCGTCTCCGGCTGGGCCGACGAGATCGCGCAAGCCGCGACGGTCGACGCGGAACGCAAGGCGGACACTAAAAAATCCATCGGCAGGGCCGTCGAGGAAAAAGACGCCGGGTCGAGCGAAGCGAGCGGTGGCCGACCGGCCGTCGGGCCTGATGGCGCGCCCGACAAGAGGCGGGGAGCGCTGACGGCGCGAGAGGGACGCGATAAGACCGCGAAGGCGCGGAGCGCCGGCAGCGTGAGCCAAAGCAAGACGTCCCGCGGCACGTCCATGGGCGGCACGTCCGACCCGAAGCAGCGCGCCGCCGCCGGCCTCAATCCCGTCGCCGGCATGGACGTCTCGCTGGAAGACGCCGGCAGCCTGCCCGAGAGCGGCGTCACCGCCACCGTCGACGCCCTCACCAGGCTGATCTCCGAGGGCGATCCGCTGTTGAAAAACGGCGAGATCTGGCTGCCGCACCGTCCCGAGCGCCCGGACAAGTCCGAGGGCGGCATCGCCTTCCGCCTCGCCTCCGACTACGTGCCGATGGGCGACCAGCCGACGGCGATCGCCGATCTCGTCGCCGGCATTTCCGACCACGACCAGACCCAGGTGCTGCTCGGCGTCACCGGCTCCGGCAAGACCTTCACCGCCGCCAACGTCATCGAGCGCACACAGCGCCCGGCCCTCGTTCTGGCCCCGAACAAGACGCTGGCGGCGCAGCTCTACGGCGAGTTCAAGAACTTCTTCCCCGACAACGCCGTCGAATACTTCGTCTCCTATTACGACTACTACCAGCCGGAAGCCTACGTGCCGCGCTCGGACACCTTCATCGAGAAGGAATCCTCGATCAACGAGCAGATCGACCGCATGCGCCATGCCGCCACCCGCGCCCTCTTGGAGCGCGACGACGTCATCATCGTCGCCTCGGTGTCCTGCATCTACGGTATCGGCTCGGTCGAGACCTACACGGCGATGACCTTCCAGATGGCCATCGGCGACCGGCTGGACCAGCGCCAGCTCCTCGCCGACCTCGTCGCCCAGCAGTACAAGCGCCGCGACATGGATTTTCAGCGCGGCTCCTTCCGTGTCCGGGGCGACACCATCGAGATCTTCCCGGCCCATCTGGAAGACCGCGCCTGGCGCATCTCACTGTTCGGCGACGAGATCGAGTCGATCCAGGAGTTCGACCCGCTCACCGGCCAGAAGACCGACGACCTGAAATCCGTCAAGATCTACGCCAACTCCCACTACGTCACGCCGCGCCCGACGCTCAACCAGGCGGTCAAGTCGATCAAGGAGGAGCTGCGCCACCGCATCGTCGAGCTGGAAAAGGCCGGCCGCCTGCTCGAAGCCCAGCGGCTCGAACAGCGCACCCGCTTCGACATCGAGATGATCGAGGCCACCGGCTCCTGCCCCGGCATCGAGAACTATTCGCGCTACCTCACCGGCCGCCAGCCCGGCCACCCGCCCCCGACCCTGTTCGAATACCTGCCCGACAACGCCCTCGTCTTCATCGACGAGAGCCACGTCACCGTGCCGCAGATCGGCGCCATGTATCGCGGCGACTTCCGCCGCAAGGCGACGCTGGCCGAATACGGCTTTCGCCTGCCCTCCTGCATGGACAACCGCCCGCTCCGCTTCGAGGAGTGGAACGCCATGCGGCCGCAGACCGTCGCCGTTTCCGCCACTCCCTCCACCTGGGAGCTCGAGCAATCCGGCGGCGTCTTCGCCGAGCAGGTCATCCGCCCCACCGGCCTCATCGATCCCCCCGTCGAAATCCGCCCCGCCCGCACCCAGGTCGACGACCTCCTCGGCGAAATCCGCGACACCGTCGCCAAGGGGTTTCGCGTCCTCGCCACCGTCCTCACCAAGCGCATGGCGGAAGACCTCACCGAATATCTCCACGAGCAGGGCATTCGCGTCCGCTACATGCACTCGGACATCGACACCCTCGAACGCATCGAGATCATCCGCGATCTCCGCCTCGGCAGCTTCGATTGCCTCGTCGGCATCAACCTCCTGCGGGAAGGCCTCGACATCCCCGAATGCGCCCTTGTCGCCATCCTCGATGCCGACAAGGAGGGTTTCCTGCGCTCCGAAACCTCGTTGATCCAGACCATCGGCCGCGCGGCGCGCAACATCGACGGCAAGGTCATCCTCTACGCCGACCGCGAGACCGGCTCGATGCAGCGCGCCATCGCCGAGACCGACCGCCGCCGCGAGAAGCAGCAGGCCTACAACACCGAACACGGCATCACCCCCGCCTCGGTCAAGGCCCACATCGCCGACATCCTCGACAGCTACTACGAAAAAGACCACGTCACCGTCGGGGTCGGCCCCGACACCGCGCCCGGCGCCCTGGTCGGCAACAACCTCAAATCCCATCTCGAACACCTGCAAAAGCAGATGCGCGACGCCGCCGCCGATCTCGACTTCGAAAAGGCCGCCCGCCTGCGCGACGAGATCAAGCGCCTGCAGGCCAAGGAACTGGAATTCGGCTTCGAAGCCGGCGACCAATCCGGCAAGGGCGCCGGCGCCGCCACCGCCCCTTCTCCCGAGTCGGGAGAAGGTGGCCCGAAGGGCCGGATGAGGGGAAGCAGGCGCAACCCCGCCGACGCCGACTCCCCCCTGGGCGCCCCCTGGGACGACGCCGCCAACCCCCTCGCCGCCGCCGCCGCCATGGAGGAGGACTCCATCTCCCCCGTCACCGGCCGCTCCAAATACGGCCGCAAGACCAAGCGCGACCGCTCCCCCATCGGCGGCGACCGCTTCGGCCCCCGCGGCGAACCCCTCAAGCCCAGAGGCCAACCGGGGGGCGAAGGCTCGGCCCGCCGCCCAGCACCGCTGGCCCGCCCGGAAAAAGCCACCAGCGAAACCGCCGCAACGCCACCCCCTTCTCCCGAGTCGGGAGAAGGTGCCCCGAAGGGGCGGATGAGGGTCTCCAGCCGCAACCCCTCAGAAGAGGCGCCCACGACCTACTTCCAGAAACCGTCCCTCGACGACATGGGCCCCGGCACCGACACAGCCCGCCCGGCCCGCGACGCCAGCCTCTTCCGCAAGAACAGCCTCGACGAAATGACCGTCGGCCGCACCGAAAAGCCGGTCGGCGGCACCAAACCGCAAAAGCCCGGACCCCCACCCGCGCCCGACACGCGCTCCACCCCGGATGCCAACCGCCACGCCCCTCATGGTAAGCCCAACGCCCCTCATGGTGAGCCTGTCGAACCACGCCGCGAACGCATCGGCCTCGGCAGCTACGAGGAGGAGGGCGAGGCCAAACGGCGCAAGCGCAGGCCGGGGAAGACGGGCCGGCCGGGGCGGTAGGGAAGAAACACGCGCTTCAACGACGTCACCCACAACGCCTCAGAAAAAGGCCACCCACCTCCCCACCGTCGTCATCCTCGGCCGCAGGCCGGGGATCCATGCCGCAACCTCCCCACCGCCGCTTCGCCACCGGAAACGCCCGCCCGTCCTCCACCGGATCACCCGTCCCTCCACAATCCGGCATGGGTCCCCGCGCTGCGCGCGAGGATGACGAAGCGGAGAGGGAGCCGCCTCGCCTTCAACGCTGCTCCACCGCACAACCGCCCCTTAACGCCTGCCCCGCCCCACAGAACCGTCCCGTCATGGCCGGACACGTCTACATCATGGCAAGCCAACGCCACGGCACCCTCTACATCGGCGTGACGTCCGACCTTTCCCGCCGTGTCCACGAGCACAAAACCGAACTGATGAAAGGCTTCACCAGCCGCTACGGCTGCAAGCGTCTCGTCTGGTACGAGGAGCATTTCGACATCCGCGATGCCATCGCCCGCGAAAAGGCCCTGAAGAAGTGGCCGCGCGCGAAAAAGATCGAACTGATCGAAACCATGAACCCCGACTGGCAGGAACTCTACCGCGGCCTCTGGTGGTAGGAAGAATGGGCATCGCCGCGCCTTCACCTCCCGACGTCGCCTCAGAAAAGGGCGCCCCACCTCCCCACTTTCGTCATCCTCGGCCGCGGGCCGGGGACCCATGCCGCGACCTTCCCGCCGCCGCTTCGCCCAAGGACACGCGCCCCATCCTCCACCGGATTATCCTTCCCCGAACACTCCGGCATGGATCCCCGCGCTGCGCGCGAGGATGACGAAGAGGAGGGGGAGCCGCTCAATCCTCGAACGCCACATCGCATCCACAGCGCAAATAACCCACCAGCCCACCTTCAAAAAGCACCACGCCGCAGTATACTGCCGACAAACGTCCGCAGGTGCCCCATGACCCGCCTCGAAAAGATCGAAGCCGATATCTCCAGCCTCACCGGCGAAGACCTCGCACGTTTTCGCGCCTGGTTCGACGCCTACGACTCCGACCGTTTCGACGCCGGGATAGAGAAGAACGCCGCGAACGGCGCGCTCGACGCTCTCGCCGAAGCCGCCCTTGCCGATTTCGCCGAAGAGCGAACGCGGCGTCTGTGAACCATCACGCGGCCCCGTCTTATCGCGGGCATATGATGCACCGGCCGCACTGTCCGCACCCAAGCAGCCCTCAATTTCTGTCTGCTCAAGAATAATCAATAATTCGCCTTAATCTGCCCCAAAACGGTCGTCAGCTATTAAATTTTCCGAAGTTTAATTGATTATCGCTAAAACACGTTTAGTTCCTTGCAAACGATTTTGAAATTGGCCATTGAAAATTTATCAAATTTTTCTTTCTTTTGAGAAACAAGTCTTTCTTGAAAATACATAAACAGTATTTTTTTGGTTTTGCTATTTTTATCAGGATTAAGGTCCACTATTCTTTTTACGTCATCCGCCGAGAGTAGACTCTCGATATCAGTCAGCCCGCCCGCAATCTCGTCTAAAGTTTTAATTTCCGCTTCGAGAAGTGCAAATTCTTTCTGATACCGTATCTTTTCTCGTTTTCCTGCAACGTCGCCGTCCAGCAGGATACGCACTGGCAAACCCCAACCCCGGTGCAACGCAATCAACGACCCCAGGGTGCCTGCGCCAAGCGCAGGAAAAAGCACCAACTTCCTATTCAGCAAAATCTCGCTAATGTAACGAAGTATGTAATAATCAGATTTACCTTCCACAATTATTCCACCTTTTGTAAAATCAAATTTTGATGGGACCACTTCAAGTCGGTCTAATATTGGTTGGAAATAGCTGTTTTTACTTGGAAACTCATGGATAAATTCACGGTATGGTATAGCTTTGATGTCAAGCGACGAATCATCGACAAGCCCAGAATCCAGCACCGATTCATCGTTCTTACTCGCTCCGTTTTGAATTATAAAAGTCTGATCTAGCCACTTAGGCTCAATCATATAATGACTATGAGTAGAGTAAATAAGGAGATTTGGAGCTCGGGCAATTTCCAAAAAGCTTTCAATGAGTTTTTGCTGAGCAGCGGAATGGAGGTTCGACGCCGGTTCATCGAACAGAAATATGGTGGCGCCACCTTCTCGTCTAGCTGCGCGGAATTGCGTAAATAGCAAAAATGCAAAAAACCACCGAAATCCCAAGGACCGGTCTTCGACATTGTACCTATTAGTACCATCTTTGATCCGGAACTGAATATATATATCATGTTTTTCCGATGGTACGCTGACACCTTTCGGTACACTCGTAGGCAACCCCTCATCAGTTTGCCATGGTATAATAACCTCCTTTCCGCTAGCATCCTCCTGAAAAATATCGTTCCATTTGCGAAATATGGTTCTCGTAACGACTTGCGCCGCTCTGTCAATAACTTGATCAATCTTTTCAATTTCGCCAGATGCACGAAATATATTAAAAAAACTACTCCACGGCGCCACGAATTCTTCTTTTCTAACGCGGTCGACAATATGCTCACTAATTTTGTGGCCGCGGCCGTCAAAATCCAAAATATCTTGAAATAACTGCCGATAAAAAGCGTTCTTTCGATCCCCTCCCCTTCTAGATAAATAAATCTTGTCCGGAAATTCAAATACAAATGTGGGGAAGTAAGCAATTTTCGGAAAAAGTGTCTCGATGAAATTGAAGATTAAGAGTCTTTCAGATTTATCAGGAGTCCTAAATTTCCTCTGCTTGCTTGATTTTATCGAAAATTGCAATGTGCAGCTACGAAATTTCCCGGCGTAATCTCCGTTTTCGTATCGGTGAAATCTGGAATAGCTAAAATTTTCGTGATTCATGTTATTAAACTGCGTCTCAAAAGAATGATTTGCACGCATATATTTTATGATACGTTCCTTTTCTTCTTTATCGATAATCAAGTCGGCCGTTACTGCGATATCTCCCGTAAAATCCGACACTGCGTACCGCGGAACTATATTACTGTCGGCCTTATCGGTTGACAAGTCACTACCAACGATTACCTTCGTATCATTGTCGGGCGAAAAACTGTGAATTGCCTCAAGTATCGTGGTCTTACCGCTTTCATTTAACCCGACTAATGTATATATTCGTGCATCCTGACTTTCTGAAATCTTAATTTTTGTGTCTTTGATGCCTTTGAAGTTCTGCACTCGGAATCCGGTATATTGCATGTTCAAGTCCCGTACATTTTGCATTCGCGTCATAATGCGTCGGCACGATCAAACGCACAACCACGCGATTTAATTTGTGCGGGTAAATGTGTGATGGCGCCCAATCATAATTGAAGCCATCGGGATTTGGTGGCCTCTGGCATCGCGAGCCCAGTCCGGTAATCGTGCGTTCTCGGCAGTCAGAAATTCATCAATATTGGAGTCGCTGGGCACTCCAAGGATAACAAGTTGCGGCAAATATGCGGGAATTATTTTCTTCATAGACATTTCAGAGCCCTACCCCTCACCGTCCCCACACCCCTCCCCCCGAAAAACTTATCCCTACCCCCGCACCCCTCCCCCATACTCCCATCACCGCCGGCCCACGGATGGGCACGAATGATCACCGGGATCGTTCGCGGGCCGGCGGTGCGGCGTCCGCGGCGCGGCCCTTCCGGAGGGTTCGCGACCCGGACGGCCTCGTTGCGCCGCCGGCCCGTCGCCCACTAGGAGGCGTCTGCGGATCGGTCCGCTTGAGTGTCCGAAGACAGCCCAGGCCTTCGCTGTGAGAGAGCGAGGGCGGATCGGGCCGAGGATGCGAAGCGTCGGCCGCCATCGGGGCCCGGCCGGTCTCGCCCGAAAGGGCGGCGCCGGGCGGGCATTCGTCCCGATGCCACGCGAGGTCGCCAAATCCCGCGCGGATCGCCGATGGCGTGCCGCTTTTAGAATACCCCCGATGGTTCGCCATCGGCGATCCGCCGCCCGTCCGTCCGCTCTCCCTCGGGAGCAGGCAAGGGGCACGACAGGCGGCCAGACCACAGGCCACACCGCCGGCCCGGCGACATTCGGGCGCGGGGAGGCTTTTGCACGCCCGTGTTCCGGCGAAGCGCGCGTCCGGCACCCCCCACCCACACCCCGCCCAAACCGCCAGAGGAGACGCCGCCATGACCAAAGCCCCGACCCGCCGCGCCAAAGCCGAAGGCGGCCTTGCCGGAATGCCGGCCCGCCCGGCGCCTGCCGAGCCTGTCGACGAGACGCCGCCGACGCCGCAGGAGATCGCCGAAAGCCACGCCCTCGCGTCCAGCCATCTCGCACTGGCGCGTCAGGCGCTGCGCGGCCTGCGCGTGCCCGCCCGGCGCAAGGGCCGGGTGCGGCCGCACCGGCCGAAGATGACGCAGCCCGCGGGCGTGCATGCCGACCGCTTCGTCGCCACCGCCGCGCTGCTGCTCGTCGACTTCTGCCGCCGCGGCGACTGCCGGCGCAACCGCCGCTGCCAGTTCGGCCGCCGCGCCGGCGAGGATGCCGGCCAGTCGCCGCCCTGCCTGTTGAAACTCCCGCGCCCCACCCGTCTCGCCCTGCCCCTCGCCCTCTCGCGCCGCCAGGTGCCCGAGGCCTTTCGCGACCCTCAGATGCAGCGCGCCGAGGACGAAGCCATCCGCTGCGCGCGGATCGCCCTGGAGGACGGCGAATGAACCAAAAAGGAGAGACGCAAGGCCGAAACCGCGTCCCTTCTCCCGAGTCGGGAGAAGGTCCCGGCAGGGGGATGAGGGTCTGGCAGAGCGCGACGTCCGCAAGAAAGACGCGGCGGCCGAGGACCTGCAGGCGCTCGGCCCAACCGGGCCGGGCGGAAAAGCCTCGTCGGCGGCAGAGGCCGTCGTGCAGGAAAAAAGGCGGCCCGAACGGACCGCCTTTCCCCGGTGCCCGCGAACGGGCGCATCATGTCAGGATCAAGCCTGGATCACTTGGCGGCGTCGGACTTCTTCTCCATGTCGCCATCGACCATTTTCCATGGCGCCCGACTTTTCCATGCCCGGCTCCATCATCGACGAATCCGGGCTCATCGCTGCATCGGCCGCCTTGAGCGTGAACTTCTTCGTCACGGCCTTGCCGCCCGCCATCACAGGCGTATCGGTCTCGGTCGTGCCCGGACCGAAATTGTACGCGCCGTCGCCATTGGTCTCCTTGTGGAGCATGGCGACGTAGGACATGCCACCCTGCAACGGCTCGTCGAGCGTCACGACGACGTCCTTGTTGTCGCCGGTCTTGACCATGGCATGCCCGATGGACTGCGGCGCCTGGACCTTGCCGTCCACGACGGCGTGAATGACGACATAGCCGTCCTGGCTCGCCTTCACATCCGGGATCGTGACGGCGTTGGCGGAGGCGGTCAGGCCCTTGGTGGTGATGGAATCGGCCGCGAAGGCGCTGGTGCCGAGCGCGAGAACGGCGGCGGTGGCGATCAGAATGCGTTTCATGCGAATTCTCCAGGTTTCGAAATTGCCGCGAGGCCCGGACGACTTCGTCCCGATGGCCCGCGGCGTGTATGGAGAATCAACGGCAGCTCAACGGTCATGTTCCGAAAATAGCGTTTGTTTACAAAACCGTAACGTTGGAGGTCATCCCATATAGGGCCGTGATCCTAAGCAGACCTCCAGCGAGACCGGCCGTCGCGCACACCCGGTTTTCGTCGCATCAATATCCCGGAATTGCCGGCGTCGTCGCCAGGGCGGCCTGATTTTCCCACTTGGCGCTGCGCACACCCTCCGCCGGCTTCATGCATCCGGCGAAGAGAGCCATCACCGCGAAAAGAGCCGTCAGGCGAAGGATTGGAGTCATCGTGGCAGCCTCGATTTCGACTTGCGGGGAACCCGCCGTATGTCGCCGTCCTATACAGGGTCCTGGCCCGGAACGACACCGTTCGACGGCGTCGAGGCGGAAACGCTTGGCGTGACCCCGTTCACCGTGGGCTTGGCGGAGGGCTTGCCGGTCGCATCGCCCAGCCCGAACAGGAAGGGCAGACCGTCATTGTCCGGCCGAAGCGTGACCTTGCCGTTGGACAGGCGGGTCGGACGGGACGCGCCGCGCTCGCGAGGCGACAGTTTCACCCCGACCGGCGGATAGGGATCGTTGAACACCGGCGGGCCCGGCTGACGACTGCCGCATGCGGCCAACGGCAGGAGAATGGCCAACCCCAGCACGGGGCCTGAAACGCGGCCTAGCGCGAGGCTCGACAACGGGCTCAGAAGCCGACCGCCGCGCTGCGCGACGGCGTGCAAGAAAAATGTTCGCCGAAGGGCGTTGTCGGCTACGCGTTCAGCCGCCTCGATCTGCAGGCTTTTCGTCATCTTGAACGTCCCTTAACCATCAATCGGCCACCTGACCGGGCACCAACCCGCCGGAGGGCGTCGAATTGTCGATGGTCGTGCGCGGCGTTGCCTGGTTTGCCTGACAGCCGCTGGCTGCGGCGATGGCCATAAGGCAGGCGACGGTCAAGACGAAACGCATGGCGGTCATCTCCAATTCTTCGTTGAAGGCAAAACGCGTGATCGGCGGCTTCGGTTGCGGCGCCTCAGAGACGGCGGGCCAGAACGAGATGTCCGGGCGCCGGCGCGCCCTCCTGCATCCGCACCACGATCGGTGTCATTTCCACAAGCTCGAAACCCGCCGCAGCGAGGCGATCGGCGACGAAACGATCGCGGTGATGAAAACGCTGGTGCGGGCCGACCATCATGGGACGCTCGCCGAAGATGTCGTCAGGCATGGTCTCGGTCGAAAAGGCGAAGACGCCGCCCGGCAACATACGCGCGGCGATCTGCGAAAAAAGCGGCGACAGATCGCCGAGATAGGGCAGGACATCGGCGGCGAGGATCAGATCGAAGGGTACGGTCTCCTCGAACTCCTCGAGGAATTCGACCGCCTCGCCGATATAGAGATGGTCGTAGACCTGTTTGTCGAAGCAGGTCTCGATCATGCCCTCGGAGAGATCGACGCCGATGAGCTCCTCGACGCGGTCGCGTATCGCTTCGCCGGCCAAGCCGGTGCCGCACCCCAGGTCGAGGGCTCGCGTGTAGGGCCCCGGCGCTACGGCCGCGAGGCGCTCGGCGATCATTGCGGGAACATCGTAGCCGAGTTGCCGCACGAGGATGTCCTCGAAGTCGTCGGCATGCTGATCGAAGAGGGTCGCGACATAGGCGGCACCGGCCGTGGCGGGCGGGTCGCCCAGCCCCATGGCGGCGATGCGCACCGCTGCCCCCGCATGATCCTTCGGATCGATCTCCAGGCATTCGCGGTAGGCGATCGCCGCAGCTTCGATGTGCCCGGCCTTTTCGTGCTTCAGGCCCGCGTCATAGGCCCTGGCGAGCTTCGCCTCGTCGATCTCGCCCATAACATGCGCTTTCCGTTCTCTAACTTATGCCGCTGATAGATCACGACTTGCCGAAGGGAAAGACCGCCTCAACGAACGCAAGGCCCGATCGTGCCACGTCAATTGACCGGCAGGGTGCCGAGTGGAATGCCGGCATCGTCGCCGGTCGTCGGCTCGATCGGCACCGGATTGCTGCTCGACTGGGACGGCACGGACATGCCGACGGCGCCGACCCCGTTTTGAAGTCCTCCGGGTCCCGAGGCGTCCGCGTCGGCCGGTGGCGCATTGAAATCGACGCCCGGAAGACCGCCGGTCTCGATCTGACTGGAAACCGGGGTACCGTCCGGCTGCTGGACGAGTGTCCCGTCTTTCGGGATCGGTGCGTTGTCAGGCGTCGAGGTCTGCGCGACAGCGGGCGCTGAGAGAAGCGAAGCCGCCAGAGCGGCGAGAGGCAGGATGCGGATGGTCATGTGTCTGGTCCTTGAAATGCGTGCGGCGAAGCCGTGAGGCGGTTGCCGCGTCGAGACACAACTCCGACGGCGCCAATGCGATCCCTCACATTCGCGTCACGCAAAGCCCGGTCGAGCCCTTCGGCACGGCCTTGCGATGAAAACCCGGACAGCCCGCAAGGTCGGTGGCCCGTCTCAGGCCACCATCGCCGTCGACAGCGCGTCGACCAAAGCCAGCGCGGCGGCCGCCAAGACCGCGGCCGGCAGACTGCAGAAGACCTCCGGCATCTTTTCCGAGGCGGCAACGTCGTCGACCCGCTCGTCGCTGAGCGGCACATGAAAGAAGCCGAACCGTTCCACGCCGAGACGTTCAGCGGCGTGGGCCAGGCGATAGAGCGTGTCGTTGCACAGATAGCCCCCCGCATCGGTCGACCATTCGAACGGCACCTTCACGCCGCGAAAGGCGCGAGCGATGTCCGTCCAGGGAAGGCTGCAACGCAGCGACTGCGGTCCGTCAAGGACGGCCGGGCCCGATGGAAAGGCGCCCAGGGCATCGGCCCGGCCAAGTTCGCGCCGGTTGCGGGCCAGCATCTCGATGCGCAGCCGCTCGGTTCGCCGATGCAGCCCGAACAGCAGCACCGTTTTCGGTCCCGCGCTCTCGATCGCCTCGCGGAGCGTGGAAAAACTCCCCTCCCAGGCGACCGGCAGGGTCACGGCACGGAAGCTTCGACCATGCGCCGGATGATCCTGCAACGTTTCCACCATGTCTTCGGTGGGATTGCGCGGTGCGCCGGGGAAAGAGGAAAAACCCGTAATAAGCAGGGGCATGCGCATCAAAGCCTTGGCATTCGCGAGCATCGGTGAGTGGGTGATCGTGCAAAGCCTGTCTAGAATTGCGACGATTCCGTGTTTGGAAAACTTTTACTTGCAAACCGGCCGCGCAGATAGCAAGATTTCGGCGTTCGGGCAATCTCGCGAACACAGGTCATGGACAAATTGCGTATCGGGGGCGCATCCCCCCGGGTCTCTTGTCCCATAAGGCGAGAGTCGATGTATCGGTTCCTTTCCTCGTCAAGACTTGCCTGCCACCGCCTGACGGCGACACGTAATACCAGGAAAAGGGTTCCGACCATGGCGCAGACCGGAACAGTCAAGTTCTTC
This sequence comes from Aurantimonas sp., assembly GCA_965217685.1. Lineage (GTDB taxonomy): Bacteria > Pseudomonadota > Alphaproteobacteria > Rhizobiales > Rhizobiaceae > Aurantimonas. The sequence continues at coordinate 4,367,182 of CBDCIZ010000003.1, forward strand.
AACACCGAAAAGGGTTTCGGCTTCATCAAGCCGGACGATGGCGGAGCTGACATCTTCGTGCATATCTCGGCCGTCCAGGCCTCCGGCCTTCCCGGTCTCGAGGAGAACCAGAAGGTGTCCTTCGAGACCGAGCCGGACAAGCGCGGCAAAGGCCCGAAGGCCGTCAACCTCGAGGCCGGCTGAGCGGCGCGACCGACCTTGCCTTCGACCACCCGGCGTTGCGGCGACTGTGGTTCGCCCGGCCGACGCAATTGCGCCTCGCTCCAGAACGTCATCGGCCAAGTCTCTTCAACGGGTGCCCTTGAGCCGACGTCGAAACGAAAAATCCGGCGGCTTCGCTGTCTGGCGCTTGAAATTAGAGTCCTGAACCCGGTGTTTCGGAGTGCTTCGTTGCTTGTCTGAACGGGTCCGGCGGGTGATCGAGCGGGCAAGATACTACCGAGCGACGAATCTGTGCTACCTGTGGCCGCTGCGCGCGTGCCTTGACGCGTTCGAAGCCTGGCGACCGGTCAAAGCCGACGCGGCGCGCGATCCCGGCGTTTTGCCGGGCGCACCGGGTAGCGCGCTCCTGATGGATGCCGGCGGCGGCGGTGCGATCGACTGCATCCTGCCCGATGGCGATGCGTCCGATCCATCGATCGAGTTCGCCCCGACCGTGGACACCTCGCTCCGCTCGATGGCGCTGACAGTTGGCCGCCGGCATGACCATCCAGGACCGCTCCTAGATCTGCGGGCCCCGGCTGTTCGAACGCCATCGCGTCATCGCCTCGGTCTCGATCAGCGCGCCGTGGGCGCCGACGACTTGCGCGGCCATGGCGCAGCCGGCGCGGCCGGCCGCGATCGCATCGGCGCCGGACAGGAGCGCGGCGAGGTAGGCGCCGTTGAAGCTGTCGCCGGCACCGGTCGCATCGACGACCTCGACATCGCGCGCCGCCTCGATTTCGATCACAGGTCTGCCCTCCACAGCCGCGCCCTCCACAGCCGCGCCCTCACGGGGACCGGCATCGATCAGCACCGGAGCGCCGCCATTCTTGACGACCACGGTGCCCGCGCCCGCCGCGCGATAGCGCCGGGCCGTCGCTGCCGGGTCGGCATCGCCGAAATTTCTGGCCTCGTCGTCGAAGCTCGGCAGGACGATCGTCGCACAGCCCGCGGCCTCGGTGATCGCGGCGCGCATCGCGGCGGCGTCCTCCCAGAGCGCCGGGCGGATGTTCGGATCGAAGGCAACGATCGTGCCCTTCGTGCGGGCCTCCCGCAGAAGCCGGATCAGCGCGGTTCGGCGATCCGGCTTCAGGATCGCCAGGGTGATGCCGGAAAAATACACGAGCCGCGCGGCCGCAATGACGGCGGCGAGCGCCGTCTCGTCATCGGCCAGACGGCGCGCGGCCGAGTTCTCGCGCCAATAGGTGAAATGCCGGTCGCCGTCGCGTTGCTCGATCATGTAGAGACCGGGCCTGAAAAGCGGCAACCGGGCGATGCGCTCGGTGGCAATGCCGTTGGCCACCATGAAGGCAGCGATCCGATCGGAAAAGGCGTCGGTGCCGAGCGCCGTGAAATAGCCGACCGCACCGTTCGCCGGATCGAGGCCGGCGCGGGCATACCAGAGGGTGTTCAGGGTATCGCCGGCAAAGCCGAGCCGCCATGTGCCGCCGGCGCCTGGGGTCTCCCCCATGTCCCCGGTGTCGCCGATCCCGCCGGAGCCTCCCGACATCTCGATCATGCACTCGCCGATCGCCAGAAACTGCAGGCTCGCCTCGCCCCTGGTGTCGCCCTTGGGGGATCGCCCGTCGGGTCTGCCTTGGGGGCCGTCTTCGTGCCCTCCCCGGGGTCCGCCGACCGCTCCGCCCTCGCCCGTCATACTCGCGTCCTTTGCATTTCCCTATCGATGACCGCTCGCATGCCGGTTTCGATCATCTTCGACAACAGCTCCGCAACCTCTTCCCTAAAGCCCGGCGCATCGGCGAGCGCCGGCGGAAAGACCTCGCGCAGGGCGAAAAGCCCTGCGCAAAGTGCCGCCGGGTCGTCGGCCGCCGCCTTCACCGCCGCGGCGATGGCGGCCTCGCGCGGATCGCGCAGGGTGTATGGCTCGCCGGCCTCGGTCTGGCCGAGACAATAGCGCACCCAGGCGGCGATCGCGAAGACGAAGGGTCGCGCGGATTGCCCGGCGACCAAGGCTTCGAGCGCCGGCGCAACGAGGCGCTGGGGCAGCTTTTCGGTGCCGTCCATGGCGATCTGCCAGGTGGCATGGGCGATCGCCGGATTGGCGAAACGGGCGACGAGTTCGTCGGCATAGCTTTCCAGATCGATGCCGGGAAGTGCGTCCAGCGTTGCCGCGGCAGCCCGCAAGTGCCGGCGAACGAGACTTGCGAGGGCCGCGTCGGCCATCGCGTCGCGCACTGTCACGTGACCGGCGAGGAAGCCGGCATAGGCGATCATCGAATGGGCGCCGTTGAGCATGCGCAGCTTCATCGCCTCGTAGGGTTCGACATCGTCGACGAACAGCGCGCCGCCCGCCTCCCAGTCCGGCCGGCCTTCGGGAAAATCGTCCTCGATCACCCATTGGGTGAAGGACTCGGTCTCGACGGCCGCTTCGTCAGAGTAGCCGGTGAGATTTTCGGCGTCGGCGAACATCTCGGGTGTCGCCGCCGGGGTAATCCGGTCGACCATGGAGGACGGAAAGGCGACCGTGCCTTCGATCCGCGCCGAAAGGGCCGGATCGATCAGCCGCGCGAAGCCGAGGACGCCGGCCTTCACCAGCGCGCCATTGGCCGGGAGGTTGTCGCAGCACAGGACGGTGAACGGCGCGACGCCGCCGGCAAAGCGCTGCCGCAGCGCCTCGACGACAAGACCGAGGACGCCTGTCGGGTGGCGCGGGTCGGCAAGGTCGGCGGCGACGGCCGGATGGGCGACGTCGACGTCGCCCCGTGCGCGGTCGATGCCATAGGCCTTTTCGGTGACGGTGAGCGTCACGATCCGCGTCGCCGGATCGACCAGCGCCGCAAGGGTCTGGCCGGGTTGGCGAGCCGCCGCGATGACCCGCGAGAGGCTGCCGATCACCCGCGCGTCGACGCCGTCGCTTCCCCGCTCGATCAGCGTGTAAAGCCCGTCCTGCGGGTTGAGTGCGTCGGCGATCTCCGTGGAGCGCAGGCTGACCGCCGCGATGCGCCAGTCGCCGCCCGAACGGGCGAGCGCGGCGTCGGTGTAGACCGCCTGATGAGCGCGGTGGAAAGCGCCGCAGCCCAGATGCACGACGCCCGTGCCGTGGGCGGCGGGGTCGTAGCCGGGGCGCGCGACGTCCGCCGGCAACGTATCGAGCGCTGAGCGATCGAGCCGCGTCACGCCGGCGCTCCAATTTTCGTCCCGGCCTCGGGAGCACGGCCGCCGGCGGCGCCCGCGAAACGGCTTGCCGGATGCGACAGCGCTGCGATCACGCCGCGCAGTTCGGCCAGGCCCTTGAGGCGGCCGATCGCCGGATAGCCGGGCTGCGCCTTGCGGCCGAGATCGTCGAGGATGTCCTGGCCGTGGTCGGGCCTGAAGGGGATCGAGGCATCGGGTCGACCCGCCGCGCGCCGCCTGTCTTCTTCGCGCAGGACCGCCGCCACCAGCGCCACCATGTCGGTGTCGCCACCCAGATGCTCGGCCTCGTGGAAGGAGGCGTAGAGCCCGTCCGTCTCGAGCTTCGTGTTGCGAAGATGCAGGAAATGCACCCGGTTCCCGAGCCGCTCCATCATGCCGGGCAGATCGTTGTCGGCGCGTGCGCCGAGCGAACCCGAGCATAAGGTGATGCCGTTGGCATTCAGGTCGACGGCGTCCATCATCGTCCGATAATGTGCCTCGGTCGACATGATCCGCGACAGGCCGAGGAGCGGGAACGGCGGGTCGTCGGGATGGCAGCACAGCCGCATGCCGAGGGTTTCGGCAACAGGCGCGACCGCTTCGAGAAAGGCGATGAAATTGGCGCGCAGACGGTCCTCGTCGACGTCGGCATATTCGGCGAGATGGCGGCGCACGTCCTCAATCGTGAACCGCTCGGCCGCGCCCGGCAGGCCGAACACGACATTGCCGGCAAGCGCCGCCTTCCTCGCATCGTCCATCGCCGCGAACCGCTCTTCGGCCAGCGCCACGACCGCCTCGGGGAAGCTCTCGCGGGCGCCGGGGCGTTCGAGGATGAAGATGTCGAAGGCCGCGAAATCGTGAACGTCGAAGCGCATCGCCGTGCCGCCATGGGGCAGACGATAGGAAAGATCGGTCCGGGTCCAGTCGAGGACGGGCATGAAATTGTAGCAGACCGTCTCGATGCCGGCGGCCTTGAGGTTCGCAAGGCTCGTCTTGTAGGCGTCGACATGGGCCCGCCATTCGCCACGCTGCTTCTTGATATCCTCGGAGACCGGAAGGCTTTCCACGACCTCCCAGCCAAGCCCCGACGGCGTGCCGTCGCCGCGGGTGGCAATCAGCCGCTTGCGGTCCTCGATCGCCTCGGGTGTCCAGACGTTACCCGTCGGTACGTGATGCAGCGCCGAGACGACGCCCTCGACGCCGGCCTGCAGCATATTCTCGACCTTGACCAGATCGCGCGGCCCGAACCAGCGCCAAGTCTGCCGCATCGATATGCTCCCTGAAATGCCATCGGCTTCGTGACCGTGCTAGCAGATGAAATTGCGGTTGACTAGTATGGTAGTATACCGCATAAGCGAGCCGAGGAGGAACGCGCATCGTGGCAACGCGCCTGATCGAGCGACAGCAGACATGGGATGCGAGCGCGCCGATCGGGCCGCAGCTTCTCAGAAGCCTGCGCGGCCGGATCATCCGCACCGAGCTCGCGCCCGGCATGCGCCTCTCGGAGCAAGAGGTCGCGGAGGCCTACGACCTGTCGCGCCAACCGGTGCGCGAGGCCTTCATCCGCCTTGCCGAGGAAGGGTTCCTGGAAATTCGCCCGCAGCGCGGCACCTTCGTGCGCCGCATCCGCGCGCCGGAGGTGATGGAAGCGCGCTTCATGCGCGAGGCGATCGAGGCCGACATCGTCAAGCTCGCGGCCGCGAAATGCACGCCGTCGCTCGTGAGCGAACTGCGCGCCCTCGTCGCGCGGCAGGCCGAAACCGCCGATGGCGACGCGGTCGGCTTCATGGCCCTCGACGAGGCGTTTCACCGGCGGCTCGCAGACGCGGCCGGACAGCATCTCACCTGGTCGACCCTGCAGTCGATCAAGGCGCAGATGGACCGGGTCCGCTACCTCACCGCCGCCGAGTTTCCGAAGGGCCTGCTGATCACCCAGCACGAGGCCATCGTCGACGCCGTCGAGAGCGGCGACGAAAGCCGCGCGGAAGGCGCGATGCGTTCGCATCTGCGCAAGATTCTCGACGATCTGCCGGCCATCGCGGCGGCCCATCCGCTGTTCTTCGAGGGCGCGCCGCCGCGCGTCGGCGCAGGACCCTGAAGCGACTTCACCGACGGCCGCAACGGCCTGACGGCGATGCAGAACCGACGGCCAGACGAACGGCCAAAACACCCAAGGCCACAACATCCAGGGCCAAAACACCAAAGGCCAAAACACCAAAGGGAGGACTGAAGAATGCTGAAGACCCTACTCAGGCAGGCGCTCGTCGCCGGCGCCGCGGCGCTGATCCTGACCGGCGGCGCGCTCGCCCAAGAGCGCACCCTCAAGCTCGGCCATCTCGCCAACGAGCAGAACCCCTGGCACAAGGCCTCGCTGAAGTTCGGCGAGGAACTCGAGAAGCTCACCGACGGCCGCATCAAGGTCGAGGTCTATCCGAACGATTCGCTCGGCAACGAGATCGACCTGATCAATGGCATGCAGCTCGGCACCGCCGACATGACGATCACCGGCGAAAGCCTGCAGAACTGGGCGCCGAAGGCCGCGCTGCTGGCGATCCCGTATGGCTACGCCTCGCTCGACGACGTCGACAAGGTGGCCGGCGGCGAGATCGGCAAGGACATCGAGGCCGAGATCGTCGAGAAGGCGCAGGTTCGCCCGATCGCCTATTTCCCCCGCGGCCCCCGCGACCTCACCTCCAACCGCCCGATCAAGACGCCGGACGACCTGAAGGGCCTGAAGCTGCGCGTGCCGAACGTGCCGCTCTTCGTCGACGTCTGGACAGCCGAAGGCGCCTCGCCGACGCCGATGGCCTTTTCGGAGGTGTTCACCTCGCTGCAGAACGGCACGATCGACTCCCAGGAGAACCCGCTGTCGCTGATCAATTCGGCGAATTTCAACGAGGTCCAGAAATACGTCAACCGCACCGAGCACGTGCGCTCCTGGATCTACCTGACGATCTCCGAGATGGTCTGGCAGCAGCTGTCGCCCGAGGACCAGAAGGCCGTCATGCAGGCGGCGAAGACCGCCCAGGACTATGAGCGCCAGCTCTTCGTCGAGGACGAGGCCAATCTCGAAAAGACCCTGAAGGACAAGGGCATGGAGTTCGTCGACGTCGACCAGGCGGCCTTCAAGGCGAAAGCCAAGGACGCCGTCCTGAAGAACGTCAACGACGAGATCAAGCCGATCGTCGAGAAGCTCTTCGCCAACTGACGCCAAGCTGAAAGCGCATGGCGGCACTGGCCGTCGCCATGCGTGCCTTCGCCGACGCGCCGATCCGGCAAGCGTCGGCGAAGGTCAGATCCGAAACGGGTGACGGGAGGTTTGCGCGATGACGACAAAAATCCATGACGCCCTGATCGCGATCTGCCGGATCGGCACCGGCCTGGGCTTCGCCGTGCTGATCGTTGCTGTCCTCGTCCAGGTGGTCGGTCGGTCGGTGCTGAACGCCTCGCCGCCCTGGACCGAGGAACTGACGCGTTTCGCGCTCCTCTGGCTCGTCGCCTTCGGCACCGGCCTGTCGCTGCGCTCCGGCGACCTCGTCAATGTCGATCTCTTCTGCGAATCGATGCCGGGGCGCATTCCCTGGATGTTGCGCCTCGTCTCGGCGCTCGTCACCTTCGTCTTCTGCGCGACGCTTCTGTCCGCCGCCTGGTTCTACGCCTCGATCGGCGTGCGCCAAACCTCGCCGGTCCTGTCGATCCGCATGGATCTCATCTACGTGACGATCTTCGTGCTCCTCGCGCTTCTCGGCCTCTTCGCTTTGCTGCGGGCCGTGGCGATGCTGGCCGGGCGCAGCGAGGGCCTCGCCCACATCAATCCCGAGAGGCAGGTATGAATCTCGCCATCCTTCTCGGCGTCTTCGCCGCAGGCCTCGTCGTCGGCGTCCCGGTCGCGGTGACGCTGGGCCTTGCCTCCTTCGCCTATCTTCTCGCCGCAGGCCTGCCGCTCGTCGTCATTCCGCAGAAGATGTATGCGGGCATGGACGTCTTCGTGCTCCTGTCGATCCCCGGCTTCATCCTCGCCGGCAATCTCATGAACCATGGCGGCATCACCGAGCGCATCGTGCGGCTGGCCAACGCCATGGTCGGCTGGGTGCGCGGCGGGCTGGGCCTGTCCAACGTCGCGGCCTCCATGCTGTTCGGCGGCATCTCGGGCACGGCGGTGGCCGACGCCGCCTCGATCGGCTCGGTGATGATCCCCGGCATGACGAAGGTCGGCTATCCTCCCGCCTTCGCCGCCGCCGTCACCGCCGCCTCCTCCACCGTCGGACCGATCATTCCGCCCTCCGTGCCGATGATCATCGTCGGCTCGCTGTCGGGCATCTCCGTCGGCCAGATGTTCATCGCCGGCGCGATCCCGGGCGTCCTGCTCGGCCTCGCCATGATGGTGACGACCTATATCATCGCCGTGCGCCGCAAATTTCCGCGCCAGGCCTGGGAGGGCTTTCGCGAGCTTTTCCGCTCCTTCCTCGGCGCCTTCTGGGCGCTGTTCATGACGGCGATGATCGTCGGCAGCCTGCTCACCGGCCTGATGACGCCGACCGAAACGGCGATCGTCGCCTCGGTCTACGCCTTCATCGTCGGAGCCTTCGTCTATCGCGAGCTGCCGATCCGGCAGGTGCCGGCCATCCTCATCGATTCGGCCATCGCCTCCGCCGCGATCCTCTCGCTCGTCGGCTTCGCCAACGTCTTCGGCTGGATCCTGGTCTCCGAACGCATTCCGCAGGCGATCGCCAGCGGCGTCCTGTCGATCACCGACAACAAGTTTTTTGTCCTGCTGCTGATCAACATCTTCCTGTTGATCGTCGGCATGTTCATGGAGACGATCGCGGCGTTGATCGTGCTCTTCGTGCCGCTCCTGACCCTTGCTCAAGGGGTGGGTGTCGATCCCCTCCATTTCGCCGTGGTCGTGGTGCTCAATCTGATGATCGGCCTGACGACGCCGCCGGTCGGCGTCTGCCTGTTCATCTGCGCCAACATCGCCCGGCTGCCGCTGACCCCCGTCATCAAGGCGATCGCGCCGTTCCTCCTGTGCAATATCCTCATCCTGATGCTGGTCACCTACGTGCCCCCGATCTCGACGTGGCTGCCGAACCTGATCTTCCAGTAGGCTCCTCGTTTCCGGTAGACCCTATCGTTTCTCGTGGACCCCAGGGCCGGATGACGATGCCACCCGTTTCTCTTCGCAAGGACCCTCTCGATGAGCCATGGATCTTCGCAAACCCGCGTCTGCCGCCTCTACGGCAAGGGCGATCTGCGCCTCGAGACCGACAGCGTCGCCGAGCCCGCGACCGGCGAGGTCCGCGTCGCGGTCAAGGCCGGCGGCATCTGCGGCTCGGACCTTCATTACTTCCAGGACGGCGGCTTCGGCCCGATCACCGTCAAGCAGCCGATCATCCTCGGCCATGAGGTCGCCGGCCTCGTCGAGGCGCTGGGCGACGGCGTCTCGGGCCTGACGATCGGCCAGATCGTGGCGATCAATCCGAGCCGGCCCTGCGGCGACTGCAAGTTCTGCGACGAAGGCCTCTTCAACCACTGCCTGAACATGCGCTTCTTCGGCTCGGCGATGCGCATGCCGCACGAGCAGGGCGCGTTTCGCGACCGGATCGTCGTCGACGCGGGCCAGTGCGTGCCGCTGTCGGACCGGCACAGCCCGGCCGAGGGCGCCTGCGCCGAGCCGCTCGCGGTCTGCCTCCACGCCGCCCATCAGGCGGGCGAGATCGCCGGCAAGCGGGTGCTGGTCACCGGCGCCGGCCCGATCGGCGTTCTCTGCGCCGCCGTAGCCAGGCTTCGCGGGGCGAGGGAGGTGGTCGTGACCGATCTGCAGGACCGGCCGCTGGAAGTCGCCCGCATGATGGGTGCAACGCGCACCATCAACGTTGCCAGGGACGGCGCTGCGCTGGAGGCCTTCGCGGCCGACAAGGGCCATTTCGACCTCGCCTTCGAGTGCTCGGCGGCGGCCCCGGCCATCGCCTCGGCCATCGCAAGCGTCAGGCCGCGCGGCCGCATCGTCCAGGTCGGCGTCACCGGCAACCAGCCGGTGCCGATCAACGCGCTCGTCGGCAAGGAAATCCAGTTCGTCGGCACCCACCGTTTCCACGCCGAATTCGCCGAGGCCGTAAAGCTGATCGACGAAGGCAAGATCGACGTGAAGCCGATGATCACCCATTCGATCCCGGTTGACCGCCTCGACCAGGCGTTCCGCATCGCCGGCGACCGGACCCAGGCCGTCAAGGCACAGCTGACCTTCGCCGCCTGAGCGGGTCCACGGGCACCGGCCAAGGTGCGACCGGGTCGCGACCGGTCTCGTCACGTTCGATCGGCTCGGGTGCGTTCTGCTCGGCGGCGTGTTCGACCTCTCCGATCGCGACCTTGGGCCGCCGCGCCAATTCGCGCGCCATCCGGGCCGGCTCGATTCCCGGCTGCGACCTTATGACGAGCGGTCGGCCGGCAAACCGCTCTTAATCGCCCGCCGCGCGGTGCAACGACGGTTCGAAAGCGCGCCGCGCGAAGCTGTTCGAAGAAGCGCCGGAGACGTTCCGCGAGAATGCCGCTGGAATTGGCCGGAACACTGCCACTCGTGCCACGGGTAAGAAGCACGGCCTCGCAGCTTGCCTCCAGCTTGCTGATCGCCTGAGTGAAGGCGGGTTGTGACATATAAACGACATCGGCCGCGGCGGTGATGCCGGACAGCCTTGCGACCACCGCGAAAGCCCGCAGATGCAAGGGATCGGGTCGTATCCGCAACATCGACCTTGAGACGGTCTGTCGAAGTTCGCGACGCGCTCTTGCCGTCGATTCCACTGCATCGCAGCAAATCCGACTGACGTGTGGCATTTATGTGATTGCCAGTCGGGCCGACTTGAATCATCTTCAGCGCATGGGGTCGAGGAATATCCTCGGTCATTATCGTCATGCACGGTTGAAAAGTGATCGAATTCTTCGATTTCGACCGGGCCGGCAGGATTGGGGTCACATCATGAACATCAGAAGCCTTCTTCTCGGCTCCGCTGCGGCTCTCGTCGCAGTCACCGGCGCCCGCGCTGCGGACGTCATCGTACCCGTTGCTCCCGATCCGGTCGACTACGTCCGCGTCTGCGATGTCTACGGCAAGGGCTTCTTCTACATCCCGGGCACCGAGACCTGCCTTTCGATCAACGGCTACGTTCGCTTCAAGTACGCCGTGATCGGCGATACCACCGCGAGGGTGAACGACGAAGGCGACGACTACCAGGCCGGCTCGCAGGTTCGCGTCCGTCTGAACTTCGACGCCCGCGAAGAGACCGAACTCGGCACCCTGCGCGGCGCAGCCCGCATCCAGGCCACCAACGCCTTCGGCACCGGCAGCCAGTTCGGCTCGAGCGGCACCGACGAGGGCTACTCGATGGACGAGGGCTACATTCAGCTCGGTGGCCTGACCATGGGTTACCTCGACACCCTGTGGACCGAAGACGACGGCCTGTTCACCGACACCGACCTTCCGGTCGGCGACTTCCAGGTCAACCGCGTCTCCTACACCTACGCCGCGAACAGCTTCTCGGCCGCGGTCTCGCTGGAAGACGACGGCACCGGCGACTTCGCGCCGGACGTCGTCGCTCGTATCACCTATGACGCAGGCTTCGCTTCGGCCTACATCGCCGCGTCCTATGACGAGCGGACGAACCTGACCCGCGCCTATCCGGACGCGTACTACATCGGCGGCTTCAACGGCGCCTACAACGGCACCGGTTCGTTGACCGCCTTCGGCGCCTCGCCTTACGACAGCTTCGGCGTGTTTCCGGGCAATGACGACGGTGCCTTCGCCGTCAAGGGTGCGATCACCGTCAAGCCGTTCCAGGATGCGCAGTTGAAGGTCGAGGGTTCCTACGCCTTCGATCCGAGCGCATACAATACGATCGGCCTGTTCGACACCGTCGCGACCATCGGCAACGCTCAGAACTACAGCCCGAGCAACGCACAGGCGGTCAAGTATCAGATCGGCGCCGGCTATCAGCAGGCCTTCGGCAAGCTGGCGGTCGCGGCGTCGGGCGTCTACGGCGAGACCTTCGACACGTTCGGCCCGACGCTTACGCAAACCGGTAACATCATCACCGCCAGCCGCCTGCGCAGCTACGGCAGCGGCGAATACTACAAGCTCGTCGGCAACGTCGGCTACGAGATCACCAACAACTTCTCCGTCCTCGGTGAAGTGTCCTACGCCAACATCGACTACGACTTCGGCTCGCTCGACCAGACCGCCGGCTTCGTTCAGTTCGTCCGCAGCTTCTGATCGAGGCACGCGCCAAACAGGCTCGCCTGGACATTTAGAAATGACATCGAAAGCCCCCGTCGATTACCGGCGGGGGCTTTTTTCGTTCCGCTGCAGATCACGGCGAGGACGGATGATTTCGGTCGCCCGCAGGGCCTCTAGAGGCAAAACCGACGGATCGGCGCAAGCGAACGAAGCGGCCCGAGGGGCGGCCAGGGACGACCGCGCACGACGAGGCGTGTAGCGCGATCAGTCGACGAAGGCACGCGAGCGTGCCGCGGCACCATTGGCATCGACGACGAAGATGTCGAGAAAGCCCGGCTCACGGGCGTGAAACCGGGCCTGACGCTCCAGCGCGTCCCGCGCGACCGGCCGGCCGTCGACATACCAGGTGAAAGGTGGCCTGCCGTTGCGCACCTTGAGATACAGGTCGGCGCCCGCCACCGCGGCATCGGATTTGTGGTTCGTCGATCCCGCGCCCTGAGCTTGCTCGGGCCCATGTCCGAGCCCCGCAAACGCAGAAGACGGCGCGGCCGATACGAGACCCGTTTGTCTCGCGCGAACGCCGATCGCGGCGTCTCCCGCTCCGCCCGCCTTGGTGAGTCCCAGCTCGATCCGGGCGTCGTTCGGCGGAAAGACGATCTCCGGCCTCAGCCCGGCCTGAACCAGCTCGGCCGCCCGGCCGACGCGGCGCATGGGCGGCGGCAGGCCTCCACCGGCCGAGGCGAGGATGCCCGGCGGCGGGCCGGCCAGTCGGGTCGTCGGCCCGAGCCGGGCGAAAACGTCGCGCAGCACCGGAAGCGCCGCATCCTGACCGACGAGCCCGGTCACCGGCGCACCGTCCGGCCGGCCGAGCCAGACGCCGACGACATGGCGGCCGTCATAGCCGATCGTCCAGGCATCGCGGTAGCCGTAGGAGGTGCCGGTCTTGTGGGCGATCTCGCCGGGCGAGCCCTTGGCGGTGGTCGGCGCGCCGGCGAGGATCGAGGTGACGTACCAGGCCGCCTGGGCCGACAGGATGCGCTTGCCGGCTGCCGGGACCATCGTGCCGGCGGGATCGGCCTCGATATGCAACGGCATCGCGACGCCGCCATTGGCCAGACCGCCGTAGATCTTCACGAGATCCTCCAGCGTCAGGCCGAGGCCGCCAAGGCCGATCGCGAGGCCCGGCAGCGACCGGTCGCCGAGCTCGGGCAACGCGCCCGCTCGCTTCATGCGGTAGATCAGCCGCGCCGGGCCGACGGCGCTCAGGAGCTCCACCGCCGGCAGGTTGCGCGACAGCTGCAACGCCCGGCGCGCGGTGATGACGCCCTCGAACTCGCGGTCGAAATTCTGCGGCGTGTAGCCGGCGAAGGCGGCGGGCGAATCGTCGACGAGGCTTTCGGGATGGGCAATGCCGCGCTCGAAGGCGAGGCCATAGATCAACGGCTTGAGGGTCGAACCGGGCGAGCGCGGGGCGCGCGTCAGGTCGACGAAGCCCTGCCGGTCGCGATCGAAGAGATCGGGCGAGCCGATCTGGCTCAGAATCTCGCCGGTGGTCGCATCCGAGACCAGGATGGCCAGGCTCAGCGGCTTCTTGAGCGTCGCGACCCTGTCGCTGGCATAGGCTTCGAGCCGCTGCTGCATCGCCTTGTCGATGGTCAGACGGATACGCGGCCTCGACGGATCGGCGCGGTGCAGGCGGACGGCGGCGTGGGCGGCCAGAAGCGGCAGCGGCCGGCGGCCCTTAGGCATCGCCTCGCGTCTGGCCCGCGCCGCCTCGCCCGCATCAATCAGGCCGAGCGCCGCCATCCGGTCGACGACGCGGTCCCGCGCGATCCTGGCGGCCGCGGGCGAGCGGTCCGGCCGCAACCGTTCGGGCGATTGCGGCAACGCGACAAGCAGCGCGGCTTCGGCGACGGTCAGGCGCTTCGGCTCCTTGCCGAAGAAGCTGTAGGACGCCGCCCGCACGCCCTCCAGATTGCCGCCATAAGGCGCAAGCTGAAGATAGAGCGACAGGATCTCGGCCTTGGAGAGCGCCCGCTCCAAGGCGATGGCCGTGAGGATCTGCTCGAACTTCGCCGCCACGCTGCCGGTGGGCAGACGGTTCAGCAGCCGCGCGACCTGCATCGTCAGGGTCGAGCCGCCCGACACGATGCGGCCGGAGGTCGCCGACTGAAGGGCGGCACGCCCGAAGGCCAGGAGGTCGACGCCGCCGTGATCCTCGAACCGCTTGTCCTCCCAGGCGACGAGCATGGCGAGATAGCGCGGATCGACGTCGGCGACGCCGGCCTTGAGCCGCCAGCGCCCGTCCTCGCTGGCGAAGGCCCGAAGCAGCTGGCCCCTTCGGTCGACGATCTCGACGCCGGTGCGCGGCTCGGCAATGGTGGCCATACGGGTCTCGATCGCGCGCTCGAAGGCAATAGAGGCCCAGGCCGACACGCTCACGGCAACACCGACGACGGCCCCAGCTGCGAGCATCCGGACACGTCTCTTCGCCAGGCGCCGCGTCATCGCCCGAGCACGGTCCCCACGGGCCTCCTTATGCTCCATCGACGCTTACCGCAGGGGGCCGACGACGGAAACATGACCTTCATCCGACCGCCCGTGGCGGCTGGGGTCGTACATGTTCTGGACCAGCGCGGCCGGCTGCACGAAGCGGCCGGGCGACACCGCGCGCACGATATAGGCGAAGCGCCGCACGGCGATGTCGTCGTCGCCCTGGTCGACGGCGGCGAGGAACCGGTCGGCCCGAAACTCGGTGTGGGCCGCCTCGCCGGAGAGTTCCAGCCAGTCGAGACTGGCGACGTCGCCGCCCTTCAGGATCGCCGGATTGTCGATCTCGAAGCCGGCCGGCAGCGGATCGTCGATCATCAGCTTGGCCGGCCCCTTGTCGATCGGCGCCACCTCGACGACGGCGACGAGCCGGTCGCCCTGGCCGATCTCGCTCGGGTTCGCCGTCTCGCCGTCGAGCGTGTAATAGCTGCGCGTGATCCGGTAGCCGTCCGACGAAGCGGCCGGCGCGATCTTCGGCACGCCGCGCAGGGTGATCCGGGCGGCCAGTGGATTGCTGCCGCGATTGGCGACGTCGACCCCGGCGCCGAGATCTCCGGCATCGAAGGCGGCGCTGTAGGGGCCATCGACATCACGACCGGCGATGGTCAGCTTCGGTGGGTTGCGGTCGAGCAGCGCGTGAGCGGCGAGCAGCGACCAGGCATCTTCCTGCGTGCTGGTGAAGCGCTGCGAGCGACGTGCCGCATTGATGCGCACGAGCAGCGGATCGAAGTCGAGCCCGTCCACGGCCGTCTCCAGCCCGAGCGTCAAAATTGCCGCGTCGTCGCGCAGCGGCGTGCCGTAGGTGCCGCGGCTCATCGGCGCGACAACCGGCCGGTCGGCGGTGTCGATCGCCGCGCGAAACACCGTCTCGGCGCGGACCCGATCGCCATAGAGCGCCAGCGCCGCGGCGATCTGGCCCTTGGCCAGCGGCGGGAACCGGGCGAGTTCGTTGTCGGAGTAATAGCGCAGGTCGCCGATCGCCGCCCGGCCGTTGCGGGCCAGGACGTAATAGGCATAAGCGACCGTCCCGAAATCGGGTGCCTCCGGCAGGTAGGACAGGTTGTTGCGCAGATTGTCGATGGCGAGATCGAAGCCCTCCTTCGGCACGGCGTAGCCCGCCTCCCTGGCGCGCGTCAGGAAGTCGGTGACATAGGCGTCGAGCCAGAGGTCGCCGCTGTCCGGCCCCCAGAGACCGAAGGCGCCGTTGGAGCTCTGATTGGCCAGCACGCCGGCAATCGCCGTTGCGACGCGCTTCTTCACGTCGTCCGAGCGGCCGAGCCCGGCAGCGAGTGTGGTCGCGTCGAGGTAGACCAGCGGCATCGCTTTGGAGGCGATCTGCTCGGTGCAGCCATAGGGGTAGCGGTCGAGCGCGCGCACGACGCCGGCGACGTCGAAATGCGCGGCGCCCGTGACGCTGACGGTCGCGCTCGCGGTGCCCGGCATGAAATCGGCGAAGAGGTCCGGATCGAGGGCGAGCTTGCCGCCATTCGCCGCCAGCGTCACCTCGCTCTTGTCGACGGTTTCCGGCGCGTTGGAGCGCACCGACAACGCAAAGTGCTTGTCGAGAACATCGCCGCCCGGCAGCGTGAAGGCGAGATCGAAGCCCGCCTCGCCGATCGCCCTGGCGCTGACCGGAACCAGGAAGCGCTGGCGCTGGCCCGCGGCAAGATCGAAGCGCTTTTCGCTCTTATCTCCGCCCCCGGCCTCGCCGAGGGTGACGATATCGCCGCCACCGGCAAGCGTCAGGGATGCCGGACCGGTCGGCCCTTCGACATGGGTGACGTCGATGGCGATGCGCGAGGCGTCGCCCGGCGAAAGGAATAGCGGCTGGCTGACGGCCATCACCACCGGATCGCGCACGATCATGTCGGTCGACGCCTCGCCGACGCCGGTTTTCGACCAGGCGAGTGCCATCAGCTTCAAGGTGCCGTTGAAGTCGGGAACAGCGAGTTCGACGTTCGCCTTGCCGTCCGGCCCGACGGTGACGAGGCCGGAGAACAGCGCCACCAGTTCGTCCATCGGCGGCGGGCTTTCGTAGCTGCCGCCCGCGTCGCCGCCCGAGCGCACGGTGCCGGGCGCGCCCTGCATGCGGTCGATCAGCTTGGAATAAAGGTCGCGAATCCCGACGCCGAGGCGCCGCTGGCCGAAATAGTATCCCGTCAGGGACGGCGGCTCGAACTGCGTGATGTTGAGGATGCCGACATCGACGGCCGCCAGCGTGATATAGGCGGTCTCGCCCGGCTTGACGCCATCGACCGCGAGGTCGATCGACACGCTCCGACGCGGCTCGATCCTGGCCGGCGCGGTGATCGCAACACTCAGGGCCCGGTCGCCTGGATCGACCGCCGCATGGGCGAGGCCGATGGCGCGGCCCGGCATGCGCCCGGCTTCCAGATCCATCGGCCGGTAGACGATCGCCGTCACATAGGCGCCCGGCCCCCAGTCGCGGGTGACGTCGAGCGTCACGTCGCCGCCCTCGGCGCCGATCTCGGCGGTCGTGGTGGCGACGATGCGCTCGTCCATGACCAGAACCTGCGCCGTGCCGGCGAAGCGCGGCTCGATATGAACGACCGCCTTGTCGCCGACCTGATAGCGCGGCTTGTCGAGGGAGACCCGCGCCATGTTGGGCGTGTCGAGCGAAGTCGCCGCCACCGCCCAGCCGGCTTCGAAGGTGACGCTCGCCGGAACGCTCGCGCCGGAGGCGTCGGTGACGACCAATTCGTACTGGCCCCAATCGACGGGCATCGAGAGCGACAGCGGATCGCCGGCGCCGATCTCGTCGTCGCCGCTGGCGATGCGGGCCGATTTCTCGACGGGTTCGTAGTTCCAGCTGCCGTTGGATTGATACCACTGGAAATCCGTGGTCACCCGGTTGAGCACCCAATGGAGGCTGGAAAGCGCCTGCCTTTGACCGGATGCGTCGATCGCCACGACATCGAAGCCGGCCTGCGCGCCGTCGGGAACCGTGCCGTCGAAGCGCGGCTTGACGGCAAGGCGCGGCCGGGCGCCGGCGAGCGGCAGCTCGAGGGTGCGCTCGACAGGCCGGCCGCTGGTATCGACGACACGGATCTGCAGCGCCGCCTTGACCGGGCGTGTCGTCGCCGGCGGATCGAAGGCGGCAAGGCCGATGCCGGCGTTGCCGTCGGCATCGGTGGTCGCGCCGTCGAGGGCCAGCCGCGTCGCCGTCGCATCGTCGCCGGCGAGCCCGAACTGGTAGCCCGGAAAGGCGTCGAGGCCGGTGGTCGTCGTCAACACAGCCTCGCCATTGACCTCGAGGCCGCTCGCTGGCGCACCGAACAGATAGCGCGCGGCGACGTCGACAGTCGGCGGGGCCGCCGGATCGAGCGCCTCGGCGGCCGTGGTCAGGTCGAAATCGATCTTTTCCGGCTGGAAGTCCTCGACGATGACGGTTTTTTCGGCGAGCGCCGGCCCCTTCGGGTCCGCGTGCAGCGCGACCTTCCAGACCCCGCGCATGGCGTTCGTCGGCAGATCGAGGCCGAAGGTGAAGCCCCCCGCGCCTTGGTCGGACACGAGGGCGCGGGCATGCTCGACGCCATCGGGGCGCTTCACGATCTCGGTGAGGCTGAGCCCCTCAACCGCCTCGCCCGTCGTGTTGCGCACGAGCCCGGTGAAATGCGCCGTCTCGCCGGTGCGGTAGATGCCGCGCTCGGAGGTGAGGAACACGTCCAGCGGTCCGGCCGGCGCCCGCCCGTCGACACCGCGATCGGTCAGGTCGAAGGGCGACTGGCTCATGTCGAGAAAGACGAAATCGGTGGGCGCTTCGGACGCCGTTTCGGCGCTCCCATCACCGGACCCACCCGCCGACGCGGCCGCCGCCTTGCGTTCGGCGGTCAGAACCGCCGGGCGGTCGCCGCCGTTTCCGGCAAGCAGCCCGCGCGAAAGCCGCGCATGGCCGGCCGCATCGGTGGTCGCCGTCCCGAGGATCTGGTTGTTGGCGGCAACGAGTTGCAGCGTCACCTCGGCAAGCGGCTGGGCCGTCCCGAGCGAGCGGGCGAAGACGTGAAAACCGTCCTCGGCGGCGAACGTGGCCAGGCCAATATCGGAGACGACGAACCATTGCGTGGCGACGGTATCCTGAGCTTGCCGGCCGTTCTTCGCCCTGGCCGAGAGGATGTAGACGCCGGGCTTGAGCTTTTCGACGAGCGCCGAGACGGGAATGGCGGTCGTCACCTCCTCATTCGTCCGGTTCGCGACCGACACGGTGCCCTTCCAGACGTCCTCGCCACTCTGGCCGGCGATATCGTCGAACTGGTAGTCCGACAATTGCTTGAGGAAATTCTGATCGCCGATGGCGCGGGCGAGCGCCCGGTCGCCGATGCGCTGCAGGCGGGCGTCGACCATGTCGGTGTTGATGGTCGTCACCGGGATTGCCGCCTCGCCGCCGCCGGGCAGCACGTAGGCATTGGTGGCAAAGCGCACCGACGGGTCGCGGTCGCGCACATAGACGCTGATGTCGGCCTGCCGCGCCAACGTCTCGCCGTCGCTGGAGGTGATGCCGGGGCGCGCGACGATGCGATAGCGCTGGCCGTGCTGCACGCCGTCGACGCAGATCTGCGACCCGCTGGCGGTCACCGGCAGGTTGTCGCCGCCGTCGACGCTCAGATAGTCGGCGGCGTTCTCCGACTGGGTCAGCGTCGCCGAGAGCGCATCGGAGAAGTTGAGGCAGATGCGCGGGCTGGCGGCGTTGTTGTCGACGCTGTTGTCGACGATCCTGAAGCCGTGCGCGGCGACCACCGCGTCGAGTTGAGCCCGCACCTTCGGCGTCTCGACCGCCGCAAGGCTCTTGCGATAGGCCTTGATCGCCAGCTTCCAGTTTTCGGCCGCCTCGTAGCCTTCGCCGAGGAGCCGCAGCGCCTCGGCGCCCTGGCCCGGATTGGCTGCCGTCAAATAGGCATTGATCGCGCCGAACTCGCGCAGCTGGAGGTTTTCGCTCCGGGTGTCGCCGTCGGTCGGCGCATAACCGACCGACGTCGCGGTCATGCCCTCCCATGCCGCATGGTCCAGTGGCGAACGCTTCAGCGCCTCGCGGTAGGCGGCGATCGTGTTGGCCGGATCGCTCGCGGCCCGCGCATTGGCGAGGATGGCGGAGACGTCGAACCCGTCATAGGCCGCGGCGCGCTCCTCCCCCGGGATCTGAAGTCGCAGCTGTCTGGCGGCATCGAGCGTCGCCGCGGGCAGGAAATCGAGGTCCGCCCGGCGCGCCTCGACGCTTGTTTCGCTCACCGTATCGAAGGCCACGACCTTGCCGGAGACGGCGCCGTCGACGGTCCGCAATTCGCCGGCGGTGGTCTTGAGGAAGCACCAGCCGGTCCTGGTGTTGAGGGTGAACGCCTTGCAGCTGCGGTCGCCGAGACAGGCGGACGAACACAGATCGAGATCGACGTCTTTCAGGATGTCGTAGTCGCCGCCGAAATAGTCGGCGCCGCGGGTCGTGACGACGCGCCGGTCGCCGGTCTCCTGGGCAACGGCGTCGTGGGTCGCGGAAAATTGTGGAACAAGGCTGCAGAACAACAGCGTCAAAACGCCGGCAAACGCCCGAAGTCCAGTGTTCACGCGCATACGATCCCCCAAAACCCGACCCTGAGTCAGCTTAGCGGGTTACGAAGCACGGCGATAGACGCCGGATTTTCGCCATCGACGCCGGCGTCCGCCGCGCAGTCGAAAGCCGGTGCATGAAGCCGGTGCGGAGGCGACGGCCGCGACCCGACCGTCGCCGGCATGCCGCGCGTCGCCGTCGGTGCTTCGAACCGAACCAATGGTGGCCCGAAGCCTCGCCGAATGTCCCGCGATGACACAGATTGTTCTGGCACGCTTCCTGCAATGAGCTCACCGAGAAAGCCTTGCGGACGCCGCCGCGCCCGGTTAGCGGTTTACCGAGAGGGCCATACGCCCCTCGATGGCAAACCGGTTCGACCGACGCGGCGGGAAAAACCAAGGGCGACCGTCATTGATCGACGGATGCCCGATCCGCAAGGCCAGCCATCGGAACGGGAGATCGTCATGATCGAACAACTCGCCAATCGCTTCGCCCCCAGTGCGCGCCAGAGCCGGCCTTCGGCTCGCTCCAGACTTTTCAAGGCCTCGCCGCTGCGGGTGCTCATGATGGTGACGGCCTGTGCCTTCGCCGGTTCTGCCACCGCGCAATCCATCTACAATGACGGCGGCGGCACGTCCGGCGCAGCACGCCTCGACGGCGGCGGCCCATCGGGCGGATACCTCGATGGCGGCGGCCCACCGCGCCGGCCCGCCGCGCGGCGCTATCACCGCGCCGACGACGGATTCCTGCGCGACGGCGGCGGCATCAGCCAGGAGCCGAACGTCGCGATCGGCAATTCGCGCAGACGGTTCCTCGAGGACGGCGGTGGGGTTTCGACGGAGCCCGATGTGCTCATCGAGCGGGGCCATGCGCGGCAGGGTTTCCTGAACGACGGTGGCGACATCCGGCGCGAGCCGGACGTGCTGCTGGGCGGCAAGCCGAGGCTGTTCCTCTCGGATGGCGGCTCGGTTCACTCGACACCGCGCGTCCGGGTCGCGATCACGCCTCGCTTACGTGACGATCTCCCGCACCGCGGGCAGGCCGGACGCGGCGGACCGGGCTGGCGAGATCTGGATACACCCGAGGCGATCTTCACCTCGAACGGCTCCTTCACCATCGTCAGCGGCCGGGGGCGCCGGAACGCGGTCGTGCTTTCGGATGTCGGCGACGGCGGTGACGGGCAAAGCGGCGGCTTCGATCCGATCGATTACCCGCCGCGAACCGCCCCGGTCGCGCGCTCGCACGGCTTTTCCGGGCCGAAGATCATCGATGTGGCCCGCGACAGCCTGGCCGGCCATCCCGTGCGGTCCGGCAGCATCGAAATCCTGTCGGGCGGCCATGGCGGCCCGAAGATCATCCGCATCGCCTCCGACTTCGGTCGCGGCGCCGACTCGGGAGACGCCGCTGCGACGAACGCCCCGCGCGTCGCTTCGGCAGACGAGCGGGCGCGGCCCGGCGAGCCCTGGACGCGCGAGTGGCTGTCGGCTTGCTCGCGGCGCTTTGCGAGCTTCGACCCGCAATTCGGCACCTATCGCGATCGGTCGGGTGCGGTGAAGTTCTGCACCGGCGAATAAGCCGCTTCCGCTCGGGTGGCAAACCGCAAGCGGGCCGGCGCACGGCCGGCTTCCCGCAGATTCAGGTCAGGAACGGATTGGTGCGGCGCTCGTCGCCGAGGCGGCCGCCCGGCCCGTGGCCGCAGATGAAGCCGACCTCGTCGCCGAGCGGCAGCACCTTTTGTTTGATCGAGGCGATCAGCGTCGGGTGATCGCCGCCCGGCAAGTCGGTGCGACCGATCGAGCCGGAGAACAGGACGTCACCGGCATGCAGGAATTTCGCCTCGCGATCGAAGAAGACGACATGGCCGGGCGCATGGCCGGGCGTGTGCAACACCTCGAAGCGATGCCCGGCGATTTCAAGGACGTCGCCCTCGTTCAGCCAGCGGTCCGGCGTGCAATTGCGGACCACGCCGGGGAGCCCGAACATGCGGGCCTGGTCCTCGAGGCCGGAAAGCAGGAAGGCATCGTCCTGGTGCGGACCGACGATGTCGACGCCGAGGGCGTCCTTCAGGTCCATCGCGCCGCCGGCATGGTCGATATGGCCGTGGGTCAGCCAGATGGCCTCGATGGTCACGCCGAGGTCGTCGATTGCGGACCTGATGGCGTCGACATCGCCGCCGGGATCGACGACGACGCCGCGCTTCTCCTCGGCATCGAAGAGGATGCAGCAGTTTTGCTGAAAGGGCGTGACGGGTACGATCCGGGCGCTGAGCTGTGCCAAAACAGGACACTCCTTGGTGATGGGCGGGCGTTAGACCGGTCGGGTCGCCAACCAGACGGTGTGGCGAGCGCCGCGCTTCTTGCCGCGGCGGGCGTGGACGCGGTGCTCGGCGACCTCGAAACCGCTTTTTCGCAGACGGGCGGTGAAGCCGCGATCGGGGCCCGAGGACCAGACGGCCAGAACGCCGCCGGGCTTGAGCGCCGCCTTGGAGCGGGCAAGACCCGGCAGATCGTAAAGGCCATCGTTGACGTTGGACGTGAGGCCCTCCGGGCCGTTGTCGACGTCGAGGAGGATCGCGTCCCAGCCGGCCTTGCCCGCGCCCATGATGTCGGCCCCCATGATGTCGGCGACGTCCGCGAGCGCGATGGTGACACGGGCGTCGTCGAGCGTGCCATCGTGGAGATGCGCCATCGGCCCCCGCGCCCAGGCGACGACCGCCGGAACCAGCTCGGCGACGGTGACCGCCGCGCCTTGGGGCAGATGGTCGAGCGCGGCACGCAGGGTGAAGCCCATGCCGAGGCCGCCGATGAGCATGCGCGGCGCGACGCGGTCGGCGACCGCCGCGCAGGTCAGCTGCGCCAAGGCTTCCTCCGAGCCGCTGAGGCGACTGTTCATCAGCTCGATGCGGCCGAGCATGATGGAATATTCGGCCCCCCGGCGCATCAGCTTCAATTCGCCGTCCGCGCCGGGGATCGCCGCGCTGTCGAGATGCTCCCAGGGGACCATGAACGGGCCTTTGCTGCAACCAAACGGATCGTCCCGGCGTCGATAGGCGAGGCAGGTCCCAGGGGCAAGGCCTCTACGGTCCGGCCGCAGGGCGGACGCGATGGCATATGGCCGGGAAACCCGAACCGTCGCGTCGCGGCTTTCCCTCGCCATATAGGGATGCAACAATGCAGGACGGTAACTTATCAGCAGCGCCGAACGACATGGACACCGCCACCATCTCCTCCGAACAGCCCGCCCGCACGGCAGAACGCGGCGACGATGCCGACGCATTCGAAGTCGCGGCGTCCGACGTCGGGTCGGTCGACGCCGCAGCGATCGTCCGCGAGGCGTTGCCGACGCGCGGCGATCTGGATTTCCGGATGATCGAGCTGTTGTTCTTCGCCTATCGCGAATTCACCACCGACGCCGATTCGATCCTGGCGCAATACGGCTTCGGCCGGGCGCATCACCGTATCCTGCATTTCGTCAATCGCGATCCGGGGATGACCGTCGCCGACCTCCTCGACCTTTTGCAGATCACCAAGCAGTCGCTGTCGCGCGTCTTGAGGCAGGTGATCGACGACGGCTTCGTGTCGCAGGTGCCGGGCGACGAGGACCGTCGCCAGCGGCTGCTCTACCCGACCGTCAAGGGCCGCGCACTGACGCTGGAGCTGTCGCGGGCGCAGGCCGCACGGATCGAGGCGGCGTTGGCCGGCGGTGCGCCGGGCGATGCCGGGCCGATCGGCGCCTTTCTCATGCAGATGGCCGCCGACCGCCCGGCGACCCGCGACTGGCTCCGGCGCCAGGGCATCGACCGCAAGGAGCCATTATGAGCGTCGCCGAAATCGCACCGGTCCAGCCCGAGCCGAAGATCCTCGGCGACGACGCGCCGCACATCCTGATCGTCGACGACGACCGGCGCATCCGCACGCTCCTGTCGCGCTTCCTGAGCGAGCAACGGTTTCGCGTTTCCGTGGCTGCGGACGCCGCGATGGCGCGAAAAATTCTCGACGGGCTGGATTTCGACCTGATGATCGTCGACGTGATGATGCCCGGCGAGAACGGCATCGACCTCGTGCGCTCCCTGCGCGACAGCCGAGAGGCGCCGATCCTGATGCTGACCGCGCGCTCGGAGACCGAGCACCGGATCGAGGGGCTGGAGGCCGGAGCCGACGACTATCTGCCCAAACCCTTCGACCCGCGCGAACTGCTCTTGCGGGTCAACAACATCCTGCGGCGCGGCAGCCAGGCTCCGATCCAGAAGCTCGAGCATGTCCGCTTCGGGCCGTTCACCTTCTCATTGTCGCGGCGGGAACTGAAGCGCGAGGGCGAACTCATCCGCCTGACCGAGCGCGAGCAGGAGATGATGACGCAATTTGCCGGCAATCCCGGCGAGACGATCCCGCGCCAGGATCTCCTCGGCGACGAATCCGAGATCGGCGAACGCACCGTCGACGTGCAGATCAACCGCCTGCGTCGCAAGATCGAGGGCGATCCGGCCAATCCCCTGTGGCTGCAGACCGTGCGCGGCATCGGCTACCGGCTCAACACGGATTGAAGGCACGCGCCGTGACCCAGCTCGACCGCCTGCTCCCGACCGGTGCCAGGAAGCGATGGCCGAAATGGCCGCGCGACGAGAACGGACGCCTGCGATGGTTCGAGCCGCCCCGCAAGCTGCCGCGGATCGACATCTGGCGCGGCCCGCTGCGGTCCATCCCGCGCTTCGTGCAACGCTTCCTGCCGAAAGGGCTTTTCGCCCGCTCGCTGATCATCATCATCGCGCCAGTCGTTCTCCTGCAATGCGTCGTCACCATCGTGTTCATGGAACGGCACTGGCAGATGGTGACGCAACGCCTGTCGACGGCCGTGGTGCGGGACATTGCGGCGGTGACCGATCTCGTCCAACGGCAGCCGCCGGGCTCCGACTATGCCGAGATCATGAACATCGCCAACACGCGGCTGGGGCTCAACGTCGCCATCCTGCCGCTGAAACCGCTGCCCGCGCCGGCGCCCAAGCCATTCTTCAACATCCTCGACGGCATCCTGTCGCAGGAGATCACACAGCAGATCGGCAGGCCCTTCTGGATCGACACGGTGGGCAATTCCAAGATCGTCGAGGTTCGCATCCAGCTCGACGACAAGATCCTGCGCGTGTTCGCGCCGCGCAACTCGGCCTATGTGTCGAACACCCACATCTTCCTGGTCTGGATGGTCTCGACCTCGCTCGTCCTGATGATCGTCGCAGTCCTGTTCCTGCGCAATCAGATCCGGCCGATCCAGACGCTGGCGGCGGCGGCGGAAGGGTTCGGGCGCGGCCGTCCGATGCCGCCGGATTTTCGCCCGCGCGGCGCTTCGGAGGTGCGGCGGGCATCGCTCGCCTTCATCCAGATGCGCGACCGCATCGAGCGGCAGATGGAGCAGCGCACTGAAATGCTGAGCGGCGTCAGCCATGATCTGCGCACCATCCTCACGCGTTTCCGGCTGCAACTGGCGCTCCTCGGCGAAGGCGAGGACCAGGACGAGCTGAACGCCGACGTCGATGAGATGCAGCGCATGCTCGAGGGCTATCTCGCCTTTGCCAAGAACGAGGCGACAGAGGATGTCGGCGAACTCGACCTCACCCCGGTGCTCGGCAAGTTCCGCACCGAGGCACGGCTGAAAGGCAAGCAGCTCAGCGTCCAGATGAACGGCGACCCGCGGGTGACCGTGCGGCCCGACAGCTTCACCCGAATGGTCACCAATGTCGTCGTCAACGCCATGCGCCACGCCGAGACGGTGAAGGTCGTCGCGGTCCACGAAGGCCGGCGGCTGACGGTCACCATCGAAGACGACGGCCCCGGCGTCGCACCCGAGCAGCGCGAAGAGGTGTTCAAGCCCTTCGTGCGTCTCGACGTGGCCCGCAACATCGATTCCGGCGGCACCGGCCTCGGCCTCGCCATCGCCCGCGACGTCGCCCGCAGTCATGGCGGGGATATCCTGTTGTCGGACTCGGCGATGGGCGGCTTGCGGGTGCTGATCAGGGTGCCGGCGTGACGGCCTCCGGATCGGCGTCGGATTTGATTCAGCTACGAGCAACAATCGTTTATTAAGGTGATTCGCCCACCGACGCCTCAGGCTGGTCATTTGAAACAAAGATGAAAAAACGAAAGCCACGGCAACAGGTTGCCGCTCTCCCCTACCGGATCGACCTCGAGGGACAACTCGAGATTCTCCTTGTCACGTCCCGCGACACGGGCCGATGGGTGCTGCCGAAAGGCTGGCCGATGAAAGGGCGCCATCTGCGCAAGGCGGCCCAGATCGAAGCGTTCGAGGAAGCCGGCGTCGTCGGAAAGACCGCAAAGCGTGTGTTCGGCACGTATACATACGACAAGGACGGCGTCGTTCCCTGCCGCGTTTCCGTCTACCCTCTGCCCGTCGAAGCGCTGCAGGTCGAATGGCCGGAGAAGGATCAGCGGCAGCGCGAGTGGCACTCGCCCACCGAGGCCTCGGAGTGCGTCGACGAAAGCGATCTCAAGGCGTTACTGCGCTCGGCCCAGGAAAAACTCGGTCTCGCTACGGGATGAACCGAACCGGTCCTCAGCGGAAGGACCAGTTCAAGCCCGGCGACGAAGCCGAGAAACTGAAAAAGCGCCTTGTCGCTCGCAAGTCTTCCAGCTTTATTGTCGGTCCGGCCAGTCACCGACCGGCGGATTTCGATTTTTCACATTTCGCACTATAATTTGGACATGAGCACCATCGAACTCGCCCACGCGAAATCAATTCTTGCCAGCCTCGTGCGCCGGGCTGCTGACGGCGAAACCATCGTCATCGAAGAGGAAGGTCGTGCGCAGGCCAAACTCGTCGGGCTTGGCGGGCAAATCAATCAGCCGGTCGCGGGCCGGCGTGGTCTCGGTATGCTACGCGGTCGGATCACGGCGCCCGACGATTTCGATGCACCGCTGCCGGACGACGTCGTCGATTGCTTCGAAGGCCATTGATGCGGCTGCTTTTACACGCACGTCCTTATCTGGAGTCTGAGTGAGCCAGAGCGTCTTTCGGCGCAATCGCAAGAATGGATAGAAAACACTGGCAACGAGGTGATGTTCAGTGCGGTGAGCATCTGGGAAATTGCCATCAAGAGTGGCCTTGGACGACCGGGTTTTGATCTTTCGGCGCGGATGATCACGACCGCGGCAAGGCAAACAGGGTTCGAGGAGGCGCCCGTGACGGCTGAAATTGCAATGGCAGTCGCCGATCTGCCGAAGCATCACCGCGATCCGTTCGACCATTTGCTCTTGGCACAAGCGATCGTCAGCGGCGCGGAATTGCTGACGGTCGACGCCGCGTTGCTGGGCTATGACGGGCCGATCCGCAGGGCGTAAGGTCACACTGCGAACCGGCGTTCATGCGATCAGAACAACCGCCCGCCATCGTGCACGCCGTGCCCCGGGCCGAGCAGCACGACCTCCCCCTCTTCGTCGGGCACGCCCAGCGTCAGGACCTCCGACATCATCGGCCCGATCTGGCGCGGCGGGAAATTGACGACCGCGACGATCTGGCGGCCGAGCAGCGCTTCGGGGGTGTAGTGTCGCGTGATCTGGGCCGAGGATTTCTTCCGCCCGATGGTGCCGCCGAAATCGATGACAAGCTTGATCGCCGGCTTGCGGGCTTGCGGAAAGGGCGCGGCTTCGACGATGGTGCCGACCCGGATGTCGACCTTCATGAAGTCGTCGAAGGTGATTTCGGGCGAAGGTGTCTCGGCCTTGGCCATAGCGGCTACTCCTTCGACAGGGCCTCGGCGCGGTCGCGGGCGGCCAGGACCGCCTTGCGCAGGAGCGGCTGAAGCGCGCCGTCCGCCATCAAGACGTCGAGGGCGGCCTGGGTGGTGCCGTTGGGCGAGGTGACGTTCTGTCTCAGCCTGGACGGCGGGTCGTCAGAGCGGATCATCAACTCGCCGGCGCCGGCCACCGTATGGCGGGCCAGGCGCATGGCGAGATCGGCGGGCAGGCCCGCATCCTCTCCAGCCCTGGCGAGGCATTCGGCGAGATAGAAGACATAGGCCGGGCCGCTGCCCGAAACGCCAGTGACCGCGTCGATGAGGGCTTCCGTATCGACCCATTCGACCGGGCCGCTGGCCGACAGGAGCTCGACGGCGAAAGCCTTCCCCGCCTCGGTGACGCGGGCGTTGGCGTAGGCGCCCGTGATGCCGCGACCGATGAGGGCCGGTGTGTTGGGCATGGCGCGCACGACCGGATGGTCGCCGAGGGCGGTTTCGATCGACGCGATGCTGGTGCCGGCGGCGATGGAGATGACGAGGCTGTCGCCGCGAAGCGCGGCACGAAGGGTCGGCAGCGCCTCGCCCATCATCTGCGGCTTCACCGCCAGCAGCGCGACGTCGAAGGTTTCGGCCGGGACGCTGGTTTCGTGGCGCACGCCATAGCGTTCGACGAGGCGCGCGAGGGCGTCCGATACCTTGGGGTCGACGACGAGCACGCGGGCCGGGTCCAGCCCGCCATCGAACCAGCCGCCGAGCAGCGCCGAACCCATGTTGCCGCCGCCGAGGACGAGGATGCGCTTGTCGGCGCTGCTTGCTTCCATGCCGCTACCCACCGCCATGATCAGGCCTCGCCGACGGTCTCGAACAGGGCCGATGCGAGCGCGTCGTCGGCCGATTTGTCGGCCCAGACGACGAACTGGAAGGCCTGATAGAAACGCTCGCAATTCTCCAGCGCCGAGGTCAGCATACGCTCGGCCTGCTGGCTCGTGGCATCGGCACCGCCGGACAGCAGCAGCGCGTGGCGGAACATGATCGCGCCCTCGTGCTGCCAGAGGTCGAAATGGCCGAAGAGAAGCTGTTCGTTGATGGTGGCGAGGAGCCGCAGCACCTCGTCGCGGCGATGGGCCGGGATCTTCAGGTCGAAGGCGCAGCCGATGTGCAGCGCCTCGACCTCCTCGAGCCAGGAGAAGGCAACCGAATAGTCGGTCCAGACGCCCTTGACCTCGATCGCCAGCTCGTCGTCGCAGGAGCGTTCGAACGACCATTCGCGCGACGCCGCCACCCATTCGATCACGTCGACCGGATGGGAATGCCGCAGGGCGGCCCATTCCATTGTTTCCATGAATCTTCCCCGTATCCGCATTTCGGCCGGGGAACCGTCCGCCACAGCGTTCCCCGTCCAGGCTTCGAAACACCGCTCGACGGCGAATCACCCATATGAATCAGCATATAGACGCGGAGTCTTCGGCTTAAGGGGATTTACCGGATATTCACCTTTCCTCGCTTCGCCGGGCTGCAATGGCGGGCGAAGGAGCGGAGTCAAGCGACTCCGGCCAAAGGGTTTTTCGCCGTGCGGATTCGGAACGAAAACCCTGTGACAAGCTGTTGAAAGCCTGTGGATAACAGCGGTCGGCGCAAAAAACCGCGAGGGCCGTTGGTCAGCCGGCGCCGTTGCGGCGGGCTTCGGTGACGGCACGGCGCATGTCGGCCGGCTTGAGCGCGCCGGGAAAGAGCGTCGTGCCGATCATGTAGCCGGGGGTCGCGTAGAGGCCGAAGGCATCGGCCTGCTCGCCACTGCGCCAGACCAGCGCGTCGATGCGTCTGGCGTTGGCCGTGTAGGCTCGGATCAGGGCGGCGGGGTCGAGGCCGGCGCTCCTCAGACGGGCGTCGATGATGTCGCGGGTGAGCCGGCCCTTCGTTGTCATGAGAGCCGCCATCGCCTTGCCGCGACCTCGGCCGGCGGCGAGCGTCAGCTTGGTGGCGTATACGGATTCTTCGCCCAGGATCGGCCAGTCCTTCATCAGGAAGCGAATGTTGCCGTCGGCGCGAACCAGAGCAAGGGTGTCGGCGAAGGACGCCTTGCAGAAGGGGCACTGGTAGTCGAACCACTCGACGATCGAAACGTCGCCCTTCGGATTGCCGATGACGGACACTTCGGGATCGTTGAAGATCTCGGCCTTGGTCGGCACGCGCCTGGTGCCGGTCGCGGCACCGGCGATATCCGCAGTGGCGCCGGCGGCGGCGGTCGCGGCAGCCGCGATCATGAAACGGCGTCGATCGATCGTCACGGAAACTTGCGCTCCTCAAAACCGGGGCAGGCGACGGAAGATACGAAACGGCCGTCCGGTGACTGTCGCCCACGGACGGCGTCGCAGGTGGCGTTACGAGCCGGTGGCCGGGTCGCCGGCGCCGAAACGCTGCTCCATCTCGTCGAGTCGCTTCTTCAGGGCCTCGTTCTCCATGCGCGCCTTCGAGGCCATCTCGCGAACGGCGTCGAACTCCTCGCGCTGGACGAGGTCCATGGTGTTGAGGAAGCGCTCACCCTGGGAACGGAACGCTGTCTCGACCTCGCGGCGGACGCCCTGCGCGGCGCCGGCGGCATCGGTCATCATGCGCGCGAATTCGTCGAGCATGCGATTGGGGCCCTGGCGGCCGGGACCTGTCGTGGACATGGGAATACTCTCCGCTTCGCTGGCGTGATCGGTTGCGTCTGAACGGCAGGTAGAGTTTCGCGACGCAAACGACAATGGCGGGGCGCCAGGAAGGCCGGCGGGGCCGCGCTTCGAGGCGCGCGCTTTGCCGCCCCCGTCCCCCTGCGGATGGCGTCGAGGACAGGCGCGCCACGCACCGTGTCGGCCTGTGCAAGGGGACGCGCGCCAACCTTCGACGCACCCGATTTACGACGGCTTCAACCCGCGCTAGGAGAGCGGGCTGGACGCGATCCAGAGGTCGGCGCTTCGGGCGCATTGGGGCTATCGGAGAGGTGGTGCGATGCAGCTGAGCGAGGCACCGGACTGGACCTATCTCCTGCAGGAGTTCGACACGCTCTACCGCCACGGCTCGGCCGGCGGCAGCGCCCGCATCCGCAGCCACCGGCGCAAGGTCCGCGACACGCTGGCCAAAATCGTCGATGCCGATCCGGCGATCGTCGAGCGCCCGCCCGCGAGGCTCCCGGCGGTCGACCATTTCGGCCGGGCGATCGATCTGGGCGTGCGCGGGCCGCTGGCCGGCCTGGTGCGGGCGATCGACCGGGTCGCGGGACGGCTCACCTGGGAGCACGGCTATGCCAAGCTCTCCCCTTCGCTGTCGCGGCATTACGCCTATTGCGAACTGCTGGGACCGCAGGGGCCGGTGGAGGCCCAGGGCCTGATCCTCGGCCTGGTGCTCTTCGCACCGGATACGATCTACCCCCAGCACAGCCACCGCGACATCGAGGAGAGCTATATCTCGCTCGCCGGCGCCTGGTCGGAAAACGATGTCGCCGTCTATGCGCCGGGCTCACTGATTCTCAACAAATCCGGCGACGAACACCGCATCACCATCGGCGCGATCGACCCGTGCCTTCTGGCCTATGCCTGGATCGGACCGAGCGATCGGCTGAAGGAGCCCGGCATGCGGTTTTCGCGGCCGAAGCGGAAGAGTTGAGGGCGGGGATCGCGCCTCGGGGATCGCGCGGTTATGGACGGCAAAGCGACCCAGCACCTCCCAAGCACCCCAATGGGGCATCGCGGCTTGACCCCCAACGCGTGATCGGGCCAATGTCCCGCGCGATCGAGCGAAATGGGCACCGGGCCGCCTTCGGACATTCGAGTTCGCGTTCCCTGCCGCATCCTGACGGGCCGGCACGACCCACTCCCATCCTGCGCCTCCCATACCTTCAAACGGCAGACTGCTGACGATGTTGACCTTTCCCACCCTCGGCGTTCTGACCTATCCGCAGATCGATCCCGTCTTCCTCGATCTCGGCTTCATCCAGTTTCGCTGGTACGGGCTCGCCTATGTCGCCGGCATCCTGTGCGGCTGGCTTTACGGGCGGTATCTCGCCGGCAATCAACGGCTCTGGCCGAACGGCGTGTCGCCGATCACCAGGACGAACATCGACGATTTCATCCTCTACATCACGCTCGGCATCGTCCTCGGCGGACGGCTCGGCTCGGTGTTCTTCTACGATTTCGAGCGCTATGCGCAGAGCCCGCTCGACATCTTCAAGGTCTGGGAAGGCGGCATGTCCTTCCATGGCGGGCTGGTGGGCGTCGTCGTCGCGATCCTGCTATTCTGCCGCCAATACAAGGTGCCGCTGTTTTCGCTGATCGACGTGGTCGCGGCCTCGGTGCCGTTCGGGCTGTTCTTCGGGCGGATGGCCAATTTCATCAATGGCGAGCTTTGGGGCGCGCCGACGAACGTGCCCTGGGCGATGGTCTTCCCGACCGCGCCGGACGCCCTGCCCCGCCATCCGAGCCAGCTCTACGAGGCGGCGCTGGAGGGCATCCTGCTGTGGCTGATCCTGCGGATCGCGACGCATTACTTCAAGATGTTCAAGCGACCGCGATTCACCGGCTCGCTGTTTATATTTCTCTACGGCTGCGCCCGCATCTTCGTGGAGTTCTTCCGCATGCCGGACGTGCAGCTCGGCTATCTCGCCTTCGGCTGGCTGACGATGGGCATGGTGCTCTCGGTGCCGATGCTGATCGTCGGCCTCTGGGGCATGGCGACAGCCAGGCCGCGCTCCCACGACCCGCGGGACGAGACGCAGGGTGGGGAGACATCGGCATCGAAAGCGGGCACCGCCAAACCGTGACGCCGCTTGCCGAGACAATCGCCGCGCACCTTGCCGTCGAAGGCGCGATCGGGCTCGACCGCTTCTGGAACATCGCCCTCTTCGACCGCGAGCATGGCTATTACTGCGCCCGCCAGCCCTTCGGCCGCAGCGGCGACTTCGTCACCGCGCCGGAGGTCAGCCAGATGTTCGGCGAGCTGATCGGTGCCTGGCTGGTCGCGGCCTGGCGCGGTCTCGGCGCGCCCGAACGCTTCGTGCTGGCCGAGATCGGTCCCGGCCGCGGTACGCTGATGGCGGACATCCTGCGCACCATCCGCAGCGTCGCGCCGGACTGCCTGAAGGCGGCGCAGATCCGGCTCGTCGAGACCAGCGACCGGCTGGCCATCGAGCAGGAGGCGGCGCTGGCCCGCTTCGACCTGCCGATCCGCCGGGTGCGCCGGGTCGAGGAGCTGGACGCCGGGCCGCTGATCGTCGTCGCCAACGAACTGTTCGACGCGCTGGCAATCCGGCAGTTCGTCTTCGACGGCGAGGACTGGCGCGAGCGCTGCGTTGCGGTGGCGCCGAGCGGACGGTTCGAATTCGTGCTGTGCGCCCGCGAGCCGCTGCCGGCCGAACTTGCCAACCTGCGCCAGCTGGCACCACCCATGGCTGGCGCGGTGCTGGAGATTTCGCCGACCCGCGAGCGGTTGGCGCAGGCGCTGGGCCGGCAGCTCGCGGCCGAGGGCGGCGCCGGGCTGTTCATCGATTACGGCCACACGTCCACCGCCTATGGCGAAACGCTGCAGGCCCTGCACGGGCACGCCTTCGCCGATCCGCTCGACAGGCCGGGCGAAAGCGATCTGACCAGCCATGTCGACTTTCAGACCCTGGCGAACGTCTTCAGCAAAGCCGGGCTCGTGGTCGCGCCGACGACGACGCAGGGCGCGTTCCTCCTCGGCCTCGGCCTTCTGGAACGCGCCGGTCTCCTTGGTGCCGACCGGGACGCCGCAGGACGGCAAGTGATCCAGGCGGCTGTCGAACGGCTGGCCGGCACGGGAAGGGACCAGATGGGGCAGCTGTTCAAGGTGCTCGCCGTCGCCTCGCGGCGGCTCGATCTTGCGCCGTTCTGGTGAGATTTCTGCCGGTCTGGCCGATTGGAAGCCCGCCCGAACCGGGCGTCATTCCTCGCCTGGTTCGCCTTATCGCGACCCGAAACCATATCGATTGACTTCGATCCAACGCTCGACCACGATCCCGCACCATGTCCCAAACTGCGACACACACGCCCTTGCGGCTTTCCGAGTCAGCCCTCGTGCGGTCCCGCGCGCTCTCGGCGAATGACCGTATCGACCACGCGTTCTTCACCCGCGACGGCGGCGTCTCGAGCGGGCTTTACCACGGCCTCAATGCCGGCATCGGCTCGAAGGACGACACGGCGAAGGTGATCGAGAACCGGGCGCTGGCCATGGCGACGCTCGGGGTCGGCGAGGCCGATCTCGCAACGCCGTGGCAAGTGCATTCGGCCGAGGCGGTCGTCGTCGACCGACCTTTCAAGGGCGAGCGACCGCGGGTCGATGGCATCGTGACGACGACACCCGGACTCGCTGTCGGCGTCGTCACGGCCGACTGCGGTCCGATCCTCTTTGCGGATGCTGAAAACGGCGTCGTCGGCGCGGCCCATTCGGGCTGGCGCGGCGCGCTCGGCGGCGTCATCGAGGCGACGATCGCGGCGATGGAGACGGCGGGGGCCAGGCGCACGTCCATCGTCGCCGTACTCGGGCCAACGATCACGCAAGCCAACTACGAGGTCGGCACCGAAATGATGGCCGAATTCCTCAACGGCGACGCCAGCCGCGAGCGCTTCTTCGCGCCCGGCAGGGACGAGACCAGGCGACAGTTCGACCTGCCCGGCTTCATCCTGTCGCAGATCGAATCCAGCGGCGCGACGGGCTCCTTCGTTCAGCGCTGCACCTATGGCGAGCCGGAGCGCTTCTACTCCTATCGCCGCACCACCCATCGCCGCGAGCCCGATTACGGCCGCCAACTCTCCGCCATCCTGATCAAAGACTGACCATGCTGCATTTCTCCCGCGACGAGTTCGATGAACGGCTGGAGCGCCTGAAGGCCGAGATGGCCGAGCAGAAGCTCGACGCCATGATGCTGTTCGCCCAGGATTCCATGTACTGGCTGACCGGCTACGACACCTTCGGCTTCTGCTTCTTCCAGTGCCTGGTGGTGAAGGCCGACGGCGAGATGCGGCTGTTGACCCGCTCGGCGGATCTGCGGCAGGCACGGTTGACCTCAGTCATCGAGACGGTGGTCGTCTGGCGCGACCGCAGCAGTGCCGACCCGGCGGTCGAACTGCGCGATATGATGGACGACATGGGCCTCCTCGGCGCCAAGGTCGGTGTCGAATGGGCGACCCACGGGCTGACGGCCATCAACGGCCAGGCGGTGCAAGAGCGGCTCGGCTCGTTCGCCACGCTGAAGGATGCTTCCAGCCTGGTGCCGATCCTGCGCTCGGTGAAGAGCCCGGCCGAGATCGCCATGGTGCGCGAGGCGGCAAAACTGGCCGACGACGCCTTCGAGGCGACGCTGCCGATCATCCAGCCGGGCGCCAGCGAGGCGGACATCCTGGCCAGCCTGCAAGGCTCGGTGCTTCAGGCCGGCGGCGACTATCCGGCCAATCCGTTCATCGTCGGGTCGGGCACCGAGGCGCTGCTGTGCCGCTACAAGTCCGGCCGCCGGACGCTCGACGAGGACGACCAGCTCACACTGGAATGGGCCGGCGTCAAGGCGCAGTACCATGCGGCGCTGATGCGCACGGTGATCGTCGGGCGGCCGAGCGACCGGCATCTGGAGTTGCACGAGGCCGCACGCGAGGCGCTCGGCGCCGTCGAGGAGACGATGCGGCCCGGCCGGACCTTCGGCGAGGTGTTCGACGCCCATGCCGGGGTGATGGAGGCGCATGAACTGGTACGCCATCGCCTCAGCGCCTGCGGCTATTCGCTGGGCGCGCGCTACGCCCCGTCCTGGATGGACGCACCGATGTTCTATCAGGGCAATCCGGCAATGATCGAGCCGAACATGACACTGTTCGCCCACATGATCATCATGGATTCCGACACGGACACGGCGATGACCCTCGGCCGGACCTATCTGACCACCGAAGGCGCACCGGAATCGCTGTCGCGCCTGTCGCTCAACATGACGGTCGTGTGAGACCGAGACACATCGCAAATGTCTCCCGGTATTCTGTTTGCGGATGTCGCAAGCCCCCGCCAAAGGTAAACCATTCGCCAGATGTCGAGAAGCCGGACGCACCAGCGTCTTCGGCGTTTGGCGTGCGCTGGCGCACCGGAATTCCATTGCGGCGAAAACGGCGGCGAAAACGATTGTCCCGATTGGGACGTTTTTAACCTTTCCTTGCCAGTGCTCGGTCACAATCTCAGAGGACCACCACGGCAAGGGACGGTTTCTTGTGACACACGCCCAGACACGCCCAAGGCCCCTGGCACCGGCCATGGAAGCGACCGACGGCACGGATCGGCGGCGACCGGTAACGCTGGCGACGCTCTGTTTGAGCGCGGGCCTTGCCGGCTGCACGGGCTCCGATCCCGGTATCGCCTTCGGGCCGAACGGCCCGGTGCCCAGCGTCGAGATCGCATCGGTGTCGACGAGCGGCGCGCCTGTCGGCTCGGGCGCGGCGATGCAGCAGGCTGCGGCTTCGGCACCGAGCGACGACGCCAATGCGCCGTATGGCAGCCAGCCGCAATACACCCCGAGCGCGCCGGTGGAAACCGTGCAGCGGGGGCCGAGCGCCAGCCTTCCGCCGGTGAACAATTCGCCGGCACCCCGGCAGGCGGCGCCGCAACGCATGGCGGCCCTTCCTCCGACACCCGGTCCGGCCGAGACCGTCGAGAGCACGCCCTCGGCCGCCGGCGGTGTGCGCTCGCCCGCACGCGGCGGCGCTTCGAGCGCGCAAGTGCAGTTCCTGCCGCTGATCGGCGTGCCGCAGTCCAAGGCCGAGCTTCTCGCCCGCGCCCTGTCGGATAGCGCGGCGAAGAGCGGCGTTACCATTCGCCCGGCGGCCGAGACCAAGACCAATCTTCGCCTCAAGGGCTACTTCTCCGCCTTCAACGACGGGAAGAAGACGACCCTCGTCTATGTCTGGGACGTGCTCGACGCCAACGACCAGCGCACCCACCGCATCCAGGGCCAGGAAACCGTTCCCGGCAAGGCGGACGATCCGTGGGCGGTGGTCGATTCCAAGGTCCTCGACGCGGTGGCGCAGAAGACGCTGAACGAGGCGGCAAGCTACGGCTGACCCCTCTTCGTGGCCGGAAGTCCCGGGTCGTCAACGTTATTTTTGCATTGCGAAAAGGTCCGGGTTGAAGTTTGCGGCGATGCTGTTAAGAGCCCGTCCATCGATCGACCTGTCGAAGCCCCGCCTTCGGAACGGCGTCCGGCGCCGTCTTGGCGGCGGGCGGCTTCGGGTACCCGAAAGAATGCGATGAAACTGTTCAGCGGCAATTCCAATCGCGTCCTGGCGCAGTCCATCGGACGTTATCTGGAACTGCCCCTCGGAGAGGCCCTGGTGCGACGCTTCGCCGACCAGGAGATTTTCGTCGAGGTTCGGGAGAACGTGCGCGGCGAGGACGTCTTCATCATCCAGTCGACCTCCTATCCGGCGAACGATCACCTGATGGAACTTCTGATCATGATCGATGCAATGCGAAGGGCTTCCGCCCGACGGATCACAGCGGTCCTGCCCTATTTCGGCTATGCGCGGCAGGACCGGAAGGCCGGCGGCCGCACGCCGATCTCGGCCAAGCTCGTCGCCAATCTGATCACCGAAGCCGGCGCCGACCGGGTGATGACGCTGGACCTGCATGCCGGGCAGATCCAGGGCTTCTTCGACATCCCGACCGACAACCTCTTCGCCGTGCCGCTGATCGCGCGCGACGTCAAGGAACATCAGGAATTGTCGGATCTGATGGTGGTGTCGCCCGACGTCGGCGGCGTGGTGCGCGCCCGGGCGCTCGCCAAGCGGCTCGATGCACCGCTCGCCATCGTCGACAAGCGCCGCGACCGGCCGGGCGAGTCGGAGGTGATGAACATCATCGGCGACGTCACCGGTCGCAACTGCATCCTCATCGACGACATCATCGATTCGGGCGGCACATTGTGCAACGCCGCCGACGCGCTGGTCGCGGCGGGTGCCAATTCGGCCTCGGCCTACATCACCCACGGCGTTCTGTCGGGCGGCGCTGTCGCGCGCATCACCGCGTCGAGCCTGAAGGAACTGGTGATCACCGATTCCATCCAGCCGACCAGGGCGATCAACGACGCCGCCAACATCCGCGTCGTGACGACGGCCAACCTTCTCGGCGAGGCCATCGCCCGGACGGCCTCGGAAGAATCGGTCTCGAGCCTGTTCGACTAGGGCAAAGCCGAGAACAACTCGATCAGGTGACGTGATCGCCGATCGCGTGTATTCTTTCGTCGGTGCTCAGGCGCCCGATGGGAGATTTCGTATGCTCGCCAGCCTCGATCGCATTCGTTTCCACCATGTCGTCTTGTCAGGCATCGGCCTCGTCGCGGTGCTTCTGGCGCTCGGCCTTGCGACCCGTGAGGACATCGCGTCAAAGCCCTACCTCAAGATCGCCGGCTCCGGCTTCATCTTCAACTACCGCGTGGCGGACGCCTTCTACGGCTTCACCGCGGTAGTTCAGAAACCGGTGAAGGCCTATTCGCAAATCGAGGCCAGCTTCGAAAACCCGGCCGGCGGGCCGCCGATCAAGGTGAACCAGGTGGTGACGCCGCGCACCGCCCGCTACGGAATCCGCACGCCGCCGCTACGCGGCATAGAGAAGGACAAACCCTACAAGGTCAGCGTCCGGCTCCTGCAGAATGGCGACGGCGCGGTGTTGTTCGACGATAGTTTCACCGTCGCCTCGCAGATGTCGGATGCTGTGATGCCGCCCGAACCGCTGACGATCGGGCCGGGCTACACCCAGAACCCGCATCTGCCGAAGGAATGGCAGGTGCCCAGGCAAAACTGAGGCGGGCATGGCGATGGGCCGGCTCGCCGTCCGGGTTCAGAGATATGTGTTGACGTTTGTGTGGACAAACCTGCCCGCCGGGTCCAGATTACGGGTGCGGTCGAGTGGATAGGATCGCCGGGATCGAGTGGGACGACGGCAACTGGCCGAAATGCGGCAAGCACGGCGTCACCCGCGAGGAGATCGAGGCGATGCTGGCCGCTTCGCCCTCCGTTCTGCTCGACCCAGCCCATCAGGACGTCGAGCGCCGTTACAATGCGGTTGGGCAGACGCGATCTGGCCGGAACGTGTTCGTCGTCTTCACGCTCCGCCGCAGGGGTGAAGAGACCGTCATCCGGCCGATCAGTGCCCGATACATGCACGCCAAGGAGGTCGAACGCTATGTCGCAACGAGAGGATAAGCCGCTCAAGCCCTTTCCGATCTTCAGGAGCGATGACGAGGCCGAACACTTCGTCGACACCGCCGATCTGTCCGAATACGATTTTTCCGGCTTTCGACCGATGCAATTCGAGTTCGCGGCGAAGACGGCGCGGGTGAACATGCGGTTGCCGGAGGCGCAGTTGCAGGCGGTGAAGGCCGAGGCGCAGAAGCGTGGCCTGCCCTATCAGCGGCTGATTCGCGACCTGATAGACCGCGGGCTGGCCGATTTGCGGCGCGCCTGAAGGGACGCCGCAAATCGGCCAGGGCCAGCCGGCTTTGCTCGGCGCCGTTCACCGGGGGTTCGTCCGAACCGAAGCAGTGAACGTTTGCGTTTTCGGTTTTGGCCGGCGCACACGAAGCGGGCCGGACTTTGCCCGAACCGTTCCACCGAAAGGCCTCCCGATCAGCGATCGAACCCAAACGAAGGTTGGATCGTTGGAAACGGTCGGTCAACGCACGACGCAAAGGCTTGCGTTGTGCGGCCGATTCATCGACAACCTGAAGACCGTCAAGCCGAGGCCCGCCCGATGACACAGACTGCGAAGCCCGCGGCGGCGATGATCCCTGCCCGGATCACGAGTCCGGGAGGCGAGACGCCCGATCCTCGGCGCTGGCTGACGCTGGCCGTTCTGCTGCTCGCCGGCTTCATGAACCTCGTCGACGTAACCATCGTCAATGTCGCGATCCCCAGCCTGCGCTCCGATCTGGGTGCATCCAGCGCCGAGATCGAATGGGTGGTGGCGGCCTACATCCTCGCCTTCGCGCTCGGTCTTTTGCCCTTCGGGCGGCTCGGCGACATCGTCGGGCGCAAGCGGATGTTCCTTTTCGGCATTTCCGGTTTCACCTTCGCTTCGGCGCTCTGCGGCCTTGCGCCCACGACCGGCTTCCTGATCGCCGCGCGCATCCTTCAGGGAATGGCAGGCGCGCTGATGATGCCGCAGGTGCTGGCGCTGGTGCAGGTGACCTTTCCGCCGCACGAGCGCGGCTTCGCCTTCTCGTTCTTCGGAGTGACGGCCGGCATGGCCTCGGTCGCCGGCCCCCTTGCCGGCGGAGCGCTGATCTCGGCCGATTTCTACGACCTCGTCTGGCGGCCGATCTTCCTCGTCAATATTCCCATCGGCCTGTTCACGCTTTTGATGGGCTGGCGATTGATTCCGTCGACCGTCCGCGGCCCTCGGCAGGCCATCGACATCGTCGGCGTCGCGCTGGCGGCGCTCACGATCTTCGCCATCGTTTTTCCGCTGGTCGAGGGACGCGAATTCGGCTGGCCGCTTTGGTGTTTCGCGATGATGGCCGCCAGCCTTCCGCTGGCCGTCGGGTTCCTCAAATGGGAGGCCCGGCGCGAACGGCACGGCGACACCCAGCTTCTGCCGGTCGCGCTTTTGCGAAATGGTCATTTCGTTCTCGGGCTGTCGATGACGGCGGCCTTGTTCGCCGGGATTCCGGGCTTCTTCTTCGTCATCGCGATCTTCCTGCAAGTCGGCTTCGACTTCACGCCCCTGCAGTCCGGGGTCACGACCATCCCCTTTCCGGTCGGCGTTCTGATCGCCTCGCTGATCTCCGGCCGCTTCGGTTCGTCCTACGCCAAGGCGCGGCTCGTCGCGGGTCCGCTGATCCTGGCCGTCGGCATGGGCTTGCTGCTCGCCATCGTCGGCAACGTGACCGAGGAGCTCCAGCAATGGACCTTCGCGCTGCCGCTTTTCGTCAGCGGCCTCGGTCTCGGCGTCACGGTCGCGCCGCTGTTTGCAACGATCCTCACCGTGGTCGACAACCGCGACGCGGGCTCGGCCTCGGGCGCGCTGCAGACGTTTCAGCAGATCGGCGGTGCCCTGGGCGTAGCGGCCGTCGGGCAGATCTTCTTCGGCCTGCTCGGCGAGGCGGACGCCCACGACGTCTATCGCGGCAGCTTGCAGAGCGCGCTGGGGTTCGAGATGGCGATCTTCGTCGTTCTGGCCCTGCTCGCAAGCCGGCTACCATCCGAGCGAGCGGGTCGGCGCGCGAAGAACGAGGGCGCCGAGACGACGAGTGTGCCGGTCCAGATCGAAATCTGATGCCCACTGCCGACATGGCGGATCGATGCCGACTTCGCTCGATGATCGAGAGCGTTGCCTAGTCGGACGCTGCTTTCGAACTGCCGGCGCTGGTGCCGGACCCTTGGCCGTCCACAGCCGGGATCGCCTTCAGATAGGCCGCAATCGCCTCGCGGTCGGCCTTGGGGAGCCTGGCCATGTTCTCCTGCACCTCGACCATCGAGCCGCCGACGGAATCGAAATCCGGCGTGAAGCCGCTCTCGAGGAAATAGACGATGTCGGAGGACGACCAGGAGCCGATGCCGGATTTGGCCGGAGTTATGTCGGGCGCGCGGCCCTTGCCTTCGGGATTCGGCGCGCCGGCGAGCCATTCATCGGCTTCGAGGCCGCCGGCGCCGTAGAGGCTACGCGGTGTGTGGCACTGGCCGCAATGGCCGGGGCCCTCGACGAGATACCGGCCCCGGTGAACGGTGTCGGACGCATCGCCCGGCAAATCGACGACGGGCTGGTCGCTTCCGAGGAAGAACAGCTTCCAAAGGCCGATGCCGCGGCGGATGGTCAGCGGGAACGGCAGTTCGTTGCCCGGCGCCTTGCCCTGAACCGCAGGCAGCGTCTCGATGAAAGCGAAGAGGTCGGCGACGTCGGCCGGCTTCATCTTGATGTAGGACGAATAGGGAAAGGCCGGGTAGAGATGGCGGCCTTCCGGGTCGACACCGCGCTGCATGGCATTGGCGAAGTGGGCGAAGGTCCAGGCACCAATGCCGTCGGTTTCATCGGGCGAGATGTTCGGAGCGTGGAAGACGCCGAAGGGCGTCTTCAGCGGCGCGCCGCCGCCCAGCTTCAGCTTGTCGTCGCCCGTGGCTTTCGCGCTTGCATGGCAGGATGTGCAGCCGCCGGCCCAGAAGATGCGCTCGCCGCGGGTCGCATCGCCGGAGCCGTCTGCCGGAAGCGCCGCTGCGTCCAGCGTCTGCGGGATGGTGATGATGTAGAAGGCGCCGCCAGCAGCGATGGCAAGGACGACGAGCGTAGAAAGGATGCGTCTCAACATGCGGCACGAACCCCGTTGCCTCGTTCCCGTCGCCTTGTTCGTCGTCCGGCCCGTCCATCGCCGCCGGATCGCCCGGCGTCCCGGCTAACACCGGGCAGACGCCCCGCGTCGTTCGACTCGAAAAGCCGTCAGTCCTTCTTGACGCGGAACTCCTCGTGGCAGCCCTTGCAGTTCTGGGCGA
Source organism: Aurantimonas sp. (assembly GCA_965217685.1). Classification (GTDB taxonomy): domain Bacteria; phylum Pseudomonadota; class Alphaproteobacteria; order Rhizobiales; family Rhizobiaceae; genus Aurantimonas. The sequence continues at coordinate 4,409,097 of CBDCIZ010000003.1, forward strand.
CCATGCCGAACTGCTGCTTGAAGGCGTCGAGGGTCTCGGGCCTGGCGTCCATCGCCGTCCTGGTGTCGGTCTGGAACTTCGTCGACGCGGTCTTGAACGCGTCCGGCTTGTTCCAGATGGCGGGCGCCGCTTCCGTGTCGCCACCGGTCTTGGAGTCCTCGGGAAACAGGTCGCCGAACTTCATCGCGACGTCGTGCATTTCGGTGAAGATCCGTTCGGCCTCGGCGGGATCGAAATCCGCTTCGCCCTTGAGCATCTGGCCGGCGGCCTTGGCATCCTTGCCGTTCTGCTTCATCAGCTTCTGGCGCTGGTCGATCGGGTTGGCGGCGTCCTGCGCCACGGCCGGTAAGGTCGCGAGCGCTCCGAGCGTCAGGGCGAAGGCGGCGGCGAAGGCGGTGAATTTCGGCGCGTCGATCATGGAAAAGCTCTCCGTCTGGCGTCCGCGGGCGGACAAGTGGCTATCGAGTTGAACGAGTTTTCTCGTGATGCGCAATCGCCTGCGTTCTGAAATTTCGGTGAAGACACGTCTCGGTGACGAGGCATTTGGGTGCGATGCATATGGATCCGACGCAGCAGAAAGCCCGCCCCTCGGTGGAGAGGCGGGCTCGATGGTCTGCCGAGAAACGAATAGCCGTTACTTCGTCGCGCCCTCGTAGAGCTCCAGGACGTGGTCCCAGTTGATGAGACTGTCGACGAAGGACGAGAGATATTTCGGCCGGGCGTTGCGATAATCGATGTAGTAGGAGTGCTCCCACACATCGACGCCGAGGATCGGCGACGCGTCGTGAACGAGCGGGTTCTCGCCGTTCGGCGTCTTCATGATCTCGAGCTTGCCATTCTTGACGGCGACCCAGGCCCAGCCCGAGCCGAACTGGCCGGCACCGGCCGCCTCGAAATCGGCCTTGAACTTGTCATAGCCACCGAGATCGCTCTCGAAAGCCTTCTCCAGCGCGCCCGGAAGCTGCTTGCCGCCGCCGCCGGGTTTCATCCACTTCCAGAAATGGATGTGGTTGAAGTGCTGCGCGGCGTTGTTGAACAGCGGCTGGTCCTTGCCGTAGGACGCCTTGACGACCTCTTCGACAGATTTGTCGGCCATGCCGGCCTTTTCGGCGAGTTCGTTGCCCTTGGTGACATAGGCGTTGTGGTGCTTGTCGTGGTGAAACTCGAGGGTTTCCTTCGACATGTAAGGGCCCAGCGCGTCGTAGGCGTAGGGAAGATCGGGAAGGGTGAATGCCATGGGTGCGTCTCCTTCAGTCTTTGTGTTCGATGGTCGTCGAGGCAACGGCCGTCCCCCTTGCGGGGTTGCGGGCCGATGTCGGAAATCTCGCGAAACCGCAACTAGCGCCGATGGTTTCGTTTGCCACCGTTTCGTGGCTGGTTTCTCGCAGCGTTCGCGTCGAGACGGGATCAGGCGGCCAGCTTGCGGTCGGTCTGGCGGGCATAGGACCAGTAGAGTTCTCGCGCCGCATGATAGACGGGGCCGACATCGAGCGCGCGACCTGCCATGCCGACGACCGGCATGACCTTGGAATAGTTGCCGGTCGAGAATATCTCGTCGGCCTCCATGAACGCTTCGACCGTCAGCGAGGTTTCGACGACCTCCATGCCCTCCTCGCGCAGGAGCTTGATGATGCGCTGGCGGGTGATGCCGTTGAGGAAGCAGTCGTTGGGGACCGGTGTCTTCACGACGCCATCCTTCACCATGAAGACGTTGGAACTGCCGGTCTCAGCGACATTGCCGAGCATGTCGCGGACCAGTGCATTGTCGAAGCCGCGCGACTTCGCCTCCATGATCGCACGGGCATTGCCGGGATAAAGGCACCCGGCCTTGGCCAGCGTCGGCATGGTCTCGGGCGTCGGGCGTCGGAAGGGCGAAACGCCAAGGGTCATTCCCGCCGACGCGGTCATCGGCGTCTCGTAAAGGCAGAGCGCGAAACGCGTTGAGTCCGGGTCGGCCGGAACGCCCATATAACCGCCGTCTTCGGCCCAATACATCGGCCGGACATAAAGCGCGGTCTTGCCGTCGAACGCGCCGAACCCTTCGTGTGCAAGGCGCTCGATCTCCTGAGCCGGCATCGTTGCCTTCAACCCCATCGCTTCGGCGGAGCGGTTCACGCGGGCGCAGTGGCGGTCGAGATCGGGGCTGAGCCCCTCGAACCAGCGTGCCCCGTCGAAGACCGTGCTGCCCATCCACATGGCGTGACTGCGCGGACCGATCAATCCGGGGTTGCCGTCGTGCCAGTCACCATCGAACCAGGTTCGGGTGCGGCTGATTTCCTGCGCCATCGTGGACTCCCATCGGCATTGAAAGAGGCTTGTTCGCTCGAAATCACAACCCGGGATCGAGTTGGACAGGGTTGCAATCCGAGGGCCGTGCTCTGTCTCTCTTAGTGCTCTTCGACCCCGACGGCAAAGCGACCTTCGCCTTGCAGCCGCGCCTTAGGCGACATGGGACAACGGTCGGGACGACGCGAGACGGCAATCGGCCCGCGCCGGGACGATGCTGAGACGTATCGGCTCGCGGGCCGGTCCATAGCCGGAAAGCTACTCGTGCTGGAAATTGTTCCCGGTGGAGTAGACAGGGCGGCCGGCCTTCGTTCACTAGACATCGCGCAATGAGTCCGGCAGCGTCCCCCCGCCCGGCACAGGAGATTGGCCCCGTGCATTCCGTCTACGTCTTCGACGCCTACGGCACCTTGTTCGACACCGGCGCGGCGGTTGCGCAGCATGCGGGTCATCTGGGCGAGGACGGCAAGCGTCTGTCCGACATCTGGCGGCGCAAGCAGCTCGAATATTCCTGGGTCTACGGCCTGATGGGTCGGGTCGAGAAGGATTTCTGGCAGCTGACGGAGGATGCGCTCGATTACGCCTTCCAGAAGGTGCCGTCCGTCGACCAGGGACTGCGCTCGACCCTGCTCGAAGCATACCGCGATCTCGACACCTTCGACGAGGTGCCCGCAACGCTGAGGGCCTTGAAGAACGACGGCGCGCGGCTGGCGATCCTGTCCAACGGCTCGCGCACCATGCTGGCGAGCGCGGTGCGTGCGGCTGGAATTGAGGATCTGTTCGACGCGGTGTTTTCGGCCGAGGATTGTCGCGCCTACAAGACGGCGCCGGCCATGTACGATCTGGTGACGACGCAATTTCGGCTCTACCCGGACGCTGTGTCCTTCCAGTCGTCGAACCGCTGGGACATCGCCGGCGCGACCGCCTTCGGCTTCAATACGGTCTGGATCAACCGCTCGGGCGAACCGGACGAATATCTCGACCTGCCGCCGAGCGCCGTCCTGCCTGACCTGAAAAGCCTGCCGACGTTGTTTTAAGACGTCACGCCGCCGCCTTTATGCGCATTCAAGCAGGCGCTGTCTTCCAGAGGAGAACCAGCGGGTAGGTCCATTGCTATTCTGTGTCGTTTTGGTCACAAGATTGCGACTGCAAGCGCGACTGCGGGAACCGGGCGAGCTTCGCGAAAGTTTTCGGGCCAATGACAAAAACGCCCGGTCGGCGCGATCGAACCGAGCGACCCATTCCAAGGCTGGATCAATGACCGACTTACCCTCCAATATCCTCTCGCGGCGCAAGCTCCTGATCGGCCTGGGACTGGGCGCTACCGCTGCCGTCACCGGTTGCACGAGCGAGCCGCGCGCCCGCATCGGCGGCGTCTCGCCCTATCCCTCGCCGCGCGCCGGCGCGCGCTTCGACCCGAAATATCTGGCGATGTACGGCCCGAAGGTCGATGACGGCTACAATATCCCCGGCATCGACCTCAAGCGCATCAATCCGCGCTATTACAGGCAGGAGGTCGACAACACGACCGGCGAGGCACCCGGAACCGTGGTGATCGACACGCCGAACAAGTTCGCTTTCTTCACCCTGCCGAACGGCCGGGCGATGCGCTACGGCGTCGGCGTCGGTCGCGCGGGCTTCGCCTGGGGCGGCAACGGCGTCATCCAGTGGAAGAAGAAGTGGCCGACCTGGACCCCGCCGAGCGAGATGATCGACCGCCAGCCGGAGCTCGGAAAGTTCGCCGACGGCATGGATCCGGGCCTCGGCAACCCGCTCGGCGCGCGCGCGCTCTACATCTTCGAGGATGGCAAGGACACGCTGTACCGCCTGCATGGGTCACCGGAATACTGGACGATCGGCACCAACGCCTCGTCCGGATGCATCCGTTTCACGAACCAGGACATTATCGATCTCTACGACCGCGTTCCGTCCGGCACGAGAATCGTCGTGCGCCAGACCGGCATCGCGTAAGCTGCAAAAATACCGCCATCGCGGAGATTTGAAGAAGGCGGGGCTGGTCCCCGCCTTCTTCGCGTCGAGGGCGCCTTTTCTCCTCTCAGACGACCGCCTTGTGCTTTTCTGCCAACCCCAGCCCCTCCAGCGCCGGGCTTGCCCGAACAGCCGGCTGATCGCGGGTCCGTGCAGTTGCGGCAAAGCGCGCGCAGGCTGACCGCCGCGTAAACCACAGATTGAACGGAACGGGCGCGCTGCGCCGCCGTTGGGCCTCAGACTTTCGAAAACCGCTCCGCGGCCATTCTTGAGGCCGGCGCCAAGGCTTCGTTGCCCGCCGACCAGACACCGGCCCGAACGCGAGCGAAGACACGAAAAGGGACGGACCATGCAACACGATATCTGCGCACTTGCCGATCTGCCGAAGGACGGCCTTACGGAGATAGAGGCCGGCGGCCTGAAAATTCTGCTCGCCCGCGACGGCGATGCCGTGATGGCGACGGGCGCCACCTGCACCCACAAGGGCGCGCCGCTGAAGAACGGGACACGGGTCGGCAACAGGGTCATCTGCCCCTGGCACCACGCGGTCTTCGACCTTGCGACCGGTGCCCACGACGAGCCGCCCGGTCAGGGCTGCCTGAATCGCTTCGAGACGACGGTCGAGGGCGGACGCGTACATGTGGAGATTCCCGACGGCGCAGGGGAGCATACGCCGGAGGTGCCGGTGGATGCCCGCAAGACCGGCGGCTCGGAGGTCTTTGCGATCATCGGCGCCGGTGCGGCGGGCTTGGCCTGCGCCCAGGAACTGGTGCGTGGCGGCTTTGCCGGCCGTATCTTGATGATCACGCAAGAGGGCGAGACGCCCTATGACCGCACCGCCCTGTCAAAGACCTATCTGCAGGGCAAGTCCGGCGAAAACGATCTGCCCCTTCTCGACGGCGGTGGCATCGCGCAGATCGGCGTCGAGCGGATCGACGCGGCGGTCGATCATATCGACGTCGAAAACCGCGTAATCCACTTCCATGGCGGCCACGAAGCGCCCGCCGAGGGGCTGGCCTACGACCGCTGCTTCGCCGCGCCCGGCAGCGATGCCGCAACCCTGCCGCTGAAGAATTCGAACCTGCCCAACGTTTTCACCCTGCGCACCCACACAGATGCGAAAAAGCTGAAGGAGGCGGTCGGCGATGCGAACGACGTTGTGATCGTCGGTTCCGGCTTCATCGGCATGGAAGCGGCGGCCGCGATGATCCAGAACGGCAAGACCGTCACCGTCATCTCGCAGGACCCGCTGCCCTTCCAGTCGCAGTTCGGCGAGGCGGTGGCCAGCCAGATCACGAAACAGCACCGTGACAAGGGCGTCGTCGTCAAGACCAACGCCAAGGTCGCCGCGCTGGCGGAGGACGAAGGCGCCGTCTCCCATGTGCATCTGGAAAGCGGCGAGCGGCTGAAGGCCGACGTGGTGCTGATTGCCGTCGGCGCCAGGCCGCGCACGCGCATCTTCGGCGAAGGCGCTTCGGATGGAGTCATCGTCAGCGCAGATCTTTCGCTGAACCCCAGTCTCTATGTCGGCGGCGACGTCGCGATGTTCCCGCTCGCCGGACAGGGCTATCCGACCCGCATCGAGCACTGGCGGGTCGCCGAGCAGCACGGTCGCCATGCGGCCCGAGCCATGCTGGGACATGCCGAGCCGTTCGACGGCGTGCCGTTCTTCTGGTCGGCGCAGTATGGCCCGATCCACTATGTCGGCCACGCCAAGGGGTTCGACGAGGTCCATGTCGAAGGTGACCTCGAGGCTGGCAGCTACACCGCCTTCTACGTCAAGGATGGCAAGGTCGCCGCGGCGCTCGGGCGCGGAAAGGCCGACACGACGGCCGATCTGCATGCGGTGATGTTGACGAACCGCACGCCGGCCAGGGCCGACCTGGAGGCCGCCGGATGGCAGCCGAAGGCACTGATCGCGGGCTGATCGGTGGCCTGACCCCATCTGGCCTGACCGCATCTGGAAAGAAAACGGGCCGGCGCGGCACGCGCTTCGGCCCGTTTCGTTTGCGGTGTCGTTGCGAGCGCTCAGCTGAGGCGGTCGCGGCCCCGCTCCATGTCGTGGAGGCGACCTTCCAGGTTCTCGTTGCGGACCATGCCGGGAATGAGGAACAGGTCGATGATCTGACCGATGCCGAGGAGCCCCGCGGTCACCAGCCACAACAGCCCTGTCCAGGGCCGGCCGAGATAGAAGCGATGCAGGCCGCAAACGAGGACGAGGCCCAGGGCCCACAGAATATAGGATGTTAGAGTGGATTTGCGTTCCATGACGAGGGCCTTTCAGAAATGAGCTTTTCCCGAAGATGGGGAGCCACGGGGCAATCGCAAAGCCGTGATCGCAGTTCGCGCATTCAAAACCGCATGGCTGCACGGTCGACGGCGGTTACAGCGCGTTCGACTTGACCCGCCCCTGCCCCCTTGACCCCTGCCGACCATTCGCGGTTCGTCTTTCGTGCGACGCCGCACCGGCGACCGGATTTGCCGTCGAGCGCGTTCGAGCGGACTTTTGATCAGCGGCCCCGCTTCAGCGAGCCGAGGACTCCCCGCAAAATGGCCGACGTCACCGTTGAGGCCACCGTGCGGCCGACCTGCTTCATGATCGTCTCGGTCACCGTCTGGCGCTGGTAGCCGGACGACCGGCTGCGGCGCGGGGCCGGGGAGCGGCGGCGCGGCATGGCGTCCCGGTCGTCGTCTTCCTCGACGTCGCGAGTGTCGTCGCGGCCCCCACCGCCGAGGCCGAAATCGGGCAGCTGGAAGCCGGTGCGGGTGCGGCGGACCGGCTTTTCCTCGGGCTCCTCGGCCCGGCGGCTGGCAGCGTCCGCCCGGCGTTTGGACTCGGCGCGGCGGGCGTCGTCGGCCTCGGCTTCACGGGCGCGCTGCTCTTCCTCTTCCTTCAGCTTGTTCTCGGCGCGGCCGCTCAGCATCTCGTAGGCGGATTCGCGGTCGATCGCCAAGTCGTACTGGCCGGCGACGGGGCTTTTGGCCATCACCTCACGGCGCTCGGCGTCGGTGATCGTGCCAAGGCGCGCCGCCGGCGGGCGGATCAGCGTGCGCTCGACGACGGAGGGCACGCCATCCATGTCGAGGGTGGAGACCAGCGCCTCGCCGACGCCGAGTTTGGTGATCACCTCAAAGCAGTCGAATTCGGGATTGGCGCGGAAGGTCTCGGCCGCCGACTTCACCGCTTTTTGCTCGCGCGGCGTGTAGGCGCGCAGCGCGTGCTGGATGCGGTTGCCGAGCTGGGCGAGAACGCCCTCGGGCATGTCGAGCGGATTCTGGGTGACGAAATAGACGCCGACGCCCTTGGAGCGGATCAGCTTGACCACCTGCTCGACCCGGTCGACGAGAATTTTCGGCGCGTCGTCGAACAGCAGATGCGCCTCGTCGAAGAAGAAGACGAGCCTGGGCTTTTCCGGGTCGCCGATCTCCGGCAGTTCCTCGAAGAGCTCCGACAGGAGCCACAGGAGGAAGGTCGCGTAGAGGCGCGGGTTCATCATCAGCTTGTCGGCCGCGAGCACGTTGACATAGCCCCGGCCGTCGCGATCGGTGCGCATCAGGTCGGAGATCTTGACCGCCGGCTCGCCGAAGAAGGCCTCCGCGCCTTGCTGCTCCAGGATCAGCAGCGAACGCTGGATGGCGCCGACCGAGGATTTGCCGACATTGCCGTAGAGCCTGGAGACCTCATCGGCGTGTTCGGCGACGTGGGCGAGCATCGCCTGCAGATCCTTGAGGTCGAGGAGCAGCATGCCCTGTTCGTCGGCAATCTTGAAGACGATGTTGAGGACGCCCTCCTGGGCTTCCGACAGGTTCATCAGGCGCGCGAGCAGCAACGGTCCCATCTCGGAGATGGTGGCGCGGATCGGGTGGCCCTTCTCGCCGAAGATGTCCCAGAACACCGTAGGATAGAAGTCGTGATAATAAGGCTCGAGGCCGATCTCCTCGGCGCGCCTGGTCAGGAAGTCCTTGTCCTCGCCGCGCATGGCAATGCCGGACAGGTCGCCCTTGACGTCGGCGCAGAACACGGGGACCCCGGCTTCGGAAAAGCCCTCGGCCAGAATCTGCAGCGTCACCGTTTTGCCGGTGCCGGTGGCGCCGGTGACGAGGCCGTGTCGGTTGGCGCGCTTCAGTTCAAGATATTCGCCCTTCTTGATGGCATCCTTCGGGTCGCGGCTTGCGCCGATGAACACCTTACCGTCTTCCAGCATGTCGCGTGGCCCTCGTTCCAGTTGCGGCGGACACTACAACTGCGCCGTCGTTGGCGACAAGCCGTGCAGCGCGCGGGCAGGCGCAACGCTTTGAAGGACGGGAACGCGCGAAAGGTCGAAGGCGCCGCAAAAGATATCGTGTGGCATCTCATGGATGCTTTCCTGAAGCCATACCGGGACCGCACAGGGCGGCACGAGGCCGATCGTCGCCGCCGCAGCGTTGATTTCTGCAGCGCACGGACCCAAGTTTGATGAGAAAGGGCACCTTGCGCGCCCGTCGATCGCACCGTTTCGAAGGACACAATTATGGAAGCCCTGCTCGCCAAGATCGCCGCCAAGACCGGTCTGGATCCCGAGACGGCCAGGACCGCCGTCGGGCACATCCTGGCCTTCATCCAGACGGAGGGCGACGACCCGGCCGTCGGCAAGATGATCGCCGACACGCCCGGCACCGAAGAGGCGATGGCCAGTGCCGGAGCGAGCGACGGCGGCGGGAGTGGTGGCTTTATGGGCGGGCTGATGAGCGCTGCCAGTTCGGTCGGCGGCGGCGGCGGCATCATGGGCCTCGGCGCCAAGCTGATGGGTCTCGGCCTCGGCATGGGCGAAATCAAGACCGTCGCCCAGGATCTCGTCGCCTTCGCCAAGCAGCATTCGGACCCGGAGACCGTCGACAAGGCGCTGTCGTCAGTTCCCGGACTGTCGCAATACGTTTGACTGCATCCACTCCTGTGGAACGCCGCGCTTTACGCGTTCGACGCCGATCGGAGGCACTGGATTGGACCGGGCTGGGCCAACACCGAGGGGACGGAGCCATTCGGCCGTCGCTTCGGGCCGGCCCGGATTCCTGACGAGAAGACAGCCGCCTGCCAATTTGGCGAGTCGCCATTCCGTTTCGTTCGTCATATGGTTTATACGAAGTCCGCCCGGTTTCAGTTCGGCGGGTGTTGAGGGGCGCGGCGCATGGGGGTGCTGCGAGATGTCGATACGATCATGAGCGTCGATGCGGACGCCACGCGGTCTTTGTCGGCCCGGATGCGGTCTCTTGTGACGGCGCCGCGGCGGGCGAGAAACCAGAAGCTGTCGCGGTTCTTCCGACGGCCGCCTCTGCTCGCCCATCTCGTTCTGTTCGGCCTGATCGTCTTGATCCCCGCGCTTTTGTTCAGCGCATTCCTGATTCTGCAGTTTTCCGAGCAACAACGGGAGATTGCTGCCGCACAGGTGAACGACACCGCCGAAATCATTTCCAATGCGGTCGATCGCGAGATTTCCTCGATGATGACGACCGGCAAGGTTCTGGCGTCCTCGCCGTCGCTGGCCGGAGGCGAGTTGTCGGGTTTCCACGATCGCACAATTGCGGCGCTGCGCGAAACCGATACCGTCGCGGCCCTGATCGACAAGACCGACCGCGTTATCGTCTCGACCTTGCAACCCTATCCCTCGCCGGCTGTCCTTGCATCCCACAGCGACGCGATCGAACAGGTCTTCGCAACCCGGCGACCGATCGTTTCCGGCGTGTTTTTCGGGCAGACGAGCCAGAAGTTCATGTTCCACGTCGCCGTACCGGTCATCATCGACGGCGACGTGCCCTATGTCCTGGTGATCAGCAAAGCGACGGAGAATCTCGACAAGGTCATCGCCGACCGCAATCTGCCGACGGCCTGGTCGGCCGTGATCCGCGACGGCGACGGCAAGCAGGTTTTCGCCGCCTTCACCCGCGGCGGGCAGATGCGGTCTAGCCGCGGCACGACGCAGACCAACCCGTCGATCATCGACACGCTGGGCGCCAAGATGGGCAACGACCTCATCGAGGCCTCGACCGTCTCAAGCCTATCGGGCTGGACGACGACACTCGCCGTGCCCAACGCCGTCATCGTGCGACCGATCATGCGCTCCTGGCTGCTCCTGATCAGCGCCGGAACGCTGCTTTTGCTGTTCTCGGTCATGCTCGGCATCGTCTTCGGCCGCCGTATCGCCGCGCCGATCCTGCAATTGTCCGAGCAGGCCGAAGCAATCGGCAAGGGCGAACCGGCGATGACCATCAGCACCGACATCGCCGAGATCGGCGTGGTCTCCAAGGTGCTCGCCCAGGCCTCCCGCGAGCGCCGCGAGGCCGAGGAGCAGAACCGCTTCCTGATGCGCGAGATGACCCATCGCGCCAAGAACCAGTATGCGCTGATCGCCGCCATCGCCCGGCGCGCTGCGAAGGAAAGCTCGGACACGACGCAGTTCCTGGCGACGCTGTCGGAAGCCTTGAGTTCGCTGGCGCGCTCGGCCGATCTTCTGGCCGGGCGCGGCTGGGAAAGCGCCATGCTTGCCGATCTCGTGGCGACACAGCTGAAGGCTTTCGGCGCCGGGGGCGACCAGATCTCCCTTGCTGGCCCGGACGTCGAAATGAACCCCACCGCCGCCCAGACCATTGGTCTGGCGCTGCATGAGTTGGCGACCAACGCCGCCAAATACGGCGCGCTATCGAACGAGATCGGCCAGGTTCATATCACATGGTCGCTGGCGGAAGAATTGCAGCTGACCTGGCGCGAGAGCGGCGGGCCAACCGTCGTCGAGCCCAAGCATGTCGGCTTCGGCACGCTGGTGACACAGAAGATGACCTCGCGCGGTCTGTCGGGCACCGTCGATATGGCGTACGCGCCAAGCGGCGTCGTGTGGACGCTGACCGCCCCCAGAGACGCGATCGTCCCGACCAGTTGAGCGTTCGGCTCCGCTGAGGTTTCGACACACCGTGTCCGCCGAGGCGCACCGTGTCCGTCGGAAGGATTCGACGGAGAACGCATTTTCCTGTTTCGCCAAGAGCGTTATCTGTCCGACATAGAACCCGTCGAGGGAGGGAGGCGACATGGACGACATGACGATCAAGGCCGGCGCCTTCGCGCCCGCAACCATCGAAGATTGGCGGGCGCTGGCCGAAAAGGGGCTGAATGGCAAGCCGTTCGAAAGCCTTTCGGCCCGATCCGAGGACGGCTTCCTGATTGAGCCGCTCTATTCACGCCGCCTGGACGTTCGGCCGATCCCGTCCGCCCATGACGGTGCGTGGACCGTCGTCCAGCCGATCGACGATCCGGACCCCGAGCGCGCCAACGCCCATGCGCTCGCCGATCTCCAAGGCGGCGCGAGCGGTCTGTCGCTGGCCATCGCAGGCTCCGCCTCGGCGCGCGGTTTCGGCCTGCCGGCGGGCAAGGAGGCGCTGTCGCGCGCCCTCGACGGCGTGGCGCTGGAGATGATCACACTGCGGATCGAGCCCTATCTCGACGGCCGCCATACGGTCGACGCACTGCGCTCGCTCGCCAGGGCGCGCGGTCTCGTCTTCGAAGACCTCAGGATCGATCTCTGCCTCGACGGCATCGGGCCCTTCGCCTTTCTTGGCGGGTTTCCGGGCGATGCGGGCGAATTCCACCGCCATTGCGGCCATGCAACGAGGGCGATGCGCGCGTCGGGCTTCAAGGGGCTGATCGCGGAGGCCGACGGCCGGGTGTTCCACGAGGCCGGGGCGAGCGACGGCCAGGAGCTCGGGGTGATCCTCGCCGGAGCGCTTGCCTATCTGCGGTCGCTGACCGATGCAGGAATGTCGGTCGCCGAGGCGGCCCGCGCGATCGGCTTCACCGTCGCCGTCGACCAGCGGCAGTTCGAACAGACCGCCAAGCTGCGGGCGCTGCGCCTGCTCTGGACGAAGGTGCTTCAGGATTGCGGCGAGGCCGAGCCCCTGCCCTGCCGCGTCCATGCCGAGACCTCCTTCCGCATGCTCTCGGCGAAGGATCCGCACACCAACATCCTGCGCTCGACGATCGCAGGCTTCGCGGCGGGCACCGGCGGCGCCGATAGTGTGACCGTCCTGCCGCACACCTTGCCGCTCGGGTTGCCCGACATGGCCGCACGGCGGCTGGCGCGCAACACGCAACTCATTCTCCTCGAAGAGTGCCATCTCGCCGAGGTCGACGATCCGGCCTGCGGCTCGGGCGGCATCGAGGGGCTGACGGATCGCCAGGCGGAGGCGGGCTGGAACGCGTTTCGGCAGATCGAACGCGAGGGCGGCATCTTCGCCAGCCTGCAGGCCGGCGCGCTGCAGACGCGGATCGCCGAGACGGCCAGGATGCGGGTCGCCGCGGTCGAGGCGGGAGAACGGCCGCTGATCGGTGCCTCGATCTATACGCTCGACGAAGAGCGAGAGCATCATCTGCTTGCGGGACGCCACGCCCGCACGATGCCGCCGGCCTATGCCGCGTCCGGCAGCGACATGCGCTGCGAGCGACTTCTGCCCCATCGCCTGAGCGAGACGCTGGAACATTCGGGAGACGGCCGATGAGCACGACGCAAAAGCCGACGATCCCGGACTTTTCGGCGCGAGAGTGGTCGCGGCCGACAGTTTCGGCACCGGCAGAGGGTGGCACGACGTCTTTCGAAACGCCGGAGGGCATTTCGATCGGCGGATCGAACGGGCCGGAGGCAATTTCGGCGTTGCCGTTCCTCGACACGTTGCCGGGCATCGCGCCCTACCTGCGCGGGCCCTACCCGACCATGTATGTCGAAAAGCCCTGGACGATCCGGCAATATGCCGGCTTTTCGACCGCCGCCGAGTCCAACGCCTTCTACCGGCGCAACCTCAAGGCCGGTCAGAAGGGCCTGTCGATCGCCTTCGATCTCGCCACCCATCGTGGCTACGACAGCGATCATCCGCGCGTCGGCGGCGATGTCGGCATGGCCGGCGTGGCAATCGATTCGATCATCGACATGCGCCAGCTCTTCGACGGCATTCCGCTGAACGAGATGAGTGTTTCCATGACGATGAACGGCGCGGTGCTGCCGGTCATGGCGCTCTACATCGCCGCCGCCGAAGAGCAGGGCGTCGCGCAGAAAGATCTTTCCGGGACCATCCAGAACGACATCCTCAAGGAGTTCATGGTCCGCAACACCTACATCTATCCGCCGGCCCCCTCGATGCGGATCATCTCGGACATATTCGACTATACCTCGAAGAACATGCCGAAATACAACTCGATCTCCATTTCCGGCTACCACATGCAGGAAGCCGGGGCGACGGCCGATCTGGAGCTCGCCTATACCATCGCAGACGGCATCGAATACGCCCGCGCCGGCGTTGCCGCTGGGCTCGACATCGATCGCTTCGCGCCGCGCCTGTCGTTCTTCTGGGCCGTCGGCATGAACTTCTTCATGGAGGTCGCCAAGCTGCGCGCCGGGCGGCTGGTCTGGGCGCATCTGATGCGGAAGAACTTTTCGCCCAAGGACCCGCGCTCGCTGTCGCTGCGCACCCACAGCCAGACCTCGGGCTGGTCGCTGACGGCGCAGGACGTGATGAACAATGCCGTGCGCACCTGCGTCGAGGCGATGGCGGCGACCCAGGGGCACACCCAGTCGCTGCACACCAACGCCCTCGACGAGGCGCTGGCCCTGCCGAGCGAGTTTTCCGCTCGCATCGCCCGCAACACGCAGCACGTTCTGGCGCGCGAAAGCGGCACAATAAGGCCGATCGACCCGTGGGGCGGTTCGGCCCATGTGGAACGACTGACGCATCTTCTGTCGCAGAAGGCGCTGGCACACATCGCCGAGGTCGAAGAGCTCGGCGGCATGGCGAAGGCGATTGAAAAGGGCCTGCCGAAGCTGCGCATCGAGGAGGCCGCCGCCAAGACCCAGGCGCGGATCGATTCCGGCGCGCAGACCGTCGTCGGCGTCAACAAGTTCAGGAACGAGAAGGACGACGAGATCGACGTCCTGTCGGTCGACAATGCCGCTGTGCGCCGCGAGCAGCTGGAGAAGCTGAAGACGCTGCGCGCCGAGCGCGACGAAACGGCGACCAAGGCCGCTCTCGACGCGCTGACGCAAGCAGCCGGGCACGGCGGCAACCTCCTCGAACATTCGATCGCCGCGGCCCGCGCCAAGGCGACCGTCGGCGAGATGGCCACCGCGCTGGAGGCCGTCTTCGGCCGGCACGTCGCGACCTCGCAGGTGATCTCCGGTGTTTACAAGAGGGAGGCCGGCGCCATGTCCGAGCGCATCGAAAAAATCCAGGCGATGAGCGCCGCCTTTGCGGAAGCGGAGGGGCGGCGACCGCGCATCCTCGTCGCCAAGATGGGCCAGGACGGCCACGACCGCGGCCAGAAGGTGATCGCCTCGGCCTTCGCCGATCTCGGCTTCGACGTCGATATCGGCCCGCTCTTCCAGACGCCGGGCGAAGCGGCGAAGCAGGCCGTCGAGAACGACGTCCACATCGTCGGCGCGTCGTCGCTGGCGGCCGGACACCTGACGCTGGTGCCCGAGCTCAAGGCGGCACTGGAGCGCGAGGGCGGCGGGGACATCATGATCGTCGTCGGCGGCGTCATCCCGCCGAAGGACGTCGAGGCCCTGCGCAAGGCGGGCGCGGCCGAAATCTTCCTGCCGGGGACCGTCGTCGCGGACGCAGCGGAAAACCTTCTGAAGAAGCTTTCGGCGCATCTGGGGCATGGGTGGCTTGCGGCGGAGTAGAGGTTTGCGGCTGGGATCGTCGGGCCGAGATTCTCGTGTGTCTTGCGATCCCTAAGGATCAACGATAGTTATAACTATTTGGCAGACACAATGGAGCGCGCCATGAACACCGTAATTCGCAAGATCGGCAATTCCGAGGGCGTCATCCTGCCGAAGGAAACCCTTGACCAGATGGGTTGGACGTCCGGCGATCGGTTGCGCGCAGTCCGAAACGGAAGCTCCCTCAGTCTCATT
Organism: Aurantimonas sp.; assembly: GCA_965217685.1. Lineage (GTDB taxonomy): Bacteria > Pseudomonadota > Alphaproteobacteria > Rhizobiales > Rhizobiaceae > Aurantimonas. The sequence continues at coordinate 4,424,300 of CBDCIZ010000003.1, forward strand.
CGAGAGAACGGCGAGCAGCAGGAAGAGATGACGCTGGCTCGCGAGATCATGGACAAATATCGCGACGCGCTCAGCAAACTCGCCAAATGAGCTGGCGCTGGGTTTCGCGCCAGAGCATCGAGATCGTGCATCAGCAGCAACTCGAACGCTTCGGCGGAGCGGCGGGTATTCGCGACCAGACCATGCTGGAATCCGCGATCGACCGGCCGGAGAACAAGGCGGCCTATGGCGAGCCGGACGTGTTCGATCTCGCCGCGGCCTATCTTTACGGCCTTGCGCGCAACCACCCCTTCATCGACGGCAACAAGCGCACGGCAATCGTCGTCGCGGCGATCTTCCTGATGAAGAACGGCTATCAACTGACGGCCAGCGAAGCGCTTTTGTATCAATTCGTCATGGATGTCGCGGCCGGTGCGGTCAGCGAGGAGAACGCGGCGCGCTGGTTTCGCGACTTCACGGAGGAGCGGCCTTGATCACCGCCTATGTTCCGAACGGTCCGAACATGAAGGCCGTGACCGTTTCGGCGGGCGATCTGCCCAGCGCAGCGGTCTGGATCGATCTCCTCAACCCGCAACCGGAAGAGGTCGCGGCGGTCGAGGCGCTCTGCGCCATCGACGTACCGACCCGCGAGGAGATGGTCGAGATCGAGGTGTCGAGCCGGCTCTATTCGGAGGACGGCGCGGACTTCATGACGGCCTCCGTGGTCTTCGGGCTCGACAGCGGTCGGCCGTCCTTCGCGCCGGTCACCTTCATGCTGGCCAAGAAGCGGTTGGTCACGCTGCGCTACAGCGAGCCGAAGAGCTTTGCGATCTTCGCCAGCAAGCTGTGCCGCGACCATGCGGGGTCCGCGCCCACTCCCCCTGCGACGGCGAAGGCCGACCCGCCCCCCGACGTCTCCGAAACGACACCGTCCGCCTCAGACCCGATAGCGGAGCCGTTCTTTTCCGAGGAGGGGACGACCGGCGCCGGCGCGACGGGCGACATCACCGAAGGCGGCGCGATTCCGGCCGGGACGACGGCCAAGACGTCTGCTGCCAAGGACCGCTCGCCGACCGCGGACCTCGTCCTGATCGGCCTCCTGGAAACGGTCATCGACCGGGTCGCCGACCTCCTGGAGGCGGTTTCCGCCGATCTCGACAAGACCGGCGACGACATTTTCGCTTCGTCGACCCGCAAGAAGCCGACGGGCACGGATGACTTCAAGTCGCTCCTCAGGCGGATCGGCGCGGCCGGCGATCTGACCTCCCGCGTCCGCGAGAGCCTGGCGACCATCGATCGGCTCCTGCCCTTTCTGCAAATGGCTATCGATCGGCGCAAGCCAGGCGGCAGGGACGCCAAGCCACGGGTCAAGGCGATGGCCCGCGACGTCCAGTCGCTCAACGATTTCGTCTCCTTCCTGTCCAACAAGACGACGTTTCTTCTCGACACCACCGTCGGCATGATTTCGATCGAGCAGAACGCGATCATCAAGATCTTCTCGGTGGCCGCCGTCGCCTTCCTGCCGCCGACGTTGATCGCTTCGATCTACGGCATGAACTTCCAGAACATGCCGGAGCTCGGCTGGACCTTCGGCTATCCCTACGCACTCGGTCTGATGGTGATTTCAGCGGTGCTGCCGATGGCCTTCTTTCGCTACAAGAACTGGCTGTAGATTTGAGGTCGGGATCGAGCTTTCGCTTCTTTGGAATCGACACTGCAAACCGGGCGAAAATCGGCTGTCGGCATCGTCGCCGCATACGGTTCAGCCGGCGCGAAAGCCGCGATAACTCGCCGCGCCCGGATCGACCACCGCAGCTGATTCCGTCATGGCGATCGCGCCGAGGCGGGCGTGGAGATCGGACTTGATGCAGGCAGGATCAGTGTTGGCCGCATCGCCGGTCAGCGCCAGCGCCTGGCAGCGGCAGCCGCCGAAGTCGATTTCGCGGCGCTCGCAGGATCGGCAGGGTTCCTTCATCCAGTCCTTGCCGCGATAGGCCTCGAAGGCCGGCGAGGATGCCCAGATGTCGGCGAGCGAGTGCTCCATCACGGTCCAGAAATCGAGATGCCCGATGGTCTCGGCGGCGTGGCAGGGCAGCGCCTTGCCGGCAGGCGTGACCGAGAGCGTGCGCGCGCCCCACCCGCCGTTACACAGCTTGGGATATTTCGCGTAATAGTCCGGGAAGACCGCATCAATGACGAGGACGCCCTTGAGGCGCTCGCGCGCCTCCTCGACCTCGCCGATGGTGCGGTCGACATCCTCGCGCGCCGGCATCAGCTGCGCCCGGTTCTTCAGCGCCCAGCCGTAATACTGGGTGTGGGCGATCTCCAGCCGCTTGGCGCCGAAAGCGACCGCCTTGTCGATCATCGCCGGCACCTGATGGATGTTCTGGCGGTGGATGACGGCGTTGAGGGTCAGCGGAAAACCGCGCGCGACGACGGCCCTCGCGAAAGCTTCCTTCTTCTCGAAGCCGCCCTTGTAGCCGCCGACCAGTTCGGTGATCGCGGCGTTGGCGCCCTGCAGGGAGAGCTGGATGTGGTCGCAGCCGGCGTCGTAGAGCGCGTCGAGCCGGGCCTTCGAGACGCCGACGCCGGAGGTGATGAGATTGGTGTAGAGGCCGACATCGCAGGCGTGTTTCGTCAGCTCGACGATGTCCTTGCGGGCCGTCGGCTCGCCGCCCGAAAGATGGAGATGGATCACGCCGAGCTCGGCGGCCTCGGTAAAGACGCGCTTCCAGGTCTCGGTGTCGATCTCGGACGATTTGCGGTCGAGCTCGATCGGGTTCGAGCAATAGGTGCAGCGCAGAGGGCAGCGATGGGTGAGCTCGGCCAAAAGCCCCAGCGGTGGCGCCGGCACGGGCTTGAGGGCCGTTTCGGTGCCGGGCGAGAAGCCCGGAGAGGGGAAGACGACCTCGTTCATAGGGTCACCATCTGTTTGTCGGAGAGATCCACGAGAAAGGACTCGACATCCGGCCGGATCGTTGCGGGATCGGCCGCGAAGACCTCGGCGAGCGAGGCGACGATACCGGCGATCGACGTGGTGCCGTCGACGCGCTTCAGGATTTCGGTCGAGACGCCGTCGGCGTTGAAGATGCGCTCAGGGCCGATCAGGATGAAACCGCCGCGGGTCTTGTCCTCACGAAACTTCACCCCGTGCGGCAGCTTCGGCACCGTGTCGTCGGAAAGTCCGCTCATCCAGTCCATCCTTCGCGCATCGCCTCGCCCGGCCGCCAGGCGTCCGGCGGCGGCGCGCCGGGCTCGACATAGGCGTGCATCAGCGCGTCGAGCTGCGCCCATAGGACGTGGCACTTGAACTTCAGGGCGTTGAGGACGGCGAGCTGATCCTCCGGGTGGCGCGCATGCTGGAGACAATAGTCCAGCGCAAAGTCGGAATCGCGCTTGGCCTGTACGGGCCGCTTGTCGAAATAGGCGAGCGTTTCCGGCGAGATGAAATCGTAGTGCTCCAGCATGCCCTTCGTGCGGATGCCGATGACGTTCGGCGAAAACAGCTCCGTCAACGACGAGGCGATCGCTTCCAGCAACGTGCGGTCGCGGACGAAATGCACATAGGCGTCGACGGCGAAGCGCGTGCCGGTAAGGATGCCGATGCCGGATTCGACGTAAGGCCGCTCGAAGCCGACGCCGTCGGTGAGCGCGATCCACTTCTCGATGCCGCCGCGGTGGGCCGGCATGTCGCCCTCCGCTTCGGTGCCGTCATGATCGATGATGCGCTGGCGCCATTCGCGGCGAAGCTCGGCGGTCTGCAACCGGGCGAGGATCAGGCTGTCCTTCACCGGGATCTGCGACTGGTAGTAATAGCGGTTGAGGGCCCAGGCCTGCACCTGCGCTCTCGTCAGCTCGCCGTTCTGCAGCTTCAGCTGGAACGGATGACGGTGGTGGTAGCGCTCTTCGCCGATGCGGCGCAGCGCGGCTTCCAGTTCCTCGCGGGTCATCATCGCCATCATGGCGCGATCTCCATGCCGTCCTCGGCGACCTGCCATCCGGCCGCCTCGACGGTTCGGCGTTCGGGCGAGCCTTCGATCAGGATCGGATTGGTGTTGTTGATATGGATATAGGTGCGCCGGCCGATTCCCAAACCGTCGAAGGCGGACAGACTGCCGCCTTCATCTCCCCCAATGGACCCGGTGATCGGCCCGGTGATCGGCATATGCCCCATGCGTCGCCCGGTCTTCACGCCGACGCCGGCCCGCTGCATTTCGTCGTCGATGAAGACGGTGCCGTCGAAAAGCAGCGCGTCGGCGCCGCGCACACGGTCGCGCAGCGTATCGGGGACGTGGGCGCAACCGGGAATGTAGAAGGCGGTGCGGCCATGGGCCGTCAGCCTGACGCCGACGGTCATCTCGCCCTCTTCGCCGACATCGACCGTCTCGGTCTCCAGATAGAGCGGCACCTTGCCGGGCACGGAAAACACCTCGACCTGAAGCCCCGGCACCGGCTCGAACGCCTCGTTCAGTGCCACAGGGCGCTTTTCGACATGGGCCGGATCGAGCACCTGGAAGATCGGATTGTCGGCGATCATACCGAGGACACCCGCCGTGCCGTAAAGGCCGAACGACTGCTTTTCGCGAAGGGTCAGGAGGCCGGCGACATGATCGACGTCGCCGTTGGTCACGAGGACCGCGCCGAAGGGGGTCGCGCGGCGCGCATCGACGCTCGCTCCGGCCGAACCTGCCTTGGCAAGCGGCGAGAGCGGCGGCGAACGCATGATCTGTTCGCGCAGGTCGGGAGAGGCGTTGAGCAGCAACCAGTTGATGCCATCGGCGGTCGCGGCGATCGAGGATTGCGAACGAGCCGACACGCGATCGTCGCCCGACCAGTACAGCCGGCAAACGCTACACAGGCAGTTCCACTGTGGATAACCGCCTCCCGCGGCGGATCCTAAAACAAAAAGCCGCAGGCCGGATTTCTCCGACCCGCGGCTGTCATGACTGGTCGTCACATCAGAATTCGATCGGCATGTAGCCGTTGATTTCCATTGCGACGCAGACTTCCGTGATAACGGGCTTGTTCCAGGCCATAGGTACTCTCCCAAAGTGCGATCGACCGCTCGAGCGCGGACGATCCTCGATGCCTCACCAACGGACCTATAGCAAAACCGTTGCGTCACCTCTAGGCGTTGGGGGCCACAAAAGCCTCATGTGCGCGCGAAAGGGAAAGTTTCCCGGCCCTCGGGCAACGGGACCGTGACGAACGTCACGAGCAGCTTCTAGCCGTTTCGGTTCCTTGCGGCCTGCCGAAGGGACTTGCGTTCGGTAGGCCTTTCGTCCGACACGGACACCATGGTCAAGACATCCGATCCCGACCGCCTTGCGGACGACCTGTCAAGCGGGCGCCGCGCGGCGCTGGCACAGGCGATCACCCTGGTCGAATCGACCCGTAACGACCACCGGCTGATCGCAGCCGCCATTCTCGACCGGTTGGCACCGAGGATGGGCAGCGCCATCCGCGTCGGCCTGTCGGGCGTGCCCGGCGTCGGCAAATCGACGTTCATCGACGCCTTCGGCTCGATGCTGACGGCGCGCGGCCACAAGGTGGCGGTGCTCGCCGTCGATCCCTCCTCGGTTCGCACCGGCGGCTCGATCCTCGGCGACAAGACACGGATGGCGAGGCTTTCGGTCGACGCAAAGGCCTTCATTCGCCCCTCCCCCTCCTCCGGCACGCTGGGCGGCGTCGCGGCGAAGACGCGCGAGACGATGCAGCTTTGCGAGGCGGCGGGCTACGATGTGATCCTCGTCGAGACGATGGGCGTCGGCCAGGCCGAGGTGACCGTCTCGGAGATGGTCGATCTGGTGCTGCTCCTGATGATTCCCGGCGGCGGCGACGAATTGCAGGGCATCAAGAAGGGCATCCTCGAAGTCGCCGACATCATCGCAATCAACAAGGCCGATGGCGACAACGCCGAGCGGGCGCGCCGCGCCGCCTCCGAAATCCGCTCGGCGCTCAATATCCTGTCGCCGCGCTCGTCCGCCTGGACCGTGCCGGTGACGACCATCTCCGGCCAGACCGGCGCCGGGCTCGACGAAATCTGGCGCGAGATCGAGCGCTTCGGCGCGATCCACCGCGACAACGGGGCCTTCGACGCGCGGCGGGCCGAGCAGCGGGTGCGCTGGCTGTGGACGAGCCTCGACGAGGCGCTGCGCCGCCGGGTGCTCGCGGGGCCGGAGTGGCGCGCCGGCATTACGGACGGCGAAGCGGCCGTCAGGGCCGGAACAAGGGCCCCGCGGGCCGTCGCCGAGGCGATCCTCGATCGGCTGGGCTTGCCAAGTGGCCCCACCTCGCAGAAAGACTGAAGGGATGGGCAAGACCGCCCGAAATCGACGAGATCGGACGGGCGTGATGGGCTGCTCGAAGCCGAACGGTCGTCAAGCCTTGAGGATGATCCCTTGTCCGAACCGAGATCCGACCGCACCCAGCGCCTTGCCGTCCTGATCGACGCCGACAATGCCTCCTCGCGCATCGCCGACGGGCTGTTCGAGGAGATCGCCAAGATCGGCGAAGCGAGCGTTCGCCGGATCTATGGCGACTTCTCCAGCTCGCGCTCCAAGGGCTGGGCCGATCTCCTGGCGCGTCACGCGATCATCCCGCAGCAGCAATTCGCCTACACGACCGGCAAGAACGCCTCCGACATCACCCTCGTCATCGACGCGATGGACCTTCTGCACAGCGGCCGCTTCGACGGCTTCTGTCTCGTTTCGTCCGACTCGGACTTCACGCGGCTGGCCGCGCGCATTCGCGAACAGGGCGTCGACGTCTACGGCTTCGGCGAGCAGAAGACACCGGAAAGCTTCCGGCAGGCCTGCCGCCGCTTCATCTACACCGAGAACCTGCTTCCGGCCCGCAACGCGCCCGCCGCCAAGGCCGAGGACAAGCCAGCACCGCTGGCCAAGCCGCAGGAAGCCGCCGATCTTCTCAAGCGTGTCATCGACCAGATGGACACCGAGGATGGCTGGGTGAATCTCGGCCAGTTCGGCAAGCAGCTCCTCAATCTCGCCTCCGACTTCGACCCGCGCACCTACGGCTTCAAGAAGCTCTCCGACCTCGTGCGCTCGACCGATCTCTTCGAGGTCGACGACCCGGAGGGCGGCAGCGTCGAGATCAGGTTGAAGCCGGCGAAGAAGCCGGCCACGCGGGGATCGAGCAGCGGCGGCCGATCACGGCGGTCCGGGGCGGCCCCGGCAAAGACCGCCTTGGCTCAGACGAGCGACCGGGCGGGGAGTTCAGGGCCGAAAAGCGATTGGACATGAAAGCGGCGCCCGTCTGACGGCCGGGAATTCGTCGCTTAACGCCCATCAGGAGGGTCGGTACGGCGCACACGGCTCGATAGCGGACTTCGTCTGCATGTTGGCAAGAGTACGTTGGAACGCCGACTGCCGTCCGAACGGGGGGTCACACCGCTTGCACGCCAACGCAGCCCCGCCGAGTTCGCGAATCAGAGCGAAGGCAGCTGCCCAGCCGAATACACAGCTTCGCGCCGCTCCATTTGCAGAACAAGGCGTTCGCGTGGCGATTCCGTGCCATTGCCCATCGCTACGGTGCCTGGCAGTGATGCAGGATCGCCACACCTATTCGGTGTATTCGTAAGATGGGTGAGATTAACGCGTCCGCGAATTGGGCGTTAGCAAAGGATTAACCATGGAGATGAAAATTGGTTCGACCGAAGATGTCGGTCGAACCGCCCCGATACCGAATGAACAGGGGCCTTCAACAGTTAAGCAAGGGAATTTGCAAGATGCGCCGCTCTACACTCATTGCACTGTTTGGCCTTTTGGTTTGCGCAAACACGGCAGACGCTGCCGACGCCATCGTCGACGCGCCGATGGCCCCGGTGATGGCACCGGCCATGGAAGTCGGCTCCGCGTCTAACCCATGGTCAGGTCTCTATGTCGGCGGCCAGGCGGGCGGCATCTTTTCCAGCGGCACCAACAATCTCCTGCTCGACAACAACGTCGACGGCCTCTTCAATCAGCCGAGCGACGGCGTTGCCAGCTTCTCGAACCGGTCCGAGAACGGTTTCGTCGGCGGCGTCCATGTGGGCTACGATGTGCAATACGGGTCGTTCGTAGTCGGTGCTGTCGCCGACGTGTCCTATGCCGATTTCAGTGAGACCCGCGGTTTCACCACGTTGCTCGGCAGCTCGTCGTCGGTCACCCGCAGCATCGACGTCTTGGCCACGGCGCGGGCCCGCGCCGGTGTCGCCTTCGATTCGATCCTCGTCTACGGAACCGGCGGCCTTGCCTATGCAAACGTCAAGCAGGACTACCGACCCGTCATGGTCACGGGGTTGACGCCGGTCAGTTCCAACGATGAGGATAGCTTCGGCTACACCATCGGTGGCGGTGCCGAATTCATGGTGACCCCGAAATTCAGCTTCGGTGCAGAATATCTCTACACCAATCTCGGCAGCGACGATTCACGCGCCTCGCTTATCGATGCCGCTGGCATCGTTCGGGCGACGGGACAACTCGATGACGACGTCGACTTCCACACTGTCTGGGCGAAGGTCTCCTACCGTTTCAACTAGGTAATACGGAAAAGGCACGGACGAACCGCCCGAGATCGCCCGTACCTTTCTTTCAAGAACGCCGCATTCGAACTGTCGGCGCTGCGGACCCTCGCGGCACCTGCTCACCGCACCCGCGCCTTCACCGCGCCGACCTCGATGCCTTCCCAATTCGTCAGCGTGCGCTCGGCAAGCTCCGCGAATTTCGCCGACAGCGCCGCGTCCTCGGTCTTCAGCGCTTCGGCGATGACGGCGGCGACCAGCGTTTCGCTGGCGCGGCTGGTGCCGTCGTCGATCTTCAGGGCGAAGCCGAGGCCATGATGGGGGAGAGCGCCGCAGAAGACGCCTTCGGCGCCGGTCTTGGCGAAGACCTGACCGGGGGCGACCTCCATCAGGGTCTTGCAGGTGCGGTCGGTGCCGGACATCTCGAAGGGGTGGGCCATGCAGGCGTCGATCAGCGACCGTCCGGCCGCGGCGCGCTGGGGCTCGATGCTCGCGCCCGACACGAGCCTGGCGAAGCCTTGGGCAAAGCTCTTGAGCGGAGCGGCGTAGGTCGGGATCGAGCAGCCGTCGGTGCCGCAGACGTCCCGTGTGAGAGCGTAACCGGTCAGATCCTCGATCACCTCCTTGATGCGAAGCTGCACCGGATGGTTCTCGCCGACATAGCCTTCGGTCGCCTCGCCGCGGTGGATCGCGGTGCAGAGGAATCCGGCATGCTTGCCCGAACAATTGTTGTGAAGCAGCGTCGGCTCCTCGCCCCGCGCCGCCATCGCGCGGGCGACCGTCGCGTCGAAAGGCCAGTGGCAACCGCACTCCAGCGCGGTCGCGTCGAGGCCGGCGCGATCGAGGATCGCGGTGACCAAGGCCACATGCTCGGGCTCGCCCGAATGGGAGGCGCAGCACAGCGCCAGTTCGCGGCCTTCGAGGGCAAAGCGGGCCGCGGCGCCCATCTCGACCATCGGGATCGCCTGGAACACCTTGACCGCCGAGCGCGGGAACACCGGGCGGTCGATATCGCCGGCCGAGGCGACCATGTCGCCGGCCCCGTTCACGAGCGCAAAGGCGCCGCGATACATGCTTTCGACCATGCGGCCACGGGTCACGTCGACGAGAACCGGGTTTTCCATGGGATGCCTCGATCTTATTGTTGAATGATATGCCGTCCCGGTTCACTAGCAGCCGGAATTACAGCCCGCCACCTTCGAACCTCAAGCTCCTGGTCAGGCCCCGAATGGATCCACACGCGTGTTGAAGGTCCCCCTCGCGGTCCTGTTGATCGTCTATGTTGCGCCCGCTGCGCTCGCGGCAATGCTTTGGACGACGGGCGACCATCCCGCCTCATGGAGCCAGGCCGACTGGACGAGTGCGCGCGTGCTGCCGGCGGCGGACGCTCGATGAAGCGGCCGCGATCTATATCCTGGCAGCCCGCACCGGTGGGTTGAAGGGCGCACTGGCTGGTCATTCCTGGGTCGTCGTCAAGGACAAGGGGGCATTGAGCTACGAGCGCTGGGACAAGGTCGGCTGGGGCGATCCGATCCGCCGCAACAGCTATCCGGCAGACGGGCGCTGGTATTCGAACCTGCCGAAGATCGTCGTCGAGAAGCACGGGGCGGAGGCCGAGGCGCTGATCCCGAAGGTGCGCGCGGCGATCGCCGGCTACCCCTTCGCCATGCGCGGCGGCTATCGGATCTTTCCCGGCCCCAACTCCAACAGCTTCACCGCCTACGTCATGCGCGCGGTGCCCGGCATCGACGCGACGCTGCCTTCCATGGCGGTTGGACGCGACTATCCGACCGACTGGACGCTCGTCTCGATTGACCCCGACGGCAAGGAAATGCGGCTGTCGTTGTGGGGCTATGCCGGTGTCGTGGTGGGCTGGAAATCCGGGTTGGAGGTGAACTTGTTCGGCCTCGTCGCCGGCATCGACCCGCGGCGTCTGGCCATCAAGATCCCGGCCTTCGGAACGTACGGGCTGCTGCACGAGCCCGAAACCGTTCGCCCGGCCGCAGTCCAAGCGAACAGGCGTCCCGAAAGCACGACGGCGGCCGTCTCGTCGAGCGACGGCGTCCCGGCCGGAGGCACGGTTCAAGTCGCCGATCCGTCCGTTCCGACACCGGCAGGCAACGACAGCTTGCCGAGCAGGTCGAGCGCGGTGCGGGTGGACGCGCCTGTGGCCATCGCCATTTGCGGCAGCAGCATCCATTCCAGCGACCAGGCCGAGACCCGAGCGTTCGTTCTCGTGAACCAGGCAATGGTGCAGGCCCGAGACGAGCGTTGCGTTGAAGCGAGCGAGCGTCACCAGAAGTTCGGCGCCGACGGGGTTGTTCTTGTGCGGCATCGCCGAAGACCCCCCGCCGCCGGCAAGCGCAAGCTCGCCGACCTCCGACTGCAGCGCCAGCGTGACATCGGCACCGAACTTGCCGAGCGCGCCGGTGACGAGCGACAACCAGTCGGCGAATTCGACGATGCCGTCGCGTTCCGAATGCAGCGCGGCCGGCGCCGGCCACAGCTTCAGCTTGCCGGCGACGGCGTTGCAGAGCGCGTCCGGGTTCGGCCCGAAGCCGGAGCGGTCGCCCGTCGCGCCGCCCATGCGCAGGGCGAAGGCGCGTGGCGCGATCTCCTCGCGGCGCAGACGGCTGCGCACCAGCGGATCGGACCAGGACGAAAGCTTGCGCGAAAAGCGCACGGTTCGGGCGGCCTGCATGCGGGTGTGGGCCATGACGGCGCGCTCGCCGTCGCGGATGCGCCAGCCGGCGAAGGCGTCGACGAGCGCCTCGAGCCGGCGGTCGATCACGAGGGAGATGCCCTGGAAGCGCATGGCCATCGACGCGTCGATGACGTCCTGGCTGGTGGCGCCCTTGTGGAGATCGCGACCGGCCGGCTCGTCGAGGCCGGAGCGAAGCTGCTCCAGAAGCGCCGGTACGACAACGCCGTCCTGCGCCATGCCGGACGCAAGTCGGGCAAGGTCCGGCACGAAAGACGCGGCGCGGGCCTTGATCGCGGCGGCGGATTCGGCCGGGATCAGATTTGCCTCGCTCCCGGCCTCGGCAAGCGCCACCTCGAAAACGAGCATGGCGTCGATATCGGCCGCGGCGCCGAGATAGCTTTCGATCCCCTCGTCGCCGAACAGGCCGGCAAGCACCGGATGGGTGAAGACCGAAGCGCTCACGAGGCAGCCGACGCCGCGGTCGACGCTGCACCGTGCTTGCCGAAGAACACCTCGCGCGCAAAATCACCGACGAGCTGGGCGGTGACCTCGGGTTGTTCGATGCAGGGCAGATGTCCCGCGTCCCGGACGATCTCGAACCGTGCTCCGGCAATCAAACCGGCCGTCCGGCGCACGAGATCGGGCGGTGTCGAGCCGTCCTGATCGCCGACGATGCACAGGGTCGGAGCGTCCATCTCGGCGGTCTTTTCGGTGTAATCGGCATCGCGCAGCGCATAGCAGCAGCCGAGATAGCCGGCGGTCGGCGTGCGCACGAGCATGTTGGTATAGGCGGAAAAATCGGGATTGCCCGGCGAGCGGTAGCCCGGCGTGAACCAGCGCTCCATGATCGGGGTGGCGAGCGCTTGAACGCCGCCCTTCTCGATCGCGGCGATGCGGCCGTTCCACAACTCCTCGGTGCCGATCCTGTGAGCTGTGTCCATCAGGACGTAGCCCTTGGCGAGTCCCTTGTGCCGCTGGTGAAGCGACTGGGCGACCATGCCGCCGATCGACAGGCCGACGACGATCGGGTTCGTCAGTCCGACATGGGCGATCAGGGCGGCGAGATCGTCGGCAAGGGTCTCGATCGTGTAGGCACCGTCCGGCGCGTCGGTCAGGCCGTGGCCGCGCGTGTCGTAGCGCAGCACGGTGAAGTCGCCGGCCAGCCGCGCGACCATCTCGTCCCAGATTCGGAAGTCCGTGCCGAGGGAATTGGAAAAAGCCAGCACCGGGCCGTTGCGGTTGCCCTCGACCCGGTAGTGCATGGCGATCGAATCGATCGTGGCGAATGTCATTTGAAGCTCTCCCCTGCCGACGAGGTCCCGTGCGACGTCGCGTGTCCTCGATGATAGGCGCCGGCGCAGCGAGAGGAAGGGCATCGAAGCCGGATCGACATCGGGGAACCCCGTCGGAGCGAGCCCACGATCGCATCCGGGCCGCTTTTCCGCAGCGCGAAGACCTGCTAGCGACGAAACCCGGCATCGCGGCGACAAGCGATGGCACATGTCTGCGGGATGGGAAGCCTCGATGTTCTTGAGCTGTGGCGATTCGCTGTTCGATCTGTTTGCCGAAGCCGGTGACGACGTGGGCGCAATTTCGCTGGCCGGCCGGGTCGGCGGTTCAGCGCTGAACGCGGCGCTGGGCCTGGCGCGCCTCGGCCACGACTCGGCGTATTTCTCCAACATTTCCAGCGATCTCTACGGCCGCCGCCTGCGCGCCTTCATGGAACGCGAGGGGATCGACCAGAGCCTGCTCATTCCGACCGAGCGCAACACGACGCTCGCCATCGTGTCGCTCGGGCCCGACGGTAGCCCTCAATATTCCTTCTATATCGAAGGCACGGCCGATCGCTCGATCGCGGTCGACGACGTTCCGGCCAACCTGCCGGGAGCAATCGAGGCCATCCATATCGGCGGGTCCTATTCGACCGTGACCGAACCGACCGCCTCGGCGCTGGCCAAGCTGGTACGCCAGGAGCGAGACCGGCGCTTTATCTCCTACGACCCGAACATCCGCGCGTCGGTGGTGCCCGATCTCGACGTGTGGCGGGCCAAGGTTGCCGAGCTTGCCCCGCTGGCGGCAATGGTGAAGGCGAGCGAGGAAGATCTGCAACTGCTCTATCCCGACCGGCCGATCGAATCGGTCCTTGCCGACTGGACTTCGGCCGGCGCGGACCTTGCCGTCGTGACGCGCGGCGGCGAAGGCGCGTTGGCGTTAACGAGCAGCGGCATCGAGGCACGGGTGGCCGGTCGCCACATCGTCGTTGCCGACACGGTGGGCGCCGGCGACACGTTCCAGGCCGCGATGCTGGCCGGGCTGAAGGAGCGCGGGCATTTGTCCCGTGCCGCGCTGAAGGCGGCGGGAGCGAAGGACATCGAGGCGTTGCTGACCTTCGCGGTCGGCGCTTCCGCGATCACCTGCTCGCGGCGCGGTGCCGACCTGCCGCGACGCATCGATCTCGGCCTGCCGCCGCTCGCCTGAAGCCCGAAGGCTCACCAGACCGAGGCCCAAGACGAAAAACCCGCCGAATCCTGCGATCCGGCGGGTTCTCGATGTCGATCGCGCGACCCGGCGCCGAGCGCCGGATCGCGAATCGGTCGTTTTAGTTGAAGCGGTAGGACGCCTTGGCCCAGACCGTGTGGAAGTCGAGGTCGTCGCCGTTCGACTCGTTGGTGAAGCTGACCTTGTTGCCGGTCACGCGGTCGGTGCCGGTGATCGACTGATCGTTCGAACCGAGGTTGGTGTAGAGATACTCGACGCCGAACGAGATGTTCTGGGTGGCGAGCACGTCGACGCCAGCGCCGACCGAATAGCCGATGTCGGCATCGTCGCCGTCGTTATCGAAACGATACGTCGCAAACTCGCCGCCGGTCGGTGACGAAACCGAGTTGTTGTCGACGCCGGCATAGGCAAGACCGCCCGAACCGTAGAGCAGGACGCTGTCGAAGGCATAACCGACGCGGCCGCGAACGGTGCCGAGATAGTTGATGTCGCTGCTCGAACCAAACGTCGAACCGCCGTTGGTGGTGTAGCTGCGGTTGGTCTGGGCATCGATGTAGTTGATGTCGGCGACCGCACCGACGACGATGTTGTTCGGCAGCTGGTAGTCGTAGCCGATGTGACCGCCGCCGACGAAGCCGGCATTGTTGTCGTCATCGCTGTCGAAAGAGCCATCGCCGAACACGCCGTCGTTGCCCGGATCGAATCGGGCGCCGTCGCTGGAATTGCCGAAGGCGACGCCGGCCTGACCACCGATGTAGAGGCCGGTCCAGCTCTTGGTCTGGGAGATCGGCTCGATGACCATCGGCGCCGGTGCCGGCGGCTCGTTGTAGACGACGTCGGCGGCGAGAGCCGGGGTCACGAAGGCGGTGGTGGCGAGAAGCAGGGCAAGACGTTTCATACTGAACTCCATTCTGTCGCGGGGGCGACGTTCTTCTTCGCGGATGCGCTGTCCTCGTGGCATCCGTGATGCGGACCCGATCTCGGGTTCGGGTGGGTTATGGTGCGTGCTCATGCCGAGATAATGGCAGGAATACGGTCCCTTCCGTCTTGTTGCCGATCGGCCACGCTGGGTCCGAACCGCCTCGACGTCATGAATGATTGGTAACGGCGAACTGTTGAATTTGCCTTAAAAATCATGGTTTACGGCCGCTTCATGATTGTCCCGAACCGTTCATTATCATGGCGAAATTGTGAAGGATCATATTCCCAAAGGGAACTTCAGGGTTGGCTTGACGGGTGGTTTCCGTCGGGTTCGCAAAGCCTTTGCCAACCGCGCTGTCACATTGTGACGAAGATCAAGAAACATGTCAGCCATGGCGCGAAAGTGAGGATCGCCCCGCACTGCCGATACGTCGTTCCGTCCATTTCGCCATGCCATTGCCGATTTGAGCGCCAGATGCCTTGGCTATCGGACTTTGCCCGTCGTCACGGTTCGGCTTTTTAGCAATCGACGCCTGCGTCAGGGCAGACCCGGTGGAGTGCGGTGGCCGCGCCGCAACGCAAGAAGGCCCGCCGCGAGATCGCGGCGGGCCTTCTTTTCGATGAGATGTTCAAGGCGCGGATCGATCGGATCCGCGTCTCGATCAGTTGAAGCGATAGGAGAGCTTCGCCGTCACGGTGTGGAAGTCGAAATCGTCGCTGTCCACGAAATCGGTCGTGCCGCCGACGCCACCAGCGAACGGACCGCGCACCAAGGTGGTCTTCGAATTGCCCGAGCCGAGGTTGGTATAGAGATATTCGGCACCGAAGGAGATGTTCTGCGTCAGAAGGACGTCCATGCCGGCTCCAACCGAATAGCCAAAATTGTCCTCGTCCTCGCGTACGATCGCACCTGCCGCAGCCGCCGAGTTCGACCGGAACTCATAACTCACATCGCCATATGCCAGACCGCCCGAGACGTAGAGCAGGCCGCGATCGAGCACGACGGCACCGGCACGGGCGCGCACCGTTCCGAAATAATCGAGGCTGCGCTCGGCGGTGTAGAATGCCGGTGTGTTCGAAAAGGCGCTGGCCGTCTTGGAGACGTCGATGGCATTGATGTCGGCGACCGCACCAAGGACGATGCCGCCCAGCTGGTAGTCGTAGCCGATGTGGGCGCCGCCGGTGAAGCCACTGTCGAAGGACGATTGGAAGCTGCGACCGAACGCCGAGCCCAGCGTGTTGGCACCGAAGCCGCTATTGGCATTCGCAGTGAAGCCCGGGATCGCCGTGTTATTGCCGAAGGTCGGGTTGATCGACAGATTGTCGCCGTCGCTCGGGTTGAACGCGCCGCCGCCCTGCACACCGACGTAAAGCCCGGTCCAGGTCAGGCCCGGCGCTTCGATCGCCATCGGCATGGGTGCGGGAGGCTCGTTGTAGACGACGTCAGCTGCAAAGGCAGGAGCCGACAAGACCGTTGTGGCCAAAACAAGAGCAAGACGCTTCATGGTAATTCTCCAGGTGCTCCGCTTCTCGGGAGCATTAACAAAACCGCTTGGACTCGATCCGACGGCCGGACATCGTAACGATGGTTGCAATGTCCGGTCTTTTCGTCGCGTCCGAAGACCGGAATGGCGTTGTTCGCGAGTCCCCACAAGTGTTCGAAATCCGGTGGACGCCCGATGTGGCCCAAGAGCAACGCCGCCCGATCGCAGCGCCTTGCGCGCCACTCCGCAAAACGCCAAATTCTGCTGGAATTACAACTTCTTCGTGTTTCATCGACGTCCATTCGAACGGACAACGCAACACGATAACTTCTCCGTGCAGCATGCGTGATGGGATGCCGCCATCCCGACAGGCAAGCCGAGATCCGGCAGTGGAGAATTGACCCGACCGGCCAGAATGCCGCAGATCGCCGGATTGCCTGAGTTTGGAATTCTTCCATATTATCGCGTCATGGGGCATCGCAAGATGGTGGAGGAACCATGTGGAAATTTCCTGTGATAGCAGGCTCGATCGTCGTCTTCGGGTTTGTCGGTAGCGCCAGTGCGCAGACGTTGGGCGACGCGAAAGCCGGCGAGACGGTCTTCAAGAAGTGCATGGCGTGCCATGCGGTGGGGCCAGACGCGAAAAACAAGATCGGTCCGGCCCTCAACGGCATCGTCGGCGAGAAGCCGGGCGACGTCGAGGGCTATAAGTTCTCATCCGGCTTTGTGAGCTGGGCCGAAGGCAAGCCGGGCTGGAACACGGCGCTGATGACCGAGTGGCTGACCAATCCGCGGGCCGTGGTGAAAGGCACCAAGATGTCGTTTCCCGGCCTCAAGAAGCCGGAAGACATCACCAACGTCATCACCTATCTCGCAGGCTTCGACCAAGCGGGCGCCGCGCGCGATCCGGCCGAAGCGATCAAGGCGGCGGATGCCGCTCAATAGAAAAGCACCGAACCGGCGTCGGCCAGCCCTTCGGTTTTAAACATAAAGGCCCGCGGCGCTTCGGCTCCGTGGGCTTTTTTGTCGGTGGTCAGGCCCGTTTCGGCGACCGCTTCAGGGCAAACGATCGTCAGTGGCTGGCGTTATTGTTTTTCGAACGCGTTGTGCTTCACACGACGCGCCCTTGCATTGAACCTGACGGGACGACACCGACGCCGGCGTTCCGACCGGCCGTATCGGGGGCTTGTGCGTCCTTGCCACGTGTGAGCTTTTCGATGATCGCCTCGATCTCGGGATAGAAATATTTGCGGCCGGGATAGCCTTCGAGGCGGCCGACCTCTTGGCCGGCATCGTCGACGACGACGAAGGTCGGCGTGAAATAGGCCGGCGTCAGGCCGGGGATGCCGCCGCGACGATCGTCGAAGATGTCGGCACGACGCAGCGGCGCGATCTTGCCGGCGGCGCTGCGCGGATAGTCGGGCGCGATCTCCTGATCGAAGGCGCGGCAGAACGGGCAGCCCGGTTGCTCGAACATGATGAGTTCGGCGGCAATTGCCGAGCTGGACGCCGAACCGACGACATAAAGCGCCATCAACAGCGCGGACGCTAAGCCGACAGGCATGCAGCTTCGCAGCGTCGAAATTTGAAACGACGACCTCATGAGCCGAGGCTAGCAGCCTCGCGCCGCAAGTTCACTGACGATTGCGTGCGCGAGGCCGTGTTTCGACCGGTCGCCGGTCAGGCGTAGATGTCCATCACCTTGTTGAGGAGGGCGATCGCCTCCTCGCGCGAGCGCTGGAAGGAGTTGCGGCCGATGATCGAGCCGTTGCCGCCGCCGTCCCTGATCGACTGGGCCTCGCCGAGCAGTTCCTCGGTGTTCTTGGCCGCGCCGCCCGAGAAGACGACGACGCGCTTGCCGGCGAAAGCCGCCTGCATGATGTGGCGGACCCGGTCGGCGCCGGTCTCGCCGGGGATCTTGTTCTTGGAATAGGTGTCCTTGGCCGCATCGAGATCGATATGCGATGTCGGCAGCTTCACCTTGATGATCGTCGCGCCCATGAGAGCGGCCATGTGCGCGGCGTAGGCGATGATGTCGAGCGCCGTCTCGCCGTCCTTGGTCACCTTACCGCCACGCGGATAGGACCACACGACCGTCATCAGGCCGCGCGACTTCGCCTTGAGCGAAATCTCGCGCAATTCCTCGATCATCTCGTAGGACTTGTCGGCCCCCGGATAGATGGTGAAGCCGACGCCGACGCAGCCGAGGCGCATGGCGTCCTCCACCGTGCCGGTCAGCGCCTGGTCGGCGCCGCCGACAAGCGAGTTGCCCGAATTGAGTTTGAGGATCAGCGGCACCTCGCCGGCGAAGGTGTCGGCGCCCTGCTCCAGGAGGCCGAGCGGCGCGGCATAGCCGGAGACGCCCGATTCGATGGCGAGTTCGTAGAGATAATGCGGATCGTAGGCGACCGGGTTCGGCGCGAAGCTGCGGGCCGGGCCGTGCTCGAAGCCCTGATCGACCGGCAGGATGACGACGCGGCCGGTGCCGCCGAGACGGCCGTGCATCAACAGCCGCGACAGATTGCTTTTCAGGCCGGGGGTCTCGCCCTCGTACCATTTCAGGATGTCGCGGACGGTTTCGGTTCTCAGCATGGCGCGGGCCCTCAGGTCGAAAGTTCAATGGTTCGTCGCGGTTTTGCTGGCTTAAGGCGCAAAGGTCCAGCCGTTCAGCGCCAATCGACGGATTAAAATCGGTTCAATTGGTTTTTCGATCGCCGGCGAACGCGTTCGACGTCCTGCCGGCGCCGAAACAAGCGGAAAAGCCGAGAACCGCCAACGTCTCAATTCCGCCGGGCGGTTGATCCATGGGGAGAAATCGTCATCATCGCCAAAAATCCGAAAAAGCCCTCCGGAGGAACTTCATGAGATGGTTCGCGACCGTCCTGACCGTCGCGCTGCTGGCCCTTGCCGGCACGCCCACAGCGCCGGCCCTGGCCCAGACGCCGCCTAACGTGCTCATCGTCGGACAGATCGCCGAGCCGAAATCGCTGGACCCGCAGGCGGTGACCGCGACCAACGACTTCCGCATCCTGATGAACGTCTATGACGGGCTGGTGCGCTTCAGGAAGGGCACGCTCGAGGTCGAGCCGGCGCTGGCGGAAAGCTGGACGATTTCCGACGACGGCAAGACCTACACCTTCAAGCTGCGCGAGGGCGTGAAATTCCAGGACGGCACGCCTTTCGATGCCGAAGCGGTGAAGTTCACCTTCGACCGGATGCTGAAGAACGACCACCCGTTTCACGACACCGGGCCGTTTCCGCTGGCCTTCTTCTTCTCCGCCGTCGACACGGTGACGGCCAGGGACGCGACAACGGTCGAGTTCAAGCTGAAGGAGCCCTTCGCGCCGTTCCTGTCGAATCTGGCCTACCCGACCGGGCTGATCGTCTCGCCGGCTGCGGTGAAGCAGTACGGCAAGGATTTCGGCCGACACCCCGTCGGGACAGGAGCGTTCAAGTTCGAGGAATGGGACCCGAACGCCAAGGTCGTCGTGTCGAAGAACGCCGACTACTGGGACGGCGCGCCATCCCTTGAAGCGGTGGTGTTCCGGCCGATCGCCGACGCCAACACGCGCGTCGCCGAGATGCTGTCGGGCGGCGTCGATCTGATGGTCGAAGTGCCGCCGGACAATGTGAATACGTTTCGGGGCGATCCGGGCTTCACCGTCTACGAACAGGCCGGTCCGCATCTGTGGTTCCTGATCCTCAACACCAAGGAAGGCCCCTTCTCCGACAAGCGCGTGCGCCAGGCGGTGAATTACGCGATCAACAAGAGGGCGATCGTCGACGATGTGCTGCAGGGCACGGCGGACGTGGCTGCCGGCCCGATCCCGCCGGCCTTCGGCTGGGCGAATGACGGCTCGACGAAGCCCTACCCCTACGATCCGAAGAAGGCGAAAGAGCTCTTGCAAGAGGCCGGCGCCGAGGGCGCGAACCTCACCTTCTACGTCGCCGAGGGCGGCTCGGGCATGCTCGATCCTGTAGCCATGGCGACGGCCATCCAGGCCGACCTGAAGGCCGTCGGGCTGAACGCCCGCATCGAGACCTACGAGTGGAACACCTTCCTGACCAACGTCAATCCCGGTCTTGCGGGCAAGGCCGACATGGCCGAAATGGCCTGGATGACCAACGACCCCGACACCCTGCCCTTCCTGGCGCTGCGCAGTGAAGCGAGCCCGAAGAATGGCGGTTTCAATTCGGGCTATTACGCGAACCCCGAAGTCGACAAGCTGCTGACGGAAGCGCGCCGGACGACGGACCAGAAAAAGCGCGGCGCGCTCTACGGGAAGGTGCAGAAGATCGTCCATGACGACGCGCCCTGGGCCTTCATCGCCAACTGGAAACAGAATGCAGTCTCGACGGCGGCGGTGCAGGGCTTTGCGCTCGAACCCTCCTTCCTTCTCATCCTGAAGGATGTCACGAAAGGCTGAACGCCCGATGCTCGACGCCGACGCGAAATTGCGGGCGCTCTGCCTGGCGCTTCCCGAGGCGGTGGAGCAGGAGACCTGGGGCAGGCCGACCTATCGCGTGCGGGAGAAGATTTTCGCCATGCCGAGGGAGGCGGAGGGCAATCCCGCGGTCTGGCTGAAGGCTCCCGAAGGCGCGCAGGACATCCTCGTCGGGTCGGACCCGAAGCGTTTCTTCCGCCCACCCTATGTCGGCCCGAAGGGCTGGATCGGAATCGTGCTCGACGCGTCCGACATCGGACCGGCCGATTGGGACGAGGTGGCCGCCATGGTCGAGCGCAGCTATGTCCTGATCGCGCCGAGAAAATTGTCGGCGCAGATCGGGGGCTGACGGAATGGCCTCCACCATCGCAAAACGCCTTCTCGCCGCAATCCCCATCCTGTTCGGTCTCTCCGTTCTGGTCTTCGCGATGATCGCGCTGATCCCCGGCGACCCGGCGACGGCGATCCTCGGCGCCTATGCAACGCCGGAGAACGTCGCCGAACTCAACGCATCGCTTGGCCTCGACAAGCCGCTGCCGCAGCAATATCTCGCCTGGATGTCCGGCATGCTGCACGGGGACTTCGGCCGCTCCTATGCGCTGAACCGCCCGGTGATCGACATCGTGACCGAACGCTTTTCGGCGACGCTGATCCTCGCCGGCGCCGCGCTGGTTCTGGCCTCGTTCTTCGGGCTGCTGGCCGGCATCGTTTCGGCCGTGCGGCAATTCGGCTTGGCCGACAAGGCGATCACGCTGCTGGTGCTGATCGGCATCTCGGTGCCGTCCTTCTGGCTGGGGCTGATCCTGATCCTCCTCTTCGCCGTCAAGCTTCAGCTGTTTCCGGCTTCCGGCATGGTGCTCGTCTATGGCGGCGGCGGGCCGCTCGACCTTTTGCATCACCTGTTCCTGCCGGCCATCACCCTCGCGGTCGTCGCGACGGGCGTCATCGCGCGGCTGACGCGGACGGCGATGCTGGAGGTGCTGCGCCAGGATTATATTCGCACCGCCCGCGCCAAGGGTCTGTCGGAACGCCGGGTGATCTACCGCCATGCCTTCAAGGCGGCGCTGGTTTCGGTGATCCCGGTGATCGGCATCCAGGCGGGCTTCGTGCTCGGCGGGGCGGTCTATATCGAGACGGTGTTCCAGTGGCCGGGCATCGGCGCGATGCTGGTCAACGCCATCTCCCAGCGCGACATCCTGCTGGTGCAGGGCGGCGTGCTCATCGTCGCGGCAAGCTACGTCCTGTTCAACCTCGCCGCCGACGTCGCCCAGGCGCTGATCGATCCGAGGCTGAAATGAGCGCCGCCGCGGACGTTACCGAGGAGACGCGGGCGCCCGCATCTCAACGCCGGGCGCGGCCCTCCTCCTTCGCTTTGCTCCTCAACAACCGGCTTGCCGCAATCGGCCTCGTTATTCTGACGATCATCGTGCTGGCGGCACTGGCCGCGCCGGTTCTGCCGCTGGCCGATCCGAACGCCACCGATCCGGCGAACCGGCTGGCGCCGCTCTTCGGCGAGCACATTCTCGGCAGCGACGCGCTTGGCCGCGATGTCCTTTCCCGTCTCGTCTGGGGCACGCGGGTCTCGCTGGCGGTCGGCCTTTCGGCCTCGCTGATCGCCGCCATGATCGGCTCGTCGATCGGCCTGATCGCGGGCTATTTCGGCGGCCGCATGGATTCGATCCTGATGCGCTTCATCGATCTGTTGATGGCGTTTCCCTATATCCTCTTGGCGCTGGCGATCGTCGCCGTGCTCGGGCCGGGCTTGATCAACGCGCTCTACGCCATCGCCGCCGTCAACATCCCGTTCTTCGCCCGCAACATCCGCGGCATCACCATCGGTCTGTCACGGCGGGAATTCGTCGACGCCGCAAGGCTCTCCGGCAAGGGGCATCTCAATATCCTCGGCACGGAAATTCTGCCGAACGTCATGCCGACCATCGTGATCACCCTGTCGACCACCGTCGGCTGGATGATCCTCGAGACCGCCGGCCTTTCCTTCCTCGGCCTCGGCGCGCAGCCGCCCCAGGCCGATCTCGGGTCGATGCTCGGCGACGGGCGCAAGCTGCTGTTCACCGTGCCGCTGATCTCGCTGGTGCCGGGGCTGGCAATCTTCCTGGTGGTCATGTCGATCAACTTGCTCGGCGACGGCATCCGCGACGTCCTCGATCCGCGACTGCGGTCGGGCGCCCTGGCGCGACCGTCCGCACGTACGGCGATCGCAAAGACCCGCCGCCGTCCGAACACGACCAAGTCAGACGACAGCACCCTCGCCGTCCGGGATCTGCGCACCGAATTCCGCATGGGCTCCTCCGTCGCGGTGGCGGTCGGCGGCGTCGACCTGTCGATCGGACGCGGCGAATGCCTGGGGCTCGTCGGCGAATCCGGCTCGGGCAAATCGGTGACGGCGATGTCGCTCGCCGGCCTCGTGCCATCGCCGCCCGGCGTAATCGCAGGCGGCGATGTGCGGTTTCACGGCGAAGACCTCCTCGACGCTTCCAACGCCCGCATCCGCGCCTTGCGCGGCGGGGCCATCGCCCATGTGTTCCAGGACCCGCTGGCGACGCTGCATCCGCTGTTCACCGTCGGCGACCAGATCGCCGAAGCCATTCGCGCGCATCAACCGCTGTCGCGCAGCAAAGCCGACGCCAAGGCGCGAGAATTGATGGACCGCGTGCGCATTCCCAACCCGGCCAAGCGCGCAACGGCCTATCCGCACGAGCTCTCCGGGGGGCTGCGCCAGCGCGTTTCGATCGCCATGGCGCTGGCCAACGACCCGGAGCTTATCATCGCCGACGAGCCGACGACGGCGCTCGACGTCACGGTACAGGCGCAGGTGCTGCGGCTGCTCGACGATCTGCGGCGCGAGCGCGATGCGGCGGTGTTGTTCATCACCCATGATTTCGGCGTGGTCTCGCAGATCTGCGACCGCATCGCCGTCATGTATGCCGGCCGCATCGTCGAGACCGGGCCGACCGTCGACATCCTCGCCAATCCCGCCCATCCCTACACCCGCATGCTGATCGATTGCGTGCCGGTCATGGGCGAGCCGGAACGGCGCCGGGCCGCGATCCGTGGCCGGCCGCCCGCCGTCGACCGCCTGCCCGATGGCTGCGCTTTCGCCGAGCGCTGTCCACGGGCCGAAGCCGATTGCACACGCGGAGAGATTCCGCTCGTCCATCAACGCGGCGCGCTGGAGGCACGGTGCCTGCATCCGCTGGCGACCGGCGAATCCTTCGGCGCTTCGCAGGGTTCGCCATGAACGCACTGATGGAGATCAAAGGCCTCACCCGCTCCTTCGGCGGCGGGCGCAGCCTGTTCGGCACGAGGACGCCCGAGCTGAAGGCCGTGCGCGGCATCGATCTCGACCTCGAAAAGGGCGAGACGCTGGGCCTCGTCGGAGAGTCCGGCTGCGGCAAGTCGACCCTCGCGCGCATGCTGGTCGGCCTCGACCGGCCCTCCTCCGGGGCAATCCTCCTGGACGGAACGGATCTGACCGCGAACGGACCGCGGGCGCTGGCGCGGCGTGTGCAATACGTCTTCCAGGACCCGGTCTCGTCGCTCAACCCCCGCCACACGATCCGCACGATCCTCGAAGCGCCGATGCGGCATCTGCTCGGGCTTTCGAAAACCGGGCGGGCAAACCGCATCGACCGGCTGCTCGACGACGTGAATCTGCGCCCGGAGTTCCTCGAGCGCTATCCCCACGAATTCTCCGGCGGCCAGGCGCAACGCATCGGCATCGCTCGCGCGCTCGCCGCCGAGCCCGACATCATCGTCCTCGACGAGCCGGTCTCGGCCCTCGACGTCTCGGTACAGGCGCAAGTGCTGAACCTGCTGGCCACGCTAAAGCGTCAACGCGGCCTCACCTATGTCTTCATCGGCCACGATCTCGCGGTTGTCGAAAGCGTCGCGACGCGGGTCGCTGTAATGTATTTCGGCCGTATCGTCGAACTTGCCCCGTCCAAAGCCATGTTTGAAACGCCGCGCCACCCCTACACGAAGCTCCTGATCGATTCGGCTCCGGTGCCCGGCCGGGCGCTCGGCACGGGCGACGAAGGCCTCGCCGAACTGCCCGATCCCTACGCCCCACCCCCCGGCTGCGCCTTCGCGCCGCGATGTTGGCGCGCGACGGACGAGTGCCGGGCGGCGGTGCCGGCGCTGGCGGCGCTGGCGGCGAAGGGCGAGGATGCGGAGCATCTTGCGGCCTGCGTGCATCCGTCGGGTAGAGATCAGGCGGGTCAAGGATGGCGGGGATGCGGTCGGACGCCTGGCGCACCGGCATCGAATTTAGAACCATTCCAGCAAGTATAACTCCAATATCGAACGATTCTAATCTTTGCGTTCCCTGTTGACAGGAAATGCTGACTGCCATTATCCACATTTTGCAACGTGAAAAATCCGGGTCGAGGTGCATTCTGCGCACCGCTCCGACCCAGGGTCAGAAACCGTCCGAGCCGGCAGGAAACGCAATGAACAGATCCACTCCCACGACCCCGCTCCGCCTCGCCGGCGTTTTTGCCCTCATGGCGACGACGGCGCTCATTCTTGCTGTGCCTGCGGGAGCCCAGACCAAGGCGGCCGGGTCCACGACACCTGAGAGTGCCGCCGCCAGCACGTCGCCGATGCCCGGCGGTTCAGATGCGGGCACGCGCACCGAGGCGCCAACCGAGGCGGCGGTCGCCAAGACCTACGCCGACATCGCGCTCGCGGGATATTCGGATGCGCTGGCCAAGGCCGAAGCGCTGAAGGTCGCGACCGACGCCCTGATCGCGCATCCGAGCGAGGCGAATTTGAAAGCCGCGCAGCAGGCCTGGCGGGATTCACGCCCGAGCTATCAGCAGACCGAGGCCTACCGGTTCGGCAATGCAATCGTCGACGATTGGGAGGGCCGGGTGAACGCCTGGCCGCTGGACGAGGGGCTGATCGACTATGTCGACCCCCGGAGCTATGGCACCGCGTCGGACGAGAACGGCCTCTACACCGCCAATGTGGTCGCCAATCCGAAACTGGAGGTGGCCGGCAAGACGATCGACACCTCGACGATCACCCCCGATCTCCTGCAGAACGAGTTGCAGGAGGCGGGCGGCATCGAGGCGAACGTCGCAACCGGCTATCACGCCATCGAGTTCCTGCTCTGGGGTCAGGATCTGAACGGCACCGGGCCCGGCGCCGGCAACCGGCCCTTTACGGACTACGCCAAAGGCGAGGCCTGCAGCAACGAACATTGCGACCGCCGCGCCGACTATCTCGATGCCGCGACGACGCTGCTCGTCAGCGACCTGAAGGAGATGGTCGGCAACTGGCAGGAGGACGGCAAGGCGCGCGAGGCGGTCGTCTCGGATCCCCATGCGACGCTGTCGACTATCCTCACCGGCATGGGCTCGCTCTCCTATGGCGAGATGGCCGGCCAGCGCATGAAACTCGGGCTTTTGCTGCACGATCCGGAGGAGGAGCACGACTGCTTTTCCGACAACACCCACATTTCGCATCTTTACGACGCGATCGGCATCCGCAACGTCTATGAGGGCCACTACGAGCGCACCGATGGCAGCGTCGTCGAAGGCCCGTCCGTCTCGGACCTCGTCGCCGCGAAAGATCATGCAATCGACAAGGAATTGCGCGCCGATCTCGATGCTACGATCGGCAAGATGCAGGCGATCGCCAAGGCGGCCGAGAACGGCGAGGCCTACGACCAGCAGATCGGCGAAGGCAACACGCCAGGCAATGCGCGGGTGCAGGCCGGCATCGACGGGCTCATCGCCCAGACAAGAACGATCGAGCGAGCCGTCGCGGCATTGGAGTTGGGCAAGCTGACGATCGAAGGATCGGACAGCCTGGATCAGGCGGGAGCGGTGTTCCAGTAGAGCGCATGCGGACAAGGGTGCGTGGGGCCGGATGGTCGGACGTCGGTGCTCGACGACGCCCTCATCGCCCTGCCGGGCACTTCTCCCGATTCGGGAGAAGAACGAGGTTTCGCTGTCCGGTACCAGCAGGATGATCGATGGGAGTCGAAGCGCATCCACCCTCTCCCAAGTCGGGAGAGGGGTCCGCAGGACGGGCGAGACCCGTGGCTCGGCCCGGAGGATGCGAGCGGGAGCGAGCAGACGGGTGAGGGCTTGAAGCGATCGGACGTTTGTCGCCTCAAAGGCGGTTCACCCCAGGATCAATTCGCCGATCTTCTCCCGAAGCAGCCGGGGCGCGTCATTGACCCACAGCGTACCTGAGAACTTTACGTTGTAGGACTGCGCCGAAATTTCAAACCGGGAGACGCGGATGCGTTTCACCTCACGTCTGGTCCTTCTTCTCGCCGCGGTGGCCCTCCCCGCGGCGATCCCGCTGTCGGCGGCGTTCGGGCTCAATGGCCAGGCCGACACCGTGCGCGGTGACCTGACGCCGAAGGACCGGACGCGGGTGAAGGCCGTCACGGCGCCGACGACGGATTTTTTCGAGGCCGAGCCCTTCGAGGCGATGGAGGCCGGCGCCTCGACCTCGACGAAGCTCGTCAACCGCAATTCCTTCAGCCATTTCTCGGCCAACCTCCCCTTCGAGGGCCAGGATCGCTTCAATCTGGGCGACGCGTTCTTCAAGAAGCTGTGGGTCTCCTCCCCCTCCTCGACCGAGGCTTCCGACGGGCTGGGTCCGCTGTTCAACGCCCGCTCCTGCCAGACCTGCCACCTGAAGGACGGACGCGGCCGCCCGCCGGCAACGGGCGAAGAAGCCGTCTCGATGTTCCTGCGTCTTTCGGTGCCGCCGAAGACCGACGAGGAACGCGAAAGGCTCGACAGGCACGAACTCGCCCGCATTCCCGAGCCGACCTATGGCGGGCAACTCCAGAACTTCGCGGTGCCTGGCATGACCGCCGAAGGGCGGATGGTCATCGACTACACCGACAAGCCCGTGACGCTCGGCGACGGCACCGTGGTGCATCTGCGCGATCCGCACTATTCCGTCGTAGATCTCGGCTACGGGCCAATGGCCAGGGACGTCCAGATGTCGCCGCGGGTGGCGCCGCCGATGATCGGGCTCGGCCTCGTCGCCGCCATCGCGCCGCAGGACATCGAGGCGCTGGCCGACCCGACGGATGCTGACGGAGATGGCATTTCCGGCAAGGTCTCGATGGCCCGCGATCCGGAAACCGGCGCGCCGGCGCTCGCCCGTTTCGGCTGGAAGGCGACCGTGCCGACGCTGAAGGCCCAGGCGGCGGAGGCTTTTTCCGGCGACATCGGCATCTCGACGCCGCTGGTGACGGATGCCTTCGGCGAATGCTCGATCGCCCAGACCGTCTGCCGCGATGCGCCGTCCGGCGTGCAGGAACGGCTCGGCGAGGTCGAGGCGCCGGATCCGATTCTCGACCTTGTGACGTTCTATTCGCACAATCTCGCGGTGCCGGCACGGCGCAAGGTCGACGACGCGCAAGTGCTGCACGGCAAGGCGCTGTTCTACGAGGCGGGCTGCACTGCCTGTCACACGCCGAAATTCGTCACGTCGCGCACGGCCGACGACAAGGCGCAGCAGTTTCAGCTGATCTGGCCCTATTCGGATTTCCTGCTGCACGATATGGGCGGCGGCTTGTCCGACCATCGGCCTGTCGGCGATGCGGACGGCAACGAATGGCGCACCCAGCCGCTGTGGGGCATCGGGTTGACGCAAACCGTCAGCGGCCACACCCAGTTGCTGCATGACGGGCGGGCGCGGGATCTGACCGAGGCGATCCTGTGGCATGGCGGCGAAGCCTTAGCCTCACGCGACGCCTATGCCGCGATGGACAAGGCCGACCGCGACGCCCTGCACGCCTTTCTGGAGTCCCTATGACCGCGTATTCCCTTGTCCGCACGATCTTTGCCGCCGCGCTTTTCGCCGGCTTCGGCGGAAGCGCCCTCGCCCAGACCAATTCCGAAGGCGATACGCTGGACACGACCAAGGCGACGGCCGGGGAAAAGCTGGCCGTGGTGAGCGCTGCGATCGACGCAGCGATCGTCCCCGGCTACCGCGCCTTCGCCAAGGCCGCCAAGGCCGAGACGGGCGCTATCGCTGCACTCTGCAAGACGCCCTCTCCCGATGCGCTCGAGAGTGTGCGAACCGGGTTTTCCGATCTCGTCGAAGCCTGGTCTGCGGTCGAGTTCGTCAAGTTCGGGCCGGTGATGGAGGACAACCGCGCCGACCGCATCCTGTTCTTCCCGGATCGCCGAAGCCTCGGGCTGCGGCAGGTGCAAAGCCTGATCGCCAGGCCGGACGACAGCATCGCGTCGGGCGAAGCGCTGGCGCACAAGTCGGTCGCCGTGCAAGGGCTCGGGGCGCTGGAGTTCGTTCTCTACGGCGATGGCGCCGAAGCGCTGGGCGGGACTGACGGGATCGACCGCTGCGGCTTTGCCCGTGCGATCACCGAAAATCTGTCGACCATGGCGGACCGGATCGTCACCGGCTGGACCGCCCGGGACGGCATCGTCGAGCACCTGACCGTCCCGAAAGCCGGCGACCCGGCCTATCGCTCGGCGGACGATTCCCTGAAGGAGATCGTCGAAATCTTCATCCACGGCTTCGAGGCGATGCGCGATCTGCGGCTGACGCCGGCGATGGGCGAGGACGAGAAGAACGCCCGGCCGAAGCTCTTCCTGTTCCATCGCTCGAACCGGACGCTCGCATCCCTTCGCGCCAACTATGCCGGGCTTTCGAAGCTGTTCGAGACCTCGAAGGTGACCGCGCTGCTGCCCGAAAGCCAAGCCTATCTGAAGAATGCGATTCGGTTCGAGTTCGAGAACGCCGACCGCACGCTCGCCGCGATGGAGCCGCCGCTTTCGGACCTGGCGACGTCCAGCGAAGACCGGCAGGCGCTGACTTACCTCCTGATCGTCACAAACAGCCTGCAAAAGCAGTTTGCCGGGCAATTGTCGCCGGCGCTGGGCCTGTCGGCGGGGTTTTCCTCGCTCGACGGCGACTGAACTCACGGCGGATCGAGGCAGCCTGATGCTCCGCTCTTTCCGGCATCGACCCGATCGTTCGAACCACACACACGCAGAATGAAGCCAAAATGTTCGACCGCCTCGCATCCGCCGCTTCGCCGCTCGCCCGTGGCCCGCTGATCGACCGCCGGCATTTTCTCGCCGGGGCCGGCGCGGGCTTCGCACTCTTGCTCGGTCCCCGCGGCGCCGAGGCGCTGGAGCGCTCCGACGCTTTGTTCGGTGCCGCCTGTCGGATGAAGGGCGGCGGCTACGGCGCGGCGATCTTCACCGAGGCGGGCGAAATCGTCTCGACCGTCACGCTGCCCGATCGCGGCCACGACGTCGCCTTCGATCCGCTGAGCGGCAAGGCCGTCGCCTTCGCGCGGCGGCCGAAGACCTTCGCGGTCGTCTTCGATCCGAAGACCGGCGAGACGATTCGCACGCTGACCTCGCCCGAAGGCCGGCACTTCTTCGGCCACGGCTTCTTTTCGCCGGACGAGCGACTGATGTATGCGACCGAAAACGACTACGACGCGGCGCGTGGGCTGATTGGCGTCTACGACGTGGCGTCAGGATATCAGCGCATCGGCGAGTTCGACACCCACGGCATGGACACCCACGAGGCGTTGTTGATGCCGGACGGCGAGACCATCGTCGTTGCCAATGGCGGCATCGAGACTCACCCGGACTACGGCCGGCAAAAGCTCAATATCCCGACGATGCAGCCCTCGCTGGTGTTCATCGACCGGCGCTCGGGCGACCTGATCTCCCGGCACGAACTGCCGCACGATCTGCATCAACTGTCGATCCGGCACCTGGCGATCGATGCAGAGGGCCGCGTCTGGTTCGGCGGCCAGTACGAGGGCCCCTCCGCCGACGCACCGCAGCTTCTCGGCTTTGCGGCACCGGACCACGATCTGACGCTCACCGAATTGCCCCGGCCGGAACTGGCAGCCCTGTCCAACTATGTCGGCTCGGTCGCGGCCAGCCGCGACGGGCGGCGGGTCGCAGTCTCCTCGCCGATCGGCAACACCATGCTGGTCCTCGACGCCGCGAGCGGCGCTATTGCCGCACGCTACACCATGAAGGACAGCTGCGGCCTCGCACCGGACCGCTCCGGTTTCATCGCCTCCACCGGCGACGGCGCGATCGGCATTCTCGGCGGCGACAGCCGAACGGCGGACGTGCAGTGGGACAATCATATTCTGGCAATTTGAGGCGTTTGCGGTTTGGTGGCCGTCGAGGACTGGCGGATGCATTGCAACTACGCCCGAACAGAGGGCGTCGCGCATCTGGACGGAGTGCCCGAGACGGGCGCGCTGGCGGCGACCTTGGACAAGAGGCTGCATTTCGACGAGAGCGCGGGCATTTGGGTGCGGGTGCGTATTCGACGGATCGAAGCCGAAGCGTCCGGCACCGGCTCAGCCCAAGAGCATCCAGATCGCGACGGCGATGAGGATGGCGGCGAAGATCAGATTCAGCCGTCGTGCGCTCGCCGGGTCGCGCCATTGCGCCGCAAGGCGGTCTCCGAGGCCGGCATAGATCAGGAAGCAAATCATGTTGTTCAGCGTGAAAACCAGGCTGATCCACAGAACCAGGCCGATCGGGTGGGGTCGCGCCGGGACTCCGAACTGCGTGAACAGAAGCGCCATGATCAGATAGGCCTTGGGGTTGAGCAGCAACAGGACGGCGCCGTCGACGAAGCCGGCGCTCTTCGCGTCCACAGCGGTCTTCGATGTTCCGGCGAAGGCAAGGCCCCAGGCGAGATAGAGAACGTAGACCGCGCCCGCATAGCGGATGATCGCCAGAAGGGTCGGCGCAGAGCTTGCGATCTGATCGAAGCCGAAGCCGATCGCGACGGTCACGGCGAGCGTCGCGATATGGTAGCCGAGATTGGCCGGCATGGTTCGCCAGAAGCCGAAGCGGGCGCCGTTGGCGGCGAAAAACAGATTGCCCGGTCCCGGACTGTACGCCAGCGGCAGCAGAAACAGGAAAAGGGCAATCGTCAGCTGGCTCATGCGACGATTAAAGTGCGGCCCGATCGGCAGCGCCACCCGTTTTCCTGATGCCCGGAAGGCTTGCGGGACGACGTCATTCGGGGATATCCGGCAACGGACACCGGCCGTCGTTCCGTTGCCATGTTCGCCGTTCACGCTTCCGGCATCGCCAATAGGAGGACCCGGCCATGACCGAGCGCATGAAACTTTATCACAACCCGCGCAGCCGTTCGGCGATCACGCATTGGATGCTGGAGGAGGTCGGGGCCGACTACGAGATCGTTCCGATCGACTTCGAGACCGGCGACAGCCGCACGCCGGAGTTTCTGGCGATCAACCCGATGGGCAAGATTCCGACGCTGGTGCTGGCCGATGGCACTGTGCTGACGGAATCGGCGGCGATCAACGCGTTTCTCGCCGACGCCTTTCCGGATAGAGAGCTCGCGCCGCCGGCGGGCTCTTCGGCGCGGGGCGCCTATTATCGCTGGCTGTTCTTTCCGGTCACGGTGTTCGAACCGGCGATGACCGAGGCGATGATGCGCAAGGATGCCGCGCCGCTGCCCAAGCGCGCCGTCGGCTGGGGGAGCTATGACGAGGCCGTCGATACGATCGAGGCGGCGTTAACCGAGCGGCATTATCTCGTCGGCGACGGGTTTACCGCAGCCGACCTGCAGATGGGTGCGGGCCTCTGGTACGCCGGCAAGTTCGGCGCGCCGAGGATCAACGAAAGCGCCGTCATCCAGGCCTATGTAGGCCGCCTTTCGCAGCGGCCGGCCTTCAAGCAGGCGATGAACTGGTAGCGCATTTGCACGTCGCGGTCGCGCACCGGTCTGACCGGGGACCGCCAGGCATGTTCGCGCGTTCGCCGTCAGACCGCCGGTGCCCGCGCCGCGTCTTCGAGGAAGGCCCAGACGTATTCGGCGAATGAGCGCCAGCACTCGATCTCGAAACGCGTTTCGCCGGTGCGCCACAAAACGATCTCGGCCTTGGACAGGACCGTGCGGCTGCAGGCGCCGACCGGGAAGCTTTCAAGGCGGACGTCCTGCGGGCAACCGGCGGAGATGACCGCCTCGGCCGCGGGACCCTCGATGCGGAGGGCGAGATTGCGGTGCGAGACGTCGACCGCCGAGGCGCCGTCGATGGCCGTGAGCGGCGACATCATCGAGAGCTCGTCGTCGGTCGACGCGTCGGGGCCGAGGACGAGCCATTCGTCCGGGCCGATCCACAGAGCGGCGCGGGTGTTGCCTGCTCCTGCTTGCGAGGTTGCGCTGGTCTTCGGGCGTTGCGGCAGGTCGAAGCCGAGCGCGTCGTTCACCGCGCCGAAGGCATTGGCCGAAACGCGCAGGCTGATGCGCTCGCGGGGGAGAAGCGGCGTAAGCACGACGCCGGGACCGCTGGCGTAGCGCCCGTCGAGGGGCGACAGGCGGCGTGGCAGGCTGCGGGTGTCGTTGGGGCGCTTATCGTCCGGGCGCTTCCGAGCGGTCTTCTTCGCCATCCTGGATCCCTCAACCATTGAGTCGCTCATTCTCCCGGTCGACGAAGACCGTGCCGATCACTTCCACCGAAACTGGGCCGTCCGGCATCGGCACCGTGAGGGTCTGACCGGTGAGCGCGCGGCCGTCCCTGACGAGCGCCAGCGCGACCGAGCGGCCGAGCGTTGCCGAGTGGTAGGAGGATGTGACGTGGCCGATCATCGTCATCGGCACCGGCTCCTGCGGATCGGCGACGATCTGCGCGCCCTCCTCCAGCACGGTCATCGGGTTCAGCGTGCGCAGGCCAACGAGCTGCTTGCGGCCCTTGGCCGAAAGATCCGGGCGTTCGAGGCCGCGCTTGCCGACAAAATCGGCCTTCTTCTTCGACACCGCCCAGCTCATGCCGGCATCGGCCGGTGTGACCGTGCCGTCGGTCTCCTGGCCGACGATGATATAGCCCTTTTCGGCGCGCAGGACGTGCATCGTCTCGGTGCCGTAGGGCTCAATGCCGAGCGGCCGGCCTTCCTCGCGCAGCCTGTCCCAGACGGCGCGGCCATGGTCGGACGGCACATTGATCTCGTAGCCGAGTTCGCCGGTGAAGGAAACTCGGAACAGCCGGCAAGGCAAGCCCATGAAGCGGCAGGTCGCGATGGACATGTGCGGGAAGGCGTCGTTCGTCAGTTCGATGCCGTCGACATGGGGGGCGATGAGGTCGCGCGCTTTCGGGCCCTGGACGGCGATGACCGCCCATTGCTCGGTGACGGAGGTCAGCCAGACGTTCAGCTCGGGGAACTCGGTCTGGCGGTAGTCCTCCATCTGGTTGAGGACGCGCGGCGCACCGCCGGTGGTCGTGGTGACGTGGTAGCGGTTCTCCTCGACGCGGGCGACGATGCCGTCGTCGATGATGAAGCCGGCCTCGTTGAGCATCAGGCCGTAGCGGCATTTGCCGACGGCGAGCGAGGCGAAGGGTGTTGCGTAGACGAGGTCGAGGAATTTCGCCGCGTCCGGGCCGGTGACCTCGATCTTGCCCAGCGTCGTCGCGTCGAAGAGGCCACCGGCCTCGCGCACGGTGCGGCATTCGCGGGCGACGGCCGAATGGATGTCCCCGCCCCGGCCGAAATACCAGGCGCGTTTCCACTGGGAGACGTCCTCGAAGGCGGCGCCCTCGGCTTCGGCGCTGGCGTGGATCGGCGTCTTGCGGGTCGGATCGAAGAGCTCGGCCCGGCCGTGGCCGGCGATGGTGCCGAAGGTCACCGGCGTGAACGGCGCGCGGAACGTCGTCAGCCCGACGTCGGGCATGGGCTTGGCCAGCGCCTCGGCGGCGACGCCGATGCCGTGGATGTTGGAGAGCTTGCCCTGATCGGTCGCCATGCCGTTGGTGGTGAAGCGCTTGATGTGCTCGACGGAGGTGAAACCCTCCGCGATGGCGAGGCGGATGTCCCTGGCGGTGACGTCGTTCTGGTAGTCGACGAAAGCCTTGACGGATTTGCCGGGCCCGGCGGCCGGCGTCGCGCCGGCCATGCCGCCGCCCGAAAGCGAGGCATGGGCAATGGTCGGTGACGTGGCTTCGAACGCCTTGTCGCCGCCAGCCCGCGCGCCAGAAAGGCTCGCTTCGGCGATCGTGGCGGCGAGGTCGAACTGGCCGGCGCAGGCGCCGACGCTTTCGCATTCCTGCACCGGCTTGCCCGGCACATAGGAATAAAGCGCCGGGTCGAAGGCGAGCGTGCCGCGCGATTGCGAGAACAGATGCACCGAGGGCGTAAAACCTGCCGACATCAGCAATGCGTCGCAGGCAAAGCTGCGATTGTCCTGACCGGTGCGCAGATCCTCGACGGTAAAGCCGGTGATGCGCCTGGTGCCGGTCACGGTCTTGACGCCGTAGCCGGCCAGCACCTCGATGCCGGCCCGACGCGCAGCCGTGGCCAGCGACGGCTCAGGCTCGGCGCGCAGATCGACGATGACCGGTACGTCGACGCCGGATTGGACAAGGTCGATCGCTGCGGCATAGGCCGCGTCATGGGCGGTGAAGACGGCGACCCGGCGGCCGGGGGTGACGCCGTAATGATTGAGGTACAGGCGTCCGGCGCCGGCGAGCATGATACCGGGGCGATCGTTGTCGGGGAAGACCAGCGGCCGCTCGATGCAGCCGGTGGCGAGCACGACCTTCTGAGCGCGAACCTGCCAGAGGCGCTCGCGCGGGAGCGCCGGGTCGGGGTTGGGAAGATGCTCGGTGATCTGCTCGGCGAGCGAGAGCATGTTGTGATTGTGGTAGCCGAAGACCGTCGTGCGCGGCATGACGCGGACGTTGTCCATGGTTTCGAGCCGCGCGACGGCGTCCGCGACCCAGGCCATCGCCGACTTGCCGTCGATCGTCGTGTCACGTTCGACCTTCAGCCAGCCGCCGAAGGTCAAATTCTCGTCGGCGATGAGGACGCTGGCACCGGTTTCACCGGCCGCGAGCGCGGCGGCGAGACCCGCGGGACCGCCGCCCGCGACGACGACGTCGACATGCAGATAGCGGTTGGCATAGCGCTCGGGATCCTCGATTTCGGGCGCCCGGCCGAGGCCCGCGGCGGCGCGGATGTTGGGCTCGTAGACCTTGTGCCAAAAACTCTTCGGCCACATGAAGGTCTTGTAGTAGAAGCCCGCCGTCAGGAAGCGCGACAGGACGCCGTTGACGCCGCCGATGTCGAAATCGAGCGACGGCCAGCGGTTCTGGCTTGTCGCTTTCAGCCCGTCATAGAGCGGTTGCATGGTGGCGCGGATGTTGGGCTGGCGGCGCGCGGCATCGCGGGCGATCTCCATCAACGCGTTCGGCTCCTCCGGGCCGGAGCCCAGAATACCGCGCGGCCGGTGGTATTTGAACGAGCGGCCGGTCAAATGGATGCCGTTGGCGAGCAACGCCGAGGCCAGCGTGTCGCCCTCGCGGCCGGCATAGCTGTTGCCGTCGAAGCTGAATTCGATGCGCCTGGCCTTGCCGAGACGGCCGGTCTTATCGAGGCGGAACGATCGCATCAGGCGCTCTCCCCGTTGGATGTTTTTTCGCGGGCGACAGCGTTGTCGTCGAACTCGCCGTCGGTGTCTGCATCCAATTCCGCAAACGTGCCGTCGGGCCCGACGCTCGGATGCGGAACCGGCGGGATGGGGCCGCCCTCCGGCGTGATCGGCGACGGCTGGCCTTCGAGACCTACGGTTGCGGGCGTTGCGCCGGCGCCGAGACGATCGAGGCCGAGGTCGGAACCGACATTTTCCAACTCGGGCCGCGGCTCGCCGGCCTTGTAGAACGCCAGGAACGCATCGGAGACCGAGTGGCGGGCGGCGTTGAAGAAACGGCCGCAGCCATGGATATGGCGCCAGCGCTCGAAGACGACGCCGCGGGCGTTGGTGCGCAGATAGAGCGAGGCGGCGACGGCCGCACCGGCATCGAGATCGCTTGCGGGTCGCGCGATATGGGCCTCGCCGGCGTGGCTGAACTCCAGCTCCGGCCGGTCGTCCTCGCAATAGGGGCAATGAATCAGAAGCATCTTGCGCCCCCCGTCAGTGCGCGACGGCGGCAGCCGCCGCCTCGTCGATGAAGCGGCCGGTGGTGAAGCGGTCGAGGCCGAAGGCGGCGTTGAGCGGGTGTGGCTCGTTCCTGGCGATGGTGTGGGCGAAGACGTGGCCCGAGCCCGGCGTTGCCTTGAAACCGCCGGTGCCCCAGCCGCAATTGACGAACAGGCCGGGCACGTCGGTCTTCGACAGGATCGGCGAGCGGTCGGGGGTCACGTCGACGATGCCGCCCCAGGACCGCAGCATGCGCATGCGGCGAAACATCGGGAACATCTCGGAGATGGCATCCAGGGTATGGTTGAGGATCGAGAAGCTGCCGGTCTGGGAATAGGACGGATACTGATCGGTGCCGGCGCCGATGACGAGTTCGCCCTTGTCGGACTGGGAGATGTAGGCGTGGACGGTGTTCGACATCACGACGCAAGGAAAGCACGGCTTGACCGGCTCGGAAACGAGCGCCTGCAGCGGAAAGCTTTCCAGCGGCATGCGCACGCCCGCCATCTCCATGACGACGGAGGTGTTGCCGGCGGCGACGACGCCGACCTTCCCGGCGCCGATATAACCGCGGCTCGTCTCGACGCCGACGACGGCGCCATCGGCACCGCGGCGGATGCCGGTGACCATGGTGTTCTGCAGGATGTGAACGCCGCGGGCGGAGGCCGCGCGGGCGTACCCCCAGGCGACGGCGTCGTGGCGCGCGGTGCCGCCGCGGCGCTGCAGCGCCCCGCCGACAACGGGATAACGGGTGTTCGTCGTGATGTTCAGCGGCGGGCAGTACGCCTTGCAGGCTTTGGCATCCAGCCATTCGTTGTCGACGCCGTTGAGGCGGTTCGAATGGACGTGACGCTGGGCGACCTGCACGTCGTGGACGTTGTGGGACAGCATCAGGACGCCGCGCGGCGAGAACATGACGTTGTAATTGAGGTCCTGGGAGAGGTTCTCCCAGAGCTTGACCGCGTGATTATAGAGCCCGGCGGACTCGTCGTAGAGGTAGTTGGAACGGATGATCGTGGTGTTGCGACCGGTGTTGCCGCCGCCGAGCCAGCCCTTTTCGATCACCGCGACATTGGTGATGCCGTGTTCTTTGGCAAGGTAGTAGGCCGTGGCGAGGCCATGGCCGCCGCCGCCGACGATGATCACGTCGTACTGCTTCTTCGGCTCCGGCGAGGCCCATTGCCGGCCCCAGCCGGAATGGCCGCGCATCGCTTCGCGAGCGATGGCAAAGGCAGAAAAACGTCGCATGTTAAGCCTCGCGTCGCGACCTGGCCTTGCGGAGACGGCGCCGGTCGCCCGGCCCGCATCCGCCGCGTCCCCTGATGGTAACGGGACGCGATCGATCCTTCAAACATCTAACCCAATTGCCGGCGAACCGTGCTCGAATTGCGACTTCGAATGGCGCGGACGCAAAGACGGGCGCGACCGTTTGGCCGCGCCCGTCTTTTCATTCTCCGGTCCGCCGCGAGCGACCGGAATTCCGGTCTTTAGTAGACCCGCTTCGGCGCCCCGACCAGGCCGCCGATCGCGCCGACGACGAGGCCGAGAAGCATCGCGACGAAGGCGCCGAAGGAGGCGGTCGAAACCGTCTGCGCCGCGTCGTCCGCCGCCTGGCGGGCCTTCTGCATGGCGGCATCGTATTTCTGCTGGAACTCCTGAAGGCGCTGCTCGGCCTCCTGCTGCGGAATGCCGGCCTGCTGGGCGATCACCTGCGTCGCCGCATTGCGCTGATCGGGGGTAGCGTTCTCGCCCAGACCGGCGACGATCGTCGAGATCGCGCCGGAGAGGTCCTCCTGACCGGTGGCCTGCTGGGCCTGATCCTGCAACTGGTCGCCGGCCTGCTGGGCCTGGTCGGCACCCTTCTGCAGAAGCTGCTGAGCCTGGCTCTTCAAGGGCTCGGGCAACGTGTCCAGCGACTGCGGCGTCACCGACGAGGCGGCGCTGGCGAGGCTCTGGATGGAGCCGCCGAGGGCGCCGAAGGCTCCGCCGATGACGGCCGAAGCCCCGCTGGTCAAAAGATAGAGAACCAGGAGGGTAGAGGTCGCCCAGGTGACGATCCCGTGAAGGGCGGCGTCCATCCTGGTCGGGCTGCCGGCGAGCCGGCCGGCGGCGAAGGCACCGAAGAACAGCCCGATCAACACGACGGCAATCGCCCACAAGCCGCTGGCCGAAGCGAAGGTGCTGACCGATGGCGTGCCGTCCGCCGTGGTCGCGTCGACCGTCGACAGGCCGATGCCGAGACCAAGCAGGCCGAGCATGAATTGCAACGCCAGGGCCAGAAGCGTGCCCGCGATGATCGCGCCCCAGGACATTCGCCTGATCCCGTCGATGGCCGTCAGAGGCCGATCGCGTCGAATATCACTCATGAAATCGTCTTTCCAAGGACAGGTGCGGTCGAAAGCCGACCGTCGGGTGTCGCGCATTACAGAAACGGCTCGGTGCAAACGCCATCATGATGCAGGAGCGCATGTGCGACAGAACAGCCCCATGGTTAAACCGTTCCGCAACGCGGCAGATTTCCTGAATAGCCAAGCGTCGAACGAAAGCCCAGCCCGCTGAAAAAGCGAACGGGCAAGCCTCCCGGCACGCCGTTCCGACAGCCATTCATCGCATGAGTGGCCTGCCGCGCCGCTTGGTGCCGGCTGCGGAATTGGCATCGCCGGCCGCTCGCCTTAAGATCACGATATCTCCAGACGGATTGCCCCGGTCGCCTTACCGCATGAACTTCACCCAACACCTCGTCGATCACATGGCGGCGTCCGATCCCAATCTCGCCCGCCTGCGCATGGGCCTTCGCACGACGCTGACGCTCGTCGCCGTCGCCACTTCCCTTGCGACGGTCCATCAGATCTACCCGCTACCGGTCGCGGCCTATGGCGTCGGCATGATCACCGCAATCCAGGGGGCGCTGGCGATTCGCGACGTCGGCGCCAGGGCGCGGGCGGTGACCCGCCTTTACTGCGCGCTGGCGGGATTCGCCGCGATCATCATGACCGCCCTGCTTTCGGGCACGCCATGGGTCGTCGACGGTCTGTTCCTGGTGATCATCTTCATCGCCGTGTATCTGCGCAAGTTCGGCGCCCGCTGGAACGCCGTCGGCATGTACAGCTTCATGTGCACCTTCATCGCCACCTATCTGCACCCGGCGCTCGGCGATCTTGGCGGCGTGGCGCTGGCGCTGGTCCTGTCGGCGATCGTCGCTCACACCATCCGGAACATCGTGCTGCCGGAGCGGCGCGAGCGCGACTTCCACGTGGCCGTCGCGGCGGTCGGCAACCGGCTGACGGCGCTCAGGATCGCCCTTGCGGGCATCGAGCAACGAGCCCGTGTCGACCCGGACGCCGCCGGCGAGATCGTGGAGCTCGAGGGCCAGGTCAAGGACGCGATCCTGATCGCCGAGGGCAATCTGCCGATAAGGGCACCGGACGACGCCAGCGATGCGGAACGCCGCGACATGGTGGTGGCGCTGTTCGACCTGCAGCTCGCGGCCGAAAGCGCGATCTTCGTCAGCTTCGAGGAACATGCGACGCCGGCGACGGGCACCGAGAGGGGGGCCGAGAGCGACCTCGACAAGGCGGCCAGAGCCGGCCGGCGCATCGAGCGCGCCTGGGCCGCGGTCAAGTCAACGGAAGCCGAGCTTTCGGCTACGGTCTTCCATGGCGAGATGGCGCCGCCCATGGCCCCTGCGACCAAGGATTCGGACGGGCTGTTCGGCGATCCGGCGCTCAAGCTTGCGATTCAGGTCACCCTCGCCGCGGCGATCGCCATGGTGGGGGGTCTGTGGCTTTCGGAAACCCGTTGGTTCTGGGCGATCCTCACCGCATTCCTGGTCTTCACCAACACCCAGTCGAGGGGCGACGCGGCAATCCGGGCGCTGGCCCGCGCCTTCGGCACGCTGTTCGGCATCGTCGTCGGCATCGGGCTCGCGACGGTGCTGGCCGGCCATTACGCGATCTCGGGGGTGCTGATCGTCGCCTTCGTCTTCATCGGCTTTTATTACCTGCAGCTCTCCTACGCGGTGCTCACCTTCTTCGTGACGCTCGTCGTTTCACTGCTCTACGGTCTGCTCGGCGAGTTCACGCCCGCTCTTCTCGTTTTGCGTCTGGAAGAGACGCTGATCGGCTCGGCGGCCGGCATCTTCATCAGCTTCGTGGTGTTTCCACGCTCGACGAGTGCCGCCGCCGGTTCGGCGGTCGACGCCTATTTCGCGGCCTTCGACGCGCTCCTGGGAAGCGCGCTGGACAATCTGAAGACAGGAGCCCATGGCGGGCTGATCATCAAGGCGCGGGCGATCGACAAACGCTTCGATGAGCTGAGCCTCGCGGCACGGCCGCTGGGCTCCAACTGGCAGCTGGTGCGTCGGCCGGGTCAGGTACGGCGGACGCTGATACGGTTTCGCGGCGCCGCGCACTGGGCGCATATTCTCGCCCAGACGATGCGCAACCGGCCGGACGATGCGGCCCATGACGCCGAGATCGAGGGCAGCCTCGAAAGATTGCGAAACACGGTGGCCGCGTCGCGGCGGAACGGCGAACGCTTCTTCGCCCGCGAGGGCGCGTTTTTAGGGCGCGCGCCAAGCGAAGCCGTGCATCTGCCGGATTTCGTCGACGATCGGGAGGACCCGCGCTTCGCTATCGCCGTCCTGACCCACATCTTCGATCGCACCGGTGGGGACGACCGTCAGATGCACCCATCGTCGTCGCGGGAAAAGCAGTTCTGCCTTGCGTCGCGATAGCGCCCCCGAAACGCCCGAGGCAATGCCGTCAATATCCGCCGTCAAAGCCTCGCGACTGTTGCCGCCGACGACGTGACGTTCAACGGCCCGGTGAGGATCGACAGGAACTTCTGGAAATCGACGAAGGGATGGCGCGACAGATAGATCACGTCGCGGTTCTTCACCGCGAAGTTCTGGCCGGCGAAGAGACTGTCCGGACCATCCATGATGATCCGGTAGACCAACGGATAACGGCCATACTGATCGGGCTGCATTCCCTTGCGCACCATCTGGTCGAACCGCTGGGGACCAAGCAGACGCCGAACCACTTCCGGCTCTTCGTGGCGGAAGATGAAGTAACCCTTCGCGTCGGCGCGATCGTCGCGGCCGCCGCCGGCCAGCGCCACGGCCTCGATCAAGCTGAGGTCGTTGGAGCCGAACGGAATACGGCTGTTCTGCGCGGTCTCTCCGAGAATCGTGAAGGTCCGCGGGTCCTGGGTCACGAAGATATCGTCGCCCGGACGGACATGGATGTCTTCGGAGGGATGCTCGATGATCGACTTGAGAAGGACCGTCTGCGTGCGGTTGCCACGCGTCAGGGTGACATAGGTCTCGTAAGGCGGAGCCGTCGGACCGCCGGCCTTGGCGATGACTTCGGTGACCTGGTCGCCGTTCAGATTGAGCGGGATCAGGCCGGAGGCGCCGACCGCACCCGAGACCGTGACGGCCCGCGACTGGGTGCTGACGGTCGTGACGACGACATCCGGCTCGACGGCCTTGCCCTTGAGCGCCGCAAGAATGGTCTGGCGCACCTGCTCGAGCGTGCGTCCGGCGAATTTCAGGTTGCCGACATAGGGGATCGCGGCGCGACCGTCCGGCTGGACGACGACGCGCACGGCGGTCTGCTTGTTCTGCTGGGTCGAGAAGAGGCCGTCGACGCCCGCCTCGAAAATCGTCACGAGAAGTTCGTCGCCGACGCCGATGACGGCGAGATTGCCGCTGTCGCCGAAGCCGAACGTCTTGTTGAAAGGCGAAGGCTGATACTGCGAAACGATCCGCGCGGTCGTGGCGTTCACGTCGATGACCTCGAAGACCGAGGCCCCGGCATCACGCCGCTCCGTGGCGGAACGCCCGCCCGCATCGACGATTTCGCTGGTAAGAGGACCGCTGGAGGGGACGATCTGGCAACCGCCCAGCGCCGCGATCAGCGCCAATGCGGAGACTCTCGGCGTCGCGGTCCATCGAAGCATCATGAGGCAACCATATTCCTGTTTACCGGCATCCATCACCAAATTGGGCGACGGAAGCGATCATCGTCTTATGCGGTCGGCCGCGTTAAAACATCCTTCGTCGCTCGGGATCGTGGCGCTACGACGCGTTTCGGGATGCGAGTGTGACCTCGGCGCATCGCTGTTGCTTCGCCGTGACGTCGTCACGCAATCTTCTGCGGGCGCTTGCGCGGCGGAACGGCGACGAAGGCGCCCGGCACGTTGACACGGCGCGCTTCTATTCGCGCCGCGAGGTTGGCCGCCGCATCCTCGATTCCCGCGCGGTCGAAGACATCGCCGCGGATCTGCAGGGCGGCCGCAAGAAGCCGGACGAAGTCCCCGCAAAGCGCCGCGTCCGGTGCCTTCGGCTCGCTCCAGAAATCGGCGAGCGGGCGGCGATCGGTCAGGCCGTCGATGTCGTAGAGCGCAACGCCGAGCGTCTTGACCGGCCGCCCTGCCCGAACCGCCTGGAAGCCGACGGTGGAATTCACCGTCACCACGCCGGAGGACGCCGCGATCAGGGCGTCGAGCGCGCCGCCGTCGATGAAATGAACCCGCTCCGAAAGACCGCGCGCGGCCGCTGCTTCCGCAATCCGCTTCGGCCAGGCGCGCAGGCCGTTGTCGAGTGGATGAAGCTTGAAGAGAAGTTCGGTGCCGGCCGGCGCATCCTTTGCGAAGCTGTCGAGGACAACTTCGACGGATTGAAGGAGGCTACGAAACGGCGAGTGCGCCCTGATCTGGAAGTCGGTCTCCAGTTGCAACGGAAACAGGAAAAAGCGCTTGCGGCCATTGGTCATGCGGCGTTCGACCCGAAGGGCGTCGCAAGCGCGGCGCCTGGTGCGGCTGAGCCGCAGGAGCCAGCCGGCATATTCCGCCAGGGGATGGTCGAGCGCGTGCCAGCGGTAATGCGGGAAGACGAACCACCCGAAGACGTTCGGCAAATTGTAGAGGAGGTCGAAGACCGATTCGCCGAAAAACGTATGGCCGTAGAGCGGAGTGAAGTCCGGCTCGGGCAGGCCGGCGGCGGCGGAATGGATCGTCTGCGGATCGGCCGGGAAATGCGAGTTGCAGCCACTGCCGCCCTGCTCGACCGTCAGCCAGTCGGGCCGAAAGTAGCCCATATCGACGGCATAGACGGGAAGGCCGCGTCGCGCTGCTGCGGCGACGGCCGGGCGATGCACGGGACGCTCCTCGCCGAGAAGCAGGACGTCGGTAACCCGCTCCTTGTCGATGAAGCGCTCGATGAAGGCCGGCAGATCCGCAAGGCGACCACGGTAGCTGGTCGCGCCGGGCCGACGCCAGAAAATCCAGTCGCCGACATTGAAATTGAGCCGCAGACACCGGTGTCCGGCCGCTTCGAGACGATCGGCGGTGCGCGCGAAGAGCGGCGAGGCGTGGCCCTGAAGAAAGAGGAACGTCCGACGGTCGGGCGATCCGTTCGCCGACGGATCACGGCTCATACGCGCTGGGGCCCGACCGACAGATCGAAGGTCGGCGCGGACGGCATTTCAATACCGTGGACACGCGTGACGAGATCCGAAATCAGGTTCCACGGACTTTTCTCGCGCTCGGCGCGCGCGATCGGCGCCCGCGCAGCGGCTCTTGCCAGAGGCACCACCAGATAGTCGGTGCGATGATCGGGGAACGGATCGGCGAAGGATTTCAGGATCGGAACGTGGTCGCCGTAGAACAACAGCCAGACCGGCCGCTCCAGCCGATCGAGCTCTTTCGCCAGATGGCCGAGCGCGGCATCGGACCGTCCGAGAATGCCGAGATAGATGTCGAGCGCCGTTTTGGCATCGCCAAATCTTCCTGGCAGCCAGGGTCCGTGGTTTTCCATCGAGGCGGCGAAAATGAACTGCCCCTTGTCGCTTGCACAGCTGTCGGACAGCGTCAGCACGCGGTCGGCGAGCTTGCGGTCGGTGACGTAGTGTCCGTCGACCCGGTGGTCGTGATCGAACGCGTCCAGCATCGTCAGCGTCTCGAAACCGAGGTGCGGCATCGCCCGATGCCTGGCGAAGAACTTGCGGTCATAGGGATGAACGAAGTGCGTCGACCAGCCGTGCCGACGGAACCAGTTGGGCCAGGCCACCTCGGAGTAATCCTTGGCGCGCAGATAGGGATAGGAGGCGTCGGGACCGATCTGATCGGGCGAGAGGCCGCTCAGGACCGAAAACTCCGTGCGCAGCGTGTACCCGCCCTCGAAAACGCTGTGAAGACGTCCCCATTCCGTCGACCGCTGGCGCAGTTCGTCGAGATGCGGCAGCTCGATGTCGGAGACGCCGAAATGGCGCATGTCGACGAAGGATTCCGATTGCCAGACGACACAGAGCGGCGGGCCTGCCTTTTCGCTCGATTCCCGGTCACCCTCGGTCGCAAAGCCTTCGGGATTCTGGACCGGCCGCGCGGGCGTCAT
Organism: Aurantimonas sp.; assembly: GCA_965217685.1. Taxonomy (GTDB): domain Bacteria; phylum Pseudomonadota; class Alphaproteobacteria; order Rhizobiales; family Rhizobiaceae; genus Aurantimonas. Next base: position 4,469,202 of record CBDCIZ010000003.1, read on the forward strand.
CTGGCGCTGCCGACCGAGCCACATCTGAAAGTGATAGGCGATGGCCGCGAACGTGCCGAGACGCATGACGATGGTGCGGATATCGTCGTGGCCGAACACCCGCTGGACAGCCATCGACATGTTCAGGCGGTAGGGACGAATGAACAGCAAGAGGCCGGGCAGCGCGAGAAGGAAGACAAAACCCGAGATGTCGGCAAGCTGCATGGTCGCCGGCAGGATCGATGGCTCGAAGATCATGAACAGAGCGGTGGCTCCGAACACGTAGAGCGGCGCGGCGATCCAGAACACGACATTCAGCCAGGTCGCGTAGAAGATCTCCTTGTGCTTGAACACGTCGATGACGAGCGCAAGATCCGTGAACAGCAAGGGCTCGCGGATGAACTGGAACTTGGCCCGGGAGATGCCCGTAAAGATCACGAAGAAACTGATGGTGCCCGCCGCCGCATAGAGCGGACGCCACGAAAACGAGAAGAACAGGGCGAAGACCAAAAGCACGATCGGCAGCCGCAACACCTCGTCGCAGACAAGCTGCGACATCGTGCGCTTGCGGCGATATCGATCACGCGCGACCGGCGGCAGGCTGTATTGATCGGTCGCCAGAACGACAAACCAAGCGACAAGGAAACAGCCGATCGATAGAAAGAACGGATTGGAGACCGTCGCCAAGTGTATTTTCATCCCTCAAGACCGGCCCAAGCGACCCGATACCCTGCGAAAACGAAGTCGAATCGTCGTACGAAACAACGCACTCCCATTGTATCGAGATACGCTATTGCATTGCACATTACGTTATTTCAATAGCGGCGCATAGCTTCTTCCAAGCTGTGGCATTTTCGCATGGCGGGATCGGCAGCTCGCCTCCCTTTGAAAGATCGGGAACCCGCATGACCCACGTCATCGTGACCGGAGGCTCCAGCGGAATCGGAGCCGCCATCGCCGAAATCTATGCCGGGACGGGTGCCGATATCTCGCTGCTGGCCCGCCGCGAGTCGCTTCTGACACTTGCGGTCGAGCGGATGCGGACGCGTGCTAGCGTCGGCGGGACTGTCCGCGGCGTGTGTGTAGATGTCGCCGATGCGGGGGCTTTGACGCAGGCGATGTCGGCCTGCGAGGCGGCGCTTGGCCCCTGCGACGTGCTGGTCACGGCTGCGGGCATCGTGAATCCGGGACGCTTCGACAGGGTCGGCTCCGACTCATCGGACGCCCAGATTGCCGTCAATCTCATGGGCACGATGAACGCCGTCCGTGCCGTCTATCCGGGCATGATTGCCCGCGGCGCGGGACGGATCCTGATGATCTCGTCGGGCGCCGGGCTCGTCGGGCTTTACGGCTATGCCGGCTATTGCGCCTCGAAATTCGCCGTCACCGGCTTTGCCGAAGCGTTGCGGCTGGAGGCCAGACCTCACGGTGTCTCCGTGTCGATCTGCTTTCCGCCGGACACCGATACACCGCAGCTGACCGCCGAGCGCCCGCTGCGACCTGAGGAAGCGACGGCGATCGTCGGCAAGGCGAAACCAATGCGCGCCACGGCCGTAGCCGAAGCAGCGGTGACAGGAGTCGAAAGGGGCCGGTTCGCGATCTATCCGAACCGCGAGATGCAGTTGCTCGGCCGGTTCGGATCGCTAGCGATGCCGTCGCTGAGAAGACTGTTCGACGCCAGGATTCGACGGGTGCGGGTGCGCGGAGACGGCGCACGGGGCGGTTGATGGAGGCACAGAGCGGCATTCGCCCCGGTTTGCCGCCCCCGGTTTGCCGCCCCCGGTTTGCAGGTGCGTTGTTGGTCCGTTCGAGGCTACCTTGCGATGGCGTAGGCCTGCATGAGGCGCGGGGTCGCCGCGGCCTTGAGCATGCCGTCCTTTTCGCGGGCGATGGCGACGAGGCGTCCGATTGTCCATTCCGGCGCGACCTCCAGATCATGGCCGCGGCGCTTCAGATCGTCGAGCACGTCTTTGCCGAAGCTTGTCTCGATGACGAGATGGCCCGGCTTTCTGGAGCGCGGATAGAACGAGCTGGGGAAATGGGTCGTGTGACTCATCGGCAGGTCGATCGCCTCCTGCAGGTTCAGCCCGTGATGGACCGCGCGCAGGAAGAGGCAACTGTATTTCAGGCGAAGGTTTTTCGGTCTCCCTGCATGGCGTTGAGGATCGTAAGAAGTTTTCGGGCGTCGGCTCGATGACGCTTCTCGAGTGCCCGCAGTTCGACGAGCTGGTCGCGTCGTCGCGCCAAGGCCGTTAGCCGTTCGCGCTCCCCGGAAGGCGCCGGGTTGGGGATGGGACGAAGCATCGTGCCGTACTCGGACAAGCTCGGGCATCGATCCGGTCGGTCTTGGCCAGACACCCGCGCGCCCGCGCAACTCGTCAAAGCAGTGAGCCAGGAGTGGATTGAGCCGACACAGGAACCGGGCGGCGGCGGCGGGGTTGCCTAAAACGCCATCACGCCGGCCGCGACCACCAGATAACGCACCAGCTTGCCGAGGCCGACGAGGACCGCGAACGGGCCGATCGGCACGCGCGCGATGCCGGCGACGACGGTGAAGGCGTCGCCGATCACTGGCGCCCAGGCGAAAAGCAGGCACCAGGTGCCATAGCGTCGGAAGATCCGCGCGTATCGTTCGATGGCGGCCGGCTTCACCGGAAACCATCGAGCGTCGCGGTATGCGTAGAGGAAGCGGCCGCAGGCCCAGTTGACGACCGATCCCAGCGTGTTGCCGAGGGTGGCGGCGGCGATAAACAGCCAGGGATCGACCCGATGTTCGACCAACAGGGCAAGCAGTAGGAGTTCCGAGCCGCCCGGAAGCAGCGTCGCGGCCAGGAAGGCCGTCAGGAAAAGCGCGAGAAGGGAAGCGGCAGCCGTCATCTTCGCCTTGGTAGCCGCCAAGCCGAATATGCGCCACGGCCCAAGGATTGCCGGACGCCGACAGCCAAGCCATCGATTGCAAAACGCGAAATAACCTGCAAACAGGTCGGCGTGATCTGCCCGTTTTCAATGTTACAAGAAGATTTCCCGGACGTCGGGGGCCGCCGGCGAGCCATCACCGGCCTGCGCTCAGGTGCCGGCCGGTGCTCAGGGCGTCGGCTGGGCCTTGGCCTCGATCGTCCCACCGGTCTCTGACGGGCCGCTGGTGAGATACCAGACGCTGCCCATGACGAGCGCGACAAGCAACCCGAGAACGGTCAGATTGCGTATGATGTATGTGTTTTCCATATTCCTGCCCAACATCACGTCCCTGTGAGCCAGATAGGCGCAAGGCCGGCCTTCCGCAAGCACGACGACGACGCCGGATCGCTTACCAATCGGCCTTCTGAAACTGCAGGGTGCGCTCGTAGGCAACGCCCTCCTTGAAGGCCTGATGCTCGACGCTTCCCCTGCGAAACGGATTGGTCATCTCCGCCTTCGGGTCTTTTGCGACCGAGCGACCGCTGCTCCAGGCCTTTCGCTCGCGCTGCGCATCGACCAGAGCACGCGCCAGATCGGCAATCCGCTCCGCCATCGGATCGGCCGCCCGATGCCGCTTCGCCCGCATTTCAGTGCGATCGAGCTTGTCATCAAACTGAATATGCATAGAATGCGCGGCTTCCGCCTCGTCTTCCTTACCTCGTCCTAAGATCATCACACACGAATACTCCCCGTCATCGGCAATTTCATTGGCTGGCTACCGACGATTATTGCCGAACTTCAAGACCATCCGGTTAATCGCCGCCTGGAAATGCGGATGGTTCGTAAGTCGAGGGAGCTTCCCGCGCGTTTTAAAGGCGACGACTGCGAGTTATGCGCCGCTAACGCTGGGGCAGGACCGCGCGCATGGCGCCGGCGGCCTGTCGTGCGGTCGGCGTTGCTCCTAAGCTGACGACCGTCATCGTCATGGCTTGTGTCGACGCCCGCTCGCCGCTAATAGTATGACTATTGCCGGGCGGGAGGCCGGAGAGATCGGCGTCGATGAGTGAGCGACCGCGCGCAAGGCCCTTCTGGGTCGATGCGACGGGGCGCGCATTGCGGATTTCGAGCGTTTCCACGCACTGGTCAACGGGAGACGCCTCGCCTTGAATCGAGGCAAGGCAGTAACGCCGCCGCGCAGCGAAGCGGGCGGCACAGGGGAGAGAGTTCGATGAATTTCACCAAGACGATCGCCGCCGCGGCGATGACAGCGGCGCTTGTGCTTCCGTCCATGCTGCCCGGCGTGGCACTGGCGCAGGACAAGGGCACGGTCGGCATCGCGATGCCGACGAAGTCTTCGGCCCGCTGGATCGACGACGGCAACAACATGGTCAAGCAGTTCCAGGACGCCGGCTACGGCGCCAATCTGCAATATGCCGAAGACGACATTCCGAACCAGTTGAACCAGGTCGAGAACATGATCACCACGGGCGTCTCGGCGCTGGTGATCGCGGCGATCGACGGCACGACGCTGTCCAATACGCTGGCCAACGCGGCGGCCTCCAAGATCCCGGTCATCGCCTACGACCGGCTGATCCGCGATACGCCGAACGTCGACTATTACGCCACCTTCGACAATTTTCAGGTCGGTGTTCTCCAGGCCCAGTCGCTCGTCGACGGCCTCGGCGGCGCGGACGCCAAGGGCCCGTTCAACATCGAGCTGTTCGGCGGCTCGCCCGACGACAACAACGCCTTCTTCTTCTACAACGGGGCGATGAGCGTCCTGCAGCCCCTGATCGACAAAGGCACGCTGGTGGTGAAGAGCGGCCAGACCGGCATGGACAAGGTCGGCACGCTGCGCTGGGACGGCTCGGTCGCCCAGTCGCGGATGGAGAATCTTCTCTCCGCCTATTACACCGACGCCAAGATCGATGCGGTCCTGTCGCCCTATGACGGCCTGTCGATCGGCATCATCTCGGCACTGAAGGGCGTCGGCTATGGATCAGGCGACATGAAGATGCCGCTGATTTCCGGTCAGGATTGCGAGATTCCCTCGGTCAAGGCGATCATCGCCGGCACCCAGTACTCGTCGATCTTCAAGGACACCCGCGAGCTCGCCAAGGTTACCGTCAAGATGGTCGACGCCGTCATCGCCGGCGAAAAGCCCGAGGTGAACGACACCAAGACCTACGACAACGGCGTCAAGGTCGTACCGTCCTATCTGTTGAAGCCGGTGCTCGTCACCAAGGACAACTGGCAGGAGGTGCTGGTCGACAGCGGCTACTACAAGGAAGACCAGATCAAGTAAGCGATAGACGATTTCGGTCGGCGGCGGCGCCATAGGCCCGCCGCCGCTTTTTGCGATGAAACGGCCGGGAGCCTGCGCGCCGTCCAGTGTGCCCGGCGTCCCCCTCGCCTCCTGCCACCATCCGAGACAGCCTGCCGATGACGACCATCCTCGAGATGCGCAACATCACCAAGACGTTTCCCGGCGTGAAAGCGCTGGCCGACGTCAATCTGAAGGTCGAGGAAGGCGAGATCCACGCGCTCTGCGGGGAAAACGGTGCCGGCAAGTCGACGCTGATGAAGGTGCTGTCCGGCGTCTACCCACACGGTTCCTACGAGGGGGCAATCGAATATCGCGGTGAGGAATGCCGCTTTTCCGGCATCACCGATTCCGAAAAGCTCGGCATCATCATCATTCACCAGGAGCTGGCGCTGATCCCGCTCCTGTCGATCGCCGAGAACATCTTCCTCGGCAACGAACGCGCCACGAACGGCGTCATCGACTGGTCGGAAACCTTTTCGCGCACCCGCGATCTTTTAGGCCGCGTCGGCCTCAAGGAATCGCCGACGACCCGCGTGACCGACCTCGGCCTCGGCAAGCAGCAGCTCGTGGAGATCGCCAAGGCCCTGTCGAAGGAGGTCAAGCTGCTGATCCTCGACGAGCCGACGTCGAGCCTCAACGAAACCGACTCCGAAGCCCTCCTGAAGCTCCTGCTGGAACTGAAGGCGCGCGGCATCGCGTCGATTCTGATCTCCCACAAGCTCAACGAGATCGCCAGGGTCGCCGACCGGATCACCGTTCTGCGCGACGGCGCGGCCGTTTCGACGCTGGACTGTGCCGGCGGCGAAATCTCCGAGAACGACATCATCCGCGACATGGTCGGCCGCAGCCTCGACGATCGCTTTCCGCCGCGCGCGCCGAAGATCGGCGAGACGGTGATGAGCGTGAAGAACTGGACCGTCCACCACCCGCTGCACGCCGGCCGCAAGGTGGTCGACGACGTGTCCTTCTCGGTGAAGCGCGGCGAGGTCGTCGGCATCGCAGGCCTGATGGGCGCCGGCCGCACCGAGCTCGCCATGAGCCTCTTCGGCAAGGCCTACGGCACCGGCATTTCCGGGACGGTCGAGATCGACGGCAAGCCGGCGGACATGTCGACCATCTCGCGGGCGATCGACAACGGCCTCTGCTACGTGACCGAGGACCGCAAGACCTATGGCCTCGTCCTCGACGAAACGATCAGACGCAACATTCCGCTGGCCAATCTGGAAGGGGTCGCCAACGGCCTCGTCGTCGACGACACGCGGGAGCTGGCTGTGGCGCGGGATTACCGCGACCGCATCCGCATCAAGAGCTCCAGCGTCCAGCAGCTGGCGGTCAATCTCTCCGGCGGCAACCAGCAGAAGGTCGTTCTCGCCAAATGGCTGTTCGCCGGCCCGGAGATCCTGATCCTCGACGAGCCGACCCGCGGTATCGACGTGGGCGCGAAATACGAGATCTATGCGATCATCGCCGAGCTAGCAGCCAGCGGCAAGGGCATCGTCGTGATCTCCTCGGAGATGCCGGAGCTGCTCGGCATCACCGACCGCATCTACGTGATGAACGAGGGGCGCTTCGTCGGCGAGATGCCGACGGGCGAGGCCTCGCAGGAAAAGATCATGGCCACGATCATCAGGTCCGGCCACCGCAACTGACGAACAATCCGCAAGCCGGACGGCGCCATGCCGGCCGACGCTTCAGCCCCGACGCTTCAGGGAGAGCCGCAATGTCGCAACAGATCACCGAGGGCACGGCGGCCGTCGGCGCGTCGGGCGCCGCCAAGGGGGAAGATGGCCGCAAGGCGGCGAACGCGTCGTACGGCTTCATTCGCCGTCACATGCGCGAATACGGCATTCTCGTCGCGCTCGTCGTCATCATGGCCTTCTTCCAGGTGATGACCGGCGGCATCCTGCTCAAGCCGGTCAACATCACCAATCTCGTCCTCCAGAACAGCTACGTCATCATCATGGCGCTCGGCATGCTGCTGGTCATCGTCGCGGGGCACATCGACCTGTCGGTCGGCTCGGTGCTCGGCTTCGTCGGGGCGCTGGCGGCGGTGATGATCGTCAACTGGGACATGAACTACCTCCTCGCCGGCGTCATCTGCCTCTTCGTCGGGGCGGTGATCGGCGCCGCGCAGGGCTACTGGATCGCCTATTGGCACATCCCGTCCTTCATCGTGACGCTGGCCGGCATGCTGGTGTTCAAGGGCCTGACGCTGTGGCTGCTGTCCGGCCAGTCGGTCGGCCCTTTCCCCGGCGGCTTCCAGCTGATCTCGTCGGGCTTCCTGCCCGATCTTGTCCAGGGCTCCAGCGTCAACCTTCTGTCGCTCGGGCTGGGTGTCCTCGTTGCGGCGGCGATCCTGTTCTTCGCCTTTCGCTCCCGGATGCGCGCGCAGGCCGGCGGCCATGACGACGAGCCCCTCGGTTTCTTCCTCGCCCGCACGGCGGTGATCGCGGCGGCGATCCTCTACCTCACCTGGCTTCTCGCGACCTTCCGCGGCTTTCCGAACGTCCTGATCGTCATGGCACTGCTGATCGCGATCTACAGCTTTATCACCTCGCGCACGACCATCGGCCGGCGCATCTATGCGCTCGGCGGCAACGAGAAGGCGGCCAAGCTCTCCGGCATCAAGACCGAGCGGCTGACCTTCCTGACCTTCGCCAATATGGGCATGCTGGCCGCGCTCGCCGGCCTCGTCTTCGCCGCCCGCCTCAACACCGCCACCCCGAAGGCCGGCCTCGGCTTCGAGCTCGACGTCATCGCGGCGGTGTTCATCGGCGGCGCGTCGATGTCCGGCGGCGTCGGCACCATCGTCGGCGCGGTGGTCGGCGCGTTCATCATGGGTGTGATGAACAACGGCATGTCGATCCTCGGCATCGGCATCGACTACCAGCAGGTCATCAAGGGTCTGGTACTGCTCTTGGCGGTGATCTTCGACGTGGTGAACCGGAGTCGGGCGGCGTAGGGCGGTGGGCCGCCCAGAGCGACACGAGCTTAGCCGGCATTCGGAATCAGACGTCCACTGGGATCGAGCGACGGCGTAGGGTGGTTTTCTGCCGGTCTGCTTTCGGAATGTGTTGCGAAGAGCGGACAAGATAAGAGCTCTAGGAGCTGAAGAGACATCGCGGTGAAACGTCTGCGGCAATATCCGCAGCGCCTCGGGTTCCGTGACAGGTTGATCTCGGGTGGCGGCAGTATCGCCTCGACCTCTCCGTATCGTCCGCCTGACTGGCTTGGACACTTGATGGACCTATCGCTTTGAGACATGGGTCGCATCGGCCGATCCGATTTCTCTGCCAGAAGGACCGAGTCTACCACTTGGCGCATCCCAATGTGGTTCGAAGGACCCTCTACAGATGAATCTACGCTCCCTGCTTGCCTGCACCGCTCTCGCTTTCACCCTCAGTGGCACACTCCCGGCGCTCGCCGTCGTTGCGCCTGCCGCCTATACTCAACAGGCCGACACCTATGCCGTGCCTCTCGGCGACCTTGAGATCGTCTCACTTTCCGACGGCACCGTGCCCCAGGACCTGCACAAGCTCCTGACCGAGACATCCGAGGCCGAGGTCGACGGCCTTCTCAAGGATTCCTTCCAAGCCAACCCCGTCGAGGCATCGATCAACGCCTTTCTCATTCGGAGTTCCGATCGCATCATCCTCGTCGACACCGGGTCGGGCGAGCTCTTCGGACCGGGCTATGGCGGGAAGCTCCTCGACAGCCTCGCCGCAGCGGGCGTGAAGCCGAAGGACGTCACCGACATCCTCATCACGCACGTCCACACCGACCACACGGGCGGGCTGGTCGCAGGTGGCAAGCTCGTCTTCGCCAATGCCACGGTCCATGTCGGCGCGCCCGACATGGACTTCTTCCTCGACGCGTCGAACGCCGAGCGGACGGGATACGCCAAACAGTACTTCGAGGAGGCCGCAAAGACCGTCGGCGTTTATGCCAAGGCGGGAAAGGTGAAGACCTTCGGCGACAACGAGACCATCCTGCCTGGGATCGCTGCGACCATCCATCCTGGCCACACACCCGGAAGCGCGTTCTTCACCGTCACCAGCCAGGGGCAGTCGATCGTCTTTGTCGGCGACATCGTCCACGTGGAGAACGTGCAGTTCCCGAAGCCCTCCATCACCATCGTCTACGACGTCAATCCGGCAAAGGCTGCCGCCGTTCGTGAGAAGGCCTTCTCCGATGTCGCGGGTTCGCGCCAACTCATCGCGGCACCCCATCTGTCTTTCCCCGGCATCGGCCATATCCGTGCCGAGGGCGGCGGGGCTTTCACCTGGCATCCCGTCGAGTACCGGAACCGGGCGGGAAACACCGGACAGTAGACCGGTTCATGCGGAGGAGAGATCTCCATCCAGGCTGCGGCCCTGGGTCTTCGCTGCCTGGAACACTTGCTCGCGGAACCATGCATGGGCGGGATCCCGGCCCATGCGCGAATGCCAGAAGGCATTGATCTGGAACCGCGCTAGCGGCAGGGGCGGCTCGAAGAGATCGAGCGAGTTCGTGAAGCGCGCGAGGAAGCGCCGAGGCAAGGTGCAGACGCAGTCGCTTCCTTGAAGCACCAGAGGAGCCAGCGCATAGCTCTGGATCGAGATCGAGACCGTTCGCGCGCGTCCTAGACCCGCGAGCGCGTCGTCGATCATCCCGGAGAAACTGCCGCCGCTTGTGGAGATGAGAAGATGATCGAGAGTGCAGAACTCGTCGAGGCCGATCGGACCCGGACCTCTTTCATGACCCTTGCGCTGGGCGGTCACGAACGCTTCGTCGAAAAGCGTTCGCCCGATCAACCCTCCCGCGACGTCTTCGGCCGCGCCGATGAAGAGGTCGGCGTTCCCGGCCTCCAGGTCGGCCGCGATCCGGGCCTTGTCGGGGAGGATGAAAGCCAGCCGAACATGGGGTGCTACCGCCTTGATGGCGGGGATTAAGTCGGGTGCGAGGATGGCGGCCGGATTGTCCGTTGCCGCGATGCGGAAGGTACGCTCGCTGGTCAAGGGATCGAAGACCTGCGCGACGCTTGAGAAGGCCCGGAGACGATCCATCAGACGCGTGAGCTCGGGCCTCAAAGCCTCGGCGTGCGGGGTCGCTACCATCCCGCGTCCAGACGCGGCCGGGATCAGAAGCGGGTCGCCCAACAACTGGCGCAGACGGGTCAGCCGGCCTGACAGAGTTGGCTGCGTGATGCCCAGCCGATTGGCGGCATGGGTCACATTCAGGTCCCTCAGGAGCGCATCTAGGGTCAGGAGAAGTGCTGTCTCCATCTCCAGAACCGGATCGCGCATGACGACTCTCCCTGCCTCCGGCACCTGTCGTGACGAGCCCGAGACCAGACTCACCACTATGGCTCAGTTCCGTCGTCCATACCACGAGCGAGCAGGAAAAGAGGCCAGCGCGGCAGCACGCTCAGATGCGCCGCCACAGCCTTCGATCCCGCCGCATGGCGATGGCATGCCGATAACTTAGGTGCATGATCCAATAGACGATTGGAAAGGGTGCGTATTAGTCGATTGTATATCCACTCCAACGTCCCGCTTTTGGCAGAGGATAGAGGGCGCGCAATGTCCACGATGGCTCCGAAACAGCCGATAAGGATTGCTGGCATTTGCAGCCGAATGCCGAACTGACCTGCGACTGGACCCGCCCTGCTCTCAGTTCCTGCGCAGTCGCCCGTCTGGCACTGCCAAAAGCTCCCGCGGCATCTCCGACAGGTCGGCGATGCCCAGCAGCGCCATGTGGCGGTCGATCTCGGACGACAGGATGTCGATGGCATAGCGCACACCCGCTTCGCCGGCGACGGTGGCAGATGCAGAAAGACGGATCGGCTTTGCGAAGGACGTGCCCAAAGGCTTTCGGCCCGGCGGACAGCGGCAATCAGGCGATCGTCGGTCAGGCTCGGCGAACAGGCGGCGACGCTCGTGCCGGAGCCGCCGACGAGCCGTCTCGCGCTCGCCTGTCCCGGATCCAGAGCGGAAAGTAAGCTGAAGCCGGTTGCGCTTTGCCGTAAAGACTGGCCTCCGTCGCGCTCGACGCGACCCGCCCAGAGAGAGGCCCCCGTGACGATCCAGGACACACGATGCGGCTGCTGCGATGCTCGGGGGTTCGGCGAGACGGATCGCCGTTTGACGATGCGGGACGGGACCGTCCTGGTCTTCACCCATGCCTGCAATCACTGCGGTTTGCTCGTTGCCGACGGCCTGGCACTGTCCGAAACCATCGGCGAGCAGATCACGGCCGCCATAGCCCGATCGGAATTCCATCTTCCCGCCTTTGGTCGAAACGACAGGCGTTGGGGAATGGATATCCATACGCTTCGCACCGCCGCGACCCGAAGGTTGCGGCGCACGACGCCGATGGATGGCGAGCAGACTCGTGCATTGAAGGCGCCGCACGGATCGCACATGGCAAGAGCCCTCCTCGACGACCTGCCGTCCGAACGGTTGGCGGAGCTGGCGATTGCCGTGCTGTGCCGTGAGGAGGAGCTTGACCTGTGCCGGGAAAGAGCCGCCGCCTGGCTGGGGCTCGGATGGGAGATCCTGATTCTCGTCGACGCAGCACCCACGCCCTCCGCGCCCATCGCGGCGCAGCGATCACCGACCGGCGGCACCCTGCGCATCGAGCGCCGGCCCCTGGCGGGAGATTTCGCGGCACAGCGCAATGTCGCGCAGGCCAAGGCGTCACGATCGTGGATATTGCAGCTCGATGCCGACGAAACCCTCGACGAGACCTTGCTCCAATCGCTCGGCGGGCTGATCTCGATGGCCGAGCGGGATGGCATCCTGTCGATCGGCTTCCCGCGCCGCAATTGGGTCGACGGGGTTCTGTCCGACCTTTATCCGGACGTTCAGTATCGCCTGAACCATGCTTCGGTTCGCTATGGCGGAAGGGCTCACGAAAGACCCATCCTGCCGGGAGGCTGGCGGCAGAGCTTCATCGCGCTTTCGGGTGCGATCGACCATCACCTGTCCGCCGACCATGTCGCCACGAGGTCGCTGCGATACGAGGCGCTGGCGCCCGGCCAAGGGCGCCTGGAGGAAGCGCGGCTGTTGATGGAACCCTATCGACCTTGAGCCGGATCGCGCCTGGAGTGCTGGAGAACCGTCCTGTAGAGCGCCAGCGTCTCGGCTGCGAGCGAGGCCCGGTCGAAACGCCCGGCTGCGTCGAGAGCGCGTGCGCGTAACGCCAGCCGGGACTCGGTCGAACGCAGCAGCCGTGCCATGGCATCTGCCAGGGCCGTGGCCGACGATTGCGCAAGCAGGCCGGCTCCCGTCGCGCCGACGAACTCGCAAGCGCTCGCATCTTCGGCCAGCGCGACGACGGGGCGGCCGAAGGCGAGGGCTTCCTGATAGACGAGGCCGAAGGATTCGTAGCGCGAGGGCGCGACGACGCCGTGGCAGCGTTCGTATTCGCCATCGAGCTCATCTTCGTCCAGTCGTCCGGTCAGGGCGATCAGAGCGCGCGCCTGCGGGCTCATGCCCGGCAGGTCGCGTGCCGCCACGCCGACGACGCGCATCTCGAACCCCGGCGTCTGGCCATGCCGGATCTCCTGGCTGAGGATTTCGAGCGCCCCCGTCAGAAGATCGAATCCCTTGCGCCGTTCGGCCCGCCCGACGAAGAGGAGGCGCAACGGGCCCTCGGTGGCTTCCGGGTAGGACGCGCTTCGTCCGCGACGAAGCCGGGCGTTCGGCAGGCTAAGCCCGACCACCGCATGGCGACCCGCCGGGTGACCGGCTCGCTGCTCGCCCGCAAGGCCATAGATTTCGGCGATCGTCCTGGCATGGGCCAGGGTGTTGGAGATCGATCCGGCGCTGGCACGGGCGCTGTAGGCTTCGAGTGCCGCGGCACAGCCGCCGTCGAACCTGTCGCGAAACGAACGTGGCGCAGCCTTCGGCGCGTCGGCGATCCCGGTGAAAATTGCAGGTGTCGAATGCCGGGTGACGACGGGGATGGCGGTGAACCGGTGGAGCAGCGCGGCCGGCGCGTACCAGTTCGTCGCTTCCACGAGATCGAACGGCCGTTCCCGGTGGGCGCGGCGCACCGCGCCGAGAAAGGCGGCCGGCGCGACGAGATGGCCGACGCCGCCGAGCCGCCGGAGCTTCGATTGCGTCGAACCGTCGGTCGGTCGGCAACCGAGCACCGCGACGCCGCCGATCGGCTCCGCACCGGTTCGATCGAGCGCGAAGACCCGGACGTGATGTCCCGCCTCGACGAGGCTTTCGGCGATCTCCCTGGCCGCGACGGCCAGACCGCTGGCCGCCGGGGGATAGTCCCAGGCGAGAAGGCCGAGGGACAACGGTCTCATCGTGCCGCCAGACGCCGGTAGATCGACAGATAATCGCGCGCCATCCGATCGGCGGTGAAGCGCCCGTCGAACGCCTTGCGAACCTGATGTCGATCGAGCCTTGCGGCACGTTCCAGCGCGCGCACGGCGTCATCCTCGCTGTCGACAATGAAACCGGTGACGCCGTCCTCGACGATCTCCGGCACGCTGCCGCGCCGCCATGCGACGACCGGTGTCCCGCAGGCCATGGCCTCGATCATCACGAGGCCGAAAGGCTCGGGCCAGTCGATCGGGAACAACAATGCGCGCGCTCCACCGAGAAGATGCTGCTTTCCGCCATCGTCGATCGGACCGAGAAACGTCGCATCCTCACTCAGCAGCGGCCGCACCCGTTCGTCGAAATAGGTCGGATTGCCGACATCGACGTCGCCGGCAAGGTGGATCGACAGGCCGGCCTTGCGCGCGACCCTGATGGCGACGTCAGGCCGCTTCTGGTCCGTCATGCGTCCGACGAAGGCGACGTAGCCGCCGCTACCCGTTCCGATCCTGAATCTTTCGGCGTCGAGACCGTGATGAACGATTCCAGCCCTGTTCGAAGCCGGAATTTGATCTTCCTGCGATCGCGAAATCGCCGCCACCGGAAGATCGGGAAAGGCCGCGAAGAACAGCCGCCGATCGAGTTCGTCCACCCGCCAGTGAATGGTGGTCAGGCTGTGACGCCGCCGTTCCCCGAGGATCGCGGCGTGGGCGAACTCGCCATGGCAGTGGACGATGTCGAAATCATCGAGGCGACGACGCAATTCCTCCATCTGGATCGCTTCCAGAACCTGCGGAACGGAGGGCGGGATCGTGCCGTATTGCCGCTGCAGGTCTAAAAGGCTCGGATGATCGCCAATGCGCGGAACGTCGCACCTGCTGTCGGACGGCGCGAACAGCGTCACCGTTACGCCCAGAGATTCCAATGCCTTCGACAGATCGTGAACGATGCGCTCCGTCCCGCCTGAAAGTTCAGGTGGCGTCGGAAAGATATTAGGCGCGACCTGAGCAACTCTAAACGGGAACATTCCTCACCATATGCTGCTTTTACTACCCAGTGAGAAGCCCAGTGGAGTTTAGCCGGCAATGTATGTTGTTCACGTCGCGCTACAGGGATGTCTGCGAGCCACGGACGTCCCTTATGGACTGACGCCCGACACGGGCGGCCACATCAAATATTTACTTGAATTGGTCGAAGCATGCGCCGCGCGACCGGGCTTCAGGCGAACCGTGATCGCGACGCGGCGCTTTCAGAGCCCATTCGGCGATGTCTACGCCGGCCCCGGCGAACGGATCGGCCCGAAAGCGGAAATCGTCAGGTTTGCGACCGCCGACGCCGGCTATCTGGCCAAGGAAAAGCTGACGACCGAGATCGCATCCTTCGCCGATGCGCTGATGGCGTGGATCGAGGACCAGGGCGACCGCCCCGATTTTCTTCACGCCCACTATGCCGACGCCGCGTCCGTCGCGGAGATCGTCAAGGCGCGCCTCGGCATTCCCTTCGTCTTCACCGGCCATTCTCTGGGCCGCGTCAAGGCGGCGGCCATGGGGTTCGCGAATCCCGAACCGCTGGCTTTACACCTTGAACAGCGCATCGCGACGGAGGAGCGGGCTTTGTCCCATGCCGATCTGATCATCGCCTCCTCCCGGGACGAGGCGGAGGTCCAATACGCCTCCTACGAAGCCTACGAGCCCGGCCGTATCCGCATCGTGGTGCCCGGAAGCGATCTCGATCGTTTTTCGAACGCACGGTCGACGCCGGCCGTCGAGCAGATGCTCGCCCGGTTCCTCACGTCGCCGGAGAAGCCTGCAATCCTTGCAATCGCGCGGCCGGTGCGCAAGAAGAACCTGCCCGCCCTCGTCGAAGCCTACGGGCGTTCGCCGGTGCTCCGCGAGACCGCGAACCTCGTTCTCGTGGCCGGCTGCCGGGGCGAACTGGCGGCGCTCGACGCAGAGACCGGCGGCGAAATGCGTGCCATCCTGGACCTCATCGATCGCTATGACCTTTATGGCCATGTGGCCTATCCCAAGCGCCACGAGACGCCGGACATTCCGGCGCTTTATGCCTTCGCCCGCGAGCGTTTCGGCGTTTTCGTCAATCCGGCGCTGAACGAACCCTTCGGACTGACGTTGCTCGAGGCGGCTGCAAGCGGGCTGCCGCTGGTCGCCACCGACAGCGGCGGACCGAACGACATCATCGAGACCTGCAAGAACGGCCTCCTCGTCGATCCCAGGTCGCCCGACTCGATTGCCGCAGCGTGCGAAATCATCCTGCGCGACCGGCATCTGTGGCACAGCTATTCCGACGCCGGCAGCAAGGCGGTCGCGGCCTATGACTGGGCCGCCCATGTCGCACATTACGAGGGACTGCTTCACAGCCTTTCGCGATCCTCTCCATCGCCGTCTCTCGTTCGCCAATTGCTGGTCTGCGATATCGACAACACGCTGATCGGCAGCGCCCCCTGCGTCGCGAAGTTTCGCACCTGGCACCAGCGCCAGGATGGCCTGGCCTTCGGCGTCGCGACCGGGCGTTCGTTTCACAGCGCCATGTCGATTCTCGAACAGCAGAACGCGCCGAGCCCGCTCGTCATGATCACCTCGGTGGGTTCCGAAATATACCACCGGGATGCCAACGGCACGACGTTCACCCTGGATCGCGCATGGCATGACCACATCGCCGGCAATTGGGATCGCCGGGGGGTTCTGGGCGCCGTTCTGACGATTCCGAACCTTTTTCCACAGGCTCCCCTGGAACAGCGCGGACTCAAGATCAGCTTCTTTACCGATGGCGATCCGAACATCGTCAGGCAGGTCCGCGCGCGCCTCCGCGACAGCGGTCTGCAGGCCTCGGTCATCCATAGCCACGGACGATATCTCGACATCCTCCCGGTGCTGGCATCCAAAGGCGCGGCGATCGAACATGTCCGGCGGCGTTTCAAACTGTCCCCGGAGGCGGTGTTCGCGGCGGGCGACAGCGGCAACGACATCGAAATGCTGCGCACTGTGGCGCAATCGATCATCGTCGCCAACTACTCCGATGGGCTCGCCGAGCGATCGGACCTCGCGCACAGCTACGTGGCCCAACGCACCCACGCGCTCGGGATCATCGAGGGCGTTGCACATTTCAGGCGTCACGCGGTCGCTCGCGGCCAGACGTCGCTCCGAACGTCCGGGACGCTCTAGAATGTCCTCACAAACCGGCACAGCGGCGGAAAAGACGGTGACGACCAGCGTCCTGACGCTCGTGCGCGACCGCGAACCTCATCTGCGCCATCTCATGGAAGGGCTCGCGCGACAGCATATGATGCCCGGCGAGCTGGTCATTGCATGGATGCAGGATGATCGGCCCTCGAAGCTTCCCGAAATGCCCTTTCCGGTGCGCCACATCAGCGTGCCCGGCGAAGCGCTGCCGCTGGCCGCGGCCAGAAACCGGGCCGCGGAAACCGCGACGGGCGAGGTGCTCGTGTTTCTCGACGTCGACTGCATCCCCTCGCCCGGTGTCGTCAGCGCATATGCCCTGGCAGCACGAGCGACGGACGGCCTGTTCCTCGGCGAAGTCCTCTATCTTCCGGGCGACGCTCTTCAGAACGGTATGGATTTCGTCGCACTCGACCACATGGGCGTTCCGCATCCCTCCAAGCCGTCGATGCCCTGTCAGGGCCTTCGCCCCGAACCGGACCATGGACAATTGTGGGGCCTGTCCTTCGCGCTTCGCCAAAAAACCTACGCGGCCATCGGCGGGATGGACGAGGGCTTTGACGGCTACGGCGGGGAGGAGACCGACTTCGCGGCTCGTCTCGCCGGGGCAAACGTGCCGTTCTTCTGGGTCGCCGGCGCTCGGGCCTACCACCAGCACCATGCCGTCCACATTCCGCCGTTGAACCATTTCGCGTCGATCCTGTGCAACGCAAAGCGGTTCCACGATCGACACGGTCGGTGGTGCATGGACTACTGGTTGGGCCAGATGCGCGACGCCGGCTTCATCGATTGGACACCGGACCGCGACACGATCGACATCCTGAAACATCCCGCACCGGCCGACATCGAAGCGGCCCGCCAACCCGACGACAGGCGATTCAGTTGACCATTCTGCAACTCTCCCCCGCCGCAAGAGCCGATAAGAGGCCGATCAGCTTCTTCATCCACCATCAAGGTCGTGGACACGCCAACCGCGCCATGGCGCTCATCGAGCGGTTTTCACCGGACCGGCCGGTCTCGATCCTCACGGCCGGACCGCATCTCTTCGACGGCTTCGAACGTCCGGTCGAACTCGTGCCCCTGCCGGACATGATCGGCGCGAAAGTTCCGACGACCCGCCTGTTCGCCGAGGCGACGCCGCAGGTTCTGCATTGCGTGCCGCTGGGACTTGCCGAAATGCGCCGGACGATGCGGACGATCCTCGACCATCTCGACGACCGGAATGTCGGGCTCTTCATCGTCGACGTCTCGGCGGAAATCGCGCTGCTGTCGCGGATCGCCAGCGTGCCGGTCGTTCAGATCCGCATGCATGGCGACCGTTCGGACATCGGCCATATCGGCAGCTACGAGGCCTGCGTCGGCATGCTCGCCCCCTTCGACGAACGGCTCGAACAGGACGACTATCCGCAGGCGTTGCGTGACAAGACATTTTATTCGGGCGGGCTGTGCACCACGCGGGAAGCCGTGCCGGAGAAGGCCGAGGCGCGCCAGCGCCTGGGGCTGGACCAGGACGTCGAGACGATCGTCGTCCTCACCGGCGGCGGCGGCAGCGGGACGCCCTATGCGCCGCTGACGGTCGGCGCTCGCGCCGCGCCGCTCGCGCAATGGATCGTGCTCGGCCCTACCCATCGCGAAGGTCATGAGACGGACTTCGCAAATCTCGTCGAACGCGGTTGGGTGGCGAACGTCACCGACCATCTGGCCGCCGCCGACATCGTCATCGCGTCGGCCGGCGACAACACCATCCACGAGATCGCGCGGGTCGGACGGCCGCTCGTCGTCATGCCCGAATGGCGCTATTTCGGCGAGCAGACCCGCAAGGCCGAAGCCCTCGCCCATATCGGCGCGGCGGTGACAGCGCCGGTCTGGCCGGGCGATCTGTTGGGCTGGAGCGACCTGCTCGACAAGGCGCGCGCTCTCTCGCCGAACATGCTGTCGTCGCTCTACGCGCCGGACGCCGCATCACGGGCCGCGTCCTGGGTCGAGGGCCTGACCGACGCGTTGTGGGCCGGCGATGCGGCGTCTGGCACCGCCGACGGTGCGACTGGAGCAGCGGCGGCGATGGCGGCAGAATGAACGGCCATGACCTGGCGCACGCGAAGGACGTCCGGTCGACGATCGCTTGCGCAGTGGAGCAGGTGGCCAACGCCGTTTCATCAGTCGCCCCACTTGATGCTGCAAGCGAAGCGGAACGCACCGCGAAAGGCGTCGCCGCCCTTTTTGCCACAGGGCTTTTGTCCGCGCCGCTCGAAGGGCAGCTCGATGGAACGGTCGCCTATCAGTTTCCGTCCGCCGCCGCCATCGAGGTTCTTTCGCGGCTGGGCGGCGCCGACCTCAGTCTGGCGCGGCTCTATGAAGGCCATCTCAATGCGTTGCAGTTGATCGCCCTTTACGGTGACGACAGCCAACGCAAGACCCTCGGTCAGGCCACGCGCTCGGGCGCTTTCTATGGCGTCTGGGGCGCCGACGGGTCGCCTGCCTTTTCGGCATCAGCCAATGCGGACGGTTCACTCACGCTCGCCGGAACCAAGCGTTATGCCTCGGGACTTGGACTGGTGACGAAGGCGTTGATCCCGCTATCGGCGGGAGCGGACGGCATGCGGCTGATCCTGGTCGATGTCGACGACCCGCACCGCTGCGACCTTGCCGCCTGGGACATGCGCGGCATGCGCGGCTCGCGCTCCGGCACCTACGACTTCGAAGGCCTGACCATCGGAGCAGATGCCGAGATCGGCAAGGCCGGCGATTACCAGATCGAGCCCTACTTCGTCGGCGGCATCTGGCGCTGCGCCGCCGCACAACTCGGTGCGGTGGAACGTCTGGTGACGGTCCTCGTCGAAACTCTGAAAGCAACGAACCGCTTCGACCATCCGCTGCAAACGGCCCGTGTCGGTCAGGCGATCATGGCGGCGCGAACCGCCCGTCTCTGGATCGAGGACGCCGCAAGCCGGGTCGAGGTCGCAAAAACGCCCGACGAGATCGCACGGGCGGTCTCGTTGTCGGCCTATGCGCGCCTCCAGACCGAAACTGCCGGGATGGCGGTGATCGATCTCGTCGAGCGAGGGATCGGGCTTGCCTCCTTCGCACACGGTCACCCCGCCGAAGCGATCGGCCGCGATCTGGCGGTCTATCTGCGCCAAGCCAATCCCGATGCACTGCTTCTCGAACATGCGCGGGTGCTCGCCGCGCAGCCGCTGGATCTTCGACCGTGACGACACTCGGTGACCTGCGGGGTACGATCGTCGAGGCGCCGGTCGTCGACCCGCTCCGGCTGATCGGTGCGGGCGGGCTCGTCGTTCTTGCGCCGCATCCTGACGACGAAACGATCGGTGCATCGGCGTTGATCGTTGCCGCCGCAAGCGCAAGGCGCTCGATCGCGCTGGTCGCCCTGACCGATGGCGAAGGCTCGCATCGCCGGTCAGCCGAATATCCGCCCGAACGGCTGGGGGCACTGCGTCGCGGCGAGCAGGACGCGGCGATGGCGGTTCTGTGCGGCGATGCAGCGGCTGAAACCGTTCGCCTCGGGCTTCCTGATGGGGCGTCCGAATGGCATCCGCATTTTGCCGAGAGCGCGGCGCGGATCGCGGCGCTCTGCGACAGAACCGGCGCGACCGCGATCGCGGCGACGCTGCCCGACGATCCGCATCCCGATCACCGGGCGGCCGGGCGTCTGGCTCTGGCCGTGCGCGCCATTCGCCCGCATCTCCGGCTTCTCTTCTATCCGGTGTGGCTGGCCCGGCTCGGCGACGACGCGTCCATCGATGCCGACGCGCTCATCCCCTTCAATGTTCCCGTACCGATCGTCCGCAAACGCGAAGCGCTCGCCTGCCATGCCAGCCAGCTCGGGCAAATCGTCCATGACGATCCGGACGGTTTCGCGCTGCCGGACTGGTTTCTCGCTCGCCAGTGCGAGCCTACGGAAACCCTGTTCTGGGACCCCATGCCGGGATGCCCGCCCGGCGCCGAGCATTTTGCGGCCCTGTACGCGAATGGCGGCGATCCCTGGCACGTGCGCACGGCGGCCTACGAACGTGACAAACGACAGGAAACCCTGGCCCCGATCATGGATCGACGCTTCGAACATGGGTTGGAGGTCGGGTGCGGCGAAGGTCACCTGACCGCCCTCCTCGCACCAAGATGCCGAACGATGCTGGGAATCGATCTGGATCCGACGATCGTCGGCCGCGCCCTCGCCTTGCACGGCAATATCCCGGACCTGGAGTTTCGCCAGGGTCGCATGCCCGACGACTTTCCCGATGAGCGATTCGACCTCCTGGTGTTCTCGGAGGTTCTGTATTTCCTCGACGAAACCGAGTTGCAGCGCGTTGCCGGCGCCGTTCGAACGGCGGCGCTGCCAGATGCGCACATTCTTCTCGTCAATTATCTCGGGCCGACGGACACGCCGCTTTCCGGCGCCGACGCATCCGATTTTTTCATCGCGTGCCTCGGGGCGACATGGCACGTCGAGACGACATCGCCGGGCGCATTCAGGATCGATCATCTGCGTCGACGCGAAGTTGATCGCGCAGCGCGATGAGGGCGGGCAACTCCCGTTGCAGATCGCTTCGGCGCATGCGCGTGCGACGGAGGGCGGCGCTGGCGGCTTCGGCTCGCTGCCATGCCTCTCCTGGCAGTGGCATGGTCAGGATTTCTTCCAGCACCTCGCCCGACATTGCGAGCGACGCAAGCGCCAAACGGCGGGACCGATCGTCGAGGCTTGCGCGAAAGGCGGATCTCGTCCGCATTCGCAGCTCCAGCACCGCCGAAGGCTCCAGGGCCTCATCCATGATCGGATCGGCTTCCGAATGCGACCGGCGTAACTCGTCTGCAAGCCCGCCCCGCGCCTTGCCCGTCATGCGACAGGAGGTCGTCACCCGCGGGCCGTCGCTGAAGCGAATGCGAAGTCCGTGGGCTTCCGCGCGCTTGAGCAACGCGCGATCCTCGCCGAAATCCGGCGTCGGAAGCCCTCCGACCGCACGATAGGCGCTGCGGCGGATCGCGAAATTGGCGCCGCCGATATTGCCGTGATGCGGCCAGGGATTGGTCGGATCGGGATAGATCAGCGCCGCGATCTCGCGGCTGACGGCTCGGGACTCGCGAACCAGAAATTCGAGTTCGGGATCGCCGTCGGGCAACAAGGCCGCCTCTTCGGGATCGAAATCGATGCCGCCGCAAACGAGGTCAGCGCCGTTCGCGAACTCCCTGGCGTAGGCGTCCCGCAGACCGGGCGCGGCCTGGGTGTCGGCGTCCAGGGAAACGAGAATACCGTTCGGGACGAGATCGGCACCGATGTCGAGCGCGATCCGCCGCGCCAGCGGCGCCGAACCGCGATCGTCGCACCATTGCAGATCGATCAGAACATACGGGTGGGCCGACGTCGACAGGAGCGTCTCGGCGATCGACCATGTTCGATCACGGCTGCCGTTTACGACAAGGACAATGCCGTCGCTCGGCCCAAGCGTTTCGAGAGCAGCGTGCAAAGTCGGCGCTATGCGCTCCTCCTCGTCACTCGCCGGAATACACACGGCGACGCCAGCGACGTCGAACGGCAGCGTTCCGACGTTTTCGCCGACCGACGCAACGAGTCCGGCTTGGTAGACCGACGAAAACAACAGACCGCCCCCCGCCTGATTGACCACGCCACCTTGCTTGGCCTCATCCGCTCTTTGCGACGCGCACCGGAATTTCATGGCCTTACAAGATTTCACACCGCGAAGCTCAACAATTCTGACTGACGGGATGGATCAGACTTTTCGAAGATGCTTCGTCGGCGCAAATGTCTGCCGACCTTCCAGAGGAGAACCCGACTAGCAACCCAAGTCCCTATCGGTTTTCGGGATTCCTGGCCGGGCTTCAGGACGCTTGGTCTTTTGCGGCGTCCTTGACCTTCCCGACGTTCTTCTCGGTCTTGCCTTCGGTCGCTTGGACCTTGCCCTTGGCTTCCATTTCGCGGTTGTCGATCGCGTCGCCTGCTGCTTCGCGAGCCTTGCCGGTAGTTTCCTTTGCGGCACCTTTGACTTCGTGTTTGTCGACCATATCGATATCTCCTCTGCGACCCGCCAGCGGGCCTACGGCAAATGAACGTCGGGAACTTGAAACGCGTTCCTCGCCATACCCTTAGGCGACGACCGAACGGATATCTCTCGGCCGGTGCGAATGCCCACCATTTCAGTGCCACCCACAACATCCCGAACAGCGACCTGCCGCTGCCGGTACAATATCCCCATTGTGAAAAGGGCATCGCCGACACGACGCAACCCAATCGGCCAAAGTCGTGTAAACTCGCAGGATTTATCCAAGAGCCGACATGTGGGGCCGACATGTGGCCGATCTGGCCTCAATCGGATCGTGCCGTTGCCGAAGCGAGCACTTTGCCGAGAAGGATGTCGGCACTCTGTTTCCAGCTGAGCCAGGGCATGCCGCCGGATTCGATGTGATCTCCGGTTTTCAGGGCCTTGCACCACCGTTCGATGGCGCCTGCCAGGTCACGGCCATGCTGACCGTCGAAATAAGCGGCATGCTCACCGGCCACCTCTTTGAAGACTGGTATGTCGCGAGCCAGAATGGGAAGCCCCTTCTGCGCCGCCTCGATCAACGGCAACCCGAAACCTTCATCGGCGGACGCAGCGATCAGACATTCAGCCGCCGCGTAAAGTTCCAGAAGGGACTCGTCGCTGATGTCGTTGAACCAGAAGAGGTTGCGATCCAGTCGGTCGTGTTGCTCGATTCGGTCTTTCAGCGTCTCCGACATCCAGCCGAGCTTGCCGACGATCACAAGATTCACCGCTTGGCCTTTTTCCCAAAGAAGATCGAAAGCGTCCAACGCCTGCGTCTGGCATTTTCTCGGCTCGACGGTTCCCACCATCAGGAACGTCGTCCCCGCCTTCAGCATCTGGATGGCCGTCGTCACCTTCGGTTCGATACCGCCGGTCGGGTTCGAGTTCAAAATGTCCGCCCCCAGATGAAAGTGGTCGACATGCGCGGTTGCCGAAGAAGAATTCTCTGCGAACCATGAACGGACGTCGTCGGCGACGGCGTTCGAAATGCAAATGACCTGGTGCGAAACGTCGCCAACCGTCTTCAGCCACTTGTCGTGCTTGGCAGCGATGAGCGGGAACATGTCCGGATATTTCAACGGCAGGATGTCGTAGACGATGGACGAGATGAAGACTCCCCTGTCTCGGATATGCGAAAACAGACTTTCCCGATCGTTCGGCTCGTAAAGCATCGGCCCGGTGAAATCGAGTACTACCAGAATGTCCCCGGCGATCAGGTCGACGGGCATGTCGTCGAGCAAATCGACGCTTTCGAGGGAAAGACCGAGCAGGTGAGACGTCCAGCGGCGGGCATCGTGATAGGCCCAGTGCCCCGTCGATTGGGACACGTAGACGGGGGTGATTTCCAACTCTTCCAGGTCGTCGGCCAGCCAGTTGGCCGCGATGGCCCGCACGACCCGCTGGATACCGGTATGGATATCGCGTCGGCAAATTGCCGAAACGTCGACGAAGACCTGCCGCTTTCGGCTCTTCGAAGGAAAGGTGTTGGCGATCGCACCGGTCAAAGCCGATCTGTCGGAGGCGGAAATCGCTTTCCACTTGTAACGTCCAAGACGATCGAGAAGCCGGTTCTGGGCGTTGTGATCGGCACGGTAGAAACGCTCGACCGCGGCGACGTATCGTTCCGCAACGGGCCCGATCCGATGGAATTTCTCGATCCGCTCGAACGCCCGTTGACCCAGTTCGCGGGCTTTCTGCGGGTCGTCGAAAAGTGCTTCGAGCGCGCCGACCAAATCCTCGGTCGCGAAATCGTCCGCCAAAAGAGTAACCGCGTCGGCCGGCAGCGATGCCGCCGAACCGTTCGCGTTGACGATGACCGGAACGCCGGCACTCATGCAGTCCAGGATCGCTGCCGACGTTTCCCCTCGCGATTCGGTTCGCAATTGGACGGCGAGGTCGGCAGCCTGGAGATAAGCATCGTATGTTTCGGTCGAGCACCAGCCTGTCGCAATGATTCCGGCCGACTCGCCAAGATCCGCAAGTCGTTGCCTCAGATCGACACCGAACTCCATCGTCGTCACGTCGCCGACGAGAAAAAGCTTGCATCTGGCGTTTGTCGCAAGCGAAGAGCCGAGCCAGGCGTCGACCAGCTTGTCGGTCAGCTTGTTGGGAGATACGAAGCCGAAAGAGCACACGACGAAGTCGTCGGCGGCAAGACCGAGCTCGCTTCGGACGTCTTCCGACGTCAGCCTTTCGATCTGCTTGCGAGCGAGCGGGACGACCGCCCAGTCCGAAACCGAAGCCTGGCCGTAGAACGATCGTCCCAGTGTCAAAGCATAGTCGGAGTGGGCGATCACGCCCACGGCCTGATCGAGAATTTCGCGGTTCGACGGAAGCTGCTGTGCCAGGATATGGCTCGGCGTACCCTTCGCCGTCGCACGCACGGCGCGATAGCCATGGGAAAAGAACAATTGCTCGCCGAAGTCGTTGCGTTCGTCGGGATAGGTCTGCGCGACGGACAGCAACAGGTCCGATAGATAGAAATCGTGAAGATCAACGACGCCGGGCCAAAGCCGCAGGATCGGCAGCATGTGATTGTGAAAGGGCGAGTTTCCGAAATTGTAGACGATCCGATCGAAGGACGTCGCGAGATCGAAAAAGCGATCGATCGGCAAAATTCCGTAAGGACGTCCCCGAAGCTCCTCGGCCACCGTCTCCTGATTGACGAAGACGCTTACGTCGTAAGCTTCGCAGAGTTCCGTCGCCAGGAGATCGCTGTAGTCGGAGATTCCGCTGGGGACCGGGGGAAGCGGCGAAAAACAGGCAAGGCGTTTGCGGGGCGGGAGCGAAGTTTCGTTCTCGGGCGCGCGACCGGTCATGCTGGCCTTGAGCGCCGAAACCAGTTTGTCGACCCTAACGCCATCTGCGTCATCGCCGGCGTGACACGGTCCGTCGACCATGACAAGCTTCCTGATACGACCGCCGATGTCCTCCGATTCGAACCGCAGGCGATCGAAGTCGAATGACGACCCGTTCATAGGCAGGCTCGATCGGTTCGAAACCAGGACAACGCGCTCCGACGATGCCTCGGCATCTCCGGCATCCTCCATCCGCGCAAGGTCGGCGGACAGGCCCGGATCCGACGTCAGAACGATGCACGGCCGCAGGCTGGCGATGAGCGCCGCCTTGATCAGGCCCGGAATCCGCTCTCTCAAACCCTGCCGCTTCGGCAGATCGTCGGGACAATACCAATGCCGGACGATCAGATTGCGCGTGGTATCGATCGGCGGCATGGGATGGTCGCCTGCCTTGCGCCCAAGGCTGGCCCTCCGATGGCTTGGCCCCCCAAGGTTGGGTCCCTTGAGAACCAGGACGAAGTCTTCGTTATCCGCCGATCGCGCCAGCCGTCGCGCCATTTCCGCGAAAAAAGGCTGTCCCAGATTGCCATGGCTCAGTTCTGAAAAATCAACAACGATAGGCATCGAATCCAAACTCACGTCTCGAAGGGATCGACCACTGCTGAAGCCGAGCCTGCGTTCGGCCACGGGGCGCGCAGGAGATCGAGGTGCCCAACGCAAAGAGCCGATTGTTGCGGCAGACGTGGCCTTTAACACCGAACCGCGGCTTATCGAAAGACGTTCTCCCGGATGTGCCACGACGATATGGCGCCTGGTGGCCACCAGCCCGATCACGGGATCGCTTCAATTCTGATGTCATGGCCCTGATGTCATGGCGAAACTTCAGGCAAGAGCGGCGGCGTGAGCTGCCTTGGTCACTAAAATGCTTGTCTTGACGCGATCACGAACCCTTCCCGTGACAGGGTTTTGGCATTGCCCGCGCCGGGATTTTTAGCATTGTATTTTTGCAACACGCGCCTTTCAAAGGCAACCGACGAAAGCGCTCGTCTTGTTCTCGCCCGTCTTATCGCTACGACCCCGGAGAAACTTGACGGGTTGCCGACCTGGCTCGCCCGGTGTCATCCAGACTGCGATGCGATGTGGCCCGTCTCATTTGTCGCATCGAGGTCGTAGACGGTCGCCTTGTCAACGATCGTACCTAGCAGGAAAGCAGAAACGCACCCATGGCCAAACGCGCGCTCATCACCGGTGTCACCGGCCAGGATGGAGCCTATCTCTCGCAGTTGCTGCTTGAAAAAGGCTACGAGGTGCACGGGCTCGTGCGTCGATCCAGCACCGCCGACGTCAATGACGTTCGGTTGAAGTGGCTTAACATCGAAAAGCACATCCGCCTCGTCGACGGAAATCTGCTCGATCTTTCCGGCCTCATCCGGATGATGCGCGACGTGAAACCGGACGAAATCTACAATCTCGGCGCCCAGTCCTTCGTCAAATCATCCTGGCAGCAGCCCATTCTGACCGGTCAGGTCACCGCCATCGGTGTGACCAACATGCTCGAGGCGATGCGCCTGGAAAAACCCGAAGCCCGTTTCTATCAGGCCTCGTCTTCGGAAATGTACGGGCTGATCCAGGAGCCGATGCAGTCGGAGACCACGCCGTTCTACCCACGATCTCCTTACGCTGTCGCCAAGCTCTATGGGCATTGGCTCACCGTCAATTACCGCGAGAGCTACGGCATGCATGCGTCCAGCGGCATCCTTTTCAATCACGAATCGCCACTTCGCGGCATCGAGTTCGTGACCCGGAAGGTGACCGACGCGGTAGCACGCATCAAACTGGGCCTCGCCAAGGAACTGCGTCTCGGCAACATCGATGCCAAACGCGATTGGGGCCACTCCAAGGATTACGTCCGCGCCATGTGGATGATGGTCCAGCAGGATGAGGCGGACGACTACGTCATTGCGACCGGTCGAACGACGACAGTGCGTGACATGTGCCGGATCGCCTTCAAGCATGCCGGGATCGCGATGGACGAGCATCTGGTTATCGATCCCGATCTCTTCCGTCCCGCCGAGGTCGACGTCCTTCTCGGCAACCCAGCCAAGGCCAAAGCGAAATTCGGATGGGTCGCCGAGATCACGCTGGAGGACATGATTCAGGAGATGGTCGACGCCGATCTGAAGCGACTGACCCGCTGAACCGCTTCGATCGATCGAGAGAAAGCGGTCGACCAGTCTTGATCAAACCTGTCATCGAACGGACGCAAATGGCGGCGGCCTCCAAAAAGCATCGCATCCTCGTCACCGGCGCAGGCGGCTTCGTCGGCGGCCATCTTTTGCGGACATTGGGCAGCGGCGACTTCGCGGCCAGGTGCGAGACCTTCGGTCTGAGTTTCAAAGACGGCCAAGGCGCGGACATCCTGGACGGTGAGGCCGTCGAGGCTGTCATCCGGGAGACCCGTCCGACCGCAGTCGTGCATCTGGCCGCGGTCGCTGCACCTGTCGATGCAAAGCGTTCACCGCGACACGCTTGGAACGTCAATCTCATCGGTACGATGAACCTCGCCGAAGCATTGATGCGTCAGGCTCCGGAAGCGCGCTTCATTCATGTCGGCAGTTCGGAAGCCTACGGAGCCTCCTTTATTTCGGCGAACGGCCCCGTCGACGAGGATACGCTGCTCAGACCCATGGCCGTCTATGCGGCGACCAAAGCCGCATCCGACCTGATGATCGGCCAGATGAGCCGGGACGGGCTCAAGGCGCTGCGCTTTCGACCCTTCAACCACACCGGCCCCGGCCAGACCACGGCCTATGTCGTCCCGGCTTTCGCCAGTCAGGTCGCGAAGATCATGACCGGCTCCCAAGACCCGGTCATCCGCGTCGGCAACCTCGAAGCGAAACGTGACTTCGTCGACGTCCGCGACGTCGTTCGCGCCTACGCGATCGCGGCCACCGCCGAGGTCTTGCCGCAAAAAGGCGAAGCGATCTATAATCTGGCATCGGGGCAACCGTGGCGGATCGGCGAGATTCTTGATCATCTGATCGGTTTGGCGAAGATGCGGATCGACATCGACGTCGATCCGCAACGACTGCGGCCGAACGACGTCCCCGTTGCAGCGGGCAATGCGAGCCGGGCGGCGACCGATCTCGGATGGCGCGCCGAAATTCCGATGAGCGAAACCTTGGGCGACGTGCTCCGCGATCAGCTGGATCGTGAAAACGACGTCCGCACATTGCCGGCGCACTGACGAGAAAACACGTTCGATCGAAACATGCGCGCGGCTTGTCACCACGGCCCATTTCACCGCGCGGGTCAATGCTGTATGGAGCCGAAATGCTCAAGAGTCTCTGGCACTACCGTCATTTCATCGCGTCTTCGATCAAGGGCGACCTGAAAGGACGCTTCGCGAGGTCGAAGCTCGGTGCGTTCTGGTTTATCCTGCACCCCCTCGCCCAGGCCCTGATCTTCGCGATCGTGCTGTCGGAGGTGCTCGGAGCAAAGCTTGCCAATGTCGACATCCCGGCAGCCTATCCGATTTACCTGCTGGCCGGGACCGCCGCGTGGGGGCTGTTCGCGGAAATCCTGACGCGGTCCATCACCATCTTCATGGAGCAGGCCGGCGCCATGAAGAAGATCGCGTTTCCGAGGCTTTGCCTGCCGGTGATCGTCTGGGGCAGCGCGCTCGTCAACCACGTCCTCCTGCTCGCGGCGATCCTCGTGGTCTTCGCTTTTCTGGGTCACATTCCCGGCAGTGCGATTCTGGCCCTGCCGATCGGACTGGTGTTGATTTCGGCCTTCGCCTTCGGCATCGGCGTCCTGTGTGGCACCTTCAACGTCTTTGCACGAGACGTCGCGCAGGTGATGACGGTCGTCATGCAGCTTTGGTTCTGGCTGACCCCGGTCGTCTACCCTGCGAGCATCGTTCCTGAAAACCTGCGATGGCTGGTGAACCTCAATCCGATGGTTCCGCTCGTGAAAATCTACCAGGATGCGCTCTTGCGCAATCAATGGCCCGACCTGTCTTCGCTGGTCGTACCAGCCATCGCTGCGGGGGTCGCCGTTTGCTTGTCGTTTTTCGTCTTTCGCCGCGCGAGCCCCGAATTGGTTGACGCGTTGTGAGCGGTCCGGTTCTCAGGGTCGACCACATCGGCAAGCGCTACGCGACCTACGACAGCAACCTCAAGCGCTTCGCAAACTGGTTCGGTGCCTCGATTCCTCCGACCAAGCAATTCTGGGCCATCGACGACATCGCGTTCGATGTCGAAAAAGGCCAGTCGCTGGCGCTGATCGGCCAGAACGGTGCGGGCAAGTCGACCCTGTTGAAGTTGATCACGGGGACCGTCCGTCCCACGCGGGGCAGTGTGACGACGCTGGGCACGCTCAGCGCGATCCTGGAACTCGGGCTGGGGTTCAATCCGGAATTCACCGGACGCCAGAACGCCTTTCATGCCGGCGGCCTGATGGGAATCGCCCATGACGAACTTGCCGAACTTATGCCGGAAATCGAGAGCTTTGCGGAGATCGGCGTGTTTTTCGATCAACCGTTTCGGGTCTATTCGAGCGGGATGCAGGCACGCCTGGCTTTCGCACTGGCGACGGCAAGGCGTCCGGACATCCTGATCGTCGACGAGGTGCTTTCAGTCGGCGACAGCTACTTCCAACACAAGAGCTTCGATCGGATCAACACCTTCAAAAGCCAGGGCTCCTCGATTCTCATGGTGACCCATTCGATGGGCGACGTTCGTGCGCTGTGCGACCGCGTGATTCTTCTGGACAAGGGCAAGGTGCTGATGGACGGCTCGGCCGACGAGGTGGTCGATCATTACAATGCGCTCGTCGCGATGAAGGAGAACGAAAAGACGACGGTCGAACAGCGGCGCAATAGCGGCGGCTGGTCGAACACGCGGAGCGGAAACTTCGCCGTGACCGCCGAAACGATCGAACTTGTCGACGGCGAAACCGGCAAACAGGTGTCGACGGCGGTCGTCGGCCAGAATCTCGTCCTGAGAGTCAAAGCGAAGATCCACCAAGACGTTCCGAGCCTCGTTTTCGGTTGCATGATCCGAGATCGCACCGGTCACGTGGTCTGGGGCACCAACACCTGGCACACCAAGCAGACGCTGTCGAAGCTGAGCGCTGACGAATTGGTGGAATTCGACATGCACTTTCCCTGTGTTCTGGGGCCTGGATCATATAGTTTCTCGACGGCGTTGGCGTCGACCGAGACCCACTTGACTGAAAATTTCGAGTGGCAGGACAACAAACTGGTGGTCGATGTGATCAACACGGATCAGACGATCTTCATCGGAAGCATGCAACTTCCGGTGACCATTGCGGTAAGGCGATAGGGTGTTCGGTAGAAAAGGCCGGCTTCGTCGCGGTCGGGCGACTGCGGCAGTGGGCCTTGTCGGCGCAATTGCAATCGATTTCCGAAGCGGCCGACCGGGCCGGACGGTTGCTCTGGCGATCGCCGCACGATGACGACACCGCTTCCACCCCGTGGTCGGGCCAGCCACGCAAGCCCGCGTGCTCAATTGAAAGTCGGCATAGACGGTCGCAATCTGATTGCCCGACCGAGCGGGATTGGGCGGTACCTCGTCGAGACGGCGCGCGAGCTCGTCATACTCGGCTGCGATGTCACGCTCTATCTTCCGAGCAAGCCGCATCCGGAATTTTCCGGTATCGACGGTGCGCGGTTCGAGATCGCCAATCATCGCGGAGCGGTAGCCCGAAGCGTCTGGGGTCAGACCGTCCTGCCGCGTTTGGCTGCGGCCGACGATGTCGACGTCTTCTGGGGGCCGGCTCACCGACTTCCCAGGCGGCTGCGGCAATCGATTCCACGTGTCATGACCGTGCTCGACCTGGTCTGGGTTCACGCGCCGGAAACGATGCACAAGCGCACATGGCTGGGCGAGCGGCTGTTCATGGGCCCGTCGGTGCGTGCCGCCGACTTGATCGTCGCCATCTCGCAGGCCACGGCCGAAGACGTGCGACAGCGCTATCACCTCCCGACGGACCGCGTGGTGACCATTCATCCTGGCGCAACAGCCTTGCCGATGACGGATGACCTCAAGATCCGCATCCAGTATGGTCTCGACAAGCCGTATGCGCTGTTCGTGGGAACGCTCGAGCCGCGCAAGAATCTGGAACGGCTGATTGCCGCTTACGCGTCACTTCCGGCCGCGACACGATCACGCTGCAAGCTTGCGATCGCCGGCGGCAAAGGTTGGCGTATGACGGATGTTGCGAAGATAATCGCAAAAGCCGAGCTTGGTGAAAACGTCGTTCTCCTCGGTCACTTGAGCGATGTCGAACTTGGACATCTGTTCGCCCATGCCCGTTTCCTAGCAATGCCGTCGCTTTACGAAGGGTTTGGCCTGCCAATCGTCGAAGCAAACGTCTTTGGCGTCCCGGTCCTGACATCGAACCGCTCCTCGATGCCCGAATGCGCCGGTCAAGCCGGGCATTTCGTCGATCCGACCGATATCGCGTCGATCGCCGCGGGCTTCAGCGACCTGGTTCTCGACGACACCCTGCATCAACGACTTGCCAACGCTGCGAAAGCCAATGCAGCGCGTTTCGACTGGCGACGATCGGCACAGGCACTGGTCGCCGTTTTCGAGCGGGCGGTCGCCGAGCGAAAGCGGGTGTAGTGCCATGCGGGTTCTGCATTTCTTCAAGACCTACCATCCCGACACGTTTGGCGGTGTCGAGCGCACCATTCACGCGATCGCCGGATCAACGCGACCACTCGGCGTCGAGACGACGGTCCTGTCGCTCAGCGCCCAACCGGAAAAGGGCCCGGCGAGCTTCGACGGCCACCGGTTGCTCAAGGCAAAGCTCGATCTCGACATCGCCTCGACCGGCTTCTCCCGCGACGCATTCGGCGTCTTCAAGGCCGCTGCGCAAACGGCCGACCTCGTCCACTATCACTTTCCGTGGCCTTTCATGGACATCGTCCATTTCGCGAGCCGACACGGCAAACCGTCCCTGGTCACCTACCATTCCGACATCGTCAAACAGCGAACACTGAAACGGGTCTACGCACCTTTGATGCACCGCTTTTTAGGCAGCGTCGACAGGATCGTCGCGACGTCACCCGGCTATCGTTCAACGAGCGAGGTGCTGTCGCGCTATCGCGACAAAACCGAGATCATACCGATCGGCCTGGATGATTTTTCACCTGCACCAACGCCAGACGCCACGGCTGAGAAATGGCGTCGTGCCTTCCCGCGTCCCTTCTTTCTCTTCACCGGGGTGCTTCGTTACTACAAGGGCCTCGACGTTCTGATCAAGGCGGCCAAGAATATCGCGGCAGAGATCGTCATTATCGGTGAAGGTCCCATGCACGGACCGTTGCGCCGTCAGGCGGACGTTGCGGGCGCTTCGAACGTCCACTTCATCGGCGCCGTCGACGACAACGACAAGGTGGCGCTTCTCGGACTGGCCTCGGGCTTCGTGTTCCCCGCCACCCAACGCTCGGAAGCGTTCGGTCTTGCTTTGCTCGAGGGCGCAATCGCTGGCCTGCCACTTGTCTCGACCGAACTTGGAACCGGGACGAGCTACATCAATCGTCATGGAGAAACCGGCCTCGTGGTCGCCCCGAACGACCCCGAAGCGCTCGCCGCGGCGATGAGCACGATTACAAACATGCCGGAGCTCGCCCTTCGCTACGGGCGGGCTGCGCGCAAGCGCTACGAAGATCTTTTCACGACCGTCGAGATGGGGAAGGCTTACCATCGGCTATACGAAGATCTTTTGCGATCGAATGGCTGAGCAGTGTCATCATCATTGATGTAACTCGGCCAGGAAGATAAGTTTTCTTCTTCTATTTCGGAGTAGCAATCACGCTTCGATTTTGAACCCGTCATCCTAAGCGACGGAGCGAATAGCAGCGCAGTGAGGCGAGGTCCAGAAGATGCCACGTTGAACACGCATATCAAACCGTCAGTCGGGATGGTCAGTCGGGATGGCTCCTTCTCCCTGACCTGTGGTACGCCCCAACCATCTTGAACTGGCAGGGAGTATGCGACGTGGCGCCAGAATGGTTGCGACGTTTCCTGAAGGCGCAGGTCCAGGACGTGCTCCAAGAACGTCTCGGACACTTGCCGCGCGAACTCGTCGACAACGACGTCTTCGTGGACGCCATGGCAAAGCGTCTGATGAATACGCCGACCGTTTGGGGCGATCCCGAGCGGGTCAAGGTCGGCGTCAACGTGCATCTCGTCAACACACTTCTCAACGTGTCGTCGGGACGGATTGCGATCGGGGACCATACCTTTTTCGGCCACAACGTCTCGATCCTGACTGGCACGCATCTCATCGATAAGGAAGGACCCGAGCGGCAGCTTTATCCGCTTGAAGGACGAAACATCGACATCGGGTCGAGTGTTTGGGTCGCCAGCGGCGCCACCGTGCTTGGTCCTTGCACTATAGGTGATCGCGCCGTCATTGCAGCCGGCGCCGTTGTGCGCGGCGACGTGGAGGCGGGCGCCGTCTACGCGGGCGTTCCCGCGCGCAAGGTGGCGAGCGTTTAGCTTTTCAATCTCGACCAACCGCCGACAATCTCGTTCTCATTGACTCGGAACGGAGCGCGCCATGCGTCATGTCACAATGGAACGAACCATTTTGACACATAATCTCAGCCGCAAATCCCACACGGCTGAAAATCTGACTGCAATGGGATCAATTGGTACGCCCAAGGGGAATCGAACCCCTGTTTGCGCCGTGAGAGGGCGCCGTCCTAACCGCTAGACGATGGGCGCATACCAATGCCGTTCTCATAACGGCCGAGCTCTTGGCGTGCAAGGTGTTTTCTGGCGGGTTGCAGCGGTTTTTTCGGTTTGGCGCTACGCTTCATCGTCCCCAGGCGCCTGGCCTGCGCGCCTCGAAATCACGTCAGGGGCACGCCGACGCCCGTCTCGATCCTGTAGCTTGCGACAACCGTTCCGCTGGCAAGCGACACCAGGAACAGGCGCAGGCCCTCGGCCGTGTTGGCACGCACCAGAAGCCGGTCGCCGTCGAGGCTCGTCTCGAGCACCTCGGCACCAGCCGGCAAGGCGATCGTCAGCTGCGAGCCGGCGACCGGACCGGAGCCGCCGCGGCCGACTGATTTGTAGACAACGGCCGCCAGCACGGCCATAAGCCCGATCATCATGACGCCGATCGACACCGCCAGCAGCCGCACCATCTTGCGCCGGACCTTTTCGGTCGCCGGGTCGAGGGGCGTTTCGATGTCGTCGTCGTTTTTCGGGGTCATGGCCTGTCCGGTGACTGTGCGCGATGGCTCGCACCGCTCCTACAGGGCCTGAAGCGATGGACACAAGCCGTTTCCTCGTCGATGCCGAGAACGCCGGAACCCGGCTCGACGCGTTTCTGGCCAAAGCGGCCGGAACGAGCCTGTCGCGCAGTCGCGTTCAGGCGTTAATCGCCGAGGGCCGGGTCGCCATCGACGATACGCCGGTCACGAGCGTCAAGCGCAAGGTCGCCCCCGGCGAGACCGTGTCGGTCGTCGTGCCGCCGCCGGCCGATCCCGAGCCCTTGCCCGAAGCGATCCCCCTCGTCGTCGTCCATGAAGACGACGACCTCATCGTCATCGACAAGCCGGCTGGCCTTGTCGTCCATCCGGGGCCCGGCAATTGGACGGGCACGCTGGTCAACGCCCTCCTTCACCATTGTGGCGAAGCCCTGTCGGGCATCGGCGGGGTCAAGCGGCCGGGCATCGTCCACCGCCTCGACAAGGACACCAGCGGCCTCCTCGTCGTGGCGAAATCCGATGTGGCGCATCAGGGTCTCGCCGCACAGTTCGCAGCCCATGGCCGTGACGGCAAGCTGCAGCGTGCCTATCACGCGGTCGTCTGGGGCGCCCCGTCGCGCAATCACAACGTCGTCGATGCGCCGCTCGGTCGCTCGACCACCGACCGGGTCAAGCGCGCCGTCGTGCCGGCCGAGCGCGCAGACGCCCGCCATGCGGTAACGCGCTACGACCTGATCGCCGCCTCGCCGCTGGAAGACGGGCTCGCCTCGCTGGTCGAGTGCGTGCTGGAAACCGGCCGCACGCACCAGATCCGCGTTCACATGGCCCATATCGGGCACCCGCTGGTCGGCGATGACGTTTATGGCGCCGGTTTCCGCACCAAGGCGCGGCGTCTCGAGGGAGCCGCTGAGGCCGTCGTGGAAGGGTTCGATCGGCAGGCGCTGCACGCCGCCCGCCTCGGCTTCGTGCACCCGGTGAGCGGCGAGCAACTGCTTTTCGCGTCGTCTCTTCCCGCCGACATGGTGGAACTCTGCACGGCTTTCGGCATTGCACCATCGCAGACGCAGGTGCGGCGCAAACCCCGCTAGTTTGGCGAGACAACGTTGGTGCGATTATTGACATCATCGGCTTTTTCCGCGCTCGACATGATGAAGTCGAGTTCGGCGATCACCATATGACGATGGTGGACAGGGCATATCGCAGTCCGCGACGTGGCCGGCTTTTCAAAGCGGTCGATAGACATCGGAGGGGCAACGAACATGGCCCAAGTCAATCTACCCAGCATCGCTTCGAGCGAAGGCGGCCTCAGCCGCTATCTCGAGGAGATCCGCAAGTTCCCGATGCTGGAACCCCAGGAAGAATACATGCTGGCGAAACGCTACGCCGAGCATGACGACAAGGATTCGGCCCACAGGCTTGTGACGAGCCATCTCCGCCTCGTCGCCAAGATCGCCATGGGCTATCGCGGCTATGGCCTGCCGATCGGCGAGGTGGTGTCGGAGGGCAATGTCGGCCTGATGCAGGCGGTCAAGCGCTTCGATCCCGAGCGGGGTTTCCGCCTCGCCACCTACGCCATGTGGTGGATCAAGGCTTCGATCCAGGAATATATCCTGCGTTCGTGGAGCCTCGTGAAGATGGGCACCACGGCCAACCAGAAGCGGCTGTTTTTCAATCTTCGCAAGATGAAGAGCCGCATTCAGGCGCTGGAAGACGGCGATCTGCGGCCGGATCAGGTCAACAAGATCGCCACGCAATTGGGCGTGTCCGACGAGGAGGTCATTTCGATGAACCGTCGCCTGTCGGGCGATGCTTCCCTCAACGCACCGCTGCGCGCGACGGAAGGCGAATCCGGCGAGTGGCAGGATTGGCTTGTCGACGACAGCGAGACGCAGGAAGACATCCTGGCCGCCAGCGACGAACTCGATCAGCGCCGTGGCATGCTGCAAAGCGCCATGGGGGTGCTCAACGACCGTGAACGTCGTATCTTCGAGGCGCGGCGGCTGGCCGAGGATCCGCTGACGCTGGAGGCGCTTTCCGGCGAGTTCGACATCAGCCGCGAGCGCGTCCGCCAGATCGAGGTCCGTGCCTTCGAAAAGGTACAAAAGGCGGTCCATGAGACGGCCGAGGCGGCCAATCGCGCGCTGCGCCCGGTCGCTGCCGACATGCACGCCTGATCGACGGACTTTCGGCGCCACCCGTGAAGAATTGAAGGCCGACCCGCTGTAAAGCAGGCCGGCCTTTTTTCATGAGTCGATCCGGTTCTGAAGCCAGCGGATCGGCGAATGGCTGGCCAACAGCAAGGTTTCAGACGCTCGGCCTTTTTGCTACGTCCACGCATTCGCACGACGCCAGGATAGGCTCAGGTCTTAGCGGCCCAGGCGTCCATGGCCTGCTTGAACGCCTCATCACCCGGCACGCCTTTTTCGATCGAGACCAGCGCCCGGCGCCCGGTCGCGTAGGCGATGGGGATGTCGATCCATTGCTGGCTCTTCAAGAGCGCCAGATTGCTCTGCTCGGCTTGGTCGAGATTGTTGAGCGCGATGATGAAGAAGCCGTCCGAAATCTTGCCCGCCACGCCGATCAGCGGCTCCCCGCGGGCCTGTTCGGTCGCCTTGAGCGCCAGGCGCTGAACGTTGGCGATGCCGCCGCCGGGAAAATTCGCCGGCGTGTTGAACAGAATTTCGATGACATGGCTCGCCGGCAGCGTCGAATCGGCGTTGCGGCGAATGGTCATGGTCATCGACATGTTCTCGTCGGGAATGTCGACATTGGCGCGGATCGCCGGCTCGGGTGGCTGGCCGTCGCCTGGCGGCTCGTTGACCACCGACCACACCGCATTCCCGCTTTCCTGGGTGCCGGCCGCATCCTGGGTCCGCTCCTGGTAGAACACCGCCTTCTGGCCGACCGGCGGCGTTGCGGCTTCGCCGGCATCGGCCTCGGCGTTCTCCGTTTGACCGGCGGGCGGCGCTTCGGTGGAAGGGTTGGGCGGCGCCGGCGTGCCGCCGACCGCTTCCGGTTCCTGCCCGATCTGGCTGTTGATCGTCGGCGTCGCGCCGACTTGCGGTGCGACCGGCGAGGCGGCGGCGATGTTGGTCCCTTCGTCGAAAGCGTTCGGCGCGGCCTTGGCCGGGCCCTCGTCGACCTCCGTGCCGTCGGGAAGAAGCCGCTGTGTGAATTCACGCGTCGAATCCGAAGCAGCAGGCTCTGTTGCGGCCGTCCGGGTATTTTCCTCGGTGGGCTTCGTGTCGTTCGCCGGTGTTTCGGTGCTCGGCGTCGCAGCACTGCCCGGCGCCGCATTGCCGTTGGCACCGGTGGACGCGATCTGATCGATGCCGTCCGGCGGCATGATCAACGCTTCGATCTGATCGCGGTAGAACCAGCCGGCGGTCGCCAGACCGCCGAGAATGAGGACGACCACGGCTGCAGCCGAGATCTTGCGGCTCGCGCCGGATGAGCGACGTTTGCGTGCTGCCGTGTAGCGCGGCGCCGAAAAGTCCGCTTCCGGAATAAAGTCGTCGTCGGAGCGAATGCCCGCCGGCAACCGACGCCCCTCGCTGTCCCAACGGTCGTCGCGCGCTTCCCGCCCGGTCGGAGATGCACCCGTGGCGGCGTTGTCGGACGGCGTGATGAAGGGCGCACCGACTTCCGCCGGACGGGCTTCGCCTTCCGGCTCTTCGCTTGCAAGCGGGAAAAAGGGTTGCTCGACCGCCTCGTTGCCGGCGTTCACTCCCGCCGCCGATTTGGTGAAGCCGGGAAACACGTTCTCGGCGGCGGCGGCGGCCGATCCGGCCGGCTCTGCACGCGACGGTTCGGATTTCGCCGGTCGCAAGGGCGACGCCGACCGGGATTCCTGCCCCCAATCGGAGCGAACCTCTTCGTAAGGCGCTTGCGACGGCCGCTCGCTCGCGGCCGGTTTCGCCGGCGCAGACGCCACCTGCTCCGAAGGAGATGTCACCTTCGGCATCGGCGCGCCTGGAGCTTCGGTTCGGCGCTCGCCAGCGACGGCTGGAGATGTCGCAGAAGGAGCGCTCGTGGTCGATGCCAGCGGTCGAGACGGTTGCACCGGCTCTGCGGGACGCGGGGGCGCAGGCGGAACGGGCGCGGGCTCAGCCAGGGAGGACGCTGCCGGCGCGTCCGGCACCTGTGCCTGTGGAGTCACCGCTTCCGGCGCTGCACCGACATTGCCACCGGTGCCTTCCCCGGAAGCGTAATGCGTCTCGGTCCGCTCGATCGCGTCCTCGAGTGCGTCAAGACGCGCCGCCGAGACCGCATCGTCGAGCGGCGGGTTGGCCGCCTGGATCTGACGCTGGATGGCAGCACGTGCCTTGTCATAGACTTTCGCGCGCAACTGGGGAGTCGCGCGCGGCAGGCCGTCGATGGTTTTGCGAAGTACGCCGCTCAAATCCGCCATGGATCGCAGTCACTCACTTTTTCGGAAATTTCGTTGGTCCCGGCATGTCAAGACTAGTCCTGAAACGGATCGCGAACAAGGATGGTGTCGTCGCGCTCGGGCGATGTGGACAAGAGGGTGACCGGTGCTTCGACCAGTTCTTCGATCTGCCGCACGTATTTGATCGCCTGTGCCGGCAGGTCGCTCCAACGGCGCGCACCGGCCGTAGTGTCCTGCCAGCCCTCGAAAGTCTCGTAGATCGACTCCACGCGCTGCTGTTCGGCAAGACTGGCAGGAAGATAGTCGATGGTCTCGCCGTCCAGCTTGTAGGCCGTGGCGATCTTGATCTCCTCGAGGCCGTCGAGAACGTCGAGCTTGGTCAGTGCCAGCCCGTGGATGCCGTTGAGCGCCACAGCCTGGCGCACCAGGACGGCGTCGAACCAGCCGCAGCGCCGCTTGCGCCCGGTGACGGTGCCGAATTCATGGCCCTTCTCGCCGAGGAACTGCCCCACCGCGTTATCCTGCTCGCTCGGAAACGGCCCCTCGCCCACCCTTGTCGTATAAGCCTTGGTGATGCCGAGGATGAAGCCGAGGCTCGATGGGCCGAGGCCAGAGCCGGCCGCGGCCTGGCCGGCCACGGTGTTCGACGAGGTGACGAACGGATAGGTGCCGTGGTCGATGTCGAGAAGCGTGCCCTGCGCGCCCTCGAAGAGAATACGGTCACCGGCCTTGCGGCGCTGGTCGAGAAGCCGCCAGACCCGATCGATGTAGGGGGTGATCTCGCCGGCGACGGAGGTGAGTTCCTCCAAAATCGTCGCGGCGTCGATCTCCTCCTGGCCGAGGCCGCGGCGCAGTGGATTGTGATGAGCAAGCAGCCGCTCGATCCGCTCCGGCAGGCTGTCGAGCTGGGCAAGATCCATGACGCGGATGGCCCGGCGGCCGACCTTGTCCTCATAGGCCGGGCCGATGCCGCGGCCGGTCGTGCCGATCTTGGTGCCGGAGTTGGAGTTTTCGCGCGTTGCGTCGAGTTCGCGGTGCAAGGACAGGATCAGCGAGGCGTTGTCTGCGATACGCAAGGATTGCGGGGTGATCGTCACGCCCTGGCCTTCCAGTCGCTTCTTTTCGGCAACGAAGGCGTGCGGGTCGAAGACGACGCCATTGCCGATGACAGACAACTTGCCGGTCCGCACGACGCCGGAGGGAAGCAGCGAGAGCTTGTAGGATACACCGTCGACGACGAGCGTATGGCCGGCATTGTGCCCGCCCTGGAAGCGCACCACCACGTCGGCGCGCTCCGACAGCCAGTCGACGATCTTGCCCTTCCCCTCGTCTCCCCATTGCGAACCGACGACGACGACATTGGCCATGAATGCTTCCTTGCTCCGTTTCGCCCGAAAAACGCCGGGCAAAGCGGCCGGACTATAGTCAAGCCCCCCGTGCGACGCGAGACGCTTGGCGCGTAAAATGCGAGTTAAACCACGGGTACGGCGCGAGGCTGGAGCGCGAGGTCGTCAGCAGAGTATATTTTCCGGCCGCCCACCCTAACGATCTCCGGCCGACCCGGCCGACCCGGCTAACCCCGGCCACGACCGCTCTCACCCGAAATCCCGATCTCGTTCTCGCCACCGTCGCCCTGTTCTGAGGGCAACGCCATTGCCGGCAAGCTGGACTTCGGTCGGCGTTCCAGCGACCATCGCCGAAAGCTTCGCCTTTCTGCCGGAGAGCAGCAATCTCATGTATGGGCTGCATTAACGCTACTCCGCCGCGAGGCGTTTGTCGCGAAGGCGTTTGACCTCGCCTCGCTTCTGGACGATCGCGGCGGCGATGACGCCCAGCGAGACGATGGCGATGAGGATGGTGCAGACGGCGTTGATTTTCGGCGTCACGCCGAGACGCACCTGGCTGTAGATCTTCATCGGCAGGGTCGTGGCGCCCGGTCCCGAGGTGAAGCTCGCGACGACGAGATCGTCGAGCGACAGGGTGAAGGCGAGCATCCAGCCGGCCGCGACCGCCGGCCAGATCACCGGCAGGGTGATGACGAAGAAGGTCTTCCAGGGCGGACAGCCGAGATCCTGTGCGGCCTCTTCCAGCGAGCGGTCGAAGGTGACGAGGCGCGACTGCACGACGACGGCGACGAAGCACATGGAAAAGGTTACGTGGGCGATCGTCACCGTCCAGAAGCCACGGTCGAGGTCCATCGCGACGAACAGCAGGAGCAGCGACAGGCCGGTGATGACGTCGGGCATGACCAGCGGTGCGTAGACCATGCCGGTGAACAGCAGCCGGCCGCGAAAGTCGAAGAAGCGCACCAGGGTCGTCGCCGCCAGCGTGCC
Source organism: Aurantimonas sp. (assembly GCA_965217685.1). GTDB lineage: Bacteria > Pseudomonadota > Alphaproteobacteria > Rhizobiales > Rhizobiaceae > Aurantimonas. The sequence continues at coordinate 4,510,753 of CBDCIZ010000003.1, forward strand.
GAGCACCGTCGCGATGGAGGCCGACAGGAGGCCGACGCGGATCGTCACCCAGGCCGCGTCGAGGAGCGCCTGATCCTGCCAGAGCGCGGAATACCAGACCGTCGAGAAGCCGGCCCAGACGGTGACGAGCCGCGAGGCGTTGAAGGAGTAGATGATCAGAAGAACGATCGGCAGGTAGAGAAAGGCGAAACCGAATGTCACCGAGACGATGTTGAAGGAGCTCCAGCGCTTTTCCATCAGGCCTTTCCCGTGGCCTTGGCCTGATAGCGCTGGAACCAGACGATCGGGATGACCAGAACCATCAGGAGGAGGATCGCGACGGCGGATGCGACGGGCCAGTCGCGATTGTCGAAGAACTCGTTCCACAGCGTTTTGCCGATCATCAGCGTGCGCGAGCCGCCGAGCAGGTCCGGGATGACGAATTCGCCGACCGCAGGGATGAAGACCAGCATGATTCCGGCAATGATGCCGGGTTTCGACAGCGGAAAGGTGATGGTCCAGAACGCCTTGATCGGCGGGCAGCCGAGATCGTTCGCCGCCTCGATCAGCCGGCTGTCCATGCGCTCCAGCGAGGCGTAGATCGGCAGCACCATGAACGGCAGGTAGGAATAGACGATGCCGATATAGACGGCGACATTGGTGTTGAGGATGATCAGCGGATCGGAGATCAGGCCAAGCCACATCAGGAACTGGTTGAAGAGGCCGTCGGTCTTCAGGATGCCGATCCAGGCGTAGACGCGGATCAGGAAGCTCGTCCAGAACGGCAGGATCGTGAGCAGCACAAGAATGGAGCGCCAGACGCGCGGCGCGCGGGCCATGCCATAGGCGAAGGGGTAACCGATGAGAAGCGTGATCGCGGTCGAGATGCCGGCGATCTTCACGCTCGACAGGTAGGAGTTGATGTAGAGCGGGTCGCCGGTCAGCCAGACATAATTGTCGAAGGAGAACTGCCTGACGTTCGACCAGAAGCCAGGCAGCGAGGCGAAGGAGAAGCTCGGGATATAGGGCGGCTGCGCGAGCGCGATCTGCGACAGCGATATCTTCAGAACGATCAGGAACGGCGCCAGAAAGAAGATTGCCAGCCAGACGAAGGGGATGCCGATGACGAGGCGCCTGTAGAGCCGGCCACCGCGGGTCTTGAACTGGACGGCCCCGGCCTTTTCGGCGGTATCGGTGTCATCGGCGATCGACATCGCGTCAGGCTCCGAGCACAATGCCGGCATCGGCCGCGAAGGTCAGCCACACCTCCTCGTCATAGCCGATCTGCTCGGTCGAACCGCGCAGCGCGTTGAGCGTCGTCGCGCGCACGATGTCGCCGCTCTTCAGCTTGACGTTGAACAGCGTGACGTCGCCGAGATAGGCGATGTCCCAGACCTCGCCGGAGAGCGCATTGATCGAGGCGTCCTCGGGCGCCCTGCGGGACAGGCGCAGCTTTTCCGGGCGGATGGCGAAGTAGGCCGTGTCGCCGGTGGCAAGCGCGTCGGTGCTTTCGGCCTCGATGATCATGCCGTTGGCGGCGGCGATGCGGGCGATGCCGTTCGTCTGCCCGGCGATCTCGCCCTCGATGATGTTCACCGAGCCGATGAAGTCGGCGACATAGCGGTTGGCGGGCGCCTCGTAGATCACCTCGGGCGTCGCCACCTGGACAATGCGGCCCTCGCGCATTACCGAGATGCGATCGGCCATGGTCATCGCCTCTTCCTGGTCGTGGGTGACAACGAGAAAGGTCAGGTGCATTTCCGACTGGAGGTCCATCAGCTCGAACTGGGTCTCTTCGCGCAGCTTCTTGTCGAGGGCGCCGAGCGGCTCGTCGAGGAGCAGCACCTTGGGCCGTTTGGCGAGTGAACGAGCGAGCGCGACGCGCTGCTGCTGGCCGCCGGAGAGCTGCTGCGGCTTGCGTCTGGCGAACTGGTCGAGCTTGACTAGCTTCAGCATCTCGGCGACGCGGTCCTCGCGCTCGGACTTCGCCATGCCGTCCTGCTTGAGGCCGAAGGCGATGTTCTGCGACACATCCATGTGCGGGAAGAGCGCGTAGGACTGGAACATCATGTTGACCGGCCGGCGGTGCGGCGGGATGCCGAGGAGGCTTTGACCCTCGAGCCTGAGATCGCCGGAGGTCGGCTCCTCGAAGCCGGCGAGCATGCGCAACAGGGTCGACTTGCCGCAGCCGGAAGGACCGAGCAGCGCGTGGAACTCGCGGCGATAGATGCCGAGCGACAGATCGTCGACGGCCTTGAAACGACCGAAGGCCTTGGTAATCCGATCGAATTCGATCAGCGGTTTTTCGCCCTCCTCGTCCCAGGGCGAGAAGCTGCGGCGGATGTTGCCGAGGGATTTCTGCGGGTTCGCCATCGCCGTCCGGTCCGGAGCCTCAGCCACTAATTGAAGCCGGCGAGGACCGGCCCGGTGTCGCGCACGGCCGCGATGACGGCCTCGAGCGCACGGCGCCTACTGGCCGGTCGCGACCGTGGTGAAGGCCCGGTTGACGAGACGCTGGGTCTTCGCGTCATAGGCTTTCTTGGTGTAGAGCTTGGCTAGAACGTCGTCCGGCGGATAGATCGCCGCGTCGTCGAGAATGTCCTTGTTGACGAATTCCTGGCTCGCCTTGTTGCCATTGGCATAGGAAACGTAGTCGGTCGCCTTCGCGACGACCTTGGGCTGCATCATGTAGTTGATGAAGGTCAGGGCATTGTCGGCATGCGGCGCGTCGGCCGGGATCGCCATCATGTCGAACCACATGCGGGCGCCTTCCTTGGGAATCGAATAGGCGATATCGACGCCCTGCCCGGCTTCCTTCGCCCGGTCGCGGGCCTGGAAGATGTCGCCGGAATAGCCGTAGGCGATGCAGATGTCGCCATTGGCGATGGCGTTGATGTATTCTGACGAATGGAACTTGCGGACATAGGGCCGGATCTTGAGGAGCATGTCCTCGGCCTTCTGGATATCCTCCGGGCTGGTGGAGTCCGGATCGAGGCCGAGATAGTTGAGCGCGGCGGGCATCACCTCGGTCGGCGCGTCGAGCATCATGATGCCGCAGGCTTTCAGCTTTTCGGCGTATTTCGGGTCGAAGATGAGCGACCAGGAATCGGTCGGCGCATCCTTGCCGAGCCGCTCCTCGACCATCTTGGTGTTGTAGCCGATGCCGGTGGTGCCCCACATGTAGTTGACGGCATAGTCGTTCGCGCCAGGATAGGCGTCGCCGACACGCTTGGCGATGACGTCCCACATGTTGGAGATGTTGGGCAGCTTGGACTTGTCGAGTTCCTTGATCAGCCCGGCCGCCATCTGCCGCACCAGATATTCCGACGAAGGCACGACGACGTCGTAGCCCGAGCCGCCGGCGAACAGCTTGGTGTCGAGGATGTCGTTGGAATCGTAGACGTCGTAGACGACCTTGATGCCGGTGTCTTTGGTGAAGTCGGTGAGGATCGACGGGTCGATGTAGTCCGACCAGTTGTAGATGTTGACAATTTTTTCCTGGGCCGAGGCACCATTGACCGGCGCGAGGACGGCCAGTGCCGAGGTCAAGGTGGCGGCTGCGATCGCTTTGAAGAGGGGCTTCATTCGGTCGAACACTCCAGGTCTGTTCATCGGTTCGCGCCGCGGCCCGGCTGGCCGTGGATGGAGAGGCCGGATGCGGGTTTCACAACAGAGTTAAGACCATCGCATCGGCGATTCCTAGCCCTTGCCGACGCGCGGACGCCAGGAAATCGACCATTGCCTATTTCGGCGGCGTCCGGGTCATAAAGCGCGCATCCTCGCCATAGGCTGCGAGCGCGCCGGGCCGCAAGGTCGCGGTCGCCTCCCGGAAACCGAAGCGCGACCAGAAGGGCACCGTGCCATAGACCGACACGAGGATCGCGGCGGGAAAGGCATCAGCAAGCTTCAAGAGACGGGCGACCCCATTCGCCGCATGTCCGCCGCCGCGGCAGGCCGGCGAGACGACGACGTCGTGGATGTAGAAGCGGTCCGGATTTCCGGGAAGCGCGTCGAGGACGGTGTCGAGCTTGGGCGGGATGTCGCCTTGCCAGGGGTGGGCGATTGCATAGCCGAAGATGGTTTCGCCTGACGCTTCGCCGTCATCGGCGACGAGAATGAGACAGCCGTCGGGATAAAGGGCGAGACGGTTTTCGAAAACGGCGATGTCCTCGGGGAGCGAGGGGTGGACGGTGTCGGCGAGATCGGCGACCGCCGGCAGATCGGATTGACGCATGAGGCGCCAGCGACGCGGGCCCTGCTTGTTAGGGGTAATGCTTCGCCATCCAGAAAACGCCATAGGCGCAAATCATCATCAAGGTCGGCACGCCGACAATCGCATATATTTCGAACCAGTTCATCGATCGATCCTCTTCAACAGCGATCGTGCGAAGGAATGTAGTGCGGTCCCAAAAAGGAAGCAAACGAAGGACGACAGCGATACCGCCGCGTAGCCGGCGTCGATGGAACCAAAAAGCGCTCCGACGACAGGGGCTACACCGCCGGTCACCATCGTGCCGGCAGCGAGAATATTCAAAAAGTTGGCCGACAGTTTCAGCCGCTCTTTCTCGCCTTCCGTCATTCTATCCGTTTCTGCAAACCTCTCTTCGTTTTCGGCCACAATCTCTACCGGTGCTTCTGCCCCTCACCATAAAACAGCTTCTCCCATTTCTTGTGAGCCTTGTAGCCTTCGCGGATGAAGGGGGTAAACATCGCCATGTTGAGGACGGCCTTGTTGGTAAAATTGGCCGGGAAGGTCGTCGGTTTCTCGAAATCGACGAAGAGCACCACGCGGACTTGGTTGGAGTGGTTCCAGGCCTCATGCTCGTAGGCGTCGTCGAAGATCAGCGCCTTGCCCTCTTGCCAGTGGCACAGCGTGTCGTCGATGCGGATGCCGATCTTGTCGGGCTCGTCGGGGACGAGGAGGCCGAGATGGAAGCGCAGGACGCCGTTATACGGGCCGCGATGGGGCGGCAGATGCTTGCCGGGCTCGAAGATCGAGAACATCGCGGATTTGAGGCCGGGGATCTTCTGCAGGATGCGCCAGGTCTCGGGGCACTGCCTGATCGCGCTTTCGGACTTGATGCCGTAGCCGCAGAGGAAAAACGTCTTCCAGTTCTGGTCCGACGAGATCGACCGGACCTCGGACGAAATCTCGTGGAAGGCCGGCAATTCGCCTTTGCGCACCAGCACCGTGTCGAGCTCGGCACGAATCTTCTCCCATTCGGCCTCGACCTCGCGGGCCCATGGGAAATCGTCGGTCGGAAAGACCGGCGGGTTGCCGACGGCGGAGTGCCTGAGATTCAGCTTCTCGGCACCGTCGACCATCTTCTGGACCGTGCGCGCGACGAAACCGCCGCCCCCCATCGTGTCCTCGAGGCCTTCGGTTTTCATCTTCTGCTGGTTGGCGGAATTGCTCATGGCATGGGTCTTTACGTTGTTCGGTCGCGGATCAAAGTGCCGGGTTCGACGCCGGGTGCTTCACGCATGAAGATAGTCGGGCAACCGGTTCATGACAGTCCGATGACGGGAACGTAACGGTCGCGGCGGCGAGGCGGACGGGGCCTTTCGATGCGTCGGACGTCGCAAGGCCACGCTCCCGCATCGCAGCAATTGGCGCTTGGCCTAATGGAAATCAAATGCCGAGAGGCCGGTGACCATTTCGTCGAGGCCGAGGGGGCGGGTCAGCGGCGGCTCGGCGCGGGCCAGGCACCCCTGGCGTTCGCACAGGCGGCAGGCCGGGCCGACCTTGGTCGCGACCGCCCTGGTGCCAAGATGGCGGCCATAGACGGTCGCGTCCTTGTAGCCGATGTCGCAGCCGATCAGGACGGCGGTGCGTCGCGGCCGCTCCTCGAAGCCGGCCTGCAGCCCTTCCAGCGTTCGCGCGACCAGCACGAACTCGGCGCCGTCGGGCATTTCGACGGTCTCGACGAGGATATGCCCGGGCTGGGCGAAGGCCGCGTGAATCGGCAGCTTGGGGCAGTTGCCACCGAAGCGCTGAACCGGAAAGCCGCGCGCGCCGGCTCGGCGGAAGCGATTACCCGCGTTGTCGACCTCCAGCATGAAGAAGGGCACGCCCGGCGCGCTTTGGCGCTGCAACATGGTGAACCGGTTCGCCACCTGCTCGAAGGAGACCTGGAAACGGCCGCGCAGGACGTCGATGTCGTAGGCCGCGCGCTCGGCCGCGGCCTGAAAGGCGGCATACGGCATCATCAGCGCATGGGCGGCATAGCGCAGCAGCTCGAAACGGGCGAGACGCCGGGCCTCGTCTGTGGTGAAGGTGAAGGCCGCGGCTTCCTTCGCGATCACCTCGCCGAAGGCCATGAGGCAGGCCTCCATCGCCGTCTCGCGGATCCGATCGGCGGGCGCCAGGCGCTCGGAGATGAACAGCCGGCGCGAGTGCCGGTCGAAGCGACGGCGCCAGTTCGGCATGGCCTGCACCGGCAGAACGCGCACCGAAACGTCGTGCTCACTGCGCATCCAGGCTTTGAGCGCACCCATCAGATCGTCGCCGGGGGAAAGCGTCGCGTGGAATACTTCGGCCGCTGTCTCGATCGCGGCGTAATGGTTGGGCCGCGAATCGAAGGTCTCATGGACCTCGTCGATCGGCAGGCGGGCCCCGGCGAGCGTCGTCGCCCGGCCGTCTCGCGCCAAGAGATCGGAAAGGTCGGTCAGGCGACCCTGCTGCTCGCGATAGGCGCGGTAGAGCTTGGCGATGCCGGCCGCCGCGTTCGGCGCTGCGTCGCAAATTTCGACAAGTTCCTGCTCGCCCGGCAGTTCACCGGCGAGCAGCGGATCGGAGAAGACCGCACGCAACTCGACGAGCGAACCGTCCTTTTCGCCACCGCCTTGGAGGTCGGAGAGGTCGACCTCATAGGTCTGCGACAGCTTGAGGATGAGCTGCACCGTCAGCGGACGCTGGTTGCGCTCGATGAGGTTGAGATAAGAGGGCGAGATGCCGAGTTCCTCGGCCATCGCCGTCTGGGTCAGCGACAGGCCGTTACGGATGCGGCGAATGCGCGGGCCGGCGAAGATCTTGTTGTCGGCCATGGTGGATCAAAGTCCGCGCGATCGGGGGACGACAGACCGACCAAGAACTGATCGATGGGAGACCAAAGCCGCCGCGTTGATCAGTGGCCGCCGAGCCCCATGCGGCGGGCGCAGGCGGGACCGGGTCCACGCATGTAATACCGCTCCGGATGGTAGCTGGGACGGGTGAGAGCCCCGAGCCGGAGCACAAGCCGCAAAATCGAACCGACGAACGCCATGACACTCTCCGAGGGACCTTGCGCCCCCAAACCTTCGATCTTTCGAGCTTCGCAGGAAGCCCTTTCCAAGAATTGAATCGATTGCCCGACAATGCGGCTCATAAGGGGCAGAATCCGTCGCCACGGCACTTCTCCTTTTCATCGTTGCGCAAAAGGCACATTCGTGACGCAGCGGCAACATTCGGGGCCCGCAGCCGCACTCGAGCCGGCTCTGCCGCGCCAGTTTTTACATTTTTGACAGATTTACAAGCTTGTTTTGTCATAGCGCCCACAAGACGACCCGAAAACACGGACAGAATGGTGCATCGACGCTTCACCGCAGTGCAACAGCATGCGACATCCCCTGTCAGACAACGCATCCGTCACCACTTGCCGAGCCAAAAGGCCATAATCGACTTTGCCGGACACCGGATGCACCAGCATCGTATAAAGGAGAACGTCCATGACCGATTTTTACAACCTGGTACCATCGGCGCCGAAAGGCCGCTTCGACAACGTCGCGCGCGACTATTCGGTCGAAGACGTGAAGACGCTGCGCGGGTCGATCCAGATCCGCTACACGCTTGCCGAAAACGGCGCCAATCGCCTGTGGGAGCTTGTACACTCGGAAGACTTCGTCAACTCGCTCGGCGCCATGACCGGCAACCAGGCCATGCAGCAGGTTCGTGCCGGCCTCAAGGCGATCTACCTTTCCGGTTGGCAGGTCGCCGCGGATTCGAACACTGCCTCTTCGATGTATCCCGACCAGTCGCTCTATCCGGCCAACGCCGCGCCCGAGCTCTGCCGCCGCATCAACCGCACCCTGCAGCGCGCCGACCAGATCGAGCATGCCGAGGGCACCAAGTCGGTCGATACCTGGTTCGCGCCGATCGTCGCCGACGCCGAAGCCGGTTTTGGCGGCCCGCTCAACGCCTTCGAGATCATGAAGGCCTTCATCGAGGCAGGCGCCGCCGGCGTCCACTACGAGGACCAGTTGGCGTCCGAAAAGAAGTGCGGCCATCTCGGCGGCAAGGTGCTGATCCCGACCCAGGCGCATATCCGCAACCTCACCGCCGCGCGGCTTGCCGCCGACGTCATGGGCGTACCGTCCATGGTCATCGCCCGCACCGACGCCGAGGCCGCCAAGCTTCTGACGTCGGATGTCGACGATCGCGACCGGCCCTTCGTCGACTACGATTCCGACCGCACGGCGGAAGGCTTCTACCGGGTCAAGAACGGTCTGGAGCCCTGCATCGCCAGAGCCATCGCCTATGCGCCCTATTCCGACCTCATCTGGTGCGAGACGTCCAAGCCCGATCTCGATCAGGCGCGTCGCTTCGCCGAGGCCGTGAAGAAGGAGCACCCGAACCAGCTTCTCGCCTACAATTGCTCGCCCTCCTTCAACTGGGCCAAGCATCTCGACGATGCGACGATCGCCAGGTTCCAGCGCGAGCTGGGTTCGATGGGCTACAAGTTCCAGTTCATCACGCTGGCCGGCTTCCATCAGCTGAACCACGGCATGTTCGAACTCGCTCGCGGCTACAAGGACCGCCAGATGGCAGCCTATTCGGAGCTGCAGCAAGCCGAGTTCGCCTCCGAGTCCGACGGCTACACGGCGACGAAGCACCAGCGCGAGGTCGGCACCGGCTATTTCGATGCCGTCTCTATGGCAATCACGGGCGGAAAATCCTCGACGACGGCCATGGGCGAGTCGACCGAAAGCGACCAGTTCAAGAAGAACGCACCGATCCGCGAGGCCGCCGAATAGGCTGAGCGACCCTGCCCGCTTGGGCAGAGCAACGCTCGCGGCCGGGGCTGTCTTTGGGAAGAAGCATCCCGGCCTGGAACGTTCACATCGGGCCGGACAGTCGGCCCATACGTAACCAAACGGAGAACACCGATGAGTGCAGTCGCAAACGATCAGGAACGCCCGCGCACCCGGGTGAAGGAACGCGCCGAAGAGCAGTCCTCGTCAATGGACGACAACCAGCAGCAGGCGATCCGCATGCTCGCCAACGATCTGCACCGGCTGAACCAGTCGGTCATGAAGGCCGTCGAGGCCGGCGTCTCCGTCGAGCTCGTGCGCTCGGCCCGCCACCATTCCGGCAACGGCAATTGGGGCGACCTGTTGATCCCGGTGATCGTCAAGACCGAAAGCTGACCCAAATTTTAAATGATCACAGGTTGCGTGCCTTAGATGTTTGATCCCGGACTTTGATGGTGCAATCTTTTCCAGCGAATGGAAGGAGGTACTATGGGTCAGGTTCACCATGGAAACGCCACGACGACTGCCGCGGTCCGTCGAACAATACAAGCATAGTCAAGAGATCCTGAGGGCACTGAGCCAGTGTTACGGCATCAACCAGAAGACCGTGGCGAAGTAAGTGTCTGAATCAGAATGACCGCGGTGTTTTCAGGCCCTCGCGAGCCGTCGGGTGAGCATTCTGATGTTTGCGATGAAGACCCAGGCCTGTGCGGATTCGATGGTTCGCTCGAAGTCCTTGGCCAGCCTGCGGCATCTGCCCAGCCATGCGAAGGTCCGCTCGACGACCCATCGGCGCGGCAGGATCTCGAAGCCTTTGGCGCTGTCCGATCGCTTGATGATCTCCATTGTGAACTTGCCGACCTTTTGCAGGGCGCCTCGCAGTTTCGGTCCGGCATAGCCGCCGTCGGCAAAGATATGGCGCAGCCACGGCCAGCGCCTGAGTATGGTCTTCAGGACGACCGGCGCGCCGTCGCGATCCTGGATGTCGGCGGCGTGAACGACGACGCCGACCAGCAAGCCCAGCGTGTCGACGACGATGTGCCGCTTGCGGCCCTTGACCGTTCTACGAGCCACGTGTCTCTTCGAACTGCCTGCGTCGAAGCCACGAACGCCGCCGCTTTCGGTGGTCTTCACGCTCTGGCTGTCGATGACGCCGGCGGACGGGCTCGGCTCCCGGCCCTCCCATTCGCGCGCAGCCATGACAAGTTCATTGTTGATGGTGCGCAGCAGGCCTTCGTCACGCCAGCGCCAGAAGTATTTCTGCACCGTCGAGAACGGCGGGAAATCCTTCGGCAAAAGCCGCCATGCTCCGCCCGACGAAGCCATGTAAAGCAGTGCGTTCACGACCTCGCGCAGGTCCGTCTTGCGGGGTCGGCCGATCCGGTTCGGCGCCGGCATCAGCGGTTCGATCAGCGCCCACTCCGCGTCCGTCAGGTCGCTTGCGTAGCGCGGGCAGCGCCGTTCATAGTGAGGGCGAGTGGTTTCGGTCCAGGGCATCGTGATCTCCGTCGAATCTCAGCAATCCGACAGAATCACAACCCGCTAAAATCACTCACTTCTTTTTGGAACAGACCCTTAAAGAAGCGGGCCTCGACAGCCGACCGCAAGACAGGACCGGCAGAGCCCAAATCGACGGTGCTGTCGGTCGAAGACGAGGTACTCGAGGAACAGCTTGAGCAGGCCTATCCCAACGAGGCCATGGTCATCGCCAGCGGTCTTCTGTCGCTGGGTCATTCCGGCCAGATCCGCTTCGAGGCCGGCCTCGTGCGGCCCGAGGATATTCCGGCGGAGACGTTGGCGGATAGTCCGGCCAAAGCTGGCAGAGCACCCGACACGAGCGAGAACGAGGACGCCGGCGATCCGAATGCAAGTGAATGCAATGGTGATGTTCGTAATGATGAGGATGCCGCGCGCTGGCAGTATCAACGACGCGCCCGCTTCGCATCGACGTCCCGCGCCCTGTCACGGTCGGCTATGGTGGGGTGTCGCCCAGCGTCGATGATCCGGCGCGGCCAAGCGCAAGGAGATGGGTCTGTCGGCGGCGCTCGCCGACGACCTCAGTTCCGTCCGCCATCAGATTCTGAAGGCGCATCTCGCCTGTGACTTCGAGACCGCCTTCGATCTGAACCTCTACTCGCTCTGTACGTCTGTGTTCGTGAGGGGCTATCGGCCCATGCCGATCAATCTGTCGGTGACATTGGCGATGAACCAGAGCTCAGCAGCGCATCTCAACGGCACCGTGGCCGAGAAAATGCTCGAGGCGCAGATGAAAACCCTTCGGCTCGACTGGATGCAGTTGCCAAAGTGGTCTACCCCCATTGAAGTGGTCCTCCCTGAAGTATGGTTTTTCAGCCATTGGAGGACGAGAGAATGCCGCAGAAGAAGCACAAGCCTGAAGAGATCGTCGCGAAGCTACGCCAGGTCGATGTCCTGGTATCGCAAGGGCGATCCGTGGCTGAAGCCGTCCGCGCGATCAGCGTGACGCAGTTCACCTATTATCGCTGGCGCAAGGAATTCGGCGGCCTGAAGGGTAATCAGGTGAAGCGCCTGAAGGATCTGGAGAAGGAGAACGAGCGCCTGCGCAAGGCTGTCTCCGATCTGACGCTGGAGAAGCTGATCCTTCGGGAGGCTGCCTCGGGAAACTTCTAAGCCCTTCCCGCCGCCGACGCTGTATCGAGCATGTCAGGACGACGTTCAAGGTATCCGAACGCTTTGCCTGCCGTGCTCTCGGGCAGCATCGTTCGACACAGCGCAAGACGCCGACCGGCAGAGTTGATGAGGCGGAATTGACCGCCGACATCATCGCGCTCGCCACCCAATACGGCCGCTATGGGTATCGCCGGATCACGGCGCTGCTGCAGGAAGCCGGATGGACGGTGAACGTCAAACGGGTCGAACGCATCTGGCGGCGGGAGGGGCTGAAAGTGCCGCAAAAGCAGCCGAAGAAGGGTCGGCTCTGGCTGAACGACGGTTCCTGCGTCCGTCTTCGGCCGGAGTATCGCGATCACGTGTGGTCCTACGACTTCGTCGAGGCCCGAACTCATGATGGACGGAAATTCCGCATGCTCAACATCATCGACGAGTTCACCCGGGAATGTCTGGCGAGCCGGATCGACCGCAAGCTGAATTCGATCAGCGTCATCGACGTGCTGACCGACCTGTTCATCCTGCGCGGCGTGCCGGCCCATATACGGTCAGACAACGGGCCGGAATTTATCGCCAAAGCGGTGCGGGAATGGATCGTCGCCGTCAGGGCGAAGACTGCGTTCATCGAGCCTGGCAGCCCTTGGGAGAACGGCTACTGCGAGAGCTTCAACGCAAGGCTTCGGGACGAACTCCTGAACGGCGAGATCTTCTACTCGCTGGCCAAGGCGAAGGTCGTGATCGAAAGCTGGCGTCGCCATTACAACACCGCACGTCCGCACTCGTCGCTGGGCTACCGCCCGCCGGTACCCCAGGTCGTGCAATGGACGGCTGCGCCATTCGGACCGGCTTCACCGGCCACGCCAGCCTTGGCGCCAAGGCCAACTATGCACTAAGATTTGCCCTGGACCACTCGGTGGGGGCCGATCAGCGTCTCGTAGACAACGTCTCTGCCAAAACCAGAAGTGCTGATGTTTTGCAGACCTCCATAACTGAAATTTTTTAGCCCACCCACGATTGCGTTTGAGCTTATTCCCTCTTCTAGAGCGTTTTCCGGCCGAGTAGAATCTGATCAGGTTTCGTGATTCAAGCTGTCAACCTGATGGGAGGCAGTTATGGCAGGACCTTTATCGCTTGATCTTCGGCATCGCGTATTGTCGGCGATGCACGAGGGGTTGAATACGCATGCTGCAGCGGATCGGTTCGGGATAGCGATCTCGACGGCGGTTCGGTGGCGATCTCAGGATCGCGCCGGTCGATCGAGCCCGCTGCCGATGGGCGGTGATCAGCGCTCCACCCGGATCGAGGCAGAAGCAGACTTCCTGCTGGCCTTGGTCGACGAGGCTGAAGACATCACGCTTCACGAGATGCAGCGCCGTCTGGCGGATGATCGCGACATCGAGGTTGGCATCGGCTCGCTCTGGCGGTTTTTCGATCGGCGCGGGATCACATGGAAAAAAAGACTGCGCACGCGAGCGAGCAGGACCGTCCAGACGTCCTGAAAGGGCGGCAGGAATGGTTCGATGGCCAGGTCGACCTCGATCCGAAAAAGCTCGTGTTCATCGATGAAACCGGCTTGTCGACGAAGATGGCGCGTCGCTACGGACGTTCACCCCGCGGCGAACGCTGCCGATCGGGCGTGCCGCATGGGCATTGGAAAACCACCACCTTCACCGGCGCGCTGCGCCTGACCGGCATGACGGCGCCGATGGTCCTCGACGGCGCGATGAATGGCATCGCTTTCCGCGCCTATATTGAACAGGTGCTGGTGCCGACGCTCAATGCCGGCGACGTCGTGATCATGGACAATCTCCCGGCTCACAAAGCCGAAGGCGTGCGCCAGGCGATTGAGAGAGCGGGCGCCGAGCTGCGATACCTGCCGCCCTACAGCCCCGACTTCAACCCGATCGAGATGGCTTTCTCCAAGCTCAAGGCCATGCTTCGCGCCAAAGCCGAACGCACCATCGACGCCCTCTGGACAACGGTGGGCACGCTGATCGATCGCTTCGAACCCATCGAATGCGCCAACTACTTCAAAGCGGCTGGTTACGATGCAAGCTGATCGGATAATGCTCTAGGTCTGAAAAAGTGCCCGTTTTGGGAAGTTCCCCGGCTCGGTATTCCCCTAATGTCCCGACCCGAAAATGCCCTAAGAGCATGCGCGCACGGTTTTCGGGAGAACAGTGCTTAGTTACCAGTCGGATGTCGCTAGTCATGTCCTGTCTCTCTCTCTCCTAAACGAGCGGGGTCAGGGATATTAAATGGCACCTTCCGCAATGTCATTTGGACGTAGTGAAGAGCAAGCCTTGAGAGAAAAACCGCGTGGTCGAGGCCGCTTCCCATTGCGCAAGTGAGACGTCGCGCGGATAGCTTGGGCACTGCTCCGACAAAACGGCGGTCCCCGGCCTTCACGCATTTAATTTTCTGCACGTAGACTGTTGAAGAGTTTTGAGACCCCTTCGAGCTGTCCAAAACTGAAGCCATTCGATTTTGCGCGCTACACGAGGTCATCAACGACCGCAACGGCGAGGTTGCGAACCTCTTCCGCATCCTGCAGCGGCACTATCCGCAATTCGTCTATACCCTCAAGTTCCAGCTGACCGGCCGCTGCGAATTCGAGCGCCTGTCGCGATCCGATCCCACGACGCTCACCGACCTGGAACGGGCGGCGCGCTTCGTCTATCTCCAGCGGACGGGGTTCGGCGGCAAGGTGACCGGCCAGACGTTCGGGATCGACAGGCGGGGCAGCGCCCGCTTCAACCTCGCGCGCATCGTTCCGTCCCTGGGCGACATCCACGAGCGCCTTGAGGGCGTCTGGATCGAATGTCTGGACTGGCAAGCGTTCATCCGGCGCTGGGACCGGCCGGGCATGCTGTTCTACCTCGACCCACCCTATTGGGGCTGCGAGGACGACTACGGCACCGGACTGTTTGATCGGGCGATGTTCGACGAGATGGCCGAAACGCTGGCAGCCTTGAAAGGCCGTTTCATCCTGTCGATCAACGACGTGCCGGAGATCCGCGCGACCTTCTCCTTCTCCGCCTTCGAGTTCGAGCCGGTCGGCTTGCGCTATTTAGTGTCCGGCGGCGCCGGCACGGAAGCCAGGGAGCTGATTGTCTTCGGCCCGGATTAAAGCCAACGCGCTAGAGCCGCTGCTACGACCCGACTTCTAACGCACGGCAGGCCGCGCCCGCCAAAAATCCGTGCGGTTTCTGTTGCCGATCTGTGCGGAGTTTCGCGCCGCGCAAAACGGAGTTTCGCGCCGTGCCACATCTGCCAAAACCGTTTCAACAGATGATTCTAGAAAGGTGCGGCTTAGTTAAGCTACTGAAATCTATGGTGCGCCCGAAGAGATTCGAACTCCTGACCCCCAGATTCGTAGTCTGGTGCTCTATCCAGCTGAGCTACGGGCGCAACGAGGAAGAGCCGCTAAGGGCCGTTCGCTCTTGACGGGCTAACTAGCTTCTCGATCGGCGGAATGCAAGCGCCGGTCCACGGCTATTTCCGTGAACCCTGGATTTTTTCGGCGCGGGTGTCGATGCCAGCTCCGGTGCGCCGTTGCCCAGGTGATGGCTCGTGCTGTCGGTTCGCTCAGTTGACCGCCTTGTCGTTGCGGGGGCGGCCGGTGAACCGGTCCGTTAAAGCGCCGGACGATCGTTCGGCCGGTTCCGCGTTGCCGAGAGACCTGGGCGACGGCTCCGACGCCGCACCGTTTGCGCCGTCGGGTCTGTCATGGGGTAGCCCGTGGGGTAGCCCGTGGGGCAAATTGTCGTTGAGGCCGGGATTGTCGGCAGGCAGGCGGATTTCGAAACGCGTGCCGGAGGTCGGCTCGTCACAGAGGCGGATCTTGCCGCGATGCGCCTCGACGATCTCCGCGACGATGGCGAGGCCAAGGCCGATGCCACCGGTGCGCGCCGAGCCTTGAAACGCCTGAAACAGCTTCTCGCGCGCCTTGGGCGGCAGGCCGGGGCCGGTATCCTCGACGAGAATCAGAACCTCGTCCGCGCTCTGCCACTCGGCGGTGATCGACACGCGCCGGATCACCGAGGGCAGATCGGCATCCTCGGCTTCCAGCGCTTGCACGGCGTTGCGGCACAGATTGACGAGAACCCGGTGGAACTGGTCGGGATCGACGGCGATTTCCAGCGCTCCGTCCACGCCGTTGATCAGGTCGATGCGTGCATCGGGCGACACGGCGACCATCTCGTAGACGTCGTCGACGAGATGTTTGAGCCTGAGGCGCCGCTTGACCGGCGAGCTTTCCACCGCACGTCCGTAGGCCAGAACGGCGTTCGTATAGTCGAGTGCCCGGTCGAGGCTGCGCAGCAGCATCGGCGCGACGCGCTGCACGCGCGGGTCCTCCATCGTCGACAACCGGTCCGAGATCATCTGAGCCGAGGACAGGATGTTGCGCAGATCATGATTGATCTTGGCGACAGCGAGGCCGAGATCGGCGAGATGGCGCTGCTTACGCAAGGTGTCGGCGAGCCGAGTCTGCATCTCTGCAAGCTTGGCCTCGGCGATGCCGATCTCGTCGTCGCGCCGGCTTGGAACGATCACCCGGGTGGGATCGAAGGGTTTTTCGCCGAAGCGCACCATCGAGCGGGTCATCGCCCGGATCGGGCGGATCAGAAAGCGGCTGATCGCACCGAAGACGAGGAGGGCCGCGAAGCTCGCGACGCCCAGGGACAACAGGAAGATGTTGCGTGAATAGATCAGCATGTCGCGGCGCAGCGGCGCTTCCGACATGACGACTTCGCCGACCATCGAGCCGTCGCCGACCGGACCGGAGATGCGCATGACGCGGTCGCTGCCGAAGATCAGCGTGTCGAACGCGTCCCCGATCATGTGAAGCGGGTTGGTGTCGGTGAGATCGGACTGGACGTCGACATGATCGATCTGGCCCTGGCGCGCGAGGAGGCGGGAGGCACCGCCCTCGACGAGACCGACGAGTTGCGCGTCGAGAGCCTTGAGCAGACCCGATTCCTGCTCTTGGGTGAACACCGGATCGCCGTTGCCGGTGGTCTGCTGCATGAAAAGCCCGGCAACAGCCAGCGTTTCGATCTTGGTCGACAGCCAATCGTCCCGGAAACGCGCGATCGACGGCACGAAGATCAGGATTTCGGCGAGCATGATCGACAGCAGCGTCAGGACAAGCAGACGCGTGGAAATACGCCGCCCCACAACGAGTGTGACCTCGCCCTCCGGCGATCCGTTGTCGGCCTTCATCGGCAGCTGTGCCCGCGCCACGTCAGGCGTCCCTTCTCATTCGCGCTGCTCGGCGCCCCCGTCTTTGACGAGGACCCGCCGCCGGGTTCGCTGCGCCCGAATGCGACGCACGCTCCTGTTTCGTCCCTGCCGAAGTCGGACGTCTTTGCCGCCCGGCGCTCGACGTTCGGTAGGCGAAAGACTCGTCATCCGAAGCGCTGCAGGAAAGATACGGCCCGGCGCACCAAAGGACGCTTTGTGTAGTGCGAATAATAAGCGGTGGCCGCCCGTTTGCCAATTTCCGAGAAGGTAGGATAGGGCGAGACGAAATCGCGCAGATCGGAGGCGCCCATGCCCTTGGAAAGGGCGAGGGTGAAGAGGTTGGTCATCTCACCGGCCTGCGCCCCGACGACGCCGGCGCCCACCAGCTTGCCGCTATCGCCGACGACGAGCTTGACCAGCCCTTCGGTCTGCCGCTCGGTGCGCGCCCGGTCGTTCTCCTCGTAACCCCAAGTGAGGGCGGTGACCTTGAGGCCCTTCGCCTTCGCATCGGCCTCGGTGAGACCCACCTGGCCCAACTCGGGATCGGTGAAGGTGACGTGAGGGATCGCCGAATGGTCGGCCTTGAAGGGCAGGCGAAAAAGAAGCGCGCGCAGCACCAGTCCGCCATGATAGCCGGCGACATGGGTGAATTGCGGGCCACCGGCGACGTCGCCGATGGCGTAGGCGCGCTTGTTGGTCGAGCGCAGATCCTTGCCCACGGTGATGCCGCTTCTGTCGAAGGCGATGCCTGCCGCATCCAGTCCGAGGCCGCGGACATTCGGCGCGCGGCCTACCGCGACGAGGAGATGGCTTCCCGTCATCTCATGCTGCTGGCCGTCCTTGCCTTCGACGGTGAGGGCGATGCCGCCTTCGCTCTTGCGGGCGCCGACCACCCTGGTGTCCTCCTCGATGGCGACGCCGTCGGCGCGCACGCTTTTCAGCGCGACGGCGACGAGGTCGGGATCGTCGCGGTTCATCGCCTTGGAACTTTCGAGCACGGTGACTTTCGCCCCAAGGCGGCGATGGGCCTGTGCCATCTCCATGCCGATCGGCCCGCCGCCGATGATCAAAAGATGCTCGGGGCAGGCGGTGAGGTCGAAGAGCGATTCGTTTGTGAGATGAGGCGTGTCGGCGAGCCCCTCGATCGGTGGTACGAAGGGCGAGGAGCCCGTGGCGATGACGAAGCGGCGCGGGCGCACCAGTTGGCCGTCGGCCGATACCGTCCGCGCGTCGACGAAGATCGCCGTCGCCTTCAGCACGGTGACGCCGAGGCTCTCGAAGCGCTCGACCGAATCGTTCGGCGCGATGCCGGCGATCACGTCGTGGACATGGGCGTGGACCTTTTGAAAGTCGACCACCGGCTCGCCCGCCGTCACGCCGAAACGGTGGGCCTCGCGGATGGCGTGGACGTGCTTGGCGGCGGCGATCAGGGCCTTCGACGGCACGCAGCCGGAGTTGAGGCAGTCGCCGCCCATCTCGGCTCGCTCGATCAGCACCACGTCGACCCCGAAGGCAGCGGCCGCCGCTGCAGTGGTCAGTCCGGCGCTGCCGGCGCCGATGACGCAGATGTCGGGGGTGAGAATGTCGGCCATGGCGGGGCGTCCTTCGAACGGGCGTGAGAAGCGGCGGCGAACGGGCGTGGGAAGCGGCGGGCCGCGGCGGGATTGCTTCGATTTGGGCTGGGGACGGCGACCGGTCGGCGCGAACGATCGTCAGTCGGCCGGAGCGACATCGGGGCGGCGGCCCTTGAAGAAAGTCTTCTTCAAGATCAGGCCGAGAACGCTGAGGCCGGCAAGGCCGACCAGCGCGATGGTCATCTGCGGTGTAACGAGATCGGAAACGCCGACGTCGCCCTCGCCGACATTCGCCAGCGCCTGGTTGATGCCGCTGCCGAGGAAGGCATAGACCATGGCGCCCGGAATGATGCCGAAAAAGGTCGCGGCGACATAGGTACGCGTCTTCACGTCGAAGAAGGCCGGCGCGACGTTGACGGCCAGGAACGGCAGAAGCGGCGTCAGCCGCAGGACCAGGAGATAGGCGAAGGCGTCGTCGCGAAATCCGTCGGCGAAGCGCTTGACCGCGCCGCCGGCCTTGCGGCGCAAAACGTCGCCGAAGGCGTGGCGGGCGGCAAGGAAAATCGCCGTCGCGCCGATCGTCGCGCCGACGACGGCGAGCGCCCCACCAATGAGCCATCCGAACATGAAGCCGCCGGCAAGCGTAACGATCGACGCGGCTGGAAAGGCGAAGGCGACGAGCACGGCGTAGCCGGCCACGAAGGCGAGCGAGGTGAGAACGAGATTATCCTGAACCGCCTGTTTCAGAGCGGCGCGGCTGTCGAGAAAGGCGTCGAGGGAAAGATAGCGCTGCAGGCCGAAGGCGTAGGCGAGGGCAAGCCCTGCCAGAAGGACGGCCAAAGGCCAGAATCGCTTCAACAGGTCGATCGGTCCTCGATCTTCAGAGCTCATAGGCGGGTCCTTCGCTGCCTGTTGGCCATCGTCGACGGGGTCTTCGTTCGATCGTCATGGATCGTTACGTCCGCAAAAGCGCTCGAGAGCCGTTGCGTCGCCGCAGTCAGCTTGCCATGGCGGCATTCTAGCATAACGTTTGCGCGCTGCGCCCGACGGTCCAGGTGGCGAGTCCTGATCGCCTCGCGCCGGCCATGTGTCCCATGATGTCTGGCGCAAACAGTGCGATGACGGCAATGTTATTGCGCCGGGTTATCGCATCGGCGGTTTTCTCCGCCTGCAGGCCCGTGGCCTCATCGACCGGGTTGCCTCCAGCCGTCCTGAAACGGGCCCGACATAAGCCGGCACGGTGATTGACTTTTGATTGCCATCGTTCCTATAAGCCGGGCAGACGAGCGGGCGATATCCCGCACGGGGCTTGGCTTCGCGTTGCCGGTTGGCCTGCACAATCGCTCATATTTCCGGTTCAATATCCGGACAAGACGAAGGGCTCGCATCGCCAGATGCGGGAAGATCAAGATGAAGCGCACCTATCAGCCGTCCAGGCTCGTTCGCAAACGCCGTCACGGGTTTCGCTCGCGGATGGCGACCAAGGGTGGCCAGAAGGTCATCGCGTCGCGTCGCGCCAAGGGCCGCAAGCGTCTTTCGGCCTGATTACGATCTACGATCACGCTGGTCTACCGAGGCTTGGCATGAACGGCCGACTGGTCCTAAGCCCGGTCCTGGGCGAAGAGCAGCCGGTTTCGTCCGCGAGCTCGGCGCGAAAGCCCGGCGTCATAAGGAAGCGGGCCGAGTTTCTCGCCGCGCGCAAGGGCCGTCGCCTCAACGGCCCTTATTTCTTTGTCGAGACCCGCGATCGCGGCGACGGCCTTGGCCCGCGCTTTGGCCTGACCGTGACCAGGAAGGTCGGCAACGCCGTCGAGCGCAACCGCATCAAGCGCCGGCTGCGCGAGGCGATCCGTCTCAACGCTGCAGCTGACATGGCGGACGGGATCGACTATGTGGTCGTCGCGCGCCGCGAGGTGCTCGACATGCCCTTCGCTGCGCTGACAGACGAACTGTCCCGACGTATCGCCCGCTTGATCTCGGGCGCGCCGGCCACAACCAAGCGGCGCTCGCCCGAGCGTCCATCGGGGTCTGATTGATGGAAAACAACCGCAACTTCCTGATCGCCATGGCGCTGTCCATCGGCGTGCTCGTCGGATGGCAGTTCCTTGTCGTCTCGCCGCGCATGGAAGCCCAGCGCCAGAATCAGCAGGTCGCGGAGACGAACGGCGCGACGCCGGGATCTTTGCAGACCCCGCAGACCGCGGCCGGAACCGATCAGGCTCCGCCCGTCTCGCCCTCGGGTCGCGAAAGCGTCGTGCCGGCGGCGCCCGAAGGCTCCGCGAACGGCCAGACCGCCCAGCCGATGTCCCGCGATCAGGCGATCGCCGCAACACAGCGCGTGCCGATCGACACGCCGGCGGTCTCCGGCTCGATCAACCTTGTCGGCTCCCGCCTCGACGATCTGCGCCTGAAAAATTACCACGACACCGTCGACGACAATTCGCCGACCATCGTGCTCTTGTCGCCCGAGCGCCAGCCGGACGGCTATTTCGCCGAAATGGGCTATCTCGGCCAGAACGCCGGCGAACTGCCGGGACCGACGACGGTTTGGACCGCCGAGGGCAATCAGACGCTGACACCTTCGACGCCGGTCACGCTGACGACCACCAACGGTTCGGGCGTGACCTTCACCCGGCAGATCGCCATCGACGACAAGTTCATGTTCACGGTTACCGACACGGTAGCCAACACCGGCTCGCAGCCGGTGACGCTATCGAGCTACGGCCGGGTGACGCGCTACTCCAAGCCGGCCGTCGCCTCGACCTATGTTCTGTTCGAGGGCCTGCTCGGCGTGTTCGGCGAGGACGGTCTTTCCGAGGTCAAATACTCGGCCATCGAGGACGACAAGACCTTCTCGCCGCCCAAGGTTTCCTCGGGCTGGATGGGCATCACCGACAAGTACTGGGCAACGGCGCTCATTCCCGAGAACCGGAGGCCCTATCAATCGCGCTTCCTCTATGTCGATCAGGGCCGCACCCACTACCAGACCGAATACGTCGCCGATCCCCAGACCATCGCGCCGGGCGCATCCGAAACGGTCACGACCCGCTCCTTCGCCGGCGCCAAGGTGGTGGACCTCATCGACAGCTACGAGGACACGCTGAACGTCAAGCAGTTCGGCCAGCTGATCGACTGGGGCTGGTTCTATTTCATCACCCGGCCGATGTTCCATCTCCTCGACTGGCTCTATCGCCTGGTCGGCAATTTCGGCGTCGCCATCCTCGGCGTCACCGTGCTTCTGAAGCTTGTCTTCTTTCCGCTCGCCAACAAGTCCTACAAGTCGATGGCCCGCATGAAGAACATGCAGCCAAAAATCATGGAGATGCGCGAGCGCTACAAGGACGACAAGCAGAAGCAGCAGCAGGAGATGATGCGCATCTACAAGGAAGAAAAGATCAATCCGGCGGCGGGCTGCTGGCCGGTGCTGATCCAGATTCCCGTGTTCTTCGCGCTCTATAAGAACCTCTACGTGACGATCGAGATGCGGCACGCGCCGTTCTTCGGCTGGATCCAGGATCTGGCCGCGCCCGATCCGACGTCGATCTTCAACCTCTTCGGGTTGATCCCGATCACCCTGCCGCATCTCCTGATGGTCGGCGTCTGGCCGCTCCTGATGGGCATCACGATGTTCATCCAGATGCGGCTCAACCCGACGCCGCCGGACCCGACCCAGCAGATGATCTTCACCTGGATGCCGGTGATCTTCACCTTCATGCTGGCTTCGTTCCCGGCCGGCCTGGTGATCTACTGGACCTGGAACAACACCCTGTCGGTCATCCAGCAGTCGATCATCATGAAGCGCAACGGCACCAAGATCGAACTCTTCGACAACCTGAAGGGCCTGTTCAAGCGACGAGAAAAACCGTCCGAGAGCTGACGACGCTTTTATGCCAGACGTGAAAAGGCCGGAGCGGGATGATCCTCGCGCCGGTCTTTCTTGCATAAACAATGGCGTTTCGGACCTTGCAAAAGGCGCTCGCCGTCAGAACCGGTCGCGCAGCGAGAACCAGGTCATCGCCAGGAACATCAGCGGCGCGCGCAAGCGCTTGCCGCCGGGAAAGGCCGGAATATTGAGCCGCTCGAAATCGGCCAGCCGATCGCGGTTGCCGACGACGCGCTCCGCATAGAGCCGTCCGGCGAAATTCGCCATCATCACCCCATGTCCCGAAAAGCCGCCGATCGTCGTTATGCCCGGCTCGATCGTGCGCACATAGGGCATGCGCTCCATGGTGATTCCCACCGAGCCGCCCCAGGCGTGGCTGAGCTTGATGCCGGCGAGCTGGGGATAGACCTCCAGGATCTGCTTGACGATGTGTTTGCCGATGTCGCCGGTCGCCGAGGTGTAGGCCTCGCGTCCGCCGAACAGCAGCCGCCCGTCGACGCTCTTGCGGAAATAGCGCACCACGAAGCGGGAATCGTCGCAGGCCTCGCCGTCCTTCAGGATCGCGTCCGGGTCGTCGAGCGGCTCGCTGGCGCCGATGAACGAGCCGATCGGCATGACATGGGCGTCGACATCGGCGCTGAGGCCGAAGCCATGGGCGTTGACGGCCATCAGCGCCCGGTCCGCCGTCACCGTGCCGCTTGGCGTCGTGGCGACCACCTTGCTGCCCCGCTTTGCGATGGACGCCACCGGCGTCGTCTCGAAAAGCCGCGCGCCGGATGCTGCCGCGACCCTTGCGGTGCCGACGACGAGCTTCATCGGATTGATATGGCCCGTGCCCGTGTCGCGGATACCGCCGAAATAGCGCCGCGAGCCGAGCCGCTCGGCGGTCTCATCGGCGTCCATGAAGCTCGTATGCGGGTAATCGTAGCGCGTCGCCAGTTCGTCGACCTGCTCACGGTAATCCTTAAGATAACGCTTCTTGTGGACGACGGAGAGCTGGCCCTGCCGGTAATCGGCGTCGATGTCGTTGACGGTGATGAAGTCCTTGAGGCTGGTCTTGGCCTCCTCGGCGAGGTCGAACAGCGCCTTCGACGTCTCGAAGCCGTATCGCTCCTCGATCTCCGATGGCCAGTTGCGCTGGCCGGTGCCCATCTGCCCGCCATTGCGCCCCGAGGCGCCGTCACCGAAGCGGTGGGATTCCAGCAAGGCCACCGACACGCCGCTGCGCGCGAGGTGCAGCGCTGCGGAAAGCCCCGTGAAGCCGCCGCCGACAATGACGACGTCGACGGCACAATCGCCGTCGAGGGCCGGGTATTGCGGGCGCTCCATGGAATCCTCGTACCAGGACCGGCCCGGTGCGATCGGCGATTGGTAGACTGGCATGAACTAGACCTGCAGCAGCAGGAACTCGCGTTCCCAAGGGCTGATGACCTGCATGAAGGTCTCGTGCTCGCCGCGTTTCACGCCGGCATAGGTCGCGACGAACGCCTTGGAGAAAACGTCGTGGAAGTCCGTCTCGGCCTCGAACAGTGCGTTGGCCTCGAGCAGCCCGCGCGGCAGGGAGATGTCGCCGTCCTCGTTCACCGTGCGGTCGGTCGGCTCGTCCGGTTGCAGCGCCTTCACCATGCCGAGATAGCCGCAGGCGAGCGACGCCGCGATGGCGAGATAGGGGTTGGCGTCCGAGGAGGGCAGGCGGTTCTCGACCCGACGTCCGGCCGGATCGGAGCTCGGCACGCGAAACGCCGTGGTCCGGTTGTCGTAGCCCCAGGCGTTGTTGGTCGGCGCGCTCATTCCGTAGGTCAGGCGGCGATAGGAGTTGACGTAGGGCGCCATCATGATCAGCGCCGCCGGGACATAGCGTTGCATGCCGCCGATGAAGGAGAAGAACAGCCGGGAAGGCTTCCCGTCCGGGTCGGAGAAGACGTTCCTCCCGCTTCGGGCGTCGAGCACCGACTGGTGGATGTGCATGGCCGAGCCCGGCTGGCCCTGGATCGGCTTGGCCATGAACGTCGCATAGATGTCCTGGCCGAGCGCCGCCTCGCGTATGGTGCGCTTGAACATGAAGACCTGGTCGGCAAGCTCCAGGGGGTCGCCGTGGCGCAGATTGATCTCCAGTTGCGCGGCGCCCTCCTCGTGGATCAGCGTATCGATCTCCAGCCCCTGCGCTTCGGAAAAGTCGTAAATGTCGTCGATCAGCTCGTCGAATTCGTTGACGCCGGCGATCGAATAGGACTGACCGGACTGGATCTGCCGCCCCGAGCGGCCGATCGGCGGGACTAGCGGATAGTCCGGGTCGACATTCTTGGAGACGAGGTAAAACTCGATCTCCGGCGCGACCACCGGCTTCCAGCCCCTGGCCTCATAGAGCCCCATCACCCGTTTCAGGACATTGCGCGGCGTGTAGCCCACGGCCTGCCCCTGCTGGTCGACGAGGTCGCAAATGATCTGCGCCGTCGGATCACTCTCCCAGGGCACCCGACAGAGCGTCGAGAGATCGGGGACCAGCTTCAGATCGCCGTCGTTCGGCGAGTAGCGGAAATCGCCGGTCTCTTCGGGATATTCGCCGGATATCGTGTGCATGAAAAGCGCCGAGGGCAGCGCCAGCGAGGTCTCGCCGGTGAACTTCTTGGCCGGCATCATCTTGCCGCGGGCGACACCCGCGAGATCGGGCGTGATGCACTCCAGATCATCGATGCCGCGCACCCGCAGCCAGTCGGCGGCCTCCGACATGACGCCGACGCCACGTTTGGAATCGAGATACGCCTGGCTCTCGTCCGGCGCCCGCGTCACCGCGTCGACATCGCGCTCGATGGCCATCTTGGCGGCTTTGACGGGGCTTGCGAGATTGCCGCTCGCTTTCGGCTTGGTCGTGGCGGTCTTGCCGCGAGCGCTCCGGCCCGGCGCGCCGGAGCGCGGGGCCGTCTGGCGGGGCGTCGTCGTGCGGGATGTGTCGGTCATGCAAAGCCTTCGCGCAGCCGCCTTCGGATGTCGTGCGGCTGTGGGCCGAGCATAGCGGTCGGGCGGAGGCGAGGGAAGGAAAAGGAAGGGGAAATTACAATAGTCAGTTTGACACAGTTTTGATACACACATTTAATGCAAGATCTTGAAAATCTCTGAGGTTCAGATGAGACGATTTGACTTTGGCGTTATCGTTGCAATTGCAAGTGTTTAAGGGCTGCTCTATCTGTTTCATCCCAAGGTTTGATGGTGCGATCTTCTCACAGGAGTGGAAGGAGGCACTATGGGGCAGGTTCACCACGGAAGCGCCAGGAGAGCCTGCCCTCGGGCTTGACCCGGGGGACTGCGGCGGTCCGTCGAGCGATACAGCATAGTCAAGAGAGCCTGAGGCAGCTCGCTCGACGCCATGGCATCAACCCGAAGACCGTCGCGAAGTGGAAGAAGCGAAGCTCGACGGCCGATCGGCGAACCGGTCAGCGAGAGCCGAGATCAACCGTCCTGTCGATCGCCGATGAAGCCGTCATTGTCGCTTTCCGTCGGCACACGCTCCTGCCGCTCGGAGCCTGACCTCGGGCTTGACCCGGGGGACTGCCTTTATGCGCTGCAGGCAACCATCCCGCATCTGACGCGGTCGTCCCTTCACCTCTGCCTCCAGCGCCACGGCATCTCGCGACTGCCAGAAACCGAAAGCGACAAGCCGCAGCGCTCCAAGTTCAAGCGATATCCTCTCGGGTATTTCCACATCGACATCGCCGAGGTGCGAACCGAGGAAGGCAAGCTCTATCTCCTCGTCGCCATCGACCGAACCTCCAAGTTCGCCTTCGTGGAACTGCATGAGAAGGCAACCCGCCGCGTTGCCGCAGACTTCCTCAGGGCACTCGCCACTTCGATTCCCTACAAAATCCACACGGTTCTCACCGACAACGGAACGCACTTCACCGATCCCTCGGGTACGGCTGGACGCCAGAGGACATCAAAGCGATGCGGGCGGATAAAGTACCCTTTCGATGCCACGCCTTCGAGGACGCCTGCGCCGAGCTCGACATCGAACATCGTCTGACGAAACCGCGTCATCCCTAGAACAATGGCCAGGTCGAAAGAATGAACCGAACCATCAAGGACGCGACCGTCAAACGCTTCCACTACGAGACCAACGATCAACTGCGGCGGCATCTCGCCGACTTCGTCGCGGCCTACAACTTTGCACGCCGTTTGAAGACCCTACGCGGCCTCACCCCATACAAGGCGATCTGCAAAGCATGGACAGATCAACCGTTCCGGTTCAATCATAATCCGCACCATGAAATTCCGGAACCAAACATTGCCTGACGCACGGCTTTGCCCTTGTGGCTTCCGTCTACGGAGCCACGGGTCTCCTACGACTATCCAGAACGACGATATCGCCGGGCTTCAACGTGGGGATGAGGACCTCGTTCACATAGAGGAGAAACGTCTCGCCGTTGATCGGTCCGTCGATGAACCAGGGCGCGTCGACGCGATCGTTTCGCAAGGCTGCGATGAAAGTCGATGTGTCCAGTGTCCGAATGGTGCCTTGGCCTTGAGGCGCTCGCCGACCGGTGACCAACCATAAAGCGGCGCCATGTTGGTCTTCGTCCAGGTTTCGTCGATGAAGACCAGTCGACCGGGATCAACCCGATCCTGGTATTTGATCCATTGGCTGCGCCGTCGCGCGACATCCGGCCGATCCTGTTCGACGGCGATCAACGTCTTTTTTATGCGAGAGTTTCTCGTCGTGGACGAACTGCCAGACCGATCGATAATCGACGGAAAAGCCGCGTTCGCTGGCGAGTTCGCACACCAGACCACGAAGCGTGAAAGGCTTCTCGCGGCAGCGCACCCGCAACCAATCAACATGGCCGTCTCGGATCGTTCTCGGTTTGAAGCCACCGATCTGACCGGGTGCGACGCTGCCGGCTTCTTCGAAGCGTTCGATCCATTTGATCGCCGTGCTCGGTCCGACACCGAACCGGAGCACGGCTTGTCGGCGCGACATGCCTGCCACCTTCACTGCTGCCACAACGCGCTCGCGAAGGTCCATCGAATAGGCTTTCGACATCCATGCTGGCCTCCGCCCAGCCAGAATGTTGAATCACAATCGACCCTGCCGTGGAATCCTCATCGATTCAGTTCAATGTCATCTCGCTGTGAATGCTCCACCGCCTAAAAGGCGGTGGCTTCAGGTTACGGCTCAAAGCCGGATCGGTCCGCCGTTCGGCGGACTCAGGTGACATCAAAGTTGTCGTCCGGTTGGGAGGCGTCTGGTGCTTATATACTCGGTCCACACCTCGTCCGTCACATTGCCACTGCTGGCCACCCACTATCCCCTCGCCCAAAGGGGCTGGCCCCAATAGCGCTTCCGCAGAATGCCGAATTCACTCAGCAGTTTGTGCGAACTGCGACCCTTCAAATACTGGACGGCGCGAGAGACCGAGAGATTCGGCGGGATCGACAACAGCACATGGACATGATCCCGATTGATCGATCCGGCGTGCACCACCATCTCGTGCGCCCTTGCCGTCTCGCGCAACAGTTCGCGACATCGTTTGCCAACATCTCCGCCCAGCACCTGATGACGATATTTCGTCACCCAAACCAGATGATATTTGCAGTCCCAGACCCTGTGGCTGCCACGCTTGTAAGCTTCCATCCAAACAATCTACAACGGAACCGCCGCGATCCCAGCCGCCTGAAGGCGTGGGGTTTGCAGATCCCCTATTTGGGGACTCTAAACAGCGCTTCATCCTGAGCTTGAAGCATAAACCGACGCCTGATGAAATCCATGAACCTCAACAGGCCCCTGGAGACCAACACAAGAAAGCACGTTCCGCCCAACAAATTCCGGCACTGATTTCGACGTCCGGATCAAAATCGGAAATAATTTGATCGGCGGGGCTTTCGAAATCCATTTGCGTCGAAATCGGACCCTCTTGAGGTGATGACTTATCAATTTGGACAAGTATGTTCAGTTCATGGGACGAGAAAGACATGAGACGGGCCAGTGAAGGGGATCGGCGTCAAGAGCATTCTCCAACGCTCTTTCGACTCCTTCCTGAGTTTTACTCCAAGTGTGAGGACGAAAATGTTTCGATATTTTATTAAATTAAATTACATCAGAACAAGGTCTTCTGACCGGTCGCTGAACCGCGTGGGGGATAGTCGAGCGTATTCCGCAGGCTGTCGATCCGATCGGGGTCGAATCTTGGCACCTGCATGTCGCCGGCATCCACTCGCGCCTTCACCTCGCGCTCGGCCCGCTCTGTTTTTTCGGCGTCGATGCCGGGATCACCCGTAACATAAAGTGTTTGAGAGGGAAATGCGAAGCCCGTTCCCGCCGCATCGACAATCTCCATACAGCGAAGCAGGAGATCCTCCTGCACTTCCAGGAAGTCCTCGTAGTCGGTCGCATTGACGTAGGCATAGATGTCAATGTCCAGCGAATGATCGTTCAGTTTGGTGAAGCGTACCCGTGCCGGGTCAGGACTGACGCGCGGATGGGCGTAGAGCATCGCCCGCACCTCCTGGAGAAGATATCGGATCTGGTTCGGAGTGGTCTCGTAGCGAAGCTGCAGAGACGGATGAAACCAGAATCTGTCGCGGGCCGAATAGTTCTCAATCTGAAGCGAGGAAAAGTCGCCGTTCGGTATGGTGACGATGGTCCGATCGAGGGTGCGGATGCGGGTCGAACGAATGCCGACGTCTTCGACAGTTCCGAGCGAACCGCCGAATTGGCAGAAATCGCCAACGCGGACCGGACGATCTGCAATCAGACTGAGGCTGCCGATCAGATTTTCAAAGAGCTTTTGCGCACCCAGGGCGATCGCAAGTCCGCCGATGCCGAGAGCAGTCAATCCGGCGGTTACGTTGATGCCGAAGGCCTGCAAAGTGATCAAAACGAAGGCGATGACGAAGATCGTCTGCAGCGCCCGTTTGACCAAGCTGACGGCAGAATAGGCCGTCACCTGGCCTCTGCGCGACATGCCGGCGAGCATAGCCTCGCCGACCGCATCGACGGAGCGCCAAAGGAGCCACGCGATGGCAACGCTGAAGACGATCTGTGCGAAGAACGTCCCATAGTAGCGCGCGACCAGCGACAGACCGAGCCATCGGGCACTGACGGCGAACCCGAAGATAGCCGAGGCGAAGATCATCCGAAGCGGAAATGAGATATTGTCGAGGTAGGCCCAGAGCTGGCCGTGCCTAGCATGCTCTCCGCGAACGCGATGGAGTAGCCTGGCGCGAAGTGCAACGAGGCCTGTCGCAATCGCGAAAGCGACCAGTGCAATAAGCAATACTGCCGCGATATTCGATGTCGGCACGCTGCCAATCATCGGGCCTGGCGGTACTTCATCGATCAATGCAGACGAACCGCTCGTGTGTTCGAGCGTTTCGTAAAGTTGCGGAATGGCGTTGAGGGTGTCTGCCGACACAAGCCAGATTTGGCCGCCTGGTCGCGAAACGCGGCGAGCCGCCATTGCTATCGTCTGGCCATTCGCGGTGATCGTTCCGATTTGCTCAAGATCGGGAGCAAGCCCATCATTGAGCGTTCCCGCCGGCTCCGCTGTCAAGCTCGTGGGGCTGGCAATGGTCCCCTCGGCGTTCAGGACGGCCGCGAACTGCTTTGCAAGATCCGTACCGGCGACGGCCTTTTCTCGTGATGCACTAACGACGCTGTCGGTTTCGAAATACTGTTCGACGAGGCTAAAATCCGCCTCGGCGAGCGCACCGATCAGCCCTGTCGCAAGACCCTGCGGCGACCCTCGGCCCAGGGGATCGACCGGTTGGCTTGCAGTCGATGGCGAAGCCGTCTTGCCGCCGAACAACGGAACAGGTCCCGCGAATGCCGAACCTGCAAGCATCACGAGACCGATGACGATTAATCCTGCAATGCGCATGACTGACCTTTCCAGATGCAAGCGGATGATGAGATCACGCGGCCGGGCAATTGGGCTATTGCCCGAAACTCCGGTCGTCCGCGCGCCATCGACCCATACCGCGGGATCCGTTGAGTTCGCTTCTCGATGCGACATTGGAACCCGCCCAGGGTCGATGACTATTGAGCATGCCCGTTAACGCCGAAGCCCACCTCGGACGTCGATCATCTGCCGGGTCATCCACCGGGCATCGTTTGACAGAAGAAATGCAACCGCATCGGCGATAGCGTCGGGTTCGCCGAGACGTGCGAGTGAGGTGTTGAAGATCGTGCGCTGCCTGACGTCGTCAGGAATGCCATCCTCGAAGCTGTCTGTCGCCGTCGCGACTGGTCCGACGACATGTTAACGATCGCCCCTCCCCCCGAATTGCGTTTGGCGAACTCGGCCATCATCAGCAGCGGTCCGCAGACATCGGCGGAGAAAATCTCTTCATAGCGATGGACGTCGATCTCGTGGGCCGGCGTCGAATTGCCGCGCATGGCGGCGTTGTCGACCAGATGATCGATCGGCCCGAAGGTCTGTTCACGTTGTCGAACAGGGCAACGACCGCGTCGGGATGACCGACATCGGCTTTCACGGCCTTTGCCGTTCCGCCCGCCTTTTCAATCACTTCGACAATTTCGTTCGCCCCATCCGGGTTGCTTCTGTGATTGACGATGGTCCTTGCGCCGCCCGTAGCCAGACGGAAGGCGCTCGCCGCGCCGATCCCGCGGCCTGCCCCGGTTACAATGGCGACCCCGTTATCAAGCATCTTGTCCATTGGGCACTCCTTCTCACTTTACGGAAGATCGAGCGTATCTCGTCCTCCTGGTTTGCAAGGTTTGATTCAATGCAGGCGAGACAAGAGCCCGACCAGGGTGCGCAGTTCGCGATCATTGAGCGAGTGAAATGTTCCCCTGAGGCGACTGGCATTTTCGGCGATGAGCCGCTCGGTCATCTTCCGCGCTGCTGGAGTCAGGGAAACAAGGACTTTGCGACCGTCATGCGCGTCCGGCCTGGTCTCTAAAAGCTCCTCGTTCACGAGCGCTTCCACCAAACCCGAGATTGTTGCCCGACTGACTTTAAGTGTCTGGACAAGTTCGCGCTGCGGCACCGGTTCGCGATGCGACCAAAGAACCACGAGAACCTGCAATCGTCCCAGCGTGAGAGCGTCTTCGCCGAGCCAGCGAGCCAAACCGTTTTCAACGGTTTGAGCGCCAGAGCGTAGCGCAAAGAGTGTCTCCATCGCCAGGAGGTCGGTGGCGGGCAAAAGGTCGGCATAGCGACGTCGGACATTTTCGGGGGGCACGAACGACTCTGATTTTTTTTGGTTTGTCATGCTTGAAATTCTGTTAGGAACCTTACAATATGATTGACCGTTACGAATGTCGAGAGCACGCTTTAGCATTTTCATGATGGGACCGACAGGAACGGCCCGCGCTCTCGCATATCGTGGACCTTCCATGGGTCCAATGACGCAACAGCGAAGCTTGCTTCGATACGGCTGAAGCCACCCTAGTAGTCTGCGGAAGGCCCAATGACCACCGCCTGCTTGTCGATCATGCCGAACGCGATCTGATCACCAACCCGGCCGAACGCGAAGTTCATGCCGCAGGGACATGGCCCCAGACTGCGAAGCAAAGCTCAAGGAAGAAGGGTATCGAATGATGACCGATCCTGTATTGATCGTCGGTGCCGGCCCGACCGGGCTGACCGCCGCGATGGAACTCTCCCGGATGGGTATCGACGTCCGCCTCATCGACAAGAGCGAAGGGCCCGCGACGACGTCGCGCGCCATTGGTGTTCAGGCACGCACGCTCGAACTTTTCGAGCAGCGTGGTCTCGCCGAAGAAATGGTCAGGCTCGGCAATAAGGGTGAGGCCGGCAGCGTCTACGGTGGTGGCAAACGGGTTTTTCGTCTCGATTTCGGCCGTGTCGACAGCCGCTACGACTATCTCTTATTCGTTTCGCAGGCCGAGACGGAGCGGATCCTGCGCGAGAAAATCCGATCGCAAGGCGTTTCCGTCGAATGGAAGGTCGAACTCGAAGGCATCTCGCAGAACGTGCTTTCGCACGACCCCTCGCCGGTCAAGGCGATCCTGAAGCACGCCGACGGTCTGATGGAACAGATTTCGACACCTTGGCTGATCAGCGCGGAAGGCGCGCACAGCGTCGTTCGCTCCACGCTCGATCTGCAGTTCGAGGGAAAGACCCTCGACGACAACTATGCGCTCGGCGATCTCCACATCGATGGCGACCTTTCCGACAACGACTTCCACATCTTCTCGTCCGAGCACGGCTTCATGGGCATGTTCCCGATGGGCAGCGGCCGCTTCCGCCTGATCGCAAGCAACCCCTTCTCCAAGCCCGACAAGGACACCGAGCCGTCGCTGGAGGAACTGCAGGGCATCTACGACCAGCGCTCGCACATTCCGGCGCGCTTCCATGATCTCACCTGGAGTTCCTGGTTCCGCATCAACAGCCGGATGGTTTCGCGGCTGAAAGTCGGTCGACTTCTGCTCGGCGGTGATGCCGCGCACGTCCATTCGCCCGCCGGCGCGCAGGGCATGAACACCGGCATTCAGGACATGATAAACCTGTCGTGGAAACTGGCCATGGTGATGAAGGGCCAGGCCCCGATCGATCTGTTGGAGACCTACGAGCAGGATCGCCTGCCGGTGATGCACGACGTTCTGTTCAAGACCGAGAACCTGACTGACGTTATCGGCTCGGAAAATCATCTTGTCCGCAATCTGTTCAATCATCTCGGTCCGTGGATCGGGAGCGCCGGGTTCGTTCAAGACAACTCGACGGCACGCATGAGCCAGGTCGCGCTTGATTATCGGGAAAGCCCGCTTTCGGAAGACCATGGCCATGGCGGCTCGCTCAAGGCCGGAGACAGGGTTCCCGACATGCCGGTCCTGCATCGCACGGAAACCGGCTGGAAAACGGCGCGTCTGTTCGCGCTATTGAACCCCTCCCATTACACGCTGCTCGTCGCAGGTCCGCCGTCGGACACGGCGCCAGAGGGGCTTCACAGCTCTGTCCCGGAGGAGCGTTTCGTGGAGATCGCGCCGAGCGGTGACGACGACCAACAGGCCACGTTCGAGGACATCTTCGGAAAGGCCGTGAAGGCCATCCTCGTGAGACCCGACGGCTACGCCGGTCTGACGAGCCCCGGAGCGTCTGCCGCTTCAAGGGTTGCCGAATACCGCGGCAAGTGGGCGAGCGCACCGGAGGCATACGCCTGACCCGGTCGCCGCCCCCCCCAAAAACACAGGAAAATTTTCATGATTGACCCAGACACCGTCCAGATCCTGTTCGCCGATCTGCAGCCTGAGATCGTCGCACGCAGTGCGACCAACCCGCCCGAAGCCCTCACGCGGTCCGCCGTGGTTCTGGCAAAGGTCGGAAATCTCCTGAAGCTCCCGACGATGCACAGCGTGGTGCCGGAAGGGTACCAGGAGCCGGAGATCCTGCCGGAGCTTGCGGCGGAAACCAAGGGCTCGCCGTCCTTTCCGCGCATTTCGGCAAGCCCGTTCCTCGATGAGGCGAACCGCAAGGCGCTGGACGAAAACGGTCGGCGCACGCTCGTCATCGCCGGGTTTGCGACCGAAGTCGTCGTGCTGCACGCCGCACGCGCAGCGCTGGAGCAAGACTATGCCGTCCACGTGCCGGTCGACGCCTGCGGCGGCATGTCCGCGCGCACCGAGGACGCCGCTTTCCGTCAGATCGAGGCCGCCGGCGGCGTCACGACGTCAGTTGTGACCCTGGTCACCGCGCTTGCGCCCGACGCGGCCACGGAACCCGGTCGCTCGGCGTTCGCACTGCTGCAGACATTGCGCCATGCCTGACTAGCGCTGCGGTGGGCACCCCCTCGAATAGGAAACGGATCGATTATGGACAATCAATCGAAATCTCCAAAGAGCGAAGATCCTGACACCAAGGGTTCGACCGCAGACGAAACTCAAGACAGCCAAGCCGCGAAAGGCGCGACGGACGCCGCGCCGAAAAAGACATCACGCAAGCGCCGTTGGACGATCATCATCGTCCTCCTGCTTCTGGTGATCGGCATCGCCGGTGGCGTCGCCTACTATCTCTATTCGAGCCAGTACGTGACCACCGACGATGCCTTCATCGACGGCGAAATCGTCCGGGTGGCGCCCCAGGAGTCCGGCAAGCTCGTCGAGATCGCCGCGAAGGAAAACGCCCGTGTCAAAACTGGCGATCTCCTCGTCAAGATCGACCCCTCCGGCCCGACCGCCGAGTTGCAGCTGAGAAAGGCCCAACTCGATCAAGCGATCGCCCAGGTCGAACAGGCCAAAGCGCAGATCAGCCAGGCCGAAGCGCAGGTCGAACAGGCCCAAAGCACCTATAACGGCAACGTCGTGACGGCGAAGAACCTCAGAACCCAGGCCGATCGCTATCAGGAGCTGTTCAAGAAGTCCGGCACCCAGGCGATTACGCAACAAGCGATCGACGATGCAACCTCGCAGGCGGATCAGGCACAGGCGACGGCCGACGCGTCGAAAACGCAGATCGACAACATGAAAGCCGGTGTGACGGCGGCCAAGGCGATGCTCACGGCCGCTGACGCGCAGGTCGAAGCGTCGAAGGCCCAGGTGGCGACGGCTCAGGTCAGCGTCGATCGCCTCACCATCTCGGCGTCGATCGACGGCCAGGTCGTGCAGAAGAACGTCAATCTCGGCAGTTTCGTCCAGCCGGGAACCGAGATGATGGCGATCGTCCCGAACGATCTCTACGTGACCGCGAACTACAAGGAGACCCAGTTGTCCGGCATCAAGGTCGGCGCCAAGGTCGATCTCGCCATCGATGCGTTTCCGGACGTGGCCTTCAAGGGAACCGTTCGTTCGATCCAGAGCGGTGCCGGCCAGGCTTTCCAGCTTTTGCCGCCGCAGAACGCCACCGGCAACTACGTCAAGGTCGTACAACGCGTTCCCGTCCGCATCTCGATCGACAGCCCCTCGGTTCTCGACTATCCGATCGGTCCGGGAATGTCCGTCGTTCCGTCCATCCATGTGGAGGACTGATCGCCATGTCCAGCATCACCGCAGATAGCGACGGGATCGACGTCAAGCAAACTTCGAACGCTGACCCGGATCTGCCGCGTTCCGGCGCCGGACCGGGCGGTCCCTGGTTGATGACGGCCGTGATCTCGGTCGCGACCTTCATGGAAGTGCTCGACACCTCGATCGCAAACGTCGCCATCGATCATATTTCCGGCAATCTCGGCGTCTCGACCGACCAGGGCACCTGGATCGTTACGTCGTATCTGGTGGCGAACGCCATCATCATTCCGATTTCCGGTTTTCTGTCGAAGGCGATCGGACGCAAGACCTACTTCCTGATCTCGATCGCGCTCTTCACGCTGTCCTCGCTGGCCTGCGCGCTTTCGACCAATCTTGGCATGCTCATCCTCGCCCGCGTTTTTCAGGGGATCGGCGGCGGAGGCCTGGCGCCAGTCGAGCAATCGATGATCGCGGACAGCTTCAAGCCCGAAAAACGCGGTCAGGCCTTCGCCGCCTTCGGCCTTGTCGTGGTGGTGGCCCCCATCATCGGCCCGACGATCGGTGGGTACATCACCGATGTCATCTCCTGGCACTGGATCTTTCTGATCAACGTACCGGTCGGGATCATGGCGATTTTCGCGACGATGGCCGTAGCCAGGGAACCGGACGCCCTCGTCGAGGAAACGCGGAAGATGCGAAAGGACGGCATCCGGTTCGATTGGGTTGGATTTACCCTTCTCACCATTGGGCTTGCAGGCCTTCTGATCACCCTCGACCGCGGTCAGACGGAAGGATGGTTCGGAAGCTCCTTCATCGTCACCACAACAATCGCGGCCGTCGTCGGCCTCGTCGGTATGGTCGCCTGGGAGATCAACCATCCTGATCCGATCGTGCCGCTGCCGCTGCTAGCCAACCGCAACTTCGCGATCTGCGCGCTGCTGATGGCGATGCTCGGCGTTCTGGTGTTCGGCACGATCCAGATCATTCCGCAGATGCTACAGCAGGTGTTCGGCTACACCGCCTACGACGCAGGTCTGGCGCTGACCTATGGTGGCTTCATCGCCATCATCGGCATGCCCATTGCCGGGGCTCTGACGGGAAAGATCGACACGCGGTTTCTGCTGTTTCCGGCCTTCGCGGTGCAGGCGGTTTCGTTCTGGTATTTCAGCAGCTTCAGCATCCAGAGCACCTTTGGCGACGCCGCCTGGGGCCGGTTCTTCACGTCTGTCGGTCTGCCGTTCCTGTTCATTCCGATTTCGACCGTTGCCTATGTCGGCCTGAAGCCTGGCGAATCCGACAAGGCCTCGGCCATGCTGAACTTCTTCCGCAACCTCGGCGGTGCGTTCGGCATCTCCCTCGCGCAGACGCTGCTCGTACGGCGCGAGCAGTTCCACCAGGACCGGATGACCGAAACACTGAGCGGGCTGAACCCCGTGTTCAGCCAAGATCTGTCGAAGATGACGACGCTCTACGGCGGCGACCAGCAAAGCGCCTACGCTGCCATCTACAGGCAGGTTCAGGAGCAAGCCGCGATGATGTCCTACGTCGAAGTCTTCGACGTTCTGATGTGGTGCGTCATCGCGGTCCTGCCGCTGATCATCATTTTGAAACCGGCCAAGGGTCCTTCCGAAGGGCCGCCCGCGCACTAGCCGCGCACGCAGGCCTCCCCGCGTCAAAATGGACGGGTCAACCGGTGGACTTGTTTCCCCTAAAACGACCGCCCCCAAACAGCAGCCCAAACGGAATTCCTATGAAACGTCGCATTGAAGACTACGCATTGATCGGCGACTGCCATACCGCCGGGCTCGTCTCGAAGACGGGCTCCGTCGACTGGCTCTGCCTGCCGCGCTTCGACTCGCCGGCCGTATTCGCCGCATTGGTCGGAAACGAGGACAATGGCTATTGGCGCATTTCGCCGACCTCGAAGGATTGCACCACGACCCGAAAATATCGGGATGGCACGCTGGTCCTCGAGACCAGTTTCAAGACCGAAACCGGCACAGCGACGGTCATCGATTTTATGCCGACCGGTGGGAGTGGACGTCATCTGACCCGAATTGTCGTCGGCCAGGAGGGAGAGGTCAAATTCGACCTCGATCTGACGTTCCGGTTCGACTACGGCCGCTCCATACCCTGGGTCGAAAAACGCGATGCTTCGACCATCACGGCGACCGCGGGGCCGGATCTTCTCGTCCTTCGGTCGGGCGTCGATCTGCATGGCCAAGACATGCGGACCAGAGGCCGGTTTGTCGTCAAAGCCGGCGATCGGCAGGTCTTCAGCCTGACGCATCAGGCCTCCCATCTTCCGGTGGAAGCCGCGAAGGACGACGAAGTGCTTCTGGGCGAGACGGAAGACTTCTGGACGGATTTTTCGTCGCGGTGCCCGGACCTCGGCGAATGGACAGACGACGTCAAGCGCTCGTTGATCACCCTGAAGGCGCTCACCTATCAGCCGACCGGTGGCATCGTCGCCGCTGCGACGACATCGCTTCCCGAGCGGATCGGTGGCGAGCGAAACTGGGATTATCGCTACTGCTGGCTGCGCGATTCCAGCCTGACCCTGATGGCCTTCATGGAGCTCGGCTTCTACGAGGAGGCCGCGGCGTGGCGCGACTGGTTAATGCGGGCGGTCGCCGGCGATCCCGCCCAGACGCAGATCATGTATGGCGTGGCAGGCGAGCGGCAGCTGGTGGAGTGGGA
Source organism: Aurantimonas sp. (assembly GCA_965217685.1). GTDB lineage: Bacteria > Pseudomonadota > Alphaproteobacteria > Rhizobiales > Rhizobiaceae > Aurantimonas. The sequence goes on from CBDCIZ010000003.1 coordinate 4,548,710, forward strand.
GGTGCCTTGGCTCGAGGGCTTCGAAGGGTCCAAACCAGTCCGTGTCGGCAACGCCGCCTCCGATCAGTTTCAACTCGACGTCTATGGCGAGGTCGCCGAAGTCCTTTTCCTCGCGGCACAGTGCGGGTTAAGTCCTCATCCTCGTCAGATGGCCCTTTCGCGTGCCATCACGGATTATCTGGAAAAGGTCTGGCGCGAGCCCGACGACGGAATTTGGGAGGTCCGAGGAGGACGCCAGCAGTTCGTCCACAGCAAGATCATGGCCTGGGTGGCCTTCGACCGGGCCGCGAAACGCGACGAAGCGAACGGCGAAGAGGACCAATCAGCGCGATATCGAAAGATCGCGGACGAGATTCATGCCGAGGTCTGCTCGAACGGATACGACGAGACGCTCGACAGCTTCGTGCAATTCTACGGCTCGAAAGCCGTCGATGCCAGTCTTCTGCTGATCCCGCTTGTCGGGTTCCTGCCTGCGAAAGATCCGCGGGTCGTCGGCACCGTTCGCGCGATCGAGACGCGACTGCTCCACGACGGGCTGGCCCGTCGCTACGACAACGGCGAATCCGATGACGGCCTTTCGGCAGGTGCGGAGGGCACGTTCCTGATCTGCTCCTTCATGCTGGCCGACGTCTACGCGATGCTTGGACGTCGCAACGACGCGATCACACTGTTCGAACGCCTTCGCAGTCTTCAGAACGACGTCGGCCTGATGGCAGAGGAATACGACCCGGCATCTCGAAGAATGCTCGGAAATTTCCCGCAGGCCTTCAGCCATGTCGGCTTCATTTTGTCCGCACTGAACCTCTCACGGTCGGGCGGACCGGCGGTTCCAGCCACTCGCTCGGCGTCGCTTGCTTGCAGATAGGAGATTGTTCAGCCAACGGTCAGCCATACGGATAGCTGTATCCGCCTCAGGTTTCGGTTGCCTTACTGACAGTCGGTGCCATGTCGCGGATTGCAGTTTAGCTCTCGGGGTGAATATGAGCGATCTCAAACTTTTTCAGTTTGGCAACGAAGGCGTTTCGGAATTGCCCGGAACCGCAGTTCAGATGGAAAAATCGCTCCAGCTGCTTTTCGAGAAGAACCTAGAGGCGCTTCTCGGCGTGCGGTTTCTTGCGAGCGAGCATTTGACCGGCCCCGTCCACGGCGGCCGGATTGATACCCTCGGACTGGACGAGGACGATTCGCCAGTCATCATAGAATACAAGCGTGCTGTGAACGAAAACGTCATCAACCAAGGGCTCTTCTATCTCGATTGGCTGCTCGACCATCGCAAGGAATTCCAGTGGTTGGTAATGGAACGCTTGGGCTCGGATGTGGCAAAGGCGGTCGAATGGTCGGCTCCGCGTTTGCTATGTATTGCTGGCGATTTCACCCGCTACGACGAGCACGCGGTGAAGCAAATCGCTAGAAATATCGAACTGATCCGCTATCGCCGTTTCGGCGAGGCCCTGTTGCTGATGGAATTGGTGCATGCACCAAAAATCAATCGTCTCACTGCCGTGAAGGCCATCGCTGACGCAAAACCGAACGGACGACCCGAGGACGCTTCAGACGCAAGTGGGGACGCCGATCCATATCTCAGCCAGCGAATGGCTTATCGGTTATCGCAATCGTCCGTGGACCTTCGAGACATCTATGATGCGGTTTACAGCTTCCTGGCAGGCCTTGGGGACGACGTGCAAGTGAAGGAACTCAAGTTTCTACACAGCTTTCAAGCGGCTAAAGAATTTCGTCTGTATGGAAATCTACCCACAGGCGCGCACTGTCGCGCTGTATCTGAAGCTGGATCCGGAGACAGCCGACTTAGAAGAAGGCTTTACCCGTGACGTGCGCAAAATTGGACATTTTGGAACTGGAGATTTGCAGGTCATGCTGAAATCCATTTCCGACTTTCAACGAGCTCAGCCGCTGCTTCTCCGTGCTTACGAGAGCGGATGAAGAGGCATAGTGTTCACTCCGTCAACCACTGACGAATTGGTCGAGCTGCAAGATTGCGAAGCAAGAGGTTACAGTCATCTCGAAGCCGTCGCTTCCAAATGAAGCGCCCCTGTTAGTCCACATAAAAAGGCTTATTTATGGAAATTTCATTTTCGCCCGTGGTCAGTGAAAAACTGCAGAATTACGTATATCGCTTAATCGATCCGCGAAACGGTGAAACATTTTATATTGGAAAAGGGCGCGGAAACAGGGTTTCCATCACGTCCGCGCTAGTCTAAGCCGGAATGAGCTAGATGAAGATGAAGATGAAATAAGCGTCAAGTTGCAGCGGGTGAGAGAAATATCAGCGGATGGGTTGGAGGTGATACATATTATACAACGGCATGGGATGACTTCAACCGAAGCGCTGCATGTCGAAGGGGCGCTGATTGATGCATTCCCAGGGCTGTCGAACCTGCAAAACGGGCACGGCAATAGCGACATCGGCACGATGCATGCGCAAGCAGTCATTCAGAAATATTCGGCACCCAGGCTCCAGCCTCAGCATCGAATTATTTTCGTAACTGTGAGGCGGGATTACATAAGCCAGCGCGGTCCATATGAAGGGTGTCGGGGCGTTTGGCGCATGAGCCGTAGTCGAGCCGAGCAGGCAGAGCTCGTGCTACCTGTAATGGAGGGCATCGTCATTGGCGTCTACCATCCCGAGCGCTGGCTTGAAGCGACAGTGAACAATTTTCCATCGCACCTTACCGAAGACGCGATTGGCAGGATCGGCTTTGTTGGCAGCGAGGCAGAGGCTAGCACAGTCGCACTTTACAAAGGAAAGCGGCTACCGGAGACACTCGGAACAGCCACTCAGAACCCCGTCCGATATTCGTATTAGATTGGCGCAATTCCGACGCCAATGCCCGGCAAACGGCCTTCACGTTGAGAGTAGGATTGCATTTCGTGCAGGAGCGGTCGGTTGCCACAATTGGCAGAAACGACCGGTCTCCACCGGCACGGCGCCAGACGCAGGCTCGACCGGCATTCCACCCGACAGGACGCGAACCCGTGATCCTTGCCAGCGAAGGCGCGCGCAAAATCCTTGCCTGCCAGGCTTCGATCGGCTAGGGAAACGTCAAGGTGTGGACTAGGCGCGCCCCTCGCCCGCAAAAGGCATCGCACCCGTAGCTCAGCTGGATAGAGCGCTGCCCTCCGAAGGCAGAGGCCACAGGTTCGAATCCTGTCGGGTGCGCCATAGTTTCAATGACTTAGCGTGCTTCCCTAAACCACAGAAAATAAAAACTCACCAAAAACTCACCAGGAAAATGAGGTCGATGGCGGGTTGACGGCGGTTGATGGATGGGTCCGAGCCGAAGGAGTTTCGTGCTTGGCCCGCTCATGATCGACATCGCTTTCGCGGGTCGAGTCCGATCAGGGTTTGGGGTGCGACGTTTCCGCAAGGCTGGCATTTTGATCAAGATCATCGGCCATGCAGTGCGCGATCTCCGCTTCACCGCCTAAACGAAGCTGGCTACCGTCATCGGCGGTAGCAACGATGAGGACAGCCCCACCTCCGGCTGCGGCTGATCGAAGCTTGGTAGCCAACGCGCGTGCGCGATTCGGCGCGAAGTCATAGATTTTCTGCGCCGTTCGATCGACGAGCACGACAGTTCCCGTTTCAGGGTCATGTGAGACGCCGATCGTCATTTCAAAATCACGCAAATATCCGCCTGATTGCTTTCAGCGCTTGTGGTCATCCCGCTTTCCATCGCCTCTGCAATTTGGCTCGCCCTGGCGCGCTCCACAATCCTGTTTTGATCGCTCCGCCATCGTCGGCATCGTGAAGACAGCAGCCACAGGAGGAAATGGCTTGAATTTCCGAACGAGATCATGCGGTCTGTTCGGGAATGTTCCTCGACCGCCCAGCGTTGTCCGACTAACCTTGAACGCGAATCTTTTACATGCGCTCCGCGCTCTATTGAAAGGCACATTGTTTGGCCGCGCCGCTCGCCGACTCGATTGCAACCTATTGCTCCGATACTCGGAATCTCGAGGCGCTCCCAACGTCGACCGAGACGACGTTCTACCCTGACATTCGCACGCTCCTCACGGCGGTTCTAAAATCCGAAAAGCTTCCTTTCGACGTTCGCACCGGCACGTCTGAGAAGGGCAAGGCCAGCCACGACATGCCCGATTTCGTTCTCGGCGACGGCGCGCTGTTCGTTGGCGTGTACGGCGAAGTGAAGCGCGCGAGCACCAGCCTTGAGGATCTCGCGGCCTCGACCGAGCAAAAGGATCAGATCGGGCGTTATCTCGCTCAAACCGGCGTCGTCCTGCTCTGTAATGTGCGTGGATTCGGCCTGCTCGTATGCGATCCAGCTTACGTCCGTGACGGCGTGACGCCGGTTCCGCCCGGCAAGCGCGTGTTGCAGAAGACTGTTGACCTATGGTCCGCCGTGAGCGGCGGCTCAAAGCCAAAGGTCGACTCCGAGGCAATCGCGCTGCTCGTCGATATCGTCACACGCGCGGTCACGGACCTGGCGCGGATCGGCGCGCCTGCCGATCTAGCCAAGATACTCGCCCGACAGGCGCGTGACGCGAAGGACGCGTTGCCTGACGACCTCAAGCCGCTCAAGCCCTTGCTTGACGATTACCGCCAAGCGCTCGGCCTCGCCTTCGATGTCGAGGATGAAAAGGGCGCGCGCTTTTTCCGATCCTCACTCGTGCAGTCGGTTTTTTACGCCCTGTTCGCCGCCTGGATACTCTGGGACAAGCAGGCAGAACCCGATGCGACGTTCGACATCGACGACGCCCACACCTTCTTGCCGATCCCCTTTCTCGACGCGCTACTTCATGACATCCGGCACCCGTCACGAATGAAGCATCTCGGGCTGGAGCCCCACCTTGCCCGCGCCATCGCCACGCTCAATCGCGTCGATCGCGCCTTGTTTCGAGGACGGATGACCTTCCCGACCATCGACGGGGAGACCTCGATCGCCGCCATCACCTACTTCTACGAGCCCTTTCTCGAAGCCTTTGATCCGAAGCTGCGCGAGGATCTCGGCGTCTGGTACACGCCGCCCGAGATCGTCCGCTACCAAGTCCGTCGCGTCCATCATCTGCTGAAGTCCGAACTCGGCCGCCCGCGCGGTCTGGCCGATCCCGACGTGATCGTCCTGGACCCGTGCTGCGGCACCGGTGCCTACCTCCTGGAGGTCGCGCGCTGCATCGCCGAAGAGCTCATCGCCGAGGGCGACGCGACGACTGTCGGGCTGGAGTTGACGACCGCATTTCAGGAGCGGGTCATCGGATTCGAAATCCTGACGGCTCCGTTTGCCATCGCTCAGCTTCAGCTCTACCTTTTGCTAGAGCAGCTCGGCGCAAAGCCTGACCCCAATCGGCGGCTGGCCGTCTTCCTAACCAACGCCTTGTCGGGTTGGCACGAAAGCGGCGACGTGAAGCTCAATTTTCCCGAAATGCGGGAGGAGTTCGACGCATCGCAACAGGTCAAGCGCGACGCCAAGATCATCGTAGTCTTGGGAAACCCGCCCTACGACCGCTTCACTGGCGCGGCGCAGGCGGAGGAAGCCGAACTCGTCGCCCACTACAAAGGTATTGAGCTCGTCGAGCAGAAGACCAAGAAAGGCGCGGTCAAGATGGACGGATTTGGTCGCCCGCTGATGAAGCAGCGTGGTACCAGCCGACTTTACGAGGAATTTGGAGTCCGCAAGCAACTGCTCGATGATCTTTATATCCGCTTTATTCGCCTTGCCGAAGAACGCATCGGTCTCGCCGCGGACTACGGCGTGGTCTCCTACATTTCGAACTCGTCTTACCTGACCGGCCGATCGCACCCGCTCATGCGACGTTCCCTGCTATCGAACTTCGATGCTGTGTGGATCGATAATCTCAACGGCGACAAATACCGAACCGGCAAGATGATCCCAAAGGATTTACCCGGCGCCGGCACTCGCGATGATAGTGCTTTTACTACCGAGATGGACCCACGCGGCATCCAGCCCGGTACTGCGATAGCCACCTGGATCAAGCGAGCCGGCGCATCGACCGAGCCCACAATGACCCAAGTCCGCTATCGCGACCTCTGGGGGGCGGCAGCATCCAAGCGCCAAGCGCTGATCGTAAGCCTGCCCACAGGGACCACAAGCACGCCCGAAGCAGCCCCGGCTTACGAGGATGTACAGCCAAGCGCTGAGGGGCGCTGGCGCATGTCACCGCGCGTGATCGAAGGTGGATTTGAGGAGTGGCCAGCGCTCGACGAGCTTTTTTCCAACAACTTTCAAGCTGTAAATCCAAGCCGAGGTCTGGAGGGCACGGTTATCGACACCGATCAGACGGCGCTCACCTCGCGCATGAAGGCCTATTTCAACGCCTCGAGCTTCGAGGCGTTGAGTAAAGCCTATCCCGGTTTCGCTATCGCCCGAGCCAACTACAAACCAGAAGCGGTATGGAACGAGCTTGCCCCCCAAGGCTTCGAGGCAGCTCGTATACGCCCCTATTTGACATTTCCGTTGGACAGTCGCTGGATCTACTACTCGGACCACGCTCATCTTCTCGACCGGCACAGCCCGGATTTTGCGAAGAGCAAGGACAACAACGAATTTCTAGTGACGGTCCCCGAACCAAGGAAGGCTAGTGAGACTTCGCCGGTCTTCTCGACGTCACTCGTCGGCCTCCACGTTCACGAACGGGGCTCAGTTGTTTTTCCTCGCGAAACCGTCAGTGATGATCTGCTAGCCCATCGCGACGCCAACCTTGCCGAGTCGGCATGGCGGGTATTGCGTGATCATTTCAGCTTGTCGGGCGAGCGCAGCGGTGATGATGCTCGCGGTTTCGTCGGCAAGCTGTTTCGCGTCGCCTTTGCCACGCTCCATGCGCCGAGCTATCAGTCCGAGCACAAGAGCGCTCTCTCCAGCGACTGGGCCCACCTGCCGATTCCCAAGGATGCCGACTTGCTGGTCAAATTGGTAGACGCCGGTGAACAAGTTGCTCACTTGCTCGACGCCAACCGCGACGCGCGTGAAGTGATCGAGACAGTGCTTACGCCGGAGCGCGCGAAGTTGCTCGGCCAGCTCCGCCGCGCGGACGGCGCGCAAGTCTCGGGTGATGATCTCAAGTTGACCGTCACCTACTGGGGCGGCGGCAAAGGGAAGTGGACGCCGCGCGCCTTTCTCGAACCGGAACTGCCTGCTGAAGCGTGGGATGAGGCTTGGGGCGAACGCACCGGCGATTTATTTTTGAACGCTCAGGCCCATTTTGCACATGTCCCCGAGGCGGTTTGGACCTATCAGTTGGGTGGCTACCCCGTCCTCAAGAAATGGCTCGGTTACCGCCAGGTGGACCGCCGCGAGGGCAAACCGCTGACCGAGGACGAGCGTCGCTGGCTGCGACAGATGATCCAGCGCATCGCCGCTCTGCTCGCGCTTGGGCCAAATCTGGATGAGCTATATCAGGAGGCGGTCGCCGAAAGTTTTACAGCCGCTGAGCTGATGATTCGGTCCTGACGGTCGAGGTAGGGTCACAGGTTCGAAACCTTTCTAATGTCGTGATCAATGGCTTCGCTAGTCCTGATGAGCCGCCAAAATAGAAACTCTCCAGCAAGTTGGGAGCTTTGGCGCACTGCGGATGGAAATTGACATGCGCCTCCGAGCTTCGATGTGCTCACCAAAGCAGTCCGAACGTGCTGGCGTGATCCGTTCAAACGACGTGGGGGCCGTTTAGCACCGGCCGGTGGGTTTCCCACCTTGTCCGATTAGATGTCGATCGGTGCGCCAGCTGCACGGCCCAGCTTCGCCAGGTTTGACAGCAACTGCCGTTCAACTAACACCGGTGTCACATCCCAGAGCTTTGCGACTTCGACGACCGCTTCACCCGCCTCCCAAGGCCAGGCAGAACGGCCATCGATTTTAGCGAATGGGCCATCCGATTCGGTTAGCAGGCGATCTTTCGGCATCTGGGCGGCGAGTGCCCGCCCTTTCTGGCCACGCAGCATGCCTGGCCCCACGCTGAACCAGCAGCCAAGATCGATCGCCCGAGCGAGTTCGCGCTTACTGCCGGAGAACCAGTGCAAGATCGGCGTACCGACGCCTGGCTTCGCCTCGATCGCATCCAGGACGGCGGTAGCCGCCCGACGGCTGTGGATTGACAGCACACGGCCACCGGCAGCTCGGCAGATATCGAGTGCGTGCATAAACACGATAATCTGGTCGTCCCAATACCGCTTAAATTCTGGCGTTCCATCCAGCCCAATTTCGCCCACGTAACGCGTCTGGTCGATTAGGCGGTCGAAGAGGGGTAACTCGCCCTTGCGTTGATGTGCAAGCTGCGGGTGCAAGCCAAGTGCCGTGCGAATTCGGGGGGAGTTTCTCACAAGTGCCGAGGTTCCCGACCAAGCGGAGGGCGTGGTCGTGACCGAGAGCACGTAAAGTCCACGGTCCGAGCAAGCGCGCGCGACGCCGTGTGGATCCGGATAGAGATCGAGGTGGCAGTGAAAATCGATCACTTTACGCCGTGCTGCTTGTGAAGCGTCGCAAGCTCCCTAAGCCCACGATCAACGAGGTCACGTATTGGCTTTGGATCGCCCATCCTCGGATAGGCGAGCGCCGAGCCAAGCCACGCCTCCAGGCCATTTGCGCCAACCTCTTGAATTGCCATGGCTAGGGACCGTACGTCATCGAAGTTGGCGTGGTCGGCGTCGTTCTTTCCAAGCGCGGCGAACTTGTAATAGGTTGTGTCGATCTGGCCCCAAGCCAGAAAGGCTCCGCGCCTGACTTGGCAGGGCACGCAGCGACCGCAATGCTTGTAGTTGAATACCCTGTAACGACCGCAGCTCACTGATTGCACGGCGAGCGCTCCGAGAATGGCCTGATCGGAGCAATCCCGCATCATTTCTCCTTTGGTCTTGTGTTCATAGGGATTGATTATCCGAACCCGCAAACCCGCCGCCAAGAGCACGTCCCGAATGCGGTTCAAGAACTCCGGATGCGCCGTTCGCGTGCTGAGGCTTCCTAACCGCGCGCCAGTTAGAGATGGGTTGATCGCGATAAAGCCGTTCTCACACACATAGAACGGAACCTCGCCACCATTATGATACTCGCCGAGCGCCGTGGCGGCGAGCACACCGAAGGCGATGAAGATCAGGGACCGCGCCCTCTGTGAGGGTTCCTTCGCCCAAGGCGGCATAGCGTTGTGATTCATTGCGAGGTGCCGCAGCCCGCCGCCGATGGCTGTGGCAAATGCAGCCTGATTATCGCCGTCGCCTCGGACGATATTGCTGACCGCGAGGGGCTTGCGCCCGGATTTGGCAAGATCGATGGCTCCAATTAGACTGTCCAGTCCGCCCGATAGGAGCACGACACAGTCTTCCTTCGGCCGCGCCGCGTCGCGCGGCGGCGTGGGCTGAATGCCGCCCCCGACGAAGGTCAGACGCCACCGGTCGGTTGACAGGAACTTCAGTGCTGATTCTAGCGCCGCAGCCTGACTGTTCCAGAAGAACGGGTCCGCGACAGCTACCGTCAAATCTAACTCGCGGGTCCAGCCATCGGCGCTTTCTGATCGCCAGTCGGCGAGGTCGGCCGTGACCACTGCAAGAGCGATGGACAGGAAATCCCAAGCCCGGGGGGCGGCCTCTAGCCGTGCGCGAAGAAACGCGGTCTTCGCAGCCTGACCCGCGCTTCCGCGGGGCGAACGGCCTTCTTCGGCGGCACCAGCTTGGCCGTAAAGCACGACGTTCAACGCGTCGCTTTCGGCGAACGCATAATCCTCTGGCGCGCAGATCAACCTCATTCCGAGTATCCCTCGAAAACCTCGAAGGTTTCCCGCAGAGCGTCACGGACTACCTCGCTGATTCGGCCCGCCGTCAGGGTCCGCCCAGCATCGCGCAGCTTGCGGAAGGATGCCGCAACGGTTTCCTTCACATAGTCACGCGCTTGCTTCAGCCGCGATAAAGCCGTGGTAGCGCTTGGCGCCTTCTCTCGAATTTTTTGGCCGACATCGAGATCGAAACGCCGAAACACGTCGTGCGCTGTGAAACGCTCAATAGTGAACTCACGCTGCTCGGCGCCCAAGTTTAACAGGTCGGCGTCGGGAAAGCGGGTCAGGAGCTCTGATAGAGCATCGCGGATAGCCGCACGAGATGCCTCCGCGTCTTGGGTGCCATCGACCGGGCGAACGGCCTCGACGACCGCATCCATAATCTCGTCTGCCGAGCGACCAGCGAGCAGTGCCGGATCGAGCGGGCTGCCTGGCATGGCGGCTTGCCCCGCAGCGAGGTTGGCCAGAGCACCGCCAAGCGCGCCGGCAGTCGACGCGGTGCCGCCCATGCGCCGAGCGGCGGTACGCGCACCGCCGTATCCACTTCGAGCGTAGTGGCCAAACCCGCGCCGCATGGCGCGAGTGTCGCCCGTTTTAGCATATTCGCCGAGGCTACGGCTGACGCCTAGAAAACGACGATCAGGGGCGAGCGGTGGGGGCGGCGGAGGAGCTGCTGGCGGACCGGGCGCTTCCTCCCCCTCCGCCGGCGGGTCTCCGCTTGGCGCTTCAGGCGGTGGGCTATCCACCCAAGACGGCACCATGGGGACGCCCGCACCAGGGCCTCCGCTAGACTGCGACGTTCCCATCATTCCTCCGTTTCTTGATGGCGGTCTTCACGGGCTTGCTAACATCACCGCCGTCCCAGGCCTGAAACAGGCCCGCCGCCCACGGCTGATCACTCAACTTGGGAACGATGTTCGGCTCGATCTGCGCCGCCGGCCGGTCCCGCAGAAACGCGGCAAGACGCGCACCTTGCGCGGGATCCGCGTCTGCCATGGCAAGGCACGCCTCCAAAATCGATGGGACGCCCCAGGATTGCTCCTGCCGCGCCCTGTCGAGCAAGCGGTCCATCATCACCGTAGTCTCCGCCCTGGGGACGCGCGCGAGGCGGTCTTTCAGGGCGCTCGCCATGTCGGGATGCTCCAGCAAGGCGGAAAGCAACTCGGCCGCCTCGGATGATAGTCGGTCCTCGGGCGTGATGAGTGGGGCGTGTTCGCGGGAGACGTAAAGCGCACCGCGGAGATCCAATTCGCCAAGCGCGGGGGGAAGTGTCAGCCACTCAAGGACAAAGGGATCGTCCCACGGCGGCTGTAGCGTCAGCTCCGCGCCAGCATTAGCCTTGACTTCCCACTCGGCCAGAAACGCCGGCCGGCCGGTATCGCTTGCGCTCGCTGCGGCGATCAGCTCGGCGTAGGCTTTCGGATTGCCGAGGCGCTCGAACAGCAGGAGCTTTGCCAGAACAGCCTCATCGACCCCTACCCCTTGCGCCTTGGAGATGGTCATGCGGATCGCCAAGGCGTTTAGAAAGCGCTTGATCAGCCGCGGGTTGCCGGAAATCCCCGACGCTGTGGTCATAAGGGGGGCCAACCGGTCTGCGGTATCGAGTTTGCCCACAAGTTCGTCCGAGAAATGGGTGTGCAACGACTGGACGAAGGCGCGATCGACGCGCTTGCCCTGCCAAGTCTGTCGGAGTTGCTGGCAAACGCCGACGCGGATCGTCTCTTTGACATTCTCATCGAGATCACTGTTCTCGACGAAGAGTAGCATCAGATAGGCCCGCACTTCTTGCGTTCCCAGCGCAGGCACGCGGATAGGCACTTGGATAAGCTTATCAAAGTAGTTCGTAACGAGAAGATCGTCTGTTACGCCCTCGAAGTGTTTGCGGACCGCATGCTTGATCATCTCGTTATCGGCCGCGATTACAAAGGCCGTGTGCTTCAGGAACAGGAAGAGCCGGATCGCCTCCAAGGTCGAGATGGTCGTCGGCGGTAAGCAGCGATCAAGATCGTCGATGAGCACGACCAAGGTGACATTGAGTTCCTCAAGCGCCTCCTCAAAACTGTCGCGCAGAGCCTGAATCTCCTTGGGTGGAGACGTTTCGGTCCTGGGATCGAGCAGCCCCCCGGCTGCTTTCGCCGCTTCGTGCGCCCGCTTCTGCGCGTCGTCCAACAGGTCTTCGTCGATACCTGTTAGCGCGCGCTGGCCAAGACCCCACATACCGCCGAGCATTCCGACCGGCGGCAGGCCGAATGCGAGCGCTGCGGCGTCACCAGCCACGAGCTTGGCCCCGCGCAGCCAACGCACCCGCTTCAGGATGGCAGCCACCTTGTCGAGGGCGGTTTTGCGCCTTTCCGCCTCCTTCTGCAGTTTGGTGGCGATCACGTCCATGAGCGCAGCGCGCGCGTCGTCGTAGCCTTGATAGAGCCACGCATTAAACTCGACGAAGATGAACTCGCGCTCGCCTTCTTTTAGCGGTCGTGCAGCTAGGGACGCTTGGGTAAGCTTGATCAACGACGACTTGCCGATACCCCAGGCACCCGATACTCCAATAGAGATCGGGCGTCCGCGTGTTTGCACGATGATCTCGGCCACCGTGTCGGCTACCCCGGAGAAGTTCAGGAAATCCCGAGTCGTTTCATTATCGGCCCACACGTGAAGCTCCGTCTTGGTCGTGCGGTTCAGCTACGCTCGTTCCAGGATGAGAACAAGAGAAGAACGTCAGAGAAGGTCGGCCTTCCTGACCTCGCCGAGCATGCCCCTCCATTTCGCTTTCAATCTCCTATTTAAGCAGACTTACCTTAGCCTACTTCTTATTTAAGCCAAGCACCAGTTGCTTAAATAAAGTCTCCCGCCATAATGGCGGAAATGGTCGACCCCGAAACCAACCAGCGGCTGGGCCGCTTCGTCGAAACGCCCGTTGCGGGCGAGACGGTGCGCGCCTTCGTGCCGCCGCCGCTGCCGCCGGACCCGCCCATCGACGTGCTGGCTTTGCTGGACCGTTTGAGTTTGGCCGAGCGGGCGCTGGGCCGCCTCGACGGCATTACCATGCTGCTGCCCCGCCAGGAGCTCTTCCTCTACATGTATGTGAGGAAAGAGGCCGTCCTTTCGTCTCAAATCGAGGGCACCCAATCGACCCTTTCGGACCTGCTCCGCTTCGAGACCGAGGCGCAGGCCGGCCAGCCGATCGACGATATCCGCGAGGTCTCAAACTATGTCGACGCCATGATGTATGGCCTGGAGCGGTTGGAAGCGTTGCCGCTGTCGCTGCGCCTCATCCGCGAAATGCACGAACGGCTCCTGCAAAGCGGACGTGGCGGCACCAAGAGTCCCGGCGAATTCAGGCGATCGCAAAACTGGATCGGCGGCACGCGTCCGGGCAACGCGCTCTTCGTCCCGCCGCCAACGACCGAACTGGAAGCCTGCCTCGATGCACTTGAGCAATTCATGCACGATGACAGCTCCCGCCTTCCCGCGCTGATCAAGGCGGGCCTCCTGCACGTCCAGTTCGAAACGATCCACCCGTTCCTCGACGGCAACGGTCGTATCGGCCGCCTGCTCGTGACGCTCTACCTTTGCGTCAACGGCGTCCTGCGCAAGCCGTTGCTCTATTTGAGTCTCTACCTCAAAACCCATCGCGCCGATTATTACCGGTTGCTGCAGGAGGTGCGCGAGAACGGGGCGTGGGAGGCCTGGCTCGAATTCTTTCTTACCGGCGTCGCCGACACCGCCAACCAGGCGTTCGATGCCGCCACCCGGATCGTCGAACTGTTCAAGCAGGACCGCGAACGCATCACGGCCGAAAGCGATCGGGCCGGCTCCGCGCTTCGAATCCACGATCTCTTTCAACAGAACCCCTATCTCACGGCTAACCAGCTCGTTCACAGGACAGGGCTATCCGCTCCAACCGTGAATGCTGCGCTCGCCGATCTGCAACGCCTCGGCATCCTCGACGAGGTCACGGGCCGCAAACGTGGCCGCGTTTTCAGCTACAGCCGCTATCTCGCGATCCTTAGCGAGGGAACGGCGCCCCTGCCTGCGACGAGCTGATCAGAACACTCGGACCGGATGTACGCCGGCAGCACAGCGAGAAGTCATCCGGAACGTGGTGGGGAACGCCTTCCCCTGCGGCCGAGCCTTGCGTCTCGCCCGACCCCTTCTGCGGGGATAATCCCCGCAACGCCCCATTTCGAGAGTGAGAGTGCGGACGGTTTTTTCGTGACGGGTTGAGGCCTGGGAGAGAGGCTCCCGGCGCCCGTCGCGGAGACCAGCGATGTCCAGAACCACGAGACATGCCCGCCCCGGCCAGGACCGGGCGAGCCTCTACACCGAAATCACCGACACGATCATCGCCGAACTGGAAGCCGGGCGCGTGCCATGGGTCCAGCCCTGGGGAACGGCGGTAGCCAGCGCAGCGCTCGCCATGCCGCAGAACGCGTCGACCCGGAGGCGATATTCGGGGATCAACGTGCTGATCCTGTGGGGCGCGGTGATCGAACACGGTTTTGCCGGCCAGAGCTGGCTCACTTTTCGCCAGGCGCTCGGAATCGGGGGCAATGTCCGCAAGGGCGAGCGCGGCACGACTGTCGTCTATGCCGACCGTTTCACGCCCGACGACGAACGGCGGCGCGCCGCCGAAACCGGCGAAACGCCCGGCGCGATCCCGTTCCTCAAGCGCTTCACCGTCTTCAACACCGATCAGTGTGATGGCCTTCCGCAAGAGATCGCGACCACCGCGCCACCGCCGCCGGCCGGGATGATCGAACCGCGGGTCGATGCACTGATCGCCGCAACGGGCATCGATTTCCGGATCGGCGGCGCGCAGGCATTCTACAGTCCCGGGTTCGATTTCGTGCAGGTGCCGCCGCCGCAAGCCTATTTCGAGCCGATCAACTGGCACCGCACGGCCCTTCACGAACTCTCGCACGCCAGCGGCCATTCCTCGCGTCTCGGCCGCGACCTCAGCGGCTCGTTCGGCTCCAAGACATATTCCTTCGAGGAGATCATCGCGGAAATCTCGGCCGCTTATCTCTGCGCGTCGCTCGGCATCACGCCGACCGTGCGCCATGCGGACTATATCGGTGCGTGGCTGGAGGTCCTGCGCGAGGACGACCGCGCGATCGTTCGCGCCGCCAGCGCCGCGTCCAAGGCGGCCGACTATATCCTGGGCTTCGAACCCGACGCGACCGAACCCGCCGCCGCGGCGATGGTCGATGACGAGCGGAAGGCAGCCTGATCGGCGCGGCGTCCAGCCGACGACTCCGGTGCCAATGGCGGGGCGTGGCGAGATCATACCGATGACTGGCGACGGCATCACCGCCGGTACGCAAAGTCGGATCTGCGCGATCACTGATCGGCGGCTGTCCGGGTCTCAGGCTGCGGAGAGAGGAAGAGGAGGGTCGGGTTTTCGTGATGGGTTGGAGGTCGAGAGAGTGTCTCCCGGCCGCCCGTCGCGGAGTATCCCGACATGGCAACCGCCGTTCAGAAGATCGTGCTCAATACCGCGCGCGACATCCCCTTCAACAAACTGATCCTATCCCAGACCAACGTGCGCCGCGTGAAGGCCGGCGTCTCCATTGAGGAGCTCGCCGAGTCGATCGCGCGCCGCGGTCTCCTCCAGAGCCTCAACGTCCGGCCGGTCCTCGCTGCCGACGGCGTCGAAACCGGCATGTTCGAAGTGCCCGCCGGCGGGCGGCGCTACCGCGCTCTCGAACTGCTCGCGAGGCAAAAGCGCGTGACCAAAGCCCAGCCGGTGCCGTGCGTGGTCCGCGCCGCCGATGCCGACACCACGCCGGAGGACGATTCGCTCGAAGAGAACGAGCAGCGCGCACCGCTCCATCCGCTCGACCAGTTCCGGGCGTTCCAGACGCTCAGGACGAAGGGGCTCGACGAGGACGAGATCGCCGCCGCCCGCAATGTCAGCGTGCAGGTCGTCAAGCAGCGCCTTCGGCTGGCTTCGGTCTCGCCCAAACTGCATGAGGTCTATGCCGAGGACGGCATGACCCTCGAGCAGCTCATGGCCTTTTCGGTCACCGCCGATCACGAACGGCAGGAGCAGGTCTGGGAAAACCTCTCGCAGACCTATTACAAGGAACCCTACCAGATACGCCGGGCGCTGACCGAGAGCAGCGTGCGGGCGTCCGATCGCCGTGCCCAGTTCGTCGGCCTCGCCGCCTACGCAGAAGCGGGCGGCGTGATCCTGCGCGACCTGTTCCAGGGCGATGACGGCGGCTGGCTGCAGGATGTCGGACTGGTCGACATGCTCGTCGCCGAGAAACTGCGCGAAGCCGCCGAGGCGATCGGGGCCGAGGGCTGGAAATGGGTCGAGGCCGCGACCGACTTTCCCTATGGGCACACGGCGGATCTGCGCCGGTTGAGCGGCGTCGGCCCGCGCCTGACCGATGAAGAGCAGGCCGCGCGCGACGCCCTGGCCGAAGAACTCGACCGGCTCTACGCCGACCATGACGAGGACGAAGACCTTCCCGAAGCGGTCGATGCCCGACTGGCGGAGATCGAGACCGCGATCGAGGCGTTCGACAGCCGCCCGATCCTCTACGATGCGGCCGAAATTGCCCGCGCCGGGGCGTTCGTCTCGATCGACGGTGCCGGCAATCTGCGCGTTGATCGCGGCTATGTCCGCGCCGAAGACGAGGCGCCGGACATCGACGGATCGGACGGTGCCGAGACGGAGGGACTCGATACCGATACCGAGGCGGGATCGGACCGCTCGGCTGAAACGCAGCGCGCGGTCATCACCGTCGGCGGGCAGGCCGAGGCGGAAGAGGAGGAAGGAGACGTCATCCGACCGCTCCCCGACCGGCTCGTCACCGAGCTGACCGCGCACCGGACGCTGGCGCTGCGCGATGCGGTGGCGCAGAGGCCGCACGTCGCCTTGACGGTCCTGCTGCACAAGCTCGTGCTCGACACCTTCCGGCACAATGGCGGCACCGGCTGCCTGGAAGCGTCGGTTCGGCATGTCTTCTTCCCCGTTCAGGCCGCCGATCTGAAGGACAGTGCGTCGGCCAAGGCGATCGCCGAGCGGCAGGACGGCTGGGAGGCTGACATCCCCGATGACGAGGATGCGTTGTGGGACTGGCTGGTCGATCTCGACGAGGCCAGCCGGTCCACGCTCCTCGCGCACTGCGTCTCGTTCGGCGTCAATGCGCTTTACGAGAAGGTCGATCGCTATGGCGGCGGGCTGTCGCAACACGGCCTCGACCGTCGCCTCGCTGAGGCCGACCGGCTCGCGCGCGCCGTCGGGCTCGACATGGTCGAAGCGGGATGGCGGCCGACGGTCGACAACTATCTCGACCGGGTGACCAAGCCGCGCATCCTCGAAGCGGTGCGCGAGGCCAAGGGCGAACAGTCGGCCCAGCTCATCGACCATCTGAAGAAGGGCGACATGGCCCGCGAGGCCGAGCGGTTGCTCGACGGCACGGGCTGGCTGCCCGAACCGCTCCGGTTGGCAGTCGTCGAGGGGACGGGCGACCCCGAGACGGCCAAGGAGGTCGAGGCGCTGCCGGCCTTCCTCACCGACGACGAGGAGGCCCCGGCGGATGACGTCGCGGATCCGGAGGACGAATCCGTCCACGCCATCGCCGCCGAATGAAGACCGCGCGGGGCGGCCTCGGTCGCCCCGCATCCTTCCCAACCTTCCCGGAGCCCGGCCCCGCGCCGGGCTTCGTCGTTTCAGGAGACAGCACATGTCCAACACGGTTTCGATGCTCGCCAACCATTCCGTCACAATGACGCAAGCCGAGGGCGCGGCATGCATTCACGCCGCCGCCCGGCTCATCCTCCTCGATCTCGAACAAGGCCGCCGCATCGATGCGGCCATGCTGCGCGCCGCGATGGAGTCGGCCTTTCGCGCGTCAGATGCGTCTGGCGAGTGGGACTGGAAGACCGCCTATGACGCCTGCGAGGCGGCGACGGTCCTGTTCCTGCGCAAGTTCGGCCCGGCCCTTCGCGCTAAGGCCGCATCGCCCGTCGCCATGCTGCCGATGCTCGACAAGATCGCAGACCTTCTCCCCACCCACACGCGCCGCTCCGAAGAGAGCCAGGCGTTCCAGCAATTCTCGACGCCGATTGCGCTGGGACTTGCCGTCAGCGCCGCCGCCGCGATCACGCGGGCCGACCGCGTGCTGGAGCCATCGGCCGGCACTGGCCTGCTCGCTATCCTCGCCGAACTAGACGGCGGATCGCTGGTCCTCAACGAACTGGCGGAAACGCGCGCCGGATTGCTCGACCACCTATTTCCGGGCGTCACCGTGACCCGGTTCGACGCTGCGCAGATCGACGATCACCTCGATGTCGGCGTCAGTCCGAGCGTCGTGCTGATGAATCCGCCCTTCTCGGTCATGGCCAACGTCTCCGGCCGGATGACCGACGCCGCTTACCGGCATGTCGCCTCCGCGCTGCCGCGGCTCGCCGATGGCGGACGCCTGGTCGCCATCACCGGGTCGAGCTTCTCCCCCGACAATCCCGCCTGGACCGACGCGTTCGCGCGGCTGCAGGAACGCGGGCGTGTCGTCTTCTCGGCGGCCGTGGACGGCGCGGTCTATGCCAGGCATGGCACCACGATCGACACCCGGCTAACCGTGATCGACAAGGTCCCGGCCGATGATGCAACAGCCTTCCCACCGTCGCCGGGCGTCGCGCCCGATGTCGCCACGCTGCTGGAGTGGATCGTCAATCAAGTCCCCACCCGGCCCCCGGTCGTGGCCACCGCGATCGCAAGCCCGTCGATCCCGCGCGCTGTGCGCACCCGCCCGATGCGACCGTCCGCCGTCCCGAGCGACACCTTCGAACCCGAAGGCGTCGAACTCGATTATGCGCCGATAAATTTCAAGCTTGTCGAAGGCGGCTGGATCACGGAGGCGCTTTATGAGGAATACGGATTGCAGACGATCCGTATTCCCGGCTCTCAGACGCACCCCACCAAGCTCGTGCAGTCGGCGGCGATGGCCTCGGTCGCACCCCCGGTGCCAAGCTATCGGCCACATCTGCCACCCGCCGTCGTCCGTGACGGCCTGTTGTCCGACGCACAGCTCGAGAGCGTCATCTATGCCGGCGAGGCGCATGGCGACCATCTCGCCGGATCGTGGCGCATCGACGAGACCTATGACCTCGTTTCCGCCGCACCCGACGACGCCGAGACCGCCGTCCGGTTCCGGCGCGGCTGGTTCCTCGGCGATGGTACCGGCGCCGGCAAGGGCCGCCAGGTGGCGGGTATCCTGCTCGATAACTGGCTCAAAGGCCGCCGCCGTGCGGTCTGGGTGTCGAAGTCCGACAAGCTGATCGAGGACGCGCAGCGCGACTGGTCGGCGCTCGGCATGGAGCGGCTGCTGGTCACACCGCTGTCGCGCTTCCGCCAGGGGACGGCCATCCGACTAAAGCAAGGCGTCCTATTCACCACCTATGCCACGCTGCGCTCCGACGCGCGCGAAGAGAAGGTTTCGCGTGTCCGACAGATCGTCGATTGGTTGGGCTCCGACTTCGACGGAGTGATCGTCTTCGACGAGAGCCACGCCATGCAGAACGCCGCCGGCGGCAAGGGCGAACGCGGCGATCAGGCCGCTTCGCAGCAGGGCCGCGCGGGTCTTCGCCTCCAGCACGCGTTGCCGAATGCGCGCATCGTCTATGTCTCGGCGACCGGGGCCACCACCGTCCACAATCTCGCTTATGCCCAGCGCCTCGGCCTCTGGGGCGGCGAGGATTTCCCGTTCGCCACGCGCGCCGAGTTCGTCGAGGCGATCGAGGCCGGCGGTGTCGCCGCGATGGAAGTGCTGGCGCGCGATCTTCGCGCGCTCGGCCTCTATGCCGCGCGTTCGCTTTCTTACGAAGGCGTCGAATATGAACTGGTCGAGCACACGCTGACCGACGAGCAGGTCCGCATCTACGACGCCTATGCCGGCGCGTTCGGTATCATCCACAATAATCTCGACGCGGCGATGGAAGTCGCCAACATCACCGGCTCGACCGGCATTTTGAACGCGCAGGCCAAGTCTGCCGCGCGATCGGCGTTCGAGAGCGCCAAGCAGCGTTTCTTCTCGCACCTGATCACCAGCATGAAGACGCCGTCGCTGATCGCGGCCATCGACCGCGATCTGGCGGACGGCCATGCCGCGGTGATCCAGATCGTCTCAACCGGCGAGGCACTGATGGAGCGGCGGCTGGCCGAGATCCCGACCGAGGAATGGGGCGACGTCCAGGTCGACATCACGCCGCGCGAATATGTCCTCGACTATCTCGCCCATTCCTTCCCGGTGCAGCTCTACGAGCCATTCACCGACAGCGAGGGCAAGCTGTCGTCGCGGCCGGTCTATCGCGACGGCCAGCCGGTCGAGAGCCGCGACGCCGCCGCCCGCCGCGATCGCCTGATCGAGACGCTGGCGTCGCAGACCCCCGTGCCCGGCGCGCTCGATCAGATCGTCCAGCGCTTCGGCACCGATGTCGTGGCCGAGGTGACCGGCCGTTCGCGGCGGATCGTCCGCAAGACCAGCGCCGACGGCTGGGACCGGCTGATGGTCGAGACTCGCGCCGGGTCCGCCAATCTCGCCGAGACGCAGGCGTTCATGGATAACGCCAAGCGCATCCTCATCTTCTCGGAAGCGGGCGGTACCGGTCGCAGCTACCACGCCGAACTGTCGGCGAAGAACCGGCGGCTGCGCGTCCACTACCTGCTCGAGGCCGGATGGAAGGCGGACGCCGCGATCCAGGGGCTCGGTCGCACCAACCGCACCAATCAGGCGCAGCCGCCGCTGTTCCGGCCGATCGCCACCAATGTGAAGGCCGAGAAGCGCTTCCTGTCGACCATCGCCCGGCGGCTCGACACGCTCGGCGCGATCACCAAGGGCCAGCGCCAGACCGGCGGCCAGGGCCTGTTCCGGCCCGAGGACAATCTGGAAAGCGCCTATGCGCGAGACGCGCTGCGCCGCCTCTATCTGTTGCTGGTGGCGGGCAAGGTCGATGGATGCCCGCTCCAGACGTTCGAGAACGCGACCGGACTGTCGCTGATCGACGCGGGCGGCATCAAGGACGAACTGCCGCCGATCACCACCTTCCTTAACCGGCTGCTGGCACTCACCATCGACCTGCAGAACATCCTGTTCTCGGCGTTCGAGCAATTGCTCGCCGCCCGCATCGAGGGCGCGATCGCATCGGGAGTCTACGACATCGGGCTGGAGACGCTGACCGCCGAGAGCTTCGTCGTCACCGATCGGCAGACGATCTACACGCACCCCGGCACCTCGGCCGAAACGCGTCTGCTCACGATCACGCAGCGCGAGCGCAACCGGCCGGTCACGCTCGAAGCAGCGCTCGATCATCTCGCCGACCCGCGTGCCATGCTGCTCCTCAACGGACAGTCGGGCCGGGCCGCGGTGCGGATCCCAACCACCAGTCTGATGCTCGACGACGGCGAGGTCGAACGCCGCGTCCGGTTGATCCGCCCGATGGAACGCCCGGCCATGCCGATCGCGACGATGCCGCAGACGCATTGGGTCGAGGCCGACCGCGAGACCTTCGCTCGCGCCTGGGCGGCCGAGCTGGCCGACGTGCCGACGTTCACCGACAGCATCATCCATATCGTCTCGGGCCTGTTGCTGCCGATCTGGAAACGCCTGCCCGATGAATCGACCAGAGTTTATAGGCTCCAGACCGACACCGGCGAGCGCATCGTCGGTCGGCGCGTCTCCCCCGCCTGGGCCGCGAACGCGACCGCGACGGGCGGCAGCACCCTGGACCCCGAGCAGGCCTTCACCGCGCTCATCGACGGCAGGACGATCCTCAATCTCGCCGAGGGGCTGCAGCTCCGCCGTGTTCGCGCCATGGGCACCCACCGCATCGAACTGTCCGGCTTCACCGACGCCATGCGCGATCGGCTGCGTGCGTACGGGCTGTTCCACGAGATCATCTCCTGGAAACTGCGTCTGTTCGTGCCGACCGACGACCGCGGTGCGGGCATCCTGACGAAACTGTTGGAGCGCTTTCCGATCGAGCGCATCGGTGAACGGGAGGCCGCGTGATGGCGCATCACGACGCCTTCGATTTCGCGCAGCGCCTGGGCCGCAACGCCGAGGCGGTCTGCGGCGAATATCTCTCCAACGGGCGGCGCGAGGGCCGCTACTGGCTGGTCGGCGATGTTCGCAATACACCCGGCCGGTCTATGTACGTCCGGCTCAGCGGCGCCGACTCCGGCAAGGGCGCGGCGGGCAAATGGACCGACGCGGCCACTGGCGAACATGGCGACCTGCTCGACGTCATCCGCGAGAGTCTTGGCCTCATCGACTTCAAGGACGTCGCCGAGGAGGCCCGGCGCTTCCTCAGTCTGCCGCGACCGGAACCGGATATCCAGCCGAAACCACGACCGTCATCGGCGGCGACCGGATCGCCGGAAGCGGCGCGACGACTGTTCGCGATGTCGCAACCGATTTCGGGCACGGTCGTGGAGGCGTATTTGCGCAGACGCGGTATTACGGCTTTGCACGGAACCGGAGCCCTGCGCTTTCACCCGCGCTGCTACTATCGCCCGGACCAGCATTCGCCGACCGAGACCTGGCCGGCGATGATCGCGTCGGTCACTGATCTCGACAACCGCATTACCGGCGCGCACCGCACCTGGCTCTCGCACGATGGCGATGGAAAAGCGCCGGTCGATACGCCGAGACGCGCAATGGGCGACCTTCTCGGCAACGCGGTTCGGTTCGGTGTGGCCGACGATGTATTGACGGCTGGCGAAGGCATCGAGACCATGCTGTCGCTGCGGATTGCGTTGCCCAATTTGCCGGCAGCGGCGGCGCTCTCGGCAGCACATCTCGCTGCCATCCTGTTCCCCACCACGTTGCGCCGACTCTATATCGCCCGCGACGACGATCCGGCCGGGGACGGTGCTATGACGACCTTGATCGAACGTGCGGAAACGGTCGGGATCGAGGCGATTGTCCTTTCGTCTCGCCTGGGGGACTTCAACGAAGATTTGCGCTCGCTCGGCAGCGATGCGCTACGGGCGGCCTTGCGGGTTCAGATCGCACCGGACGATGTCGCGCGGTTCATGGCAGATCCGGCATTGGCCGGGATGGAGGTGTGAAGGGCCATCCGTGGCTGGTGTCAGTCTTCGGAGGCGGGTGCTTCCCTTCCATGTCGGAGAGGGCCGCGACCACGGCCTTCTTAGAGGGCGACTGGGACGGCAAACGGCCCGGTCCGGCAATGGCTGCGCCCCGTTCTTTTCCGCCGGCGGCCCACCACCCCACGAAGTGATACTTCGTGGGGACCCCGGATGCGCCGCCTTTGCATCGCGAAGCAAAACAACCGGGCTTCGCCATCCTCCGCTGCGCTTCGGCCGTCCGCTCCGCTCCCGGTGCAGGACCGTGCCGCCCGCCGTCTTTCGTCGCCATGAAGGCCGCGGCGGTCGCGGTCGATCCGACGAGAGAGCATCCGATGACCACCGACCACGACGACAGCGGCTACGAACCCGAACACGCATCTTCCCCAACCGACCATGTCCTGACCGAACTCCAGCTCTACGGCTATCGCCCTTTCCAAGATGAGCCCGACCCCAGACCTCTTCCCGAAGGCGACATCGTCGCCGGCGCGATCGCCGACATCTTCGACGCCCTGATCGTGAGCCTTGGCGACACCCGCCTCGAGCCCGACCTCGACGATCTGCTCTGGTCGACCGTCAATCTCTTCCACCGCGCCACCGACCGGATCGAGCGCGACCTCGACGACAATGAGCAGGCTCAGCGGCGCGGGCAGCGCGAACAGGACGGCTCCGAGGTGAAATCGGTCGAACTGGAGCGCCACGTCGCCGAAGGGCAGACCCTGCTCGAACGCCGCGACGCCTTCGAGCTGATGCGCGACCAAGCCGCCGAACAGTTCAAGCGCCACACCAGCTCACCCTGGCGGCCGCGTGCCGGATCGTTGGTCAATCGCCGGATGCTGACCTCGGCAATGATCGACAGCCGCGACTTCCTCGCCGCCAAGCGCCGGGCCGACAACGAAGTGCTCTTGCCCGCTGGTCCCAAGGTTGCGTTCACCGGGGGGATGGACTTCAACGACCATAGCCTGATCTGGACAAAGCTCGATCGGGTCCACGCCAAGCACGCGGACATGGTGCTGCTGCACGGCGGATCGCCCAAGGGTGCCGAGCTGATCGCCGCCAAATGGGCCGACAACCGCAAGGTCCCGCAGGTCGCCTTCAAGCCCGACTGGACACGCCACGCCAAGGCCGCCCCGTTCAAGCGCAACGATCAGATGCTCGACGTGCTTCCGATCGGCGTGATGGTGTTCCCCGGCACCGGCATCCAAGACAACCTCGCCGACAAGGCCCGCAAGCTAGGCATCCCGCTGTTCGATTTCCGGCCGAAGGGAGGCGGCGCGTGAGCGCCGCCGACAATAGCCATGGTTTGGATTGATTCAGCCCTTATTCCATATGCCCAGGAACCAGAAGCCAAACGCTGCCAACGCGATGAGCCAGATCGCGACGATCATCGCCGCCGCGATCCTGCTCTGTGGACGACTCGCTTGCTCCGCTGCCTTCCGCCGAAATTCAGCCATGAGCTCAGGCGGAATGAGGCGGACGGTTAGGGCGATGCCGATTGGCACGATCAGCAAGTCATCCAGATACCCAATCACCGGAATGAAATCCGGAATGAGGTCGATCGGGCTGAGGGCATAAGCCGCGACCGCAACGGCCAGCGCTTTGGCATGCCAGGGGGTTCGCAGATCGCGCGCAGCGATCCACAGCGCGATGACGTCGCGCTTGAGACTTCGAGCCCATCGCTTAAAACTGCTCAGCATGGCCGGCACATGAGCGAACAACGACAAGGCGGCGCGCTCTCATTCATGAGGATCGTGGATGCTGTAGGTCTCGCGTTTCCGGATGTTGTTTGAAAGCCGATCATCGAGGGGACCATAGTCGCATCATTTGCCGATCCGACCCAGCAGGCGACACCGTCGGACTCCACCCTGGTCCGATCGCCATCTCGATCGCTTCGGCGTAACCGGCCACATTCGCCGTCGCAGCGCTCGGCCAGCCTCGGCGATCCCGACGCAATGGCTGCGGCGATCCTCAACATTTCAAGATTTATTCCCTCAACTCAGCCGTCCGGCACAGGCCAGCAGCGAAGCGGTCAGTCTCCTTGCGCCAATCTCGCCCAAGCCATTCATCATCCGATCCTCGACCTCGCCGACGCGCTGATGAGCTTCGCTCAGCGTGTCCCTACCCAATTGCGTCAGGACCCCGCGCCGGGCTCGACCATGGTCGGGATCTGGCCCGCGCTCGACCAGCCCCGCCCGCTCCAGGTTCGACAGGGTGCCGTGCATCGTCTGCGCGGTCACGAACAGCGCGCGCGCCAACCGCGCGTTCGACAGGCCGGGCTCTGCCTCGAGCGCACACAGGATGCCATATTGCGGTGTGGTGAGGCCGAGCGGTCGCAGCGCCTCGTCCATGCGCAACCTCAGCCCGTGCTGGGCGAGCTTGATCGCATAGCCCAGACGCTTCGCAACGGTCTCGGGCATATCAGGGAACTTATCAGGGGCCTTATATGTTTTGGTCACATCGGTCTCACCTTCAGCCTTGGAAACGGAGCGATCCATGACGACCTTGAACCCCGACGATACCTATATGGTGCTGATCAACACCTTCACTGTCGAGCCTGCAAGGGCTGACGAGCTACTGGCCGAACTGACTCGCGCGACAGAAACGCGAATCCGCAAACAGCCCGGCTTCGTGTCGGCCAATCTGCATATTAGCGACGACAGAAGGCACGTCGCGAATTACGCACAGTGGCGAACGCGCGCCGACTATGATGCCTTCATCAGTGATCCCGAAACCCGCGAACATCTGAAGGCTGCGGCCGCGCTCGCCACGTCGTTCGACCCGATCATCTATGACCTGCGCGAAGCGACGTGCGTGGACGATCCGGCATGACCTGTTGGGTCGGTGTCGCCAGCCTCGATCATGTCATGCGCGCAGTGAAAGGCGGCTTCTGCCAGGTCAATCACGGTAAGGCCGCGCCGCTCGATCGCATGCGGCGCGGCGACCACATGCTCTATTATTCCCCGCGTCAGGAAATGCGCGGGGGCGAACCGGTTCAGGCGTTCACCGCGATCGGTCGGATCGACGACGACGAACCGTATCAGGTGCAACAAGCCGACGACTTCGAGCCGTTCCGCCGCAAGGTTCATTATTTCAAATCGCACGACGCACCGATCAGACCGATGCTCGACGATCTTGCGCTGACCCGCGACCGAAAATCCTGGGGCATCGCATTCCGCAGGGGCATGTTTGCGATCGGCGATGAGGATTATCACACCATCGCCCGGGCGATGGGCGTCCCGCAGCGCGGACAATCGCCTACTAACCGGCGCTCTTATGTTTCGATAGCGGCGGAAATTGACCAGAGCCAGTAGTTCGCGCCTAAATTTGCACAAACCGGATGCGGTCGTTCCAGTACGATTTCGGATCGATCGTGAACGGCGAGGATGGGGTAGATTCCTGAACTTCAGGTCAAGGAACGAGAGCGGGTAACCCGAGGTGAGCGACGATCCAAGAGTTCTGAGCAACGCGTATCTGCGGCGCGCCCGTGCTGAGTGGATCGCGCCGATCCTCTATGGTGGTAGAGGATTTACTGCCGTGATCGTCGGTGTCGCTCCAAGGGTCGCCCATTGTTGCCACTGCGCTGACTCGGAGAGTGATTGTCAGCGACTGATCGAACCGGCACCGCTCACAATCGCTTGTCCGGCGCGCGCTTGCCGGACAGCATGGCGTAGACGGCCATGGCGTGGCCGTGGCCCAACGCGAAGTCGGCCTTGAGCCATGCCACCACCTCGCCTGCCTTCACGCCGGGCTTCAGCCGTCCGGCTTCGGACAAGCCGCGCGTATCGGCGGCGGCCTTGAGCGCCTCGGCATCCATTCCGGTCTTGGCTTCGATCGAGGTCAGATAGGCTTGGAACGACATTGTGTTTGCTCCCGTCGGCAAAAAATCAGGCCTGCGTGGCGTTCGCGGTGCGCCACGGAAACAGCGCGCGAAGGGCAGGATCGCGCAGCCACAGCCCGCCCCACATGATAACGCCGAGATAGACGCCGAAAAGCGCGTGGCTGAATAGCGGCGCGCCAACCCGCATCTGCGTCGCCATCGCCCCGCCGAGCAGGGCAGTCGCCAGAACCGCGCCGAGAATGGACGTGCGCCGCCACAGATAGAGCAGCACACATCCGAGTTCGACCAGCCCGATCGGAACGGCCGCACCGGGGGACCAGCCAACGCTCGAAAGCGTGTCGCGGGCGACAGCCATGCCAGCGACCTTCGGCGTGACCGAAGCCGCCAGCATGAAGGCAGCGAACACTCCGGTCAGGCACCATCCGATCCGGTATGCCCAGCGCGCCCGAGGTGCGGATAGAAGCGGAGTTTGCTGCGTGAACATGGGTGCCTTCCTTGCGTTCGGGCGAGTTACGTATTATCTCGACATCAAGATAAATACGGGGTAGCTATCTCGATGGCAAGACAAATCGTACCGAAGGATCACGTGGAACAGCGCCGCGACCAGTGGCGCCGCGAATTGCCGGATGTTGACACGAGCGGCATGGCAATCCTCGGCCGTGCGCGCTGGATCGCGCTGCGGGTGCGGCCGCGAATCGAGGCGGTGTTCGACCGGCACAGCATCGATACCGGCGAGTTCGACGTCCTCTCGACCTTGCTGCGATCGGGCCCTCCCTTTTGCCTTAGACCGACCGAGCTCTACACCTCGCTGATGATCTCGTCGGGCGGCCTGACCGATCGATTGAACCGCTTGACGAAGGCAGGACTCGTGCTGCGTGAGCCTAGTCCCGACGATGCGCGCAGCTTGCTGGTCAAACTTACCCCGAAAGGTTTGCAGTCGGCGCAATCAGCTTTCCGCGAGGACATGGCGACGGAACGGGCGCTGTTGCGGGGGTTGAGCGTCGCCGAGCAGGATCAACTTGCGGCATTGTTGTCCAAACTCGCGCTAAGTCTGACTGAGCACGACGAACAAAGCTGACATGCCGTAACGTCTGCAATGGGTGTCGGAACCCGCCTACCCGACAAAGTGTCGGCTTTCCTTACCCCGCTTGCCAATAGCGGACCGACCGATAAGTCCCAACTCCTGACGGAAGCACTCATCCGACGCTACCTGTATTGCGCAGAACTCGGTGGCCTGCTTGCAAATCCCCTGCGATATTCCAGCAATCTCTATTAGCTCCTGCCACGACGACCACCCCGCTCTCATTGGCGCGATCCTTGGTCCAGCCCAGGGCCTGACGCCATCAACCCGTAAAGGGTCCGCTACGCGCGCGTGCGGCCTTGAGGCTTCGCCTCGGCGGTGATTGCGGCCCTGCGCCG
The DNA here is from genome assembly GCA_965217685.1 of Aurantimonas sp. Taxonomy (GTDB): domain Bacteria; phylum Pseudomonadota; class Alphaproteobacteria; order Rhizobiales; family Rhizobiaceae; genus Aurantimonas. The sequence continues at coordinate 4,576,822 of CBDCIZ010000003.1, forward strand.
AACACATCGGGCGCCTGTCGAGCGGGGATGGTCCCCGCTTCCAAGACAGGAGCCGGAACAATGTCCTTCACCGACGCACAGGCCTTCGCTTACAGCTTGGCCACCAGTCTCATGGCCGCGATCGTCATCTTCAAGGCCGGTGACGGCACACATTCGGTCACGCCCGCCAACGAGTTCGACGGCGACGCCGAGGTCGTCGCGGAAATCGATCCCTTCGCCCCCTGACGAGCGACGCCTGCGATGGTGGGAAGGTCCTCACCGGATTTCCGCTCCCGTCGCCGCTCTTCTTCGGCTATACTCAAACCGCGCCGAGGTGGTGGTGGAGGCGCGACCGTCAGACCTTTATCTTACGGAGTCCACCATCATGATCTTCATCGGCATCCTCATCAGTATCGCGGCGATCGGCTTCTTATGCTGGCTGCTGTTCACGCTCGCCATCTTCGCGCTGCCCCTGTTCGCCGGCGTCACCACCGGAATGTGGGCCTATGGCACCGGCGTCGGCTGGCTCGGCGCGCTTGTCGTCGGCGCGCTCGCGGCCGGGCTGACATTCGGCATCGGCCAGTTCCTGTTCGTTTACGTCCGGCCGCTCTGGGCGCGGATCCTCATCGCGCTCGCCTTCGTCGCGCCCGCAGCGATGGCCGGCTTTCACGCGACGCACGGCATCGTCAAACACACCATGCCGTCGGAAGGCTGGCAGGTCGCCTTCTCGGTCATAGGCGCGGTCGCCGTCGGCGTGACCGCGTTGATGCGGTTGGCGGCGATGGCAACGCCCGTTTCGACCGGAGGGAGCCTCGCGCGGGGCTAAACGCATCCGAACGGCCGGGGAGGACCAGAAGCTGGACGGGACCTCGCCCCTGCATCTCATGGTCGGCGGACAGAGCGTAGGAACGAGCGATCAGGTCGGACCGATCTCGGCGTGTCGTCCTGACGGAACGCTTGGGCCAGGGTCGCGTAACATGGATCTCGGCGGCGACAATCAGTGGCGGATGTCCGTCGTTTCCGTTCAGTGCTCGGGATGGCTGCTCAATTCCTGAATGCCCGGGAGGGGGTGTTCTCGGTCGTATGTGCCAGCCGCAATCTCCTTGGTTGCGAAGGCTTCGCCAGTTTCTCCGTCGCTCCGTCTCTGTTCGTCGACCGCTCCAAACGGCCTCTTCAATGGGCTGATCTGGCCGAAGGTCGGCTGCGCCTCGATCGCCTATGCGGCAACGGCGCCTGCGCGACTTTCTTCCCCTGCCGGCTGCGCCGCCATTCCTCGCGAAACAACAAAGCCGCTTTGGCGCCGTCCTTCGCTGCGCTGCGGTCGCAAGCGATGCCGCGTCGATCGCCTCCGGCCCACCGATCGCCATCGAGGCCGCAATGGTGCGGGCTCGAGGCAGAGAAGAACGGAGAATCATCATGGCAACCATCGGCACCTTCAAGAAGTCCGGCAGCGACTACACCGGCGAAATCGTCACCCTCTCGGTCCAGGCCAAGAACGTTCGCATCGTCCCCGAAGCCAACCGCACCGGCGACAACTCACCCTCCCACCGCGTCATGGTCGGCCGGGTCGAGATCGGCGCCGCCTGGGCCAAGCGCTCCAACGAAGGCCGCGACTATCTCGGTCTGAAGCTGGACGATCCGAGCTTCACCGCTCCGATCTACGCCAACCTCTTCGACGACGAGGACGGCGAAGGGTTCAGCCTCATCTGGTCCCGCCCCAACGGCCGCCGCACCGGCGAGTGAGGCCGCCGAGCAAGGCCCCGTCCGGTCGAACCGGGCGGGGCCTTTGCGCTGTGCGGGCACCGAATCAATTGACGACGCGGCAACAGGGCAACCGACCCCCAAAGGCACGAGACGCTGGCGCTGATCCTCAAGAACGACTATTATAGTCGTAGTTCTGGCACTCGATTAGGCCCGGGTGGGAGGTGATCATGCATGATCACCGCCCGACAATCGCGGGCCGCACGCGCGTTGCTGGGTTGGACACAGGAGACGCTCGCTGACAAGGCCCAGGTCTCGCTCACGGCGCTGAAGCGCCTCGAGTCGGAATCCGGCCTGTTGGTCTACGAGTCGACCAGCGATCAGGTCCGTCGTGCCCTCGAGGGAAGCGGCGTCGTCCTGCTTCAGTCCGATAGAGGCGAAGGGGTGATGCTTGTCCGGACGGCCAAATCCTAGATCGATCGTCGGTCATTCCAGCGTGCAAACTTCGCAGGTGGTCGATCCGCGACTTCGCACGCCGCGGTCCATGGTTAACAACAACCTCCAGAACGGATACGATTCGCTGGATGGGGCCAGGTGACACAGACAAGCTTTCAGGACGAACCGCCGCAAAGCAGCGTGCTGACGCCGTATGACCGCGCGCACATGACGCTCTACATGCGGCTGCTCGACGCCGCGCGGGACGGCGCGGACTGGCGCGATGCTACCCATGCGCTTGTTCGACCTCGACGCCGACCAAGAACCGCACCGAGCCCGTCTCGTCCACGACGCGCATCTCGCACGGGCGCGCTGGATGACCGAAAGCGGCTACCGCCAACTCGTCCGCGAAGGTGCGTCCGGGCAACGGTGATGCCGGTGCGGCATCATGTGATGCCGATCGTCCGGCTTCCCGAAAATCACGCAACCGGTAATCGTATCCCCTTCAATCTGCACGGCAATTGCGACTGGAGGAGATGATGGCCAAGGACGCGTCCGATTGGGAAACGGCGGCGGATTACGACTATCTCGACACGCTCGCCGCCTCCGACCTCGCCTGGGAATGGCTTCGCCGGAACGAGCGCTACGAGGACGACTATGACGGCTTCGATCGCGGCGCGAGTGATCCCGGCGACGCCACCGAGCTGATCCGCGAGCGCTGGGGGCTGCGATTTCCCGATACCGCCGTCGCTGCCGGCGCCGGACGCGCCCGTCTTCTGGCAGCTTGACGCCGATACCAGCGCGATCTGGGTAACCGCCGCGCCGCCCGCGCTCGACGTCGGGCAAATCGAACCGCCGTCGATCACCGGCGCTCCGCAGATCGCGGACGAACAGGGTCTCCACCTGCTCACGACGCTGCGAACCGGCGAACGCATCCACGTACTGCAAAGCGTCACCGGGGCGCCGACCAACCTCGCCGCCGTGATCCCGCTCGACCGCTCGGGCTTCGGCCGCGTCGAAGCGGTGTTGCGCCTGCTCGCCAGCCTCTACGGTCGCGCCATTCCCGCCGATACGCGGATCACCCTCCAGCAGCGCCTGCGGACCAAGCGCATGCTGCGCGCGCTCGACGGTCGCCGCACAGGCGCGTCGCAAAAGTCGATCGCGTCGGCGATCTTCCAAGCTCGGCCCGCTGAGCCGGGACGAATGGCAGAGCGCGCCCGCCCGCTTCGCGACCCGGTCGCTCATCCGGGACGGCCTGGCGATGGTCGCGGGCGGATATCGCAAGCTGCTCAGGCACCAGCATCGGCGCTGAGGGGCCGCGACCACTCGCCCGGTGTGCGAACATCGCACCCCCAACTTCGCCCTCCATCGACGCGGACGCGCTTCGCCAGGGTGGCCTTCGTCCGCCGCAGATCATCTGCGGCGCCCACGAACGCCCCGGAGGCCCGATCATGTCCGCCACTGCCGCCAATCTGCCGCCACGCTTCCTGCGCACCCCCGAAGCCGCCCGTTTCCTCGGGCTGTCGGGGCGCACGCTCGAGAAGCACCGGACCTATGGCACCGGTCCCGCCTACCGCAAGCTCGGCGGCCGCGTCGTCTACGCGGTCGACGACCTGCAGGCCTGGGCCGATCGCGGCGCGGTCACCTCCACCTCCGATCCGCGCGGCAGCGTCCTGCCCGCCAAGCGCCATGACCCGGCCGCGCTCGCCCACGCCCGTCACCTGACGCGCTGAGGCTTCCGGTATGTCGTTCCGGCGCCCCGACCCCGAGCGCGAGCAGCTCGATCTGTTCCGTGCGCTGCCCGGCGATCTCGCGCCGCGCGATGCGCAGGATCTGATGGCCTATCCGTTCTTCTCGCTCGCCAAGTCGAAGCGCCTCGCGCCGATCGACTTCAAAGCGGGCTCGATCAAGATCCGCGTCGAGGCGGTGCCCGAACACGGCATGGCGACCATCTGGGACGCCGACGTGCTGATCTGGGCCGCCAGTCAGATCGTCGAGGCACGCGACGCCGGACTCAGACCCTCACGCCTGATGGGGACGACGCCCTACGAAATCCTGAACTTCATCGGCCGCGGCGTTTCGCTGCGTGATTACGACCGCTTGAAGGCCGCGCTCGACCGGCTGCAATCGACCACCATCGCCACCTCGATCCGCCAGCCAACCGAACGGCGGATGCACCGTTTCTCCTGGATCAACGAGTGGAAGGAAAAGGCCGACGCGCACGGGCGGCCGCTCGGGATCGAGCTGATCTTGCCAGACTGGTTCTACGCCGCCGTGCTCGACGATGCGCTCGTGCTGACCATCGACCGCGCCTATTTCGGGCTGACCGGCGGACTGGAGCGCTGGCTCTACCGGCTCGTGCGCAAACATGGCGGGCGCCAGGTGCATGGCTGGAGCTTCGACTTCGCGCATCTCCACGCCAAGTCCGGGAGCCTCTCGCCGCTCAAGCATTTCGCCTACGACCTGCGAGACATCGTCAAACGCCAGCCACTGCCAGGCTACCATTTGAGCGATCGCGCCGTGCCCAGGCCGCCCCGACATCCTCTCCTTTGCGCCCATCGATCCCGACGCACTCGGCATACCGCGCCGTCGTCGTCAGCGCGGCCTCTCGCCCTGGGGATAAGCTGTGAATCCTCTCGTGCTATCAGGGACCGAGGCTATCGTGCCATCGGGGACCGGACCCTCGTGCTATCGGGGACCGGAATCGACGAATCCTCGCGTAGATTCAGTAGCTTGCGACCCCTGTAACGTATCTAACCTAGATTCCTACGGAATCTGTCTAACGCGACCGCGCTTTTGCACAGCTGCGGATAACGCGCAGCGGCGGCGCAGGTGCGAGCCATGATCGTCGCGCTCCTCAACCAGAAGGGCGGCGTCGGCAAGACGACGCTGGCGCTGCATCTCGCCGGTGAGTGGGCCCGAGAAGGAAAGCGCGTCACGCTGATCGACGCCGACCCGCAAGGCTCAGCGCTCGACTGGTCGCAGCAGCGCAGCCGGGAAGGAATGGAGCGGCTGTTCGGCGTCGTCGGGCTGGCGCGCGATACGCTCCACCGCGAAGCGCCCGAACTGGCGCGCGACGCCGACCACATCGTCATCGACGGCCCGCCGCGTATCGCCGGTCTGCTGCGTTCCGCGCTGCTCGCGGCCGACCTGGTGCTGATCCCGGTGCAGCCATCGCCGTTCGACGGCTGGGCCTCGGCCGAGATGCTCGCGCTGCTCGGCGAGGCGCGCCTCTACCGCCCGCAACTCGCCGCGCGCTTCGTGCTCAATCGCTGCGCCGCGCGCACCGTCATCGCCCGCGAGACGGCCGAGACGCTCGCCGAGCACGATCCGCCGCCGCTCGCCCAGACCATCGGCCAGCGCGTCGCGTTCGCCGATGCCGCGCAGTCGGGCCGGCTCGTATTCGAGGTCGATACCGACAGCCTCGCCGCGCGCGAGATCGCCGCGTTCGCCGCAGAGGTCGAAAGGATCACGCGATGACCGCGCGCGCTCGCAAGCGCGGTTTCGCTGCGCGTCCGGCCGAGGCCGCGCCGTCCGCCGATACCTGGGTCAAGGCGGCGGATCTTCCGCCCGCTCCCCCGGGCGATGCCGCCAAATTCACCGCCCGGTTGACCATCGACATCACGGCCGAACTGCGCGGCCGGATCAAGATCACCGCCTTCCAGCGCGGCGTCACGGTCGCCGACATGCTGCGCGATCTGCTCGCACGCGAATTTCCCGCGAACCACGGAGAACAACCATGACCAGCCTTGCGGCAGGCAAACTGGATGACGGCCAACCGCCGTCGCCATGCCCATCCAATGCGCTCACCCATGTCGAGCTGACCTGGATAGAGAAGCGCATCGAATACTGGATCCGGTTCGGCCGCGAGGCAGCCGAACGGATCGTCGATCGCCGACGCCGCGTGCTGTCGTTCGCGCCCGGCAGCGTCTTCGCCTTCGTGCGCTGGGCCGCCAACGACTTCGGAACCGTCGTATCGCGGCTCGACATCGTGCGCGCGGTCGTGCCCGGCGCGCCCTATCAGACGCTACCGTTCGTGCGCCCCGGCGGCGACATTTTGCTGAAGATTGAGGGCTGGCCCAAGGTCGAACGCGTCCTCCAGGCGATCGACGCGATCGAGACGCTCGGCATCGATCCGGTCGCGATCGCGCCCGATCACTGGCGGCACGTCCACAACCGGCTGACCGCGAGTGAAGAGCCGCGCGCCTATAGCCTCGAACAGCATCGCGCCTGGCTGCTGCGCCGGAGCGTGGCGCCATGAGCCGACGCGGATACATCGTCGCGACCGCAGCCGCCGTCCTGACGACCATCGGCGTGTCGGTTGCCCACGTCGCGCCCAGGCTGCTGTGGAACCCGTCGGCCAGCACGCCGATCGGCTTTTACCTGATCCGACCTGCTGGCCATCTGGCGGCGGACGACATCGTCGCCGTCGATGCGCCGGAACCGCTGGCGGCCTTCCTTGAGCGACGCGGCTATCTGGCGCGTGGCGTACCGCTGTTGAAGCATGTCGCCGGCCTTCCCGGGCAACGGGTCTGCCGCACCGGCCGCACGATCACGGTCGACGGCGCCGTCATCGGCGAAGCACTGGAGCGCGACAGGCGGGGTCGCGACCTGCCGGTCTGGCAGGGCTGCCGACGGCTCGCGGACGGCGACGTGTTCCTCATGAATGACCTAGTCCGCGACAGCCTCGACGGCCGCTATTTCGGGCCGTTGCCTGCCGCCGCGATCATCGGCCGGGCCACCCCGCTCTACACCGACGAGGACGGCGATGGCCGCTTCGTCTGGCGCGCGCCGACGCGGTGACGGCGCGCCCATGACCTTTCCCACCGCACAGCCAAGGAGCTACCCATGTCCCTGATCGGTCAGTTCAACCGCACCAAGAGCGGCTATGCCGGGCGCGTCCGCACGCTCGTTATCGATGCCGAGCTGGTGCTCGTCGCCGCCGAGCATTCCGACGCCGAGAATGCGCCCGACTATCGCATCTATCTCGGCACCGACGACGGCGCGGAGGTCGGTCCGGAGGTCGGCGCCGCCTGGAAGCGCACCGGCGAGAAGGCCGGTGCGTATGTCGCGCTGCAGATCGACGATCCAACCTTCGGTCACCCGATCCGCCAATCTCTTCCAGTCGCGACGACAATCTGAACTGGAACCGGCCGCCCAAGCGCGCCGAGCAGGACTGACCGATGTCGGCCCCGCACCGAAAGCCTGTCGCCCGGCGGTCGAACACCGTCCGGCGCACGGTCACCCTCCTCCTTTCCGGCCTGCTTTTGGCCGCGACGTCCAACGTCACCGCGAGCGCACAGGAATCGCCGACCACACGCCCATCCCGCGTCCATCCCTATGCCGCCTTCGTCGCCGAGGCCGCACAAAGGTTCGGCATGCCGGAGCGCTGGATCTGGGCGGTCATGCGCGCCGAAAGTGCCGGCGATGTGCGCGCGATCTCTTCGGCGGGTGCGATGGGCTTGATGCAGCTCATGCCCGCGACCTGGGCCGAACTGCGCGTCCGTCATCGCCTCGGTGCGAACCCGTACGACCCGCGCGACAACATCCTGGCGGGCGCTGCGTATATGCGCGAGATGCTCGATCGCTACGGGTCGCCGGCCTTTCTCGCGGCGTATAATGCGGGGCCGGGACGCTACGAAGCCTATCTCGCCGGTCGCCCGCTCCCCGCCGAGACCCGCGCCTATGTTGCCGCATTGGTCCCTTCCTTCGGCGGCGGTGAACGTGCCGGTCCGATCACCGTCGCCGCCGCCGATCCGCATGCTTGGACCCGCGCGCCATTGTTCGCCCCGCGCGCCGAACGCACAGCCTCTGTCGATTCCGTGCAGATCGAGGATCGATCGGTGGATCCTTCGACCGCAGAGCCGGCGCGCGTCATTCGTGCGAATGTGGCGCAGTCAGGCAGTCTCTTCGTCGCGCGATCCAATACCGGAGGCTCGCAATGACCGCATCGTGCTGCATTCGCATCCTGGCGGGCTGCGGCGTTCGGTGGAGGGCATTGGGGCGGAGGGCAGGCAGAACGACCGAAGGATGGCGAGATAAAAGCGCATGCCCGAAACGCTGTAAGCCTCTGACGAGGCTTGCGTTTTCCTGTGCATGGCGGTCGGTCGCGGGCATGAAGCCCGGTTTTTGTGAGCAATTTCAACGCTTCGATATGCACACGCCTGATATGCCGCTTTCCGGGACGCGGCCATGAGCGAGCGCGACAGCGACTTTCGGGTCCGACCAGGGCGCATCAGGACCACGCGCGTCCCGAAGGCCAAGAGCTTCCTCAACCAGGTGCTGCGGGCCGCCAAAAAGTCGGGGCATGTCGCCGCGCCGGCGTCGGGCCGACGGGGGTCCAACTATGGCCGCTCGACCTTTGGCCGGGGGCGCGGCCGCTTCAGCCGTAGCCGGTTGTTCAGCTCGACGCGGCGCGTCGTCGTCAAGGCGCGGGTCGCCCGCCATCAGGGCCGATCGTTCCGCTCCGCGCCGCTGTCCGCGCATCTCTCCTACCTCAAGCGCGAGGGCGTCAGCCGCGACGGGGAAAAGGGCGTGATGTTCGACGCCGGCTCAGATCGCGCCGACGATCTCGCCTTCGCCGACCGGTGCAAGGACGACCGGCACCATTTCCGCTTCATCATCTCGCCCGAGGAGGCCGCCGAACTCACCGACCTCAAGGCGTTCACGCGTGACCTAGCGAGCCAGATGGAGGCCGATCTCGGGACACGGCTCGACTGGGTCGCGGTCGATCACTGGAACACCGACAATCCGCACGTTCATCTGCTCGTTCGCGGCGTGGACGAGGGTGGCGCCGACCTCGTGATCTCGCGCGACTATATCAGCCGGGGTCTGCGCTCGCGCGCCGAGGATCTGGTCGCGATCGAGCTCGGCCCGAAGCCCGAGCACGACATCCGCAGCGCGCTCGAAAAGGAGGTCGCCGCCGAGCGGTGGACGCGGCTCGATCTCGAGATCCGCCATCATGCCGACGATATCGGCGCCGTCGACCTGCGACCCGATGCGCGCGGCCCCGCCGATCCCGAAATCCGCCGCCTAATGATCGGCCGCCTCCAGCATCTGGAGAGGATGGGGCTCGTTGCCCCTGCCGGTCCCGGCGAATGGATGGTCGGGCTCGAAGCCGAACGCCATCTGCGAGACCTCGGGGTGCGCGGCGACATCATTAAGACGATGCACCGCGCGTTCACTGAACGCGGTCAGGATCGCGGCGTCGCCGATTATGTGATCGATGGGGGGGAAGGTTCGCCGATCGTCGGCAGGCTGGTCGACAAGGGACTCCATGACGAGCTGACGGGCGAAGCCTTTGCCGTGATCGACGGCACCGATGGGCGCGCCCATCATATCCGCTTCCGCGGCATTGAGGCCTTCGAGCATGCGCCGCCCGCCGGGGGCATCGTCGAGGTTCGGCGCTTCGGCGGTCCGGAGGACGAGCGCCCGACATTGGTGCTCGCTACAAGGTCCGATCTCGATCTGTACGCCCAGATCACCGCGCCCGGCGCGACCTGGCTCGACCACCGCCTGGTCGAGCGGGAACCGATGCCGCTGTCCATGGGCGGGTTCGGCCGCGAGACGCGCGACGCCACGCAGGCTCGCGCCGAGCACCTCGTCGATCAGGGGCTCGGTCGCCGCCAGGGTCAGCGCATCATCCTCCAGCGCGATCTGCTGAACACGTTGCGGCGCCGCGAACTCGACGCCGTCGGCGAGAAGCTCTCGGCCGAGACGGGACTGCCGCATGTGAAGGCCGCATCGGGCGAGCATGTTTCAGGTGTCTATCGCCAGCGCCTGACACTCTCCTCCGGCCGTTTCGCCATGATCGCCAACGGGCTCGGTTTCCAGCTCGTGCCCTGGGCGCGCGAGATCGAGCGCAAGCTCGGCCAGCACATCACCGGGATCGCGCGCGACAGCGGCGGCATCGAATGGAGCCTGGGGCGCAAGCGCGATCTGGGGCTTTGATAGGGGTGCGGCCATCGCGCGCGCGTCATCGGCGCAATCGCTCTCCGCAGAAATCTAGCGAGCCGTCCTTTCCAAAGACGCGCCTTCCTCCGCAACGATCTCGAGAAAGGCACGAACCGCTGGCACAGCAGCTCGGCGAGCGGGCGTGGTCGCGAATATCTCGAGCTTGGCTCCCGTCCAATCGGGGAGAACACGCACAATTGCCCCGGCCTTTGCGAGAGGTTCGGCATAGACCATCGGGATGAAAGCCACACCCGAGCCGGCATTCATGATACCGATCGCGACCATCGGATCGCCCACATGCGCGATCGGTTCGCTGTCGAAGACGCATTTCTCGCCGGCGCCGTTCTGAAGCTCCCAATCGCCCGGAACCTGGTCGACATCGATCACGATCCTTCCGATACGCTCCACGGTCCTTGGATCCTGTAGATCGTATTGCGCGGCAGCCGACCGAAAGGCGTATAGGGCAAGCGGCGATGCCATCAGACGCCGCGATTGGAGATGGCTCTCGGTCGGTCGGCCAATCCGGATGACGATATCGAGGTCTTCGGCGACCGGATCGGGTCCGCGCCCTGTCACGCGCAAGGTCATCTGCACCTTGGGATAGCGCTTGGCCATTGCCGCCATCGCCGGGGCAATGAGTTTCTGCCCCGACAGCGCGCTCGCGGCGATCGCCAGCCTGCCCTGCGGGACTCCGCCTGCAGAGCGCATCGCCTCGTCGCCATCGCGCATTAGTTCGATCGCGCGCTCCGCCACCGGCAGCAGCACCTGGCCGATCCCGGTCAGCGTCATCCCGCCAGAGCCTCGATCGAACACCGGACCTCCCGCGGCCGCTTCCAGCTTCGCGACGGCGCGCGACAGCACCGATTTGGAGATGCCGGATGCCTTCGCCGCCGCGTTCATGCTGCCCGCTTCAGCGATAAGCCCGAGCGCTCGAAGGTCGTCGATCGCATAGCCCTGCGTCTGCAGCGAGCGCGCGGCATCGACGTGCTGGGGATCAAGCCGTGTTCTCATCGGGGAACACCTCGTTCCGATCTGTCCTCTTCGCATCGCTGGGGCGCGACCCGATCTGGAAACCACCGTTATCGAAAACGAAGGACCATCGCCATGACCCAATCGCTGCAGATATTCACCAAGCCGGGCTGTCCCTATTGTGCCAAGGTCAAGGAGACGCTCGATAAGGCCGGGATTTCCTATTCGGAGACCGACGTGAAAGCGTCCGACCGCAACGGCAACCTTTCGGTCTACCTCTCGGGCGTCTCGACCGTGCCGCAGATTTTCATCGGTGACACCCACGTCAACGGTTCGCGCGATCTGGTCGCGCTCGATGCCGCCGACCGGTTGATTCCGCTGATCGCCGAAGCTAGCGGATCGATCGATCTGGACGATCCCGACGATGCGGCAGTTCACGACGGTGCGCAGGACTATGTCCTGCGCAAAGCGATCCCCGAGATCGACGGCTCGCATTCCGATGTCCCCGAGGATTGGCCGATCCTCCGGCTCTACAAGGAGTTCTTCGGCTTCTGGCCGAACTGCTTCTACTACCAGTATCACTGGCCCGAGGTCGCCTATCGGCAGTTCGTCTATTGCCACAATGTCGGCGCGATCGGCGGCGGGCGGCAAGTGCTCGGCGCGCCGGTGATGAGCGCGCTCGGCTTTGCGACCTCCAAGGCGCAAGGCTGCGACTATTGCCAGATTCATTCGGCATCCGCCGGAAGCGAGGAAGCTGGCGATTATACCCAGCAGATCCAGCGCGCGCAGGACGGCGATTTTTCGAACGACAATGCATTCGGACCGTTCGAGGCCGCGCTCGCCGATCTGGTCGCGCATGCGTCGCTCAACACCGTGACCCAGGCCGATCTCGAAAAGGTCAAGGCGCACGGCAAGGAAGCCAGGTTCACCAAGCTGCCGGTCTCGGCCAATATCGAGGCCGCTTCGATGATCGCGGCCGCGTTCGGATTCCTGAACGTCTTCAACGATCTCACCGGTGTGCAGGTCGAAGCCCCCTGGGCGAAGAAGGCCGAAACTACCGCAGGCCTCGACACCGGACGCCACGGCGCCAGCGAAGAGCGCGAATCCTCCAACCTCGACTATGACGTGCCCGAAGGTGGCCCGAGCATGGCGGGCATGCTCGCGCATTATGCGAAGGATCCGCTGCTCGAGATCGGTCCGGCGCGCTATGCGCGTCACCATCTTGGGATCGCGCCCGCCTGGATCGACCTCTGGCCATTGCCGCTCCGTCCCCTGCATGCGCGTTTCTATGTCGGTGTCATGACCGACGAGGATGCAGGGGGGATCGGCATCGCGCCGGAACTCAAGCACCTGATGGCGCGGGTCTCGCACATCGCGAAGGGTCACGATTATCTATCCGCGGTCGAGGGCTGGATGGCCTGGCATGCTGGCGGGGAAACCGATCGGGCCGTCGAGCGGGTAATCGAGGCCTTCGATGCGGCCAAGGGCCGGGAAACCGGCGACCTGTTCGATGATCGCGAGCGCGCCGCACTCCAGCTCGCCTGGCTTTCGGCGCAGACGCCGCTCACGACACCGCATCGCTATGTCGAAGCCGCGATCGAGCATTATTCGCCCGTCGAGCTCGTCCATCTGATCACGGTCTGTGCGATGGCCTCGATGGTCCAGCGCTTCTCGGCGATCGCCAAGCCGACCGTCGAGGAAGAGGTCATGGCGTTCCTCGATCATAACCGCATCCCGCTCGACACGCTTGCCAACAAATATCCGTTGGCGGCCGAGCGAACGGTTCAGAACCTGGTCGCCTGATCGGATACGCGGCGCTCGCTCACGCAGCGGGCGCCGTTCTGCCTTCCAAGGAGCATCGACAATGCCCAATCAACAATCCGATACCTTCGACCTCGCGATCATTGGCGCAGGCTCGGGCGGCATGGCTGCCGCGCGCCGCGCCGCCGAAGCCGGCAAACGCGTCGTCATCTGCGAAAGTCGTGACGTTGGCGGCACTTGCGTCAATCGGGGCTGCGTTCCGAAGAAGCTGCTGGTCCACGCCGCGCGCGGTGCCGACGCGATCCGCGAATTGCCGTCGCTGGGTTGGGCCATTGGCGAAGCGACGTTCGATTGGGCGCGGCTTCGGAACAAGGTTCACCAGCAGACGGTCCAATTATCCGGATTTCATGCCGAGCGGATGAAGAAACTCGGGATTACGATCATCCACGGCGAGGCTCGCCTGAACGAGGCTGGCAGCGTCTTGATCGATGGGCAGGAAATACAGACCCGCCGCATACTCCTTGCGACAGGTGCGAAGCCGGTCGTTCCCCCACTTCCCGGCGCAGAACATTGCCTGACGTCCGACGATCTGTTCGCGCTCGAGACGCTACCGGAACGGATCGCGATTATCGGCGGCGGCTATATCGCGGTCGAGTTCGCCTGCATGCTGCACCGGTTCGGTGTCGCGGTCACGGTCTTCGAGCGCGGCGACCGTGTTATCCAGCCATTCGATAGCGAGGTCGCGGAATTGCTACGATCCTCGATGATCGATCAGGGGATCGACGTTCGGCTTAGCGCCTCGGTTGAACGTATCGAGCGCGCCGATCACGGCTTCGCGCTGTCGGGACCGGTCGGTGTCGATCAGCCATTCGACGCCGTTCTGATGGCGGTGGGTCGGCGCCCGAACACCGAAAACCTGGCGCTGGCAGAAGCGGGTGTCGCGACAAGCGACAAGGGTGCGATCCTCGTCGATGAACGGGGCGAGACGAACGTCGCCGGCATCTTCGCAATCGGCGACGTAACCGAGACGATTGCGCTGACGCCGGTCGCGGTGCGCGAGGGTCGGCGCGCGGTCGATATCATGCTCGCGGCACCAGATCCCCTCCCGGCGCCGTCCAACGTCCCGACGGCGGCGTTCACCACGCCCGAGTGTGCCGCGGTGGGTATGACCGAACACGAAGCGAACGAAGCCGGCATCGCATACGCTATTCGGCGCACCCGCTTTCAGCCCTTGGCAAATCTGCTGGGCGACGAGGGCGAAAGCGTGTTCATGAAGGCGCTCGTCGAGCGCGAGACCGGACGGATGCTGGGCTTCCACTTTTTCGGGCCGCATGCCTCCGAGGCATCGCAGATGGGCGCGATCGCGCTTGCGGCAGGGCTTTCGGAGACGCAGCTACACCATACGATGGCGCTGCATCCGACAACGGCTGAAGAGGTCTTGGGACTGGGGCGGCGCGACGAGCCTCTGCATCAGAAGGTGGACCCCGAGTGACGGTGCAATTGTCACCGTGGCGATGGAGCCGCTTCGGCGACATCGCACGCTCACGAGCCCGTAGTTGGTCTGACCATTGACCAGCCGCGATCGCCCATTCGGCTGTCTCTCGAAATGCCAGAAGCCGTTATCCGAACGATACCGCGTCCGTGCCCTTTGTCGGAAACTTTCGGCTGTCACAAAAGCTGGCTAACTGATTGATTTTTTGAAGTAGGGTCGCCCCGATGAAAACTGTCCTGATTTGTGCGCTTCCCTTGGCTATCGCCGCCGCGGCTTGTTCCAAGCAGGGCAGTGACTCGTCCGGCGCACAAAGCAACGATGCAGTCGCTGCGAGCGATACGCCGTCGCAGGCAGACACAAAAGGGACGAGCGGTGCCGCCAGCACACCAATCGAGGCGAACGGATCACGGACGATCACGCTCACCGGCTTCAGCTGCGGTGACAGCTGTTATCTCGAATTTTCGGACGGCGGTGAAGCGAAGACCGCGCTGTGCCGCGCATCACAATGCAGCGAATGGGCCGACAGGCAAGCCTTCCCTCCGGCGCTCAAAGGCAAGCGCGCCACGGCGCGGTTCGGGACGGGCAATCAGGTCGATGCCGCAGGCAACATCATGGCGCGGGATTACCCGACAATCGAAGAACTGACGATCTCGGGGTTTACCGGCGACACACCCGCGCGCTCGGCGCAGGTTGGCCCAGCAGCTGCCGGACAGCGCGCCACCGATGGCGCGGCGGGAACCCTCGGCCTTATCAAGGGGGTTTATACATCCGGCGGCGACTGCGGGTCGATCGCAAATGCCGGATTGCGGATTTACGACGGTGTGGGCCTGAGCGGCTCGGCCACCAAAAACTGTCGGACCAAAGTCGTCTCGCGCAGCGGGAAGACGTACAAGGTATCGAACGATTGCGCGGCGACATACGACGGTAAGCGCAGCACGGAGCAATTCACGGTCAGGGTTTCCGGTTCCAGCCGCTTTACCCTGAGCGACGGCGAGAGCGGGACGTACAATTACTGCCCCGTCGGTCAACTCGATCCGGCGATGCGCAAATACGCGCCTGATTCCAGCGCTGGCCAAGATCGCAGCAGTCAAACATCCGCCAATCGACCGAACTCGCCGTCGCGCGAACCCAGCGATGGGGCTGCGGTCGCCAAGGTGATCGTGCCGGTACGCTTCCGGGGTTTGTTCGCCGTCGACCGAAAAGCCTGTGCGCAAGATTATAGTTACAACCCCGCCTTTCAGAATGTGACGATAGGTGCGCGAAGCGTGAGCTTTTTCGAAACCGGCGGCCCGGTCACCGACGTTAATATTCAAGGCGACATGGCGGCCCTCACGCTGCGTGAAACCGTCGGAGACGGGGAGTTCACGCGGGCGATTTATCTGGCTCTCAACCGCGATGGAACCGTGCGCTATCGACCCGGCCGATCGGAACCATCGCGGACCTATGTCCGGTGTGGAGGGTAAGCAGCAAATCAAAGCAGGGCGTTCATTGCCCGACAGGCCCAGTTCTGGCGTAAGATCTATCCACCAGCCTTGTCTGCCAGACCGTGAAATGGCAGTCACCGTAGACGCTCTCGTACGGTAGACCTGTCAGGTCCCGGCAATCTGCCGATACTCCCCAGCGTAACAAATTCAGCACCCATTTCGGGTTACACTATACGCGCCGATTCCTTCGAGCCTCGACGTTTGCGCGATGTGGCGCGAATTGCTGCTACTCCCCTTGAAATCGACCCTCGCCACCATCGACTCCTCTTTCGAAAGGGGCTTTGCCGATGTCCGCGACCAAGATCCTTTGGGGTCAGATCACCATCGTCTTCCTGATCGTGCTGTTCACGACCTGGGGAGCGACGCAGTGGACGGCGTGGCAACTCGGCTTTCAGCCTCAGTTGGGACACCCATGGTTCGAACTGGTGGGGTGGCCGATCTACTATCCGCCCTCCTTCTTCTGGTGGTGGTATGCCTACGACGCCTATGCGCCGTCCGTCTTCGTCGAGGGCGCCTACATCGCCGCGTCGGGCGGGTTCATCTCTATCGCGGTGGCCATCGGCATGTCGGTGTGGCGGGCGCGCGAAGCCAGGACCGCCGAGACCTATGGCTCGGCGCGCTGGGCCGAGAAGAGAGAAGTGAAGGCAGCCGGGCTGCTCGGCGCCGACGGCGTGGTGCTCGGCAAGCTGGAGCGCGACTATCTGCGACATGACGGACCCGAGCATGTGCTGTGCTTCGCGCCGACCCGCAGCGGCAAGGGTGTCGGGCTGGTGGTGCCGTCGCTGCTGACCTGGCCGGGCTCGGCCATCGTCCACGACATCAAGGGCGAGAACTGGCAGCTCACCGCCGGCTTTAGGGCAAAGCATGGCCGCGTGCTGCTGTTCGATCCGACCAACCCGAAATCGTCCGCTTACAATCCGTTGCTGGAGGTGCGCCGCGGCGACTGGGAAGTCCGCGACGTCCAGAACGTCGCCGATGTGCTGGTCGATCCGGAAGGCTCGCTCGACAAGCGCAATCACTGGGAGAAGACCAGCCACTCGCTTCTGGTCGGCGCGATCCTCCACGTCCTCTATGCCGAGGCGGACAAGACGCTCGCCGGCGTCGCCGGCTTCCTCTCCGATCCGAAGCAGCCGATCGAGACGACGCTCAAGGCGATGATGACGACCCCGCATCTCGGTGAAGGCGGGGCCGCATCCCGTCGTCGCGTCCACGGCGCGCGAGCTGCTGAACAAATCCGACAACGAGCGCTCGGGCGTGCTCTCGACCGCCATGTCGTTTCTCGGCCTCTATCGCGACCCCGTCGTCGCCCGGGTAACGCGGCGCTGCGACTGGCGGATCGCCGACCTGGTCGCCGACACGCGTCCGGCGACGCTCTACCTCGTGGTGCCGCCGTCCGACATCTCGCGGACGAAGCCGCTGATCCGCCTGGTGCTCAATCAGATCGGGCGGCGGCTGACCGAGGATCTGCACGCCAAGGAGCGCAAGCATCGCGTGCTGATGATGCTCGATGAGTTTCCGGCGCTCGGCCGCCTCGACTTCTTCGAGTCCGCGCTCGCGTTCATGGCGGGCTACGGCATCAAGAGCTTCCTGATCGCGCAGTCGCTGAACCAGATCGAGAAGGCTTACGGCGCCAACAATTCGATCCTCGATAACTGCCATGTCCGGGTCAGCTTCGCGACCAATGACGAGCGCACCGCCAAGCGCGTTTCCGATGCGCTCGGCACCGCCACTGAGATGAAGGCGATGAAGAACTACGCCGGGCATCGGCTATCGCCCTGGCTCGGCCATCTCATGGTGTCACGTTCCGAGACCGCCCGCCCGCTGCTCACGCCCAGGCGAGGTCATGCAACTCCCGCCCGCCGACGAGATCGTCATGGTCGCCGGCATTCCGCCGATCCGGGCGAAGAAGGCGCGCTATTACGAGGATGCGCGGCTGAAGGAACGCGTACTGCCGCCGCCCGATCCGCAGAAATCAGAACGCACCGCCCGCGCCGATGGCTGGTCGGCGCTTGGCCCGAGGAAGCCGGACGCGGCGTTGTTGGCCGAGATGGAGAAGGCGGAAGGCGACAAGTCGAACAGCGGCCTGCGCCGCGAACCCGAGCTTCCCGATCATGTCGCGATCGCCAAGGAAACGACCGAGCCGAAGCCGGCGGAAGAGTTCGCGGTGCTACTCTACGAGGAGCCGGAAGACATCGCGCGCCAGCGTCAGGTGCTGCGCCGCCAGCTGACCGGGGTCGCGCGTCAGGTCTCGCTCGACCCCAATGACGGCATGGACCTTTAGGAGCTGGCGATGCGGGAACGATTGAACCTCACCTTGCCGGTCGAGATGCTCGGCCAGATCAATGAACTGTCTGAGCGCAAGAAGATCTCGCGATCGGCGATCGTCGAGGCCGCCGTGGCGTCGTTCCTGTCGCCCGATGCGGCGGATCGGCGCGAAGCCGCCTTCACCCGGCGGATGGACCGGCTTTCGCGACAGGCGCAACGGATCGAGCGCGATCTCGGCGTAACGGCCGAGACGCTAGCGCTGTTCGTTCGCTTCTGGTTGACCATAACCCCGCCATTGCCGGGGGATGCTCAGACTGCCGCGCAGATCAAGGGGCGCGAACGCTTCGAAGGCTTTATAGAGACGCTCGGCAAGAGGCTTCAGAAGGGGCAAAGCTTTCTTCGGCAGATTCCCGATGACATCGCCGGTAGTCGGCTTCACGGTCGTTGATTTTGGTGGTCTTCGCGATGGTCATGTCAGATAGTGGTTTTCTTTTGGTCCATGCCATAGGACGACTTCGCAGCGAAATGACGGGGTAGCAGGCGGCTACTGAACGCCATCATCTTGTTAAGCTTACCGGCGATCGTCCCCGATTTTCCGGCAAACAGCGCGTCAAGCCCGATCGTCGCGACCTTGGTCGGCAGCAATTCCATGCGTTTGAGCGAGGCGGGCGTTTCATAGCCGGATGCCTCGTTGAAACCGGTGGCCATGAGTCCGGGCGATAGCACAGTGACGACGACATAGGGGGCGAGCTCGACATGGAGTGCCTCTCCGAACGACAGAACATAGGCCTTGGCCGCTGCATATGCCGCCATCAGTGGGATGGGCTGAAAAGCGGCCATGCTGCCGACGAGGAGGATATGACCCGCGGCTCGCGCAGCCATGCGGCGACCGTAGATGTGACTGAGTTCAGTCAGGGTGACGATATCGAGATGGAGCATCGCCCCGAGACGTTCGGGATCCTGCTCGACAAATGCGCTCTTCAAACCGAATCCGGCATTGTTCACGAGAATATCGATATCGATGCCATGGCTATCGAGACGATCCCGCAAGATCGAAGCGCTGCCCAGCACCGACAGGTCAATGGGCTCGACGATGATGTCGACACCGTGATGCTTCCGCAATTCGCCAGCCAATTGCTGCATCTGCGCTTCCGATCGCGCGGCAAGCACAAGGTTGTTCCCGCGTTCCGCCAATTGGCGCGCCAGCTCAACTCCCAAGCCGCCCGATGCTCCGGTGACCAGCGCCCATTTCTTATCGGAATTGCTGCTGTCGACTTCAGTCACCGGCTTCTCCCAACCGGATTTTGCGATAGCGTTCGCGACGGAAAACCGCCCTCGAAGGCCAACTCTGACAGCGGCATCCGGTCGCTCGGCATCTCGCGTGCCTGGAGCATCTCGGGAAGCTTGGACTTGTCGCCCATCTTGCCGATTGCATAGGCCGCCTCGACCCGGTAGCCATCGGGGATGTTCAATTCTGTGATGGCACGGTCCTTGTCGAACCCGACCATCCCGTGGGCGAACCAACCCATCCGGCTGGCCTGAAGCGTTAGATAGCCTGACGCCGTCCCAGCATCGAGTGAGTGGGTGTAAGAGGGCACGTCAGCATCAGCACCTAGTGGACGCATCACCGTGTTCGAGACGAGGAAAACCAGCGCCGAGGCATCCTTGGCCCAGCTCTGGTTGAACTCGACGAGTAGTCCCAGAAACCTGTCCCAATGCGGCGTGTCACGCTGCGCCCAGAGAAACCGCCAAGGCTGCGAGTTGTAGGACGACGCGGCCCAGCGCGCCGCTTCGAGCATGGTGAAGAGATCGTGCTCCGAAATATCCTGTGCGTTGAACGCACGCGGCGACCAGCGCTGCAGGAACATTTCGTCGATAGGATAGTCGGCTTTGCGGCCATTGGCTTCGGTCATGTCAAACTTTCTCGTTGAGGGTGGTTGGAATGGTCATGTCGGGCAAACCGAAGGCGTCAAGAAACCGGGTTCCGTCGGCCTCTATCCATGCCGCAACTAGCGCGTCCTGCCCGCGTCCATTGGTGAGCGCGCGATCGAAGCCGCCGGGGAAGTGAAAGACCAGCAGGCGCGAGGCTGCATTCGTGTTCCAGGTGACGCTGCTGCCCGCCGACATATAGGTCAGCGATCCCGCATTGCCCCTCATCGCCTGTCCGTCGGCAACGATGTTGAGCGAGCCGTCTAGGACGTAGAGCGCTTCATCGCTGCCGAGGACCCGCGCGGGCATCCCTTGGCCGACCGCTGCCTCGACCTCGAACAGGTCGTAGGTGTTTTCGGTGTCTATGCCCGATGCCAGCATATGCCATTCGAGGCCGAACGCCGTGAAGTGGGGGCCATCACGCGACGTAGCGATCTCTCGCACCCCCTTGCGCCAGCCGTCGGGATCGGTGGCGAGCAACGTTTCCGATCGCGGGACGCTGAAGGGAAGCGCGGTAACGCCGACCGACCCGTAGAGGCGCGACAGAAACTCGTTCGGCTCCTCGCTCTTGGGTGGAGCGCTTTCGGCCATCGTCGGTCGTCGCCGTTCCTCGGCCATCCGGGCCATGTGAATGACATGCATCTCCGAACCGGCCGGCGCATAGAAATTGAGGACGCGCGTCTCTTCGCTCGCGATCGTGAACGTGTGCGCGATCAGCCGCGGTAGGTGGACCAGCGTACCCGCTTCGGCGCGTATCGTCTGTCCATCAACATGGAAATCAACCGACCCTTCGATGACATAGAAGCCTTCGATCGCGAGCGGATGGCGATGCGCGGGCGGACCCATGCCGTGCGGCATGACCTGCTCAAGGAAGGAGGCGCGATTGTTGGTCTGGTTGCCGGTCGCGTGGACCAGCCAGAGCGTTCCAACAAGCCACATCGCCGGTGCCGTCTCACGGTCGAGGGTGTAGGCCGGGCTGTTACGAAGAAGGCGAGTGTCCATCGGAGGCTCCTTAAGTTCGGCGTGCATCGGGATCGATGCGCTCAGGGCAGGCGCGTGTAGGCGACCCCGGTTCCGTTCGGGGAGCCGAGCCAGAGCGTGTCGTCCAGGATGAGCGCCGAGCTGAGATAGTCGAAACTGGCAGTGCCCGGAAACGCGATCATCGGCGTCACGGCAAGTGTTGCTGGATCGAGCAGCTTGATCGCCTGCGTTTCATGGCAGGTGGCTGGCGTGGCCGCGCACTTGGGATCCGGCACTGGCCCAGCGAGCAGCAGCTGCCCATCGGGCGACCAGCGAATATTGTCGGTGCGGATGCCGGGGCGGATGACGACCGGCGGCTGATAGGTCGCGGCCAGCGCGTAGCGTCGAACCGTGTTCGTGCCGTTGTCGGAGACGAACTTGTAGCGCTGATCTGCGGTGACGGCGAGGCCGTTGGGTCCCGACATGTCGGTCCCGGGCAACTTTTTGAAGGTCCCGCCCGGTGTCCAGCTGTAAACGGCACCGGTCACGCGACCGGCGTAGAGATCGTCGAAGCTCGTCCCACCATGCAGGAAATCGGTTACGAGAATGCGATCGTCCGGCAACGCGACCACGGCGTTGTTGAACGCACCTTCGATCGCCGGGACGCAACCAATCCATGTCGCCTTCGGCATTGCGGCGTTCGTGTCGATCTCGAACACCTCGATCGCCTCACGCGCACCGTGACCGACGACGAACAGGGTCGCCTTTCCTTGACCTTCGGGACGGATATCTAGCCCGTGCGCCGAGAAGCTGGCGGCGTCCGGCGGAGCCGAGCAGGCAGTATAAGGAGCGCGTGCTACATTTTCTGGATCGATGGCGACCACAGAGGCCGTGCGGCTCTTGCTATTGATCAGCACGAGATTGCCGCTGAACGGAACAGGATGCTGAAAGTCGGCAAGGCCACTGCCGATGATCCAGTCCGACCCCGGAATCTGGACAAGATCTTCCGGAGTCGGAACGCCGACGATGAATTGCAGGCTGACCTCGGCTGTTTGGCCACTATTGCTCTGGGCAGAAACTTCCGCGGGAATTTCGAGGCCCGCGAGGGCGAGGGCCACCGCGACAGCGCGTCTACCTGGAACCTTGGCGCGACTATTCCGGCGGCGACGCACTACCGTGGGATAATTTGTGCTCGTTTGTGGAGGAGATTGCGTTCGAAACGAATGCATGGCGATCCATCCTGTTCATGGCATTTCTGCAACCTAGATGGAGCCGTTCATAAACAGCGGTAAGAGGGCACATTAGTGATACCGCCGATTTTATTAGATCGCTTCAGGAGTCAGCGATGTTGATCCTATTGAAAGCCAGACAGCAGCGGATTGATGAATGGCCACCACCTGAGACGGCGCCTGCGATGCTTTGATCCATTTGATCCATATTGGAGAGCACTGGCTTTATCTTAACGGGTGTTTCTTATGGCGGCTTCGACTGCCATTACGCTTTTGTGCCGAGGAAGGGCTACGGGACGATTCCCACGATGCACTAGCGCTAATCGTTAACGGCCGAAGAACTCCACGAGCCGGGCCGCGAAATGACCCGGCTGTTCCTGTTCGATGAAATGACCTGAATCCGCGACGCCCTCATGCTCAATACGCGCGAACAGGGGTGCCAACGTTCGGGGCAGCACCGCCATGACGCCGCCAAGCCCCAGCGCGTACATGACGAACAGCGGCACCTCACTTAAGCCGCGCGCGGCGCGCTCGCGGTTTGGCTCGGCGTCGCCGAGGAACGCTGCATAGTGCCGGAAAAGCCCGCGCGTCCCTCCCGGTTGCGACCAGCTGGCCAGATAGGTGCGGAACGTCTCCTGGGAAAGTGTCGCCTGGTTGGCCGTCGCACCGTCGATCAGCGAACGCAGAAAGGCTTCTTCATGCGCCTCGACGAGGAACGCGGCGGTTTCGACCTGCGCGAAGAAACCGAAATGATAGGAAATATTAAGTCGTCGTCAGGGACCGTGTCTCGGACTCATTCCGGCAGCCGCAGGCCATAACTTATCCTGTCATTGCCAATCATACGATAAATGTCAGTCTTGCAGCGCGTTCGCGGACACGAATAAGACCACGGCAAATCAGGCGCAATGTCAATGCGCAAAAGATAAAAACTACCCGTGGGGAGGACTCAAAATGCACTCAGCAGCTCTTATCGTTAAATATATGCTTGGCACAGCCGTAGCAGGGCTGCCGATCTGGAATTGCGTTGCAGCTGCGCAGACGCCCGCTCAATCCGTGCTAAATCCGGGAACTGCGGCAATATCAAGCGCGACCGCCGCGGGTCAGGTGGAGCAAGCGCCGGTATCGTCTTCCTCTGACACGCCGGCCAGCCAAGCCGACGCCACTGGCGCCGACATCATCGTGACCGCACAGAAGCGCGGCCAACGCCTCCAAGATGTTCCCTTAGCCGTCACCGCGCTAGGTTCCGAACAAATCGCTAATGCTGGTGTTCAGAATATCACAGCTCTCCAGGGTATCGTCTCAAATACCCAGGTCTCTGCAGCCCTAGGCGTCACCTCTGTCTTCCTACGTGGGGTCGGCACAAACTCGGTCGAGGTCGGCAGTAACCCCAGCATCGCTTATCACGTCGACGGCGTTTACATCTCGCGCCCGCGGGCGCAAATTGTCGGCTTCTTTGATGTGGACCGAGTAGAAGTCGTGAAAGGACCCCAGGGAGACCTTTACGGACGCAACGCCACTGGCGGCTCAATCAATGTGATCACCAATGAGCCAACCCGTGACATCAGCGGCGGCGCAAAGCTGACCTATGGCAATTACAACAGCCGCACGGTGGAAGCCGCGTTGAGCGGCCCACTGGTTGGAGACGTCGTTACGGCCCGTATTGCGGGGGTTTATCGTGCCCACGACGGTTACGGCAAAAATATCGTGACCGGGAACGATGTTGACGCTCAGAAGGAATATGGCGCGCGCGCACGCGTTCGGGTGAAGCCAAATGACAGCTTCGACCTCGATCTGTCCGCCGACTATTATCGAGCAAACGACAGCTTGGCTGGATGGCACTATGTCGGCCAGGCGAATCCGTTCGTACCCTTGCTGGCGGTCGTGCGCGGCGGTGTGGTGCCCACTTCGGTACGCGACATAGCCTCCGACTATGACCCGCACCGCTTCGTCGAGACCTATGGCTTCGCGGCGACCGCCAGCGTTAACCTATCGCCCGAGGTCTCCTTCAAATCCATCACAGGGTATCGCAACCTGAAGTCGGCTTTGTTGACCGACCTCTCCGGCGGCAGTGTGCTGGGTGTAACGTTGAATACGCTCGAGAACAGTCAGCAGTTCAGCCAAGAGTTCCAAGCTGCGGTTGACCACGGCCCAGTTAATGCGATCCTCGGCGCGTATTACTTTGACGAGAAGATAAACGGCGGGTCATTTATTGCCGTCAACCGTCTTTCCTTTCTTGGCCCGCCCTTCTCCCCGACAGCGCAGATCGCCAATCAGGGCAACACTTCGACTGAGGCCTACGCGGTTTTTGGGCATGCCGAGTATGAGATTCTGCCGGGCCTAAAGCTTATTGGTGGCCTCAGGTACAGCTATGAAAAGCGCCGTATGAGCGGTTCTGCTTCATTTCCCTTCTTCATCCCCGCCAGCGGTGCCAAGGCCTGGAGTGCCGTTACACCGAAAGCGACTGTGCAATATGAGCCCAATCACAACCTAACCTTCTACGCGACTGCGTCGCGCGGGTTCAAGAGTGGAGCGTTCCAGCTCGGCATTTCGTCCACGCCGTTGAACCCAGAATATATTTGGGACTACGAAGCTGGTGTGAAGGCTCGGACGTCGGATGGTACACTCCAGGGAAGCTTTGCCGTGTTTCGGTATGATTACAGTGACTTGGTAGTTACACGGGTGATCAACAACTCGAATTTTAGCGAGAATGCAGCCAGCGCTACAATCAACGGCTTCGAAGCGGACGTGCTCATGCGCCCATCGCAAGCGTTCTCCGTATCGGCTTCCTTCGGCTATCTTGACGCTAAATATGGGGGCTACACAACAGCCGATCCGGTGTTTCCTGCTCGCGGCATTCAGGATCTACGCGGTAACAACCTCACCAATGCGCCCAAATTTACCACTCGGGTAGCCGCAACATACGAACCCCTCATAGGCTCCCGTCGTGCCACACTCTCGGCGGATGTTGCATTTCAGAGCGCGATATATTTCACGCCGTTTAATGCGCGCAACTCCTACCAGCCCGCTAACACGATCATAAATGCTCGGGCGGCCTACCCGCTCACCGATAAAATTCAGCTGGGAATATACGGACGCAACCTGACCAACGAGACAGTGCAGACAGCATCACTAATCACCGCTGGATTTTTCGGCTTTGGTGAACTGGCGGCGCTAAACGAGCCGCGCTCTTATGGGTTGGAGGTCAGCCTCAAATGGTAAAATCGCGCTTTCAGTACAAACTCTCGCTGAACCGGCCCGGCGCTTTGTTCCTAGCCGGCCTGCTCCTGATTTCTCCCGGATTCGGCGGCGCGTCTATGAAACGTCCGGCCACGGAGAGCCTCCGTAGCGCTAAGGGTACGCAAATCATAACGCTCGGAACCTCTGGAGGCCCAATCGTTCGGGTCAGGCGCGCGTCGGAAGCGACACTTTTGGTCGTCGACGGCAGAGTTTATATGATCGATTGCGGTGAGGGAGCAGTTCGACGGCTGGTCGAGGCGGGATTCTCGCCAAGCGACGTAGGCAAGCTATTCCTGACGCACCAGCATATGGACCATGTCCTGGATCTGCCGTCGTTGCTGGCCTATGACTGGCAGTTCGACGATCGACGCAAGATCGATGTATTCGGCCCCGCGGGCGTCTCCATGACGGTTGCCGCAGCGCTACAGTTCCTTGAAGTTGGTGAAAAGCTTTTCTCACCCCAAATGCCGCCACACCCGCCGATGAGGGAGATAGTGCACGTTACGGAGCTGGGTGCGATAACGCAGCCGACCGAAGTGTACAAAGACGATAAGGTAAGAGTGCTGGCTGTCGAGAACAGCCACTACAGCCAACTACCGCCGACCGGCCTTCCCTTCGTCCCTCGGTCCTATTCCTACAGATTTGAGACTGCGACGCGCACCGTCGTCTTCACCGGCGATACAGGACCTAGCGCCGCCTTAACCGCGCTTGCCAAGGGTGCCGATGTGCTAGTGAGCGAAGTCGTCCAGCCCGATGCCATGATCAGCTATCTACGGAAGAAAACCAACGGCGATGAGCGCGCGCTGGCAAGAGTGATCGATCATTTGCGACACGAACATCTTACGCCCGATGAAGTCGGCAAATTGGCGGCCGCCGCTGCGGTGAAGAAAGTAGTCCTAAGTCATATCGTGCCAGGAGCGGACGACGAGACATCCGAACGTCCCTATGTGGTGGGAATCAAGCGCTATTTCAAAGGCTCGATCAAAGTCGCCCGAGATTTGGCAGCTTATTAACCGTTAGCTCATTGTAGCTGAAAGAACCGGGAACATGCATTACGATAATTCAATCACTGAGTGCGGGTTCTGGCAGCTCTGTATGATGTCAGGTGCAGCCCTCGTGATCTCTTTGATTATCGTGCTCCTCATCCTCTAACGGGTAGCGAACAGTCCAACCGATTGAGCGAATAGCGCAGTCACGCTAACGCTTGATGATTACCGGTCTGGATGAGCAATCTACCTGGATGCTTTCTTTGCAGCCCCGCGCTTTCGACGATGGGGAGACGTCGTCCCGATCTTTGCCGCCAGCCTGTCAGCGACATCATGATCGACGAGGAACACGACGAGCCACGCGTCGATCATCGCCGGTATCGTAAATGTCAGCACCTCCGCTGACACCCGGCCAAACTCACTGTGGTGGACGATCTGTCGCGCCTCGAAAATATCCGCGACTTCGTACCGATTCCAAACTCTCCGGAAATCCTCACTTTCGTCCATCAGCTGTCGGACAAGGTCCTTAAACCAATCGTTTTGAGACGAGAAATGAGGCGACGCCCGCAACCGCCCGACTAACAGGCGCGCATACGCCTCCCAATCGGCGTCCGGCATCGTACGCTTGCCTTTGAACGTCTGCCAAAGCGTGTTGCGGGCGTGCCCGCCGTCCAGCGCATCGGAATCTGTTTCGAAGAAAATATCCGCAGCGTCGTTCCATACCAGCCAGTCCCACTGCTTGTTGGCAATGAGCGCCGGACGCGGGTTCAGCAGCTCGACCATCGTCCTGAGGCCGGGGCTGACGGTCTTCGAGGACACCACGAACTCCGCGGGCGGGTGACGCCCCGACAGAAAGAACAGATGCTGCGCCTCCGCAGGTGTTAGCTTCAGCGCGACGGCGAGGCTGCGCAGGAGGTGGTCGGACGGGTTGATGTCGCGGCCTTGCTCCAGTGCGGTATACCAGGACACCCCGACCCCGGCAAGATCGGCAAGCTCCTCGCGACGCAACCCAGGTGTCCGCCTGCGCCGGCCGTCAGACAATCCTACGTCCTTGGGCTGCAACCGCGCCCGCTTGGCTCGCAAGAAATCAGCCAACGAGCCTTCCTTGATGTCGTGCGAGTCACTTACCATCACGCCGGCTATCCTATGAGTCTCAAACCTACGTTGATCGCAGGTCTTGTCCCAATTTCGAGGGGTAAATAGCAACCGTTGGCAAGAAAACGCAAATGGTTGCCGGTCGCTCGAAAACTGGTGCCTTTGACGAAAATAGCACTCGGGAGAGCGGTCCGTGAATGTAGATGTTCTGATCGTTGGTTCCGGTCCTGCCGGAGCAGCAACTGCGATGTTCCTCAGCAAGTATGGGATCCGCGCGCTTGTCATATCTCGTAATCGCGGCACTGCCGACACGCCCCGCGCCCACATAGTCAATCAACGCACCATGGAATCGCTGCGCGACGCGGGGCTGGAGGAGGACTGTCTTGCGGTCGCCTCGCCTGGGCAACGGATCGCGAACACCTTTTGGCTGCGCGGCCTCGCGGGCGACGAGCTGGCCCGCCAATGGGCGTGGGGCAACAACCCGACACGCATGGGAGACGTGCTCACTGCCAGCCCGTGTTCCTTCGCCGATTTGCCACAAAGCAAAATGGAACCCATTTTGCTCGCCGAAACGACCCGGCTTGGCTCAAGCGTACGATTTGAGACGGAATTGCTATCCTTCGAGCAGGACGATGACGGTGTCACGGCAAAGCTGCTGGACGGCGTAGACCAGCAAGAAATCAAGGTTCATGCCAAGTACCTAATCGGCGCCGACGGGGCGAACAGCCGGGTCGTCGAGCAATTAGGGCTTGAACTCGTCGGCAATGGCGGCCTGGGGTCGGCGTACAACATCCTGTGTGACATGGATCTCTCAGCCTACACTGCGCACCGTCAGGGTTCGCTGTACATGATCCTGCAGGCCGGCGTCGCCGAATGGGCGGGTCCTGTCGTACTTCGCATGGTACGCCCTTGGAATAAATGGCTCGTCGCGATCTTTATTCCCCCGAGCTACGCGGGCCCCGAACCCACCACGGACCAGTTGCGCGAGCGCATCCGGCAGGCGATTGGCGATCCCGCGGCGCACGATCTGTCGATCGAAGTCCTCAGCGTATCGAAGTGGTCGATCAACGACATCCACGCGACCGGTCTTTCGGTGGGACGCGTCCACTGCATGGGCGATGCGGTCCACCGCCATCCGCCCGCGGCCGCACTCGGGTCTAACACCTGCATCCAAGATGGCTTCAATCTCGCCTGGAAGCTGGCGCTGGTTCTCAAAGGCACTGCGCACCCCCGCTTGCTCGACAGTTATGACGCGGAGCGACAACCGGTTGCCAAGCAGATCGTTGCGCGCGCGAACTTGAGCATGTGGCAGGGCAATACGTTCAACGATTTCCTAGGCGGCGGGCTCTTCAACTTTTACAGCGAAGCCGATGTCGATGCTAAGCTGTCCACCGAAGACGGTCGCCTCGCGCTGCGGCAACATCTGCTCGACACCCGGTACAACGGCGAGGCGCACGGCGTCGAGCTAGCGCGCTCATATCGCTCGGAGGCGATCGCGGACGACACGGCCGACCCGGCGAGCGCGGGATCGTCGGGGCTGGATACCGAGCTATTCTACCGGCCTAGCACCCGTCCAGGGTCGGCCCTCCCCCATGGCTGGTTGGTGACCCGCCGCCCGGGCCCGCTTGTGTCGACGCTCGATTTAGCGGGAAAGACGCGCTTCTTCCTATTTTCGTCGCACGGAGGCGAAGCCTGGAAGCAGGCGGCGCAACAGGTCTCGTACGACACCGGAGTTGCCATCGACGTCGCGCTTGTCGGCCCTGGGCTCGACTTCGAAGATCCCTATCTCGACTGGTTCAACGTTCGCGAGATCGAAGATGACGGCTGCGTCCTCGTACGCCCAGACCTCATCGTCGGTTGGCGCGCCAGCACGATGCCAGCGGATCCTGTCGCCGCCCTATCCGGAGCTATGGCAAAACTGCTCGGCTGGACGGCGGAAAACGAGAGCAAAGCGCGGATTACCAGCGCGATGGAGAGCACCGATGCCTGACATGAACATCATTACCCATCTTCGGCACGTCGGCTTCGCGATGCCCCAACTCGAAGAACAAAGGCACTTCTACGCCGACCAGTGGGGCCTGACCGAGGTCGCGGAACAAAACGGCGTGTATTATCTCGCGGCTGCGGGTTCGCCCGAGCAGTATGTCATTCGTTTGCGTGAAGACGAGCGCAAGCGCGCGGATCTCATTGCGTTCGGCGCCTCGGATCGCGCGGAGATCGACAGGCTTCACGCCCATCTTGAGTCTCGCGGTGTCCGAATGATCGCGGCCCCGCACGAGCTCCAAACCCCGGGAGGCGGCTACGGCATCAGGTTCTTCGACTGCGATGGTCGCGCCGTCGAG
Organism: Aurantimonas sp.; assembly: GCA_965217685.1. Lineage (GTDB taxonomy): Bacteria > Pseudomonadota > Alphaproteobacteria > Rhizobiales > Rhizobiaceae > Aurantimonas. The sequence goes on from CBDCIZ010000003.1 coordinate 4,606,639, forward strand.
GTATCAGCCGACATCAAGGAGCGTACGTATCGTGACCTGAAGGAGGGCGAATCTATTCCGGTGCAGCTCTCGCACTGCGTCATCAACTCGCCGACACCCGATGAGACGGTTGAGTGGTACAAAGATAACCTTGGTTTCCAAGTCGTCGAAACCGGCGAGGCCTATGGCCGCACCATGCTCTGGTTCATGCGGTGCAAACATCCGCAACACCACGTCTTGGGCGTTGCGATGGCTCCGCACGTCGCCATGCATCATGTGTCTTTCGACATGCGCGGAATCGACGAATTCTTGCAGGGTGTTGGGCGAATGCGCCGGGGCGGCGGGAAGCTCGTCTGGGGCCCCGGCCGCCACAAGAACGGCGAGAACACCTTCGCATACTTCTTGGATGAAGCGGGGAACATCGTCGAGTACACGACTGGAATGAGCCACGTCGACGAGGCTTGGGAGCCTTTGCACCGAGACATCACCGACCCTGCCGTCATCGATACTTGGGGTACATCCAACCCTTACAGTGAAGAAATCATGCAGCAGTTGTTCAACACTCCCGATGAGGGGCTGTTTTCCGCTCCACCAGCCTGACTTGCTCTCTTGAGGACCGATCCGATGAAGACTTTGATCTTAGATGCACAGGTGTTCGACGGCACCGGCAGTTCACCCCGCAAAGCCGACGTTCTGGTCGATGGCAACCGGATCATTCGGGTCGCCGAGCACATCGACCCGACCGACTGCGACGGCGCGCAGATCATCGCTGCGGCCGGTGCGACGCTGATGCCGGGCCTCATCGACGGGCACACGCACCTCGGCCTCGGCTCGACGGTGGAACACAAATCGAACCGTACCGAGCCCGAGGAGGAACAGGCGCTCATCATCAGCCACAACGCGCGCGTGATGCTCGACCATGGGTATACCAGCATCTATTCTGGCGGGAACCGCCGGCCCCGCGTCGAAGTGGCGCTGCGCAAAGCAGTCGGCGAAGGCTGGATGCCCGGCCCACGCATCCGTGCCACGTCTTGGGAAGTGAGCGCCGCGACGATGCAGACGGCGTCGGCCCACATCAGCTCTGTGTCGTCGACGCAGCACGTGAATGTCGAGGATCGCGAGCCGATCACCGACAAAATCCGAGCGTTCGTGCACGAGATGGCGGATGTCGGCGTCGACGTCATCAAGATGCCGATCTCGGGTGAAAGCGCGCTGGTCGAATACAGCTCGCGTTTGCTGGAGTTTAAAGAGGAGGAAGTCGCGGCGGCAGGCGAGGTGGCCCGTGAACGCGGCCTGTGGCTCACGGCGCATGCCCATTCGTCCGAAGCGATCCAGATGGCGCTCCGGCACGGGTTTCGGGTCATCTACCACGCGACCTATATGGACGATGAGACCGTCGCGGCGCTCGCCGCTGTCAAGGACAAGGTTTTCATCGCGCCGTCGCCGGGTAGCTTCTGGATGATGTTCAACATGGGCGCGGCGCCCTCGGAGGGGATGGAAGCCGAAATCGGCAAGGCCAGTCTTCTTGAGGTGGTACCAAAGCTGATCGCTGCCGGCATCCGGCTCGTACCCGGAAGTGATTACGGCTTGCCGGTCAGCCCGATCGGCCAAAACGCGCGTGATCTCGAATTGTTCGTCGATTGGTTCGGCATGACGCCCGCCGAAACGCTGCGATGCGCGACCGAGAATGGCGGATACCTTATGGGCATGGGCGACGAGCTCGGCTTGGTGCGCGAAGGGTATCTGGCAGACTTGTTACTCGTCGAGGGAGACCCGACAGCCGACATCAAGATCCTCCAGGATACGGCCCGGCTTTCGATGATCATGCGGGACGGTCAGTTCCACAAGCGTCCAAGCGAGCGCCTCCGGACCCGCGATCTGGCGATCGCCGCCTGATGCGACCTTCGCAGCATCCGGATGTCGAGACCGAACTCATCCGAGCCTCCACGACCAACGGCGACGTCGTCGGCCGGATGCAGCGCGGTGTCAGCGTGTTCAAGGGCATTCCTTACGCCCGGCCGCCGATTGGGCCGCTCCGCTGGCGCGCGCCCGAGCCGATGTTCGAATGGGAGCGCCCGCGGTTCGCCCTTGAGTTCGGCCCCGCACCAATACAAGAGTTGCCGCCCCGTCGGTCGCTGATGTACCGGCTCAACTTCGACGACGCGCGGCCGCTGGTGACCAGCGAGGACTGCCTCTACCTCAATGTTTGGAGCCCCGACTGTACGAGGGGAGCCGATCTGCCGGTCATGGTCTGGATCCATGGCGGCGCCAATCGCGTCGGACATGGCGGCCAGGACTTGTTCGAGGGAGCCCGCCTCGCCGCACGCGGGGTCGTAGTCGTCACGATCAATATGCGGCTTGGCGCACTGGGCTTTTTATCGCTTCCAGAACTGGCTGAGGAGAGCCCGCACGGCGCCTCGGGCAATTATGGCCTACAGGATGTCGTCGCCGCGCTCGGTTGGGTGCAACAGAACATCGGCGCGTTCGGCGGTGACCCCTTGGGCGTTACCATCGCGGGCAACTCAGCGGGCGCTGCGATCGTCACGCATCTGATGGCCGCGCCAGCGGCACGCGGCCTCTTCCGGGCTGCGATCGGGCAGAGCATCGCGGGCGTGTTTCGCGCCGAAGGCCGCATGACCCCTCAGCGAGAGGCCGCCGACCGCGGATCGGAGGCGGTTAGGACCCTTGGTGGTTCCGTCGCACATCTGCGCGCCCTACCCGCGACAGCATTTCTGGCGATCCCACCAGAGGGCGTGATTGTGGACGGCGCGCTGCTGGTCGAAGACACGACCGACGCCTTCGTCGGTGGACGCCAAGCGGCCATTCCCCTTCTCGTGGGCTGGAACCAGGATGAGGGAAGCCTTTTCGCCACGCCGAAAGTGGCCGAGGACATGATGGCGGCGATGCAGCCGGGCCGCGCGGCGCCATTGCTGGAGCGAACCTATCCTGCCGCGTCCCACCCCGGCGGCGCTGTATCGCGCCGGCAGCTAGTTGGAGATCGGCGTTTCGCCTACCCGGTATGGAACTGGGCGCGGACCCACGCCGAAACGGCTCGCGCGCCGACCTGGCTCTACAAGTTCGACCACCGGCTGCCGCTGCCGGCCGACCTTCTTCCGCCGCCCGATGGCGGAGAGGAGTACGGCACGTTTCACTCGGCAGAATTGCCGTACGTATGGGACAATCTCGATGTCCGGCCGTGGGAGTGGAACGACACCGACCGCGGCATCGCAGCGCGCCTTGCAGATACATGGACGAGGTTCGTTTCTTACCTTGATCCCAATGGCGGCGACTTGCCGATGTGGAACCTTCTCAACCGTTCGAACGACGCCGAGCTGATGGTCCTGGGCAGCACGCCTCATCTCGGGGCCGTGCCACGGCGTGAGGTTTTTGAGCTGTTCGCCGAACAATTCCAGCGCGAGATCGCGTGATGGACCTCGAACTGGACGGACAGGTCGCTCTCGTCACCGCAGCCAGCCGCGGCATCGGCTACGCGATCGCTCGGCGGTTAGTCCTGGAGGGCGTAAAGGTTGCGGTTAGCGCGCGCGAGGGACCATCGCTAATCGCTGCTATTGACGGACTGTCCAGGCTTACACCCCGCGCTGCGGATCAGATCATCGCGCTTCCCGCCGATCTTTCCGAATCCGGTAGCGGAGAGCGCCTTGTGCATGAGGTGCTCGACCGCTGCGGCCAGCTCGACATCCTAGTCAGCAACTCGCCCGGCCCCCGACTGATGCCGGCGACCGAGACGACCGATGAGGACTGGCTGGACGCGTATGCCAAGCTGTTGCGACCGGCAGTCCAGCTGTCTCGGGCGGCGGCGGCCCACATGGTTGGCCGCGGCACCGGCTCCATTGTTTTCATGACGTCTACCTGGGTCCGGGAACCCAGGAACGGCTCGGTGCTCTCATCGGCGATGCGCTCGGCGGTTTCGGCCTTGTCGAAGCAGATGGCCAATGAGCTGGCTTCGCGCGGCATCAGGGTCAATCAGGTCATGCCCGGCGTGACCGCGACCGATCGAACCCGACAGATCGCGGCAAGCGAAGCGGTTCATAGCGGGTCTACCGTCGAGGAGGAGATTGAGCGCGTCGCTGCGAGCATTCCGCTCGGCCGGATCGCCCGCCCTGAGGAGATCGCCGACGCGGTCGCATTTCTGGTGTCCGCGCGCTCCGCCTTCACGACGGGCCAGACCCTCGCCATCGACGGCGGCAACAGCCGCTCCATCATTTAGGTGCTGCCGAATGACCTCAGACGCTAAAGAACAACGATTTCATACGTTCCGGCCAGGAGATGGTCATCGACTATGCCACAACCCGCTGAACTCCATCATCGCGCCGCGGCCGATCGGTTGGATCGCCACGCGAAGTACGGACGGCGTCGCGAATATTGCACCCTTCAGCTTCTTCAACATGTTCAGCTACTTACCGCCGGTCTTAGGTTTTGCACCCGACGATCGAGCCGACACTTTACGCAATGCACGCGAGACCGGCGAGTTTACGTGGAACCTGGTCACCCGGGCCCATGCCGAGCCCATGAACGTGACATCGCTGGCCGTTTCGCCAGACGTCGACGAATTCGCGCTAGCCGGCCTGATGGCGCTGCCGTCGATAGACATCGCCGCGCCCCGCGTTGCCGGCAGCCCAGTCCAGATGGAATGCAAGGTTACGGACATCGTTTCCGTCCGCGGTTTGGGCGGCACGCCCGGTTCCCATTCGCTCGTCCTCGGCGAGATCGTCCAAGTCCATATTGATGAGGCCCACATCGTCGATGGCTTGTATCGAACGACCAGTGCAATCCCCATTTTGCGAGGTGGCGGCGCGGCCGACTATTTCTCGATTACCGACGACAGCTGCTTCCAGATGCCGCGGCCCAGCTGAATGAGCTCATCGACCGACCGCGGATGCGGGGGCAAGCCTTACTCACTCAGGAGCAGACATGGACGGCAAAATCGCGCTCGAGGAGCATTTCGCAATTGACGACACACTCGGAGACTCCGAGAACTTCGTCGGCAAGGATCGCTGGCGCGAGCTCCGCGCGCAGCTGCTGGATATTCAACAGCTGCGGTTGAGGGAGATGGACGAAAACGGAATTGAGATCATGATCCTGTCGTTGAACAGCCCCGCAGTGCAGGCGGTTCTCGACAAGAAGGCGGCCGCCGAATTGGCTCGGCGTACCAACGACCTTCTTGCCAACGAAATCGCCAAGGCCCCTAACCGCTTCCAAGGGTTCGCAGCACTGCCCATGCAGGATCCCGACGAAGCCGCACGCGAGCTTGAACGCTGCGTCACGACGCTCGGGATGAAGGGGGCGTTGGTCAACGGCTATTCGCAACTCCATTCCGCCGACAACGCGCGCTACTATGACCTGCACGAGTATTGGGCGTTTTGGGAAGTGGTCGAGCGGCTGAAGGTGCCGTTCTATCTTCACCCTCGTGAACCGAGCCAGCGCAAGGCGTATGAAGGACATCCCTGGCTGATCGGGCCGGCTTATGGTTTCGGTGCGGAAACGGGTCTACATGCGCTCCGCTTGATCGGAAGCGGCTTGTTCGATCAATTCCCCGCCCTAACGATAATTCTCGGGCATTTGGGCGAGTCCCTGCCCTTTTCCCTTTACCGCATCGACGAGCGCATCGCCTGGTCGCCGCTCGGCTATCCCGCCAAGAAAAAGGTATCGGAGTATTTTTCCGAAAACTTCTTCATCACAGTCGCCGGAAACTTCAGAACGCAATCGCTGGTCAGCTCGATACTTGAAATAGGCGCAGACCGGATCCTGTTCTCAACCGACTACCCGTTCGAAGAGGTTGGCCACGCGGCCCGCTGGTTCGACAGCGCAGCGATCAGCGAAACCGATCGACGGAAGATTGGGCGAGAGAATGCCTGCAAATTGTTTGGTTTGCCGTCAGTCGCGGGAGCGCAAGCGGCATGAAACTTGTTCGCTACGAAGATACCGGGCCCCGGCTCGGCGCCGTCAAAGCTGACGGTATCGTCGATCTTGTCGCGGCCGGCAGCCACTGGTGGACCATTCAAGAAATTGCCGCGGCGGGTGAAGCGGCGCTGGCAGAACTCACCGTGCTCGTGGACAGGCACGCTCCGACGCGCAAGCTGGCCGACACGCGGCTCCTGGTCCCGATCGAAAGGCCGGGCAAATATCTCGCAATCGGGATGAATTACGCCAAACATGTCGAGGAGTCGGACAAGCTCGGCGTCGCGCGGTCGAAATACCAGACTTGGTTCAACAAACAGACGACGTGCATCGTCGGTCCCTATGACATCATCGAGCCGGGTCCGACCGAGAAACTGGACTATGAGGTCGAGCTTGGCGTGGTAATAGGCCGTCCGGCACGAAATGTGCGCGAGGCGGACGCGCCCGGGCATATCTTCGGCTATTTCGTCGCTAACGACGTCTCGGCGCGCGATTGGCAGTTCCACACGCCGACATTCACGATGGGCAAGTCGTTCGATACGCATGGGCCTATCGGCCCATGGATCGTCACTGCCGACGAGATCGCCGACCCCCACGATCTCACGCTACGCGCCTGGGTCAATGGCGAGCTGCGGCAAGAGAGCAGCACCCGCCACATGATTCATAATGTGTGGGCGCAAATCGCTTATCTTTCGGCCGCGTTCACGCTCGAAAGCGGTGACCTGATCGCCACGGGTACGCCGGAAGGGGTTGGCATCGGCATGGACCCGCAGCGGTTTTTGCAGCCCGGCGACGTCGTGCGCTGCGAGGTGATCGGCGTCGGCGTGATCGAGAACAAAGTGGCCGCGGCCTAGGAGAAAAGATCATGGCTGTTCTCAACGCATTGTCGGTGACGCTCGAGGTTCCGGACGTTGAGCCGGGCATCAAGTTCTACACCGACGCCGGACTCATCGTGGAGCGCAGCGGCCAAATCGCGCGCCTGCGGTGCGAGGGTCAGGATCGGGATACGATCATCCTGCTGGGTGGCTTCGCGCGGAAGCGCCTGCATCACGTCTCGCTGCGCGCCGATGACCTGGATGGCATCGCCCGACAGGTAGCAGCCGCCGGTGGGCAGGTCGTCGCGGCGCCGGAGGGGTTCGAGGGAAATGGCTTATGGGTTTTGGACCCCAACGGGATGCTTATCCACCTTGCAGAGCAGGCCGCTGATCCTGAGCTGCAAGCGGTCAAGCTCTTCGAAATTAACGCGCCCGGGCGGGTCGTCCGAAAGCGCCGTTCGGCGATCCTCCCGCAGGGTAGTTACGCGGCGGCCAAGCCTCTTCGTCTAGGGCACGTCCTGGTCTTCTCGCCCGACGTCATGAAGAGCGTCGAGTTCGTGACCACGGCGCTCGGTATGGGGCTTGCGGACCATGCTCAGGACGTGATCGCGTTTACCTGCGCTCGAAAAGAAAGCGATCACCACGTCCTTGCGTTCGCGAAATCGCCGGGGATAGGCTTTCATCACGCTAGTTTTCAGGTCGGCGATCCAGATGAGGTCGGACGCGGCGGGCGAGCGCTGCTCGCCAAATCTGGGCGAGGTGACTGGGGTTTCGGCCGCCACACCATTGGCTCAAACTTTTTTCATTACATCCAAGACCCCTGGGGCTCTTGGTTCGAGTATTTTTCCGACATGGATCACATTGACGACCATACACTGTGGACGCCAACCAACTACGGGATGGAGGACAGTCTCGCCAGCTGGGGCCCGGAGGTTCCACGCGATTTCGTCCGCAATTATGAAGTCGAGCCGAACGCTTTCCAACCTGTTAGCCAAGAAGAGAACGCGTTACCGCTTGCTCAAACCGATGGTGTCTGAAGAAGCGGCACGTGGACAAGCAGCGGTTCTTGGTATTACAGGACAGAGTCAAAAGCCTGTGACTAGCTTGAGTGTGCGCTGATTGAAATGAGATTCCACTACAATATCCATCAACCACCGATAGTCGGCAAAGAACCATGAGCAATATCGCCGATAGCTGCAGCGATTGGTAATCGATTACCCAATATAATCATTTTATTGGCTCAGGAAATGAGAAGCGAGGATTGATGTGGTTGGAAGTGATCTTTTGCGCGCTCGCTTCGGTTCTAGAGTCAAGGCCCTGCTTGAGCTTACAAATATAACGACTAATGATCTCGCTGTTCTAAGTGATAGGAACCGCCTTCGGCCACGTTCATCGCCTGTTCGAGTCCGAATCCCGGCAGGAGCGTTTCGTAGAGGATCAGCCGGCGGACCTCTTCAGGGTGCTCTGTTACCCATGCATAGGCGGCACGCGCAGAAATGTCGCAAGCGACAAGGTTCACTGCATCGGTCAGATCGAGCGCTTGCAGCAAGGCGCGTAGATCGTCCTTGAGCGAACCAGCATCGTAGCCCTTGTCAGGCTTGTCGGTCGCGCCGGTGCCGCGCACGTCCACGGCGATGACGGTGTAGCCTGCACGGGCAAGCGCTGGCATGACCTTGTGGTAGGCAAACCAGGTTTCGGGCGAGCCGTTCAACAGCATGATTGTGGGACCCGAACCGCCAATCACATAATGCTGACGAATGCCGTTGGCGCGCTGCGTTTCATGCCTGAAAGTGCGGTAAAACTCCTGCGCGTTGAAAGGGGCATAAGCATCGATGTCGAGTGGGGCGATTGACCGCGCCGGCACCAACCTGCCGTGCAGACTAGCGGGCGGGTGTCTTCCCCTGCCGCCTGGCGGCATCAAGGAATATGGTCTGTGAGTTCGGGCATTTCTGCACTCCTGAAGTCCGGCCATTGCTAGCCTTGGCGGTCGCTTGATCTCGTCAAGTCAGGTAATGTCTTATTCAGTCCGCATAAGGGGGGACAACGATGATACCGTTCGGTCGACGGATGCCCGCCTGATCGGGGATACGTTTCATGCGGCGCTGTCATCACGCCTGCGATGATGCTATGAAGATTCATGCAAGCTGAAACGATTAGCATGGTGTCGCGCCGACTGACGGTGGCGGACAGGGCTGCCGATGCACATGAAGTGTCGGGCTGCGCACCCGCCCGCGATATTCTGGCACGGATCGGTGACAAATGGTCTATGCTGATCGTTATCCTGCTGGGCGATGGCCCGCTTCGCTTCAACGACCTCAAACGACAGACCGACGGCATCACGCAGCGCATGCTGAGCCGTGCGCTAAAGTCCCTCGAACGCGACGGGCTCGTTTCCCGGCACGTGACACCTTCAGTGCCGCCAAGGGTCGATTACGCGCTGCCCCCACTCGGCGTTTCCTTGTGGTCCGTGATAAAGTCTCTCGGAAAATGGGCGGGAGAGAACCATTCAAAGATCGCGATATCGCGGTCCAATTATGATGCACACCAAGTCAACGCTTCGGGGCCGGAATGAGAGTTTTTAGTGTCTGCGGCAAACCAGCCTGCTGAGAATGCCGGTTTCAGCTTAATCAGATCCTGAGCGAACGTGCCAAGGCCCCTCCGGTCGCTGACGCAACCTCGCTCCCGACGTCGGTCGCACTAGGCAAAGTCGCAGCCCTACCGATCTCGTAGCTGTCCGATCTGACGCGGCTGGTCACTCACGGCCTTGCAAGCTCGTCGCATGGCGAAGCCGGGCTCACTTTGGCTGACTAGGCGGCGGTACAGCGCCGACCTGGATAAACATGTCGAGGGTGTTCAGTTCGTCCCAATGCTCGACGAAGTGCCCGTCCTCGACCCGCCAGATGTCGATCGAGCGCATCGTAAAGGCATTGCCCGTCGCGGGATAGCCGAGGAAGCTTCCGGTGTGCGTACCCTCGTACCGGTAGCGACCGACAACGCGGGCACCATCGGCTGAGACGAAAACGTCTTCGGCGAGCACCTTGAGGTCGGGCACGCCGCCAAGAATGCCACCGAAGGTCGTCTTGACTCCCTCCAAACCGGGCCCGGCGAATTGGTTGTGGTTCACATAGTCGGGCGCGACGATTTCATCAAAGCGCGACAGGTCGTGACCGGATACGATCTCGGCGAAAAGGTAACCAAGGGTGATAGGATCGGTTGACATGGGAATCTCCGTCTTTTAGCGAGACTAGTCGGTCTCGTTCCAATCAGATGGCGAGACCAATCGGTCTCGTCAAGGGTCTTTCATGAAGATAAATTCGGGGCGGCGATCGGGACGCGCGTTGGACCCAGCCAAGCGCGCCGCCATTCTTTCAGGCGCGCGTGCCGTATTCATGCGCGATGGCTTTGCGCAAGGCACCATGGATGGGGTCGCCGCCGAAGCCGGAGTAGGGAAGCAGACCATCTATCGCCATTTCCGGTCGAAAGAGTCCCTCGTCGAGGCGCTGGTCGAGGCGATGTGCGTGCCCGAGGTGATTGCGCCACCGCCGAATTCATTGCCGCCCGGCGAACGGCTACGCGAACTATTGCTGGCGTTTACCGACGGCGTCGCCGACTCCGACAGCATCCATCTTTACCGCGCCATAGTCGCGGAGGCCGGCAGGATGCCTGAATTGGGGCGTTTGTTCTGGGAGGCAGGGTATCGACCGCTTCGGGCCGCGATCGAGCAGATTTTGGCAGCGCATGATTTGGCTACAGCGCCGCACCTTGCCCAGCAGATCATTCATCTCTCGCTGGGCGATGCGTATCAGGAGTTGATCCTTGGGACAGGGTCACCCGGCCCCGATGTCTTCGAGCGCCAGATCGATGCGGCACTCGCCCTCTTGGGGCTTAAAACCTGGATTATGTGCCCTGGGCAGGAAGCCCCCGTCCGGAGATAGGTGGCCGCCCTGACGACTTTTGCGCGACGCTCAGCAAAGTCTCTAAAAATCGGGACAATTATCGAGGATTACCCGTCAACTGATGTTGCGCTCGGCGGGCCCTTCCAATCAGCCCCAAATGGCTGACGCCGAAGCCCTCGGGATATTTCAGGCCGTAGCCAAAGGCACGATCGACTCCGATATGCGCGGCCCAGATCAGGCCGCCCGCAAGGACCCAGGGGAGTGCTAGCAATAGGCCGCAAACGATGCAGACCATGGGCAGACCGTACCAGTGCCCGGCGTTATAGAGCGCGGCCCCCGTCTTGGGCCCGGCGAGATAACCCAGCATGGAAAGGTCGGGCACGAGGAACAAGGCAGCGAACAGCCACCAACTTACACTCAAGTGGGCATAAGCCATCGATGCTGCGATAACGATGAACAGGGCTTCGAGGCGCAGCAGCATTTTCGGCGCCCCCTTGACCGTTCCAGACATGATGCGGTCTCCGTTGTTGACATTTGGAGACTTAATGGCCCATTTCTGCATATTTACCCGCGGAATAGACATATGATCATTCCATAAATGAATGCCATCGACTGGACGCTGTTGCGCTCGTTTCTCGCGGTCATCGAAACCGGCTCATTGTCGGCGGCTGCGACGCGCATCGCGATGAGCCAGCCAACGCTGAGTCGGCACGTCCGAGAACTGGAGAGGGTAATCGGCGTCACCCTGTTCACGCGCTCTGTGCATGGGCTCGAGCCAACCGAGGCGGCGCTGAGTTTGATCGACGACGCCCGCGCGATGGGCAAGGCCGCCCAGGCCCTGACGCTCAAGGCCCAAGGCCGCTCGCAGCAGCTGACGGGAACCGTGCGCATCACGGCGTCGGTCATCGTCGCCAATCTTGTGCTGCCGCCGATCCTCGTCGCCTTGCGAGACGCCGAACCCAGCATTCAGATCGAGATCGTCGCGTCGGACTTTACTCAAAACCTGCTGCGCCGAGACGCCGACATCGCCATCCGCATGATCGATCCAACGCAGAACGCTCTGATCGCGCGTAAGCTGGGGGAAGCTCCGATCGGCATGTTCGGCGCTCGCCCTTACCTTGCCCGCCGCGGCCGGATCGAAAATTGGGATGATCTGACTGCGCACGACGTCATTGGTTTCGATCGAGATGACGCCATCATCAAGGCGTATGCCGCGCACGGACATTTGGCGAAGCGGGACGACTTTCCTGTCCGCTGCGACGATCAGATGGTTTACTGGAACCTGCTGCTGGCCGGAGCGGGCGTCGGCTTTGCCCAGATTCTGATTGCAGGCCGTCATCCCGAACTTGAGCGCGTAGACATAGACGTGCGCCTCCCGTCCATGCCGGTCTGGTTGGTCATGCACGAAGAGGTTCACAGCAACGCGCGTATCCGCCGCGTGGCCGATTTTTTGGCGGAGGCGCTCGGCGACATTTTGCGCAACGCCTGACGACAGTTTCGGAAGTCGCTGGACGGTTTGGTGCTTCGCGTTGTGACGCACGACCTCGAATCCTACCTGTGCTTTCAGGCCGGGAAACTCGACCGCATCGAAAGCGTACAAACCCATAGGACAGATGTCCTGTTGCGGCGGATCGAGTTTACGACGTTGCCCCTGTGACAGGGTTCACCCGTTTGCGGTCCGGATCGTGACCGCTGATAGGCTCATGGCTGATCGGATGGTCGCTGCTAGAGGCGACGCCAGTCGCGCACATGATCGATCAGCGCGCGCAGTTTAGGTGGCATGTGGCGCCGGCTGGAATAGAACAGGAAGAACCCCGGAATGGCTGGGCAATAGGGTTCCAACACCGCGCTCAGCGCGCCTTTGCTTAGCGACGGCGCGAAGGTATCCGCCATGCCGACGGTCAGCCCGGCACCGGCCACTGCCATTCTGATCATCAACCCCATGTCGTTGGTGGTGACCTCAGGCTCGACCGCCACATCGAACTCGCGCCCGTCCTCCATGAACTCCCAGCGGTACGGCGCTACATCGGCGGACGGTCGCCAGCCGATGCAACGGTGCCCCGTCAGATCACGCGGATGGGCTGGTGACCCATTGATCGCGAGATAGGCCGGGGCCGCGACGACGATCTGGCGCTGTTCGGCGCTGACCGGCACTGCGATCATGTCGCGTTCGATCACTTCGCCCAACCTTACGCCTGCATCGAAGCCGCCCGAGACGATATCGAATTCCTCGTCGGTCACAAGGATATCGAGACGCACGCCCGGGTAGGCGCTGCGAAACGATGCCAGCAGATCCCCTGACAGGAAGGCTTCGGCAATGGAGGAGACCGCCAGGCGCAACAGGCCGGTCGGCTGCCCATCTCGGTCAGACGCGGCCTGGGTTGCGGCGTCGATCTCGGCAAGCGCAGGCGCAATCCTCTCCAGCAACGTCTCGCCCGCTTCAGTCAAGGTGACGCTGCGCGTAGTGCGGCGCAGCAGCGCCGTGCCGAGCGCGTCCTCCACTTTGCGCACCGCTTGGCTTACGGCCGATCGGCTGACGCCGAGCTGGTCGGCCGCGGCCCGAAAGCTCTTCGCGCGGGCGACGGTGGCAAGTGTGGTGAGGGCGTTGAGGTCAAGCGTCATTGTTAAGTTTTGCTTACCAAGTCATGTCCGATTAGCGCAATAGCCACGCACCTGCCGCTTGCCTACATTCTACCTCGCAAGGAGGTGCAGGGTCATGGACAAGATCATACTCATTACCGGTGCAAGCAGCGGCATCGGCGAAGCTACGGCCCGCGCTTTGGCGGGCGCAGGTATGACGGTCGTGCTCGGCGCACGGCGGACCGATCGTCTCGAACGCATCGCATCCGAAATCACGGCAGCGGGCGGGAGCGCCCGCACGCATCGTCTGGACGTCACCGATCGGGAGGACGTGGCCGCGTTCGCGCAAACCGCGCTCGACGAATTTGGGCGCATCGACGTACTGGTCAACAACGCAGGCGTCATGCCGCTCTCGCCTATGTCCGCGTTGAAGGTCGATGAGTGGGAGCGCATGGTCGATGTCAACATCAAGGGCGTGTTGTGGGGGATCGCCGCTGTGCTTCCGACGATGAACGCGCAGGGCGCTGGCCACATCATCAACATCGCTTCGATCGGCGGTCTTCAGGTATCTCCCACCGCTGCGGTCTATTGCGCCACCAAATTCGCGGTGCGCGCGATCTCTGACGGCCTACGCCAGGAAAACGATCGCATTCGCGTGACGAGCGTCTGTCCGGGCGTCGTCGAGTCCGAACTGGCGGACAGTATCTCGGATGCAACCGCACGGCGCGAAATGGAGAGCTTCCGCGCGGTCGCGCTGAAGCCTGACGCAATCGGTCGCGCGATCCTTCACGCGATCATCCAGCCAGCAGATGTCGACACGACCGAGATCGTGGTCCGTCCCGTCGGAAACCCGGCCTGATGATCTTCGCTTCCCGGCTGTCCGTGGCAATTGCAGGTTGCGGCCTCAGCGGTTGAAACCGCCAGTCCCTAGACCGGCGTTTTCAGACCCCTTGCTCATCATCAGCGATTCGGTCGAGCAATTCGGTCAGCAGGTGGCGTTCGCCGCCAGTCAGGACAGAGGTCAGGTCGAGATTGGCTTTAAGCATTGCAGCGGCTTCGCTCGCTCCACCGTCGATCGACGGCTTCGCCGCGTTCACGATCGCGGACATGACCGCCTCGCGTGCAAAGTCCGAAAGTCCGGCGTCACGCTGTTCCTCCGGTTGACCGATCAGGGTGAGGATGGTCCCACTCCCGACCGAATGTAGCAGCGAAACCGCCCGTGCCTCGCTGACCCTTAGTCGCCCGATCAGCGCGATGTTGCGAACGCGGCGATGCAGAATTTCCATTCCCGCCGCAACTGCGGGCGAGACGCGCCCTGGCCTGTCGTCGCCGTACATGATGCTGAACAGACCCGGATGGGCAAGGCCAAACGCGATGTGCATGTCCCAGCCATTACGCAGGTCCTGAACGGGGTCCGGGTCTGGTTCCCGCGCGCTCTTCTCCGAAACGTAGCGCCGCAGGCAATGCTCTGCCACAGCATCGAGCAGCCCGCTCTTGTCTCCAAACAGGCGATAGATTGTCGGCGCCTGGACATGCGCCGCTGCCGCCGCCGCGCGCGTGGTGACGGCGTCGGGTCCACCTGCGGCGATCAAGTTGGCTGCCGCCGCGATGATGCGCGTGCGCACATCATCGTCGATATTCTGGTTATCGGGGATCACATTGGGCAGGGTCATGGTTCTTCTATAGTTCAATACGCGTTCCGACGATATGGCAGCCTTGTTATCGTGGATATCTGATGGTAACGAGAAACTGTTATCAGCGATAATTTATCGTCACCATCAAGGAACCACGCATGATCGTCGTTACAGGCGCCACCGGCCACCTTGGCCGTCTCATCGTCCGGAGATTGCTCGACCGCGTCGCCCCCGATCAGGTCGGGATCAGTGTCCGAGACCCGGGCAAGGCCGCCGATCTTGAAGAACGTGGCGTGCGCGTCCGGCAAGGTGATTTCGACGATGCCGACAGCCTGCTCCACGCCTTCGAGGGTGCGGAGCAAGTTCTGATCGTCTCGTCCAATGCGCGCGCATCGGGCGGCGATCCTCTAGCGCAGCACCGAACCGCCATCGAGGCTGCAAAGACCGTCGGTGCAAAGCGGATCGTCTATACCAGTCACATGGCCGCGAGCGCGTCGTCAGCGTTCCCGCCCGCGCGCGATCATGCCGCGATCGAGGCGATGCTCGCGGAGTCGGGGCTGGCTTGGACGTCGCTCCGCCACGGCTTTTACGCCGAGAGCGGCCTGATGATGCATGGCGATGGACTAAAGGCAGGCGTTATCGAGGCGCCGGCCGATGGTGAAGTGTCTTGGACCACGCATGCCGATCTGGCCGACGCCGATGCGATCATCCTTGCCAATGCAGGGCAGTTCGACGGACCGACCCCGGCGCTGACCGCTGGACAGGCGGTCGACCTCGATGCGCTCGTGGCTCTCGCGTCGGAGGTAATGGAAAAACCGGTAGCCCGGAAGTTGCTATCGGATGACGCGTTCAAAACGAAGATGGCCGAGCGCGGTGCGCCGGAGGGCACCGTGAAGATGGCGCTCGGACTTTACATCGCGGCCCGCAATGGCGAGTTTGCGACCGTCGATCCGACGCTGGAGCAGCTATTGGGTCGCGCGCCCGTAACCATGCGCGCGCTTCTAGTTGAACGCGAAGACGGATAGAATGCTCGATTACGTCGCGCGGTAGCGCAGCCCGTCGATCAGCAGCGCCACCAGGCGCCTGGCGGGCGCAGGATCGCCGTCGCTTGAAGGCGCGCACAGACTCGCGACGGCGCGGAGCAAATCGCGCGGACTGGCATCGCCGCGCAGTTCGCCGGTTGCGATAGCGCCGTCGAGCAATCCCTGCAGCGCTGGTTCGAGGCGTTGGTCAAAATACGCGGGGAGCGTTTCGAATGCCGAAGCCCCTGAATAAAGCGCGCCTGCAAGGCCACGTTTCGCGACGATGAAATCGACATAGCGCTGCATCCAGCGATCCAGCGCCTCGCCGGGTGGATAATCTATCGCCAGCTTTGCCGCCGCATCGGCGCATGCATCGACCTCATGGCGAAAAACCGCCGCGACGAGATCGCCGCGCTGGGGAAAATGACGGTAGATCGTGCCGACCCCGACTCCCGCTTGCTCGGCAATCTCGCGCATCGGCGTATCGACCCCCGACGTCGCGAATACTGCCTTCGCCGTTTGCAACAGCGTGTTAATGTTGCGCCGGGCATCCGCGCGGACCCTTCGATCGGTCGAACTAGACTCTCCAAGTCCCGATTTTTCGTCCTGTCGTGCATCTCGCATTCTGAGTCCTTGATAAACGGAACGCTCGTCCGTATGTAACGGACAGATGTTCCGTTTACTGTCTTATACCGGTGAACGGTTCACTGCCACCCCTTCAAGGAGAACATCGTCATGGCTGAAGACCGCATTGCCCTTGTCACCGGCGCCAATCAGGGCATCGGATTACAGATCGCCAAGGACCTCGTCGCACAGGGCTTGACCGTCCTGGTCGGCTCGCGCGACCTCGCCAATGGCGAAGCCGCCGCTCGGGAGATCGGCGAGCGCGCGCATGGAATTCAGATCGACGTCACCGACGAAGCGTCTATCACGGCGGCGGCTGAGCGCATTCGCAGCGAGTTCGGCCGCCTGGATATCCTGATGAACAACGCGGGCATTTCGCGCGCGAAGCCGAACCAGAATTTTGACGAAGCGGTGAACACCAATCTGCTGACCGACGCCCCGATCGAGGCGATCAGAACTGTGTTCGAGACGAACGTGTTCGGCGTGATCGCGGTGACCCAGGCGATGCTGCCGCTGCTGCGCAAGGCACCGGCGGCCCGGATCGTGATAACCGGCAGTTCGGGCGCTTCGCTCACGCTGAACTCCGACCCCGAAAATCCTCACCGCAAGATGTTCGGCAATTACAGCGTATCGAAGACCGCAGAGCATGCGGTCATGCTTGCCTTCGCGCTGGCGCTCGAAGACTCCAACATCAAGGTCAACGCAGCGTGTCCGGGCTTTACCTCCACCGCGCTGAATAACTTCAATGGTACGAGAAGCGTGGAAGAAGGTGCGCGTGAGCCGGTACGGCTGGCGCTCATCGGCGAGGACGGCCCCACCGGCAGCTTTTCCAACGAAGACGGCACGGTTCCCTGGTGATGCGCATCTTCATCACCGGCGCGACTGGCTTCGTCGGCTCGGCGATCGTCTCCGACCTGCTTGCCGCAGGGTATGCGGTGACGGGCCTTGCCCGTTCCGATGACGCCGCAGACTCCCTGATCGCCGCGGGTGCCAACGTGCATCGCGGCGACCTGACGGATCTACCGGGCTTGCGTCGGGGCGCGGAGCAGGCCGATGCGGTAATCCATGCAGCGTTCGATCACGACTTCTCCCGACTGGCCGAGAGCTGCGAGATGGATCGTCTGGCGATTGAGGCGCTCGGCAATGGGCTGGAAGGATCGGAAAGGCCGCTGATCGTTACGTCAGGCCTCCCGGTCATAGCCGGGCGCGTCGCCACCGAAGACGATGTGCCTCCCGCGGGTGCCCACGGCATGCCGAGGATATCGGAGCAGACGGCATTGGCACTGTCCGAACGCGGGATACGTCCGATGGTTGTGCGGATGCCGCAGGTCCATGACCGGACCAGGCAGGGTTTTGCTAGCTACCTGCTCGACCACGCGCGCGAGAAGGGAATATCCGTCTATGTCGGCGAGGGCCTCAATCGCTGGCCGACGGTGCACCGGCTCGACGCCGCGGCGCTTTATCGGCATGTCCTCAAACGCGGAGTGGCAGGGCGTTGCTATCATGCCGTTGCCGAAGAAGCCGTGCCTGTCCGCGCGATCGCCGAGGCGATCGGTCAGCGGCTGGGCATCCCGACCGTCAGCTTGTCAGCGGAAGAAAGCCCCGTTCACTTCGGCTGGCTCGACCGGGTCGCAACCATGGATGTGCCCGCGTCAAGCGTTCTGACGCAGGAGCAGCTTGGATGGGTTCAGAAGGTGCGGGCCGGACTTGTCGCTGATCTGATTGGAGGGTCGAAAAACTGAGCAGTAATCGGGCTGCGGCTAGGGCTCTCGCATTAGGCAGCCTAGACTTGTAACGGTTTCGTGCCGATCAGCTATTTCACTATGTCACCTTGGTTTCGAACGTGGGCGGACTGATGTCGCTCAGATATGAATGACGGCGACGGGTGTTGTAGAACGCATTGATGTATTGAATGATGGCAGCTTCTGCTTGTCGCCTCGTTGGCCAGCTTTGCCGCCAGATGAGTTTGGCTTTCAGGGATTTGAAGAACGTCGCGACAGAGGCATCATCGTAGCAATTACCCTTCCGCTCATCAAAGGCCGCAGGCCATAGGTCTGCAACTTCTTCTGATAGTCATAGGAGCAATATTGGCTGCCGCGGTCTGAATGGAAAAGGCAGCCCGCAGTTGGCCGGCGTAACGCCGCGATGGAGAGCTTCTTCTCGTCGCTCAAAACCGAGTGCATCGCACGCAAAACATTCTGCACACGCAATCAGGCCAGGGCCAATGTGTTCGATTACATCTAACGCTTCTATAATCACATGCAACGCCACTCGATCTTGGACTAGCTCAGCCCCGTGGACTTCGAAAGGGAAGCTGGTGTAGCCTAACTCGGTGTCCATGAAACCGGATGCAGCGCAGACATCCGCGCCTGCGATACCATGAGCACATGCCGTAAGTGATAACTGGAGTGAAAGGAGCGGAGATGGATTCCAGGAAATTACCAATCGCGTATGCAGCTCACTTCTTTGGCAATCCAAAGCTTAAACGTCTGCTTCGGGAAGAGTGCCTGCTTAGTGACGACAAGCTGCCCGAATCTATCGGCAAAACCGATTTATGGCACATCTGCATCCGCAATATCACTCAGACCAATGATGAGAGTCACGGGATCAGTCACCAGCCCGTCGGCACTTGGTCAACGATCTGCGGCGCCGTTAATCAAATGGAAACAGTCGGCGAAGGCATTGTTAAGTTTGCTGAGCTTAGCCGCATCGCACCTATCGGCATGGATGTACGAGTTGGGCGAAGCCGTCGTGGCCTACATTTAACGTTTTCATTCTCATCACACGGAAGAGCTTGCTTAAAGAGAGAGATTTACTGTGAATTTATAGCTCTCGTTTTTCACTGCTCACTGATCTGGATGAGCAATCGAACGTTTTCTCCATCCTATATCCGCCTTTCGGAACACTTAGCCGCAGCGGACGGCTGCTCTCTAAGTGATCTGCCTTGCCGATACGAACGACATGGTCTGGGAACGACGCTGACTTACGCCCATGGCGACGTCGCTTCGCCATTGGGCCAGCGCCACTATCGGCACTGGAACGCGCACGAACCCTTCGCATTCGATGCGATGCTGGACAGCGCGTCAGTCGCGGTCCCGCTGCCGGACAGCCCGGAACTCGTCCAGCTTCGCTCAATGCTATGCAAGGGTGCCACATCTCAAGGGCATGCAGCGCACGTCCTTGGCGTTAGTCCAGCAACCCTGAGACGGCGTTTAAAAGAGACTGGCATGACCTTCCGCTCAATGTCGCGTACGGTAAGAAGCGCACAGCTCGAAGCCTTTTTGCAATCGAACATGAGCCTTGATGATATCGCGGCCGAGTTGGGTTTCTCAGACAGGCGAAGCCTGTGGCGAGCTTGTCAGCAGTGGTTTGCAATGTCTCCCAGCGCATATAGGCAAAGACTTCACCGCACGGGCTAGTACATCGTAACGATTGTTGAGCGAATATGTTACCCTGTGATTGAGCAGCCTGGTCATTGCCACCTGGTCAGCAACTGTCATTCTGCCGTTCTGCCACGAGCGAACAACGTTTGGGCGGTAGTGGGAGGATAACAGTGCGAAACACGTGGACTGCTGGCGCGTCGATCATGGCGCTTTGTATCAGCTCAAATGCAGTCGGCCAGACCGCGTCCTCGCCTACGGTTCAGGCCAGCGCCGATGCCGGGCAGACGAACACTACGACGATCCCGAACGCTACGCCGACCACGAACACCGCTACGCCCCAGCAAGGCGGGTTGGAGGACATTGTTGTAACCGCATCTCGTCGCTCGGAGTCGTTGCGCGAAGTGGCAACAGCGGTTTCGGCTTATTCCGGCGACCGCTTGCGAGAGCAGCAGATCGTCAACCTGACCGACGTTTCGTCGATCAGTCCAAATATTCAGATTTCGAGTTTCGCGACCAACGCTAACATTGCAATCCGCGGCATCGGCAACTCGCAGGTCGGCGCGGGCGCAGACGCCGGTGTCGCTGTACATGTGGACGGCGTCTACCTCGGTCAGGCAGGGCTAGCTGTGGCAACGTTCCTCGACATTGAGCGGGTGGAGATATTGCGCGGACCCCAAGGAACGCTGTTTGGACGTAACGCCACGGGAGGTGCGGTCAACCTGCTCCCCAATACACCGACCACCAGCTTTGACGCCGGACTCAACACCGCTTTCGGCGTCGATCCAGCAATGATACGCAGCTCGGCGTTCGTCAGCGGCCCGATCACGGGCGACGGCAAACTGCTAGGCCGCGTAGCGGTGATGCAGGACTGGAACAAAGGTTTTTCGCGGAACGGTAACCCAGCCCTCGGCGGAGTCGGCGGGACGAGTTCGCCAGCGCCGCGACGGCTTGATGATCTCGACACTTCCGCAATAAGAGCTCAGTTGGAATGGCGACCGAGCGAGATTTTTAAGGCACGTCTGTCCGCCGAGTATCAGCGTGAAAACGACAACGGGCCGGCCGCTTATGTCTTGGGCACCCCCGATCCCAATCAGCAGCTGCCTATTTTCATCCAGGGGTTGCCGACCGGCGACCCTGAGCGTCGCATCGCGTATGCCAATGTCGGCCGCAAGAACCTTAGCGCGACCATGGTGAACCTGATTACCGATACGTCGATTGGCGGTGGTAATCTGAAGACGACGCTTTCATATGGCCATAGTAACAATGAGACGCTTCAGGACGGTGATGGCACGTCTTTCGAGTTCACCCGCACCGGCTATCGGGATGTTGCAACACAATATTATGGTGAAGTACTATACGCATCCGATGGTGCCATGCCGTTCAGTTACGTAGTAGGTGCAAACTATTTTGATGCGAAGCAGACGCAAAATGTTTCGGTTCCTGTCGCTGGGCTTGCTACTGGGCAGGATTTGAACGGAGACGGTAAGGTCGACACCTTGGCAAACGGGAGCGTCCTTCCCACAGGCGACTTGGTACCGGTGACTGTAAATCTTGGGGGTACGGTCAAAACTCAGGCCTATGCGGCCTTCGCACATGCGCAATACGTATTTGGAAATGGGGTCAAGCTCTTTGCCGGAGGTCGCTATTCTCACGACCGAAAGCAAGTTGACGAGTACAACAACTTCATTGGCAATCGCACACAGCGCAGGGCGTGGAGCAAGTTCACCTACGAGGTTGGTCTGTCCTATGAAATTAGCAGCCGGATCACTGGTTACGCGAAATATGCCACTGGCTTCAAAAGCGGTGGCTTTGGCGTTGGCTCCCTTGGCCCTTCCGTCGATCCCGAAACAAACGCCGCATACGAGATCGGTCTGAAAGGTTCATACCTCGACGGACGGCTGCAAGCAAACATCGCCGCCTTCCACATGAAATACGACAATCTCCAGGTGAGCCAGGTTCTCGGGGTTGCATCAACCTTGGCCAACGCAGCTAAGGCGACGATCGACGGAGCCGAGGCGGAACTCGCTCTTCGACCCGTCGAGCATCTCCGCATCGACCTTGCCGGTGCCTATACCAATGCTCGGTTCGACAGCTTCCTAACTCAGGACTCCGCGCGGCCATCCCTTGGCGTACTCAGCCTTGCCGGCAACCGATTGCCTCAAGCTCCAAAGTGGAGTGGAAGTGCCGGAATCTACTACGATCTGCCTATCGCAACTGGCACGATCACGCCGGGCGCTCGCTTTGATTGGAAGTCCAGAATGTATTTCAGCGAGTTCAACACGTCCATCTCTTCACAGAAAGCAGTGGGCCAGCTGGACCTCTCGCTTAATTACCTGTCGAGTGACAAGCGTTGGACAGGGTCAGTCTTCGCCAGAAACGTAACAAACGAGCAAATCATCAATAACGTGCTCATCGTGTCCGCTGGATTGGGATCGCTCGCCGACGCCAACTATCGCCCGGCCCGTCAGCTCGGGGTCTCCGTCGGCTACCGCTTCAAATAGAAGAGCTTGCCGATCACTTGTTTTATACGTGCGGTCGGCCGTTCCGGCCCGGCAATGTAGCACTCCAACGACCAATAGAAGGACAGCTTATGATCGCCGACCTCCGTCACATTACCGTCAATGGCGTCAGTCTAGGGTATGATGTTCGCGGCGAGGCGTCAGGCGGTCCGCCGGCGGTGTTTGTCCATGGATATGGCGGCCGCAGCACGGGTCAGGAAACCTATGGCGAGCTACTTGACGCTTTAGCGAAGGACTTCACGGTCTATGCACTCGACCTGCGCGGGCACGGTGGCTCCGCTAAGGCTACCGGCTGGTCGCTGCCTCAGGTCGCTGATGATGTCGCCGCATTCGTGCGAACACTCGAGCTGCGTCACGCGCTTTACGTAGGTCACTCGATCGGCGGTTTTACAGGCATGTTCTGTGCCGTCCGTCATCCAGGAATCTTCGCTGCCATGGCGCTGATTGCAACCGCATCGGCTGAAGGCGGCAAGCATACTCCGCCTGAGGTCGGCCAGATGTATACCGAGCACGAGGCCAATGCTGACTTTCTTAAAGGCGCATTAACCAGCATGTATGTGCGTGATGCAGATCCCAGCGGTCATGTCGCAGCTGCTATGCTAGTCGATCGAGAGGTGCATAGAACGTTCTTCGCCGAATACCCGGATCGGGTAATCATCGATCAGGTCGGCACCATCGATGTTCCAGTCTTGGCGCTGAACGGCGCGCTGGACAACGTGGTCCCGCTGGTAACCCAACACGTCACCGCGATGTCGATCCCAAACTGCAAGGAAATTGTGTTTACGACTGAAGGTCACATGCTGCCGCTCGAAGCGCCTCTTATTGTCGCGCGTGAGATAGTCTCGTTCTGGCGGTATGATCGTGACGAAACCTTTTCCGCTGCTCGACGCCAGTCAGAGAAGCGCAACTTGGAGTGAAG
This sequence comes from Aurantimonas sp., assembly GCA_965217685.1. Lineage (GTDB taxonomy): Bacteria > Pseudomonadota > Alphaproteobacteria > Rhizobiales > Rhizobiaceae > Aurantimonas. The sequence continues at coordinate 4,629,929 of CBDCIZ010000003.1, forward strand.
ACGATCATTGATGGCGTCGCGAGAGGCGGAGGCCGACAAAGCTACTTGAACAACCAGTGTATTGTACCGCGATGACAGTCTGGCACTCAAGTTGAACCGCGCCGGGTCTGCCGGAGGCGTTGGGTTGTGAGTCACGCTGCCATATCGATGTTGTTCGCGGCAGCATAATATTGATCTTCGGCTTCGGCAGGCGGGATGTTGCCGATGGGTTCGAGCAGCCGCCGATGGTTGAACCATTCGACCCACTCCAGCGTGGCGTACTCGACGGCTTCGAAGTTGCGCCATGGTCCGCGCCTGTGGATCACCTCGGCCTTATAGAGACCGTTGATCGTCTCGGCCAAAGCGTTGTCGCTTCGGCTTATCGCCCTCAATGTCCGGCAGACGGGAGATGCCGTGGCGCTGCAAACAGCGGTGCAACGCTGAGCGCGTCAGACGAGGGATCGAGGGCTGTAGCGCATAGAGGCAGTCGTCCAGCGGTAGCAACGTATGACGCCGGAACGCCACGACCGCCGCCTCCTCGGCTTCGGTGAGCGTCGTGGAATGAGGGGCCTTCGGCCCGGTCTTCAGATCCTCGACCGTCGCCCGCTTACGCCACTTCGCTACCGTCTTGGGGTTGATCCCAAGCTCTCGGCTCAGCGCCGAGAGCGAAGCTTGCGATCGCTGTATTGCTGCTCTGACGACGTGCGTGGTCGTGGCGCTCCCGTGACGTACCTGTCCCATATGGCTTCCTTCCCTTCTAACGAAAGGATCGCACCATCAAACCGTGGGATCAAACACCTAGTCATGAAATGCGGCTCAAAATTCGATACCTTATGGTTGGTTGCCAATTCTATCCCGCCGTTCGCCTGTCATCGCACGCCAGGCCACTACGACACCCCAAATCTTGTTGAACCACCCGGTTTTCTGCCTTTTCTACTGGTCTCCGATCCAGGGCCGACCGAACGGTCCCTGACTGCAAGGGGACGACATGGCGGCTTCTCACCAGCAATCCGAGGCGACGATCCGGGGTGCGCGCATGCTGCGCACCGCGCTAGGGCCCGCCATTGCCGGATTCCTCGAGGACCCCGGCGTCGTCGAAGTGATGCTCAATCCCGATGGCCGGCTCTGGATCGACCGCCTCTTCGAAGGTCTTTCCGATACAGGTGAGCGTCTGTCGCCGGCCGATGGCGAGCGCATCGTGCGCCTCGTCGCCCACCATGTCGGCGCCGAGGTCCATGCCGGTAACCCCCGCGTCTCCGCCGAGCTGCCCGAGACGGGGGAGCGGTTCGAAGGGCTTTTGCCGCCGGTCGTGACGGCCCCGACCTTCGCCGTCCGCAAGCCCGCGGTCGCGGTGTTTACACTCGGCGACTATGTCGCCGCCGGCATCATGACCGCCGAGCAGGCCGAGACGCTGCGCCTGGCGGTCGCCGAGCGGCGCAACATCCTCGTCGCCGGCGGCACCTCGACCGGCAAGACCACGCTGACCAACGCGCTGCTGGCCGAGGTCGCCAAGACCGACGACCGCGTCGTGCTGATCGAGGACACGCGCGAGCTGCAATGCGCCGCGCAAAACCTGGTCGCGATGCGCACCAAGGACGGCGTCGCCTCGCTATCGGATCTGGTGCGCTCCTCGCTGCGGCTGCGGCCCGATCGGATTCCGATCGGCGAGGTTCGCGGCGCCGAGGCGCTCGATCTGTTAAAAGCCTGGGGCACCGGCCACCCCGGCGGCGTCGGCACGATCCATTCCGGGTCGGCGATCGGCGCGCTGCGCCGGATGGAACAGCTGATCCAGGAAGCCGTCGTCACCGTCCCGCGCGCGCTGATCGCCGAGACCATCGATCTGGTCGCGGTGCTGTCCGGTCGCGGCGCACAGCGCCGCCTCGCCGAGCTCGCCCGCATCGAGGGCCTCGGTCCCGACGGCGACTACCGCGTCACCCCCGCAACGCTCGTTCCCTCAGGAGACCCTTCATGATCAGTCATCTCCAATACGTCCGTCGTCGTCTCGCGACGGCCGCATCCGTCACCGTCATCAGCATGGTCCTGGCGCCCGCCGCCCATGCCTCGGGATCATCAATGCCGTGGGAAGCCCCGCTGCAGTCGATCCTGCAGTCGATCGAAGGCCCGGTCGCCAAGATCATCGCGGTGATGATCATCATCATCACCGGCCTGACGCTGGCGTTCGGCGACACGTCGGGCGGCGCGCGCAAGCTGATCCAGATCGTGTTCGGCCTGTCGATCGCGTTCGCAGCCAGCTCGTTCTTCCTGAGCTTCTTCTCGTTCGGCGGCGGGGCGCTCGTCTGATGGACAGCGTTCCGGGATTCACCGTTCCGGTCCACCGTGCGCTGACCGAGCATATCCTGCTCGGCGGCGCGCCGCGCTCGATCGCCATCCTCAACGGTACGCTCGCCGCCGCGCTCGGCCTCGGACTGCGCCTCTGGCTGGTCGGGCTGGGGCTGTGGGCGGTCGGCCATGTCGCGGCGGTCTGGGCGGCCAAGCGCGACCCGATGTTCGTCGAGGTCGTACGCCGCCACCTGCGCATCCCCAGTCATCTGGGCGTCTGAGGCGGCCATGCTGAACCTCGCCGAATATCGCCGCACCGCAACCCGGCTCGCCGACTTCCTGCCTTGGGCCGCGCTCGCTGGCGACGGCGTCGTGCTCAACAAGGACGGCAGCTTCCAGCGCACCGCGCGTTTTCGCGGCCCGGACCTCGATTCCGCGGTCGCCGCCGAACTGGTCGCCGTCGCCGGGCGGCTCAACAACGCGTTCCGTCGACTCGGCTCGGGCTGGGCAATCTTCGTCGAGGCGCAGCGGCGCGGCGTCGACGCCTATCCGATCAGCCAGTTTCCCGACGCCGCCTCCGCGCTGGTCGATGCCGAGCGCAGGGCCGACTTCGAGGAAGAGGCCTCGCACTACGAGTCGCGCTATTTCCTGACCTTCGTCTATCTGCCTCCGGCCGAGGACGCCGCGCGCGCCGAGACCTGGCTCTACGAGGGCAAGGCGGGCCGGGGCGTCGACCCGCACGAGAGCCTGCGCGGCTTCGCCGATCGCACCGACCGCGTCCTGCAGCTGATCGAAGGCTTCATGCCCGAATGCCGCTGGCTCGATGACCGCGAGACCCTGACCTATCTGCATTCCTGCGTCTCGACCAAGCGCCAGCGCGTGCGCGTTCCCGAGACGCCGATGTATCTCGACGCGCTGCTCGCCGATCAGCCGCTGACCGGCGGTCTCGAGCCGCGCCTCGGCAATGCCCATCTGCGCGTGCTGACGATCGTCGGTTTTCCGAGTGCGACGACGCCCGGCCTGCTCGACGACCTCAACCGGCTGGCCTTTCCCTACCGCTGGTCGACCCGCGCGATCCTGCTCGACAAGACCGACGCCACCAAGCTGCTCGGCAAGATCCGCCGCCAATGGTTCGCCAAGCGCAAGTCGATCGCCGCGATCCTGAAAGAGATCATGACCAACGAAGCCTCGGCGCTGGTCGATACCGACGCGTCGAACAAGGCGGCCGACGCGGACATGGCGCTCCAGGAACTGGGCGCGGATTATGCCGGTCAGGCCTATGTCACCGCGACCGTCACCGTCTGGGATGCAGATCCGCGTATCGCCGCCGAAAAGCTGCGGATGGTCGAGAAGGTCATCCAGGGCCGGGACTTCACCGCGATGGCCGAGACGATCAACGCCGCCGACGCCTGGCTCGGCTCGCTGCCCGGCCATGTCTACGCCAATGTCCGCCAGCCGCCGGTCTCCACGCTCAATCTCGCCCACATGATCCCGCTCTCGGCGGTGTGGGCGGGGCCGGAACGGGACGAGCATTTCGCAGCACCCCCTCTGCTCTTCGGCAAGACCGAAGGCTCGACCCCGTTCCGGTTATCCCTCCATGTCGGCGACGTCGGCCACACATTGGTGGTCGGGCCAACCGGCGCGGGCAAGTCGGTGCTGCTGGCGCTGATGGCGCTCCAATTCCGGCGCTATCCGAACGCTCAGGTGTTCGCGTTCGATTTCGGCGGCTCGATCCGCGCCGCAGGCGCTCGCCATGGGCGGCGACTGGCACGATCTCGGCGGCGGTCTGACCGAGGGCGCGGACGCGTCCGTCTCGCTCCAGCCGCTCGCGCGGATCGACGATACCTATGAGCGCGCCTGGGCCGCTGACTGGATCGTCGCGATCCTGCTTCGCGAAGGCATCGCCATCACACCCGAGGTGAAGGAGCATCTCTGGTCCTCGCTGAGTTCGCTAGCGTCCGCGCCGCTCGCCGAGCGGACTCTGACCGGGCTGTCGGTTCTTCTCCAGTCGCAGACGCTCAAGCGCGCGCTGCAACCCTATTGCGTCGGCGGACCCTATGGTCGGCTGCTCGACGCCGAGAACGAGCGGCTCGGTGAAGCCGAGGTCCAGGCGTTCGAGACCAAGGGGCTGATCGGCACCGGCGCGGCCGCCGCGGTACTGGCCTATCTTTTTCACCGCATCGAGGACCGGCTCGACGGCAGGCCGACGCTGCTGATCGTCGACGAGGGCTGGCTGGCGCTCGATGATGAAGGTTTCGCTGGCCAATTGCGCGAATGGTTGAAGACGCTGCGCAAGAAGAACGCGTCCGTCGTCTTCGCCACTCAGTCGCTGTCCGACATCGACGACTCGGCGATCGCCCCCGCGATCATCGAGAGCTGCCAGACGCGTCTCTTGCTGCCCAACGAACGCGCGATCGAGCCGCAGATCACCGCGATCTATCGCCGCTTTGGGCTCAACGATCGCCAGATCGAGATCCTCGCACGCGCTACGCCGAAGCGTGACTATTATTGCCAGTCGCGCCGCGGCAACCGCCTGTTCGAGCTGGGTCTCGGTGAGGTCGCGCTGGCGCTGTGCGCCGCCTCGGCGAAGACCGATCAGACCGCGATCGCGCGCATCCTCGCCGAGTATGGCCCGGACGAGTTCCTGTCCGCCTGGCTGCGCCACCGCGATGTCGCCTGGGCCGCCGCCCTCATCCCCGACCTCACCAACCTGGAGACTTCGTCATGACCTTGATCCGTTCGCGCCCGGCATTGCTTGCCGCAACCATCCTCGCCCTCCCGGCGACCTCCTTGCCTCTGCTGATTCAGCCGGCCGCTGCGCAGATCACCGTCTGGGATCCAAGCAACTACACCCAGAACGTCCTGTCGGCGGCGCGTGCCCTCCAGCAGATCAACAACCAGATCACCTCGCTACAGAACGAGGCGCAGGGGCTGATCAATCAGGCGCGCAATCTGACGAGCCTGCCCTATTCCTCGCTGCAGCAGCTCCAGCAGTCGGTGCAGCGCACGCAAGCGCTCCTCGGCGAGGCGCAGCGCATCGCCTACAACGTCCAGTCGATCGACCGGGCGTTCCAGACCACCTACGGCAACGCGTCGCTGTCGGCGACTGATCGGCAACTCGTTGCCGGCGCGCGCGAGCGCTGGCAGAATACGGTCGGCGGCTTGCAGGACGCCATGCGTGTCCAGGCCGGCGTCGTCGGCAATCTCGACACCAACCGCTCGCAGATGTCGGCGCTGGTCGGCCAGAGCCAGGGCGCGACCGGCGCGCTGCAGGCGACCCAGGCCGGCAACCAGCTCCTCGCGCTCCAGGCCCAGCAACTCGCCGACCTGACCGCCGTCGTCGCCGCCAATGGCCGCGCGCAGGCGCTCAGCGATGCCGAGCGCGCTGCGGCCGCCGAGCAGGGCCGGGAACAGCGTCGACGGTTCCTCGCCCCCGGCGTCGGCTACCGGCCCGGCAACGCCCGCATGTTTCCGAACGGAAACTGAGGCAGGACCGATGGACGGCAAGCTATTCGCCCGGATCAGCGCGATCGTGTTCGTCGCGGTGGCCATCACCGCGACCGCGATCGATCTGACCCGGAAAGAGCAGGAGCCGACCGCCACGGTCGTGCGGCCGGTTCAGGAGACGCCGGCCGATCCGCTGCGCGCGGGCCAGCGTCGCTGCCAGCTGCTCGGTGAGGCCGCCGCGCGGGACGCCGAATGTCTGCGCGTCTGGGCCGAGACGCGGGATCACTTCCTTGGTGTCACGCCCACGCCGACATCGCCTCCCCCTTCCGAAGGACGTTGAGCGATGGGCGGCACCGGCGTCATTGACCAGTTCCTCGAGGTCTTCACCCGCTACATCGATAGCGGGTTCGGCCTGCTGAGCGGCGAGGTCGCGTTCATCGCCACCACGCTGATCGTCATCGACGTGACGCTGGCCGCCCTGTTCTGGTCCTGGGGAGCCGACGACGACATTCTGGCGCGGCTGGTCAAGAAAACTCTGTTCATCGGTGTCTTCGCCTACATCATCGGCAACTGGAACAACCTCGCCCGCATCGTCTTCGAAAGCTTCGCCGGGCTCGGCCTGAAGGCGTCCGGCACCGGCTTCACCGTCGCCGATCTCATGCGTCCGGGACGCGTGGCCCAGACCGGGCTCGACGCCGGTCGGCCGCTGCTCGAATCCATCTCCGGCCTGATGGGCTGGGTCTCCTTCTTCGAGAACTTCATCCAGATCGCCTGCCTGCTGTTCGCCTGGGCGCTGATCCTGCTCGCCTTCTTCATCCTCGCCGTGCAGCTCTTCATCACGCTGATCGAGTTCAAGCTGACCACGCTCGCGGGGTTCGTGCTGATCCCGTTCGGCCTGTTCGGCAAGTCCGCCTTCATGGCTGAGCGCGTGCTCGGCAACGTGATCTCCTCAGGCATCAAAGTGCTCGTGCTCGCCGTCATCATCGGCATCGGCTCGACCCTGTTCTCGCAATTCACCGCCGGGTTCGGCGGCCAGACGCCGACCATCGACGAGGCGATGGCGATCGTGCTCGCTGCGCTATCCCTGCTCGGCCTCGGCATCTTCGGTCCCGGCATCGCCAACGGTCTCGTCTCCGGCGGACCGCAGCTCGGCGCGGGCGCGGCGATCGGAACCGGCCTCGCAGCAGGCGGCATGGTCGTGGCGGGTGGTGCCGCACTCGGTGCTGCGGCTGGCGGTGTCGGTGCGCTCGCCGGTGGAGCGGCCGCGGCCGCACGTGGGGGCGCTGCCATGGCGGGCGGCGCATCGACCGCCTACAGCCTGGGCGCCGCCGGCCAGTCGGGCGCTTCTGGAATCGCGTCGGGACTTGGCGGCGTCGCCCGCGCCGGAGCCAGCGCCGCCACTTCGCCGCTGCGCCGCGCCACGTCCCGCGCCGCCGAGAGCATGCGGTCGAGCTTCGACAAGGGCGGTATGGCCGCGTTCGAGGCGACCGGCGGCTCCTCGACCAAGGGTACGGTCGGCGGCGAAGCCGCCGACGCCGCATTTTCTTCGTCCGCAGCGAGCCGCGCGCCCGACTGGGCCCGGCGGATGAAACGCTCGCAGTCCCTGACGCACGGCGTCCAGGCCGCCGCCCACGCCGTCCGCTCCGGCGACGCTCACGGCGGCGGCTCTTCCATCAACCTCTCCGAAAGTGACCGCTGATGTTCAAACGACCCTTGACCCATTACGGCAAGACGCCCGAACCCGAGACGCCCTATCAACGCGCCGCGCAGGTCTGGGACGACCGCATCGGCTCGGCCCGCGTCCAGGCGAAGAACTGGCGCATCATGGCGTTCGGCTCGCTGCTCCTGTCGGCCGGATTTGCCTCGGCTTTGGTCTGGCAGTCGGCGCGGGGCACGATCGTGCCCTGGGTGGTGCAGATCGACCGGCTCGGCCAGGCGCAGGCGGTCGCCCCGGCGCAAGGCGACTATCGCCCGACCGATCCGCAGATCGCCTGGCATCTGGCGCGCTTTACCGAGCAGGTCCGCTCGATCCCGGCCGACGCCATCATCGTCCGGCAGAACTGGCTGCGCGCCTATGATTTCACCACCGATCGCGGCGCGATGGCGCTCAACGATTATGCGCGGTCGAACGACCCGTTCACCAAGGTCGGCACTGAGCAGATCGCGGTCGATGTCTCCAGCGTCATCCGTGCCTCGCCCGACAGTTTCCGGGTCGCCTGGACGGAACGCCGCTATCAGGACGGTTCGCTCGCCGAGACCTCGCGCTGGACCGCCATCCTCACCGTCGTCGTGCAGCCGCCACGCGACGCCGAACGCCTGCGGAAAAATCCACTCGGCATCTTCGTCAACGCCATCAACTGGTCACGGGAGCTTGGGCAATGAAACCGTCTTTCCGCAGAGCCGGACCCCCGGCTTTACCCGCAATCGCATATCCATCATTCTGCAAATCCGCCTTGCCGCTAGCTCTGCTCGCGGCGACGGCACTGGCCGGTTGCGCTACGACGCCAAAGCCGCCCGAGATCTCGTACGACGACGCCGTCCCCGCGGCGATCACGGTCGATCCGCCCGCGCCCGTGACCGTGGTCGAGCTTCCCCGTCCGCTGCCGCTGCCCGGCCAGTTAAAGTCGGTAGAACCTTCGCGCCGCTCGCCCGAGGCCGCCGACCCCGCGGCCCGGGTGAACCAGGCCAATGCCGCCGCCCGCGTCCAGCCCGTCCGCGACGGCTTCATCAACGCCATGCAGGTCTACCCTTATACCGGCGGCGCGCTCTATCAGGTCTACACGGCGATCGGGCAGATCACCGACATCGCGCTCCAGCCCGGCGAGCAACTCGTCGGCGCCGGCCCCGTCGCCGCCGGCGACACCGTGCGCTGGATCATCGGCGACACCGAGAGCGGCTCGGGCGCGACCCGGCAGGTTCATATCCTCGTCAAGCCGTCGCGCACCGATCTGATGACCAACCTCGTGATCAACACGAACTTGCGCACCTACCACATGGAGCTGCGCTCGACCGAGCGAACCTATATGGCGTCGGTCTCCTGGCAATATCCGCAGGACCAGCTGATTGCGCTGCGACGGCAGAACGCTTTGGCTGAAGCGACGCAGCCGATCGCCTCCGGCGTGGATCTCGCCAACGTCAACTTCCGCTATGCGATCGAGGGCGACCGCGCGCCATGGCGACCCTTGCGCGCCTATGACGACGGCCGGCAGGTGTTCGTCGAGTTCCCGCGCGGCATCGCCCAGGGCGAGATGCCGCCGCTGTTCGTGGTCGGCCCCGAAGGTAATACATCGGAGCTGGTCAACTACCGCGTCCGCGGTCACTACATGATCGTCGACCGGCTGTTCGCCGCGGCCGAGTTGCGGCTGGGGAGCGGCAACGACCAGCGGCGCGTCCGCATCGTTCGCACCGACGGGAGGCCGACGTCGTGAGCGAGCCCGACGCCCCAAAGGAGGAGGAAGACGCCCCGCTCGCCGGGTCGGCTCCCGATGTGGCCGCCCCGATGCGGTTGCGCGGCGAGACGCCGAGCGTCACCCGGCTGTCGCGCAAGGCGCTGGCGGGAATCGGCTTGGTCGCGAGCGTCGGCCTTGGCGGCGCTCTGGTCTATGGGCTCCAGACGCAGGGTGGCGACGGAGCCAAGAAGGAGCTCTATTCGACCGAGAACCGCTCGACCGCCGACGGCCTGGCGGGTCTGCCCCGCGACTATGCCGGCGTGCCCCGGTTGGGACCCCCGCTGCCGGGCGATCTCGGCCGGCCGATGCTCGATGCCCAGAACCGCGGCCAGCCGGTGCCTGCCCCCGGCATCGCGCAGGCCAACCCTGGGGTCGACGCCGAGGAGCAGCGGCGGATTCAGGAGATCGAGGCGGCGCGAACAAGCAAGATGTTCGCCGGAACCGAAGCGCGCACGACAGCCGCAGCTGGAGCCGCAGCGGATGGCGCCGCGCCGCCACCGCTACCCGATCCTACCGGCCTCGGCCTCGCGCCACCACCCGCGACGCCGTCCGCCCAGGATCGCCAGCTCGCCTTTCTAAACGCCGCTGCCGATCGGCGCACCGTCGCGCCCGACCGCGTCGCGGCGCCCGCGTCGCCGAATGTCCTGCAGGCGGGAGCCGTGATTGCCGCGGCACTGATCACCGGCATCCGATCCGATCTGCCCGGACAGATCACCGCGCAGGTGACGCAGAACGTCTATGACAGCCCAACCGGTCGCGTCCTCTTAGTGCCACAGGGCACGCGCCTGATCGGCCAATATGACAATGGCGTCGGCTTCGGTCAGCGCCGGGTGCTCCTCGTCTGGAACCGGCTCATGCTGCCGAACGGCCGCTCGATCGTCCTCGAGCGTCAGCCCGGTGCTGACGCCGAGGGCTATGCCGGCCTGGAGGACCGCGTCGATTATCACTGGTGGGACCTCGCCAAGGCCGCGGCGCTCTCGACGTTGCTCGGTGTCGGGGCTGAGCTGGCCACCGACGACAGTAACCGTCTGGTGCAGGCAATCCGTGACGGCGGGCAGTCGACGATCAACGATGCCGGCCAGCAGATCGTTCGACGGCAGCTCAACATCGCGCCGACGCTCACCATCCGTCCGGGCTTTCGGGTGCGGGTCATCGTCACGCGCGATCTCGTCCTCGAACCCTATGGAGGCTGACACATGGCAAAGCTTAAGCTTGGTGCGCTCGACGACGACAAGCCGGTGAAGGTATCGCTGGAAGTGCCGGCGTCTGTGCATCGAGACTTGGTGGCCTATGCCGAGCTGCTCGCCACGGAAACCGGGCGCTCGGTGGCTGACCCGGTCAAACTGATCATCCCGATGGTGCAGCGCTTCATGGCGACGGACCGGGGATTTTCGAGAGCGCGTAGTGCGAAGTAATGCCGATCTTCCCATTGGCCTGACCAGCTCAAAAGGAAGATCAACCAGCAAGTACCGCTTTGGACATGGTCCTGGTGAGGCTCAGCAACCGCCTAAGAGCGGGATTATCGTTCAGAGGCGACCATATCGCGCAAAAAGGTAGAATCTCATCTTTAAGTGGCCGATAATCGATCCCGGGGAATCGTACCACAACGGCTGCCTCATGCACCACTGTGAGGCCTTGGCCCATGGCAACCAGGTGCATCAGATTGTCCCTGCCGACTCCATGGCGTTCGATGCTGGGATGAAGCCCCAGATCGGCAAGGTGCTTTACGAGATAGTCGTGAATTTCCGGACCGGGGTCCGTCTCGCTCACGATGAAATTTTGGCCCTGCAAATCCTTCCACGAAATCTCGCTCTTTGAGATGAGATGATGATCTGTCGGCAACGCGACATAGACTCGTTCATCCCAGAAATGCGCCCACTCGCTGCCATCAGCGACCGGTCGGCCCGTCAAGAAGGCAATGTCTAGGTCTCGGCGTCGTATCGCGGCGATATGTTCGGCAGGCCCACCTTCAATAAGAATTGGCTGGGCAGCTGGGTGTGCAGCAACGTACGCGCGCAATAGATTCCCAAGAAACCCCGCCGCAAGCGAGGAGAATATCCCAATGCGAACTACGCCTTGTTCGCCGCGTCCGAACGACGCGGCGTCATAGGTTGCTTCTCCGACATGCATCAGGGCACGACGCGCGCGCACCAGAAACCTTTGGCCGGCCTGGGTGAGGTGGACGCCGCCGTGATGACGGATGAACAGGGCGACCCCGATTTCGTCTTCTAGGTCTCTGATCCGCCGACTTAAGGCGGATTGCTGCACGCCAAGCGATTTGGCCGCCTTGCGAAAGCTCAAGTTTTCGGCCGCTGCGATAACATATCGAAGATGGCGCAGTTCAATCGGCAAGGATCAGCCATCCCCTGCATTGACCTTGCTTTGTTTGCAAAGCCGATGACGCGTCCCGACGAGGACATATGGCCTGCTCGGCGGCCAGTCCTCGTGCAGCCAACATTTTATTGGTGCTCTAGATTTGAGGCCGTCGGCGACAGTCCAAATTGCCTCCCCATCAGGCGGTCGATGAAGCGCCGGGGCAGCAGCGACGGCAGGGTTGCGTTCGCTAACTTGCCCTTGACCGGATCGTAGCGGGTCTTCGGCTTGGGTGCGATCAGCGCGGTGGCGATCACTTCGGCAACCTGCTCGGGCGTTAGGCCTTTGCGGCCGGTCTCGACCATCCAATGGAGGAACGTCCGGTACGGCTTCTCCCAGATGGTGCCGTCGATATGATCAAGCCGCAGCGCCTCCGCCTTGTCCCAGATCGCGGTCGCGACCGAACCGGGAGCGACGATAACCACGTCGATGCCGACCAGCAGAAGCTCGCGCCTGAGGCTTTCGGAAAAGCCCTCGACCCCGTGCTTGGACGCGGCATAGGCGCCCAGAAACGGCGGACCCATCCTGCCGCCCACCGAACTGAGATTGACGATCCGGCCTTTGGGTCCGGTCAGCGCCGGGTCGGCACCGACCAGCGGGGCGAACGCGCGGGTGACGGCGAACATGCCGACGAGGTTGACCTCGATCTGGCGTCGAAAATCCGCGACGCTCTGAACGAGCAGCGGGTCGCTGAACGAGCTGCCGGCATTGTTGACGAGCCCGTCGAGCGTGCGCCCGGCCAGCTGCTCGCGCACCTGCTCGGCGGCACCGATGATCGCCGCGTCGTCCTCGACATCGAAGACCAGAGGCGTAAAGCGGTCACTCAATTCCTGCTTCAGCGATTGAGCGTCTGCCTGCTGGCGCACGCTTCCGAACACATGCCAGCCCCTGTCGGCGAGCACAGTGACCACGCCTCGTCCAATACCGGTCGAGATGCCCGTAACCATGGCATATTTCATCGCAGTTCCTTTGTTGACACTGTCAACCTAGGCGTTTCGAGTTGACGCTGTCAACCATCGTGCAATAGATGGCGCGATGATTGAGACGACGAAGCAACAGCTGGTGTCCGCCGCGTCGAGGCTGCTCGATGAAGGTGGTCAGGAAGCGGTCACGCTGCGCGCGGTGGCGGAGCAGGTGGGTGTTTCGCACAACGCGCCGTATCGCCACTTCAGCGGACGCAGCGCACTGCTGGCAGCGGTCGCCGAGCGCGATTTCGACATGTTGACCCAGGCGTTCGACGATCAGAACAGGGCGGACCAATATCCGGAGGCGGCGCTGCGCGCGGGCGCGGGGGCTTTGATCACCTACGGAACCCAGCATCGGGCGCGGTATAGATTGCTGTTCAGCGACCCCCAGCTGCCGCCGGACGCGGGTCTGAAAGATGCCGCGTTCGGTGCATTCACGGCTTTCAGCCGCCTCGTGGCGCGATGCCAGCAGGACGGCGCATTGCCTGCCACCGACATCATCAATTTGACGGGGCTGATCTATGCCGCGCTGCACGGAACGATCGATCTCCACATCGGGGGGCGCGCCAGTGGTGCGAAGGGACTGGGTAGCGTCGAGGTGACGGCGGGATTGCTCTTCGATCTTCTGAAGCGAGCCGCGCCGCCGACGGGCAGATAGAAGACGAGAGGAAACCGACGGCGCAGCTTGGCACCGGATGGGTTGAGAGGGTCGTGGCCATGATCTAGACTTCGACGATAGGTTCAGGAAAGAACTCTGCGATGCATCCATGGCCGGGCCGCAACCAAACGACCGCAGGTCGCTCGTTCGAGAGCAATCAGACTTCGGCACGGCCAGCGTCGCGTGTTTGGCTGAGGGCCCGTAGCACTTGCGGCGCTACGGCTTCGCCAAGCAAATTGATCGACCTGAGCATTGCCACAGGATCCCATAAAGCCGTGCTCATCTGAAAGCTTATTCGCGCGAGCCCGCCAAAGGCCTCGTCCGCGGCGACAATCTTCCTGGCAACAGTCTCTGGATCACCAATCAAAAAGGAACCGGCTGGTGAGCACAATTCATCGAATTGCGCACGGCTCGGCTTTGACCAGCCTCGCTCCTTTGCCGCTTGCCCGAACATATGCGCCCATCCGGGGAAAAATGCATCGCGCGCAGCCGATGACGTGTCGGCCACGAACCCCATCGCATGCACACCCACTTTCAGGCGCTCGGGGCTATGTCCGGCTCTAGCCCCGGATTCGCGGTAAAGGGCGACTGCCGGAACAAACTGCTCGAAACGTCCTCCGATAACCCCGATCATGAGCGGCAGCCCAAGGTGGCCGACCCGGACGAATGATGCCGGCGTCCCACCGACGCCGAGCCAGATCGGCAGCCGATCTTGATGGGGGCGGGGATAAACGCCCTGTCCGTTCAGGGCGGGCCGGTATTGACCGCGCCATGTCGGATGCGTTTCCACGTTGAGCCTGAGTAACAGGTCCAATTTCTCCGCGAACAGCGCGTCATAATCTTCACGGGCGTAGCCAAACAGCGAGAACGCCTCGCCGAACGAGCCTCGTCCGACGACGATCTCTGCCCGACCTTTCGACAGCAGGTCGAGTGTCGCGAACTGCTGAAAAAAATCTCACGGGGTCTGCAGCGCTCAGCACGGTGACCGCGCTTGTCAGGCGGATGCGACTGGTCCGCGCCGCAGCTGCTGCAAGAATGACCGCCGGGGCAGAGTCTAAAAAATCAGCCCTATGGTGCTCACCGACCCCGAACACGTCGATGCTCGCACTTTCCGCTGCCTTGATCTCGGCAAGAAGATTTTTCATCCGCTCTGCGGCCGAAAGGACAGTTTGAGATCCGGGTTGCGGTACAAACGCCGCAAAACTGTCAATCCCGAACTCCATGACATGACCCCCAATCTCGGTTTAGCTAAATCTGTTTGCTGAAAGGTCGGCTCTCTTCCAATCAGCGAATGACGACTGGAAATTGCCGCATCGTCTTAACCGGCATTGCATTTGAAAGGGCGCGCGGGTTCTCAGATTGCTTACTTGGAACCAGCTTGCTTGCTGGAAACCTTGCCCAATGGTTCCGGCATATCGTCCAGGACAGCGCAGACCTCGGTCCAGGCCGAGTTGTCCAGGTCGAGCGCGGTGCGAAGGTATGCCCAGATCATCCGTCGAACGAACGCCACACGCTCGGGATCTTCGTCGCTCGTCTCGCCCGCATCATAGCCGCTAATTCCTCCGAGGATGTGTTCACCACCGAACACCGTCAGTAACGTCTTTGGCCCGGGGCTGAGTGTATAGGCATCGGCACGCCAGTCGGCCCTGCTCGAGAAGAAACCGGGACTCACGTCCCTGTCGCCGGCGATGACGAGCGTCGGCGCCGTCATTTCGGCGAAGCTATTGTCTTTCAGAATTGGGAAATGCTCGGAGGCGAATGCCTCCAGTTCGGCACCGTCTCCCGGCGGTGCGATCGTCACGAATGCCTTTATTCGTGGTTCCGCCAACTCATAGGTTCTGCCGTCATTCGGATCGGTCACCTGCATCCCGGCCAGCATACACACCGTGTGGCCGCCCAGCGAATGGCCGACCGCTGCGATCCGGTCGAGATCGACACGCTCGCCAAGCCCGGGAACGGCAGCGACGATCTCGCGCAGATGATCGACGATGAAATGCATGTCTTCGACCCGCGAACGCCAGAACAGCGGCCCCTCGGGACCGTTCGGATCGAGCCCGAGCGTCTTGGAGTCGAGGTGGGTAGGCTGGATCACGACGAAACCGTGCGCGGAAAGGAAATCGACCATTGGAGCATAGCCGTGGAGCGATGCCAGGTGGTTTGACATGCCGTGGCCGTGCGAGAGCAGAATGATGGGCAAACCACTTCCGGTCGCCGGCGCCGCCACGCGCATCTCAAGCTCCGCAGTACGCCCCGGTACGGACATGATCACCGGGCTGAACGACATGGCGGGAGTGGCTGGATCGACGGGGATTTGCGCGGCGCGCCCAATTAGCGGGTTCATCAAGTTTTCCTCTTTGCAAATTCAAGAATGAAGCGGTGACTAGTTCGCTCTGACCAAGATCGTAACCTGTAGATCGAGCCCACCAATTGGCGTATGCCGATCACGTGGAACAATGTTCCGGTGTAAATATGGAACAATGTTCCGAGTTTCAAGAGGTAATTTCGAACGTGCCGGATGCAACCATCCCATCAGGTCCCAAACTATCAGAAACGGGTGATCGACCTCTGCGAGCGGACGCCCAGCGCAGCATGGATGCCTTGCTGCAGGCCGCCAAAGAGGTCTTTGCTGCGTCCGGCGTGGACGCGCCGGTGCGCGACATCGCGGACAAAGCGGGCGTGGGTATCGGAACCTTCTACCGCCACTTCCCGGTGCGCTCGGACCTGATCACGGCCGTCTTCAAACGCGAGATCGACGCCTGTGCGGATGCCGCACACTCGCTCGCGGCGGAGTGCGACCCGTTCGAGGCCCTGGCACGCTGGATAGAGCGTTACGCAGCCTTTATTGCCACCAAACGCGGCCTCGCCGGTGCTCTGCATTCGGGCGATTCGGCGTATGAAGCTTTGCCGAGGTATTTCGACGAGCGGTTGCGGCCCGCTCTTCAGACATTGCTGGATGCGGCAACCGCCTCGGGCGAGGTCCGGCGCGATGTCGATGCCGATGACATCATCGGGGCGGTCGCAAGCCTCTCGATGTTCGCCAAGACCGAACGACCCGATCAGTCCCGCCGCGTTGTCCGCTTTTTCATTGACGGTTTGCGCCATGGTGCCGACCAGGCCGGGGCAATGCCTTAACCTAGGCCCCGGTCTTGGCCAGTTGACCCAGCATGAAGGACGGTGCCAGGCGGCTCATGACGTAGAGGACATTGCTGAGGCCAGGCCTGATCTCTGTCCTCCCGGCTTCGATCGCGGCGAGCGCCTTCTCGACCAGCTCCTCGGGCGGCATCGCCTTCTGCCCTTCCATCTCCTTTTCGAACTCGCCCCTGAACAATGGCGTCTCGGTGCCCGGCGGAGCAAGTTCGACAACCCGCACCCCGGTATCCTTCAACTGCACGCGAAGCGCCTTGGTGTAGGCGTGGATTGCGGCCTTGGTCGCCGAATAAACCGGCGAGATCGGCAGCGGGATGAACGCGAGTCCGGATGAGATATTGACGATCATCGCGCCGTCTTTGTTCAGAAGATCGGGAAGGAATGCCTGAACCATCTGAACCGGGCCGCGCAAGTTGATGTCGATTTCACGCGCCACGTCGGACAATGGTCGCTCCGCGTCGATCTTCAGATTGCGCATGATCCCGGCATTATTGATGACGATGTCGAGCGCCGGAAAGTCCGCCGCGACCCGTTCGCGCAGGCGCTCGATGGCGGCGGGGTCTGCCACATCGCTCTCGATCGCGTGAACACCCGGCAGATTTGCAACGGTCTGCTTCAGCCGATCCTGCGACCGTCCGGTAACGATCACGACGTTCCCGCGCGACAGCAATTGCTTCGCGAGCTCGTAGCCGATGCCGCTAGTGCCCCCGGTGATGAGAATCGTTCTGTTCAAGAGTTTTAAGGGGCGTCCGATCGGTCATTTCATGGTCACACCGTATCTACGCATGTGCTATCTTTTGGGAAGAAGGCACCTCATTGTGCCATACTTACCTGAAAGAGAGTGTGCATGGACGAGCTACCGCATTTCACGCCGGACGAGATCGAAGTGGCGAAGCGATACGCCATGATGCGCCCGGCCGAGGAGGTCGATCCCAAGATCGAGACCCTAGTGAAGGAACTGATCGCCTGCGTCGCCGACAAATGGACGATGCAGATATTGGACGTGTTGACCGACTGCGGGGAACTGCGTTTTAGTCGCCTCGCTGACCAGATACTCGGAATCAGCCAGAAAATGCTGACGCAGACCCTGCGCCGCATGGAGCGGGACGGTCTGGTCCGCCGCACCGTGTTCGCCGTCGTTCCGCCCAAAGTGGAGTATCGTCTTACTTCACTTGGGATCGGCTTGGGTTCGGCCTTTTGCGGCGTGTGGGTTTGGGCTGCCGAAAATTTTGAGGGCGTTGAAACCGCCAGGCAGAATTATGATAGCCGCCAATAGCTACATCCATGTCCTGGACTCTACCGTCGGCAGCTATCGACCAGATGTGGCCGAACAGGGCTTATATCGGGCGACCCATGACCGGCGAATGCAAGATCTCGTGTAAGCAAGCAAGTCCACGGCGACCGTTCAGTAGCCCGATGCTTGAGAAGCCATGTTGGCGCGGGGGGCGGACACACCTGTTTTCACCAGCGGGAATGATTCTTTCCGCTGATTGTAGCGCGACAAACGACCTTTCGGACGTCGGTTAACCGATCAGGAGCCGTAGCGCCCCGGCACTGCCGATGCCGATCAACACCGTTGTCAGCAGCGGCAGCCGGGTGGCAGCAGCACAGGTCATGGCGAGCGCGATCAGGTCCGACACGCGCCCGGATACGAATGTCGGTGCGATCACGGCGATCAGAACGCAACCGGGCGCGGCATCCAGCACGGTTGCCGTTCGCCGCGACAGATCGCGGTTACCGAGAACGAGATAACCACCGATCCGAGTTAGATAGGTGACGGTCGCCATGAGAACGATAGTGCCGAAGGTCCAACCGTCGATCACGGTCGCCCCCTGACCCAGGCGAAGCCTATCCCCGCGACCGTACCGGCTGGAACATACCAGGCACCGGGCACGGCGAGATGAACGCCTGCCGCCACGAGCAGGCTGACAAGCCACGGCAGCGCCGCGCCCACGCTCGTCCACATACCGCGTAGCAGAACGAGGAATACGGCGGGAAACGCCAGATCGAATCCCCAGCGGTCGATATTGCCGAGCACCGGCCCGAAGAACGCCCCCAATGTCGTGAAAACCAACCAGTTCACATAAAGTCCGGCGGACGCACCAAGGAAATAGCGTACGCTGAGGCCGTCCGCCGATCCCTTTGCCGCTCCCGACTTCGCGTCAGCCAGCGCCAGCGCCCAGCTTTCATCGACCATCAGGGACAAGAGAAGAAGCGCGCGACGGCGCGGCACATGCCGCAACAAGGGTGTGAGCGCAGCCCCCATGACCAGATGGCGGCTGTTCACCAAGAATGTAACAGCCGCAATCAGCAGCAGATGTGGCGGCGATGTCCAAAGCCCGATAGCTGCGAATTCTGATCCACCGGCAAAGTTCAATCCGGTCATCAACGGCACCGCGAGCGGTGTCATTCCTTTTGCCGTCGCCTGTGCTCCCAGGACGAGCGCGGCGGGTATGAGGCCGAGCAGCATCGGTGCTGATGCTCGCAAGCCGCGGACTATTTCGCCGGAATGCTGTGGGGAGTGTAGGGTCGTTGTCACGCTAGCTCTGTTCGTTGGGGATGTTGCCGCCCGATCGTACGGCGTTGCAGTGACAAAGGCGTTCTTTTTAGACAGTGCAGCGATAATGTTTATCGGCTAGCGTGCCCTTAATGACCAAGTTTGACACGCTGGATACATTCGACCGCAAGCTGCTCGAAATCCTACAAGAGGACTGCCAGCGACCTGTTGCTGCCATCGCCGAGTCGGTCGGGCTCTCCGTTCCTGCCTGTTATCGGCGCATTAGACGGCTTCGCTCTACAGGCGTCATCGAGCGCGAGGTCGCGATCGTGCAACCGCGAACCTTGGGGTGGCCGTTGTCGATGATCGTGCTCGTTATGCTCGAGCGCGATGGAACGCGCACCATCGAGCAGATGACGCGGAATTTTCAGGCAGAGCCGGAAGTGGCTGAAGCATGGCACGTCACCGGCGATTTCGACCTCGCGCTCAGAATAGTCGCGCGTGACATGGAGGGCTTCGATCAACTCTCTCAGCGTTTATTCTCGGCCGGTAACTTGGTCCGAGGCTTCAAAACGCTCGTCGTAATCCGGGAAATGAAGTCCTTTAGCCCGGTTCCAGTCGGATCAGGCAACTGACCGTAGGCGAGCAGGGAGTTGAAATACTACACCTTCGATGCTATACTACTCTGTTGCTTTTCTATCCTGAAAACTAACAGATCAATCGCTTCGTCCCAACGTCGGCCATTCGTGATTGCTCGGCGACGCGGCTGAATGACGACAATTTTAAGGATCGGCAAGACCGTTTGCGAAACGGCGCGAGCGCGCGGGAAGCCACCGCGACATGGGATGATCCCGCCATCATTTCGCCGATTGGTGCCGGGCTCATGACGTCAGCGTAGTCGGCGCGGTGCCATAATCGGAAACGGGGACTGACTACGGCATTTGGCGCACCCGACACGATTCGAACGTGTGGCCTCCACCTTCGGAGCGAGGGAATATATTAGATCGCCATCATCCCCGCTTTGGTATTTCTACCCGGCAGCGATTTCCGTGATCGCGGAGCGAAGGCGGCCGGCACTTTTTCCACCCTTAGCAAGGCGCTCCGCCAGCAGACGGATTAGTTCGCTGTCACTATCGATGATGTCCCTGGCGACGAGTTCCGAGTCCTTTTGTCTTTGAGGCAAGGCTTTGCCTGCAAGAGCAGCAGCGATCTTCTTGCTGACTCTGTTCGCAGCTCGACGCGAAGGATCATTCTGGACGTGCGCATAAACTGCGGTCGACCGGGGGTTCGAGTGCCCGAGGATCGCTCCGGTCAGTGCCATCGCTTCTCCAGTTGAAATCGCGGTTGAGCCCATCGTGTGCCGCAATGTGTGCGGACTGACGCCGGGTAGTTCCGCCTTCGCAATTGCCTTCGACCAGACGCTCTTGGTTCCTTGATAGTGACCGTCGCCGCGCTCACCCGGAAACACGAAAGCAGAGCCTTCCTGTTTGTGGATGCTTTTGAGGAGAGCGAGCGCCGCGGCGCCCAGCGGCCGGATGGATCGCCCGGTCTTGCCATCGGCAAGTTCGAGAAGTCCATTCTCGGCATTGACCTCCGACCACTTCAGACCGGCGATCTCGTCGCGTCGACAGCCTGTGAGGACCCAAAGCCGCGCGATGTTGGTCGCTTTGCGATTCACGCCCTCCCGCTCCAGCTCATCAAGGGCAGCGCCCAGCCGGGTCACTTCGTCAAGCGTGAGAAAGCGCTCCCTCTGATTGTCTGTTTTTCGAACGGCCGCCGTCTCACAAGGATTACGCTGCACAATCTCGCTTCGAAGCGCAAAGCTAAAAACGGCCGAAAGATCGCGCACAACCTTGCGGGCCGCTCCGGCACCTCCCCGAACAATTATGCGCTTGCGCGGCCCCACCTTCTCGTCCCGCGCTGTTCTGCCGGACGTGACTTCGGCGACAAACTTCTCAATGTCACCTGCGTTGATTGCTGGTGCCCTTCTGTGCCCCAGCAGCGGAACGGCGTGATGCCGCAGCCGCGCTACCGTGTACGCTTTCGTTCGAGGCTTCATCGGCTCACCTTGGCGCTTGCCTCGCTGGATAACGCAGCCTTCAGCCTCGTAAAGATCGATCAGTGCGCGCATTGTCATCTCGCGGCGCTTCGCCTGAAGTTCAGCTGCGGGATCGCTCCCGGCCGCAGCACCTCCTAAGATCGTCCTGGCGTGCTTTCTCGCCTGATCGGGAGTAAGCGGCCCGAAGCGCCCGATCGTCACGACCCGTTGAGTGGCTGCCCGGCCACCACCGTTCGTTCGATACTTTGCGATGAAGGTCTTTGCGCCGGTCGGTTCAATGCGCAGTCCGAAGCCCGCGAGCTCGCTGTCCCACACGTGATATCGCTTGTTCGTCGCGGTGGAAGCATCGACAACCCGCTTCGTCAACTGAACATTGCTGCGCTTGCTCATCGGTCGCCTCCGCTTTAATCCTGGACACCACCTAGACACCACGGTGACCGGAAAGTACGGGACATTCTTAGCGTATTGTCGGCGGTCGGCTCAAGTTAAATCATTGATCTAGCGTATTGATGGTTATTCCCGGATAGTGCGGCGTAGCTGTTAAGCAACCTTGCCAAGGTTGGGGTCGAGGGTTCGAATCCCTTCGCCCGCTCCAGTTTCCTAAGGAATCACAGGAAGTAAGTGGCTACTGCGAAGTGGCACCCGGCCAGTCTGCGATGGTGTAGCCCACGCGGTCAAATCTCGAATAGGCTGAACGACAATCACCTGAACTCGCGCCTACGAAATTATGGGCCATTATCTCATGCTCAGGGACGTCATGATCCTGCAGGATCATGACAAGACGACTAAACGTGAAAGACCTTATCTGGTCCCACATTCATAGGCGCTCTTGCGGGCCGCTCTCCGGCCGTACCCCGACGAGCCAACGTCATGAGCAGTCTAACGAATATGGTCGGCACCGACACGAAGCGGGAGCTGCTGGCGTTTCAGCAAAATTATCCCTTGAAGTCGATCAGCCTGCCGAGCGGTTCCTGGACCTTCCGACGATCACGCAAAGCCATTAATGGCCATCCGTCGGCGATCCTGCTTCCGGGCATTCAGTGCGGTGGCGATATTTTCTTCGCAATCTTCCCTCATCTGGCAGACAGCCTGGACCTGATTACCGTCAATGCGCCGGACCTGACCGATACGGCGGCAATGGACGACGGGCTGGCGCAGTTCATGGAAGCGATTGGCCTGAGCAAGGCTCATCTGGTCGGCTCGTCGTTAGGGGCCTATCTCGCGCAGAGTTTTGCCGCTGCTTACACTGACAGGGTCGATAAACTTGTCATTGCAAACGGCTTTATTGATCCGGCACCGTCGCTCGGCGGCTTGCCACCTGTTGCCGTCGTTGCGGATACCGACGCTGCTGAACTGGTTGACCAGAACACGAAATCAATGCGCGATAGCTCAGCTGCCGATACCGGCGAAATTCGGTTGAAAATCGCCGTCGAGGCGCTCGTTGGGGCGCAGCAAACGCTCGACAACTACAAGTCGCGCCTATTGCTTATGATGCAGGCGCCTCCGCTCGACGCTCCCGATCTGCGGCCGGATCGCGTCCTGATCATCGACAACGACAATGATCCCATGATCCCGCCTGCCATGCGCATTGCCGTGCGTGAGCGTTTCGCGGACTCAGAGCAGCACCAGATCAATGACGGGGGCCATTTGCCGGCCGTTCAGCGCCCGCGCGAATTTGCCGGCCTCATCAGGCGCAGGTTGGTCAACGACTAGTTTCGACGAAGAATAGACAAGGAGACAGACATGCTGCCGATACGCTGGATTTCACGCGACGAGATGGTGTCCAACTATGTCGCAAGATATGACAAGCTCAAGGGATCTTCGCACGGTCTGCCGGACAGCGAGATCGAGGGCCATCACAAATACATCATGAATGTGTTCGGTTTCGAGCCACCCCAGGGTGCCGATGCTGTGAACCCGGTCGGCGACGATACGCCTGCGGCAATTAAGCCCAAGGCGGGCTTCAGCGTCGGTTTCACGCGCTGCAAGCCCCATAACGGACCGGTTCTGCATAACCACAATACTAACGAAACGTTCATGCCACTGACCGGGACGTGGCGCTTCACCTGGGAAGCCAGCCCTGCGCATTCCGAGTTCGTCGACCTCAATCCTTACGATACCGTTTCCTTCCCTCCGGGAGTGCCGCGTCGGTTTGAAAATCTCGTTCCGGCCGCGGACTCGGAAGACGGGTTGATGCTTGCGATTGTCGCCGATGACGATCCGATTTCGGAAGCGATGCCCGGCGTCAAGCAGCTTTTGATGGAGGTCAATAAGGGCGATCTCCCGATGCTAAAGACGGGTCCTGAGCATCAGAAGGGGCCGCAGGCCGGCACCCCGGCCGAAGCGCCTTCGGGATCGGACGACGAAAAATCAATCCTGATGACGACGGCGGACGGCGGCTTCGGCGGCTGATTCTGATCAAGCGACTGCCGGCGGGTTGCCGGCGGTCGCTGACACGGCCCGACAACGTCTAAGCAAAGGACACTTTTCATGGGCACGGTTGCGGATGCTATCATCGATGTATTGAGCGAGGCTGGCGCTACGCGCTGCTACGGTGTGCCGGGCGACACGCTCAACCACGTAACGGATGCGATCAGGCGCAGCAGCATGCGCTTCGTTCATGTCCGACACGAGGAGGCGGGCGGGTTTGCGGCCGGTGCCGATGCGATGCTGACCGGCGAGCTAGCCTTGTGCGCAGGCTCGTGCGGGCCTGGCAGCCTGCATTTTATCAACGGCCTGGCCGACGCGCATCGCAGCCGGAGTCCGGTAGTTTTGATCGCCAGCCAGATCGTGCAGAGTGAGATCGGTTTCGATTTCCCGCAGGAGATCGACTATGCGTCGGTATACAGCAGCGTCAGCGTGTTCTGTCAGGAGAT
This sequence comes from Aurantimonas sp., assembly GCA_965217685.1. Taxonomy (GTDB): domain Bacteria; phylum Pseudomonadota; class Alphaproteobacteria; order Rhizobiales; family Rhizobiaceae; genus Aurantimonas. Next base: position 4,653,659 of record CBDCIZ010000003.1, read on the forward strand.
CCGCACGCCCGAGAACGCGCGGCGGGTGACAGCAGCGGCCGCCCAGGCCGCGCTCACAAAGCGCGGGGTCGCGGTGCTGATCGTGCCGGCAGACATTGCCAGCAGCAAGGCGCCAAAACAGCCCGCTTATGTGGTTCATCGCACGACGCCGGTGACGCGCCCTGCCGATGCTGAGCTGAGCGCGATCACAAAGGCGCTTAACACGCATGGTCGGGTCGCGATCTACGGCGGCTCGGGCTGCGAGCATGCGCATGATCAGGTCGTGGCTCTGGCAAGCAGGTTACAGGCGCCTGTCGCCTATACGTCGCGGGCCAAGGACTTTCTGGAACCCGACAACCCCAATGCGGTCGGCATGACCGGCGTGTTCGGGGTCGAGAGCGGTTATCACGCGCTGATGCACTGCGACACGTTGCTGCTGCTTGGCTGCGATTTCGCCTGGCGGCAATTCTACCCGGACAAGGCGACGATCATCCAGATCGACATTGACGGCACCCATATTGGTCGTCGTCATCCGGTCAGTATCGGCGCGGTCGGGGATATCGCGGCCACCCTCGACGTGCTGCTGCCGCTGATCGAGCAGCGCGACGATACCGAGTTTCTTGACCAGGCCCTCACTATTCGGCGCAAGGCTTATGCAGCGCTTGATAAGCGCGCGGTCAGCGATAGCGCCGCCATCCATCCGCAATATTTGGCAGAACTGATCGCCGAGCATGCCAAGCCCGATGCGGTGCTGACCGCGGACAGCGGCTCACCGATGGTCTGGCTGCTGCGCCATGTGCCGGCGACCGGACGAAACAGGACCGTGCTCAGCCTGACCCACGGCACGATGGCAAACGCGCTGCCCAACGCGCTGGGCGCGCAGGCGGCCTATCCCGATCGTCAGGTCATCTCGATGTCGGGCGACGGCGGCATCGCCATGTTGTTCGGTGAGCTGTTGACCGCGGTCCAGGAGGAGCTGCCGGTTAAGATCGTCGTCTTCAACAACAGCTCGCTCGCATTTGTTGAGGTCGAGCAAAAGGTCGAAGGGCTGCTCGATGCATTCACCGACCTCAAGAATCCCGATTTCGGTCGCGTTGCCGAGGCGATGGGATTGTGGGGGCGGCGGGTCGAGCGCGCCGATGATCTGGAAGCCGCGATAAGCGACTGGCTGGCAGCACCCGGCCCGGCGCTGCTGGACGTCGTCACCGACCGCTTCGAGCTCATCATGCCGCCCCATGTCGAGCCGGCGCAGGTGTTTGGTACCGCGCTCTATTCCGCCAAGGCAGTGCTCGGCGGTCATCTGAAGGACGTGGTCGACATGGTCGATCACAACTTCATCCGCTGACGAAAGCAAGGTATCCATGACAAAATTCAGTTTGGCGACGATCGCCGGTCCCGACGGCCCTGCCGTCACGATCGTCATCGACGGTGCGCACCATGCGCTCGCGGCGCTTGCACCAGATCTGGCTGGCGCGACCATGCTGGAACTGCTGCATGACTGGGATCGCACGATGCCGCGGCTCAAGGATTTGGCCGGCATGGTTTCCAGGGAATCCTCCCTCCACGACGTCACTGTCCTGACGCCGGTCCTGTATCCCGAGACGCTGCTGGCGGTCGGTGCGAACTATTCCGGACATTTGAAGGAAATGGGTTTGGCGGTTGAGAAATGGGCGGTAATGCCGTTCTTCATCCGTCCGCCCCGGACCAGTCTGGTTGGGCCGGGCAAGACGGTGCGTATCCCGCGCTCCACGAAGCAGTTCGACTGGGAATGCGAACTCGCGGTCGTGGTGGGGCGTACGCTGCGTCATGCATCCCGCGCCGAAGCGGCAGCGGGTATTGCAGGCTATACCATCGGACTCGATCTCTCTTGCCGTGACCTTATTCGAGCCGATAATGATTTGCACGTTGACCTGATGAGGGGCAAGGCGCAGGACACGATGGCACCCTGCGGTCCTGCGATCGTGCCGGCCGAGTTCATCGGCGATGTCGGCGATCTGCGCATCCAACTTGCGGTCAACGGTGAACAGATGATCGACGCACGGACGTCGGAGATGCTCTACAAATGTGACGAGATGCTCTCGCGGATCAGCGAGTACATCACGCTGCGCCCCGGCGATATCTGCTTCACCGGATCGCCATCGGGATCAGCGGGCGTTCACGGCAACCGCTGGCTACGACCCGGTGACACGATCCGTGCCGAGATCGAACAGGTCGGAGTGCTGGAAGTCTCGATGTGTTCTGACGAATGAGTGGCGATAATTCCCAGCATCATTGACGGAGAATGAGGTGAAGGGTTCAGGATTTCAACCGCAAGCGCTGGCCTGCATGCGTATAATCGCGGCGCTCTTGCTGTTGCAGCATGGGCTGATGAAGCTGTTTGCTTTTCCAGGTCCGCAGCCCGACGTGCCATCTCCATTACCGCTGCTTTTGATTGCCGCGGCGGTCATCGAACTCATCGTCGGCGTTTTGATCGCCACAGGCCTGTTCGCGCGTCTCGCGTCGTTCATTGCGTCGGGGGAAATGGCGGCGGCGTATTTTATCGGCCATGCGCCGCGCGGCTTCTGGCCGGGTCTGAACGGAGGGGATCTCGCAGTCCTGTTCTGCTTCGTGTTCCTCTATCTGGCGGCTGCCGGTCCTGGAGCTTGGAGCCTCGACCGCCTGCGTCGTTCAGGAACTCGATACGAAGGCGTCTCAACTCATCGACAAGAGGATTGAAATGAAAACTGATCAGAATGGGCTTCGAATTGAGGGTATTCACCACATCAAGCTGCCGGTGACCGACCTTGCACGCTCGCTTGATTTTTACGAGCAACTGCTCGGCGCCGAGCGCATTCCGGCGTTCGATCACAAAGATCCCGATACCGGCGATGTCTACGCTTTTATCTGCGATGTGCCGGGACTTGGCACCAAGCTCGAGTTGCGATTGAACCCTGAACATGCCGAGAGACAGCGCAAGTTCGATCCGGTCACGATCGCGGTCGCCGATCGGGCAATGCTGCGACGCTGGACGGAGCGGCTCGACGAATTGGGCATCGAGCATTCGGACGAGATCGCTGCGATTCAAGCCTGGCTGGTCACTTTCGATGATCCCGACCAGCATCGCCTGCGATTCTACACATTGGAGACGCATGGACCGGACATCGTACCGGACATGGACAACTCCTGGCTCAAGAACTGAACGCAGGCACGTGCCAATTGCTCGCAGTGAAGAAATGAGGCGCCCTTGAGCGCATTCGCCTATGGCGAACCCCTGGGACGGGAGCCGAAGTGGCGCGAAGGAGAGCGGCCGCCGGTAGCCGGTATTCCATCATCACCGCAGGTCAGCGTTCCAACAAGGTTCGCCTTCGCAGGCGTTGCCCTGCTGGTCGCGCTGACAACAGGCCTTGGATCATCCTTCACCAATGCACTGCTGCCACAGGTGCAAGGCCAATATCATCTGACACCGTCGCAAGGAGCGTGGATCTCGGCGGCATATCTGTTCGGGAACCTGCCCTCCAACCTGCTGCTCTTCAAGGCGCGCCAGCAGATCGGTCTGCGAGTTTTTGCGCCATGGGGCGCGGCCGCGTACGTCGTCGTGATTGCCGCGCACGGCCTGGCCTCTGATTTCCGCGAACTGTTCGTCATTCAGATGATCCTCGGTTTCGTGACAACGCCGCTGATTACGGTTTCTGTTATCTATATGCGCCAGGCGCTCGTTCCGATGTATTTGTGGCGCGGGCTGCTGATCGGACTGGGGCTTACCCAATTGGGTACGCCGCTGGCCGGAATAATCGGGCCGACGATGCTAAACATCGGCGACCACCGGATCTTCTACGTCTTCCAAACGGGCCTTGCACTATGTTCGCTGGCTGCGATCCTGACGCTGCGACTACCGATTGGTATCCGTCAACGGTTGCTTGGTCCGCGCGACATCTTGACGTTTGTTCTTCTCGCGCCCGCCTTTGCGCTGATTGTGTCGGTACTGAACCAGGGTACGATTCAGTGGTGGACCGAGGCCCGCTGGATCGCATTCGCGCTCATCGCAGCGGTACTGCTCATCGCCGCAGCGGTACTGAACGAAATAAACCGTGCAAACCAGTTGCTCAAGCTCGGGTGGCTGGCGTCCTGGGAAAGCATTCGCTTTGCGCTCACTGCCCTGATTTTAAGGATCATATCGTCGGGGCAGGAGCAGGGCGCAATCAGACTGCAGCGCGTGCTGGGCCAGAACGCCGACCAGCTCAGCGGCCTGTTCGCGGTCATCCTGGCCGGGCAGATCGTCGGGGTCGCGATCAGCGCGCTCACGCTCAATACCAGGCGGCTGGTGGCACAGGTGCTTGGCGCGACGGGCTTCATCATTGCCGCAAGCATGCTCAGCCGACATGATACCAGCATGATTGCGCCGCATGACGTGATGCTATCGCAATTTCTCCTCTCGGTCGGGCTTGGTCTGTTCCTGGGACCGCTGCTGGTCGCAAATAATTCGCGAGCACTGAGCCGCAGCCCGGATCATCTTGTCTCGGCTGTCATATTATTCGTCATGTGCCAAGGGTTCGGAACACTTATCGGAAATGCCGGCTTTTCCACATATGAACACTTCCGGCAGAACGACTATGCGGCACTGATCGGTGACAACATAGACCCGACTGATCCGGTCGTTGCCCAGCGGCTGGCGGCGCAGGCAACGGTCTATTCGGGGGTCTTGACCGACGTCGGTCTGCGAAAGGCCGAAGGAAGCGCGGCACTCCTGAAGAGTGCGCAGGTTGAAGCCACGGTGCGTGCACATAATGACATCTACTCGATTGTCGGACTGATCGGAGGGCTGGCGGCGGCGCTGCTGTCGATGATCGGGTGGCTCAAGGCGAAAGCGACCAGGGGCGAGGAGGGGAAGGCGATATGACCGCGCAAGACGGCCATGGCGACGCCGAACCCGCGCCGACCGACGAAACTAGGGGTTCAGAGCAAGACGATTTGCAGCTTGAGGATGCCAAGCAGGACGGATCAAGCGAAACCAGCCCGCAAGATAGCGATAGCAACGACGAGGGACTGTCAGAGGCGCAGCAAAGTATTTGGGCAAAGCCGGGACAGTTGCTTGCCATCGCGGTCGTCGCGCTGCTGGGCATTCTGCTTATCTTGTGGGCCTTTCGGATCTGGCCATTCACGTCGTCGATCGTCGAGACGAACGACAGTTACGTGCAAGGGCAAGTGACGCTCTTGTCGCCGCAGGTGAGCGGTTATGTGACGAAGATCGAGTTCACCGACTATCAGTACGTGCGCGCCGGGCAGATTTTATTTCGAATCGACCCGCGTCTGTATCAGGCGGCGGTCGATCAAGCGGCGGCGCAAGTCGAAGCTTCGCTGGCGACGCTGGCCAATGCGACCCAGACGATAGCGCAGGACCGTGCAATGATTACGCAGCGGATCGCCGACATCAGCGCCGCAGATGCCGCTACCGCACGCGACTTGAAGGAAAGCGAACGGGTCGACGGACTGGCAAGTCGCGGATCGGTCTCCGAGCGCGAACGCGAGCAGGCAGAGGCAGCGGCCAAGGCATCGATGGCAGATGCCACCAAGAGCCGGGCGGCCCTTGCCGTCGCCCGCGAACAGGTGACCTTGACCCAAGTCTCGAAGAAGGGGCTGCAGGCGGACGTAGACAAGGCGCGTGCTCAACTTGAGACGGCGACGATCAATCTGGCGAACACCATCATTCGCGCGCCCGTTGCAGGACAGGTTAGCCAGGCATCGGTGCGGGCAGGACAGTTTGTCGCAGCCGGCACGCAGTTGATTTATCTGGTACCGCGAGAAATCTGGGTGATTGCGAACTTCAAGGAAACCGACATGCAATATATGGCGGTCGGTCAGCCCGCGACGTTGTCGATCGACCTGTTGGGTGAGGATCGGTTGCGCGGTCGCGTCGTGCAGATCGCGCCGGCGACCGGCACCGAATTCAGCGTGCTCAAACCTGATAACGCGAGCGGTAATTTTACGAAGGTGGTGCGCCGTCTGCCGGTCCGCATCGGCATTGAGGCCAATCAGCCGCTCGCCAGGCGATTGAGACCTGGACTGTCGGTCGTGACACGTGTCGATACCACCAGCGGTCGCAACGACGGCAAACGCCGGGGTAGCGACAGACCAGTCCGATGAGACGCATCGGACATGCGCTCGGAGTTACAGCGGCACTCACCGCATGTTCACCGCTGGCGCGTCCGATCCCCGGCAATGCCAGCGCGACGATACCGGGCCGCTGGGTCGAACCCGTCGAGACGCTTGGCCTGATCGACAAGCATTGGTGGCGCGCGTTCGGCGATCCCTTTTTAGACGCCCTGGAAGCACGTGCTGTCGCGAATAATGTCGACGTGCTTACTGCGATCGCGCGCATCGAGGAATCTCGCTCAAACGTTGCGCTGGCTCGCGCCCAGTATCTCCCGACGCTCGACGCCACACTTGGCGTGACGCGCAGTCGTACGTTCATCCTCGGCCAGACGATTGAGTCGACCCAGGTTCAGCCCGAAGGAATGCTCAGCTGGCAACTGGACCTGTTCGGCCGGCTGCGCAATCAAAAGCGGGCTGCGGCGCTCGAGTATCTGGCGACCAGCATCGATCGCGACGGCACGGTACTCAGCGTCGCATCCCAGACGGCGCAAGCTTATTTCGGCTTGCTGGCGCTTGATGCCCAGCTGACCGTTACGCTTGACACCCTCAAGGCACGAGAGATTCAACTCCGGTCTCAGCGCGACAAGACCATCAGCGGTTATGACTCGCAGTTCGAACTGACCCAGGTGCAGTCGGAATATGACTCCGTCGCAAACTCGATACCTGATCTTGAACGTCGGATCCGTCAGCAGGAACTCGCGCTCACTGTATTGCTCGGCGACACCCCAGGCTCGACCATATCGCGCGGTGATATCCGCCGCATCATCATGCCGGCCGTGCCGGCTTCATTACCCTCCGAACTACTTCGCCGCCGCCCGGATCTCGCCAGTGGCGAACTTCGGATCGCGGCGGCGGACGCGACGCTGGCCGGCCGGAGAGCCGAATTCCTGCCGCAGGTAAGCTTGTCGGCCAGCGGCGGAGCATTGCTGATCAACACCCTGAACTATAATCCCGTCTCGATCTGGAGCATCGGCGCCAGCCTGTTGCAACCCATTTTCGCGGGTGGGCGGCTGACCGCGCAGGTGGATCAGGCGACCGCGCGCCGGAACCAGGCTGCCTATGATTATAAAAACTCTGTCCTTACCGCGTTCCGCGATGTGCTTGGCGGCCTGACTGCAATCACCACGTATCGGCGCCAGATCGACGTGACCAGATCGCGGCGTGCAACGCTTGTCAGATCAGTCCAGTTGGCGAGCGACCGCTATTTCAACGGCTATTCGTCGAACCTCGATCGCTTGGATGCGCAGCGTAATCTTTACTCGGTCGAATTGGCCGCGATCACACTACATCGCGATCAACTGAACAATATCGTTCAACTGGCCGTTGCGCTGGGAGGAGGATGGACCCGTCAGGCGGCCTCGACCTACGCGCCATCGCTCGGATTGCCCGAACCGATCAGAAGATGAGGAACTTGAACATGACCGACGAGCGTTTGCGCATGCAGGATCCCACTCGGCAGTATCCGGGACCGCCCTTCTCGACGCCGTCTCAAGAGCCGCCGGGCCTCGCCTCCGAGATGCAACCGCGACCTGATCACGGCGAGACCAGCTATCGCGGTTCTGGCAAGCTTGTCGGGCGGCGAGCGCTGATAACCGGCGGCGACAGCGGGATCGGGCGTGCAGCGGCGATTGCGTTTGCACGCGAGGGCGCGGATGTCGCGATCGGCTATCTGCCGGCGGAACAAAGCGATGCCGACGAGGTGGTGGCATTGATCGAGGCCGAGGGTCGCCGCGCGATCGCACTGCCTGGCGACATACGCGAGCATGACTTTTGCCTGGCGATGGTAGACCGGGCGATTGACGGTCTTGGCGGACTCGACATCGTCGTCAACAATGCCGGGCAGCAGGAAAGCCGCCCGTCGCTCGAGGATATCAGCGAGCGCGAGTTCGACGAGACGCTCAAAACCAACCTCTATGCGATGTTCTGGATCACGCAGGCTGTGGTCCCGCATCTGCCTGCGGGTGCTGCGATCATCAACACTGCGTCCGTGCAGGCCTATCATCCGTCGCAGGCAATCTTGACCTATGCCATGACCAAGGCGGGCATCGTTGCCTTTACCAAGGCCTTGTCGAGCCAGTTGATCGACAAGGGCATCAGGGTGAACGCGGTCGCGCCCGGTCCGTTCTGGACCGCGCTGCAGCCAAGCGGCGGTCAGGCGCAGGAAAAACTCAAGACATTCGGCACCTCGGTGCCGCTGGGCCGTCCCGGCCAGCCGGTCGAAATCGCCCCCGTCTACGTGCTGCTGGCCTCTCAGGAGGGCAGCTACATCACGGGCGAGGTATATGGCGTGACCGGCGGGGTCGGTATCGCATGACAGGTCAGAACACTGACGCGCGCTTCAGGATTATGGCGACCGAGGCACTGAACCTACGCCGCCATAACCGGCTCGAGGACATGTACGTGCTAAGCCCCTTCGCATGGCTGCATCATGACGGGCGCTATCACATGCTCGTGCGCGCAGTGCCGCGCCGCGACGACAATCCTGCGCTCAAGATCTCGGAGGTGTGGCACGCGACGAGCGACGATGGCCTCACGTTTGAGACGGGCACGGCACCGGTTATCTGGCCCGGGCCGCAGGCGGAGGATCTCGACGGATGCGAGGATCCCACCGTCGTCGTGCACGACGGGCAGGTTCATGTCCTCTACTCCGGTTTCAACCAGGCCGACGATGTCGGGTGCCTGCTGCGCGCATCGGGCGCCGAGCCGACCGCGCTCAGCAAGGTCGGCGTCGTCCATCATTCGACCGCCGAAGTTACCAATCCGAAAGAAGCGAGCGTCGCCCTGGCCGCCAACGATCATTGGTGGCTGTTCTTCGAATATGCGTCAGGCGGGGCCTCAAGGATCGGCGCATCGGACGCGGCGGTGCTGACCGGCCCCTATGCTTTCCGGGGCCGCCCCTTTGACGTGCGCGCCGATCACTGGGACTGCTGGCATCTCAGTCCCGGGCCACTGATCAGTGCCGAGGATGGGCGCCAGCTCATATTCTATAACGGCGCCGACAAGGACACGCGCTGGCGGATCGGCTGGATAGTGTTCGATCCAACCCTGAACGAGGTCTGCGATCGATCCGACGCGCCGCTGATCGTGCCGCATGATCTTGGCGAAGGCGATACCGACATCGCCTTCGTCGCATCGGCGATCGAGCACGAGGACGAGGTCTGGCTGTATTACAGTGTTGCCGACCGATATCTCTATCGCGCCCGCCTGCGCCGGCTGAACCGATGAGATCCGCTACCCGCGACCGCTCGGTTTTTCATGGGAGCGAGGGGTTCTTGCAAGATTAAGCGGCGGCCTGAATTCTGACTATTTGATTGAGGATCATTATATGCACGAGTCTCATCCGAACGCTCTTCAGCCCTTGGAGGATCCGCGTCGCAACAAGGGCACGGCTTTTACGAAGGAGGAAAGGTCCAGGTTAAACCTTGAAGGGTTGCTACCGGATCGGATCGAAACCATCACTGTGCAGATTGATCGCGTTCTGGGCCATCTCGCGGCAAAAACAACGGATTTGGAACGCTATATATATCTTGATGGCCTTTGTGACCGTAACGAAACCTTGTTCTACGCAACGATCATGTCCGATCCTGCGCGCTTCGTTCCTATCGTTTATGATCCGACTATTGCTGACGCATGCCTGACTTACGGTCATATCTATCGCAGGCCAAAGGGGATGTACCTATCCAAGGCAATGAAGGGACAGATCGCCGAGATATTGGGCCATTGGCCTTTTAAGGATGTAAGGTTTGTCTGCGTCACCTCGGGTGGACGCATATTGGGGCTGGGCGACATCGGTGCCGACGGCGCGCCGATCCCGATCGGCAAACTGCAATTATACACCGCGTGTGCAGCGGTACCGCCGGACAAGTTGCTGCCAGTTCACATGGATATCGGGACGACCAGCGAGCAGCGACGGGCGGACCCGCTGTACGTCGGATTGCGGGAGCGACCGATCGAGCCGGATGACATCGACGCGCTGATGGATGAATTCGTTGATGCCGTGCAGTCGACCTTTCCCGACTGTTGCATTCATTTTGAGGACTGGAAAGGCTCGGACGCCATTCGGCTGCTCGCGCGCTACCGGGACAAGGTTCTGTGCTACAATGATGACATTCAAGGTACGGCCAGTGTCACTATCGCGGGCCTCACGACCGCGTTGCAGGTCATCGGCGCGAAACTGGGGGATCAAACAATCATGTTCGCCGGCGCGGGGTCGGCCGGCATTGGCATCGCCAACATGATCGTCCAGGCAATGGTCGAAGACGGCATTGAGGAAGAGAGCGCCCGTCAACGCATAGCGTTATTCGATGTGAACGGCCTGATCGAGAGAACACGTCATGATCTGAACCCGTGGCAACAGGTCTATGCGCATGAACGGGAACCCACGACGAACCTTGCTGATGCCATTGATCAGGTGAAGCCGACTATTCTGATCGGGGTGTCGACAATAGGTGGACTCTTCACGAAGGACGTGGTGGCCAGGATGGCCTCACTGAACGAACGCCCGATCATCTTCCCGCTCTCCAACCCGACTGACAAGGCTGAATGCACGGCGGAGGAGGCCTATCGATGGACGAACGGCAAGGCGTTGTTTGCAGCGGGTGTGCAGTTTGCGGACGTGGACCATGACGGCCGGACCTTTCATCCCGGGCAAGCCAACAACTTCTACATCTTTCCGGCCCTTGGGCTTGCCGTCTACGCAACCAGGCCCTCGCGCATCGATGACAAGATGTTCATCGCTGCCGCTCATGGCTCTGCCGACCAGGTCAGCGAAACCGACCGTGCCAAAGGCATGTTGTTTCCAGCGCAAACGAACATTCTGGCAACCGAGATCACGACCGCCGTTCGAATAGCAAAGAATATCTTCGATCGCGGCCTCGCCACCGTCGACCGCCCGAGCGATATCCGGGCTTGGATAGAGGCGATGACCTACAAGCCAGCCTACGCTGAGGACTGACGGCCTGCCGATATCATCCCAACCATCTACTGCCGAGGAGTTTGCATGGCCGATTCAGTTATGCGCGACGTGCCGATCGGCATTGACGCAAAAGGAGAACGGGAAGAGTTCGACTCGATGGGCAAGGTCGCCGTCAAAGCGGATCGATATTGGGGCGCCCAGACCCAACGCTCGCTAGAGCACTTCTCGATCGGTGACGACCGCATGCCGAAATCGGTGTATCACGCCTATGCCGTGGTCAAGAAGGCGTGCGCCATGGTCAATCAACGGTCGGGCCATTTGCCGGAGTGGAAGGCCGCCGCCATCGTGCGTGCGGCGGACGAGGCAATACGGGGAGAACTGGACGACCATTTTCCCTTGTTCGTCTGGCAGACGGGATCGGGCACGCAGTCGAACATGAACGTCAACGAGGTGTTGTCGAACCGCGCGATTCAACTGCTCGGCGGGCAACTCGGCACGCAGGATCCCGTCGCACCCAATGACGACGTCAATATGGGCCAGTCGTCCAACGACAGCTTCCCTACTGCAATGCATATCGCCGCGATTGACGCGATCGACGGCCGCCTTGTTCCGGAGCTTGTAAGCCTGGCAGAGGTGATCGAGCGCAAGGCCGATGAATGGATGGACGTGGTCAAGATCGGCCGGACCCATCTGGAGGATGCGGTGCCACTGTCGGTCGGGCAAGAATGGTCGGGCTGGGCCGCACAGTTGCGTGTCGCGATCGCCGAGGTCGAGCATTGCCGCGGCGGCCTTTATGAACTGGCACTGGGCGGGACGGCGGTTGGCACCGGTCTTAACGCGCCGTCCGGCTTCTCAAGGCACGTTGCCTCGATGATCGCTGAGTTGACCGGCAAACCGTTCGTTACCGCCCCCAACAAGTTCATGGCGCAGGGCTCGCTCGATGCGATGGTGCGGACAAGCGCGGCGCTGCGCGGCGTAGGCGTCGCGCTGATCAAGATCGCCAATGACATGCGCTGGCTGGCATCGGGGCCGCGCTGCGGCCTTGGCGAACTCAAGCTGCCCGACAACGAGCCGGGTTCCTCGATCATGCCAGGCAAGGTCAACCCGACCCAGTGCGAGGCAATCGTGATGATCGCCATCCAGGTGATCGGCGAGGATACCGCGGTCGCCTTCGCGGGAAGCCAGGGCAATTTCGAACTGAACGCGATGCGGCCGATTATTATCAATAACGTATTGCATTGCATCACGATCCTTGCCGACGGCTGCGAGAAGTTCAGGCGCTTCTCTGTCGACGGAACCGAATTGAACCGCGATGTGATCGATCATCATGTCGGAACTTCGCTGATGCTGGTCACGGCATTGTCTCCAATCATCGGCTATCAAAAGGCGGCTCAGATCGCGGAGAAGGCAGCCGCGGACGGCTCGACCTTGAAGGAGGCCGCGCTCGCCACCGGTCTGATCGACGAGGCCGCCTTCGATGACGCGATCAAACCCTCTCAAATGATCGGTCGAGGCTTGGGCGGGGCCTAAAATCTTGATGTCGCCCAACATTCTTGTTCAAACGCGTGCCGGGTAAAGGCTTCGAGCTATCCTCCGATTCGGACGGCCGCTGCGCTGGTGCGTCGGCGACGCAGTGACCCGCCGATGAGGCCGAAGCCACCGAGCAGAAACGCCCAGGTCGCAGGCTCGGGCACCGCCGAGGTAAAGCCTTGCGGCGTGAAGTCGGGAAGGTCCGCATCGGTGAAGCCGAATACGTAGAACTGGTTCTGCCCGGAACTCGCCGGGTCGAAGTCATTGTCGTTGGCGATGTAGAGCGTGTGCAGCAAGTCGCCGTTGGCGTCGATGACATCGCGGCCAAAGGCAATCCCTTCGATCTTGGAGGGGATCTCGCTCGCCTTGACGCCCAAGGCCGTCAGGGCGCTGACCAGGTCAAGGAAAGGCGCGGTTGATTTGGCAACCAGTGTCGCGCCGGCGAGCGCAGAAGGATCGTCGATGGTCGTGATGTCAGTCGCGCCGGCGATATTGATCGCATACAGGCTCTTGACCTTCGCCTTCGATCCGTCTCCCAGCCCCTTGCCGTCGCGCTCGTCGACCAGAAAATGTGTCGCGTCGATCGCGACGATGTCGCTGGCGCCTGAACCCTCGGTCAGCGCATATCCATATTCATGCGTCTCGCCGGTCGCGATGTCGATCGTCACGATCCGCAGAAACTTTTCCGGGTCGCCGATCAAGGGAGCCTGCATGATGCCGACCAGCGTCTTGCCGTCGGGCGTGATCGCCAGCCCTTCCATCCCCTTGTTCGCGGTACGGCCGCTCGAATTGCCCGCGATCTCGACATCGCCCTGCGGCGACAATGTGGATGCGGTGAGATTGGCCGGCAGCTCATACGTCCTGACCAGGGCACCGCTCTCCCGATTGAACTGGCGTACATAGGGGCCGTATTCGTCCGAGATGAAGACAGTCCTGCCGTCGTTCGAGACGCGTGCGGCCTCGGGATCAAATCGCGCGTTCATCGGATTACCCGAATTGCCGGGACCGAAATTATCTGACCGACCGGTAAGATACGAACGGCCTGCGGTGTTGACGAAATTCCCGGCTGGCAACGGATTGCCATTGACGTCATTGCCCAGGCCTGCGCCGCTTCCGTAGTTTAGGGCACCCCTGCTGTAGAGCAACGTCGTACCGGTCAGGGTCGGATTGAGCATGAAAGGCAACGCGCCTCCGGTTGCGGCGGTCAGCCCCAGATCGAGCGTGTGGAACCGGGCGATATAGGACGTCGTGTCATCGACCAGACTGTTATATTCGAGCGCATTCGGTCCGCGGTCGGGCGTTGCAAGAAAGCTATTCCCACCGGCATAGGCCAGTCCCGATCCGATTCCGCCGAGAATGTTCTGCGCGAGGCCGTTTTCGAGGCGATAGTCGAGGCCGGACAGATCGATACCCGGCCCGGCCGCACTTCCGCCAAGCGAACCCTGTGCGATCAACATGACGCTCGCCGAAGCAGGCGTGGTAAAGATGCCGGCGGCGGCAAGCACCATTGCAGCGAGCGTGCGCATGTCTTTGATCCCCTGTTAACCAAGTCGAACGCTTCGCTACCTTAGGGGTGTGACAAATTGCGTACGTGGCGATGACAATCAAACGACAGTCAGCGTTTTCACCCCGCTCATATTCCTGCGTCACGGGTGCGATGGCCACCGGTCGGCGTTACAGTCGCGCACCAAGTTCCACGCCATAGAATCGCGGTTCGGCGGCGATGAAGGTCGGATCGCCAAACCCGCCGCCGGTGTTGCCTGCATCCAGCAGATAACGCCGGTCGAGCAGGTTGCGCGCAAATCCACCGATGCGGTAGCGCCCATCGGCGAACTCGACCCCTGCGCGAACATTGACCAGCGCATAGGCGCCCTGGCTGATCAGCGGCGAGTTGGGCAGTTCGAAGAACTCCTTGCTCTGATAGGTCGCCGATGGCGTGGCATAGAGCACGGCACCGCGTGTCAACGGCAGGCGCAGGGTAGCGCCGCCAGCTGCGGTGTATTTGGGCTGGAGCCGGAACTGCGCGCCCGCATAATTCGGCGCGACGTTGCCGCCGCGGTCGATCTTGCCGTCGATATAGGCGAAGCTGCCGAAGACGGAGAAGACCGGGCTGAGGCTGTACGTGGCCTCGAGCTCGACACCGGGGTTCTTGGCAGAACCGGCACTCTGTGTCGTGGTGGTGCCGTCCGCATTGACTACTGACACCTGAAAGCGATTATAGTCCTGGTAGAAGGCGGAGAGCGTGCCGGTCAGGCCGCCTGCGTTCACCTTGATACCCGCCTCATAGTTCCAGACCGTTTCCTCCGGCACGATCTGCAGGTTCGGGACCGTCACTCCGCCGACCGCGCGCGAGCCCAGCTGAACGACGGGAGAGCGACGCCCCTCGCTGACGGTCGCATAGACGTTGAGGCCGGAACTGACGCGGTAGAGCGCATTGAAGCGAGGCAGGATTGCAGAGAAAGTCCCCTGCGCCTCGAACTGCCTGGTGCCCGTACTGGCAATGCCGAGCAGGCTGGTGCGCACGCCGACCGCGCCCAGCAGCACCGAATTGGGCTGGTCGGCATTGTAACGCGACTTGCGCCGCTCGACGAGCACGCGCGCGCCCGCGGTCAACTCCAGCTTCGGGACCGGGATGTACGTCGCATCTGCGAAGACCGAGAAAGTGTCGTTGGTGCCATAATTGGCGAAGACCGACTGATAGGGGATTTGCGTCGCGGCGCCGCGCGACAGGATCGCGGTCGCGCGCGTCGCCGGGATCGTCCCGTCGGGGGCGACGCAGCTGGTGCCGGTCGCGACACCCGCGCCGTTCAGGGCATTGCGGAACGGCTGGAAGGCAGGCGTCACCGAACAGGCGATGTAGGTTCCCTCCTCGGTCGAGAAGGGCACACGCTGAACGCCGTTTTCGACAAAGGCATTGAAGCCAAGCGAAGCGCGATATTTGTCACCGGTAAAGGCGAACCGGCTCTCATGGCTATACTGGTCGCCCCGCGCATCCTCGGCGAACTCCAGGTACCACGCAGGGCCGCCATCGGCGTCGAATACCTCGTTCGAGTTGAACTTCCGGTAGCCGTTGACGGTCGTGAACGTGACGCCCGGCGCCACATCGACGCTCACCGTCAGATTGGCGTCGTACACGTCGCGCTTCAGCCCCAGCTTGGCGTCACCCAGCACCTGCCTGCTAAACGGCGACCCCGACAGCTCGGCATAGCCATAGTCACCGTTGAAGCCGCCGGTCGGCGCGAACGCGCGGCTCTTGAATGCGGTGCCGGGATTGCGCTGACCGTCATAGGTCAGGACCAGATCGGCGGTCACGTCCCTGCTCGGTTGCCAGCGGAGCGAACCGCGAATGCCGCGCTGGTCCTGCCCGTTCAGGTCATCCTGGTCGATCCTGCCCTGATTCTGGTTGGGGACGTCCGGATCCCCGGCGATGTTGCGGACATAGCCATCGCGGTATTTGTACGCGAAGGCGAGGCGGCCCGAGAGCGTGTCGGTGCCTGCGTTGAGAAAGCCCGAGACCTGCGTCCGGTTGAAATTGCCATAGGTCGCGGTCAGCCCCGCCGATGTGCCGGCACGCGGTTTGGCCGAGATCACGCTGACCGCGCCAACTTCGGCGGCCGTGCCGAACAAGGTCGCCTGCGGTCCCTTCACGACCTCGATCCGCTCGAGATCGTACAGATCCTGATACGCGCCGCGCGAACGGCTGATGTCGACGCCATTATAGTAAAGCGTGACCCGAGCGCCCTGCTGCGATGAGCCATTGTCCGAGGTGATGCCGCGAATGACGAAGCCGGGATTGTTGGCGCTCTGCTCCTGAATGACGAGACCCGGGATATAATTGGCCACCTCCGACAACGAATTGACGCCGATCTGCGCCAGCCGCGCACCGCTCACGGCGGTGATGGTGATCGGCACGTCCTCGATCCGCTGCTCGCGCTTTTGCGCGGTCACGATGATGTCGGCCGTGTCCGCGGTGTCGGGCGCCGCCCCCTCGACTGCGGATTGCGCGTATGCGCTCGTGGAAGCGGCGGCGAGCGTTGCGAGCGCGATGGTCCGTATCATTGGAAATCCCCCTGTTAACGCTGCAGGTAGAAGCCATGCATGACATGGCGGCGTCGCGAGCATGACGGTTGCGTTACGGGTGATCATCGATGGTAAGACGTTGCGCGGGGGAGATGCCTGATGGCCTGCACGCGAGCCAACTACCCTTGTCGTCGGAATTGCCGTCGTGATTCGTCACTTGGATATTCCGCCTCACCCCGCCTTTCTCGTTTGACCACAGCCTTCGGGAGAGCCGGTCGGCACCATCGACCCACCGCTTTGGTTGCAGAACATGCCTTGAGCGGGCAAACCGGCCGCGTTGACGATGCCCGGTCGCCCTGAGCCATTACGCAGCGGTAACGGGAGGCGGCGTTCACCCGCATTTCTGTTGATCTATGCACTGGCGAATGCGGGCGGCGTGATTGCTTATCTGCCGCTGCTGACGCTGATCCTGCCGATCAGGATAGAGCGTCTGGCTGGCGATACTCGGATCGATGTGATGACCGCGACCGTCATCGCCGGTGCGATCGTGGCGAGCGCCGCCAATCTCCTGTTCGGCGCATTGAGCGACCGGACGGTCGCGCGTGGCGGCGGGCGCAGGCGCTGGATAGCGGGCGGACTCGTCGCGACCGCCCTGTCATACGGCGTCGTCGCCGCGGCAGTCTCACCGACCGGAATCGTCGTTGCCATCATGCTGTTTCAGCTGTCGGTCAATGCGGTCCTGGCGCCCTTGCTGGCGATCATGGCGGAAGAGATCCCCGATGCGCAAAAGGGTGTCGCCAGCGGACTGTTGGCATTCGCCCATCCAGTGGCGGCTGCCTTTTCCGCACTGCTCCTGGGCATCGCCATGCTCCCGGAATTTTGGCAGATGGCGTCGCTGGCCTCAGCGGTTGCGCTGTGCAGCGCACCGTTGCTGCTCGTCCGCGCCCGATCGATCGCCGGTGATGCACATGCGCGGCCGACAATGCTGCGTCGCGATCTGGCCATTGCCTGGATCTCGCGACTCCTGGTGCAGATCGGGAATAATGTCCTGTTCTTGTACCTGCTCTATTATTTCGAGAGCGTCCTGCCCGATGCACGGCAAGCGTTGCTCGCACCGCGCCTCGGCAACCTGCTGACCATCGCCTATGTCACGGCGATACCCATCGCCGTGCTGGCCGGTCGTCTTTCCGACCGGATCGGTCGCCGCAAGCCGTTTCTGTTCGGCAGTGCGGCTCTCGCGGCATTGGGGCTGGCGATGATGGCGTTCGCCTCGGACTGGATCGGCGGCGCGTTCGCGTTTTGCGTCTACATCGCGGGATCGGCGGTCTTTCTGGCCCTTTTTGCCGGCTTCTCGATGCAGTTACTGCCAAGCGCGCGTCACAGGGGGCGCGATTTGGGCGTCATCAACCTTACGAATACCTTGCCGGCCCTGATCGGCCCGCTTCTGACATGGCTGCTGGCGACGCCCGGCAGTTTTTCGACATTGTTGCTGACGCTGGCTGTTCTGACCTTCACGGGAGGAATGGTCATCCTTGGCGTTCGTGGCCAGCGCTAGCGCTTCTCAATGGCCCCGGCCTGCCAATAGCGCACATAATCGATCGTCATGCGCTGCGGAAAGGCGCTGTCATCGATCCCCTTCTGCCCGCCCCAGTCGCCACCGACGGCAAGGTTCAGAATGAGATCAAAGGGACGGGTGAACGGCCAGGCCCCCGTACCGCCGGGCTGATCGTTCCTGACGCGCATGTAACCCTGCCCGTCAATCCCGATCGTGATCGTGTCGGGGCGCCAGTCGAGTTGATACCGATGGAAGGCGGTGCAGCTTGTCGGCACGGTCTTTTGTGCCCCGCGCTGCGTCCCCTTGCGGTGGTTGAAGAGGCCGGAATGCAATGTTGCATGGACAACATTGGCATCCCACCCGACCATTTCCATGATGTCGATTTCGCCTTGATCGGGCCATTTTCCCGTCGAGGGGAGCATCCAGATCGCGGGCCAGGTGCCCCGCGCGCATGGCAGCTTGGCCCGTACCTCATAAAAGCCATAACCCAATGGTTTGCGCCCGACGAGCTTGGCCGAGGTATAGCTTTGGCCGCCCCAGTCCTTGAACCGCGTTTTGGACAGCGTCTCCCGGCGTGCCTCGATGACCAACGCACCGTTTGCGACACGCGCGTTTTCCGGGCGTCCGTCCGCATAATATTGACGTTCGTTATTGTACCAGCCTTTGGCATTCCGTGACGTGTCGAAGCGCCATTTCGCACGATCGATCGTCTTGCCCTCAAACTCGTCGGCAAAGCTCGGCGCGGTCACCGGCGTCGTCAGCGATACATCGACTGCATAGTTGGTGGCGCCCAGCGTCGCGACCTGGGCCAGCAATAGCATGACGCTCATCGGCTTCCTTCATCCTTTGGGGGATAGTGAACAAGCGTCTGGCGGATGGCACCCGGTTTCGCCGCATCTCCGGCGTCGTTCACCAGATGAGCAATGGTTCCCTTGCCACCGCCGAGGGAGATCGTCGTCACATCGCCAATCGTGACACCCGACTTGCGCGGCACCTCGACCGCGCTTTCAAGTACGATGCCCGGATCAGCGGTGAAGTTTGCGTAGATGCCCATGGCCATCGCTTGATGGACATCGACGTGATCGGCCACCTTATACGCTGCATAACCGCGCGTGCCGTCCGCCATATAGGCGGCCTGCGACGGCGGATCATAGGGAAGCTCACACTGATAGAAGAAAGTGCGGCCGCGCTCACCGTTCCATAGCGTCTGATATTTCTGAAAATGTTCGACGAACAGACCATATATTGTCACGTCGTCGCCATTGACGACCAGACCCTGATCGGCCGTGCTTTCGTCCCAGCCTGTATGGACGCGCCCGCCAGCGCGGTCGCCATGATCGGCGCGCCAGATCCACAAATGATCGCCGATCACGCCGTGGCTGTTGATCTCCAGGCATGTGTCCACGCGACCGACAGCGGCCCCGCCAACGCGAAAGAACAGGTCGGACAGCGTGGTCGCAACGTCGTGCCGAGCGCTGCTGGCGCCGCTTGGCCCGACCTCCAGAAGAACAGGCGAGCGCTCCGGCCCGGCATCGAAGAGCAGTCCGGCAATAACAACACCCGATACATCGGCGACAGTCATTGCCTTGGCCCCACCACCAGCAAGCAACGTGGCAAGTCCCAGACCGAGCACGACCGTATCGGCGCGGACGATGCGGATCGGTTCGGACAACCGATATATGCCGGGGGTGAGCAGCAGATGTCGACCCGAGGCCAGCGCGGCATTGATCCCGGCGACGGGCGTTTGCGGTGTCGCGATGAATATGCGCGACATGGGAATTCTTCTGCCTCTGGGTGGACCCGCTTCCCAGCTTGTGCCCTGTGCGTTACGCCGTGGGTCGGGCACGAAGACGCCCCATTCGCCATCGTCACCGACGTGTAGAAAAGGCTTGTCGCGCACCATCGGCGCACGCGCGACGGTCGTATAAGGCGGTTCGGGGAAACCCGTTGGAGGGGCGCCCTCGACGCCCACGAACATCATGTTCCAGTTTGCGCCGTCCCACCCGCGAATGTCAGAGTTTCGTGTGAACCATTGCTGCTGGGAACCCGAGCGGACCGTGCCCTCGATTTTGCAATCCGCCATGAACCCGCCGCTGGACCAGCCGCCATCGTCGAGCGCCAGATCGCCGTACAGATGCATGCGCCGATAGGGCGCCGCCTGCGACACGGCCCACCGGTCGCGGCCGTCAGTCGGATGGACAGACATATTTTCGACACTGCGCCAGAAATTGACCAGCGCCACCCCGTTGTTCCAGTCGGCTTCCACATGGACATGGCCGTCGATCGCTACATCGTCCGGTAGTGTTCCAAGACCCGCGACCTGAGTAAAGAAACCAATATTCGCATCGATCCTGTACCGGCCCGGTTTGAACAGGACCAAGTGCCGCACATCGGTGAAGTGCGCGCGCTCCTGCTGGCGAAAGATCGCATCGAGCTTCGCCTGGATTGTCGTGGCCGCCATGTCAGGATCAACAATGAACACATTGGGACCGAGATCGGGATTGGTTGTTTTGCGCGCCGCATCAACTTTTGTGCCTGACAGGGTTGCGACCACACCCACCCCAGCCAGCCCTTTGACGATGGTGCGCCGCGTTGGCCCGTTACCTTGCATGCGTTTTCCCCGTTTCAGGCAGCGTCAGTCCGACACGGCGTAAGGGTGTCGCCGATATCACTCAATTGAAAAGAACGCCGTTACCGTCAGTCGCCCCTTGGCCGGATCGGCGGCGAGCGTCGCGTCGGGCGAGATGGCGCCGCTGTGCAGGACGAAGCTTCGGTAAAGCAGTGCACGATTATATCGCGCCTCGATCAGGGAAGTGCGTTCAAACAACGCCGTGTCTCCGGCGATATAGCCATCATGGCACGCGTCCGGCGCTTCCAGTTCAGCATTCAACTGCGCCGCATAATCGGATGCCCGTGCCGCATCGACCGTTTCAAACCCGCTCGCCCGGTGCCGAAAAAAAGCGGTCCCATCGTGACAGTCCGGCGAGAGGTAATGGACCAGTGCGATACGCTCCGGGCCGAACGCGTCGACATGCGGGAGACGCTGTCGCACCTGGAGCGCATCAGGCTTGCAGGTCACGATTGAAAAGCTAGCATCGACGGTGTGGACGCGCCGGCACCGGCCGAACGTGCGCGAGATCATCTTTGCGATGACCGGCAATTGTTCTTTCAGATAATGGTCTGGCAGCGGCGCGCGGATCCCGGGATAATGCTGCCCTGCACTCTCGAACGTCGCCGAACCCGCAGACGCGCGCAATGCATCGGCATCCGCGGCAAAGTCGTCGAAGATGACGAGCGGCTGTCGCTCGGAGCCGATCGATCGGATTTCTTTGCGCGGTGCATTCGCCATTGATGAAACATAGCGCGGTGTGGCTCGCACGGAACCCCGGCTTATGGGTGCCTATGCATCATAATCCACCATGACGTCTGCCGTCTCGGGTATCGCCTGGCACGTCAGGATATAGCCTGCGTCCACCTCTTCCTTGCTGAGACCGTAGTTGGCGGCCATGCTGACCTTGCCCGATACCAGTTTCGCGCGGCAGGTCGCGCAGACGCCGGCCTTGCAGGCATAGGGGGCGGGCATGCCGGCGGCGCGTGCGCTGTCAAGAATGTTGCCTTGCTCGGTATCGAACGGGATCTGCCGTCGGCGCCCCTCCAGTGTTACACCAACGCGCAGCCCTTGCGCCTTGCGCGTGGCGTCGCGCTGCGCAGCCTGGGTGTGCTCGTCCTGCGGCCCGGTCGAGAAACGCTCGACCAGCACGCGGTCGGGATCGACACCGGCTTCGACCAGCGCCCGCTCGGCGGTATCCATCATCGCGCCGGGCCCGCAGATAAACGCGACGTCGACCTGCGCGGGATCGATCAGCGATTGCAGCAGCGCCGCGATCCGCTCGGCATCCAGGCGCCCGTTGAACAATTCCACATCGTCCGATTCCGCGGTCAGAAAATGATAGAGCTGAAACCGGGCGAGATACCGGTCTTTCAGCGCCGCCAGCGTCTCGAGAAACATGATCGAGTCCGCGCTGCGATTGCCGTAGAGCAGGGTGAACTGGCTGTCGGGTTCGGCCTCCAGCCCGCTGGCGATCAGTGACAGGATCGGCGTGATGCCCGATCCGCCGGCGAAGGCGACATAGTTGCGGCGCGCCCCGGCCTCGAACTGCCATGTGAAATGCCCGCGCGGTGTCATCGACTGGATAACATCCCCGGGCTTCAGGCCGTCGGTGATCCAGCCCGAGAAACGCCCGCCTGCAACACGTTTGATCGCGACCCGCAATGTTTGCTCGGTAGGAGCGACGAACAGCGAATAATTGCGGCGAACATCTTCGCCGGCAATCTGCGCGCGCAGCGTCAGATGCTGGCCCGGCGCGAAGGCGAACGCGTCGGCATCCGCATCATCCGGCTTCAGCGTCAGTGTCAGCGCGTCAGCGGTCTCGGCACTGATATCGACGACGCGCAAGGGGTGGAAGCTGGAGGACATGGCGCGATCTCTCAGTGGCATTTGAAGCGGTCAAAGGGCTCCAGGCACGCTCGGCAGCGCCACTGCGCCTTGCACGGAGTCGAGCCGAAGCGGCTGACCTCTTGCGTATCGGTCGAGCCGCAGCGGGGACATTCGACGACGTCGGTGCCACGAAGCGAGCGCGCGGCGGCACCGCGCGGGGGCGGGGCGATGCCATAATCCTTCAACTGACGACGGCCGCGATCGGTAATCCAGTCGGTCGTCCAGGCGGGCGCGATCGCCGTCTCGATCGGCAGGTCATCATAGCCTGCCGCGTCAAGTGCGTGCCGGATCGACAACTCAATAACCATCGTCGCCGGGCAGCCGGTATAGGTGGGCGTGATGATCAACGCCGGGGGATCACCGCGCACACCGCGGATGATGCCGAGGTCGATGACCGATACCGCCGGGATCTCGGGGTCGGGAACATCGGCCAGCGCCGCCATGATCGCGGCCTCGTCAAGTTCGGTGGCTACCATTTGGCGTCGGGATACGTGCGCGGCAGGAATTGCATCAGCGCCAGCAACGGCCCCAGATGCTCGCTATGATGCCCCTTGCGCCCGCCGACGACCGCGCGCGGCATTTCCGGCATCGCAATCGTTGCCTGGGTCAACACGCCGGTAATGGCTTCGTCAAAGCCCGGGCGCAGTGTTGCCCGGTCCACCGCGATGCCGCGCTCGGCCAGCCGCGTCTCGACCGGGTCCATCTGGAACAGCTCGTCGACAAAGCGCCAATGCCAGTCGAGCCCGTCGATCATCCGGGCGTGGCTTTCCTCGGACCCGTCACCCAGCCGCACGACCCAGTCGGCGGCAAGCTCGGCATGGTACCGCACTTCCTTGGCGGCCTTTACCGCGATGTCGGCGATCCGCTGATCGCTGGACGCCGCAAGCGCGTCGAACATCAGCCGCTGATAGGTGGAGAACAGGAATTGTCGCGCGATCGTCTGTCCGAAATCGCCATTCGGTTGCTCGACCATCAGGCAGTTGCGAAAGGCGAGGACATCGCGGTGAAAGGCCAGATTGTCCGCGTCGCGCCCGCGACCCTCGGCCTCACCGGCCAGTCCCAGGAACAGCATCGCCTGCCCGAACAGATCGAGCGACAGGTTCGCCAGTGACAGATCGATCTCGAGCGCCGGCGCGTGACCGCACCATTCGGTCAGTCGCTGACCAAGGATCAGGCTGTCGTCACCCAGCCTTAGCAGATAGTCGACAAGATCGAGCTGGTCGACCGCCTCGGCCGGTGCATCGAACGTCCCGGCATGGCTACCCTGCTCGGCACGCGCTTCGTCATCGGCCTGAATGGTTGGGAGCGACGGCATCAGATATGCTTCACGACATCGGGGATGTCATAAAAGGTCGGGTGCCGGTACACCTTGTCCTCGGCGGGTGCGAAAAACTCTCCCGCCTGCGAAGGGTCGGACGCCACGATATCAGCAGAGCGCACGACCCACAGGCTCACGCCTTCCATCCGGCGCGTATAGGT
This sequence comes from Aurantimonas sp., assembly GCA_965217685.1. Classification (GTDB taxonomy): domain Bacteria; phylum Pseudomonadota; class Alphaproteobacteria; order Rhizobiales; family Rhizobiaceae; genus Aurantimonas. The sequence goes on from CBDCIZ010000003.1 coordinate 4,677,764, forward strand.
ATCGCGTGCATGACGCAGCGCCATTTCGCCGTCGGCGGCATGAACCGATCCGGCATGGCGGTGGCTCAGCCCGCCACGCGAGCGGATGAATACTTCCCATAACGGCCATTCGCGCCGCGCGCGTACGCTATCGTCTGCCACGTCTGTCGTTCCCGGTCAGGCGGCGAGACGCGCATCGCGCTTTGCATCGTGCGCCAGCGCCGCATCGCGGACCCAGGCGCCCGCGGCCCAGGCATCGCGCTTGGCCCTCATGCGCTCCTTGGCGACCGGCCCTTCGCCGCGGACGACCGCGTAGAACTCGTCCCAGTCGATTGCGCCATAGTCATAACCCTGCCGCTCCTCGTTCCACACGAGGTCCGGATCAGGAATGGCAAGGCCAAGATGCTCGGCCTGCGCGACCGTCACATCGACGAATTTCTGGCGCAGATCGTCATTGGTGTCGCGCTTGATCCGCCAGCGCATCGACTGCGCGGTGTTGGGCGAATTGTCATCCGGCGGGCCGAACATCATCAGCGACGGCCACCACCAGCGATCGAGCGCATCCTGCGCCATCGCCCGCTGCTCCGCCGTCCCATCCGCCAACGCCATCATGATCTCATAACCCTGACGCTGGTGAAAGCTTTCCTCCTTGCAGACACGCACCATCGCGCGGGCATAGGGGCCATAGCTCGTCCGCTGGAGCGGCACCTGATTCATGATCGCCGCGCCGTCGACCAGCCATCCGATCGCACCCATATCGGCCCAGGTCAGCGTCGGATAGTTGAAGATCGTCGAATATTTCGCACGACCGGCCAGCAATGCCTCGGTCATCTCGTCGCGGCTGGTGCCCAGTGTCTCTGCCGCGCAATACAGATACAGGCCGTGACCTGCCTCGTCCTGCACCTTGGCGAGTGCAATGACCTTGCGGCGCAGCGACGGCGCACGGGTCAACCAATTGCCTTCCGGCAGCATGCCGACGATTTCCGAGTGCGCGTGCTGGCTGATCTGGCGGATCAGCGTCTTGCGATACGCGTCAGGCATCCAGTCCTTCGGCTCGATAAACTCGTCCGCCGCCACGCGCGCTTCGAATGCTTCGACCAGCACCGGGTCGTCTCCATGAATGGGCGTCGGTGCGACGGTCTTGCTGAGTTCGGTCGTATACATGCGGCTGGCTCCTATCTCACTCACTGATATAGCAAAGACCGACCAATCGGTCAATGAATTACAACGACGCTCTTGCTAATAATCGTCCAATCGGTCAGTTTATAGCGCGATCCAGGGGGTAAGGCTTGACGGGGCGCCGGGTGCGCCACTCGACGGGCGGGTACGACGAATACGGAGAATGACGATGCTGACGCTGAAGAACTATGCGCATGACGGCTGGATCGTCGCGACCGGCGGCATGGCTGAACTGAAATCGGCGGTGACCGGCAGACCGGTTGCGCAGACCGGCAGTCAGGGACTCGATTTCGCAGCGATGCTGCGTCACGCGCGCGATGTTGGCGGGCCGGCGCTGCGCGCCATGACCTTCCACCAGCGTGCGAGCATGATCAAGGCGCTGGCGCAGGCGATCATGGCGCGCAAGGACGAACTCTACACGCTGTCCGCCGAGACTGGTGCGACGCGGCAGGATGGCTGGATCGACATTGAGGGCGGTGCGGGCACGCTGTTCAGCACCGCGTCCAAGGGCAAGCGGGAACTGCCGGACGATGTGATCCTGACCGATGGCGATCTGGAGCCGATCGGCAAACAGGGCAGCTTCATCGGCCAGCATGTCTACACCTCGCTCCAGGGTGCGGCGGTGCAGATCAACGCGTTCAACTTTCCTGTCTGGGGGATGCTGGAAAAGCTCGGGCCGGCGCTGCTGGCGGGTATGCCGGTGATCGTGAAACCGGCATCCGCCACCGCCTATGTGACCGAGGCTGCGGTCAGGATCATGATCGAGGCGGACGTGCTGCTCCCCGGCGCTGTGCAGCTCGTCGTCGGATCGGTCGGCGATCTGCTCGATCATCTGCACGGGCAGGATGTCGTCTCGTTCACGGGTTCCGCCGATACCGCTGCCAAGCTTCAGGCGCATCCCAACATCGTGCGCGAGGCAGTGCGCTTCATCGCCGAGCGCGATTCGCTCAATGCCGCCGTGCTCGGACCCGATGCCGGCCCCGGCACGCCGGAGTTCGACCTGTTCATCAAGGAGGTCGTCCGCGAAATGACGGCGAAGGCGGGGCAGAAATGTACCGCAATTCGCCGCGCCCTGGTGCCGGCCGCATATCTCGATGCAGCGGAGCAGGCGCTGGCGCAGCGGCTGGGCAAGGTTGTCGTCGGCAACCCTGAAATCGATGGCGTTACCATGGGCGCATTGGCCAGCATGGCGCAGCTCGACGACGTCCGTGTTCGCGCCCGCCAGCTCGGTGGACAGGCGCGGCTGGCGTTTGGCGATATCGACCGGGTCGATACCGTCGGGGTCGAGGATGGCGCCGGTGCGTTCATGTCGCCGCTGCTGTTCCGCGCCGACGATCCGTGGAGCGCCGCGCTGATCCATGAGGTCGAGGCGTTCGGACCGGTCGCGACACTGATGCCGTACCGCGATCTGGACGACGCGATCGCGCTGGCAAACCGCGGCAAGGGCAGTCTGGTTGTGTCCTTCTATACTTATGACGCCGACATCGCGCGTCGCTTCGTGATCGGCAGCGGGTCTCATCACGGGCGAGTGGTGTTCATCGACCGCGATTGCGCGAAGGAGTCGACCGGTCATGGTTCGCCGCTGCCGATGCTTGTGCATGGCGGCCCCGGCCGCGCGGGCGGCGGGGAGGAGATGGGCGGCGTCCGCGGCGTCAAACACTATATGCAGCGCTCGGCGCTTCAGGGCAGCCCGCGCATGCTGTCGACGATCGCCGGTCGCTGGCTGACGGGTGCGCCACAGCCGACGGGCGAGCGGCATCCGTTCCGCTACACGTTTGGCGAACTCGAAATCGGCCATACGATCGTGACCGAACCGCGCACCGTCACGCTGGAGGACGTGCAGCATTTTGCGGAGTTCACCGGCGACACCTTCTACGCGCACACCGATGAGGAAGCGGCCGCCGCCAATCCGTTCTTCCCCGGCCGGGTCGCGCATGGATATCTGATCCTTTCCTTTGCAGCCGGATTGTTCGTCGATCCCGATCCGGGCCCCGTGCTGGCCAATACCGGGCTGGACAATCTGCGATTCGTTAAGCCCTTGCCGCCGGGTGAGACGATGCGCGTGACACTGACGGTCAAGGCCAAGACGAAGCGCAACGACGATTATGGCGAGGTGCGCTGGGCCGCTGTCGTAACCGATGGTGAAGGCGATACGGTCGCGACATACGAACTGCTGACCATGGTCGCTATGTAGGAAGGTCTGGCAATGTCGGGGTGGATGATGGCTCCCCAAATGCGATTTTGGCGGGCGCTGAACATAAGCACCGGTGCAGGATTCAGGGCGCGCTTCCGAATTGTCGCATGCCTTCGGGCACGGCATATCCCCAGCGTCCGTACATTCGGGCGATAATGTCCGCCATCAAGATGATTTCCGGCGACGGATCATGGTCGCGCTTGCTCATGATGATCGGCGAGGTGGCGGGTTCGGTCAGTTCCCGGTAGCGCACATCGTCAACGCGTGACTTCTGCACGGACTCGGGCACGAGGCAAATGCCCTCTTCTGCGGCGACAAGGCCGATCGCGGTCTGCAACTCGCGGGCTTCCTGCGCGATCCGTGGTTCCAGACCCTGATCGTGGAACAGGCTTAGAACCTGGTCTGCATAGCTTGGGCGCGGCTGGCGCGGATAGAGGATCAGCGGTTCGTGCGAAAGACGCAGCAGCGATACCGGGCCTGTCTCGGCAGCCAGAGGGTGCGCTGCGGGTATCGCCGCGACCAGTGCTTCCTCCCGCAAGATCGTCCGGCGCACGCCGTCCTCCTCGAAACGGATCCGCCCGAAGCCAAGATCGATGCGCCCTTCCTTCAGCGCCGCGATCTGATCGAGGCTGACCATTTCGATCAGACGCAAATCGATATCGGGCGCAGCGGCCCTGAATTCGCGGATCAGCGCAGGCAGGCGCGCATAGATAGTGGACGCAACAAAGCCGATCACGAACCGCGTCTTTTCGGCCGTTCGCGCGCGGGCAACCATCGTCTGCATCTCGTCGACCCGGTCCAGTATCTGCGTCGCCTGTTCATACAGTAGCCGCCCGATCGCCGTTGTGCGGATCGGACGCGCGGAACGGTCGATCAACCTGGCGCCGACCTCTTCCTCAAGCTGCTGGATACGGCGGCTGAGGGGTGGCTGGGCCATGTTGAGCCGTTCGGCCGCACGCCTGAAATTGCGCTCCTGAGCGACCGTGACGAAATAGCGCAACTGCCGCAAATCCATCACTCGCTCCTCACGCGATACTGTCGGGGTATCGTTCCAACACTCAAACGGTGTTGGCGCCCATCGTCAAGATCGACCATCGTGACAATCGCGGCAAGGGAGAGGCACGCCTGTGACGATTGGACTGCGTTCCATCGAGACGATCATCGTCGACGTTCCCACGATCCGCCCGCACGTCCTGTCGGTGGCGACGATGCGATGCCAGACGATCGTTCTCATTCGCATCACCGGAACGGACGGCATCATCGGTGTCGGAGAGGCGACGACGATCGGTGGGCTGAGCTATGGTGACGAAAGTCCCGAGGGCATGAAGCTGGCGATCGACACATATGTGACGCCGATCCTCGACAGCTGCGACCTGTCACGCATTGCCGCGACGATGCGTGCCATCGACGCGCAGGTCGTGGGCAACCGCATCGCCAAATGCGCGATTGAGACCGCGCTGATGGATGCGCAGGGGCATCGACTGGGCGTGCCTGTGTCGGAACTGATCGGCGGCGGCCGCGTCCGTGACCGAGTCCCGGTCGCCTGGACGTTGGCCAGCGGGGATACCGCGCGCGACATTGAAGAGGCTGAGGCGATGATCGAGGCGGGGCGCCACGACATCTTCAAGCTCAAGATCGGCAAGCGCTCGGTCTCTCAGGACGTCGCGCATGTCGCCGCGATCAAGCGGGCGCTGGGTGACCGCGCAAATATCCGTGTCGACGTCAATCAGGCCTGGAGCGAGGCGGAAGCCACCCGGGCGTTGCCGATGCTGGCCGATGCGGGCTGTGATCTGGTCGAGCAACCCGTGGCGCGTCACGCTGTTGCCGCGATGCACCGTCTGTCGGTCCGTGCCGCGATCCCGATCATGGCAGATGAGGCGCTGAGCGGGCCGGCGTCCGCCTATGCGCTGGCGTCGAATGCGGCGGCGGGCGTATTCTCGGTCAAGATCGCGCAGTCCGGCGGATTGTTTGCGGCATCGCGCGTCGCAGCGATCGCGGAAGCGGCCGGAATCGGCCTGTATGGCGGCACGATGCTGGAAGCGGGGATCGGAACCGCGGCATCGGCGCAGCTGGCGGCGACGCTGCCGAGCCTTGCCTGGGGCACCGAATTGTTCGGGCCGCTGTTGCTGACCGAGGAGATACTGGCCGAGCCGCTGGTCTACCGCGCGTTCGGGGTCGAGGTGCCGACGGGGCCCGGGCTGGGCGTTGCGCTGGATGAGGACAAGGTCGGACGGCTGCGCCGCGATCGCACCGCACCGCTTATCCACGCAGTGGCGGGAGGGGGCTGAGCGATGCTGTTTCAGGTCGAAATGCTCGTGGTCCTGCCGCGCGACATGCCGTCCGGGCAGGCGGACGAGATCAAGCGCGTCGAGAAGGCGCGCTATGAGGAGATCGCGCGCGCGGGCAAATGGCGGCATATCTGGCGGGTCGCCGGAGCCTATGCGAACGTCAGCATCTTCGATGTCGAGGACAATGAAGAACTGCACGCATTGCTGACCAGCCTGCCGCTGTTTCCCTACATGGATATCAAGGTGACGGCACTGTGCCGTCATCCGTCATCCATTCACGACGACGACCGCTGACCGGGCGCAAGGAGAGAACCGAATGACTTCATTGACTGACAGCGCCGAGATCCAGACGTTTCTCGACAAGGTCGCCGGACTGGATCAGGGTGCCGACACGCGGATGAAGCGGATCGTGCGCAAGATCGTGGGCGACCTGTTCGACACGATCGACCGGTTCGATGTCGATGAGGACGAATTCTGGCACGCGCTGAACGCGCTGGGCCGCGCCGCGCCGGAATACGGCCTTTGGGCAGCGGGCTTCGGCTTCGAGCATTTCCTGGACGTGCGCATGGATCGGCGCGATGCAGAGGCCGGCATCGCCGGTACGCCGCGCACGATCGAGGGGCCGCTCTATGTCGAGGGCGCGCCGCTCTCGACCGGCGATGCGCGGCTTGATGACGGCACCGACAAGGGTGAGGTGCTGGTGATGCACGGCCGCGTGCTGTCCGACGACGGCACGCCGGTGAAGGGCGCGGTGGTCGACGTCTGGCACGCCAACACGCTTGGCAATTATTCGCATTTCGACCCGAGCCAGACCGCGTTCAACTTCCGTCGCCGGATCAGGACCGATGATGAGGGTCGATACCGGTTCCGATCGGTAATGCCGTCCGGCTACGGCGTGCCGCCGGGAAGCGGTATCGACCATGCGCTGACCGCGATCGGGCGTCATGGAAAGCGGCCGGCCCATGTCCATTTCTTTGTCTCGGCGCCCGGTCATCGGCATCTGACGACGCAGATCAACATCGCGGGCGATCCGCTGATTTATGATGATTTCGCTTATGCGACCCGCGACGAGCTCATCCCGCATGTCGAGCGGCATGACGAGCCTGCGCGGATCCATGCCGCCGGGCTGAACGAACCCTTCGCAGAGATCGCCTTCGATTTCACGCTGCCCGCAGTTGACGAGACCGGTGCTGCCGGGCGCTCCAGCCGGGAACGCGTCGCCGAAGGAGTCCCCGAAGCCGAGACCGTCCCCGAGACCGTCCCCGAGACCGTCAAAGCCTGATCCGCCAATCCAAAGGAAACCGCTATGGCCATGTTGCTCAAGGACCGACTGGACGGCGCCGTCGTCGAGGACCGCGAGGCCGGCATCTATCGCTGCCGCCGCGACATCTTCACGGACGAGGACATGTTCGAGCTGGAGATGAAACATGTCTTTGAGGGCAATTGGGTCTATCTGGCGCATGAAAGCCAGATTCCGGCGAACAACGACTATTTCACGCTGACGGTCGGTCGCCAGCCGGTCGTGATCACGCGCGACAAGGCGGGTGACCTCCATGCCTTCATCAATGCGTGCAGCCATCGCGGCGCGATGCTGTGCCGGCACAAGCGCGGTACCAAGGCGACGTTTACCTGTCCGTTTCACGGCTGGACATTCAGCAATGCGGGCAAGCTGCTGAAGGTGAAGGATCCGGTGGGGGGTGGCTATCCGCCGCAGTTCAATACCGAGGGAAGCCATAATCTGAAGCCGATCGCGCGGTTCGAGAATTATCGCGGCTTCCTGTTCGGCAGCCTGTCCGACGATGTGACGTCGCTGGGCGATTATCTGGGTGAGGCGACAAAGATCATCGACATGATCGTCGATCAGGCGCCGGACGGGATGGAGGTTCTGCGCGGATCGTCCAGCTATGTCTTTGACGGCAACTGGAAGCTGCAGGCGGAGAATGGAGCGGACGGCTACCATGTCAGTTCGGTACACTGGAATTACGTCGCGACCACCAGCCGGCGCAAAACCGCTGAGATGGACGACATCAAGGCGGTCGATGCCTCCGCCTGGAACAAGCAGGAGGGGGGATTCTATTCGTTCGAGAACGGCCATATGTGTCTGTGGACGCGCTGGGCCGACCCGACGACACGCCCGGTTTACGCGCGGCTGGACGAATTGACGGCGCAATATGGCGAGGCGCGCGCGAACTGGATGGTCAGCTTTCTGCGCAATCTGTGCCTGTACCCCAATGTGTTCCTGATGGATCAGTTCAGTTCGCAGATCAGGGTCTTTCGCCCGCTGTCCGTGGACCGGACCGAGGTCACGATCTACTGCATCGCGCCGAAGAACGAGCCGGCCGATCAACGTGCGCGGCGTATCCGCCAATATGAGGATTTCTTCAACGCCAGTGGCATGGCGACTCCCGATGATCTGGAAGAATTCCGCGCTTGCCAACAGGGCTATGCCGGCGCGTCGATGCCGTGGAACGACATGTCGCGCGGGGCGGAACACTGGATCAAGGGGCCGGACGCACATGCAAAGTCGCTCGGCATCGAGCCGCTGCTGAGCGGGGCGCGGACCGAGGATGAGGGGCTCTATACGGTCCAGCATGGTCACTGGCTGGAGCGCATGAAAAAGGCGGTCGATGACGAGGCCGGGACGCCGGTGTTGCAGTGATAGGGGGCCGGGCATGACCGACCTGACACGCGGCGGGATCGAGGACTTTTTGTACCATGAGGCCAGGGCGCTGGACGACCGGCGATGGGACGACTGGCTGGCCTGTTATGCACCGCATGCGTCGTTCTGGATGCCGGCGTGGGACGATAACGATACGCTGACCGAAGACCCGCAAAAAGAGATATCGCTGATCTATTATCCGCGCCGCGACGGGCTGGAGGACCGGATTTTCCGCCTCAAGACCGAGCGGTCGAGCGCCAGCACGCCGGAGCCGCGGACGTGTCACAATATCTCGAATGTCGAGATTACCGGCCGGGCGGGCGACACGATCGAGCTGAGGTTCAACTGGCTGACGCTCAGCTATCGTTACAAGACCGTCGATACCTATTTCGGGACGTCTTTCTACACGCTCGACACATCGGGCGAGGCGCCGTTGATCGTTGCCAAGAAAGTCGTCCTGAAGAACGACTATATCCATCACGTCATCGACGTGTATCACATCTGACCGGGGCGACGACCGTGACCTATCGCATCGCGCTGAACTTCGAGGACGGAGTCACTCGCTTCATCGACGCGAATGATGGAGAGGTTGTCGCTGACGCGGCCTTTCGCCAAGGTATCAACGTGCCGATGGATTGCCGCGACGGGGCGTGCGGCACCTGCAAATCCTATTGCGAGGCGGGCTCGTTCGATCCGGGTTTCTACATCGAGGACGCGCTGAGCGATGAAGAGGCGGCGGAGGGATATTGTCTGACCTGCCAGATGATACCGTCGAGCGATATCATGCTGAAGATCCTTGCGTCGTCTGCGGTCTGCAAGGCCAAAGCGGTGACGTATGACGCGACCATCGCGTCGGTCGATCTGGTATCCGACAGCACGATTTTGCTGACGCTTGATGTGGACCTGTCCGACACGTTGGGATTTCTGGCCGGGCAATATGTCAACCTTGCGGTCCCCGGCACCGATCAGCACCGGGCCTATTCGTTCAGTTCGATCCCGGGCGGCTCGCAGGCCCGATTTCTGATCCGCAACATGCCCGGCGGCCTGATGAGCGATTATCTGACCGATAGTGCGCAACCGGGTGACAGGATGCAGTTCACCGGTCCGATCGGCAGCTTCTATCTGCGTCCCGTCGCACGGCCCTTGCTGTTGCTGGCGGGCGGCACCGGTCTGGCGCCGATCCTGTCGATGCTGGAGGTGCTGGCCGTTGAGGGAACGGCACAGCCGATACATCTTGTTTACGGCGTGACCGCCGATGGCGACCTGGTAGAGGTGCCGCGGATCGAGGCACTGGCGGCCCGCCTCCCGACGATGACATGGGCGTCATGCGTGGCCGATCCCGAGAGCGCACATCCGCTGAAGGGCTTCGTCACGCACCATCTCTCGGAGGAACATCTTCGCGCCGGCGACTGCGACGTGTATCTGTGCGGTCCGCCGCCAATGGTCGAGGCGGTAAGGGTGTTCCTGAAGGATCAGGGCGTGACGCCGGCGAATTTCCACTATGAGAAGTTCGCAGCAAGCGAGGCGGCGTGATCTTCGCTGACCGCTTCGCCGACCGGGTGATGGTCGTGACCGGCGCGGCGCAGGGGATCGGGTTGGCGGTCGCCCGCCGTGCGGTAGCGGAAGGGGCGCGCGTCTTGCTCGTCGACCGCGCTGAGCACGTCGCGGACGTGGCGCGTGATCTCGGTGATCATGCGTCCGGCTTGTGCGCCGACCTGGAAGTGTATGACGATGCCGCGGCGGCGATTGACGCTGCGCTGCAGCGGTTCGATCGGATCGACGTCCTGATCAACAATGTCGGCGGCGCGATCCGCATGCGCCCGTTCGATGCGTTCGAACCCGCGCAGATCGAGGCGGAGATAACGCGGTCGTTGCTCCCGACCCTGTGGTGTTGCCACGCCGCGATCGCTCCGATGCTGGCGCAGGGGGGTGGGACGATCGTCAACGTGTCGTCCAACGCCATGCGCGGCATCTACCGCGTTCCCTATGCTGCCGCAAAGGGAGGCGTAAACGGCATCACGCAGAGCCTGGCGATGGAATATGCCGGACGCGGTATTCGGGTGGTGGCGACTGCGCCGGGTGGAACGGCGGCGCCGCCCCGGCGGACGCCGCGTGGTGAGGACACGCTCACCCCGCAGGAGATTGGCTGGATGGCTGACGTCGTCGACCAGGTGACGCAATCGAGCTTCATGAAACGCTATGCCACGCTCGACGAACAAGCGGGGGCTATTCTGTTCCTCGCTTCCGACGAAGCATCGTATATCACGGGTACGACGCTACCTGTTACCGGTGGTGATATCGGATGAGCGTGTCATGCCGGGCATGTCGCGCGCTCCCCACGGCGCACGCGCCACTGATGGGCACACAGAGCATCGACGCATGCGCCAGCCGCATCCTCAAAAACCGACACATCGACCAGGAGAATGATCATGGCAACCAAGCTGCAGTCTGATCGCGACCGGCCTGCTGAATATAGTGCCGAAGAATGGGCTATCCGCGTCGATCTGGCGGCGGTCTATCGACTGATCGCGCATCACGGGTGGGACGATTTGATCTACACGCATATCTCCGCGCGGCTGCCCGGAGACGAGGACGTCTTTCTGCTCAATCCGTTCGGTGTTCACTTCTCGGAGGTGACCGCATCCAACCTGGTTGCAGTCGACGAGCATGGCGATCCTGTTCGGCCGACAGATGCAATGATTCACCGCGCTGCCTTCGTCATTCACAGCGCAATTCACATGGCGCGACCGGATGCCGGCTGCGTCATGCACCTGCATACGCGCGCAGGGATGGCGGTATCATGCATGGAGCGCGGCCTGTTGCCGCTGACGCAGCATGCAATGATGTTCCACAACCGCATCGGCTATCACGACAGTGAGGGGATCGCGATCGACGTTGATGAGCGGACCGCGCTGCAGCGCAATATCGGCGACAAGCCGATCCTGATCCTGCGTAACCACGGCACGCTTGTCGCGGGCAAGACGGTTGGCGAGGCATTCTCGATGATGTGGCACCTGGAGCGCGCAATGCAGGTGCAGGTCGATGCACTGGCGAGCGGAGAGAAATTGACCGTCCCATCCGACGCCGTTGCCGCGCAGACCGCAGAGCGCGGCTTCACGGACGCTCGGATCCCCGAATATCCGGGCGGTCAGAGTCCGCTCGGCAAGCTCGAATGGCCCGCCATGCTGCGATTGCTCGATCGGGTCAGTCCCGGTTACGACGCCTGAGCATGGCGACCATTCAACCGATCGGCGACTTGTCGCTCGAGTGCGGACGGACGCTGAAGGCTGTGCAAGTCGCGTACGAAACGCGGGGCATCTTGTCGCCTCAAAATGACAATGTCGTGCTGGTACTGCACGGCTTCTCCAGTGGTCCCGATACGATCCTTCCCGGCGGAGAGACAGCAGAAGGGTCATGGTGTGAACTGATCGGACCGGGCAAGGCGATCGACACGGACCGCTATCATGTCATCTGCCCCAATGCGCTCGGGTCGACCTATGGTACGACGGGCGCGGCCAGTATCGATCCGGACACGCACAAGCCTTATGGTTCGCAATTTCCGGCGCTGACGTTGCGCGACATCGTCGCCAGTCAGCGCGCCCTGCTCGATCGGCTGGGCATCGATCGCGTAATCGCGGCCGTCGGGCCTTCCTTTGGCGGCATGCAGGCACTGCAATGGGGTGTGGCCTATCCCGACGCGGTGCGCGGTGTCGTGGCCGCCCTTACCTCGCTGGGTGACGTACCCGCCAATGCCGAAAGATTACGCGCCGCGCTGGCGACCGATCCGCACTGGAATGGTGGCGATTATTACGACTATGGTCCGCTGGTCGAGACGCTGAGCGCGATGCGCGTGCAGATGTTGAATGGCTATGGCGTTCCCGAGGCGCTGGCAAAGACGATCGACGACAGTGACGAGCGGAACAGGATAATCGACCGCCGGGCGAAGGCATGGGCAGCGCATTTCGATGCCAACGCGCTGATCACGATCATGACCGCCATGGCCACCTTCGACGTGACGGCGCAGCTGGACGCGGTGACCGCGCGTGTCCTGTATGTCCTGTCGCGGACCGATCCGATCTTTCCGCCTTCGCTTGCCGAACCGACGATGGCGGCCTTTGCAAAAGCGGGAGTGGACGCCGACTATGTCGAGATCGACAGCGAAGCGGGTCATTCCGCTTCATCGAGCGACTGGCAGGCATGGGCGCCGGTGCTTCGGCAATTCATGGAGTCGATGGGCTAGGCGTGGGGTCTGCGAGCAGGCCGCGGATGGCCATGTCGGCATGCGTCTCCCAGAGTATCTCGATCTCGGCCTCGTCGATATTGCCGAACAGCATGCGCGAAAAGAGCGTGTGGATGACGGGTCCCAGGATGACATGCGCGAGATGATCGCTGGCATCGACGCGAAATTCTCCCCGAGCACGACCCAGCTCGATGATCGTCATCAGCACTTCGCTGCCCTTTGCGACGACCTCCGCCTGGTAGAAGGCGGTAAGGCCGGGATGCCGCCTGCCTTCGGACATCAACAGCCGGAGAATGGCGCCGGCATAAGGCTGCTCGACGAGATTGCGGTAGATGCGTCGTAACGTTCGTCGAAGCAGCGCTGCCGCACTGTCCGTCGCTGCCAGTTCGATCGGCTCGATATTGATCAGCAGTTCGGGAATCACGCGCGCGATCGCTTCGCGCAGCAGGTCTTCCTTCGACTTGTAATGAAATGTTACCAGCCCTTTACCGACGCCCGCCATCTCGGCGATGTCCGCTATCGTGGTCGCGTTGAAGCCGCGCTGCGTGAACAGTGAATAGGCGGCATCCAGGATCGCGGTGCGTGACCACTGCGCGTCCGGGCGACGTCCGCGCGACGCACCAGTCTGCGGTTTGACCGTGCTTGCCGACGATGAATGTATCTGCATCAAACTCCGCTTGGTTGCCGCCAATTCCCCGCCCCCGGGTTGGACCCGGGGCAAGGAGGGCATCTAGACGGCGGTGGCGTGAAGTGTCTCCTCCCCGGTTGTCAACCGCGCGCGACACAAGACGCGGTCAAGCACGGCACGCAGTGCAGACGCTGGATCGTTCGTCAGCCGTGCCGCCCGGAAAGCGACCATGCCGTCCGGGCGAACCAGCACGGCCCCCGAATCCTCAATTCCATAGAGCGAGAGAAAGTCGATTTCGGGAACGAGGTCACCGTCCGACGCCACCCGGTATCCTTTTGTCCGCACACCAGGGTCGGTCGCTTGCAATGCGTCGATCCACGCCCCCCCGTCCGCGCCGGCAAACAGAACAAAGTCGGTGTGACACAGGTCGATCGACGATACGCGCTCATTGCCCAGCCGTGCCCAGAAATGTGGTGCCCGATAGCCGGGCTTGGCATGCGGCAGATAGTCCACCACGGCATTCTCGACCGCCGGAGGTGCCACGTCATCCGGGACGAAAGCCCCGTCGCCCTCATAATGAAGCCCCAGATCCAGGCCCCACCAATTGCCGTATTGGCGCGATGACTGAAGGATTGACTGTTTCTGCTCGAAGCTGTCCGAATTGCGGACAGCGCTCATCAATTGCTCGACATAACCTGCATTCGTCCGGCCGAAATCACAGACCCGCAACGCGACTTGACGACGTTCCGTATCATAGGTCTGCAGCAGATCGGGATGAGCCTCGCCCTTCAGGACGGCAGCGACCTTCCAGGCCAGATTATGCGCGGTCTGGATGCCGGTATTCAGGCCAAAGCCGCCATAGGGAGGAATCTGATGCGCCGCGTCACCGGCGAGCAGCAGACGCCCCTCGACCAGCCGGTCGGACAACATCATCGACAGCGTATAGCCATAGGCCTTGAAGATTTCGATTTCGACATTCTCGGCCTCGGGTACGCCGATCATCGCGCGAATATGGGCGGTGGCATAGTCATCGGTCCAACGCGCCAGATCGAATGTGGCGGGGTCGTACTGAACCTGGATCGCCCACATGTCCTTTTCATCGAGCATCTGGAAGACGCCCTCCAGTCCCGGTTGCAACGTCCAGATCAACGCCCCCTCGCGCCCCTTGGTAAAGCGGCTCAGATCGGCGCGGACATGGTTGTTGATGAACGATCGAAGGTTGGCCCGGCCCGATTCGCCGATCCCTGCCATCTCGCGCAGCGGACTCTTCCCGCCATCCGCGGCAATCAGGTATCTGGTGCCGATGCGCCTGATGCTACCGTCTTTTTCGCGCACCTCGACCGTGACGCCGTCCTTGTCCTGATCAAAGCCAATGACTTCTGTATCAAATCGTATTTCGGTTTCGACCTGCCTCGCCGCTGCTGCATGGATCATCGGATCGATCCGGTCCTGTGCAGCGGTAATATAGCGCGCCGGCGATAAAGCGGCGGCCGCACCCGGCGCCATCGCACCGGGCATGTGACCGATCACCCGGCCGCCCAGCGTCTCGGTATAGACGAACGCGCTCGACCAGAGTTCGCTCATCGCGATTTGCTCGAGCTCGTCTGACAGTCCCACCTGTCCCAGGATCTCGGCGCTTCGCGTATTGATCCCCCGGGCGCGCGGCAGCTCGCTGATACCGCTGCGCTTTTCAAGCACCAGCGAACGTATCCCCTGCCGCGCCAGCAGAACGGATGTGATGAGCCCGACCGGTCCTGCGCCGGCGATGATCACGGGTATCGCCTGATCGGCAGCTTTATCCTGTCCGATTTGCGTGTTCGTCATTGCGTTACCACTTCTTGGATAGCTGGAGCATCACTGTCCGGGGGAAGCCGGCCTGTCCCGACGGCACGACCCCGTTGGTGCCGACCGCGATCAGATATCGCCGGTTTCCGACATTCTTGGCGATGACCTGTGCCGACCAGCCCTGGTCCTGACTCCTCAGCCCTGCGCTCAGGTTGATAAGGTCATAGGATGGTTGTGAAGCGATGTTGACGTTGGTCGGATCGTAATAGGCGCGCGCCTGCCAGAAATAATCGCCGCGCAGAAAAGCCGTGGCAAATCCCAGATCCTGATCATATTGCGCACTGCCGGAAAAGGAACTCGACGGCGCTGCGTTCAACCTGTTGTCGCTTGCGTCGAAGGTTTGTGTCGCCGGCGTGAACCGCGGATCGCCTGCCAGATACGGAACCAGTACGACCGGCACGGACGCGTTGGGAAAGCGGCGATAACGGCTGTCGAGCAGCGAATAATTCGCGGTCAGCGACAGGTTCGGCACGGGGCGAGCGATCGTCTCGATTTCCAGCCCCTTGACCCTTGCGGTTGCCGCGTTGCTGATCGCTGTCACGCCCGCCGCAATCAGCGACTGAACCTGAAGATCCTTATAGTCGTAATAGAAGCCCGTAACGTTGAAGCGGAGCCGTCGATCGAACAGGTCGCTCTTCAGTCCCGCTTCGTAGCTCCAGAGCGTTTCCGGCCCGTATGCCAGCGTGCCGGGCCGATCAGCCGCATAATTGGTACCGCCGCTCTTGTATCCCTTTGTCGCCGAGGCAAAGACAAGGATGCCGGGCGTCGCCTGGAAATTGATACCGAACTTCGGCGTGAACGCGTCATAGGTCTGCGCCGTACTCGCAACGAAGGGAAAGGGAGGAATGTTCGGTCCGTCCGGAAACGCGCGTGCCGGCTGAAGGGTCAGGCTCTGGTCCACCGATTTGCGATCATTTGTATAGCGGATCCCTGCAACGACACTCAGCCGATCGGTGAGGTCATACGTGCCTTGCGCGAACGCTGCATAGGAACGCGACACGACACGCGGCGCAACGAAACGGATCAATCCGGGTACATTGAGATTGATCTTTAGTGTCGCACGTTCATCTTCGTGGAAATAGAACAGGCCCAGCACGCCTTTGAACCGGGACACGTTGGCATTCAGATTGAACTCTTGCGTGAATTGCTTCGATAGGTCCGTTTGCTGCCCCGAGACGATGTTGAGCTCGGTGGCATCGATATCGACAGAAAGATTGTAACTGCTTTGCCGATAAGCCGTTAACGACTTCAGACTGAAAACCGGTGAAAGAGCATAATTTATCTCTTGCGACACACCCCAGTTCTTGGTCTTGATCGGTTGTGGCGTGTTCAACGCAACCTTGCGATAATCACCGACGATTGAGCTTGCGCTCGGTGCCGGGCGGAACGGTGCCAGCAGATGAGAAAAGCTCTCCACCCGCTCACCCGACTTTGCATAGTCACCGCGCGTAATCAGCTCCAGCGATGCGGAAGGAGTAATGCGCAACTGACCTCTTACTGCCCCGCGATCCGCATTGTTTACGCCAGACTGGTTCACGAGAATATTGTCGACATAATCGTCATGACGAATATAGTTTCCGGAAATGCTGGCCTGGACCAGGCCCGGGACCAGCGGACCGCTGATATATCCCTGATACTGCACGAGCCCGTAATTGCCGAAGGCGGCCTGTGCCTTGGCCTCAAGCTTGTCCGCCGGTTTGCGTGTGATGACGTTGATCGTACCGCCGACCGCGTTACGCCCGTACAACGTACCCTGCGGGCCGCGCAGCACCTCGACGCGGTCGATGTCGACGAAGTCGGTGAACTGGGAGAAGGCGCGGGCGATATAAACGCCATCGACGTGGACCGTGACGTTGGGATCGGACCCGATGAAGACGTTATTGCTGCCGATGCCGCGAATGTAGATCTGCGCGTTTGCTGCTGTCTGCGAAACGTTCAGATTCGGGGTCAGCGATACCAGATCCTTGACGTTGGTCACGCCGGATGATGCCAGGCTTTCCGACGAAAACACGCTGACCGCGATCGGCGTCTTCTGCGCCGCCGTCGCGCCGGTTTTCGTTGCCGTCACGATGATGTCGGCAATTCCGACGTCGCTGCCGGGGGAAGGCGGCGTCTGATCGCTTGGCGGGGTCTGACTGTCGGCGGTCTGGCCGGTGACCGCCTTCTGCGAGTCGATGGGGCTGGCGGTCGGCACCTCCTGGGCGATTGCCGGTGTCGGGATCGTCAGTGCGCAAAGTGCGGCGGTACTGCCGTGAAATGCAGCCTTCAGCGTCCTCATAACCCCTCCATAATTCGCCGTCCCTCTGATGGAGACAGGCAGACATTAGAGTTGACTGACCGGGCGGTCAACGACTAAGAAGGATTGGCGACGCCTCAAAAAGGCGCGGTGGACAGGAAAGGATTTCGACCGATGGAGCGTCACCCGGTAATCATCTGCGGTGCGGGACCGGTCGGCCTGACGATGTCGATCCTATTGTCGCGTGAGGGCATTCATCATCTGTTGGTCGAGCGCCGGCCAAGAGTAAGCACATTGCCCCGCGCGCGTGGCGTCATGTCACGGTCGAGCGAAATCTGGAGCCAGCTCGGGCTTTACGAAGAGTTGTCGGAATTATCCCTTCCGCCCGAGTGGAATCATCATTTCCTCTATCTGCAAACGCTGGCGGGTGAGATGATCGGCAAGATGCCCAGCAATTGCATGGGGCCGGCCGCACTGGCCGCGTATACGCCTTATGATTTCAGGTGCGCGGCTCAGGACAAGATCGACTCGATGCTGTGGCGCAAGGCTGAAAGCCATTCGCACGCCAAGTTGCGCTTTTCGACAGAGATCATCGACACGGCGCAGGATGCCGATGGTGTCACGGTTACACTGCGCGGTCAGGATGGCTCGCAAGAAACGGTTGCGGCTGACTGGCTGATTGCCGCCGACGGCGGGCGAAGTCCGTTGCGTGAGGCAGCGGGGATCGCCTCGACCGGGCCCACCGCGCTGGCCACGTACCTGAACACTTTCTTCGACGCCGATCTCAGCCAATGGACGAAGGATCGCAAAGGTCCGCTCATCTGGACATTTGCGAACGGCAAGGTCGGGACCTTTCAGGCGCTGGACGGCAAGACAAGGTGGATGTGCCAGATCAACGTCGATCCCGAACGTGAGCCGATCGACAGCTGGACCGAGGAAAAGGTTATTCGCCGCCTGCGCGACATGGTCGGCGATCCCGCAGTCGAGCAGGTCGCATTCACGCTCCATTCCTTCTATCCCTATACGATCGCCGCGTGCGTTGCGGACCGGTTGCGCGACGGTCGCATGTTCCTGGTCGGCGACGCTGCACACCGCATTCCGCCCGCTGGTGGCTTCGGCATGAATACGGGCATTCAGAGCGCGCACAATCTTGCGTGGAAACTGGCCGCCGTCATCCGCGGAGAGGCGCAAGGGACGCTCCTCGACACCTATGACCCGGAGCGCCGCGAAGTGGCGTGGCGGGCCTGCGAATTTGGGCGCATCAATGTCGGCTCGATCCGTGCCATCATGACGGCGCCCGGCGACGCTGAAAAACGCGAAGCGATCGAGCAGTCGCGCCAGTTCGGCAATTGGGCCGGCCTCGACGTCGGCGTCCATTATGAAGGAGCGGGCGCCTATATTACCGACAACGCGCCGGCGCCCGAGCGGGCCGACCCCGTTGTGGATTACGTGCCGACGGCCAAGCCAGGCTACCGCGCGCCGCACATCTGGCTCCGCGACGGGGAACGGCGCTTGTCCACGATCGACCTGTTTCAGCGTCGGTTCACGTTGCTCGCCGGCCGGGCCGGTCAGGCATGGATCGCGGCGGCACGTCGCTTGACGTCGCCTGTTCAGGCGTTTGTCGTCGGACCCGGTGGTGATCTGGTGCCGGAAGCGGATTTCAATGATCTTTACGGGATTGACGATCGGGGCGCGGTGTTGGTGCGGCCCGACGGGCACGTCGCGTGGCGAAGCACGGCGATGGTCGACAATCCCGAAGACGCGCTGCGATCGGTCATGGAGCGCCTCGGGCTGTTCGAATCGGCGCTGGTCGCGGCTGAATGACGGTTCGGATCGGTATGCCATGCATGTCGTGATCGTTGGAGCGGGCGCTGTCGGAACGCTGTATGGCGGCTGGCTGCGCGCAAGCGGCCTCGACGTCAGCTTCCTCGCCCGCGGCGCGGCATTGAGCGCACTTCGTACGGCGGGACCGGTGCTGCGCGGTGACCGGGGCGACCAGTTGATCGGACCGGTCACCGCGCATGATGATCCCGGCGCGCTGGCACCGGCCGATGTCATCATCATGACGGTAAAGCTTTATGATCTTCGTGAGGCCGCGCTCGCCGCTGCTCCATTGCTGGCCGATGGAGGGTTGGTCGTGGGCTTGCAGAACGGAGTCAGCGCTTTCGACATCTTGAGCGAGACATTCGCGCCGGAGCAGATCATGGTCGGTCCGGTCTACAGCGCTGCCCGCCTGTCAGCGCCCTGCGTTGTCGATTATATGGGCGCCCGGCATCTGGCGGTGATCGGCAATCCTGCCGGCAATGTCCATCCGGCTGCCGGGATGCTGGTTGAGGGCTGGCGTCGGGCCGGTATCGAAGCCGAAATCAGCGACGATATCGGGCGCGTCCTGTGGATGAAGTTTCTCGGCTTTGCCACCAACGCGGCGCTTACCTGCCTGTCGCGCCAATCTGCGGGCGTCGTGTATCATGATCCTGATCTGCTCGATCTGACCCGCGCCTCAATTCGGGAAATCGCCGCGGTGTCGAAAGCGCAGGGCACGACGCTGCCTGCCGATGCCGAGGAGATCACGTTGCGATTGCTCCAGTCTTTTCCTCCCGACATGGTCGCATCGATGCGTCAGGATCTCGACGCGGGACGTCGGCTCGAACTCGATGACATCATCGGCACGATCGTTCGACTGGGGCGCTGCCACAACATCCCGACACCAGTTCACGCCGCGGCCTATGCCTGCCTCAAACCCTATCGTCACGGCGCTGCATCGCCTTCGCGCAGGCCCTCCCATGCCACCGCCTGAACCGCCGAGGAGTCCCTCCCATGCCACCGCTTGAACCGCCGACTCCCTCCACCGAAACAAACGCACGTATTGATCTTGCGGCGGCTTATCGCCTGTTCGCTGAACTCGGCTGGCACGAACTGATCTACAACCATATAACCGTGCGTGTACCGGGTACGGAGCATTTTCTAATCAATCCGTTCGGACTGCTTTACCGCGAGGTCAATGCATCGAATCTCGTCAAGGTCGATCTCCACGGCAATATCGTGGGCCACTCCGACTATCCGATCAATCCCGCGGGATTCATTGTTCATGCCGCAGTCCACAGCGCCAGAGAAGATGTCGGATGCGTCATTCATACGCATACGACCACCGGGCTTGCGGTTGCGTGCCAGCGGGACGGGTTGCTGCCGATGTCCTTCCCATCAATGTTTTATACGCAGCGGCTCGCCTATCACGAGTTTGAGGGGATCACAGTTGATTCAGACGAATGTGCGCGGCTGGCGGATGATCTTGGCGACAAGTACGCGATGATTTTGCGTAATCACGGCTTGCTGGCGTGCGGTCGAACGGTCAGCGATGCATTTGCCGAAATTTACCACCTGCAGCGCGCGTGCGACGTACAGATCGCCGCGCAGGCATCGGGCGCGGCGTTGACAATACCGGATCATTGGATTGGTTTGAAGGCAGCGGCGCAACACGATCGACTCGCGCGTTCTGGAACTCAGAATCAGCTTTTGTGGAACGCGATGGTGCGTTGGATGGATCAGGTGGACCCGAGTTTCCGATCATGAACGGGTATCGCCACAAACCGGGTAAAGGTGCAGAAAGGCGATGATAGAGCGCGATCAGGGCAGTGCGTGTCCGATGAACGAAGCGCTTGCCGCTATACCATCCGCCTGTCCCTTGTCGGCAAACGCACAGGCCTTCGACATGTTCGATGGGCCGTATCAAGTCGATCCCGCTGCCTCGTTGCGCTGGTCGCGCGCAGAGGAGCCGGTATTTTTCAGCCAGAAGCTTGGCTATTGGATTGTCACTCGATACGACGATGTGAAGACGGTATTCCGTGATAATGTTACCTTTTCACCCGCGATCGCGCTGGAGAAGATGACGCCTAGCTCGGCCGAGGCCGAGGCGGTGCTAAAAAAATATAATTATGGCATGAATCGCACCCTAGTGAATGAGGACGAACCTGTTCACATGGAGCGGCGCCGCGCGTTGATACACTCGTTCACGCCGGAAGAGCTCGTTCATCACGAGCCAATGGTCCGCAAGCTCACGCGGCAATATGTCGACCGTTTTATTAATCGCGGCGAGGCTGATCTGGTCGACGAGATGTTCTGGGAAGTGCCACTGACGGTCGCGCTTCATTTTCTGGGTGTACCGCCCGAAGACATGGACACGCTGCGCGAATATTCCATCGCCCACACCGTCAACACCTGGGGTCGCCCGACGCCGGAGGAGCAAATCGCGGTTGCCGAGGCCGTAGGAAAGTTCTGGCAATATGCAGGCGGTGTGTTGGATCGGATGCGAATTGAGCCTGACGGCCATGGATGGATGCAATATGGCATCCGCAAGCAGGGTGAGTTGCCCGACGTCGTCACGGACTCATATCTGCATTCGATGATGATGGCCGGTATCGTCGCCGCACATGAAACCACGGCCCATGCTTCGGCCAACGCGCTGCGCATTCTGCTAGAGGATCGCGATGCATGGGACGATATCTGCGCTGATCCATCGTTGATCCCCAACGCGGTTGAGGAATGCCTGCGCTATTCAGGATCGGTGGTCGCGTGGCGGCGGATCGCCATGGCGGACACCAAGTTTGGCGATGTCGCGATCCCGGCGGGAGCAAAGCTGCTGATTGTCAGTGCTTCGGCCAATCACGATGAACGGCATTTTGAGAATCCTGACAAGCTCGACATCTACCGTGACAATACCACCGACCACCTGACGTTTGGGTATGGCAGCCATCAGTGCATGGGCAAGAACCTGGCGCGGATGGAGATGCGCATCTTCTTTGAGGAACTGAGCAAGCGTCTGCCGCACATGGAACTGGTTCCCGGCCAGGACTTCACGTTCGTTCCAAGTACCTCTTTCCGCGGCCCGGATCATGTCAGGGTACGCTGGAACCCCGCACTCAATCCGGAGCGGTGCTATCCTAGGATTCTCGATCGATCATCGTCGTTCCCGATCGGCGCACCGGTCAGCGCGGCGGTCGCTCGGCAGGTGACGGTAAAGAGCGTTCAGCGCGAGGCCGAGGGGGTCGCAAGCCTGACACTTGCCGACCCGCATGGCCGAAATCTGCCGCATTGGTCGCCTGGCGCACACATCGACATGCTGGTCGGTGATTATGTGCGTAAATACTCGCTCTGTGGTGAACCAGGCGCCGCTAATCTTACAGTTGCCGTGCTGCGATCGGCCGATGGTCGGGGAGGGTCGAACTACATTCATGACATGCTCAGTGCAGGTGATACTGTGCGTATCCGCGGCCCGAAAAATCACTTTCGGCTTGATGAGCGAGCCGATCGCTTCGTGCTGATCGCCGGCGGTATAGGCATCACCCCAATTGTCGCCATCGCCGATCGATTAAAGGCGCTGGGTAAGGAGTATGCCATTCATTACGCCGTTCGAAGCAAAGTGGCAGCCGCTTTTACCGATCGGTTGCATCGCGATCACGCGGAGCACTTGAATCTTTACAACCGTGCAATGGGTGGCAGGCTGGATCTTGCCGCGCTTATCGCCGCGAGTCCGGCGGATGAGCAGATCTATGCATGCGGACCCGAGCGCATGCTGACCGCGTTGGCCGGTCTGATGGAAAGTCGCGCGGAACGTCTACATGTCGAGCATTTTTCTTCGACGGCGACGACGCGCGACGCAGCCGATGAGAATCCGTTCGACGTCTACCTCAAGGACAGCGATCTAACGGTCCATGTGCCGACAGATCAAACGTTGCTCCACGCGCTTCGCAGTGCCGGCTTGGACGTCCCCAGCGATTGTGAGGAAGGTCTGTGCGGTACATGCGAAGTCGCGGTCACGCACGGTGCTATCGACCACCGCGACATGGTGCTGACGACCGGAGAGCGCGCGGCCAACGATCGCATGATGGCATGCTGTTCGCGCGCGTACGGCAGGACGCTGACGCTCGAACTCTAGGAGAAGATGAGTGGACGGAATGCAAAAGTACACACAGCAGCAAGATCAGTTCTCGAACCCGTGACCGATTACATCCCGGGTTTCGCAAACCACGTGTCGAGTGAGGCGGTCGAGGGGGCGTTGCCGATTGGGCGCAATGCACCGCAGCGCCCGGCTTTTGGGCTGTACACCGAGCAATTGTCTGGCACGGCATTCACTGCGCCGCGTCATGAAAACCGGCGTAGCTGGCTGTACCGGATGCGCCCCACCGCAGACCATCCGGCGTATCGCCCGTATGACGGCGCTCGCCGGTTTGCCCCTGGTAACAGCAAAGTACCGATTGCACCCAATCGGCTACGCTGGAGTCCGATGGGGATGCCCGCCGAACCGGTCGACTGGATTGACGGCATGACAACGATGCTTGCGAACCGCGATCCCGCTGATTTGTCGGGCGTCGCGGTTCACGCTTACGCTGCAAACAAGGACATGGATCGACGTGTGTTCATGAATGCAGACGGCGAATTGCTGTTTATTCCCGAATATGGCCGGCTGTTATTGCTCACCGAACTCGGACGCGTTGACATCGCGCCTGGCCATATCGCGCTAATACCGAGGGGTGTGCGATTTCGTGTGATCCTGCCTGATCAACAGGCACGCGGCTATGTCGCGGAAAACTACGGCAGCCTGTTTCGTCTGCCCGACTTGGGACCGATCGGCGCCAATGGGCTGGCCAACCCGCGCGACTTCGAAACCCCCATCGCGTGGTTTGAGGATAGCGACGAGCCTACCGATGTTGTCCAGAAGTTCATGGGTTCATTGTGGACGATGACACTCGATCACAGTCCACTTGATGTCGTGGCCTGGCATGGCAATCTGGCACCCTGGCGTTACGATCTTGCACTATTCAACGCGATCAATACGGTAAGTTTTGATCATCCCGACCCCTCAATCTTCACGGTGCTGACCTCGCCGAGCGAGGTGCCCGGCCGCGCCAATGCCGACTTCGTGATCTTTCCACCGCGGTGGATGGTCGCCGAAGATACTTTCCGCCCGCCTTGGTTTCACCGCAACGTCATGTCGGAAGCGATGGGGCTGATCACCGGAGCGTATGATGCCAAGGCCGAGGGGTTTCAGGCAGGGGGACTGTCGCTCCATAATCTGATGGCCGGGCATGGTCCAGATGTCTCCAGCTGGCGCGCGGCCTCCGACGCCGACCTCAAGCCGCATAGGATCGAGGGGACGATGGCGTTCATGGTCGAAAGTTGCTGGCCATATCGACCGACCGAACATGCGCTCGCCTGTGCACAACTCGATTATGACACGGTCTGGTCGGACTTCCCCAAGGCATCGCTGACATGACCGGGATCGACGAAACAAACGACCTGGCATTGACCAGTTGGATTCCGGATGCGAACGGACACCGTGATTTTCCGATACAAAATCTTCCATGCGTCGGGCGGCTGCGACCTTCAGCCCGGCGACCTGCTTGGCACCGGCACCATCTCAGCTCCCGATGACGATGGTCTTGGCAGCCTCATCGAGATGACCCGCGGCGGCAAGCATCCTATCACCCTTCCGAGTTGAGAAACGCGCGCTTTCCTGATTGACGGCGACGAGATTACCCTGACCGCGACAGCGCGCGCGGACGGCTACGTACCAATCGGATTTGAAACAGCCCAAGCGATCGCGCGGCCCGCGGTTGTGACGATGTGATGCTGCGACTTCATGGCTATTGGCGTTCCGGCGCCTCTTACAGAACGCGTATCGCATTGGCGCTGAAAGGTCTTGATTTCGAACAAAGCACTTATGACTTGCGTGGCGGCGTGCAACGCCGCCCGCTTTATACCGCGCTCAATCCGCAGGGTCTCGTACCGGCGCTGGAGACCGAAGAATGCATTCTGACGCAGAGTTCCGCGATCCTTGAATAGCTGGAGGAATGCTATCCCGAACCTCCGCTGCTGCCTCCTGATCCGGATGGCCGCGCGATTGTCCGGGCGATGGCAGCCATCATCGGCTCCGACATCCATCCGCTCCACAATTTGCGGGTATTGACCGCACTTTGCAATGAACTCGGTGGAGACGACGCCGCGTTTGGACACTGGATCGCGTGCTGGATCGAGGGGGGCGCTAGAGTTTATGATCCGGCATCATGGCGGCGGATTCTCCTATGGCGATGATCCGACATTTGTCGATTGCTATCTTGTCCCTCAGATTTATTCCGCAGAGCGGTTCAAAGTCGATCTGTCTTCTTTCCCGATGCTGGTTTCTGTCGGCAAACGAGCCAGAGCGCTGCCTTCCTTCGCAGCCGCCCGTCCTGATCGGCAACCGGATGCCGACAGGCCGTAACGACGCATCACGTTAACGACGGGACGTATCATCGGGCCGTTTGCATCGAATGGGTTGGACGCGGCAGGAGGAGGAAAAGCGCCGACGAAATGACGAATAGAAAAGCGCTGCCTATGATTGCGGCTGTGTAGCTGCCGGTGACATCACGAACGATCCCGTAACTGATTCCGCCTCCGGCCAGGCCGACATAGAACCATATGGAAAGGAGGCCATAAAGCCCCGAATAATTGCGCAATCCGAACAGTCGAGCGCAGAAGAAGCTCATCAAGTCGAGCTCCGCTCCTATGCTCGCGCCGAACATAAGGATACCAATCACTAGCAGTGTGATGTTATTGCCGGCACTCAAAAGAACAACGGCGCCAGCCGCCGCGACAGCGAGGACAATAGCAGCCCAGCGCTCCGGATGGCTGAGATCTAGCAATCGCCCGACCAGCAGGCGGCTGACCATGACCGCGATTGCGAACACCGATAGCAGCCATCCGCCGGTCCGCAGGTCAAGTCCGAGACTGACGAGAAACGGTTGGAATTGCGTCACCAAGCCAAGCGATGCGGCGCTCACGAACAGCACGGCGATGCCAAGTATCCAGAAAGCCGGGCGCCGTAATGCCGTGGCGACATCGTCGCCCTGTATGGGCTCGCCATTGACCTGTCGCCTGGTTCCTGGCTGCATCAGGATTTGTGCCAAGCCGCCACCAAATACCGCCAGAATGGCCAACAATAGGTAACCACCGCGCCAGCCAAGTGTACCCATTGTCATTGAAAGTATCGGGGGGAGCATCGCCGCAACTAACGCGATGCCAAACTGCGCAATTGCCAGCGCTGCCCCGCGTGATGCTCTGAATTGCACGGCGACCAGTCGAGTATAGGCCAGCGGTCCAGTAGCGCATCCAAGTACGTTGATTACGATAAGTGCAATATAATATTCGTGCAAAACTCCGCTTAGCATTGACAGCCAGACAAACCCTAGTGCCAGGAATATCGCAGATAGGCCTGACATGACGCGTACGCCGATACGGTCGATAAGGCGACCGACCAAGGGCAGGGTCAACGCCGTGATCGGCAAGGCAATAAGCGCGCCCGCAGTGCCTGCATTTGACCAGCCAAATTCGGTTTTAAGCGCCTGGAAGAACAGGCTTGATACTGCAGTATAGCTTGGTATTCCGAATCCCAGCCCGAACGTCGCCGCGGTCAGATTGCGCCAGCCCTGACGGAATTCGTTGTTCATGACACGATCGTCGGGTTTGTTCGACGCGGTGCATATCGCGGAGAGTGTAGGTGCGTCATGCTATCCAACAGAGTGTAAACTGATCTCGGCATGTTAGAACTCACTAGAAAATCCGACAATCATGTGCCCACTTTATTCTGAAAAGGAATAGCGTTCTGTTCTTCGAAAGAAAGATTCCTCGATAACGTTCGGTAAATATAGCTAAAATGATAATTAAGAGAAGGGGAAATAAGAAAAATAATATATTTAAGTTGATGATGCATGCCGATTAGTTAGCATCCGACGCCAAGATCGAGCCATCTATGCCCGCCCAATACACTCGATGGTACACCTCGCGTCAGGTTCTGCGGATGTCAGCGGTAACAGACTAGTAGAGGGTGACGCATACTATATTGATGGCTTTCTCGACGGGAAGGCAGGTGCTCAAAGCGCCGAGTTATGGCGGTCGGGCATCGTAAGAGATGGCGAGGGTCTCGGCTTAATCAGAGGTGCAGGTGTGTCGTCCACACGGCGAATGTTGCGTGCTATCAAAATGTTCGAATTAACACCAACATCAAAATGGTTGTGTCGTCTGGATACAATTATTGACTTCGAAGGCACCACAGGACTGCACTTCCATCCGGGTTCAGGTATCCGCTGTCTCCTGTCCGGCTGCTTGCGGACGCAATCGGAAAAAGGGGAGGATACCGAAAATAAGCAGCGTGGCGACGTCTGGTATGAGGAGGGTTTGTATCCAATTGTCTCGACCGTAGACGGAGGAGTGAAAACAACGTTTCTTCGTGGCATGATCCGGCCACCAGAATACCTCATCTACGGTGAAACCGCGACCTGGATTGAGGGCAAGAAGCCAACATTTGGCGGTTGGCGGTCATTGAAACAGGTGTCATCTCGCTGCGTTAGAGACAGGCGCGACGATGGGGTTCGAAAATCCCGTCGTCAGTACGTCAGCAAAACCGTAACCGTGTCGGTATAGGTGCCCGGAACCGGGTTTTGTCCCGGGGTTATCGAGCCAAACAGGGGTATGACATCGGAGACATTGCCGTCGGGCAGCGTCCTGCTGCCGCGGACCGCTTGCGTTCCGCCGGTCCCGTCGCCGAAGATATAAGCCCGGTTGACGTCAAGATACACCTGATAGCTCATTCTGTTCGCGCCTTTGGCGAGATAGCGCGCGGTCTGATTGCCGCTCTGTCCAGGGCTGAGCGTAAAATTGTAGTTGAGCGTGCCCGGGCCGGTGCAGGTCACCGTCATCGTCGTCTGGGTCGACACCCGCGCCTTGCTAATGGCGTCGTAATTGCCGAACGCCATTGGTGGCAACGAGATGGTGCAGCTGATCGCGTCTGCTGGCGCAGCAGTCAGCGTTCCCGCTGAGATCAACGCGATCGCTGCCAGACGCGACGAAGCCCGGACTCGAAAAGCTTCGATTGTCATCGCCGTCGCTCGGCCGGCTCAGTAGGTGATCGTGGCCGTGATCGTATCAGCATATGATCCTGGCGTTGGCAGTTGGCCGGCGGGGATGCGGCCATAAACGTTGATGTTCTGCGCACCACCAGTCCCGGTTCCTGCAACCGTGTTGGTTCCAATCGTCGTGCCCCAGACCAGCGCGCGGGAAGTGTCGCTGTAAACGGAATATGTGAGCGTCTGCGTACCATTGGACATCTTGCGCGCGGCCACCGTGGCGCCGCTACCGCCGCCGGCGTCCAGACCGACGCTGTAGGTGGTGGTGTTGGTGCAACTCACCGAAAGCGTCGTCGTCGTATCCGTTTGAACGGAAGAGTAGGTACCGAACGCAAGGGGGCTGGCGGTGATCGAGCATGTCGCTGGTACGTTTGCGGAAACCGGCATCGAACTGTTGGTCGTGGCCGCCCGGGCGCTTCCCGTCCAGCCCGCAAGGGTGACCGCAAAGACCGTTACCGAGAGAGAGATACGAAGGAAGGTATTCACGTTCAAGCACTCCGCCAGGGTTTTCTGTCGGGAAACTACACCCAATGGCTTAAGATTGGATTGCGAGGGGCAAGGACGCCTGTATTGCCCCTAACGCGCGGATACCACGTCGCCCTTTTGTGCTCGGTCGATGATCGAACGCGACGCCATCTGCGGTCGTCCGATGACGCAGCGAACATTCCTGACATTCATTGCGATATCGGGAGTATCGCCAAGATCCACGATTGCCAGACACTGCCGGCCGTCAGCGAGTAGCGCCTGCAAAACCTGTCTGCCGCTGACATCCTTCAAAAAGATCTGGCCATCGAAGCCGGCAACGACGTTGACGTCAGGACGCCCGGATATCGTAAAGACGGTACCTGGCGCGATCGGCGTACCGTCCGGCATGGCGACCGCCAGCAGCGCCTGGCGCGACCGACGCACCCCGAAACGCGCGATTGCGCCAGACCGATCGGCGGGGGCAATACTGGTCTCGACACGGTCCCATTCCACGTCAAGTGGCAGGTCGGTTGGATCCAGCGCGAGCTTGTTGGCCTGATAGGCTGTCAGGCCCGGCACAAGCAGTACGCCGTGACTGTTTGTCCGACCGATTGGGTGATTGTTCAGCGAGACGCCGACATCGCGGAATCCTCCGCTGTCGACGATCGCAAATCCATCATTGACCTTGTTGGTCGCGAAAGCTTCGCCGTTCATCAGCACGAGTCCGCCATTGACACGGCCCTGAACGAACAGGTTGCCGGCATATCTGTCGATCCCGAGACTGACCTCGCCCGAACCTGCGCGATAGCGTAGCTCTCCCAAATCCCGGTCACTGACGCCGCGCGCGGTGTAGACCCGCCAACCTATGTCACCTGGTGCAATGACAGGTCGTGTCGCCTCCAATGTGGCCTGACGTCCGGCCGAACCATAAGAGGCGCTTGCGGAGGAGCGGCCGAATCTCAGGCTGATGCCAGCGATCACCGCACCACGCCCCCGGCTCAACTGCTGATAGCCGGTGAGATAGGCATAGGCCCTACCGAACAACTCTCGCGAGTAGGTCGCGGAAATAAGTGAGCTGCGTCCCTCGGAAGGCGGGTCAGGAAACGTTGTACTCAGCGAGTCCCGCTGTCCGGTTGCTGAAGTGACGCGCTGATCGACATCGGTATAAGCGATCCCGAACGATCCCTGATTGCCGAGCGTGACGCCGGCATTGGCCTGAATGACATGATCAGGAGTGGGATCGCCAGCCAGCGAGGCAATGTCGTAATAGTTCTTGGTCGCCATGAGTGCGGATGCGCCGACGTGATATGCCCGCGTCGATCGTTCGACTGACGCATATCCCAACAGGCCCGTCTGGCCATCGCCGCCACTGGCGCCGACCGATACGGCGGCGAGCTTTCCGATCTTCGTTGTCGCACCGCCGACCGCATTGACCAGGCGGGGCGCCGCTTCGATGTGACCTTCCACGGTCGTACTCGCACTGAGGCCCAGACGCCCCGTTCCCGAAGCCGCGACCGAGCGATAGTCGTTGCTCTTCAAACCAAAATTTCTTCGGATTCTCCCGATCTCAAATGACAACGCCGACAAGCCCGGTCGCAATAGCGCCGACGCCGTGTAGAAGGATGACGTCTGAACCGTTTGTCGTCCCGCGGCATCGCGGACGGACACGGATATCTCGCCGCCACCGCCAATGACGGGCAGTTGAGGGATGTAAAAGGGACCGGGTGCGACAGATTGCGACAATTGGCTGACGCCGTCGACCAAGATGTCGACCGTCGAAGGAACGGCAGCGCGGCCGCGTATGGACGGCAATGGATAGGTGATGAGATCGGGCCGCAGGGAAAAGTTGGTTGCCAACTGCGCACCACCCAGGCGCACCGATCGCGTGTAAGCCAGGGAGCCGGAAATCACGTCACCCAGCGCAACAGTGCGCAGCTTGCCCGGATCGGAGTAGCTGTACGTACTGGCAAGCCGAACCGCGCGTGTATCCCCCTCCAAATACGCCAGATTGAAATCGCTTTGCACCACGCCCAACGAACCGAATAGGCGAGCGTTGCCATAGCCAAAGGCGTTGACCTGCCCGTGTCCCCCGGTGAGCGTCATATCATAGTTGAGGAGCGCGCCGGGCGCGACCGCATCCGGTTTCGGCTCAGATGTACCGGTCGTACCCAGGCGCTGCATGTGCAGGGCATCGACGGGAAGGTCGATACGAAGCGATTGTTCCCGCTCGTCCAATTGGATCGTAGAACCTTTGATGGTCGAGAGTTTGATGAGTTCTCCGGCCTGAAAGCGGTCGGACAGTGCCAGTCCCAATTCGCGTAATTCTGATACCGTAGCAAAAAGTGCACCGTCGATCTCGACGAAATTGCCAATTTTCTGAGTATCGACGTGGTTGATGATAACTGCCAGCAATAGCTCGCGCTGCTCATGATCCTGCACAGAGGTGATTGCAGGGGCAAGCGTTTGCGCCAAGGCAGAGCCGATCTCACCAGACTGAGACGCGATCGCGGCGGCAATAGCGAGCAGGCTAGTTTGAGGAATCGATCGGCACATTGGCGCTGATCTCGCCCTGGTCTGAGGCGGCCTTGATCGCGACGACCGATCCCGTCTCGATCCGGCCAGCAATCGTGACAACTCGTTGGATCTCGACCCCGGCCAGCACGTAGAAGAACGCCGGGTCGGTCAGCGCCAAGGCGGCACCTTGTGAGGCTAGACTGATGTTCGATAGACGAGCGTGACGCGTTCCGGCATTACGAACGGTCAACAAACAATGCGTTGCATCGATTCGCGAAAGCCACCACGCAAGCAGCGGTTTGACTTCATTCTCGGGCATGGCGAACACGGGCAGGGAAATGCGCAGCGCGACGTGTACCGAACCCGGCGACGCTGCAGATGGCAGCTGGTCCAGGATCAATCGATAGCTATTCTCGTTGATATTTGCCGGTCGACGCAGCACCACCCGCACCGTTTGGCTCTCCCCTGGACCAAGCGTTGCGAACGGCGGGCTGACCGCCAATTCTTGCGTTTTTACCAGCCGGTTCTCACCTGCAGCTTGACCCCATGAAAAGGGGCGAAGCTGGACGGTAGTGGCAGCCTCGCCATGATTAGTAATTTTCATTGTCGTAGCCGCTCGCCCCGCGGGCAGGACCAGGTTAACCGGCGCAACCTCCAAGGTCTGGGCCATGAGCGGATCTGGTCCAAATGCTCCGCCCACACTCAAGACAGCGATCAGCATGCCGATCAACGGCATGGGCGGTGTGAAGCGCGACATGGCCACTGTACTATCGGCGAATGGTTAATGATGGCTTAGGGACCGTCATGCGCGGCACATCTTTGTGCATCGTGTCGGAGCGCTGCCTAAATATCGGGTTGATCGCGCTCGACCAGGTCTTTTACCGTTATTGATATCGCCAGAGTATCGCGATGACACTAAAACGGTGTTGGAGCACGTAGCTCGATTAGGTCATCAGAACGGTATTCGTGGCTTATTAGGGCAAGCGGTGAGCCGGCCATGTCGTAACGACGACCGACACATGATGGAGAGCGCAATGGGAAGACTGGACGGCAGGACGGCGTTGATCAGTGGCGCTGCATCCGGAATCGGACGGGGTGCAGCAATGCTCTTTGCACAGGAGGGTGCCGCAATTGTTGCGGCCGATATCGACGAGAGTGGGGGCAAGGCTGTTGTCGACACAATCAAATCCGCGGGAGGACGTGCGGTCTTCGCGAAACTTGACGTGACAAACGAAGGTCATTGGGAATCGGCGACAGCTTTTGCTGTCGAACAGTATGGATCGCTGAATATTGTCGCGAACGTTGCTGGCATTGGTGCGCCGAGTGACCTGGAGGAATTAACGCTGGATCATTGGAACCGGGAGATCGCAATCAATCTGACCGGTGTTTTTCTTGGATGCAAGCATGGTATTCGGACGATAAAGTTGAATGGAAAGCCGGGAGCGATCGTCAATCTCGGGTCGATCTCCGCTCTTGCGGGGGTATCGGTCCAGGCGTCCTATAATGCTAGCAAGGGTGGCGTGCGCGTTTTGACGAAGGCCGTGGCGTTAGATTGCGTGAAGAAGGGTTACAGCATCCGCTGCAATGCGGTTCATCCAACCTATGTCGACACGGGCATGTTCAACCAGTTCGACGAGATGTTTCCCAGCCGCGAGGCTATGATGGCGCATTTCAGCCAGGACGTGCCGATCGGTCGCGTATGCACGCCCGACGATATTGCGCGAACAATGCTGTTCCTGGCGAGTGACGACAGCGCGATGATTACCGGGACGGAAATCATCGTCGATGGCGGGCATACCGCCGGCATCCCGACGAAATTTTGAAGGTTCGGCTGTACGTCTCGGGTCGGCAGGGCATGTGCGTCTATTGACAATGTCTGCGTAACGCGGCGCTCGTCGAACAAACGCGATCATCTGCCAAAATTATAGCGCAAGGTGATTCCATAGGTTGCGGGCATACCGGTGAAACGCTCCACAAAGTCCGATACGCGCGTTGCATTCGTGAGATAGAAGCGATTTGTGATATTGCGGCCATATAGTTCGACCCGCACCCCCTGTTCCGTAAGATCGATACCGGCACGAACGTCGACAAGCGTATAGCCCGGGATGAGTAATTGACGCTCCTTTAGCGCGTCTGCCCCGACTCCGTTGAATAGTGCGCCCTGCGTTCCGGTCCGCGCGGCGACACTGCCGCCCAGAAAGACATCGACTCCATCGGACACCGGGAAGCGGTATTCGGCGTCCGCCACGCCCTGCCATTTGGGCGTGAAAGGAAAGGATTGCCCGACGAAGCTGCCGGTCGATCCGAACGGACCCGTAGGATTGGCAGGATCTTCCTGGACCTTGGTCCTGATGTACGTCCCGCCGCCGCTGATCCTGAACCCTTCGAAAGGACGAAAGGTAAGATTGATCTCTCCGCCGACGATGCGCGACTTTGGAATGCTGACCAGGCTCGGCAACGCACCGAATGGTTGTACGACGCGATAACCTACCAGTTGCTTCTTGCGATAATCATAGTAAAAGCCAGCGGCTTCGAACTGCAGCTTACGATCCAGAACATCCAGCTTGATACCCGCTTCATAAGCCAGCACGGACTCCTGTGGTACGGGAAACAATTGGTTATCCACTGCGGCTGGCAGGGTTGGGAAGCTGCCTGCCTTGAAGCCCTTTGTGACATTGGCATAGATGATTGTTCCGGCTAGCGGCTTCCAGTTCAAGCTGCCGCGATAAGCGACGTTGTCTTGGTTGAGCGAGCCGTTCACGATCGGAAGTGCCAGCCCTGTTGTCGCCGAAAGTGTGATGCAGCGCCCGGGCGCAATCGTCTGCGGCGATCCGGATAGAAGCGTCGACAACAGGCTGAAGGCATTGGCGGCCTGACCGTCACCTGAATCCCGAACGCAGCCGGCGAAGGACCGATCCTGCTTGGTATAGCGTACCGACCCTTGCCCGGTCAGTTTACTCGTCAGGTCGAAGTCCAGGCTGCCGAAGCCGCTCTTGGTTTCGATGTCCTGATTATTCTGGACAAAATAATTATCGAAATTGACCGGACCGATATGTCCGCCTGTATCGATACCGGGATTGAGGACGAAGCGTTCGCGGACCTTGTCGTTCTGGTAATTGCCGCCGATCATCCATTTGATGCGATTGTTGATCAACGACCCGCTGACGCGAAGTTCCTGCGAAAAGGACTTGATGGAGCCGATTACTCGTGTGCCATCGATTGGATAGATCGTCGCATCCAGATCCTGCGGGTCGTTTGCCTTGAACTTGGCGTAGGCGGACAATGATGTAACCGTGACCGTGTCGCTCAGATCGACGTCGGCACGTAGCGACGCCTGATAAAAGTCATCGCGTCGACGGTAATCGATCCCCGGCGTCCACGCTGCCGCACGAGGGTCGCGGGGTGCCGCCGGGAAGGTTTCAACGGGAAAGATCTGAGGACGCCCGCCTGCCGCTACTGGCGTGAGCGGTTCATAGCTGATGAATTGCGGCTGCTGCGTCTCCGATCGATCCTGCCATGCGCTACCCTGAAACTCCAGACGGACGGTGCTCAGTGGGTTCCAGTCGAGGATCAACCGACCGTTGGTAAAGTTTTTGCGGCCGATGCGGTCGTCATTGACGTAGTTTTTCTGCCAGGGCCCCTGATACTCGTGGCGCAGTGCAACACGTGCGGACAGCGTGTCGGTGATCGGTCCGCTGACAAAGGCCTCGGTCTGCACATCGTCGAAGCGGCCTCCCTGCACGACAAAGCCCGCCTGCAGCGTGTCGGTCGGTTTGGCTGCGATATAGTTGATCGCGCCACCGGTCGAATTCTGGCCGAACAACGTACCTTGGGGACCTTTCAACACCTCTATCCGCTCGAGATCAAGGACCGCACCACGTGACATTGGCGAGAAGGGCAGGGGAACCTGATCGACATAGACGGTGACGGCCGGGCTGACGCCGAGTGTAGTATCGAAAAAGCCGACGCCGCGGATGAAGTAGATGGGCAGGCCGTAATTGCTCTTCTGGAAGCTGAAGCCGGGGACGAGTTTGCCGAGTTGCTCGGTATCGGTAATGCCGCGTGACTGGAGTTGTCCTGCGGTAGCAGCGGTGATCGACATCGGGACTTCGCTCAATCGTTCCGACCGCTTTTGTGCGGTCACGATGATGTCACCCTGCGCTGCATCGCCGACTGTGCCTGTCGGTGTTTCAGCAAGTGCATCTTCGACCGGCTGAGATGATGAAGCCTGAGATGAGGGGGGCGTGTCCGTAACGCTTTGCGCGAAGGCGGGGCCAGCCGCGCAGATGATCGCGCCGATTGAGGTGCAGGCCAGCAGTCCCGCCAATCCGAAACGTTTCATTGTGTCCCCTCCAACATCGCTCGTCATCGTTTACCAGTCAGGTTTCACAGGTCAGCTCGTGCGCCCGTAATCCCCTCCAAAGAGCGTTGTGATGATTTGAGGATGCGACGTGCTTGGTCAATGAGTGGTTTCCGCCATGCTACAACAGCGGCGACTAGCCAGCGTGTGAGGGTTTCTCGCTATTTCAATGACGCATCAATCGGCCGATATTGGAAATAGTTGATGATAAGGAGAGAGACGATATGAGTGCTGCGCTGCAAACCGTATCCACTGCCAATGATGCCGTGAATGCTTCATCGCCGATTGTCCGCCAGACCGGCACCTACATGATGCAAGTCGACGATATCCCGTGGACGCCGTTCGTCTTTCCCAAGACTTTTTTCAAGATCCTGCATATCGATCGCGACCGCGGTTCGGCGACGCTAATGCTCCTTTCCGAGAAGGGCGCGCCGACCCCGTTGCACAAGCATGTTGGTGCTGCCGATATCTACGTCCTGCGCGGCAGCTTCGATTACGAAGAGGGTCATGCCGCAACCGGATGCTTCGTTCATGAGGGCGGCGGCGTCGTACACGTCGCCGAGACTGATGACGAGGTTCTGGCGCTGGTTACCTTTCACGGGCCGCTCGTGGGCCTGGACGATGACGGGTCGGTCAATGGCCTTTGCGATTGCGACCTGTTCATCGAGCTTGCAGATAAGAACAACGCGATCTCACATCTGCCGGCCAAGCTGTGGCAGTGAGTAACACATTGGAGGCCGTCGATGCCCGGATGGGATCGGCGGCCCACCAATTCCTGAAGGAGGCCGCTCGCCCTTTCATTGCCGGCCGCTTTGTCGAGTCGGCAAGCAACGAGGTAATGGCGGTACATGATCCGGCAACAGGCGCCTTTATCGCTGAGGTGCCTGACTGCAACGCGACGGACATCGACCGCGCCGTGCGTGCAGCGAGAGCAGCGCTGGAAGGGCCGTGGGGCAAGATGCGACCCGCCGAACGCGAGACGGTGATACTGACATTGGCCGCCAAAGTCGAGGAACACGCCGATACGCTGGCTGAACTTGAGACGCTGAACACTGGCAAGAGTCTGGGCTTGTCCCGTAATCTGGATATCGGGTTCAGCATTGAATATCTGCGCTATATGGCTGGCTGGTCGACAAAGATCTCCGGGCAGACGCTCAGCAATTCGCTGGATCAGC
This sequence comes from Aurantimonas sp., assembly GCA_965217685.1. Classification (GTDB taxonomy): domain Bacteria; phylum Pseudomonadota; class Alphaproteobacteria; order Rhizobiales; family Rhizobiaceae; genus Aurantimonas. The sequence goes on from CBDCIZ010000003.1 coordinate 4,714,463, forward strand.
CACCAGGCTCCGCATACTTTACATACACATTGCGTGAGCCCGTCGGTGTCGTCGGGGCAATCGTACCTTGGAACTTTCCACTCCTGATAGCGATCTGGAAGATCGCACCCGCCCTGGCTGCGGGATGCACGGTCGTTCTCAAGCCGTCAGAAGAGACGCCGTTAACTGCGCTTTATTTTGCGCGATTGCTGGCAGAGGCCGGCATTCCAGAGGGTGTCGTCAACATTGTTCCCGGGCGTGGATCGACCGCCGGTGCTGCACTGACCGCACATTCGGGGATTGCCAAACTAACCTTCACCGGTTCGACGACCGTCGGCAAGGCGATCGGTCATGCCGCGGTCGATCGGATGGCACGATTTACGCTGGAGCTTGGCGGCAAGTCGCCGATGGTGGTGTTCGATGATGTTGAGGACGGTGCCGAACCGCTGATGGCGAATATCGGCATGTTCATGAACCAGGGTCAGGTCTGTACCGCTGCGACGAGGCTTTTCATCCACCGATCGATCTACGACCGGACGCTTCAGCGGATTGCCGACGCATTGGCTCCCCTGCGCTATGGCTCCGGCTTCGATCCCGAGGCACAGATCAATCCGATGGTGTCCAAGCGACATCAGCAGCGCGTCCAAGGTTTTATCGACCGTGCCGGGCAGGCAGGTGCCAAGCACCATAGCGCGCATGCGTCGTTGCCTGCTGACGGGTTCTACGTCGCGCCGCATCTTCTCTACGATGTCGATCCCGGCATGGAGGTCTATCGCGACGAGGTCTTCGGCCCCGTGATCGCAGCACTGCCATTTGATGACGAGGACGAGGCCGTGCGGCTGGCCAACGACACGACCTACGGTCTTGGTGCATCTGTATGGACACGCGATATCGAACGCACAATGCGGATGACTCAACGGATCAAGGCGGGCACGGTGTGGGTTAACATGCACAATATGCTCGATCCCAACCTTCCCTTTGGCGGATACAAGCAATCGGGTATGGGACGCGAGCATGGCAAGGAGGCGGTGCTTGCTTGTCTGGAAAGCAAGACGGTGATGATCCGCCATGCCAATACCTCAAGGTGAGCGCGGTCAGTGCGTCGATAGCAAGGCCAGAAGCTGCGTCCGGCTACTGACGCTCAGCTTGGCGTAGATCGATCGAAGATGGTTCTCCACGGTTCGGATGCTGATACCCAAGGCATGCGCCATCGACGCATTGCTGTGACCGGCGCGCAATGTTCCGACGACTTCGCGCTCTCGACAGGTGAGATCGTCGTAGCTGCCTTGGCACCCGTCATTCGCGGGCGTGACCCAGAGGCTGAGATGAGCAGGAAGCGCGCTCGATGTCAGGCACTCTCCCATTGATTCCCAATCGCGCGACCTCAGTTCATCATCGTCGATCGCACAAAGATAACCGCGTCCGGTTCGTTCATCGACCAGCTTGACGTCTTGTCTGAAACGCTCGCTCATTGCCGAGACGACGGAGGACAGGATCGCGACATCGGCGCCAAGCGCAAGATTGCCGAAGGTCAGCCGTAATATCGGAGCCAGATCTGCCAGCAGGGCTTCATCTTCAGCGGTATAGTCCGGCATTCCTGCTCGACGCTGGAAACTGACTTGAAGTATCTTCTGCCCCGATCCGCTGCTTAGGGGAAAATAGATCCCGATAATGTCCCCGATGCCGTTGTTGAGTAACAGATCACGGCGATAGCCGTCCAAGGGATGGCTCGGGAACGGTCCCTGTTCAACCATCAATGCTCTGAGCGAGATCGGCGTTGCTGATCGGGCGCGGTAAAGCGGATCTTCCTTGAATAAATGATGTGTGTAGAGTTCTGCTGCGCCCGCGAAGGGTCCGTGGACGTCGGCGCGCTCGATGGCAATTGGCCTACCGTCGTTTACGGTAACTTGAAAAAAGGCTGCCGCGGTTGCGCCCAGACGTGCCGCCATTGGCGTCAAAACGGTCTTGGCAATCGCCGCATATTCGTCACAACGGCCAATTGACCTCTGCAGCGCGACAGTGGTCGACGAAAACCCTGGCATACATCCTCCGAACGTCTTTCGGCACCCCAATGCTCTCTCGACGTTGCGGCACTGATAGCAGCGCAGTATCGACAGGTAAAGAGATCGAACGGTCGGTCGGTAATTGTTCCTGGGTGGTTTCCGCTATGGCTACAAGTTCACGCACTCCGATAGCGATATTCCGATAACCGTCGGGAGAGAGATTGTGGGGCGTGTTCAGAATAAGGTGGCGATCATCACAGGGGCCGCATCCGGCATTGGAGCCGCTATTGCACGACGGCTAGCCGAAGAAGGGGCGCGTATCGTGATTACTGATGTTGATCAGCATGCGGGCGAGGCGATGGCGACTAAGCTGGCCGTTCCCTTCTTTCGCCAGGATGTCTCGCAAGAGAGCGATTGGCAAAGCGTGATGCGACAGGTCGGCGAACGGCTTGGTCCCCTCGATATACTGGTCAACAACGCCGGTATCGGCAATCAGGACGGAAACACCAATCCTGAGCATACCACGTTGGCCGAATGGCAGCAGATGCTGCGGATCAACGGTGAGGGCGTGTTCCTCGGCTGTCGGTTTGGCATCGAGGCAATGAAGGCTCACGGTGGGGCGATCGTCAACCTTTCGTCCATTGCCTCACTTGTGCCGACCCCGCCGATTGCCGCCTACGGTTTTGCAAAGGCCGGGGTCGAGCAGTTCAGCCGATCCGTCGCGCTCTACTGCGCGCAAGCGGGATATCGTATTCGCTGCAATTCCGTGCACCCCGGGCAGATCATCACACCTATGCTAGAGGGAATGTTCGAGAAGATGGCAAACGCAACGGGCGGCACCCCGGACGATGCGCGGGCCGGCATGGTTTCGCGCATCCCGGTCGGGGAATTCGGAACACCGGAGGACATCGCCAACGGGATCCTCTATCTGGCCTCGGACGAGGCAAAGCATGTGACAGGAACCCGTCTCGTCATCGACGGCGGAATGGACCTAATCAACTGATGTTGAATATTGGCGCCCGTTAAATAGTCAACCAAACACGCCGTCTGATGACTATAGCAACTTAATGACGGCGGCAATTCCTATTAACAAGACCGAGATAGCGAGAATCACTCATTGAACGGCGGTCCCTTCTGAAACATGGATCTTAGACGGGTTGAACGGTCGGACCGAAGAAGCAACCAACGCTGCGCTTCGACGGCTGAAGGAGATTTTCAAATGACAGCAATAGCATCGTCGAACGATGAGTCGATGTACGCTGCGGAAGCGCCGGATCGAGATGCGCTGCTCGCTCGCTATCGTGAGGAACGCCAGAAGAGATTGCGCACCGATGGCAATCAACAGTTTCGCGCGACGGAAGGTGCACTTTCCCGATATGTGGAGGATCCTTATGCGGACACCGAATTTTCCCGCGATCCTGTCACCGAGGAAGTCGATGTCGCGGTTATCGGCGGCGGACTAGGCGGCCTGACGATAGCAGCGCGGTTAATTGGTGCCGGCGTCAACAATCTGCGCATTATCGAAAAGGCCGGCGATTTCGGCGGGACGTGGTACTGGAATAGATATCCTGGCGCAGCGTGTGATGTGGAGTCCTACATCTACATGCCGCTGCTTGAGGACACGGGTTATATTCCCAAGGAGAAATATGCCCGTGGACCGGAACTGCGTGCCTATCTCAGAGGGATAGGAGAAAAATACGGTCTATATTCGAAAGCGCTGTTGCAGACCCAGGTAACTGAAATGCGCTGGAATGAAGAACGGGCACGCTGGATTATTTCTACGCAGCGCGGCGACGCTATCGCCGCCCGCTTCGTGTGCAGTTGCGCCGGCCCGTTTAGCCAGCCGAAGCTGCCAGCCATTCCCGGCATTGAAGATTTTCGGGGTCACGCGTTTCACACCAGCCGCTGGGACTATGACTACACGGGCGGTGACGCTTCCGGCAATCTCGGCAAATTGGCTGATAAACGGGTCGGAGTGATCGGGACGGGCGCGACGGCGGTGCAATGCGTACCGTCTTTGGCTGAGTCGGCTGAGCGCCTTTACGTGTTTCAGCGCACTCCATCTTCTATCGGTATCAGAGCGAATGCTCCAACCGATCCAAAATGGGCGGCAAGCCTTCAGCCCGGTTGGCAGCGAGCGCGTATGGACAATTTCAGCGCGCTGATCTCCGGTATGCCTCAAGAGCATGACCTTGTCGCTGATGGCTGGACCACAGGTTTTCGGAGGTTGCTGGGAAAACCGGACGAACCGGTCGACCCCGGAGAGGCAATGCAAGCAGCTGACATCGGTATCATGAATGATATCAGATCTCGTGTCGATACGATCGTGGGAGACGCCGCTACCGCAGACGCACTGAAGCCGTATTACAACTGGTTCTGCAAGCGCCCTTGTTTTCATGACGAGTATCTTCAAGCGTTTAATCAACCAAATGTCACTCTGGTCAACACGCAGGGCAAGGGCGTCGAACGTATTACGAGTAACGGCGCCATCGTGCAGGGCAGAGAGATCGAGCTCGATTGTCTGATATACGCGACCGGATTTGAAGTCGGGACGGGTCAGCTTCGCCATGCCGGCTACGAGATTTACGGACGATCAGGACTATCACAGTCAGAAGCCTGGGCTGATGGCGTATCGACGCTGCATGGGTTGCACAGCCGCAACTTTCCTAATCGCTTTATAATCAGTAATGCACAGTCGGCTGCGGCTGGCAATTATACGCATATTGTAGATGAGGTGAGCCAGCACCTTGCCTATATCATCAAATATTGCGTCGAGAAGGATGTTAGAACGGTCGAACCTACCGCTGAAGCCGAGCAGGAATGGGTGGACCATATCCTGTCGTTTGCGGATAATCATTTAAGATTTAGTGAGAATTGTACGCCGGGATATTTCAACAATGAGGGGCAACACTCCAGACTTTCGATCCAGAATGGATTTTATCTGGGTGGTCCGACTGCTTATATTTCAACTCTGCAAAGCTGGCGCGCCGCTGGTGATCTCCCGGGCCTTGAGATCGGCCATTGATCTCGATTTGCTCCACGTCTTGAAACGTACGGAGTCCAGGGAGGTCGGGCGATGATTGAGGTGGACTATGGTCCCCAGGACGCCGTTTTGTTGCATAGCGTTCAACTGGAACGACTGCGCGCGACACTAGATCATGCTTACGCTAACTCTGCCCACTATCGTTTCTTGTTTGACGAGCACGGCGTGAGGCCTGTTGACCTGAAGACACTGGATGATCTGGCACGCTTTCCTTTTACGACTAAAGCTGATCTGCGCGACACGTACCCGTTCGGCATGTTCGCGGTGCCGCGGGAGCAGGTATCGCGCATCCACGCCTCATCGGGAACGACGGGCAAGCCTACCGTCGTAGGCTATACCGAGCGTGACATAACGACGTGGTCGGCGCTGGTTGCGCGTTCTATTCACGCGGCCGGCGGCCGGCCGGGCATGCGTGCGCATATCGCCTATGGCTATGGGTTGTTCACCGGCGGGCTGGGCGCGCATTACGGGGCAGAGGCGCTGGGGTGTACGGTAATTCCGATGTCGGGCGGGCAGACCGAGAAACAGGTTCAGTTGATCACCGACTTCGCGCCGGAGATCATTATGGTCACGCCTAGCTACATGCTGGCCATCCTTGATGAATTTTACCGTCAGGGGCTTGACCCCGCTACATCGTCGTTGCGTTACGGCATCTTCGGCGCCGAGCCCTGGACTCAAGCGATGAGGCGCGAGATCGAGGGGGCGTTCGCGATCCAGGCAACCGATATCTATGGCTTGTCCGAACTGATGGGTCCCGGCGTCGCACAAGCATTTCTCGGTGATGAGGCGACGACGATCTGGGAAGACTTTTTCCTGCCAGAGATTGTCGATCCGTCGACTGGCGAGGTGCTGCCAGACGGTCAGGAAGGTGAACTGGTCATCACCGCACTGGCCAAAGAAGCGCTTCCAATCATCCGCTACCGCACACGCGATCTTACTACCCTGATGCCAGGCCAACGGACGCCAATGCGGCGGATGGCGCGTATCACCGGGCGGTCGGACGACATGCTGATCGTTCGAGGCGTCAATATCTTTCCGACACAGGTCGAGGAGCAGATCCTTCGCTGCGAAGGACTCGCACCGCATTTTACTATCGAATTGAAGCGCCCCGACCGGCTTGACGAGATGCGTATCCAGGTAGAGGCCCGTGAAGGGGATCCCAGCGCTTATCCGTTGCTGGCTGCAACGCTTGCCAGCCAGATCAAGCACTGCCTGGGCGTCACGACCCGGGTTGACGTAATTCCGCCGGGCGCGATCGCCCGCTCGACCGGCAAGGCGAAACGCGTGATAGATCAACGTAACCTTTAACATGCGCAAAAAAATGCCCGGAATCGTGCGCTTGCAGGGAATACGTCGAGGATCAGGCATGACATTCGTCATTTGCCGGGACAGCTAAACGGCAACGAACTGCTAAAAGCAGCCTACCTCTAGTCCACTGAATGCGTGACTTTCCGCAATGACGCATTAATTACGATAGCATGACAAGCAAATTACTTGGCAGCGGGATGGAGTGGGCCGGAGCGACGACTTTGCGAAGCCGGTTCGTCGCCATACCCGCCGAGCAGGTGAGAGCACCGTTTGCGACCGACGTCGACAGCGACCATTCGGCCCAGTCGCCCGGCCCCCGGTTGCGCGTCGGCGTTATCTCGAATCAACGCGCGCATCGCAATTCGGTGGCGGGGCGTGTTTTACCGGAGGTCGGCGCTTCGATGCATTGGGCATCACCGCGAACGAAGGATGAGTTGGCGCTGGCATTGGCGCGTTTCGCCTGGGGCCGGGTCGACGCGCTGATTATCGATGGCGGCGATGGAACCGTTCGCGATGTGCTGAGCGCCGCGGCGGCGGACTATCCGGATGCACTGCCGCGCGTGGCGATCGTCCCCTCCGGCAAGACCAATGCGCTGGCACTCGACCTTGGTATTCCTGCGGACTGGACGCTCGATGACGCAGTAGCGGCGATCGCTCGCGGGCATCATGAGAGCCGCACGCCGATTGAAATCCGGCGGTCAGATGACTCGGCAACAGTGCTGCGCGGTTTTCTGTTCGGAGCCGGAGCGTTCGTGCGCGCAACCGCGCTGGCACAAGAGGCGCATGGCGTCGGGCTGTTTCGAGGCATGGCGGTCGGGGCGGCGCTGGCAGCGGCGATCGGCCAAAGCCTGTTCGGGGGAGCGCACAATATCTGGCGCCAGGGGGAGGCGATCGGGATCGACTTCGACGATGGACGGTCGATTACAGGACCGTCCTATACCGTCCTGGCGTCCACATTGAAGCGGCTTCCGCTTGGACTGAAGCCGTTTGGCAAGGTTCGGGACGGGTTGAAGCTGCTGCGGGTCGAGGCCCAACCGCGTCGCCTCTGGGCGGCGATCGCGCCGTTGCTGGCGGGATCCGAGGCACATTGGCTTCGCGAACTGGGTTATCACCATGGCGACGTCGAGCGCGTGACCCTCAAACTAGAGCATGACTTCATCCTGGACGGTGAGGCGTTTACCGGCGGAACGCTGTCACTCGCTCGCGGCAAGCCGGTGACGTTCGTCACCCCGTGACGACGGCACTTCAGCAATTCGTCGCGCAGGATCTGGCAGCCGAGGTTTCCCCGGAAGTCGACCGCGCCGTACGGCAGCTTGCCGAGCAGCCCGATGCGGTCGCCATCCTATTCTACGGATCGGTCCTCAGAACCGGGGCGCTTGGCGATATACTGGATTTCTACGTTCTGACCGACCGAATACCCGCGTTCGGCGCAATGGCGTCGCGCTGGTTGTGGCCGGACGTGAGCTACCGCGAATTGCGAACAGAAATGCGGACCATCCGTGCAAAGGTTGCGACGATGCCGCTCAGCATTTTTGAGCGGGCAGCGTACGGCAATCTGGTCGATACGACGATCTGGACCCGGTTTACGCAACCCAGCGCACTCGTCTGGAGCCGCACACCGAACGCGCGCCTGCGCGTTCACCGCGCGGTCGCGGACGCGATCGTGACTGCGGGACGGTTCGCGGCCCTGCTGGGGCCAGGGACAGGCCGGCCCGGTGCGTTCTGGCAGTCATTGTTCCGCCAGACCTACGAGACCGAATTGCGCGTCGAAGCGCCGGGGCGCGAGAAGCAGATTATCGGCCACGCGCCCGAACGGTATGAACGGCTCCTGCCGCTCGCCTGGGACGCAGGTGGGGTCGCTTACCGTGCCAAGGACGGGCAACTGACGCCGTCGATCGGGTTTGCCGCGATGCGCGACCTGACCGAGGCGTGGATGGTGCGCGCAGCAGTCGGCAGGCTGGTCAACGCCGCGCGACTGGTGAAAGCAGCGTTCACCTTCGAAGGCGCGGCCCGATACGGCCTGTGGAAGATTGAGCGGCATACCGGCATTCATGTTCCGCTTACGCCGTGGCGCGAGCGTCATCCCGTATTGGCGGCGCCCGGCGTGCTGTGGCAGGTAATGCGCGCCGAGACACACTGACATGCGTGCGCTGGTGCTCGCCGGGGACCGGGGCGGCGTCGATCCTGTCGTCATTGGTGAGGGCGTGCCCAGCAAGGCGCTGGTCGATGTCGGCGGGCGGACAATGCTGGCGCGCGTCGTCGCCGCGCTGAAGGGGGCCGGTATCGATGAAATCTACGTAAGCGCGTCATGCGACGCGGTTGTCCGTCACGCCCGGGACCTTGGCGCAGCTCCGCTACCGGCGGCAACAGGACCGAGCGGCAGCGCGCGAGACGCGCTTGCACACATGGGTGCGCCGATGCTGGTGACGACCGCCGATCATGCCCTGCTGCGGCCTGAATGGATCGAGGGGTTTCTTCGGGATGTACCGCCCGATGCGGATATCGCCGTGCTGCTTGCCCGCCGGGAGACGATCGAGCGGGACGTGCCGCTGACCAGGCGAACCTATTTGCGTTTTTCCGATGGCGCCTGGTCAGGGTGCAACCTGTTCCTGCTGGCAACCCCGGCCGCCGATGCTGCGCTGGCGCTCTGGCAATCGGTGGAGCGGGATCGCAAGCGTCCGTGGAGGATCGTTCGCCGGCTGGGACCGGTGCCCCTGCTACGATACGTACTTGGCCGGTTGACACTGTTGGAGGCGGTCAGCGCGATCGGTGCACGTGCCAGAGTGCGCGCCGCGATCGTCGAAGCACATCATGGCCTGGCCGCGGTCGATGTCGATAAACCGGCCGATCTAGCGCTCGTCCGGTCGATCAGCGGCGGTAACGCATCCGCATCTTGACCGTAATGCCACCGGCCGGCAATGTGAATCTCGCCGCTTTCAGCGACGGAATGCCGAACGTGGTCGAGGCGTCATTTGAAAAACCGAATCCTTCCTTTGGTACGAAGAGCGTGCGGTTGAAGTCGTGATCGCCATTCTCGTCATGATATTGGGCGATCTCATATTGGCCCGGGGGCAGCCAGAAACAGGCCCGTGTAATCGGCGTCACCGCCGGCACGCGGATACGAAGCAGCTTGCCGCCCTTTGCCAGAAACTTCTTTGAGTCATTCGCATAGACGGTGAACGCGACTTCACCGTCCGCGTTGCGAAGACCCGTCGCCTCGGTCGTCAGCCTGACGGCATCGGCGGTCTTTTGACCGGTGCAGGTCTGGGCGACCGCCGGTGGTGCGCTCAGCGCAATGACCGCAGCCGTGATGATCAGTGCAGATTTAATGTTCATGTGCACCTGTTTACGAATTGCGGCCTGAACCGGAGCTTGCACGCTCGAAATACTCGACGATTGCGGCCGCTGCCCTGAACGCAGCGGGTTCCTCCCTTTGCGAGAAGGTCGCATCCAGAGCGTCGATCTGCGCCGCGTGGTAGATCTCGAAATGCTGAGACGCCTTGTCCAGTGCTTCGGGCAGGGCAGAAAGCGTCTCGATCACGTCCCCCAGCCGCCAGTGCGCAAAATCGGGATCGTTGCGCCAGTCGATCCTGCCGGGGTTGAGCAAGATTGCCGGGCGCGGGCGGGTGATCCATTCATAGATCTGGCTGCTGGCGTCCCCGAGATAGATGTCGGCCATACGCGTATAGCTCATGTCGTTCGAGCGCGCGCTGCCGGTATCGATCAGCATGTGGTCGCACCGCGTGTAAACGGCGGCAAGCCCGCGTCGCCAGCGGATCAGCCGGTGCTCGACAGATGCGTGGAGATGCCGCTGAAAGAGCATGACGTGGGGCGCGAACACCAGATTGTAGCGCGACTGCTTCGCGAACCAGTCGAGGATCGCCGGACCCATGGCATACCAGGATGACAGGCGCGGATCGAAATGCGGATTGTAGAGGACCGTCGGCCTGCCGTTGTCGAACAATGACGGCGGCGGTTGCGTCGTCATCACGGCATCGAATTTGGGATAGCCGACGATGCGGCTGTTGTCGGTCGTGACGAGCCCGCTCTCCAGCATCCGGTCGCGGACCTTTCTACCGGCAAGCAGCACGAGGTCAAATCCGCGCACGACGGCACGAAAACCCACCGAGCGATCTCCCGCGCCATGTGGGATCCAGACAAATTTGAGCGCGTCGAGGCCAAAACGATCACGCAGCAGCAGCGAAGTCGTCTCCGGCACGACCAGCACGTCCAGCGCCCTGAACGCCGTGATGTTATTCCTGAGAATGGCGACCCGTCGGAACGGCGCGATGTGACGAAGACCGCGGTCGAGCATCCGCTCGATCGTACCGAGACCAAGCTGCACGAACGTCACCCGTGACGCGGCACCCCCGAGCAGCACGCGGACCTGCGCCTCCTGTGCGGCGCTGGAGCAGAGGATGACGACCTCGACCTGCGGCCGGAATGTGAGCGCCGCGGCGACCGGCGCGGTATGCGCGATCTGATGCAGCGCATCGTGATTGTAGATAAAACCGATCTTCATCGGCGCATGAACGCCTCGACCGCATCAGCCGCGCGTACGGCCGCACCGGATGATGTGTCGCCGAGGCTGGCAGCGGCCAATTCGACCTGGCGGTCACGATAGAGCGCGTGCCGTTCGGGCGCGGCGCGGATCGCGTCCATCAGTTGCGCCGGATGGTCGACGACGTCGCCCAGATGCCAGTGGAGAAAGCTGGGATCGTCGCGCCAGTCTATGCCGTGCGCATTGAGGAACACGCACGGACGCGGCCGGACAAGAAATTCATACACCTGGCTGCTGACATCGCCCACATAGATTTCCGCGATGGCGGCATAGCTCATGTCGACCGAGCGATCGGAGCCGGGATCGATCAGCACGTTGCCGGTACTTCGTGCGCGCCAGTGTTTCCGCAGACTGCGGGTGCGACGGCGAAACAGCTTGATATGCGGAGCGACGATCAGGTTCATCGACCGATCCGCGTCGAAACCCGCCAGCATCGGCTCGATGAAGCAATGCCATGATGTCAGCCGTGGCTCCTTGTGCGCATTGTAGAGAATCGTCGGGTGCGGGGCATCGAAGGGAAGCGGCGTCGTGTGAGCGATCCTGGACGCGGTGTCGAACTTGACGATACCCGTGAGCGCGTAGCCGTCGGGTCTCACCAGCCCGTCGGCCAGCATGCGTGCCGCCGTCTTGGGCCCGGCGAGCAGCACATAGTCGAACGTGGCGATGCGTGGGATGAAACCGCGCGCACGGTCTCCAAAACCGTGCGGGCTGTAGATCAGCCTGGTCGATTTCGCGCCTAGCCGCCGGAGCGATGCGGCGCTGTTCTCGACCGCGAAGACCGCATCATAGGCGTCGAGTTCAGCCACATTGTCGCGCAGCACCATGTCCTTGAACATGCCCAGTCGCTTCATTCGCTGCATTGCGCGCGTGAGGAGCGATCGGTGCAGCGGTCGATCGTCGCCGGCGGGCGCCCCATGCGCCCGGCGGATACGCGCCAGATGATGCGGCGTGTCGGGGTCATTGTAATAATTGACGACCGTCCAGCCGGGCCGTCTGGCGAGTTCGATCGCGATCGCCGCACCATGATAGCATTGATAGGCTTCTGCGATGTAGAGGAAGGCGATGCGCATGCGTGCAAACGCTGTAGCGTGACCATATGAATGGAATAAAGCCGTTGACGTCAACCATTCGGGGATCGACCCCGTTTCGCCGGGCGCTAGCCAATGTCGGCTGGCTGCTGACCGGCAAGGGCGTCGGCGCGGTGCTGAGCGTCGTGTACCTTGCGCTGGCGACCCGCTCACTGGGCGTGGAAAAATTCGGCCAGTTCACGCTGATACTGAGTACCGGGCAGGCAGCGGCGGCCTTTGTCGGCTTTCAGACGTGGCAGATCGTGGTGCGCTACGGCATGCCGCATCTGGCTACGGATCAGGGCGCATTGGGAAGGCTGGTACGCTTCTGCCTGTCGCTTGATATTGCCGCGGCGTTGGTCGGCTGCGTCATTGCCTCTGGCGCGCTACTGGTGATGGAGTTGCATTTCGGCTGGTCTCGCACTCTGACGGTGGAGGCCATCGCCTTCTGCCTGATCCTGCTTTTGTCGGTGCGTTCGACCGCGGTGGGCATACTGCGTCTGCACGACCGGTTCGCGATCGGCGCGGCCGCGGATGCGGTCACGCCAATCGTTCGCTGTGCGGGCGCAATTCTGGCAGTGTGGAACGGGGCCAGCGTCTTCGGGTTCCTGGCGGCGTGGGCGGCAGCAGAAATTGCCACCGCGATCGTGTATTGGGTGCTCGCCTTGCGATACGGGCCGGGCATGTTTCGTGAATGGCGCGGCACCAGCACGGCGGTGCGTGAAAATGTCGGGCTCTGGCATTTCGCGCTGGTCACGAACATCGGCTCGACGCTGACCAATGCCGGGCGCCAGCTTGTCGTCGTGCTGGTCGGTGTATTCACAGGCGCGGCCGCCGCGGGCAATTACCGGCTCGCCTCGCAGCTCAGCCAGGCGCTCGTCCGGCTGTCTGACATGTTCGCACGCGGCATCTTTCCCGAAATTACGCGGGCGGATGCCGGACGGTCGCGCGACGCGCTGCGTGTCTTGTTGCGGCAGTCGGGTCGCCTGGCGATCGGGGCTGGCGCGATCACCTGTCTGCTGGTCCCCATTTTGGGTCAACCGGCTTTGCATCTGGTGGCAGGCGCGCGGTATCTGGGCGCTTATCCGCTTCTGGTGCTATTAGGAATCGCCGCCGGGCTGGACATCGTGTCGGTCGGGTTCGAACCAATTCTTCAGGGTACCGGCCATGCCGCGCAAGCGCTGCGCATCCGCGCATGGTCGATGATGTTGCTTTTCACCGGTGTCTTTGTCCTGATGCCGTCCTTCGATGCGATGGGTGCCGGCGTTGCGACGCTATCGGCGTCCGCGCTTGCAGCCATAATGTTCGTGCGGTCGACCATTTCGCACGTCAGTCAGCGACACAAGAAATGAGCGCCCGACACGAATGATTACTTGATCGGTTCTGTCGGCGTTCCCGCCGGCGCGAGAGGCCGGTTATTGTTGATGTCGAAGCCGGTGTTGGGATCGGTCGGCGTGCTCTGAATGAAAGCTCGCATCTGCCACTGATATTTGTCGATGACGTTCTGAACCTCCTGAAGCAGATTAGAGGTCGTGGGATCACTGTCGTTGGTCGCCTTTATTCCCTGGCCGATCCGGTCGCTCGTCGCCTTGTAATATCGGGTAAACCACTGGATCACCTGTGCGTCGTCAACGAACCCGCCCGGAAATTCCGGGATGACGCTGTTTCGGATAATCGTGTTGGCGCGTCCGTCGGACGAGACGCCGATCGACTGCAACCGTTCGGCGACCATGTCGGAATATTTGCTGGTGCCCTCATAATGCTCCTGAAGCAGCTCGTGCAGCGTGTAGAACAAAGTGCCCGACACATTCCAATGCGCCTGTTTCAGTTCCAGATTGAGCTGCTGCAGATCGGTCAGCGTGTTTTGCAGCGCGTCTACCGATGGACGAAGTTGTTGCCCTTGCGGTCCGTCGTGTTCACGGTCGGTTACGGAATTCAGCGGGAACGGGCCGGTCGCCGGCTTGGTCTGCGCAAAGGCTGGTGCCGCAAGGAGCGTGCCGGCAAGGATCAGGACGGTTGCGCGCATGGGTTTTTCTCGATGACAAGATGAAGGCTGTCTGCTGAACCTTCGCGGTGTTGATTTTGTTTCCTAAATTTCCCTTCATCTTTCCAGAAGCCTCGCGCTGACGCTCCCTGGGCTTCGCCGCGAGATCGCCGATCCGTCGTCAGCTATTGACAAGCGACCGCGACATTGGATGGTAGCGCTATCAAAAACGGTGCAGGGGGTAGATGGATGAGAGGGGCATTGGTCGAGGCGTTGCCGGTCGGTTTTGAACGAGGCAGATTCATCGGCCGTATCAATGCGGGAGTCGGCCCCAGTCCGGTCCTCCTCGCCGAGGGCGAACTGTATGACATGTCCAGGATCGCGCCGACCGTTTCGGCACTGATCGAGCAAAAGTCGTTCGATCCCGGCGCGGGAGTCGCGATCGACCGTAATCGAGATGTGTATCCAGACCTGCTCAGTCCGATCGACCTCGCGTGCGTCAAGGCTGCCGGAGTGACATTCGCGGTGTCGGCAATCGAGCGGGTGATCGAGGAGCGTGCGCGCGGTGACGCGGAAGCCGCGCATGCGATCCGTGCCAAGCTGGAAAGCGCGATCGGCGGGAGCATCCGCCTGGTCGTGCCCGGGTCAACCGAGGCAGCGACCCTGAAGGCTGAGCTGATCAAGGACAATATGTGGTCCCAATATCTGGAGGTCGCGATAGGGCCGGATGCAGAAGTTTTTACAAAGGCGCCCGTTCTCTCGACGATCGGCACCGGTCGTCACATCGGTGTCCGGTCGGACTCAGACTGGAATAACCCGGAGCCGGAGATCGTCCTGATCCTGGATAAAAGCGGGCATCCGGTCGGTGCGACACTGGGTAACGACGTTAATCTTCGTGATTTCGAGGGACGTTCGGCGCTGCTGCTGGGAAAGGCCAAGGACAATAACGCCTCTTGTGCGATCGGTCCGCTCATCCGCCTGTTCGACGACGATTTCACGATGGATGACATTCGCGAGGCGCAGGTCACGCTTACGATCGAGGGCGTGGACGGCTATCATCTGGAGGGAACCAGCAACATGGCCGAGATCAGCCGTGATCCGCTGGAACTCGTGCGCCAGACGATGAGCGAGCATCAATATCCTGACGGCGTCGCCTTGTTTCTGGGAACGCTGTTCGCGCCGACCGAGGATCGTGACGAACCGGGGCGCGGGTTCACGCACAAGCCCGGTGATATCGTGACGATCACAACGCTCTTGCTGGGACGGCTGGTTAACCGCATGACAACATCGAAGGCAGCCGAGCCGTGGTCGTTCGGGATCAGCGCGCTGATGCGTAACCTTGCCTCTCGCAATCTGCTGGAGGTCAGTGAGCATGGATGACGTGGCACCGGCGCGGCAAGGACGCGCCGCATATCCCAGCCTGGCGGACAAGCGCGTCCTGATTTCCGGTGGCGGGAGCGGGATCGGGGCAGGGCTGGTCGAGGCGTTTGTGGCGCAGAACGCGCGGGTGACGTTCATCGATATCGATGAAACCGCCAGCAGGGCGCTGGTCGACACGCTGTCGCCGGGAGCGGTGCACGCTCCCCAATTTCTGGGCTGCGATGTGACCGATATTGACGCGCTGGCCGGCACCATTGCGGAGATCGAGACGGCGATGGGTGGCATCGACGTCCTGATCAACAATGCGGCCAGTGACGATCGTCATACGGTCGAGGAGATCACGCCGGCCTATTGGGACGAGCGGATGGCGGTCAATCTGCGCCATCAGTTCTTCGCGGCAAAGGCAGTGGTGCCGGCAATGAAGCGTGCGGGCGGCGGCGTCATCCTCAATTTCGGGTCGATCAGCTGGCACCTCGCGCTGCCGAATCTTGTTCTTTATCAGACAGCCAAGGCGGGCATCGAGGGTCTGACACGCAGTCTGGCGCGCGATCTGGGCCGCGCCAACATTCGGGTCAACACCATCGTCCCCGGCAACGTCGCCACGCCCCGGCAGATGAAATGGTACACGCCCGAGGGCGAAGCTGAGATCGTGGCGGCGCAGTGCCTGGACGGACGCATTCAGCCGTACGACGTCGGCGCACTCGTCCTGTTCCTGGCGTCCGACGATGCGCGGATGTGCACGGGCCACGACTATTTCATCGATGCCGGCTGGCGATAGGAGCCGATTGGCGCACGAAAAAGATCGCCGGAGAGCGATCACTGACCAACAGGAGATAAGGGACATGACGGATAGGCATGCAAGTAGCGCGAATATCGGGTTCATCAGCTTGATCGTGGCGGTCGCGACGATCGGCGGTTTCATGTTCGGTTATGATAGCGGCGTCATCAACGGCACGCAGGATGGGCTGAAGGCCGCATTCGCCCTGAACGAGCTGTGGCTTGGGATCGCGGTTGCGGCTTTGTTGCCGGGATGCGCGCTCGGCGCTTTCCTGGCCGGTCGACTGGCCGATCTGTTCGGTCGGCGCGCGGTGATGATGACGGCGGCGCTTGTGTTCATCGGCAGCGCACTCCTTGCGGGCGCGGCCGGATCGGCGGCAGTCTTTATCGCTGCGCGCCTGATCGCGGGGCTCGCGGTCGGCGCGGCGAGCGTCATCTCACCCGTTTATATCAGTGAAGTAACGCCTGCGGAGATCCGCGGGCGGTTGTCGAGCGTGCAGCAGATCATGATCATCGCCGGGCTGACCGGTGCGTTTCTCGCCAATTACTGGCTAGCGAACACGGCGGGTAATTCGACCGCGATCTTCTGGCTCGGCTTCCCCGCCTGGCGGTGGATGTTCTGGGCGCAGGTCATTCCGGCCGGCATCTATTTTCTATCATTGCTGCTGATCCCCGAAAGCCCCCGCTATCTGATGCTGCGGTCGCGCGACGACGCTGCGCAAGGAGTGCTGACACGCCTGTTCGGCGCGGACTATGCCCGTGCCAAGGTCAGCGAGATCCGGACCAGCCTGGCGAGCGATCAGCATCGCCCTCGCTTCTCCGACCTGATCGACAAGACGACCGGCAAGCTGCGGCCGATCGTTTGGGCGGGAATCGGGCTGGCGGTATTCCAGCAACTTGTCGGTATCAATATCGTCTTTTATTACGGCGCGGTGCTGTGGCAGTCGGTGGGCTTTAGCGAAGGCGATGCGCTGAAGATCAACATCTTATCCGGCAGCCTGTCAATCCTGGCATGCCTGTTGGCGATCTTCACGATTGACCGGATCGGGCGCAAGCCGCTGCTGCTGGCAGGATCGGCGGGGATGTCGGTGACGCTGGCGGTCCTCGTTTATTGCTTCTCGACTGCAACCGTTACCGCCACGGGACTGCAGATGTCGGACGATGTCGGCCGCATCGCGCTGGTCGCGGCGAACGTCTATGTCGTTTTCTTCAACCTGAGCTGGGGGCCGGTCATGTGGGTGATGCTGGGAGAGATGTTCCCCAACCAGATCCGCGGATCCGGTCTGGCCATCGCAGGCTTTTCGCAATGGGCGGCGAACTTTGCCATCTCGGTCAGTTTTCCATTACTGGCGAGCGGTGTCGGCCTGCCCGTTACCTACGGCTTCTATGCGCTCAGCGCGCTCCTGTCCTTCTTCTTCGTACGCGCGCTGATTACCGAAACCCGGGGCATCGAATTGGAGGACATGGTGGGGTAGGCCGATACGCTGCTATCGCCGTCGGTCCTTGCCTTCTATTTCTGCTGGCCGGCGGCGCGGGGGCGCGTCTGATTGTCGCCGGACCAGCTCGAAAGCGAGCTCCAGGTGATCGGACGAAATCGGCTCCGCGTTTCGCCGTGCCTTGATCCGGCGAACCAGCACCTCGACCGCACCGCGCGCCATATCGGCAATCGGCTGACGGATTGTCGTCAATTCCGGCCAGATGGCCGTGGCGAGTGTGGTATCGTCGAAGCCGCAGATCGTCAGATCGCTTGGTACGTCCAGCCCCCGGCGGTGTGCGACGGCGACGGCGGCAGCGGCCATGTCGTCATTGCTCGCGAAGATCGCCGTGGGAGGCGACGGTGCGTCGAGGAGTTGCTCTGCGGCATCGAGGCCGGAGCGATAGGTGAACAGACCCTGCGCTATCAGGCTCTCGTCGGTCTCGATCCCTTCGTCGCGGAGCGCTGCACGATAGCCCTCCAGGCGTTTGCCGCTTGCAGTCAGGCGAGGATTGCCGATCACGAAGCCGACGCGGCGGTGCCCAAGTGCAATGATATGACGGGTCATGGTATAGGCAGCATATACGTCGTCGATGCTGACGCTCAGCACGCCGTCGAGTTCTGCGCCACCGCCGACCGCGACCATCGGCACGCCCGCGTCACCAATGGAGCATACGAGCTCTCCGGAATCGCACAGCGGTGGGGGAAGGACGATGCCGTCGATTCCACTGGCGATCATCTTGCCCGCCACCTCGATCTCATGCTCGCCCAGGTCGCATTTCTCGACGACGAGTTGCGTGCTGGAGCGGCTGGCAAAATCGAGGCTGCCGACCAGGAATTCGGTCAGATAGGCGGCGCTTGGGTTGCTGTAGAGCAGGCCGATGCGGATCGGCTGTGCACCGGCAAGGCTGCGTGCCGCCGGGTTCGGAGCATAGTTCAGCGCAGCGATCGCCTCGATCACGGTGTCGCGGGTCGCCGCGCGTACGTTGGTTTCGCCATTGATGACGCGCGACACCGTCATCGGCGAAACCGATGCCTTCCTCGCCACATCGGCGATGGTGACGGAGCCTCGCTGTCCTCGCGATACCCGCTGTTTCAGATGTGCCTCCCCCGCTTGCCCGCAGTACCGCGCTACGATCTCGCCATGGGTCGCGCAATGGAATGGGCGAATTGACATCCGGCGCCAATGCCCACATGGTAGCGCTATCACAAAATAATCTGTCTGCGAAGCGGTGAAAGCGGATCGCAGCCAAGGGAGAGGACAATGGCCAGGTCGACCGCAATGTGGCGCAGCGCGCTGTTGATGACAGCACTCACAACTACCGGCTGGGTTGGGTCGACCACCGTCCAGGCGGCGCCCAGCAAGGCCGACAAAGTTGTCGATGCGCTTTACAAGGATGCGCGTGCACCGGTCCCCGTGCGGGTCGAAGATCTTTTGAAGCGCATGACGCTTGAAGAGAAGGTCGCGCAATTACTCACGGTCTGGGACAACAAGAAGAAGATATTCGACAGCAATAACGAATTTGCCCCGGCGAAGATGGCGGGGCTATATCCGAATGGTATCGGTCAGTTTGCACGGCCATCCGACGCGCAAGGGGCCGGGTCACCGCGCCTGATACCCAGCCGTGATGCGCGAGCGACCGTCCGGCTGGTCAACGCCATGCAGCGTTACGCCCTGACGCAGACGAGATTGGGCATACCGATCCTGTTTCATGAAGAGGGGCTGCATGGCTATGCCGCGCTCGGCGCCACCAGCTTTCCGGTGCCAATTGCGCTCGCCTCCAGTTGGAACCCGGACCTCATCCGCCGGGCGAACGAAGTCACCGCGCGCGAGATGAGCGCGCGGGGCGTGTCACTGGCGCTGAGTCCGGTGGTGGATATCGCGCGTGATCCTCGATGGGGCAGGATCGAGGAGACGTTCGGCGAGGATCCCTATCTGGTTGGCGAGATGGGCGTGGCCGCTGTCGAGGGACTGGAAGGCATGGGCCGGCCCGAGATGCTGCCGGTGAGCAAGGTCTTCGCCACGCTCAAACACCTGACCGGGCACGGGCAACCCGAAAGCGGAACGAATGTGGGGCCGGCGCAGATTTCGGAACGTGAAGTGCGCGAGAATTTCCTGCCGCCGTTCGAGGCGGCGATCCGGCGGGCGCGCCCCGGTGCGGTGATGCCTTCCTATAATGAAATCGATGGCATCCCGTCGCATTCCAGCACATGGCTGCTGCGCGATGTGCTGCGCGGAGAGTGGGGTTTCGACGGCGCGATTGTCAGTGACTATTCGGCGATCGACCAGTTGGCCGATCTGCACCACGTTGCCCATGACCACGCGGAAGCGGCTCGACTGGCATTGGCGGCCGGCGTGGATAGTGATCTGCCGGAAGGAGACAGCTACGGCACGCTGACCCAGCAGGTAAAGTCCGGCAAGGTGCCGGTGGCGATGGTCGATGAAGCGGTCCGCAAGATGCTGGAGTTGAAGTTCCGCGCGGGTCTGTTCGATCGCCCATACGCCGATGCCGATGCGGCCGTCCGGATCACCAACAGCACCGATGCGCGCGGGATCGCCCGACTGGCGGCAGCGCAGTCGATAGTGTTGTTGAAGAACGATGGGACGCTGCCACTGGCGATGCCCAAAACGGGGTCGGCCAAGCCGACAATCGCGGTCATCGGGCCTAATGCAGCGGTAGCTCGCCTGGGCGGTTATTACGGTCAGCCACCCGTTACGGTTTCACTGCTGGAAGGCATGAAGGCAAAGCTCGGGGATCGTGCCAATCTCGTTTATTCGCCGGGCGTCAAGATCACCGAGAATGACGACTGGTGGGAGGACAAGGTAGTGCTGGCCGACCCGGCGGAAAACGCCAGGCGGATCGCAGCAGCGGTCGCGGCGGCCAAGGGAGCGGATACGATCATCCTGGCAATCGGCGATACAGAGCAGACCAGTCGTGAGGGATGGGCCGCCAACCATATGGGCGATCGTGCCAGCCTGGACCTGGTCGGGCAGCAGCAGGATCTGTTCGATGCGCTGAAGAAACTCGGCAAGCCGATCGTCGTGATGATGATCAATGGGCGCCCGTTGTCGATCAACACGATCGCTGAGCAGGCGAATGCGGTCGTCGAGAACTGGTATCTGGGGGAGCAGGGCGGAACCGCGATGGCCGACATGTTGTTCGGGGACGTGAACCCGGGCGGCAAGCTGCCGGTGACGATTGCGCGTTCGGTCGGGCAACTGCCGATGTTCTACAATTACAAGCCGTCCGCGCATCGCGGCTATCTGTTCTCGCCCGACACACCGCTTTACCCGTTCGGATGGGGGTTGAGCTATACGCGTTTCACGCTGGGCCAGCCGAAGCTGTCGTCTGCAATGATCAAGCCTGACGGGAGCGTGCGTGTGTCGGTCGATGTGCGCAACGAGGGGAGGCGTACAGGCGACGAGGTGGTGCAAATCTATGTGCGCGACAAGGAGAGTTCGGTCACTCGTCCGGTGAAGGAGTTAAAGGCCTTCCGCCGGGTAACGCTCAATCCGGGCGAGAAGCAGTCCGTCAGTTTCACGCTGGATCACGGCGCGTTCGAGCTTTGGAACCGGCAGATGAAGCGCGTCGTGGAACCCGGCGACTTCGAGATCATGGCGGGCAGTAGTTCGGCTGACCTTAAAACCGCGATACTGACCATCTCGAAATGAGCGGCGCGGAGAGGTCTTTGCGCAGGATTGACGACGAACCGGTTCCCGACGCTTCAGTTGCGGGGATCAGACACACAAATATACCGGGCGCCGGGATGTCAGGCGCCGAAGGAGATAGTGATGATCAACGGTGATGTGCTGGTTGGATCGAGCACCATGCAGGGCGATGGCGGAGAGTTTCGCGCTGTCGACGCCGCGACCGGCGGTCAGATCAAGCCGGCGTTCACCGCGGCGTCACGCGAGCAACTGGAACAGGCTTGTGCGCTGGCGCAGCAGGCATTCGATCCGTACCGTGAGACAACACCCGGCGCGCGGGCGTCGTTTCTGGAAGCGATCGCCGACAACATCATGGGGATCGGTGACGAGCTGATTGAGCGCGCCATGCAGGAGAGCGGGCTGCCGCGCGGACGGCTGGAGGGGGAGCGCGGGCGAACCTGCGGCCAGTTGCGTCTGTTCGCCTCGGTGGTGCGGGCCGGCGACTATCTTGGGGTACGAATCGATCCGGCTCTGCCTGATCGCCAGCCGCTTCCACGCCCCGACCTTCGCCTGCGCAATATTCCATTGGGACCGGTGGCGGTGTTCGGCGCGTCGAACTTTCCACTCGCCTTCTCGGTCGCTGGCGGTGACACTGCGTCTGCATTGGCGGCGGGCTGCCCGGTGATCGCGAAGGCGCATCCTGCGCATCCGGGTACGTCCGAACTGGTCGGACGCGCGGTGCAACAGGCAGTGGCCACATGCGGGCTGCCCGAAGGCGTGTTTTCGATGGTCCATGACGACGGCCATGCCATCGGCGAAGCGCTGGTGGCGGACCCGCGCATCAAGGCGGTCGGTTTCACCGGCTCCAGGCGCGGCGGACTCGCGCTGGTCAAGGTTGCGCAAGGTCGCGCCGAGCCGATCCCCGTCTATGCCGAGATGAGCTCGATCAATCCGGTCATTCTCTTGCCCCATGCGCTTTCCGATAATGCGGCGGCGACGGCCAAGGCATTTGTCGGCTCACTGACGCTTGGATCGGGACAATTCTGCACCAATCCCGGGTTGGTACTGGCGGTGGAGGGCGATGCGCTCGATACATTCATCGAGACCGCAGCCGAGGCGGTGAAGCAGATGCCCGCCACGACGATGCTCACACCGGGCATCGCCATAGCCTATCGCGAGGGTGTAGCGGCACTGAAGGCGTCGGATGTCACGACCGCAGTCGCTCGCGGGCAGGAAGGGCATGATCAGACGTGCCAAGCAGCCTTGTTCGTGACAACCGCCGATGCGTTTCTGGCAAATCCGGAACTGCAGGATGAGGTATTCGGCGCAGCGTCGGTCATTGTGCGCTGCCCCGATCTGGAGACGATCACGAAGGTCATCGACGGATTGGAAGGACAGCTGACCGCCGCGATCCACATGACGCAAGCGGACCATGATGCCGTGCGCACGATGCTGCCTCATCTGGAACGGCGGGTCGGGCGGATATTGGTCAATGGCTTTGGGACCGGGGTCGAGGTGGCGCATGCGATGGTTCATGGCGGACCCTATCCGTCAACGTCGGACCCGCGAACCACATCGGTCGGAAGCCTGGCAATCAGCCGCTTTGTTCGGCCGGTCTGTTACCAGGACCTGCCCGATGCGCTGCTGCCCGCTGCGCTCAGGGACAGCAACCCACTGGGCCTCGACCGCATGATCGACGGCAAACCCACCGCCGGCTGACCCGTGTCGGCCCCCCCACCGCATTTACCGCCTGACGTGATGGCGTTACCAGCTCAAAACAGAAAAGCTGAGCGCGGCGGATAGCACCGCGACCAATTGAAAGGCATGTCATGACCGGACCCGGCGCGATAGCAGAGCGCGATGCGGTCGATCCGGAAACCTTTGAGCGTGAGGTCGCATCGGCCTTCTCCCCCGTCGTGTTGCGTGGTCAGGCGGCGCAGTGGCCGGCGGTGGCGGCGGGGCGTCGGGGCAATGCCGCGATGGCCGCATACATGGATCGCTTTCAACCGGGAAAGCCCGCCGAGGTATTGATCGGTCCGCCTGCGATCGGCGGCCGCTTTTTCTACAGCGACGACATGTGCGGCTTCAATTTCAAGCGCGAGCAGGTGCCGCTTCGCATGCTCGTGGCCGAACTGATGAAGATGGCGGATGTCGATGAACCGCATGCGCTCTACGCCAGCGCGGCGACAGCGGACGAGCATATGCCGGGCTGGGCCGCAGAGAACCGGCTGGGCTTGCCGGCACCGGGCGCGCAGGCACGGCTCTGGATCGGGAATGCGACGCAAGTGTCGACGCACTATGACGTGTCGCCCAACGTCGCGGTGGTGGTGGCGGGACGCCGTCGCTTCACGCTTTTTCCGCCCGAGCAGTTGGCAAACCTCTACGTCGGACCGATCGATCGCACCATGGCCGGTCCGCCCGTCAGCATGGTTGATCCGCTAGCTCCCGATCTGGAGCGCTATCCTCGCTTTGCCGAGGCGCTGGAAAGTGCGCTGAGCGCCGAGCTGGGACCTGGAGACGCACTCTTCATTCCTGCGATCTGGTGGCATCATGTCAACGCGATCGACACCTTCAACGTGCTGGTCAATTACTGGTGGGCTTATGACAGCAGCGCGACTCCGTTCATCGCCATGGTCCATGCGATGATGAGCGTCCGGGACCTGCCGCTTCCTGAAAAACAGGCATGGAAGGCCTGGTTCGACCATTATGTCTTCGCCGAGGACGCAGACCGCGTCGCCGATCACCTGCCCGAGGCCGTGCGGGGCCCGCTGGGGCCGGCGAGCAGGGAGCGGACCGAGCGCCTGCGCGCTTTTGTCGTCGGATCACTGCAGCGCTGACCCTGCGTCTCAGCTTGCGCAATGCCGGGCAATGAAGGCCGCTTGGTCAGGCATGTGCGCGGCCGAATTGGCAATCGTCTCACGAATATGGGCGAGACGGGCGCGCGTTTCGTCCACGCTCATCGTGTCGGCGACAGGATCGTGTGAAGCAGCGGCGAGCCCTTGTCCCTGCATGACCGCGAACCAGCTCGTCTCGTTGAATAATTCGTCGTCGTCGCGAAAGGTGCGGCCATGTTCGGCAAAGACGCGCATCTTCTCCATCAGTCGCTCGGGCACATCCATCGTGCGGCAATGGTTCCAGAAGGGCGAATCATCACGCGTGGTTGCCCTGTAATGCAGGATCAGAAAATCACGGATCTGCTCATATTCGCGTGTCAGGGTCTGGTTATAGCGCGCAATCGTGGCCGGCGCGAAGCCCAGGTCGGGAAACATGCTCATCAAACGCGCGAGGCTGTTTTGTATGAGCCATATGCTGGTCGACTCCAGCGGTTCCATGAAGCCCGAGCAAAGCCCGATCGCCACGCAATTCTTCTTCCAGAACGCGCGGCGATGCCCGGTTCTGAACGCGATGGCGCGTGGCTCCGCGATCGCCGGACCATCGAGGTTCGCTAGCAATGTCGCCGTCGCTTCGTCCTCACTGACATGACGCGTCGAGAAGACATATCCGTTGCCGGTGCGATGCTGCAGCGGGATGCGCCACTGCCACCCGGCGCCGCGTGCGGTTGCGCGCGTGAAAGGACGCAGCGGCGTCGTCCGCTCGCATGGTACGGCAATCGCGCGGTCGCAGGGCAGCCACTGCGACCAGTCGTTATAGCCCGCGTGCAGCGCCTCCTCGATCACCAGACCGCGAAAGCCCGAACAGTCGATGAACAGGTCGCCCTCGATCCGCGTGCCGTCCGCCAGCATTACCGCTTCGACAAAACCATCCTCGGGGCGAAGCAGCACCTGTTCGATCCGTCCTTCGCGGCGCTCGACCCCGCGCGCTTCGGCGTAGTGCCGCAGGAACGCGGCATAGAGGCCGGCGTCGAAGTGAAAGGCATAGGCGATTTGCGAAAGGGGTGAATTGCCGTTGTCGATCGGGCGCATGAATCGACCCGCCTCGCTCGCCAGCGCCTGAAGCGAATATTCCTCGATTCGAGCAGGATCGCCGAGCTGGCGAAGACGTAGCCAATAGGCGTGGAAGGACACGCCCTGCAGATCGATGCCGAACTTGCCGAAGGGGTGGAAATATCTTTCGCCGATCCGGCCCCAGTCGACGAACTCGATGCCTAGCTTGAAGCTGCCTTTCGTCTGACGAATGAAATCATTTTCATCGATCCCGAGCATCCGGTTGAAGATCGCCATCTTTGGAATCGTGGCCTCACCCACACCGATGGTGCCGATCGCATCGGACTCGACCAAGGTCACCTGCACTGATTGCGGCCCCAGCAGTCGCGCGAAGGTGGCGGCCGCCATCCATCCCGCAGTGCCACCGCCAACGATGACGATGTGGCGGATCGCCCTGTCGGTCATCGAGTGAATGCCAAGGATGTTAACGTTACCAAGCTGCTTCCGCTTGCTGGATTATCCTGTTCATTTGCCTTCCCACCAAGAGCGTATAGCATCAATCGTCACTGGCATCGTGCCAATACTAGAATTGCGCACGTTTCTGACGCGCGAAACGGCTATTGCAACGCCTGACCCATGGGAGTACGCGATGTTCGTCAAATGTGCGATGCGTAATGGTAGCGCTAACAGCACATGGGGAGGAATGATGAAGGTTCCATATGTAAAGGGTGAAGTCACGCTGGCACGCTTGCCGGGCGGCATGATGATGTGCAGCGTCTCCGCGCTGGCCTTGTGCGCGACGACAGGACAGGCCTTCGCCGTCCCGGTTCCGCAGGAGCAACGCGCTAGCGATGCCGGCGACACCGCGCAAGAGACAACACCGCAAAGTTCGACCACCGATCAGCAGGGCAATGCAACATCCGGTACGGCGGAGACGAACTCGGAGACGGCCGGTGCAGCGGGTGACATCATCGTCACGGGCATTCGCCAGAGCCTGAAGACCGCGCAGTCACTGAAGAAGAACTCCGAAGTCAGCCAGGACTCGATTTCGTCCGAGGACATCGGCTCGTTACCGGACCGGTCCATCACCGAAGCGTTGCAGCGGGTTCCGGGCGTCTCGATCAACCGTTTCGCGGCCGGCAACGATCCCGACCATTTCTCGGTCCAGGGCAGCGGCGTTGTCGTTCGTGGCCTGACCTATACGCGTAGCGAGTTGAACGGCCGCGACACGTTCACCGCCAATAACGGTCGCGGACTGAGCTTTGCGGACGTTCCCGCCGAACTGGTCGGCGGTGTGGATGTCTTCAAGAGCGCGTCGGCCGACATGATCGAGGGTGGTATCGCCGGCACGATCAACCTGCGCACGCGCGTGCCGTTCGACTCGAATGGGCTTGTCATCGCTGGCACGCTCGAGAACAGCTACAGCGATCTCATCAGCAAATCGGCGCCAACAGTCTCCGTCCTGCTCAGTGATCGATGGAGCACTGGCATAGGTGAATTCGGTCTGCTCGGCTCGTTCGTGCGCTCGCAATTATATGCCCGTGCGGACGCCGTGCAGATCTCCAACTACGGCAATCGCATACTGGCAGCCGATGGTACGCTATATCGTCCGACCGACATCGATCCGGCAACCGGCGCGGCCTATGCCGGCCAGACCGTCTATGTACCGCGCGGCGCTGTCGCGCGGAGCCAGGAATTCGATCGCCTGCGTTACGGCTATTCCGCCGCGGCGCAGTGGCGCAGCAACGATGGGGCGGCGACCGCCACCTTCCAGTTCCTCCGATCGGATTCACGCGAAGCCTGGACCGAGCACGTTGTCGAGATCGCAACCGACAACGTGACAGCCAATGGCGACTCGCGCCCGCTACCCGGTACGACGTTTAGCTATGACGATCGCGGGGTCTTCACCGACGGCATATTTACCGGCCCATCGGGAAGCGACGGTAACGGACGTGCCCCGCTGTTCGGACTGCAGAGCAACAATATCGCTCGCAGCGTCGATCAGCGTTTTATTACCGATGATTATGGCGCCAACTTCAAATGGAAGGTTTCTGACCGGCTTGGGATCAACCTTGACTATCAGCATGTCAAATCGACTGTCCGCAATACGGATCTGTCGTTCCTCGCGTCATCGTTTCAGAACGCGGAACTGCATCTGAACGGAGAGAAGGTGCCGACCGTCGACTTCCTGCCCGTTCAGGCTGGTGCGCAGGGTAATTCAAGCTATTTCCTGCCACCGCATCAGGATTTTCTCGATCCATACAACAGCTACTACCGCGCGGCGATGGACCATCTTGAGGACAGTGACGGTAACGAAGACGCCGCCAAGGTCGACCTCGATTACTCATTCGGGGACGATAGCTGGATCAACTCGGTTCGTGCCGGTTATCGCTATGCCGATCGCAAGAATACTGCCCGCTTCTCGACCTATAATTGGGGCGTGTTGAGTGAGATCTGGGGTAATGGCGGACCGGTCTACCTCGACCAGCCGGTTGACGGCGTCCAGGGTCGCGAGACCGGCGGCGTTCCCGGTCCACAGGAAGGCTTCTTCTTCGACAATTTCTTCCGCGGCAACACCAATTCTCCCGCGGCTCCCGGTCGTCCGTTCTATCCGACAGGCTCGATCACCAACTATGATCAGTTTCAAGCCGATGGTCGGTTGATCAACAGTGAGTGGCAAGGTCCGATCAACGGATGCGGGACATCGAGCGGCGCCGGTTGGGTGCCACTCGCACAGCGCTGCGGCGTGGTCGCGGGTACGCCTTATATGCCCGGTGAAATCAATCCCGTTACCGAGACGACGAATTCGGGCTATGCGGAAATTCGTTTCGGCCATTCGCTTGGCGGTGCGCTGAATTTCAACGGCAATGCGGGTTTGCGCTATGTTAATACAAAGCGCGTTGCGAGCGGCGTTCAGGCGTTTCCGTTTCAGGACATCAATGCGCAATGTACGCCGGGCAGCACGCAGCTTGTCTGCGGTTTGGGCCAGGCTGTTCTCGATTCGGCAACAGCGTTCCAGAACGGCGTGAACACGCCGATCGCGGCGAAACTGCGCTACGACTATTACCTGCCCAGCGTAAACCTCAAGCTTGAGACGGGCGGCGGGCTTCAGTTCAGAGCGGCGTTCAATCAGTCGATCGCGCCACCGGACTTCGGAGTCACGCGCGCCTTCTACAACGTCGCACTCGATGTCTCCAACACCGTCATTCTAGCCAATGGTGCCCCGACCGCGATCTTCAGCGTGGGAAATCCGTATCTGAAACCAATCAAGGCGGACAATTACGACCTGAGTGCGGAATGGTATTTCTCGTCGGTCGGATCACTGACACTGGCGCTGTTCAAGAAGGATTTGCACGGCGTCGTGACCAACGGCACGCAAGTCTTGCCATTCACGAATGCCGGGCAAACCTTCAACGGGATCGTGACAACGCCGGTCAATTCCGATCAGACCGGGCGGATCAAGGGCCTGGAGGTCGGGTACCAACAGACCTATTCGTTCCTGCCGGGTTTTTTGAGCGGACTGGGAATGAATGCCAACTTCACCTACGTCGACTCGTCGGGCGTTGCGAACAGTACGCTGAACGCATCGAATCCGAACGTGTCGGCGGGCAACATCTCGAATGTCGACACCAGCCGGTTGCCGCTACAGGGTCTGTCCAAATACACGTTCAACATTGTGCCGTTTTATGAGCGGAACGGTATCGAGTTGCGTGGAGCCTATTCCTGGCGATCACGTTACCTGTTGACGACGCGCGATGAGATCGTGCCGTTCGCACCGATCTACAGCGAGTCGATCGGCCAGCTTGACGCGTCGGTGTTCTACAACATCAACGATCACATCAAGATGGGCTTTCAAGGCGTGAACCTGCTCAACACCGTGCAGAAGACGTCGCAGGTGATCAACAACGATCTGGTGCGTGCGCCGCGATCGTTCTTCGTCAATGATCGCCGGTATACTTTCTCGATCCGGGCGAAGTTCGGAAAGTGACCTCTTGCCCGGTGTCCGGCTTGCCGCCGGATACCGGGTCAGCGGATTTCAGTCACTGAGCTTTTGCTCGGCTTGCTCGATATAATCACGCGTGATCGGGAGCGCATTGCGGCTTCGTGAGAACTGAAGCTGGTAGTTGCACAGACCGCCAGTGCGAAATGCCTCCGCCGCGCCGGCCAGATAGAATTGCCACATCCGGTAAAAGCGCTCGTCATACAGCGCGATGATCTTCTCGCGCGCGGCGACAACGCGGTCGTACCAATGGTCGATCGTATAGGCGTAATGAAGGCGCAGAACCTCAATATCCGTCGGGAACAGCCGCATCCCCTCATAGCCGCGGACGATCTCCGACAAGGCGGGATTATAGCCGCCGGGGAAGATGTATTTGGACGTGAAGACATCGGTCACGCCAGGTGCACCCATCCGCCCGATGGTGTGGAGAAGCATGACGCCGTCATCGGTAAGCAGGTCATGGCACCGCCGGAAGAAGGTTCGGTAATGACGCGGGCCGACATGTTCGAACATGCCGACGGAGACGATCCGGTCGAAGCGGCCTGTGACCTGGCGGTAGTCGATCAGCTCGAACCGGACATGATCGGCAACGCCCGCGTCCGAGGCTCGCGTTCTTGCGACCTTCAGTTGCTCCTCGGATAGGGTGATGCCAAGGACGTCCGCGCCCGTCTTTTGATGGAGGTAGAGCGCCATCCCGCCCCAGCCGCAACCGATGTCGAGCACCGTCATGCCTGGTTTCAGCGCCAGTTTGGCGGCGATGTGCGCCTTCTTGTCCGCCTGCGCCTGTTCAAGCGTATTGTTCCGATCGGTGAAATAGGCACAGCTGTATTGCCGGTCGGCGTCGAGGAAGAGATCGTAGAGGCGGTCCGACAAATCATAATGATGCGCAACATTAC